>NZ_CP157613.1:220000-5020000 GCF_048301545.1 Variovorax sp. NFACC27
CGAAGGACGTGATAGCCTGCGATAAGCTTCGGGGAGCTGGCAAATTAGCTTTGATCCGGAGATTTCCGAATGGGGAAACCCACCGAAAGGTATCGCATGATGAATACATAGTCATGCGAGGCGAACCGGGTGAACTGAAACATCTCAGTAGCTCGAGGAAAAGACATCAACCGAGATTCCGAAAGTAGTGGCGAGCGAAATCGGAGAAGCCTGTTAGTGATAGCACAAGACATAACGGAACAGCTTGGAAAGGCTGGCCATAGCGGGTGATAGCCCCGTACGTGAAATGACCTGTGTGGTACTGAGCTAACGACAAGTAGGGCGGGACACGAGAAATCCTGTCTGAATATGGGGGGACCATCCTCCAAGGCTAAATACTCATCATTGACCGATAGTGAACTAGTACCGTGAGGGAAAGGCGAAAAGAACCCCGGGAGGGGAGTGAAATAGATCCTGAAACCGCGTGCTTACAAAAAGTAGGAGCCCGCAAGGGTGACTGCGTACCTTTTGTATAATGGGTCAGCGACTTACATTCAGTGGCAAGGTTAACCGAATAGGGAAGCCGTAGAGAAATCGAGTCCGAATAGGGCGATCAGTCGCTGGGTGTAGACCCGAAACCAAGTGATCTATCCATGGCCAGGATGAAGGTGCCGTAACAGGTACTGGAGGTCCGAACCGACTAGTGTTGCAAAACTAGCGGATGAGCTGTGGATAGGGGTGAAAGGCTAAACAAACTTGGAAATAGCTGGTTCTCTCCGAAAACTATTTAGGTAGTGCCTCAAGTATTACCTTCGGGGGTAGAGCACTGTTTTGGCTAGGGGGTCATGGCGACTTACCAAACCAAGGCAAACTCCGAATACCGAAGAGTACAGCTTGGGAGACAGAGCACCGGGTGCTAACGTCCGGACTCAAGAGGGAAACAACCCAGACCGCCAGCTAAGGTCCCTAAAATTGGCTAAGTGGGAAACGAAGTGGGAAGGCTAAAACAGTCAGGATGTTGGCTTAGAAGCAGCCATCATTTAAAGAAAGCGTAATAGCTCACTGATCGAGTCGTCCTGCGCGGAAGATGTAACGGGGCTAAGCCAGTTACCGAAGCTGCGGATTTGCAATTTATTGCAAGTGGTAGGAGAGCGTTCTGTAAGCCTGTGAAGGTGCGTTGTAAAGCGTGCTGGAGGTATCAGAAGTGCGAATGCTGACATGAGTAGCGTTAAAGGGGGTGAAAAGCCCCCTCGCCGTAAGCGCAAGGTTTTCTACGCAACGTTCATCGGCGTAGAGTGAGTCGGCCCCTAAGGCGAGGCAGAGATGCGTAGCTGATGGGAAACAGGTCAATATTCCTGTACCGATGTGTAGTGCGATGTGGGGACGGATCTTAATAGGTCATCCGGGTGTTGGATATCCCGGTTTAGTTGGATGTAGGCGTGCATTAGGCAAATCCGGTGCACATATACCGAGGCCAACGATCGAGCCAGCTTGCTGGTGAAGTGACTGAACGAGGTTCCAGGAAAAGCCACTAAGCTTCAGCTACACACGACCGTACCGCAAACCGACACTGGTGCGCGAGATGAGTATTCTAAGGCGCTTGAGAGAACTCAGGAGAAGGAACTCGGCAAATTGACACCGTAACTTCGGAAGAAGGTGTGCCCTATTAGTGTGAAGTGAACAACGGAGCATGAATGGGTTGCAAAAAATCGGTGGCTGCGACTGTTTATTAAAAACACAGCACTCTGCAAACACGAAAGTGGACGTATAGGGTGTGACGCCTGCCCGGTGCTGGAAGATTAAATGATGGGGTGCAAGCTCTTGATTGAAGTCCCAGTAAACGGCGGCCGTAACTATAACGGTCCTAAGGTAGCGAAATTCCTTGTCGGGTAAGTTCCGACCTGCACGAATGGCGTAACGATGGCCACACTGTCTCCTCCTGAGACTCAGCGAAGTTGAAATGTTTGTGATGATGCAATCTCCCCGCGGAAAGACGGAAAGACCCCATGAACCTTTACTGTAGCTTTGTATTGGACTTTGAACAGATCTGTGTAGGATAGGTGGGAGGCTTTGAAGCAGGGTCGCTAGATCTTGTGGAGCCAACGTTGAAATACCACCCTGGTGTGTTTGAGGTTCTAACCTAGGTCCATTATCTGGATCGGGGACAGTGCATGGTAGGCAGTTTGACTGGGGCGGTCTCCTCCCAAAGCGTAACGGAGGAGTTCGAAGGTACGCTAGTTACGGTCGGACATCGTGACGATAGTGCAATGGCATAAGCGTGCTTAACTGCGAGACTGACAAGTCGAGCAGATGCGAAAGCAGGACATAGTGATCCGGTGGTTCTGTATGGAAGGGCCATCGCTCAACGGATAAAAGGTACTCTGGGGATAACAGGCTGATACCGCCCAAGAGTTCATATCGACGGCGGTGTTTGGCACCTCGATGTCGGCTCATCTCATCCTGGGGCTGTAGCCGGTCCCAAGGGTATGGCTGTTCGCCATTTAAAGAGGTACGTGAGCTGGGTTTAAAACGTCGTGAGACAGTTTGGTCCCTATCTTCCGTGGGCGCTGCAGATTTGAGGAAGCCTGCTCCTAGTACGAGAGGACCGGAGTGGACACACCTCTGGTGTATCGGTTGTCACGCCAGTGGCATTGCCGAGTAGCTAAGTGTGGAAGAGATAACCGCTGAAAGCATCTAAGCGGGAAACTCGTTTCAAGATGAGATCTGCCGGGGCCTTGAGCCCCCTGAAGAGTCGTTCAAGACCAGGACGTTGATAGGTCAGGTGTGGAAGCGCAGTAATGCGTTAAGCTAACTGATACTAATTGCTCGTGCGGCTTGACCCTATAACTTTGATCAGTCAGATCAAGGTGTTATGCCAAGTTGACGCATTCAAAACAATTCGCCAAAGCTGATTCCAAACTCTATGAATTCGTTTGATTGATCACGTGATCAATCAGACAACCCTTTATGCCTGATGACCATAGCGAGTTGGTCCCACTCCTTCCCATCCCGAACAGGACAGTGAAACGACTCAGCGCCGATGATAGTGCGGGTTCCCGTGTGAAAGTAGGTCATCGTCAGGCTCTTACAGCCCAGAAACCCCCAGTCGAATATCGGCTGGGGGTTTTTGCTTTGCAGTCGCGGAAACGGAAAATACCGAGAAGCAGCTAGAGATTGTGCAGGCCTGAAATGTTCACCTCGGCTGCGCCTGCGGCTACTAGATCCAACAAAAAATCCTCAGCTAATTGATTTGGTTCGAATGCGCTCCGAGCGGAAATAAAAAAGCCCGATGGAATCCCCATCGGGCTTTTTACTTTGAAGCAGTCGGCTATCAGGCTGCCAGACGCTGCTCGATCGCCGCCTTCGTCTCCGGCAGTTCCTTTGGCAGATGATGCTCGAGCTGCTGGAACAGCTCCGCATGCAGCTTCAACTCAGCTTCCCAAGCCGCTTTGTCGATGCTGGTAACCGTCGCGAATTGCTCGGCACTGAAGTTCAGGCCCGTCCAGTTCAGATCTTCATAGCGCGGGCTCACACCGGTGATGTGATCCACGCCTTCGGTCTTGTTACCTTCGACGCGATCGATCATCCACTTCAGCACGCGCATGTTCTCGCCATAGCCAGGCCAGACGAACTTGCCGTCAGCACCCTTGCGGAACCAGTTGGTCGTGTAGATCTTCGGGAGCTTGGCGCCCGCGGCCTCCAGCTTCTTGCCCAGGTTGAGCCAGTGCTGGAAGTAGTCGCTCATGTTGTAGCCCATGAACGGCAGCATCGCGAACGGGTCGCGCCGCACCACGCCCTGCTGACCAGCGGCAGCTGCGGTGGTTTCCGAGCCCATGGTCGCGGCCATATAGACGCCTTCGACCCAGTTGCGGGCCTCGGTCACCAGCGGAACGGTGGTCGAACGACGGCCGCCGAAGATGAACGCGTCGATGGCCACGCCCTTCGGATCGTCCCAGGCATCGTCGAGCGCCGGGTTATTCGTCGCAGCCACGGTGAAGCGCGAGTTCGGATGCGCAGCCTTGGCGCCGGTTTCCTTCGCGATCTGCGGCGTCCAGTCCTTGCCCTGCCAATCGGTCAGGTGCTCGGGCAGTGTCTTGGTGTCTTGCTCCATGCCTTCCCACCAGACGTCGCCGTCATCGGTGAGCGCGACGTTCGTGAAGATCACGTCGTGGTGCAGGCTGTCCATGCAGTTCGGGTTGGTCAGCATGTTGGTGCCGGGCGCCACGCCGAAGTAGCCCGCCTCGGGATTGATGGCATACAGGCGGCCGTCCTTGCCCGGCTTGATCCAGGCGATGTCGTCGCCGATGGTCGTGACCTTCCAGCCTTCGAAACCTGCCGGCGGCACCAGCATCGAGAAGTTGGTCTTGCCACAGGCGCTGGGGAAAGCGGCGGCCACGTGGTACTTCTTGCCCTCGGGGTTCGTCACGCCCAGGATCAGCATGTGTTCGGCCAGCCAGCCCTCGTCGCGGCCCATGTTGGAGGCGATGCGCAGCGCAAAGCACTTCTTGCCCAGCAGCGCGTTGCCGCCGTAGCCCGAGCCATAGCTCCAGATCTCGCGCGTCTCAGGGTAGTGGACGATGTACTTGGTCTTGTTGCAGGGCCAGGCGACGTCCTTCTGGCCAGCCTCGAGCGGCGCGCCTACGGTGTGCACGCAGGGCACGAACTCGCCGTCGGCGCCCAGCACCTCGTAAACGGCCTTGCCCATGCGGGTCATGATGCGCATGTTGACCGCCACGTAGGGCGAGTCGGAAAGCTCGATGCCGATGTGCGCGATCGGCGAGCCCAGCGGGCCCATGCTGAACGGCACGACGTACATCGTGCGGCCCTTCATGCAGCCGTCGAACAGCGGCTGCAGCGTCGCGCGCATCTCGGCGGGGGCCATCCAGTTGTTGGTCGGGCCGGCGTTTTCCTTCTGCTCGGAGCAGATGTAAGTGCGATCTTCCACGCGCGCGACGTCGCTCGGATCGGACACCGCGAGGAAGGAGTTGGGGCGCTTGGCCGGGTTGAGCTTCCGGAAGGTGCCGGCGTCCACCAGTTGCTGGCAGAGGCGGTCGTACTCTTCCTTGCTCCCATCGCACCAGTGGATGGCTTCGGGTTTGCACAGCGCGGCCATGTCGGCCACCCAGGCAATCAGCTTTGCGTTCTTGACGTATGAGGGCGCCTGAATGGTGAGGCCCTTCATCGTGGGTGCGTTCATCGGAAAATCTCCTAAGTTGAAAAATCGTCTTTCCGAACGGGACGCCGCGCCAGCTCAGGCACGGAGGTCCGTTTGAGAAAACGTTTCGCTTCGGGAGATTGCGTCAGTGCGGGCCGCACCGCCCGCAGACAAAGGCGCTAACGCCTGTCAGCGTCAGGCCATGAAGACGGCGATGGATGCCAGCAGCAGCATCAGCACGCCGCCGGCCAGGGGAAGCACCAGCGGCATCAGGTGAACGACCGACTCTACGGCGTCGTGTTCGACGGCCGCGCCTTGGCTCGGCTCGACGGGAGTGGGATTGGACATCGGGAAATTCCTCGAATACGCAATTGACAAACTGATGGCATTTTACCGGCGGGGCGTCTCCAGCCGGTCTAGGGGGTTGCGAGCCCCCGAATGGGGCATTCTGGGGTTGATCTCGCCCCTCAATGCTGCTCTTCCGCCTCGAAGCCCGCGTCCTTCAGCGCGGCCAGCACGCCGGCCAAGTGGGCCCGCCCGCGCGTCTGCAGCACCAGCTCGACGTCGACGTTCTGCGCTGCCAGCATGGTGAAGGCGCGCTGATGGTGAACCTCGTCGACGTTAGCGCCCGCTTCGGCCACGGTGGCCGTGATCCGGGCCAATGAGCCGGGCACGTCGCGCGCGCTGACACGCACCCGGGCCAGTCGCCCGGCCCGGACCATCCCGCGCTCGATGATCGCCGCGAGCAGCAGCGGATCGATATTGCCCCCGGACAGAACCAGCCCCACGCGCTTGCCCCGGAAGCGCTCCGGATGCCGGATCAGCGCCGCCAGCCCGGCCGCGCCGGCGCCTTCGACCAGAGTCTTCTCGATCTCGAGCAGCATCAGCACGCCCTGCTCGATGTCGCCTTCGTCCACCAGCAGCAGGTCGTCGACCTTGCTCGCGATGATCTGCTGCGTCAGCACGCCCGGCGTGCCGACCGCGATACCCTCGGCGATCGTGCTGTTGCCCTGCGCGTGGTGCGTGCCCTTCACCGCATTGACCATCGCCGGAAAGCGCGTCGTCTGCACGCCGACGATCTCGATGTCGGGCTTGCGTTCGCGCGCGGCCACCGCCATGCCGGCGATCAGCCCGCCGCCGCCCACCGATATCACCAGCGCGTCGAGATCGGGCACTGCGTCGAGCATCTCCAGCGCCACCGTGCCCTGGCCCGCGATGATCGCCTCGTCGTCGTAGGGATGCACGAAGGTCAGCCCCTCGCGCTGAGCAAGCTCGAAGGCATGGGTTCGCGCCGCTTCCAGCGTGTCGCCGTGCAGCACCACCTCGGCGCCGAAGCCGCGCGTGCGTTCGATCTTCACGCCGGGCGTGAAGCGCGGCATCACGATCAGCGCCCGCAGTCCGAGCCGCTGCGCGTGATAGGCCACACCCTGCGCATGGTTGCCGGCAGACATGGCGATCACTCCGCGTGTACCGTTCTCGGAAAGATCCACCAGCTTGTTGCATGCGCCCCGTTCCTTGAACGAGGATGTGAACTGCAGGTTCTCGAATTTCAGGAACACCTGCGCGCCGACGATTTCCGACAGGGTGCGTGACTCCACGCACGGCGTGTTGAGCACCTGACCTTGCAGGCGCGCCGCGGCGCGCTCGATTTCCTGGATTCCGACCATGGCGCGCATTGTGGCTGGAATCGCACCCATCAGGGTTTTTACCCTTTCACGGTCTTCCCGAAGCCAAAAGTCTGCGTTATGGTCTGTCCGAAATTGTCCTCGTTGGAGGTTGCCTGATGGCCAAGCGTGCGGGTGTCGATGTCGTGGCTGCTGCGGTACGCGGGCAGGCATTGCCGTCGCCTGGACTCAAGGAGGCGCCGGTGCTCGAGCTCATGTGCTCGCACTTCGTGCTGACCCTGGCCGCCAAGCAGGGGCCGCGCTTCAACGTGCGGCGCGACATCAACGGCCTGCTCTCGCTCACGGGGCGGCACCTGGTGTGGCCTGCCGCCGTGCTGCAGCGGCTGCGCGAGTTTCTCGGCCGCCGCTGCGCGGGCAACGAAGCCTGGAAGGGCGTGGAAGACTTCGACGGCCGCACGCTGCTGGAGCGCCATGGCGTGTGGCGCGGACCGTACGAGGAAGGCACGCTCTTCTTCTATCTCGACGAATACGCGAAGGACCAGCCCAAGGACCTGCTATCTGTGCTCGCTGTCACGCGCGACTGGCTCACGCACGCGTTGCGCAAGCAGTCGACGCTGGTCGAGAAGAACATCGACGCCCTCGCGGGCCTGCTGCAGCTCAACAAGGCCGAGCGTGCGCTGCTGCTCTACGGCACGCTCGCGCGCTACCAGCGCGACCTGCGCTCGCTGCTGGTCGAGTTCAAGGTCAACAACGCGCCCGAGGCCTACGCCGCCATCGCCGACATCGCCGGCGTGAACGCGAGCGACGTGGGCGAGGCGCTGCGCGCGGGCTCGCGGCTCGAGCGCATCGGGCTCGTCGAGAACCTCATCTCCGAGCACAACATCACCGACCTCGCCGACCTGATGAAGGTCAGCGAGAAGCTGCCGCCGGTGCTCATGCGCGAGTACCGCGATCACAACGAGCTGATGGCCGTGTTCACGCGCCCCTCGGCCAAGAGCGCGCTCACGCCGCATGACTTCTCCTTCGTGCAGGAAGACGCGCAGATGCTCGTCAGGCTGCTGCGCGCGGCGGTTGCGCGCAAGGAGCCGGGCGTCAACGTGCTGCTCTACGGCCCGCCCGGCACCGGCAAGACCGAGCTCGCCAAGGTGGTCGCGCAGGCCGCCGGGCTCGAGCTCTTCGAAGTCGAGTACGCCGACCGCGACGGCAATTCGCTCAGCGGCCGCGACCGCTACCGCTCGCTGCAGATCGCGCAGGTGTTCCTCAAGGGCAGCGCGCAGGCCGCGCTGCTGTTCGACGAGGTCGAGGACGTGTTCCCGCCCATCAGCACCGAGGCCGCGCAGTTCATGGCGCGCGCCGAGCAGATCCCGGCGCCCACCAGCGGCAGCGTCAGCGGAAAGGCCTGGGTCAACCAGATCCTGGAGGCCAACCCCGTGCCCACGCTGTGGGTCACCAACCGCATCGAGCAGATAGACCCGGCATTCCGTCGCCGCTTCGCCTATCACCTCGAGCTCAAGTCGCCGCCGCCCGGCGCGCGCGAGCAGCTCGTGAAGAAGACGCTCGAAGGCGTGGTCGTGTCCGAGGCCTTCACCGCCAAGCTGGCCGGGCGCAAGGGCCTCACGCCCGCGCAGATCCGCACGGCGGTGCGCTTCGCTGGGCTGGCCCGTACCGAGGACGACGCCTCGATGGAAACGCTCATCGAGCGCCAGCTGCGCAATGCCGACCTCGCTCTCGGCACCGCCGACGCCGCGCGCGGCGAGCGCCACAGCGTCACCACCTACGACCTCGACATGCTCAACGTCGAGACCCGCTTCGAGATCCCGCGCATCGTCGAGGCGCTGAAGGCACGCGGCCACGGCACGCTGTGCTTCTACGGCGCCCCCGGCACCGGCAAGACCGCGCTGGCGGAGCACATCGCCAAGGCCGTGGGCCGTCCGCTGATCGTCAAGCAGGCCAGCGACCTCATGAGCAAGTACGTCGGCGAGACCGAGCAGAACATGGCCGCCATGTTCCGCGAGGCCGAGACCGAAAAGGCCGTGCTGCTGCTCGACGAGGCCGACAGCTTCCTGCAGGACCGCCGCGGCGCGCAGCGCACCTACGAGGTCACCGAGGTCAACGAGATGCTGCAGGGCATGGAGCGCTTCAACGGCGTCTTCGTCTGCACCACCAACCTGCTCGACCGGCTCGACCAGGCGGCGCTGCGGCGCTTCACCTTCAAGATCAAGTTCATGCCGCTCACCGCCGCGCAGCGCGAGCGCATGTTCATCACCGAGGCGCTCGCGGGCGACGCCGAACTCATGACCAATGCCATGCGTTCGCGGCTCGCGCAGCTTGCACAGCTGTGCCCGGGGGATTTCGCGGCAGTGAAACGGCAGACCGATATCCTCGCCGCGGAGTTCTCCGCGAGCGAGTTTCTCGACCAGCTCGAGGCCGAGCACCGCATCAAGCCCGAAGTGCGCGAGTCGCGCGGCATGGGCTTCGTGCAGTAGCACCGGCGGCGGCAAGCCGAAGGCTCGGGGCGGCCGTCGCCGCGCAGAACGAAAACATCCGCCCGTCGATGCGGGCACGAGGAGGAGCGCATGGTGGGTTCTCGCAAGGTCGACGACGCGCGGCGGTTGCCGCGTCCTGGTGCATGGGCTGCCGCCGGCGCGGCGCTCGCTGCCGCTTTCCTTCTGGCGGGCTGCGGAGGCGGTGGAGGAGGGGGCGGCGGCGGTGGCCTGCCGATCGGCCTGATCCCGGGCACCACGACGCCACCGACAAACACCCCGAGCGGCGGCGACGGCATCGTCGCCTCGGTCACCGTCGCGGGCCTGTGCGCATCGCCGCGCAGCGGCATCAACCCGGACACCAATGCGGCCTACCCCGACCGCAGCGGCACGATCGACAACGAGAAGAGCTGGGTGCGCGGCTGGATCGACGAAACCTACCTCTGGTACGGCGAAGTGCCCACCACCCTCAAGGCCGCCGACTACGCCACGCCCGTCACCTGGTTCAACGTCCTCAAGACGACGGCCACCACGGCGTCGGGCCGCGCCAAGGACCGCTTCCACTTCACCTACGACACCGAGGTCTACCGCCAGCTCACGCAGGGCGGCGTCTCGGCCGGCTACGGCATGGAGACGGCGTCGGTGCGCAGCTCGCCGCCGCGCGACATCCGCATCGCCTTCGTCGAGCCCGGCTCGCCCGCCACCAACGCGGGCCTGCAGCGCGGCGCGAAGATCCTCACGATCGACGGCATCAACGTCGTCAGCAGCACCGGCACCGCCAACGTCAACGCGATCAATGCCGCCCTGTCGCCCAAGGCCGCCGGCGAGTCGCACACCTTCACCTTCGAGGTGAACGGCGTGGCGCAGTCGCCGGTACAGCTGACGGCCGCGAAGATCACCAGCACGCCGGTGCAGAACGTGCAGGTCATCGACACCGGCAGCGGCCGCGTGGGCTACCTGCTGTTCAACGACCACATCACCACGTCGGAGTCGCTGCTCATCAATGCGGTGAACACCTTCAAGCAGGGCGCAGGCATCCAGGACCTCGTGCTCGACATGCGCTACAACGGCGGCGGCCAGCTGCTCATCGCGAGCCGGCTGGCCTACATGATCGCGTCGCCCTCGGCGACGACCGGCAAGACCTTCGAACAGCTGGTCTTCAACGACAAGAACCCGTTCCACCTGACGGCCTCGCAGACGCTCACGCCCTTCGTCACCACCAGCCGCAGCGGCCAGGCACTGCCCACGCTCGGCCTTTCGCGCGTCACGGTGCTCACCGGCCCCGACACCTGCTCGGCGAGCGAATCGGTCATCAACAGCCTGCGCGGCGTGGGCGTCACCGTCAACCTGGTCGGCGGCACCACCTGCGGCAAGCCCTACGGCTTCTATCCGCAGGACAACTGCGGCACCACCTACTTCGCGATCCAGTTCAAGGGCGTGAACCAGCAGGGCTACGGCGACTACAGCGACGGCTTCACGCCCACCGCCGGCTGCACGGTGGCCGACGACTTCGGCCACCAGCTCGGCGACAAGGCCGAGGCGCGGCTCGCCGCGGCGCTCGCGCTGCGCAGCACGGGCTCCTGCCCCGTCTCGACCAAGACCGCCGTCGAGGGCCTGGAGAAGGCCGCCGGGCCCGGAGCGGAGCAGCCCTACCTGCCGGGCCGCTCGCCGCTGCGCGAGAACCGCCTGATCGGCCTGCCCGATCCGGCCTGAACTGCCCTGGGTTCCCCTGAGAGCTGGCCCCGGCTCTCCTCCGGGCTCGCGGAAAACCCCTAGCGCTGGCGCTTGCCACCCCTGTCGCTCGCGCCGTAGAGTGAGTTAAACGTTTGCGCAAAGGTTTGCGCAAACGTTTGTATCTCGGGCGGGCAGGACTTGCCCGGCCTGAGAACCAACTTCCTAGTACCAGGAGAGAGAAGATGCGCAAATGGATCGGGGCGATGTTCATCGCCGTCATCACGGTGTTGGCGGGCTGCGGAGGCGGCGGCAACGGGGGCGGAGGCATCGGCATCGGCCTCGGCCCGGGCTGGGGCGGTGGTGGCGGCGGATCGGGCGGCGGTTCCGGCGCGCAGAAGATCATCATCGACAGCGACTACAACACCATGAGCGACGACGGCCAGCTCGGCGTGATGGCCGCCCAGCTGCAGGCCGACGGTAAGGTCCAGGTCATGGGCATCAGCGTGGTCTCGGGCAACCAGTGGCTGAAGCAGGGCGTGGCCGATGCATTGATGTCGGTGGAGCGCCTCGGCGTGGGCGACCGCATCGGCGTCTACTCGGGTGCGAACTACGCGCTCAACCACACCTATGCCGACGTCGAAGCCGAAATGGCCGCCGGTGCCGGCGGCGACGGCTACCTCGGCGCCTGGGGCGGCCCCGAGCCCAAGACCGACGCCGATCTCAAGCCCTCGCCCGACGGCTTCGCGAAACGCACGGTGGTGCAGCGCAAGACCGCGGTCGACTTCATCGTCGACACCGTGAAGGCCAACCCCGGCGAGATCACCATCCTGGCCATCGGCCCGCTCACCAACATCGCGCTCGCGGTGAAGCAGAACCCCGAGATCGTGCCGCTCATCAAGAAGATCATCTACATGGGCGGCGCCGTCGACGTGCCGGGCAACACCACCAAGGCCGCCGAGTTCAACTGGTGGTTCGACCCCGATGCCGCGCAGTTCGTGGTGCGCCTGCCCATTCCGCAGGTGGTGGTGCCGCTGGACGTGACCGACACCGTGTTCCTCACCAAGCCCATCTACGACCGCATCGCCCACCCGGCCAAGCCCACCGCCGTGACCGACGTGTTCCAGAAGCTCAACGGCTACGGCTTCGACGGCAAGAACGGCTTCGAGAACAACCCGAACTACACGCAGAACATCTGGGACACCCTCACGCTGGCCTACCTGATCGACCCGAGCTACGCCACGCAGACCGTCGAGCGCTACGTCGATGTGATCGCCAAGCCGGGCGCGGCCGACAACGGCCGTTCGATCGGCTACTCGTCGCAGCCAGCCGGCGCGACGCTGCAGAAGATGACGGTGGTGAAGAAGTTCGACAGCGCGCGCTTCTTCGAGCTCTACGTCGACCTGCTCACGCGGCCGGTGCCCATCACGCTGCCCGCGACGACGAACTGAGCGTCGTCGTCATAAGCCGCGCTTATCCAAACACAACCGGGAGACCCGTTCCCGGCAGGCGCTGCCCTTCGGATACTCGCCCACGTCCGCATTCCCGCGGACGCACAACGAATCCGACAGAGACAACGCCGTGCTGTCCGCCGCCATTGCCGCCATTGCCGCCGTCGACAGCCACGCCCATGTGTTCGTGCGTGGCCTGCCCCTGGCGGCGGCCCGCCGGCATGCGCCCGACTACGACGCCACGCTGGCCGCGTACCTCGCGCTGCTCGACGCGCACGACGTCTCGCACGGCGTGCTGGTGCAGCCCAGCTTTCTCGGCACCGACAACAGCTTCCTGATCGATGCGCTGCGCGCCGCCCCGGGGCGCCTGCGCGGCGTCGCCGTGGTCGACCCGCAGGTGGACGACGCCACGTTGCGCGCCATGACCGAGGCCGGCATCGTCGGCATCCGCCTCAACATCGTGGGCATGCCGCTGCCCGACCTCTCGCGGCCCGACTGGCAGCGGCTCTTCGCCCGCGTGCGTGCGCTGGGCTGGCACGTGGAGCTGCATCGCGAATCGCGAGACCTCCCGCAGGCGGCGCGGCCCGTGCTCGACGCCGGATGCGCGCTGGTCGTCGACCACTTCGGCCGGCCCGCATCGGCGCCCGCCGACGATGAAGGCTTTGCCTGGCTGCTCGGCGCCGCCGCCTGCGGGCGCATCTGGGTCAAGCTCTCGGCCGCCTACCGCAACTGGCCCGCGGCCACCACCGATGTGCGCGCACACGAAGCCGCGCAGGCGCTGCTGAAGGCCTTCGGCCCCGAACGCCTCGTGTGGGGCAGCGACTGGCCGCACACGCAACACCGCGAAATCGCCGACTACACCACCGCCCATGCGGCGCTGGCCGACTGGGTACCCGACGCCGCTGCGCGCCGCCGCATCCTGGTCGACACGCCGGCGCGGCTCTTCAAGTTCAAGACAGGAGACATCACCGATGACCAATGAAATCTCTCGCGCGCGACTGCTGCGCGCCGTTCCGCTCGCGCTCGCCGGCGCGGCCCTGCTGCTGGGCAGCCTGGGTGCGCATGCCCAGGCGTGGCCGTCCAAGCCGGTGAGGCTGGTCGTGAGCTACCCGCCCGGCGGCACGGTCGACGCGGTGGCGCGCATCGTGGCGCCCAAGCTCTCGGCGAAGCTGGGCCAGCCGGTGGTGATCGACAACCGGGGCGGCGCCGGCGGTGCCATCGGCGGCGACCTCGTCGCCAAGAGCGCGCCCGACGGCTACACCGTGCTGCTCGACGCTTCCAACCACGCGCAGAACCCGGCGCTGCGCAAGATGCCCTTCGACACGCTGCGCGAACTCGCACCGGTGTCGCTGCTGGTGAAGGTGCCCAACGTGCTGGTGGTGAACCCCTCGGCGCCGATGAAGAGCGTGGCCGACCTGATCGCACAGGCCAAGGCGAAGCCGGGCGGCATCAACTACGCCTCGTCGGGCAACGGCTCGGCGCAGCACCTCGCGGGCGAGCTGTTCACCTCGATGGCGGGTGTCCAGATGACGCACGTGGCCTACAAGGGCGGCGGCCCCGCGCTCACCGACGTGATGTCGGGGCATGTGCCGGTGTTCTTCGCCAGCATCGCCTCGAGCCTGCCTTTCATCCAGAGCGGCAAGCTGCGCCCGCTGGCGGTCACGGGCAAGACGCACTCGTCCGCCTTGCCCCAGCTGTCCACCGTGGCGGAGGCCGGCCTGCCCGGCTACGAGGTCTACGAATGGAATGCGGTGTTCGTGCCGGCCGGCACGCCCGCGCCGGTGGCCGAGCGGCTCTCGAAGGAACTCGCGGCCACGCTCAAGGATCCGGAAGTGCGCGGCCGGCTCGAAGCGTTGGGCGCCGAGGTGATCGGCTCTAGCCCCGCCGAACTCGACAGCTTCCGCCGCGCCGAGATCGCCAAGTGGACCAAGGTCGCGAAGGACAACAGGATCCAGCTGGATTGAGGCCGCGTCAGCCGCGCAGCATGGCCGCGAAGGCGTCGGCG
Source organism: Variovorax sp. NFACC27 (assembly GCF_048301545.1). NCBI lineage: Bacteria > Pseudomonadati > Pseudomonadota > Betaproteobacteria > Burkholderiales > Comamonadaceae > Variovorax > Variovorax sp. NFACC27. The sequence goes on from NZ_CP157613.1 coordinate 234,370, forward strand.
AAGGTCGGCCGCGAGCGCGCCAGCCACAGCGCCGAGAGCTCGAAGGCCGGCAGCCCCGCGCCGTCGCGCACTTCGGCATAGCGCACGCCCTCGTGCTGCAGCGCGCGCACCGAGCGCGGCAGCAGCGACCAGCCCAGCCCCGCGGCCACACAGGCCAGCACCGTCAGCGTGCGGTTGGCGTCCTGCACCACGCGCGTCTCGTGACCGGCGCGGCGCAGCGCGCCCAGCAGTTGCGCGCGCAGGGCCGGGATCTGCTGTTCCGGGAACCACACCAGGCCGTGTCGTGCGACGTCGGCGAGCGACACGCAGCCGTCCTCATGAAGCGGCCATGCGGCGGGCAGCGCCGCGATCATCGGCTCCTCGCCCAGCCGCAGCTCGTGCACCCGGGCCGTGACAGATACCGGCGGATGCAGCAGCGCGATGTCGATGCGCCCGCCTTCCAGCGCCGCCACCTGCTCGGCATTGCTCATCTCGCGCAGCACCACGTCGAGCTGCGGATGTTCGGCGCGCAGCCGGCGCAGCGCGTTCGGCAGCACCTCGTAGACCGCGTGCGTGACGAAACCGATCGTCAACCGGCCCGCGCGGCCGGCACCGATCGCGCGGGCACGCTCGGTGGCCGCGTCGCCGTATGCCAGGCTGGCGCGCAGGTCGTCGATGACGGCCAGCCCTGCGTCGGTGAGCGTGGCGCCGCGGCGCGAGCGCGTGAAGAGCCGCGTGCCGAGCTCCTGTTCGAGCCGGTTCAGCGTCTGCGTGAGCGCCGGCTGCGCCAGGCCCATCCGCTCGGCCGCCTTCGTGAGGCTGCCCGCCTCGGCGATCGCGATCACGCAGCGCATCTGGCGGGTGTCCACGGCCGCGCCTTTTTCCTACGGCCTCAGAACGCCTCGCAGACGCGCAGCACCTCGCTGCCGTAGGCCTCGAGCTTCTTGGTGCCGATGCCGCTGATGCCCTGCAGGTCTTCGAGCGTCGCGGGCGCGCGCTCGGCAATGGCCGCGAGCGTGGCGTCGTGGAAGATCACGTAGGCCGGCAGGTTGTGTTCCTTCGCGACCTCGGCGCGCCAGGCTTTCAGCGCGTCGAAGCGCTTCCTGCCCATGTCGTCGAGCTTGGCCGCGGCCGGCGGCGGCGCGCCCTTGGCGGTTTTCTCGCGCCGGGGCTTGCGCTCCGCCGGTGACGACACCGATTCGCGCAGCGTCACCTGCGTCTCGCCCCTGAGCACCGAGCGCGAGCCTTCGGTGAGCTTCAGCGTGTTGAAGGCTTCCGCGTCCACCGCCAGCGCGCCGGTGGCGATCAGCTGGCGCAGCACGCCGCGCAGCGCCACCTCGCTGAACTCGGCGCCGATGCCGTAGGTGCTGATGCGCTCGTGGCCGAACTGCTTGACCTTCTCGGTCGGCTTGCCGCGCAGGATGTCCATGATGTGCCCCGCGCCGAAGCTGATGCCGCTGAGCTGCTGCACGCGGTAGATGGTGCTCAGCAGCTTGCGCGCGGCATCGGTGCCGTCCCACACCTGCGGCGGGTTCAGGCAGTTGTCGCAGTTGCCGCAGGGCGTGCTCTTCTCGCCGAAGTAACCCAGCAGGCGCACGCGCCGGCAGTCGCTGGCCTCGGCCAGCGAGAGCAGGGCGTCGAGCTTGCCGCGCATCACCTGCTTGAACTCTTCGCCGGCGGGGCTTTCGTCGATCATGCGGCGCTGGTTCACCACGTCCTGCAGGCCGTAGGCCATCCAGGCGTCGGCGGGTCCGCCGTCGCGGCCGGCGCGGCCTGTTTCCTGGTAGTAGCCCTCGATGTTCTTGGGCATGTCGAGGTGGCCGACAAAGCGCACGTCGGGCTTGTCGATGCCCATGCCGAAGGCGATGGTCGCGACCATCACGATGCCTTCCTCGCGCAGGAAGCGGTCCTGGTGCTGCTGGCGCACCGACGCGTCCAGGCCCGCGTGATAGGGCAGGGCATTGATGCCCGCGTCGCGCAGCGACACCGCCACGTCTTCCACCCGCTTGCGCGACTGGCAATAGACCACGCCGGCGTCGCCCTCGTGCTCGCGCTCGATGAAGCGCAGCAGCTGCGTGGTGGCGTCCTTCTTCTCGACGATGGTGTAGCGGATGTTCGGCCGGTCGAAGCTGGAGACGAACTGCCGCGCGTCCTCCAGCTGCAGCCGCTCGACGATGTCGGCGCGCGTGAGCGCGTCGGCCGTGGCCGTGAGCGCGATGCGCGGCACGCCGGCGTAGCGCTCGTGCAGCACGGTGAGCGCGCGGTACTCGGGGCGGAAGTCGTGACCCCACTGGCTCACGCAATGCGCCTCGTCGATGGCGAAGAGCGAGAGCTTGCCGCGCTCCTTCAACGAATCGAGCTGCGACAGGAAGCGCGGCGTGTTCACGCGCTCGGGCGCCGCGTACAGCAGCGTGATCTCGCCGCGCAGCATGCGGCGCTCTACGTCCTGCGTCTCCTCCCAGTCGAGTGTGGAATTGAGGAAGGCCGCGCTCACGCCGGCCTCGTGCAGCGCGCCCACCTGGTCATGCATCAGCGCGATGAGCGGCGACACCACGATCGCCACGCCGCGCCCCGCGCGCTGCCGGGCGATGGCCGGGATCTGGTAGCACAGCGACTTGCCGCCGCCCGTGGGCATCAGCACCAGCGCGTCGCCGCCGCCCACCACGTGATCGACGATGTCCTGCTGGGCCCCCCGGAACTGCGCATAGCCGAAGACCTCGTGGAGGATGTCGGAGGGGGCGCTGCTGCCGGAGATGTCGATGGGTTGGGGGGCGAGAGAGGACACAGGCAGCGGGCGGGGAGGTCGGAAAAGGAGGGGAAGGGGGAGAAAGAGGGCGGCCGCCGATTGTCCCCCAGCGCCGCAGATATGACTGTGGCACGAGGTTTGCAATGGTGGCCGCCGTCCTGCGTCCTTTCCTGTCTAGACAGCAAATGGGTGCATTTCCCAAGGAAGTGCACCAAAAATGACCTTTCGGGTTATCCTGTATATACAAGTTGGGGCGCCTGGCAACAATGCGAGGCGTGCGTTACCCGGCCATCGGGCCCGCCGCCGAGCTTTTTTCCCCTCAAGAACAGACCCAGGAGTACCCATGGTCAAGACGGTAGTTGTGAAAGTCGCTTCGCTGCTTGCAGCAGGTGCATGTGCAGCGGGCATGGCCGGAACGGCCGCCGCCCAGGAAGTGACGAAGATCTCGCTCGGCATGTCGGGCTGGACCGGCTTCGCGCCGCTCTCGCTGGCCGACAAGGCCGGCATCTTCAAGAAGAACGGGCTCGACGTCGAACTCAAGATGATCCCGCAGAAGGACCGCCACCTCGCGCTGGCCTCCGGCGCCATCCAGTGCGCGGCCACCACCGTCGAGACGCACGTGGCCTGGAACGCCAACGGCGTGCCGATCGTGCAGATCTTCCAGATGGACAAGTCCTACGGCGCCGACGGCCTCGCGGTGCGCGGCGACGTGAGCAAGTTCTCCGACCTCAAGGGCAAGACCATCGGCGTCGACGCCCCCGGCACCGCCCCCTACTTCGGCCTGGCCTGGATGCTCAGCAAGAACGGCATGACGCTGAAGGACGTGAAGACCACCACGCTGTCGCCGCAGGCCTCGGCCCAGGCCTTCGTGGCCGGCCAGAACGACGCCGCCATGACCTACGAGCCGTACCTCTCCACCGTGCGCGCCAGCCCCGCCGCCGGCAAGATCCTGGCCACCACGCTCGACTACCCGATGGTGATGGACACCGTCGGCTGCGCGCCCACCTGGCTCAAGGCCAACGCCAAGGCCGCCGCCGCGCTCACCAAGTCGTACTTCGACGCGCTCGACATGATCAAGGCCGAGCCCGAGAAGTCGAACGAGCTCATGGGCTCCGCCGTGAAGCAGAGCGGCGAGCAGTTCGCCAAGTCGGCTGCCTTCCTGCGCTGGCAGGACAAGGCCGCCAACCAGAAGTTCTTCGCGGGCGAGCTCACCAGCTTCATGAAGGAGGCCGCGCCCATCCTTCTGGAAGCCGGCGTGATCCGCAAGGCGCCCGAGGACTTCTCGGTCACCTTCGATGCAAGCTTCGTCAAGTAAGAACATGGCGCAGATGCCTTCCGCATCAGTGGTCGCGGCGCCTGCACCGCAGCAGGCCGCCAGGGCCGCGGCGCCGGTCGTCGCGCCCGCCCGCCGCCGCGCGCTCGCGCCGCTCGAACCCATCGGCACGCGCGCCCGCGTGCTGCTGGGGCTCGCGTTCTTCGTCGTCTTCGTGCTCGTGTGGGCCGTCGCCACGCTCGGCGGCTTCGTGCCGCCGACCTTCCTCGCGAGCCCGCCGACCATGGTCAAGGAAGGCTGGCTGCTCTTCACCGAGTACGGCTTCATCGGCGACATCGGCATGACCGTGTGGCGCGTGTTCGGCGGCTTCCTGCTGGCGGCCGTGTTCGCGGTGCCGCTGGGCATCGCCATGGGCACCTGGAAGGCCGTGGAGGCCTTCTTCGAACCCTTCGTCTCCTTCTGCCGCTACCTGCCGGCCTCGGCCTTCATTCCGCTGCTGATCCTGTGGGCGGGCCTGGGCGAGATGCAGAAGCTGCTGGTGATCTTCATCGGCTCCTTCTTCCAGATCGTGCTGATGGTGGCCGTCACCGTGGGCGGCGCGCGGCGCGACCTCGTGGAGGCCGCCTACACGCTGGGCGCCAACAGCCGCGGCATCGTGGCGCGCGTGCTCATTCCGGGGGCCGCGCCGGGCATCGCCGAAACGCTGCGCCTCGTGCTCGGCTGGGCATGGACCTACGTGATCGTGGCGGAGCTGATCGGCTCCTCCTCGGGCATCGGCCACATGATCACCGACAGCCAGGCGCTGCTGAACACCGGCCAGATCATCTTCGGGATCATCGTGATCGGCGTCATCGGCCTGCTTTCCGACTTCGCCTTCAAGGCAATCAACCGCCGCTTGTTCGCATGGGCCGCACTGTGATGTCGCAGAACCAACTTTCCATCCAGGGCGTCTCGCGCGTCTTCACCGGCACCAAGGGCCAGCGCACGCAGGCGCTGCAGCCGATCGATTTCGAGGTGAAGGAGAACGACTTCGTCACCATCCTCGGCCCCTCGGGCTGCGGCAAGTCGACGCTGTTGCGCATCGTGGCGGGGCTCGACTTCCCGACCACCGGCCAGGTGCTGCTCGACGGCGAGCGCATCGAGGGCCCGGGAGCCGACCGCGGCGTGGTGTTCCAGAGCTACACGCTCTTTCCGTGGCTCACGGTGGCGCAGAACATCCGCTTCGGCCTGCGCGAGCGCGGCATGAGCGAGGCCGACCAGAAGGAGCGCAGCGAGTTCTTCATCGCCAAGGTCGGCCTGCGCGGCTTCGAGAACCACTTTCCGAAGCAGCTCTCGGGCGGCATGCAGCAGCGCACGGCGATCGCGCGCGCTCTCGCCAACGACCCCAAGATGCTGCTGCTCGACGAGCCCTTCGGCGCGCTCGACAACCAGACCCGCGTGCTCATGCAGGAGCTGCTGCTGGGCATCTGGGAATCGGCGCAGAAGACGGTGCTGTTCGTCACGCACGACATCGACGAGGCGATCTTCATGGCCAACCGCGTGGCGGTGTTCAGCGCGCGTCCCGGTCGCATCAAGACCGAGATCGCGGTCGACTTTCCGCACCCGCGCAGCTACACCATCAAGACCTCGCCGGAGTTCATGGAAATCAAGGCACGCCTGACTGAAGAGATCCGCGCCGAATCGATGGCCGCGGCGGAGCATTGACCGAAGACACGATGAAACGCGACCTGCCGACCCTCGCGCTCTACGCGCAAGTCATGGATCACATCTCCCGCAAGATCCAGGACGGGACGTGGCCGCCCGGCCACCGCCTGCCGTCGGAGCACGAGCTGGTCGCGCAGTTCGGCATGGCGCGCATGACGGTGAACCGCGCGCTGCGCGAGCTGGTGGAGCAGGGGCGCATCGTGCGCGTGGCGGGCGTCGGCAGCTTCGTGGCGGAGAACAAGCCGCAGTCCACGCTGCTGCAGATCGCCAACATCGCCAGCGAGATCCGCCAGCGCGGGCACGACTACCGCTGCGAGATGATCGCGGTCGAGCGCATCGCCGCCTCGCCCGACGTGGCCGCGTGGCTCGACAAGCGCGCCGGCGACTCGGTGTTCCACAGCGTGTGCCTGCACCTGGAGAACGGCACGCCGGTGCAGCTCGAGGAGCGCTTCGTCAATCCGCAGGTGGTGCCCGACTACCTCGAGCAGGACTTCGGCGCGACGCCGCCCAGCGAGTACCTCGTGCGAAACGTGCCCTTCGACCAGATCGAGCACGTGGTCGACGCCGTGCTGCCCAACGCCGAGCAGGCCGAGCGGCTCGCGATGACGCCCACCGACCCCTGCCTGCTGCTCACGCGCCGCACCTGGTCGCGCAACGTCCCCGTGACCTGGGTGCGCTGCCTGCATCCCGCTTCGAGATACAGCCTGGGAAGCCGCTTCAAGGCCGACGGCAACCCCAGCTTCGGCTGATTTTTTCGTCCTCAGAGACCTCCGATTTCACTCGCAACTACTTGTATAGACAGGTTCACATGCCAAGCAAACACACCGCCAATCCAGATGCCACTTTGACCCTCGTGCCCGGCAAGGTCGACCTCGCGACGCTGCGTCGCATCCAGGCCGGCGGCGTGCGGCTCGCGCTCGACGCTTCGGTGCGCGATGGCATGCTTCGTGCCGAAGCCGCCGTGCGCCACATCGTCGAGAACGACCAGGTCGTCTACGGCATCAACACCGGCTTCGGCAAGCTCGCCAGCACGCGCATCGGCAACGACCACCTCGCCGAGCTGCAGCGCAACCTGGTGCTCTCGCACAGCGTGGGCACGGGCGAGCCGCTGGCCGCGCCCGTCGTGCGCATGATCCTCGCGACCAAGGCGGTGAGCCTGGCGCGCGGCCACTCGGGCGTACGGCCTGCGCTGGCCGACGCACTGCTGGCGCTGTTCAACGCGAGCGTGATGCCGCGCATCCCCGCCAAGGGCTCGGTCGGCGCCTCGGGCGACCTCGCGCCGCTCGCGCATCTGGCCTGCGTGCTGATCGGCGAGGGCCAGGCCACGCTGGCCGACGGCAGCGTGGTCAGCGGCGCCGAGGCGATGAAGCACATCGGCCTCGAGCCCTTCGTGCTCGGCCCCAAGGAAGGCCTCGCGCTGCTGAACGGCACTCAGGTGTCGACCGCGCTGGCGCTGGCGGGCCTCTTCGGCGCGGAAGACGTGTTCGCCTCGGCCCTGATGTCGGGCGCGCTCTCGCTCGAAGCCATCCAGGGCTCCATCAAGCCCTTCGACGCGCGCATCCACGCCGCACGCGGCCAGCCGGGCCAGATCGCCGTGGCGGGCGCCGTGCGCACGCTGCTCGAAGGCAGCGAGATCGTTCCCTCGCACGCCGACTGCGGTCGCGTGCAGGACCCGTACTCGGTGCGCTGCATCCCGCAGGTGATGGGCGCCTGCCTCGACAACCTCGCGCACGCCGCGCGCGTGCTGGTCATCGAGGCCAATGCCGCATCGGACAACCCGCTGGTCTTCACGGACACGGGCGAAGTCATCTCGGGCGGCAACTTCCACGCCGAGCCCGTCGCCTTCGCGGCCGACATCGTGGCGCTGGCCGTGAGCGAAGTGGGCGCGATCTCCGAGCGCCGCCTCGCGCTGCTGCTCGACAGCGGCCTGTCGGGCCTGCCGCCCTTCCTCGTGCGCGACGGCGGCCTGAACTCCGGCTTCATGATCGCGCAGGTCACGGCCGCGGCGCTCGCCTCGGAGAACAAGTCGCTCGCGCACCCCGCCAGCGTCGACAGCCTGCCGACCTCGGCCAACCAGGAAGACCACGTGTCGATGGCCACCTTCGCGGGCCGCCGCCTGGCCGACATGGTGAACAACACGGCAGTGGTGGTCGGCATCGAAGCCATGGCGGCCGCGCAAGGCATCGAGCTCAAGCGCAAGCTCAAGAGCTCGCCGCTGGTGGAAGCCGAATTCGCCGGCATCCGCCAGAAGGTCGCCTTCCTGGAAACCGACCGCTACCTCGCCCCCGACATCGAAGCCATGCGCCTGTGGGCGCTGAAGGCCGAACTGCCGGCCGCGCTGCTCGACATCCTGCCCAGTCACTCGTAAAACACACCCCGATTAGGAGAACCACGCCATGAACGCTCCGGACAAATTCGCCCTGAACACCGCCACCGACCCGCGCCACGACCCCACGCGCGTCATCCGCGCCCCGCGCGGCAGCGAGCTCAACTGCAAGAGCTGGCTCACCGAGGCCCCCTTCCGCATGCTGCAGAACAACCTCGATGCCGAAGTGGCCGAGCGCCCGCAGGACCTCGTGGTGTACGGCGGCATCGGCCGCGCCGCGCGCGACTGGGCCTGCTTCGACCAGATCCTCGCCTCGCTGAAGGAACTGAATGACGACGAGACGCTGCTGATTCAATCGGGCAAGCCCGTGGGCGTGTTCAAGACGCACGAGAACGCGCCGCGCGTGCTGCTGGCCAACTCGAACCTCGTGCCGAAGTGGGCCAACTGGGAGCATTTCAACGAGCTCGACCGCAAGGGCCTCTTCATGTACGGCCAAATGACGGCAGGAAGCTGGATCTACATCGGCAGCCAGGGCATCGTGCAGGGCACCTTCGAGACCTTCGTGGAAGCCGGCCGCCAGCACTACAACAACAGCCTGGCCGGCAAGTGGATCCTCACGGCCGGCCTGGGCGGCATGGGTGGCGCGCAGCCTCTCGCGGCCACGCTGGCCGGCGCGGTGTCGCTGAACATCGAGTGCCAGCAGTCGAGCATCGACTTCCGCCTGCGCACGCGCTACGTCGACAAGCAGGCGCGCGACATCGACCACGCCTTCGAGCTCATCAAGCAGCACTGCGACGCGAAGGAAGCCGTGTCGATCGCGCTGCTGGGCAACGCGGCCGAGATCCTGCCGGAGCTGGTGAAGCGCGCGAAGGCCGGTGGCCTCAAGCCCGACCTCGTGACCGACCAGACCTCCGCGCACGACCTGATCAACGGCTACCTGCCCGCCGGCTGGAGCGTGCCGCAATGGCAAGCCGCCATGAAGGACGCCTCGCAGCACGACGCGCTGAAGAAGGCCGCCGCGAAGTCGTGCGCCGTGCACGTGCAGGCCATGCTCGACTTCCAGGCCATGGGAATTCCCACGGTCGACTACGGCAACAACATCCGCCAGGTGGCCTTCGACGAGGGCGTGAAGAACGCATTCGACTTCCCGGGCTTCGTGCCGGCCTACATCCGCCCGCTGTTCTGCGAAGGCAAGGGCCCGTTCCGCTGGGTGGCGCTCTCGGGCGACCCGGAGGACATCTACAAGACCGACGCCAAGATCAAGGAGCTGTTCCCCGAGAACAAGCACACGCACCGCTGGCTCGACATGGCGCGCGAGCGCATCGCCTTCCAGGGCCTGCCCGCGCGCATCTGCTGGCTGGGCCTGGGCGAGCGCCACATCGCGGGCCTGGCCTTCAACGAGATGGTGAAGAACGGCGAGCTGAAGGCGCCGATCGTCATCGGCCGCGACCACCTCGACACCGGCTCGGTCGCCAGCCCCAACCGCGAGACCGAGGCCATGAAGGACGGCACCGATGCCGTGAGCGACTGGCCACTGCTCAACGCGCTGCTCAACACCGCGGGCGGCGCCACCTGGGTCAGCCTGCACCATGGCGGCGGCGTGGGCATGGGCTACTCGCAGCACTCGGGCGTGGTGATCGTGTGCGACGGCACCGACGCGGCCGCCAAACGCATCGAGCGCGTGCTCTTCAACGATCCGGCCACCGGCGTGATGCGCCACGCCGACGCGGGCTACGACATCGCCGTGGCCACCGCGAAGAAGCAGGGCCTGAAGCTGCCGATGGTGAAGTGATGGCAGGCGCAGCCTTGCCCGATGCCCTGGAATTGCAGCGCCGCGTGCGGGAGCGCGTGGACGACGAACTCGTCGCGCAATTCCAGCGCGACGGCGCGGTCTGCATCCGCCAGCTGCTCACGCCCGACGAACTCGCGCTGCTGCGCGACGGCATCGAGGCCAACCTCGCCGCGCCCAGCCCGCGCGCCAAGATCGCGAGCCGGCCCGACGATCCGGGCCGCTTTTTCGAGGACTTCTGCAACTGGCAGGAGATCGGCGAATTCCGTCGCTTCATCTTCGAGGCGCCGCTCGCGCAACTCGCGCAGCGGTTGATGGGCTCGAACACCGTGCGCCTGTACCACGACCACCTGCTCGTGAAGGAGCCCGGCACGCGCCAGCGCACGCCCTGGCACCAGGACCAGCCCTACTACAACATCGAGGGCGAGCAGAACGTCAGCATGTGGATTCCGGTCGATCCGGTGTCGCGCGCCGCCACGCTCGAGTTCGTGGCCGGCTCCCACAAGGGGCCGTGGCTGATGCCGCGGACCTTCATGGACAACCACGCCAAGTGGTTCCCCGAAGGCAGCCTGGAAGACCTGCCCGACATCGAGGGCGCGCGCGAGCGCTTTCCCATCGTGGGCTGGAACATCGAGCCCGGCGACTTCGTCTGCTTCCACATGCTCACGCTGCATGCGGCGGCCGGCGTGGAAGGGCCGAACCGGCGCCGCGTGTTCTCGGTGCGCTTCCTGGGCGACGACATCCGCCACGCGCCGCGCAGCTGGAGGACATCGCCCGATTTCCCCGGGCTGGCCGACACGCTGCCGGCGGGCGCGCCCATGGACGACGCGCGCTTCCCGCTGCTGGTGGGCTAGCTCCGCTTTAAGCCGAAGGTAGAAAGAAAAAACAGGCCCATTCCCACTCGCTGGGAATGAAGGCTTGGAAGTGGGAACGGCGGGCAAGATACTGCACGCCGGTTCCATTCATCCGATCGACCGCATGACGACCCCGCCCGACGCCCCCGCCAACGACCGCGCGCTCTTCGTGCTGTCGGTGCTGGCGCAGAGCAAGGCGGCGATGACCGCGGCCGAGCTGGTGCGAGCCACCGGCCTGTCGCAGAGCACGCTGTACCGGCAGATCGCCACGCTGCGCCGCTGGGGCTTCGTGATGGAGTCCGACGGCCGCTACTCGCCGGGCCCGGTCAGCGTGCAGCTGGCCACCGGCTTCGACGGCAACTCCGACCTCGTGATCGCCGCGCGCGCCGACATGCGCGCGCTGGCGCAGCAAAGCCACGAGAGCGTGGCGCTGGTCACGGCCGTGAACGACCGCGTCGTGTGCCTGGAGATGATCGACAGCGAGCAGTCGCTGCGCTGCTCCTTCGACCGCGGCCGCAGCGTGCCCGCGCGCGATGGCGCCAGCGCCAAGTGCCTGCTGGCCCACATGCCGCTCGACCAGCGCGACGCCTTGCTCGACGGGCTCGCCGAAAGCCCCGAGCGCCGCGCCGAGCGCGCCGCCGAACTCGACGCCATCCGCGAAGCCGGCCATGCCGTGACCCACGGCGAGGTCGATGCCGGCGTGTGGGGTGCGAGCGCGCCGGTGCTTTCCCCGGGCCGGCGCCTGCGCGGCGCGATCACGCTGATGGCGCCGCTCACGCGCGTCGAGGGCATGGAAGCTGCATTGCTCCACATGACCGTCGTCACGGCGGCCCGCATCTCGCGGGCGCTGCAGTAGCCGCTGCCGCTTCTTTTCTTCTTCCTCCTTCATTCACACCACGAAAGTCCCTGCCATGAACACCCGCCGCTCCATCGTCGCCGCCGCTCTTTCCGGCCTTGCCATCTTCGGTTTCGCGGGTGCCGCGCACGCGCAGGGCGAGCCGCTGCGCGTGGCCACCGACGCCACCTTCCCGCCCATGGAATTCGTGGAGAACGGCAAGCGCACCGGCTTCGACGTGGAGCTGGTCGAGGCCATCGGCAAGACGCTGGGCCGCAAGATCGAGTGGATCGACATCGACTTCAAGGGCCTGGTGCCGGGCCTCATTTCGAAGCGCTTCGACATGGCCGTCTCGGGCATCTACATCACCGACGAGCGCAAGAAGGTCGTCGACTTCACCGTGCCCTACTACGCGGGCGGCCTCGTGGTGATGGTGAAGGACGGCAACACGGCGATCAAGACGCCGGCCGACATCAACGGCAAGAAGGTCAGCGTGCAGGTGGGCACCAAGTCGGTGAGCTACACGAAGGAGAAATTCCCGCAGGTGCAGCTGATGGAAGTCGAGAAGAACCAGGAGATGTTCAACCTCGTCGACATCGGCCGCGCCGACGCCGCGGTGACCGGCAAGCCCGCCGCCTACCAGTACGTGCGCACGCGCGGCGGTCTGAAGGTGCTGCCCGAGCAGATCACCACCGAGGAATACGGCATGGCCATCCGCAAGGACACGCCCGAGCTGACCAAGGCGGTGAACGGCGCGATCGAGAAGCTGAAGGCCGACGGCACCTACGACCAGATCGTCAAGAAGTGGTTCAGCGCCAGCGCGAAGTAAGCCCGCCATGGATCTCGATTTCTCGCCAGTCTGGGAAGGCTGGCCCGACCTGCTGCGCGGCGCGCTGGTCACGGTGGAGATCACCGCCTGCGCACTCGCACTGGGCTGCGTGCTCGGCCTGCTGGTCGGCATCGGCCGGCTGAACCCGAAGCGGCGCTGGCTCTATGGCGCATGCACCGCCTACGTGGCGGCCATCCGCGGCACGCCGCTGCTGGTGCAGCTGTTCATTCTGTTCTTCGGCCTGCCGCACTTCGGCATCCTGCTGCCGGCCTTCGTGTGCGGCGTGCTGGGGCTCGGCGTGTATTCGGGCGCCTACGTGTCGGAGATCGTGCGCGGCGCGATCCAGTCGATCGACAAGGGGCAGACCATGGCGGCGCAGTCGCTGGGCATGACGCCCGGCCTCGCGATGCGCCACATCGTGCTGCCGCAGGCGGTGGTGCGCATGATCCCGCCGCTGGGCAACGAGTTCATCGCGCTGATCAAGAACTCGGCGCTGGTGTCGCTGCTGACGATTCACGACGTGATGCACGAGGGGCAGAAGATCATCAGCGTGTCGTACCGCTCGCTGGAGGTGTACCTCGCCATCGCGGTCGTGTACTTCGTGCTCACCGGCACGATGACGCTGGTGCTGCGGCACTTCGAACAGCGGCTGCGCCAGGGCGGAATGGTGCGATGAGCGGCGGCGTGCTTCGTCATTTCTCGCGCGCCTCGCTGCCCGTGACGCCATGGAAGAACGGCGGCGGCACCACGCAGGAAGTCGCCAGCTGGCCGCAGGGCGCGGGGCTCGACAGCTTCGGCTGGCGCGTGAGCATCGCCACCATCGCGGCGGCGGGGCCGTTCTCGGTGTTCGCGGGCGTGGACCGCAGCATCACGCTGCTCGAAGGCGACGGCGTGCGGCTCTTCACGCACGACGGGCGCATCGACCATCGGCTCGACGTGTCGCACCGGCCCTTTGCCTTCAGCGGCGACGAGGCCATCGACTGCACGCTGCTCGGCGGCGCTTCCAACGACTTCAACGTAATGACGCGGCGCGGCCAGTGGCGCGCCGACGTGCGCGTGCTGGACGGCGCCACGGCCATCGAGGCCGCACCGCACGGCGTGCTGCTGGCGCTGCGCGGCGCATGGCGCCTGAACGATGAAACCTGCCGCGAAGGCGAGGGCCTGCAGTGGGCCGATGTGGCACGGGCTTGGCAGGCGATGCCCGAGGGCGCCGATGCACGGCTGCTCGCGGTGCGCATCCTGCCGGCGTAACCTGCAGACGCAACAACAGGAACGACGATGAAACCCGTCATCAACGAATTCCCCTCGGCCGATGGGCTCTGGACCGGCATCCGCCTTGCCACCGATGCGAACGTGGAAGGCGCCATCGTGGTGGAGCAGGGCGCGATCCGCTGGATCGGCGCCCGCAGCGTGCTTCCCGCCGAATTCGCCGGACTCGAGAAGCACGACGGCGGCGGTGCGCTGGTCACGCCGGGGCTCGTCGACTGCCACACGCACCTCGTCTACGGCGGCCAGCGCGCCAACGAATTCGCGATGCGGCTCGCAGGCGCCACGTACGAAGAAGTGGCGAAGGCCGGCGGCGGCATCGTCTCGTCGGTGCGCGCCACGCGCGAGGCTGACGAGGACACGCTGTTCGCGCAAGCCGCGCCACGGCTCGAGCAGCTGCTGGCCGACGGCGTGTGCGCCGTCGAGATCAAGTCGGGCTACGGCCTTTCGCTGGAGTACGAGCGCAAGCAGCTTCGCGTGGCACGACGCCTCGGCGAAGCCTATGGCGTCACGGTGCGCACGACATTCCTCGGTGCGCATGCATTGCCCCCCGAGTACGCAGGCCGCAGTGGCGACTACATCGACCTCGTCTGCAACGAGATGCTGCCCGCGCTCGCGGCCGAAGGGCTGGTCGACGCGGTCGACGTGTTCTGCGAACGCATCGCCTTCTCGCTCGCCGAGACCGAGCAGGTCTTCAAGGCCGCGAAGGCACTGGGCCTGCCGGTGAAGCTGCATGCGGAGCAGCTCTCGGACATGGGCGGCGCGGCGCTGGCCGCGCGCTACGGCGCGCTGTCGTGCGACCACATCGAGCACCTGTCGGCCGAAGGCATCGAGGCGATGCGCCGCTCCGGCACCGTGGCCGTGCTGCTGCCCGGCGCCTACTACACGCTGCGCGACACGCACCTGCCGCCCATCGCCGCGCTGCGCGCCGCGGGCGTGCCGATGGCGGTGTCCACCGACCACAACCCCGGCACCTCGCCCGCGCTGAGCCTGCTGCTGATGGTGAACATGGCCTGCACGCTGTTCCGCCTCACGGTGCCCGAGGCGCTGGACGGCGTCACCGTGCACGCGGCGCGCGCGCTGGGCCTGCAGGACACGCACGGTGCCATCGCGCCCGGCATGCCCGCCAACTTCGTGCTGTGGAACGTGCGCGAAGCGGCCGAGCTCGCCTACTGGTTCGGACAGCAGCCCGTGCGCACGGTGGTGCGGCAGGGGCGCATCGCCATTGGAGCCAACGCATGACGACAAACACTCTTTTCGCGGCCGATGCGCTGCTGCCCGAGGGCTGGGCCAGGAACGTCCTGCTGGCCTGGGACGACGCGGGCCGGCTCACGCAGGTGCAGGCCAATGCGTCGCGGCCCGCCGACACGGAGGCCGCGCGCGGCCCCGTGATCCCCGGCACGCCCAACCTGCATTCGCACGCCTTCCAGCGCGCCTTCGCGGGCCTCACCGAGCATCGCGCCGAGCAGCACGACAGCTTCTGGAGCTGGCGCACGCTGATGTACCGCTTCGCAGCGCGGCTCGGCCCGCAGCACATGGAAGCCATCGCGACCTGGCTCTACACCGAGATGCTGGAAGCGGGCTACACCGGCGTGTGCGAGTTCCAGTACGTGCACCACGACGTGGACGGCCGCCCGTACGCCGACGACGCCACGCTGAGCCTCGCACTGCTGCGCGCCGCGAAGAAGGCCGGCATCGGCTTCACGCTGCTGCCGGTGCTCTACCAGACCGGCGGCTTTGGCGAGCAGCCGCCCACGGAGGGACAGCGCCGCTTCGTCCGCTCGACCGAATCGATGCTGCGCCTGCTCGAAGCGCTCAAGCCGGTGTGCGATGCACAGGGCGCGCGCCTCGGCCTCGCGCCGCATTCGCTGCGCGCCGTGCCGCCCGAAGGCTTGCGCGATGCGATCGCGGGGCTCGAAGCCATCGACCGCACCGCGCCCATCCACATCCACATCGCCGAGCAGACGAAGGAAGTGGACGACTGCGTGGCCTGGAGCGGCCTGCGTCCGGTGGAGTGGCTGCTCGACCACGCGCCGGTCGACGGGCGCTGGTGCCTCGTGCACGCCACCCACATGAACGACGCCGAGTACGAATACGCGGCCCGCAGCGGCGCGGTGGCGGGCCTGTGCCCGACCACCGAGGCGAACCTCGGCGACGGCATCTTCGACTTCGCCAAGTGGCGCAGCCATGGCGGCGCCTGGGGCGTGGGCTCGGACAGCCACGCGAGCGTGAACGCGGCCGAGGAACTGCTGATGCTCGAATACAGCCAGCGCCTGGCCCGGCGCCAGCGCAACGTCGGGGCCAGCGCGGCGCAGCCGCATGTCGCCACCGCGCTGACGCTGGAGGCGGTGCAGGGCGGGGCGCGAGCCTCGGGCCGTGCCGTGGCCGGTCTCGCGTCGGGGCAGCAGGCCGATTTCGCGGTGCTCGATGCCTCGCACGTCGCGCTGCAGGGCTTGTCGGCGCCCGATATGCTGTCCGCCCACGTCTTCGCGAGCCACCGCACCTCGGCCATCGACAGCGTATGGGTGGCGGGCCACCCCCGCGTCTCGGCCGGCCGCCACGCGCTGCACGACGAAGCCGCCGCTGCCTTCGTGGCCGCGCGTACCCAACTGCTACAGGATTGATCCCCACCATGGCCTTCACCACCAACGAGCCGCCGTTCCGCTTCCGCCAGGGCACGCGCCCGCTGCTGATCTCGATGCCGCACGTCGGCACCCATGTGCCGCCCGCGCTGGCCGCCCGGCTCACCGAAGAGGCGCGCCACGTGCCCGACACCGACTGGCACCTCGAGCGGCTCTACGACTTCGCCGACGAACTGGGCGCATCGGTGCTCGTCGCCACGCATTCGCGCTACGTGATCGACCTGAACCGTCCGCCAGACGGCGCGAGCCTGTACCCGGGCCAGAGCGTCACCGGCCTTTGCCCGGTCGACACCTTCGACGACACGCCGCTGTACGCCAACGCCGCCGACGTGCCGGGCGAGGCCGAAGTCGCCGAGCGCCGCGACGCCATCTGGCAGCCGTACCACGCCAAGCTGGCCGAAGAACTCGCCCGCATCCGCGCGCAGCACGGCGTGGCCGCGCTGTGGGACGCGCACTCCATCCGCTCGGTGCTGCCGCGCTTCTTCGAAGGCAAGCTGCCCGACCTGAACCTGGGCACAGGTAAGGGCATCAGCTGCGACCCGGCGCTGGCGCAGACGCTGCTGGGCATCGCCGAGAGCGCCACCGGCTACACCGGCGTGCTCAACGGCCGCTTCACCGGCGGCTACATCACGCGCAACTACGGCAACCCCGCGCAGAACGTGCACGCGGTGCAGCTGGAGATGACGCAGTCGAGCTACATGCAGGAAAAGCTGCCCTTCGACTACCTGCCCGAGGTGGCGGCGGGCGTGCAGCCGCATGTGCGGCGCATGATCGAGGCGGTGCTGGCCTTCGTCGAAGGCCGCGCAAAGAACTGACGGCGGGCAGGGACAGGGCCTCTTCCTACAATCGGGGCCTATGAAGCCCCTCGTCTACACCCGCGGCCAGGCACTGCCCGGCATCCTCGCCAAGCGCATCGCCATCCTCGATGGCGCCATGGGCACGATGATCCAGCGCTTCAAGCTCACCGAGGAGCAGTACCGCGGCGAGCGCTTCAAGGATTTCGATCGCGACATCAAGGGCAACAACGAGCTGCTGTCGCTCACGCGGCCCGACGTGATCCGCGACATCCACGAGGGCTACCTCGCGGCCGGCGCCGACCTGATCGAGACCAACACCTTCGGCGCGACCACCATCGCGCAGGAGGACTACAAGATGGCGCACCTTGCGCGCGAGATGAACCTCGAATCCGCGAAGCTCGCGCGCGCTGCCTGCGACAAGTTCAGCACGCCCGACAAGCCGCGCTTCGTGGCCGGCGCCCTCGGCCCGACGCCCAAGACGGCGAGCATCAGCCCCGACGTGAACGACCCGGGCGCGCGCAACGTCAACTTCGAGGAGCTGCGCGCGGCCTACTACGAGCAGACCGAGGCGCTGGTCGAAGGCGGCGCCGACGTGATCCTGGTCGAGACCATCTTCGACACGCTCAACGCCAAGGCCGCGCTGTTCGCGGTCGACGAGTACTTCCACAACAGCGGGCAGCGCCTGCCGCTCATCATCAGCGGCACGGTGACCGACGCCTCGGGCCGCATCCTCAGCGGCCAGACCGTCACCGCCTTCTGGCACAGCGTGCGCCACGCGCAGCCGCTGGCCATCGGCCTGAACTGCGCGCTGGGCGCGGCGCTGATGCGCCCGTACATCCAGGAGCTGGCGCGCGTGGCCGGCGACACCTTCATCAGCTGCTATCCGAACGCGGGCCTGCCCAACCCGATGAGCGACACCGGCTTCGACGAGACGCCGGATGTCACCTCGCGGCTGCTGCACGAGTTCGCGGCCGAGGGGCTGGTGAACATCGTGGGCGGCTGCTGCGGCACGACGCCGGATCACATCGCGGCGATCGGCAAGGCAGTGGCGCCTGTTGCGGGCCGTGCCCTCGGCAGCAGCAACGCCGCCGGCTTCTACAAAGAGGCTGCGTAGCTGGCTCTCCCCCAGGCTTCGCGCACTTCGCGTCGCTGCGCCAACCCCCTTCCGGGGGCAACACCTGCGGCCCGGCGAAGCCGGTTCCACGGTGTTCCTGGAATCAGGCCTGCGCTGATTGACGGGCTGGGGCCCCCGGCCTAGGCTGGGCGCAAGGAGCCTTGCCATGAACTCACTCGCACAACGCTGGGCCGCCGTCGGCGCGCTTGCCCTGGCGCTTCCGCTCGCGGCGCAGGCGCAGCAGGCCTTCACGCGCGGCGCGGTCAACCTGCGCGCCGGGCCTTCGGGCGACTATCCGCTGGTGGCGCGGCTCGGACCGGGCCAGCCGCTCGAGGTGGTCGGCTGCACCAGCGGCTATGGCTGGTGCGACGTGGTGCTGCCCGACGGCGGGCGCGGCTGGATCTGGGCGCGCAACCTCGACTACGCCTACCAGGAGCAGCGCGTGCCGCTGGTCACCTACGGCGCGCTGATCGGCGTGCCGATCATCGGCTTCGCGATCGGCAGCTACTGGGCCGACTACTACCGCGACCGGCCGTGGTACGGCGACCGGCGCTGGTGGGGCAGCAGGCCGCCTCCGCCGCCCGTGGCGGGCTGGCGTCCGCCGCCGCCGGTGCGGCCGGGGTGGCAGCCGCATCCGTGGCAGCCGGGGCCCGGTTTCCGTCCACCGGGTCCGGGTTTCCGCCCGCCGCCCGGCCCGGGAGTCCGGCCGCCGCATCCGCCCGGCGTTCGTCCGCCGGTCGATCCGGGCGTCAGGCCGCCACGGCCGCAGCCGGGATTCCGTCCGGGGCCGCCGCCGGGCATGCCGCATCCGCATCCGGGTGGGGGCGGGCATCGCGGGGGCGGTCACGGCGATGGCCGCGGTGACGGTCGTGGTGAGGGTCGCGGCGGCGGCCACGGAGGCGGGCACCGGAACTGAGTGCCGCCACCGTCCTCAATCTCCGGCGACGTGCACCACGCGCTTGCCGAAATTGCGACCCTGAAGCAGGCCGATGAATGCGGCCGGCGCGTTCTCCAGGCCGTCGACGCGGTCCTCGCGCAGCGTGACGCGGCCGGCGGCGACCCATTCGTCCATCTCGCGGCGGAAGGCGTCGAAGCGCTCGCCGTAGTGGTCGAGGATGACGAAGCCCTGCATGCGGATGCGCTTCTGCAGCAGCGCCGCCGTCAGCAGCGGCAGCCGGTTCGGGCCGGAGGGCAGTTCCTCGCTGTTGTAGTCGGCGATGTGCCCGCACACCGGCACGCGCGCGCCGACGTTGAGCAGCGGCAGCACCGCGTCGAACACCGCGCCGCCGACGTTCTCGAAATAGACGTCGATGCCTTCGGGGCAGGCGGCGGCGAGGCGTGCGGCGAACTCCGGGTCGTGGCGGTCGAGGCAGGCGTCGAATCCCAGCGTCTCGACCGCGTACCGGCACTTGTCCGCCCCGCCCGCGATGCCGACCACGCGCGCGCCCTTGAGCCTGGCGATCTGCCCGACCACCGAGCCGACCGCGCCGGTCGCCGCGGCCACCACCACGGTCTCTCCGGGCTTCGGCTGGCCGATGTCGAGCAGGCCCACATGCGCGGTGAACGCCGGCATGCCCAGCCCGCCCAGTGCCAGCGAGGGCCGCGCCATGTCGCCGAGCGGCATCAGGTCCTGGCCGTCGGACAGCGCGTAGTCCTGCCAGCCGGCGTTGCCGAGCACGAGATCGCCGGGCCGGAACTGCGGATTCCTTGAAACGACGACGCGGTTGACCGTGCCGCCCGGCATCGCCTCGCCCACCTGCACCGAGGCGGGCGCGTAGAGCGGCGGGATCTCGTCCATCAGCTGGCGCATGTACGGATCGAGCGACAGGTGCAGCGTGCGCAGCAGCACCTGGCCGTCGCCGGGCGTGGGAAGGGGGCTTTCCTCGAGGCGGAAGTTCTCCGGCGTGGGAAGGCCGCGCGGCCGGGCGGCGAGGACGATGCGGCGGTTGACGTTGCTCTGGGACATGGGTCGTGGCTCCTTGGTGAATAGACCAGTCGTCTAGTGAATGGGCGAAAAAAAGCGGGAGCGCGCTCGCCTCCCGCTTCGGGGGTTTCAGTGGTCCGAAGACAGGCCCAACTGCTGCCGGGTGTCGCGCATGGCTGCGTCCAGCGACGAGCGGTCGCGCGTGATCTTGGCCAGCAGGCTGGCGCCGAGCCAGCGCTGGTAGAGCGCGATGGCGACGCCCTGGGCGTCCTGCCCCTGCGACAACGACCCGATCGAGCCGTCGGCCCGCCCGGCCTCGATGCAGCCTGCAAGCCGGTCGGTGATGCCGCGCGTTCCGCGCGCGAGCGCCGAGCGCATGCTCTCGGACAGGTCGCAGACCTCCGCGCCGAGCTTGACGACGAGGCAGCGGCTTTGCGCCTCGTCGCCGGTCTGCGAGTCGAGCCAGTCGTCGAAATAGGCGATCAGCCGTTGGGCGGCGGTGCCGGGCCCCTCGGTCAGGAGGGTGTCGGTGCGCCCCAGGTACTCGGTGAAATAGGCTTCCAGCACCGCCTCGCCGAAGACTTCCTTGGAGCCGAAGTAGTGATAGAACGAGCCCTTCGGCACCTTCGCCGCCGCCAGTACTTCGGCCAGCCCGACGCCGGTGAAGCCCTTCCGCAGCAGCAGCGGGTGGGCCACGTCGAGGATGTGCTGGCGGACGTCTGTGATGGGGGCGATCGCGTTCATGGACCGCACTCTAGCGGCAATTAGACCAGTCGTCTAGTCGCTCAGATTCCGCCTGTCTTGGGGCTGCATTCACCGGCCGGTGCCCGGCCCTTGGCGATCAGATTCACGAAATGCTGGGCTCCCAGGCCGAGTGGGCGCTCACGTGACCACACCACGTCCACCCACAGGTCCAGCCCGTTGCTGAGGTTCTCGAACGGGATCTCGACCAGCGCACCCGCCGCCACGTGCGGCCCGGCGAAGTTGCGCGCCAGCCAGCCCCAGCCCAATCCGGCGGTGATCAGGCTCAGCGCGGCCAGCGCGTTGTCGGTGCGCCAGACGTGGCGCGCGAACACGAAGCGCGGGTCGCTGGTGGCGAGGTCGCGGCCGGCCACGACGATCTGGCGGGTGTTGGTCAGGTGATCCTCGCGCAGCCGGCCGCCGTTGGCCGCGAGCACGGGGTGGTCGGGCGCCATCACCGCCACCATGAGCTCGCTGCCCACTTCCTGGAAGCCTTCGCGCCCGTCGAGGCTGGGGCGCTCGAACACCAGCGCCAGCTGCGCGCGCCCGCTGTGCAGCAGCGCCAGCGCGTCGGCCTGCGGGGCCGCCAGCACCTCGACCTGCAGCAGCGGATGCTCCCGCGCCAGCTCGGCCAGCGGGCCGCTCCAGGGCGCGGCCAGCAGCTCGGGCGCGATGGCCAGCGTGAGCCGGTCTTCCAGCCCCTGCGTGAGCGCCAGCGCCTGCACCTGCAGCTGCTTCAGCTGGGCCGCCAGCAGCCGCGCCTGAGGCTCCAGCGAACGCGCGGCGGGGGTGGGCTGGGGCTCGCGGCCGCTGCGGTCGAACAGCTGCAGGTCGAGTTCGGCCTCGAGGTTGGCGATGGCCATGCTCACGGCCGACGGCACCCTGCCCAGCGCCCGCGCGGCGGCCGAGAAAGAGCCGTGGTCGATCACGGCCAGGAAGACTTCGACGTTGTCGCTGGAAAAGGCCATGGCGCCGATCTTTCAATAAAACTGAAACAAGTTAACTTTTTATATCAGCGAACAACAAATAAAGTCCAGTCATCGCATCAACGAACACAGAGAGAAAGCCATGCAAGGGATTCAGCGTCGCATCGTCTACATCAGCCTCTACGAAGGCATCGCCATCGTGGCCGCCAGCGCCGGACTGGCCCTGATGACGGACGCCGGCCTGGGCCATTCGGGCGTGATGGCGGTGGCCGCATCGGTCATCGCGGTGATCTGGAACCTGATCTTCAACTCGCTCTTCGAGCGCTGGGAGTCGCGCCAGGTCGTGCGCGGACGCAGCCTGCGCCGCCGCATCGCGCACGCCATCGGCTTCGAGGGCGGCCTGATCGCCTTCCTGGTGCCGATGTTCGCCTGGGGCCTGGGCGTCACGCTCTGGCAGGCGCTGGTGATGGACCTGGGGCTGGTGGTGTTCTTCCTGGTCTACACCTTCGTCTTCAACTGGGGCTTCGACCGCGTGTTCGGCCTGCCGGCCTCGGCCGCCGCCAAGGTGCCGGTCACGGCCTGAGGCCGGGCCGGACCTTTCCGCCTTTCCTGTCGCCCTCCCTGCCGGTCATGGCGGGGAGGGCGTTTTTCTTTTCTCGCCGGCCGCCCGCATTTCGAGCGCGGCCTGAAGGCGCAGCGCCTCCTGCGGCGTGAAGAGCTCGGCCTGCAGCTGCGTCCGCGTGGCTTCGTCGGCGGCGGCGTAGCGCGAGAGGCGGCTCTGCCAGTCCTGCTCCTGCTGGTCGAGTGCGGCGAGCCGTTGCGCCGCCTCGTGGCCGTATTGCTGGGAGCGCTCCGCGAAGCGTTCCTGCGGGCTCGCGCCGCGCGCCTCCAGCGCGGCGGTCTGCTCGCCCACGGCCAGTTGCGCGGTGCTGGCCACGCGGTCGGCCCGCTGCTCGGGCGTGAGCCAGGTTTCCTCGGTCTTCGCGAGGGCCTCGCGCTTCTGCTCGGGCGTGAGGCTCCTGTTGCGCTCGATCTCCAGCTTCTCGACGCTGAATCGGTCGAATTTCTCCTCGGCGCCGAACAGGCCCTCGACCTCTTCGGGAGCGAAGTAGCGCGCCCTGATGCCTGCGCGCGCATCGAGGATCCTGCGCAGCCCCGCCGGATCGCCGATGTCGGCCGCCGGCAGCGCCTCGAGCGCGTTGCGGTAGTCGATGTACCGCTCCAGCAGGCCCAACGCGCGCACTCGCCACTCGGGCGGCAGGTATTTGTCGATCTTCGCGCGCATCTCGGCCATCAGGCCTTCCTTGTCGCGGGCCTGGCTGTCGTTGAGCATCTGCTCGAAGGTGCGCAGCAGGCCGGGCGTCAGCAGAGGATCGGGAGCGTGGACGCTTGTGCCGGATGCGGCGGTGGAGACGGCCGGCAGCGCGGACGAGGCGGCCGGCCTCGCCGCCGAAGCGACCGAGGGAGCCGGCGCCTCCTCGCCGCCGGCCAGCCACCACGCCGCGCCCGCTGCCAGCACCACCGCGGCCGCCGCGAGCGGCCGCAGGAGCTTGCGGGGCATCGTTTCCTCAGAGGCCGAGCTGCTTCAGCTTCGCCGCCTGGTTCGCGTAGAGCGTCACCGGGCTCACCGAGAACAGGTCGCGCAGCCCGAGCATCTGGTTGACCTCGTCCAGGTGGTTTTGCCGGTAGCTGCCGAGGTAGGTGCCCAGGCGCGCGCTGCAGGTCGACACCAGGCCGTCGTTGGCTTCGCCGTGCACCACGCCCGCCAGCGACAGCGGGTAGTCGGACGCGTCGAACACGTTGGTCAGCGGCTGGTTGCCCGACCAGGAGAAGTAGCGCACGCCGTTGACCAGCTCGGAGCCGTTGCCGCAGGCCGTGGTGGGCACGCCGTCGGGGAACTTGGCGTTGAACTTCGCCGAGCCGGCGGTGTTGAGCGAGTTCAGCGCGCCCAGCCCGTTCTGCGGCGTGTTGTTGCCCGAGAGGATGCCGATGAGGCTTGAGAAGGCGTTGACCACGCTCACCACCACGGCCCGGCTGATGCTGCCGTCCGGCAGCGTGTCTCCGAGCACGTCGGCCACCTTGCTGCCCTTGTGCGGGCTGCCCACCGTCGTGACCGAGGCCACCAGCTGCGGCGCCACGCCCGAGACGTAGCGCGCCGTCGGGCCGCCGTGCGAATGGCCGATCAGGTTGACCTTGCTCGCGCCGGTCAGCGCCAGCACGTCCTTGACCTGCTTGAGCAGCTGCTCGCCGCGCACCTCGCTGCTGTTGGTGGCCGCCACCTCGGCGACGAAGACCTTGGCGCCCTGGGCGCGCAGCTCGCCGGGGATGCCGTACCAGTAGTCGATGCCCGCGACGGTGTCGAAGCCCAGCATGCCGTGCACCAGCACGATCGGATAGGCCGTCTGCGCGCTGGTGTTGGCCGCCTGCGCCGTCTGCGTCATGGGCGCGAGCGCCAGCATGCCGCACACCAGCAGCGCGCCGGCCGTCCGCCGTGCCGTGCCGTTCTTCCTGCCCGTCGTCTTGGTCCTCGAAGCCGCAATCCTCTTCAGTCGAATCATCGGAACTCCCTTTGTGGGTTGATCGGTTTGGGGGCACGCAAAAAAGAACGAGCGTGCACTTTTCATTCTGCGAAACAGACGGGGGTGGGAGCGATCCGGACTTTCCCTTTCATGATTCGGACTTACTCCTGCAGTAACTGCAGCGCATGCGAGGGCGATAGACTCCCCCAACCCGCGCACGAATAACCGCTTTTGCCCCCGAGTCCAACCATGTCTTCCCCAATGCCGCCTCCCATGAAGCTCTCAGGCCTGGAGCCGGTCTCCATCGGCGAAGGCACGCTGTTCGTCAACATCGGCGAGCGCACCAACGTCACGGGCTCCAAGGCCTTCGCGCGCATGATCCTCAACGGCCAGTTCGAAGAAGCGCTGGCCGTGGCGCGCCAGCAGGTCGAGAACGGCGCGCAGGTGATCGACGTGAACATGGACGAGGCCATGCTCGACAGCAAGGCCGCGATGGTCCGCTTCCTCAACCTCATCGCCAGCGAGCCCGACATCGCGCGTGTGCCGGTGATGGTCG
Source organism: Variovorax sp. NFACC27 (assembly GCF_048301545.1). NCBI lineage: Bacteria > Pseudomonadati > Pseudomonadota > Betaproteobacteria > Burkholderiales > Comamonadaceae > Variovorax > Variovorax sp. NFACC27. The sequence continues at coordinate 259,190 of NZ_CP157613.1, forward strand.
ACAGCTCGAAGTGGGAGGTCATCGAGGCGGGGCTGCGCTGCATCCAGGGCAAGGGCATCGTCAACTCCATCTCCATGAAGGAGGGCGTCGACAAGTTCAAGCACGAGGCCATGCTGGTGAAGCGCTACGGCGCCGCCGCCGTGGTGATGGCCTTCGACGAGAAGGGCCAGGCCGACACCTACGCGCGCAAGATCGAGATCTGCGAGCGCGCCTACCGCATCCTGGTGGACGAGGTGGGGTTCCCGCCCGAGGACATCATCTTCGACCCGAACATCTTCGCCATTGCCACCGGCATCGAGGAGCACGACAACTACGCGGTCGACTTCATCGAGGCCGTGCGCTGGATCAAGCAGAACCTGCCGGGTGCGAAGGTGTCGGGCGGCGTGTCGAACGTGAGCTTCAGCTTCCGCGGCAACGACCCGGTGCGCGAGGCCATCCACACCGTGTTCCTGTACCACGCGATCAAGGCGGGCATGGACATGGGCATCGTCAACGCAGGCATGGTGGGCGTGTACGACGACCTCGAGCCCGGCCTGCGCGAGCGCGTCGAAGACGTGGTGCTCAACCGCCGCCCCGATGCCGGCGAACGCCTCGTCGAAGTGGCCGAGACCGCCAAGAGTGGCGCCAAGGACGACAGCAAGAAGCTCGAATGGCGCGGCACGCCGGAAAACCCGGTGCCGGTCAACCAGCGCCTGTCGCACGCGATGGTGCACGGCATCACCGACTTCATCGTCGAAGACACGGAAGAGGCCTACCGCGCGATCCTCGCCACCGGCGGCCGTCCGCTGCACGTGATCGAAGGCCCGCTGATGGACGGCATGAACATCGTGGGCGACCTGTTCGGTCAGGGCAAGATGTTCCTGCCGCAGGTGGTGAAGTCGGCGCGCGTGATGAAGTCGGCCGTGGCCCACCTCATTCCCTACATCGAGGAAGAAAAGCGCCAGGACGAGGCCGCGGGCCGCGACGTGCGCACCAAGGGCAAGATCATCATCGCCACCGTGAAGGGCGACGTGCACGACATCGGCAAGAACATCGTCACCGTCGTGCTCCAGTGCAACAACTTCGAAGTGGTGAACATGGGCGTGATGGTCCCTTGCCACGAAATCCTGGCCAAGGCGAAGGTCGAGGGCGCGGACATCGTGGGCCTGTCGGGCCTCATCACGCCGAGCCTGGAAGAAATGCAGTACGTGGCCGGCGAGATGCAGAAGGACGACCACTTCCGCATCAAGAAGATTCCGCTGCTGATCGGCGGCGCCACCACCAGCCGCGTGCACACGGCCGTGAAGATCGCGCCGCACTACGAGGGCCCCGTGGTCTACGTGCCCGACGCCTCGCGCAGCGTGAGCGTGGCGCAGAGCCTGCTGAGCGACCAGGCCACGGCGTACATCGACGAGATCAACGCCGACTACCACAAGGTGCGCGAGCAGCACGCCAACAAGAAGCAGGTGCCGCTGTGGCCGCTGGCCAAGGCGCGCGCCAACAAGACGCCCGTCGACTTCGCGAACTACCTGCCGCCGGTGCCCAAGTTCATCGGGCGGCGCGTGTTCAGGAACTTCGACCTGACCGAGCTCGCGAAGTACATCGACTGGGGCCCGTTCTTCCAGACTTGGGACCTGGCGGGCCCGTTCCCGGCCATCCTGAAGGACGAGATCGTCGGCACCGAGGCCGTGCGCGTGTACGGCGACGGCCAGCGCATGCTCAAGCGCCTCATCGAGGGCCGCTGGCTCAGCGCGAGCGGCGTGGTCGGCTTCTGGCCCGCCAATACGGTGAACGACGACGACATCGAGCTGTACACCGCCGAGTCGCGCAGCGAGGTTGCGCTCACCTGGTACGGCATGCGCCAGCAGACCGAGAAGCACGAGATCGACGGCGTGATGCGCCCGAGCCGCTGCCTGGCCGACTTCGTTGCGCCGAAGGACAGTGGCGTGAAGGACTACGTCGGCATGTTCGCCGTCACGGCCGGCCTGGGCGTGGAGAAGAAGGAAAAGTACTTCGTCGACGACCTCGACGACTATTCGGCCATCATGCTCAAGGCCCTGGCCGACCGGCTGGCCGAGGCCTTCGCCGAGGCGCTGCACCACCGCGTGCGCACCGACCTCTGGGGCTACGCGAGCGACGAGAGCCTGAGCAACGACGACATGATCGCGGAGAAGTACCGCGGCATCCGCCCCGCGCCCGGCTATCCGGCATGCCCCGACCACAGCGTGAAGAAGCCCATGTTCGACCTTCTGAACTGCGCGGACATTGGCATGAGCCTGACGGAAAGCCTCGCTATGATGCCCGCCGCCAGCGTGAGCGGGTTCTACCTGAGCCACCCCGATTCGACGTACTTCAACGTCGGCAAGATCGGGCACGACCAGTTGCAGGACCAGGCCGCGCGGCGCAAGGAAAGCGAAGCCGACCTCGAGCGCCTGCTCGCGCCCAATCTTTGAACCTGCCGGCCGGTGCGGCCGCCCGGCCCGGGGAGTTGTTATTCAGAAGCTGATGTTTGCAGCCGCGCAGTACGCGGCACTGGCGGTCTTCGTGGTGGGCTGCTGGGGCTATGGACGCGCGCTGCTGGGCCGCCTGGCGCCGCCGCCGCGCCGCGATGCGGGGCTCGAGGCCGCCATGGCCGTGGCGCTTGGCGTGGGCCTGTTCATCTGCGCGTTCCAGGCGCTGGCCATCTTCGGAGCCTTCAAGGTCGGCGCGACCGTGGCCCTCGTCGTGGTGGGCGTGCTGGCTGCGGCGGTGCAGCTGCCGGCGTGGCTGCGCGAGCGGCGCGCGCTGCTCGCCAACGTGCAGGCCGTGCCCTGGAGCTATCCGGAACGCGTCGCGGCGATCGCATTGGCCCTGGTCGTGCTGCCGGCGCTGGTGGCGCCGCTCGCGCCGCCCATCGCCTTCGACGAGCTGATGTACCACCTGCCCTACGCGCGCCAGGTGGCGCAGCAGGGCTCGCTGGGCATCCACGACTGGCTGCGCTACCCCTGGTTCCCGTACAACTACAACCTGCTGTACGCCGCCGCGCTGCAGCTGGGCGACGACGTGCTGCCGCACTTCCTGAACGCCCTGGCCGGCGCGCTGTCGGTCGTGATGATCTATCGCCTCGGCATGCTGCACGCCAACCGGCTCACCGCATGCATCGGCGCGGCCATCTGGCTGGGGCTCGGCGACTATTCCAACGCGCTGATCGACATGGGCGTGGCGCTGTTCGTGCTGTCGGCCTGCGTGGCGCTGTGGTGGTGGCGCGAATCGGAGCCCGGCAAGCCCACGCACGGCGGCATCCGCTGGCTCGGCCTGGCGGCGTTCTGCCTCGGCGTGGCCGCGGGCTCGAAGTACCAGGCGCTGGTCTTCCTGCCGCTGGTGGCGCCGTTCGTCTTCCGCCACGAGCGCAGCCCCAAGGCCTGGGCGCTGGTGTTCGTCTGCTTCCTGATTCCCTGCGTGTACTGGTATGCGCGCAACGCCATCATGACGGGCGACCCCTTCAACCCCATCGGCGCGCGGGTGTTCGGCTTCACAGAATGGACGCCGGCCGACTACGTGCAGCAGGTGGCCGACGTGCGCGTGCATGCCGAGCTGCCCAACGCGCTGATCTGGTCCGTGTTCTTCGCGCCGTTCAGCGTGCTCTGGAAGCGCTCCGCGGCCGTGCGCGCCGCCGGCTGGTTCTGCCTGTACTCGCTGGTGGTGTGGGTCGCGACCTCGCGCTACCCGCGCTACCTGACGGCTTCGTTCCCGCTGCTGGCGGCCATCGCGGCCATCGGCTGGCAGGTGCTGTTCGGCTGGGCGGCGTCGGGCGTGAAGCGGCTGTTCGGTGCGAAGGCGCCGCAGCCGCAGGATGCCGGTCCCACCGTGGCGCGCTCCGGCGCCCGCGTGGGCGACTGGGTGCTCGTGCTGCTGCTGGCCGCGATGGCCGCCGTCTCCGTGCGCCAGACCGCGGTCAAGGTCTCGATGGTCGCGGTCACGCCCGAGGCCCGCGAGGCCGTGCTGCGCAAGCATGTGCCGGGCTATGCCGTCATGGACTACCTGCGCCGGACCGCCAAGGGCCGCGTCTACCAGGTCGCGTTGAACGAGGCGATCTACTACGGCCCCAACCCCATCTGGGGCGACACCCTCGGGCCCTGGCGCTATACCGACTTCGGGCGCCTGTCGGGCGGCGACCTCGCACGAAAGCTCTCGGGTATGGGCTTCGTCGCGGTCGTGCTGCCCGACTCGGTGGCGCCGGTGTTCAGCGCGCGCATCGACTTCGACAAGTACTTCGCCGTGGAATACGAGAAGGACGGCAGCCGCGTCTACCGTATCCTTCCCGTCGCACCATGACCGACGACGCAGACCTCTCCAGCAGCCCGATCCGCAGCAGCAGCAGCAGCGGCCTGCGCATCGCCGTGGTCATCCCCTGCTACAACGAGGCGCTGGCTATCGCGCAGGTGGTGCAGGGTTTTCGTGCCGCGCTGCCCGGGGCCGAGATCCACGTCTTCGACAACAACTCCAGCGACGACACGGCCGCCGTGGCGCGCGCGGCCGGCGCCACCGTCACGCACGTGGCGCTGCGCGGCAAGGGCAACGTGGTGCGGCGCATGTTCGCCGACGTCGATGCCGACGTGTACGTGATGACCGACGGCGACGCCACCTACGACGCCGGCGCCGCGCCGCGCCTCGTCGAACGGCTGGTGCACGACAACCTCGACATGGTGGTCGGCAGCCGCGTGGACGACGGCCAGGACGCGCACACCTACCGCGCCGGCCATCGCTTCGGCAACCGCATGCTCACGGGCGCGGTGGCGCAGCTCTTCGGCGGTGGCCTCACCGACATGCTCTCGGGCTACCGCGTGTTCTCGCGGCGCTATGCCAAGTCGTTCCCGGCGCTGTCGCGGGGCTTCGAGACGGAGACCGAGCTCACCGTGCACGCGCTCGAGCTGCGCATGCCCTATGCCGAGGAAGCCACCGCCTACAGCACGCGGCCCGAAGGCTCGGTCAGCAAGCTCTCGACCTATCGCGACGGCTGGCGCATCCTCAAGACCATCTGCAAGCTGTTCGTGAGCGAGCGGCCGCTGCAGTTCTTCTCGATCATCGGCGGGCTGCTGGTGCTGATGTCGGTGGCACTGGTCGTGCCGCTCTTCATGACCTACATGCAGACCGGCCTGGTGCCCCGGCTCCCCACGGCGGTGCTGGCCACCGGCGCGATGCTGGCGGCCATGCTGTCCTTCGTGTGCGGCGTCATCATGCAGGCCATCACCCTGGGGCGGCGGGAGGCCAAGCGGCTGAGCTATCTCGCGATCCCCAGCGTGCGTGAGCAGGCCTCGCGATGAAGATCGGCCGCGAGTTTCTCGCGTTCGCCGCCGTCGGCGTGATCGGGCTCGTGGTCGACGTGGTGGTGCTGTACCTGCTGGCGCCGCTGCTGGGCTGGTATGTCGCGCGGGTGGTGTCGTTCCTCGCGGCGGCCACCACCACCTGGGCCTTCAACCGCCGCTACACCTTCGCGGCGAGCGCGGCCGCCAGCCGCTCGATCTGGCGCGAGTACCTGGGCTACCTGGCGACCATGGCGGCCGGCGCGGTGCTCAACTACGGCGCCTATGTGCTGACGCTGCACTGGGTGGAAGGCCGCTGGGCCGCGGCCCTGGGCGTGGCGCTCGGCAGCCTCGCGGGCATGAGCGCCAACTTCCTGTCGGCGCGCTACCTGGTCTTTCGCTCGCACCGCAACGGCTGAGGCCGGCGATGCGGCGCATTGCGCCGCATCGTGCTCAGTGCGCGCCCGAGACGACCACCGGAATCTCGGTCGCCGGCGGCGTGTTGCGGCTGCGGCCGCAGCGCACGATGCCGTCGATCATCACCATGCCCACGCCCGGGATGTCGCCGAGCTGCACGCTCTCGAGCAGCCCCGGCGCGGGCGAATGCTGGGCGCGGTCCATGAACACGAAGTCGGCGGCGCGCCCCACCTCGACCAGGCCGCAGTTGAGCTTGCGGATCTTCGCGGTGTTGCCCGTCGCGAAGCAGAACACCAGCTCGGCAGGGATGTTCGCGATGGACGACAGCATCGCTACCATGCGCAGGATGCCCAGCGGCTGCACGCCCGAACCGGCAGGGCCGTCGGTGCCGAGGATCACGCGGTGCGGGCACTTGAGTTCAAGTGCCGCCTTTGCCGCCGCGATGGCGACTTTCTCGTTGCCGTTGTGCACGATCTCGATGGCGCGCGAGCTCTTCTCGCACAGCTCGCACACGTGCGCCTCGGGCAGCGAGGTGTGGCCGCCGTTGATGTGGCCGATGACGTCGGCATCGGCCTCGAGCACCACGTCCTTGTCGATCAGGCCCGAGCCAGGGATCGACGGGCCGCCCGTATGAATCGTGCTCTGGATGCCGTACTTGCGCGCCCAGGCCACCATCTCCTTGGCCTCGTAGCCGGCCTTGACCGAGCCCAGGCCCACTTCGCCCAGCAGCCCCACGCCGGCCTCGGCCAGTTCCTTGAAGTCGCTCTCGACCATGCCCTTCTCGATGACGGGCGCGCCCGCCAGCACCTTCACGCCACCGGGGCGGAAGTTGTCGAAGGCGCGCTGCGCGGTGATGGCCAGGGCCTTCAGGCCCACGATGTCCTTGGGGCGGCCGGGCAGGTGCACTTCGCCGGCGGAAATCATCGTCGTCACGCCGCCGTGCATGGTGGAGTCGATCCAGCCGAGCTGGCCCTGGCGCGGGGTCCAGTCGCCGAACACCGGGTGCACGTGGCTGTCGATCAGGCCGGGCGCCACGCAGGTCTTCTTCGCGTCGATGACGGTGACCGCGCCTTCGAGGTCGCAGTCCTTTTCCTTGCCGACCGCGACGATCAGGCCGTCGTTCACGACGATGGTGTCGGCATCGAGGATGGGCTTGTCGATGTCGCCCGAGAGCAGCAGCCCGATGTTCCTTATGACGACCTTGCCCGACTTGCCGCCGGCTGCGATTTCTGCCATTTCGATGTGTCCTCGTGGGATGTGGTGGAGTTGTTCTCGTCGTCCTGCGGCTCGTCGGCGTCCGCGCGCACCGTGCGCAGCAGCGTCTCGATCACGAAGTCTTCCCAGTGCGCGATGGCCTCGGGCGACTCCAGCGGTTCACCGAGGAAGGCGGTGAGCGTGTGCCGGTTGGATGTGTAGAAGTAGCCCGTGGACGCGATCAGCAGGTAGATGTCGCGTGCCACCAGATCCTTGCGGAACAGGCCCTGCGAGGCGCCGCTCGCCAGGATCTCCGCAATGATCGCCACCGCGCGCGACGAGTACTCGCGGGCGCGCAGCGACTTCGAAATGTGCCGGCCCTTGTGCAGGTTCTCGGTGTTCAGCAGCGTGACGAACTCGGGGTTCTTGCGGTAGTAGCCCAGCACGAAGCGGATGACTTCGGTGAGCGCGTCCACCGGCCGCGAGGCGTCGAGCGCGATGGCCGCTTCGGCGTCGTCCATGCGCTGGTAGATGCCTTCGAGCACTGCAATGAAGAGGCCTTCCTTGCTGCCGAAGTAGTAGTAGATCATCCGGTCGTACGACTTCGCGGCCTTGGAGATCTTCTCCACGCTGCCGCCGTCGTAGCCGTATCTGGCGAAGACCTTGGTCGCCGCCTTCAGGATGCTGTCGCGCGTGGCCTGGGCAGCCGCCTCGCGCACGCCCGTGCGGCGCTGCGGCTTGGGCTTGTGGGAGGCGGAGCGGCTGTTGTCGGCCATCTATCTGTCTGCGCGCGCGATGCCGTGCTTCTTTACTTCTCGGCGAAGGCGCGCTCGACGACGAAGTCGCCCGGCGTGCTGGTGTTGCCTTCCTTGAAGCCGCGCTTCTCGAGGATGTGCTTCAGGTCGACCAGCAGGCCGGGGCTGCCGCACAGCATGACGCGGTCTTCCTCGACGTTCAGCGGCGGCAGGCCGAGGTCGTCGGTGAGCTTGTTGCTCTCGATCAGGTCGGTGATGCGGCCCTGGTTGCGGAACTCCTCGCGCGTGACCGTCGGGTAGTACAGCAGCTGCTTGGCGATCATCTCGCCCAGGAACTCGTGCTTGGGCAGGTGGTCGGTCACGAGGTCGTGATAGGCCAGCTCGTCGACCTGGCGCACGCCGTGCACCAGGATGACCTGCTCGAACTTCTCGTAGGTGTCCGGGTCGCGGATGATGCTCATGAACGGTGCGAGGCCGGTGCCGGTGCCGAACAGGTACAGGCGCTTGGCCGGCAGCGTGTAGTCGATCAGCAGCGTGCCGGTGGGCTTGCGGCCCACGATGATGGTGTCGCCCACCTGGATGTGCTGCAGCTTCGAGGTCAGCGGGCCTTCTTCCACCTTGATGCTCAGGAACTCGAGATGCTCCTCGTAGTTCGGGCTCACGATGCTGTAGGCGCGCAGCAGGGGCTTGTTGTTGACCTTCAGGCCGATCATCGTGAAATGACCGTTCGAGAAGCGCAGCGCCGGGTCGCGCGTGGTGGTGAAGGTGAACAGGCGGTCGGTCCAGTGGTGGACGCTCAGGACGCGTTCTTCGCTGAATGCACTCATACGGAACTCAAGAGTTGGTTGGTAACTAGGGAGGTTGGCTTAGCCTGCGTGCACGCCTTTGGGGCGAAAGCCGCCGGCCGGCTCCGAACCCTCCATTGTCGTTGGTCGGAGAAACCCCGATGAACACCGCGAGAAAACACCATTGCAAGCATCGGGCCCGTTTGCTACATTGACCTTTGATGTAGTGAATGCAACATGAAAGTGTAGGGAATGCTACACAAACGGAAGTCGATGCACAAGCGGGCGGACGGCACGTTTGTTGCAAACCCCGGCAGCCTGCAATTGCACCTTCGCACACGACCGAACGCCAAGAGATCGCCCCGATGACAGAACACACCAAGACAGACGGCCTCCCGGGCATGGACATGCCCGTGGTGGCCGAAGCCGGCAGCAGCGCCTTCGGCAAGGCACCGCTGCGCAACGAGCGCATGAGCTCCGCCAAGGTCGAGTGCAACGCCTGCCCGGTGCTGTGCCAGATCTCCGACGGCCGCACCGGCGCCTGCGACCGCTATGCCAATAAAGAGGGCGTGCTGGTGCGCGTCGATCCCGTGGTGCTGCTGCGCCGCACGATAGAGAGCGAAGCGCCCGTGCTGGTGCCCTTCGACCGCCCGGGCGCCGAAGCTGCCGAGTCGGCCGATGCCGCCCCCGACTGGAACGGCGACCTGCTGCACTCCGACGAAGTCTTCGTCACCGGCGTGGGCTCCTCCACCACCTACCCCGACTACAAGCCCGCCCCCTTCATCGTGGCCTCCAAGGCCCGGGGCGTGGACATGGTCACCGTCGTCACCGAAGGCATCTTCAGCTACTGCAGCTTCAAGGTGAAGATCGACACCGACCGCTTCCTGGGCCCCGAGCAGGCCAACGTGCGCTACCGCGGCGAGGTCGTGGGCCACGTGACCACGGCCGAATACGGCTCGCAGATGCTCTCGCTCGGCGGCGTTCATCACCTCACCGGCGGCAGCAAGAAGGAAGGCCGCATGACGGCCGAGCTGATGCAGTTGCTGGGCAACAAGAAGGCGGTGGAGTGCACCATCGACGGCGGCTCCACCCTCGTCATCCAGGCGGGCAAGGCGCCCATCGTCAACGGCGTGGAAGAGCAGCGCATGCGCGTGGGCTGCGGCTCGGCGGCGGTCGGCATCTTCGCGCGCCAGTTCGCCGGCGTGGCCGACGAGGTGGTGGTGGTCGACGACCACATCACCGGCGTGCTCACCGAGCACCAGGCCGGCCGCTGCCTCGACATGGCGCCCTCGGGCATCCAGATGCTGGGGCGCAAGTCCACGCCGGGGCGCTACTTCCAGGTGGCGAACCCGGGCAACGGCTGGGGCGGCACCGACATCGCCGATCCGCTCGCGATCATCGAAGGCTGGGAAGAGGGCGTCGCGCGCCCCGGCCTGCGCCTGCTCATGACTTCGACCACCGGTGAGCATGCGCAGTGGTACGTGCTCGACGACGCGCTCAAGCCCGTCGAGCAGCCCATGCCGCCCGAGGTGAAGCGCATCGTCGATCGCATCGGCGAGAACTGCGAACCCTCGCTGTGCACCGTGCTGTTCCTCGGCGGTGCAGGCGGCAGCCTGCGCGCGGGGGTCACCGAGAACCCGGTGCTGCTCACGCGCGCCATCAAGCGCGCGCTGGTCAACGTCACCTGCGGCGGTGCGCCGGCCTACGTGTGGCCGGGCGGCGGCATCACGGTGATGGCCGACGTCATGCGCATGCCCGACAACAGCTTCGGCACCGTGCCCACTCCGGCCATCGTCGCGCCCATCGAGTTCAGCATGCGGCGCGACGACTACGAGGCGCTCGGCGGCCACGTCGAACACATCTTCCCGCTCGAACAGGCGCTCGCGCGTGGTGCATGGCAGGAAGACGGCGCACCGCTTGCGCGCCAATGGCTCGCGGTGGACGACGCCAACCCGTGGCCGCTCGGCCACGCCCCGATGCTGGGCTGATCATGTCCGCCCAACGCAGTGCGCTCGACAAGAGCCGCTGGCACTTCAACCACGGCCCGATCGACATCGTGGCCGAGGCGTACGGCGACCCGTACGCCGTGGCCGCTGCGCACGACGCTGCCTGGGCGCGCTTCGTCCACGTGCTCGACGAACTGGTGCGCGAACTGCCGCTGCTGCGTCTGCCCGTCACTGAAAAGATGCGGCCGCGCAACGTGGTGGCCCGTCGCATGTGGGATGCCTGCGCCGCGTTCTCTCCGATGTTCATCACGCCGATGGCGGCGGTGGCCGGTTCGGTCGCGCAGGAGCTCATCGCCTTCTACGAGCGCCCCGGCATCGAGCGCGCGTGGATCAACAACGGCGGCGACATCGCGCTGCACCTCGCGCCCGGGCAGTCCGCGCGCGTGGGGGTGTTCGCCGACATCGCGCGTTTCGACTGGCGAGATAGTAGCGGCATCCTCACGACGGATGGCCAGTTCGAGCTGCGCGCCGACCAGCCCGTGCGCGGCGTCGCCACCAGCGGCTGGCGCGGGCGCAGTTTCTCGCTGGGCATCGCCGACAGCGTGACGGTGCTGGCCGCCACGGCAGCGCAGGCCGATGCCGCCGCGACAGTGATCGCCAATGCCGTCGACGTGGACGACGATGCCATCGCGCGCCGCCCCGCGAACGAGTGCAAGGACGACAGCGATCTCGGCGACACGCTCGTCACCGTCGACGTGCCGACGCTGGCCCCCGCGCAGGTGCGCAGCGCACTCGATACGGGCGTGGTGTGCGCCAAGGTCCTGCAAAAAGGAGGGCTCGTCTGGGCCGCTCTACTCGTTTGTCAGGGGCAGTGGAGACTTGTCGAGCCCTTATGCTCGAAGGCGCTCGACACAGAGCTGCCGAAATCCGTTGGTTCAGTATTTGCTTAACGAAAAGCAAGGTTCTTTTTCATGATCGAAATCCGCCGCGTCTTCACCCATGTCGAGCACATCCACCACGAGTTCGGACCGCGCGCCGACACCCCGCTGGTGCGCGGTGCCATCGGCGCGGTGCTGACCAATCCGTTCGCGGGCCGCTACGAACCCGACATCCTGCCGATGATGGCGCTGCTCGACCCCGTGGGCGTAGACATGGCGCACAAGCTGCACGCCGCGATGGATGTGCCGCTGGAGCAGATCGCTACCTACGGCAAGGGCGCCATCGTCGGCGCTGACGGCGAGCTGGAGCATGGAGCGCTCTGGCACGTGCCCGGCGGCTACGCCATGCGCGAACTGCTCGGCTGGAAGGGCAGCCGCGCCGCCTACACCGCGGGCAAGGCCGAGGAGAAGACAGGCCAGCCCGGCAACGCGCTCTCGATCGTGCCTTCGACCAAGAAGGTCGGCCCACCCGGCGCCGCGCTCGACGTGCCGCTCACCAACATCAACGCCAGCTACGTGCGCGGCCAGTTCGACGCCATCGAGGTGCGCGTGCCCGGCGCGCCGGCGGCCGACGAGATCGTCTTCATCCTCGCGATGAGCACGGGCTACCGCGTGCATGCCCGCGTGGGCGGGCTGCTCGCGAAGGACATCAGCAAGTGGGACGGCCTGCGCTGACCCGCAAAGAGACAAGACAGACAAGGAACACACAGAACATGACCGCCAACATCCGCAAGCTCGTCATCCAGGTCGACGAAACCCGCAAGGAAATGGGCAAGGACATCGCGCCGCCCACGCGCCGCGCCGTCGCCATCGCCGTCATCGAGAACCCCTACGCGGGCCGCTACAGCGAGAGCCTCGACGAACTCATCGCCATCGGCGAGGAGCTCGGCGCGCTGCTGGGCCAGAAGGCCGTGAAGGCGCTGGGCATCGAGCCCGGCCAGGCACAGAGCTACGGCAAGGCTGCCATCGTCGGCGAGCGCGGCGAGCTCGAGCATGCCGCCGCCATCCTGCATCCCAAGCTCGGCGCGCCGCTGCGCGTGGCAGTGGAGAAGGGCGCGGCGCTCGTGCCCTCGGCCAAGAAGCAGGGCACGCTGGGCACCGCCATCGACGTGCCGCTGGGCCACAAGGACGCCGCCTTCGTGCGCAGCCACTTCGACGCAGTGGAAGCCCGCGTGAGCGACGCGCCGCGCGCCAACGAGATCGTGGTGGCTGTGGCCGTCACCGACAGCGGCCGTCCGCTGCCGCGCATCGGCGGCCTGCAGGTCAGCGAGATCAAGGGCGAAGACGGCCTGCGCTGAGACGCGCCGCATCGTCCAGCCATAGTCCCGCGCCCTAACAACTCGAATTCTTTCTGCCTTAACCCCTAGGAGCTTCTCGATGAATCCATTGCGCCATGTTTTCTGCGCCGCGTCCGTCGTCACGCTGGCCACGGCCCTCGTTCCCGCGCACGCGCAGGGCGTGATCAAGATCGGTGAAATCAACAGCTACAAGGCGCAACCCGCCTTCCTCGAGCCCTACAAGAAGGGCATGGAACTCGCGGTCGACGAGATCAACGCCAAGGGTGGCATCAACGGAAAGAAGATCGAGCTCATCAGCCGCGACGACAACGCCAACCCCGGCGACGCCGTGCGCGTGGCCGAAGAACTCATCTCGCGCGAGAAGATCGACGTGCTGGCCGGCGCCTTCCTGTCGAACACCGGCCTGGCGCTGACCGACTTCGCCAAGCAGAAGAAGTTCTTCTATCTCGCCGCCGAGCCGCTCACCGACAAGATCGTCTGGAGCAACGGCAACAAGTACACCTACCGCCTGCGTCCCTCGACCTACATGCAGGTCGCGATGCTGGTGCCCGAGGCCGCCAAGCTCAAGAAGAAGCGCTGGGCGCTCGTGTATCCCAACTACGAATACGGCCAGTCGTCGGTCGCCACCTTCAAGACGCTGCTGAAGGCCGCGCAGCCCGACGTCGAGTTCGTCGCCGAGCAGGCGCCGCCGCTGGGCAAGGTCGATTCGGGCAGCGTGGTGCAGGCCCTGGCCGATGCCAAGCCCGATGCCATCTTCAACGTGCTGTTCGGCGCCGACCTTTCCAAGTTCGTGCGCGAGGGCAACACGCGCGGCCTGTTCAAGGACCGCGAGGTGGTGAGCGTGCTGACCGGCGAGCCCGAGTACCTCGACCCGCTGAAAGACGAAGCGCCCAACGGCTGGATCGTCACCGGCTATCCCTGGAACGGCGTGAAGACGCCCGAGCACAAGGCCTTCCTCGACGCCTACCAGGCCAAGTTCAAGGACTACCCGCGCCTGGGCTCGGTGGTCGGCTATAGCGCCATCCACTCGATCGCGGCCGGTATCAAGAAGGCCGGCGGCACTGACACTGAAAAACTCGTGGCCGCCTTCAAGGGCCTGCAGGTCGACACGCCCTTCGGCAAGATCAGCTACCGCGCGCAGGACAACCAGTCCACCATGGGCGCGTACGTGGGCAAGACCAAGAACGACGGTGGCAAGGGCGTGATGGTCGACTATGTCTACCTCGACGGCGCCAAGTTCCAGCCGAGCGATGACGAAGTGAAGAAGATGCGCCCCGCCGACTGATCGCGCGGCTCCTGCACTGCATCCGCAGCCCTTGCACCAAGGCGCGGATGCGGATGTCTCCAGTTTCCTCAGGGTCCTTATGAGTTTCTCAGGCTTCGTTGTTCAGTTGCTCAACGGGTTGGCCGGCGCGTCCTCGCTCTTCTTCGTGGCGGCCGGTCTCTCGTTGATCTTCGGCGTGACGCGCATCGTCAATTTCGCCCATGGATCGTTCTTCATGGTGGGCATCTACCTCGCGTACACGCTCGTCGACAAGCTGGGTTCGAGCCTGGGCTTCTGGCCCGCGCTGCTGATCGCGGCACTGGCGGTCGGCGTGCTCGGCGCGCTGATCGAGGTGCTGCTGCTGCGCCGCATCTACAAGGCGCCGGAGCTGTTCCAGCTGCTCGCCACCTTCGCGCTGGTGCTCGTCATCAAGGACGCGGTGCTGTGGCTGTGGGGTCCCGACGAACTGCTCGGCCCGCGCGCGCCCGGCCTCAAGGGCTCGGTCGAGATCCTCGGGCGGCAGTTTCCTTCCTATGACCTGTTCCTGATCGTGATCGGCCCGGTGGTGCTCGGCCTCGTGTGGCTGCTGCTCACCCGCACGCGCTTCGGCACGCTGGTGCGCGCCGCCACGCAAGACCGCGAGATGGTCAGCGCGCTGGGCGTCAACCAGGCCTGGCTCTTCACGGCCGTGTTCGCGCTCGGTGCGCTGCTCGCCGGCCTCGGCGGCGCTCTGCAGCTGCCGCGCGAGCCCGCAACGCTCGAGATGGACCTGAACACCATCGGCGCCGCCTTCGTGGTCGTGGTGGTGGGCGGCATGGGCTCGCTGCCCGGCGCCTACATGGCCGCGCTGCTCATCGCCGAGATCAAGGCGGTTTGCATCTGGCTCGGCGTGGTGCAGATCTTCGGCATCGACGTGTCGTTTTCCAAGCTCACGCTGATGGTCGACTTCCTGGTGATGGCCATCGTGCTGGTGTGGCGCCCCTGGGGCCTGTTCGGCCGCCCGCAGGCGCCGAGCCGCTACGTCGGCATGCAGGAAGAACCGCTGCGCCGCCCGAGCAACGCCTACATGGTGGCCGCAGCCGTGCTCGCGCTGCTGCTGGCCGTGGTGCCGTTCCTGACGGTGAACTCGCCCTACACCACGGTGCTGATGATCGACCTGATGATCGCGGCCCTCTTCGCCACCAGCCTGCACTTCATCATGGGACCGGCCGGCATGCATTCCTTCGGCCATGCCGCGTACTTCGGCCTCGGCGCCTACGGCGCGGCGCTGCTGGTGCGCGCGCTGCACCTGCCGATGGAGCTCGCGCTGGTCGTCGCACCGCTGATCGCCGCGCTCGGCGCCTTCGTCTACGGCTGGTTCGCGGTACGGCTGTCGGGCGTGTACCTCGCGATGCTCACGCTGGCCTTCGCGCAGATCACCTGGGCCGTCACCTACCAGTGGGACAGCTTCACCGGTGGCAGCAACGGCCTGACCGGCGTGTGGCCCTCCGAGTGGCTTTCCGACAAGCGGGCCTACTACTGGCTCACGCTGGTGCTCGTGGGCGCGGGCGTGTGGTGGCTGCGGCGCGTGCTGTTCTCGCCCTTCGGCTATGCGCTGCGCGCGGGCCGCGACTCGGTGCTTCGCGCCGACGCCATCGGCATCGACGTTAAGCGCATGCAGTGGGCTGCCTTCGTCATCGCCGGCACTGTGGCCGGCCTGGCGGGTGCGCTCTTCGCCTTCTCCAAGGGCAGCATCTCGCCGGAGACGCTGTCGGTCGGCCGGTCGGTCGACGGCCTCGTGATGGTGCTGCTCGGCGGCATCCAGACGCTCGCGGGCCCGGTGGTCGGCGCCGTCACCTTCACCTGGCTGCATGACACCGTGGCGCGCAACACCGACTACTGGCGCGCGATGCTGGGCGCCATCATCCTGATCCTGGTGCTGCTGTTCCCGCAGGGCATCGCGGGCTCCATCAAGCAGCTGGCCGACCGGTGGCGCGCGCCGAAGGAAGACGAAGTTGCAAAGACCGAAGCCAAGGCCAAGCTCGAGGAGGTGAAGGCATGACCGGAACGCTCCTCAAGGTCGAGAACCTCGGCAAGTCCTTCGGCGGCGTGAAGGCCGTGGACGGCATCAGCTTCGAGCTGCCGCCCGGCGAACTGCTCGCGCTCATCGGGCCGAACGGCGCCGGCAAGTCCACCACTTTCAACATGGTCAACGGCCAGCTCAAGGCCGACCAGGGCTCCATCACGCTCGACGGCCAGGAACTCGTGGGCCGCAAGCCGCGCGAGATCTGGCGCATGGGCGTGGGCCGCACCTTCCAGATCGCCGAGACCTTCGCTTCGCTCACCGTGGTCGAGAACGTGCAGATGGCGCTGCTCTCGCACGACCGCAAGCTGTTTTCCACATGGCGCCGCGCCGCCGACCACAAGCGCGACGAGGCGCTGGCCCTGCTCGACCAGGTCGGCATGAAGTCGCAGGCCGACCGGCCCTGCAGCGTGCTGGCCTACGGCGACGTGAAGCGCGTCGAACTCGCCATCGCGATGGCCAACTCGCCCAAGCTGCTGCTGATGGACGAGCCCACCGCCGGCATGGCGCCCAAGGAGCGCAACTCGCTCATGGCGCTGACCAAGGAGCTCGTCATCCAGCGCGGCATGGCCGTGCTCTTCACCGAGCACAGCATGGACGTGGTGTTCGCGTACGCCGACCGCATGATCGTGCTGGCGCGCGGGCGCCTCATCGCGCAGGGCAAGCCGCTGGAGATCCGCGACCATCCGAAGGTGCAGGAGGTGTACTTCGGCACGGGCAAGACATTCGAGAAGAAGGCCGCAGCCGTAGGAGAAGCCGCATGAGCACGCATGAACCCCTGCTTCAGGCCAAGGCCCTGTGCGCCTGGTACGGCGCTGCGCAGATCCTCTACGACGTGGACCTCGAAGTGCGTCGCGGCGAAGTGGTCGCGCTCATGGGCCGCAACGGCGCGGGCAAGTCGACCACGCTGAAGGCGCTGATCGGCATGCTGGCCAAGCGCCGCGGCGCGGTGCGCTTCCTGGGCCACGACATCTCGAAGAGCGAGCCGCACCATGCGGCGCGCCTGGGCCTGGGCTTCGTGCCCGAAGACCGCCGCGTGTTCACCGACCTCACGGTGATGGAGAACCTCGAGGTCGGCAAGCAGGCCGCGCGCCGCTGGGCCGACGGCAGCGACGCGCCGCTGTGGACGCCCGAACGCCTGTTCAAGCTCTTCCCCAACCTCGGCGAGATGCCGAACCGTCCCGGCGGGCGCATGAGCGGCGGCGAGCAGCAGATGCTCACGGTCGCGCGCACGCTCATGGGCAATCCGTACCTCGTGCTGCTCGACGAGCCTTCCGAAGGCGTGGCGCCGGTGATCGTCGAGCAGATGGCCAACATGATCCTGGAGCTCAAGGCGCAGGGCGTGAGCATCCTGCTGTCGGAGCAGAACATGCACTTCGCCGAGCTGGTGTCCGACCGCGCCTATGTGCTCGAGAAGGGCCAGATCCGCTATCACGCAACGATGGCCGAACTTGCGGCCAACGACGAGGTGCGCCGCGCCTACCTCAGCGTCTAGCATGAAGCACACCCCCAGTCTTCGCGCACTTCGTGTCGCTTCGCCAACCCCCTTGCAGGGGGCAACACCGACGGCCCGGCAAAGCCGGTTCCGTGGTGTTCCTGGAAAGTTTCCCTTGTCCTGATTCAAGTTCCTCTTCCAGTTCCTACCAGGAGTCCACGCCATGCATCGCAGAACCCTCGTGAAATCCGCCGCCGCCCTCGGGCTGGCCGGTGGCCTCGGCAGTGTCGCTTTCAACGCCTTCGCGGCCGGCAAGATCAAGCCCGGCGCCAAGGCGGCGCTGATCGTGGTCGACGTGCAGAACTGTTTTCTCGACGGCGGCACGCTCGCGGTGAAGGGCGGCAACGAAGTCATCCCGGTGATCAACGCGCTGGCTCCAGCGTTCGAGAACATCGTCGTCACGCAGGACTGGCACACGGCGGGCCATGCGTCTTTCGCCAGCACCTACAGCGGCAAGAAGCCCTTCGAGACCACCAAGCTCAGCTACGGCACGCAGGTGCTGTGGCCAGACCACTGCGTGCAGGGCACCGACGACGCCGCGCTCGGCAAGGACCTGAAGGTGCCTACCGCGCAGCTCATCATCCGCAAGGGCTTCCACAAGGAGATGGACAGCTACTCGGCCTTCGAGGAAGCCGACCACAAGACGGCCACGGGCCTGGCCGGCTACCTCAAGGCGCGCGGCATCAAGACCGTGTTCGTCACAGGCCTTGCCACCGACTTCTGCGTGGCCTGGACCGCGATGGACGCGCGCAAGGCCGGCTTCGAGGCCTACGTGATCGAGGACGCCACGCGCGGCATCGACCTCAACGGTTCGCTGGCCGCCGCGTGGAAGCAGATGACGGCCAAGGGCGTCAAGCGCATCCAGTCGGCCGACATCCAGACCGCCTGAGCGCATTGCCGCAAGAGTCGGAAAGAGCAACAAGAACACGAGACCCACGACGCATGAAGCCCTCGATCTCTAGGCGTGCCATGGTGGCGGGCGGTGCCGCCCTGGCCCTCGGCCCCGGCCTGCTGCGGTCGGCACGCGCGGACAACGGCACGAACGGTGTGAGCGACACCACCATCCGCATCGGTCAGTCGGCCGTGTTCAGCGGGCCGGCGAAAGACTTCGGCATCGACTACCGCGCTGGCATCAAGCTCTACTTCGACCGCGTCAACAAGTCGGGCGGCGTGAACGGCCGCAAGATCGAGCTGGTCACTTACGACGACGCCTACGACCCCGCGAAGACGGCCGTCAACACCGCGAAGCTGATCGACGAGGACAAGGTCTTCGCGCTCACCGGCTACGTGGCCACCGGCAATCTCGCGGCCGCGATGCCGCTCGCCGAGAAGGCCGGCGTGCCGATGTTCGCGCCGCTGGTGGGCACCACCTCGTTCCGCACAAAGGTCAACCGCTACCTGTTCCACGTGCGCGCGGGCTACGACCTGGAACTACGCAAGATCATCAGCCACCTCTCGACCATCGGCATCCAGTCGATCGCGGTGGTCTACCAGGACAGCGCCTTCGGCAAGTCGAACCTCGCCACCTGCGAGGAGCTCGCGGCTGACTACAAGGTGAAGGTGCTCAAGACCTTCCCGCTGGCCATCGCGGCCGAGGACGCCAAGCAGGTCGTCTCCGGCCTCGCGGAGGCCAAGCCGGGCGCGGTCGTGATGATCATGGCCGGGCGCATGGTGGAAGTGTTCATGCGCGACTACCGCGCCAGCGCCGTGGGCTCGCCGCTGTACACGCTGTCGGTCGGCATCACCGATGCCGCGGGCTCGGCCAAGCGGCTCGACGGCAAGCTCGCGGGGCTGGTCACGGCCAGCATCGTGCCGCCGCCGCAGGCGCAGCGCGTGCCCATCGTGGCCGACTACCAGCGCGACCGCGCCGAGTTCGGCGAGAAGATCGACAGCTACACCGCGCTCGAAGGCTACATCGTCGCGCGCGTGATGGTGGAAGGCCTGCGCCGGGCGGGCAAGACACTCACGCGCGACAGCTTCATCGCGGGGCTCGAGAGCATCGGCAGCACGCGCTTCGGCGACTTCCCCATCGAGTACAGCGCGAAGAACCACAACGGCTCGAACTTCGTCGACCTGGAGATGTACACCCGTGACGGCCAGTTGCGGCGCTGAGCCGCTGCACCTGCTGGTCAACGGCCAGGCGAAGTCGATCGAGGGCGTGCCGCGCGAGGCGACGCTGCTGCACCTGCTGCGCAACGACCTCGGGCTGAATGGCCCCAAGTACGGCTGCGGGCTGGGCCAGTGCGGCGCCTGCACCGTGCATGTCGACGGCGTGGCCGCGCGTTCGTGCGTGATTCCCGCGCGCGGCGTGGCGGGGCGGGCCATCACCACGCTCGAAGGGCTGGGCTCGCGCGGGGAGTGGCACCCGGTGCAGGCCGCCTTCGAGGAAGCACAGGCCGCGCAGTGCGGCTATTGCCTCAACGGCATGGTGATGCAGGCGGCGGCCCTGCTCGCGCGCGACCCGCTGGCGAGCGAGGCGCGCATCCGTAGCGAGCTCTCGGGCAACCTGTGCCGCTGCGGCACGCACATCGAGATCCTGGACGCGGTGCAGCGCGCGGCGGTGCGCATGCGCGCGCATCAGGCCGCATGACGCGCCGCGCCGATCTTCCCCGCACGCGCGCCGAGTTCCTGTCGGCCGAGGGCGTGCTGCTGGTGGTGCGCGAGACGCCGCCGGCCCCGGCGCCCGCCAAGGGCCAGCCCGCGTTCGTGGCCGGCAACCCGGTCGAGGGCGACGAAGTCCTGCTCGCCGTTTGGGACGACGGCAGCGCCTCGGCGCTCAACGGCCACGTCGACCTCGGCACCGGCATACAGACCGCGCTGGGGCAGATCGTGGCCGAGGAGCTCGACCTCGGCATGCCCTGCGTGCGCGTGATGCTCGGCGACACGGCGCGCGCGCCCAACCAGGGCGCGACCATCGCCAGCGCGTCGATCCAGATCCATTCGCAGCCGTTGCGGCTTGCGGCGGCGCAAGCGCGTGCCTGGCTGTTGGCGCGCGCGGCCGAACGGCTCGGCGTGGCCGCGGATGCGCTGCAGATGCGCAACGGCGTGGTGCGCGTCGCCGAGGCGCCGGACCGCCACATCGCATATGCCGAGCTGGTCGCCGGGCAGCGCACCGTGCTGCGCCTCGACCCGCAGGCCAAGCCCAAGGACCCGGCCGACTATCGCGTGGTCGGCACGCGGCAGGCGCGCGTCGACATCCCGGCCAAGCTGGCGGGCGAACTCGTGTTCGTGCACGACATGCGCGTGCCCGGCATGCTGCACGGCCGCGTGGTGCGTCCGCCGTATGCGGGCGCGGACCACGGCGATTTCATCGGCAACACACTGGAGTCGGTCGACGAGTCGTCGATCTCGCACATCCCCGGCATTCGCGCCGTGGTCGTCATCCGCGACTTCGTCGGCATCGTGGCCGAGCGCGAGGAACACGCCGAGCAGGCCCTGCGCGAGCTGCGCGTGAAGTGGAAGCCGTGGCCCGGCATGCCCGACCTGGGCGACCTCGCCCAGGCCCTGCGCGACAACCCCTCGACGCAGCGGCTGCTGGTCGACGAAGGCGATGTCGACGGAGCCATCGCATCGGCCGCGCAGCCCATGCACCGCACCTACGTGTGGCCGTACCAGATGCATGCGTCCATCGGCCCCTCGTGCGCGCTGGCCGAATGGCAGCCGGCGGACGGCAGCGGCATGCAGCTGCGCTGCTGGGCCGGCTCGCAGAACCCGCACGTGCTGCGCGCCGATCTCGCGAAGCTCATGGGGGTGGAGGACGTGCAGGTCGACGTGGTCCGCATGGAGGCCGCGGGCTGCTATGGCCGCAACGGCGCCGACGACGTGGCCGCCGATGCGGCGCTGCTCGCACGCGCGGTGGGCGCACCGGTGCGCGTGCAGCTCACGCGTGAGCAGGAACACGCGTGGGAGCCCAAGGGCGCCGCGCAGCTCATGGAGATCGACGGCGGCCTCATGGCCGACGGCAGCGTCGCCGCCTACGACTTCGAGACCTCGTACCCGTCGAACGGCGCGCCCACGCTCGCGCTGCTGCTCACGCGCACCATCGAGCCGGTGGCGCAGGCCTTCGAGATGGGCGACCGCACCGCGCGCCCGCCCTACAGCTACGACAACCTGCGCGTGAAGGTCAACGACATGGCGCCGATCGTGCGCGCCTCGTGGCTGCGCGGCGTGTCAGCGCTGCCGAGTTCGTTCGCGCACGAGTCGTACATCGACGAACTGGCCACGGCCGCGGGCGTCGATCCGGTGCAGTTCAGGCTGCGGCACCTGCAGGACCCGCGTGCCGTCGAACTCGTGCAGGCCACCGCGCAGAAGGCCGGCTGGCGCATGCGCACGGGGCCGCAGGAGAACGCCGACGGCGGGCTCGGCGAAGGCGGCGACATCCTCTTCGGCCAGGGCTTCGCCTACGCGCGCTACATCCACAGCAAGTGGCCGGGCTTCGGCGCGGCATGGGCCGCGTGGGTGGCCGACGTGGAGGTCAATCGCAAGACCGGCGAGGTGCACGTGCGCCGCGTGGTGGTGGGGCATGACGCGGGCCTGATGATCAACCCGGCGGGCGTCGAGCATCAGGTGCACGGCAACGTGATCCAGACCACGAGCCGGGCGCTGAAGGAGCGGGTGCAGTTCGCGCCTCGACAACAGCAGCAGCAACAGGAAGGCACGGCGACCGGCGCTCGGGTGCCGGGCGTGCTGCCTTCCGGCGTGGTCGCGAGCCGCGAGTGGGGCAGCTACCCGATCATCAACTTCCGCGAAGTGCCGGTGATCGAGGTGATGCACATGCCGCGCCCCGGCGAGCCTTCGCTGGGCGCGGGCGAGTCGTCGTCGGTGCCGGGAACGGCGGCGATCGCGAATGCGATCTTCGATGCGACGGGCGCGCGGTTCCGCTCGCCGCCTTTCACGCCGGAAACGGTGCTGGCGGAGCTGAACCGCGGATCGCTTCCTCCGCCCCCGGGCGAGGGCGCACGGCACGCGAACGGTGATGCAGCAGCGCCCCAGCCTCAGGCTCCTCGTGCGGCTGAAGGCGTCGATGCCGTGTGGCCGCGCCGAAAGGGCCTCTGGGCTACCGGTGCAGCGCTGGTCGTCGGAGGCATCGGCGTCATCGCAGGCCTGCTCGGCTGGCGCTCCGCCATCGCGCCCGTGTCGCTCACCGCGCCGGTCTACAGCCAGTCCACCATCGAGCGCGGCCGGGTGCTCGCCGCGGTCGGCGACTGCGCCGTGTGCCATACGGCCGCCGGCGGTACGGCCAATGCGGGAGGCCGTGCGATGGACACGCCCTTCGGCACGCTCTACACCACCAATCTCACGCCCGACCCGGAGACGGGCCTCGGCCGCTGGTCCTTCAGCGCCTTCCAGCGCGCGATGCGCGAGGGCGTCTCGCGCGATGGCCACTACCTGTATCCCGCATTCCCTTACACCGCCTTCGCGAAGACCAGCGACGACGACCTGCAGGCGCTGTACGCGTACTTCATGTCGCTGCCTGCCGTGCGCGCGGAGACGCCGAAGTCCGAACTAAAGTTCCCGTTCAGCATCCGGCCGCTGATGGCCGGATGGAATGCGCTCTTCCACGATCCGGCGCCGATGCAGCCCGTGGCCACGCAGAGCGCGGAGTGGAATCGCGGCGCGTACCTCGTCAACGGACTGGGCCACTGCGGTGCCTGCCACACGCCGCGCAACGCGCTGGGTGCGGAGCAGGGCGGCAGTGCCTTCCTCTCGGGCGCGATGGTCGACGGCTGGGAAGCTCCGGCGCTCACGCAGCTGTCGTCGAAGTCGGCGGTGCCATGGGACGCCGACGAGCTCTACCGCTATCTGCGCAACGGCCATACGCAACGCCACGGCATCGCCGGAGGGCCGATGGCCGAGGTGGTGCGCGAACTCGCGCAGGTGCCCGATGAAGACATCCGCGCGATGGCCACTTATCTCGGCTCGTTCAATCCCGCACCTGCCACGCAGCCAGCAGTCGTTGCGCAGCAGGTGGTCGACAACGCCGCGCGCACGCAGGGGCAGTTGCTCGGCCCCGCACAGCGCATGTTCGACAGCGCATGCGCTTCGTGCCATCACGACGGCAACGGCCCCACCCTGCTCGGCGTGAACACGCCGCTCGCGCTCAACAGCAACCTCACCAGCGCGCGGCCCGGCAACCTGCTGCGCACCATCCTCGACGGCGTGCGCGAACCCGCGAGCCGCGACATCGGCTTCATGCCCGGCTTCCGCGAGGTGCTCGACGACAGGCAGATCGCCGAACTCGCCGGCTACATGCGCGCGCGCTTCGCGCCGCAGGAGCCGGCGTGGACCAACCTGCCCGCCGAGGTGGCGCGCGTGCGCGCAACGCCGGGGCACTGAACCCGGAAAGAAAAAGAGCAGGCCGCGCCGTCTCCAGTGTGCGCCGCTACGATGCGACGTAGCGCATACCCATCCACGGAGACACCACGCCATGCCGCTCGATCTTTCCATCTCTTCCAGCCTGCCCCGCGACGCCGCACGCGCCACCCTCGTCGGACGCCTCTGGCAGCCCGGCGTCGGCCCCGTGCTGGTGGCCGTTCACGAAGGTGGCCTGCACGATCTGTCGAAGCTCGCACCGACCATGAGCGATCTGCTCGAAGGCAAGGAAGCGCCTGCACAGGCCGTTCGCCGCGCATTGCAGGGCGCACCGCGCATCGCGGCGCTCGATGAAGTCCTTGCCAACAGCGACGAGACCGCGCGCGACACCGGCAAGCCCTGGCTGCTCGCTCCATGCGACCTGCAGGCCGTCAAGGCCAGCGGGGTCACATTTGTTGCGAGCCTGCTCGAACGCGTGATCGAGGAACAGGCGCGCGGCGATGCGTCGAAGGCGGAAGCCACGCGCGCGGCCATCGGCAGCGTGCTCGGCGACAATCTCGCGGACATCGTGCCTGGATCGCCCGAGGCAATGAAGGTCAAGGAAGTGTTGATTGCGCAGGGCGCCTGGTCGCAATACCTCGAAGTCGGCATCGGCCCCGATGCCGAGATCTTCACCAAGGCACCGGTGCTCTCCGCCGTGGGCACGGGCGCGGACGTGGGCATCCATTCGGGCTCCGTGTGGAACAACCCCGAACCCGAGGTCGTGCTCGCCGTGAACAGCCGCGGCGAAACCCTCGGCGCCGCGCTGGGCAACGATGTCAACCTGCGCGACTTCGAAGGCCGCAGCGCGCTGCTGCTGGGCAAGGCGAAGGACAACAACGCCTCCTGCGCGATCGGCCCTTTCATACGCCTGTTCGACGAGCACTTCGGCATCGCGGATGTGCGCCGCATCACCGTTGCGCTGGAAGTGACGGGGCCGGAAGGCTTCGTGCTTGAGGGATCGAGCTCGCTATCGAAGATCAGCCGCGATCCGCTCGATCTCGTTTCGCAAACCATAGGAATAAATCACGCTTATCCCGATGGCTTCATGTTGTTTCTGGGAACGATGTTCGCTCCGACACAAGACCGTCACGGGCCTGGGCAAGGATTCACCCACGTCGTGGGTGACCGAGTGCGCATTGCCGCACCGGAACTCGGCGCACTGGTCAATCGCGTGGTGCACGCGGACAAGGCGCCGATGTGGACTTTTGGTATCAGTGCGTTGATGCGCAATTTGGCTGCGCGCGGATTGCTGTGATCAACATGTAGTCGTTCCGTTTGAGTTTCAAAAGGAGCTGTACTCCTTAGTGATTCATTCGCGTTCCGTAGCAATTTGTTGCTGTTGACCGCGCCACTTGTTCCCCTCAAGATTAGTGCTATCAAGTAACGGTTGAACGAGGGAGCAGAGGTTGGCGCAAAGCGAGATCGATCTATTGCAGGTGCCTGTAGAGGGCCCGCTGCCTTGCGGTGAAGACCTGGAATACGACCCCGATTTCATGGCGTTGCATCAGGCTACGGCGGGCAAGCGCGAGCAGCAGTTCGGCTCGACGATCATTCCCGCCGAGCCGCCCGATTGGGCTCGCGTCGAGCGCATCGCGAAGCAGTTGTGCACGCGCACGCGCGACCTGCGAGTGCTGGTGCCGCTCACGCTGGCATGGACCGAGAACCGTGGCTTGCCGGGCTATGTCGAAGGACTTCAACTCGTCGACGTGGTGCTGCAGAAATTCTGGAACGACGTGCATCCGCGCGTCGTCGATGGCGACTTCGAAGACCCGCTGCCGCGCATGAATGCGCTCGCAGCGCTGGCCGAAGCCGAGGGACTCGGACGCAGCGTGCGCGATGCACGGCTGGTCGACGACGGCGGCGCATCGATGAGCCTGCGACAGGTCGAGGCCTTGCTCGATTCGAGCAAGACCGACCATCAGATCGATTACCCGGGCGGCATCGGCCGGCTGAAGGACACGGTGCGGCGCGCACAGGAAAAGGCGGCGCCTCCGGTAGTGGCGTTGCGCGCGGCACTCGACTTGCTGCAGCGCATCCGCGAGACCTGCGAACGCGCGCTCGGCCAGAGCTGGGCGCCCGACTTCTCGCGGCTCGAGCGCTCGCTGCGAACCGTGGCCCAGCTGCTGCCGGAGCAGGTACAGGCGGAAGAGGCAGTACCCGGTGAGGCCCACCCGGGAGACGGCGCGCAAGGGATCGACGTCGCCGCAGCGGTTGCGAACGGTGCGGCTTCGGGGGCAGCAAAGGCCGCAAATGGCGGTGCGGGCCTACGTCCGGTGCTCATTAAGGATATTGAAATATCGAGCCGTGAAGATGTGCAGGTGTTGCTCGAAAAGGCTTGCCAGTTCATGGAACGAACGGAGCCCAGCCATCCGGCACCCATGCTCATCCGCAGGGCGCAGCGGCTGCTGGACCTGAACTTCTTTCAGATCATCGAAGAGCTCGTGCCCGAGGGTTTGCAGAAGATAGAAAGTCTTGCAGGACGGCCGTTGAACGGCGGAAGCCAGGCCGAATAACACGAACGACAACGCGCACGCAGGCTGACGGGTTCGCACCCGCACGCATTACAGATTCAAGAGGAAGCTTATGGCAGACAACCGTGTCAGAAACAGTGGTCAGAAGTTCATTGCGCGCAACCGCGCGCCGCGCGTGCAGATCGAGTACGACGTGGAGATCTACGGCAGCGAGCGCAAGATCCAGCTGCCCTTCGTGATGGGCGTCATCGCCGATCTCGCGGGCAAGCAGGTCGATCCGATGCCCGACATCGCCGAGCGCGAGTTCATGGCGGTGGACATCGACAACTTCGACGACCGCATGAAGTCCATCAAGCCGCGCGTCGCCTTCCAGGTGCCCAACACGCTCACCGGCGAAGGCCAGATGAACGTCGACATCACCTTCGACAGCATGGACGACTTCTCGCCCGCGCGCATCGCCCGCCAGGTCGGCGCGCTGCAGCAGCTGCTCGAGGCGCGCACCGAGCTGGCGAACCTGCTTTCGTACATGGACGGCAAGAACGGCGCGGAACAGCTGATCGCCCAGGCCCTGCAGAACCCCGGGCTCCTGAAGTCGCTGGCATCGGCGCCCAACCCGGCCGTTGCCAAGGCGGTGGAAGCCGCGAACGAAAAGGCCGGCAATCCCGGCACCTCTTCCGAGTAAGCGCGAGCAGCAGCAAGGACCGCCACCATCATGAGCACCGCCCCCAAACAGACCACCGCGCGCGCGCCGGCTTCCGTCGAGACGCTGGAGCCGAACGAGTTCTCGAACCTGCTGCAGCGCGAGTTCAAGCCCAAGACCGACCAGGCCCGCGAGGCGGTGGAGAACGCCGTCAAGACGCTGGCTGTGCAGGCGCTTGAAAGCACCGTCACCGTCTCCAACGATGCCTACCGCACGGTGCAGGCCATCATCACCGAGATCGACCGCAAGCTCTCCGAGCAGATCAACCAGATCCTGCACCACGAGGACTTCCAGCAGCTCGAAGGCGCATGGCGCGGCCTGCACTATCTCGTGAACAACACCGAGACCGACGAGCAGCTCAAGATCCGCGTGATGTGCGCATCGAAGCGCGAGATCGCTCGCTCGCTCAAGCGCCACAAGGGCATCGGCTGGGACCAGAGCCCGCTGTTCAAGAAGATCTACGAAGCCGAGTACGGCCAGTTCGGCGGCGAGCCCTTCGGCGCGCTGATCGGCGACTTCCACTTCGACCACAGCCCGCCCGACGTCGAGATGCTCGGCGAGATGGCCAAGATCGCCGCGGCCGCGCACTGTCCCTTCATCGCGGGCGCGTCGCCCACGGTGATGCAGATGGACTCGTGGCAGGAGCTCTCCAACCCGCGCGACCTGACCAAGATCTTCCAGAACACCGAGCACACCGCATGGCGCTCGCTGCGCGACTCGGAAGACGCGCGCTACATCGGCCTGGCCATGCCGCGCTTCCTGGCGCGCCTGCCCTACGGCGCCCGCACCAACCCGGTCGACGAATTCGAGTTCGAGGAAGAAACCGACTCGGCGGCGCACAACCGCTACACCTGGGCCAACTCGGCCTATGCGATGGGCGTGAACATCAACCGCTCGTTCAAGCAGTACGGCTGGTGCACCTCCATCCGCGGCGTCGAATCGGGTGGCGCGGTCGAGAACCTGCCCACGCACACCTTCCCGACCGACGACGGCGGTGTCGACATGAAGTGCCCGACCGAGATCGCCATCAGCGACCGTCGCGAGGCCGAGCTCGCCAAGAACGGCTTCATGCCGCTGGTGCACCGCAAGAACTCCGACTTCGCGGCCTTCATCGGTGCGCAGTCGCTGCAGCTGCCGGCCGAGTACTACGACGCCGACGCCACGGCCAACGCGAACCTCGCGGCGCGCCTGCCGTATCTCTTCGCCTGCTGCCGCTTCGCGCACTACCTGAAGTGCATCGTGAGGGACAAGATCGGTTCGTTCCGCGAGCGCGAGGACATGGAGCGCTGGCTCAACGACTGGATCATGAATTACGTCGACGGCAGCCCCGGCACCTCGTCGCAGGACACGAAGGCAATGAAGCCGCTGGCGGCGGCGGAAGTCCAGGTGGAAGCCATCGAGGACAACCCCGGCTACTACGCCGCCAAGTTTTTTCTCCGGCCGCACTATCAGCTCGAAGGGCTGACGGTGTCGTTGCGGCTGGTTTCGAAGCTGCCATCCAACAAGAAGGACAGCAGCTAATCCAACGGCGTCCCGGAATCGGGCGCAAATAACTCTGGGGGTTTCAATCATGGCAGTAGACATGTTCATGCGCGTTGAAGGCGCGAACGGCGAATCGAAGGACTCGAACCACAAGGAGTGGACGGACATCAAGTCGTTTGCGTGGGGAGCAACGCAGCCTGGAAACATGGTCAGCGGCGGTGGCGGTGGCGTTGGCAAGGCCAGCTTCAACGACCTGCAGGTGCTCGCGCGCATCGACAAGGCGGCACCGTCGGTGCTGAAGAACTGCGCCAGCGGCAAGCACCTGAGCAAGGTGGAGGTGTCGGTGTGCAAGGCCGGTGGCTCGCAGATCGAATACACCCGCGTCACGCTCGAAGAGGTGCTGGTGACCTCGGTGCAGTACACGGCCGAACAGGGCTCGGACGCGGTGTTCGTTCAGTACGCATTCCAGGCCGCCAAGGTGAAGCAGCAGTACTGGGAACAGACCGACAAGGGCGGCAAGGGCGCCGAGACGGTTCTGGCCTGGAACATCAAGGAAAACAAGGAAGCCTGATCCTTTTTCCCGATGCGCGGCCGGCCCACGGGCCGGCCGTGATTTTTTTCCCGACGGCCTCCACGGCCGTCCTTCGCACACAGGCCTTCGCGCCGTGTGCCAGCCAGTCAGCGAGGAAGCTTCATGGGCGATGGGTTTGCAGTACTGGGCGAGCGCTCGGTGGCGGAGCACACCGAATGGGTACAGCGGCAGATTCGCGCCAATCCCCAGAATGCCAGCCTGCGTCTTGCGCTGTGCCATTTCTTTGCACTGCGCGGCGATTGGCAGCGGGCCGAGGACCAGCTCAAGCTGGCCACCAAGCTCGATCCCACTTTCACACCTGCCAGCGTCACGTGTTCAATGGCGCTCGCGGGCGAGCGCCATCGCAGCGACTTCTGGTCGGGCGGGCGCGCACCGGCCATCGTCAGCGGCAACGCTGAATGGGTCGAACAACTGATCGCCGCGGCGGCCCTGCCGGCCGACCGTGCCGATGAAGCCGCCGCCCTGCGCGAGACCGCGCGGCAGACCGCACCCGCATTGCACGGCGCCATCACCAGCGTCGACCGCTCCGACTCGCGCGCTGCGCAGGCGCTCGACGGCGAGCCGGTGGAGCGCAGCAGCTTCGAATGGCTGTGCGACGGCGACGTGCGCATCGGCGCGGTCTTCGAGCTGCTCACGCCCTCGGGCTATGCATGGCTGCCCCTGCCCGAGGTGCGCCGCATCAAGTTCTCGCGTCCGCAGCACCTGGTCGACCTGCTGTGGGCGCCCACCGAGTTCGAGCTGCACGACGGCCGCGCACTCAACGGCCTGGTGCCCGTGCGCTACCCCGGCCAGCTCGAAGGTCTCGACGACGAAACCACGCTGGGCCGCCGCACCGACTGGCTGCCGCTGTCCGGCGAAGACCAGTACGCGGGCCTGGGCCAGCGCACGCTGATCAGCGAGGCCGGCGACCATTCGCTGCTCGACCTGCGGCTCATCGAGTTCTCGCGCGAGGGCGCAGCTGGATGAGCGCCGTGCAGGCCCTTTCCAGACAAGCTCGTACCGCAGCGCGAAGCGCGGAGATTTCCGAATGAGCAGCATGATGGACACCGACGGCGACCAGCAGGAAAGCGTCGCGCGCGACCGCCTGCAGCCGGTGCTGCTCGACCGCCTCACCGACAAGGCGCCGCAGACCCGGCAGGAGCGCGCGGGCGCCTTCCTCATGAGCGGCAGGCTGCTGCGCGACTCGGTGCTGCGTGACCTGCAATGGCTGCTCAACACCACCAACTTCGGTACCGAGCACGACATCAACACCATGCCGCGCGCGCGCCGCTCGGTGCTGAACTTCGGCGTGCGCGGCTGGGCCGGCGGGCGCATGTCGGAGGTCGACTTCGCTGACGTCGAGGCGGCCATCCGCGCGGCCATCATCGACTTCGAGCCGCGCATCATGAAGGACAGCATCGACGTGCGCTGCGTGACCGACGCCACCGACCTCGAACACCACAACCTGCTCGCGCTGGAGATCCGCGGCACGCTGTGGTCGGTGCCGTACCCCATCGAGTTCATCCTGCGCTCCGAGCTCGACCTCGAGAGCGGCCACATGGTCCTTCGGGCGACAGGAGGACTTTGATGACGAGATTCTCTTGCCGTGGAACACCGAGGATCCGGCTTTGCCGGGCCTCAGGTGTTGCCCCCTGCAAGGGGGTTGGCGAAGCGACACGAAGTGCGCGAAGCCTGGGGGTGTGCCAATAATGGACGCGAGGCTGCTTGACTATTACAACCGCGAGCTCACGTACATGCACGAGCTCGGGGCCGAGTTCGCGCAGCGCTACCCGAAGATCGCGGGCCGCCTCGGCATGCGCGGCATCGAGGTCAGCGACCCGTACGTGGAGCGCCTGCTCGAAGGCTTCAGCTTCCTCACCGCGCGCATCCAGCTCAAGATGGATGCCGAGTTCCCGCGCTTCTCGCAGCGGCTGCTCGAAGTGGTGTACCCCAACTTCCTCGCTCCGCTGCCCGCCATGGCCGTGGTGCAGATCGACGGCAACCTCAACGAAGGTTCGCTGAAGGCCGGCTACGAGCTGCCGCGCCACACCATCCTGCGCGGGCGGATGATCAAGGGCGAGCAGACCGCCTGCGAATTCCGCACCGGCCATGCCGTCACGCTGTGGCCCATCCGCATCGCCGAAGCCGGCATCGGCCCGGTACCGGCAGAGATCGCGCACGCGATGCCGATGGTCGCGCGGCAGGCGAAGAGCGCCATCACCATCAAGCTCGAGGCGGTGGGCGGCGCGCGCTTCGCGGACATGCCGCTCGACCGGCTCGAATTCTTCCTCTCGGGAGCCGAACTGCACGCGCTGCGCGTGCTCGAGCTCGCCACGCACCACAGCATCGGCGTCGTGTGCCGCAGCGGGCCGGGAACCACGGCGCGCATCGTGCCGCTGGGCGACGAGGCCATCAGGCACGAAGGCTTCGAGCCCGACCAGGCGCTGCTGCCCTACGACGCACGCTCGTTCCAGGGCTACCGCCTGCTGCACGAGTACTTCGCGTTCCCCGACCGCTACCTGTTCTTCAGCGTGAACAAGCTGCGTGCGGCGGCTGCGGCCATGGGCGGCACCACGATGGAGATCGTGATCCTGCTCGACCGTGCCGACGCCGACCTCGAGCGGCTGGTCGACGCCAAGCATTTCTCGCTGTTCTGCACGCCAATCATCAACCTCGTGCCGCGCCGCAGCGACCGCATTCCGGTCGGACCGGGCCAGCACGAGCACCACGCGGTGATCGACCGCACGCGTCCGCGCGACTTCGAGATCTTCACCGTCGAGCGCGTCACGGGCCACATGGCCAACGGCTCGGAGGAGCGCGAGTTCCGACCCTTCCTCGGCTCCTTCGCGGCCGACGACGGCGACTTCGGCGCGTACTTCTCGCTGCGCCGCGAGCCGCGCCTGGTGTCGGACCGCGCGCGTGCCCAGGGCACGCGCACCAGCTACACCGGCAGCGAGGTCTATGTGTCGCTGGTCGACCAGCACGACGCGCCGTTCCCGCACACCCTGCGGCACATCACGCTCGATGCGCTGTGCACCAACCGCGACCTGCCGCTGCTGCTGCCGACCGGGCTCGAATCGGACTTCACGCTGCGGGTGTCCGCGCCCGTTCGCTCCATCCGCATCCTGCGCGGACCCTCGCGGCCTTATCCGGCTCTGGCCGAAGGCGCGCTCACGTGGCGTCTCATCAGCCATCTCGGACTCAACTACCTGAGCCTCACTGACGTCGACCCGACGCAGGGCGCCGCCGCTTTGCGCGAGATGCTCGACCTTTACGGCAACCTCGCCGATCCGTCGGTGCGGCGCCAGATTCAGGGCGTGCGCTCGATGGCACTGGCACCGGTGTTCCGCCGCCTGCCCGAGCCCGGCCCGATCGTGTTCGGCCGCGGCGTGGAGATCGCGCTGAAGATCGACGAGGTCGCGTTCTCGGGCGCGAGCCCGTATCTCTTCGGCGCGGTGCTGGAGCAGTTCTTCAGCCGGCACGTGTCGCTCAATGCCTTCACCGAGTTCGCGCTGTCCAGCCTTCAGCGCGGCGAGATCGCGCGGTGGACGCCGCGCGTGGGACGCCGCCCCGCCGTATGAGCGAAACCGGCTTCACCGACACAGTGCAGCGCCAGCAGCAGGCCGATGCCGCTGAAGGCGCAGTGCTGGACGCGGCCGAGGCGCTCGTTCACGAAACCGCGCAGCCGGCGGAACCAGTCGCGCAGGCGCCCGCGCGCGGCATCCCGCAGGCCGACCCCGTGCTCTGGGCCAAACTCGTCGAGCAGCCCTTCGAGCACGACCTGTTCATGCTGCTGCGCCGGCTCGACGCGCAGGCCAACCATCCGCTGCTGGGTCGCGCGCCGCGCCCGCTCGACGAGCCGCTGCGGCTGGGGCAGGAGCCCTCGATGGCCTTCGCGCCATCGAACGTGTCGGGCGTCGATGTGGACAGCGACGGCCCGCCGCGCATCTCGATCTACGGCTTCGGCCTGTTCGGCCCCAACGGCCCGCTGCCGCTGCACCTGACGGAGTACGCGCGCGAACGCAAGCGGCATCACGCCGACAACACCATCAGCGCGTTCGCCGACCTGTTCCATCACCGGCTGATCCTGCTGTTCTACCGGGCCTGGGCCGATGCGCAGTCGGTCAACAGCCTGGACCGCACCGACGGCCACCGCTTCGTCGACTACGTCGCCAGCCTCATGAACATGGGGCAGCCCGGCCTCAAGGAGCGCGACCGCATCGCCGACCATGCGCGCACCTTCATGGCGGGCCATCTCGTGCGCCAGACGCGCAACCCCGAGGGCCTGATCCAGATCCTCAGGCTCTACTTCGACGTGCCGGTGCATGTCGAGGAGTTCGTGAGCGACTGGGTGATGATCGACGAGCGCCAGGTCAGTCGCATCGGCCTGCTGGGGCGCAACCACCGGCTCGGCGGCGGCGCCACCATCGGCCTGGCCGTGCGCGACGCGCAGAGCAAGTTCCGCCTCGAACTCGGTCCGCTCTCGCAGGAGGAATACCGCGAGTTCCTGCCCGGCAGCAAGCGGCTGCAGCAGGTGGTCGACTGGGTGCGCCAGTACGTCGGCATCGAGTTCGCGTGGGAGCTGCGGCTCGTGCTCAAGAAAGAGGACGCGCACGGCATGCGGCTCAACAGCAACCAGCGGCTCGGCTGGGGCAGCTGGCTGGGCACGCGCATGTCCGAAACCGACGCCGGCGACATGCTGTTCCAGCCCGAAGCATTGTTTTCCCGTTCCGCATCGGCGGCTCCTACCGATGCATCCCTTACCCGGTCTTCCGCGAAATCGCGCGAGATGCCCACGATATGACTGCATCACGGTCTTTTCGGGAGACACCGTGGAACCGGCTTTGCCGGGCCACCGGTGCTGCCCCCTGCAAGGGGGTTGGCGTAGCGACACGAAGTGCGCGAAGACTGGGGGTTAGCTCCAACTTATGACCGACATTCGCCGCGTCTCTCTGTTCTCCAAGCTCAATCCGATGCTCTACAAGGCATTGGAGACCGCCACCGCCTTCGCCAAGCTGCGCGGCAATGCCTACGTCGAGCTGGTGCACTGGCTGCACCAGATCCTGCAGCTGCAGGACAGCGACATGCTGCGCATCATCAAGCGCGCGGGGCTCAACCTCGATGCCGTCGAGCAGGACCTGGTGCGCGCGCTCGACCGCCTGCCGCACGGCGCCACCTCGATCAGCGACATCTCCGAGCACGTCGACAACGCCGTCGAACGCGCGTGGGTCTATGCGAGCCTGCGCTTCGAGGCCACCTCGATCCGCGGTGCTTACCTGCTCGCGGGCATCATCAAGACGCCGGGGCTGCGGCAGGTGCTCTCGGGCATCTCGCGCGAGTTCGACAAGATCGTGCCCGACGTGCTGGTGGCGCAGCTGGCCTCGTGGACCGAAGGGTCGCCCGAGGACGACTTCGATGCCGCTGCGTCCGGTCCGGCCGGCGGCGCGCCCGCCGCGGCGCACCACCAGGGTGACGGTCCCGCTGCCGGCGGCTCCGCACTGGCCAAGTACGCGAGCGACCTCACCGCCAAGGCGCGTGCCGGCGAGCTCGACCCGGTCTACGGCCGTGACGACGAGATCCGCCAGATCATCGACATCCTCATGCGCCGCCGCCAGAACAATCCGCTGCTGACCGGCGAGGCCGGCGTCGGCAAGACGGCGGTGGTCGAAGGCCTGGCGTCGCGCCTTGCGTCAGGCGAGGTGCCGCCTTCGCTGAAGGACGTGTCGCTGTGGGTGCTCGACCCGACGCTGCTGCAGGCCGGTGCGGGCGTGAAGGGCGAGTTCGAACAGCGGCTGCGCCAGGTGATCGACGAAGTCGAGAAGAGCCCCAAGCCCATCGTGCTTTTCGTCGACGAAGTGCATACGCTGGTGGGCGCGGGCGGCCAGGCCGGTACCGGCGACGCGGCCAACCTGCTCAAGCCTGCGCTCGCGCGCGGGCGGCTGCGCACCATCGGCGCGACCACCTGGTCGGAGTACAAGAAGTACATCGAGAAAGATCCGGCGCTCACGCGGCGCTTCCAGACCATCCAGGTGCACGAGCCCACCGAGCCCAAGGCGGTGCTGATGCTGCGCGGCATCTCGGCCGAACTGGAGAAGCACCACGGCGTGCTCATTCTCGACGCCGCGCTCGAAGCGGCCGTAAGCCTGTCGCACCGCTACATTCCCGCGCGCCAGTTGCCCGACAAGGCAGTGAGCCTGCTCGACACGGCGTGCGCGCGCGTCGCGCTGAGCCAGCATGCACTGCCAGCCGCCATCGAAGACCTGCAGCGCCGTATCGAAGTGCTCGGCATCGAGTCGGGCATCGCGGGGCGCGAGGCCGCCATCGGCGTGGGCGAGCACCAGCGCGTGGAAGACATCGCGGCCCAGGTCGCACAGGCGAAGGCCGAACTCGAAGTGCTGGAGAAGCGGCGCGTGGAAGAAAGCACGCTGGTCGAGCGCATCGTCGCGCTGCGCAAGCAGCTCTCGCCGGCGGCCGTGCCGCAGACGCAGGCCGAGGCATCGGATACCGATGCTGTCGAAGCAGCGAACGTCGACGTGGACCCCGACACGCCACCCACCGAACCGGAACGCACGCCCGACGAGATCCGAGCCGAGCTCAACGAGGCACAGGACAAGCTCTCGCAGCTGCAGGGCGAATCGCCGCTCATCCTCGCTGCCGTCGACGCGCAGGCCGTTGCCACCGTGGTGGCCGACTGGACCGGCATCCCCATCGGCCGCATGGTGCGCGACGACGCGCAGTCGGTACTCAAGCTCGGCGAGATTCTTTCTGCCCGCGTGGTCGCGCAGCCCGATGCGCTGGAGACCATCTCGCGCCGCATCCGCACCGCGCGCGCACGGCTGGACAACCCCAACAAGCCCGTCGGCGTGTTCCTGCTGTGCGGCCCCTCGGGCGTGGGCAAGACCGAGACGGCGCTGGCGCTTTCCGAGGCGTTGTACGGCGGCGAGCAGAACCTCGTCACCATCAACATGAGCGAGTTCCAGGAGTCGCACACCGTCTCCACGCTGAAGGGCGCGCCGCCCGGCTACGTGGGTTATGGCGAAGGCGGCGTGCTCACCGAGGCCGTGCGCCGCAGGCCCTACAGCGTGGTGCTGCTCGACGAGATCGAGAAGGCGCACACCGACGTGCACGAGATCTTCTTCCAGGTCTTCGACAAGGGCTGGATGGAAGACGGCGAAGGCCGCCACATCGACTTCCGCAACACCGTGATCATCATGACCTCCAACGTCGGCACCGACCTGGTCATGCAGCTGTGCGAAGACCCGACCCTGCGCCCCGACCCCGAGCCGCTGGCCGCCGCACTGCGCGAGCCGCTGCTCAAGGTGTTCGCGCCCGCGCTGCTCGGCCGCCTCGTTGTAGTGCCTTATTACCCGTTGCACGCCGAGGCATTGCACCGCATCATCCGCCTCCAGCTCGATCGCATCGCGACGCGCCTGCAGGCGAACCACGGCATCGCACTGGCCTACGACGACAGCGCCGTCGAACTCGTCGCACGCCGCTGCACCGCCATCGAATCGGGCGGCCGGATGATCGACGCGATCCTCACGCACACGATCCTTCCGCGACTGAGCGAGGAAGTCATCGGCGCCACCGTCAGTGCGCGCAAGCTGAGCGGCGTGCAGCTGAGCGCTGCGGGAGACGACTTCCGCTACGAGTTTTCCGAAGCGTAAAAGTACAAGGAGAAGATTGCCATGGCCACCAGAGTCGTACGCGCACATACCCCCTTGGGTGAAGACCAGTTGCAGTTCCGTTCGATGAGCGGCAGTGAAGGTCTCTCACAGCTGTTCGAGTTCGAGATCGACCTGTTGAGCCCCAGTGCGTCGATCGACATGAAGGCCATGCTTGGCAAGCCGATGTCGCTGGAGATCCAGACCGCCACAGCGCAGCGCTTTCTCAACGGGCAGGTCGTGCGGTTCTCGATGATCGGCCGGGAAGGCGGCACATCGCGACACACGATCTACCGGGCCACCGTGCGTCCCTGGCTCTGGTACCTCACGCGCTCGAGCGACAACAAGATCTTCCAGAACAAGACCGCGGTCGAGATCCTCGAGGAGGTGCTGGGCGACTACGGCTTTGCTTTCGAGAAGAAGCTCACAGGCTCGTATCGGCAGTGGGAAAACTGTGTGCAGTACAACGAGACCGACTTCGCCTTCGTCAGCCGGCTCATGGAGCTGGAAGGTATCTACTACTACTTCAAGCACGAGCAGAATCAACACACGCTGGTGCTGGCCGACGATGCAGGTGGCCACGAGCCGATGCCCGGCTACGAGACCATCAACTACTTCGCGGCTGACCGTGACGTGACCGAAGACATGGAGGTCATCGACGACTGGCAGGTGACCTCGGAGGTTCGTTCCGGCAGCTACACGGTGGACGACTTCAACTTCACCACGCCTGGTGGCGATCTGGTCAACGTGCGTTCGCAGCCGCAGCCGTACGACCATGCCAGCTACGACATGTACGAATGGCTCGGCGAGTTCACCAACGCGGGCGAAGGTGAGCACTATGCGCGAGTGCGGCTCGAGGAAGTGCAGTCGCTGGCCGATCGCAGCGTGGGTCATGCGACGGTTCGGGGCATGGCCCCGGGCTACACATTCAGCATGCGAAACTCCCCGCGGTCGGACGACAACCGTGAATATCTGGTCGTCTCCGTGAACTACAGGCTGCGCGAGGGCGGGTATGCCACCGGCGCCACGCCCAGCGATTACGCCTTCAACTTCGTCGTGCAGCCTACGTCGCTGCCGTTCAGGGCGCCGCGCGTCACAAACGTGCCACGCACCACAGGCCCGCAGACTGCCGTGGTGGTGGGCCCCGAAGGCGAAGAGATCTGGACCGACCAGTACGGCCGCGTAAAAGTGCAGTTCCGCTGGGACCGCAGCGGCCGGCGCAACGAGAACTGCTCGTGCTTCGTGCGCGTGTCGCACGTGATCGCGGGTGATGGCTTCGGCGCGGTCTTCACGCCGCGCATCGGTCAGGAAGTGGTGGTCGATTTCGTCGGTGGCCGGCCCGATCGACCGATCATCGTGGGCCGCGTCTACAACCCGCGCGAGATGCCTCCTTTCAGCCTGCCGGGCGAGCAGACCAAGAGCGGCTTCGTCACGCGCTCGACACCCGGTGGATCGCCGGAGACTGCGAACTCGCTCGTCTTCGAGGACAAGATGGGGGCCGAGTTCGTGGCGCTGCATGCAGAGCGCAATCTGAATGTCTCGGTGGAGAAGGACGAGACGCATGACACCGGTGGTACGCGAACAACCGTCATCACGGGCCACGAGTCGGCCACCTACAAGGACGGCGAGGAGCGTCACATCACCAGTGGCGCGCTGGAAGATATCAAGGGCGGAGAGACGCGCACTGTGCAAGGCGGTGCGAAGGAAACCATCAGCGAAGGCGAGACGCGCGACATCACCGGTGGTGCGAAGGAAACTATTGCTGGCGGCGAAACGCGCACCGTGACCGGCGGGATGAACGAAACCATCAGCGATGGCCTTACCCAGACCATCACCGGTGGCATCAAGGAGACCATTGGTGGTGGCATCAACTCGACCATCACCGGCGGCGTGGTGCAAACCATCTCGGGCGGAGTGAACCTCACCGTCAACGACGGCATGAACTTCACTGTCAACGGTGGCTTTCACAGCAACGTCGTGGGAGACCACACCACCGTCGTGGACGGCGGCAAGACCACCACCACGACAGGGCCGGACACCACCAATACGCCAGCGAAGACCACCAACACGCCCGAGCACACCGTGAATGCCAAGAACGAGGGCTGGTGGCGCTGGACGGACAACCATGGAACCTTCGAGCACACAGGCGCGTGGGCGCTGGCAGCGGATCTGTATGGCCTCAAGGCGCAGGCCTCACTGTTGAATGCGCAGTTCAACGGGACCTTCATGAACATCTCCCGGATCAACATGATCACTGCCAAAGTCAAGCTCGAGAATTCGAGCATCACTGCCAAGAGCGAGACGGTCAAATCCGTGCGCGGCGGGTTGTGCTTTGCCGCCAAGAAGTTGTTCATCCGGATTTGACGGGTGAAGCCATTGGAGGCGCTTCACAACATGAATTGGTGGGACGTTGCAGGCGTTGCGTTCGTGCTGGTGCTGTTCGGCGTCGGTGGCGTTTGGGCTCTGACCGCGCGCATGCCACCGAGCGCCACGGAGGAGGAGTACCGAGAAGACGAGCGTCGATGGCAGTCGCTGCAGCGCTCGGGCACGCGCGGCGAGGCGACCATCCTGCGGCTGACGCGTCCTGCCAATCAGCTGGCGATTTCGGGGGGCGAGGCCCTTGCGCTGGCTGCGACCGACCTGCAGCTGACGTTCCGGGACCTCCAGGGTGTTGTTCACGAGGCGACCGTGTCCACTTTCATCGAGCGTGAACTGATGAGCAACTTTGCCACCGGACGCAGTGTCCCGATCGTGTATGCGGACGACAACCCTGATCTTGTCGCGATCGATCGCGACAGGGCGCTGCTCGAGATCCACAACACGCCCGCTCCATGAGAATCATCAAGCCGCTGCGCCTGGGCGCTATGCATCGCCCATTCCAGAAAGACGGACGGGACTGGCTCGCGCTGACCGCGATCGGGATGACGACACTTCGCGGAGAGCGGATCTTGCTGCCGGAGCCGGAACTCTGGGAGACCGCTGCCCAGGCGTTGGGCAGTGATGGCGTGCTGGACGCCTCGATGCCCAAGAGTCAGCCCGAGTTTCTGGCCACGGGCTATGCGTACACCCATCATCAGGACGACAAGACCCAGACCGCGGCGAGCGTGCAGGTGGGCCGGCGCAGAAAGGCACTGGCCGTGTTCGGCGACCGTTTCTGGATCGATGGCAGACCCAGTCCGCCGCAGGCCTTCGATGCGATGCCCATCGATTGGCAGCATGCCTATGGCGGTCCGGATCACGAAGAGAATCCGGTAGGCATCGGTCGCAGCGAGGAAGTCGTCAACGGCCTGCGCGCGCGCCGCTTGCCCAACATCGAGAACCCGGACCACCTGCTGCAGCGGCCCGATCAGGAGGTCGTGCCCGCCGGACTGGGCGCCATCGAGATGCAGCGGCCTTCGCGCCTGGAAAGGATGGGGCGCCAATACGACGATCACTGGAAAGAACATCTGTTCCCGGGTTTCTCCAAGGACATGGACTGGCGCTACTTCAACGCCGCGTCGCCGGATCAATGGCTGGATGAGAGCGAAGGCGAACTCGCTGGTGCCGCCTTCGAGATCCGCAACATGCATCCGCAAGATGCGGTGATCCGCGGCACGCTGCCGACCTGGCGAGCCCGCGGCTTCATCGTGCGCGGGGTCGAACCCCCCATCGGTTCTGATGCGATGCCGCAGGAGAAGGACTTCGAGCAACTGCCGATGCAGTTGACGACCGCCTGGTTCTTTCCGCATCTGGACCGGCTGGCGCTGGTCTTCCACGGCGCTGTGCCCATTACCGAGAACGACGCCGAGGATGTGAGTCACATGATGGTCGCGTTGGAAGATCCACACGACGCGCCGCGTGACTCCGACCACTACTGGCAGGTCCTCCACAGCCGCTGCGATCCGGAAGGCGCGCCTTTCGTGGTGCTGGATGACACGGCTTTGCTGCCCCAGAAATGCATCGGCCCGTGGCTCGATACCGAAAGCGAGGAGCTGTCGGATGTACTGGAGCGCAACATGCGCGAGCGCGCCAAGCGTGCACGCGAGCGACTGTCGCAAGCCTACAGCGCCTCGGGTGGTGACTTCTCGCGCTACCAGATGCCGGCCGACCCGACCCCTCAAATTCCAGCGCTGAAGGACCTGCCAGCCTTCATCAAGAAAACCGAGGCCCTTGTGGCAGAGCAGAAGGAAAGGCTCGCGGCGGCGCGTAGCAAGATGGAAGTGCTGGCGAAGGAGAACGCGCCCATGTCCCGCAAGGCCGGCATGGATACTTCGCTGTTCTTCGAGAAGTTCGACCAGGCTGTGGTCAAGGGGCCGCCCAAGACCAACACCCGGAAACTGTTCGACGGCATCACCGGCGTTGCTGCGGCGGTGGGGCTGCCTCCCATGGCGCAGGACAAGCAGGACGAGTTGCGACGTGTGACCGAGCGCGGCGGGCGGGGCCTGACCGAGGCCTACAGGCGCATGGCGCATCACCAATCCGCAGCCGACTCCATGGACGGCACGGCCGTCGCGCATGCGCGCGATGAGGTACAGCGCATCCTGGCTGGCGATCGGGATTTTTCCGACAAGAATTTCACAGGCGCAGACTTCTCCGGCATGGACCTGCGAGGCACCCGCTGGCATCGCGCCTTGCTGGAGGGCGTGGACTTCAGCGGCTGCACCCTCGACGACAGCGACTTCAACGAGGCGGTGCTGGTGCGTGCCAGAGTGCACGGGGCGTCGCTGCGACGCGCGGTCTTCTACGGCTGCAACCTGTCGCTGGCCAGCCTGGAAGACTCGGTCTTCGAGGCAGCCACGCTGCGCCAGATGCAGATTGAGAAGCTGGAGGCCCGTCGCTGCGATTTT
Source organism: Variovorax sp. NFACC27 (assembly GCF_048301545.1). Classification (NCBI taxonomy): domain Bacteria; kingdom Pseudomonadati; phylum Pseudomonadota; class Betaproteobacteria; order Burkholderiales; family Comamonadaceae; genus Variovorax; species Variovorax sp. NFACC27. The sequence goes on from NZ_CP157613.1 coordinate 300,673, forward strand.
TCCGGTGCCGTGCTGGAAGAGATTCAGGGCCTGTCCCTGTACGTCGAGCAGTGCCGCTTCGATCGTGCGCGTATCACTGCGCTGCAGGTGTTGGAGGCCAGCGTCTTGCGCCACACGCACTTCGACGATGCCGTTTTCGAGCGCTCCTCGTTGATGGAGGCCGAATTGCATGATGTGCGCTTTGTCCGTGCCTCCATGACCCATTGCGCCTGGGTGGCGATGCCGACGGTCGAGCGTGTGGATCTGTCGGAATCCACTCTGCTCAAGACCTGCTTCATCGGCGGCACGACGCTGCAAGGCGCGTCATTCCGCGACGCGACGCTGACAGACTGCTGCCTGCGTGAAGTGCCGTGCGACGACGCGGACTTCTCCGGCGCGCGGATCCTCAACAGCGACTTCGGCAGCGCGTCGCTGCGCCGTTCCAACTTCGAAGGCGCTGATGCGCCGGGAGCGATGTTCATCCGCGCTGACTTCACCCAGGCTTCGCTGATCGACGCGGACCTGCGCAATGCGACGCTGAGCAAGGCCATCCTTGCATCGGCCGACTTGCGGCGCGCGAACCTGTTTCGCTCCGATCTGTCGGAATGCTTGGTGGACGAGCACACGTTGTTCGACGGCGCACATGCAGTGCAGGCCGTCACGACGCCGAAGCGCAAGAGCGGGACCGTGGCATGACGCCAGCGGATGTGGTGGCCAATGTGAAAGCAGGTGAACGGATCGAAGGCAAGCAGCTCGCTGGACTCGATTTCCGAGGACTGGATCTGTCGGGTGGATTGTTCGCGCAGACTGATTTCTCTGGCGCGAACTTCGCTGGCGCTGACTTGCGCGGCAGCCTGTTCGAGGATTGCCGGCTGGCACAGGCCGACTTCGATGGTGCACAACTGGGCCGCTGCGCGCTCGACCGTTGCGACGGCACCCAAGCCCATATGCGCGGTGTCTTCATGGACGACATCGCTTTCAACGAATGCAACCTGACCGGGGCGGTGTTCGACCACGCAGAGAGCACCATGAGCAACTTCGTGGCTTGCGCGTTGGATGATGCCTCTTTCCGGGCGCTGCGCTGCGACATCCTGGTATTTGCGGAGGGCAGCCTGTCGCGGACCGACTTCTCGGACTGCTATCTCAAATACACCACTTTCTACGAGGCAGACCTGCGTACCGCCCGCTTCAGCGGCTGCCGCTTCCAGCAGGCGGTCTTCGTCGAAGCGAACCTTGCCGGGCAATCGTTTCGCGAACAGAGTTTCGCGCACTGCCAGTTCATCGACGCGCAGATGCGTGACTGCGACTTCGAGCGCGCCACGCTCTCGGCATGCAACTTCATGGGGGCCATGCTGGAAGGCGCGCGCTTCACAGGCGCGCATGCACCCAACTGCGTATTCCTGAACGCCAAGATGCGCGATGTTCAGGCAAGCGATGCCTTCCTGATGCAGGGCATCTGGGTGGATGCCCAGGTCGAAGGAGTGAACTTCGCCCGCTCGAATCTGGAGCAGGCCGTGTTCCATCGGGCGCGCTGCAGCGGCGCCGACTTTCGAGGCGCGCGGTTGGTGTTTGCTGACTTCGCGCATGCCGACCTCCGCCAGGCGGACCTGCGCGAGGCAACGCTGTTGCGTACCCATATGCACCGTGCCTTGCTCGATGGTGCGCGCATCGACGATCGCAGCGGCTTTCTTCAACCCGATCCCGATGTCCTGGCTGCCGAAGAATTCTCGGCACGCCGTTCTCAACGCCGCAGACAGGAGAGACCATGACCATTTCATTCGCTGTCATCCAATGCCGTGCGCACTGCGCTGTTCTGCCATGAGCGCGCATACCTCTTCCGTCGTCGCATTTGATCGACCCACGCGTGCTGAGTCCGAGGCTGTCGAACGCCGATCGGGCGGCATGGTCAACGCGCTGGGTGTGGTGACAGGTGCGCTGCCGGGCGGCATCTACACCGTGGTGTGCGACGAGGTGCCGCTGCGCTGCCAACGCGCCGCAAGCTGTCTACTGCGGCCTGAGATGGGGGATACCGTGCTGGTGTCCGGCCCCGATGCGCAGCGCCTGTACCTGACCGCGGTGGCGGAGCAGGCCGATTCCAGCATGTCGCGTATCGAAACCGAGGGCAGCATGACGTTGGCCGCCAACTCTGGCGAGGTGAACATCGAGGCGGACACGCAGCTTGCGCTCAAGGGGCGGCAGAGCGTGCACATCGGCACCTCACGGCTGGCGCTCGATGCGGCCGAGGCCGATTGCCGCGTAGGACGGCTGGATTACGAGGGAACGAATGTCGAGGCGAGGGTGCTCAATGTACGCATCATCGGTCGGCTCTACGAAACCGTGGTCGACCGGCTGGTGCAGCTCAGCCGCTCGGCCTTTCGCATGACTGATGGTGTGGAGCAGGTACGCGCCGGCAGGCTGGACTACCAGGCCGACGAGATGCTCCGCGTTCATGCAAAGAACACCTTCGTCACCGCTGACCGGGTCGTGAAGGTGGATGCCAGACAGATTCACGTTGGCTGAAGCCTTTTCCTGATTTAAGGAGTTCAATCATGTGTCTAGCAAGTTGTCAGCTTGGCGGGTCGAGCATCGCCGTTCCCGATATCTGCCGTGCGCCAGTGGCTCCGTTGCCGCTGATCAACAAGGCCGACGGCATCATGGCGGTGCCGAGCCAGGGGAAAGTCTTGTACAAGTGCACGCCAGCGCACAACAGGGCGACGGTGAATCCCGTCTCGATGTTGGACACCCCGGGCGTCGGGCTGGGTGTGAGAGTGCCACTGGTGATGGGGCCTGCCTACTACACCTCGTCAGGCAAGAAGGTGATCCTGGGCGGCGCGCTCTCGGTACGCTTGACCGACCAGCAAAACCAGAATGGCGGCAACGCCCGCGGTTTTCGTGTGATTCCGAGTCAGTACAACATCCTGCACATGTAGCGCTTGGCCGCGCTGCGCCGGTTCCGCTAGGCGCCGAGCACGGGCGCCGTCCCCGCCAGCGTCACCTGCTGCGGAAACCCCACCCACACCGCCAGCGCCGAGTAGTTGTCCTGCGAGTCATCGGCCTTGGCTTCAGCCGCGCGACGGATCAGCGCCAACCATTCCTCGGCGCTGTCGGCCAACTGCAGCGAGCGCTCCATCACCTGCTGCGAGATCAACTGCCACAACCCGTCGGTACAAAGCAGGAATGCATCGCCATCGGCCAGCCGCTGCGGCGTGGTGATGGTGGCTTCTGCCGTCGCACGCGCACCTAGTGCGCGATACAGCAGATTGGTCTTCACCAGACGCTCGCCGCCGTTCTGGTGGCTCGCTGCAGCATCGCCAGAGCGCTCCGAAAGACTGTGATCCTCCGTGCGCTGCATCAGCGCGCCGCGGCGGAACCAGTAGAGGCGGCTGTCGCCCACGTGCGCCCAGCAGGCCTGGTTCGTGATGCGGTCGACGAACAGCGACACGAAGGTCGCGCTCATGCGGCTCTGTTCGGTCAGCTCGCGCTGCTTCGCGAGGATGGCGTCGTTCGCGGCCTTCACGCAGCGCTGGATGTTCCCGGCGTCCAGCGAAGGCGCGATGACGAAGGTATCGAGCGCGGTGTCGACCGCGATGCGCGAGGCCAGCTCGCCGCCCGCGTTGCCGCCCACGCCGTCGCTCACCACGAAGCAGCCGTTGCGCTCGTCGAGGTGGTAGCCGATGGCGTCCTGGTTGCCGCTGCGCTCGCCGACGCAGGAGAACTGCGAGGTCGAGATCGGCACGGTGAATGAGGAAGAAGAGCGTGTGGCTTCAAGCACGGCGCGCCTCCTTCAGCCGTTCCATTTCCTTGTCGTAGGCCTGCTGGAAGGCGCGGCCGAAGACGGCCTGGAAGTCGTCCTCGACGGCCGCGGTGGTCTCGGTGTGCAGCTGCTGCAGCTGGCGCCAGAGGCGCGCTTCGCGGCCGCCGGGCAACAGCTTCTCGCCCAGGCTGCCATCGTGCGGAGTCTCGCGGCTGAGCGCTGCGGGGTCGAAGCGCTTGAGCAGGGTGAGCAGCGCCGCGCGCATGCCGGCGACCATGCCGAGCTGGTGCGACTGCAGGTCGCCGAGCGCGTCGTGCACGGCGGCCTCGGGCGGCAGAAAGCCGGGCATGCGTGCGCCGAACATCTGCATCAAGACGGCGCGACCGTTGGGCAGGATCTTGAACGGGTTGTTCTCCTCGTCCACGATCATGGTGATCTCTGCGCGCACCTCGCGCTTGAGCATGGCGCGCGAGGACAGCAGCTCGATCGTGCCGTCGGTGAAGGCGCGCATGATGCGGCCGAGTCGTTGCATGGCCTCGATGTCCAGCGGCTGCTGGCCGGCGACCTCGGGTACGCCGGCGCCTTCGAGGAAGGCCCTGAAAAGGGCTTCAGACGACGATGACGGTGCGATTGCCGCTGTTTCGGGCTGCGGTGATGCCGTCGTCGTCGCCGTTGTCGTCGACGCAACCGCCGTTGCGACGGGTGCTGCCACCGGGGCAGGCGCCGCTGCTACGACGGGCGGCGGCTCGGGCGTGATCTCCTGCACAACGGGGGCTGGCGCTGGCGGTGGTGCGGGAGGAGGGGGCGGCGGGGGAGGCGGCGGTGGTGGTGGAACCGGTGCGGGCGGAGGCGGTGCCTCTGCTCTCGGCGGCTCGACGACAGGCGCGGGAGCCGGTGCGGGCGTCGGCGCAGGTGCCGGCATCGCCACCGCCACCGGATTCGGCGGACGGAACTGCGCCGCCACTTCGCGCGCATGGTTCGAGTGGCTGTACGCCTGCACGGCCGGCCTGTTGTTCTGCAGCAGGTCGACCGCCGGATGCGTGTCGCCAGGCAGCAGCGGATCGGTGTGGGTCAGCGCCGTGGGGCGTGGATCGGAAAGAGGCGAATGCGCGCTCTCGTCGGATGCGAAGAAGGACAGCGGATCGACGCCGCGCTTCAGCGCCATGTCCGACATGTCGTTGGCGGCATTGGGGTTCAGCTCTGCGAGCGGATCGACCGGATTGCGGCGCGCCTGCGAAGGAAGCTCGAAGGGCTCGTGCGCCATCGGGTCGGGCATCGGCTCGGGCGTGCTGTCGATGCGGCGCGGCGCGTTGGCGAGGATGGCGTCCCAGTCCGCGGCCGAAGGCATCTGCGACGAGGCCGTGTTCGGGCTCGGCCTCTGCGGCTGCAGCGGAGGAGGTGCTGGCGGCTGCTGGTACTGCTGCTGAACGGGAAAGGGCGAAGCGAAAGCCTCGCTCGGTGCCGGTGTCGATGCCGGCGATGGCGCCGGCACGAATGCCGTCGGTGGCGGCACCGGCGGCGTTGCCTGTCGCGGCGATGGCATCGCCACCGTGGGCTGCGTGTCACCGATGGGCAGCGCGCCTTCGCCGAACAGGTCGGAGAACACGTCGGACGAGCCGGAGGAAGGCAGCAGCGCATCGATGGGGCCGGCCGACATCGGCGCGGCCATAGGCGGCGGCGCGAACTGCGCGGGCGCCGGTGAAGGCGCGAAGGCAGGAGGAGGCACGGGCGCAGGTGGAGGAGGTGGCATCGCAGCCATCGCCGGTGCGGCAACCGGCGCGGCGCGCAGCGCGCTCGAGGCCTCCAGCACATAGCTGCCGATCGCCACGCGGTCGCCGTCGGCCACGCGCGCTTCCTGCTCGTGCACGAGCGGTCTTCCGTTCACGCTGATGGGCAGCACCGCGCTCATGTTGCGCAGCACCGCCACGCCGTCGTCGTCGTAGCGCACGGTGGCCTGCAGGCGCGAGATCTGCCGCTGCTCGTCGGGCAGCACGAGGTTGTTGTCGGGGCTGCGTCCGATCGTTCCTCCGGGTGCGGCAAGCAATGCCGATGGGCCCGTGGCCACCGGCCTGCCCGCGTGTTCGATCACTGTCCAACGCATGGCTTCTCCGTGTTGGTCTTCTCGCGACGCGGCGCCCGTGCGGCCGCGATGCTCTTCATCAGCGCTTCATTCGCTTGGCGGCCTCGAACGCGGGGCCCCATACCGGGTGCTTGCGCTCCGCCACGTTGAGTTCGAAGGTCGGGAACGCATCGAGGATCTTGCGGAACTGCAGGCGGCACTCGGCGATCTGGTTGGCCACGCAGTAGCTGAAGGCCTCGAGCTTCATCGCGTCGAGGCGCGTGGAAGGCTCCGCGGCTTCGAACACCGAGACGCCGCCGCTCTTGAGCGTGCTGAGGGCCTTGGCATAGTCGCCTTCGTCATAAGCTTGCTGCGCCTTCTCGAGCGTGGTGCGCGCCACTTGCTGGCTCAGTCGTTCGGGTTGCGGCGCGGGCTCCGGCGGCGGAGTGGTCGTGCAACCCGCGACCACGATAAGAGCGAACGCCAGAGCAGGCAGACATGACTTCAATCTTCTCTCCTACCTTGCAAAAGGCAATGCTTGAGATAGTGTGCCGCTGTGTTGCGACATGCACGCGATGCGCCATCGTAAGGGCGCATGACTTCGATAATATAAGCCGCGAACCCTCGGGAGATTCCAATGCATCGACGAAGCTTGCTACAAGGCGCACTTGCAACCACACCGTTGTTTGCGGGCCTCATCAGTGGATGCGCATCGACGGCCAAGTCCATGCCCACTCCCTATGCCGTCACCATCAGGATCGACGACGGCGTCAATCCCGACGGACGAGGACAGGCCGCGCCCATCCTCGTCAAGGTCTTCGAATTGAAATCTTCCGGTAACTTCGAGACGGCAGACTACTTTGCACTACAAGACCGTGACCGTGAAACGCTGAGCACCGAACTGGTCAATGCCGACCAGGCCATCATGCGCAGCGGAGAAGAGCGCGTGTTCAAGCGCGAGGCCGGTCTCGATTCGCGCGCCATCGGCATCATCGCCGGCTATCGCAAGCTGGAAGCCGCTCGCTGGCGCATCGTGCTGCCGCTGAAGGAGCCCAAGCAAACCAACCTGTACAAGGTGTGGCAGTTCTCGCCGAGCGAGCAGGCCGTGCATGTCGCTGTGCGCAAGACTGGCATAGAGCTGCTACCAAGTCGTTAACTTTGGACCGAAGGTACTGATTCGCTAGTACCAAAGTGCGAGAAATTCATAAGCGAAATGCGGTGCAAAACGTAAGACGCGACGTGTAGCATCGAGAACAAAACAAGTGGACCGGGAGGCCGCACATAAGCGCATCTCCCGCTCCGGCGTGAGCACTCCCCAGGAGGTCTTTTTGGTGACAGTTCGCAATCCGGGCGCCGCAAAGAACGGCGCCCATCCGCAGGCATTGGCGAATCGCGTTGTGTGGTCCGAGGGCATGTACTTGCGACCGCAGCACTTCCAGCAAATGGAACGCTATGTCGAGCAGTACGTGACCCGGCGCACCGCAGGCCTGCAAGGCGCCTACTGGGGCTGGCTGCACCTGGACATCGACCGCGATGCCTACGCGCTGGGCCGCGTATCGCTGCTCGGTGGCGCGGGCGTGATGCCCGACGGCACGCCCTTCTCGTTCGGCGCGGAAGACGCGCCGCTTCCTTATGAAGTGCCGAACGACCTCACCGACGAACTCATAGTTCTGGCGCTGCCGTTACGCAGGCCCGGCAGCGAGGAAGTCATCTTCTCTGAAGACGAAGGCTCCGCCGCGCGCTTCGGCGTGATCGAGCGCGAAGTGAACGACGGCAACGCCGTCGCGCTCGGCCCCGCCGTGCTGCAGCTCGCCGCGCCGCGCCTGCGGCTTGCGCGCGCTTCTTCGCTCACTGCCGAATGGCAGGCCATCGGCGCGGTGCGCGTGATCGAGCGGCGCACCGATCACAAGCTGGTGGTCGACGCCAACTACATCCCGCCCGTGCTCGACGCCTCCGCGCACGCCATGCTGCGCAGCATGATCGCGGAGCTGCACGGCCTGCTCACGCAGCGCTCCGAGGCATTGGCCTCGCGGCTGTCGCAACCGGGCCGCGGCGGCGTGAGCGAAGTCTCCGACTTCCTTCTGCTCGAACTGGTCAACCGTTATCTCGCGCTCACGTGGCATGCGCAGCAGGCGGTGCAGGTGCACCCCGAGGAGCTCTTCGTCGACTGGCTCAAGCTGGCCTGCCACCTGGCCACGCACACATCGCCCACGCGCCGTCCGGTGCTGTGGCCGGTGTACGACCACGACAACCTCAACGAATGCATCCGTCCGCTGCTCGAAGAGTTGCGGCGCTCGCTGTCGGCGGTGCTCGAGCAGAGCGCGATCGCCATCGAGCTGGAAGAGCGCAGCCACGGCGTGCGTGTGGGCCGCATGCCCGACCCGGTGCTGGTGCGCAACGCGGGCTTCGTGCTCGCGGTGCATGCCGACCTGCCGGCCGACGCGATCCAGCAGCGCTTCCCCACGCAGGTGAAGATCGGCTCGGTCGAGCGCATCCGCGACCTCGTGCAGCTGCAACTGCCGGGCGTGGTGGTGCGTCCGCTGCCGGTCGCGCCGCGGCAGATTCCGTACAACGCGGGCTATCACTACTTCGAACTGGACAAGAGCGGCGACATGTGGCGCCAGCTCGAAAAATCGGGCGGCGTGGCAATGCACCTGGCCGGTGACTTTCCCGGTCTGGCCATGGAGTTCTGGGCCATCCGTCCGTGAGGGACTCTATGAACGGTGTCAACGACATGGCCGTCGGCCCGGGAGGCTTCGTGCCTCCGAACCCGGGCGGCGGCAACGCCAGCGGCGACGCGGGCGGCATGCAGCATGCGTCGCGCGGCGGGGCGATGGGCGGCGGCCTGGGTGCGCAGCCCGAGTCCTTCACTGCGTGGCATGACGCGCGGCGCCCGCATGCGGGCGACACGGCGCTCGCGGGCAACAACCCGCTGGTGGCGGCGGCCAACCCGCTGCTCGACCTGATCCCGCAGATCCGCGCCACCGGCCACCATCCCGCGCCGTCGCAGCTGCGCGAGCACCTCGTCGACGAGGTGCGCCGCTTCGAGACGCGCGCGCAGCAGGCGGGCATCTCGCCCGAAGTCATCATCGGCGCGCGCTACTGCCTGTGCACCGCGGTCGACGAGGCCGCGGCGCTCACGCCGTGGGGCGGCAGCATCTGGTCGTCGCAGAGCCTGCTGGTGATGTTCCACAACGAGACCTGGGGCGGGGAGAAGTTCTTCCAGCTCCTGTCGCGCCTGGTGCAGAACCCGCAGCAGCACCTGCACCTGATCGAGCTCATCTATTTCTGCCTGGCAATGGGCTTCGAAGGGCGCTTCCGCGTCATCGACAACGGCCGCACGCAGCTCGAGACGCTCAAGCAACGGCTGCTGCAGATCATCCGGCAGGCGCGCGGCGAGATCCCCGTGCCGCTCTCGCCGCATTGGCAGGACGGCAGCGCGCCGGTGCGCCGCGCGCGCAACTGGCTGCCCGTGTGGGCGGTGGGCGCGGTGGCGGCGGTGCTGCTGGTGGCCGTGTTCGCGTTCCTCACCTTCAATCTCGCGGGCCACTCCGACGGAGCCTTCGCGGCCGTCAACGCGGTGCGTCTGCCGCAGGCGGAGCGCGCCGTCGTCATGCCGGCACCGGTGCCGCGCCTTCAGCGCTTCCTCGAACCCGAGATCCGCGAAGGCCTGCTGACCGTGCGCGACGAGGCAGACCGCAGTGTCGTGGTGCTGCGCGGCGACGGCCTGTTCGCCTCGGGCTCCGACCGCGTGCTCGACCGCTACGCACCGGTGCTGGTGCGCGTGGCCGACGCACTCAACTCAGTCGAAGGCAACGTGCTGGTCAGCGGCTTCAGCGACGACCAACCCATCCGCAGCGTGCGCTTTCCCTCCAACTGGCAACTCTCGCAGGCCCGCGCCGACGCGGTGAAGAAGATGATCGCCACGCGCATCGCGCGACCCGAACGCCTGCGCGCCGAAGGCCGCGGCGATGCCGACCCGCTCGTGCCCAACGATTCCGCCGCCAACCGCGCGCGCAACCGCCGCGTCGAGGTGACGCTGCTGGTGGCGCCGGGAGCCGGCGCGCCCGTGGCTTCCGCTCCGCTCGTCGCTCCTGCTCCCGCACGGCAGCCCGGAGGCAACCGCTGATGCTGCGCGCCATCTTCCGTTTTCTCATCAGCCGCGACCTCTGGGTCTTCCTCGGCCTCGTCGCGCTTGCCTTCCTGATCTGGGTCATCGGCCCTGCCATCGCGGTGGGCCGTTATCGCCCGCTCGAGGACGAGATCGTGCGCATCGTGGTCATCGTGCTGATGTTCACGATCTGGATCGTGCGCGTCATCTACCGCAAGTGGCGCGAACGCCGACTCAACGCGCAGCTGCTCAACCAGCTGCGCACGCCCTCCAAGCAGGAAAAGGAGGCACGGCCCGAGGACGCACCCGAAATCAAGGAGCTGCAGAGCGGCTTCGCCGACGCCACCAACATCCTGAAGAACATGCGCTTCGGCGCGGATGCCGACGGCAAGCCCGCGAGCCGTTTCTCGCTGTTCGACCGGCAGTACCTGTACCAGCTGCCCTGGTACATCTTCATCGGCGCGCCAGGCTCGGGCAAGACCACCGCGCTGGTCAACTCCGACCTCGACTTCCCGCTGGCCGACCAGCTCGGCAAGGCGGCGGTGCGCGGCATCGGCGGCACGCGCAATTGCGACTGGTGGTTCACCAACGAGGCGGTGCTGATCGACACGGCCGGCCGCTACACCACGCACGAGAGCAACCGCGAGACCGACGAGGGCGAGTGGAAGGGCTTCATCGATCTGCTGAAGAAGTTCCGCCCGCGCCAGCCGATCAACGGGGCGATCCTCACCATCAGCATCGCAGACCTGCCGCTGGCCGACGACGCCCAGCGCGCGCGCCACGCGATGGCGCTGCGCAAGCGGCTGCTGGAGCTGCGCAACGACCTGGGCATCGACTTCCCGGTGTACGTGCTGGTCACCAAGACCGACCTGCTGGCCGGCTTCAACGAATACTTCGGCTCGCTGGGCCGCACCGAGCGGCAGCAGGTGTGGGGCTTCACCTTCCCGATCCAGGGCAACCCGGCGAACAAGAAGGCCGGCAAGGGTGCGGCTGCACCCGTGGGCGGCGACCTGCGCGAGCGCTTCCACCAGGAATACAAGCTGCTGCACCAGCGCCTGGACGAACGCCTGCCCGAGCTGCTGGCGGCCGAGTCCGATCCGATGCGCCGCGCGCAGGCCTACCTGCTGCCTCAGCAGTTCGCGAGCTTCGAGGACATCCTCGGCACCTTCCTGGCCGACGTTTTCAATCCCTCGAAGTTCGAGGCCGCCTCGATGCTGCGCGGCGTGTACTTCACCAGCGGCACGCAGGAGGGCACGGCCTTCGACCGCGTGATGGGCGCCATCAAGCGCTACCTTCAGGTCAATGCGCCGCCGGCGCCGCCGCCGGGCCCGGGCAAGAGCTACTTCCTGAAGGAGCTGCTGCAGCAGGTGATCTTCCGCGACGCGGGCGTGGCCGGCACCAACCTGCGCTGGTACCGCCGCAAGCGGGCCATCGACATCGCGGGCTACAGCGTGATCGGCGTTCTGCTCGTGCTGTTCCTCGGCGCCTGCGTGAACAGCTGGCGCAACAACAAGGACTACGTGGCCGAGGTCGACACCAACGCCAAGGCCTTCAACAAGGCCGCCGCGCGCGGCGAGCTGCCCACGGTGGTCGACACCAGCGGCGACATCGCCAGTTCGCTGCTCGTTCTCGACAAGCTGCGCGACCTGCCGAAGTCCAGCCATTTCGACATCGGCGATCCGCCCACCTCCTACCGCTTCGGCCTCTACCAGGGCGAGAAGCTGCAGGCGGCGACCGACGGCGTGTACCAGCGCGCGCTCGAGACGGTGCTGCTGCCGCAGGCCGCGCAGCGCGTGGAGCAGTCACTTCGCGAGGCCGCGAAGAACGACGCCGAATACAGCTACGAGGCTCTCAAGGCCTACCTCATGCTGTACGACGCCGAGCGCTACGACGCCGACTTCCTGCAGGCCTGGCTGCTCACCGACGTCGACCGCAAGATCGGCGCCTCGCTCACGCGCGAGCAGCGCGCCAACCTCGAGTCGCACCTGAAGGCGCTGTTCGCCGGCCGCGTGGTGGCCTCGCCCTTCGCCAAGGACGACAGGCTCATCACGCAGACGCGCGAGCGCCTGGCCGGCGTGCCGCTGGCGCAGCGCTCCTACGCGCGGCTGCGCCGCATCCTGCTGCAGACCAGCCAGCCCAATGCCTTCACCATCGCCGAGGCGGGCGGCGCCGAGTCGGCGCTGGTCATCCGCCGCGCGAGCGGCAAGCCGCTGACCGACGGCATTCCCACGCTCTTCACCTACCGCGGCTACTGGGACATCTTCGACAAGCGCATGGCCGAGACCGCGCTGTCGCTCGAGCAGGAAGACCGCTGGGTGCTGCAGATCCGCGCGCCCGGCATCGCCGACATCACCTCGCGCGAGCTGCTGCTGCGCGAGGTGCGCAGGCTCTACCTCACCGACTACATCAAGGTGTGGGACGACTACCTCGTCGACATCCGCCTGGCCGACAGCCGCTCGCTGCTGCAGAGCATCCAGATGACGCGCGTGCTCTCCACCGCCGAGTCTCCGATGTCGCGCATCATCCGCGGCGCCGCACGCGAAACCGACCTGCTGCGCAACCACGACGAGGCCGCGCGCAGCCTGCTCGACCAGGCGCAGAACCGGGTGCAGAGCACGCGCGAGCGCATCGAGCAGCTCATCGGCCAGCCCGACGGCAGCCAGCGCCGCAATACGCGGGTGGACCGCCCCGAATCGCTGGTGGACAACCACTTCGAGCCGCTGCGCCGCATGGTCACCGCGCCCAAGCAGGGCGGCCAGGCTCCTATCGATGCGACGGCCGCGCTCATCAACGAGCTCTACAACTTCCTCACCGCCACCGACACCGCGCTGCGCAGCGGCAACATCCCGCCTACCAGCGATTCGGTCACCAAGGTGCAGGCCGAGGCAGGGCGCCTGCCGGTGCCGTTCCAGGGCATGCTGAATGACCTGTCGACCACCGCCTCGTCGAAGGCGGCGGCGGTGACGCGGCAGAACATCGGGCAGAGCGCAGCGGCCAGCATCGGCTCGTTCTGCAACCAGGCGATCTCGGGGCGCTATCCGTTCACGCGCGGATCGAACCGCGACGTGGCCTCGGGCGACTTCGCGCAGCTGTTCGCGCCGGGCGGGATGATGGACGACTTCTTCCAGAAGAACCTCGTCACGCAGGTCGACACCTCGGTCAATCCGTGGACCTTCAAGCGCGGCGTGGACGGCAGCGCCACCGGCCGTTCGGCCTACCTCGATTCGTTCCAGAAGGCGCAGGCCATCCGCGACGTGTTCTTCTCGGGCATGGCGGGCGGGCGCACGCCCTCGTTCACCATCGACATCCGTCCCGAGGACATGGACGCGGCCCTCACGCAGTTCACGCTCGACGTCGACGGCCAGACGGTGCGCTACGCGCACGGCCCGCAGGCGCCCAGCACCATCAAGTGGCCGGGTCCGCGCAACAGCAACCAGGTGCGCCTGCAGGTGACCACCGCCAACGGCACGCCGGCCGGCGGCATCGTGACCGAAGGCCCGTGGGCGCTGCACCGGCTGTTCGACAAGGCCTCCATCTCCGCGGGCAGCTCGCCCGAATCGTTCAACGCCAGCTTCGACCTGCAGGGCAAGAAGGTGGTGCTCGCGGTCACGGCCAACAGCGTCTACAACCCGCTGCGCCTGTCGCAGATGAACAGCTTCTCGTGCCCCGGGAAATCCTGAAATGAACAGCAGCATTCCCCCGCAGGCCTGGGTGCCCGTCGACGAGCAGATCGGCTGGTACGGCAAGCTGCCGGCCGCCGGCGACTTCCTCTACCGCCGCATGCCGCGCGAGCTTCAGGCCTGGTGGGACCGCTGGATGCAGAACGGCCTGGGCAGCTTCAAGCGCTGGCCCGACGCGATGACGCGGCACTACGCGGTGGCGCCTGTGTGGAACTTCGCGATTCCCGCCACGCAGGGCGTCGATGCCGTGCAGTTCGGATGCATCGCGCCCAGCTGCGACCGCGTGGGCCGCTACTACCCCGTGTGCATCACGCTGCAGGTGGCCGCGCGCAACTACCGCCCCTCGGTGCTCGAGGGCTCGGCCGCGTGGTACTGGCAGTGCGGCACCGCGATGCTGCAGGCCATCCGCCACGGCGTGGCGCCCGACCAGTTCGACAGCCAGGTGCTGGCCGCGGGCCGTGCCGGCTTCCAGACCGCCAGCGGCGGCTCGGACGACATTCTTTCGATCCTCGGACCTACGGCTGGAGGCGCCAGCGCCAAGCAGCAACTGGGCTGGCCGGAGCTTCCACTGTGCTTCGACCCCTTCGGCAGCACCAGCTACTGGTGGACCAACCAGGCCGACGGATCGCCGTTGCGCACCGCCGCTCATGGCGGCGGGCTCAACACACCGCTGTTTTCCAAGTTGTTTTCGCAAGGGCATGTGCCATGGGCATGAACAAGAAGAGCCAGGTCGGCCACAGGGTCCGGGGGGGCCGTGTGGGTCATGGAGGCGACCGTCCCGCAGGAGGAAAAGAAGCATGACGACGCAAGGCATCGGAAGCCCGCCGGCAGACACGCAGGAGGAGCGCCCGCATCCGCTGGGCGTGAACCACCGGCTCGACGAGTTCGAACTGCTCGAGGTGATCGGCGAGGGCGGCTTCGGCATCGTCTACCGCGCCTACGACCACTCGCTGCAGCGCGAGGTGGCCATCAAGGAATACATGCCCTCGATGCTCGCGCGCCGCGTGGGCGACAACAGCGTGCACGTGCGTTCCGAGCGGCTCACGGCCACCTTCCAGGCGGGCCTGCGCAGCTTCATCAACGAGGCGCGCACGCTCGCGCAGTTCAGCCACCCGGCACTGGTGCGGGTGCATCGCTTCTGGGAGGCGAACTCCACCGCCTACATGGCGATCCAGCTCTACAAGGGCCGCACGCTGCGCCGCCTGGCGGAAGACGAGCCCGGCAGGATCACCGAGCAATGGCTGCTGGGCATGCTGGGGCCGCTGCTCGGCGCGCTCGAGACGCTGCACCGCAGCCAGTGCTTCCACCGCGACATCGCGCCCGACAACATCTTCATCCAGCAGGACGACCTGCCGGTGCTGCTCGACTTCGGCGCGGCGCGCAAGTCGATCGCCGACCTCGTCGACGAGGTGGCGGTGATGGTGAAGTCGGGCTATTCGCCCATCGAACAGTACGCCGACGACAACACGCTGCTGCAGGGCGCATGGACCGACCTGTACGCGCTGGGCGCGGTGCTGTACCGCGCGGTCACCGGCCATCCGCCGCCCTCGGCCGTGGTGCGCAGCGTGCAGGACGCGTACGTGCCGCTGTCGTCCATGGGCCGCGACGACCTGAGCCCGGCCTTCTGCGCCGCCATCGACCACACGCTGGCCGTGCACAGCAAGGACCGCACGCAGACCGTGGCCGCCTTCGCCGCCGAGCTGGGGCTGGTGAAGCTGGGCGACATCTACGTGAGCGGCATGGGCGTGCCGACGGTGATCATTCCCGCCGCGCCCGTGTCGGCCACGCCGCCGCCTCCGCAACTGACGCCGCAGCAGTTCTCGCCGGTGTCCGCGCCGGCACCGCTGGAGCCGGTGCCTGTGGCCATGCCCGAACCCGTGCGCGCGCCGGCGCCCGCACCCGCGCCGCGTGCCGCGCAGGAAGAGCAAGCGCAAGGCAGTCGCGCCAAGCCCCAGGCACAGCCGCAGTCCCACAAGGCAGCGCCCGCGCAGAAGACCAAGCTCAAGCGCCCGCCATGGGGCATGGTGGGCGTGCTGCTGATCGCGCTGGTCGCGGTCGGCGCCTGGATCGGCCTGCGCCTGACATCGGGCATGCAGCCGCAGGAGCCTTCCAAGACCGCGATGGTGCCGGTGCCGCCCCCGGCCGAGCCGATGTCGACCAACACCGCGCCGCCGGCGGCGATGCCCCCGACGCCCCCCGCCACCGACGGCGTGCCGCCCGCAGTGGCGGGCGGTGCCGCACAGCCGCCTGCCGCGGCCGCCAGCGCGCCCGCCACCGCCACGGGGCCGCTGGCGCCGCTGGAGGCCGTTCCGGTGAATCCGCCGGCCACGCCCGCGACGCCGGCCACTCCTGCCACGCCGCCCGAGTCCGCCCTTGCCACCGCCGAGGCGGAAGACTGGAACCTCGCGCAAAGCGAGAACACGCGCGAAGGCTACGAGGCCTACCTGCGCCGCTACCGTCGCGGGCTGCACGCGCGCGAGGCGCGGGCCGCCATCGCGGAGATCAACCGGGTCTCGCCGCCCTCGGTGCCCGTCGCGCCCGGAACGCAGCCGCCCGGCACCACGACCGTGGCAGGCGCGACGCCGGGCACTCCCGGCGCCACGACGCCTCCTGCCACGCCCACGGCGTCGCCCGGCATGGGCCGCATCATGTTCAACGTCCGGCCCTGGGGCCAGGTGTTCGTCGACGGTGCAGATCGCGGCGTGAGCCCGCCGCTGAAGTCGCTGTCGCTGCGCCCCGGCATCTACAACATCGAGGTGCGCAACGGCGACCTCGAGGTGTACCGGCAGCGCGTGACGGTGCAGGACAGCAAGTCGGCGCCCGTGGTCAGCCACGAGTTCAAGTAAGCCTCGTAGGCCTTCGGCCGTAGTTCGCCTCCTGCTTTTGCGGGATGGCGCAATGCCATGCAGTGCCCGAAGAATGAGCCTCCCGTTCGCGTGAGGCTCTTCTGCATGTCTCCCGCGGATGTCCGCCACCACTGCCGCCAGCCGGCAACCGGTACGCAGGAGCCGCAGCATGAGCGAAACCACATCCGAACCGCAGCCTGACGCGCAGCGCCAGCGCCCTCCCGAGCGCGTGGCGGTGATCGCCATCCACGGCGTCGCGGACCAGAAATCCGGCGACACCGCGCGCGCCATCGCCTCGCTGATGGTCAATGCAGGCAGCGCGCAGGTGCGCTACAGCCAGGGCGATTGCGACAGCTTCATCATGGCCGTGCCGCCGCTGAAGGCGATGGCGGGCAACCGTTCGGCGAAGCCGCTGCCCCGGGGCTCGGTCCGGAAGGTGCAGCCGTCCAGCCAGGCGCCTGACTCGCTGGGCAAGGCCTTCGAGCAGTCGACCCGGTCGGATTTCCAGCGCGAGGAATGGGTCGTCGGGGGCAGCGCGCCGTCGGCGCCCGTGGTCGTGCCCGGCGGCGGCGCACCCGCGCCGGCGGGAACCCGGTCGCCCACGCCGAGGAACATGATCGAGGCCGATGCGGGCATCGCCTTCAGCGACTACCTGCTCTCGAAGTGGAAGGGCGCGGACAACGACACCTACGAGGCCACCCGCATCCGGATGACCCGCACCGCATCCGGCGCGGGCGAAGCACCGCAGCAGCATCGGCAACAGCAGGTGGACGTGCACGAGATGTACTGGGCCGACCTGTCGCGCCTGTCCGGTGCGCTGCCGCGCATCGTCACCGAACTCTTCACGGTGGTGTTCCGCCTGTCGCTGCTGGGGCGTGACGCGGTGGATCGCGCCAGCGCCGACGCCGGCCGGCGGCAGCCCGACAGGCAGCCGCCCCGGCGCTGGCACTGGCTGACTAACCTGCAGAGAGGCCTGGACTGGGCCTTCTCGAACCTGCTGGCCAACCTGTTCTCGCAGCTGCTGCTGATCGGGCTGCTGGTCGTCGCGTGGGGCGTGGCCGAGCCGCACACGGCCGTGCTGCGCACCGTGCTGGCCGTGGCGGTGCCGACGCTCGCGGCCTGGTGGTACTGCTACCGCCATGCCGCGCGGCCCTCCAGCCGGCTCGCGGCCGCCGTCTTCACGGCCCTTGCGGCCGTGCTGCTGCACGCCGTGCCGGCGCATTGGGTGGTGGGCCTGGGCTGCCTGGCGTTGCTCGCGCTGCTGTTCGACTACGTGCTGCGCGTGGCGGCCGCCCGCTTTCCAGCGATGCGCGCGGTGGGGCTCGTCTTCCTGGCGGTCACGGCGCTGGCGCTGCTGGGCCACGTGGTCGCGGAAGTGCTCGCCTCCGGCGGACGGGCCGACCTGCACAGCTGGGTGCGCGGCGGGCTGCGCGCATTCGAGTACATGCTGTTCGGCATCGTGGTCTGGTGGGCCGCCGCTGTGGTCCCGTTCCTGCTCTGGTTCGTCTTCGGGCAGATGGCGGCGCGCGACGGCGCCGCCGCGCACGGCAGCGTGGCGACCGGGCGGCTCGGGCTGATGGTGTCGATGGCTTCGTTCGTGGCGCTGTCGATGGCCATCTGGGCCCTGCTCACCACGCTGGTGGAGTTCGGCGCCGCGGGCACCTCCTACTGCCCGCTCATCTTCGACGTCGGCACGGGCTGCTTCCCCAAGGGCTCGACATTCCTGCACCTGCGCTACCTCCGCAGCACGGAGACCTTCGTGCTCGCCGCCGGCCTGACGCTGGCGCTGCTGCTGTACATGATCGTGGTGCTGGTGCCCAGCGTGCTCGCGGAAATCAGGAACGGGCTGGGCACGGCGCAGAACCTCGGTCGCTGGCTCAGCGGCGGCTATCGGCGCCTGGAAGCCGTCGTCACCGGGCTGGCGGCGATGAGCGTGATCGTCGCCGCCGTCGTCGGCGTGATCCTGCTGCTGGCGCGCTGCGGCATCCTGCCGAAGGACCTGGTCGGCGGAGAGATCTTCGAATGGTTCGGGCCGGTTTCGGAGCTCGTGCTCAAGCCGCTCGTGCTCAGCGCGGCCACCGCGGCGGCCGCGCTCTCGGCCTTCGGCGGCGTGCTCTCGCGCTACGTGCCGTGGCTGCGGCTGCCGCTCGACGTGGTGCTCGACGTCGACAACCATTTCCGCGAGTTCCCGCGCCACGCCATTCCGCGAGCGCGCATCTTCTCGCGCTACGTGGCGCTGCTCGAGCACATCGCGGCGCAGAAGTACGACCGCATCGTGATCGTGGCCCACAGCCAGGGCACGGTGATCTCCGCGGAACTGCTGCGCTACCTGCAGCACCGCGCCCAATGGCAGGCCGACGCGGGCGTCGACGACCGCGTCACGCGGCTGTGGCCGCAGCTGCAGGGAAGGATCCATCTGCTGACCGCGGGCTGCCCGCTGCGCCAGCTGTACGCCCAGCGCTTCCCGCTTCTCTATGCGTGGGTGGGCAGGACCACGGCGCCGGGCAGCAGCGGCCCGCTGGCCTCCGACGTCGGCGTGAACCGCTGGGTCAACCTGTACACCACCGGCGACTACGTGGGGCGCTGGCTGTGGTGCGATCCGCCGCCGGCGATCGACACCGTGGGCGGCCACGCGACGCTGTGGAATCCGGCCCCGGCCTTCGCGCCGATGACCGGGCCCGAGCGCGACGTGTGCGTGGGCATCGGCGCGCACACGCACTACTTCGAGCAGGGCGGGACCTATGCGGCGCGCTGGATAGACGCTCTCGTGAGCTGATGACGACGGCAGCACGAGCCGCGGCTTTCCTCGCGCCTTGCACGCCTCCTGCGCAGGCGACAACGGTCGTCCCGGCGCCCCGTCGCTCAGGCCGCGCCGCGCAACGCCCTGCGGTACTGCACCGCCTCCGCCAGATGCCCGACCTGTACCGCCTCAGATGCATCCAGATCGGCGATGGTGCGAGCCACCTTCAGCGCCCGGTGCGTGCTGCGCGCGGACCAGCCGAGCTTGGCCGCCGCGTTGAACATGAACCCGCGTGCCGCGTCGTCCAGCGTCGCGTGGCGATCGATGGCCGCGCCGTGCAGCGACTGGTTCGCATGGCCCTGGCGCCGCATCGCTCGTTCGCGCGCGGCGACGACGCGCTCGCGGATGCTGTCGGTCGACTCGCCCGCAGGGGAGTCGAGCAGCAACTGGGCCGACACCGGAGGCACTTCGATGTGCAGGTCGATGCGGTCCAGCAGCGGGCCGCTGAGCTTGCCCTGTGTATGGCTCCATAGTAATTGGAGCACAGAGTCCATGGAAATCAATAAGTTACGCAACAATTCTGGCCTTGTCCCCAGCGCATTTGAACCGTAGTAATTGAGAAAATCCCATCGGAGAACCGTACTTAATGGGGTTGCTAGATCCCTATCCGACGTGCGCTCCGTCAGCGCAGTCTCTGGTATCTTGAATTCGTCGTCTGATTTGGCCGACGTGTCTTGCACTGCCTGGCGAATGTGCTCTCGATGGTCTACGGGCTTTTCTGCTCCGCTGTCGCGCGCGGACAAAGGCAGTCAGATCAAGCCGTCGCGCCAGAATCGGGGGACGGCGTCGTCGTCAAGGACGTCCATAAGTCCCGATCTGCAGTGCTGCCTTAGAAGGCGTCGGGACCGTCTAGTGGGTCATGCCCGATCCACATCTGAGTAATGGCTTCAGTGACCAAGACCCCGTTGGGTTGCTGCACACCATCCGCCGCCCGCTTCACCGCCCACAGTAGCTCAGATACGGTGGCGCTTCCCTCATACCTGTACTCAGCCGGAGGAAGCCTCCACCAGAACTCGCTGGTTGCGAGGGCGTAGTCAACGACTCCAAGAGTTGCAAGGTCATCATGGAGCCGCTGGTATTGCTCCCTTGTCGGAGTGCCGCGCAAATAGACGCGGACTGGGAATTACTCGTCCTTGAAGTAAGCCGGTATTGCAACTCTCCTGTCTCAAGAGGTAAAAACCCGGGGTAGTCATGGCCCTGAGCTGAGGCTGATCAATCTTTCGTACTGCATCGTTGCCAGTGCGTTGCCGGCAAGCAAGCGCGCACCTCTTTCCCAATCCCTCACTCCAGCATGTCGCAAAGCACGCGCAAACGCAGCAGCCACTCCGAAGCCCTTGTAGTCTTCGCCATAGCGGGTCAGAAACAATGCGGTGCTCGGTGGTGCGATTCGTTGAAATCGGGGCCGCACGCCCTTCAGATAGAACACCATCCATTCCACGAACTGATTCCTGACGAAATCCCGGTCGTCGCCGAATGGGAGATGTCGCGCCCAGCTATCCAGCGCCGTCTGGCCCATTTCCAAGGGAAGCTTTGCCGCGCGTTCAAAGCTGATTCCATGCCAGACAGCCAGTGCGATGCAGCATGCGTCACGCAGTCCGCTAGGGAAGGTCTGATCAAGTCCACGGATGGCCGCTCTGAACGTTGAACACGCACGCTGAAGGAGGACCAACGATGAGCCAGATCAGTTTTTCGGATGCCGAGCATGCAGGCAAGAGGAAGAAGACGCGCCGGGAAGTCTTCCTTGCCGAGATGGAACTGGTCGTGCCTTGGAAGGCGCTACTCAAAGTCATCGAACCACACTACCCGGTGGCGGGGCGAGGACGCCGACCGTATCCGCTCGAAGCGATGCTTCGTGTGCACTTGATGCAGAACTGGTTCGCGTTGAGCGATCCGGCGATGGAGGAAGCCCTGTACGAGATCACCTCGCTGCGCACGTTCGCAGGCCTGGGCATGGAGTCGATTCCCGATGAGACGACGATCCTGAACTTCCGCCACTTGCTGGAGGCCAGCGATCTGGCGGAGGACATCTTCAAGCAGGTCAACGCCCACCTGGCCAGGAAGGGGCTGCTTCTGAAGAGAGGCTCCATCGTGGACGCCACGATCATCGCGGCGCCCAGTTCGACAAAGAACGAGAGCGGCGAGCGAGATCCGGAGATGCACCAGACGAAGAAGGGCAACCAGTGGCACTTCGGGATGAAGGCGCACATCGGCGTGGACGCGGACTCGGGGCTGGTGCACACGGTGACGACCACGGCCGCC
Organism: Variovorax sp. NFACC27; assembly: GCF_048301545.1. NCBI lineage: Bacteria > Pseudomonadati > Pseudomonadota > Betaproteobacteria > Burkholderiales > Comamonadaceae > Variovorax > Variovorax sp. NFACC27. The sequence goes on from NZ_CP157613.1 coordinate 322,161, forward strand.
AACGAGGCAGACGTGGAGCAGGTGAGCGACCTGCTGCACGGCAAGGAGAGCGAGGTGTGGGCAGACTCGGGCTATCGCGGAGCACAGAGTCGGGTGAAGCGCAGCGTGCAGTGGCACATTGCAGGCAGGCCCAGCGACATGGCGAAGATGCCCGAGGGCCGAGCCAAAGCCAGAGCGCGCAAGCAGGAATACCAGAAGGCCAGCATCCGGGCAAAGGTGGAGCATCCGTTCCGGGTGATCAAGCGGCAGTTCGGCTTGGCGAAGGTGAGGTTCAGGGGGCTGGCCAAGAACACGGCGCATGTGATCACGCTGTTTGCACTGTCGAACCTGTGGATGGCCAGGAAGAAACTGATCGCGATGCTGGGACAGGTGCGTCTGCAGACGGCATGAAGGGCCGCAGGGCCTCTCAAACGCATGGGATGCTCGGTGAGACGAGCCTGTGAGCGCAACGACCAAATACGCGCGCTCGCCATCAAGCCAATTTACGACTTGATCAGACCTTCCCTAGCTTGCTGAGCGCGCGCTTCATTGGCCATCTGCACTTCTCCTGCGAGGTAGCGGATTGCATCCGAGAGCTGAGCCGATGTCAGAGCCTTTTGGATAGGCCAAACGGTTGAATCCAGCGCTTTGCTCTCAGTGATTCCGAGGAGAGCTTTCACTGAACGCTTGCTTGTGGACTCCTGCTTCCGATGCAGTAATGCGATAGCAGCTCTTGATTCTCCTTCAGTCGTCGAGTACCTCTTGCGGTAAAGGCTGGCGGCGCAGACCGTGTCAAGCCAATACGGAATCTTCAGCTCGGTCGATCCGAACAGCGTCGAGGTGAAACCCGCGCTACCCATCCGATCCGTGAATCGATGAGGCCACTCCCGGGTTAACTCATCTACCATCTTCAGCAGTCCTTGCCGGACCATTGCTGGCTGTTTGTCGAAGTCCATCCTGGGGCGTGTGGCTATCTGTTCAAGCGCATTCTGGGATGACTCCATCGAGGTCACCTTGAGGAAGCGAACAGCTTCCCTGGGCCGACATGCCAACTCCAAAAGGACTCGGATCCCATCCCACCACAAATGGGGGAATGCAACGGATACTGGCACGTCGCGGGAGGTGATCCGAACGGGGTTCGCGATGAGCCAATCCGCGGAAGGCGCTTCGCAGGACGCAGCAATCGCGGAGGCCAAGTCATGCCCGCAGGTCCCACAGAAACGAAGCTTTGCTTCGCGGGAGTCGGATAACGCTATGGGTTTCGCGCACACCGGGCACTCATCAGTAAGGCAGTGTCCATGAATTGGGCACCAGCAAACATTCGAAAACCGCCAGTGACTTCGGAAAAATGGGAGCGGGTCACTGGCAAGGCAGGTACAACAGATGGCGTATCGAGGCCCCCTCACTCCAGCCGGAACCTTGAGTAGCCATCGACCTCTGGCGGCCCCGATCCCCTGCGCGCCGTCAGGGCTGCCCGTAAAGACGCACATTGCTTCTCTCAAAGTCAATGTGGCAACTTCTGCGGGCGTGCTCATTGTGAGTCTAGCGATTGAGGCCAGCGTGTCATCGTCCAGCGTGTCCAATGAGTGCCGCGTCGGTACCTTTAGTTGCTCGCATGTGCGCAACGATCCAAAAGACCGATAGCCATTGTCGTGTGCCAATCGAGATAGCCATGAGGGGAGGGCCTCGTGGTTGCCTTCGCAATCTTGGGCCATCTGGGTGCGAACAAGCAGTGTATTCATGGGACATCCAACGAGGCGTCTGCATCAAGTTCCGAATCCAGAAGATGATGGCTTTCGCAGCGATAGATCGTGCCGAATCCGGGTAGAAGAGCCGCCACTTATCCTGGCGAATGAACTCTTGGGCATCTGTGTCTGTGCTGCCAATTCGAAACCGCGCTCGGGCCAGCCTTCAATCAGCCAACGAATGAAAAGGAGTAATTCATGGCGTGTGCCGGCTCGATGAAAGTCGAATTGTGTCCATGGATCCTTGCTCAGTTTCGCGAAGAGACGATGGTGCGGTTGCGCGATAGGAGCTAATAGCAGCGCTTCGGCGTTCGATGGGTCGCAAGCGAATCTGAGGGTGGTATCGATCCATCGCCACAGCACGTCCAGCGAGATCCGCTCCCCGCCGCGAGGAGGCTTGGACTCCCCGGCAAAGTCGAACCAATGGCGGGGAACCAGATTCAGTGTGGACAATGAGGGTGATTGAATCGTTCGGAAATCAAGGTGGCAGAAGCTACATTGAGTCATAGGGGCTGCGCGGACCTTGGTAAGACCAATTTGGAGGCCGCAGGATGGACAGTGGTCAACAAGGAGGACCTTGTGGAGGTGGCATTGCGTAGTGAATGAAGTCCTGCCAAGCCTGTTCCAGTAGACGACAGGTTGTTCGCGTAGGCATGCAACGCACACTTGATGCGGGAGCAGTTCTCCCGCATATTCGGACCGCAGAATCCATCGGGTCATCCGTCTCGGGGGCTCCCGATTTGCTCCGATCAGAGCGAGGATTGGGCCAAGGCAAATTGATTTGACTGCATGCTCATCGAGGCCACCCAACTGCAGCAGTTGAAGTTGGCGACTTCTCGGCAAAACATCAGAGGCTCGACTGAAGGAGATGCCTTCTTCGGCGAGCAGCGTATGGACATCCCTGAATCCGTTGGCCCAGGCCAGACGGCTGAGCCATGAGACCAGTGACTCGCTTGACTGCTCATCGTCGATGCCCTGCAAAGGAGGTCGAACCGGCAGTGTCCGCGGAGGGGCCGCGTAGGGTGACGTCGATTTCACAGGAATGAGCCTGCGTGATTGTCGCCGTCGAGCACCGTGGGCTGGTAGGGCTCGCCAATCTGATTAAGACGACGCATGGCGAAGTCTTGCCGGAACGGGTCGAGCTTCGGACCGGGCTCGTTCCAGATGTTTTCCCGGAACACATTGCTCAGGGTGTCGTAGTTCATCGGGCTGCCCGACGACACATGGTCCGCGACGTCCAGAACGAATCCGGTCACTGTCCGGTGAATGCCATCGGTCGCATAGAAGATCCGGATGCTCGTCTCTTCGCTCGACAGCCAGGCACGCGCGTCTTCCGGGAGATTGGCGGCCAAGGCGCCCACAAAGCCTCTGAACACCTTGAGGTCATCGAGATGGAAGGGGCGCATGCGATGCGTAGCCATGATCCGCGAGCGAAACTGCCCGTTGTGCAGGAACAGGGTTTCGGCCCGCGGAGCCCCCATGAGAACGACCGGTCGCTTTAGCTCTTCCATCAGCTCCTTGAGCGAATCGGTGGCTGCCGCGTAGGTGTGCGCTTTGCCTCGGTCGAGAAAATGCTGCATCTCATCGCCAATGAGAAGCTCGACTTCGCAGGACTTCACAAGAGTCACGATACGGTCCCTGATGTTTTCCGCCGTTCCACGTATCTCACCTGAATTCGGCCCCTTCAGGCTTTTCAACATGGACTGAAAAACCCTCTTCTGCGAAGGCGATGAAGGGATCTTGAAGTGGACGACGGGGATGTGCGTGAAGGTGCCTTGCTCTGTTCGGGGGTGGGCCGCCTCGTAACTGCTCGCCAGGAACGTCTTGGCGACACCTGACACGCCGAGTATTCGCAGGTGCTTGATGCGACCTCGCTTGTAGCTGTGGTGGATTTTCTTGATCCGGTCCCAGGCCTCTTTGAAGCTTGGGATCTCTATGATCATGTTCGATTCGGTCATTCTCTGGACTCCGCTGCCGCGCGCGTTTGCGCTGGCGTAAAGATGTTGAACATTGGGAGTTCTGTGGAGGCTGTTGCCGGGGCGTTTTCGGCCGATGGGGTTGATGCCGCGCCGGCGGGTGCGCCTGAAGAAAAGCCTGGTGATGGCCCTACTGGGGAGGGCGTGCGAGTGGACGTTTGGGGTGACGCGGATAGGGCGTTCGCTGCAGCGGTTGCGCCCGAGCGCTTGCCCGTAGGTTGCGCCTCCACGCCAAGCTTGCGCATGGCGTTGTTTCGGGAGCGAGTCTTTTCCACAGCGGCGCAACCGTCTGCGATCGTCTGCCTCAACTTGCGAGACTTGACCTGCGAGACGACGACTGAAAGATCACCAGGCAAGTTGTTGATCTTCTTCTCGAGCGCGACTTCCGCCGCGCTGAGCTTGGCCTTTGCGGGATCCGTGTTGGGAACCTCGAACCACTCCTTGGAAACGTCATCCTGAACCCACACGCATCGCATCGAGTCCTTGTTCCACCGAAAGGTGACCACCGGGTTTTCGGGCCCCGAATGCCGGCGTCGCAAAGCCTGCAGCGCGGGACTGTTGAACTTGCAGTTAGCCTTTTCGATACCGATGTGGCTGACCGTGCCCGTGTCCCAGTCGCTGCAGATGATCTCGAGCTCATCGGGATCGGCAGGCAAGCGGAGTTCATCGAGGCGAAACGCATCGCTCCACCGCTTCAGAGGGCTCACGGCTGACCCTGGTGCTTGCCGGGAAGATAGTCGTCGACCAACCAGATGTGCATGAGCTTGACCAGCATCGGCAGCTCGAGGACTGCACCTCGCCCAGGTTTGAGGTCCGACTTGTTTGCGTACAAGTGCGACCCGGTCGCTCCGGGCAAGCCCACCATCGATTCATTGAGGGTCCGGAAGAAGCGCTCGACCCGGCCCTTTTGCCAAGGTGAGGCTGTGGCGCAATATTGAATGGCGATGTTCAGGTCAAGGCATGCGTACTTGAACGACTTGCTGTGAAACTCCATGCCGTTGTCCACCTTGAGGAGGCTCGGAACGCCATGGCACGGCCAGTCCCCGTTGATCTCGGGATACCGATCGCGAAGGTAGTTCTTGGGCATGATGGCGTGCCGCAGGCAACTCAGGGCTGCCTGAGCCGAAGCCGTGCCGAAGCCAATATCGAATCCCATGGGCGCGCGACTCACGAACTCGACGGCGACGGTGATCCGCGGGCGCTCAGGTTTGCCGGTCGCCGGGTTCATCACGAAGATGTCCAGGATCGTGTGATCCATCTCCCAGCATTCGTTCAGGCTGTAGTTCTCAGTGCTTTTCATGTTGGATCGATATTCAAGTTCGGCTGCACGGCGACCAAGGCGAGACGCAACGACTTCGTAGCCGCTGCGCCGCTTGGTGAAGCGCAAAAAGGTGTTGTAGGACGGGAGGGGGCTCTGTTGAGAGGTCGGCAACCACTGGTTCTTCTCTGTGATCTCCGCGACGCACGCGTCAAAGCACAGCTTCACGGTAGGCCTCTCCGGAGACATGTACAAGTTGTCGATCACGCGGTTTATTACGCGTTGCGTGGATGAGGGGAGGCGGCTCTTGCCAGGACCGCCGCGCTTGGCGTAATACGGCATCAACGCCGTGTCGTCACCGCCGTACAGGCGTTGCGAGAGCCAGCGTTGCAGGGTCGAGATAGAAGGATGTTTTTCTTGCCCCAACTCTTCGGCCTTGTGCTCGAGCAGCTTCTTGAGCCCAGGCGTCATATGGCGTACGTGAAGACCCTGGCGCAAGATGGCGTCCAAGTACTCTTTCTTGACCAAGCCATCACTGCGCGCCTTCTCGGACAAATCGGCGGACAAGCGGACGGAGAGCCTGAGGGGCTCTTCCCGGGAGGCTTTCTTGGGTTTGGAGGACGGCTTGGGAAATCGAAGATTGCGCAGCTCGTACTGCTTGAACAATTTCTCGAACTCGTACTCGCGAATGTCTCCCGCGGCGTCTTTCAGCTCCACCACATTCGGTGGCTTGATGCCGGCGACTTTGAACTCCTTGTTGAGGAGGATGACTGGGCGATCAGGCGTAAAGGAAATCAGCTGCATCGTGTGCCTCGTGAAAGGTGTCGAAAAGAGGGGTGTCGTCGACTAGGGAAGGTCTGATCAAGTCGTAAATTGGCTTGATGGCGAGCGCGCGTATTTGGTCGTTGCGCTCACAGGCTCGTCTCACCGAGCATCCCATGCGTTTGAGAGGCCCTGCGGCCCTTCATGCCGTCTGCAGACGCACCTGTCCCAGCATCGCGATCAGTTTCTTCCTGGCCATCCACAGGTTCGACAGTGCAAACAGCGTGATCACATGCGCCGTGTTCTTGGCCAGCCCCCTGAACCTCACCTTCGCCAAGCCGAACTGCCGCTTGATCACCCGGAACGGATGCTCCACCTTTGCCCGGATGCTGGCCTTCTGGTATTCCTGCTTGCGCGCTCTGGCTTTGGCTCGGCCCTCGGGCATCTTCGCCATGTCGCTGGGCCTGCCTGCAATGTGCCACTGCACGCTGCGCTTCACCCGACTCTGTGCTCCGCGATAGCCCGAGTCTGCCCACACCTCGCTCTCCTTGCCGTGCAGCAGGTCGCTCACCTGCTCCACGTCTGCCTCGTTGGCGGCCGTGGTCGTCACCGTGTGCACCAGCCCCGAGTCCGCGTCCACGCCGATGTGCGCCTTCATCCCGAAGTGCCACTGGTTGCCCTTCTTCGTCTGGTGCATCTCCGGATCTCGCTCGCCGCTCTCGTTCTTTGTCGAACTGGGCGCCGCGATGATCGTGGCGTCCACGATGGAGCCTCTCTTCAGAAGCAGCCCCTTCCTGGCCAGGTGGGCGTTGACCTGCTTGAAGATGTCCTCCGCCAGATCGCTGGCCTCCAGCAAGTGGCGGAAGTTCAGGATCGTCGTCTCATCGGGAATCGACTCCATGCCCAGGCCTGCGAACGTGCGCAGCGAGGTGATCTCGTACAGGGCTTCCTCCATCGCCGGATCGCTCAACGCGAACCAGTTCTGCATCAAGTGCACACGAAGCATCGCTTCGAGCGGATACGGTCGGCGTCCTCGCCCCGCCACCGGGTAGTGTGGTTCGATGACTTTGAGTAGCGCCTTCCAAGGCACGACCAGTTCCATCTCGGCAAGGAAGACTTCCCGGCGCGTCTTCTTCCTCTTGCCTGCATGCTCGGCATCCGAAAAACTGATCTGGCTCATCGTTGGTCCTCCTTCAGCGTGCGTGTTCAACGTTCAGAGCGGCCATCCGTGGACTTGATCAGACCTTCCCTAGGGGTTCAGCCGTGTCAAAGAAAAGGAAACCGCGAGCAAGAGCCAAACGCGCGTGTTGCAGGCCGAGCGTTTGGACGAGTTGCCCAAAGGTCTTGCTTGAGCTTGAGCGGGTCAGGGCCTGCAGACGTTGGACGTGCGCAGGTTTGAGCGCCGCCTGGTAGTGCTTGCTGAGCAGTTCGGCATTTGCCTGACGACAGCTGGCCGGAAGGTCCCGTTCCGTCAGGACCTTGAAGTCAATGCCAAGGTCGCTCAGATAGGTGTGCACGGCTCGAAGGCGACGCTTCATTTCACCGTGAAGATCCTTCTCCGGCTTGCACTCAAACACCGTGATGGAGCCGCAGCGCAACTGAGTTGCCGAATCCGGCGTGTACCGGAAGCTGTCCTCGTGTCTGCAGGGAATCACCCACTGTCCTGGCTGCGGGATGAGTGCCGTACAGGACCATGAGGCATCCAGCCGATAGAGCGCGTCCCGTTCAAGCGGAGCTTCCCAGTCCAAGAATCCGAAGCGAGAAGGAATGTCGCCACGACGCCTAGTTCCCGAGCGGGTAACGATGTCTCGTGCATTGAATGAGCCGTGTCGCGACGTACGACGCACCAACTCGGCCATGAGTTGGGCGCTCATGTTGCTGCTGCATGCCGGCGCATGCACCGCGCAACGCCTCGGCAAACAGTGAGCCAACCAGATAGGGGGGTGAAGGGGGGAGAAATCCTCACGATGACCTCCCATGAGAGAGGTAAGTTCGTGAGGGAACGCCAGAGGCCTCCCAGGGGAAAGCTACGTTTTTCATGGTTGCTCCTTGCGAGCGAAAGCCGTCCTCGGCGCAAGTCGATGGCCGAGTGGCAAAAATGAATAAACGAAGCAACCCAACCTCGTGAAGCCGAGGCTAAAATAATTGCATAAGCTAGAACAATCCGGTTGAGTCGCTTCAACCAACACCCTGAATGGCGCTGCAACGCCAGACAGGGGCATACGAACGGACGCCACCGGAAGGTCGCGTCCGTTTTTCTTGGGAAGAGTGCTTCCCGAAGGCGCAGGAGAAGGTCAGGTCATGTAAGGGGTGTTAGTGCCAGCGCAATCTTGACCAGCTAAAGCACAAAGGGGGGTGCGGACGAAAACTTGGACTACCAGGAGGTAGTTCATGTATTCATACGAAGACCGCATCCGAGCGGTCACGCTCTACATCAAGCTGGGCAAGCGCACCGGGGCGACTATCCGCCAGTTGGGCTACCCGACGAAGAACTCTTTGAAGAGCTGGCATGAGGAGTACGAGCGGCGCCTGGACCTGTCGTCCGGCTACGTGCGCTCGAAGCCGAAGTATTCTCAAATTCAGAAGGAGCAGGCTGTCAAACACTACGCTGAGCACGGGCGCTGCATCGCCTCCACGGTCAAGGCGTTGGGCTATCCGTGCCGCGATTTGCTGCGTGCCTGGATTGATGAACTGGCCCCCAACTCCCGGCAGCACGTTGTCGGCAGGGCCGTCAGTGCACCTCGACCGCCGCAACTGAAGAAGCTGGCGGTCCTCGAACTGTGCACTCGTGAGGGAAGTGCGCAGGTGGTTGCTCAGAAGCTTGGTGTGAGCAGGCCGACGTTGTACAACTGGAAGAACCAGCTTCTGGGACGTGAGGCACCCGCATCCATGAAACACACCAATCAGTCCCCACGGGCTCAAGAGCGCGATGCGCTCGAGCGCCAGGTTGAGGCGTTGCGCCGCGAAGTCAGGCAACTGCGCCTTGAGCAGGACCTCTTGAACAAGGCCAATGAACGTAAGCCGTCAATAAACCACGCCCTTGCGCGTGGTGCCGGAAGCGACGTGCGCAGCGCGGTCTAAAGTGCGTCGAGCTCGATGTTCCAGGGCAGCAGCGCCTCGTAGTCGTCGACCGTCTGCGCCAGCGGCAGTTTCTTGAACAAGGCGACGAGGTAGCGGTAGGGCTCGACGTTGTTGGCCTTGGCCGTTTCGATCAGCGAGTAGAGATTGGCGCTCGCATTGGCGCCGCCGACGGTGTCGGCGAACAACCATGCCTTCCTTCCAACAACGAAGGGGCGGATCGCGTTCTCCACCGGGTTGGAGTCCAGCGGCCAGGTGCCGTTGTCCAGGAACCGCACGAGCTTGGGCCACTGCCCGTGCAGGTAGTGCAGCGCTTCGCCCAGCAGGCTCGATGGTGCAACGGCGTGCAGGTGCGTGAGCAGCAGCCGTTCGATCTCGCGCACAACGGCGGCGCTGTAGCGCGAGCGCAGCCGCAGCCGGCGCGCGGGCGTCCAGTCCTTGGCCAAGGTCTCCGCACGATACAGCTTGGCAATCAGCCGCACGAGCCGGGTCGCGATCTGATCAGGCGAGCGCGCCGCCTTCGGGATAGCGTCCTCGGCCTTGATCAGCGGTCGACGTGCATGAACCCAGCATCCCAGATGCGTAAGACCGCCGGCCTTCGCGATGCCGTTGTAGACCTCGTAGCCATCGCTCATGAGCGTGGTCCCGGGGCGGATGCCGGCATACAGCTTCTCGGCATGCACGGCGCCGCGCCCCGGCGCGTAGGCGAACAGCCGCACTGGTGGACCGGTGCCGTTCATCTGCGCCCACATAAAACTCTTCGTCTGGGCCTTGCGTCCCGGCTCCTTGAGCACCTGGACCGTGGTCTCATCGCCGTAGATCAGGTCCGAGTCGAGCAGGTGGTCGCGCAGCAGGTTGATGACCGGCTGCACAGCCTGGCCGACGCGCACGATGCCCGAAGCCAGCGTGTTGCTCGCGATGTCGCCCCCGAAGCGGCGTAGCAATACGGCCGTGCGATACAGCGGCATGCCGAACTGGTACTTGCCGGTGATGACCCAGGCCTGCGCCTGCTCGGTGAGCAGCCCGCGCGGGATGATGCGCGCCGGCGTCGGTGCAACCTTCAGGCTCTGATCGCAGCAGGGACAGGCGTACTTGATGCGGTGGTGCTGCAGCACGCGCACCTGCTCGGGTATGACGTCCATCTGTTCGCTGATCTCGGCGCCGATCTCCACCAGCGCGTGCCCGTCATGTGCGCACACACGCTCGGCCTCGGGCAGCTCGTGGCGCACGATCTCGCGCGGCAGCGCGGGGTCCAGTGGCTTGCGTCCACGCTTCTTGCGCTGATGCCCAGCGACCGGTGTCGACTCCTCTTCGTCGATGTCTTCGACCTCGGCCTGCGGCGTCTGATCGGTGGGGGCGAGTGCCTCGGCCTCGTTGAGGAACAGGTCCTTCTGGTCCGTGCCGCGGGCTTCGCTCTTGGCCGCGAACAGCTGACGCTGCAGCGCCTTCAGCCGCTCCAGCGCGAGGTCGCGCTCGGTAGTCGCCACTCGAAGCGCGCCGGCCAACGCATCGCGCTCAGCAATGAGCGCGGCGAGTTCTTCAGCGGTGATGGTGGCAGGCGACGACACGCCCGATTGGATCGGCATGCCTCATCATCGTTCCTTCAGGCCACGCTGGTGTAGCGCCGATGATGGTGGCGTCGCACCACCGCGATGTCGATGCCTTCCAGCAACCAGTGCAGCTGCTCGGGCGTCAGCGTGGGAACCGCCTCGGCCGAGGGCCAGATGAATCTGTCCTTCTCCAGGCGTTTGAGCAACAGCCAGAAGCCGTTGCGCTCCCAACCCAGGATCTTCACTCGGTCGCGTCGGCGATTGCTGAATACATATGCGCAGGAGGCGAACGGGTCCAAGCCCAGCGCCTGCTCCACCAACACGGCCAGGCCGTTGATGTTCAGCCGGAAGTCCACGGGCTCGCGGTGCAGGTAGACCTTCAGCCCTTCGTCGAAGCGGAACATGGCAGTCGGCTCAGCATCTGCACGAGCGTGGGCAATTCCTTCAAAGTCGTCTCACCGAGATCGAGCTGCACGCCGTTGGGCAGTCGCACCTGCAATCCGACCATCGGGGGCGGTGCTGCCAAGGGGCCTTCATCCGAGATCACCGCCACCGCCGTAGCTGGTGTGTGGGCGACCGCGGGAACCGTCACCGCACACTCGCGCTGAGGCACTCGTTCACTCGGATCTTGTTCGCCCTCTACGTGTACGGCAACGAATGGCGCATCCTGCGCTCGCGCGATGTCGCCCGCTGATACCTGAGCGCTTCGTCGCTGGTAGGCCGTGATCCACGTTCTCAGCAAGTTCGTGTTGACACCGTGCTCCATCGCCATGCGTGCCACCGAAACTCCTTGCTTCAGGCAGGCAACGATCAACTCCTTCTTGGCGGCCTCGTCGTAGACGCTGCGACCGTCACTCTTGCGCCCCACAACCAGCCGGCCTCTCAACTCTGCGTACTGCTCTGTCATGTCTACATGTCCATGTTGCTCTACATGGGCACGTAGCCTCACAGCTCATCGTTCACTGAACAAGGGCGTGATTAATTGACCGCGTACCAATGAACTGCTAAAAAAAGGCCTGGGCGTCGACCTGCAGCTCCTGTCCAACCGGGAGAAGGCACTGCTGATTGACGCCCTCAAAGAGCACTATGACTTGCCAGAGCTCCTTGGACAGTTGGGTCTTGCACGTAGCTCGTACTTCTACCATCGGGCCCGCGCAGCGGTGGGTGACAAGTACCTCGAAGTGCGTCAGTCCATCACCGAGATCTTCGAGTCGAACCACCGTTGCTACGGCTACCGCAGGCTGCAGGCCTCGCTGACCAGGCAGCAGGTCAACATCTCGGAGAAAGTGGTGCAGCGGCTGATGAAGCAGGAGCGCCTGGTTGTTCCAATGCACAAGAAGCGCAGATACGCCTCGTACCTGGGGGAGATCAGTCCAGCACCAGAGAACATCATCAACCGAGACTTCCAGGCTGCGGCACCCAATGAGAAGTGGCTCACGGACATTACAGAGTTCCAGATCCCCGCCGGCAAGGTTTACCTGTCGCCGATCATCGATTGCTTCGACGGGATGGTAGTGAGCTGGACCATTGGCACGAGCCCGGATGCTGAGTTGGTTAACACCATGCTGGATGCAGCCATCGAGACGGTGACGGACACCGCTGACCGGCCTGTGGTCCATTCCGACCGCGGCGGCCACTACCGTTGGCCAGGCTGGCTATCGAGAATGAGCGATGCCAACCTCATCCGCTCGATGTCCCGCAAGGCCTGTTCTCCGGACAATGCGGCTTGCGAAGGCTTCTTCGGCCGCCTCAAGAACGAACTGTTCTATCCTCGGGACTGGAAGGGCACGACCATCGAGCAGTTCATTGAAGTGGTCGACTCGTACATCCGCTGGTACAACGAGAAGCGGATCAAGATCTCCCTGGGGGCACTCAGCCCGATCGAATACAGGGTGAGTCTTGGACTTGCGGCATAAAACCAGTCCAAGTTTTTATCCGCACCCCCGCGATTTCCATCGAATATTGACCCACCCTCTTTGCGAACCAGCCGGCTCACGGTGTGGATAAGTTTTTGGTTTTCTCCTTTTTTGGTTGGACTGCCTGAACGGGTTGCGCCGAGCTGTGTTTGAAGCGGAAGCTGTCGTTTCCGGTCTCCAGAATATGGCAGTGATGCGTGAGCCGGTCCAGCAGCGCCGTCGTCATCTTCGCATCGCCGAAGACGCTGGCCCACTCGCTGAAGCTCAGGTTGGTGGTGATCACGACGCTCGTGCGTTCGTAGAGCTTGGACAGCAGATGGAACAACAGCGCACCACCTGAGGCGCTGAATGGCAGGTAGCCCAGTTCGTCGAGCACCACCATGTCCGCGTACATCAGCCGGTGCGCGATGTGGCCAGGGTTGCCACTGGCCTTCTCTTGCTCGAGGGCATTGACCAACTCCACCGTCGAGAAGAAGCGCACCCGCCGATGATGGTGTTCGATGGCCTGCACGCCCAGCGCTGTCGCGATGTGGGTCTTGCCTGTGCCCGGCCCGCCCACGAGCACCACGTTCTGCGCGTCGTCCATGAACTCGCACCGATGCAGTTGGCGAACCAGGGCTTCATTGATCTCGCTGTTGGCGAAGTCGAAGCCGGCGAGGTCCCGGTAGGCTGGGAAGCGGGCCAGCTTCAACTGATAGGCCACCGAGCGCACCTCCCGTTCGGCCATCTCGGCCTTGAGCAACTGCGAGAGCATCGGCTGCGCGGCCTCGAAGGCCGGCGATCCTTGCTCGGCCAGCTCCGCCACGGCTTGGGCCATGCCGTGCATCTTGAGTTCGCGCAGCATGATCACGATCGCGCCGCTGGCTGGGTCATGTCGCATGGCGCACCTCCTGGCAGCTCACCCAGTTGCGCGACCTGCTGGCGGCGCAGGCGCGCCCCCTGAGCGTGTCGTAGCGAAGCACATCGGCCTTCGGCTCGTTCACCAGGCGCAGCGCCTGCGGCGCCGTGACGGGCGCCGGCGCAATGGGCTTGGCATCGAGCAGGCGATGCAGCACGTTCAACACATGGGTCTTGCTGGCCACGCCGGCTTCCAGCGCCAGCTCGACCGCGGTCAACACGGCCTGTTCGTCATGGTGCAGCACCAGCGCCAGGATCTCCACCATCTCGCGGTCGCCGCCTGGTTGCTTCATCAACGCGGCCTGCAGCCGCCTGAAGCCTTGCGGCAGCTCGCTGAACGGCGCTCCGTTCCTGAGCGCTCCTGGCTTGCGTTGCAGCACTGCCAGGTAGTGCCTCCAGTCGTAGACGGTGTGGCCCGCGGTGTCGTGGCGCCGGCCAATGATGCGCTTGTGCTCGCACACGATCTGGCCCTCGGCCGCTACCACCAAGCGCTCGGCATACACACGAAGACTCACCGGCCGGTTCGCGTAGGAGGCCGGCACGCTGTAGCGGTTGCGCTCGAAGTGCACCAGGCAGGTGGGGGAGACACGCTTGGTGTGCTCGACGAAGCCATCGAAGGGCCTGGGCACCGGCATGAGCAGCGCACGCTCCTGCGCCCAGACTTCGGCGATGGTGCCCGGCAGCTTGCCGTGGGCGATCTCGCCCCACAGCGCCTTGCAGCGCTCCTCCAACCAGCTGTTGAGCAGCGCCAGCGTGGCAAACGCAGGCACGGGCTGCCACAGCCGGTGCCGCGCATCGCGCACGTTCTTCTCCACCTGGCCCTTCTCCCAGCCGGAGGCCGGGTTGCAGAACTCGGCCTCGAACAGGTAGTGGCTGACCATGGCGCCGAAGCGCGCGTTGATGTCTCGCTCCTTGCCGCGGCGTACCTTGTCCACGGCCGTCTTCATGTTGTCGTAGATGCCCCGTCGCGGTACGCCGCCGAGCACCTCGAAGGCCCGGTTGTGCGCGTCGAACAGCATCTCGTGGGTCTGCAGCAGATAGGCGCGCACGATGAACGCGCGGCTGTGGCTGAGCTTGAAGTGCGCCACCTGCAGCTTGGTGCGCTCGCCGGCGATGACAGCCCAGTCCTCGCTCCAGTCGAACTGGAATGCCTCGCCAGGGCCGAAGGCCAGCGGCACGAAGGTGCCGCGTCCGGTGGTCTGCTGCACTTCGTGGCGGTGCGCATACCACTGGCGTGCAAAGGCCGCCACGCGGTTGTACGACCCCTGGTAGCCCAGCGCGGCCAAGTCGGCGTGCATCTGCTTGAGCGTGCGGCGCTGCTTGCGGGACTTGGACGCTTCGCTCTTGAGCCAGCCGCTGAGCTTCTCAGCGAAGGCGTCGAGCTTGCTCGGGCTGATGCGCTTCGCGTAGCTGGGCGCCGCCTCGCCCTCGCGAAGGTACTTGCGGATGGTGTTGCGAGACAGGCCCGTGCGCCGGGCTATCTCTCGAATGGACAGTTGCTCTCGCAGTGCCCAACGTCTGATGACACTCAGTGTCGCCACGTCAATCACTCCTGTGCTCCTGCTGCTAAAAGCAGCAGGTTAGGGTTATCACGTGGGTCAGATTTAGATGGAAATCACACGGCCAAGTGGGTCACTTCTGGATGGAAATCAACAGCGAGCTCCAGATACCGCTGCTGACCGCTTCTGGCGACGCAATGTCGCTGAAGTCACCCTTTAGCTGCGACCGTTTAGAAGCTAGACAAGACTTCGACTGAACACATCAAAGCGTACGGCACTCAAAATTGAAGCGGCACCAGCGCGCTGTCTGGCGGCCGTCTCAAACAAGTGAAACTCTCGCCGGGTTCCTACGTGACTCACCACTTCGGCAACAATGGCAAGCGCTCTATCTTCATTGTGTCGACCAAGCCAATCTAGCATCGCTGCGAAAACCTTCTCTCGTGCAGCGCCCCGTTCTACCTGCCATCTCATCCAGTGGTCGAAAAAAAGCACCGTACCGCCCAGGGCGCGATCCAAATCCGCCGTATCTATCGGGTCGTCAGGAAGGTATATGTGCCGATCTGACGCACGCTGCATTCGAGGATCGAGGCACTGAGTACGATATTCCAGCCAACCTCTCTTTGTACAGAACCTCCATAGATGTTCGACCTCATTTTCAGTAAGTAAGTCTATATACGGCCTCAGATTTTGTAGCTGCGCAGGAGTGGACAACGCGATCTGCCCATCGAATTCGATGGTGGCAGTTGTGACGAAGTGCATGAGGAGAGCACCGGGCTTCTTGGAAGTGTCAAAAGCCGCGCGCACCAAGATCCCCGCCTCTGGAACCGTTGAGAGCAGTGCAATCTGTACCATTAATGGCCTTCTTTTCATCTTCGCCCATCGACTGCTTAGCATCGAGATCGCAAGCTTGGGTTCGACACGCGTGAGCGCTCTGGCAGCTGCGTACTCCAAGTTGGTGTAGCTCTCTCCCTGCTCATTGCCTACCTGATCGAGAAGTGGGTTGAGTGCATCCGTCAAGGCGTTTGACCAGAGATAGCGCGAAATTTGGAGCCAATGTTCAGGTGCCTCTGGCATCTTTCGAAGCACTTCTGGTATGACCGTCCGGTCATGTCGGCGAGCTCGGGCCCACAGCGAACGCTCGTACAAAGGACTTTCTGCAGCGATCTGGCGCACGAACTCGAGATCTTTGTCGTCCAGAGTTAGCTCCCAAAACGCGAATGCCTGCTTTCGGACATCGTCACATTCAGCCTCATCACGAGCAATCATCATGAGTCGCTTTCTCGACTCCGGAGACATTCGCTTGCCGATTTCTCGCGATTTTCGCTCCCAGTCGTCCTTTAGGGATTGCGCATTTATGAACCCGCACTTTGCTGCGTAACGGGCGAGCTGCTCCACTGCGTGCGGATGATCTACGGTGCGCAGCATGTACGTGATCGGCCATCTGAGTTTTTCGGATGCATTTGCACGCTCGACAAAATAGCGCAGCGCATCGCGCGGTATATAGGTCCCGAACTCCCATGCCACGTTCTCTGCCGCCAGGCGCTCGGCAGGCTGTCCGATCGTGGAAGCAGGCTCTTCCGGCAAGCGTTCCCATGCGTCGCATACAGGACCCAGCGTCCTTTCTGGATCTCCACCGCAACAACGTGCGGCCGCAAACAGGTAAGAGCGTAGTTCATCATTTCTTTGCTCGTTTTGGCTCCAACAAGCATGAACCGCTTGTGCAAGGGTATCCGCGCCCAGATATCCGGCCAGTCGCAACGCCCCTTCCCTCAAACCCGCCTTCCCGGGTTCACTCAGGTCGGTGCGACTCAGGATTTCGGCCACGGCAGCAACCAGATTGCTGCCATACATTCTCTTGACCAGTGCGAGAAGGTCTTCCTTCCCGGCGACAGTCACACCGATCTCATACATCGAGAGGAGTACCAACCCTGCAAGAACACCCCCATTTCTGAAGGAAGCAGCAAGAAGCGGATGCGATGAATGGTCCTCGGACGGAAATTGTGCGACGAGTTGTCGAACGTGTGGACTGGTCGTCTCCGAGAGGACATGTGCAACCGCATATCGTCGGTTGGACATGAAATCGCTCTTTACCTCGCCTTGGCGCAGCCATTGACTGAGCGCCTGTGCAGCAATTTCAATGTAGCGACTGTCTAATTCTGAGGCCACCTTCAATGCATGTGCTCCTGCCGAAGGCGTTTCGTCCATCAGGTTCAGCAATTGTTTCAAAGGAAGCTCAGCTTTAACAATCGCGCCCGCGACCGCTTCGGCAAAGAATGGATCGGTAACATAGTCGGGCACACTATCTGCCCCAAGTACGTCGACAAGGGCGCCGCTGAAAAGGCTGTACATCACCCGGTCGTGCCTGAACTCAAGTGCCTCTGTAGTGCTCGCACCGGACATCCGAATCACACTACCTTCGCTCGCGATACGCCTCAACAGCGCGATCGCATCCGGATCAGCAATCCACGTTTTGACTTGAACCCATGAGGGGTTGGATGTGCGGTGCTGCAACATGAAGCGCACCAGTTGGTAAAGCGCCTGTATGACTTCGGAATTAGTGCGTTGCGCCTGAATCGCAACGATCCTGAGGCGCTCATTGATATAGGTTTGGATGACGCCCGCGACTGTCCCATCCGAAACCAAATCATGTAAACCAATCAACAAGGGGTCTCGCCCCAGTCGATTTGCAATAGATGCTGCGCGGTGCTCATCTATCTGAAGTTGAAGCACATCGGCGCGCTTACGTACGGCCCGAACCGCCTCGGCAGGGGTGTATCCATCAATATGAACCACTGTCAAGGCGGCAAGTACGCGTTCTTGATCCTCGATCACGTCGAGGTATCGTGGCCAGATGGGGCATACAGCACGCCACAGTCGCTCAGGTGCACGTGTCCAGGACAGGAGCTTGTTCAACAGCAGTTCCGGACTGGCCGTCCGATTTACATCCTCTATCAGTATTAACAAGGGCTCAGACAGAGTGCAAAGTGCGAGTGCTTTTCCGCCGGCTCCAGCTTCAAGCTCGGGCTCTTGACGTCGCAACTCCCCCTCGAGCGCCGTATCGATAGTCAGCGCATTGACGAGCAACTCCGTCTTAAGAACGATCGCCGGCAACTCACTCTCAAGATATGCGCCTAGCGCACTCGCGCAGGCGGTCGTCTTGCCCATTCCTGACGCCCCTACTACCAATGTGTCGCCACGTTCAAGGACGAAGCCATCACGACGAATGTTTTCTCCGGCTACGGCAAGCGGAAGATGATCCCGAAAGCTCCGTTGCCCGAGTTCGAGAAGAAGCTCTCGTGACATGAGCTTCACCGATATGCCTAAATGGTTGCGGCGGATGATTTGCCCCGCTGGATCCGTGTCCAAGAAATAGGCAAGCCTTGAGACAGGCCATATGTCGAGCTCGATTCCCGCAGCGTGTGCAAGCGTCTCGACTGACACGCGCAGGTCCAAAGATGTCTCCTGATTGGTTGTCAGGGCAAAGGTCACAGCCAGGTTCGGGTGAATGTCACGAAGCCTCTGAATCTCTGCAATCCCCTTGATTAGGTCTCCTGCCGGCTTGGTCGGTTTACCTCCCGGCTTTCTGGGTTTGACTTTGGCCGGATCATGGAGCCACTTGCCCTTCAAGTCTTTCTGATCGGTGGTGTGTGCCGCGCATACAAATCGTGCGCCCTCGGTCGACTGCACCCAGCCGACGTTGTCAAATGGGGCCTTCACGGTCTTGCCTCCCGGTTGTACTCCCGGATGCGACAGGTTCGCATAGACTGAAGAATTTGCAGCGCGCAGCACCGATGCTGCAATGCGTTCAAAAGCGGCGACATCGTTCATCTCAGCAAGACGTCGTGCGGTGTCAGTGTTGTTAGCCATGGCGTTGAAGGCTGATCGTGACGCAAAACTGTGCGGCGGATTGTCAGGTTAGCGGTGTGATAGCAAATGACACGGCCTGATTACGAGCAGTCTAACGGTCCCTAGTCTTGCGGGTAATGATGGACGCAATGAGACGTTAATCGAATCGGAATTGTTCGGCGTGGAGCGTGACGCCTACACCGATGCTGGCGCAGCGCGGCCGGGGCGCTTCGAGCGCGCCCATGGCGGCACGCTGTTCCTGGACGAGATCGGCACACTGAGCTAGGTGGCCCAGGGCAAGCGTGCTGTGCACGCTGCAGGAAGGCTAGGTCGAGCGCGTGTGCGGTACGCGTCCCAAACACTGGGCGGCGGCTATAGCCGCGAGGGTATGGAGTGGTTGGTGTCCCGACTATGCAGTCCTGATCGAACTGTCCAGCACAAGGAACCGTAGCGCCGGGGTCGATCTGGAGAACTTGCTCGTCGAATGGCTGGGGCAGCAGGTGGAGCGGGGCCGTTTGAACGACGCCGTGTTGGACAAGCCCGATGAGTTCTGACGGCTCCGGCACTCCATCAGCGAAGCCGTTCAGCACCTGGGGCGCATGGTTGCGTTCGATCTGGCGGTTCCTCGTTCGTCATTTGCATCGTTTCGCTGCCGGTGTATCGCCATGGTCCGGGACCTGGCGCCTGGCGCGCAGATTTGCGACTTCGGCCGTCTGAGGGATGGCGGCGTCCATCTAAACATGTTCATCCCCGATGAAACTTCCTCCGACTAGGTCCTTGCCCTCCGTGATGCGATCTACGACCTGATCGTTCGCGAATTCCGGGGCAGCTACAGTGCCGAGCATGGGGTCGGCCCCCACAACCAGCGCTGGTATTGGCGCTACTCCGAGCAAGCGGTTCGTGATTGGGCGTGCATTCTGCATGGGCACTTTGACCCTGCAGGACATTTCGGCAACGTGCGGCTGGATTGATTTCCCGGTTTACTCCTGCGGTCGCCGGTGGCACGCTGCAACTCAGACGTTGATCACCAACCCAGGATCGAACGCCTGGTTTTTGATCCTGCCACTCCAGTTCACGTAGCCGTGCGGGATCGGCATCGGTCACTTCCAGGACACTTCGTCTCCAAAGATCGAGAGCACCCGGAACGTTCGAAGGGCCGTGACCAAGTCTCGTGTACACCTAAAGCCGGTGGCTCCCGCGGCCCATGGCCTGCTGTTCGCTGTGTCGCGGATTCGTTGTTGGGGGGCGGCCATTGCTTCGCGTCTGTGAGCCTTGCAATTCTTGACAGGTGCAGCTAGCGTCTCACCTTGACGAGTAGCCGCGGTCCGGCCACGGAAATGATGACACGATCAGGGGAGCGGAATAGATGCGCAAATCGCCTTTCGACACGACGCCTGAGCGGCGGCCGCTGCGAATCTTCGCCTTCGACCCGATGCTCGCGCGTGCCGGCGATCATCGGGTGACGATCGAAGTTCCGTACAAGCCGATCGTGCGGACCGAACGGTCCTTTAGCGACGATCGACTCGAAGTGGTCGACTACGACGCCGCCACCAAGCTTTACTACCGCGCCGTCGACCTCGGGGACGACAAAATCGCGATGACGCACGGGCTCGAGCCTCTTGAGAATGACCCTCAGTTTCATCAGCAGATGGTGTACGCGGTTGCTTCGAAGGTGCTCGAGAATTTCGACCGCGCCCTTGGAAGGCGCCTGCGCTTCAGGGGTGGCGATCGGCTGCGGCTGATGCCGCACGCGTTCCAGACGCGCAATGCCTACTTCGACGAGGAACTGAACGCGGTACTGTTTGGCTACTTCACCGCCGACGACGAGGATCCCGGCGCCAATCTCCCCGGGCAATTAATCTTCACCTGCCTCTCGCACGACATCGTCGCCCACGAAGTTGCGCATGCAGCCCTGAGCCGGCTGCAAAGCCACTACAACGAGCCGACCAGCGCGCAGGTTCCCGCGCTGCATGAGGCGTTCGCCGATATCGTCGCCCTCTTTCAGAGGATGACTTTCCCCGAAGTGGTGGCGCCGGCGCTTCGCGAAACGCGAGGGAATGTTCTGGACCCAAAGAACAGGCTGCTCGACATCGGGGCCCAGTTCGGCTCGGCCAGTGGGAAGGGGGGGCCGCTGCGCAGGATCGCCGGAAAGCCCAATCCTGAACTCTTTGCCAAGACGACCGAGGCGCACGATCTGGGTTGGATCCTGGTGTCGGCTGTCTTCGAAGGGTTTGCGGCAACTTACGAGAGGCGAATCCGGGACTTGCTGCGCATCGCATCTGGCGGAAGTGGGCGACTGCCCGATGGCGAACTGCAACCGGATCTTGTCAACCGGCTTACCGCCGAGTGCGTGCGCACGGCACAGTCCGTGCTCGTCATGTGCATCCGGGCCACCGACTATCTGCCACCAATAGATCCCACGTTCAGCGACTTCCTGCGGGCCATGGTCACGGCCGATTTCGAACTGAATCGTGCGGACGACTCGGGGCTGCGTGCGGACATGATCGAGGCCTTCCGGTTGCGCGGAATCCGCCCGCAGGCCGTAGGTTCCCTGGCCGTGACATCCCTCTTGCTGGAATCCGAGCCCGCCGCAGACGCACCGGACGCCACCCTAGCCGAAATAGTTGCTGACCTAGCGACGTTCGGTGCACGCGAACTGGGCCGTAACACCACTCCGCTACGCGCCAAGAGCGAGAAAAGGCGTCGATTACCCAAACCGACCTTCAAGGAGTACTTGCAGTCGCAGGCGAGCACTTTCAGCGCAGAGCAGGCACTGATGCCCGGCACTAACGTCTCCGTGCCGGCCGTCGAGTCCGATGAAGCAGACCCTGTCCTGCGGGACATCGCGAGGCGTTTGGGCGGGTGGGCGGATGGCGCCGCGACGCGTCGGCGGCTCGGTCTTGACCTGGAGCTTCCCGTGGCTGTTCGTGGCTTTCATTCGGTGCATCGCATCGCCGCCAGCGGCGAGCTTCTGGTGGAGATGGTGGCCCACTTGGTACAGACCAAGAAGGAGCCTGCGGCAGACCTTGGCGGGCTCAAGGTTCGGGCAGGTGTGACGATGATTGCCAACATCGATGGTCAGATCCGCTATGTCGTACGCAAGCCCTTCAATCCGGTACGCGAGGAACTCCTGCAGCAATGGGTGACGCGATTCGACGAGGATGATGGGGATGGTTGGCCCGTGAATGCACGCGCCCCGGACCGAATCGTTAAGGCCTATTCGGCACGCGCCATGGACAGGAGGAGATGGCAATGAACGAAACCGTGCGCATACGCATGTACAACGTCGGCTTCGGAGACTGCTTTCTCCTGACGCTGCCGGGACCGAAGACTATCTTGGTGGATGCCGGATTCCATGCCGCGGGCAAGGGCGAATTCACTGCGAAGGAACTCGTGGAGCAGATCATTGCCGACGTGACGGAAATTCACGGTCGGCCGCGCATCGATGTCATCATCGCCACCCACCGTCATGCTGACCATATCTATGCATTCAACGCGGGCGAGTGGGATCAGGTTGAAGTGGGCGAAGTATGGATGCCGTGGGTAGAAGACCGTCACGACCCCGTTGCGCGAAGGCTCTGGAAGGGCCAGAACAAATTCGCACTCAGCCTGATGCGAGCGCGGGGGGCGCTCGGCCTCACCGCTGACCAACTGAAAGACGTCGAATTCATCCTCTGGAATGCGGGTGTCGACTACGTACCTGGGATGGCACTCGACGGTGCGGCCGGATGGTCCAACGCCGGGGCGTTGGACTGTTTGCATGGTGGATTCGCCAGCCGTGATCGAGAGCTTCCCCGTTTCCTGCCTGAGAGCGATTGCCCGGAGAGCTTCACGCCCGACGTGCTACCGAAAGTCAAGATCCACGTCCTCGGCCCCATGCGGGACCCGGACTTCATCGAGGAACTCGACCCAGCCGCGGACGACGAAACGTATCGGGCCATGAGCCTGGTGGCGGGTGAGGCGATGAATGAGCCCGCTTCATCGCCGTTTGGCCAAGGGTGGCACGTTCCTCCTGACGAAATTGGCGGAGGACTGGCCGGGGAAGACGTGGGTTACCTGGAAGGTCTGTCGCGGGAAGTCGATGCCGTGTTTGCCGCTGAAAAGGTCGATGGGATGGTGAATTCGACAAGCCTCGTCTTGGTGTTGCAGGTAGGGAAGGCCAGGCTCTTGCTGCCCGGTGACGCCGAATGGGGCACCTGGAAGCTGATCCTCGCCAATGAGAAGTCCGTGAGGCACTTGAAGGGTGCCACCTTCTTCAAGGTCGGTCACCACGGAAGCCACAACGCCACTTCAAAGACCCTTGTGGAACGCGTCTTGCCCAAGAACATCCCGGCCATGATCTCGACCCAAGAGGGCACTGGTAACTACCGGAAGAACATTCCACTCGGGGATCTGCTTGGTGCCCTGCACGAGCATGGCATCGACTATGTCCGCAGCGACGAGCCGAACGAGGTGCCCGACGCATTTACAGCGGATGCCGAAGCGAAGTGGATCGACCTGGAGATTCCGTGTTGAACCTAAGCATTGCGCTCGACCGCGCCAGTTGGCTGAGAACATGGCGAAGGACGTGCTGCCGGCAGTGTCTGCTCCTGGCCCGATTGTGTTGAAAAACTCGGTCGCAGCATTCACCACTGCCCAGCGACAAAGATCGAACTCTCAGATCGTCCTAGGATCGACGATCGCGCCCGCGGAATGGTTTGACCACGCCTGCAAACGGGCCAAGGAGAGCACTACCCGAGTTTTCAACAGAATCGGACAGGAACGGCTCTTCAGACGTCGGGCGGGGGCTTTAAAGGCATTGGCGGTTTTTATCCTCCTTCGGATTAACTTAGCTAGGCTGTTCCGGTGGAGCATCGATGGGCAATAGGGATGCTCGACGAACGGTGCCTCTGCCGGCGTCCTTGCTTGCATATGAAGCTTGATCTGCAGCTTCAAATGCTGCACTGATTTTCCCGGGCAGGGCCACCTCCGAAACACCGACGCTGATCGAAACTGTGAACTCTTGCGTCTTGCTGGTTTGGTCTGTCCATCTCACTGGAGCACTAGCCAACTCCGCACAAATTCGTCGCATGGCTCCGGCAGCTTCCTCTTCCGTGTAGTTCGCGCACATGACACCAAATTCATCCCCACTGATTCGGTAGACGCGGTCTTGCTCGCGGACGGTCTTGCGAATGACTGAGGCGATGTGTCTGAGCGCTTCATCGCCGGCGGCGTGGCCGTAGTTGTCATTGACCTGCTTGAAGTGGTCGACATCAATACGGACGCAAGCGCTAGGATATTTCAAGACCAGCTCTCCATTGCCGATTCGTTCAATATCCTGCTTGTAAGCCCCTTGATTGAGCAGCGATGTCAAGCTGTCGAACCGATGCCCGTCGCCAGGGATCGGTCTCGACATCAGCTGACGCACCGGACCGGGCCTGCAGAGGCATGGGACGAGTTGGCAATCGGGACAATGGCCGGGGTAGGCGGACCACAGGAGGTCTTCGGCCAGTACAAGCTTTGCTTCGCCAACAGCCGGCAGCGAAGACACGAGCGCGAACCACCAGGCGATGAGATCCGACATTTCGTTGTCGAAGTTATCGGGATACAGATGATGAAAACGAATTGCCTCGCCTACTTCTGCGACTTCCTCAATCATTCGGATGAACAGGCCTCGGCAGATCTCCTCCCAATGCGTGGCGGGGTCTAATCCCTTGTGCCAGGAGTCCTCATAAATCTCTCGGAACATGAGCTGGAAGTCGTTGACCCTCCGAATTCCCTTGGCGTGATGAAAATACATCTCGCCGAGTTGTTCCTCAATCAACGTTGGTTTCTCTCCTGTCCAGCATGCGCATGGCTTCTTCAAGCAGTATGGGCAGACCGTTGGAAACTTTTTCAGCACGAGTTTCTCGAGGCTGCCGGGGGTGGACCTTACCTTGCAGACTAGTGCTGTCATCCAAGCGAAGATCTTCGGCAAGAACTGCGCCGCTCGCGCTAAGTCGCGGCGCTTGAAGAGATGCTTGGCGAAGACACCACAGACTTCGGTAAGGTGGGCGTGAATTTCATAGGGCGTCTTGGCGTAGTTCTGGGAGCCGCCATAGATCGCTTCCAGCATTAACACCCATTCATCGAGACTCTGGTTTTTTGTGAATGGCATCGCTTCTCCTCTTGCTCTTTCTCTTAGTTCTTTTCGGGTGTGCTGATGATCACCCGGCGATGTGGCTTGGCAATAGCGTTCACACCTAGTCTCCTTGTTGTCCCGGGACCAGCGGGAAAGTCTAGATGGTCAGAATTTTGGGGACTTGAGCGAGCTATTTCCATCTCCGCCCTCTTTCGAGAACCTGAGAACCTCATCGCCTTGGATGTTGTGACGGCCCAAGAGGCGATTTCATTTTTTGGCTTTGAAAACTGCTTGGCGCCATGCTCGAGTGCCTCAAGCCTGTAGCAGTTTCGTCTCGAACGGGGACATGGCGTCTATCAACTCCGTGGTGATTGAAGAAAGCTTGGAGACTAGGGTCTTGCGACAACGCCGGTGATGCGGCCGGCCGTTTCGACCAGAGTCAATGCAGATGGATCAAGGAAACAGCCCCAATCTGTCTTCAGCCATGCTCTGTGCGGATGGCCAACGTTGCATCCGACCCCAAACATAGAGCCCAACTCGCCGCACGGCCGCATCGACTGACGGCGACGCGAGCTCACTTTTAAGGTCTCCATCCTCAATGGCGATCATCACCCCGGGACTCCGTTTACAGATGGCTTACTTGATCACCGCCACACAACACGAGTGTCGAAAGTCATGCCTCCCTAGCGATTGGCCTGTATTTTCTTCGTACAAAGCGAGCCATCGCAATCCTTTATTCATGGGATGCTGAATTCGTGCGGAAATGCCAGGCATGTACGCGACGAAGTAGAAGTGAGCTACCGTGCCACTTGAATCGTGAGTCACCCGCGCCGGCTTCTCCATTTAGCCGTCGAAGGGCTCGGGCGACCTTTGCATTCGTAGATACTGTGAACCGCCTGTTCGACTGCTACTAAGCCGTTTAGAGTCAAGGGGAATTCGGCGCTTGCCACACTGCGATGGTGCGTCTGCAACGAAGTCGACGAATTCACTGCAATGAGCGAAGCATCAACTGTTGCGCAGTTTCAGGATCTCAAACGATTGAGGGAGGCTGCCGCGTGGAAACTGCTCGGCGCCGATACTGCCCCTTTGATTTGTACCTGCCTTTTGGCGCTCTTCCCAGGTACTGGCAGTCGGCAAGTGAACGCTGCAGCGCTGCACGCGAAGCTCGACCTGCTCTTAGAGTCTCTGCGTGCCGCCGGAGTTGATCCATCCCAGCCAGCGCAGGGGTATGCGGCTGATTGGGTAACAAATGGCTGGCTGCGGCGTGACTTTCCTCAAGGTGCTCAAGAGGAGCACTACAGCCTGACCGTCGCCGCCGGAAGCGCGCTACGAATTGTCGAAAGCTGGCGCCCGAGCGTGACAGACACCACCGGTGGTCTTCGCCTGGAGAGTCGCTTGGCGTCGGTCCGCTCGCTCATGCGACAGCTTGATCAGTTCACCGACGACAATCCGCAGGCGCGATTGGCCTCGCTCTATGCGGAGAAGGCGGCCATCGAGTATCGGATTCAGGAGACCGAGGCAGGCCGAATGGTCTCCATCGACGAGGACCGGGCGGTCGAGTGGGCTCGGGAGATCATCGGCCAGGGGGATCAACTGCAGGGAGACTTCGATCGGGTGCGCGATCAGTTCGAAGTGATTCACCTGGATCTTCGCAAGCGACTTCTTCAGCACGAAGGCTCGCGTCGGGAACTCGTGGAACAGCTTCTGGATGGAATCGACATCATCCGGGAAACCGATGCGGGGCGCGCATTCCAGGCGTTCTGGAATCTTCTGATGGACGCCTCGGAAGTCACCATCTTCGAGGAAACGGCGCACGCTCTGGCCAACCGCTCGTTTGCAGCACGACTGTCATTCGACGAGCGATTGGCCTTGGAGACCCTCAAGGCACGGCTGCTCGCACAGGCGACAGATGTTCACGAGGTGCGCGGACGATTCGTCTCCGGTCTGCATGCCTACGTTCGCAGTCGCGAATATGCGCAGCAGCGCCGCATCATGCAACTGGTCAGCCAGGCCCACAGAGCCGCAACCGCATTGATCGGGCACGTGCGTGCCAATGAAGAGATCGGCTTTAATTTCGACCGTACAAGTGCAGCGGTGCGGTCGCTGTCTCAATGGTCGCTGCACGATCCAGCCGCATCTGCGGTCGCCACACGAATCGAAGATCACGTACCGGAACTGGCCTCACCTGAGGAACTTCGATTGATGGTCTTGCGGGCGGAAGTCGATATGCGTGCGATCAAGAAAAATGTCAGGGAGTATTTGAGTGCAGTGGGACACGCAAGTACAGGGGACTTCCTGAAGGCGTATCCAGCGACCCAGGGGCTAGGCACCGTGCTCGGCTACCTTCAACTGACCATCAGACATGGCAAGGCCGAAGAAGATTCAGAACTGCTGCAGTGGACTGGTATGGATGGTGAGCTGCGCGCCGCATGGGCACCACGGTACACGGTGACAAAAGAATGTATCGATGCCATCAAATGATGGCCTGGAAGGAGAAGGATGAATGGAGCTGCGAGACATACCAGCTTTCCTGCGCAAACAAGAGGTGGTGGCGGAGTCGCTGCCAGACGCGTCCGGGGAAGCGCTCGAGTCGACCGATGGTGATAGCGCCTCGGACGAATTCATGGTCGGTGGCGATCTGGTTCTGGATTCGGAGCTTCCGGGAGCTCAGGCGACGACAGATGACACACCCCTGACGTCGGATCGCATCCTGTTTCCCGGTGACCGGGGGGAGTTGCGAGGAGAGACGAGGCGTGCGCTCGTCGCGCTCTTGGCAGGGCCGAGCGTGGACGGCGAACGCCAACCCAAGTTGTGGCTGGTGCTCAAGCGGGACGAGGCGGTACTTCGGTCACGCCTGTGCGACATGTTCCTCGAACTCACTCTCGATGATGAGAGCCAGGTCGCCTTCGTTCGCCAGGTTCCTCAGCACGGAGAAACCGACATTCCGATCCTGCTGCGGCGTCAACCTTTGACCTTCCTCCAGTCTGCCGGGCTGTTGATCCTGCGGGCCGCCTTGGCGAGCGCTTCAGCGGCGGGCCAGCGCGCTGTGATCGGAGGTGCCGAGCTCATCGCTGACCTGGGGGCATACGAGGACCCCAGCAAAAGCGACAAGGCCCGCTTCTCCAAGCAGTGCGCCGCGGTCGTCGAAGCACTCAAGAAAGTCAGCATTCTTCGGCCCATTCCAGGAAGCTCGGACCGGTTCGAGGTTTCGCCAACGCTGGCGTTGCTGCTGCCGGCCGAACAGCTGGAAGCGCTCACCAAGACTTATGAGCGACTTCGACTGGAGTGGGAGGCGCGCAGATGAGCACGATCGACAAAGTCCTGCAGCAGTTAGAGACGCCGGTCCAGGAGTCCCCGGAGTCCTTAGATGCGACGACAGCGCAAACTCTCGTGGAGCAGGAGCGAAGCAGGCAATTTCGACTCAGCCGCGTCCAGCTAAAGGACTGGGGGACGTACCACGGCCTGCTGACCTTGGACGTGCCGGAGAAGGGGCAGCTCTTTGTTGGCCACTCCGGGTCCGGAAAATCCACCATCTTCGATGCCCATTCGGTATTGCTGACACCGCCGCAGCGTCTGCGCCTCAATCAAGCGTCGCGCGACTCGGGCAAGACGGCCGATGATCGATCGGTGTTGAACTACGTCCGTGGAGTCTGGGGGACCGCCCAAGGCGAGGATGGACGCGGGGTTGCAAAAGTCCTACGAGCCAACACCACCTGGTCTGCGATCGCAGAGGTCTACCGCAACAAGGTGGGCAAGGTGGTGACACTTGTGCATCTGTACTGGGTCCGAGGTGCCAGCAATGACCTGCATCGCCGCTACTTGGTCGCGGAGCGCGAGTTTGACATTCACGAACTCAATTTCTTCGCCGATTCCGATTTCGACACCACACGGCTGCATCGCACATTGAAGTCCGCCGGCGTGGAGCCCTATGAGGCCTTTTCGCGCTATATGGCGGCATTCACAAGGTCGCTGAACATCCGGGACGACATGGCTCTTCTGCTGCTGCACAAGACACAGTCAACGAAGAGCGTGGACAGCATTACCGCGTTCCTTCGCGAATTCATGCTCGACGAGCCAGGTACCTTCGGGGTCGCCAAGGATGTCGTCAATCAATTCCAGAAGCTCAGCGAAGCCCATACGGACTGGGTGACTGCCACGGAGCAACGTGATGTCCTCATGCCAGCACGCGAGGCCCACCGGCGGCTGGAATCGCTACGGCTGGAAGAGAGTCAGTGTAGGGAAATTGCAGCCGGCGTTCAACTCTTCGCGGTGCCACTGGGCATCGAGGTTCATGATCAGGCGATAGCGCAAGCCCGCCCGACCCTGGAGGCAAAGCGTTCGCTGCTGAAGTCAAGGGCAACTGCATTACAGGCGGCGGAGGGGCATCATTCAGAGTCGATTCGACAGGAAGCCTTAGGCGGCGGCGATGACCTGCGGCGCTTGAGCGAGAACCTGGAGCAGGCAAAAACGCTGAGCAAGGACGCAACACTGCAGCGCCAGAGCCTCAAACAGGCCTGCGGCATCTTGAAACGCCCGATTCCAGTAACGGAAGAAGAATTCGCCCAGCTCCAGTCTGAAGCGGTAGAAGCTGTGGGCATCGGTCTCAGACTCGATACCAGCCGCTTCCAGGAGGCTGTGGGAGTCAAGGCCATATGGCAACCATTGCAGGTCTCAGTCCAAGGCCAACTGGCAGCGCTGGCAAGGGCTCCTCGCTCCAATGTGCCGGTAGAGCAGCAGGATATCCGGAGCATGCTGGCGCAAGCACTCGATGTCGACGACGAGACTTTCCCGTTCGCCGCCGAGTTGTTGTCAGTGAAGGCGCAGGACAAGCAATGGCAAGGCGCTCTGGAAAGACTCGTCGGTGGCTTTGGCATCACGATGCTCGTCCCCTCGGACTTGTTCGACGAAGTGCGGCGCCTTGTTGATCGAAAGCGCTTGAAGAGCCGACTGACCTATCGACCCGTGCGTCCCGTGATTGAGTCGATTCGCGCTCGCCTGCCGGCCAATGCAGCTGGCAAGATTGATGTTGCCGATCACGAATTCAATCGCTGGCTGGCGAACGAGGTCCATCGCCAGTTTGACTACGCCTGCGTCGAATCGCCGGACGAGATGGACGCTTACCCGCGGGCGCTGACCTTGAATGGACAGATCAAGCGGGCAGGTGAAAATTACCTGAAGGATGACCGCTGGGCGCTCACTGACAAGACGCGATGGGTGCTTGGCACCGACACCACCGCTCGGGCGGAGGCGTTGCATCAGCAACTGCTGGACATCAACCAAAAATTGGGGGCTGCGCAAGTTGCCATCGATGAACATGAGATCGCGGCCAAAGAGTCGGGGCATCGTCTTCAGGCATTCGTGGCAATCAGTGGACTGTTCTGGCACGCCATGGACGAGGCCCGTGCGCGCCAGGCCATCCTCGATGTTGAGTTGAAGATCGAGTCTCTGAAACAAGGCAGCCCGCAACTTGAGCAATTGCAGGCTGCGGTGACGAAGGCTCTCGACGAGCAAAAGAGCGCTCGAGAGAGTTGGGCAGAACAGCACAGCATTGTCAGTAACGCGGAGAAGCAACTCGAAAGATGGACGTTGGAGCGCGAGAGGCTCGGAACTTTGCCTGTCGTCGAACTCACTCCCACTCAACGGCAAGCCGTCGATGAGATGCGAGGCCGCCGGAGCCATGAAAGCACGCCGGAAAACTACGATCGCGAACTGGCCTGGCTCAGGGAACAAGCAAACGGGGCCATCAGCAAGAATGAGTCTGCTCAGACGGAGCAGAAAGCCGGGATCATCAAGGCACTCGCGGTGTTTTGCGCGAGAACCGAATGGACTGCTGCGACAAAAGGGCACGATCCTGTCCTCGACAGCTTCGACTTCTTCGATCAACACCTCACCAACCTGCTCATGGAAGGCGTCTCCCGCACCTGGGAGCGCTTCCTCGAGGAACTGCAGGAGCACAACAGCCATCAACTCACCCTGCTTACGCAGAGTTTGACCAGCGAACGCGCCGACATGGCCAAGCGCCTTCTGGCAGTCAACAACAGTCTCAAGCACACGGCATACAACGAAGGGACGCACCTGTTCCTGCATCGGGTCGACTGCGAGTCCGAGGATTCGAAGACATTTCGCCGGGAACTGGCTGTTGCGATGAACGAAGTCATCAACGTAGACGGTCCCGAAGGCGCAAAAACACGTTTCGCGCGCCTGCGCAAAATTGCCGAGCGCCTGGGCAGTGACAAGTCCGAGGACATCCGATGGCGAACGCGTGTCCTTGATGTTCGCCAGCATGTGCAGTTCGACGCCCATGAAATCATCGACGGGACCGACCAGGTGGAGCAGGTCTATAGCGGAAGCGATGGCAAGTCTGGCGGGCAGAAGCAAAAGCTGGCTGCGACCTGCATGGCCGCGGCCTTGCGTTATCAGCTTGCGAATCCTGGTGGGACCGTCCCCCAGTTTGCAACGGTCGTGGTCGACGAGGCATTCGATCGCTCAGACCCGGACTTCACCGAGGCGGCGCTGAACGTTTTTCGCAAACTCGGGTTTCAGATCATTGTCGCGACTCCCGGAAAGATGGTGCAGACCATCGAGCCCTATGTGGGCGGTGCCGTGTGGGTCTATGCCAAGCGCGGCGACCGGTCAAATGCGGTGCCGCTTCGCTACGATGAGACTTCTGGCCGAGTCGACTACAGCCCGATGGCTGTGCACAAAGCGAGGATAGATGATGCTCTTGCCACCTGATGTCCGCTCGTGGGCGAGTCAGCGTTTGTCCAACCAACGGCGCACCTGGATCGATGGCGGCGGCACATGGCCACTGATTCGAGGTCTGGAACCACCCAAAGGGGCCGACATCCGGGGGGGACTCGACGCGGTTACAAAATGGACCTCTGCCTGGCAGGCGACACGCCTGCCGCCGGGCGTACGGCTGGAGCGTGCAACCTTTCTGATGCGGGGCATCGGCAGCCAGACCATGCCTGTCCGGATCGAGTTCGACTCCCCGCGTGCGGTTGCGGATTTCGCCGGTGCCGTTGACGCATGGGATGGCGTCCAGAGGCGCAGAGCTGCGCTCATGACACGCTGGCCGCAGTTGACGCCCGCATCCGGGCTTGGTCGTCTCTACGATTGGTTGAGCAAGGCCGACAATGCCGATGTAGAGCGTCTCATTGCCGCAACGACGTGGATCATGGCCAATCCACGCAGTGGCTTGTACCTGCGGCAATTGCCTGTGACTGGTGTCGACACGAAGTGGATCGAAGGTGGACAGCGACGCGCGATTGCCGTGCTTGTTGGCCTGCTTCGAGGTGATGCAAGTGTCGGTGACGAAGCGGAAAAAGACTTCCTGCGCCTGTGTGGTTTGCGTGCACCTGCCAATCGCGTTCGAGTCATGGTGTTGGACCCCGAACTGCGGCGCATTGTCGGCAATGTGCGAGATCTCTCCGCGCCAGTGACCGAGTTGTCGGTGATCCCTTGGGCGCCGCGTAAGACGCTGTTTCTCGAGAACGCGATCTCGGCGCTCAGCTTGCCGGACCTGGAGGCAACAGTCGCAGTTGTTGGCCTTGGTGGCGCCGTGTCAGTGTCTGCAGAGATTTCCTGGATTCACCGTACCGCTACTTTCTACTGGGGCGACATCGATACGGACGGACTCAAGATTCTCACCTTGGCGAGGGCCGCCTTTCCAGGTATCCGATCTGTGCTGATGGATAGTGATACCTTGCACCGCTACCAGTCCAGATGGGTGCCTGAAGCCGATGCGAATCACCAGGCAGACAGAGCATTGCTGTCGCCCGAGGAGCTGGCGTTGTATGAGGCGCTTCTGACCAACGAATGGAAGGGATGGAGAGAGAAGCGCGGGGTTCGTCTGGAGCAGGAACGCCTAGATTGGTCCCACGTCGAAAATGAGCTGCGCGGGCTTATTGGGCAGGACACGTCATCCCGTCCCTCGGCACATATGACATTGTCTGTGGACCTAGTCGAGTACCGCGGATAGCTTCAGGAACTCGTTCCTGTGGCCGCATTGCCCACGCCGTATTAGCTTCCAGTCATCCATTCTGAGCCGACGGGTTCAAGTGCTTGTCAGATATGAAGATATATCGAGCGAGCAGGTTCGTACGTGGCCTCGATACCCAGCTTCTCGAAAAAATCATCCGCAAAAGCAACGGCTGATCTCACCGACCATTCGGCACAACCCGCCCCGAGAAGCTTGTCGGGATAAAAAGGGTTGCCCGGTCCTGCAAGCGGGTTCTCGTCGAACTTGCCCTTCAGACGCTTTTCGAATTTGTGGACGTGCCGAGGCTGTACTCCTCCACTGCTGATGATCGTCTCAGGTTCGAAATGAATTAGGGCATTCCGAAGCTCGGTCAGAAGCTTGACGTCCTGGTAGGGGCGGGCACTTTGGTCCATGGACGGACTTGCGTTGAGCTCCAGAGCGATTTCGTACTTTCCCAGTATCGGATAGCTCGCGGTGCGTGGAATCCCTTTCGTCCACATGCGTCCGAGCAGCTCCTTTGAAGCAACCGCATGCACCCGCGGCCTGGGGGGATCTTCGGCGCAGTCCGCGAAGAGTTCGTTGACCGTCGCTTCAAGGAATGCAGTTGACATGATGACTGCTGATACTGCAAACGCGTTGTGCTGACGGCGCCCGGGACTGTCAAATGGAGTCGTCCCAGCGGTCGCTTCGAGAGCACGGCATTGGCTCGCGAAGAGTGCTGCTGCAGAAAGATGCGCTATTGAAAGATAGTGACGAAACTCGATGGAAATGGACATCCTGGTGGCTCCGTAGCTCTCAGCCTTGGTTCATCTCACTGAGGGATGCTCCTGCAAGAACTTGGATACAGCGTTCCGAATCGAATCTCGCGTTACCCTTCTGCCAGCGAGCCATCTTTGCCGTAAATGCGTTTGCCTTCAACCAATGCTCGCCAAGCAGCCCTTGCCGGCAAAGTCAAGGCTGCATCGGCAAGTCGACTTTCTCCATGGCGCTTCAATTCTGCAAGCGACACATATGCTTCAATTCGCATTTCTTCGGCCCCCAACGCGAAAATCTGCCCTTTGTAGGAGTCGAAGCTGTCGCGCAAAGCACAGAGCACAAAGCTGTCTAGCGATGAATCAAACTCCTTCAGTGTTTTGAATATCGGCTGACAATAGCCTTTCGCTAAGTTTGGAAGATTCCACAGGATGATGTAGCTCGCGCACGTCTCAAGTAGCCTTCCATTCTGCGCAGCTTTCAGACAGTTCTCCGCGAATACGTTCTGAAGTGACTTCCCCTTTGACGATGGATACCGGAGCGAGCTCTTGCTCGTTGCACCGAGAGAGCTCACGGCAATGACATGCATCGCGATGCTGAGGCACGCATCGTCCTTGACAATAGCTTCAGCGATCAAGGCTTCCTGCCCGGTGCCGGCCGTCTCGACCAACGAGCTGATAGCGCGTACAGCCGCGGTGTCTGCCCTGAAGTGACCTCGTGCCGTTGCAATGTCGCCTCTCGCATCTATCAGTCTTGCGATCGAGAGACAAAGATCGAGGAGGTCGGTAACTCCTTTGCCCTCAAGGGAGGCCGCGACATCGCCCAAGCTCTCTAGGAACGCAAGTCCATTCTCAGAAGTCAACGCGGATTCAATCTCTCCTCGTTTGCTCGGGTGATGAAGATATTGACGCGCCGCGACGAAGCTGACATCTGCAGCACCCGTGCTGAGCTGGAGTGCGACCAAAAGCCTTGCCGGGTCGGCGATATGCCCCTTCACTCCGGAGATCTGGCCGGAAACAAAAGCCTCTTCGGCATTGGCGGTCAAAGGAAATAGCCGGTGGACCAGTCGCTTGACGGCTGCGGGTGAGTTGCACTTCTCATACGCTTCTTCGCGTTTTACGCGGCCGTTCTTGATGATGTTCTTGCTATCGCTGTGCACACCGAGATCGGATGGAAGGCGACCGACAAAAAGGCTCGGCTGCTTCTTGAGCAGCTCGAAAACTGGTGAGGCCTTCACCATCAAAGTTGCTAGGCCCACGATGTCCGAAAGGACCACTTCGCCGCGCAGCTCCGGCTCAATTACGCGCACTGTATTGAAGACGCGGGTCACATCCCTGGGCTGCTCGAGAAGTTCTCTGAGCCCAGAGAAGTAGAGCATGGCGATTCGATCTTCGGAGTCCGGGAAATGGCTTGCGGACGCCTCCGGATGCAACGTTTCCAATGCCTCGTTCACGAGATCTCTGCGCGAAGAGAGGGACATTCCCGGCAGAGGCATCCTGAGTTGCACAACCTTGTCCAGATAGCTCTCGGCTTGTGGCACGGATGCACTTTTCAGTGCTCGCCCCACGTAGGCTGGGTCAAGGGCTATGACATAGCCGACGTTCGGCAGGCCACCGACTGCCTTGATGATGCGAATCATCTCGAAGACTTCCTGCGGGTACAGCCTGTCGATGTCGTCCACAAAGACGACAATCGGTTGGGCCAGCTTCCTCAGCGACTCTTCGACCTTGTTCTTCTGCACTTCAATGTCGGGCGTTTTGTACTCGGAAATATCATCCGTTGCCTCGCCCACTGCAACGACGACAGACTTGATGATGGAAGCCCACGGCTCCGCGCCAGGGATGAACTTCATGACGTCGAATGCCTTGGCGTACGTCTTCAGCTCCTTGGCGGCCTTCTTGCCATTCTTGGCGTGGTCAGTGAGCTTTGCTGCTGTAGCGATCTTGGAAAGAAATTGTCTAAGCAGCGCGTCACGATCACCGATCAGCCACGGGTTGAAATGCACGACAACGGGCTTGTCCGCCTTGCCGCCTTGTTCCAGCAGTTCCTCGATCATCGCGAGTGCCGAGGTCTTTCCGCTTCCCCAGGCACCCTCGATGGAGAGCACAAAGCCGGTATTGGAGGTAATGCGACGCAGCGCCTCCGCCGCGGACTTTGCGAATCCAACTCGGCCGAACTTGTCCAGGCGAAGCGCGTTACCTGCTCGCAGGGGAAGGTCCAAACCAATGCTGATGCCGTTCGAATCTTCGGTTTTCGAGGTATTTTTGGATGACAAAGTGGTTGATCCTGGTCGTGAAACTTATCGAAAAGTACAGCGCTGGCCCTTTCGACCACAGCATGCAACTGGCCATTCTCAGCAGAACGGTGTCGCGTACCTCTCATACTGTCGGTAGTTTTACTTCAGCCTCTGGCCGAGCCGGGTACAAGGGGATCTTCAGAGGCGAATGAGCATGCAGCTCATGCGTAGAGGTTGCACTCCGCGGACAGGCATTGGGCGGCCTCTCGTGCCAGTGGAGGTCAATTAGGCAGAGGGTGCTTCATCCGAAGGCATCAATAGTCGTCCATCGACAAGGCTCCCCTTCGAATGCGGTCGCCAGCACGGCAGTGCGCGGCGATGTAGCGTATGTCGTTCAGCTCCGGGATCAAATGGATTCCGCCGGCGACGATCGATGGGCCTACGAGATTGATCTCCATGCCAAACAGGCCATTTGATCTCAGTCGCCATATGCCTTCCTCACGCATTCGCTTCATCTGGGATGAGTGCAACCAGAAGCGCGAAAGCTCTGCGTGGTCGAAGTCATGAATGGACAGTGCACCTTTGCGGCGGCGTTCTCGGCCTTCGCTGGCTGCGAGTCGCTCGGAAAAAGCCAGGAAGTCTCGATCGACGGCGTTACTTGCATCGGGATCGTCACCGCGTTCAAAGCTCTGAGGGTCACAGCTCCCGCGCAGCCCGTGCAAGATGACGAACACGCAGTACCGATGATCACCTGTACTGAGGAAGTCCAGCTCCTCGCCAGCCATGCTGGCAAAAGCACCACTGGCGTCAAGTAACACACTCTTGACCTGGACTTCATTGCGCAGCGGAGCTTCCCCCTTGAATCGGGTCCGAGCGATATTCGTCACCATCAGGTCAATGCCGACGTCTGGAGAGACCTTCTGGGCTTCATATCCGTAGAGAAAGAACAGGCTGCAGATATGGTGCTCGGCGAAGGCTCCCTGATAGAAGCTTTCACAGTTATTTTGATCTATTGGCATCGACGTGGATCGTGAATTTGCTTGAAATTGACTTGTAGCTGCCGCTCTTACTCCACGCTCGCATCTTTTTCCGGCGCGATCACCAAGCGGCCAAAAGAAGGCAGCTCGAATGGATATCCCGATCCGCTTCGTGCTCAGCCCCTAGATGCAGGGTGAGGCTCTAGTCGGGCTCGGTGCGGAGACGGCAAGATCGAATCAGTTACGCGGCGAGGCGCTCCGCAATCTCGCGCGCACCCAGGCCTCGCACTCCTGCCAGGCTTTCGAGCTGTGCCGCCCGCGGGCGGGCCTTGCCTTGCTCCCAGTGGTAGATCGTCTGCCCAGAGACGCCAACCAGTTGGCCATAGCTTGCCGCGGAAAGGCCAAGCTTTGAACGGTGCGCTGCCAGCCTGGCAGCGCTGAACCGGCGCTTCGTGCCGGTTTCGTCCTCTTCCGAAGCTATGGCCGCAGTGGAGCGCGTCGTACCCTTCATAGCGCGTCGCAGTTCTTTCTCGAGGGCGCTCACCTGGCGGCGCAGTTCGGCGATCGATGCACGATGCGCGACCGAGGCCTTCTTGAGCGTTTCGATTTCAGCTCGCACTTCCTTGCGAGCGACGCGCGATATTTCGGCTTTGAGTATGGAAGCGATGTTTGGCATGGATGGATTCTGCTACGGACTAGGCGCGTTGCCAGCAGGAGGCTTTCCCTTGGCTGAAAGCTGGTTTGGGTGAAGGCAAGATCAAATGGGCAGACTGCGTGGTCAGGAGGTGGGCCATGCGTGACGTGACGGTCGAGCTCAAGGCATTGCGCCTGCACGGCATGGCCGCTGCCTGGTGTGGGCTGCTGCCGGTCTCATAGACACCGACCTAAGCTTTTTGAGCTTTCTCGAACTCTACCGGACTGACGTAGCAGAGCGTCGAATGACGGCGCGTCGGGTTGTAGAACCGCTCGATGTAGTCGAACACGTCGGCGCGGGCCTGTTCTCTGGACCGATAAACCTTTCTGGCTGTGCGCTCAGTCTTCAGTGAACTGAAGAAGCTCTCCATGGCCGAGTTGTCCCAGACCTCACCCGCGCGGCTCATGCTGCAGGTGATGTCTTGCTCCTTCAGCAGCTCCTGGAAGTGCTAGCTGGTGTATTGGCTTCCTTGGTCGGAGTGATGCAGCAACGCAAAGTGTCGGAGCCTCAGCTCCGGCATGCCTCACCGGAATCCAGAAGCAGTCGAAAGGGCTCCCATCCACCTGGTGGGTCCCATTCGGCATTGCCAAAAATCTGACCATCTTGAATTCTCTGCACGATGACGCCATCGACTCCAAGTCCGGACTTCCTCCACAGGAGCTGGCCGGTTTCGTCGAAGCGCAACAACTCTGAGGCTGAGGCAACCAGGACTGAGGAACCAAGTTCCAATGATTCAAGATCGCTCGAAGTGAATAGGCAGCCAAAGTAGCCATCGAGCGAGTGCGATGCCAAGTCGCCTGTCTTGGGCGAGAACACGGCGACTTGCTCACCATAGCCGATGTAGATCAGTACGCCAACGCGGCGCACCTCCTGAAAACAGGAATACCCAACGCCTGGGAACAAGTCAACTCGCCATCTGGCCTCTGACCCAAGGCTGATCCCAACAACCGCAACGGCGGATGCTGTTGAGTCGGAGGAGCCGCCCAACACAAAGCGATCAGCGTCGCGCCAGTCGCTGACATCTTCGGCAGTGATAAAGGTTGCCCGCATGTTCATTGCTTCCTAGTCTACCGGGGGCGTACTCGATGAGCTGTCAAGTCGAGTCGCCCGAACGCCTACGCCGAGATGGCCAATCAGTCTGGTCGAAGCGGCTCATATGCTGCCGGAACAACATTCCAGATAGCTGAACCACGGGAGCGGGTGGTCAGCAGTCCGATCAGCAACCCCTCGATATCGAGTATGCGAATGTTGGCCGGGCTGTTAACGCCAGGGCCAAGGCCGTTGTATGAACCAGGAAAGACATATTGCGCCTCGATAACGCCAAAGTCGCATTCCGAGTGCTTGAGCAACGGCTGCTCGACGTCCAGAAACTGGTAGTTGGTCTCGCCGCAGCACACGGATCGCGCCGGATGGACACCGCTAGAGGCACAGAGCCGCAATGCCGCCCCAAAGACTGCTATCGGCGGGCAACCGGTTCTGGTTAGCCTCCTCCCTCATATTGGGGATGTCGCGGCCGAGCCACCCTGCTATAAATTCCATGCCCCCTGGCACTAGTTGCAGCAGGAGAACTCTGTGAATGCATCACCGCCCGAGCTTGTCGTCATGGTCAGTCCCGACGCGGCTGCGGCTGCCCGGATGGAAATTGGAGCCAGGTCGGCGGGCGGACGTCTTCAGGGCATTCAGCTCCGCGCGCTGGCAACGAGTGCGACGTTCGCCCTTGAGCGAATTGAACGGGCACAAGAGCCAGCCGCGCTCGGAAGGTTGCGCGAAGCCCGGACGCCGTTTTTTTGTGGCACGGTTCAAGGACGCACGCCTGACTCAGCAATGGAGGAGGTCGCTTCCCTTCCCGGGGTCGTTGCAGTTTACTGGAAGCCTGGTGTCGAGAACCCTCTTGCGCCACGGTCGCTAGTCGACGAAGAGCCGCAGCTTGGCTTGCCGGGCGAACGTCCTGCTGATTTCACCAAACGCCAGAAGTATCTGGCGCCAGCGCCTGACGGTATCGGCATCCATAGTGCATGGCAGAAGCCGGGCGGAAAGGGTGAAGGCGTCCACGTGATTGATATCGAGGGCGGCTGGCGATTCACCCATAGTGACCTGTTGGTGAACTCGGGCGGCTTGTTGGCAGGCACGCAGTATCCCGAAGTCGAATGGCGCGACCATGGGACTGCAGTGCTCGGACAGATTGGTGGCGACGCGGATGAGTACGGGGTATCGGGCATCTCACCCAGCGCCCGCCTTTCTGGCGTCTCTCATGGTTCGCTGGGTTCTGCCCGGGCCATCGCCACGGCGGCAGAAAAACTGGCTGCGGGCGATGTACTACTCCTCGAGATGCATCGACCTGGCCCATTGCACGGGTACCAGACGCGCGACGACCAAGACGGCTACATCGCGGTGGAATGGTGGCCGGACGATCTCGTGGAGATTCGCCTCGCGGTCGCACGCGGCATCATTGTCGTGGAGGCCGCGGGAAACGGCGGGCAGGACTTCGATGCCCCGCTCTATGACACTCCCCACGCGAGCTTTCCTAGCGGCTGGAAGAACCCTCTCGACGGGGCCGATGACTCGGGTGCGATCTTGGTTGGCGCGGGCGCCCCGCCCGGCGGCAAGCACGGCCCATCGCGTTCGCGACTCAATTTCTCGAATTTCGGAGCCCGCATTGACTGCCAAGGCTGGGGGCGTAGCGTCGTGACATGTGGCTACGGCGACGACTACAAGGACGCGTCGGATCCGTATGACGAGGACTACTGGTACAGCCGCACGTTTAGCGGAACGTCGAGTGCGTCTCCCATTGTTGCAGGAGCAATTGCGTGCCTCTCGGGTATCGCCAAGGCCCATGGGCGTGTGCTGCAACCCCTGGAAGTGCGGGAAGCGCTGCGTAAGACAGGAAGTCTCCAGCAATCGTCGCCATCCTCGCCGGTCAATCAACGCATCGGCAACCTGCCCGACCTCCAGGCACTCATCACTGAGCTCAAGTTGTAGAAGGCAGGCGGGGCGTCCCGCCGTACCCGGACTGCTTATTGGGCGTGCCCTTTGACTGGAGGAACTTAAATGATCAGTGCAACAGCTTTACTGCGCCGAGCTCTCTCCGCCACAGTGGCACTTCTCGCTGGCGCTCTCCTGACCGGGTGTGCCACCGTGCCGGACGTTTCTGTCAGCTACCGCCCGGTGAAGTGGGCAGTGGCCGTCACCGTGGTGCACACCCTGACATGCAATCGCGACAACAACCTGGCCGCCATCCAGCGCGGCGCAACGTTTCTGCCGATCTACTCTGCCGCACCGAGCAACCCGGCCTACCGGATTCAACTAAAGGACCTGAACCGCTTTTATGCAGACTCGGACATAACGTTTGGGTTCACCGACGATGGCCGGCTCAAGTCGATCAACCAAGCGACGATGGGCCAAGGCGAGACGGTGGTGAAGAGCGCCATCGCGGCGGTGGCAGCCATTTCAGCCGTGCCAGCCGCGGCGCCGGCTACGGCACCTCCAGCAGCCGGCGTCCAGCTGTTTCGGAACAACGTGCCGCAGGGGGAAGTGAAAGAGGCGCAACCTTCCCGCGTCTGTGCAATCATCCGCAACAACAGCATCGTCGCGCCTGACCAGTTGCCCCAGGTCTCTCTAGTTCAAACTGCGGTACTTCACGCTGGCGCCATGAACGCTCCAGCCGTGCCCTCCAAGGACCAGGAGAAGCTGCTTCAGGAGCTCAAGGTGGCACGCCTCGACCTCTCGGCTAGGGTTGGCGCCACTCTTGGGACTGAGGAACTGCAGCCGATCTCGAACCTTAGGAAGGTCTGATCAAGTCGTAAATTGGCTTGATGGCGAGCGCGCGTATTTGGTCGTTGCGCTCACAGGCTCGTCTCACCGAGCATCCCATGCGTTTGAGAGGCCCTGCGGCCCTTCATGCCGTCTGCAGACGCACCTGTCCCAGCATCGCGATCAGTTTCTTCCTGGCCATCCACAGGTTCGACAGTGCAAACAGCGTGATCACATGCGCCGTGTTCTTGGCCAGCCCCCTGAACCTCACCTTCGCCAAGCCGAACTGCCGCTTGATCACCCGGAACGGATGCTCCACCTTTGCCCGGATGCTGGCCTTCTGGTATTCCTGCTTGCGCGCTCTGGCTTTGGCTCGGCCCTCGGGCATCTTCGCCATGTCGCTGGGCCTGCCTGCAATGTGCCACTGCACGCTGCGCTTCACCCGACTCTGTGCTCCGCGATAGCCCGAGTCTGCCCACACCTCGCTCTCCTTGCCGTGCAGCAGGTCGCTCACCTGCTCCACGTCTGCCTCGTTGGCGGCCGTGGTCGTCACCGTGTGCACCAGCCCCGAGTCCGCGTCCACGCCGATGTGCGCCTTCATCCCGAAGTGCCACTGGTTGCCCTTCTTCGTCTGGTGCATCTCCGGATCTCGCTCGCCGCTCTCGTTCTTTGTCGAACTGGGCGCCGCGATGATCGTGGCGTCCACGATGGAGCCTCTCTTCAGAAGCAGCCCCTTCCTGGCCAGGTGGGCGTTGACCTGCTTGAAGATGTCCTCCGCCAGATCGCTGGCCTCCAGCAAGTGGCGGAAGTTCAGGATCGTCGTCTCATCGGGAATCGACTCCATGCCCAGGCCTGCGAACGTGCGCAGCGAGGTGATCTCGTACAGGGCTTCCTCCATCGCCGGATCGCTCAACGCGAACCAGTTCTGCATCAAGTGCACACGAAGCATCGCTTCGAGCGGATACGGTCGGCGTCCTCGCCCCGCCACCGGGTAGTGTGGTTCGATGACTTTGAGTAGCGCCTTCCAAGGCACGACCAGTTCCATCTCGGCAAGGAAGACTTCCCGGCGCGTCTTCTTCCTCTTGCCTGCATGCTCGGCATCCGAAAAACTGATCTGGCTCATCGTTGGTCCTCCTTCAGCGTGCGTGTTCAACGTTCAGAGCGGCCATCCGTGGACTTGATCAGACCTTCCCTTAAGTCGAACGTGACGTCAAAAGAGGTCGCACTCACACTGCAGCGCATGGTTGCTCTCAGCGCGAAGGCCGAAGACGCGCAGGGTCCGATCGGTACCAAGTCCGCGCCAGTTCCGACAACGGACACGTTCGTACTGCCGATTCCAAAGGCTGCCTTATTTGGCAAACAGACCTTCGTGTTGGCCCTGGCGGAGTCTGGACGTGTTTCGACGCTGGGCTATGGCCGGACCACCGGCGTGCCGGGCGCCTTCAACGCCGCAACTGCGGCGGCCACCGCGGAAATCACTGAAGACAATGCGGAAGCCGCGGCGCTCAAGGCAGCCGCGGACCTGATTGCGCAGCAGCAACGCTTCAACACGTGCAAGCTGAAACCGGCAGACTGCAAGTAGGTACGAACACGGGAACGCTGCACTGCCGCCGGCGACGTCAGGGCACTGAGTCGGCACTGCAGAGACAAGCGAGCAAAGTTTTCGAATTGGCCCGCGGCCAATGTGCGAGGCGCTTGCGCACGGACCACCATCGCTTGTCTCACTCGTCTCGGCCGCCTACTCGTCCTCGATATCGGTGATCTCGGGGAGGGCCAAGAGCTCATGTGGCTCCATGGACTTGACCAGCCCCAGCTTTTGGTCTCGCAGGTAGCCTGTGTCATCCCGCATGCGCCCTTAGTCAGGATTGGATAACTCCACGTGCTGTTTCAATGGCGCGCGGTTTCACGTCGATGATCAGGGCAGGATCGAACGCTTTGTTCTCAATCCTGCCGCTCCAGTTCACATAGCCGCGCGGATTGCACACGATTCGGCAAGAGCTGACTCGGTAATCGAACTGCTGATGCGTGTGGCCGTGCACCCAAAGCACGGGTACATCGAAGAAGGTTTCCGGAAGCTCGGTGACGAAGGCGCCGGAGGACCAATCATCGGCGTAGCGCTGCGAAAGCGAGCTGCGGTGAGGCGCATGGTGTGTCACGACCACCGTTGGGCCAGAGAACGGTTCCGATAACTTCGCCAGCAGCCAGGCGCGCTGCACTCGATGGATTCGCAGCGTGTCCGCCGCCTGAAGCTTTCTCCCCTGCTTGTGGCGCCAGGTATCAGGCTCTGCCGACTCGTCGGGTGCCCGAATCAGCGTGTAGTCGTTGAGCAGGTTGGTCGCCATCTTCATGGCGCGCACGGCGTCACTGACCAGTCCTCTGGGCGTCTCGATGGCAAGCTCGAAATCGGTCCACAACGTCGCGCCGAGGAATCGCACACCCTCGATCACGACCTCGTCGCCGTCGAGCAGATGGACATTGGTTCCTTCGGCTTCTCGGCGCGCTTCGGCCAGTGTCGTGTCCAAACGGCCGTCGTAGTACTCATGGTTGCCCAGCAGGTACACCACCGGCTTGCCACGAAAGCGATCCGCAGCCCATTGGACGGCACGCTTGGCCGGTGAATGAATGTCGCCGGCCAGGACGACGACATCGAATTCGAGATCCGGCGCCGGCTCGAACGGCGCGAACTCGAGGTGAAGATCGGAAAGAACCAGCACCTTCATCGGGATGCTCCTTCAAAGCGTGCGCGAAGCTCGGCACAGGCCCCATCGTCGAAGCCGGTGAACGACCCGCACACCACCAGGTGGTCCTTGCAGCGATCGAATTGCCAGTAAGCATCGTCGAGCGCGACCCAGGATTCGTCGGCGGCATCGTGAATCTGGAGCCAGGCGAGGATTTCTCCTTCACGTGGCCTATACGGCGGCGGAAGTCCGCACCCCGGGTACGGGGTCATCCCCAGGATGCGAGCTCGAATGTCACTGGAGAAAGGCTTCATCAATGTCTTGTAG
Source organism: Variovorax sp. NFACC27 (assembly GCF_048301545.1). Lineage (NCBI taxonomy): Bacteria > Pseudomonadati > Pseudomonadota > Betaproteobacteria > Burkholderiales > Comamonadaceae > Variovorax > Variovorax sp. NFACC27. The sequence continues at coordinate 366,163 of NZ_CP157613.1, forward strand.
CGAAGATGCGCTCGCCACGATGAACTGATCACGATCTTCACGAACGGGAACTCGCGCAGCAGCGCTTCCAGGCGCGGCAGGAAGCAGAAGTCGACGCCGCCGTTGAGGATGTGGTCTTCCCCTTCGGGATGCAGCACGCCGTCGAAGTCGAGGAACAGGATCACTCAGGACCTCTCGATCCGTTCATTGGTCCTCATACGACACCACCGTATTGGATGGCGATGAGCATGGCTCGCACTTGTTCCGAGCCGCCCTCCGCAGCGAACGCCGCGGGTGTTCGACCGTTGAACAGTCTGTGCGGCTCGTTCAGCCAACCCTGTGCCCCCGAGCCGAACGCCTGGGTGGCGAGATCGAGCAAGTCTTGCGGCTGGATTTCCAATTCGCTTGCCTCCTGCGGATCCTGAGGCCATGCCAGGTGCGAGCCCATATCGACTCCGAAGGCGCGGAACGGTGCCGCGCCGCTCATCAAGCCCTCGGCGACATAGTCGATGTTCTGATGGTGGTGGCCGTGGACCACCAACTGCACGCCGAGCGCCTCGGCCAGCTCGTCGATCGCCTGCCAACCATGCGGATGCGCCGACGGTGCTTCGTGCGCCACCAGGATGTCGGCCGGCCCGCTCCTCAGCAGTTGCCGAAAGTCCTCCGGAAAGATGGAGGATCGGTGTTTGCGGGAAATGCCATCGCGCCACCGCTCCTCGCGTTTCATGGTTCGGCGCATGGCATCGCTCGACGGGAACGCTGCTTCTTCGATCGGCCGTCGCGGATCCCAGATCTTGGTACGGAAGATGCCGCCCAGGCCCGCAACTTTGTACCCGGCGATCTCGACGACGCGCCCGTGGAGATTGCGGTCTGCGAGCTCCGATTCCCACAGGTGGTCGTGGTCCTCGTTCGCGTCGGTGTCATGGTTGCCCGGGATCCAGTAAATCTCGGTGAGATCCAGGATCGGGCCCAACTCGACGTGCAGCGGTTGGCGTGCCTGAATGTCTCCCAGCAGCACGATGGCCTCAGGCTGGGAGAGTTCGACCGAAGCGACCACGAACTCGAGATCGCCGTGGGGATCGCCGAAGAACATGAGCTTGGGCTGCGACCGTTGGTGCTCCGATTGCACTTGGAGATACGATGAGATGAGAGGCTTCATTTCATGTGACGAATGTCGTTCATAGCTCGACCACCAGCCCTGGATTGAACTGCTTGTTTTCGTGGTCTAGGCCATGCCGCACATACCCTCGCGGGTTGCACACCACCTCGCAGTTGCCGGCTTGATAGCGGTGGCTCTCGTGGAGGTGACCGTGAACCCACAACGACGGCACTTCGAAGAAGCAGTCCGGAAGCTCGCTCACGAAGGCCGGGGATAGCCAGTTGGACTGGTAGTGCGGCGCGAGCGAGTTTCGGTGCGGGGCGTGGTGGGTCACGACCACCGTTGGCCCTGCAAAGGGCTCGGCCAGCTTCTGGGCCAGCCACGCACGGTCGCTCAGATGGAGTGCCCGTGTGTCCTCAGGTGCCAGGCGGCGTTTCCTGGGCTTGGCTGCCGCTGGAGCTTCGGACGGTGCCGGCACCTCGGCCCACCGGATGGACGAGTAGTCGTTGAGATGGACTTTGGCCGCCTTCATGGCCCGCTCGGTGTCGACCAGAGGCCCTGCCTTGGTCTGGATTGGCAGTTCGAAGTCGGTCCACAGGGTGCAGCCCAGAAACCGGACGCCAGCGATCACGGCCTCGCCCGGCGCCAGCAGGTGCACGTTGCATGCGGCCGCAGTCAGTGCCATCTCGTGGAGAGACGTCTGCATGACGCCCTGATAGAACTCGTGATTACCGGGCACAAAGACGATGGGAACCGTTTCCCCAAAGTTTCCCGGCCGGCGAGCCCAGCGCATGGCCTTGGAGCCGGGCACGAAGATGTCTCCGGCCAGGATCACGACGTCATAGTCGACCTTCGGGACGTTGAAGATGCCGAACTCAAGGTGCAGGTCCGAAAGGATGAGCAGCTTCACGTCGATAGGTCCATTTCTCAGCAGAGCACTCAGGACATCAGGATCGAGAGCTTGGAGTTCCACGCCTCGCCATAGGGGATGGACGGCACGGCCACGCGAATCGTCGGGCGATCGAAGTCATTGGTCTCGAAGAGGAAGTGAATGTGCTGAAACCGAAACACCGGGTTCCTGGGATATTCGGTCCACAAGAGTTGCCAGGTCCTGAAGTAGTCGAAGTCGACCGTCCGGGCTGTCTTCCCGCGCACGATGCAGGCCTTGCGGGCATCCGGGTCGAACAGGATGCACGTCTCTTCCCAATAGCCGAGCATGCGATGGGGATCGACCGGGAAGAAGATCGCGCCGGATGCCTGCCCTTGTTCCCGCAGCATCTGCTCGCGTCCGGCCTGGATCGAACGAGGCGAAGCAACCCAGGCCCAGTAGAAAAGAACCAGCGCGACTGCGAGTATCGCGAGGAGCGGAAGTGTCATGGTTGGATATTCCTGTTGAGAGAGATCCCCGTCCGTCGCGGTGAGTCTTGCCCCGAGCCGACGCGGAAGCGGTTGCAAAAAATCATATCAAAAAGATACGTATAGTCCGCGAACGTAAAGTCCGCGTACTCATTGACCGTAGTGCTTTAGGCCGCGTACTCCGAACATGCCGGGATGAGTACGAAGACGCGAGCAGTCGCACAGAATCCCCTGGAGGTCTTTGGTGCCGGGGTGCGTGCCGAACGCAAGGCCCGGGGCTATTCGCAGGAAGCCTTCGCCGATCACATCGGCATTGACCGCAGCTACATGGGCGGGGTCGAGCGGGGGGAGCGCAATCTCTCCCTGACGAACATCATGCGGATCGTGACGGGGCTGGAAATGAAGCCATCCGAGTTTTTCAAGCATCTGGACGGACCGGTGCGGACAAAGTAGCGGCCGCGGCGCTGACGTCGCCGACCGCCGCTCTCCAATCCGATTTTGTGAACTTTTGAGCGCCATGTCGTCAGCGGAACCCAAGCGTATTCGGCAACTGCGCCTCGCGATCTGCAAGCAGATCCCAAAGTTTCCAAACAATCGAGAGTCCCTGGCTGCCCTTGAGGCCAAGTCTCTTGGCGCGGTTCTCATTGACTACATCAACTGGGGCAACCGCTTTGTTCCTCCACGTCCGCGTCGAGTCACCATAGAGCCCACGCTGACAGCAGACAGCCGTTGGAAGCGACTATCGGGGGACGTCAAGGCGCTGCTGAAAAAGGCCCGCGACGGCGCGGATCTTGGACCATACCTCTCACTGCGGGTGGCACGGCATGGCTTCACTCTGAAGTCCAGAGAGATATCCCAGTCGGCAGACCGATGGGAGGACAAGGACTTCTTTCTCAATGTGATGGGCTATCACCATTTCCACCTGGGACCCTCCATCGAGGCTGCGGGGCATGCAGCGCGTACAGACGAGGTTCTGTTTGCTCAGGTAACCAGGGATGCATTCACTGCCGTTGGGCTCTTCGACCATTCCGTATTCGAGTCGAAGGAAGCCGCTTCGCAGTCCATGACGGCGGAGCGTGATCGCCTCTGGCGCCTGACAGAGCAAAGAAACAGCTTCGGAAGGGCTCCTGGGATCTATATCGATCACCCCATTACGAATTCTGGTCACTCGCTGCAGCACACGCATTTGGCGGCCCACTTTGCAAGGCAGATCTACTTCGTCGACCCGAAGCTTGATGACTTGGCCTCAAGGGCTGAGCTATTTCCGGACCTGCCACACGCTGTCGTGAAAGCAATGAAACTGACGTGGAACTTCCATTATCTGGACCTCGGCCTCTGCGATAGGACGAGCGGGACTTTTTTCGTGCTCCAGAAAGGCCCAATGTAGCTTTGCCCCGCCGCAGCGTTGCAACCGGGCATCAATCTGGTGTGACGCTCACCTCATGAACCTCACCGGTCGTCGCAAAGACGATCAGTCCCCGAGGCGTGCCCGTTATCTCGAGGTACGCGCGCACCTGTCGCTGGTAATGCGCGACAGCCTCGGGCATCGGATCGACATCGCTCTTCCAATCGACAACGATCGACGCGCCGCCGTCTGCATTGAACGAAATGGCGTCCACGATGCCGGTGCTTACCCGCTCCATGCCTTCATCCATTCGTGATTCATAGACATTGAATTCGGGAACCAGCGTTGACCGGATGGCTGCGATGGCATCGACGGACAACGCCCGTTGGACGGCGGCTGCGACTTCATCGGGCGACAGGCCCTGGGCTGCATCTTCCGATACGGCAATGCCAATCATCCGAGCCAGCTCGGCCGCGCGGGCCGCCAGTGTTTCAGCCTTATCCGAGAGCTCTCCGGTGAGGACCTCCTCCAGCAGCTTGTGCAAGATCAATCCCCGCTCACGACCACCCTGGATGTTCAGGCTCGGCAGCCCTGTGTCATGGGTATCGCCCGCAACGGACGTCACAAAGAAGGCGGGGGCTTCCTCTTGTGACAGCGGCTGTGCAAGGTCTTCGTCCCGGCTAGGTGCAAGCCAGACGATGGCTCGTTTTTCGGCAGCCACGGCCGCGGCTTCACCCTGAAACACCTCGGCGGATTGCTGGTTCACGGCCTCTGGCTCGGCTGCGACGACAGCGGCGACGTCTTCTGGCAACGGATAGGCGGGCAATGCAGCGACACCCAGATCGACAAGCGCATTCCAGGACATACTGGGAGGGGGGACGTCCAGACGAGGAACAATCATCATCTCTCTCGCTCTGGTTGCAGCCACGTACCAAAGACGCACGCGCTCCCGTTCGAGTTCCTCCTTTTCTTGAGCGACAGCTGCCTCGTGCCCGATGGGCGATACACCGAACACGGGGCAATACAACGTGTTTGTCGCGCGCGCAACGACGTCCTTGTCGGCAGTCTTGGTGAGTGTCATGCCGTTGATGGGGATGACCACCGGCCATTCCAGGCCCTTGGCCGCGTGCATGGAGTACAGCGTCACAGCCTCCTCCTGTGCATCGGGGCGTCCTTCGGCGGCACGAGACTCATCGTGCCACGCAGCAGTCATAGCCTCCGAGAAGGCTTCCAAGCCCCGAACCTCATAGGTGCGGCTGAAATTCAGGTACAGATCTACGTTGGCCAGAGCGCGCTCCGCCTGGCGGTCGTGCCTTTGCATAAGAAGAGGGCGGATGCGCAGTTCGTCGACCGCTTGAGACAAGAGGTTGTGGGGTGTCGTGCCCCTCGCGCTACGACGTAGTGACTGGAGTTTCAGCAGGAGCGCCTTGGCAAGGGGATGTTGAACACGCTCCATGTCCAGGCGCAAACTCAGCGTTGCAAGCTCAGACGTTGAGTCATCCCGCAGCGACCACACGATGTCCAGCAACTCCTCCTCGGACAAGCCCACGACCGGCCCTCTGAGCAGCGCGCCCAGAGCCAAGGTGTCGCGGCTGTTGGCGAGCACCCGCGTGATGGCGATGAGATCCTGGATCTCCTGCCGGCGAAAGAAGCCCTTGCCGGCCTGCGTGGCGACCGCAATGCCTCTTTCCTCAAGGGCTTGCTCGTAGCGCCAGAGATCTGCCCCGGTCGGCGCAAGCAACGCGATGTCTCCCGCCCGGCAAGGGCGTCGCTCGCGCGTGCTCGGATCGACGATCAGCTCGTTTCCGATGAGATGGGCGCAAAGCTTTGCCACCGCCTCGGCCTCCGCATCCCGCATGGCGGTGGAACTGGCTCTGCCCTCATCGTCGGCGACGGCGACCTCCAACTGGGTGACGCACGGGCCACCCTCGCGAGGCCCATGGAACGCCGCCAAGGCTGTGAAACCCGGTTGGCCGGCCTGCCCGAGTGGCAACGAAAACCGCTCGTTCACATAGTCCAGGATGGGACCGCACGAGCGGAAGTTGACCACGATGGAAATCACACTGTCGGGATCCTGCAACTGGAAGGCGTTGCGGGCCCAGACATAGGCGTTGACATCCGCTCCTCTGAATCGGTATATGGCCTGTTTGGGATCTCCAACAAGGAAAAGCGCACCTGGACGGATGCGGTGTTGCCGCCAGTCCGCATCGGCGGCTCCGGCGGGAGGATCGCCACAGAGACGCCAGAAGATCTCGGTCTGCACCGGGTCCGTGTCCTGGAATTCGTCGACGAGCACGTGACGGTACCGCCCAGCCAACGCCGCTCGCACCGGCGGATGACCCCGCAGCAGATTACGAGCCGCCCTCAACAGGTCGTTGAAATCCAGGAGTGCCGATGCGCGCTTGTAGTCCTGCATGCGCTGGATCGCGGGCTTAAGCATCGGCATGAGATCGTGCAGCAACTGCGCCGCGGCTCCTTGCTGCAGCTCCTTCCAAGTGCTCGCGCACGCCTCGTGCAGCTCTTGTGCTTGCGCGTTCAGGGCCGTTCCCTCGGCCGTTGAACGTCCGATCTGCTTCGCGGCCTTTTCCCATTTCTGCTTTTTTTGGTATGCCCTGAAGTTGCCGTTTTTTGTACACAGGCTCGGGGTCGCCTGGGCTTGAACCAGACCGACCATACCCGTGGACGTATTGATATCGAACGCGGTAACGACCTCAGCCATTGCGATGAAGGCAGTGACGCAGTCGAGCGTTTCGGACTCCTTCACGTCAACCGTGTTCACGAAGTTGGCATAGGCGGCCGTACTCTCGCGGAATGCCGCGAGCAACCGAGGCAGCTCTGGTGCCGGTGGTGGCTGCAGCTCTTCGTTTTCCTTTTGATGCCGCAGGATCACATCCACGAGAGCCAATGCCCGCGATGGATCTGCCAGCATGAGTTCTGCGAGCAACCCGTTTGCTTCGCCGTCGAACTGTTCCCGAAGCCATTCCTGCACGATGTCCATGAACACCAGCTTTTCCTGGTCGGGATCCATGATGGAGGCGCCAGGGTCTATGTTTGCCTCGACCGGATAGGGTCTGATCAATTGCTGGCAGAAACCATGAATGGTTGAGCATGTGATGTCGTCGATGGCGGCTTCGGCTGCCTGTAGCGACGCTTTCTGGGGATCGCTGAGACCGTCTGGAAGGACCAGCTTCAGTTCAGCCGGGATGTCACCGCCCAGCATGCGGGAGGCAAACTCGCGGACCCGAAAGAGCAGCTCGCTGGCAGCCAGCTCGGTGAACGTCACCGCAGCAATGGCCTTGGGCTCGATGCCCTGCATGAGCAGCATTGCGATGCGCCCGGCCAGCACGGCCGTCTTGCCCGATCCCGCGCCCGCCTCGACGAGCAGGGTTCGCTCGTGTGCGGTGAGCGCTGTTTGACGCGCTTGAGCGTCCACCAGTACAGATGCGGCCATGGTCACTGTGCCTCCCAAACGAGAGCGGCGTCACCCATCGCCGCGATCACCGCAGGCCTCTTTCGCGCGCAATAGCCCGCAGCCGCATTGGCTGGCAGCGCAAAGGCCAGGTCATCGTAGTCATCCCCTGCGGCGACTCCCGGTATCGCACGACCCGCCGCCAGATTGATGCGCGCGAAGCCGAGGTAGCGCTGTAGATCCGCGAGGGCGGCCGCACTGTCCTCCAGCGGCAACTCCTGCTCATCACGCAGATAGAGCAGCGCGGCGGAGATGCCGATCTGGGCACCGAGGAGTTCCCGCACGGCAAAGGCATAGAGACAGCGCTGGAGTTCTTTCCCGCCATTCAATACACCGGGATTCTTCAATTTCCCCGTCTTGTAGTCGACCACCGCTGCGCTGACGTCCCCGTTCGCCAAATCGAGCCGGTCGATGTAGCCGCTGATTCGAAACCCCGTCTCGGGAATCACCACTGGCTGCGCCGGATCCCAGGGTGGGGCCACATCTGCCTTCGATGCAGCGCCTCCAAATGGCACCTCCGAGAACGAACGCGAGCCGGGGGCTGCTTGTTTGGCAGTCAGGGCAAACAAGGACAACTGCTCGACGTCTCCCAAGGTCCGTTGCCAGAGCATTTGCGGCGGGATGGCTTGTAGCGCCTCCCAAGAAGCGGCTACGTCGCGGACTGCTTGCGCGACCGCGACAGGAATATTCTCAGCTTGGCCAGTGCCACGTTGACTCACCGTGATTTGAAGTGCTGCATCTAGTACGGCGTGGACCAGATTCCCAAAGGCCAATGGTTCCAGTACGAGCGATTCCGAGGAGAGTTCGGGCTCGCGCAGACCCAGCCCGTACTTCCAGACGAAGCCCAGCGGGTTGCGCAACAGCAAGGCCAGGGAACTGGCGGACTGGAGTCTGTCCAGGGACGACAGGATTAAGGGATGGTCGGCGCGAACCAAGCCGTCGTTGCGCGTCAGCACCGGGAGGCTCCAGTTGCGCCAGCAATGGATGGCGCTGACGGCTTGAGCCTGGTTGCGGAACTCCGTGGGGCGTGCGACCAGCCGGTCTGTCTCGCTGAACGCGTGCTCCGCTTCACGATGGCGACGCAGGTAAACGGCGCCGGGCATTCCTTGCAGCAGGCCACTACGTCCCAGCAGCCGGCCACCGCTGTCGCGACGGGAATGGGAGAGGACCACTTGTCTGTCTGTGGTGCGCAGAATCGTCTCGAAGTCCCGACGATCCGCCTCTGCAACTGGCAGCGGGTCCAGTTGGGTCCTGGCAATGATGTGATCCGACAGGAGGCGGTCTTCGGCAATGCGCCTTGGCCAACGGGACGAATTCAGACCCAGCAGGCGTACATGCGGTCGAGGCGATGCCGCAAGGTCCTTCGCGGGCATCCACACGATGCTTTCACATGCTTCCAGTCCATCATCTTCGCGCATCGACTGCAGGGTAAGGTCCAGGGACGCTGCCGGTCCGGCAGCGAGCGCCTGGCGCCAGATGCCCAATGCCCGGCCACGAAGCATTGCTTCGCCCGCAGCAACGGCGCCTTCATGCCCTTGCTGGAGGAGCTCCACGATGGAACGCAACTCGCCTGTGTGGTCGTTGCCGTCGGTCCAATGGGAGGCATTCAGGCTGTTGATGAGCTTGCTCCAGGATTGCGCGGAGGACAGTGGTGCATTTGCCGGAAGGACTTTTTGCCAGCCCTGCGGCAACTGCGAGAAAGCGCCGCCTGCTGCGGTTGCGAGCGCGGCCAGGCGCCGAAAGCGCTGCTGGGTAATCCCTCGCAGGAGAATGTCCGCCAACGCCGCAGCTGCCTGGCCATCCCTGCTCGCCGTCACCTTGGTTCCGTGGACGAAGTGCAAGTCGAGGTTGGCATCGCTGCGCAGTGCCAGGAAATGGTCATCAAACTCTGCCGGGGAAACGCAAGCGATCGCAATCTCGCCAGGTTTGGCCATGCCGCTGGCGACCAGTTGCCTGGCCCATCGAAGCGCTTCAATCGCCTCGTGCAATGAATTCGAGCAACTGAAGTGCGCCATTGCGGGGGCCTTGGCTTCGCTCGTGATCACCTCGATGCTGGAGCCCTGGATCCACTGGGGAACGCGCCGGGGGCCGGCCAGCCAGCGTACGGTCGTCACCGATGCGAGTTCCTTCAGCAGCAGACGCCAGCAGGGTTCGAGCTCGGTCATGCCGTGCACCTCGATCGAGCCGAGCACGTTCGGTGCGTGATGAATGTGCGCAAGGGCTGTTTCGACAAGCTCGGTGGGCCGGATCATGCCCGGGCGCAGTCTTTCGCGTACCGCGGTCTCGAGCGCTGCAAGCGCAGCCAGGCGGGGGTGATCTCCGACTTGCGTCAGGTCAGTCATGGAGGTCCAGACCTTGCGCAGGGTGTCGACGCAGACGTCTACCATTCCTGGAAGCATCTTGATGGCGTCGAGCTCATCCAGCGCGGTTTCCGGGATCGCGTCCTGGAGCATGCGGCGCAATGCTTCGTCTTCGATGGGGCGACGGAAACCGCCAGCAAGACGGCAAGCCAGTTGCTCCATTGTCATCACCTGCAAGCCCGCCCGGCGGGCCCGGGCAGCCTGAAGCCGCAGCCCTCGTGCTTGAAAACGTCCTATGACGACCGCTGTATGACGCAATGGACCACTCATCGACGCTCCTTCCAAAGGGCCTTGCACACAAGGCCCTCGCGTTGGGTGATGACTTGATACGGGCTCCCGGGATATCCAGGCGCGAACCAAGCTCAGTTGGATATCCGATTTCCTCGTCCCTCGTCAGAAATTTTGGCGCAGCTTCTCTGTTCTGCTCGGCCGGCGGCGACTCGTACGCCATGAGTTGACCGCGCGACGCTGAGAAGACGATTCTGTGAGGTTCACAGAACTGTCTCCTAGAGGAATGCCGCATGCCTCTGAAACCTCAATGTGCAGAGACCGATTTGAATTTGCATCCCACAAACGGGGTAGGCATCTTTCGGGAATCCGGCTGCATCGCACAATCTGATGTCAAGCATGCCGAAGTCGGGCATCCAAGGCACGTGTCTTCGTCAGGCGAAGGCCAAGATTCACGCTTGTGCCGCCAGTGACAGACTTCAATAAGGGGGCGCGAATCGGCCCTTGTCGCTAGGCCTTTGAGTTCGTTCCGCGTTGCGTCATGCGAGAGAGATCGAAGTTCCCGGCCGCGATCGGGCTTTCTTTTGCAGGGAGCATCGGCATCAGCGAGTGGCCATCGTCCACCCATACTCGCAGGCTGTCCGGGAGCTTTCCATTCCCAATGATCGCAAACACAAGGCCGTCCAGATACTTCTTGGCAGCAACCGCGTGCTCTCTTGCGAGGTCTCGGTCTTCCGAAGAAGGCGAGGGCAGGGGTTCAGGATGGGTGTGCCAGAGTCCGACGCAGTGCCACCCCTGTATGAAGAGCCTCTCGCGCTCGCTCATTGCCTCGGCGACATCAAACCGTACGCGTGACCAAGCCGACCACACAGGCATGATCAGCGTCGCTAACTCCACCACCACGCAGTTCGATGTGAGATCCTTCGAAAAGAGTTGGCCCACGGATTCACGGCTGAGCCGCGTACGCTGAACGTGTTTGCGCAGTTCGGCGACCACATTGGACGAGAGTTCCAGTTGCCAGCTGGCCTCTGGCAGGCTGAAAAGTAGTGCCTTGGTCACTGCAGTCCCAGCACTTGTGCGAGGGGGCGTGTCACAGTTCCAGTGTCCATCACACCTCCTATCGTCGGCACGATGGATCGGGTCTTTACGTTTATTTCGAGACTGTCGAAGAATGCCTGCGAACGAACCCATGACCAAACTGTCGAGGCTGTTTCGGGAGCAGCGAGCACAGCCAGGATTCGCTCGACAGAGAACGCCGCGACCTGCGTGACATCGGCCATGCCATACGGATGAAAACCTGCCGAGCAAGCGGGGACGGTCACTCTGGTGTCCTCTGCGGAGATGTCGCTGGCATGAACCAGCGCATCGGCAGGGTCTTCAAGTGGCCAGGGAACTTCGGCTTGGGTCAGCACGACGTGACCAGCGCTGCACAAAGGCTCGAGCCATGCGTGTAGGACTGGCGTTGCCCCCAAAAGGGTTGCACGCGTCATCGTGATGAACGTTCGCACAGAACTCTCGGCCGTGCAGTCGATGACCAGATCGAATGTGCTGGGTCTCGCATTTTTTATCAGCCACGAGCAAGCCTCCGATTGAAAGCCCTTGACCTCGAGGCCCGGGACGAGCCTGCTGAGTTCTTGGGCGATCTGGGGGGCCTTTGCCGCATCGATGTGAGGTAAACCCAGCATATGCCGGGATGTGTTTTCTGGCTCCATCAGCTCCGAGTCAACGATCGTCAGGGAGCCAAGGCCCGCACGGGCAAGCAGGTGAGCAATGGGGCTGCCCAACGAGCCCGTTCCCAGAAGCAGAACCCGCATGGCCCGCCGCTGATGAAGTTGAGGAAGGGCGCTGTCTCGTGCCAAGGACCAATCCGCGTCAATACGGCTGACCTGGAAGGGCTCTATGGCGAGATTGCGGATGCTCAGTCCGAACGTGGGGCGGATCTGGTACCCGAACACAGCACCGTCTTGAACGAAAAGGACGAACAGTTGGGGCTGTGCATGTGGTTTTGGCGACTGCCGGCCGCGGTGATCAGTGTGCGATGTGGCTGACCTTGCGTCCTTCTGAAAGCTGAGACGTGCAGCAGCCAGAAGATGCTCCAGCGACCTCTCTCCATTGGTGGTGAGTCGAATCATCTCGTCCAAGGCCTGGCTCGTTCTCGGCCAAGTGGATGGTGTCCAATGCAGCGAAGTCGGCAGACGCACGACTAGCGCGTTCCCTTTCACGACCGTACCCCCTGCCCATTCATGCCGACGAGCCACGCCCATGGGGTCAGAGCCGTTGCAGGTCACCACCTGGCGCAGGAAACGGCCATGTTTAGTGCCTGGCCGCAGGTACCCCGCGACCAGGCCATCGGCCCAGCCCGTCAGGCCGCTGGCATCCAGATAGACAAGCCCTACGTGACGCTCGACTCTCGTTGCACGTCGCGGGTCACTGCAATGCAGGCCCCAGTAGGTCAATCGTTCATGGTGGAACTCGGCTTCACTCCAGACCGAATCAATCAGTCGAAACAGGAACTCTTTTCGCAGCAACTCAATAGCGCGCATCACCGCGCCTATCGGGTCATCGTAGTCAACCTGGGACGGCTGCACCCGGAGGCAAAGTCTTCCGCCACGCTCAACGTGTGGCAACTTCAGGTCGAGCGAGGGATCGACTTCAAACCAGCAAGCTTGCGCCGGGAACGTCGCAGGCAACACAAGCCGGACGGCGGGAACACCGGGGAAGTCGCCCCGCAAGTCAATGTCCCAGGCAACAGCACCGTCATCACGCCGATTGGGCGCGCGTTTGATGTTTTGCCGGTTGGCATCGCTTTCGAGCCATGCGCAGACCGCAGTGACCGCGGTCTCGAAGTGCTGCCGGTTCGCCAAGCTTCAGCCCAATGTGTTTTTCGAGCCTACCGGCACGGGGCCACTGGGGTTGCTCTTTGCCAAAGATGCACCTGTGGCCAAGAGACCGTCGAGAACGTTCTCCTTCGGGTGGCTCTCTTTCCAGGCTTCCAGGCCCGCTGAACCGAAGACCGCGCGGATCCGCTCTTCGGCGGGCGCTCGGGCCCCCTGATGCAACAGGGCCTCCAGATCAGTCTCCAGCTTGGCGTGCCAAAGGAAAAATTCCCGGGCACGAGCGCCTTCATCCTTGTTCCAGCGATCGGCGAAGTTTTCTGATTTGAGCGCGGGGTTATCCACGCGCCAGGCTGGAGCCTTGCTATCGAAGTGATTGGCCATTTCCTCGACGATCGCAAGTGCTACCTCGATCGGCGAATTGAAATCGTTCGGGCGGGTCGACAACAAGTGCGCATAGGCCTTGGTGGCGAGGGTCACGATGATGACGGAGATGGGCTGGAATTCCTGCTTCTTTTCCGAGGCGCCCCAGTACATGGTGTCGCGATGCAGTTTCATCAGCTGCACAACGCGCCGCAGGATGTCGTCAAGCGCGATTTCCTCGTCGGGGATCTCCTCGACATTTGCCTTCGCCTCTGCAAAGCTGAAGCTTCGGCGCTCGAGGAACGGGAACTTCTTGGATGCCCAGGCACAGAACCAGTCCGCGAACTCGATGGGGTTGGAGGGGGACCAACCTGTGTCCGGATCGCGCACGGAAAGTGCGGAGCCTTCCTTGCCGGTCTGATCGCGAACCGCCGGCGTGACGTCGAAGTAATAGCGCTTGTTGGGATAGCTCAAGCGCCAGCAGCGGCGCTTTGGATCCGGTGTGCCGGTGACCTGCTCGTCACCTTCGAGCGCTTTGCCGAAGGCCGCAAACATGATCTCGGGATTCGGTGAATCGTAGAGCGGGCCGGACAGGTGGGCAACGGTGTCCAGATCGAACTTGAGCGGATAGCGCTGGCTGATCGTCGTCTGCGTGCGCATCGAGCCTTGAGGAAATATGTTCACGTCGTGTCGCGGGATCTGAAGCTTGGCCGCGATGCGATCCGCAAGCCTGGCGTACTCTCGTTTTGCGTCTGCAAGATCCTGCTCGTCGATTTCCAGGCGCTTGAGCAGTCGGGCAATCAGCACCTCCCACTGTTGGGACTCCCGACGGGCAATGAGCTGCTCGAGCACTCGTTTGGAAAGCTTCGGTTGTTCAGACATTTTTCTTCCTCAAAGTTGAAGCGGTGCACTCGCACCAATCCCGGACACAAGTTCCCGCACACTGTCGGAGCCAATTTCGATGGTCGCCTTGTAGGGCGAGCCAGCGCCCCCGACGGCTTCGTAGCAGACGTAGTTCGCGTGATGTCGCGCTTGCATCTTCTGGCCGAGCGTGACGCTGGCTGAAGTCGGCGCGCAAACGATGAGGTGGATGCACTTGATTTGCCATCCGTCCTGCATCTGGCGGATGGCTTGGTCGAGAGCGATGCCCAGTCTCTTCAGGTCCTCGGGGCGCTTAATGCAATCGGGGTTGGGCGTGCTTATGCCGACGCGGATCGTCGGGAGCTTCCAGCCGTCAGCGTCTGCAATGGGCTCAGGCAACCGAGTCACCGCAATATCGGCGGTCAGATAGAGCAAGAGCGTGGCCTCGTTTGATTCGGACTCGCGCTCCTTCAACACGTCCATCGTGAATTCGAGTGGCGGCGTGACCAACTCTTGGGAGACCGGCCACAGCCAACGTGTCGAACCGGTCACGTTGTCACGGCGCGGCTGAAATACGTGCGTGGCATCGTTGTCGCCCAATAGCCGCCCCGTCAGCAGAAGCACCGAGGTGGCATGCAGGGGAAAGATCGCGAGGCGGGGGCGGATTCCGCCTCCGACCGAGGTGCCGTTCAGAATGCCTTGCAGCCGTGAGATTTCCTGGCGCATGCCCAAGAACAGAGAGGACCAGTAACCGGCCTCGTGAATAGCATGCAGATTGCCTCCGAGCCTGAAAAAGTGCTCGATGTTTCCCGCCGATGCGCGCAAGCGGGCTGCCCACATCGCGGCCATCGCGTCCTCATGACGAAGTTGTCCCTGTTGCCCGGTAATGTTGCCGAGGATGGCAATAGGCAGCGCTTCGGGGTACTTCAGCGTGTCGAGCAACGAGCGTACTGCCGCAATGCTTTCAGCACGCATCTTGTTCAGCTTTTCGGCCGTATAGAAGTCAGGATCCCGCTTGTCGATGAGGCGATGGCATGCATCGCACAGCAGCAGAAAATTCTCCGGATCCGATGCCAGCTTCGGCGACAGCTCTTCGTCTCCACGCGGTCCGTCTTTCGAGGCTGCCACGATGTGAGCGAAATAGGAGAAGCGGCCGCGGCGGCCAGTGGCCGGGTGGTGCCTCAGGTCCACACCACAGCCGGCAAACTGGCATCGCCAGCCTGCCAGGTAAGTCAGTTCATCCTTGATCGCCTGAGTGACCTCGCCTTCACGATGGGTGACCTTGTCTGCGATACCCAGCCATTTCTGCATCACGCCCTTCTTCGCGCGCTCTGGCTGTTTGAGCGACTGGTTGAAATCCCAGGGGCTGCCGTCAGATTCCAGCCACCAGGTAGCAGTTCGGTGGTCAATCGCGCACTGAAGCCCCTCCTCACCAAATTCGCCCCGGCATACAGCGATCCAGGGTGTGATCGCGTCGGGGCGGCAGTACAGGCAGGCAGTAAAGCGGTTCACAACGACCAAGGCCTGCTTGCCGTGAGCGTACAAGTCGCGCATACGCGCAGCAAAGGATATGTCGTCGTCGGCGGGCAGTGAGTTTGTGTGCTCAGCGACCGAGTTGTCGGATGGAGGCATCAGCAATCAACCTTTCCAAGTGTCCTAGGAATCTTCGTGGCGAGTAGAAGATAGTTTGCATTAGATCACTCAATATCATCATATTGATGACGTAAAGATGTAATAATTGGTATGCTGCCTACGCAGGCCGGGTATCATGGAATTCATGGACGAACAACAGCGACTCACAGCGCGCCAGTTGGTTGAGCGGCTGCCCAGAGCCCAGCAGGAACGGCTCTCTCACATCGACTTCAAGCTCTTCTTCTTAGGCGAACTGCGTAGGGCTGATGTCACCGACCGCTTTGGTACTGCTCCTGCTGGAGCGACTCGCGACATTGCTCAGTACAAGGAACTTGCCCCTGCCAATCTGTTTCTGGAGGGAGCAACCAAGATCTACAGGCCAACACCGGCGTTCGAGCCGCTCTTTGAGCACCAGCCTCAGCGTGTGCTGACTGCTCTCTCTCAGGGATTTGGTGAAGGTGTGGGGGTGAACCCGCAGCCGATGGTTAGGTGTGAGTTGCCGATGCCTTTGAGCATTCCAAAGCTCTCAGTGCTCGCTCCCATCACTCGTGCACTGAACAGAAAGAAGGCTGCTCGCATTAGCTATGTCTCTGTGAGCAGCGGCTCTTCGGAGCGGGAGATCGTGCCACTGGCTCTCGTCTACAACTCCGTCCGGTGGCACGTCCGTGCCTTTGACCGGAAGAATCGTGACTTTCGTGACTTCGTGCTGACTCGGATCTCCAAAGCGATCGACTTGGAGGACAGTGTCATCTCCCGAGAGGAAACTGCCGAAGCGGACACCCAGTGGAGTCGCGTCATCGAACTCGAACTTGTGCCACATCCTGCACACCCCCGAGCTGAGGTCGTCTGCATGGACTACGACATGTCAGATGGTGTCCTGCGCATCAAGGTCCGCGCTGTTCACGCCGGATATCTGATGCGGCTATGGTCTGTGGATTGCTCACCCGATCACAGCCAGATCGGGCGTGAGTTCGCGTTGTGGCTCAAGGACCCACTGGCGCTCTACGGTGCGAGCAACGCGCACTTGGCCCCTGGCTATGTGGACCCGAGGGCAGCTAGCGGGGGATAGCTGCATCGAGGTGCTCACCCTTTTCTCCGAGGGGTAGGTCGCGGGTTCTTGAGCTAGCCGTCTGGCGTCTTTACGACGGTGGGCTGAGCGCTAGTAGGTCTGCAAGGAGATGGGAAAACTGCGCTAACTGTGAGACGACCGAGTCAATAACTCTGGCTCTGCCGCGGTAACTGTGGCGTCCTACACCCTGGTAGCGCAAGACCTGCTCCGGCGTGCAGCGGCAGGGCCTCGATGACGAGCCCAGGTAGCCGCAGGGGCAGGGGTTCATGGCTGCGACGAGCTGGAAGCGCGCCGGGAACTCGGCGCGCCGTGCGGCGCGGGCGATGGTGATCGTGCCCGTCTCCAGCGGCTCGCGCAGTGCTTCGAGCGCGGAGCGGGCGAACTCGGGGAATTCGTCGAGGAAGAGAACGCCGTGGTGCGCGCGCGAGATTTCTCCGGGGCGGGGCGGGGAGCCCCCGCCGACCAGCGCCACCGCGCTCGCCGTGTGGTGCGGAGAGCAGGTCGGCCTGCTCATCCATCTTTCAGTCGCGAAGCGCCCGCCGAGGCTTGCAACCGCGGCGCTTTCCAGTGCTTCGTCGATGCGCATCGCGGGCAGCAGCCCCGCGAAGCGCTGGGCGAGCATCGACTTGCCCGAGCCGGGTTCGCCCACCATCAGCAGGCTGTGGCCGCCCGCCGCCGCGATCTCGAGCACGCGCTTGACGCCCGTGTGCCCCTTCACTTCCGACAGGTCGGCGTATCGGGGCACGGCCGTGTCGGGCTCGGCCTGGATGCGCGCCCAACCGTCGTCCGGGCCGTCGGGCAACTGGGAAGCGGCATCGTCGCCCGCCACGAACTGGCGCACCACGTCCAGCAGGTGCCTGGCCCCATACACCTCGCCGCCCGGTACCAGCGCGGCCTCCTGTGCACTTTCAAGGGGCAGCACCAGCCGCGTCGCGACGCCGCGCGTGTGCAGCGCCAGCGCCATGGCCAGCGCACCGCGAACGGGCCTGAGCTCGCCGGATAGAGACAGCTCCCCGGCGAACTCGTGGCCGGCGAGCCGGGCGTTGTCTATCTGTCCGCTGGCCGCGAGGATGCCCAGCGCGATGGGCAGGTCGAAGCGCCCGGAGTCCTTGGGCAGGTCGGCCGGCGCCAGGTTCACGGTGATGCGCTTGTTGTTGGGGAACTCCAGCCCCGCGTTCTGCAGCGCCGAGCGGACCCGCTCGCGCGCCTCCTTGACCTCGGTTTCGACCAGCCCGACCAGCGTGAAGCTGGGCAAACCGTTCGCAAGATGCACCTCTACCGTGACACTGGCCGCTTCAAGACCCAGCAAGGCGCGGCTCTGCACCAAAGACAGTCCCATTTCTCTCCCTCTCCCCAAGATGGTGCACCCGTTGTGGGCATTCCCGCGGTGGTGCGGCGCACCGTCCATCTGCAACCACTCGCAACAGGGGTTGTAACGATTTGGCGCTCACCCGCAGCGTGGGCGCGGTCGCAAGGGCAGGGATTCGTGCACTTTGGCACGCTCCCTGCTTTGAGCCCTCCGGTCCAACAACACACTTGCGAGGAGTTCCCTGATGACGCACCGTACCGCCGCCCAGGCGCTGATCGTTCTGGCCACCGCATTGACCGCGTCCGGCGCGGCCCTGGCGCAGACTGCAACGACCGACGCCGCAGCAGCGCCTGCGGCAGCTCCCGCTCCGAACCTGACCGGCAATGTGTCGATCACCACGAACTACAAGTTCCGTGGCCAGGACCAGGACATGATCGGCAAGAACGACTACGCCAAGACCAAGGGCTTCAAGCCCGCCATCCAGGGCGGACTGGACTACGCCTTCGGCGACAGCGGCTTCTACGTGGGCAACTGGAACTCCAGCGTCAACTGGCTCAAGGGCAACAGCATCGAGATGGACGTGTACGGCGGCTACAAGTTCAAGGCCGGCCCGCTGGACATGGACGTCGGTGCGCTCACCTACATCTACCCGGGCAACTCCGCCGGCAACACCACCGAGCTGTACGTCGCGGGCACCTACGCCAACGAGACCCTCGGCTCGTTCACCGCCAAGTACTCGCACACGGTGTCGAAGGACTACTTCGGCTACGCCGGCAACAAGGCCGGCTCGGGCCTGAAGGGCACCAACACCGGCTACCTGAACCTGTCGTACAGCAAGGAGATCGTGCCCAAGGTCACGCTGAAGGCGGCCGTCGGCTACACGAACATGTCCAGCGACATCCGCAGCCTGGGCTACAAGAGCTACGTCGACTACAACATCGGCGCGAGCTACGACTTCGGCAACGGCCTGTCGCTGACCGGCTCGATCCAGGGCGCCAACAAGAAGAACTCGTACCTCGCGGTGAGCAACCCGGGCGTCGACTACGGCTTCGGCACCTTCGGCACGACCTACTACTCGCCGAACAAGGCACGCTTCATCGTCACGCTGACGAAGACTCTGTAATCCGCACTACAACGAGGCGCGGCCCAAGCTGCCGCGCCACTTCATTTCCATCCGAAGGAGAAAACTCATGAAGCTGGTCACAGCCATCATCAAACCGTTCAAGCTCGACGAGGTGCGCGAAGCACTGTCGGCCATCGGCGTGCAGGGGATCACCGTCACCGAGGTGAAGGGCTTCGGCCGCCAGAAGGGCCACACCGAGCTCTACCGCGGCGCGGAGTACGTGGTCGACTTCCTGCCCAAGGTCAAGATCGAGGCGGCCGTCTCCGACGACCTCGTCGATCGCGTGATCGAAGCGGTCGAGAGCGCCGCACGCACCGGCAAGATCGGCGACGGCAAGATCTTCGTCTACAACCTCGAACAGGTCGTTCGCATCCGCACCGGCGAAACGGGCCGCGAAGCCCTCTGATCGAGTCCTGGCCCGAAAGAACAACGACTATGAAAAAACTGCTTGTCTCTCTTGCGCTCGGCTTGAGCGTGCTGGCCGCCGGTACCACCGGCTTCGCGCAAACCCCCGCCGCGGCAACGCCCGAGGCTCCGGCCGCGTCGGCACCGGCTGCCGCCGCGCCCGCTCCGGCTGCTGCGCCCGCGGCAGCGGCACCGGCCGCCGCCGAGGCTGCTCCCGCCGCCGCACCCGCGGCCCCCGCTCCGAAGATCGATTCCGGCGACACCGCCTGGATGCTGACTTCGACCCTTCTCGTGATCCTGATGACCATCCCCGGCCTCGCGCTGTTCTATGGCGGCCTGGGCCGCTCGAAGAACATGCTGTCGGTGCTGATGCAGGTCTTCGTGATCTTCTCGCTGATCAGCATCCTGTGGGCCGTCTACGGCTACAGCCTGGCCTTCTCGGGTGACGGCAACTTCTTCGGAGGATTCGACAAGATCTTCATGAAGGGCATCACGCAGGAGACCTTCGGCGCGCTGACCACGATTCCCGAATACGTGTTCGTCGCCTTCCAGGGCACCTTCGCGGCCATCACCGTGGCGCTGATCGTCGGCGCCTTCGCGGAACGCGCCAAGTTCTCGGCCGTGCTGCTGTTCTCGGTGCTGTGGTTCACGTTCAGCTACGTGCCGATCGCCCACATCGTGTGGGGCGGCGGCCTGCTGGGCAAGGACGGCGCGCTGGACTTCGCCGGCGGCACCGTGGTGCACATCAACGCCGGTGTGGCCGGCCTGGTCGGCGCCTACATGGTCGGCAAGCGCGTCGGCTACGGCAAGGAAGCCTTCACGCCTCACTCGCTCACGCTCACCATGGTCGGCGCATCGCTGCTGTGGGTCGGCTGGTTCGGCTTCAACGCCGGCTCCGCTGGTGCAGCCAACGCCGTCGCCGGCCTGGCCTTCGTGAACACGGTGCTCGCCACCGCCGCCGCGGCCCTGTCGTGGATCCTGGGCGAGAGCCTGCACAAGGGCAAGGCCTCTATGCTGGGTGCCGCATCCGGTGCAGTCGCCGGCCTGGTGGCCGTCACGCCCGCCGCCGGCTTCGTCGGCCCGATGGGTTCGATCGTGCTGGGCCTGCTGGCCGGCCTGGTCTGCCTGTGGGGCGTTGGTGGCCTCAAGCGCATGCTCGGCGCCGACGACGCGTTCGACGTGTTCGGCGTGCACGGCGTGGGCGGCATCCTGGGTGCCATCCTGACCGGCGTGTTCGCTGCCAAGGGCCTGGGCGGCACCGGCGGCGCGACCCCCGACACCTTCGCGATGGGCGCACAGGTCTGGATCCAGATCAAGAGCGTGCTGCTCACGATCGTGTGGTCCGGCGTGGTTGCCTTCATCGCCTACAAGATCGCCGACCTGACCCTCGGCCTGCGTGTGTCGGAAGAAGAAGAGCGCGAAGGCCTCGACATCTCCTCCCACGGCGAAACGGCTTACAACCGCTGATCTGCCTTGGCGGGCCTGCCTTCGGGCAGCCCGCCATCGAATGAATGACCACCACCACTTACAAGAAGAATTCTCCGTAACGAGTTTTTCAAGCGAGGTCTCCTTTGGATGTTCAGCCCGCGAGCGCTCCGGCGCCAGCGGGCTTTTTTTTGCCCATCGCCGCGATGGCCGGGAGCACAATCGCGACACCATGTGGACCTCCATCGAAGACAGCCTCTGCGAGCTCGGCGAATCGCCGTTCTGGCATCCCGAAGAACGATCGCTCTACTGGCTCGACATTCCAGGTCGTGCCGTGCTGCGCACACGCGGCGAGATCGGATCGCCGGGAGCGAAGGTCGAGCGCTGGCCCCTGCCCACCGAACCCGGCTGCATGGCGCCCGCGCGCAGCGGCGGCCTCGTGATCGCGCTGCGCGACGGCATCTACCGCGCGCGCGAATGGGGCGGCGAGCTGGTCGCCATGGCGCGCGTGGAGCACGACGTGCGCACCATGCGCTTCAACGACGGCAAGTGCGACCCGCTGGGCCGCTTCTGGGGCGGCTCGCTCAACGAGGCGAAAGACCGCGCCAATGCCGCGCTCTACTGCTTCGACGCGCGCCCCGACACCGATGTCTCGCCCACGCTCTCGCAGATGGCCAACGAGTCCACCACGGCCAACGGCCTCGCCTTCTCGCCCGACGCCCGCACCCTCTACTGGGCCGATACCGCGGCGCACGTGGTGTGCGCGTGGGACTGGGACGCCGAGGCCAACTCGCTCTCGCACGCCCGCGTGTTCCACCAGTTCGAGGCCAAGCCCGAAGGCTGGAGCGTCGACGCGCCGCTGGGCTACCAGGGCCGCCCCGACGGCGCCACCGTCGATGCGCAGGGCCACTACTGGGTTGCCATGTTCGAGGGCGCGCAGCTGCTGCGCTTCGCACCCTCGGGCGAGATCGTGGCCTCGGTCCCCGTGCCCGTGCAGTGCCCGACCATGCCCTGCTTCGGCGGCGACGACCTGAAGACGCTGTTCGTCACCAGCGGCCGCAAGGGCAGGCCCGCCGCCGAGATCGCGCAGCGGCCCGCCTCGGGCACGGTGATCTCGATGCGGGTCGATACGCCCGGCCTGCCCGTCAACTTCTTCGCGGACTGAGATCGGACCTTCGGGCGCGCATGGCCCTGCAGCACATTCCGCCGATCCAGTGCCTGCTGACCTTCGAGGCAGTGGCCCGTCTGCGCCACGCGGGGCGCGCGGCCGACGAGCTGTGCGTCACGCCCAGCGCCGTGAGCCACCGCATCCGGCAACTCGAATCGCACGTCGGCTTCAAGCTCTTCGGCCGCGGCGACTTCAGCCTCACGGCCGACGGCGCGGCCTATCTCGCGAACGTGCGCACGGGGCTCGCCGCGCTGCAGGCGACACCGCTCGGCGGCAGCGCCGCGCAGCGCGCCACGCGCCTGCGCATCGCGGTCACGCCCACCTTCAGCCGGCAGTTCCTCATGCCGAGGCTGGAGCTGTTCCGCAACATCTACCCCGACATCGAGCTCGTGCTGCAGGTGTCGATCCCGCTGCTCGACGTGACGGCCGAGCAGGCCGACCTGGAGGTGCGCTACGGCCCCGGCGGCTATGCCGACTGCGAGCACCGGCTGCTGATCGAGGAACAGGTGGTGCCCGCCTGCAGCCCGAGCTACCTCAACGAGTTCGGCCCCTTCACCGGCTTCCGCAGCGCGGCCGAGATCGCCGCCGCGCGGCTGATCCGCAGCCCGCTCGAGCCCTGGGGCACCTGGTTCGCGAGCTGCGGCATCGGCCAGCCCGAGCCCGCCATCGGCTCGCAGTTCAACGACCTGGGGCTCATGTACGACGCTGCCGCCAGCGGCTTCGGCGTGGCGCTGGTGCGGCAGAAGCTGGGCGCGGAGTGGTTCGAATCGGGGCGGCTGGTGGCGCTGTCCGACCAGGCCGTGCCTTCGCCGCACCGGCACTACATCTGCTGGCAGCCCGGCACGCTGGAGCGCTGGGAGTGCGCGGCCTTCGCCGACTGGCTGGGGCAGAGCCTGCGCTGAACCGCGCCTGCGAAGTTCTTTCAAGCACCCGGCAAAAATCCATCAACCCGGGGCGGGCGGAATGTCCGTAGAGTGCGGTAAACACGAGACATCCCGCGAGCAAGAAAGAAAAGAGGCCGCCGCATGAACGCGCCGCTGACTCCCACGCAACACGATTCGCTACAGAAAACGGAGCGCCAGTCGCAGATAGTGCACGCGCTGCAGGCGCGCCTGCCGGCCCATGCGCTGATCTGGCACGACGAGGACACCACCCCCTACGAGTGCGACGGCCTCACCGCCTACCGCGCCCGCCCGCTGGTGGTGGCCCTGCCCGAGACCGAGGCGCAGGTGGCCGCCGTGCTCAAGACCTGCCACCAGCTCGGCGTGCCCGTGGTGGCGCGCGGCGCGGGCACCGGGCTCTCGGGCGGCGCCATGCCGCACACCATGGGCGTGACGATGTCGCTCGCCAAGTTCAACCGCATCCTGAAGATCGATCCGGTGAGCCGCACGGCCGTGGTGCAGTGCGGCGTACGCAACCTCGCCATCAGCGAGGCTGCGGCGCCCTTCAACCTCTACTACGCGCCAGATCCGTCGAGCCAGATCGCCTGCACCATCGGCGGCAACGTGGCCGAGAACTCGGGCGGCGTGCACTGCCTGAAGTACGGCCTCACGCTGCACAACGTGATGCGCGTGCGCGGCTTCACGGCGGAAGGCGAGCCCATCGAGTTCGGCGGCGAGGCGCTCGACGCGCCGGGGCTCGACCTGCTCGCGCTGGTCATCGGCAGCGAGGGCATGCTGGCCGTGACCACCGAGGTCACTGTCAAGCTGGTGCCCAAGCCGCAGCTCGCGCGCTGCATCATGGCCAGCTTCGACGACGTGCGGAAGGCCGGCGACGCGGTGGCCGCGGTGATCGCGGCCGGCATCATCCCGGCGGGGCTGGAGATGATGGACAAGCCCATGACCGCCGCGGTCGAAGACTTCGTGCGCGCGGGCTACGACCTCGACGCCGCCGCCATCCTGCTGTGCGAATCCGACGGCACGCCCGAGGAGGTGGAAGAGGAGATCGGCCGCATGACCGACGTGCTGCGCTCCTCCGGCGCCACCGCCATCGCGGTGAGCAGCAGCGAGGAGGAGCGCATGAAGTTCTGGAGCGGGCGCAAGAACGCCTTTCCCGCCTCGGGCCGCATCAGCCCCGACTACATGTGCCTCGACTCCACCATCCCGCGCAAGCGGCTCGCCGACATCCTGCTGGCCATCCAGGAGATGGAGAAGAAATACGACCTGCGCTGCTGCAACGTGTTCCACGCGGGCGACGGCAACCTGCATCCGCTGGTGCTGTTCGACGCCAACGACCCCGACGAGCTGCATCGCTGCGAGCTCTTCGGCGCCGACATCCTCGAGACCAGCGTCGCCATGGGCGGCACCGTCTCGGGCGAGCACGGCGTGGGCGTGGAGAAGCTCAACAGCATGTGCGTGCAGTTCACCGCCGCCGAGAACGAGCAGATGTTCGGCGTGAAGCGCGCCTTCGACCCCGAGGGCATGCTCAACCCCGGCAAGGTGATTCCCACGCTTCAGCGCTGCGCCGAGTACGGCAAGCAGGTGGTGCGCGGCGGCAGGCTGCCGCATCCGGATCTGCCGAGGTTCTGATGGCAATGGAAAACAACAACAACAACAACGACAACGCACTTCACCAGGTCGTCGAGCGCATCCGCGCGGCAGCCGCGGACGCCACGCCGCTGTGCATCCGCGGCGGCGGCACCAAGGGTTTCTATGGCGAGCTGCCGCAGGGCGAACTGCTCGACATGCGCCCGCTCGCCGGCATCACGAGCTACGAGCCGAGCGAGCTGGTCGTCACCGTGCGCGCGGGCACGCCGCTGGCCGAACTCGAAGCGGCGCTCGCCGAGAAGGGCCAATGCCTGCCCTTCGAGCCGCCGTGCTTCGGCAGCGGTGGCACGGTGGGCGGCATGGTCGCCGCCGGGCTGAGCGGCCCGGCGCGCGCCAGCGTCGGCTCGGTGCGCGACTACGTGCTCGGCGCCACGCTGGTCAACGGTCGTGGCGAGGTGCTGAGCTTCGGCGGGCAGGTGATGAAGAACGTCGCGGGCTACGACGTCTCGCGCGTGCTTGCCGGTTCGCTCGGCACGCTGGGCGTGATCGCCGAAGTCAGTCTCAAGGTGCTGCCCGTGCCGCCCGCCGAGGCGACGCTCGAGTTCGCGTGCGGCCAGGCCGACGCGCTGCGGCTGCTCAACGAATGGGGCGGAAGGCCGTTGCCGCTGAACGCGAGCTGCTGGTTCGAATACGCCGGCGCGGGCGCGCTCTACCTGCGGCTGAGCGGTGCCGTGGCGGCAGTGGAAGCCGCATGCGAGCACCTGGGCGGCGAGCGCAAGGACAACGCGCGCGCCGCCGCCGACTGGCAATCGCTGCGCGACCAGCAGCTGCCGTGGTTCGCCACCGGCGATGGGCCTGACGCGCTCTGGCGCGTGTCGGTGCCGCAGACCGCGCCGGTGCTTTCCATCGATGGCGCCGCACCGCTGATCGAATGGCACGGCGGCCAGCGCTGGTACAAGGCGCCTCCCTCGGAGGCAGCGCGCATCCGCGAGATCGCCCGCGCGGCGGGTGGCCACGCCACGCTGTTTCGTCTGCCGGGCTCGGCCCTGCAGTCCGGAGTGCCGCGCTTCGATGCGTTGAGCGCGCCCGTCGAACGCATCCAGCGCGCGCTGATGCGCGAGTTCGATCCGCACGGCCTTTTCAATCGCGGCCGCCTGCTGCCCGCCAACTGAGAACAAGAACAGAGACATGCAAACCGAGCTCGCCCCCGAATTCAAAGGCACCGACGAAGGCCGAGAGGCCGAAGCCATCCTGCGCAAGTGCGTGCACTGCGGCTTCTGCACCGCCACCTGCCCGACCTACCAACTGCTCGGCGACGAGCTCGACGGCCCGCGCGGGCGCATCTACCTCATCAAGCAGGTGCTGGAAGGCAAGGCGCCGACGCGCAGCACGCAGCTGCACCTCGACCGCTGCCTCACCTGCCGCAACTGCGAGAGCACCTGCCCGAGCGGCGTGCAGTACGGGCATCTGGTCGACATCGGCCGCAGGATCGTCGACGAGAAGGTGCCGCGCCCCGCGATGGAATCGGCGCAGCGCTGGGTGCTGAAGGAAGGCCTGCCGTCGCCGCTCTTCGGCCCCGCGATGAAGCTCGGCCAGTCGGTGCGCGGGCTGCTGCCCGAGGCGCTGAAGGCCAAGGTTCCCGCGAAGCAGGAGGCCGGCGCATGGCCCACGGCCACGCATGCGCGCAAGGTGCTGATGCTCGCGGGCTGCGTGCAGCCGTCGATGATGCCCAACATCAACAGCGCCACCGCGCGCGTGCTCGACGCGGCCGGCATCCAGGCGGTGATCGCGCCCGAGGCCGGCTGCTGCGGCGCGGTGAAGTTCCACCTGAACGACCAGGACGGCGGCAAGGCGCAGATGCGCGCCAACATCGACGCGTGGTGGCCGTACGTGGAGCGCAACGAGGTCGAGGCCATCGTCATGAATGCATCGGGCTGCGGCGTCACCGTGCGCGAGTACGGCCACATCCTGCAGCACGACGCGGCCTATGCGCTGAAGGCCGCGCGCATCAGCGAGCTCACGCGCGACCTGAGCGAGCTGCTGCCCGATCTGGTGCCTGCGCTGAAGGCCCGCGTGAAGGCGCCCGCCGGCGTGGTGGCCTACCACCCGCCGTGCACGTTGCAGCACGGCCAGAAGCTGCGCGGTGGCGTCGAGACGCACCTGCGCGCGCTGGGATTCGACATGCGCGTGGCGATGAACGAATCGCACCTGTGCTGCGGCTCGGCCGGCACCTACTCGGTGCTGCAGCCCGAGCTGGCCTATCCGCTGCGCGACCGCAAGCTGGGGCACCTGAAGCAGCTGCAGCCCACCACCATCGCCTCGGCCAACATCGGCTGCATCACGCACCTGCAAAGCGGCAGCGGCGACACGCCGGTGCGGCACTGGGTCGAGCTGCTGGACGCGGCGCTGCTGCCGAATCCCAAGGCCTGATCGCAGGCATCGTCGGACAAGGGTGAGGGGGTTGGTCCGACTCGCCCGGCGCCGGTTCGCGGCGCATCATGGCCGCACCGAATCTGCAAGGAGAAAGCGCCATGTCTCATCTTCTGCCTGCATCCTTCACCCCCGCCACGCTGCGCCGCGTGCTGCTGGCCTGCGTCTGCGCGGGCGGTGCGATGGCCGCGCAGGCCCAGGGCGCCATGCCGCCATGGCAGGGCGCCGGCTCGGCGCGCTACGTGTGCGGCGGCATCGGCTCCGACGAATCGACGGCGATGCGCGCGGCCATGAAGGAACATCCGCTCGCGCTGCTGTTCGCGCGCGCCGACGGCGCCTACATGGCGAACGTCGACGTGACCATCAAGGGCGGCGATGCCAACAACGCCGCGGCGCTGGCGTTCCGCGCCAGCGGCCCGGTGTGCCTGGTCGACGTGCCGAACGGGCGCTACGTGATCGACGTCGCGGCGCCCGGCGGCGCGGTGAAGAGCCAGACCGTGACGGTGGGCGGCGGGCCGAAGACGGCCGACTTCAGGTTCTGACGAGGCGGCCGCAGGCCGTTCAGGCCGCGGCCAGCGCGGCTTCGACGTCGCGCTCGAGCGAGGCCGGCGTGTCCAGCGGCGCGTAGCGCTTGAGCACCGTGCCGTCGCGCCCGACCAGGAACTTCGTGAAGTTCCACTTGATGGCCGTGCTGCCGAGCAGGCCGGGCTTTTCCTTCGTGAGCCACTGGTAGAGCGGCGCGGCGTTGCTGCCGTTCACGTCGATCTTCTCCATCATCGGAAAGCTCACGCCGTAGTTCTTCGTGCAGAAGGCGCCGATCTCCTCGTTGGTGCCCGGGTCCTGCCCGCCGAACTGGTTCGAGGGAAAGCCCAGCACCGCGAGCCCCTTGTCCGCGTACTTCTCGTGCAGCGCCTCCAGCCCGGCGAACTGCGGCGTGAAGCCGCAGTTGCTGGCGGTGTTGACGATCAGCAGCACCTTGCCCTTGAAGGTGGAGAGCTTCACCGGCTTGCCGTCGATCAGGTTCGCTTCGAAGTCGTAGACGCTGGCCATGCTGTTTTTCCTCAGGTGGGAGAAGAAGAGGCGCGATCATCGCGCCGCGCGGGCGTTCGCGCAAACGCCGCCCAGATGGCGCCGAGCACGATCAGCGCGCCGCCCATGAGGATGCGCGGGTCCATCTCGGCCGCGCCCAGCGCCACCGACGACACGCTCGCGAACAGCACCTCCGACAGCATGATCACCGAGGTCGCGGAAGCCGTGAGCCGCGCCGCGCCGTACTGCAGGCACACGTTGGCGAAGACGAAGGCCGTGCCCAGCAGCGCGGCCCAGCCCAGCCAGCCAGGCGAGGCGCGCAGCGGCGAATCGAACGCGCCCAGCGCGGTGCCGCCGAGCGCCGCGACGCCGGCCACGAAGGCGCAGCCGCAGAACATCGCCAGCGCGCGCGATTCGCCCGGCGCCTGCCGCAGGTGGCGCAGCGCGATGTTGGTGACGGCGAAGCCGAAGCCCGCGGCCATGCCCAGCCAGTCGGGCAGGCTCGAGGGCACCGGCCAGTCGGTGCCGGGCGCCTTCAGCACCACCGCCACGCCGGTCAGCGCGAGCGCCACGCGCGCCAGCGCGCCGCCGGTGGGCCGCTCGCCGAGCAGCAGCCAGGCCAGCAGCACGCTCCACAGGGGCATCAGGTAGAACAGCAGCACCACGCGCACCACGTCGCCCTGCGTCACGGCCCAGTTGAAGCCCACGTTGGTGAAGCCGGCCGCCAGGCCCAGCACCGCCAGCATCGGGAAGGCCGCGAAGCCTTTCCACGCATGCCGGCGCAGCACGCCCATCGGGACGGCGATGGCCAGGTAGATCAGGCAGGTGGTCCACAGCGGATGCAGCCCGTGGCCCGCGATCTGGCGGAAGGGAAACCAGGACACGCCCCAGACGAAGGCGTTCAGTAGCAGGGCGAGTGCTGGCATGGTGGTGGAATTTTCGTGGGGCACCGAGGAACCGGCTTTGCCGGGCCTCCGGTGCCGCCCCCGGCGAGGGGGTTGGCGCAGCGACACGAAGTGCGCGCAGCCTGGGGGAGGTCAATGATGTTTATCGCTGCGGGCGATGGCCAGCAGGTGCTCGACTTCCTCGGGATACTTCTTGAGGTTGTTCTCGTGCCAGCGCTTGATGATCCACATGCAGCCGGCCACCACGAGGCCGAAGGCGGTGATCGCGCCGTAGGCCGAGAGGCCCAGGCCGGTGCACACGCTGTAGAAGCCGCCGAGCAGGAGGATGCAGGCCTGCTCGTTGAAGTTCTGCACCGCGATGGAACGGCCCGCGCCCATCAGGTTGTGGCCGCGGTGCTGCAGCAGCGCGTTCATCGGCACCACCAGGAAGCCGCCCAGGCCGCCCAGCAGGATCAGGAACGGAACGGCCAGCCACACGTTTCCGATGAGGTTCATGCAGATCACCATCAGGCCCATCGCGATGCCCATGGGGATCACGCGCGTGGCCATGTCCAGCCGCATGCGCATCGAGGCGACGATCGCGCCCACGGCGGTGCCGATGGTCACCACGCCCGTCAGCGCCGAAGCCTGCGTGGTGTTGTAGCCCAGCGCCAGCGAGGCCCAGGCCAGCACGATGTACTTGAGGTTGCCGCCCGCGCCCCAGAAGAGGGTGGTGGTGGCCAGCGAGATCTGGCCGAGGCGGTCGCGCCACAGGCGGGCGTTGCAGTGCCAGAAGTCGGGCAGCAGCGCGGCGATGTTGCGCGCCAGGCCCTGCTCGGGGTTGGAGCGCAGCGGACGCATCTCGACGCCGGTGTGCGGAATGCGCGTGTTGAACCAGGCCGCCAGCATGTAGACGAAGATCAGCACCGCGAGCGCGGCATCGGCAGGGGTGTCGATGCCGGTGTCGATGAGCGGGAGGTCGAAGGCCAGCAGCTTGCTGGAGACGGCATGCCCCACCAGCGTGCCGCCGAGCACGATGCCCAGCAGGATCGAAGCGATGGTCAGGCCCTCGATCCAGCCGTTGGCCTTGACCAGCTGCGACGCCGGCAGCAGCTCGGTCAGGATGCCGTACTTGGCCGGCGAGTAGGCCGCCGCGCCCAGCCCCACGATCGAATAGGACAGCAGCGGGTGCGAGCCGAACAGCATCATCACGCAGCCCACTATCTTGATGGCATTGCTGATGAACATCACCTTGCCCTTGGGCAGGGCGTCGGCGAAGGCGCCAACGAGCGGGGCGAGCACCACGTAGAAGACCGCGAAGATGGGCACCAGAGCCGCGCGCTGCCACTCGGGCGCGCCGGAACTTCGCATCAGGTCGACCGCAACAACGAAAAGCGCTTGGTCGGCCAGTGACGAAAAGAACTGGGCCGACATGATCGTGTAGAAACCGCGCTTCATCGATGGGCTGGCTGGCCAGAGGGTCTGCTGGCGGTAGTGAAAAAGTGTCGCCGCAAGGGCGAATGGGCGGTTATAGCACGGGGGTGCGACATCGAATCCTGCATCCCCACCGTGTTCGACCCCATTCCCGAAGATGCTAAAACGTGGTCTGCATTCTCCCCGAGCCCTTCCCGAAGACCCCCATGCCGCGCCCCATCCTCGCCACCGTCCACACCGAAGCCCTGCGCCACAACCTGGAGCGGGCGCGCCGTTCGGCCCTCGAAGCCCGCGTCTGGGCCGTCGTCAAGGCCAATGCCTACGGTCATGGAATAGAGCGGGTCTATGAGGGTTTGCGCGGTGCCGACGGCTTCGCGCTGCTCGATCTGGCCGAGGCCGAACGCGTGCGCGCCCTCGGCTGGCGCGGCCCGGTGCTGCTGCTGGAAGGCGTTTTCGAGGCACGCGACCTGGAGCTGTGCTCGCGCCTCGACCTCTGGCACACCGTGCACTGCGACGAGCAGATCGACATGCTCGCCGCCCACAAGACCCTGAAGCCGCAGCGCGTGTTCCTCAAGATGAACTCCGGCATGAACCGCCTGGGCTTCACGCCCGAGCGCTTCGGCTCCGCCTGGACCCGCCTCAACGCGCTCACGCAGGTCGACGAGATCTCCCTCATGACCCACTTCAGCGACGCCGACGGCGACCGCGGCATCGCCCACCAGCTCGAGGCCTTCGAGCGCGCCACCCGCGACCTGCCGGGCGAGCGCTCCATCGCCAACAGCGCCGCCACGCTGCGCCACCCCGACCGCACGCGCGGCGACTGGGTGCGCCCCGGCGTCATGCTGTACGGCGTCGCGCCCGACTTTCCCGAGCACGATTCGGCGCACTGGCAGCTGCAGCCCACCATGACGCTGTCGACGAAGCTGCTCTCGGTGCAGACGCTGGCCGCCGGCGACACCGTCGGCTACGGCTCCAACTTCACGGCCGAGGGCCCGCTCACCATCGGCGTGGCGGCGGTCGGCTATGCCGACGGCTATCCGCGCCACTGCGGCACCGGCACGCCGGTGCTGGTGAACGGCGTGCGCACCCGCATGGTCGGGCGCGTGAGCATGGACATGATCACCGTCGACCTCACCGGCGTGCCCGACGCGAAGTTCGGCAGCGAGGTCACGCTGTGGGGCAAGTCGGAGAAGACCGGTGCCGTGCTGCCCATCGACGAGGTCGCGCGGGCAGGGGGCACCATCGGCTACGAACTCATGTGCGCGGTGGCCCCGCGCGTGCCCTTCGCCGAGCCGGAACCCGCCTGAAGCCGTGAAGGTCCTTTCCAACTGGCGCTCCGTGCGCCTGTGGGAAACACAGGTGGAGCGCGAGCTCCACCGCAAGTACAGCCTGCGCACGCACGGCATCCTGATCGGCAGCTTCACGCTGCTGCTGATGTGGGGCGTCTCCGCACTGCAGATGCACCTGCTGCACGTGGATTCGCTGGCGGTGCGCTACTTCCTCACGCTGGGCGCGGGCTACCTCGGCTACCTGCTGGTGCTGCGCTGGTGGGCGAAGCGGCTGGTCGAGGAGCGCGGGCTCGACCTGAACGTCGACGCGCCCGACTTCGAGTTCGGCGGCGGACGCAGCGGCAGCAGCGGCGGCTCGCACGGCCACACGAGCATCGGCGAGGCCTCGGGCGATGGTGGCGGCAGCGGCCTCTCGGACATCGCCAGCGGCGCGCTCGACGTGGCCGGCGGCGCGGACGAGGGCGCGGTCGTCGTCGTTCCGGTGATCGCCATCTTCCTCATCTGCGCGGCCGTCCTGTTCGGCGCGGGCTCGCTCGTGCTGCTGTACTTCAGCTGGGACGCGCTGCTGGCCGTGGCCATCGAGATCGCGTTCTCCTACGTGTCGGCGCGCGCGGCGGTGCGCGTGGCGCGCGAGGGCTGGCTCATGGCCGCCGTGCGGCTCACCTGGAAGCCGCTGCTGGGCGCGGTGATCTGCGCGGTGGCGCTGGGCGCGCTGCTCGACCACTTCATGCCGCAGGTCAATTCCCTGCCCGAGGCCGTGCGCGTCCTGATGAAGAAGCACTGACGCCGAGCGCGCCGAGCAGGTGATCGACCAGCGCCCTGCACTTGGGCGCCATGAAGCGGTTGGGCGGGTACAGGATGTACGCGTGCCCCTGGTAGTTGCCGCGGTACTCCCAGCCGGGCAGCACGCGCACGAGGCTGCCCGCGTCCAGCGCCTCCTGCGCGACGAAGGCCGGCACCACGGCCACGCCCAGGTCCGCGAGCGCGCCTTCGAGCCGCACCTCGCTGTGGTTCGAGACGTAGCGGCCGCGCACGATGACTTCCGTCTCCTCTTTTTCTCCCTCTTCTTTCTTCCTGAACCGCCAATGGTTGTCGCGCTCGTGCTCGCCCAGTGAAAGGCAGCTGTGCGCCGCGAGGTCGCCCGGGTGCGCGATGGCGGCGTGCTGCTCCAGGTAGCGCGGCGACGCGCAGAGGATGTGCTCCACCGGCATCAGCTGCCGCGCCACCAGTCCCTCGGGCGGCTTCGTCGTCAGCCGCACCACCAGGTCGACGCCTTCGCGGATCGGGTCGACGTCGCGGTCGGCCACGATCAGCTGCACGTCCACTTCGGGATAGCGCCGCAGGAACTCGAGGACGTGCGCGTGCAGCACGCGCCGCGCAAAGGCCTTGGGCGCGCTGATGCGCACCAGCCCGCTGGGCCCGGCCGCGAACTGCTCGCCGATCTCCATCGCGCCCTGCGCCGCCAGCACCAGCTCGCGGCAGCGCGCGAAGGCCTCGGCGCCGGGCTCGGTCAGCCGCAGCTGGCGCGTGGTGCGCTGCAGCAGCTGCACGCCGATCTCCTTTTCGAGCCGCTTCACCTGCCGGCTCGCCGCCGACGGCGTCATGCCCAGCAGGTCGGCCGCGGCCGAGAAACTGCCCAGCTCGGCGACCCGCACGAAGGTCACCATCTCCGGCAGCACCTTGAGAAATGAATTCGTTCCCACGACGCAATAGTCCTGTTCCGGCCGACGGCTGTGCGGCCCGGGTGAAGCCCGGAACAATTTCCCGCCCGATGGATGTGTCGGGCTTGTCGGAAATTTTCACGGACGGCGGAAGCGGAGTATGGATTCAAAGACGAAGAAGCCGGCGGGCATCGGCCTTGCCGAAGTGATGCTGCTGCTCGTGGCGGCGGTGTGGGGCGGCAGCTACGCGGTGGCCAAGCAGGCGACGCAGCAGCTGCCCGTGCTGGAGTTCATCGCGCTGCGCTTCGGCCTCACCTTCGTCGTGCTGCTGCCCGCGCTGAAGCCGCTGTTCGGCGCGCGGTGGCGCCAGGGCCTCGCGGTCGGCGGCCTGCTCGGCGCGAACCTGCTGGCGATCTTCGTCTGCGAGACCTTCGGCGTATCGCTCACCACGGCCAGCAACGCCGCCTTTCTCATCAGCCTGTGCGTTGCGCTCACGCCCTTCGTCGAATGGTGGCTGCTGGGCCAGCGGCCGGCGCGGCGCATGTTCTGGGCCGCCGGCCTGTCGGCGCTGGGCGCGGCCATGCTCTCGGCCACGTCGCCCGCCGAGCTTTCGGTGGGCTGGGGCGACGGCCTGATGGTGATCGCGGCCTTCCTGCGCGCAGTGATGGTCTGCATGACGCGGCGGCTCGCCGGGCATCACGCGATGCCGGCGCTGACGCTCACGGCCGTGCAGTCGGGCGTGATGGCGCTCGGTGCGGCGGTGCTCTCGCTCATCGCCTCGCCGGCCGGCGGTGCCTGGCACATGCCGCCCGCCACGGCCTCTTTCTGGTGGGGCATGGCGTACCTCGTGCTGCTGTGCACCGTCTTCGCTTTCTTCGCGCAGAACCATGCGGCCTCGCGTTCGAGCCCGAGCCGCGTGTCGCTGCTGATGGGCAGCGAGCCGGTGTTCGGCGCGCTGATCGCGGCGTACGGCTTCGGCGAGCGCATCGGGCCGTGGGGCTGGGCAGGGGGCTTGCTGATCGTGGGCGCGGCGTGGTGGGTGACGATGCCGGCGAGGGAGGGCTCGGGCCGCGCTGTCGCGGGCGACACAGCCTGAGGGGAGCGCGTCCGCCGTGTCATGCTCGTGCGATGAACGACGACTTTTCCGTTTCCGCGGGTGCCCAGACGCTGCGCGGCACGATCACGGGCAACCCGGCGGGCGATGCGCCTCGCGTGCTGGCGCTGCACGGCGGCGGCCAGTCCTCGCGGCGCGGCATCCAGTACCTTCTTGCGGGGCTCGCGCATAGCGGCGTGGCCAGCGCGTCCTTCGACTTCTCCGGCCATGGAGAAAGCACCGGGCAGGTCGAGGGTTCCAGCCTGAGTGAGCGAGTGGCGCAGGCGCTGGCCGTGGCCGGCCATGTGGCGCCGGGGCGTGCGCTGTCGCTGATAGGTACGAGCATGGGCGGCCACATCGCGTGCTCCCTGATTGAACGGCTGCAGCCGCCCGCGCTGGTGCTCTTCTGCCCGGCCGCCTACGTGGCCCAGGCGCAGGACGCGCCCTTCGGCCCGAGCTTCCAGGCTATCCTGCGCTCGACCACCGACTATGCGAGCTCACCGGCCTTCACGGCGCTCGAAGGCTTCGAAGGCCGGCTGCTGCTGGTGTACGGAACGGCGGACGCAGTGATTCCCACGCAGGTCCTCGACCAGTACGAGAGCCGGGCCTGCAGGGCGAAGTCGGTCGAGGTCGTGCGGCTCGAGGGCGCGGGGCACAAGCTGCACGACTGGCTCCAGTCCCATCCGTGGGACCATGAGCGGGTGCTCGACGCGGCGCTGAGAACGTTGGCCTCTTAGCCGGAGAGAATCCGCGCCGGGAGGAATTACGTTCACATGATCTCGAACAAGCAAGGAGGGCGCGCCGCCTGGCGCGCATGCGGTATCGCGCTGGCGCTCGCCGGCCTCTCGGCGCACGCCGAACCCGATGCGCCGGCACCGGCGGTGCAACAACAATCCACGGAAGCCGCGGCCGATGCGCCCGCCACACCTGTCGCGGCGGTCGAGCCGGTGACGCCGCAGACCCGCGTGCGCTTCAGCCGGGGCATGTACAAGCCCGGCATCGAACAGCTTCGCGTGGTTCGCCGCGAAAACACGATGAACAACATCGCGGGGCAGGTCGCCCTGAACATCGCGCTGACGGCGATCGCGGGCCGCGTGAGCGTCGGCGCGCAGGGGTTCTCGAAGGACGATCTCGGCGGCACCACGCTCGAGGCGCTCAAGGACGATCCGGCGGGCGCCAACCCCGCCATGAGCGAGTTGGTCGACGCGCTCAGCAAGGTCGCCACCGGCATCTACCGCAAGCGCGCCGAGGCCGCGTACGCGACGGCCCTGACGGACGGCTCCACACCCGAGGAGATCGAGGAAGCGCGCAAGGTGCAGGCGGTGGCCGACACGCCGCTGCTTCCGGGGTCCTGGCATCTGGTCTACGAGAGCCTCACGGGCTCGGACGAGCTGTTCCGCCTGAAGTTCGGCGCCGAGCTTGGCCGCGCGGGCTTCATGCGTCCGCCTGCCACATGCTTTTATCAGTCGGAGCCGGTCGCCTGGAACGAATGGCAGGCCGACAACTGGCAGCGGCTGCGCGAGGAGCGCGCCAAGGCTGTCGCGCGCTGCACGGAGACGCTCGCGGCCACGCCCGAAAAGTTCTGGTAGGCCAGTCCCCGGCTACGCCGCGCGAAACGCCTCGGCAGCCGGCTGGCGGCTCGGCTGCCTCATCGCCAGCAGCTCGTCGTCGGCGCACAGGATTGCGAAGGCCCGGTGCTTCTCGCCGAAGCTCATGACGGGGCCGGCGTGGTGCAGCGAGCGGTGGTTGAAGGCCACGACGTCGCCCGGGTCCACCTCGTAGCCCACGATGTCGAAGGCGCCTCGGTTGGCCTCGATGTCGGGCAGCTCGGGGGCCTGCGCCTCGTCGTCCGCCGGGCCGATCCAGCCGGCTCGGCGGTATCCCGTCTTCCAGAGGTGGGAGCCGCGCACCACTTCCGGTGCCGTCTCGCGAGGCATGTGGTCCACGGGCATCCACAGGTGGACGATGCGGTGGCTGTCCGCCAGGCCGTAGGACATGTCCTGGTGCCAGGGCGTCGCGGTCGCGGCGCTCACGTCCTTGTCGAAGAGCAGCTGGTCGCAGATCCAGCGCAGCCGCCGCGTCACGGTGAGCTGCCCGGCGATCTCGCTGGCGCCCGATTCGGACACCACGCGCTGCAGCACGCCGTCGTGCCGCTGCTCGATGCCGTCGCGCGCCAGCTCTATCCACCCGGGCGAGACGATCCCGCGCAGGCACACGACGCCATCCCGCAGGAACCGGAGGCGCTCGTCGAAGCTCACGCCGCGAAGCAGTGGGTTGCTCATAAGGATCTCCTCCAGCGCCGGTCCCTAGCGGGTTCAGGCGCGTTGCTCCCCGTTCGCCCGCATCAGGAAGAACAGCCAGGCGATCATCAGTGCGGCCATGCAGGCAAAGCCCCACGTCATGGCGTGGACGGTCTGGATGTAGGAGACGGGCGTGCCCGCCGCGAGCATCGCGACGGCGAACACCACCGCGCCGATCACCGAGCACAGCAGCAGGGCGCCGGGCCGCGAGGCTGCCCTGAAGCCGGTGCGCAGGCACATCGTCAGGCCGAAGATCGCGGGCGCGTAGAAGAAGGGCGAGAAATCCATTCCCCTGTAGTTCGCGCCGAAGGCCAGCACGACGAGGCGAGGGCCCAGCAGGCCCAGCACCACGCCCACGGCCTCGGCGACCACGAAGCCCAGCAGCACGAAGCCGGCGAAGTCGCGAAAGGACTTCTTCCTTTGCGCCTCCTGTGCCGACTTCCAGTTGGCCGCCAGCTGCGGCAGCAGGTAGTAGCCCAGCGCCGACAGCACGTACTGCATGGGCAGCAGGAAGGTGATGTAGATCTTGAGCAGGCCGCCCTGCTCGGCATCGGCCGAGGAGCCCAGCAGCAGGATGGCGCCGCCCGTCATGATCCAGCTCATGAACTGCGAGAGGCTGGCCTTCCAGCCGTAGGCCATCGATTCGCCGACCGTCAGGCCCTGCGCGTCCCTGGCCGCCGGCAGCGGTTGAACCGTGTTCCTCACGTTGCGCAGCACGAGGAAGAGAAACGGGATCTGGAGAACGGAAACCAGCAGCAGGGCTTCCTTCCAGCTCGCCGGCCTCTCGGCGTTCAGCACGACGACATAGCCCGCCGCGATGAGCGCGCCTGATGCGCACAGCACGCCGTAGCGCCGCCCCGCGAGCAGCAGGCTGCGCGAGATCCAGAAGATCTCGTAGCCCGCGATGAGGGCCGCGCCCACCCATTGCAGCTGCCCCGGAAAGGCCGCTATCTGCCAGGCCAGGTAGCCGAGCAGGGAGAACAGGACCACCAGCGCCCACGCCAGCCACGCGGTGGACCGGTCGACGTAGTAGCGCCTGATGAGCAGGGGCTCGTGCACCATCGCCATGTGCAGGATGTACTGGAAGCTGACCACCGCCAGGAAGGCGGAGGCCACGCCGAAATCGGAGGGAGAGAGCACGCGCGCGAGGGCGAAGCTCAGCAGCAGCTGGCTCGCGCTGTAGATGCACTGGTCGGCAACGGCGAAGACCGGACCACCGAGGCGCCTTGCCAGACCGGACAGACGTTTCATTCCACCTAGTCCGATATCGAAAGCAATACGGGACTTGACGTCGCCTTGACGGTGAACCCCTCGCCCGAGCGGCTGCCGCAGCTGCCTTCGCGCATCTGGGGAAAGAAGTCGACGCGCGTGCACTTGCTGCCGCTCGCGCCGGCGGGGACCGACACGGTCTTCTCGCCGCCCTGCGTCCACACCACGTTCAGCAGCGACTGGCCGCGGCGCAGCACCAGCCGGCTCGTGCCGCCGGCATCCTGGTAGGACACCTTCTGCGAGTGCCGGACGATCTTGAGGAATTCGGTGAGCGCCGAGTAGGCTTCCTTCTTCTCGCCGCCCTTCGACTTGAGGCCGAAGTTGTCTTCCTTCGAGAAGTAGGAGTCGCCGCGGTCGCGCCACGAATAGAGGTTCAGCAGCTTGATGCCCGCGGCGACGTTGATGAGGTATTCCCGGAAGACCAGCGCGGCCTGCGCGCCCTGGTTGCGCACCGGCATGTACGAGGCATAGCCCCATTCAGAGGCGACGATGCCGGTCTTGTTCAGCTGGCGGCGGTCGAGCTGCACGCGCAGCTTCTCGTAGTCGGCCAGCGCCGTCTCGGGCACCGAGCGGTAGGGATGGATCGAGATGTCCGTCAGGCAGTCGCTCTTGGCGGCCGAGACGAAGGCGTCTTCCAGCTCGGGAGGAACCTTGCCGTTGCTGCCGCCGACGAAGGGCAGCTTCGCGAAGCCGAATCCGATGATGATGTTCGGCCGGATCTGCTGCTGCTCCAGCTTGCTGCAAAGCGCCGACGAGGCCGCGCCGAACTCCGGCACCAGTTCGGGCCGCAGGAAGGTCTTGAGGTCCGGCTCGTTCCAGACTTCCCAGACGGCGACGTCGGCCGAATGCGCCTTGATGAAGTCGCCCGCGAAGTCGGCGAACAGGCTTTCCTTGCTGGCATTGCCGGGGCCGCGGCGCAGGTCGCCGGGCTCGTGGCCCCAGATTTCCTTGCCGCCGAACAGCGTCACGATGGCGTCGAGCCTGGCCTTGCGCACGCGCTGGATGAGCTTCGGATAGTCGATCAGCGTGGGGTTGACGCTCTTCAGCGGAGGCCGTACGCCGAAGCGCACGAACTCGAAACCGGACGCGCGGATCTCGCGCAGGTCGTCGTCGGTGATGGTCGCCGGGTCGATCTGCACGCTCAGCGCGACCGGGTACTCCGAGCTCAGCGTGCCGATGCCCCGTGCGGCGGCCGGCCCGGCCGCGGTGACCGCCGTGGCGGCGACGAGCAGGGCGCCGAGCCATCCGGCGAGCCTGCGGGAAAGAGGGCTGGAAGTCCTGGAGGTCATGGCGGTCTTCATGGCAGCACCGATTCCTTGTACAGGTCGACGATGGCGGTGTTCATGCGCTGCGAGGTGAACTTCTCCTCGAAGATCCTTCGCCCTGTCTGCCCCATCTGCCGCAGGGCCAGTTCGGGCATGCGGTCGATCTCGCGCAGCATCTGGTCGATGTGGTCCAGCTCGAAGAGCCGGCCGCTGCGGTCGTTCTCGACGATGTCGACCAGGCCGCCCACGGCGGATGCGAACACGGGCTTGCTCCTGGCCATCGCCTCGACGGCGACGAGGCCGAAGCCTTCCCAGCGCGACGGAACGATGATGGCGTCGCAGGACTGGTAGACCGCGTCGAGCGCGTCCTTCTCGAGCCAGCCCTTGAACTCCACCCGCGCGGGCTGCGCGAGCTGGAGGTCCTTGCGCACCGAGTCGCCGACCACGATCAGCCTGAAGTCGGGCCTGACCCTGGCGTAGGCGTCGAGCAGGAGGTCGATGCCCTTCTGCCGGTCGAGCCGGCCGACGAAGAGGATCGTGCGCGGCCCGGCTTCGCCGTCGCGAAGCGGCAGGCGCGCCGGCGCGGGGCTCACGGAGTCGATCCCGTTGGGAATGCAGGTGCACCGCCGGATGCCCGACTTCGACGCGATCCGCACCTCGTGGCGGCTGATGCAGATGATGGCGTCGCTGCGCGAGGAAAGCAGCCGCTCGATCCAGCGGTAGGCCGACTTCTTGTAGCGCGACGCCGCCTGGTCGAACGCCCAGCCGTGGGAGCAGTAGACGATCTTCACCTCGCTGGGGATCTGGCCGAGCAGTGCCATCGAGCGCACGATGCCGCCCGCGATCGAGCTGTGCAGGTGCAGCACCGAGGGGCGCTCCGTCTCGATGATCTTCTTCACGCGCGCGGCGTAGCCCACCAGCGACAGCGGGCTGCGCGCGGTGGGCACCACGTGGGCGCTTTCGGGGTTCAGCCAGTCGACGTTGCCGGGCAGGATGAACTTCACCTGGCTGATTTCCGGCGAGTTCCGCTGGAAGTTCGAGACGATCCGGAGATAGGTCTCCAGTCCGCCCTTGAGTGTTTCCGCGACGTGCAGGACTTTCATGGAATTCACTCCTCGGCTCAGATCAATGCGTGGGTTCCGGCGATGACGGCGGACTGCAATTCGTGCAGCCGCTCGCGGTCGTTTCGTGCCTGGAGCAGTGCCAGCACGGAGGCCTTCAGCTCGTCGTGCCTGGGCGAGAGGCCGAACAGGTGCTGGGTGCGGTTCGTGAGCTGGAAGAAGGACTCGACCTTCTTGTCCCAATTCATGCCCAGGGAGGGAATGCCCAGGCTGTAGGCGACGATGTTCGCGTGCAGCCTGTGGGCGGCGATGCAGGAGCAGGCGCTGATCAGCGTGACGAGGTCGTCGGGGCGCTTCGGAACGGCGAACGAGAAGTTCGCCGCCGTGGCGCGGGAGGAAATCTCGGCCAGGACCTTGTTGTCCTCCGCCGCGCCGTTCGTGAAGTACAGCACCCGGGCGCCTTCGGCCTGCAGCGCTTCGGCCAGGCCCGAGAAGAACTCCGCCGAGCCGACGGTGCGCGTGCTTCCGTACTCGGAATTCATCACCAGGGCATCGAGGCTGCTGACGCAGATGCCCACGTCCCACTTCTTCTCGGGCGAGAGTTCTTCCGAGAAGGCGCTCGCGCAGACCAGCGCCGGGTCGGGAACCACGCTGATCCGGCTGCGCGGAATGCGGAAGAAGGCGTGCAGGTTGTTCGCTGAATCCACGTCGCGCGTTGCGTAGAAGACCGGCGCGGCGTTCTGGAGGAACTTGCCCACGAGCAGTTTTCCCCAGAAGGACCATCTGGCCGTGACCCCGACCGACACCACGGCCACCTTCTTCCCGCGCAGCAGCCTGCCCAGGAAGAAGAGCTTCGACGGAAAGTTCAGCGCCACGTCGCAGAAGAGCTGGCCGCCGCCGACGATGACCAGGTCGGCATCGGCCACCGCTGCCTGCCATTGCCTGCGCCAGTTCAGCAGGTAGTTCTTCAGGCAGTACGCGAAAACGATTGCGGAGCGCAGCACCGAAGGCAGCTTCTGGAAGACGCCGAACGCGCCGCCGCCGCGCAGGTTGGATTCGTCGAACGCGACGCGCCCGGCGATGTCGAGGAACTCGACCTTCACGCCCGGGTACTTCATGTCCGCGATGTGGGCCAGCGACGCCGCGATGACGCCGTCGCCCAGGTTGTCGCTAAACGGCACCGCGCAAATCAGGATTTTTTTCATCTTTGAGTTGGCTTGTTTCCGGAAACCTTGATGGCGATCAGATAAAGCATTACGGAAGTCAGATGCCTGGTGAAACTGCCGAGGTCCGGTTCGAATATCAATTGAACGAGGATGTGCGCGACGAAAAGACTGCCGAAGAAACGGGGCTCGAATTGCTCCGGCTGTCGCCTGGACCTTCGCCGCGCCTTGTAGAGGATCAGCAGCATGGCGAAGATCATCAATTGCATGAACGCGTCGCTCGGCGTCTGGAAATAGATGACGGGCGTG
Organism: Variovorax sp. NFACC27; assembly: GCF_048301545.1. Taxonomy (NCBI): domain Bacteria; kingdom Pseudomonadati; phylum Pseudomonadota; class Betaproteobacteria; order Burkholderiales; family Comamonadaceae; genus Variovorax; species Variovorax sp. NFACC27. Next base: position 407,861 of record NZ_CP157613.1, read on the forward strand.
ATCAGCACCGTTGCCGCATAGACGTAATTCACCAGGAACCCGGGGCCCGTGGCGGGCGACGCGATATTGGTGAATGCCGTGCGGTTGTCGCTGCCGATCTGTTCCGCATAGGCATTGGAGGTGTCGCGCGGCGATTGCAGCGTCTGCAAAAGACTGGAGGGCGCGGCCAGAACCGCACCGGCGATCACGATGGCGGCCAGCACGTGGTATTTGAGCGGGCGGCGCCAGAGGTAATGGACGATGAAGAATACGCCGACGATCAGCAAATAGTAATTGCGGACGAAAACGCCATAAATCGCATAAAGACCGAGGAAGGCCCCGATGGTGAGGAATCTGGAAGTCCGGAAATAGATCGTCGTCACGGTGATGCACATGGTCATGAGCAGCACCACCGTCTCTTTTGACGGAGCGAACATGTTCAGCATGATGCAGGGCGCGATCAGCAGCAGCCGCGAAAAGAAATCGCCGGCCCTGCGGATCTTGTGCGTCGCGAAAAAAAGAAATATCGCGCTGCTGATGCAGGTGAAGACGTCGAGGTTGTCCGATCCGATGATGCTGAACAGCGCGGCCGTGACGGCGAACGAATTGTCCATTTCGTCCGTTCCGCCGTAATTCAGGATCTCGAGGATCTTTGCCGAATCGACGCTCCATTTCTCGGGAAGCATTTCCCGGAAATACGCATAGATGATCACGTACACGAACACGATCAGCACTCCGGCAATCGAGTACTGGTTGAAGCGGCGCGTGCCTCTTCTTGTTGTTGTTCGTGGTGTCGCGGCCGGACCTGGAATGGCGTGGCTCATCCGCATGTGGATTCCAATCCGATCATTTGCAAAGCGAAAGAAGGTCTGTCCGGCCTTGCGGCGCGGACTCCGTGGAAGACGTACTCCGACCGATCCGGCCGGAGCCGATCACCCGGGACCGACGAGATTCATCGCGACCCGTGACCGGCAGCAACCACCCAGATGGTCCTGAAGAAGATGTCGACGTCCTTCCCGACGGAAAGGGTCTCGACATATCTCACGTCGAGCGCGACGCGAGCGTTGTAGGTCAGCTGGTTGCGCCCGCTGACCTGCCAGAGGCCGGTAATTCCGGGCCGCACGGCGCAGTAATGCGACCAGTTGTGGCCATAGAGCTCCTTCTGCTCGAGCATGCAGGGGCGGGGGCCGATCAGGCTCATGTCGCCCATCAGCACGTTCCAGAATTGCGGCAATTCGTCGAGGCTGGTCTTGCGGATGAATTTGCCGAACCGGGTGATGCGCGGGTCGTCGTCCAGCTTCTGGTATTCGTCCCATTGGCGGCGCGCCTCGGGATTGTTCTTCAGGTGCTCTTCCAGCACCTGGGCCGAATTGGCGATCATCGAGCGGAATTTGTAGAAGCGGAATACCCGCCCGTTCTTTCCGTATCGCGGCTGGTAATAGAGCACCGGCGCGCCGGAACTGGCGAAAACGCACAGGCCGAGCAGCACGAAAAGCCAGCCGAAGGCGGCAAAGAAGAAAAGAGCGGCGCCGATATCCACCGATCTTTTCGCGACCTTCAGCAATGGCGAATGGCTGATTCCGGATTGCGAGCCGCCGCGGGCCATTTCACCGCTGGCCTCGGAGATATCCCAGCCTTGCGGTACGAGCGATTCCTCGGGACGGAGATTGCCCATGGGGTTTTTCCATCCGGATTTGAAGCGCGACAAGATTTCCCGTCGAAATGCTTTCATTTTTGACGCACCTTTCCTCATGCGGGCAAATGCCCGCAGATCCTCGGTTATGGCCCTGTATTTTTGGCCGACACTACCCGCACAAATGCCTCTTAGTGTCTGCAGTGCAGAAACTATTGCGCGGCCAAATGACTCGATGAAGGCAATACGAATGAACTAACAGCCATTTGTAGTGCCTTTTTATTCCGAATACTATTTGAGTATTTAATCGATGCGCCAGGCTGAAACCCGTCGCATGATTTTGAATTTAACTCCAATTCAGTCGGTCTAAGTGGAATCCCTGTTGGTATTGTATGTGTATTGCAACTGTTTGTAAGCGCCGTATTTGTAACCCCCGCTTCCAGCGTGGCGGCGGCTTAAATCAATAGCATTCAGAATTACGCCATTTACAGTTCTGCCAGCATGGGCGAGCCTTCTGACGGTTTCGTTCAATTCGCCCAGCTGGGTCTTTTCGGCTCGTGCCACGAGCAGCAGGGTGCTGGCGAGCGGTGCCACCGAGGCGGTGTCGGCGGCCACCAGGACCGGGGCGGTGTCGATGACCACGAGGTCGTACTGCGGCGACAGCTTTTCCAGCACGTGCACGAAGGACTCGCTGGTCAGCAACTCCGCAGGGTTCGGCGGCAGCACCCCCGTGGTCATGATGTCCAGGTTGGGCAGCACGGCAGGGCGGATGGCCTGCTTGAAGTCCAGCGTCCCGGCGATCAGTTCCGACAGGCCGGAGGAGCGCGGGATCGAGAAGAACTGGCTGACCCGGCCCTTGCGCAGGTCGGCATCTATCAGCAGCACGCGCTTTCCGGTGGCCGCGGTGATCGCCGCGAAGTTGACCGAGATGAAGGTCTTGCCAACGCCGGGCGTCGCGCCCGAGATGAGCAGGCGGTTGTTGGTCGCCTCCAGCATCGCGAACTGCAGCGCCGTGCGCAGGCTGCGCAGGCTTTCCACCGCCGGGTCCTCCGGCTGAAGGTGCGCCAGCACGTGTTTGCCGGCAAGCTTGTTCTCGATGTTCCTGTCGATGGTGCGCTGCGCGGCGCTGAGCGGCACGCTGCTGTAGACGTTGAGGCCGGTGTGGTTCTCGATCTCGGCCGGATTGCGGATGCCGCCGAAGAAGGAACTGCGCGCGATCGCGGCGCCGAAGCCGGCGGCCAGCCCGAGGATCGCCGCCAGCGCGATGACCAGCGGCCGCTTGGGCCACACCGGTTCTTCCGGAACGATGGCCTCGTCGAGCAGGCGAACGTTGCCCACCTTGCCCTCCTTGGCCAGCCGCATCTGCAGCGAGCTGTTGAGCAGCGACACGTACAGGTCGGTGTTCACCTTGATGTCGCGTTGCATGCGCACCGTGTTCTGCTGCAGCTCGGGCATCTTGCGGATGCGCGCGTCGACGGTGGCCAGCGCGCTCTTCCAGGCGGCGACCTGCGCGTCCAGCGTCTGCACGTTGGGATGCTCGCTGGTGAAGCGCGAGGTGAGCTCGCGCCGCTTCTGCTCCGCCTCGAGCAGCTTGGACTGCAGGTCGACCGTCTGGGTCAGCGCGTTCTTCGCCTCGTCGTCGAGGCTGACGGTGCCGTTCTGGTTGCGGTAGCGGTTGTAGATGTCTTCCGACTGCTCGAGCTGCTTCTTGAACTGCGGCAGGGCTCCGTCGAGGAAGCCCAGCGTCTTCTCCGCCTCGGCCGCCTTGCGCTCCATGTTCTGGCGCACGTATAGCCGGCCGATCTCGTTGAGCAGCTGCGTGAGCTTCTCGGCGTCGGGGTTCTTCCAGCTCACGTCGAGCACGCCCGACTGCTTGCCCTTCTCGACCACCTTGAGCGCGTCCTGCAGCGCCAGCAGCGTGAGCTGCGTCGAAGACCGCACGAGCACGAACTGCGCGCCGGGCTTGGCCTCGATGCTCGTGACCATCAGGCTCAGGTTGCCGTTGGGAACGCCCGGCACCTTCGCTTCCATCAGGGTGCCGATGCGGCCCTTCATGGGCGTGTCGATGTCCGGGTTGCTCAGCTCGTACTGGCCGTCGGTGCCGAGGGTCAGCGTGAACTTCTTGTCCTCGAAGTCGACGGGCACGTCGAACTTCGGCACGAGGATCTTCTCGGTGCCCGTCACGTAGCCCGAAAGCCCCATGAAGCCGGGGTCCGAAAGCTCGGTGGCGCGGCGCGCGAGCCAGCTGCCCACGAAGGGCGCGTAGCGCGGCCGGGCGCTGATGTAGAGCTTGGTGTTCTCCACCGCCTTGCCGAGGATGGCGCGCGAGCGAAGTATCTCGATCTCGCCCGCGGCCGGCGTCTTCACGCTCAGCAGCGAAGAGGCCGCATCGCCCAGGAAGCTCCCGGCCGAGTTGCCGGAGTCTTCGACCTGCACCGCGACGTTGCCTTCGTAGACCGGCTTGCCGAGAAAGGCGTACGCCGTGCCCAGCAGCACGGCCACGACGGCGATGGCCGCGACGAGCCAGCGGTTGTCGATCAGGATGTCCAGGTACTCGGCCAGGTTGATGCCATCACCATCCTCTTCCATGGCTTGCAGCGGCAGCGCGGCTTGCTGGGTTGCGTTCATGTCGTTTGCTGCTCGGGTTTTGTGATTTTCAGAATGCGGTCGATCCATGCGCGGGTGCCGGCATCGATCAGCGCCAGGGCGTGCTCGAACGCGGCTTCGTCTTTTCCATAGGGATCGGGCACGTCGTGCCCGTCGAATTCGGCGATGCGGAACACCTTGCCGCGCACGAAGGGGTAGGTCGACTCGAGGTGGCGGCGCTGATCGCGGTCCATCACCAGGATCAGGTCGGCCTGCCGGCACAGCAGCTGGCTCACCTGCTGCGCGACGTGGCCCGAGATGTCGAGGCCGCGCTTCTTCATGAGCGCCTGGGCCTTGGCGTCGGCGGGCTTGCCGATGAGCGCGCCGGTGCCCGCGGAGAACACGCGCAGCCCCGGCAGTCCCGCTGCGAGCAGGCCCTCGGCCATGGGGCTTCGGCAGATGTTGCCGATGCAGACGGTCAGCACGGATCTCATCGGTGGTTCATGTAGACCTGGTCGCTGTTGTAGAGCGCCTGGGTCGCCGGCAGGATCAGGCTGGCCACCCGGTACCAGGTGACCAGCGGCACGGAGTCGATGTAGACCACGTCGCGCGGCTGCAGCGGAAAGCGGTCGGCCAGCGCGAGCGCGGCGGGGTTCTTCGCGTTGAGATGGAAGACGGCCGGCGTGCTCCTGGCGCCGCCGGCGTCGTTGCTGCCGCCGCCGTTGCGCACGACGTAGATCTGCCCCGTGTTCGCGGTGCCCAGGTTCGCACTGCCGGCCTCGCCCAGCGCCTCGTTGAGGCTGAGCTTGCCGTTGTGCATGGTCAGCGCGGAAGGCTTGAGCACTTCGCCCATCACGAACACCTTGCTCTCGTCGCGGTTGCGCACCTGCACCACGTCGCCGCTCTGAAGCGGGATGCGGCTGGCGCCGACGCCGATGTCCTGCAGCTTCGGCAGGTCGATGAGCGTGGTCCTGTCGCCGCGCGTGAGCGTGATGAACGAGCGGTCGCCCGCGGCCGTGATGCCGCCGGCGCGGTTGAGCGCCTCGGCCAGCGTCATCGGCACGTCGGTGAAGATCTGCAGCCCCGGCGAGTTCACCTCGCCTTCCACGAAGGCGCGGCGGCTTCTGAAGGACTGGATGCGCACCGTCACCTGCGGGTCCTTGATGTACCTGGCGATCTGCTTGGCGATCAGGTCGGAGGCCTCGATCTCGGTCAGGCCCTGCATCTTCACGCGCCCGATGTACGGAAAGCTGATCTGCCCCGAGGCGTCGACGATGAAGCCGGGCGCCACGCTGATGCCGGTGGGGTCCACCTGCTGGGAGATCACCGCGCCGGCGTGCGGCAGCAGCTCGGGGTGGTCGTAGACGACGACGCCCACCACGTCGCCCGGCCCGATCGTGTAGACCGGCGCTTCGCCGAACAGCGCCTTCACGTCCGGCGGAACGGCGGTGGGCCGTGCGTCGGCCATGGCCCGGATGAGGCTCGGCGAGATCGGCACCAGCCCGCCTTCGGCCGGCATGCCGTCGGCCGCGAGGGCCGGCGCGGGACTCTGGTCGGGCTCGTAGGCCACCACCGAGCCGAAGCCCGGCGCGCAGCCCTGAAGCGCCAGCGCACCGGCCAGGGCGGCGATCCACCCCGTCAGGTACAGGTAGCGGGTCAAATGGAACTCCATTGCGAACTTGGTTATTTCAAAAACTGCGATTGCACATGCAAAGCCCGAGCCTGATTTGGCATCGATTGCGCCGGTTAATTCTTTTTATTGAGGGAGGTTTATTCCGGGCAGTCGACGATTTATCGGCAGGTCGGCGAGAGCGCGAATTGTCGCTGCCTTCGCAAGGCAACTTTTTGGTGGAGTAGACGCAAGTGACGTGTCTATTCGTGCGTCGACCATGCCGGCCACAGGGTCATGTTCCGGCAGGCCTGTCGCCTGCCTGTTTTCACTGGGGAAATGAGGCGAGGAACGCCCGTTTTGCAGGCTCTTCCGAAGACCGGAAATTGCGACCTATTTATTACCCCGCATAGCCGGGAGATTGTGGTTTTCGATCCACAAAGTCAGGTTGTATAGGGTTTTTGATATTGCGTTCGAATTTGTAAAGAAATGTGTCCCGGTAGGAGGCGGCTGACAAGCCGTGGGCCGGGAACATCAAAGTGCCTGCCGGAGGCAACAAATGGCTTCGGCGAGGCAATGATCGACTGGAATGCTGCGGAATCCGGCAGACAGTACGTTTTTCTAATTAATCCGGAAATTGAGCGCCCCTCGACGGGGCTGGAAGCACCAACTGCGTGCAATGGCGTTCCATGAAGCCGAAGAATGATTTCAGGCTAATCTGGAGCGTATTCCGTACGGGTTCTGATTTGCTCGGAGCCGGGCAAGACTTTTGTATTGCCTGTTGATGCCCGCAATTCCTGGAGCCGGAATATGTTTCATATTACCGATCATTGAAACCGGGGCCGATCGGTGCAAAGGGCCGGATAAATCAGAAAAAAGGGTTCATGAGCGGCTGCCACTGCCGCTCGAGGCGCCAAATACAGGAGAAATATTGTGCCGACCCCCGGCGAATTGAATGCGAATGTTTCTGTGCCGGGCTGCGAAATGGGGCCCGTTGCAGGCCCCGCGGCTCATTGCTCGCGGTCGTCGCCGGGGTGGCCGAGCTGGTTCTTGGCCGAGCGCACGCCTCGCACGACAAGGTAGAGCGCGCCGCCGGCAACCACCACGAAGCCGGCCACGGCGAGGCCGCCCATGCCGAAGGCCCACCACCAGAACAGGCCGCTGATGGGCAGCAACACCAGCGCCACCAGCAGCTCGATGAAGATCAAACGCATCCGTCTCCCCTTGTTCTCAGACATGCAGGCAGCCTTGGTGGTGTGTAATAAATCGCTACGTGCATTTTGAGTGGCGAGAGGATAGCCCAAGAAGAAACGCGGGTGTACAGGGTTTGCGGCCCCCCGCAACCCCCAACCCGTCGTTCTTCAGTCTGCGAGCCGAACCTGTGCGCGGCCTGACTGGTGCCGGCCGGCCCCGGTCGGCGATCCCGCCCCGGGGATCAGTACAGCCCGAGCTGCCGCGTGCGCAGCCGCGCCAGGCCGAGCAGCGCGTCGGTGAACGGCGTGGCCACCGCCGTCAGCTCGCCCAGTTCGCGCACCACCGTCACCAGCGCGTCCAGCTCCACCGAGCGCCCGGCCTCCACGTCCTGCAGCATGGAAGTCTTGAACGCGCCCAGCTTCTTGGTGATCTCGTGCCGGTCTTCCGGGCTCTGCGTGATCTCGATGCCGATGCGCCGGCCTATCTCCTTGGCCTCCAGCATCACCGCCGAGATGAAGCCGCGCACGTAGTCGTCGCCCATGATCAGGTCGGTGGTGCAGCCGGTGAGGGCGCTGATCGGGTTCACCGTCATGTTGCCCCACAGCTTGAACCACACGTCCTTCTGGATCTGCGGCGACAGCGTGGTGTCGATGCCGGTGCTCTTCAGCAGCGCCAGCAGCTTCTGCACGCGCGGCGTGGCCTCGCCCGAGGGCTCGCCGATGATCAGCCCGTTGCCGAAGTGATGCCGGACCACGCCCGGCGCGTCGAGCGAGCAGCTCGCGTGCACCACGCAGCCGACCACGTTGCGCGACGGAATGGCGCGCGCGATGGCGCCGTCGGGGTCCACGGCCGCGAGGCGGTGGCCGGTGATCGGGCCGCCGAAGCCGCCCTCCAGGAACCACCATGGCACGCCGTTCATCGCCACCAGCACGATGGTGTCGGCGCCGATCAGCGGCCCGATGCGCTCGGCCACGCCGGCCAGGGCGGGCGCCTTCACCGCGATGACCACCAGGTCCTGCACGCCCAGGGCCTCGGGGTCGGCCACCGCGTTGACCGGTACGCGCGTGCGCACGTCGCCGCGCATCAGCGACAGGCCGTCGCGCTGCAATGCTTCGAGCGTGGCGCCTCGCGCCACCACGTTGAGGCGCTCCCCCGCCTGGGCGAGGCCGACGCCGATCCATCCGCCGATCGCGCCGGCGCCGTAAATGCAGATCTTCATGAGCTTGGGTCGTTCCGGTTCAGTTGCGGTAGGAAGGATCGATGCGGTCCACCTGCCGCACCAGCGCATTGAACACGTCCTGGCCCGCGCCGTGCTCGGGGCTGAACTGCAGCGCGTCGCGCGTGCAGCGCCGCGCGATCTCCTCGCTCACCGGAATCGCCTGGCCCATCGAGAAGGTCGCCATCTGGATCTCGCAGGCGCGCTGCAGCGTCCAAAGAATGGCGAAGGTCTGCGGCAGCGTCTGCCCCCAGGCCAGCAGGCCGTGGTTGCGCAGGATCACCGCGTTGCGGTCGCCGATGCTCTTCAGCAGGCGCGGACCTTCGTCGGCATGGATGGTGATGCCCTCGAAGTCGTGGTACGCCACCATGCCGTGCAGCTGCGCCGTATAGAAATTGGTCTGCTGCAGGCCTCCCTGCAGGCAGGCCACGGCCACGCCGGCCGTGGTGTGCGTGTGCATCACGCAGTGCGCGCCTTCCAGGCCGTCGTGAATCGCCGCATGCACCGTGAAGCCGGCGGGGTTCACCGGATACGACGAGCCGTCGAGCACCTTGCCCTGCAGGTCGATCTTCACCAGGTTGCTGGCCGTGACCTCGCTGTAGTGCAGGCCGAAGGGATTGATGAGGAACTGCTTCTCGCCACCCGTCACGCTGTCGGGCAGCCGAACGGTGATGTGGTTGTAGATCATCTCCGTCCAGCCCAGCATCGCGAACACGCGATAGCAGGCCGCGAGCTCTTCGCGCGCGGCGCGCTCGTCCGGGTGGATCGAGGGATGGACCAGCGCCGACGTGGAAGACGGCGCACTGGTGGCGAGTGTGTTCATGGCAGTTCCTTCATGTGTTTCAACCTTCCGCTGTGAAGCCAACCTCTTTCACGATCGGCGCCCACTTGGCGGTGTCTTTCTTCAGCAGTTCGGTCAGCTCGGCCGGCGTGGAAGACATCGCTTCCAGGCCGAAGGTGCCGAGGCCGTCGATCACGTCCTTCTGCGCGAGCGCGCTCTTCATCGCGGCGTTCAGCTTCGCCACCAGTTCGGGCGAGGCCTTGGCCGGCAGGAAGAAGGCGAACCACTCGCTGTGCGCCATGTCCTTCAGGCCCTGCTCGCCGAAGGTGGGCACTTCGGGCGCGAAGCGGCTGCGCTTGGCGCCCGACACGCCCAGGATGCGCACCTTGCCGGTGGGCAGGTGCTGCGTGATGTCGCCGATGGGGCCCGATACCGCCGAGATGTTGCCGCCCAGCAGGTCGAGCATGGCCGGCTGCGTGCCGCGGTAGGCCGCGTGCTTGAGTTCGACCTCGCCCTTCTTGCCCAGCAGAGCGCCGATGAAGTGCGGCGTGGAGCCGGCGGCCGGCGAGCCGTAGTTGGCACCTGCCGGGTTCGCCTTGGCCCAGGCCAGGAACTCGGGCACGGTCTTCACACTGGCGGGCACGGCCGGGCCCACGGCGAAGCCGAAGTCGAAGATGCAGGCCAGGCTGACCGGCGTGATGTCGACCATCGGGTCGTACGGCAGTTTCTTGTAGATGTGCGGGTAGATCGTGAGGATCGAGGTCGGCGTCTGCAGGATGGTGCTGCCGTCGGCCGGCTTGCCCTTCACGTAGCCCACGGCGATCTGGCCGCCCGCGCCGGTGCGGTTCTCCACCACCACGGTCTTCGCGTAGTCCCCGCCGAGCTTCGTCGCCAGGCGGCGGCAGGTGGTGTCGGACGTGCCGCCGGCCGCGAAGCCGGTGACGATGGTCGCGGTCTCGATGTTCGTCGTCGCCTGCGCGAAGACGTTCTGGCCAAGGCTGGCCATCAAGGCGGATGCACTGGTGGTCTGCAGGATCTGGCGGCGCGTGAAGCTCATGGTGTCTCTCTCCGGACGGTGGTTATGGAGGGTCGATCAGGACTCGTCGCGCAGCCAGGTGACCGCGCCCGAGTGGGTCACGGCGCCCTGGTGGGCAGGGCGCACGGTGAGCGCGTATTTTTCCAGCAGGCCGCCGCGCGCGACCCCCGCGTTTACCTCACGTCCGGCGAGCCGCGCAGCGATTTCTTCGGCCGCGAGATCGACCGTGATCGAGCGCGCCTCCGCCCGCGCGTCGATGGAAACCATGTCGCCGTCGCGCAGCGCAGCGATCGGGCCGCCGTCCGCCGCCTCGGGCCCCGCGTAGCCGATGCACAGGCCGCGCGTCGCGCCCGAGAAGCGCCCGTCGGTCAGCAGCGCCACCTTGTCGCCCATGCCCTGGCCGTAGAGCAGGGCGGTGATGCCCAGCATCTCGCGCATGCCGGGGCTGCCCCTGGGCCCTTCGTTGCGGATCACGATCACGTCGCCCGCCTCGTAGCTGCGGTTCTGCACGGCCGTCTGCGCCTCTTCCTCCGAATTGAAGACGCGTGCCGGGCCGCGGAACACGAGGCCCTTGAGCCCGGCCGTCTTGAGCAGCGCGCCGTCGGGGCACAGATTGCCCTTGAGCACCGCCAGCCCGCCGTCGCGCGTGATCGGGTTGCCGGCCTCGCGCACCACGCGGCCGTCTGGCGCGAGGGCGCCGGCCAACTCCTCCGCCATCGTGCGGCCGGTGAAGGTGAGCGCGTCCCCGTGCAGGAAGCCCTGCTCCAGCAGCGTGCGCAGGATCACGCCCGCGCCGCCGATGTAGAACACGTCGCGCGCCAGGTACTTGCCGCCCGGGCGCAGGTCGGCAATGAGCGGCGTGCGCGCGAAGATCTCGGCCACGTCGTCGAGGTGGAACTTGATGCCCGCCTCGTGCGCGATGGCCGGCAGGTGCAGCGCCGCGTTGGTCGAGCCACCGGTGGCCGAGACGATGGCGCAGGCGTTCTCGAGCGCCTTGCGGGTGACGATGTCGCGCGGCAGCGGGCCGTCACCCAATACCGCCTTCATCAGCGTCTTGGCGGCACGGCGCATCAGCGGCGCGCGTTCGCTGAACACGGCCGGCACCATGCTGGAGCCGATGGGCGCGAGGCCCAGCGCCTCCGACACCATGCCCATGGTGTTGGCCGTGAACTGCCCCGCGCAGGCGCCGGCGGTGGGCAGGCAGGCGCGGCTCATGGCGTCGAGCTCGTCGTGCGTGGCGGTTCCGGCCAGCACCTTGCCGATGGTCTCGTAGGTGTCGACCACGTTCAGGTCCTGCCCGTCGGGCCCCGGCATCTGGCCCGGCAGCGCCGAACCGCCGTGCACGAACACGCTGGGCACGTTGCAGCGGACCATGCCCATCATCAGCCCCGGCAGGTTCTTGTCGCAGGCGCCGATGGCGAAGATGCCGTCCCACTGGTGGCCGCGTGTGGAGGCTTCCACGCTGTCGGCGATGAGCTCGCGCGAGATCAGCGAGAAGCGCATGCCCGAATGCGCCATCGTCAGCCCGTCGCTGATCGACACCACCGGGCATTCGTGCGGCGTGCCGCCGCCGGCGTAGATGCCGGTCTTGGCGTGCTGCGCCTGCTCGCGCAGGTTGAGGTTGCACGGGCTCATCTCGCCGCCGGTGTGGAACACGCCGACGTGCGGGCGCGCGATGTCCTCGTCGTCCTGGCCCAGCGCGTGCAGGAAGCTGCGCGTGGTCGCGCGGATCGTGCCCTCGCGGATGGTGGCGGAGCGGAAGCGCTTGTTGCCGCTGTTGCTGCTGTTCGGATCGTCGGGCGTGGTCATCGGCTGGCGTCGGGGCTGGCTGGTCGTGGAAGAAGAAGGTCGGTCAGAACATGCCGTTCTTGTTCGCGGCGGTCTCGGGCACCGGCTGCACCACGTCCCAGTGCTCGACGATCTTCCCGTTCTCCAGCTTGAAGATGTCGACGATGGCGCTGCCGCGCGTGCCCGGCTCGCGGATCGCATTGACGTGCAGGATCACGTAGTCGCCGTCGACGAAGCTGCGCTTGATCTCGCTCCTGGAGTTCGGGAACTTCTCGCGCAGGAAGGCGATGAACTTGCGGAAGCCCTCGGGGCCGTCGGCAGCCGTGGGGTTGTGCTGCACGTAGCGGTTGCCCACGTACTGCAGGGCCGCGTCGGCGTCCTTCTGGTTGAGGCCCTTCTCGTAGAAGGCGAGCACGGCCTGGCGGTTGGCTTCCTGCTGGGCGGTGGTTCCCTGCTTGCCGCCGCCCATGGGCGCGCAGGCGGCGAGGAACAGGGTGGCTGCCGCGGCCAGGGCCGCGAGGGTCGTGCGTTGCATGGCGAGTGCTCCCGTGTGAAGAAGAAAAGAGATCAGTAGCCGTTGGGCGAGGCCGCGCCGGGCGCCACCTTGTACTTGGCCAGCAGCTGCTTGGCCGCGGTCGCCAGCACCATGGTGTCCACGCCCACCGCCACGAACAGCGCGCCGGCCGCGAGCCACTTGCGCGCCTGCTCCTCCGTGGTCGACAGGATGCCGGGCGCCTTGCCGGCCTTGAGGATGCGTGCGATGGCGTCGGCGATCACCGCCTGCACCTCCGGGTGGTTGGGCTGGCCCACGAAGCCCATCGAGGCCGACAGGTCGGCCGGGCCGATGAACACGCCGTCCACGCCCGGCGTGGCTGCGATGGCATCGAGGTTCTTCATCGCCTCCACCGTCTCGGCCTGCACCAGCAGGCAGGTCTGCGCGTTGGCCTCGTGCAGGTAGTTGGGGTAGGCCTGCCAGCGCGAGGCGCGCGCCAGTGCGCTGCCCATGCCGCGGATACCTTCGGGCGGGTAGCGCATGCCCTGCACCAGCCGCGCGGCCTGCTCGGCGGTGTCGACCATCGGCACCAGCAGCGTCTGCGCGCCGATGTCGAGGTACTGCTTGATCAGCGTCGTGTCGCCCACCGGAATGCGCACGACCGGGTGCGAGCGGTCTGCCTCGGCCTGCGCCGACCATGCGCTGGAAATGCCCTGCAGCTGCGCGAGCACCGAGCGCACGTCGTTGGGGGCGTGCTCGCCGTCGACCAGCAGCCAGTCGTAGCCGGTGCCGGCCAGGATCTCGGCCACGTAGCCGTCGGCCAGCCCGACCCAAAGGCCGATCTGGGGCTTGCCGGCCGCGAGGGCCTGCTTGAAGGTGTTGATGGGGGTGTGCATGGTGTTCGTTCAGGCGAAGCGGAAGGAAATCGAACCGAGAGGACCGTAGTCTGCGTGGAAGGTGTCTCCCGGCACGGCGGTGGTCGGCCGCGTGAACGAGCCGCCCAGCACCACTTCACCGGCCTCCAGGCATTCGTCCCAGGGCGCGAGCTTGTTCGCGAGCCAGGCCACGCCGGTGGCCGGGTGGTTGAGCACGGCCGCGGCCACGCCCGATTCCTCGATCACGCCGTTCTTGAAGAGCAGCGCGCTCACCCAGCGCAGGTCCACCGCATCGGGTTTCACTGGTCGTCCGCCCATCACGATGCCGGCGTTGGCCGCGTTGTCGGAGATGGTGTCGAACACCTTGCGCGGGGCCTTGGTGTGGCGGTCGAACTGCTCGATGCGCGCGTCGATGATCTCGATGGCGGGCACCACGTAGTCGGTGGCGGCCAGCACGTCGAAGATGGTCACGTTCGGGCCCTGCAGCTTCTTGCCGAGGACGAAGGCCAGCTCGACCTCGATGCGCGGCGCGATGAAGCGCTTGAACGGGATGTCGCCGCCCTGCTCGAAGAACATGTCGTCCAGCAGCGTGCCGTAGTCGGGCTCGTCGATCTGGCTCGACTGCTGCATGGCGCGCGAGGTGAGGCCGATCTTGTGGCCCTTCACGGTGCGCCCTTCGGCGATCTTGGTCTTCACCCATTCGCGCGAGATGGCGTAGCCGTCCTCGACGGTCATCTCGGGAAAGCGCTTGGAGAAGTGCTCGACCTGCACGCGCGACTTCTCGCTTTCGTGCAGCTCGGCGGCCAGTTGGGCGATGGTGGCTTTGGAGAGCATGTGGGTCCGTTCTTCTCTTGTCGTCGTTCAGCTCTTGTTGAACAGCGGATGCAGGTTGCTGTGCTTGCCGTCGTACACCTGCCCCGGGCTTTCGTCGATCTGCAGCGTGATGCCGATGTGGCGCCTGTCGAAGATCGACGCGAAATGCGCGCGCACGTCGGCCAGCAGCTCGTCGCCGGCCTTCTTCTTCACCGCCTCGGAGCGCCCGGCGGCCATGCGGATGTTGAGGTACACGAAGGCGTAGTCGGCCTTGCCGTCGGCCACCGCGTAGTGCGCGGCGGGGTAGGCCAGCACGCGCGTGCCGCCGATGGGGAACACCGGCTTGTCGGCCTCGTCGCGCTGCTTCAGCATGGTGTCGGCCAGCGTGCGGCACAGGGCCGACATGTCGGTCTCTGCCTCGATGTTCGGCGTGTAGAGGATCACGAGATGGGGCATGGGTGCTGCTCTCCGTTCATTCCACCGACATCGTCGCGGCCGTGCAGGTCACCGCGAAGATCGGGATCGCCTTCATGTGGAAGATCTCGCCCTTGCCGCGGGCGGCCGCCGCCACGCTGATGAAGGTGCGGATCTCGAAGCCGCCCTGGCCCGCCTCGCGGTAGGTGGCCTCGTCGCCGTAGTCGGCCTGCGAGAGCAGCGCCTCGCGGTCGTTGGCGCACCAGCGGCGCATGAACTCCGCGTCCCACTCGGCATTGACCTTGCCCGAGTCGGGCGTGGCCGGCCAGTGCGAGATGCCGCCCGTGCCCACCAGCGCGATGCGTTCGGGCACCTTGTCGCAGGCGCGGCGCAGCGCTTCGCCGAAGGCCCAGGCGCGGTGCAGCGGGGTGAGCGGCGGGCCCTGGCAGTTGATGTTCACGGGGATGACCTTGGTGTCGAACTTCGGCGTGAGGAAGTTCAGCGGCACCATGATGCCGTGGTCGAACTTCCATTCCTCCGCATAGGCCACGTCCACCGTCTGCATCACCTCGCGGATCAGCCGCTGCGACAGCGCGGCGTCACCCGGGATGCGGTGCTTCTCGATGCCCAGCCACTTCGGGTCTTCGATGGGGCCTTCGTAGCTGTCGGCCATGCCGATCGCGTAGGCCGGCATGTTGTTCATGAAGAAGTTCGCGAAGTGCTCGGCGGCGATCACGATCACCGCGTCGGGCTTCGTCGCGCGCATCGCCTCGCCGAAGCGATGGAACTGCGCGTGGAACTCGTCCTTCACGGCAGGGTCGGCAAGATGCGCGCGGCCGGTGATGCCGGGGGCGTGGCTGCACACGCCTGCGAATACGAGACTCATACGCCCGCCACTTTCTCGTCGGTTCCGGTTGTCATTGCGTAGATGCCCGCGCGCACCGGGCCGTACTTGCGCACGCCCTCGCGCATGGCTTCGAGGTAGTCGGCCCACGGAATGCCCAGCAGCGGCGCGAAGTGCATCAGCAGCTGGCCGTTGCAGCCGAGCACATAGAGCTTGCCGATATCGCCGGTGTCGATGGCCTCGCGTTCCTCGTCCGTGAAGTCGTAGGCGCCCAGCAGCGCCGCGCGCGTTGCGCCGCCTTCGGCATAGCGCCGCTGCACCTCCGGCTCGCGGTTGAGCGCGAACAGGAATTTCTGCATCGCATAGAGGCTCATCGTTCAGCCCTCGATCTGGATGTTGGCCTTGCGGATCACGTCGGCGTACTTCGCGATCTCGCTCTGGATGAAGGCCGCGAAGCGCTCCGGCGTGCCCGACAGCGACGCGATGCCGCCCTTCTGGAAGGCATCGGTCACGGCGGAGCTCGCGAGCGCGCGGTTCACCTCGGCGTTCATGCGCTGCACGACGGCGTCGGGCGTGCCGGCCGGGGCCAGCAGGCCGTTCCACGAATTGGACTCGATGGGCACACCCTGTTCGGCCAGTGTGGGTATGGCGCCCGCGTACTGCGAGCGCTGCGCGGTCGCCATGCCCAGCGCCACCAGCTTGCCGCTCTGGATGTGGCCGCGGAACTCGGGCCAGTTGCCGAACATCATCGTCACCTGCCCGCCGAGCAGGTCGGTGAGCGCCGGGCCCTGGCCCTTGTAGGGAACGTGCACGATGTCCAGGCCCATCTGCAGCTTCAGCATCTCGCCCGAGAGATGGGCCGAGGTGCCGTTGCCGAAGGAGGCGAAGCTCAGCGTGCCCGGCTTCGCCTTGGCGGCGTTGCGCAGGTCGGCCAGCGTCTTCAGGCCGCTGCCCGGATGCGTGGCCAGCACGTGCTCCGACATGCCCATGAGCGCCACGGGGCGCAGGTCTTTCTGCGTGTCGTAGGGCAGCTTGCGGATCAGCGTCTGGTTGGCCGTGAAGCTGTTGGCCACGCAGACGAAGGTGTAGCCGTCGGGCGCGGCCTTGGCGGCGGCATCGACGCCGATCACTGTGCCCGCGCCGGGCTTGTTGTCGACGATCACCGGCTGGCCCAGCGTCTTCGACAGCTCAGTGCCGACGAGGCGCGCGACGAAGTCGGTGGTGCCGCCGGGCGTGAAGGGCACGATCACGCGGATCGGCTTGGCGGGCCATGTGCCCTGTGCGCGTGCGAGCGAGGGCAGGGCCGCGAGGGCGGCCGCGCCTTGCAGCAGCGTGCGGCGGCTCGAGTTCACGCCACGCCCCAGTGCGGAATGTGATGCGAACCCAGCGACACCGCCACGTTCTTCGGCTCGCAGAACACTTCGTAGCTCCAGGTGCCGCCTTCGCGGCCCGTGCCCGAGGCCTTGGTGCCGCCGAAGGGCTGGCGCAGGTCGCGCACGTTCTGGCTGTTGACGAAGCACATGCCGGCCTCCACGGCGGCGGCCACGCGATGGGCCTTGCCGATGTTCTCCGTCCACACGTAGCTGCTCAGGCCGTACTGGATGTCGTTGGCCAGTTCGATGGCGTGCGCCTCGTCCCTGAACGGAATCAGGCAGGCCACCGGGCCGAAGATCTCGTCCTGCGCGATCTTCATGCGGTTGTCCACGTCGGCGAACACGGTGGGCGCGACGTAGTTGCCCTTCTTCACGCGGTCGGGCAGGTTCGACGGCGCTTCCAGCCCGCCGCACAGCAGCGTCGCGCCTTCCTTCGGGCCCAGCTCGATGTAGCTGCGCACCTTGGCCAGGTGGGCCTGCGAGATCATCGGGCCGACGATGGTCTTCTCGTCCAGCGGGTCGCCGACCGTGATGCGCTTCGCGCGCTCGGCGAACTTCGCGGCGAAGTCGGCGTAGATCGACTGCTGCACCAGGATGCGCGAGCCGGCCGTGCAGCGCTCGCCGTTGTTGCTGAAGATCATGAACACGGCCGCGTCGAGCGCGCGGTCGAGGTCGGCGTCTTCGAAGATCACGAAGGGGCTCTTGCCGCCGAGCTCCATGCTGAACTTCTTCAGGCCCGCGCTCTTCACGATGCGGTTGCCGGTGGCGGTGGAGCCGGTGAACGAGATGGCGCGCACGTCGGGGTGAGCCACCAGCGGCTCGCCGGCTTCCTTGCCGTAGCCGTGCACCAGGTTCAGCACGCCGGGCGGAATGCCGGCTTCCAGTGCCAGCTCACCCAGGCGAGCTGCCGTGAGCGGCGAGAGCTCGCTCATCTTCAGCACGGCGGTGTTGCCGAAGGCCAGGCAGGGCGCGACCTTCCAGGTGGCGGTCATGAAGGGCACGTTCCACGGGCTGATGAGTGCGCACACGCCCACCGGATGGAACAGCGTGTAGTTCAGGTGCGTGGGCGTGGGGTAGGTGTGGCCGTCCACGCGCGTGCACATCTCGGCGAAGTAGTAGAAGTTGTCGGCCGCGCGCGGCACCAGCTGCTTGCCCGTTTGCGCGATGACCTGGCCGCAGTCGTTGGTCTCGGTCTGCGCGATCTCGGGCACGTTCTTCGCAATCAGGTCGCCGAGCTTGCGGATGAGCTTCGCGCGCTCGGGCGCGGGCATGCCGGCCCACTTGGGAAAGGCTTCCTTCGCGGCGGCCACCGCTGCGTTGACTTCGGCTTCGCCGCCCGAGGCGACTTCGGCCAGCACTTCCTGCGTGGCGGGGTTGACGGTCTCGAAGTAGTCCGAGCCCTTGACGGACTTGCCGCCGATGAGATGGTCGATCTGTTGCATGAAGAGAGTCCGGTTCAGTCAGTCCAGTTTGATGTCGCGCGCCTTGATGAGGGCGTGCCATTTCTTGCGCTCCGAGTCGGTGTAGCGCGTCATTTCGGTGGCGTCGGCGGGGCGTGCCTCCCAGCCGGCGTCGTAGAGCTTCTGCTTCACGCCGGCATCGGCCATGGCCTTCTGCAGTTCGCTGCCCAGCTTCGCCTGCACTTCCTTCGGCGTTGCCGCGGGTGTCACGAGGCCCTGCCATGTGTAGGCCTCGACGTTGGCGAAGCCGAGTTCCTTGGCGGTGGGAACGTTGGGCAGCTGCGGCACGCGCTCGCCCGACATGGCCAGCAGCGGGATCACCTTGCCGGCCTTGACGGCGCTCACGCCGCTGGGCAGGTCGAGCATCATCAGCGCGACCTGTCCGCCCATCAGGTCCTGCAGGGCAGGGGCGCCGCCCTTGTAGGGCACGTGCAGCATCGACACGCCGGCCTCGCGCTGGAACAGTTCGTATGCAAGATGGTGCGGGCTGCCGGTGCCCGGCGTCGCGATGCTGTATTTGCCGGGCGAGGCCTTGAGCGCGGCCAGCAGCGCCTTCGCATCGGCGATGCCTGCGTTCGGCGCGGCCGTGATGATGAGCGGCGATCGGCCCATCATGCCGACGAGCGCGAAGTCTTTCTCGGCGTCGTAGGGCAGCTTCTTGTAGAGCGCGGGGTTGTAGACCAGCACGCCGTTGTCGGCCGAGAACACGGTGTAGCCGTCGCCCGGCGAACGCGCCACGTTCTCCGACGCGATGATCGCGCCCGCTCCGGGGCGGTTGTCCACCAGCACCGGCTGGCCCAGCTGCTGCGAGACCTGCGCGCCCACGGTGCGCGCGAGGAAGTCGGTGCCGCCGCCGGCCGGGTAGCCGACCACCCAGCGCACGGGCTTGGCGGGGTAGGCGGTCTGTGCAAGGGCCGTGGCCGAGACGGCCAGCGTCAAGGCGGCTGCGGTGAACTGGAGGAGCTTTCTGCCGGTGATCATGTCGTGTTGTCTCCGCTGATCTGGTTATGGATATGGCAAGGAAAAAGCGCGCCGTGACAGCGCGCCGGCTCAGGCGGCCGCGATGGTGTTGACCAGCGCGCCGACGCCTTCGATCTCGGTGACGACCACGTCGCCCGGCTTGCAGTCGACAACCCCGTCGGGCGTGCCGGTGAGGATCAGGTCGCCCGGCGAGAGCGTCATGAAGCGGCTGAAGTATTCGATGAGGAAGGGCGCGTCGAAGATCATGTCGCGCGTGTTGCCTTGCTGCGTGACCGTGCCGTTGACGGTGGTGCGCAGCGCGAGCGCCATCGGGTCGGCGATGTCGGCTGCGTCCACGAACCACGGGCCCAGCGGCGTGCAGGTGTCGCGGTTCTTCACGCGCAGGTTGGGGCGGTACCAGTTCTCCAGGTAGTCGCGGATGGCGTAGTCGTTGGCCACCGTGTAGCCGCCGATGAAGTCGTAGGCGTCGTCGCGCTTCACGTTCCTCGCGGTCTTGCCGACCACGATGGCGAGTTCGCATTCGTAGTGCATGAACTGCACGCCGGCGGGGCGGTGCGTTTGCTGGCGATGGCCGATGAGCGTGCTCTGGCCCTTGACGAACACCAGCGGTTCCTCTGGCGCCTTGAACTCGAGTTCCTTGGCGTGGTCGGCGTAGTTCAGGCCCAGCGCGAGGATGGTGCGCGGGCGCGCGGTAGGCGCGAGCGGCGGCAGCCACACGAGCTGCTCCTGCGGCACGACGCGGCCGTCTTCCAGCCGCACGGCGGCGTCGGGCTGGCCGTTGAATTCGTGGCTGGTGCCGGTATGTTCGCGGCCCTCGAAGATGACGCGTGCGTGCTTCATGCGGCTTCCTTCGCCAGCGTGTTGCTCAGGGCTTCGAAGCCCGGGGCGGAGATGTCGATGCGGTCTCCCGCGCGTGCCAGCGGACGGCCGGGGCCGCAGCCGAGCATCAGCACATCGCCGTGCGCGAGCGTCATGAAGTCGCCGACGTCGGCGAGCAGCTGCCGTGCGGGGCGCACGAGCTGCGAGAAGTCGAGCGACTGCCTGAGTTCGCCGTTGATGCGCACCTCGACGCGGAAGCTCGCGGGGTCGGCCACTTCCTGCGCATCGCGCAGCACGGGGCCGATGCCGAGGAAGCCGTCGACGCACTTGAACTTGACCGGCGGGCGGAAAAAGCTCGCGTGCGGGATCGACAGGTCGTTCATCAGCACGAAGCCTTCGACGTCGCCCTCGGCGCCGATCACCATGCCGATGCTCGCGCCGACTTCCACTTCGGGCACCGCGGCGGGCACGGTGATGGCGCTGCCGTGCGGGCTCCAGGTGTTGGCCGTCTTCACATAGAGAACGGGCGCCTTCGGCGGTGCCTTGTACGGCGGCTGCGTCATCTGCGGCGCGAGGGCTTCTGCCTCGGCGCGGAAGTTGAGCAGGGTGCCGTACACCGTGCCCGTTGGCAGGAAATGGGGAGTGATGCTGCTCATGGCGAGGGTTGCTCCAGTGCGATCAGTTCGTCGAGCAGCCCGTAGAGCTGCGCGAGCTTGGCCTTGCCGAGGGACTTTTCCATCCAGTCGTAGTGCGCCTCGATGCTGCTTCCCAGGCGCTTCACCAGCTTCATGCCGTGCGGCGTGGCCTCGACCACGGTGCGCCGCTGGTCGGCCGGATCGCGCGCGCGGGTGATGAGGTTGTCGCGCTCCATGCGCGCGAGCACACCGGTGAGGCTGGGCCCGAGGATGAAGGCCTCGCGCGCCACGCGGCCGGTGTCGACCGCGCCGTGCTCGCCCAGCACGCGCAGCACGCGCCATTGCTGGTCGGACAGCGCGTGCTCGCGCAGGCTGGGCCGCGTGTGGGCCATCACGGCCTCGCGCGCCTGCAGCAGCAGGCGAGGCAGGTTGCGATGAGTGAATGTCGTGCTCAAGGCTTGTCTCTTCCGAAATTACTTAACATGTTAAATGAATCGTCGAAGCTTTCCTAGTGGCTGTTCCGATCGATTCGAAAACCTAGGGTATGCACGGATGAGCCGTGCGCCGCGGGAGCTGCGCGCTTCAGCGCGCGACTGGTGGCTCGCGGCGGCGCCGGTCGGCCTTGGGCAGGTCGGCCGCGGCCGCCACCATCGCCTCGCCGCGCGCGTGCAGGCGCTGCAGCATGTCGTCGAGCAGCGCCACTTCGTCGGTCCTCAGCGCGCCCAGCAGTTCGGTGTTGATCGCGCAGACCAGCGGATAGAGCTCCGCATGGAGCTTCGTGCCCGCCGCGGTCAGCCGCAGGCGCACATGGCGCCGGTCGCCGGCGGGCTGCTCGCGCGAGACCAGGCCCTTGCCGACCAGCGAGCTCACCGCGCGCGAGGTGCGCGCGCGGTCGAGCTGCGCATGCTCGGCCAGTTGCGACGAACCCAGCGCGCCATGGCCCGCGAGCGTGGCGATGAGCCGCCATTCGCGCCGCGTGATGCCGAAGCGCCCCTCGCACAGCCGGATCACCATGCTGCCCGCCACCGACAGCAGCCGGCTGGTGCGGTAGAGCAGCAGGTCGTCGAGCGTGCGCGGCTGTGCGTGCATCGGCATAGGGTTTGCCCGGGCAATGATTGATTAGGTGAACCAATTGTCCGCGCTCTACATTGGCCGCGATCCACCGCGCCCCACCGGCGGAAGAGAACGGAGACGAGACAGATGACGACAGACCCGCAGTTCCCGCACCAGCCAGGTCGCCGCCGTGCGCTGGCCGTGCTCGGCGGCATGGCCCTCGCGCCGCTGGCTGCAACCGTGCAGGCGCAGCCGGCCATCGCGCCGGGAACCCCCATCCGCGTGCTGATCGGCGTGCCCGCCGGCGGCACGCAGGACGTGCTCACGCGCGCCATCGCACAGGAAGTGCGCGAATCGCTCGGCCCGCTCATCGTGGACAACCGCTCCGGTGCCGCCGGGCGCATCGCGGTCGAGGCGGTGAAGACCGCCGCGCCCGACGGCCGCACGCTGCTGCTGGGCACGGCCAGCATGATGACCATGTTCCCGAGCGCCTACAGGAACCTGTCGTACGACCCGATCAAGGATTTCCAGCCCATCATCAACGCGGCGCGCTTCGAGCTCGCGCTGGTGGTGCACAAGGACGTGCCGGCCAACACGCTCCCCGAGTTCATCGCATGGGCGAAAAAGCAGCCGGGCGGCGCGAGCTTCGCGTCGTACGGCGCGGGCACGCCTTCGCACTTCCTCGGCGAGATGCTCAACCGCGCGGCGGGGCTTTCGATGGTGCACGTGCCCTATCGCGGTTCCACGCCGGCGCGCCAGGACGTGATGGGCGGCACCGTGCCGGTCTACTTCGACACCGTGGGCGGCGCGCTGCAGATGGTGCCGGGCGGCCGCGTCAAGGTGATCGCCACCAGCGGCGAGAAGCGCTCGCCGCTGATGCCCAGCGTGCCCACCTTCGTCGAGGGCGGCCTGAAGGACGTGGTGGCGACCGCATGGTTCGCGTACTACGCGCCGCTGAAGACGCCGAAGCCGGTGGTCGACCAGCTGCGCGCCGAGTTCATGCGCGCCGTGAACTCGCGCGAGGTGCGCCAGCAGCTGCTGCAGAACGGCATGTACCCGGTGGGCGACGGCCCCGAGGCGCTGCTGAAGACGATGCGCGAGGACATCGCGCGCTGGGCGGCGATCATGAAGGCGGTGAACTTCCAGGCGAACGACTGAGGGGCCTCGCCCGTCCGGCCACCTAAACTCGAAGGATGGCCAAGGACAAAACACTTTTCGTCTGCAGCGAATGCGGCGGCACCAGCCCGAAGTGGCTCGGCAAATGCCCCAGCTGCGGCGCATGGAACACGCTCGTCGAGCAGGTGGCGGGCGCGGGCAGCGGACCCGCCAACAACCGCTTCGGCACCCAGTTCGCATCGCTCGCGGGCGCATCGGAGCTCGCGACGCTTTCTGAAATCGAGGCGACCGACGTCGCGCGCACGCCCACCGGCATCGACGAGCTCGACCGCGTGCTGGGCGGCGGCATCGTCTCGGGCGGCGTCACGCTGATCGGCGGCGACCCGGGCATCGGCAAGTCGACGCTGCTGCTGCAGGCGGTCGATGCGCTGCAGCACGCCGGGCAGAACGCGCTCTACGTCACCGGCGAGGAAAGCGGCTCGCAGGTGGCGCTGCGCTCCAGGCGGCTGGGCCTCGACCATTCGCAGGTGCAGGTGCTGGCCGAGATCCAGCTGGAGAAGATCATCGCCACGCTCGACGCCACGCGCCCGGCCATCGCGGTGATCGACTCGATCCAGACCGTCTACTCCGACCAGCTCACCTCGGCCCCGGGCTCGGTGGCGCAGGTGCGCGAGTGCGCCGCGCATCTCACGCGATTCGCCAAGACCAGCGGCACGGCCGTGGTGCTGGTGGGCCACGTGACGAAGGAGGGCGCGCTCGCGGGCCCGCGCGTGCTCGAGCACATGGTCGACACGGTGCTGTACTTCGAGGGCGACACGCATTCGAGCTTCCGCCTCGTGCGTGCCATCAAGAACCGCTTCGGCGCGGTCAACGAGATCGGCGTGTTCGCGATGACCGAGCGCGGCCTGAAGGGCGTGACCAACCCGAGCGCGATCTTCCTGAGCCAGCATGCCGAGCCGGTGCCGGGCAGCGTGGTGCTGGTCACGCTCGAAGGCACGCGGCCGATGCTGGTGGAAATCCAGGCGCTGGTCGACAACGGCGGGCCCAGCCCGCGCCGCCTCTCGGTGGGCCTGGACCGCGACCGCCTCGCGATGCTGCTGGCGGTGCTGCACCGCCATGCGGGCGTGGCCTGCATGGACCAGGACGTGTTCGTGAACGCGGTGGGCGGCGTGCGCATCAGCGAGCCCGCGGCCGACCTGGCCGTGATGCTGGCCATCACCTCCAGCCTGCGCGGCAAGCCGATGCCCAAGGGCTTCATCGCATTCGGCGAAGTGGGCCTGGCCGGCGAGGTGCGCCCCGCGCCGCGCGGGCAGGAGCGCCTGCGCGAGGCCGCCAAGCTGGGCTTCAGCGTCGCGGTGGTGCCGAAGGCGAACGCGCCCCGAAAGGGCGCGAAGGAAATCGAGGGGCTGACGATCCACGCGGTGGATCGCATCGAGGAGGCGATGGAGGTGGTCCGCCGCCTCGACTGACCCGGTCTTTCACCGGAGCCGGATGCCGGGAGAAAAAATGACCCGGCGCGCGCGGTGGCGCGCCGGGCCTACCCTCCCTATCCCCCTATGTGCATCGTGAATGCCGGTCCGCTGTTGAGCACGCATTGGCCGCTGCCCAGCGTGGCCGAGTTCATCGAATACTGGCAACTCAGGTTGCCGCCGCGGCTGCCGGTGGCGTTCGCCACGCCGGCAGTCCGCGAGCCGGCGACCCGGGTTGCCTCTCCCTGGAACTGCTCACCGCCGATCTGCGCGTTGAAGTGGCCGCGGCCGTTCATGTCGTTGGTCACCGTGCCTGCGACGACGCCGTAGCGCGAGGCTTCGGCGTTCGACGGATACAGCCGCGCGGCGAAGGTCTGTGCGACCGGGCCCGGTGCGACGGCGTAGGCCTGCGAAGGCGGCGCCGAGGGAGCGGGTTGTCCGAGCGGCACGACGTAGCAACCGCTGAGCGCGGCGGCCGTGAGCGTGGCGGCGAGGGTGAGACGAACGAATGTGACGGAGCGCGGAATGGTCATACGCTTTTCGGTGGCCCGGGCAGATGCCCGTGCGGCGAAATGTGCCAGCCGATGCGCCCGCGCAAAGTGCTTTTGAGGCCGAGTACCGTTTTTCGCCCCTTGCGGTAGTCGGGGTGGCTACTTCGAAGGGCACTCGAGGGGCGGCGACAATGCGCGCCATGAATTTCAAGAACTTTCTATTGCCTCTGGGCGCCATCGTCGTCATGGCGCTGGCCTGGCGCGCGGCCGGATGGGGCGGTGTCGCCCTGGCCGGCGGCGCGATCGTGATGTTCCTGCTGCTGCACTTCAACCGCGCCATGCAGGTGCTCAAGCGCGCAGCCGAACGGCCCGTGGGCTACGTGGCCAGCGCGGTGATGCTCAACGCCAAGCTCAAGCCGGGCGTGACGCTCATGCACGTGATCGCGATGACGCGCGCCCTCGGCGAACTGCGCTCGCCCAAGGACGAGCAGCCCGAGCACTACCGCTGGACCGACGGCGGCGGCTCGTACGTCGATGCGATCTTCAACGGCGGCAAGCTGCAGAGCTGGACGATGACGCGCCCGGAGACGCCCGCTGACGACGAGGGCAGCAACAGCCCTGCAGCCTAGGCCGCGCTCCCCTTGCGCCGAGGCTGCCGCCAGGGCGGATTCGCCTTCGCGTGGTGGCGCGCCTCCTTCGCGAATTCGGCGCACACGTGCGTCATGAGGTCTGCCGAGCGGTAGACCAGGAACACGTCGAAGTCCGGCAGCTCGTCGGCGATCGGCAGCTTCTCGAGCAGGTGGGGCTGCAGCCGCAGCGGCCCGGCTCCGTGGAACACGAAATCCGACCACATGCTGATCAGGTCGGTCTGCGTGGCCAGCTGCAGGCCCAGCAGGTTCGACGCGCTCTGCACCATGCGCTTCGGCATTTCCAGCCCGTGCATGTTCATCGTGCTCACCAGCGGGCTGCCCGCGTCGTCGATGGGGTCGAGCACCAGCCAGTCGGCGTCCAGCAGCGGCTGCAGCCTGCGCACGCGCCGCAGCGGATGGCCGGTACGCACCGACAGGTGCATGGCCACCGAGAACAGCGGCTCCCATTGAAAGGCGTTGGTGCCCGGCCCGTTGCAGGTGGAGACCAGCCCCAGGTCGAGCCGGCCTTCGCGCAGGCCCTCGAAGATCTGCTGCGGCCGCAGCTCGAAGCCGCGCAGCGCCACGTTGGGAAAGCGCTTGCGGAACGAGGCCATCGCATCGGGCAGCGGACCGCTCGAGGCCACGGCGGTGAAGCCGATGTTGAGCTGCGCCTCGTCGTGCCCGCGGATCGCCTCGATGTCTTCCAGCGCGTGCCGCAGCTCCTGCTCGACCACGCTCGCGCGCTTGACCAGCGCCGTGCCGTAGGCCGTGAGGCTCACGCCGCGAGTGGAGCGCGACATCAGCGTCACGCCGAGTTCGCGCTCCAGCTCCGAGATGGTCTTCGACAGCGCGGGCTGCGTGGTGTGCAGGCTGCGCGAGGCCTCGTGGATGCTGCCGTGCTGTGCCACCGCCAGCAGGACGCGCAACTGTTGCAGCTTCATCGTGGTGCCGATCTGCCGGAAAGATGCGCCTTGGGGCTTGTCCTGATGGCTTCCGGTGCCTGTTTATGACGGGGATGCCGTTTGGTTATCAGCATGAAAATTTGTGATTCTTCGCCGCAGCGCTTTGCCTGAATACTCCGCCGCGAACGGGCCCCAGGGTTATGCAGAGGCCCCCCGCAACCTGTACGTGGAGTGACATTAGATGAGCGAAGCCGCATTGCCCGCAAGCCCGATCGGGGGCTCTTCACCAGCCGCCGCTCATGCGCCCCATGCCGCGCAGGGCAAGGGAAAGCAGAGCCAGTTCCGCCTGATCGCCGCCTGCTCGCTGGGCAATGCGCTGGAGATGTACGACTTCACCGTCTACAGCTTCTTCTCGCTGCTGATCGGCAAGCTGTTCTTCCCTTCCGACAGCCCCTACGGCTCGCTGCTGCTCGCGGTGGCGACCTTCGGCATAGGCTTCGTGATGCGTCCGCTGGGCGGCGTGATCATCGGCAACTACGCCGACCGCAAGGGCCGCAAGGCCGCGATGACGCTGACCATCGGCCTCATGGTGCTCGGCACGCTGTGCATCGCGTTCGCGCCGCCGTACGCGTCGGCCGGCGTGTTCGGCTCGCTGATGATCCTCGCGGGCCGCCTGCTGCAGGGCTTCTCGCTCGGCGGCGAAGTGGGCGCTGCCACGTCGATGCTGATGGAGGCGGGCGGCGTCAAGGGCCGGGGCTTCCGCGTGAGCTGGCAGCTCGCGAGCCAGGGCGTGTCGGCGCTGCTGGGCGCGCTCACCGGCGCAGCGTTGTATGCCGCGCTGCCGCAGGCCTCGCTGGAGAGCTGGGGCTGGCGGCTGCCGTTCCTGCTCGGACTGCTGATCGCGCCGGTGGGCCTCTACATCCGCGCGCACCTCGAGGAAACGCACGTTGCCGAGAGCCACGAGTCCAGCCCCATCGGCCGGCTGCTGCGCAACCATGGCGGCCTGGTGCTCAAGGGCATCCTCGCCACCACCGCCGGCACGGCGACGATGTACCTCGTGGTGTTCTTCATGCCCACCTACATGATCCGCGTGCTGCACATGCCGCCTTCGCTCTCGCTGCTGTCGGGCTGCGTCACGGGCATCACGCTGTTCGCGGTGTCGCTGGTGGCGGGTCGGCTGGCCGACCGGCTGCCCAACCGCAAGCCACTGGTGATCGGCTCGCTGCTCTTCAGCGTCGTCGCCGTAGGCCCGGTGTTCTGGCTCATCAGCCACTACCCGAGCGTGCCGCTGGTGCTGGCGCTGTCGGCGCTGCTCACCGCGAGCGTGAACATCGGCACCACGCCGATGTTCCTGATGCTGCTCGAAATGCTGCCGGCCGGCGTGCGCGCCAGCGGCATCTCGGTGATCTACAGCGTGGGCGTGACCATCTTCGGCGGCTCCTCGCAGTTCATCGTCACCTGGCTGCTCGCGAAGACCGACAACCCGCTCTCGCCGGCCTTCTACATGATGGCCTGCGGGCTGCTGAGCCTCGGCGCACTGCTGAGCCTGCGCGAGCGCAAGGCCGGCTGACCATCGAATCCCCATCCGACGACCTCCTTCACATGACCCGCGAACTCAGCCCCCAGACCACCAAGCTTCTTTCGCGCCTGCTGCCGCAAGCCGACGTCGACACGCAGGCCTTCGTCGACATCCGCAGGCAGATCCACGCCAACCCCGAGCTCGGCTTCGAGGTGAGCGCCACCAGCGAGCTGGTCGCCAACCTGCTGCGCAGCTGGGGCTACGAGGTGCACACCGGCATCGGCCGCACCGGCATCGTGGCGCAGCTCAAGCTCGGCAGCGGCACGCGCCGCCTGGGCATCCGCGCCGACATGGACGCGCTGCCCATCGTCGAGGCCACCGGCCTGCCGTACGCGAGCCGCAACCAAGGTCGCATGCATGCCTGCGGGCACGACGGCCACACGGCGATCCTGCTGGCGGCGGCCAAGGCGCTGGCGACGGCGCGCGACTTCGACGGCACGCTGAACCTGATCTTCCAGCCCGACGAAGAGAACCTCTGCGGCGCGCGCGCGATGATCGAGGACGGCCTGTTCGAGCGCTTCCCCTGCGATGCGGTGTACGCGCTGCACAACGCGCCGGGCGTGCCGGTGGGCACGATGATGGCGATCGAAGGCCCGGTCACGCTGTCGTCCGACGTGGCCGACGTCACCATCAAGGGCGTGGGCGGGCACGGCGCCATGCCGCACCGCGCACGCGATCCGGTCGCGGCTGCCGCGGCGGTGGTGACGGCCCTGCAGACGGTGGTGGCGCGCAACGTGGCGCCCGACGACACGGCGGTGGTGTCGGTCGGCTTCATCCGCGGCGGCGCCACGCACAACGTGATTCCGCAGTCGGTGTCGCTGGGGCTGAACGTGCGCGCGGCCCGGCCCGAGACGCGCGCGCTGGTCGAGCAGCGCATCCGCGAGATCGTGAGCCTCACCGCGCAGGCGCACGGCGTGGAAGCCGAGATCGACTACCGCCAGCTCGTGCCGCCGGTGGTCAACACCGCGGCCGAGACCGAGCTGGCCGCGCAGGTATGCGCCGAGCTGGTGGGCGAGGAGAACGTCGTCAGGCAGGCGCCCAAGGGCTTCTCGGGCAGCGAGGACTTCGCCTGGATGCTCTCCGAGTTGCCGGGCTGCTATCTGCTGCTCGGCAACGGGGAGGGCGAGTTCGGCGGCTGCATGGTGCACAACCCCGGCTACGACTTCAACGACGAAGTGCTGCCGCTGGGCGCGGCCTGCTGGGTGCGCCTGGCCCAGACCTACCTGGCGAAGACGTGAACAAACCTGCTGCGCAACCCGATCTCGCACCTGCGGTCCTCACCGTACGCGAGTACGGTTCCGGTCCTCGATGCGAGCTCGGGCTGCTCGCGACGGTTTCTTCACGTCTTCGGCGCGCCCTGACCTGAGGCCTAGAACGGCGCGTCTTCTTCCTCGGGCGCATCGGCCGGCACGGTCGTCGTGGGCGCGGCTGCAGCAGGCTTCGGCGCTTCGTCCGGCGCCGCCGCCGAGAAGGCCGCCTCGCCGCCCAGCGCGTCGAGCAGCGCGGGCACCAGCTGGCCCAGCTCGCCCGTGGCGATGGCCACGTCGGCGTCGAAGTTGTCTTCCTTCTTGCCGCCGGCCGCGCCGTCGCCCGTGCCTTCGAGGAAGGCGATCTTGCGGATCAGCAGGCCGTGCGTGAGCTCGAAGGACACGCGGTCGTCCCAGGTCAGCGCGAGGCGGGTGGGGCGCTTGCCGTCGGTGATGTGCTGCTTCACCTCGTCGATGTCCAGCGGGTGCTTGGCGTAGCGCACCACGGCCTTGGAGTCGTCGCCCGCCTTGAGCTCGCACTCGCGGTCGATGGTGAAGCCGGCCGGTGGCTCCTGCGTGAGCAGCCAGTTGGCCATGGCCGCGGCGGGCTCGATCTGGGTGTTGATGAGGGCCACGGCGAAGCCGTCGAGCGACTTCACGAGGCTGGTGACCACTTCGTCGGCGCGCGAGGCGTTGCCGGTGTTGATCACCAGGCGGTTCTCGGCCTTGTCGATCCACACCGCGACGCGGGCGCTGCGCGTGAAGGCCATGGGCAGCAGCTCGAGCGTGATGTCTTCCTTGAGCTCCTTCTTTTCCTTCTTGCCGGGCTTGCGGCCGGTGGTGGCCTCGATCTGGGCGCAGCGCTCGTCGACCTTGCGGCGCACCACCGAGCCGGGGACCTGCTTGCTCTCGATCATGTATTCGACCAGCCACTGGCCGTCGATGGACTCCACCAGCGGGCCGTTGGCCTCGCCGCGCGGCTCGATCCAGCCGGCGGACTTTTCCTGCGAGGGGCCGCAGGGCTCGAAGCGCTGCTTGCCGAGCCCTTCCTCCGCCTCGGCCAGTGTCTGGGACCAGGCGGGTTCGATGCGATAGACGATGACGTTCTTGAATACGGACACGGAAACCCTTTTTCCAACGGTTTGGACAGCCGGCCATTGTCGGGCACCCCGGAAACTCCGCCGCCGTAAAATCGCAAGCTTTTGCGACTTCCCTCCTTCGTCGCACCACCCCCACACCGCTTCCCAAACAAAGGAATCAGGAAATGAGCTCGATCCCCCCCTCGCTGGACGACCGTGACGGCAAGATCTGGATGGACGGCGAACTCGTGGACTGGCGCGACGCCAAGATCCACGTGCTGAGCCATACGCTGCACTACGGCTGCGGCGCCTTCGAGGGCGTGCGCGCCTACAAGACGGCCGACGGCAGCACTGCGATCTTCCGCCTGGCGGAGCACACCGAGCGCCTGTTCAACAGCGCCAAGATCCTGCGCATGAAGATCCCCTTCACGCAGGAACAGCTCAACGAGGCCCAGAAGCAGGTGGTGCGCGAGAACAAGCTCGAGAGCTGCTACCTGCGCCCGCTGATCTGGATCGGCTCCGAGAAGCTGGGCGTGAGCCCCAAGGGCAACAAGGTGCACGCCATGGTCGCGGCCTGGTCCTGGGGCGCCTACCTGGGCGAAGAGGGCATGAAGCGCGGCATCCGCGTGAAGACCTCCAGCTACACCCGCCACCACGTCAACATCACGATGACGCAGGCCAAGACGGTGAGCAACTACACCAACTCGATCCTGGCCAACATGGAAGCACTGGACGACGGCTACGACGAGGCGCTGCTGCTCGACGCGAGCGGCTTCGTGTCGGAAGGCGCGGGCGAGAACATCTTCGTGGTCAAGGGCGGCGTGGTCTACACGCCCGACCTGTCGGCCGGCGCGCTCAACGGCATCACCCGCAACACCATCCTGCACGTGTGCAAGGACCTGGGCCTCGAACTGGTGCAGAAGCGCATCACGCGCGACGAGGTCTACGTCGCCGACGAAGCCTTCTTCACCGGCACGGCCGCGGAAGTCACGCCCATCCGCGAACTCGACCGCGTCGAGATCGGCAACCGCGGCGACGGCGGCGCGCGTGGCCCGATCACCGAGAAGATCCAGGCGGCCTTCTTCGACATCGTGAACGGCAAGAATCCCAAGTACGCACACTGGCTCACGAAAGTCTGAGAAGAAGAGATCCCATGTCCACCAATGCAGTAGTCGAACTCCTGGCCAAGGAGCTCAATCATCAGGGCGGCGTGTTCTGCCCCAGTCCCAAGGCCGACATGAAGCTCTGGAACAGCCACCCGAAGGTCTACCTCGACGTGGCGCGCACCGGCGAGGCCAAGTGCCCGTATTGCGGCACGGTGTACCGGCTGAAGGCCGGCGAAGTGGTGTCGTCGCGGCACTGATAAGCCGCTGAACCGACCGGCCCCGGTCGTCCGATGCCTCTTCAGGCAGCCGGGCGGGCGGGGTCTTTTTCCAGGCTCTCCAGGCTCTTCAAGCGCGAGGGCAGCAGGCCGCGCCACGGGGCCGGGTCATTCTTCTCCTGCGCGAGCCGCAGGTAGACCATCGAGATGAAGAGCAGCGCCAGGCCGATCTGCGCATCGCGCATGGCCGAGTTCACGCTCGAGGCGATCAGCGCGATCAGCGTCGCGGCCAGCGCATAGCGGCCGGCGATGTCGGGCCGCTTCCATGCCTGCCAGACGGCGGCAACCATGATGAGGAGCAGGCTCAGCAGGGCGGGAAGGCCGCCCTGGGCGCCGACCCACAGGAAGTCGTTGTGCGGCATGTTCGAGTCGGCGAGCAGCGCCGGGCCGCGCTTGTGCCACTGGTCGGTCCAGCCGCCGATGCCCCAGCCGGTGAACGGACGGTCGGCGATCATGAGGCCGGTGTCGCGGTACATGTAGTAGCGGATGGCCCAGCTGCCCTTGAAGACCGCACCGGCCTGCGCCTCCTCGATTTCCTGCACGCCGACTTCGACCTTGTGCTGCAGCTGCGGCAGCTGGTAGAGCCCGGCGCCCATCACCACGGCACCCAGCACCAGCGCGCCCACCAGCATCTTCAGGTGGCTGCGCCACTGGTGGATGCACACCACTGGAATCACCAGCAGCAGCGCGAGCACCGAGGTGCGCGAGGTCAGCGGCAGCGCCACCACCAGGCCCAGGCCGAGCAGCAGCACGAAGGCCGGAATGGCGCGCAGCGGCCTGTGCGCGGCGATCTGCGCGATGCCCCACACCGCGGCGGTGGAAGCCACCACGCTGAACAGCAGCGCGTTGCTGATCGATTTGTTGCCCACCTCCATCACCACCGCGCGCAACGGCGACCAGATGTTGAAGCCGCCGACCGCGTAGAAGACGACGATCAGCACGATGTTCAGCACCGCCACCAGCAGGAAGCCGCGCAGCGCCCAGATCGCTTCCTCGCGCGTGAGCGCCATCGCGATCAGCATCGTGAGGCCGATGCGGATGCCGTGGAACAGGTTGGAGCCGGTCTCGGGGTAGTGCGGCCCGATGGCCAGCACGATGAGGGTCCAGGCGAAGTAGGCCATCACCGGCCACCACAGCGGGTTGGCGCGCAGCCGCGCATAGCGCTCGCCCAGGCCGCCGGCCACCAGCATGGTGAGCAGCAGCAGGATGGCCGAAAGATAGGTGACGCCGACCGGCATGAACACCACCAGCCCCCAGAACATGGCCGCGGGCCGAACGATGTGCGATCTCTGCATAGGGGCGGGATTTTAGGTTGGCATCTTGGAGCTGACCTGACTTCTCCCCCAGGCTTCGCGCACTTCGTGTCGCTTCGCCAACCCCCTCGCCGGGGGCGATGCCTGCGGCCCGGCAAAGCCGGTTCCGTGGCATCCCCGCGAACTGCCGGGACGGGGGCAGTGTCAGTGGCTGCGGGCTGCCGCCGGCAGGCGGATCACGAAGCTGGCACCGCCACCGGGGCGGTCTTCGCAGCGCACGCTGCCGCCGTGCCGCTCGGCGATCGACTTCACCAGCGCCAGTCCCAGGCCCACGCCGCCGTTGCGCTCGCTGGCGCCGGGCAGGCGGTAGAAGGGTTCGAAGATGCGTTCGCGCAGGGCGGGCGGCACGCCCGGGCCCCGGTCGTTCACGCGCACGGTGGCATAGCCGTTGGCGCTGCCCAGCTCCACCGCGATCTCGCCGGCGCCGTAGCGGCGCGCGTTCTCCAGCAGGTTTCGGATGGCCCGGCGCAGCAGGCGTGACACGCCCGGCACGGTGAGCGTTGCGTTGTCGGTGCCGTCGGCCAGGTCGAGTTCGGCGTTGACCTGCGAGCATTCCTCGGCCGCCAGGCCGGTCAGGTCGACCGGTTCGATGGTGCCCATGTCGGCCTCGCTGGCGTCGAGACGGCTGGCCAGCAGGATCTCGTCGATGAGCTGGTCGAGCTCGCCGATGTTGCGCGAGATCTCCTCGCGCGCCGACTGGCTCGGGTGCTCGCCCATCAGCTCCAGGCCCATGCGGATGCGGGTGAGCGGCGAGCGCAGCTCGTGCGAGGCGTTGGCCAGCAGCGACTTGTGCGAACGCACCAGCTGCTCGATGCGTTCGGCCGACGCGTTGAATCGTTTGGATAGATCAGCCACTTCGTCCTGCCCTTCTTCTGTCACGCGCACCGAGAGATCGCCTTCGCCCCAGCGCTGCACGCCGCGCTGCAGCGATTCCAGCCGCTGCGTGATGCGCCGCACGATCGGGTACACCCCCAGCGCCACCGCCACGCCCACCAGCGCGATCATCCAGCCCAGGCCGAAGGGCGTGCGCCACGGCGCGAAGCCGCCGGTGCCGGTGGGCCGCTCGCGCGGCGCCACGCGCAGCGTGATGGCCTTGCCGTCGCTGAGCGTCACGTCGAACTCCAGGCCCTGGCCCGGCACGCGCAGGGCGGTGCCCGCACCGATCGGCTTGTCCTGCGCGTCCAGCACCACCACGTTGCGCGGCACCGGCGCCAGCCGCTCGCGCTCGGCCTCGGCCTCGGCGGCCTCGCGCACGATCCAGTTGGCCATCAGCGTGAGGATCACGACGCCGCCCACCACCGCGAGCCAGATGCGGACGTAGAGGTGGCGCGAATAGAGATTCAGCATGTTGTTGCGATGCGGTCGCCGCCGGGCCGCCCCAAGGCGAGCCGCGCCTCCCCTTCGGGGGGTGGCGCATTACACGGAGCGAAGCGAGTGAAAAGCCGGGGGGCAGACATTTCTAGTCTTGCTGCTTGGCGAAGACGTAGCCCACGCCGCGCACGGTAAGGATGCGCTTGGGGTTCTTCGCATCGACTTCGATGGCGGCGCGGATGCGGCCCATGTGCACGTCGATGGAGCGGTCGAAGGCTTCCAGCTCGCGGCCGCGCACGGCTTCCATGATCTGGTCGCGCGTGAGCACGCGGCCCGCACGCTCGGCCATCGCCGTCAGCAGGTCGAACTGGTAGGAGGTGAGGTCGGCGATCGCGCCGCCCACGGACACGGTGCGCGCGTTGCGGTCGATCTCCAGCGTGCCGAAGCGCATCACCGACGAAGCCTCGGTCTCGGTGGCGCTCTCGGAGCGGCGGCGCAGCACGGCGCGGATGCGCGCCAGCAGCTCGCGCGGCTCGAAGGGCTTGGGCAGGTAGTCGTCGGCGCCGATCTCCAGGCCGATGATGCGGTCCATGGGGTCGCCCTTGGCGGTGAGCATCAGCACCGATACCTTCGACAGCGGGCCGGGCAGCGCGCGGATGCGGCGGCAGATCTCGAGGCCGTCGGTGTCGGGCAGCATCAGGTCGAGGATCACCAGGTCGGGCGCGTGCTGCTGCAGCTGCTCGAGCCCGGCGGCGCCGTCGCCGGCATGGTTGAACGCGAAGCCCGACTGCGTCAGGTATTCGCCCACCATCTGCGCCAGGCGGGCGTCGTCTTCGATCATCAGGAGTTGGGGGGTGCTCATGCGCTTCATGGTCGTCCACCGGGAGCAAGAGGGCTTGAACGCTCCGTAAAGTTGGGTAAACCTCGGCAACCCCTGTCAACCGGCGATGCTGCGAAA
Organism: Variovorax sp. NFACC27; assembly: GCF_048301545.1. NCBI lineage: Bacteria > Pseudomonadati > Pseudomonadota > Betaproteobacteria > Burkholderiales > Comamonadaceae > Variovorax > Variovorax sp. NFACC27. Next base: position 442,918 of record NZ_CP157613.1, read on the forward strand.
AGCATAGCGCCGGCCGCAGTGGCCGTGGGCTCAGCCCCGTGCGAGCGGCCGCAACTGCAGCCGCAGCGACAGGGACGCGGAAAGCGGCAGGTCGACCGGCGAGCCCGCGCCGCCGACATTGCCGTCATCGAGATGTGCCAGCGATTCGAACAGCCCCAGCGACGCGGCCATGGGGTTGATCTCGGCCAGCGACTTCGCGGCTTCGGAGCGCGGCGGCGTGGCTGCAGCGGCCGTGCCGTCTTCGCTGACCAGCGACCAGTCGAGCGCCGCGACGGTGCGCTCGCTCGGCTCGCTCGCGATCACCAGCGCCACCGCGAGCAGGCCGCGGCTGTCGGTGACGGACGTCAGCGCGCCTACCGTGGGGGCGTCGTAGCCCACCAGCAGCACCGGTTCCTGGTCGCAGGCGGATTGCACCGCGGCCTCCAGCAGGCCGGACGCGAAGCTGTGCTCGTAGGCGGAGACCGCGTTGCTGGCCGCCATGCAGCCGGTGCCGATGGTCCAGTAGCCCACGGCCGCGTTGTGCACCGAGTTGTGGAACTTGGTGGGCGACAGGCCCTTCGGATCGCTCGCGAGCGTGCTGCACATGTAGTCGTTGATCGACAGGTCGCCGTGCGCCGACGTGAACACGCAGGGCACATCGGCCGCGTTGCGGCCCGAGCCGGCGAGGGCGGCCGCGGCCACCTCGAGCGCCAGCGCCACGGTGTCGGGCGCGCGGCGGCGCTCGGCCGGGGCCAGCACCTGCGGCGACGGGCGCTTCGCGGGCGGATCGGCCAGCGCGCCTTCGCCGCGGAAGGCGGCGCGCGCGGCGTCCCAGCCGGGCAGAGTGGGAGTCCAGAAGGCCGGGCCTTCGATGTAGAGGGTGGGGGGCTTGGGGGCGGCCTGGTTCATGTCGTTCATGCCGCCTTGCCGAAGACCAGCGAGCAGTTGTTGCCGCCGAAGCCGAAGGAGTTGCTCAGCGCGTAGCGCACCTCGCCGCGCGCGGGCTCGAGCCGGATCTGCGGGCCGAAGCCTTCGTCCAGCGTGTGGGTGTTGACGGTGCCCGGCATCAGGCCGCGCTCGATGGCCAGCAGGCTGATGACGGCCTCGACGATGCCCGCCGCGCCCAGCGTGTGGCCCATGAAGCCCTTGGTCGAGCTGGCGTGCGTGCGTGCCGGGAAGCGGCGCGCCACCAGCGCGCCTTCGACCTCGTCGTTCTTCTGGCTCGCGGTGCCGTGCATGTTGATGTAGTCGATGGCCTCGGGGGCGAGGCCCGCGCGCGCCAGTGCCTCGTCGAGCGCGCGCTCGGCGCCCAGGCCCTCGGGGTGCGGCGTCGACATGTGGTGCGCGTCGCTGGCCTCGCCGTAGCCCAGCAGGTGCAGCGGCGCGGCATCGGTGCCCGTCTGCACGCGCTCGACCAGCGCGAAGCCCGCTGCCTCGCCCAGGCTGATGCCCTTGCGTGCGGCGTCGAAGGGCCGGCACGGCTCGCTCGACACCAGTTCGAGCGAGTTGAAGCCGAACAGCACGCTGCCGCACAGCGTGTCGGCCCCGCCGACCACGGCCGCGTCGGCCAGGCCCAGGCGAATGAGCCGCTCCGCCGAGGCGAACACCTTGGCGCTCGACGAGCAGGCGGTGGAGATGGTCTCGCTCGGGCCGCTGATGCCCAGCAGCTGCTGCGCGAACATGGCCAGCGAATGCGGCGTGTGCACCGCGGCGCGGCGCTGCTCGGGCGGGAACATGCCCTGTGCATCGAGCCGGGTGTAGGCCAGCTCGGTCTCGCCGATGCTGGCGGTGGAGGTGCCCAGCACCAGCGCGATGCGCGATGCGCCGTACTTCTCGCGCGCCGCGGCCACCGCCTCGACGAAGCCGTCGGCCTGCAGGCCCATCCAGGCGAGCCGGTTGTTGCGGCAGTCCCATTGCGCGAGCGGCTCGGGCAGCCGGACGTCCTCGACCCCTTCGACACGGCCGATCCAGGTGGGCAGCGGCGCGTCGCCGAAGTCGTTGGCGCGCAGCCCGCTGCGCGACTGCGCCAGAGCGTCGGCCAGCGCTTCCTTGCCGACACCGACGGCGCAGGTGGCCGTGTAGGCACTTATTTGAAGAGGAGAAATTCGGGACGGCACGATCTTGGAGGTGTTGGGCTGTCGGTCAGGCAGACGATGGGCGCGCGGAAAGGAAAACCTGAAAGGGCGCGGCGGAGAAAGGATATTGAAAGAAACGAATGTATACCGGTACAGCCTACCAGTTGCGCGGCCCGTGCAGCGTCGGCCGTTTCCTATAAGGCGCAGGCCCTGTAGACCCCTATTGACGGCCCTGGGGGCTTGTGGTCGTCAGCCGCGAGGCCAGCGCCACCAGCACCAGCACCGGCGCGCCCAGCAGCGCGGTGCCGACGAAGAAGCTGCTGTAGCCGTAGGCGTCGACGAAGGCGCCCGAATAGCCGGCCAGGAACTTCGGCAGCAGCAGCATCAGCGAGCTGAACAGGGCGTACTGCGTGGCCGAGTAGCTGATATTCGTGAGGCTCGACAGGTAGGCGATGAAGGCCGCCGAGGCGATGCCGCCGGCCAGGTTGTCGGCCGAGACCACCGCGATCAGCGCAGTGGTGTCGTGCCCACGAGTCGCCAGCCAAGCGTAGAGCAGGTTGCTCGCGGCACTGAGCACTGCGCCAAGCATCAACACCCGCATTACACCCAGGCGCATCGATAGAACGCCGCCCACGAAGGCTCCCACCAGCGTCATGGCTACGCCGAAAGACTTGCTGATCGTGGCTACTTCGTTCTTGGTGAAACACATATCGACATAGAAGGGATTCGCCATGATGCCCATCACCACGTCGCTGATCCGATAAACGGCGATCAATGCCAAGATCAAGGCTGCATGCCAGCGGTAGCGGCGAATGAAATCGGCGAAGGGCTCGACCAGCGCGCTACGTAGCCAATCAGCAACGCCTCGGGCCTTGGGCATTTCGCGCCGCGCCGGCTCCGGCGAGAGCAGCACCGTCAACACGCCGATAGCCATCGAGCCTGCCATCACCAGATACGCGGTGCGCCAAGCGCCCTGGGCATAGGTATTGGCCGCGGTTGTCGCCTGGGTGATAGCACCAGCGACAGCACCGGTCACGGCTTGGCAGTTGGCAGCGACCGAATCGACTACGGGGCCTTCGGCGACATTGGCTACCCACAAAACCCCGGCGCCGGCCCAGATCATCGCTAGTCGATATCCAGTCTGGTAGGCCGCAGCCAGTGCCGCTTGCTTGCGGGGCTCGGCCGATTCGATGCGGAAGGCGTCAAGCGCAATGTCCTGCGTGGCAGAGCCGAAGGCCACGAGCAGCGCGCACCAGATCATTGGCGTGAGCCCGTGGCGCGGGTCGTTGACCGCCATGCCCGCCAGCCCGGCGATGACCATGCACTGCGCCAGCAGCAGCCAGCCGCGGCGGCGGCCCAGCAGCGTGGTCAGCGGCGGCAGCGGCAGCCGGTCGACCAGCGGCGCCCAGACCCACTTGAAGCCGTAGGCCAGCCCGACCCAGCTCAGGTAGCCGATGGTGGTGCGGTCGATGCCCGCTTCGCGCAGCCGGAAGCTCAGCGTGCCCAGCACCAGCAGCAGCGGCAGCCCCGCCGAGAAGCCCAGCGCCAGCATGCGCAGGGTGGCGGGTTCCAGGTAGACCTTCAGCGCGTCGCGCCAGGGCGGTGAGGGGGGCGTGGGGGTTTCTGCGGGCGAGGCGGACATGTGCCCCGGATTGTCCATGAGCAAGGCCCCGGGCTTCCCGCCTTCTTGTCTTCATTTGTTCCTATCATCCCGCTCCTATGTGCACACGATGCGATCGCCCCGTTTTCGCCCTTGCGGCTCCTTCCGCAGCTTCCGCCTGGAATCCCCGGCGGGCCTTCCTGCTGGCCGCCGCCGGCGCGGTCCTCGCGAAGCCGGCGCTGGCGCAGGTCGAGGTGGGCAAGCCTTCGGTGGCGCGCAACATCGTGCCGGTCGAGCAGATCGAGGCGGCCGGCGTGCAGCAGTACGGCCAGCTGCTCGAGCAGGCGCGCGCCAAGGGGGCGCTGGCGGGCGAAAGCAATCCGCAGCTGCAGCGCCTGCGCACCATCGCCAGGCGCCTCGTTCCTTTCGCCACGCCGTGGAATTCGCGCGCCCGCGACTGGAAGTGGGAGGTCAACCTCATCGGCAGCAAGCAGATCAATGCCTTCTGCATGCCCGGCGGCAAGATCGCCTTCTTCACCGGCATCCTCGACCAGCTCAAGCTCACCGACGACGAGGTCGCGATGGTGATGGGCCACGAGATGGCCCACGCGCTGCGCGAACACGCACGCGCCCGCATGGCCAAGAGCGCGGGCACCGGCGCGGCGCTCTCCATCGGCGCGCAACTGCTCGGATGGGGGCAGGTGGGCGACCTGGCCGCGCGTGCCGGCACGCAGCTCATCACGCTCAAGTTCAGTCGCAGCGACGAGTCCGAGGCCGACCTCGTGGGGCTCGAACTGGCGGCGCGCGCGGGCTACGACCCGCAGGCGTCGGTGTCGCTGTGGAAGAAGATGGCCACGGCTTCGAAGAACCAGGGCGGCCTGAGCTTCCTCTCGACGCACCCCAGCGGACCTGACCGCATCGCGAAGCTCGAGTCGAACCTGCCGAAGGTCGAGAAGCTGTACCGCGAAGCAAAGAAATAGCTCGCCCCCAGGCTGCGCGCACTTCGTGTCGCGCACGCCTTCCCTCTACCGGGGGCAACACCTGCGGCCCGGCAAAGCCGGTTCCGCGGTGTTTCGCGAAAACTCCACTCCCCATTCTGTTTTTCTGACTGACGCGCGCCGCGCGTGAGTCGCATCGCGCCGGCGGTCACTGGCACGCCGCTTGCATCACAACATGTGTACATGTTTGGATGCCTGAAGATGGTGCATGAAGAAAACCCGAAGAGCGGATCGCCCGAAGCGGCCTGGATTGCCAGGTTCGCCTCGCCCGTGGCGCACGCGCAGGCTGCGGGGGCGCTGGATTTCGCCCTGCCGCTCGCCGGGCTGCGCTTCGCGGTCAAGGACAACATCGACGTGGCCGGCGTGCCCACCACGGCCGCCTGTCCGGCTTTCGAGCGCCTGCCCGTGGCGCATGCGGCCGTGGTGCAGCGCCTGCTCGAAGCCGGTGCATTGCTGGCCGGCAAGACCAACCTCGACCAGTTCGCCTGCGGCCTGAACGGCACCCGTTCTCCGTATGGGGAGGTGCCCAACGCCTTCGACGCGCGCTACGTGTCGGGCGGCTCCAGTTCGGGCTCGGCCTACGTGGTGGCGAGCGGCGAGGTCGACTTCGCGTTCGGCACCGACACCGCCGGCTCGGGCCGCGTGCCGGCCGGGCTCAACAACATCGTCGGTCTCAAGCCCTCGCGCGGCCTGCTGAGCGCCTTCGGCGTGGTGCCCGCGGCGCAGAGCGCCGACTGCGTCTCCATCTTCGCGCGCACCGTCGCCACCGCGGTCGACGTGCTGCTCGCCGCCGCCGGCCACGACGTGCGCGACCCGTACTCGCGCGACATCGACCTGCGCCGTGAACCGCTGCCCGCGCGCTTCCGCTTCGGCGTGCCCGACAGGCTGAGCTTCTTCGGCGACGCCGCCGCCGAACAGGCATTCGGCGAAGCGGTCGCGCGGCTGCTCGCCATGGGCGGCACGCCCGTCACCATCGCCTACGCGCCGCTCGCCGAAGCCGCCGGGATGCTCTACGAAAGCGCGCTGGTCGCCGAGCGCTACGCCGCGGTGCGCGAATTCTTCGACGCGCACGCCGACGACGTGATCGAGCCCGTGCGCGGCATCCTCGAGAGCGGGCGCCAATACGACGCCGCCGACGTGTTCGAGGCCCAGGCGCGGCTGCGCGCCATCGCGCAGAAGGTCGAGCCGATGTGGCGCGACATCGACGTGCTGCTCGTGCCCACCGCGCCCACGCACTACACCCGCGAGCAGATGCGCGCCGACCCGGTCGTGCTCAACCGCAACCTCGGCGCGTACACCAACTTCGTCAACCTGCTCGACTACGCCGCGCTCTCTGTGCCCAGCAGCCTGCGCGCGGACGGCCTGCCTTTCGGCATCACGCTGATCGGCCCCTGCGGCAGCGATCTCGCACTGGCCGAACTGGGCCAGCGCTATCACCACGCGACCGGCCTCGCGCAGGGCGCGACCGGCCAGCCGCTGCCCGCGCCGCGCGCCATTCCGGGGCTCGCCGCGCCGGGCACCGGCCTGCTGCCCATCGCAGTGGTCGGCGCGCATCTCTCGGGCATGCCGCTCAACGGCCAGCTCACCGAGCGCGGCGCGACGCTGCTGCGCGCCACAACGACTTCGCCCTTCTACCGGCTGCATGCATTGCCGGGCACGGTGCCTCCCAAGCCCGGGCTGCGGCGCGTGGCCGTCGGAGCAGACGAAGGCGGTGCCGCCATCGCGCTCGAGGTGTGGGCCGTGCCGCTCGCCCAGGTCGGCAGCTTTCTCGCGCTCATCCCGTCGCCGCTGGGGCTGGGCAGCGTCGAGCTGGCCGACGGCAGCTGGGTGAAGGGCTTCATCTGCGAAGGCCATGTGCTGGCCGGCGCGCAGGACGTGACCCATCACGGCGGCTGGCGCGCCTACGTCGCGAGCCTGGCCACCCCGAGTTCCAACTGATCAGGAGTTCCGATGAGCATTCAAGAAAACTCTCCCGCCGCTCGCCAACGACGCCAACTGCTGCAGGCCGGCGCCGCTGGCCTGGCCGTGCTGGCCGCGCCCGCCATCGTGCGGGCGCAGGGTGCGGCGACGAAGCTGCGCATCGGCTTCTGGCCGGTGGCCGCCGGCCTGCCGTTCTTCGCGGCGGTCGACAAGGGCTACTTCAAGGAGGCCGGCCTCGAAGTCGAGCCGCTGAAGTTCGCCGGCGCGCAGCAGGTGATGGAAGGCATGCTCGCCGGCCGCTGCGACGGCAGCGCCAACGGCACCGGCTCGGCCAACCTCGCCATCGGCGAGATCGCGCAGCCCGGCCTGTTCAAGATCTTCTGCACCAACCCGAGCAACGCGAAGTACGTGCTCGACGAATTCATCGTCGCCAAGGACAGCCCCGTGAAGAGCGTGGCCGAGCTGGCCGGCAAGAAGGTGGCCTCGGGCCCCGGCATCCAGAACGTCACGCTGTGCAAGACCATGCTGGAGCGCGCGGGCGCCAAGGGCGCGACCGTGAGCGAGCTGCCCATCGGCCAGCACGTGGCTGCGCTGGTCGCGGGCCAGGTCGACGCCTGCTACACGCTGGAGCCCACCGGCACGGTGGGCCGCATGAACGGCACCACGCGCGTCGTCGAGGCCGGCGTGGTCGCCAAATACATTCTCGGCGACCCGATGGCGCCCTGGCACGGCGGCGCGGCCAGCCTCACCAGCGAGTTCATCAAGAAGAACCCCGAGATCGCGAAGAAGTACATCGCCGCCTACGCGCGCGGCGTGGAGCTGGTGCGCAGCAAGCCCGACGAGGCGCGGCAGTTCATGAAGGGCTACACCGCCATCGAAGGCAAGCTCACGGCCGAGGTGCCGCTCGCGTCGTACATGCTCTACAACGAGTTCAAGCCCAGCGACGTCGCGTACTTCCAGAAGTTCTACGACCTGTTCACCGAGAAAGGCATCTTCGAGAAGAAGGTCGCGGTGGATACCCTGCTCTACAAGGCCTGACGACCATGGCCGAAGCAAGCACGACCACGGCCGCGCCGTGGACCCCGCCGGCAAGTGCTGCCACCGCAGCACCGAAGCCGCCGCTGCGCGACCGCATGCTGCCCTTCATCGGCCCGGTGGCGCTGTTCATCGTGTGGGACCTGGTGGTGCGGCTCGGCTTCATCAAGCCGATCTTGCTGCCCACGCCCGCCGACACCATCGCAGCGCTCATCACCGGCCTGGCCGGCGGCCCGCTGCTCACCGACTTCGCCATGACCGTGTGGCGCACCGTGCAGGCCTTCGTCATCGCGGCGGTCGTCGGCGTGCCGCTGGGCGTGCTGCTCGGCAGCAACGAGAAGGCGTACCGCAGCGTGGAGTTCCTGATCGACTTCTTCCGCTCCACGCCGTCGTCGGCGCTCATTCCGCTGTTCCTGCTGATCTTCGGCGTGAGCGACGTCAACAAGGTCGCCATCGCGGCCTTCGGCGCGCTGCTCATCGTGGTGTTCAACAGCGCCTACGGCGTCATCAACGCCCGCAAGCAGCGCGTGATGGCGGCACGCGTCATGGGCGCCTCGCGCTGGCAGATCTTCAAGGACGTGCTCGTGTGGGAAAGCCTGCAGCCCAGCTTCGTGGGCCTGCGCTCGGCGGTGTCGATGGCGCTGGTGATCGTCATCGTGGCCGAGATGTTCATCGGCTCCGACACGGGGCTGGGCCATCGCATCATCGACGCGCAGCAGGTGCTCAACGTGAAGAGCATGTACGCGGCGATCCTCGCAGCAGGTGCGCTGGGCTACGCGCTCAACATCCTCTTCCTGATCGCCGAGCGTCGCATCGTGCACTGGAGCGGAAGGTAATGGACCACCCCCAGGCTTGCTCGCTACGCGTAGCCGCCAACCCCCTGCGAGGGGGCGCTGCCTGCGGCCCGGCAAAGCCGGTTCCGCGGCAGCTCACGCAAAGATCCCGACAGGAGCGCATCCATGCGAGCTTCAACTGACATCGTCATCAACGGCCCGGTGTACGCCGACGTTCCGAAGCCCGCCTTCAGGCCCGGCCCGGCAGGCACGCACATCACGATCCGTGGGCTCACCAAGTACTTCGCGGGCTGGCCGCTGTACGAGAACTTCGACCTCGACATCCCGAAGCACGCGATCGTCTCGGTGTTCGGGCCCAACGGCTGCGGCAAGTCCACGCTCATCAACATGATCGCGGGGCTCATCCCCATCGACTCGGGCGAGATCCTGTTCGACGGCAAGCAGCGCAAGGACACCAAGATCGGCTACGTGTTCCAGAACTACCGCGAGGCGATGTTCCCGTGGATGCGCACCATCGACAACATCGCCTATCCGCTGAAGCTAGAAGGACGCAGCAAGGCCGAGGTCGACCGGCGCATGGAAGAGCTGGTGGCGTCCTTCGACGTGAAGTTCGACCTGAAGCGCTTTCCGTACGAGCTCTCGGGTGGCCAGCAGCAGACGGCGTCGATCATGCGCGCGCTTGCGCCCAACCCTGAGGTGCTGTTTCTCGACGAGCCCTTCTCGGCGCTCGACTTCGAGATGACGCTCTTCATCCGCGAGAAGCTGCAGGAGGTGTTCATGCAGACCGGCACCACCATGCTGTTGGTGTCGCACGACCTCGAGGAGGCCGTGTACCTCGCCGACGAGGTGCTGCTGCTCACCAAGCGGCCCACCAAAGTCGCCGAGATCCTGCGCTACGGCGACGCGCGCCCGCGCACCGTCGAGACGCTGAGTACCGAGAGCTTCGTCGCGACCAAGAAGCTCAGCCTCGACATCTTCCAGCGCGAGGTCCGCCGGTGACGCCCGAGATCAACATTCCCGAGGTGCTGGCTGAAGTGCAGGCCGTGTTCGCACGCTACGAAGCGGCGCTGGTCGGCAACGACCGCGCCACGCTCGATGAGCTCTTCTGGAACAGCCCGCACACGCTGCGCTACGGCTTCTCGGAGAACCACTACGGCCACGCCGACATCGCCGCCTTCCGCGCCTCGCTGCCCCTGCAGAGCCCGCCGCGCGAGCTGCTTCGCACCGTCATCACCACCTACGGCCGCGACTTCGCGACCGCGAACGTCGAGTTCCGCCGCGAAGGCAGCGGCAGCAACCAGACCGGCCGCCAGAGCCAGACCTGGATGCGCACGGCCGAAGGCTGGCGCGTCGTTGCCGCCCATGTGAGCCTGCTCGGCTGAGCCCCGGCAAGGGCACGTTTTTTGCACCTCAACCTGTAACGGAGAAGAAAGCCATGACCAGCCAATTCAACCGCCGCGATTCGCTCAAGACCCTTGCCGCGCTGGGCGCGGCCGGCAGCCTGGGGAGCTGGAGCGCACTCGCCAGCGCGCAAGCCAAGCCCAAGCCGCTCACCGTCGGCGTGATCTACGTCGGCGCGCGCGACGACTACGGCTACAACCAGGCGCACGCCATGGCCGCGGCCGAGATCAAGAAGCTGCCCGGCGTGAAGGTGGTGGAAGAAGAGAACGTGCCCGAGACCGCCGCGGTGCAGAAGACCATGACCGGCATGATCTCGCAGGACGGCGCGGGCCTGCTCTTTCCCACCTCGTTCGGCTACTTCGACCCCCACATCCTCGCGGTGGCGCCCAAGAACCCCGACGTGCGCTTCTCGCACTGCGGCGGGCTCTGGACCGAGGGCAAGCACCCGAAGAACGTCGGCAGCTTCTTCGGCTACATCGACGAGTGTCAGTATCTCAACGGCGTGATCGCCGCGCACATGACGAAGAGCAACAAGATCGCCTTCGTCGCCGCCAAGCCCATTCCGCAGGTGCTGCGCAACATCAACGCATTCACGCTCGGCGCGCGCTCGGTCAAGCCGAACATCACCTGCAGCGTGATCTTCACGGGCGACTGGTCGATGGCGGTGAAGGAAGCCGAGGCCACCAACAGCCTGGCCGACCAGGGCTGCGACGTGTTCACCATGCACGTGGACGGCCCCAAGGTGGTTGTCGAGACGGCGGCCAAGCGCGGCAAGATGGTCTGCGGCTACCACGCGAGCCAGGCCAAGCTGGCGCCCAATGCCTACCTCACAGGCGCCGAGTGGAACTGGCTCACCGCCTACAAGACCGCCATCGAGGCCGCGCAGAGCGGCAAGCCGCACCCCAACTTCCTGCGCGGCGGCCTGAAGGAAGGCTACGTGAAGATGTCGGCCTACGGCCCCATGGTGCCCGACGCCGCGAAGAAGCATGCCGACGAGATCAAGGCGAAGATGATCGCGGGCAGCTTCGACATCTTCAAGGACGGCATCAAGGACAACAAGGGCGCGGTCGTGGTGCCCGCGGGCAAGGTCCTGAAGCAGACCGACCTCGAGCTCGAGAAGATGAACTACCTCGTCGAAGGCGTCGTGGGCAGCGTCTGACCTTCACTCCGTCGACGACATGTTGCGCCCCGCGCTCTTCAAGGAACTGGCCCTGCCGGTGTTCGCCATCGCGGCGGCGCTGCTGCTGTTCGGGCTGGTGGTGGCCTTCGCCGGCATCGACGCGGTGGAGGTGTGGGCCACGCTGTTCAAGGGCGCGTTCGGCGACTGGTTCTCCTGGCAGAACACGTTGCAGCGCGCCGCGCCGCTGATGCTCACCGCGCTGTGCGTTGCGCTGCCCGCGCGCGCGGGGCTCATCGTCATCGGCGGCGAGGGTGCGCTGGTTCTGGGCGGGCTGGCCTGCGCGGCGCTGGCGCACGCAGTGCCGCTGCCCGGCAATGCCATCGGCACGGCGGCCGTGTGCATCGCGGGTGCCGTCGCCGGTGCGCTGTGGATCGTGCTCGCGGGCTGGCTGCGCCAGTACCGCGGCATCAACGAGACCATCAGCAGCCTGCTGCTGGCCTACATCGCCATCGGCATCTTCAAGCATCTGGTCGAAGGGCCGCTGCGCGACCCGGCCAGCCTCAACAAACCGTCGACCCATGCGCTTGCCGACGGGCTGCTGATCGGCGGCATCGGCGGCTCCGACGTGCATTGGGGCCTTGTGATCGGCGTGGTGGCCTGCCTGGGGCTCGGCTGGTGGCTGCGCGCCACGGCCTCGGGCTTCTCGGTGCGGGTGGTGGGCGGCAATCCGCGTACCGCGCAGCTCGTGGGGCTGCCGGCGACGCGGCTCATTCTTTCGGCTTGCGGGCTCGGCGGCGCATGCGCCGGGCTGGCGGGCGCCATCGAGGTGGCGGCGGTGCACACAAACGCGAACGCTTCGCTGATCGCGGGCTACGGCTACGCAGGCATCCTGGTGTCGTTCATCGCGCGGCACAACCCTGTGGCCATCGTGCCGGTGGCCATTCTGTTCGGCGGCTTCGGTGCGGCGGGTAGCCTGCTGCAGCGGCGCGTCGGGTTGCCCGATGCATCGGTGCTGGTGCTGCAGGGCATCGCCTTCGTGCTGATCCTCGCGAGCGAAGGCCTGCGCACCGTCGACTGGAAGAAGTTCGGCGACCGCATGCTGCCCGAAGCCAGGAGCTACACATGACGGCCGACCAGTGGATCGCGCTGCTCGCCGGCATCGTCGGCGGTGCGCTGCGCGTGGGTGCGCCGTTCCTCTTCGTGAGCCTGGGCGAGTGCCTCACGGAGAAGTCCGGCCGTATCAACCTCGGGCTCGAAGGCGTGCTGGTGTTGTCTGCAATGGCGGCCTTCGGTGGCGCCTACCTCACCGACTCCGCGTGGCTCGGCGTGCTGATCGGCGCGTTGGCCGGTGCCGCGCTTGCGTTGCTGCACGGGCTGCTGTGCTCGCTCGATCGCGTGAACGACGTGGCGACCGGCATCGCGCTGATGCTGCTCGGCACCGGGCTGGCCTTCTACCTCGGCAAGCCGCTGATCCAGCCGCAGGCGCCGCAGATTCCAGCGATTCCGCTGGGCTTCTGGAGCGACAACCCGGTGGTGCGGTCCGCCCTACAGCTCAACGCGCTGGTGCCCGTGGGCGTGGCGCTCGCGGTGCTGCTGTGGTGGGGTTTCGCGCGCACGCGCGCCGGGCTGCTGGTGCGCATGGCGGGCGATTCGGCTCAGGCCACGCGCGCGCTCGGCTATTCGGTCTCGGGCCTGCGCATCGCGGCCACCACCGCCGGCGGCTTCATCGCGGGGCTGGGCGGTGCATCGCTCACGCTGTTCTATCCGGGCAGCTGGAACGAAGGCATCTCCAGCGGCCAGGGGCTGATCGCGGTGGCGCTGGTGATCTTTGCGCGCTGGAGTCCGTTGCGCTGCGTGGGCGCGGCGCTGCTCTTCGGCGGCGCGGGTGCCATCGGGCCGGCGCTGCAGTCCATCGGCATCGGCTGGGGCTACCACCTCTTCAACACCGTGCCCTACGTGCTCACGCTGGTGATCCTCGTGCTCACCTGCAGGCCGGGCAGCGCCGCCGCCGGCAGCCCCGGCGAACTCTCATCGACAAGGAACTGAAAGCCATGACGACAAAGACCGTCGCCGCCGAGCCTTATGCCTGGCCCTACAACGCCAACATGCGCCCCGAGAACACGGCGCTGATCGTCATCGACATGCAGACCGATTTCTGCGGCAAGGGCGGGTATGTCGACGTGATGGGCTACGACCTGTCGCTGGTGCAGGCACCCATCCAGCCGATCGCGCGCACGCTGGCGGCGCTGCGGCCGCTGGGCTATCACGTCATCCACACGCGCGAAGGCCACCGGCCCGACCTCGCCGACCTGCCGGCCAACAAGCGCTGGCGCTCGCGGCAGATCGGCGCGAACGGCGTGGGCATCGGCGACGACGGGCCGTGCGGGCGCATCCTGGTGCGCGGCGAGCCGGGCTGGGAAATCATTCCCGAGCTGGCGCCGCTGCCGGGCGAGGTGGTGATCGACAAGCCCGGCAAGGGCTCGTTCTATGCGACCGACCTCGAGCTGATCCTGCGCACGCGCGGCGTCGAGAACATCATCCTCGCGGGCATCACGACGGACGTGTGCGTGCACACCACGATGCGCGATGCCAACGACCGGGGCTTCGAGTGCCTGCTGCTGTCCGACTGCACGGCCGCCACCGACCATGGCAATCACCTCGCCGCGCTGAAGATGATCACCATGCAGGGCGGCGTGTTCGGCGCGCATGCCACCTCGCAGGCGCTGCTGGCCGCGCTCGGCTGACCGCGATGGGCGCCGCGCCTTCTTCTCACGCCATCGGCGGCCTGCCCGCGGGCAGCGGCGCGCTCGCGCTCGACACCTACGAGCTCACCAAGCGCTTCGGCGACTTCACGGCGATGGATCGCGTGACGATGCGCGCGGAGCCCGGCACGGTGCACGCGCTGCTCGGCGAGAACGGCGCGGGCAAGAGCACGCTGGTGAAGTGCGTGGCCGGCTTCCAGCGCGCGGAGGAGGGCAGCATCCTGATCGACGGGCGCGAGCAGGACATTGCCAACCCGATCGTGGCGCGCGCATTGGGCATCGGCATGGTCTACCAGCACTTCACGCTGGCGCCGGGCATGACGGTGGCCGAGAACCTGCTGCTCGCGGGCGGCAAGACGCCGGCGCTGATCGACTGGAAGCGCAAGCGCGCGGAGCTGGAGGCGTTCCTGGCGACCACGCCGTTCAGCCTCGATCTCGACGTGCGGCCTTCGGAGCTCGCGGCGGGCGAGAAGCAGAAGCTCGAACTGCTCAAGCAGCTGTACCTGAAGCCGCGCCTGCTGATCCTCGACGAACCGACCTCCGTGCTCACGCCGCAGGAGGCCGACGAGGTGCTGGGCCACGTGCGCGAGTTTGCACGCAGCGGGCTGTGCACGGTGCTCATCATCACGCACAAGTTCCGCGAGGTGATGGCGTATGCCGACAGCGTGACGGTGCTCAGGCGCGGCAAGGCGGTGCACCATTGCCGCGTGGCCGACACCAGCCCGGCGCAACTGGCGCAGGCCATGATGGGGGGCGAGCAGGTCGCCTCGTCGCCGGCGCAGAGGCCAGTCGACAGGAAGCCGGTGGCTGCCAGCGCGCCGGTCGCGCTGAAGGTCGAGGGCCTGAAGGCGCAGGGCGATCGCGGCACGCTGGCGCTGCACGAGCTGAGCCTGTCGGTTCGCGCCGGAGAGATCCTCGGCGTGGCCGGCGTTTCCGGCAACGGGCAGCGAGAGCTGGTGGAGACTCTCGTCGGGCAACGTCCGCGTCTGGCGGGCAAGGTCACGGTGATGGGGCAGCCCTACGGCGCGCATCGCGCGGAGAACCGCGAGCTCAAGGTCCGCAGCCTGCCGGAGGAACCGTTGCGCAACGCCTGCGTGGGTGATCTCAGCGTCGCGGAGAACATGGCACTGCGCGACTTCGACCAGCCGCCCCTGTCGCGCGGCGGCGTGCTGAGCTTTCCGTACTGGCGCAGCCGCGCGCGCGAGTGGATCACCGAATACGGCGTGAAGACGCGGGGCGAGGGGGCGCCTATCCGCAGCCTCTCGGGCGGCAACGTGCAGCGCGCGGTGCTGGCGCGCGAGCTGGCGGGCGACATCAACGTGCTGATCGCGGCGAACCCGGTGTTCGGGCTGGACTTCGCGGCCGTCGCGGAGATCCATTCGCGCATCGTGCAGGTGCGGGAGAAGGGCGGGGCCGTTCTGCTCATCAGCGAGGACCTCGACGAGCTGCTCGAGCTGGCGGATCGCATCGTGGTGATGAGCGAGGGGCGGATCGTGTTCGAGACTTCGGCTTCCGGAGCCGAGCGGCACGTCATTGGGGCGCACATGGGTGGCGGGCATCACGAGGTGGTCGCATGAGTGCTCTTGCTGTCGTCTTGAGAGCGCCCGGCGGGCGGCACGGCGCGGTCGTGGAGTGATTGCCGCAGCCTTGGAAACACACTAGGACGAGCATGCGCATAGAACTGGCCGATCCGTTCCCCTACGAGTTCGACATTGATCGGACCGCGCTGGTGCTGATCGACATGCAGCGCGACTTCATCGAGCCTGGCGGCTTCGGCGAGACGCTGGGCAATGACGTTTCGCTGTTGGAGGCCATCGTCCCTGCGACGAAGGCCGTGCTGGAAGCATGGCGGGAGGCAGGTGGCCTCGTCGTGCACACGCGGGAGGCGCACAAGGCCGATCTTTCGGACTGCCCGCCGGCCAAGCGCAATCGCGGCAACCCCACGCTGCGCATCGGCGACGAAGGGCCCATGGGGCGCATCCTCGTCGCGGGCGAGCCGGGCAACCAGATCATCGAGGCGCTCGCGCCCGTCGAGGGCGAGATCGTGATCGACAAGCCGGGCAAGGGCGCGTTCTACGCCACCGGCCTGCACGAGCTTCTGCAGGCGCGCGGCATCACCCATCTGCTTTTCGGCGGCGTCACGACCGAGGTCTGCGTGCAGACCAGCATGCGCGAAGCCAACGACCGCGGCTACGACAGCCTGCTGCTCGAGGACTGCACCGAGAGCTACTTTCCGGCGTTCAAGGCGGCGACGCTCGACATGGTGCGCGCGCAGGGCGCCATCGTCGGCTGGACGGCGCCGGGCGCCGCGCTCGTCGCGGCGCTTGGGAAGCCGCAATGACGACCATGGCCCACCGCCCAGCGACTAACATCCCATCCGTGTCTACCGTTCGCCCCCGCCCAGAAGCTTCCGCTCCAGCCGCCGCCGACGCGTCCGCCTTCCGCACGCGTGCCGACGAGGTCTACGCGCAGCTCAAGCGCGACGTGGCCGACTTCATCCTCGTGCCCGGCGACCGCTTCACCGAAGGCGAGATCAGCGACCGGCTCGGCGTGTCGCGCACGCCGGTGCGGCAGGCGCTCTTCAGGCTGCAGCAGGAGGGCTTCGTCGAGGTGCTGTTCCGCAGCGGCTGGCGCGTGCTGCCCTTCGACTTCGACCAGTTCGAGCAGCTCTACGACCTGCGCATGGTGCTGGAGACCACCGCCGTGCACCGGCTGTGCGAGACCGACCGCCACATCGACCGCGGCCTGCTCGATACGCTGGCCGACATCTGGCTCGTACCCGCGGCGCAGCGCAGCACCGACATGGCGCAGGTGGCGCAGTGGGACGAGGCCTTTCATTGCTCGCTGGTGGCCGCCGCAGGCAATGCCGAGATGGCCCGCGTGCACGGCGACGTGACCGACCGCATCCGCATCATCCGCCGGCTCGACTTCACCAAGCAGCCGCGCATCGACGCCACCTACGACGAGCACGCCAAGATCCTGAAGGCCGTGCGCGCCAACCGTGGTGACCAGGCCGCGATGCTGCTGCGCGCGCACATCGAGACCAGCCAGGCCGAGGTGCGCAAGATCACGCTGCACCAGGTGCATCTGGCGCGGCATGCGGGGAAGGCCTCGACCACGCGCTGACCGGAAGGTCCCCCGAGTCCGGGAACACCGGGGAGGGCCGATCAGTCAGCGGTGATGTTGCCGCGCTTCACCACACCCGCCCAGCGGTCGGCATCCTTCTTCAGCAGCGTGCCGAACTCCGCCGGCGTCAAGCTCGCCGGCACCATGCCCTGCGACTCGAAGGACTTCGCCACCTCGGGCTGCTTCAGCACCGCCGCGATCTCCTTGTTGAGCCGTGCCACCACATCCGGTGGCGTGCCCTTGGGGGCGAGCACGCCGTACCACATGTCGACGTTGTCGGCGGTCACGCCGGCTTCGGCCAGCGTCGGCACGTCGGGCAGCTGCGGCAGGCGCTTGCCGCTGCCGGTGGCAATGGCCTTGAGCTTGCCGACCTGGATGTGCTGCAGCGCCACGTGCACCGGCAGGAACATGTAGTCGATGCGCCCGCCGAGCAGGTCGGTCACCGCACCGGCCGTGCCCTTGTAGGGCACGTGCAGCAGCTCGGTGCCCGTGCCCTGCATGAGCAGCGCCATCGAGAGGTGGTGCGGCGTGCCCACGCCCGGCGTGGCGTAGGTCAGCTTGCCGGGCTCCGCCTTGGCCGCGCTCACCATCTGCTGCACCGACGAGGCCTTCTGCACGTTCGGGTTGGTCACCAGCAGCAGCGTGCCCCACGAGGTGAGCGACACCGGCGCGAAGTCGGCCACCGGGTCGTAGCTCAGCGAGCGGTAGAGGCTGCGGTTCATCACCAGCGTGTTGACCTGCACCAGCAGCGTGTAGCCGTCGGGCTTGGCGCGGGCAACGCGCTCGCTGCCGATGTTGCCGCTGGCGCCGGCGACGTTCTCCACGATCACCGACTGGCCCAGCCTGGCGGGCAGGCGGGCCGAGAGCTGGCGGGCGACCAGGTCGATGCCGGTGCCGGGGGTGTAGGGCACCACCAGCGTGATGGGCTGGTCGGGCCAGGCGAATGCGCTGGTGGCGACAGTCGCGGTACTGGCCGCGACGAGCAGGGTGGCGAGGGTCTTCTTGATCAGCGAGCGCATGGTCTGTCTGTCTCCGTGTTCTTCTGTGGGTTGCCTGTTCAGGTTCAAAGGTAGGAAGCGCGGGCCTTCAGGGCCGCGGGGTCGTAGCCGGCCACGCGCTTGTAGTTGTCCGAGATGGCCTGCAGCTCGGCGACGGGCACGACCTCGTCGATGTTGTCGAAGCGCTTGCCGCCCGAGCGCTCGAACACTTCGCGCAGGATGGCGTCGGGCGGGTTGCTGCGGTTGGTCAGCACCACGTCGGTGGTGGCCTTGACGCGCACGCGGTCGTAGTCTTCGAGCGCGGTGGTACCGACGCCCGTCTTCTTCAGCGCGCCCGCGAGGTAGCGCGCGTCGATGATCGCCTGCCCCGCGCCGTTGGAGCCGCGCGGCACCATCGGGTGCGCGGCGTCGCCCAGCAGCGTGAGGCGGCCATGGGTCCAGCGCGGCAACGGGTCCTGGTCGACCATCGGGTACTCGAGGATGGTGTCGGAGGCGAGGATCAGCGCGGGCACGTCGAGCCAGTCGAAATGCCAGTCGGCGAAGGCGGGCAGGAAGTCTTCGAGGCGGCCCGCGCGGCTCCAGTCGCGCATGGCGGGCTGGGGTGCGTGGATCTCGGCGACCCAGTTCACGAGCTGGTTGCCCTCGGCGTCGATGTTGTCGCGGATCGGGTAGATCACCATCTTGCCGACCGAGAGCCAGCCCGCGCGCACCATGCTGCCGCCCGAGAGAAAAGGCTTCCAGCGCGCGGTGCCGCGCCACATGTTCACGCCCGAGTAGCGCGGTGGCCCCTCGTTCGGATAGAGCTGCTTGCGCAGTGCCGAATGGATGCCGTCGCAGCCCACGGCAACGGCGCCGCGCACCGGTGGCGCGTCGGCGAAATGCACCGTGACGCCGTCTTCGTCCTGCTCCACATGCGTGCAGCGACGGCCGCACACCACGCTGTCGGGGCCGAGGCGCTTCAGCGTCTCTTCGTACAGCACCGTCTGCAGGTCGCCGCGGTGGATGGAGAACTGCGGCCAGTCGTAGCCCGCGTGCTGCCCCGCGGCTTCACGGAAGACCAGCTGGCCGTGCTCGGAGAAGAAGACCGCTTCCTGCGTGCGCACGCCCACCTTGTCGAGGGCCTCCAGCAGCCCGAGTTCGGTGAGTTCACGCACCGCGTGCGGCAGCAGGTTGATGCCCACGCCCAGCGGCTTCAGCTCGGGCACGGCTTCGTACACGCGGCAGGGAATGCCGGCCTGGTGCAGGCTCAGCGCGAGGGTCAGGCCGCCGATGCCGGCGCCAAGGATGATGACTTCGTTGCTCATGATGATCGGTCGTTGCAGTGCGTTCCTGTCTCGGCCCGCATTAGGAACTTGGATCGATCATTTGGGAAATTTAGATGTGATATGGATTTATCATGAATTCATATGAATCTATCGACCCGCCAGCTGCGCGCCTTCCTGCAGGTGGCGCGCGTGGGCAACTTCACGCGCGCCGCCGAGCAGGCGCACATCACGCAGGCGGGGCTCAGCATCCTGATCCGCGAGATGGAAAAGCAGCTGGGCTGCCGCCTCTTCGACCGCACCACGCGCGTGGTGAGCCTCACGCCCGCGGGCCGGCGCCTGCTGCCGGTGGTGGAGCGCATGGTGACCGACCTCGACGACGTGGCTGCCGAGCTGGGCGCCGAGGGCGATGCCGCACGCCAGACGCTGCGCATCGCGGCCACGCCGCTGGTGTCCTCGCATCTCCTGCCGCAGGTGTTCGCCAGCTTCCGCGAGGCGCATCCGCAGGTGAGCCTGCGCCTGTTCGACGCCGACCTGCGCGACGTGGAGGCGATGGTGACGGCCGGCGAGGCCGACGTGGGGCTGGGCTTCTTCTTCAAGGCCGCGCCGGGGCTGGCGCGCGAGCCGGTGGGGCGCTTTCACCTGATGCGCGTCGCGCCGATGGATGAGGCCGGGGAACCGGGGGCCGTCGGCTCCGCGCCTTGGTCGGCATTGCGCGGCGCCGAGCTCGTAGGCTTGCCGCCCGGCAACCCGATCCAGAAGGTGATCGACCAGCATCTCGCCGCCATCGGCCGCGCCGACGCGCAACGTACCTCCTTCAACTTCTTCGGCACGCTGATCTCGATGGTGGAGGCGGGCTTCGGCACCGCGGTGATGCCCACCTTCGCGCTCGCCGCCTGCCGCCGCCACCGCGTGCGCACCGACGTGCTGACCAAGCCGAAGGTGGGGCTGGACTTCTATCGCATCACCAAGCGCGGGGCGTACGAGACGGAGGCCATGCAGGCCTTCGTCGCCACGCTGGAGAAGGCGCTACCCGAGCTGTCGCGATGATCGGGCGGGCGCCTGGGCGGCCTACAGCTTGAAGTCGTAATCCACCGTGATCGGCGCGTGGTCGCTGAATTTCACGGTCTTGTAGATCTGCTCGGTGCGCGCCAGCGCCGCGGTCTTCGGCGTGGCGAGGTGGTAGTCGAGCCGCCACCCCACGTTGTTCGCGTAGGCCTGGCCGCGGTTGCTCCACCAGGTGTAGGCCTCGCCGGTGGTGTCGGGCTTGAGCATGCGATACACGTCAACAAGGCCCGCGCCTTCGGCGCCGGCGTCGAGCAGCTTCGTCATCCAGGCGCGTTCCTCGGGCAGGAAGCCGCTGTTCTTCTGGTTGCCGCGCCAGTTCTTCAGGTCGATCTCTTTATGGGCGATGTTGATGTCGCCGCACAGCACGAACTCGCGCTCCTTCTTGAGTGCCACGAGGTGGGGGAAGAAGCCCTTGAGGAAGCGGAACTTGGCCTCCTGGCGTTCCTCGCCCGAGCTGCCGCTCGGGAAGTAGCAGCTGATGACGGAGAACTTGCGCTTGGGCGTGTCGAAGCGCAGTTCGAGATACCGGCCCTCAGCGTCGAACTCGGGGTCGCCCCAGCCCACCACGACCTGGCTCGGAGCGTGCTTGGTGTAGACGGCGGTGCCGGCGTAGCCCTTTTTCTCGGCGAAGTGGAAATGGCCCTTGAGGCCGGCCATTTCCTCGAACCGGCCCTCGATGTCGCTGGCCTGGACGCGGATCTCCTGCATGCAAATACAATCCGGCGCAAGTTCGGCCACCCAGTCGGCCACGCCTTTGGTTGCGGCCGAACGCAGGCCATTGAGATTGAGACTGGTCAGTTTGAACACAAGGAATTTCCGATGGCTGTAGATGGTGAGAAGAAAAGCAGCGCGATCGCACAGGATTTCGTCCAGTTCGCACTGGATGCCGGCGTACTGCGCTTTGGGGAGTTCAAGACCAAGGCCGGTCGGATGAGCCCCTATTTCTTCAATTCGGGACTCTTCGACGACGGCGGCAAGATTGCCCGGCTCGCCGGATTCTATGCAGACCGCCTGATCGAGAGCGGCCTCGAGTTCGACATGATCTTCGGCCCCGCCTACAAGGGCATTCCGCTGGGCGCCACGGTGGCGGCCGAGCTGGCCCGCCGGGGCCGCAACTATCCCTTTGCCTATAACCGCAAGGAAGCCAAGGCGCACGGCGAAGGCGGCAACCTGGTCGGCGCGCCGCTCAAGGGGCGCGTGCTGATCGTCGACGACGTGATGTCCGCCGGCACCGCGGTGCGCGAGTCGATCGCCGCCATCGAGGCCGCTGGCGCCACGCCGCATGCCGTGGCCATCGCGCTCGACCGGCAGGAAAAGGCCACCGAGAACGGCGTCGACGTGGACCACAGCGCCGTGCAGTACGTGCGCAACCAGCTGGGCCTGTCGGTGATCGCCATCGCCACGCTGGACGACCTGCTTAGCTATCTTTCCGGCGATGCCGCGGCCGACCTGGGCGCTCACCGCGAACGCGTGCTGGCCTACCGCGCGCGCTACGGCGCCAGCTGAAGAGGCAGGGCCGCCGAACATGCACCATCCCGCACGCGACGATCACGGTACACCGGCCCGCCTGCTGGCGGCGGCATCATTTCTTCTCATTGCCTCCTCGTTCTGCGGCGCGTTGCAGGCGCAACCGCAGAAAGTGGAAGGCGCCTCCGCCGGCATCTACACCTGCACCGACGCCCGCGGCCGCACCCTGACGGCCGACCGGCCCATCGCGGAGTGCAGCGACCGCGAGCAGCGCGAGCTCAACCCGAGCGGCTCCGTGCGCCGCAAGGTCGAGCCGACCTACACCGCGCGCGAGCTGCAGGAGCGCGAGGACCGCGCCCGCGAAGCCGCCATCCAGGCCGCGCGCCTGACCGACGAGCGGCGCCGCGAACGCGCACTGCTGGTGCGCTACCCGAACCTCGCCACGCACGACCGCGAGCGCAGCGAAGCGCTGGCGCAGATCGATGCGGTGACCCAGGCCGCGAAGAAGCGCATTGCCGAGCTGGGCGAGGACCGCAAGAAGATCGACGAGGAGCTGGAGTTCTACAAGCAGGACGTCAGCAAGGCGCCGGGGGCGGTGCGTCGCAAGCTCGACGACAACACGCAGAGCGTGGCGGTGCAGAACCGCTTCATCGCGGAGCAGGAAGAAGAGAAGAAGCGGGTGAATGCGCGCTTCGACGAAGAGCGCACGCGCCTGAAGACGCTCTGGACGCCGCAGAACGGCGGAAATCCCAGGTAACCCCCCAGGCTGCGCGGCACTGCGTACCGCTTCGCCAACCCCCTGCCGGGGGGCAACACCTGCGGCCCGGCGGAGCCGGTTCCGCGGTGTTTCCCGAAAAGACTCAGCTGAGCTTGGCCTTGAGCAGTTCGGTCACTTGCGCCGGATTGGCCTTGCCGCCGCTGGCCTTCATGACCTGGCCCACGAGGGCGTTGAGCGCCTTCTCCTTGCCGCCTCGGTATTCCTCGACGTTCTTGGCGTTCTTCGCGATCACCTCGTCGAGGATCTTGTCGAGTGCGCCGGCGTCGTTCATCGGCTTCAGGTCCTTGGCCTCGATGATCGCGTCGACGTCGCTGCCTTCGCCGGTCCACAGGGCTTCGAACACCTGGCGCGCGGCGTTGTTGGGCAGGGTGCCGTCGGCGATGCGCTTGACCAGCTGGGCCAGTTGCTGCGCCTTCACGGGAGCGGCCTCGATGCCGATCTCGGCGGCGTTCAGGCGGCGCGCCATCTCGCCGGTGATCCAGTTGCTCGCGAGCTTGGGCGTGGCGCCCGCGTTCACGGCTTCGTCGAAGTAGCCGGCGAGCGCCGCGCTCTGGGTGAGCTGCGCCGCGTCGTATTCCGACAGGCCGTGGTCGCGCACATAGCGCTCGGCCATCGCGCGTGGCAGCTCGGGCATGGCGGCCTTCACGCGCTCGATCCAGTCGGCGGCGATGACCAGCGGAGGCAGGTCGGGGTCGGGGAAGTAGCGGTAGTCGGCCGAGTCTTCCTTGGCGCGCATCGCACGCGTCTCGCCGGTGTCGGGGTCGAACAGCACGGTGGCCTGCTCGATCTCGCGGCCGTCCTCGATCTCGTCGATCTGCCAGCGGATCTCGTAGTCGATCGCCTGCTGCATGAACTTGAAGCTGTTCAGGTTCTTGATCTCGCGGCGCGTGCCGAGCTTCTCGCCGGGCTTGCGCACCGACACGTTGGCATCGCAGCGGAAGCTGCCTTCCTGCATGTTGCCGTCGCAGATGCCGATCCAGGTGACGATCTTGTGCAGCTCCTTCGCGTAGGCCACGGCCTCGGCGGTGGAGCGCATGTCGGGCTCGGTCACGATCTCCAGCAGCGGCGTGCCGGCGCGGTTCAGGTCGATGCCGCTCTGGCCGATGAAGTCCTCGTGCAGCGACTTGCCTGCGTCTTCCTCGAGGTGGGCGCGAACCAGGCGCACCGTCTTCTGTTCTTCGCCCACGAAGAACGACACCGCGCCGCCCTGCACCACGGGGATCTCGAACTGGCTGATCTGATAGCCCTTGGGCAGGTCGGGATAGAAGTAGTTCTTGCGCGCGAACACGCTGCGCGGCGCGATGTGCGAGCCCAGCGCCAGGCCGAGCTTGATGGCGCGTTCGACGGCACCCTTGTTCATCACGGGCAGCGTGCCGGGCAGCGCCAGGTCGACCGCGCAGGCCTGCGTGTTGGGCTCGGCGCCGAAGGCGGTGGAGGCGCGGCTGAAGATCTTGCTCGCGGTGGAGAGCTGCGCGTGCGTCTCGAAGCCGATGATGACTTCATAGCCGCGCACCAGCGGGCCGGTCGGGCGGCCCTGTTGTTGTGCTTCGAAGGTGTTCACTGTCTCGCTCATTTCAGAAGCCCTCGGGCGTGCGTGCGTGCCAGTCGGTGGCCTGCTGGAAGCGGTGAGCTGCGTTGAGCAGCTTCGCTTCGCCGAAGTAGTTGCCGATCAGCTGCAGGCCCACGGGCATGCCGCCGTCGAAGCCCGCGGGCACGCTCATGCCGGGCAGGCCGGCCAGCGATGCGGGCAGCGTGAAGATGTCGGCGAGGTAGTCGGCCACCGGGTCGTCGCCGTGCTCGCCGAGCTTCCACGCGGTGGTGGGCGCAGCGGGGCCGACGATGACGTCGCACTGCTTGAACGCCTGCTGGAAGTCGTCGGCGATCATGCGGCGTACCTTCTGCGCCTGCAGGTAGTAGGCGTCGTAGTAGCCGTGCGAGAGCACGTAGGTGCCGATCATGATGCGGCGCTTCACTTCGTCGCCGAAGCCTTCGGCGCGCGTGCGTTCGTACATCTGCGTGAGCGCGCTCTTCTTGCTCGCGGGGTCGATGAAGTCCTTGGCGCGATGGCCGAACTTCACGCCGTCGAAGCGGCTCAGGTTGCTCGAGGCCTCGGCCGCGGCAATGATGTAGTAGACGGGAATCGACAGCTCGGTGCGCGGCAGCGTGACCTCGACGCGCTTCGCGCCGAGCTTCTCGTACTGCGCGAGCGCGGCGTCGATGGCCGCGCGCACGCCGGGTGCCACGCCTTCGCCGAAGAACTCCTTCGGCACGCCGATGCGCAGGCCTTCGAGCGAGTCGTTCAGCGAGCGGCCGAAGTTCTCGGCGGGCTTGTCGAGCGAGGTGGAGTCGCGGTCGAGGTCGGGGCCGCAGAAGGCCGACAGCAGCAGCGCGCAGTCTTCGGCCGAGCGGGCCATCGGGCCGGCCTGGTCGAGGCTCGACGCGAAGGCCACCATGCCGTAGCGCGAGGCGCGGCCGTAGGTGGGCTTGATGCCCGTCACGCCGCAGAACGACGCGGGCTGGCGGATCGAGCCGCCGGTGTCGGTGCCGGTGGCCGCGGGAGCGAGGCGTGCCGCCACGGCTGCCGCGCTGGCGCCGGACGAGCCGCCCGGAATGCGCTCGCGGTTCCACGGGTTCTGCACCGGCACGACCTTGTCGTGGCCCACGGCGGGCACGGCGACGTTCTCGTTGGCCGAGCCCATGGCGAACTCGTCGCAGCTCAGCTTGCCCAGCGTGACCGCGCCGGCTTCTGCCAGGCGGCGCACCACGGTCGCATCGAAGGGCGAGCGGTAGCCCGCGAGCATCTTCGAGCCGGCGGTGGTGGCGAAGTCGGTGGTGACGAAGATGTCCTTGTGCGCGATGGGCACGCCGGCCAGCGCGGGGGCGTCGCCCCTGGCGATCAGCGCGTCGGCGGCGCGGGCCTGCGCCAGCGTGGCTTCCTCGTTCACGTCGACGAAGGTGCCCAGCGACTCGTGGGCTTTCATGCGGCCCAGGAAGGCCTGCGAGGCCTCGACGGCCGAAACCTTGCGCTCGGCCAGCGCCTTCGCCAGCTCGACGACGCTCAATTGGTGCAATTCACCGCTGCTGCTCATCATTCGATCACCTTGGGCACGAGGAACAGGCCGGCTTCGACGGCCGGGGCGCTCTTCTGGTTGGCTTCGCGGTTGTCGGGCTCGCTCACCACGTCGTCGCGCAGACGCAGCGTGATGTCCTCGATGGCCGCGACCGGATGGGCCAGCGGTTCGACGCCGGCGGTGTCCACGGAACGCATACGTTCGACTAAGTCGAAAAAGCCATTGATCTGGCTGAGCATGCGCTCGCTTTCGTCGGGAGCCAGCTGCAGCCTCGCCAGCGAGGCGATGCGCGCAATATCGGAAGCGGAAAGTGACATAGGTCGGAACGGCCCAAAAAAGCGGGGGTAATCGCACGCCGGAACGGGTGCTAATACGGGAATCAGAGGGGATTCGGGTATTATCCCGCCTTTGCCGCAACCCCCGCGAACGCGCCGGCTTTTGCGCCAAAAACGATCAATTCACCCCGTCAAACGACCCAAAAAATAGAGCGACGACCTGCCGATGCGCAGGCCGTGCTCAGAGGATTCCGCACATGTTTGGAGCTTTCCGTCGGTACTTTTCCACCGACCTTGCGATCGACCTCGGCACCGCCAACACCCTGATATTCGCCCGCAACAAGGGCATCGTCCTCGACGAACCCTCGGTCGTCGCCATCCGCCACGAAGGCGGCCCCCATGGCAAGAAGGTGATCCAGGCCGTCGGCCGCGAAGCCAAGGCCATGCTGGGCAAGGTGCCCGGCAACATCGAGGCGATCCGCCCGATGAAGGACGGCGTGATCGCCGACTTCGTGATCACCGAGCAGATGATCAAGCAGTTCATCAAGATGGTGCACCCGCGCACGCTGCTCACGCCGAGCCCGCGCATCATCATCTGCGTGCCCTGCGGCTCCACCCAGGTCGAGCGCCGCGCCATCAAGGACGCGGCCGAGGCGGCGGGCGCCACCTCCGTCTACCTGATCGAAGAACCCATGGCCGCGGCCATCGGCGCCGGCCTTCCCGTCAGCGAAGCCTCGGGCTCGATGGTGGTGGACATCGGCGGCGGCACCACCGAGGTGGGCGTCATCTCGCTGGGCGGCATGGTCTACAAGGGCTCGGTCCGCGTGGGCGGCGACCGCTTCGACGAAGCCATCATCAACTACATCCGCCGCAACTACGGCATGCTGATCGGCGAGCCGACGGCCGAAGTCATCAAGAAGAACATCGGCTCGGCCTTCCCGGGCTCCGAAGTCAAGGAAATGGAAGTCAAGGGCCGCAACCTTTCCGAAGGCGTGCCGCGCAGCTTCACCATCAGCAGCAACGAAGTGCTGGAAGCCCTGACCGATCCGCTCAACAACATCGTCTCGGCCGTGAAGAACGCGCTGGAGCAGACGCCGCCCGAGCTGGGCGCCGACATCGCCGAGCGAGGCATGATGCTGACCGGCGGTGGCGCGCTGCTGCGCGACCTCGACCGCCTGCTGGCCGAGGAAACCGGCCTGCCGGTGCTGGTGGCCGAAGATCCGCTGACCTGCGTGGTGCGAGGCTGCGGCATCGCACTCGAGCGCATGGACCGCCTGGGCAGCATCTTCACGAGCGAGTAAAAGGCGAAAGCCATCATCGGCCGGCCTCTGCTTGCGCAGGCCGGCTTTTTGTTATTTGATTCCGCACCACCGTCGGGTCTGAATTCATGCCTCTGGGCACGCTCGATCGCACAGCGCCACCCCTGTTCAACCAGGGGCAGTCGGCACTCAGCAAGCTGATCTTCTTCGGCGCGCTTTCGCTGTTCCTCATGGTGGCCGATGCGCGCTTCCATATCGTGCAACCGGTGCGCTCGGCCATCGGCGCGGTGCTGTACCCGGTGCAATGGGTGGCGCTGAAGCCGGTGCAGGCCGTGCTCGGCGGCGGACGCTACCTCGAAGACCTGCAGACCGCCCAGCGCAACGAGGAAGACGCGCGCAAGGCGCTGATGATGCAGGCCGAGCGCGCCGCGCAGGCCGACACGCTGGCCCAGGACAACGCCCGCCTTCGCGAGCTGCTCGAGCTGCGCCAGACCACCACCACGCCGGGCCGCGCCGCCGAGGTGCTCTACGACGCGGCCGACCCCTACACCCGCAAGATCGTCATCGACCAGGGCCTGGCCCAGGGCGTGCAGCCCGGTTCGCCGGTGATCGACGCACGCGGCGTGCTCGGACAGGTCACGCAGGTGCTGCCCTTCACGAGCGAGGTCACGCTGGTGATCGACCGCGACCTTTCCATTCCCGTGCAGAACACCCGCACCGGCGTGCGCAGCGTGGCCTTCGGCGACGCCTCGGCCCATGGCGGCGGACTGGAGCTGCGCTTCATGGCCGCCAATGCCGACCTGCAGGAGGGCGACCTGCTCTCCACCAGCGGCGTCGACGGCATCTACCCCGCGGGCCTGCCGGTGGCGAAGATCGAGCGCATCGAGCGCCGCGCCGACTCGGCCTTCGCCCGCATCTACTGCGTGCCGCTGGCGCACGTGACGGCCGCGCGCTACGTGCTCGTGCTCGAGCCCACGGGCACGCCGGCCGCGCCGCCGCCCGCGGCGCCAGCCGTCACCCAGCGCAAGCGCCCCGAGGGCAAGCCCGGTGCCGGCAAGAACGAGAAGAAACCGGGAGTGCGCCCATGATCAAGCGTCCAGGCCAGCAGCAGCTGTTGCTGCCCGTCAGCCCGGTCTTCATGTGGAGCAGCCTCGTGGTCGCGCTGCTCGTCAACATGATCCCGATCGGCCGCGCCGTCTGGATGCCCGACCTGCTGGCGCTGGTGATCGTGTTCTGGGGCGTGCACCAGCCCGCGCGCGTGGGCATCGGCGCGGCCTTCGTGTTCGGCCTGTGCATGGACGTGCACCAGTCGTCGCTGCTGGGCCAGCATGCGCTGTCCTACACCACGCTGGGCTTCTTCGCGATCACCATCCACCGGCGGCTGCTCTGGTATCCGGTGGCTTCGCAGGCGCTGCAGGTGCTGCCGCTCTTCGCGCTGTCGCAGCTCATCGAGGTGCTCACGCGGATGATCGGCGGCGGCGTGTTCCCGGGCTGGACGGTGCTGGCCTCGCCGGCCATCGAGGCAGCGCTCTGGCCGCTGGCCACCGCGCTGCTGCTGGCTCCCCAGCGAAGAACGCCGGAACCGGACGAGAATCGGCCCCTCTAAGCCCAGCCTCCCCGCATTTGCCTTCGCACCTGCGCGCGCCTAAGCTCCCATCGCCATGACCGAAATCCGCAACGTCGCCGCCGATCTCGCGCGTTTCAAGCGCCGCGTGATCGTCATCGGACTGGCGGTGCTCTTCGCGTTCGGGCTGCTGGGCGCACGGCTGTTCTACCTGCAGGTCACGCGCCACGAGGACCTGGCCGAGCAGGCCGAGAGCAACCGCACGGCGGTGGTGCCGGTGGTGCCCAACCGGGGGCTCATCCTCGATCGCAACGGCATCGTGCTGGCTTCCAACTACTCGGCCTACACGCTGGAGATCACGCCCTCGAAGGTGGGCGACGTCGAGGAGACCATCGACAGCCTCACGCAGGTGCTCGAAGTCTCGCCGCGCGACCGCCGCCGCTTCAAGCGCCTGCGCGAGGACTCGCGCAGCTTCGACTCCATTCCGATCCGCACCCGCCTGAGCGACGAGGAAGTCGCCCGCTTCGCCGCCCAGCGCTACCGCTTCCCGGGTGTGGAGATCAAGGCGCGCCTGTTCCGCAACTACCCGCAGGGCGAGCTGGCCTCGCACGTGCTCGGCTACATCGGCCGCATCAACCAGCGCGAGAAGACCGCGATGGAAGACTGGGACGAGGAGGACCAGGCCAACTACAAGGGCACCGACTACATCGGCAAGCTGGGCGTCGAGCAGAGCTACGAGAAGACGCTGCACGGCCAGACCGGCGTCGAGCAGATGGAAACCTCCGCAGGCGGCCGCGCCGTGCGCCGCCTCGCCAGCCATCCCGCCACGCCGGGCAACACGGTCATGCTGTCGCTCGACATCAAGCTGCAGAAGCTGGTGGAGGACATGTACGGCGACCGCCGCGGTGCGCTGGTTGCCATCGACCCCAAGACCGGCGAGGTGCTGGCTTTCGTGAGCAAGCCCACCTTCGACCCGAACCTCTTCGTCGAAGGCATCGACAACGAAAGCTGGGCGGCGCTCACCGAGTCCATCGACAAGCCGCTGCTGAACCGAGCCCTGCGCGGCACCTACCCGCCGGGCTCCACCTACAAGCCCTTCATGGCGCTGGCGGCGCTGCAGACCGGCAAGCGCGGCCCCAGCGTGGTGGTGAACGACCCCGGCTACTTCAACTTCGGCGGCCACCGCTTCGGCAGCCCCGAGGGCAACCTGGGCGGCGTCGACATGCGCCGCTCGATCCAGCTGTCGAGCAACATCTACTACTACTCGCTGGCCAACGAGATGGGCGTGGACTTGATCCACGACTTCATGAAGCCGCTGGGCTTCGGCCAGATCACCGGCATCGACCTCGGCGGCGAGGTGCGAGGCGTGCTGCCCAGCACCGAGTGGAAGCGCAACACCTACAAGCGGCCCGAGCAGAAGAAGTGGTACGCGGGCGAGACCATCTCGCTGGGCATCGGCCAGGGCTACAACAACTTCACCATGCTGCAGCTGGCGCAGGCCACCGCCGTCATCGCCAATGGGGGCCTCAAGCACAAGCCGCACCTCGCGCTGGCCACGCGCGACACCGTGAGCGGCAACGTGGTGCCCCTGCCGCAGCCCGCGGCGGAGAACCTGGGCTTCACGGCCGCCAACATCGCGGTGATCCGCGAGGGCCTGACCAGCGTGGTCACCAGCGGCACCGCGCGCGGCGTGTTCGCCGGCGCCAGCTACCAGGCGGCCGGCAAGACCGGTACCGCGCAGGCGGTGTCGATGGGCCAGAACACCAAGTACAACGCGCGCGCTCTCGAGGAGCACCAGCGCGACCACGCACTCTTCATGGCCTACGCGCCGGTGAACGACCCGAAGATCGCCCTGGCGGTGATCGTGGAAAACGCCGGCTGGGGCGCCGGCGCGGCGGCCCCCATTGCGCGCCGCGTGTTCGACTACTGGCTCGCCGACCAGTACCCGAGCGAGGCCGACATGGCCGCCATCAAGATCGGCAAGGCGACCGCACCGATCGGCAAGCCGCGCGTGGCGAGCGAAGTGGCCTGGCCCGCAGCCTCGGCAACGCCAGCCGCGGCGCCCTGATCCCTGTATTTCTCCCTCTCCCTCTGGGAGAGGGTTGGGGTGAGGGCATCGGCATCGACTTCGAAGCCGTGCTTCATCGGGGGCACGGGGCCCTCACCCTGGCCCTCTCCCAGAGGGAGAGGGGAAAACACACTCAGACCACCGTTCCGCTGACTTCGCCCAGGCCGATGCGCACCGCGCCTGCGCGTTCGCAATAACCGCGGATCACCAGCGTGTCGCCGTCTTCCAGGAAGGTGCGCTTCTCCCCGTTCGGCAGCGTGATCGGCTGCTTGCCGCCCAGCGTCAGCTCGATCAGCGAACCGGCCTCGTCGGGCTTGGGGCCCGACAGCGTGCCCGAGCCCAGCAGGTCGCCCGGCTGCAGGTTGCAGCCGTTCACCGTGTGGTGCGCGACGAGCTGCGCGGCCGTCCAGTAGGCAGCCTCGGTGGTGTTGCCGCGCGTCAGGCGCACGGGCTCCACGCCCTCGGCGCGCATCTTCGCGGTCTGCAGCAGCACTTCGAGCGTGATGTCGAGCGCGCCGCTCTCGCGGTTCGAGGCCGAGTCGAGGTAGGGCAGCGGCTGCGGGTCTCCGGCGGGCCGCTCGAACTTCGCGCGGAAGGGCGCCAGCGCTTCCATCGTCACGATCCACGGCGACAGCGTGCTTGCGAAGTTCTTCGAGAGGAAGGGGCCGAGCGGCTGGTATTCCCAGGCCTGCAGGTCGCGCGCCGACCAGTCGTTGAGCAGCGTCACGCCGAACAGGTGCTCCTCGGCATCGGCGATGGCGATGGGCGCGCCCTGCGCATTGCCGCGGCCCACCAGGAAGCCCAGCTCCAGTTCGTAGTCCAGCCGCTTCGAGGGGCCGAAGCTCGGCTCGGCCGCGTCGGGCGCCTTGGTCTGGCCCTGCGGGCGCTTGAAGACCTGGCCGCTCACGCCGATGGACGATGCGCGGCCGTGGTAGCCGATCGGCACCCACTTGTAGTTGGGCATCAGCGGCTGGTCGGGGCGGAACAGCTTGCCGATGGTGGTCGCGTGGTGGATGCCCGTGTAGAAGTCGGTGTAGTCGCCGATGCGGCAGGGCACCGTCATCTCGGCCTTTGCCTGCGGCAGCAGGGCCTTCGACCATGCGGCCTGCTTGTCGCTGCCTTCGGCGAGGCCGGCGGAGATGGCGGCGCGCAGCGCCTGGCGCTCCTTCGTGCCGGCGTCCATCAGCGCGTTCATGTCGTCGGTGTCGACGAGGCCCGCGGCGCGCAGGTCCAGCACCTGGTCGCCGATGGCGACGCCGATGCGGAAGGCCTCGCTGCTGCCGGCCGTGCGAAAGCGTCCGAAGGGCAGGTTCTGGATCGGGAAGTCGGTGCCGGCCTCGTTGGCCGATGCGACCCAGCTGCGCAGCTTCGGGTCATGGGTGGCGTTCAGTGCGGTCATGGAGGATGTGTCTTTCAGGCAAATGTTCTAAAGGGTCCGGACTCTTTCGGGGAACACCGCGGAACCGGCTTTGCCGGGCCGCAGGTGTTGCCCCCGGAAGGGGGTTGGCGGTCACACGAAGTGGGCAAGCCTGGGGGTGAGCTTTACTCTGCGGTCATGCCGGCCTTCTTGGCCACGTCGCCCAGGCGCTTGTATTCGGTCTCGGTCAGCGTCGTCAGCTCCTGCGCGGTCGAGCCGCGCGGCGAGAAGCCGGCCTGCGCCAGCTTGGCCTTCACGTCGGGCATCGCGAGCGCCTCGACGAAGGCTTCGTTCAGCGCCTTCACGACCGGCGCCGGCAGCTTCGCCGGCCCGTACACGCCGAACCACGGCTCCAGCGCATAGCCCTTCAGGCCCGCCTCGGCCATCGTCGGCACGTCGGGCAGCGAGGGCGAGCGCGTGGGGCCCGCCACCGCCAGCGCGCGCAGCTTGCCGGCCTGGATGTGCGGCAGCGATGCCGGCAGGTTGTCGAACATCACGCCGATGTTGTTGCCCAGCATGTCGGTGATGGCCGGGCCGCTGCCCTTGTAGGCGACGTGCACGAGATCCGTGCCGGTCATCTGCGCGAACATCACGCCGGCCAGGTTCATCGAGGTGCCGGCGCCCGCGGTGGCATAGGGCATGCCCGGGTTCTTCTTCGCGGCGGCGATCAGGTCGGGCACCGACTTCACGGCCGAGGCCGCCGGCACTTCGAGCACGATGGTCGAGGTGCCCAGCAGGCTGATGGCGGTGAAATCCTTGCGCGGATCGAAGGCCATCGACTTGTAGATGTGCGGGTTCAGCGCATTGGTCGAGATCGCGCCGAAGCCGATCGTGTAGCCGTCGGGCGCGGCCTTGGCCACTGCGTCCATGCCGATGTTGCCGCCCGCGCCGCCGCGGTTGTCGATCAGCACTGGCTGGCCCAGCTTCTCCGACACCTTCTGACCCACGGTGCGCGCCACCAGGTCGGTGGTGCCGCCGGGGGTGTAGGGCACGATGAAGCGGATGGGCTTGGACGGATAGTCGGCCGCATGCGTGAGGAAGGGCGCGGCGAGCAGGGCCACGGCCGCTGCGCGACGCGTGAGGGTGAACACGGTCTTCATGCCTTGAATTGATCCTTGAGGCCGGCCCAGCAGTCGGCGTAGTCGGTGTCCAGTGCCGGGCTCTTCAGCGCGAAGTTCGTCGGAATGAACCGGTAGCGGCTCTCGAACATGAAGGCCAGCGTGTTGTCCAGCTTGTGCGGCTTCAGGTCGGCGTGGGTGGCCTTGTCGAAGGCTTCCTCGTCGGGGCCGTGCGGCACCATGCAGTTGTGCAGGCTCGCGCCGCCGGGCTTGAAGCCGCCCGGCTTGGCGTCGTACTCGCCCAGCACCAGGCCCATGAACTCGCTCATCAGGTTGCGGTGGAACCACGGCGGGCGGAAGGTGTTCTCCATCACCATCCAGCGCGGCGGGAAGATCACGAAGTCGCAGTTGGCCGTGCCGGGCGTGTCGCTGGGCGAGGTCAGCACGGTGAAGATCGACGGATCGGGATGGTCGAAGCTGATCGAGCCGATCACCATGAAGTGCGCCGTGTCGTACTTCACCGGCGAGAGGTTGCCGTGCCATGCGACCACGTTGAAGGGCGACTGCTTCATCGGCGCCTGCCAGAAGCGGCCGCCGAACTTCTTGACGATCTCGTAGCCGCCTTCTTCCGTTTCGAAGGCCGCCACCGGCGCCTGGAAGTCGCGCGCATTGGCCAGGCCGTTCGAGCCGATCGGGCCGAGCTCGGGCAGGCGGAAGTGCGCGCCGTAGTTCTCGCAGACGTAGCCGCGCGAGAGACCGTCGGGCAGCGCCACCTTGAAGGCCATGCCGCGCGGCAGCACCGCGATTTCGCCGGGCTTCACGTCGAGCACGCCGAGTTCGGTGGTGATGACGAGGCGGCCCTGCTGCGGCACCACCAGCATCTCGCCGTCGGCGTTCACGAAGGCGCGGCGCTCCATCGAGCGGCCCGCGAGGTACATCAGCGAGCCGATGCCGACCTGCGACTCGGCATCGCCGTTGGCCGCGATGGTGCGCATGCCGTCGATGAAGTCGGCCTTCGCCGCCGACTCGTCCAGCGGCTGGGGATGCCAGCGCAGCGGCTCCGGCGGCAGCGCGACTTCGCGGTCGGCGCCGGTGGTCCACAGCGGCTGCGCATATGGCTGGTAGCGGCCCGACACCACCGAGGGCTGGCGGCGATACAGCCAGGTGCGGCGGTTCTCGTGGCGCGGCGCGGTGAAGGCGGTGCCGGAGATCAGCTCGGTGTACAGGTCGAAGGGGCCGCGCTGCGGGTTGTTGCGGCCCTGCGGCAGTGCGCCGGGCACG
Organism: Variovorax sp. NFACC27; assembly: GCF_048301545.1. Taxonomy (NCBI): domain Bacteria; kingdom Pseudomonadati; phylum Pseudomonadota; class Betaproteobacteria; order Burkholderiales; family Comamonadaceae; genus Variovorax; species Variovorax sp. NFACC27. The sequence goes on from NZ_CP157613.1 coordinate 477,294, forward strand.
GCCTCGGAGGCGTATTCGTTGCCGAAGCCGCTCTGGTAGCGCCGTTCGGAGGACGGGGTTGCTTGGGTCATGTGCTTGCTCTTTCGGGAGTCGCGATGAGGTTGGAATGTGTTCCGGGCCGGGCAGGGGCGGCGCTCAGCCGGCGCGCGCCGCGTCGAAGGCCTCGCGCAGCACGGCCAGCGAGCCGATGTGGTTGGCCAGCACGAGCACGAGGCGCGCGTTGAAGGCGTGGCTCTCCTCGGTGGAAAGCCCCTGGTGCGCCTCGATGAGCGCTTCGTAGAAGTCGTCGGGCGCCTCGAGGTTCGGCGCGGTGATGAGGTGTTGCTGTTGTTGATGCTGCTGCATGGTGTTCACGCCTTTGCCAGTGCGCGGTCGACGGCCGTGCGGATGTCCGCTGCCGAAGGCTGCCGCCAGCGTGCGCACACATGCTGGTCGGGCCGCAGCAGATATACGGTGCCGGGCCGCGCGTCGTAGCGCTGCGTTGCCAGCTCGCTGCCCTTGGCGCCGTCCTCGACGCGCACCACGTGCAACGGCAGGTCGCTGGCTTTCAGCTCGCCGAGGCTGCGCTCGGCCGCCTCGCCCTGGCCGAACACCAGCGCGGTGAACTGCGAGACATGGCATTCGCGCAGCAGCCAGCCGGTGCTGCCGTCCGCGTGTGCCACGGGCGCGTCGGCGGCGGCGGCGCCAGGCACCATCGCGCCCGAGAAGGCGTCGGCGTCCGGCGTGTTCAGCGGCGAATCGCGCAGCACCGAAGGCACGGACAGCCGCCCGCTGTTGACCAGCGTGCGCGCGAAGGCGTGGCGCTTCGTCAGCTCCAACACCGCGTCGCGGAAGAGCCGGCTCACCTCGCTCTTGGGCGTGATGAAGTCGGTCGCGCGCGTGGAGTTGCGGATGTTCTCGTCGGCGGCGTACTCGCGCTCGCTGGCGTAGCTGTCGAGCAGCGCCTCGGGCGCCTGGCCCTGCACCACGGCGGCGAGCTTCCAGGCGAGGTTGTCGGCGTCCTGCACGCCCGAGTTGGCGCCGCGCGCGCCGAAGGGCGACACGCCGTGCGCCGAGTCGCCCGCGAACAGCACGCGGCCGTGGCGGAAGCGCTCCATGCGCTGGCAGGCGAAGGTGTAGACGCTGGCCCAGCCGATCTGGAACTGCACGCCCTCGAAGCCGATGCTGTCGAGCAGGGCGCGCACGCGCGGCGTGATGTTCTCGGGCTTGCGTTCTTCCACCGGGTCGGCGTCCCAGCCGAGCTGGAAGTCCACGCGCCACATGCCGTCGGCCTGCTTGTGCAGCAGCACGCTCTGGCCGGGGTGGAACGACGGGTCGAACCAGAAGCGCCGTTCGGTGGGCAGGTGCGCGTCCATCGTGATGTCTGCGATCAGGAAGCGGTCGCGGAACACGCGGCCCTTGGCTTCCAGGCCCAGCATCTGGCGCAGGTTGGAGCGCGAGCCGTCGCAGGCGGCGACGTAGTCCGCCTGGAGCCGGTAGCTGCCTTCGGGCGTTTCCACCGTCAGCACCGCGCCGTCCTCGCGCTGCTCGATGCCCGTGACCTTGTTGTTCCAGCGCAGGTCGACCAGCGGCAGCTCGGCCGCGCGCTCGACGAGGTAGCCCTCGACGTAGTACTGCTGCAGGTTGATGAAGGCCGGGCGCTCGTGGCCGGGCTCGGGAAGCAGGTCGAAGCGGTAGACCTGCTCGTCGTGGAAGAACACCTTGCCCACGTTCCACGACACGCCCTTGTCGACCATGCGGTCGCCGCAGCCCAGGCGGTCGAACACTTCGAGCGTGCGCTTGGCGAAGCAGATCGCGCGCGAGCCGCTCGAAAGGGTGTTGTCGTTGTCCAGCAGCACCACGGGCACCTGCCGCAGCGCGAGGTCGATGGCCAGCGTCAGCCCGACCGGGCCGGCGCCGACCACCACCACCGGGTGGCGCGCAGGCGTGGCCGCGTCCTGGTCGGCGTGGCGGCGGTAGTCGAAGCGCAGGCTCTGATAGTCGATCACGTACTTGTCTCCGTGTCTTTGGTCTTCGCTCCTTCCCCCGCTGGGGGAAGGCCGGGATGGGGGCAAGCTGCCGTCACTTCGGGCGCTCTGCCTGCCCCCACCCCAACCCTCCCCCAGAGGGGGAGGGAGCAGTTCGATCAGCCTTCGAGGGCCTTCCACATCTCGACGTCGCGCTCGGCCGTCCAGATGCGCGGGTCGGCATGGCCCGAGGCCTCGTCGTAGGCGCGGCTCACGTCGAAGGGCATGCAGTGGTCGAAGATCACCCACTGGCTGTACTTGGGCTTGAGCTTCTCGTAGGTTTCCTTGTAGACCGCGTTCAGGTCGCGCCCGGCCTTCACGCCTGCCTGCACGCTGGCGTAGACGTCGGAGATGAAGTCGCGCGTGCCGGTGAGGCCTTCGGACACGGCCTCGGGCGTGGTCAGCGCCGCGCCGCGGCCCGGCACCAGTGCCACGGGCTTGAGCGCGGCGATGTTGTCCAGCGTCTGCGGCCAGTCCTTGAAGTAGGCGTCGCCGGCGTACGGCGTGGCGCCGAACTCGACCAGGTCGCCCGACAGCAGCGTGCGCTCCTGCGGCAGCCAGACGACGGTGTCGCCCTTGGTGTGGCCGCGGCCGAGCTGGATCAGCTGCACTTCGAGCTTGCCCAGCCACAGGGTCATCTTGCCGGTGAAGGTCATGGTGGGCCAGGTCAGGCCCGGCGGCACGGTCTCGACGTTCTGGAACAGGCGCGGGAAGCGGCCGATCTCGCTGGCCTTGTCCTGCTCGCCGCGCTCGACGATCAGGTCGCGCGTGTCCTGGCTGGCCAGCACATGTTCGGCGCCGTAGCCTGCGGCGCCCAGCACACGCACCGCGTGGTAGTGGGTGAGCACCACGTACTTGATGGGCTTGTCGGTCACTTCGCGGATGCGGCGCACCACGTCGGCCGCCATGGCGGGGGTGGCCTGGGTGTCGGCCACCAGCACGCAGTCGTCGCCGATCACGATGCCGGTGTTGGGGTCGCCCTCGGCGGTGTAGGCCCAGGCATGTTCGGAGATCTGGCTGAAGGTGACCTTCTTCTCTTCCATGTCGGCCTGGCTGGCGAATTTCTTGGCTTGGCTCATCGGGTGTCTCCGTCGGTGGGGTTGAATCTTGAAATTCGTTTAAGTCGAACGAATTTGCAGTTAACGAATGGCCGCAGTGTAAGCCGCAGATCAGTTAATGTCTAATCCCTTCTTCATGAACGAACGACCAGAAGGCGAGGCAGGCCATGGCAGCCAGTGACAACGACCGCGCCCAGCGCGGCATCCAGAGCATCGAAGTCGGCGGCCAGCTGCTGCGCGCGCTGGTGCATCACGGCCGGCCCATGGCGCTGAAGGACCTGGCGCGCGAGGCCGACATGACGGCCGCCAAGGCGCATCCGTACATGGTCAGCTTCGGGCGGCTGGGCCTCATCGAGCAGGACCGCGCCAGCGGCCACTATCTGCTCGGCCCGCTCGCCTTGCAACTGGGCCTCATCAGCCTGCAGCAGGCCGACCCGGTGCACATCGCCACCCCGCTGATCGGCCAGCTCGCGCAGCAGATCGGCCACACCGTGGCGCTGGCCGTGTGGGGCGCGCGCGGCGCGACCATCGTGCGCACGGCCGAATCGCCCTCGCCGGTGCACGTGAACATGCGGCACGGCACGGTGTTCTCGCTGACCAACACCGCCTCGGGCCGGGTATTCGCCGCTTACCTCGACGCCGGCGTGGTGCGCCAGCTGCTCGAGGAGGAGCGCCAGCGCCAGAAGCAGCGCAAGGGCGCGGAGCCCGCTCCCGCAGCCGGCATGCCGCCGGTGCAGCCGCTGCCTTCGTGGAGCGACTTCGAGCGCCAGCTGCAGGAAGTGCGCGCGCACGGCATCAGCCGTTCCGACGGCGAGGTCATCGAGGGCGTGAGCGCCATGGCCGCGCCCGTCTTCGACCACACTGGCGCCATCGTGCTGGCCGTCACTGCCATCGGCCCGGCCGGCATCTTCGACACCGCGTGGGACGGCGAGATTTCCCGCGCGCTCAAGGCCTGCGCCGACACCGTGTCGCAACGCCTCGGCGCCTCGCCGGCGCAGGCGGCGGCAGCAGCAGCCAATTCCCTCAGACCAGAGCGATGACGCCAGTCACAACAGACATCTCTTCTCCCTCTTCCCCCGCTTCTGCCATCCAGGCGGCCACCGAGCTGCTTCGCAATGCCCGGCGCATCGTCGTGTTCTCGGGCGCAGGCCTGTCGCGCGCCTCGGGCATTCCGACCTACCGCGACGCCGACGGCCTGTGGAAGAGCCAGAACGCGCTGCAGTTCTCCCACGCCGAGGACCTGCAGCGCGACCCCGCCGGCTTCACGAAGTTCTGGGCGCAGCGCCTGTCGATGATCGAGTCGGCGCAGCCCAATCCGGGCCACACCGCGCTCGCGCTGCTGCAGCGGCTGCGCCCGGCCACCCGGCTGGTCACGCAGAACGTCGACGGGCTGCTCACGCTGGCCGGCGGCCAGGACGTGCTCGAGCTGCACGGCTCGCTGCGCCGCTGGCGCTGCGATCGTTGCGGCAACCGCAGCGGCCCCTGGCCCTTCCACCGCTGCCTGCGCTGCGGCTCGCACGCGCGGCCCGACGTGGTGATGTTCGGCGAGATGCTGAACGAAGGCGTGTTGCTCGACGCGCAGGTGGCGGCGCAGGAGTGCGATCTGTTCATGGTGGTGGGCAGCACCACCATCGTCTATCCGGCGGCCGAGCTGCCGCAGACCGCGCTGTCGCACGGCGCGCGGCTCATCACGCTGAACCTGGAGCCGCTGCCGCACCTGGACGACGCGGCGGCCGTGGTGCTGCGCGGTACTTCCGAAGAGCTGCTGCCGCAGCTGCTGGCGGGCGTGCCGGGCTCGAGAGGCTGAGGGGGCTCAGCCCTTCCTGCCCCCGAGCAGCACCAGCGCCCCGCCGACCACAATCACGGCCACGCCGGCCCACACCGGCAGGTTGACCGTTTCCTTCTCCTTCACCGAGAACTCCAGCGGCCCGAGCTTGGCCTGGTGGGTTTCCTTGGTGAAGCTGAAGCTGCCCATGGCCAGGGCGGCGATGCCGGCCACGATCAGCAGGATGCCGACGATGCGAGTTGCGTTCATGGGTCGATGATCCTTCCTTCCGTGTCCTTGCCGGAGATTACTGCCGTGGCTGTTGCTGCTGCAACTGGTCCACCCACTGCACCACCTCGGCCACGGCGGCGTCGCTGGCCGCGACCAGCGCCTTCACGCCGCCGGGCGCGTCCGCGCTGGGCGCCGGGCGGCGCACGGTGAACAGGCGCTGGCCCAGCACGCGGTCGCCGCCGCTCGTGGTGCGGACCAGCGTGGCGCGCAGGCGCACCAGGCCCGTGCTGGTGTTCGCCGAATCGAAGTAGTGGCTGAACTCGTCGAGCGAGATGCGCAGTGTGTCGGGCGCCTCGCCCCGGCCGCGCGAGATGGTTGCGGCCTCTTCGGGGCCCAGCACCATGCGGCGCTCCGACAGCGTGTCGCGCAACCGCTGGCGCAGCAGCTGCGAGGGCGGCAGGCTCCAGCGCGACTGGCCGTAGGGGCGCAGCTCGTTGACGTCGGCATATCCCAGCCGGTAGAGGATCTGCGTGCCTTCCAGGCGCGAGTTGCTCTCGAACTCCGCCAGCGAAAGCGTGGGCAGCGTCGCCGGCGAGGGCGCCGAGGCGGATGCCGCCGGGCCGGGGCCGAAGTCGTAGAGCGTGGCGCGCGCGGGCTTGTCGGGCAGCGCGCCGCAGCCGGCCGCCAGCAGCATCGCGCAGCCGAGCGCGATGGCTGCAGGGGTCTTCGTCGTCAAGGAGCGAATGGCGTTCATGGTCGGTGATCCTCCCCGGGGCTGGTTCAAGGCCGCGTCGCGGCCGGCGCTTGGAAGCCCGGCTCGCCCGGGCCCGCGGCCGCGGCGCCGTTGCCGAACAGCAGCGATTGCGGGTTGTCGTTGATGCTGTCCGCCGCGCGGCCCAGCCGGCGCACGGCGTGCGAGGTGTCGTCGGCCACGCGGTTCACGCGCGGCAGCGTGGCGGCGTTGAACGAATCGACCGCCTGCGCCAGCGCCTTGGTGCCGTCGCTCAGCCGCTCGACCGGACCGTCGGGCGCGTTCAGCCTGCCCACGGTGGTGTTGAAGTTGTTGGCCACGCGCGAGACGTCGCCCGCCGCCTTCTTCACCGAGGCCATGGTGTCGGGCAGCTTCGTCAGCGCCGGGTTCAGGCCGGTCTTCACCGTGTTGTCGAGCGTCTTGAGCAGCGTGTTGGCGCTGGCCGAGGCGGCCGCGATGTTCTCCAGCGCATCGGCCGCGCGCTTCTGGTTGGGGTCGCTCAGCAACTGGTTGGCGCGCTTCGTCACTTCCTCGACCTGGTTGATGATGGCCTCGCCGCGGTCCTGCAGCTGCGCCAGCATCGAGGGCTTGAGCGGGATGCGCGGCGGGTCGTCGTTGTTCGGCTTGAGCGAGACGGTCGATTCGCCCTTGTCGTCCAGCGCGATGAAGGCCAGGCCGGTCACGCCCTGGTAGCTCAGCGTGGCGAAGCTGGAGGTGGTGAGCGGCACGCGCTCGTCGACCGTGATGCGCACCCGCACGTTGCCCTTGACCTTCGGGTCGAAGTCGATCGACGCCACCTTGCCCACCGCGATGCCGCGGTAGCGCACCATGGCCTGCGGCTGCAGGCCGCTGACCGCGTCGCGCGTGGAAAGCTCGTAGATGTTGCGCACGGTGCTGTCGCGCGTGAACCAGACCACCAGCGCGACGAGCGCGGCGATCAGTCCGAGCACGAAGGCGCCGGCGGCGATGGCGTGGGCCTTGTTTTCCATGGTGGCTACCTACCTTTCAGCGCCCGGCCGCGGGGGCCTGTTGCGCGGGGGATTGTCCGGCTGGCTTGTCATGCAGCGCTTCGAGGGCGCGCTGGCCGCGCCCGCCGAGAAAGTATTCGTGGATGAAGGGATGCGGGTACGCGATGACCTCGCGCGCCGCGCCGGTGACGATCACCTTCTGGTCGGCCAGCACCGCGATGCGGGTGCTCAGGTCGAACAGCGTGTCCAGGTCGTGGGTGACCATCACCACCGTGAGGCCCAGCTCGCGGTGCAGGCCGCGCAGCAGGTCGCAGAAGCTGTCAGAGGCCTCGGGGTCGAGGCCGGCCGTGGGCTCGTCGAGCAGCAGCAGCGGCGGATCCATGATGAGCGCGCGCGCCAGCGCCACGCGCTTGATCATGCCGCCCGAAAGATCGGCCGGGCTCTTGTTGGCATGCTGCGGGCCCAGGCCCACCATCTGCAGCTTCACCAGCGCCGCGTGGCGGATGAGCTCGTCGGGCAGCAGCTTCAGCTCGCGCAGCGGGAAGGCGATGTTCTCCAGAACGCTGAAGGCCGAGAACAGCGCGCCGTGCTGGAACAGCATGCCCACGTTGGCCGCGCCCGACGCGCTGAGCTCGCCGGGCTCCTGGCCCAGCACCTCGACATGTCCGCGCGTGGGTTTCTCGAGGCCGAGGATCTGCCGCAGCAGCACCGTCTTGCCCGTGCCCGAGCCGCCCACCAGCGAGAGCACCTCGCCGCGGTCGATGTGCAGCTGCAGGTCGCGATGCACCACCTGCTCGCCGTCGGCGCTCTGGAACACGGTCCACAGGCCGCGGATGTCCACCACGGTGGCGTCGGTGTCGGGGCGCACGGGCATGCTCATGGTTTCACGCCCTCATGCCCGGAAGCCTATGCCCTTGAAGAGCACGGCGAAAAGCGCGTCGACCAGGATCACGGCGGTGATCGAGGTGACGACCGACGAGGTGGTGCCGCGCCCGAGGCTCTCGGTGTTCGGCTTCACCTTCATGCCGAAATAGCAGCCGATCAGCGCGATCAGGATGCCGAACACCGCCGACTTGGCCATGGCCAGCCACAGGTTCGAGATCGGCACCGCGCGCGGCAGCGCCGAGAGGAAATAGGCCGGCGAGATGTCGAGCGCCGCGTCGGCCGCCAGCATGCCGCCGGCGAGCGCGGCCATCGAGGTCCACAGGCTGATCAGCGGCATCGCGATGGCCAGCGCCAGCACGCGCGGCATCACGAGGCGGAAGCCGTGCGGGATGCCCATCACGCGCATCGCGTCGAGCTCCTCGGTCACGCGCATCACGCCGATCTGCGCCGTGATGGCCGAGCCCGAGCGCCCGGCGATCAGCACCGCCGCCAGCACCGGCCCCAGCTCGCGGATCAGCGAGAGCCCGAGGATGTTCACCACGAAAGTCTCGGCGCCGTACTGCCGCAGCTGCTGCGAGATCAGGTAGGCCAGCACCACGCCGATCAGCAGCCCGACCAGCGCCGTGATGTGCAGCGCCGTCGCGCCGAACTGGTAGAGGTGCCCCGAGAAATCGCGCCACGGCCCGCGGTGCGGCGCGCGCACCAGCCGGCCCAGGTCGAGCGCGAGCTGGCCGACGAGCATCGTGAAGTCGCGCATCACGTACATGGCGCGCGGCCCGTTGTGCGAGAACGCGCGGATGCGCTCGTTCAGCGAGGGCGAGGGCTCGTCCGGCGTGGCGACGGTGTATTGCGCCACCTGGTCGAGCACGGCCTTGTGCTGCGGCAGCATTTCGAGGGTGGCCGGCCACTGGTGGCGCCAGTGTTCCCACAGCAGCTGCGCGCCGATGTGGTCGAGCTGCCCGATGGGGCGCAGGTCCCAGGCCCGGTCGTCGGCGGGTGGGGCGGCTTCCAGGCTTTTCGCCAGCGCCATCCAGGCCGGCTTGGACGACATCGCCAGCGTGGTCCAGCAGCCGCTGGCCACCGTCCACTGCCGGCCATCCTGCTCCCGCTGCCCGATGCGGGGCCACGCGCTGTCGGCGGCGGAAGCGTCGGCAGGCGATGTGGCGGGAGACATAGACAAGGCAGGTGAGCGGGAAAGTTAACAAAAGCAGGGGTGCAAGCGCGCATCGTAACCGCGTGCATCCGGAGTCAAGGTGCTCCAGACCCTTCGTTCGCGTAGGGCACGACGCCGTTTCTTCATGATTTCTTCAGGGTTCGAAACCTTCCGACAACGCCTCGCGCAGCCAGCCCACGAAAGCGGTCACCGCCTGCGGCACGTGCGTGGCGTACGGGCGAATTGCATACAGCCGCTCGCCGAACGCGCCCACCGAGCGCCACTGCGGCAGCACCTGCTGCAGCTTGCCCGACTGCAGCGCCGCCTGCGCACTGAAGTCGGGCACCAGCGCGATGCCCAGTCCGCTCAGCGCCGCGTCGCGCAGCGCCTCGCTGTTGTTCGCCACCAGCGGACCCGACACCGGCACCGTGATGCGCGGCGCCGAGGCCTTGCGGGCTTCGAAGTGCCAGGTCGGCGTTTCCTGCGCGCGCGGGTAGTGCAGGCAGTCGTGGCCGGCCAGCGCCTGGGGTTCGCGCGGCGTGCCCCGGCGGCGCAGGTAGGCGCGGCTGGCCACCAGCACCGAGCGGGTTTCGCACAGCGTCCAGGCGACGTGCGTGTCGGGCGGCGCGGCGGTGTGGCGGATGGCGAGGTCGAAGCCTTCCATTGCCAGCGAGCTGAGCCGGTCGGACAGGTCGAGCTCGATGCGCACCTCGGGCTGCGCGCGCAGGAAGTCGGCCAGCCTGGGCACCAGCTGCTGGCGCGCGAAGGCGACCGGCGCCGTCACCCGCACCAGCCCGCGCGGCACGCCAGCGAGGTCGCGCACGCCGGCGAAGCTGTGGGCGATCTGCTCGAAGGGTTCGCGCATGTCTTCCACCAGCCGCTGGCCGGCTTCGGTGAGTCGCACGCTGCGCGTTGTGCGCTGCACCAATGGCGCGCCGGCCGCGCGTTCGAGCTCGGCGATGCGCTGGCTCATGGCCGCCTTGCTCACGCCCAGGCGCAGCGCGGCTGCCGTGAAGCTGCCCTGCTGCGCGAGCACCGTGAGCCAGTGCAGGTGCGTCCAGAGCGACTCGATATTTTGGGGTTTCATGGTTCGATTGTTCGCTATTCTGAACAATAAGTTCAGTCTTCGTGACTAGGCGAGGAACAACACGCTGCCTAAACTGGCCGCACTCCTTCGTCAGCGAACCTCCTTCCAGAGCCCTCCCCATGCCTACTTCCATCGACCACTTCATCGGCGGCAAGCTCGTCGCCAACACCTCCGGCCGCACGCAGGACGTGACCAACCCCGCCACCGGCGCAGTCACCGGCAAGGCCGGCCTGGCGAATGCCGACCAGGTCGGCGCCGCCGTCGCCGCCGCGCAGGCCGCGTTCCCGGCCTGGGCCGACACCCCGCCGATCCGCCGCGCGCGCGTCATGTTCAAGTTCCTGCAGCTGCTCAACGAGCACAAGGACGAGCTGGCCCACATGATCACCGCCGAGCACGGCAAGGTCTTCACCGACGCGCAGGGCGAAGTCAGCCGCGGCATCGATATCGTCGAATTCGCCTGCGGCATTCCCCAGCTGCTCAAGGGCGACTTCACCGACCAGGTGAGCACCGGCATCGACAACTGGACGCTGCGCCAGCCTCTGGGCGTGGTCGCGGGCATCACGCCCTTCAACTTCCCGGTGATGGTGCCGATGTGGATGTTCCCGGTGGCCATCGCCGCGGGCAACACCTTCGTGCTCAAGCCTAGCCCGACCGACCCGACGCCCTCGCTGCGCATGGCCGAGCTGCTGAAGGAAGCCGGCCTGCCCGATGGCGTGTTCAACGTGGTGCAGGGCGACAAGGCGGCCGTCGACGCTCTGCTGGAGCACCCCGACGTCAAGGCCGTCAGCTTCGTCGGCTCCACGCCCATCGCCAACTACATCTACGAGACCGGCGCCCGCAACGGCAAGCGCGTGCAGGCCCTGGGCGGCGCGAAGAACCACATGGTGGTGCTGCCCGACGCCGACATCGACCAGACGGTCGACGCGCTGATCGGCGCCGGCTACGGCTCGGCCGGCGAACGCTGCATGGCCATCAGCGTGGCGGTGCTGGTGGGCGACGTGGCCGACAAGATCATTCCCAAGCTCATCGAACGCACGAAGACGCTGAAGGTGCTGAACGGCGAGAACCTCGCGGCCGAGATGGGCCCGATCGTCACCCGCGCCGCGCACGAGCGCATCACCGGCTACATCGCCCAGGGCGAGAAGGAAGGCGCGAAGCTGCTGGTCGACGGTCGCAAGTTCGACGGCAACGCCGCCGGCGAAGGCTGCGGCGACGGCTTCTGGATGGGCGGCACGCTGTTCGACCACGTCACGCCCGAGATGCGCATCTACAAGGAAGAGATCTTCGGCCCGGTGCTCAGCTGCGTGCGCGTGGCCAACTTCAAGGACGCGATCGACCTCGTCAACGCGCACGAGTTCGGCAACGGCGTGAGCTGCTTCACCCGCGACGGCAACGTGGCGCGCGAGTTCAGCCGCCGCATCCAGGTGGGCATGGTCGGCATCAACGTGCCGATTCCGGTGCCCATGGCCTGGCACGGCTTCGGCGGCTGGAAGCGTTCGCTGTTCGGCGACATGCACGCTTATGGCGAAGAGGGCGTGCGCTTCTATACCAAGCAGAAGTCGGTCATGCAGCGCTGGCCCGAGAGCATCGGCAAGGGCGCCGAGTTCGTCATGCCGACAGCCAAGTAGCATCGGGCGCGGCGCGAGGGGCGCCGCGATTCCGCCCGGGAATTCCGTCGAACAAAAAAGAGAGACAAGGCAAGACGCCATGAGCGACACCCAATTCGACTACATCATCATCGGCGCCGGCACCGCCGGCTCGCTCATGGCCAACCGGCTCAGCGCCGACAAGAGCAAGCGCGTGCTGCTCATCGAGGCGGGCCGCAAGGACGACTACCACTGGATCCACATCCCGGTCGGCTACCTGTACTGCATCGGCAATCCGCGCACTGACTGGCTCTACAGCACCGAGCCCGACGCCGGCCTCAACGGCCGCGTGCTGCGCTATCCGCGCGGCAAGACGCTGGGCGGCTGCTCCAGCATCAACGGCATGATCTACATGCGCGGCCAGTCGCGCGACTACGAGCACTGGGCCGACCTCACGGGTGACGACGACTGGCGCTGGCAGAGCGTGCTGCCGGCCTTCAAGAAGCACGAGGACTTCTACCTCGGCGCCGACGAGATGCACGGCGCGGGCGGCGAGTGGCGCATCGAGAAGCAGCGCCTGCGCTGGGACATCCTCGACGCGTTCGCCGAAGCCGCTTCGCAGGCCGGCGTGCCGCACACGGCCGATTTCAATCGTGGCAACAACGAGGGCGTGGGCTACTTCCAGGTCAACCAGAAGAACGGCTGGCGCTGGAACACCGCCAAGGCCTTCCTGCGTCCGACCTGCTACGGCAGGCCCAACTTCGAGCTCTGGACCGGCGCGCAGGTCTCGCGCCTGCTGTTCGAGACGCTGCCCGACGGCACGCGCCGCTGCACCGGCGCGGAGGTATGGAACGGCAGCGAGATGGTCACCGCGCAGGCCACGCGCGAGGTGGTGCTGAGCGCGGGCGCCATCGGTTCGCCGCAGATCCTGCAGCTCTCGGGCATCGGCCCGGCTGAACTGCTGCGCCAGCACGGCATCGACGTGGTGCTCGACGCGCCCGGCGTCGGCGCGAACCTGCAGGACCACCTGCAGATCCGCGCTGTCTACAAGATCGAGGGCGCGCCCACGCTCAACGTGATGGCCTCCTCGATGGTCGGCAAGGCGAAGATCGGCCTCGAGTACCTGCTCAAGCGCAGCGGCCCGATGAGCATGGCGCCGTCGCAGCTCGGTGCCTTCACGCGCAGTTCGCCCGATCGCGAATGGCCCAACCTGCAGTACCACGTGCAGCCGCTGTCGCTCGATGCCTTCGGCGATCCGCTGCACAGCTTTCCGGCCTTCACCGCGAGCGTGTGCAACCTCAACCCGACGAGCCGGGGCTCGGTGCGCATCAAGAGCAAGCGCTTCGAGGACGCGCCGGCCATCGCGCCCAACTACCTGAGCACCGACGAGGACCGCAAGGTGGCGGCGGATTCGCTGCGCGTCACGCGCAACATCGCCGCGCAGCCCGCGCTCGCCAAGTTCAAGCCGCAGGAATGGAAGCCCGGCGTGCAGTACCAGACCGACGAGGAACTGGCGCGCCTGGCCGGCGACATCGCCACCACCATCTTCCACCCGGTGGGCACCACGAAGATGGGCGCCGACAACGACCCGGGCGCCGTGCTCGATTCGCGGCTGCGCGTGCGCGGCATTCAGGGCCTGCGCGTGGTGGATGCGGGCGCAATGCCCACCATCACCAGCGGCAACACCAACAGCCCTACGTTGATGATGGCGGAGAAGGCGGCCGGCTGGATCCGCGGCGCGGCCTAGCCTTGGCGCCCTTGGCGTCCTCGGCCTGGCTTTCGAGGCGCGCCTTCGCGCCCTCGATCATCAGGTCGACGCCGATCTCGAACATCGCATCCGGGCCGGCCTCGCGGTAGCGCGCGAAGGCCTCGGCCAGCAGGGGGCGCGAGGCGGCCGAGGCATCGAGCGCCTGCTGCCGCGCCTCGGCGTCGGGCGGCGCCGCCTGTTCCTCGAGCACGCAGCCCACGGTGTAGCGGCCCAGCGCGATCAAAAGCGTCATCGCCTGCGGCGCCGGCACGCCGCGGCTGACCACCGCCGCCAGCTGCGCCTCCACCATCTCCAGGTCGCCCGGATCGGGCTCGGTGCCGGCGTGCAGGCGCGCGCCATCGCGCCGCGCCAGCAGTGCGCGCCGGAAGCTGCGCGCGTTCTCGCGCAGGAAGGTCTCCCACGACTCGTCGGGCAGCGGCAGCTTGCGCTCGTGGGTGCGGCGCAGGATCTCGCTGTTCATCGCGTCGAGCAGCGCCCGCTTGTTCTTGAAATGCCAGTACAGCGCCGGCTGCTGCACGCCGAGCCGTTCGGCCAGCAGCCGGGTGCTGAGCTTGTCCATGCCGACCTCGTCGAGCAGCGTGAGGGCTGTCTCGAGGATCACTTCGCGGTCCAGTTTCATTCGGGTGTGCTTGCCGGTATCGAGCCGGGAGGGTACTTCACGGCCTGAAATTTATCGCTGATAATTACTTATCAACGATAAATTCCAACATGTCTTCCACATCCACCCCATTCGCCGGCGGTCGCCACGCGCATGCCGTGATCCTGGCGATCGTCACGCTCGACGCCGTTGGCATCAGCCTGGTCATGCCCATCGTGCCGAGCCTGCTGCGCGAGGTCGGCCACACCGGCGACCTCGGCTGGCGCTTCGGCGCCTTTCTCTCGCTCTATGCGCTGATGCAGTTCCTCTGCGCGCCCGTGCTCGGCGCGCTCAGCGACCGCTTCGGCCGCCGCTCGGTGCTGCTGGTGTCGGTGGCGGGCGCTGCCGTCGACGCGCTCTTCATGGCCTTCGCGCCCTCGCTGTGGCTGCTGTTCGTGGGCCGCGCGATCGCCGGCATGACGGGCGCGAACATGGCGGTGGCCTCGGCCGCCATCGCCGACCTCACGCCCGAGAACCAGCGCGCGCGCTGGTTCGGCCGCATGGGCGCCTGCTTCGGCATCGGCTTCATCGCGGGGCCGGCGCTCGGCGGCGTGCTCGGCGACCACGGCGTGCGGCTGCCCTTCATCGCCGCCGCCGTGCTCAACGGCCTGACCTTCCTCGCGGCCTTGCTGCTGCTGCGCGAGTCGCGCCCCGCGAAGCTCGCTTCGCAGCCTTTCGACCGCGGCGTGCTGCATCCGCTCGCGCCGCTGCGCTGGGCCAAGAGCTTTCCCGCGCTGCTTCCCATCCTCGGCGTGTTCACGGTGCTGATGCTGGTGGGCGAGGTCGCCGGCACGACCTGGGTGCTCTACGGCGAGGACAAGTTCGCCTGGAACGGCACCATGGTCGGCGTCTCGCTCGCGGTCTTCGGCCTGATCCAGGCGCTGATGCAGGGCTTCGTGGCGGGCCCGCTGGTCGAGCGATGGGGCGAGCGCGCCGCCCTCGCCATCGGCACCGCGGCCGACTGCACCGCCTACGCGCTGCTTGCCTTCGCCACGCGGGGCTGGATGGCGCTCGCGCTGCTGCCGCTCCTGTGCACGGGCGGCATCGGCGCGCCCGCGCTGCAGTCGATGCTCTCGGCCCGCGTGGGCGAAGCCGAGCAGGGGCGGCTGCAGGGCGTGCTCGCGAGCCTGTCCAGCCTGGCCTCGGTGTTCGGGCCGCTGCTCATCAGCCAGCTCTACTTCGCCTTCCGCGTGCGCTTTCCCGGCATCGTGTGGCTGGCGGGTGCGGTGGTCTACCTGCTGTGCATGCCGGTGCTGCTGCGCAGGCGCGAAGCGCGCGGCTGAAGAAGCATCACTTCTCTATCGTCTTGTTCCAGCGCGCGTTCCAAGCCGGGCGGTTCGCGTTGATGCTTTCCCAGTCGATGGTCACGGCGGTCTTCATCCACCTGTTGATGTCCGCCACCTGCGCCACGCCGTCGCCCACCACCGGCGCCTTCGGGTTGGTCGGGATCTGGGCGCCGTACTGCAGCACGTTGGCCTGCGCCAGCGGGCTCAGCAAAAACTCGGCGAGCTTCTGCGACAGCTCGGGCTCGGTGTTGTTGGCGATCACGCACTGGCCGACCATGAGCACCACCGCGCCTTCCTTGGGCGGCGCGTATTCCACCGGGATGCCCTTGCTCTTCATCGCCGCCACGGCCGTGGGCGTGAGCGGGAAGATGGCCGCCTCGCCGGTCTGAACCATCTCGGAGAGCTTGGCCGAGCTCGGGATGTATTCCAGCACGTTCGGCCCGATGGAGGTGGGCCAGGCCTTGAAGCCGGGCTCCACGTTCTTGTCGTTGCCGCCCTGGATGCGGTTGAACATCAGGAAGCCGTGCAGCCCGAAGGAAGACGACGACATCGACTGGAACACCACCTTGCCCTTGTACTTCGGGTCGGCCAGGTCCATCCACGAGGTGGGCGCGGCCCAGCCCTTCTCCTTGAACATCTTCGCGTTGTAGGCCAGGCCCGTCATGCCCAGGCTCACGCCGCTGGCCATGTCGTCCTTGAAGCGTGCGGCCGGGTAGATCTCGGAGAGCGACTGGCTGGGCTTCTGCTTCTGGCACAGGCCCATGCCGATGGCGCGCACCATCACGCCGTCGTCGAGGAACATCACGTGCATCTGCGGCCTGTCCTTGTTGGCCTGGGCCTTCGCGAGGATGTCGGACGAGGTGCCGGGCACCACCACCACCTTCGCGCCGTAGGCCTTCTCGAAGGCGGGGAAGACGTACTGCGTGTACGCCTTCTCCATCGTGCCGCCGTTCATGCCGATGTAGAGGGTCTTGGTCTGCGCACCGGCGATGCCGGCGGCCGCGAGCAGCGCGGCCAGGAGCGGGAGGGTTCTGATCGTGGACTTCGGGGACATGGCGATGCTCTCCATTCAAGTTCAGGTGGGGGATGCGGGAGTGAGGGTGAGGGGCTTTGGGGCCTGCGCTTTCGCTTTCGCCTGCTCGTCGTCGAAGCGCTCGATGGCGAAGGCGTCGATGGGCGTGTCGGTGCGGCCGTCGCGCGCGAGCTCGGCAAGCACCTCGCCGGCGGCAGGGCCGATCTGGAAGCCCGCGCCCGCGAAGCCGAAGCCGTGGAACAGGCCGGGCGTGGTGCGGCTCGGGCCCAGCACCGGTTCGCGGTCGGGCAGGTAGCCCTCGGTGCCGCCCCAGGTGCGGATGATGTGGGCGTGGCGCAGCGCGGGCAGCAGCTCGATGGCCTGCACCGCCAGCGCGGCGATGCCCTCGCGCTCGGCGCGCGAGCGTTCGGCGTCGAGCGTGATGCCCGTTCCGCCTCCCAGCACCACGTTGCCGCGCTCGACCTGCCGGCAGTAGATGCCGCCGCCTTCCACGCCGAGGCTCCATTTCATGAAATGCGGCACCGGCTCGGTCACTGCCATCAGCGGGCTGCGCGCAAACATCGGCGGCGTCTCGCCGAACTGGCCGGCAATGGCGCCGGCCCAGGCGCCCGCGCAGTTGAGCAGCACCGGCGCCTGCACTTCGAGTGCATTGCCGCTGCGCACCATGAACATGGCACCGTCGTGCGCCACCTCGTCGACCTTGTGGCGCTCGAAGACCTGCGCGCCGGCACGCTGCGCCGCGAGTGCGAAGGCCGGCGACACCAGGCGCGGATTGGCCTGCCCGTCTTCCGCGCACAGCGAGCCGCCCACTGCGCGCGTGCCTAGCCACGGGCATTGCTCGCGAAGCCGCGCGCCGGAGATCAGCTCCAGGCCCAGGTCGAAGTCGCTGCTCAGCGCGCGGTAGCGTTCGAGCGAGGCCATGTCTGATTCGCTGCGCGCGATCTTGAAATGGCCCGAACGGATGTATTCGCCGTCGGTGCCCAGCAGCGCGGCCAGCTCGCCCCAGATGCGGTGTGCGCGCTGCGCCAGCGGCAGCTGGCTCACCGGCCGGCCCTGGCGGCGCACGCCGCCGTAGTTCACGCCGCTGGAACGCGAGCCGCAGAGGTCGCGCTCCAGCAGCACCACGCCGATGCCCATGCGGCGCAGGGCCAGCGCGGCGGAAGAACCGACGATGCCGCCGCCGACGATGGCGACATCGGTTCGCAGCTTTTTGATCGAACTCATGCGCCGCTCCCTTCGACCGGCACGAGCCTGATCGGAATCGGCTTGATCGGCGCCTGCCCGCGCAGCCGGCCGACCTGCTGCAGCGGCTGCCGCGTCGCGTGCGCGAGGATTTCGGCAGCGGCCGCGCCGCACATGCGGCCCTGGCAGCGGCCCATGCCGACGCGCGACAAGGCCTTGAGGCGGTTCATCTCGTCGGCGCCGGTGCTGGCGATGGTCTGGCGCAGCGTGCCGGCGGTGACGTTCTCGCAGCGGCAGATGACGAGGTCGTCGCTTGCGTTCTCCGCCCAGTCCTGAGGCACGGGGAAGGCGCGTTCGAGGCCCTGGCGGAAGCCGGCGAGCTTGTCGAGCTTGCGTTCGAGCACGGATGCGCGCGCCGCGTCGATGGCGATGCCCGCGTCCTGCAGCAGCGCCAGCGCCGCGCGCTCGCCCGCCCATTCGGCCGCATCCGCGCCCATGATGCCGGCGCCGTCCCCTGCGAGGTACACGCCCTCCACGCTGGAGCGCCCCGCCGCGTCGAGCACCGGCAGGTGCGCGCGGTGCAGCGGCGCGTAGTCGAAGCGGCAGCCGAGCAGGTCGGCCAGTTGCGTCTCGGAGCGCAGCGCGTAGCCGAAGCCCACCGCATCGCAATCGATCGTGCGCTCCGTCTCGCCGTCGAGCCAGGCCACGCCGGTGACGCGGCCCTGCTGCTCGTCGCCGAGCACCCGCAGCGGACGCACGCCGCCGTGCAGCGCGATGCCGTGCGCGCGCAGCCAGCCCACGTAGTACATGCCCTTGGCGAGCACGGCGGGCTGCGCCAGCATTGCGGGCGCGGCGGCGATCTGGTCGGCGAGGCGCGCGGTGTCGAGCACCGCGGCCACGTCCACGCCGGCCTTCGCATATTGATAGGCCACCAGGTACAGCAGCGGCCCCGTGCCCATGAACACCACGTGGCGCCCGATGGCGCAGCCCTGGAACTTGAGCGCGACCTGCGCGCCGCCCAGCGTGTAGACACCCGGCAGCGTCCAGCCCGGAACGGGCAGCACGCGGTCGGTGGCGCCCGTTGCCACGATGAGATGGCTGTAGGGTACGCGGCGGTTGCCGAGCGTGGGGTTGTGCATCACGTCGAGCACCTTGTCCTGTGCGTTCCACGCGAGGCTGTCGGGGTGGTGCTCGATGCTGCCCCGCAGCGCGTCGAAGGCCGCGTGCACCGCGTCGGCGCGCTTCGACTCGAAGCCGTAGAGCGTTCGCGCGGTCCGCTGCGCAAGGCGCGCGGGCGGGCGGCGGTAGATCTGGCCGCCGGCGCGCGGTGCCTCGTCGATCACCACGGGCCGCAGGCCATGCGCCACCAGCGCCTGCGCCGCACGCACGCCGGCCGGACCGGCACCGACGATCACGGGGCGGACTTCATTCGGCGCCGTCATGCGTCGTTCCTTCCCGTGAGCAGTTCCATGCCCGGTGCGATGAAGGTCGAGCAGGCGCGGAAGCGCTCGCCCTCGCTGGTGGAGATCCAGCAGTCCTGGCAGGCGCCCATCATGCAGAAGCCCGCGCGCGGCAGGCCGCTGAACTCGTTGCGGCGCAGCTGGCCGCACTGCGTGAGCACGGCGGTCAGCACGGTGTCGCCGGCCAGCGCGCTCGTGGGCACGCCGTCGAGCGTGAAGGGCACCGCCTCGCGGCCGGTCTTCTCGGCCACGCGGTGAAGCAATGCGTGTGCGGTCATGGTCGTCTTCATCTATCTGCGCCCCACCAGGACGCGGTCGAGCCCGTACACGCGGTCGAGCAGCACCATCGCGAAGGCCGTCACCGCCACCATCAGCGCCGACACGGCGGCCATCAGCGGGTCGATGGACTCCGTCGCATACATGTACATGCGCACCGGCAGCGTGACCGTGCTCGGCGAGGTGACGAAGATCGACATCGTCACTTCGTCGAAGCTGTTGATGAACGACAGCATCCAGCCGCCCGTCACGCCCGGCAGGATCATCGGCAGCGTGATGCGGCGGAACACCGTGGCCTGGCTCGCGCCCAGCGAGAGCGCGGCCTGCTCGGCGCTGCGGTCGAAGCCCACCAGCGCCGCCACCACCAGCCGCAGCGTGTAGGGCGTGACGATGAGCGCGTGCGCCAGTACCAGCCAGCCGAAGCTGCCCGTGCCGCCCACCAGCGAGAACAGGCGCAGCAGCGCCACGCCCAGCACCAGGTGCGGCACGATCAGCGGCGAGAGGAACAGGCCGTTGAGGAAATTGCGCCCCGGGAACTCGTAGCGCGTGATCGCCATGCCGGCCGGCACCGCGAGCAGCGTCGCGATGGTGGCCGAGCTCAGCGCGAGCCACAGGCTGTTCCAGAACGACTGCATGAAGTCGGGGTGCGCGAACACTGCCTCGAACCAGCGCAGCGAGAAGTGCGTGGTCGGAATGGTCAGCGTGTTCTCGGGCGTGAACGCCACCACGCACACCACCACCAGCGGTGCCAGCATGAAGACGATGACGAGCGCGTTGAACGCAAGGGCGATGGGGCCGTTCTTGTTCATCGGTTCACCCCAGTGCCTTCTTGTAGCGGCCCTCTACAAGCCGGTTGTAGCTCAGCATCACCGCGAGGTTGGCCACCAGCAGCACCAGCGCCACGGCAGCGCCCAGCGGCCAGTTGAGCTCGCTCAGGTATTCGTCGTAGACGATGGTCGCGACCATCTTCAGCCGCCGTCCGCCCAGCAGACCCGGAATGGCGAACGAACTCGCGGCCAGGCCGAACACGATCAGGCTGCCCGAGAGAATGCCCGGCATCACCTGCGGCAGCACGATGCGCCGCAGCGTGGTGAAGGGCGTGGCATTGAGCGAGAGGGCCGCGTTCTCCACGCCGGGGTCGAGCTTCTGCAGCGAGGTCCACACCGGGATCACCATGAAGGGCAGCATCACGTGCACCAGCGCGATGACCACTGCCGCGTTGGTGTAGAGGATCTTCACCGGGCCGATGCCCAGCAGCTGCAGCAGCCCGTTCACCGCGCCCTCGGGGCCCAGCAGCATGCTCCAGCCGAAGGCCCGCACCACCACCGACACCAGCAGCGGCGCCAGCACCACCAGCAGCAGCGCCGAGCGCCACGGGTTGCGCATGCGGCTGAGCACATAGGCCTCGGGCGCGCCGATCAGCACGCAGATCAGCGTGACCAGCGCGGAGACCCAGAAGGTGCGCCAGAAGATGCCGAGGTAATACGAGTCGGAGAACACCAGCGCGTAATGCGCGAGCGTGAACTCGCCCGCCTTCGGCCCCGTGGCCGGGTCGTAGGCGTTGAACGACAGCACGGCGGTGAGACCGAGCGGCACCACGAGCAGTACCGTGAACAGCAGCAGCGCGGGGCCGGAGAGCCACCACGGGGCGGCCTTGCTCTTCGAGGCGCTCATGCTGCAACGGCCTTTTCTTCCGCCGGCAGCAGCCGCATGCAGTGCGCGGGCCAGTCGATGCCGGTGCGGCTGCCTTCCGCGAGGGCCTCGCGCCCGTCGTTGGGGCTCAGCACCGTGAGCTCGCCCACCGAAGTCGCCACGCGGTAGAGCCACTGGCTGCCGAGGAAGAAGCGCTCCAGCACCTCGCCGTCGATGCGGCCCCGGCCCGGCGCCACCAGCTGCAGCTTCTCGGGCCGCACGCTCAGCAGCGCGGCGGCGTCGACGCTGAAGCCCGTGTCGTCCACGTCGAGCGAGAGCGTGCCGACCTCCACGCAGGTGCGTTCCGCGCCGCTGCCGGACACGCGGCAGTCCAGCAGGTTGGCCTTGCCCACGAAGGTGGAGATGAAGCGCGTGCTCGGGTGCTCGTACACGCGCTGCGGGTGGTCGATCTGCGTGGCGCATCCGCCTTCCATCACCACCACGCGGTCGCTGATCGACATCGCCTCGCTCTGGTCGTGCGTGACCATCACCGTGGTGGTGCCGACCTTGCGCTGGATCTGGCGCAGCTCGAACTGCATCTCCTCGCGCAGCTTGGCGTCGAGGTTGGACAGCGGCTCGTCCAGCAGCAGCACCGGCGGCTCGATCACCAGTGCGCGCGCCAGCGCCACGCGCTGCCGCTGGCCGCCGGAGAGCTCGCGCGGGTAGCGCCCGGCGTGCCGGTCGAGGTGCACAAGCGCCAGCGCCTGCTTCACGCGCTCGGTGCGCTCGGCCTTGGGCATCTTGCGCATCTCGAGGCCGAAGCTCACGTTGTCGGCCACCGTCATGTGCGGGAAGAGGGCGTAGGTCTGGAACACGATGCCCAGCCCGCGCGTGTTGGCCTTGGCGTGCGTGATGTCCTTGCCCGCGAGCTCGATGCGGCCGCTGCTCACGGCCTCGAAGCCCGCGATCATCTGCAGCGTGGTCGTCTTGCCGCAGCCCGAGGGGCCGAGCAGCGAGACGAACTCGCCCTTTTCCACCGAGAGATTCATGGCGGACACCGCGCGGGTGGCGCCATAGAACTTGGTCACGTCGGTGAGCCGTAGGAATGACATGGAACGGGCCTTTCTTCGGGGGCGAAAAAGATGGCTTCGGGCACCTTGCCTCGGCTTGGTGCAGGCCATGGACAGCTTGCTGTTCTTGATTCACTCTATTGCAACGATTGCGCCAGATTGCCTCGGGTATTCCACTAATCAGAATATTTCTTTAAATTATTCCGTTTAACGGAATATGATGGCCGAATCAGCCAAATCGAATTCCGCAGGAGGAAGGTATGGAGAGCACTTCGGTGGCACCCGCCGTCAGCAGCAGCGGCGTGCCGCGCGTCTTTTCGGTGATTCGCGCGCTCGGCGCGGTGCAGGCCGAGGGTGGCCGCGTGACCCAGATCGCTCGTTCGGTGGGCCTAACGCAGGCCACCACGCACCGTTTGCTGCAGTCGCTCATGGCCGAGGGCATGGTCGAACAGGACGAGCGCAGCAAGCTCTACCGCCTGAGCATCGATTTCTTCGCGCTGGCCGCGAGCGCGGGCAACCCGGGCGACCTGCGCTCCATCTGCCGGCCCGTGCTGCTGCGCCTGTGCGCCAGCCTGGGCGACAGCATCTTCCTGCTCGCGCGCAGCGGCTTCGACGCCGTGTGCCTCGACCGGAGCGAGGGGCCGTTCCCCATCCGCTCATTCACCGGCGACATCGGCGGGCGCATCGCGCTGGGCGTGGGGCAGGGCGCGCTCGCGATCCTCGCCTTCCTGCCCGAGGCCGAGCGCGAGGAGGTGATCCGCTTCAACCTGCCGCGCGTGCGCGAGTACGGCGTGTACGACGAGGTCTACCTGCGCACCGAGATCGAGCGCGTGCGCCAGGCCGGCTTCGCGGGGCGCAACACCGGCCTGCTCGAAGGCATGGCCGGCGTGGCCGTGCCGATCCTCGACCGCGAAGGCCGCGCAGTGGCCGCGCTGAGCGTGGGCACGATTGCCGACCGGCTTAATGCGGACCGCATGCCGACGGTGGTCGAACTGCTGAAACGGGAGGCCGCGACCATCGGGCCGAAGATCAATCCCTTCGATGCGACGCTGAGGCGGCCCGCGCAGAGCCTGGCGGGGTCGCCGGCGGGGCAGAAGATTCCGTTGCCCGAGGCGCCGGGGCCGGGCTGAACAAGGAGCCGACCATGAACAACCCCTCGATCCTCTACCCCGTCTTCGCCCTCGCGGCCCTCACCGGCATGGTGCTGCTGCTCATTCCCTTCACGCGCGTTCGCGCCGTGCTGCGCCGCGAAATCCGGGCGGCCGATTTCAGGCTGGGCGAGTCGGACGCGGTGCCGGACGCGGTGCGTCTGCCCAACCGCAACTACATGAACCTGCTGGAGCTGCCTGTGCTGTTCTACGTGGTGTGCCTGCTCTTCTACGTGGCGGCGCAGGCGACGCCCGCGGCGGTGTGGCTGGCCTGGGCCTACGTCGGGCTGCGGGCGCTGCACAGCGCGGTGCACCTGACCTACAACCACGTGCTGCATCGGCTGGGCCTGTTCGCGGCGAGCAACGTGGTGCTGGTGATGCTGTGGATCCTGGCGGCGACCCGGTTGGTGCGCTAGGCGCACGTCAACGGCTCGAGATCCTTCCTGAAACGCATCAGGTCCTTCCATATTTTCATTAGGCAATCGGGCGGGATTCGCTGATATTGGCCGGATTACGCCCCTCGGCCCTCGTTGCCTTCCCGTTCCCTTTCTCTTTCATCTGCCTCCCGGAGCGCGTCCATGTCCGAATCCCAATCCCCCGTTTCCGTCGCCACCGAAATCGAACAGTTGCTGCAGCGCCTCGGCGTGCCCCGCAGCGCCCACACCGGCGGCGAGCTGACGGTGCGTTCGCCGGTCAGCGGCGAGGTGGTGGCGCAGGTGCCGCAGACCTCGCCGGCCGAGGCGACGGCGGTGATCGGCCGCGCGCACGAGGCCTTCAAGGCCTGGCGCAACGTGCCGGCTCCGCGCCGCGGCGAGCTGGTGCGCCTGCTGGGCGAGGAGCTGCGCGCCGCCAAGGGCGACCTGGGCCGCCTCGTCACGCTGGAGGCCGGCAAGATCCCGTCCGAAGGCGCGGGCGAGGTGCAGGAAATGATCGACATCTGCGACTTCGCGGTCGGCCTCTCGCGCCAGATCTACGGCCTCACGCTGGCCACCGAGCGCGCCGAGCACCGCATGATGGAAACCTGGCATCCGCTGGGCGTGTGCGGCGTGATCTCTGCCTTCAACTTCCCGGTGGCCGTGTGGTCGTGGAACGCCGCGCTGGCGCTGGTGTGCGGCGACCCGGTGGTGTGGAAGCCCTCCGAGAAGACGCCGCTGACCGCGCTGGCCGTGCACGCCATCGCGCAGCGCGCCATCGAGCGCTTCGGCGACGCGCCCGAAGGCCTGCTGGGGCTGCTGCTGGGCCAGCGCGACATCGGCGAGCTGCTGGTGGACGACCACCGCGTGCCGGTTCTCTCGGCCACCGGCTCGACCGCCATGGGCCGCCAGGTGGGGCCGAAGCTGGCCGCGCGCTTTGCCCGCGCGATTCTGGAGCTCGGCGGCAACAACGCCGCCATCGTCACGCCCTCGGCCGACCTCGACCTCGCGCTGCGCGGCATCGCCTTCGCCGCCATGGGCACGGCCGGCCAGCGCTGCACCACGCTGCGCCGCCTCTTCGTGCACGACAGCGTGTACGACCAGCTGGTGCCCAAGCTCGCCAAGGTCTACGGCAACGTGCGGGTCGGCGACCCGCGCGAGGCCGGCACGCTGGTCGGCCCGCTGATCGACCGCGCCGCCTTCGACGGCATGCAGAAGGCGCTCGGCGAAAGCCGCGAGGCCGGCGCCAAGGTGCACGGCGGCCAGCGCGTGGAAGGCATCGGCACGAACGACGCCTACTACGTGCGTCCCGCGCTGGTGGAGCTGAAGTCGCATGAAGGCCCGGTGCTGCGCGAGACCTTCGCGCCCATCCTGTACGTGGTGCGCTACAGCTCGCTCGACGAGGCCATCGAACAGCACAACGCGGTGGGCGCGGGCCTGTCGTCGTCGATCTTCACGCTGAACATGCGCGAGGCCGAGCGCTTCATGTCGAGCTCGGGTTCGGACTGCGGCATCGCCAACGTCAACATCGGCCCGAGCGGTGCCGAGATCGGCGGTGCCTTCGGCGGCGAGAAGGAAACCGGCGGCGGACGCGAAGCCGGCTCCGACAGCTGGAAGGCGTACATGCGCCGCGCCACCAACACCATCAACTACTCGACCGCCTTGCCGCTGGCGCAGGGCGTGACCTTCGACATCGGCGACTGACCGATCGCTTTGCGGACTGTCCAGGCCTGCCGCTTCGCGCGCCAGGCGGGCAGCCGCATGCATTCATCGCAACCAGAACCACAACCAGGAGACAGAAAAAATGAGGATTTCCTTCAAGGCCATCGCTGCCGCAGCCGCGCTGCTGGCACTTTCGCTCGGCGCCACGGCCCAGACCGCCGCCGGCGGCACGCTCGACAAGATCAAGTCCAGCGGCAAGGTGGTGCTCGGCGTGCGCGAAGCCTCGCCGCCCATGGCCTACATGCTGGGCGCGGGCGAGAAGTACGTGGGCTACCACGTCGAGCTGTGCGAGCGCGTGCTGAAGGACATCGCTCCGCAGGCGAAGCTCGAGTACATGGCCGTGACCGCGCAGAACACCATTCCGCTGGTGCAGAACGGTACGCTCGACATCGGCTGCGGCCCCACCACCAACAACACGGCGCGCCAGCAGCAGGTGGCCTTCGCGCTCACCACCTACGTGAGCGAGGTGCGCATGGCGACCAAGGTCGACTCGGGCATCACCAACCTCGACCAGCTCGCGGGCCGCAATGTGTCGGCCTCCACCGGCACCACGGCGGTGCAGCTGCTGCGCAAGCGCGAGCGCGCGCAGAACGTCTCGTACAACACCATGCTAGGCAAGGACCACCTGGAAAGCTTTCTGCTGATGGAGTCGGGCCGCGCCGATGCCTTCGTGCTCGACGACAACCTGCTGGCCGGGATCATCGCGAACTCCAAGAACCCGTCGGCCTATCGCATCGTGGGCGAGCCGCTGGGCTCGGAGCCGATCGCGCTGCTGTTCCGCAAGGACGACCCGGCCTTCAAGGCCGCGGTGGACGACTCGCTGCGCCGCATGATGAAGAGCGGCGACCTCGAGAAGATCTACACCAAGTGGTTCGTGGCGGCCATTCCGCCGAAGAACACCAGCCTGAACCTGCCGATGAGCACCACGCTCAGGCAGCTCATCGCCGAGCCCAACGACAAGCCGCTGGAGGCCTACGCCAAGTGACAGCAGATACCGTTGCCTTCTCTCCGGCGCAGCGCGTGCGCGCCATCGGCGTCTCGGAGATCCTGCGCATCACCGACCATGCCAATGCGCTGAAGCGCGCGGGCCGACCGGTGATCGTGCTGGGCGCGGGCGAGCCCGATTTCGACACGCCGCAGAACGTGCGCGAGGCCGCGGTGCGTGCCATCGGGCGCGGCGACACGCGTTACACCGTGCTCGACGGCAGCCCGGCGATGAAGGCTGCGGTGCAACTCAAGTTCAGGCGCGACAACGCGCTCGACTTCGCGCTCGACGAGATCAGCGTGAGCGCTGGCGCCAAGCAGGTGATCTTCAACGCGCTGATGGCCAGCCTGAACCCCGGCGACGAAGTCATCCTGCCCGCGCCGTACTGGACCTCGTACGCAGACATCGTGCAGATCTGCGGCGGCGTGCCGGTGCCCGTGGCCGGCACCGAGGCCAACGGCTTCCGGCTCGATGCCGCGCAGCTCGAGGCGGCCATCACTCCGCGCACGCGCTGGCTGTTCCTGAACTCGCCCTCGAACCCGAGCGGCGCGGCCTACAGCGCCGACCAGCTGAAGCCGCTGTGCGAGGTGCTGCTGCGCCATCCGCAGGTGTGGGTGCTGGCGGACGACATCTATGAGCACATCCTCTACGACGGGCTGGCCTTCGCGACGCCCGTGGCAGTGGAGCCGCGGCTGCGCGAGCGCACGCTGACGGTGAACGGCGTATCCAAGGCCTATGCGATGACCGGCTGGCGCGTGGGCTACGGCGCCGGTCCGCGCGCGCTGATCGCGGCCATGGCCGTGGTGCAGAGCCAGACCACTTCGTGTCCTTCGTCGGTCAGCCAGGCCGCGGCCATCGAGGCGTTGACCGGACCGCAGGACATCGTGGCCGAGCGCTGTGCCGACTTCCAGGCGCGGCGCGACTTCGTGGTCGCCGCGCTGAACCGCGCGCAGGGCCTGCACTGCCGCGTGCCCGAGGGCGCGTTCTACACATTCGCGAGCTGCGCCGGCGTACTCGGCAGGCGTACCCGCGGCGGCGCGCTGCTGCAGACCGACAGCGACTTCTGCCGCTACCTGCTGCAGGACTTCGAGGTGGCGGTGGTGCCGGGCAGCGTGTTCGGGCTGGCGCCGTACTTCCGGATCTCGTACGCGACGTCGATGGCGCAACTGGAAGAGGCGTGCGCGCGCATCATCGCTGCCTGCGCCGCCCTCGAATGAACCCGCATTTCTCCCTCCCCCGCTGGGGGAGGGCAGGGGTGGGGGCAGGCGGCCTGGCAATTGCTGTCGGCTTGTCCATCGCCGCTTGCCCCCATCCCAACCTTCCCCCAGAGGGGGAAGGAGCGATACCCACCACCTTCATCCCATCGGACACAGCATGACTACCTCCCGCACCGGCGGCCAGATCCTGGTCGACCAGCTCATCACCCACGGCGTCGAGCAGCTCTTCTGCGTGCCCGGCGAGAGCTTTCTCGCGGTGCTCGACGCGCTGCACGACGCCTCCATCGAAGTGACCGTGTGCCGCCAGGAAGGCGGCGCGACGATGATGGCCGAGGCGCAGGGCAAGCTCACCGGCAAGCCGGGCGTGTGCTTCGTCACGCGCGGGCCGGGCGCCACCAATGCGTCGGCCGGCGTGCACATCGCGCACCAGGACTCGACGCCGCTGCTGCTGTTCGTCGGCCAGGTCGCGCGCGACGCGCTGGGTCGCGAGGCCTTCCAGGAGCTGGACTACGGCGCGGTGTTCGGCACCATGGCCAAGTGGGTGGTGCAGATCGACGACCCGGCGCGCGTGCCCGAGCTGGTGTCGCGCGCCTTTCACGTCGCGACCTCGGGCCGCCCCGGGCCGGTGGTGATCGCGCTGCCGGAAGACATGCTGACCGAGGCCGCGACGGTGGCCGACGCGCAGCCTTACGCCGTCACCGAGACCCATCCCGGCGCGGCGCAGATCGCCGAGCTGCAGCAGCGGCTGTCGCAGGCGCAGCGGCCGGTGGTCATCCTGGGTGGCAGCCGCTGGTCGGAGAAGGCATCGCGGCAGTTCGCGGACTTCGCGGCGGCGTTCTCGCTGCCCGTGTACTGCTCGTTCCGCCGGCAGATGCTGCTGTCGGCCGATCACCCGAGCTATGCGGGCGACCTGGGGCTCGGCGCCAATCCGCGCATGCTGGAGCGCATCCGCAATGCCGACCTGGTGCTGCTGGTGGGCGGGCGCCTGTCGGAAGTGCCTTCGCAGGGCTACGAGCTGCTGTCCATTCCGCAGCCGAAGCAGGCGCTGGTGCATGTGCATGCCGATGCCGGCGAGCTCGGCAGGCTGTATCGCCCGGCGCTGGGCATCCACGCCACGCCGCAGGCTTTCGCCGAGGCCGTTGCCACGCTGCGGCCCGCGCAGGTGGCTGCATGGCAGGCGGAAACGAAGACTGCCCGCGAAGACTTCCTGCGCTGGAGCGACCCGTCGCCCATCCGCATTCCGGGCCCGCTGCAGATGGGCGAGGTCATGAAGCACCTGCGCGAGGTGCTGCCGGCCGACACCATCTTCTGCAACGGCGCGGGCAACTTCGCCACCTGGGTGCACCGCTTCTGGCCGTTTCGTTCGTATGCCAGCCAGCTCGCGCCCACCAGCGGCTCGATGGGCTACGGCCTGCCGGCCGGCGTCGGTGCCAAGCGCCTCTGGCCGCAGCGCGAGGTGGTGGTGTTCGCGGGCGACGGCGACTTCATGATGCACGGTCAGGAGTTCGCGACCGCCGTGCAGTACGGCCTGCCAATCATCGTGGTGCTGCTGGACAACGCCATGTACGGCACGATCCGCATGCACCAGGAACGGCACTACCCGGGCCGCATCAGTGCCACGCAACTGAAGAACCCCGACTTCAGGGGCTACGCCGAGGTGTTCGGCGGCCACGGCGAGCGCGTGACGAGCACTGAGGAATTCGGCCCCGCGCTGGCCCGTGCGAGGGCGAGCGGCAAGCCGGCGATCCTGCATTGCCTGCTGGACCCGGAGGCGATCACGCCCGCCAGCACGCTGCAGTCGATTCGCAAGGCGGCGCTCGCCGCCGGCTGAGCCGGCCCGCTTCAGCGCAGCCCGCCGACGTAGCGCGGCGGGGGCGTGGGCGGCTGGCCGTCGGGCTGCCGCGCCGCCAGCCGGGCGGCGCGCGCCAGCGGCTCCATCGCCTGCTCCAACCGCGTTGCGAGCAGGTAGAGCTCCTCGTCCTTGGTGTCGGCCGCGTGCGCGCGGGTCATGCGCACGATCTCGGCGGCGTACTCGGCGTTGGTCGCCATCCATTCGGTGTCGGTCACGCGGCCGTGCTTTCGCCGCAGCGCCACGTGAAGGCGGGCGGCGAGGGCGATGCGTTCGCTTTCGGACATGGATGGCATGGTTCCTCCGTCGGTGGGTCAACTGCTCCCGAGATGTTCCCTGTGCTGTGCAAGATCGAGGCCCAGCACCTCGCTGTCGGCATCGACGCGCAATCCGACGATGACGTGCACCAGGAACAGCACCACCGCCGTTCCCGCGGCGCTGAAGATGGCCACGCTGCCGACCGCGATCGCCTGCGTCAGCGCGTCGCCGGTGGCGCCCGAGACGCGCGGGTCGGCGAACACGCCCGTCAGCAGCGCGCCCACGATGCCGCCGATGCCGTGCACGCCGAACACGTCGAGCGAGTCGTCCGCGCCCAGCAGGTGCTTCAGGCCGGTGGCGCCCCAGTAGCAGGCCAGCCCGGCGATGGTGCCGATGGCCAGCGCGGCCGGCGGCGTGACGAAGCCGGCGGCCGGCGTGATGGCCACCAGCCCCGCGACCAGCCCCGAGCACAGGCCCAGCAGCGAAGGGCTGCGCCGCACGATCCATTCGCCGAGCATCCAGCTCAGGGCGCCGGCGGCGGCCGCGATGTGCGTGACCAGCATCGCCAGCCCCGCGCGGCCGTCGGCCGCCACCGCCGAGCCGGCATTGAAGCCGAACCAGCCCACCCACAGCAGGCCCGCGCCGGTCATTGTGAATGCCAGGTTGTAGGGTTCGAAGGCCTCGCGGCCGTAGCCCTTGCGCGAGCCGAGCGCGTAGGCGCACACCAACCCCGCGATGCCCGCGTTGACGTGCACCACCGAGCCGCCCGCGAAGTCGAGAGCGCCCATCTGCGCGAGCCAGCCGCCCGGCTCCCACACCCAATGGGCGATGGGCGCGTACACCAGCACGCTCCACAGCAGCGCGAACCACAGGATCGCCGAGAAGCGCATGCGCTCGACGAAGGCGCCGAGAACGAGGGCCGTGGTGATGATCGCGAAGGTCAGCTGGAACATCGCGTAGACCGTCTCGGGCACGTTGGGCGCCACGTGGCTCACCGCCAGCTGCCCGGCCGCCTTGAGGTATTCGAAGCCCGAGAACCAGAAGCGCCCGGAGCCGCCGAGCCAGGGCCAGCCCTCGGTGAAGGCCAGCGAATAGCCCACCGCGAACCAGGTCAGCGAGACCGTCGCGGCGATCGCCACCACCGCCGCCATGGTGGCCAGCACGTTCTTGCGGCGCACCATGCCCGCGTAGAAGAGAGCGATGCCGGGCAGCGTCATCAGCAGCACCAGCGCGGTCGAGGTCATCATCCATGCGGTGTCTGCCGCGTTGATGGAGGCTTGCGGTGCCAGGGCCATGGTCGCTTTTCTTCTTCAAGTGATGGACTCAGGCGCCCCGTGCACAAGTCGTGCCACGTCGTTAACTATCAGAAACACTTTGGTTTGCAAATCGGACTTCTTCGGTAAGGCAAAGCGGGTAATTCCCAATGCACTGAGGCGGTGCGTGCCCATAAAGTCTGCGCACTCGCGAACGGGCCCTGCTCGTGTGCCGAGGGTCCGAGGAGACAATCCCCCCAAGCAACAAGAAAAATCTTCAAAGGCTCCGTACGAGATGCCTGTTCGACTTTGGAAGGCGCCGCTGGTCGGCGCCTTTTTTATTTGCGCGAAAGGCACGGGGCGCAGGCTTCTTCAGCTACTTTTTCGATAGCACCGGGGTGAGACAATCCAGCCCCTATGGAAATGCTGGTGGTGACGGGCGCCTCTGCGCTCGCGGGTTTTGTCGATTCGATCGTGGGCGGGGGCGGGCTGATCCTGGTGCCCGCGCTGTTCGCCGTTTTTCCGGGCGCACCGCCCGCGACCCTGCTGGGCACCAACAAGAGTGCGTCCATCTGGGGCACGGCCGCCGCCGCTGCCCAGTTCAGCCAGCGGGTGCAGATGCGTTGGGGCGCGCTCTGGCCGGCCGCGCTGCTCGGTTTCGCCGGCTCGATGCTGGGCGCCTGGGGCGTCACCA
The DNA here is from genome assembly GCF_048301545.1 of Variovorax sp. NFACC27. Classification (NCBI taxonomy): domain Bacteria; kingdom Pseudomonadati; phylum Pseudomonadota; class Betaproteobacteria; order Burkholderiales; family Comamonadaceae; genus Variovorax; species Variovorax sp. NFACC27. The sequence continues at coordinate 508,667 of NZ_CP157613.1, forward strand.
TGTTCCCGGGCGACTTCCTGCGCAAGGCGCTGCCGCTGATCCTGCTGGGCGTGCTGCTGTACACGCTGGCGCGCAAGGACATGGGCCGCATGCACGCGCCGCGCTTCTCGGGCCGGGCCGAGACGCTGGCCGCCTGCACCATCGGCCTGTCGATCGGCCTGTACGACGGCTTCTTCGGGCCGGGCGCGGGGAGCTTCCTGGTGTTCCTCTTCGTGCGCTGGATGGGCTACGACTTCCTCAACGCCTCGGCCTCGGCCAAGATCATCAACACCCTGACCAATGCCGCCGCGCTGATCCTGCTGGCGGCCAAGGGTCACGTCTGGTGGCACTACGGGCTGGTGATGGCGGTGGCCAACGTGGCCGGCAGCGTGCTGGGCACGAGGGTTGCGCTGAAGCACGGCGCGGGCTTCGTGCGGGTGGTGTTCATCGTGGTGGTGAGCGCGCTGATACTGAAGACCGCCTACGACGCATTCCTGAAATAGCGAACCCCGAAAGTTGCCCGATGCCGCCCACCGAAGACCCAGCCGAGCCGCCCGTCCCCGTCAGCTTCTGGCAGGCCTTCGGCTACTGGCTCAAGCTGGGCTTCATCAGCTTCGGCGGGCCGGCCGGGCAGATCGCGCTGATGCACCAGGAGCTGGTGGAGCGTCGGCGCTGGATCTCGGAAAAGCGCTTCCTGCACGCCCTCAACTACTGCATGCTGCTGCCCGGCCCCGAGGCCCAGCAGCTCGCCACCTACATCGGCTGGCTCATGCACCGCACCTGGGGCGGCATCGCGGCGGGCGTGCTGTTCGTGCTGCCCTCGCTCTTCATCCTGATCGCGCTGTCGTGGGTCTACATGGCCTACGGGCAGGTGCCGGCGGTGGCCGGGCTGCTGTACGGCGTGAAGCCGGCGGTGACGGCCATCGTGCTGTTCGCGGCCTGGCGCATCGGCTCGCGGGTGCTGAAGAACGCGTGGCTCTGGGCGATCGCCGCGGCGGCCTTCGTGGCGATCTTCGCGCTGCAGGTGCCGTTTCCGCTGATCGTGCTCGCGGCGGCGGCCATTGGCTATTTCGGCAGCCGGGTGGCGCCGCAGCGCTTCGCGCCCGGAGGCGGCGGGCATGGCGCGGCGGGGGCTGCGGCCATCGGCCCGGCGCTCATCGACGACGACACGCCGACGCCCGCGCACGCGCGCTTCGGCTGGGGCCGCTTCTGGCGCGTGCTGGGCGTGTTCCTCGCGCTGTGGCTGGGCGCCATGGGCGCGCTCGTCGCGCTGTACGGCTGGCACGGCACGCTCACGCAGATGGGCTGGTTCTTCACCAAGGCCGCGCTGATGACCTTCGGCGGCGCGTATGCGGTGCTGCCCTACGTGTTCCAGGGCGCGGTCGACCATTACGGCTGGCTGGGCGCCACGCAGATGATCGACGGCCTCGCGCTGGGCGAGACCACGCCGGGGCCGCTCATCATGGTTGTGTCCTTCGTGGGCTTCGTCGGCGGCTGGAACCAGGCGCTGTTCGGCGCCCACTCGCTGTTCGTCGCGGGCGCGGTGGCGGCGACGGTGGTGAGCTTCTTCACCTTCCTGCCGTCCTTCCTGTTCATCCTGCTGGGCGGTCCCTTCATCGAATCGACGCACGGCAACCTGAAGCTCACCGCTCCGCTCACGGCCATCACCGCGGCGGTGGTGGGCGTGATCGTCAATCTGGCGGTGTTCTTCGCCTGGCACGTGCTGTGGCCCAAGGGAGCCGGAGGGGGCTTCGACGCGGCATCGGCGGCGATCGGGCTGATCGCCGCCGTGGCGCTGTTCCGCTTCAGGGCCGGGGTGATCCCGGTGGTGCTGGGCTCGGCCCTGCTGGGGCTGGCGTGGCAGCTGTTGCTGCTGCCACTGCTCGTGCGCTGAGGCTCAGTCCTCTACGAAGGCTTCCTCGCGCTTGGCCTTGATGGCAGGGAGAAGCACGATGCCCAGCAGCAGCACCGCCGCGATCAGCAGCCCCGCCGACAGCGGTCGCGTGACGAACACGCTCCACGCGCCGCGCGACAGCAGCAGGGCCCGGCGCAGGTTCTCTTCCATCATCGGCCCCAGGATGAAGCCCAGCAGCAGCGGCGCGGGCTCGGTGCGCAGCTTGATGAACAGGTAGCCGATGAAGCCGAAGGCCGCCACCATCCACACGTCGAAGGTGTTGTTGTTGGTCGAGTACACGCCGATCGCGCAGAACAGGACGATCGCCGGGAACAGGAACTTGTAGGGCACCGTCAGCAGCTTGATCCACATGCCGATCAGCGGCAGGTTCAGGATGATGAGCATCGCGTTGCCGATCCACATCGAGGCGATCAGGCCCCAGAAGAGCTCGGGGTTGCTGGTCATCACCTGCGGGCCGGGCTGGATGTTGTGGATGGTCATCGCGCCCACCATCAGCGCCATCACGGCATTGGGCGGGATGCCCAGCGTCAGCAGCGGGATGAAGGAGGTCTGGGCGCCGGCGTTGTTGGCCGACTCGGGCGATGCCACGCCGCGGATGTTGCCCTTGCCGAAGGGCACTTCGCCGGGGCGCATCTTGATCTTCTTTTCCAGCGCATACGAGGCGAACGAGGCCAGCAGCGCCCCGCCGCCGGGCAGGATGCCCAGCGCGGAGCCCAGCGTGGTGCCGCGCAGCACCGCTGGCAGCATGCGCTTGAAGTCGTCCTTGGTGGGCCACAGGCCCTTGACCTTGTGCGTGAACACCTCGCGCTCGTCGTCGGGCTGCGAGAGGTTGCCGATGATCTCGCCGTAGCCGAACACGCCCATGGCGATGACCACGAAGCCGATGCCGTCGGTGAGCTCGGGAATGTCGAAGCTGTAGCGAGCCACGCCCGAATTGACGTCGGTGCCCACGATGCCCAGCAGCAGGCCCAGCACGATCATCGCCACCGCCTTCAGCAGCGAGCCCGAGGCCAGCACCACTGCGCCGATCAGGCCCAGCACCATCAGCGAGAAATACTCGGCGGGGCCGAACTTGAAGGCCAGCTCGGTCAGCGGAGGCGCGAAGGCGGCCAGGATCAGCGTGCCCACGCAGCCCGCGAAGAACGAGCCCAGGCCGGCGGCGGCCAGGGCCGGGCCTGCGCGGCCCTGCCTTGCCATCTGGTAGCCGTCGATGCAGGTGACCACCGAGGACGACTCGCCCGGCAGGTTCACCAGGATGGCCGTGGTGGAGCCGCCGTATTGCGCGCCGTAGTAGATGCCCGCCAGCATGATCAGCGCCGAAACCGGCGGCAGCGCGTAGGTAGCCGGCAGCAGCATCGCGATGGTCGCGACCGGGCCGATGCCCGGCAGCACGCCGATCAGCGTGCCCAGGATGCAGCCGATCAGGCAGTACAGCAGGTTGGTGAAGGTGAACGCGACGCCGAAGCCGGTCGCGAGGTTGTGGAAGAGTTCCATGGCGGTGTGCTCCTCAGCCCGAGATGAAGGTGGGCCACACCTGGATCTGCAGCTTCAGCGCCCAGATGAACGCCACGTAGCTGCCGGCCGCCAGGATGGTCGCGAGGATCAGCACGTCGCGCAGCTTGAAGTGCTCGCCCGCCATGCTCGAGATGATCGTGAGCGCGTAGATCGCGATGATCATCCCCATCGCCGGCAGCCCGATGCTGGGCAGTCCGCCCAGCAGCACGCCGAAGGCCAGGTTCGCGCCGAGCACGAAGGCCAGCGGCTTCCAGGCCCACTTGCCGATGGGGTCGCCGTCGTTGGTCTCGACCACCATCGCCTGGAACATGATGATCGCGCCCAGTACCGCCAGCAGGATGCCCAGCATCAGCGGGAAGTAGCCGGGCCCCATGCGGGCGCCGTCGCCGATGGTGTAGGTGGTGGCGCCGATGGCGAAGGCGCCGCCCACGGTGGTGAACATGACTCCTGAAAAGAAGTCCGCCTGACTCTTTATCCGCATGTCTCGCTCCTCTTGTTATGGAGGAATGAGGGTCGATCCGCGGGGCTGACCGTTGGCTGACCAGCGCGGTACGAACAAATGCGTACCGCAGGGCAAGGGTTCTTCCCGGTTCGGGCGTTTTCCCCAATAAAAAAAGCTCCCGAAGGAGCTTTTTTCATTCGAGGGCCCGAAGGCCCTGGAGGCAGGAGGGGGAGGGCTCAGTAGCCGCCGCGGCCACCGCCGCCGTAGCCACCACCGCCGCCACCGTAACCGCCGCCGCCGCTGCGGTCGCCGCCGTAGCCGCCACCACCGCTGCGGCCGCCGCCACCGTAGCCGCCGCCACCACCACCGCCGTAGCCGCCGCCACCGCTGCGGGGGGGACGGGCTTCCATCGGACGGGCTTCGTTCACCGTCAGGGCGCGGCCCTGCAGGGGCTGGCCGTTCATGGCTTCGATGGCTGCGAGCGCTTCGGCATCCGTGCCCATTTCGACAAAGCCGAAGCCCTTCGAACGGCCGGTGTCACGTTCCATCATGACCTTTGCGCTGACGATCGAGCCGAATTCGCCGAAGGCTTGCTCGAGATCGTTGTCACGGACCGAGTAGGCGAGATTGCCCACGTAAAGTTTCTTGCCCATCAAGGGACTCCTGATTCAAACCAACAAAAAAACAAAAAGCGATGGAGTCCCAGAATCACAACAAACAAGAACTGCGCTGTGGCGCGAAACTGACCGATCACCGAATTACGTGCACGGGAGCCGCGGGGGCCCACTGACACGTAGCAGGGATTATCCGGCCCGATTTGCAAAAAATGCGGCGAAATCGTGCTTCATCGGGTAACTCCCGGGCCTGAAGGGCGGTTTCGCAACGGTTTCAGCAGGCCGGAAAGCCCGTTGTGGTCTATTTCATGCATCAACGCGAGCAATCTGCCGATTTCTCCCGAGGGAAAACCCTCGCGTGCAAACCAGCTCAGGTAATTGCCGGGCAAATCGGCAATCAGCGTGCCCTTGTACTTGCCGAAGGGCATTTCGAGCGTCACCAGCCGCTGGAGGTCTTCGGGATTCATCGTCTGCTCAGCCTCCCGCGCGCTTGACCGTGTGGCCCAGCTTCGAGAGCGCGGCGATCACCGTCTCGCGATGGTCGCCCTGGATCTCGATGGTGCCGTCCTTCACCGTGCCGCCCGAGCCGCAGGCCGTCTTCAGCTGCTTTCCCAGCGTCAGGAGCGCCGCCGCGTCGAGCGCAACGCCCTTGACCACCGTCACGCCCTTGCCTTTTCTGCCCTTGGTCTCGTGGGATACACGCACAATGCCGTCGGTGGCCGGCGCGCGGGCCTGGCTCGCGAGTTCCTTGCAGCGGCATCGGGCCACGGGCTCCCCGCAGCCGGGGCACATGCGGCCGCCCGCCTCGGTGGAATACACCAGCGTGCTGCCGGACTGATTGCTGCGCTGCTGCTGTTTCATCGTCGACATCCGATACGTCTCTCTTCTCTGTCCATCCATCTACCCTGGGGTTGATCCTTCTGTCCGCTCACATGCCATTCGACTCACTGGGTCTGTCCCCCGCGCTCGTGCAGGCCGCCGCCCGCCGCGGCTATGCCGCGCCGACCGCCATCCAGGCCGCGGCCATTCCCGCGATTCTGCAAGGTCGCGACGTGCGGGGCTCGGCGCAGACCGGTTCCGGAAAGACCGCCGCATTCTCCCTGCCGCTGCTGCAGCGCCTTGCTGCCGACCGGCCTCGCGGCGCGCGCCGCGTGCGCGCCCTGGTGCTCGTTCCCACGCGCGAACTCGCCGCCCAGGTCGGCGAGACCATGCACGACCTGGCCCAGGACCTGCCCGAACGCCCGAAGATCGTCGTCGCATTCGGCGGCGTGTCGATCAACCCGCAGATGATGAGCCTGCGCGGGGGCGCCGACATCGTCGTCGCCACGCCGGGACGGCTGCTCGACCTGGCGGACCACAACGCGCTGAAGCTCGACGGCGTGGCCATGCTCGTGCTCGACGAGGCCGACCGCCTGTTCGACCTGGGCTTCGCCGATGAACTCGGCCGCATCCTCGAACTGCTGCCGAAGCGGCGCCAGAACCTGCTGTTCTCGGCCACCTTCCCAGGGGCCATCCAGGCGCTGGCCGACGGCATGCTGCAAGACCCGGCGGTAGTCGACGTGCAGGGCGAACCCGGCACCGCGCCCGACATCGTGCAGCGCGTGATCGAGGTCGACCCCGGCCGCCGCACCCAGCTGCTGCGCCACCTGCTGAAGCAGCACGAGGACGAATGGGGCCGCGTGCTGGTCTTCGTCGCCACGCAGCACGCCGCGCAGACCGTGGCCGAGAAGCTCTACAGGAACGGCATCTACGCCGTGCCCTTCCACGGCGACATCGCGCAGCGCACGCGCACCGACATCCTCTCGCAGTTCAAGCAGAGCCGCTGGGACGTGGTGATCGCCACCGACCTCGCGGCGCGCGGCATCGACATCGCCCAGCTGCCCGTGGTCATCAACTACGACCTGCCGCGCTCGCCCGCCGACTACATCCACCGCATCGGCCGCACCGGCCGCGCCGGCGAGAGTGGCCTGGCCATCAGCTTCGTGAGCGCATCGACGGAGGCCCACTTCAGGGTGATCGAGAAACGCCACGGCCTGAAGCTGCCGCGCGAGCGAGTCGAGGGCTTCGAGCCGGTGGAGGTGGCGCCGCCGCTGGTCGACGCGTCGGGCACGGGGGGCATCAAGGGCAAGCGGCCGAGCAAGAAGGACAAGCTGCGGGCGGCGGCTGCGAAGGCAGCCGACCGGAGCGAGGCTCAGGAGAAGAACGACTGACGACTGACCGGCCCTGGTTCAGTCGGCCGCGTAATCCACCTGATGCCGCGCGATCCTCAGATTGCCCAGCTCCTCCCGCACGCGCAGGTGCGCCGGATGCGTGGCATAGCCGTCCAGCGAGGCCTGGCTGTCGAACTCGCTGTAGAGCACCACGTCGCAGGCGTAGTCCACGCGGCTCGAGTCGATGCCCACTTCCATGTGCAGCAGGCCCGGGATCTGGCCGCGCAGCGATTCGAACTTGTGCTTGAGCAGCTGCGTGGCCTGCTGTTTCTGCGCCGGCGAATCGGCGCGCAGGTTCCACATCACGATGTGCTTGAACATGGATCAGGCTTGTCTGGAAATGAAGGAGCGAAAGTCGTGCGGTCGATCGTAGGCACGCCGCGCACGAAACACCAGACGCCGCGCCCGGCGCCGGTGAAGAACAGTTTTCCGCTTTCGCGTCGTCAGGCGGGCTTGGCCAGGAATCTCGCCAGCAGGTCCACCGGCAGCGGGAACACGATGGTGGTGTTCTTGTCGGCGCCGATGACGGTGAGCGTTTCCAGGTAGCGCAGCTGGATCGCCTGCGGCTCCTGCGCCAGCACGCGCGCGGCCTGCGCGAGCTTCTCGGACGCCTGCAGCTCGCCCTCGGCGTGGATCACCTTGGCGCGCCGTTCGCGTTCCGCCTCGGCCTGCCGCGCGATGGCGCGCACCATCGATTCGGTGAGGTCGATCTGCTTGATCTCCACGTTCGACACCTTGATGCCCCACGAGGCCGTCTGCACGTCCAGCGACTCGCGCACGTCGAGGTTCAGTTGCTCGCGCTCCGCCAGCATGTCGTCGAGCTGGTGCTTGCCGAGCACCGAGCGCAGGGTGGTCTGCGCCAGCTGGCTGGTGGCGTTGAAGAAGTCCTTGACCTGGATGATGGCCTTCTCGGCATCGATGATGCGGAAGTAGACGACCGCGCTGACCTTCACCGACACGTTGTCGCGCGAGATCACGTCCTGGGTGGGTACTTCGAGCACCACGGTGCGCAGATCCACGCGCACCACCTGCTGGATGGCCGGAATCACGAGCACCAGGCCGGGCCCCGAGACCCTCGAGAAGCGGCCGAGGGTGAAGACGACACCGCGTTCGTACTCCCGGAAGATCCAGATCGCGGAAAAGAGCAGCACCGCCAGCAGGACCACGATGACGGCGCCGGTGACTGAGGTGAGAGAGAGCATGACGGTCTCCTGCGACCCAGCGAAAGCGCTGGATGGTTGGACACCGGGCGCGCGGCGGCGTTCCGCGCGGCGCCTACCAGCCCATCTGCCGGGCCGCCAGCTCCTTCATGATCTCCTCGGCCCCGCCGCCGATCATCATCACCTTGACCTCGCGGTAGACGCGTTCGCTCACCGTGCCGCGCATGAAGCCCATGCCGCCGAGGATCTGCACCGCCTGGTCGGCGCAGAACTGCATGGTCTGCGTGGCGTGGTTCTTCAGCATGCAGATCTGCGCGACCCATTCGGGCGCGTTGTGGCGCCCGGCCGCCTCGAGCGCGTCGCCCTCGGCCGACACCGCCTCGATCCACGCCTCGGTGGAAGCGATGCGCGTCTGCATGTCGACCAGCTTGTGGCGCACCGCCTGGTGCTCGACGAGCGCGGCGCCGAAAGTCTTGCGCTCGCGCGCCCAGGCCAGGGCTTCGTCGAAGCAGGCCTGCGAGAAGCCCAGGGCGCCCGCGGCGAGGCCGATGCGCTCGCCGTTGAAGTTGCCCATGATCATGCGGAAGCCTTCGCCTTCGTTCCCGAGCAGGTAGCGCGCGGGCACGCGCACGTTGTCGAAGTGCAGCGTGGCGGTGTCGGAGCACAGCCAGCCCATCTTCGAGAGGCGCGTGCGCGTGAGGCCCGGCGCGTCGCCCGGCACCAGCAGCATCGAGATGCCGCCGGCGCCGCGCCCCTCGCCGGTGCGCACGGCCACCGTGATCCAGTCGGCGCGCATGCCGGAGGTGATGAAGGTCTTCTCGCCGTTGACGACATAGTGGTCGCCTTCGAGCCGCGCCGTCGTGCGAAGGGCCGCCACGTCGGAGCCGCCGCCGGGTTCGGTGATGGCCAGCGCCGCGATCTTCTCGCCGCGCAGCACCGGCGGCACGACCTCGCGGCGCACCGCGTCGCCGGCATGCAGCACCACCGGCGGAAGGCCGATGTTGTGCGAGAACAGGCTCGCGAGCACGCCGCCGCTCTTGCCATGGCGCGCGAGCGCGATCCACGCGGGCAGCTTGAGCGAGTACGAGGCGGGCGTGCCGCCGAGTTCTTCCGGATAGCCCAGGCCCAGCAGCCCGAGTTCGGCGGCTCGCGCATAGAGTGCGCGCGGAAACTCGCCCGCGTCGTCCCACGCCTGCACGTGCGGCGCGATCTCGCTTTCGGCGAAGCGCCGCACCGTGTCGGCGAGCGCAGCGCGGTCGGCTTGCAGTTCGGCGTCCATGTTGTGCTCAGCCGCGCGGCGGCCGCTTGGCGATGCCCATGGTCTTCGCGAGGATGCCGAGCATCACCTCGTCGGCGCCGCCGCCGATGGAGCCCAGCCGGCCGTCGCGGTACAGCCGCGACACGCGGTTCTCCAGCGTGAAGCCCATGCCGCCCCAGAACTGCAGGCAGGTGTCGGCCACCTGCCGCGTGAGCCGGCCGGTCTTGAGCTTGGCCATCGACGCGAGTTCGAGCACGTCCTCGCCCTTCACGTGCAGGTCGCAGGCGCGATAGGTGAGCGCGCGCAGCGCTTCAACCTCGGTCTTGAGTTCGGCCAGCTTGAACTGCACCCACTGCTGGTCGGCCAGCGTGGCGCCGAACATCTGACGCTGCTGCGCCCACTCGATGGTCTGCGCGATGCAGTCTTCCATCGACTCCAGCGAACTCGCCGCGGCCCACAGCCGCTCTTCCTGGAACTGCTGCATCTGGTAGACGAAGCCCTGGCCTTCCTCGCCGATGCGGTAGCGCTGCGGCACGCGCACGTTGTCGAAGTAGATGAGCCCGGTGTCGCTCGAATCCATGCCGATCTTGCGGATCTTCTTCGCCTTCTCGATGCCCGGCAGGTTCATCGGCACCATGACGAGCGACTTGTTGCGGTGCACGGGGCCGTCGCTGGTGTTGACCAGCATGCACATCCAGTCGGCCTGCAGGCTGTTGGTGATCCACATCTTCTGGCCGCTGATGAGGTAGTCGCCGCCGTCCTTGCGTGCGTGGCTCTTCAGGCCTGCCACGTCGCTGCCCGCGCCGGGCTCGCTCACGCCGATGCAGCCGACCATGTCGCCGGCGATGGCGGGCGCGAGGAACTCGCGGCGCAGCTCGTCGCTGCCGAAGCGCGCGAGCGCGGGCGTGCACATGTCAGTCTGCACGCCGATGGCCATCGGCACGCCGCCGCACGAGATATGGCCCAGCGCCTCGGCCATGGCCATCGCGTACGAATAGTCCAGGCCCGCGCCGCCGAATGCCTCGGGCTTGTTCAGGCCGAGCATGCCGAGGTTGCCGAGCTTCTTGAAGACCTCGTGCGCCGGGAAGATCTCGGCCGCCTCCCATTCGTCCACATGCGGGTTGATCTCGTCGTCGATGAAGCGGCGCAGGGTCTTCTGGATCTCGAGGTGTTCGTGGCTGTACTGCATGAATTGGTCTCCGGTCGATCTTTCGTTCGTTCGCTTGTTCTCTCGTTGTCCCTACTTGTCCTGGAACACGCGCGGCGCCTGCGCCAGATGGAAGCCGTCGAAGGGCTTCACCGCCGTGCGCTGCTGCGCCTGTGCATCGGGAATCGCCATCGGCCAGCCCATGCGCACCTGCGGTCGCGCGCCGTCCACACGCAGCACGCTGCCGCTGATGAAGCTGGCCGCGGGGCTCAGCAGGAAGGCGATGGCGGCGGAGGTCTCGGCCTCGTTGCCGAAGCGGCCCGCGGGCACGGTCTTGCGCATGGCGCGCAGCATGTCGCCGGCCTCGGGCGGATAGTGGTCCATGCCGCTCGACGCGATGTAGCCCGGCGCCACCGCGTTCACGCGCACGCCGCTCGCGGCCCATTCGAGCGCGGCGGTCTCGGTGAAGCTCACCATGCCCGCGCGCGCCGCGCCGCTGTGGCCCATGTTGGGCATGGAACCCCACATGTCGGCCACGATGTTGACAATGGCGCCGCCATTGGCCTGCATGCTCTGCAGGTAGCACTCGCGCGCGACCAGGAAGCCGCCTGTGAGGTTGGTGTGGATCACCGCTTCCCAGCCCTTGGCCGAGATCGCATGCAGCGGCGTGATGTACTGGCCGCCCGCGTTGTTGACGAGACCGTCGATGCGGCCGTGTTCCGTAACGACGGCCGCCACTGCCGCACGCACCGCGTCTTCGTTGCGGATGTCGAAGGCCTGCGTGGAAGCCTTGCCGTCGGCGGCCTCGATCTCGGCGCGCACCGTGTCGAGCTTCTCGGGCTTGCGGCCGACCAGCACCACCTGCGCGCCCAGAGAGGCGAGTTCGTGCGCGGTGCAGCGGCCGATGCCGGAGCCGCCGCCGGTGACGACGATGACCTGCCCGTCGAACAGGCCGGGCGCGAAGACGGAGCGGTAGCGGGAGGAGGGTGAAGTCATGCGGTTGGCTTTCGGAAAGACGCGGGGGCTGGCCCCGTCATGCATCGGCGACCTGCGCGACCACGTGCCGCGCCGCCACCTGCGCACCCACGGCGACATGCAGGGCGACCCGCCCGGCGCGCGGCGCGCAGTGCACGTGTTCCATCTTCATCGCTTCCAGCGTGACGATCGGCTGGCCCGCGGCGACCGCGTCGCCCTCGGTCACCAGCAGCGCGATCACGCGGCCGTTCATGGAGGCGCGCAGCAGGCCGTCGCCGCCGCTGCCGTCCGCACGGGTGGCGGCGACGTGCGTGAGATCGTCCAGCTGGTGCGCCTGCCCGTCGTGGTGGAAGAACACGCGGCCGTCGCGCCGCGCGACGAAGGCCTGCGCGGATACGCCGGTGCACGAGAAGCGAAGGTTGCCGTCGCCCGGCAGTGCGAGCAGCGCGAGCCGCACCGGATCGCCGCCGTCCAGCGCGATGTCGAAGCTGCCGGCGCCGCGCGGCGTCACGCGGGCCACGTGCACCTTGCCGTCGAGCGAGAAGCGCAGGGCGTTGGGCAGCGTGTGGGCCAGCGGCGAGGGCCAGCCGCGTTCGCCCAGCTGGAGCAGCAGCGCGGCGAGCAACGCGGCGCGTGCCTGGTCCGCCGGGTCGACGGCGAGCAGCGCGTCGAGATGGTCGCCGACGAAGGCGGTGGTCGCCCCGCCACTTGCGAAGACATCGTGCGACAGTGCGCGCCGCAGCAACTGCTGGTTGGTTGAAATGCCGAGCGCGACCGTGTCCTGCAGGCCTGCGGCGAGCCGCTGCCTTGCCTCGTCGCGCGTGCGGCCGTGGGCCACCAGCTTGGCGATCATCGAGTCGTAGAAGGGCGGCACTTCGGCGCCGTCGCGCAGCGCGTGCTCGGTGCGCAGCGCGGCGCAGGGTCGCCATGCGGCCAGCGTGCCGCTCTGCGGCATGAAGCCCTGCAGCGGGTCTTCGGCGCACAGTCGTACCTCGATCGCGTGGCCTGAGATGCGCACGTCCCGCTGCGCAATCGGCAGCGGCTCGCCGGCCGCGACGCGCAGCTGCAGCTCGACCAGGTCGAGTCCTGTCACGGCCTCGGTCACCGGATGCTCCACCTGCAGGCGCGTGTTCATTTCCATGAACCAGTACTGGCCCTCGGCGTCGAGCAGGAATTCGAGCGTGCCCGCGCCTTCGTAGCCGATGGCCTTCGCAGCGGCCACGGCGGTGGCGCCCATGCGTTCGCGCAGCGCTTCGGACACCGCCGGCGAGGGTGCTTCCTCGATCACCTTCTGGTGCCTGCGCTGCACCGAGCAGTCGCGTTCGCCGAGATGGATGGCATTGCCGTGCCGGTCGGCGAACACCTGCACTTCGACGTGGCGCGGCGCGACGATGGCGCGCTCCAGGATCACGGTGGCGTTGCCGAATGCATTGAGCGCTTCCGATTGCGCGCTGCGCAACTGCTCGGCGAAGTTCGCGGCTGAAGTGACGAGCCGCATGCCGCGCCCGCCGCCGCCGGCGGTGGCCTTGATCATCACGGGCCAGCCGATGCGCGCGGCTTCGGCGGCAAGCGCCTTTTCGCTCTGGTCCTCGCCCTGGTAGCCGGGAATGCAGGGCACGCCCGCCGCCTGCATCAGCCGCTTGGCGCCGGCCTTGTCGCCCATCGCGCGGATGGCCTCGGGCGAGGGGCCGATGAAGACCAGGCCCGCGTCGCGACAGGCTTGCGCGAATGCGGCGTTTTCGGCGAGGAAGCCGTAGCCGGGGTGCACAGCGTCGGCGCCGCTGGTGCGCGCCGCTTCGACGATCGCGGCGATGTTCAGGTAGCTCTGTGCGGGCAGCGGCTCGCCGATGTGCACCGATTCGTCGGCGAATCGCACGTGCTCGGCATTCGCGTCGGCGCTGGAGTACACGGCCACCGTGCGATGGCCCATGGCGCGCGCGGTGCGCATCACGCGCATCGCGATCTCGCCGCGGTTGGCGATCAGGATCTTGTGGAATCTGGTGGTGCTGCTCATGGACGTGCCACCCCGAACTGCATGGGTTGAGTCGTGCGGGCGTCGGCGTCGCGGCACACCGAGAGCACTTCGGCCAGCACCGCGCGCGTGTCGCGCGGGTCGATCACGCCGTCGTCCAGCAGCAGCGCGCTGGTGGTGAACACGCTCATCTGCCGGTCGAAGCGCTCGACGATCTGCTGCTGCATCGCGTCGAGCTTCGCCTGGTCGACCGCGCCCTTGCGCGCCATGCCGGCCTCCATCACGATGGCCATGGTCTTCGCCGCCTGCTCGCCGCCCATCACGGCGGTACGCGCGTTGGGCCAGCTGAAGCAGAAGCGCGGCGCGAAGCCCCGGCCGCACATGCCGTAGTTGCCTGCACCGTACGAGGCGCCGCAGTGCAGCGTGATCTGCGGCACCGTGGCGTTGGTCACGGCCTGGATCATCTTCGCTCCGTGCTTGATGATGCCGGCCTCCTCGTGCGCGCGGCCCACCATGTAGCCGGTGATGTTCTGCAGGTAGACGATGGGCGTGCGCGACTGGCAGCAGGCCTGGATGAAGTGCGTGGCCTTGGTGGCGCCGTCGGAGTCGATGGGGCCGTTGTTGGTGATGATGCCCACGGCGTGCCCCTCGAGACGGATGTGGCCGCAGACGGTGGCGCTACCGTAGTGCTCGCTGAACTCCAGGAACTCGGAGCCGTCGGCGATGCGCGCGATGACCTCGCGCATGTCCACCGGCCGCCGCCCGTCGGTCGGCATGATGCCGAGCAGGTCTTCGGCGTCGTAGCACGGCGGCGCGAACCGGCGCGGCTCTTCGTCGCGTGCCCAGTCGATGCCGCCGAGGATCGAGCGAGCGATGCGGATGGCGTCGCGATCGTCCTCCGCGAGGTAGTCGCCGAGGCCCGAGACGTGGGTGTGCATCACGGCGCCGCCCAGTTCTTCCTCGGTGGCGATCTCGCCGGTGGCGGCCTTCAGCAGCGGCGGCCCCGCGAGAAAGGCGCGCGTGCGGTCACGCACCATCACGATGTAGTCGGACAGGCCCGTCTGGTAGGCGCCGCCGGCGGTCGAGGAGCCGTGCGTCACCGTCACCACCGGCAGCCCTGCGGCCGAGAGCCGCGCGAGGTTGCGGAAGATGTTGCCGCCACGCACGAAGTCCTGCACGCGGTATTGCATGAGGTTGGCGCCTGCGCTTTCCACGAGCTGCACGTAGGGCAGCCTGTTCTCCAGCGCAATCTCCTGCACGCGCAGCTGCTTGTCCAGGCCCATGGGCTGCAGCGCGCCGGCGTCGATGCCGGAGTCCGACGCATTGACCATGCAGCGCACGCCCGACACGTAGCCGATGCCGGAGATCAGGCCGCCGCCGGGAACGCTCTTCGAGAGATCGGGGTTGTCCTGCCCCAGTCCCGCGAGCGAGGCCAGCGGCAGGAAGGGCGCGCCGGTGTCCAGCAGCAGCGCGATGCGTTCGCGCGGCAGCAGCTGGCCGCGCCTGGCGAAGCGCTCGGCCGAGGCGCCGGAGGCCGCGACGGCGCGGGCTTCGTGCTCGCGCACCTGGCCGAGCAGCGCCAGCATGCTGGCACTGTTGGCCCGAAAGGTGTCGCTGGCCGCTTGCAGCCGGGATTCGATGACTGGCATGTGAGAGTCCGTGCAGATCGTTTTTTTCGCTCTGCACGGACTCTAGGACGCGGGCGCGGCGCCCGCTTGCGCTTACTGGCTGGTACCCGTCGGGCGGTCAGCCGGCGCGGGCGCGCCGGGGCGCGACCGGGGTGTCGAGGCTGCTGCCCGTGACCACCCAGTAGATGAAGATCAGCACCGCGCCTGCCGTGCCGAACACCGTGAGGCCCATGTAGCTGCCGCCGATGGCCAGCGCGTCGACGGGCGCCGCGGCGGTGCAGACCATGCTGGCTGCGCTCATGCCCACGTAGTGCATGGTGCAGACCGCCACGCCCATCACCGCGGCGGCCGCCACCTTGTGCGTGAACTTGCGCAGGTTGAAGGCGAGCCAGAGGGCGGCTCCGGCCGCGGTGACGGCGATCAGCACCGACAGCCCGACCGTCGCCAGGTCGAAGTTCATCGAGGCGCGCATGTTCATCGCGAACATGCCCATGTAGTGCATCACGCACACGCCCAGGCCCGCCAGCAGGCTGCCCGCGAGCCAGCCCGGCTTGCTGAACTTGCGCCGTCCGCCGGCCATGTAGAGCGCGATGCCCGAGATCAGGATGGCCGCCACCAGCGACACCACCGTCAGCGGCATGTTGTACGAGATGGCCACCGGCAGCCGGTACGCCAGCATGCCGATGAAGTGCATCGACCAGATGCCGATGCCGCCCAGCGCCACCGCCGCGCAGGTCACGACGGCGAGGTTGGGCTTGCCGTCCGCGCCGACCATCCGGCCGGCGCAGATCAGGGCCACCAGCGAGCCCGCGAAAGAGATGAGGAAGGAGAGCGCCACCATGCCCAGGGAGTACTCGGGCGACAGGATCTGGCCTACGACGAGCGGAGTCATGCGATGTCCCTTTCAGGTCAAAAGAGCGTTTCGCGGACCCCCGGTCGCCGGATGCGAACGGGACGCCGCAAGACGTCCCGCGCAGTCTGTAATGTTTGTTTTAAAAAGTAAACTGAAATTTACACTTATTGTTACGCTACCTTACCGGCCTGATTCGATATATCGCATTGTTGCGATCGGCCGCCATGTAGATCGTGCCGTCGCCGCCCACGGCGACACCCGTGACCACGTAGGGCGGGGGCAGTCCGGGGCCGGCCGCGACGCCGATCGGCAGGTTCTCGGCGACGGTGCGGCGCGTGCCGTCAGGCGCGATTTCCACCAGCCGGCGCGCCGCGCTCTCGGCCACGACGAAGCTGCCCCAGGGCGTCTGCGCCACGCCCTCGGGCAACGCCAGTCCCTCGGCTACCGCGCGCAGCGGCGAACTGGCGTCCAGCGGAATGCGCAGCAGCCTGCCGGCCGCCTCAGTCACGTAGAGCGCGCCGTCCCGGCCGACGATCATCTGCACCGGGCCGTTCAGGCCGCTGGCGAGCACTGACTTCTGCGCGAATTTCGGCCCGCTGGCGCGGGTGATGCTGCCGGTGGCGATCTCGGCGTAGATCACGCTGCCGTCCGGCATGGGGATGGCGTCGAAGGGCGCCTTCAGGCCGTGGATGGTGTCGACCGTCTTCAGGGTGCGCCGGTCCACCAGCTGCACCGAGCCCGTGAACCACGAGGTCAGCGCGAAGAGCTTCGGCGAGAGGCCGACGGCGAACGGATAGTCGAGATCGGGGTCGCGCTGCATGCGGAACACGTCGCGCACTTCGCCGGTGCGCACGTCGACCTGGCGGAAGCCGAAGACGTCGGCCACCCAGAGGTCGTTGCCGTCGAGCTTCATGCCGGCCGGCGCCGCCACCTTGCCGCTGGTGAGCGTGCGCAGCTCGCCGGTGGCCGGGTTGAAGGCCTGCACCTCGTTGTTCGCCATGTTGGAGACGTAGATCGTTCCGTCGGGCGTGTCCTTGGCTATGGCCAGGTTGTCCAGCGACGGCCGCAGCTGCTTCGCGACCGTCTTGCGGCCGGTGGCCAGCTCCACCCGCACCAGCTCGCCGCTGCGCGTGTCGACCACCCAGAGGTTGCCCTTGCCGTCGAGGTTGGCCGCGGCCGGGATCTTGAAGCCGTCGGCGATCACGGTCATGTTGCCGTTCGCCGGATCGATCTTCACGACCTGGCCCTTGAACCACAGCGGCCCGTAGAGCATGCCGTCGGGGCCGGCCTCGAAGCCGTTGAAGCCGCCCATGTCCTTCTTGATGAGCCTGGGCGGCTTCTGGCCCTCGCGGTCGATCTCCCACAGTGCGTCGCCCAGGAACACCTGCGAGGCGTAGAGCCTGCCGTTGCGGCGGTCGAAGTCGAGCGAGTTGATGCCGGGCAGGTCCTTGGCCAGCACGCGCATGGGAGCGGTGTCGCTCTCGCGGTAGCGCACGATGCCCATGAGGTAGTTGGTCCAGGCCAGCTCGCCCTTCGGGCCGACGGCGATGTCGTCCGCCTGGCCTTCGGGCGCGTCGATGAACACCCTGGCCGCGCCGGTGCTGCGGTCTACCTCCCACATCGTGTTGCCGAGCACGGAGCCTGCCAGCAGCCGGCCCTTCGCGTCGACGGCCAGCCCGTGCACGCCCATGAAGGCAGACGGGGCGACCAGCGCCTCGGGCGCGGCCCACGAGGCGGGCCGGGTGGCCGATGGTGGCGAGAGGCTGCTGCAGGCGCCCAGCAGGGCGAGGGTGGCGGTCAGCGCAATGGCGCCGAGACTGCTTCGACGGGGCATGGTTGGCGTCTCCTCTTGTTGATGCGCGAAGCAGTCTAGGAGCCCGACCGGGCCGTGGAGTCCCGCCGGGGACAGGATGCGGACTTTCGTCCGCTGTGGATTACCCGCGGGCTTCAGCCGCGCAGCAGCTGCGTGGCCGTGTGGATCAGCAGCCCCACCAGCCCGCCCACCAGCGTGCCGTTGATGCGGATGAACTGCAGGTCGCGCCCGATGTGGCGCTCGAGCTCGACCGTCATCTCCTGTGCGTTCCACTCGCCCACGCGCTCCTCGATGTAGCGGCGGATGTCCTCGCGGTAGCGCTCGATGGCCAGCGGCGCGGCCGCCTCGATCTGCTCGTTGATCCAGCGGCGGATGGCCTCGTCGCCCTGCAGCCGCGTGCCCAACGCGCCGGCCATCGACGCGATGCGCTGGCGGATGGCCGAGTCGCCGCGGCCCAGGTCGTCGTGCAGCCACGCCAGCAGCTCGCCCCACAGCCCGTGCAGGTAGTCGCCCAGGGCAGGGTGCGCGACCAGCTCGGCGCGGATCTGCTCGCCGCGCTGCTGGAACTCGGGGTCGAGCTTCAGGCGCACCACGAAGTCGTCGACGAAGTGGTCGAAGCGCCTGCGCATCGGGTGATCGGGCTCGGCCGCGAGTTCGCCGATGGTGCGTGCCACGGCCGCGACGATCTTGCGCGTGGCCAGCTTGGCGGCCACCTGGTCGAGGCCCACGTAGCGCAGCGTCTTGATCTCGCGCGCGATGGCCTCGGTGATGTGGGCCTGCGCCTCCTCGCCTTCGAGCAGGCCGGCCACCTGCTGCAGCACGTCGTCGAGCAGCGCCTGGTGGCGCCCGCCGGCGGTGAGCGCGTCCAGCGCCTGGCCGGTGAGGCGCGAGAGGTCGATCTTCGCGAGGCCTGCCGCGGCGGCGCGGCCCATGAAGTCGCGCACGCGCTCGTCGTCGAAGGCCGAGAGCCCGTAGCGCGTGGCGGCCACGCCCCATTCGCCGAGCTTCTCGCCGCTGGCGGGCCGCGCGAGCCAGTCGGCGATGCGGCCGGCTGCGTCGAACTGCCGCAGCTTGGCGAGCACCTGCCCGGTGCTCAGGAAGTTGTCGCAGATGAAGCCCGCGAGCTTGGCGCCGATGCGGTCCTTGTTGCTCGGGATGATGGCCGTGTGCGGAATCGGCAGGCCCAGCGGATGACGAAAGAGCGCCACCACCGCGAACCAGTCGGCGATGGCGCCGACCATCGCGGCCTCGGCGAAGGCCGCCACGTAGCCCCAGGCCGGATGCCGGTCGTGCAGCACGCTCGCCACCGCATAGAGCAGAGCGGCGCCGCAAAGCAGGCCGAGCGCGACGCGCTTCATGCGCCGCGATGCGTCGTTGTTGTTGTCGCCGCGGTCAGCCAATGCTCGGCGTGGACGCAAGGCGCTCCATGAACAGCTCGCAGCGCGCGAGCTGCTCGAGGCTCACGTATTCGTCGGGCTGGTGCGCCTGCTCGATGCTGCCTGGTCCGCACACCACGGTGGGGATGCCGGCGTTCTTGAAAAGACCCGCTTCGGTGCCGAAGGCCACCAGCGTGGTGCGCTCTTCGCCGGCGAGGCGCTGCGCCAGTTTGGTGATGGGGTTGTCGGCCGCGCCGAGGAAGCTCGGGATCTCGCAGATGGTCTCGAAGCTGAAGCCCGTGTCGGGCGCCACCTTCTTCATCGCGGGCTCGAGGCTGCCCGCATAGGCGACCACCTCGGCCTGCATCTTCCCGGCATCGGCGGTGGGAAGGTCGCGGAATTCATAGCGGAACTCGGCGTCGCGCGGCACCACGTTGTCGGCGATGCCGCCGTGGAACTGGCCCACGCTCGCGGTGCTGAAGGGCACGTCGAAGCCCTCGTAGCGCGGCTCGCTGCGCTCGAAGCCCTCGGCCATGTCGCGCACCTTGCCGATCACTCGGGCCGCCATCTCGATGGCGTTGACCGACTTCGGCGTGAGCGAGGAGTGCGCTTCCTTGCCGCGCACGCAGCACTTGTAGCGGTACACGCCCTTGTGCGCGATGGCGGGCACCATGCTGGTGGGTTCGCCCACGATGCAGGCGACAGGCTTGATGCCTGCATCGCGCATGTCGGCGATGAGTTCCTTCACGCCGAAGCAGCCGATTTCTTCCTCGTAGCTGAAGGCGAAGTGCACCGCGAAAGGGGCGTCGCTTTCCAGGAAGCGCTTCGCGTTCGACAGCGCGATGGCGATGAAGCTCTTCATGTCGGCCGAGCCGCGCCCGTAGAGGCGCTCGTTCTGCACCACGGCGGACAGCGGGTCGACGCTCCAGTCCTGCCCGTCCCATGGCACCGTATCGGTGTGGCCCGAGACGATCACGCCGGCCGGCTTGCCCTCGCCCAGCGTGGCGAACAGGTTCGCCTTGGTGCGTTCGGCGTTGTAGGTGATGCGGCTCTTGACGCCCAGGGCCGCGAGGTGGCTCTGCGCGAAGTCGATCAGTTCGAGGTTGCTGTTGGCGCTGATGGTGTTCATGCGCACCAGGGTCTGGGCCAGCAGCAGGCTTTTGGGGGAAAGCGTATGGAGCATGCAACACATTCTCCCGGAAGTCGGCTCCATGCGCGCGCCGAGGTCGAAGCTGTCACGCTAAACGGGTACCCTGCGCCTCTTCTTTTGAACGGAGAAACAAGGACCATGCGCACCTTTCAGATCGCCCTGACCGCAACCGCCGCCATTGCCCTGGCAGCCTGCAGCAG
Source organism: Variovorax sp. NFACC27 (assembly GCF_048301545.1). Lineage (NCBI taxonomy): Bacteria > Pseudomonadati > Pseudomonadota > Betaproteobacteria > Burkholderiales > Comamonadaceae > Variovorax > Variovorax sp. NFACC27. The sequence goes on from NZ_CP157613.1 coordinate 528,874, forward strand.
CACCGGAGGCCCCTCCAGCGGCGGCAAGCTGCTGACGCTGGACGGCAAGCCGCCGCTGGTCATTGCCCATCGTGGTGCATCGGGCTATCTGCCGGAGGAAACGCTCGAAGCCTATGCCCGCGCCATCGAACTCGGCGCCGACGTGATCGAGATGGACCTGATCTCCACCAAGGACGGCGTGCTCATCGCCCGCCACGACCCCAACCTCGCCATCAGCACCGACGTGGCCAAGCACCCCCGCTTCGCCTCGCGCAAGAAGACCATCAAGGTCGACGGCGAAACCCAGACCGGCTGGTTCAGCAACGACTTCACGCTGGCCGAGATCAAGACCCTGGGCGCCATCTCCACCGACGCCGAGCGCCCGCAGGAATTCAACGGCAAGTACAAGGTGCCGACCTTCCAGGAAATCATCGACTTCGCCAAGGCCAAGTCGAAGGAAACCGGCCGCACCATCGCCATCTACCCCGAGACCAAGAACCCGACCTACTTCCGCGACCTCGGCCTGCCGATGGAAGACAAGGTCATCGCCGCCATCAACGCGGCCGGCTGGAACAGCAAGACCGCGCCCATCTACGTGCAGTCCTTCGAGCCGGGCAGCCTCAAGTACATGAAGAGCAAGGGCCTGAACACCAGGCTCATCCAGCTGATCGACGGCGACAGCGTCGACCTGAAGACCGGCGCGGTTACCTTCGCGGTGCCCAGCGACCGTCCCTACGACTGGACCAAGGCCGGCGACAAGCGCAACTTCGACGCCATGGTCACGCCCGCGGGCCTGGCCGAGATCAAGACCTATGCCGATGGCATCGGCCCCTGGAAGCGCTACATCGTGAGCATCAAGGGCACGATCGGCGCCGACGGCAAGCCGGTGGACGTCAACAAGGACGGCAAGATCAACGACGCAGACGCCACCTCCACGGCGCCCACCTCGCTGATCGCCGACGCGCACAAGGCGGGCCTGTTCGTGCACCCCTTCACCTTCCGCAACGAGTCGCGCCGCCTGGCCTCCGACTACAACAAGGACGGCAAGAACGAATACGGCGTGTACTACAAGCTCGGCGTGGACGGCGTGTTCACCGACTTCACCGACACCGCGCTGGCCGCGCGCGCCGACTACCTGAAGAGCATCGGCCGCTGACCGGGTATCGTCCGCGCATGACCACCGACGACCTGTCCCCGCGCGACCTCGAACTGCTTCGCATGGCCATCCGCCTGTCGGACGAGTCGAAGGCGCGCGGGCGCCATCCCTTCGCCGCGCTGGTGGCCAACGAGCACGGCGAGGTGGTGGTCACCGCGGGCAACAACTCGATGCCGCCCGAGGGCGACCCCACGCAGCACGCCGAGCTGGTGGCAGCCGCGCAGGCCGCGCGGCTGCTCACGCCCGAGGAACTCGCGCGCTGCACGCTCTTCACCAGCGCCGAGCCCTGTTGCATGTGCGCTGGCGCGATCTACTGGACCAACATCGGGCGCGTGGTCTACGCGCTCTCGGAACACGCGCTGCTCGGCCTGACCGGCGACCATCCCGAGAACCCGACCTTTTCGCTTCCCTGCCGCGAAGTCTTCGCGCGCGGGCAGCGGCGCGTCGAGGTGGTCGGGCCGCTGCTCGAGCAGGAAGCCGCGGCGCCGCACGTGGGCTTCTGGACGGCCGGGCACTGAGGAAAGGCCCACGCATGTCCCGGCAGCCCTCTCGGGCTGCGTGTTTTCCGAGGTGCCCCGAAACGCCATAGTGGATAGACTGGCGTTTTGAGACGACCACCCCATGAAACTCATCGACTCGATCGTCACGCAGGCGGCCGGCATCGCCGCCGTCCGACGTGACCTCCACGCTCATCCCGAACTCTGCTTCGAAGAAGTCCGCACCGCCGACGTGGTGGCAGGCAAGCTCACCGAATGGGGCATTCCCATCCACCGCGGCCTGGGCACCACCGGCGTTGTGGGCATCATCAAGAACGGCACGAGCAACCGCGCGGTCGGCCTGCGCGCCGACATGGACGCGCTGCCCGTCACAGAGCTCAACACCTTCGCCCACGCCAGCAAGCACCACGGCAAGATGCACGCCTGCGGCCACGACGGCCACACCGCGATGCTACTCGCGGCAGCGCAGCACCTGTCGAAGCACCGCAACTTCGACGGCACCGTCTACCTGATCTTCCAGCCGGCCGAAGAAGGCGGCGGCGGCGCCCGCGAGATGATCAAGGAAGGGCTCTTCGAGAAATTTCCCATGGATGCCGTGTTCGGCATGCACAACTGGCCCGGCATGAAGGCCGGCCAGTTCGCCGTGAGCCCCGGCCCGGTGATGGCCTCGGGCAACAAGTTCTTCGTCAACGTGATCGGCAAGGGCGGCCACGCGGCGCTGCCGCAGACCGGCGTCGATCCGGTGCCGATCGCCTGCGAGATCGTGCAGGCCTTCCAGACCATCCTCACGCGCAAGATGAAGCCGACCGATTCGGCCGTGATCTCGGTCACCACCATCCATGCGGGTGAAACCAACAACGTGATTCCCGACAACTGCGAGCTGTCGGGCACGGTGCGCACCTTCTCCATCGAGGTGCTCGACATGATCGAGGCGCGCATGAAGAAGATCTGCGACAACATCTGCGCCGCGCACGACGCGACCTGCGAGTTCCGCTTCGAGCGCTACTACCCGCCTACCATCAACACCGAGGCCGAGGCCGACTTCGCGCGCCGCGTGATGGGCGGTGTCGTCGGCGCCGAGAACGTGCTGAAGCAGGAGGCCGCCATGACCTCGGAAGACTTCGCCTTCATGCTGCAGGCCAAGCCCGGCGCCTACGCCTTCATCGGCAACGGCGACGGCGCGCACCGCGACGTGCACCACGGCGAAGGTCCGTGCACGCTGCACAACGCGAGCTACGACTTCAACGACGATCTGATCCCGCTGGGGGCTACCTGCTGGGTGCAGATCGCGGAGCAGTTCCTCAAGCCCGGCGGCGCCGCGGCCTGATCGCCCGACCACCCTGATCGCCTGATCCACCGAGAAAGGTCCTGCGCCACATGATCGGAATCGCCGAAGCCTTTTCGCCGCGCTACGCGCAGGCGCGCCAGAAATTCCTGCAGGGCTGCGTGAGCGCCGGCCTCACGGTCGAGCCGCATGCCCATCCGCTCAAGGGGCGCGAGGGCGAGGAGCTCTCGATGGACGTGGCGCTCGACGGCGCACCCGATGCGCAGAACCTGCTGGTCGTCAGCAGCGCATGCCATGGCGTCGAGGGCCATTGCGGCAGCGGCGTGCAGGTGTTCGCGCTGCACGACGCCGAATGGCGCGAGAAGGCGAAGGCGCAGGGCGTGGCGGTGCTGTACGTGCATGCGCTCAATCCGCACGGCTTCTCGTACGGCCGGCGCGTGACGCACGAGAACGTCGACCTCAACCGCAACTTCATCGACTTCTCGAAGCCGGTGCCGGTCAACGAGCCCTACGCGAAGCTGCACGAGCTGCTGTTGCCCGACACCTGGCCGCCCACGCCGGAGAACCAGGCGGCCATCGAGAAGTGGATAAGCAAGCACGGCACCACCGCCTACCAGGCGGCCGTGACCAGCGGGCAGTACCAGTTCGACGACGGCCTGTTCTACGGCGGCAAGGCGCCGACCTGGAGCAACAAGACCATCCGCGACGTGCTGCGCCGCCATGCCGGCCGCGCGAAGCGCATCGCGTGGATCGACCTGCACACGGGGCTGGGCCCGAACGGCCTGGGCGAACGCATCTTCGCCTGCCGCGACGACAAGGTCGCCTATGCGCGCGCCAACGCGTGGTGGGGCACGCCGGCCGCGCCCGTCACCTCGATCTACGACGGCTCCTCCACTTCCGCGCTGCTGCGCGGGTTGATGTGGGATTCGGTGTACGAGGAATGCCCGCAGGCCGAATACACCGGCATCGCGCTCGAATACGGCACGCTGCCGATCCTGGAAGTGACCGGCGCGCTGCGCGCCGACCACTGGCTGCACAAGCATCCGCAAGCGCCGGCCGAGCTGGCGGACGGCATCCGGGCGCGGATGCTGGAAGCCTTCTATACGGACACCGACGCCTGGCGCGGACAGATCGTCAGCCAGGCGCGCCAGGCCATGTTCCAGGCCGTCGACGGGCTGAGCTGACCCACCCCCGGGGCTTCGCGCACTTCGTGTCGCTTCGCCAACCCCCTCAAGGGGGCAATACCTGCGGCCCGGCAAAGCCGGTTCCGCGGTATTCCACGAAAGAACCTCAGGTCCTGACGCGGCCGTCGCCCGTCAGCATCGAGAGCTCGACGAACTTCGAGCCCACGTGGTTCTTCGCCGAGAACGACACCTCGAAGCCGCCGAACTGCTGGCGGTCGATGCTTTCCAGCCCGGCGATGAGGCTCTCGCGCGTGGGCTTGCCCGGTGCCTTGCGCAAGCCCTCGGTCAGCACCTTCGCGGCCAGGTAGCCTTCCATGCTGGAGAAATTGGCGCTCGCGCCGCCGCCGGCCTTGCGCACTGCCTCGTTGAACTCGCGCGCCAGCGCGTTGGCCTGGTTGTAGGGCGAGGGCACCACCTGCGTCACCATCACGCCGGCCGCGTCCTTGCCCAGCTCGTCCGCCAGCGCCTGCGTGCCCACGAAGGACATGTTGAAGAAGGTGCCGCCGTAGACCGCCTTGCGCGCCTCGCGGATGAAGGCGGCGCAGGCCTTGTACGCGCCCACCTGCACCACCGCGTCGGGCCGCGCCGCCACGATGGTCTTCACCGCCTGCGCCACGTCGGCCGAATTGCGTTCCACGGTGGCCAGCGCCACCGGCTTGAGCTGCTGCTCGGCGAGTGCCAGCGTCACGCCGTCGAGCCCGGCCTTGCCGTAGGCGTCGTTCTGGTAGAAGACCGCGATCTTCTTCAGGCCCAGGTGGGTGAGCTGCTTCACCATCAGCGCCGTCTCGTCGTTGTACGAGGCGCGCAGGTGGAACACGTTCTTCTGGAAGGGCTCGCGCAGCGACATCGCGCCGGTGAAGGGGGCCACGAAAGGCACCTTGTCCTTCGCGGCCAGCGGCAGGGCGGCCAGGCTGGTCGGGGTGCCGACATAGCCGAACAGGGCGAAGGCGTCTTCGTCGATCAGCTTCTGCGTGTTGGCCGCGCAGCGGTCGGGCTCATAGCCGTCGTCCAGGTTCTTGATGACCACGTTGCGGCGGCCCGGCTGGGCGTTGTACTGGTCCAGGAACAGCTTGGCGCCCTGGTGGAACTGGATGCCCAGCTGCGCCGCCGGGCCGGTGAACGGCGCCGACTGGCCGAGCACCAGCGGCGTGTCGCCCTGCGCCCGGGCGATGCCGAAGCCGCCCAGCGTGGCGGCCGCGCCGGCGGCCAGGGAAAAATGACGTCGATTCAACATGATGAAAACCCACTCCCGCGCTCTGATTCGCGCACAAATTAGACTTGCCCGATGGCCCACGCACCGGATACCTCGCTCGAAGAAGCGCCCGCTCAGCCCGCAACGACCACCGTGCTGGGCGCCTGCCCGCACGACTGTCCGGACACCTGCGCGCTGGTCACCACCGTCAGGGACGGCGTTGCCGTGAAGCTGCAGGGCAACCCCGCCCATTCGCACACGGGCGGGGTGCTGTGCACCAAGGTGTCGCGCTACATCGAACGCAACGACCATGCCGAACGGCTGGTGCAGCCCCTGAAGCGCGTCGGCCCCAAGGGAAGCGGCCAGTTCGAGCCGGTGAGCTGGGATGCCGCGCTGGACGACATCGCCGCTAATCTTCGAGTATTACAGGGAAAACCCGAAGCTATTGTCCCCTACAGCTATGCGGGCACCATGGGCCTGGTGCAGGGCGAGTCCATGGACAGGCGCTTTTTCCACAAGCTGGGCGCCACCCTGCTGGACCGCACGATCTGCTCGATGGCCGGCGGCGAGGCCATGCTCTACACGCTGGGCGGCAAGGTCGGCATGCGCATCGAGTTCTTCGCCGAGGCGAAGCTGATCCTGATCTGGGGCAGCAACTCCATCGCCAGCAACCTGCATTTCTGGCGCCACGCCCAGGCCGCCAAGCGCGCCGGCGCGCGGCTGGTGTGCATCGACCCGCGCCGCACCGAAACCGCCGACAAGTGCGACGAGCACATCGCGCTGCTGCCCGGCACCGACGCCGCGCTGGCGCTGGCCCTGATGCACGAGCTGATCGTGAACGACTGGCTCGATCACGCCTACATCGCCAGCCACACGCTGGGCTGGGAGCAGCTGCGCGAGCGCGCGCTGCAATGGCCGCCGTCGCGCGCGGCCCAGGTCTGCGGCATTCCCGAAGAGCAGATCGTCTCGCTCGCGAAGGCCTACGGCACCACGAAGCCGGCCGCCATCCGCCTGAACTACGGCATGCAGCGCGTGCGCGGCGGCGGCAACGCGGCCCGCGCCGTGGCCTGCCTGCCGGCGCTGGTGGGCGCCTGGCGCGACCGCGCGGGCGGCCTGCTGCTGAGCAGTTCGGGCCATTACCCGGTGGACCGCGCCGCGCTGCAGCGCCCCGACCTGCTGGCCGGGCGCAAGCCGCGCACCATCAACATGAGCACCATCGGCGACGCGCTGCTGGACACCGCCAACCCGGTGAAGGCCATCGTGGTCTACAACAGCAACCCGGTGGCGGTGGCGCCCGAGTCGGCCAAGGTGGCGGCGGGCTTCGCGCGCGAAGACCTCTTCACGGTGGTGCTGGAGCAGTTCCGCACCGACACCGCCGACTACGCCGACTACCTGCTGCCCGCCACCACGCAGCTGGAGCACTGGGACATCCACTGCAGCTACGGCCACACCGACGTGCTGCTGAACCGCCCGGCTGTGGCGCCGCGCGGCGAGGCTCGCAGCAACGCCTGGGTGTTCCGCGAACTGGCGAAGCGCATGGGCTTCGACGAGCCCTGCTTCTCCGATTCCGACGAGACGCTGTGCCGCACTGCTTTCGCCGAGCGCAACATCGATTTCTCCGAGCTGTTGGCCCAGGGCTTCAGCAGCCTGAAGCTGCCCGAGGCTCCGTTCGCCGAGGGCCAGTTCCCTACGCCTTCGGGCCGCTGCGAATTCTTCAGCGGGCGCCTCGAAGCCATGGGCATGGACGGCCTGCCCGACCACGTGCCCAACTGGGAGCCGGCAGGCAGCTCGACCGAGTTCCCTCTGGCCATGATCTCGCCGCCGGCGCGCAATTTCCTCAACTCGACCTTCGTCAACGTGACGAGCCTGCGCGCCATCGAGGTCGAGCCGCTGCTCGAGATCCACGAGGCCGACGCCGCGGCGCGCGGCATCGAGGACGGGGCGACGGTGCGCGTGTTCAACAAGCGCGGCGAGCACCGCTGCCGCGCCGAGGTCTCGCGCCGCGCACGACAGGGCGTGGTGCACGGCATGGGCATCTGGTGGCGCAAGCTCGGCATGGACGGCACCAACGTCAACGAGCTCACCAGCCAGCGCCTGACCGATATCGGCCGCGGGCCGACCTTCTACGACTGCCTGGTCGAAGTCGAGAAGGTGTGAGGCCTCTTCGCGTTCTTCCGGCGCTCGCGCTCGCCGGTTCGCTGCTCATGCTCACCGGCTGCGCCGACCTCGGCTACTACTGGCAGTCCGCCAGCGGCCACATCGGCATCATGCGGGCCGCCAAGCCGGTGCCCGAGTGGCTGGCAGACCCGTCGGTGTCGGCCGCGCTGAAGACCAAGCTCGAACTCACGCAGCGCATCCGCCGCTTCGCGTCGGTCGAGCTCGGCCTGCCCGACAACGCCAGCTACAAGTCGTACGCCGACCTTCACCGCCCCGCGGCCGTGTGGAACGTGGTGGCGGCGCCGCCGTATTCGCTCACGCTCAAGAGCTGGTGCTTCCCGGTGGCGGGCTGCGTGGGCTATCGCGGCTACTACAGCGAGGAAGCGGCCAAGGCCGAAGCCGAGGAGCAGAAGAAGCAGGACCTGGAAGTGGCCGTGTACCCGGTGCCCGCGTACTCCACGCTGGGCTGGATGAACTGGGCCGGCGGCGATCCGCTGCTGTCCACCTTCATCGGCTATCCCGAGGGCGAGCTGGCGCGCATCGTGTTCCACGAGCTGGCGCACCAGGTGCTCTACGTGGCCGGCGACACGGTGTTCAACGAGTCGTACGCCACCGCGGTCGAGCGCATCGGCGGCGCGATGTGGCTGCAGCGCGAGGCCGGCGACGCGGCGCGGCGCGAGTACGCGCAGTTCGATGCGCAGCGCCAGGATTTCCGCGCGCTCGCGCTCAACACCCGCCGCGCGCTCACGCAGGTCTACGAGTCGCCCGAGGCCAAGGCCAAGGACTGGGCCAAGGTGGACGTCATGAAGCAGGCCGCCATGGCCGACTTCCGTGAACGCTACGCGAAGCTGAAGGAGGGCTGGAGCGGCCTGCGCCAGAACGCCTACGACGCCTGGGTGGCGCGCGCCAACAACGCGGCCTTCGGTGCGCAGGGTGCCTACGACGACCTCGTGCCCAGCTTCGAGAAACTTTTCGAGCGCGAAGGCCGCGACTGGCCGCGCTTCTATGCCGAGGTGCGGCGCATCGCCGCGCTTTCCACCACAGAGGAACGCCGCGTCGCCCTGCAGGCAGCGACGGGTATCCTTCAGACCCAGACCAGCCCTGAACACGACAAGACCGGAGATCGCGGTGCCTGACATCCACATCGAACGCAACCACACACTGGGCATCGCACGCGCGCGTGTCGTCGCACGCAAGTGGATCCAGCAGGCCGAGCAGGAGTTCGGCCTCGAATGCGTCTACACGCAGGGCGAGGGCTGCGACACCGCCACCTTCACGCGCGCCGGCATCGACGGCACCGTCGAAGTCACCGACACCACCTTCAAGCTCGACGCGACGCTGGGCTTCCTGTTCAGCAGCTTCAGCGAAATGATCGAGCAGAAGATCACGCGCAACCTCGACGCGATGCTCGAGTCGTCTCCCCGGGGCGGCACCCGCCTCGCCTGAGCGCCCCCGGTTTCAGACGACGGTGTAGCCGCCGTCCACCGGCAGCGCCGCGCCGCTGATCATCGACGCGCCGTCGCCCAGCAGGAAGAGGATCGGCGCCACCACTTCCTCCACCTGCGCGAAGCGGCCCAGCGGAATGTTCCTGAGGGCCGCGGCGCTCTTTTCCGGATCGGCCCAGGCCTGCTGTGCCATCGGCGTGAGCGTGACGGTCGGGTTCACGCTGTTCACCCGGATGCCGTGCGGGCCGAACTCCAGGCACAGCGAGCGCGTGACGGCGTCCATCGCGGCCTTCGAGGCGCAGTAGCAAAGATGGGCGTCGAGCGCGACCAGCGAAGCCTGGCTCGACACGTTGACGATGCTGCCGCGCACGCCGGCCGTGATCATCGCCTTGCCACAGCGCGAAGCCACCAGTGCCGCCGCGCGCGCGTTGACGGCCATCACCGCGTCGAAACTGTCGGCCTGCAGTTCGATGGCGGATTCGAGCAGCGCGATGCCGGCGCAATTCACCACGAGATCGAAGGCGGGCAGGGCAGCCAGCGCACGTTCCAGCGCCGGTGCATCGGCCACGTCGAGCAACAGGGGCGTGCAGCCGGCTTCGGTATGCAGCGCAGCCAGCGCCGCGGCATTGCGCCCGATGGCCGTGACCTGCGCGCCCGCCTGTGCGAGCCGTGCCGCCACCGCGCGGCCGATGCCGCTGCTCGCGCCGGTCACGAGGGCATGGCGTCCGGAGAAGTCGAAGGAGGTCGTCATTTCAGCCGCTGCATCGCATCGCGCAGCGCGGGGTAAAGCGATTTGTAGATTTCGAAGCGTTCGCGATACACGGCCTGCGCGGGCGGCTCGGGCCGCGCCCGCTCCACCAGCGTGACCCAGCCGCGCTCGGCGGTGGCCGCGTCGACCAGCCCGGCGCCGAGCGCCGCGAGCATCGCCGCGCCCAGTGCCGCTTCCACTTCCTGCTCGATGGTGAATACCGGATAGCCCGTGATGTCCGCCACGATCTGCATCCAGAGATCGGAATGCGCCGCGCCGCCGACCACGATCAGGCGCTCGTCCAGCGGCTGGCCGCTTCGGCGCCCGGCCTCGATGTTGTGCTGCAGCGCGAAGCTCACGCCTTCGAGCACCGCGCGGTAGAGGTGTGCGCGGCTGTGCGCGAGCGAAAGCCCGATGAATGCGCCCTTGGCCTGCGCGTCCCAGATCGGGCTGCGCTCGCCCATGAGGTAGGGCAGGAACACCAGGCCCTCGGCACCGGGCGGCACGTCGACCGCCTTGCGCTCGATGAGCGCGTGCGCGTCCTCGCCGGTGCGCGCGGCCTCCGCGATCTCGGCCTGGCAGAAGGCCTCGCGGAACCAGGTGACCGCGGCGCCCGCGGTGATAGCGCCGCCGAACACATAGCTGCGGTCCGCGCCGCGGTACACGTGCGGCATGGTGATGAGCTTGTGCCGCGCATCGACCGTGGGGCTCACGAAGCCCCAGCACATGCTGGTGCCGATCATCGCCACGTGGTCGCCGCTGCCGGTGACGCCCGCGCAGAAGGTGGCGACCGCCGCGTCGACCCCGCCCGCCATCAGCGGCATGCCCTCGGCAAGGCCGAGCTTCGCCGCCCACTCGGCGCCCAGAGCGCCGACCACGTCGCTCGACTCCACCAGGCGCGGCGGCATCATGCGCGACGGAATGCCGAGCATGCCCATCGCTTCTTCCGACCACTGCCGGCGCGCCGCGTCGTACACGCCGCCGATGTTGCCGGCCGAGCTGTGATCGACCGCCAGTTCGCCGGTGAGCCGCCAGTTGACGTAGCTGTTGGGCGGCAGGAAGTGGCGCGTCTTCGCCCATACCTCGGGCAGGTGCTCGCGCACCCACAGGATCTTGGTGAAGCCGTAGTAGCTGTCCACGCCGTTGCCGGTGATGGCCTGCAGCCGCGCCACGTCGACCTTCGCGTTCACCGCGTCGACCTCGGCGGTGGCGCGGCGGTCCATCCAGATCAGGCAGGGGTGCAGCGGGCGCATCTCATCATCGACCGGAATGCCCGCGCCGCCGTAGAGGCTGCTCACGCACATCGCGGCGATGTCGGAGGGTGCGACGCCGCTGCCGGCCACGCAGGCACGCACGCTCTCGCATACCGCGTCGAACCACACCTCGCAGTCCTGCTGCGCCCACAACGGCTTCGGCGTCTCGGGCTGGTAGGCCACGCTGTGCTGCGAATGCACCTTGCCGTCGATTCCGACGAGCAGGCACTTGGTGCTCTGCGTGCCGATGTCGACGCCGATCACGTATTTCATGGTGTCCTCTGGCTGGTTGTCTCTCAGGATCGGGGCTGCGGCTTCAGCAGCACCTTGATGGAATCCAGCGAGTTTGCCAGCGCGAAGGCGCGCTCCCATTCGGTCAGCGGAAAGTCGTGCGTGACGATGCCCTTCGAGGTGACGAGGCCGCGCGCCAGCAGGTCGATGGCAACGGGGTAGCAGTACGGCCCCAGGTGCGCGCCGCGCACGTCGAGCTCCTTGCGGTCGCCGATGATCGACCAGTCCGCGCTGGTCTCGGAGCCGAACACGCTGAACTCCACGAAGCGGCCGAGCTTGCGGATCATCTCCAGGCCCTGCGTCACGCCCGCGGGCACGCCGGTGGTCTCGATGTACACGTCGCAGCCGTAGCCTCCGGTCAGGCCCTTGACGATGGCGTCGGCGTTCTCGGCCTTCGGGTTGATGACGACGTCGGCGCCGTACTGCTTCGCGAGCGCGAGGCGCTCGGGCACGAGGTCGATCACGATCAGCTTCTTCGGCGTCTTCAGCGCGGCCACCTGCACCATCATCAGCCCCAGCGGCCCGGCACCGGCGATCACCACCACGTCGTCGAGCTGGATCTCGCCGCGGTTCACCGTGTGGATCGCGCACGAGAGCGGCTCGATGATGGCCGCGTCTTCCAGCGGGATGCCGTCGGGAATCTTGTGCACGCGCGAGGTCGGCGGCAGCCGCATGTAGTCGGCCATGCCGCCGTCGGCCACGATGCGCTGGAAGCCGAAGATGTTGTGCACCTCGCACATCCAGTACTTGCCCGAGGTGCAGAAGCGGCACTTGCCGCAGGGCACGATCTGCTCGGCGATTACGCGGTCGCCTTTCTCCACGCCGAAGTGCTCGGCCGCGCCGTCGCCCAGCGCCTCGACGTAGCCGAAGAACTCATGGCCCGGGATCACCGGCGCCTTCACCCACGAGGGCTGTCCGTCGCCGCCCCAGAACATCTTCGCGCCCGAGTGGCATTTGCAGTCGGAGGCGCAGATGCCGCAGGCGGCGATGGAGATCAGCAGCTCGTTGGCGCCGATGACCGGCATGTCGACGGTCTCGAGCCGGTAGTCCTTGGGGCCGTGGCAGACGACGGCCTGCATGGAGGCGAGTTGCGAGATGGCACCCGAGGTGCCGGGCTGGAGCTTTTGATAGGACATGGGTTCCTTGTGTTCAGAGAGGTTGTTTCGGGTTTTTCTCCCTCCCCCGTTGGGGGAAGGCTGGGATGGGGGCAGGCAGGGCGTGCCCAATGGTCACGCCGCTTGCCCCCACCCCTGCCCTCCCCCAGCGGGGGAAGGAGCAAGGCGGGAAAGGGCTCAGCGTTTTGCCTCGCGGCTGATGAAGATGGCGAGCAGCACGATGCCGCCCTTGATGATCAGTTGCAGGTACGGCGACACGCCGATCATGTTCAGGCCGTTGTTCAGCACGCCCAGCAGCAGCGCGCCGACCAGCGTGCCCACGATGGCACCGCGTCCGCCCGCGATGGAGGTGCCGCCCATCACCACCGCGGCGATGGCATCGAGCTCGAAGCCCACGCCCACGCCGGGCTGCCCGCTGGTCACGCGCGAGGCCTGCACGATGCCGGCCACCGCTGCGGTGAAGCCGCTGAGCGCGTACACCAGCAGCTTGTAGCGCGACACCCGCACGCCCGACAGCCGCGTGGCTTCCTCGTTGCCGCCGATGGCGTACACGTAGCGGCCGAAGGGCGCCATGTTCAGCAGCACGTAGGCCGCGAGATAGGTCGCCAGCATGATGAGGATCGGCACCTTGATGCCGGCCAGCACGCCGCCGCCGAGGAAGGCGAACGAGTCGGGCAGCCCGTCGATGGGGTAGCCGCCCGTGTAGATCAGCGCGATGCCGCGCGCGATGCCCATGGTGGCCAGCGTCACGATGATGGGCGGCATGCGCAGGTAGGCCACGCAGTAGCCGTTGAACAGGCCGATCACCACGCCCACGCCCAGGCCCAGCGGCACGGCGAGCATCGGCGGCAGCCCGAACTGCACCATCAGCCCCGAGGCCAGCGTGCCCGAGAGCGCCACCACCGCGCCCACCGAAAGATCGATGCCGCCGGTGAGGATCGCGGCCGTCATGCCCACCGCGATGATCGCGTTGATCGACGACTGCAGCGCGATGTTCTGCAGGTTGCTCCACGAGAGGAAGTTGTCGGTCGCCACGATCATGAAGACCGATATCGCGACCAGGCCCACCAGCGGAAGAAAGGCCGTCGAGCGGCGCAGCCGGGTGAAGAGCCCGCCGGCGGGAACCGGCGGCACGGGATGGGTGGCGGTGGCGTTCATTGCAGGCCCCCTTTGGTTGCGTGGCGCATGATGTCGCCGGAGTTGATGGAGTCGCCCTCGAGCGTGGCCACGATGGAGCCGCCCGAGAACACCGCGACGCGGTCGCACATGCCGACGATCTCGGGCAGCTCGCTGGAGATCATCACGATCGACTTGCCCTGCCGCGTGAGCTCGCGCATGAGCCCGTAGATCTCTGCCTTGGCGCCCACGTCGATGCCGCGCGTGGGCTCGTCGAAGATCAGCACGTCGCAGTCGTGGCCGAGCCAGCGCGCGATCACCACCTTCTGCTGGTTGCCGCCCGACAGCGTGGCCACGCGGGTTTCGATGCCGGGCGCCTTCACGCCGACGCGGCGCGAGAGCTCGGCGGCCGAGCGCTCTTCCGATGCCCTGCTGACCAGTCCCGCGCTGCGGTGCCTGCCGAGGTTGTTCAGCGAGATGTTGAAGCGGATCGTGAAGTCGGTGATGAGCCCTTCCACCTTGCGGCTCTCGGGCAGCAGGCCGATGCCGTGTTCCAGCGCCTGCGTCGGGTCGTCCAGCTGCACGGGCACGCCGTTGCGCAGCACCGTCTTGCGATGGGCGCGGTCGGCGCCCATCATGCCCAGTGCCAGCTCGGTGCGGCCCGAGCCGACCAGCCCCGCGAAGCCGAGGATCTCTCCCTCGTGCAGCTCGAAGGCATTGATCGGCCCGCCCTTGGCGAGCTGGATGTGCGGCACTTCGAGCACCTTGCGCCCACGCGGCGCGGGCTGCGGCTTCGGCGGAAAGCTGTGCTCGATGCGCCGGCCCACCATCATCTCGACCAGCGCGTCCACGTTCGTCTCGCCCACTTCGGCGTGCCCCGCGTTGGCGCCGTCGCGCAGCACGCTGATGCGGTCGCACACCTCGAAGATCTCGTCGAGGTGGTGCGAGATGAAGATCATCGCCACGCCCCTGGCGCGCAGCTCCCGCATGATGTTGAAGAGATGGCCGGCCTCGTTCGGCGTGAGCGTGGCGGTGGGCTCGTCGAGCACCAGCAGGCGCGCCTTCAGCGAGAGCGCCTTGCCGATCTCCACGAACTGCTGCTGCGCCACCGAGAGGCGGCAGATGGGCGCGTCGAGGTCGATGTGCACGCCCAGCTCGTCGAAGAGCTCGCGCGCCGAGCGCTTCATCGCCGCCCTGTCCATCAGCCCGAAGCGGTTCTTCAGGTAGCGGCCGAGGAAGATGTTCTCCACCGCGTTCAGGTGCGGGATGAGGCTGAACTCCTGGAAGATGATGCCGATGCCCGCGGCGATCGCGTCGTTGTAGCCCGCGAACCTGCGCTCGCTGCCCTCGATGAGGATGCGCCCCTCGTCGGCCTGGTGGATGCCGCCGAGGATCTTCATCAGCGTCGACTTGCCCGCGCCGTTCTCGCCGAGCAGCGCGTGCACCTCGCCCTTGCGGATCGAGAGGTCGATGCCCGAGAGCGCCTTCACGCCGGGAAAGCTCTTCGAGACGCCTTCGAGCCGAAGCATTTCGGCGGTGTCTTCCATGGCCTTGAACTCGTCGATGCGAGGGTTACCAGCTGAAGGTCTTCGCGCCCTCGGCGTCGATCAGCTTCACGTCGACAGGTACCGCGGCCGGCACGTTGGCGCCCCACTTCTTCGCCAGCGCGATGCCGATGGCCAGGCGGATCTGGTCGCGCGGGTACTGCGCCGTGGTCGCGATGAACTTCGAGCCCGGCTTCTGCATCGCCTTGATGGCCTCGGGCGCGCCGTCGACGCTGGCGAGCTTCACGTCCTTGCCGCTGGCCTCGATGGCCGCGAGCGCGCCCATGGAGCCGCCGTCGTTCACGCTGAAGATGCCTTTCAGGTCCTTGTTGGCCTGCAGGATGTTCTCGGTCACGGTGAGCGCGGTGGCGCGCTCCTGCTTGCCGTTCTGCGTGCTCACCACCTTGATGCCGGGGTACTTGGCGAGCGCCTCGCGGCAGCCCTTCACGCGCTCGAGGATCGGCACCACCGGGATGCCGTCGAGGATGGCCACGTCGCCCTTCTCGCCGATGTTCTTCGCGAGGTAGTCGCAGGCCAGGCGGCCGGCGTCGGTGTTCTTCGAGCCCACGAAGGAGTCGACCGGACCCTGCGCGTTGGCGTCCACCGCCACCACCACCAGGTTCGCCTTCTTGGCCGAGCGCACGGCCGACTGCACGCCGGTGGAGTCGGTCGGGTTCAGCAGCAGGATGTCGACCTTCTTCTGGATCATGTCCTCCACGTCGCCGATCTGCTTGGCCACGTCGTGGCGCGCGTCGGTGGTGACCACGGTCGCGCCGATGCTGGCGGCGGCTTCCTCCAGCGCCTGCTTCATGGTCACGAAATAGGGGTTGTTGAGCTCCTGGAAGGTCATGCCGATGCGCAGCGGCTGCTTCGCCGCCTGGGCCTGCGCGGCCGAAGTGCCGCAGACCAGCGCGGCGATGCATGCGGTGAGGGCGGTGGCTTTGAGAAGGTTCGTCATGGTGGCTGTCTCCTTGAGGTTGTCTTGCTGTCCGTGGAAGAAACGCTGGCAAAGGGCCGCCCCGCGCGGCGCCTCGATGCGCCGCGCCGGAAACGACGCGGGGGAACGGTGGTGGCGCCGTGCGCTACGGCGGGCTGGCTGCGCGCGAGGCGGCTGCCTGCATGCGGTGGAACTGGCGGAACTTGGTGGGCGGCATGCGCTTGTGCAGCAGGAACTGCCGGTTGAAGTTCGACACGTTGTTGAAGCCCACGTCCATGCAGACGTCGAGCACGGGCTTCTCGCTGTTGGTGAGCAGCTCGCAGGCGCGGCTGATGCGCAGCCGGTTCACATAGCGCACGAAGGACTGGCCCGTGTGCTTGCGGAACGAGCGCGAGAAGGCACTGGGGCTCTGGCCCACCAGCTCGGCCAGCATCGGCTCGCGCAGGTCGTCGCCCAGGTTGGCGGCGATGTGCGCCAGCACGTTGTTGATCGCGTGCGACATGAAGGCCTTGGGGTCGGGCTTGAAGGCGGGGCTGGCGAGGCGCTGGCGGTCCCGGCCATCGGCCAGCAGCTCGAGCAGCGACAGCAGCAGCACCACGCGCCGAAGGCCGCGCGCCTCCAGCAGCGATTCCATGATCGGCTTGGCCGCCGCGGCGGTCTCGGCCGAGAACAGCAGACCCGAGCCCGATTCGGCCAGCAGCGGTGCGATGCGCTCGAACTCGGGGAAGGTCGCGGCCATGCCCTGCGCCAGCGAGGCCGGGAACTGGATCACGATGCCGCGCCGTTCAACGCTCTGGCCGGCGGGCACGTCGCTGATCCAGTTGTGGGGCAGGTCGGGGCCCATCAGCACCAGGTTGCCGGGCTCGAAGTGGCCGACGTGGTCGCCCACGAAATACACGCCCTGGGTCTCGACGATGAGCTGGATCTCGTACTCGGGATGGAAGTGCCAGCGCACCGTGCGGTACGGGTATCCGTGCGCCCAGCAGGTGAACGATTCGTCACCGCGGACTTCGACGATTTCCAGGTCGGGTTGCATGGGGCGGACTGTACGAACCGCTCCCGACGCCAACAACCAGAGATAGCGCCGGGAATCGATACTTTCTTGACCTTGCGTAAGGCCCCGGAGACCGACGCCGGAGGCCGCATTGCGCCGCAGCAAGACCCTTTCTCCCCGAGGAAGGAGCAGGGCGCTGGCTCCGATTGCTGCACTGCGGCGAACCCGAGGTCGGCGGAGTCAAGAATTCATAGGTGTTTTCCCTTCCCGGCCCGGCGGGGCGGCACACTCGGGCGCCATGACGACGACCACAAGCACAACCTCATCCTCCTCGGCGGGCCCGCTGGCCGGCCTCAAGGTCATCGAGCTGGGACAGCTCATCGCCGGGCCCTTCGCCGCGCGCACGCTGGGCGATTTCGGCGCGGACGTCATCAAGATCGAGCCGCCCGGCGCAGGCGATCCGCTGCGCACCTGGCGGCTGCTGAAGGACGGCACCTCGGTCTGGTGGCAGGTCCAGTCGCGCAACAAGCGCTCGCTGGCGCTGGACCTGCGCGAGGCCGAGGCGCAGGCCGTGGTGCGCAAGCTCGCGGCGGAGGCCGACGTGCTGGTCGAGAACTTCCGCCCCGGTGCGATGGAAGGCTGGGGCCTGGGCCCCGACGAGCTGCTGGCCGCCAACCCCGCGCTCGTGATGCTGCGCATCAGCGGCTACGGCCAGACGGGGCCGTATCGCGACCGCCCCGGCTTCGGCGTGGTGGCCGAGGCCATGGGCGGGCTGCGCCATCTCACGGGCGAACCGGGCCGCGTGCCGGTGCGCGTTGGCGTCTCGATAGGCGACACGCTGGCCTCGCTGCACGGGGTGATCGGCGTGCTGATGGCGATGCAGCATCGGCATGCGACGGTGAGCGCGGAATATCCGAAGGGGCGCGGACAGGTGGTCGACGTGGCGCTCTACGAGGCGGTCTTCAACTGCATGGAAAGCCTGCTGCCCGAGTACGGCGCCTTCGGCGCGGTGCGCGAGGCGGCCGGCAGCGCGCTGCCCGGCATCGCGCCGACGAACGCCTACCGCTGTGCCGACGGCGGCTACGCCATCGTCGCGGGCAACGGCGACAGCATCTTCCGCAGGCTCATGGAATGCATCGGCCGACCCGACCTGGCGGCCGACCCGGCGCTGGCCGGCAACACGGGCCGCGTCGCGCAGGTGGAAATGCTGGACGCCGCCATCGGCGACTGGGCCGCGCAGCGCACCGTGGGCGAGGTGCTGGCGGCGCTCGATGCGGCGCACGTGCCGGCCGGGCGCATCTACACCATCGCCGACATCGCGGCCGACCCGCACTACGCCGCGCGCGGCATGCTGCAACAGGTGCGCATGGCCGACGGCAGCGATCTCGCGGTGCCCGGCTTCGTGCCCAAGCTGTCGCTCACGCCGGCCAGCCACCGGCACGACGCGCCCGCGCTCGGCGAGAACACCGACGCGGTGCTGAAGGAGATCGGACTGAGCGAAGAGCAGATCGCGGCGCTGCGCGAGCGCGGGATCGTGGGCTAGCTCCGCGAGGGGCAATCACCGGGGCGAAACGGCCCTCGTGCGATAAACCGGCAACAAGGAGAGAGAGTCCATGGCTGCAGCAGCGAACGAGCGACGCGAGGCGCCGAGGCGCATCCACCACCAGCCCGTGAAGAGCGAGCTGTCGAAGTCGGACGAGCAGAAGCTGGAGCGCCTGCTGCAGGTGCTGCGCCTGCGCCGCATGGCGGTGGAGCCCAAGTTTTCCGACGACGTCATCGTCTGGCCCCCGCGCAGCGCGGTGGCCGGCGGCACGGAGCTGGCGACGCTGAGCGCGATCAACCTGGGCAATTCGGCGGACGCGATCGGGCAACGGGTGGAGGGCCGCGGCATTCCCCGGATGAAGCTCCTCAAGCAGGTCGAGGGCGTGTCGGTGATGAGCGCCAACTCGGCCGCGCTGCTGGCGATGCGGCGAAACACGCCCGGGCTGCGCATCGCGCCGGCCGCGTGGGCGTATCTCCAGTACATCCGGCCGCTGGGCGACGAGCTGGAAGCCAGCGCGATCCAGGTCGCGGCGGCAACCAAGGTCAAGCGCTTCGAGCTGCGCCTTGCCGATCCGCAGGGCAAGCCCGTGGCGGGCGTGAGGGTCAAGGTGCTCGTGGACTGGGACGGCGCGCACGTGCCGGCGGTGACCGACAAGGAGGGCATCGCGAGCATCGGGATTCCCGTGCTCTATCCGCGCGTCGAAATGATCCTGGTCGAGCCGGAGCACACGCACTGGTCCGTCTTCCTCAAGGGCTTCGACCGGACGGCTGCGCCGAAGCGGCTGGACGTGCGGGCGCTGCCGCTGGCACCAGATTCCTTCCGGCTGCTGGCGCACTACGCGCCCTACGACCCCCAGGCGGGAGCGGGCGTGACGGTGGGCGTGATCGACAGCGGCGTCGGGCCGCATCCGGACATCGCCGTGGCCGGCGGCGGCTGCTTCGTCACCGGCGAGAACCCGGCCGACTTCCTGGACAACGGCATCGGGCACGGCACGCACGTGGCCGGCATCATCGCGGGCCGGATGGCGCAGGGCACCGGCATCCACGGCCTCGCGCCGGCCTGCAGGCTCATGGCCTACCGCGTCTGCCCGAAGAGCGGCGAGCGCGGGCGCGCGAAATCGACCGACATCGCCAGCGCGCTCGACCGCGCCATCGCCGACGGCTGCCACATCGTCAACATCAGCATGGGCAGCCTGGAGCCGATGCCGGAGATGCCCGACATCCTCGAGAAGGCGCGCAATGCCGGCGTGGTGGTGTTCGCGGCCACCGGCAACGACGGCCAGCCGCTGCTGCGTTTTCCCGCCCGCTACAGCCACACCCTGGCCGTGGGCGCGATGGGGCGCGACGGGACGTTTCCGGCGGATTGCCCCGAGAGCTTCCAGGAAAGCGAGATCCGCCGGAAGAAGGAGTTCGTCGCCGAGTTCTCGAACCATGGGCTCTCCACCGATTTCATCGGCCCCGGCGTGGCGGTGCTGTCGACCTTTCCGGGCGGCAGGTACGCGATGATGTCCGGCACCTCGATGGCCACGCCGTACTCCTCGGGCATGGCGGCCCGTCTGTTGTCAGGGAATCCGAAGCTGCTTACCATGCAAAACGGTCCTGAAAAGGCCGACGCCATCGTCAGGATGCTGTCGCAGACGGCGCAAAGGGTGGGTTGGCCGGCCGAGTACGAAGGATTTGGAGTTCTGAAGTGACCAGCGTCGTGTTGACCTACACAGGCAGCCCCGGCAAGAAGTTGTCGGCGAAGGCGCGGCTGCGCCGCCGCGTACCGGGTGTCGTCCTGACGGCCAAGACCAGCACCCTGCTGGAAGCCCAGGTCGACGAGGAGCAGCTGGCCGCGCTCGAGCAGAACCCCGAGTGGGCGGTGTCCCAGCCCACCTTCGCGGAAATCCGCAAGCCTGCCTTCAACCTGAAGAACGCGCGCGCCAAGCTGGCGAAGTGATCGCGCAGCACGCATCCACCGGGGCCGAAGACGGCCCCGGCGTCTTTCTGGAGGGAGCTTTTCCATGTCCGACGATGCAGACATCCAGGTCGTGAGCGACTCGTGGGCCGGCATCCAGCGCGTCGCCGCGACGCCGAAGCCGCCGGAGTTCTTCGAGGGCCGCCAGGGCTATTCGGCCGGTTTCCTGGGGCGGGACGCGCACGTGACGCTGCCTTCCATCGGCGAGCCCATCTCCATGGACGACATCGCGAAGCTCAAGGACGGCAGCTTCGAGCTCAGGTACCAGCACTTCAGCACCGTGCAGTGCATGTCCCGGCGCATGCCGCTCTATTCGGCCTGCAACATCGACGGCTCGAAGTCGAAGAACGTCCCGCGCCACGACACCTGGAGCTACGACGGCCGCATCGCCAAGGAGCACCAGATGCTGCGCGAGGCCTACGGCCCCGGGCAGGAAGGAAAGTTCTCCCGCGGCCACATGACGCGCAGGCAGGACCCGAACTGGGGCCCGCTGGCGACGGCCCGCAAGGCCAACATCGACACCTTCTTCGCCACCAACGCCTGCCCGCAATGGCAGCCGTTCAACGAGGGGCTGTGGGGCGACCTGGAGGACTACGTGCTCGGCAACGCGCAGGGCGACGACAAGCGCATCAGCGTCTTCACCGGCCCGATCCTGCGGCCGGACGACCCCGAGAGATTCAGCATACGGATACCGCGCGATTTCTGGAAAGTGGTCGCCTTCGTCAGCGAAGCGACCGGCGAACTCGCCGCCATCGCCTACCTGATGAGCCAGGGCGGATACCTGGATTCAGGCGTGGCGCGCGACCTCGAGGACTTCGGCACCTCGCAGCGGCCGCTGGCGTTCATCGAGGCGGAAACGGGGCTCGGCTTCGAAAGCCTCGCGGGGCGCGACGTGCTCGACGGCGCGGACCTCGCGTTCGCCCAGCCCATCCGGCGCCTCGTCGACACGAAGCTGCCGGCCTGAGCCGAGGGGCTGTCTGTCAGCCGCGCAGCGATTCGATCAGGTCGATGTACTTCTGCTTGGCCTCGTCGGCGCTCGCGCCCTTCTGGGCCGTCCACGCGTCCCACTTGGCGCGCGCGACCACGTCGCTGAAGCTGGGCTTCTTGGCGGTGTTGTCGCCTTCGGTGGCCTGCTTGAACAGGGCGTAGATCTTCAGCAGCGTCGGGTTGTCGGGGCGCTCGGCGAGCAGCTTGGAGTTGGCCTGGGCGGCTTCGAACTGGGCGTTGAGATCGGACATGGCGTTCAGGGTGATGAAAAGCGGAAAGCACGCATCTTAAATCGTGCGGTACAGGGCGGTACCAGGCTGGTTTCGGATCAGTCCCTCAGGCCCGCCCTCGCTAGTTCCACATCCAGCCGTTCCCGGGCATCCGCGGGCTTGAGTTCAGCCGCCTTTTCATAGAGCCGCGTCGCCTCGCCCATGCGCGATTCGCCATGCAGCATCAGCTGCGCGCGGGCGTATTCCATCATTCCGGCGGCCGAGTGGGGGTGCAGCTCGAGCCCGCGCTCGAACAGCTCGATCGAGGTCTCCGAGCGCACGCCGTAGGTCATGCGTCCGACCAGCGCGCCCACCTTGTCGATCACCTCGGCGTGGAAGGAGGCCAGGGCGAGGTGCGCGTCCGCGTGCCGCGGCTGCAGTTCGATCACGCGCTCCAGCGCGCCCTTGAGCTTGCTGCCCAGGCCCTGCGCCAGCGCGCGCGCCACGCTGATGCCCTGGCTGTACCGGCCCAGCGCATACGACTGCCAGTAGAGCGCCTGGCAGTTGTCGGGCTCGGCGGCCGCCTGCGCGCCCGCGCGCTCGATCACCTGGCGGAACATCGCGAGCCGTATCGATTCGCGCGGCTCGAGGTAGTTGGCGTAGATCGCCGTCGCCTGGTTGGCCAGCGCCATTCCTTCGGCGCCCTGCTGCAGCCCGATGGCGGCGGCGCGTTCGAACTCGCCGCTGTGGTACAGCGCCCAGCCTTCGGCGAGCGCCGAGCCCTCGGCCGGCAGCGGCAGCTCGTGGCCGGCATGCAGGCGCGGCCAGTGAGGCAGCACGCTGTGCGCGTCGTAGCGGGGAGAGTCGGCCCAGGGAAGGGGGGTCCAGTGTTCGGTGTCGGCATTGGCGTTGGGTGCACCGGCCGACATCAGCGAGAGCGGTTTGAAATCGTGGTGGGGCATGGTTCTAGACCGCCATATCGACAGGGGAAGCCGCGGCGTCGGCACTGCCGCTGTTGCCGGGGTCTTCGCCGTTGTAGGCATTGCCGAGCGCCAGCAGATGCCTTCTCTGTTCGCGCCCCAGGTAGGGCGCCAGCAGGTGCAGCGCATGGAGGCCGCCGCGCATCAGCGCGCCCTGCGCATGCTCGGGCTCCAGCGCCTCGCGCGGGTTGCGCACGTATTCGTAGCTGAGCCAGTAGGTCAGCACCACGACCATGCTCTGCGCGAGCGTGTCGACCTCGTGCACGTCGATCTCCAGGTGGCCCGCGCGGCTCAGCCCGGCGATCAGCTGGCGGATGGCGCGCGCCTTGTTCTTCAGCACGAGCTGGAACTGCGTCTCCAGCCGGCGGTTCTTGCTGAGCAGGTCGTTGAGGTCGCGGTACAGGAAGCGGTAGCGCCAGATCAGCTCGAACAGGCTGTGCATGAAGAACCACGCGTCCTCCACGTCGTGCACGCCCTCGCTGGCGTGCAGCAGCTCGTCGAGTTCGGTCTCGTAGGCCTCGTAGAGCTTGTTGATCAGCTCTTCCTTGGCCGGGTAGTGGTAGTACAGGTTGCCAGGGCTGATGTTGAGCTCGCTGGCCACGAGCGTGGTCGAGACGTTCGGTTCCCCGAAGCGGTTGAACAGATCCAATGCGGCTTCGAGGATGCGTTGCGCTGTTCGGCGTGGCGCCTTCTTTGCCATGCTGGTGCCCCCGGTTGTCTCGTGGTCTCTTGGGAGCACTCTAGCGTATGTGCACCGCACCATGAACGGTGCGGGACATGTTTTGCGGCGCTGGTTTCTTGTGCAGCGCCGCAATGCGGGCCGCTCAGCTGGCCTTGCTGCGGCGCAGGGTCTTCTTGGCCGCGGGGGCTGTCGTCTTGCGCGCCGCGGTCTTGCGGGGCGCTGCGGCCTGCTGCGACTTCTTCAGCTGGGCCTCGAGCGCCTCGACGCGCGCCTGCAGCGCGGCCATGTCGGCGGCGCTCGGCGCGCCGAGCTTCTCGAGCGCGCGCGCCACGCGCTCCTCGAAGATGTTCTCCAGCTTGCCCCACTGGCCGGCGGCCTTGGTGCCGAACTCGCTGGCGAAGCCGGCCATGCGCTGCTGGGCCTGGGCCAGGGTTTCCTCGGCGGCCTGCTGGGTCTTCTTCTGCATGCCCGCGCCGTCCTTGACCAGCGCCTCGAAGGCCTTGCTGCCTTCCTGCTGCATCTTGGCGAAGGCACCGAGGCCGGCAAGCCAGATCTGCTGGGCGGAATCCTTGATGCGGTCGGCGGCCTTGCCGTTGCTGTCGTCGTCCTGGGTAGCCATGCGATTTCTTCCTTTGCTTGCAAACAATCGCCTGACTCTAGCCGCCCGGCGCGCTCTTCATTAGAGCTTCGCGTCTACGGGGCCATGCCGTGAAGCCCGGTCTCAGGGCGTGCCGCCGGCCGCGCGGCTCGCGTCCAGGTGCGCCTTGGCGCGCTCGGCCAGCGCCATTTCGCCGGGGGTGCCGGGCACGTAGGCCTCCACCGGCAGCGGCCGGCCGTGCGAGTCGACCGAGACGAACACGATCAGGCACTCGGTGGTCTTTTCCATCGCGCCGCCCTTCATGTCGCCGCTGCGCACCTCGACCGAGATGTTCATGCTGGTGTTGCCGGTGTAGGCGAGGCGGGCCTCCACCTCGACGAGGTCGCCGATCATGATCGGCCGGTGGAAGCGGATGCTGCCGATGAAGGCGGTGACGCAGTAGCGCTTGGCCCAGCTGGTGGCGCAGGCGTAACCCGCTTCGTCGATCCACTTCATGACGGTGCCGCCGTGGACCTTGCCGCCGAAGTTGACGGTGCTGGGTTCGGCAAGAAAGCGCAGGGTGATCGAGGACATGGGAGGCCGCCTTTGGTGAATATGGCTGTGACTATGAAGTGGGGAGCCGCGATTATGCGAGCGGGCACCCGCTTCCGGACGCCGCCCGTCGTCCGGGCGCATACGCCCGGCTAGCTGCCGCTGAACAGCTGCGCCATGGTGCGCCGCAGCCAGGCGTTGCCCGGGTCGGCGTGGAAGCGCTCGTGCCAGTGCTGCTTCACCGCGTAGTCCTGCAGCGCGAAGGGCGGCTCCAGCAGCTTCACCGGCTCCTGCGTGGCCAGCACCTTGCCCAGGATGCGCGGCACCACCACGAGCAGCTCGGTCTGCGCCACGATGCGCGCCACGCTCAGGAAGCTCGACAGCCGCACAACCACGTTGCGCTTCAGCCCCAGCCGCGCGAGCGTGGTGTCGACGATGGCGTGCCCCGTGCCCGAGGTCGACACCACCGCGTGCGCCTCGGCCTCGAAGCGCTTGCGCGTGAGCTTCGTGCCGATGCGCGGATGGTTCTTCGCCGCCAAGCAGACGAAGTTCTGCATGAAGAGCGTCTGCTGGTAGAAGCCCGCGTCCAGCTGCGGCATGAAGCCCACGGCGAGGTCGACCTCGCCGTCCTGCAGCCGGCGGCCGCTGATCGTGGAGATGATCTCCGTCTCGATGTGCACCCCCGGTGCCGACCGCCGCAGGTGGTCGAGCAGGCCGGGCAGAAGCACCACTTCGCTGATGTCGGTCATGCAGATGCGGAAGCGCCGCTGCGCCTGCGCGGGATCGAAGCTGCTGCGGTTGCCCTGGGCCTGCGCCAGCTGGGCCAGCGCCTCGCGCAGGTTCGGGTAGATGCGCTCGGCGTGCGGCGTGGGCTGCATGCCTTGCGCGGTGCGGGTGAAGAGGCGGTCGTCGAAGTGCGCACGCAGCTTGTTGAGCGCGGTGCTGGCCGCCGCCTGCGCCATGCCCAGCCGCTCGGCCGCCTTCGAGACGTTGCCGGTCTTGTAGACCTCGTCGAACACGGCGAGCCATTCGAGATCGAGCTTCGACATGCGGGACTCCTGCTTACGGCAAAAGACACCATTATCGAAATTTCGAATTCCGTGTATTGGCTGTCGGTCTTGAGGAAATAGTGGTGCGGGCCAACAATGCCGCCAACGGAGACACCCGCCCCATGAAACCCGCCCCCTCGAACGCGGCCGAGCGCCGCGACTACTACGACCGCATCCGCCCGCTGCACCTCACGCCGCTGTGGGAGTCGCTGCACGCACTCGTGCCGCGCGAGCCGCAGACGCCCTGCGTGCCCGCCCTGTGGCGCTACGACGAGATCCGCCCGCTGCTGATGCAGTCGGCCGATCTCATCACCGCCGAGGAGGCCGTGCGCCGCGTGCTGGTGCTGGAGAACCCGGCGCTGCCCGGCAACTCGTCGATCACGCAGTCGCTCTACGCAGGGCTGCAGCTCATCATGCCGGGCGAGGTCGCTCCCTCGCATCGTCACGTGCAGTCGGCGCTGCGCTTCATCGTCGACGGCAAGGGCGCCTACACCACGGTGGGCGGCGAGCGCACCACCATGTACCCGGGCGACTTCATCATCACGCCCTCGTGGGCCTGGCACGACCACGGCAACGAAGGCATCGGCGGCAGCGTGGAGCCGGTGGTGTGGCTCGACGGCCTCGACATCCCGATGCTGCGCTTCTTCGACGCCGGCTTCGCCGAGAACGACGACTCCAAGGTGCAGCACGTCTCGCGCCCCGAGGGCAACAGCCTCGCGCGCTTCGGCCACAACATGGTGCCGGTGCGGCACGACCACGCGTCGGCCACCTCGCCGATCTTCAACTACCCCTATGCGCGCAGCCGCGAGGCGCTGGCGCAGCTGCAGAAGCAGGAAGTGCCCGACGCCTGGCTGGGCCACAAGCTGCGCTACATCAACCCGCTGACGGGCGGCTCGCCGATGCCGACCATCTCGACCAACCTGCAACTGCTTCCCAAGGGCTTCGCGGGCAAGACGCACCGCGCCACCGACGGCGCCGTGTACAGCGTGGTCGAAGGCCACGGCACGGCCGAGATCGCCGGCCAGCGCTTCGCGTTCGGCCCGCGCGACACCTTCGTCGTTCCCTCGTGGGCGCCGCTGAAGCTGTCGTCGCCGGGCGAAGACGCCGTGCTCTTCAGCTTCTCCGACCGCCCCGTGCAGCAGGCCATGGGCATCCTGCGCGAAGCCTTCCTCGAAGACGCCTGAAGCCCGGGCGATCGTTCTTTCTTGCCGTTTCTTTCTTCTTGACCGTGTGCCGCCCCGAGCGGCAGGAGCCTCCCATGTCCTTCGTCTTCACGCCTCCTTCCATCGTCGGCCTGCCCATCGTGGGCTCCGACCAGCAGTTCCCCGTGCGCCGCGTCTATTGCGTAGGCCGCAACTACGCCGCGCATGCGCGCGAGATGGGCTTCGACCCCGACCGCGAGCCGCCTTTCTTCTTCTGCAAGCCGAACGACGACGCCTCGGTAGTGCCCGTGTTCGACGGCAAGGGCGCGTCCATTCCCTACCCGCCGCTCACCAGCAACTACCACTACGAGGCCGAGCTGGTGGTCGCCATCGGCAAGGGCGGCGCCAACATCCCGGTCGAGCAGGCCGCCAGCCACATCCACAGCTACGCCGTGGGCCTGGACATGACCCGCCGCGACCTGCAGATGAAGATGCGCGAGCAGGGCCGCCCGTGGGAAATCGGCAAGGCCTTCGACTTCTCCGCGCCCATCGCGCCGCTGCGCACGCTGGCCGACGTGGGCGAGATCAACGCCGGCGCCATCGTGCTCGAAGTGGACGGCGAAGTGCGCCAGAAGAGCGACATCACGCACCTGATCTGGTCGGTGAACGAAGTCATCGCCAACCTCTCGACGCTCTTCACGCTGCAGCCCGGCGACCTGATCTTCACCGGCACGCCCGAAGGCGTGGGCGCGGTGAAGCCGGGCCAGACCATCAAGGTGAGCATCGAGCGCCTGCCGTCGCTGACCGTCCGAATCGACTGACTGAATCCTCCGGAAAGCGCGGGCCCGCCATGACTCCATCGAAGAACCCTCCCACCGTGCTGCTGGTCGGCGGCGGCATCGGCGGCATGGCCGCCGCGCTGGCGCTCGCGCGCCTGGGCGTTTCCATCGACCTGCTCGAGCAGAGCGCCACCATCGGCGAGATCGGCGCCGGCCTGCAGCTCGGCCCCAATGCCTTCGCCGCGCTCGACGCGCTGGGCGTGGGCGAGGCAGTGCGCCGGGGCTCGGTGTTCACCGACCGGCTGGTGATGATGGACGCCGTCGACTGCGGCGAAGTGGCCTCGGTGCCGGTCGGCGAGGCCTTCCGCGCACGCTTCAAGAATCCGTATGCGGTGAGCCATCGCGCCGACCTGCACGGTGCGATCCACGAGGCGGTGAAGCAGCATCCGCTGATCCGCTTCCACACCTCGGCGCAGGTCGAGTCCATCGACCTGGGCGGGCAGGGCGCACACGCGGTGACGGCTGTCACCCGCGACGGCCGCAGCTTCAAGGCCGACGCCATCGTGGGATGCGACGGCGTGAAGTCGGTGGTGCGCGGCAAGCTCATCGGCGATGCGCCACGCGTGTCGGGCCATGTGGTCTACCGCGCCGTGGTGCCAGCGGCCGACATGCCGGCCGACCTGCGCTGGAACGCGCCCGTGGTCTGGGCCGGCCCCAACTGCCACCTGGTGCACTACCCGCTGCGCCACGGCGAGCAATACAACCTGGTCGTCACCTTCCACAGCCGCGAGAAGGAAGAGTGGGGCGTGACCGACGGCAGCAAGGAAGAGGTGCTCTCGTACTTCGAGGGCGTGCATGCGCGCCCCCGCCAGCTGCTCGATCGCCCGACCTCGTGGCGCCGCTGGAGCACCGCGGACCGCGATCCGGTCGAGCGCTGGAGCGAAGGCGCTGCCACGCTGCTGGGCGACGCGGCGCATCCGATGATGCAGTACCTCGCGCAGGGCGCGTGCATGGCGCTCGAGGACGCCGTGACGCTCGGCGAGGCCGTGAAGGCCTGCGGCTTCGACATGCCCGCCGCCTTCAAGCTCTACGAGGCGGCGCGCGTCGCCCGCACGGCGCGCGTGGTGCTGTCGGTGCGCGAGATGGGGCGGCTCTATCACGCCAAGGGCGTGGAACGCCTCGTGCGCAACAGCCTCTGGCCGGGCCGCACGCCCGAGCGCTTCTACGATGCGGTCGAATGGCTCTACGCCTGGCGGCCCGAGCGCTGCCTGGACGACGCCCCGGAGTCGCTGCGTCCTTCGGGCGCGGCCGTCGCCGAAGCCGTGGCGATGCTCTCGCCGCACTGAAGCAGTTTTCTTTCAGCAATTCATAACCATCGAGGCCGAAGGCCCAGGAGACAAGAGACATGAACTTTTCGCGCGCGCTGCTGACGGGCTTCCTGGCCCTGACGGCCACTGCCGGGGCACTGGCCCAGGCTTCCGACTACCCGAGCAAGTCCGTGACCCTGGTCACGCCCTTCGCCGCCGGCAGCGGCCCCGACGCGGTGCTGCGCCTCGTCTCCGACAAGCTCTCGCGCCTGTGGAACCAGCGCGTGCTCGTCGACAACAGGCCCGGCGGCGGCGGCTTCATCGCCATCGACCAGGCCCGCCGCGCCGCGCCCGACGGCTACACGCTGCTGCAGCTCGACAGCGAGCACATCGCCGCGCTGCCGCACCTGTACAAGTCGCGCAACTTCGTGACGCTGCAGCACTTCGACCCGGTGGCATCGCTCTTTCGCACGCCCTTCTTCGTGGCCGTGGCCACCGAGTCGAAGTGGAAGAACATGGGCGACCTGATCGCCGCCGCCAAGGCCAACCCCGACGGCATCGTCTACGGCTCGTGGGGCGTGGGAAGCCCGGGCCACCTGGGCGCGCAGCAGCTGGAGGCACTCACCGGCATCCGCATGCGCCACGCGCCGTATCGCGAGGTGTCGCAGCTCTACTCCAACGTGGGCACCGGCGAGGTGCCGTGGGCCTTCGCGAGCATTCCGTCGAGCCAGGGCATCTACAAGGCCGGCAAGCTGCGCTACATCGCGGTCGCGGCGAGCAAGCGCATCCCGCAGATGCCCGACGTGCCGACCATGGCCGAGGCGGGCGGCCCCGCATCGCTGGAGGTGAATTCCTTCGTGTCGCTGCTCGCGCCCAAGGGCGTGCCGGCGGCCATCAAGGCGAAGATCAATGCCGACGTGGCCAAGGTCATCGCCGATCCCGAGATCCGCGCCCGCTTCGACACCTTCGCCTTCGAGCCGCTCGCATGGTCGCCCGAGGAAATCGAGCGCAATGCCGAGGCCAAGTCGAAGGTGTACGGGGAGCTGGTGCGCAGGGGCAACATCAGCCTCGAATAGCGGAGGGCTCGGCTTGCCCGGTGTCTTCTCAGGCAGTTAAGCTGGCCCTCTCAGGTTTTTGACAACTTTTTCACACTTTCCCTTCATGCACGCCACCAAGAGAGCCCTTTTGATCGCCTGCGGCCTGGCCGCCGCTGCCGCGCTGCCCCTGAGCGCCAGCGCACAGAACGCCGCCTGGCCGACCAAGCCCATCCGCCTGCTGGTGGGCTTCCCCGGCGGCTCCACGCCCGACATCGCCGCTCGCACCATCGCCGAGCCGCTGTCGAAGGCGCTGGGCCAGCCGATCGTGGTCGACAACAAGGCCGGCGCCTCGGGCAACATCGCGGCCGACCAGGTGGCCAAGGCCAGCGACGACCACACGCTGGGCCTCGTCATCAACGGCAACCTCACGTCGTCGAAGATGCTGTATCCCAAGCTGCCGTACGACCCGGTCAAGGACTTCACGTATCTCTCGCTGATCGCGACCGCCCCGCTGGTGCTGGTGGCGCAGAACAACCTGCCCTCGGGCACCGCCTTCTTCGACGAAGGCCGCAAGGCCGGCGACAAGTGGAACTACGGCTCGGTGGGCATCGGCTCGGTCGGCCACCTGGGCATGGAACTGCTCAAGACCCGCGTGCCCGGCTTCAAGCCCGAGCACGTGCCCTACCAGGGCAACCCGCAGGTCATCACCGCGATGCTGGGCGACCAGGTGCAGATGGGCCTGATCCCTCCGGGCGTGGCCATGCCGCAGATCAAGGCCGGCAAGCTCAAGGCCATCGGCCTCACGGGCGGCCGCAGCGCGCTGGTGCCCGAGATCCCGCCGCTGTCCGACGCCGGCGTGAAGGACTTCAACCTCGAGGTGTGGGTGGCGCTGCTGGGCCCGGCCAACCTGTCGAAGGTGGCGCAGGCGCGCATCAGCCGCGAACTCGAAGCCGTGATGAAGAACCCCGACGTGCGCCGCAAGCTCTTCGAGCAGGGCTGGCAGGCCGTGGGCACCTCGCCGGACGGCATGCGTACGCGCGTCAACGAGGAAGCGGCGATCATGACCAAGATCATCTCGGCCCGCGGCATCAAGTTGCAGTGAGCACACCCCCAGGCTTCGCGCACTTCGTGTCGCTTCGCCAACCCCCTTGCAGGGGGCAACACCGACGGACCGGCAAAGCCGGATCCGTGGTGTTTCCCGAACAGACATCCATGGATCTATTTGAATGACTTCCACATTGCATGAACCGGCGCGCACGCTGCCGGTGTTCGGCGAGTACGACGTGGTGGTGGTCGGCGGCGGCCCCGCCGGCATCGCGGCCGCGGTGAGCGCCGCGCGCCATGGCGCCAGCACGCTGCTGGTGGAGCGCTACGGCTTCCTCGGCGGCATGGGCACGGCCGGCGGCGTCACCAATTTCGCGGGCCTGTACGGCAAGCGCAAGGGCGAGATGACGCAGCTGGTGCGCGGCGTGGTCGACGAACTCATCGACCGCATCGCCGCGCTCAACGGCATGAACCAGCCGCAGAACGGCATGGGCGGGCGCATCTGCGTGCGCTCGTACGACACCTCGGCCTACAAGCTCGCCGCCGACCAGCTGCTCGGGGAAGCGGGCGTGAAGCTGCTGTTCCACGCGCTGGCGGCCGCCGTCGTGCTCGACGGCAAGCGCATCGCGGCACTGGTGGTCGAGACCAAGTCGGGCCGCCAGGCCATCCGCGCCAACGCCTTCATCGACGCCAGCGGCGACGCCGACGTGGCCGCCTTCGCGGGCGTGCCCTTCGAGGTGGGCGACGGCCACGGCAGCGGGCTCTTCCCGACCACCATGTTCCGCATCGGCCAGGTCGACGCGCCGGCTGCGCTGGAGGCGGTGGGAGAGTTCAAGGCCATCAACGACTTCATGGCGCGCGCCGAGCAGCAGAAGCCGGGCGTCTACAAGTTCCCGCGCGAAGGCGCGATCCTGCGGCCCAACAAGGACCCGCGCGAGTGGCGCGCCAACGTCACGCAGATCCGCAATTCGCAGGGCCGGGCGATGAACGGCGTCGACGCGCGCGAACTCACCGAGGGCGAGCTCGAAGGCCGCCGCCAGATCACGGAGTACTTCAGGTTCCTGAAGGCCGAGGTGCCGGGCTTCGCGCAGTCGGCCATCGTGGAGATCGCGCCGCAGGTCGGCATCCGCGAGACGCGGCGCATCCAGGGCCTGTACGCGCTCGGGCGCGAGGACATCCTGGGCTCGGCGAAGTTCGACGACAACATCGGCCTGAACGCCTGGCCCATGGAAATGCACGCCGACGGCCGCATCGAGTGGGC
Source organism: Variovorax sp. NFACC27 (assembly GCF_048301545.1). Taxonomy (NCBI): domain Bacteria; kingdom Pseudomonadati; phylum Pseudomonadota; class Betaproteobacteria; order Burkholderiales; family Comamonadaceae; genus Variovorax; species Variovorax sp. NFACC27. The sequence continues at coordinate 560,875 of NZ_CP157613.1, forward strand.
CTTCCCGCGCGACGAAGCCAACGCCTACAACCACCTGCCGTGGCGCATGCTGGTGCCGCAGGCGCTCGACAACCTGCTGGTGGCCGGGCGCTGCGCGTCGATGACGCACGAGGGCCAGTCGGCCGCGCGCGCGAGCGGCGGCTGCTTCGTCATGGGGCAGGCCGCGGGCACGGCGGCGGCGTCGCTGGGCGGCGGCAGCTTCGCGCAGGTGGACGTTCCGGCGCTGCAGGAAAAGCTGCTCGCCGACGGCGTCGACCTCGACCGCTGAGCGCGGCGGCGCGCTAGAGTCCGGGGCTTGATGAACTCGAACCCCGGACGAAACGTGCACTTCCCTTCGCTGTCGACACCCGCGCGTCGCACCCTCCTGGCGCTGTCCTGCGCCGCCATCGGCCTCTCGCTGGCCGGCTGCGCCAGTACTCCCGAAGGCGAGCCGGTGCACGGCAAGGACCGGCTGCTGAGCTTCTTCGCGGCCAAGGACGGCCGCAAGGTCGCCATCGCCGGCGAGAACTACCACTACGTGTTCGACGGCGATCCCTCCGTGGCGGCGCTGCTGCGCTGGGAAGGGCGCACCAAGGTCACGCCCGCGCTGCTGGGCGAGTTCAAGGTGGCGCGCAACCAGAGCTTCGAGGGCCAGTACGTGCTGATGGCCTTCGACGCCGACCTGACGCCCGAAGACCGGGCCTTCCTGATCCAGACCGGCTTCGCCAAAACCGACGCGAAATACGGCGACCGGCCCGGGCCGTCGCTGCGCTACTTCGGCACCGTCTACGGCAAGCGCTATGCGGCGGTGCCGCTGAAGTCGGCCGACACGGTCGACTTCTCCCGGCGGCAGTACCTGGGCTACGTCGAGCAGGAAACGCTCAGCGCCCCCTTCAGCAAGGCCGCGCCTTCGCCGCTGGTGTATGCGGACGACGGCTCGCTGCTGCTGTCCGGCGTGCCGGTGCGCGTGGTGCAGGGCGGCACGGACTACGGCTGCCGCGCCCGCCTCATGGGCGTGTGCTTCTACAAGTAGCCGAGTAGCGGGAGAGCGGCGGGAGGCAGCTGACCGGCCCGCGACAGCCTGCGGGCGCGGGCTTTGCTATGGTCGAGGGTTGCCTTTTCGACAGTTTTGCCTCCTTCCCCGATGACCACCGATCTCGCCACCGCCTCCCGCCTCGTCAACGAACTCGTCGCGCTCATGCAGCTCGAGCCTCTGGGCGGCGACCGCTTCAGGGCCCAGAGCGAGGACATCGGCACGCCCGCCGTGTTCGGCGGCCAGGTGCTGGGCCAGTCGCTGATGGCCGCGAGCCTCACCGTGGGCGCCGAGCGCCCGGTGCATTCGATGCATGCCTACTTCCTGCTGCCGGGCGAGCATGCGCCCATCGAATACAGCGTCGACCGCGTGCGCGACGGCCGCAGCTTCACCACCCGCCACGTGGTGGCGCGCCAGCAGGAGCGCATCATTTTTGAAATGTCCGCCTCGTTCCAGACCGTGGACGAGGGCGTCGAGCACCAGTTCGACATGCCCGAGGTGGATGGCCCCGACGGCCTCATCAGCGAACTCGACCAGCGCATCGCGCTCGGCGACCGCCTGCCGGAGCCCTGGCGCACCAAGGCGATCCAGCCGCACGGCATCGAGTACCGCCGCGTAGACCCCGAAGACCTGATCGCGCCGCAGGTGCGCCCGACCTCGGCGCAGAGCGCCATCTGGATGCGCGCCATCGCGCCGCTGCCCGACGACCCGATGGTGCATCGCGCGCTGCTGGCCTACGCCTCCGACCACGGCCTGCTGCGCGCGGCGATGCTGCCGCACGGCCTGAGCTTCATGAGCGGTCAGGTGCGCCCCGCGAGCCTCGACCACGCGATGTGGTTCCACCGCGATTTCCGCATGGACGACTGGCTGCTGTACGTGCTCGACTCGCCCAGTGCGGGCGGCGCGCGCGGCCTGTGCCGCGGCAGCCTCTATTCGCGCGACGGCCGGCTCGTTGCCTCGGCCGCGCAGGAGGGCATGCTGCGCATCAGGAAGCCGGCGGCTCGTTCGTGATGAGCGTGGGCGGCAGCCCGTCGCGGCTGCGCTCGTCGAGCAGCCGCTGGTAGTTGTCGCGCAGCAGGATGCCGGCGTAGTACACGTGCTCGCGCATCAGCTGCTCGGCGCGGGCCGCATCGCCTGAAATCACGGCCTGCACGATGCGGTGGTGGTCGTCGTGCGAACGCAGGATCACGCCGTGGTCGTTCCACAGCATGATCCGGTCCGACGCGAAGGGCACCGCCTGTGCCTGCGCGCCGAAGCGCACCACCCACGGGTTGCGCGCGCCGTGCATCAGCGTGTTGTGCAGCTTCACGTTCATCTGCTGGTAGGGAGCCAGGTCTTCCACCAGCAGCTTTCCCTTGGCAAGTATTTCGTCGCCCTCGCGAAGGCATTCGCGCAGCAGGGCGGCGGTGGGCTCGTCCACGCCCAGCGAGGCGAAGCGCCGGCAGGCCAGGCCCTCCAGCACCGAGCGCACCTCGTAGGCCGCGAGGATGTCCTCGAGCGCGAAGGCGCGCACCAGGTAGCCCTTCTTCGGCTGATGGTCGATCAGCCCTTCCATCGCCAGCGCGGCCAGCGCGGCGCGCACCGGCGTGCGCGACACCTTGAGGCTTTCGGCGATCGGCACTTCCTCCACGCGCATGCCCGGCGAGAGCCTGCCGTGAAGGATCCAGGTGCGCAGCGTCTCTGTGACTTGTTGGGAGAGTGTGTCCATGTCAGGTATACATGATGCCGTGAAATTGAACGAATAGTTCGAGTTGTTAGGGTAAACGAGGGCGCATGAATGATTTCATGTATACACAATGCGGCCCTCGATCAACTTTCAAGCCGCCCCTGCGCGGCCCGGAGACCCTGCAGCCCATGGCGGACCATCATGCACAACCCCACGGCCGGCTGGCCCTCGTGACCGGCGGCGGCCGGGGCATCGGCGAGGCCGTGTGCCGCCGGCTCGCGGCCAGCGGCTATCGCGTCGTCGTCGCCGACATCGACGGCGGCAACGCGCGCGCCGTGGCGCAGTCGCTGGGCGAGGGGCACCACTTCCGCCAGTTCGACGTGAGCGATGAAGCGGCCGTCGAGGCCGTGTTCGACGACATCGAGGGCAGCATCGGCCCCGTCGCCGCGCTGGTCTGCGTGGCCGGCGTGCTGCTGATGCCGGGCGGCGAGCGCTCCCTCATCAAGGACACCACGCTCGAAGACTGGGAGCGCACCTTCGCCGTGAACGCGCGCAGCGTGTTCCTGTGCGGGCGTGCATACCTGCGCCGGCGCGAGGCGAAGCCCGTGGCGCACGGGCGCATCGTCACCTTCGGCTCGGTGGCGGCGCAGCTCGGCGGCTATCGCTCCAGCGCCACCTACATCGGCGCCAAGTCGGCGGTGCTGGGGCTTACCAAGGCCATGGCGCGCGAATCGGCGCACATGGGCATCACCGTCAATTCGGTGGCACCGGGCCTGATCGACACCGACATGCTGCGCGGCACCGTGCGCAGCAGCGGCGCGCTCGACGCGGCCGCCGCCAACATCCCGCTCGGGCGCATCGGCACGGTGGACGACGTGGCGGGCGCGGTCGACTACCTGGTCTCGGAACAGGCGGCGTACATCACGGGCAACGTGATCGACGTCAACGGCGGCTACCGCATGCAGTGACACGGCAACGCACCGGTCCTTCACCCCTTCATTCCAACGAACGGAGACAGCTCATGAAAAAGAACTTCCTGATTTCTGCATTGGCCCTGGGCGCAGTGCTCTGCGCGGCCTCGCCCGCCGCGCTCGCGCAGGCCGAACCCGGCCTGACCGACAAGACCATCAAGATCGGCATGTTCTCGCCGATGTCGGGCGCGTCGATGAACTACGGCTTCGACGTCATCAACGCCGCGAAGATGTACTACGACAAGGTCAACAAGGAAGGCGGCGTGAACGGCCGCAAGATCGAGCTCGTGGTGGAGGACGACCGCTGCAACGCCAACGACCTGCTGGCCGCGGTGAAGAAGCTCACCGAGCAGGACCAGGTGTTCCTGCTCAACGGCGGCTCCTGCTCGGCCGCCGTGGTGGGCGCGCGCGAATACGTCGAGCGCGCGAAGATCCCGCTGGTGATGCTCAACGCCTCGGGCGACGGCGCGCTGTATCCGCCGTCGAAGTACATCTACGGCGCGTTCTCCATCTCGCAGCACGCGGTGGGCGGTTCGATGGTGCAGTTCGCGAGCGAGCACCTCAAGGCCAAGAAGATCGGCTACATCAACCACGACGACGCCTACGGCGGCTGGAACCTGGAATCGGCCCAGGCGCAGGCCAAGGCGCTCGGCGGCATCGACCTGCAGGTGCAGTCGGTCAACCCGAACATCACCGACGTCACGGCGCCCATGCTGAAGATCAAGGCCGCCAACCCCGACGTGCTGCTGCTCACCACCTACGCGCGCCCCGTGAGCCTGATCGTCAAGCGCGCCTTCGAGCTCGGCTTCAACAAGCCCATCGTGCTGGCAGTGAACTCCACCGCCGACCTGAAGCAGCTGGTGGAGAACGTGGGCAACAAGGACGCCTTCAAGAACGTCTACATCCAGGAAGTGCTGGCCGACGTGCCCGGCGGTCCCAAGCTGAAGTGGGTGTACGACATGTACAAGGCCTCCTACCCCGACCTGGCCTCCAAGCCCGGCTACCCGCAGACCTACATGCCCTACGGCATTCCTTCGGCCATGGCGGTGGTCAACGCGCTGAAGGCCGCCGGCCCCAGCCCCACGCGCGAGAAGGTGCTTACGGCGCTGTCGACGATGAAGTTCGACTCCGGCGTGATGGCCGGCCCCATCGAGTTCGGCCCCGACGACCGTGCCGCGCAGGAGGCGGCCATCTACATCAAGTTCGACGCAACCAACATGACGCTCGTGCCCGGCAGCTACAAGAGCGTGTGGAAGTACAAGCCCTGAGGGCGGCCGCGAACCCATGAGCCTTTCCGACATCTGGCTTTTCGTGCAGCAGGGCGTGCTGTCCGGCATCGTGACCGGCAGCGTCTACGCGCTGCTCGCGGTGGCGATCGTCATGGTCTTCAAGACCACCGACGTGCCGAACTTCTCGCAGGGCGAGATCTTCATGGCCGGCGGCTACGCCGCGCTCTTCCCGCTGGTGGTGTGGGGCTGGCCCTACTGGGGCGCGGTGCTCGCGAGCATCGCGGTCACGGCATTGCTCGCGGCGCTCTTCCAGCGCGTGGTGATGCAGCGCGTGACCGCCTCGCGCGGCGTGGGCGTGCAACTGGTGATCGCCACGCTGGGCTTCGCCTACCTGCTCAAGGGCCTGGTGCGCAAGACCGGCCTGGGCGACACGCCGCGTTCGCTGCCCTCGCTGGTGCCGCAGGACCCGATCACCATCGGACAGGCCTCGCTCACGCTGCTCGACCTCGCCATCTTCGGCTCGGCCGTGGTGACGATGGTGCTGCTGTACCTGATGTTCACGCGCACACGCACCGGCCAGGCCATGCGCGCGGTGGGCATGAACCCGCGCGGCGCGCAGATCGTGGGCGTGAAGCTCGGCAGCATCCGCATGCAGATCTGGGCGCTCACGGGCGTCATCTCGGCCATCTCGGCGCTGCTCATCACGCCCAAGATCCTCATCACGCCGGACATCGGCCACATCGCCATCCTGGCCTACGCGGCCGCCATCGTCGGCGGCTTCACCAGCCTGCCGGGCGCGGTGGTGGGCGGCTTCATCATCGGCATCGTCGAGAACCTTGTGGGGCTCTTCATTTCGTCCAACGCCATCGTGGTCGCGCCCTTCGTGGCGATCATGGTGGTGCTGCTGGTGCGCCCGCAGGGCCTGCTCGGCGGAAAGCCGCAGGTGAAGAAGGTATGAGCGTGTCTTCCGCTTCTTCTTCCCCCTGGCGTGATCGCGCGGTGCTGCTGGCCATGGCGCTGGTGCTCGCGGTGCTGCCATTCACCACCAGCGGCTACGTGCTGTACGTGGTCAACCTGCTGATGGTGTTCACCGTGCTCGCGCTCGGCATGCACCTGGTCATCGGCGAGACCGGGCAGTTCGCGCTCTCGCACGCGGCCTTCTTCGGCATCGGCATCTACACGGCCGGGCTCATCAACAACCAGTGGCAGCCGCCGTTCTTCGTCTCGATCCTCGCGGGCGCGGTGCTCTCGGCCGCGCTGGGCTGGGTCATCGGCCTGCTGGCGCTGCGCATGCGCGACATCTACCTCGCACTCGCCACCTTCGCCTTCGGCGAGGCGATGCAGTGGGTGTTCCTGAACTGGGAGTCGGTGACCAACGGCTCCAACGGCCTGCAGATGAAGCCGGCCTCGCTGGGCGGATTGCAGCTGATGAACGACCTGCAGGCGTATCCCTTCGTCGTGGCCATCGCGGCGCTGATGCTGTGGCTCACGGTGGCGCTGTCGCGCTCGCGGCTGGGATCGGCGTTCCGCGCGGTGCGCGAGAGCGACGTGGCGGCCGTTGCCATGGGCGTGAACACGCGTGCGGTGAAGGTCACGGCCTTCGTGCTGTCGGCGGCCTTCGCGGGCGTGGCGGGCGGCATGTACACGCTCTTCACCTCGTTCATCCACCCCGAGAGCCTGGGCTTCCAGACCACCATCCTGATCCTCACGATGGTGGTGGTGGGGGGCCTCGGCTCGGTGCGCGGCGCGGTGGCGGGCGCCATCGTGTTTGGCCTGGTGTCGGAGCTGCTGCGGCAGGCGCCGTCGTACCAGGAAATCATCTACGGCGGCATCCTCATGCTCTTCATGATGTTCCTGCCCAAGGGCATGGCGTCGCTGTTCGCGACTCGCCGCAAGGCGCAGCGCGCAACCTCGGTCAACGCGGCGGAGGCCGTGCGATGAGCGCGACGGCATTCCTCGACGTGCGCGACATCAGCGTGGTGTTCGGCGGCCTCAAGGCGGTGAACGGCCTCTCATTCCAGGTGGAGCAGGGCCGCATCCACGCGCTGATCGGGCCGAACGGCGCGGGCAAGTCGACCACCTTCAACTGCATCTCGCGCTTCTACACGCCCAGCAGCGGCAGCGTGACCTTCGAGGGCCGGGAGCTCACGCGCGTGGCGCCGCATCGCATGGCCTCGCTGGGCATCGCGCGCACCTTCCAGAACCTGGAACTCTTCGCCGAGCTGTCGGTGTTGGAGAACGTGCTGCTCGGCACCCATGCGCGTGCCGCCGGCACGCTGGGACGCCTGCTGCGCCGGCCCGACCGCGAGACCGAGGACTACGCCCTGCACCTGCTCGAGCGCGTGGGCCTGGCTGACGAGCGCGACCAGCCCGCGCGCGACCTCGACTTCGGCCGCCAGAAGCTGCTGGAGCTGGCGCGCGCGCTGGCCATCAAGCCCAGGCTGCTGCTGCTCGACGAGCCCGCCGCCGGCCTGCGCAACCGCGAGATCGAAAGCCTCGACCGGCTGCTGAAGGAGCTGGTGGCACGCGACGGCATCACCGTGCTGCTGGTCGAGCACGTGATGCAGCTGGTGATGTCGATCTCGGACCGCATCACAGTGATGGCCTTCGGCGAGAAGATCGCCGAGGGCACGCCTTCGGAAATCGGCAGCAATGCGCGAGTGATCGAGGCCTATCTGGGCAAGGGAAACGGGAAGGGAGCCGCGCATGGCTGAGGAAGCACTGTTGTCGCTGCGCGGCATCTCGGCAGCGTACGGCCGCATCCAGGCGCTGTGCAACGTGTCGGTGGAAGTGCCCGAGGGGCAGATCGTCGCGCTGCTGGGCAGCAACGGCGCCGGCAAGACCACCACGCTCAACTGCATCTCGAACATCGTCGATTGCACGGAGGGCGAGGTGCGCCTCGCGGGCGAGCGCATCGACCGCCTCGGCTCCGACGCCCTGGTGAAGCGCGGCATCGTGCAGGTGCCCGAGGGCCGGCAGGTGTTCCGTGACATGAGCGTGCGCGAGAACCTCGACCTCGGAGCCTACCTGCGGCGCGACCGCGCGGGCATCCGCAACGACCTGGAGGCGGTGTACGGCATGTTCCCGCGCCTGAAGGAGCGGCAGGGCCAGATGGCCGCCACGCTCTCGGGCGGCGAGCAGCAGATGCTGGCCATCGGCCGCGCAGTGATGGCGCGCCCGCGCGTGATGCTGTTCGACGAGCCGTCGATGGGCCTTTCGCCGCTGCTGGTGGAGCAGATGTTCGGGATCATCGAGCGGCTGCACCGCGAACAGAAGATCACCATCCTGCTGGTCGAGCAGAACGTGCAGCTCGCGCTGGCGGTGTCGAGCTACGGCTACATCCTGGAGAACGGCGAGATCTCGCTGCACGGCCCCGCTTCGCAACTGGCCGACGACGAAGCGGTGCGCCGCGCCTACCTCGGCGTCTGACGGCGCCTTCGCAAAAGGAAACTTCATGCTTCTCGAAGACAAACTCGCGCTCGTCACCGGCGCGGCGCGCGGCCTGGGCGAAGCCATCGCGCGCCGCATGGCGGCCGAAGGCGCGCGCGTGCTGGTGGTGGACCGCGACCTCGATGTGGCCCGGCAGGTGGCCGCGTCGATCCGCGAAACCGGTGGTCGCGCTGATGCCGACAGCGTCGACGTGAGCGATGCTGCAGCGGTGGACGCGCTCGCGGCCCGCATCGCCGCATCGCACGGCGACATCGACATCCTGGTGAACAACGCCGGCATCTCCGCACGCTCGAAGTTCGACGAGCCCGGCGCGCGCGAGGCCTGGGACCGCGTGATGTCGGTCAACCTGCAGGGCGTGTTCAACGTGACGCAGGCCTTCGTGCCGGCGCTCAAGCGCACGCACGGCAACATCGTGAATCTTTCTTCCATCGTGGCTTTCGGCGCGGGCATCTCCTCGGCCGGCTACGTGGTGGCCAAGGGCGGGGTGCGCTCGCTCACGCAGGTGCTGGCGCGCGACCTCGCGCCGTACGGCGTGCGCGTGAACGCGGTGGCGCCGGGCCTGATGGTCACCGACATGACGGCCGGCCAGCGCGAGACCGAGCACGGCACCGACTGGTACCTGAGCCGCGTGCCGGTCAAGCGGCACGGCGAGGCCGACGAGATCGCCGGGCCCGTCGTCTTTCTCGCTTCCTCGATGGCGAGCTACGTCAACGGCGTGGTGCTGCCGGTCGACGGCGGCTACCTGGCGGTCTGACGGCTGCCTTCCAACGGAACAAACATGAACAGCAGCAGTGAAAAAAAGCCGCTCGTCCTCGTGACCGGCGGCGCCAGCGGCATGGGCCGCGCCATCGTCGAGCGCTTGGCGCGCGACGGCTGGCGCGTGGTGATGGCCGACTACAACGGCGAGCTCGCGCAGCGCGAGACCGATGCGCTGCGCGCCGAAGGCCTCGACGTGGAATGCCGCGCCATCGACCTGACCGACGAGCCGGCCGTGCGCGCGATGGTGCAGGCGCTGCCGCCGCTCACCGCGCTGGTCAACAACGCGGGCATCTTCGACGAGCGCAAGTTCATGGACGTGAGCTCCGCCGATTTCCGCCGCATGTACGAAGTCAACCTGCTTGCCGTGGCCACGCTCACGCAGGAGGCCGCGCGCAAGATGGCCGATGGCGCGCGCATCGTCAACATCGCCTCGCGCGCCTACCTGGGCGCGAAGAACCATCCGCACTACGTGGCCTCGAAGGCCGCGCTGGTGGGCTACACGCGCGCCAGCGCGATGGAACTGGCGCCGCGCGGCATCATGGTCAACGCCATTGCGCCGGGGCTCATCGACACGCCGCTGCTGCGCGCGCTCACGCCCGAGCGGCTGGCCGCGCAGCTCGCGCTGCAGCCCACGGGCGCTGCCGGCCGGCCCGAGGACATCGCCAACGCCGTGGCTTTCTTCGCCTCGCCCTCGACCTGCTTCGTGACCGGACAGGTGCTCTTCGTCGACGGCGGCAAGTCGCTCGGCGGCTCGGGGGCCTGATGGCGCAGCAGCAAGATGAGAAGACCGCGTACGACGTCGTGGTGATCGGCAGCGGCGCGGGCGGGCTCTCGGCCGCGCTCACCGCGAAGCTGGAAGGGCTCGACGTGCTGGTGGTCGAGAAGACCGACCGCATCGGCGGCTCCACAGCGATCTCGGGCGGAGCCGTCTGGGTGCCGCTCAACGACCAGGCGGAAGCAGCCGGCCATCCCGACACGCGCGAGAAGGCACTGACCTATCTGCAGAACACCGTGGGCGCCGCCGGCGACGAGGCGTTGCGCCACGCCTTCCTCGATGCGGGCCCGCGTGCGCTGCGCTACCTGCGCGAGCGCACCGACGTGAAGCTCGCGGCACGCACTTACTCGCCCGACTACTACCCCGACCGCGAAGGCGCCGCCATGGGCGGGCGTTCGCTCGACCCCATCGAGTTCGACGGCCGGCTGCTGGGCGCGCACTTCAAGACATTGCGCGACCCGCTGCCCGAGTTCTGCGTGCTTGGCGGAATGATGGTCAACATGACGGACGTGAAGCACCTGCTCGGCGTCTGGCGTTCGTTCGCTTCGTGGAAGCACGGCGTGAAGCTGGTGCTGCGCTACTTCGGCGACAGGCTGAGCGGCCATCATCGCGGCACTCGCGTGTTGCTGGGCAATGCGCTGGCGGCACGGCTCTTCCACGGCGTGTTGAAGCAGGGCATTCCGTTCTGGCTCGACACGCCGGCATTGGGGCTCGAGCAGGACGCGGGCGGCAGGGTCACCGGCGTGAAGCTGCGCCGCGATGGCAAGGAAATCATCGTGCATGCGCGTCGCGGCGTGGTCGTCGCTACCGGTGGCTTTCCGTGGAATGCGGCGATGCGCGGCCAGCACTATCCGGCACCCACCGGTCCGTATTCGATGTCCCCGCAGGACAACGTCGGCGAAGGCATCACCATGGCGCGCGAGGCCGGCGGCACGCTCGGCACCGGGCATGCGGGGCCGGCGCTGTGGGCGCCCGTCTCGTTGCTCACGCGGCCCGATGGCAGCGTGCTGCGCTATCCGCACCTGGTGTGGGACCGCGCGAAGCCGGGGCTCATCGCGGTCGATGCGCGCGGCGATCGCTTCGTCAACGAATCGACCTCGTACCACGAGTTCGTGCGCGGCATGTACCGCGCGAACGGCAAGGCCACGAGCATTCCGGCGCTGCTGGTGTGCGACAGCGACTTCGTCGAGAAATGGGGCCTGGGCCTCGCATTGCCCGGCGGCCGGCCGCGCGAGCATCTGGTGCGCGCGGGATATCTCTTCCGCGCCGACACGCTGCAGGACCTGGCGAAGCAGGCGGGCGTGGACCCGGCCGGGCTTGCACGCACCGTCGCCGCATACAACCCGCCTGCCGCGCAAGGGCAGGACCCGGCCTTCGGCAAGGGCGGCGACGCCTACAACCGCTACCTCGGCGACCCCGACCACCAGCCCAACGCCTGCCTCGCCCCGCTGCAGAAGGCGCCGTTCTATGCGGTGAAGGTGTACCCGGGCGACATCGGCACCGCGCTCGGCATCCGCGCCGACGGCAACGCCCGGGTGCTCGATACGCAGGGCGCTCCCATTGCGGGCCTCTACGTGGCCGGCAACGACATGCATTCGGTGATGGGCGGCGAGTACCCCGCGCCTGGCATCACGCTCGGCCCCGCGCTAACCTTCGGCTGGGTGGCCGGCATGCATCTGGCGCACGGCTCCGAGGCTCAGCTCTGAAACACAAGCTCCCAGCATCATCATCATGAAAATCTTCTTCTCTCCTGCTTCCCCCTTCGTGCGCAAGTGCATGGTCGTGGCCCACGAGCTCGGCATTGCCGACCGCATCGAGAAGCTGCCGAGCGCGGCCGGCCCGGTGAAGCGCGACGCCACCATCATTCCGAAGAACCCGCTCGGCCAGGTGCCTACCTTCATCACCGACGACGGCCAGGTGCTGTTCGACAGCCGCGTGATCTGCGAGTACCTCAATGCCACGCAGTCGGGCAAGCTGTTCCCGTCCGACGGCAAGGAGCGCTGGGCCCGCCTCACCGAATTGGCGCTTGCCGACGGCATGACCGGCGCCGCCTTGCTCGCACGCTACGAGAACGTGCTGCGCCCCGAGGAACTGCGCTGGGCCGACTGGACCGACGGCCAGCTCGCCAAGGTGCGCACCGGCCTCGATTGGCTGGAAACCGCCGCCCCTTCATTCGGCGACCGCGTCGACATCGGCACCATCGCCTTCGGCTGCGCGCTGGGCTACATGGACTTCCGCTTCCCTTCGGTGGACTGGCGCGCCGAGGCGCCTAACAGCGCGAAGTGGTTCAAGGCGTTCAACCAGCGGGCTTCGATGCAGGCGACCTTGCCCACTGCCTGAGTTTTTGCTTTCGGGGTGCGATCACGCCGACGGGGTGCCTTGCTCCGCGAATGTCCCCGGCGGCCTGTGCATGCCCCCGGACATCGCCGAAAGTCTCCACTTGGCAGGAGATCCGAATCCTTGGCTAAATGCGAGCTCTCGCATGAACCAAGGAATCCCGAATGTCTTCTGAAGACCAGAAAAAAGTAGCCATCGTCACCGCCGGCGGCAGCGGCATGGGTGCCGCCGCGGCACGCAAGCTCGCCGATGACGGCTTCCGCGTGGCCATCCTGTCGTCGTCGGGCAAGGGCGAGGCGCTGGCGGCCGAGCTGGGCGGCATCGGCGTGACGGGCTCCAACCAGTCGAACGACGACCTCAAGCGCCTCGTCGACAAGGTCGTGGCCCAGTGGGGTCGCGTCGACGTGCTGGTCAACAGCGCCGGACACGGCCCGCGTGCACCGATCCTCGACATCACCGACGAAGACTGGCATCGCGGCATGGACGTCTACCTGCTGAGCGCGGTGCGCCCCGCGCGGCTCGTCGCGCCGCTCATGGTGCAGCAGGGTGGCGGAGCGATCATCAACATCTCCACCTTCGCGGCCTTCGAGCCCGACCCGGTGTTCCCCACCTCGGGTGTGTTCCGCGCCGGCCTCGCAGCCTTCACCAAGCTCTTCGCCGACACCTATGCCGCGAAGAACGTGCGCATGAACAACGTGCTGCCCGGCTTCATCGACAGCCTGCCCGAGAAGGCCGAGTTCCGCTCGCGCATTCCGATGGGCCGCTACGGCAAGAGCAGCGAGATCGCCGCCGTCATCGGCTTTCTCGCGTCGGAAGGCGCGGGCTACATCACCGGGCAGAACCTGCGCGTGGACGGCGGCATCACGCGATCGGTGTGAGGCCTCCATGAAGCCCCCCGCGCAGGCGCTGGAAAATTCGCGCCGCACCGTCCAGTCCTACGACGCGCATGCCCGCGAGTACAACGCGATCGTGGCCGAACATCCGCTGCAGCCTGAAATCGCGGATTCGATGCGACGGATGATGGAGTTCGTTCCCGCCGGCGGCAGCGTGCTCGAGATCGGCTCCGGTCCGGGGCGCGACGCCGACTTCGTCGAGTCGCTGGGCGGCGTGGTCCGGCGCACCGACGCGGCACAGGCATTTCTCGATCTTCAGGCGCAGCGGGGCAAGAAGGGCGATCTGCTCGACGTCGTTACCGATGCGCTGGGCGGGCCCTACGACGCCGTCCTCGCGATGTGCGTGCTGATCCACGTCGATCGCGCGCAGGTACCCGGGGTGCTGCGCAAGGTCTTCGATGCACTAGTGCCCGGCGGCGTCTTCCTGGTGTCCATGCGCGTCGGCGAAGGCGAGAAGAAGGGCGACTACCACACGGTGTGCTGGGATAAGGACCGGTTCGCCGCGGAGCTCGTGGCGGCCGACCTGCACCCCTGCTGGGAGATGGAGCGCGTCGGCCGCAACGACGAGGCGTGGGTCTACTTCCTGGCGCGTCGCCTGCAGCCGTGAGCTGCTGGCGAAGCTGCCTCTACACGCCCAGGTAGCGCGTCCACAGCGACCGGTCGGCATCCAGCGCGGCCGAGTCGCCCTGCCACACCACGCGCCCGCGTTCGAGGATCACGTGGCGGTTGGCCAGCGGCAGCAGGCGCTGCACGTACTTGTCGACCACCAGGATCGCTTCGCCCTCGGCCTTGAGCGTGGCGATGCAGTGCCAGATCTCCTCGCGGATCACCGGGGCCAGGCCTTCGGTGGCTTCGTCGAGGATCAGCAGGCGCGGATGTGTCGACAGCGCGCGTGCAATCGCCAGCATCTGCTGCTCGCCGCCCGAGAGCTGGTTGCCCGCGTTGGCCTTGCGTTCCGACAGACGGGGGAACAGGCCGTAGAGCGCCTCCAGCGTCCAGCGCGGCGCGCTGCCCGGACGCGGCCTTGCGAAGGCGCGCAGGTGCTCGTCGACGCTGAGGTTCGGAAACACATGCCGACCCTCGGGCACGATGGCCACGCCGCGCCGCGCGATGGCGTCGGGCTTGTGACCACCGATGGCCGCGCCGCCGAAGTGCACGCTGCCGCGCATCGGTGACAACGTTCCCGTCAGCACCTTCAGCAGCGTGCTCTTGCCCATGCCGTTGCGCCCGAGCAGCGCGAGCACTTCGCCGGGGCGGATGTCGAGATCGATGCCGAACAGCACCTGGCTGGCGCCGTAGCCGGCTTCGATGGATTTCGCTTCGAGCAATGTCATGGTGGCCGTGTTCATGAATGGCCTTCGGCTTCGGTGCCGAGGTAGACGGCCTGCACGTCGGGATGGCCCCGCACTTCGTCGGCGGTGCCGCTCATCAGCACCTTGCCCTGCACCAGCACGGTGAGCCGGTTGGCGAGGCGGAATACCGCGTCCATGTCGTGCTCGATCAGCAGGATGGCCATCGACGCGCGCAGCGACTCGATCAGCTCCACCATGCGTGCCGATTCGTCCGGGCCCATGCCGGCCATCGGCTCGTCGAGCAGCAGCAGCTTGGGTTCGGCCGCGAGCGCCAGCGCCACGTCGAGCGCGCGCTGCGCGCCGTGCGGCAGCGTGCCTGCGATGCGCTCGCGTTCGCTGCTGAGGCCTACGCGGTCGGCCAGCGCCACGGCGCGATCGACGAGGTCGCGCTCCTTCGCGCGCGGCGCCATGAAGCGCAGGCTGGTGCCCGCATGGGCCTGCGCCGCGAGCATCAGGTTGTCGTGCACGGTCTCCTTCGGGAACACGCGCGTCACCTGGAAGCAGCGCGACATGCCGGCAGCCACGCGCTGGTGGTCCTTCAGCTTCGTGATGTCGGCTTCGTCGAGCAGGATGCGCCCGGCATCGGCCTTCAGCAGGCCGGTGATCAGGTTCACCAGCGTGGTCTTGCCCGCGCCGTTCGGCCCGATCAGCGCATGTACTTCGCCGCGCTCCACGGTGAGGCTCACATGGTCGGTGGCCAGGAGTCCGCCGAAGCGCTTGACCAACCCTTCGATTCTGAAAAGGCTCATGACTTGCTCCCTCGCCCCTCTGGGGAGAGGGTTGGGGTGAGGGGCATGCGGCGCTTGTACAGTGCGGCCAGTCCCTTGGGTGCCCACAGCGCCACGGCGATCAGCAACAACCCGAGCGGCATGTGCCAATGCTCCGTGTGCTGCTTCAAGGCTTCTTCGAGCACCAGCCAGACGACGGCACCCACCGGCCCGCCCCAGCTGCGCCCCAGTCCGCCGATGACGACCATCACCAGTAGCGTGGCCGACTGCGTCCAATGCATCGTCGCCGGGCTCACGAAGCCGTTGCCGCCCGCGAGCAAGGCACCGGCCAGCCCCGCGATGGCGCCCGCGATGGCGAAGGCCACCAGCTGCAGCCGGAACACCGGATAGCCCAGCGCCCGCATGCGCGTCTCGTTGTCGCGGATGCCCATCAGCGCATGGCCGAAGCGCGATTGCGTCGCGCGGTGCAGCCACCACAGCGCGAGCGCGACGATCGCCAGCACCACCCAGTAGAAGTTCGCCTCGTTGCCCAGGTCCAGCCCGGGCAGCAGCGTGGGCCGCGACATCAGCGTGTAGCCGTCGTCGCCGCCATAGCGGCGCAGCGACACCACCACGAAGTACAGCATCTGCGCGAAGGCCAGCGTGGTCATGATGAAGTAGACGCCGCGCGTGCGCAGCGCCACCGTGCCGATCAGCGCGGCGACGAGGCCGGCCACGAGTGCGGCCGCGGGCCACATGATCCAGCCCGACATCACGCCGGAGTCGCTGAGCGCCACCACCGTGTACGCCCCCACGCCGATGAAGCCCGCGTGCCCCAGCGCCACCATGCCGCCGAAGCCGAGGATGAAGTTGAGGCTTGCGGCGGCCAGCGCCACGACGAGCACGCGGCGCACGAAGCCGATGTAGAACTCGAGCCCGAAGACGGGCGCGACCAGCGGAAACGCCGCGAGCAGCACGAAGAGCAGCCCGAGGCCGATGTAGCTTGACGATGTCTTCATGCGCGTGCCGAGAAGAGCCCCGAGGGCCGGAAGATGAGGACGACCACCATCAGCGCGTACATCGCGACTTCGGCGAACAGCGGGCCCAGGTCGGCCGCGGTCGCGGGCGGCAGCGTGGCGCGCAGCAGCATCGGCACGAAGGCGCGGCCCACGGTGTCGACCACGCCCACGAGCAGTGCGGCCACGAAGGCGCCGCGCACCGAACCGATGCCGCCGATCACCAGCACCACGAGCGCCGGAATCAGGATGGCCTCGCCCATGCCGACCTGCACGGCGACGATCGGGCCCATCAGCGCGCCCGCCAATGCGGCCAGCGCCGCGCCGAGCAGGAACACGCCGTTGAAGATGCGGCCCACGCGCACGCCCATCAGCTCGGCCATCGGCCGGTCGGAGGCGCCCGCGCGCACCCGCATGCCGATGCGCGTGTGGTTCACCAGCAGGTACAGCGCCAGCGCCACCAGCAGGCCGCCGACAAGAATGACTAGGCGATAGGCCGGGTAGGGCAGGCCCTCCATCAGCTCGACCGGCCCCGAGAGCGCGGCGGGCGTCGGCGCCATCACCGGCGAAGGGCCCCAGGCCATCTTCACGATGTCGTCGGCCACCAGGATCACGCCGAAGGTGGCGAGCACCTGCGCGAGGTGGTCGCGCGTGTAGAGCCGCCGCATCAACAGCACTTCGAGCAGGAGCGCCACGACCACCGTGACCGCCACCGCAATGATGATGGCGGCCGCGAACGAGCCAGTGCGCGTGTGCGCCTCGGCCGCCACGTATGCGCCGGCCATGAAGAGCGAGCCGTGCGCGAGGTTCAGCACATCCATGATGCCGAACACCAGCGTGAGCCCCGCAGCCAGCAGGAACAGCATCAGCCCGTAGCCGAGGCCGTTGAGCAGCTGCTCGAGAACAAGAATTCCACTCATAGAACCAAAGAGGTTGCCCACGGTTTGTTCAAGAAACACCGAGGAACCGGCTTCGCCGGGCCTCAGGTGTCGCCCCCGGTAGGGGGTTGGCGAAGCGGACACGAAGTGCCGCGCAGCCTGGGGGCGAGCCTATTTCAATGGGCACTTGTCGGCGTAGGAGTCGCCGTAGTTCGTGAGCACGGTGTTGATCAGCTTGTTCGTGACCTTGCCCTGCGCGTCCTTGCCGATCACGCGCAGGTAGAAGTTCTCGACGGGATAGTGGTTGTTCGCGTACTTGAAGTTGCCGCGCGTCGAGGCGTAGTTGGCCTTTTTCAATGCGGCCACCACGGCTTCGCGGTTCTGCGCGTTGCCGCCGGCCTGCTTCACGGCGGCGTCCATCGCGAGGATCGCGTCATAGGCCTGTGCCGCATACACCGACGGGTAGCGGCCGTTGTATTCCTTGCGGAACGCGGCCACGAAGGCCTTGTTGGCGGCGTTGTCGAGGTCGTGCGCCCAGTGCGAGGTGTTGAAGAGGCCGAGCATCGGCTCGCCCACTGCGCCGATCACGTCCTCGTCGGCCGAGAAGCCGCTGGTCACGAGCGTGATGTCCTTCGACAGGCCCGCGCCCACGAACTGCTTGATGAAGTTGATGCCCATCGCGCCGGGCAGGAAGAAGTAGATCGAGTCGGGCTTGGCCGCGCGAAGCTGCGCGAGTTCGGCGGCGTAGTCGATCTGGCCGAGCTTGGTGTAGAGCTCGTCGGCCACCTGGCCCTTGAACTGGCGCTTGAAGCCGCCCAGCGCGTCCTTGCCGGCCGGGTAGTTGGGAGCGATCAGCACGATCTTCTTGAAGGCGCGGTCCTGCGCGAACTTGCCGGCGGCCTCGTGGAACTGGTCGTTCTGGTAGGCGGTGCCGAAGAAGTAGGCATTGCACTGCGCGCCGGCGAACTGGCTCGGGCCGGCGTTGGCCGAGAGGTAGGGCACCTTGGCGTTGAAGAGCGTCGGGCCCACGGCCAGCGCCACGTTGGAGCCGATGGGGCCGCTGAAGAGGTCGATCTTGTCGCGCTGGATCATGCGGTCGACCAGCTGCTTGGCCTGGTCGGGGCTGCCGGCCATGTCGGCCTGCACGAATTCGACGTCCTGCCCGCCGAGCTTGCCGCCCAGCTGCTTGATGCCGAGCGCGAAACCGTCGCGCGCCTCGGCGCCCAATGCCGCGAACGGCCCGGAGATGTCGAGGGCCAGGCCCACCTTGACGGGGGCGGCCGTGGCGGACACCGCAGCACCGAGGACTGAGCCGCACAGCAGCAGCGAAAGCAGGGTGCGCGGCAGCGCGGGCGACTTCGGGGGCAGGCGGCTCATGGGTTCTCCGGCAGGAAAGGATGCAGAAACAACGCACCGGCACCGCCCCATGCGGCACCGGCGACATCAAACCGTTGATAGCTAAATACTTTAGCTGTAAACAATTTGGTGTCAACAGTGCTAGCACGAATGGTGCCAATACGTCGTCTTGCTCCCTGATGCGCGGGCCTGCTTAAGGAACACCGCGGAACCGGCTTTGCCGGGCCGCTGGTGTTGCCCCCTGCAAGGGGGGCGAAGCGACACGAAATGCGCGAAGCCTGGGGGTTAGCCAAAAGGATTTGCGGTGGCGAACCAGAGGCCGATGCCGGTGGCGATGATGAACGCTCCGTCGGTCACGCCCGCCACCAGGAAGAACTTGGTCTGCAACGTATCGACCAGCTCGGGCTGGCGCGCGGTGCTCTCCAGGAACTTCTGGCCGACCAGTCCGATGCCGAGGCACGAGCCGAGGGCGGCGACGCCGATCAGCAGGGCCACTGCGAGGGGAAGGATGTTGAAGCCGGTCATGGTGTTTTCTCCTGGTTGGTTGGTGAATCGAGGCACTGGTTGCTTCCTCGATGGACGTACTTTCCCAGAGCGGCTGCGCACGGTCCATGACGTGAGAGGTCATGGAGCGGATGCAGCCAATGCAGACGAGACAAAGAAAAAAAGCCGCCCGTGAAAACGGGCGGCTCCTTCGCGGAACACCGCGGAACCGGCTTCGCCGGGCCGCAGGTGTTGCCCCCTGCAAGGGGGTAGGCGAAGCGACACGAAGTGCGCGCAGCCTGGGGGTTTGCCTGCTACTGAAGCTGTGTCCAATTCTGGTTGTTGCCGCCGTTGCAGGTCCACGTGATCAGCGCCGTGTCCTGCGTCGTCGCATTGTTCGGCACGTCCAGGCACGAACCCGAGGCGCGGTTGCGCAGGGCCGCGCCGACCAGGCTCCACTGCGTCGTGTCGCCGGCCGAGCAGGCCAGCTGGACCACGGCCGCATTGGTCGTCGCGGTGCCGCTTTGCGCCAGGCACAGGCCGCTGTGTTCGGCCTTGAACTGCACGAAGCCGCCACCGAGCTGGGTCACGATGAAGCGCTCGTTGCCCGCGTTGCCGCACGGCCACTGCACCACCGTCGTGCCGCTCGTGGTCGCCGCGCCCTTCACGTTCACGCACAGGTTGCTGTGGTTCGAGCGGATGCGCGTGACCACCGGCGTCGGGTCGTTGTCGAGCGAGCGCACGTATTCGCGCAGGGCGACCACGTCGTTGGACGGCAGGCTGGAGGCGTTGCCGTGGCCGCTCGTGAGAACGTCCTGCAGCGTGGCCGCCTGGCCGTTGTGGAAGAACGCGGTGGTGTTCCAGGTGCCCAGCAGCGTCGGCGTGTCGAAGCCCACGCCCGCCAGCGGCTGGTTCATGCCCTTGCCCGAGGAGGCCTGGATCGTGCCCACGTCATGCCGCACGCCGTCGCGGAAGGTGGCGCCGGTGTGGCAGGTCGCGCACTGTGCCGTGTTGAACACGGTCTGGCCGCGCGCGGCGTCCACGCTGAGGCTGCCGTCCGCCGCACGCGCGGGGCTGCGCATGTACTTGGTCAGCGAGGTCAGGTAGGCCGCGAGGTCGTCGAGCTGCGCGCTCTTGCCGGCCTTGGGCGCGCCCAGCGGGTCGGAGGTGGCCGCGAAGTCCGCGTTCGTCAGGAAGCCGGTGCCGCCGAACTCGTTGCGGATGTCGTTCTCGAAGTCCTGCACCTCGTCGAAGTTGGCCGTCCAGTGCAGCTTGCCGTGGCCCAGGCCGCGCCGGCCCTGCAGGCTGATGGTGCGGCGCAGGCCCTCGCCGCGCTGGGTGAAGTCCCACACCATGCCGTCGTCGCCGCCATCCGCATGGCAGCTCGCGCAGGAGATGTAGTTGTCCTTGCTCATGCGGCGATCCGACGCGTTGTAGAACACCTGCTTGCCGCGCAGCGCCGCCGGCGACATGGGCTCCGCAGCCACCGTCGACACGGTCTGCAGGAAGGTCGGCACATTGGTCTCCGACGACAGCACCGTCGCCACGTCGTGCACCGTCACAGAGCGCGCCAGGAAGTTGTTGACGAACAGCCGCTTGCGCGTCGCGTCGAGGTACAGGCCGTGCGGCGCGCTGCTGGCGTTGATCTCGCCGCGCACCGCGCGGCTGTACGGATCGACGATGGCGACGCGGTTGCCTTCCATCTGCGCGACGAACAGGTAGTCGCCCGAGGGAGAGAAGAGCGCCGCGCGTGCCGGTGCCCGGTCGTCGAAGTCGATCTGCTCGCCGAACTCTTCCGCTGCCGTCTGCAGGTTGACCTGCGACAGGATGGAGCGCACCGTCTGGTCGTGCACCAGGTTGTTGCCGTCCCGGTACTTGCCGCGCACGATGTTGTCCTTCTTCGAGGGCAGCACGGCACGTGCGCCGTCCGGCGAGATCACCACCTGGCTCAGGTAGTTGGCCACGCCGCGCGCGCGGCTCTCGGTGTCCACCGTGGTGGTGTCCACCGGCAGCGCGACGGTGCTGATGGCGCTCATGCTCTGCAGGTTCACCTTGTGCAGCTGGCCGCCAGTCATCTTCGACTTGAAGCGCGTGACGTAGGCCACCTGCGAGCCCGACTCGACCGCGATGCCGCGCAGCGCGCCCTCCAGCGCGACCGCGCCGGTGGTGGTGCCGTTGCTCGGGTTGAAGCTCATCAGCACCGACTTGCTTTCCATCGTCAGCAGGCCCTTGGTGCCGTCGGGCGTGAAGGCCACGCCGTAGGGGCCGCTGCCGTAGGCCAGCGGCACGGTGGCCGAGAGGCTGCCGTCGGCGGCGTTGAGCACCACCAGCTTGTCCTCGCCCTGCACCGTGACCCAGATGCGTCCGTCGGGGCCGACGGCCAGCGTCTTCGGCTCGTCGCCCACGCGCACTTCCCAGCGCTTGACGAGGCTCTGCGAGTCGATGGCGGCGACCGTGCCGCTGTCGGGGTTGACCGAGTACACCGAGTTCGCGTCGCCCGCGATGTTGGTGGTGTGCGTGGGCGCCTTCGCCGTCACCGGCATGATCACCGTGACGTTGTAGGTGTAGAAGGTCTCGCGGCCGCTGGCGTCCTTCACCGTCAGCGTCACCGTGAAGTGGCCGGGGCGCGTGTAGGTGTAGCTGTAGTTCGCCTGGTTCGAGTAGGCCGTCTGCGTGCCGTCGCCGAAGTTCCAGCGGTACTGCGCGCCGCTGCTGCCCAGCGTGGCCGGGTTGAACACCAGCTGGCCGTTCACCAGCTTGGGCCCGCCGCCGATGCCGGGGTCGCCGATGATGGCCTGGCCGCGCAGCGTGTTCACGTCGGTATCGCTCAGCACGCGGCCGTAGACGCGCACTTCCGCCAGCGTGCCCTTGAAGAGCGCAGCATTGCCCTGGATCTGGCCCAGCACCGCGAACTTGTTCGACAGGCCCTTGTTGCCGGTGGGGCCGGTGGAGGTGGTCTTCGCGCCGTCGACGTACACGGCCTGCGCGCCGGAGGCGGCGTCGCGCGTCATCACGACGTGGTGCCAGGTGCCGTCGTTCACCGCCGCGGTGGAGGTTGTGCCGCCGTCGTTGCCGACCGAGAGCTTGATGCGCCCGCTGTTGTCGAGCCAGCCCCAGAACACGTCGTCGGCGCCGCCGGACTGGTCGCGCCCGAAGATGCCGGGCGCGGTCCAGGAGTTCGGGCCGCCGGCTTGCGTGGTCTTCATGTAGAAGCTCAGCGAGGCGCTGCCGCCGAGCACGGTGGCCACGGTGTCGCTCTTCAGCGGCACGCCGGCCGTGCGGTTCGCGAAGTTCAGGCCGATGCTCTCGAAGGCGTCGCCGGTGGCGGGCGTGCCGTTGTTGGCGCCGATCTGGTCGGAGAGGTTGCCCGCCAGTGTCCAGTAGTGCATCAGGCCGATCTCGGCGGCGTTGCCGGTGTGGAACACCGACTTGTAGTCCGCGCCAATCGCGTTGCCCGCATAGTCCTTCACGCCGTTGGCCGGCAGGAACACCTCGTAGCTGGTGCCCGGCTGCAGCGGCTGCGCGGGGTGGAAGTTGATGATGCCCAGCTGCACGCTGTAGGTGCCCGCCAGCGTGTTGCCGCCCACAGGGCGCACGATGAAGGTGTTGGAGTTCACGCTCTCGGGCAGGATGCTGTCGCTCATGCCCAGGCCGATGCGCGAGGTCAGCGCCTGCTGCTTCGAGTTGCCGGCGGGAGAGACCTGCCTCACCTCCGGCTTGGTGGTGTCGGGGTCGACCTGGTGCACGACGAAGCCGCTGCCCGAGCCGTGGTCGTTGCCCACGAAGATCAGGTTGCCGAAGGCCGCGACCTGGCCGTTGTCGGAGTGCGAGAAGTTCGGATCGTCCTCGCGCAGGATGCTGCCGCGGCCCACCTCGACGTGGTTCAGCGGATTGCTCACGTCGACCTTGTGGATGTAGGTCTGCGCACCCTGGATGACGTAGTTGTCCTGCGTGGCGCAGTAGAGCTGCTCGTCGATGACGAGGCGGTTGTCCTCGGCCACGAAGTTGGAGCGGTCGCTCAGGTCGTAGCTGTACATCTTCGCGCCGCCGCCGCGCGCCGAGGCGTGCAGCGTCTTGCCGTCGAAGCAGGTGGCGTAGTAGTTGGGGTTGGAGCCCACGGTGTCCAGCACCTTGGGGTTCAGCGGGTCGGAGATGTCGAGGCTGGAGAAGCCCGCGGTGTTGTCCATCGAGGTCAGCACCATGTGGTTGCCCATGGTGAAGATCGGGCCGATGCGGAAGCCGCCGAGCTCACCGGTGGGCACCGGGTTGGGCTTGCCGGCGCCGCGGTTCGCCACCACGGCGTTGGCGGGGTCGGTGGCATCGACGATGAAGATGCCGCGGCCCGCCGAGGCCACGTACAGGTAGGGCGCCTGCCACCAGAGTTGCCAGGCCACGTTCTCGTAGTCGCCGCCGTTGACGCCGGGCAGCGCGAGCTTCTTCACCTGCTTGATGTCGTTGACGTCGGTGAAGTCCCAGAACTCGACGCCGTTGATGCTGGGCAGCACCACGTACGTCTTGCCGCCGATCTTCGCGGTGCCGAAGGAGTGGGTCTCGCGGAACTCCTGCGTGCGGCCCTCGGGCTCGTAGATCTTCTTCACGAGCTTGATCTGGCGCGGGTTCGAGATGTCGTACAGCAGGAAGCCGCCCGGGCCGAGGCCGCTGTCCGGCGCGAAGGAGGTCAGGAAGTAGCCGTTGACCATGATGCCGGCGTTCATGCCGTAGTCCTTGCGGCCCGGGTAGGTGGCGGGCACCTCGCGCGACTCGTAGGCATTGCTGTGCGCCGGGTCCAGCGGATGCGCGGCACTGGTGATCATCGAGACCGGCTTGAACAGCTCGGCCGATGTGTAGGTGAGATTGCCGAGGCCCGGTCCCTGCAGGGGGAGAGGATCGGCCACGGCTTCGGCCACCGCCGTCGCCATGTTGTTCAGGGTCGTCATCGGACTGACCCCTGTGATTGCCGCGTGCGTCAGCAGCGTGACGAACGGCAGCAGGAACGCCATCAAGTAATACCGGATTTTCATCGTCGCCTCCAGGTTGTTTGAAGTCCGCAGGGGAACCGTTTTCTTCTCGGCCAACTAACTCCGTGTTTGTCTTTTCTCTTTGTCTCTCTCGTCTCTTCCTTGCCTGCCTGGGCGCGTGGCAGAAAACGCGCGCGCAGGACGCACCCCGGCGGGCGACGCATCCGTCGCCCGCCGTGAGCTTTCTTCCTTCTTTCTTCCTCCTAAAGAGGGCGCGTCTTCGTCATGTCATTTCGCGCCACCCGATTCGTAGATGTCCCATGCCTCCTTGGCGCTGGCGCCGCGGTGGATCATGGCCATCAGCGCGTCCACCACCGCCGACGGATTGCCGTGCTGGTAGACGTTGCGCCCGTACACCATGCCGACGGCGCCTTCGTCCATCAGCACGCGCGAGCGCGCGAACACCTGTTGCAGGTCTTCGCGGCCGCCGCCGCGCACGAGCACGGGGCAGCGCGCGGCCTGCACCACGCGGTGGAAGTCCTTGGGGTCGGTGGTGGGGTCCGCCTTGATGATGTCGGCGCCCATGTCGCGCGCCAGGCGCACCAGCGTGACGATCTTCTCGGCATCGCCGTCCACCGAGTAGCGGCTGCCGGCCGACGGCGCCTGCATCACCAGCGGCTCGATCATCAGCGGCATGCCGTAGCGGTCGCAGTCGGCGCGCACGCGGGCGATGTTCTGCACGCATTGGCGGAACAGGTCGGGCTCGTCGGGCAGCATGAAGAGGTTGACCACCACGCAGGCGGCGTCGCGCTGCACCGCCGGCAGCACCGGGTCGTGCTCGTTCTGCAGCACGGCCCACATCACGCGGTGGCGCGTGGCGTTGTAGGGGTTGCCCATGTCGATGCGCATCACCAGCGCGGGCTTGTCGCGGCCCGGGCGGTCCTGCAGCAGGTCGGACTGGCCGTAGTTGAGCTGGATCGCGTCGGGGCGGGCGGCCACGAGACGGTCCATTACCGAGGGCATGTCCTCGAGGCCGTCGAGGAAGCTGGGCTCGTTGCACACGCCGTGGTCGAGCGCGATGTCCAGGCAGCGCCCGTTGTTGAGCAGCCTGTTCAGGCGTGCGGTCTTGTCCTTCGACATACGGAAAGAAGTCCTTGTGTGTTGGTGTGACAGAAAAGAAGAGGGCGGCTCAGGCCAGCGAGCCCAGGTGCCTGCCGGCTGCCGCGTCGATCAGCTCCAGGGCGGCGTCGTGCAGGCGCACCGAGCCGGCGCCCGCGTTCTCGATGGCCTGCTTGCTCACGCGCGCGCCGCACAGCGCCACCGAGATGCTTCCACGCGCCAGCGTCCAGGCGATCATGAGTTGGCCGAAGGAGCATTCGAGCTGCTTGCGCAGCGGCTCCAGCTCCTCGAAGAAGGCCTTGAGCTTCGCGCGGTTCTGCGCGCTGAAGCGCGGGTTGGAGGCGCGCTGGTCGTCGCCGGTGAACTTGCGCTCGGGGTCGATGGGGCCCGCGAGCAGGCCCAGCGCCAGCGAGGAGTAGCCCAGCACCGCCACGTTGTGCTCGGTGCACAGCGGCACCAGCGTCTGCTCGATCTCGCGGTCGATCAGGCTGTAGCGCTCCTGCGCCGCGTCGACCGGGCCGTACCGGAGGTATTCGGCCAGCGTCTCGGGGCTCACGTTGCTCACGCCGATGGCGCGGATCTTTCCCTGCTTCTTGAGTTCGAGCAGCGTGCTCATCGTCTCTTCGACCGGCGTGGTGCTGTCCTGCCAGTGCGTGATGTAGAGGTCGATGTAGTCGGTCTGCAGGCGCTTCAGGCTTTCTTCGGCCTCATGGAAGATCGACTCGCGCCCGAGGTAGCGGTACACCGGGTGGCCGTCTTCTTCGAAGAAGTGCGTTCCCTGTTGGGTGTGCCAGACCAGGCCGCACTTGGTGGCGATCACGGCCTCGTGGCGCCGGCCCTTCAGCGCGGTGCCGACGATGCTCTCGGAGCGCCCGAGGCCGTAGGCCGGCGCGGTGTCGAGCAGGTTCACGCCCGCGTCCAGCGAGGCCTGGATGGCAAGCACGGCGGCCGCGTTGTCGCCGCCGCCCCACATCCATCCGCCCATGGCCCAGGTGCCCAGGCCGATGGCCGAGCACTCGATGCCCGAGGGGCCGAGCGTGGTCTTCTTCATGGCCGATGCGTTGTTGGTGCTGTTGCTCATCGCTTGGTCTTTCTCGTGTTCATGAGGTGGTCGATGGTCACGGCCGCGAGCAGGATCACGCCCTTGATCACGTCCTGCCAGTAGGGCGACACGTCGAGCAGGATCAGCGAGCTGGTCACCACCGACAGCAGCGCCAGGCCCAGCACCGCGCCGAGCACCGTGCCCGAGCCGCCCTTGAGGCTGGCACCGCCGATCACTGCGGCGGCGATCACGTTGAGTTCCATGCCCATGCCGAAGGTCGGCGTGGCCGCGCCGAAGCGTGCCGTGTAGATCACGCCCGCGAGCCCGGCCGATGCAGCGCACAGTACCGTGACCCAGAACTTGACGTGGCCCACGCGGATGCCCGAATAGAGCGCGGCCTTCTCGTTGCTGCCGGTGTAGAACACCCGGCGCAGCAGCGAGGAGCGGCGCAGCACGAAGTCGCTCACCACCACGATCACCAGGAAGATCAGGATCACGGCAGGAATGCCGAACAGCGTTCCCTGGCCGATGAACTTGAACTCCGCCGGCAGCGAGAACAGCGACTGCGGCGTGCCCTGCGTGAGCGCCAGGCACAGGCCGCGCACGATCACCATGAAAGCCAGCGAGGCAATGAAGTGATTGAGCCCGATGCGCGTGACGCAGCCGCCGATCATCGCGCCGATCATGGCGCTGGCGGCGATGGCGATGAGCCCCGCCGTCCACGGGTCGAAGCCCATGAGGAAGAGCTTGCCCGTGACCACCATCGCGAAGCACACCACCGATCCCACCGACAGGTCGATGCCGCCGACGATCAGCAAAATGGTCATGCCCACCACCACGATCCCCTCGATGGAGAACGACAGCAGCATCGCGCGCACGTTGTCCCACGTGAGGAAGTAGGGCGAGGCGAAGCTCATGCCCACGCACAGCGCGGCGATGATGAGCAGCAAGCCCATCTCGCGCATGCTGCCGAGTTTGCTGGCGGGTTTCACGGGACCTCCTCCTCCCGACTGGCGTGGCTGGAGACCGGGGGCGGTCCCTGCATCGAGTTGTGCTGGGTAATTCATGCTGTCGCTTCCTCTTCGCAAAGTCCGGAGGCCAGCCGCAGCAGCGCCTCTTCCGTCATGTCCTTGTCTTGCACCTCGCCGGCGAGCCGGCCGTCGCGGATCACCAGCGCGCGGTCGCACAGCCCGATGATCTCGGGCAGCTCCGAGGAGATCACGATCACGCCCACGCCCTGGCTGGCCAGGTCGCGCAGGATGTGATGAATCTCCGACTTGGCGCCCACGTCCACGCCGCGCGTGGGCTCGTCCATCAGCAGCACCGACGGGTTTGTGGCCAGCAGCTTGGCAATGGCCACCTTCTGCTGGTTGCCGCCCGACAGGCTCGCGACGTCGATGTCGACACCGTCGGACTTGAGCTTGAGCTTGGCGCCCAGCTCGATCGCGAGCTTGCGTTCGCTCGCGCGCTGCAGCAGGCCGAAGCGCGAGCTCACGCGCTTCAGTGCCATCGACGCGATGTTCTGCGCGATCGGCAGGTCGAGATAGACGCCGGCCGCCTTGCGGTCTTCGCTGAGATAGGCGATGCCCTCGCGCAGCGCGTCGCTGTACTTGCGGATGGCGAGCTCCCTGCCGCGCAGCCGCACGCTGCCGCCGCGGGCCGTGCGCAGGCCGCAGATGGTCTCGGCGAGTTCGCTGCGGCCGGCGCCCATCAGGCCCGCGATGCCGAGGATCTCGCCGCGCTTCAGCTTGAAGGACACGCCGTGCACGCGCTCGCCGTCGGCGATGTCCGTCACCTCGAGCACGTGTTCGCCCGACGAGGGTTCATCCTGCTTGGGCGGGTAGTAGTTGCCCAGGTCGCGCCCGACCATGCGGCGCACCAGGCCGTCGGCGTCGAGCTCGGCCAGCGGGCCGCTGTGCACGTCGCGCCCGTCGCGCAGCACGGTCACGCGCGAGCAGTGCGCGAAGATCTCGGCCATGCGGTGGCTGATGTAGATGATGCCGATGCCCTGCGCCTGCAGGTCGTGCAGCACCTTGAAGAGCGCGGCCGATTCGTTGTCGGTCAGCGCGGCGGTGGGCTCGTCGAGGATCAGCACCTTGCAGTCCAGCGTGAGCGCCTTCGCGATCTCGATGAGCTGCTGCGTGGAGATGCTCAGGTCCTTCACCAGCGCGGACGGGTCCACGTCCTGCCCCAGCCGCTGCAGCACCTTCGCCGCGCGTTCGTTGAGGCTCGCGTAGTTCATCCACGCGCTCTTGCCGGCGTTGATTTCCGGCATGAAGATGTTCTCGGCCACGGTGGCGTCGCCGCACAGGGCGATCTCCTGGTGCACCAGGCCAATGCCCAGGCGCATCGCGTGCGCCGGGCCGTCGATCACCACCTTCCGGCCGTCGAGCGAGATCTCGCCCTCGTCCGGCTGGTGGATGCCGTCGATGATGTTCATCAGCGTGGACTTGCCCGCGCCGTTCTCGCCGCACAGGGCGTGGATCTCGCCGCGGTGCAGCGTGAAGTCCACGCCCGAGAGCGCGCGCGAAGCGCCGAAGCGCTTGCTGATGCCCCGCAATTCGAGCAGTGCGCTCATCGCTTCGTGCCCATTCACTCGCCGATGCCCTTGGTACCGCGGCGGGCGAGGTACTTGTCCCAGTAGAAGTCGTCGGCGTTGGCCTTGCTCACCACCGACAGGCCGTTGTCCAGGAAGGGCACGGCCATGGGGTTGGTGCCGTTGCGCTTGGCGTCGTTCATCGGGTCGATGAGGCCCGGGTTCTTGGCCAGGAACAGCATCATCATGCCCATGTAGCCCTGCATGCCCTGGTTCGGGTTGATGGAGCCGAACACGTCGCCCGACTTGATCATGTCGAGGATCTTCGCGTTCACGTCGCAGCACATCACCTTGATGTTCTTCTTGGTCTCGACCTTGGCCTGCGCCGCGCCGAGGGCGGAGTTGGCCTCGGGCATGAAGAGCGCGCCCAGGTTCGGGTTGGCCTGCGCGAGGCTCAGCACCGCCTGGTAGGCCTTGTTCGGATCCTGGTTGCTGGCGGCGCGGCCGACCAGCTTCATGCCGGGGTGCTTGGCCTTCATGCGATTGATGAAGGCGGCGATGCGGCGGTCGTGATTGTCCTGGCCCGGGTTCTCCAGCACGGCGTATTCGCCCTTGCCGCCCAGCGAGGCCGCGATGGCGTCGGCGGCCTGCGTGCCTTCGCGGTCGTTGTCGGAGGTGACGAAGGAGGTGCGCTTGGAGTTCGGCGAGTCGGCCGCGAAGGTGACGACCGGGATGCCCATCGCCGCGGCACGGTTGATCGGCTCGATGAACGGGTCGGGGTTCATCGGGTGCAGCAGGATGCCCGCGGGCTTGCGCGCCAGCTCCTGCTCGAAGGACGCGAGCTGCTTGTTCACGTCGTACTCCGGCGTGCCGGTGTAGCGGGTGCGAACGCCCAGCGTGCGGCCGAGCTGCTTCATCATTTCGTAGACCGGAAACCAGTACTCGACCCCCGACACCATCACGTTCATCACGTAGACGTCGCTCGAATTGCCGCGCAGGCCGCCTGCCGCGGCGGGGGCAGCCGCCTGCTGCTGCGCGAACGCGCTTGCGCCGGCCAGGCCGATGCCGGCTGCGGCTGCGGACTTCAGGAAATTACGCCTCATTTTTTGTCTCCTCACGTTGGGTGGCACAGCTTGTGGCTGCCGCTTTTCAGGGCAGCCCTTGGAACCTCTTTGTCACATCAGTTGTTATGACAGGCTAGAATGTACGCGCTGGCCGTTTGCAGGGATAACTAGGGGAAACGCTACTGGCAAGGTGCTTTTATTCAGCCGAAGCTGTTATGACATGAAGCCAAACATACTGATCGGCATCGACATGGGGTCGAGCAGCCTGAAAGCCCTGGCCCTCGAAGCCGGGAGCGGCCGCTCCGTCGCCCTGTCCCGAATGCCATTGCCGCACGACCGGCTGCCCGGAGGGGGATGCGAAGTGAGCGCGACGGCCATCCGCGCAGCGCTCACCCACGTGCTGCGCGACGTCGCCCATCAACTCGGAGACCGCGTGGCGGAGGTCCGCGCCATCGGCTGCACCGGCCATGGCGCGGGGCTCTATGCGCTCGACGCGCGCAACGAGCTCGTGGGCGGACGCGCCGTCGCCTCCACCGACCAGCGCGCCGACGCGCGTGCCCGCTCCCTCGCGCTCGGCCACGGCCCTGCGCTCTTCGCCGACGTGGGCTGCCAGCCCTGGCCCGGCCAGTCCACGGTGATCGCGGCCGAGCTGCTGGGCACCGATGCCGTGCAGCGCGGCGCGGTGCGCCGGCTGATGTTCGCGAAGGACTACCTCGGCTTCCTGCTGACGGGCGAGATCGCGACCGACGCCAGCGATGCGAGCACCGCCGGGCTTGTGTCGATCGAGACGGGCACCTGGTCGCAGGCGGCCTTCGATGCGTCCGGCATCGCGGATCTCGGCCCGCGCGTCTTCGGTCCGCTGGTGCCCAGCGGCGAGATCGTCGGCAGGCTGCGGCCTTCGGAAGCCGCACTGTGCGGCCTGCCCGCCGGCATTCCCGTGGCGATGGGCGCCATCGACCTGCTCGCCTCGATGACCGCGATCTGCGCCGAAGGGCGCTCGCGCGCGGCGTCGGTCTTCGGCACCTGGTGCGTGAACGCCGTCATCGGGCCGGTGATCGAGCCCAAGCCCGCGGTGGCCGCCGTCGTCAATTTCGGCCGCGAGGACAAGCGCCTCTACATGGAGAACAGCCCCTCGTCGATGGCCAACATCGCATGGCTGGCCGGCGTGCTCGGGCTGCCCGATTCGCGCGCGGTGGTCGACCTGGCGATGTCGGTGCCGCTGGGTGCCGGCGGCCTGCGCTTCCTGCCTTTCGTCAACGGCGGCGGTGGCGTGACGGCGGGCTTCGTCGGCCTCAAGAGTCATCACACGCGCGGCGACATGGCGCGTGCCGTGGTCGATGCGGTGGCCGCGCTGCATGCGCGCCACGTCGCGCGGCTCGCGGCCTGCGGGCTGCCGGTGTCCGCATGCACCGTGCTCGGCGGCGGCGCGAGCGACACGCGCCTCGTGCGCCTGCTGGCGGGCTTCCTCGGCCATCCGGTGGAGCGCTGCGCCGACGACGAGACCGGCGCGCGCGGCGCCGCCATCTACGCCGCCATGTCGCAGGGCATCGACCGCGCGGAGCAGGGCAGCGCCCTGCTCGCACCCTGCGACACCGTCGAACCCGACGCAGCCCAGGCGCGCGCCCATGCCGACTTCATCGCCGGCTTCAACGAACTGATCGACACCATGTCTCCTGTGTTTTCCCATCTGGCAGGAGGCGCGAAATGAGCGCCTGGCAACTGCCCTTCGTACGCCCGGCATCCCTGGCGGACCGCCATTTCTCGACGGTCATCATCGGCGCCGGCATCAATGGCGTGGGCGTGTTCCGCGACCTGTGCCTGCAGCGCGTGGACTGCCTCATCGTCGACAAGGGCGACTTCAGCGCGGGCGCCAGCAGCGCGCCCTCGCGCATGATCCACGGCGGCCTGCGCTACCTGGAGAACGGCAGCTTCTCGCTGGTGGCCGAGGCCACGCGCGAGCGCAACCTGCTGCTGCGCAACGCGCCGCATCTGGTGCAGCCGCTGAAGACGGTGGTGCCGCTGTCGAGCTTCTTCGGCGGCCTGATGAGCAGCGCGCTCAAGTTCTTCGGCCGCACGCCGCCGCAGCGCACGCGCGGGCTGCTGGCCGTGGCCGCGGGCCTGCGCCTGTACGACCTGCTGGGCCGCCGCCAGCGCGTGATGCCCAACCACCGCATCAGCCGCGTGCCGCCGGGCGACCGCAGCCTGTTCCGCGCCGCGGTGCGCTGGACGGCCACCTTCTTCGACGCGTGGATCAGCCACCCCGAGTGGCTCATCCTCGAGCTGATCGGCGATGCCTGCCGCGACCAGCCGCGCTCGGCCGCCACCAACTACTGCCGCGTGATGGGCTGCGCGGGCAACATCATCACGCTGCGCGACGAGATCACCGGCGCGCTGGTGCGCGTGACGGCCGACACCGTGGTGAACGCCAGCGGCGCATGGCTGGACCGGAGCACCGCGGTGCTCGGCGGCGGCGGTCCGCGCGTGATGGGCACCAAGGGCTCGCACCTCGTGCTCGACCATCCCGCGCTGCGCGATGCGCTCGAAGGCCGCATGGCCTACTTCGAGGCGGTGGACGGGCGCGTGTGCATCGTCTATCCCTTTCTCGACCGCGTGCTGGTGGGCTCCACCGACATCCCGGTGGAAGACCCCGACAAGATCGCGACCGAGCCGGAGGAGGTCGACTACCTGCTCGAAGTGCTGGCCGAGGTGTTCCCGAACCTGCGCTTCGACCGTGGCGATGTCGTCTACACGTACGTCGGCGTGCGGCCTCTCGCGCGCTCCGACGCCGACAAGCCGGGGCAGATCTCGCGCGACCACTCGGTGGTGCTGGATCCGCCGAGCGCCACGCGCGATATTCCCGTCGTCGGCCTCGTCGGCGGCAAGTGGACGACCTTCCGGGCGCTCGCGGAAGAGGCGGTCAACGAAGTGCTGAAGCAACTGGGCCGCCCGCGCACGGCATCGACGGACATGCTGCCCATCGGCGGCGGTGCCGAGCTGCCGGCCGATGCGCAGGCGGCCGAGCGCTTCGTCGAGCGCATGGTCGGCGCCTCGGGCATGAGCCGCACGCGCGCCCAGGTGCTGCTGCGGCGCTACGGATCGAAGGCGCTGCCGCTGGCGCAGCGCCTGGCCGCCTCGGGCGACATGCCGCTGCGCCATGCGCCCGACTACTCGGTTGCCGAGCTTTCGTACCTGTGTCTCGAAACCGGCGTGGTGCACCTGGACGACCTCGTGATCCGGCGCACGCTGCTGGCAATTCGCGGGCTCGTCACCGACGCCGCGCTGGCCGAGATGGCCGGCATCGCCGCCGAGGCGCTGGGCTGGGACGCAGCGCAGCAGCACGCCGAGCTGAAGGCCTGCGCCACCGCGCTGCGCGAGCGCCACGGCGTGCGGCTTTCGCCGGTGGCGGCCGATGCGCCGGCATCTTTCGATGCATCATTGATGACTCCTCAGGCCATGGGCCAGCCCTCGACGTGAACTCTCAGACCGAAATTTCGACCGTACTCGACCGCGATTCCGAGTCCCCGCTGTGGGCCCAGTTCCGCGACGCGCTGCGCATGCAGATCCTGCAGGGCGTGCTGCCCATCGGCGCCAAGCTGCCGTCCGAAGCCGAGCTGGGTGAGCAGTTCGGCATCTCGCGCATCGTGGTGCGCGAGGCGCTGGCCGACCTTGTGCGCAACAACCTCATCTACAAGATCAAGGGCCGGGGTGCCTTCGTGTCGGCGCGCGAGCGGGACGAAGACTTCGTCTCGACCGTGCTCGGCTTCTCCGACGAGATGGAGCGCAAGGGCCGCTCGGTGCGCACGCAGATCCTCACGCAGGAGCTGCGGGCGCCCACCGAGCAGGAGGCCGCGTCGCTCGGCCTGACCGACGACACGCAGGTGGTCGCGCTCAAGCGCCTGCGCAGCGTCGACGGCGAGCTGCGCCTGCTGGTGGAGACCGTGGTGCCCGCCGACCTGGCGCCCGGCCTGCACCGCACGCGCCTGGACGACCGCTCGCTCTACGACGTGCTGCGCCGCCAGTACGGCCTGCGCCTGGTGCGCGCAGAACGCTGGATCGACGCCGTGCTGCCCGACGCCGAGACCTGCGACCTGCTCAACCTGCCTCAGCCCGAGCCGCTGCTGCGCATCGAGTCGATCGCCTACGGCGCCAACGGCAGGCCGCTGGAGCACTACCGCGCGCTGCACCGCTGCAAGACCAGCCGCCTGCACGTGCAGACGACCACCTGAGGTCCGGGCTCAGCCCTTGGTGGCTGTCTTCGAGGGCCAGAGCACCGAGGCGATGGCCACCATCATCAGCGCCACCGCCACCCAGTCCTGCCAGTGCACGGCCTCGCCGAGCCACACCGCGCCGCTGAACACGCCCAGCACCGGGATGAACATCACGCTCAGCGTCGACGCGATCGGCGGCAGGCCGCGCGCGAGGTAGAACCATGCGGCGTGGGCGAAGCCGAAGATCAGCACCGCGTTGTAGAGGATCGAACCCCATGCCACGCGGCCCGGCCAGTAGAGCTGCTCGCGCTCGAAGAGCAGCGAGAGCACCGTCATCACCACGGCCGTCATCGCGGTCATCCAGAACGAGAGCGTGAGTGTCGGCAGGCCGATGCGCGTGTGGCGCAGCAGCTGCGTGCCCAGCGCCCACGTGGCCGCGGCCACCAGTGCCAGCGCCACGTAGCCGGGCCGGCCCGAGAGGTTCGTGAGTTCGTGCCACAGCAGCAGCCCCACGCCGACCGCGCAGGCGCCAACGCCCAGCCACGCGCGCCGCGTGAGCGCGGCGGAGAACAGCAGCGCACCGATGACGGCCGAGAACACCGGCATCGTGTAGCCCAGGATCGCGGCGCGCCCGCCCGAAAGCGCCTTCACCGCGAGGATGATGCAGGCGTGCCAGACGAACATGTTGGTGGCGCCCAGCCAGACCAGCTCGGGCCACGCGCTGCGCGGCACGCGGAACGGCACCTTGAGCCACACCAGCGCGATGGCCAGCACCGGCAGGCCGAGCCAGATCGAGATCGCGCGGAAGCCCAGCGGCGGGTAGTCGGCCACGCCGAGCTTCATCACCGGCCAGTTGAAGCCCCACGCGAGGGTCAGGAGAACGAGGATGACGAACTGGCGCGGGGTGAAGGAAGGCATGGGGCGCGATTGTGGCGCGGCTCGCGCATTCGTGCAGGGCGCGGCTACTTCAGCAGCCGCTTCAGGTACCGCCCCGTATGGCTCGCCTCGTTCGCCGCGATGTCTTCCGGCGTGCCTTCGCCCACCACCGTGCCGCCGCCGGCACCGCCCTCGGGGCCCATGTCGATGAGCCAGTCGGCGGTCTTGATGACGTCGAGGTTGTGCTCGATCACGACGATGGTGTTGCCCGCGTCGCGCAGCTGGTGCAGCACCTTCAGCAGCAGCTCGATGTCGGCGAAGTGCAGGCCGGTGGTCGGCTCGTCGAGGATGTAGAGCGTGCGGCCGGTGTCGCGCTTGCTGAGCTCCAGCGCGAGCTTCACGCGCTGGGCCTCGCCGCCCGACAGCGTGGTGGCCGACTGGCCCAGCTTGATGTAGCTCAGGCCCACGTCGAGCAGCGTGCGCAGCTTGCGCTCGATGGTCGGCACGGCCCTGAGGAAGTCGTGCGCGGCCTCGACCGTCATCTCCAGGATCTGCGCGATGTTCTTGCCCTTGTAGAGCACCTCGAGCGTCTCGCGGTTGTAGCGCTGGCCGTGGCAGACCTCGCAGGGCACGTACACGTCGGGCAGGAAGTGCATCTCGACCTTCACCACGCCGTCGCCCTGGCAGGCCTCGCAGCGCCCGCCGGCCACGTTGAAGCTGAAGCGGCCCGGGCCGTAGCCGCGCTCGCGCGCGGTGTTGGTCTCGGCCATGAGCTCGCGGATGGGCGTGAACAGGCCCGTGTAGGTGGCCGGGTTGCTGCGCGGCGTGCGGCCGATGGGGCTCTGATCGACGTTGATGACCTTGTCGAAGTACTCGATGCCTTCCACCGACTCGTGCGCGGCCGGTTCCTCGTGCGCGCGGTAGATCGTGCGCGCCACCGCGGTGTAGAGCGTGTCGTTCACCAGCGTGGACTTGCCCGAGCCCGACACGCCCGTCACGCAGGTCAGCAGGCCGACCGGGAAGGCCACGCTCACGTTCTTCAGGTTGTTGCCGGTGGCGCCGACGACGCGGATTTCCTGCAGGTCGGTCTGCGTGGCGAGGTGCGCGGCCTCGCGCGCGGCGCGGCGCTCGGCGGCGGGGCTGGGCGGAAAGCGCGGGGGCTTCTTGCCTTCATGGAAAGCGGGTTGCTTCGTCGCCGGCAGCCAGGCGGTGCGGTGCTTGGGCACCTCGATCTTGCGCACGCCTGACAGGTACTGGCCGGTGAGCGAGTCGGGGTTGGACGAAACCTCGGTATATGTGCCCTGCGCCATCACGCGGCCGCCGTGCACGCCCGCGCCGGGGCCCATGTCGATCACGTGGTCGGCGGCGTGAATCATGTCCTCGTCGTGCTCGACCACGATCACGCTGTTGCCGATGTCGCGCAGGTGCTTCAGCGTGCCGATGAGGCGGTCGTTGTCGCGCTGGTGCAGGCCGATGCTGGGCTCGTCGAGCACGTACATCACGCCGGTGAGGCCCGAGCCGATCTGCGAGGCGAGGCGGATGCGCTGCGCCTCGCCGCCAGAGAGCGTTTCGGCGCTGCGGTCCAGGCTCAGGTAGTTCAGGCCCACGTCGTTCAGGAATTTCAGGCGCAGACCGATCTCGCGCACCACCTTGTCGGCGATGTCGGCCTTGGCGCCGCGCAGCCTGAGCTTCTGGAACCAGTCGAGCGAATCGCGCAGCGTGAGGCGACTGAGTTCGAAGATGGCCATGCGTGGGCGTTCGGCGCCGTTGTCGGCGGTGCTCTCGTCGACCAGGAACACGTTGCGCGCCTCGGGCCGCAGTCGCGAGCCGCCGCAGTCGGGGCAGGGCTGCAGGTTGCGGAAGCGCGCGAGGTCCTCGCGCACCATCACGGAGTCGGTCTCGCGGTAGCGCCGCGTCATGTTCGGGATGATCCCCTCGAAGGGATGCTTCTTCGTGAGCTTCTTGCCCGCGAAGTTGCCCGACTCCATGGTGTAGTTGAACTTGATCTCCTCGGCGGCCGAGCCGTGCAGCAGCACGTGCTGCACCGAGGCGGGAAGCGATTCGAAGGGCGCGTCGACGTCGAACTTGTAGTGCTTCGCGACGCTCTCGATCATGCTGAAGTAGTAGCCGTTGCGGCGGTCCCAGCCCTTGACGGCGCCGCTGGCCATCGACAGCGATGGAAAGGCCACCACGCGCGCCGGGTCGAACACCTCGCGGTGGCCGAGGCCGTCGCAGCTGGGGCAGGCGCCCACGGGCGAGTTGAACGAGAAGAGGCGCGGCTCCAGCTCCGACAGCGAGTAGTGGCAGATCGGGCAGGCGAACTTGGCGTTGAACAGGTGCTCCTTGTCGGGCGCGCCCTCGGCGCCCAACTGCAGCGCGATGGCGCGTCCCTCGGCCAGGCGCAATGCGGCTTCGAAGCTCTCGGCCAGGCGCTGCTGCATATCGGGGCGCGCGCGCAGGCGGTCGATGACGACGTCGATGTCGTGCTTCTCGGTCTTCTTGAGCTTGGGCAGGTCGTTGTATTCGTAGGTCTGCCCGTCGACGCGGAAGCGCACGTAGCCGGCTGCCTGCATCTCGGCGAAGAGCTCGAGGAACTCGCCCTTCTTCTCGCGAGCGACCGGCGCCAGGATCATCAGGCGCGGCTCGTCGGGCAATGCCAGCACCGCATCGACCATCTGCGACACCGTCTGCGCCTGCAGCGGCAGGTGGTGGTCGGGGCAGTAGGGCGTGCCGGCGCGGGCGTAGAGCAGGCGCAGGTAGTCGTGGATCTCGGTCACCGTGCCCACGGTGGAGCGCGGGTTGTGGCTGGTGGCCTTCTGCTCGATGCTGATCGCGGGCGAGAGGCCCTCGATCACGTCGACGTCGGGCTTGTCCATCAACTGCAGGAACTGCCGCGCATAGGCCGACAGGCTCTCGACGTAGCGCCGCTGTCCTTCCGCATACAGCGTGTCGAAGGCCAGGCTCGACTTGCCCGAGCCCGACAGGCCGGTGATGACCACCAGCTTGTTGCGCGGGATGTCGAGGTCGACGTTCTTCAGGTTGTGCGTGCGCGCACCCCGGATGCTGATGCGCTGCTGCGCCAGCACCGCGCCGAGGTAGGTATTGCGTTCGAGTTCCGCGTCGCGAGCGCTTTCCGCGTCGGCGTCGGTGTATTCAGTGGTTTTTGAATTCAAGGGGGCGATCGTCCGAGGGCAACCGGACATGATAGACCGCCGGGGATTTCATGGCGAGTGGCCGGGCTCTGGAGGCTTGGGCGTGGGGACTTCCGGCGATGGCGGCGGCTGCACCGCTTCGGTGCCACCCCCGCTGCCCCCACTGCTGATGGCCCGGCCCACCATGTGCTCGGCCAGCGTGTCGTACAGCGGGCGGCTGATCATCCGCGAGACCAGGCTGGCCAACATGGCGGCGGCCATCAGGCTCAGCACCATCGAGTGGCCGTCGACCATTTCCATGACGATGATGAAGGCGGTGAGCGGCGCCTGCGTCACCGCCGCCAGGAAGCCGGCCATGCCCATGGCGATGAGCGCAGGCCCCTGCTCGCTGCTGGCCAGGCGGGCCACCGCGTCGCCGATGCCCGCGCCGATGGACAGCGACGGCGCGAAGATGCCGCCCGGCACGCCGCACCAGGCCGTGAGCCAGGTGGCGACGAACTTCAGCACGGTGTACAGCGGCGTGAGTTCGTCGTGGCCCTGCAGCATCTGCTTGACCGCCTCGGAGCCCGCGCCGAAGGTGACGCCGCCCGTGACCAGCCCGATGACGGCCACCGCCAGCCCGCCCACGGCCGCGAAGCGCACCGGAAAGCGCGCCCGCCAGCGGTTGAAGCGTCCGGCCGTGCCCGTGAGCGAAGCGATCAGCAGCCGCGCGAAGAGTCCGCCCGCGGCGCCGCTCAGCAGCGTGACCAGCAGGCCGGGCCCGAGCACGTCCCAACCCAGCCGGGGCACGCGGATCACGCCGAAATAACTGACGTTGCCGAAGGCCGAGACCGCCACCAGGCCCGCCAGCACGATGGCCGTGATGATCAGGCCGCTGGAGCGCGCCTCGAGCCGGCCCGACAGCTCCTCGATGGCGAACACCACGCCCGCCAGCGGCGCATTGAACGCCGCCGCGATGCCGGCGGCACCGCCGGCCACCAGCAGCGCGCGCCCGTCGATGGCCGTGTTGGGCGAGAGCCAGCGGCGCGCATGCTGCATCACGCCTGCCGCCACCTGCACGGAGGGGCCTTCGCGTCCGATCGACAGGCCGGCCGCGAAACCCGCCACGCCCAGCCCGATCTTCGCGACCGTGAGCCGCAGCGAGGCGAAGACGAAGCGCCGCTCGCCGGGCAGGGCCGGATGCAGGGCGGCCTTGATCTGGGGAATGCCGGAGCCGCCGGCTCCGGGGAAGAAACGCAGGGTGAACCAGACGATGCCGGCCGTGAGCAGCGGCGTGGTCAGCAGCACCGCCCAGGGCCAGGCGCGGTAGAAACGGTGGAACTCGCCGAAGACCCAGTCGCTGGCCAGCGTGAAGCCCACCACGAAGAGGCCTGCCGCGATGGCGTAGCCCAGCACGATGACGCGGTCGAGCCAGACGCGCCCGCTCGACAGCTCGGCGCGCAGATGCTCGAAAAAGTCAGGTTCCCGATTCATCGCAAAGGCCCATTCTGGCATCCGGCGGGAGTGCGGGCAGCCGCCTTGGGGCACAATCGAGGGTTCTTCTCAACCTCCTCCTCCATCTACTTATCAGGGGCAGTGCATATGGCATCGGTCAATAAAGTCATCGTCGTCGGCAATCTGGGGCGCGACCCCGAGATGCGTACATTCCCGAGCGGCGACCAGGTCGCGAACGTCACAGTGGCCACCACCGATCGCTGGAAGGACAAGCAAAGCGGCGAAATGCGCGAGGCCACCGAGTGGCACCGCATCGTCTTCAACGGCCGCCTGGCCGAAATCGCCGGCCAGTACCTGCGCAAGGGCTCGCAGGTCTATGTCGAAGGCAGCCTGCGCACGCGCAAGTGGACCGACAAGGACGGCATCGAAAAGTACACCACCGAGATCCGCGCCGATCAGATGCAGATGCTCGGCAGCCGCCAGGGCCAGGGCGGCCCGTCGGGCCCGAGCGATGACGACGGCTACGGCGGTGGCGGTGGCGGCGGCTACTCGCAAGGCGGCGGTGGTGGTGGCGGCGGTGGCGGCTATGCCCCGCGTGCGCCCGCGGCTGCACCGCGCGCTCCGGCGCCGGCTCCGCGCCAGGCACCGGCCAAGTCGTCGTCGGGCTTCGACGACATGGACGACGATATTCCGTTCTGAAGCCGGTTACCCGGACTTGTCACTGAAGGCCTGCTCTTTCGGGAGCAGGCCTTTTTTCATTGCTCGGGCCTGAGCGCGCCAGGCCTTCAGCCGGCTTCCGGAACAGGCTCCTTGCGGGCCTCCGCATCGGCGCCCAGGAACCCCAGCACCAGTTCGACGAAGCGCTCGCCCTGCTCGACGTTCGACAGGTGCACCACCGGCAGCAGCTCGAAGCGCGCACCCGGAATGCCGGCCGCGAGCTCCTCGCCATGGCGGGCCGAAGTCACGGTGTCGTGCTCGCCCGCGATGACGAGCGTGGGGCTCGCGATCAGGCGCAGCGTCCTGCGCAGGTCGGCGTCGCGCACGGCGGCCCAGCTGCCGGCGATGCCTTCCCTGGGCGTGCGCAGCAGCGTCTGATGGAACGCCTCGATGGTGGCTCCGCGGGCCTCGAGCATGCGGGCGGGAAACCAGTTGCGCAGGAAGGTGTCGGCCGTGGATGTCATGTCCGGCGCGGTCATCAACCCGGCGATGGCCTGGTCCCACTGGCCGGCCGGGCCCAACCAGGCGGCGGTGTTCGACAGCACCAGCCGGTCGACGCGCTCGGGCATGTGCACGCCCAGCCATTGGGCGACGATGCCGCCGAGGGACAGCCCGAGCACGTGGACGCGTTCCAGCCCCAGCGTGTCTAGCAGCTCGACGACGTCGCGCCCGAGACGGTCGAGCGAGTAGGGCAACGCCGGTGCGCCGGACGCGCCGTGGCCGCGGGCGTCGTAGCGCAGCACGCGGAAGTGGCGCGCGAGTTGCGGCACCTCCGCGTCCCACATGTGCAGATCGGTTCCGATGGAGTTCGACAGCAGCAGCACCGGCAGGCCGGCGTCCCCGTCGAAGCGATAGGCGATGGAAACGCCGTCGCCGGTGGTGAAGAAGGAAAGGTTCGAGTCCATGGTGCGTGGCCTTGCGATGTGTTTGACGATGGCTTCATCGTAGGCAGGCACCGGCGCGGCGGATACTACAAAGTTCAGACCATCTTTGTACGAAGAGCCAACGATGTCATCGACCTTCACGCTCCACGATCTGCAATGCTTCGACGCCGTCCTGCGCCATGGCGGTTTCCAGGCCGCGGCGGAACGGCTGCACCGCACGCACCCTTCCGTGATCGCCTCGGTGGCCAAGCTGGAGCAGCAGCTGGGCATCACGCTGCTGGACCGCTCCGGCTACCGGGTGAAGCCGACGGACGCAGGGCGCGCGCTGCATCGCAAGGCGGAATCGCTGCTGCGGGAAGCGGGTGATCTGAAGACCTACGCCGAGCAGCTGGCCATGGGGCAGGAGGCCGAGCTTCGCGTCGTGCTCGGAGACCTGTGCCCGCTGACGCCCGTGCTGCAGCTGCTGGGCCGCTTCTTCGGCGCGTGGCCGCAGACGCGGCTTCATCTGCAGTTCGAATCCGTGACCGGGCCGTGGGAGCGCCTGCTCGACGGCGAGGCCGATCTCATCGTGCACCGGGTCGCCAAGAGCGACGTGCGTCTCGACTGGATCGACCTCGGAAAGGTGGCGATGGTGCCGGTCGTGGCCGCGGGCTTCCTGCCGTTCCCGATCACGGCTGCGATCACGCCGCAGCAGATGCAGCGCTTCACCCAATGCGTGATCCGCGACTCGGCCCGCCGCGCGCCCGAGACGCAGCACTACGTGGTCGAAGGCGCGCCGCAGTGCTCGGTGCCCGACATGCTGATGAAGAAGGAACTCATCGTGAACGGCATGGCATGGGGCCACCTGCCGCGCTTTCTCGTCGAGCCCGAGCTGAAGGACGGGCGGCTGCTGTCCATCGCGGGGCGGCACTTTCCGGGCATCGTCGAGGACCTCGTGGTCGCGCGGCTGCGCGACAGGCCGCACGGCCCCGTGGCGACTGCGCTGTGGGACTTTCTCGGCAGCCATGCGCCGCTCCTGAAGCCGACGCTGGGGCAGGTGCCTCGCGCGAGTGTCCGGGGTGCGAGCAAGCCCGCGAAAGCAGGACGCAAATCGACACGATGACGCGGAAGTCGCCGCCGGATAATGCGGGCTTTTTTGCTCAGCAGCCAACCAGGATGAGTGCCGCGGATTTCCTTTTTTCTCCCGAAGTGCAGAAGCTCCTCGCGATCCTGTACGCGGCACCCGATCAGCAACTTCCGACCGGCGAACTCGCGCGGCGTGCGAAGCTCGGCGAGGCCGATGCGGCGCTCACCGTGGAGCATCTCGTCAAGAGCGGCATGGTGAAGCGGCAG
Organism: Variovorax sp. NFACC27; assembly: GCF_048301545.1. NCBI lineage: Bacteria > Pseudomonadati > Pseudomonadota > Betaproteobacteria > Burkholderiales > Comamonadaceae > Variovorax > Variovorax sp. NFACC27. Next base: position 603,081 of record NZ_CP157613.1, read on the forward strand.
GCGGCGAAGGCCGAGCAGGCCGAGACCCTGCAGGTCGATCGCTCCTTCGTCTTCCACGACGAGCTGCGGCGCATCGCGTTCAAGTCGTTCGCCGTGGCGGAGCCGATCCGTTCCATGCTGCGGTCCAAGTTCAAGGACTCGGTCGTGCGCGCCTTCGTGCTGGGCGAGGACGCGCAGGGCACGGTGGAGCTGCTCGTCGTGCATGGCCAGCTCGTGCCCGACGAGGCCACCATGGCGGCGGCCTGCCAGAAGCTGTCGAAGAGCATGAGTCGCCACCTCAAGGTGCACGTCATTCCGCTCGGCAGGCTCGACGGCATGTCGCCGCGCGATCCGCTGGCCTCGAAGCTCGCCGCCGGCAACGTGCACGAGATCATCGCGCTCGGGGATACCAAGGCGCAGCTGCCCGTCGAGAAGGGCGGGCTGCTGCAGGCGGCGAGAAAGAAGCTGGCGACGCTTGCCCGGCCGTCCGCGTGAAAGGGTTCAGCCGGCGGAGCGCTTCATGCGCCGCGCCGTCTCGACCACCGCGCCGCGCAGCGATCGCACCGTGGGGTGGGCTTCGAGCTCCTTCAGCGTGAAGAAGCTCACCGGCGGCAGGTTCCAGCTCAGGCGGTAGGGGAGCGCGGCCCAGTGGCCCGCGGGCTCCATGCCGGCCAGCACGTCGCGCGCGAAGATGGTGATGGCGTTGGGCTCCTGGCGCAGCACCGTCTCGATGCTCCGGATCGCCGTGGTCTCCAGGATGGGCAGCGGCGGCTGGACGCCCGCGCCGACGAAGATCGCGTTGTAGGTCCTGCGCATGGGCGTGTTGGGCGGCGGCAGGATCCAGTCGAGCTGCGCGAGCCGCGCCCAGTCCAGCGGCCCGCGCGAGAGGCGCTTGACGTTCTTCGCGCCGACCACGAGGCAGGGTTCCTGCTCGTGGATGGCTTCCTGCACCAGCCCGCTCGCATCGCCGTCGTAGGAGCGGCCGATGGCGCAGTCGAGTTCGCGCGCGACGAGGCCGGCGACCAGCTCGTCCGTGGTGCCTTCGCGCACCATCACCGAAATGCGCGGCGAGCGGTCGAGCAGGTGCGTGAGCGCCGCCGACATGAGCTGCTGCGGCACCTGCTGCGTGAGGCCCAGCCGCAGGCGCCCGCTGCGCCCGGCTTCCAGCGAGGTGAGCACGCGCGTGGTCGCCTCGAGCTCGGCCAGCCAGCGCCGCGCGTAGTGCAGCACCGCGTCGCCCGCGGCGGTCGGCACCAGCCCCCTGCTGGAGCGCTCGAAGAGCGTGCTGCCGAAGATGTCCTCGACCTCGTGCAGCGCCTTGGTGATCGCCGGCTGGCTGAGCTGCATCTCGGCGGCGACGCGGCTGAGCGTGCGATGCCGGTCGATGGCCTGCAGCAGCGAAAGCTGGCGCAGCTTGAGGCGCGTGAGCAGCGCGTGCTGCAGTTCGACGGCGGGGTCGCGGGCTGTGGGCAAGGCCATAACTCCATGGTTATCGGGCTATCAGAAATTATTTCACTTTGGTGAATTGCGAGTCCTAGACTTTTCCCATGGACCCGATCAATGCACCGACGACCACCGGCATCACGGCCGGCTTCCTGGACGCCCTGGCCGAGGCGGCCGGCGCCGACGAGGCACTGCGCCGGATCGACGGCTGCCGCCTTCGGATCGCCCCGGGCAGCATCTTCAGCATCCAGCAGAACGTGACGACCGGGCGCGACGCGGCCGGCCAGGTCCTGCTGCGCCGCTTCTATTCGTCGGAGGCCGCGACCTTCCCGGTCAACGGCGCGAAGCGCAAGACGCGCACGCCGTGGACCGAACGTCTTTTCGTGCAGGGGCGCGTGTTCGTGGGCGAGGGCGAGCAGGTGCTCGCGCAGAACTTCGACGACTTCGACCAGATGCGCGCCTACGGGCTGCGCAGCGTGGTCAACGTGCCGATGCTGCAAGGCAGCCTCTGCTATGCCACCTTCAACGTCTTCGGCACCCGCGAGCGCTGGCAGCCGGAGGAGCTCTTCGGCATCCGGCTGCTGGCGCTCGCCGCCGCGCGATGGGTGCCTTCCGCGCCCGGGCTCGCCTACAGCTTCGAGGAGGAGACGCCATGCCTGTGACTGCCTTGCACCACTTCACCATCCGCTGCACGCCGGACGAGCTGCCGCCGCTGGTCGATTTCTACACGCGCGTGATGCGCCTCACGGTCGGCGCGCGGCCGGAGATTCCAGCGCCCGGCGCGTGGCTGTACGCGGATGGCCAGCCCATCGTTCATCTCTACGCGCACCTGTCGACGCCTGATGGGCCCGGCGATGCGGACGGGCCCGTCACCGGCCACGTCGACCACATCTCGTTCCGCTCGCGCGGCCTGGCCGAGATGCGCGAGCACCTTCGCGCACTGGACATTTCCTTCGCCGAGGCGCCGATTCCCGGCTGGGCGATCCGCCAGCTCTTCCTGCACGATCCGCGCGGCCTGAAGATCGAGATGACCTTCTGGATGGACCAGGAAGAGGGGAGCGCCGCATGACGAGCTTCGTGCAGGCGGGTGAGCTGCGCATCGCCTTCGACCGCGAGGGCGACGGCCCGCCGCTGCTGCTGATGCACGGCGCGGAGGCCTCGCGGCAGATGTTCGCGGCGCTGGTGCCGCATCTGTCGAAGCACTTCACCGTGATCGCCTACGACCAGCGCGACTGCGGCGAGACCGAGGGGCCGGAGCGCGCGTCGACGCTCGCGGATCTTGCGGACGATGCGCGGCGGCTCGTCAAGGCGCTGGGGTTCAGGCGTGCGCACGTGTTCGGTTCGTCCTTCGGCGGCCGCGTCGCGCAGGCGCTGGCGCTGCTCCATCCGCGCTCGGTCGATCACCTCGTTCTGGGCAGCACGTGGCCGCTGCCGAGGCCGTACGAAGAGCTGTGTCCCGACGCGCGGCGCCTGGGCGAGCTGCGCCGCGACCTGCCGGCCACGGCGGAGGAACTGGCGACCTGGTTCTTTCCCGAAGCCTTTCTCACGGAGCGGCCCGAACTGCGGCGCCTGTTCGCCAACGCACGGCCCGGATCGGCGCGTGCCACCCGGCGAGCCGAGACCGTGCAGACCGCGCTCGAGCAAGGCGTAGCCGACATCCTCGCGCCCACGCTGGTGCTGGCGGGCGAACTCGACCGCGTGGTGCCCGCGAGCGTGACGCTCTCGATGGCCGGCCGCATCCGCGGCGCCGATGCGGTGCTGCTGCCCGGCGTCGGCCACGTCACGGCGATGCAGGCGCCACAGGTGCTGGCGCAGCACATCGTCCGCTTTCTAGAGACCTGATCGAGACCTGAAACCCGAAGGAGCCAGGCCATGAGCACGAACCATGAACGCGCGGCCGCAGGCGCGCGCGGGCGCCCCGACTACATCCGCATCGAGGGGCTCTCCAAGCACTTCGGCGACGGCGGTGGAGGCGTGCTCGCGCTGAAGGACATCGACTGCAGCATCGAGCAGGGCAGCTTCGTGACCATCGTGGGGCCGAGCGGCTGCGGCAAGAGCACGCTGCTGCGCATCCTCGCGGGCCTGCTCGACTACGACATCGGCCGCGTGGTGCTCGACGGACAGCCGATCCGCGGCACGCGGCGCGACGTGGGCGTGGTGTTCCAGAGCTCGATCCTGCTGCCATGGCGCACCATCCTCGAGAACGTGATGCTGCCGGCCGAGGTGCTCGGCATTCCCGCGAAGCAGGCGCGCGAGCGGGCGATGCAGCTGCTGCAGATGGTCCGACTCGAAGGCTTCGAGCACAAGCTGCCGCGCCAGCTGAGCGGTGGCATGCAGCAGCGCGCCTCGATCGCGCGGGCGCTGCTGCACGACCCGAAGATCCTGCTGATGGACGAGCCCTTCGGCGCGCTCGACGCGATGACGCGCGAGCGCATGAACCTGGAGCTGCAGCGCATCTGGATGGAAAGCGGCAAGACGGTGGTGCTCATCACGCATTCGATTCCAGAGGCGGTGTTCCTCGGCGACAGGGTGTTCGTGATGTCGCCGCGCCCCGGCGCGCTCGAGCGCGTGCTGCCCGTCGACCTGCCGCGCCCGCGGTCGATGGAGGTGATGTCGCATCCCGCCTTCGCCGCCGCGTCCGCATCGATCCGCGAGCGTTTCTCGCATGCAGCTTCATTCGACTGACAGGGGGCTCCCGATGACCACCGCCATGCTCGCCAAGACCGATTCCGCCGCGCCGTCCGCGGCTAGCCCCTCGATCCCGGCAAGGGAGAAGCCGCGGCGGCGCCGCGCCAATCCGCTCGCGTCGACACGGGTGCAGTCGATCCTGCTGCTCGTCGCGCTGCTCGGGTCGTGGGAAGGGGCCGTGCGGCTCTTCAAGGTGCCGAAGCACCTGGTGCCGCCGGTGAGCGACATCGCCGTCGCGCTGTGGCGCGGCCTCGCCACCGGGCCCCTGGCGAAGGACGGCTTCTGGTATCACGGCGGCGTGACGGTGACCGAGATTCTTCTGGGCTTTCTCATCGGCAGCGGCGTGGGCCTCGCGATCGGCATCGTGGTGTCGCAGATGCCGAAGGTCGAGGCGCTGCTGGAGCCCTACGTCGCGGCGCTGCAGAGCGTGCCCAAGGTGGCGGTCGCGCCGATCATCGTGGTGTGGCTGGGCTTCGGCATCGGCTCGAAGGTGATGATCATCTGCCTGCTCACCTTCTTCCCGGTGCTGGTGACCAGCATTGCGGGCTTCAAGGCGGTGGACCCGGACCGGATCGACCTGCTGCGCTCGCTCTCGGCCACGCAGTGGCAGATCTTCCGCAAGGCGAAGTTTCCGAGCGCGCTGCCGTACATCTTCGCGGGGCTGAACATGGCCGCCGCCTTCAGCGTGGTGGGCGCGGTGGTGGGCGAGTTCGTCGGCGCGCAGGCGGGGCTCGGCGTGCTCATCCTGCAGATGGAAGCGCAGGCCGACACCGGCGGCAGCTTCGCGGTGTGCGTGGTGCTGTCGGTGATCGGCATCGTGCTGAGCGACCTGCTGCGCCGCATCCAGCGCCGCGTGCTGCACTGGATGCCGGCCGACGCCTCGCAGCAGCGGACGGTGAACGTCTGACCCGCGCATTCCTGATTCCGCATTCCCGCATTTCTTTTCGCATGAAGAAGGAGCGAGCCATGTTGACGCGACGTGATTTCGGCCTGGGCCTCGGCGCCCTCGGTCTTGCAGCCGGTCTGCCTGCACTGGCGCAGGCGCAGGCGCAGGGTGTACGGGTGATGAAGGTGGCGAACACCGCGGCGGTGAACGATCCGCAGCAGTGCTTCACCACCGCGGGCCAGCACCCCAGGCTCGACTTCTACAAGTCGAAGGGCGTGGACGTGGAGTACGTCAACATGTCGAGCATGACCCAGGCGCTGCAGAGCCTGCGCGCTGGGCACGTGGACTTCGGACCGGCGGTGCCGGGCATCCTGCTGCCGGCGATGGCGAAGGATCCGTCGCTCGACCTGGTGAGCGTCTACAAGTGGCTGCCGCGCAATGCGAACGTGATCGTCGTGAAGCCCGGCAGCCCGATCAGGTCGGCCGCGGACCTCGCGGGCAAGCGCATCGGCGTGCGCAGCCAGGGCGACACCGGCATCGTCATCACGAAGATCATGCTGGCCGAGCTGGGGCTGAAGGACGACCGATGCGAGTACATCGCCATCGGCGACGGCGCGCCGGCAGGCGCGGCGATCGACAACGACCGCGTGGACGCGATGGTGGCCTTCGACACCGCCGCCGCGCGCATCGAACTGGTGGGAACGAAGCTGCGCTACGTGCCGCTCACGCCGAAGTTCGCGCAGCTGGGCTCGGGCTGGCTGTGCGTGCCGCGCAAGCTGCTCAAGGACGACCGCAAGGCGCTGGTGGCGCTGTTCCAGGGCATCGCGAAGTCGACTCTCTTCTCGAACGCGAACCTCGATGCGGCGATCGACCTGCACTGGGCCACGTACCCCGAGAGCAGGCCCAAGGGCCGCAGCGAGAACGAGGCGCGCAAGGAGCTGGCATTCATCCTCAAGGACCGCAGGAACAGCTGGATGCGCCGGCCCGACGATCCGGACCAGCGCATGGGAGCGTCGTCGGTGGCCGAGTGGAAGGCCAACATCGAGATGACGGCCGAGAGCAGCAAGAACCCGAAGCTGGCCAGCGAACTCGGCGACCCGAACCGGCTGTTCACCAACGAGCTGATCGACGACATCAACGCCTTCGACAAGCAGGCGGTGATCCGGATGGCCAGGGAATTCAGGCTGTAGCAGGCGAAGGAGCAGGCCATGGACGTTCTCATCTCCGGCGCCAGCATGGCTGGCCTTTCGGCGGCCTGCTGGTTCGCCCGCCTCGGCCACCGGGTGACGGTCGTGGAGCGCGCCGACGGCCTGCGCCCCGGCGGTGCGCCCATCGACGTTCGCGGTCGTGCGCTCGCAACCGCGCAACGGATGGGCATCCTCGCGAGGATCGAGGAAGAGAAGGTCGCCATCCTCGAGCCGGCACCGGTGCTCGACGGTACGGGAGCGCAGGTCGCGACCCTGGACCTGCGCTGGTTCGCCAACGAGACCGACGACGACATCGAGATCACGCGGGACCGGCTCAACCGGATCCTGCTGGACGCCATACCCGACGGCGTGGAGTTCCGCTTCAAGGCCTCCATCGCGGCGATCGCCGATGGGGCGGGCGGCGTGGATGTCGTCTTCGCGGACGGGCTGCGGGGGCGGTACGACCTCGTCGTGGGTGCCGATGGCCTGCATTCCAACGTGCGCCGGCTCGCCTTCGGGCCGGAGAAGGACTACGTCCGGCACTTCGGTCACTACGTTGCGCTGGTCGATCTTCCGGCTGACCGGACGTGGCATCGTGCCATGCTCAACGTGCCCGGCCTCACGATCGCCGTGCGCGATGCGGGCGACGGTCCGCAGGGAATGATGCTCGCGGCCAGCCCCGAGATCGACTACGACTACCGCGACCTCGATGCGCAACGGCGGCTGATCGGCCGGCTCCTCTCCCGCGTCGAAGCGTGGCAGGTGCCCGCGATGCGCGAGGCGTTCGTCGATCCCGACGCCAGGGGCTTCTACTTCGATTCGGTCAGCCAGACCCGTATGCCGGGCTGGACGCGCGGCAACGTCGCGGTCATCGGCGACGCGGGTCACTGCGCGGCGCTGCTGTCGGGCATGGGAACGACGCTCGCGATGGTGTCGGCGGAACTGCTGGCGAGCACCTGGACCGAGGCCGGCGGCAACATGGAGGCGGCATCGCCGCTCTATCACGAACGCCTGCGGCCCTATGTGGAGCAGTGCCAGGCCTTCGCCGGCGAAGGCGCTCCGATCATGGTGCCGCCCACGCAGGAAGCGCTCGACGAGCGCAACGCGATGTTCCGCGAGTACGCGGCCAGGTTCGCGAAGTGAGCTGAACCGGCCGGCCGCCTGCTGCCGCGGCCCTGGGACCGGGGCTCGCGGCGATCCGCGAGGTCACGACCTCCGTCCCGCGTCCCTTGAAGCAGCCGATCGGGTTGGCGGTCTCGAGCTTGACGATGAACTCGCAGCCCAGGAGTTCGCCGAGGGCAGGGCATTCGAATTGCGGGGTGTCGAGAAAAACGCCGGAAATCTCTTTTCTCGCTGTGCGCATGCGTTCCAGGTCGATTCGCGTGTTTGGCCGACTGGTGCTTTCTTGCGCTGCCGGTGCTGTTTTTTGCGCATGAAGCAATTAATTCGACTTAGTTTGGATGGTTTTTGGCCAGTCATTGTTCGCGGGCAATGGAAATTCGGAAAAGCGGCCGTCAATTGGTCGAAAAGTATCCCAACGTACTCATGAAATCCTGCCTTGCAGGCCGGTTGCTTCCCTTTCCTCTCTCACCTCGCGTACGGGCGCGTCTACCCGTCCATCCCACCAAAGACAAATAACATTTTCATTGTCATTGATATCGAATTGATGATTACGAAGAATAACTTCATTGTCGAGCCCAAAATTGCATGGTAAGAAAATAATTCATTGGTATCTTTGGATTACTATTGAATTTGACGATTCAATTGAAAATTCGCTTTTATTCTTCCAAATGACTCCAAAAAGAGACATTTACGATTGCTTGATTCCATTCGTTTTTTTAGATTTGCCGGCTGCAAATAATTAAAAAAACCAGGGGCCGAATGGTCTTCAGCCATTCGATCAGCCTTTCAAACGGATGGATGGAGCTCATGAATAAAACTTACCGCTCTCTGTGGAACGAGTCCCTTGGCGCCTGGGTCGCGGCGTCTGAAACCGCCAGTGCACGCGGCAGCCGCGGCGCAAGCCGCGTGGCGGCCTCCGCCGCGAACGGCGCGCTCACGCTGCCCCCTTCAGGGCGCCTGCGCGCGGGGGTCATGACGGCATTGCTGACGCTGGGCTGGGCCGGATGCTCCCCTCCGGCGCAGGCACAGTCGGTCGACTGCTCGGCGTCGCCTTTCAACGCGTACAACAGCACCGCCTCGTGCATGGGGTTCCAATCGAAGGCCTCGGGGATCGGGGCCACCGCACTCGGCTCTCTTGCACAAGCCCAGACAGACGGCGGTCTCGCCGTGGGATACAACTCCCTCAGCACCCAGCTCAACTCCATCTCCTTGGGTTTCCAGGCCTACACCACGGGCATCAACTCCATCTATCTGGGCGCCCGCACCGGGCCTACCACCGGCGCACTGGCCGATGGCGCCATCGCAATTGGCACGGATGTGACCGCCAGCGCCGGCAGCACCGTTGCCATCGGCTCCCTGTCCCAGGCAACCGCGTTGCGCGCCGTCGCGGTGGGAAACCAGGCAATGGCAACCAGTGAAGCGGCCACCGCCTTCGGCAACGGCACTCGAGCGCAAGGCAACAGTTCGCTTGCGCTCGGTGCGCAAGCGATCGCTGTCGGCGACAGCACAGTCGCGGTCGGCCAGGGTGCCGGCGCGGGCTCGACGATCGCCAATACAGGTTCGGCCGCAGTGGGTATCGCGGCCGGAACGCTGGTCAGCGGCGCACAGAACACCGCCATGGGGGGAGGCATTGCGAGCGCGATGCGCGGCGCGGGTTCGGGCGTCACGGGAGCGCGCAACGTCGCCTTCGGCACAGGCGACGGCAGCGTCGCCTACGACGCCACTCTGAAGGCATCGGCGGGCAACCTGGTAACGGGCAACGACAACATCGCCATCGGCACCAACGCGGGCATCGGCGTCGCCAGCAACGCGACGACTTCCATCGGCCTCAATGCGAATGCCAGCGCGAACAACGCGGTTGCGATAGGCCCCCTGGCCAACGCAGCGGGCATCAGCTCCGCGGCACTCGGCAACCTCGCCAATGCTTCGGCGGACTTCTCTCTGGCCATGGGCAATCAGGCCCTGTCGAGCGGCGTCGGCTCGGTCGCGGCGGGGGCGGGCGCCAACGCAGCGGCCGATGGCACCGTGGCGATGGGCAACAACGCCACCGCCAGTGCCACGCGCGCGACCGCACTGGGATTCGGTACCGCGGCCGCCAAGAACGCCACCGCGGTGGGCACGCTTGCCGCCGCGACCGGTGAGCAGGCGGTCGCCATCGGCAGCAACGCCAAGGCCTCCGCGCTCAACGCGATCGCAATGGGCCTCAACACCATCGCCGACTCCGCAGACGCAGTCGCAATCGGCAACGGCTCGACGGCCACCGGCGGCAAGGCAGTGGCCATCGGTTCCGGCAACGTCGCCAACGGCAACGGCGCGGTGGCCATCGGCGACCCGAACACCGCCACCGGCAACGGCGCGATCGCGAGCGGCCTGGACAACACCGCCACCGGCAACGGCTCCGTGGCGATGGGCAACACCAACAAGGTCGGCGGTGGCGGCCAGGCCGTGGGCGTGCCCGGCACGCCGGCGCAGGGTGCGGTCGGCATCGGCTTCCAGAACACCGTGGTCGGACAGGGCAGCGTGGCGATCGGCAGCACCAGCCAGGCACTGGCGGCGGGCGCGGTCGCCTTCGGCGATACGGCCATCGCCAACAACGCGGGCGACGTGGCGCTCGGTTCCGGCTCGGTCACCGCGACGGCCGTGGGAACTTCCAGCGTCACCATCAACGGCACGACGCACAAGTTCCAGGGCATCAACCCCACGAGCACCGTCAGCGTCGGTGCGCCGGGCACCGAGCGCACCATCACCAACGTGGCCGCCGGCAGGATCTCCGGGACCTCCACCGATGCCATCAACGGCAGCCAGCTGTCCGCCACCAACGACGCGATCGCGGAGGTGGCGACCACGGCCGGCAAGGGCTGGAACCTGACCACGGCCCAGACGGGCACCGGCACGGCAACGGGCACCAGCGTGCAGAACATCGCTCCGGGCACCGCCGTCACCTACACGGCAGGCAACAACATCGCCATCACGCAGAACGGCGCCGAGGTGCAGATCGCCACCAGCGCGACGCCCAGCTTCACCAGCGTGACCACGGGCGGCACGGTGATGAACAACAACGGCCTCACGATCACGGGCGGCCCGAGCGTGACGATCACGGGCATCAACGCCAACAACACGGTGATCACCAACGTGGCGCCCGGCGTGGGCCCCACCGACGCGGTGAACGTGAGCCAGCTGAACACCACGATCACGGCCAACAAGATCAAGTACTACAGCGTCAATTCCACCGGCGGCGGCAACGAGGACAACCTCGGCGCAACAGGCGCCGACGCCATCGCCTCGGGCAAGAACGCCAGCGCGACCGTCGACGGCTCGGTCGCCATAGGCTCGGGCTCCGTCTCCGACCGGGCGATCGCCGCCGGCACGGGCAACATCCCCGCGGGCAGCGCGCTGATCCCGTTCAACACCGCCGACCGCACGCTCCTGGGTGCGCTCTCCGTGGGCAGCGCCACCACCTACCGCCAGATCACCAACGTCGCCGACGGCACGCAGGCACAGGACGCGGTCACGGTGCGCCAGCTCAGCGGCGCGCTGCAGTCCTTCGCGGTCACGCCGATCAAGTACTTCCACGCCAACTCCGCGGCGGCCGATTCGCTGGCCATCGGCACGGAGTCGGTGGCGGTCGGCCCGCAGACGGTGGTCAACGGCAACAACGGCGTGGGCATCGGCAACGGCGCCGTGGTGCAGCAGAGCGCGCCGGGCGGCATCGCGATCGGCCAGGGCGCGACCTCGCACCTGGCCGACTCCATCGCGCTGGGCACGCAGTCGTCCGCAGCCGCGGTGCAGGGCGTGGCGCTGGGCGCGGGCACCAGCGTGACGCAGGCCGGCGGCGTGGCGCTGGGCGCGGGCTCGGTGGCTTCGACGGCCGCGGGCGTGGCGGGCTACGTGCCGCCCACCGCGACCGACGCGCAACGCATCGCCATCGGAGCGACCACCAGCACGCTGGCGGCGGTGTCGGTGGGCAATGCCGCCAGCGGCCAGTTCCGCCAGATCACCGGCGTGGCGGCGGGCACGGCCGACAGCGACGCGGTCAATGTCTCGCAGCTGCGGGGCGTGCAGGGCACCGTCGCCGCCATCGACCAGTCGACGGTGAAGTACGACACCAACGTGGACGGCTCGGTCAACTACAACAGCGTGACGATGGGCGGCAGCAATTCCACCGGCCCGGTCACTGTGCACAACGTGGCGCCGGGCGTGGCCGGCACCGATGCCGTCAACGTCAACCAGCTCAACGCGACCAGCGCCGGCCTGAACAACCGCATCAACGCCATGGGCGACCGCATCGACGGCGTCGAGAAGAACGCCTATGCCGGCGTGGCGGCCGCCATGGCGCTGCAGATGCCCGGGAGCTACGTGCCGGGCAAGACGGTCATGCGCATCGGCGCGGGCTCCTTCAAGGGCCAGAGCGCGGTGGGCGTCAGCTTCCGGCGCACCGCGGAGAACAACGCCTGGAGCATCACCGGCGGCGTGGCCACCAGCCGTGCCGGCGTGGGCGCCACCGTCGGCGCGGAATGGGTCTTCAACTGATTGCCACACAGATGAACTGGACGAACGCCATCATGAACAGCAAGCCTCTCCAAGCCAGGACCCGCGCCATCGTTCCCATCGTTCTCGCCGCACTGCTGGCCGGCGGATGCGCGAGCCCGAGCTACACCGTCACGCCGCAGATGCAGGCCAGGGCCGCGTCGGAGAACCCGGCGCCCGCGAAGGACGACGACTTTCCCGCGCCGGATTCCGCGAAGTGGCGCCAGGGCGCCTTCCCCAGCCTGGAGGCCCTGCGCAACATGCGCACCGGCATGGGCAAGGACCAGGTGCGCGAGCTGCTGGGCTTCCCGCACTTCAGCGAAGGGCTGGGCGGCGCGCGCGAATGGAACTACATCTTCCACTTCCGCACGGGCGCGGGCCCGGGGTACATCACCTGCCAGTACATGGTCCGTTTCAACGACGACGTGCTGACCAACGGCATGTACTGGAAGGGACCGGGCTGCGCCGACCTGCTCAGGCCGCCGCCCGCGGCAGCCGCGCCTGTCGTTGCTGTCGCACCCGCGGCCGTCCCTGCCACGAAGACGACACTGGGCGCCGACGGCCTCTTCCGCTTCGACGGCCGCACGCTGGCCGACCTCCTGCCCGAGGGCCGTCGCAAGCTCGATGCGCTGGCCGCCGACATCGGGAGCAGCGCATCGGTGGAGACGGTCAGGGTCACGGGCCATACCGACCGGCTCGGCAGCGACGCCTACAACCAGGCGCTCTCGCTGGCCCGCGCTGGCACCGTCCGCGACTACCTGGTGCAGGCCGGCGTGCCGGCGCGGAAGATCCAGATCCAGGGCAGGGGCTCGTCGGAGCCGAAGGTGCAGTGCGCGCGGCAGGCCGCGCGCGCGGCGCTCATCGACTGCCTGGCCCCGAACCGCCGCGTGGAGATCGAGGTGCCCGCGGGGCGCTGAAAGCCGTCGCCCCGCGAACGAAGAAGACCCGCCCGGCTTCAGCCGTCAGCGCATCAGAGCAGCGGCGTGTAGGGCGAGGTCATCGGCCTCAGCGTGGCGCCGCCGCTGTCGTACCCGGGCACGCCGATGCTGTTCGAGCCGCCGAATACATAGCGCAGGTAGACGCTGCCCGTGAACTGCCGGTAGTTCTGTGCGTTGTTGAAACCGAGCGAGCCGCCGAGGAACATCTTCGGCGCAAGCTGATACTCCAGCACCGCGGCCAGGTTGTAGGCGAGGCCGGTCTTGGAGCTGCTGGCGTACATGTTGTTGTAGCTCGAGCTGCTCAGGCCCAGCGCCAGCGCCTGGTAGGCCGCGCTCGATGCGGCGGCGTTGCGCGACGGGTCCGTCGGGAAGTAGGGCGATGCCTTCTGGTTGAACGACTGCACGCCCAGCGAGGCGTTCACGCGCCACGAGAGCCGGTCGCTGCGTCCGCTCCAGTCGACCGGGAAGGCCACGCTCACGAAGCTCTGCGGGCTGAAGTAGCCGCCCTGCCCGAAGGTGTAGTAGCTCAGGTTCTTCTCGTAGCCCATCAGCCCGATGTTCATGCCCAGCGTGAGCTTGGAGTTCGGGTTGTTCAGCAGGTGCAGGTAGGCGCCGCCGCCGGTCTCCACGCGCGAGTTGCTCTGCACGTTCTTGCCGGTGATGCCGTGCGCGGCCAGGTAGCTGTACACGCCGTAGGTGCCGTCGTCGTAGCCGATGTCGCCGCGCACGCCGGTGGCGACCACGCCGCCCCAGCGCTCGTTGGTGCGCTCGTCCTTCGCGCCGGCGAACGACAGCACGCTGTCGGTCACCGCGCGGCGGGAGATGTCGGCCTTGTAGTTCCAGGAGTCGCCGAAGCTGCCCTTGAAGGTGACGTTGCCGACCACGTTGGTGGTGGGAAAGCCCAGCGGCGTGGTGCCGATGCCGGCCTCGAAGTTCTTGCCCTCGTAGCCCACGTTCAGGCCGACGCCCGATGCGTTCTGCTGGCCGGCCGACGTGCCGTTGCGCAGCGCGTCGAGGGCTGCGGCCGGCCCGCCGCCGAAGCGGCTGCCGGTCGAATAGTCGCTCGCCGGCGTGCCGGCATCGAGCACCGTGGGCGTCACGCCAACGACGATCTTGCCCTCGCCGACTGGGAAGCGCGCCTGCACCGGCAGCTGGAAGTCGGAGAGCCGGCTCAGGCCGGCCTCGCCCGCGCGGTTGCGGTAGACCGTGCCCGCGGTGAGGCTCACCGCGCGCTGCGACTCGAGTTCCTGCACTTCCGAGGCCAGCGTGCTCGCGGGCGCGCTGCGCAGCGGCGCGTTCCAGCTCGGCTCGGGGCGTGTATTGGCCTGGGCGTAGGCGGCATTGGCCTGCGGATAGGCCGGATAGCCGGCGGGTGCCGCCGCCATGGCGCCCTGCGCCTGCGGGATGTAGACCGGCGCGGCCTGCCGGCTGCCCGGCACCGGGTACTGCGGCACGGGCTGCATCGACGGCGCGACATAGGCCGAGGCCTGCGGCACATTGTTGTTCGGGCTGCTGTTGCGCGCCGTGCGTGTCGATGTCTTCGCGCTCGACTGGCGGCCCTTCGCGCCCGCAGCTGCCGGCGCGGCGGAATCCCACGGCAGGGCGACCGGCGCGGCCGCGACCGGGTAGCCCGGGTAGGCAACAGCCTGCTGCGCCACCGGGTAGGCCGATGCAGCCGGATAGCTCGTCGGGTAAGCCCCGGCCGCCGCAGCCGCCGGATAGACCGCGGGCTGCATGCGCGCCTGCGCGAACGGGTTGCCGTTGGCCGGCAGGGCGCCGGCGGGCATGGCCGCGCCCGGCGCGCCGCCGGTCATGCCGGCGAACGGATTGGCGGGCGGCATCTGCTGCACTGGCACGCCGCCCGGCGCGAAGCCGCCGGAAGCGACCTGCCGCTCGGCCTCCAGTGCCGCGCGCAGGTACTGCTCTGCCTTGCGGCTCTCGCCCGCGTTGCGATACACGCGTCCGGCGGCGGCCAGCACGCGCGACTGGTCGGGCGCCTGCTTCAGCGCGGCCATCACGTAGTTCTCGGCCTGGCTGTGCTCGCGCTGCGCGCTGGCGCTGGCCGCGGCGGCGAGCAGAGTGTCGAGGTCGGTCGGGCTGCGTTGCAGGATGCGCTGGTACAGCGCCAGCGCCTGTCCTTCGTCGCGCGCCGCCGAGTACAGCCGCGCCAGCGCGGCCAGCGCCTGCGGATCTTCCGGCCGCTCGGCGAGCACCGGTGCCATCGCGTTGTAGGCGGCCTCGAGGTTGCCGGCTTCGCGCAGCGCGTCGGTCTGGCGCAGCGCGAAGGCTATGCGCAGGCTGTCGAAGTCGCTGCGCTGGGCGGCCGTCATGTTGGTGCCCGCGAGCTGGCGCAGCACGGCCGAGAGTTCGATGTCCTGCTTCGTCTTGAGCAGCACCGACGCATAGAGCAGCCGGTCACCGGTGCCCGGCACCGGCGTGCGCGCCAGCAACTGGCGGCTCATGGCGAGGGCGCGCGGTGCGTCGCCGATCTCGGCATAGGCGCCCGCGAGCTGGCCCCACAGTTCGGCCGGCATGTCGGCGCCCAGCGTGGCCTCGGCCTGCGCGAGCACGCCGCGTGCGGCGTCCGCCTGGCCCTGGCGCGCCAGCGCGAGCGCGCGCGCGGCTTGCGACTGCGCCCACAGGCGGCGCTGCAGCGCCGCCATGTCGCGCGTGCGCGAGCCCGCGGGAATGCGTTCGAGGTACTGGATGCCGGCGGCCGCGTCGCCCGTCTCGGAGGCGAGCAGGGCGCTGGCGTAGAGCGCGTCGGGCATGTCGGGCTGCGACATCAGCAGCCCTTCCATCACGCCGCGCGCCTCGGACACGAGGCCTTGCTTGCGGTAGATGTTGGCCAGGTCGAGGCGCACCCACGGGCTGTCGGGCGCCGCGAGCATGGCGTCCTCGAGCGTGCGCTGCGCGCCGGCCGCGTCGCCGGCATCGGCCTGCTGGCGGGCGCGGTTGCGGGCCTGGTCGACCTGCAGGTTGCGCAGGCCGCCGAGCTGGGTGGCCTGCTCGGGCGTGAGGCGGCGCGACAGCGCCAGCGCCTCGTCGGCGCGGCCCGTCTGGCCGTACAGCGAGATCAGGCCGTTGAGCGCCTGCGTGTTCTGGGGCTTGCTCTCGAGCACGCGCTTGTAGCCCTGCTCGGCCTGGGCGTAGTCGCCGGCGGCCAGGCGCAGGTCGGCCAGCGCGTTCTGGCCCACGGCCTCGCGCGGGTCGATGCGCACGGCGCGTTCGTAGAGCGACTGCGCACCGCGCGCGTCGTTCTTCGCCTGCGCGGCGCGGGCCTGGCCCACCAGCGCCCAGTAGGTGGCGCTCTGCAGCGCCGAATTCCACTTGCTGCCGCCGCCGCGCGCCGCGCGTTCAAGCAGCTCCTGCGCTTCGGCAAAGCGTTCCTGGCGCAGCCGCACGAGGCCGAGGCCACCCAGCGCCTCGCTGTCGTCCGGCTTGGTGCGAAGCGCCTGCTGGAAGCGCTGCTCGGCGGTGCCCGGGTCGCCGCGGTCGAGGGCCTGGAAGCCTTCGCCCACGGGCACGCCGGGCGTGTTCGCGGCGGCCGTCCTGGCCTTGGTGAGCGTCTCCAGCCGCGCGGTCACGGCAGCGTCGTTCTGGTTGCTGCCCAGGTACTCCTGGTAGAGCGCGACATCGGGCTGGCGCGCGTCGAGCCAGATCAGCGCCTGGCGCCAGGCGGCGCGCGCGGCCGCTGCCACGGCGGGCTGCTTCGTCAGCTCTACCAGCTCGCGGATGCCCGCGCGGCGCGTGGACTCGCTGTAGGTCTTCTGCTGCGCGAGCGCGAGCCTGTAGTTCGCGTTGTCCGGGTGCTCCTTCACCAACTGCTCGAGGCCGCGGCGGCCTTCGTCGGCGCCCTGCGGCGTGCTTGCCAGCACCTGGTAGTACTCCAGCGCGAGCGCCTCGGGCGGCGGGCGGTTGTCGAACTGGCTGCGGTACAGCTCCACCGCCTCGGCGGCGCGGCCGGCGCGCGCGGCGGCGCGGGCGCGCTGCAGCGTGCTCTGCTGGCCGCCGGGCTGCTGCGCCTGCTGCTGCAGGCGCGCCAGGCGGGCGTCGTTCGGGCTCGCGCTGCGCAGCCGCGCGATCCAGCCGCGCGCCGCCTCGGTGTTGCCGCGCGACAGCTCGACCTGCGCCATGCCGTACATCGCGTCGGTCGACTGGGGCTGGATGCTCAGCAGCTTCTTCCAGCTTTCCTCCGCGAGTTCGGCGCGGCCCTGGGCCTGCCAGTAGTTGCCCTGCTCGGTCAGCGCCGCGCCGGCGTCGACCTGCGCCTGCGCGGGCACGGCGGCGCACAGCGCCGCGAGCATGCCGAAGCAGGCCATCCATTGCCGCGACTGCGGCGACAACGCGAAGGGGAAAGAGGGGGGACGCCCTGGCTTCAGGCCGGTCGATTGGGACGGCATAGCGTTCTCCATGAGGGTTGCAGCTGGCCGTTGCGGCCGAATTCGTATCGGCCGTCGTGCCAGGCCTGACCGAAAAGGAGCAGGCATTGTTCGTAGTAGGGCAAGGGCGCGGTGCCGGGCGCTGCCGGTGCGGCGCGGCCGCCGGGCACGCGCGCGACCTGGGTCGCCAGCGCGTCGGTGGCCCCCACCGCCTTGAGGTAGGGCAGCATCGCGCCCGCGAAACCGAGCGGCGCCATGCCCCGCCCGGCGCCGCTGGCGGTGTCGACGTACTCGGGCAGCGGCTGGCGCTCGGCCAGCAGCTGGCCCGGGCCGCGCAGGTTCAGCAGCAGCATCTTGCGCGCCGGATCCTTGTCGGAAAGCATGCCCGCCCAGAGGTAGGTGCGGATGGCGTCGTAGCTGCCGGTGAGCCCCTTCTGCGGATCGGCCACGAAGGCGCGCTCGTCCGGCGACCAGGCGCACCAGTCGGGCGCGAAGCCCTTGGGCGTGACCGCGCCGAACATGCGCAGCGTGTTGTCCGTGACTTCGCCCCACGGGCCCGTGGGATCGGCCTGCTGGAAGTAGCGCAGCAGCTGCAGCGGCATGTAGCTGGGGTTGAGCCGCCACGACGGCCCGCTGGCCACCGACTTGGGCCAGGGCAGCAGCATGCGGCCGAGGCCGGGCAGCGCCACCACCTCGTCGCGCACGGCCAGTGCCAGCAGGCTGCGGCCGAGCGCGCGGTAGCCGGCGTCGTTCCACAGCCGGCCGCCTTCCATCAGCGCATAGGCGATCCACAGGTCGGCGTCCGACGCGGCATTGGCGTCGAGCACGCCCCAGCCGCCCTCGGGCTTGCGGCCCCATTGCCAGGCGGGCAGCTTCTTCGCGAGGCTGCCGCCCGCGAGGTTGGCTTCGGTCCAGGCCAGCATGCGCGCGAAGGCGGCGCGGTCGTTGTGCACCAGCGCGAAGAACATGCCGTAGGACTGGCCTTCGGAGGTCGACTGCTGCTGCGGCGTGTTGAAGTCGATCACCCGGCCGTCGGCCTGGACGTGGCGCGCCGCGAAGGCGGCCCAGTCGGTGGCCGGGTGGCAGGTGGCGGGCGCCGGCTCCTGCGACTGCGCGGCGGCCGCGAGCTTCGGCAGCGCCAGCGCGAGCCCGGCCGCGCCGAGCAGGGCGCGGCGGTGGGCGGACGGGGTCGGCAGTCGTCGCATGGATCGCTTACTTGGTTTTCGCGCTGCCCACCGACAGGCGCTTGCGCGCCCGCAGCTGCAGGCCGGCATACGAAACGGCCGCGCCCAGCAGCGCCAGCACGAGCACCAGCCCGGCCAGCATCAGCGGGCTGCGCGACAGGTTCCACTGCACCCAGGCGATGGGCGGCAGGCGGCCGACGTAGTAGGTGTCGCCGCCGAGCACGCTGTTGACCTGCGTGTCGCGCATGATCGTCATGCTGCCCTGCACGCGCTTGAGCAGCTCGGGCGTCATCAGCGTGTTGAGCAGCGCCTCCTTCGAGTCGGGGCCGGTGATGGCGGCGACCACGCTGCGGCCGCCGCGCAGCGGCGACTCGAAGCCCGCGAGCACGGCGTCGCGGCCGTCGCCGGTGATCGCGATCTGCATCGAGCCCGGCAGGTCCTCGCGCGTGCGCGCGCCGATCACGAAGTCGATGGTGTTGTCGATCCAGCTGCCGAGCTTGATCTCGGGCGCCGCGCCGTTGCGCTTGAGCGGCATCTTGTCGGCCCACTGCGTGAAGAGCGGCTGGCTCTGCAGGTTGCCGATCACCAGCAGGTCCTTGTCGGCGAGCTGCACGGCTTCCGACGGAGTGCCCACCTTCACGCGCAGCGCCGGGTAGCCGGTGGAGCGGCCGATCTGGCCGAGCAGGCCGAGGTAGGTCTCGGTGTCGGCGCTGTCGGGCTGCGTGGGCAGGATCACCGCGGTTTCCGACAGGTCGGCCATGCGCGAGAACGGGAAGCCGCCGTTGGCGTACGCCGCGAGCTCGGGCATCGCGATGAAGTGCGGGAAGCCCGACACGTCGATGGTGGAGGTCGGGTCGATCGCGCCGCGCACGTTGTCCAGCTGCGGCACGCAGCGCCCGCCCACGGGCTCGAAGTAGTAGTGCAGGCGAAGCTGGCTGCGCGGGCCCATGGCCAGCGGCGGCAGGATCACTTCCTTGTGCTCGGCCAGCGTGCCGTCGGGCATCAGCTTCACGGCCAGCGGGTTCCACCAGCGGTCGCCGGCCGGGTTGGCCGAGCGCAGCGGCAGGCCGCCCACGAAGTTCTCGTTGACGTTGACGTTCAGCGTCGACTGGTCGGGCCGCACGCGCGGCGTGTAGCGGTAGCGCAGGTCGAGCGGAATGCCGCGGCTGCGCCAGGTGAAGAGGTCGGGCGGCAGCTGCAGGTTGACGCGGACCACGTCGGGGTTGTAGCCCGACACCGAGAGGTCGGCGGCCGTCGTCAGCTCGCCGAACTGCAGCGCGCGGTCGCTCGGAACCCAGCGCGGCGCGTCGTAGGGCTTGCGCGCCGGCGGCTCCTGGAAGGCGGTGACCGCGGCCGCGGCGCCCGCGAAGGCCTGGCTGTTGAGCGTCAGCGCCGCGGCGGCGGTGCGCAGGTCGGCCGGCGTGCGGCCCATCACCAGCAGCAGCTTGCCGGCGGCGTCGCGCGGGTTGTCGACCACGGCCAGGCCCGGGCCCTGGATCGCGGGCAGCGCGAGGCCCGGAATGCTCGACTCCGGCGTGACGAACACCACCGCGTGGCCCGTGGGCAGGTCGCCGCCCGACACCGGGAAAGTCGCGCCACGGTAGTCGGCCAGCGCGCCGAACCACGAAGACACCACGCCGGCCGCCTCGAGCACCGGGCCCGCGGCGGCGGTGCCGAAGACGAAGGGAATGCGCGCGCGCTGCACGTCGCGGCGGTCGAAGAAGGGCAGGGGCAGCTTCGCCAGGTCGTTCGCGAGCTTCAGCGGCGCCACCGTCAGCTTCAGCGCACTCGATGCGTCGATGTGCGCCCACAGGCTGGTGTGGGCCGGGTCCTCGCATTCACGCGTGTAGTGGCCCACGAGCTGGACGTTGATGCGGTTGAACTCGGTGATCAGGCGCCGGTCGATCGGGATCTCGGCCGTCTGCGGCTTGCCCGCGTCGGCGCGGTTCACCGGCAGCGTGGCCACCAGCACGTCGTTGACCGTGACCTTCAGGTGCGACAGCTCGGGGATCAGCGAGGGCGAGTAGGCGTAGTTCAGCTTGAACGACGCGGCCGTGACCAGCTCGTCGGCGCGCACGTTGAACGGGATGCCGATCGTGCCGCTGATGCCGCGCAGCTGCACGGCGTAGTCGATGCCCAGCTGCGTGAGGTTGTGCTCGCGCACGCTGGCGCTCGCGGCCGCGCCCCCTGCCGCCGGTGCGGCGACCGGGCCCGGCTGCGCCGCCGCGCCCGTGGCGCCCATGGCGCAGGCGAGGGCCGCGGCGAGCAGCACGGCGGTGGCGGCGCGCGCTGGCGCCCGGACGAGAGGCGCGTCGGGACGACGCGCGCACAGGGTGGACATCACGTCGATTCCTTTGCTTTGGCGGGGCGCAGCCGCGCGGCGGTCGCGCGGTAGTAGTGGCTGAACATGTCGCGGAAACCGGTGCCGCTGATGCTGATGATGTGGCCGAGCACGCGGTGGATCGGCACGCGCGGGTGGTTGCCCCAGCGCGCGGCCCAGATGTCGGCGCGCGCGGTCGTGCACTGCACCAGCGCGCGCTCCTGCGCGAAGCTCATCGGCGCGAAGCGCAGGCCCAGCCGCTTGCCGCCGCTGAAGCGCACCGTCGCGGCGAAGCGCGACTCCAGGTCGTTGCGATAGAGCGCGATGTCGACCGGGGTCTCGGGGTCGAGCTTCATGTCCTGCGGCAGCTCGACGCCGAGCCCGCCGCTGGAGAAGTCGAAGGTGTTGCAGCGAAGCGAGCGGCCGTCGGCGAAATACAGCGTGGCCGGCAGGCTGAGCTCCACGCGGTGCGAGCTGCGCAGCTGGCGCGACTCGTTGGCGGCGGCCACGCAGGCGCCCAGGATCATCATGTTGTAGACCGTCCAGGCCAGGTTGAGCCAGACGGTGGCGATGTTCTGCGGGTCGACCCAGCTCAGGCGCCACAGCCCCAGGCACACGCCGACGAAGTTCAGCGCCAGCAGCACCAGGCTGGCCTTGGCGATGCTGCTGTCGAAGTACTCCTCCTGGATCAGGCCGCCCTTGGCCGTCACGTTGAAGCTGCCCAGCTTGGGGTTGATGAGCGCCACCAGCGTCGGCCGGAAGATGTACCAGGCCAGCACCGCCTCGTAGACCTCGTTCCACAGCAGGTAGCGAAAGCGCCCCTGGATGCGGCTGTTGGTGAGGTTGGCGTGCAGGATGTGCGGCAGCGCGAAGGCGAAGATCATCGACGCCGATGCGTGGATCACGCTCGCGCCGAAGTACAGGTAGGCCAGCGGCGCCGTCAGGTAGATGAGCCGCGGCAGGCCGTACAGGAAGTGCAGCATCGCGTTCACGTAGCAAAGGCGCTGCGCCCAGTGCAGGCCGCGCCCGAAGAGCGGGTTGTCGATGCGGAAGATCTGCGCCATGCCGCGCGCCCAGCGGATGCGCTGGCCCACGTGGCCCGAGAGACTCTCGGTGGCCAGGCCGGCCGCCTGCGGCAGCGCCAGGTAGGCGGTGGTGTAGCCCAGGCGGTGCATCTTCAGCGCGGTGTGGGCGTCTTCCGTCACGGTCTCCACCGCGATGCCGCCCACTTCCTCGACGATGGTCCGGCGCAGCACCGCGCAGGAGCCGCAGAAGAAGGTGGCGTTCCACAAGTCGTTGCCGTCCTGGATCAGGCCGTAGAACAGCTCGCCCTCGTTGGGCACCGTGCCGAAGGTGTCGAGATTGCGCTCGAAGGGGTCGGCCGAGAAGAAGTAGTGGGGCAGCTGCACCATGCCCAGCTTCGGATCGCGCCCGAACCAGCCCATGGCGATCTGCATGAACGAGCGCGTGGGGATGTGGTCGCAGTCGAAGATCGCGACGAACTCGCCCGTGGTGTGCTTCAGCGCGGCATTGATGTTGCCGGCCTTGGCGTGGCGGTTGTTGTCGCGCGTGACGTGGGTCACGCCGACCTCCTCGCAGAACACGCGGAACTCCTCGCGGCGGCCATCGTCGAGCACGAAGATCTTGAGCTTGTCGCGCGGCCAGTCGATCAGCTGCGCGGCCAGCACGGTGGAGCGCACCACCGACAGCGACTCGTTGTAGGTCGGGATGAACAGGTCGACCGTGGGCCACTCGGCCGGGTCATCGGGCAGCGGCACCGGCTTGCGCTCCAGCGGCCAGGCGGTCTGCACGTAGCCCAGCAGCAGCACCACGAAGGCGTACAGCTCGGCCATCAGCAGGCCCACGCCCAGCACCAGGTCGACCGGGTTGTCCATGTACATGGTCTCGGTCACGCGCCAGTAGGTGTAGCGCGATGAAACGACGACAGACAGGAAGATCAGCACCAGGCTGGCGAAGCGACCGCGAAACCGGTTGGTGACGAGCGCGGCCAGGAATATGCCCACCGACAGCGCGATCTGCTGCTCGAAGCTCATGGGCGCGATGATCAGCGCGGGCAGCGTCGCGAGCACGGCGATCCAGCCGAGGATGCGCACCGGCAGCAGCCGCAGGATGGCCGGGGCAGGCCGCGGCGCGGGTTGCTGCAGGGGGGCGGACGGGGCGCTTTTCATCGGTTCGGTTCCATGGTCCGCAGGGAGGGGAAGGCGGCGGCCTGGCGGGCGGTCTCGATGCGCTCGAGCACCCGCTCGGCGCAGGAGGAGAAGTCCTCGGCCGCCTGGCTCATCGGCGCGTAGCGCTGCACGGGCGAGGCGGAGGCCAGCGCCTCGGGGACCGCCTGGTCCAGGTGGAGCACGCCCAGCAGCTCGGGCCGCAGCCGCTGGCGCAACATCTCGAAGACGTCGTTGTTCAGCCGCTTGCCCGGATCGACCTGGTTCACCACGTAGCCGGTGCCGAGGTAGTCGGCGCGCGGGCTGGCGTACTTGCCGATCATGCGTTCGACGATCGGCAGCGTGGCGAAGGAGCCGGCGTCCGCCAGCACCGTGACGACGCCGAAGTGCGCGGCGCGCAGCGCCTGCTGCAGGTAGACCGAGGCACCGGGCGGCGTGTCGAGCAGCACCAGCGTGCCCTCGGGCAGCCCGAAGCGCTGCAGCGTCTCGGCCAGCCAGCCGGGGTGGCGCGCCAGCTGCTGCTCGAACGAGATCTGGCGTTCGTCGTCGACGTCGCCGAAGGGCAGCAGCATCGCGCCGGCACTGGCCGGGCGGATCGTGTGGGCCCACGGGATCAGCCCCGTGGCGGCTTCGACCAGGCCGCTGTCGCAGTCCTGCGGTTCATTGGCGATGTGGAAGCGCAGGGCGTTCTGCGGGTCGAGGTCGATCGCGAGCACCTGCCGGCCGCGCTGCGCGAGCGCGGTGCAGAGATTCGCGGCAATCGTGGTCTTGCCTACGCCGCCCTTGGAGGAAATGACTGGGATGACAACCATCGTCACGTCGGCCTTCGCCAGCGTGACAAGGGCCCCGGCGCGGCAGACGGCGGCTGCGGGCCGGCAAGGCGCTCGAACAACTGCTCGAGCGGCGTGGGCTGGACATCGGTGCTGTCGGCGGCAGGTGCCGCGAAGGAAGCCGCGGCGGGAGGGGGCGTGCGCAGAACGGGTTCGACGCGGGGCTGCGGCGCGGCGGCCGCGGGGCGCGGCTGCGCGTGCACGGGGGGCGCGAACGGCGCAACCGGAGCGACTGGCGCGGCCGCAGGGACCGTAGCGACCGGAGAGGAAACGGGCGCCGCGGCGGCCGGCGGATGCGCGATGCGCTGGCCCGACAGCAGCGGCCAGACGCGGGGCGTCTCGGTCTCGGCCTCGGGCGGCGCGAATTCCCTGTAGCCGTGCGAGTTGCCGCCGAACTTGCGGAACAGGCCGGCTATGTCTTCGGGAGCGGAGTCCTCGGTGTTCATGCGGCCACCTTCGACAGCCGCAGGTCGACGCGGGGCTCGCCTTGCACGGCGGCCGTCTTCAGGGCCTGCACGCGCAGCGACGCGGGCATGCGCTGCGAATCGAACCAGGCCTGGTACACGCCTTCGAAGAAGCCCACGCTCCAGCCCGTGGTCTCGGGGCCGAAGGCCATGGCGATCGGGCTGCAGGCATGGGTGATGGCGACGCCGTCGGATTCCTCGCTCAGGACGGTGAAGCCCCAGTCGATGCGGTCCCAGTGCTCGTTGAACCGGTCTTGCAGTTCCTCGAGCGTGCGGCAGGGCGGAATGGGCAGGGCCTGCGCGAAATGCTGGCCGACGCGGCAGAAGAGCTGCCGCAGATCCTCAGGCGGCAATCCGGCGCTCAATTCGGCGGCCATTCCGCGATTGAATTCCAGCCATTGCGAGCTGCAGGATTTCTTGTCGTAGTAGTCGATAAACGTCGCACCAGTTTCCATGCCGAGGCATTTTCTTGGATCAGTTAACCATTGACAATAAATGTGAACTAATTAGTACGAGAGGACTGTCTTTGGCGGCCCCGACTGTATGAATTCGGGGACGACCCAGGCCCCGACCCTTGTCGGCCAACAAGCCTGTACGTCGCGCAGAGGCGATCGGATTCGTTTTTTGGGGGAGCTTCAGTCCCGCTGGATCGGGGACGAGCACGGGCGCCGCCGCGGGGCGCCAGTTTTCCGGTTCAGGGGCGGTTCAACCCGAAATGGCTTCGCCCGCGTGATGGCGCACGCTGCGGCGGCTGCGCTTGACCGCGTACATGGCCTCGTCGGCCTGGCGCAGCGCCTGCGCGGCGGTGGTGCCGCGCGGATCGACCGCCACCACGCCGACGCTGGCGCCGGCGTAGGCCAGCGTGGTGCCCTGCAGGCGAAGGTCGCCGACGGTGCATTCGCTCAGCCGGTCGGCGAGCGCCCGCGCCGCGGCGTTCGTCGCCCCGCCCAGCGCGGGGCCGGCACCGATAACCACGAACTCGTCGCCGCCGCTGCGCGCCAGCAGCTCGCCGGCACGCAGCGAAGCCGACAGCCGCCCGGCCATGGCCACGAGGAACTCGTCGCCGATGTCGTGGCCGTGCGTGTCGTTGATCTTCTTGAAGCCGTCCATGTCGATGAAGCCCACCAGCACGCTGAGCCTGTCGCGCTCGCCCTGCGCGAGCAGCCGGCGCAGGCCGTCGACGAGCGAGCGGCGGTTCGGCAGGCCGGTGAGCGCGTCGGTGGCGGCGAGGGTGACAAGCTCGGCGTGGGCCTTCTCGAGCTTGCGGTAGAGCAGCTCGCGCTCGACCTGCTGGCCGATCAGCCGCGCGAACAGCTGCAGCACCGGCTCGGCGTGCGGCGCCAGCGGATGCTGCGCGGCGCTGGCGGCGCACAGGGTGCCGAACAGGCCGCCGCTCTCGGTCTTGACCGGCGTGCTCACGTAGGTCTGGATGCCGAGTTCCCGCGCTGCGTCGGAGTCGCCCCAGCAGCTCGCGACGTCGCCGGTGTAGGTGCGGCCTTCCTCCATGGCGCGCTTGCACAGGGTGTCGGCCCAGGGCACCGTGAGGCCCTCGGGAATGCTCAGCTGCCGCACGTTGCGCGAGAACAGGATGTGCTGCTGGCCCTTGTCGAGATCGATGGTGGTGAGGTAGGTCGATTCCAGGCCGGTCACCGCCTCGAGCATCTCGAGCATCGGACGGGTCAGGTCCTCCAGGGTCTTGGCCGAAGCCACCGAGCCGGAGAGTTGTTCGATCAGGGATTCCATGGCCGACATTCTGACTGCGAACATGACTTTGGGCACTTACAGGGCGGTTCCGGCGGCACATAGCATCCGCCCATGACAGCGACCGACAGGACCTCATCCCCGATTCCCGAGGCGACGCAGGATCCCGCAAGGCCGCGCGCCATCCTGGTCGTGGACGACCACGACCTCGTGAGGATGGGCGTGTGCGCGTTGCTGCAGGCCAACGTGTCGGCGACGCCCATCGAGGTGCTCGAGGCCGGAGACCTCGCCGAGGCCATGGCCATCTACGAGGACAACCAGGACGCGATCGAACTCGTGCTGCTGGACCTCGCGCTGCCCGACACGCAGGGCCTGAGCGGCCTCATGGAATTCCGCTCGCGCTATCCCGCCGCGCGCGTCGTGGTGCTTTCGGGCACCGGGACCACCTCGCTCGCGCAGGACACGCTGGCGCAGGGAGCGATGACGCTGGGCGCCTTCGCCTTCCTGCCGAAGTCCGCGACGCTCAGGGAAGTCGTGAGCTTCATCCGCGCCTGCGGGCTCCTGGGCGGCGACGCGGTGAACTACCAGGCCTTTCCCGCGCCGTCGGTCGTCGACGTCGCGCAGCCCTCGTCCAGCAATGCCCGCCACAAGCTGACGAAGCGGCAGCTGCAGGTGCTCAACTGGCTGCTGGAGGGAAAGAGCAACCACGAGATCGCGCTGCTCGCCGAGATCAGCGAGGGCACGGTGAAGAACTATGTCGCCGGCATCCTGCTGCAGTTCGGGATGCGCTCGCGCGCGCAGCTGATCAGCAGCCTGCGCTGAGTCCCGCCGCGGCGGGTCGGAAAAAAACGGGGCTCGCGAAAGACCCCGGAGGGAGACAAAGGCAATGAACGACCAGACCCCCGGGCGCCTGCCCGTCGACGCCACGCTCGAGATGCGCGTGCTGCGCGAGCACGTGGCCTCCGTGTACGCGGGCAACACCACGGCCATCGCGGCGCACATGGGCTTCGCCATCGTCATCGGCTGCTTCGGCTACTTCTACGTGAACCCGGCTTTCAGGCTGCTGATCGTCGCGCTGATCGCGGCGATCGTGCTGGTCGACCTGTACGCGTTGTTCACGCCGCGCTGGACGCCGGCGGTGCCGCTGGCCGAGACGCCCTACTGGGAGAAGAAGTACACCCGGATCGTCACCATCATCAGCACCATCACCGCGCCCAGCAGCCTCTTCCTCGTCAGCATCCAGGACCCGATGCTGACCACTTTCGTGACGGTGGTGATCATGGGCAGCTGGACCCGCGCCGTGCAGGCCCGCTGGCCGCTGAAGAGGGCCATGTTCGGCTACGGCATTCCCATGATGAGCGGGCTGATCGTCTCGCTGGCCTGGTACGGCGGCGCGCTCAACTGGTTCCTGGCGGGCTTCGCCTTCGTCAACCTGGTGCTGACGCTGAGCGAAGGCGTCAAGCAGAACAGGCGGCTCACGGCCTCGCTGATCCTGCAGTTCGAGAACGAGGCACTCGCGGCCCAGTTGCGCGAGCAGATCGCGGCCACCGAGCGCGCCAGCGCCGAGAAGACCCACTTCCTCGCCGCGGCCAGTCACGACCTGCGCCAGCCGATGCATGCCATCGCGCTCTTCGGCGCGGCCTTGGGCAACACGCTGCGCCATCGCCCCGAGGTCAGGAATGTCGAGCGCCTGATGCGCGCGGTCAACGCGCTCGGCGCCTCGCTCGACACCATGCTCGACATCTCGCGCCTCGACGCGGGCGTGGTCCAGCCCATGCCGCACGCGCTGGAGCTCGACGAACTGTTCCTGCCGCTGCACAACACCTTCTCGGTACTGGCCGAGCGCAAGAAGCTGCAGCTGCGCGTGCGCGCCAGCGGCCTGTGGGTGCACAGCGATCCGCAGCTGCTGTACCGCATGCTCTCCAACCTCGTCGACAACGCCCTGAAGTACACGCGCCAGGGCGGCGTGACGGTGGTCGCGCGCAGGCGCGGCGAGCAGGCGTGGATCGAAGTGCGCGACACCGGCATCGGCATCGCGCCGGAACAGGCGGACCGGATCTTCGAGGAGTTCTACCAGGTCAACAACCCGGGGCGCGACCGCTCGCGCGGCCTGGGCATCGGCCTGTCGATCGTGCGGCGCCTCGGTCGCCTGCTCGGCCACGCGGTGCAGCTGCGCTCGCGCCCCGGACGCGGCACGCGCTTTCGCCTCACGGTGCCGCTGGCCGAGCCCACCGATGCGTCGCGGGACAGCCTTCTGCTGCAGGAGCTCGAATCGCCCGTGCGCCACTTCTTCCAGGTGCCGGAGCTCGGCGGGCGCGTGCTGCTGATCGACGACGAGGAAGACATCCGCGAGGCGATGACCGAACTCATGCGCGCCTACGGCATCGAGGTCGTGGCGGTGGCCGACGAAGCCGAGGCCGTGGAAGTGCTCACGCAGCCCGACGCGGACCCCAACCCCGTGGCATTGCTGATGTGCGACTACCGCCTGGGCGAGGGCGCCGAGGGGCTCCAGGTCGGGCTGCGGCTGCGCGAGCGCTTCCGGCTCGACGCGCCGATGCTGCTGATCACCGGCGAGACCGCGCCCGACCGCCTGCAGCGCGTGCGCGAGTGGGGCGTGCCCGTGCTGTTCAAGCCGGTCAGCGCGGCCACGCTGATGCAGGCCATCGTCGAGCTCATCCACGTCGAGGCGAGCGCGGAAAGCGCCTGAGTTCGCCGCAAGGCCGGCGAACTGGCACTGACATTCCTGGGCGCGCCGCGCGCGGGTGTGACAGCGAATGTCACGCCAATACATGCATTTCCGACGCAATGCATGCCATTGCATTCACCGGTGCGGGCAATGGCACGCCGTGCGCAGGCGCAGGCGGATGGGCATGCATGTTGCTGAATCATTTATTTACAGATTTCGGCAAGGATGCATTCGTTGGACGATGACAAGAACGGCCTCTCCCTGGACCGCCGTGTTTTCCTTCTGGGCACCGCAGGCGCCCTGGCCCTTGGAACGACGGCTTGCGGAGGCGGCGGAGGCAGCTTCTCCTTTCCGGTGACGGGCACCGGCGCGCAGTCCGCCGGCTCGCAGCAGACGACGACTACCGCCACCGATACCGCCGGCACCGTCACGGCAGCCGACCCCGCATCGGCGACACCCGAGGCGCAGGCCCGCAAGTTCGTCCACCCCGGCCTGCTGCACACCGAGGCCGACTTCGAGCGCATGCGCCAGAAGGTCGCGGCGCAGGCGCAGCCCTGGCTCGAAGGCTGGAACGCGCTCACCTCCAACGGCCGCTCGCAGCTCGGCGCCACGCCGCGCCCGCTGGCCACGGTGATCCGCGGCGGGGACGACTCGAACTTCGCGCAGATGTACATCGACATCGCGCGCGCCTATCAGCTCGCGCTGCGCTGGAAGGTCTCGCAGGACACGCGCTATGCCGACCTCGCGGTCGTCTTCCTCAATGCCTGGTCTTCCACGATGACCACGCTCACCGGCAACTCCGACCGCTTCCTCGCGGCCGGCATCTACGGCTACCAGTTCGCCAACGCGGGCGAGATCATGCGCAGCTACGAGGGCTGGGCCGCGAGCGACTTCGCGCGCTTCCAGAACATGATGCTCACGCTGTTCTACCCGCTCAACCACAGCTTCCTGCTCGACCACAACGGCTCGGAGATCACCAACTACTGGGCCAACTGGGACCTGTGCAACATCGCCTCGATGCTGGCCATCGGCGTGCTGTGCGACCGCACGGACATCTACGACGAGGCGATGAGCTACTTCAAGGCCGGCCAGGGCAACGGCGCGGGCCTGCAGGCGGTCTACCACGTGCATCCCGGCTACCTGGGCCAGTGGCAGGAAAGCGGCCGCGACCAGGGCCACTGCACGCTGGGCATCGGCCTCGCGGCCGCGTTCCACGAGATGGCGTGGAACCAGGGCGACGACACCTACGGCTACGAGAACAACCGCTTCCTCGCGGGCGCGGAGTACGTCGCCAAGTCCAACCTCACCGACAGCAGCACCGGCACCTTCTACACCGTGCCCTACTTCACCAACGTCAACAGGCAGGGCACGCAGTCGGTGCTGTCGACGGCGGGGCAGGGGCACCGGCGCGTGGTCTGGGAGAGCATCTACAACCACTATGCGAACCGCCTCGGCGTCGCCACGCCCTACAGCCTGCTGCAGGCCATTCAGATGCGCCCCGAGTACGACGGCGGCAACGGCGACCAGCTGGGCTTCGGCACGCTGACCTTCACGCGCGATCCGCTCACGGCGCAGGGCAAACCGACCGGCCTCACGGCCCGCGTGCGCGGCACGCAGGTGCTGCTGTCATGGTGGGGCTGCCCCGACGCGCAGAGCTACACCGTCAGGCGCGCGAGCACCGCGGGAGGCCCCTACACCGACATCGCCTCGGGCATCACCGACACGCTCAGCTTCACGGACAGCACCGTCGCGGCCGGCGACGTCTGGTACTACGTGGTCGTGGCGACCGGCGCCTCGGGCGAGAGCGCCGCGTCCAACGAGGAGC
The DNA here is from genome assembly GCF_048301545.1 of Variovorax sp. NFACC27. Classification (NCBI taxonomy): domain Bacteria; kingdom Pseudomonadati; phylum Pseudomonadota; class Betaproteobacteria; order Burkholderiales; family Comamonadaceae; genus Variovorax; species Variovorax sp. NFACC27. The sequence goes on from NZ_CP157613.1 coordinate 633,429, forward strand.
GGGCGGCGATCAAGGCCGAACTGCTGCTGCAGCTCAAGTTCGATGAATCCACAGGCACGCAGGCCGTCGACGCCACCGGCCGGTTCGCGGCCGGCGAACTGCAGGGCGATGCGACGTGGACCGCCGGACGCCAGGGCAACGCCGTCGCCCTCGGGGGTACGAACGGCTGCGTGGCACTGCCGGCGGGCGCGGCGAAGAGCTTCGCCGACTTCAGCATCACCGCCTGGCTCTACATCGACACTCTCGCGACATGGTCGCGCGTCTTCGACTTCGGCTCCGGCACGCGCCGCTACATGATGCTGACCGTGCGCAACGGCAGCGGCGTGCCGCGCTTTTCCATCACCACCGAGCACGGCTACAACGAGCAGGTGATCGACGGCGCGGCGGCGCTGCCCACGGGCCGGTGGGTACACGTCGCGGTGACTGTGTCGGACACGCTCGGCACCCTGTATGTCGACGGTGTCGAGGCCGGCTCCAATACGCAGATGAGCCTCGCGCCCATCGACCTCGGCGCGACGACGCAGAACTGGCTGGGCCGTTCGCAGTACGCCAGCGACGCCTATCTGAAGGGCCGCATCGACGATTTCCGCATCTACGGCGGCGCGCTCGGCAGCGCGGAAGTGGCGGCGCTGGCGCTGTAGGCGGCACGCCGTTCGCCGCTTCAGCTGCTCTGCCGCACCAGCAGTTCGAAGCCCAGGTCCATCGTTCGCTCGGCCACCGTCTCTCCGCGCATCAGCGCCAGCAGCATCGCGGCCGCGCGTTCGCCGATCTCGCGGCGCGGGGTGCGCACGGTGGTCAGCGGCGGCAGCATCTGGTCGCTGCCGCCCAGATCGTTGAAGCCGGCGATCGCCACCCGCTGCGGCACCGAGACGCCGGTGCGCAGCGCGGCCAGCAGCCCGCCCTGGGCGAGGTCGTCGTTGCAATAGAAGATGGCGTCCACGTCGGGGTGGCGCGCGAGCAGGTCCTCGAACTGGCGGCCGCCCAGCGCCATGGAGGTCGGGCCCGGCACCAGCAGTTCGAGCGCCGGATCGTGGCAGCCTGCCGCGCGCAGCGCCTCGCGATAGCCTTCCAGGCGCAGCATCACGCGCGGATCGAGCTGGCCGGCGGCATACGCGATGCGCCGGCGGCCTCGCTGCAGCAGGTGCTGCACGATGGCGCGGCCCGCGTCCTGCTGCGAGAAGCCCACGCTGTGGACGCCGGGCTCGGTGGAGGTTTCCATCAGGTACACGCAGGGCGCGTTGCTGCGCTCCAGCAGCTGCGCGGCCGTGGGGCCGCGGTCGAAGCCCGTGAGCAGCACGCCAGCCGGCCGCTGCGAGAGGTAGCTGCGCAGCAGCGCCTCTTCCTGCGCCGGGTCGTAGTGCGTCACGCCGATCAGCGACTGGAAGCCGTGCGGCGACAGCGCGTCCTGCACCGCCTCGAGCAGCTCCACGAAGAGCTGGTTGGTCAGCGAGGGGATCAGCACCGCCACGTGCGAGCTGCGCGCCGAGGCCAGCGCGCGCGCCGCCACGTTGGGCACGTAGCCGAGCTGGTCCGCCGCCGCCTGCACGCGGGCCTGCAGCTCGGGCGCCACGTTGCGCGCGCCGCGCAGCGCCCGCGACACCGTGATCGGGCTCACCCCGCAGGCGCGGGCCACGTCGTCGAGGGTGACCTGGCTGGAAGAGCGGGAGCGCGGGCGGTCGGGGGTGTCGGCCATGGTCGGTCGTTTCTCAGGGTTATTACCAATCCGGAATTGGACAGCGCTGTCCTAGGATAGCGCTATCCCAGCCCTTGTCCGATTCGGAAAAACCCGAGCGCGCACCAGAGCTGGCTTTTTTTGAATTGTGCGGGACAGCGCTATCCAGAATGCCGTCCCACCCGCCGGACCGCCCCTTTTTGCCTTCTTCTTGGGCAGGCCCGGATCCAGGAGACACCCATGTTCGGAATGAGCCAAGAGATCTTCCTGCTCGTCGACGCCCTGGTGGCGATCGTCGGGCTGATCCTTCTGATCACGCGCTGGCGCGTGCACCCCTTCATCGCGCTGACGCTGGCCGCCGGCTTCCTGGGCCTGACATCGGGCATGCCGGTGGACAAGGTCATGAAGTCCTTCCAGGACGGCTTCGGCGGCGTGCTGGGCTTCGTGGGCATCGTGCTCGGCCTGGGCACCATGCTCGGCAAGATGATGGCGGAGTCGGGCGGCGCCGACCGCATCGCGCGCACGCTGATCGACGCCTTCGGCCGCGAGCGCGTGCACTGGGCGATGATGTTCGCCGCCTTCCTGGTCGGCATTCCGCTGTTCTTCGAGATCGGCTTCGTGCTGCTGATCCCGCTCGTGTTCATCGTCGCGCGGCGCACCGGCGTGTCGCTCATCCGCATCGGCATTCCGCTGCTGGCGGGCCTGTCGGTGGTGCACGGCCTGGTGCCGCCGCATCCGGGGCCGCTGCTGGCCATCGGCGTCTTCAATGCCGACATCGGCAAGACCATCTTCTACGGCCTGATCGTCGGCCTGCCCACCGCGATGATCGCGGGCCCGATCTTCGGCAAGTTCATCTCGAAGTACGTGCCGGGCGAGGCCTCGCCCGAGCTGATGGAGCAGCTGGCACACGAGCCCGAGGCGCGCGAGCTGCCCGGCTTCGGCATCACGCTGGTCACGGTGCTGCTGCCGGTGGCGCTGATGCTGCTGAAGACCTTTGCCGACGTGGCGCTGGACGAGAAGAACATCGTGCGCCAGTGGATGGACTTCATCGGCCACCCGATCACCGCGCTGCTGGCGGCGCTGCTGCTGTCGCTCTACACCTTCGGCGTCGCGCGCGGCTTCACGTCGAAGCAGATCATGAAGTTCGTCGACGACAGCCTCGCGCCCACCGCGGCCATCGTGCTGATCATCGGCGCGGGCGGCGGCTTCAAGCAGATGCTGGTGGCCAGCGGCGTGGGCAACGCGATCGGGCAGATGGCGCTGCATGCGCAGGTCTCGCCGATCCTGCTCGCATGGCTGGTGGCGGGGCTGATCCGCATCGCCACCGGCTCGGCCACCGTCGCCACCATCACCGGCGCGGGCATCGTCGCGCCGCTGGCGACCATGGTGCCGGGCGTGAACCGCGAACTGCTGGTGCTGGCCACCGGCGCGGGCTCGCTGATTCTTTCGCACGTCAACGACGCCGGCTTCTGGCTGGTGAAGCAATACTTCAACATGACGGTGGCCGAGACCTTCAAGACCTGGACCGTGATGGAAACGCTGATCTCGGTCGTGGCCATCGTCTTCATCATGCTGCTGAGCATGGTCGTCTGAGGAGGCGAGCCATGGGCCGCATCGTCATCGGCGTCGACATCGGAACCACCAGCACGAAGGCCGTGGCCTTCACGCCCGCCGGGCGCGTGCTGGCACACGACACGATCGAATACCCGCTGCTGCAGCCCGAAGCCGGGGCCGCCGAGCAGGACCCGCAGCAGATCTTCCAGGCCGTGCTCTCGGCCATCGCCGGCTGCGTGAAGCAGAGCAAGGCCGCGCCCGCCGACGTGCTCGCGGTGTCCTTCAGCGCGGCGATGCACAGCCTGATCCTGATCGACGACGCGGGCGCGCCGCTCACGCACAGCATTACCTGGGCCGACCACCGCGCCTCGGCCTGGGCCTCGCGCATCCGCGACGAATGGGACGGCCTCGCGATCTACCGCCGCACCGGCACTCCCATCCATCCGATGTCGCCGCTGGCCAAGCTGGTGTGGCTGCGCCATGAGCGCCCCGAGCTCTTCGCGCGTGCCGCGCGCTTCGTCGGCATCAAGGAGTACGTGTTCTTCCGGCTCTTCGGCCAGTGGCAGGTCGACCACTCGATCGCCTCGGCCACGGGGCTCTTCGACATCGTGCGGCTCGACTGGGACGAAGAGGCGCTCGCGCTCGCCGGCGTGCACGCCGGGCAGCTCTCGAGCCCGGTGCCGACCACCTGGCATGTCGAAGGCCTCGCTGCCGACGTTGCCGCGCAGCTGGGCCTGTCGCGCGACACGCCCTTCGTCATCGGCGCCAACGACGGCGTGCTTTCCAACCTGGGCGTGAACGCGATGGCGCCCGGCGAGGTGGCAGTGACCATCGGCACCAGCGGCGCGATGCGCACCGTGGTCGACCACCCCATGACCGACCCCGAGGGCCGCACCTTCTGCTACGCACTCGCCGAGCGGCGCTGGGTGGTGGGCGGCCCGGTGAACAACGGCGGCATCATCCTGCGCTGGGTGCGCGACGAGTTCGCCTCGGCCGAGGCCGAGACCGCCAAGCGCCTGGGCATCGACACCTACGAGGTGCTCACGCGCATCGCCGAGCGCGTGTCGGCCGGCTCCGAAGGGCTGGTGTTCCACCCCTTCCTCACCGGCGAGCGCGCGCCCTACTGGAACGCCGACCTGCGAGGCTCCTTCTTCGGGCTGGGCATCCACCATCGCAAGGAGCACATGATCCGCGCGGTGCTCGAGGGCGTGATCTTCAACCTGCACAGCATCCTGCCGGCGGTCGAGTCCATCGCCGGGCGCAGCGCCCGCATCAAGGCCACCGGCGGCTTCGCGCGCTCGGGCATGTGGCGCCAGATGATGGCCGACGTGTTCGACCGCGAGGTGGTCGTGCCCGAGAGCTTCGAGAGTTCGTGCCTCGGCGCCGCGGTGCTGGGGCTCTACGCGCTGGGCCACGTCGATTCGCTCGACGCGGTCGCGGGCATGGTCGGCGCCACCCATCGCCACACGCCCAACGCCAAGAACGCCGCGCTCTACCGGCAGCTGCTGCCGGTGTACCTCTCGCTGCCGCGCAAGCTCGGCGAGGAATACAGGCTGCTCGCCGCGTTCCAGCAGCAGACGGCGGTGCCGCCGCGGGCGCGGCGAAGCTGACGACTTCCGGGTCGTCGTTGTCCATCGGAGATTTGCTGGAGGAAAACTGGTCTTGCTGAACACGACGACATCGGCCCTTGCCACCCAGGCGCATGCGAGGGCCCTGCTGCCCGTGACGCCGGCGCGGCGACATGCTTCGCGCGGCATGGAGGCGGTCGCATGGCGCGCCCCGATCGCGCCGATCGCCCAAACACCGGCTCGAGGCGAAGCGCGCGACCTTTCCGCCACGGTCCGGTGCGAGGCCGCCGCCGCGCCTTCGGCCCAGGCGGGCGGAGCGCGCTGCCTGCACGATCACGAGCTGCACCTTATCGGCGCCGCACCCGCGCGCCTTCGCATCGGCAGCGGCGCCGACGAGGAAACGCACAGCTTCGCGCCCGGCACCGTCGTGCTGCTGGGCCCCCGGCTGCCGCGCAGCCTCGCGTTCGAGCATCGTGCGCAGCCGGGCGGCTGCAGCAGCAGCGGTTCGGGCGGACTGGTGCTGCGCTTCAGCGACGAGCCGCTCAAGCGCGGCATGGCGCTCTTTCCCGAGCTCGCCGATGCGGGGCCGCTGCTGGCCCGCGCGCGGCTGGGCGTGCAGTTCGTCGGCCTGGAGGCGGGCACGCTCGCGCGCCTGCGCCGCATCGAGACGCTGCAGGGGCTCGCGCGCTTTTCCGAGTTCACCGCGCTGCTGCACGAGCTGGCGCAGTGGGGCGACTATCGCGTGCTCTCCGGCGTAGCGCTGGCCGGCGAAGGCCTCGGTGAAGACACGCAGGCGCTGCGCATCCACAAGGCGCTCGATCACATTCGCGAGAACTATGCGGAGGCGCTGTCGCTGGCCGAGGTGGGCGCGCTCGTGGGCATGCGCGAGAACGCCTTCTCGCGCAGCTTCCGCCGCGCCACGGGGCAGACCTTCACCGACTTCGTGATCGGCCTGCGCGTGGCCAAGGCCTGCCGCCTGCTGGCGTCGACGCGCCAGCACGTGAGCAGCATCTGCTACGAGGTGGGCTTCAACAACATCTCGAACTTCAACCGGCACTTCCGGCGGATCGAGGGGATGACGCCGGGCGAATTCCGCGCCCGCCGGTCCCCGTCAGCCGGCTAGCGGCTAAGCCAGGCCGCCCTGGCACACGTACTTGATGTGCATGTAGTCCTCCAGTCCATGCACCGAGCCCTCGCGGCCATAGCCCGACTCCTTCACGCCGCCGAAGGGCGCCGCCTCGGCCGCCAGGGCGCCTTCGTTGATGCCCACGATGCCCGACTCCAGCGCATCGGCCACGCGCCAGATGCGCTTCACGTCCGTCGAATAGAAGTACGCCGCGAGCCCGAAGGGCGTCTCGTTGGCCGCGGCGATCACCTCCGCCTCGCTCTCGAAGCGCGTGACCGGCACCACCGGCCCGAAGGTCTCCTCGCAGCTGCATTCCATCGTCGAGTCGGCATTCACCAGCACCGTGGGCGCGTAATAGTTGGGCCCGTCGCAGCGCGCATCGCGCAGCCGCTTGCCGCCGACCACCACGCGGGCGCCGCGGGAGACGGCGTCGCGCACGTGGCGCTCGATCTTGTCGACCGCGCGCGCGTTGATCATCGGCCCGATCTGCGAGCCCTCGTCGCTGGCCGGCCCGACCCGCAGCGCACCCACCCGCGCCGCCAGCTTGTCGACGAAGGCATCGTGCACACGTGATTGCACGAACACGCGGTTCGGGCACACGCAGGTCTGGCCGCCGTTGCGGAACTTGGCGGCCATCAGGCCTTCCACCGCCGCGTCGATGTTCGCGTCGTCGAACACGATGAAGGGGGCATTGCCGCCGAGCTCCAGCGAGAGCTTCTTCAGCGTGTCGGCCGAGCGGCGTGCCAGGTGCTTGCCCACGGGCGTCGAGCCGGTGAAGGTGATCTTGCGCACGCGCGGGTCGTCGAGCCAGGCGTCGACCACCTCGGGCGTGCGCTCGCGCGAGGCGGTCACGATGTTGAGCACGCCCGGCGGCACGCCGGCCTCCTGCGCCAGCTTCACCAGCGCCAGCGAGGTCAGCGGCGTGTCCTCGGCCGGCTTGCACACCACGGTGCAGCCTGCGGCAAGGGCAGGCGCGATCTTGCGCGCGATCATCGCGGCCGGGAAGTTCCACGGCGTGATCGCGGCGACCACGCCCACGGGCTCGCGCAGCGCGAGCATGCGCCGGCCGGTCACCGGTGCGGGAATGATCTCGCCGTTGGCGCGCGTGGCTTCCTCGGCGAACCATTCGATGTAGCTGGCCGCGTAGGCGACCTCGCCGCGGCCCTCGGCCAGCGGCTTGCCCTGTTCGCGGGAGATGAGGCGGCCCAGGTCTTCCTGGTGCGCCATCACGAGGTCGTTCCAGCGCTTGAGGATCTGGGCGCGCTGCTTGGCGGGCACGGCGCGCCATGCGGGGAAGGCGGCGTGCGCCGCATCGGTGGCCGCGCGTGCGTCGCCGGCCGTGCCGTCCGGCACGCTCGCGAAGACGGCGTTGCTCGCGGGATCGCTGACGTCGAGACGGCGCGCGTCGCTGGCTTCGCGCCATTCGGCGCCGATGAGTTGCAGGCCTGGCATCAGGTCCTTGCGTTCGAGTTCGAGAGTCATGGATTCAAGGTCTTTCTTCAGGATGCAGCCACCCGCTCGGCGATCGCGATGCCCACCTCGGTGGTGTTCGCCGAGCCGCCGAGGTCGCGCGTGCGCGGACCGTCGCGCAGCACCGCTTCTATCGCGCCCAGGATCGCGTCGTGCGCCGCACGGCCCGCGCCCTGGCCTTGCGTCAGGAAGTCCAGCATCAGCGCGCCGGACCAGATCATCGCGATGGGGTTGGCGATGTTCTGGCCGTAGATGTCGGGCGCCGAGCCGTGCACCGGCTCGAACAGCGACGGGAACCTGCGCTCCGGGTTGAGGTTGGCCGACGGCGCGAGACCGATGGTTCCGGTGGTCGCGGGCCCGAGGTCGGAGAGGATGTCGCCGAACAGGTTGCTCGCCACCACCACGTCGAAGCGCGTGGGCTGCAGCACGAAGCGCGCCGACAGGATGTCGATGTGCTGCTTGTCGACCGTCACCTCGGGGTAGTCGAGGCCGATCGCATCGGCGCGCCCGTCCCACCAGGGCATGCTGATCGCGATGCCGTTGCTCTTGGTCGCCACCGTCAGGTGCCTGCGCTCGCGCGCGCGGGCGGTCTCGTAGGCGAAGCGCAGCACGCGGTCGGTGCCGTGGCGCGAGAACACCGACTCCTGGATCACGATCTCGCGCTCGGTGCCCGCGTACATCACGCCGCCGAGCGAGGTGTATTCGCCCTCGGTGTTCTCGCGCACCACGAGGTAGTCGATGTCGCCGGGCTTGCGGCCGGCCAGCGGGCAGGGCACGCCCTCGAACAGGCGCACCGGGCGCAGGTTGATGTACTGGTCGAACTCGCGGCGGAACTTCAGCAGCGATCCCCACAGCGACACATGGTCGGGCACGGTCGCGGGCCAGCCGACGGCGCCGAAGTACAGCGCGTCGACGCCCTTGAGCTGCTCCTTCCAGTCGTCCGGCATCATCTGGCCGTGCGCCGCGTAGTAGTCGGCGCTGGCCCAGTCGAAGACGCGGCAGTCGAGCTCGAAGCCGAAGCGCGCCGCGGCGGCCTGCACCACGCGCAGGCCCTCGGGCATCACTTCCTTGCCGATGCCGTCGCCGGGAATCACGGCGATGCGGAAGGTCGGTGTCATTTCGGTCTTTCTCATGATGCGAGCGCCTTGGCGTGGTCCACGCGGTCCATCTCGTCGAGCCAGCCCTGGCGCAATTCGGGCACCGAGCGTGCAAGCAGCTCGTAGTAAGGGTGATGAGGGCCGCGGTCGTAGTCGGCGCGCGCCACCTGCGCGAGCTTGCGACCGTGCTGCATCACGACGATCTCGTCGCACACGGCGCGCACCGTGTGAAGGTCGTGGCTGATGAAGAGGTACGACACGCCCAGCTCGCGCCGCAGCTCCGCCATCAGGTCGAGCACCGCGGCGCCCACCACGGTGTCGAGCGCGGAGGTCACTTCGTCGCACAGGATCAGGTCGGGCTCGGCCGCGAGTGCGCGCGCGAGGTTCACGCGCTGCTTCTGTCCGCCCGAGAGTCCGCCCGGCAGGCGCCCTGCCACGGTCTGCGGCAGCTTCACCAGGTCGAGCAGCTCGCGGATGCGCCGCTGCAGCGGCTCGCCGCGCAGGCCCTTGTAGAACTCCAGCGGCCGCGCCAGGATGCGCTCGATGGTCTGCGAGGGGTTCAGCGCCGTGTCGGCCATCTGGAACACGATCTGGATGCGCCGCAGCTCCTCGCGATCGCGCTGCTGTAGCGTGGGCTTGAGCTCGCGGCCGTGGAACAGCACGCTGCCGCTGCTGGGCTTCAGCAGGCCCGCCACCGCGCGCGCCAGCGTGGTCTTGCCCGAGCCCGATTCGCCGATCACGCCGATGGCCTGGCCGCGATGCAGCTTCAGGTCGATGTCCTGCAGGATCGGCTTGGCGGGTCGTCCCTGCGCATCCACCGGGCCGTAGCCGGCCGAGAGCTGGCGCACCTCGAGCAGCAGTTCGCGGCCGTCGTCCGTCGCGGTGGCCGATGCGCGCGGCGCCGGCCGCGCGGCGGCCAGCAGGCTCTTCGTGTAGTCGTCGGCCGGCGCGGCGAGGATCCGGCCGGTCGCGTTCAGCTCGCGCATGCCGCCGTTGCGCAGCACCAGGATGTGGTCGGCCATCTGCGCCACCACCGCGAGGTCGTGGCTCACGTACACCGCGGTGGCGCGGCGCTCGCGCACCACGCGGCGGAAGGCGCGCAGCACTTCGATCTGCGTGGTCACGTCGAGCGCGGTGGTCGGCTCGTCGAGGATCACCAGGTCGGGGTCGGCGATCAGCGCCATCGCCGCCATCAGCCGCTGCAGCTGGCCACCGGAGACCTGGTGCGGATAGCGCGAGCCGATGCCTTCCGGGTCGGGCAGCGCGAGCTCTCGGAAGAGCTGCACCGCCTTCGCCTCGGCCTCGGCGCGCTTGCACAGGCCGTGGATCACGGTCGGCTCCACCACCTGGTCCATGATCGTGCGCGAGGGGTTGAAGGAGGCCGCCGCGCTCTGCGCGATGTAGGCGACGGTGCGCCCGCGCAGCGCGCGCTGAGCGCGGGCATCGAGCGCCAGCACGTCGGTGTCGCCGATGCGCACCCGGCCGGCCGAGATGCTGCAGCCGTGGCGCGCATGGCCCATCAGCGCGAGCGCGGTGGTGGTCTTGCCCGAGCCCGATTCACCGATCAGCGCCAGCACCTCGCCGGGCTGCACCGAGAAGCTCAGGTTGTCGACCAGCGTGGTGGCGCCGGCGCAGATGCTCAGGCCTTCGACGGTAAGTGGTGCGCCCATCAGCGTGTCCCCCGTTCGCGCGCGGCACGGCCGGGCAGGTTGTCGATGACGAGGTTGACCGCGATGGTCAGGCTCGCGATGGCGAGCGCCGGCACGATCACCGAGGCGCCGCCCATGGCCAGCGCGCCGATGTTCTCGCGCACCAGCGATCCCCAGTCGGCGGCCGGCGGCTGGATGCCCAGGCCCAGGAAGCTCAGGCTCGCCAGCAGCAGCACGATGTAGACGAAGCGCAGCCCCAGGTCGGCCAGCATCGGGCCGAGGATGTTGGGCAGGATCTCGCGCAGCATGATGTAGAGCGTGCCCTCGCCGCGCGTGCGCGCCACTGTCACGTAGTCGAGCGCGTTGATGTTCACGGCCAGCGAGCGCGCGATGCGGAAGGCGCCCGGCACGTAGATGATGGCCGCCGTGACCACCAGCATCGGCACCGACGAGCCGAAGCCCGCCACCATGATGAGCGCGAACATCTTGCTCGGGATGGCCGTCAGCGTGTCGAGGCAGCGGCTGAGCGTGGCGTCGGTCCAGCGGCCGCTGGCGGCGGCCAGCAGCGCCAGCGTGGTGCCGGTGCCGCTGGCCAGCAGCGTCGCCAGCAGCGCCACGCCGACCGTGTAGCGCGCGCCCGTGATCACGAGCGCCAGCATGTCGCGGCCCAGGTAGTCGGTGCCGAGCCAGTGCGCCGCGCTGATCGGCGCGAAGACGTTCGAGGTGCCGGTGGCGGCCGTGCTGAACGAAAGCAGCCAGGGGCCGAACGCCGCCGCGAGCACCCAGAAGAGCAGCACCACGAGCCCGAGCAGTCCCGAGGGGCCGAAGCCGGCGAGCCAGCGAAGCGGGTGGCGCCGGGGCGCGGGTACCGGCGGCAGTGTCGGGGCGGCCGCGTTCAGGACAGGGGAAGAAGTGGACGATTCCATGATGGCTTCCCCTCGTCAGCGGTGCCGCAGCCGCGGGTTGGCGACGATGCCGCAGACGTCGGCCGCGGTCACCAGGATCAGGTAGGCGCCGCAGAAGATCATGGCGCAGGTCTGCACCAGCGGCATGTCGCGCTGCGAGACGCCGTCGACCATCAGCTTGGCGATGCCCGGGTAGTTGAAGATGGTCTCGACGATGATCACGCCGCCCAGCAGGTACGACAGGCTCAGCGCCACGGCGTTGGCGATCGGCCCCACCGCGTTGGGCAGCGCGTGCGCCAGCACCGTGCGCATCGGCGAGGCGCCCTTGAGCCGCACCATCTCGATGTAGGGGGCTTCCAGCTGGTCGATCACGGCGGCGCGCGTCATGCGCATCATCTGCGCGACGATCACGCAGCACAGCACCAGCACGGGCATGGCGAAGGCCTGCAGCATCTGGCCGAGCGAATCGATGTCGCTCACGAACGAAAGCGCCGGCAGCCATCGCAGCTTCACCGCGAACACCAGCACCGCCAGCGTCGCCACCAGGAACTCCGGCACCGACACCACCGCCACCGCCGAGGTGGAGGCCGCGCGATCGAACCACGAGCCGCGCCACACCGCCGAGGCGATGCCCAGCGCCAGCGCGATCGGCACCGAGAACAGGGCGGTGACGGCAGCCAGCAGCAGCGAGTTGGGCAGGCGGCTGGCCACCAGCTCCGACACCGGCATCTGCGTCGTGGCCGAGCGGCCCAGGTCGCCCTTGGTCATGCCCAGCAGCCATTGGGCATAGCGCTTCGGCGCGGGCACATCCAGCCCCATCTGCGCGCGCAGCGCGGCCAGCGCCTGCGGCGTGGCGTCCTGCCCGAGCTGTTCCTCGGCCGCGTCGCCGGGCAGCACCGCGGTGATCGAGAACACGATCACCGACACCGCCAGCAGCGACAGCAGCGCGAGCGCGATGCGCTGTGCAAGGAGCTTGAGGATCAGTCGATTCATCTCAGCAATCCCATTTCACCGAAGGCAGTGCACCGACGCGGCCGGCGGAGCCAGGCCCCTTCGGGAAACACCGCGGAACCGGCTTTGCCGGGCCGCAGGTGTTGCCCCCGGAAGGGGGGTGGCGAAGCGACACGAAGTGCGCGAAGCCTGGGGGAGAGTCATGATTCCAGCCACACGTTCTCAGCGAAGTTGTAGCCCATCAGGCCGCCCAGCGGAATCGGCGACAGCCCCTTGAGCTTCGAGCTGTGGCCGTCGATGCTCGCGAGGAACAGCGGAATGCCGATGCCCGCGTCCTGGTGGATCATGGTCTGCATGTCGGCGTACATCTGCTTGCGCTTGGCCAGGTCGGTCTCGGCGCGCGAGGCCAGCAGCAGCTGGTCGAACTTCTCGCTCTTCCAGCGCGACTCGTTCCAGGCGGCGCCCGACTGGAAGAATTGCGTGAGCAGCACGTCGGCGCTCGGGCGCGGGTTGACGTTGCCGAAGCCCACCTGGCTGTTGAGCCAGTGGTTCGACCAGTAGCCGTCGGCCGGCATGCGCTTGATGTCGAGCTCCAGGCCGACGCGCTGCGCGGTCTGCTGCAGCATCAGCGCGATCTCCACCGAGTAGAGCGCCGCGGGCGAGGCCACCACCGGCACCTTGCCGGTGACGCCGGCCTTCTGCAGGTGGAACTTCGCCTTCTCCGGATCGAAGGGGCGCTGCGGCAGGCCGGCGAAGTGGAAGCGGTTGGTCGGGTCGATCGGCTGGTCGTTGGCGACCACCGCGTAGTCGAGCGCGATGGTCTTCTTCATCTGCTCGCGGTCGAACAGGTGCTTCATGCCGAGCACGAAGTCGGGATTGGCGCCGGGGCCCACGTCCTTGCGCATCACGAGGTCGGAATACTGGCCCGACTGCGTGACGAAGATGCCGAAGCCGGGCGTGCCCTTCACGCGCTCCACCGAGCGCGGATTGACCGAGCCCACCAGGTCCATGCCCCCCGACAGCAGCGCGTTGACGCGCGCGCTCTCGTCGCCGATGCCGACGAACTCGATCTCGTCGAGGTAAGGCTTGCCGGGCTTCCAGTAGGCCTCGTTGCGCACCACCAGCGAGCGGATGCCGGGCTTGAACTCCTTGAGCTTGTAGGGGCCGGTGCCGATGCCGGCGTTGAAGTCGGTGGTGCCTTCCTTGACGATGTGGAAGTGGTAGGTGCCCAGGATCACCGGCAGGTCGGCGTTCGGCGCGCTCAGCACCATCGTCACCTCGTTGGGACCGGTGGCCTTCACGCTCTCGATCTGGTCGGCGAGCACCTTGGCCTTGGAGGCGGTGGCCAGGTCCTTGTGGCGCATCACCGAGAACACCACGTCGGCCGGCGGGAGCGCCTTGCCGTCGTGGAACACCACGCCCTTGCGCAGCGTGAACACCCAGGTCTTCGCGTCCTTGGTGGTGAACGACTCGGCCAGCGCGGGCTGCGGCGTGAGGCTGCCGTCCAGCGAGGTCAGGCTGTTGTAGATCATGTTGCCGCGCGAGTAGTCGGTCTGGTTCGACTGCTTGGCGGGGTCGAGCGTGTCGGTGGCGGCGGCGGTGGCACCGGCAACCCGGATGCGTCCGCCGCGCCGCGGCGCCTGCGCGTGGGCCGAGACGGCCACGCCCGCGAGGCTGCCCGCCAGCGTGGCCTGCATGCCGCCGGCCACCAGCATCGACAGGATGTCGCGCCGGGTGGCACCGCGTCGCAGCGATGCCATCACGCGAAGGCTTTCGTCGGGGCCGACGAGGTTCTGGAAGCTCTTGTAGTCGCTGCTGCTGTCGCTCATGGTGAGTGCTCCTGGGGGACCGTGGGGTGAAAGAAATCAGTCGGAAGAACGAACGCCGGACAGCCCGCCCTCAGGCCAGCCTGTCCTTGAGCCGGTAATAGAAGCCCACCGCCGGCAGGAACCACGGCGGGCCGAAGTGGCCGGGAATGGCGGGCCAGTCGCGGCCCTGCCAGGGGTTGGCGCCCGCGTCGCCGCCCATCACGGCGGCCATGCGCTGGCCCATGTGCACCGACATCTGCGTGCCGTGGCCGCTGTAGCCCATGGCGTAGTAGAGGCCGTCGCGTTCGCCCGCGTGGGGCAGGCGGTCCTGCGTCATGTCGACGAGTCCGCCCCAGCAATAGTCGAGCCGCACCTTGCCGAGCTGCGGGAACGTTTCGGCCAGCCCCGCGCGCAGGATCTCGCCGCTGGCTGCGTCCGACTGCGGGCTCGATATGGCGAAGCGCGCGCGCCCGCCGAACACCAGCCGGTGGTCGGCCGTGAGCCTGAAGTAGTGGTGGATGTTCGCGATGGTCGTGTAGGTGCGCCGGCCCGCGAGCAGCGCCAGCGCCCGCTGCTCGCCCAGCGGCTCGGTCACGACGATGAAGCTGCCGATGGGCACGATGCGCCTGCGCAGCCAGCCGAAGCTGCCGTAGCCGCCGTGGCGTGTCGCGCCGGTGGCCAGTAGCACCTGCTGCGCCGCGACCGTGCCGCGCGCGGTGTGCAGCCGGTGTGCATGGCCCTGCCCCACGCGCTCGATGCGGCTCACTTCGGCGCCGGTATGGACCTGCGCGCCGTTGCGCTGCGCCGCCGTTGCCAGCCCGTGCGCGAAGCGGCCCATGTGCATCTGGCCGCTGCGCTTGTAGAGCAGGCCGCCGTGGAAGCGATCGCTCTGCACCTCAGCGCGCACGTGTGCCGCGTCGAGGATCTCCACGTCGCAGTCCACGCCGTCGTCGACCAGGCGCCGCGCGCTGTTCTCGAGCGCGGCCATCTGGCTAGCCCGCGTGGCGAGCTTGAGCTTGCCGTGGCGCATGAAGTCGCAGTCGATGCCTTCCTCGCGCACCAGCCGGTCCACCGTGTCGACTGCCGCGTCGTACGCGTGATACCAGCCGCGCGCCCGCTCCACGCCGACCTTGGCCGCCACATCGGCATAGTCGACGGCCAGCCCGTTGTTGACGTGCCCGCCGTTGCGCCCCGAGGCCTCGGCAGCCACCCGCGTGCCGGCTTCCAGCACCGCGACGCTGGCACCGCGCCGGGCCAGCGCCAGCGCCGCCGACAGGCCGGTGAAGCCGCCGCCGACGATCGCGACGTCGACCTGCGCTGGAAGCTCGCGGGCTTCGGGCACGAAGGCCGGGGCCGAATCGGTCCAGTAGGAGTCGAGCTTCATGGCTTGAGGCTGTTTCCGGAAAGATGAAAGATCAGAGTCCCACGACGCCCGGCAGGCCGCCGATGTCCTTGATTTCCGTGTAGCGGTAGGCCGGGTTGCCGGGGCCGTGGCCGCGGTTGACGAACACCTTGTTGACGATGCCCAGGTCGTCCGCCGACATCAGGTCGTAGCGCAGGCTGGACGACACGTGCAGCACGTCTTCCGGGTTGCAGCCCAGCGAGTCGAGCATGTACTCGAAGGCCGTCAGGCGCGGCTTGTAGGCCTGTGCCTGCTGCGCGGTGTAGACGCGATGGAATGGCGCGCCCAGCATCGCGACGTTCTTCTGGATCTGGTCGTCCGACGCGTTCGACAAAATCACCAGCGGAATTTCCTTGGCCACCTTGGCCAGGCCCGCGGGCACGTCCTCGTGCGGGCCCCAGGTGGGCACGGCGTCGTAGATGCGCTGCGCGTCGATGTCGAAGTACTGGATCTTCCATTTGCGGCACAGGCGCCGCACGGCGTTCTTCAGCACCACCTCGTAGGGCTGCCAGGCACCGAGTACCTCGTCGAAGCGGTAGGCCGCGAAGTCGGCGATGAACTGCTCCATGCGGTCGGCCGGGATGCGGTCGGCGAAGAACTCGCGCGTCATCTCCTTCATGCGGAAGCGGGTCAGCGTTCCGTAGCAGTCGAAGGTCACGTACTTGGGCTTGAAGGTCATGGTCTCGGGTCCTGTGTTTCGTTGGTTCGCTCGTTGTCCAAACCGGCCGCCGGCCACTTCTTCAGATGGCAATTGCGACAAGCAAATTACGGATTGATTGCAGCACGCAGTCGCGCGGCAGTTGTAGGGAAATGCGTTGCCTGCCGCGACGAAGCTGCGGTTTGGAGGGCCGGCGACGGCATGCCATGCGGTCTGCCCTCCATGGGTGCGGCGCGCACCTCAGTGCGCCGCGGCAAAGTCGATCAGCACGCTTTTGAAGCGCAGGTTGGCCTCGACCGCCTGGCGTCCCAGGTCCTTGCCGATACCCGATTGGTGGTAACCCCCGGTAGGGATCACGAAGTCGGCGCTGCGCCCGTAGCGGTTGATCCAGACCGTGCCCGCGGAGATGCCGCGCATCGCCCGCAGCGCGCGGCCGATGTCGGCCGTGTGCACGCCGCTGGCCAGGCCGTAGTGCTCGTGCGCGGCGAGCGCCAGGCCTTCCTCCTCGTCGGCGAAGGTCTGCACCGTGAGCACCGGGCCGAAGATCTCCTCGCGAACCGCCGGGTTGGAAGAGTCCACGCCCTCGACCAGCGTGGGCTGGAAGAAGGCGCCGCCCGGGCCGCCGTCGTACAGGCCGCCGCCGCAGCGCACGGTGGCGCCGGCGTCGCGCGCGCGATCGACGATCTCCAGGATGCGGCCTGCCTGCTGCGTCGAGATGATGGGCGGCAGCGTGGCGGAGTCGTCCCAGGTCGCACCGGGGCGCATTGCCGCGAAGCGCGTCGCGATGCGCTCCACCAGCTCGCCCGCGATGCCGCGCTGCACGATCAGCCGCGAGCCGGCCACGCACACCTGCCCGGCGTTTCCGGTGATGGCGCCGGCGATCATGCCGGCCAGGCGGTCGACGTCGGGAGCGTCGTCGAACACCAGCTGCGGGCTCTTGCCGCCGAGCTCCAGCGTCACCGGCTTGGGGCCGGTCATGGCGCAGGCGGCCATGATGGCGGCGCCGGTGCGGGTGGAGCCGGTGAAGGTCATCTTCGATATGAGCGGGTGGCGCGAGAGCGCATCGCCCGTGGTGCGGCCGTCGCCCTGCACCACGTTGAAGAGACCGGGCGGCACGCCGGCCTCGACGGCCAGCTCGGCCAGCCGCAGCGCCGACCACGGCGTGAGCTCCGAGGGCTTGAGCACCACCGCGTTGCCGGCCGCGAGCGCGGCACCGACCTTCCACGACACCATCACCAGCGGAAAATTCCACGGCGTGATCGCGCCGACGACGCCGTAGGGCTCGGCCACCACCATGCCGAGGTTGTCGTGGCGCGTGGCGGCGACCTCGCCGCCGAGCTTGTCGGCGTACTCGGCGAAGAAGCGCAGGCCCTCGGCGGTGAATGGAATGTCCCACGCGATCGCGTCGCGCACCGGCCGCGTGGAGCACACGGCTTCCAGCGGGCCGAGCCGTGCGGCGTCGGCCTCGACGAGCTCGGCCCAGCGGCGCAGCACGCGTGCGCGTTCGCGCGGTGCGCGGCGTGCCCAGTCGCTCGTGCGCCAGGCGTTCCATGCGTCGCGCACTGCGGCGTCCACCGTGTCGGCGTCGGCCAGCGGAAGCTCGGCATGCGCCTGGGCGTCGGAGGGGCGGTGCACGACGATGCGGCCGGCATCGGGCACGAGGCGCCCGCCGATGAAATGGCCCGAAGGCACGTGGATCTGTCGCGGGTCGAAGACTTGCATGGGCTTGGGATCGATGAGGCACCGCAAGAGCGGCGATCGATCCTAGGCAGGTTGGCACAGCATTTGTATGCGTACGCGGGCGCCTCACCGCAGCGAATTGCAAAACCCGGGCGCGCGGCAGCCGAAGCTTGCAAGTTGCGGCGAGGGCCCATTTCTGTCTGGCCTCGCGCGCCGATGTCGTCCAAGATGGAAGGGACTTTTCTTCGCCAAGAGACTCTCCGATGCCCGACCAGACCCCGAATGCACCCGCCGGCGACGGCGTGGTGCTCAGACCGATGACGTCCGCAGATCTGCCGTTCACCCACGCGCTGACGGACCTGCTGCGCTGGCCGCACCGGCGCGCGGACTGGGAGCAGGTGTTCGCGCATGCCGAGGGCATCGTGGCCGAGCGCGACGGCGAGATCGTCGGCTGCGCGCTGCGCTGGCTCTGGGGCGAGCACCACGCCACCGTCGGCCTCGTGATCGTGACGCCGGCCTGCCAGGGTCGCCGCATCGGCCATCGACTGATGAGCGCGGTGCTAGAAGGCCTGGAAGACCGCACGGTGCTGCTGCATGCCACCGCCGAGGGGCGCGGGCTCTACGAGCGGCTGGGCTTCGTGCGCACCGGCGAGCTGCGCCAGCACCAGGGCATCGCGCAGCCCGCGCCGCTGGTCGCACTGCAGCCGGGCTGGCGCCTCCGGCCCGCCGGCGTGCATGAGGCAGCGGCACTGCAGGCCCTGGACGCCGCCGCACGCGGCATGCCGCGCGACGCGCTCATCTCCGACCTGCTGGCCAGCGCCGATGCCTGCGTGGTGCTGGACCACGACAACGAACCGCGCGGCTTCGCGATGCTGCGGCGCTTCGGGCGTGGGCACTCGATCGGTCCTGTGGTGGCCCCGGACCTGGATGGGGCGAAGGCGCTGATCGCTCACCTTGCCAGCGTGAACGCAGGCCACTTCACGCGCATCGACATCGATTTCGACAGCGGACTGGCGGAGTGCCTGGAAAGCATCGGGCTGCTGCGCGTGGATGCGCCCACGACGATGGTGCGTGGTGCATCGCTTGCCTCTCCGGCGGGCGGGCCTTCGCTCTTTGCCATCGTCACTCAGGCTGTTGGGTGACCGTTTCTGTTCGTGGTGCGATCACGCCGACGGGGGCATTCGCGGAGGGGAGTACCCGGTGTCATTCGCACGCACCCCGAATGTGTTCCGAGCCGAGTCCAGCCAAATCATGAAAACCACTTTCCTCTACAAATCCGACCCGGCAAGAGGCCGCCTGTGGGCCGAGGTGTTCCGCCGCCGCGCCCCCGACATCGACTTCCGCATCTGGCCCGACATCGGCGATCCCGCGCAGGTGCGCTTCCTCGCGGCGTGGGAGCCGCCGGACGACCTGGCGACGCGCTTTCCCAATCTGCAGGTGTTGTTCTCTTCAGGAGCGGGCGTCGACCAGTTCGACTTCGCGTCGCTGCCGCCCGAGCTGCCTGTGGTGCGCATGGTCGAGCCCGGCATCGTGCGCGGCATGGTCGAGTACGTGACGCATGCGGTGCTGGGCCTGCATCGCGACATGCCGCAATACCGGCGCCAGCAGCAGGAAGGCCTGTGGAAGCCGCTGCCCGTGCGAACGGCCCGCGAGCGGCGCGTGGGCGTGCTCGGGCTGGGTTCCCTCGGGCAGGCGGTGCTGGAACAACTCGTCGCCCTGGGCTTCGACTGCGCGGGATGGAGCCGCTCGCGGCATGAAGTGGCAGGCGTTCAATGCCATGCCGGCGCCGACGAGCTGCCGGCCTTCCTCGCGCGCACCGGCATCCTCGTCTGCCTGCTGCCGCTGACCGATTCGACGCGCGGCTTTCTCGACGCGCGCCTGTTCTCGCAACTGCCCGAAGGCGCCGGCCTCGTGCACGTCGGGCGCGGACCGCAACTGGTCGACGCCGACCTGCTGGCCGCGCTCGAAAGCGGCCGCATCGGCGACGCCGTGCTCGACGTGACCGATCCCGAGCCGCTGCCGCCGGAGCATGCCTTCTGGCGCCATCCGCGCATCCAGCTCACGCCGCACATCGCGAGCATGACGCAGCCGCTGAGCGCGGCCGAAGTGGTGCTCGACAACCTCGAGTGCTTCGAGGCGGGCAAGCCGATGCTCGGGCTGGTCGACCGCGCGCGCGGCTACTGAGCGAAGGAGCGAAGGAGCGAAGGGGCGAAGCAAGAGCCACCGCACGATCTGCTGCGCGCCGCACGCACAACCGCAGCCTGCTTCGTGCGACACCCCCAAAGCAGCACCACCTCGTGCGGTGCGCCGCCTAAGCTGAAGGCATCGAAAGCTCCTTCCGCTCTCGCACCTTCACACCCCATGACGCACCCCACCGCATTGCCTCAGCAAGCCGCTCTCGACGCCATCGACCGCGCGCACCTCATCCACCCCGTCTCGCCCTGGCGCGTGCACGAGCAGCGCGGTCCCACCGTGTTGGCCTCGGGCAAGGGCGCATGGCTCACCGACGGCAACGGTCACCGGCTGCTCGATGCATTCGCCGGCCTGTGGTGCGTGAACGTGGGCTACGGGCAGGAAAGCGTGGTGCAGGCCGCCACCGAGCAGATGCGCCGGCTGCCCTACGCCACCGGCTACTTCCACTTCAGCAGCGAGCCGGCGATCCGCCTTGCCGAGAAGCTGGTGCAGATCACTCCCGCGTCGCTGACGCGCGTGTACCTCACGCTGGGCGGCTCCGAGGCGGTCGACGCGGCCGTGCGCTTCGTCGTGCAGTACTACAACGCCACCGGCCGTCCGTCGAAGAAGCAGTTCATCTCGCTGGAGCGCGGCTACCACGGCTCCTCGTCCACCGGCGCGGGACTGACCGCGCTGCCGGCCTTCCATCGCGGCTTCGACCTGCCGCTGCCCACGCAGCACTACATCGCCTCGCCGTATGCCTATCGCCATGAGCACGGCGACGATCCGCGGGCGCTGATCGCCTCCTCGGTCGCGGCGCTGCGCGCCAAGGTGGCCGAGCTGGGCGCCGACAACGTGGCGGCCTTCTTCTGCGAACCGATCCAGGGCTCGGGCGGCGTCGTGGTGCCGCCCAAGGGCTGGCTCACGGCCATGCGCGACGCGGCGCGCGAGCTCGACATCCTCTTCGTGGTCGACGAGGTCATCACCGGCTTCGGCCGCACCGGCCCCATGTTCGCCTGCGAGGCCGAAGGCGTGGAGCCCGACCTGATGACCATGGCCAAGGGCCTGACGGCGGGCTACGTGCCGATGGGCGCGACCATGATGTCCGAGAAGGTCTACGCCGGCATCGCCGATGGCGCGCCCGAGGGGGCCGCCATCGGCCACGGCGCGACCTACTCGGCGCACCCGGTCGGCGCGGCCGTCGCGCTCGAGGTGCTGCGGCTCTACGAGGAGGGCGGCATCCTCGCCAACGGCCAGCGCGGCGCGGCGCATTTCGTGGCCGGGCTCGATGGATTGCTCGACCATCCGCTGGTGGGCGACTCGCGCCACCGCGGCCTGCTGGGCGCGCTGGAGCTGGTGAGCGACAAGGCCAGCAAGCGCCGCTTCGACGCGTCGCTCGGGCTGTCCGACCGCATCTTCGCGGCCGGCTACCGCAATGGCCTGGTGTTCCGCTCCTTCGGCGACCACATCCTCGGCTTCGCGCCCGCGCTCACCTTCACCGAGGACGAGTTCGCGCAGCTGTTCGCGCGGCTGAGGAAGACGCTGGACGAGGTGCTCGAGGCGCCCGACGTTCGCGCCGCGCTGGCCGCCTGAAACCGCGTCGAACGACACCCGCAAGAGCCGGCCGCCGACGCAGAATCGGGATCTCTCGTTTCGTTATCAGGCACCGCCATGTCAGAAGCTTTCAAGATCGACCGACTCGACCTGCGCATCCTGGCCCAGTTGCAGAAGAACGGGCGCATGACCAACGTCGACCTGGCGGATGCGGTGGGGCTTTCGCCCAGCCCCTGCCTGATCCGCGTGAAGCGCCTGGAGCAGGCCGGCTACATCGCGGGCTACGGCGCGCACCTGCGGCTCGAGAAGCTCGGCGACACGCTCACCGTGTTCACCGAGGTCACGCTGTCGGACCACCACCGCGAGGACTTCGTGCGCTTCGAGGCTGCGATCCGCGAGGTCGACGAGGTGCTCGAATGCCACCTCGTGAGCGGCGGCTACGACTACCTGCTGCGCTTTCTCACGCGCGGCGTGAACCACTACCAGGAAGTGATCGAGGGGCTGCTCGAACGCAACATCGGCATCTCGAAGTACTTCAGCTACATCGTCATCAAGTCGCCGTTCATCAAGACGCACTGTCCGATCGAGCGGCTCTTTCCCCACGAGCGCTGAGCGGCGCTCCCCGACTCTTCTCCATGCCCGAATCCACGCCTCGCTTCCACCCGCCGGCCCGCTTCGTGCGGCTCGCGGAAACCGACCGGCCCGCGCTGACCCTGCACATCGACGGCGAAGCCCGCACCGCGCTGGCCGGCGACACGCTGCTGGTGGCCCTGCTGAGCAACGGCCGGCGCGTGCGAGACAGCGAGTTCGGCGATGGTTCGCGCGCCGGCTTCTGCCTGATGGGCGCCTGCCAGGACTGCTGGGTGTGGACGCCGGCCGGAGAGCGCCTGCGCGCCTGCTCCACGGCGGTGGAGGAGGGCATGTCCGTGCTGACCCGTCCGCCGGCGCAGCACTGGCCCGCCACGCCGGACCTGAGGCAGTCGCTCGCACGGCATGCCACGGAGGCAGGGGCATGAACGCCGAAGTCGTTCTCTCGCCGCGCGTCGTCGTGGTCGGCACCGGCCCCGCCGGCGTGCGCGCCGCGCAGGCGCTGGTGCAGGCCGGCGTGCGGCCCGTCGTGGTCGACGAAGGCCGGCGCGACGGCGGCCAGATCTACCGGCGCCAGCCCGAGGGCTTCAAGCGCCCCTACGCCAAGCTCTACGGCACCGAGGCCGCGAAGGCGCAGGCGCTGCACGGCGACTTCGACGTGCTGCGCGAGCGCATCGACTACCGCGGCGACACGCTCGCCTGGAACGTGAGCGCGGGCGAGTTGCACGTGGTGCATGCCGGCGAGCCGCAGGCGCTGCCCTTCGACGCGCTGCTGGTGTGCAGCGGCGCCACCGACCGCCTGATGCCGGTGGCGGGCTGGCACCGCGCCGGCTGCTACAGCCTGGGTGCCTCGCAGATCGCGCTGAAGGCGCAGGCCTGCGCGATCGGCTCGCGCGTGGTCTTCACGGGCAGCGGACCGCTGCTGTACCTCGTGGCCTCGCAGTACGCGCAGGCCGGCGCGAAAGTGGCGGCGGTGCTCGACACCGCTCCGGCCTCCAAGCCCTGGGGAGCGATGGCGGGATTGCTCGCGCGGCCGCGCCTCGCGCTGCGCGGGCTCGGGCTGATCCGCGGCCTGCGCCGCGCGGGCGTGCCGGTGCTGCAGGGCGTCGTGCCGCTGCGCATCGAGGGCGACGACAGCCTGGGCGTGCAGGCCGTGGCGGTGCGCGATGCCGATGGGGGCGAACGCCGCTTCGAGTGCGACGCCGTCGGGCTCGGCTGGCATCTGCGCGCGGAGACTCAGCTGGCCGACCTCGCGCGCTGCGAATTCGAATTCGAGCCGGCGAGCCGCCAGTGGCTGCCGCGCATCGATGCCGACGGCCGCAGCAGCACCCAAGGCGTGTACCTGGCCGGCGACGGCGTTCGCATCCTCGGTGCCGACGGCGCCGAGGCGGCAGGCCGGCTGGCCGCGCTCGCGGCGCTCTCGGACCTGGGCCATGCGCGGGGCGGCGCCCTCTACAACGCCGAATCCGCTGCGCTGCGCCGCACGCTGGCGCAGATGGACCGTTTCCGCCAGGGCCTGGCGCGCGCCTTTCCCTGGCCGCACGCGCAGGTCGCGTCGCTGCCCGACGACGCCATCGTGTGCCGCTGCGAGGCCGTGACGGCCGGCGAGCTGCGCCGCTGCGTCGACGAGATGGACAGCCGCGAAGTCAACCGCGCCAAGGCCTTCAGCCGCGTCGGCATGGGGCGCTGCCAGGGTCGCTTCTGCGGCCATGCGTCGGCCGAGATCGTGGCGCAGGCCAGCGGCGTGCCGGTCGAGCTCGTGGGGCGGTTGCGCTCGCAGGCTCCGGTCAAGCCGCTGATGATGGATACGCGCGAGGTGCAGGCATGAGCGACACGACGACAACCGACACCGACGTGCTGGTGCTGGGCGGCGGCCTCATGGGCACCACCGCCGCCTTCTTCCTGCGCCGCCAGCATGGCCTGTCGGTCACGCTGCTCGAGCGCGAGCTCGTGGGCCGCCAGGCCAGCGGCACCAACTTCGGCAACGTGCGCCGGCAGGGCCGCGCGCTGGCGCAGATGCCGCTGGCCAACCGCGCGCGCGCCGTCTGGGGACGCGTGAAGGAACTGCTGGGCGAAGACCTTGAGTTCGTGCCCTACGGCCACCTGCGCGTCTGCTACACCGAGAAGCAGGCGGCGGTGCTGGAACAGCACGCGAGGGACGTGAAGCCGCTGGGCCTCGATCTCGAACTGTTCGACGCGGCCGGCCTCGCCAGGCGCTGGGGCATCTTCGCGCCCGGCATCGTGGCGGGCTCGCTCTCGCCGAACGACGGCCATGCCAATCCGCGCCTGGCCGGGCCGGCCTTCGCGCGCGCGGCTCGGCGTGCCGGCGCGAACATCGTCGAGCACGCCGAGGTGATGCACGTGGAGCGCGACGGCGCGGGCTTCGTCGCCCACACGGCGGACGGCAGGCGCTATCGCGCGGCACAGCTCTTCGTGGCCTGCGGCGCATGGTCGAACCGCATGGCCGGGCAGTTCGGCGAAGGCGTGCCGATGGAAGCACGCGGGCCGCAGATGGGCGTGACCGAGCCGCTGCCCTATGCCATCGGGCCGTCCGTCGGCATCTCGTCGCCCATCGAGCACGAGGGGCTGTACTTCAGGCAGATCGCGCGCGGCAACATCGTCTTCGGCGGCGGGCTCAAGGGTCCGGCGCATGCGGAGCACATCCGCGCCTACGTGAAGCCCGACAACGTGCTGCGCCAGATGCGCGAGCTGCGCCGCTTCGTACCGGCCTTCGCGCACGTGCAGCTGATCCGCGTGTGGAGCGGCATCGAGGGCTACACGGCGGACTGGCAGCCTGTGATGGGCCCGAGCGCGCGCGTGCCGGGCCTGCACTACGCCTTCGGCTTCAATGGCGAGGGCTTCGCGATCAGCCCCGGCGTGGGCGAGACGATGGCCGAGCTGATCGCCACCGGCCGGACCTCGACGCCGATCGAGAGCTTTTCCATCGGCCGGTTCGCGAGCGAACTGACGAGGCAGGCGGCCTGAGTTCGAGGGGCGCCCTTCCAGGCATACCGTGGAACCGGCTTTGCCGGGCCGCCGGCATGGCCCCCTGCAAAAGGGCTGGCGGCTGCACGAAGCGAGCAGGCCTGGGCGTGAGCCCTATGCCATCACGACGAAGACCTTGCGCAGGGTTTCGTGCACATGCCACTCGCCGGTGGTGTGCGCAGGAAAGAACAGCGTGTCGCCCGCGCGGATCTGTAGCGCCTCGCCGCCGGTGGGCGTGAAGGTGCAGGCGCCCGCGATGATGTGCATGACCTCGGCGTTGGCGAGCTGGCGCTCGAAGCGGCCGGGCTCGCACTGCCAGATGCCGCTCTTGTTCTCGCCCGCGCCGGCGAGCTCGACGTCGATGCCGCTGAGCCTGCAGGGTGGCTGGCTCAGGGGGCGCGCGGGCGTGCCCTGGTCCTGCAGGCCGCCGATGGTGGCCGACTGGCTAAGGATGGTGATGCCCGTCATGCTCAGCGCCCCGCCTCTACCGCGTCGGCCAGTTCGGCCAGCGTGTGGAAGTGGTAGTCGGGTACGGTGTGCTTCGACTCGATGGTGCCGCCCGAGCCCTTCTGCGCATGCCGGCGCTCGATCCAGCAGGTGGTGATGCCCAGCTGCCTGGAGATGCCGATGTCGTGGTACTGGCTCTGCGCCACGTGCAGGTTGTCGGCCTGCTTGAAGCCCCAGGCGCCTTCGAAGCGGCCGCGTGCATAGGCGAAGTAGCGCGCGTCGGGCTTCTCGCACAGTGCATCGTCGCAGCTCAGCAGCATGTCGAAGGGCGAGCCCAGGGTCTTGTCGAAGTGCGCGAGCGCCCAGGCCTGCGCGTTGGTCATCGTCACCAGCTTGAAGCGCTTGCCCAGGCGCTTGAGCGCTTCCACGGAGTCGGGGAAGGCCGGCCATTGCGAGACCGAGTCGCGCAGCCCGCGAGCGACGGTGTCGGTGTCGGGCAGGCCCAGCGCGGGGGCCACGGCGTGCCAGCAGCGCTCGAGGTCGTCCGGATACCAGCCGGCATTGCCGTCGGCGCGTGCGCGCCGGTAGGCGGCGAGGAAGTCGTCGTCGCTCACCTTGGCATCGGGCGCCACGCTGCGCAGGTAGGCGAGCATGCCGCCCTCGAAGTCGATCAGCGTGCCGACGACGTCGAAGGTGAGGACCTTGAAATCTTGCAGGGACATGGAAACGCTCCAGGGATGAAGTGGAAATGGCTTCATCGAGCATAGGTGCGCTGTCCGGATGCGCGTTCCGAACTGGGGCCGCCTCGCGGCACAGGATGCGGTTGTCGGCCGCGGGCCGGCATCTTCTTGCGCGGCGCGTTCAGCTCCCGCCGGCGTGGCCCTCGTGCTGCGGCAGGTCGTCCGTGATCGTGAACCACGGCGCCTTCGAACCCACGAAGATGTGCGCGCTCGGCCGGATGGAGGGGGCATCGACCAGGGTGCCCAGCGTGACATGCACGAACTGCCCGTCGCGCACCACGGAGCACAGCAGCGAGCCGCACTTCGCGCAGTGCAGGTCGCCCGCATCGGGCTTGCCGTAGATCGCGAGCCCGTCCTTTCCCTGCGTGATGGCGAACTTGCCGCGCTCGATGCCCGCGAAGGGCTTGAAGGCCGAGCCGGTCGCGCGCCGGCAGTCCTGGCAGTGGCAGTTCAGCGAGTAGACGAATTCATCCGCCACCTCGTAGTGAACGGCGCCGCACAGGCACCTGCCGGCGAGTGCGCGTGTGCCAGGTTCTTCGGCTGCTGCCACAGGTGCTTTCCTCTGCGCCGACGAACGGCTTACTTAAACCTCGCGCGCAGGAATGCACGACCGATGAAGCCGCCAATCCCGGCACCCACTGCCGCGGCGAGGTAGATCTCCCGATCATCGAGCGTCACGCCGGGCAGGATGAACTTCAGGAAGACCGCGACGAGGCAGAACCCGAAGAACGCGCCGACACCGCTGTACACGCGGGCATCCAGCTCCTGCGTCGTCTTCCTGTAGCCCTCGGAGTGACCCGCGGCTTCATGGATCAGTGTGGTGTTGCACTGAAAGCAGCGCACGTCGGTCGCCGCGTTGAGGTTGTTGCAGACAGGACATTGCACGACGGTACCTCAACCCGCCAGTCCCACGAACACGTTCTGCACGTCGTCGTTCGCGTCGATGGCCGCGAGGAAGCTCTCGACTTCTTCCAGTGCCTCGGCGCTCAGGCTCGCCGGATCGACGGGGTTCTTCGGCTTGTAGCCCAGCTTGGCCGACAGCACGGTGAAGCCCTGGGCGGGCAGGGCGCGGCTCACGAGGTCGAGGTCGGTGGGGTCGGTGAGGAAGACGGCGGGGTGGTCTTCGCCGGCCGGCTCGAAGTCTTGCGCGCCGGCCTCGATGGCGGCCACTTCGGGGTCGGCGTCGGGCTTCGCGGGTTCGGCCTCGATCATGCCGACGTGGTCGAAGTCCCACGACACCGAGCCCGAAGTGCCCAGCTGGCCCTTGCGGAACAGCACGCGCATTTCAGGCGCGGTGCGATTCACGTTGTCGGTGAGGCATTCGACCATCACGGCCACGCGATGCGGTGCGAAGCCCTCGTAGATCACGTGCTCGTAGTGCACGGACTCGCCCGTGAGGCCGGCGCCCTTCTTGATGGCGCGGTCGAGCGTGTCCTTGGGCATCGAGACCTTGCGGGCCTGCTCCACCACCAGCCGCAGGCGCGCGTTGGAGGCCGGGTCGGCGCCGTTGCGCGCGGCCACCACGATTTCCTTGACGAGCTTGCCGAACAGCCGGCCCTTGGCGTTGGCCGCGATGTCCTTGTGTTTGGCTTTCCATTGGGCGCCCATGTGCGTTTCCTTGAATGAATATGTATTGCTTGCGGCCTTGTCTGGCTCTTTTGAAGAAAGAAGGGCTGGATGACCGGGAGGGGCGACTACTGTAGCCTTCTTCCCATGACCGCTCCACAAGACACTTCCTACGTCACGCCGTTCGAAGCCGGCAACGGCAACCAGACCGCCACCTGGGCCGAATGCATCGCCTTCTACGAGCGGCTGGCCAGAGACTTCCCCGGCGTGCTGCGCTGGGGCGAGATCGGTGTCTCGGACACTGGCGTTCCCCTTCACGCCGGCGTGGTCACTTCGGACGGCGTGTTCGACCGCGAGACGCTCGCGCGGCAGGGGCGTCCGGTGTTCTTCAACAACAACGGAATCCATCCCGGCGAGCCCGAGGGCATCGACACCTGCATGGCGCTGGTGCGCGACTTCTGCACGCAGCCCGAGAAGCTGGCCGCGCTGGGCCGCACGGTGTTCATCTTCATCCCGGTCTACAACGTGGACGGCTGCATCGACCGGCAGAACACCTCGCGCGTGAACCAGCTCGGCCCCGAGTCCTTCGGCTTCCGCGGCAACGGCCGGCACCTGGACCTGAACCGCGACTTCATCAAGTGCGACAGCCTCGCGGCGCAGGTGTTCAACCGCTTCTTCACCGCGTGGGACCCGGACGTGATGGTCGACACCCACACCTCCAACGGCGCCGACTACAGCTACACCATGACGCTGATCCCGACCCAGCCCGACAAGCTGGGCGGCGGGCTCGGCGCCTTCCTGCGCGAGAGCATGCTGCCCGCGATCTACGGCGGCATGGAGCGGCGCGGGTGGCCCACCTGCCCGTACATGAACCTGCTGGCCGAGACGCCCGACGACGGCATCGAGGACTTCCTCGACACGCCGCGCTTTTCCACCGGCTACGCCGCGCTGCACCACACCATCGGCTTCATGCCCGAGACCCACATGCTCAAGCCCTTCGCCGACCGGGTGGCGTCGATGCGGGCGCTGGTCGAGACGGTGCTCGACTTCAGCATCGCGAATGCGCAGCGCATCCAGCAGCTGCGCCGCGAGGCGAAGGCCGCGGCCGCACGGCAGGCCCGCTGGCCGCTGACCTGGCGCAACGACCGCAGCCGGCCCGCCGGCCTCCGCTTCAAGGGCTATCGCGCGGTCCGCAAGCCCAGCCTGCTGGGCAGCTACGAGCGTCTGGCCTATGACCGCAGCCAGCCGTGGGAGAAGGACATCGTGCATTTCGACCGCTGCATCGTGGGAGAGACGGCCGCGGCGCCAAGGGCCTACCTCGTGCCCCGGGCATGGAGAGAAGCGATCGAGCGGCTGGAGTGGAACGGAGTGGAGCTGAAGCGGCTCGACGAAGACAGGCTCTTCGAGGCGGCGCGCGTGTACCGCATCCGCAGCGTGACCTCCCGCGCGAACGCCTACGAAGGCCACATGTTCCACGACGAGGTGGAGCTTGCCGAAGGCACCGAGCCCTTCCAGGCGCGCGCGGGCGACGTGCTGGTTCCGCTGGACCAGCCCCGTGCCCGCTACGCGGTCGAGACGCTGGAGCCGCAGGCCCACGACAGCTTCTTCCGCTGGGGCTTCTTCAACAGCGTGCTCGAGAAGAAGGAGAACTTCTCGCCCTACGTCTTCGAGGACACGGCGCTGCGCATGCTGGAAGACGAACCCGAGCTGAAACGCCTGTTCGAGCAGTGGAAGGCGGAGAACCCGGAGAAGCTGGGCGACCAGAAGGCGGTGCTGGGCTTCATCTTCGCGCACGGCCGGCGCCACGCGGAGCCAGGGTGGCGGCGCTATCCGGTGGTCGCGCTGATGTAGTTGCGGCTCACGCCGCCGGCCTGAACCCCGGCAGCGCATGCATGCGCTGTCGCAGCGCCTCGACGAAGGCCGTGACCCGTGCCGGCCGGTACAGCCCCGGCGGCAGCGCGACGTGCACGCCGATGGGCTCCAGCCACCAGTTGGGAAGCACGCGCTTCAGGCGGCCGGCCTGCATGTCCTCGTGGCACATCCATGGCGCTGCGGCGCCGATGCCCGCGCCGTTGAGGATCGCGCGGTAGCTCGCGAGCAGGCTGTCGGTACGGATGGGCGTGTCCAGCGGCACGATGCGCGAGCGGCCCGCGCGGTTGATGAGCCGCACGTTGCCCGTCACGTACGGGATCAGGCCCACGCACGGCAATTGAGGCAGCCGTGCCAGCGTGACGGGGCCGGTGCGCTTCAGCAGCTCGGGCGTGGCGATCAGCACGCGCTCCATGCGGCCCACTGTGCGGCAGACGAGGCCGGGGTCGCGCACCTCGCCCACGCACACCCAGCATTCGGCGCCGGAGGCCGCGAGGTCGACCACGCGGTCGGTCAGCGTGAGCTCCACGCGCAGCTGCGGATGCGCCGCGCGCAGGTCGGTCACCGCGTCGGTGAGAAAGCCGGTGCCGTAGCCGGAGGGGCCGATCACGCGCAGCGTGCCCTCGGGCCGGCTCTGCCCGCCCTGCAGCCGCTGCGACAGGCCCGACCAGCGGTCGGTGAGGTCGTGCGCCTCGGCCAGCAGCGAGCGGCCTTCGTCGGTGAGCGAGAAGTTCGCGGTGTTGCGGATCGCCAGCTTGCAGCCCAGCAGCCGTTCCAGTTCGAGCAGGCGGCGGCTCACGGTGGGCTGCGTCGTGTCGAGCAGGCGCGCCGCCTTGCTGAGCGATCCGCTCTCGCCGATGCGGATGAAGGTGTGCAGCAGGTCGAGCCGGTCGTGGGTGTTCTTCATGCGCCAGACGTATAGCACTTCATCGGCCCATACGTCTACCCGTGGCGGCGGGCTCTGCCTATCGTCGTGGCCGTTCAAGACCTGCGATGAATGGATATTTCCCGATGAGCGCCTCGATCGAAGACACCCCCCGCACCGTGGGAGACACGCCCAAGGGCGGCTCCGTGCTCGGCTTCTATGCCGCCAAGGGCACGCCACGGCCGCCGCGCATCGCGCACGGCGAGGGCATCTACCTCTGGGACACGGGCTGCCGCCGCTTCCTCGACGCGACCGCCGGCGCGGTGGTCGCCAACATCGGCCATGGCAATCCGCGCGTGCTGGCGGCCATGCAGGAGCAGGCGGCGCGCGTGACCTTCGCCTACCCGCGCTTCTTCGAGAGCGAGCAGAGCATCGAGCTGGCCGACCGCGTCTGCGCGCTGGCGGGCGAGGGCTTCGACCGTGCCTTCTTCGTCTCGGGCGGCTCGGAAGCCAACGAGTCGGCGATCAAGCTGGCGCGGCAATACGCGGTGGTCACGGGCCAGGCGCGGCGCGTGAAGGTGATCTCGCGCAACCCGAGCTACCACGGCTCCACGCTCGGTGCGCTGGCGGTGACCGGCGATGCGCACACCCAGTCGATCTACGGGCCGATGGTGCGCGAGATGCCGAAGGTGAGCGCGCCGCTGTCGTACCGCGTGCCCGCCGGCCACACCGCCGAGAGCCACGCGCTGGCCTGCGCCGACGAACTGGAGACCACCATCGTGCGCGAGGGCGCCGACACTGTGCTGGCCTTCATCATGGAGCCGATCGGCGGGCTGTCGACCGGCGCGGCGGTGGCGCCCGCCGTGTACTTCGAGCGCGTGCGCCAGATCTGCGACCGCCACGGCGTGCTGCTGATCTACGACGAGATCATGAGCGGCGCGGGCCGCACCGGCGCCTTTCTCGCGGCGCACCACTGGGCCGGCGCGCGGCCCGACCTGGTCACGCTGGCCAAGGGGCTGGCGGCGGGCTACACGCCGCTGGGCGCGCTGCTGGCGCCCGACCGCATCGTCGACGCGGTCGCGGGCAGCGGCGGTTTCGTGCACGGCCACACCTACTTCACCAACCCGCTGTCGTGCGCGGTGGCGAACGCGGTGCTCGGCGAAGTGATCGCGCAGGACCTCGTGACCCGCGCGCGCGACATGGGCGAGCTGCTGATGGCGCGCCTGCGCGAGGTGGCGGCGCGCTCGCCCATCGTGGGCGACGTGCGCGGCAAGGGCCTCTTCACCGCCATCGAGATCGTGGCCGACAAGGCGACGAAGCGGCAGCTGCCGGCAAGCTTCAACGCGCCGGCGCGGCTCACCGAGCACGGGCTGAAGCACGGCATCGCGCTGTACAACCGGCGCGCCAACCTGGGCGCCTTCGGCGACTTCCAGATGATCACGCCGCCGCTGACCATCACGCCGGCCGAGATCGACGAACTGGCGGACCTGCTCGAACGCTCGCTGCACGACCTGGCCGACGAGATCGCGGCCAAGGGCCTGGCCACCGTGGCATGACGATGCAACAGCAGAAGATTCTTCCGCCCCACCGCAGCCTGCACGTGCCCGGCGTGCACGGCTACACCGACCGCAAGAGCGTGGCCGCCGGCGAGGTGGTGCGCTTCCATCTCAGCAGCCACGTGCCCTACACGCTCTCGGTGTGCCGGCTCGGCCCCGACACCGAGGGCCGCACGGCCGACATGGTGCTGCACGCCTTCGAGCCTTCGCCCGCGCGCGTGCATCCGATCCACCCGGGCTCCTATGTGCTGGTGGAGCGCGGCCTCGGTCATCCGTTGCGCGCGCTCACGCTGGAGTGCTGGGTGCAGGTATGGAGCGTGGGCGCGCGCCAGAGCGTGATCGGGCAGTTCGACCTGCCCGCCGCCTGCGGCTACGGCCTCTTCGTCGACGAGGCGGGCCGCGCTGTGTTCCATCTGGGCGACGGCGGCGCCTTCCGCCCGGAAGGCGAGCTCGCGGGCGGCTCGCTGGTGCCGAAGCGCTGGCATCACATCGTCGCCACCTGGGACGGGCGAG
This sequence comes from Variovorax sp. NFACC27, assembly GCF_048301545.1. NCBI lineage: Bacteria > Pseudomonadati > Pseudomonadota > Betaproteobacteria > Burkholderiales > Comamonadaceae > Variovorax > Variovorax sp. NFACC27. Next base: position 665,824 of record NZ_CP157613.1, read on the forward strand.
AGACGGTGCTGTGGATCGACGGCGAGGCCGTCGCGCGCGGCCGTTTCGACGGCGTGGTGCAGCCGGGCAGGGCGCCGCTGCGCCTGGGCGGCAGCGGCATCGACGGCCTGGCGGATGCATTCCTCGAGGGCGACATCGTCATGCCGGCGATCTACTCCCATGCGCTGCAGGCCGATGAGGTGGAGGCGCGCTTCGCCGACCGCGGCCTGCGCACACCGCGCGGACGCACCGTGCTCGCCTGCTGGCCGCTGCGCGAGGAGCGCGGCGACGTGGTGGCCGATGCCAGCGGCCACCAACGCACCGGCCGCATCGTCAACCACGGCACCTGGATGATCGTCGGGCCGGCCTTCGAACCGGCGCGCGTGAACGAGTTTTCCGACGACGGCTACGACCCGCTGGCCGACCCCACGCGCGGCCACGGCCTGCGCCTGGCGAGCGACGATCTCTACGACTGCCGCTGGCCCGAGAGCCATGCCTTCCGCATTCCGGCGGACGCGAAATCCGGCGTGTACGTGGGGCGCGTGCACTTCCTGCTCGACGGCAGGCCGGTCGAGTACGACATCGCGTTCATCGTGCGCCGCGCCGCGCAGCGGGCTCCCGCGCCGGTGCTGGTGCTGTGCGCCACCAACAGCTGGCTGGCCTACGCCGCCACGCCCTTCGCGAAGAACACCGCGAGCGATCCGGTGTGGCCGCGCCGCTCGGCGGGACTGGAGAACAGCCATCCCGAGGCGCCGGCCTTCTGCAGCTACACCTACCACCGCGGCGGCCAGCCGACCTACCAGGTGGGCCTGCGCATGCCGTGGCCCAACGCCAGCCCGAACGCGCTGTACGACCCGGCCGATGCAGGCTTCAGCCAGTGGACCCGGCTGGAGCGTCGCCTGCACGTGTGGCTGGAGCGCTGCGGTTACGACTACGACGTGGTGAGCGATCTCGATCTGCACCGCGACCCGGGCCTGTTGAAGGCCTACGAGACGGTGTTCATCAACGGCCACAGCGAATACTGGTCGCAGCCAGCCTGCGACGGGCTCGACGACTACCTGTCGGGCGGCGGCACCGCCATCGTGCTGTCGGGCAACACCATGTACCTGCGCGTGAGCTACGACGAAGAGTGCACGGTGATGGAGCAGCGCAAGGTGCGCGGACCGGGCGACGAGGACGGCGCGGAATCGGTGGAGCTGCGCCCGCCCGCCGGCCCCTACGGCGAGCAGTACCACTCGCAGGACTGGGCGCGCGGCGGCCAGTTCAGGCAGGCCGGGCGCTCCTGCGCCGAGCTCATCGGGCTGGAATCGGCGGGCTGGGCCTTCGCCGACGGCGACGACTTCGGCGTGTACCACGCGACGCAGCCGAAGCACTTCCTGTTCACGCAGCCGCACGCGCTGGGGCTCGAAGACGGCTCCACCTTCGGTCACGCGCCGGGCGGCGGCCTGCCGCGCGCCATCGGCCACGAGTGGGACCTGAGCGTCGCGACGCTGAACCGCATGACGCGCAGGCTGCCCGCCGGAGAGAGCCTGCCCGAGCCGCAGCGCGGCATCCAGGTCATCGCCGAGGGGCGCAGGCAGCGCCCCGGGCGCCTCGACGCGTACCTCGACTACTACTCGCAGCCGACCGATTCGCGGGGCGGGCTGTCGGCCGAGATGATCTATTGGGAGCGCCCGCAAGGCGGCCGCGTGTTCAACGCAGGCGCCGTCGGCGCGAGCTGGGTGCTCGGTGCCGACCCCTGTTTCGAAGGGCTGCTGCGCAACGTGCTGCATCACTTCGGCGTCCGGCCCGCGACTGGCGCGGACCTTGCAGTTCAACCACCCCTGGAGCACGCAGCACCATGAGCACACTCGCCCCACGCACCGCCGACCTTTCAGAACCCGCCGAGCCGGCCTCCCGGCAGAGCACGCTGCGGGTCATCACGGCCATCTCCATCGGCAACGCGCTGGAGTGGTTCGAGATCGTGATCTACGGCTTTCTGGCCGTGACCATCTCCAAGCTGTTCTTCCCGGCCGAGAACGACACCGTGTCGCTGCTCATCACGCTGGGCACCTTCGGCGTGACCTTCGTGATGCGCCCGGTCGGCTCGCTGGTGCTGGGCGCGTATGCCGACGCGCGCGGGCGCAAGAACGCGCTGACGCTGTCGATGGCGCTGATGCTGTGCGGCACGCTGCTGATCGCGGTGGCACCCACCTTCGCGCAGATCGGGCTGTGGGCGCCGGGGCTCGTGATCCTCGCGCGGCTGCTGCAAGGCTTCGCGGCGGGCGGCGAGTTCGGCAGTGCCACCGCGCTGCTGGCCGAGCAGGACCCGCGCCGGCGCGGCTTCTTCTCGAGCTGGCAGTTCGCGAGCCAGGGCATCACCACCTTCCTGGCGGCGGGCTTCGGCATGGGGCTCAATGCGCTGCTCACGCCCGAGCAGCTGCTGTCGTGGGGCTGGCGCATTCCGTTCTTCTTCGGCTTGTTGATCGGCCCGGCGGGCCTGTACATCCGCCGCCACCTCGACGAAGGCGTGGAGTTCAAGCGCGCCGCGCAGGAAGCCACGCCGGTGCGCACCACGCTGGTGGACCAGCGCGGGCGCACGCTGGCGGCGATGGGGCTCATCATCCTCGCGACCATCGTGGCCTACACGGGGCTCTTCATGCCCACCTTCGCGGTGCGCCAGCTGGGCCTGCCGCCGTCGATGGCCTTCGCCGGCACCTTCTGGTTCGGCGTGCTGCAGTTCGCGCTGGTGCCGCTGTTCGGCAGCATGTCCGACCGCGTGGGGCGCATCCCCGTGATGCGTGCCGCGGCGCTGGTCATGCTGGTGATGATCGTGCCGCTGTTCTACCTGCTGGTGAACCATCCCTCGGTGCCGGCGCTGATGCTGGCGCTCACCGCGATGGGCGTGGTGGCCTCTGCCTACTGGGGGCCGATCTCGGCGGCGATGTCGGAGCTGTTCCCGGCGGCCACGCGCGGCACGGGGCTCTCGGTGAGCTACAGCTTCGGCGTGGCGATCTTCGGCGGCTTCGCGCCCTTCATCAGCGCCTGGCTCATCACGGCCACGGGCAGCAAGATCGCGCCGGCGTTCTACGTGGGCTTCGGCGTGGTGGTGAGCCTGATCGCGCTGCGGGCGGCGCGCGGCTACGGCGTGAAATGAAATAGCAGTTTTTTCCAAGCCGGGGCGGCGCGCCGCTCCTAAGCTGCGGCCATTCCTCAACTCCCTTGGAACGGATGGCCATGCGATCGAGCGACGCGCAGCAGAAGACAGAAGATTTCCACCGGCTTCATGCCGGCCCCGGACCGCTGGTCCTGGTGAACGCATGGGACGCCGCCAGCGCCCGCATCGTCGAGCGCGCCGGCGCCACGGCCATCGGCACCACCAGCGCGGGCATGGCCTGGTCACTGGGCTACGCGGATGGCGAGCGAATGCCCGTCGCCGAGCTGGTCGCGGCCTGCGCGCGCATCTGCCGCGTGGCGAGCGTGCCGGTGAGCGTGGACATCGAGAGCGGCTTCGGCGAGAGCGCCGCGGCGGTGCGCGAGGTGGCGGGCGCGCTCGTCGACATGGGCGCAGCCGGCATCAACATCGAGGACGGCACGCGACCGGGCGCGCGCGAGCTGGCGTCGCCCGAGGTGCTGTGCGAGCGCATCGCGGCCATCCGCGAGCTGGACGCGCGCTTCTTCATCAACGCACGCACCGACGTGTACTTCATGCCGTGGGACGACCCGGCCGCGCGCTTCGAGGAGGCGCTGCGCCGCGCGAAGCTCTACGCGGCGGCGGGCGCGGACGGCATCTTCGTGCCGGGCATGTCCAGCCCCGAAGAGATCGGGCGGCTGTCCGGTGCGCTCGACCTGCCGCTGAACGTGTACGCGGGCTACGCCGGCGCACCGCCGGCCGATAGCCTCGCGCGTGCCGGTGCGCGGCGCATCAGCCTGGGCTGCGGCCCGCTGCAGTCGGCGTTGGGGCTGGTGGCGCGCATCGCGGGCGAAGCCTTCGGGCACGGCCGCTTCGGCACGATGGGCGAGGGCATGCTGTCCGTGGGCGAGCTCAACGCGCTGTTTCCGGCCGCGGCCTGAGCCTCGCGGCGGCGAGGCGGCTTCGGGTACCGCATCAGGTACAGTGGGCGCCCCTTGCCGCAGCCGACCCCGTCCGAACCCAGCTCCCCGCACAGCATCCGCCTCGAGGCGGTGACGCTGGTGCGCGGCAGCCAGCGCGTCTTCGAGGGGCTGACGCTCGACCTGCAGGAGATGCGCATCGGCCTGGTCGGCGACAACGGCGCGGGCAAGAGCAGCCTGTTCCGCCTCATCAGCGGGCTCGACCAGCCGCAGGAAGGGCGCGTGGTCGTGCATGGCTGCGACACGCAGGCCGACCGCAGGCAGCTGTCGAAGCACGTGGGGCTGATGTTCCAGAACCCCGACGACCAGATCATCTTTCCGACCGTGGCCGAGGAGCTGGCCTTCAGTCTTACGGCGCGCGGCGAGACGCGGCAGGCGGCCAGGCAGCAGGCGCGCGATTTCCTTGCCCGGCGCGGGCTCGAGGCCTGGGCCGGGCGCGCGGTGAGCGAGCTGAGCCAGGGCCAGCGCCAGCAGGTGTGCCTGCTGGCCCTGCAGATCAGCGAGCCCGCCACGCTGCTGCTCGACGAGCCATTCGCCAGCCTCGACCTGTTGAGCCAGGCGCGGCTTGCCGCGCAACTGGAGGCGAGCGACCACCAGATCCTCGTGTCCACGCACCTGCTGGAGCACGTCTACGACTTCGAGCGCGTGCTGTGGCTCGACCAGGGCAGGGTGCGCGGCGACGGACCGGGCCGCGAGGTGTGCGAGGCCTACGCCGAGGACGTGCGCGAGCGCGCTGCCGCTGAGCGGGGGCGCCACCATGCGTAGCCTGTATTCGGAGCAGCCGACGTGGATGCATGCGATCGCGGCATGGATCAAGCTCGCGGTGCTGTCGGTGTGCGGCACGCTGCTGGTGCTGGTCGAGCGCCCGTCGTACTTGGCCATCGCCTGCGCAGCGGTGCTGCTGATCTTCGCCTCGCTCGGAGCGCCCGCATGGCGCCGCGTGCGCATGCTGGTCGGCGTGACGGTGGCCTGCGGGCTGATCGTCGGCTTCCACTGGGCGATGGGCACGACGCTGCTCGGCGTGGCCAGCGCACTGCGCCTGGCGAGCGCGGCCACGCTTGCGCTGATGCTCACGCTGACCACTCGCTTCGAGGACCTGCTGGCGGTGCTCGAGGCCGTGCTGCATCCGCTGCAGCGCTTCGGCGTGCCCACCGAGCGGATCGCGCTGGGCCTTGGCCTCATGCTGCGCTTCGCCGAAAATTTCTATGTGCAGTGGCAGCGCCTCGACGATGCCTACCGCGTCCGCTCCGGCCACGGCGGCGGCCTGCGGCTGCTGGCGCCGCTGACCATCCGCACGCTGCAGACGGCGGAGCGCGTGGCGGACGCGCTGGCCGCGCGGCTCGGGCGCTGATCCTTCTTCCGTCTTTTCTCGATTGCGACTGCCATGACCACCACTTCAGGCTCCCTCACTTCCTCCCGTTCGCTGTCGTACATCGCGCTGTTCGCGGCGCTGATGGCGGTGTTCGGCCTGATCCCGAAGATCGACCTGCCGTTCGGCGTGCCGATCACGCTGCAGTCGCTGGGCGTGATGCTGGCGGGCTGCCTGCTGGGGCCGCGCCGGGGCTTTTTGGCCATCGCGCTGTTCCTGCTCGCGGTGGCGCTCGGGCTGCCGCTGCTGCCGGGCGGCCGTGGCGGCCTGAGCGTGTTCGTGGCGCCTGCCGGCGGCTTCCTGTTCGGCTGGATGTTCGGCGCCTTCGCCTGCGGCCTGCTGATGCGCCTGGCCGTGCGCCGCATCGGCGGCACGACGGGGCTTCCCCTGTTGGCGGCGGCGTTCCTCTCGGCGCTGGTCGGCGGGATCGGCGTGGTCTACGCCTTCGGCATCGTCGGGCTCTCGTGGATCGCCCACATGTCGCTGTCGAAGGCCGCGCTGGCCATGCTGGTGTTCATTCCCGGCGACCTCATCAAGTGCGGCATCTGCGCGGTGCTGGTGCAGACCGTGATGCGCGGCATGCCGGCGTGGCGCCTCGACCGCGACTGAGCGGCTTCCCTCAGCCTCGCCGGCTGAAGACGGTTTCCGAGAGGTAGTCCTTGCGCGGGCCGTGCACCACGTGGCGGATCGTGAAGGAGCCGTCGGGCAGGAAGCGGTAGCTGCTGTCGTAGGTGTCGGGCGTGCACAGGTGCGTGGCCGAGCCGGCGAGCACGTCACCGTCACCCTTGCCCTCGCGCACGACGGCGATGGTATGGAAGAGGCGTGGCGGCGTTTCGGCGAAATGCACCGCGAAACCGCCCGGAGCGCGTTCGAAAAGGTATTCGCGGTGCCCGTCGAACTCCTTGCCGTCGGCCAGGCGGATGCGGCCTTCCTCACGGTACTTGAGCGTTCCGGCTTCCAGCGGCGTGAACGTGGCGACGCCGCTCATGGTGGCCTGCCCCTCGATGTTGCGCTGCAGGCTCCATTCGCCCGCCAGCCGGTCGAACACGGTGTCGGGGCTTCCCCAGAAGGACGTGGAAGGTGAAGGGGCGGGGGCCGGTTCGCTCATGCGGGGGACTCTACGACAGGCGGTGATCCGTCTTCCCGGCGGTTGATTGTTTCCATGGTGTGAACACCGTGGTTCCATTGTCTAAGGGTTTTTACTTAGACGACGGGCGCACAATTCTTCCCATGGACCAGCCCTTCAGCTGATCCAGATCAAGAAACAAGAACCGAACCAATTGAAGGACACATCCAAATGACCGCCTCGAAGCTCCTCTCCGCCGTTTCCCTCGCCCTGCTGGCCGCTGCCGGCGTTGCCCACGCCGAAACCTATGAAGGCGTGCACCAGCTGACCTCGGCCGCCAGCCGCGCCGACGTTGCCAGCCAGGCCGTGGTTGCCGCCCACAGCGCGAACCCCTACGCCACCGGTGCCAACGCCGGCCCGGCACAAGCGATCGTCTCGACCGCCAGCCGCTCGGCCGTTCGTGCCGAAGCCGTGGCAGCCGCCCGCAGCGGTGACCCGTATGCCGAAGGCGCTTCTTCCGGCGTCGCTCCGGTCGTGGCCAGCTCGGTGGACCGCGCCGCGGTTCGTGCCGCAGCCCGCGCTGCCGCTCACGGCGACGCACTGCCGCTGTAATTTCCTGCGGGGCTGAAAGAAAGCCGGGCCATGGCCCGGCTTTTTTGCGTCCGGTCCGGCCTCAGCGCGGGGGGAGCAGCCGCAGCGCGGCGACGAGCAAGGGCTCCCCGGTGCCGTCGGCCGCTTCGCGCAACTCGACCGACCATTGCGCGGCTTCGTCGCCGTTCGCGGGCTTCGCGCGAAGCTCGCAGGCATAGACAACCCGGCCGGCCCGCGCATCCTCGCGCGGCGCGATCGCTTCGTCGCAGCACTCCTCCACCAGCGATCGCGTTCCGTCGGCTGCATCGAGCATGAAGCGCCGCACCAGGTGCATCGCGATGTGCTCCGGTGCCACCGTGCGCTCACCCTCCCGTGCAATCGGCACCGTCGCGCGCAGGCGCAGCTCGAGCGGCTCGCCCGTGCGAAAACCTTCCCCGCGCTCCAGCGACATGTTCTCCAGCGTCACCCGCACCCGCCGGCGTTCGCGCAGCCTCGTGACGACGGCCAGCACCGACAGCACCGAGAAGACGCCGAAGAACGGCAATCCCACCAGCATCCAGAGCCACCGCCAGCCGCCGGCCAGCGACCAGTGCATCGCCTGGAAGCCGAAGACGGCCATGAACACCAGCACCGCCAGCGCGACCAGCCAGGCGACCCGGTCGGCGGCCGTCCTCTGCATGCGTTCCGTGGCCTGCGGCATGGTGGAGGTCCACGAGGCGGGCAGGCGTTCGTCGGCCGGCGGCAGGGCGGGGTCTGGAAGGCGATGTTGCTGCGGCATGGGGAGCCGCCGAGCATAGCCAGCGGCCCTGCTGCACCCCGGCCATGTGGCGGAGCCGGCTTCGCCATAAGGCGCATTGCCTTGCCATGGCGCATCCTTCATGATGGTGCGGTACGGAAGGGGTGGCCGTCGGACATCATGCTTTCGCATTACCGCGCCATCGTGGTGCGCTCGGGTAAAAATACGACCACGCTTCCGCCAGGAAAAAAGAAAGCATGACCCGTTGCCGCCAAGGCGGCAGCCCAACACGCATGGCCCTTACTCTCGACCCAGAAGACACGCGCGGACGCATCCACGACCTGGTGTGGAGCGGCTTCTATCCCGACGCCGATGTCGAGTGGATGATCACCGACGAGTACCTCGATCCCGACGAAATCACCAGCGAAGACCGTGCCTGGGTCAAGGCAGAGGCCGCGAGCGCATGCGCCGCCAAGCACGAGGCCGAGGCCGGATGGCCCGCGCAGACCGAATACGACAGGCTCGAGGCCGTCTTCGCGCAGCTGCGAGGCGAGAAGATCATCGCGCTGCACCGCGCGGGCAACACGCTCTCCGACGGCCACGACGACGTGCGCGAGCAGTGGCGCGCGGCCGGTCGGGCGGAGTCCGGTATTCGCGGCTGCTGCTTCTATCACGCGCAGGACCTCGACACGGCCGTGCGCACCGGCCGCCTGCACCTGGCCTTCAGCGGCGGCATGATCCCCGAGATCGAGCAGCGCGAGGCCAACACCGCGGCCGTGGGCCACCGCATCGTCGAACTGCTGCGCGCGGCCGGCTTCGGCGCGCACTGGAGCGGCAACATCAACGAGCGCATCGAAGCCGACCTCGGCCAATGGCGCAAGCGAGGCCCCTCCGCGTGAGCGTGCAGGCCTGGCAGCCGCCGCGCCGCATCGACGCGATCGATTTCTGGCTGCGTTCGCGGCTCCTGGCCACGGCCCACGCGCTGCGCGAGACCCTGCGGCCCTCGGCCCGCCGATGGCCCGTCGGCAGCCACGCACTGGCCGACGCGCCCGTGCTCGCCCAATACCGCACGCCGTTGTGGACCGACGGTCGCGCGGACGAATTCCCGCTCGTGGCCGGCAAGGTGCAGAACCTTCGCGTGGCGCGCCGCGCCTTCGATGCCGTCGAGGTGCCCGCCGGCGAAGTGCTGAGCTTCTGGCGCCAGCTGGGCAGGCCGGCCTCGTGGCGCGGCTTCGTGCAGGGCCGCGAACTGCGCGGCGGCTGCGTGGTGCCGACGCTGGCCGGCGGGCTGTGCCAACTGTCGAACGCGCTCGCCACCGTTGCGGTGCGCGCGGGCTTCGAGCTGGTTGAGCGGCACGGGCACACGGCGCGCATCGAGCAGGCCGGGGAGCCGGGCGCGGATGCCGTCGACGCGACCGTGTTCTGGAACTACATCGACCTCAAGGTGCGCGCCAGGCAGGCATGGCGGCTCGAAGTGGAGCTGACCGGCACGGAGCTGGTGCTGCGCATCCGGGGCCGTGGCGCATCGGCCGTGCCCTTCGTGCCCGTCACGATGCGCCGCGCGAGCGAGGACGCGGGCGCGGCGTTGCCCATGGCGCGCGGCTGCCTCAGCTGCGACCAGGCCGCGTGCTTCCGTCATCGCCCGCAGGTCGACGTCGGCCCCGAAGGGCTCACCGCTGCGTTGCTCGACGGCTGGACGCCCGAGTTCGCGCGCTACCTGCGCGAGGAGCATCCGGGTGCGCAGCGCATGCAGCCGGTGCCGCTGCGGCTCGCCTTCTGGCGCCGCCCCGCGACGGGCTGGCATCGCGAGCCGGTTGCCGCCGGCGTTGCGCCGGCACAGGCGCCGTGGGCCGCGAGCCTGCGCCGTGCGCTGTGGCAGCGGCTGTGGGCCCGGCAGGCAGGACGGCGCCAGGCCAGCCTGATCGACGGCCAGCGCTGGCTCGCGCAGGCTTTCGCGGCGCGCCTGAAGCCGGAGCACACGCAGCTGGTGGTCGAGCAGGCACTGCTGCCGCACCTGCAGCGCCTCGGCGCGCTCGACGGCCGCCGCGTGATCGTGCTGGCCGGCGCGCTGCCGATGGTCGACATCGAAAAGCGGCTCGACGAAGCCTCGCGGCGCTGGCCCGGCGATGTCACGCTGCGCGACTTCAGGGCCGATGCGTCGCTGGTGCGAGCCGAGTCGCTGGCGCTTGCGCGAGCGTCGATCGTGGTCACGCCGCATGCCGAAGTCGCGCGACAGCTTGCCGCGTCGCGGCGATTCGATTGGGTGCTGCCCGAAGTCAGGGCAACCAGCCGCGCAAAGGCCGGGAGCCAGGAGCTTCCGCTCGTCGTCTTCGCCGCGAGCGCACTGGCACGCAAGGGCGCTCGTGAACTCGCGGCCGCGCTGCAGGGCTGGCCGTGCAGGCTGCGCGTGCTGGGCTCGCCTTCGGACGATGCGCGGCTCTGGCAGGGCATCGGGCATGTCGAACACATGAACTGGCAGGGCGACTGGCTGGCAGGCGCCGACGTCGTCGTGCTGCCCGCGCACATCGAGCACGCGCCGCGCGCGTTGCTGCGCGCCGTGGCAGCCGGCGTGCCGGTTGTCGCATCGACCGCATGCGGCCTCGGCGCACTGCCGGGCATGCGCGAGATCGCGCCCGGCGACGTGGATGCGCTTCGCGCCGCGTTGCGAACAGCCTGCTCTCGCTGAACGGAGGACGCACTTGGCATCGACAGAACAGGCTCGTGCAGCCCTGGCTCCGCATGGCACGCTGGAGCCGCAGCTCGCCGCCGACCACTGGCGCGGCGAGATCCCGCTGCCCGAGGCGGTCGCGGCCTTCTACGAGCAGGTCGGCCCGCTCGGCAACTGGATCAACGAGCGCGTGGGCCATGCGGGCCTCACCGTTCCCACCGCCGGCAACCCCTTCAGCATTCCTCCGCTGGGGCGCCTGTGGTCGGCGCAGGCCGGCTACCGCTGGCACGGCATCACGGGCGAGCGCCTCGCCGCGTGGCCCGACCACTGGCTGGTGGTGGCCGACCAGGGCGCCGACCCCCTCATCCTCGACCTGAACACCGGCGCGATACAGTTCGCCCGGCACGGGGCGGGCGCGTGGGATGACGATGAACCGCTCTTCGCCGACATCCTCGAGATGGCCGCCTGCCTCGGCACCGTCGGGCAGGTCTGGGACGAGGCGGGCGAGGACATCTTCGCGGACGACTATTCGGTCAACCCGGTGCACCGCGCGCGTCTGGTCGAGCGGCTCGCACCGCTGATCGGCGCGGACCGGGCCGAAGATCTCGCGGATGTCTTCGGCTGGTAGAGGGCCGCGACGGAAGCATCAGCAAGAGCAGAAGCAGAAGAAGAAAAACGGGAGCAGCATTTCAGACATGACCATCGATCTCCAGACGCTCAAGTGCGGCGAGTGCGGCAGCAGCGTGCTCAAGCGCACGGGCCTCAACGAATACACCTGCGAGCACTGCGGCTCCGTCACGCTGGTGGAGGACAACGTGTCCGACCGGCTGGAGCGTGTGCTCAACCAGGTGAAGAACGAAGCCGGCCGCCGGCTCGCGGCCGAGGAAGCGCGCAGGCAGGCGCTCATGATGCGCAAGGTCGGCATCGGGGTGGCCATTGCGGTGGGGGCGGTGGTGCTCTTCAGCGTGGTGGGCGTGTTCCTCGGCAGCCGCAATGCCGACACGCGTGGCGCGTCCGCCTCGCAGCGTGTGGTGGCCGCGGTCGACCGCACCATACCCGTCGACGGCCTCAAGCTCGACGAACCGCGGCAGGTGCTCGTGGGCAGCGGGAGCTCGGCCATGCCCAAGTTGCTGGTGGTGGCGCGCAACGAGACCGGCAAGCCGCTGTCTCGCGCCGGCATTCGCGCCGTGTACTTCGACGGCGAGAGCAAGCTCGACGAGCGCAGCGAGATGCTGCCCGTGTCCGTGCTGGAGCCCGGCGAGAGCGCGCCCGCGCTGATCGACATGCCCAGCGGCAAGAACGTCACTCGGCAGGAGCTGCGCGTGCAGAAGCTGGCCGAGCCCTACAGCTCGGTGAAGGGGCCGCGCATGGTGTTCTCGCGCGTGCGGCTGGTGCAGCAGGGCGACCGCGTGCGGCTGGTGGGCCGCATCGTCAACGACCGCAAGGACGCCACCGTGCTCGGCGGCTTCGAGGTGCTGGCCACGCTGTACGACGACGCGGGGCAGGTGATCGGCTTCGGCCACGGCTACGGGCAAGCCAACGAGATACAGCCCGGCGGGCGGACCTCGGTGGACGTGAGCATCGCGCGCTTCGGTCGCGGCGCGGCCATCGCGGCATGGGACTACCGCATCGGCTACAGCACGGTCGAGGCCTCGGGCTCGCGCACGCCGGTGCTGGGCAGCGGCGACCGCGTGATCCGCACCGCGGGCGGTCCGGAGTCCTTTAATTCAGAACTGCGCCTGGGCACCGACGACCTGCTGGCCGAGGACAGCGAGCGCTTCGACGCCAGGCTGCTCGAGATGCTGCCGCTGGTGGACGGGCGCAACAACATCCAGCAGCGGCTGTTCCTGGGCGAGCTCGTCAATCGCAGCACCGACGCAGTCGTGCTCGCGCCGGGCGGCGTGATCTCGCGCTTCAGCGGCAGCAAGGCGCACGGCACGACCACCATCGCGGGGCTGGCGTACCTGTACCCCGGCGAGCGCTTCCCCATCTACCTGGAGCCGCAGGACATGGAGCGCATCACCGACACGCGCATCGAGTGGAAGCCGATGCGACGTGCCGCCTTGCCCGGCCCGCGCAAGCCGCTGGAGGTGAAGGTGACGGGCACCAAGGCCGAGATCGGCAGCGTGCTGCTCAACTTCAGCCAGCGCTTTTCGTACAAGTACGTTGTGGTCAGCGGCAGCGTGAAGAACCCCGGGACGGGCATCGTCGGCAAGGTGCGGCTGTGGGTGAGCCTGCGCGACCGCAACGGGCAGCTCACGGGCTTCAAGCTGGTGGACAACCTGCCGGCCATCGCGCCGGGCGAGAGCGTGCCCTTCCAGGCGAGCGTGGAGCAGAACGGCCGCGACTTCGCGAGCGTGACCACGCTATACCAAACCGAATAGCCCCTCGGGCGACGGAATTGGGCGGTTCGCGCCATGATCGCGCCCATGATTCCGTTCTCCATCCTCGACCTTTCCCCGATCACCGAGGGCAGCGATGCCGCGCAGTCGTTCCGCAACTCGCTCTCGCTGGCGCAGCATGGCGAGAAGCTGGGCTACACGCGCTACTGGCTGGCCGAGCACCACGGCATGCCGGGCATCGCGAGCGCTGCCACCGCAGTGCTGCTTTCGTACGTGGGGGCGGGTACGTCCACCATCCGCATCGGCGCCGGCGGCGTGATGCTGCCGAACCATTCGCCGCTGGTGATCGCCGAGCAGTTCGGCACGCTTGAGTCGCTGTACCCGGGGCGCATCGACCTCGGCCTGGGCCGCGCGCCCGGCTCCGACCAGCGCACCGCGCGCGCCCTGAGGCGCAACCTGGAGTCGGACGCCGACCAGTTCCCGCAGGACGTGATCGAGCTCATGGACTTCATGTCGAAGGCGCCGCAGCAGCCCGTTCGGGCCGTGCCCGGCGCGGGGCTCGAGGTGCCGGTGTGGATCCTCGGATCGAGCACCTTCGGCGCGCAGCTCGCGGCGCACCTGGGCCTGCCCTATGCCTTCGCCTCGCACTTCGCGCCGCAGCAGATCATGCAGGCCATCCAGATCTATCGCGAGACCTTCAAGCCCTCGGCGCAGCTGCAGAAGCCGTACGTGATGCTGGGCTTCAATGTGTTCGCGGCCGACACCGACGAGGAGGCCGAGTTCCGCGCCACCTCGTGGCAGCAGGCCTTCGTGAACCTGCGCAGCGGACGGCCCGGGCGCCTGCCGCCGCCGGTGGAGAACTATCGCCAGAAGGTCGGGCCGGCGGAGAACGCGCTGCTCGACTCGGTGCTGTCGTGCTCCGCGGTGGGCTCGGTCGAGACGGTGAAGAAGGGCGTGGAAGCTTTCGTCGCGCGCACCGGCGCGGACGAACTGATGATCACCTCGCAGGTGTTCGACCACGTGGCCCGGCTGCGTTCCTACGAATTGCTGGCCGAAGCCTTTCGCTAGGCTCGCCCCCAGGCTGCGCGCACTTCGTGTCGCTTCGCCAACCCCCTACCGGGGGCAACACCTGAGGCCCGGCAAAGCCGGTTCCTCGGTGTTCCACGAAAGAGCGGTGTGCGGCTCCGCTGCTACGCCGCCCGCTTGCGGGCTTCCTCGTCCACCAGATCCTTCTTCGAGAGCTTGCCCACCGGCGTCTTGGGCAGCTCGGCGCGGATCTCCAGCGCGCCGATCATCTCGTGCTTGCCGAGGCGGTTCTTCAGGAATGACTTGAGCTCGTCGAGCGTCAGTCCGGGCGCGCCGTCCTTCAGCTTCACGAAGGCCTTGGGCGACTGGCCGCGGTACTCGTCGGGAATGCCGATCACGCAGACCTCGGCCACCGAAGGGTGCTCGTACACCGCCTCTTCCAGCACGCGCGGGTAGACGTTGTAGCCGCCGCACAGCAGCATGTCCTTGGTGCGGTCGACGATGTAGAGGTAGCCGTCGGAGTCCATCTTCGCGACGTCGCCGCTGCGGAAGTAGCCGTCGGCCGTCATCGACTCGGCCGTGGCCTTGGGGTTGTTCCAGTAGCCCTTCATCACGTTCGGGCCCTTGATGCAGAGCTCGCCCGCTTCGCCGAAGGCGGTGATGTCCTGCGTCGGATCGTCCAGGCTCACGAGCTTGATGCGCACTCGCGGCAGCGGCATGCCGCACGAGCCCGCCTTGCGCAGGCCGCGCGCGGGCGTGAAGGTGCCCACGGGCGAGGTCTCGGTCATGCCCCAGCCCTCGTTGAGGTGGCAGCCTGTGAGCTCGAAGAAGCGCTGCTCCACTTCCACCGGCAGCGGCGCGCCGCCGGAGCCGCAGAACTTCAGCGAGCGCAGGTCCATCTCCTTCGCCTTGGGGTGCGAGAGGATCGCGGTGTACATCGTCGGCACGCCGGGGAACACGCTGATCCGGCTGGCGGCGAGCTCGTTCATCACCGCGTCGACGTCGAAGCGCGTGTGCAGCACCAGAGCCGCGCCAAGGCGCACGCCGAGCAGCATCGCCGCGCTGAGCGCGAAGATGTGGAAGAGCGGCAGCACCACCAGGAAGCGCTCGGTGCCTTCGGCCAGGATGGGCGGATCGCCCTTGGTCGATTCGTAGTACTGCGCGGAGGCCGACGTGAGGTTGGCGTGCGTGAGCATCGCGCCCTTGGGCAGGCCGGTGGTGCCGCCGGTGTACTGCAGCACCACGATCTCTTCGGCGAGGTCGCCCAGCGAATGGGTCTTGTGCGTGCCTTCGCTCTTGAGCAGATCGGTGAAGCGCACGTGCCGTTCATCGACGGGCACCGGGGCGATCTGGCCGGCGCCCTGCAGCTGGGCCTGCACCTTGTCGCCCATGGCGCCGTAGTCGCCGAGGCTGCCGACCACCAGCGTCTTCAGGCGCGAGTTGTCGAGCAGGCGCGCCATCTGCGGGTACAGGTTGACGAGGTCGAGCGTGACCAGGATGTCGGTGCGGCTGTCCTCGATCTTGTGGGCCAGCACGCGCTCGGCGTCCAGCGGGGAGTAGTTCACCACCGTGCCGCCGGCCTTCAGCACCGCGAAGAAGGCGATGGGGTAGTGCGGCGTGTTCGGCAGGTAGAGGCCGACGTGTACGCCGGGCTTCACGCCCAGGTCCTGCAGGCCCTTGGCGGCACGTTCGACCGCGGCACCGAGCTCGCGGTAGGTGATGGCCTGGCCCATGAACTCGACGGCCGACCGGTCGGGCCAGCGTTCGACGGCCTCGTCGAGCATCTGCTGGACCGGCTTCACGGGAAGCTCCGCGTCCCAGCGCATGCCGGGCGGGTAGGCGCGTGTCCAGGGAGTGCTGTCGCCGAAGGATGCGGCGGGGGAAGCTGGGGAAGGGGTGGCCATGCGTCTTGTCTCCGCTGGTTGTTGTCCGTTGCAAATCGCCTGGCGGATCTGTGCCGCCTTCATCCGGAGTCACTGTAGCGCCGGCCTTCGCGCCGCGAACCCGCAAGCTGACAAACCGGCGACACGGGTTTTCCCGATTTCCCACACGCCGGAAGCCCCTTCCGCGGGGCTGGGACAATAGGGGGCTTATGGCAAAGCATCGGATCGTTGTGGGACTGAGCGGCGGAGTGGACTCCGCGGTGACGGCGCACCTGCTCAAGCAGCAGGGGCACGAGGTGGTCGGCATCTTCATGAAGAACTGGGAAGACGACGACGACAGCGAGTACTGCTCGTCGAACATCGACTTCGTGGACGCCGCCAGCGTGGCCGACGTGCTGGGCATCGAGATCGAGCACGTCAACTTCGCGGCCGACTACAAGGACCGCGTGTTCGCCGAGTTCCTGCGCGAGTACAAGGCCGGCCGCACGCCCAACCCCGACGTGCTGTGCAATGCCGAGATCAAGTTCAAGGCCTTCCTCGACCACGCCATGCGGCTGGGCGCCGAGAAGATCGCCACCGGCCACTACGCCCGCGTGCGGCTGAACGAGGCGACCGGCAGGCACGAGCTGCTCAAGGGGCTCGATCCCTCGAAGGACCAGAGCTACTTCCTGCACCGCCTGAACCAGGCGCAGCTGTCGAAGACGATGTTCCCGGTCGGCGAGCTGCACAAGACCGAAGTGCGCCGCATCGCCGAGGAAATCGGCCTGCCCAACGCGAAGAAAAAGGACTCGACCGGCATCTGCTTCATCGGCGAGCGGCCGTTCCGCGAATTCCTGAACCGCTACATCTCCAAGGAGCCGGGTCCGATCAAGGACGACCGCGGCCGCAAGCTGGGCGAGCACCAGGGGCTGAGCTTCTACACGCTGGGGCAGCGGCAGGGGCTGGGCATCGGCGGCGTGAAGGAAAAGGGCGCGCAGCGCGGTTCGGGCGACCACTCACCGTGGTTCGTGGCGCGCAAGGACATCGAGAAGAACACGCTGTGGGTGGTGCAGGGGCACGACCATCCGTGGCTGCTGTCGTCTGAACTGAAGGCGGACGACGCGAGCTGGATTTCCGGTGAGCCGCCGGTGCCGGGCGGCTACGGCTCCAAGGCGCGCTACCGGCAGGCGGATGCTGCCTGCGAGATGGATGCGGGAGATGCCGGCACCTTCGGCCTGCGCTTCGGCGAAGCGCAGTGGGCAGTGACTCCGGGGCAGTCGGCCGTGCTCTACGACGGCGAGCGCTGCCTTGGCGGCGGCGTCATCGTCTGAGCCTTTTCAGCCGGTCAGGGCGCGGACCGCACCGATTCGTCGACGTAAACGAGGTCCAGCGGGTGGCGCTTGCCGGCCAGGTGGTCCTCGACACATTGCAGCAGCAGCGGGCTGCGGTGCCGGGCGACGCTGGCGCGGATTTCGTCGGCAGTCATCCACACGGTGCGCACGATGCCTTCGTCGAGCGGGCGGCCTGCCTCGAACGCGCCCAAGGTGCCTGAGAACGCGAAACGCATGTAGGTCGTGTCTTCGCCGCGCTCCGCCAGCGGCCGGGAACGCGCCATGTAGATGCCGATGAGCGCCGTTGGCGTGAAATGATGGGCTGTTTCTTCCAGCGTTTCGCGCGCGCAGCCTTCGGCGGGCGACTCGCCGGGGTCCAGGTGCCCGGCCGGCGTGTTGAGCCGAAGGCCGTCGCTGGTCTGCTCCTCGACGAGCAGGAAGCGCCCGTCGCGCTCGATCACCGCGGCCACGGTGACATTGGGTTTCCAGCGCGGACCTGCCATGTTCTCGGCTCCTTTCCTTATTTCAGTGCGTAGCCGCTGAAGCGCCAGACGCGGTCCTGGTCGAGATGGAAGCTCACGAGTTCGCGCACCGTGCCGTCGGACTTGCTCGCGAACCGGGTCTCGTATTCGATGCTGACATACTGGCCGGCCGTGTCGCCGTCTTGCGCGGCAACGACCTGGCGGTTGACCGAGACCCAGGTGCGCATCTGCGGCACGCCGATCTGTGCCCGGCTCCGGGCGACCTGGCCGACGAAGTCGGCGCGCGTCACCCGCTTGCGCGTGGCCGGGGCGGCGCCGTCCCAAAGTTCGCCGGCCTTGCCCTGGTCGATCATCTCGATCGCCTGCATGCCGCCTCGCACCATGTCGCTGGCCTCCACCACTTCCTGTGCGCCAGCCGGCCCGAGCCAGCTCCAGAGCAATGTGGCGGCGAGCAGCAGCCGGATCATCGGATTCATTCGTCTCGTTCCTCGTGGCGGCGGGCACATCGCCCGTTCTTGCGGCGGCCGTGTCGGTTGCCGCGCTAGCCGCTGGAGGTTACTTTAGCCCGCTGAGATTTCCGGGGTCAGCGTACGTTGACTCCGGGCAACGCATCGGCTTCGATGGTTTCGAGCCGGTAGCCCAGGCCGTAGATGGCCAGCAGCAGGAAGCCGTTTGCGGGGCGCAGGTCGAGCTTGGTCCGCAGGCGCGAGATATGGGTGTCGAGCGAGCGCGAGAGCGCCTCGATGCCGAGGCCCCAGACGGCTTCGTGCAGATGCTCCCGCGAGAGTAGCCGGCCGAGGTTCTGGAACAGGAACAGCGCGAGCTCGTATTCGCGGTTCTTGAGTTCGACCTGCACGCCGCGGACCTTGAGTACGCGCGACGGCGGATAGAAGTGATAGGGCCCGAAGACCAGTTCCGCCTCGTGCTGGGCCGGGTAGGAGCGGCGCAGCAGCGCGTTCACGCGGGCTTCGAGCTCGCCGGCGCGGGCGGGCTTGGCCATGAAGTCGTCCGCGCCGGCGTTGAGGCCCTCGACCATGTCGGCCTCGCCGGGCTTGTCGGACACGAAAAGAATGGGAAGCCGGCTGTTGAGATCCCGACGGATGGTCGCTACCACCTCAGGACCCTTCATATCAGGGAGATTCCAGCCGAGTATCAGCAGGTCGAAGGTCTGGCGGCGCATCGCCTGCAGCAGGGCCTTGCCTTCCGTATAGGGATGGCACTCGTGCTCGAGTGCCGCCATGGTCTGATTGATCCGCTTGAAGTGATCTACACCTTCATCGAGTACCGCGATTCGCATTCCTACCCCTTCTTCCTCCCTTCGTCAGCTTCCGTGAACTGGCGATTGTTAGTAGAAGTGTATCTATCTGCGACTAAGGTAAAGTTTTTGGATTTGCAAATAATGCACGCAAATCGCCGATTTCTGATTGCTTGTTAACGAAGTTGGCAGCAGTTGGATACAAATGGAGATTTTGATCGACGGGCTTCCGTCAGGCATTGGAAGTACTTTGGCCGGGCAATCAGGCGGAAATCCGTCCGGCATGCCGAGGAAACACGCGCCGGCCTTCTCGCAAACCGCTATCGAATACCCGAATTCGCTATCAATTGAATAGCGAAAGTTATAGTAACCATAAGCTCCTCGACGCTTTGGGATGAAAACGACAGAGCACTCCGGCGACAGCGATCGGCTGTAATCTTGCTGTAAGCTGCCGGCATTCCCCCTGTGCCCCTTGCTCTGAGGAGATCTCTATGCTGATAGGCGTGCCCGCCGAGACACTGGCAGGCGAAACCCGCGTGGCTGTTACACCTGAGACGGTGAAGAAACTTGTCGCCTCAGGGCACACCGTACGGGTGCAGTCGGGGGCAGGCGTCGCGGCCAGCGTCACCGACGGCGCCTATCAGGCCGCAGGTGCAGAGATCACCGATCAACCGGGTGCCTTCTCCGCCGACATGGTGCTCAAGGTGCGCACCCCGACCGAATCGGAAACCTCGCTGCTGAAGTCCGGCGCAGTGGTCATCGGCATGCTCAATCCCTTCGACGCGGCCGGCCTGCAGCGCCTGGCCGCCGCCGGCGTCACCGGCTTCGCGCTCGAAGCCGCGCCGCGCACCACGCGCGCCCAGAGCATGGACGTGCTCAGCTCCCAGGCCAACATCGCCGGCTACAAGGCCGTGATGATCGCGGCCGACAAGTACCAGCGCTTCTTCCCCATGCTCATGACCGCTGCCGGCACCGTGAAGGCAGCGCGCGTCGTCATCCTGGGCGTGGGCGTGGCGGGCCTGCAGGCCATCGCCACCGCCAAGCGCCTGGGCGCGGTCATCGAGGCGTCCGACGTGCGCCCGAGCGTCAAGGAGCAGATCGAGTCGCTGGGCGGCAAGTTCATCGACGTGCCCTACGAAACCCAGGAAGAGAAGGACGCGGCCGAAGGCGTCGGCGGCTACGCGCGGCCCATGCCCGCGAGCTGGCTCACCCGCCAGCAGGCCGAGGTCGCCAAGCGCGTGGCGCTGGCCGACGTGGTCATCAGCACCGCGCTCATCCCGGGCCGCGCCGCGCCGACGCTCATCACCGAGGACATGGTCAAGTCGATGAAGCCGGGCTCCGTCATCGTCGACATCGCGGCCGGCAAGGGCCCCGACGGTGTGGGCGGCAACTGCCCGCTGTCGGAAGCCGACAGGACGGTGGTGAAGCACGGCGTGACCATCGTGGGCGAGACCAACCTCGCCGCGCTCGTGGCGGCCGACGCATCGGCGCTCTACGCGCGCAACGTGCTCGACTTTCTCAAGCTCATCGTCACCAAGGAGGGCGCGCTGAAGATCGACCTCGAGGACGACATCGTCGCCGCCTGCCGCGTCACGCAGGACGGCCAGGTCACGAAGAAGTAACCCAGCCCGCCGAGGAGAAGAACATGGACATCGTCTCTCACACAGTCATCAACCTGATCATCTTCGTGCTGGCTATCTACGTCGGCTACCACGTCGTGTGGACCGTCACGCCAGCGCTGCACACGCCGCTGATGGCCGTGACCAACGCCATCTCGGCCATCGTGATCGTGGGCGCCATGCTGGCGGCCGCGCTCACCGACACGCCGCTGGGCAAGACCATGGGCGTGCTCGCCGTGGCGCTGGCCGCGGTGAACGTCTTCGGCGGCTTCCTCGTCACGCGGCGGATGCTGGAGATGTTCAAGAAGAAGGACAAGAAGGCCGCCCCCGCGGCCAACGCCGAGGGAGCCGCCAAGTGAGCATGAATCTCGTCACGCTGCTGTACCTCGTCGCCAGCATCTGCTTCATCCAGGCCCTGAAGGGCCTGAGCCATCCCACCACTTCGATCCGCGGCAACATCTTCGGCATGACCGGCATGGCGATCGCCGTGCTGACCACCGGCGCGCTGATCTACAAGCTCGCCAGCGGCAATCTCAACGGACTGGCCTACGTGCTGGTCGCGCTGGTCGCCGGCGGCGGCCTGGGCGCCTACATGGCCAACAAGGTCGAGATGACCAAGATGCCCGAGCTGGTCGCCTTCATGCACAGCATGATCGGCCTGGCCGCGGTGTTCATCGCGGTGGCCGCCGTGGCCGAGCCTCATGCCTTTGGCATTGCGCTCAAGGGTGATCCGATCCCGAGCGGCAACCGGCTCGAGCTGTTCCTGGGGGCGGCCATCGGCGCCATCACCTTCAGCGGCTCGGTCATCGCCTTCGGCAAACTCTCGGGCAAGTACAAGTTCCGCCTGTTCCAGGGCGCGCCGGTGCAGTTCGCGGGCCAGCACATGCTCAACCTCGTGCTGGGCCTGGCGACCATAGGCCTGGGGCTGGTGTTCGTGTTCACCGAAAGCTGGCCGGCCTTCTTCGCGATGCTGGCTCTGGCCTTCGTGATGGGCGTGCTCATCATCATCCCGATCGGCGGCGCCGACATGCCGGTGGTGGTGTCGATGCTCAACAGCTACTCGGGCTGGGCGGCCGCGGGCATCGGCTTCAGCCTGAACAACGCGATGCTGATCGTGGCCGGTTCGCTGGTGGGCTCCTCGGGCGCGATCCTGAGCTACATCATGTGCAAGGCCATGAACCGCTCGTTCTTCAACGTGATCCTGGGCGGCTTCGGCGGCGACGCGACCGCGGCCACCGGTGGTGCGAAGGAGCAGCGCCCCGTGAAGAGCGGCAGCGCCGACGACGCGGCCTTCGTGCTCGGCAACGCCGAGACGGTGGTGATCGTGCCCGGCTACGGCCTGGCGGTCGCCCGTGCCCAGCACGCGGTGAAGGAACTCGCGCAGAAGCTCGTCGAGAAGGGCATCACCGTGAAGTACGCCATCCACCCGGTGGCGGGCCGCATGCCCGGCCACATGAACGTGCTGCTGGCCGAGGCCGAAGTGCCCTACGACCAGGTGTTCGAGATGGAAGACATCAACGGCGAGTTCGGTCAGGCCGACGTGGCGATCATCCTGGGCGCCAACGACGTGGTGAACCCTGCCGCGCACACCAAGGGCAGCCCGATCTACGGCATGCCGATCCTGGAGGCCTACAAGGCCAAGACCGTCATCGTCAACAAGCGCTCCATGGCTGCTGGTTATGCCGGCCTGGACAACGAGCTCTTCTACATGGACAAGACCATGATGGTCTTTGGCGATGCCAAAAAAGTAGTGGAAGATATGGGCAAGGCCATCGAATAGGCCGAAGGTCCCCGTCCGCGCAGCGGACGAGTTCTTCGCGGCGCCACTTCGTGCGCCGTTTTCGTTTTCAACAGTCCGACTCCCGGAGGAGACAAAACAATGACCGATCGTCCCTGGCTCAGCAGCTATCCGCAGGGCGTGCCTGCCGATATCGACGCCTCGCAGTACCCCTCGCTGGTCGCGCTCATGGAAGAGAGCTTCACGAAGTACGCGGACCGCACGGCCTACAGCTTCATGGGCAAGGACATCAGCTATGCCGAGACCGACAGGCAGAGCAAGTCGTTCGCGGGCTACCTGCAGGGCCTGGGCCTGGCCAAGGGAGACCGCGTCGCGGTCATGATGCCGAACTGCCCGCAGTATCCGGTCGCGGTCGCCGGCATCCTGCGCGCCGGCCTGATCCTGGTCAACGTGAACCCGCTGTACACGCCGCGCGAGCTCGAGCACCAGCTCAAGGACTCGGGCGCGAAGGCCATCGTCATCATGGAGAACTTCGGCACCACGCTGCAGCAATGCATCGCGAGCACGCCGGTCAAGCACATCGTGCTGGCCTCCATGGGCGACCGCCTCGGCTTCCTGAAGGGCGCGCTCGTCAACTACGTGGTGCGCAACGTCAAGAAGCTGGTGCCTCCCTTCAGCCTGCCGGGCGCGGTGCGCTTCAACGACGCGCTCGACAAGGGCGCGAGCGCCTCGCCGAAGCCCGTGGCCATCGGCCCCGACGACGTGGCGGTGCTGCAGTACACCGGCGGCACCACTGGTGTATCGAAGGGCGCGGTGCTCCTGCATCGCAACGTGATCGCCAACGTGCTGCAGTCCGAGGCATGGAACGAGCCGGTCATGAACAAGGTGCCGGCCAACGAGCAGCCCACGGGCGTGTGCGCGCTGCCGCTGTATCACATCTTCGCGTTCACGGTCGGCATGATGCTGAGCATGCGCACGGGCGGCAAGCTGATCCTGATCCCGAATCCGCGCGACATTCCCGGCGTGCTGAAGGAACTCTCCAAGCACACCATCCACAGCTTCCCGGCCGTCAACACGCTGTTCAACGGCCTCGCGAACCATCCCGACTTCAACACCGTCAACTGGAAGAACCTCAAGGTCTCGGTCGGCGGCGGCATGGCGGTGCAGGCCGCTGTCGCGAAGCTCTGGCTCGAGAAGACCGGCTGCCCGATCTGCGAGGGCTACGGCCTCTCCGAAACCTCGCCCTCGGCCACCTGCAACCCGACCAACAGCACGGCCTACACCGGCACCATCGGCCTGCCGCTGCCGAGCACCTGGCTCAAGCTGCTCGACGACGACGGCAACGAAGTGCCCGTCGGCGAGCGCGGCGAAATCGCGATCAAGGGCCCGCAGGTGATGGCCGGCTACTGGCAGCGTCCCGACGAGACCGCCAAGGTCATGACGGCCGACGGCTACTTCAAGAGCGGCGACATCGGCGTGGTCGACGAGCGCGGCTACTTCAAGGTGGTCGACCGCAAGAAGGACATGATCCTGGTGTCGGGCTTCAACGTGTACCCGAACGAGATCGAGGATGTGGTCGCACTCATTCCGGGCGTGCTCGAGTGCGCCGCGGTCGGCGTGCCCGACGACAAGACCGGCGAGGCCGTGAAGCTCGTGATCGTGAAGAAAGACCCTTCACTCACCGAAGCGCAGGTGCGCGAATACTGCAGAGCAAACCTTACGGGTTACAAGCAGCCGCGCATCGTAGAGTTTCGTACCGACATGCCGAAGACGCCGGTCGGCAAGATCCTTCGCCGCGAGCTGCGCGACGCCAAGAAGTAAGTGCTGGAATAAGGGTTCGGCCCGGGTGGGGCCGAGGCATCGATCTTGCATATTCGCGGGTCGATGCTCAGGTTTGTCTTTACCCGTTTGAGTCTGTTGGTGCCGACCTTCTTCGGCATGACATTGCTCGCCTTCTTCCTCATCCGGCTCGTGCCGGGTGACCCTATCGAAACAATGGCCGGCGAGCGCGGAATCGACCCCGCGCGCCATGCCGAGCTGCGCACCGCCTACGGCTTCGACAAGCCGGTGATCGTGCAGTACGGCATCTACATCGCCCGCGTGCTGCACGGCGATCTCGGCAAGTCGCTCATCACGCAGGACACGGTGATGAGCGAGTTCCTCTCGCTCTTTCCGGCCACGGTCGAACTCGCGGTGTGCGCAATTCTCTTCGCGCTGCTGCTCGGCCTGCCGGCCGGCATCCTCGCGGCGGTGCGGCGCAATTCCATCTTCGACCACGGCGTGATGGCCACCTCGCTCACCGGCTACTCGATGCCGATCTTCTGGTGGGGGCTGCTGCTGATCCTGTTCTTCTCGGTGCAGCTCGGATGGACGCCCGTGTCGGGCCGCATCGCGGTGCAGTACTACGTCGAGCCCGACACCGGCTTCCTGCTGATCGACGCATTGCGCGCCGGCGACACCGGCGCCTTCTGGTCGGCGCTGCATCACCTCGTGCTGCCGGCCGTGGTGCTCGGCACCGTGCCGCTCGCGGTCATCGCTCGCATGACGCGCTCGGCCATGCTCGAGGTGCTGGGCGAGGACTACATCCGCACCGCGCGCGCCAAAGGCCTCTCGCGCTTGCGCGTGGTCGGGCTGCATGCGCTGCGCAATGCGCTCATCCCGGTCGTGACGGTCATCGGCCTGCAGGTGGGCGTGCTCTTCACGGGCGCGATCCTCACCGAGACCATCTTCTCCTGGCCCGGCGTCGGCAAGTGGCTCATCGAGGCCATCGGCCGGCGCGACTACCCGGTGCTGCAGGGAGGCATGCTGCTGCTCGGCGGCATCGTGATGCTCGTGAATCTTCTCGTCGACGTGGCTTACGGCGTCATCAATCCCCGCATCCGGCGCTGAGCTCATGGCCTCGACACAGATCATTTCGAACGGCGTGAAAAGCGCCGCCCCTCCCGGCCCCTGGCGCGAGTTCTGGACGGCCTTCTCGGCCAACCGCGGCGCGGTCATCGGGCTCGCCACCATCGTCGTGCTGCTGCTGGTCGCGCTGTTCGCACCGTGGATTGCGCCGCACGCACCCAACGAGACCAACAGCGCCGCCTTCCTGCAGCCGCCGGCGTGGCAGCAGGGCGGCTCCATGAGCTACCTGCTGGGCACCGACGCCATCGGCCGCGACATTCTTTCGCGGCTCATGTACGGCGCGCGCCTGTCGCTGTCGATCGGCGTCGCGGTGGTGGCGCTGTCGGTGGTCGTCGGCATCGTGCTCGGGCTGATCGCGGGCTTCTTCCGCGGCGTGCTCGAGATCGCGATCATGCGGCTGATGGACATCGTGCTCACGCTGCCCAGCCTGCTGCTGGCCATCGTGATCGTCGCGATCCTCGGGCCGGGGCTCATCAACGCGATGCTCGCGGTGGCCATCGTGGTGCTGCCGCACTACGTGCGCATCACGCGCGCCGCCGTCATCGCCGAGGTCTCGCGCGACTACGTGACCGCCGCGCGCGTGAGCGGCGCCGGCACGCTGCGGCTGATGTTCAGCGAGGTGCTGCCCAACTGCGCCGCGCCGCTGATCGTGCAGGCTTCGCTCGGCATCTCCACCGCCATCCTCGACGCGGCGGCGCTCGGCTTCCTCGGCCTCGGCGCGCAGCCGCCTTCGCCCGAGTGGGGAACGATGCTGGCCGACGCGCGCGAATTCGTGCTGCGCGCATGGTGGGTGGTCACCTTCCCCGGCATGGCGATCCTCGCGGCCGTGCTGGCTTTCAATCTTCTGGGCGATGGCCTGCGCGATGCGCTGGACCCCAAGCTCAAGCGCTGAAGCAAAGGAGAGAAAAGATGCCTTTGCTTGACATCAAGGATCTGCACGTCGAGTTCCCGACTCAAGGGGGCGTGCTGCATGCGGTAGACGGCGTGAGCCTCAGTCTCGAAGAAGGCGAGGTGCTCGGCATCGTCGGTGAATCGGGCTCGGGCAAGAGCGTCACGATGATGGCGCTGATGG
Source organism: Variovorax sp. NFACC27 (assembly GCF_048301545.1). NCBI lineage: Bacteria > Pseudomonadati > Pseudomonadota > Betaproteobacteria > Burkholderiales > Comamonadaceae > Variovorax > Variovorax sp. NFACC27. Next base: position 691,959 of record NZ_CP157613.1, read on the forward strand.
GCCTCGTCGGCTTTCCGGGCCGCGTGCGCGCGGACCACATGCGCTTCGCGGGCAACGACCTGCTCGGCATTTCCGACAAGGCGCGCCGCGCGCTGGTCGGCAAGGAAGTCGCGATGATCTTCCAGGAGCCGACCACCAGCCTCAACCCCTGCTTCACCATCGGCTTCCAGCTGATGGAGACGCTGCGGCTGCACCTGAAGCTCGACAAGCGCGAAGCAAAGAAACGCGCCACCGAACTGCTGGAGCAGGTCGGCATTCCGGCAGCGTCATCGCGCCTGGGCAGCTTTCCGCACCAGCTCTCGGGCGGCATGAACCAGCGCGTGATGATCGCGATGGCCATTGCCTGCAACCCGCGCCTGCTGATCGCCGACGAGCCGACCACCGCGCTCGACGTGACCATCCAGGCGCAGATCCTCGACCTGCTGCGCGACTTGCAGAAGGAGCGCGGCATGGCGCTGGTGCTCATCACGCACAACATGGGCGTGGTCAGCGAGATGGCGCAGCGCATCGCCGTGATGTACGCGGGCCAGGTGATGGAGCACCAGCGCGTCGATAGGCTCTTCGCCTCGCCGCAGCATCCCTACACCGAGGCGCTGCTCGCGGCGCTGCCCGAGCGCGCCGCGCCCGAGGGGCGGCTCGCCACCATCAGCGGCGTGGTGCCCGGCGTGCACGACCGGCCGGCAGGTTGCCTGTTCGCGCCGCGCTGCGGCTACGTCACCGAGCGCGCCTGCCAGGTGCGGCCGACGCTGAGGGAATCGCATGGCGCCGAGGTGCGCTGCCACTTTCCGCTCGGCGATCCTGGGCGCAGGGAGGCCATCGCGAGCGATCCGCCGAAGCGGCAGGCCGCGGAGGTGGCGGCATGAGCGCGGCCTCCACCCATGCTTCGACCGAAGTGGTCGTCGAGGCGAAGAACCTCCAGCGCACCTACGACGTCCGCCGCGGGCTGTTCCGCGCGCCTTCGCACCTGCGTGCCGTGGGCGACATTTCCTTTCGCATCGAGCGCGGCCGCACGCTGGCCGTGGTCGGCGAATCGGGCTGCGGCAAGTCGACGCTGGCGCGCATGGTCTCGCTGATCGAGAAGCCGACGGCGGGTCAGCTCACGCTGGTCGGCGCCGATGCGGTCGACACGCCCGCCGAGCGCAAGCGGGAGCTGCGCCAGGCGGTGCAGCTGGTGTTCCAGAACCCGTACGGCTCGCTCAATCCGCGCAAGAAGATCTCGACGGTGCTCGAGGATCCGCTGGCCATCAACACGAGCATGGGCAAGCCCGAGCGCGCCGCGAAGGCCCGCGACATGCTCGCGCGCGTGGGCCTGCGGCCCGAGTACGCCAACCGCTATCCGCACATGTTCTCGGGCGGGCAGCGCCAGCGCATCGCCATCGCGCGCGCGTTGATGCTGAACCCGCGCCTGCTGGTGGCCGACGAGCCGGTGTCGGCGCTCGACGTGTCGATCCAGGCGCAGGTGCTCAACCTGCTGGCCGACCTGCAGGCCGAGCTGGGCCTCGCGTACCTCTTCATCTCGCACGACCTCGGCGTGGTGCGGCACATCGCGCACGACGTGCTCGTGATGTACCTCGGCCATGCGGTGGAGCAGGGCCCGAAGTCGCGCATCTTCGCGCGGCCGCTGCATCCGTACACGCAGGCGCTGCTGGCCTCGACGCCGGGCCTGAGCAGCCAGCGCATCGTGCTCAAGGGCGAACTGCCGTCGCCGCTGAATCCGCCGTCGGGCTGCGTGTTCAGCACGCGCTGCCCGCATGTGGAGCAGCGCTGCCGCGAAGAAAGGCCGCTGCCGCGCATGCTCGACGAGCGGCTGGTGGCCTGCCACTTTTCAGAGAAGTTCCTCGAAGGCGCGCCGCTGGTGCGTGCCGATGTTCCCTCCGCCGCCATCGCGATGGCGACGAATTCCTAGTGTCCTTTCCGTTTCAGTTTCCGCTTTCGTTTCCGTTCTCGCAGTTTTTTCAACCGTGTATCAAGGAGTCCACATGAAGACCCAGCCCACCGTTTCGCGCCGCTCACGAAGCCTGGCGCTCCTGGCACCGACAGCGCTTGCAGCCCTTACCCTGGCCTGCGGCGCGGTGTCCGCCAAGACGCTGGTGTATTGCTCGGAAGGCAGTCCCGAGAATTTCTATCCGGGGATGAACACCACCGGCACCTCGTTCGACGTGACCACGCAGGTCTACAACACCATCGTCGAGTTCGAGCGCGGCGGCACCAAGGTCGTGCCCGGCCTCGCCGAGAAATGGGACATCTCGGCCGACGGCACGGTCTACACCTTCCACCTGCGCAAGGGCGTGAAGTGGCACACCACGAGCAAGAGCTTCAAGCCCACGCGCGACTTCAACGCCGACGACTTCATCTTCATGCTGGAGCGGCAGTGGAAGGAGAGCGATCCCTTCTTCAAGGTGACGAGCCAGAACCACTCGTACTTCAACGACATGGGCATGCCCAAGCTGCTGAAGACGGTGGACCGCATCGACGACTACACCGTGAAGATCGTGCTGAACCAGCCCGAGGCGCCGTTCCTCGCGAACCTGGCGATGCAGTACGCGGGCATCCAGTCGAAGGAATACGCCATCGCGATGCTGAAGGCCGGCACGCCCGAGAAGGTCGACCAGGACCCGATCGGCACCGGTCCCTTCTACCTGGTGCAGTACCAGAAGGACGCGATCATCCGCTTCAAGGCCTTCCCGCAGTACTGGGGCGGCAAGGCCAAGATCGACGACCTCGTGTTCGCGATCACGCCCGACGCGTCGGTGCGCTGGGCCAAGCTGCAGAAGGGCGAGTGCCACGTCATGCCGTACCCGAACCCGGCCGACCTCGACGCGATCCGCAAGGACCCGAACGTGCAACTACTGGAGCAGCCCGGCCTGAACGTGGGCTACCTCTCGTACAACACGACGAAGAAGCCCTTCGACGACGTGCGCGTGCGCAAGGCCATCAACATGGCGATCAACAAGAAGGCCATCATCGACGGCGTGTACCTGTCGACCGGCGTGGCGGCGAAGAACCCGATCCCGCCGACCATGTGGTCCTACAACGACGCGGTGAAGGACGATCCGTACGATCCCGAAGCCGCGAAGAAGCTGCTGGCGCAGGCCGGCTTCCCCGACGGCTTCTCGACCGACCTGTGGGCCATGCCGGTGCAGCGCCCTTACAACCCGAACGCCAAGCGCATCGCCGAGCTGATGCAGGCCGACCTGGCCAAGATCAACGTCAAGGCCGAGATCAAGAGCTTCGAGTGGGGCGAGTACCGCAAGCGCTTGCAGGCCGGCGAGCACCAGATGGGCATGCTGGGCTGGACCGGCGACAACGGCGACCCCGACAACTTCCTCTACACGCTGCTGGGCTGCTCGTCGGCCAAGTCGGCCAGCGGCAGCAACATCTCGAAGTTCTGCTACCAGCCGTACGAAGACCTCGTGGTGAAGGCCAAGAGCGCGACCAAGCAGGCCGACCGCGACGCGCTCTACAAGAAGGCCCAGCTGATCTTCAAGGAGCAGGCACCGTGGTTCACCATCGCGCACGCGGTGCAGCTGAAGCCGGTGCGCAAGGAAGTGATCGACTTCAAGCTCAGCCCCTTCGGCCGCCACACCTTCTACGGCGTGGACATCAAGTAAACCCCCCAGGCTTCGCGCACTTCGTGTCGCTACGCCAACTCCCTTGCAGGGGGCAACACCTGTGGCCCGGCAAAGCCGGTTCCGCGGTGTTCCTGGAAAGAGAAGTAGCTTGAGCTCTCTGTCACGCGCGCCCATCGCCATCGTCGCGGCCATGCACGAGGAGTTGGGCGCGCTCCTCGCGCTGATGCCCGACGAGCAGCGCGTTCGCGTCGCGGGCCGCGACTTCTGGGTGGGCCATCTGCATGGCCAGCCGGTGGTCGCGGTGCTGTCGCGCATCGGCAAGGTCGCCGCGGCAATCACGGCCACGGTGCTGCTGGAGCGCTTCGGCGTGCGGGCCATCGTGTTCACCGGCGTCGCGGGCGGGCTTGCGCCGGGCGTGAACGTGGGTGACGTGGTGGTCGCGACGCAACTGCTGCAGCATGACCTCGACGCCTCGCCGATCTTCCCGAAGTACGAGGTGCCGTTGATGGGCCTGTCGCGCTTCGCAGCCGATGCGGCCATGGCCGATGCACTGGCGGCCGTTGCCGAAACGACGCTGCGCGATCCGGTGGCATTGCTGGGGCAGGAGGCCGTCGACGAGTTCGGCCTTCGTTCGCCGAGGGTGCATCGGGGCCTGCTGGTGAGCGGCGACAGGTTCGTCTCGACTACTGCCGAGAGCGCGGCGCTGCAGCGCGCCTTGCCCGATGCGCTCGCGGTCGAGATGGAGGGAGCGTCGGTGGCGCAGGTGTGCCATGACTACGGCGTGCCCTTCGCGGCGATGCGGACGATCTCCGACCGGGCCGACGATGCCGCGCACGGCGACTTCTCACGCTTCGTCGTCGCGGTGGCGAGCCGCTACAGCCTCGCGCTCGTCGATGCGTGGCTGGCTTCGTTGTCGCCGCGGGAGCTCAGCTGAGCGAGGGCGTGCGGCGGCGCGGAATGTCGCGCAGCAGCGGCGGGATCGACAGCGCGAGCAGCAGCGCGGCCAGCGGCACCACGCAGACGAAGCCCACGTACTTGAAGCCCAGCGCGCCCACCGCGCCGCCGAGCACGAACATGCCGACCAGACCGCCGGCGCGGCGCATGCGGCTGCGGTCGTGGCGCACGACAAGGGCCGGCGACGGTGCCGACTTCGAGCGGCGGTTCCAGTAGAGCATCTTGCCGATCTCGATGCCCATGTCGGTGATGTTGCCGGTCATGTGGGTGGTGCGGATGCTGCCGCCCGAGGTCTTGGACGCCACCGCGTTCTGCAGGCCCATGATGAAGGACAGCAGCAGCACGGTGAGCGGCACCGCGAACGGCGTCGCCCAGGTCAGCGTGATGGCGCCCATGAGCCCGAAGGGAAACATCAGCGCCGCCTCGAGCATCAGCGGCAGCGCGTAAACGCCGTGCATGCGGTGCTGCCGGCCCCAGTTCACGAGCACCGCGCAGACGGCCGCGCCGGTCACGAAGGCCAGGATCGCGCCCAGCGCATTCAGCAGCAGCTTGACGTTTCCCAGCACCATGCCGTCCGCCAGCTGAGAGGCGAAGCCGGTCATGTGCGAGGTGTACATGTGCAGCACGAGGAAGCCGCCCGCATTGACGGCGCCGGCGTTGAAGGCCAGCAGCAGGCCCAGCGCGGCGTTGGTGGACGGCGCGCGATGGCGGTTGGTGAGGAAACGAAGTCTGCGCACTGTGGCTCTCCGGTCAGCGCCTGGCTGCCGGCCACTCTAGCACCCCGGGGCCGGGGGCCGGCCCCCGCCCGTTGCTCGTGCCTACTTCAGCCAGCCGCGCCGGCGGAAGTACCACATGGGCACCAGCGCGCTGGCCGCCATCAGCACGATGGCATACGGGTAGCCCATGGCCCAGTCGAGCTCGGGCATGAACTTGAAGTTCATGCCGTAGATGCTGGCGATCAGCGTCGGCGGCAGCAGCGCGACGCTGGCCACCGAGAAGATCTTGATGGTCTTGTTCTGGTTGATGTTGATGAAACCGACGGTCGCATCCATCAGGAAGTTGATCTTGTCGAAGAGGAAGGCCGTGTGGTTGTCCAGCGACTCGATGTCGCGCAGGATCTGGCGCGCTTCCTCGAACTGCTCGGCGTTGAGCATCTTGCTGCGCATCATGAAGCTGACCGCGCGGCGCGTGTCCATCACGTTGCGGCGGATGCGGCCGTTCAGGTCTTCCTGCCGGGCGATGGCGCCGAGCACCTCGCCGGCCAGCTCGTCGCTGACGTTGCCCGAGAGCACCTTCTTGCTGGCCGCCTCGAGTTCGTCGTAGATGTTCTCCAGCGAGTCGGCCGAGTACTCGGCGTCGGCGTCGAAGAGCTTGAGCATGACTTCCTTGGCGTCCTCGATCAGCCCCGGTGCGCGGCGCGCGCGCATGCGCAGCAGGCGGAACACGGGCACGTCCTCGTCGTGGATCGAGAACAGCACGCCGCGGCTGCGCAGGTCGGTGTTGTGCTGGTTGAGGATGAAGGCGACGCGCACCGCGCGCGGAGCCTCGTCGTCGTCGATCAGGAAGTCGGAGCGGATGTGCAGCTCGCCGTTGTCTTCCTCGTAGAAGCGGGCCGACTCCTCGATGTCCTCGTCCATCGCGTCTTCGGGAATGGACAGGCCGTAGTACTGCTTGATCCAGCGCTTTTCCTCGAGCGTGGGCGATTCGAGGTCGACCCAGATCGGCTGGAACTTGGAGAGCTCTTCGAGGGCCTCGATCTCTTCCTGGACGAGGCGGCCGTTGGCGAGCGTGAAGATGTTGAGCATTGGGCTCACTCCCGGAGATGACTGGACGGTGGGCGAGGGGAGGGGCGCTTTCAATTCCCCGGCCCGACGTGCGCAGGAAGCGCAGAAAAGGCGTCAGCGAAAGGGAGTTGAAAGCTGCCGAGACGGGGCGGTTTCCATAGGAAAAATCTCCGGTTGCAGCGAGGCGCGATTATGTCACCGCTCATATGTCGACGAGGTGGCCGGACTGGACGGGCATACAGTAAAGTCGTGCGCCATGCAGACCACTGCGCTCCCCGTTTTTCCGGCCGTGCCGAAGACCCAGGCCGAACGCCTGGCCGACGCGCTCGCCTCGCTCAACGAGGCGCAGCGCGCGGCGGTCGAGCACGGCGTGAGCGCGGCCACCGCCGGGCGCGACGAGCGGCCGCTGCTCGTCATCGCGGGCGCCGGCTCGGGCAAGACCAGCACGCTGGCGCACCGCGTCGCAACCCTCATCGCCGGCGGCATCGATCCGCAGCGCCTGCTGCTGCTGACCTTCTCTCGCCGTGCCGCGCAGGAGATGGAGCGCCGCGCCGGCCGGGTGCTGGCGCAGGTGCTGGGCCTGAAGTCCGAGGCGCCGCCCGCGCTGCCGTGGGCCGGCACCTTCCACGCCGTCGGCGCGCGGCTGCTGCGCGAGTACGCGCCGCAGATCGGGCTCGACGAGAACTTCACCATCCACGACCGCGGCGACGCCGAAGACCTGATGGGGCTGGTGCGCCACGAGCTCGGCCTGTCTTCCACCGTCAACCGCTTTCCGCGCAAGGGCACCTGCCTGTCGATCTACTCGCGCTGCGTGAACACCCGCGCGCCGCTGGCCGACGTGCTGAAGGAGGCCTTTCCCTGGTGCGACGAATGGGAGGCCGAGCTGAAGAAGCTGTTCGGCGCGTATGTCGAGGCCAAGCAGCGGCAGAACGTGCTCGACTACGACGACCTGCTGCTCTACTGGGCCGAGATGGCCGCCGAACCCGCGCTGGCCGCGCACATCGGCGGACGCTTCGACCATGTGCTGGTCGACGAGTACCAGGACACCAACCTGCTGCAGGCCTCGATCCTGCTGGCGCTGAAGCCCGACGGACGCGGCGTGACGGTGGTGGGGGACGACGCGCAGTCGATCTATTCCTTTCGCGGCGCCACGGTGCGCAACATCCTCGACTTCCCTTCGCAGTTCGCGCAGGAGGCGCGCGTGGTCACGCTGGAGCGCAACTACCGCTCGACGCAGCCGATCCTCGATGTGTCGAATCGCGTGATCGCGCAGGCCGCCGAGCGGCATGCCAAGACGCTTTGGACCGACAAGCCCTCGGCCGGCAAGCCGCTGCTGGTGCTCGTGCCCGACGAGGCCGGGCAGGCGCGCTGGGTGGCCGACAAGGTGCTGGCGCATCGCGAGGGCGGGCTGGCGCTGAAGTCGCAGGCGGTGCTGTTCCGCACCTCGACGCACAGCGCGGCGCTCGAGCTCGAGCTGGCGCGGCGCAACATCCCGTTCGTGAAGTTCGGCGGGCTCAAGTTTCTCGAGGCCTCGCACGTGAAGGATCTGCTCGCGGTGCTGCGCTTCGCGCAGAACCCGCGCGGGCGCATGGCGGGGTTCAGGGTGACGCAGCTGATACCGGGCATCGGCCCCGCCACCAGCGCACGCCTGCTCGACACGATGGAGCAGGCCGCCGACCCGGCCGCGGCCGTGCGCGAGTTCGTGCCGCCTTCGGCCGCCCGCGCGCAATGGGCCGACTTCGTCGAAGCCTATGCCGCCCTGCGCGCGCCGGGGCTCAAGTGGCCGGCCGACGTCGAGCTGGCGATGGACTGGTACCTGCCGCACCTGGAGCGCCTGTACGAGGACACCTCCGGCGTGCGGCGCGCCGACGTGGAACAGCTCGCGCGCCTCGCGGCCGGGTATGCCTCGCGCGAGCGCTTCCTCACCGAACTCACGCTCGATCCGCCCGAAGCCACCAGCGACCGGCCGGGGCCGCCGCTGCTCGACGAGGACTACCTGATCCTCTCCACCATCCACTCGGCAAAGGGGCAGGAGTGGAATTCGGTGCATGTGCTCAACGTGGTCGATGGCTGCCTGCCGGCCGACGTGGCGCAGAGCGCGCACGAGCTGGAAGAGGAGCGCCGGCTGCTCTACGTCGCGATGACCCGGGCCCGCGACCACCTGCACCTGCTGGTGCCGCAGCGCTTCTACGTCACGCAGCAGGCGGCGCGAGGCGACAGGCACATGTACGCCAACCGCACGCGCTTCATCGCCGACGTCGACCTGGAAGGCTTCGAGCAGCAGACCTGGCCGCCTCCGCCCGAGCGCCCGCCGGCCGTGCCGCCGCCCAGCGCGGTGATCGACCTGCGAAACAGGATGCGCGCTGCCTGGCGCTGAGCGGGCGGCTGCATGGGCGGGCAGGGCGGCTGGCCCTTCCGGCGGCAGGGTCACCGGCCGCGCGGCGCTGAAACACTTGTTTCGAACGCGCGGCATCGCCAGCCCCGCGCGTGCCCGCAGCTATCGATTCGCTAGCGTGTGAAAAGCTGCTCAAGAGGCGGCAAAACCCCGGGCAACTCAGGTATTGCAATACCGTGACAGCTTGGGCATAGTGAATCGACCGTCCCCTCTTTCTCCTCTTCTTCCCCTCCCCCTTCCTCCCTTTCCCTACCCCCAAGAGAACTCCCGTTTCGCCGGCCAAACCGCATCCTGCGGCGCGGTCATTTCCCCAACCGTCAATTCCAGGAGGTCATTCATGAATTTGACGATCAGCGGTCATCACCTCGACGTCACACCTGCCTTGCGCACCTACGTCACGAGCAAGCTGGACCGGGTCATCCGACACTTCGACCAGGTGGTCGATGTAAAGGTGATCCTCACGGTGGAAAAGCAGAAGGAAAAGGAACGCCGCCAAAGGGCGGAATGCAACATCCACGTCAAGGGCAATGACATGTTCGCGGAGTCGAGCCACGCTGATCTCTACGCTGCGGTCGATGAACTGGTCGACAAGCTCGACCGTCAGGTGGTGCGCCACAAGGACCGCCTGCAGGACCACCATCACGCGGCACCCAAGCGCCTGATGTAAGAGAGAGCCCCAGGGCTCGCATCGAAGGCCGCCTCCGGGCGGCCTTTCGTTTTTCCGACTGTGACGCTGGGTCTTTTGGCAGGCGCCCAGAGGAGAGCGCGAGGCCTCTGGGCAACATGTAGACAGAAAGTAAATAGGGGGACTGGGGGTTTTTACCAGGCGGGTGCATAATCGCCCCCGCTCTGCACCCACCATGAATCGCCTCGCGTCCATCCTGCCGCCCGCTCAAGTGCTCGTGAGCGTTGACGCTACCAGCAAGAAACGTGCTTTCGAAGAAGCCGGCCTGCTGTTCGAAAGCCTTCACGGTCTGGGCCGTGCCCTCATCACCGACAGCCTCTTCGCGCGCGAGCGCCTCGGCTCCACCGGTCTGGGCCACGGCGTCGCCATTCCGCATGGCCGCATCAAGGGCCTCAAGTCGCCGATGGCAGCCGTGTTCCAGCTGGCCAATCCCATCGGCTTCGACGCCCCCGACGAGCAACCCGTCGCGCTCCTGATCTTCCTGCTGGTGCCTGAAGCGGCCACGCAGAAGCACCTCGAAATCCTTTCCGAAATCGCCGAGCTGCTGAGCGACGCCAGCCTGCGCGAACAGATCAAGTCCAGCACCGACGCAACTGCCCTGCACGACCTCATTGCCGGCTGGCAATCCACCCAGGTCGCCTGAGCGCATGCGTCGGCGCGCGCGGCTGCTGATAAGCTGCGCGGCTCCTTCTTCCCTCATTCCAACGCAATGCCGGCGCCCGCGCGCCGTCTCCTGAACGCATGAAGCCGACAGTCATCAGCGCCGATGCCATGTTCGAGGAGTTCCGTGGCTCGCTCCGGTGGGAATGGCTCGCGGGGCTGGGCGCCTCGGAGCGCCAGTTCGATCCCGAGGTCATCAGCCGGGCCCAGTCGGCCGCGGACCTCGTCGGCTACCTCAACTACATCCACCCGTACCGCGTGCAGATCCTCGGCGCCCGCGAGGTGGCCTACCTCACGCGCGGCAGCGAGGAAGACTGCGCGCGGCGCATCGCCCGCATCGTCACGCTGGAGCCGCCGATGCTGGTGCTGGCCGACGGCCAGGCCGCGCCCGACGAGCTGCTGTCGATCTGCGAGCGCGCGCAGCTGCCGCTCTTCGCCACGCGCGAGTCGTCGGCCTTCGTGATCGACCTGCTGCGCGCCTACCTGTCCAAGCACTTCGCCGAGCGCACCTCGATGCACGGCGTGTTCATGGACATCCTGGGCATGGGCGTGATGATCACGGGCGAGTCGGGCCTGGGCAAGAGCGAGCTGGGGCTGGAGCTGATCTCGCGCGGCAACGGCCTCGTGGCCGACGACGCGGTCGATCTCTACCGCATCAACCAGAACACCATCGAGGGGCGCTGCCCCGACCTGCTGCTGAACCTGCTCGAGGTGCGCGGCATCGGCCTGCTGGACATCCGCGCGATCTTCGGCGAGACGGCGGTGCGCCGGAAGATGCGGCTGAAGCTCATCGTGCACCTCGTGCGGCGCGACAGCTTCGAGCGCGACTACGAGCGCATGCCCTCGGCGCCGCTCACCCAGGACGTGCTGGGCATCCCGGTGCGCAAGGTCATCATCCAGGTGGTTGCCGGACGCAACATCGCCGTGCTGGTGGAAGCGGCGGTGCGCAATTCGATCCTGCAGCTGCGCGGCATCGACACGTACGCCGACTTCGTGGCCCGGCACCACAAGGCGATGGAAAACTCCCGCGACGGGGATTGATCGGTTCCGGCGGCCGCCGCCGGGCCGCGTTTCCTTTTCCCGCTTTCCTGCTTCGTATCAGCGCTTCTTGGCGCAGTCTCCGCAAAGACCGTAGAGCGACATGGCGTGGTCCTGCAGGATCCAGCCCTTGTCCTTGGCGACCATCTGCTGGCGGCGCTCGATCTCGGCGTCGTAGAACTCCTCGACCTTGCCGCAGGAGGTGCACACCAGGTGGTCGTGGTGGGTGCCTTCGTTCAGCTCGTAGACCGCCTTGCCGCTCTCGAAGTGGCTGCGCTCCAGGATGCCGGCCTGCTCGAACTGGGTGAGCACCCGGTAGACCGTAGCCAGGCCGATGTCGGAATGTTCGTTGAGCAGCACGCGGAACACGTCTTCCGCCGTCATGTGCCGCTGGCTGCCGGTCTGGAAGATCTCCAGGATCTTCAGGCGCGGGAGGGTGGCCTTGAGGCCGGTATTCTTCAGTTCGTCGATGTTGGCCATGTTGGTTCCTGCGCCCCGGAGGGCTGCGGCTAAAGGCCCCGAAAAGGCCAGCCGCTACAATGGCCGATCATATCGCTACCCCCTTTTCCTCCCATGCCTGCCAACTTCCAACGCCGGCCCTGGCTGCTGGCTGTCGCCGTCGCGGCAACGCTCGGCCTCGGTGCCTGCAGTGGTTTCACCGAGCGCACGCGTGGCGCGCTGGCCGCCGTAACCCCCTACAAAGTCGAGGTGGTTCAGGGCAATTTCGTGTCGAAGGAACAGGTCGCGGCGCTCAAGCCGGGCATGTCCCGCCAGCAGGTGCGTGAAATCCTCGGTACCTCGCTGCTGAACGACGTTTTCCACGCCAACCGCTGGGACTACGTCTTCACCATCCGCCGCCAGGGCGTCGACCCGCAGGAACGCCGCCTGACCGTGTTCTTCAACGGCGAGATCATGGACCGCTTCCAGGGCGACGAGATGCCCAGCGAGGAAGAATTCGTCGCCACGCTCGACACCCGCAAGAAATCCGGCAAGGTGCCCGCGCTCGAGGCCTCGGAAGACGAGCTCAAGAAATACGCCTCCAAGGACGACGAGAAGAAGGCCGATGCCTCCAAGGGCTCGTCGTCGGCTTCCCTGCCGCCGCTGCCGGCCGCCTACCCCCCGCTCGAAGCCGCGCGCTGAGCGCGCAGGAGCATCGGCGGCTGCGGGCGGCGCCCGCCAGTCGGGCGGCGTCCGTTCCGTGTCCATGCATGCCATTGGCCGTTTCGAAATTCCCGAAGACTGAACCAGCGTGACCGAATCCACCTCCACTCCCACCAGCAATTCCGCCTCCGCGCCGCGCCGTGTCGCCATCGCCGGGGCATCGGGCCGCATGGGCCACATGCTGATCGAGGCCGTGCGCAACGCGCCCGACCTGCGCCTGGCCGGCGCCCTCGACATCGCCGGCAGCCCGGCCCTCGGCGCCGATGCCGGCGCCTTCCTGGGCTTCGACAGCGGCGTGTCCATCGTGTCCGACCTGCGCGCCGGCCTGAAGGACGCGCAGGTGCTCATCGACTTCACCCGCCCCGAGGGCACGCTCGCGCATCTCGCGGTCTGCCGCGAACTGGGCGTGCAGGCCGTCATCGGCACCACCGGCTTCAGCGACGCCCAGAAGGCCGAGATCGCCGAGATCGCGAAAGACATCGCGATCATGATGGCCCCCAACATGAGCGTGGGCGTCAACGTCACCTTCAAGCTGCTCGAGATGGCGGCCAAGGCCATGGCGACCGGCTACGACATCGAGATCATCGAGGCGCACCACCGCCACAAGGTCGACGCGCCCTCGGGCACCGCGCTCAAGATGGGCGAGGTCATCGCCGACGCGCTGGGCCGCGACCTCAAGGACTGCGCCGTCTACGCCCGCGAGGGCATCACCGGCGAGCGCGACCCGTCCACCATCGGCTTCTCGGCCATCCGCGGCGGCGACATCGTGGGCGACCACACCGTGCTGTTCGCCGGCACCGGCGAGCGCATCGAGATCACCCACAAGTCGTCGAGCCGCGTCACCTACGCCCAGGGCAGCCTGCGCGCGGTGCGCTTCCTGGCCGGGCAGCGCTCGGGCCTGTTCGACATGTACGACGTGCTCGGCCTGCGCTGACCGCGCAGCCCGGAAGGACCGCCGATGAGCGTGCTCGAACTGCTGGCCCACGGTGACGGCGTCAGCCGTTCGGTGGCCGCGCTGCTGCTCGCGATGTCGATCGCGAGCTGGGTCATCATCCTCTGGAAGGCGTGGCTGCTGCGCGGCGGCACGCGCGACGTGCTGCGCAGCATCGCGGCGTTCTGGCAGTCGTCCACGCTGGCCGACGCCGAGCAGAAACTCAGGGCCTTCGACCGCGCGACGCTGGTGTCGCCCGCCGTGTCGGCCATCCGGAATGTGACCGCCGGCGAAGCGGCAGGCACGCTGGGCGCCACGGTCGACCGCAACCAGCGGCTCACGCGCGTGCTGCGCGACGCCCTGCACGGCGCGCTGCGCCGGCTGCAGGCGGGGCAGATCCTGCTGGCCACGGTCGGCGCCACCGCGCCCTTCGTCGGGCTGCTGGGCACGGTCTGGGGCATCTACGGCGCGCTGACGGGCATTGCCGGCCAGACCGGCGGCTTCACCATCGACAAGGTGGCGGGCCCGGTCGGCGAGGCGCTCATCATGACGGCCTTCGGCCTGGCCGTGGCCATTCCGGCCGTGCTGGCCTACAACGTCTTCGGGCGCGTCATCGGCCGCATCGAAGCCGAGCTCGAAGGCTTCGCGCACGACCTGCTGGGCAGCTTCGGCGCCCCGGCCGCGCCCGTCGCGCCGCCGCCCGCGCGGCCGATGCCGGTCTGAGAGCACGCAGACAGCAAGAGCCGCAGCCATGGCCTTCGGTCGCACATCACTGGGCAGCGCCACCGGCGGCGGCGGTCGCGCCATGGGCGCGGGCGCGCAGCGGCCGCTGTCCGACATCAACGTCACGCCACTGGTCGACGTGATGCTGGTGCTGCTGGTGATCTTCATCATCACCGCGCCGCTGATGGCCAGCTCGATCAAGCTCGACCTGCCGCAGACCGACGCCGGCCAGCCCAACGACGCGCCCAAGTTCGTGAGCCTGTCGGTCGACGCATCGGGCAAGGTCTTCCTCAACGACAAGGCCGTGACCGACGAGGAACTGGCGCAGCAACTCGAAAAGGCCGCCGCCGACAGCAAGGACACCGAGGTGCAGCTGCGCGCCGACCAGACCGTGCCCTACGGCAGGGTGGTCGCGCTGATGGGCATCGCGAACAAGGCAGGGCTCAGCCGCATCGGTTTCGTGACCGAGGCGGAGGCTGCGCCGCAGAAGCCACCTCGCTGATCTGACTCTTTTTTCGTGGACACCGCGGAACCGGCTTTGCCGGGCCGCAGGTGTCGCCCCCTGCAAGGGGGTGGGCGGCCACACGAAGTGGGCAAGCCTGGGGGTTAGCCAAGTACTACCGGCTTGGTGTGCCAGATCTCGTGCGCATACTGCGCAATCGTGCGGTCCGACGAGAACACCCCCATCCCCGCCACGTTGAGGATCGCCGTGCGCGTCCACGCGTCCGAGTCGCGGTACAGCGCATCGACCTCGGCCTGCTTCGCCACGTAGCTCGCGTAGTCGGCCAGCAGCAGGTAGTGGTCGCCCCAGTTCACCAGTGCGTCGTAGATGCCCTGGTAGCGCGACGGCTCGCCGGGTGAGAACTCTCCGTCGCGGATCGCGTCGAGCACGCGCTTGAGCTCGGCGTTCTCCTCGTAGATCTCGCGCGGCTGGTAGCCCCGCGCGCGGATGTCGGCCACCTCGGGCGTGGTGTTGCCGAAGATGAAGATGTTCTCGGGCCCCACGCTCTCGCGCATTTCCACGTTCGCGCCGTCCAGCGTGCCGATGGTGAGCGCGCCGTTGAGCGCGAACTTCATGTTGCCGGTGCCCGAGGCTTCCGTGCCCGCCGTGGAGATCTGCTCCGAGAGGTCGGCCGCCGGCATGATGACCTCGGCCAGGCTCACGCTGTAGTTCGGCAAAAACACCACCTTCAGCAGCTTGCCCACGCGCGCGTCGGCGTTGATGGTGCTCGCCACGTCGTTGATGAGCCTGATGACCAGCTTGGCCATCGCATAGGCCGACGCCGCCTTGCCCGCGAACACCACCACGCGCGGCACCATGTCGATCGGCGTACCCGCGGCCTGCGCGTCGAGGATGCGGTGGTAGCGCGTCACCACGTGCAGCACGTTGAGCAGCTGCCGCTTGTATTCGTGGATGCGTTTGACCTGCACGTCGAACAGCGCGTCGGTGTCGATGTCGATCTTCAGGTGCTGCTCGACCCAGTTGGCCAGCCGCAGCTTGTTCTCGCGCTTGGCGTGACGGAACGCGCGCACGAAGGCAGGCTGCGCGGCCATGGGCCTGAGCGCCTCCAGCTGCGACAGGTCGCGCCGCCAGCCCTTGCCGATGCGCTGGTCGAGCAGCGCCGCCAGCGGCGGGTTGGCCTGCGCCAGCCAGCGGCGCGGCGTGACGCCGTTGGTCTTGTTGTTGAAGCGCTCGGGAAAGATCTTCGCGAAGTCCGAGAAGATCGACTGCTTCATCAGCTCCGAGTGCAGCCCCGACACGCCGTTGACCGAATGGCTCGCGAGCACCGCCACGTAGGCCATGCGCACGCGCCGCTCGCCGGCCTCGTCGACCAGCGAAAGGCGGCGCATCAGCTCCACGTCGTTGCCCACCTTCTGCGTCACGGCGGCAAGGAACTTCGCGTTGATGTCGTAGATGATCTGCAGGTGCCGCGGCAGGATGCGCCCCAGCATCTCCACCGGCCAGGTCTCCAGCGCCTCGTGCATCAGCGTGTGGTTGGTGTAGCTGAACACCTTCTGCGTGTGCGCCCAGGCCACGTCCCAGGAGAGGCCGTGCTCGTCGAGCAGCAGCCGCATGAGCTCGGGCACCGCCAGCACGGGGTGCGTGTCGTTCAGGTGGATGCTGACCTTCTCCGACAGCTGGTCGAAGGTCTTGTGGTTGCGCAGGTAACGGCGCAGCAGGTCCTGCACGCTCGCGCTGCAGAAGAAGTACTCCTGGTGCAGCCGCAGCTCGCGGCCCGAGGGCGTGGAGTCGTCGGGGTAGAGCACGCGGGAGACGTTCTCCGAGTGGTTCTTGCTCTCCACCGCCTGCATGTAGTTGCCGCGGTTGAAGGCCGAGAGGTCGATCTCCTCGGTGGCGCGCGCCGACCACAGCCGCAGCGTGTTGGTGGCCTGCGTGCCGTAGCCCGGGATGATGGTGTCGTAGGCCACCGCCAGCACGTCGTGCGTGTCGACCCAGTCGGCCGCGCCCGATACTGCGCCGGCGCCCTCGCGCTTCTGCACGTGGCCGCCGAAGCGCACGCGGTAGTTCACCTCGGGCCGCTGGAACTCCCACGGGTTGCCGCGCGTGAGCCAGTAGTCGGGTGTCTCCACCTGCTGGCCGTCGACGATACGCTGGCGGAACATGCCGTATTCGTAGCGGATGCCGTAGCCCATGCCCGGCACGCCCAGCGTGGCCATCGAGTCGAGGAAGCAGGCCGCCAGCCGCCCCAGGCCGCCGTTGCCCAGCGCCGCGTCGGGCTCGCGTTCGGACAGCGCCGCCATGTCCACGCCGAAGTCGGCCAGCGCCTCGCGCACGGTGTCGTACAGGTCCACCGCCAGCAGCGCGTTGGTGAAGGTGCGCCCGATCAGGAACTCCATCGACAGGTAGTAGACGCGCTTCAAGTCCTGCGCGTAGTTGGCGCGCGTGGTCATCATCCAGCGCTCGACCAGCTGGTCGCGCACCGCCTGCGAAGTGGCGTTGAGCCAGTCGTCCTGGCTGGCCGCGACCGGGTCCTTGCCGACCGCGTAGATCAGCTTGTTGGCCACGGCGCGCTTGAAGGCCGCGACGTCGCGGTCGGGGTGGTCGTAGGCGAAGTCCTTGATCGTCATGGGAACGCTCCCGGGTTATCTATCTATTGCTGGATGGCTTGACGGTAGACGTCGATGTACTGCGCCGCCGCCGTGGCCCAGTCGGCCGGCCGCCGCATGGCGTTGCCGCGCACGCGGCGCCAGTCGGGCGCGCGCTCGTGCAGGGCGAAGGCGCGGCGCACGGCGCGCTCGTAGTCGGCCACTTCGAAGCGGTCGAACACGAAGCCGGTGGCCTCGCCGCTGGCCAGGTCTTCCAGCGAGCTGTCGACCACCGTGTCGGCCAGCCCGCCGACGCGGCGTACCAGCGGCAGGGCGCCGTACTTCAGGCCGTACATCTGCGTGAGGCCGCAGGGTTCGAAGAGCGAGGGCACCAGGGTCACGTCGCCCGCGCCGAAGAGCTGGTGGGCCAGCGTCTCGTTGTAGCCGATGGTCACGGCCACCGACTGCGGCGCGGCCGCCGCGCGCTGGCGGAAGGCTTCCTCCAGCCAGGCCTCGCCACTGCCCAGCAGCGCGAGCTGCCCGCCCTGGGCCAGCAGCGCGTCGAGCCCGCCGAGCACCAGGTGCAGGCCCTTCTGCTCGGTGAGCCGGCTCACGACGATGAAGAGCGGCGCATCGGGCCGCTCGGCCAGCCCCAGCTGGTGCTGCAGCACCGACTTGCAGCGCGCCTTGCCGGCCATGTGCCGGCCTTCGGGCGTGTGATAGCCCTGGATCAGAGCGGCGTCGGTGGCGGGGTTCCAGACCTTGTCGTCGACCGCGTTGAGGATGCCGCTGAGCACCGCGCTGCGCTGGCGCAGCAGGCCGTCGAGCCCGCAGCCCTGCTCGGGCGTCTGGATCTCCAGCGCGTAGGTCGGGCTCACGGTGGTGAGCCGGTCGGCGAAGTACAGGCCGCCCTTCATGAACGAGATCTGGCCGTGGTATTCGAGGCCGTTCATCTGGAACGCCGGGCCGGGCAGGCCGAGCTCCGCAAAGTGCCAGGGCGCGAAGATGCCCTGGTAGGCCAGGTTGTGCACGGTGAAGACGCTGCCCACGCGCGGGCCGCCGGCCTGCCGCGCGAAGTGCAGGTAGGCCGGCGCGAGCGCGGCGTGCCAGTCGTGCGCGTGCACCACCTCGGGCTGCCACTGCGGATCGAGCCCCTGCGCCAGCTGCGCCGCCGCCCAGCCGAGCAGCGCGAAGCGGCGGTGGTTGTCGCCGTAGGGCTGGCGCGAGATGTCCTCGTAGGGGTTGCCGGGCCGGCCGTAGAGCGCCGGCGCGTCGATCACGTAGGCCGGGATGCCGGGCGTGCCGTCGATGTCGATGTGCCCGAGGCGCAGCCCGAAGCCTTCGCCCCAGGGCGCATCGAAGGCGGCCACGGGCGCCAGGTCGCGCACGCCGGCCACGATGGCGGGGAAGCCCGGCAGCAGCACGCGCGCGTCCTGCCCTTCGGCGATGAGCGCCAGGGGCAGGGCGCCGGCGATGTCTGCCAGGCCGCCGGTCTTGAGGAGGGGGAAGAGTTCGGCGCTGACCTGGAGGATTCGCATCGTTGGTGGATCAGGCCGAGGCCAGTCGTTTGAGCATCTCGCGGGTGACCAGCACCACGCCGTTCTCGGTGCGCTCGAAGCGAGCGGCGTCCGCCTCGGCATCTTCGCCGATCACCATGTCCTCGGGTATGACGCAGGCGCGGTCGATCACCACGCGGTTCAGCCTGGCGCCGCGGCCGACTTCCACGTCGGGCAGCAGCACGGCCTCGTTGATCTCGCAGAAGGAATGCACGCGCACGCCCGAGAACAGCACCGAGCTGCTGACCTTGGAGCCCGAGACGATGCAGCCGCCGGAGACGATGGTGTTGACCGTCATGCCGTGGTGCCCGTTGCGGTCGAGCACGAACTTGGCCGGCGGCAGCTGCCGCTGGTAGGTCCAGATGGGCCAGTCCGTGTCATAGATGTCGAGCTCCGGGGTGATGGAGGCCAGGTCGAGGTTGGCTGCCCAGAATGCATCAATCGTGCCCACGTCGCGCCAGTAGGTCTTGGCCTCCGGCCCGCGCGAGGCCCGCGTCACGCAGGACATGCCGAAGGGATGGGCCAGCGCGCGGCCCTGGGCCACGGCGCGGGGGATGATGTCCTTGCCGAAGTCGTGGCTCGAATCGGGGTTGGCGTTGTCTTCCTCGAGCAGCTGGTAGAGGTACTCGGAATCGAACACGTAGATGCCCATGCTCGCCAGCGCCGTGTCGGGCCTGCCGGGCATGGCGGGCGGATCGGCGGGCTTCTCGAGGAAGTCGGTGATCTGGCGGCCGTCGTCCACGGCCATCACGCCGAAGGCCGTGGCCTCCATGCGCGGCACCTCGATGCAGCCGACCGTGCAGCCCAGGCCGCGCTCGGCATGGTCCTTCACCATCAGCGAGTAGTCCATCTTGTAGATGTGGTCGCCGGCCAGCACCACCACGTAGTCGTGCCTGGTGGAGCGGGTCTGGATGATGTCCAGGTTCTGGAACACCGCGTCGGCCGTGCCGCGGTACCAGTGCTCGTCGCCCACGCGCTGCTGGGCGGGAAGCACGTCGACCATCTCGTTGAGCTCGGCGCGCAGGAAGCTCCAGCCGCGCTGCAGGTGGCGCATGAGCGAGTGCGACTTGTACTGCGTGACCACCGCCATGCGCCTGATGCCCGAGTTCAGGCAGTTGGACAGCGCGAAGTCGATGATGCGGAACTTGCCGCCGAAGTACACGGCCGGCTTGGCGCGCCGGTCGGTCAGCTGCTTGAGGCGGGAGCCGCGTCCGCCGGCCAGCACCAGTGCGATGGTGCGGCGGACCAGTTGATGGGCCTGCAGCTCCTGCTGTTGCGGTAGCTGCGCTTGCGGTGTTGGGTTGTCCATCCTGAGTCTCCGTTCGTTGGTTTGTTCGCTTGCCGGAATCCGCCGTCAGAGTTTCTGCATCGAGACTAGCACCGCGCCGTACGCCTGGCTCCTACGTTCTTGCAATCCCGATGCTCGAGAAAGGCACCTGCAGCGCGCCGGTCAGCGCCCGGCCCTGTGCGTTGTCCGGATCGCTGTCGGGATCGGTGGACAGGCATAGGCGCCACGCGCCCGCCGGCAGCGTGAACGACACGGTCTCGGGGCCCGCGTTCACCATCACCAGCCATGCGCCGCCGTCCGCGGTGTCGTGAGGAAAGTCACGGCTGAAGAGGATTGCAAGGGCCGTGCCCGAGCTCCATTCGGCGGGCGTCATCGGCTCGCCGTCGGGGCGCAGCCAGCGGATGCCCGGCGCTCCCCGCGGAGCCTCCCTTGACGGCTCTTCCGCCGGCCACCAGCGCGTGCTGCGCAGGGCGGGGGCCTCGCGGCGCAGCGCGGCGAGACGGGCCACGAAGGCGCTCATGCGCGCCGCGTCGCTGCCGGGCGCCGACGTGCCGATCCACGCGAGCCAGGTGGTCTCGTTGTCCTGGCAGTAGGCGTTGTTGTTGCCCTGCTGGCCGTGGCCGATCTCGTCGCCGGCCAGCAGCATGGGCGTGCCCTGCGACAGCATCAGCGTGGCGAGCAGCGCGCGCCGCAGGCGGGTGCGCAGGGCGAGCACGGCGGGGTCGTCGCTCGGGCCCTCGACGCCGCAGTTGTTGCTCATGTTGTGGGCGTGGCCGTCGCGGTTGCCCTCGCCGTTGGCGAGGTTGTGGCGCTCGCCGTAGCTCACCAGGTCGCGCAGCGTGAAGCCGTCGTGCGCGGTGATGAAGTTGACGCTGGCCGTCGGCGCGCGGCCGTGGTGCGCGAACTGGGCGCTGGAGGCGGCGAAGCGATGGGCGAAGTCGCCGAGCTTCGCCCTGTCGTCATGGTCCTGCCGCAGCCAGAAGCCGCGCTGCGTGTCGCGGTAGCGGTCGTTCCACTCGAGCCAGCCGGGCGGGAACCCGCCGAGCCGGTAGCCGCCGGGGCCGATGTCCCAGGGCTCGGCGATGAGCAGCGTGCGCGAGAGCACGGGGTCTTGCGCGATGGCGGCGAAGAAGGGCGCGCGCGCATCGAACCCGCGTTGCGCGTCGGCGCGGCCGAGCACGGGCGCGAGATCGAAGCGGAAACCGTCGACGCCCATCTCGCAGGCCCAGAAGCGCAGGCTGTCCATCACGAGCTGCAGCACGCGGGGCTCGCCGAGGTTCAGGCAGTTGCCGGTGCCGGCCCAGTTCTCGTAGAGCGCGCGGTCGTCGGCGCGCAGGTGGTAGTAGAGCGCGTTGTCGATGCCGCGCATCGAAAGCGTGGGGCCGAGCTCGTCGCTCTCGGCGCTGTGGTTGTAGACCACGTCGATCACCAGCTCCATGCCGCGCGCGTGGATCGCGTCGGCCATCGCGCGGAACTCGCCGGCGGGCGTGGTGCCGGGGCGGCCGCTCCAGTAGCGGGCTTCGGGCGCGAACCAGCCGATGGTGTTGTAGCCCCAGTAGTTGCTCAGGCCCATGCGCAGGAGGCGCGGCTCGTCGGCGCGGTGCTGCACGGGCATGAGGCTCAGGGTGGTGATGCCCATGCGCTGGAGGTGGTCGAGTACCGCGGGTTCGGCGAGGCCGGCGTAGGTGCCTCTGAGGGCTGCGGGGACGGCGGGGTGGAGTTTTGTCTGGCCCTTGACGTGGAGTTCGTAGAGGACGCGGTCGCCTGAGGGGATGCGGGCGTGGCCTGCAGGTCCATGCTCGGTCGGTGCCGGCGCTACCCGGGCTTTGAGGGCGATGGCTGCGTTGTCTCGGGTGTCTCTTTTTTCTGGGTTCGCCGGGTCGTGGCCCAGGAAGAGGTCGCTGCCGTCGTAGGTGCCTACGATCTCGCGGGCGTATGGGTCGAGGAGCAGCTTCGATGGGTTGAAGCGCTGGCCTGCCTTGGGGTTCCAGGGGCCGTGGACTCGGTAGCCGTAGACGAGGCCTGGTTTGCCGCTTGGGAGGTGGCCGTGCCAGATGCCGTCTGATTGTTCTTTCAGGCTGAGGCGTTGTTGTTCGTTCTTGCCTGTGGTGTCGAAGATGCAGAGGTCTACTGCTTCTGCTATGGGGGCTGCTATTGCGAAGTTGATGCCTTGGGGGGAGGGGGTTGCGCCTAGGGGGTAGGGGTTGCCTGGGCTCAGCATTGTTGTGGGCTCCTCATGGAGTTTGCTTCCCGGGGCCGGGTCTCGGCCCGGCGGCCGACTCACTTTCTTTTGCTTCGCCAAAAGAAAGTAAGCAAAGAAAAGGCGACCCCACTGTCTGCGACCCCTTCGCTTCGCTACGGGGCAACCTGCGGTGCTCGCGTTTCGCGGGGTCTCGCAGAACTCGCTTCGCTCAGACAGCTGCGAGCCCTGATCCGCGAAACGCTGCGCTCCTCGGCGCAGCCAGAGGGGAGGGGAGACGAACGGGCCATCGCGTTGCTCGGCCTCCAAGGCACGGCAGGCGCTTCGCGCCTGCCGTGCTTGGAATGAGGTGCTGGACAGGATTGGATTGAGATTCGGGGCCGAGCGAAGCGAAGGCCAGTGTGGGCTGTTCAAAGGCCGAGCAACGCGATGGCCCGTTCGTCTCCCCTCCCCTCTGGCTGCGCCGAGGAGCGCAGCGTTTCGCGGATCAGGGCTCGCAGCTGTTTGAGCGAAGCGAGTTCTGCGAGACCCCGCGAAACGCGAGCACCGCAGGTTGCCCGTAGCGAAGCGAAGGGGCGCAGACAGTGGGGTCGCCTTTTCTTTGCCTACTTTCTTTTGGCGAAGCAAAAGAAAGTGAGTCGGCCGCCGGGCCGAGACCCGGCCTCGGGAAGCAAACAACCTCAAAGATCAAACCAGCACCCACATCAAGGTCCCCAGCGGCGGCACGCTAATAGACAAGGAGTCCGTCTTTCCATGCCAAGCCACAGGCGAACTCTCGACAACCCCATTCCCCACACCACTCCCCCCATAGACAACCCCATCCGTATTGATGACCTCCCGGTAGGACCCGCTAGAAGGAACCCCCAGTCGATACCCATGCCGAGGCACAGGCGTGAAGTTGCAAACCACGACAACAAACGCCCCATCCCGCGCCCGCCGCACAAAAGCAAACACCGACTGATCCGAATCGTCATGCACGATCCACTCGAACCCTTGAGCCTCATGGTCCAGCTCATGCAGCGCAGGAAAGTGCCGATAAACGTTGTTCAGATCCCGCACCAGCCTCCGCACCCCCTGATGCGCCGCGTGCTCCAGCAGATGCCAATCCAGACTCCGATCGGCATTCCACTCCGCGTACTGCGCGAACTCCCCGCCCATGAACAGCAGCTTCTTCCCCGGATAGGCCCAGAGGTACCCATACAGATTGCGCAAGCCGGCGAACTTCTGCCACTCGTCACCGGGCATGCGCCCGATCATCGATCCCTTGCCATGCACCACCTCGTCATGCGACAGCGGCAGCACGAAGTTCTCGCTGTGCGCATACATCAGCCCGAAGGTGATCTGCCGGTGATGGTGCTTGCGGTAGACCGGATCGGTGCCGGCGTATGCCAGCGTGTCGTTCATCCAGCCCATGTTCCACTTGTAGTGGAAGCCCAGCCCGCCGTCCTCGGGCGGCCGGGTCACGCCGGGAAAGCTGGTCGATTCCTCGGCGACCGTCATCGCGCCGGGCCGCTCGACGCCCACCACGCGGTTCATGCGGCGCAGGAATTCGATGGCCTCCAGGTTCTCGCGCCCGCCGAGCGCGTTGGGCACCCACTCGCCGGACTTGCGGCTGTAGTCGCGGTACAGCATCGACGCCACAGCGTCCACGCGCAGGCCGTCCACGCCGTAGCGTTCCAGCCAGTACAGCGCATTGCCGACGAGGTAGTTGCGCACCTCCGTGCGCGCATAGTTGAAGATCAGCGTCTGCCAGTCGTTGTGGAAGCCCTCGCGCGGATCGGCGTACTCGTACAGCGCGGTGCCGTCGAAGCGGCCGAGGCCGTGCGAATCGGTGGGGAAGTGCGCAGGTACCCAGTCGAGGATCACGCCCAGCCCCGCCGCGTGCGCGGCCTCGACGAAGTGCCGGAAGTCGCCCGGCGTGCCGAAGCGCGAGGTCGGCGCATAGAGGCCGATGGGCTGGTAGCCCCACGAGCCGTCGAAGGGGTGCTCGCTGACGGGCAGCAGCTCGATGTGCGTGAAGCCCATGTCGCGCGCATAAGGCACCAGCGTGTCGGCCAGCTCGCGGTAGTCCAGCCATTCGTGGCCGTTCTTGCGGCGCCACGAGCCCAGGTGCACCTCGTAGATGCTGATGGGCGCGTCGCGCCCGTTCGCGGCGGCGCGGCCCTCGGGCATCTTCACCGGCGCGGGCAGGGGCTGCACCACGCAGGCGGTGTCGGGGCGCAGCTGCGCCGAGAAGGCGAAGGGGTCGGCCTTGCGCAGCACCTCGCCCTGCGCCGACAAAATCTCGAACTCGTAGCTGTCGCCCACGGACACGTGCGGCGCGAAGATCTCCCACACGCCGCACTCGCGGCGCAGCCGCATCATGTGGCGCCGGCCGTCCCAGTTGTTGAAGCTGCCCACCACCGACACGCGCTTCGCGTTCGGCGCCCACACCGCGAAGGCCACGCCCTTCACGCCGTCCATCTCGCGCAGGTGCGCGCCCAGGCGCTCCCACGGCCGCAGGTGCGTGCCCTCGGCCAGCAGCCACACGTCGGTCTCGCCGAGCACGAACGGAAAGCGGTAAGGGTCTTCGAGCCGCGAAGTGTGCGTGTCCCAGTCGACCTGGAACGAATAGCCCATGCGGGCTTCGGCCGCCGGCACCAGTCCGCTGAACAGGTCCGACTCGGGATGGCGCGAGAGGATGGAAAGCGGCCAGCCGGTGCGCGAATGCACCACGGCCACGTGCTGCGCGCCGGGCAGCAGCGCGCGCACCACCAGGCCCTCGGCCGTCTCGTGCGGGCCCAGCACCGCGAACGGATCGCCGTGCTCGGCGCGCATCAGCGCGTGGATATCGGCTTCGGGCAGCGGCTTGGTCTTCGATGACATGGTGGTCAGCTTCGTCCTTCTTCCGCGGCGGGCGTGCCGAAGAAGACGCCGTACGGCGCAAGCACCAGCATGCGCCTTTCGTCTGAGTCCTGGATGACGGCGGTCGGCGCGAGCGGCTGTCCGACCAGAGGCATCAACCCGTCGGGCAGCGGCATCGACACCGGCTCGCCACCGAGGTTGAAGACGGCCTGCAGCGAATGGAGGCCGTCACCGCGCTCGAAGTGCAGCAGGGGCTCCGGCGCATCGATGAAGCGGATGCCGCCGGTGCGCAGCAGCGGCTGGGTACGCCGCCAGTGCAGCAGCGCGCGGCTGAAGGCCAGCATCGAGCCGGGGTCGGCGGCCTGCCGTTCGACGGCCAGCGGCAGGTGCGGGCCGTACACCGGCAGCCAGGGCGTGCCGGTGCTGAAGCCGCCGTTGGGTGCCTCGGGGGTCCAGGGCATGGGCGTGCGGCAGCCGTCGCGGCCCTTGAACTCGGGCCAGAAGGCGCGGCCGTACGGGTCCTGCAGCAGTTCGAAGGGCACCTCTGCCTCGGGCAGGCCCAGTTCCTCGCCCTGGTAGATGCTGGCGCTGCCGCGCAGGGACAGCAGCAGCGCGAGCCAGAGCCGGTCGCGGCGCGTGTCGGGCACGCCGCCGTCGCTCCAGCGCGTGGCGACGCGCGGCACGTCGTGGTTCGACACCGCCCAGCAGCCCCAGCCGCCCGTTTGCGCGAGCGCGTCGTCGAGCGCCTCGACCTGGTGGCGCAGGTGCGCGGGGCTGTGGTCGGCCGTCAGCAGGCTGAAGCTGTAGGCCAGGTGCAGGCGCTTGTCGCGCTCGGTGTACCGGGCCATGACCGGCGGCGCGTTTTCATCGCCGACCTCGCCCAGCGCCACCGCGCCGTAGTCGTCCAGCAGCCGGCGCAGGCTTTCGAGGAAAACCAGGTTCTCGGGCTGGCTCTTGTCGTACAGGTGCTGCTGCATCGCGTACGGGTTGTCGGCGCGCACCGTGCTGACCTCGCCGATGGAGGCCAGCGTGGCCGGCGGGTTGTCGCGCAGCAGCGCGTCGTGGAACTGGTGGTTGCAGGCGTCGAAGCGGAAGCCGTCCACGCCGCGCTCGCACCAGAAGCGCACCTCGTCCAGCAGCGCGGCCTGCACCTCGGGGTTGTGGAAGTTGAGGTCGGGCTGCTCGGCGAGGAAGCTGTGCAGGTAGTACTGGCGCCGGCGCGAGTCCCACTGCCAGGCCGAGCCGCCGAACACCGAGAGCCAGTTGGTCGGCGGTGTGCCGTCGGGCTTGGGGTCGGCCCACACGTACCAGTCGGCCTTGGGGTTGTCGCGCGAAGACCGGCTTTCGGCGAACCAGGCGTGCTGGTCGGAGGTGTGCGAGAGCACCTGGTCGATGATGAGCTTCAGGCCCAGTTCATGCATCCGCGCCAGCATGGCGTCGAAGTCGGCCAGCGTGCCGAAGATCGGGTCGACCGCGCGGTAGTCGGCCACGTCGTAGCCGAAGTCCTTCATCGGCGAGCGGAAGAAGGGGGAGACCCAGATGGCGTCGACGCCGAGGCCGGCCACGTGTTCGAGCCGGGACGTGATGCCCGGCAGGTCGCCGATGCCGTCGCCGTCGCTGTCCATGAAGCTGCGCGGGTAGATCTGGTAGATCACCGCGCCGCGCCACCATTCGCTGTTGCTGCCGTCGGTTTTGCTGCCCATGCCGGTCCCTGTGGTCTGAAATCATTGTGGCATGCGAAATCCGGGCCAGTGATACGGTCATGCGGGGCAGCGGCGCACGGTGCGAAGGTCCGTGAAGCTTTCTTTCTACACTGGGCGCCGTTCCCGCTTTTCAAGATGACGACTTCCGATCCCGCTTCCTCCTCTTCCCTGGCCGCGCTCGAGGCGCGGCTTGCCCAGGACCTCGAATACCTCGGCTGGCCCGCCCGCCAGTGGATGCCCGCGCGGCAGGCCGGCGGCGAGCCCATGCTCGACGTGGCCATCGTCGGCGGCGGCCAGGCCGGCCTGGCCGCCTCGGTCGCGCTGGCGCAGCTGGGCGTGCGCGCCGTGATCTTCGACCGCTCGCCCGCCGGCAGCGAGGGCCCCTGGGCCACCACGGCCCGCATGGAGACGCTGCGCTCGCCCAAGGAGCTCACCGGTCCCGCGCTGGGGCTGCCCGCGCTCACCTTCCGCGCATGGTTCGAGGCCCAGTTCGGGCTGGAAGCCTGGACCGCGATGGACAAGATCCCGCGCCTGCAGTGGATGGACTACCTCGTCTGGTACCGCCGCGTGATGGGCGTGGACGTGCGCAACGACACGGCCGTGACCGCTATCCAGCCCCTGCCCGATGCGACCGGCGTGCGCCTCGCGTTGCGCACGCCCGGAGGCGAAAGCAGCGTGCTGGCGCGCCGCCTCGTCCTGGCCACCGGGCGCGACGGCCTCGGCGGCCCGGCCGTTCCCGCCTTCGTGAACGCCCTGCCGCGCTCGAAGTGGGCCCATTCCTCCGACGAGATGGACTACGGCCGGCTCAAGGGCCTGCGCGTGGGCGTGATCGGCGCGGGCTCCTCGGCCATGGACAGCGCGGCCACCGCGCTGGAAGCCGGCGCCCACAGCGTCGAGCTGCTGATCCGCCGTACCGACCTGCCGCGCGTCAACAAGGGCAAGGGCGCGGGTGTGCCCGGGCTCACGCAGGGGCACTACGACCTGCCGGACGAGCTCAAGTGGCGCATCCGCCACTACATCAACGTACTGAACGTGCCGCCGCCGCATGGCAGCACGCTGCGGGTGTCGCGCCATCCCAATGCCTTCTTCAACTTCGGCTGCCCGGTGCTGGCCATCGAGCCGAAGGGCGAGGCGATGCGCGTGTCGACGCCCAAGGGCGACTTCGAATTCGACTTCCTGATCGTCTCGACCGGCTTCAAGGTCGACTGGCCCAACCGCCCCGAGTTCGACGGCATTGCCGCCCATGTGCGCACCTGGAAGGATCGCTTTCAGCCCGCCCCCGGCGACGAAGACCAGGAGCTGGACGACTCGCCCGACCTCGGCCCGGCCTTCGAATTCAAGGAGCGCGCGCCCGGCGAATGCCCGGGGCTCGGGCGCATCCACTGCTTCTGCTACCCGGCGGCGCTGTCGCACGGCACGGTGTCGGGCGACATCCCGGCCATCAGCGACGGTGCGAAACGGCTGGCCAGCGGCATCGCCAGCCTGTTCTACCGCGAGGACTTCGACCATCACTGGGCCAACCTCGAAGTCTTTGCCGAGCCGGAGCTGTTCGGCGACGAATGGACGCCCGCGCTGCCGCCGCAAGAGAGAAATTGAGAAGAAACCGAACCATGACAAGCACACCCGTTTCTGATGTGATCGATGCCGTCGTCCCGCTGACGCCGGACCAGCCCAACTGGGCGCTGCGGCGCCAGCGCGAAAAGGTGCTCGCCGCCACGCAGGGCAGCTACGACGCGATGTTTTCCCCCTCCGTCGAGGGCATCTCGGTGACCGAGCGGCTGCTGGTGGCGCTGCATGCCTGCCGCGTGTCGAAGGCGGACAGCCTGGCGGTGCACTACCGTGACCGGCTCGCGGCCGAGGGTGCCGACGCCGCCGTGGTCTCGGCTGTCGACGCCGGCAAGCCCGTGGCCGACGCACGCCTGCAGGCTGTGCTCGCCTTCACCGGCAAGCTGATCGAGCGGCCCATCGAAGGCGACAGGGCTGCCGTGCAGTCGCTGGCCGAAAGCGGCCTTTCGACGCCGGCCATCGTGGCGATGAGCCAGCTGATCGCCTTCCTCTCGTACCAGATCCGCGTCGCCGCGGGCCTGAAGGCGTTGGCTGCGCTGGAGTTGTCGGCATGAGCGCCCCGATCCGCATCAAGGGCTTCACCAACGAAGTGCTCAAGTGGAAGCCGTGGCTCGACACAGTGAACGTCGACACCGCCACGCCCGAGCAGCTGGCGGCGCTGGACGAGATGAGCCCGCAGGCGCGCACCTCGCCCTACTTCCTCGTGCTGGCGCACCAGCCCGAGATATTGCTGCAGCGCTCCATCGCCTTCAACGCGATCATGTTCGCGCCGGGCGGCATGCCGCGCGCCGAGCGCGAGCTGGGTGCCACGGTGGAATCGCGCGTCAACGGCTGCGTGTACTGCGCCTCGGTGCACGCGCAGCGCTTCGAGCAGCTGGCCAAGCGCAACGACGTGATCTCGCAGGTGTTCGAGGAGCCATCGGGCGCCGGCACCACGGAGCGCGAGAAGGCCATCGTCGAGTTCTCGATCCGCCTGGGCGCGGAGCCCGACAAGGTCACGGCCGGGGACATCCGCAAGCTGAAGGATGTCGGGCTGGGCGAGCTGGAGATCCTCGACCTGATCCACTCGGTGGCCATCTTCGCCTGGGCCAACCGGCTGATGCTCAACCTCGGGGAGCCGGTGTTCCCCGAGGAAGCCGACGGCTCAGCCTAGGCGCGCGAGCAGGCCGGCGACTGTCTCGTTCGCCAGGCCCAGAGGATCGATCAGGTCGTTCCCGCGGCGGTAGTCGGTGCCGTTGACCAGCGAGGCCGCATCCACGATGGTGAGGGTCGCGGGCGTAGGCACGCCGGCGATGGCGCCCAGCGCCTCGACGAAGGCCAGGCCGTAGGGCATGTCCTCGCTCACGTAGCGGGTGTCGGTCTGCGTGGGGCCCGGCGGGCCGCCGCGCTTGGCGTGCAGCTCGGCAGCGATGTCGGCGAGCTTTTCCGACTCGGTGCCGAAGGAGCGGGCGAAATGTGCCTCGATGGGACCGACTTCGATGCCGAAGGCGGCCGCCACGGCGCGGCGCTCGGCATCGAGCGCCTCGATCGCGCGCGACACGCCGGGCGTCATGCAGTGGTACTGCGGCCAGTTCTCGGCGCGCTCGATGCGTGTCCAGTTGAAGACCGCGAGCGGCCCGTGCGACTGCGGATTGACGTTGGCCAGGGCGCTGGCGAGCGCGCTGCCCTGCGCGGAAAAGCCCTCGCCGAAAAGCTCCGTGCACAGAGCGACGGCTGCATTCACCCGGGGGCCGGGCAGGGCGGAGACACCGACCGCCTTGCGCCGCGTCATCACCTTGACCTGCGTGCCCGATTCGCGGCGCGCGGTCAGCACGGTGGTGCCGAAGCTGGCGACGGTGATCCGCCGGCCGGCGCGCACCGCGGCTTCATGCAGATAGAGCGAAGACAGCGAGGCCATCGAGCTGACGATCACCGTCTGGCCGTCGCGCAGGAAGGGCAGCAGCGCGTCCATCACCTGCCTGTGGCCGTTGACTGGCAGGGCGAGCAGCAGCAGGTCGGAGCTGGCGCAGAGCCCGGCCGCGTCGTCGGCGACTTCGACGCTCACCGAAAACGACTCGATGCCTCCGGCTTCCAGCTGCTGCGTGCGCAGCGCGTCAGCGCCCCGGCCACCGGGCGACCAGACGGTGACGCCGTGGCCCGCCCGCCGCAGCCAGGCCGCGCTGGCCAGCGCGATCGCCCCGGCGCCCGCGATGCCGACGCGGTATTTGCGGCCCGCGGGCTCAGTCAACCTTGATTCCGCCTTGCTTGATGACCTTGGCCCAGCGCTGGCTGTCTTCCGTCACGACCTTGCCCAGAGCCGCCGCGCCGCCGCAGGTATTGACTGCGCCCAGCTGGGCGAAGCGCTGCTTCGTCTCCGGCAGGTTGCACACCTCGACCAGAGCCGCCGACAGCTTCTCGATGCTCGCCGCCGGCATGCGCGCCGGCGCCATCACGCCGACCCAGACCGGCACTTCCATGCCCGGCAGGCCCGTGGCGTCGCCGATGGTTGGGGCCGAGCCCATGCTGGGCAGCGCGGCGCGCGAGAAGGTGCCGAGCACGCGGGCCTTGCCGCTGGCGACCATGGGCTCGATCGAGGCCACGCTGGTCACGATGGTCGCCACCTGGCCGCCCAGCAGATCGGTGAGAGCCGGCGCGGCGCCGCGGTAGGGCACATGCAGCAGGTTCACGCCGCTGGCCTGGGCCAGCAGCGCACCGGTCAGGTGCGAGACGGTGCCGTTGCCGGTCGAGGCGTAGGTGACCTGGCCGGGCTTGGTCTTGGCGTCGCGCAGCACGTCGGCCACCGTCTTGTAGGGGCTTTCGGCGCGCACGGAGAGCGTCATGGGGGTGTCGGCGACCAGGGCGACCGGTACCAGCTCGTGCACCGGGTCGTAGGGGAGCTTGGCCTGCAGGTGGGGCGCGATGGTGACCGCGCCGCCGGTGGCCAGCAGCACAGTGGCTCCGTCGGTCGCCTTGGCCACCGCGTCGGCGGCCACGATGCCGCCGGCACCGGCCTTGTTGTCGATGATGACCGGCTGGCCCAGCTTGTCTGTGAGCTTGGCGCCCAGGTAGCGGGCGATGACGTCCTGCGCCCCCCCGGTGGCGAAGGGCACGACGATGCGCAGGGGCTTGTCGTTCTGCTGGGCCCAGAGGGGTGTGGCGGCAAGGCCGGCGGCGGCCGCGAGGGCCAGGGCAAGGTGTTTCAGGCGCAGTTTCATGGTGTTTTTCGTCCGCGTCGCGTAACAGATGGACATGCATTTTTCGCGAAACACCGCGGAACCGGCTTTGCCGGGCCGCAGGTGTTGCCCCCGGTAGGGGGTTGGCGCAGCGACACGAAGTGCGCGCAGCCTGGGGGTGAGTCTAGTCCGGCGCGATAATCCCGCGTTCCCGGCCGCTCCGAGCCGGGCTCTTGCCGAACCGCCATGAATCCCAGCTACAAACCCAGCGACGTCGAGTCCGCTGCCCAGGCGCAATGGAGCGCCGCCGATGCCTACCGCGTCACAGAGGACGCGAGCCGCAAGAAGTACTACGCCTGCTCGATGCTGCCGTACCCCAGCGGCAAGCTGCACATGGGCCACGTGCGCAACTACACGATCAACGACATGCTCACGCGCTACCTGCGCATGAGCGGCTACAACGTGCTGATGCCCATGGGCTGGGACGCCTTCGGCCTGCCGGCCGAGAACGCCGCGCTGAAGAACGGCGTGCCGCCGGCCAAGTGGACCTACGAGAACATCGCCTACATGAAGGGCCAGCTCCAGGCCATGGGCCTGGCCATCGACTGGAGCCGCGAGATCGCCACCTGCGATCCCAGCTACTACAAGTGGAACCAGTGGCTGTTCCTGAAGATGCTCGAGAAGGGCATTGCCTACCGAAAGACCCAGGTCGTCAACTGGGACCCGGTCGACCAGACCGTGCTGGCCAACGAGCAGGTGATCGACGGCAAGGGCTGGCGCACCGGCGCCACGGTCGAGCGCCGCGAGATCCCGGGCTACTACCTGAAGATCAGCGACTACGCCGAGGAGCTGCTCGAGCACACCCAGCACAAGCTGCCGGGCTGGCCCGAGCGCGTCAAGCTGATGCAGGAGAACTGGATCGGCAAGAGCGAGGGCGTGCGCTTCGCCTTCACGCATGACATCAAGGGCGCCGACGGCAAGCTGATCCAGGACGGCCGCATGTACGTGTTCACCACGCGCGCCGACACCATCATGGGCGTGACCTTCTGCGCCGTGGCGCCCGAGCACCCGCTGGCCGCGCATGCCGCCACGCTCGACCCGAAGGTCGCGGCCTTCATCGAGGAGTGCAAGAGCGGCGGCACCACTGAGGCCGAACTCGCCACGCAGGAGAAGAAGGGCGTGCCCACCGGCCTCACCGTGATGCACCCGATCACCGAGGAGCAGGTGCCGGTGTGGGTCGGCAACTACGTGCTGATCGGCTACGGCGACGGCGCCGTGATGGGCGTGCCCGCGCACGACGAGCGCGACTTCGCCTTCGCCAACAAGTACGGCATCGAGATCATCCAGGTGGTGCTGGTCGACGACGAGCCGCACTTCGACTATCACAAGTGGCAGGACTGGTACGGCGACAAGCAGCGCGGCGTGACCATCAATTCCGACAACTTCAGCGGCATGACCTACAAGGAGGCCGTGGCCGCCGTGGCGCATGCGCTGGGCCAGAAGGGCCTGGGCGAGCTGCAGACCACCTGGCGCCTGCGCGACTGGGGCGTGAGCCGCCAGCGCTACTGGGGCACGCCGATCCCGATCATCCATTGCGAAGAGCACGGTGCGGTGCCGGTGCCCGAGAAGGACCTGCCGGTGGTGCTGCCCACCGACTGCGTGCCCGACGGCTCGGGCAACCCGCTGAACAAGCACGAAGGCTTCCATGCCGGCGTGGTCTGCCCCGTGTGCGGCAAGCCCGCGCGGCGCGAGACCGACACGATGGACACCTTCGTCGACTCGTCGTGGTACTTCATGCGCTACTGCGACCCGAAGAACGACGAGGCGATGGTGGCCGGCGGCGCCGACTACTGGATGCCGATGGACCAGTACATCGGCGGCATCGAGCACGCCATTCTTCACCTGCTGTACGCGCGCTTCTGGACCAAGGTGATGCGCGACCTCGGCCTGGTGAAGGCCGACGAGCCCTTCAGCAAGCTGCTGACGCAGGGCATGGTGCTCAATCACATCTTCTATTCGCGCAACGAGAAGGGCGGCAAGGACTACTTCCCGCCCTCCGAAGTCACGCCCGTGCTCGACGCCCAGAGCCGCATCGTCGGCGGCACCACCGCCGACGGCACGAAGGTCGAATACGGCGGCGTCGGCAAGATGGGCAAGAGCGAACGCAACGGCGTCGACCCGCAGGACCTGATCGAGAAGTACGGCGCCGACACCGCGCGCCTGTACACCATGTTCACGGCGCCGCCCGAGGCCACGCTCGAGTGGAACGACGCGGCTGTCGAAGGCAGCTACCGCTTCCTGCGCCGCGTATGGAACTTCGGCGTGTCGCAGGCCGACGTGGCCCCGGTGGCCATCGCCGGCCAGACCTTCGGCAAGGACGCCCAGGCGCTGCGCCGCGAGGTGCACACCGTGCTGCGCCAGGTCGACTACGACTACCAGCGCATGCAATACAACACGGTGGTGTCGGGCGCGATGAAGCTGCTCAACGCGCTGGAAGGCTTCAAGCCCGACGGCAGCGCGGGCGACGCGGCGGCGGTGCGCGAAGGCTTCGGCATCCTGCTGCGCTGCCTGTACCCGGCTACGCCGCACATCGCGCAGCAGCTGTGGAACGAACTCGGCTACGACAAGGACATGGGCGGCCTGCTCGATGCGCCCTGGCCCACGGTCGACGTGAGCGCGCTGGTGCAGGACGAGATCGAGCTCATGCTGCAGGTCAACGGCAAGCTGCGCGGCAAGCTCAGCGTGCCGGCCGGCGCCTCGAAGGACGAGATCGAGAAGCTCGCGCTCGCCTGCGACGACTTCGTGGCCTTCGCCGAGGGCGCGTCCGCCAAGCGCGTGATCGTGGTTCCGGGCCGCCTGGTCAACGTGGTCATCTGAACCGCCGAACGAACGACTCAATCAACCAAGCAAGCATGAACACTCGCAATGTCTCGCTGCCGCGCCGCGGCTTTCTTCTCGGGCTGACGGCGGCCGGTGCCTCGCTCGGCCTGGCCGGCTGCGGCTTCGAGCTGCGCAAGGCTCCCGTCTTCGCGTTCAAGTCGCTGTCGGTGTCGGGCAACTCGGCCATGATCAACCAGATCAGGCGCGAGTTGCGGGCTGCGGGCTCCGTGACGGTGATGTCGGCCGAGGACGCGTCCAAGGCCGATGTCGTGCTCGAGATCCTGAGCGAGGATCGCAACCGCATCGTGATCTCGACCAACTCGGCTGGACTGGTGCGCGAGCTGCAGCTTCAGCTTCGTGTGCGTTTCAAGCTGCGCACGCCGGGCGGCAAGGACCTGCTGCCGCCCACCGACGTCTCGCAGACGCGAGACCTGAGCTTCAACGAGACCAACGCGCTGGCCAAGGAAGGCGAAGCCGACCTGCTGTTCCGCGACATGCAGTCGGACATTGCGCAGCAGCTGATGCGCCGGCTGGCGGCGCTCAAGGAAATCTGAGGCCGGCTCTTTCTTTTCCATGCAACTTGCCAGCGCTCAGCTCGGGGCCCATCTGCAGAAGGGCCTGAAGCCGCTCTACACGATCCACGGCGACGAGCCGCTGCTCGCGCAGGAGGCGGCCGATGCCATCCGTACCGCCGCGCGCGCGCAGGGCTACACCGAGCGCAGCTCGTACACCGTGGCCGGCGCGCACTTCGACTGGAGCGCGGTGCTCGCGGCCGGGGGCTCGCTTTCGCTGTTCGCCGACAAGCAGATCGTCGAGATCCGCATTCCCTCGGGCAAGCCCGGAAAGGACGGCAGCGCGGCCCTGCAGCAGCTGGCCGAATCGGCGCCCGGCAACGACAGCACGCTCACGCTGGTGATGCTGCCCAGGCTGGACAAGGCCACGCGCACCGGCGCCTGGTTCTCTGCGCTGGAGAACAACGGCGCGAGCATCCAGGTCGACCCCATCGATCGCAACGTGCTGCCGCAATGGATCGCACAGCGCCTGGGCCAGCAGGGCCAGCGCGTGATGCCCGGCGACGAGGGGCAGCGCACGCTGCAGTTCTTCGCCGACCGCGTGGAGGGCAACCTGCTCGCTGCGCACCAGGAGATCCAGAAGCTTGCGCTGCTGCATCCGGCCGGCGAACTGAGCTGGGAGCAGGTGGAGGGCGCGGTCAACAACGTGGCGCGCTACGACGTGTTCAAGCTGTCCGAGGCGGTGCTGGCCGGCAACCCCCAGCGCGTGGCGCGCATGCTCGACGGCCTGCAGGCCGAGGGCGAGGCCGAGGTGCTGGTGCATTACGCCATCGCCGAAGACATCCGCGCCCTCAAGCGCGTGAAGGACGCCATGGCCTCGGGTCGCCCGCTGCCCATGGCGCTGCGCGAGAACCGCATCTGGGGACCGCGCGAGCGCGCCTTCGAGCGCGTGCTGCCCCGGCTGGACGACCGCATGCTGACCCGCCTGCTGCGCGCTGCGCACGTGGTGGACGGCATCGTGAAGGGGCTGAAGCAGCCCGACTGGCCCGCCAGCGGCTGGCAGGCCCTGCAGCGGCTGGCGCTGATGCTGTGCCGGGCTTGCAGCAGCGCAGGCGGCGCCCCGCGGCGCGCCTGAGCCCATCGGTCCGGCTGACGGCTCCAGCCGCCAAAAGGCCTGCGCCAGCCGGGCCGCGGGCCGGCGTGGGAAAATAGCCCGATGAACGCGTTCAACGTAAGCGAACACATGCAGACCCTGGGTCTGCAAGCCAAGACCGCCGCATTTCTCATGGCCCGCGCCGATGCGGCCAGCAAGAACAAGGCGCTGAAAGCGCTGGCCCGCCGCCTGCGCGAAGCCGGCCCGGCGCTGGCCGTCGCCAACCAGAAGGACCTGGAGCGCGCCACCGCCGCCGGCCTGCCGGCCCCGATGGTCGACCGACTGAAGCTCACGCCCAAGGTCATCGAGACCGTCGCCCAGGGTTGCGAGCAACTCGCGGGCATGGCCGATGTCATTGGCGAGATCATCGGCATGAAGCAGCAGCCCAGCGGCATCCGCGTGGGGCAGATGCGTGTGCCGATCGGTGTCTTCGGCATGATCTACGAGAGCCGGCCCAACGTGACCATCGAGGCCGCGAGCCTGGCCATCAAGAGTGGCAACGCGGCCATCCTGCGCGGTGGCTCGGAAGCCATCGAATCGAACAAGGCGCTGGCGTTGCTGGTATCCGAAGCGCTCGGCGAGGCCGGCCTGCCGGTCGAGGCGGTGCAGCTGGTGCAGACCACCGACCGCGAGGCCGTCGGCCAGCTGATCGCCATGCCGGAATTCGTCGACGTGATCATTCCGCGCGGCGGCAAGGGCCTGATCGAGCGCATCAGCCGCGATGCCAAGGTGCCGGTCATCAAGCACCTGGACGGCAACTGCCATGTCTACGTGGACGACACGGCCGAGTTCGAGATGGCGCTGCGCATCGTCGACAACGCCAAGACCCAGAAGTACAGCCCCTGCAACGCCGCGGAGGGCCTGCTGGTGTCGGCCTCGGTGGCCGAGGACTTCCTGCCCGAGATCGCTGCCATCTTCGCCGCCAAGGGCGTGGAAATGCGCTGCGACCCGGCGGCCGCGGCCATCCTGCGCGAGAGCGAGGCGCTGGGTGCTGCCAACCCGGCGGCGAAGATCACCGACGCGGTCGAGTCCGACTGGTACGAGGAATATCTCGCCGCGGTCATCAGCATCAAGGTGGTGGCCGGCGTGGACGAGGCCATCGCCCACATCAACCGCTACTCGAGCCACCACACCGACGCCATCGTGACGCGCGACCATGTGCATGCCCAGCGCTTCCTGCGCGAGGTCGATTCGGCAAGCGTGATGGTCAATGCGAGCACACGCTTCGCGGACGGCTTCGAGTTCGGGCTGGGTGCCGAAATCGGCATCAGCACCGACAAGTTCCATGCGCGCGGCCCGGTGGGCATCGAAGGACTGACCTCGCTCAAGTACGTGGTGCTGGGGCAGGGCGAAGTCCGGAGCTGATGCCCGGGTTCGATGCGTCCGCGCGCGGCCTTGTCATTGGGGCGTACATCCCCAAATCCTAGAATTCCGCTCCACCTTTAAGCACAAAACCAACAAGGCCGCCGCATGGTTCCGCATCTAGTCACCGCCCTGACCGGCCCGATCAACGAACTGGAGCAGCGGGTGCTCGACTCGATGCCCGCCATCGAGCGCTGGTTCCGGCTCGAGTGGATGGAGCACACCCCGCCGTTCTACAGCGCCGTCGACATCCGCAACGCGGGCTTCAAGCTGGCGCCGGTCGACACCAACCTCTTTCCGGGCGGCTGGAACAACCTCACCAAGGAAATGCTGCCGCTGGCGGTGCAGGCAGCGCAGGCGGCCATCGAGAAGATCTGCCCGGAGGCACGCAATCTGCTCGTCATTCCGGAAAATCACTCCAAGAACACCTTTTATCTCGCCAACGTCGCGCAACTCGTGCGCATCTTCCATATGGCGGGGCTCAATGTGCGCATCGGGTCGATCGATCCGGCCATCAAGTCGCCCAAGAAGATCGAGTTGCCGAACGGCGAGACCGTGACGCTCGAACCGGTCGTGCGCAGCAAGCGTCGGCTGGGGCTGAAGAACTTCGATCCCTGCACAATTCTTCTTAACAACGAACTTTCGGCGGGAACTCCCGGCATCCTCGAGGATTTGCACGAGCAGTACCTGCTGCCGCCGCTTCACGCGGGCTGGTCGGTGCGCCGCAAGAGCAACCATCTGCACAGCTACGAGGAGCTGTCCAAGCGCTTCGGCAAGCTGCTGGGCATCGACCCGTGGCTCATCAACCCGATCTATGCACGGGCCGAAGGCGTGGACGTGGCCGAGGGCCGCGGCATCGACGTGCTCACGAGCCATGTGGACGCGGTGCTGACCAAGGTGCGCCGCAAGTACAAGGAATACGGCATCAACGAGAAGCCCTTCGTCGTCGTCAAGGGCGGCCACAGCGGAAGCGGCAGCCCGGGCGTGGTGACGGTTCGTGACGCCAAGGACGTCGAAGCGCTGATCGGCAGGCCGCGTACCGGTGCCGCCAGCATTGCTCCCGCCGCCAGGACGGGTGCTGGCCGCGACCTGCGCGAGCCCACTGAGCTGATCGTCCAGGAAGGCGTGCTCACCAACGAGCGTGTGCACAACGGCGTGGCCGAGCCGGTGGTCTACATGATGGACCGCTATGTGGTCGGGGGCTTCTACCGCGTGCATTCCGAGCGCGCCGCCGACGAGAACCTGAAGCTGCCGGGCGCGAGCTTCGTGCCGCTGGCCTTTTCTGAAAGTGCGCACTTGCCACAGCCGGGAGCCAAGCCTGGCGCCAGTGCACCCAACCGCTTCTACATGTACGGCGTGGTCGGCCGGCTGGCCATGGTGGCCGCCAGCTACGAGATGGAAGCGACCGATCCGGACGCCGAAATCTACGAATGATTGCCGGGGGCGGCTTGCCTAGGCGGCGGGCAACGGCAAAATAGCGGCCCCACAGCAACGGAAACAAAAGGGCGGGAGGGCAAGAAGGTGGACTAAAGTTCGCCTTTCGCACCCCGGCGTGCCTGACTGACGCGTCGATTCCAGCAGCCTGTCCTTTTCCCATCGACCTCGTGTCAGCCCCCAAAAATCTCTCAGCCGGCCTGATCGTCGGCGCCATCGGCGTCGTCTATGGCGACATCGGCACCAGCGTGCTGTACGCCGTCAAGGAAGTGTTCGGCCACGGCCACGTGCCTTTCACCGTCGAGAACGTCTACGGCATCCTCTCGATGTTCTTCTGGACGCTTACGGTCATCGTGTCCATCAAGTACGTCGTGCTCGTGCTGCGCGCCGACAACGAAGGCGAGGGCGGCCTGGTCGCCATGCTGGCGCTGGCCTCCCGCGCGGTGGCCGACAAGCCCAGGCTGCGCCACCTGCTGCTGGTGGTCGGTATCTTCGGTACCTCGCTCTTCTACGGCGACGGGGTCATCACCCCGGCCATCTCGGTGCTCTCGGCGGTCGAGGGCCTGGAAGTGGTGTCGCCGCACTTCACGCACTACGTCATTCCGCTCACGCTGGTCGTGCTGTTCTGCCTGTTCGTGGTGCAGAAGCGCGGCACCGCGGGCATCGGCAAGTTCTTCGGGCCGATCACGCTGACCTGGTTCCTCGCGATCGCCGTGCTCGGCGTGTCGCAGATCCTGCACCACCCCGAGATCCTGAAGGCGTTGAACCCGTTCTACGCGCTGAAGTTCATGTGGGACAACCCGGGCACCAGCTTCATCCTGCTTGGCGCCACCGTGCTGTGCGTGACCGGCGCCGAGGCGCTGTACGCCGACCTGGGCCACTTCGGCAAGAGCCCGATCCGCATCGCGTGGTTCTCGGTGGTGATGCCGGCGCTCACGCTCAACTACTTCGGCCAGGGCGCGCTGCTGCTGGAGAACCCCGAGGCAGTGAAGAACCCGTTCTTCATGATGGCGCCTGAATGGGCGCTCATTCCGCTGGTGCTGCTGGCCACTGCAGCTACCGTGATCGCGTCGCAGGCCCTCATCACCGGCGCCTTCAGCGTCACGCGACAGGTCATCCAGCTGGGCTACCTGCCGCGCCTGAACATCGAGCACACGAGCGTGCGCACGGCGGGGCAGATCTACATTCCGCTGGTCAACTGGGGCCTGTTCGTGGCCATCGTGCTGGCGGTGGTCATGTTCCGCTCGTCGAGCAGCCTGGCCGCGGCCTACGGCATCGCCGTGACCACCGACATGCTGATCACCACGGTGCTGACCTTCTTCGTGATCCGCTATGCGTGGAAGCTGCCGCTGGCGCTTTGCATCGGCTCCACCGCGCTTTTCTTCATCGTCGACTTCCTGTTCTTCGCGTCGAACCTGCTCAAGCTCTTCGAGGGCGGCTGGTTCCCGCTGCTGATCGGCGGCTTCGTCTTCACGCTGATGATCACGTGGAAGGAAGGCCGCCGCCTGATGGGCGAGGCGCAGCACGCCGACGCCATCGACCTGAAGTCGTTTCTCGATTCGGTGTTCGTGAGCCCGCCCGCGCGCGTCGACGGCACGGCGGTGTTCCTCACGGCCGAGCCGGGCGTGGTGCCGAATGCGCTGCTGCACAACCTCAAGCACAACAAGGTGCTGCACGAGCAGAACATGTTCGTCACCGTGCGCAACCACGAGGTGCCGTGGATCCCGATGGACAAGCGCATCGAGATCGAGGCGCTGGGCCACCACTGCTGGCAGATCATCGTGCACTACGGCTTCAAGAACGACATCGACCTGCCGCGCGCGCTCGAGAACGCCCGCATGCGCGGCTGCCAGCTCGAGCAGATGACCACCAGCTACTTCCTGTCGCGCGACGTCGTCATTCCCACGCTGGGCAGCGGCATGGCGCCGTGGCGCGAGAAGCTGTTCGCGCAGATGCACCACAACGCGAGTGGGGCCGCCGCCTTCCTGGGGCTGCCGAACAACGCGGTGGTGGAGCTGGGCTCGAAGATCGAGATCTGAGGTCGGGTGCGCGGCTCAGCCGAACTCCCCTGGCCGCTCCCTCTCGATCTCGCCCACATGCGAGGCGATCGCCCCCGGCGTGGTGAACCAGATATCGCCCCGGTCCCGCGCCTGCGCCAGGCGCGCCAGCGCGGTGCGCAGGTGTCTCAGCCGGTAGGGCTGCCCCACGATGTACGGATGCAGCGCCACGCCCATCACCAGCGGCTGCGCGCGTGACTGATCGAGCATTTCCTCGAAGTTGTCGACCACCATGGCGCTGAAGTCCTTGGCGTCCATCAGGCGGCCGACGATCATCGGGATGTCGTTGAGCTCCTGCGGGTACGGCACCGACCACAGCGAGCCGCCGCCGCGCGTGCGCATGCGCAGCGGCTGGTCGTCGTGGCACCAGTTGAGCGTGTAGCCGTAGCCGGTCTCGGCCAGCAGGTCGGGCGTGAGGGCGCTTTCGGAGATCCACGGCGAAAGCCAGCCCGCCGGCGCCTGTCCGCTTTCGCGCAGCATGCGCTCGCGGCAGCGCATCAGCAGCGCGCGCTCGTGCTCCTCGTCGAGCACGCCCTGGCGTTCCGCATTGCTGTGGCCGTGGCCGATCAGTTCGTCGCCGCGTGCCACCAGCGCCTGGACTAGCTCGGGGCAGTGGTCGTACAGCGCTGTGTTGACGAGCGCGCCGGTCGGCAGCGCGAGCGCGTCGAACAGCTCGAGGCAGCGCCATGCGCCGACGCGATTGCCGTACTCGCGCCAGCCGTGGTTGAGCACGTCTGGCTGCGGCGAGGCGGGGCCGATGCACGCGCCCAGCCCGTCCCCGAAGGCGAAGTGCTCGACGTTGAAGCCGATGTACACCGCCAGCCGCGCGCCGTTCGGCCAGGTGTAGTCGGGCCGCCGCGTGATGGGCCGGTAGTCGAAGCGGTCGTGCGTGGGCAGCCGGTCGGGCCAGCGCGTGCTCATGCCGGTGGCCTCACAGCACCGCGAGGCCGGCGCGCACCAGCAGCCATTCGGCGCTGTCGTTCCAGACGTCCATCTGCACGATCAGGCCGTGGCGCACCACGTAGCGGTCGACATAGCGGTTGCCCTCGAAGGCCGTGCCGTCGGGCCATGCGCCGTAGAGCGTGCCGAGGCTGTAGACCACCGTTTCCTCGGGCGTGCCGCCGGCCACCGTTTCGGTGCGCTCGATCTTCTTCTTCACCCATGCATAGCGCTTTGCATTGAAGGCCGAGGTGTCGGCAGGCGCATGCATCGGGCGATTGCCGGTGAAGCGGATGCGGATGTCGGGCGCGGTGAAGCGCGAGGCCGACTGCGGGTCCGGAATCATCACCAGGCGCAGGAATTCGTCGACCACGGCGGCGGGATCGAGCGCGGGGCCGCCCTGCGAAAAGGATGTGTCCACGAGGTTCTCCGGGAGTTGTCGCAGTCGCAGGCACGCAATTCTCGTGCCGGATGGTTGACGTTATGGGGCTCAGATTGTTGACAATCCTGCGCCCGCGAGCTCCCGGCACAATCACCCGATGCGCGTTGCGCGGCCCGGCTGGTCGCGGCGGGCTGAAGAGAAAAAAGCCCCCGCCGGCAAGGACATCGCCGCTTCCGGCAACATCGCGCCCCGATATCCATGCCAATGGCCGCCGCGCCCCGGCAACGCAAGAAAGAACGCCTGATGAAAAACATCCTCTTCGTCGCCGATCCGCTCGATCACTTCAAGATCTACAAGGACACGACCTTCTCGATGATGCGCGAGGCGCAGCGTCGCGGTTACCGCATTGCTGCCTGCCTGCCGCAGGACATCCAGTGGAAATCGGGCGGCGTGGTCACGGCCACGGTGCAGCAGATCACGCTGACCGGCGACGCGA
Source organism: Variovorax sp. NFACC27 (assembly GCF_048301545.1). Taxonomy (NCBI): domain Bacteria; kingdom Pseudomonadati; phylum Pseudomonadota; class Betaproteobacteria; order Burkholderiales; family Comamonadaceae; genus Variovorax; species Variovorax sp. NFACC27. The sequence continues at coordinate 734,434 of NZ_CP157613.1, forward strand.
AGGACTGGTACCGCATCGACATCACCGAGGCCAAGGCGTTGAAGGACTTCGACGCCGTGCTCATGCGCAAGGACCCGCCCTTCGACGCCGAGTACATCTACGCCACGCACCTGCTGGAGCAGGCCGAGCGGGAAGGCGCGCACGTGGTGAACAAGCCGCGCGCGCTGCGCGACCACCCCGAGAAGCTGGCGATCATGGAGTTTCCGCAGTTCACCACGCCCACGCTGGTGACGCGCAGCGCGCAGGCCGTGCGCGACTTTCACGCGGAGCACGGCGACATCATCCTGAAGCCGCTCGACGGCATGGGCGGCATGGGCATCTTCCGCGTGAAGCAGGATGCGCTGAACCTCGGCTCCATCGTCGAGACGCTCAACAAGGACGGCGCGGAAACCATCATGGTGCAGCGCTTCGTGCCCGAGATCTCGCAGGGCGACAAGCGCATCCTCATCATTGCCGGCGAGCCTGCGCCCTTCGTGCTTGCGCGCATTCCGCAGGGCACCGAGGTGCGCGGCAACCTGGCCGCGGGCGGCAAGGGCGTGGCGCAGCCGCTCACCCAGCGCAACCGCGAGATCGCCGAGACCGTGGGCCGCGCGCTGGCGCCGCGCGGGCTGCTGCTGATCGGGCTCGACGTGATCGGCGACTCGGTCACCGAGATCAACGTGACCAGCCCGACCTGCTTCCAGGAAATCACCGAGCAGACCGGCTTCGACGTGCCGGCGATGTTCATCGACGCGCTCGAAGCGACCCTGCGCCAGCAGGGCCGCTGACGCTACCTCAGCGCGTTCGATCAGAAGTCGATCGTGCCGCTCACCGCGAAGGTGCGCGGCGCACCCAGCACCAGGTAGTTGCTGCCCTGCGTGCCGCCCACCGAAGCCCAGTACGACTTGTTGAAGAGGTTGTCGATGCGCGCGCGCAGCGTGAGCAGGCGGCCGTTGCCGAGATCGACCAGGTAGCGCGCGCCCACGTCGACGCGCGTCCACGACGGCACCGACTGCGTGTTGGTGGCGTTGGCGTACTGCTTCGAGGTGTAGAGCACGCGGGCATTCAGCGACAGGTTGCGCACGCCGGGCACGTCCCATTCGGCGCCGATGTTGGCCTGCTGCTTGGCCACGCCGATGGCGGTCAGGCCGTCGGTGGCGCCGCCTTGCGTGTTCTTCTGCTTCGCGTCGAGCAGCGTCAGGCCGCCGAGCAGGCGCAGGCCCTTGGTCGGTTGGCCGAACACCGAGAACTCCAGGCCCTGGTTGCGCTGCTTGCCGTAGAGGCCGAAAGTGACGGCGCCGGAGGGCTGGAGCTGGTTGTAATAGGTTGGCTGGTCGGTGGAGAAGAACGCTGCGCTGGCACCAAGCGTTCCGCCGTCGTACTTAATGCCGATTTCTTTCTGCTTGGCTTGATACGGAGCGAACACTTCGCCAGCGTTGGTGATGGGCCGGCCGTTGTCACTGGCTCCCGCCACGCTGCCCTTGACCAGACCTTCGATGTAGTTGGCGTAGGCCGAGACGGTCGGCGTGATCTTGAACACGACGCCGGCCACTGGCGTGGTCTTGCTCTTGTCGTAGGTGCTCGACTGCTTGAGCGTGGTGTAGGCGTAGCTGGTCTGTTCGATGGTCTGGCGGCGCGCGCCGAGCGTGACGAGCAGTCGGTCGTCCATGAACGACATCGTGTCGGCGACGGCCACGCTCGAGGTGTCGATCCGATCGGTTAGGCGCGGATCTTCCAGCGTGTTTCCGGTGAAGGAGTTGGCGACGGGGTAGGGCGACGCGTAGGGCGCGTAGATGTTGTTGCGGATGGTGCCGCGCGAGATCGTGTAGGCGTTGTCGCGGTCGTTGCTGTACTTGGCCGCCGAGACCACCACGGTGTGCTTCACCGGGCCGGTGGCGAAGTTGCCGCGCACGCCGATCTCGGCGGTGCCGATGCGATCCTTGCGGGTGTTGCTGAAGCGCGTGTTGCTGGTGTTGCCGAAGGCGTCGGTGAGCGTCGGGTTCGACAGCACGTTGTCCTCGTCGCTGCGGCGCACGCCGCCGGCGGCCCAGGCCGTGATGTTGTCGGTGATGTCGACTTCGCCGCGGAAGGTGGCGAACTTGTCCTTTTCCTTCGAGTAGGTCCAGGGCTGGGCGAAGTTGGTGCGGGCGTCGGGCGCGCGCGGAATCGGCAGCGTGGAGGAGGGCGTCAGGCTCGGGCGGCCGTCCTTCAGGTCGTAGTCCTGGTAGCCGAAGTCGGCCGACAGGCGCACGTTGCGGTTGTGCCAGTCGAGGCCGATGCCGAAGGCGCTGAGCTGCTGGCTCTCGTTCTTCACGCCCGTGCCGCCTTCGCGGCGCACCGCGTTCACGCGCACGCCCAGGCTGTCGTCGGGGCCGAAGCGGCGCGCGAGGTCTAGGTTGACGAAGCCCTGGCCGCCGGTCTGCACGCCGAAGCCGACGCGGGTGAGCGGCTCGTTGGGAGCACGCTTCGGCAGCAGGTTGATCGCGCCGCCGATGCCGCTGCCGCCGGGGGCGGCGCCATTCAGGAAGGTGTTGGCACCGCGGAACACTTCCACGCGCTCGAAGAATTCCGAGGCGATGTACTGGCGCGGCAGCATGCCGTAGAGGCCGTTGTACGACACGTCATCGGAGTACACGGGGAAGCCGCGCACCACGTAGAGCTCCTGGAAGTTGCCGAAGCCGCGGGCCTGGCGCACCGACGGGTCGTTCAGCAGCACGTCGGCCACGCTCTTGGCCTGCTGGTCCTGGATCAGCTCGTTCGTGTAGTTGTTGCTCGAAAAAGGCGTGCTCATCATGTCCTGGTTGCCCAGGATGCCGACCCGCCCGCCGCGCGCCACCTGGCCGCCGGCATAAGGCTTGGTCAGGCCCTCGGCCGATGCGTCGGCGCTGGCCTCGACGGTCACCGTCGACAGCGTGCCGCTCGATACCGCAGCAGCGGCCGGCTCCGCCGTGGTGGTTTGGGCCAGGGCCGCCGCGGCATTGAGCGCGAGCAGCGTTGCGACCACGGAAGGCCGGAGATGGAAGAAATGAGCGGGCATGGACGGTTCAGATATGCAAATGAGAACCGTTATTGTTTACTCGTATGAGCCCGACCGTCGATACTTTCTTGCAATGTTGCTAAAAAGTGTCAGTCAAAAGACTGACTCGGCTCCAGGCGCCTTCAGCGCCCGACGCGCTGCCCGTCCACGAACACCTGCAACTCGCCCGGAGCGAACTGGGTCCACGTCTCGTTGGTCGTCAGGGGCGCGGTCACGACCACGGCGACGCGGTCGTTGGGCGTGGTGTGCTGCGCGAAGTCGATCTCGAGGTCTTCGTCCGACAGCTGCGCCGTCACGAAGGGATGGCGGCGCTCCACGTACCAGAGGTTGGTCGAGGCATGCGCCCACAGCGCCTGCCCGTTGGACAGCATGAAGTTGAAGGTGCCGTGGCCCGCGAGCTGCGGCGCCAGCTCGCGCAGCGTGAGCGTCAGCTCCTCGATGCTCGGCACACCCGCGTGCGACTTGGCCAGCTCCTGCATGATCCAGCAGAAGGCGTGCTCGCTGTCGGTGTTGCCCACCGGGTGGAAGTTGCCGTGCAGGCGCGGACGGAATTCCTTCAGGTCGCCGTTGTGGGCGAACACCCAGTAGCGCCCCCACAGCTCGCGCACGAACGGGTGGCAGTTCTGCAGGTTGACCTCACCCTGCGTCGCCTTGCGGATGTGCGCGATGACGTTGCGGCTCTGGATCGGATAGCGCCGGATCAGGTCCGCCACCGGCGATTCGCTCGCCGGCTGGTGGTCGACGAAGTGCCGCAGCCCGCGATCCTCGAAGAACGCGATGCCCCAGCCGTCGGCGTGGTGGTCGGTGCGGCCGCCGCGTTGCGCGAACCCCGTGAAGCTGAAGGTCACATCGGTCGGCGTGTTGCAGTTCATCCCTAGCAATTGGCACATGACTGCGATTAGACCGCGATTCGCGTGCCGATCGCGCTGCCGCTGCGTTCAGATACCGTGCAGCGTCGCCATCTCGTCGATCAGCCCCCGCTGGAACGCATCGAAGCGCGCCGAAGGCTGCTGCAGCCCGAAGAACTCGCTGAACGGATCCTCCACTTCCGTGCGGTGCCCCGAGAGCTCCTCCACCACAGCCAGCCCGCAGAAGGGCACGCAGGCCTCCGAATAGCCGCCCTCGTGCACCACCACCACCCGCCCGTCGCAATGCCGGGCGGCCAGCGCGTTGACCTGCCGCATCATCTGGCGGAACGACTCGGGATGCAGCTGCATCCGCGCCAGCGGGTCCACGCCGTTGGCGTCCAGCCCGCTCGCCACCACGATCAGCTCGGGCCTGAAGCGGTCGATCACCGGCGCCACCATGCGCTCGAAGGCGTACATGTAGGCGTTGTGGCCGCCGCCGGGCTGCAGCGGAATGTTGACGTTGAAGCCCAGTCCTTCGCCCTCGCCGCGGTCTTCCGCGCCGCTGTAGCCGGGCGGAAAGCAGTTCTCCTGGTGCAGCGACAGCGTCAGCACGTCGGGGCGGTCGTAGAAGATCGCCTGCGTGCCGTTGCCGTGGTGCACGTCCCAGTCGATCACCGCCACGCGGCCGAGCTTGTGGCGCGCCTTCATGGTCTCGATGGCGACCGCGATGTTGTTGAACAGGCAGAAGCCCATGCTGTGCTCGCGCAGGCAATGGTGGCCCGGCGGGCGCGTCAGCGCGAAGGCGTTGCGGTGGCGGCCCTGCAGCACGCTGTCCATCGCGGCGATGGCCAGCCCGGTGGACAGCTTCGCGATCTCGTAGCTGCCCGGCCCGAAGGGCGCGACCTCGCCCAGGTCGCCGCCGCGGGCGTCGCTGGCGGCCTTGAACTTCTCCAGGTAGCTCGCGGGGTGCACGCGCCGCAGGTCTTCCTCGGTGGCCATCGGTGCGCCCAGCAGGTCGAGCCGGGCGCTCAGGCCCGACACGTCCATCAGCGACTTGATGCGGCGCTTGGAGTCGGGCGACTCCGCCATGCCGCTGCCGGCCATGGGCTGCACCCAGCCGCCCACGGGCAGGAACAGCGCATGCAGGCCGCCCGGCACGTGCCAGAAGGTGCGTTCGTCGTGAAAGAAGGCGGTGGTGGCGGTCTTCATGCGGTGCGTCCTCGCGTGGATTCGGAAGAAAGGGAAGAGGAAAGATCGGAAGCAGAAGAATGCGAAGTGTGCTCGCGCGACGGCGGGTGGCGCTGCACGCTCAGCCCGCGCCAGCCCCAGCGCTCGCGGGCCAGGCCCCACAGGCCGCGCGGCGCCAGCAGCATCACCGTCACCGCGATGCAGCCCATGGCGATCAGGTACCAGCCGCCCGACATCGCGAACCAGGTGTTGAACAGCTCGCGAAGCCCGAAGTAGATGACCGCGCCGATCAGCGGCCCCTCGATGGTCCCGATGCCGCCGATGATGACGATGAACATCGCGGTCACCACCCAGTTGATGTCGAAGGCCGAGTCGGGCGAGACGAACATCGTGCCCATGAAGTGCGCCGCGCCCGCCAGCCCGAAGCCCAGCCCCGAGAGCACGAAGGCGATGAAGCGGTTGCGCCACACGTTCACGCCGATGCTGGTGGCCGCCAGCTCGTTGTCGCGCACCGCCATCAGCCCGAGGCCGAAGGGCGAGCGCATCAGCAGGTAGACCCCGGCCACGGCCGCCAGACCGATGGCACCCGAGATCCAGAACGCGTTCTGCTGGAAGCTCTCGGCCTCCACCAGCCGCACCGCCTGCAGCGGCACGCCCGATTCGCCGCCGAAGAGCGGAAACTTCGCCACCAGCAGACGCACGATCTCGGCCAGCACCCACATGCCGATCGAGAAGTAGGCATCGCGCAGCCGGAACATCAGCGGCGCCACCACGGCCGCCAGCAGCGCCGCACCCGCGCCGGCCACCGGCACCATCCAGTAGGGCGAGATGCCGAGCCGGTCGGAGGCGATGAACAGCAGGTAGGCCCCGATGCCCACGAAGGCCTGGTGACCCATCGACACCAGCCCGGTGTAGCCGGCCAGCAGGTTCCACATCTGGGCCATCGCCAGCGTGACGAGCACTTCGCTCAGAAGGCGCAGCGTGCCGCCGTCGGCCACCGTGGGCGCGAAGGCGATGGCCGCCGCGGCGATGGCGAAGCAGATCCAGGGAACGGGAGAAGAGCGGTCACGCATGGAGTTCGCCGATCAGGAGCGCGGGCCCGCGATGCCGTTGGGACGCACCATCAGCACCACGAAGAACAGCAGGTGCGCATACAGCGCGCCCGCATTGGAGTCGAGCCGCTGGCCCGCGAGCTGCGCCACGCCCAGCGCGATGCCGCCCACGAGTGCGCCCCGGAAGGAGCCCATGCCGCCGATGATGACCACCTCGAAGGCACCCAGCAGCCGCTCCACGCCCGAGAACGGCGTGAACGAGGTGCGCAGCGCGAGCAGCAGCCCGGCCACCGACGCGAAGGCCAGCGACAGCCCCATCACCACGCCGTACACGTGGGCCGGCCGCACGCCCATCGTGCGCACGATCTCGCGGTGGTCGGAGGTGGCGCGCACGATCAGGCCGAAGCGCGAGCGCTGCAGCAGCCACTGCAGCGCGCCGAAGGCCAGCACCGCGAGCACCAGCACCAGCACCGGATACCAGCCGATGCGCAGCCCGCCGATCTCGAAGCCGGCCGTGGCCAGCGCGCCGCCGTCGAGCGCGCGCGGATCGGCGCCGAACAGCTCGGCCATCAGGTTGCGCAGCACCACCGCGATGCCGAAGGTCACCAGCACCGGCGTGAGCGGATCGTCGGTGGCGACGGCGCGGTTCAGCAGCAGCCGCTGCAGCAGGTAGCCGGTGCCGAAGGCCGCCAGCCCCACCGGCACGATGAAGAGCAGCGGCGATACACCCGGAAACTGCGCCGCCAGGAACACCGCGAAGTAGGCCGCGAGCACCACGAACTCGCCATGCGCGAGGTTGACCATGCGCATCACGCCGAAGACCAGCGCCAGCCCGAGGCCGAAGAGCGCATAGAGGCCGCCGAGCAGCACGCCGTTGATGATGGTTTCGATCCAGGCCACGGCCGCTCTTTCTTCTTCAGTGTCCGAAGTACGCGTTGGCGATCTGCTGGGCGCTGAAATCGCGGGCTTGCCCCGCCAGCGTGACGCGCCCCTTGAGCAGGCAATACACGCGCTGTGCGATGCGACAGGCGCGCGTCACGTCCTGTTCCACGATCAGCAATGCCGTGCCCTGCGCGCGGATGTCGACGAACGCGCGGTAGATCTGCTCGATCACCACCGGCGCGAGGCCCAGCGAGATCTCGTCGCACAGCATCAGGCGTGGATTGGCCATGAGCGCGCGGCCGATGCTCACCATCTGCTGCTGGCCGCCCGACAGCTGCGTGGCCGGCCGATGGCGGAACTCGTGGAGGATCGGGAAGAGCGCATACACCGTCGCCAGCGACCAGTGGCCGGGCCGCTGGCTCAGTGCGCCCATGCGCAGGTTCTCCTCCACGGTTAGCGAGGGAAACAGCATGCGTCCCTCGGGCACCAGCGCGATGCCGCGGTGCGCGATGCGCTCGGCCGGCTCGGCCTCGATGGCCTGCCCGTCAAAGCGGATTGCGCCCCGGCTGCGACGGCCCAGTCCCGCGATGGCGCGGATCAGCGTCGACTTGCCCGCTCCGTTGGCGCCGATCAGCGCGGTGGCCTCGCCTTCGCCCACGTCGAGCGACAGGTCGAACAGCGCCTGCAGGTCGCCGTAGTGGCTGCACAGTTCGCGCACCTCAAGCAGTGGCATGACCGGCCTCCAGGGTTTCGGTGGCTTCTTCTCCCACGCCCATGTAGATCTCGCGCACCTCGCGGCTGTCCATCGCGGCGGCGGGCGCGTCCTCCAGCAGCTTGCGGCCGAAGTTCAGCACCATGATGCGGTCGGCCACCGCCATCAGCGCCTGCGCGATGTGCTCGATCCAGATCATCGCCACGTCCTTCTTGAGCTCCAGCACGAGCGCCACCAGCACCTGCACTTCGGCTTCGGTCAGACCTCCGGCGATCTCGTCGAGCAGCAGCAGGTGCGGCCGCGCCGCGAGGCCCTTGGCCAGCTCCAGCCGCTTGCGGTCCAGCAGCGGCAGGCGGCCGGCGGGCGTGTCGGCACGATCGGCCAGCCCGGTGCGCTCCAGCACCGCCCAGGCCTCGCGCTCGGCCTGCGCGCGCGGCAGCCGCGCTGCGAAGCTCGCGGCCGCCAGTGCGTTCTCGTAGGCGCTCAGGTGCGCGAAGGGCTGCGGGATCTGGAAGGCGCGCGCAACGCCCAGCCGCGCGCGCACGTCGGCGCGCAGGCCCACCAGTTCACGGCCTTCGAGCTTGATGCTGCCGGCATTGGGCACGGCCACGCCGGTGATCAGGTTGAAAAGCGAACTCTTGCCCGCGCCGTTGGGCCCGACCACGCCGAGGCACTCGCCGCGCGCGAGCGAGAGCGATACCCCGTCGGCCACGACGATCTCGCCGTAGCGCTTGCACAGGCCTTCGATGACGAGGCAGCCGGTCATGCGGATGCGATATTTCTGCTGCAGAGGCTCAGGCGGACTTGAGCTGCGACAGCAGCTTCAGCTCGTCTTCCACCGGAATCTGCGTTGCCGTGCTGTTGTGCGTGATGACCAGCTCGTACGGAAACTTGGCGCCGGCCTTCGTCTTGCGCCACTGGCCTGCCACCATCGGCGTGACGGCCACGCTCTTGATCGGGCTGCCCTTGAAGTCGATGCGTCCGACGATCGAGTCCAGCTGCAGGTTGGCCAGCGCGTCGCGCACCGCCTTCTTGTCCTTCGGGTTGCTCGCGTTCTTCAGCGCCGCGATGCCGACCTCGAACAGTGCGTGGCCGTAGCCGATGGGCTGCGTCCACTGCTTGCCGGTGCTGCTTTCCCAGTCGGCCGCCAGCGCCTTGGCGCTCTGGCCTGTGAGCGACGACTTGAACGGAAAGTTGGGGGTCCACCAGATCTCGGTCGACATGCCGTTGCCCGCTGCGCCCAGCGATTCGACCGCGCTCGGAAACAGGAAGGCCGCGGCCATCGTCACCACCTCGGGGCGATAGCCCGCCTGCTGAGCCTGCTTCCAGAAAGTGGCGAAGTGGTTCGCGTAGGCGAAGCCCGAGACGATGTTCGCGCGCGCCGCCTTGAAGCTGGAGACCTGGTTGCTGAAGTCGTCGGTCGCGATCTTGAAGAAGCCGCCGTTGGTCTCCTTGTAGCCGCGCTGCTTCGCGCCGTTGGGGATGCCGTTGGCCGGATCGGCGAAGGCGTGGCCCGGGCCGTTGTCGATGTAGAGCGTGCCCAGCGTGCGTTCCACCTTCAGCGGCTCCCACATGCCGAAGAAGTTCTTCAGCACGTCGTCGGCGCCCCAGAAGAAGTGGAACGAGAACGGAAAGCCCTTCTGCGGCGTGGAGCCGCGCCCGAAGGTGATGGCCTGCCACGGGCCCATGGTGGAGACCATCGGCACGCCGTTGACGTCGCAGAGCTGGCCGGCGGCCAGCGCGGCGTCGCTGTCCTGCACCAGCAGCAGGTCGACCTTCTCGCGCAGCAGCAGCTCGCTCGACATGGTGGCGCCGCGGTTGGCGTCCGACTGGGTGTCGCGCACCACGATCTCGACCTTGTAGTTGGTGCCGCCGATGTTGAGCCCGTCCTTCAGCGCCGCGCGCACGCGCTCCAGGCTCCACGGATCGGCCTCGCCGAAATTGGCGCGCACGCCCGACAGCGTGGTGAGGTAGCCGATCTTGATGGTCTTCGACTGCGCATTGGCCAGCACGGGCACGCCGGCCAGCGCGGCCGCGCCGCCGCCGATGACGAGTTGGCGGCGCGTGAGCGCGCCGGAGGCTTCGCGGAAAGAGTCGGCGGTCATGGTGGGGTGCTCCTTGGCGTGTGGAGGATTGACGGTAGGCTGGGCCGGATCGTCTCTCCGCGTGCGCCGGCGGCGTTATCGAAAACTGGCAAAAGGCGCGTGGTGCCCTGCGTGCCTCACTCGGGCCGCAGGTTCACCGACTTCGCGATCGCCCGATAGCGCTCCACGTCGGCCTGGTAGGCGCGGCGCAGTTCGGCCAGCGGCTGCTCGGGCGGCGCCTTGCTGCCGCCGAGCTCGATGCCGCGGCGGACCTCCGGCTTCTGCATCATCTGGTTGAAGGCCGCGTGCAGCCGCTGCTGCGTTTCCTCGGGCACGCGCTGCGACACCTGCACGCCCGACCACAGGCTGTAGACGAAGTCCTCCAGCCCCTTGCTGTTGCGCATCAGCGGAATGGCCGTGAAGCGCTCGTGCGGCGCATTGGCCGCGAGGCCCAGCGCCTTGACCTTGCCGGCGTCGAGCAGGTCGGGCACGTTGCCGGCCAACGGCATGAACACCAGGTCGATCTGTCCGCCCAGCAGGTCGTTGACCACCGGCGCCATGCCCTTGTAGGGCACGTGCAGCATCTTCGTGCCCGTCTGCTGCGTGAAGCGCTCGCCCAGCAGGTGGTAGAGCGAGCCCGGGCCGATGCTGCCGTAGCTCAGCTCCTTCGCATCGGGGCGGCGCAGCAGCGCGACCAGCTCGTCGACGCTGCCCACGCCGAGATCCTTGCGCGCCAGCAGCACCATCGAGGTGACGGCCATCACGCCGATGGGCCTGAAGTCTTCCGCCTTGTAGCGCGCGCTGGCGAGCGTGAGTGGCGTGAGCATCAGCTCCATCGGCGAGCCCAGCAGCAGCACCGAGCCGTCGGCGGGCGCGTTGGCTGCCTTCATCACGCCCAGCGATCCGCTGGCGCCGGGCACGTTGTCGACGATGGCGGTCTGGCCCAGCAGCCGCGAGAACTCGGGCGCGGCCAGTCGCGCGTTGATGTCGGAGCCGCCGCCGGCGGGGTAGGGAACGATCAGGCTCAGGGTCTTGCCCGCCGGGCCCTGGGCTGCGGCGAGCCCGGTCAGGGTGGAGAGGCCGGCGGCAAGGCCGGCGCCGATCAGTGAACGTCTGCGCATGGGTTGTCTCCTCGTGTCGTTTGTTGTCGGGGGCCGGAATTCAGTGCGCGTTCTGCAGCAGCGACGGGCGCATGCCAGCGAAGGGCGTGGCCTGGTGCCAGCCGTGCGCCATGCGCAGCACATCCAGGTCGGCACCGGGCCTGCCGATGAGCTGCAGCCCCATCGGCAGGCCGCGTGTGCCGGCCTCCTGCGAGAAGCCGGCCAGGATCGCCATCGCGGGCAGGCCGGCGAGCGTGGGGCCGATGGTCACTTCCATCCAGCGGTGGTAGGTGTCCATCGCGCGGCCGCCCACCTCGCGCGGCCAGTGCTCGTCGGCGGAAAGCGGAAACACCTGCGCGGCCGGCAGCACCAGGAAGTCGAAGCGCTCGAAGAGCTTCAGCAGCGCACCGTGCCACTGCGTGCGCGTGACGGCGGCTTCGTGCAGCATGGCCGCGCTCAGGAGTTCGCCCTGTTCCACTTCCCAGCAGGCCTCGGGCTTGAGCTGCGCACGCGTGGCGGGATCGGCATGCAGGCCGCGCAGGGCGCCAGCGACGATGAAGCCGCGCAGGCGCAGCCATGCGGTCCACAGCGCGTCGAAGTCGAAGGCGGGCACGGCCGGCTCGACGCTGCAGCCCAGCGTGTCGAAGTGCCGCAGCGCCGACTCGCACAGCGCCATCACGCCCGGCCCCATCGGCAGATGGCCGCCGAGGTCGCCCAACCATCCGATGCGCCGGCCGCGCAGCTCGGCGTCGAGCGGTTGGGCGAAGACTTCGCCGTCGCCCGCGAGGCTCAGCGGCGAGCGCTCGTCGTGGCCGGCCTGCACCGACAGCAGCCATGCCACGTCCTCCGGCGTGCGGCCCATCGGCCCTTCGCAACCCAGTTGCTGGAAGAAGAGCTCCGGCCCCGGCCCGGTGGGCACGCGGCCCAGCGAGGGGCGCAGGCCGTAGACGTTGTTCCATGCGGCGGGGTTGCGCAGCGATCCCATCATGTCGCTGCCGTCGGCCACGGGCAGCATGTGCAGCGCGAGCGCCACCGCGGCGCCGCCGCTGCTGCCGCCGGCTGCGTGGTCCGTGCTCCATGCATTGCGCGTGGTGCCGAACACCGTGTTGTAGGTGTGCGAGCCGAGGCCGAATTCCGGCGTGTTGCTGCGGCCGACGAAGACGGCACCGGCTCGGCGCAGGCGCTCGACCATGAGCGCGTCGTGCGCCGTGACCTGCTTCGCGAACACCGGGCTGCCCATGGTGGTGGGCATGCCGGCGGTGGCGACGAAGTCCTTGGGCGCCATCGGAAAGCCGTGCAGCCGGCCCACCGCTTCTCCGCGAGCGAGGCGCGCATCGCAGGCGTCGGCCTGCTGCAGCAGCTGTGCCACGGGCTGCAGCGAGACCAGTGCGTTGACGGCCGGGTTGAGGCGCTCGATCTGCGCGAGGCAGGCCTGCATCAGTTCGCGGCATGAGAGTTCGCGGCGCTGCAGGGCGGTGGCGAGCGCGCGGGCGCTCAGCGTGATCGGCTCGGTCGACGTGGAGGCGGACATATGACGGTCAACGATAGCGACCGCCTCGCCAAGCCAATATCGAAAAACGGCAAACTTCGCGCGCCCGCCGCGCGGGACCGGTGCCTCAGTGGTGCATGACCGCCGCGCTGCGCAGCGTCTGCGATGGCAGCTCGCCGAACTGCCGGCGGTAGTCGGTCGCGAACTGGCTCAGGTGCCAGAAGCCCCAGTGCGCCGCGATGTCCTGCACCGAACGCGATTCGGGCCGCTTGAGTGCGCGGCGCACGCCATTGAGGCGCAGCGCCCGCAGATAGCGCGCAGGGCTCAGCCCCAGCGTTTCCTGGAAGCAGTAGTTGAGCTTGCGCTGGCTCGCGCCGATGCGGTTGCACACCTCCAGCATCGACAGCGGCTCGTCGGGCCGCGCCATCATCAGTTCGCAGGCGCGACGCACCACGCGGCGCTGCGCATCGGTGGAGCGCAGCTCGCGCAGGTCCACGTCCTCGGGCAGCGCGCTGAGCCAGGCCAGCAGCACGTCGTCGCGCAGCTGCATCGTGGCGACGTGGTCGTCGAGCAGGGCGGGCATGGCGTCGAGCGCGGTGAAGGCGCCTCGCAGCGTGCCGCGCAGCGACTGCATCGTCGTCTCGTCGAAGTGCAGCACCACGCGGCGTTCGAGCCACGCGGGCGGTGCGCGATCGTTCAATCGTTCGGCGAGCGACTGCAGCAGCGCGTTGTCGACCACGATGCCCGTCAGCTCGAAGCCCGCGGGGCTGCACAGGTCGAGTTCGTCGCAGCGGCCGACCATCACCGAGCCGGTGTCCAGCCGCTGGCCGGAGAAGCGCGCCTCGCCGTCCTGACGGCATGTGAGCGCGAAGCCGCAGCAGTCGGGGTTCATCTCGCCGTGCTGGCGCAACGCGCGGTTGGTGGTCTCTCGCACCAGCCGCAGGCCGGGCAGCTGCACGTGGTCGAGGAAGCCCGCGAAGCTGCCGCCGGAGAGCATGTCGCATTCCAGATGCCAGCCGCTCTGGCTGGTGGCGTAGGCGTCGATGTCGTGCGTGGTCAGCGTCCAGCGCTCGACTGCGGGTTGGTGATGGGCGGAGGCGGTCTGGCGGTTCATGGCGGTCCGGCGAGTCTTTAGGCAAGGGCGTGCGTGGCCCTCCCTCAAGCAATCTCCAGACCAGATTGTTTCGTTGACAACGATTTCAAAGTGACAGGACAAACCCCTAAGCGCAAGGGGCGAGTGCCTGTGCGCAGGCTATTCGAGCTCGCCGCTGGGCTCGAAGCCGGTGGTGCTGTCGAACAGCTTCTGCACGATGGTCTGCAGCACCTGTTGCTCGTCGGGCGTGAGCTGCGCGAAGAGGCGCTGCGCGGTGTCGTGCGCGAGCGGCACCATGTCGCGATACAGCGCGAGGCCTTCTTCCTCCAGCGACACGATGACCTTGCGGCGGTCTTCCACTGAGGGATGCATGTTGGCCAGGCCCAGGTCCACCAGCCGGTGCTGCGCGCGGCTCACGCGGGCCTTGTCCATGCTCGTCTTCTGCGCGATCTCCAGCGCCGACAGCGCGCCGTACTTGCCCAGCACCACCACGATGCGCCACTCCGGAATCTGCAGCGAGAAGCGGCTTGCGATCGACTGGCCCACCGTCTGGCTCACGCGATTGGCGACCACCGAAAGCTGGAAGGGCAGGAAGGTCTCGAGGTCGAATGCATCGACGCTCGCGTTGCTGCGCGCGCGCGTGGAGGTCCTGGAGCTTGGCTGTGATGGAGTGCGTGAACGGGGCACGGTGCGAGTGTGTGGTGTGTGTTCTTGTCGTCGATGGATCGGAGCGAGGAACAGTATAGGAAGGCCTTCGCGCATCGCGAACAGGGCCGCGCGAGGTTTGCCAGTTTTCGATAACGCCGCATGCGGGTCGCTACCTATCGTGCAGGCATGGACTACCCCGAACTCGCACTGCACATCGCCGGCCAGTGGCGCACGCAGACCCAAGGCGGCCGTCGCGCCGTGATCGACCCCGCCACCGAAGAAACGATCGCGCACCTGCCGCTCGCAGGCCGCGAAGAGCTCGCCGAGGCCGCCGAGGCCGCGCAACGCGGCTTCATTCAATGGCGCGCGAAGAGCGCACTCGAGCGCTGCAACATCCTGCGCGGCGCCGCGCAGAAGATCCGCGAACAGGCGAAGACCATCGCGCAGGTGCTCACGCTCGAACAGGGCAAGCCGCTGGCCGAGTCGGTGCGCGAGGTCACGCTGTCGGCCGACATCGTCGACTTCCAGGCGGAGGAGGCCAAGCGCCTCTACGGCCGGCTGGTGCCGCCGCGCGTCGAAGGCATTCTTTCGCAGGCCGTGGTGCGCCGGCCGGTGGGGCCGGTGGCGGCCTTCACGCCGTGGAACTTTCCGGCCAACCTGCCGGCGCGCAAGCTGGCGAGCGCGCTCGCCGCGGGCTGTAGCGTAGTCATCAAGCCCGCGGAGGAAACGCCGGGCACCTGCATGCTGCTGGTGCGCGCCTTCCTCGATGCGGGCGTGCCGCCCGAGGCGCTCAACATGGTGTGCGGCGATCCGGCCGAGGTGTCTTCGTTCCTCATCGACCATCCGGCGATCGCCAAGGTGTCGTTCACCGGCTCGGTGGCAGTGGGCAAGCTGCTGGGCGAACAGGCGGCGCGCCACGTCAAGCGTTTCACCGGCGAGCTGGGCGGCCACGCGCCGGTGATCGTCTGCGAGGACGCCGACTTTCCCTTCGCGCTCAAGAGCTCCATCGCCGCCAAGTTCCGCAACGCGGGCCAGGTGTGCGCCTCGCCGATCCGCTTCTATATACCGCGCAGCCGCTTCGGCGAATGGAGCGAAGCCTTCGTGCAGGCCGCGCGCGCATTGCGCATGGGCCCGGGCACCGACGCTGCCACGCAGATGGGGCCGCTCGCGCACGAGCGCCGCATCGAAGACATGCGGCGCTTCGTCGACGATGCCGTCGAGCGCGGCGCGCAACTGCTGTGCGGCGGCCAGCGTGCGCAGCGGCCCGGCTACTTCTTCGAGCCCACGGTGATCGCCAACGCGCCGCCCGACAGCCGCGTGATGCGCCAGGAACCCTTCGGCCCCATCGCGGTGCTGCAGCCCTACGACGCGCTCGACGAGGCCATCGACAGTGCCAATGCCTTGCCCTACGGCCTCGGCGCCTACGCCTTCACGCGCGACCTGCACACCGCACACCGCCTCGGCGAAGCGCTGGAGGCCGGCATGGTCGGCATCAACCACTTCGGCGTCTCGCAGCCCGAGATGCCTTTCGGCGGCTGGAAGGAAAGCGGCATCGGCCAGGAGATGGGTGCCGAAGGCCTGCTGCACTACACCGAAGTCAAGACCCTCACCGTCGGCGTACCCGCCTGACGAAAATTTCCGGAGACAACGCATGACATCGACCGATGCCGCCGCAGTGGCGGCGCTCAAGCGCGACAACGCGCAGTACCTGTGGCATCCCATGGCCCATCCGCAGGCCATGCAGAAGACGAAACCGGACATCATCGCGCGCGGCGAGGGCTGCTGGATCTGGGACGTCGACGGCCACAGGATGCTCGACGGCGTCGGCGGCCTGTGGGCCGCGAACCTCGGCCACAGCAATAAGGCGGTGCGCGACGCCATCGTCGCGCAGCTCGACGAACTGCCCTTCTACAACGTGTTCCGCGGCACCACGCATCCGCGCGCCATCGAGCTGTCGAAGCGCATCGTGCAGACCATGGAGCCCGACGGCGTGACGGCCGTGTTCTTCAGCAACGGCGGCTCCGACGCGGTGGAAGGCGCGCTCAAGCTCGCGCGCCAGTACTGGAAGCTCAAGGGCCAGGCCGACCGCCACAAGTTCATCGCGCTGCGCCAGGGCTATCACGGCGTGCACTTCGGCGGCATGAGCGTCAACGGCAACCTCAACTTCCGCCGCGCCTACGAGCCCCTGCTGCCCGGCTGCTTCCATGTCGACACGCCATGGCTGTACCGCAACCCCTACACGCAAGACCTAGAGGAGCTCGGCGAGATCTGCGCCACGCTGCTGGAGCGCGAGATCCTGTTCCAGGGCCCCGACACCGTCGCCGCCTTCATCGCCGAGCCGATCCAGGGCGCGGGCGGCGTGATCGTGCCGCCGCCCAACTACTGGCCGCGCGTGCGCGAGATCTGCGACAAGTACGGCGTGCTGCTGATCGCCGACGAGGTCGTCACCGGCTTCGGCCGCGGCGGCGCGATGTTCGGCACGCGGCTGTGGAACGTGAAGGCCGACCTCTGGTGCCTCGCGAAGGGCATCTCCTCGGGCTACGTGCCGCTGGGCGCCACGGCCATCGGCGCCAAGGTGGCCGAGGCGTTCATGGACGACCCGACGGGACAGGCCGCGGTGGGGCACGGCTACACCTACAGCGCGCATCCGGTGGCGGCTGCTGCAGCGTTGGCCACGCTCGACCAGATCGAGGCACTCGACGTGCCCGGCAACGCCGCGCGGGTGGGCGCGCATTTCCAGGCCCGCGTGCGGCCCTTCGCCGAGCGCTTCAGCTTCGTCGGCGACGTGCGAGGCATGGGCCTGATGCTCGGCATCGAGATGGTGGCCGACAAGGCCACGCGCGCCACGCTGCCGCGCGGCAACCCGGTCGCGGCGAAGGTGGCGCAGGCCGCCTACCGGCGCGGGCTGATGGTGCGCATCTCGGGGCCGAACCTGATCCTCTCGCCGCCGCTGGTCATCACGCGCGAGGAGGTGGACTTCATGGTCGATGCGCTCGAAGGCGCATTCGCCGAGGTGGAAGCGACGCTGTGACACCGACCGTTCCGACCATCCTCCTGATCGGCACTGCCGACACCAAGAGCGCCGAGCTGCTCTTCATGCGCGAGTGCATCGAGGCCGGCGGCGGCCGTGCGGTGGTGATGGACGTGGGCGTGCTCGACGGCGCGCCCTTCGTGCCAGAGATCACCCACGTCGAAGTGGCCGCGGCGGCAGGCAAGACCGTCGCCGAAGTGGCGGCCAGCGGCGACGAGAACACCGCGATGACGCTGATGGCGCACGGCGCCGCGAAACTTGCAGCCCGCTGGCAGGCCGAGGGTCGCATCGACGGCATGCTGGCGCTGGGCGGCACCATGGGCACCGACCTCGCGCTCGACGTGGCGCAGGCGCTGCCGCTGGGCGTGCCGAAGGTGCTGGTCTCGACCATCGCCTACTCGCACCTGCTGCCGCCCGAGCGCATTCCGCCCGATCTCATCATGGTGCTGTGGGCCGGCGGTCTCTACGGCCTCAACAGCCTGTGCCGCTCGGCCCTGAGCCAGGCGGCCGGCGCGGTGCTGGGCGCCTGCCGCCAGGTGCGCGCGCCTGCCTTCGGCCGGCCGCTGGTGGGCATGACCTCGCTGGGCTCCAGCGCACTGACCTACATGAAGACGCTCAAGCCCGCGCTGGAGTCGCGCGGCTACGAGGTCGCCGTGTTCCACACCACCGGCATGGGCGGGCGTGCCTTCGAGGCACTGGCCGCCGAGGGCCGCTTCTGCGCGGTGATGGACTTCAGCCTGCAGGAGCTGGCCAACCAGCTCGGCGGCTCCTGCGTCAACGCGGGCCCCGACCGGCTGCTGGGCGCGGGCCGCGCGGGCACGCCGCAGATCGTCGCGCCGGGCGCGATCGACATGCTCGACTACCCCGCGTGGCAGCCGATGCCCGCGGGACTGGAAGGCCGGCCGGCGCACATGCACAACCGGCTGCTGGCCTCCGCGCTGAGCGCGCCCGATTTCCGACGCGGCGTCGCGGCCGAGATCGCGCGCCGGCTGGCCCGTGCCGAAGGCGCCACCTGCGTGCTGATGCCGCTGCAGGGCATCGAAGGCTGGGACCGCCCCGGTGAGCCGCTGCACGACCCCGAGGGCCTCGCGGCCTTCACCGACGGCCTGCGCGGCAGCATCGGCAATGCCACGCGGCTGATCGAGCTGGACGCACACATCAACGACGACGCCTTCTGCGACGCCGCGCTGCGCGTGTTCGACGCCTGGGTGGCCGACGGCACCGTGCCCGCGGGGAGGCCCGCATGAGCCGCGGCACGCAGGCACTCGTGCTGGACTTCGGCGGCGTCATCAGCCGCACGCTGTTCGAGACGCACGCGCTCACCGAGGAGGCACTCTCGCTGCCGCGCGGCACGCTGACCTGGCGAGGCCCCTTCGACATCGCGAGCGATCCGCTGTGGCGCGACATGCAGGCCGACAAGATCTCCGAGCGCGACTACTGGATGGCGCGCACCCGCGAAGTCGGCGCACTCGTCGGCGAGCGTTGGGACCGCATGGAAACCTTCGTGCAGCGCGCGCGCGGCGCCGACCCGGAGGCGGCGATCCGCCCCGAGGCGATCGCGGCCATCGACGCTGCGCGCCGCGCGGGCTGCAGGCTCGCGATCCTCTCCAACGAACTCGACCTGTTCTACGGCGCCGACTTCCGCAAGCGCCTGCCCTTCATGTCCGCCTTCGACGTGGTGGTGGACGCCACGCACACCGGCATCCTCAAGCCCGACGCGCGCGCCTACCTGCAATGCATCGAGCAGCTCGGCCTGAGCGCCGATGCCTGCGTGTTCGTCGACGACCAGCTGCGCAACATCGCCGGCGCCGAGCGCGTGGGCATGCGCACCGTGCACTTCGACGTGATGCATCCGGGCGCGAGCTATGCGAAGGCCCTGGCCTTGCTGGGTGTCGCTTCTTCCTCTCTCGATTGATCTTTCTTCCGATGACACCGACCTTCGAACCCACCGTGCCGCGCGAATGCGTGCAGGCCCTGATGCAGGCCGAACAGGAGCGCTACGCGCGCACCCATGCCCGCTCCGGCGAACTCTATGCCCAGGGCCAGCAGGCCTGGCTCTACGGCGCACCCTCGCACTGGATGCGCCGCTGGATCGGCGGCTGGCCGCTCTACGTGCAGGATGCGCAGCTGCCCTACGGCGCGCGCTTCGTCGACGTGGACGGCAACGGCTATGCCGACTTCTGCCTCGGCGACACCGGCGGCATGTGCGGCCACGGCCATCCGGCCATCGTCGAGGCCATGGCTCGGCAGGCGCGCGTTGGCACCTCGCTGATGCTGCCGAACGACGATGCGGCCTGGGTCGGCGACGAGCTCGCGCGCCGCTTCGGCCTGCCGTACTGGAACCTCACGACCTCGGCCTCGGACGCCAACCGCGCCTGCATACGGCTGGCGCGCATGGTCACCGGCCGGCCTCGCGTGCTGGTGTTCTCGGGCTGCTACCACGGCTCGGTGGAAGAGGCGCACGTTGAGCTGCGCGACGGCGCGGTCGCGATGCGCAACAACATCCACCCCAACGGCTTTCCGCACGACAAACTTTCGGCCGTGGTCGAGTTCAACGACCTGCCGGCGCTGGAGCGCACGCTGCGCGCCGGCGACGTGGCCTGCGTGCTGGCCGAACCCGCGATGACCAACTACGGAATGATCGCGCCCGACCCCGGCTTCCACGAGGCGCTGCGCCGCCTCACGCGCGAGACCGGCACGCTGCTCGTCATCGACGAGACTCACACCATCTCCAGCGGACCCGGCGGCTACACGCGCGAGCACGGGCTCGAGCCCGACATGTTCGTGATCGGCAAGGCCATTGCGGGCGGCATTCCCGCCGCAGCCTTCGGGCTGAGCTCGGAAACCGCCGAGCGGGTCTGGCAGGTGCTGCCCAAGCTGCATCCCACGCAGCGCCAGTCGGCACATGCCGGCTTCGGCGGCACGCTGGCGGGCAACGCGCTCACCGTGGCCGTGATGCGCGCGGTGCTCTCGCAGGTGCTCACGCCCGAGGCCTTCGAGCGCATGCGCACGCTCGCGCAGCGGCTGGCCGATGGCGTCAACGCCAGCATCGCGGAAGCGGGCCTGCCGTGGCACGCCACCAAGGTCGGCGCGCGCGTGGAAACGCTCTTCTGTCCCGACGCGCCACGCAACGCCGCCGACGTGCGCCGCACGCGCGACGGCGACCTGGAGGCGCTGCTGCACCTCTACCTGATGAACCGGGGCGTGCTCATCACGCCCTTCCACAACATGATGCTGTGCTGCCCGGGCACCACAGAGCGCGAGGTGGACGAGCACAACGCGGCCTTCGCCGAGTTCGTGCGGGAGTGCAGGGGATGAGCGCGGGCGATCCCTTCGGGCTCGAAGGCAAGGTCGCGCTCGTCACCGGCGGCGGGCGCGGCATCGGCGCGGCCATCGCGCAGGTGTTCGCCGAGGCCGGTGCCTCGGTACTGATCGCCAACCGCACCGGCAGCGCGGGCGAGGCGGTGGCGGCTGCGCTGCGAGAGCGTGGCCTTCGCGCACAGGCGCTGGCCTGCGACATCGGCCGTCGCGACGAGGTCGAACGCGCCGTGGCCGAGGCGGCGCGCATCTTCGGCGCGCTCGACATCGTGGTCCACAACGCGGCCGTGAACCCCTGGGCCGCGATCGACGCGATGAGCGACGATCAGCTCGAGCAGACGCTCGCCGTGAACCTCAAGGCCTGTTTCTGGCTTGCGCAGGCGGCGGTGCCGCACATGCGCGCGCGCGGCGGCGGGCGGTTGCTGGTCACTTCGTCGGTCACGGGGCCGCGCGTGGCGATGCCGGGCAGCGCGCACTACGCGGCGAGCAAGGCGGGCGTGAACGGCTTCATCCGCACTGCTGCGCTGGAGTACGCGCGAGAGGGCATCACCGTCAACGGCGTGGAGCCGGGCTACATCGCCAAGCAGGGCGGCTCGCTGCTGTCCGACCCGGCGAAGGCGGCGCGCATCGCGCGGCACATTCCGGCCGGCGAACTGGGGCGGCCCGAGGACATCGCGTACGCGATGCGCTTCCTGGCCAGCCCGGCGGCGCGCTACATCACGGGGCAGACCATCGTGGTCGATGGCGGCTCCACGCTGCCCGAGAGCCCGTTCTTCGCGGAGCAGGCATGACCGGGCGCCTGCAGGGCAAGGCCTGCCTGGTGGTCGGCGCAGCCACCGGCATCGGTGCCGCCATCGCTGCACGCTTCGCCGCCGAGGGCGCACGCGTCGCGGTGGCCGGCTGGCCCAGGCCGCAGCCCGTAGGCGAGGGCCCGGCCTTCGATTGCGACGTGACCGACGACGAGGCAGTTCGCGCCACCGTGGCAGCGGTGCAGGCCGCCTTCGGCCGCCTCGACGTGCTGGTGAACTGCGCAGGCATCGTGCGCAACGACGACGCGGCCGACATCGACGACGACGACTGGTGGCGCCTGCACGAGGTCAACCTCGGCGGCACCATGCGCTGCCAGCGCGCGGTGCTGCCCGGCATGGTGGCTCAAGGTGGCGGCGCTATCGTCAACATCGCCTCGGTCGCGGCCTTCAATGCCGGGGCTGGCATGGCGAGCTACGCCGCGAGCAAGGCCGGCGTGGTCGCGCTCACGCGTTCGGCGGCGCAGGCCTACGGGCCGAAGGGCGTGCGCGTGAATGCGCTGTGCCCCGGCTGGGTCGATACGCCGATGAGCCGGCAGGAGATGCGCGACCTCGCGGCCGAGCGCGGCATCGACGAGAGCGCCGCGCACGCCCAGACGGTGGCGCGCATCGCGCTGGGCCGCATGGCCACGCCCCAGGAGATGGCGGCCGTGTGCCTGTTCCTTGCGAGCGACGAGGCTTCGTTCGTCACCGGCGCTGCGCTGGTGGCCGACGGCGGTGCTCGGGTGCCTGCGGCGGCGCGGGCCGCGTGAGGGGCGTTCCTAGCGCAGGAACTTGCCTTCCTTCGTCACGCGCACCATCTCGATGAAGCGCGAGCCGGTGTTGCTGGCGCCGGTGAAGTCGATCTCCATGTTGCTCATGCGCAGCTTCATGGCCTTGAGCGTGGCGTGCAGCTTGGCGCGCGTGAGGTCGCGGCCGGTGCGGCGCAGGGCCTCGATCATCACCATCGCGTTCACGTAGCCCTCGTAGCTCAGGTAGCCGATGTCCACCTTGGCGCGCTCGGCGAGCTGGCGGTATTCCTTGGCACCGGCGTCGACCTCGCTCCAGGGGTACGGCACGATCTGAGAGATGGCGAGGCCGCTGGTCTTGTCGCCCACCAGCTTCGCGGTGACGTCGCCCGGCACGATCGACATGCCGTAGAACATCTGGCGCCCGCCCGCGGCCCACGCGGCTTTCATCACCTCGCCGCCGATGCCGCCGCCCAGGTACATGATCACGGCCTGCGCCTTGCTGTCGGCCAGTGCCTTGCCGGACGCCTCGTTGGTGGTGCCGTCGCCCTTCACCGCCACCAGCGCCTCGGGCTTCAGCTTCAGCGCGGTCAGTGCATCGCCGACGAGCTTGGCGACCTCCGCGCCGCCCGGGTTGTCGAGATAGGCCACGGCGATGCGCGAGACGCCGATGGTCGTCAGGTGCTGCACCAGCGCCTGGGCCTCGCGGGCGAAGGTGGCGCGCACGAAGTAGCCGGCGCCGCCGACCTTCTCGCGGGCCGAATCCGATACCGCGTAGCCGCCCACCGTCGGCGCGCCGCTCTGGTTCAGCACCTTGGCCCCCGCGGCGGTGGTGGCGGAGCCGACACAGCCGAAGAAGGCGAAGACGCGATGTTCCGCCAGCAGCTTTTCGTAGTTGGCGACGGCCTTCTCGGGCTTCAGCTCGTCGTCGAGCGAGACAAGCCTGATCTTGCGGCCCGACAACCCGCCCTGCGCATTGACCGCGTCGAAGGCCAGCCCTGCGCCGGCCATCACGACCTTGACCGGCACGCCCAGCGGGCCGCTCAGGATGCCGGTGTGGCCGAGGACGATCTCGCTGTCGGTGACGCCGTTCTCGGCGGCCAGGGAGGATGAAAGCGGGCCGAGGCCGGCCACTGCCGCAGCCGAGGCGGCGATGAAGTTTCTACGGTGCATTGGGGGCTGATTGCGATACAACTTATAACAATTGAATGCGAAAGCCCCGTCTTCCGCCGCCGGGGTTTACCCCGTGTTGCGCGGCGGCCCCGCCGGCTTCACGGGTTCCGCGGGCCCCTGGTGCAACTGCCAGGCCGCGCAGACCGCCAGCGCGCAAAGCCCGGCCAGCATCGCGAAAACCTCGTCGAAGGCTGCCAGCCGCGCCGGGCTGCTCATCGGGTTGGCCAGCGAATCGCCGTGCGCCGCGAGGCGCCACTCGAGCACGATGGCGCACAGGCTCACGCCGGCCGCGCCGCCCAGCATGCGCACGAAGTTGATCGCGCTCGCGCCCTGCGGGATCAGCGGCTTGGCCAGCGGCCGCATCGAGCCCAGGTTGAGCGAGGGCAGGATGAAGCCCAGCCCGATGCGCCCGATGATGGCGAAGGCCACCAGCAGCCACAGCGCGCTGTCGAGCCGCAGCACCATCATCAGCGCGAACGAGGCCGCCAGCAGCGCGAGGCCGATGGTCACCAGCACCCAGGTCGGGTGCTTGTCGGCCAGCCGGCCCACGCCGGCGATGGTGAGCGCCAGCACGATGCCCGCCGGCAGCAGGATGGTGCCCACGTGCGAGGCCGACAGATGCAGCCCCACCTGCATGTACACCGGCAGCAGGTAGGTCGAGCCGAACAGCGCCGTGCCGTAGATGAAGGCGACCACGCTGCCCATCGCGAACTGCCGGTAGCGGAAGAGCGCTAGGTTCATCAGCGGCGTGCCGCCCGAAGCAGCCAGGCGGCGCTGCCACCACACGAAGATGCCGAACGAGGCCAGCGCGCCCGCCAGCAGCAGCGCCGCCTGCAATGGCGAATCGCCGCGCAGCGCCACCAGGCCGTTCAGCAGGCACAGCGTGCCGACCGTGCCCAGCGCCAGTCCGCGCGCATCGAGGCCGTCGCCGCGCGTGGCGGCCACGCCGCCGGGCGCGGTCTTGGGCACGAACTTGTAGGCCAGCCAGAGAGAGGCCAGGCAGAACGGAACCACCATGAAGAAGATCGAGCGCCAGCCGAACAGATCGACCAGCACCCCGCCGATGCTCGGCCCGATGGCCGGCGCCAGCACCACGCCCATGCCGAAGATGCCGCTCGCGCGCCCCTGCTCGTGCGGCTCGAAGGCGCGCAGGATGATGATGGCCGGAATGGGCTGCACCACGCCCGCCGCCAGCCCCTCGGCCACGCGCGCGAACAGCACCAGCGAGAAGTCGTTGGCCACGCCGCCCACGATGCCGCCCACCAGCAGCAGGAGCATCGTGCCCACGTAGGTGCGCCGGTAGCCGTAGCGCGACAGCAGCCACGGCGTGGTGAGCATCGACACCGTCATCGCCACCATGAAGCCCGAACTCACCCACTGCGCGCGCTCCTGGCCGAGCGAGAAGTGATGGCTCATTCCGGGGATCGCCACGTTGACGATGGTCGAGGACATGATCGACGCCATCGTTCCCACCATCACGGAAAGTAGCAGGTACCAGCGGTAGCGTTCGCCATAGCGCTGGCGCATCGTGCCGATGGAGGGCGGGGCCGGCGTGGTCGCGGCTTCTTGGGGCTGTGGGGAGGTCATGGGGCGGCGGAATGTCTCGGGTCCGTCGTCCTACAAGCATATCGGGCTTTGCGTGGCGGCAAATGAAAGGGGCGGCCGCAAAATCGGTCCGCTGTCCCCTCCGCGTCAAGAAGATCGATCAAGACAACTGCCGCATGAACGCTCCATCCGACGATCAAGCCAACGCCCAGCCGGTTGCCTCAGGCGAACTGGAAGGCGCGCCCACGCTCGCGACCGAACTCGCGGCGCCCACCGTCAGCCGCGCCTACCGCTGC
Source organism: Variovorax sp. NFACC27 (assembly GCF_048301545.1). Lineage (NCBI taxonomy): Bacteria > Pseudomonadati > Pseudomonadota > Betaproteobacteria > Burkholderiales > Comamonadaceae > Variovorax > Variovorax sp. NFACC27. The sequence goes on from NZ_CP157613.1 coordinate 759,443, forward strand.
CAGTGCGACCGCCCCGTCTTCCTGCGCAACAGCGAGTGCCTGGCCTGCCACACGCCGCTGGGCTACGTGATCGACCGGCTCGGCGTGATGCCGCTCGCGCCGGCTGTCGGCGAGGGCGCGCAGCCCGACACCTTCACCGTGTTCGGCGATCCGCACGGCAAGACCTACCGCCGCTGCGCGAACCTCATGACGCCCGCCGCGTGCAACTGGATGGTGCCCGCCGCGCGCGAGGGCGAGCAGTTGCCCCCCGACACCCAGGGCCTGGCGCCCGGCTACTGCCTGGCCTGCAGCGTCACGCGCACCATTCCCGATCTATCGGTGGAGGGCAACGGCGAGCTCTGGCGCAAGCTCGAGACCGCCAAGCGCCGGCTCGTCTCGCAGCTGCTGGCGCTGGGCCTGCCGGTGGTGAGCCGCCACGTCGATCCCGCGCACGGCCTGAGCTTCGACTTCCTGAGCAACGTGCCCGGCGGCCCGCACGTCATGACCGGCCACCAGCACGGCGTGATCACCCTCAACGCCGAGGAGGCCGAGGACGCCGTGCGCGAGCGCATCCGCGCCGAGATGCGCGAGCCCTACCGCACTCTGCTGGGCCACTTCCGCCACGAGATCGGCCACTACTACTGGGACCTGCTGGTGCAGCCCACGCAGTGGATCGACGACTTCCGCGCCCTCTTCGGCGACGAGCGCGCCGACTACGCCGCCGCGCTGCAGACGCACTACGAGCAGGGCCCGCCGCCCGACTGGGCCGACCGCTTCGTGAGCAGCTACGCGAGCACGCACCCGTGGGAAGACTGGGCCGAGACCTGGGCCCACTACCTGCACATGGCCGACACGGCCGATACCGCGATGAGCTTCGGCGTCGACGCCACCAACGTCGAACTCGCGAGCGACCTGTTCACCCTCGACGACCTCTGGCAGCCGGACGACCCCGACGCTGGCAAGTTCCTCGACTTCGTCAACGGCTGGGTGCTGCTCACCAACGTGCTCAACGAGCTGTCGCGCAGCATGGGGCAGCCCGACTACTACCCCTTCGTGATGCCGCGCGTGGCAGTGGGCAAGCTGCAGTTCATCCACCGCGTGGTCACGCAGCAGCGGCCGGGCGATGCGCCGTCGATGGTGGTGGCGGCCGACGTGGCCGAGGCTGCGCAGGCGCAGCCGCAGGCAGAGGCACAGCAGCAGAGCCTTGGTCAGTCCTGAGACTGAGGAGCCGCGCCCGTCGCGCAGCGCATGCAGATGCATGCCAGCCCGCGCATTTCTTCCGGCAGGTTGGTGAGCGGCGCCTTGCTGAAGTCGACCTGCATGCACCAGCACGGCGGCTGCGCCTGCCCGGTCTCGCGCTCGATCTCCATCGCGCAGCGGTTCAACTCGCCGCACAGCGGGCAGCGCGTGGCGTCGATCAGGCCGGGAACGGCCTCCGTGGTCATCATGAAATCTCGAAGGCCGGCAGCTTCTTCGCGACGATGTCGTTGCGCAGCGTCGCGTACACCGGCAGCCCGCCGCTGTAGGCGGGGTAGTCCTCGCCCTCGATCAGCGGCAGCAGGTAGCGGCGGCACTTCTCGGTGATGCCGTAGCCGTCGTCGGAGATGAAGTCGCGCGGCATCGGCTTCTCGACGTTCGCGACCGATTCGAGCGGCGCGCTGCCGATGCGGTATGCGTACGGAACGTCGGAGATGCGCTCGATGGTCGGCATCACCGCGTTGCGGCCTTCCAGCGCGAGTTCGACCGCGCGCTGCCCGAGTTCGTAGGCCTGCCGCACGTCGGTGGCCGATGCGATGTGCCGCGCGGCGCGCTGCAGGTAGTCGGCCACGGCCCAGTGGAACTTGTGGCCCAGCGCTTCCTTGATCATCTGCGCCACCACCGGCGCGGCACCGCCCAGCTGCGCATGGCCGAAGGCGTCGCGCGTGCCCTGCTCCGCAAGGAAGGTGCCGTCGGGGTGATGGCAGCCTTCGGACACGACCACCGAGCAGTAGCCGTGCCGCTTCACCAGCTCGTCGACGCGCGCGAGGAAGCGCGCCTTGTCGAACTCGATCTCGGGGAACAGCACCACCACCGGAATGCCCTGGTCCGAGGCCAGGCCGCCGGCCGCCGCGATCCAGCCCGCGTGCCGGCCCATCACCTCGAGCACGAACACCTTGGTGGAGGTGGCCGCCATCGAGCGCACGTCGAACGAGGCCTCGATGGTCGACACCGCCACGTACTTCGCGACCGAGCCGAAGCCGGGGCAGCAGTCGGTCAGCGGCAGGTCGTTGTCGATGGTCTTGGGCACGTGGATGGCCTGCAGCGCATAGCCCATCGACTGCGAGAGCTGGCTCACCTTGAAGCAGGTGTCGGCCGAATCGCCGCCGCCGTTGTAGAAGAAGTAGCCGATGCCGTGCGCCTTGAACACCTCGATCAGCCGCTCGTACTCGCGGCGGTTCTTCTCCAGCGACTTGAGCTTGTAGCGGCAGGAGCCGAAGGCGCCCGAGGGCGTGGTGCGCAGCGCCGCGATGGCTTCGGTCGATTCGGCGCCGGTGTCGATCAGTTCCTCGGCCAGCGCGCCGATGATGCCGTTGCGTCCGGCGTAGAGCTTGCCGATGCGGTCGGGGTGCCGGCGCGCCGTTTCGATCACGCCGCAGGCCGAGGCGTTGATGACCGAGGTGACGCCGCCCGACTGGGCGTAGAAGGCGTTGGGGATGGGCATGCGCGGCATTGTCCTGCAGCCCCCCGGCCGGCGCCAGTGCACGCCGGTGTCGGATTGTCAGCGGCTCTCGAAGACCGGCGGGCGCTTCTGCAGGAAGGCGCTCACGCCTTCGCGGAAGCTGGGCCGGTCGATCAGCTCGCGCTGGCGTTCGCTCTCGTAGTGCAGCTGTTCCTTCAGCGTGTGGCGCTCGGAGGCCTCGAAGGCTTCGCGCGCCTCGATCACCGCATGCGCCGGCAGGCGGGCGAGGCGCTGCGCGATGCCCCTGGCCTCTTCGAGCAGCTGCTCGTCGTCCACGCAGGCCCAGATCAGGCCCCACTGCACCGCGCGGCCCGCGCCCACGCGCTCGTCGAGCAGCGCCATGCCCATGGCGCGTGCACGGCCGGCTCGGCGCGGAATGGCCCAGGTGCAGCCCAGGTCGGGCACGATGCCCAGCTTCGGCAGGAAGGGCAGGTAGAAGTAGGCGCTGCGCGCCGCGATGGTCACGTCGGCCGCGAGCGCCAGGCCCACGCCCGCGCCGGCGGCCGGGCCGTTCACCGCGGCCACCACCGGCACCGGCAACGTGCGCAGCGTCTCGATCAGCGGGTTGCTCAGGCTCTGCATCCACTCGGCGGTCTGCGTGCCGAGCGATTTGCCTTCCTCGGGCGGCGTCATCGCGCTCAGGTCGGCGCCCACGCAGAAGGCCTTGCCGGCGCCCGTGAGGATCACGGCGCGCACCGAGCGGTCGTCGCGGATGCGCTCCAGCGCGTCGCGCAGTTCGACCTGCAGGTCGCGCGCGATGGGGTTGAGCTTGGCGGGCAGGTTCAGCGTCAGCGTCGCGATGCCGTCGGCCTGCTCCTGGAGGATGAAGGGTTGTGGGGTCGTGTCGGAACTCATGGCATCGATGGTTCGATGCGCACGGGGGCCGGTCAAGCCGGGGACAACCCGTGTGGCAGCAGTCGCCGGGGCGACCATGCGCGCGGAGAAGGCGCGGGCAGCGGCATGGCGGCCGGCCGGGCGTCCGACACGGTGATGCACGACGATTCCAGCGCCGACACCAGCACGCGCCGGTGATCGCTGCTCTCGAAGCGCTCGCCGGGCTCCAGCACGATGTCGCGCGTGTCGCGGTCGATCGTGACCCATACCGAGCCGCTGCGGCATTCGATGCCAACGCCCGCGCCGTCGGGCACGGCGAAGACCGAGCGCTTCGGCAGGCTCACGTGGAAGCGGGAAGTGCTGGACGAGAAAGTCACGGAGGGAGAGGAAGAAGAGGCGGTGGAAGAGGGCGAGGTGCTCATGGCAAGCTCCATTGCATTCACTATGCGAATGAATATAGTGAGCCGGATCCCTCTTTGCACACGGTAATTCGGAACTCGTTGCATGCGTACAGAGAATGTGAAAGCCGTCGGAGCCACCGGCGGCGAGTTGCCGCCGCTGGAGCTGCTGCGCAGTTTCGAGGCGGCCGCGCGCCGGCTGAGCTTCACGCTGGCGGCCGCCGAGCTGCACCTCACGCAGTCGGCCGTGAGCCGGCAGATCCAGCAGCTCGAGGCCAGCCTGGGCGTGTTGTTGTTCGAGCGGCGCCATCGCGCGCTGTCGCTCACCGAGGCCGGCGGCGTGCTGCAGCGCGCCGTCACCGACAGCCTCGAGCGCCTGCGCGACGCCACGGCGCGGGTGCGTGCGAGTTCGGCGCCGCGCCAGGTGGCGATCACCACCACGCCGGGCTTCGCGTCGATCTGGCTCATTCCGAAGCTGGCGCGCTTCACCGGCAGCCATCCGCAGGTGGACGTGCGCGTGTCGGCCACGCTCGACGTGCTCGATCTGGAAAGCAGCCGCATCGACCTGGCGGTGCGCTTCGTGCCCGTGGGCCGCGGCATCGGGCCGGCGCTGTTCGAGGAGTCGGTGATCCCGCTGTGTTCGCCGCAGGTGGCCGCATCGCTGCGCCAGCTCTCCGATTTCTCGAAGCTCACGCTGCTTACCGTCGAGTACCCCGACCACAGCGAAGCTCCCACGGCCGACTGGGAGCCCTGGCTCAAGGTGATGGGGCTGGAAGACCTGCGCATGAAGAGCACGCTGCGCTTCACGCAGTACGCCGATGCCGTGTCCGCCGCGGTGGCGGGGCAGGGCGTGGTGATCGGGCGGCTGCCCTTGCTGAGCGAGCTGGTGCGCGACGGCCGGCTCGTGGCGCCGCTGGGCGAGGGCGCCGCCTCGCATCGCGGCTACTTCATCGAGATGTCCAGGCGCGCCGCGGGCAACCGCGACGCGCAGGAGTTCGCGCAGTGGCTGCGCGACGAAGCCGAGGCCGCGCAGCGCGGCTGACGAAAGCGGAAAACGGAAAAAGGGGGCCGATCAGCCCGGCAGCAGCACCTTGTTCACGACGTGGATCACGCCGTTGGACTGGTAGACGTTGGCGATCGTCACCGTCGCGGTGCCGCCCTTGGCGTCGGTCACCATCACGTTGCCGCCGCTCATCGTCGCGGTGAGCGTGCCGCCGCTCGCGGTCTTCAGCGTGGCCTTGCCGCCGCCCGCGTTGATGGCGCTCATGAGCGCGGCGCCGTCGAGCTTGCCGGGCACCACGTGGTAGGTCAGCACCTTGGTCAGCGTGGGCTTGTTCTCGGGCTTGAGCAGAGTGTCGACCGTGCCCGCCGGCAAAGCGGCAAAGGCCGTGTTGGTGGGCGCGAACACGGTGAAGGGGCCGGGGCTCTTCAGCGTGCCGACGAGGTCCGCGGCCTTCACGGCGGCCACCAGCGTGGTGTGGTCCTTCGAATTCACGGCGTTGTCGACGATGTCCTTCGTCGGGTACATCGGAGCGCCGCCGACCATCGGGTTCGATGCGCCACCGCTGCTGCTGCTGCCGCTCATGCCCATGCCGCCTGCGCAGGCTGCGAGCAGGACCGAGACACTTGCTGCGATCACGAGTTTCTTCATGGAAGTCTCCTGGAAAGGTGATTGGTTCTCGAGGCTCTCTGTGGAAACCGCCAACAGCTCGGAGGCGCGACGCGCTTGAGTGGGATACGGCGCATTCGCGCAACCGGATTCACCGGGTTCAAGAAAAGCCTTGCGTAGGCTTTGCGCCACAGAGGCACATGCGGCGCTTGCACATCGCATGCGCGATCGACAGAATCCGCCCTTCGTTTTTCAGCAACAGTTTTTGCTCCCTTCGCGCCCGGCGACGACCAACCTCCCTGGCGACACATCAATCCAATGAACCGTTACCTGAACACCTGATCCGCACACCGACCGCCCCGGCCGGATGTGCATTCCACGCACCCGCCCGAGGCCAGTCGACAAAGGCCCCGCGCAGCCATTCGCCGGGGCCTTTTTGTTTTTCGGAGTGTGTGCACATGAGTGCTCAACGAAAGGCCCGCGACGACGACAAGCGTCTGGGCCGGTTCTATTTTTCGGTGCCGAATGCGGCACCTCGCAATCCCGTGGTGGCCGCGCTGGCGCGCCGCGAAGCAAGCCAGAAGGCGGGGCGCCACCTGCGCACCCACAGCGCCGAGCGGCGCGCGCAGAAGGTGGCGCTGCAGAAGGCAGCGCGCGACTTCAGGGGGAGGAGCGACGATGCGTGACGACATGGACAAGGTCATCGTCGAGCGGCCGCGCCGCGGTGGCGGCGTGCAGGGCGATGGGCGCAAGTGGCGCAACAGCAAGGAGCGTGGTTCGCACCTCGGCATGAAGCGCGGCTACGGCCGCACCAAGTGGCTCAACGAGAATCTCGCGCCGCTCAAGCGTTGGCTGCACAAGCAGGTGCACCGGCCATGGGACAAGGTCTACGCGGAACTGTGCAGCGGCATCGATCGCCGCAGCACGGTGCAGGCGCACATCTTTGAACACATCGACGACTTCGTCGAACGCGCAGCGGTGCTGCGCGATGGCGAAGTGTGGGTGCGGGCACGCTGGTGGAGCGACGGCAGTCGCGCGCCGTTGCATCAGGCTTCGCATGTCGAACTGTTCGTGCATCCGGTCACCGGCATCCTGCTGCCCAACCGGCGTCTCGCCCAGGCCCGGCAATGGGCTCGCGGCGAGAGCGATGAGAGGAGCGGAAAGAAGCCACATGCGTCTTTCATCGCGATCGACGAACTCACGCAATGGCACTGCGTGAACGGCGACTGGTTCGAGATCACGCTGGCGCTTACGCCGCCGATGAAGGCTCCGGGCGTCTGGGAGAAGCGTTTCGACGCGCTGCGGCGCTGCTTCGTCAAGACCACCTGCACATGGGGTCGACCGGAGTTCGGCGTATCGAGCAACCAGGCCATGTACGGGCGACCGGATGTCTATGCCGCGACCAAGCGCCAGTTGAGCCGCAAGGAGATCCGGGCGAGGCTGGGTGAAGACGCCTGAGCCGCTCGTCAGCTAGCGACAAGTCGCGTCGCGCATGATGGAGGCGCCCGCGTTGTCGTCGATGAAAGAAGCACCATGAACCTCACCGCCTCCAACTGGTTCCTCTGGGCCGTCCTGTCGGCCGTCTTCGCCGCGCTGACGGCCATCCTCGCCAAGCTGGGCCTGGCCGGCGTCGATTCCGACATGGCCACGCTGGTGCGCACCGTGGTGATCTTCGCGGTGCTCCTGGTCTTCGTGAACGCCACCGGCAAGTGGACGAACCCGCTGCAGCTGTCGCCGCGCACCTGGCTCTTTCTCGTTCTCTCGGGGCTCGCGACGGGCGCGTCGTGGGTCTGCTACTTCCGCGCGCTGAAGATGGGCAATGCCTCTCAGGTTGCGCCGGTCGACAAGCTCAGCGTGGTGCTGGTGGTGCTCTTCGCGGTGATGTTCCTCGGCGAGCGCCCCTCCGGCCGCGAATGGGCCGGTGTCGCGATGATCGCTGGCGGCGTGCTGATGCTGGCGATCAAGCGCTGAGCTGCGCCGCCGTCCGTGCGGGTGCGCGCGGCAGCAGGAAGAACGCCATGGTGCCGGCGGCCAGCATGCCCGCGACGGTGAGGAACACCGCGCGGAACGGCTCGACGCCATTCGCCACGGCCCACGACGCGGCCACGCCGGTGGTCCACTGCATCAGCGAGACGCCGAGGAACATGGCCATGTTCATCAGCGCCATCGCGCGGCCCGTCATGGCGGCCGGGTAGGCGTTCTTGGTGTACGCGTACTGCAGCACGCTGTAGCCGGAGAGCAGGCCATAGATGATCGGAAGGCCGATGTCGACCGCACGCGAATGCGTCAGCGCCATCGCGCCGAACATCAGCGTGCCGGCGAGCGCGCAGCCCATCATCCAGCGCGTACGCCGCGCGCCGCCCGGGTCCATGCGGCCGAAGAGCGTGGGGCTGATCATGCCGGCGACAGTCATCACCAGCGCGACGTTGCCGCTCGCCACCAGCGAGAGGCCGTGGCGGTCGTGCAGCACCGGTCCGAGCCACAGGCCGCGCAGCGTGATGAAGGCGGCGTACGACACGCAGGCGAAGCACAGCAGCCCCAGCGTGTGGGGCATGGCGAACAGCGGCAGCAGCTCGCGCACGGCCTTGCGCAGCGACTGGCGCTCGGTCTGTCCCGCGGGTGCTTGGTCCGTAGGGCGCGCAGGCTCGTGCACGCGCCAGGAGATGAGCAGCCACGAAAGCACCGCGAATGCCGCCAGCACCGCATAGCCCACGCGCCACGACGAAGCCTCGATCAGCAGCGCCAGCGGCGTGCCCGTGAACAGGATGCCCATGCCGGCGAGGCTCATCACCAGGCCCGACATCGCGGTGAAGCGCGATGCGTCGAAGTGCCGCGCGATGAACACGGTGCAGGCCAGGAAGGCCGGCGCGCATCCCACGCCGATCAGCGCCTGCCCCAGCAGCAGCGCGTGGAAGTTCGGCGCCATCGCGCACAGCACCGCGCCCGCGATGGCCAGCGGAAAGGCGGTCAGCACCGTGCGGCGCACGCCGAACATGTCGATCGACACGCCCATCGCGAGCTGCATGATCCCGAACATGAAGTGGAAGGTGCCCGCCCAGGTGCCGAGCTGCTGCGGCGTCAGCCCGAAGTGGCTGGTGAGCGGCGTGGCCATCATGGCGCCGACGGTGCGGAAGGCCTGGCTCAGTGCGAAGGCGGTGGCCAGTGCCACGAGCATGGCGGCCGCGGAAGAGGACCAGCGCGGCGGAGGCGGCGATGCCGCGTTCGTGTTCATCGAAGGGGAGGGCGGGAAGCGGAGGGAGAACCCCGTCGATGCTAACGGCATGCCGCCCATCATGCAGAACGGCGCCCGAGGGCGCCGTTCGTCTTGCATGCTTCAAGCCCGGCGTAGTGCCGGACCTGGATGGGCGATCAGGCCTCGCCCTTCACCTTCAGGCGCCATGCGTGCAGCAGCGGCTCGGTGTAGCCGCTGGGCTGCTCGATGCCCTTGAACACCAGGTCCTGCGCAGCCTTGTAGGCGGCCGAGGTCGCGAAGTTGCCGGCCATCGGCTGGTACAGCGGGTCGCCTGCGTTCTGCTCGTCGACCACCTTGGCCATGCGCTGGAAGGTCTCGTCGACCTGCGCCTTGGTCACGACGCCGTGCAGCAGCCAGTTGGCGATGTGCTGGCTGGAGATGCGCAGCGTGGCGCGGTCTTCCATCAGGCCGACGTTGTGGATGTCGGGCACCTTCGAGCAGCCCACGCCCTGGTCGATCCAGCGCACCACGTAGCCGAGGATGCCCTGCACGTTGTTGTCGATCTCCTGCTGGCGCTCTTCAGCCGTCCACTTGGCTTCGGCCGCGATCGGCACCTGCAGCAGCGCGTTGAGGATGTTGTCGCGCTCGATCACTGGGTCAGATTGGGCGGCGATCTTCTCCAGCTCCTGCTGCACCGCGGTCACGCTGACCTGGTGGTAGTGCAGCGCGTGCAGCGTGGCGGCGGTGGGCGAGGGCACCCAGGCGGTGTTGGCGCCGGCCTTGGGGTGGCCGATCTTCTGCTCGAGCATCGCGGCCATCAGGTCGGGCATGGCCCACATGCCCTTGCCGATCTGCGCCTTGCCGCGCAGGCCGCTCGACAGGCCGACCAGCACGTTGTTCTTCTCGTAGGCGCCGATCCACGCGCTGGACTTCATGTCGCCCTTGCGGATCATCGGGCCGCCCTGCATGGCGGTGTGCATCTCGTCGCCGGTGCGGTCGAGGAAGCCGGTGTTGATGAAGGCCACGCGCGCGGCGGCCTCGGCGATGCAGGCCTTCAGGTTCACGCTGGTGCGGCGTTCCTCGTCCATGATGCCCAGCTTCACGGTGTTGGCGGGCAGGCCCAGCAGCTGCTCGACGCGGCCGAACAGCTCGCTGGCGAAGGCCACTTCGGCCGGGCCGTGCATCTTCGGCTTGACGATGTAGATGCTGCCGGTGCGCGAGTTGCCCTTGCGCTTCAGGTCGATGGTGGCGATGGTGGTGGTCACCACGGCGTCGAGGATGCCTTCGGGAATCTCCTTGCCGCCGGCATACAGGATGGCCGGGTTGGTCATCAGGTGGCCCACGTTGCGCAGGAACATGAGCGAGCGGCCATGCAGCTTCACGGGCTTGCCGTCTGCGCCGGTGTACTCGCGGTCGGCGTTCAGGCCGCGCGTGAAGGTCTTGCCGCCCTTGGCGACTTCTTCCGTCAGCGTGCCTTGCACGATGCCGAGCCAGTTCGAGTACGCGACCACCTTGTCGGCTGCGTCGACAACGGCCACCGAGTCTTCCAGGTCGAGGATGGTGGAGAGCGCGGCTTCGAGCACCAGGTCGCTCACGCCGGCCGCGTCGCTCTTGCCGATGGGCGTGGAGCGGTCGATGCGGATGTCGAGGTGGATGCCGTTGTGCTTGAGCAGCACCGACGACGGCGCGGCGGCGTCACCCTGGTAGCCGATGAACTGCGAGGCATCGGCCAGGCCGGTGCTGCTGCTCTGCAGCGCGACGACCAGCTGGCCGTCCTTCACGCTGTAGCCGGTGGCGTTCTTGTGCGAGCCGTTCTGCAGCGGCGCGGCCTGGTCGAGCACGTTGCGCGCGAACTCGATGACCTTGGCGCCGCGCACCGGGTTGTAGCCCTTGCCCTTCTCGGCGCCGCCGGTCTCGGGAATCGCGTCGGTGCCGTACAGCGCGTCGTACAGCGAACCCCAGCGCGCGTTGGCGGCGTTCAGCGCATAGCGCGCGTTCAGGATCGGCACCACCAGCTGCGGGCCGGCCTGCAGCGCGAGTTCGGAGTCGACGTTCGCGGTCGTGGCCTTGGTGCCCTTGGGCTGGGGCAGCAGGTAGCCGATCTTCTCGAGGAAGGCGCGGTATGCCGGCATGTCGGCGATGGGGCCGGGGTTCTTCCTGTGCCATGCGTCGAGCTCGCTCTGCAGGCGGTCGCGTTCGGCGAGCAGGGCGATGTTCTTCGGCGCGAGGTCGCTGACGATGGCGTCGAAGCCCTTCCAGAAGACGTCGCTGGCCACGCCGCTGGCGGGGAGGACCTTGTCCTCGATGAAGCGGTGCAGCTCGGTCGCGACCTGGAGTCCGTGGGCGGTGGTGCGGGCGGTCATGGGGGTTCTCCTTGAGACAAATGCAATCCTGGGACGAACTTTATTCGATACTTTGCTGGCCAGTAAGAGCCGGAAGCGGGATTTATCCGTGACAAAAATGGAGGTAATCGATGTCGGGCGCCCTGTGGTGCAAAGGGTAGGCACTGATAAGAGCGTTGCAAGTGCCGGATATATTTAACTTCTTAAATAAAAAACGAATTCCAGTTCCATGATCCTCCTGGCCTCCAACGAAAACCCCCTCGGCATGCCCGAATCGGCCCGCCGCGCGGCCGCCGAAGCGCTCGCGGGCGCCGGCAACTACCCCGACAGCAACGGTACGGCGCTGAAGAACGCGCTGGCCGCCCGGCTCGACGTGCCGGCCGACTGGCTCACGCTGGGCAGCGGATCGAGCGAGATCCTCGAGTTGGCGGCGCAGGTGAGCCTGAAGCCGGGCGAGGGCGCCGTCTATTCGCAGTACGGCTTCATCGTCTACGCGCAGGCCACGGCGCATGCCCATGCGCACGCAACCGTCGTGCCTTCGCGCGACTTCGGCCACGACCTCGACGCGATGCGCGCCGCCATCGGCGACGACACGAAGCTGGTGTTCGTCGCCAACCCGAACAACCCGACCGGCACCTTCATCGACGCCGCGCCGCTGCTGGCCTTCCTGCAGTCGGTGCCGGCGCACGTGACGGTGCTGTTGGACGAGGCCTATACCGAATACCTGTCGCCCGCGCAGCGCTACGACAGCATCGAATGGGTGCGGCGGCTGCCCAACCTCATCGTGGCGCGCACCTTCTCCAAGGCCTTCGGGCTGGCGGGGCTGCGCATCGGCTACGGCGTGTCGCAGCCGGCGCTCACGGCGCGCATGAATGCGCAGCGCCCGCGTTTCAACGTGACGACGCCGGCGCAGGCAGCGGCGGTGGCCGCGCTGGGCGACGCGGATTTCCTCGCGCGCACCTACGAGCTCAACACGGCGGGCCGCGACCAGCTCGCGACCGGCTTCAGGGAGCTGGGCCTCGAATACGTCGCTTCGTCCGGCAATTTCCTGATGGTGCGGGTCGGCGACGCGCAGGCCGTGCATGCGCGCCTGCTGGCGGCCGGCATCGAGGTTTCGCTGCTCGGCCCTTACGGCCTGCCGGAGTGGCTGCGCGTCAGCATCGGCCTGCCGGAGCAGAACCGGGCGGTGCTGGCCGCCTTGCGCTGAGCCGAACAAGGCCGGGCTGAACCCGGCGGGTCCGACATTTCCACAACGCCACGAGGAGACAAGACCATGAAACGCCGTCAGTTCGCAGCGCAGGCCGCTGCCGCCCTTGCCGTCACGGCCGCCGCGCCGCTGGCCTTCGCGCAGCAGGACCGCACGATACGGATACTGGTCGGCTTTCCGCCGGGCGGGTCGGTGGACGTGGTGGCGCGCCTGCTGGCCGACAAGATGCGTGTTTCGCTCGGGCAGAACGTCATCATCGACAACAAGCCCGGCGCGGCGGGCCGGCTCGCGCTGGGCGAGCTCAAGCGCTCGGCGCCCGACGGCGCCACGCTGGCCTTCTCGCCCAGCGGCGCGATGGTGATCCACCCGTGGCTCTATCCGAACCTCGGCTACGACCCGGCGAAGGACTTCACGCCGATCGCCCTCGGCAGCACCTTCGACTTCGCGGTCACGGCCGGTCCGGGCGCGCCGGCTGGCGACCTGAAGGCGGTGCTAGCGTGGATGAAGGCCAATCCCGCCAAGGCGAACTACGCCACCTCGGGCGCGGGCACGGTGCCGCACTTCGCGGGACAGCTGATCGCCCAGGCCTCCGGCGTGCCGATGACGCACGTGGCCTATCGCGGCGGTGCTCCGGCGGCGCAGGACCTGATCGGCGGGCAGGTGCCGCTGATGGTCGACACGGCTTCGGAAACCATCGAGCACCATCGCGCGGGCAAGGTCCGAATCCTCGCGGTGACGGGTGAGCAGCGCAGCCGCGCACTGCCCGAGGTGCCCACGCTGAAGGAGGCGGGCATCCACGTGACGGCCGATGCCTTCTTCGGGCTGTACGGGCCGCCGGGGATGTCGCCCGAACTCGTCGCGCGCATCGACAAGGCCGTGGCCGAGGCGCTGCGGATGCCCGACGTGCAGGAAAAGATCTACGCGCTGGGGCTCGTGCCCGCGCATGCGGGGCCGGCAGAACTGGCTGCGATCCAGGCGGCGCACCTGAAGCGCTGGGAGTTGCCCATCAAGAACTCGGGCTTCAAGGCCGAGTCCTGACCCGCTGCCTCAGACCTGCCCGCTGAGGTCCTTCGCCGCGGCGCGCACCGGCTCGATGTAGCGCTCGTCGTAGCGGTGCGTGGGCATCGTCAGCGTGACCGCGGCCGCCAGGCTGCCGTCGGCATGGAACACCGGCGCCGAGATGCCGGCCAGCTCGGCGGTGCGGTCGCCCACCAGCGCGCACCAGCCCTGCGCTCGGATGGTGTCGTAGAACTTGCGTTCCTTCGCTCCGCGCGGCAGCTCGGCTTCAGGGCCGAAGGCGATCAGCACGCGCGCGCCCGCGCCGCGGTCGTTGGGCAGCAGGTCGCCGGCGCGGACGTGGTCGCGCACCACGTGCGATGAATCGACGCGGAACTGGCACAGCCGCACCCAGCTGTCGCCCTGCACCTGCCGCACGTGGTACGCCGCGCTCTCGCCGGTGGTCGCGACCAGCGCGCGCAGCACCGGCAGCACGATGCGGTCGAGCGACTGCGACGCCGTGTAGAGCCCGTGCAGCCGCGCGATCTCCATGCCCAGCGCGTAGCGGCCGTCGTCCTGGCGGCGAATCAGTCGCGCGTGCTCCAGCGACGCCAGCAGCCGCAGCACGGTGCTCTTGTAGAGCTGCGTGCGCTCGGCGAACTGCGCGAGCGACAGCGCCTCGTCGCCAGGCTGGAAGGCCGAGAGCAGGCTCAGCGCGCGGTCGACCGCGGCCGCGCCGCCGGGGGCGGCATTGAGGTCGGAGACGGATTCGGTCTGGGCTTTGCGGGGCATGACGGGAAGGAGTTGGGAGCGGCTCGGCTTGACAGTCGGGGCGGATCGACGGTCTAATTCTGTTTAACGGAATATAGTTCTGTAAGACAGAACAGTCAAGCAATTCCAGAACAGGAGACGGATTCGATGACACCCCCCGACGTCCTCATCAGCGAGGTCGGTCCGCGCGACGGCCTGCAGTCGGTCAAGGCCACCATGCCCACGGCCGACAAGCTGCGCTGGATCGACGCGCTCTACGCCGCCGGCGTGCGCGAGATCGAGGTCGCTTCCTTCGTGCCCGCGAAGCTGCTGCCGCAGATGGCCGACGCCGCCGAGGTGGTGCGCCACGCCGTCACGCTGCCCGGCCTGGTGGTGATGGCGCTGGTGCCCAACCGCAAGGGTGCGCAGGCCGCGCTCGAGGCCGGCGCGCACAAGCTCACGATGCCGGTGTCGGCCAGCGTGGCGCATTCGCTGGCCAACGTGCGCAAGACACCCACCGAGATGGTCGAGGAGGTGCGCGCCATCTCCGAGCTGCGCCGCGAGATCGCGCCGCAGGTGAGGCTCGAGGCCGGCATCTCCACCGCCTTCGGCTGCACGCTGCAGGGCCTGGTGCCCGAGGACGACGTGATCCGCCTGGCCGCGCAATGCATCGAGGCCGGTGCCGACGAATCGGGCCTGTCCGACACCGTGGGCTACGCCAACCCCGCGCAGGTGCGCCGCCTCTTCAAGCGGCTGCGCGCCGAGATCGGCAGGCACGCCGGCGCGGCCCACATGCACAACACGCGCGGCCTCGGCATCGCCAACTGCCTCGCGGCATGGGACGAGGGCGTGCGCACCTTCGACGCATCGCTGGGCGGACTCGGCGGCTGCCCCTACGCACCGGGCGCCTCGGGCAATGCCGTCACCGAAGATCTCGTCTTCATGTTCGAAGCCATGGGCGTGCGCACCGGCATCGACATCCAGAAACTCATCGCGGCGCGCGCGCCGCTCATGGCCGGCCTGCCCGGCGAACCGGTCTACGGCATGACGCCCGAGGCCGGCCTGCCGAAAGGCTTTGTCCAGGAACACATCGCTCATGTCTGAAGCCAACCCATCGTCGAACCCGCTGCCGTACGCAGGCGTGCGCGTCGTCGAGTTCACGCACATGGTCATGGGCCCGACCTGCGGCCTGCTGCTGGCCGACCTGGGCGCCGAGGTCATCAAGGTCGAGCCCATCGAGGGCGACAACACCCGCCGCCTGCTCGGTTCGGGCTCGGGCTTCTTCCCGACCTTCAACCGCAACAAGAAGAGCATCGCGCTCGACCTCAAGAAGCCCGAGGGCGTGGAAGCCGCGCTGCGCCTCATCGCCACCGCCGACATCGTCAGCGAGAACTTCAAGCCCGGCACCATGAAGAAGCTGGGGCTCGACTACGACACGCTCAGCAAGCTCAACCCGCGCCTCATCTACGTGAGCCACAAGGGCTTCCTGCCCGGCCCCTACGACCATCGCACCGCGCTCGACGAGGTGGTGCAGATGATGGGCGGCCTCGCCTACATGACCGGCCGCTCGGGCGACCCGCTGCGCGCGGGCACCAGCGTGAACGACATCATGGGCGGCATGTTCGGCGCCATCGGCGCGATGGCCGCGCTGCGCCAGCGCGACATCACGGGCAAGGGCTGCGAGGTGCAGTCGGCGCTGTTCGAGAACAACGTGTTCCTGGTGGCGCAACACATGATGCAGTTCGCCGCCACGGGCAAGGCGGCCGACCCGATGCCCAGCCGCATCTCGGCCTGGGCCGTGTACGACGTGTTCACCGTGAAGGACGGCGAGCAGATCTTCCTGGCGGCGGTGAGCGACAAGCAGTGGGCCATCTTCTGCAAGGCATTCGGTCTCGACGAGATGCTGGCCGACCCGCGCCTGAAGACCAACAACGACCGCGTGCTGGCGCGCGAATGGATGATGCCGATCCTGCGCTCGCATCTCGCGAACCACAGCGCGGCCGATCTCGCCGCGGTGTTCGAGAAGAACGAACTGCCCTTCGCGCCCATCACCAGGCCGCAGGAGCTGTTCGACGATCCGCACCTCAACGCCACCGGCGGCCTCGCGCCGGTGCGCATGAACGACGGCAGCATGGCCAAGGTGCCGCTGATGCCGTTCACGCTCGACGGCGAACGCCCGGGCATCCGCCTTCAGCCGCCGCGCGTGGGCGAGCACGGCCGCGAGCTGCTGAAGGAAGTGGGCTACAGCGACGAAGAGATCGCCGCGCTCGAAACACGACACATCACACTCGGAGACTGACCTCATGTTTTTCAATGCACGGCGCGCCTTGCTGGCGTGCGCCGCGGCCGCCGCATGGCTGAACGCCGCCCCCGCCCTTGCCGACACCGCCTGGCCCGACAAGCCCGTTCGGCTCATCGTTCCCTACACGCCCGGCGGCGCCACCGACATCGTGGCGCGGCTCGTCGCGCAGAAGCTCGCCGACGACACCAAGTGGACCTTCATCGTCGACAACCGCGCGGGCGGCAACGGCAACATCGGCATGGACGTGGTGGCCAAGGCCAAGCCTGATGGCTACACCATCGGCCTGGGCCAGACCGCGAACCTCGCGATCAACCCGACGCTGTTTCCCAAGATGCCCTACGACGCATTGAAGGACCTGGTGCCGGTGGCGGTGGTGGCTTCGCAGCCCGTGGTGCTGGTGGTGCGTGCCGATGCGCCGTTCAAGTCGCTGGCCGAGCTGGTCGCCGCCGCCAAGGCCAAGCCGGGCGAGATCAGGCAGGCGCTCGCGGGCACCGGCACGCTGGGCCACATGGCCGGCGAGGTGCTGGCCAAGCGCGCGGGCTTCACGGTGCTCAACGTGCCGTACAAGGGAGCCGCGCCCGCCATCACCGACCTGCTCGGCGGCCAGACCGACTACATGTTCGCCACGCCGCAGGGCGCGCTCGCGATGGTGAAGGGCGGCAAGCTGCGCGCGCTGGCCGTCACCTCGGCCAAGCGCCTGCCGGTGATGCCCGACGTGCCCACCGTCGCCGAGAGCTACAAGGGCTTCGAGGCGGTGGACTGGAAGGCGCTCGTCGCGCCGGCCGGCACCAGCCCCGACATCGTGAAGAAGCTCAGCGCCGCCGTCGACAAGGCGCTGGCCAAGCCCGCGACCATCTCGCAGCTGCTGGCCGAAGGCAGCACGCCCGTGGGCGGTACGCCCGAGCAGGCGGCGCAGTACATCAAGGCGGAGCACGCGCGCTGGGGCGCGGCGGTGCGCGAGGCCGGCGTGCGACCCGAGTGACCGACTCCTTTCCTTGCTGACAAAGGAACAAAGATGAAGCTGCACTCCTGGCTCGCCGCCATCGCGCTGGCGGCTCCATTCATCGCCCCCGCGCAGTCGCACGCACAGGCCCAGTGGCCCTCGAAGCCGGTGCGCCTCGTGGTCCCGTACGCGCCGGGCGGCACCACCGATTACGCGGCGCGCCAGATCGCGCAGAAGCTCACCGAGCAGACCGGCGTGTCCTTCTACGTGGACAACAGGGCCGGCGCGAGCGGCACCATCGGCTCCAACTTCGTGGCCAAGGCGGCGCCGGACGGCGGCGCGTTCCTGATCAACGACACCACCTACGCGATGCTGCCGCACCTCTTCAAGAAGCTGCCGTGGGAGCCGGCCGACCTGGTGCCGGTGACGGCCATCGTCGATGCGCCGCTGGTGCTGGTGGTGGGCGCGAGCTCGCCCTACAAGACGGTGCAGGCGCTGATCGACGAGGCCCGTGCGAATCCCGGCAAGCTGACTTTCGGATCGGGCGGCGTGGGCAGCTCCACCCACCTGGGCGGCGAGCTGCTCAAGCAGAACGGCAAGCTCGCGCTGACGCACGTGCCCTACAAGGGCGCGGGCGAGGCGATGCTGGGCGTGGTGTCGGGGCAGGTCGACGTGCTGGTGACGGCGGCGCCCACGGCCATTCCGCAGGTCAAGGGCGGCAAGGTGCGCGCGCTGCTGGTGACTTCGCCGCAGCGTCTTGCAGCGCTGCCCGAGGTGCCGACCAGCGCCGAGGCCGGGCTGAAGGATTTCACCGCCACCAACTGGTTCGGCATCGCGGCGCCCAAGGGCACGCCGCAGCCCATCGTCGAGAAGCTGCAGGCCGAGGTGAAGAAGGCGCTGGCGTCGCCCGACCTGGCGAAGCGCTTCGCCGAGCAGGGCGCGAGCCCGGGCGGCGCGGCGACGGCCGACTTCGGCAAGTTCGTCCAGGGCCAGACGCAGAGCTGGGGTGCGGTCATCAAGGCCGCCGGCGTCCAGCCCGACTGAGCGAAGCCATGTGGAACCTGAACTTCCAGCCGCCCGAGATCATCGAGGCGCGCGTGCTCACCCGCCTGCCCGACGCGTTCCGCAAGCCGCGGCGCACCGAGTGGGTAGACGCCAACAAGCCCGGCCACGTGATGGACAGCTTTCTCGAAGGCCCGGTGTTCGACCGGGCTGGAAACCTGTACGTCACCGACATTCCCTATGGCCGCATCTTCAGGATCGCGCCTTCGTCGCTCGACTGGGAGCTGGTCGTCGAATACGAAGGCTGGCCGAACGGGCTGGCGATCCATGCGGACGGCAGCCTCTGGATCGCGGACTACCGGCGCGGCATCCTGCGGCGCGATGCGGGAGGCGGCGGTATCGAGACGGTGCTCGGGCATCGCAACAGCGAGTCCTTCAAGGGCGTGAACGACCTGAGCTTCGATCTCGACGGGCGCCTCTATTTCACCGACCAGGGCCAGACGGGCCTGCACGACCCCACCGGGCGCGTGTACCGGCTGCATGCCGATGGCCGGCTCGACCTGCTGCTGGGCAACGCGCCGAGTCCCAACGGCATCGCGGCCAGCGCCGACGGCAAGGTGCTCTTCGTGGCGGTCACGCGCGGCAACCAGGTCTGGCGCGCGCCGCTGTTGCCCGACGGCAGCCTCTCGAAGGTGGGCGCGCTGCAGACTTTCTTCGGCACCAGCGGGCCCGACGGGCTGGCGGTCACGTCCGATGGCGGCCTCGTGGTGGCGCATGCGAGCCTGGGCGGCGCCTTCGTGCTCAATGCGCGCGGCGAGGTCACGCACATGGTGCGCAGCCCGGCCGGGCAGACAGTGACCAACATCGCCTTCCGGCCCGGCACGCGGCAGCTGGTGCTGACCGATTCGGCCACCGGCAGCGTGCTGGAGGCGGAGCTGCCGGTGGGCGGGGCGCCGCTCTTCTCGCACGCGACGGACTCCCGGCACCAGGCCTAGAGCCGGAAGGGCCGGTGCCGGAGTGAGCGGGGCTATAGTTCCCGCCCCATGGACCGCCTGAAGCAACTCGAATCCTTCGTCTCGGTCGCGACCCGCGGCAGCCTCACCGCCGCGGCCAAGGCCGAGGGCGTGGCGCCCGCGATCATGGGGCGCCGGCTCGATGCGCTGGAAGAGCGGCTGGGCGTCAAGCTGCTGGTGCGCACCACGCGCCGCATCACGCTCACGAACGAAGGCAGCTCCTTCCTCGAGGACTGCCAGCGCCTGCTGTCCGAGTTCGCCAATGCCGAGGCCAGCGTGAGCGCCGGCGGCCTCAAGGCCAGCGGCCACCTGCGCGTGACGGCGCCCGCCGGCTTCGGCCGCCGCCACGTCGCGCCGCTGGTGCCGCGCTTCCATGCGCTGCACCCTGAAGTGACCATTTCGCTGAACCTCAGCGACCGCGTGGTCGACGTCACCGGCGAGAGCTTCGACTGCGCGGTGCGCGTGGGCGACCTGCCCGATTCGTCGCTGGTGAGCGTGCGGCTGGCCGACAACCGCCGCCGCTGCGTCGCCACGCCGGAGTTCGTGCGCCGCCACGGCAAGCCGAAGCATCCGGGCGAACTCTCGCGCTTCGCTTGCCTCACGCTGTCGAGCGACGCCTCGCAGACGCGCGGCTGGGCCTTCCGCATCGTCAACGAGGAGGGCAACCAGGAGCTGATCCACCTGCGCCCGAGCGGCCCGCTCGACTGCTCCGACGGACAGGTGCTGCACGACTGGTGCCTCGCCGGCCACGGCATCGCCTGGCGCAGCACCTGGGAGGTCGAGGCGGAGATCGACGCCGGCCTGCTCGTGCCGCTGCTCGACGAGTTCGCCGCGCCGCCCAACGGCATCTATGCGGTGTTCGCGGGTGCCAAGCACCTGCCGCTGCGGGTGCGACTGTGGCTTGATTTCCTCAAGGAGCAGTACGGGAATCCGGAATTCTGGGGAGGAAGGGCCTGAGTCGCATCAGCGGCGTCACAATCTGTTTGCATTTGCAACCCCACAGAGAAGAAAGTCACTGATGACGCTCGAAGCCATCCTCGCGTACCTGCACTTGCTCGCCATCCTGACGATGGTTGTGTTCATTTCCAGCGAAGCGGCGCTGTGCCGCGTGCAGTGGCTCAACGCGGCGGTGGTCGAGCGGCTGGCCAAGGTCGACATGGTCTACGGCATCGCCGCCATCGCGGTGCTCGCCACCGGCATCGCGCGCACCTGGTGGGGCGTGAAGGGCACGGCCTGGTACTGGACCAACCCGCTGCTGCACGTGAAGCTGGGGCTCTTCATCATCGTGGGCGTGGTGTCGATCTTTCCGACGCTCACGTATTTCCGCTGGCGCAAGACGCTGCGCGCCACCGGCAAGCTGCCGGCCGAGGCGGAGATCCTGAAGACCCGCAAGCTGGTGATGATCCAGGCGCACCTGATCGCGCTGATCCCGCTGGTGGCGGTGTTCCTGGCACGGGGCTTCGGCAAGTAGGCGCGGCATGGGACGCGCCGGCATCCAGCTCCTGTTTGCCGGAACGATCTTCAGCAGCGCGTTCCTGCTGTTCCTGGTCCAGCCGCTGATCGCGAAGCAGATTCTTCCGTGGTTCGGCGGCTCGGCCGCGGTGTGGTCGGTCTGCATGGTGTTCTTCCAGGCCGTGCTGCTCGCGGGGTACGCGTACTCCGACTGGGTCGCGCGCCACCTGCGCATGCGGGCGCAGGCCGTGCTGCACGTGGGGCTGCTCGTCGCGAGCCTGGCCTTCGTGCCGATCGTGGTGGGCGCGCAGTGGAAGCCGACCGGCGCCGAAGACCCGGCCTGGCGGATCCTGGGGCTGCTGCTCGCCACTATCGGCCTGCCGTACTTCCTGCTTTCCACCACCGGGCCGCTGGTGCAGTCGTGGGTGGCGCGCACACCGTGGGGTGCGCAGGTGTACCGCTACTTCTCGCTGTCGAACCTGGCTTCGCTGCTGTCGCTGCTGAGCTATCCGGTGTTGATCGAGCCGTTCAGCACGCTGCGGCAGCAGGCCAACGGATGGTCGTGGGGCTACGGCGCGTTCGTGCTGCTGTGCGCGGGCACGACGCTGTACATGGCGCGGCGCTGGCCGGTCGGCGTGGTGGCGCCGCAGCCGCCCGGCCAGGCCGCCGCGCCGGACCAGCCGCCGCGGCCCGCCGACTACCTGCTGTGGCTCGCGCTACCCGCGCTGGCTTCGTGGCTGCTGCTGGCCGTGACGAACCACATCACCCAGAACGTCGCCGCGGTGCCTTTCCTGTGGGTGCTGCCGCTGTCGCTGTACCTGCTGACCTTCGTGCTGTGTTTCGAGAGCGACCGCTGGTACCGGCGCGGCGTGTTCCTGCCGCTGGCGGCCGTGATGCTGCTGCTGTGCGCCTTCGGGCTGCAGCACAGCATCGGCGCCGATGTCTACGTCGCGCTGCCGCTCTACGTGTCGGGGCTTTTCGTGCTGTGCATGTTCCTGCACGGCGAAACCGCGAGGCTGCGGCCGGGGGCGCGCTACCTCACGCGCTTCTACCTGATGCTGTCGTTGGGCGGGGCGCTGGGCGGGGTGATGGTCGGGCTGGTCGCGCCGCACGTGCTGGCGGCGTACTACGAACTGGGGCTCGGCCTGATGCTGACGGCGCTGGCGGCCGCGGCCGTGCTGCGCCGGCGGATGTGGCTGCGGCTGAGCTGCGTGGTGCTGGCTGCCTGCTGCATGCTTTTCCTGTTGCTGCAGATCGACAGCGACCGGGCGGGCGCGCGGAGCCTGCAGCGCAATTTCTATGGCGCGCTGCTGGCATACGACACGATGCGCGACCCGCCCTCCGACAGCGTGCGCCAGCTGGCGCATGGATCGGTCAAGCACGGAGCGCAGTTTCTGGACCCGGCGCGCCGGCGCGAGCCCACCACCTACTACGGCGAGACTTCGGGCATCGGCCGCGCGATCGCCGCCGCGCCGGCGGGGCCGCGCCGCGTGGGGCTGATCGGGCTGGGTGCCGGCACGCTCGCGACTTACGGCCGCAGCGGCGACGTCTACCGCTTCTACGAGATCAATCCGCAGGTGTTCGCGCTGGCGGACAAGGAATTCAGCTTCCTGCGCGACAGCGCCGCGCGCATCGAGCGCGTGCTCGGCGATGCCCGGCTGGCGCTGGAGCGCGAGCCGGTGCAGGGCTTCGACGTGCTCGCGGTGGATGCGTTTTCAGGAGACTCGGTGCCGGTCCACCTGCTCACGGCCGAGGCGATGGACGCCTACCTGCGGCACATGAAGCCCGACGGGGTGATCGCCTTTCATGTCACCAACCGCTTCCTGGCGCTCTCGCCCGTGATCGCCCGGGTGGCGCAGGCGCGGGGACTGCATGCGGTGCTGGTGCACGACGAGGCGGAGCAAGCCGAATGGCTGCGCCGCACCGACTGGGTGCTGGTCGCGCGCGATCCGCGGGTGCTGAAGCGTGATCCGATGGGGCAGGCAGCCATTCCCATCGAAGTGCAGCCCGGGCAACGGCCCTGGACCGACGACTTCAACAACCTGCTCGGCGCGCTGAAGTAGCGCACGGCGGCACGGTCACGCCAAAAGAAAAGACCCGCACGCTGCGGGCCTCGTTCTTCTCGAAGGCCGGTGCTTCGATGCACCGACGCGCCATGGCTTCAGGCCTTGGCGTCCTTCTCGCACTTCTTGATGAAGCTGTTCTTGGCGGCGCCGGCCAGCGGCTTGCCGTTCTTGTCCACGGCCTTGGCGGCGCAGGCGGGAGCGGCCGCGGCCTTGGTTTCCTTCTCGCACTTCTTGATGGAGCTGGCCTTGGCGGCGCCGGCCAGGGCCTTGCCGTTCTTGTCCACGGCCTTGGCTTCGCAGCTCGCGCCGGCGGCGGGGGCTGTTGCGGCAGGGGCGGCAGCGGCGGGGGCTGCAGCGGGTGCGGGAGCCTTGTCTTGAGCCTGGGCTGCGCCGAAGGAAAGGCAGATGCCCAGTGCGACCAGGGAAAGGAGCTTCTTCATGGTGATATGTCCTCGCTAGGTTGAGTTGTGACAGGTTCCCCGCCTCGGGGCCGACCATCGTAACGGGCCAAGGCAACGATCGGATGACCATCGTCAACAGCGCCCGGGTTTGCCCCCGGTAAAATTTCCGGATGCTATTGGTCAAACAGGAGCTGCTCGCGGCGCTCGCGAACACGCTCGAATCCCTCTCGCCCGGCGCCGGCTCCAAGGCCGCGTTCGAGTCGCCCAAGATGGCCGCGCACGGCGATTTCGCCTGCACGGCAGCGATGCAGCTCGCCAAGCCGCTGGGGCGCAAGCCCCGCGAACTGGGCGAGGAACTGAGCGCCGCGCTGCTCGCCACCCCCGCGTTCGCCCAGTGGGTCGACGCCATCGAGATCGCCGGGCCCGGCTTCCTCAACATCCGCCTGAAGACTGCCGCCAAGCAGCAGATCGTGCGCGAGGTGCTGTCGGCCGGGAATACTTTCGGCCAACAGCCGGCCACCGGCGAGAAGGTGCTGGTCGAGTTCGTCTCGGCCAACCCGACCGGTCCGCTGCATGTGGGCCACGGCCGCCAGGCCGCGCTCGGCGACGCCATCTGCAACCTGCGCGCCTCGCAGGGCGAGAGCGTCTGGCGCGAGTACTACTACAACGACGCCGGCGTGCAGATCCAGACGCTGGCCAACAGCACGCAGCTGCGCGCGCGCGGCTTCAAGCCCGGCGACGCCGAATGGCCCAGCGGCGAGAAGGCGCCTGCATACAACGGCGACTACATCGCCGACATCGCGGCCGACTTCAAGGCGAAGAAGACCGTCAAGTCGGAAGACCGCGAAGTCACCGCCAGCGGCGACATCGAGGACATCGACGCCATCCGCGAGTTCGCCGTGGCCTACCTGCGCCGCGAGCAGGACCTGGACCTGCAGGCTTTCCGCGTGCGTTTCGACCAGTACTACCTGGAGTCCAGCCTCTACACCAGCGGCCGCGTCGAGGATGCGGTGCGCAAGCTCGTGGCCGCCGGCAAGACCTACGAGCAGGACGGCGCGCTGTGGCTGAAGTCGACCGACTACGGCGACGACAAGGACCGCGTGATGAAGAAGCAGGACGGCACGTACACGTATTTCGTGCCCGACGTCGCGTATCACATCGCCAAGTGGGAGCGCGGCTTCCACAAGGTCATCAACATCCAGGGCACCGACCACCACGGCACCATCGCCCGCGTGCGCGCCGGCCTGCAGGCCGCCGGCGAGGGCATCCCCGAGGGCTACCCCGACTACGTGCTGCACACCATGGTGCGCGTGATGAAGGGCGGCGAGGAGGTCAAGATCAGCAAGCGCGCCGGCAGCTACGTCACGCTGCGCGACCTGATCGAGTGGACCAGCACCGATGCGGTGCGCTTCTTCCTGCTGAGCCGCAAGCCGGACACCGAGTACACCTTCGACGTCGACCTCGCGGTGACGAAGAACAACGACAACCCGGTCTACTACGTGCAGTACGCCCACGCGCGCATCTGCTCGGTGCTGGCCGGCTGGGGCGGCGACACGGCAGCGCTCAAGGACGTCGACCTGTCGCCGCTGGAGAGCCCGGCCGCCCAGGCGCTGATGCTGCTGCTGGCCAAGTACCCGGCCATGCTGACCGCCGCGTCGAAGGACTTCGCCCCGCACGACGTCACCTTCTACCTGCGCGAGCTGGCCGCCAGCTACCACAGCTACTACGACGCCGAGCGCATCCTGGTCGACGACGAAAAGGTGAAACTGGCCCGCCTGGCGCTGGTCGCCGCGACCGCGCAGGTGCTGCACAATGGCCTCGCGATTCTCGGCGTCAGTGCGCCGAGCAAGATGTGAACTCCCTCACCATGAAGAAGACAAGAAGTCAACGCGGCAACATCGTCATCGGCCTGATCATCGGGCTGGTGCTCGGCCTGGGCGTCGCGCTGGGCATCGCGGTTTACGTGACCAAGGTGCCGATCCCGTTCGTGACCAAGACGCAGCGCGGCGGCGCCGAGCAGGACGAGGCCGAAGCCCGCAAGAACCGCGACTGGGACCCGAACGCGCCGCTGGCCGGCAAGGCAGGCGCTCCCAAGCCGGCGGCCCCGGCCGCTCCGACCGGCCCGGTCAACCCCATCACCGGCGAGCCGGCCACCGGCAACACCGCCGCGGCCCCGGCCACCGCTTCGCCCAATACCGCGCCGCCGGTGCCCGTGGTGGTGGCGCCCAAGCCGCGCCCCGCGCCGGTGCCGGCCGAGGCCAACGCCCTGCCGCCGTCGAACGATCCGCTGGGCGACCTGGCCCGCGCTCGCTCGGGCAGCGTTTCCGGCTCCGGCAGCACGACCACCGCGTCGGCCGCGCCGAGCAGCGGCAGCAACGCCGGCAGCAGCTCCGGCCCCGATCCGTTCATGTACTTCGTGCAGGCCGGCGCCTTCCGCACCACCGAGGACGCCGAGGCGCAGCGCGCCAAGCTGTCGCTGATGGGCGTCGAGGCCAAGGTCACCGAGCGCGAGCAGGCGGGCCGCACCGTCTACCGCGTGCGTGCCGGCCCCTTCAACAAGAAGGACGACGCCGACCGCCTGAAGGAGCGGCTCGACGGCGGCGGCATGGATTCGGCGCTGGTCCGCGTGCAGCGCTGACCGGACGTCATCCGGCCGGCAACCGACACGAATAGCCCCTAAGCTTCGCAGCGCGGCGTTTGCCGCCACCATCCACAGCCTCGGGCGCGCCGGATGCGGGGGAACTCCCCGCCGCGCGCCGGCTCAGTCTGCCGTAATAACTGGAGAGCTCTTTCAATGAAACGTCGTGACTTTTCGCTGGCCGCCACTTCGCTCGGACTGCTGTCCCTGGCCGCCAACCCGGCACACGCCCAGGCGCGCGTGCCCAAGGCCGGCTCCGAGTACCTGGTGCTCGACAAGCGGGTGCCGGTCGACGCGCCCGCCGGCAAGATCGAGGTGGTCGAGTTCTTCTCGTACAACTGCCCGCACTGCAACGACTTCGAGCCGTCGCTGGAAGCCTGGATCAAGACGGTGCCGAAGGAAGTCGCCTTCCGCCGCATCCCCGTTCCCTTCGTGGGCAACGACGTCGAGGCCAAGCAGCGCCTGTACTACACGCTCGAAGCCATGGGCAAGGTCGACGAATACCAGCCGAAGGTGTTCAACGCGATCCACGCCCAGCGCCAGAACGTGAACGGCGACGCCAACATCATTGCCTGGGCCACTGCCAACGGCCTGGATGCCGCCAAGTTCAAGGAAACCTTCACCTCCTTCGGCGTGGCCAGCAAGGCCAAGCGCGCCTCGCAGCTGACCGACGCCTACAAGGTGGCCGGCGTGCCCGCGATGGCCGTGGCAGGCCGCTGGTACGTGGACGGCGAGACCGCCGGCAACATGACCAAAGTACTTCAGGTCGTGAACTATTTGATCGGCGAAGCAAAGAAGGGCTGAGCCCTTGGATTCACGCTGTTTCTGGTAGCAAACCAGAGCGAAAGTCAAGCCCGCCTAGGCGGGCTTTTTCATCTGTGCGTGCGGGGCAGAAGCACTCAGACGCATACAATGCCGAGCAAGTTTCGTGCCTCTATGACATTGCACTCTTACCCCACCATCCCCTTCCTTCGTCGCGTCAGCCGGCTGGCTGCCGGCGCGCTGTTGCTGGCCGGCTTCGCCTCGGGTGCCCTGGCCGAGACCGCCGACCGCTCCAAGCCGATGAACATCGAGTCGGACGCGATGCGCTACGACGACCTGAAGCAGACCAGCGTGTTCACCGGCAACGTTTTGGTGACAAAGGGCACGATCATCATCCGCGGCGCGCGGCTGGACGTGCGCCAGGACGCCGAGGGCTACCAGTACGGCGTGGTCACGGCGGCACCCGGCAAGCGGGCCTACTACAAGCAGAAGCGCAACGCGCCCGACGAGTGGATCGAGGGCGAGTCGGAAGTGATCGAGTACGACAGCCGCGCCGACAACGTCAAGTTCATCCGCAACGCCACCATGCGCCGGCTGCTGGGCGCCACGCCGAACGACGAGAGCCAGGGCGCGCTGATCGTCTACGACCAGAGCAACGACACCTACACCGTCAACGGTTCCACCGTGCCGCCGAACACCGCCGTCAACGCCTCGGCTCCGGGCGGGCGCGTCAGGACCATCCTGACCCCCAAGGCCGCCACAGCCCCTGCGGCCGGCGCCTCGGCCCCGGCCGCCGGCGCGAAGGCGCCGCCGCCGGCACCCACCCCGGCACCCGGCAAGGGCCTGCGCCAGAGCACCACGCTCGGCAGTGACCAGGGAGATACCCGCAAGTGATCGAATCCGCAGGAACGCAGGACGTCAACGGCGCCCCGGGCAGCCGCCTGGTCGCGCGCGGCCTGAAGAAGAGCTACGGCAGCCGCACGGTCGTGAAGGACGTCTCGCTCGACGTGCAGAAGGGCGAAGTCGTCGGGCTGCTCGGCCCCAACGGCGCCGGCAAGACCACGTCGTTCTACATGATCGTGGGTCTGGTGCGCGCCGATGCCGGCGACATCGCCATCGACGGCGAGCCCATCGCCCACATGCCGATCCACCGCCGCGCCCGCATGGGCCTGAGCTACCTGCCGCAGGAAGCCTCGATCTTCCGCAAGCTCACGGTCGAGGAGAACGTGCGCGCCGTGCTCGAGTTGCAGATGGAGCCCGACGCGAACGGCAAGATGGCCCCGCTGTCGAAGCCGCACATCGAGGAGCGCCTGTCCGAGCTGCTGGCCGACCTGCGCGTCGACCACCTGCGCGATTCGCCCGCGCTCGCGCTGTCGGGCGGCGAGCGCCGCCGCGTCGAGATCGCGCGCGCCCTGGCCACGCAGCCGCGCTTCATCCTGCTGGACGAGCCCTTCGCCGGTATCGACCCGATCGCGGTGATCGAGATCCAGCGGATCATCAGCTTCCTGAAGGAGCGCGGCATCGGCGTGCTCATCACCGATCACAACGTGCGCGAGACGCTGGGCATCTGCGATCACGCCTTCATCATCAGCGACGGGCATGTGCTGGCACAAGGCACGCCTTCGGAGATCGTCGACAACGCCGAGGTACGCAGGGTGTACCTGGGCGAGCACTTCCGCATGTAAGGCGCGGGGGCGGTTTCCACCATGAAGCAAGGGCTGTCCCTTCGCGTTTCGCAGCATCTGGCGCTGACGCCACAGCTGCAGCAGTCGATCAGGCTGCTTCAACTCTCCACGCTCGAACTGAGCCAGGAGGTGGAGCAGATGCTCGACGAGAACCCGTTCCTCGAGCGCACCGCGGAAGAAGCGGCGCGCGAGGAATTCGGGCTCGACACGGCCGATGCCCCGGTTCCGCGCGATGAAGGCGGTGACGGTGGTGAAGGCGGGGACGGCGAGGGCGACTTCGCTTCGCCGGCCGCCAGCAGCGCATCCACTGCTTCCACCGAAACCGTCACCAGCACGGCCGACACCGACGGCCCCGCCGCCGACATCTCCGAGCGCGAGCCCGACTGGGAAGGCGACGGCACCGTCGACATGGCGCCCGACGACAGCGAATGGGGCAGCGACGCGCCCGCGCGCCAGAACAACCTGGGCGACGACGAGCGCGCCGACGCCACCGAGCTCGCGCGCAGCCAGGAGTCGCTGCAGTCCTTCCTGCATCGCCAGGCGCTGAGCCTGCGCCTCGACGAGAACGACAGCGCCGCGCTGCGCTTCCTGATCGAGTCGCTCAACGACGACGGCTACCTCGAAGACTCGCTGCCCGCCCTGGCCTCGGGCCTGGCCGGCGACGACAACGACCAGTTCGACGACCTGGTGCACCACTTCCAGGTGGCGCTCGGCCTGCTCCAGAGCCTGGAGCCCGCCGGCGTCGGCGCGCGCGACCTCGGCGAATGCCTGAGCATCCAGCTGCGCGCCATGGCCAGCGAGGACGAGACCGAGGAAGAGGAGCAGGTCCGCAAGACCGCCATCGCCATCTGCAAGCAGCCGATGGAGCTGCTCGCGCGCCGCGACTTCAAGCGCCTGGCCACGCTCACCCGCAGCAACGAGGACCTGGTGCGCTCGGCGCTGCAGATCATCGCGCGGCTGGAGCCCAAGCCGGGCCGCAGCTTCGTCGACGTCGAGCGCAACATCATCATTCCCGACGTGATCGTCACCAAGACCGGGCGCGGCACGAACGTGAAGTTCCGCGTCATGCTCAACCCCGAGGTGATGCCGCGCCTGCGCGTGCACGACATCTACGCCGGCGCGCTCAAGTCGCACAAGGGCGAGGGCAGCCAGGCGCTGTCGCAGCGGCTGCAGGAGGCGCGCTGGTTCATCAAGAACATCCAGCAGCGCTTCGACACCATCCTGCGCGTGAGCAACGCCATCGTCGAGCGGCAGAAGAGCTACTTCGTGCACGGCGAGCTCGCGATGCGCCCGCTGGTGCTGCGCGAGATCGCCGACGAGCTGGGCCTGCACGAATCGACCATCTCGCGCGTGACCACCGCCAAGTACATGGCCACGCCCTTCGGCACGGTCGAGCTCAAGTACTTCTTCGGCTCGGCGCTGGGCACCGAGACCGGCGGCAATGCGTCGAGCACCGCGGTGCGCGCGCTCATCAAGCAGTTCGTCGGCTCCGAGAGCGTGAAGAAGCCGCTGTCGGACAGCCAGATCTCCGAGATGCTGAAGGAACAGGGCATCGAGTGCGCGCGCCGCACCGTCGCCAAGTACCGCGAAGCGCTTCGCATCGCGCCCGCCAACCTGCGCAAAGCCCTGTAGAAAGACACCGTCGATGAGCCGGGGCCTGATGTCGCGCTGTGGGCATTGGGTCTTCGCCATGGTGGCGGTGGTGCTGTTCGCAGGCTGCGCCACGCTGCCCGACGAGGCGCCGCGCACGCCCACCAGGGCCATGGCCGTCTCGGCCGACACTGCCCTCGGCAAGATCGCGCTGGCTTCCCAGCCCGACCCCGACCTGAGCGGCTTCCGCCTGATGCCCGGCGGCGATTTCGCCTTCGACACCCGCATCCAGCTGGCCCGCCGCGCGCAGCGCACGCTCGACGTGCAGTACTACCAGATCGAGAACGACGAGACCGGCCGCTACCTGCTGCGCACCCTGCGCGACGCCGCCCTGCGCGGCGTGCGCGTGCGGCTGCTGATGGACGACCTCTACACCTCCGGCGAAGACGAGTTGCTGCTCGGCCTCGCCGCCACGCCCAACGTGGAGCTGCGGCTGTTCAACCCGTTCCCGGCCGGCCGCGGCAGCCTGCTGAAGCGCTTCACCGCCTCGCTCTTCGACTTCAGCCGCGTCAACCGCCGCATGCACAACAAGCTGTTCATCGCCGACGGCGCGATGGCGGTCGCGGGCGGGCGCAACATCGGCAACCAGTACTTCAGGCGCACCGCGGGCGAGAACTTCATCGACCTCGATACCTTCGTCACAGGCGCGCTCATCCCCCGGCTGGGCAGTCTCTTCGACCAGTACTGGAACAGTGTCTACGTGCGGCCGATCCAGTCGGTGGCGAGCAGTGCCTTGTCGCGCGAGGAGCTGCAGCAACGCTTCGAGCTCGCCACCGGCCCCGACACCACGCCGCCGCCGCCGAGGCCCGCGCCCAACGACCTGCTCGGCTACAGCCCGATGGCGGAAGACCTGGACGCCGGCAAGCTCGGCCTGATCTGGACCACCGCCGAGGCATACGCCGATTCGCCCGAGCGCGTGATCGGCAAGACCGCTTCCTACGGCGGCGTGCCGCTGCTCGACGTGGACAGCGTGCGCTACAACGTGGTCGAGCAGATGCGCCGCGCCCGCTCGGACGTGACCATCGTCTCGCCCTACCTGATCCCGGGCCCCTCGGGGCTGGAGGTGATGCGCGAGATCCGCGGCCGCAACGTGAAGATCAGCGTGGTCACCAACTCGCTGGCCGCTACCGACGAGCCGCTGGTGCACACAGCCTACCGCCGCTACCGCCCCGACATGCTGAAGCTGGGCGCCGACCTCTACGAGCTGAGCACCAACCGCACCCGGCGCAGCGTGCGGCTGGGGCTCTTCGGCACCTCGGTGGGCAGGCTGCACGCCAAGTCGGCGGTGATCGACCGGCGCATTCTTTTCGTCGGCTCGATGAATTTCGATCCGCGCTCCGAAACGCACAACACCGAGATCGGCCTCTTCATCCGCAGCCCCGAGATGGCGCAGCAGGCGCTCAAGCTCATCGACGTGCTCAAGCAGCAGGGCGCCTACA
This sequence comes from Variovorax sp. NFACC27, assembly GCF_048301545.1. Taxonomy (NCBI): domain Bacteria; kingdom Pseudomonadati; phylum Pseudomonadota; class Betaproteobacteria; order Burkholderiales; family Comamonadaceae; genus Variovorax; species Variovorax sp. NFACC27. Next base: position 790,823 of record NZ_CP157613.1, read on the forward strand.
GGCTGCGCTTCGCCGAGGGCAGCAACGAGTCGCGCATCGAGTGGGTCAGCGACGACGCCGGCAAGCTCACCGTGCTGACCGAGGAGCCCGACTCCGGCTTCTGGGACCGGACCATGCTCGAGATCCTGGCGCCGCTGACACCGGAGAGCCTGCTCTGAGCCTCGACGCCGCTCAGTGGCCGCCGCGCACGGCCGACCACACGAGCCGAAGGCCCAGCAGCCCCATCACGCCGCCTGCCGCGCGGTCGATCCAGACCTTGTAGCGCAGGTAGGCCGAGCGCGGCGCCGCCGAGGACAGCGCCAGCGCGACGATCGAATACCAGCCCGTCTCGATGCAGAAGATGACCGCCGGCACGGCCAGCGCCAGCACCAGCGGCACCTCGCGCGGCAGGAAGGCCGCGAAGATGCTGGCGTAGACCACCGCCGTCTTCGGGTTGCTCACCTGCGTGGCAAGGCCCAGCAGGAAGGTGCGCTTGCCGCGACCCTGCGGGCGCTGCGAGGAATCGACGGCCTCCTGCGCCACTGCCAGCGGCTGCCGCGCGCCACGCCAGATGCGAAAGCCGAGGTAGACGAGGTATGCGCCGCCCAGCCCCTTGATCGCCAGGTACAGCGCAGGCACCGCGAGAAACGCCGCCTGCAGCCCTGCCAGCGCCGCGATCGCGAAGACCAGCCCGCCGGCGCCCATGCCCAGCGCCGCCGCGAGGCCGTCGGCGCGCGAAGTCACGGCGGTGCGCGCCACCATCACGAAGCTGGGGCCGGGGCTCATCGCGCCCACGGTCATGGCGCCGGCGATGCCGAGAAGGGCGAGGGTGGTGTCCATCATGGCTGTGCTCCCGCAGCGTTACTGCACGTTGACCGCTTCGACCTGCACCAGCAGCCTCACCTTGTTCTCGAAGCCGAAGTTCAGCCCCCAGGTGATGCCCCAGTCGCTGCGCTCGACGGTGGTCTCGAAGTCGCCGCCGCACACCTGGCGGTTGATGAGCGGGCTCAGGTAGCAGTTGAAGCGCACGGCCTTCAGCGTCACCGGCTTCGTCTGGCCCATCAGCGTGAGCGTTCCGGGCACGTCGACCACCTTGTCGCCGGAGAACTCGATGCGGTCGGCCACGAAGCGGCCGGTCGGAAACTCGGCCATGTTGAAGAAGTCCTTGCTCTGCACGTGGCGGTTGAGCAGGTCGACGCCGGTATTGATGGAGCTGATGTCCATCGTGATGTCGACCTTGCCGCTGGTGCCGGTGCCGTCGATCTGCACCGAGCCGTCCTTGGTGCTGAAGCGGCCCCGGTTGGTGGTGGTGCCGTAGTGGCCCATCTCGTACATCACGAAGGTGTGCGTGGGGTCGATCACGTAGTTGGCGTTCTTCGCCGGCCCGCCCGCGGGCTTGGCGGCTGCCGCCGGCGCGAATTCGGAAGGCAGCTGTTGCTGGGCCGTGGCGCCGGTGAACACGGTGGCCGACAGGGCCACGGCGAGAAGGAGCTTTTTCATGGCGGTGGTCGTGTGGGGCATGAAAGAGAAAAACCGATGAAGGAGGGCGGGCGGGTGGGCGAAGCGGATCACAGCGGCCCGAGGCCCGCGAGAGTGAACCTGAAGCGCACCTGCACCTCGTTGCCGACCATCGAGGTGTCGGTCCATTCGCCGTCGCCCACCTTGTAGTCGAGCCGCTGGATCGTAAGGCTTCCGGTGGCCACCGCGTAGTTGCCGCCAGGCGCCGGCGCGATGCTGACGGGCACCGTCACATACCTGGACGTGCCCTTGATGGTGAGCTTGCCCGCCATCTCGAACCTGCCTTCGCCCAGCGCCTTGATGGCGCTCGACTGGAAGCTCGCCTGCGGGAAGTGCGCCGCGTCGAACCACGGCTGCTTGGGCAGCTCGGCGTCGCTCATGGGAATGCCGAAGCCCGCGCTGGCGGTGTCGATGTGAAGCACGACGCTGCCGCCCTCGGGCTTCTTCGGGTCGAAGGCGACCTGCGCGTCGAACTTCTTGAACGTGCCTTCCACCGGCACGCCCATCTGCTTGCTGACGAACACGATCTGGCTCTTGTCGGCAACGAGCCTGGCGGCCGGGGGCTCCGCGCCGGCCGGCAGCGCCATGGCCAGGGCCAGAGCCAGAGCCAGCACCGGGGTGAACAACGGGAGCTTCATCTTCATCGTCATCGAGCTGATTCCTGGCGTGGCCCGGGCCACATGCGTTTCAGAAGACCGTCGCGGTCGATCCAGTGGTGCTTGAGCACCGCCGCCACGTGCAGCAGCGTGACGCCCGCCAGCACGAAGGCGCAGTTGCGGTGCAGCGGCTGCAGCATCGCCTCGGCGAAGTCGTGGTCGACCGGCACGAAGTCGGGCAGCTGCAGCACGCCGAACCACGCGACGGGCATGCCCATGGCCGAGCTGTAGGCCCAGCCGGACAGTGGCACGGCGAAGAACAGCAGGTACATCAGCGCATGGCTGACGCGGTAGCTCGCCAGCTGCAGGCGCGACATGCCCGCGGGCAGCGCCGGCGGGCGGTGCCCGAGCCGCCACAGCAGGCGCAATGCCGACAGCAGGAGGATCGTGATGCCCGCCCACTTGTGCCAGCTGTAGATCTTCAGCCGCAGCGGGGAGAACTGCAGGCCCGTCATGTAGAGCCCCACGCCGAAGGAGCCGACGATCAGCACCGCGAGCAGCCAGTGCAGCGCGATCGCGAACAGGTCGTAGCGCAGGCCGGCCGGGTCGGCGGCGAGGGGGGAAGAAGGCGTGTCGGTGGACATCGGGGGCGGGGACGGCGGCCTGTACGCGGTGTGCGCGGAGCATATCCCGGAAGCGATGACAGCACGGGCCGTGCCAGCTCCAGCACGCGTCAGGTGCGTCAGGTAGGTCGGGTGCGTCAGCCGCGCGCCTGCTGCACTCCCAGCAGCATCCGGCGCAGTTCCTCCGGCTGCACCGGCTTGCGCAGCGCGCGCCAGCCCTGCTCGGCGGCCAGCCGCTGGGTGGCTTCGGTGATGTCGGCGGAGATCAGCGCGATCGCCAGCGAGGGCTTCTGCTGCTGCAGCTTCGCGGCCAGCGCGATGCCGTCGAGCGCGCCCGGCAGGCGGATGTCGCACAGCGCCGCGTCGAGCGCGTGCAGGTCGGCCAGCGCCAGCGCCTCGGCGGCGCTGGCGTAGACGCGCGGCTCCACTTCCCATTGCCGCAGCAGCGCGGCGAGGCTGTCGGCCACCACCGCGTTGTCTTCCACCACGAGCACGGCGAGGCCGGGGCGCAGCGTGCTCGTTGCACCGGCGCCCTCGTCCTTTGCGGCCGGAGCGGTGGGTTGCTGAGCAGTCGCCTGTGCGCCCTCGGGCGCGGCGGGCAGTTCGAAGCCGAACACCGAGCCCCGTCCCGGCGCCGAGCGCAGCGACACCTCGATGCCGAGCTGCGTCGCCAGCCGCCGCACGATCGCCAGGCCCAGCCCATGGCCGCGCTGCAGGTTGCGCTCGACGTTGCCGATCTGCTCGAAGTCGTCGAACACGCGCTGCTGCGCCTCGGGCGGAATGCCGATGCCTCTGTCGCGCACCTCCACGCGCCAGGCCCGGGCGCCGTCGCGCCGGCGGGCGCGCACCGCCAGCAGCACGCGCCCGCGCGGCGTGAACTTGACGGCGTTGTCGACCAGGTTGGCGAGCACGCGGCGCAGCGACACCGTGTCGCTCCAGGCGATCGCGCCGGGCGGGCAGCGCACCAGCACCCGGCCGTTGCCCGCCTGCCGCGCGAGTTCCTGCAGCAGCGGCGCCAGCGCCACGGTGGTGGGCCGCAGGGGGTCGACGGCGGCCTCGATGCGGCCGATTTCCAGCAGCTGGTTGGTCAGCCCTTCCAGCGCCTGCTGCGCCCGCGCCAGCGAACCCACCGTGTGCTGCACCGCCTCCATGCTCGCGCCGTCGTCCAGCTGGTGGCGCAGCACCTCGGCCTGCAGGCCGATCGCCATCACCGGCTGGCGCAGGTCGTGGTTGGCGGCCGAGAAGAAGCGCAGCCGCTCGGCCTGCGCCTGCTCGGAGGCGCGCAGGCCGGCCAGGGCCTGTTCGCGCAGGCTGTGCTCGTTGAGCCGCAGGCCGATGTTTTCCTCGAGCTGGCGCGAGCGCTCGGCCACCAGCTTCCACATCATCGCGGTCAGGCCGATGCCGATCACGGCCACCGCCGCCATCACCGGGGCGCCCAGCCAGAGCCCGGTGACGATGATCGGCGCCAGCAGCAGCGTGATCGCCAGCTGCGTGGCCGGCGTGTAGAACGACACAGAGAAGGCAGACGACAGCGTCATGCCCATGATGATCACGCCCAGCAGCAGCTGGAGGTCGACGCGCGCGGGGTTGAACAGCAGCACGCCGGCCAGCCCGTGCGCCAGCTCCCAGACGGCGGTGCGCAGCGTATGGGTGCGCTGCGCCTCGCGCAGGCTGGCGGGCGTGAAGGGCTCGGGCAGCCGCTGCGGGAAGAAGCCCCGCATCGCCGTCACCCCGGTGATCAGCGCGATCCACGCCAGCGCGCGCACGAGCGAGAACTGCCAGGCGAAGAGCGCCGCCACGCCGCAGTTCAGCAGGTACTGCACCAGCAGCACCGGCCCGATGGGCTTGATGGACAGCCGCAGCACCTCGCACTGGATCGCGAAGCTGTCGCTGCCGTTGCCGGCGGGGGACGGCGCTGGCGGAGATGCGGGGGTGGGAGTCATCGGCGAATCGACTATATAGAGAAGGGTTGCAGCGCGGCGACAATGGAGTCCCCTAGTCGGGCTTCCCGATGGCCTACTTTCCGTGAACGATCTCTCCTTTTTCCTGCCTTGCGCCGCCGGCGTCGAGGAATTCCTCGCCCAGGAGGTGCACGCCCTGACCGGCCGCGCCGGGCAGGACCTGCTTTCCCTGCGCGGCGGCGTGCGCGTGCGTGCCGACTGGCGCGACGGCCTGAAGCTCAACCTGCACAGCCGCCTCGCGCAGCGGGTGCTGGTCGAGCTGGCCCACGGGCCCTACCGCAACGAGAACGACCTCTACGGCATCGCCAGCGGCGTGGCCTGGGAGATCTGGTTCACGCCCAAGCAGACCTTCAAGATCGAGACCACCGCCCAGCACAGCCCGCTGCAGAGCCTGAACTTCGCCACCCTGCGCATCAAGGACGCCATTGCCGACCGCTTCCGGGCCAAGGCCAACGGCGTGCGCCCGAGCATCGAGACCCAGTGGCCCGACTGCCGCGTGTTCGCCCACCTGACCACCGACACCTGCACGCTCTACATCGACACCAGCGGCGAGCCGCTCTTCAAGCGCGGCTGGCGCCAGGACAAGGGCGACGCCCCGCTGAAGGAAACCCTGGCCGCCGCCATGCTGGCCGCCAGCGGCTGGTGGAACCCCGAGACCGGCGAGGTCGCGGACCAACCGCTGTACGACCCCTGCTGCGGCAGCGGCACCATCGCCATCGAGGCGGCGCAGATCGCGCGCGGCATCGCGGCCGGATCGCTGCGGCGCTTCGGCTTCGAGAAGCTGCTGCCGTTCCAGGCGCACGTGTGGTCGGCCATCAGGCTGGAAGCCGAGGCTGCAGTGGCCGGCGACGGCGCCCCGGCGGTCTTCGGCTCCGACGTGTCGCACCGCATGGTCGATTTCGCCCAGCGCAATTCCGAGCGCGCCGGCGTGGCGCAGGCCGTCGAGTTCCGCGGCGGCGACGCGCTGCAGCGCATGCCGCCTGCCGAAGGCGGCGTGATCATGCTCAACCCGCCGTACGGCGAGCGCATCGCCGTGGGCGGCGTGGCCGGCGCGGGGCGCCCCGGGGCACGGGAGGCGGCGCAGTCCACCGACGGGGACGGCGGCGACTTCTTCCCGCAGCTCGCCACCCACTGGAAGAAGAACTACGCCGGCTGGACCGCCTGGGTGCTCACGCCCGACCTGAAGCTGCCGAAGCTGATGCGCCTGAAGGAATCGCGCCGCGTGCCGATGTGGAACGGCCCGATCGAATGCCGGCTGTTCCGCTTCGACATGGTCGCGGGCTCAGCGCGCAGGTAGCGGCGAGAGCGGCGGTTCGCCCTCGGGCCTGGGCTGCTGTTGTTGTTGCGGCTCCCTGGCTTCCTTCGGCCGCACCGCGCAGGCCGCGTTGATCGTGCGCGTGACGAGGTCGCGCGCGCCGGCCAGCGTCACGGGGCGCACGTCTTCCTCTTCTTCGTAGTGTTTCACCGCGACCGGTTCGCCCACGAAGTTCGGATGCCCGAAGTAGCTGACGTTCACGTAGCGCGCGCTGCGGGCATCGCAATCGACCTTGGCCCGGGCCTGGAAGGAGCGGTATTTGATGCCGTCGCGACCGGTGCGGTCCTGCGGCAGGCTCATGCGCAGGCTCACCAGGCGCTTCGAGCCGTCGGCCTCGACGCTGGTCGGGTCGACCTGCACATAGCTGGCGGTCTCGTCGCCGGGCGTACCCGCCAGCGTCAGCCACTCGGCCCGGGCGCCAACGGGCGCGAGCAGGGCGAGGCAGAGCAGCGGTAGGCGTTTCATGAAGGAAGGCGGGGAGTGCTGGTTTTGGCGAAGTCCGATTGTCGTCGGCCCGGCTAACGGGCGGCTGACCGCAGCATCGGATGGTGCAACATCGGCGATATTCCCCGCACATCCCATGACGTTGACAGAACCCGCCAGCCTTGTCGTCATCGACACCAACATCGCGCTCGACCTGCTGGTCTTCGAGGACCCGGCCTGGGGCCCGTTGACCGCGCGCCTGGCCGCCGGCGAACTGCGCTGGCTGGCCACGGCCGCCATGCGCACCGAACTCGAACGCGTGCTGGGCTACCCCCTGATCGCCCGGCGCATGGCGCAGCGGGAACTGCAGGCGCCGGCCGTGCTCGCCGATTTCGACGCGCGGGTGCACGTGGTGGAAGCCGTCCCGCCGCGCGCGCCATGCGTGTGCAGCGACCCCGACGACCAGGTCTTCATCGACCTGGCCGTGGCGCACAAGGCGCTGCTGCTGAGCAAGGACCGGGCGGTGCTGTCGATGAAGAAGCGGCTGGCGCTGCGAGGGGTGGTGGTGCAGGCGGCGTATGGGGCCTAGTGGCCGGTGGTGTTGCCCGGTGCCGGGTATCAATTGACAACGTTTCGTTCATCGAACTTTTTTGAAGCGGCACTAGATTTTCAGCAAGGGGAGGGTGGCTGCGGTGAATGGGCATCGCAGGCTTGCGCCTGCCTTGACCGACTGGAAATCATGCAGCCATCTTTTGCGACCCTCTGGGCGAACCACCCGACGATCAAGGGGGACGACGCCTTGCTGGACAAGGACGTCTACAAGGATCAATGCGCCATCAACGTAGGAGCGACTTTCATCCGCTCCAGCCTGAGCCTCGAGAGCTTCCCGGGTGTCTATTCCTGGCAGAAGGACAGGCCGAAGTACCCGATCAGGGCTCAGGAGTTGGCGAGCTGGCTGGACTCCGGCAAGTCCGGCTTCATGTCTCGCACCGAGAAATACTCAGGCAAGGAAGGGTTCGAGAAAATCGCCAAGCGCACAGGAATCGTGTTCGTCCAGAACTACTGGGGCGCAGGGCGACAGGGTGACCACATCGATCTCTGGAATGGTTCGCGGATGACGGAGCGCATGTCCTATTTCCGCATTCAATGGCACCTCTCCTTGGAAGGCGTTTTCACCGACATGCGTCTGGCGCAAGCCATATGGTTTTGGCAGGTCCAATGAAAATCCTATTTCGCCTCATCTGCATTGTGCTGGGCGGACTCGCGCTCAGCTTCGTTGTGACCAAGGGACTGCTCGTCCCCATTGGCCAGTGGTACGAAATGAACAAGGCTCAAAGCGAGAGCGATCTGACGCAAGCCTTCGTGATCGCCCTTGCAATGCAAGCCCTTTCCGCCATCGTTGGGGGCTGGCTTGGCGATTGGCTGCTTCGCAAATGGCTTCGGAAACGGCTCGACCGCCAATAGTCTTGCGGACAAGCGTGGCTAGTGCTGCACCCCGTTGGCAACCTGCAGATGCCACCGCCCCAGCAGCCGCGCCACCGCCCGCACCCGCTGCGTATCGCGCCCCCAGCGCCGGCTCGCCGGCAGCTTCTGCGCCCATTTCATTCGCCTTGCAGCATTCGCGATGCGCTCTCGCACTTCTTCGCTCACGCCGGCCAGCGCCGCGTGCCAGTGCTGCCCGGCGGCCTGCGGGGCGGCCGCCTCGAGCATCATGGCCGTCGAGTGCAGGTAGCTCAGCCAGTCGCGCGCCTGGCATTCGGCCAGGGTCATGACCTCGGCCGGGTCGTCCTCGAAGTCGATGTAGCCGATCACGCCGTCGGGGCACTGCACGAGATTGCGGTCGAAGGCCTGGCTCAGGTGCTGGCCGCACACGTGCACGGCGGCGATGGCGGCCAGGCCCTCGCGCCATACCGACAGCAGCGCGGCGGGGCCGGCGGCCGCTGCCTGGTCGAGCCGCTCCTGCAGCACCACCGTCGCGCGGCCGCTCTCGCCCAGGTCGGAGATCAGCAGGCCGTCGGGCTGCTGCGCCAGCACCACCGGCACGCGCAGGCCGGCGGCCGCGAGCTGCTTGAGGCGCCGCGCCTCGGTGGCGATGGCCGCTTCGCCGCCGGGGTTGGGCACGGGCTTGATGATGTCCAGCCGCGCCATGCGCGCGACCGCCGCCATCACGCGGTAGCCCCATTTGCCGTGCCGGGGGCCGGCCTTCTTGAGCCACACGCGTTCGCTGCCAAAGCGGTGGCTGGCCACGTTCTTCTGCTGCTGGGGCAGGGTGGTGCGCAGGAATTCCGCGTAGTCGCCGGGCGCCGGCGGGTTCGGGGAAAGCGCGTCCAGGGGCGCGGGCGCCGAAGCTGCGCCCTTGCGCGTTTGCAGGCGCCTGCTGGCGCCTCTACTCAGTGGGTTCATGCGGCCAATGCGAAGCCCGTCACGAGCCCTTGCGGGCCCTGCGTCACGGGCTGGAAACTCTCTGCACTGGCCAGCGGCCAGTAGGTACGGAAGACATTGTGCTGCTCGTCGAGCGGGCCGAGCAGGGCGCCCGGCTGCACCTGCATCACCAGGTTGCTCAACAGGCGCACTTCGGTGTCGGAAATGCGGCGCACGATGTGGTGCGCCGTGATCTGCTGCGGATGGTCGAGGCCCGCGGCCTGCACCAGCTCCTGCAGCGCGTGCAGCGTGCTGCGGTGGAAGTTGTGCACCCGCTCGGCCTTGGTCGGCACCACCAGCGCCTTCTGGCGCAGCGGGTCCTGCGTGGTCACGCCCGTGGGGCAGTGGCCGGTGTGGCAGCTCTGCGCCTGGATGCAGCCCAGCGCCATCATGAAGCCGCGCGCGGCGTTGCACCAGTCGGCACCCAGCGCCATCATGCGCGCCACGTCGAAGGCCGTGATCACCTTGGCGGCGCAGCCGATCTTGATGCGGTGGCGCAGGTTCACGCCGATCAGCGTGTTGTGCACCAGCAGCAGGCCTTCCTGCAGCGGCGCGCCCACGTGGTCGCTGAACTCGACCGGCGCCGCGCCGGTGCCGCCCTCGGCGCCGTCGACCACGATGAAGTCGGGCGTGATGCCGGTGGCCTGCATCGCCTTGACGATGCCGAACCATTCCCAAGGATGGCCCAGGCAGAACTTGAAGCCGGTGGGCTTGCCGCCCGACAGCTCGCGCAGCCTGGCGACGAAATGCATCATCTCGGTCGGCGTGGAGAAGGCGCTGTGCGAGGCGGGCGAGATGCAGTCGACGCCTACCGGCACGCCGCGCGCGGCGGCGATCTCGGGCGTGACCTTGGGCGCCGGCAGCACGCCGCCGTGGCCGGGCTTGGCGCCCTGGCTCAGCTTGATCTCGATCATCTTCACCTGCGGGTCGCGCGCGTTGGCGGTGAAGCGCTCCTCGCTGAAGCTGCCGTCGTCGTTGCGGCAGCCGAAGTAGCCGGAGCCGATTTCCCAGATCAGGTCGCCGCCGTGCACGCGGTGGTGCTGCGAGATCGAGCCCTCGCCGGTGTCGTGCGCGAAGCCGCCCATCTTCGCGCCCTTGTTGAGCGCGAGGATGGCGTTGGCCGACAGCGCGCCGAAGCTCATGGCCGAGATGTTGAACACGCTGGCGCTGTAGGGTTGGGTGCAGACCTGCGCGGGGTTCGCGCCCGCCGGCTGGGGCGTGCCGCCGATCACGATGCGGAAATCGTGGTCGGCCAGCTTGGTCGGCCGCATCGAGTGGTTGATCCACTCGTAGCCCGCGATGGTCACGTTCATCTGCGTGCCGAAGGGGCGGTTGTCGGGGTCGCCCTTGGCGCGCTGGTACACCAGCGAGCGCTGGGCGCGCGAGAAGGGCGCGGCCTCGGAGTCGCTCTCGATGAAGTACTGCCGCATCTCGGGGCGGATGAACTCCAGCAGGAAGCGCAGGTGGCCGATCACCGGGTAGTTGCGCAGGATGGCATGACGGGCCTGCCGCAGGTCGTGTACGCCGGTACCTGTAAGTACCGCAAAGACGGCGACGCCGATCCAGGCCAGCCACAGGTGGGGCGAAACCAGCACGAACGCCAGGCATGCCACCAGACCGACCACGCACAGGGCGAAGGCGCTGTAGCGCGCCGGAAACGGAATAATCGTGGGCATAGAAATAGTCTCGACCGTGGCCTGCTGCATCATAGAGGGCTGCCTCGAACTTGCCATGACGACCATTCCCGACCCCATTTCGCCTCCCGACAGCACCCCCGCAGCCCGCACTCCCCTCGGCCCCGACGATTTCGACGCCCTCGACCAGGCCCTCGACGCCATGCGCGAGCACGACGAGGAAATCCCCCAGTGGGAGTTCTGCGAAGGCTTCATGGCCGCCCTGATCTGCACCCGCCGGCCCATCCTGCCGTCCGAATACTGGCCCGTCCTGCTGGGCGACAGCTTCTCGTCCGCCCAGCACATGGAGTTCGTCTGGAACTGGAAGCGCCGCTGGATCGAGATCGAGGAAGGCCTCGACGCCCCCGTCGAAACCCTCGACGACGAGCGCAGCTGGCAGCCCGAGGTGCTCGACACCCGCGGCGCCATCGCCTCCCTGCCGGAAGAAGAACGCGCCGAAGTCGCCGGCGAGGCCATTCCCTCGTTCGCCCAGGTCTGGGCGCTGGGCTTCATGTACGCCGTGGAGAACTGGCCCGAAGACTGGGCCGAGCCGCGCGACAAGGACGCCGCGCGCATGCTGAACGACGCGCTCGACAACATCGTCGCCCTCACCGAGGACGACACCGGCAAGCCCACGCTGTCGATGTACAGCGACGACGCCCCGCCCAGCGTGAGCCAGCAGCGGCTGGACGACTTCGGCGCCGCCATCTGGGCCGTGTACGACCTGCGCCAGCTCTGGAAGAGCCTGGGGCCCAAGGCCGAGACCATCCGCAAGGAAGCCACGCCCGGACGTAACGACCCTTGCCCCTGCGGCAGCGGCAAGAAGTACAAGAAGTGCCACGGTGAGTAACTGGGCTCACCCCCAGGCTTCGCGCACTTCGTGTCGCTTCGCCAACCCCCTTGCAGGGGGCAATACCTGCGGCCCGGCAAAGCCGGTTCCGCGGTATTCCTGAAATGAGCTCAGTCCTGGCGCAGCGCTCCGCCGCAGAACCCCTGACGCCCCGTGCGGCATGGGTGATGGTCCTGGCGCTGTGCGCCGGGGTCGCGCTGAGCCAGGCGTTCCGCACGGTGGGCGCCATCATGGCGAGTCCGCTGCAGGCCGATTTCCATCTTTCCGCACAGGCCCTCGGGATCTTCTCGGGGGCCTTTCACTTTGCGTTCGGCGCGATGCAGCTCTTCATGGGCATCGGCATTGACCTGCACGGCGTGCGCCGCACGGTGCTGGTGGCCTTTCCGGTCGCCATCGCGGGGGCGCTGCTGTCGGCGGTGTCGTCCAGCTACCTGGTGCTGGTGGCCGGGCAGGCGCTGATCGGCGTGGGCTGCGCGCCGGCCTTCCTGGTTTGCACGGTGTTCATCGCTCGCCACTTCCCGCCGGCGAGCTTCGCCACCGTGTCGGGCATCGTGCTGGCCGTCGGCGGCCTGGGCATGCTGGCCACCGGCACGCCGCTGGCCTGGCTGGTGCAGGCGTATTCGTGGCGCGCGGGCTTCCTGGTGCTGGCCCTGGCCGCAGCGCTGGCGTGGCTGGCGATCTGGTACTGGATGCACGAGCCGGCCTCGGCCATGCCGGGCAAGCGGGAGTCCATTCCCGAGGCGATCCGCCAGTTCGGCGCGCTGTTCGCCATGCCGCACACGCTGGGCATCATGGTGCTGGGCGCGGTCACGTACGCGGCCTTCATCTCGCTGCGCGGCCTGTGGCTGGGCCCGCTGATGATGGAGCGCCACGGCTACTCGCTGGTGCAGAGCGGCAACGTGGCGCTGGCGGTGTCGGTGATCTCGCTGTTCGGCGCGCCGCTCTTCGGCCGGCTCGACCGCGACGGTGCCTCGCGCCGCCGCTGGATCGCGATCTGCTGTCTCGGCTACGCGGGGCTTTTCGCGCTCATCGCGGTGCTGCACTCGGCCTGGCTCGACATCGCCGGCATGGTGCTGATCGGCGTGCTCTCGGGCTTCATCGTCTGGCAGTACGCCGACGTGCGCGGCGCCTACCCGGCCACGCTCACCGGCCGCGCGATGGCCGTGTTCACCATGGCGATGTTCCTCGGCGTGGCGTTCATGCAGTGGGGCACGGGCGTGGCCGCCTCGGTGGCGGCGGCGCATGGCGGCGATCCGCTGACGGCCGTGTTGGGCACGATCGCCGTGCTGCTGGTGATCGGCATCGCAGCCTTCGCGTGGCTGCCCGCCCCGAAGCCCGAATCGCCTAGATCTTGAAGGCGCGCTGAATATCGGGCCGCACCAGGTCAGCGTATTCGCGGTGCTTGCGGATATAGCCCGCGATGAACTGGCACACCGGAATCACGTGCAGCCCCTTCGCGCGAGCCTCGCCGAGCACGTGCTTCGCGATGCCCGAGCCCACGCCCTTGCCCTCGAATTCGGGCAGCACCTCGGTGTGGGTGAACATGATCGCGTCGGTCAGCAGGTTGTATTCGGCGTAGCCGGCCAGCTTGCCTTCGAGCGCGGCCTCGTAGCGGTGCTGTGCTTCGTTGTTGGAAAAGGCGAGGGCGGTGTCGTTGGTGCTCATGGCTGTCGTGCGAGAAAGGTTGCGAGGTTGGCTGCCGCGGTGGCGCGCACCTTGTTGCGCAGCATGGGGCTCCAGCCTAGCAGCAGGCCCGGTGTGCCGAGCGCCTGGCGCGACCAGGTCCAGAACGGAAAACTGTCGCGGTGAGTGGCGATCAGCCCCTCGGGCGTGAAGGTGAAGCGCGAGTCGATGCTGTTGTCGACGATGCGGCCGGTGGCGGTGAAGCGGTAGTGCGCGTCCCAGTGGGCGCTGCCGGTGCCGTCGTCGTTCGCCTTCACGTCGCGCCAGGTCAGCTTCCACACGTCGGCGCCCTTGGCCTTGGTGCCGCCGGCCAGCATGCGCCACATGCCGCCCACCTCGCGCCGTCCGCGCAGCGAGAAGGCCTCGTCGTCGAACACCGCGTCGGGGGCGTAGCAGGCCTCCATGGTCGGCGCGTCTAGCTTCGCGAAGGCGCTGTAGAAGCGCTCGATGGTCTGGGCGTTGGTGGCTGCTGTCATGAGGCCTCTTGGGGTTGAGCGGAGCGGCGTGGCGTCAGATCGACGCCGGGATGTTGCGCGCGAGGAAATCATAGACCGCGCGGATGCGCCGGTCGGTGTGGATCTCGCGATGCACCGCGAGCCACACCGGCAGCGACTTGATCTTCAGCTGCGGCAGCACGCGCACCACCGAGCCGTCGGTGCGCGCGAGCGACTCGCTGACGAAGCCTATGCCCATGCCCAGGCGCAGCGCTTCCCAGTAGGCGCCCATGTCGTCGGTGCGGAAGCAGAAGTGCTCGCGCAGCAAGGGCGTGCCCAGCTGCGCCGACATGCGGACGATGGTGTCGATGCTGTCGTAGCCCAGCACGTCGTGCCGGTACAGGTCGGTCGTCTGCCTCGGCGTGCCGCGGCGCCGCAGGTAGTCGACATGGGCGAAGGCGCCGAGCGCGAAGGTGCCGATGCGGCGCGCCACCACCGTGGCCGCGGTGGGCTGCGTCATGCGGATGGCGATGTCGGCCTCGCGCTGCAGCAGGTTGCTGATCTCGCTGGTCGATACCAAGTCGACCTGGATCTCGGGCAGCTCCTGCCGCATCCGCACCAGCAGGCCGGGCAGCATCTGGCGCGCGGTGGCCTGGCTCGCCGAGATGCGCACCGATCCCGCGATGGTCGCGTTGGCGCCCGAGACGCTGCGCGACAGCGCGAGCGCGCCGTTCTCCATGGCACGGGCCGATTCCGCGAGACGCGTGGCCATGGCCGTGGGCCGCAGCCCCCGGCCGGTGCGCTCGAACAGCACCACGCCCAGCTGCGATTCCAGCTCCGCGATGTGCCGGCCCAGCGTCGGCTGGCTCGCGCCCAGGGCGCGCGCTGCCGCGAGCAGGCTGCCGTGGTCGAGCGCGGCCAGGAATGCGCGCACCAGCCGCCAGTCGAAGCCGAGTTCGTTTTCGGAGCGCATCGGAGGTCCGGTGGGTGTCGGGCAGGTATTCAGTTCCGCATAGCAGTTATGGAAGCTTAAGCGATTGTTAATCGCTGCCCCGCTTTCGATAATCCGCCCGATGGATGAGCGAAGAAACTTTATCCGGCTGCTGGGAGGCGGCGTTGTGGTGGCGGCGGGTGCGGCCGCGCTGGCAACCTGGTGGCTGAACTCCGACGTGCCGGCGGCCGCGCTGGAGATATGGAACGGCCCCGGCGACGAGCCCGATGCGCGCAAGCGCGCCGTCGCGTACGCCGTGACGGCCCCCACCGCCTACAACCGCCAGCCCTGGCTGGTCGACCTGCGCGAGCCCGACGCCATCGTGGTGTATTGCGACCGCGAGCGCGTGCAGCCCGAGACCGATCCGTACGGACGCCAGATCGTCATCGGCCACGGTGCCTTCATCGAGCTGCTGGTGATGGCGCTCGCGCAGCAGGGGCTGCAGGCCAGCGTGCAGCTGTGGCCGCAGGGCGAGCTGGCCGGCGAGCCGAGGCACTGGCCGCACGTTCCGGTGGCGCGGCTGCGGCTGGCGGGCGGCGGCGTGCCCGATCCGCTGTTCGCGCAGGTGCTGCGGCGGCGCACGCCCAAGCAGCGCTTCGACCTCACGCGGCCGGTGTCGGCCGACATCCTGCAGGGCCTGACCTCCATCGCGTCCGCGGGCGGCATGGTGAGCTCGGCCGGCACGGTGGACATGGCGCGCGTGCAGCCCCTGCGCAAGCTCTGCGCGGCGGCCGCGCGGGTGGAGCTCACCACGCCCGGCACGGCGATGGAAAACCTGCAGCTGCTGCGCGTCGGCCCGCAGGAGATCCTCGCGCACCGCGACGGCTTCTCGATCAACGACCCTGCGCTGCGCGTCGCCGTCGCGCTGGGGCAGTTCGACCGCCGCACGCCCGCGTCCGAGGACAGCCTCTCGTTCCGCCGCACCCTGCAGCTGTTCGAGGACCAGGCCAACACCGCGATGGGCTTCGTCTGGCTCAGCACGCGCGGCAACAGCCGCACCGAGCAGATCGCGGCGGGCCGCGCCTACATGCGCCAGCAGCTGCGCGCCACCGACCTGGGCCTGGGCATGCACCCGATGAGCCAGCCGCTGGAGGAATTCGCGGAAATGGCGCCGCACCGCGCGGCCGCGCACGACATGCTGCTGGGCACCGCGCTCCCGGGCGACAGGCAGGGCCCGACGGTGCAGATGATCTGCCGCCTCGGCTACCCGATGGCGCCGGTGCCCGCCGCGCCGCGCCGGGCGCTCGCGGGTTTCATGATGGCTTGAGGCGCCGCGGGCGCCGGCGGGCTCAGCGCGCGAGCAGCAGCTCCACCAGCGTCTGCAGCGAGTGGTGCACCGTGGCCGCGCGCACCGTGGCGCGGTCGCCGTCGAAGCGGCGGCGCTCGGTGCGCACGTCGCCGTCGACCGACCAGCCGAACCACACGGTGCCCACCGGCTTGTCGGGCGTGCCGCCCGTGGGCCCGGCCACGCCAGTCACCGCCAGCGCAACGCGCGAGGGCGGCGAATGCGCGATCGCGCCCGTGGCCATGGCTCGCGCCACCGGCTCGCTGACGGCGCCGTTCGCGGCGATCACGCCCGCGTCCACGCCCAGCAGCTCGGTCTTGGCCTCGTTCGAATACGTGATGAAGCCGCGCTCGTACCAGACGCTCGAACCCGCGAGGTCGGTACATGCCGCGCCGATCAGCCCGCCGGTGCAGCTCTCGGCGGTGGCCAGCATCCAGCCCTTTTTCTGCAGCAGGCCGGCCAGGGTCACGACCAGCCCGGCCGTGTCCTGGTCCGCGAGCGCCGTGGTCGGGGAGAGCGAGGAATCCATCGGGGTCACCATGCGCGCCACAGCGCAATGACCAGCAGCGTGCAGAAGGCGGCCACCAGATCGTCGAGGATGATGCCGAAGCCGGCCTGCCACCAGCGCACCTGCGCCGGGTCGCGTGGCTTGAACAGGCCGTCGGCCCAGGCCACCGGGCCGGGCTTGGCGGCATCGAAGAAGCGGAACAGCAGGAAGGCCACCGTCTGCGCCAGCAGGCCGGCCGGCGTCACCAGCCAGAGCACGATCCAGAAGGCGACCACCTCGTCCCACACCACGGGGCTGGGGTCGGCCACGTTCATGTCGCGCGCGGCCACCGTGCAGGCCCACCAGCCGACGGGCAGCGAGGCGGCGATGATCCAGCCGATGGTGGCGGGCGTGAACCACAGCTGCATCACCGAGAAGGCGACCCAGGCCCACAGCGTGCCCACCGTGCCGGGCGCGAGGCGCGAGAGGCCGGAACCGAAACCCAGCGCGATGAAGTGCGCGGGGTGGGACAGCAGGAAGCTCAGCGTGGCGCGGCGCATCGAGGGTTGGGGCATGGCGCCGGAGGTCGGGGTGGACGAAGAGGAAGAGTTGGGGGAAACGGCTTGCATCGGGGCAGGAGTTTCGCGCATCTGCGGCGGGGCCGGGTCGGTGCAGTTTTATTTATCAAAGCAATAGCTTGTTTAATTGGCGGGCGACGCCTAGTATCCGGGCTCCTTCCGATCCGATCCTCGCGTCAGCGCGATGCCTGCCATGCCTTCCTCTCCAGCCTCGTCCGCCGCTCTGCATGCCCCTTCTTCCACCGCCGCCTGGGGCGAACTGTTCAGCGGCCGCAACGGCTGGCGCGCCCTGGCCCTGACCGGCGGCGTCGCCCTGCACGCGGTCAACGTGCACATCGTGACCACCGTGCTGCCCTCGGTGGTGCGAGAGATCGGCGGGCTCGACTGGTACGCCTGGAGCACCACGCTCTTCGTGATCGGCTCGATCCTCGGCGCCACGCTGTCGGTGCGGCTGCTCGCGGTGCTGGGCCCGCGCGGCGCCTGCCTGGCGGCGCTGGCGGTGTTCAGCGCCGGCTCGGTGGGCTGCGCGCTGGCCCCGGCCATGCCATGGATGCTGGCGGGGCGCACGGTCCAGGGGCTGGGCGGCGGGCTGCTCGCGGCGCTGAGCTACGGGCTGATCCAGCTGGTGTTCGAGCAGCGGCTGTGGCCGCGCGCGGTGGCGCTGGTGTCGGGCATGTGGGGCGTGGCCACGCTGTGCGGGCCGGCCGTGGGCGGGCTCTTCGCGCAGGCTGGGCACTGGCGATGGGCCTTCTGGTTCCTGCTGCCGGTGGCGGCGGCGCAGGCAGTGCTGGTGCTCGTGCAGCTGCGGCCCTCGATGGGCGTGAAGCACGAGCGGCCCGCCACGCCGCCGCGCGTGCCGGCGCCGCAGATCGGCCTGCTCGCCGCCTCGGTGCTCGTGATCGCCGCCAGCGGCCTGGTGCCCGATCTCCCCTGGCAGGCGGCGGGCGTCGCGCTGGGCCTGGCGATAGGCTTCGCCGCCACGCGCATCGACAGCCGAGCCGCCGTGCGCGTGCTGCCGGCCGGCGCCTACGCCGTGAGCGCGCCGCTGGGCGCCATCTACGCGAGCGTGGCGCTGCTGCTCATCGGAAGCACCACCGAGATCTTCGTGCCGTACTTCCTGCAGCTGCTGCACGGCCACTCGCCGCTGGCGGCGGGCTATCTCACGGCCGCGATGGCGGGCGGCTGGAGCGCGGGCTCGCTGCTGTCCTCGGGCCGCAGCGGCGCGAAGGCCGACCGCATGCTGCGCATCGGGCCGGTGGCGTGCACATTGGGGCTCGCAGCGCTCGCGTGCCTGCTGCCTTCGCCGGGCTTCTTCGGCGGCGGCTTCGAGACGTTGCTGATCGCAACCGCGCTCGCGGCCGTGGGGCTCGGCGTGGGCATCGGCTGGCCGCACCTCATCACGCGCGTGATGGCGCTGGCGCCGAAGGGCGAGCAGGGACTGGCCTCGGCCTCGATCACCACCGTGCAGCTCTACGGCATGGCCGTGGGCGCGGCGGTGGCGGGGCTGGTGGCGAACGCGGCGGGGCTCAGCGTGCCGGGTGGCGTGGAGGGCGCGAAGTCGGCGGCCGTGTGGCTGTTCGCGGGCTTTGCGTTCGCGCCGGCGGCCGCCGCGTGGCTCGCGTATCGCGTCGTCGCGCGGCGCAACTGGTGAAGCGGCTCAGGCCACCACGCCTTCCCACGCCAGCGCCTTGCGGCGAGCGCGTATGCGCTGGCCTTCGCCGCGCAGCATGCCCACCAGGTCGTAGACCTCGGCCGGCAGGTGCGCGCCGCGCCAGGCCACGTGCTGGTCGGCGCGGCACAGCACGAGGCGGTGCGTGTAGGCCTTGGGCACTTCCTCCGTCTCGATGTCGAGCACCGTGAGCGGCATGTTGTAGGCGGCCGCGGCGCGTTCGAGCGGGCGCACGTCCACGCTGCGGTCGAAGCGCAGCATGGTGTAGCCGGGGCCGAAGGCGTCGTAGAGCGAACGGCCATCGGCCAGCCAGAAATGCGGCGCGCGGCAGCCGGGCACGGTGGAGGGCGTGAACTCGCCCATGGAGTAGGGCGGCGCCATGTGCTCGCCGTCCGGGATGATGATCGGCGAGCCGCTGTAGAAGTAGCCGAAGTTCAGGCCGCCGCAGCAGAACTGCTGCACGTTCAGCTCGTAGGCCTCGCGGCCGATCTCGGCGCGCAGCGCGTCGCCGGCGGCGCCCGGCTCCTCGATGTTCTGCGGCACGGCGCGGCGCGCGCGGATCATCTTCTGCGCGTGGTTCATCGCGAAGTTCGATACCTGCTCGGTGATCGGCAGCCGTTCGGCCTCGTAGGCGTCGAGCATGGCCTCGTCGCCCCAGCCCTGGACCACCGCGCCGAGCAGCCAGGAGAGGTTGAGCGCGTCGGCGATGCCCGCGTTCATGCCGTAGCCGGCGTAGGGCACCCACAGGTGGGCAGCGTCGCCCGCGAGGAACACGCGGCCCTCGCGGAAGCGGTTGGCCACGAGGCGGCGGCCGACCCAGTCTTCCTTGCTGATGACTTCGTACTCGAAGTCGGGGCCCACGCCGAGGATCTCGCGCAGCGATCGGTCGCGGTCCACCGAATCGAACTCGGGCTCCTCGGCGTTCAGGTGGTTGTGCACCAGCCAGGTCTCGTGCCCGTCGATGGCGAACATCGTGCCGCAGCGGCGCGGGTTCATCGCGTAGTACGACCACGCCGGTTTGCCCGGAATGAGCGCGCGCAGCCCGGGCGCGCGGATGAAGGTCGACTGCACCCGCTGTATGACCGCCGTGCCCTCGAGCTTCGCGCCGATCTGCTTGCGCACCGCCGAGGAGCCGCCGTCGCAGCCCACCATGTAGCGGCAGCGGATGCTGCGCGTCACGCCGCTGTCCATGTCGGTGGCGATCGCGGTCACGCCGGTATCGTCCTGCGTGAAGCCCGCGAACTGCGTGCGGTTGAGCAGCTGCACGCCCGGCAGCGCGGCCGTGTGCTTCAGCAGGATGGGCTCCAGGTAGATCTGGTTGATGCGGTGCGGCGGCTCGGGCGTGGGCCACCATGCGTCGGGGCCCTCGGTCTCGGTGTAGCGGTCGCGCCGGCAGGGGATGGGGATGCGCGTGAGCTCGGTGCCCGTCACGGTGGTGCGGAACACCACGTCGTTCGGATGATCCGCCGGCAGGCCCGCGTCGCGCAGCTTCTGCGCCACGCCAAGGCGGCGGAACTGTTCCATGGTGCGCGAGGCGACATGGTTGCACTTCACGTTCGGCGGCTCGGCGAAGCGGCGCGTCTCGCAGATGAGGACCGAGACGCCGCGCGAGGCGAGGTCCATGGCCAGCGTGAGGCCCACGGGGCCGGCTCCGACGATCATCACGTCGGCCTGCAGTGCTGAGGTGTGGTTCTGGTCGGTCATGTTCTGGCGGATGCCTGTCGTCAGTCGAGCCTGATGCGGGCGGTCTGGATCACCTTCGCCCATTTCTTCGTTTCGGATTGGATGTACGCCTCGGCGAGGTCGGCGCGGGCTCCGCGCCGAGGTTGCGCATCGAGGCCCTGATCTGCTCGTCGCCGAGCGCGGCATTGATCTCGGCGTTGAGCCGCGCGACGACGGGCGCTGGCGTGCCTGCGGGCGCCACCACGCCGAACCAGCCGGTGGAGTCGTAGCCGGCGAGCCCGGCCTCGGCCACCGAGGGCACCTCGGGCAGCATCGGCACGCGCTGCGCACTCGTCACCGCGAAGGCCACCAGCTTGCCGGCCCTGATCTGCTGCAGCGAGGCGGGCAGGTCGACCAGCGCGAGCGGAATCTGCCCCGCGATGGCGTCGAGCGCCGCCGGGCCCGAGCCGCGATAAGGCACCTCCACCAGCTTCACGTCCGCCATCTGCGCGAAGAGGGCGGCCGACAGGTGCATGGCCGTGCCGTTGCCGCCGTGGCCGATCGACAGAGTGCCGGGGCTGGCTTTTGCCAGCGCGATCAGCTCGCGTTGCGTGCGCGCGGCGATGGAAGGGTGTCCCACGATCACGAAGGGCGTGGCCGCGACCATGCCCACGGGCTTGAAGTCCTTCACCGGGTCGAAGGGCATCTGCGGATAGAGGCTGACGTTGGCGGTCAGCGCGCCCGCCGCGCCCAGCCCCAGCGTGTAGCCGTCGGCGGGAGTCTTGGCCACCAGCGAGAGCCCCACGTTGCCGCCCGCGCCGGGCTTGTTGTCGATCACCACCGGCTGGCCCAGCTTCTCGTTGAGCCGGGGCACCAGCATGCGCATCACCGCGTCGGCGCTGCCGCCGGGCGGGAAGGTCACGACCAGGCGGATGGGCCGGTTCGGGAAATCGCCGGTCGGCGCGGAAGGCGCCTGCGCGAGCGCCGTGCCACCGGTCAGTGCCGCGCCGGCGGCGGCCAGCAGCAGCTGCCGGCGACGCGCGCTCTTCCCGCGGGCAAGGGGTGCTGCCATCGAGACTCCTTGAATGTGATGCGTTTTTCCGATGATTGAACGATGGCCGGATTCATTCGTAAATCAAGAAATTTCTAATGAAATATCATCTTTGCTGATGAATACGAACTTCAGTCCTACGATCCGCCAGCTGCGTGCGTTCCTCGCCGTCTACCAGCTGAAAAAGCTCAGCGCGGCGGCGCAGCGGCTGTTCGTCACGCAGTCGGCGGTGAGCATGCTGATCCGCCAGCTCGAGGAAGGGCTGGACACGCGCCTGTTCGACCGCACCACGCGCTCGCTCAAGGCCACGGCGGCGGCCGAGCAGATGATGATGACGGTCGAGCGCATCCTGCGCGACGTGGATTCGCTGTCGAACGACTTCCGCGAACTGGCCACGCTCGAGCGCGGCCGCGTCACCCTCGCCATCACGCCCACGCTCGCGGCCTTCCTGCTGCCCGACGCGATGCGCGCATTCAACGAGCAGCATCCCGGCGTGCGGGTGCTGGTGAACGACTGCGCGCCCGACCAGTTCGTCTCGCGCATCATCGGCGAGCACGTGGACTTCGGCATCGGCACGCCCGAGCGGCCCGGCCCCGAGGTCGAGGTGCAGCGCCTCATGCGCGACCACCTCGCCGTGGTCTGCCGCGACGACCATCCGCTGGCCAAGGCCCGCGTGGTGCGCTGGAGCGACCTGGGCGGCCACCCCGTCATCACGGTGCGACCGGGCTACGGCGTGCGGCCGCTCATCGACGGCACCGCGGCCGAGGCGGGCGTGGCGCTCGACGTGGTGAACGAGGTGTCGTTCCTCTCCACCGCCATATGGATGACGGCCGCCGGCATGGGCGCGTCGATCATGCCCTCGGCCTTCGCGCGCGCGGAGGCCGACCCGTCGCTGGTCATCAAGGTGCTGAGCTCGCCGCGCGTGGCGCGCGACATCTCCATCGTCACCAAGCGCGGCCATTCGCTATCGGCCGCGGCGCGAGCCTTCATCGATGCGCTGAAGCGCTCCCTATAATTTTTCCGGCACAACAAACAGGAGGGCCCGGCCCATGAGAACTTTCATTCAACGTCTCGGGGCCATGACGCTCCTCGTCGCCTTCAGCCTCGCGCTGGTGGCCTGCGGCAACAAGGAGGCCGAGCAGCGCAAGGCCTTCATCTCCTTCCTGCAGACCCGCGTGCTCGGCAAGCCCGGCCTGCGCGTGCCGGTGCCCACCGCGGAAGAAAAAGCCTCCTTCGGCGACTACGCGCAGCACTACGCCGTGATCACCGACTTCAACGAAGGCATGAACAAGTCCGTGAGCCAGCCCATGACGCAGATCATGGCCAAGGGCGCGCTGCGTTCCATCGCCGACCTGCCCGCGCGCCGCGACGACCTCAAGGCCGCGAAGGACGGCCTCACGGGCCTGCGCACCGCGCTCGACCAGCAGTCCGCCAAGGCCGATGCCGCGCACGCGCAGCTCAAGCAGCCCGACGACCTGAAGCAGGTCTACGACAAGGCCTTCGAGAAGACCGTGACCACGCCCTCCGCCACCTTCAAGGAAGTGTTCCCCGCGCTCGACAAGGTGTTCGACAGCGCGCTGGCCATCGGCGACTTCCTGGAGAAGAACAAGTCGAAGATCCAGATCAGCGGCAGCAGCGTCGCCGTGACCGACCCTGCCGTGCAGGCCGAGCTCAACAAGATGCTGCAGCAGCTCAACGGCCAGTCGGCGGCCATCAATGCCGCTCAGCAGAAGATGCAGGCGGTGGTGCGCGGAGGATAGGCTCTCCCCCAGGCTGCGCGCACTTCGTGTCGCTTCGCCAACCCCCTTCCGGGGGCAACACCTGAGGCCCGGCAAAGCCGGTTCCTCGGTGTTTCCCGAAAGAGAGGGATTGCAGGAAAACTAGACGAAATGGTCGAACGAGCCGAAGCGCTGTGACACCGGCGCGCCGGCCGCGTCGACGATGCGCAGGCCGGCGTCGGCCTCGATGCGGCCGATGCGCGTGACGCGCGTGGAACTGTCCATGCCTGCCTGCCCGACCGCGTTGCGCGCCGAGGCGGGCGCGGTGAAGACCAGCTCGTAGTCGTCGCCGCCCGAGAGCGCGCAGGTGCGGCGCAGTTCCTCTCCCAGGTTGCCGGTGTCGACCGAGATCAGCGCGGTGGCCGCGTCGGCGTCCAGCGTGGCGCCCACGCCGCTCGATGCGAGGATGTGGCCCAGGTCGCCGATCAGTCCGTCGCTCACGTCCACGGCCGAAGAGGCGATGCCGCGCAGGGCCTGCCCGAGCGCCACGCGCGGCGTCGGCTGCTCCATGCGCCTGCGCGCCGTGTCGAAGGCGTCCGCCGGCAGCGCGATCGTGCCGCGGAACACCTCGAGAGCCAGCCGCGCCTCGCCCGGCGTGCCGCTCACCCAGATGTCGTCGCCCGCGCGCGCGCCCGAGCGCAGCAGTGCCGCGCCGGCCGGCACCTCGCCGAACACCGTGATGCAGATGTTGAGCGGGCCGCGCGTGGTGTCGCCGCCCACCAGCTCGCAGCCGTGCGCGTCGGCCAGCGCGAGCAGGCCGCGAGAGAAGCCTTCGAGCCAGGGCTCGTCCACGCCCGGCAACGCCAGCGCGAGCGTGAAGGCCAGCGGCTTCGCGCCGCAGGCGGCCAGGTCGCTGAGGTTCACCGCCAGCGCCTTGTGGCCCAGCCGGGCCGGATCGACGGTGGAAAGGAAGTGCCGCCCTTCAACGAGCATGTCGGAGGAAACGGCGAGCTGCATGCCGGGAGCCGGCGCGAGCAGTGCGCAGTCGTCGCCCACGCCGAGCGGGGAGCGCGTGGCGGGGCGCTTGAAGTAGCGTGCGATCAGGTCGAATTCACCCATGGGGGTGAGAGCATAAGCGCTACGCCTCCGGATGGAGTTCCCTGCGCGGCATGCTCAGCGCCAGCAGCAGCCGGGCGCCGGCATCCGCAAGAACGTCCTCGTTGTGGATCTCGATGGCGGCCAGCTCCGGTGGAATGCGGAAGTCGAGCGCGCGCTGCACGCGGGCTTCCACCATCTCGGCGGACTCGCGCGCCCGTGCCGTCAGGCGGCGGCGCAGCGTCTCCACGCTGGCCGTGACGTGCACGACCGTCATCCGCGGAAAGCGCCGTGCGGCTTCGGGCAGGTAGGCGCGCGATCCGTTGACGATGACGGTGCCGCCGTCGCGCGGCGGCGTCAGCTCGGTATGTCGCACGCCGTAGCAGAGCCCGTTGGCTTCCCAGTCGAGCCCGAAGGCACCTGCTTCGCGCAGTCGCAGGAAGCCGGGCAGGTCGACGCCGTCGTGCTGCTCGCCGCCGGCGGTCATTGGGCGCGTGATGGTGCGGCGGGCGAAGGAGACGGGCGCGTCGTGCGGAAGGTGGTCCTTCAGCCAGCCGAGGAGGCTGTCCTTGCCCGCGCCGGAAGGGCCGGCCACGTAGACGAGGCGGCCGGTCATCGGCCCAGCCCCATCTGCGCGAGGCACATGAAGTCGGCCCCGGACGAGGGCTCGGCGAAGAGGCTGATGGCTTCGAAGCGCAGCGGAGGCTGAGAAGACAGCAGCGGCGCGAAGTGCTGCCGTGCCGCCGCCTGCAAGGCCGCCACGACATCCGGCTCGACGTTGCGCAGCGATCCGGTCAGCGACATGTGGAAGCGGAAGCGGTCCATCACGAAGGGATAGCCCCAGCGCAGCAGCAGCGCGTCTTCCTCGGGCGTGAGGCCGGCCGCGCGGCGCCGCTGGAGCTCCGAAGGCGGCAGCGGCTCGGCGAAGGCGTGCAGCTGCATCACGCAGGCATCGGCCGCCGCGCGCAGCGGTGCGTCCGGGCGAACGGGCACGAGCGCGAGAAAGTCGTCGAGCAGCGCGACTTCGAGCGCGGGCATGTCGAAGGGCTCCAGCGTGCGGCAGAGCGCCTGCATGCCGGCGCGAAGCTCCGCCTCGGTGAACCGGGGCTTCAGCACGAAGGGCGCCGCGAGCGTGGCGTGCCAGCCGTAGCGCCGGGGCGCGGCGGTGAGCCTTTTCTGCAGTTCCGCGGGCGCTCCCGCGATGTCGGGCAGCGGCCATGTGCGCCCGCTCGCCGCGCAGCGGCCCAGCCAGCGGCTGCCGGCCTCCCACCATGCGCTTTCGACCGGCGGCGCGAAGTAGGCGGCGTAGCGGTGTTCACTCATCGTGCGTCACCGTCAGCGAGATGCGATCTCCCGCGAACCAGGTGCGGGCGTATTCGATGGGCACGGCGGCGGTGTCGATGTTGACGCTCTCGACGAAGAGCACCGGCCGCGTCACCGGCTGGCGCAGGTGGGACGCCACCGTGGGCTCGGGCATCTGCGCGGTGATGCGGCTGTCGCGGCGCGTGTAGTCGTCCACGCCGTGGGCCGCGAAGCCCGCGGTGATGGAGCCGGTCTCGCGCACCACATCCTCGAGCGTCGCGAAGCGCGGCAACGGGAAGAAGCGCTCGCTGAAATGCAGCGGCTGTCCTTCGGCATCGCCGATCACATTGAGGCACAGCAGCGTGCTGCGTGCCGCCACGTCCAGCGCGCGGGCCTGCGCGGCGGTTGCGCGCACCGTGCTGGCGGCCACCACGCTCAGCGCGCCGCGCAGGCCGGCCAGTGCCATGCGCTGGTGGTGCCGGGGCCGCTTGACCAGCGCGAGGTCCATCGCGAATTCCTCGACGTAGGTGCCGCTGCCCTGCGTCACGCGCAGCAGGCCCTGGCTCGTGAGGTCGGCCAGCGAGCGGCGGATGGTGTGGCGGTTGACGCCGTATTGCTCGGCCAGTGCGTGTTCGGGAGGAAGCCGTTGCCCCGGCGGATAGACGCCGCGTGCGATGGCGTCGGCGATGTCGGCTGCGATGCGGGTCCAGAAGCTGTCGCGCGGCGGGCGGGCGGGAAGCGATGCGGGAGAACTTGTAGTGCTTGTCATGAAGTCGTCTTGAGCGCTCTCTAAGCTCGCGCCGGTTGTTGAATTTGTCTATACAACTTTGAGAGTATCACTTACATGTTTCATGCTTTTGACACGGAACCGCCCGGGCGCCCGCTGGATCGCGCCCAGTGGATGGCCACGCTGGCGCGGGCTCCGCTTGAGCTGCTCGAGCCGGCGCTCGGTGCTCATGCGCAGGGTACGCCACAGTGGCTGCGCGCGCCGGAAACCGGCCTCGTGATGGTGCAGGGCCGCGCGGGCGGCTCGGGCGAGCGCTTCAACCTCGGCGAAGTCACGGTCACGCGTTGCGCCCTGCGTCTGGGCGAGGCCGGCTCCGCGGTAGGCGTCGCCTACGTCATGGGCCGTTCGCACCGTCATGCGCAACTGGCCGCCGTGGCCGACGCGCTGCTGCAAGACCCGGAACGCCAACCGGCGCTGGATGCCCAGCTGCTCGCTCCCGTGCGCCGCCATATCCAGCAGCTGCGCGCACGCCGCCAGGCCAGCGCGCAGAGCAGCAAGGTCGAGTTCTTCACCGTCGCGCGCGAAGCCGGCGATGCCGAAGGCGAGGACGATTCCGAATGAGCGCGCTCGATCTTTCCACTCTAGGCGCCGGTTTTTCCGACGCGGCACTGGGCAGCCAGTCGGTGTTCCGCACGGCGCAGCATGCGCTGTCGCATCCCGGCCGCGTGGTCGCCCTCGCGCACGACGCGCAGACACCGTCGCGCGGCCACCCCGCTTCCGCCGCGCTGCTGCTCGCGCTGCTCGATCCCGACTGCACGCTCTGGCTCTCGCCCTCTCTGGCCGGCAGCGACGCCGCTGCCTGGCTGCGCTTCCACACCGGCTGCGTGCTGGTCGACAAGCCCGAGGCCGCGCAGTTCGCATGGGTGGCGCAGGGCGACGAATGCCCGCGCCTGGACAGCTTCGCGCAGGGCAGCGACGCCTATCCCGACCAGTCGACGACCTGCGTGGTCGACGTGGCCGGCCTCGCCGAAGGCGGTGCCGGCGCATGGACGCTGCGCGGCCCCGGCATTCGCGACAGCGAATCGGTTGCCGTCGAAGGCCTGCCGCGCACCGGCGCGACGCCCTTCGCCGCGCAGTGGTCCGCCAACCACGCGGCCTTTCCGCGCGGCGTCGACATGTTCCTGGCAGCGCCGGGGCAGATCGTCGGCCTTCCGCGCACCACGCGCATCGAGCAGGAGGCTTGAGATGTACGTTGCAGTCAAGGGCGGCGAGACCGCCATCCTCAACAGCTACAGGCTGCTGGCCGAACAGCGCCGCGGCAACGCCGACACGCCCGAGCTGTCGGTGCAGCAGATCCGCGAACAGCTCAGGCTCGCCGTCGACCGCGTGATGACCGAAGGCTCGGTGTACGACCCCGAACTCGCCGCGCTCGCCATCAAGCAGGCGGCAGGCGATGTGGTCGAGGCCATCTTCCTGCTGCGCGCCTACCGGGCCACGCTGCCGCGCCTGGGCGCCAGCGTCGCGCTCGACACGGCGCGCATGCAGCTCGACCGCCGCATCTCCGCCACTTTCAAGGACCTGCCCGGCGGCCAGGTGCTGGGCCCGACCTACGACTACACGCAGCGGCTGCTCGACTTCACGCTGCTCGCGAACGGCCAGCAGCCCACAGGCGCGCCCGCTGCGACAGCGACGGCCGAGGCTCCGGCCTTCACGCCGCGCGTGGTCGACCTGCTGAACCACGAAGGCCTGATCGAAACGCACGAGGTCCCGCCCGGCGACCCGGCCCCGGTCGACCTCACACGCACGCCGCTGCGCTTTCCTGCCGACCGCGCGACGCGCCTGCAGAACCTCGCGCGCGGCGACGAAGGCTTCCTGCTGGCCATGGCCTATTCGACGCAGCGCGGCTACTCGCACAGCCATCCCTTCGTCGGCGAGATCCGCGTGGGCACGGCCGAGCTGGAGATCGTGCCGGAGGAGCTGGGCTTCGCCATCTCCATCGGCGACATGGCGCTCACCGAATGCGAGATGGTCAACCAGTTCGCCGGCAGCAAGACCGAGCCGCCGCAGTTCACGCGCGGCTACGGCCTGGCCTTCGGCCACAGCGAGCGCAAGGCGATGGCCATGAGCCTGGTCGACCGTGCGCTGCGCGCCGAGGAACTGGGCGAGCCGGTCGAGGCGCCCGCGCAGATGCAGGAGTTCGTGCTCTCGCACAGCGACAGCCTCGAGGCCTCGGGCTTTGTGCAGCACCTGAAGTTGCCGCACTACGTCGACTTCCAGTCCGAACTCGAGCTCGTGCGAAAGATGCGCGCCAACGGCGCAGGAGAAGACCCGCAATGACCGCCGACACGACCACCACCAGCAGCAGCTACAACTTCGCCTACCTCGACGAGCGCACCAAGCGCATGATCCGCCGCGCCATCCTCAAGGCCGTGGCCATCCCCGGCTACCAGGTGCCCTTCGGCTCCCGCGAGATGCCGCTGCCCTACGGCTGGGGCACGGGCGGCATCCAGGTCACGGCCGCGGTCATCGGGCCGAAGGACGTGCTCAAGGTCATCGACCAGGGCTCGGACGACACCGTCAACGCGGTGAACATCCGCCGCTTCTTCCAGCGCACCACAGGCGTGGAAACCACCACGCGCACCGCCGATGCCACGCTGATCCAGACCCGCCACCGCATTCCCGAGGCGCCGCTCGCCGAAGGGCAGGTGATGGTCTACCAGGTGCCCGTGCCGGAACCCATGCAGCGCCTGGAGCCGCGCGAGGCCGCCACCCGCACGCTGCACGCGCTGGCCGAGTACGGTCTGATGCACGTCAAGCTCTACGAGGACATCGCGCGCTACGGCCACATCGCCACCACCTACGACTACCCGGTGCTGGTCAACGGCCGCTACGTCATGTCGCCCTCGCCGATCCCGAAGTTCGACAACCCCAAGCTGCACATGAACCCCGCGCTGCAGCTCTTCGGCGCGGGGCGCGAGAAGCGCATCTACGCCGTGCCGCCCTACACGCCGGTCGAGAGCCTGTGCTTCGACGACCACCCCTTCGAGGTGCAGCGCTGGGACGTGCCCTGCGCGCTGTGCGGAGCGACCGACAGCTTCCTGGACGAAATCATCACGGACGACCGCGGCACCCGCATGCACGTGTGCTCCGACTCCGACCACTGCCATTCGCGCCGGCAGGAGCAGCAGCAACCGGCTCCCGCGCCCCGCAGCGAACCCGAACAGGCTCTTGCATGAACGCCCCCGACACGAAATCTCCCCTGCTGCGCGTGCGCGGCATCGCCAAGCGCTACGGCGAGCGCGTGGCGCTGCACGACGCTTCCTTCGACCTCTGGCCCGGCGAGGTGCTCGCGGTGGTCGGCGAATCCGGCTCCGGCAAGTCGACGCTGCTCAATGCCATCGCCGCGCGCGACAAGCCCGATGCGGGCAGCGTCGAGTTCCAGGTGCGCGGCGGCGGCCTGCAGGAAGTGTTCACGATGACCGAGGCCCAGCAACGCATGCTCGCGCGCACCGACTGGGGCTTCGTGCACCAGAACCCGGCCGACGGCCTGCGCATGGACGTGTCGGCCGGCGCGAACGTCGGAGAGCGGCTCATGGGCCTGGGCGAGCGCCACTACGGCCGCCTGCGCGCCACCGCCGCCGAGTGGCTGGGCCGCGTCGAGATCGACCCGGCGCGCATCGACGACGCGCCGCGCACCTTCTCCGGCGGCATGCGCCAGCGCCTGCAGATCGCGCGCAACCTCGTGACGCAGCCGCGCCTGGTGTTCATGGACGAGCCCACCTCGGGCCTCGACGTGTCGGTACAGGCGCGCCTGCTCGACCTGCTGCGCCAGCTGACGCGGCAGATGCAGCTCGCGGCCATCGTCGTCACGCACGACCTGGCGGTGGCGCGCCTGCTCGCGCACCGCATGCTGGTGATGCAGCAGGGCCGCGTGGTCGAGGCCGGCCTCACCGACCAGGTGCTGGACGACCCGCAGCACGCCTACACCCAACTGCTCGTTTCCTCGGTACTGCAACCATGATGGCTCCTCCGATGCTTCAACTCCAGGGCGTGGCCAAGCGCTTCACGCTGCACCGCCAGAACAGCCTCGAGCTGCCCGTGTTCGACGACGTGGACCTGAGCGTGTCCGCCGGCGAGTGCGTGGTGCTCGACGGCGCCTCCGGCCTCGGCAAGAGCACGCTGCTCAAGCTGGTCTATGCCAACTACCGCGCGAGCGCGGGGCGCATCACCGTGCAGTCGCCGGCCGGCCCGGTCGACGTGACTCAGGCGACGCCGCGCGAGATGGTGAGCCTGCGGCGCGACACCATCGGCTACGTGAGCCAGTTCCTGCGCGTGATCCCGCGCGTGCCGGCGCTCGACGTGGTGGCCGAGCCGCTGGCCGAGGACGCGGGCGACGACCCCGCCGCGATCGAGGCCGCGCGCGAGGAAGCACGCCGCTGGCTCGCGCGCCTGCGCATTCCCGAGCGGCTGTGGCACCTGCCGCCCGCGACCTTCTCGGGCGGCGAGCAGCAGCGCATCAACATCGCCCGCAACATGATCAAGCCCAAGCCGCTGCTGCTGCTGGACGAGCCGACCGCCTCGCTCGATGCGGCCAACACCGACACCGTGATCTCGCTGATCCGCGAGGCCACCGCGCGCGGCGCGGCCACGGTGGGGATCTTTCACGATGCCGAAGTCGGCGCCGCGGTCGCGACGCGCCGTGTCGACGTGGGCGCCTTCAGGAGCGGCAGGCCATGAGCACGACGACGGTATTCGCCAACGCACGCATGGTGCTGCCGGGCGAGGTGGTTTCGGGTGCGCTCACCGTCTACGGCGGTCGCATCGCCAGCATCGACAGCGGCCCCACCGCCGAAGGCACCATCGACCTCGACGGCGACTTCCTGCTGCCCGGCCTCGTGGAAGTGCACACCGACAACTTCGAGCGTCACCTGATGCCGCGCCCGAAGGTGCATTGGGGCCCGCTGCCCGCGCTGCTGGCGCACGACGCCGAGATGGCGGCCGCCGGCATCACGACGGTGTTCGATGCGCTCGGCGTGGGCGAGGCCGACCCCGACAGCGTGCGCGGCAGCACCTGGGAGGCGACGCTGACCACGCTCGACGCCTGCGCCGCGCAGGACCTCCTGCGCGCGGACCACCACCTGCACGTGCGCTGCGAGCTGCCCGCGCCCAACACGGTCGAGCTGTTCGAGCCCTTCCATGGCCATCCGCGGTTGTCGCTGATCTCGCTGATGGACCACACGCCGGGCCAGCGGCAGTGGGAGAACATCGAGATCGCCCGCGTCTACTACACCGGCAAGAAGGGCTGGAGCGACAGCAAGTTCGACGAGCGCGTGGCGCAGGCCGGCGCGTTGCAGGCCGAGTACGCGCTGCCGCACCGGCGCTACTTCGTCGAATACTGCCGCACGCACGGCATCGCGCTCGCGAGCCACGACGACACCACGGTGGCGCACGTGGAGCAGGCGCACGCCGAGGGCGCGAGCATGTCGGAGTTCCCGACCACGCTGGCCGCGGCACGCGCCGCGCACGGGCTGGGCCTCTCGAACGTGATGGGAGGACCGAACGTGATGCGTGGCGGATCGCACTCCGGCAACGTCGCGGCGGCCGAGCTGGCGCGCCACGGGCTGCTCGACATCCTCTCCTCCGACTACGTGCCCAGCAGCCTGCTGGGCGCCGCGATGCGGCTGGTGCATGACGGGATCGTCACGCTGCCGCAGGCCGTCGGCATGGTGACGCGCACGCCGGCGCGCGCGGCACGCCTGAATGATCGCGGCGCGCTCGAGGTCGGCCTGCGCGCCGACCTGGTGCAGGTGCGCATGTGCACGCTGCCCGACGGTGCGCGGTACCCGGTGGTGCGCGGCGTGTGGCGCGAAGGCCGAAGGGTGGTCTGAACCGCCCTGACATTTCGTCGTCGCCGAAGTGTCTCCGGCTCGTCACACGGGCTGGTGAAACTGCACTTGTCTAGACGACTTTGAGACAAGCAATGAACACCCTCCTGCGCATCCGACATCTCGACAAGCACTTCGCCAACGGCCGGCACGCGCTGCGCGACATCAACATCGACGTGGCGCGCGGCGACATGGTCGCGCTCATCGGCGCCTCGGGCTCCGGCAAGTCGACCCTGCTTCGCCACATCGCGGGGCTGGTGGCGGCCGACGGCGGCTCGCAGTCGCTGGTGGAGATCGACGGATGCTGTGTGCAGAAGGGCGGGCGCATCCATCGCGACATCCGCAAGGTGCGCTCGCAGGTGGGCTTCGTGTTCCAGCAGTTCAACCTCGTCGCGCGGCTGCCGGTGCTGGTCAACGTGCTCGTGGGTTCGCTGCACCGCATGCCGTGGTGGCGTAGCCTGGCGCGCGTGTTCACCGCGCAGGAGCGCGCGCAGGCGCTCGATGCGCTGGCGCGCGTGGGCATCGCCGACTGCCATGCGCAGCGCGCCTCCACGCTATCGGGCGGGCAGCAGCAGCGCGCGGCCATCGCGCGCACGCTGGTGCAAGGCGCCAAGGTGGTGCTGGCCGACGAGCCCATCGCCTCGCTCGATCCGGAGTCCTCGCGCAAGGTCATGGAAATCCTGGCGCGCATCAACCGCGAGGACGGCTGCACCGTCATCGTCTCGCTGCACCAGGTCGATGTCGCAATGAAGTACTGCCCGCGCGTCGTTGCGCTGAACCAGGGCCGCGTGGTGTTCGACGGGCCTTCGTCCGCGCTCACGCCCGCGCTGCTGCACGAGCTGTACGGCGTGCAGGCCGAAGAGCTGCTGCGGCCTGTCGCGCCCGAGCCCGCGCCACCGGTTGCCGTGCCGTGGACGGCCCAGCCGGCAAGCGCAGTCTGATTTTCTCGGGGCGCCTCCGGGCGCCTGCCGCGTCTTTCTCTCCGTCTCCTCTTTCACTCCCTCGTTCCTCTTTCATTTCCTGGAGCCATCCATGATCAAGAAACTCATCGCCGCCGCGGCGTTCGGCCTCGGCATGGCCGGCGCGTTCGCGCAGGACACCCTCAACATGGGCCTCATCTCTACCGAGTCGTCGCAGAACCTCAAGGCCGACTGGCAACCGCTGATCGACGACCTGAGCAAGCAGACCGGCCTGAAGGTCAACGCCTTCTTCGCACCCGACTACGCCGGCATCATCGAAGGCATGCGCTTCAACAAGGTGCAGCTCGGCTGGTTCGGCAACAAGTCGGCCATGGAAGCCGTGGACCGCGCCAACGGCGAAGTGTTCGCGCAGAAGGTCAACGCCGACGGCACGCTGGGCTACTACTCCTATCTCATCGTCAACCGCGAGAGCCCGCTGCAGACGCTCGACGACGTGCTGAAGAACGCGAAGAGCCTGAGCTTCGGCAACGGCGAACCGAACTCCACCTCGGGCTACCTGGTGCCGGGCTTCTACGTCTTCGCGCAGAACAAGATCGACGCCAAGACCGCGTTCCGCATCACCCGCAGCGCCAACCACGAGGCGAACGCACTGGCCGTGGCCAACAAGCAGGTGGACGTCGCGACCAACAACAGCGAGAACCTGGAGAAGATCAAGGAACGCTTCCCCGAGAAGTACAAGGACATCCGCGTCATCTGGACCTCGCCGCTGATCCCGCTCGACCCGCTCGTGATGCGCAAGGACCTGCCCGAGGCCACGAAGACGAAGATCCGCAACTTCTTCATCAACTACGCCAAGACCGATCCGCGCGAGAAGGAGATCGTCATGAAGATCTCGAAGCTCGCGGGCTTCAAGGAATCGAGCGACAAGCAGCTGCTGCCGATCCGCCAGATCGAACTCTTCGGCCAGCGCAACAAGATCGAGGCCGATGCCGCGCTGGGCGATGCCGACAGGAAGGCGAAGCTGGCCGACATCGACAAGAAGCTGGCCGCGCTGAACTGAGCGCAGTGCAGCTTCCTTTTCGACGACCGCTCGTTCGCCTCCCATGTCCTCCTCGATCCCGATGAACCGCCCGCCGCTCGCCACGACGGCTCCCAAGCGCAACCTAGCGTGGCAGCTCTCCTGGGCCGCGCTGCTCCTGCTGCTCGCGGCCTCCTGGAATGGCGCCGACATGCGTCCGCTCGACCTCGTCCGGGACGGCGGCAACATGGCGACCTACGCCGCCGAGTTCTTCCCGCCCGACTTCACGCAGTGGCGCATCTACCTGCAGGAGATGGTGGTCACGCTGCAGATCGCGCTGTGGGGCACCGCGTTGGCGGTGGCCACGGCCGTGCCGCTGGCGCTGCTGGCCTCGGCCAACATCGTGCCGTGGTGGATCTACCAGCCGACGCGCCGCCTCATGGACAGCTGCCGCGCCATCAACGAGATGGTTTTCGCGATGCTGTTCGTGGTGGCCGTGGGCCTCGGCCCCTTCGCCGGCGTGCTGGCGCTGTGGGTGCACACCACCGGCGTGCTGGCCAAGCTCTTCTCCGAGGCGGTGGAGGCCATCGATCCGCAGCCGGTGGAGGGCATCCGCTCGACCGGCGCGAGCGCCCTGCACGAGATCGTGTACGGCGTGCTTCCGCAGGTGATGCCGCTGTGGATCTCCTTCGCGCTCTACCGCTTCGAGTCGAACGTGCGCTCGGCGTCGGTGGTGGGCATGGTCGGGGCGGGCGGCATCGGCGTGGTGCTCTGGGAAATCATCCGCGGCTTCCAGTACGCGCAGACCTGCGCCGTGATGATCATCATCGTGATCAGCGTCAGCGCGATCGACCTGGTGTCGGCGCGCATCCGCAAGGTGCTGATCTGAACAGGCAAGGACTGCTGCGATGGCATTGACCCTCGACGACATCGCCCAATTGCTGGCCGGCCCCGGCCAGCGGCAATACGGCCACGAAGCCGTGAGCCAGCTGGATCACGCGCTGCAATGCGCGGCGCTCGCGGAAGAAGCGGGCGAGACCACCGAGACGGTGGTGGCGGCGCTGCTGCACGATCTTGGTCACCTGCTCGCGCCGGGAAGCGCGCAGCAGGAGGAAGAGACATCTGAAGAGGGCGAAGCGATGCCGGCGCGCGACGACCTGCACCAGTACATCGCGCTGCCCTTTCTGCACGGGGTGTTTCCGCCGGGCGTGCTGGCGCCGATCCGCCTGCACGTGGAAGCGAAGCGCTACCTTTGCACGCAGGACGGCTACTGGGACACCCTGTCTCCCGCATCGAAGCACAGCCTGGTGCTGCAGGGCGGCCCTCACACGCAAGACGAGGCAGACGCCTTCATGCGCGAGCCATTCGCCGACGAATCGTTGCGCGTGCGCCGCTACGACGACCTGGCGAAGGTGCGGGACAAGGCGACGCCGCCGCTCGCGCATTACCTGCGGAAGATGGCGCAGGTCGCGCTGCTGCGGCAGCAGCCCGCGCCCTGACCGCGCTCAGGCCTGCCCGCGGAACCTCAACGCCGCCTGCCGCACGACTTCGGCCAGCAGCCTCTCCTTCCCCTGCTTCTCGCGAAGCCAGCGCGCGTCGTTGCGGTTCGATTCCACGCTGGTGCGCAGCTCGCCCAGCGCCTGCGTGGCGTTGAGCGCCTCGCTGTGCCATTCGAGCTGCGTCATCGTCATCAGGATGTGGTCGCGCAGCGGCATGTGCTGCCCGGTGGCCGGGTCGACGTACACCGCGTCGAGGCCGAAGCGGCAGGCCTGGAAGCGGTTGTAGGTGTAGACCAGGTAGTCGTCTTCGGTCGGCTCGAAGGGCTGCTCCTGCAGGAACCAGGCGGCCAGCGACTGCACGTAGCCCGCGAGCGCGGCGGCGCGCTCCACGGTGAGCGGCGTGTCGAACACGCGGATCTCGATGGTGCCGAACTCGGGCTTGGGGCGGATGTCCCAATAGAAGTCCTTCATGCTGCGCACGACGCCGGTGCGGGTCATGCGCTCGAAATACGCCTCGAATTCCTTCCAGCTCAGCGTGAAGGGCGCGCGGCCCGACAGCGGGAACGCGAACACCGAGTTCAGCCGCGCCGAGTCGAACTGCGTGTCCTGCCCCTGTACGAAGGGCGAGGACGCCGACAGCGCGATGAAGTGCGGGATGTAGCGCGACATGCGGTGCAGCATCAGCAGTGCCGCGTCGGCATCGGGGCAGCCGATGTGCACGTGCTGGCCGAAGATGGTGAACTGCTTGCTCAGGTAGCCGTACAGCTCCGACAGCTCGCGAAAGCGCGGCTTGTCGTAGATGCGCCGCTCGTGCCACTGCTGGAAGGCGTGCGTACCGCCGCCCACCACCGCGATGTTGAGCTTGTCGGCGTTGCGGATCAGCGCCTCGCGAATGGGCGACAGCTGCGTGATCACGTCCTGCGCCGAGTGGCAGATGTCGGTCGAGATCTCGATCATGCTCGAGGTCATCTCGGGCACCACGCTGCCGGGCAGCGGGGTCTGGGCCATCAGGCGCAGCATGTCCTCTGCATAGGGCGCGAGGTCGTAGTCGTGCGTGTTCACGAGCTGCAGCTCGAGCTCCACGCCGAGCGACAGCGCCTCCGACTTGTTGAAGGGCTCGAGCTTGACCGCGCGGCTCTCCGGGTCCGAAGGCAGCGGCGCCGAGCGGACGTCGTCGCTGTCCGGGTCGACGGGGCTGTTGTTGCTGGCTGCGGTGCTCATCGCTGCGTGTCCTCCGTGATGCTGAAGGCCTGGGGCATCCAGGGCACCGAACTCTCGCCCACCGCGTGGATGGCCAGGGTGGCGAGCACCGCGCCCACCACCTCCATCAACAGGATCGAGGGCAGGGCCACCTGCGTGATCATCGTGCCCAGCAGCGGCGAGGCGGTGGCGAAATTGGAGGCGATGAGCAGCGCGATCGACGACAGCGGCGACATCGCGCAGCCGACCCAGAAGGCCTGCTTCCAGCTCGCGCCGCTGCCGGGGTTGGCAACCGCCACGCCCGCGATCTTGGTCAGCAGGCGCACGCCGATCACGGCCAGCACCACGCTGGCCACCGGCAGCGTCCAGTCGGCCTGTGCCGCCACGATCGACACCAGCACGAACATCAGCATGGTGAGCAGCGAGGAGGCCGTGCCCAGCTGCCGCTGCCAGGCCCAGGGCTTGGGGTTCAGCGTCTTGAGCAGCACCCCGCCGATCAGCGCGGCCAGCGGCGCGGAGCCGCCGACGTGCGCGGTGAGCGCGGCGCCCGCGGCAATGATCGCCAGCAGCAGGATCGACGTGTTCTCGCTCGACGGGCTCATCACCCGCAGCGCCGAGCGCAGCGCCAGCGCCATGATCGCGCCGACCACGAAGGACAGGCCCAGCACCACCGCGATCGGGTAGAGCTTCTGCAGCATGGTCTGCGGCGCGCGCTCGATCAGCCCGGCCTGCGCGTAGCCCAGAGCCAGCGCATAGAAGGTGTTGAGCGTGGCCAGCGTCATCGCGCGCTCGGTCACGGGGCCGGCGGCGCGGGTGTCGATGATCACGCGGCTGAGCACCGCCGGCGAGGCGACGATGGCCATCAGCGCGATCGGGTTGGCCACCGGCTCGGGCAGGCCCAGCAGCGTGAGCACCCAGTACACGCCGAAGTAGGTCAGCGTGGCCTCGAGCAGGCTCTGCACCAGCACCATCGGGTTGTGGCGGAACCAGCGCAGCGGCAGCCGCCCGCCCGCCTCGAACAGCACCACGGCCGCGCCGAGCTCGAGCAGGAAGAGGCTGATGCCGCGCAGCGGCCAGATCGCGCCCTCGAAGCCGGCAAAGCCCACCACGGCGCCGACCAGCGAGTAGCCGATCACCTTGGGTAACCCCAGGTAGCGTTGCACCAGGTGGCCGGAAGCAGCGGCGGCCGCCAGCAGCAGCGACCACAGCACGGTGGGCAGGCCGGCCGAGGGGCGCACCCACTCGGACCAGAAACCCAGCAGATCGTTGAAGAAGCTCGTCAAATTCATCCAGGAAGGAAAAAGCTCACCGGGCGGCTGCGCCAGCGGGCCCAGATCGCGCTGCGGATGCGCGCGCGGTCACCGAGGCTCACGCTGTGCGCACGCAGCGCCAGGCGGAAAGCGAAATAGAAACTCACGCTCACATTGAGCGCGCCAATGACCGGGATCGCCGCCACCGCCCACCACAGCGCAGGCTGCTGCAGCACCGCCAGGCCGGTGGATGCCGCCGCGGCGGCGATCTGTCCGGCAGACAGTGTCACGTGCCGCACGTCCAGCCCGAGCCCGAAGAAACCCGCGAACGCGGGCAGCAGCCCGAGCATGAGTCCCAGCGAGATGTTGGAGGCGAAGCCTGAAATGTTGGTGCGCATGAAATCGGCCCAGCGGCGAGCCCGTGCGGCGCCGAGAAATGCGCCGATGCGGGGGTTGTAACGCATTGCAGAGTCCATTCGATGCAGGACAAAGGCGTTTTCTGTCCATCCGGCGATGATGCTGGCCGAAAACAGCAGGATGCCGGTGATTGCCGCATAAAGCGCGGTCGGGCCTGCCAGCGACAGCGATTTCAGCGTGGCCGCCGCATGGGCGGCGTCCAGCAGCGGCCGCTCCAGCGCGAACTGCGCCAGCAGCGCGATGGCCGCCACCGTCGGCACCACCACCAGCACGTTGCCCAGCACCGCCGCCACCTGCGAGCGCACCAGGTTGGCGACCTCGTCGACGAAATCGTCCACCGCCGCGTCCGACTTGATGTCGCGCAGCCGCGCCGCCATGGCCGGCGCCGTCATCGCGGGCTGCTTGGTGGCCAGCGTCAGGTGCAGCAGCTGGATCGCGACGAAGCTGGCCGCGTACATCAGCCCCGAGCCCAGGCCGCTCCAGAAGGCCGACAGCCCCAGCGCATAGATGCCGAACTTCAGCAGCACCGTGACGGCCGTGAAGGCGCCGCCGCCGGCCGCCTTCTTCACCATCCGCAGGTAGCTGGCGCGGTCGCGGGTGATGTAGTGCTCGCCGGTCTCGGCGCTGCGCTCGGTCACCTTGGCGGCCAGCATCGAGGAATTGGAGGCGATCAGCGCCCGGATGCTGTTGCGCTCGCCGCCGGCCAGCACCAGCCGGCCGACCAGCCGCGCCACGCTGGGACCGGGGTTGGGCGCCATCAGGCAGTCGAGCAGCTCGCGGATGCGCAGTACCCGCTCGCGCAGCTGGCGCAGCCGGAACACCAGGCCGACCGAGATGCCGTTGTCCTCCAGGTGCGTGTAGACCGAGGCGGCGCCGGCGCGGCAGGCATCGAGCCGGTCGCGGAAGGCCACGAAGGCGGCCTGCAGGGCCTCTTCGTCGCGCGGCTCTCCGGGGCGGTCGAACATCTGCTCGCGCAGTTCGTCCAGGTCGGCCATCAGCGCGTGGAAGGGGCGCGTCTCGCCGACAGCGTCGGTGCTCATGCGCAGGCGGAGTTCGGGCGAGAAGCCGGCGGCCACCACCTGGCTGCTGCAGTAGGTGACGGCGTCCATCACCGTGTGGCGCCAGCGCGGGGCGCCGTCTTCGTCGAGCGCCGCGTCGGCCAGCAGGGCGCCGATGCGCCCGAGCTGCGTCTCGTCGAGCAGGGCGATCCAGCCCGCGTCGAACACGCCGGGCAGCACCATGCGGAACAGGTCCGATGCGTCGGTGGTCTCGGGCGTGCCGGGCAGGATCTTGCGGCGCAGCCGTTCGCTGAGCTCGCTCGCGAAGGCGGTGCGCGGGGCGAAGCCGTAGTCGGCCAGCAGCGTGGTCAGGTCGACCGTCTGCGTGAAGGCGCGCCACCAGGCGCGAAGCCGCTCGCGCAGCTCGGGCCGCGCCTCGATGGCGTCCAGCAGCAGCTGCACGCGGCCGATGGCCGCCTGCGGCGAGGCGCGGTCGCCGCGCAGCCAGTCGAAGATGTCGATGAGCCAGATGTGGCGCTGCGCCACATCGGCCGTGGGGTCGAGGCCGGCAAGCAGCCCCTGCAAGTCGCGCGATGCGGCAGCCATGGGAGCGATCTCGTCAAGTCAAGTGCCGGGGAACACCGCGCAACCGGCATTGCCGGGCCGCAGGTGTCGCCCCCGGCGAGGGGGAGGCGAAGCGAAGCCTGAGGAACGCCTGGTGCGTCTAGTGCAGTACGCGCGAAACAGGGGCGCCGCCGATGTCGGCTTCCAGCACGAACATGGGAATGGGCACGTCGAAGCGGTCGCCTTCCTCGGTCACCACGAAGTAGCTGCCGTGCATCGTGCCGCTGGGCGCCTGCAGGCGGCAGCCGCTGGTGTAGCGGAAGGATTCGCCGGGCGCCAGCAGCGGCTGCTGGCCGATCACGCCCAGGCCCTTGACCTCCTGCGAATGCCCCGAGGCGTCGTTGATGAGCCAGTGGCGCGCGATCAGCTGGGCGGACACCGAACCCGTGTTCGTGACGGTGACCGTGTACGAGAAGGTGTAGATGTTGTCCTTGGCCGAGGACTGGTCGGCGAGGTAGCGCGGTTCGACTTGTACGCTGAAAGGGCTGTGTGACATGGGGCGCATGGTAACGGAGGCCTTTGGTCGGGCTTGCGCCGGCTGCGAGAATCAGGGGTTATGAGCACCCCGTTCCGCATCGCGCCCTCCATCCTGTCCGCCGACTTCGCGCACCTCGGCAAAGAACTGACCGACGTGATCGCGGCCGGCGCCGACTGGATCCATTTCGACGTGATGGACAACCACTACGTGCCGAACCTGACCTTCGGCCCGATGATCTGCCAGGCGCTCAAGCCCTACGCCAAGACCGCCGACGGCACCCCGGTGCCCATCGACGTGCACCTCATGATCCAGCCGGTCGACGCACTGGCGGCCTCTTTCGCGCAAGCGGGCGTCGACTACATCAGCTTCCACCCCGACGCCTCGCCCCACACGCACCGCAGCATCCAGGCCATCAAGGCGGCCGGCTGCAAGGCCGGGCTGGTATTCAACCCCGGGCTGGGCCTGGAGGCGCTGGACTGGGCCATCGACGACATCGACCTCATCCTCATCATGAGCGTCAACCCCGGCTTCGGCGGCCAGAGCTTCATCGACTCGGCCCTGCGCAAGATCGAGCAGGCGCGCAAGCGCATCGAGCAGAGCGGGCGCGACATCCGCCTGGAGGTCGACGGCGGCATCAAGGCCGACAACATCGCGCGCGTGGCCTCGGCCGGCGCCGACACCTTCGTGGCCGGCAGCGCGATCTTCAACGCCAAGGACTACGGCGCGGTCATCACCGAGATGCGCAGGCAGCTCGCCGGCGTCGTCAGCGCCTGAGCTTCTCGTTGTAGACGCGGTCGCTCGGCGGGCCGCGGTCGGTGTCGACCACGCCGCGCTCCACGTCTTCGTGGGCCTTGCGGCCCACCTCGGGCGGATTGCCGTCCAGAGTTTGCTGGCTGTCCGACGACTGGTCGCGCTCGTGCGGCAGGCGGGGCGCCGATTCGCCGCCTTGCTCCACCTTGGTCTTGCCGCGGCTGCTCTTGCTGTTCATGCATGCACTCCTTTGACAGAGGCCGAGCCTGCGCCCCCGCCGCGGCCGGCCCGGTAGGACAGGCGAGGCAGCCCCTGTAGGCGGCGCCTCGGCGGCCGGTGCTATGAAACGAATAGCGCCTTTGCGCGCAGGGAAAGGGCTCCGCAATAATCCCCGGATGTCTTCCGATCCTTTCGCCGGCGTGGCCACCGACAGCCTGCGCATCCACGCCTTCGCCTCGCTCAACCCCGGTCCCCGCCTGCTCGTGATGGGCGGCGTGCACGGAGACGAAATCTCCGGCACCCTGGGCATCGAGCGCGTGCTGGGCGAATTGGAGGCCGGCTCGCTGCGGCTGCTGCGCGGCGAGCTGACCATGGTGCCGGTGGCCAATCCGCTGGCCCGCAGGCGCCTGCAGCGCGAGGGCGAGCGCAACCTCAACCGCCTGTTCCGCCCCTCCGAGTCGCCGGCCGACTACGAAGCCCGCGTGACCAACGTGCTGGCCCCGCTCATCGAGCGCCACGAGGTGCTGCTCGACCTGCATTCCTTCCAGAGCGAGGGCGAGGCCTTCGCCATGATCGGCCCGCGCGACAACACCGGCACGCTGGAGCCCTTCGCCCGCT
The DNA here is from genome assembly GCF_048301545.1 of Variovorax sp. NFACC27. Lineage (NCBI taxonomy): Bacteria > Pseudomonadati > Pseudomonadota > Betaproteobacteria > Burkholderiales > Comamonadaceae > Variovorax > Variovorax sp. NFACC27. The sequence goes on from NZ_CP157613.1 coordinate 832,740, forward strand.
CGTACGAGGAGGGCCAGCTCGCGCTGCACATCGGCACGCCCATCGTGGTGGAAGGCTGGCTCGACATCTACGCCGCCGGCATCGCGCAGCGCTCGGGCGGCGCGCCGGCCAGCGAGGCCGAACTCGACTTCGGCCGCGGCACCAACGAATTCATCCGCAGCCGCGGCGGCTACGGCGTCACGCTCGAATGCGGCCAGCACCTCGATCCGCAGGCGCCCGAGGTGGCGTGGCGCGCCATCCGCCGCACCCTGGCGCTGCTGGGCATGGCCGAACTGCCCGAGGGGCTCTCCGGCGGCCCCGCGCAGCCGCCGAAACTGCTGCGCCTGGCCAGCGTTACAGATCGCCTGCACGAGGAAGACAGCTTCGTGCGCGACTGGGCCACCTTCGACGAAGTGCAGCGCGGCGAGCCCATCGGCATGCGGCACGACGGCACCCTGGTGAGCGCGCCCGACGACGGCTTCATCGTGTTCCCCAACGCGATGGCGCTGCCGGGCGCCGAGTGGTTCTACTTCGCGCGCCCCAGCGAACGCCGGCTCGGACCGGTGACCGAGGCCACGGGCGCAACCGGCGCGGCCTGACGGCGCCTGGGGCCGCGTTCCTACATCGCGCGCGCCGGGGCGGCGCACATTCCGGGGTGAAGGAGTGTGCAACCCATGCCCGTCTCGAAGAAAGCACCCGCGCCGCGTGTCCTGTGGAAGGGCGCCATCAGCTTCGGCCTCGTCCACATCCCCGTGGCGCTTTATTCGGCCACCGTGGACCACGGCATCGATTTCGACTGGCTCGACAAGAGGACCATGGACCCGGTCGGCTACAAGCGCATCAACAAGAAGACCGGCAGGGAGATCGCGCGCGAGCAGATCGTGAAGGGCATCGAGTACGAGAGCGGCGAGTACGTCGTGCTCAGCGACAAGGAGATCGCCGCCGCCTACCCGAAGACCACGCAGACCATCGAGATCGAGACTTTCGTGCCGGCCAACGGCATTCCCTTCGTGTACCTCGAGCGGCCCTACTACGTGGCGCCCATCAACCGCGGCGCCAAGGTGTACGCGCTGCTGCGCGAGACCCTGCAGCGCAGCGGGCGCGTGGGCGTGGCCCGCGTGGTGATCCAGACCAGGCAGCATCTTGCGGCGCTGGTGCCCGTCGGCCCCGGCCTCGTGCTGAACCTGCTGCGCTGGGGCGCCGACATCCGCCCCTGGACCGACCTGCCGCTGCCTTCCGAAGACGCGAAGAAGGCCGGCCTGCGCCCGCGCGAGCTCGAGATGGCGAAGGAGCTGGTCGAGGACATGAGCGCCGACTGGGACCCGGAGGAATTCCGAGACGAGTTCAAGGACGAGATCCTGCGGCTGGTCGACAGGAAGGTGAAGGCCGGCCAGACCGAGACCGTGACCCAGCCCGAACCGCAAGAAGGCGAGCAGGCTGGCGAAGGCCGCGGCGCCAAGGTCATCGACCTGACCGAGCTGCTCAAGCGCAGCCTGCGCAAAGGGGGCGCGGGTGGCAGTGGGGGCAGGTCGAAGGACGAGGAAGCCGACGCCGATGAAGAGGAAGAGCCGCGACCCAGGCGGCCCGCTGCGAAGAAGCGCAGTACCGCCACGAAGAAGAGCGCCGCCACCGCGCGCAGGGCACCGGCCCGCCACCGTCGCGCCGCCTGAGCCCGTCGAGGACCGCACGCCATGGCACGCACAGCATCATCCTCGTCATCCACCGCACGCAAGGCGCTCGCGCGCTACCACGGCAAGCGCGACTTCTCCCGCACGCCGGAGCCCAAGGCCGGCGGCCGGCGCGGCAAGGGCACGCTGGGCTTTGTCATCCAGAAGCACCACGCGAGCCACCTGCACTACGACTTCAGGCTGGAGCTCGACGGCACGCTCAAGAGCTGGGCCGTGCCCAAGGGGCCGTGCCTCGACCCCGGCGTGAAACGCATGGCGGTGCACGTCGAGGACCACCCGATCTCGTACGCCGACTTCGAAGGCACCATCCCGCCGAAGCAGTACGGCGCCGGCACCGTCATCGTCTGGGACCGCGGCGACTGGCTGCCCGACGGCGACGCGCGCAAGGCGCTCGCGGCCGGCAAGCTCAAGTTCGAGCTGCGCGGCGAGAAGCTGCACGGCCACTGGACGCTGGTGCGCATGCACGGCAAGGGCGACGAATCGCACGAGCCCTGGCTGCTCATCAAGGAGCGCGACGGCGAGGCGCGCGCGCTCGACGACTACGACGTGGTGGAGGAAGAGCCCGCGAGCGTGATCACCGGCCTCGGCGTGGACGAGGTGGGGCAGGTGCCGAGGAAGAAGGCGAAGGCGAAAAGCAGCAGCACGCCGGCGAAGAAAGAGGAACCCAGGAAGAAGAAGGCCGAGCTGCCCGCCGTCCTCGAGCCCCAGCTCGCCACCCTCGCGTCCTCGCCACTGTCGTCGCCGCACGACTGGCTCTACGAGCTCAAGTTCGACGGCTACCGCCTGCTGGCGCGCATCGACGACAAGGGCAAGGTCCGCTGCTTCACCCGCAACGGGCACGACTGGAGCGCGAAGCTGCCCGCGCTCGTCGAGGCCATCTCGAAGCTGGGCACGCGCTCGGCCTGGCTCGACGGCGAGATCACGGTCGACGGCCCCAACGGCGCGCCCGACTTCCAGGCGCTGCAGAACGCCTTCGACCGCGGCGCCACCTCGTCCATCGTCTACTGGCTCTTCGACGCGCCCTTTCTGGATGGCGAAGACCTGCGCGAGTTGCCGGTCGAGCAGCGCCGCGCGAGGCTCGCTGCGGTACTCGCCGGCCGGCGGTTGTCGCCGCTGCGCCTGAGCGACGCCTTCGAGGCCGCGCCGCGCGACCTGCTCGCGGCGTCCGCGCGCATCGGCTTCGAGGGCATCGTGGCCAAGCGCAAGGGTTCGCCGTACGTGTCGCGCCGCTCGTCCGACTGGATCAAGCTCAAGAACCAGCAGCGACAGGAATTCGTGATCGGCGGCTACACCGCGCCCAAGGGCTCGCGCGCCGGCTTCGGGGCGCTGCTGCTCGGGGTGTACGACGAAGACAGCGGGCGGCTGCGCTACTGCGGCAACGTGGGCACGGGCTTCGACGCCGGCCGTCTCGCCGACATCAAGGCGAAGCTCGACCGGCTGGCCGTCGACGATTGCCCCTTCGAGCCCGTGCCGCGCGGCGTCAGGGCGCAGTGGGTCAGGCCCTCGCTGGTGGCCGAGATATCGTTCGGCGAATGGACGCGCGAGAACCGCGTGCGCCAGGCCGTGTTCCAGGGCCTGCGCAGCGACAAGCCCGCGGCCGAAGTGCGGCGCGAGCATGCGCAGCGGACGCGGGAGATCGAGGCGTCGGCAAGCTCGCCGGCCACGAAGAGCGGCAGAAGCAGCGCAAGCAGCGAAGGGAAAAGCAAGGCCATGTCCCTGAAGATCACCCACGCCGACCGCGTGATCGACGAGCACAGCGGCATCACCAAGGGCGAACTCACCGCCTATTACGACGGCGTGGCGAAGCTCATGCTGCCGCACCTGCGCGGGCGGCCGGTGTCGCTGGTGCGCGCACCGGAAGGCGTGGGCGGCGAGCTGTTCTTCCAGAAGCACGTGCAGGGGCGCGAGATACCCGGCGTGCGCCTGCTCGACCCCGCGCTCGACCCCGGTCACGAGCCGCTGCTGCAGATCGACACCAAGCCGGGCCTGCTCGGCGCGGCGCAGATGAACGTCATCGAGCTGCATACCTGGAACGCCACCTCCCGCGCCATCGGCAAGCCCGACCGCATGACCTTCGACCTCGACCCCGGCGAAGGCGTCGCCTGGGCGCAGATCCAGGAGGCCGCGATGCTGGTGCGCACGCTGCTCGACGAGCTGGGTCTGCCATCGTTCCTGAAGACCAGCGGCGGCAAGGGGCTGCACGTGGTGGTGCCGGTCCGCCGCCAGTACGACTGGGACACCGTCAAGGGCTTCTCGCAGGCCGTGGTGGCGCATCTCGCGCAGACCATTCCGGCGCGTTTCGTCGCCAAGAGCGGGCCGCGCAACCGCGTGGGCAGGATCTTCGTCGACTACCTGCGCAACGGCTTCGGCGCGACCACCGTCAGCGCATGGTCGGCGCGCGCGCGGCCGGGGCTGGGCGTTTCGGTGCCGTTGACGTGGGACGAGCTTCCGGAACTCCCGGGGCCGGACCGATGGACGGTCGCCAACGCGGCGCAGCGCTTCGAGGTCGGCAACCAGCCCTGGGCCGCGATGGAGCGCAGCCGCAAGGGGCTCGCTGCCGCGATGAAGCTGCTCGGGTACGAGCCCGGCTGACGGCCGCCGTGCTCCGTCCCGGCCTTCCTCCCTCCGCTCAGCGCGCGATGCCGATGGTTGCCGTCGCGGTGTAGCCGGCGGCGACGCTGCCGCTCATGGCAGGCGTCATCGCCGCGATCTGCGCCGAGGTGTTGTCGCCGAACACGTTGTCGGTGGAGAGGCTGACCGCTGCGAAGTTCGCGACGCTGCTGGTGTAGCCCGTGGCGTAGGGGTACACCGCGCCGCACACGGCGCTGGGCATCGCCAGCTGCGAGGTCAGGATCGAGTTCTTTCCGGTCGTGGCGGTCGAGAGGCTCTGGAACACCTCGAAGTGCATGTGCGGCCAGCGGCCCGAATAGCAGCCTGGGAAGATCGTCGTGAAGGTCACCTGCCCGTTGCTGTCGGTCACCTGCACGCCGCGCAGGTAGCTCTCGGTGGGCGCCGAGTACAGCGAGTAGTTGCCGTCGCGGTCGCAGTGCCAGAGGTAGATCGCGTAGCCCGACAGCGGCGCGCAGCTGGAGGACGTGTTCAGCAGCGTGAGCGTCAGCGTCGTCTGCACGCCGCCGGCCTGCGTGGTGGTGCCGAGAAAGCTGCTGCGGATGTCGCTGCGCACGATGCCGCTGGAAGTGAGGATGTCCGAGGTCGAGCCCGACGAGCTGTTGGTGCCGTCCGCCGGATACGGCCCCGCCGTCTCGCCGGGCAGCGCGGTGCAACTGCTGCTGGAGCTGCTCGTGCTGCTGCCGGTGGTCGTGGAAGAGCCCGAGCTCGAAGTCGACGTAGTCGGCGTGGTCGTGGTCGCCGAGGTGGTGCCCGAGGCCGCCACCAGCCCGGCGAGGCTGCCGCTTGCGTCGGAGCCGCCTCCGCCACCGCAGCCACCCAGCAGAAGAGCCGGTCCCGCCGCCGCCGCGGAGCCCAGCCATGCCAGCGCCCTGCGGCGCTGGAGGCCGAGCTGCGCCGCCATGAGCGGAAGGTCGTCGGCCAGGTGGTGGCCGTGCCTGTGGTCGTGATTCTGGTTGTGGTTTCGGTTCTGGTCCTGCCCGGGTCGGCGGCATTCGGAAATCGACACTTTTGCTCCTCGATCGTGGTTGGAGCGGCGAGCGTCGGGCCGCGATGTTGCTCGCGGATTTCAGCTTATTGCGGCTTGTTGCGGGGCGGCTGTCGGCAGGCTCCTACCCGGTCCGCGCGCCCTCTCCCACAGGGGCGGGAGGGCGGCCACTACGGGGCTGGAGCCGCGCCGGACATAACCTTCGGATTCGCCCGCAACATGCGCGGGGCATGCGCAAGACAGGCAGCGTGAAACCCGGAGGGAATGATGGAATTCGCATCGCTTTTCGACTCGTTCGCCAGTTCCTGGGGCAACGAAATCCTCGTGTGGTCCATCGCCGCCGTGGCGGGCCTCATCTGTCTCATCGCCGTGGTCAACGTGCTCGACATGTTCCTCGACGGCGGCAACGAAACGGGCTGAACGCCCATCTCCACCCCATGAAAGATTCCGGCAAGTCCACGATGTCGCCCCAGAACAAGGCCGCCGCCGGCCGTCGCGCCAGCGCCGTCAAGGCTGGCGACGCAGGCAACGCCAAGCAGCAGCAGCTCGAAGGGTTCACCGTCGAGCACCCGACGACCCTGACCACCAATCAGGGCCTGCAGCTGCCGGACAACCACAACTCGCTGAAGGCGGGCGTGCGCGGCCCCACGCTGCTCGAAGACTTCATCCTGCGAGAGAAGATCACGCACTTCGACCACGAGCGCATCCCGGAGCGCGCGGTGCATGCGCGCGGCTCGGCGGCGCATGGCTTCTTCCAGGTCTACAAGTCGATGTCGCAGTTCACCTGCGCCGACTTCCTGCAGGACCCGGACGCGAAGACGCCCGTGTTCGTGCGTTTCTCCACCGTGGCCGGCTCGCGCGGCTCGGCCGATACCGTGCGCGACGTGCGCGGCTTCGCCGTCAAGTTCTACACGCGCGAGGGCAACTACGACCTCGTGGGCAACAACATCCCGGTGTTCTTCATCCAGGACGCGATGAAGTTCCCCGACCTCATCCACGCCGTCAAGCCCGAGCCGCACCACGAGATGCCGCAGGCCGCGAGCGCGCACGACACCTTCTGGGACTTCGCCTCGCTGATGCCCGAGAGCACCCACATGCTGATGTGGGCCATGAGCGACCGCGCCATCCCGCGCAGCCTGCGCATGATGGAAGGCTTCGGCGTGCACACCTTCCGCTTCGTCAACAGCCGCGGCGAGAGCCACTTCGTGAAGTTCCACTGGAAGCCGAAGCTCGGTATCCACGGCCTCGCGTGGGACGAGGCGCAGAAGATCGCCGGCAAGGACCCCGACTTCCACCGCCGCGACCTGTGGGAAGCCATCGAGAACGGCGACTTCCCCGAGTGGGAGCTCGGCGTGCAGCTGATTCCGCAGGACAAGGAACACTCGCTGGGCTTCGACCTGCTCGACCCCACCAAGCTCATTCCCGAAGAGATGGTGCCGGTGCAGAAGATCGGCCGGCTGGTGCTCAACCGCAACCCCGACAACTTCTTCGCCGAGACCGAGCAGGTGGCCTTCCATCCGGGCCACCTCGTGCCCGGCATCGACTTCACGAACGACCCGCTGCTGCAGGGCCGCCTCTTCTCGTACACCGACACGCAGATCTCGCGCCTGGGCGGCGCCAACTTCCACGAGCTGCCCATCAACAAGGGCGTGTGCCCGTTTCACAACTTCCAGCGCGACGGCATGCACCGGCAGACCATCGCGCGCGGCCAGGTGGCCTACGAGCCCAACACGCTGGGCAGCGGCACCGAGTTCCGCGTGGACGGCGGCAGCCACGGCTTCCAGTCTTTCCCCGAGGAAATCGATCCGCCCAAGGTGCGCCGCCGCAGCGCTTCGTTCGACGACCACTTCACGCAGGCGCGCCTGTTCTTCGAAAGCCAGAGCGCGGCCGAGAAGGAGCACATCGTCGCGGCCTTCCGCTTCGAGCTGTCGAAACTGGAGGTGCCGGCCATCCGCCAGCGCATGGTCGACAACCTCGCGCACGTGGACGAGAAGCTCGCCCGCCGCGTGGCCGAGCCGCTGGGCATCGGCGAGCCCGATGCCAAGGCGGCGGCGGGCCGCGCGGGCTTTCGCGACCATCGCATCGCGCTGCCCATCGAGGAGTCGCCCGCGCTGAGCATGGCCGACACCGGCGACGGCTCGGTGCGCACGCGCAGGATCGCGATCATCGCGGCCGACGGCGTCGACTCCGCCTCGCTCAAGCCCATACGCGACGCGCTCGAGCAGGCCGGCGCGCAATGCAAGGTGGTGGGTCCGCGCCTGGGCACCATCGCCAGCGCCTCGAAGCGCCAGATCGATGTGGACGCGACCTTCGCCAACACGCCTTCGGTGATGTTCGACGCCGTGCTGGTGCCGGCCGGCGAGGACTGCGCCGCCGCGCTGGCGGGCATCGGCGACGCGGTGCACTTCGTGCTGGAAGCCTACAGGCACTGCAAGGCCATCTGCACGGTGGGCGAGGGCGTGCGGCTGCTGTCCACGCTCGGCATTGCCGAGGACACGCCGGCCGACGAACTGCCCGCGGGGCTGGTGGTGGCCGCGACGCCGGTCACCAACCTGGGCGACAGCTCCGGCGCGACGGAGATCGCGCAGCGCTTCCTCGCGGCCATCGCGAAGCACCGGCACTGGGACCGCGCGAACATCGACGCCGTGCCGGCATAGGGCCGCCGGCGAGGCCGGTTCTAAGCCTTTAGCGCTAGACCGTATTGCGAATAGGCGCCATAGAGGGCCACTCCTAGACTTCGCCCCCACGAGGCCTGAACGGCGCGCACTTTCGCGACGTCGAGCATCCCGCCAAAGCGGATGCGTGGGCCGCGCGCGGGGGTCCAATGGCGTGGTTTTCGAGATGGGGATGGGAGCGCCCTGCACGTCGTCGTGCGGGAATCGCAGGCGCGCTCGGTATGACATGCATTCTTCTCGCGGGCTACGGCTCCGTGGCTTCGGCGCAGCAGCAGCAGCAGGCGACGAGTGCCGAGGCCGCGGCCAGCAGGATGGAGCAGGCCCGCCTTGCGGACACCGACACCCTGCTGGCCCTCACCAGCGAAGGCGCCGTGCTCTACGGGCAGGACTCGGTCAAGCTCTCGGGCTACCAGTACTGCAGCCAGGCCGTCGCGCTGGCCGAGGCGGGCGAGTTCCGCCAGAGCGTGCGTGCCGCGAGCAAGGCGCTGCACCTGGCCAACGCCACCAACGACCCCAACCTGATGGCCATGGCCAATCGCGACCTGGCCATCGTCTACAGCTACTCGGGCCAGCTCGAGAAGGCCGAGGAGTTCGCACGCGAAGCGCTCAGGCACCAGGCGCGCGACCCCAAGCTGGTGGTCGGCCCCGTGCAGAAGGTGATCGGCGACGTGCGCTCGCGCCGCGGCGACTATGCAGGCGCGGTGCTCAGCTATGACGAGGCGCTGGCCAACAGCTCGCAGCGCTACGCGCCGCTGGTGCAGGCATCGCTGGTCAATGCGCTGATCGAATCGGGTGACCCGGCGCGGGCGCGCGAGGTGCTCGGCACCATGGCCCCGCCGAAGGACGCGCCGCTCACCGCGCAGCTCGATCGCACCCGGGCCCGCCTGCTGCTGGCCGAGAACAAGCCCGCCGAGGCGCGCGATGCGTATCGCGCGCTCACCGCGCGCCAGGTGGGGGCCGACACCGAGTACTACCGCCTCTGGGCCTGGGACGGCGTGGCGCGCAGCGAACTCGCGCTGGGCCAGAAGCAGGCCGCCGCCGAGGCCGTGGGCCGCGCGCTGGGCGACGTCGACAAGGTGCGCGCAAGATTCCGCAGCGAGGAATTCAAGATGGGCCTGTTCTCGGACCTGCAGACGGTGTTCGAGCGCGGCGTGTCCATCTACAGCGACGCGGGCGATGCGCGCCAGGCCTTCGAGGTGAGCGAGCACAGCCGCTCGCGCGCGCTGCTCGACGCGGTGCGCGGCCGCGCGAAGATCAACGAGCAGGCCGCCAACACCGTCGACCTCGCCACGCTGCAGCGCACGCTGGCGGCCGACGAGCGCGTGGTGCAGTTCCATTCGCTGCCCGACCGCCTCGTGGTGTGGGTGGTGGGGCCCAGCAGCATCGCCGAGAAGACGGTGGCGGTGAAGCGCGACGAGCTCAACGAGCTGGTCGAGACCTTCCGCAATTCGATCGTGCGCGGCCGCCGCACCGCCATCACCAATGCCGACAAGCTGGGCGCGGCGCTGCTCGGGCCGCTCGGCCTTGCGCCGGGGCAGCGGCTGGTCGTGGTGCCGCACGGGCCGCTGCACTACCTGCCGTTCCAGGCGCTGCGGCTCGACGGCCGCTACATCATCGAGACGCATCCGGTGGCGGTGGCGCCGTCGATGAGCATCGCGGTGCAGCTCGCGCAGCGCACGCCGCGCGTGAACGCGTCGCTCACCGCCTTCGGCAATCCGCGCATCGAGGACAAGTACGACCTGCCCGGCGCCGAGACCGAGGTGAAGCAGCTCGCGCGGCTGTTCCCGCGCAACGCCGTGTACATGGGCGCGGCCGCCACCAAGACCCAGTTCCGCGACGTGGCCGCGCGCTCGCCGCTGATGCACGTGGCGGCGCACGCCGAGGCCGACGCGGTCGATCCGCTGTACTCGCGCATCCTGCTGGCCAACGAAGGCGGCAAGCAGAACTTCCTGGAAGCGCACGAGATCCTCGGGCTTCCGATGGACGGCACCGCGCTGGTCACGCTCTCGGCCTGCGAATCGGGCCTCGGGCGTATCGCGCAGGGCGACGAGGTGCTGGGCTTCACGCGCTCCTTCCTGTCGGCCGGCAGCTCCAGCCTGATCGCTTCGCTGTGGCCGGTGTCCGACGACGCCACCGCGGTGCTCATGGGCACGCTCTACGGCGAGCTCTCGAAAGGCCGCGACATCCAGAAGGCCATGCAGGCCGGGCAGCTCGCGGTGCTGAAGGATCCCAAGATGTCCCATCCCTTCTTCTGGGCGCCGTTCAACCTGATCGGCAACTGGCGCTTAACGGTCGGGAGTTGAAATGAAAGTCCGTCAATGTCCCACGCCGATCGCCTTCGCGGTCACGGCCCTGGTCAGCGCCACGTTGCTCGTCGCGGCCCAGCGCGCGCATGCCGCTGAAACAGACGACAACGCCACCGCGCTCCTGCCGACCAAGGACCCTTGTGGTGCCTGCGACCGCCCGATCGCGCAGGCGCCCACCGGCGCCGTCGCCCCGCAGAGCCTGCCCGCGCCGCCGCGCAACACGGGCGGACCCGCCGGCGCGACATTCAAGCTCAACGACCTGCGCCTGAACGGCGTGAAGGCGCTGAGCAACGAGGAGCTGCAGGCCATCACCGGCCCCTACATCGGCCGCGACGTGACGCTGTCCGATCTCGAGGAGCTCGCCAAGGCCATCACCGCCCGCTACAAGGAACGCGGCTACTTCCTCGCGCAGGCCGTGGTGCCGGTGCAGACGGTGCGCGACGGCATCGTCGAGATCAGCGTGATCGAGGGCCGCCTCGGCAAGGTCGACGTGACGGTCGCGCCCGATGCGCCCATTGCCGAGTCGCGCGTACGCGGCTTCCTCGCGCCGCTGCAGCCCGGTGCCGCCGTGAGCGCGCCGGACTACGAGCGCGCGATGCTGCTGCTGTCGGACCAGCCCGGCGTCAAGGTGTCCTCGGGCCTGCAGGAGGGCACGCAGCCCGGCACCACCGACCTCGCGGTGGAAGTGACCGCCGCGCCGCGCTGGGCCTTCACCGCCGAGGGCGACAACCACGGCACCAAGGAGTCGGGCCGCTACCGCGTGGGCGGCACCGCGCGCTGGCTCAGCCCCTTCGGCATCGGCGACAACCTCGACATGCGCCTGATGGTCTCCAACAGCAACGCACTGCAGTTCGGCCGTATCGCGTACGAGGCGCCCATCGGCACCAGCGGGCTGCGCGCGGGCGTGGGCCTGTCGCGCGTGAGCTACGAGCTGGGAGGCCAGTTCGCCGACCTCGACGCGCGCGGCCGGGCCAACGTGCTCGACTTCTCGCTGAGCTATCCGGTGATCCGCCAGCGGCAGCAGAACCTCTTCCTGCGCCTGGGCGTGGACGTGAAGGACCTCACCGACGAGCTGCGCGCGGCCGACTACAACTCGAAGAAGCGCGTCAACGGCCTGAGCCTGGGCTGGACCTGGGAGCGCCGCGACGAGCTGCTGGGCGGTGGCTACTGGGCCAGCTCCGGCACGCTGTACCACGGCAACCTCTCCATCCGCGACCCCGAGAGCCGCGACTTCGACAGGGGCATCACCGGCCACCGCACCGAAGGCGGCTTCACCAAGCTGAGCTTCCAGCTCTCGCGCCTGCAGGCCATCGTGCCGCGCCATTCGCTGTACCTGTCGATCGGTGGCCAGTGGGCGAGCAAGAACCTCGACGCGTCCGAGAAGCTCGCGCTCGGCGGCGCGCGCGCGGTGCGCGCCTACCCTTCGGGCGAACTGCTGGTGGACCAGGGCGTGATCGGCACCGTCGAATGGCGCTGGTCGCTCAACGAGGAGCTCACGCCTTTCCTCTTCTACGACGCCGCGCACGGAAAGATCGTGCGCAACCCGACGCCCTACGACGGCGTCAACAGCCACAGCCTGCGCGGCTATGGCATCGGCCTGAGCTGGTCGCGACCCGGCAATTTCTCGATCAACGCGACGCTGGCCTGGCGTGCCGGCACGCCGCCCGCGCAGACAGACGGAGGCGGGCGCAACCCCCGCCTCTTCGTGCAGCTCATCAAGGCGTTCTGACCATGAAGCAACGCAACCGATTCACACAACGGCGGCTGCAACTGCGCCCGCTCGCGCTGTCGCTGATCTGCGCAGGAGCCGCGCCCGCCATGGCGCAGGTGCTGCCCACGGGTTTCAACTCCATTGCCGGCGGCGTCACCATGACGCAGAGCGGCAGCGTGATGAGCATCACCCAGCCGATGATGCGCGGCATCGCCAGTTGGCAGACCTTCTCCATCGGTGCGGGCGGCACGGTCAACATCGCGCAGCCGAGCACGCGCGCGGTGCTGCTCAACCGCGTGGTGGGCGACGGGGGCACCATCCAGGCCTCGCGCATCGACGGCACGCTGAGGACATCGCTGATCGGCAACCCCAACCTGCCGGGCGGCAGCGTGTTCCTCATCAACCCGAGCGGCATCGTGTTCGGCAACGGTGCGTCGGTCAACGTGGGCGGGCTGGTGGCGTCCACGCTGGACATCGCCAACAGCAATTTCATGCCGGCGGGCTCGGAGAACAAGGCTTTCGACAAGAGCGAGCAGCTGGTCTTCGTGGGGCCGGCCAACAGCATGGCGCAGGTGCGGCTGGAGCAGGGCGCGTCGATCACCGCCGCGCCGGGCGGCACCGTGGCGCTGGTCGGCGGCTCGGTGCGCAACGACGGCGAGATCAACGTCGCGCGCGGCTCGGTGGGCCTGGTGTCGGCCAGCAAGCTCACGATGAACCTGGACTTCGACGGCGACGGGCTCACCACATTCAAGGTGCCGCTGGACGGGCAGACCACCTTCAAGCTCGCCGACCTGCAGGCCACCGACAAGACCACCACCGCCCAGCTCATGAACACGAGCACCGGCAAGGTCACGGCCGACGGCGGCCGCGTGGTGCTGATGGCTGCCGCGGCCGACGTGGACGCACGCCAGCTGGTGGTGAGCCAGACCGGCGTGATCCGTGCGCGCTCGCTGTCCACCCGCAACGGAGAGATCGTGCTCGACGGCGGCCAGTCGGCCGCGCGCACCAACGAGATGCTGCTGGGCGGCACCATCGACGCGACCGGCTCCGAAGCCGGCGTGGCCGGCGGCTCGATCACCGCGAGCGCCGACTACGTGCGCCTGTCGGGGCTGACGGCGGACGCCAGCGGCAGCAACGGCGGCAGCATCCAGGTGACGGGCAATGCGGCAGTGAGCATGTCGCCCGACTCGGTGCTGCGCAGCAACGCCACCGGCGCGAACGGGCAGGGCGGCACGGTGGGCCTGAGCGCCGACTACACGCACGTCTCCGGCCAGATCCAGGCGCGCGGCGCGGGCAGCGGCGCGGGCGGCACCATCACCACCGCGGCCCGGCAGGTCGAGGTGACGGAGCTCGCGCAGATCGACGCGGCGGGCGGCGCGAGCGGCGCCAACGGCACCTGGGTGGTCGACTCGAAGGGCACGCTCAACGTGGACAACACGGTGCCTGTCTACGACCCGGACAACTACGGCCTGAACACGGCCGACACGCGCGTGAGCTCCACCGCCATCGGCAGCGCGCTGGGCCGCGCCACCGACGTGAAGCTGCGCACCGGATCCAACGACGGCGAGTCGAACGACGTGGTGTTCCAGGACAACGCGAGCATCGTCAAGACCGAGGGGCGCGACGCGCGCCTCACGGTCGATTCGCTGCGCGACGTCCGCATGTCCAGTGGCTCGTCGATCCGCTCGGAAAGCGGCGCGCTGCACGTCGACTTCGACGCCAATGCGACCGGCGGCTCCGACGGCGGCGTGATCGAGCTCAACAACGCGAGCATCGCCACCAACGGCGGCAACATCCGCTTCTACGGCCAGGGCCACGCGGCCAACGGCTACGCGGTCGGCGGCATCGCGCCCACCGACGGCGGCCCGAATGTCGGGCGCGCGGGCGTCTCGCTGTTCGACAGCTCGCTGAACACCTGCGCGATGGCCTCCGGCAGCTGCGGCGGCAGCGGCTCCATCACGCTGCGCGGGCAGGGCACCAGCACCTCGGCCGGCGACCCGAGCTACTACGTGAGCTCCGATGGCGTGGAGATCTCGGGCACCAGCCTGACCACCGGTGGCGGCAACATCGCCATCACCGGCGTGGGCGGCATCGGCGCGGGTGGCGTGCTGCTCGACAACACCGAGGGCAACAGCACGGTGCTGCGCACCGGCACGGGCGACGTGAGCATCACCGGCAGCTCGCGCAGCTGGACCGCCACCGACCCCGCGGCGGTGTACGGCGGCACGGTGGACTTCGTCGACAGCTCCTTCCCCGACGTGACGACGAGCAACGTCGGCGGCATCTCGATGCGCGGCGTGACCATCGACTCCGGCGGGCGCGTGGCCATCGACGGCACCGGCGGCGACATGCAGGGCCTCACGGCGAACAGCGCCTTCCTTACCTCGGCATCGGCCGCCAACGGCGGCGCCGGCGTGGCCTACGCCGCCGGCAACGGCGTGACCATCTTCGGCGGCAGCATCACGGCCGGCAAGGGGCGCGACATATCGATCTCGGGCACGGCGGGCGGCAAGAGCTTCACGGTGGACGGCGGCGCCGCGACCATCGGCGACGACGCATCGGCGGTGGCACTCGCGATGGAGGCCGGCGGCACCGTGCGCGCCGAGGGCGGGCGCATCGCGATCGACGGGCGCGGCGGCGACGTGCGCGTGGGGCGCGTGAACGTGCGCGACGTGCCCTCGGGCACCGTCTTCCTGCCGGTGCTCGATGTGTCGAGCAGCACCGGCGCTGGCGGCACCGTCAGCCTCGCCGGGCGCAACGTGCTGGTGCTCGATTCGTTCGACGACGTGACCACCGTCGACGCGGGCGGCGCGGGCCAGTCCGGCACCATCGACGTGCGCGCCATCAACACCATCGCCATCAGCGACCAGGTCAGCCTGCGCGCCGATGCGAAATCGGCTTCCGGCAACGGCGGCACGATCAACGTGATCGCGGGCGACACGCTGCGCGGCTATGGCAGCCTGTCGGCGCGCGGCGGCGCGAGCGGAGGCAACGGCGGCAACATCGAGACCTCGGCCGCGCACTTCGACCTGACCGGCCTGCGCGTGGACGCCGCGGCGCCCGTGGGCACCGCGGGCAAGTGGACCATCGACCCCTACAACGTCAACATCGCGCACGGCACCGCATCGGGCAGCCTCACGGGCAACCCCTTCGATCCGCTGGCGAACTCGACAATCCAGGACGGCGACATCAACAACGCGCTGGACGGCGGCACCAGCGTCACCATCACCACCGGCACCGGCGGCAACGCCTTCGACGGCAACATCACCTTCGCGGCCGACGCGGCCATCGTGCGCAGCAAGGGCTCCACGCCACTGACCTTCGAGCTCGACGCGGCGCACAACATCAACGCCTTCAGCAACAACTCGATCCAGTCGAACTCGGGCGCGCTCAACGTCGTGTTCAACGCGGGCGTGGGCGGGCAGGGCGGATCGATCTTCCTCACCGGCGCGAAGATCGCCACCAACGGCGGCAACGTCACGATGACGGCCGACACCAGCCCCTCGGGCAACCAGGCGATCGGCATTACCAACACCACGATCGATACGCGGACCACCGCGCTGGGCGACGCCGGCCCCGGCGGCTCGGTGCAGATCACGGGCAAGCGCGGAACGCCCACCTTCTCGGGCTTCACCGCCACCGTGCAGCTGAGCGGCGCGACCATCCAGAGCAGCACCGGCGACGTGTCGATCTCGGGCACGGCGCCCGGCGGCACCGGCGTGCGCATCGGCGCGGGCACCGGGCCCAGCCAGATCCTCACCACCAGCGGCGACATCTCCATCGTGGGCATCGGCAGCGGCGTGACGGACCCGAGCACCGGGCCGCTGGCCGTGCAGGCCGTCGACCTCAGCAACGTCACGGTGCGCAGCGTCGACGGCAACATCGGCATCCGCGGACTCGTGACGCCGGGCGCCATGAGCGGCACATCGGGCGGCGTGCTGATCGCCAACAACGCGCTGGTCACCACGCTGGGCGTCGGCGACATCGACGTGGCGGGCGAGTCGCAGGCCAACGGAACGGGCATCACCCTGGGCACCGGCGGACGCATCGACGGCAACCGCAACGTGGTGCTGCGCGCGAGCAACGACGGCAGCACCGACGCGGTGGTGCTGACAGGCACCGTGCGCGCCGGCAACGTGCTGAACCTGCGCCCCGGTGGCGTGGACGCGGCCGGCAACGCGGCGGACCGCACGGCCAACACCATCACGCTCGGCGGCACTGCGGCCAACGGCTTCGCGGTGTCGGCCGACGAGTTCACGCGGCTCGACGCGCCCACCATCGTGGCTGGCAGCAACGCGCACGCCGGCAACATCAACGTGGTGGGCCCGCTCACCGTGCCCGGCGCGCTGACCCTGCAGAACACCGGCGGGGGCGGCGGCATCCAGCTCGGCGGTGCGCTCACGGCTTCGACCGTGGGGCTGATCTCCGGCGGCAACATCACGCAGACGGCAGCCGCGCCGATCACCGCCGGCACGCTGCTGGCGCGCTCCACCGGCGGCAGCGTGCTGCTGGACCAGGCGGCGAACAACGTCAGTGCCGACACCTTGGGCGGCGGCGCGGCCGGCGCATTCAGGTACGTGGACGTCGACACCGTCAAGCTGGGTTCGGTGAGCGTCACCGGCTACGACGCGGCGGGCAATGCGCCGCAGGTCGTGTCGGCCGGCTCGATGGCGGCCGACACCGTGTTCGTGCGCACCCTGAGCGGCGACTTGCTGCTGGGCACCAACGTGAGCAGCACCAGCGGAGCCGACCTGGTGGCGGGTTCGCGCTTCCAGAACACCGGCGGCTACAGCATCACCGGCGCACCGTGGCGCGTGTGGGCCGACACCTGGGTGGGCGAGACGCGCGGCGGGCTCGCGGGGTCGGGCATCTATCCCAACCTGTACCACTGCGCCTACTCGGGCCTGTGCGCGGTGAGCATCCCCGCGGGCGCCAACCACTTCATCTACGCGCAGCAGCCGGTGGCCACGGTGCTCATCGGCAATGCGACCAGGCCCTTCGGCTATCCGAACCCGCTCTTCAGCTACCTCGTGACGGGGCTGATCCTGGGCGACACGGGCGCGGGATTCGCGGGCTTCATGTTCTCGCCCGCGCTGCAGGCCAGCCCGCCGGGCGTGTACCCGATCAACGGCGCCTTCACCTCGGCAGAGGGCTACAGGGTCAACGTGGTGCCGGGCAACCTCTTCGTGGGCGGCGTGCCCGACCTGCCGCGCCCCGACACGCTGCGCGACCTGCCCGCCACCTGGGTGTACGACCGCAACATCGGCCCGCCGCCGATCTGCTTCGCCACCGGGCCGCTGGAAGGCGACCGCGCGACGCAGGGCGGCGACGTGCTGGCGCGCGAATGGTCGCGCGTGCGCTCCCGGCCCAACCTGTCGAGCTGCGTCGACACCGAGAAGCGCAACGGCTGCGCCGATTTCTAGCCGGCGACCGGGCTACGCCAGGCCTCGTGCGCGGCGGTTGGACAGCACCACGTTGTCCTTCGGGATGACCTGGCCTTCGCGCATCGCCGAGATCCATGCGTCCGTCGTGGTCACGGCCGCGAAGTTGCTGTGGAACACCACGCTGAAGACGCGGTGGATCTCCTCCGCCGTGACCTTGCCCGCCGCGTTCTCGTAGGGCAGCGCGCCGCTGGCGTCCGACAGGAACTCCACGCTCAGTCCCCGGTGCATGGCCTCGAACACGGTCGAGGCGTCGCAGTTCTGCGTCATGTAGCCGGCCACGCTCAGCGTGTCGATCTGGTTGCGCGCGATCCAGTCGGCGAAGTCGGTGCCGGTGAACACGCTCGGAAAGCTCTTGGTGACGAGGTGGTCGTGCGGCCGCTTCGCGATCTTGGGGTGCAGCTGGCCGTTGTGCGTGTCGGCCTGGAACACCGGCGCGCCCTTGGGCGCGTGGTGGCGCACCACCACCACGGGCGTGCCGGCTGCGCGGGCTGCGTCCATGGCCTTCGTCACGTTCGGCAGCGTGTCCAGGATGGGCGGGTACTCGATCGGCAGGCCGCCGCCTTCGAAGTATTCGTTCTGCACGTCGATCACGACGAGGGCGCGGCGCGGGGCGGTGGTGTTGCTCATGTTGGGCTCCTTCTCTTGTGTGGTTCGGATGACTGGATTCTTCCCGCCGGCGTCACGTCCAGAAAGTGGCCCGAAAGCCATTCATCGATAAGATCGGGCCATGCCGCAGCCAACCGCCGAGACCGTCGCCGTCGTCGCCTTCGACGGCATCAGCCCCTTCCACCTGTCCGTGCCCTGCATGGTCTTCGGCGAGGACCGCACCGAGACCGGCGAGCCGCGCTTCCGCGTGAAGGTGTGCGCACCCCGGCCCGGGGAGCTGCGCACCAACGCCGGCTTCGCGCTCGTCGTCCCGCACGGGCTCGAGGCCATCCGCCGCGCGCAGATCGTGGTCGTGCCTTCATGGCGCGACGACTGTTCGGCGGCGCCGCCCGAGCTGATCCGCGCGCTGCAGGCCGCCCACCGGCGCGGCGCCGTCGTGATGGGGCTTTGCCTCGGCGCATTCGTGCTGGCCGAGGCGGGCCTGCTCGACGGCCGGCCCGCCACCACGCACTGGAAGCTGGCGCCGATCTTCGCGAAGCAGTATCCGAAGGTGAAGCTGCAGCCCGAGGTGCTCTACGTGGACGACGGCAGCGTGCTCACCTCCGCCGGCACGGCCGCGGGCATCGACTGCTGCCTGCACCTGCTGCGCGTGCGCCATGGCGCGGAGACGGCCAATCGCGCCGCGCGGCGCATGGTGGTGGCGCCGCACCGGCAGGGCGGCCAGGCGCAGTACATCGAGCAGCCCGTGCCCGCCGCCGCCGAGCGCGACCGCCTCGCGCCGCTGCTCGAATGGCTGGGCCGGCATCTCGACACGCCGCACGAGCTCGACGACCTCGCGCGGCGCGCGCTCATGAGCCGGCGCAATTTCACGCGGCGCTTCCGCGAATCCACCGGCACCACCGTCGGCCAGTGGATGCAGAACCAGCGCCTCGCGCTCGCGCAGCGGCTGCTGGAGACCACCGACCACCCGGTGGAGCGCGTGGCCACCGGCGCCGGCTTCGGCTCAGCGGTGTCGCTGCGCAAGCATTTCGTCTCGGCCTTCAAGCTGTCGCCCACGGCATACCGCCAGCAGTTCTCGCGGGCATGAGGAAGAGGGCGTGCTTCGCATCAGGAAACCCTGAATGCCAGGGATACCGCGGAACCGGCTTTGCCGGGCCGCAGGTGTTGCCCCCGGAAGGGGGTGGCGAAGCGACACGAAGTGCGCGAAGCCTGGGGGTGAGTTCACGCTTTCGCGGAACCGGCTTTGCCGGGCCGCAGGTATCGCCCCCTGGAAGGGGATGGCGAAGCGACACGAAGTGCGCGAAGCCTGGGGGTGAGTTCACGCTTTCGCGGAACCGGCTTTGCCGGGCCGCAGGTATCGCCCCCTGGAAGGGGGTTGGCGAAGCGACACGAAGTGCGCGAAGCCTGGGGGTCAGACCATGATTTGCCGCCGCGTGGTGAGCAGCGCGCGCAGCTTGGCCGGCGCGACCGGCTTGGTCAGCAGCATCACGCCGCCATGGCGCAGCCGCTGCAGCACCTCGGGCCCGGTGGCACCCGACACCAGCACCGCCAGCGCCTCGGGCTGCAGCCGCTTGGCGGCGTCGATCACGTCCACGCCGTCGCCGTCGCCCGCGAGCTGCAGGTCGCACAGCACCGCGTCGTAGTGGATGTCGCCGGTGCCCAGCCGCGCGATGGCCTCGGCGCCGGTGCTCACGCATTCGACCTGGCAGCCCCACTGCTCCAGCAGCGCGCGGCTGCCGTCGAGGATGGCGGGGTCGTCGTCCACCACCAGGCAGCGCAGTCCAGCCAGCGGCGCCGGGGCCAGTGCAGGCGGCTGGGGCGGCGTCACGTCGGCCAGCCGAGCCGCGGGCAGCGTGAAGGCGAAGGTGCTGCCCGCCTGAAGCGCCGAGCGCACCGTGATGCGCGTGCCCAGCAGCGTGGCGATGCGCGCGCAGATGGCCAGCCCCAGCCCGAAGCCGCGGCGCCGGTCGCGCTCGGTGTTCGCCACCTGGTAGAACTCCTCGAAGATGCGGCCCTGGTGGATGGGCGCGATGCCCACGCCGTTGTCGCGCACCTCGATGCGCACGCCCGATGCGCTGCGCCGGGCCGCCACCAGCACGGTGCCGCCCTCGGGCGCGTGGCGCAGCGCGTTGGTCACCAGGTTGCCGACGATGCGCCGCAGCATCGCCGCGTCGCTGCGCACCGCCAGCCCGCGGTCGCTCCAGCGCAGTCGCACGCGGGCCTCGACGGCCGCGGCGGCGTGCTGCGCGTCGAGCTGGTCGAACAGCTCCGCGAGCGGCACCTTGGCGATGGCCGGCGTCAGCACCTGCGCGTCGAGCCGCGAGATCTCGAGCAGGTCGTCGAGCAGCACGCCCATGAACTCGGTGCTTTCCTGCAGCCGCAGCACCGCCGGGCGCTGCGCGGGTGAAGCTCCGGGCAGCAGGCCGTCGATGAACAGGCCCATGGCGTGCAGCGGCTGGCGCAGGTCGTGGCTCGCGGCCGCGAGGAAGCGCGCGCGGGAAAGCGCCGCCTGCTCCGCCTCGGCCATGCGCTGCAGCGCGACGGCGGTGGCCTCGCGCACGCGCTCCTCGCTAATCTGGCGGTTGCGCTGCAGCCGCTCGGCGAGGCGGTCGATGTCGTGCGCGAGCACGGCGAGCTCGTGCGTGCCGCGCGTGCCGCCTTCCACCACGTCGCAGCGCACCTCGAAATGCCCGGCCTCCAACGCCGCGACCGTGCGCGACACGCGCCGAAGCGGCCGCGCCACCGTGCGCGCCATGTGCCGCACCGAGGCCCAGGCCGCGATCAGCGCGACCAGCGCGATGCCGATGCCCGCGATGAGCGAGCGGCTGCGCTCGCGCGTGTAGGCGGTGGTGTCGCGAAAGGTCTGCACCAGGCCGATGGGCGTGTCGCCCGCCGCCGTGGAGCCCGCGGGCGCGAAGGCGCTGGCGCGCGATGCCTCGCGCAGCGTGACCGGCGAGGTGAACATGCGCAGCTGCGCGAGCGAGGCGGTCTTGGGCCCGGCCGTGACGTACACGCCCGCGCTGTTGCTGATCTCCACCCGCGTCACCTGCCCGCCGCGCAGCGCCGCGTTGGCCACGTTCTGCAGCGCCGGCACGTCGCCCGCGTAGAGGCTCAGGTCGGACATGGCCGCCACCTGTCGCGCCACGGCCTGGCCCTCGGCGTCGAAGGCGGCCTCCAGTGTCTGCAGCCGGTTGTGCGTGAACCAGCCCGTGAGCGCCAGCGCCACCGCCGCGCACGGCACCACGCCGAGGCGGAACAGGTCGCGCTGCAGGTTGCCGCGCACTACCAGCGTGTGGGCCGATGGAGGCGGGGGAGGCGGTGGGGGCGACGGCGGCGGCAGTGCCGCGCCCGCACCCTCCGTTGCCGTGGGCGCCGCCCGTTCGTGGGGAGGTGCTGCGCTGCTCATCGCGGGGCCGCGAGCCGGTCGGTCAGTTCCCGTTCCTCCGGCAGACGCAGGCCGAGTCCGCGTGCCACGGTGGCGTTGACGCGCACGGTGGCGGGCGTCGCGGCTTCCACCAGCGGTGCATTGCTGCTGTTGCCGGCGCTCGCGACCTTCTGGCCGAGCTGCCGCGCCTGCTGGGCCAGCTGCGACGGCGTCGAGACCGCCGCCGCCAGTCCGCCCGAGCGCACCAGCCCCTCGCTGGCGCCGAACACCGGCAGGCCGGCGCCGGCGGCGGCGCGCAGCACCGAGAGCGTGGCCGCCTGGTTGTCGCCGATCAGGTCGGGCAGCACCAGCAGCGCGTCGCTGTTCGGCACCACCAGTCGCAGGGCGGAGGCGATCGACCGGGCGTCGGGCGCGTATTCCACGCGCAGGTCCCAGGCCGGGTTCGCGCCCTGAGCCGCGCGCTGCAGCTCGCGCACCAGCGGTTCCGACTCGGGCGTGGCGACCACGCCCAGGCGGTGCTTCTGCGGCAGCACCGCGTTGACCAGCGCGAGTTGATCGGTCATGGCCGGGTCGCGCAGCAGCACGCCCACGCGGCGGTCGGCGCGCTTGAGCGCCGGGCTGGTCGCCTTCAGGGTCTCGTATTCGAGCCGGCTGAGCATCGCGAGCACCAGCGGCTCCTGTCCCGGCCGCTCGACGGCGGCGCGCGCGGCGGCGGGGCCGACGGCCATGGTGAGCGGCACATCGGAGGAAGAAGACGAAGATGAAGCTCCGCGCAGGCTGCGCGTGCGCACGCCTGCGTTCGCGGCGCGTTCGGCGTCCGCGGCCTGCTCCGCCGCCGGCTGCGTCTCGGTGCCGCCGGGCCCGAGGCGCACCAGCTCGAACTTGCCGCCGGGTTCCTGGTCCGCGCGCAGCCGCTGCACGAACTCGGAGGAAGCCGCCATGTCGTCGCCCATCAGCACCGTGAGGTTGACCGCCGCGAAAGCCGCGCCCGCGGCGCATGCAAGGCTTGCGGCCAGCACGGTTCGGGCGGCGCGCCGCAGCCTTCGAAAGAAGGGCGGGAGGACGGGATTCACGGCAACAAACATGGACTGCTTCCGCAGCGAGGGGCGATGATCCAATGTAAGGACGACCCCTTCTTAGCGCGATAAGGCGGAGGGCTTATGTCAGCGTCGGCAGTGGCCTGCCCGCGTGACGGATTCCACGAGGGGAATGGCCGCTCGGCCTATGTCCGATGGAATATCCGGCGCTCCCCCAGGCTTCGCGCACTTCGTGTCGCTTCGCCATCCCCCTTCCAGGGGGCGATACCTGCGGCCCGGCAAAGCCGGTTCCGCGGTGTTTCACGCACGGACAGACTCCTGTGTTCTACGCACCCGTCATCTGTGCGGCCGCCGCGCGCTGCGCCTGTATCGCCTGGCGCAGCACGCGCGGCGACACGGGCTTGTAGAGCACCGTGATGCCGGCGCTGGCCACTTCGCGCAGGCGGTCGGGCTTGGTCTCGCCGGTCACGAGCAGGCGGGCAGTGCCCGCGCCGATGCCGCGCGGATGGCGCTCCAGCGCGGCGATCACGTCCAGGCCGTTGTCGCCGCCCTGCAGCAGCAAGTCGCTGATGACCACGTCGGGCGGGCGCTCCCAGCTGTCGGCCATGGCCAGCGCCTCGGCGCGGGTCTGCGCGGGCAGCACCTCGGCGCCCCAGTTGGTGAGCACCACCGTCAGGCCCTCGAGGATGGTGCGCTCGTCGTCGATCACGAGGATGCGCACGTTGGCCAGGCCTTCCTCCTCGTCGATGGCGGCAATGGCCGCCGGCGCCACGGGCGCGGGCAGCGCGGCCGGCGCCGAGCGCACAAGCACCCGCACGCAGGTGCCCTTGTTCAGCTTCGAGCTCAGTTCCACGCGCGTGTTGAGCAGCTCGGCCAGCCGCTGCACCGTGGCCAGGCCCAGGCCCATGCCGCGCGCGCCGCGCGATGCCTGCCGGCTCGCGGGCTCCACCTGGTAGAACTCCTCGAACACCCGGGCCTGGTGATGCGCGGCGATGCCAACGCCGGTGTCGACCACGTCGATGCGCACGCCCCGGCCGCGCCGCCGCGCGCCGATCAGCACGCCGCCCTCGATGGTGTGGCGCAGCGAGTTCGACACCAGGTTGTTCAGGATGCGCGAGAGCATCACGTAGTCGCAGCGCACCCACACGTCGGTCTTGCGCACCACCAGCCGCAGGCCCTGCTGCTCGGCCACCGGCCGGAAGTTGCGGCTGATCTCCTCGAACAGCCGGTCGAGCGGAAAGTCGATCCACTGCGGCTGCAGCACGCCGGCGTCGAGCTGCGACAGGTTCAGGAGTTCGGAGAACAGCCGGTCGAGCGAATCCACGCATTCGCGGATGTGGCCGATGCGCTGCAGCTTCACCGGGTCGCTCTCGCCGTTGGCCAGGCCGTCGGAGAACAGCGTGAGCGCGTGCAGCGGCTGGCGCAGGTCGTGGCTGGCGGCGGCCAGAAGGCGGGTCTTGGCCTGGCTGGCCACCTCCAGCTGCTGGTTCTTGCGGGCCAGCTCGGCGGTGGCCTCGTTGATGCGGCTCTGCAGCAGCCGGTGGCTCTCGGCGAGGGCGCGCGCGGCCTGATTGAAGCCGTGCTGCAGGTGCCGCACCTCCGCCGTGCCCTCGATGGACACGCTCGCGTCCTCGCCCGCGCCCAGGCGGTCGACCGCCTTGCCCAGCGCGCGGATCGGCTCGCTGATGCGGCGCGCCGCCCACCAGCCGGCCAGGCCCACGCCCACCAGGCTGATCGCCAGCACCAGCCCCACGTTGAACCACACCGAGCGCCGCGCGTTCTGCACGGCGGCCAGGCTCATCTCGACCATCACCTTGCCGTTGTGGCGGCCGTCGTCGCCCACGATGGGCACCACCACCTGCAGGCCCTCGCCGCGGGCGCGGTCGAGGGTCTCGGAGTTGGCGACGATCTCGCCGTCTTCCGTCCAGATCTGCACCTGCTGCACGTTGGGCTGGTAGGTGCCCGACTGGGCGGTACGCGCCAGCGCGCGGCGGTCCATGCGCGCCAGCGGCGCCTGCGCCACGGTGGCCACCTGCAGCGCCACTGTCTGCGCGTTGGCCCGCATCAGCTCGGTGAGGTTGCCCAGATGCTGCCGCGTCAGCACGGCGATCGCCGCCAGCGTGGCCAGGGCCGCCGGCACCATCGCCAGCAGGATCAGCTGCTGGGCGAAGGTCAGGCGGGCCAGGCCGCGGATGACACGGAAATTCCAGTTCATGAGGGCAACGGACTCATTGGCGCCGAGCTTATGGGGGCGCTCCAGGGCGGGAAAGCTAGGAAAAACATCACAAAAAATGCTTGTAATTGATATTTAATGACGTCCGCGCTGCCCATGTTAGACCGCCGATGCGCGCCGGCCCTATGTCTTTCGCTCCAGAAATGCAGGCTTCCATGCGCCGATTCGCCGAGTTCTCAGCCGCTTTCTTCCGTGCGGCGACGCTCGCCTTGCTGGCCGGATTGCCGCTCGCGACCCCTGCCCAGGTGAGCCCGCTGGACGGCCCGGTGCGCTTCGGCATCCTGCCGCTCGGCGGTGCCTTCGAGTCGCGCAGCGACTGGGACCCGCTGCTGGCCGAGCTCAGCCGCGCCATCAACCGCCCGGTGAGCGTGCTCTCGGTCAACTCGTACGAGGCGCTGGAGCAGGCCATCCAGCGCGACGAGGTCGACATGGCCTTCCTGTCCGGGAAGATGGCGCTCGACGCCGTCACCCAGCGCCGCATGAAGGTGGTGGCGCAGGTGGTGCGGCACGACGGCCTGCCGGGCTATCGCGCGCTGCTGCTCGCGCGCAAGGCGCCGCCCTTCAACTCGCTGAAGAACCTGCTCGACCAGCCCGATCGCTGGCGGCTGGCGCGCGGCGAGAAGCAGTCGGTGTCGGGCTTCATCGTGCCGCAGCTGCAGCTCTTCCTGCCGAACCACATCGCGATGGAGACGCGCTTCCGCAGCGAGATCGTGGGCACCCACCAGGCCAACGCACTGGCCGTGGCCAACAACGAGGCCGACGTGGCCACCAACAACACAGCCGACTTCGAACGCTTCAAGACGCGCTTTCCGGCCGAGACCGAGCGGCTGCAGGTGCTGTGGGAGTCGGACCTGATACCGCACGCGCAGATCGTGGTGCGACGTGAATACTCGCCCGAACTGCGCAAGCGCGTGCAGGCTTTCCTGGTCGGCTATGGCCGCGCCAAGGGACCGCGCGGCGACGCCGAGCGCCTGGTGCTGAAGTCGCTGCACGACCTGGCCGGCTTCGTGGCCGCCGACAACAGTTCGCTGCAGCCGGCGGCCAAGCTGGCCTACCAGCTCGCGAAGCAGAACGCCATGACCGCGCAGTGGGTGAACGACGCCGCCCGCGAGGCCCGCCTTCAGCGCATCGAGAGCAACTACGCGGACCAGGTCGCGGTGCTGAAGGACGTGTCGCCGTGACCTCGACGACGCCGCTCGGGAAGCTGCGGCGCGCGGCCGCCGGGGTGTTCGCCTCGCTTGTCGTCCTTGCCGCCTTCGCCGGTCCGCCGGCCATGGCGCAGGTGCAGCACGGCACCGCCGCCGCGCCGGGCGAGAAGGCCGCGCCGCCGCCCGCCGTGCGGATGATCCGCTTCGGCGTGCTGCCGCTGGGCGGCACGGTCGAGTCGCGCGCGCTGTGGACCCCGCTCATGACCGACATGGGCCGCGCCCTCGGCATGCCGGTCAGCATGTATTCGGTGCCGACCTACGAGGAACTCGACCGCGCCATCGGCCGCGACGAGATCGACATGGCCTTTCTCTCGGCCAAGATGGCGCTCGACGCCGTGATGCAGCGGCGCATGAAGGTGCTGGCGCAGATCGCGCGACACCCCAGCGTGCCCGAGCACCGCGCCGTGCTGCTGGTGCGCAAGGCCGGGCCGCTCAACACGCTCGAGGGCCTGCTCGCCCAGCCCGAGAAGTGGCGGCTCGCGCGCGGCGACAGCCGCTCCGTCACCGGCTTCATCGTGCCGCAGAGCCAGCTCTTCCTGCCGCACAACATCGAGATGGAAACCCGCTTCCGCAGCGAGATCGTGGGCACCCACCAGGCCACCGCGCTGGCCGTGGCCAACGGCGACGCCGACGTGGCCACCAACAACACCACCGACTTCGAGCGCTTCCGCCAGCAGTTCCCGGTGGAGGCCGAGCGGCTGCAGGTGGTGTGGGAATCGGAGCCGCCGCCCGGCGCGCCGATGGTGGTGCGGCGCGACTTCCCGCCCGAGTTCCAGGCGCGGCTGCAGAACTTCCTGACCGGCTACGGCAAGGCCAAGGGCGCGCGCGGCGACGCCGAGCGCGAAGTGCTCAAGAGCCTGCGCGCGGCCTACGGCTACGTCGCGGCCGACGACAGCGCGCTGCTGCCGCAGGCGCGGCTGGAGCACCAGCTCGGCAGGCAGCGCGCCATGGCCGCATCGTGGGTCAACGAGGCCGCGCGCGAGCAGCGCCTGCAGCGCATCGAGAAGACCTACGCGGAGCAGGTCGAGACGCTGCGCGCCGCCGCCCGCTGAGCCGGCCCTGCCGGTCCCTTCGCGCTTCTTTCGCGCTCCTTTCTACTCCCTTCGCCGTAGCTCCAAATCCCCGCGCCTAGGCCATTAGCTAGGCCTTAAGGCGGATTTGCCTCCCGTCCACCGGGCCGGAAACTTCGTGTTTCTTTCAGGCACCCTTGCCGTTGACGGAGTGCGGATGAGTTGGCGAACAAAAGTGGTCTGGAGCGAGGGGATGCTGTTGCAGCCTCAGCACCTGCAGCAGAGCGAGCGTCATGCCGATCACGCGCGGCACGTGCTGCTGCGTTCCACCACTCCCTATGCGTGGGGCTTCGCCGAACTGGAGATCGACCCCGCCGCGCTCACGCTGGGCAAGCTGGCGCTGGTGCGCGCGGTCGGCGTCTTCGGCGACGGTACCGTCTTCGACATGCCGGCGGTCGACCCGCTGCCCGAGCCCATCGACATTCCATCGTCCATGCGCGACGAGGCCGTGGTGCTCGCGTTGCCGCTGCGCCGCGCCGGCGCGCGCGAAGCCGACGCGGAAGAATATGAAGAGCTGGTGCGCCACCGCGTGCTCGAGTCGGAAGTGCCCGACTCCAACACCGCCGGCGAGCGCACCGCGATGCTGCAGCTGGGCCAGCTCCACACGCGGCTGATGCGCGCCAGCGAGGCCACCGACGCCTGGACCACCATCGGCGTGGCCCGCGTGATCGAGCGCCGCGTCGACAACCAGGTGCAGCTCGACCGCGCCATGCTGCCGCCGCTGCTCGACGTGGCCGGCCATGCCGTCATCCGCGCCTGGCTCGACGAACTGCTGGGCCTGCTGCGCCAGCGCGGCGAGGCGCTGGCCGGCCGGCTCACGCAGGGCGGCACCGGCGGCGTGGCCGAGATCGCCGACTTCATGCTGCTGCAGGCCGTGAACCGCAACGAAGCCATCTTCGCGCACCTCGCCAAGAGCGCCATGCTGCATCCGCAGCACTTCTTCGAACATGCGCTGGGCCTCGCGGGCGACCTCGCGAGCTTTCGCGACTCGCGCCGCGTGTCGCGCTTCGGCCCCTACATCCACGATGACCTCGCCATGAGCTTCAGGCCGCTCATGGACGACCTGCGCCGCAGCCTCTCGATGGTGTTCGAGCAGTCGGCCATCCGCATCGAGCTGCACGACCGCAAGCACGGCGTGCGCGTGGCGGTGGTCACCGACGTGGAGCTGCAGCGCAAGGCCACCTTCGTTCTCGCGGTGAACGCCAGCATGCCCAGCGAGGCGCTGCGCGCGCGCTTTCCCACGCAGGTCAAGATCGGTCCGGTGGAGCGCATCCGCGACCTGGTCAACCTCGCGCTGCCGGGCGTCACGCTCACGCCGATGCCGGTGGCGCCGAGGCAGATTCCCTTTCACACGGGCGCCAACTACTTCGAGCTCGAAACGCGCAACAGCGACCTGTGGCGCCAGCTCGAGCAGTCGGGCGGCATCGCGATGCACATCGCGGGCGACTTCCCCGGCCTCGACCTTCAATTCTGGGCAATCCGAGCATGACCCCCAGTCTTCGCGCACTTCGTGTCGCTACGCCAACCCCCTTCCAGGGGGCGGTGCCTGCGGCCCGGCAAAGCCGGTTCCGCGGCGTTCCACGAATTGGCGCCGTCAGCGTGGAGCCATCATGAGCACACCTCCCGATCCCTTTGCCGCCTTCGAGTCGGAACGCACGGTCATCAAGCCCAAGCCGCGCACGCCGGGCGGCACGCCGAGCGCGCCGGCACCGGCGCCGTTCTTCGGCGGTGCCGATCCCACGCCGGCCGCCGACGTCGGCGAACTCGGCCTGCTCAATCCGCTGGTGTCGGCCGCCGGCAAGCTGCTGGTGCTGATCGGCAAGCTGCGCAACCTCGCGCAGCCGCCGAACGTGCCGGCCCTGCGCGCTTCCACCGCCGACGCGGTGAACCAGTTCGATGCCAGCGCGCGCCGCGCCGGCGTGGGCAACGAGTCGGTGCTCGCCGCGCGCTACGTGCTGTGCACCGCGCTCGACGAAGCCGTGGCCAACACGCCCTGGGGCGTGCAGGCCGGCTGGAACAAGCAGAGCCTGCTGGTGCAGTTCCACAACGAGACCTGGGGCGGCGAAAAAGTCTTCCAGCTGCTGGCCAAGCTCGCGCAGGACGTGCCCACGCACCGCCAGCTGCTGGAGCTGATCTACAGCGTGCTCGCGCTCGGCTTCGAGGGCCGCTACCGCGTGATCGACAACGGCCGCGCGCAGCTCGACTCGGTGCGCCAGCGCCTGGCCGACCTCATCGCCAAGGACCGTCCGCCGGTGGAAGCCGAGCTCTCGCCGCACTGGCGCGGGCAGGGCGCCGGCACGGTGCGGCTGCGCGAATCGCTGCCGCTGTGGGTGTTCGCGGCCGGCTTCGCGCTGCTGCTGGCGCTCGCATGGTTCGGCCTGCGGCTCACGCTCAACTACCGCTCCGACACCACGTACGCCGCGGTGTCCAGCCTGCGCGCGCCCAACATCCAGATCGCGCCGCCCGCGCTGCCGGCGAAGACGCCGCGCCTCGCACGCTTCCTGGAGCCCGAGGTGAAGCAGGGCCTGGTCACGGTGACCGACGAGGCCGACCGCAGCGTGGTGCGGCTGCGCGGCGACTCCTTCTTCGGCTCCGGCAGCGCCGAGCCGATGGCGCAGTCGCTGCCGGTGCTGCGCCGCATCGGCCAGGCGCTGGCCGAGGTGAAGGGCGAGGTGCTGATCACCGGCCACTCCGACAACCAGCCCATCCGCTCGCTGCGCTATCCGTCGAACTGGCACCTGTCGGCCGCGCGCGCCGACGCGGTGAAGGGAGCGCTCTCCACGCTGGTCGATCCGGCGCGCATGCGTTCCGACGGCAAGGCCGACGCCGAGCCGGTGGCGCCCAACGACACGCCGGCCAACCGCGCGAAGAACCGCCGCGTCGAGGTCGTGCTGCTGACCGGGCCTGAAGGCGTCGTCGCCACTGCTCCGGCAGCCGCTCCAGCTGCTGCTCCGGCCACGGGAGCGACGAAATGATCAAGAAAATCTTCGGCTTCCTGTTCAGCCCGCTGCTGCTCACGCTGCTGGCGCTCATCGTCGTCGCGCTGCTGATCTGGTGGATCGGCCCGCTGGTGAAGATCGGATCGCTCGCGCCGCTCGAAGGCGAGACCACGCGCGCCGTCGTCATCGGCGTCATCGTGCTCATCGTGGTGCTGCGCGCGCTGTACCGCCGCTGGCGCGCCCGCCGCGCGAGCCAGCACCTGACCGACGGCCTCATGAAGGCGCCGGCCGCCAAGGCCGATGCGCCGGTCAACGGCGAGCAGAAGATCCTCGACACCCGCTTCAGCGAAGCCGTCGCCACGCTCAAGCAGATGCGCATGCACGCCGCCGGCAAGAAGCCGGGCTGGCGCGACTGGCTCTCCATCTCGGGCGGCAGCTATCTCTACGAC
This sequence comes from Variovorax sp. NFACC27, assembly GCF_048301545.1. NCBI lineage: Bacteria > Pseudomonadati > Pseudomonadota > Betaproteobacteria > Burkholderiales > Comamonadaceae > Variovorax > Variovorax sp. NFACC27. Next base: position 863,086 of record NZ_CP157613.1, read on the forward strand.
CTGCCCTGGTACGTGTTCATCGGCGCGCCGGGCGCGGGCAAGACCACAGCGCTGGTCAACTCGGGCCTGAGCTTCCCGCTCGCCGAGAAGTTCGGCCCCGGCGCCATCCGCGGCGTGGGCGGCACGCGCAACTGCGACTGGTGGTTCACCGACGAGGCCGTGCTCATCGACACCGCCGGGCGCTACACCACGCAGGACAGCCACCAGTCGGAAGACAAGAGCGCGTGGGAAGGCTTTCTCGGCCTGCTGAAGAAGGTGCGTCCGCGCCGGCCGCTGAACGGCGTGTTCCTCACCGTCAGCGTGGCCGACCTGCTGAGCCAGGGCCCCGAGGCGCGCACGCAGCTCGCGGCATCGATCCGCGCGCGCCTGCTGGAGCTCGACGGCAAGCTCACCACGCGGCTGCCGGTGTACGTGCTCGTCACCAAGAGCGACCTGCTCTACGGCTTCACCGACTACTTCGACGACCTGGGCAAGGAACAGCGCGCGCAGGTCTTCGGCTTCACGCTGCCGGCCGACGAGAACCTGCAGGTCGAGGAGAAGGGGCTCTCTGCCGCCTTCAACCGCGAGTTCGCGCTGCTGCACAACCGGGTGAACGACGGCCTCATCGCGCGCATGCAGCGCGAGACCGACGGCAATCGCCGCGCGGCCATCTTCGGTTTTCCGGCGCAGTTCGGCTCCATCGGCCCGCTGCTGTCCGACCTGCTGGAGCAGGTGTTCACCGGCTCGCGCTTCGCGCAGCCGCCGTGGGTGCGCGGCGTGTACTTCACCAGCGGCACGCAGGAAGGCAGCCCCATCGATCGCGTGATGGGCAGCCTCGCGCGCAGCTTCGGCATCGAGCGCGCGATGCTCGCGCCGCAGAAGTCCAGCGGGCGCAGTTACTTCCTCACCTCGCTGCTGCGCGAGGTGGTGTTCCCCGAGCAGCGCCTCGCCGGCGCCGACGTGAAGCTGGAGCGCCGCCGCCACACGCTGCGCGTGATCGGCGTGACGGCGATGACACTGCTCACCGTCGGTCTGCTCGCGGCCTGGGGCTACAGCACGCTGCAGAACATGAACTACCTGAAGTCGGTCGAGGCCCGCGTCGAGCCCGCCCGGCAGAACCTCGCCGCGCTGCCGGCGCGCGTGCAGAACCTGGTGGAAGTCGCGCCCGTGCTGCAGAGCCTGCGCGACATCTGGAAGACGCCCGACAACCGGCAGGGCGACGAGCCGCTGTCGATGACGCTGGGCCTTTACCAGGGAGACAAGCTCGACGCCGCCGCTATGCTCACGCACCAGCGCGCGCTCAACGACGCCTTCCTGCCGCAGATCGCCAAGCGCATCGAGGACCAGCTGCGCACCGCGCAGAAGGACAACCTCGAATTCACGTATGAGGCGCTCAAGAGCTACCTGATGCTCTACCAGCCCGAGCACTTCGACGCCGAGGCGCTGAAGGCCTGGATCACCCTCGACTGGGCGCGCAACCTCGACCGCGGCATTCCCGAAGACCAGCGCAAGCAGCTCGAAGACCAGCTCGACGTGCTCATCGCCCAGGGTCCACCGCGCTCGCCGCTGAAGATGGACGAGAACCTGGTGCGCAGCGTGCGCGCCGTGCTCGCGAGCTATCCGCTGGAGCAGCGCGTGTTCAGCCGCCTCAAGCGCCAGCGCGCCAGCAAGGACATCCCGGCCTTCAGCGTGGCGACCGCCACCGGCCCCTCGGGTCCGCTGGTGTTCGAGCGCATCAGCGGCAAGCCGCTGTCCGATGGCGTGCCGGGCATGTTCACCTACGACGGTTATCACAAGCGCTTCCAGAACGAGGTGACCGTGCTCACCGGCCTGCTCGCGAATGAAGACCCGTGGGTGCTGGGCCAGGACCGCAACGCCGCCGACCGCCTGCGCGACGTGGCCGCGCTCGGCGCGCTGACCGACCGCGTGCGCCGTCTCTACCTGGAGGAGTACGTCAAGCAGTGGGAGGCGCTGCTCGCCGACGTGCGCCTGATCCGCGTGAACGGCCTGGAGAAGAACATCGAGACCGCGCGCATCCTCTCGGGCGTCGATTCGCCGCTCGCCAACTTCCTGCGCGCCGTGGTCAAGCAGACCACGCTGATCCCTGCCGCCGACGCCAACAAGGACGTGGTCAGCAAGGCCACCGAGACCGTGCGCAACACCCGCAAGGGCCTGGAAGACTTGTTCGGCAGCGACCCCGGCCGCCAGGTGGCGCCGGGCAAGCGCATCGAGAGCATCGTGGACGACCGCTTCGAGGCGCTGCGCCGGCTCGTCACCGCCGGCGGCCCCAACCAGCCCGCGCCCATCGACGACGCGCTGAAGCTCTTCAACGAGGTGTACGTGTACCTCAACGCCGTCGACACGGCAGTGAAGGGCCGCACCTCGCCGCCGCCCGGCGACGTGGCCGGCAAGCTCAAGTCCGACGCCGGCCGGCTGCCCGAGCCGGTGCGCTCCATGGTCGAGAACCTGAGCCAGGCCGGCGCCGCGCAGGCGCAGGTGGCCGAGCGCGGCAACCTCAGCCAGGACCTGCGCCCCGTGACCGAGTTCTGCGCGCGCGCCATCGCCGGCCGCTACCCCTTCGTGCAGAGCAGCAAGCGCGACGTGCTGCCCGAAGACTTCGGCCAGATGTTCGGCCCCGGCGGCCTGATGGACGACTTCTTCCAGAAGCGCCTTGCCTCCATCGTCGACACCAGCACGCGCCCGTGGCGCTACAAGCCCGTGGCCGAGCGCGGCGCCATCACCACGCAGGCGATCGCGCAGTTCGAACGCGCGGCACGCATCAAGGAAATCTTCTTCCGCGGCGGCGGCCGGGGCCCCTCGATGCGGCTGGACTTCAAGCCGGTGGAGATGGACGCGGGCATCACCCAGTTCATCCTCGACGTCGACGGCCAGCTCGTGAAATACGCGCACGGTCCGGTCGTGCCCATGGCCGTGCAGTGGCCGGGGCCGAAGGGCAGCAACCAGGTGCGCATCCAGGTCAGCCCGCCCTCGACCACCGGCAGCTCCGGCGCGGCGGTGGACGGCCCGTGGGCCCTGTTCCGCGCGCTCGACGACGGCCAGCTCGAGGCGGGCGACGCGCCCGAGAAGTTCTTCATCACCTTCCAGATCGGCGCGCGCAAGACGCGGTTCGAGGTGACCACCAACAGCGTGCAGCATCCGATCCGCTTGCGCGAGTTGCGCGAGTTCTCATGTCCGGAGGGGTTGTGAGCGAGGCTTCCTCTTCTTCTCCTTCTTCTCCACTGCTGTTTGCATCGACTGCGCTGCCGGGGTGGTTCGGCAAGCTGCCGGGCATGGGGGACTTCGCGCATCGGCGGCTGCCTGAGCCGTTCCGCGCGGTGTGGGATCAGTGGCTGCAGCGGGGGATGTCGCGGCTGCGGGACCGGGCGGACTGGACCGAGCGGTATCTGGAGGCGCCTATCTGGTGCTTTGCGCTCGGGCGGCAGGTGGCTGGCGACCAGGCCTGGATCGGGGTGTTGATGCCCTCGGTGGATGGGGTGGGGCGGTACTTTCCGTTTGCTCTTGCGATCGAGCTCGATGCTTCGGCGCCTGGGCAGCTGCAGGGCGATGCGCTGGCTGCTGCGTTGCGGTGGTGGGCTCATGCGACGCAGGCTGCGTTGGAGGGGCTTGATGGGGATCTGGATGCCTTGCGGTTCGATGCTGTTCTGCATCGGCTGTTTGTTGAAGGCGCTTCTTCTGGTGTGCCTGAGGGGGCGGTCGAGTCGCTGGACTTGCCTCTGGCGGGGGCTTCGCTGTGGTTGAGTGATCCTGCTGCGGAGCATGGGGTTCGGATGTTGAGTACCGGGTTGCCTCGGGATGAGCAGTTCGATGCTTTGTTTCTTGGGTTTGCGGAGGAGGGGTGAGATGAAGGCCCTTCTTCGTTTTTCTTCCCGGAGCCGGGTCTCGCCTCGGCGGGCGACCTACTTTTCTTTGCTTCGCCAAAGAAACGTAGGCAAAAGAAAGGCGACCCCACTGTCTGTGTCCCTTCGCTTCGCTACGGGCAACCTGCGGTGCTCGGCGCAGGAGGGGGTCCGCAGAACTCGCTTCGCTCAAACAGCTGCGGCCCTGATCCCTCCTGCGCCTGCGCTCCTCGGCACAGCCAGAAGGGAGTGGGACGCGCCATCGCTGCGCTCGGCTTTTGAACAGCCTGGGCTGGCCTTCGCTTCGCTCGGCCGCGCATTCAACCCCAGCGAACCAAACAAGACCAATGACCCATTCCAAGCACAGCAAGCGCGAAGCGCTTGCTGTGCCTTGGTGGCCGAGCGCAGCGATGGCGCGTCCCACTCCCTTCTGGCTGTGCCGAGGAGCGCAGGCGCAGGAGGGATCAGGGCCGCAGCTGTTTGAGCGAAGCGAGTTCTGCGGACCCCCTCCTGCGCCGAGCACCGCAGGTTGCCCGTAGCGAAGCGAAGGGACACAGACAGCAGGGTCGCCTTTTCTTTGCCTACTTTCTTTTGGCGAAGCAAAAGAAAGTAGGTCGCCCGCCGAGGCGAGACCCGGCCCCGGGAAACAAACCCTCAGCACAACCCAAAAAGGAGCCAGTCAATGACCGACTCCAACGAAAACGATCGCACCCGCGTAGTCCCCAAATCGACCCCGCCGTCGCAGCCAACGACAACAGGCGACACATCAGCCACCGTCATCACGGCAGGCACCCCCACGAGCATGTCCGGCTCGAACCCCGTGACCAGCCCCGCCACCGGCGCAACGGAAGCCGGCCTCCTCCCCATAGGCAGCCGCCTCGCAGAATTCGAAATAACAAGAGTCATAGGCCAGGGCGGCTTCGGCGTCGTCTACGAAGCCTGGGACCACACGCTGGAGCGAGTCGTAGCGATCAAGGAATACCTGCCGACCTCGCTATCGGCAAGACAGCAGGACGGCACAGTCGTCCCCCTGTCGGAGAAACACAGGGAAACCTTCGACCTCGGCATGCGCAGCTTCATCAACGAAGCCCGCCTGCTGGCCCAGTTCGACCACCCGTCGCTGCTGAAGGTCTACCGCTTCTGGCAGGAGAAGGGCACGACCTACATGGTCATGCCCTTCTACCGCGGCGAGACGCTCAGGGAGGCGCTGGTCTCGATCCCCGCGGGCGTGGACGAGGCCTGGCTGATCCGCATCATGGACGGCGTGACGCAGGCGCTCGCGGTGATGCACAACGCGAACTGCTACCACCGCGACATCGCGCCCGACAACATCATCCTGCTCGAAGGTTCGGGCCGACCGGTGGTGCTGGACTTCGGCGCGGCGCGGCGCGTGATCACCGACAAGACGCAGGCGATCACGGTGATCCTGAAGCCGGGCTACGCGCCCATCGAGCAGTACGCCGAGATGCCCGACATGTCGCAGGGCGCGTGGACCGACGTGTACGCGCTCGCGGCGGTGATGCACGTGGCGGTGTGTGGGCGCGCGCCGCCGCCTTCGGTGGCGCGGCTGCTGTCCGACAGCTACGTGCCGCTCGCGGGCAACGAGATCCTGCGCAAGCGCTACAGCCCGCGACTGCTGGAGGCGATCGATGCGGGGCTGGGCGTGCGGCCCGAGCAGCGGCCGCAGTCGATGGCGGAGTTGCGCGCCGCGCTCGATCTGGAGGTGGGCCACAGCATCGCGCCGGTTCCGCGCACGCAGCCGCCGTCGTCTTCGGGTGGGCGGGGAGCGGGTACGAATGCCGATGCGGCCACGGTCATCGCAGGGAAGGCCGGCGTCAAGGCGCCTGCGCCCGCACCGGCGCCCGCGGGAAACAAGGGCAGCAACAGCAGCAGCGGCGGCAGCAAGACCGTCGTCGCCCTTGCTTCGATCGCCGTGCTCGCCGCGGCGGCCGGTGGCGGCTGGTGGTGGTTCCAGGGGCGCGGCGGCGCGGACGACAAGCCGGTCGTCGCCAATACGCCGGCCCCGCCGTCCGACACGAAGATTGCGGAGGCTCCGCCGGCGCCTCCTCCGCCACCGCCGCCTCCTCCTCCGGCCCCGCGCACGCCGGCCGAGTCGCTGCAGTCGCTCGCGACGGGCGCCGCGCCCGGCTTCGACGTGACGGCCACGCCGAAGAAGGCCGAGGTCTCGATCGGCAAGGACCGGCTCGCGTTCGAGGTCCGCAGCAAGCGGGAGGGCTACGTCTACGTGTTCCTGCTGTCCAGCGGCGGCGAGATGTTCCTGCTGTTCCCGAACCTGCTCGACAAGTACAACAAGATCACCGCGGGCGGCACGCTCTCGCTGCCGCGCGCATCGTGGCCGATGGACGCGGGCGGGCCAGCCGGCACCGACCAGTTCGCGGTGCTCGTGAGCGAGCACGAGCGCGATTTCAGCGCCGCCGGCGTGCAGAACGACGGCGTGTTCCCGGTGTTCCCGCTGCCGGTTCTGGCCGCGCTGGAGGCCACGCGCGGCACCGGTCCGTCGCCGCTGCTGGGCAGGCCGGTATGCGCGCCCAACACCCCGTGCAACGACGTCTACGGCGTCGGCAATTTCAAAATCGTCGAGAAGTAATCGTCTGCAGAGCGTTGGCCTTCGGGCCGTGACTTTCCGGACAAGGAGGCTTTCATGATGACCACATCGCAACCGCAGCAGCAGCAACAACTGCTGCAACAGCAACGGCAACCCCGGGGACGCACCCTGGCCTGCGCACTCCGCTGGAGCGTTGCCGCCGCCGTCGCATCGCTGGCGGGTTGCGCCGCGCCTCCGCCGGCCGCCACCGACACCAGCGCCGCAACCACCGCCGCCGCGAGCACAGACACAGCCGCATCGCGCCCGCCCGCCGGCGCCAGCGTGGCCGGCCAGGCGCGCACCTTCTCGACCCAGCTCGCCACCTACACGTCGGTGAGCTTCGATGCGGTACCGGGCTGGTCGCGCGACGATTTCTCCGAGAGCTGGCCGGCCTTCCTCGGCAGCTGCAAGGTGCTGAACGGGCGCGGAGCGGAATGGAAGTCGGTGTGCGACCGCGCGCAGAAGGTCGACGCGAAGAACAGCAATTCCATCCGCGGCTTCTTCGAGAGCGAGTTCTCGGCCTACCAGATCCGCGACGACGACCGCCGGCCCGACGGCGTGGTCACCGGCTACTTCGAGCCCGAGATCGCGGGCGCGCGCCAGTACGGCGCGCCCTTCATCTACCCGGTGTACGGCCAGCCCGAAGACATGCTCTTCGCCGACGCGCGCAAGCTGCCGCCGGGCAGCGGCACGGTCGCGGCCCGCGTCGACGGGCGCAACGTGGTGGTGCAGACCGGCCTGAGCACGCGCGACATGGGCGCGCCGGGCCTCTATGCGCTCGACCTCTCGGGCATCTCGCGCGACACGCTCGACCGCAAGGTGCGCCTGCGCATCGAGGGCAAGCAGCTGCTGCCGTACTACACGCGCGAGGAGATCGAGACCAAGGGCGCGCCCAACGCCAAGGTGCTGGCCTTCGTGAGCAGCGCCACCGCGCTCTACGAAATGCAGATCCAGGGCTCGGGCCGCATCCGCATGGCCAACGGCGACATCGTGCGCGTCGCCTATGCCGAGCAGAACGGGCAGCCCTTCCGCCCGACGCTGGCGCAAGCGGCCAACGGCAAGCCGCGCAGCCCGGTGAAGGTGCGCGGCTCGTCCATCGAGCTGCAGCTCGACGACGGCGACGACGACGACAGCGATGTCGGCGCGGTGGCCAACGGCACCATCCGCACGCGAGGCTTCACGCTCGCGCGGCCGGTGGCCAGCGGTCCGGTGGTGGTGCCGGGTCGGCGCCCGGCGGCCGGCGGCGCGGTGACGGGCTCGGGCATCAAGGACCCGAGCTACGTGTTCTTCAAGGAGTCGCCGTCGCCCGTGGGCGGCCCGGTGGGCGCCTTCGGCGTGCCGTTGTCGGCGGGGCGCTCCATCGCGGTCGATCCGCGCAGCACGCCGCTGGGCTATCCGGTGTTCGTGTCCACGCGCACGCCCGGCAGCGGCGCGCCGATGCAGCGCCTCACCATCGCGCAGGACACCGGCGGCGCCATCCGCGGCGCGGTGCGCGCCGACTATTTCTTCGGCAACGGCCAGCAGGCCGCGACCAACGCGCGTCGCATGAAGGAGCGCGGCCAGCTGTGGATATTGCTGCCGCGCGGCCTCGCGGTGGCTCAGGCGGCCGTGTCCTCGACGATCCGCACGCGCGGCGGGCCGGTGGGCGCGAACCTGCCGCAATGCCTGGTGCCTTCCGAGGGCAGCTGCGTCGACGATTGAAGGATCGAGGCATGCGAGACCCCGGGCCAATTGCCATCCCGTCGGCCCGCGAAGCGAGGCCCGTTCGGGGAACACCGCGGAACCGGCTTTGCCGGGCCGCAGGTGTTGCCCCCTGCAAGGGGGTGGGCGAAGCGACACGAAGTGCGCGAAGCCTGGGGGTGAGCCGATGATCGAAACGCTGTCGTCCGCGCAGAGCAGTGAACTCGTCCGCCTCTGGCGGCGCAGGCAGACGCTGTCCCCCGACGACATGGGCGCCATGTATCGCATCGTGGGCGATGCGCTGGTGGCCTGCAATCCGCCCGAGCTGCAGGTGCTGGGCGAGGGGCGGCAGGAGCTGGTGGCGCAGTTCATCTACGTCAAGGTGCTGCGGCTCGACGCCGACCCCGACGAGGCCGAGGAGCGCGCGGGCCACAGCGCGCCGTCCACCGCCTTCGCGCTGTGCGCCTACTTCCGCCGCTATCTCATCGACTGCACGCGCGCCAGTTCCTTCCGCCGCAAGCTCTCCATCGGCGACCAGATCACCGAGGCGCAGCTGGAGGACGAGATCGGCCCGGACGAAGACCTCGAAGGCTGCCTCGCCGAGCACGGCCTGAGCGCCCAGGCCGTGCAGCTCGCAGCGCGCGCCTTCATCGCCGAGCTGCCCGAGCCGGAGCGCCTGCTGCTGTGCGAGGGCTTCGGCAAGGAGGCCGAGGGCGGGCTCTCGGGCATCGCCTCGCGCCACGCCATCGCGTCCTACCACTACCGCGCGGGCCGGCTGGGGCTGGTGCACAAGCGCGAAGGGCTCACGGCGGACTATGCCCGCACGCGGCTCGGCGGCTGGATCCAGCAGACGCTGGGCATCGCCATCGAGCCCGACAACATGGCGGCGATCCTGCAGGTTTTCAAAATCCTCGGTGCTGAAGCGTCTTACGCCTGAAGACATAGCCATTCAGGAACAGACGCCATGACCCACGACCTCTGGCCCCCGCTCAGCGTGATCCGCAGCGCGCTGGAAACAGGCGCGGCCGTGCCCGACGGCGCACCCGGCACCGCGACCGTCGCCATGCCGGGCATATCCCCCGGAGCGCCGCCGGGGGCCGAACCCTCGCCGGCAGCCGCATCCGACCTGCTGCTGCCGCTCACCGAATTGGCCCGGCGCCGCGAGGCCGTGGCCCGGCGCGCCTTCCCGGCCCGCTGGGCGCCGGGCCGCCTCGTCAGCGTGGTGCACCAGGGGCGGATGCTCGGCGTGCTGCTCGACCGGCGCGTGCAGGGCGAACTCTGGCAGGGCTGGATGGCCGCGGGCGAGGCCGACTGGGCCGGCGCCTTCGACGTGCTGCTGGAGCCGGAGGACGAGCCCTTCGAGCCCGCCTTCGGCGTGATCCAGGCCTGGAACGTGCTCACGCTCGAGCCCGGCCCGCAGCTCTGCGCGCGCGTGCTCGGCGAAGTCACGGCCACGCGGCTCGCGGCGGTCCGCGCGGTGCACGACGAGTGGGCCGCGCACGCCGCGCCGGCCATCGCGCCCGAGCCGGGGCGCATCGCGCTGCGCAGCGTGGGCGGCGTCTTCTCGGTGCTGTCGGGCACGCCGCTCGGGCCTGAAGACCCGCGCACCGAGTACCAGGACCTGTACCGCGACGTCGGCCTCGAACTGGGCAAGGCGCTGACGCGGCCGCAGGGCGAGGAGGCTTCTGCTTCTCCTGCGCCATCGCCCGCCCGGCCGCAGCCCCGGCCCGAAGGCGGCTGGTGGGGCAGCATCCGCCGCTGGTTCGGCTCCGAAGGCTGGGCGCGCCCGGCCTTCGCCGTGCTCGCGCTGGTCGTGGTGGTCCAGAACGTCGGTCTGCTCGGCGGACGCGGCGCCGGACCCGAGGAAGACGAAGTGCGCTTCCGCGCCGTGCCTGCCGCACCCGCGCCGGCACGCGCGGATCTGGTGGTGCGCTGGAAGGCCGGCGTGCGCATGGACGAGGCCGACAGGCTTCTGCAGTCGATCTCGGCCGACGTGGTGGGCGGGCCCGGCGGCGACGGCGCATGGCGCCTGCGCGTGCCCAGGCCGGTCGATGCGCTGGCAATGCTCGCGGCTTCGCCGCTGGTCGAGTCGGCCGGGCCGGCCCAGCCGGCGCAATCCGCCGGGGAGCAGCGGCCATGAAACGCGCCGCACACCAGTCTTCCTTCTCCCTTCTCCATTGGGGAAGACCGGGGATGGGGGCGCATGACACGTACATGAGGCGCCCCCGCCAGACTCGTCCCGTCATCCCGCCGAAGAGGGAAGGGACAAGGCAGCTGCGCCTGCTGCAGGTGCTGCTCGTGCTATGGCTGCTCGCCTGCTGCAGCCTCGCCTTCGCCACCCAGCGCGCGCTGCTCGTGGGCGTTTCGGAGCTGGTCAACCAGCCGCAGGCGCTGTGGCTGCAGGCGCCGCGCAACGACGTGCTGCTGATGCGCGACGCGCTGCAGAAGCAGGGCTTCGCGGCGACCGACATCGCCGTGCTGGCCGACGGCGTGAACGGCGCCGCGCTGCCCGAGGCGCAGGCCATCCACGACGCGCTGACGCGGCTGCTCGCGCAATCCAGAAGCGGCGACTTCGTGCTGCTGTACTTCTCGGGCCACGGCACCCGGCTGCGCGACATCGTCAAGCGCTACCAGGAGCCCGACGGGCTGTCGGAGAACTTCCTCGCGCGCGACGTGCGCGGCACGCTCGGCAGCGACAGCGCTCTCGCGGGCGACCTGCGAGACGTGGACTTCGATGCATGGATCCAGTCCTTCCTCGCGAAGAACGTGTTCGTCGCCTCGGTGTTCGACACCTGCTCCGCCAACTCCATGACGCGCGGCACCGCCGACGCGCCGCCCACCGCCGAGGGCACGGGCGACGACGAGGTGCGATGGCGCGGCCTGCGTGCGACGCAACTGGCGGGCGGTGCTCCGCCCGCGCGCGCGCCGGCACCGCCCGTGCCGGCGGAGGCCGTTCCCCGTGCCCGCTACGTCGCCTTCTTCGCATCGGAAAGCCACCAGATCACGCCCGAGCTGCGCCTGCCCCGCAAGGCGCGCAACGCCAGGCCGCAGGGCCTGCTGACCTGGGCGATGGTGGAAGCCCTCTCGCGCAAGCCCGCCACCTGGCGGGAATTGTTCGATGGCGTGCTCGCGCTCTACCCGCCGGTCATCGACGAGCTCGCGCAGCGCTTTCCCACGCGCGAGCTTCCATCGCCGGTGGCCGAAGGCAATCTCGACGCGCCGCTGTTCGCCAACAGCGGCGCGCCCGCGTCCACGCGCCCCGTGTGGCGCGCGCAGCGCAGCGGCGACAGCCTGGCCATCAAGGCGGGCCTGCTCGACGGCCTCGCGCAGCAGCAGGAGTTGCGCGTGCTCGCGACGCTGGACGACGGCACGGTGCGCGGCGCGTCCGCCACGGTGGCGCAGATCAAGCTCGGCGGTGCATGGCTCGGCGTGCCCGCCGCATTGAAGGACGTGCCGGGCAGCGCCTTCTGGAGCGTCACGCCCATGGGCGAGCCGGCCGCCACCGCGCTGCGCGTGCGCGCCGACAAGCCGCTGCCCGCCGGCCTCAGCCTCGACTACCCGGCCGCGATCCGCCCGGCCGACGCCGCCGCCACCGCCGACGTGCGCTGGACCGACCTCGGCTCCTCGGGACAGCGCCTCGAACTGCTCGCGCCGCTGTTCGGCGCCAACGTCTCCACCGTGGTGCTGCCCGACACCGCCGCGCTGCGCCGCCGCCTGCAGGCGCTGGCGCAGCTCAAGTGGCTCGCGCAGCTTCAGGGCTACGGCAAGGACGGCCAGCTCGACGGCTTCGACGCGGCGCTCGAAGCGTGGAGCGCCGACCGCATGCTGCGCAGCGTGCCCATCGCATCAGTCGCGCAGGCCGCCAATGCGTTGCCGCCGCCACGCCCTGGCGAGCGCCTGCGCCTGAGCGTGCGCAACACCAGCGGCCGTTCGCTCGATCTCGTCATCGCCGGCATCGATGCGCGCGGCAACCTGCAGCCGGTCTACCCCGACGAGTCGGGCGAAACCAACCGCTTCAAGCGCGGCACGCCCGAGCAGCCCTCGGTGAAGCGCTTCGACCTGCCATGGCTCGATGCGGCGGGCGACGCGCGCCTGCTGGTCATGGCCGTGCCCGCCACGCCCTACAGCGCGCCGCGCCTGTTCGGCGTGGCCTATGCGCAGGCCGACGTATCGGAAGTGCGCGTGCGCGGCGGGCAGCCGCCGGCCGACAGCGGCGAGCGCCAGGTGTTCGCGGCCCTGCTGCGCAGGAGCGGCACGGCGGACGTGGGGGCCAAGCCATGACGGTTCCAGTTCTTCTTTTTCTTTCCTGTTCCTGTTCTCTCGATTTCCGGAGGTGATATGGCATTCCTTGACGACGGCTCCTGGAGCCCTGAAGACGCCCGCCAGTTCTACGAACTGATCGGCACCGGCTCGGCCGAGACCGACCTGGTCATGCTGATCGAGAACAAGGGCGCGCCAGTCGAAGGCGAGCTGGAGCGCAGCTTCGACGACGGCAAGGCGCGCCTGAACATCGGCGGCTACTACTGGTCGGTGCAGGTGCCCGAGTCTTCCAGTCAGAACCAGGTCGTGCCCAACAACCTGATCGTCGCGCGCCGCAGCGACGCGGCCACCGCCACCATCGCCAGCCTGCTGCGCGCGCAGGAGAAGGACCTGAAGATCATGATCAGCGCCTTCAAGTCGGGAGGCGACGAGCGCTCGCCCGATGCGCAGTCGACCTTCGAGATGGTGCTGGAGAACGCGCGCATCTGCCGGCTGGTGCTCAGCTCGGGTGGCCACTGGGGCGTGCCCTCGGAGCTGATCTCGATCAGCTACCGCACGGTGAAGGTCCGCTCGGCCCCGCAGAAGACCACAGGCCTGCGCGGCGCGGTGCGCGAATGCCAGTTCACCCGTGCATGAGCCGCGCACCCAGCCCAGCCACAAGGAGCCGCACGCCATGACCACCGCCGCCGAATTCCTCAAGGCCGCCGACCCGGCCGCCGCCCTCAAGGCCCTGAGCGACGATGTGCGCGCCAAGCCCTCCGACAGCAAGCACCGCGTGTTCATGGCGCAGCTGCTGTGCGTGCTGGGGCAGTGGGAGCGCGCGCTCAACCAGCTCACCGTCGCGGCCGAGCTCGACGCGCTGGCCGTGCCCATGAAGCAGGTCTACGGCGAGGCCGTGCGGTGCGAGGGCCTGCGCGCCGAGGTGTTCGCCGGCACGCGCACGCCGATGATCTTCGGCCAGCCCGACGAGTGGCTGGCGCTGCTCATCGAGTCGCTGCTGCGCCAGGGCCGCGGCGAGAGCGAGCTGGCCGAGGACCTGCGCCAGCGCGCCTTCGACGGCGCGCCCGCCATCGGCGGCAGCATCGACGGCAAGCCCTTCGAGTGGCTGGCCGATGCCGACATGCGCCTGGGGCCGGTGCTCGAGGCCTTCGTCAACGGGAAGTACTACTGGATTCCCTACGCACGCCTTGCCCACATCAAGATCGAGCCGCCGGAGGACCTGCGCGACTGCGTGTGGATGCCTGCGCACCTGCAGTTCGAGAACGGCGGCGAGACGCTCGCGCTCATTCCCACGCGCTACGAGGGCACCGAGAAGGTGGAAGACGGCGAGCTGCGGCTTGCACGCAAGACCGAATGGCGCGAGCTGCGTCCCGAGGTGTGGGCCGGCTACGGCCAGCGCGTGCTCAGCAGCAGCGACGGCAGCGAGCATGCGCTGATGGACGTGCGCGAGATCCTCTTCACGCAGGCCGATGCATCGGCCGAAGCGCCCGCCGAAGGTGCGGTCGATGGCTGAGCTCACCGCGCAGGAGCGGCTGCAGCCATCGCTGCTCGACCGCCTCGTCGACAACGCGCCCGACGAGAAGCGCGAGGGCGACGACAAGCGCACGCTGACCAAGCAGGCGCTGCGGCAGGCCGTGCTGCGCGACCTGGGGTGGCTCTTCAACGCCACCGGCTACGGCCTCTCGATGGACGACAGGCAGTACCCGAATGCGGCGCGCTCGGTCATCAACTACGGATTGCCTATGCTGTCTGGCCAGTTCACCTCGTCGGTGCAGCGTGTCAGCATGGAACAGGCTTTGAAGAACGCAATCCTGCAGTTCGAGCCGCGCATCCTGTCCCGAACACTCGAAGTCGAACTCATCATGGAAGGCCCGGCACTGGACTCCCACAACAGCATCGGCCTGCAGATCCGCGGCATGCTGTGGGCGCAGCCCGTGCCGCTCGAGTTCCTCATGCGAAGCCGCGTAGACCTTGAAGAGGGCCGCATCGAGATAGTGGACATGGCGCAAAACCCAAGGTAAGTCCGACATGGACCCTCGGCTGCTGAGCCTGTATGAACAGGAACTGCGCTACTTCCGTGAGAGCTCTTCGGAGTTCGCACGCGCATTTCCAAAGATTGCGCATCGACTTGGCATCGAAGGCCAGGAGGTCGCCGATCCGTACGTGGAGCGGCTCATCGAGGCCACTGCATTCCTTTCTGCGCGCGTGGGCCTCAAGCTCGACGCCGAATACCCGCGCTTCACCGGTCACCTGCTCGACATCGTCTATCCGCACTTCCTCGCGCCGACGCCGGCGATGGTGGTGGTCTCGTTCGCGCCCGACCCCGACGACGCCAACCTCGCCACCGGCCCGAGCCTGCCGCGCGGCAGCGGCCTGCGCGCGCGGCAGGCGGTGGGGCAGAACACGCACTGCGAGTTCCGTACGGCGAGCGCGCTGCGCGTCTGGCCCGTCGAGGTGCAACGCGCGCAGTACTTCACCTACGCGCCCGACCTGCCGCTGAACACGCACCCGCAGTCGCGCGCCATCCGCGGCGGCCTGCGCATCGCGCTGCGCGCCACGGCCGGCCTGGACTTCAGCCAGATCGCGCTCGACGACCTGGTGCTGCACTTCGGCGGCGCGGAGGACGTGGCCTGGCAGCTGCACGAATGCGCGCTGGGCCAGCCGGTCGGCGTGCTGGTGCGGCCGCTCGGTGCGGGCGGCGCCCTGCAGGGCACCGCGCGCAGCCTGCCGCCGAGCGCCATCGGCGCGGTCGGCTTCGAGGACGACGAGGCCCTGCTGTCCGTGACCGCCACCGGCTTCTCGGGCTTCAGGCTGCTGCAGGAGTACTTCGCGTTCCCGCAGCGCTTCCAGTTCGTGCGCATCGGCGGACTCAGGGCGCTGCTGGCGGAGATGCCGGTCGCCGAGGTCGAGATCGTGCTGCTGTTCTCGCGCGGCGACGCGGCGCTCGAGAAACTCGTGAGCGCCGACAACGTGCTGCTGCACTGCGTGCCCGCCGTCAACCTGTTCAACAAGCGGCTCGACCGCGTGGCCATGACCGAGGGCGTGAGCCAGTTCCACCTCGTGCCCGATCGCACGCGCCCGCAGGACTTCGAGGTGCATACCGTCACCGAAGTCATCGGCCACGGCGCGCCCGGCAGCGACGCGGTGGCGGCCGAGCAGCCGTTCAGGCCCTTCTACTCGGCCTTCCACGGCAGCCGCCTGAGCCACCCGGCCTATTTCACGACCACGCGCGAGCCGCGCATGCTGTCGGTGCGCCAGCGCACCGAGGGCAACCGCAGCAGCCACATCGGCTCCGAGGTCTACATGCAGATCGTCGATCCGCAGCAGGCGCCGTATGCGGCCACGCTGCGGCAGCTGGCGGTGACCGCGCTGTGCACCAACCGCGACCTGCCGCTGCTGATGCCGCTGGGCCGCGAGAACGACTTCGACTGCGTCGACTCCTTTCCCGTGCAGCGCGTGCGCATGGTGCGCGGACCGTCGCGGCCGGTGTCGCCGGTGGTGAGCCAGGGGCTGGGGTGGCGCGTGGTCGACCACCTCGCGCTCAACTACCTGTCGCTGTCCGACAGCACGCCGGAGCAGGGCGCCGCCGCGCTGCGCGAGACGCTGATGCTCTACGCGGTGCATGCCGACGAGATGCGGCAGGGCCAGGTGCGCGGCCTGCTGTCGGTGAAGTGCAAGCCCGTGGCGCGCAGGCTGCCGCTGAAGGGGCCGATCGCCTTCGGGCGCGGCCTGGAGGTGACGCTCGAGGTCGACAAGGACGCCTTCCACGGCCACAGCGCCTTCCTGTTCGGCGCGGTGCTGGCGCGCTTTCTCTCGCGCCACGTCGAGGTGAACCATTTCGTCGAGACCGTGCTGCGCATCGCGGGCAAGGGCGAGGCCATGCGCTGGAGGCCGCTGTGCGGAACGCGGCAGATCCTGTGACGAGCGTGGCCCGGCCACTCGAGGCCGGCGGCACCGTGCAGGCGCGCGTCGACGCGGCGCTGCGCGAATGGTCGAGCGAGCCCTGGGCCTTCGACTACTTCGCAGTGATGCGCCGGCTCGAATCGGTCGCGCGCACCACGCCGCGCTGGGGCCGCGCACTGCTGCCCGGCGCCGAGCCGGTGCGCGTGGGCCAGGAGCCGTCGCTGTCGTTCGCGCCAGCGAGCTTCAGCCGCTTCGAGCCCGCCACCGTGCATTCGCCGCCACGCCTGCGCCAGCAGTTCTTCGGCTACATCGGCCCCAACGGACCGCTGCCGGTGCACCTGAGCGACTTCATACGCGAGCGCAGCCTGAACCATGGCGACCCGACCTGGCTGGCCTTCCTCGACAGCTTTTCTCATCGCTTCTCGCTGCACTTCTATCGCGCGTGGGCGCAGTCGCGTCCCGCCGTCGCGCTCGACCGTCCCGGAGAGGACCGCTTCCGCCTGCAGATCGGCGCGCTGGTCGGCATCGGCACGCCGGGCCGCGTCGACCGCGACGAGATCCACGACGACGCGCGCCTGCACTTCTCGGGCTGGCTCGCGCGCCGCGTGCACAACGTGGAGAGCGTGGAATCGGTGCTGTGCAGCTACTTCGGCGTGCCGGTGAAGCTGGAGCGCTGGGTCGGCCACTGGATGAGCCTGCCGGCCGGCGAGCTCACGCGGCTGGGGCAGGGCGAGAGCTCGCGCTCGATGGGTATGGGCGCCATGCTCGGCACCCGCGCGTGGGACCGCCAGCACCGCGTGCGACTGCACCTGGGGCCGCTCACGCTGGAGCAGTACCGCATGTTCCTTCCCATCGGAAACGCGCGCCCCGTGCTGCAGCGCTGGATGCAGCAGCTGCTCGGCGACGAGCTCGAGTGGGATGCCGAACTCGTGCTCGAGAAGGCGCAGGTGCCGGCCACGCGCCTTGGCGACGCGAAGGGCAGCGCGCCGCGCCTCGGCTGGGTGTCGTGGCTCGGAGAGCGCCCACGCTCGCGCAACGCCGCCGACGTGCGCATCGGCAACCAGTCTTTCAACAAGCCCATCTTCATTCGTTCAGAAGAGATACGGAGTCCCTCATGAGTGAAATCAGCCGCACAGCCCTTTTCGGCAAGCTCAACTCGCTGGCCTACAAGGCCATCGAAGGCGCCACCGTGTTCTGCAAGATGCGGGGCAATCCGTACGTGGAGCTGGAGCACTGGTTCGCGCAGCTGCTGCAGGCGCAGGACTCCGACCTGCACCGCGTGATCCAGCACTACGGCCTCGACGTGTCGGTCATCGCCAAGGACATGACAACCGCGCTCGACCGCCTGCCGCGCGGCGCCACCGCCATCAGCGACTTCTCCCCGCACATCGAGAACGCCATCGAGCGCGCGTGGACCTACGCCACGCTGCAGTTCGGCGAGGCGCAGGTGCGCACCGGCTACCTGCTGGTGGGCATGCTGAAGACGCAGAGCCTGCGCAACCCGCTGTTCGGCCTGTCGAAGCAGTTCGAGAAAGTGAAGGTCGAAGACCTGGCCGACAACTTCGCCAAGATCTGCGACGCCTCGCCCGAAGCGCAGATGCGCGCGCAGGACGGCACCGGCATGGGCAGCGGCGCACCGGGCGAAGACTCGGGCGCGATGGCCCCGGCCGCCATGGGCAAGGGCGACGCGCTGAAGAAGTTCGCGGTCGACCTCACCGAGAAGGCGAAGAAGGGCGAGATGGACCCGGTGACGGGCCGCGACGAGGAGATCCGCCAGATCGTCGACATCCTCATGCGCCGCCGCCAGAACAACCCGCTGCTCACCGGCGAGGCCGGCGTCGGCAAGACGGCCGTGGTCGAAGGCTTCGCGCAGCGCCTGGCGCGCGGCGACGTGCCGCCGCAGCTCAAGGACGTGAAGCTGCTCACGCTCGACATCGGCCTGCTGCAGGCCGGCGCCAGCATGAAGGGCGAGTTCGAGCAGCGCCTGCGCCAGGTGATCGACGAGGTGCAGAGCTCGCCCACGCCCATCATTCTTTTCATCGACGAGATCCACACGCTGGTGGGCGCGGGCGGTGCCGCCGGCACCGGCGACGCAGCCAATCTGCTCAAGCCGGCGCTGGCGCGCGGCAACCTGCGCACCATCGGCGCCACCACCTGGGCCGAGTACAAGAAGTACATCGAGAAGGACCCGGCACTCACCCGCCGCTTCCAGGTGGTGCAGGTGCCGGAGCCCGACGAGACCAAGGCGATCCTGATGCTGCGCGGCGTGGCCAGCGTGCTCGAGAAGCACCACCGCGTGCAGTTGCTCGACGAGGCCATCGAGGCGGCAGTGAAGCTGAGCCACCGCTACATTCCCGCGCGCCAGCTGCCCGACAAGGCCGTGAGCCTGCTCGACACCGCCTGCGCGCGCGTGGCCGTGTCGCAGCATGCGACGCCGCCCGAGGTGGAAGACTGCATGCGCCGCATCGAGGGCCTCACGGTCGAGCAGGAAATCATCGGCCGCGAGGAAGCCATCGGCATCGACGTGACCAAGCGCGCCGCGCAGGTTGCCGCGCTGCTGGCCGAATCGAAGGTGCAGCTCGATGCGCTGAATGCGCGCTGGCAGGAAGAGAAGGGGCTGGTCGACCGGCTGCTGGAGCTGCGCAGCAAGCTGCGCGCGGGCAACAAGCCGGTGGACACGCCCGCTGCAGCCACGGCCACCGATGCGGCCGCGCCCGCATCCGCCGAACCCGCGCCCGACCGCGCCGCGCTGCTGGCCGAGCTGCACGAGTTGCAGGCGAAGATCCACGCGGTGCAGGGCGAGTCGCCGCTCATCCTGCCTTCGGTCGACGAGCAGGCCGTGGCCTCGGTGGTCGCCGACTGGACCGGCATTCCCGTCGGCCGCATGGTGAAGAACGAGGTGGAGGCCGTGCTCAAGCTCGCCGACACGCTCAACCAGCGCGTGATCGGACAGAAGCACGGGCTGGAGATGATCGCGCGGCGCATCCAGACCTCGCGCGCGCGGCTGGACAACCCGCAGAAGCCCATCGGCGTGTTCATGCTCTGCGGCACCTCCGGCGTGGGCAAGACCGAGACCGCGCTCGCGCTGGCCGAGGCGCTGTACGGCGGCGAGCAGAACATCATCACCATCAACATGAGCGAGTTCCAGGAGGCGCACACCGTCTCCACGCTCAAGGGCGCGCCTCCGGGCTATGTGGGCTATGGCGAGGGCGGCATCCTGACCGAGGCCGTGCGCCGCCGGCCCTACAGCGTGGTGCTGCTCGACGAAGTGGAGAAGGCCCACCCTGACGTGCACGAGATCTTCTTCCAGGTCTTCGACAAGGGCTGGATGGAAGATGGCGAGGGCCGGATGATCGACTTCAAGAACACCATCATCCTGCTGACCACCAACGCCGGCAGCGAGCTGGTGATGAGCATGTGCCGCGACCCCGAGCTGCTGCCCGAGCCCAACAGCCTGGCCGATGCACTGAAGGCGCCGCTGATGAAGGTGTTCCCGCCCGCGCTGCTGGGCCGCATCGTCACCATTCCCTACTACCCGCTGTCGCCCGAGATGATGAAGAAGATCGTGCGGTTGCAGCTGGGCCGCATCAAGAAGCGCGTGGAAACCAACCACGGCGTGCCCTTCGAGTACAGCGACGCGGTGGTCGACCAGGTGGTCGCGCGCTGCCAGGACCCGGAGTCGGGCGGGCGTGTGATCGACGCGATCCTCACCAACACCGTGCTGCCGACGATCTCCGTCGAGTACCTGCAGCGCCTGGCCTCCGGCGGCGAGATCCGCCGCGTGGCGCTCGACGTGAAGGACGCCGACTTCACCTACGCCTTCGACTGACAAGCCTCCACCCCAAGAGAAAAAGATGGCCGACAACGAGTTCCGCATCGAGAGCGATTCACCCGCCAAGGACGACCTGATGTTCTGGCGCATCGTGGGGCACGAGGCGCTTGCGCGTCCGTCGACCTACGAGCTCACGGTGATCTCGAAGAACAAGGCCATCGACGCCAAGGACATCCTGGGGCATGCCTTCGACGTGGTGATCGAGTTCAAGGACGCCGACGGCGGAACGCACGAGCGCCACTGCCAGGGCCATGCGGTGCGCTTCGTGCGCGCGGGCCACATGGGGCGGCACTACGAATACCGCATCACGCTGCGCTCGTGGTTCTGGCTGCTCACCAAGCGCGCCAACTCGCGCATCCTGCAGGAGAAGAAGGTGCTGGAGGTGCTCGACGCGGTGTTCGAGGACAGCCCCATCAAGCGCTTCAAGAAGACCAAGGCCGACAACGTGATCGGCACGCACAACCCGAGGCGCTATTGCGTGCAGCACCAGGAGAGCGACTACCGCTTTCTCTCGCGCCTGCTGGAGGACGAGGGCATCTACTACTGGTTCGACGCGCACGACGCACCCGGCACCATGCACCTTTCGGATGCCAGCGACATGGCGCACGAGAAGCTGCCCGCGGCCGACACCCTGCGCCACATGGCCGTCAACGCCGCCGAGCCGCGCTTCAACGAGATCTCGCGCTGGGTCAGCGGGCGGCAGTTCGACACCGGCAAGCACGCTTCGCGCGACAGCGACTTCAAGGCCATCAAGAAGAAGCTGGGCGCCGACATCGACGCGTCGGACGACCATGAACTGGCGAGCCTGGAGCTCTTCGAGTTCCCCGGCGGCTACTTCAGCGGCGACGACGCCGAAACCCGCGCCAAGCTGCGCGGCGACGAACTCAACGCTCACCGCGACCGCCACTGGGCCGTGACGCCGTGGCCCGACGTGACGGCCGGTCGCGGCTTCAAGTACGAGGGCGACCCCGACGGCACGCGCAACGGCGACTACATCATCGCGGCCTGCACCTTCGTCGCCAGCCATCGCGGCTACGAGGGCGTGAGCGCCAGCGCCCCGGCCCGGCCCGTGCACGACGCACTGGCCGACGTGCTGCGCGACGACGCGGTGAACGCCGACACGCTGCCGGTGCTGGAGGAGATCATCGCCGCCACGCCCGCGCTCTCGGCGGCGCAGACCGGCAACAGCATCTTCCTGCTGACCGTGATGCCCATCGAGCGCCTGTTCCGCACGCCGCGCCTCACGCCGCGCGTGACCATGCCCGGCCCGCAGACCGCCATCGTGGTCGGCCCCAAGGGCGACGAGCTGCACGTGGACGACCACGGCCGAGTGAAGGTGCACTTCCACTGGGACCGCTACGACGAAAGCAACGAGAAGTCGACCTGCTGGATCCGCGTGTCGCAGCCCTGGGGCGGCAAGGGCTGGGGCGGCTACTTCATCCCGCGCATCGGCCAGGAGGTGATCGTCGACTTCCTCAACGGCGACCCCGACCGGCCGATCATCATGGGCCGCGTCTACAACGACGAGCAGCCCATACCGTACAAGTCGCCCACGCAGAGCGGCTTCAAGACCCGCTCCACGCCCGGCGGCGGCTCCTCGAATTACAACGAGATCATGTTCGAGGACAAGAAGGGCGAGGAGAACATCAACATCCACGCCGAGCTCGACATGAGCCGCAGCGTGGAGCGCGACGACTCCACCACCATCGACCGCGACCAGAGCGTCACCGTCAAGCGCGACCAGACCAACCACGTGGACCGCGACCGCAAGAGCACGGTGACGCGCAACGACACGAACATGGTGGTGGTGGATCAGAAGAACACGGTCAAGGGCAAGCAGAACAACCAGGTGGTGGGCGACCGCACCACTTTCGTCGACAGCAACGACAAGACCATGGTGACCGGCACCAGCCTGAGCGACGTGACCGGTGCGCGCACCGACACCTCGCGCGCCGGCGAGACCCGCAACGTGATCGGCAACCAGACCATCACCGTCAGCGGCAACGTGACCTACAAGGCCGCGAAGATGAGCTTCGAGGCCGGGCACATCGACTGGATGGTGACGGGGGCGAGCTCGAAGTACATCACGGTGCCCACCGGGCCGCTGCACCTGATGGCCAACAAGATCAAGCTGATGAGCAACACCGGCATCGAGATGATGGCGGTGGGCAGCATCGACGCGACCTCGGTCGGCTCCAACACGACCATCCTCGGGCCGAACACCAGCGGCTACATCGGCACCAACAGCGAAGCCAACCTGGGCATCGCGCGCTCGACCTTCATGGGCATGAGCATCGACAACGCGCTGGCCATCGCCATCTCCAACTTCGGAGGCGTGGCCATCGATACCGCGCTGGGCGTCAAGCTGTCGTCCGGCCTCGCGCCGGAGATCCAGGCCTTTCCGGTCGACGTGGAGCAGGCCGCGCTGCACACCTTCACGCCGGGAGCGGGTGCCGGTGGCGCGGGCGGAGCCGCGGTCGCCGGCATGCTCGGAGCGGTTGCGGGCCTTGCCAGTGCGGACGCGGACATCGCCGCGACACTGAAGCAGTACGCGGACGCCGCCAATGCGCTGGACAACGCAGCCAACGAGGCCGACGCCGCGCACCTGCCGGGCCTTGCGGGCCGGCTGCGCTCGCTCGGCGCGATCACGCGCAACCGTCGCACGGAAGGCGTGATCGGCAGCATCCCGGTGGTCGGCACTGTCGCGATCGCCGGCGGTGAACTGATCGTCGGTGCCTTGGGTGCCGCTGGCGTCGGCACCGGCGGCGAACGACTGGCGGCCGACGAGTCTGTCAACGCGGACGGCTCCGCCGCACCGCCCCCGCCTCCGCCGGCTCCACCGGCCCCGCCGCCTGCACCAGGGGTAGGCGCCCCCGCGGAGCCGACGCAGGAGTGGAGCCCGACGCCGCCAGCACCGCCACCGCCGCCACAGCCGCCCCCGCCACCGCCGCCCCCGCCACCGCCACCGCCACCGCCACCGCCACCGCCACCGCCGCCGCCGCCGCCGCCGTCATCCGACCCGCTGGACGGCGGGGTACCGCCGAACGACGACTGGGAATGAAGAGGGCTGTCGATCGACCATGCAAGTCCTCAAACCCCAGGCGCTCGGCTTGTCGACGCGCCCCATCGAGTACCGCAAGCGCTTCGGGCTCAGCATCAGCGCCTGCCTGCACCTGCCGTTCGCGCAGGGCGAGTGCGCAACGCTGTGGGCGGAGCAGTCGATGTGGTCCTTCCTGGCGAAGGAGATGGCCCAGCCGATGATCGACGAGGGCGTGGCCAAGCTCACGCCGGAGTTCCTGGTGCACGGCAAGGCATTCCCGCCCCCGGACCGGCCCGACGGCTGTGCCGTGAGGGCCCGCTTCGGCACGCAGGAAAAGACCTTGCTGGTACTGGGCGACCGCTACTGGGACGGATCGAAGCCGAGCAAGGCCCGGCCTTTCGCGGAGATGCCGCTGGACTGGTCGAGGGCCTACGGCGGGACGGACTTTCCCCTCAACACCGCAGGCCGCGGCAGGCAGAAGGCGGATGGCGTGGCCTGGCTGCCCAACATCGAACTGCCGCACGACCGCCTCCTTCGCCCCGACCAGGCCATTGCGCCCGCCGGCATGGGCGCACTCGACGTGATGCATCCGCAGCGCGTGCAGTACCGCGGCACCTACGACGCCGACTACCTGAAGCTGCACGCGCCGGGCTTCGCGCCGGACACCGACTGGCGCTACTTCAACCTCGCGCCGCCTGACCAGTGGATGGGCGCGGCGCTCGTCGGCGACGAACCGTTCTCGTTCGAGAACATGCATCCGGAAAAGCGCCTGATCGAAGGCCGCCTGCCGGGCATGCGGGCCCGCGTGTTCGTCGGCTACCGCATGGCGGTCGGCGAGCCCAAGGTGCGCGAAGTGCCGCTGCGGCTGACGACGGTGTGGTTCTTTCCGCATGCCGAGCGCTGCATCGCGATCTTCCAGGGCCTGGCCGAGGTCGGGACCGACGACGGCTCCGACGTGGTCAGCCTCATGGGGGCGGTCGAACGCATCGGCCAGGTCCGCTCCGATGCGCACTATCTGGACGCTGCCGCGAAGCGTGCCGATCCGAAGATGGGACCGATCTACGCCATCGTCGACAGCGACCTGCTCCCGGAGGGTGTGAGCACCGTCGACCCCGATGTGGAAGCCGCGAAGGCGCCCTTCGGGACGGAGGGACTGCAGGGCGAAGCGCAGCGCCGTCGCGCCGGGATGGATGTGGCCTTCGCTCGCGAGAAGGCCATCTCCATGGGCAAGGACCCGGACGCACTGGGCATCCGGATGCCGCCGCGCGAGAAGGTTCCGGTCGGCGACGAACTGCCGCCCTACCTCGAGAAGAAGATGAAGGAGGCCGAGGCCCAGCGGTGGGCGGCGGTCGAGGATGCGGTCACGGTCATCGAGCGGGCGCTGGCGATGTCGCAGGAGCAGAAGATCGACCTCGCCAAGCTGCAGCACCGCGGTCCGCCGAAATACGACCCCGACAGGCACATGGCCGAGATGCGCGCGCAGGTGGCCATGGGAACGAGGCCCGTCGACCTGGCGCCGATCTATCCGAAGCTGTGCCAGATCGAGGATGCGCATCGCGCGGGCTATCTCCAGTCCGCGCACATGCAGCCGCCGGCCTACCCGATGGCCGTGGGCGAGGCCGCGAAGCTGCGCAGCGAGATGGCACGCGCCAGCGCAGCGGGCATCAAGTTCTTCGCGGGCATCGACCTCACCGGCGCCGATCTCTCGGGCCTCGACCTGCGGGACGTGAACTTCGAAGGCGCGTGGCTCGAGAGCGCGAACCTCGCCAATACCAATCTCTCCGGCGCCAACCTCGCGGGGGCAGTGCTGGCGCACGCGAATCTGGAAGGCGCGATCGCCATCGGCACGAAGTTCGGCAAAGCCAACCTCGGCAAGGCGCGGCTCGCCCGCGGCGTCTTCGACGATGCCGACTTCAGCGGCGCGACGCTCATGCATTGCGCATTCGCCGGCACGCAGATGCGGCGCGCGACATTCGCCAAGGCGAACCTGCTTCACACCACGTGGGGCGAGGCCGACTGGGCCGGTGCCGACCTGAGCGGCCAGGTCTTCCACAAGCTGGACCTGAAAGGCATGCGTTGGCCGGAGGCGAACCTGTCCGTCTGCAACTTCATCGAGTCCGACCTCTCGGGTGTCGACATGCACGGCGCGAAAATGGAGAACGCGACCTTCGTGACCAGCAAGCTCGACGGCGCAAGGATGATGGCGGCACATTGCGCCGGCACCGTGGCGGTCAAGGGAAGCAGCCTGGCCGGTGCGGACATGAGCCAGGCCGACCTGCGCCGTTTCAACTTCGGTGCCTCTGATGCGCGCGGCGCCAAGATGATTCGCGCCGTGCTCGACGGCGCCAATCTCTGCGAAGCCCTGCTCGAGGGCGCCGACATGCGGCTCGCCAGCGCCAAGGGTGCCCTGATGCGCAAGGCCGTCTGCACCAACGCGCTGCTGTCGGGCGTGAACTTCAGCGACGCCATCTTCCAGTCGGCGGATCTGCGCGGGGCCGACCTGCGGCGCAGCAATCTATTCGGCGCCGACCTCGGGCGCGTGCGGCTGGACGGCTCGACGAGCTTCGACGGTGCATTGCTCAAGCGGGCGCGAACATGGCCACGGCTCACGCCGGAACAGCAGGCCGCAGCATGAGCCCGAACCTGCTGGCCATTGCAGTCAGCGTCGGCGAGGCGCTGGAAGGCCTCGACCTGCGCAAGGGACGCTACGCGGGCCTCGCGCTCGGCGGCGGAATCTTCTCCCGGATCAATTTCGCCGAAACGGATTTCCGCGGTGCCGACCTGCGCGAGACCGTGTTCGACGCATGCGACCTGCGCGGCGCCATCGCATCGGGCGCCAACTTGCGCAAGGCCGTCTTCAATCGCTGCAAGCTCGACCACGCAGACCTGCGCGAAGCCAATCTGCACGGTGCGGTCTTCTCCGAGTGCGACCTGACGCACGCGCAGATGGCGCAGTCGGCGATGACCATGGCCACGCTGGCGCGTTGCCGGCTGGACCATGCCGTGCTGCGCGGCGTGCGGCTCGACTCCGCCGTTCTCAGCCAGTCGGTGCTACTCGACGTCTGCGCCGACGACACAAGCTGGCAGTACACGACCGTCAACGAATGCGATCTCTCGCACCTGACGTGGACCGGCGCGCGCATGCTGCGCAACGTGTTCTTCAAGACCTCGCTGAAGGGCATGCCGTTTGCGGGGCTGGACCTGAACGGCTGCCAGTTCTCGTCCGCCGACCTGGGCGGGGCCGACTTCAGTGGCGTCACCTTGCAGCAGTGCAACTTCCAGGGCGCCAACCTCGAAGGCGCGAAGTTCGCGAACGCAGTGGCGCCGTCGGCGATCTTCTGCGCGGCCACCGGCAAGGGAGCCGACTTCTCGGGCGCGCGCCTGCGGCAGGCTCTCTTCACCGGCGCCGTGCTGCCCAAAGCCAATTTCACAGGCTGCGACCTGTACCAGACCCATTTCGCGGGCGCGAAAGTGCAGGGCGCCAACTTCAGCGGCGCCGAGCTGACGTATGCCGACTTCAGGCGTGCCGATCTCACCTCGGCCGACCTGCGCCGCGCCACCATGCTGCGCACCGTGCTGCACGCCGCCATCACCGAGAACGCGCAGATGAGCGACCGCGCCCGCGCGCTCGAGACCGATCCGGAGCTCGCGGAATCGGAGCGCTGGCAGCCGCTGGTCGCCTGATTGCCTGATCACCAGATTCGCCGGATGAACGAACACAGAGGGAACACGCCATGAACAACGAAACGACGCTGAAGACCCGCACACGCCAGCGCCCGGCCGCGAAGGCCATCGGCGGCGAGTGGTGCGTGGGCATCCTGGGCACCGACGCGAAGGGCCGCCAGGTCGTTGCCAGCGGCGACCTGAAGCTTCGCGCACGCCGCGCCGCGAGCTGCCTGCTCGAGCCCGCGGCTGGCGACAGCGTGGCCTGCCTGCGCATCGCGCCCGACGAGGTGTGGGTCATGGCCGTACTGCAGCGCGAGGAGGGCACGGCCAATGTCGTGAACTGCGAAGGCGGCGGCATGCGCATCGCCGCGGAGGGCGGGCGCATCGAGCTCGCTGCCGAGGAGCTCGACATCGCCACGCAGCGCACGCGCCTGGCCACCGACAGCGCCGACGTCGTCGGCCGCCAGCTCAGTGTGGTCGGCACCAGCTTGAAGCTCGTGGGCTCGGTGCTGTCGTCGGTGATGGACCGCGTGCAGCACTTCAGCAGGCACTACCTGCGCACTACCGACGGCATCGATCGCGTGTCGGCCACGCACGTGGAGTGCGAGGCGCAGCAGCTGATGCGCCTGGAGGGAGAGCACACGCTGGTCAACGGCCGCGAGCTGGTCAAGGCGCGCGGCGCGCAGATCCACTTCGGCTGAAGCGGCAGCGGAGAGAAAGAGAAATGTTCGCCAACTGCCAGCTGATGGGCACGGACATGGGCTTTCCCGATGTCTGCATCACGCCCGCCGCGCCGTCGCCGATTCCGGTGCCGTATCCGAACATCGCCATGGGTCCGATGGCGATTCCGAACTGCCCGACGATCCTCATCATGGGCGGTCCGGCCCACAACCTCGGCACCACCATTCCGATGACCAACGGCGACAACTCCGGCGTGCTGCTGGGCGTGGCCTCGGGCACGGTGATGGGGCCGAGCCGCCATCTCACCGGCGCCTTCACGGTGCTGCTGATGGGCATGCCCGCGTCGCGCCTGACCAGCGTGTCGCTGCAGAACAGCACCAACTGCCCCGGCGTGCGCACCGTGCCGAGCCAGCCGCTGGTGCTGCTGTTGGCGCCGTAGGTTCCGCTGTCCGGTCCGTCCGCACGGACCAGGGGAGAGGAGAGGCGATGAGAGAGAGAAAAAAGGGGGAAGCATGGCCGATCACAAGTTCAGCATCCAGGGCGATTCGCCCGCGGTCGACAAGCTCATGTTCTGGCGCATCGTGGGCCACGAGGTGCTGGCGCGTCCCTCCGCCTACGAGCTCACCGTGCTGACCGACAACGAAAGCATCGACGCGGCCGACGTGCTGGGCCGCTCCTTCGACGTCGTGATCGAGTTCGCCGATGCCGACGGCAACGCCCACAAGCGGCATTGCCAGGGCCACGCGGTGCGCCTGACGCGCGTGTCGCAGAGCGGGCGCTTCCTCGAATACCGGATCAGCCTGCGTTCGTGGTTCTGGCTGCTGAGCAAGCGGACCAACGCGCGCATCCTGCAGAACAAGCCGGTGCTGGGCGTGATCGACGCTGTGCTGGACGACAGCCCGGTCGGCAGCCTGAAGAAGATCAAGGCGGGCGGCGTGGTGGGCCCGCATGCGCCCCACGTGTACTGCGTGCAGTACAGGGAAAGCGACTACCAGTTCCTCTCGCGCCTTCTGGAAGAAGAAGGTATCTATTACTGGTTCGACGCGCACGATGCGCCGGGCACCCTGTACCTGTCGGACACCAGCACGCTGGCGCACGAGAAGCTGCCGGCGGCCGACACGCTGAACCACGTCGAGCGCGGCGCATCGGAAGGGCGCTTCAACGAGATCACGCGCTGGGTCAGCTCGCGGCAGTTCGAGTCGGGCAAGTTCGCGTCGCGCGACCGCGACTTCAAGGTCATCAGCAAGCAGCTGGATGCGGACAAGGGCGACCCCGACACGCACGAGCTGGCCGACCTGGAGGTGTTCGAGTTTCCGGGCGGCTACCAGTCGGGCGACGATACCGACAACCTCGCGCAGCTGCGCCTGGACGAGCTGGTCGGCCGGCGGCAGCGCCACTGGGCATTGACCGGCTGGCCCGATGTGGCGGCCGGGCGCAGCTTCGCCTTCAAGGGCGACCCCGACGGCAAGCGCGACGGCGACTACCTGATCGCCGCCTGCACTTTCGTCGCGAGCCACCCCGGCTACGAGGGCGCGAATTTCCTCGAGAGCCAGCGTCCCATCGACGTCGTGCTGCACGAGGCATTGGCCGACGATCCGGTCAATGCCGGCATGGCCGAACTGGTGGGCGACCTGATCGCCGAGACGCCGACGCTGCGCACGGGCAGGCAGGGGGCCTGCAGCTTCCTGCTCACCGCGATCCCGCTGAACACGCCCTGGCGCCCGCCGCGCATGACGCCGCGCGTGACCATGCCCGGCCCGCAGAGCGCCATCGTCACGGGCCGCAGCGGCGAGCAGATATGGACCGAGGAGCACGGCCGCGTGAAGGTGCAGTTCCACTGGGACCGCTACGGCAAGAACGACGAGAACAGTTCGTGCTGGGTGCGCGTGTCGCACCCCTGGGCCGGCAAGAGCTGGGGCGCGATCAGCATTCCGCGCATCGGCCAGGAGGTGATCGTCGACTTCCTCGACGGCGACCCCGACCAGCCCATCATCATCGGCCGCTTCTACAACGGCGAATCGATGGCACCGTTCGGCCTGCCGGCCGGCGCGGTGGTGAGCGGCATCAAGTCGAACACGCACAAGGGCAAGGGCTACAACGAACTGTCGATGGACGACACCGCCGGCAAGGAGAAGGTGACGATCCACGGCCAGTACGACATGAACACCACGGTCGAGAACAACCAGACGACCACCGTGCACAACAGCCGCACCGACACCATCGACGTCGACGACTCGGAGAGTGTGGGCAACAACCAGATGCAGCACGTGGGCGTGGACCAGAGCGTCTCGATCGGCGCCAACCGCACGGAGACCGTGGGCGGCACCGAGACCATCACCATTACGGGCCACCGCACCGAGACGGTGAACGGCGGCGAGACCGTGACGGTCAACGGCGGGCGCAGCCACACCGTCAACGGCATGCAGACCACCACCATCTCGGTGGCCGAGGCGCACACCGTGGGCGCGGGCCGCATGCACAGCGTGGGCGCCGGCGAGGCCATCAACGTGGGCGGCGTGCAGACCGTGAGCGTCGGCGGTGCGCAGATGGTGAGCGTGGGCGGGCTGCAGAAGGTGAGCGTGGGTGCGCTGCAGTCGGTATCCGTGGGCGGCCCGCACAAGCTGTCGGCCGCGGTGATCTCCGAGACCTCGAAGGGACCGATCAAGATCAAGGCGGGCGCGATCTGCATGGTCGAGGCCCCCACCATCATGCTCAAGGCGGGCGGCAGCAAGATCGTCATGAACGCCAGCGGCATCACCATCAAGGGCGCCAAGATCACCATCAAGGCCGACGGCACCGCATCGTTCAAGGCCGGAGGCTCGATCAAGATCAAGGGCTCCAACCTGGGGGAGGACTGAGGCCGTGGAAGACCAAACCGATCTCAGGAGCGCGCGCAGCGTGCTGCACAGCGTGGCGGCATGGTCGAAGCTCTCGGGCCAGGGCGTGGCGGTGGCCCGTTTCGCCGGCTTCGATGCCGAGGGACGCTTCCTGGTCACGCTGGGCGAGGGCATGGCGCCGGTGCAGGCGCTGTCGACCGTGGGGCTGGCGCCCGGCGATGCGGGCGCGGCCGTCGTGGTCGCCTTCGAGAAGGGCGAGGCGCGACACCCCGTCATCGTGGGCCGCGTGCAGCCGCCGCACACGGAAACGCCGGCGTTCGACGCGCGCGTGGACGGCGAGCGCGTCGTGCTGCAGGCGCGCGAGCGCATCGAGCTGCGCTGCGGCGAGGCCAGCATCGTGCTCACGCGCGCGGGCAAGGTGCTGATCAACGGCAGCTACGTGCTCTCGCGCTCGAGCGGCGCCAACCGCGTCAAGGGCGCCTACGTGGGCATCAACTGACGAGGCACACGCCATGTGGCAACTCGAAAACCGCACGCCCTACGCCGCCGAACGCACCTGGGTGCGCGACCGCGACGGTGCGGAGATCTGGCTCGTGGCGGTGAAGTGCAGCTTCGACATCGCGCCCGACGGCGAGACGAGCGTCGCGCCCGAACAGCCACCCGTCGCGCAGGCGCCCGTCTTCGTCGACGAGGCCGCGCCCCAGCCGAGCCTGTTGTACGAAATGGACCTGGTGCGCACGAAGCAGACGACCGACGTGCTGTTGATCGGCCACGCGCATGCGCCCGGCGGCGTGCCGGTGACGCAGATCGACGTGGGACTGCGCGTCGGTCCGATAGCGAAGCGGCTGCGCGTGACGGGCGATCGCGTATGGCTGGGCGGTTCGCCGTCGGAGCCCCAGTCCTTCGTCACGATGCCGCTGGTGTGGGAACGCGCGTATGGCGGTGTCGATCCATGGACGTGCGATGCGCCGAATCCGCAGTTCGACGTGCGCAATCCGGTAGGCACCGGTTTCGCGTTCGAAGCCGTGCATGCGGAGGGGATGCGGCTGCCGAACATCGAGTACCCCGACCAGCTCGTGCGTACCTGGAACGAACGGCCAGAGCCGGCGGGCTTCGGACCGCTGTGCAACCACTGGCAACCGCGCGCGGGGTTCGCGGGAACGTACGACGAGGCGTGGCAGAGGGAGCGGTTGCCGTTGCTGCCGGTGGATTTCGATGACAGGCACTACCAGTGCGCTCCTGCGGACCAGCAGGCGCCGCAGTTTCTGGTGGGCGGAGAGCCAGTGTTGATGGTGCATCTGGCGCAGCAGTCCGAGATCCGCTTCACGCTGCCGCGCGTGCTGCTGGGTTTCGAAACCTTCTTCTCCGACGGCACGCAGGTTCTGCATGAGCGACCGCAGTTGCACACGGTGATCCTCGAGCCGGCTGCGATGCGCGTTTCGCTGGTCTGGCACAGCACGCTGCCTTGCCATCCCAAGGTTCACAAGCTGCTGAAGACGCGCATCTTCGAGAAACGGCTGCTGCGCCTGGGCGAGACCGTGCCCGAGCAGGCGGTGGAGGCCTGAGCATGGCTGGCAGCGCATTGCGGATCCTCGGGCTCGGTGCCAGCACGCCCATAGGGCGAAATGCGTGGGCCAGCGCTGCGGCGGTGCGCGCCGGCGTATGTGGCTTCTCCGAGCATCCGTACATGGTCGACACGGCCGGCGAGCCGATGCGCATCGCGCGGGCACCCTGGATCGACGTGGGCCTCGATGGTGCTGCGCGCCTGGGAGCGCTGCTGCTGCCGGCCATCGAGGAAGCGCTGGCGCCTTTGACGGCGCTCGGCGGAAGCGTGTCGCCGCGCATCGGCCTCGCACTGGCGTTGCCGCCGCCGCGCCCCGGACAGCCTGATGGCTTGGCCGATGAGGTTCTGGAGGCCATACGGGAGCGCATGGGTGATCGATTCACCCGCATTGCGCGCTTCGAGGTCGGCCACGCAGCGGGCCACATGGCCGTGGCTGCCGCCGAGGCTGGCTGCGCGCGTGATGCCTTCGATGCGTGCGTGGTGGCGGGCACTGACTCGTACCTCGCGCCCGAGACGCTCGAATGGGTCGACGCCTGCGATCAGCTCCACGGCGGTGGTCCGCTCAACAATGCCTGGGGCTTTATCCCCGGCGAGGCTGCCGGTGCAGTGTTGTTCGGAACGCCCCGGCTGGCCCAGCTGTGCGGCATCGCGCCGCTGGGGGAACTGGTGTCGGTTGGCATCGGCATGGAGTCCAAACTCATCAAGACAGACGAGGTGTGCGTCGGCGAGGGCTTGACCCAGGCCTTCCGCGCTGCGCTCCAGGTCCTGCCCCCCGGTGAGTTGGTGCACAACGTGTTCTGCGACCTCAACGGGGAGGCCTATCGCGCCGACGAGTTCGGCTTCGCCGCGCTGCGCACCGGGGAGCGCTTTCGTGCAGCGTCGGACTTCCATGCACCAGCCGACTGCTGGGGCGATGTGGGCGCGGCGGGCTCGCCGCTGCACATCGCGCTGGCGGTCATCGCGAGCCGCAAGCGTTACGACAAGGGTCCGCTGTCGATGGTGTGGGGCAGTTCGGAGTCGGGCGAGCGCGGGGCGGTATTGCTGCGCGGTGCCGGGGGCATGGGAGGCTAAGCCGTGCCGCTCACCATCCGCGTCAACGGCACCAGTCTCACGCTGGTCCACAAGTTCAGCATCGGCATCAGCACCGCGACCATCCCCGACGTGTGCAAGACGCCGAGCCCCGGCGGTCCGGTGCCGGTGCCCTACCCGAACATCGCCAACTCCATCACGTTGTCCAACGGCACTTCCACCGTCAAGGGCGACAAGGCGATGGCGGCCAACAAGGGTTCGAAGTTCGCGCTGTCCAACGGCGACAACGCCGGCGTGGCCGGCGGCGTGAAGTCCAGCACGTTCATGAAGGAGGCGACCTGGATCCTCTACTCCTTCGACGTGAAGATGGACGGCAAGAACACGGCCCGGCTCACGGACAAGATGTTCCACAACTCGGAGAACGCGGCGAATCTGGGTGGGGTGGCGCAGCAGCCGCTGATCGATGCGCTGGACGGGGACCAAGCCCTTGCGCAGAAGCTCTGCGAAGCCGCCTGCAAGGCGATGGAGAAGAAGAAGAAGGGCGACAGCAAGGCCAAGAAGAAGGCCAAGAAGAACAAGAAGAAGCAGAAGCCATCGACCAGCAAGTTCCAGAACGAGATGCGCAACCTGCTGGACCCGCGCAAGCGCGGGACCAAGAACCCGGGGCTGATCACGGAGGTGGGGCAGGCGGGCAAGGATCTCATCGGCAGATGGGGTTCCAAGGTCGCCAATGGCCGTGCCTTCGTCAAGTGGGACATCGTCGTCACCGCAGCCGGAGTCACCCCCGGATTGAAGTCGCTGGGGGTCAAGGACATCAAGCATTTCGTCGAGGTCAAGTTCCCGAATGACACGCTCACCAAGAATCAGCAGTCCCTGATGGACTCGATGCCGAAATCGCAGAAGGACAAAGTAACTACCATGACCGTCGGCACCGACCCCAACGCCAAACCCCCTCCCGACTGTCTGTGCACCTGAAAGGACTCCAGATGGATACCGAGAAATTCACCCTGAAGTTCGACGAGCGCGTGGCGGCGGTGCCTTGTCTCGAGCTCGTCGCCTTTTCGTTCGGAGTTCCCGCCGACGGCGCCGGTTTCGCGAGATTCCTGCGCGTGTTCTGCGATGCGTTCGGCGGTCGCCTCTCGGTCTATCGCACGGGCGACATGAAGCGCTTCCGCCCCTTCGATCCCAAGGCACTCGAGGGGCCGCGCCACTGGTTCTCCGACCCCGCGATGTTGGCGACCAAGGTGCTGGGATTCGAGGCGCATGCGGGCGCCACCGCGCACGACATCGCCGCGCCGGCGATCGACATATCGTTGATGGGCAACTTCGAACCCCAGCGCTATGCGTTCCGCATGGTCCTGCCCGTCGAGTCGGGTGACAGCCCGGACGAGGTGGTGCGGCTGGCCCAGGATGCGCTCGCCGAGTTTCCGTTGGTGAGCGGCTATTGCGGCTACTCGCTGCTGTGGGACCGCGACCCTTCAGTGGACCGGGCGATCTGCGATTGGGCCGCGCCTTTGCTGCGACGCCATCCGGGCCTTGGCTATGGCAAGCCGCTGTCTGTCGCGAATGCCTCCGAGGCGGGCCTGGCCGTGGTGAGCTGGTTGACCCTGCTCGGCCCAGAGTTGACGGCCGCGTTGGGGGGAGGAAAGGCGCTGGCACAGAACGCACCCGCGGAAGTGAGCGTGCTCCCACTGGGGCCGGGCGGGGCGATCTTGCGCGCCGGAGAGGCGCCGGCACTGGGGGATGTGAATCGGCGGGATCCTCTGCCCGTCTACCACGCCGTCGGCCGCATGGTGGCGCCCGTCGTGGCGCCCGACGAGGCACTCGACGAGGTCGCGGTCGATGGCATGAAGGGAGACGACGCCTATGAGTGGTTCCGACGTTTCTTCGTCTGAGCACTACAGCGGCCCGCTCCTGCTGGAGGTGACACCGGCGCAGGGGCCCGCAGATGCGATCGAGGCGGCGCAGCAGCGGCTTCGCAACTTCATCGATGGGATCGGCGCCGGCTTCTTCTTCCCCGCAAGGCTGCGCCCTTCGGCGCCGCTGGAACTCCGCGTCGCAGGCGCGTCAGTGCATGGCCGGGTGGAAGTCGACGATCTGCCCGTGACAGCCCTGGGCGTGCTGGCCGGCATGCTGGCGGACGAGCGCCACCGCGACGTCTTCGTCCAGTCCGCGCGTGCCGTTCTGGGGCAGCGCGAGTTCGACCTGCTGATCGACAGCGGGGAGCGTCCGGCGATGCCGGAATCTCCGCCGTTCGAGGTCGAGTTCCCGGAGGACATGGGCGGCAACTACGCTCTGCTGGTGGAGATCGAATTCGTGCATCCGGTACCCACGGATGTGGGCCAGCAGCTGCTCTCCTCCCTGGCGTTGTGGGATGCCCTCGTGCCGGCCTACCCTCTGGATCCCGACGTTCCAGTGGAAGCCGGCGGCGCGCAAGCCATGTTCAACGATCCGCGCACCATCCACTACCACGAATGGATCTGGGATAACGCTGACGCCGGGGCATGGAGTCTGATCGTCAACCTCTGCTGCGCCTGGCACGAGACACTGCCCATCGTGCGGCTGCACTTCGAGTAGGAACTCGCTCCATGGACTCCGACACACTGACTTCCGTTGTCGCCGAGCACGCCGACGAAGTCTCCTTCCTCTGGCTGCAACGCGCCAGCGCAGTCCACGCCCCCAACTATTCGCTCCAGCAGTTCACCGACCTCGACGAGCGCCTCGCCGCCCACATCGACGGCCTGCGCGTCGCCGGCGACGAGGGCTGGCAGCACGCGCTGGCCCTTACCGACAACGAAGGCCCCGAGGATTTCTTCGTTGCGGCCGTGCTCGCCATCGAAGCTGTCGATGGCCGTTTCGACGACCTGGTCGAGCGCGCGAAGGACCTGCCCGAGGTCGTGCCCGGCCTGATCTCCGCGCTCGGCTGGGTCGAGCCGAAGCATCTCGGCGGCCGCGTCAGGGCCTTGCTCGAAGATGCCTCGCCGTTGAAGCAGAAGCTGGGCGTGGCGGCTTGCGCGCTGCATCGGCGCGACCCGGGCCCGTTGCTCGGCGAACTGCTCGGGAGTGCGCCCGACAGCGTGCGCGTCCGCGCGCTTCGGGCGGCGGGCGAGTTGGGCCGTGTCGACCTGTTGCCGCAGGCCCTGTCGCTGCTCGGCGAGGTCAAGCCCGAGCTGCGCTTCTGGGCCGCGTGGGCGGCGGTGCTGCTCGGCGACCGGGCGCAGGCGCTCGACGTACTCGCGGCCTTCGCGCTGAAGAGCGGACCGCGCCAGCCGCGCGCGTTCCAGCTCGCGCTGCAGGCGATGGAGGTCGTGCCGGGCCACGCACTGCTGCTCGACAGCGCCGCGCTGCCCGAGGCGCAACGCCTGCGCATCATCGGCTCGGGTTTCATCGGCGACGCGCGCTACGTGCCCTGGCTCATCGAGCAGATGGCGCAGCCGGCCACGGCGCGCATCGCGGCCGAGGCCTTCGTCACCATTACCGGCGTGGACTTCAACATCGAGCAGATGGAGGTTCCTCCGCCCGACGGCTTCGAGGACGGACCTACCGACGATCCCGACGACGACAACGTCGAGCTGCCCGAGGACATCGCCTTGCCCTGGCCCGACATCGACAAGGTGCGCGCGTGGTGGCAGCGGAACGGCGCGCGCTTCGCCCCGGGAGGACGACTCTTCATGGGGCAGCCGGTCTCGCCTAGCAGCTGCCAGGGCGTGCTGAGCCAGGGCTTCCAGCGCCAGCGGGTGGCCGCCGCGCTGCACCTTGCGCTGCTCGACGCGCGTGCGCCCCTGTTCGCCACCAGCGCGCCGGCGTGGCGCCAGCAGCGCTGGCTGGGCGACGGCATACCTCTTTAGGCGAGATTGCCAACATGCCCCACGGAATGAATACTCCTTGCGAGTTTGTTCGGGCGCATTCAGGCACAGAGCCTTCGGGGGCCGATTCATGATCCATATCGCTGTCATCACCCGGCAAGGCGCTCCGGCTGGCCAGTCCATCTCGGCGGACTTCGGGCCCAACGGAGGCACCATCGGCCGGGCCGACACCAACACGCTGGTGCTCGACGACCCCGACCGCACGGTCTCGCGCGTGCATGCGCAGGTGCTGTGCCGCGACGGGCAGTACTTCGTGATCGACCGGGGCAGCAACCCGATGCAGTGCAACGGTGTGTCGCTGGGCTCCGGCAAGGAGGCCGCGCTGACCGATGGTGCGCGGCTGGTGGTGGGCAGCTTCGAGCTCACGGTGCGCGTGACGGCAGCCGCTGCTGCCGCGCCGGCATCGCCGATCATTCCCGCGACGGTGCTGGGAAGCTCTCCTGCCGCGGCCACGCCGACGAGCGACGATCCCTTTGCCGACCTGCTCGCGGGTCTCGCGCCGCCGCCTGCTCCGGCTCCGCGGGCTGCAGCGCCTGCCGCAGCCGCCTCCACGCCCGCCGCCGCGCTGCCCGATTCGCTGCTCTTCCCCGACCCGATGGAAAGCGGTTCGCGCAACGTGCAGGCCTCGCAGGTCGATCCCTTCGCCAACCTGCTGGGGCCCACGCCGTCGTCGGCGCCGGTGGCCGGCCTGGGGGCCCTCGACGACTTCTCCGATCTCGGCGCGCCGCCCGCGCACGGCAAGGCTGCGAACATCGACGAGCTGTTCGGCGGCATGGGTGGCGGCGGTGGCGGCATCGGCGGCGATCCGCTCGCGCTGTCGCCGCTGGCCGATCCGCTGCTGCAGCCGAACACCGCGTCCAACGCCGATCCGCTGGCGGCCCTGCAGCAGGCGGCGCCTCCAACGCCCACGCCGCGCCCCGACCATCTGCCCATCGACCAGTTCGGCTTCACGCCGCCGAAGGCCGTCGAGCCGCCGAAGCCGCCGGTGATGTCGCCAGCCCCTGTCCCCGCGCCTGCGCCAGTCATGCCGACCGCGCAATTCGACGACATGACCGGCCAGCCGATCCGCATCAGCGGGCCTGAAGGTTCCGGCAAGCCGCTGGAGCCGCTGCGGCCTCCGGCGCCGGCGGTCGTTGCTCCCGCGCCGGCTCCGCGCCCGGCGGCACCTCCGCCCGAGCGCATGGCCAGCGACGACGAGCTGCTCGCGGCCTTCCTGCGTGGCCTCGCGAGCACGCACCAGCCGCCCGAGATGCTCACGCCCGGCCTGATGGAGCGCATCGGCTCGATGCTGCGCAGCGCCACCGAGGGCACGCTGCAGCTGCTGCTCACGCGCCAGGAGTTCAAGCGCGAGGTGCGCGCCGAGGTCACGATGATCGCGGCGCAGGCCAACAACCCGCTGAAGTTCTCGCCCACGGTGGAGGTGGCGCTTGCGCACCTGCTGGGCCCCGGCGTGCGCGGCTTCATGCCGCCCGAGGCCGCGATGCGCGATGCCTTCAACGACCTGCGCGCGCACCAGTTCGGCGTGATGGTGGGCATGCGCGCGGCGCTGGCCCATGTCATCGCGCGCTTCGAGCCGGCGGAGCTGGAGAAGAAGATCAGCGCGAAGACGGCGCTCGACGCGCTCTTCAGCGCCAACCGCAAGGCCAAGCTGTGGGACCAGTTCGTGTCGCTCTACGGCGGCATCGCGAGCGAGGCGGAGGACGACTTCCACAGTCTCTTCGGCAAGGCCTTCCTCGAGGCCTACGAGGAGCAGATGGCGCGCCTGAGGTCCGACGCCTGACGAGAAAAAAGAAGAAGAGCAGAGCAGCTGACAGGCAGGCAACACAAAGACAACACAACCCCAGCACTCGCGAGGCACCCCGCTTGGAAATCGAAATCGTCACGCTCTCCCGGCAGGGAGGCCGCAACTACAACGAGGACGTGCACGGCCACTGGCACGACGAGCGCTTCGTCGCCTGTCTCGTGGCCGACGGCGCGGGCGGCCATGGCGGCGGCGACGTGGCGGCGGCCACTGCGCGCGGCAGCATGCTCGCCGGCTTCGCGGTCGCGCCGGGGCTGGACGAGGCCACGCTGCGCGGTCTCGTGGAGCAGGCCAACCGCGACGTGGTGGCGCGCCAGGCCGAGGGTGGCAAGCTCGCGGGCATGCGATCGACCATCGTGTTCGCGGCCATCGACCTCGAGAGCCAGGCGCTCGCCTGGGTGCACAGCGGCGACAGCCGCGCCTACCTGTTCCGCGGCGGCGCCATCGTGGCGCGCACCACCGACCACAGTCTGGTGCAGCAGATGGTGGCCGGCGGCATGCTCGACGAGGAGGGCGCGCGGCTGCACCCTCAGCGCAACATGCTGCTGTCGGCGCTGGGATCGATCGAGGAGGCGCCCGACATCGCGGTGTCGGAGCGCATGCGCCTGCTGCCCGGCGACGTGCTGCTGCTGTGCAGCGACGGCGTGTGGGAGCCGCTGGGCGACGAATGCCTGATCGACACGCTGCACGCCTCGCGCACGCCCAGCCAGTGGACCGAGCTGATCGACGCGCAGGTCAAGGCCAACGCCAAGCCGGGCCACGACAACTACACGGCGCTCACGCTGTGGGTGATCGAGGACGACGGCGACGACGTGACGCGGCTGATGCCAGAGAACGTCGCATCGACCGACTCCTGACCTCTCTCTTCCCGGCCGGCAAAAGAGAAAGGGCCCCGAGGGGCCCTTTCTTGCGGGTGAGGCAACTGCGCTGCTCAGGCACCGCCCGTGCTGGGCACGGTCTGGGGCGCGACGTAGGTGTACTTGCTCGCCGTCTTCTTCACCTTCTTCAGCGCGCTGCGCAGCAGCTGCGGCATGTCCTGACGGTTGGGCAGGTTGGTGTAGTTGTCGATGCCCTGTTCCTTGCAGCAGTTGGCGCAGCCGTTGTTGAGCAGGTCGAGCGCGTAGCGCGTCTTGCTCAGCGTGCTGGACGCGCCGGGCTCGCGGAACGGATCGAAGATGCCGTCCGGCAGGACCTTCTGTCCGAGCGCGATCGCCTGCGTCTGGAAGTGCGTGATGTGCTTCTGCGTGATCGGCCCGTAGTAGCCGTCCACGACGATCACCTCGGTCTGGCCCGGGGGCGGGTCCAGGTCGTGGTTGAAGCCCAGCAGCTCGTAGTAGAAGATCTTGAACAGCGCCTGTACCAGCATCACGTCTTCACGCGTGTTGGAACCGATCCGGCCTACCGACCAGTCGATGTTGTAGGCGGTGAGCAGCGCGCCGCTGGTGCCGATGAGTGGGGTGCTGAATGCCATTGCATTGCTCCGGTGAGGACGCGTGGAAACCGCACCGGGCACTGGCGCGCCCGATGCCGTGCCCCGCGGGTCCGTCGTCCGTCAGCGGGTCTCGGTGGTCGCGACGTTCCAGCCGAACTTGACTTCGCCGCCGGCCGCGCCCTTGTCGTCCTGGGCCTTGTAGGCGAACTCGATGTCCTTGAACGAGCACGACACCTGTTCCTGCACGTCGCCGCCCTGCGCGCCGCCGGGGCCGACCATGGCGATGAAGACTTCCTTGAGCGTGACCTTGAGGTACTCCTGCTGGCCTTCGCCCGACTTGCGGCAGGTCAGGACCATGTCCTTGAAGTGCTTGCCGCTCACGCAGTTCTTGGCCAGCACCGGGGATGCCTTGTCGTAGGTGTGCGTGAAGTGGAACTCGCCGGGGGTGGCCTTGCCCTTGCCCGAACCGCCGCCGGAGCCGGCGCCCGAGGCGTTGCTCACGTTCCAGGTCCACGACGAGATCTCGATCTCGTCCTTGTGGTCCTTGTGGGAAGACTCGCCCTTGACGCCGTCGAGCTTGATGTGAAAGTCAGAAGACATGTTCCTACTCCTTGGAACCCGATTGCGTTCGGGCGGTTGCTGTTGATGATCGAGACGGATGCTTGGGCTGCCGCCGGCTTGCTGGCAAGACCGGTATGTGGCAGCTGTTGATAGAACGAAACGGGAGCCGGAATTTCAAGAAAGTCCGGCCCGTTTTTTCAGGTTTTCACGCACCGCCCTTGGCCGAGGGCAGCTTCGATACCAGGCGCAGCGAAACCGTGAGGCCTTCGAGCTGGTAGTGCGGGCGCAGGAAGAACTTGGAGGTGTAGTAGCCCGGGTTGCCTTCCACTTCCTCCACGACCACCTCGGCGGCGGCCAGGGGCTTCTGCGACTTGGTGATCTCCGAGGAGTTGGCGGGGTCGCCGTCCACGTAGTTCATGATCCACTTGTTGAGCCAGCGCTGCATGTCCTCGCGCTCCTTGAAGCTGCCGATCTTGTCCCGCACGATGCACTTGAGGTAGTGCGCGAAGCGGTTGCAGGCGAAGAGGTAGGGCAGGCGCGCCGCCAGGTTGGCGTTGGCCGTGGCGTCCGGGTCGTCGTACTCGGCCGGCTTGTTCAGCGACTGGGCGCCGATGAAGGCCGCGAAGTCGGAGTTCTTGCGGTGGATCATCGACAGCAGCCCGGCCTTCGAGAGCTCGGCCTCGCGGCGGTCGCTGATGGCGATCTCGGTGGGGCACTTCTGGTCCACGCCGCCGTCGTCGCTCGGGAAGGTGTGCAGCGGCAGGTTCTCCACCGCGCCGCCCGACTCGATGCCGCGGATGCGCGAACCCCAGCCGTAGAGCTTGTACGAGCGGTTGATGTTGGTCGCCATCGCGTAGGCCGCGTTGGCCCAGGCGTACTTGTTGTGGTCGGCGCCGGCGGTGTCTTCCTCGAAGTCGAACTCCTCCACCGGGTTGGTGTTGGCGCCGTAGGGCGTGCGCGCCAGGAAGCGCGGCATGCACAGGCCGATGTACTTGGAGTCGTCCGACTCGCGCAGGCTGCGCCAGCCGGCGTACTCTGGGGTGGAGAAGATCTTGGTCAGGTCGCGCGGGTTGGCGAGCTCCTGCCACGACTCCATCTGCATCAGGTTGGGGCTGGCGCCGGTGATGAAGGGGGCGTGCGCCGAGGCGGCGATCTTGGCCATCTCGCCGAGCAGCTCCACGTCGGGCGGGCTCTGGTCGAAGTGGTAGTCGCCCACCAGCGCGCCGAAGGGCTCGCCGCCGAACTGGCCGTATTCCTGCTCGTAGATCTTCTTGAACATCGGGCTCTGGTCCCAGGCCGCGCCCTTGAATTTCTTCAGGTTCTTGGCCAGCTCCTGCTTGGAGATGTCCATCACGCGGATCTTGAGGTTCTCGTCGGTCTCGGTGTTGTTCACCATGTAGTGCAGGCCGCGCCACGCACTCTCGAGCTTCTGGTAGTCGGGGTGGTGGATGATCTTGTTCACCTGGTCGGTGAGCTTGGCGTCGATCGCGGCGATCATGGCCTGGATCGACTTGGTCACGTCCTTGCCGATGACGGTGGTGTTGGCCAGCGCCTGCTGCGCCAGCGTGAGCACCGCGGCTTCGACGGCGCTCTTGGCTTCGTCGCTGCGCGGCTTGAATTCCTTCTGCAGCAGCGATGAAAAGTCGCTGCCCGCGTACGCGACATCTTTCAGCGCGCTCTGTTCGAGTGCTTCGGTGGCCATGGTTGTTTACTCCTCGTGATCCTGTGTGGCGGTCGGATGGGTGTCGTCAGGCGGCGGGCGTGGCGCCGCCGTCTTCGGGTTTCTTGCTCGCGGCCAGGGTCTGCAGCAGGGCCGGGTCCTCGAGCACCTTGGCCAGCAGTTCCTCGGCGCCGCCCTTGCCGTCCATGTAGGTGACGAGGTTCGAAAGCTGCGTGCGCGCCTCCAGCAGCTTGTTGAGCGCGCCGACCTTGCGCGCCACGGCGGCGGGCGAAAAGTCTTCCATGTTCTCGAAGGTGAGCTCCACCTTCAGGTCGCCTTCCCCGGTGAGCGAGTTCTCCACCGCGAAGGCCGCGCGCGGCTTCATGGCCTTCATGCGCGAGTCGAAGTTGTCGATGTCGATCTCCAGGAACTTGCGGTCGGCCACCGGTGCGAGCGGGTCTGCCGGCTTGCCGGAGAGATCGGCCAGCACGCCCATCACGAAGGGCAACTGCACCTTCTTCTCCGCCCCGTAGAGCTCCACGTCGTACTCGATCTGGACCCGGGGCGCCCGGTTGCGGGCGATGAATTTCTGACTGCTCTTGGCCATGGAGATGCTCCTTGCGGGTGTGAATGGGGGCGGATGAGGCGGATAGGGAAGTGGTCGGGGCCTACTCGGAAGGACGGCGGCCCGTGACCGTTTCGATGGTGTCCATCGCGTTCGGCGCGAGGTTGGCCATGATTTCGAGGAAGCTCACGCCGATGAGCTTCTTGGCGCGCTCGATCAGCAGCGGCGCAGGGTTGCCGGGCTCGGCCTGCTCGAGATAGCGGATCACGCGGTCGAGCATCTGCACGGCGTCCTGGCGGCTCTGGATCTCGCCGCGCGCGGCGGCGGGGCGAGCCGCGGCAGCGCCATCGGGCTGGGTGTCCGCCGCGCCGGAGGCTTCGTCCGCCGACGCCTCGGCCGACGCGCCGCTGGCGGAGGCGCATGCCTTCTGCAGCACGCGGGCGATGGAGCGCAGCGGGTCGAAGTCGAACGCATCGGCGCGGCCGGTGCGGTCTGCGATGAGCTTCCTGAGCTGGTCCACCAGCGCGAGCACGCCCAGCGCGGCCTGGATCGCATCGGGTCGTTCGGACTGGATTGTCTCCAGGCCGCCTTGCACCTGCGCCATCGAGTAGGTGGCTTCGCCGCCGACGGCCGTGAGCGTGTTGTGGGCGATGGCGATGTCGCGCACGCGGATCGGGCCCACGCCCCGCGCGACGCCGACCTGCGCCTCATACAGGTCGCGCAGGCCCATGGCCTCGTCGGTCAGCGGTGCGAGCGCGTTCAGGCGCATCGTCGGGTCGTTGTCGTCGTCGGCATCCAGCTTTGGATGTATGCCGTCCCAGAATGTGTCGAGCAAACCGTTGAGCAGCCGCAGCCCGGCGGCGAAGCCTTCCACGCCCTGCATGCGGGTGGAGGCGCGCAGCAGCAGCACGGCGGCGCGCACGTCCTTGCTGCGGCGAAGAATGCCTTCGGCCTTCTCGCCGACCTCGCGCCACTCGGGCTCGACAGCGGGGATCACCGTGTCGCCGAACTGCTGCTCGGGCTTGCCCTGCGCGTCCGCGACCAGTGCCATGAAGTCCGCGTCGTACTCGAGATCGTCGCCGCACGGCGATGCATCGCCGATGGGCGCGAGCAGTGTTGCAGCGAGTTCGTTGTTCAGCATGTTGCCTGTTCGAGTTCGCTGGTGATAATCAAAGATGCGTCTTGACCGGTCAATGCAACGAAGGGAATAGCATGCGCACGCTGGGTACACACCATTCGTCCTATGAGGGCCTCCCTGCCGCAGTAACGCGGCGCCACATCGCCGTTCTTGGCCTTGCTGGAGCCGGTCTTCTGCTCGCGGGTTGCGCGGCGAAGCCCGTGGTCACCACTGTGGCCGTCACGCTCACCGCCGGCGCCGACGCCAACCCCGACGCGCGCGGCCGCGCATCGCCGCTCACGGTGCGCGTGTATGCATTGAAGTCGCCGGGCCCGTTCGAAGGCTCCGACTTCTTCTCGCTCTTCGAGAAGGACCAGGCCACGCTCGGCGCCGAGCTCGTGCAGCGCGAAGAAGTGCTGCTGCGGCCCGGCGAGACGAAGAAGCTCGACTTCAACCTGCCGCCCGACGCGAAGTCGATGGGCGTGATGGCGGCCTACCGCGACCTCGATCGCGCACGCTGGCGCGAAGTGCGCCCCGTGGTCACCGGCAAGGCGCAGGCGCTCGACGTGACCTTCGGCGCGCGCGCGATGCGCGTCGACAGCAAGTAGCAGCCGCAGCGGCCGTAGCGGCCGCGTCCGCCTCGCTCCCGATCACGACGGCCGTCCCGGCCGC
Organism: Variovorax sp. NFACC27; assembly: GCF_048301545.1. NCBI lineage: Bacteria > Pseudomonadati > Pseudomonadota > Betaproteobacteria > Burkholderiales > Comamonadaceae > Variovorax > Variovorax sp. NFACC27. The sequence goes on from NZ_CP157613.1 coordinate 907,693, forward strand.
ACCAGCGGCTGGTCGACGGGCAGGAAGCGCTCGAACAGGTCGTTCACGAAGGCGCCGCCGACGGCATCCGACGCGGCGGCCGTGAGATAGAGGCCGCGCCAGCGCGGGGCGCGCGAATTCCGGCCGTGGTTCTCGAACAGCACCTGCGCGAACTCGCGCAGGCCGGGCCGCAGCGCACGCACGGCCTCCACGAATTCATGGATCGCGAGCCGGCCGGTAGCGCCGGGCTGTTCGCGCAGCAGCGCCATGCGCAGTGCGTGCAGCTGTTGCGCGAGCGGGTCGAACACCGCGTCCAGCCGTTCGCCGGCCGGCGTCTCGATGAATGCCGAAGGGTCGGTCAGCCGGTGCCCCAGTGCCTGCGCCAGCACTTCGGGCGGCAGCGCCCCGTGCAGGGTCTCGTAGCCCGCGAGCCGCTCCAGGCCGGTCACGACGAGGTAGGTAGGCATCTGCAGGCGCAGGGTGTCGCTGGCTTCGTCGAGCAGGCGGCGCGTTTGCGCGGCCAGGGACTTCAGCTCCGCCGCGTCGGCCTCCAGCAGGTCTGCGGCTGCCACGCCCACCACGAGTCCGTTGAGCGGCAGCCGGTCGCGCCGCTCGGCCAGCGCGAGCAGCGAGTGCAGCCACAGGCCGCGCGACCGTGGCGCACCGGCGGTGTCGCCGGCGGCGGTGGAATCGACCTCGACGGCCACCAGCCGCGGCGTCAGCCACCAGCGCCACCATGCGCCGTCGGGGGATGAAGGCGCGTCCGCGCGTTCGCCGTGCGCCGTCGCGAACAGGCCCGGCAGGTTGGCCGCCCTGTCGCCGAAGCACAGGAACCACGGCACCGGCGCAGCGGACTTCGCCCAGTGCGCGCGGCGCATGGCCTGCTGCGCCTGTGCCATGCCTTCCCTCAGCGCACCGATGGCGGCCTCGTCCGCGCCGGCAGCGGGCCAGCCGAGCGCCGCGATGCGCTTCTGCAGCCCGCGCCGCCGCGCGCCGCGCCCCGCGTCGCGCACCACCGCATACAGCAGGCCGAAGCCCAGCAGGCACAGCGACAGCAGCAGCCAGAAGCGGTGAGCGGGCGACAGCAGCAGCGCGCTCATCGCGGAACGGTCTCCAGGAATACGAAGTCGGCGATCAGCCGGTCGCTGTTCTTGCTGGCCGCGAGCGACTCGCGCAGCCGCAGCAGGTAGGCCGAGGCGAGCTCGAAGGGCGGCCGGTCGGATGCCTCGCTGAGCGGGGTGGGCGACGACAGCACCGTGACGAGCACGCTGCCGAAGGGTGGGCTCACGAGCCAGCTCGAGGGGATGTCGCGGCCGATCTCCAGCGTTTCGCCCGAGTGCAGCCGGGTGGGCTGCTGGCCCGCGTTGAGGTGCATGACCGAGCCGTCGACGGTGTAATAGTCGACCCAGATGTAGCTGTCGTGCCGCGGCGCGACGACCTGCATGCGCACGTTGTCGCCCTCGCGCAGCTTGCCGTCGCGGGCCGTGGGGGCGCTCACGTCCAGCCCGTAGGCCTTCTCGCTGTTGCGCGTCTGGTAGGGCTTGAGGATGGCGAACACCTCGCAGTGCGGCCACACGCGCAGCCCGATGTCGAAGCGCGGCGCCTTCACGCCGGGCAGGGCGCTCACCTCATGCTCCACGCGCGGCAGGTCGCCGGGCAGCGAGACGAAGCCGGTGACCCGCGTGTGGCCGTCGCGGTCCACGCTGGCCGTGAGGTCGGCGCAGGCGAAGGTCTGCAGGTGCTGCTCGATGCGCTGGGCCAGGCCGGTGTCGGCCGTCGGCGGGCCGCCGGACCATAGCCACAGCATGTACAGCAGGGGCAGGGCGAGCGCCAGCGCGGCGCCGCTGAGCAGCAGCGTGCGGTCGCGCCGGCGCGTGTCGTTGGGACCGCGCGGGTCGGCCACCTCGTAGGGCTGCGGCGCGATGCGGTCCTGCACCAGGCTGCCCGTCGAGAGCGGGCGCAGCAGGAGCTGGCGGCTGTGCAGGTCCTTCAGCTTGCCCAGTTCGCCCTGGTCGCCTTCCTCGAAGTAGTACTGGCCCTTGAAGCCCAGAGCCAGCGCGTGCCAGTACACCTCGCGCACCGCGTCGTCGCCGGCACCCAGCGCCGACAGGTGATGGAAGAACTCGCTGTGGGCGTTGTTCGAGTTGAAGAGCTGGACCTGCAGCGGGGCCGCCGCGCCCGCCCCGGTACCCGCGACCGTGGCGGCGTCGGGGTGGCGCGCGAGGATCTCGTCGATCCAGGCCACCATCGCGAAGGCGGCCGACTCGATCTGCGCCGCGGGCGTGCCCGATGCCTCCGCGGCGGCGCGTGCCGCGTCGAGCTGCTGGCGGAACTGCTGCTGCGCGCCGTCGAGCGACGGCAGCGGGGCGCCGGCCGCGATGGCGGCGTCCAGTGAGAGGCCGGACGAGATGAGGGTGGAGAAGCAGTCGAGGAGGCGGGCCATGGACGGGCCCGCTCAGTCGAGGGTTGCGAAGGATGCCTTGCACCGGCGTCTGCAGCGATGGCACATGCCCATGTCCCCGGTTCCTTCGAGTAGGCGCTCATTCTTTCAAAGTGCTTGCGGCGGGCGCCATATCGCTTGGGGTCTATGCCTTTGGTGGGGCCGCCGGCCTTGCTGCGCGGGGCATTCGCCGGTATCTTCAGCGTCTGCCGTGCGTTGCACGCTGGGACACGGGGAAAAGACATCATGAAAATACTGATCGCCGACGACCACCGGCTCGTCATCGAGGCGGTCAAAGCCAAGCTGTCGGAGCTGGAGCCCGGCATCGAATTCGTCCTGGCGATGAGCGTCGACGAATTGCTTGCCGGGGCCACCGACGACCTCGACCTGGCCCTGATCGACCTCAACATGCCCGGTGCCGATGGCCAGGCCCACATCGACCAGATCCGCCAGCGCCATCCGGCGGTGCCGGTGATCGTGCTGTCGGGCTACGAAGACCCGGCCATCATGCGCAGCGCGCTCGAGCGCGGCGTGCTCGGATTCATACCCAAGGCCTACTCCCCCGACGTGATGCTCTCGGCCGTGCGCCTGGTGCTGGCCGGCGGCGTGTACGTGCCGCCGATGATGCTGACGGCGCTGCCGCCGGGCATGGTAGCGGGCATGGCACCGCAGGCGGGCGCCGAAGCGCTGGTGCGCGGCGGCGGTGCTGCCGGCGGCGCCAGCAGCAGCGGCGGTGGCGGCACCCAGACGCTGGAGCACCTGCGCAGCGTGCTCACCGAGCGGCAGGTCGAGGTGCTGCAGCTGCTGTCGCAGGGCAAGCCCAACAAGCTCATCGGGCGCAGCCTGGGCATCAGCGAAGGCACGGTGAAGATCCACCTTGCGGCCATCTTCCGGGCGCTCAACGTGCGCAACCGCACCGAGGCAGTGGTGGCGGCGCAGGCATTGACCGAGGCCCAGCAGGCCTGATAGGCCCTGCGCCTTCTGGCTCCTCTTCCTTTTCTTCACTGCACCAGCAGTTCGAACTCGGACACGGTCATCGTGCCCGTGTTGTCGAACTCGATCCTGTACCTGCTGTAGGACTCGGTACCTGCCTTCAGCGCGAACGGGCGGGTCTGCTGGCGCCACTGGAAGCTCTCGTTCCTTCGCTCGTCCAGCGTCACCCAGGTGGCTCCGTCCTTCGAGGCCTTGAGCTTCCAGCTCTTCGGGTCCTGATCCGCGCCCTGCGTGCCCGAGGTCAGTGTGTAGATCCTGGGCACGCTGGCTGGCTGGCCCGCGGCGGCGTCGGCCTCGATCCACGCGTTGGCCGATGCGCTCTGCCAGGCGGTGTCGGAGTCGCGGTCGTACAGGTTGCCCGACTGGCCTGTCGTGCTCGACGACACCGTGTACGTGCCCGTCGGCAGCAGCGACTGCAGCGGTGCCGGCTTCGCGTTGCCCTGCGTGATCGAGGCCGGCACGTCGTTCTCGCCCGTGCCCCATGACGAGGGTTGCGCGCCCATGGCGAACTCCAGCGTCGCTCCGTCGGCGATCTCCTTGTGCAGCAGGTAGCTGCGCGTGATGGGCTGGCCGTTCAGTCGCAGGCCCTGCACGTAGCGGTTGATGTCGCTCACGCCCGGCGCGGTGATGACGATGCGCTTGCCGTTTTCCAGGTTCACGACCATCTTCGGGAAGTAGGGCGCGCCGATCGCGTACTCGGGCCGCCCCATGCTCACCGGATAGAAGCCCATGGCGCTGAACACGTACCAGGCCGACTGCTCGCCGTTGTCCTCGTCGCCGATGTAGCCGCTGCCGTCGGGAACGCCGTTGCCGTCGAACCCGGCGCTGTAGAGCTTGCTCATCACGTCGCGCAGGTACTTCTGTCCCTGCGCCGGAGCCCCGGCGTAGTTGTACATGTAGATCGAGTGATGCACCGGCTGGTTCGAGTGCTGGTACTGGCCGACCCTGGCCAGCACGCTGACCGCGTGGGCTTCCTTGATCTCGTGGATCACCGTCCAGTAGCTGCCGGGCGACAGGTAGGTGGGCGCCGAGAAGAAGGTGTCTAGGCTGGCCTTGAGCTGCGCGCGGCCGCCGTGCAGGTTGGCCAGGCCCTGGCCGTCCTGCGGGGCGAGGAACTGGTACGACCACGCGTTGCCTTCGGTGTAGCCGTAGCCCCAGTCGTCGGGCCTGTTGCCGTCGTCGGTCCACCTGCCGGCGCTGTCCTTCTCGCGGAACCACTTGCCGGCCCAGGCGCCCGTGCCCTGGTCGGAGAAGAGGCGCGTGTAGTTCAGGGCGCGGTCGATGAAGTAGGCGTAGTCGTCGGGCTTGCCGAGCGCCTTGGCCATCTGCGCGATGCCGAAGTCGTTGAGGTTCGCTTCGAGCGACCAGGCCACGCTCTCGCGCGACATCGCGTCCGAGGGCACGTAGCCGTGGAAGACGGACTGGTTCATGTTCTTGCGCCCCTTGCTGCCGTCGGTGCTGTTGACCGAGGCGTTGCGCAGCATCGACGCGTAGGCCGAATCGACGTCGAAGTTGCGCACGCCCTTGAGGTAGGCGTCGGCGAAGATCACGTCGGAGCTGGTGGCGACCATGCTGTCGCGGTAGTCGGGGCCCGACCAGCGCGGCACCCAGCCGCCGTCCTTGTAGGCGTTGACGAAACCGTCCAGCATCTCGCCCGCCTGGGTCGGAACGAGCAGCGAATAGAGCGGCCAGGTGGTCCGGTAGGTGTCCCAGAAGCCGTTGTTGACCCAGATCTTTCCCTGCCTTTTGGGCGTGCCCTGGATGTACGGGCTCATGTAGGTCGCCGTGCCCTTGCCGGTTGCAGGGTCGCGCACGTTCTCCCACGCGGAGTTCGGGTAGAGGAAGGCCCGGTACATGTTCGAGTAGAGCGTGACCTTCCTGTCCTCGAAAGCCTTCACGGCATCGGGTGTCTTCGCGTCGTCGGCGCCGCCTTCCACCTGGACGGTGTTGAGCTTGTCGTCCCACGCGGCGGCGGCCAGCAGCCGGATGTCGTCGAAGCCCTTGTCGCCGATCTCCTGCGCCAGGTTGTCCTTCGCCTGCTCGATGCTGATGAAGGAGGTGGCGATCTTCATGCCCACGGTCTTCCCGGTGCCCGGCGTCGCGAACTGAACCCAGCTCTTGATGCTTCCTGTGTCGATGTTCTTCGAGGCCGTGATGGGGGCGTCGAACTTCGCATGGAAGTACATGAGCGGCGCGTTCTTGTCGCCGTTGTTGTTCACCGTTCCCGATACGGTGCTGGCGTTCGTGTCCACGCTCAGGCTGCCTGATCCTTCCCCGGCGAACCGATCGAACAGCACCGTGGCGGTGGTCGCCGAGGCCGGCACCGTGAACCGGAAGTAGGCCGCGTGGTCCGTCGGCGTGATCTCGGTCTTGATGCCGTTGTCGAAGGTCACGCTGTAGTAGTGCGCATGCGCGACCTGCGTTGCGCGCGAGTAGGTCTGGGCGCGGTTCCACGGGGCGGTGGCGTTCACGTCGTCGATCGGCATGATCGACAGCGACTGCCGGTTGCCGATCCACGGGCTGGGCTCGTGCACCGTCGCGAAGGACTGGATCGTGGTGATGGGCGAACCGTCGGAGGCCTCTCCGGTGCTCGTGTGGAACTGGTAGAACCAGTTGTTGTCGTCGCGGTTGACCGGCGTCCAGAAGTTGAATCCGAACGGCACGGCGATGGCGGGGAAGGTGTTGCCTCGCGTGAAGTCGCCGCTGGAGTTGGCCCCTCGCATGGTGTTCACGTAGTCGGCGAGAGACTGCTTGACGAACGGCACCGCCGGATCGCCGCCCGTCGACGCCGGAGCCGTCGCGGGGTTGCCGGCATCCGCCGGCGAGGGAACGAGTGCTCCGGTGGTTCCGTTGTTCGTGGATCCGGGCAATGGCAGGAGCGCATTGTTCGATCCGCCGCCGCTGCCGCCGCAGGCGGCCAGCAACGAAACCCCCATGCCCAGCGCAAGCCGGCACAGTCTTCGAGTGCTCATCAGGTCGTCTCCCTTCTTGCTGCAATCGCTTCGCGTTGCGCGATGCAGTCTAGGGAGACGTCGAGCGGACCGTGCCTGTGCTTTCCCGCAAGCAATACGGCGTTGCCAACGCAACAAGCGTGCGCCGGGGTGCGTTGGAAGGCGCTGGAAGAAGGGAGACGAAGCGCCGCGGAAATAGTGTGAACAGGCCCTAGGCCGCGCGCAACTCGGGATGCGGCGCGGCGCCGCCGGTACCGTCGTGCAAGCCCTCCTTGCCTTCCTTCCGCTGCGCAATGGCTTCCGCCAGGAATTCGGCGTCGCGCGCCACGCCCGAGAAGCGCCCCGACCCCCATGTGTGCAGCCATGGCAGCCCGAGGAAATACAGCCCCGGCTCGTTCGTCACGCCGCGCAGGTGCACCGGCGCGCCGCGCCCGTTGAACACCGGTGCGTCGACCCAGGCGAAATCGGGCGAGAAGCCGATGCACCAGACCACGCTGGCGATGCCCGCGGCCGCGAGGTCGAGCCGCGTGCGCTCTTCCTTCGGCTCCCACACCGGCGTGTAGACAGAAGGGGGCGGTGCCCCGATGCCCTGCGCGGCGATGTGCCTGTCGATCGATGCGTTGATGCGGTTGTAGGTGTCGTCGGCCTGGTCGAGGTTGTCGCGCAGGTTGGGCTGGAACTCGAAGCCGCCCTCGTCGAAGCCGCTCAGCAGGCCGTAGAGCTCCATGCCCTCGAGCGCGAAGCGCCGCAGGTCGATGTCGCGGCCGCCGTCGCGGCCCGTCACGTAATGGTTGGTGTTGTCGCGCACGCCCTCGCGCAGCGGATGCTCGGTGACCGGCATGTCGTAGTACTTCATGTCGGCGAGCCAGTCGACCACTTCGCGGCCGCGGTAGAAGCGCGCGCACCGCGGTGCGTTGCCGGTGGCCAGGTGGACCTTGCGGCCGGCCAGGTGCAGGTCTTCGGCGATCTGCGCGCCCGACTGGCCGCAGCCCACCACCAGCACGGCACCCTCGGGCAGTTGCGCCGGGTTGCGGTACTGGGCGGAATGGAACTGCGCGACGCCCGCCGGCAGCTTCTCGGCAAGGCGCGGCACGATGGGGCGGTGGTAGCCGCCCGAGGCCACCACCACCTGGTCGGCGGTGTAGAGACCGGCGTCGGTCTGTACGCTGAAGCGCTCGCGTTCACCATCGCGCGCGACGCGTTCCACCGTCACGCCTTCGATGGCCGGCGCTTTCACGTGCTCGACGAAGCCCGCGAGCCATTCGTTGATCTGGTTCTTGACCATGAAGCCGTGCGGATCGCTGCCGATGTAGCCCCAGCCCGGCAGCTGGCACTGCCAGTTGGGCGTGACGAGGCAGAACGAGTCCCAGCGCTGCGTGCGCCAGGTGTGCACGAGGCTGCGCTTCTCGATCACGAGATGGTCGATGCCGCGCTGCTGCAGGCAGTGGCTCAGCGACAGTCCGGCCTGGCCGCCGCCGACGATGACGACGCTGTAGTGGCTGCGTCCGCCATAAGGATGTGACATGGGGTGCTTCTTTCGTTCTCTGGATATGGGGAGAGGTCAGTCGAAGGCGACGACGGTGACCTGGGCGTCCGCGGTTTCGCCGAAGCGAGCGGCGATGCTTTCGATCTCGGCGAGCTGGTCCATCGCCTGCGAGCACGCGAAGCCGTACTTGGCGCGCACCCGCTCCGAGGCGATGCCCAGCGCCTCGCGCGTGCGTTGCAGAAACTCGTCGAGCCGGTAGTGCCGGCCGGGCTCGAGGTGGTCGCGCACCACGAGCGATGGCGAATAGCAGCGGGTCTCGCTGGCGTCGGGCCAGCGCACGTGGAAGTGCATCACGGGCATGCTTCGGTCTCCTGCATGGCGGCGCGGTACAGCGCCACGTGGCGCGCGGCGCTGGCCTGCCAGCTGAAGCGCTGGGCCAGCCTCGAGGCCGAGTGCGCAATGCGTTGCGGGTCGCGCGTCGAGAGCGCATGCCGCAGGGCAGCGGCGATGGAGTCGGCGTCGAGCGGATCGGCCCAGCTCACGTCGTCCTCGGTCAGGTACTCGGTGAACGGGGCGATGCGCGAGGCGACCACCGGCGCGCCGCTCGCCAGCCCTTCGAGCACCACCAGCCCGAAGCCCTCGCGCAGCGACGGCATCGCGACCACGTCCGCCAGCCGGTAGAGCGCGGGGATGTCTTCGTCGGGCAGGGGCCCGGTCAACCGCACCGGTTGCAACGGGCCTTCGTCGAAGCCGAGTGCCTGCATCAGGGCCCGGAATTCCTGTGCATAGGCCGAGTGATCGAGCAGGCTCGCGCCGCCGGCGATGACCAGCTGCGCCCGCGAATGCGTGGCGCGCAGCAGCGCGAAGGCCGAGAGCAGCCGCGCAGTGTTCTTGCGCTCCTCGACGCCGCCCAGGGCGAGCACCACGGGCGCGTCGGGTCGGATGCCGAGGCGATGCGCCAGCGCCGCATCGGCCGGCTGCGCTTGCGGCGAGAAGCGCGTCGTGTCCACGCCGTTGGGCACTTCGTGCGCCGCGATGCCGTATTCGCGCGCCAGGTGATCGCACCACAGGCGGCTCACGCACAGCACCCGGCTCGCGCTCGCGAATGCCGTGTGCTGCCATTGCGTGAGCTGCGGCACGTCGAAGGTGTCGAGGTGATGCACGGTGCGCACGAAGCCGTCGATGTCGCCCGCGTCGCGCAGCTGGGCGAGCGCATTGCCGCCGATGGAGTCGTGCGTGTGCAGCACGTCGAAGCGCTCGTGCCGCAGCAGTCCGCGCAGGTGCCGCACGAAGGCCGCGATGCGCGAGCGCACCATCTCCACCGTGTCGCGAGGCGCGCCGTGCACCGGCACCAGTTCGACGGCGCAGGGCGGCGTGCGGAACAGCCGCTGCCCCGGCGCGGCGGGCGCGAGCACTGTCACCGCATGGCCGGCCTCGTGCAGCGCGGTCGCGAGTTCGAGCGTGTGCACCACGCCGCCGCGCGGGTTGACCGAGTGCGTGAGCAAGGCGATGCGCAGGGGGCGGTCAGACATACGTCGCCTCGTGCGTGTCGGCGGCGGGCTGGATGAAGGCGTCGCTGCCGAAGTCCCACAGCAGAGCCTCCTCGCCTGACGCGCGCAGCCGCACCTGCCGGGTCGCGTCGACCTCGCCGATCACGCCGCACGCGATGTCGCGCGCCGCGAACCGGGCCAGCACCGGTGCCACCTGGGCGGGCGCCACGCTCAGCACGAAGCCGTAGCTCGGGAACGAGGACAGCCAGCGCAGCAGCGGCACGCCGTCGGGCCGCGGAATCGCGTCGAGGTCGATGCGGGCGCCGGTGCCCGAGCATTCGAGCAGCATCATGGCCGTGCCCACCGCGCCGGCCATGCTGATGTCCTTGGCGGCGCAGCACAGGCCGTCCTCCGCGATGGACGGCAGCAGCTCCAGGTCGGTCCGCAGCCGCGCGGCGGGTGCGCGGGTCGACGCGTTCCAGTACGGGAACGGCTCTTCGTAGGCGCCGCGCAGGTCGGCTGCCATCACGAGCAGGTCGCCCGGCTTCGCGTCGAAGCTGGTCAGCAGCCGGCGGGCATGGCCGAGGATGGCCACCGCCAGTTGCGGCCGCTCGCTGCGGTTGTTGCTGTGCCCGCCGACGATGGGCACGCCGTAGCGCACGGCGGCCTCGGCCATGCCGCGCAGCACGTCGTCGGCCGGGGTCATGCCGTTGCTCCACAGCGCGTCGACCACCGCGGTGGGGCGCCCGCCCATCGCATAGATGTCGCTCACGTTGACCATCACGCCGCAGTAGCCCGCGAACCAGGGCATGCGCACGATGAAGTCCTCCACCAGCCCCTCGATGGCGAAGAGCAGGTAGCCGCCGTGGCCGTCGGGAATGGCGGCGCAGTCGTCCCCCACGGGAACGGCCTGCGCGAGCGCGGCATGGCCGCCGGGCAGCGAGCGGCCCAGCGCCGACATCACGTCGCCGATGTCGCGCTTGTGGGCGAAGCCGCGCGTGGCTCGCAGGGCTTCGGCAATCTCGCCGGCGTTGGTCATGACATCACCTTGGCGCGCGTGACGAAGCCGCTCACCGGGTCGTGGCAGGGGGGATACCGGCCGAGGTCGGCCTGCATGCGCGCATGCGGACGGCCGTGCACGTCGGTCTCCTCGAGCACAGCCCAGCCGAGCTTCTGGAACAGCGGCACGTTTTGCATCTGCACCTGCGCGAGAAAGACCTTGCAGCCCAGCGCGTTGGCGCGCGACACGGCGAGCCGGATCAGCGTCGCGCCCAGGTGTCCCTGGCTGCGGAAGGCGGGATGCACGGCCAGCCGCGAGCCCCACCACTCACCGTCGCCCTGGCCGCGATGGATGCGCACCGTGCCCACCACCTGCTCGGGCATGCCGCCGTTGCACGACATGGCCACCAGCAGCCGCGCATGGTCGTCGACGGCGTCGCGGTCGTCGCGCGCGAAGATGCCCTGCTCGATGCAGAACACCGCGCGGCGCAGCGCCATGGCCTCGTCGCGCTCCCACTGCTGTGCGGCTTCGCGTACCAGGTATTCGACGGGCGCGTAGTGGTCGCCCATCCGTTCGCGCATCTCGCAGAGGTCGTCGATGCACAGCATGTTCAGCTTTCGCTTTCTTTTTCGTATATGGAGAGCGACGAGCACGCACCGCACTTGCCGCAGCCGGCCTTGATGTCGGCCGAGCGCAGGCCCGCCGCCACCACGCGCTCGCCCAGCGGCGCGAGCAGCGACTTCATGAACTCGGGCGTGGGGGCGGGGTGGTCTTCCAGCGGCGTGCCGCTGATCGGCACGAAGGGCACCACGAAGGGATAGACGCCGCGCGCCAGCAGCTGGTCGCAGGTGTCGAGGATGGCCTCGCGCGTGTCGCCCAGCCCGGCCAGGATGTAGGTGCTGACCTGCCCGCGCCCGAACACGCCCACGGCAGCCTCGAAGGCGCTCATGTAGCGCGAGACCGGCACGCTGGCCTTGCCCGGCATGATGCGTTCGCGAACCTCGGGCGTGACCACCTCGAGGTGCATGCCCAGGGTGTCGATGCCTGCGGCCTTCATGCGGTGGAACCACTGGTCGTCGTCGGGCGGCTCGCACTGGCCCTGGATGGGAATGTCCACAGCGGCCTTGATGGCGAAGGCGCTCTCGCACAGCACGGCCGCGCCGCGGTCGGTGGCGTTGGGCGTGCCGGTGGTCATCACCATGTGCTTCACGCCGTCGAGCAGCACGGCGGCGCGCGCCACCTCTGCGAGCTGCTCGGGCGTCTTGCGCGCGACGGTGCGGCCTGCCGCGAGCGACTGGCCGATCGCGCAGAACTTGCAGCTCTTCCTGCGGCTCTCGTAGCGGATGCAGGTCTGCAGCACGGTGGTGGCGAGCACGTCGCTGCCGTGCAGCGTGGCGATGTGCGAGTAGGGCACGCCGTCGAAGGTCTGCATCGCGTAGAAGCGCGGCTGCTTCGGAAAGCTGATGCTCGCAATGGGAATGCTGCCGCGCATCACTCGGCTCACGCCGGCGGCGTCGGGAGCCTCGGCGGTGAAGGGCGAGTGCCAGGCGGTGGAGGTGTGGACCGGCACCATGATCGTGTGGCCGTCCACCGTCACGGCCTTGTGGTCCGAGGGGCCCGCGCCGCCGCGGCGGCTAGAGACGCCGGCCGAAGGGTCAACCAGCCGCAACCCGAAGGACTGGAGCTCTGTCATCAGCTGCCGGCTGTCCTGCGGCTGCGTCGTCGTGGGTGTCGTCATGGTCGGGGCTCCGTTGAACAAGGGGTTGCGTGGGGTGCATCGGCACGGTGGTCTGCGCGGGCCGGTCGTTGATGGCGAGCGACAGCAGTTCCGGCCGTGCGTAGTGGCCGACCGAATCCATCATTCGCTTGCGCTTGGCGATCAGCGCCATGTCGAGATCGGCGATCACCATGCCTTCGCCCTCGGTGAGCGGCGGCGCGAGGTGTTTTCCCTCGGGCGAGACGATGGCCGTGTGGCAGCCGCCGCGCAGCGCCTTCTGCAGGTTGGCGTCGGGCGTGACCGAGCGGATCTGCTCGTCGGTCAGCCAGCCGGTGGCGTTGATCACGAAGCAGCCCGACTCCAGCGCGTGGTGGCGGATGGTCACTTCCATCTGTTCCGCGAAGATCGGGCCGACCAGCGAGCCGGGAAACTGCGCGCAGTGGATCTGCTCGTGCTGCGCCATCAGGCTGTAGCGCGCGAGCGGGTTGTAGTGCTCCCAGCAGGCCAGCGCGCCGACGCGTCCGACGGCGGTATCGACCACCTTGAGGCCGGCGCCGTCGCCCATGCCCCAGACCATGCGCTCGTGATAGGTCGGCGTGATCTTGCGGCGCTTGAGCGCCAGCGTGCCGTCGGCGTCGAACACCAGCTGCGTGTTGTAGAGGCTGCCATGGTCGCGCTCGTTCACGCCGAGCACCACCACCATGCCGCGCGCGCGGGCCCGCTCGGCCACCGCCTGCGTGACCGGGCCGGGCACGACCACCGCGCGCTCGGCCAGCCGCAGGTGCGGCGCGCCCTGCAGAACCGGCGGCAGCACGAAGCTGAAGTAGGGGTAGTAGGGCACGAAGGTCTCGGGAAAGACCGCGATCTGCGCGCCCTTCGCGGCGGCCGCGTCGATGGCGCCGCACACGCGCTCCAGCGTGCCCTCGGGCCGCTCGAAGTCGGGCGCGATCTGGATCGCCGCGGCCCGCACGACATGGGGTGTGGAAGCCATCGCCGCGCCTTCGCTCACAGGGTCCAGGTGTCGATGACCACCGCGCCGGCCTTCTTGTGCAGCAGCACGAGGTCGAGCACGTCGAGCGGGTTGATCGGCGTGATGCCCTCGATCAGCGCGCCTTCGCCGTGGCCGTAGAGCGCCTGCAGCGCGAAGCGGCAGGCATACACCTTGCCGCCTTCCTCGATGAACTTGGCGATCTGCTTGTTGAAGTTCTGGTGGCCCGGGAAGGCCTCGTCGCCCAGCGTGGGAAAGCCGCGCTGCACGCCCAGCGTCACGCCGGGGCCGTACAGCAGGACGGAGGTCTCGTAGCCCTTGCGCTTGAGCCGCGTGGCCTGCAGCAGGTTCACGAAGCCGATGGAGCCTTCGAAGGCCACGGTGTGGAAGGTGACGAGCGCCTTCTCGCCGGGCTCGGCCTTGACGTCTTCGAACACCTTCTCTTCGTAGTCGACGAGGAACTCGCCTTTTTCGTTGCGGGGGCGGGTGACTTTGGGCATGGGGTACTCCGGTTGGGTGGTGGGTACGCAGGAGCTGCGTGCCCTTCTCTTCGCAGGCGATGTGCCAGCGGCTCGCGGGGCGCGTGCGATCAATGCGCGATCAATGCGCGGCGGCGCGGGCCGCGCGCACACGAAAATTTTTCGAGCCCCGGAAAAGCGGCTCGGCGGCGGTCCCGTGCGGCCCGTTCCGCACCGCGACGACGCACGCCTCATGCGATCAATGCACCCGATCAATGGGGTTGATCGCACCTGATCGAAGCATCCGGCCCCTCTGGAGCGGGCGCGGTTCCTGCATGTTGATCGGTGGCCAGATGCAATCAATGGATGCAATCAACTCCGCCGGACCACGCCCCATGACCACCATCACCGCCCACTGGCGCAAGCAGCTGCGCAACACCGCCCGGCCGGCCTACCTGCTGCTGGCCGACCTGATCGCCGACGACATCAAGACCGGCCGCCTCGGCGTGCGCGACCGACTTCCCACGCTGCGCGAACTGGCGGTGGATCTCGAGCTGAACTACACGACGGTGGCGCGCGGCTATGCCGAGGCGCGCAAGCGCGGGCTGATCGATTCGCGCGCCGGCACCGGCACCTTCATCCGCTCCGGCAGCCCGAGCCTGCGGCTGCGCGGCGGCAGCGGCGCCGAGATGACGATGAACATGCCGCCCGAGCCCGAAGACGAGCACCTGATGGCGCGCCTGCACGACAGCGCCAGCCGCGCCTTCGCGCAGGCCGACTTCCACGACCTGCTGCGCTACCAGGACTTCGGCGGCACCGCGCACGACCGCGCCGCCGCGATGCACTGGCTGCGGCCCTTCGTGCCCGATGCGAGCGTCGACCGCATCCTGGTGTGCCCCGGCATCCACGGCGTGCTGACCGCGCTGTTCTCGCAGCTCGCGCGGCCGGGCGAGCTGATCTGCGTGGAGTCGCTCACCTACCCGGGCGTGAAGGCGATCGCGGCGCAGCTCGGCGTGCAGCTGCATGCGCTGCAGATGGACGACGACGGCCCCATCGCCGACGCCTTCGAGCACGCCTGCAGGACGCTCAAGCCCAAGGCGCTGTACTGCAACCCCACGCTGCTGAACCCGACGGCCGCCACCGTGTCGCGCGCGCGGCGCGAGGCGCTGGCCGACGTGGCGCTGCGCTACGCGGTGCCGATCATCGAGGACGATGCCTACGGCATGCTGCCGCGCCAGGTGCCCGCGTCGCTCGCCACGCTGGCGCCGGGGCTCACCTACTACGTGAGCGGTTTTTCCAAGTGCTTCGGCGCGGGGCTGCGCAGCGCCTACGTGTGCTCGCCGACGGTGGTGCAGTCGCAGCGGCTGGCCGGCGCCATGCGGGCCACCACCGTGATGGCCTCGCCGATCACCAACGCGCTGACCACGCTGTGGGTGGAAGACGGCACGGCCGAGGAGATGCTGCAGGCGGTGCGCGCCGAGTCGATGGCGCGGCAGGCACTGGCCGCGCGCCACCTGGGTGGCAGCGGGCTGCAGGCGCACCCCGAGGGCTTTCACGCATGGCTGCCGCTCACGCCGGGGTGGAGCCCGGTGGAGTTCGCGTCGTACCTGCGCACGCAGAACGTGGGCGTGGTGGCGAGCGCGGCCTTTTCCACCGACGGCGACCCGCCCGACGCGGTGCGCATCTGCCTGGGCGGGCCGATGTCGCGCGAGCAGTGCGACCAGGCGCTGCGGCTGATCGCGGACACGCTGGCGCATCCGCTGCACCCGCACGCGACATTGCGCTGAGCCGCCGCTACCAGCGGTAGGTGAACTTCGCCTGCACCGCGCGCCCCTGGCCGAAGTACTGGCCGTTGCCCGAGACGTAGACCCGGTCGGTGAGGTTGGTGGCGTTCAGCGCGAAGCTGTAGGGGCCGCGTTCGTAGCGCAGGGCCGCGTCGAGCAGGGTGTAAGGCGGGTTGTAGCTGCTGTTGTCGATGCTGGCCGGCACCTTGCCGACATGGCGCACGCCGCCGCCGATGCTCCAGCCCTGCAGGGCGGGGCTGGCGAAGCGGTAGTCGAGCCACAGCGCGGCGGTTTGGCGAGCTGTGTTGAGCGGCTGCTTGCCCACTTCCGCGGGGTTGAGGCTGCGGGTGACCTCGGCGTCGAGCAGCGTGTAGCTGGCCACCAGCTTGAGCTGCTTCGTGAGCGCCGCGCGCGCCTCGAACTCGGGGCCGCGCGTGCGCACCTCGCCGATCTGCGAGACGGGGCCGATCACGTACGGGTCGAAGGTGGGTGAGTTGTTCTTGCGCAGGTCGAACACCGACACGGTGAACAGCGCGTCCACGCCGGGCGGGCGGTACTTCAGGCCCACCTCGACCTGCCGGCCCAGCTCGGGCCTCAGCGGATTTCCGTTGGCGAAGGCGCCCGACAGCGGGGTGAACGAGGTCGAGTAGCTGAAGTAGGGCGCGAGCCCGTTCGGCGCAAGATACAGGAGGCCCGCGTTGTAGGTCGTCTTGGTGTTGGTGTCGATGCCCCTGGAGGCCGTCGACAGAGGGCTGAAGCTGTTGCGGGCGCGGTCCTGCCGCACCGTGAGCCCCAGCGACCAGGGGCCGCTGCGCATCTGGTCCTGCACGTAGAACCCGCGCTGCGTGACGGCGTTGTCGGACACGGCGCTGAACGCCGGCTCGGGCACCGGCGCGCCATAGACCGGCGCGAAGGCGTCGATGGACGGCGCCTGGGTGATCCCGCTGCTCAGCTTGCTCGACTGCCGCTGGTATTCCATCCCGATCAGCAGGGTGTGCGCGATCGGCCCCGTGCTGAAGCGGCCTTCGACCTGGGTGTCCAGCGTGGTGGTGCGGTTGCGGTCCCTGGCCCGCAACGCCGTGCGGTCGAGCGTGCGCTGGTCGCTCTGGAAGCCGGTGCCGTAGACCTGCCGGTAGTCGACGTCCAGCGACGCGCGGCGCGCGTTCTGCCGCAGGGTCCAGTGGTCGTCGAGCTTGTGCTCGAACAGGTAGGTGAGCGAGAACGCGTTGCGGTTGTAGCGGTCGAAGCCCGGCTCTCCGATGAAGCGCTCGCGCGAAATGCTGCCCCAGGGGTTGGACGTGACGAGCGTGCCTTCGGGCCAGATGCTCTTGGGCGTCATGCGGTCGCGCGTGACCTCCGCCAGCAGCGTGAGCCTGGTGCGCGCCGAAGGCGTCCACGTCAGCGAGGGCGCGATGAAGCTGCGGTCGTCGCGCGAGTAGTCGGTCTGGCCCTCGCTCTTGCGCACCACGCCGTTGAGCCTGAAGAGCAGGCTGCCGTCCGCGTTCATCGCGCCGCCGAGGTCGAAGCTGGCCTGGTGGCGGTTGCGGTTGCCCACCGAGAGGCTCACCTCGCGCACCGCCTCCGCCGAAGGGCGCTTGGACACCATGTTGATGGCCCCGCCCGGCGCCGACGGGTCGTAGACCGCGCCGGGGCCCTTCAGCAGCTCGACGCGCTCCAGCGCCTGCGGCTCGGCCAGCCAGCGCGTGATGACGCTGCCGGTGGGGAGCTTGAAGCCGTCGAGGTACTCGGCCGGCGCGAAGCCGCGCACGCTGAGCGAGGCGAAGCGCGTGTCGTAGCCGGCGACCTCGGTGAGCACGCCGGCCGAATAGCGCAGCGACTGCTCGACGGTGTGCACGGCCTGGTCGTCCATCTGCGCGCGCGTGACGACGGTGACGGCGCGCGGCGTCTCGAGCAGCGGCGTGTCGGTGCGCGTGGCGGTGGCGCTGCGCTGCGCCACGTAGCCGTCGACCTGGCCGTCGGCGCGCTCGCTCTGCGCGGTGACGGTAAGGGTGGGCAGGGTGGCTCCGGTGCCGGAAGTGACGGAGCCTGCCGCGGCCGGGCGCACCGCATAGGCGCCGCTCACGCCGGGAACGGCCTCCAGCCGGTGCGGCGACAGCAGCTCGGCCAGGCCTTCGGGCACCGTGCGGCTGCCCTTGAGCGCGGCGGCGCTCTTCTCGCGCACCAGTGCCGGATCGAAGGACAGCGTGATGCCGGCCTGCCGCGCGAAGGTGCTGAGCGCGTCCTCCAGCGCGCCGGCCGGAATGTCGAAACCCGCGCGCGCCGAACCCTCCGCCGGCTGCGCCTGCGCGCGCGCGGATACGGCGGGCACGAGCCATCCCGCCGCGATGCCCAGCAGCAGCGCGGGAAGCAGGATGGGCCTTGCCGGCCGGAGGCGCCAGAACCCGGGATGGCGGTCCGGAGGAAGTCTTCTCAACGTCGCGAAATGGTCAATGTGCCTCCAGAGCCTTGTTCGAGTCGTACGGGCAGCGTGCGCACCAGCGCTTCGAGCGCGCGGCCGACCGGATCTGGCCCGTTGAGCTGGAAAACGCCCGACACGCGCAGCGAAGCGGCGTTTGCGTCGCAGAGCAGCGGCGTGCCGTGGTACCGCGCCAGTTCGGCGACGAATGCGTCCAGCCGCATCTGCCGGGCCACCAGCG
This sequence comes from Variovorax sp. NFACC27, assembly GCF_048301545.1. NCBI lineage: Bacteria > Pseudomonadati > Pseudomonadota > Betaproteobacteria > Burkholderiales > Comamonadaceae > Variovorax > Variovorax sp. NFACC27. Next base: position 925,636 of record NZ_CP157613.1, read on the forward strand.
CGCCGTCGGTCCAGGCGTCTGGCTCGAAGCTGCGGTCCACGATGCGCTGGGGCGGTGCCGCGTCGCCGCGCACGATGTAGCCGTCGCCGGCCTGCGCGACCACCGGCTGCGCGTCGCTGTCGGTGGTGTGGATTGCGACGCGGCCCTCGGTCATCGACAGCCGCGTCTGGCCGTCCTGCTCGCGCACGCCGAAGCGCGTGCCCAGCGCCTCGAAGCGCGCATGCGGAGTCTCGACCCAGAAGGTGCGATGGCCGAACAGCGCGCCGCTGTCGGCGCCGGTGCGCACGAAGAGCTCGCCGCGGCGCAGCACGATGCGCCGGCTGCGCGGCGAGAAGACCACCTGCACTTCGGAGCCGGTGTTGAGGTTCAGCTCGGTGCCGTCGGCCAGCGTCACGCGCTTGCGTTCGCCCACGGCGGTGGCGTAGTCGGTGCGCCGCTCCCAGGGCTGCTCGCGCCAGACGAAGAGGCCGATCACGCCGCCGGTGGCGGCGAGACCCATTACGCCGATCGCGCCGAGCGCGCGGCGGCGGCCCTGCTGCGCCCGCATGCGGGTGGCGGCCTGCAGCGCGCCATGGGCCAGCGCGCCGCCCGCCACGCCGAGGTGGTCGCCCGCGTCGCCGATGCGGGGCACCTGGCGGAAGGCGTCCTCCACGGCCTGCACCTGCTGCCAGGCCTGTTCGTGCGACGGGTGCGCGGCGCGCCATGCGTCGCACTCGTCGTGCGCTTTCCTGTCGGCGCTGCCGGAGCCGAGCCGCACGGCCCAGGCGATGGCCTGGTCGAGCAGGTCGGAAGAAGGGAGTGCTGCTCTCATTCCGGATGCCTCCCCGTGCACCGTGAAGGCCACGACGCATGAAGCCGCCACGGCCAAGACCAGGAACGCCGCGGAACCGGCTCTGCCGGGCCGCCGGTGTTGCCCCCGGTGAGGGGGGAGGAGAAGCGACACGAAGTGCGCGAAGCCTGGGGGATGTTCATTTCAGCGTCAGGCAATGGCGGATGGCAGTCGCCATGTATTTCTCGACCGAACTCAGGCTCACGTTCAGGCGCTGCGCGATCTCGGCATAGCCGAGGCCGTCGAGCCGCGAGAGCAGGAAGGCGCTGCGCGCCTTGGCGGGCAGGCCGTCGAGCATGGCGTCGATGCGTACCAGCGCCTCGACCAGCAGCATCTGAGTCTCGGGCGACGGCGCCTGCGGCTCGGGCAGGGCGGCGATGGCTTCGAGGCAGGCGCGCTCCAGCGTGCGGCGCCGCACGTGGTCGACCACTAGGCCGTGCGCGATGGTGGTGAGCCAGGCGCGCGGCTCCCGCACCTCGTCGACGTCGCGCTGGCGGCCCAACACGCGCAGGAATGTGTCCTGCGCCAGGTCGGCGGCATCGCCCGGATGGCCCAGCTTGCGGCGCAGCCAGCCGAGCAGCCAGCCGTGGTGTTCCCCGTAGAGGGTTTCCACGCTGCGCGAGGGGGGACGGTCCGGCATGGAGGGCGGGTAGAAGTCGTTCGGGAACGCTGCGAGTGCGGCAGGCATGAATCTATCTCACTGCGTTGACATTTGTGACCGAAGTTCTGCCGCGTCTGCATCCCACCGGAGGGCGATGGCCCCGTGTCTGCATGATGGGCGCGAGGGTGGACAGCGCCGCGGTGCCGGCGCTGCCCGCCTCGCAGCGGCTGAAACCCACCGCGAGCGCGAGGCCGGCGGCCGCCGCGCCGAGGCAGCATCCGTCGACCAGCCAGGACCGCCGCGGGTCCGTTGCGCCGCCGGTTTCACCGGAGCGGCCCGGCATGCCGATCTCGCGCGGCGCGGGGAACCGGTGGGCGGCCATCACAGCAGCCCCTTCGGCGCGCGCGTGGCGCGCGTGCCGTCCAGCGGAAACCGCAGCGTGAGGCAGCCGCCGCCCAGCGGCGAAGGCGCGGTGTAGATGCGTGCGCCGTGGCGCGCCGCGATGGCCTGGCAGGCGTGGACATGGGGCGCGACGGCGCGGCCGGCGCCGGTCTCGAAGGCTTGCGACAGGCGTGGGATGGTTTCGGAAGATGCATCGGCCTCGCGCAGGCTGATCACCGCCTGGTGCCCTTCGGCGCGTGCCAGCACTCGCAGTGTCGTGCCTTGCGGCAGGGTGGCGGCCGCCGCGTCGGCGATGTGCGCCATCAGCCGAGGCAGGTCGCCCGCGAGCGCAGCCACCGGCAGCGGGGTGTCGGGCACGCTCAGATCGACGTCGATGCCGCGTTGCGCCAGCGCTGCCGCGTGCGTGCGCAGCGGCTGCCGCAGGTCGATGCGCTCGCGCGCGGCGGCGGGCGCCTGGCGGGCGACGAGCTGGGCCGCTGGCGTGCCGGCGGCGGTGCGCGCTGCGAGCGTCTTGCCCGTGAACCAGGCGGCGCCGAGCGCGAATAGCGCGGCCACCACGAGGCCGAGGCTGCCGGCGCTCATCGGGCAGTCTCCCGGCGGCGCGAGCCTGGCGACGCGGGTGATGTGGGCGACGGCGGTGCGTGGAAGACAAGGCTCTGAAGCATGGGAGGCGGTTCCTCTTCGGGTTTCAGGTGGATGCACTTCCTTGCCGAACGGAATGCCGGAACCCGCAATGGCAGGCCGAAAAAACTGCCGATAGCTGTCGACGTCAGAGCCTGCACTCGGGCGCAGCCCGGTCCAGCAGGGACACGATGCGCCCGACCAATCGCTCGCTGTAGGCCGGCGCGGGGTGCAGCACGTCGGCCATCTCGGCGGGCTTGAAGGACACGGTTCCCCAGTCGGCGAACAGCGCGCCGGTCTCGCCGGCCACCCGGCGGGCGACGTCGTCGGCGGCGTCCCTGCCCGGGGCCGGATGCGTCTGCCGGCTGAGCCCGGTGATCACCGGCGTGCGCCCTTCGGCCTGGACGTGCGCGACCATGCGCCGCAGCGCCGGCTCGTAGGGCTGGCCGAACTGCCCGTCGTTGATGCCGTGCTGCAGCACCACGAAATGGGTGGTGAGCGGTGCCGTGGCGAACGCGGGCGCTCGCTGGACGGCGGTAGAGCCGGGCGCGCTGTTGTCGATCACCGTGTAGGCAGGGCGCAGGCGCCTGAGCATCGCCGCGGGCGGCTCTTCGAAGCGCTGGTTGTTGGCGTAGCTGCCGTAGAGGATCGAGTCGCCCTCGAGGGTGACGGTGCAGTCGCGCACGGTCGGGGGCGGGTCGTCTGGCGCTGTCGTGCTGGCGGGGGCGCTGCTCTTGCTGCTGCTGGGGCCGATGCTGCTGCGGCTGTCCCCGCAGGCGGGAACCAGCGCGCCGATCGCGAGGATGGCGACCAGCGTGAGTGCGATGTCGGACAGCCGGACACAGGCTGCGCGGTGGCGTGCGGGAAGGATAACCAAGGCAATCTCCGGATGGCGCTTCTGGCAATTCAGAGGCTTTCATCCGGTTGCCGAACGAGATGCCGGAACCCGCAATGGCGGAGAAAAAAAGAAGGCCGGCCTCAGTCCTTCGACGCCGCGCAGGCCATCTGCAGCTGCTGGAGGTGCGAGCGGAAGGCGACCGCGTCGTGCCAGTCGTCCACCACGAAGCGGTGGTCGCGCGCGACGGGCGCGTTGGCGTCCCGGGCCAGGCTCACCCGGTAGCGCTCGTCCACGGAGAAGGCGATGCGCAGCGTCTCCAGCCGCAGCGAGGCCGTCTGCTCGCGCTCGCCGGGTGCCGTGGTCGCGAGCCTCAGCACGCAGGGCGTCGCGAGCGTCAGCTTCGCGTCCACGCTGCGCGCCTCGTGCCGGAGCATGTCGTTGAGCGCGTGGATGTGCTCGGCGGCGCTCAGCGTGTGGGCGGCTGGCGCGTCCTTGGACGGGTAGCCGTCGGTGCATGCGCTCGCCGCGAGGGCGAGTGCAACGGGAGCGACGGCGGCAGACCAGCGCTGCCGCCGTGCGGTCGCGGTCGTCTTCACACGACCAGCGAAACGATGCCGGCCACGCCCGCGCAGGCGGCCACGCCGGCAAGCAGGCCGGCATCGCGATCGTTCGAGACGACGCGTTCGCGCCACGCCAGGTACAGCAGAAGGAGGCAGGTGCCGAAGGCGACCATGGTGATTTCGTTCATCGGGAGAAAAGCGGTTTCGCGTTGCGTTGAGTCGAAAGCCCGCGCCGGCCGGTGGTGGCCGCGCAGGACGAATGCGACGCGCAGGCCAGGTGGCCCGCGCGTCGCGGTCTTCGGGGACGTCGATGAGGGAGGTGAAGACGCGGGGCGTGCCCGCGTCGTCGCCGTCTAGACGGCGATGTCCGTGCGCGGCGGCTTCAGCGGAACCCGCGGCACGCGGGATGCAGGCGTGTGCACGTATTGCGGCGGCGCCGCGCCACGCCATGCGGCGTGATGCAAGGCTGCATTGCGCAGCCCGCAGATCTCGGAAAGATCGGGCGCCAGCTCGGTTGCGGGCGAGCGTTCCTCGAGCGTGGTCAACGGATGGGCCGGTGCTTCGCAGCCGGAGCCTTGCAGCGAATGAAGCCCGGCGACCATCGGGGCCACTGCCGCCTCATGCGACTTGGCCAGCGCGGCAAAGCTCTGGCAGCCCAGTGCGAGCACGAGCAGCAGAGACAGAAGCCAGCGGGGCATCGTCGGCAAGGAGGTCGGCGTGAGGAGAAAGAGAGAAAGCGGCGAAGCGTGTCGTTGCCGTCTTCAGCGCTTGGCGAAGACGCCGTTCCACGCGAACACCGAGTTGGGTGCGTTCACGCGCAACGGCAGCGCCGCGGGGCTCGGCTGGGTTTCTCTCCGCTTCGGCGCCGGTTCGTGCTCGACGCGCACGCCCTTGGCCAGTTGGTCTTCGACCAGGCTCTGCAGCGTGACGGAGCCCAGGAATTCCATGACGTGGTGCTTGGCCGAGGCCCACAGCGCTTCCGTCGAATAGCAGCCCTTGCTGCCGGGCTCGTTCTTGCCGGAGGAGGTTTCGGTGTCGGTCAGCGGCTGGCCGTCGACCGAGGCGAGGATGTCCGCCACCGTGATTTCGGACGCCCTGCGCGTCAGCGTGTAGCCGCCGCCCGGTCCGCGTGTTGCCTTGATCAGTGCGTGCTGGCGCAGCTTGCTGAACAGCAGTTCGAGCGATGAGCGGGCAATGTGTTGGCGCTTGCTGATCGACGCCAGTGGCACGGGGCCGTCCTGTTCGCGCATCGCGACATCGATCATGGCCGTCAAGGCGAAGCCGCCCTTCGTCGTGAGACGCATGGAGTGTTCCTCGTTGTTGGGTTTTTGCAAACGATGGGGCATAGGTGTGCAAAAGGCCCCGAAAAGTTTCCGAGGCATGACAACGACGGTCTTTGAAACAGTTTGCAAAAGTGCCGGGCTCGCGGGCACTCGCCCGGCATCGGGCGGCTGGCGGCGGTTTTCCGGCGCTCTGTAAAGTGTCGGGCGACTCTTCGCATATTTCGCAATTTCGCTCCAACTCCGCTTCCTGCCTGCCTTGAACTCCATTTCTCTCGACCGCACCCGCTTCGATGCCGCCATCGTCGACCTCGACGGCACCATGGTCGACACGCTGGGCGACTTCGCCGCCTCGCTCAACCGCATGCTCGACGATCTCTCGCTGCCGCACGTGGCGCCCGCCGCCATCGAGACGATGGTGGGCAAGGGCTCCGAGCACCTGATCCATTCCGCGCTCGTGCACGTGATGGCGTCGCCTGATGCAGATGCGAAGGCGCGCGCGCTGTTCGAGCGTGCGTGGGAGCGCTACCAGCACCACTACCTCGCGGTCAACGGACGGCATTCGGAGGTGTACCCGGGCGTGATCGACGGGTTGAAGGCGCTGCGTGCGCAGGGCCTGCGGCTGGCCTGCCTCACCAACAAGCCGACCTCGTTCGCCAAGCCGCTGCTGGCCGACAAGGGGCTGGACGGTTTCTTCGAGCTGGTGTTCGGCGGCGATGCGTTCGAGCGAAAGAAGCCCGATCCGCTGCCGCTGCTGAAGACATGCGAGGCGATGGGCACGACGCCTGCGCGCACGCTGATGATCGGCGACTCGAGCAACGATGCGCGCGCGGCTCGCGCGGCGGGCTGCCCTGTCGTGCTGGTGAGCTATGGCTACAACCACGGCGAGCCGGTGCGTGGCGTGGATGCCGACGGCTTCGTCGATTCGCTGGCCGAGCTTGTGCCGGCCGCCGGGCGGTAGCCGCTTCGGCTACTGCTTGCCGAGCAGCGCGTCCTTCAGCTTCCAGTCGGCCGGGTTGGGGCCGAGCCAGATGCGCAGCAGCGCATTGAAGAAGGCCTGCTCCTTGATCGGGTCGGGCTGCGGCACGCCGCGCACCGTGATGAGCGTGCCGGTGCCGGGCAGCCAGTCGATGGTGAAGGTGTCGCCGGTCTTCAGCTGCTTCTGGTCGGCGAACATCTGGCCCATGCGCAGCAGGCCCGGGATGAGGTTGACCATCTCGCTCTTGGGCGAGTTGTCTTCCACGCCCTTGGTGAAGAGCTTGCCGAGCTCGTTCGCGTCGATGTCGCGCAGCATGGTGATGGCCACGCGCTTGGGGCCGGGCGCGGACAGAGCTTCTTCGGGAGTCGACACCTTCTTGCCCACGTACAGGCCGGCCGTGTAGACCTTGAAGATGGCCTTGTAGCGGATGCCCGCGCCATTGAGCACGAGGGGCGTGCCGCGCAGGTCCATCTGGTCTTCGAGCTTGACTCCGCCCACGTCGACCTGCGCGGCCGAGGCGCCGAGGCTGGCGGTTGCGAGGCAGGCAGCCAGGGCGAGGCGAGAGAACATGGTCGTGAACGGAAGGGCGGTCAACGCTGTCTCCTTGGAATTTTGCGAACGGTCGTTCGAATGTATCTTTTTGTTCTACTCCTTCGGCCTCGGGGGAACCCTGAAAGCCGAGCCGAACGAGATCGTTTGCGCGCCCCGGCGTTTTCGTGGGCTAAACTCCGCGACTCATATGTTCGTTCATCACATCATTCAAACAGGTGAAGGCAGCCGGGGAGCCTGGCCCTGGCGTAGCCATACTTCGCTGACTGTTTGATTGCGCGGCGCACGCCGTGCGCCCGCGGTTCCGGACCGGCATGCACGCCGACACCGGGCCACCCGTGAATGACCTTGCCGCCGGCCGAAGGAGCGCCGCAGGCAACTGGAGAACGTATCCGTGATCACCGAACTTGAATTCAAGAGCCTCAGCGCCCAGGGCTACAACCGTATTCCGCTGATGGCCGAGGCCTTTGCAGACCTCGAGACGCCTCTTTCCCTCTATCTCAAGCTGGCCCACTCGCAGGGCGGCGGCAAGCACAGCTTCCTGCTCGAATCGGTGGTGGGCGGCGAGCGCTTCGGGCGCTACAGCTTCATCGGACTGCCGGCGCGCACGCTGCTTCGTGCCATCGGCTTCGGCGCCGAAGCCGTCACCGAGGTGGTGACCGACGGACAGGTGGTCGAGACCGTCAAGGGCAATCCGCTCGACTTCGTCGCCGAGTATCAAAAGCGGTTCAAGGTGGCGCTGCGGCCGGGCCTGCCGCGCTTCTGCGGCGGCCTTGCGGGCTACTTCGGCTACGACACCGTGCGTCACATCGAGCGCAAGCTCGAGAAGACCTGCCCGCCCGACGCGCTGGGCTGCCCCGACATCCTGCTGCTGCAGTGCGAGGAACTGGCCGTCATCGACAACCTGTCGGGCAAGCTGTACCTCATCGTCTATGCCGATCCGAAGCAGCCCGAGGCCTATGCGACTGGCAAGCGCCGCCTGCGCGAGCTGAAGGAAAAGCTCAAGTACTCGGTGAGCGCGCCCGTCGTGAAGCCCACGCAGCCGCATCCGCCCGAGCGCAGCTTCGCCAAGGCCGACTACCTTGCGGCGGTGGAGCGCGCCAAGGAAATGATCGCTGCCGGCGACTTCATGCAGGTGCAGGTGGGCCAGCGCATCAGCAAGCGCTACACGGAGTCGCCGCTGTCTCTGTACCGCGCGCTGCGTTCGCTGAACCCGTCGCCCTACATGTACTACTACAACCTCGGCGACTTCCACGTGGTGGGTGCTTCGCCCGAGATCCTGGTGCGCCAGGAGAACACGGGCGAGGGCGAGCAGAAGATCACCATCCGCCCACTGGCCGGCACGCGCCCGCGCGGCGCGTCGCTGGAGCTCGACAAGGCCGCCGAAGTCGAACTCATCAACGACCCGAAGGAGCGCGCCGAGCACGTGATGCTGATCGACCTCGCGCGCAACGACATCGGCCGCATCGCCAAGACCGGCACCGTGAAGGTGACCGAGGCCTTCGCGGTGGAGCGCTACAGCCACGTGATGCACATCGTGAGCAATGTCGAGGGCACGCTGCAGGACGGCATGACCGCCATCGACGTGCTGAAGGCCACTTTCCCGGCCGGCACGCTGACCGGCGCGCCGAAGGTGCATGCGATGGAGCTCATCGACGAGCTCGAGCCCACCAAGCGCGGCCTGTACGGCGGCGCATGCGGCTACATCAGCTACGCGGGCGACATGGACGTGGCCATCGCGATCCGCACCGGCATCGTGAAGGACCAGATGCTGCACGTGCAGGCCGCAGCCGGCGTGGTGGCCGACTCGGTGCCCGAGCTGGAGTGGAAGGAAACCGAGGCCAAGGCGCGTGCGCTGCTGCGCGCGGCCGAGCTGGTCGAGGAGGGGCTGGAATGAGCGCTGCGCCTGATACCCAGAGCGACTTCTCGCACGAGATCATCGGTGCTGCCGTCGAGGTGCAGCGCGTGCTTGGCACGGGGCTCGATGAAGCGACCTACGCAGCGGCGCTGGCCATCGAGCTCGCCGAGCGCGAGATCGGCTTCGCGCGCGACGTGGCGCTGTCGGCCAGCTACAAGGGCCGTTCGCTCGGCGAGGTGTACCGCGCGGGCTTCGTGGTCGAGCAGTCGGTCATCGTCGAACTCAGGGCGGTCGACGTGCTGACCGACCTCCATCGCGCGCAGGTGCTGGCCGCGCTGCGTCTCTCGGGCCTCAAGCTGGGCCTCCTGATCAACTTCAACGTGTTCCCCGTCGTCAAGGGCGTGCACCGGATTGTGAGCAAGCCATGAAACTGCTGATGATCGACAACTACGATTCGTTCACCTACAACATCGTCCAGTACTTCGGCGAGCTGGGTGCGGACGTGCAGGTGCATCGCAACGACGAGATCACCGTGGAGCAGATCGGCGAGCTGATCGCCTCGGGCGTGACGCGGCTGGTGGTGTCGCCGGGGCCGTGCTCGCCGGCTGAGGCGGGTGTCTCGGTGGCTGCCATCGAGGCCTTTGCGGGCAAGCTGCCGATCCTGGGCGTGTGCCTCGGCCACCAGGCCATCGGTGCTGCGTTCGGCGGCAAGATCGTGCGCGCGCAGCAGCTCATGCACGGCAAGACCAGCGAGATCACGACCACGCAGGAAGGCGTGTTCGCGGGCCTGCCCCAGAGGTTCGTCGTCAACCGCTACCACTCGCTTTCCATCGAGCGCGAGAGCTGCCCGAAGGCCCTGACTGTCACCGCCTGGACCGACGACGGCGAGATCATGGGTGTGCGGCACACCGGATTCGCGCACGACGTGCGCATCGAAGGCGTGCAGTTCCATCCCGAATCGATCCTCACCGAGCACGGCCACGCCATGCTGAAAAACTTTCTGGACTAGCCCACCATGACAGACCGTACATCTCTCGTCGACCTGCGCAGCGACACCGTCACGCAACCCACGCCCGCGATGCGCGAGGCCATGATGGCGGCGCCTCTGGGCGACGACGTCTTCGGCACCGACCCGAGCGTGAATGCGCTGCAGGAAAAGATCGCGGCCATGCTGGGCTTCGAGGCGGCGCTGTTCGTGCCCACCGGCACGCAGAGCAACCTGTGCGCGATCCTGTCGCATTGCGGGCGCGGCGACGAGTACATCGTCGGCCAGCAGGCGCATTGCTATCGCTGGGAAGGCGGCGGCGCGGCGGTGTTCGGCAGCGTGCAGCCGCAGCCGCTCGACCATGCGCCCGACGGCACGCTGCCGCTCGCTCAGATCGAGGCGGCCATCAAGCCCGACGACGCGCACTTCGCACGCACGCGGTTGCTGGCGCTGGAAAACACGCTGGGCGGCAAGCTGCTGTCCTTCGAGTACGTGCAGGCCGCGACCGAGCTTGCGAGGAGCAAGGGGCTGCAGCGTCACCTGGACGGCGCGCGGCTCTTCAATGCCGCGACGGCGCAGGCGGCGCTGAACAAGCGCAGCGACATCCGTGCGGAAGCCCGCCGCATCGCGCAGTGCTTCGACAGCGTGTCGGTGTGCTTCAGCAAGGGGCTGGGCGCGCCGGTCGGCTCGGCGCTGGTCGGCTCTCGCGAATTCATTGCCCGTGCGCACCGCATCCGCAAGATGGCGGGCGGCGGCATGCGGCAGGCGGGTCTGCTGGCAGCAGCGGCGTCGCATGCGCTCGACCACCACGTCGACCGCCTTGCCGACGACCACGCGCTGGCGCAGCGCCTGGCGCAGGGGCTCGAAGGCATCGAGGGGCTGAAGGTGGAAGCGCCGCACACGAACATCGTGTTCGTCGATCTCGCAGGGGCTGCCCAGTCGCGCTCCTCGGAGCTGCTGGCGAGCCTCAATGCGCAAGGCATCCTCGCGACGGGGCTCTACCGGCTGCGTTTCGTGACGCACCTCGATGTCGATGCCGCCGGCGTCGACCGGGCCATTGCAGCGATCAGAGCATTCTTCAAATCCTGACAACCACGAGAGCGCGATGCCCGATCTTCCCCATCTGCTCGCATTCATCGCCGCCGGCTGGCTGCTGAATCTCACCCCGGGGCCCGACGTGCTCTACGTCGTGACGAACTCGCTGCGCTCGGGCGTGCGCGCCGGCATCGTGGCCGGGCTGGGAATCACGGCCGGCTGTTTCGTCCACATCTTTGCGGCTGCCGTCGGCGTGGGCACGCTGATGGCGACTTCAGCGATGGCCTTCACGGTGCTCAAGTACATCGGCGCGGCCTACCTGCTCTACCTGGGCGTGCGCATGCTGATGTCGAAAGCGGCGCCGCCCGCCGACCTCGATGCGGCCGCCGCGGCGGTGAGCGGGGAGCGCAGCCTCAAGGCGATCTTCCTGGGCGGCTTCTGGACCAACGTGCTCAACCCGAAGGTGGCGTTGTTCTTCCTGGCCTTCGTGCCGCAATTCATCGCGCCGGGCACCGACAACAAGGCGCTGGCCTTCGTGCTGCTGGGCGTGCTGTTCAACGTCAACGCCATTCCCGTCAACGTGGGATGGGCCCTGGCGGCGGGCTGGATGGCGCGCCGCAGCGCGGTGCAGAAAGGCATGCACTGGCTCGACCGCGTCGCCGGCGTGCTGTTCATCGGCTTCGGCCTCAAGCTCGCGTTCACCGATGCGCCCGCCGCCGTTCGCGTCGGCCGCTGAACGAACGACTCACTGATTCACCTCCGAGGAGACTTTCCATGATCACCCCCCAGGAAGCGCTGCAGCGCACCATCGAGCACCGCGAAGTCTTCCACGACGAGATGCTGCACATCGTGCGCCTCATCATGAGCGGCGAGTGCTCGCCCGTGATGATGGCCGCGCTGATCACCGGCCTGCGAGTGAAGAAGGAGACCATCGGCGAAATCACCGCGGCCGCGCAGGTGATGCGCGAGGTGTCGACCAAGGTGCCGGTGAAGGACACGACGAACCTCGTGGACATCGTGGGCACCGGCGGCGACGGCTCGCACACCTTCAACATCTCGACATGTTCGATGTTCGTGGCCGCCGCGGCGGGGGCCAAGGTGAGCAAGCACGGCGGGCGCAGCGTGTCGAGCAAGTCGGGCAGCGCCGACGTGCTGGAGTCGCTGGGCGTGAACATCAACCTCAAGCCCGAGCAGATCGCGCGCTCCATCGAGGAGTGCGGCATCGGCTTCATGTTCGCGCCGAACCACCATCCGGCGATGAAGAACGTCGCACCGGTTCGCAAGGAACTCGGCATCAAGACCATCTTCAACATCCTCGGGCCGCTGACCAACCCGGCCGGCGCGCCGAACATCCTGATGGGCGTGTTCCATCCCGACCTGGTGGGCATCCAGGTGCGGGCGCTGCAGCGGCTCGGTGCCGAGCATGCGGTGGTGGTCTACGGGCGCGACGGCATGGACGAAATCTCGCTCGGCGCCGCCACCATGGTGGGCGAGCTGAAGGACGGCGAGATCCGCGAGTACGAGCTGCATCCCGAGGACTTCGGCTTCCAGATGTCCAGCAATCGCGCGCTGCGCGTGGAGACGCCCGAGCAGTCGAAGGCAATGCTGCTGGGCGTGCTCGACAATCAGGCCGGCCCCGCGCTCGACATCGTGCTGTTGAATGCCGGCGCGGCGCTCTATGCGGCGAACGTGGTCGATTCGGTGCAGGCCGGCGTGGAGCGCTCGCGCGCCGCCATCGCTTCCGGCGCGGCGAAAGCCAAGCTGGCCGAGCTGGTCAAGGCGTCCGCGGCCGTCTGAGCTTCAAGAGAACAGGAACCCCAGAAGTCATGTCCGACATCCTCGACAAGATCGTTGCCGTCAAGCACCAGGAAGTGGCCGCGGCCCTGAAGCGCACGCCGCTCGAGGCCGTGCGCTTCGATGCGGAGAGCCGCGTGCTGACGCGCGACTTCGAAGGCGCGCTGCGCGCCAAGATCGCGGCAGGCCACGCCGCAGTCATCGCCGAAGTCAAGAAGGCCAGCCCGAGCAAGGGCGTGCTGCGCGCGGACTTCATTCCGGCCGACATCGCCCAGAGCTACGCGGAGGGCGATGGCGAGATCAGCGCGGCCTGCCTTTCGGTGCTGACCGACAAGCAGTTCTTCCAGGGGGGCGTGGACTATCTGAAGCAGGCCCGCGCCTCGTGCGACCTGCCGGTGCTGCGCAAGGACTTCATCGTCGACGCGTACCAGGTGTACGAGTCGCGCGCGATGGGCGCCGATGCGATCCTGCTGATTGCCGCCTGCCTCGACGACGCGCAGATGAAGGACTACGAAGCCATCGCGCGCGGGCTGGGCATGGCGGTGCTGGTGGAGGTGCACGACGCGGCCGAACTCGATCGCGCGCTCAGGCTGAAGACGGCGTTGATCGGGGTCAACAACCGCAATCTGCGCAATTTCGAGGTGTCGATCCAGGCGACCATCGATCTGCTGCCGAAGCTGCCAGCCGACCGCCTGCCGGTGACCGAGTCGGGCATCGGTACGCGAGAGGATGTCGCCACGCTGCGTGCGGCCGGGGTCAATGCATTCCTGGTCGGCGAGGCCTTCATGCGCGCCAAGGAGCCCGGCGAGGCCCTCGCCGCGCTGTTCAAATGAGCCGGCCCGATCAGCTGTCGAGCAGCGATCCTGCCGACTGGCCGGTGGCGGCGGGCTGGCAGCCGCTGGTCGACGAGTTCTTCGGCGGCGCCGTGGGGCAGAAGCTGTTGGGTTTCCTGCGCGAGCGGCTCGACGCGGGCGCCGTGATCTTTCCGCCGCAGCCGCTGAGGGCGCTGGAGCTCACGCCGCCTGAGGATGTGCGCGTGGTGATCCTGGGTCAGGACCCGTATCACGGGCGCGGCCAGGCCGAGGGGCTCGCGTTTTCCGTGGCGCCCGGCGTGGCGCTGCCGCCGTCGCTGCGGAACATCTTCAAGGAGCTCCAGCGCGATCTGGGGACGGCGCCGCCGCCGTTTCCGAACCCGGGTGGAAGCTTGGTGAAGTGGGCCACGCATGGCGTGCTGCTGCTCAACACCTGCCTGACGGTCGAAGAAGCGCAGCCGGCCAGCCATTCCGGGCGTGGCTGGGAGGTGCTGACGGACGCCGTCATCCGGCATGTTTCGAGCGGTGCCAAACCTGTTGTTTTTATGCTGTGGGGCTCGCACGCGCAAAGTAAGCGGGCGTTGATCGACGTTAAGCGCCATAAGGTGCTGATGTCGAATCATCCGTCGCCTCTTTCGGCCCAGCGGCCGCCCGTGCCGTTCATCGGCTGCGGTCATTTCGGCGAAGCGCGCGCCTGGCGGGAGGCGCAGCGGTCGGCGGGGTGAAAACTTAGGCGATAATCGTGGGCTAACGCCTCGAGCAGTTCTCCAGCATCTTCGTTGATGCATGGATTTCTGAGTAGTCACAAAACCGTGCTATATTTCGAGGTTCGCCGGAGAGGTGGCCGAGTGGTTAATGGCAGCAGACTGTAAATCTGCCCTCTTACGAGTACGCTGGTTCGAATCCAGCCCTCTCCACCAGCGATGAATTTGGTTTCTAAGAGCGATTGGATTTCGCGCTTTGGGTGCCTTGAGTGCCCCCGATGCGGGAGTAGTTCAATGGTAGAACCCCAGCCTTCCAAGCTGATGACGCGGGTTCGATTCCCGTCTCCCGCTCCAGAGACCCGGTTCGGCGCCGGAAAAGCGATTGGTTAGACAAAGCCCTTTTGGCTCAGTGGTAGAGCACTCCCTTGGTAAGGGAGAGGTCGCGGGTCCGATTCCCGCAAAGGGCACCAGTTTTTGGGGGTTGCAAAAGCAGCACTGCAACCCATCTGCATACGTTGGAAACGTTTTTTTCGGAGTCGAAAAATGGCAAAAGGTAAATTCACCCGCACCAAGCCGCACGTGAACGTGGGCACGATCGGTCACGTCGACCACGGCAAGACCACGCTGACGGCTGCGATCGCGACCGTGCTGTCGTCGAAGTTCGGCGGCGAAGCCAAGGCCTACGACCAGATCGACGCTGCGCCTGAAGAAAAGGCCCGCGGCATCACGATCAACACCGCGCACGTCGAATACGAAACGGCCAACCGCCACTACGCACACGTCGACTGCCCCGGCCACGCCGACTACGTGAAGAACATGATCACCGGCGCTGCCCAGATGGACGGCGCCATCCTGGTGTGCTCGGCCGCCGACGGCCCGATGCCCCAGACCCGTGAGCACATCCTGCTGGCTCGCCAGGTGGGCGTGGGCTACATCATCGTGTTCCTGAACAAGTGCGACATGGTCGACGACAAGGAGCTGCTCGAACTGGTCGAAATGGAAGTCCGCGAACTCCTCGACAAGTACGAATTCCCCGGCGACGACACCCCCATCATCCACGGCTCGGCCAAGCTGGCCCTGGAAGGCGACAAGGGCGAACTCGGCGAAGGCTCGATCATGAAGCTGGCCGAAGCCCTGGACACGTACATCCCGACGCCCGAGCGCGCCGTGGACGGCACGTTCCTGATGCCCGTGGAAGACGTGTTCTCGATCTCGGGTCGCGGCACGGTGGTGACCGGCGCCGTCGAGCGCGGCGTGATCAAGGTCGGTGAAGAAATCGAAATCGTGGGCATCCGCCCGACGGTCAAGACCACCTGCACCGGCGTGGAAATGTTCCGCAAGCTGCTGGACCAGGGTCAAGCCGGCGACAACGTGGGCGTGCTGCTGCGCGGCACGAAGCGCGAAGAAGTCGAGCGCGGCCAGGTGCTGTGCAAGCCCGGCTCGATCAAGCCGCACACGCACTTCACCGCCGAGGTGTACGTTCTGTCGAAGGACGAAGGCGGCCGTCACACGCCGTTCTTCAACAACTACCGTCCGCAGTTCTACTTCCGCACGACGGACGTGACCGGCGCGATCGAGCTGCCCAAGGACAAGGAAATGGTCATGCCCGGCGACAACGTGTCGATCACGGTCAAGCTGATCGCTCCGATCGCCATGGAAGAAGGTCTGCGCTTCGCTATCCGCGAAGGCGGCCGTACCGTGGGTTCGGGTGTCGTGGCGAAGATCCTCGACCTGTAAGCCGAGCGCGAAGAGTACCGGAGGGGTATAGCTCAATTGGCAGAGCGTCGGTCTCCAAAACCGAAGGTTGTAGGTTCGATTCCTACTGCCCCTGCCACTTAGGTGGCACTCCGAAAAGCCCGTCGCGTCCCGACGGGCTTCGGCGTCTCAAGAGACGCATTGAATTGAAGGCCTTCGGGTCACAGGAAATCAGCCGAACATGGCCACTTCTCAAATCGAAACCGTGAGCACCGGCGCCGACAAGGCCAAACTGGCCGCGGCGGTGGTGTTGGCAGTGGGCGCCATTGTGGCGTTCTATCTGCTGGCGCGTCAGGGCTCGCTGGTGCAATGGGCTGCGCTGCTGGTCGGCCTGGCTGCGGCGGTGGCTGCGTTCGGCAGTTCGGAGAATGGCCGCCAACTGTGGGCGTTCGGTCGTGATTCGTGGCGCGAGGTCAGGAAGGTCGTCTGGCCGACCCGCAAGGAAGCGATGCAGATGACGGCTTATGTGTTCGCCTTCGTGGCGATCATGTCCGTCTTCCTCTGGCTCACCGACAAGACGCTCGAATGGGTGTTTTTCGACCTCATTCTGGGCTGGAGAAAATAAATGATCGACGACGCAGTTGAAACCACGCCGAGCGCGCCGGAGGAAGAAAACACCTCCGTGCTGGCTCCTGCCGCCAATCCTGACCTGCGTTGGTACGTGGTGCATGCCTATTCGGGCATGGAAAAGGCCGTCGAGCGCAACATCACCGAGCGCATCAACCGCGCCGGCATGCAGGACAAGTTCGGCCGCATCCTGGTTCCGACCGAAGAAGTGGTCGAGATCAAGAACGGCCAGAAGCGCACCACCGAGCGTCGTTTCTTCCCCGGCTATGTGCTGGTCGAGATGATCATGGACGACGAAAGCTGGCACCTGGTGAAGCACACCAACAAGGTGACGGGCTTCGTGGGCGGCGCCAAGAACCGTCCGGCCCCGATCTCGCAGAAAGAGGTCGAGGACATCGTCAGCCAGATGCAGCAGGGCACCGAGAAGCCGCGCCACAAGATCGAATTCACCGTCGGCGAATTCGTGCGCGTCAAGGAAGGTCCGTTCACCGACTTCAACGGCACCGTCGAGGAAGTCAACTACGAGAAGAGCAAGGTCAGCGTGTCGGTCATGATCTTCGGCCGCGCGACGCCTGTGGAACTCGAATTCAGCCAGGTCGAAAAGACCTGAGCCCCGGACCGAGAGGTCCGAGCCACTCCCGGCTGCGCGTTGTCCGACTCGGCGCGCGGCTTTGATCGAAGAGTCGTTTAACCCCGGGGAGCCTCGGCCGCAAGCCAAGGCGATATCACCCGCAAGGAGCAAAAAGCATGGCGAAGAAAATCGTCGGCTTCATCAAGCTGCAAGTGCCAGCTGGTAAGGCCAACCCGTCCCCGCCGATCGGTCCCGCACTCGGTCAGCGCGGTCTGAACATCATGGAATTCTGCAAGGCGTTCAACGCCCAGACGCAGAGCTACGAGCCGGGTCTGGCGCTGCCGGTGGTCATCACCGCGTTCGCCGACAAGAGCTTCACCTTCATCATCAAGTCGCCGCCGGCCGGCGTCCTGATCAAGAAGGCCATCAAGCTCGAGAAGGGTTCTGCACGTCCGCACACCGACAAGGTCGGCAAGATCACGCGTGCACAGCTCGAAGAGATCGCAAAGACCAAGATGAAGGACCTGACCGCTGCCGACATGGATGCCGCAGTTCGCACCATCGCTGGTACGGCCCGTTCGATGGGCGTGAATGTGGAGGGCGTGTAAATGTCCAAGATCACCAAGAAGCAGAAGTCGCTCGAAGGCAAGGTCGACAGCACCAAGCTGTACCCGCTGGCTGACGCGATCAACATCGTCAAGGAAGCCGCTACCGCCAAGTTCGACGAATCGATCGACGTGGCCGTGCAGCTCGGCATCGATGCGAAGAAGTCGGACCAGGTCGTGCGTGGCGCCGTCGTGCTGCCCAACGGCACCGGCAAGACCAAGCGCGTCGCCGTGTTCGCCCAGGGCGCCAAGGCTGAGGAAGCCAAGGCTGCCGGTGCCGACATCGTCGGCATGGACGACCTGGCTGCCATGGTCAAGGCTGGCGACATGCCTTTCGACGTCGTGATCGCTGCCCCTGACGCGATGCGCGTCGTCGGTACGCTCGGTCAGATCCTCGGCCCCCGCGGCCTGATGCCGAACCCGAAGGTCGGCACCGTGACCCCGGACGTCGCCACGGCCGTGAAGAACGCCAAGGCCGGCCAGGTTCAGTTCCGCGTCGACAAGGCCGGCATCGTGCACGGCACGATCGGCCGTCGCTCGTTCGACAACGACAAGCTGCAAGGCAACCTCGCCGCGCTGATCGACGCTCTGGTCAAGGCCAAGCCCGCGACCAGCAAGGGCGTGTACCTGCGCAAGGTGGCTGTGTCGTCGACCATGGGTCTGGGTGTCCGCGTGGACACGCAAACCATCTCGGCGAGCTAAAGAGATTTGCTCCACCTCGCAAGGGTGGGGCGGATGTGGTGGGTCGCGGCGGCTTCGGTTGCCGCGGGCCATCCAAGACCGCTGGTGTGCAGGGTGCTGCACTTAAACGCCGGACCTCCCTGTCCGGTATCCAGCGCAGATGGCGACCCCACTGCAAGGAATCAAGGAAGTCGATTTTTTGTTCCTGACAGTTGGTCGCTGCATGAAGCGCGATCCCAGGCTCCGGCCGAAGATCGCATTTAAAGGAGTAGACCTTGAGTCTGAATCGCAGTGAGAAAGAAGCGGTCATCAATGACGTGACCAGCCTCGCCGCAAAAGCTCAAACGCTCGTGATGGCGGAATACCGTGGCATCACGGTGGCCGATATGACCAAACTGCGCAACGAAGCGCGCAGCAAGGGTGTGAGCCTGAGTGTTCTGAAGAACACCCTGGCCCGCCGTGCTGTCGCTGGTAGCCCGTTTGAAGTCGTCGGCGACCAGATGACCGGTCCGCTGATCTATGGCTTCTCCGAAGACGCTGTGGCCGCCGCCAAGGTGGTGGCCGATTTCGCGAAGACCAACGACAAGTTGGTCATTCGCGGTGGCGCTTTCGGTGGCAAGGCCCTGGACGTCGAGGGCGTGAAGCAACTGGCCAACATCCCTTCGAAGGAAGTGCTGCTGGCGCAACTGCTGGGCTTGATGCAATCCCCGATCTCTCGTACCGCCCGCGTGCTCGCGGCGCTGGCCGAGAAGCGCGGTGGTGGCGAAGCTGCACCCGCCGATGCCCCGGCAGAAGCACAGGCAGCCTGAGCTGTCTGCGTTTGAAACATTCAACCCAATTGTTAGGAAACAAAAATGGCATTCGATAAAGACGCATTTCTGACCGCGCTCGACAGCATGACGGTCCTGGAACTCAACGACCTGGTCAAGGCCATCGAAGAGAAGTTCGGCGTGAGCGCCGCTGCAATGGCCGCTCCGGCTGCTGGTGGTGGCGGTGCCGCTGCTGCTGCAGTCGAAGAGAAGACCGAATTCAACGTCGTGCTGGTCGATGCCGGCGCGAACAAGGTTTCGGCGATCAAGGCAGTGCGCGAAATCACCGGCCTGGGCCTCAAGGAAGCCAAGGACCTGGTGGAAGCCGCTCCCAAGGCTGTCAAGGAAGGCCTGTCGAAGGCTGACGCTGAAGCCGCCAAGAAGAAGCTGGAAGACGCCGGCGCCAAGGTGGAACTGAAGTAATTCAGACCCCCTGGAGGGCTGGAGGTGCCTGCAAAGGCCCTCCAGCCTTTGCCGCTTTCAGAGCGCACTCAAAAGCCGGCTCGTTGCCGGCTTTCCCGGAGACCCGAAGGGCTCCGGAAAAGCCAGAGCGAGATGTTTTTTGAGTGTCTTCTGACCCCGACTGCAGAAGACCCCTTGGTTCGGGCGATGTGCAACGCATCGCTGTCCGCCAACGGCTGGTAGTGGCCAGCCGCCAAGCAGTGGTGCCCAGGCACTGCTGACAAGTCGCTGAAGATCTCAAGCACCGGAGCTCTCATGGCCCAATCGTCCGCGTACAGTTACACCGAACGCAAGCGCATCCGAAAAAGTTTCGGCAATCGCGACAGCGTCGTCGAAATCCCCTACCTGCTGCAGATGCAGAAAGACGCGTACACCGCGTTCCTGCAAGCCGGCATCCCGCCGAAACAACGTACCGTCGAAGGCCTGCAGGCCGCGTTCGACGCCGCCTTCCCGATCGTCTCGCACAACGGTTTCGTCGAGATGAAGTTCCTCGAGTACAACCTGGCGAAGCCGGCGTTCGACGTGCGCGAATGCCAGACCCGCGGCCTGACCTTCGCGTCGGCCGTGCGCGCCAAGGTGCAGCTCATCATCTATGACCGCGAGTCGTCGACCTCGCAGTCGAAGGTGGTCAAGGAAGTGAAGGAACAAGAGGTCTACATGGGCGAAGTGCCGCTCATGACGGACAAGGGTTCGTTCATCATCAACGGTACCGAGCGCGTGATCGTGTCGCAGCTGCACCGCTCGCCTGGCGTGTTCTTCGAGCACGACAAGGGCAAGACGCACAGCTCGGGCAAGCTGCTGTTCTCGGCCCGCGTGATTCCCTACCGCGGCTCGTGGCTCGACTTCGAGTTCGACCCGAAGGACATGCTGTACTTCCGCGTGGACCGTCGCCGCAAGATGCCGGTCACGATCCTGCTGAAGGCCATCGGCCTGAACCCGGAATCGATCCTCGCGAACTTCTTCGTGAACGACAACTTCCGCCTGATGGACAGCGGCGCGCAGATGGAGTTCGTCTCCGAGCGCCTGCGCGGCGAAGTCGCGCGCTTCGACATCACCGACAAGTCGGGCAAGGTCGTGGTCGCCAAGGACAAGCGCGTCACCGCGCGCCACACGCGTGAGCTCGAGCAGGGCGGCACCACGCACATCAGCGTGCCGGAAGACTTCCTGATCGGTCGCGTGATCGCCCGCAACATCGTCGACGCCGACTCCGGCGAGATCCTGGCCAAGGCCAACGACGAGCTGACCGAAGCGCTGCTGAAGAAGCTGCGCACGGCCGGCGTGCAGGACGTGCAGGTCATCTACACGAACGAACTCGACCAGGGCGCGTACATCTCGCAGACCCTGCGCATCGACGAAACCGTGGACGAGTTCGCCGCGCGCGTGGCCATCTACCGCATGATGCGCCCCGGCGAGCCGCCGACGGAAGACGCCGTGCAGGCCCTGTTCCAGCGCCTGTTCTACAACCCGGACACGTACGACCTGTCGCGCGTCGGCCGCATGAAGTTCAACGCCAAGGTCGGCCGCGACGAATCGACCGGCCCGATGGTGCTGACCAACGAGGACATCCTGGCCGTGGTCAAGATCCTCGTTGACCTGCGCAACGGCAACGGCGAAGTCGACGACATCGACCACCTGGGCAACCGCCGCGTGCGTTGCGTCGGCGAACTGGCCGAGAACCAGTACCGCACCGGCCTGGCACGTATCGAGAAGGCCGTGAAGGAGCGTCTGGGCCAGGCGGAGCAAGAGCCGCTGATGCCGCACGACCTGATCAACAGCAAGCCGATCTCGGCCGCGCTGAAGGAATTCTTCGGTGCCTCGCAGCTGTCGCAGTTCATGGACCAGACGAACCCGCTGTCCGAAATCACCCACAAGCGCCGCGTGTCGGCCCTTGGCCCGGGCGGTCTGACGCGCGAACGTGCAGGCTTCGAAGTGCGCGACGTGCACGTGACCCACTACGGCCGCGTGTGCCCGATCGAAACGCCTGAAGGCCCGAACATCGGTCTGATCAACTCGCTGGCCCTGTACGCCCGCCTGAACGAATACGGCTTCATCGAGACGCCGTACCGTCGCGTGGTGGACAGCAAGGTCACGAACGAGATCGACTACCTGTCGGCCATCGAAGAAGGCAAGTACGTCATCGCCCAGGCCAACGCGGCCCTGGACAAGGACGGCGTGCTGACCGGCGACCTGGTCTCAGCGCGTGAAGCCGGCGAATCGATCCTGGTCGGCGCCGAACGCATCCAGTACATGGACGTGTCGCCCGCGCAGATCGTGTCGGTGGCCGCATCGCTCGTGCCGTTCCTCGAGCACGACGACGCGAACCGCGCGCTGATGGGCGCCAACATGCAGCGTCAGGCCGTGCCCGTGCTGCGTCCCGAGAAGCCGATGGTCGGTACCGGTATCGAGCGCGTTTCCGCGGTCGACTCGGGCACCGTGGTCACGGCCACCCGCGGCGGTATCGTCGACTACGTCGATGCGACCCGTGTCGTGGTGCGCGTGAACGACGCCGAAGCGGCTGCCGGTGAAGTCGGTGTGGACATCTACAACCTGATCAAGTATCAGCGTTCGAACCAGAACACCAACATCCACCAGCGTCCGATCGTCAAGCGCGGCGACAAGATCGCCAAGGGCGACGTGGTGGCCGACGGCGCATCGACCGACCTCGGCGAACTGGCTCTCGGCCAGAACATGCTGATCGCGTTCATGCCCTGGAACGGCTACAACTTCGAAGACTCGATCCTGATCTCGGAACGCGTCGTCGCCGAAGACCGCTACACCTCGATCCACATCGAGGAACTGGTGGTGATGGCCCGCGACACGAAGCTGGGCGCCGAAGAAATCACGCGCGACATTCCGAACCTGGCCGAGCAGCAGCTCAACCGCCTCGACGAGTCCGGCATCATCTATGTCGGCGCCGAAGTGCAGCCGGGCGACACGCTGGTGGGCAAGGTCACGCCGAAGGGCGAGACCACGCTGACGCCTGAAGAGAAGCTGCTTCGCGCCATCTTCGGCGAGAAGGCTTCCGACGTGAAGGACACCTCGCTGCGCGTGGACCAGGGCTCGCAAGGCACCGTGATCGACGTGCAGGTGTTCACCCGCGAAGGCATCCAGCGCGACAAGCGCGCCCAGCAGATCATCGACGACGAGCTGAAGCGCTTCCGCCTCGACCTGAACGACCAGCTTCGCATCGTCGAAGCCGACGCGTTCGACCGTATCGAGAAGCTGCTGACCGGCAAGGTCGCCAACGGCGGTCCGAACAAGCTGGCCAAGGGCACCAAGCTCGACAAGGCCTACCTGTCGTCGGTCGAGAAGTTCCACTGGTTCGACATCCGCCCGGCGGAAGACGAAGTGGCAACGCAGCTCGAGTCGATCAAGAACTCGCTGGAGCAGACGCGCCACAGCTTCGACCTCGCGTTCGAAGAAAAGCGCAAGAAGCTCACGCAGGGCGACGAGCTGCCCGCCGGCGTGCTCAAGATGGTCAAGGTGTACCTGGCCGTCAAGCGCCGCCTGCAGCCCGGCGACAAGATGGCCGGCCGCCACGGCAACAAGGGTGTGGTGTCGAAGATCGTTCCGGTCGAAGACATGCCCCACATGGCCGACGGCACGCCGTGCGACATCTGCCTGAACCCGCTGGGCGTGCCCTCGCGGATGAACGTGGGCCAGGTTCTCGAAGTGCATCTGGGCTGGGCCGGCAAGGGCGTGGGCCAGCGCATCGGTGACCTGCTGCAGCAGGAGGCCAAGGTGGCCGAGCTGCGCAAGTTCATGGAGCAGCTGTACAACGGTTCGGGCCGCAAGGAAGACATCGCCTCGCTGAGCGACACCGAACTGCTCGAGATGGCGGGCAACCTGCAGAACGGCGCGACCTTCGCGACGCCGGTGTTCGACGGTGCCTCGGAAGAGGAAATCCGCGGCATGCTGAAGCTGGCCTACCCGGACGACATCGCCAAGGCCAAGGGCCTGACCGACAGCCGCACGCAGGCCTACCTGTTCGACGGCCGCACCGGCGACCAGTTCGAGCGTCCCGTCACCGTCGGCTACATGCACTTCCTGAAGCTGCATCACCTGGTGGACGACAAGATGCACGCCCGCTCGACCGGCCCGTACTCGCTGGTCACGCAGCAGCCTCTGGGCGGCAAGGCGCAGTTCGGCGGCCAGCGTTTCGGGGAAATGGAAGTGTGGGCGCTCGAAGCCTACGGCGCTTCCTACGTCCTGCAGGAAATGCTGACCGTGAAGTCCGACGACGTGCAAGGCCGCACCAAGGTGTACGAAAGCATCGTCAAGGGCGAGCACTCGATCGAAGCCGGCATGCCGGAATCGTTCAACGTGCTGGTCAAGGAAATCCGTTCGCTGGGTCTCGACATCGAGCTCGAGCGTTCCTAATTTGAAAAGGGAAAGAGTCTTATGAAATCGCTACTCGACCTGTTCAAGCAATTCACGCCCGATGAGCATTTCGATGCCATCAAGATCGGCATGGCTTCGCCCGAGAAGATCCGTTCGTGGTCCTTCGGCGAGGTGAAGAAGCCCGAGACGATCAACTACCGCACGTTCAAGCCCGAGCGCGACGGTCTCTTCTGCGCGAAGATCTTCGGCCCCATCAAGGACTACGAGTGCCTGTGCGGCAAGTACAAGCGCCTGAAGCACCGCGGCGTGATCTGCGAGAAGTGCGGCGTCGAAGTCACGCAGACCAAGGTGCGTCGCGAGCGCATGGGTCACATCGACCTGGCCGCGCCCTGCGCACACATCTGGTTCCTGAAGTCGCTGCCGTCGCGTCTGGGCCTCGTGCTCGACATGACGCTGCGCGACATCGAGCGCGTGCTGTACTTCGAAGCCTACGTGATCACCGACCCCGGCATGACCCCGCTGAAGAAGTTCGGCATCATGTCCGAGGACGACTACGACGCGAAGCGCAAGGAATACGGTGACGAGTTCGTCGCCAAGATGGGCGCCGAAGGCATCAAGGACCTGCTGGAAGGCATCGAGCTCGACAGCGAGATCGAACGCCTGCGCGGCGACCTGACCGGCTCCGAAGTCAAGGTCAAGAAGAACTCCAAGCGCCTGAAGGTGCTGGAAGCCTTCCGCAAGTCGGGCATCAAGCCCGAGTGGATGGTGCTCGACGTGCTGCCCGTGCTGCCGCCGGACCTGCGTCCGCTGGTGCCGCTGGACGGCGGCCGCTTCGCGACCTCCGACCTGAACGACCTGTACCGCCGCGTCATCAACCGCAACTCGCGTCTGCGCCGCCTGCTGGAGCTGAAGGCTCCGGAAATCATCGCGCGCAACGAGAAGCGGATGCTGCAGGAAGCCGTCGACTCGCTGCTGGACAACGGCCGCCGCGGCAAGGCCATGACGGGCGCCAACAAGCGCGCGCTGAAGTCGCTGGCCGACATGATCAAGGGCAAGAGCGGTCGCTTCCGCCAGAACCTGCTGGGCAAGCGCGTCGACTACTCGGGCCGTTCGGTCATCGTGGTGGGCCCGACGCTCAAGCTGCACCAGTGCGGCCTGCCGAAGCTGATGGCGCTCGAGCTGTTCAAGCCCTTCATCTTCTCGCGCCTCGAAGCCATGGGCATCGCGACCACGATCAAGGCTGCCAAGAAGGAAGTCGAATCGGGCACGCCGGTGGTCTGGGACATCCTGGAAGAGGTCATCAAGGAGCACCCGGTCATGCTGAACCGCGCTCCTACGCTGCACCGTCTGGGCATCCAGGCCTTCGAGCCGATCCTGATCGAAGGCAAGGCCATCCAGCTGCACCCGCTCGTCTGCGCGGCATTCAACGCCGACTTCGACGGCGACCAGATGGCCGTCCACGTGCCGCTGTCGGTGGAAGCGCAGATGGAAGCCCGCACGCTGATGCTGGCCTCCAACAACGTGCTGTTCCCGGCTTCGGGCGAACCGTCGATCGTTCCTTCGCAGGACGTGGTGCTGGGTCTGTACTACACGACCCGCGACCGCATCAACGGCAAGGGCGAAGGCCTGGTCTTCTCCGACATCGGTGAGGTCCAGCGCGCGCTCGACGCCAACGAAGTCGAACTCACCGCCAAGGTGGCAGTGCGTATCACGGAGTACACCAAGAACAAGGAAACCGGCGAATTCACGCCGTCGACCTCGCTCGTGGACACCACCGTGGGCCGCGCGCTGCTGTCCGAGATCCTGCCGAAGGGCCTGCCGTTCTCGAACATCAACAAGGCGCTGAAGAAGAAGGAGATCTCCAAGCTCATCAACGTCTCGTTCCGCAAGTGCGGCCTGAAGGAAACCGTTGTCTTCGCAGACAAGCTGCTGCAGAACGGCTTCCGCCTGGCGACCAAGGCCGGCATCTCGATCGCCATCGACGACATGCTGGTGCCTTCGGAGAAGCACGGCATCATCGAGCGCTCGGCCAAGGAAGTGAAGGAGATCGAGCAGCAGTACGTCTCGGGTCTCGTGACCTCCGGCGAACGCTACAACAAGGTGGTGGACATCTGGGGCAAGGCCGGCGACGAAGTGTCGAAGGTGATGATGGCCAAGCTGTCGAAGCAGAAGGTCATCGACCGCAACGGCAAGGAAGTCGAGCAGGAGTCCTTCAACTCGATCTACATGATGGCCGACTCGGGTGCCCGCGGTTCCGCGGCCCAGATTCGCCAGGTGGCCGGCATGCGCGGCCTGATGGCCAAGCCTGACGGCTCGATCATCGAGACGCCCATTACCGCGAACTTCCGCGAAGGCCTGAACGTGCTGGAGTACTTCATCTCCACCCACGGTGCCCGTAAGGGTCTGGCCGACACGGCGCTGAAGACGGCGAACTCGGGCTACCTGACCCGTCGTCTGGTCGACGTGACGCAGGATCTGGTCGTCACCGAGCAGGACTGCGGCACGCACGGCGGCTACCTGATGCGCGCCATCGTCGAAGGCGGTGAAGTCATCGAATCGCTGCGCGACCGTATCCTCGGCCGTACCGCTGCCGACGACGTGCTGCACCCCGAGAACCGCGCGGTGCTGCTGAAGGCCGGCGAGATGTTCGACGAGGACACCATCGAGGAGCTCGAGGCGCAGGGCGTGGACGAGGTCAAGGTGCGTACCGCGCTGACCTGCGAAACCCGCTTCGGCATCTGCTCGACCTGCTACGGCCGCGACCTGGGCCGCGGCGGCCTGATCAACATCGGCGAAGCCGTCGGTGTGATCGCCGCCCAGTCCATCGGCGAACCGGGCACGCAGCTGACGATGCGTACCTTCCACATCGGTGGTGCCGCTTCGCGCGCCGCCATCGCCTCGAGCGTGGAAGCCAAGTCGAACGGCTCGATCGGCTTCAACGCCACGATGCGCTACGTGACCAACAGCAAGGGCGAGCTGGTCGTGATCTCGCGTTCGGGTGAAATCATCATCCACGACGAGCACGGCCGCGAGCGCGAGCGCCACAAGGTGCCGTACGGCGCGACCCTGACGGTCAAGGCCGACCAGCAGATCAAGGCTGGCCACGTCCTGGCCAACTGGGACCCGCTGACCCGCCCGATCATCACGGAATTCGCCGGCAAGACGCAGTTCGAGAACGTCGAGGAAGGCCTCACGGTCGCCAAGCAGGTGGACGAAGTGACCGGTCTGTCGACCCTGGTCGTGATCGACCCGAAGCGCCGCGGCGCCGCCAAGGTCGTTCGTCCGCAGGTGAAGCTCATCGACGCCTCCGGCGCCGAAGTGAAGATCCCGGGCACCGACCACTCGGTGACGATCGGCTTCCCGATCGGCGCGCTGGTGCAGGTGCGTGACGGCCAGGACGTGGGCCCCGGCGAAGTGCTGGCGCGTATTCCGGTCGAAGGCCAGAAGACCCGCGACATCACCGGCGGTCTGCCGCGCGTTGCCGAGCTGTTCGAAGCCCGTTCGCCGAAGGACAAGGGCATGCTGGCCGAAATGACCGGTACCGTGTCGTTCGGCAAGGAAACGAAGGGCAAGATCCGCCTGCAGATCACCGATCCGGAAGGCACGGTCTGGGAAGACCTCGTGCCGAAGGAAAAGAACATCCTGGTGCACGAAGGCCAGGTGGTGAACAAGGGCGAATCCGTGGTCGACGGCCCGGCGGACCCGCAGGACATCCTGCGCCTGCTGGGTTCGGAAGAACTGGCGCGCTACATCGTGGACGAAGTGCAGGACGTGTACCGCCTGCAGGGCGTGAAGATCAACGACAAGCACATCGAGGTGATCGTTCGCCAGATGCTGCGCCGCGTCGTGGTCGACAACATCGGCGACACGAGCTACATCTCCGGCGAACAGGTCGAACGCAGCGAAATGCTCAACACCAACGACGCCCTGCGCGCCGAAGGCAAGATCCCCGCGACGTTCACCAACCTGCTGCTGGGTATCACGAAGGCATCGCTGTCGACCGACTCGTTCATCTCGGCTGCTTCGTTCCAGGAAACGACGCGCGTGCTGACCGAAGCCGCGATCATGGGCAAGCGCGACGAGCTGCGCGGCCTGAAGGAAAACGTCATCGTCGGCCGCCTGATCCCCGCGGGCACCGGCATGGCGTACCACCAGGCACGCAAGGTCAAGGACGCCATGGACGAGGCCGAGCGCCGCGCCATCGCCGAATCGGAAGCAGCCGAACTGGCTGGCTCCGGTGAAGCCGATGCGGCTGCCAGCACGACGGAAGCCAGCGAAGGCGCTGCGACCGAATAACTGGTTAGCATCACCGGCCATGACCGGTACATCACGCCCCCCGACCGCCCCCGGTTGGGGGGCGTTTTTCTTTGTGTTCCCATGAGGCTTGGTGGTCGATGAGTCTGTTGCCCGAATCGATGGCCGGCTGGATCGTGATCGCGATCCTGCTGTTCTGGTTTGTCGGTGCCTACAACCGGCTGGTGCGTCTGCGCGCGGCCGTGCTGCAGGCCTATGGCCAGCTCGATGCGGCGCTGGGCAAGCAGCTGGATTTCGTGCAGGCCAGCATCGCGGCGGGGCCGCAACCCGAGGCCGCGCCCACGGGCGAGCTGCTGTCTTCGGTCGCACCGCTGCAGGCGGCAACCGCGCAGCTCGCCACCCTGCTGGGAGCGACCCGGCTGCGACCGCTCGATGTCGGCGGCATGGCCGCGCTGGCCACCGCGCTGCAGGTCTGGATCGGAGCCTGGCAGCGCCAGCACCCCGACCAGGTGACGGTGTTCGATGCCGACGGCACGCTGTCGCGGCCCGTACCGCTGCAGCCCGGCACGACAACGACCGTGGTGTCCGGCGCCGCCGAACCGATCGGCTGGCCCGAGCCCTCGGCCGCGGCCGAGATCGCGCGCAGCCAGTTCAACCTGGCGGTGGCGCAATACAACGCCGCGATCGCGCAGTTTCCGGCGGTACTGGTGGCATGGGCCGTGCGTCTGCGTCCGGCAGCTCCGCTGCTCTGAATAGAGCTTGCGGCGCGCTTCGACCACCGTTTCTCTCCGTTTCTTCTTCTTTCCATGCGCGAAGTCCGGCCTTTGGCCGGCCCGTTACCATCGCCTCCAACTTGTCAGAACTACCTTCCGATCCTTCCCGCAGGGGCCATGGCGATACGCCGCCGCTGCAACAACCTCCGCTCTGGCGCCAGCTGCAGCTGACTGCGACGGCGCTGGCGTCGATCCGGGCCGGCACCTCGGGCTCGGTGGCCTTCGAGGCCGTCGAGCCCGCGCTGCGGCCGGGCGTGCAGGCGCTCGGCTTCCAGGTGCTGCGCTGGCTCGGCCGCGCCGAGGCCCTGCGCCGCCACCTGGCCAAGCGCACCCCGCCGCCCCTGCCCGATGCACTGCTGTGCACCGCACTGGCGCTTGCCTGGGACGCCGCGCACGCGCCCTACGAACCTTTCACGCTGGTCGACCAGGCCGTCGAGGCCGCCAAGCGCAACCCCGCCACGCGGGCGCAGGCCAGCTTCATCAACGCCTGCCTGCGGCGCTTCCTGCGCGAGCGCGACGAGCTCGTGGCCGCCACCGACACCGAACCCGTCGCGCAATGGAACCATCCGCGCTGGTGGATCGAGCGCCTCAGGCGCGACCATCCGCGCGAGTGGCAGCGCGTGCTCGCTGCCGACAACGCGCAGGCGCCGATGACGCTGCGGGTCAATGCACGCAAGACGACCGCTGCTTCCTATCTCGCCGAGCTGGAGGCAGTCGGCCTGGGCGCGACGCGCGTGGGGCCCAGCGGCCTGCAACTGGCGCGCGCCCGCCCCGTGCAGCAGCTGCCCGGTTTTGCCGATGGTGCCTGTTCGGTGCAGGACGCCGCCGCGCAGATGGCTGCGCCGCTGCTGCTCGACGGCCTGCTGCAGCCAGCGAAGCCCGGCGAGACGGCCGCGCCGCTGCGCGTGCTCGACGCCTGCGCCGCTCCCGGCGGCAAGACCGCCCATCTGCTCGAGATGGCGAGCCCCGGCGCCATCGACGTCACCGCGCTGGAAGTCGATGCAACGCGCAGCCGCCGCATCGACGAAACCCTGGCCCGCCTCGGGCTCCAGGCCAGGGTGCTCGTCGCCGATGCGGCCCGGCCGGCCCAGTGGTGGGACGGCACGCCCTTCGACGCCATCCTGCTCGACGCGCCATGCACCGCCTCGGGCATCGTGCGGCGCCATCCCGACGTGCGCTGGCTGCGCCGCGAAAGCGACACCGCCCAGCTCGCCGCCCAGCAGGCCGCGCTTCTGGCGGCCCTGTGGCCGCTGGTGCGGCCCGGCGGGCGGCTTCTGTACTGCACTTGCTCCGTGTTCCGCGAAGAGGGTTCGCAACAAATTGATGCGTTTCTTGTACACAACACCGACGCACGATTGCTGCCATCGCCGGGCCATTTGCTGCCCCAAAGCGGGTCGAATGCCCGCAGCGTCCCGGACAATGCCTCTGGTGACCACGACGGCTTCTTCTACGCCCTGCTTGAAAAGCGTCCGCGTTGAGCGACGGCGCCGGCTGATCCTGTCGCTGCCCGTCCTGCTCTGGATCTGGGCGATTTGGATGGCCTTCCTGCCGGCTCCGGTCTCCGCGCAGGGCCGCAACGGCGCGTCGATCACCCAGATGCGGCTGGAGCAGTCCGACGACGGCATCTACTTCAGCGCCGCGGTGCAGTTCGAGCTGCCCTCGCTGGTCGAGGAGGTGCTCGACAAGGGCATCGCCGTCTATTTCGTGGCCGAGGCCGAACTCTTCCAGGAGCGCTGGTACTGGACCGACCGCAAGGTCGCGCAGGTCACGCGCCACATGCGGCTGGCCTACCAGCCGCTCACGCGGCGCTGGCGGCTCAACGTGTCGGCGGCGCCGATGACCGGCGCGGCCGGCCTGGGCATCTCGCTGAACCAGAACTTCGACACCCTCGGCGACGCGCTCGATGCCATCAAGCGAGTCGGTCGCCTGCGCATGGGCGACGTGGCTGAGATCGGCGACGACCCGCAGCACCAGGTCACGTTCCGGTTCAGGCTCGACACCTCGCAGCTGCCGCGCCCCTTCCAGATCGGCGTGGTCGGCCAGTCCGACTGGAACATCGCCGTCGAGCGCACCGCGCGTCTCGCGGTGGAGAAGCAGAAGTGAGCACTCCGGAGCGCGGCGGCACCTCGGCCTCGTCGGCCGCGAGCCGCGCGCGGGCCCGACGCTGGGCCATCGGCGTCGGAGCCGCGCTGGTCACGGCCATCGGCCTCGTGCTGATGTTCCTGCTGGCCCAGGCCACCAACAACCGCGCCCTGTACGAGCGCTACTACGTGCGCCTGTTCGGCATCAACGTCGTGGTGGCGGTGCTGCTGGTGCTGGTGATCGGCTGGGTGGCCTTCCGCCTGCTGCGGCGCCTGCGACAGGGCAAGTTCGGCAGCCGGCTGCTCATCAAGCTCGCGGCCATCTTCGCGCTGGTGGGGGTGGTGCCGGGGGCGCTGGTCTACGTGGTGTCGTACCAGTTCGTCGCGCGCTCCATCGAGAGCTGGTTCGACGTCAAGGTGGAAGGCGCGCTCGACGCCGGCCTGAACCTCGGGCGCGCCACGCTCGATTCGCTGTCCGACGATCTTGCCGTCAAGACGCGCAGCGCCAGCGCGCAGCTGGCGCAGGTGCCCGACGCCAGCGCGGGCCTGGTGCTCGAGCGCATCCGGGACCAGCTCGAGGCCAGCGACGTCATTCTCTGGACCGGCAGCGGCCAGCTGGTGGCCAGTGCCGGCACCTCGCGCTTCCAGCTCAACCCCGAGCGCCCGACCGTGCAGCAGTTTCGCCAGGTGCGCCCCGAGCGCGCCGTCGCGCACGTCGAGGGTCTGGACGAAACCACCGCGGCGGGCGCCACTCCGCCGGTCGCCAGCGTGCGTGCGCTCGCCATGGTGCAAAGGCCGGGTTTCGACTTCGACACCGCGCCGCGCTATCTGCAGGTCACGCGGCCGCTGCCGCCGGCGGTGGTCAAGAACGCGCTGGACGTGCAGGAAGCCAACCGCGAGTACCAGGAGCGTGCGATCGCGCGCGAGGGGCTGCGCCGCATGTATATCGGCACGCTCACGCTGAGCCTGTTCCTCGCCGTGTTCGGTGCGGTGCTGCTGGCCGTGCTCTTCGGCAACCAGCTCGCGCGCCCGCTGCTCGTGCTGGCCGACGGCGTGCGGCAGGTGGCCGCCGGCGACCTGAGGCCCACCGCCGTGCTGCAGGGCAAGGACGAGCTGGGCGGCCTTACGCGCTCCTTCGCCGTCATGACACAACAGCTGGCCGATGCGCGCGGCGCGGTCGAGAAGACCATGGGCCAGCTCGACGCGGCGCGGGCCAACCTGCAGACCATCCTCGACAACCTGACCTCGGGCGTGATCGTGCTCGATGCCAAGGGCACCGTGCTGTCCACCAATCCGGGCGCGACCCGCGTGCTGCGCGCGCCGCTAGCGGCCTACGAAGGCCGGCTGCTCGTCGAAGTGCCTGGGCTGGCGGAGTTCGGCGCCAAGGTGCAGCAGCAGTTCGAGGACTTTCTCGTCGAGCGCATGCAGCACGGCCTCGACCACTGGCAGCATGCCTTCGAGCTGCATGCCTCCGGTGCCGACCTGCCGCAGCAGGACGGCGCCATCAACATCGTCGCGCGTGGCGCCGAGCTGCCCGGTGCCGCGCGGCTGCTGGTGTTCGACGACATCTCCGAGATCGTCTCGGCCCAGCGCGCGCAGGCCTGGGGCGAAGTTGCGCGCCGGCTCGCGCACGAGATCAAGAATCCGCTCACGCCGATCCAGCTCTCGGCCGAGCGGCTCGAGATGAAGCTCTCCGGCAAGGTCCAGCCGCCCGAGCAGGCCGTGCTCGTGAAGTCGGTGAAGACCATCGTCGACCAGGTCGATGCGATGAAGCGGCTGGTAAACGAATTCCGCGACTACGCGCGCCTGCCCGCGGCCGACCTGAAGCCGGTGGACCTGAACGCGCTGCTGACCGACGTGCTCCAGCTCTACAGCGCGGAGAACCTGCCGATCACGCTGCGCTCCGAACTCGACGAACGCTGCCCGCCCATCCGTGGCGACGCGCAGCAGATCCGCCAGGTCATACACAACCTGTTGCAAAACGCGCAGGACGCCGCCGAGGCCGCCGCCAGCGGCACGGGCAAGGTCGGCGAGGTCACTATCCGCACGCGGCTCGCCGACTCCGGCCAGCGCGTGCGCCTGACCGTGCAGGACACCGGACCGGGCTTCGCCGAGAACATCCTCAAGCGCGCGTTCGAGCCCTACGTCACCACGAAAACAAAAGGTACCGGTTTAGGGCTGGCGGTCGTCAAGAAGATCGCCGACGAGCACGGCGCGCGCATCGAGCTTTCCAACCGCGTCGTCGATGGGGCTGTAGCGGGGGCACAAGTCTCGCTATCATTCGCGCTGGCAGGCGAGCCGCAGGCAGCGGTCGCTCACACCGAAGATTCGTCGAAGTCTTCCGCCGCCTGAGCCGCACGCACGAACGAATGTCCGTCGCACAGGCGACGGATCGGCCAGCGACTCGACAAACATTGCAGACACCAGCGCACACAACAAGCATCACTCATGGCAAACATTCTCGTGGTCGATGACGAGCTGGGCATCCGGGACCTGCTCTTCGAAATTCTCAATGACGAAGGCCACAACGTGGAGCTCGCGGAGAACGCAGCCGAAGCTCGCGCTGCACGCCAGCGCGCACGGCCCGACCTCGTGCTGCTCGACATCTGGATGCCCGATACCGACGGCGTCACGCTGCTCAAGGAGTGGTCCACCGCGGGCCTCCTGACCATGCCCGTCATCATGATGAGTGGCCACGCCACCATCGACACCGCGGTCGACGCCACGCGCATCGGCGCGTTCGCCTTCCTCGAAAAGCCCATCACCATGCAGAAGCTGCTCAAGGCGGTGGAGCAGGGCCTGGCCCGCGAGAACGCACGCCGTGCCGCTGCGGGCGTGGTGCCCGCGCCGGTCACCGGCAGCCAGTCGGCCGCCATCACGACGACGGGCGACAGCCTGCTGATGGCGTCGCTGGCCTCGGTGCCCGTGGCCGATGCCGGCCCGCAATCGACCCAGAGCTTCGACCTCGACCGCCCGCTGCGCGACGCGCGCGACGGTTTCGAGAAGGCGTACTTCGAGTTCCACCTCGCGATGGAGAACGGCTCGATGACCCGCGTCGCCGAGAAAACCGGCCTCGAGCGCACCCATCTCTACAGAAAACTCAAACAACTTGGCGTTGATCTTTCAAGAGGGCGAAGAAGCGCTGTATAATTTGAGGCTGCACACAGCAATGGCCCGGTAGCTCAGTTGGTAGAGCAGCGGATTGAAAATCCGCGTGTCGGTGGTTCGATTCCGCCCCAGGCCACCAAATTTTCCTTTTAGGATCAAGTAGATAGCCCAATCTTGCTAGGTTGGGCTTTTTGCTTTCTGGTGTCGTGTAGGCACCATGTAGGCAAGTAGGATCATCGCAAATCAATGCTTTTCCACAAGGTGTTGAATTCCGCTGATCTCTGACCCTAGGGGTGCGGATAAAAACTTGGACTGGTTTTATGCCGCAAGTCCAAGGCTCACCCGGTATTCGATAGGGCTGAGAGAGCCAAGAGAGATCTTGATCCGCTTCTCGTTGTACCAGCGGATGTCTGAGTCGACCGCCTCGATGAATTGCTCGATGGTGGCGTTCTTCCAGTCTCGAGGATGGAACAGCTCGTTCTTCAGCCGACCGAAGAAGCCTTCGCAAGCTTCGTTATCAGGTGAGCATGCGAGACATCGAGCGGGTGTTTCGGCGTCAACACGCTGCGCATGGCGGTCTATCCGGCCTTCGGCCTGCGGGGTGCTGTCGCGGCTGGTGGTCGAGCGCCGCGACAACGAAGCCCGGCCGCAGATTTCGCTGCAGGTGCTCAGCTCGCGGGAGGTGCACGAGGCCGTACTGGGACGGCAGGTCGACTTCGGGCTAATGGGCGACGAGATGCCGACGACAGTCCTGGAGCATTCCGAGTTCGCGCGCTTCCCAGGTGTGGTGGTGATGCATGCGAGGCACCGGCTGACCAAGGCCCAAGGCGAGGACCATCCAACCGCATCAGCTCGCGGAAGAGCCATTCCTAGCGCTCAACCCCGAGGACGCGTCTCGGCGGCGCCTGGAGCGGGCATTGGCGGAGTGCAACGTCGGGTTGAGTGTGCTGGTCGAGACGCCCTACGCGGCGAGCGTGTGAGAAATGGCCCTGAGCGGAATGGGCATCGGCGTCGTCAATCCGGTCACCGCCATGGAATACGCTCAACGCGGCCTGACCATCCGTCCGCTGTCCCTGGATGTCTCCTTCGCGGGTGTGTTGGTGCTTCTCCCTGGGCAGCCCCTGTCCGGTCTCGCCCTGCGCGTGCTCCAGCTCATGCGCATCCAGTTGGCCGAAGACCAGAAGGCCCTCGCCAATCTCCTCAAACCCCGCGCCAAAGACTGACCGTCGCGCCTCAATCACGCTTCGAGCGCGTTCCACATCGCCGGGGCTTTTGCGCCTCGGCGGCCAGAACACTGTAGGCACTGGCCACGCTCGCGCTGATTGGTGCTTCCGCTGGTGCGCACGCCTCGATGGCGCACAACAGATGCTCCGCGACCGCCCACTTGCGAAATCGGATGGCCTCCTGGTAGACGTCCAGCAAATGCTGCTCAAACAGTTCGGACTTCATAGGAACTCCTTCGCACGGAGTGACGCCACTCGATCCAACGCGCCTCTAGGAGGGCGACTTTGCGTCGGCGTGTGGCCCGTGGGTGTCGCTTTTTGCTCCCCTCAAGCGCAAGGCATTGGTGATGACCGACGCCGAGCTCAGGCTCATCGCCAGCGCCGCGATCATCGGCGACAGCAGCCAG
The DNA here is from genome assembly GCF_048301545.1 of Variovorax sp. NFACC27. Taxonomy (NCBI): domain Bacteria; kingdom Pseudomonadati; phylum Pseudomonadota; class Betaproteobacteria; order Burkholderiales; family Comamonadaceae; genus Variovorax; species Variovorax sp. NFACC27. Next base: position 961,120 of record NZ_CP157613.1, read on the forward strand.
CCCGTGAACGGGAACAACACGCCCGCGGCCAGTGGCACGCCGAGAGCGTTGTAGAGAAAGGCGAAGCCGAGGTTCTGCTTCATGTTGGCGATGGTCTGCTCGGAGATCACGCGCGCCTGCGCAATGCCGCGCAGGTCGCCCTTGACCAGCGTCACCTGGGCGCTGTTCATCGCGACATCGGTGCCGGTGCCCATCGCCACCCCGACGTCGGCCTTGGCGAGCGCGGGCGCATCGTTGATGCCGTCCCCCGCCATGGCGACGATCCGGCCTTCACGCTGCAGCTTGTCCACCAGCGCGAGCTTGTCGGCGGGCTTCACTTCGCCATGCACCTCGTCGATGCCCAGCTTCGCTGCGACGGCCCGGGCCGTGGTCAGCCCGTCTCCGGTCGCCATGATGACCCGCAGGCCCGAGGCCTTGAGCGCGGCCAGCGCCTCGATCGTGGTGGCCTTGATTGGGTCCGAGACCGCAAGCAAGCCGGCAGGCTGGCCGTCCACAGCCAGGAACATGACACTCGCGCCCTCGGCCCGCATGGCCTCGGCCTGCGGCTTGAGGTCGTCGACCCGCACGCGCAGCTGGTCCATGAGCGCCGTGTTGCCGAGCGCCAGCTTCCTGCTGCCCACGCCGCCGCTCACGCCGATGCCGCTGCTGGATTCGAAACCGTCGGGCGTGTCCAGCGCCAGGTTGCGCTCGCGCGCCGCCCGCACGATGGCGTCGGCCAGCGGGTGTTCGCTGCCCTGGTCCAGGCTGGCTGCGAGTCGCAGCACCTCGTCGGCGGTGAAGCCCGGCGCAGGCACCGCGCGCTCGAACTGCGGCCGGCCTTCCGTCAGGGTGCCGGTCTTGTCGACGATGAGCGCATCGACCTTGCGGAAGTTCTCGATCGCCGCGGCATCGCGGAACAGCACGCCCTGCGTGGCCGCCTTGCCCGTGGCCACCATGATCGACATCGGCGTGGCGAGGCCGAGTGCACAGGGGCAGGCAATGATGAGCACCGCCACGGCATTGATCAGGCCGTAGACCCAACTGGGCTGCGGCCCGAAGAATCCCCAGGCGAAGAAGGTCAGCACCGCGATGCCGATGACGGTCATGACGAAGTAGCCGGCAACGTGATCGGCCATTCGTTGCATCGGCGCCCTGGAGCGTTGCGCCAGCGCGACCATCTGCACGATGCTCGCGAGCACGGTCTGCGAGCCGACTTTCTCGGACTGCATCACAAGTGCGCCGTTGGTGTTCAGCGTTGCGCCGATAAGCTTGTCGCCAATCCGCTTGGTCACGGGCAATGGCTCCCCAGTCAGCATGGATTCGTCGACGGCGCTGTTGCCTTCGATCACCACACCGTCCACGGGCACCTTCTCTCCGGGGCGCACGCGCAGCTTGTCGCCCACATGCACGTGGCCAATCGGTATGTCTTCCTCGGCACCGTCAGGGTCGATGCGGCGCGCTGTCTTGGGGGCAAGGCCCAGCAGCGACTTGATGGCTGCGGAGGTCTGCGACCGCGCCTTGAGTTCGAGGATCTGACCCAACAAGGTCAAAGAAATGATCACCGCGGCCGCTTCGAAGTAGACCGACACGCGCCCCATCGACACGAACGACGCGGGAAACACGTCGGGCGCCACCGTGGCCACGACGCTATAGACAAAGGCCGCGGCCGTGCCCAGGCCGATCAAGGTCCACATGTTCGGACTGCGGTTTGCCACAGACTGCGCCGCGCGCACGAAGAACGGCCACCCGGCCCACAGGACGATCGGCATGGTGAGCACAAGTTCGATCCAGCTCTGCGTGTCCATCTCGAACCACTGCAGGCGGTGGCCGGCCATGGCGAGCACTGTGACGATGACGGTGAGGGGCAAGGTCCAGACGAAGCGTCGCTTGAAGTCTTTCAGCTCGAGGTCTTCGCCCTCGTCGAGGGTCGGCATCTCGGGCTCCAGCGTCATGCCGCACTTGGGGCAGTTGCCCGGGTGATCTTGCCGGATCTCCGGGTGCATGGGACAGGTGTAGATCGTGCCTGGAGGACCGGGTTGAGCCGGCTGCGCGGGCGCAAGCACGAGCGGGGCCGTCTGCTGCGTGCCGCGTTTCGCGTATTTGGCCGGGTTGGCCTCGAATTTGGCTTTGCACCCCGCACTACAGAAATAGACCGGCCCGCCTTCGTGCTGCAGGACGTGCGCGGACCGCGTGGTCACCGCCATGCCACAAACGGGATCCTTCAAAATCGCATCGGTCTTCTGCGAAGGCTCTCCAGAGGCGGGCGGGTGCGCCCCGTGATGTCCCAGATGGTGTTCATGCTGGTTGGAAGGCGTGGGGTTCATTCAAGTTCTCCAACGAAAAATTGGCTGAATGCACCTTACATGGCGGTGCATTCAGTCCACACAGGCCAGCTCGATACACATCAGCCGATGAAGGCCGCTGTCCCGTGCCGGCGAATCACTTCGGCGGGTAGCCGGCTTCCGTCAGGGCGGCAGTCACAGACTCACGGTCCTCAGCGCTGTCGACGCGCAACGTTTTGGCCGGCAGATCGACTTCGATCTTCGCCGTGGCGTCCAGGTTCTTCACGGCCTGAGCGATCCGGCTCGCGCAGCTGCCACAGGACATCGATTGGATGACGAACTCTTGCATGAGAGGCTCCTTGGTTGAAAGGTGATTCCAGTATCAGGCTTGACATCGTGTGAAGGTCAAGCGACCGGCGCCAGTCCGTCAGTGGTGTGGTTCTGCGCATTCCGACTCTTCACCTCCAGAACCATCATCAGGCCGCCGCCCCCGTCCTGTTCGAGGTCGTTGTTGGTCGTCTGGCGCGGGATGTGGCAGTGGACCAGCCATCTACCAGGCCGCAAGGCTTTCCAGATCACGTCGTAAGCGCTGACCGGGTCCGACATTGACGGTGCGGTCATCTGCCCCGCCGGCGGCGCTTGGTTTTCCTCGAGCCACTCGGTCGAGCCGAACCTGGGCGTCTGTCGCCAGTGGAATTTTCCTTTCGATGTTTTCGGAGTTGCCACACGAGAACGGCCACGAAGATGATCACACCAACGAGCCAGGCGATGAACATCGTGCCGACAACATTGGTTGAAACCCATCGCCCCGTCACGTACATACCTAGCTCCTAAGGCGAGAGCAGCTCTGGAGGCATGGCGTCGTTCAATGCAGCCCCGCGATGTAGTCGGAAACGGCCCTGATTTCGCGATCGTTGAGTTTGGCTGCAACGCCGCTCATGGGCACGCTGTTGAGTCGTACCCCATCGCGAAACGCGGTCAGCTGAGCGGCGATGTACTCGGCGTTCTGTCCGCCCAGACGCGGGTACTGGATCGGGATGCCGGCGCCGTTGGGGCTGTGACAGCCTGCGCAGGCCAGGACACTTCGCTCCCCAATGCCGCCGCGATAGATCTTCTCGCCCAGCGCCACCAGATCCCTGTCCTTCGCAAACCCCGGCTTGATGGACTTGGAACCCAGGAACCAGGCGACGTCGCGCATTTCCTTCTCGGACAGCATTGCCGCCATGCCGCTCATGACCGGGCTCTTGCGTTTCCCGGACTTGAATTCCTGAAGCTGCTTGACCAGGTACTCGGGATGCTGCTGAGCCAGCTTGGGATTGGCGGGGATGGCCGAGTTGCCATCCGCGCTGTGGCACGCGGCGCATGACTTGCCATTGAAGACGACTTCGCCATTCGCAATGTCGGGTTTCGACGAAGGGGCCAAGACCCTTTCGATCGGCGCTGGCACGGCAGGATCGGCGGCGAATGAAAAACCTGAAGCAAGTCCACCGACGGTGAGGAGAAGAAAGGAAGCGAAAGAGTTCATAAGGTGCCGAGGTTTGTGGTGGGCCGGCTGCAAGGATGGCCGCAGATCGTGGGAAGGCCGCGTCAGCCGCGCAGCGCTCGTGCATGCGACAGCACGCGAACGGGTGTGTCGCACCTGTCGACGTTGGTCCACACGACGTCGCCCAGCGCGACAGATGTCGCAGGATCCAGCATCTCGATGTGCGCATGTCGCCGCCCCGTGGAACGATCGACCAGGATGGCGAAGCGTCGTACTGCAAGTTCGTCGGCGCTGGCGGTCTTCCTGCAATCCGTGCGCCCGCCTCGTTGAATCTCTTTTGCGCGGCCGATTTCGACAATTTCCCCGGTGCGCCAGCCGTCCTGGAAATCGCGAGACTGCCGGTAGAAATCGGCGCACCCCGTCAGACCGGCGAAGAGCGCCATACCGAGGATTCCGCCCGCAGCGGAATATGCCCTCGCGGTGATGCGAGGCTTCTTCTCCATTGCCACTGCGAACAACGTACGCGCAGCCCGCAAGGACTGGCGAGCACGCGTGGACGCTTTGGCTTGCATTGCTCAACTGGCGAAGTAAAGGCCACTGAACGTCGGAATGCTGCGCTCGGGAAATCCCGGCAGATACAACGAACGCTCAGGAACCTGCCACTGGTCGCGCAAGGTATACCCCAGCGCCTCGATTTCCTTGATGAAGCGTTCGCGGTTGTAGACGTGCATGGGCGCAAAGCAGCCGGCACCGATGTTCTGTGCCGTGACGTAGTCCTCGCCGTCGTAGAGCGGGAGCTTGTTCAGCAAGACGTGCCGTGGCCGCGTGTCGCACCGTTGAAGCAGATCACCGGGACGCGAATTCTCGACATAGTGCAGGGCGCCGGCAGACAGCCAGATATCGTTGCCGGGCAGCGCCTGCGAAAGATCCTCGGCGAAGCTCAGTCCAGTGGCGTTGGCCCCGCTGGCGATATCTCGCCCCAGGGCCGCGATCGCAGGCACTTCAACGACGCGCCAGGAAAGGCCCTGGGGCATCTCGAAATAGCGGCGATAGGCATAGAAGTGAACCCCCACCGAGCCACCGATGTCGAGCAGCTTGGTGGCACCATCTCTGAACGCACGTTCGAGCCACCACATCACGGGGTAGTCGTAGGCAAACACCTTCTTCGTGCGGACATTCACGTACTCTTGCGCCAAGGCCGCGTGGTCGAATTCCGGACTGTCAGGCAGCCAATCCCGGGCTTCGGAAAAGCTTTTGAACAGTCCGAAGTAACTACCGAATCCGGCCTCGGAAAAGAACTGCTGGCGCCGCCAGCGCCGCAACGCTGGCCGGGTAACCGGTCCCTCCAGGATCTGCCGAACGACTTGCGAAGCACTCGAGTAAGCCATTCCTTCCTCCATCCTTTCGATAGTCGCCGCCCATTGATTCTTTACGCGCTCAGCGGGCCGATTCGATCTTCGTGACGACGATCTTGCCGTCGATCTTTTCCGCCTGGAAACGGACCTTGGCGCCGGTCTCGACCTTGTCGAGCATGACGTCGTCCTTGACGCCGAACACCATCGTCATGCCCGGCATGTCGAGGTTCTTGAGCGGGCCGTGCTTGATCGTGAGCTTCTTGTTGTCCTTGTCCACCTTGCGGATCTCGCCTTCGCTGAGGTCCGACGCTGCGGCCGCATCCGAGCCGCCGGCCGCAGGTGCCTTCTCGGACATGCCCGGCATGTCGGACATGGATTTGGAAGATTGCGCGCCGGCGGCGCCAGCGAACGAGAGTGCGGCAACGAATGCCAAGAGTGCGATACGGGTGTTGGTCATGAGGATCTCCTGAGATATGAATGAATTTGGAGTCCCGCCGCATTCCGATGGAAGCCGGCGGCGGGAGCGCCTCGCTTACTTTCCGGTCTTGGTCACGTTCACGGCGCCCTTCATGCCGGCGTCGTAGTGGCCCGGCTGCAGGCACGCGAAGTCGACCTTGCCGGCCTTGGTGAATTGCCAGACGATCTCGCCGCTCTTGCCTGCGGCCAGCGTCACCATGTTCGGATCGGAGTGCTCCATCTCCGGGTTCTTCTTCATGACTTCGTAGTGCTCCTTGAGCTCCTTCTCCGTCCCGATCACGAGCTCGTGCTTGAGCTGGCCGGAGTTCTTGACGACGAAGCGCACGGTCTCGCCCTGTTTGACGCTGATGTCGGCCGGCGTGAAGCGCATGCTATCGGTCATGTCGACGTTGATCGTGCGGGTGGCCTTGGTGGCCACGCCGGGCTTGCCGATCGCCTCGTTGGCATCGTGGCCGTGGCCGCCTGCGTGGGTGCCGGATGCCGAAGCGCCGGCGGCGGCCAGGGCCACAAGTGCTGCGACAGCTGTGTTGCGGAAGTTGTGTTTCATGGGTTTTCCTTTGAGAGTTGGAGTTTGGAACGGAGGGGGAGAACTAGTGGTTCGAATGGCCGCCGCCGGGCTTTCGAATCTGGACTTCGATGTTCTTGGCGGGCATGTTCTGAGCGGGCATCGCTGCGGCGCCGGCGCCGCGTTGGCGCGAGGTCTCGGGCGGCGGTCCATCCAGCTCGTAGGCAACGGTGCCCTTCGGATGCTTGAACCAACCCGGGTTCGAGTAGTCGCCCGCCTTCTGGTTTTTGCGCACCTTGACCATGCTGAACATGCCGCCCATCTCGACCGAGCCGAACGGGCCTTCGCCGGTCATCATTCGCGCGGTGTTATCGGGAATCGGCATTTCCATCTCGGCCATGTCGGCCATGCCGCGCTCGCCCATGACCATGTAGTCGGGCACCAGGCTTGTGATCTGCTTGGCCACGTCCTTGTGGTCCAGGCCGATCATGGTCGGCACGTCGTGGCCCATGGCGTTCATCGTGTGATGGCTCTTGTGGCAGTGGAAGGCCCAGTCTCCTTCCTCGTCGGCCAGGAACTCGATCTGGCGCATCTGTCCGACCGCCACGTCGGCCGTCACCTCGTACTGCCGCGAAGACTTGGGCGTCGGACCGCCATCGGTGCCCGTGACGAGGAACTCGTGCCCGTGCAGGTGCATCGGGTGATTGGTCATCGTCAGGTTTCCGATGCGAATGCGTACCTTGTCGTTGAGCCGGACATTGAGCGAATCGATACCCGGAAAGATCCGGCTGTTCCAGGACCACAGGTTGAAGTCCAGCATCGTCATGATCTTGGGCGTGGCGCTGCCGGGCTCCACGTCGTAGGCATTGAGCAGGAACACGAAGTCGCGGTCGACCTTCTCGATCAACGGATGCTCGGCCTTGGGGTGCGTCACCCAAAAGCCCATCATGCCCATGGCCATCTGCGTCATTTCGTCCGCATGCGGGTGGTACATGAAGGTGCCGGGGCGGCGCGCTACGAACTCGTAGACGAAGGTCTTGCCTGGGCGGATCGGTGGCTGGTTCAGTCCGGCGACGCCGTCCATGCCGTTGGGCAGGCGCTGGCCGTGCCAGTGCACGCTGGTGTGCTCGGGCAGCTTGTTGGTCACGAAGATGCGCACGCGGTCGCCTTCGACCACCTCGATGGTCGGGCCGGGCGACTGGCCGTTGTAGCCCCACAGGTTGGCCTTGAAGCCAGGCGCCATTTCGCGCACCACGGGTTCGGCCACCAAGTGGAATTCCTTGACGCCGTTGTTCATGCGCCAGGGCAAGGTCCAGCCGTTGAGCGTGACCACGGGGTTGTAGGGGCGTCCGCTCGAGGGCATCAAGGGCGGCATGGTGTTGGGCGTGGTCTGGAGCACGGGCTCAGGCAGCGCGGCCATGGCCACCTTGCTCACGCTGGCCGCGGCGATGGCGCCCGTGATGGCACCCGCACCGCTCAAGAAATTGCGTCTGTTTGTCATGTCGTTCAAATCGGTTGGAGAACTCAGAGGGCGGGCTCAGTGCGCCGCACCAGCGGAGGCGCCTTCGCCGCCCGAGCTGGCCATCGAGGCCCCTGCGGACGTGGGCTTGCCCATCACCGAAGCCGCCAGCGCGGCATCAGCCAGCCAGAACTGCTGCTGGGCATTGATCGCGTTGGTCACGCTGGCGATCTGGTCACGCGCCTCGGCCAACAGTTCGAAAACGCCGATCAACATCCCGTTGTAGCGAAGCACGTTCTCATCGGCCATGGCCTGGCGCAGCGGCACGATCTCGTCGCGGTAGTGCCGTGCGATGTCGTAGGCAGTGCGGTAGGCCGAGTAGCCCTCTCGCAGCTGAGAGGAAGCGCCACGCACGGTGGCGTCGTAGCGGTTGGCCGCGGCCAACGACTGCGCGTTCAACATGTCGCGCTGCGCTGACCCCCAGTCGAACAGCGGCAGGCGGATATCGAGCTCGAAGCCCCGGCGGGTGCTCTTGGTGTTCTCCGCGTTGTCGAACACCGTGTCGCGCCGACCGCCCACCTCGACGTCGATGAAGGTCGACAGCAAGTTGATACCTTGCGATTTGCCCGCCACGTCCAACTGGGCACGTGCCAGTTGGACATCCAGGCGTTGCTCAGTAGCGGTCGCTGCGACCTCCTTCGCTTCGCGAGGAGTCTTGGGCAGGTCAGGCAGGCGTTCGGGCAACGCCAGTCTGGTGGCCTGGTCATCGTTCAACCCCAGGACACGAACCAACTCTTCGCGTGCAGCGGTGGTGGCGTGCTGTGCCGAGGCGAGCTGGGTCGTCGCATCAGCGTAGAAAACCTGCTGGCGTGCACGCTGCAACTTGGAGAAATTCCCAATGAGCTGCATCCGGCGCGCAAGTTCGGCACTGGCCTGGGCCGACCTGTTGACCTGCTCGGCATACTTCAGCGTCTGTTGCGCCGCGACTGCACGCACCCAGGCCTGCTTGACCTGCGTGACCTGGTCGACCACGGCACCGGTCAGTTGGACTTTGGCCTGGGCGGCCTGGCTTCTGGAGATCGACAAACGCTGCGGCAACAGAATCAGATCCACCAGTCCGAAGGACAGCAGGCGCTCAAGCTCGAGTTCGCTGTTCAGGCGCGTGCGCGCGAACGAGAGGATCGGATTGGGTAACCGGCTGCTCTGGTTAGTCGCGGCAATGTCGCCCCAACTCTGAGCGATTAACGCTTGGACGGAAGGACTGTTGGCCAGCGCAAGCTGCACCGCATCACTCTGCGACAGCGGTTTGGCGAGCAGTTCCTGCGACAGTGCGGCGCGGCGGTCACGCTGCTCCTGAGTTCGGCTGAGTTCGAGCTTCCCACCGGTGAACTGCTGGGCATTGGTATTTGTGTCACTCAGGGCGTCGTCGATACTGACTGACGCGCACCCGGCGAGGACAGCCGTCGCGACGGCAATGGCTGTCAAACGAAGGGCGCGCTTCATGGCTTCTCCTTCTTTGCAGGCATGGGCATCGAATGGCCTGGCTGCGCGGCGGGCGCAGCGGCGGCGCCCTTGGGCGATTCGGCCTCGGCCGCACTGGAGCCTGATGTCTCCTTGGCGTAGGCCTGCCAGCCACCGCGGCGATAGACCGTCTCGTTGGCTTCTTTCCAGGGGATGGGCTTTTCGTCGGCAAAGGGCTGATAGCCCTCGAGCGCGGACCTGTAGGTCAGGACGGTGGGCGCCGCAGCCTCAGCGGATTTCACGGGCGCGGGTTGAGCCACCGCGACAGCGGCACTCAGGGTCGCCAACGCGGCAAACGCAGCCGAAGCGGGAAAAGCTGCCAGCCAATGGGCCGGCGATGAATGGAACATGGAGTCCTCGCAAGTTCATGAACGGAGTGCGTCAGAGCTGCCCGAAAAGGCATGACGCAGGCGATGCATGAGCGTTCGCGGCGGCCCGTGACGAGTCACAGGCGCACGAACGCGTTAAGCGCGAGGAGGTTTGTCGAGAACGCGCGGCGCGAGCGTGGCCACCGTGATGGCTGGCTCCGCCAAGTCGGCTTTGGGAAGGTCGTGGAAAACGGCCAAGTCCATCGTGCTGGTCAGCGCTGTGGCATGGCACGCGCCGCAGGTACCGCACTTGTGCATCGCATCGGGCCCGGCACTCGCTACCTTGGCGGTGTTGTCCTTTGCGGGAGGCTTGGCAGCCTGTGCCGCCTTGTGCTCATGATCGCCGTGCCCATCCGCATGCGGGTGCTGAGCGTGGTCGTGTGCGCTGGGCTGTGCGAGCGACACTTCGCCCGCCTCACCGGCGTGACCCGGTCCGCAAAAGACCATGGCTGCCGCCGCGTACCCCTGGAAGGGCACGGCAAACATCATGATCCAAAGGACGAACAGGCGAACCCGGTGCATGCGGCGAATTCTAAGTCGAGCAGTGTGTCAGGAGACCTGTATAGACATCCAGATTTGTGCGCGACTCTCAGGGCTGCGCTTGTGCGCGAGCCTTGCTCGCATCACCTTTGGGCGCCGGCAGGGGCGCACCGAGCCGTGCTGCGGCATCCCAGTTGGGTTGCCTCTGCGCGGCTTCCAGTTCGGCCACCACTTCGGCGCGCGACTTGGCGGCTCCGACCTTCGGCGTGCTCATCGATCCCCAGCGCAGCATGCTGGCCCCGGCAGGGGTTTTCTGCGCGTCCGCGAGTTCAGCTGATACATGGGCCTGGGATTTAGCCTGTCCCGCTTCACCTGGGTGATAGACCACGCCGGCTTCGTTCGGCGCAAAGTGAGACGGCCCTTCCGCGTAAGCTGCAAACGGCGCAACGAATGCAGCGCCTGCACCCACGGCAAGTGCGAGCGAGAGGATTTGACGGTTCTTCATGATAGGTCTCCTTCAACGAAATGTTCGACTTCGCGAGCTGCACTGGACGCGTCGGCATCGACCACCGAGCCGGCGATGCCAGTCAACTGTCTGGCATGCAATGACTCTAGGAAGCCAGTCCGCCAATCACCCGCCACGTGGATTACAAAGAAGTAATCCACGCCCGCGACCCACCGCCGTAGCATTTGGCAATGCGCATACTGGTCATCGAAGACGAACACAAATTGGGCGACTACCTCGTCAAGGGCCTCACCGAGAGCGGCTTCGTGGTAGACCTCGCGCGCTCCGGCCTTGAGGGGCGCAGCCTCGCCTTGGATGGCGACTACGATCTGCTGGTGCTGGATGTGATGCTGCCGGGAATCGACGGATTCGCCGTGCTGGAGGCCGTGCGCAAGATCAAGTCCGTGCCGGTGCTGATGCTCACGGCCCGCGACGAAGTCGCCGATCGCGTGCGTGGACTTCAAAGCGGTGCGGACGACTATCTTGCCAAGCCCTTTGCGTTTTCCGAACTGCTTGCCCGCATCCAGGCGCTGTTGCGCCGCGGCAAGCTGCACGAGGTGTCCAACTATGCGCTGAAGGACTTGCACCTGGATGTGGTCGCACGCAGGGCCTCCCGCAATGGGCAGCGGCTTGATCTCACCGCCAAGGAGTTCGCACTGTTGACCTTGCTCATGCGCCGTCGGGGCAACGTGCTGTCACGCACCCAGTTGGCCGAGCAGGTGTGGGACATCAATTTCGACAGCGACACCAACATCGTGGAAGTCGCCATCCGGCGGCTGCGCAGCAAGATCGACGATCCTTTCGAAGAGAAGCTGCTGCACACGGTGCGCGGCATGGGGTACGTGCTGGAGAGTCGGCAAGGCGGCATGTCGTGAGCCCCGCCAAGACCGTTGTGAAAGGGCCGGGCACGGCCGCCGACGTTACGGCAGTCTCCCCAGAGGGACGTGCGCAGCCCGTCACCGCGCATGCGCAGGACACAGGGTCCATCCAGGCCGCGCTGTCGCGTTGGTTTGCAGCGCAGGCCCTGATCGGTCTCAGTTTGGTGTGTGTGGCGATCTATGCCGTCACCGCGTGGAGCTTCCAGGTCAAGCAGGCCAGCGAATTCGAGCGCCAGTCCGAGCTCATCAAGCACCTGATCCAGGAGTCGCGCGATGACCCGGGGCGCGACGGACTGCGCCACAAGCTCGATGACTTCTTCTCGACCCACGCGGAGATCAGTCTCGTGTTGCGCCGCGGCAACGAGATCATCTATTCGTCCACGCCGGCTCGGGCTTCGGGACGTTGGCTGTGGATGCCCACGCAGGAGCAGCCGATGCCGTCGGGAGACGCCGCGATGCATCTGCAGCTCGGCATCGATGTCCAGGAGGATGCCAAGCTCCTGGCCCGCCTGGCCTGGACGCTCGTGGGCGCGGTCGTCCTTGGCTCAGTGGTCATCTCACTGACCGGTGCGTTGCTGGTGCATCGGGGGATGCAACCGCTGCAGAAGCTCGTTCGGCAGACTGCCGCGACCGGTCCAGAGTATCCGGGGCGGCGCATCGATCCCGCCCCGTATGCCTCAGAGATCACGCCGTGGGTGGCTCAATTCAATGCGGTGCTCGATCGCGCCGAACAGGCCTACCACCAACTGGAGTCTTTCAACGCGGATGTAGCGCACGAACTGCGCACGCCGCTGGCCAACCTGATCGGAATGGTCGAAGTCGAGTTGGCTCGACCGCGATCAATCGAGGAACTGCGAGACGCGTTGTTGTCGGCGCTGGAAGAGGCGAGACGCGTCTCGGCGATCGTGATCGACATGCTCTTCCTGTCGAAGGCGGACCGCGGTACGGCGGCGCGCCGATCCGCGCCGGTCAGTCTGGTCGACCAAGTGCGAACGGTGCTGGATTTTCACGAGGCCACGTTGGAAGATGCAGGATTGAAGGTGCATGTGAGCGGCGATGCGCACATCGGCATCGATGCCGGGCTGGTGCGCCGCGCCCTGTCGAACCTGCTGAGTAATGCGAGCCGCTATGCGACGCCCGGCTCCATGATCGCGGTAGTGATCGACACCCAGCCCGACGGCGTCTGGGTCAAGGTTGCCAACCGCGGCGAGCCGGTCCCGGACGACGTCCTTCCCAATCTGTTCAAACGGTTCTTCCGGGCAGAGCGGTCTCGCACCGACTCGTCCGAACACCATGGGCTGGGCTTGGCGATCGTGGCCGCCATCGCACGAATGCATGGCGGCCAAACCCGCGCTACCTCGCGCTCGGGTGTCACTGAGATCAGCTTTTCGATAGCGCCGGAAACTTGATAGGCGTTGCTCGGCATGCCGCGCACTTCGCGTAGGGACAAGGGGCCGGCCATGCCCCATGCGACCCCATTGCTGGATTCGGCTGCGAGTCGGCTCGCCAGGGATTCTTGCGCGAAACGCTGACTTGACCAGATCGACTCGTGCTTCAATCGACGGTGTCGCGCCTTGCGCATTTCAATCCTCTGCGCCCATGTCCATTGGTCTTGAAGTTCTCATTGGTCACTGGAAGACCGATTCATTGAGCACCTACAACTCCTGGTTTCTATGGGACGAGCGGCTAAAGAATTTCCGCTCCATCCGCCGGGGCCTGGCCCAGGTGGTCAAGGACATCGATGCAGGGACATTCGGCAGCGCGTTTCGCGGCTCCTCGCTCGAAACCGTCGTCGGCTCGGTGGCGGAGCAACGCCAGATCTTCAAGGGCGCCGACCACGCGTTTCTCTGGAAGCCGAAGCTGCGCATTCCCGACATCTACGAGAACGATGCCAATCAGCGTGCCTTTGCCCGACTGCTGCATGCCTGCGACTGCTGCGACAACGCCGAGGAGGTGGTCGAGGCCATCCGCCGCATTGACGCGCATCGGATCAAGGGCCTTGGGCCGGCTGTGGCGAACCTGCTGTACTTCGTTCATCCCACGATCGTGATGCCTTTCAACACGGCGATCGTGAAAGGCTACAACGCCGTCACGGGCAGCAACGTCAAGCTTGGCAAGTGGGACCACTACCTTTCCATGCGCGAGGGCTGCCTTCGGCTGAACGCGCAGCACCGCCGGCTGCTGTCCAACGACATGGGCGCACTGGCCGGATTGCTCTTCGACATCGGCTCGGGCCGGTACGCGCCGCCGCCGCGCAGCGATGATGTCGCGGCCATTCAGGGCTGGGAGGCCGACCTCGAGAAGGTTCGCGAAGATTCAGCGGCCGCTCACAAGCGTTGGGCCGCAGATCGAGAGAGCGAGGCGACCCACACGCAAATTCAAGGATGGCTGCGCGATCTGGGCAAGTCGCTCGGCTTCGGCGTCTGGATCGCTTCGAACGACCAGGGACGCGGCTATGCGGGGGGTCGGCTCGGCGACGGTTGCTTGACGCAATTGCCCGCGGGCGCCCAGCCCGGCCTGGACTCGGTGCGGTTGATCGACGTCATCTGGGCGGAGTCCGACGGCTCGAAGATCGCCGCGGCTTTCGAGGTGGAGCATTCGACCTCCATCTACTCAGGCATCGTGCGGATGCTAGACCTCGCGCTGGGCACCGAACTGGGCAAGGGCGTCTCGATGTTTCTCGTGGCACCTGATGCACGCCGCGAGGATGTCCGGCTGCAGCTGCGCCGCCCGGCATTCTCGCGCGTCGCCGAACTCGGCATCCGTTATCTGCCCTACAGCGAGCTTGGAGCGCACCGCGAAGCGATTGGACGGTTCGGTTCGGGCTTGAAGCCGCTGAGCGAGATCTCTCATTCGCTGTGACCCAAACCCATGGTGACGAGGAGAGCCGCGCGCCGCTTCGCCAAGAGCGCGGCCCGCTGCGCAAGTCCAACGATCATCAATGCGCCATGGCCCGACATGCAGCAGCGCAATCCTTGCAGGCCTTGGCGCACGCCTTGCAGTGAGCCATCTGGTGCTTCTCGCACTCTGCACCGCATGCGTCGCAGATGTCCGCGCACAGTGCGCATATGGCCTTGGCATGTTCACTGCCGCGGGCCATTGCGGCCGCAGCAAACTGGCAGGCAGCGGCGCAATCGATGTCAAGGGCGATGCACCTTGCCATCATCTTGACGTTGTCTTCTTTCAGGCACGCGGACGCGCAATGATTGCAGGCAGTGGCGCAGCCGTTGCAGGCTTCGATGCATGCGGTATAGCTCTCATGTGACATTGTCGACTCCTTTGAAGTGAATGCCGGTGACCCGGCGACAAATGGGCTGCCGTGGCTCGACAGCCCTGAACCATCTGCTGCCGCCCCCCTCCAGGACCTTGGTCGTTGCGAAGCCCGACAGCATGGATTTCATGGTGGTTACTTCGGGGTGCCGCCTTGACCGGGATCGCGGTGCGGACGCGCCTCCCGAGCGGCGGCTCTTCCCTGGCCCGTGGCCTCGGGCCGCGTCGTCTTCTTCACGCCCGAGCCTTCGCCCTCGGCGGTGCTGCCATCCTTGATCGGTTTGGTTCCCGTCGGCTTCGCGCTCTTCTTGGCTTCGGCTGCGATCTGCGGCTTCGTGTTCGTCTGCGGGACGGCCTCGGACGTGTGGTTTTGCGCAATGGCAGTGCCCGAGAACAGAACGGCAGCGCTGAATCCGATGAGCGTGCTCTTGAGAGTGAAGGTTTTGCGTTGAGGGATCGTGTTCTGGTTCGTCATGAAAAGCTCCTTGGGTCGTTGCCGGCGTTCCGGCGAAAAGGACATTTGTCCCGTCAGGCCCCCTGTGGGGACAGCTGTCGCACCCACTGTAGGAAGCGGCTTTGGCGAAAGCCGGACGCGGGCATTACAGTTGCGTAATCCAATCTCCCGCGCGATTGCCAGATGAGCTGTTCGAACTCTGTCGGCGAGAGCCTTCGCAACCGCCATCAGCGCGGCGCGCCTGCACCTACAGGACCCAGCGATCCCAGCTGCCATAGTGTTCCTTGCTGCGTCGTCCCCGCGGGAGGCTGAGCGCGACCACCGCAACTCCGAAAGCGACGCTTCCTGCGGAGGCGGCAACCGACGCTCCGTCCAAGACCCATGGCGCGGCAACGAGCCAAAGACCCAGCGCAACATTGATGAAGCGCAGCAGCCGACCTACCTCCGCCATGGCCGAGATCGCCACCGTGATGATGAGCGCGCCAACCAGGTGATCGCTGTTGGCCATGGGCGGCTCGGAACCGAACATCAAACGCGTGAACATCAATCCTGCGCCGAGCAGCGCACAGGCGGCGAGTGTCCAAGGCACTTGCACGCCGCGCAGGGCAGATGCGACTGTCTTGATCAGCGGCGCGTCGAAATCGGGCTGTCGATCCTGCTTGCTCCCGGGAGAGGGGCCACCCATGAAAAATATGCGCCGGAACGGGTCGCCGCGGCGATGGCCTTGGACGAGAAACTGTCCCATCGCAACGAGTTCGTCGAGGGTATAGGGGATCATGATGACCATCGCGAGCGCCGCGACCAGGCATAAGGCGCACCAGGTGCCGAGCATGATCGGCTGGATGATGATGAAGTAGATGCTGACCACCCCCAGCGGGACCACCACCACACCGAACGCCGCGACCATCCACGGCATCGTTCGCCAGCGCTGCCGCCCGCCCATGACGCCCATCAGGACTTCCAGCAGATAGCTCACTGCGCCGAGCCCGCCATCAGCAATCGGCCACGCCTTGGACACGTCGGACGTGATGATCGCTTCGGTTCCGTTGCGCCCTGCCGTGCCTGAGAAAAAAGGGTCCCAGACGCCAGCGATGTGGCCGAGCTGGTAGGCGGTGAGCTGGCGTGCAATGACGAAGCCGATGAATGCCAGCGCCACGATCGGCAGGCGTTGCAGATAAGTCGATGGCGAATAGGACCAGCCTGCCGGCATGTCGGACTGGTCCATCATCGACTCCATGCTCATCCCCGGCATCATGGGAACGAGAATGGCGAAGCTGATCACGAGCACCCCGACCAAGGTGTCGTTGTTGTAGATCGCGGCGCTCGGCGACCAAAACACAAGCGGCGCGAACAGCAGCCAGACGCCGACGGCCGCATTGGCCCACTGCGCCCACGAAAATTTTTGCGACAGAGACATCGCGCCGAACAGGATGATCAGTGCGCCGCAGACGACATCGCTCCATCCGAGCCAAGCCATGCGCTGCGCCGGATCGGCCAGGCCGCGCTCGGCGGTCACTTGCCAGATCATGTGGCCGAAGGCTTGAGCATCAAAAGCGTCGAACGCGAACGCACTGCTTATGAGCCATCCGCCAAGCAGCATGTTGAAGAAATGGACCCACAGCATGTCAAAGTGCATGCGTCGCATCTGCTGTTGATGTTCCCGCATGCTGTCATGGTGGGTTTCGGTCTTTGCGTCGCCCTGGCCGAGAACGGCAGGTGCGCGGTCTGCGACCACGGACGCATTCAGCTTGTTGCTGTGATACCAGGCAGGCGGATCGGACTTCAAGGCCTCGACAATCTTCGGCAGCACATCCATCACCGCATGTCGAGGCCGCCAGCCGAGCAGCTTCCTCGCGCGAGAAATGTCGACCTCGTAATGGTCGCCCGCGATCTCGACCATCCAGGACCGGATGAACGGATCCTCGCCCAGGACCTTGTCCTCAAGCTCGACGCCCATGCGCGCGATTCCCTCGGGAACTTCCTTTGTAGCCCATGCTTCGCCGTGCACCAGGCGGCCAATGGCCTGTTGCAGGTCTCGGAACGAAGGTGTCCTCGGCTCTGCCAGCAACACGGGCAACTCGGGTGGCAGTTCGTGGCGGCGTTCGACGATCCGTTTCAGCGCATCGACCAGATCGTTCAAGTGCAAGAACGGCTGGCCCGCATCAAGGTTGCCCGGATAGACGCGGCTGTTGAGCTTGCGCTCGTAGATGCGGGCGATCTGGTGGGCCAGAAAGACCGCGTGTCCCTTGTCGTCATAGACGCCGGCGGGTCGAACGAAGACGGCGGGAATCTTGCCGCGTTCCTCGCGGATCAACTTTTCGGTCTTGATCTTCGATTCTCGATACGGCAGCTTCGGCTCGACCGGCCAGTCCTCATCGATCGGTTGACCCGGCCGCCCGGGTGCATGGACGAGCAGCGTGCTGGCGAACACGAACTGCTCAACCTCGAAAGCCTGCAGTTCGCGCAGCAGCCGCTGCGTGCCGCCCACGGTCACGCACTCGTAGTCGGGATGAGGGACACCTTCGAGGTCGAAATAGGCCGCCAGATGAATCACCGACGCGACCCGGCCGCCAAAATCGGCGCGCACGCGCGCCAGAGCATCTCGTACGCTGGCGTCGGAAGCAAGGTCGATATCCACGACCTTGGCGCCGGCGCCAAGGTCGGGAGGGCCCGGGCGATCCAGCGCGACGACGGTATAGAGCTTCGCGAGTCGAGCCACCACCGCGCGCCCGACGAAGCCACTGGCGCCGGTCACGAGCACGAGGCCTTTGGCATTTCTATTCATTGATCAGTTGCTCCAGCGCGCCAAAAAGATGACCGCGACCGCCAGCGCCGCCGCGAACGCCGTCAGCGTCCAGCGTTGCTTCGAGCACCACCATTGCACGCTGGCGCCGCGTGCCTGGGCATCGAAGCGTCCGTGGGCTGCGAAAGGACCTGCCACGGGCGTGAACAGGTTGTCCGGCCGGCCGGGCTGCGCCGGCTCCAGCGTCATCTGGGAGTCATACGCCTGCCGGGCCGCCAACCGATCACCGATGCCAGGCACGATGCGACTTGAAAGAATGGCCTTCGCGGCCGGCCAGCCGACCCACACTTCGCGCCGACGATGGGTGGCGGCCCAGACGATGGCGTCGGCTGCCAACTCGGGCTGAAAAATCGGCGGCACGGGCTGAACGCGCCGCGGCAGCTTGCTTCGCACCCATTCGAACTGCGGCGTGTTGAACGCGGACAACTGCACCATCGTGAGCCGCACTTTCGAGCCGTCGCGGATCAGTTCGCAGCGCAGCGAATCCGTGAATCCGCGGATGGCGGCCTTTGCGGCGCAGTAGGCCGACTGCAGCGGGATCGAACGATAAGCAAGGGCCGACCCCGTCTGGACGATGCAGCCGTCATTGCGCGGATGCATGCGCCTGAGCGCGGCGAGCGTGCCATGGACCGCACCGAGGTATGTCACCTCCGTCACACGCCTGAACTCCTCGGGCGTCGTCTCCAGCACCGGCGCAAAAACCGTCGTAGCCGAGTTGTTGACCCAGATGGAGATCACACCCAGCTCGCGCTCGATGCGGTCGGCGGCAGCCTCCACCTGCGCGGCATCCGCCATGTCGGTGGCGATTCCAAGGACGGTCGATCCGGTTGCGCGCAGTTCGGCACACGCGGATTGCAGGCGCCCCTCGTCGCGCGCAAGGATCGCGACCCAGTCGCCCCGGCGCGCGAATGCAAGCGCGGTTGCCCGTCCGACGCCGGCGGTTCCCCCGCTGATGACAACAACAAGGGGGCCGTTCATTCCTGCGCTCCTCGCATCTGCCTGCGCTGCGCGGCACCGATCGCCAGTGCCGATTCGATCAGCGCCAAATGAGTGAAGCCCTGGGGGTAGTTGCCGAGCAACTGGCCGGTCAACGGATCGATTTCCTCGGAAAGAAGACCGAGATCGCTGCTGAAGGAGACGATGTGTTCAAACAGCATGCATGCCTCGTCGACCCGAGCCTGCAGTGCGAGGTTATCGACCATCCAGAAGCTGCACATCGCAAGCGCCGCCTCTCCGCCTGCGACGCCGTCGTTTCCGCCGTAGCGGTACACCAGTCCGTGGTTCATGAGCCGATGGCGAATGCTTTCCACGGTGTTGGCCATCCGCTCGTCACCGGCCGGAAGGAAGCCTACGAGCGGGATCAGCAGCGCGCTCGCATCGAGTTCGGCGCTGCCGAAGGCCTGGGTGAACGCCTGTGCTCTCGCGTCGTAGCCATGCTCCAGGATTGCCTGGCGCACCGCATCGCGCTCAGCCCTCCAGCCATCCACGTTGCCTTCGAGCGCGGCCGTGGCCGCAAGTCGAACGGCTCGATCCAGAGCGACCCAACACATCAGTTTCGATGAGACAAAGTGTTGTGGCGGCCCGCGGCTTTCCCAGAAGCCCTGGTCAGGCTCACGCCAGTGCGCAGCCGCCTCATCCGCCAACCTCGCAAGCACGTGCCGCAGGCCCGAACTCAACGACATGCGCATGCCCTCATGGCACACCAGAACCGCATCCAGGACGTGACCGTAGGCGTCGAGCTGTTTCTGCTGCGCCGCTGCGTTGCCGATGCGTACCGGTTGGGAACCGCGGTATCCCTCCAGGTGCTCCAGTTCCTGCTCAGGAAGGTCTCGACCGCCGTCGATCCGATACATGATCTGGATCGCATCGCATTCCCCTTGGCATAACTCTTCCAGCCAACGAAAGAAATCCATCGCGGCTTCGTGGTAGCCGACGGCCATCAGCGCGCGCAACACCAGCGCCGAATCGCGCAGCCAGCAAAATCGATAGTCCCAGTTGCGTGCGCCGCCGACGAGCTCCGGCAGCGAGGCCGTAGGAGCCGCTACCAGTGCTCCGGTCGGGCCGAATGTCAGAAGCTTGAGCACGCGCGCGCTGATGCGAACCTGCGCTTGATAGGGCCCTTCGTAGGTATAGAGCCGGTCCCATTCCGCCCAATGACGTCGCGTTTCCTCGAGCAGCACCTCGGGATCGCCCGCGGGCGGAGGAGCCTGAAGCGTCATGGCGTCGACCTGCGACACAATGAGCCAGGCCCGCTCACCGGTGCGAACAGAAAGCCGCGCCTGCGCTATGTCGCCGCGCAGGCGGCATTCGATGACAGGCATGCTTTCCAATAACAGGTGCTGCCCGCCGCCGGTGACATGCCAGCCAAGCGCGCTTTGGTTCCAATGCGCGGCCTGCCGTGCGAAGTCGAATGTCGGTCTTAGCGCTACCTCCAGCTCAACATCACCGCCGAGGCCGTCGATGCACCGCAGCAACCGGTGGCAGTGGGCTTTATCGATCCCGATCCGACTGGTGGCCAAGCGTTCGCTGTGCATGAAATCGGTCACGCGAACGGCACCACCCGCAGTCGAAAACTCCGTTTCGAGTGCCGCACCGTTCGCTGCATAGCGCCGTGTGCTCCGGTGAGCGCCAGCGGGCGCGAGTTTGAAATAACCACCGAGCTGGGCATCCAGCAGCCGACAGAAGACCGCTGGACTGTCGAATTGCGGCAGGCAGCACCAATCAATCGCACCGTCGCGTCCGATCAACGCGGCCGAATGCGTGTTGCCGATCAGCGCATAGTCGGAGATGGGTTGATATGCTTGATGTGTCTTCACGTTGTACTCATCCGAGCAGACGGCGCTTGGTCCACCCTTTTTAGTTCGCATCGTGATGGAACGCGCCGTCGGAGCTCAGTTCATCGAACTGCTTTGCCGACAGTTTCGGCATGCGCTGCATGAAGGCCACGATGGCCCAGAGTGTTTGATCGTCGTGGGTGAGGCCCCACGCCGGCATTCCAGACATCTTGATGCCGTACTTGACGATCCAGAAGGATTCCGCCGGATCGTGCACGCCATGGCGTGCGAGATCCGGTGGGCGCGGGTTGAGTCCTCGACGCAGCTCTGTGTTTTCTATCCCCGGTGCCAGGTGACAGCTCGCACACATTTCCCTGTATTGCTTTGCGCCAAGGGCGACCATCTGCGGTGACTCGAGGTCTGGCACAGCGATCCTTCGCGCGCGCGCAGAGACCGAGCGCTCGCGCATTGAAGTCAGGGCGGAAGCGACAGGCCGGGAGTGCGCCTCGTCCGCCGCGACGTTGTACCCTCCCGTCCACCAAACAGCCGCAAGTCCTGCAGCGGCAATCACGATCACAGCAGCCGCTCCGGCAAGCATCGTTGAGATCCGTTTCGACATGGGATGCTCCTGTCAAAACCACAATCTCACGCCGGCCACGATTTGCGTGTCTCGAACGCGTTCGCCAGCCTGTCTTGCGTAAGCCGCTGTGTTCCCGAACTTCTTCGACCAAGTCACGCCGATGAAGGGAGCGAGCTGCCTCGTCACCTCGTAGCGCAGACGAACACCCAGTTCCATGTCGGAGAGTCCCGACCCAATGCCGCGCTGCGGATCGCTCTTGCTATAAAAGTTGGCTTCGAGCTTGGGTTGGAGGATCCACTTCTGCGTCAGGAGGAGGTCATAGCGCAGTTCGAGACGTGCGGCGAGCGCGCCGCCTGAACCCACATAGGCTGTTGCTTCGGTTTCGAACCAGTACGGAGCAAGGCCTTGCACACCGAACGCCAGCCAGCTGCGCGAGCGTCCGCCACCCCCATTGTCGTGCCGCAAGCCCAACTGCGTGCTCCAGAACGTGGCGATGGCATGGTCCCAGAGTGCTTCGGTGCGAAAGGCGTCAAGGCGGCCCGCGCGGCGTTCACCTTCAGCCTTGATCCAAAGCTTGTTGTAGTCGCCCCCGTACCAGGCTTCGACGTTGAGGTTCTGGCCACGAGCATCTCTGCCCTTTGCATATTCCAACTCGTTGACCAGGATCCGCCCGAAGCGCTCGTCATCCGCCATGTCCATTCCGGGCATGGCCATCTTCGGCATCCCCTCAGCATGGGCGTCTGGGTTGCGGGCATCGGGAGGGGGGGTGCCACCTTGCATCGGGCCCATGCCGGGCATGGAGCCCATGTTCATTCCGGGCATGTCCTTCATGTCGGAGCTTCCGCCTTTCATTCCGGGCATTCCCTGCACCTGTCCGAGATCCATAGGCGCTGCGGTGGATCGAGGATTGTTCTTCTCGGTTAGCTCTTTTGACGGTGACGTCGGCGCGACCTTGTTGGATGCACCTCCCTTCGACGTGGGATCGGACATGTTCGCGCCCATCCCCGGCATGTCGTCCATGCGCTTGGACGCATCGCTCTGGGCAATCGCAGAAACTGTGAAGCCGAGTAGAAAAGATGCGGTTGCGACTGCAATGCTGCTGCGCGCAAGTTTGAGCTGAAGCGGGTTCATGACACATGCACCTCGCGAAACATGCCTGCTTCCATGTGGTACAGCATATGACAGTGATAAGCCCAACGCCCCATCGCATCCGCGGTCACCCGGTAGGTCACGCGCTGCGCGGGCTGGACGTTGATCGTGTGTTTGCGAGCCAGAAACTCGCCAGTGGGAGATTCCAGTTCACCCCACATCCCGTGCAGGTGAATCGGGTGATTCATCATCGTGTCGTTGACGAGCACCAATCGAAGCCGCTCGCCGAAACGGAAGTGCACGGGCTTCGATTCGGAAAACTTCTGACCGTCGAAAGACCACATGAATCGCTCCATGTTGCCGGTGAGGTGCAACTCGATGTCACGGCCAGGCTCCCGGCTGTCGATCGGTCCGCCGATCGTGTGGAGATCGGCATAGGTCAAGACGCGTCTTCCGTTGTCCCGCAGATTGATGCCCGGGTCGTCGAGGTTGGTACGCGGCATGTCGACGTGCATGTCCACGCCGGGCCCGTACTCCGTACGGGCGTGGCGCACGCGCGGCGGTTTCATGGCGGGCTTCGCGCTACCCTCTGTCCCCATTCCGGCCATGCTCGAGTGGTCCATGCCTTGCATGTTCTCCATCTCCTGCATTCCATCCATCTCGCCCTTGCCCTTGGACCCGCCCATGCTCCCCATCACGCCCATGGCGCCCATCATGTCGGTCATGGTCAACCACTGAGGTTTGCCCACCTCAGGTACCGGCGCCTGCATCCCGGCGCGAGGCGCAAGCGTGCCGCGGACGAAATTGGTTCGGTCGATCGATTGAGCGAAAAGGGTGTAGGGCCTGTCGTCGGTTGGTTCGACGACCACGTCGTAGGTTTCGGCAACGGAGATCCGGAATTCATCCACCGTCACCGGATGGACGTCCTGACCATCTGCAGCGACGACGGTCATCTTCAGTCCCGGTATGCGGACATCGAAGATGGTGGTTGCCGACCCGTTGATGAACCGAATCCGCACCTTCTCGCGGGGTTGAAACGCGCCAGTCCAGTTGTGATCCGCGGTCTTGCCATTGAGAAGATAGCGCGCGGCGCTACGCAGTTGAGCCGTGCCGGTCAAATCACCGAGGTCGGTTGGGACCATGCGCATGCGGTTCCACATCTTTCGCTTTTCGAGCGCGCCTTGGATACCCATCTGGGCGATGTCTCGCTTGAAGTCGCCAACCGTCGGTTGGTTGAAATTGAAGAACCCGCTCATGACCTTCAGCTTTCGGAAGATCTCTTCGGGCACGCCATCCGTCCAGTCCGAAAGCAGCACCACATGCTCGCGGTCGGTTCTGAAGCGAGGGCCATCGCGCGGGTCGATCACGATGGGCCCATACAGACCCGTTTGCTCTTGGAATCGGGAGTGACTGTGGTACCAGTAAGTGCCGCTCTGCTTGACTGGGAAGCGATAGACGAAAGTTTCGCCGGGTGCGATGCCGTTGAAACTCAGGCCAGGCACGCCGTCCATGGCCGCAGGGACCAGGATGCCATGCCAGTGAATCGAGCTCGCGACCGGTAGTCGGTTGGTCACGCGCAGCGTGACCGTATCCCCCTCGCGCCATCTGAGCGTCGGCGCCGGAATCTGGCCATTGACAGTCGTGGCGATGCGGGCTTGTCCTGTGAGATTGACGGGCGTCTGCGCTATTTCGAGATCGAACTCCGTTCCACGCAATTCCGTGAGTTCGGTTTGCCCTGCCGCCGCGGCCCAGGACAACGAAGAAGGCAATGTCAACCCACCGAGCGCCCCGAAAGAGCCCAGACCCATCACGAATTTGCGCCGATCGGCGCCGTTTGAAGTCGGCTTCATGGTGCGCCCCTTCTCGTCTCGAGACGTCTTGAGCGAGCAGCGCCGGCGAGCGCGTCCAGGCCGATTGAGCGTGGCCGATCGGGTGATCGGATCTCAGGCGCGCAACGAAACTGAACACTGCTTGGAACAGTACGCATGCGCGTGGGCTTGCTCTTTGGACGTGTTGATGAATAGGGCATGGAGTCCTCGAAGTTTCATGGCTGGGATGCGTCATGCCCCTCCCGAGTTGGGAGGGCGGCTACCGGCGATACGAAGCACTTGCGCCCGACGTCAATGTCGAGGGCGAGCGGGTTCTTCAGGCCCGAGGCGGGCGTTCGAGGAGGAGCGGAAAGAGGGTTGTCGGTCGCACGTGGGGCTCTGCCAGATCCGCTGCCGGCAGATGCTCAGTGCGAACTACGGAGGTATCAGCCACCAATGCCACCGCGTGGCAGGCTCCGCAGGTCCCGCATTTGTGTGCAACGCCTGAGCCATCGGGGTGTCCAGCGCTTTCATCGTCCGTCCCCTGGAGGTGGTCGGCATCGGAAGCGGCGGCATGCGAGTGATGATGCGAACCCACGTGAACTGTTTCGGCGGCTTCGGCCTGCTCGGTCTCGCAGAAAGCCATGGACGCTGCAGCGTACCCCTGGAACGGTACGGCGAGTGTGAGTGCCCAAAGAAGCAAAACTCGAAAGCAGGACATGCTGCAGCAGCCTTGGTTATCCAATCGACGGGCCGACCAGATTGATGCCCGAATGATTGGTGTCTGGAGAGTGCCGTCTGTCAGATAACAGCTGATTTGATCGTGAGATCGGCCGAGCCCGGCGTTCTTGTCCTTGGTCGAGGCGCCGCCGCGTCAACTTCGCCAAGCCCTCGCGCTCGGCAGGCGGTAGCTCGACGGATGGCTCCCGATAGATGACATAACTGTAATCTGCGCGTGCGGTAACCCACGGACCCGCAGCCTAAAGTTGACGCATCGGAAAGACAAGTCCCAGCGCTGTTCATTTCCGGAAATGCCAACCCTCTGACCGCCAAAGGACCGAACATGAAGACTTCCCTTAGGACCTCCCTGACGCTGGCCGCACTGCTCGGTGCGATCGCAGGACCCGCACTGGCCGGCAACTATGCCGAAGGCGATCCTCGCCCGGCGCCGCTGACCTCGAGTACCAGCCGTGCAGCCGTTGCCGCGGACACGCAGCGCTGGCTGCAAAGCTCAATGGACCAGGGCTATCCCGAGGGCAATCCGCGCGCCGTCGTGAGCGTGTCCTCCAACACCCGCGCGATGGTCCAGGCGGACACGCTGGCCTGGATGCGTTCGGGTCTGGCCGCCGCCACCAACGGCGAAGCGGGTGCGGACACGACTCGCCCTGCCTATCGGCAAGCCGCAGCTGCGTACGCACGCCTGCGCGGTGAGCAGCCGGAGTTCGGCACGCCCGTGGAGCGCCTCACCCAGCAGGGCCAACTGCCGGACGCACCCGCGACCATGCGCCGCTGAGCGACCTGGCCACCGGGCGACCGCCAGGCAATTGAGCGCCGATCACAACGCTGTCGTCCGCCGCAAGCCGCACGTCTTGCCACGGCTCGCCCCGTTTCCTGAGCAACAGGCCTAGAATTCGCGGAACCACTTTCCAGGCACGGACTCCATCAGCAGCGTTTCACGCGTTCTCCAATGCTCATTTCCGCAACCCTCCTCACACGGCTCGCCAACGCATCATGCGCTGGACGTGCGGCCGTGTCGGTGTTGCCAGAGGTGCAGCGATGAGGCGTGGACTCGTGCAGATGGTGGCCCGGGGCCTGATCGGCTTGCTGCTGTTCTCGCAGTTGGCGATCGCCGCTTACGCCTGCCCCGCGCTTTCCGCGGGTCTGGCGGGTGGCTTGTCCACTGACATGTCGATGGCGCAAGGCGCTGTCTCTGCAACAGACAACTCTCGTGACTCGGCCGTGCAAGGATCGCCCTGTGCGGACATGGTGGGCGCGACTGACACGGCTTCCGGCAACCTGTGCGCCGAGCACTGCAAATACGGGCAGCAAAGCGACCACGCATCCACACTGACGGTTCCGCCGGTGTTGCTGTCGGCGATCTATGCCCTGACCCCATGGGTGCCTGAGACGGTGCCTCCTGCGCGCCCTTCGGCCACCTCCCTGAGTGCACTGGTTGCGGCCTCGCCGCCTCACGCCATCCTGCACTGCGTCTCCCGAACTTGATCGCCTGACCGACTTTGCGCCGACGGCCCGTTGTGGGCCGGTACGGCGCGTCGGTCGTGCCTTGCCGTGTTCGTCGAGCTGTGCTCGGTGCACCGGAGCGGCCCGACAACCTACTCGCAGGTTCGTCAGGAGATTCCATGTTCCCCAATCCTTTTGCGGCTGCACCGATCGTGCGATCAGCCCGCCGCCCCGCTCGCCTTTGGGCTGTGGTGTTGGCGCTGTGCGCCGGCACCCTCGGCCTGAGCGCTCATGCACAGCAGACGCTTTCTCTCGATGCGGCACTGCGGCTCGCCGAGGAGCGCTCGCGGCAGCTCGTCGCGCAGGACGCGGCCGCCGGCGCCGCGCGCGCCATGGCCGTGGCCGCAGGACAACTGCCCGATCCCGTGCTCAAGGCCGGTATCAGCAATCTGCCGGTCAACGGGAGTGACCGCTTCAGCCTCACGCGCGACTTCATGACGATGCGCTCGATCGGCGTGATGCAGGAATTCACCCGCTCCGACAAGCGCCAGACCCGCGCGGCGCGCTTTGACCGGGAAGCCGAGGTCGCCGATGCAGGACGTGCTGTGGCTTTGGCCAACCTGCGGCGCGACACCGCGACCGCCTGGCTTGATCTCTATTACCAAGGGCGGATGCGGGAACTGCTGCAAACCCAACGTGCCGAGCTGACCCTTCAGATCGAGGGCGCCGACGCTGCCTACCGCGGAGGCCGCGGCACGCAGGCCGATGTGTTCACGGCCCGCTCCGCGTTGGCGCAGTTGGACGACCGCATCCTTGCGCAGGAGCGCCAGATCGCCACGGCCCAGACGCGTTTGGCGCGCTGGGTCGGGCCGGGCATCCCCCCTCCCTCGTCGGTGCTCCCCGAACTGGGCTCCGTGCGCCTGGACGCCCGCAATCTGGAGGCCCAGATCGGCGAGCATCCCCAGATCGCGCTGATGGCACGGCAGGAAGCGGTGGCGCGCGCGGAAGCTGACGTCGCGCAAAGCAACAAGCGCTCCGACTGGAGTGTCGAACTGATGTACAGCCAGCGGGGGCCGGCCTACTCGAACATGGTGTCGCTGAACCTGTCGATCCCGCTGCAGTTGGACCAGAAGAATCGCCAGGATCGGGAACTCGCGGCCAAGCTGGCCGCGGTCGAGCAGTTGCAGGCCCAGCGTGAGGAAGCGACGCGAGAGAGCACCGCCGAGGCGCTTTCATGGTTGCAGCAATGGCAGAGCAACCGCAAGCGGCTCGGCCTGTATGACAGCTCGCTCATCCCGCTCGCCGCCGAACGCACGCAAGCGGTGCTGGCTGCCTACCGAGGCGGTGCGGGCACTTTGAGCGCTGCACTCGAGACACGACGCATGGAAATCGACACCCGCCTGGAACGCCTTC
This sequence comes from Variovorax sp. NFACC27, assembly GCF_048301545.1. Taxonomy (NCBI): domain Bacteria; kingdom Pseudomonadati; phylum Pseudomonadota; class Betaproteobacteria; order Burkholderiales; family Comamonadaceae; genus Variovorax; species Variovorax sp. NFACC27. The sequence continues at coordinate 988,784 of NZ_CP157613.1, forward strand.
GCCTCGAGATGGAGACCGCCGCGCTCTGGGCGCAGCTCGAATTCCTGATCCCCGCCAACCATTCAGTGCTCGATACCGGCCCGTCCGCGGCCGCGGGCGAGACCAAGGAATCACAGAAATGAAAACAAGACCTCTCTTTCCTGGACTGATCGCGGCAGCGGTCCTCGCGGCAGCAGCCTTCGGTGCCTACACCTTCGGAGTGCAGCGCGGCAGGAGCCTGGGACCATCTTCCGCCACCTCGGGGGGCACGTCGTCGATGGCCACATCGTCAGCGAACACAACAGCTGCGCCTGCAGTCTCTCCCAACGAAACCGGCGAAGACGCAACACGGCGCCACATCGCCGCAGGCCTCAAGGCCGGCGACACCGACCCGGCCAACGGCAAGAAGATCCTCTACTACCACGACCCCATGGTGCCGGGGAACAGGTTCGACAAGCCGGCCAAATCGCCCTTCATGGACATGATGATGTCGCCCGTCTACGTAGGTGGCGACGGCGACCAGAACAGCGTGACGGTGAGTGCGCGCGTGCAGCAGAACCTGGGCGTGCGAACCGCTGTGGTGTCCGAGGGCACTGTGTCGCCGCAAGTGACCACGGTCGGCAGCATCGCCTTCAATGAGCGGGACCAGGTCATCGTGCAGGCCCGGGCGACCGGGTATGTCGAGCGCCTGAACGTGCGCGCCACGCTCGACCAGGTGAAGAAAGGCCAGCCCCTGGCCGAGCTCTATGTCCCGGAATGGATCGCGGCACAGGAGGAGTTCCTGTCGGTGCAGCGCATGCGCGGCACCGACCTGGCCTCGCTGATCGACGGCGCACGCCAACGCATGCGCCAGGTCGGCATGAACGATGGGCAGATCGAACTCGTCGCTCGCAGCGGCCGCACGCAGCCGCGCATCACGCTGGTCGCGCCCATCGGCGGTGTCGTCACGGAGCTGGCCGCGCGCGAAGGCATGACGGTCAGCGCCGGTACCACGCTGTTTCGCATCAACGGCCTGGCCACGGTCTGGGCCAATGCCGAAGTGCCCGAGAGCCAATCGGCACTGCTGCGACTGGGTGCCCGGGTGCAGGCCAGAACGCCTGCCGCGCCCGGCGAAACCTTCGACGGCAAGGTGCAGGCCATTCTTCCCGATGTGAATCCGGCGACGCGCACCCTGAAGGCACGCCTGGAGCTATCGAATCCAACCGGCAGGCTGGTGCCGGGCATGTTCGTGTCGATGCAGTTCACCGACACGCGCGCCGGCAAGGCGCTGCTGATCCCGACCGAAGCCGTCATCCAGACGGGCAAGCGCGCGGTTGTCATGCTGGCGGAGGACAACGGCCGGTTCCGGCCGGTCGACGTCGAGATCGGCCTTGAAACCGGCGGCCAGACCGAGATCAAGCGCGGGCTGCAGGCCGGCCAGCGTGTCGTGGCGTCCTCGCAGTTCCTGATCGACTCGGAGGCCAGCCTCAAGGGGGTCGAGGCACGTCTGAACGCCGCGCCCAGCACAGCGGCGCCTGCGACGGCCGCGTCCGCCATGCCGGCCGCAGGGGCTCCAAGGCACGTGGGCGAAGGCAAGGTGGAAAGCATCACCAAGGACGCGATGACCTTCTCGCACGGCCCGATTCCGACGATGAAGTGGGGCGCGATGACCATGGAGTTCAAGCTGCCGCCCGGCGGTGCGCCGGTCACCCTGAAGCCCGGCGACCGAGCGAGCTTCGAGTTCTTCATCGACACGGACGACCTGCCGCAGCTCACCCGGGTGGCGCCGCTGGCGGGAGCTCCCGCGGCGGGCGTCTCTGCCGAACCCAAGGCCCCTTCCGCGGCTACGTCCGTGTCGCCCGCGACCCCCGGAAGCAAGCCATGATCGCCAAGCTCATCCGGTGGTCCATCGCCAATCGCTTCCTCGTATTGCTGGCCACGGTGATGCTCAGCGCCTGGGGCGTGTATTCCGTCCTGCGCACGCCGCTGGACGCGCTGCCCGACCTCTCGGACGTGCAGGTCATCATCCGCACGAGCTATCCCGGCCAGGCGCCGCGCATTGTCGAGAACCAGATTACCTACCCCCTGACCACCACCATGCTGTCGGTGCCGGGCGCCAAGACAGTCCGAGGCTATTCCTTCTTCGGTGACTCGTTCGTCTATGTGCTGTTTGAGGATGGCACCGATCTGTACTGGGCGCGCTCGCGGGTGCTGGAATACCTGAACCAAGTGCAGTCACGCCTGCCGGCGGCTGCCAAGGCTTCGCTCGGGCCCGACGCCACTGGCGTGGGTTGGATCTACCAGTACGCGCTGGTCGACCGCGGCGGCACACAGGACGCCTCGCAGTTGCGCGCCTTGCAGGACTGGTTCCTCAAGTACGAACTCAAGACTGTGCCCAACGTGGCCGAGGTCGCCTCGATCGGTGGCATGGTGCGCCAGTACCAGGTCGTGCTCGATCCGGAGAAGCTCGCCGCCTATCGGATTCCGCACACCAAGGCGGTGGAGGCGATCCAGAAAGCCAACCAGGAAACCGGCGGCTCGGTGCTCGAGCTCGGCGAGGCGGAATACATGGTACGCGCCTCAGGCTACCTCCAGGGCCTGGAGGATTTCCGCAAGATCCCGCTGATGACGACCGACGCCGGTGTGTCCGTGCGCCTGGGCGACGTCGCGCGCATCCAGGTCGGACCGGAGATGCGCCGAGGTATCGGCGAGCTCGATGGCGAAGGCGAAGCCGTCGGCGGCGTGATCGTGATGCGCTCGGGCAAGAACGCGCTGGAGACCATCACCGCGGTCAAGGAAAAGCTCCAGACACTGCAGGCCAGTCTGCCCCAGGGCGTGGAAATCGTGCCGACCTACGACCGATCCAACCTGATCGAGCGCGCGGTGCGCAACCTCGGCTTCAAGCTGCTCGAGGAATTCATCGTCGTCGCGGTGGTGTGCTTCGTCTTCCTGTTCCACCTGCGCTCCGCGTTCGTCGCGATCGTCTCGCTGCCGATCGGCATCCTCGCGGCTTTCATCGTGATGCGCTACCAGGGCGTCAACGCCAACATCATGTCGCTTGGCGGCATCGCTATCGCCATCGGCGCGATGGTGGATGCCGCGGTGGTGATGATCGAGAACGCCCACAAGCACATCGAGAAGTGGAAGCACGATCACCCGGACCAGACGCTGCGCGGGGAAACCCACTGGCGGGTGATCGCGGACTCGGCGGCGGAGGTGGGCCCTGCGCTGTTCTTCTCGCTGCTCATCATCACGCTGTCCTTCATTCCCGTCTTCACGCTGGAAGCGCAGGAGGGGCGAATGTTCTCGCCGCTGGCCTTCACCAAGACCTACGCGATGGCCGCCGCAGCGGGACTTTCGGTGACGTTGATTCCGGTGCTGATGGGCTACCTGATCCGCGGCAGGATTCCCGATGAGAAGACCAATCCCTTGAACCGGCTGCTCATCGCTGTCTATCGGCCGTTGCTGAATGCAGTGCTGCGCTGGCCCAAACTGACGCTGGTGGGCGCCGTTGTCGTGCTGGTGCTGAGCCTGTGGCCGCTGCAGCACATCGGCGGCGAGTTCATGCCGCGCCTGGACGAAGGTGACCTGCTCTACATGCCCTCGGCGCTGCCGGGCTTGTCGACGGGCAAGGCCGGCGAGTTGCTGCAGCAGACCGACCGGCTGATCAAGACGGTTCCCGAGGTGGCAAGCGTCTATGGCAAGGCCGGACGCGCAGAGTCCGCAACCGACCCGGCACCGATCGAGATGTTCGAAACGACCATCCAGTTCAAGCCACGCGAGCAGTGGCGCGCCGGCATGACGCAGGACAAGCTGGTCGAGGAGCTCGATCGCATCGTCAAGGTGCCCGGCCTGACCAACATCTGGGTGCCACCGATCCGCAACCGCATCGACATGCTGGCCACGGGCATCAAGAGCCCGGTGGGCGTGAAAGTGGCGGGCACCGACCTGGCCACCATCGATCGCATCACCGGCGAGATCGAGCGGGTGCTCAAAGACGTGCCGGGCGTGTCGAGCGCGTTGGCCGAGCGGCTCACCGGCGGCCGCTACGTGGACGTGAACGTCAAGCGCGACGAGGCGGCGCGGTTCGGCATGAACATCGCCGACGTGCAATCGGTCATCGCCTCGGCGGTGGGCGGCGAGAACATCGGCGAGACGGTCGAAGGCCTGCAGCGTTTCCCGATCAACGTGCGCTACCCGCGCGAGATTCGCGACTCGCTGGAGCAACTGCGCTCTCTTCCGGTCGTCACCGAGCGCGGCGCGCGACTGGTGCTCTCCGACGTGGCGGACATCCGTGTCACCGATGGGCCGCCGATGTTGCGCAGCGAGAACGCGCGGCTGTCCGGCTGGGTCTACGTGGACATTCGGGGTCGGGACCTGCGTTCGGCCGTGCAGGACATGCAGCGCGTGGTTGCGAAGGAGGTGAAGCTGCCGCCGGGCTACGCGGTGTCATGGTCCGGACAGTTCGAGTTCTTGGAGCGTGCCACGGCAAAGCTGAAGGTGGTGGTGCCGTTCACGTTGCTGATCATCTTCGTGCTGCTGTACCTGACCTTCAAGCGCTTCGACGAAGCCCTGCTGATCATGGCGGCGCTGCCGTTCGCACTGGTCGGGGGCATCTGGCTGCTCTACCTGCTCAGCTATAACCTGTCCGTCGCCGGCGCGGTCGGTTTCATCGCGCTCGCGGGTGTGTCGGCGGAGTTCGGCGTGATCATGCTGCTGTACCTGAAGCACGCCTGGGACGAGCGCATCGACGAGGGCAAGACCAGCACCGACGATCTGCTGGATGCGATCCGAGAAGGCGCGGTGCTGCGCGTGCGCCCCAAGGCCATGACAGTGGCGGTCATCTTGGCGGGCCTGTTCCCGATCATGTGGGGAACAGGCACAGGCTCAGAGGTGATGCAGCGCATCGCGGCACCGATGGTGGGCGGGATGATCACGGCGCCGTTGCTTTCGATGTTCGTCATTCCCGCGGCCTACCTGTTGATGCGCAGGCCGCGCAAGGCATCGCGGTGGACGCTTGGAAGGAGCCGTCGTGCGGCCGTCTGAACGCTCCGACTGCCGCCACCTGTGGGGTGCGGTTGCGCTTTGCTTGTGCCTGTCGCTGGTGCTCGGTACTTCAGCGCGCGCCGCAGTCTCCAGCCCAACAACCCCGCCGGCCGGACCGGTGATGACCGCGTCGGCATCCTCGCGCCCGATGCCCACCAGCGCCGAGGATTGTCAGACATGTGCGGCTTGTGCCATCGCACCAGCGCCAGTGGCTCACGCATTCACCGACGAAGGTGAGGCACAAGAACAGACACCGAGGGTTTGGCTCGCGTACGCGCCGGCGGCGCCGGCGCCAGCCTGGTTTTTTGATGCTGGAGGCGGACGGCTGCGATGGCCTGTGCGCATCGCGTTCTGCCGGTGGCTGGATTGATCCGATGAGGTTCCTCTCGAACTGTCAGATCAGACCAACCTCAGGAGAACATCATGAAGAAACTGCTCATTTCCCTCGCCGCCGCCTTGACGCTGGGCGCGGCCTGGCCCGCGCTTGCCGGCCCCGACTTCCAGGTCATCGAGAAAGCGCGCGCGGACCGGCACGCGGCTGTGGCGGCACAAATGGCCATGGCCACCACCAGCAGAGTCGACAGCACCACAGGCCAGCGGGTGAATTGCCCGCTCGAACCTCTGGTGCTGCCGCTGGACCATGGGCCGCGTGCCCAAACGACGCCTGGAGAAAACTGGGTACGCAAGGCGCGCTACGAGGCCCAGGTGAAGGCATGCGCGAACCGCGTGCTGTGAACGCCTGACCGAATCGTTCGACGCGGATGCGATGCGAGCCATCAGCCCACCGAGTCCACTTGATCCCATTTTTTTGAATAGGACCCAGAAATGAAGAACACCCTTGTATTTATCGCCGCAAGCCTGCTGCTGTCCGGCGCCTACGCCCAAAGCCAATCGCAGGAGGCGGCCCCTCAGTTCGACAGCCGGCCCCAGGCAGTGGCGGAGTCGCTGAAGAACGCCAAGCCGCGCGGCGTTGTTGTGCGAATCAACGACGGCAGCACGGCCGAGGGCAGCGGCTCTGGCGTCATGACGTTCGACCGAGCGGAGACAACGGGGCAGCGCCTTGCCGATGTCCGCGAGGCACGCCCCCATCAACTCCCCATGCAAGGAGGGACACCCAAGTAATTCTGAACCGAAAACCGGCACATGACTCCAGACGCGGCTGCCGAAGGGGCCGCTCTTAACCCGGGCCTGAAAAAAACGGCCCGCCTCAATTTCAAAAAAGGAAACACATCATGAAATTCGTTTCGACCGCAACGGTGATCGCTGCCTTGTCTTTTTCTGCCGCCACGTTCGCCCAATCCGGCGACATGGGCAACATGAAGATGGGGGACAAGGGCATGCAGAACTGCATGGAGATGAAGGGCATGAAGGACATGGACATGAAAGGCATGGACATGAAGGACATGGATGCCAAGAAGTGCAAGGAGATGATGAAAGACAGGCCCGCAAAAAGCACCTCCAAGGCATCCAAGTCCACGTCCCATGAAGCTGACGCGGTGGTGAAGGACTTCGATGCGGCCCAGGGCAAAGTCACCCTTGCGCACGGCCCCGTCAAAAGCCTGGGGTGGCCCGCGATGACCATGGGCTTTGGCGTCAAGGACAAGATGCTGTTCGACAAGCTCGCCGTGGGCGCGAAGGTCCATGTCGGGTTCAAGAAAGAAGGTGACGGCTACGTGGTGACCTCGGTGAAATAGAGGGACACAAGACTTCGTGCAAACCTGCGACGACAGCGAACCGTCGCTGGTCGGCGCTTGCCGTAGTCGCATTCCTTCTGACAAATGGGGCGCGCCAGGGGAATCCCAGGCTGGCGCGGCACTCCAACCATCGTGATGGCGAGTCTTGCCGCACTGCAGGTCGCGCGAATGACCTGCAGCCCAGGCGCCCCCTGAAATGGGCACATGTGCGGCGTTGCCGTTCCGAGCGAACTTTTCATACCGTGTTCATCGGCCGATCAGGCCGCACACAACGCAGCGAGGTCATCATGAAATTCAGCTACGTCATTGCCATCGTTCCGCCCGAGACGGTCGATGCGCTGGAGAGAAGGTTCAGGAGCATTGGTATTGGCGGTATGACGCTGACCAAGGTCAAGGGCTTTGGCGAATACAAGAACTTCTTCTCCCGCGATTTGCTCAGCGAGCACACCAAGCTCGAGGTCTTCGTGGAGGAATCACACCTGGAAGGCCTTCTCAATGCCTTGCTGGAAGTCGCTGGCTCGGATGTCCCCGGCGCCGGAATCGCGGCTGTGATGCCCGTCGAAAGATTTCTCCATCTGCGTACCGGAACAGAGTTCCTGCCGGCCCCATCGGTCTAGCGAACGCCTCTGCGAAGTACGCGCTCTGAAAGGATCAATGCCATGAAATGCGATATGCGGACAATGATCAAGGTCGCCGTTGGGTTGGGCGCTGGCCTCCTGGTGGCGTATGCCGCGCTGCCCGAGGCGCGGGCCTTCATCCAGGCCATTGCACCGTTCCTGCTGGTGCTCATCTGCCCGGCAGCGATGCTCTTCATGATGAAAGGCATGAGAGACAACAACAAGGATGTGACCTCCAAGCCTCGCGAAAACGAGGTGGTGCCGGGTGACCGAAAAACCGACCCCGACAAGCCTTGACGGCCAGCGAGCAAGGAGGAGCGTCCCATGTCATGCCCCCCAAGCCGCCCGAACGCCGCACGTCGGAGTTGGCTGATAGCCACTTCCGCAGCCGGCGGCGCTGGCCTGATCGCGACGAGCGTGCCCTTCGTGGCATCGCTGTCTCCCAGCGAGCGGGCGCGAGCGTTCGGCGCCCCTGTGGAAGTTGACATCCGCCCCATCAAGCCCGGTGAGCTGCAGACCGTGGAGTGGCGCGGCAAGCCGGTTTGGGTGCTGCACCGCAGTGCCGAAATGATCGAAGGCTTGCGCCAACACGACGATGTGCTCGCAGATCCGCATTCGCGCCGGCTGGCCCAGCAGCCCGACTACGTGCGCAACGAGCTGCGCTCTGTCAGGCCCGAGTTCGTCGTGTTGACAGGGATATGTACCCACTTGGGGTGCGTCCCGACCTTCAGGCCAGAGCGAGGCGCCGCCGACATCGGCGCATCGTGGCCAGGCGGCTTCTATTGTCCATGCCACGGATCGAAGTTCGATCTCGCAGGTCGCGTGTTCAAGAACGTGCCTGCCCCAAGCAACCTCGAGGTGCCGCCGCACCACTACGTCGCGGAGTCGATGCTGTTGGTCGGCGCAGGGCCTGGGCAGGCGGGAGAGTGAGAGCCGGAGGCGCTCGATGTAGTCGACGGCGGGCAGTCTCGACGTACGGCTTGGCTGCATTGCTCGAGAAACAGATCATTGGTCAATCTCTCGACGATATTGCCTATCGGGTCGTATTCGTTGTCGGTCATTGCTGCCCCGCTGCTGCTCCTCAGCCAGCACAGCACGAAAGCTGTGTAACGTCCTTGGTGAAGGTCTGGGCTGCAAGCTTCAAACCTTCGACCATCGTCAGATAGGAGAAAAGCTGGTCGACCAAGTCTTGGACCGTCATGTGACCTCGGATTGCCAGAGCCGCCGCCTGGATGAGTTCGCCGGCCTCCGCCGCGACCGCCTGCACACCCAGGATTCGGCCGGTACCGACCTCGGCAACGAGCTTGATGAAGCCGCGCGTGTCGAAGTTGACCAGGGCGCGCGGCACGTTGTCCAGCGTCAGCGTGCGGCTGTCGGTCTCGATCCCCGCCTTGCGCGCTTCGGCCTCGGTGTAGCCGACGGTTGCCACCTGCGGATCGGTGAACACGACCGCCGGCATTGCCGTCAAATCGAGCTCAGCCGCTCCGCCCGTCATATTGACGGCCGCGCGTGTGCCGGCCGCCGCAGCGACATAGACGAACTGCGGTTGATTCGTGCAGTCGCCTGCCGCATAGATGCCTGCGACATTGGTTCGCATGCTGTGGTCGATGACGATGGTGCCATGCTCGCCGAGCTTCACGCCTGCAGCTTCGAGAGCCAGTCCGCCAGTGTTCGGCGAGCGTCCGGTGGCAACCAACAGCCGCTCCGCACGCAGAACGCCGTGATTCGTCGTCAAGGCGAACTCACCGTTGGCGTACGCCACCTGGCTCGCCTCGGTCTGCTCCAGCACCACGATGCCTTCATCGCGAAACGCTTCGGTGACCGCCTTGCCGATGGCCGGGTCATCCTGAGAGAAAAGTCTGCTGCGAGCCAAGATCGTGACCTGGCTGCCCAATCGGGCGAACGCCTGGGCAAGCTCCACCGCCACCACCGATGCACCGATCACCACCAGGCGCAGAGGGATCACCGCGCAGGCCAAGGCTTCGGTCGACGTCCAGTAGGGCGTCTCCTTCAGGCCCGGGATTGGCGGCACAGCGGCGCTTGCACCGGTGGCCACCAGGCAGCGCTCAAAGGACACCTCCTGCTCGCCGCCTTCGTTCAGCGTCACTATCAGCGTATGGCTATCCTTGAAGCGCGCGGCGCCATGCACGACCGAGATGGCCGGTGTGCCGCTCAGGACGTTCTCGTACTTGCCATGGCGCAGTTCGTCAACGCGCGCTTTTTGTTGAGCAAGCAGCCGGTCTCGCAGCACGGTCGGCGCCGCCGTGGACAGGCCGGCGTCGAACGGACTTTCGCGGCGCATATGCGCGACATGCGCGGCGCGGATCATGATCTTGGACGGCACGCAGCCGACATTGACGCAGGTGCCACCGATCGTGCCGCGTTCGATCAGCGTGACGCGGGCGCCGTTCTCCACCGCCTTGAGCGCCGCGGCCATCGCGGCGCCGCCGCTACCGATCACCGCGACATGCAACGGTTGGCTATCTGAGCTCGGATGTGCGGCATTACCGAGCCATTGGCGGGCCTTGCCGAGCGGCCCAGCGGGCGCCGAAGTGTCGGCATGCAGCGCGCGGTAGCCGGCCGCTGCCACAGCCGTCGTCAGCGCAGCCGGCGATGTGCCTTCGTCGAGCGTGAGCTTGGCCAGGCGGTCCGGGTAAGACACCGACACCGAGCGCACGCCGGGTACCTTCTGCAGTGCACTGCGCACATGCTCAGCGCACGAGGCACAGGTCATGCCTTCAATTTGCAAGCGGGTCATTGAATGCCTGTCTGTGTAGGTTGAAAATCTTCACTGTCTGCGTGGTTGTGCACTCAAGTCGGGAGCGCACCTGCGATGCGCTGGCGAGAGCAGATCCCAGACCGAGACGGCGACCATGATGGCCAGGCCCGTGTAGAGCAGCCACTCGGTCCACCCATAGCCGAAGAACGGATAGAGCACCGCCAGTACGATCGCGGGACCCACCATGCCCAGCACGCTGCGATGCCATTGCCGATGGCTGAACCAGCCCAAGCCGTTGGCGAGCAGTACCACCACGGCAGACAGCGGCAACACGCGGGTCATGACGAGCTCCTCATACCGGTTCAGGAAGCCCAGTCCGAGCGCCACCCCCCAGGCTCCCCAGCGCCGGAAAGCACCCCGCGCAGCCCATCGCAGAGACGACGGTGCCCAGCGCCCCGGCCTTGTCCCCAATGCGAGTTATCAATCCCATGGTGAAGGACCTATTGCTTGGCGGTCGACGGGTAACCCGCGTCCGCTGTGGCCTTGGTCAGCGCCTGGATGCTGGTCCTGGCGTCATCGAACGACACCACCGCCTGCCTCTTGTCGAAGCTGACTTCGGTCTTGCTCACTCCGTTGACCTTGCTCAGCGCCTGCTTGACTGTGAACGGGCACGCCGCGCAGGTCATGCCCGGTACGGAGAGGGTGACGGTTTGCGGCGTGGCCCACGCGGGAGCGGTGAACGCAGCGAGCAGTGCGAGAACAGAAAACAGCTTTTTCATGAAGAGGTCCTTTCAATAGAACAAGGGCAACACATAGGGAAACGCGAGCGCCACGACGACCAAAATCGCCACGATCCAGAACACGACCTGGTAGCCGAGCCGCACCTGGGGCGCGGCACAAACGTCCCCGGGCTGACAGGCCTGCACCGGCCGAAAGATGCGTCGAGAGGCGAAGAACAGCGCGACCAGCGCCACCCCGATGAAGAGCGGCCGATATGGCTCGAGCGCCGACAGGTTCCCGATCCATGCCCCGCTGACACCGAGCGCGACCAGAATCAGGGGGCCAAGACAACACGTCGAGGCGAGCAACGCGGCAAGTCCCCCTGCAATCAGGACTCCGCGACTGCTTTTCGTTTCTGGCATTGCCGCCATCCTTCCGGTTGTTTTTGAACTGGAGTAACCTTACTTCCGTAGTCAAGTACGGAGTCAAGCGGTATGGCAAATCAGGTGCACAACACCCTGACCATCGGCGCATTCGCCGAGTCGGCCGGGGTCAACGTGGAAACAATCAGGTTCTACCAACGCAAGGGCCTGCTGCCGCAGCCGGACAGGCCCTACGGGAGCATTCGGCGCTACGGAGAGACTGACGTGGCGCGTGTTCGGTTCGTCAAGTCCGCCCAGAGCCTGGGTTTCAGCCTTGACGAGGTATCCAGCTTGCTCGCATTGGATGACGGCACCCATTGCGATGAAGCGCGTCAGGTTGCGGAAGAGAAGTTGGCCAATGTGCGCTCCAAGCTGGCCGATCTCCGCCGCATCGAGTTCGTTCTGGCTACGCTGGTTGACGACTGTTGTGCGAGTCACGGCACGGTGTCATGTCCGTTGATTTCCGCGCTGCAGGAGCAGGCTGTGGCTCCGCCCGCCTGAGGCAAGCGAGAGAAGCGCTCGATGTGCCGAGTGCCCAGGGGGGCGAGATCAGGCCAAACCAGCGGCGGCAAAGTGTCAATCGACCAACCGAAGTTGAGCGCTCGAAGGGCCGAGGTGCGCCGATCCTGATGGTGCTCATCAGCCTGTGCGACGCTCTTCATGATGAAGGGCATGCGAGACAACAGCAAGGACATGGGTTCTAAGCCCCGCGACAACGAAGTGGCGTCGGGCCGCAGCCGGCGGTGCTGGCATGCTCTCAACTAACATGCCTTTCGAGACATTGCCGTCTCCGAGCGGGCGAACGCGAACGTTCGTCCACTTTTTGAGTTTCAGTAGCGTGTGATCGTTCGACCGTGTGCGCTCCTGTCACAGCTTGACAGCCCACCTTCCGATAGTTGAGATAGTTGAGGGATCAAGCAAAAAGCTGTGCAAGCCTGCCCCCCAACCGTCACTCCCGGCCGACCGGTGCCACTGTTACAACTTTGTCGAAAGCAGCTTTGAGGCAAATGGATTGGCCTCAAGCAAAAGCTCGGACTATTGAACGAAAATGCTTGTCGTTCTTATTTCGGATTGAAGAATGAAGCGCTTGTTGTTGATTCTGTGGGTTGGACTGTGTTTCATGGGCTCTGCCACCGCGCAGACCCCTGCTGCTGGAGCCGCTGAAGGGCCGCGTCAGCTATGGCAGCTGCTGGACTATGTCGCCGTGGACTACGGTGGTGCGGTCGACAAAGGCGCCATCGTCAGCGAGTCGGAATATGCGGAGATGCGAGATTTCACCACCAATGCGGTGACCCAGGCGCGCAGCCTTCCTGCGCATGCCTCCAAGGAAGCGGTAGTCACTGCTGCCACCAAACTGCAGGCGGCCGTTTCCGGTAAGGCAGATAGCGCAGAGGTCGCGCGCCTGGCGCATGAAGCGGAAGCGCTGCTGGTGGCCGCCTATCCTATCCCCGTGGCACCGAAGGCCCTGCCAGACCTCAAGCGAGGCGCGGCGCTCTTCCAAGCCCAATGCGCATCCTGTCACGGCACTGCGGGCGGAGGCGATGGACCACTCGCAGCCAAAATGGAGCCACCGCCGATCGCCTTCACGGACCGGGAACGTGCTCGCTCGCGAAGTCTCATGGCGCTCTATCAAGTCGTCTCCCAGGGCGTTACCGGCACGGCGATGCCGAGTTTTGCTGGGCTGCCCGATGAGGACCGGTGGGCGCTGGCGTTCTTTGCCGGCACGCTTTCTCATGATGCTGGCATGCGCGAACGAGGCGAGCAGCTGTGGAAACGAGATGCCGCAACTCGCAAGGAATTCGCAGACCTGGCCGCAGTGACCACGGTCACCGAAGTGGCAGCAGCCGCCCGGATCGGGCCTGAGGCGGCTCGAGATGTGACCGCCTTCCTGCGCAGCCAGCCCGAGGCGGCGTCCGCGGCGGGGAACGCCGGCGCGTTGACCCTTTCCCGCACGCGCCTTGACGAGAGCCTGGCCGCAATTCGCAAGGGCGACAAGCCGACGGCCACGCGGCTGGCGCTCTCCGCCTACCTTGATGGCTTCGAGCCGCTGGAGCCGTCCCTGGGCGCGCGCAACAAGGCGCTTCTGACGGAAGTGGAAAACGGCATGCTGGCCTATCGCTCGGCCATTGCCAACGGCACGCTGGCTCAAGCCGAGGCCGCAGCTCAAAAGCTGGACTACCTCTTTGCCGAGGTGGAAAAGGAGCTGGGTGGGGAATCGGCCGCACCGCTCACCACCTTCCTGGGCTCTCTGACGATCTTGCTGAGAGAAGGGCTCGAGGCTCTGTTGATCGTTGTCGGCATGGTGGCCTTCCTGAAGAAGGCCAATCGTCCGGACGTCCTGCGCTACGTGCACGGCGGCTGGATCGTGGCGTTGGCCGCCGGCGGTCTGACTTGGGCGGTGGCAACTTATTTCGTGAACATCAGCGGGGCAAGCCGAGAGGTGACCGAAGGGCTCTCGTCGCTCTTTGCCGCGCTCGTGCTGCTGAGCGTGGGCTTGTGGATGCACCAGAAGAGCGCTGCGGGCCGTTGGCAGGCCTACCTCAAGGAAAAGCTGTCCTCGGCCATGTCGAAGCGCTCGGCGTGGGCCTTGTTCGGTCTTTCGTTCATTGCGGTATACCGCGAGGTCTTCGAGACCGTGCTTTTCTACTCGGCCCTGTCCGCCGATGGGAATGGCGATGCACTGCTGGGCGGTCTCGCCTTGGGCGTCGCACTCCTGGCCGTCCTTGCCTGGGTGATGCTCAGGACTAGCGCTCGGATGCCGATCGGGAAATTCTTCAGCATCAGCTCGTTCCTGGTCGCTGTGCTCGCCGTTGTCCTGGCCGGTAAGGGCGTCGCGGGGCTGCAGGAAGCTGGCTGGCTGGGTGCGACTCCGATCATGGCGCCCCGGATCGACTTGCTGGGCATGTACCCCTCGGCCGAAACCGTGGTGGCCCAGGTCATCGTTCTGCTGATTGCGGTCTCGGGCTTCGCGATGAACGCATACAAGGGCCGTCGATTGCAGGCTGCATGACCTTGGGGGTGGGCTGGGCTGTCCGCGCCGAAGTAGAACTGAGCCACCGCGCCGCTTGAATCGTGAGCCAGGGGTGGAAGCCGACGCAGCAATGGTCGACTGTGGATAAGTGTATGTCTTGCCTTGTTCTGTGACCTCCTTTCGCTTCTTGTGATCGAACTCATAAGGCGCGAAGGGCGTAGCCCGTAGCGCCTTGCTACGAGCAGTAGTCGTCAATCGGTGGCGTCGGTTGGATCGGCCTTGGCGCCTGTCTTGCGGGTCTGCTCCCTGGCCTTGATGCGCTTCTTCGCAGTGGCGCTGCTGTGCAGGAAGCGATGGCTCTCGTTGCCCGTCTCCACGATGTGGCAGTGGTGCGTGAGGCGGTCGAGCAAGGCGGTTGTCATCTTCGCGTCGCCGAACACCGTCGACCATTCGGCGAAGTCCAGGTTGGTGGTGATCACCACGCTGGTGTGCTCGTACAGCTTGGACAGCAGGTGGAACAGCAGCGCGCCGCCGGCCTGGCTGAACGGCAGGTAGCCCAGTTCGTCCAGGATCACCAGATCCATTCGCAGCAGGCTCAGCGCGATACGCCCGGCCTTGCCCTGGGCCTTCTCTTGCTCCAGTGCATTGACCAGATCGACCGTCGAGTAGAACCGCACGCGCTTGCCGTGGCGCACGATGCCCGACACGCCCAGAGCCGTTGCCAGATGGGTCTTGCCTGTGCCTGGACCACCGACCAAGACCACGTTGTGCGCGGCCTCGGTGAACTCCAGCATCGCGAGCTGGTGGACCAGCTTCTGGTCGATCACCGACGCGTCGAAGTCGAAGCCGGCCAGATCCCGGTGCACGGGGAAGCGCGCCGAGTTCATCTGGTGCTGGACCGAACGCATCGAACGGTCTGTGGTCTCCGCCTGCAGCAGGTGCTCGACCAGCCAGCGCGAGGCATCCAAGCCGGACGCGGCACCTTGCTCCGCCAGATCGCACCAGGCACTGGCCATACCGTGCAGGCGCAACGCCTTGAGTTCGACTGTCACGTCACGCATGGTCCACCTCCTGTCCACGCAAGCCGTCGTAGCGGGCCGTGTTGGCCAGCGGTGGCGTGACGATCTGCAGCGCCGTCTGCGCACTCTGCGGTGCTGCCGGTGCGGTGAGCCGCCCGAGCACATTGACGACGTGCTCCACGCTGACACGGCCCGATGGCGGACCACTCTCCAGCGCCAGCTCGACCGCCACGATCACCGCATCCAGCCCCGCCGTCGGCACGATGGCCAACACCTGGGCCATCACGCGATCTCCACCGGCCTGGCGCAGCAGGCCGCGGCGCAGTTGCTGCAGCGCTTCGGGCATGTCCGCGAAGGGCGCACCGTTCCTCAATGCACCAGGCTTGCGCTGGATGAGCGGAATGTAGTGCTGCCAGTCGTAGCGGGTGCCGCCAGAGGCGCTCAGGCGCTCGTGGCGCGCCACTGCCGCGTCTTCTGCGACCACCACGACGTTGCCCGGGTACAGCCGCGTGCTGACCATCTGCCCAGCCAGCTCGCAGGGCACCGAGTAGCGATTGCGTGCCACCGACACCAGGCAGGTGCTCGACACCCGCGCTGGCTTCTCTACGTAGCCATCGAAGGGCTCAGGCATGGGCATCAGGTGGGGACGCTCGTGCTCGAGCATCTCGGCCACGCTGAACTGGCTGTGCTCGGGGTGGCGCACCTCGTTCCACAGCGCTCGGCATCGCTCGCCCAGCCAGGCGTTGAGTTCGACGAAGGAGCCGAAGCGGCGCCGGCCCGCCTCGATCCAGATGCGCCGACGGCTGTCCTGCACGTTCTTCTCCACACGCCCCTTCTCCCAGCCCGAGGCCACGTTGCAGAAGTCGGGGTCGTACAGGTAGTGCGCGCACATCACTGCGAAGCGGGCATTGACGGTGCGGCCCTTGCCCTTGTGAACCTTGTCCACTGCGGTGCGCATGTTGTCGTAGATCCCACGGCGCGCCACACCGCCCAGCGCTGCGAACGATCTTGTGTGGGCGTCGAACAGCATCTCGTGGCCTTGGCTCGGGTAGGCCACCAGCCAGAACGCACGGCTCGCACACAGCTTCAGGTGCGACACCTGCATGCGGTAGTAGATGCCGCCGACGACCAGGCCTTCTTCGCTCCAATCGAATTGGAAGGCCTCGCCGAGCTCGAAGGTCAGTGGAACGAACGCGGTGACGTTGACCGCCTGTCCCTCGCCCTGGCGCCAGGCTCGAACGAAGTCAGTGACGGCCGAGTAACCGCCGTCGTAGCCCGCCGCCTTGATCTCGGCGTGCAGCGCACGTGCTGTGCGCCGCTCATGCTTGGGCCGTCGCGCATCGGCCGTCAATGCCCGCTTCAGCGCTTCCTCAAACGGGCTGAGCTTGTTGGGGCGGGGATCGCGCCGGTACTTCGGCGCCTCCTTCACCGGCGCGCGCAGCCACTTGGAAACCGTGTTGCGCGACAGTCCCGTCCTGCGCGCTATCTCGCGCTCCGACAGCTTGTCCCTCGCGTGCAGCCGTCGGATCTTGCCAATCATGTCCATGGTGATCACTCCTCGAACCCCGCTGCTTAAATAAACAGCAGGGTAGGTTGAACACCTGGCTCACTTTTACTTCGGCACTACCTGCAAAACTGGCTCAGTTTCCGGTCGGCGCCAACATCTATAGCCTCGTAGAGACCGCCAAGCTGAACGGGCTCGACCCCGAGGCTTACCTGCGCGATGTGCTCGGGCGCATCGCGGACCATCCGATCAACCGCATCGACGAGTTGCTGCCGTGGAACATCGGCCGACACGCCGAAGACCAACGACAAGCAGCTTGAGCATGGCGAGCAAGGTACAACGAATCAAGGCACCAGCGGCGATCCTGCAGTTGCACATCGAATTGCGCGGCACCAAGCCCAAGGTCTGGCGCCGCGTTCTGGTGCCGGACACGATCACCCTGGCCAAGCTGCACGTTGTCATCCAGGCAGCCTTCGGCTGGGGCCACTCGCATCTGCACGAGTTCATCGCTGGCGACGGCGAGCGCTATGGCACGCCAGATCCGATGTACGACGATCCTGGCTCGATCACCAGCGAGAGCACGCGACTGACCACCGCCCTGAACCGGTCGACGCTGAGCTACGTCTACGACTTCGGGGACTACTGGGACCACCGCATCAAGGTCGAGAAGAAGATCGCACCGATTCCGGAGTTCGTGCTCCCGTTCTGTGCCGGCGGTGCCTGTGCAACGCCGCCGGAGGATTGCGGAGGCGTGCCGGGTTATGCGCAGTTCGTGCGGGCCATGGCGAACCCTGACGATCCCGAGCACGATGATCTGCTCGAATGGATCGGTACCGATACCTGGGACCCCTTGGCCTTCGACACCATCGAGATCAACGACCGACTCGCCGAGGTCAAGGTCTGAGCGGCAATGGCTCGGACGAACTACATCGAGGCCCTGATCGAGGACGGCGGCGAGATCACAATCGGTGCGCTGCCGCCGCACGAGTGCGTCGCCACAGCCGCCGATGGCAGCAACTGCCTGGCCATGCTTGTGCGTCGCGATGGTGAGAGCCTCAACGTCCTGCTCAAACGCCTGGACAAGGCCATCGGCCTGGCTTGGTCAAATGACACGTTCGTCGACGAGGTCAACGACGGCGAGAGCGACCTGCTGTAGTTCCTCCGTCGATCCAGCGTCAAGAGGGGTCTTGAGACGACGCTTACTTTCTTTCCGCGATCAGGAGTTCATCTATCGATGAACACCGAGCACTATTTCTTGGGTTTCCCGTGGCTCTTGTGAGCCGCCGTGCTTTTCGTCTTGGCGTCACGGCCCGAAAGTCGATCGAGCAAGCTTTTTGTTTGGGGGCGGCGATGTGCCGCTGGATAGTCGCGGCGATCTTTCCACCATCGAACTAGAAGAAAGATTACAGCGCCGATGACGAGGATGCTGATGTACAGGCCCAGCATCATGAAAAAATGCGATCCGTCGTCGATTGTGGTGCGGTGCACGGCCGTTCCTTTCCGTCGAACTCAGAATGGTTCGGGTATGGAAGATCACTCGAAACGATGTGTTTCCGACGCCTGACCGCATGGAACGCGTTCGGGTTGGATCGTCGAGTGATGTATATCAAAGCGCTCCGCGAGGACGCGGGTCCCCTCAGCCACGAGACTGTCGAAGTCACCGATCGCGCTGACTAGATGAACGCTCAAGCTCACCTTGCCGCTGGAGATAGCCCAGACGTGCAGTTCGTGAATGGAATCGACCCCGGGCAATTCGCACAGCGCCTTTCCGATCTCTTCAACATCGACATCGTCCGGCGCACCCTCGAGAAGAATATTCATGCTGTCTCGCAGCAGCAGCCAAGTTCGCGGCAACACCCAGAATCCAATCGCGACGGCGATAATCGAATCGACCCAAGTCCAGTCTGTGAGCCAGATCACGACAGCCCCCACAATCACTCCCATCGACCCGAGCATGTCGCTCCAGACCTCCAGGTAGGCGCCCTTGACATTGAGGCTTCGATCTTTGCCCGACGAGAGCAATCTCATGCTCACGAGGTTTACGACGAGACCTAGTGCCGCAATGATCAGCATCGGGATGGAGTCGACCGTTTGCGGCGCACGCATCCGTTGCCAGGCTTCATAGAGGATGTAGATGGCAACGCCGAAGAGCAGGAGGGCATTGAACGCCGCCGCTAGGATCTCGAACCGGTAGTAGCCGAAGGTCCGCTTGGTATCTACTACGCGCTTACCGATTTGGATCGCTGCGAGCGAAATAGCCAGCGCCACCGTGTCGGTGAACATATGCGCCGCGTCTGAGATCAGCGCGAGGCTTCCGGTGACGAGTCCTCCGATCACCTCCGCGACCATGAACGTCGTCGTAAGGGCCAGGGCAATCCACAGGGATCGCTCGTGACCAGGGCCGGATACGGCCTGTACATGCGAGTGAGAGTTTCCGGATGCCATGATCGCTTTCAAAGATTGGGGCTGGGAAGCCGGCCAGGGCCGCTCGTGCTCCCGGTCTTGATCGCATCGGCCGTTGGCCTTGATCGAACTTCCAAGGGGGTTCCGCAACGAATCACATTGGTGAAGACGACATCGCCTACGGTGACGGGGTGGCCGTCGCTCACCATGACAACATGTGAGTGCTTGGACCCGCCGGAGCGGTACGACAAGCGAGCGAAGCGCGACATCGCAAATTGTTGTTGGCTTGCCGTCTGTCGGCAATCGGTCCGGCCGCCTCCTCGCAGTTGACGCGCGGAGGCCACCTCGGTCACCTCTGCGGTGCGCCAGCCTTCGCGGAACGCACCGGCGTCCTCCATGAGGTTCGCGCAGCCGCCCAAGCTTGCGGCGCAACCCGTGCCGAACACAGCCATCACGAGCAGTCGCCTGGCCCGCAAGGCGCCTGCGCGATCACCACCCCTCTCGAGACAATGGGCGCGCGGATCGGAGTTGTTCATCACGGCACCATCAAGCGATCGCTTGCGCGTACCCGACATCCATTACGTATATCCACCCCGCACCCGCCTGGCCAGTATGGGCCGCGGCTGCGATGACCTTCACGAACTCATCGACATCGTCATCATTGCAATGGAGTTCGAGCTTGTACTCGTTCACCACTTCGTCGCCAAGTTCAATGGAGTAGCGACGCTCAGCCTCGTGAAGCGGCGTCAACGATCCCTTCACGACGTACAGGGTAAGGTTGTGCAGGCGACCGCGTGCGTCGTCTCCCCAGGCGCTTGCCCCCTTCAATGCGGCAATCACAGCCGCGACCCTGTTGCTGTGGACGTATGCCTTGATCTCTTTCATGGTGTTTCTCCTTCTACGATTTCTTCGGCCTTGGCCTTGCGCCTCTCGGCACGCTGCTCCGCCCACTCGTACATCAAGGGCAGGATCAGCAGCGTCAACGCGGTCGAAGTGAAGAGGCCACCCACCACGACCGTTGCAAGCGGGCGTTGCGTCTCGGCGCCGACGCCGGTCGACAGCAGCATCGGGATGAGGCCAAGGATCGCGACAGACGCGGTCATCAGCACGGGGCGCAGCCGCAGCGCGGCCCCCTGTTGAACCGCCTCCCGGATCGGCAAGCCCTGTCGTCTCAGGTCGTTCAGGAACGTCACCATCACAATGCCGTTCAGCATGGCAACGCCGAAGACAGCGATGAAGCCGATCGCCGACGGGACCGACAGGTATTGCCCGCTGACAAACAAGCCGACGATGCCGCCGATGATTGCGAATGGCACGTTGGCGATGATGAGCGTCGCATGCCGTACAGAGTTGAAGGCGGTGTACAGAAGGATAAAAATCAGACCGATGGTCAACGGAACGATCACCCCGAGCCTCGCCATCGCGCGCTGCTGATTCTCGAAGGAGCCGCCCCATTCGATCCAGTAGCCGGTTGGCAACTCGACTTGCGCCTTCAGCTGCGCATCCGCCTCTTTCACGAAGCTGTCGACATCGCGGCCCTTGACGTCCATCTGGAGCACTGAATAGCGCTGCAGCGACTCACGTCGGATGAAAGAGTACCCCTCGTCGAGCTCGATCGATGCGACCTGCGAGAAAGGCACCAGCGCCCCCCCTCCCGTGCGGATCGGAATGCTGGCAATGGCCGCGGGGCTGACCCGGAACTCGTCGGAGAGACGAACCGCGATTTCAAAGCGCTTGGTGCCATCGATCAATGTGGAGACCGCACTGCCGCCGATTCCGGATTGCACGACCTCAAGGATCTCGTCTGCGTTGATGCCATAGCGCGCCGCAGCGTCCCGGTTGACCTTGATGATGAGCTGCGGCTTGCCCTTGTTGGCTTCAGCCGACAGGTCCGCAACACCAGGGATCTTCCCGAGCACGCCTTGAATCTTGCCGGTGAGCCTGTCGAGCGTGGCCAGATCCTCCCCGTACAGCTTGAGCGCAAGCGTGGCCCGCACCCCAGAGATCAGTTCTTCGACACGAGATTGGATCGGCTGGGTCGCGCCGAACACAACCGTGGGCACCACTTTTTCGAGCGCCTCCTGCATGTCCGAGGCGAGTTTTCCGTAGGAAATTTTCTCCGGCCACTCCCCTGGCGGCTTGGTGTCCAGGTTCAGCTCCATGTAGTTCACGTCCGTCGTCTCGCCGCCTTCGGCGCGGCCGATGGTTGCAAGCACGGATCTGACTTGGGGAAATTGCTTGCGCAAGGCCGCACTCACCTCGTTGGAGACGCGGATGGACTCGTCCAATGACGTAGAGGGAATGCCCGTAACCCGGAACTGGATCGTTCCTTCCTGGAGCTGGGGCATGAACTCCTTGCCCAGGAACGGGAACAGCGCCAGCGAGGCGAGCAGTAGGACGATCGCCGAACCGACGACTAAGCGCTTGCGCTCAAGTGCCCAGTCCAACAGCGGAAGGTAGATCCGCTTGGCGCGACGAACGAGGAAGGTGTCCTTCTCCTCTTTAGGCTTCAGGATCATCGCCGCGAGCACTGGGACCAACGTCAGCGAAAGCAGGAGCGAGCCTGCCATGGCGAACGTGATGGTGTACGCCATCGGCTTGAAGAGCTTTCCCTCGAGCCCGGTGAGCGAAAACAAGGGCAGGAAAACCACGATGATGATCAGGATAGCGAATGCGATCGGGTTGACCACCTCTCGGGCCGCTTCGAGGATGAGGTGAGTCTTCTGAATCGGCTTGCCGGATTCTTTCGCATGCGCCAGAAGTCGGAATGCGTTCTCGACCATCACGACCGCGCCGTCCACCATCATCCCTGTGCCGATCGCCAAGCCGGCAAGCGACATCAGGTTGGCCGAGACACCGAACTGCTGCATCAGGATGAATGCGATCAACATCGCCATTGGCAGCGTGATCACCACCACGATCGCCGAACGAAACTCGCCCAGGAACAGGAAAAGAATCACGGCGACAAGGATCGCGCCTTCGACCAGCGAACTCTCCGCGGTGTTCAGGGCTTTCTTGACCAACTCGGTGCGATCGTAGACCGGCTGCAGCGTCACGCCCTTCGGCAGCGCTGCTTGCGCCACGGCCAACTTGGCTTTGACGGCATCCACCACGTTCTTCGCGTTTTCGTTGACCCGAGCCAATGCGATACCCAAGACGGCTTCCTTGCCGTCTCGTGTCACTGCGCCGAATCTGGGCGCGGGAGCCTCCTTGACCTGAGCGACGTCCCGCACATATACAGGCGCGCCGTTGCGCTCTGCGATGACGATCTGCTCGATGTCCTTTGTGGTTCCCACCAGCCCGAGGCCGCGCACCAGAAACTGTTCCGCGCCGAGATTGATCGATTGGCCGCCAACCTGCTTGTTGTTGGCGGTGAGCCGCTCCATCACCTCCTTGAAGCTCACGCTGTACTTGATGAGCTTTCGCGGATCGATCTGAACCTGGAACTGCTTCTGTTCCCCGCCCCACGAGACGATGTCGTCAACACCGGGGGCCGTACGAAGGATCAGCCGCACGGTCCAGTCATGGAGCGTACGAAGGTCCATGGTGCTCATCTTCTTGTCTTCGGACTCGACGGTGTACCAAAAAACCTGGCCGAGACCCGAGCTGTTCGGACCCAGCACCGGTTCGCCATAGCCTTGAGGCAGGCGCCCTTTTGCTTCCTGCAGTTTCTCGCCCACCAAGCGGCGAGCGAAATAGATGTCAACATCGTCCTTGAAGTAGACGCCGACGTAAGACAAGCCAAAGAGCGAGACCGAGCGCACTTCTTCGACGCCCGGCAAGCCAGCCATGGCGCCTTCGATCGGTGTCGTGAGCAGCTTTTCCACGTCCTCCGCGGCCAGGCCTGGGGACTCTGTATAGATATTGACTTGAACCGGGGTAACGTCGGGGAAGGCATCGACAGGGACATTGCGAAATGCCTGAACACCGAGTCCGACCAAGACGGCAAAGAAGACCAGGACGAGTACTTTGTATCGAAGCGACGCGTCGACGAGTGCATTGAGCATGTTGTTACTTTCGATTCCTCAATGTGCATCGCCAATTTGCGACTTCAGCACGCGTGCCTTGAGGGCATAGGTTCCCGCACTCACCACCTGTTCGCCGGCCTTCACGCCTGACTTCACCACCGTCCGGCTCCCGAGCCTGTCGCCTGGATCGATGGCGCGCTGTTCGTAAGCACCGTTTTCAAAGACGAAAACGTTGGGCTGGCCTTGCATGAGAACGATGGCCTGGTCTGGCACCGTCAGCACGTCAGTCTTCGGTGCCGACTGCGGCGAGGGGCTTTCAATGGTGGCGGTCGCGAACATCTCGGGCTTGAGGCGGCCGTCGCCGTTCTTCACCTCGATGCGAGCCGGAATCGAACGCGTCTCCTTGTCGAGGATGCTTGCAACGTAGGTCACTCGTCCTTCAAAGCGCTCGCCGGGATAGGCGCCGACCGTGACGGTCGCTTTCGCACCAACGCGGACCTTCGCCAACTGGGCCTCGGCCAGGTTGGCCTCGATCCACAACGTCGACAGGTCCGCGACAACGAACAAGGCGTCGCTCGGGCCAGCCAAGCCACCCACGACCGCTTTTTTCTCGATGATTGTTCCTGCCAGCGGCGAAGTCAGCGGAAAGACGGAGGCCACGCCTGCACTTTGGCCCGACGCAACGCCGAGCAGCCGGAGGTGGTCCTCTGCGGCGCGAAGCGCGGCACTTGCCTTTTCATGCTCTGCCTTGGCTCGCAAATAGTCTTTCTGCGGGATGATTTCCTCTGCCTGCAACGCAGTCGCGCGCTTGTAGTCCGCGTCAGCCACTCGCTGAGCGGACCGTGCCTGGCTCAGCGCCGACGATGCCTCGCCAACGGCTACGCTGTCCAAGGTCGCGAGCGACTGTCCGGCTCGAACATTGTCGCCAAGGCTTGCCGCAACGCCGGCAACGCGGCCTTCGACGCGAGGCGCAATTCTCGCGATGCGATCCTGGTTCGCGCGAATCGTGGCTGTCACCGTGACGGTGTCAGCCAGTGGCTGTGCCTTGAGTTCCTCCAGGACGATGCCGGCGCGATCCGCTTCCTCCTTCGTGAGCTTGAGGCCTTCTTTCTCGGCAGCTTTCTCTTCGGCAGCGGGCTTTTCTGCCGCACCGTTGCTGCCTCCGCAACCGGAAAGTGCAATCAATGCGACGGCCGCGCAAACCGCTGCGACAAGCTTCGTCAGAGCGGGGCGTTCGGTACTGCTCTGACCGACTTGAGTGGGACTGAATTTCATGGCGTGATTCCTTCTGGAGGCCAGCCGGCGGCCAGCTCCAGTGCAAGACGGGTGGATTGATAGTCGATGAGCGCGTCGATGAGATCGCGGCGTGCGTCGAGGGCTTGCCTGTTCACCACAATCAACTCGAGAAGACCGATCTGGCCAGCGCGCTGCGACTTGACCGAGAGCTGCTGGTTATCGAGCAGCGCCGGAAGCACGCGCTCTTGGAGCCTGGTGACGCGATCCCTCAGGCTCTCCAGCTTGGCCCAGAGCGCCTGCACCTGCGCTTGCGCGTCTCGAGCGCCCGCACTGCGCGAGATCTCGGCTTGGGTGAGCGCGCTGCTTGCTTGTCCGATGCCAGCGGCATTGCGCTTGAACAGCGGTAGGGGCACGGAGACTGAAACAGTTGTAAGCCGTTCGCGTGCGCCGGATGCACCTTCACGTCCCACGCCCACGCCGACAGTGAGATCGGGATAGCGGCTGGCGCTCTCCAGCTTCAGCTTGGCCCGTGCAGACTCCTCCCGCGCACGCAGGGCCTGGAGGCGGGGCTGGCTATCGACCTGGGACAGCAGGGACTCGAGGCTGTAGGCCGCGCTTGCCGCAGGTCGGAGCTCGCCGCTCGCCTGGGGCAGGCTTTCAGGGCGGAGTTGAAGCTTGGCAGCCAGTTCAGCGCGAGTGTCTAGCAGTTGTTCCTTTGCGACGGCCAGCTGGTTGCGGGCACGCTCGGCCTCGACCGAGGCCACGTTGGAATCCAGCTTGGTGTCTTCGCCTGCGATCCGTCGCTTTTGTACAGCTGCCGCGGTACTTTCGAAGAGACCCAGCGCCTGCTCTTCGAGCTCGGTCCGTTGTTGCAGGGCGAGGATGCGGTAGTACAGCTGCGCCACCTCGACGCGAACTTGTCTGCGCGTCTCGGCGATCTCTTCCTGCAGGGCCGTCAGCGCTGCGTCGGCAGCTTCGCGGCGAAAGCCTCGCTGGCCGGCGATCTCGAAGGTCTGCTGGACGCTGCTCGACCACTCGCGGCGCCGTTCAGACGACGCCCCCTCCTGGGGGACAGTCCGACGTGTGCCATCGAAAGAGACGACTGGATTGTTGTACAGGAAGGCGTTGGCATCGGTGCGCGAACCTTCCGCCGAAGCGAGTTCGGCCCGTTTGGCTCTCAAGGCCGGATTGGATTCTTCAGCCAGCCGCCATGCCTCCGTCAGGCTCAATCCCTGAAGGACCGGCCGTAGGGGTGCTGACTGCGCAGTTTGGGCGGCTGAGGTCGCGACTTGCGCGAGGCTGGGCCATGCGGCCAGAGCCAATGCACTGGCAATGACCAGCGTCTTGATTCGCATCGAAATCTCCTAGCGTTGAAAAACAACCAAAGGCGAGATTCGGCGAGCAGTCGTCGTGGGAAAAAAAGGAAAAGAGAAAACGTGCTCGCCGATCAGAGGGCGAGCGTTCGTGCAGGGCGTTCAAGCCCTATGGGAATTGGCGAACGGTAGGTCGGAAGGCTGAGCGCTGGGGGCCATCCTCCGACAGGGGCCAGGAAATGAAGAGACGGAAGCGGAGCGATGTGGACAACGCTGGCATGACAACCGATGCAGTCGTCGCTGTCAGCGAGCGTCTTCAGCTTCAGGTCTTTGCTCTTTTCACCCGAAGATGCGTTGGCTTGGTGCTCGTGGTGACCAAAATGCGCGGCACCGGTGCCAGCCTCATGCCTGCAGTAACCCGTGGCCGCACCCCACGCGAACTGCAGCGGCAGGATCGCGAGAAGCATGGCTAGGAGGAACGTACGCATGATGGCAAGTGTATCGACGGTGCTGGATTTTTCGATGGGCTTGGCTGCGAAAATCAGGTCAGGGATCGGGTGATCTCGCGGGATCGCAGCTTACGCTGCCGCTTGACCGCATTTTGCGCAGAAGCGTGCTCCGGGCGCCAAGGCAGTGGAGCAGCCAGAGCAGACCCGTGCTGCTGCAGGAGCTGCGCCGCACTGCGCGCAAAAATTCGCGCCAGGAAGGAACGGGGCTCCGCACGACCGGCAAGGCGGCCCGCCGCGCGCATCAGCTCCTCCGTACGGATAACCACTTTCCCGCCCACCGTGATGCCCCGAACGGCTCGACGGACCATGCCCACGTTGGCCGTGGCCACCGTTTGCCAGGTTTCGAAAGATGTCGCTGAAGAAGCTCATGATGATTCCTTGGAAGGCAGGAGCGCCCATTGCTGTGGAATGAAGTGATTGGAAACCATGAAGTCACTTCAGGGTCAAGCGCTGCGGTGTATTTCCGCATGCATGGGACGCCCGCGCGATCGCCAACACGTCCAGATCGGCTCGGTACGCCGCGGTGGCGACGCCGAAAAACCCAAGCAATGTTGAAAACAGGTTGTCATGGGAATATTTCTGCCCGGTAACCGAAGCAAGGCATGAAATCGGCAATTTCAGGCGATGCTGTGTCTGAGCCGGTAGCCAGGCGAGCATGGGAACGTGCGTTTGCTCGCTGGGCGCAAGCATCGGCGGCAGCCCGTGCAGATAGATGTTTCGCTCGCCGAGGCTTTCACCATGGTCCGAGATGTAGAGGACCGCGATGTCCATCGCGGGGGCGCGAGCGCGCGCGGCCTCCACGATCCGAGCGATGTTCTGGCTGGCGTACTCGATCGTGTTGTCATAGGTGTTGACGAGCGCTTGCCGGTCGCAAGACTGGATCCGATTCGTATCGCACGTCGGCTGGAATTTGCCAGGTGCTGGATACCGCCGGTAGTAGGCAGGCCCGTGACTGCCCATCTGGTGCAGAACAATGGCCGTGTCCTGCGTCACCTCGCTCAGGCGCTCCTCCAGCGACTGGGTAAGAATTTCGTCTAGGCACGCGTCCTCACCGCAAAGGCCGTTGATGCCTGAAGTCGGCATCTGCCGGGTCGGCACTCGCGCACAGACTCCTTTGCAACCGGAGTTGTTGTCGAGCCATTGCACCGAAACACCTGTCCGCAGCAGGACGTCGAGTACATTTTCGCGCTCACGCGCCTTCTGCACGGAGAAGTCCTCGGCACCCAGCCCGGAGAACATGCAAGGCAACGATGTCGCGGTGTCGGTGCCACACGAGACGACATTCTGAAAGTACAGGATGTCTCGGTTAACCAGGGCTGTATTTGTCTGACGCGCATAGCCACCCAGGGAAAAGTTCGCCGCTCGTGCGGTTTCGCCTACGATCAGGACAAGCACCAGAGGGCGCCCGGAGAGCGTCTCGGTACGACGCGCATCCGGTGCTACTTGAAGAAGCGCCGTAGGTGTCGTATCTTCGCCTTTGATGTAGCCGTATACCGCATTGATGTAGTTCGTCGGAACAAGCTGGAAGCGGAGTTCCCGATGGTTCCGAAATGTCGATGCCAAGGTTCCATATGACGTGGCAAGCAACGCGCTAGCGACGCTGGCCGCAACCACACCTAGCAGTGTCATCTGGACTGCTGATTGCTTCCATCCGTCATTGCGAATGCCGATGAACCACAGCAATGCCGCAGGAAAAATACCCCGCCAAAGCACATCGACGAACGCTGGAAATGATAGCAACTCCCGGACTTCACGGGAGTCCGTTTCGATCATGTTCCGAACCAGTCCCTTGTCGAAGAGCACGCCCCAGGCATCGAGGTAGTGCGATACGCTGGCAGAGGTGACTAACAGTGTGCACAACAGGAAAATCCCAGCCCTGCCAACGACGAAGGGTCGCAGAACTGCGGCGAAAAGCAGCACAAGAAAGATCCCAAGCCCGACCGTCGAAGCTGCGGTGGTGGCACTCAAGCCGTCCTGTGCCAACGCGAACGTCCTCCAGAAGCTGAGGTTGTCTACACCAACAATCCAACTTGCAGTGCCTACGCTTGCCCAAGTTGCGGAGAGTGGCACATTCGTTACCCGCAAGGAGGTAAGTGGTGCGTCGGCGCTGGAAGGCTGTCGAGGGGGGAGATTTGGCATGGTCGAAATCATTCACGCGGATCGAAGGCGGCGGCTGCCAATCGCGTCAGTCGTGGCGGGCGATTCTAGAAATCGCATCTAACAAGCGCCGAACTGCAACATTACAGGCGCGTAATAGATGTAGAAGCGCTAGGGCAGGACGCCATGGAACCTTTGGCTTAATTGAGGAGTTGAAGCAAGTAATGTCACTTTTTCTTCTAACTCTTCGCTTTTGAGTGCCAAGGTGAGTGAATCCGTCATTGAGGATGTGTGACGAGAAATGGCGAGGGCGTTTGGTGCAAGGAAGTTTATTTTTCCGCCAAAATTAAACCCGACTTGTTGGATTCCACCGATCTCTGACCTGGGGGATTTTTGATGGCAATCAAAAATCTGGTGTTGTTTGAAACGATGCCTTGCGCGGACCGAGTTGCTTCTCGTGGCTCTGAAAAATTAAATAACTGCAGGCATCAAATCAGATTCGAAAAAATAATCAACATCGGATCGATAATTTTTGCTGCAGGAAAAAATTCCTTGCTCCTGAGGTTTTCTAAATCTAAAGGCGTGGGCTTGGAGTTGGCGACAGGTTCGATTTGAGGATGTGAGAGAAGGCGCGAACGGCTGGGGCTCTCACCCGTCTGCTTGGATAAGAAATATGTATCTCTAATTGAGGTAGCATGATGTCTGGAAGCACTCGTATCAAGAGATTCTCTAGCATCAAGGGTTCGCAGATGTATGCAGGAAAGCAGCCGATACCCAAGCCCTGCAGAACAAAAGCTTGAAAAATCTCCACATCATTCGTGGTAGCTCGAGCATGCAAGGGCTTGGAAGCCGCACTTCCGGTGGCCGACAAAGGGTTTGAATTTATCTCGCCAGAGCTGTTGAAAATAAAATCATGTCGATCTAAGTCTGAGGCAAAAAGGGGGCGACCTCTTCTTTCAATGTATTCTGGTGAAGCGCATAGCCAGTGGTCCATGCTTGTTAATTGGGATGAACCAGGATGACTACGCGAGGTGATCGCGATGTCAGTAGTCTCTGCCTTTAAGGCCGAATCATCAGAGGTAATGTCTAATTGTAGCTGCACGCCCGTGCAGCTATTTAAGAATTGAAATCCTATGTGATTTCGCATGGCGGTGGTAAGAAATAATTCCGTTGAAACACATACCGTCAAATGTCCCTGCGGTTTCAACGGAAGCGATCCTACATAACCAAGTGTGTCATCGATGCGCTGAAGCATTTCAGCCCCGCGTTCTTTAACGACGGCGCCAGCTTTGCTAAGTCGCACCTTGCGGGTTGTACGTAGAAGTAGTGGCGTATTTAGAATTTTTTCCAATCTGGCAATACTTCTGCTCACACTCGATTTGTGAATGCAGAGCTCCTCTGCGGCAGCGGAAAAGCTGCCAAGAATTGCCACGTATGTGAAAATTCTCAAATCGTTCAAATCAATTGAATTTGCATCGATTTTGCCATTTTCGTCCAAAGAGAAATTTTCCATGCAAATTACAAACAGACGTATTTCACAATGTAAAAAGCCACCTAGCCTAAGCTGGGTGGCTTTCAGTCTTTCGATTCGAAGCTGGCTTACGCCAGCATCAAATTAGAAAGCGTGACGGATACCGAAGTCGTAGCCGGTCGAGCTCTTCGGGGTGAAGCCAGCGCCGGAGAAGAAAGCCGGACCACCGACGGTCAGCGCTGCACCGTTCTTGTTGCTCACGCGAGCAACGGTAGCGTACAGAGCAGTGCGCTTCGACAGATTGTGCACATAGCCGATAGCCAGCTTGTTGGCCTTCGGGTCAGCGATACGCGGCTGGAACAGCACTGCAGGCTGGTTCAGGTCGTACTTGACCGACGAGTAAGCGGCGCGGATCAGGCCAGCACCGACGGGCACGGTCACACCCAGCAGGTAGCCGGTCAGATCGGTATCAGGCGTAGCGCCGACGAACGGGGTCACTTCATAGTCAACCTTGTTCTTCACGCGCGACACTTCACCGAACAGCTTCACAGGACCGAAGTCATACGAAGCACCCAGGTTCAGCGTGTTGACCTTGTTGGTCACGCCAGCGTAGAACTGGTCACCCGAGGTGCTGCTGCCATAAGCCAGCGCGACGTCCAGAGGACCATTGGCGTAGCCGAAACGGCCACCGACGTAACGGCCGGTGCGCGAGTTGTTCGCGACGTTGGGCGTAGCGGTACCAGGGCTGTACTTCGTCTTCTCGCTGAAGCCGTATTGGACCTGGCCGTAGAAGCCACCCAGGTTCGGGGGCAGGAAGTAGCCGATGGTGTTGCTGGCGCGAACGTAGTTCGGGTTGCCACCAAAGCCACCCGCACCGCCGGCGGTGTTGAAACCGCTGGCCGTCGAGATCAGGTTGGTGCCCACGCCAACAGTGCCGAACGGATCGAACACGGTGTCGTTCCAGAACGTCGGGGTGTAATCACGACCCAGGCGAACTTCACCGAAACCACCCGACAGGCTCACGGTCGAGCGACGAGCGAACGTCGACACGCCGGTTGCGCCGTCGTCATTGGTGATCGGGGCTTCGAGCCAGAAGCTGGCGGCCAGGCCGCCACCCAGGTCTTCCGTACCACGGAAGCCCAGACGGCTGGAGTTGTAAGCGCCACTGGCCAGTTGACGGCTGCTGACCTTGACGCTGCCCTTGTTCAGGTAGAACGGATTCAGGAAGGTGGCGCTGTTCAGGTCACGCGAGGTGGACGAGTAGCCGCTGATCGACGCGTCGACCACACCAAACAGCGTGACGGACGACTGAGCCGAGGCAACACCGGCAACAGCCAGAGCAGCCAGAGCAACTAGAGATTTTTTCATTGCAAGTTTCTCCAAGGTTAAACATAGGGCTCCGGTGCGAAGGGCTCACCGTGACTGGCACTTAGTGCTCCCACCGGACCCCGGGCCAACCTCCTTTTGGGAAGTTGATGCTATTGCACCAGAGCCGATGCGGCAGGGCAAAACAATTCGCCCTAAATCTTGGAAGCCCTGCATTTTTGTTGTGCATTAGAGACATGCTCGCGAAAGTGGAGCAGCGCCTCGCCTGGGGGCTCTGGTGCTGCCTCGCGAGGATTTGTAGCGTATCGCGCCGCTTTGGAGGGGGCCTTCCGACTTGACTGGCACTTGGGCGAACGCCCCGTATGGCCGATCATGGAACTCGGCCGACAATGGGCCGAGCCCGGCCATGGCGGTTCTGGCCCCTGGGCTCCTGGTTCCCGCTGCGCGATTGCCCGACTTTCCTCGATCGCACAGGGCCTTTGGATGCGCCGTACAGCTTGGACTGCGGTCCTGCCTGCTGTGAGTAAATGGTGTCCCGCACTTGACGGTTGTGAGTGACGGCAGCCGACGGGGGGGGCTCAGTTACTTGGGTGTCGGTTGTTCGGCTAGAGATCTCTACGGGGGCGGCAACTGCCGGGCAATGCTGTCGGGTGGCCTAGCACTTTTGCAGCGACCGCCTTGAAGCTCTCGTGGCGATCGCAGGTCACCCAACTTGACTCTGCGCGGCCCGCGGTGGCTCAAACTATGCCAGAGCTCAGTCCAAAGAGCGAAGGGCGAGGCCTTCGAGGTCTGACCTTCAGACCGAGCTCCTGGCGGTTCTCGCCAGCGCTCACCCTAACGGTCACTATCAACGGCACGCATCGCGGCGCCTAGCCACTTACGTCTTCACTGTGCAGATCGCGCCAAGCCGCTGGCGGGTGGTCGCCATTGATCTGGCGCCCCAGAAAGGCGTGAACACGCTCGTTCAGTTTGCTGCATGACTGGGCAGATTCTGTTCTTCGTGGTGCTGCCCATGCAGGGCGTCTTGAGCAACTCGTCCGATGGGTAGGCAAGGGACCGGAAAATTGAGATAGTGGCTGCCACAGGTACCGTGTGGGGGCGCAGCAAGTGGGAAAAGTTTTACAGGACTTCATGAGGCATCGATGCAGGCGTACTCCAAAATCAGCTGTTTAACCAGCTTGATTCAGCAGGAGAGGGCGGCTGAGCATGCGTTATCAACGTTCGGCCAGCCCAGCCTGCGCATGGATTGACGTTTGGCGGCTACAGTTTTCAAAATCCAATCCGACGAAGAATCAGATACAACCGATTGGAGATTCACTTCTGGCTACTCGAAAGCTGAATTTTTAGACGTCCGTTTGGCGGTAAATGCATCTGTTGAAACCTCCGCGAGCTTCACGGCGAGTGTCGCTATGAGAGTATTTGTACGTCGGGCACGAAGGAGGATTTGGTATAAAGGAGGATATAAACCCACAAATATCTAAGCATGTCACATGCGAGCGGTACTCAGGTGGACCCTGCGCTGCCTTTGTTTTCTCGGCGACTCAAGGTAGCACGGTTGCGTAGCAACTTCTCGCAGGAGCGATTGGGTGTAGCGGCCGGCATGGATGCGTTCTCCGCTAGTGCAAGAATTAACCAATACGAACGTGGAAGGCACATGCCTGATGTGCTGATGTCCAGGCGCTTGGCCCAGGTGCTGGGTGTGCCGCTGTCGTATTTTTGGGCAGCTGACGATGACGAGGCGGAGCTTTTGCGACTTTTCCACGCTCTTGGGGGGGACGGGCGTAAGCGGGTTTTGTGTTTGCTTCAGGAACTGACTGTCTCAAGGTAAAAGGCACTTTCGAATCCCGTTGGGTGCGGTGCTCGGCCAATCCTGCATTGGATGCGACTGTCGTGGCACGAGATAAATGCGTGGCGCCCCCTTGCCTTAATTAAGCAGGCCAATTCATTAGGAGAGCCGTAAGGGGCTGGCCGCCCCATCTTGAACGCTCGGGCGCTGGCGGCAACGATCGTGTCCACGAACGAATAGATGGACATGATGGCAAACGGTCAAGAGGTGCGTCGGCGCCGGTACAGTGAAGAGCTCAAGCAGCAAGTGCTGAGCGAATGTGAGAGGCCGAACGCATCGGTGGCGAAGGTCGCGATGGCGCATGGCATCAATGCCAACGTGGTGCACTCCTGGCGCAAGAAGGTACGGGAATCGTTGGAGACGCCCGATGCCATCGCACTGCAGGAGCCGACGTTCGTTCCAATGATGTTGCCACCGGTTGCGTCGGCGGTGTCGGCATCCCCAACGCAGATTCAGGTGCAGATCAAGCGCGGCGCCGTGGTGATCAGCGTGGACTGGCCACTGGAGGCGGCGGCGCAGTTGGGCATCTGGACGCGCGAGTTGCTGAAGTGATCCGCATCGACGCGGTGTGGCTGGCCGTGCAGCCCATGGACATGCGCGCCGGCGCCGAACGACTGCTGGCAAGCGTCGTGAAGGTCTTCGGCGCCGCGCAGGCACATCACGGCTACTTGTTTGCCAACGCCCGGCACACGCGCATCAAGCTGCTGGTGCACGATGGCTTCGGTGTGTGGTGTGCCGCTCGACGGCTGAACGTCGGCGGCTTCGCGTGGCCGGCTCAAGGTTCGACGAGCGGTGCGCCGCTCACGCTGACGCGCGAGCAATTCGACGCCCTGGTGTTGGGCCTGCCCTGGCAGCGCCTGGAGGACATGCGCGTCATCACCCGGCTGTGAAGTCGGCGCGCGAGCGTTGACAGCGCTACCCCGCATGGCAGGTGCGTGTGATCGCCGGCATGATGGATGTATGCAGCACCTGCACGATCTCAATGCCTCGGACCTCAGCAGTCTGTCGCCCGAGACCGTTACCGCGCTGGCGCAGCAGATGTTGGCCCACATCCAGCAGCAGGCCCAGCACATTGAGCGCCAGGCGCACGAGATCAAATTCAGGGACGCCAAGCTGGAGAAGGTGATGTTCGAGCTGGCGCGCCTGAAGGCGTGGAAGTTCGACGCTAGAACCGAAGCCATGAACGCCGAACAGCGGCGCCTGTTCGAAGAGACGATGGCCGAGGACGAAGCCAGCCTGCAGGCGCAGCTTGAGCAACTGCAATCCAAGTCGCCGGCCAAGCAGGCGCAGGAAGAAGGCGACAAGCCTCCATGCAAGCCTCGCCGCCAGAAGCTGCCCGAACATCTGCGTCGGGTAGATCACCCCCATGAGCCCGATGACACGAACTGCCCGTTGCCCGAATGCGGCCGGCCGATGGTGCGCGTGGGCGAAGACATTAGCGAACAACTGGACATCGTGCCGGCCGAGTTCTTCGTTCATCGCCACATCTACGGCAAGTGGGCCTGCCGCTGCTGCCAGTGCCTGGTGCAGGAACCGGCCGTGCCGCAGATCATCGACGGCGGCATCATGGCCGCCGGTCTTATCGCGCACACGCTGACCAGCCACTTCGTCGACCACCTGCCGTACTACAGGCTGGAGACCATCAACGCGCGCTCCGGTGTGCACACGCCGCGCTCGACGCTGGCACAGACCTCGGGGCGCGCTGGCGCGGCCCTGGAGCCCTTGTACGACGCCCACAAGCGCTTCGTACTGCAGTCGAGGGTGCTGCATGCCGACGAGACACCTGTTGCCATGTTGGACCCAGGCCGGGGAAAGACGAGGAGGGCCTACATCTGGGCCTATGCCAGGGGAGCCTTCGATCCACTGCCGGGCGTCGTGTACGAGTTCTGCCTGGGCCGCGGCGCCCAGTACCCCATTGCCTTCCTGCAGGGAAGCGACGGCTTCGGCGCGCACATGCCTTGGAGCGGCACGCTGGTGCGCGACGAATACTCGGCATACGACAACGTCGTCGCAGCGCACGCTGATCGCATTGCCGCTGGATGTCTCGCTCATGCGAGGCGCCACTTCCACGAGCTGGGCAAGTCCGGCACCAGCGACGTGGCCACCGAAGCGCTCAGGCGCATTGCGACGATTTACCGCGCGGAGCGCCAGTTCGGACAACTCGCTGGCGAAGACCGTCTACGCATGCGTCAGTCGGTGACCAGGCCTCTGTGGGAGGAACTGCATGTGTGGCTGCAGCTCGAGCGCGCCAGGGTCCCCGATGGCGGGGCGACGGCCAAGGCCTTGAGCTACAGCCTGAATGCCTGGGCTGCGCTGACGCGCAACCTCCTCGACGGCGACGTGCCGGTGGACAACAACCACTTGGAAAACCGAATCCGCCCCTGGGCCATGGGACGCCGTAATGCGAAGTGCGCTTTTATGCGAAGTCGCGCGTGACGAGATCGGCAAAAGGGCAGATCCCGGCGGTCTGAGGCGCATCCGGATGGCTCTGGACTTCGCATAAAAGTAAGCGTCTCCTGCGGTGTCAACCCCACCTCAGGAGACGATCATGGATGCTTTTGATACCCTTCATCCGACGGCCGCGTCATGGCTTCGCTCGAGCGCGCTTGCGCCGTCAGTACCTGCCTATTGGAGCTACTTGACCGAGCGGCGCTATGCGCCCAGCACGGCGAGGTCGTACCTCTGCTGCCTCGCGCACTTCGCGCGATGGATTCGTCGATGTCGTCATCCGCTGGATGACCTCGATCACGCGATCGCGAGGTTCATCGATGAGCATTTGCCACGCTGTACTTGCCCGTCCCTGGCGCATCGTTGTCGCCACCAAGTTCGAGCTGCACTGCAACACCTGAGAGTAGTTCTTGGGAACTCCGGGATCGTGACAGACAGACGTCGGGTCGACCCGATTGAAGAGGCACTGCACCGCTATGACGAGCATATGCAACAGGCCAGGGGCTTGGCTCGAAGTACTCGTCTTCGGCGACTGAAGATCGTGGACGCATTAATTCGCAAGGCTGCGGCGGTCACGCCGAGCGCGGAGCAACTGCGGCGATTCATTGCTCAGGAACTCGACCGCGTGTCGCCGGCCAGTGGGGGCGTGATCGCCACGGCATTGCGCGGCTACTTGCACTTCAGAGCCTTCGAAGGCGACCGTGTCGAGCATTTGTTACCGGTGATTGGGTCACCGGCGCGGTGGCGCTTGGCGCCGCTGCCGCAGACGCTGTCGCGCAACGATGTCGAGCGATTGCTCGATGCCTTCCCGCCCGGGCTGCCTTCGCGCCTTCGCTCATACGCGATCGTGCGATGCTTCGTGGACCTCGGATTGCGCACCCACGAAGTCAGCCGCCTTGCGCTGGACGACATCGACTGGACGGCCGGCACCTTGCGCATCGCCAAGTGCAAGACCCGGCGCACGGACTTGATGCCCTTGCCGCCGGCGACCGGCCGCGCCATCGCCGAGTACCTACGGATGGAGCGACCTCTGACGGTCAACCGGCAGGTGTTCGTCCGGCACGTGGCGCCGGCCGACGAACCCGTGGGCCCGGACGTCGTGCGCAACACCGTGCGCAATGCCTATCGACGCTGTGGCTTGCCCTATACCCGCGTGCATATCCTTCGCCACACCCTGGCCAGCCGACTGCTCGACACCGGGGGCACACTCAAGGAAGTAGCCGATGTGCTGCGTCACCGCCACCTCGACACCACACTCATTTACGCCAAGGTCGACATGAATCGCCTTGGCGCTGTGGCAATGCCATGGCCGGGGAGCACGGCATGAAGGCCGAGACGACGCTGCAGGCGACTGTGCAGCGCTACCTCAAGGAACGTCGGCAGCTCGGCTTTGCGTTGAAGGCGCCGGCCACCGAGCTGATGCGGTTCGCCCGCTTCGCCGACGCCCGCGGCCACAAGGGGCCGTTGACGCGGGAATTGCAGGTCGAATGGGCGCGGCAGCATGTTCACCGCACCGACACAGTGACCGCGGCGCGCAGGATCGAGATCCTGCGGCCGTTTGCGGCCTACTACCGGCAATTCGAGGTGGACACCGAAGTGCTGCCGACGAACGCCCTCGGCCGCGGTCACCGCAGACTGACGCCGCACATTTACACCAACGAAGAGATCCTGCAACTGCTACGGTACGCCGATGGCCTGGCCCCCTTGGGGGGCTTGCGCCCGCTGATGTACCGCACGCTGTTCGGGCTTCTGGCAGCCGTCGGGCTCAGGATCTCCGAAGCGTTGAAACTTCGGGTCGGCGACATTGATCTGGACGTCGCGACAATCACTGTACGGGAGACCAAGTTCCACAAGTCCCGCTGTCTTCCGATCCATGCCAGCGTGGTGCAGGCGCTGATGGAGTATCGGCACATGCGCGACCGGCACGCCGACTCCGATGCGGATGCGCCATTCTTCGTCTCCCGCATCGGTGGATTCTTGCCCGCAAGTACTGCCGAGCACGTCTTCAAACGCCTACGACCTCGATTGGGGTGGTGCACGCGAGGCGACCACACCAACCCGCGCCTGCACGACCTTCGGCACACGATGGCAGTTCGACGCGTTCAGCTCTGGCATGAGACTGGTGTGTCCATTGACCAGGCGATGTTCTGGCTGTGCACCTACCTTGGCCACGCCAAGATCACCGACACCTACTGGTATCTCACAGGCGTACCTGAATTGATGGACATCGTCGGCGCAAAGTTCGAGCGCTTCTCGCTCGCAGGAGACGGCGATGAGTAAGCCGACATCGCCGAGCTTCGCGACCCTGGTGCAGGAGTTCTTCACCGACTACATGCTCCAACAGCGAGCCCTGAGCCCGTGCACGGTGGCTTCGTACCGAGACACATTCGTGCTGCTGCTGCGCTACGCGCAACGGCAGGGCAAGGAGCCGAACAGCATGGAGCTGACCGACGTCACTGCGAAGTTCCTCGTCGGCTTCCTTGATTACCTTGAGCAGGAACGACACAGCTCAGTGCGCAGCCGCAACATCCGGCTGGCCGCAGTGCGCTCCTTCCTGAAGTTCGCCGCGAGACGCGACCCGCTTCACCTGGGCCTCATTGAGCAAGCCCTGGCTGTACCGATGAAGCGCTTCGATCGCAAGATGGTGGGCTTCGTCCCCAGGCAACAGATGCTCGCCTTGATCGACGCGCCGGGCGACACCTGGATCGGCCAGCGAGATCGCCTGATGTTCGCGCTGATGTTCAACACCGGGGCCCGTGTCTCGGAGATCCTCGGCGTTCGGGTGGAAGACGTCGTGCTCGGCCCGACGTCGAGCATCCGGCTGCACGGCAAAGGACGCAAGCAGCGCTCATTGCCGCTGTGGAAGACCAGCGCCAGGGCGGTGAGGGATTGGCTCCACCTGAACCCAGAACTTCACGCCGACTCGCCGCTGCTGCCGCGCCGCGACGGCAAGCCTATGACGCGGGCCAACGTCGCTCAGCGTCTGAAGCTCGCCGTGCAGATCGCCTCTCGCAAATACCCCGACTTGATCAGCATGTCGGTGTCGCCGCACCTGGTTAGACACGCCACGGCAATGTGCTTGCTTCAGTCAGGCGCCGACCCGTGCGAGATCGCCTTGTGGCTCGGACACGAGAGTCCAGCGACAACGCACATGTACGTCGAGGCGGACCTGGCGATGAAGGAGCGGGCATTGGCGCGCCTGAAGGCACCGCAGGTGAAGCTCACTACGTACCGTCCGCCCAAGGCTCTGCTGGCGTTCCTGAAGGCGCTGTGATTCTGCGAAGCGGTCATGGGAACGAGTTCCTTCATGTCCCTCGGACCGATCGCAGTGTCGACATCCCGACTTCGCATAAAAGCGCACTTCGCATTACGGCGCTCATGAACACAAGAGCATGAACGCCGCGCCTGGCTGTTCGCCGGCAGCGAACTGGCTGGTCAGCGCGCCGCCATCGTGATGAGCCTGGTGCAGTCGGCACGCCTGTGCGGCCACGACCCGCATGCCTACCTCAAGGACGTCCTGGAGCGCTTGCCCACGCACCTGAACAGCCGAATTGACGATCTCCTGCCACATCGCTGGCAACCGCTCACCTGACTCTGCAGCAGGGGCAGCCGCGCCGCTCATCACCGTCAAGATGGAGCGCCCATCCGCTTACGGAGAGCCTGACCATGAACGGCAAGAATTCGATTCGCAACCTGGATTGTGGAGCGAGCCCTGTTCGTGCCTCGCAGGCACACACGTAGCGCGCCTTCCCTGTCGGGAGGTGCCACATGGGTTGTGTGGCGTGATCAAAGTCAATTTCGCCGAACAAGGGCGGCGGTTGCATTTGCTGTGCGGAGGAGGGTTCGTAGATTACCGAAATGTAATCGTTCCCCTCTCATCGCGAAGTTACGATCAAAAAAATGCACCTACTAGTAATCGAAGACGAAGTGAAGTTGGGGGACTACCTGCGCAAGGGCCTGGTGGAAAGCGGCTTCAACGTCGATCTCGCGCGCGATGGTGCTGAAGGGCTGGGCATGGCGTTGACAGGAAACTACGATGCGATCGTCCTGGATGTGATGCTGCCGGGCATCGACGGCTTCAAGATCCTCGAAGCGATCCGCAAGTCTTCTTCCATTCCCGTGTTGATGCTGACCGCACGGGACGATGTGGCCGATCGCGTCAAGGGTTTGGAAAGTGGTGCAGATGACTATCTCGCAAAGCCTTTCGCCTTCTCGGAATTGCAGGCGCGCATCCGAGCGCTTCTGCGTCGTGGAACACTGCAGGAAACAACGCGCTACGCACTGGCGGACCTTCAATTGGATCTCACCACGCGCAAGGCGACGCGGGGTTCGAAGCGGCTGGAGCTGACGGCCAAGGAATTTGCCCTGCTTTCGCTTCTGCTGCGCCGGCAAGGCCAGATTCTTCCACGAGCGATTCTGGCTGACCAAGTCTGGGGAATGAACTTCGACAGCGATACCAACGTGGTCGAGGTGGCCGTGAGACGGCTTCGGATGAAGATCGATGATCCTTTCGAGGTGAAGCTGCTCCATACAGTTCGAGGTATGGGGTATGTACTCGAGTCGCGAGAAGCAGAATCGGCGTGAAAGACAAATCCATCCAGACATCGCTGTCGCGCTGGTTCGCGATACAAACCTTGATTGGCTTGAGCTTCGTGTGCGTGGCCGTGTATGCCGCGACCCGATGGAGCTTTCAGCTCAAGCAATCGGAAGAGTTCACGAGGTATATCGAGCTCGTTCAGCATGTGGTCGAAGAGACTAGCAATCCTCCCGATCTTGACGCCTTACGGCACAAGCTTGGTGACTACTTCCTTTCGCACCCGGATGCAGCTGCAGCGGTGTGGGTTGGCAAGGAGCAGGTCTACCTGCCGCCGGGTCCGGCCGCCAAGGGCAACTGGGTCACGCAGGACCGCATGCTCGAGGGACTCGCAATCGACGGCAAGCCGATCAAGTTGCAACTGACACTCGATGTCTCCAAGGATGACTTGTTGCTGCGCCGGCTCGCATGGACTCTATTTCTGGCAACCACCTTGGGGTCGTTGCTGGTCGCGTTTACCGGATCCTTGGTGGTTCGCCGTGGGCTGAAACAGCTCAAGCTCCTCGCGGCCAAGACCGCAGAAGCAGGACCGGAAAACGCCGGCATTCGAATCGACGCTTCGAAGTACGCAAGCGAACTGCAGCCATGGGTGGGGCAATTCAACGCTTTGCTCGAGCGAGTTCAAGGTGCATACGAGCAGCTCGAGTCATTCAACGCCGATGTCGCGCATGAACTCAGAACGCCTTTGGCGAACATGATCGCCCAAGCGGAAGTCGAACTGAGCCAGGCACGATCCGTCACCGCACTCCAAGATGCGTTGAGTTCCCAATTGGAAGAGGCGCACCGCCTCTCAAACATCGTGACGGACATGCTCTTTCTATCCAAGGCAGATCGTGGAGCACGTGCACGACGAACCGGGCCTGTAAGCATTGCCGAGCAAGTTGCGGCCGTTGCCGAGTTCCATGAGGCCGAGCTAGAGGCCTCCGAGCTTTCTCTAAAGATCGATGGCGACGCAAATCTCCTTGTAGACGTTGGCCTGCTTCGGCGTGCCGTCTCGAACCTGGTGAGCAACGCGATCCGATACGCTACACCACAGAGCCTCATCCGCGTGGCAATCGAGCAAGAAGGGAGCGCGGTCAAGCTTTTCGTGGACAACCGAGGGGAGCCGATCGACCCATCCGCGCTGCCGCATCTGTTTGAGCGCTTCTATCGGGCGGATCGCTCCCGCTCTGGATCCTCCAGCCACCATGGGCTGGGTCTAACGATTGTGTCGGCCATCGCACGCATGCACGGCGGGTCGACGTTCGCCTCTTCGGGTGGGGGCGTGACGCGCATTGGGATCTTGCTGGCCCAGCCAGAATCGAGCGGAGACTGAATCAGAGCGGATGCTTACTCTTGCCGACACATAGCTCGACTGGTGGATTTGTCTCGACCTCTAATTCGAACGCTGACTCATCAGAAGACCTGCGATGCATGGGGCCCAGCGGGCCACAGTTGTTTACTGCGCGGTTAACACCAACTGAGTCACAGGCACGGTCATGCGTACGCAACTGAATCTGGCGTATACCTCGGAGCAGTTGTTCTTTGCATTGGCCACAAGGTTCTTAGTCCAACGCGTGATGTCGACTGCCATTTACACCCGCACCCGCTCTCAGTTTCGACGAACGAAGTCGTTGGCGGTTTGTCGCGAAGCGAAGGATCGGCGCTCAGGAAGGGAGCGCCTTCTTTTTTACTTAGGATTGTTCAACACTGGTGGCCAAGGTGCACCGCGGCTAACTGAATT
This sequence comes from Variovorax sp. NFACC27, assembly GCF_048301545.1. Classification (NCBI taxonomy): domain Bacteria; kingdom Pseudomonadati; phylum Pseudomonadota; class Betaproteobacteria; order Burkholderiales; family Comamonadaceae; genus Variovorax; species Variovorax sp. NFACC27. Next base: position 1,030,388 of record NZ_CP157613.1, read on the forward strand.
CCATGCGGGATGCTTCATTGCACCGTCGAGTTCGGCGACTACCTGTGCGCGAGTTTTGGGTTCGCCCGTCTTGGCGACGGGCCATGGCGCACCCCGACTCGCAGCATTCCAAGCAGGATGCTTCATTGCCGAGTTCAGGTCGGAGTCGATGTCTGCCCGGCTTCGCTTGGAGGCATGCTCTAGGTGGTAGGTCGCCCCGGCTTCATTGGGTGAGGGGTGGTAGGCGCCAGCGGCGGACGCGCTTGCGGCCGACAGAGTTGCAGCGACGAGAACTGCTGCGGTCACAGCGGAACGAAGAGTGCGAATCGACATTAAGGTCTCCTTTGTATTCCGCCCCGAAGAGTCCGGGGCGTTTAACGACTCTAGAAAGCCTTTCGAACACTTGGCCTGCAACCGGATTACATATTGGTCATCGAAATGTCATAAACAAAAAAGAACACCACCTGGGTGGTCCCAGCGTGGTGTCCTGATTTATCCGCCTCGTGGATACCGAGGCTAGGTGGCGATTGCGACTGGAGGCTATGTCCTGTCTGCTCGGGTCAGTTGCCTGCAAACTTGCTGCAGCGGGCAGCGGCCCCTTCGAATCAGCGCGTGACGGCATTTCCGTTAACTGGCGTCAGCGATGCACTGGCAGCGTCGCTTGAGCCACGAAGCTGTGCGTATGCGCGGTTTGCCTTGGCGTAAGCCGGATGATTGCCGCTTGCGAATGCATCGCTGTAGCTGAGCGCGCCAAGGCCAGATTTGATCCAGTTCATCGTGTCGGCCTGCACTGCCGCACGGGTCTTTTGCTGCACCTGCACGACGGCTTGAGGGTTGCCCTCCGGGTAGCCGAGCGTGGGAGCGGCGGCCATCCAGGCACGTGTCTCTGCGGCCACGGCAGGGCTGGAAACGTTGGATGTTTGAGCAACAGGGCGCGGGTCGCCTTCTGCATAGTTACCGGCGAAGGCTGGAACCGCCGCGGCAGCGAGAAGCATGGAGGCAAGGGGCAGTCGAAGCGAGGAGATTTGCATGAGGAGGTCCTTTGGATTGGTGGGTTCATACGCCGCCGTTCTCGACTGCGTGAGTGAACTTTAAAAAACCAGTCCTCCAGACTTCTAACTGCAGGATTACAGTTTGGTCATCAGCTTTTCACTTGAGGTTAAACCGAATGGGCTGCGGTGCCTGGCCCTTCAGGGAAACGTTGGCGACCACTTTGGTGCCCGCCCCCACGGCGAAACTGCCTTTTGCCTGGAGAGAGTCCGTGGCCGGCGCCAGCGTGACTTCCTCCTTCTTGCCCGACGACAGCAAGGTCACCTTGGCGGTAGCGCCGGCGAGATCCACGGGCTTGCCGTGGTCCGACACGTACAGGGAAATCAGATCGGGCCGAGCAACGAGCTCGTAGCTCACATCCTTTGCGACCGTCACGATGCCGCCATGCGCGGGCTTGGCCTCATCCTTATGGGCTGCTGCCCCTTTGCCTTCGTGGTCGTGCCCCTTGTGGTCGTCAGCAGCGAATGCGCCGCTCGAAATGCCGAGCGTGGCGGCTGCGATGAATGTTGCGAGTTTCATGATCGCTCTCAGATATGAATGGCGCCCCCGTTGAACGGCCGTGCGGGGGCAATCACGGTACTGACCCTAGGCGGCTGGCTGTGGGGGGATCTCATGCTCCAATGCGGCTTGCTTCTGAGCCTCGTTGAACACAGCCTCCTCCTCGTCTCGACCATGTGCCAGCCGGTAGAGCACTGGAAGCACCAACAACGTCAGCGCCGTGGAGGAAAGAATCCCGCCGATCACCACAGTCGCGAGCGGTTGCTGCACCTCGGCCCCTGTGCCTGTCGCGATTGCCATCGGCACGAAGCCCAAAGACGCGACGAGTGCGGTCATGAGCACCGGGCGAAGGCGGGTGAGTGCCCCCTCGTGAATGGCGTGGTCCAACGACGCCCCCCCCTCGCGAAGGTTCCGGATGAAGGAAATCATCACCAGGCCGTTGAGAACGGCGACCCCCGATAGCGCAATGAACCCGACGGCTGCGGTGATCGACAGCGGGATGTCACGCAACCACAACGCCAGAATGCCGCCGGTGAGCGCAAACGGAATGCCGGTGAACACGATCAACCCGTCCTTCATGTTGCCGAACATGGCGAACAGCAGCGTAAAGACCAGCAGCAAAGCGACAGGCACGACGATTTGCAAGCGCTTGGTGGCGGACTGAAGGTTCTCAAACTGGCCGCCCCAGGTGGTCCAGTAGCCGGTCGGGATCTTCACCTGCGAATCGAGTGCTCCCGTCGCTTCACTGACGAAGGACCCGAGATCACGGCCGCGTACGTTGGCGCTGACGACGATGCGGCGTTTCCCATCCTCTCGACTCACCTGGTTGGGGCCCGGCGCAAGCTCCAGCGTGGCGACCTCACCCAATGGGATGAAGTTCACGCGTGCAGCGCCTGTTCCAGCGCCGGCAACGGACGTGGCCCCGGCGACGTCGGCCGCAGCCGCGCTGGCGGGCAGCGCTATGGGAAGGCGCTTGATCGCCTCGAGGTCGCCTCTCACGTTGTCCGGCAGCCTGACAACAATGTCGAAGCGCCTATCTCCCTCGAAGAGAGTGCCTGCATTGCGACCGCCGACGGCAGTGGCGATGGTGTCCTGCACATCCGCGATGTTCAGCCCATAGCGCGTGGCCTTGTCCCGATCGATGTTCACGGTCAGCATAGGCAGACCTGTTGTCTGTTCCACGTTGACTTCGGCCGCGCCTGGGATCGACTTCAAAACGCCTTCGATCTCGCGTGCGGTCTTGTTCAGTACATCCATGTCGTCGCCAAACACCTTCACGGCAACGTCGGCCCGTACGCCCGAAACCAGTTCATTGAAGCGCAACTGGATGGGCTGGGAGAACTCGTAGTTGTTGCCGGGAATCCTGGAGACTTCCTTCTGCACCGCCTGGACAACCTCCTGGCGCGTGCGCCTGGGCTCGGGCCATTGATCTACCGGCTTCAGCATCACATACGCATCCGAGATGTTCGGCGGCATCGGATCGGAGGCGATCTCCGCAGTGCCTGTGCGCGCAAAGATCCGCTCGATCTCCGGGAATTTCTCCTTCAGCGTGCGCTCCAGCTGCTGCTGCATCTGCAGGGACTGGCTCAGGCTCGTTCCGGGAATGCGCAACGCCTGCACGGCAAAATCACCCTCGTTCAAGTTCGGGATGAACTCGCTGCCCAGTCGGGTTGCCAGCAAGCCGGCGAGGACCACTGCAATGCCGGCGACCGTGAGAACCACCGCTTTGGCCTCGAGCACGCGTACCAGCATCGGCTCATACGCTTTCTTGGCCCAGCCCATCAGGCGGTTTTCCTTCTCCGAAACCGTCTTTCCGATGAAAAGCGCAACGGCCGCGGGAATGAACGTGACTGAAAGAATCATCGCGCCGAGCAAGGCGATCACAACGGTGAGGGCCATCGGATGGAACATCTTCCCTTCGACGCCGGTGAGCGCGAAGATGGGCAGATAGACGATCATGATGATCAGTTGCCCGAAGAGCAGCGCGCGGCGAGCCTCCTGAGAAGCGGCGAAGACCTCGTGGAAGCGTTCCTTGCGGGTCAGCGGTCGCCCGTGCCTGTGCTGAGCATGAGCCAACCTGCGCACGCAGTTCTCCACGATCACGACCGCCCCGTCGATGATGATGCCGAAGTCGAGCGCGCCCAGACTCATCAGGTTGGCGCTGACCTTCTGATTGACCATGCCAGTGAAGGTGAAAAGCATCGACAGCGGAATCACCATCGCCGTGATCACCGCGGCGCGCATGTTCCCCAGGAAAAGGAAGAGCACCACGATCACGAGCACAGCGCCTTCCAGCAGGTTCTTTTTGACCGTTGCGATCGCCTTGTCGACGAGCACGGTCCGGTCGTAGACGGTGATAGCTTCGACGCCTTCAGGAAGCGTGCGGTTGATGTCCGCCATCTTTTTCGCGACTGCCTGCGAGACGATGCGGCTGTTTTCGCCGATCAACATGAAAACGGTGCCGAGCACGACCTCACGGCCGTTGTCGGTCGCCGCACCTGTGCGCAGTTCCTTCCCGATCCCGACCTCCGCGACGTCGCGCACGCGGACCGGCGTGCTTCCGTTGCTAGAAAGAATGATGTTGCGCAGATCCTCCACGCCTCGCGCCTGGCCAGGCGCTCGAATGAGGTACTGCTCGCCGCGACGTTCGATGTACCCCGCGCCAACGTTTGTGTTGTTGCGTTCCAGCGCCTTGACCACGTCCGCCATCGACAGCCCATGCGCGGACAGCTTCTCTGGAATGGGGGCAATCTGGTATTGCTTCTCATAGCCACCGATCGAATTGATTTCGGTGACACCAGCCACGTTGCGCAGTTGCGGCTTGATGATCCAGTCCTGAATCTCTCTCAGGTCCGTCGAGGTGTACGGAGTGCCATCGGGTTTTTTCGCCCCGTCCTTCGCTTCCACCGTCCAAAGGTAGATTTCCCCAAGGCCCGTGGAAATGGGACCTACCTGCGGATGGACGCCTTCAGGCATCTCACCGCTTGCAGATTGGAGGCGTTCGTTGACGAGCTGGCGCGCAAAGTAGACGTCGGTCCCGTCCTTGAAGATCACGGTGACTTGCGAGAGACCGTAGCGCGACAGCGAGCGCGTCTGGAGCAGCCCAGGCAGCCCGGCCATGACGGTCTCGATAGGGAAGGTCACGCGCTGTTCCGTTTCCAGCGGTGAGTACCCGGGAGCACCTGTATTGATCTGGACCTGGACGTTGGTGATGTCCGGGACGGCGTCGATCGGTAGCTTTTGGTAGTTGTATACGCCAAGGCCTGCCATCGCCACCACGGCCAGCAGGATCAACCATCGTTGTTCGATGGCGAAGCGAATGATGCGTTCAAACATGCGTTTTTCGCCTCAATGCGTATGGGTCGCAGAGCCCTTGCCCTGCTCGGATTTCACGACGAAGCTGCCCGCGGCAGCGTACGTCGCGCCCGCTTTCAGGCCACTCACGATTTCCACGCGCTTGCCATCCGTACGGCCGATCTGCACAGGCTGCGGCACGAATCCGCCAGGGACCTTGAGGAAGACGACAGGTTTGTCCTCGATGGTCTGCAGAGCGGAGGAGGCGACAGTCACGGGCGAGACGACTTCGCTGGCGAGGACTTCAACGCTGACGAAGAGCCCCGGTCGCCAGGCGCCTTGCGGATTGGGCAACACCACGCGAGCACGCGCAGTACGAGTCTGCTCGCCGATCAGAGAGCCGACGTAGGCGACGGTGCCGTTGGTCGTTGCATCGAAGGCGCCAGATCGCACGACGACACGCTCACCCACGCGCACCTGCTGGAGGTCGCGTGCGGGAACGTTCATCTCGGCCCACACATTGGACAGGTCGGAGATGGTGAACACGCTCGCGTCTTCCTTGACTGATTCACCCAGGGCGATGTGCTTCTCCACGACCATGCCGTCGAAGGGTGCACGCAGCTCGAAGCGCCCCAGAGAACTGCTGCTGGTCGACGCACCGACGGTCAGCAGTTTTTGCGTCGCATTGGCCACGCTGATCTCTGCCTCACGAAGCGCTTGCTGGGCCTGGAGGACATCCTGCTCCGGTGAAATCTTCTGCTCCCAGAGCGATTTTTCGCGATCGTAGGTGGTCTTGGCGAGCTCGCGCCGCCGCTGGGCAGCCTGAAGTTCAGAACGGGTCTCGGAGATCGCGGCGCTGGAAACGACCGCCAGTACCTGCCCCTTCTTGACCCGTTCCCCGAGGTTCGCGCTGACGCTGTCAACGACGCCGGCGACCCGCGGGACGATGTGCGCAGTGCGGTCCTCGTTGAAGCGGATCTCGCCCGGGAACTGGAGCCCGCTGCGAATCGATTCCGGTGTGCTGGTATCGAGCGTGATGCTCGATGCCTTGATCTGGGCGTCGGTCATGTTGACCTTGCCCTCTTGCTGATTGAACGTGAACAGGTACGGTTCTTTCGGCGTCTGCACGGCGATCGTGGCTTCGAAGATATGAGGCTCCGCCACCGTCTCTTGGCTCGTCAGAACGCCTGCGACCGGCACCAGCTTGACTTCTTGCTGGTCGCCGTTCGGGCGATTCAACGTCACCGTTATCTCAGCGTCGGTCGGCGCGATCGGCTTTTCCTTGTCATAGAGCCAGGCCTTGAACCTTGGCTCGCCGTTCTCCTCGGCGAGCTTCAGCTCGATGCTGAAATCGCCTTCGGTGAAACGCTGCCCGCCGTTGGGTCCCTTGGGTGCGGACTCCTCTTCGTGTCCGCCTTCTTCGGATTTGCCATGCCCGTGGCCGTCGTCCTCGGCGCTCTTGCCGTGGCCGTGCCCGTCGTCGCCCTTGGCAGTTTCCTCGGCATGGCCAGCGCCCTCGACCGCTTTCTTGGATGAGCCGCCGCGCAAGATGAGCGCGCCTGCGGCTGCTCCGACGATGAGGAGAAAAATGATGATGAAAAGCTGCTTGCGCCCGGGCTTGCCGAGCGTCGACTGCCAAGAGTTGGCCATGATCGGTCCTTAAGGATTGGAGGCGGGAGAGCCGCTTGCAGCGGCGGGGCCGCCAAGCAGGCGGTCCAGATCAGTGATGGAGCGATGCAGCTCGGACAGCGACCTCAGGTACTGCGAACGTGCCTGCAGCAACGTACGCTGCGCGTCGAGGGCATCCAGGTAGCTGAACTTGCCCAGTTCGAAACCTTTGGTGGCCGCGTCAAACGCAGTCTGCGCGCCCGGCAAGATGTCCGACTGGAGCGCTTCGACCTCGGCCAGGGTGGTGACATATCGCTGGCGCGCGCCGCCTACATCGGCACGCAGCCTGAGTTCGAGCGCACGAGCGTCCTCTTCCGCCTTGTCCTGACGTCGAAGCGCTTCCATGATGTTTCCTCGATTGGTATCGAAGAGGGGCAGTGGCACGGAGATGCCCACGACCGCCTGGCTGCGTCCGACCTCCCGTGAGCGCATCGTTCCCGCGTTCAGGGTGATGTCCGGAATGCGCTTGGCCTTCTCGAGCTCCGAGAGAGCTCCGTATCGCTGCACTTCCAAGCGCGCCTGCCGCATGGAGGGCGCGTTCGTGATCCGGTCCTCGATGGTCTCCTGGGCCTGCGGTTTGGGAATCTGCAGCGCATTGCCGTCGACCGCGTCGAATGCCACGGTCGGTCCCGTCAACGCACGAAGCTGATAGAGGTTTGTCTGCAGCTCACCACGCGCCTGAACCAGCTCCAGTCGGACATTGGCTTCCGCGACCTTCGCTTTCGTCTCCTCAACCGGAGATACCTTGCCTGCAGTGACGCGCTTGCCGGCCGTCTCGCTGCCGGTACGTGCAAGTTCAAGCGATGCCTGCGCCAGTCGCACACGGTCCTGCGAGATCAGGGTGGCGAAGAATGCAGCCGTCACATTCGCCCGAATGTCTGCGTATTTTGTCTCGAGCTGCACGCGCGCGACGTCGATGGCACGCTCGGCCGCCTCGATACGTGCGCCCCGCTTGCCGCCAAGTTCGAATGGCTGGCTCAGCAGTACTGTGGTCGTGCGTGTGTCGCGCCGTACATCTTCGACCTCGACGCTCAGCGTGGGATTCTGAAAAACCCCGGCCTGGACACGTGCACCTTCCATCGCTTCGACCTCGCGTCGCGAGGAAGCAATCTCGGGATTTCCATCCAGGGCGATCTGAATCGCGGCCGCCAACGTAAGGGGCGGAGAAGATGGGACAACAGGCAAAGAAGCCTGATTAGGCACAGAGGGCGTACCCAAGCTGCTGCCTTGAGCGAACGCACTGCCGCCCGCGAATGCCGTAAGCGCAAGCGCGAACGGCACGATAAACCTGCACATCGAATTCTCCAGTCAAAGGAACGAGACAAGGGAATCCGGCGCGATCGTCAGAACATCGTTTGTGAGCGAAAAAGTAAAGACAGAGGCGCGCCGGGTCAAGCGGCGCATATCCATTTCGGGCGATCGATGTCCTCGTCGACCCTGAAGTTGTAGGGCTTGGACGTTGCTCCTACAAAGGAGAGACCCTGAGGACCCACGAAAGACGTGTTCAAGGCTGCTCCAAACTGAGCTACACCGGTCTGACAGTAGCTGCAGTCGTCGTGTTCAAGAAATATGGGCTTGTCCGCCAGATCGGCTTCTTGTTGCGCGAGGTCCAAGGGATCAGCCTTATGCTGATGGTCATGGTGCCCGATATGAAACGACGCTGGCGCAGTCTCGTGCTCGCAATAGGTCGCGACCGCCGCCCAAGTGAACTGGGTGGGCAGCAAAAGCATCAAAACGACGAGTAAGCAGCGGACCATCGAGGAATTTTATATATGCAGCGTGAAGGCGCACTCGACTCGAGGTCACTCAGAACCTGGATTGTGCAGAGCGCCAATGGAGCGCGAAGGATAGGGCAGACGGGACTTGCGACCGAGATCCTATGAGCTATTTTGCCAAGAAAGTGAACTTCCAGATTACATTGCTGTAATCTGGAACGTCCGCCCGTGGCGGCGCGGTGGTGGCGTGTGTGCTGCAAGTCCATGTAGACCGCGTGGCAGACCAGAAGGCGGGGCAGCGATCCCCCTGGAACGGCGGCCTCATGAAAAACGCTTCAAGTGCCCGACAACCAGGCGCGATGAGCCAACGAGCGTCAACCTGTCAAGCGACATCAGGAGCTGCCCCCCTGGGGTAGTTTGTCGTGTCGCCTGACACAACCCGCGCGTTGAGCAGGCGGATGCAGTGCCGTCGACAAGACGTCGACGCGCGGCGCTGCAGTGACCTCTGTGTCTCGGCAAGGGGGCGAATCGCGCAGAAGCGCCTGTTTTTTCATTGAAGCTCCCCTAAGTTCCGATTCCAGTTTTTTTCAGACCTATATCACCCCCCGAGAACAGTAGAGCAGTCGCTATTTCATTGCATTTCTCTTGACTCACTCGCTATGAGCAGGCCAGGTGAAATGGGATCAGACACTCGCATTACTCACCCGTTCACTCGAGCAGAGTCTGTCCTCCCGTTCTCAGATGCGCAATATCGATGGCATTCGTGCCGTCGCGATCGCGCCTGTCTGTCATCCACCAAATCAACTGGAAGTAGGCGTGAATTCCCGTCCGGACGCTGCTCTTGCGGCGAGCGGCGCGGGCTTACGCATGTGTTCACTCTTAAAGGAAATCAATCATTCATGGCCCATCTCATCGAAACCATGGCCTACGCCGGCGACACCCCCTGGCATCTGCTGGGCCACCAGCTCCCCCCGAAGCAGCCTCTGGAAGTCTGGGCTCAGAAGGCAGGTATGGCCTGGACAATTTGCGAAACGCCCGTGCATTACATAAGCGAGCGCACTGGTGGTATCCAAACCCTCAAGTCCTTCGAGGAACAGAAAGTCCTCTATCGCAGCGATACCAAGGCGGCCCTGTCGGTGGTCAGCAATCGCTACCAAGTAGTCCAGCCCCGGGCGGTGCTCGAGTTCTACCGGGACCTCATCGAGGTCTCTGGCTGCGAGATGGAAACAGCAGGCGTTCTCAAGGCGGGTCGGAAATTCTGGGCCTTGGCGCGCACCGGCCAGCGCACCGTGCTCAAAGGCTCGGATGCTGTCGACGGCTACCTGCTGCTCGCTACCTCCTGCGACGGCACCCTGGCCACCACTGTCACGCCGACAACCGTGAGGGTTGTTTGCCACAACACCCTCACCATGGCTATCAGCGGCGCGAGCAGCAACGCCATTCGAGTGCCACACAACACCAGCTTCGACCCCGACGCCATCAAACGCCAGTTGGGCATTGCTGTGTCGCAATGGGACAACTTCATGCATCGCATGAATGCCCTGTCTGAGCGCAAAGTCAAGAGCAAAGAAGTCGAAGGCTACATCCAGCGCGTGCTCTACGGGCCGGACGAACTGGATCAGCCAACGGCGTCCAATGCCAATGCGCAGTCCGTGCCGCGCGCGTTGGCGGCGCGGAAGGTTCTGCAACTGTACGAAGGCAAAGGCCGTGGCGCCGAACTCGCAGCCGCTCGGGGCACTGCCTGGGGCCTGCTGAGTGCAATGACCGAATACGTCGACCACGAACGACGTGCCCGCAACCGCGAGTACCGCCTTGACAGTGCCTGGTTCGGTCAGGGCGCCGCACTGAAGCAGCGAGCGCTGGACCATGCGCTTGAGCTCGCTTCATGAGGCAGACAACCAACCTCGGCACCGCCTCTCCACCACGTCCCCCTTACCAAAAGCCCCGTCCCTCCATCAGGAGGACGGGGCTTTTGGCTATGGGCACTCCATTTCAAGGAAGACATCATGTACACACGTGCTGAACGCTTGCGAACTGCGAGCCTCACAACCACAAGGCGCGTCGCACTGCACCTAGTCTCAACGTCGAAAAGACTTGGATCGGCGGCGATCGTTGATCGCCAGATCGACAGTCCCCAGCCCTCGGAAGTCGGCATCGGAAACCGCGATGCCGCCGCTGCCCTCGGACACGATCCCTTCAAATCCCAGGTCCGTCTCTGGATGGAGAAGAAAGGGCGCCAAGACCTATTGCACCCAGTGCTGGTCCAGGACGATAGCCTGGGGTACTGGGGGCTCTTGCTCGAGCCGATCGTAGCAGCGCATTACACCAATAGGACCGGGCGCAGGATCCGGCAAGTCAACGCCACGCAGCGGCACCAAAAGCATCCGTGGATGATCGCTACCGTCACGCGCGAGGTGGTGGACGCACCCGATGTCCAGCTTCTTGAGTGCTCGTGTGTCGGCATGGACGCCGCGCCCCTATGGGCTCACGGCGTCCCGGCGTACATGCGGCTTCGGGTCATGCATTTGCTTGCTGTCACGGGTCAACGCGCCGCCGATGTGGTCGCGCTGCTGGGCGGCCAGGACCTGCAGATCTATCGCATCGAGCGCGACGAGGCCGAGATCGCATGGCTGATCAGGCAGGAGAAGGTGTTCTGGCGCAGTGTCGAATGCGATCAGGCCCCGCCTTCGCGGGATGAGGATATGCCGGTGTCCTGAAATGTGGGGACGTTAGCGTTCCTGCCAGAGCGTCCACCACCGGCGTGGCGCCGATCTCGTCTCCAGGGGCCGTAGATCCAGGGTGTCGTAGTTCGTAAATGGTGCCCCAGCGCGCCGGCGCAACTCCGTCTCGAGTTCATGAGCGATCCCGCGCGCGTGAAGGTCTCCCTCCAGGGCCTTCCTGTGCCACTCGATGGCCATCGCACTTAGCGCCTCGTCGGGCCGCTCCTGCTTTGTCGTCATGCGCAGATTGTGCCGCATCGGCCAGCGTTCCTTAACAGCTGTCCTGAGAGGGGCATGAGACATCGCGCGCCAGCGCAGTAGGCGTGTTTGTCAGTTCCTGTTCTCTTGCCTTTCGAATCCCTTTGCCTTCTTTTTAACAACCCGAATAGAAATGAACAACGAATCAATCACTCCAGCCCCGTGGGCGCATGGGCCTTCCGCACTGCAGTCGGTGGGGCTTCATCGCTACATAGCCCGGACGCTGCGTGTCAGTTCGAGCCACCTGCCCTGGGAGATCGCGCGGCAGATACACGCGGAGGACCAGATGGGCGAGACCTGTGGTGCGTTCCCATCCACTGGCGGCCTCCTGATCCTCGAGCTCGACGACTACAGCTGGCGCGCCGATGTCACGGCCGACAGCATCGCAGCGGCACAGGCGCTGCGATGGGACGCACTGCGCCGGTTGCTGCGGCTGGCGCAGGCCTACCAATGCGAAGCCCTGGAGCTTGCCGGCGACCACCTGGTGTTGCCGGCCGTTCTGGAGTTCGAGGTCTTCCCATGGCCTTGAGCCGTTTCGCACCTCCTTCATTCGAATCTCAACCGGTAGCCGCCTTCATGACTTCCATCTCCATTTCCATTGACACCGCCAGCAAGTACTTGCTGGGAGGCAATGTGTACACAGGGCATCAGCTCCAGCGTGCCATCCATTGCGCGCACAGCGTGGCGCGCGCCTACGAGATCGCCGATGTCGACAATGGCGGCGATGGCAGCGTGGACTGGAGCGAAATCGACGATGCGCAGCGCGAAGCCATCGATGCGATGGGGCCGCTGGCGATGCGCGAGATCATTGCCTCAGCTCGCGAGTACAACGGCCTCTTGCCACCGGCATCGCGGACGCAGGGCGAAGACTCCTTGCTCAGCGAAGAAGAAAACGCCGAGGCCTGCGCCGAAGGCTGGTCTCTCTTCACGCACATGGGCCAAACCACCGAACTTCGACTCGAGCGCATCGACAGTCCCGACGAGGGCGATGGTGCGCTGCCCGACGATGCGGCCGCCTGGATCCGAGTCTGGACCCGGGCCACCCCCTTGCATCTGAAGGTGATCGACCTCCTGAAGGAATCATCCCCTGCAGAGTACGCGCGCATCGAAGCCTATGTCCATGGTGCTGAGGCATGTCTTGCTGCCGCTGGAACGCCTGGCTCGGGGGCGTTGTGATGCGTCAACAAGGTACGCAGCCTCCATGACAGTCACTTGCTTCAAGCGCTTTTCTTCATCAACCCAGCCCGCCTTGTGCGGGCTTTTTTACGTCTACACGATGCACCACTCTCTTGTCTTCCTGTTCTCGTCGATGACTGCGGCTCGGCAGTCCATCGGTCTTCACCCTCGCGACCTGTTCGATGTCCGCCTCGCACAGGGGCATGCATTGGCGGCGGGCGCCTGACATGGGCTCCATCGTCTACCGCGCCACCAAGGCGCAGGCGATCCACGATGAGCTTGCCAGCGTCGGGGCTTCTTCCACGGTGCTGGCGCACCGCGTGATCGGCAACCGCCTGTGGTTCCTGGCCCAGACCCGCACGGGCGAGCGTATCGGGCGCAAGTGGGTTGGCCTGACGCTGATCGACTGCATAAACGGCGAAGCCGCCGTCAAGTGCCTGGATGAGTCCTGCGGACCTTGCTACTACGACTGCCCGCTCTCATTCCTCGCCCAAGCCGATGCACCCGTGGGGCCGTATGCGGGCCCTTGGCGCGAGAAGGTGCGCGCCTTTCACAGCAACCGGGCGGCCAAGCGTGCAGCTATCCGCCCGGGCGCACGCGTCGCCTATGGCGCTCACGTCTACGTGCTGCGCCGGCGCCTCGGACGCCGCGGCTGGGATGTCGAGCGCGAGAGCGACGAACTTCCCTTGCGCATGAAATCCCGACAACTCGGCAACGCGACGGTGTTGCCTTCTCAGGAGAAACATCCATGACAACCCGATTCCAGCGGTACACCACGGTGCCGCCCCACACCCGCGACCCCTTCGCCCAGGACATGCTCAAGTGGTCGGCCCAGTTCGACGTTCCCTCGATCGGCGAGGACGTGCTCATCCGTATCAACGGCATCGGCCGCGCCAAGGTGGTGGGCTACGCGTCGCAAGGCGTCTATCTGGGCGTGATGACCGTGCCGTACAGCCCGCCCGACTGGTGGATCCGGCAGAACGGACTGCCCAGCCTCGACAACGCGGCATTGGCCTTCGGTGCGGAGATCTCGCGCGTCGATGCAGGGGAGGGCGCATGAGCGGCGCATCGTCCACGCCGCGCACGGTGCTGGTGTTCAGCGTCGAGCTTGCCGTCTTCGATGAGGAGGCACTGGAGCGTGCGGCCAGGGCTCGCGCGCGCGAGGACGGCTTGAGCGACGAGGTGTGGGCATCCATGCGCTCGGGCATGACCGATGACCTGGTCATGCTGCTGGATCCTGGCCTCATTGCCGATGCGGGCTTTGAGATCCTTCAGTCGATATGTGAAGTGAGCGAGGTGAGCGAGCATGCCATCGACCAACGTTGAGTTCGTCACCGAGTTGATGGAGTTCAGCGTCCACGGCGCGCTCATCCAGGCCTTTGTGATGCAGGCGCTGGAGCAGTACGCCAGGCGCGTGGCTGCGATGGATCCCGAAGCACTGGACACACCCATGGTCAGCGGCCGTGCCTGGCACGGTTGCGCTGTGGAGGTGCGAAACAAGCTGGCCAGACGGCTGGGTCGCAATGAAGCAGGACCGCCAGCACCTTCGTCCGCCCAAAAGCGCTGAGGCAGCAGCAGCTGACTCGCTTTAGCTGCACACAAAAAAAGGGCGCCCTGCGCCGCATCGGACCTCTCGGTCCGCCTTCATTCCCCACACACGCACCCACCACGCCCCGGCCTCTCTGGCCTGAAGCGTGGTGGATGCGCGCGCGGATCTGGATCGCCCGTGGGGGCCGGCACTTCATGGCGCTGCCGTCAACGGCTGCGCTCACAAATAGAGGATCAACTTTGTCCATTCCAACAATGGCGCGGGCACAGGCTCGCCCATCCGCCAATTCGCCGCCACAAAAGCGGTCGAATCACTCTGCCGGAGCTTCTTCCGAGCAGGACACCCGCACCTATCACCTGGTGCGTGTCAGTCGCAACCGCAAGACCGGTCCGATCCCGGTGACAACCACGAGTGCGAACTCGTGTCCGCCGAACTGCAGCTTCAAAGGCAATGGCTGCTACGCCGAAAGCGGCCCCCTGGCCATCCATTGGCGCCACGTGTCCAAGGGGCTACGAGGTCACACGTTCGATGAGTTGCTGCAGGAGATCGCTACCTTGCGCCGCCACGCCCTGTGGCGCCACAACCAGGCGGGAGACCTGACGCCTGAAGCGCCCGGTGTCATCGATGCCCGAATGCTCACACGGCTGGCCATGGCGAACCGGGGGCGCCGTGGATTCACCTACACCCACTATCCGCCGACATCCGTCAACCAAGTGGCAATCCTCAATGCGAACCGGCTTGGCTTCACGGTCAACCTCAGTGCCGAGACCTTGGTTCAAGCCGATGCGTATGCGGACCTCGGTATCGCGCCCGTGGTGGTCGTCCTGCCTCAGAGGCTCACCAAGCCCATCCGTACGCCAGCCGGGCGCCAGGTGATTGTCTGCCCCGCCAGCACCGGAAATTCCGATTGCCTGAACTGCGGCATCTGCCAGCAGCGCGATCGCGCCGCCATCGTGGGCTTCCCGGCCCACGGCGCAGGCGCACAGCGCGTGCAGGCGATTTTCTTCGAAGGCAGGCCCTCATGAGAAGACTGCTGAACGGGGCCGCAGCGTCGGTCACGAGTAACCAGAACGAGATCTTCGTGCTCGACGAGGCGTTTCTTCAGCGAGTGGATCGCGTGATGCTGCAGCGCAAGCAAACCGACCCGTTCCAACGGGAAGCGGCCTGGCGCGCCACCGAAGAGGAAGTGCGGGTGAAACGACTCCGGCTGCAGCATGAGGACCCTGTTCGGAGCGAGCGGCGCTGAATGGCGATCCGCCCACCGCAAGGGCTCCTCTCGCTCTCACGGCCTTTTCCCGACGGCACAAGCCCCGGCTCCCACCGGGCTTGTTCTTTGGGGGCTCAAAAACCTGAACTACCAACCATGTAGAAAGAGAAAGGACATTGCCATGGGAATTTTCTACGGGCCGATCGAGTACTTGAGGGCCTTTGCGCTGGTGCTAGCCACCGGGATCTTCTTCGGCTTCGGGCTGGGGTGGCATTTCTGCCAGTACTTCCGCTGGCGCGCGTCGCACGCTTATCGCTGAAGCCGAGTGGCTCCTTCCGGAATGGAGCTGTTCACTGCGCCTGCGAGAGCTTGCTCGCACACTCGACGAGCGACTTTCGTTGCTTCAGGTTCAACTGCCCAAACCACAAGATGAGCTTGGCCAAGTCGTCATCCGGGGCATAGAAATATGCCACTGGCACATTGAGCTCGGAGGCCAATCGCTGAGCGAATGCCATGTTGGGCTCATGAATGCCGCTCTCGTAGCGGGAGATGCGCGCGCTCGCGGTCCCTTCGTCCAACCCGGCCTTCACACCGAGCCGATCCTGCGGCAACCCGGCAGCTACCCTCGCCATGCGAAGGCGTACTCCAAAAACAGAGCGGGCAGGACTGAGAGAAGGCACTATTACGATATTCGTAACAAGAGGCGACCTCGTCTCTACGTTTAACGTAGAATTTTTCGGTATTGGCGCGCCCGGGTATGCAAGGTCGATCTCCACCACGACCTCGCGCCGCGTTCATCGGCCGACTTCGCTTCAAGTTCACTTCCTTCAAGGCTTTTCATGAAAACCATGCTCGGCACCGTCTTCGCCGCGCTCATCGCGATCGTCTTGACGCCCTTGGCGCTTGCCAAGGGCATCGATCCGCTCATCAACCCCGATGCCGTGAGGCACCAGATCGACCGATCGGCCATGGAGATTCAGCTGCAGGGCTGGAGTCGCGACCTCAAGTACCCGGTCTATCCGATCCAGGTGCAGGCGGGCGGCAGCGGCGTGTACTACACGACCACCGAACGCGTGAAGGTCTACAAAGAATTCGACTTCGACGAACTGCGCTGCGAGATCGGCGATGCCGACCGCGCTGTGCTCAAGGCGCCTGGCTATGCCTGCGCCGATGGCGTGTGCATGACCAAGGAAGGTGCCGTGCTCGGCACCGATCCCCGACGGCCGGTGAACAAGAAGCATCGCTGCTGACAGGTGTCGGCCGCGCCGTCAGATCTCCAACCCTCTTTTAACTTTTCATTCCATCTCAACAATGACTCTCAAAGCAAAACTGATCGCAGGTTACGGCGGTGTCGGCGTCCTCGTTCTGCTCTACCAGTGGGTCTTCGTCTCGGGCGCGAGCTTCGGCGTAGCGTTCGGCAAGGCATTGGTCTGGCCGGCCGTGATCTTCCCGGCGCTGGGCGGATTCATCGGAGCCATCCTCCTGATCGCGATTTTGGTAGCCATCTACCTCGCTTGAGGAACGGGGCCCAACATGCCACAGAGTTCCTCGCGGCTACCGCGCTTCGTCATGCTTTCTGTATTCGCGTGCGCCGGGATGACGGCCTGCTCCGGCGACGAAAGCCGCATCTATGACGCCTACAAATGCGCCAACGTCGCGCAGATCCTCGGGCGCCACGAGCAGGCCGGCGCTGCCGTCATGAAAGTCAAACCGCTTCTGGATCAGAAGACGGGTAACCCGGGCCAATACATGATGGGTTTACGGGACAAGTTCACGGACGACATGGCGCTCTACAAGCTCAGCCCCCGCGGCCAAGCCGAGAAGATCAGCGACATCTACGAGTCTGGCACTTGCCAGAAGCTCTACCAATAGCCTCCGGCCATGCCCAATCTTCCGGTTGGGCGTGGTCGGTATGCCTTCTTTTTTTGGGGAGTCCACCCCGGCATTCCTCAAGCAACTGCTTCTTCAAAGCCATGAATCATTACGAAGTGCTGGGCATACGTCCCAGCGCCTCCCAGCAGGAGATCGAACTCGCCTACAGGGGCCGGCGCACCCAGTACCACCCTGACAAGTACGCCACTGCCGATGTCGACACGGTGAAGTGGGCAACCAACAAAATGCAGGAGGTCAATGCCGCCTATGCGGCGCTGTCGGATCCTGTCGGGCGAAAGGCATTCGACTCGCGCCCCCAAGCGGATGAGGGCCCGAGACAGCCACGCGCGACTGAAAAACGTCCAGTTCGCACTAGCCTTCAGGAACTTCTTAGCACGCGGCTGGCTCCCTATGTCGGCTTCTCGCGGATTTACTTCGCTCCTCGCATCCCGGTCAAGAAGCTCAGTGCCGCTCGCGGCAACTACGCTGTTGACCTTAAGGAAGAAGATGTTGTCGCGCTCATCGACACCACGGTATTTGGCGGGGCCAAAGAAGGCATTGTTCTGACGCAGGAAGGGGTGCGGGTCAAGGAGCTGATGTCTGCGGCTGTTGACTTGCCGTGGACCGACATCCGCTCTCTCGACATCCGCGGGACGGCCATCTGGGTCAACGGCCATCAGGTCGCCGACTGTCCGATGGTCGACAAGCCTGAACTGGAGCGACTTTTCGCGGTCGTCCGGGAGTTTCTAAGGGAGCCAAGCCCGAACGGCGCTTCGGGCGCCGCAAGTGAAGCTTCGCATGCGGCCTCCAATCCAGCCCCATGGACCGATCCGGTCCTGAGCCACGAGGTTTATGTGGCGGCGAAGCAGCGCCTCATCGAACTGTCTGATCTGCTGGAACCAGTCGAGCAGGAAGTGGGAGAGGAGTGGCTGGACCGGCAGGCGCTGGCGAACCTCTTTGAGTTGTCTGGTGAAGCGCTGGGCGACCCCAGAAAGGCGAAATTGGCCTATCGGTGGGTCCTGGAGGTTGGACGTCTTTGCGAAGCTGCGGTCACTTCTTTGAATCAGGGAGGGAGGTCAATCGACCAGGACCTGTTCCAGGGAAACTGGGATGAGCCCGTTGCGATTCGAGATCTGCGTTCGGTGCTGAAGAACCTTTTTTCAATGATCCACGAGGAGCGCGAGAAGGAGCGGGCCAATCGGTTCTTTGAAAGATAGGTCACAGGCATAGAGGTGGAGGCGGTGCTCCTGCCGCCCGAGTTTCTGCGGTTCTATTGCGTGGACAGGCGCTCCGCGATTTCGCGTGCGCCCAGGCTTCGCACCGCCGCGAGACTTTCGAGTTGCGTCGCTCGCGGACGTGCTTTACCTTGCTCCCAGTGGTAGATGGTCTGCCCCGAGACACCCACCAGTTGCCCATAGCTTGCGGCGGACAGTTCAAGCTTTGAACGGTGTGCCACCAACCTCGTCGCACTGAATCGGCGCTTCGTGCCGGCTTCTTCATCCTCCAAACTTTTGACTGTGTCGGAGCGCGTCGCGCCCTTCGCAACACGACGAAGTTCTTTCTCCAGGGCGCTTACCTGGCGGCGCAGTTCGGCGATCGAGGCGCGATGTGCGACCGAGGCTTTTTTGAGCGTTTCGATTTCAGCTCGTACTTCCTTGCGGGCGACGCGAGAGATTTCGGATTTGAGGATAGAGGCGATATTTGGCATGAAGGGATTGTGTCGTTGCATTGCCGCCTTGCCAGCAGGCGGATTTCCTTAGAGTGAACGCTTCTGCGCACACATGATTCCCGCGGAAAGCTCCCGCCACCGCGCTGTCGGGCGATTGTGCATCGTCTTGGGGTCAGTAACTCACTGACGGCTGAGACGGTTCACTCGGCCTCCAGATCGGGAAGAAGCGCTTCTTCTTCTCGGAAAACATGTGCGTCAACAGTTCTCGCTGCAGCGGTAGCAGTTTCTCAGGACGGCCACCCTTTTTCGGGTCCTTTGCCTTAGGCCAGCCTCCCTTGTTCAACAGGCGATCCTTCGTCCCTGTCTGGGCCTCGGCGTAGTAGCAACCCTTCCCGGCGTAGCGCGTCACCACGCTGCTCAGAATCTTGCGCTTGGCCAAGTCGTGTCGGTGAACCATCCCGACGCCTACCGCTTTGTGCTTGCCTTGCTTCGCGTCGAGATTGCAATTGTGGTAGCGACCGTTGTCACCCGTGATCTCCTTCAGCCAATTCAAACCGATCGCCGTTGCAATGCCAACGTCGTTTTGATGATCGTCACCGTTCAAGAACAGCGTGACGTGAAAGTGCCAGCCGGTCTCGATTCCGTATTCGGTGCCGATGATGTACCCGGCAATCGGCTGGGGCTTCTTCTTTGCATCTCGATCCTTCTGCGACTGAATCACCTTGGGAAGAACACGATTGAGGAACTTGATCAGTGTCTCGCGGTAGGCGCGTGCTTGGGTCCAGTCATGCGCCGGGGCAAACCCTTCGATGAACATGCAATCGACTCGAATCACCAGGAGACGCGAGTGACGACGGAATTGAGCATCGGTGTAGCGCCGGATGCAGGTAAGGTTGCGCCGCACCTTATCTTGATGAAGTTTGACTGTCTTGCGAAAGGCCGGCTCACGCGCTCCTGAGCGCAATGCCGCAAGCATTCGCTGTCGAGCTTCAGCGTACTGCTTGTGCTCCGCCTTGCTTAGTGCTTTGCCCAAGGCCCTCCAGTTAAACAGGCGCTCTCTGGCAGCGCACTGGATGAAGAGCTCGACGTAGGGGTGAAGGCGATGCTTTGGAAGGTTCTCCTGCAGTTGTTGTGGTGTCAACCAGAGTGCACGTTGAACTCGCTGGTCTAGCTTTGATCCGAAGCGCTGAACGGGGGACTTGCTTGGTGCGCACTGAGAGGGCCCCTCTGCGAGCAGATCGCGGGTGAGGCCGACAATGTCTTCAATGTGCTTGGCCGTCTGAAAGCCAGACGGTATGCGAAGGCATTCCTTCCCATTGAAGGTATCGTGGTAGATCATGCTGATGCACAAGGCACGCTTGTCACTAAACGATGGTGACGAAGGCGGACAAGATGATGGTGTTGCTATGAAGTTGGTCATTTGGGTGAATGTCATAGTGGGAAAGTCCACGCGTCTGATGGCAACTAGATACAGATCCGAATGAGATCGATAATCTCGACGGAAAGAGGGTCCTGGGACGGGGTAGATAATTTCGAATGAGATAAAGAGATAATCCGAAACCTCTTCTCCCCAATGAAGCGAAGATGTCCAGGGGAATCACGTATCTATTGCCATAGATATGACATCAGGTCGATAAAAAGTTATCACGCTCGACGGGTGTGTTTTCGAGGTAGTGAGCAACGATTCCGAAAGCGCGGCGCTGGTGCAAAGTTGGCTTCGCCTTTCCCGCACGCATCCGCTGCTGTGCACTTCAATCGAGGTCAGGAGCGCGTGGATGACGCAAGCGATGAGGGGGCGCACTACAGCTGGAATTTGAGCGACAGGCGTTGATTGAGCGCTGCCAAGAAATCGGGTCGGTGGTGCACACATCGGCGGTGCTCGAACAGACCTTTTCGACTGGACCAAGGCCAGTGCCGGAACAAGTTCGCCAACGTTGAGAGCAAGCCGCCGAGCATCGAGCAGACGGCGATTCTCCAGCTGCGTGCCGAGCTAGTACGCGTGCAGACGTCGCGTACTTTTCGGATGAGCGGCGACGTATTTCGTGAGCGTAGCGGCGAAGTGCGCCTGCATTCAAAAAGCTATCGATGCAAAAGCACGATGCGCTTGGCTGTCGTCGCTCGCGCGATGCTTGCGCATGTTGGAGGCGACCATGGCTATCGTGTCCGAATGCGACTCGAGTAGAAGGCGTTGGAGTAGTTGCGCGGGGCGGTATGCCTCCAGCCAGATCGAGCCCTGCTCGGGGCAACGTGCTGTTCATGCGGGTCCCGTCGACGCTGCGGCAGCGTGGCCGCTGGCTGCTCGTCGGTCCGGTCGAGCTACAAGCCGCTTGGCCTGAAACACCTTCAAGGGACGTCAGGTTCACTGAGTCATAAAACAATGCGATTCCATGCGATTTGTCGCATGGAATCGCATTGTTTCGGAAGTCGAAGCGGCCGAAGCCGCCTCCCGCGGGAGCGCTCAGAGCGCGCCGAAGTTGGGACCGCGATAGATGAAGCGGCGGCGACCGAGCCGGCCGATCCACACTTTGCTGCCAGCGGTTAGGTAGTCTAAGACCTCGTCGTAGCGCGAAGCAGGGCGGATCGGGCCATTTCGCAGAATCTCATTGCGGGGAAGCGGCTGATTGCCGTTCCCGTAAAAGAGCGTCTGGATGTAGTGCTCCAACGCCTTGGCATCGGCTTGAAGTTGCGTCACGCCGCTTTGATGCCCGAACAGGCGCTTGAATTCATCGATATGCCAGCAAATGATCAAGAATGCGCATTCCAAGGCGTTGAGACTGATCTGCCCCTGCTGCTTGGTGAAAAAGTGCAGTAGCGCCGCGAGGCGACCCGTCATTTCCATCGACTTCGATGCGAAATCCTTGATGTCGTTCAAATAGCCGAACGGCTGCAACATCGCTTCCACCTGGTTCGTTAACGCGATCCAGCGTGTCACCGCCTCGGGCGAGAACTCCAGCACTTTGCGTTTGATCGGACCTTCGGCGAGCCGTCGGTCGTATTCTTCGAGCAACTCCTTGATGCTGCTGTGAAAGCCAGGGAGATAGACCCATTGCTCGTTGTACCAGTACACAAAGCGGAAGCCCTGCGTGGAGGGCGGAGCTCCCACCAGCACACGCGCCCAGAAGCCAGAACCGCGAGCGAGGTCGCCGTGACGGTGCAGGTAGTTCTTGAGCACGGCGGGCTGGACCATGATGCTCATGGTGCCTCGCGGATGGCGGGCGACGATGTGCACACCGCGTCCGCGATCAAGCGACAGCATTTTGGCGCCATCCCAGACCCGGTTGTGCACACTGAACGTCGTCATCGCACTGCCTTTGAGGACGGCCTCACCTTCGTCCGACATGAGCGCGATGGATTCGCAGTCACCCTCGAGTGCCTCGATGAGCGCGCGTTCGGAGATGTCCTGACGATGGAGTTGCCGCAGACGGGGTGTAATCGGCTTCTTCTTCTCGTGCGCCTCCCACTGCTGTTGGATCTCATCGGTCGGCTCGTCTTGGTGCGCGGCCTTCTTGAGCTTGCCCCGGAGTACCTGGTCTTTTGCTTGCCACACTTTCATGTCGCACATGTACTGCGAGAGATCCTTTTGGTACTTGACCGAGCGAGCCTCGTCATGAGCGTGAATGGGGGCCGACACGATGCCGTCGACTGCCGACTTGCGTTCGCCAGACTCTGCGATGGTCAAGAAGTTGGTCGAGACAGGACGGAGCTGGCCAGTGGGCAGCAGGACGTCGACGAGGCTCTGACTCGCCGCCGAGATGGCGGACAAGATGGCCATACAAATCAAAGCATCGGGAGCCTGCACCTTGGCTTGGATCTCCCCGACAAGACGCGCCAGTTCGGGGGGCAGCGCATCGACAGGGTAGGGAGGTGTGATGATGGGAGGGTTCACTTTTCGCTCCCTTCTTCGAGTTGGGCTTCCGTCGCGGGCGGCGTCATTTGCACTCCACCGCAGGACGAGCAGCGGAGGCCTTCCCCGTTTTCGTTGCGCTGAGCACGAGCTTCCTCGAGCAGCTTCTTGAATTTCGCCGGATGCAGCTTCAGGCCGTCGCGCCCGAGCGCTTCCAAGACAGCACGCTGCGTCACGCCGCGGGTGAGCGCCTGCTCGATGTTGGCATACAGCGCGGTGAACTTGGTGGCGGTGCTGCGCTCGCCCGTGGGCTGGAGCGCGTCGAGCGACTTCATCAGCGCATCGCGGCCTTCGAATTCGAGGGTGGTGGCCATGTCGCTCATTGCTGGCTCTCCTCGATCAGCGTCTTGATCGAATCGGCGGGCCACAAGAGTCGGCGGTTCAGCAGACGCAGCGGTTTGACACCGAAATAGGAGCCGTGGAGGCTCAGGCGCTTCCGAACGGTTTGTGCATTGACGAGTTGCTGCGTTGCAAACTCAGTGGTGGTGAGCCGGAAGCGATCCGCCGGATGGGGCAGAGCGCGGATATCAAGTGCCATGATGGCTCCTTCTGAACAGGTTGAAGAAACTTCGCGCCGGAAGGAGCCACGTCGTCAACGATGTTTCACGTCCGTCGCCGTGGCTCCATGCCGATGCGTGGAGCCAGTGTCAAATGGAGCGTTGTGCAGGAGGACGGGGTGAATGCCCGAGACCGGAAATGAATGCCAATGAAGGCGGGCTCGGTTCTGAAGTGCGAAGCTTGCTCGCGATTCGTTTAGCAGCCCACGCTCACCGACTTCGACTGGCGCTTCAATCCGAAGCTGCCCCGTCAGGCGTACTTCGAGCTGCACACGCTGAAGTTCATCGCTGACGGGGCCAACACCCTGATCATCGGCAAGCCAGGCGCCGTGAAGTCGCATGTTGCCAAGGCCGCCGCCTACCAAGCCACCCTGCAAGGGCATGAAGTTCGCTACGTCGAGGCCGACATCGAGTTGCCAGCTTCACACTGGCAAGCACCCAAGGTGCAGACGGCGCTGATGCGTGCGTACGTCGAATCTGATCTGCTTGTCTTGGACGATCTCTTCCTTGCGCGGTGAATCGCCGACGCCGCCAAGTTGCTCCAGGCCATCGTGCATCAGCGCTACAAAAGCTGCGGCAGCATCGTCGTGACCTCCAACCGCGTCGTGCAGGACGGGCGCAAATACCTTGGCGACGCGACCACGGGAACCACCGATCCTCGATCGGCTCATGCATCGTGCCGTCATGCTCGAATTCGAGGGCAGGAGCTATCGGCTGAAGGAGGCCGTTGCACGCCTGGCGATCGCCCCCGACGCGTGAGCGATCAATAACGAAACCCTCGTCCTGCCTGGAGGAATTTTGGTGTCCACTGGTGGGGGAGTTTGAAGTGTCGATCCGGGATCCAGTCAGCGAAGCTCAACGGACACGAGCCGCACGCGTACCTCAGCGACGTTCTCGAGCGCCTGCCCACCCAGCCCGCCAATCGCGTCATCGAACTGCTGCCGCATCGCTGAGTGTCGTCGGCAGCCTGATCTGCGACTGCCGTCAAGATGGGATCGCCACGCGCTTACAGCGCAACGCGCAGGACACTGGCCGACGATTTTTGGGGCAGGAGATCACGCGCCACAAAGAGTTGGCAGCCAACATGGGCATTGCGGTATATCTCGCTGATTTGGTCCGCCCTTGGCAGCGGTGTGGCAAGAAGAACCTCGACGGTCTGGTACGTGAGTGCCAGCGCCAATCGTGCAGACCATCCAGGAAAGCTTTATGCGATTGCCAACGAAATCAACGATTTTCCGCGCAAGGGCCTGGGCGAGCTAACGTCGCTGATCTATTGCGAGTTGCCGCCATTTGCGCCCAGCAAGTGCACCCTGTTGCGACGAAGGAACTGATCTAGAGCGTCACGAGTGTAGGGTGCCCAGATATGCGTCCCACACGGAACCTCCAAAATGTCAGGGTCCGTGAATCTGAGCGAGAAGTGATTTCCGCTCTTAGCCATTTCTAGTAAATGGTTCCACACGAGCCTTGGCTGTCGAATTCCAGTAGGCCAGGTCTTGTCTAGGGCCTCGGCGATTTCCATTGCAATGGGCAAGATGATCTTGCGGTTCTCGACTAGGACCTCCATGCGCTTGAAAAAATGCCCAGGACTTGGTTGCTGGGCGTTTGGAAGCGAGGTTTCGATCTCGAGCGGGGGTTGCCTGCTGCGTTCAACGGCGGCATGCTGTTCCAACTCAAGGAGGCGTGCCACCACGTCTTGCGGTGCAGGGCCTGCTTTTTGGAACCCTGCGAGGCGAAAGAAGTAGTGGAGAAGTTCAGGAGGAGCAATTGCTCCCCTATAAGCCTCTTCGCACCAGAGTAGGAAGTCGATGGGCGCCTGCTCCGTCGGTACGTCGGACCTGGAGCCGTCATCGTCCTCATAGCTTTCAGCCCATTCTTCCATCACAGAACAAGCGCTACGCAGTTGATTTAACGAGGCGGCAACGGCTGGATTCAGTAGCTGGCTACCTTCGTCAGGGATCTTCGTGGCGTAAGCAGCAGGTTGTACTCCGCTAATGAGCATTGCGCCGACCGCAATGGTCCACGTAGGGCGTTGCAAGAACTCAATGATTGTGGCGTTGACGCGGTCGAGTTTTTTCAGCTCTTCTACGGTGAGATCTATCGAGTCCATGTTCTTTCGCACTATGAGTAATTTTTTGGGCTTGTCGCTTCTCGTTCCGGCCGCTCTTGCGCCGAGACCAGATTCAGGGTAAAGGTTTTCACCGGAAAGCAAAGGGATCGAGCACCGTCAAGATCGTGACCTTGCCCTCGACTCTCGGCTCCCATAGCCGAGGTCATTATGCGTCTCACCTTTTCCTGCGCAGCGAGTCAAGCCCTTCAGCTTGCGTCGGGCTGACATAGCCCTGCGTCGAGCCCCGCTGGCGATGATAGTGAAATCGTCGATTGCGTCGCGCGGTGCCTCGAAGCACCGGCTAAGCTTACTGTTCTTGTTACGGTAAGTTCCAGGCAAAACAGGCAATAGTGGGACCGCTCATAGGGCCGCTCGGGTAGCGAAGGGGAACTCGACTTTCCCCTCTTTTAATACCCATGCCTCAATCTGATCGTGCCATTTGCGCAGTAGGTCTAGTGGACGGCGGCGGTAGTGCTTCTCGGCGATCGCGCTGGGTTTATGCCCCTGGATCTGGGCGATGACACCGGCTGGGGTCTCACACCATTCGGACAAGGTGCCAAACGATCGGCGCAAGCCGTGCAGCGTGATGTGCGGCAAGCCAGCTTGCTCGAGTGCCCTGCTGTGGGCACTGCGCGGCTCTGCGAGCCTGCCAGTTGCCGAGGCGGGGCTTGGAAAGACCCAAGGTGAAGGGCTCCAGGTGAGGCCTCGTGCTTCGAGGCGTTTGAGTTGTCGCCGAGGCGGCGATACTTCGTTCAGCCGCTTGAGTTCGAGCAGTAGGCTGGACAGATAGGGGGTGAGTGGGACGGTCCGCCCTCCCGCACCTTCCACTTTGTCGTTAAGCGTCAGGCTGCGCCAGCGAAAATCCACGTCTTCCCAGCGCAGCGCCGCCAACTCTTCCCGCCGTGCGCCAGTGATGAGTAGGCCTTGGAGGTACGCGCTAATGACCGGGTTGTGGATCCCGCGCACGCTGGTGAACCAGGAGACCAACTGTTCCCGTTGCAGGCAGTCGCCCTCTTTTGCCCTCACGCGCGGGACAGCGTCTTTCACCCCACGCGTTTGGTAACTATCGGCGGGAATGAGCCCCTTGTAGGCCGGCATGTCTTGCGCCCAGCGGATGAAGCCTCGCAGCAGCCGAAACGACAGTGCGGTCATCGTCGGACGGGTGGCGGTCTCGGCCGTGAGCCATTGTGCGATGCGTGGTCCCGTGAGGTCGGGTAGCCGGAGCGCGCGCAGTGCGGCCAGCGGACCAGCCTGGGTGAGGCCTTGCCCCCGCTTCCTCGCTACCCCGCCTTCCGAGGCGTGCTGCACGTGGTCGCGGGAGTGGCGTTCGCTCCAAAACAGTTTGCGCTCTTGGATGTAGGCGTCCCACGCCTGGCCAAAGAGCACGTCTTGGCGTGCGGCCTCTTCTCGGCGAGCCTCCAAAGCCTGGCGCTGCTCGGCCTTCACTTCCCTGGGGTCCTTGCCCTCGTCCACGAGCATCTTGAGGCGGCAGGCTTCCGTGCGCGCTCTGCCCAACTCCCAGGCGCGTGCATCACCGATCGTGATACGCAGCGTCTTGCTGAACAGGCGGGACTCGAAGATGTAGGAGCGAGCGCCGGCCGCAGTGACCCGCAAGCCGAAGCCGGGGGTCTTGGCGTCCCAATGGATGGTTTGTTGTTTACCGGGCTCGCAGGGCAGGTTCTCTACCCGTGCAGTGGTCAGAGTCAGTTTTGTCGTCATAGGTGCCTACACAGTGCCGTGTAGGCACCATGTAGGCATTCTAGAGCAATCTGGGTCAACGACAATCCGCATGAAAATCTTTCAATTATCAAGTAAGTGTTTGATTTTAAAAGAAATTGTCGCATGTATCAACTTAAGTCATCACAAAGGAAATGCCTACTTGTGCAGATTGAAAATCCGCGTGTCGGTGGTTCGATTCCGCCCCAGGCCACCAGTATTCGCAAGGCGCTACAGCTATCAAGGTTGTAGCGCCTTTTGCTTTTTATTCCCACGGTGGGATTTCAGCTCAATCCACGTCGCGTCGAAACGCGCGAACGGTCATAGATCTTCGCGGTCGTTTTCACGTCGGCGTGCAGTTCTGGCAGCCCACCGTACTGGGCCTTGTGCTGGGTCGTGTAGTACGCCCGAAGGTCGTGGAACGTGAAGCGGCGCGGAATGATCTTGTCCTCCAGCGCTTTGGCCATGGCCCGCTGCCAAGTCGATGCGAAGCCGTCGTCCGTGTAGGGGTTGCCATCCCTCGTGGTGAAGACGTGCAAGCACTCTTCCGGCCGCGGCAGAGCGCGCAGTCGTCGCACCAAATCCTCCATGCCCGCGGTGATCGTGATGCTCTCCACGCGCTTCGCGCCACCGTGCTGCTTGGCCCGCATCAGTCGGATCCTCCCGAGCTCGTCGTCGATTTGCGGCAAGGTGAGGTGAATGAACTCGATGCGACGCGATCCAGCCATTGCTGCGAATTCGGCCATGAGGGCAATCACCTTGCGTTGTGGCCCCTGCCCATTGAGCCAGGCGATGAATGCTGCAAACGTCTCCGGCTCCGGCGCTTCGGTGCGTGGCCGCTCAAGATTGCGCTTCACCTGCTTGCACGGATTCACGTCGATGTCCCCGCGCTCGACCGCCACGGTCATCAGGTTGGACAGCAGCGCGATTTCGCGATTGGCCCGCACCGGTGCATCGGCCCGCTCGATGCGCAGATAGCGCGCGATGTCCGCGGGTCGCACAACACGCGCAGAGACCTTGCCCATCACCTCGAGCAGCTTCACGCTGTACTTCGCATAGTCCTCCTTGGTGCGCTCGCCCAGGCGCTTCCACTGGGGCATCGTCTGGTACGTGCGCCAGAGTTCGGTGATGGTGCCGGTATCGTTGCTCACGCCGTTGAGGTCCAGCACCTTCTGGATCGCCGCGCGCTTGTCCTGGCCGAGGTTGATCGGCTTGCCTCCAACTGGGTGATACCGGTACGTCACCTTGTCGCTGCCTGTATGGGGGCGCGCCTCCATTCGGGGCAGGAGTCCGAAGCCCGATGCCCTCTCCCTCTTTCGGCCCATCACTTACTCCAGTTGAAGCCGCTTGGCGCGACGTACTCGCCCTTGCCGTTGAGGCGCTCTTCGACCATGCGCCGGCCGACAAGGGGAAGGCCGTCAGGGCGCCGCGGCAGCTCCTTCACGCCCAGCAACACACAGAGGTGGCGCATCTGCGCATGGCGCTGCTTGAGTGGTGCGCAGATCTCGTCAATCTCTTTGGCCGACAGGAATGGTGCCATTGCGACGACTTCTGTCATGGCTTCAGCAGTCCCCCCAGAATCTCCAGCGCCTGCGCACGCGACTCGGTGTGTGCGATCGCAGCCATAGCCTCGCGGATAGTTTCGTTGCGGGCCTGCGCAGCCGCGTCGGTGCTATCCGCCCGGCCGGAAGTCTGAGTAGGCCCTTCAACGGTCACTGAGATGCAGCCGTTCTTGCTGCAGTGCTGGACCGTCTCGCAGGCGCTGCAGATCTCGTGCTTCATGTCGACACTCCCGTGCGCGCGGCCTCGGCTTCAACAGCGTGCACGATCGCATTCCGGATGTTCGCGCGAGCTCCCACGGGAACAGCCTGCCACACGGCCGGGAAGGCGACGTCGATGTGCTCCATCACGGTGAACGCCACCATGTCGGCGTCGATCTTGACCGCAGGCCTAGATACGAGCCGGAGCGTCGGCCTGTTACTGGTGGTGGTGCTCATGCTGCGGCCCTTCTGGCCTGGGCCGCTTGCTCGTTGTCCGCATCGATTTGTGACTTTGCCACGGTCACGAGGGTCTCGACCGCATAGAGCAGTCCATCATCAAGGCTGTCCGTGTTTACCGCGCGGATGATTCCCAGCAATCCTGCGAGCTCGTTGCTTGCATCGTCGTGCAGGGGCTTCGAGAGCGTACCGTTCACGTAGGCGGAGTTCGCTTGCTCTACCTTCTCCACTGCCTTTTCGATCAAGCTGTGGATGCCCCAGTGCATGTCGGTCGCCGCAGTGTCCGCCGCAGCTTGAGCAACATCTCGCGCCTGCAGGATTACGCAGTACGGGTCATGCTCCTCAATGGCCGGTGCTGCGGGAGCCTTGTGAAGTACTTCGTTCGTGGTCGATTCCAGCACAGGCGAATCTTCGCTTTCCGAGGGATCCTCCGGCAGCAGCTTGGTCAGCTCTCCACAGGAATCCAGTTCAGTGTGCGCCGCATCCAGCAGTGCATGACCTTCGCGCAGCGTGTGTTCGAGCACCGTGCCCTTGGCGAGGGCGATCACCGCCTCGATGACCGCCAGAGGAGGGAACAACGCCTCGTATGTGGCCTCTGCGCTACCCTTCGTGAGCGAAGGTCGGAAGACTGGCTCGAGCGCGGACGGTAGCCACGAAAGGCATAGTTGGTTCAGCACCATTTCCGCCGGCGAACTGGGTTCTGCCGCCTCGAGCGCCATCACGAGTTTGGCCTGAGCTCGCTTGATTGAGCCGATGACGGAGTTCGTGCGATCCGCCAGCGTAGCGGCAGGAGCCTTCGGTTTGGCCTTGGTGGTGGTCGCGGCGCTCATCGCTCGTCCCTCACGATCAGCGTGAAGTGGCCGTCCAAGAAGTGCTGCAGCGTCTCATTGCTCGGGTAGACCATGCTGTCGTCTGCGCCGCCGAGACGCATCGCACACCACACGACCTCTGCAAGTTGTTGGATCTGGCTCAGGATTCCGCAGTAGACCGGCCAGTCATCGGAGCCGTCGCGCATGTGGTACGTCTTGAGCGCCTTGGCCAACTCCTGAATGCTGTAGTTGGCATCGAAGGCAATGCGCATGCGCTTGTCGGCGTCGGTTTCCTCGTTCTCAGCCTGGTGCAGCATCGAGCGCGTCGGTTCGCTGGCGGCGGGGGCTGCATCGGTGCGGATCGCTTCGTAGATGCGCTCGACGTCGAAGCCCCCGCAAAGCGTGGAGGTCAGGCTATCGATGATGTGCAACGCATGGCGCAGGTGCCCTTCGACGTTCGGCCCTACTTTGTCCGCGGACAGATCGAGGACACCGCAAATGAGGGTCTCCGTATCGAACGCTGCCCGCTCGACTTCTTGCTTCGGCTCCTGGTTGCTGGTCTGGCCGAACGTGTTGATCGCCAAGCGCATCAAGCGCTTCGCCATCCCGCAGGCGTCATCGCGTTCTTCTTCGTCGAGCTGTTCTGCGCGCTCGAGCAGTCGGCAGACTGCATCGCGTGACTCAACGAAGGCAGGGCGCCAGTCTTGAGCCTTGTTCTCGATGGCCGGCTGGTTGCCGGATGTGGAGGGCTTGGTGACAGCAGTCACCGTGCCGGCGACAGGTGTTGCGGTCTTTTGTGGGCGCGTGCTAACATTTCCCATGATTTGGGTTCCTTGCTAGGGTTCTCGGGTCACAGAAGGGGCTGACCGTTGGCGCGGTTTGGCCCCTTCGCCTTTTGAGCCTCACCTTTCTACTTTCGTAGTCCGCTGTGAGGCGAAGCGGTCACTCGCTAGGGTGTTCTTTGCATGCCGTTAAGGCTATTCGAGTCGCCCAAAAATTGCGACCCACTGAAAAGTCACGAAAGAGTTACTCCAGAATTGGACGTTTTGTCTGGCGCGGCGCGCGAAATCGTGCTGCGCAAGCGGCTCACGATCTCGCCGTTCAGACTGCGGTCCGACTCCTTGCACGCGGCCTGCAACGCAGCATGTACATCGGTCGGGATGCGAACCTGTATGCGGGTATAGGTGGGTTTCTGTTGTGACATATAAATGGTGTCATTAATGTGATTGTGTGGTTGACACGAATTCAGTGTCAAGGGGGTGTGACACTGTTTCGGTGTAAATTCCTCGCATGGAAGAAGACCGCTATACCCGTATCACCTTGCGACTGCCGAAGGAGTTGCATGCGCGACTGGATGCAGCGGCGGATCGAACCTCTAAGAGCCTTAACGCCGAGATCGTCGGCAGGCTCGAAGAATCGTTCGTGATGAATGTCGATGCGCTCACCTCGAGTCTCATTGCCGAATTGCAGAAGACACAACAGGAGCTGACGAAAAGCCGTCTGCGGGCTGCTGTTGATGACGCTCGCCATCGGAAGCGTGGAGCGACGGCCGCCCTTGAAGAGGCGCGGCGCACCAAGGCTGAGCCCTCGTTGCTCCGTAACCTCGAAGCAGAAGCGGTTTCTGCGCACGCGGATCTGGTTGAGGCAGAGGAGCTTTTGGCTGGGACATTGGCCATCCTGGACAACTCGTTCCCGAGTCCTGGCCCAGAGGCGGCGGAATATCTGATCCATACGAAAGACCGGGACTTTCGCAGGATGTTGAAGCAGGACGACGACAAGCCGTCTGATGCGAATGAAGCGCGGGTGCCGATACGGCGACGGAAGCTGACCTGACTTCACGCCCACCTCCAGATGCGCCGGAGCACCAACCCCAGGGCGAACAAGGGCAGCATCAAAGCCTTGAGCGCGAGGCGCTTCAATTCGCGCACTCCGGTGCCACCCGGTCGAGCGCCTTCACCATCTGCTCGACGAGGCGGGTGCTCTGGGCTTGGGCGGGGTGCACGTCGTCGGCCATGTCGGCGGCGACGACAGGCACCGCGCCCCAGTCCGCGAAGGTGGCGCCTTCTTCGGCAGCCACGCGGCGCGCGATGGCGTCGTAAGCGTCGCGGTTTGCCACTGCCACGCGGGCCTGCGAGATGCCGGTGACGATCGGCTTCTTCCCGAGTGCCTTTACGCGCTGCACCATGGCACGCAGCGGCGCTTCGTAGGGCAGGGAGTTCCCGGCGTCATTCAGGCCTTGCTCCAGCAACACGATGTTCGTGTCGATGCCTTCATTGAGCATCGCCGGCAGCCGCTGCTGGGCGTTGTCGCCCGCGACGGACCGGTCCACCACGCGGTATGCGGGGCGCAGGCGCTGGATTGCCGCGGCCGGCGGTTCGGCGACGCGGACCGAGCTGAAGGTCGAGCCGTTGAGGATCGAGTCGCCGTAGAGGGTGACGCTGCAGTCACGCGCCGGGGCTGCGGGCGCTGGTGCAGGAGCCACAGAGGGCGCTGCGACGGGTGCCAAGGGCAGCATCGGCATGCCGCCGCCGGAAGCACCGCCGCCACCCCCGCCGCCGCAGGCGGTCAGAGCGCCTGCGAGAGCGACAGCGGAAACACTAAACGCGGCCTTCACGATGCCACCTCATCACGCTGGCGGCGGTGGTACTCGACGGCATCGGTCAGCCCGCGGCGCGGCACTGCGCAGGGAACCATGGTGCGGCAGACGTGCGCCCGGACGGCGTACAGGTGCACGTCGGCGTGCACGAAGCCGTGCGGGTCAGCGGGCAGTGCCGCGGCGGCCTGGTCGTACAGACGCGCAGCGGTGCGCCACTGCATCTTCGTGCTGGCGGGGTGGGCCGCCTTGGCCAGGGTCAGAGAGGTTTGGTAGGCCTGTCGTCCAGCGCCAGCCTGTTCATGGGTCATCGTTCACTCCGTCTTGCTAGGGACGGAATGAATGTAAGTCAGCTAATGAAGTATTGCAAGCAAACTTACGTGCAATTTGTAAGCATGCTCAAAAAAGCCCGCTCTCGGCGGGCTGCTCTGGTGCTGTCTGCTGTTTAGCTGGGTGAGGCGTCCGGTTTCTCTTGGCTCATCGACTGCAGGATGAGCGCGTACCGCTTCGCTGTCTCTTGGGCGATGCCTGGATGTGTCAGATCCTGAATCAGTCGGCGGGCAAATTCCAAGAGGGTTGAGGTGGGCATCACGACAACACCCACTGGCCGAATGCCTTCCAGCCCGGCGCCTGTTTCTTCCGCCAGGACCACTTTGGTGGTGTGGATGCCGTAGACAGCATCCATCACGAGGTCCGCGTAGATGTGCGGGACGCCTTCCGGAACCCGAGGCCGCACGGGCTGTTCCTGCAGCTGCTTCGCGGCGCGACGTTTCGGCGGTGAAGAGTCGCCGGTTTCAGTGGTGGGCGTTGATGCCTCCGTGCGTTTGGTCGTGTCGCGTTTTCTCGTGGTGGCCATATTCATCCTTTGGATACGCCCGTGGCACGACAAATGGTCTCGGCGAACGGCTCGGCAGTCAAAGCCGGAGTGCCGACATCGCGAGTGAGTCGGGCAAACTCCGGATAGCTCACGAACTTGACGAAGAGCGCGAGATCGAGTGCGTGAGCTGCCTTCACGAGCTTGGATAGTTGGACATCCCCGCCTTCAGTGTCCTCAAGCTTGGAGACTGCAGATTGTTGCGTTCCCATGCGGGCGGCGAGCTGCGCTTGGGTCAGGTTCTGGGCTTCGCGATTGACGCGCACCCCCCAAGCTATGAGGTTCTCTACGGTCGCCTCCATGGCGGCCCGCCGATATTCCTCGTCTTGCCATTCGGGTGGAAGCGGGTAATTGGCGAATGTGTTCGCTGAGTCAGCGAGATGGTGCGGCAGCCTATAGGACCGGCCAAGGACAGACGATAGTTCGTTCATCGAATCGACCGTCAATGCTGGAGCGGCATTTCCGAACTCGTTCTTCGTAATCGGATGGGTGGTAGACATTGTCCTTCTCGAAGCCTTCAAAGCATATCACGTATGCGTGATGTTTAAGGTCATGGTATCCGAAGATTCGATGCTGAGCGCCGTTCTCGTCCTTGAACCGTATCACGTAAAGGTGATCGCCCAAAGGACTGGCCTCTGGGCGGTCCCACTTTGTCGCCGGCTTGTCGCGGAGGAACTTCATGTTCACGTCGCGGCGAGCTCGTGCTTTGGCGGAAAGCCCAGCATTCCATTTTTCATGGTCGTTTCGCCCGCTGTCGGTCAGCCAAAGTCGAAACTCCCAGGCGGTGAATTCGCGCCGTACCGATCCCTGAAGCAGTTTCTCGAAATCAGTAAGTGGCGCAGGGGTAGGGGCTCGTGAGCGTGCGCGAGACATGGCTGATCAGTCTGGACGCCACTGGCTGGGAGACACGACGGCACCTACAGGCTGCATACCTTCGAGCTCTGAAAGCTCGAAGGTCATCCGCTCGCCACCATTGACGCTCATCACCTCGATGGAGTCTTTCCGCCGGAACAGCAGTTCCTTCACCATCTTCCGACCGTCGTTGAACTTCAGCAGGACGTACTCGCCCTCGTGCGGAATGCCATTGGGCTTGATGAGCACGTACCAGCCATCACGGATGGCGGGAAACATGCTCTGTCCTCGAACTCGAAGGCCATAGGCGTTCGGATCATCGACGGCGATTTCGATGTGGCCATCGCCGGCGCCAACGACGGCGCTGATTTCTTCGTAGTAGCCGTTCTCGCCCATCCTGGCGGTGCCTACCACCGGGACGCGTCGGATTTTGTTCATAGTGCCGGCGAATTCCGGCTCTACATCGGTCGCGGCACCGGCTTTCTTGGGCCCTTTCCCTTTGGCCAGCCACAATGCATTGAAGCCACTCCCTTGCTGGAGCTTGATTGCTGGTTCAATGCGAATGCTTGCGGTCTGCCCGTTCAGCCACTGCGAAACAGCCGAAGACGACACGTCAGCGCGCCTGGCGATCTCGCCGATCGACCAGCCGGTCTCAGCCATCAACTCTCTAAGACGGTCTTCTAGGGTGTTCATGTAAGGCGAATTAAATCGCTTATATAGTTAAGGGTGCTTGCGAATATCTGTTAGCATCCTTATCATCGCGGGACTATGAAAAAGTCTCGCGCACTCGAACTGCTCGGCGGCACCGTGGCAACCGCTGCTGAAGCAATTGGAATTTCGTCTGCTGCAGTGTCGCAGTGGCCCGAAGAGTTGCCATCGCGGCTAGAAGACCGTGTGGTTGCGGCGCTCGCCCGCAAGCAACTTCCCCCGGACGCCTTGGGCGCTGAGCCGGTCGCCACGCCGGCGGCGGACTGAAGTGCGCCCTTACCGTGAACTCCTGCGCTGCAGCGTGCGGGCAGTCGGCGCCACGGCGACCTCGTGCGCCACGAAGCGCAGCACCACGTCGCCGTCCTGCCAGCGCACATCCAATCTCGTCGTTCGCAACGTGATGCGCGGCGGCTGCCCTGGCGTGGGGCTCGCGTTCGTGCTGATCGTGGAGCGGCTGGACGTGTGGATCAGGTCGGGGTCGTGCGCCGGGGCTTGGGCGGGATGGCGTGTGTTCATGGAGATGAAGTCTCGGAGCGCAGCCCTGGAAGTACCAGCAAGACAGGCGGCACCTGGTTGCAGCCTCGTGCACCTGCTGCACGCGTCTGCAAGTGCGTGCATGGCACTGGAAGGGAGGGCAAATTGACCGTCGAAGCACCAGAGGAACGTGCGCGAAAGATCGTGTCGAGCATCCTCAAGGCAACCCAGCGCGACGCCTCCCAGACCGCCATCGCGGCGGCTATGGGGGTGAGCGAATCCACAGTCTCCAGGCTGCTCAGCGATCACCTAGACAAGTTGGCGCTGGTAATGGCGCATGCCGGCCTGCGCGTTGTCGGTCAGGACATGCGCTGCTTCCCGCCCGACTACGTGGACGCGTTGTTGCTCATGGCGAAGCAGCACCTGAGCGCTGTGCAGTCAGTTCGCACTCTGGAGTGGGACTGATGCGCCGCGCCGTTCTGTGGTTCGCCCACTTTCTCTACTGGCTCCGCGTGCACCGCGGGAATGTCAGCAACGCCCGTTGGGCCACCGATCACGAAATGGGCTCTTGGCGTTGAGCCGGGCCCCAAGCAAGGAAACGCCATGAAAGCTCACAACATTGAAGTGTTCGCACGCGACGGCGATGTCGTCGTGCGACAGGAGGCGCCCTATAGCGATGACTCCACTGATGACGGATGCGACATCGTGCTGTTGACGCCGCAGCAAGCAGCTGCGGTGTGCCGCTGGATCATGGCGGCGGCCCGCGAAATCCGTGCGAAGGGGGATCGCTCCCAGTGAACTATTTCGAGCTTCACATCGGTGACTACGCCGAGGCCACGCAGCACCTGAGCATCCTTGAAGACGGCGTGTATACGCGGATGCTGCGCAAGTACTACGCCAGCGAGAAGCCGCTGCCGGCCGAGATCGAGAAGGTGCAGCGGCTGATCGTCGCCAAGTCCGACGAAGAAAAGGCAGCTGTAGAGGTCGTGCTGTCCGAGTTCTTTGTGCTGCGCGATGATGGCTGGCATCAGGAACGCTGCGACGACGAGATCGCACGCTACCAAGCTGGCGAGCCGGAGCGCGTTGCCAAGAAGGCCAATG
The DNA here is from genome assembly GCF_048301545.1 of Variovorax sp. NFACC27. Taxonomy (NCBI): domain Bacteria; kingdom Pseudomonadati; phylum Pseudomonadota; class Betaproteobacteria; order Burkholderiales; family Comamonadaceae; genus Variovorax; species Variovorax sp. NFACC27. The sequence continues at coordinate 1,066,735 of NZ_CP157613.1, forward strand.
AAGACGCCCGAACGGAGCGGCATCGCCAAGAGCGTGCGTCGCTCTTCGCTGCGCTAACGAAGGCCGGGAAGCATGCTGCCTGGAACACCAGCATCAAGGATTTGCGGGCGTTGGTGGCTGCGTTACCGCAAACGGCACCTGCAACACCCGTCACGACACCCGAAACGTTCGAGGGCCCGGGAACTGTCACGGCACCTGCAACGCCTGTCACGGCTACCCAGACACCACTCCCCACTACCCACCTCCCACTACCCACTACCCAAAATAAAGAAGATACCCCCCTTACCCCCCAAGGGGGGAAGCGTCGCCGGAAGCCTGCGGTTGATCTCGGCCCGTTGATGGAGGGCTTCGAGGTGTTCTATGCCGCCTACGGGAACAAGGTCGGCCGGAAGGATGCGGAAAAGGCATGGATTCAGCTGTCACCCGATGACGCACTGCAGGCAGTGATCCTGGGCGCTATCGCTGCACAAAAGCCGCACCGTGACTACCGCGAGAGCGGGCGTTTCATCAAGTACCCGGCGAGCTGGCTTCGTGGTGAACACTGGAACGACGAGGTTCCGGGTGCGAAGACCAAGGCCGCGCCTGTGACCGACGACGGCCGGCAGTGGTGGGAGGTGGCCGGCTTCGAGCACCCGGGCGAGGCGGCGAACGCACGATGCCACGTCCTCAACTACCACGAGTTCCGCGATGGCAAGCGCATCGTGCAGGAGGCCAGCGCGTGAACGTCACCGAGTTGAAGCACATGCTGGCCAACCAAGCGTTGGAAGTCGCTCGCATGCTGTTGCCGCAGGGCAAGCAACGCGGCAGCGAGTGGAAGGCGGGCAACACCAGCGGCGAGCCAGGCGACAGCCTTTCCGTGTCCATCCGCGGGCACAAGGCCGGCGTGTGGAAAGACTTCGCGAGCGGGGAGGGCGGCGACCTGATCGACCTGTGGATGGCCTGCCGTGGGTTGTCCATGGTCGAGGCGCTGAAGGACATCAAACGCCACTTCGGCATCCGCGATGACCTGCCGAAGCCGCCGGAGAAGACCTACCGCCGGCCGGAGAAGCCGAAGTGCCAGGCCGCGAAAGGACGCGCGCACGAATGGCTGACCGGCCGCGGCCTGACCGACGACACGATCAAGGCCTTTCGGATCGCGGAGCAGCTGCAGCATGGCAAGACCTACGCGGTGTTCCCCTTCATCGACGAGGCCGGCGAGGTGCTGAACATCAAGTACCGCAACCCGGACGAAAAGAAGGACATGCGGCAGGAGAAGGACGCCGCGCCATGCCTGTTCGGCTGGCATCTGATCGAACCGAAGGCGCGGGCCGTCACGATCACCGAGGGTGAGATCGACGCCATGACGCTGCACCAGATGCGCGTGCCGGCGCTGTCTGTGAATCAAGGCGCCGGGAATCACCAGTGGATTGAACACGACTGGGAAAAGCTCGCTCGCTTCGACGACATCCTGATCTGTTTCGACAACGACGAACCCGGCGACAAGGGCGCAGTGGAAGTCATCAACCGCCTGGGCATCGAGCGGTGCCGCCGCGTTCGGCTCGGCGCCAAGGACGCCAACCAGTGGTTGCAGGACGGGGCCGAAGCCGTCGATTTTCAGCAGGCGATGGAAGGCGCGCGCCCGCTTGACCCCGAGGAGTTGCGCAACGCCGACGAGTACACGCAGGCGGTGGTCGAACTGTTCTATCCGCCGCCAGGATCGCCGCTCGCGCCCGCTCTCTACCTCGACAAGGAGCTGGAGTGGTTCCGCTTCCGCATGGCCGAATACACCTGCTGGACCGGCATCAACGGGCACGGCAAGAGCCTGATGCTCGATCAGATCCTGCTGGGCCTGATGCTGCAGGGCGAGCGCGTGGTGATCTTCTCGGGCGAAATGGGCGCCTCGCGCCACCTGAAGCGCATCCACAAGCAGGCCACAGGTCTGGACCGGCCCACGCGGGAATACGTCCACGCCGTGGGCGTATGGCTGCGCGACAAGCTCTGGATCTTCGACTTGGTGGGCGTGGCAAAGCTGGATCGTCTGTTGGAGGTGTTCGCCTATGCGGCCCGCCGCTACGGTGTGCGTCACTTCGTCATCGACAGCCTGATGATGATCGATGTTCCGCAGGATGGACCCGGCGCCATCACCAAGCAGAACGAGGCCGTGCAGAAGCTCGTGTCGTTCAAGAAGACGCACAACGTGCATGTGCATCTGGTGGCCCATCCGCGCAAGCTGCGGGACGAGGCTGAGGCACCGGGAAAGATGGAGGTCGCCGGCGCCGGCGGCATCGTCAACGGCGCGGACAACGTGTTCTCCATCTGGCGCGCCCAGAAGGACGAAGCGCCGGCCAACCCGAACGACCCAGAAGCCGTGGCGAAGTGGCAGGAGATGCAGGACGACATCGACGCGAAGTTGATCCTGAAGAAGCAGCGCGAAGACGGTGTGCAGGACTACACGCAGGTTCTCTGGTTTCACAAGCCCTCGATGCAGTACCGCACCAGCCAACGGCGCTACCCGCTGCGCTTCGTGGAGTTCTCAACCCAAGATCAGGAGGTTCCCCAATGAGCATGAAGGAGTTCGAGCAATACCTTAAGGCGTCCGATTTCTTCGCCGACACCATGAACGCACACCGTGCGGCAACGGCCGAGGTGATCGTGGGTTTTGCGCAGTTGCTGAAGCGCCGCGGTGTGAGCGATGCCGAATTCAAGGAACTGCTGCGGCGCCTTGAGGATGCCAGCGGCCGTCCTTCGGTGGATGGAAGTCGGCGCAACCTTGCGGCTCGGATCAGCGACAGCCTGAAAGGGCGCGCATGAAGGTGATCGAGCGCTACGCCAGCGCGGTTCGCTCGACGAACCTGGAAATCAACGAGCGGACCACCCGCTCCGATTCGGACGTGCTGGGAGCGATGGGGCTCGCCGCTCGGGAGTTCCCCTTGGCAGTGGCGCTGCAGCGCCTGTTCCTGGGTGACAGCACTGCAGGCCGCGAGTTGGTCGAGATCCTGGCCGACGACGCATGGCGACAGGCGAGGGCGATGAAGGTGAAGCTCAACCGCGTTCAGGCCTATGACCTGGCTCAGGGTTGCGTCGCGTGGCACCGGAATCCGACCTGTGAGCATTGCGGCGGGCACGGTGCGACGGTCATCCCGGGCAGCAAGACGCTGGGAGTGAAATGCAAGTTCTGCAAGGGCACCGGTCGCACGTCGCTCAGCAAGATCTTCAAGGAGCACGCCGAGGTTGCAGAGTGGCTGGTTACTCACATGGAGAGGCACCAAGCGATGGCAGGGCCGGAGGCAATGAAGCAGATCGCAGGGTATCTGGACTTGAAGATCGCGGTCGCAAAGGTGGGAAAGTAAAAAATCTTTACGCCAATGCGAGTTGTCATCTAAAATGGCGTTGCCTGTACAAATCCCGGGTGAGCCGGGAACAATAAGAGCAGCTCAACCCTTGATGAGCGGAGCTTCGTCTTGTTGTCGGTAATCCTCAGCGGAATTTGGGCCTCCGGACGCGTATGCTTTGCCCCGAGGAATCTTTACCTCGGCAACGGTGAAAGGGTCTTAGGCTATGAACGGGTTCGAGGCGCATGTCAAAGGGATGAAGGTCGATGAGCAACGTGCTTTGACGCCATCGGACATCGGCATGGAACTGAGACAGTTCCATTTGTTTGCAGACAGATTGATCGGCATTGGATACGCTGTCGGCGATATGAATTTTCTTGGCCGACACCCTCATCGAGAATCGGAGACTGGCCACGACTACATAGACGCGTTGGTGGTCGAGCGGATTCTCTAGGTTCGAACCCCAAGCCAAACAGCCCGCCCAGGTGCACACCTCGGCGGGTTTTTAGTTCATGCGGTGAGCCTATCAAGCTCCGCGCTCAGATATGCGAGATCCGGACCCGGAGTTCCAAAGGACTGCAATAGGATGCGCGCGTAGAAGGTCTCAAGCGTGAGCGGTTGGTGGGCATGGACGCCGCTTAACCCCTGTAGTACTGGAATACCGGACTGACTCACTGTTTGCTGACCGGAAACCGCGTTATGCAGTGCCAAGGTTGCCCTCGCCATTCCAGTGAGCAGGACGGCCAGTTGTTCATTCGAAATGGTCATGGACTATCCTGGAAGTTGATCGTCAAATGATGCCCCTCGAAGTTATGTTGCGCCAGCATCGCGCCTAGCTCTAACTTCAGCGATCTGCTGAGGCAGGTTGTAAAGGTAGACCAAAAGGAAATGCGTCAGATGGTGCATCTGATCAGCCATTTCTTCTGTGGCGTCCTCGTCGCCATGGAGCGCCTCATTTCCATCTAGCCGTAGCTCATGGGCCCACGCCTGCATATCGGCAGTGATGCGATGCTCGTTCGCGAGTTTGTCAATCCGCTTTTCCAGCTTCCAGGCCTCGACATCCGGAGCAAAGTTCTTAAGTGCCAGTTCCATTGTTCGCCGATAGCTGGCACAAGCAGCGTTCCAGGCCCTTCGCCGGCGGGACTCCGCAGCCTCTACGTAGCTTCGTGCGACCTTCTCAGGAACATTCTCAGGCGCGGCAATGATTGGAGCCTCGGGCCAGATGCCGATGACTTCAAAATGTGGCAGGTCCAATAGATTTCCGTGGTAACTAGTAGAACTCCAGGTTCCGGCTGAGTTGCGATTTCTGATGAGGGCGGTTAAGGGGCGGTCGCAGGCGTTGCAGCTTCCGAGAATTACTTTGGAGGCTGCCTGCTTTTTATCCTGATACTCACCATGGATCGTGAAACCCATCTCGTTGGCCCCACAGTGCGGGCAGTGTGAAACTAGTACCGCCATATCCTCTCCAGGTCGAACGTCCGAAGTTCAAAGGTTGAAGCCGCCGCAACCGTCAGCGCAAAAATTCTCAGTTTTGTGCGCGTAGGCAGTTCATTGCTTTTCATACCGCATCCTTTTGCGGCTCATCGCTCGCGGTCGTACATGTCGCGCACGCGCTTCACGTTGGCGCTATGACCATCGTGATTGGTCTCCCTTGTTCCGCCTGATGTGACGGTGGTGGTCCCACCGGAAGTGGTAACAGTCGTCTTCTGGCCGTTAGGGCCTTTGACCACCGTGGTTTGCCCGGCGAGGGCCGTGCCAAGGGACATCGAGAAAAGCAGCGCGACAAAGATGCTGGCGCGTTTGGTCTTCATGTTTCCTCCTCGTTGTTAGAGCTAATTGCCGTGGCATTGCCCCAGCAAGGCCATCCTAGGTAGTACCCAACGCGTATCAATCACGTGAATTGGGTAATTCTTTGGTTCTCTTTTTCTCGGCCCTGGAATTGAGCTGCATAACCCTGGGACCGGCGCACAGGTCCACAGCTTCGGACAAGCCGCGAGGCACCCGAGGGAGGAAACCAATGTCTAAAGTAGAAGTAAATACATCTGCGGGAGCAGGCAAACGTGCAAAGACCGGCGGCAGGATGGCTGGAACGCCCAACAAGGCCACGAAAGAGTTTCGGGAGACGGTGACCAAGCTTCTGTCCGATAACGCGGATAACGTCGCGCTATGGCTTGAGCGTGTTGCGGTGGGCGTCGAGCCTGTTCTTGATGCAGAGGGGAACGTCGCTAGGAAGGGTGTTCCGCCAGACCCGGCGAAAGCGCTTGATCTGCTGGCTAGTCTGGCTGAGTTCGCGGCACCGAAGCTTTCGCGCACAGAGCTGACCGGCAAGGATGGTGGACCGGTGCAGTACTCGAAGGTTAAGCGCACCATCGTTGATCCTGCGCTACCGAAGCCGTGAAGACCCTGAACCTGCAGACGGCCCGAGTGTTCGTGCCGTTGCTGACGCCTGCGCGCTACAAGGGCGCCTGGGGTGGTCGCGGCTCTGGCAAATCGCACTTCTTCGGCGAGCTGCTGATTGAGGACTGCATGGCCGAGCCGGGCAACTCTGGCGGCGAAGGAATGCGCTCAGTGTGCATCCGCGAGGTGCAGAAAGACCTAGCGCAGTCGTCGAAAGCGCTGATCGAGGCGAAGCTGCGCGCGAACGGCATCACTGAGGCGGACGGCTTCAAGATCTTCCGCGACTGCATCGAGACGCCCGGCGACGGGCTGATGATCTTCAAGGGCATGCAGGACTACACCGCCGAGAGCGTGAAGTCCCTGGAGAACTTCAAACGCGCCTGGTGGGAGGAAGCGCAGACCGCCACGCAGAATTCCCTGGACCTGCTGCGCCCGACGATTCGCGCGCCGGGGTCCGAACTGTGGTTCAGCTGGAATGCACGCCGGCGCACCGATGCCGTGGACTTGATGCTGCGCGGCGCCGAGATCCCTACCGGAGCGGCGGTGGTCAAGGCGAACTGGCGCGACAACCCGTGGTTCACGGCAGAGCTTGAGCAGGAGCGCCTGGACTGCCTGCGCATGCAGCCGGACCAGTACGACCACATCTGGGAGGGCGGGTACGTCACGGTGATGACCGGCGCCTATTACGCCAAGTCGATCACGGAAGCGCGACTGCAAAACCGCATCGGACGTGTCGCGGCAGACCCGCTGATGACCGTTCGCCTGTTTGCCGACATCGGGGGCACTGGCGCGAAGGCCGACTCGTTCGTCTTCTGGGCCGCGCAGTTCATCGGGAAAGAGATCCGCGTCCTGGACTACTACGAGGCGCAAGGCCAGCCGCTCGCCACGCATCTGGCCTGGCTGCGGTCGCGTGGCTACACGCCCCAGCGTGCACAGATCTGGCTGCCGCACGACGGTTCCACGCAGGACAAGGTGTTCGACGTGTCCTATGAGAGCGCACTGCAGGCGGCCGGCTACTCGGTCACGGTGGTGCCTAACCAAGGCAAGGGCGCTGCCGCCGCGCGCATCGAGGCTGGCCGGCGCCTGTTCCCGTCGATGTGGTTCAACGAGGAAACCACCGAGGCCGGCATCGCTGCACTTGGCTGGTATCACGAGAAGAAGGACGAGAAGCGAAACATCGGCCTGGGCCCGGAACACGACTGGGCGAGCCATGGCGCTGACGGCTTCGGCCTCATGTGCGTGGCCTACGAAGAGCCGGTGGCGCAGAAGCCTTTCAAGTACCCGAAGCTCAACAACGCATAAAGGAGCACAGCATGGCTCTTGGCAAGAACAACCCGCAGTATTACCCGAAGGGATGGCGCGCGGGCCCGCAGAAGCTCGCCCCGAAGGTGTTCATTCCCGAGAAGTCGGGCACCTACGTGAAGAAGCGCCCCCTCACGCCTCCCTGATATGACCGCTCCAACCCGATCCAAGCCAATGAACGAGGCGGACCTGAAGGCGCTCGTGGATTCGGAGCTGTCGCAGGCTCTGGGCGTCGAGAGTTCGAAGCTCTCCGAGCAGCGCCGCAAGGCCCTCGCGTACTACTACGCCGAGCCCGAAGGCGACCTGGCGCCGCCGGAGATCGTCGGCCGCTCGAAGGTCGTTTCGCCGGACGTGCGCAACACCATCGAGTCGATGCTGCCGCAGCTGGTGGTGAAGTTCGTGGGCGGCGATACGGTGGTGCAGTTCGAGCCCACGAAGCCGGGCGACGAAGGGAAGGCCGATTCGGCTACGAAGTACCTGAACCACTACTTCTTCAAGAAGTGCAACGGTCACACGCTCACCGTGACGTGGGCCAAGGACGGGCTGCTGCAGAAGCGCGGCGTTCTGAAGTGCTGGTGGGACACCCGCCACGAGGAAACCCGCGAGGAATACGTCAGCCTGACCAAGGTAGGCCTCGCGAAGCTGATGGATGACCCTGAGATCGAGATCATCGATCACAAGGAGTATCCCGACGAGGACGAGGCGAAGGCGCGCGCTCAGGCCGTCGAGCAGCTGCAGCAGCAACTCGCGCAGGCGCTGCAAGCCGCCCAGCAGCAGGCGCAACAACCGAAGCCGCCCGGGCCGCCGCAGGGCATGCCGCCGGGGCAGGGTGGCGCAGGGCCGGGTCAGCAGCCGCCCGCCGCACCGATGGGAGCGCCGCAGCAGCCGCCGCAACCGCCCCAGAACGGGCCGGCCGGCGCCGCGATGCAGATCCAGCAGCAGATCGCCATGATTCAGGCGCAGCCGCCGGCCGTGCTGTACGACGTGGGCTGTAAGCGTGTCCGCAAGGGCGGGAAGCTGAACATCGAGCCAGTGCCGTCCGATGAATTCATCATCTCGCGCGGTGCGAAGACCATCGCCGAGGCCCGCTTGGTGGGCCACCGGGTGAAGCGCACGCTGTCCGAGCTGAAGTCCATGGGTTACCCCGAGGACAAGATCGACAGCCTGGGATCCGACGACTCCGAGGGCAACAGCAACGCCGAGCGCATCGCGCGGGACAAGTTCGACGACACCGGCGACGAATTCGAGGGCAACAGCACCACGGACCGCTCGCAGTACAGCGTCTGGGTGAAGGAGCTGTATCTGCGTGTGGACTACGACGGCGACGGCATCGCCGAGCTGCGCAAGGTTGTACGGGCCGGAAACCAGATCCTGGACAACGAGATCGTCGATGAAGCGCCGTTCGTCAGCTGGTGCCCGGTGCCGATGCCCCACAAGTACTGGGGCCTGTCGGTGGCTGACCTGGCGATGCAGGGTCAGAAGACGAAGACCAGCATCGTGCGCGGCCAACTGGACAACATGTACCTGCAGGTGAACGGCCGGTACTTCGGCGTGAAGGGCAAAGTCGATTTCGACAGCCTGCTGGACAGCCGGCCCGGCGGCGTCGTCATGATGGATCAGCCCGGCATGGCCGGCCGCCTCGATCAGGGCATGGGCGACCTTGGCGCCGCAGCGCAGCTGATGGAGCAAGAGGAACAGGCGCTCGAAAACTCGACCGGCTGGACCCGTTACAGCCAGGGTAACGACGCGAAGGGCCTGAACGACACCTACGGCGGGGTTCAGATCATCACGAACAAGGCCGACATGCGCACCGACCTGATGGCGCGCAACCTGGCCGAGGGCTTCGTGGACCTCTTCAAGATGATGCTGAAGCTGGTCTGCCAGAACCAGAAGAAGGCCGAGCTGATCCGCATTGCCGGCGAGTGGATCGAGATGGATCCGCGCGAGTGGCGAAACCAATTCGATACGGACATCAACGTCGGCCTGGGCGTCGGCAACAAGGACCAGCAGGTCGGGCACCTCATGGGCCTGCGCCAGCTGCAGTTGAGCGGTCTGCAGTTCGGCACTTCGACGCCGAAGAAGATCTACGAACTGGACACCGAGATCGCAAAGGTCATGGGCTTCAAGTCTGGCGATCGCTTCTTCAACGATCCGGAGAAGACCCCGCCGCCCCCGCAGCCCAATCCGATGCAGGCGCAGATGGAGGTCGAGAAGATCAAGGCTCAGGCACACCTGCAAGTTGAAAGTGCCAAGCTGCAAAGCAATCAGCAGATCGAGGCGATGAAGGTTCAGCAGCAGATGCAGCTGGAGCATGCCAAGGCTCAGATGCAGGCGCAGGTTGACATCAACCGTCAGCGAGCCGAAGCCGAGCAGCATGCCCTGCGCATCAAGCAGGAGGCCGAGTTGGAAGCCATGCGCAGCCAGATGAAAGACAGCTTTGATCGCTGGAAGGCTGAGCTAGATGCTGCGGTCAGAGTCGAGGTGGCCAACATCAGTAGCAAGTCCAAGCTGGACAACCCCGCCACCGAGGCGGCAACCAATGAAATTGCCACTGAGGTGCGCCAATGACCGCCGTTCTGAAGACCTTGGCATCGCGCCTTCGTGCATTTCTGCTGCCTTCATGGTCGGTGCTGGAGGAAAGCGACGGCTCGTTCTGCCTCTACCGCCAACAGTTCGGCCGCACGCATCTGTTCGAGCGCTGGGCCACGCTGCGCACCGCCGGTCAGCGTCTTGCAGAGCTGCAGGGCCATGTGAACGTCGGCGCCGTGGTGGCGCCGGAACGCATCGCGAACGCCATCGGGCGGGATGTGCCTGAAGAGTCTGCGACGACGCCGCATGCGCGCGTCTATCGCGGCAACCGTGCCCGGGAAGTGCTCGAAAACGAGTCTTTCGACTGGGCTTTCAACACCCTCAAGTCGGAGATCGTCGAATCATGGCAAAACGCACCAATGCAGGACCCGCAGGGACGGGAAACGCTGTGGCTGTCACTGAAGCTGCTGGAGAAAGTCCGCTCTCACCTGGTGAGCAGGCTGGAGACGGGCAAGCTGGCGCAGCTGGAGCTGAAGCATCTGGCGGAAATGGAGAAGAACGCCAAGGCGTGGCAGGAGTGACTTTTGACATCGGGCGTGATGCTGTTGCACTCGTGAATGCTGGAGACCGCGAGACACCTGCCTGGGATGTCGTTGAGGCCGAGATCACCCGCCGCAACGCCATCGATCACCAGATCGCAACCGTCTGGCATCCCGCCGCCCGCGGCGACGTGATCGTCACCGCGCTAGGCAACGTCCGCGTGGCCGTGGGCGAGGTGGCCGAGTACCAACTGAGCACAGGCGAGAAGATCGCGCTCTAAGTTTTCGAGCAGGAGGCGGCCTGCCCGAGGGGATTCCCCTTTTCCCGCCAGCATCCGTCGCGAGACGCTGCGCCGCACAGTCGGCATGGAGTAAATCATGACTTTGGACACCCCCGATGCGGGACCCAGCGAAGGCCTGAGCGTCAATCAGGCATCAGAAGCCCTTTCCTCGCTTCTGGACGATGACCAGCCGGCGCAGACCGGAGATCGCGTCGAACTCAAGCAGGAACCTGCAACCAATACTGCCGCTGCCGGCGCCGAGGACACCGCCTCGGCAACCGCTGGCGAGGCTGGTGATGGTGGCGACGCCGGCGACGACGGCCAAGCGCAACCCGAGATGTTCACCGTCAAGATCGATGGCAAGGAAATCCAGGTTCCGCGCGAGGAAGTCATTGCGGGCTACCAGCGTCAGCAGGACGCGACCCGGAAGACGATGGCCGCCGCCGAAACGCGCAAGGCCGCTGACACCGAAATCGCGCAGGCCCGCGCAGAGCGACAGCAATACGCGGAAAACCTCACCCGCTTTCAGCACCAGCTGGAAGCAGTGCTGCAACAGCAGCAGGAAATCGACTGGCCCGCCCTGATCGAACGCGATCCGCAGGAAGCGATGCGGCAGCAGCACCTCTTGAGCCAGAGGCAAGCAGCGCTGCAGCAGACCTACCAGCAGCAGCATCAGATTCAGCAGCAGGTTGCGGCCGAGCAGTTCCAACAGTTCCAGGACCATCTCAGGAATCAGCACGACATCCTCGTTGCCAAGCTTCCGGAGTGGAAGGACGAAGGGACGCGCAAGGCTGAAATGACGGCCATCCGGGACTACCTGACCACGAACGGGTACACCGCGGCCGAGATCCAGAACGTGGCGGACCACCGCGCCATCCTCAATGTTCGCAAGGCGATGCTTTACGACCAGCTGATGAGCAAGGCGGACGCTGCGGCCAAGAAAGTGGCGAACACGCCCACCAAGGTGGTTCGCTCCGGCACCGGTGACTCTGGATCGACCGACAAGCGCACTGCCGCGTACCAGAACCTGGCCAGGACCGGATCGGTCAAGGCCGGCGCGGCGGTTATCGAATCTCTTCTCGATTAAGGAGGCGGCGAAATGGCTGCACCAACCAATACCTACACGTCCACCGCTGCGGTGGGCAACCGCGAGGACCTGGCAGACGTGATCTACCGGATCTCGCCCACCGAAACCCCGCTGCTGAGCCTCGCGGAGCGCGTCTCGGCGGACAACACCCTGCACGAGTGGCAGACGCAGGCGCTGGCCGCGCCGGCGGACAACGCGCAAGCCGAAGGCGACGACGCCACGGCCGACGCTGCGGTCCCGACCGTGCGCCTGGGCAACCGTACCCAGATCGCGCGCAAGACCGCGCGCGTTTCCGGCACGCAGCAGGAGGTGAACACCGCCGGCCGCAAGAAGGAACTGGCGTACCAGGTCTCCCTGAAGGCGCTGGAGATGAAGCGCGACATGGAGCTGGGCTTGACCCAGAACAACGTGTCGGCCACCGCCCCTCGTCGTAGCCGCGGCATGGTGGGCTGGATGGACGCTGCGAACGTCGATGCCGGCGCTGGCTACGTGGCCCCCAACTACGTCACCAATGTGGCGCAGACGGACGGCACGCAGCGCGCGTTCACCGAGGCGCAGCTGAAGAACGTGGCGCAGAAGATCTACACCTCCGGCGGCAACCCGAACACGCTGATGCTCGGGCCCGCGCAGAAGCAGACCTTCTCCACGTTCCTGGGCAACAGCACCCGGTTCGACGAGGGCGAGGACAAGAAGGTCGTGGCGGCCACGGACATCTACGTCACCGACTTCGGCGCCCTCAAGGCGATCCCGAACCGCATCCAGCGCACGCGCGATGCGTTCGTGATCGAGAACGAGAAGGTGGCGGTGGCCTACCTGCGTCCGATCCAGAAGACGCCGCTGGCGAAAACCGGCGACTCCGACGCAGTGATGATCCTGGCCGAGTACTGCCTGGAGAACCGCGCACCGCTGGCGCACGGCGGCGTTCTCGACCTGCTGTAAGCCCTCGGCAGGGCAGGTAGACCAAGGGGCCCGAGGTTCACGTTTCGGGCCCTTTCCCTTTTCTCTCCCAACGTCGCGAGACGCCGGAGGTTCTATGCAAACCATCGACACCCAGATCGTGTTTCGCGACGAAGAAGCATTCGTCAAGCGGACGCAGGACTGCACGCCCGTGGCCGAGCGCGCGAAAGAGATGCATCGCGCCGGCATGCACGGCTCCAATGAAGTCAAGCTGGCCGCGTCGATCCCCAACATCCTGATCGAGCAGTACTGCCTGGACAACGGCATCACCTATCGCGAGTGGTGCATGGACGAGGCGCACATTCGACGCATGCTGGCCGATCCTGCGCTGCAGCACTTCCGCATCTGGCCCGGGCGGATCTGAGCCATGGCGATCAACAGCTACACCACGCTGCAGGCGGCCGTGGCGAACTGGATGAACCGCGGCGACCTGGTGGCCGTCGTGCCGGACTTCATCTCGCTGGCCGAGTCGCGGATCGCGACGGATCTGCGCGTGCGCCGGCTGCTGACCACCATCCAGTTGAGCACTGTCGCCAACGGCACCGTGCCGCTGCCGGCCGGCTGGCTGGAGTTCGAGGCGCTGCGCTACAACGACCGCCCCATCGACCTGCTGACCTCGGAACAGATTGCCGATCGCTTCGGCCAGGGCTCCGGTGAGCCTGCCTACTACACCATCGAGGGCGACCAGCTGGTGCTGGGCCCGACGCCGGATGGCGTGTACACGCTGGATGCGCGGTACTACAAGCAACTCGACCCGCTGGCGACGACGGGCGCGAACTGGCTGCTGACCAGCAAGCCGAATCTGTACCTCTATGCCGCGCTGGCCGAGGCCTGCCTCTTCGTGAAGAAGAAGGACGACGCGGCCTCGTGGGCTGGCTTGTACGGCGGCATCGTCGAATCGCTGCACGTCGAAGACGCGAAGGCGAAGCACAGCGGTTCGCCGTTGAGGGTGATCCCGCGATGAGCCCGATCATCGGCTTCGCACCGGATGCCGATCCCACCACGGTGGGCGTGCTCACGGCCTGCGCGAACTTCATCCCGTTCGAAGCGGGCTTCAAGGGCGCCCCGTCGCCGGTGGCCGTGGCGGTGGCCGCGCTGGCAGCACCGTGCCGTGGCGCAGTGGTGGCCACGCGCCTGGGTGGCACGCGCCGGGTGTTCGCTGGCACGCAGACGAAGCTCTACGAGCTCGCCGGCACCACCTGGACCGACCGCAGCAAGGCCGGCAGCTACACCGGCTCGACGGAATCGCGCTGGTCGTACTGCCAGTTTGGCGACACCACCATCGCATCCAACCTGGTGGACCCGATGCAGCAGTCCACGGCGGCAGCCTTCTCGGACGTGCCAACCGCGCCACGCGCAAAGATCGTTGTCAGCGCGTCCAACAACTTCGTTCTCGCCTTCAACACGAACGACGCGACCTTCGGCGTGTCGCCTGACCGGTGGTGGAATTGCGCGCAGAACGACCAGACGAACTGGACGCCGGCGCAGGGCGGCCCGACCACCGGCCGCCTAGTGGCTGTCGAGGGGCCGATTCAGGCCGCGCTGCCGCTGGGCGACTATGTGATCGCCTACAAGGCCCGGGGCGTGTTCCTGGGCTCGTTCGTGGGTGGCGATGCACAGTGGCAATGGACCCTCATCACTGGCGCTGACGCCGGCGCGGTGGGCCAGGACGCGGTGTGTGACATCGGCGGGGCGCATTTCTTCGCCAGCGAGGGCGATTTCTGGCTCTTCGACGGCACGCGGCCGGCGTCCATCGCCGAGGGCGTGGTGCGGCGCTGGTTCATCGACAACTCGAACCCGGTCTACCGGTTCATGACGCAGTGCACCTACGACAAGCAAAACGGCTTGGTGCGCATCAATTTCGCGTCGAAGCTCTCCATCGGTGTGCTCGACTGTACGCTGGTTTACCACGTCAAGCGACAGCGCTGGGGCGTTGCGGATCAGGTCGCGCAGGCCTCGCTGAACTACATCGCGCCGGGTGTGACCATCGACGGCCTCAACGCCATCGCCGCAACCATCGACGCGCTGCCGAATGTGCCCGTCGATTCGCAGTTCTGGGTAGGCGGCGGCCAGCTGCCGGCCTACTTCAACAGCAGCAACCAGCTGGTTTCGCTCAACGGGATTTCGACCTCATCCAGCTTCACAACCGGCGATCTCGGTGACGACGACGCGGTGACGATGATCGATCGCTTCCGCACCCGGTTCACGAAGTCGGCCGCCACCGCGCTGGCTACCGGCTTCATCAAGATGAACGAAGGAGATGACCTCGTGGAGGGTTCTTCCAGCGGCATCTTCGATGGGAAGTTCGATCTGCGGCAGTCGGCCCGATTCCATCGGGTGCGTATCGACATGACGGGCGACGTGCAGGCAACCGCCTTCGATGTGAAGGCCATTCCTGTGGGGGATCGATGAAGAAGCTCGACGCCGAGCCACGCCTGCAGGGCGCCATCGCCTCTGTTGTGGAGTGGGCGCGGAAAGTGGTGTTGGTGGTCAACGCGAACAGCGACGAGACCGTGAAGTCTGATGCCGCGCTGACAACACTGATAGCACAGGCGGCGCCTCCAACATTGGTTGGGCTCTTCGCCGCGAACAGCGCTCCGCCTGGCTGGTTGAAGGCGAATGGGGCTGCGGTGTCGCGCACTGCCTATGCCGCGCTTTTCGCTGCAATTGGCACAACCTTCGGGGCCGGCAACGGAACGACGACCTTCAACCTGCCGGATCTGCGCGGCGAATTCCCGCGAGGCTGGGACGATGGCCGCGGGGTGGATACCGGCCGTGTTTTCGGGTCTTCCCAGCTCGATGCATTCCAAGGCTTCGGCCTGAAGGTCTATGCCCTGACCACGGCCGCGGGCACAAACAACCTTTTCTACAACTTCAGCAGCACCGTCAATGCGAATTCCGGTGCATTGGCTGGCCTCACTCATTTTGAGGCGCGCGATGCGATTGCAAACGGCTTCGGCACGCCGCGGGCCGCATCGGAAACGCGGGGCCGCAACGTTGCGCTGCTGGCCTGCATCAAGTACTGATCATGAGCACCAAAACTGTCTATGCATACGACGGCGCAGGCCTATATATCGGCGCCGTCGATCTCGACGAAACCGATATGTCGCCGGAAGAGCCGGGCGTCTGGCTGGTGCCTGGCAGTTGTCTTGAGGTGGCGCCTCCGCCATTCGATGCCGCCACCGAGGTGTGTGCGGCAATTGATGGCGGATGGGTATTGAAAGCGCTTCCTCCACCTCCGCCGCCACCGGGGCCGCCTTCGCTGGAGGAGCGCATCGCGGCTCTTCAGGCAGCCGTAGACGAAACGCTGAATGCTGCCGCGCGTGCGCGGAGGTACGACAGCATTCATTCAGCTGCGCTGCGGGCCGGGTTCCCGGGGCCATTTCACGATGAAGGCATGGCCTATGCCATCTGGATGGATGCGGTGAATGCCAAGTGCTACGAGGTGCTGGCGCTGTACCTGGCTGGCGAAATCGCCGAACCCACACGCGCGGAGCTTCTGGCGATGCTCCCTGCGCTGACCCTTCCCGATCAACAAGGAGCCTGACATGGCAATCGACACCTCCAATCTCGGGATGGGCGGTAACCCGTTCCTGGGTGCAGACAACCCGAATCTGCAGTCCATCATCGACCTGTCCTCGCGGGACATGGTGAACAACTTCAACCGGACCACGCAGCCCGCCTTCAATGCAGCGATGGTGCGCTCGGGCAGCTTCGGGAATTCGGGCATCGATGCGGCGAACCTTGCGGCGCAGGGTCAGCTGCAAACCAGCCTCGGCGATCTCGCATCGAAGCTGCGCTTCAACGACTACAGCCAGCAGCAGGGCATGTACCAATGGCAGAAGCAGTTCGACACGAACAACCAGCAATGGCAGAACCAGTTCGACCGCTCGGTCTACAACGACGCCTACGGCCAGAACCAGCAGAACCTGCAGACGGGGCTGTCGCTGCTCGGGATGCTCGGCGGCCTCAACGGCCAGGACATCACGAACAGCACCAACTACCAGAACACGCCGCTGAACTACCTCACGCAGTTCTCGAATCTGGCCGGCGCAATGGGTCGCGGCGGACAGACCTCTAGCACGACCGGCACCAGCGGCGGCGGCACCAGCCCGATCACCTCGGCGCTCGGCGGCGCGCAGCTCGGCAATGCGTTCGGCAAGTGGTGGAACGGCGGCGACAGCTACCAGAGCATCAACCAGAACGCCCAGAACAACGGCTACGGCAACACCTTCCAGCAGAACGGCTACTCGCCGGATGTGTCCTATGGTTGAGCTCGGCATCGTCCACCACTTCGGAGGCGGCGTGTACGCGAAGGAAACGCACGTCAAGGCCGGCCAGGTGCTGGTGCAGCACAAGCACGAACACGCGCATCTCTCAATCCTGGCAATCGGCACCGTGGAAATGCAGGTAGGCGGCGTGCGCTCGGTTCTTGCGGCGCCGGCCTGCATCACCATCGAAGCCGGCAAGCATCACGGAATCCGCGCGCTCACGGATGTGGTCTGGTACTGCATCCACGCGACCGACTGCACCGACCCGGCCGCTGTCGATGAGGTGCTGATCGCGGACGGGAGTGATCACGGCGAGATGCAGGACATTGCAAGGGGGCTCGCACGATGAGCCACATCAAGCTGCTTTGGCGGGGCCTCAACGTCGAGCCGATGCGCGCAGCACTGAAGGCGCATCCGGAACTGTGGGACCAGCAGACCGCGCGCACCGCGCCCGAGGACTCGCCGCACCACGGCCTCTCCGACATCTGGGCCCGCTTCGCCGATCCGGAGACGATGCAGCCGGACGGCTCGCACGACTCGATCTGGTATCCGCCGGCCGACGTGCTGCCCGTGCGCAAGATTGTGTTTCCGTTGATGGCTGGCGTCGAGGGCGAGCGCCTGGGTGGCGTGCTCATCACGCGCATTCGCCCGGGTCAGGTCTGCAAGCCGCATACGGACCCGGGCTGGCACGCGCGCTACTACCAGAAGTTCGCCGTTCAGATCTCGGCGGCACCCGAGCAGGCATTTCACTTCGAGGATGAAAAGCTCGTGACGGTGCCCGGCGACATCTACTGGTTCGACAACGCTTACACGCACTGGGTGACCAACGACAGCCCGGTGGACCGCATCACCATGATCGTCTGCATCAAGACGGAAAGGATCTGACATGCCTCTCTTCTTCAAGCACCAGCGCGCGATGCCGCGCATGCCCTGGGGCGTCGTCGGCGCCATCGGCGGGACCGTCGTCAACAACGTGATGGCGGACGGCAAGGGCGGCAGTGGTGGCAGCAGCCAGCAATCGTCGAGTGAGCCGTGGGCCATGGCGCAGCCGTGGATGATGTCCAACATCGTCAGCGGCATGAACCTGCAAAACCAGCTGACGGCGAGCCCATTCAGCCCGCAGCAGCAGGCCGCCTACGACAACAGCTATGCGCTGAACGACTACATGCGCAACCTGGTGCCCAGTCTGCTGGGCCAGATCGGCGGTCAGCAGGTCGGCTTCGACCCGAAGAACCCGAGCGCGCGGCCGCAGGCCTGGAACTGGGCAGGTCTGCTGTCGGAGGGCGATCCGAACCTCGGGCAGCGCTCGGTCCTCAACGCGAAGCCGCCAAGCACGGCCGCCGACACGGCGCCGAAGCAGTCGGGCACCTTCACGCAACAGGGCGATGTTCTCAACGGCATGAACCGCACGGGCCAGAACGCGGATGGCAGCCTCATTGGCGCCGGTGGCTACGGCTCGTTCAAGTACGGCATGCCCATGCCGCAGCCCGGCACGCAGGCCTACCGCGACATGTCGGAGTACTTCGCCAACGGCGGTGCGGATCCGAACGACATCTACGGACGCAAGGCCAGCGCGTACCAGCTGCAGCCGGCGAACCCGCTCTCGTACCTTTGGACCTCGGGCGGCGGCCCGGGCATGGTTGCCGGCGGCGGCATCGGCGACACGGGCGCCAATGCAGCGGCCGCGGCCTCGGGCAATACCGCTTGGTAAGGGAGGCGTCATGCCAGGACTTTTCGATTTCCTCCAGCAGCCGGATGCGCAACTCGGCCTGCAGTTGCTCGCGGCCGGCGGCTACTCGCCCACGCCAATGGGCGCCGGTCAGCGCATCGCCGGTGCGCTGCAGAATTTTCAGGCGCAGCAGGTCACCAATGCGCAGCAGCAGCTGGCGCTCCAGAAGGCCGCGCAGGAGATGCAGCTGAGCCGCCTGCTTGCCAGCCGCTTCGCCGGTGGCGGTGCGCCTGCAGGAGGCAGCCCTGCCGGCGGTGCTGGCGTCGCTCCCATGCCCGTGGGCAGCGCTCCTTCCGGCGCTGGTGCTGGAGGCGGCAGCGGTGGTGCTGGCGTCGCCGTTCCTTCCGGCGGTGCTGGTGGCGCCTATCCGCTGAACCTGAGCGACATCGGCCTGATGACTGCAATGGGTATGAAGGGTGCGGAGAACCTGTTCAACCAGTACAAGTACGCCACGGACGGCGTGCAGCAGGTGGCCGGCAACTACTACAAGGACCCGATGACGGGTGCCGTGCGATACCTGCCGAAACTTGACGTGGGGCAGGAGATTGGCCCGGATGGTGCCGTCCGCCCGGTCGCTGGCTACATGGCCTCGAATGCCGCGATCAAGGGCGTGGAAGCCGGCGCGACTACGCGCGCAACCGAGGCCGCGAAGTATCCCTTCACCGTGGGCGCGGACCGCGAGCGGCAGACCACGCAGGCCGCGCTCGATCCGCAGGCGGTGGTGGGCGCTGATGGGAACACCTACTACGTGCCGCGGCTGTCCGTGGCCACCGGTGCCACTGGTGCCGGTGGTGCTGGCCAAGGCGGCGCCGTAGCGGGCGGTGCGCCGGCGCAGGGCGGCTTCATGGCCGGCCGGGATCCGGTGCGCCAGCAGTCGGCGACGGCGCTCAATGACAACTGGATCAAGAACGCCTATCAGCCGACGTTGGATGCCGGGAACGCTGCTTCGGACGCGCTGACCAACATTCAGGCCCTGCGCACCATCGACCTGAAAACGGGGTGGGGCACCGATGCGAAGGCGACCGCTGCCAACGTGCTGACCGGCATGGGCATTGCACCGAAAAACGCCGAGATGTTCGCGACCAATGCGCAGAAGTTCCAGTCGGTGGCCATGGATCGGCTGATGAAGAAACAGGTCGAGCAGAAGGGCACTGCGACCGAAGGCGACGCGAAGCGCATCAACCAGACCTATGTGTCGCTCCAGAACACACCAGCGGCGAATGACTTCATCCTCGACCTGGCCCAGGCACAGGCCAACCAAGACCAGCGCCGCGCGCAGTACTACGAAGCGGCTCTGCCGCTGGCGCAGAAGTCCGGCGACCTCACGCGCGTGGATCGCGAGTGGCGGAAGATCAAGGGGTCGATCTGGGCGGATCCGGTCCTGCAGCGCTGGAGCCGTTGATGGAGCTTTTCAACCAGCTGGAAGGCCAGTTCGGGCTGCCCGCCGGGCTGTTGGATGCCGTGTGGGCGCAGGAGTCGAGCCGCGGCCGCGCGATGCTGTCGCCGAAGGGCGCGAAGGGCCACATGGGCTTCATGGATGCCACCGCGCAGCAGTACGGTGTGGCAGACCCCAACAACCTCACGCAGGCTGCCACGGGCGCCGCGCGCATGTATTCGGACCTGCTGCGCCAGTACGGCGGCGATCTGCCGCGCGCACTGGCCGCCTACAACTGGGGGCAGGGGAATCTCGCTCGCAAGGGCATGGATGCCGCCCCCGCGGAAACGCGCAACTACATCAGGGAGGTCACGGCCGCCATGGGACAACCTCAAGCACGCGCACCCCAACAAGATGCGCCCTCAGACGACTGGGCCACGCTGAATGCGCAGTTCGCGCCCGGCGCCCGCCAGGGCGCACAGGAGCCCGATCCGTGGGCCGAGCTCGGCGCGAAGTTCGCGCAGCCGGCGGCACCGACCGGAGCGCCGGCACCGGCGCGTACCCAGCAGCCACAGCAGCAGGCCACGGGCTCCGATCCGGTGCGCCGAGCTGCCACCGCTGCGATTCCCTTCGCGGGGCCGCTGCTGGCAGCCCTGGACATCGATCCGGACGTACCGGCGGCGCTGAAGGGTTTGGCCGGCGGTTTTGCGGATCTCGGTCAAACGCTCATGAACAGGGGAACGAAGGTAGGCGCGGATGCCATGCCGACGAATCCGGATGTGCAGTGGATGGTGCCTGAGAACGTGCGCCGGCCGGAGCGCGGCGTCTCCACGCTGGTGACGGGGCAGCAGCCCGCGAGCCGAGCCGAGAAGGCGAACGCCGAGCGCGCGGCATCGCTGGATTCGTTTTACCGCGACAACGCCGGCAATCCCTGGTTCACTGGTGGGCGCATCGCCGGCAACGTCATCGCGACGATGCCTGTCGGCGGTGCCGTGGCCGCGCCAGTGCGCGCTGCCGCGCCGGTGCTCGCGCCGTTGGCTGACGCTATCGCTACCGGTGGCTTCCGCACGGGGCTTGCACCCACCACGCTGGTGAGCAAGGCTGGCAACGTGGCGCTGCGCGGTGTGGGTGGTGCAGCCACCGGCGGAGCTTCGGCGGGGCTTATCAACCCCGATGAGGCGCTGCTGGGTGCGGGTATAGGGGGGGTGCTGCCGCCAGCACTGTCTGGCCTGGCGAAAGGTGGAGACTTGCTCGCTGCTGGTGCTAGGCGTCTTTTCGCGCCTCAGTCCGCAACCGACGCGCGCGCAATCCTGCAGGCTGGCGGTATCGTGCCCGCCGATATTCCCGCAGTGCGCGCGGCGCTGCAGCAGCAGGGCCCCAACATCGTGCCTGAAGGGCCGACCGTCGCGCAGATCCTGCAGAACCCCGAGATTTCGCAACTCGAGCGCAGCGTGCGCAATGCGCCTGGTGGGGCTCCCGCCCTGATCGCCAAGGACCAAGCGCAGAACGCGGCCCGGCTCGGTGTGGTGAACGACATCGCCCCGGTGGCTGCCGATCTCCCTGCGGCGCGAACGAACTTCGGCAACACCATCGCGCCGCTCGCAGCAGACGCGCGCGCAGCTGCGTCAAAGGAGGTTCGGCAGGCTTTCGATGCAGTCGATCCCTTCAACGAAACGCGCTTCTACCTTCCGTTGCCGGAGATGGAGGCATCCAAGGCCAAGTTTTTGGGCCCGGGCACCTTCGGCACCGGCAGCAAGGCACAGGCAGCCATCGACACGGCCACTGATGTGGGCACCGAGGTGCTGCCGGCCGTCACGGCTGCCACGGCGCCCGGTGTGCGGCGCCAAGGGCAGACCATCGTGGATGCCATCAAGTCGCTGGGCGGCATCAAGCAGGATTCGCCAGGTGCGCAGGCATTGGCCGGCGAGATCGCCGACCTGAAGCAGGCCGGCGGCGGCATGCGATCGATCATCCAGAACGGCCGCGGCCAGTCGCCCGACACACTCGCGCAGGCGATGCACGCGCAAGGCTTTATCCCCAACGAGGACCCCGCCACGCTGCTGGAGGTGCTGCGCATCCACGCTGGTGGGGACAAGGTGTTCGCCAAGGGTGTGGACCGTAGCAACGTGTTCCGCGCCGGCATGGAGGCCGCACAGGGCGAGGCGCCGGGCGCCGAGGTGATCCGCAAGACCGTGCCTTTCCAGACCGTGCAGAACCTGCGCAGCTCGATTGGTGAGGCAGCCGAGCAGGCGCGAATGCGCGGCGCCAACAAGGAAGCTGCAGCGCTCGACAGCATGAAGGCAGACATCGACAAGCGTGTGAACTTGGTGCAGATCGGGCAGGGCGACGCGGGCGAGCACTTTCCGCCCGACGTGGTGGCGCAGTGGCGTAAGGCCATCGACCTGCACGCCGACAAGCAGGATCGCTTCGCGCGTGGCCCGCAGGCCGGCATGTTCCGCAAGGGCGGGGACGGCAATTACTCGGTGGAGGGCGGTGAGCTCGCGCCGAAATTCTTCTCGCCGCGACTGTCGCAAGCCGAGGACATCGAAGCGCTGAAGCGCATGCGCCTGGGTGATCCAGTGCTGAAATCCTTGAAGAGCTACGCGACCACCGACGCATCGCGGCGCGTCACTAGCGACGGCACACTGCGCAGCAAGGCCTTCAATGACTGGCTCGACGCACATGGCGGTGCGATTCGCGGCCTGTTCGACGATGCAGAACGGGCCCGGCTCACGGGAGTGGGCGCGGATCTCAAGCGCGCGTCAGATGCAAGGGACCTGGGCCGCGCTACGGGCTCGAACACGTCGCAGAACGTGCAGAACGCCCTGGGGCTTGGGCTGCTCGACAGCCGCGCGGTGAACTTGCTGGCCAGCCGGACGCCGTTCGTCGGCCGCTTCACTGGCCCGATGCTCGATGCGTTGCGCGAGTCGGCGAAGCGCGGCAAGGCGGCTCGCATTGGCGGATTGCTGTCGGATCCGGAGGAACTGGACCGCGCCATCGCGGCCTATCAGCAGGTCCTGGCGTCGCAGGCGCAGCGGCCGGCGCTGGTTGGTTCTACTTCTTTTGGTCCGGCTCTCTATCGAGCCGCGCCTGTGTTATTGACCGGCCGGTGATGAGCCGGTAGGCGAAGCTAACGATGAACACCAACACGCAAAGGCCGATGCCTTTCCAGATTAGATATTGGGCGTGTGGGCTAAGACCTTCCATCGGCGCATTTTAGGCCGCGACCCTTTTCCCCTTCAAACCCGCTTCGGCGGGTTTTTTCGTTTCTGGAGTTCCACCAATGGCAGTCATCACCGATATCAACTCGCTGTCAACGAACCCGTCCTCGAATGGACCAGACGGCGCCGTCGATCCACCTTCGGCCCTCGACGATCAGCTGCGCTACCACGGCGCATTCATTGCGCAGCTGCGTGATGGCCTAGGAATGCCTGTCGGCGCGCTTCTGGCCTTCGCCGGCACTGTGGGAACGCCCACGGGTTGGATCAAGGCCAACGGTGCGTTGGTGTCGCGCACCACCTATGCGGCGTTGTTCGCCTATGCGTCCTCGCAGGGGCTCGTATCAGAGGCCGCCTGGACGTCCACCAGCTCGGGCCGCTTCTCTGTAGGTGATGGCTCGACCACGTTCCGTCTCCCAGACACCCGAGGGATGTTCATCCGCGGCCTGGACGAGTCGCGGGGGCTCGATGCAAGTCGCGTTGTGGGCACCTATCAGGAGCAAGCGAATGCGCCGCACACGCACAGTGTGACTGATTCCGGGCATATCCACGGCGACACGGGGCATTCGCACGGGGGCTTCACAGACAGCCAAGGTTCGCATCAGCACGGCTATTCGGGATGGACCTCCACCGGTGTCGTTGCCGCAAGCGGCCTTACCAGCGCAACGGTCTATGCGCCAACCGCTGCAGCCACCGACGCCGCTGGCTCTCATGCCCACAACATCGCGACCGATGTGCGGACCTCCAATTTACTGGCAAGCGCCACCGGCATCTCGATCCAGTCGCAAGGTTCGGAGGGGCGTCCCAGAAACATCGCCTACCCCATGTTCATCAAGTACTGAGGCCTGACATGTACGTCTTCCACTACGACCCCAACACGATGGCCTACGTGGGCAACAGCCCGGTGGACTTCTGCCAGCTGCAACCCGGCACTGCCCTTGTGCCGGCCTGGGCCACGCAGGTTCCGCCGCCTGGTGGCTGGGACAGCCGCATCGAGCTGCCGTTCTACGTGCCGGGAAAGGATGTATGGGAGGTGCGCCGGCTTCCGCCACCGGCGGCCGAGCCGCCCTCGCCTTCGGATGCCGAAGTCCTGGACCGCATGCAGGAGCTGAAACGCACGCTGGAAGCGCACCTGCGCGCGGCCGGCGAGATCGTCGAAGAACTCACGGGGGCCACGGCCAAGGAGAGCGCATGAAGCAAGAGCTGAAGGACATCGCAACGGAGCTGGCCGTGCGCACCGCGCCCGCGAGCGGCATCGCTTGGTACGCGGACATCAGCTGGACCGGCGTGCTGACTGGCGTGCTGGTGGTGCTCCAGATTCTGTACCTGCTGCGCAAGTGGTGGCGCGAGGAATCGGAGTGGGGCCGCCGCCTGAAGGACTGGGCTGAACGTCAGGGCCTGACGAAGCCGGGAGGCTTGTCGTGAGCCGCGCTCAGCTCGCGGTCAAGGTGGCCGCGCCCCTGGTGCTGGGCGGCGCTGCGCTGCTCGGCGCAATGCACCGTTGGGAGGAACAGCGCCTGGTGGTCTACGCCGACAAGCTGGCCGGCGGCCTGCCGACCTATTGCAGCGGCCGCACCCAGCCGCCACGGCCAGTGGGCGAGCGCCTGACGCAGGCGCAGTGCGACGCGATCGACGCGCAGACCGCCTCCGATTACGGCCGCGCGGTGCTGGCCTGCATCCCGGCCGTCAAGCTGGATCAGAACAGCTTCGACGCCTTCACGCTCTTCGCGATCAACGTCGGCAAGTCGGCGGCATGCGGCTCCCGCGCCGCGCAGCTGATGCGCGACGGCAACCGCGAGGCGGCCTGCAAGGCTCTCGCGCGCGGGCCGGATGGCCGGCCGGTCTGGAGCTACGCCGGCGGAGTGTTCGTGCGAGGGCTTCAGAACCGACGCCAGTACGAGGCCAACTGGTGCCTGACGCTCGCGGAGGCCCCATGAAGCTTTACTGCGCGCTGTGCGGTGGCGAAGGCCATATCGCGCCATCGTGCCCTTGACGACGTGTAGAGGAAATGGCGATTTCCGTGCATGTCGGGCGGACGTGTTCACTTTTTCCGGGACTCTGAACATGTTCCCTGATCTGAAAACCCCGCTGCTCTGGGCGCTGGGCCTGGGGCTCGTGGCTGCGCTGGCCACGGCCGGCATCGAGCGCACGCGCGCGGCAGGTGCTCGCGCTGACGCCGCGACCGCGCGCAAGGAACTGGCCGACTACCGCGCCACGGCCGCCGAGTCCGGCCGGCTCGCGGAGCGTGCGGCCCGCAACACCGAACAGACCTGGCGCTCTCGCGTCGATGGAGTGATTCAAGATGGCCAACAACAGATTGCCCGTGCGCGCGACGATGCTGCTGACGCTGTCCGTGCTGCTCGCCAGCTGCGTGACGAGCTCGCCGCCTATCGCGCCGCCATCCGTGCAGCCACCGCAGCGCCCGCCGCTGCCGCCGGAGGGCCGCCAACCACCGATCCCCTCGATTTGCTCGCCGACCTGTTCGGCAGGGCTGACGCGCGAGCGGGAGAACTGGCGGCAATCGCTGACGAACGCGGTGCCGCTGGCGCCATCTGTGAGCGCTGGGCCAGAGCCACTGAGCCCTGAAAACTAGCCCGCCGCCTCGTGGAAAATGGGCTCATGAAATCTATTCGATACGCTATCCCGGCAATCATGCTGTGTGCGACTGGTCTGCTACAGGCGCAAGTCGCAATCGGTGGCGTCGGCAACAGTTCATGCGACGTTTGGATCAAGGCTCGCAAGGCGCCGGCAGGGCAGGCTATGGAAACCATCACGCAGGCAATGATGACCTCTTGGGTACAGGGATACCTATCAAGCAAGAATTCCACTGGCACCACTGTCAAGATGGTTTTGGAAGTCCCAGACCCTGAATCAATAAAAATGGTCTTAGACAGGGGGTGCGCGCTGATGCCAGATGCACTGATCTTTGCGGTTGCAGACGATTTGGCGAACACGCTAACCGGGATATATCAAAGCCAGAAGCGCAAGTAGCCTTGACTCAGCATTGCGCACCGGCTCAAGTGACTGACCCTCTACAGATGGCTTTTTCTTTGGCGATCATTCAGTCAGCCGACGCCAGCAAGCTGGTGCTGAGCCGACCTCGTACAAGTCGTGCTGATGGCGTCGAGGCCTTGAAGCGCAAGTGCATCGAGTGGATCGAGAAGGCCGAAGCGGAGCTACCGTCCCGCCCATGAACAGTCGCCTCAGGGGCGGCTTGGTCACGCTCGCCCGCCAGTTCGGCCCGCTGGGGGCGGGCTCCTGACCTCGACCGGCCCGATGCCGCTGTACACCGTCGAACCGTCCTTCAGCGACGTGACCGTCCAACGCTCGGCACCGTGGCCGGGCGTGACCTTGTAGTCGCCCGGTGCCAGCGGCAAGAGGCACACCTCGCGCTCGGTGTCGCTGTACCAAGTTGGGGTGTAAAGGACGGCGGGTTCCGCGGGGAAGAATTCGGCTTGGCTCATGGAGGGATTGTCGGGGTCTAAAAACAGGTCGCCGGAGGGCGGTGGCGCATTTGGCTCGGCTAATCAGCGTTCTGCCGCTCAATCGGCAGGATGTGCCAGACCTGCCGGAACTCCTTCATACGTGGTTCGCCGTCGATCATCTCTGTATCCAACTCCGTCCCCGACCACAAAAAGCCAGACCCCTTGTATGGCATCAGCACCGGATCTGTCAGGCGTCCTCGACCTGCCATCTGAGCGGTGCCGTAGCTCACGTACAGGCTCGCCTCGACAGTGTTCCTGGCTGAACTATTCTTGTCCCGATCCGACTCCAGCAGAGTGACCGTGTAGCGGCGCGGCGGATCGCGCTCCGTCCGCTTGAGACGGAGGCCCTTGCGCATCAGGAATGTGACGTCGGCGAAGAACATGCTGTATGAATATACAGCTTTCTGCCTAACGACTAAGGGTGACTTTCAGCGTCCTTCCTGGTCCAACGCCTTATCTCCAGAATGATTCTGAGAGCCCGAAATTCTTCCCAAGGAACTGTGCAGACGTGTGCACAGTCAATCCACTGTGAAGTTTGTGCAACTGTTTGCTATCATATATATAGCTAAATGCCTAGATCTGATGGAGTATCCCGCTGGATTTTGCGCTGCACAAATGGACAGTAGGGGAATCCCGGAAAAGGGCGCAAAAGCACTAGATACACGTCACAATAACTTTTGTCAGCGTCGGCAAGTAACCTCGGAGAATCGTCATGTCAAATCTCTTCCCTCGCGCACGTGGGAATGCTGACACGCCTCCCACCACGCTACTTCAGCATCCGCAGCCGCAGAAGGTCGTTCCGGATGTCGTCAAGACTCAGCCGGTTCGTGATCCGTATGCAGAGTTGTCTCGCGCAAGCGACCGACTCACTGCCGGCAAGAGCATTTTCGAAAGCGTTCTTTCGTCCAAGAAATTGCAGACTGCGTAAGCAATGGCGGATTCGTTTCCTCGGACCACGGATCTTCCTAAGCAGTCACCGCTTTTCTGGGTCAATCACAAAGACCGATATCTTCGGCAGCTCTTGATCGAGGACATCCAGGCCGAGACTGGCCGGAGTCTGTTGGTCTATTTCACTGACTGCGATAACACTGGCGCTCAGATCGACACAGGAGACGATGTCCACTTCGCTGAGTTGCTGAACACCTGCGTTGGGCAGCCAATCGATCTGCTGCTTGAGACCAATGGTGGCATGACGGATGCCACGGAAAAGCTCTGTTCTCTATTGCGGGCAATGGCTCCAGATCTGAGGGTGGTTGTTCCTCGCCGTGCGAAGAGCAACGGGACTGTATTGACCATGTGCGGTCAAACGGTGGTGCTCGGTGTGGAATCGGAACTCGGTCCAATTGATCCAGCATTGGGCGCAATTCCTGCGCACTTCGTGCTCAATGCACCGCCTGGCTCATTCAACGCGATTGACTATCAGATCGCCCAAACGGCGCAGCAGCAAACGGAAAAGCTTGCTCGGGACCTCTTGTCCACGGGGATGATGAAAGGCCGAGCCGCAACAGAGATCGACGAGGTGATTGCGAAGCTGGCGACTCGCAATGTTTACCACTCCCATGGCTCTGTCATCGATTACAAGGAGGCTCAACTTCTGGGGTTCCATGTGACCTTCTGCGATCAGAACTCGAGCCTTTGGAAGAAGTTTTGGTTGCTGCGCGCGATGTATCAATTTGACTGCCCGTTGAACGGCGTGGCGAAGCTCTTCGAATCGGCCCGTATCAGTACGGGTGTAGCAGCACCCAAGCCACCGCCTACTCCCGCTCCCTAGAGCTAGGATGTGCCTTCACACGCGCGCGCGTGACCATAGAGGGCATATGCTCGTACTCGAATACAACCATTCAACCTTGGTCAGCGATCCGGAGCCGAATCGCTTCCACAAGTGCATTGATGGAAGGGTCCAGCTCCGTGATGACGATGACGCCGCAACCGCAATAGGGCGGTTCTCGGTCATCGTTATTGATGTGGAGTCGGCGGTGAACGAACGCGAGGACATGTTTGATGTCTTCGATTGCAGCTCACGAACCGTTGACTACTTCAGCCTTTACACCGATGACATGGAGTTCGTTCCAAAGGTCACGAAGGTACTCAAGGGGGGTGAGAGATGGGCTCCCAATATGCTCGTCCTCGACCGTCTGGAGATCTTCCCCAAATACAGAAGGAATCGTTACGGGCTCCACGTCCTGAGATGGCTCCAGTTTCACTTTGGAATTGGCTGTGGAATCGTGGTGATGAAGCCGTTTCCTCTGCAGTTCGAAAGTGGGATGAAGACTGAGCGTGGGCAAAAGGACTTCGCCAAGCTGCGATTAGGTGAGTTCACCGACAACAAGGCCGCGGCACTCCGAAAGCTCAGAACCTACTATGGCCAGGCAGGCTTCGTGCGGGTGCAAGGCACCGAGTACATGGTGGCTGACCCATTCTTCGTTGCTCAGAGCCTAGGGAGGGTTGATAAATCGAGCCCGAGGACGGGAACAGATGACCTGTAAGCCTCAAGTGTCGCGGTGTCGATTCTTGAGGATATTCCCGTAGGGATGCCAAGACCCGCGTGGATGCTGGCTTGTGCCATGGATTGAAAATCCGCGTGTCGGTGGTTCGATTCCGCCCCAGGCCACCATCTTTCTTTCTCGGTAAAACCCAAGACAGCTTAAAAGTCCTTGTACATCAAGGACTTAGCCTGAAAAGGCGGCTCAGGCGGCATCATCCGATCTCACATAGTCCCGTTCTTGCGTGTACCCCACGGTGTACCCCAGACTGCCTTTCAACCGCAGTCGATTTTGGGTACACCATGGGGCAACTCAACGAACTTCAGATCAGGGCGGCAGCGCCGCGTGACAGGGAATATTTGCTGGCGGACGGCGAGGGCCTTTACCTTCGCGTGCGACCGACCGGCAAAGTGTGGGTCTATCGTTACAAGCGGCACGGCAAAGAAGCCAAGCTCAGTATCGGTCACTACCCGGCGGTGACACTCGCGACGGCGCGCCGGAAAGCGCGCCTCGAAGCCGAGAAGCGCGCCGATGGTGTCGATCCCCGGGAGGCCCGGCGCGTAGAGGTCGAGCGTGCTCGTGTCGCACGCCTCAATACCTTCGAACTGACCGCCCGGGCCTGGCATGTGCAGGCGTGGAAGGACCGCGAATGGTCGGCCGGCTATGCCGGAAAAGTTATGCGCCACCTAGAACTGCACGTCTTTCCCTGGATCGGTGCGCTCGCCATCGAGGCCATCTTGCCGACCGAGGTGGTTCGATGTCTGCACCGCATCAAGGAGCGCGGCAATCTGGAGACGGCGCAGCGAGTGCGCGAAGCGGTGCAGCATGTGTTCCAGTACGCTGTCGACGTGGGCGCGCTAGATCCGGCTCGGAACTTCGTGAACGGTCGCACGGGCGGCCTGCCGCCACCTCGCACTCGACACTATGCGGCCATCACGGATCCGCAGAAGCTCGGCCAGTTGCTTCGTGACATGCGTGCGTACAACGGCAATGTCATCACGCGTGCGGCCTTGCAGCTATCGCCCTTGTTGTTCCAGCGGCCTGGTCAGCTGCGCTTGGCGCATTGGGAAGATGTAGATCTCAATCAGGCGCTTTGGCGTTGCCCACCCGAGAAGATGAAGTTGAGGGAGTGGAAGAAGCGAGACGTACGCACGCCGGCACACCTCGTGCCGCTGCCGACCCAGGCGGTCGAAATTCTGCGCGATATCCATCCGCTGACCGGTCCTAGCGGGCCGATCTTCCGCAGCATGTCGAAGCGTTCCGAGAAGACGCGGTACATGAGCGACAACACCATCAACAGTGCGCTGCGTACATTGGGCTATGACACGAAAGAGCAGATCACGGGCCACGGGTTTCGCGCCACGGCCCGGACGCTGATCCGCGAACTGTTGGGGTGGGATCGTGAGGTAATCGAGCGGCATTTGGCACACGGCTCCGATGAGGAGTTGGGAAGCGCCTATGACCGCGCCACTTTTCTGAATCAACGGCGCCAGATGATTCAGTTGTGGGCGGATCTGCTTGATGACCTGGCTGCGGACAGCGCGTTGGCGATGCCTGTTTGCACGGAGTTTGCGACGGGAAGGGCGAGCGAGATGGGCGTGGAGGAGGCGGGCTCTTTCCACCGCACTGCTCAGCTCGAAGTTTGATTCGAAAGCGATGCTGACGCGCTGCAGTGGCATACCTTTGCCGGATCTCGATCGGAGGACGTTCGTCGCGAGAAAAGTCCCCTTGCTTCGAGGCAAGCGTTGCAACCTGCCGATCGAATATACCAAGTATTCTGATCTACACCACCGAGCTTCTTGATGTTGGCTGGCGGTATGGCGAGCAACTAATTGAGCGACCTCTTATTGAACCTAATTTCTGTCTAGGATTTGGCTTTCAGAACCCGTGCCGATGCGTTCGTTCTTCCTCGCACTGCCGATTCGCCGGACAGCGTCTTGCGAATCTCCTCGTCGGCTGAA
This sequence comes from Variovorax sp. NFACC27, assembly GCF_048301545.1. Classification (NCBI taxonomy): domain Bacteria; kingdom Pseudomonadati; phylum Pseudomonadota; class Betaproteobacteria; order Burkholderiales; family Comamonadaceae; genus Variovorax; species Variovorax sp. NFACC27. The sequence goes on from NZ_CP157613.1 coordinate 1,097,660, forward strand.
CCAAAAGCATGTCTCGAAGTGGAGGAACGCCAAGCATCGAGCGCAATAGACCAGCACGGTCGACCTGTACGTGATGTCGACGATCGGCGAACTGCGGGTACAGGACGTCGAGCTATCGCCTGTGCCGACGGTGCTGGAGGCGATCTGAACCATGAAGACCGAAACCGTCTAGCGGCCACGTGATCGCAACGAAGCTGTTCTGGAGTGGGCTCTGGTACACGGCTATCGGGAAGGCGCGAACGCGGCGCGCTGGCGCGGCCACGTCGACCAGATAATGGGCCGTGCGCGAAAGCTCAAGAAGGTGACGCACCACCCTGTTCGACCGTCGACCAAGCGGGCGCGTTCATGGTTGACTTGCGCGGCGTGGAGGGATGCAGTGCCCTGGCGTTGGACCAGGCCGTGCTGCCGGGCGAAGTGCGCGGCCGGTGGGCCGAAATCGACCTCGATGCGCAGCTGTGGATCATCTCTGTCGAGCTCATGAAAGCGAAGAAGGAGCACAGCGTACCGCTGACTAAGCAAGCAATCCAGCTGCTGGAGGCACTGGATCGGATCGAGGGCTCGGGCCTCGTACTCCCCGGCCGCAAGCCGCTACAGTCGCTCAGTGACATCAGTCTGACGACGTGCATGCGCCGCATGACAAGCACGTCACACGGGCAGGTCGTTGGTGCCTCACGGCTGCCGCAGCACGTTGGGAACTGGGTCGGAGCTCGTAGGGGGCACTCCAACGCTGGCTCACTTCTTCTTCGGCGCGGACACGCAGGGGTTAAAACGTGCCAGTGTCGCGCTTTTTTCGGGGCCAAGGTGCGGCGCACGGACTTCTGCCATGCCAGCGGGGCAGGGCAGGGGCTGGTGGTCGACCGCATCGGGGCCGTGGCGGGCTACCGGTATGAGCTCCTGGGGCACTCGCTGTCGCGCGACCGGTTCGTTGAGCCCTATCTCGTCACATTGTTGCCGGAGGCTCGCTGCCGCTGCACGCCGTGCGAGGCACCCGGCTACCACTTCCAGGCCTGAACTGAAGAGGGGCCGGCCGCGGGAAGCGGCTGTCGACAGCCCTACTTGAACTCGTCCACTGTCAGGCCCAGCTTGCGCACCTTGTCGTGCAGCGTCTGGCGCGCAATGCCCAGCGCCGCGGCGGTGGCCGGCTGGTCGCCGCGCTGGCGCCGGAGCTCCTCGACGATCACGGCGCGCTCGAACGACTCCACCTGCTGCGGCAGCCCGCGGGGCAAGGCGGGCACGCCCTGGGCACCACCGCCGGCGCCGCCGTGCGTCTGCGTCAGGCGCTCGCCGAGCAGGCCCAGCACGAAGCGGTCGGCCACGTTGCGCAGCTCGCGCACGTTGCCGGGCCAGGCGTAGGCCATCAGGTCGGCCAGCTGCGCGTTGCTCAGGAGCGGGGCGGGCCGGTCGTAGCGGCTCGCGGCCTGCAGCGTGAAGTGCTCGAACAGCAGCGGAATATCCTCGCGCCGCTCGCGTAGGGGCGGCAGCTCGATGAAGGCCACGCCGAGGCGGTAGTACAGGTCGGCCCTGAACTTCTGCTGGTCGCTCATGGCCTTCAGGTCGTCCTTGCTCGCGGCCACCACGCGGCAGTCGAAGGGAATGGTCTTGTTGGAGCCGATGCGCTCGATGCTGCGCTCCTGCAGCGCACGCAGCAGCTTGATTTGCACCGCCATCGGCATGCTCTCGATCTCGTCGAGGAACAGCGTGCCGCCGCTGGCGTACTCGAACTTGCCCACGCGCATGCGGCTGGCGCCGGTGAAGGCGCCGGCCTCGTGGCCGAAGAGCTCGCTCTCGGCCAGCGACTCGGGCAGGCCGCCGCAGTTCAGCGGCACGAAATGCTGGCGCCGGCGCGCGCTGTGGTCGTGCAGGCAGCGCGCGACGAGTTCCTTGCCGGTGCCGGTCTCGCCGTACACCAGCACGTCGGCCGATGTCTCGGCCAGCGTCTTCACGGTCTGGCGCACCTGCTGCATCTGCGCCGAACGGCCGATGAGCACCGACTGGATGCCCTGCCAGTTCTCCAGCGCGTCGCGCAGCGCGCGCACCTGCAGGCTGAGCTGCCGGCGCTCGACGGCGTGGCGCACGATGGCCACCAGCCGCTCGGAGCTGAAGGGCTTCTCGATGAAGTCGTAGGCGCCCTCGCGCATGGCCTGCACGGCCATCGCGATGTGGCCGTGGCCGGTGACGAGGATCACCGGCAACTCGGGGTCGACGCCGCGCAGCTCGGGCAGCCACTCGGTGCCGCTCAGGCCCGGCAGGCGCACGTCGCTGATGACGACGGCGGGCACGCCGAACGAGATGTGCGGGCGCGCGCGCTCGGCGCTGGGAAAGGACTCGACTTCGAAACCGGCCAGGGTCAGCACCTGGGTGGTGCTCACGCGGACGTCTTCGTCGTCCTCGATCAGCATCACCCGGATGGCAGGGGCTTCGCTCACTTGGGGATCACTCCTGTTGTGCAATGGAAAGGGCGTCGGGAACCGGCGGGTTGCTGCTGCTGTCGTGCATCACGGCGATGGCCGCCGGCAGGTCGATGACGAAGCAGGCCCCGCCGCCGTCCAGGTTGGCCGCGCGCAGCGTGCCGTCCATGGACCGCACCAATTGTGCCGAGATCACGAGACCCAGTCCCAGCCCCGAGCCGGCAGCCTTGCCGGTGACGAAGGGTTCGAACAGGCGTTGCAGGATGTCGGGGCGGATGCCCGGGCCGGTGTCGGTCACCGACAGCACCACGCGGCCCTCCTTCGGCCGCGCCTGAAGGCGCAGCGTGCGCACCGGCGCGTCCTGCATGGCGTCGATGGCGTTGCGCATCAGGTTGGCGAGCACGCTGCCCAGCGCGGCCTCCTCGGCCATGACGCTCAGCGCGGGCGGCTGCACGTCGACCTCGATGGCGACGCGCTGCTTCCTCGAGGCCTCGGCAACGATCACCTGCGCGTCGGCGATCGCGTGCGACAGCAGCACCGGCGCCAGCGGCAGCTCGCTCTTGTAGGCGAAGGTGCGCAGCTGCGAGGTCAGGCGGGCGAGCCGGTCGACCATGCCGCGGATGCGCTCCAGGTTGCCGCGCACGTCGTCGAGGCGGTTCTTGTCGAGCAGGATGGCGGCGCTTTCCGACAACGTGCGCATCGCCGTGAGCGGCTGGTTGAGCTCGTGCACCACGCCCGCCGACATCTGCCCCAGCGCGGCCATCTTGCCGGCATGCACCAGCTCGCCCTGCGCGGCGCGAAGCTGTGCGGTGCGCGCCGCCACGGTCGATTCGAGCGTGTCGTGCGCGGCCTGCAGCGCGGCCTGGTTGGCCAGCTTCTGGCGCACCGCGCGGCGGCGCTGCCACAGCGCCACGGCCACCAGCAGCAGCACCGTCATCGCGAGGCTGGCCGTGATGGCCGCGTTGCGCGCCGCCACGTGCAGCGGCGCGAGGTTGTCGAGCACCACCAGCTGCCACGGCGCGCCGCGCAGGGTGCGGGCGGAGGCGAGCTGGTCGACGCCGTCGAGCGAGATCACCTGCACGTCGCGGTCCAGCGCTTCCTTCTGCGTCCATTGCAGCGGCTGGAGCGCGGCCTCGCCATAGGGACGCGAGCGCAGCACCTCGGCGCGCTGCAGCGCGTCGAGCGGCAGCAGCGGCCTGAACTTGATGTCGTCGCGCGTGGAAAGGATGACCACGCCGCGCTGGTCGATCAGCGCCACGTCGCCCGGCAGCTTGCGCCACGCGCGCTCGGCCTCTTCCAGGTTGATCTTCACGGCCACCACGCCGCGCGAGGCCTGCCCCCGGCGCAAGGCATACGAAAGGTAGTAGCCCGGCTTCTTGCTGGTGATGCCCACGCCGTAGAAACGGCCCCGGCCCTGCCCCAGCGCGTCGATCACGTAGGGCCGGAACGAGAGGTCCTGGCCCACGGTGGTGCCGGGCTTGTCCCAGTCGGACGCGGCCAGCGAGGTGCCGGAGGCGTCGAGCACGTAGAGCATCTCCGCCCCTGCCGCGGCATTGACGCCGTCGAGATAGCGGTTGACTGAGTCGCGCAGCCGCGTGTCCGCCGGCGTGCCGAGCAGCGCCGGCACGAGGGGCGTCATCTCCAGCAGCGCGGGGAGGTAGTCGAAGCGCGCCAGGTCGGCGTCGAGGCCGGTGGCGAGCATGTCGAGCCGATGGTCGGCGGCTTCGCGCAGACGTGCCAGGCCGGTCTGCATGGCGACCTGATGGCCGGCGAAGGCGGCCACGGCCACCAGGGCCAGCGCCCCGCCCCATCGGGGCAGGCCGCGCCATCCTCTTGTCGCCTGGTCGGAAGTTGAATCGAAACGCCGGGCCGGCTCCCTTGAATTCATGGGCCCGTTATTGCACAAGGCCGGGCCGCCCGCATTAGTGGCAGCCCGATGGCCCCGCGGCGGGGCCGGAGGGAGGATCAGGAAGCCTGCCGCGCGGAGCTGACGGGCATGTGCGTCTCGGTGGCGTCGAGCACGAGTTCGGGCTCGTTGGCCTCGGCCGGGCTTTCCTGGTTCAGGTGCTGGTTCATGCGCACGGTGTCGAGGTCGCCCGTCCACTTGGCGACCACGATGGTGGCCACGCCGTTGCCGATCAGGTTGGTCAGCGCGCGGGCTTCCGACATGAAGCGATCGATGCCCAGGATCAGCGCCAGGCCCGCCACCGGCACATGGCCCACTGCCGACAGCGTGGCCGCCAGCACGATGAAGCCGCTGCCCGTGACGCCGGCCGCGCCCTTCGAGGTGAGCAGCAGCACCGCCAGCAGGGTGAGCTGCTGCGTGAGCGTCATGTCGGTGTTGGTGGCCTGCGCGATGAACACCGCCGCCATCGTCAGGTAGATGGAAGTGCCGTCGAGGTTGAACGAATAGCCGGTCGGAATGACGAGGCCGACCACCGATTTCTTCGCGCCCAGGTTCTCCATCTTGGCCATCATGCGCGGCAGCACCGATTCGCTGGACGAGGTGCCCAGCACGATCAGCAGCTCTTCCTTGATGTACTTGATGAACTTCCAGATGCTGAATCCGTGGAAGCGTGCGATGAGCCCCAGCACCACGAAGATGAACAGCAGGCAGGTGGCGTAGAAGGTGGCCATCAGCTGGCCGAGCTGCAGCAGCGAGCTCACGCCGTACTTGCCGATGGTGAAGGCCATGGCGCCGAAGGCGCCGATGGGCGCGACCTTCATGATGTAGCCCACGATCACGAAGAGCACGTGCGAGCCCTTCTCGATCACGTCGAACACCAGCGTGCCGCGTCCGCCGAAGCGGTGCAGCGCGAAGCCGAACAGCACCGCGATCATCAGCACCTGCAGGATCTCGCCCTTGGCGAAGGCATCGACCACCGTGTTCGGGATGATGTTGAGCAGGAAGTCGGTGGTGCTCTGCATCTTGCCCGGGCCGGTGTAGGCCGCGATGCTCTTGGTGTCGAGCTGGGTCACGTCGACGTTCATGCCCGCGCCGGGCTTGAGCACGTTGACCAGCACGAGGCCCACGATCAGCGCGATGCTGCTGACGATCTCGAAGTACAGCAGCGCCATGCCGCCGGTCTTGCCGACCTTCTTCATGTCCTCCATGCCGGCGATGCCGACCACCACCGTGCAGAAGATGATCGGCGCGATGATCATCTTGATCAGCTTGATGAAGCCGTCGCCCAGCGGCTTCATGGAAGCGCCGGTGTCGGGATAGAAATGCCCCAGCAGCACCCCGAGCACGATGGCCGTGATGACCTGGAAGTACAGGGATTTGTAGAAGGGCTTGGGGGCGGTGGTGTGTTCCACGGGGTGACTCATCGGTTTGTCTCCAGTTCGTGGCCAGGCCCCGAATCGGAGGCGCGCGGCCGGCCGGTGGTTCAGCAATCGACATGCCACGGGCGACGCATGCCCGAGTCGGCCTTAAGTCGTTGATTTCATGAGGTTTTTCATGATCTTGCCGATCCTGCCCCGCCGACGATCCGGATGACGCGGACCGCGTCCGTCCGATCCCCCGGCTCGCCGACACCGGGTAAACCCTAGGCGCCGGGCGGTGTCAGACTCGGCACATGAACGACAACGCCCGGCCGGAGGCGGCCACGGAAGGCGCCTCGAAGCGCATCGCCCTCACCGTGGCCGCTGCCTTCTTCATGGAAACGCTGGACGCCACGGTCATCGTCACCGCGCTGCCGGCCATCGGGGCCGGCTTCGGCATCGGGGCGCTCGACGCCAGCCTGGGCGTCACGGTCTACCTGATCGCGATGGCCGCGCTGGTGCCGGCGGCGGGCTGGTGCGCGGGGCGTTTCGGGGCGCGGCGGGTGTTCGCGCTGGCGGTCGGCACCTTCACCCTGGCATCGCTCGCCTGCGGGCTCGCGCCGAGCTTCGAGGTGTTCGTGGCGGCGCGCGTGCTGCAGGGCGCGGCTGCGGCCTTCATGTCGCCGGTGGGCCGGCTCGTGGTGCTGCGCGAAACGCCGAAGCACCGGCTGATAGAGGCCATAGGCACCATCACCTGGCCGGGGCTCATCGCGCCGGTGATCGGTCCGCCGCTGGGCGGGCTCATCGCCACGCATGCCTCGTGGCGCTGGATCTTTTTGCTGAACGTGCCGCTGGGCCTCGTGGGCCTGTGGCTGGTGATGCGGCTCTTTCCGCGCCGGGCGGACGCGGCGCCGGTGCGCTTCGACGCGACCGGCTTCGTGCTCACCGCCATCGCGCTGGCCGCGCTGGTCGAAGGCCTCACGCGGCTGGGCGGGCCGCAGCCGGGCTCGGCCGTCACGCTCGGTCTGCTGGCGGCAGGTGTCGTGACGGCATTGGCCGCCGTGCGGCATGCGCGACGCGTGGCGACTCCCCTGCTCGACCCGCGCGCGCTGGCCGTGCCGACCTATGCGCTGGCCACCGCCACGGCCGGCTTCGTCTCTCGCATCGCGATCAACGCCTCGCCCTTCCTGCTGCCGCTGATGTTCCAGATCGGCTTCGGCATGAGCGCCTTCCATGCGGGCTCGATGCTGCTGGTGTACATGGCCGGCAACCTCGCGATGAAGAGCGCCACCACGGCGGTGCTGCGGCGCTACGGCTTCCGCAATGTGCTCACGGTGAACGGCGCGATCTGCGCGGCCACTCTCTTCGGCTGCGGGCTGCTGTCGCCCGGCGACCCGCTGCCGTTGATGTGCGTGCTGCTGTTCGTGGCGGGCATGGCGCGCTCGATGAACTTCACCGCCATCAGCACGCTGGCTTTCGCCGACGTGCCCGACGAGACGCGCGCCGGCGCGAGCACGCTAGGCACGATGCTGCAGCAGGTGTCGCTCGCGCTCGGCGTGGCGCTGGGCGCGATGGTGCTCGGCGCGTCGCAGGCATTGCGCGGCGCGCCGGCCGTGGAGCTCGCGGACTTCCGGCATGCCTGGTACGTGGTCGGCCTGCTGATGGCCATTGCGACGCTGATGACGCTGCGGCTCGACCGCCAGGCGGGCATGGCGGTGTCGCGGAGGTCGTGAGAACATCCTCCGCTGCTTTCCCTGACGGAGATTTGCTTCATGCCACTTCACATCGGCATCGTCGGCTGTTCGGCCGAAGGCGCTGCGCTCTGCTATCGCACGCTGTGCGTCGAAGGCGCCGGCTACATGGGCCAGGCTCATGCGCACCCCGAGGTCTCGATGCACACGCATTCGCTCGCGGCGTACGTGGATTGCCTCGATGACAACGACATCGACGGCGTCGCGCAGCTGATGCTGTCGTCGGCGCGCAAGCTCGCCGCGGCGGGCGCCGACTTCCTGATCTGCCCCGACAACACCATCCACCAGGCGATGCATCTGGTTCTTCCGCAATCGCCGCTGCCGTGGCTGCACATCGCCGAGGTGGTCGCGGCCGAAGCCGTATCGCGCGGCTTTCGCAGCGTGGGCGTGCTGGGCACGCACTGGCTGGTGAACAGCGAGGTCTATCCGCAGGCGCTGTCGGCGGCAGGACTGGAGGCCGTGCGGCCGGACGCCGAAGAGCGCGCCACCATGGGCCGCATCATCATGGACGAGCTGGTGCGCGGCGTGATCAGGCCCGAATCGACCGACATGCTGCGGCGAATGATCGACGGCCTGAAGTCGCGCGGCTGCGATGCCGTGGTGCTGGGATGTACCGAGCTGCCGCTGGTGCTGAACGACGGCAATTCGGCGCTGCCGACGCTGGACTCGACGCGCCTGCTCGCGCGCGCGGCGCTGCGACGCGCGACGGCGGCGGGCTGAGCCTTCATCGGCATCGAACTTCCACGAGAACCAAGGAGACATTCATGCCCGACATCGCCACGATGCAGAAACTGCTGGACACGATCTTCCCCGGCCTCATGGGCGTGCGGCTGACCGAGCTCGCACCCGAGCGCGTGGTCGCGCAGATGGAGGTGCGGCCCGATCTGTGCACCGCCGGCGGCATCCTCCATGGCGGCGCCTACATGGCATTCGCAGACACGCTCGGCGCCGTCGGCACCATCGTCAACCTGCCCGAGGGCAAGCGCACGACGACGACCGACTCGAGCACCAAGTTCATCGCGGGCGCGCGCGTCGGCACGACGGTCACCGGCACCAGCGTGGCGCTGCATCGCGGACGCACGACACAGGTTTGGCAAACCACCATCACCAATGCGGACGGCAAGCTGTGTGCGGTGGTCACGCAGACGCAGCTGGTGCTCGACTGAGGGGGCCTGGCGGCACCGCCGTCAGGCCAGGTTGAAGGGAAGCTGGCGCAAGGGCTTGCCCGTCAATCGCGCAATGGCGTTGGCGAACGCGGGGGCCAGCGGCGGTAGGCCGGGTTCGCCCATGCCGGTGGGCGCATCGGCGCTGGGCACGATGTGGACGTCGAACTCCGGCACGTTGGTGATGCGCGCCACGGTGAAGTCACCGAAGTTGCCCTGCTGCACGACGCCGTCCTTCAACGTGATGGCGCCCCCCGACAGGCACATCGACAGCCCCATCACTGCCGCGCCCTGCACCTGCGCCTCCACGCTGCGCGGGTTGACGGCCAGGTTGCAGTGCACGCCGCCGGTGACGCGATGCAGCACCGGCTGGCCGTCCTTGACCGAGGCTTCCACCACGTAGGCCACCACGGATTCGAATGACTCGTGCACGGCGACGCCCCAGGCGCGGCCGTCCGGCAGCTGCTTCTTGCCGTAGCCGCTCTTGTCCACGGCCAGTTGCAGCGCGGCGCGATGGCGCGGGTGCTTGTCGCCGAAGAGCTGCATCCGGTAGGCCACCGGATCCTGCTTCGTGCTGCGGGCGATCTCGTCGATCAAGGTCTCCATGACGAAGGCCGTGTGGGTGGAACCCACGCTGCGCCACCACAGCACGGGCACGTTGACCTGGGGGTGATGCACCGCCAGTCGCATCGGCACCGGGTACGGATCGCGCATGCCCTCGGTGGCCGTGGCGTCGATGCCGTCCTTCACCTGGAATTGCCCGAACACCGTGCCCGTGGTGATGGACTGGCCCACGATGACGTGGTCCCAGGCCAGTACCTTGCCGCGCTCGTCGAAGCCGATGCGCGCGCGGTGCAGGTGCATGGGGCGGTAGTAGCCGCCCTTGATGTCGTCCTCGCGGCTCCACAGCAGGCGCACCGGCGCGCTCAGGCCGGCGGCGCGCGCGGCCTTGGCGATCTCGCAGGCCTCGACCACGAAGTCGCTCGTGCCCACGAAACGCCGGCCGAAGCCGCCGCCCGCCATCTGCACGTGCACGATCACCTGCTCGGGCTCGAGGCCCAGCGCACGCGCGGCGGCAGCGGCGTCAAGCCCGGCGCACTGGGTGCCGACCCACAGCTCGGCGCGCCCGTTCGACAGCTTGACGGTGCAGTTCTCCGGCTCCATGGGTGCATGGGCCAGATAGGGGAAGATGAACTCGGCCTCCAGTTGCCGGGGCGCGGTGGCCAGCGGTGTCATGTCGGCGTCGAACTTGCGCGGGCCGGGGCGACCCGCCAGTTCGCGGTACTGGGCCAGCTGCTTTTCGGTGTCGACCTTCTCGACCGCGGCCGTGTCCCACTGCAGCTTCAGTGCGTCGCGGCCCAGCTTGGCCGGCCAGTAGCCGTCGGCCACCACGGCCACGCCTTCGGCGCCGCGGTCCAGCGGCACGCGCAGCACGGCCTTCACGCCCTTGACGGCGCGCGCCGCGCTGTCGTCCACCGAGGCCAGGCGGGCGCCGAACACCGGCGGATGCGCCACCACCGCCGTGAGTTGGCCCGGGTGCCGCACGTCGATGCCGAAGTCCTGCCGGCCGCTGCTCTTGGCGCGCGCATCCAGGCGCGTGGTGGGCCGGCCGATGAGGCGGAAGTCCTTGGGATTCTTCAGCGCGACCTTCTCGGGCACCGGCAGCGCCATCGCGGCTTCGGCCAGTTCGCCATAGCCCAGCCTGCGCCCGCCCGGGCCCAGCACCGTGCCGGCCTGCGTGCGCAGCGTGGCCGCGTCGACCTTCCAGCGCGCGGCCGCCGCCGACAGCAGCATGGCCCGGGCGCGCGCGCCCAGCTCGCGGTACTGCGTGAAGCTGTTCTTGATCGAGTTGGAGCCGCCGGTCAGGTGGATGCCGAAGAGCGGGTCGACATAAGCCGCGTCGCTCGAACCATTGCGGCTGCGCACCAGGGCCCAGTCGGCATCGAGCTCCTCGGCCAGGATCATCGGCAAGCCGGTCTGCACGCCCTGGCCGAATTCCAGCCGGTTGATGGTGACGGTGACTTCGCCGTTGCGTGCGATCTGCACGAAGGCCGATGGCTGTTGCGTCGGTTTGAGGGCGCCAGTCGCCGCCTGCGCCGCGCCGTCTGCCTGCGCCATCGCCAGGTGCGGAAAGGCGCCGAGAGCGAAGCCGCCGGCCCCGGCCATCTTCAGGAAGCTGCGGCGAGGCAGCGTGGCGGTTTCGCCGGTGGTTTCGCCGGTCAGGCCCCGGGCCATCAGGCGCTGCATGGCGCGCGGCAGTTCGCGGTAATCGATGTCGGCGAAGTTTGCGATGTTGGGCAGCATGGCGGCTCCTTCAGGCGAGGGTCTTGGCCGCATCGGCCACGGCAGCGCGAATGCGGGCGTAGGTGCCGCAGCGGCAGATGTTGCCGACCATGGCCGAATCGATCTCGTCCGCGCTGGGCTGCTTGCCCCGGGGCAGCGACTTGAGAAACGCCGTCGCGCTCATGATCTGGCCGCTCTGGCAGTAGCCGCACTGCGCCACGTCGTGCCTGACCCATGCGGCGTGCACGGCGGCACCGACGCGGTCGCTGCCGTCGGTCGTTGCCTCGATGGTGGTGATCTTCTTGCCCTCGGCCGCGGAGATCGGCGTGATGCACGAGCGGATGGCCTGGTCGTCCAGATGCACGGTGCAAGCGCCGCACAGCGCGGCGCCGCAGCCGAACTTGGTGCCGGTCATGCCCAGCGTGTCGCGCAGGGCCCAGAGGATGGGGGTGCCGGGGTCGGCGTCGACCGTGTGTTCCCGGCCGTTGACGTGGAGCGCGCTCATGTTCGGTTCTCCGTGGATGGATGGTTGGATCGGATTCACTTGGCGCCGTCGAGCACCCATTGCGCAAGCGACTGCAGGTCGCCATCGGGGATCTGGGCCTGCGGCGGCATCGGCATCGCGCCCCACTTGCCCGAGCTGCCGGCCTTGATGCTTGCTGCCAGCTGTGCGGCCGTGCCCTTGCCGTCGCCGTACTTCGCGCCGATGTCCTTCCACGATGGGCCCACCACCTTGGTCGCGGGCTGGTGGCATGCGACGCACGCGTACTTCTGCGCGAGCGCCTGGCTGGCGACGGCGCTTGCCGGCCACGCGATGCTCACGCCGATGCCGAGCGCTGCGACGAGGGAGGCGGCAAGGGGGTGCCGTACGGATGCGATGCCGTGTTGCTGTTTTCTGTCGTGGGTCATTTCTGTTTCATCCTGTCGATCGGGTTGCCTGATTCGATGGCCCGCGGTCGCGACTACGCGTCCTCATGGGCGAGCGACGTGGACAGGCCGAGGTGCGCGTCAGCCTGTGCAAGCAGCGCTTTGGCCTTGGCCTCGAAGGCCTGCACGGCATCGGCGCCTGCGGCGAATCGGGCCGGGGGCTCTTCGAGTCCGGCAAGCCGCACGATGGCGTCGGCGAGCCTGGCGGGGTCGCCGCCCTGCTTGCCGCTCATGCCGCTCCAGGCGGCAACGGTCTCCCTCGTGCGCTCGGCGTAGTCGTCGATGCTCGGCTCGGCGAAAGTGGTGGAGCCGGCGGTGAGCAGTTCGGTGCGAAAGAAGCCCGGCTCCACCAGCATGGTGCGGATGCCGAACGGGGCGATCTCGGGGGCCAGCGACTCGATCCATCCTTCGACGCCGAACTTCGCCGCGGCATACGCGGTGCAGAACATGCCACCGGCAATCCCGGCGGTCGAGGAGATGGTGAGCAGCAGCCCCGAGCGCTGCCTGCGCATCGCCGGCAGCACGGCGCGCGCGACGTTCATCGGGCCGAACAGCAGCGTCTCGATCTGGCTGCGGACCTGCTGCGGGCTCAGTTCCTCGAAGAAGCCTGCGTAGAAGTTGCCCGCGTTGTTGACCAGCACGTCGATGCGCCCGAACCTCGCGACGGCGGCCTCCACCGCTGCCTGGGCGTCCTCGGGACGGGTGACGTCGAGCTTGATGCTCAACAGGTTGGCGTGATCGCCGATGGCCTCGGCGACCTTCGCCGGATCGCGGCCGGTGGCCACCACGGCGTGGCCTGCGGCCAGGGCCGCCCTGGCAATGTCGGTGCCCAGGCCCCGGCCGGCGCCGGTGATGAGCCAGATTTTCCTGTCGGTCATGGGGATGTTCCTTTCGGTGACTGCCAGTGTCTGCCCGAGGCCCACCGACCCGTTTGCCGAAAGCACGCGTGTTCTTGCCTGAAACGACGGAACTGCGGCAGAAACGCGGATCGGGCGAAATGCGCGAGCTAGACTTTGTTCGGGCACCCGCGAAAGGATTCAAATGGAAGCGCCACCGCTGACGCAGCAAGACGGATCGGCAGTCCTGAGCGACCTGGCCAAGGCGGTCGGGCGCTTTGCAGAAAATGACGGCGACTGCATCACCGCCATTCCGGAACTCACGCTGCACCGGCGCAGCGCCGCGACCGAACCCGTGCATTGCATCTATGGCTTCGGCGTGGGAATCACCGTCAGCGGAAAGAAGCGGGTTGCGCTCGGCGAAGAGGTTTTCGACTATTCCGCGGGCCAGTCGCTGCTGACCACGCTCGATCTTCCGGTGGTCACCCATGTCACGCAGGCCAGCAGCGCGAAGCCCTTTCTGGGCCTGATGCTCAGGCTCGACTCGCGCGCCATCGTGCAGGCGGCGGCCGAGATGGCGCTGCCCCAGCCGTCAAGGGACTGCAGCTATAGAGCCATGTCGCTCGGCGATCTCGACCCGACGCTGCTGGGCACGGTGACGCGGCTCGTCGAACTGCTCGCCGAGCCCAGGCTGATTCCCCAGATCGCTCCGCTGCTCCAGCAGGAAATCGTCGTTCGCCTGCTCGCCGGACGCCATGGCCCGCAGTTGCAGCGCCTGGTCGCCGTCGGCACCCCAAGCCAGCAGGTGGCACAGAGCATGGCCTGGCTCAAGATGAATTTCACGCGGCCCGTGCTCGCAGACGACCTGGCCGCCTCGGTGCACATGAGTCCGTCGACGTTCCGGCAGCACTTCCGTGCCGTGGCGGGCATGAGCCCCATGCAGTACCTGAAGCAGCTGCGCCTGCAGGAGGCCCGGCAGCTGATGCTCAACCAGGGCATCGATGCCGGCACCGCGGGGATACGCGTGGGCTACGAGAGCGCTTCGCAGTTCAGCCGGGAATACGCCCGCCTGTTCGGTGCACCGCCGCTGCGCGACATCAAGCGGATGCGGGAAGCGGCCTGAGAGCACCGAGGCCTACGCAGCGCCCCATCCACCGCCGATGGCCTTGTACAGGTTGACCATGTTCACCGCGGCCTTGAGCTGCAGCTCGATCAGCTGCTGCTGCTCGGCATAGAGCTCGCGCTGCGCGTCCTGGCTGGAGAAGTAGTCCTCCATGCCGCTGCGAAAGCGCGTACGCGAAATGCTCGCCACCTTCTCCAGCGCCTGCACGCGTGCCTGCTGCGCCTCGAGCTGCGGCGTCAGGTGGTCGTCGGCGATCAGCGCGTTTGCGGTTTCGCGAAGAGCCACTTGCGCCGCGGATTCGTATGAAGCCATCGCCGCGGCCAGCCGCTCTTCGCTGGCCGTGACGTTGGCGGACCGGCGGCCCCAGTCGAACAGGGGCAGCGACACGCCCAGCACGCCCGCCCAGCTGCTATTGCTGCCGCTGAGCAGTGTCGACAGTTCCCTGCTCACGCCGCCGGTGAGCGCGGTCAGCGAGATGGTCGGCAGCATGGCCGCCTTGGCCGCGCCGACTCCCGAGTTGGCGGCTTCGACGCGCGCATAGGCCGCCAGCAGGTCGGGCCGGCGCTGCAGCAGACTCGACGGCATGCCGGGCGCGACCTGCGCGGTGGAGCGCTGCGGCCAGGGCCGTGCGGCGCCCGTGTCCGGCGGCACGGATTCGCCCACCAGCACGTTCAGCCCCTGCAGGTCCTGCGCGACGCGCATGCGGTATTCCTCCTGCCGCACGCGGGCGTTCTGCAGCAGCGACTGCGCGCGGTACACATCCAGCTGCGCGGCGCCGCCGACCGCCTTGGCGCGGCCGATCATGTCGGCATTGGCGGCCAGCCCGGCCGCGTTGGAATCGGCCAGGCTCAGTAGGGCGCGGTCCGCGCGCAGCGTGAGATAGGCATTCGACACCTCGCCCACCAGGTTCATGCGCGCTGCCGCGTAGTCCCTGTCGCCGGCATCGGCCAGCGAGCCACCCTGCTGCGCGCCGCTCTGCTGGCGGCCGAAGAAATCGAGCTCGTAGGAGGTCACGCCGGCCTGGACGTCAAAGCTGTTGGAAACGCTTCCGTCCGACGGCAGGTTGCCCACCGGGCTGAGCGAGCCCTGCGGCGTGGTCTGCGCGCGCTGGGCGTGGGCCGACAGCCCCAGCGGCGGGAACAGCGATGCGCGGCTCGCGGCATACACGGCCCGCGCCTCGCGCGCCTTCGCCGCGTAGACGCGCAGGTCGCGGTTGCGGGACAGCGCGGTGGAAATCAGGCCGCGCAGTTCGTCGTCCTGCACGAAGCCGCGCCAGTCCACCGGCTCCGCGGCCGGCCTGGCCGCACCGGCCGGCCATTGCGACGGCATCGTCAGATCGGGCTGCTTCATCGGCGGCGTGAGATTGCACCCGCTCACCACCAGCAGGACGCACGCAGCCAGCACCAGCAATATCAGCCGCAGACTGAGGCGCACGAAGCCTGCGTCGGGCGAGCGGAAGCCCGCGCTCGCGAACAGGGCCGAAGCGGCCCGCCACGGCCGGACCTGGACGGCGACATGGCTAGGCACCACGTTGAACACATGGCTTACCAGATGCTCGCGCTGCGCCTCGGTGCCAGCGAACCGCAGCTCGGCGCCGGCGGAGCTGCGCCCCGCGAGAAGGGCTGGGAGCCAGCCCACGGGATCGACGTAGACCTCCAGCGGCTGGCCGACGCGCAGGCGCTTGAAGAGGCTGCCGCCCTCGAGCAGCGCACCATCGGCCGCGATGTTGACGAAGCGCGAGTCGCCCTCTCCCGCTGCGGTCCGGACCCGGGTGCGGGCGCGCCACGGGAAGCGCTCCTCCTGCTCCGGCCGCGGCAGGTCGACGCAGGCCATGAGCGCCCCCAGGCACAGCACCAGCGCGATGCCGGTCCACACGAGGTTGAGTTCGTCGCCGGGCGTCAGCGCCGCGCCGCCCAGGGCCGCCGATGCTCCGCCGCCCTGCAGCGCCACGAACAGGCCGCCGAAGACGGCGACCAGCTTCCAGTGCACGACCGTCCTGGAGCGGTCGAGCCCCTTCGCCGTCACCTTGAACGGGTGGCCGAAGGGCCGCAGCATCGCGCTGACCAGCGTGCCGGTGACGGCCATCGCGGCCACCAGCTGGCTGACCTCGCTGAACACGGGCAGGCAGCGGCGCTGGCTGATCCAGTAGCTGTAGGCCCAGAACATCATGAGCGGCGGCAGGCCGTAGGCGGCAAAGGCCTGCGGCGTGGCGTGGAAGGCCGAAACGCCGGCATACCAGTACAGCACCGGCGCCAGCATGATCAGCGCCATGAAGGGCTTGCCCAGCCAATGCAGCAGCCCGTGCAGGAAGTGCAGCCGCGCCGAGAGGCTGTAGCCCGCGCCGCGCAGCGGCCCGTCGGGCAGCAGCGCGAGCTGCACCGTGCCCAGGCACCAGCGGCTGCGCTGGTTGATGTAGTCGACGATGCTCTCGGCCGACAGCCCGTTCGACAGCCGCTCGCCCAGCCAGCGCGTGACGTGGCCGCGCCGCAGCAGCAGATAGGTGGTGTGGATGTCCTCGCACACGCTGCCGACAGGGAAGCCGCCCGCGGCGGTGATCAGGTCTCGCCGCACGATGAACGAGGTGCCCACGCAGAAGGCGGAATCGGCCGCGTCCTTCGCCGGCTGCAGCACGTCGAAGAACACGCGCTGCTCGTCGACCCAGCTGTCGGTGGCGCGCAGGTTGTGCTGGATGGGGTCGGCGTTGTAATAGAACTGCGGCGTCTGCACCAGCCCGACGCGACGGTCCTCGAACAGCCCGAGCATGCGATAGACGATCTCGCGCTGCGGCGCGAAGTCCGCGTCGAGCACGAGGATGAAGGGCGCGTTCGTCACGTCGGCCGACAGGCGCAGCCCGTTGTTGAGGTTGCCGGCCTTCGCGTGGCTGTTGTCGGGCCGCCGCGCGTAGTGCACGCCCCTGCGTTCGCAGTAGTCGCGCAGCCAGTCGCGCCGGGTGTCGTCGAGCACCCAGACCTTCAGTTGCGGATAGTCGATGGCCTGGGCGGCGATGATGGTCTTCTCCAGCACCGCCAGCTCTTCGTTGTACGTGCAGATGAACACGTCCACCGCCGGCACCTGCTCGCCGCGGGCACGCAGCGCGGCTTCGCCCCGGTCGGCCTGCGGCCGGTTGTCGCGGCGTCTCACCAGCATGTGGATGGACATCAGCGTGTAGACGATGGCCGTCAGCTCGAAGCAGAGGAACACCCAGGCAAAGAGCGTTCCGAAGCCGAGGTCCGATGGCGGCATGGTGGCGACCACGCGCCAGACCGCATAGCGCAGCAGGAGCAGCGCGGTCAGCGCGCCGAACAGCATGCGATGCGAGATGCGTTCGACGCTGGCCCGGCTCATCAGGAGCAGCGCGATCCCCGCGATCAGTGCGTTGAACTGGAATTCCGGTGTGGCGATCAGGCTGGACATGATGGAGTGGCTTCCGATGCGGCGGTCTTGCCGGTGAAGGGGTTGAAACCCGTGGCGGCCAGGGCAATCCAGGCAGTCGCGCCAAGGTGCGGCCAGTGGTAGTAATAGAAGTCCGCGCCGGCCGAGTCGGGGCCGATGGCCAGGCCGGTGGAAATGCGGGAAGCCGGCGTCGCGTAGTACAGCCCGTTGCCGGCGCGCTGCGATGCGAGCAGCTGCCACAGGGCCTCGGGCGCCGAACCCTTGCGCGCCACCAGCGTGGCGGCGGCTTGTGCGCTGCCCTCGGTCCAGATGCCGTCGGGGTTGCGCGAGAAGCCGTAGCCGGCTTCGAAGCGATGGTGCTTCTCCACCCATTCGAGCCCCCTGGTCCAGGCACACGAGCCCTCGGGCGCGGCCAGCAGCGGCCACAGTTGCGCATCCAGGCCGGAGCTCTCGGTGGAGAGGGTCGCGCCGTCTTCCTTGGTGCCGATGTAGAAGCGCTGCTCCTGGGGGCTCCACATGCGGCTCACGAAATCGAGCGCGGTGCGTGCCTGCCGATGCTCCGGTGCGTCCCGCTGGCCGCCGGCGCGCGCCGCCCAGGCGGCCGCCATTGCGATGTCGATGTTGTGCTCGGTGGATTTCCAGGTCTGCGCGCGCTGTGCGTTGTCCCAACCGTAGCGCCCGCCGTTGTAGCCGTCCTGGCCGTTCCTGGCGCGCGTGTTCTGCTCGGTCCAGGCCAGCAGCTTGCGCGCGGTCTCCAGATAGGCCGAGGCCGAGGCCGATGACGGCTCGGCCTGGAACAGGTTCAGCATGAGCAGCGCGGCCCAGGCCACGTTGCCGGTGGCGGTGCTGACCTGGTAGGCGTCGGCAATCCATTGCTTTCGCTGCGCGTCCCAGCGACCGGGCAGCGCGGGCTTTTCCTCGGCCACCGGTCCGGCGCGGTAGGCGTTGCGCACGCGCCCGTCGGAAAAGCCCTGGTCATGCGCGACGGCGCGCACCACGGCATCGCCGATGCGCCTTGCTGCGGCACGCTCGCCGCAGGCCAGCAGCGCGATGCCGGCCACGGCGTTGTCGTAGGTGAAGCCGGCGCCCGCCAGCGCGGGCTCGAACGGCGGCTCGCCGCGTCCGGCATCGGCCGGCCTGTAGCTCGCCAGGAACAGCGGCCCGGAAGCGACGCCCGCCTGGTCGTGCGAGACCGCGCGACGCAGCCCCTCGCAGCTCTCGCGCGCGAGCGCCTGCTGCGTGGCG
Organism: Variovorax sp. NFACC27; assembly: GCF_048301545.1. Taxonomy (NCBI): domain Bacteria; kingdom Pseudomonadati; phylum Pseudomonadota; class Betaproteobacteria; order Burkholderiales; family Comamonadaceae; genus Variovorax; species Variovorax sp. NFACC27. Next base: position 1,116,053 of record NZ_CP157613.1, read on the forward strand.
CCGGCCTGCGGCGCCGCAGTTGCAGCCGCGGCGCAGGCCAGCGCCGCAGATACGGCAGCGCATCGCACCCGCGCGCGGGAGAAGACAGAGATCGCAGAGATCGGCATTGCGTGCTCTCGGGGGAATGGAGATGAGCGAAGGGATCGCACTCAGGTCCTGAGGCTGGCCGAGACCACCTTGCCCGGCACGCAGAGAGTCTGCTGGCGGGCCGGGGACTGTTGCGACTGGCCGTCGTCGATGCGCGCCACGGCGTAGATGGAGCCCTGCTCGGCATAGGGGAAGGGCACGCTGTACGTGCTCTGCAGCGCGTCGGAGGCCACGGGCAGCAGCTGCTCGACGCGCGCGGGCATCGCGGCCGTGTTCTCGCCGATCTTCACGTCGAGCACCGAGCCGATGCTCAGGCGCTTGGCCAGCCGCGCGGGAAACACCGCGACGACGCCGATCCGGCTGCAATCGGTGACGCGCACCAGCGAAGCGCCCGCCGTGACATACGCGCCCTCGGGCATCAGCACGGTATGCACCAGCCCCGGCTGCGTCGCCGTGACCTGGTAGGCGGCGAGCTTCTCGACGCGGTGGCGCTCGTCTTCCTCGAGCTGCGTGATCTGCTTGAGCTGCTTGACGATGGCGGAGCCGTCCTGCTGGGCCCGGTCGATGCTGTTGCGAAGCGCTTCGCGCCGGCTCGTGAGCGTCTGGAACAGGTTGTTGCCCCCGGTGCCCACGAAGGCGCCCTGCCCCGCGCTCACCACGGTCTGCGCCTGTCCGGCGAAGGCCTGCTCGGCCACCGCCGCGTTGGCGCGGGCGGTGCTCAGCTGAGCCTCGGCCGCGTTCATCACCTGCTCGCTGATGGCACCTTCCTTCAGCAGCGCCTCGCTGGTGCGAACCTTGTTCTCTTGTTCGGCCACGACGCTGTGCGCGACGTCGCGCTGGCGCTGGGCTATTTCCCACGAGTCCCAGGTCTGGGCCAGCGAGGCCTGCCGGTGCACCTGCGCCTGCTGGCCCACGGACCTCATCTCCTGGCTGTCGGCCTTGAACTGGTTGCCCAGCTGCGACAGCTGGCTCTGCAACGCAAGGCGCTGCGTCGTGAGCGTGGTGAGGATCTCCTGGCTCACCGTCGGATTGCGCACCGTCGCCACCAGCGAGCCCGGCGCCACCGTGTCGCGCGAGTGCACCGCCATCTGCGTCACCACGCCGCTGATCGGCGAGGTGATGAGCCCCACCGGCGCCTGCAGCACCGCCCGTGTCGCCTGGGCCGACAGCAGCGGCGCGACGAGGGTCGAGATCATGAGCCACAGCACGAACGCCAGCAGCGCATAGCCCGCGAGCTTCGGAACGAAGGCGCCCCGCTGCCGGCTTCGGCCGCGCGTGGCCCGAACGCGGCAACCCGGATCGGACGAAGATGAAATTGGTCTGGACAGTCGCATAGCCACCCCTTGAAAACGTCGATGGCGCGCCGGTGCGGTGCGCCCTCAGGTGTTGAAAGAAAGAGACCCGATCCCAGTCCTCCACCGGTCCACGGATTTGCAGCGCGCCTTGTTTTTCATGCTGCAACGCAATAAAGGTACGTCCTAAGCTGAGTCCTTTCTGCTTCGGTGAGCAACAAGATGTGCAAACTTCCCATCTAATTTGTGAGCGCGAACCGGCATGAAGTCCTACATCGGTTCCGAGGCGGGAGGGATTGACAGCACGGGAGCGCGCAGGCAAGCCGGGGCATCGCGCGATCCCCGTTTGTCAGGGAGCTCGCGGGCCCGGTGTTTCAGGAGTGCGATGGATGTCGTTCTTCGGCGCGCGACGTCGAAGGCCGCTCGAGCGGCTGCGCGGTCAACACGCGGTAACGATATAGCCGCGAACGGTCATGGCAACGACAACACAGCGGCCGGCGTGCGCCGGCCATTCACCGAAGTGGTGCCGCGCGCGCGATCGCAGCCGCTGCGGCAATGCATCGGCTGAATGCTGGCGGGGTTGTCATGAAAGGAAGAAAGAAGCGCTGCCGTCCATCGGCAGGCACTTCGCCGGGCGAGCGTGCCCGGCGAAGGAATTGCGCGGTGTTGCGCAAGGGTCGCCACGGTCCGGCAACGCCTCGGCGCCTTCGCACCGATCGACGTTGCCTGCGTGCCCGCGTCGCTCAGTCGCGATCTTCGTAGTAGCGGCGGTGCTGCTCGCGCTCCCATTGCCGGCGGCGCCATTCACGGCGCTCCGCGCGACGCTCTTCCCAGCGCTGGGCACGGCGCTCCTCCCAGCTGGGCTCGTAGTAGACAGGCGCCGGAGTGGAATACACAGGGGCGGGCTGGTAATAGGTCGGAGCCGGCCGCGAGTAGACAGGAGCCGGTTCGTAGTAGACCGGTGCGGGCTCGGTCACGACCACGCCGGGCACGTTGATGCCGACGGACCAGCTTGTGCCGGCATTGGCGGATGCCGCGACGGACAAGGCACCGGCGGCAATGAAACCTGCGGCAACCAGCTTGAGCATGGATCGGGAAAAAGTCATTTCTTTCATCTCCTGGAGGACGGAAAACAGCCTCTGATGCACCACCAACGCCCGGGCCTGCGGAGCGGCGCACATCGCTACGGTGAAGAACGTTCCCAAATGTCACGCGTTCGCTGCGACCGATGGCGAAGGGCCGATGTCTATACTTGCGCCCGTCACGTCGAAACAAGGCGTGATCGGGTTTAGCAGCCCGAAGCAACCTCTGCGACGCAAGCCGCAGTTTTCCGCAGGATCTGCGGCTTTGTCGTTCATGCCTCCAGTTTTGGCGGCTCGGATGGGAGGGCTCGCGCCCTGCCGGTTTCTCGCAAGAGGTTGCCCGGTCTGCTAACCCGTCCGAGCTGCCGCCTCGTTTAGCAGCGAGCGCGACGGTTTTTGCAAATCGCAACCTCTGGAGGCCATTCATGGCTAGATCCGCTCGCGCATTCACGTACGCGCCCTCGCATCCCCATTCCGCCGAAGAACCCGCCGCGCCGCCGGGTGCAACTTCGGCATCACCACCTCTTCAACAAAGCCCCGAATCATTCGCACTGCAAGCAGGCGATGACATCGCGAGCATTCGCAACGTGCACGGCGCGTACACGTGCCTCGAGAAGCTCGTCGTTCCGTTGCAGGTTGATGATTGCGAAGAGGTCTATCCGACGCGCTCCGAACTCGGCGTGCTGATCCGCCTGGTCAACGAGGAACTGCATCGGCGCCTCGAGGCTGCGGAGAGCACGATCGATTCCCTGCGCCGTGCTCTGCGTGAACAAGTTCCGCAATGAGACGGTCCCGGGTCATTGGCCGTCGTCTTGCGGCGATGGCCCGGCTTCGGCGTGCTCCTCCACCGCCGTTTCATGATCGATCTGTCTGCCGGCGCCGGAAGTCCAGCTCCTGAAGAATCTGCGCCGTGCCGCGCACCAGCCGGGTCGCCGGACGCGCTGTCGGCGTCGCGAGCACCAGTTCGTTCCAGATGCCGGGCGGCCCGATGGCCGCGCGCGGCAATGCTTCGCCGCCGGGTGCGCCCAGGGCGCTCTCCGGAAGAATCGTGCAGCCGACCCCGGTTCCGACGAGTGCGAGCACGGTGTGGACCGCGCCGACCTCCGCGAGCACCTGCAGCGCGATGTGGCGCGGGCCGAGGACGGCGTCGAGCAGGTGCCGGATCGCGTTCGGCGCGCTGGGCAGCACCATCGGATAGTTCGCAAGCGCCGCCAAGCCGACGCGCGCCGGCAGCTTGCTCCCGGGTGGCGCCACGAGCAGCAGCTTCTCGCGCATCAGGGACTGGAAGCTCAGCTGGGGTGAGGCCGCGGGGTCGAACAGCAGCGCCAGATCGAGTCGCCCCGCAATCAAGGATTCGCGCAGCGCGGCGCTCAGGCCTTCGAGGACCGTGATGACGGCGCGCGGAAACCTCTCGCGAAACTGCCGGATCAGCGGCGCGCTCAGGCCCAGCGCCACGCGAGGCGGCATGCCGACGACGATGCGGCCACCGGGGCTCTCGTCGAGCTCCTGCAGCTCGTCGCGGGCACGACGCGAGATGTCGAGCATCGCGCGCGCGTGAACGAGCAGGGCTTCGCCCGCGTCCGTCGTGGCCACGCCGCGGCCGGTTCTCACCAGCAGGCGCTGGCCGAGGTCGGCCTCCAGCAGGGCGATCTGCCTGCTCAGGCTGGGCTGCGCCAGATTGAGCACCACTGCGCCACGGCTGAAGCTCCCCGCATCGACCACGGTGACGAAATACAGCAGCTGGCGCAACTCCATAGAGATTCAGCATAGCTGATATAGGCAGCATGTCCTTACGCATGCCGCCCTTCACGGGAAAACTGCCTCCATGACTTTCCCCCTCCCCCCGGGTTCCTGCAACGCCCACTGCCATGTGTTCGGGCCCGGCGCGCGCTTCCCCTACGCCCCGGACGCCGCCTTCATTCCCGCGACGGATGCGCCGAAGGAAGCCCTGTACGCATTGAACGACCACCTCGGCCTGCAGCGCTGCGTGGTCGTGCAGTCGACCTGCCACGGCTTCGACAACCGGGCCGCCGAGGACGCCGTGGCGTCGCGCCCATCGAGCTACCGCGCGATCGCCCTGCTGCCGACCGACGTCGGCGATGCGGAACTGCGGCGGCTCGACACCGCGGGCTTTCGCGGCGTCCGCTTCAACTTCATGGGCCACCTCGGCCGGCACGCGGACATGGAGGATGTCCTGGCGTTGGCGGGCCGTTTCGCACCGCTGGGTTGGCACCTGCAGATCCACGGCGACCCGGCGCTGCTGACGAACCTGGCGCCCGCGCTGCTTCGCTCGCCCACGCCGGTGGTGATCGACCACATCGGGCGCATCGATGCGGCGCTGGGCCTCGACCAGCCGGACTTCCGCGCGCTGCTGAAGCTGATGGCCGACGAGCGCTTCTGGGTCAAGGTGAGCGGCATGGACCGCATCACGCGGCAGGGCCCGCCTTATGCCGACGCGCAGCCCTTCGCGCGCAAGCTGGTCGCCGAGTTCGGCGACCGCATCGTGTGGGGCAACGACTGGCCGCACCCGAACCACGCGGGGCCCATGCCCGACGAGCGGCAGCTGGTCGACCTCATCGCCGGCGTCGCTCCCACCGAAGCCGCGCGCCATGCGCTGCTGGTCGGCAACCCCGAGCGCCTTTACCGATTTGGAGACGAGCTGTGAGCCTTCGCTTCGAGAACAAGGTGGCCATCGTGACCGGTGCCGGGTGCATAGGCGCCGGCTGGGGCAATGGCCGTGCCATCGCGGTGCGCCTCGCGGAGGAAGGCGCGAGGGTCCTCGCCGTCGACCGCGACCGCGCCCGGCTCGACGAGACGCTCGAGCTGGCAGGCGCCACCCGCGCGTCGATCACGCCGTGGGTCTGCGACGTCACCAGCAGCGACAGCGTGGCGGCCATGGTCGCCGCCTGCCTGGACATCCACGGAACGATCGACATCCTCGTCAACAACGTCGGGGGGTCCGCCGCCGGCGGGCCGGTGGAGCTGGCCGAGGAGACATGGGACCTGCAGGTCGACACCAACCTCAAGAGCGTGTTCCTGACCTGCAAGCACGCGCTCCCCACGATGCTGGAGAAGGGCGCGGGCTCGATCGTCAACATCTCCTCGACATCGGGCCTGCGCTGGACCGGCAGCGCGCAGGTGGCGTACGCCGCGACCAAGGCCGGCGTCATCCAGATGTCGCGCGTGATCGCGGTCCAGCACGCGGCCCGAGGGGTGCGGGTCAACAGCGTCGTGCCCGGGCAGCTGCACACGCCGATGGTCGAGGCGCGACTGGCCGGGCAACGCGCGGGCGGCAACGTCGACGCGCTCCTGGCCCAGCGCCAGAAGCGCATTCCGCTCGGGTTCATGGGCGACGGCCGGGACACGGCGAGCGCGGTGCTGTTCCTCGCGAGCGACGAGGCCCGGTTCATCACCGGCACCGAGCTGATCGTCGACGGCGGCATGACCGCGCGCTGCGACTGAGTGAGAGCCAGGCCGGACTACCCGATTGAAGACCATAGAAAGAAGACGGAGACATTCATGATCATCCAACGCATCCTGCTGATGGCAACGTTCACCCTCGCGCTGGTGCCCGCCGCCGTCCGCGCCGAACCGAAGACGACGCGAATCGTCGTTTCCTTCACTTCAGGAGGGCCCGTCGACTCGGTCGCACGCGTTCTCTCCGAGCAGCTCGGCAAGGAGCTGGGCCGCACGGTCATCGTCGACAACAAGCCCGGCGCCAACGGCGCGATCGGTGCGGTCGACGTCATGAAATCGGCCCCGGACGGCGGCACGCTGTGGTTCACCAGCGTCGGCGCGGCAGCGGTCAACCCTTCGCTGTACGAGAAGCTCCCCTACGACATGCAGCGCGACTTCGCGCCGGTCTCGCTGGTCGTCAACAACGTCGAGTTGCTCGTGACCCAGCAGAGCAACCCGGCCAGGGACGCGGCGGATTTCGTGGCGGCCACGAAGAAGCGCGCCGAGCCCGTGCCGATGGGCTCATCGGGCACCGGAAGCATTCCGCATCTGGCGATAGAGCAACTGGCCGATTCGAGCGGCGCCCGGCTGCTGCACGTTCCCTACAAGGGCGCGGCGCCGGCCATCACGGACCTGATGGGCGGCCAGATCGGCGGATTCTTCGGCGACGTGCCCGGCCTGCTCGGACATCTGCAAGGCGGACGCCTCAAGGCGCTGGGCGTGGCATCGAACAAACGGCACCCGGCATTGCCCGACGTGAAGACGCTGGAGGAGCAAGGCATCCGCGGCGTCGACACCAACAACTGGTATGCGCTTTTCGCGCCGGCAAAGACGCCGCCCGAAGTCATCGACGCGCTGAGCAAGGCGGTGCGCAACACGCTGGCCAACCCTGGCGTGCGCGAGAAGCTGCTGAAGACCGGAACGGAGCCCGTCGGATCCACGCCCCAGGAGCTGGCGGCCATTCAGAAGCGGGACAGCGAGAAGTGGGCGAAGCTGATCCGCGCCAAGAACATCAAGGCCGAATGATGACGAGCACCTCAATCCGCGTTCCCCTCGTGCAGCCCGGCACGCGGCCCGAGCTGGCCGAGATCGAGTCACGCATCATGGCGCAGCGCGGCCGCGTATCGCTGCTCTACCAGGTGCTCCTCAACAGCGGCCCGATCGCGTCGGGCTGGGAACGCATGCTCACCGCGGTTCGCAACCAGACCGATGTACCGGCCGACCTTCGCGAGCTGATGATCCTTCGGGTCGCCGTGCTCAACGGAGCCCGGTTCGAATACGACGCGCATGTACCGCATGCGCGGGCAGCAGGGGTCAGCGACGGGAAGATCGACGCTGTCCGGCAGGACGTGCTGTCCGAAGAGTTTGCGCCGCTGGAGCGCCTAGTGCTCGAACTCACGGACGCCATGACCCGCCAGGTGGTGGTTCCGGAAGAACTCATGAGCCGGCTCCAGCAGCACTTCGACCCCAAGGGCGTGGTGGAGGTCGTGGCGACGGTGGCCGCCTACAACATGGTGTCACGGCTGCTCGTTGCCCTGAACGTCGCGCATTGAACGAGGAGTCTCGAATGCAGGATCTGTGGCTGCTCAAGTCCGGTACATCTTCGATCGACCAAGCGTCCATGCTGGCCCGCACGCTGTCGCCTGAGGTGCAGTCATGGAAGGCGGTGGATGGCGCACTGGTCTACTTCTACGCGACGGGGAATGCGCCTCCGGTGCTCTCCTCCCGCGAACCTGCCGCCAAGTGGCTGCGGCTCGCCTGCCTGCAGGAGGTGCAAGGCGCGTCGGCAGGCCAGGCTGCTTCGCACCGCTATGTCGTGGAGACGGACGTGCTTCCCGGGGCCGAGGACGACTTCAATGCCTGGTACACGCAGGAACACCTGCCCGGACTGGCAGCGGTGCCCGGAACCGTTCGCGCGGCCCGCTACATCGACGCGACGGGTTCGCCGCGGTACTACGCGTGCTACGACCTCGTGGGTGCCGAGACCCTGGGCAGTCCGCAGTGGCTGGCCGTGCGTGCAACACCCTGGAGTTCGCGAGTTCGGCCTGCGTTCAGGAATACGGGGCGCACCATGTTTTGTCTGGCGGGGGTGGTGGGCTGAGATTCTTTGCGGGTCGGGTCGAGGCGTGCCGCTGCGGAGGCAGATACGCCATCGCGAGACTGCAGCTCTCGCCTATCGGCAGACGCGCGATGCTTGGCCAAGCCGGTGTCGATGAAGCCGTGTGCGTCCGAGCGCCTGGACGCACAACGCCGGATTCAGATTCTGATGGAGATAGATGCTGACCTTGTCGTCCTGCCGGACTAAAGGGGAGACCTTCGCCGACTGGCCACATGCATTCAAGGCTTCGCATGGCTACGAAGCCTTGAATTGAACGCTGTGAGATTCAGAGATACCGATCGAGCCGCCTTTTCAGGCTAAGTCCTTGAGATGCAAGGACTTCTGGGCTGACTTGGGATCTACCGAGAAAGAAAGATGGTGGCTGGGGCGGAATCGAATAATTCTGCGCAACCCTCGCCAGCATTTGCTTTCGCTCACTGGTCCTGTTCTCTGGGCACACCTTTGGGTACACCAGACCATTCAAGGTCGTGCGATGCAAAAGTAAAGCACTTCGTGCGACCTAACCTAGATTATCGCGCAACGGAGCAGCGAGAAGCATGCCTCAATCCCGCAATTTGATGGCGCGGTCGATATCCATGGCTTTGCGGGCCGTCATAGGGCGGGACCGACCTAATCTTACTGTGTCACACGAGTAGCTCTACGCTGACTTTCCACAGCAGGGCACTGCCCGAGACGAGCGATCAGCTGGTAGCTCAGTCGATGGCGCAGTGTCGTGATCGACGTCGCCACGTGGCGCTGCGCGCGCAGGACTGCCGCGGGGGACGTAATCCTCGGGAAGGGCAGGCACTTGGCGTTCGATGAAGTTCTTTTGCCACCGACAGGCTTTTCAGCGACGAGGCGTTCGGCCATCAGGAACCCGTAGGCCGCGATGCTCAAGGCGGCATGGTGATGGAAGCCCCGCCAACCTCGACCTCGTAATGGCCGAGGCCGAAGTCTCGCTTCAGATCCTGGTAGTCGCGCTCGATGCGCCAGCGCTGATCGGCGTGTCATCTGGCAGGGTAGACAGGAAGTACTTGCTCCGTTCGGTCTCATGAACCGGCCACTCGATGAGCAGCCATTGCTCGGGATGCAACCGGGCCTTGCCAACATTGCCGCCAGCGTGGCGCACCCGCACAGCCGCAAAGCGGTCGTTCAGTGTATCGCTGGTTCCCTCGCGCCGACTGATGTTCTGGAACGCCCGGCTTGGCAGAGACTGCGCCAATTGCGATGCAGACCGGACTGAGCCGCACGGGCGTGTTCGACATCTGCAAGCGTCATGAGGCGGCCGGAGTCAAGGCATTGCGAGACGCCCCTGGAGGCCGCAAGCTTGGCGACGGACGGCGCCTGGACGCGGCTCAGGAGGCGGCAGCGCGCAAGCTGCTCACCGACAAGACGCCCGATCAGCTGAAGATGGCCTATGCGTTGTGGACGCGCGTGGCGTTGGTGAACTCATCGAGCAACGCTTTGGCGTACGACTTCCGGTGCGCACGATGGGTCTTTACCTGGCGCGCTGGGGCTTCGCACCTCAGAAGCCCATGAAGAAAGCTTACGAGCAGTCGCCCGCGGTGATGAAGAAGTGGCTTGAGGAGGAATACCCCGTGATCGCCGCGTGCGCCAAGGTCTCGGATGCCGAGATCCACTGGGGTGACGAGACGGGGCTGCGCAGCGACGACGTTCGCGCACGCAGCTACGCACCCAAGGGTGAGACCCCCGTGATTCGGGTGAACAACAAGCGCCACGGTCTGTCGGTCATCTCCACGGTCACCAACAACTCCGACATCCTGATCGATTTCATGCGCCGCCTCATCAAGGACGCGGGCCGCCAAGATCTATCTGGTCCTGGACCACGTCGCGTGCATCACAGCAAGCCCGCGAAGGCATGGCTTGCCGAACACAAGCACGAGATCGAGGTGTTCTACCTATCGAGCTACAGCCTGGGGCTCAATCCCAACGCCGATCTCAAGCAAGCCGTCAAGAAGCGCGCCTCTGCCCGCAGGAAGTTGCAGTTGGTCAAGGCCGCCGCAAGGAACTTGAGCAGCCTGCTGCGCAAGCCCGAACGCATCAGGAGCTACTTCGAACACAAGCTAGTCCGCCATGCGGCCTGATTCAAGTTTATTCATGCCGGCTCAATAACACGAACAACGAGATCGCGGCGGAGGTGATTGGGCCGGAGCGGCGCCGACGCTGGTACAGCGAGAAGCGGATTGAGATCTCTCTTGGCTCTCTCAGCCCTTTCGAATATCAGGTGAGCCTTGAACTTGCCACATAAACCAGTCCAAGTTTTCATCCGCACCCTCAAATTAACACTCAGTTCGATCTCAGCTTCTTGCGCGGTCTGTCAAGCGCCTGAAAGAACTCAGAAGGCTGCATTTCCAGGGTTGCAATGATCTTGAGGATGTTGATGAGCGCAAGATTATGTTCGCCTCGCTCTATGCCGCCAATGTAGCTGCGGTCGATTTCACACGCGTCGCCGAATGCCTCTTGAGAATAGCCGAGTTCCTTTCTGCGCTGACGTACCGCTTCGCCAAAAAGTACGAGCTCCGGCACTTTTTTCCTGGTAGCTGAAACCCTGTTGACCATTTCGAGATGGTCAGTATTACGTGGATAAAGCACCACGGGATAAAATAACACGGGATATGATTACCATAGCGAGGTGAACTAAATGTCTTTGACATTGCTCCCGTCGCCGCTGCCGAGCGTGCGAGCAGTGCGGCTTCCCGCTTCTGCGTTACCTACGAGGCCGCAGCATCCAGCACCTGCGGCACGCAGCCTGTCACTGGCAAACAGGGGGGCGCAGGTGAGAGCGCTGCGTATGGCGGCAGGAATGTCTGCGGGGCAGCTGGCCTTGGCGGTGGGAATTTCTGCTTCGATGCTCTCGCGCATTGAGCGCGGGCTGGTCTCGCCTTCGGTGGAGACGCTGGAGCGACTCGCGCAAGGCCTGCACGTGCCGGTCTCGCGCTTCTTCAGCGATCAGGCGCGGCGCACGGATTTCTGCCATGTGCGGGCAGGACACGGTGTACTGGTCGACCGCATCGGCGCGGTGGCGGACTACCGCTACGAGCTGCTGGGCCACCTGCTGTCGGGCAACATCTTCGTCGAGCCGTATCTGGTCACGCTGCTTCCGGGCGCCGATCCCTACGTGACTTTCCAGCATCCTGGGTTGAAGTTCCTGTACTTCCTTTCCGGGGAGGTGCGCTACCGCTACAGCGCCAAGGTAGTGGAGGTGAGGGCAGGGGACGCGCTGCTGTTCGATGCGACTGCGCTGCACGGCATCGAGGCGATCGAGGTTCCTCCGGTTTCGTACCTGTCGGTGGTGTTCACGCTGCGGGAGTAGACGGCTCGCGGCGACGCCGTCGTGCCGCGAAGCGGATGCACGGTCGAGCGGATCGCTCGCGCATTTATTGCTTCATGCCGGATTGTCCCTTCCTAGGTGTTCGGCATGCCGAACACAGATGCACCACAAGCGCCTGCCAGTAATTGCGGCTTCCTCTGTTGAAAACGGTGAAGAGATCGTGGATGTGTCTCGTGCAGCGCTTCTGTGCGAGCGGGAGGTAGGTCAGCGTCAACTAGCCTCGAAGTGATGTTTGTGGCGCCACGCGGAGACTCCGGGGGGCAGAGTCCTTGTGCGGCTATGAGGGCAGGATAGACTGCCGTCAGACATTGTTAACAGCCATGGCGTTGCGATGACCAAGACCTCTCGATCGAGCGTGATTGGGGCCCGGGTGTCGGCCGAAACGCGGACACGGTTTGCTGCGCTCGCGGCACATCATCAACTGACTGAGGCCGGCTTGCTCGCCAAGCTCGTCGACGAGGTTCTGCGCACCAATGTGCCCTCGACCACGGTGTCGTCCTCCACACATACCCCGAGCGCTCCGGACATCGGCCGTCTTTCCGAAGATCGCATCACCCTGCGGCTTCTTGCGGGCGACCGCGTCCTGATTGCTGAGCGGGCCGAAGCCCGGGGCATGAAGCCAGGCAGCTATCTCGCCATGCTGATTCACAACCATGTGCACGGACCCATGGTGCTGCCACTGAAAGAACTCGCTCAGATCAAGGCGACCTGCGCTCAGCTGGCCGCGTTCGGACGGCAGTTCCGTATGTTCGGCTTGCCGAACACCGTCACGCAGCCGCAGGCCTGCGAGATCATTGATGCACTCGCGCTGGCCCGACGGGAGGTAGCACAGGCGCGCGTGGCCGCCACCGCCATCGTGCAGCGCAACCTGATCAGCTGGGGGACCCACAGCCGCGAGGTGCTCCGTGCCTAAGCAGACGCTGCGGCTGGCACGCGGCGGCCATCAATCGACCAATGGCGTACGCGACATGGCGCTGGACATCGTGAGCTACGGCCGACGCGGACCCAGTGGTACGCTGCGCTTCGGGACTGGCGAGATCGCGCAGATCCGGCGTACGGTGGGACGCACGCCCGAGGTGTTGGTGAAGGTCTCCGGCGGCGGGCGTGACACCGGTGGTGTCGAAGCGCACCTGCGCTACATCAGCCGGCATGGGAAACTGCCCCTCGAGACCGATGAAGGGCCCGCCATGCGGGGCCATGGTGCCCCCAAAGAGATCGTCACCGACTGGCAGTTGGACCTGTGCAGGAGCCAGTACAGGCCCAAGCCGGCTCCAGGCCAGAAGGACATCCGCCCGAAGCTCGCCCACAATATCGTGCTGTCGATGCCGCCGGGCACGCCGCCGGGAAAGGTGCTTGCGGCGGCGCGCGTGTTCGCGCGGGAGAACTTTGCGCTCCAGTACCGGTACGCCACGGTGCTGCACACCGACCAGCCACACCCGCATGTGCATCTCGTGGTCAAGTGCGAGCACGAGTTCGAGCCCGGCAAGCGTCTCTACATCCGCAAGGAGATGCTGCGCCAATGGCGTGAGCAGTTCGCCGCGCTGATGCGGGAGCAGGGCGTGGCGGCCAACGCGACGCCGCGGCAGGTGCGCGGGCAGATCCGCAAGCCGCTGATGGACACCATCCATCATCGCCTGCGTGCGCTTCGCGCGTTCGGGCGACTGGCGCCGGCCGAGCGGGCAGGTCGGCGGTCACCGAAGACTTCGAGTTTCATGCGGGCCAAGCTAGGGGCCGTGCTGCGGGCTCTACAGACAAAGCGAGACACCCTCGATGCCGGCAGAGATGAGATGCGGCGCACGCGGCAGGAGGTGGTGGCAGACTGGCAGGCGGCCGCTGATACGCTGAGAAGGCAGGGTCAGGTCGAGTTGGCCGAACGCGTGGAGCGCTTCATCGAGCGCATGCCGGCTGTGCAGACCGACGGGCGGCGCATGGCGGAGCGCTGGAAGGATGCGGAACGAAGTCGAACGCAGCAACGTACAGATGTCAAGTCACCTGGAGCGCACTTTCGGTGAGCGAGGAACTTACGCAGCGGCCGACGAAGCTTGACGTCGGGAAATGGTTCTGCGCGTTGGCGGGTGCTACGACTTCGCTGAGGGCGCTCTTGGGGGCCGGCGTGTGGGTCTCGCCGACCGCGACAGCAAGCATTGTTTCATTTGCCCGAATTGCTTCTCGCAGGCCGCAATGACGAAACACAATGCCCGCGCGCCATGCCGCCCGACGCTGTGCGACTTGCTCACGTTTCGACCATCGATGCCTGTCTGGCCTCGCTACATGACGGGCCGACCGTGCCGCGTCTGCCGGACACAGGCCAAGTCGGTGATGCCAATCGGTGAGCCCAGCCGCGACCTGACTGCCTGCACGTGACGCGGCGATGGCGGCGGCCTTGCCGTATGAGCGGAAATTTCCATCGGCATTTATGCACCACATGCCGCGCAACGAGGGTGGATTGGGTGTGCCTTTGAGCACCGTCGCACTCTCATGCGGCTGGCGTTCCAGGTAAGTCGCTTGGCAAAAACGGTTCTTGTTCGAGGCGCGGTCCGCGTCTGTTTCTGGTGAGTCTTACGCAGCGCACGTATGAGTGCGAGCGGATGCGCAATAACGCTGGTCTTGCATTCGGCTGCAGCCCTGGTGCGGTGTCGTCGTCTGGGAGTGTGGCCACTGATGCCGAAAGGTAGAGGTTGTCTACTGTGAAAGTTGTTAGTTGTCAGAAGTCGTGAGTCGTCGCATGCTCAACGTGCATCCACGCGGAAGACGAGTCTTAAGAGGCCCTCGATACGGCCGCAATGCTGATCAAGTCAGGATGGGTTTGCTGCTGGTTTCGGCGCCGGTGCTGCTGCTGCCCGGATTCTTCAAGTCAGAGATTCGCCGTCGGTACTCAGCTAGCTGCTTGAAGGCTCGAACCAGCTTCAAGGAGTTGTCATGCATTTTGGACCCCATTCCAGTCACCGCCGTGTTGACCTTTCGAGCGTGGAAGGGCCCGAGTTCTTTCGCATGCACGATGTGATACGCATCACCGCGCTGAGCCGCGCGACCCTATATCGCAGGATTGCTGAGGGCAAGTTCCCAGCTCCTGTGCACTTGGGTGGACGCGCCTGCGGATGGCCTCGTGCCGCGTTGCAACGCTGGGTAGATGATCCGGAGGGGTACTCAGATGCCCACGGGCCGGCCGACCTCAATACTGGAGCCTGACACGCGCCCGCGGTCCGACGACTTCTACCGGGCAGTTAAGAATCCAGCTGCTATGACCCCTGAAGACTGAGAGCTGCCAGCGATATGCCCGGCAATGGACGACCGCTGTGATCGAAAGCGGACTGTAGATCATCGCTGGATCGCCGTTGCTAGCCTAAAACGTGGCCCAGCTTGGGCTGTCAAGGTCGTGCTCTTCCTAACGGGCAACAGCGGGGAAGCTGTCTGGTCCACTGCTTCTTGAATTTTTCGCCATAGACGCTCGATGAGCCGAGCGACAGCCAGGGTTTCGTCGGTCCGTATTGCCTATTCTTACTGTGTCAAAAGAGTAGCTTTGCGCTTGCCCTTAAGCAGCAGGGCATTGACCGAGACGAGCGAGCAGCCGGTATCTCAGTCGGGGCGCAGTGTCGTGATCGACATCGCCACGTGGCGCTGTGCGCGCAGGACTGCCGCGGGGGATGTAATCCTCGGGGAGGGCAGGCACTTGGCGTTCGATGAAGTCTTTTGCCGACAGACTTGTCGACGATCAGGCGTTCAGCCATCAAGAACCCATAGGCCGCGATGCTCGAGGCGGCATGGTGGTGGAATCCCCGCCAACCTCTGCCCTCTTAGTCGCCGAGACCCAGCCTGCTAATGCATGACGAGTGGCGTGACCTGCCGGGCAGCGAGCCCTTTCCGCCCCACTTGCCGATGACGGTGGACGCGCGCTACGCCCACGTGGGCACCAACATTGGCGCCCCTTCGATGCAGGTGGTGCACGAGGCGCCGGACGGCACGCAGGTCCGCTGGACGCTGTACGACGCCGTGATCCGGAACAACGGCTTCGAGGCCAGCATTCCCGTGCCCTATGCCTCCGAGCTCGGGGCCAGGCGCTGGAAGGTGAGGGTGGTCGCGCGCTGACCGGGTGTGTCGCTGCCCTCAGAAGGGCTCGACGGGCAGCGCGCGCTTGTGCGCGCTCTTGCGGTGTGTGGAAAGAATGATGCGGCGCGCCTCGGCCGACACCGGCTTGCCTTCGAGGAAGTCGTCGATCTGCTCGTAGGTGACGCCGAAGGCATCCTCGTCGGGCTTGCCCGGCACCAGCGACTCGAGGTCGGCGGTGGGCACCTTGTAGACCAGCGCGTCGGGTGCGCCCAGCAGCTGCGCCACTGCGCGCACGCGGCGCTTGTTGAGGCCGGTGAGCGGCGTGATGTCGGCCGCGCCGTCGCCGAACTTGGTGAAGAAGCCCATCAGCGCCTCGGCCGCGTGGTCGGTGCCGATGACGATGCCGTCGTGCGCGCCGGCCACCGCGAACTGCGCGATCATGCGCTGGCGCGCCTTGATGTTGCCCAGCACGAAGTCTTCGTGCGCGGCGTCGCGGAACGTCAGGTCGCCCGCCTTCAACGCCGCGAGCATGCCGTCGGCGGCGGGGCGGATGTCGACGGTGATGGTGCGGTCGGGCTTCATCACCTTGAGCGAGGCCTGCGCCTCGGCTTCGTCCTTCTGCACACCGTAGGGCAGGCGCATCGCGATGAAGGTGGCGTCGTAGCCCGTGGCGCGCAGCTTCTCGACCGCGCGCTGCGCGAGGCAGCCGGCGGTCAGCGAATCGACGCCGCCGCTGATGCCCAGCACCAGCGTCTTCAGGCCGGTCTGCTTCAGGTAGCCGGCGAGAAAGTCAACGCGCCGCTCCAGCTCGCGGGCTGCATCGAAGACGGGCGCGACGTGCAGCGCCGCGATGATCTCGCGCTGCATATCGTCAACTGGGGACAGGTCGACGGGAGAGAGGTCTGCACTCATGAGGTTGGTCTTCGCGTGAAAGAAATCAGAAGTCCACAAGGCTCAGGCCGATGCTGAGCACTGTGCGCTTGCGGTTGTAGTCCACCAGCGTGTCGCCATAGCCCGAGAACAGCTGCGTGTGGAAGCGCAGGTTGCTCTTGGTCGGATCGCCGATCGCCTTGAGCCATTCGAGGCGGATCGAGCCGCGGCCGCTGTCGCGCAGGTTGTTGCGCACGGTCACGGCGAGCTGGTTGTCGCGGTTGAGGTTCCAGCGGCCGGTGATCTCGGCGCGGCCGTAGTAGTCGGCGATGTCGGGGTTGTCGTCCTTCGCGGCGCTCTCGGAGATGCGCTTCCAGATGCGGCCGGTGACGGTGAAGCGGTCGTCGAGTTCGGCGCCGCCCATCAGGTACACGCGGTTCCAGCTGCGCGACAGCGGCAGGCTCTGGCCGTTCGACTGGTGCACGATGCCCAGTCCCGAATAGCGCCAGCGCCATCCGCCCGGCAGCTTGAAGTCGGTCGGGTAGACGTACATCAGCTCCGGTTCGTGGTCGGTGGTGCGGAAGGGCCGCGAGATGGCGCCGTTGAACAGCTGCCAGGTCGACTGCTGGCTGTAGGCGAACCACAGCGAGTCCTTCTTCACCGGATCGTTCTGCGTGAGCATGCCCTGCGCGAGCTTGGTGCGCACCGACAGGCCGATGCGCATCTCGTTGGCCTGGTAGGCCACCGGGTCGGCGGTGTGGCCGGCCGAGGGCGAGGTCGGCGTCTCGGGCTTCTTGGTGGCGGCCGAGGCCGACACGTTCAGCGGACGATAGCCGCGGAAGCCGAAGGTGCCGCAGTCGGTGGCGTTCTCGAGTTCCCAGAAGCGCGAGAGCGCCGAGTACTGGCGGTCGCGACAGCCTTCGGTGGTGGCCACCGATACCACGCGCGTGGCGGGAACCGTGCCGTCCACCGGCGGCTGCGTGCTCGCGAGCACGGGAGGCGCCGGCGGCACCGCCGCCGCGGGCAGCGTCTGCTGCTGCGCCCAGCGGTCGAAGCAGGCCAGGCGCGCATCGTTGTTGGCGCCAAGCGCGGCGCACTGCTGCCAGGTGAGCTGCGAGTCGGCCAGCGGGCTCGCGGGCTTGTCCACGGCCTGTGCGTGCACCGCGCCGGCCGTGCCGCCCAGGCACGCCGCCACGGCTGCGAGCGTGCCGAGCCTGAAGCGGGATCGCGGGATGGTCTTCATCTTGGTCATGGCTTCTTTCCTTCCTGTGCCACTGTCTTGCTGAGCACGAACGGATGCGTGCTCTCGTCGGCGGCATTGCGCCACGTGCCCCTGAACTCGCGCCCGCACGAGCCGGTCTGCAGCTTGCCCGACCACACGCCGCTGATGGCGCGGCCGTCCTGCGACTCGTCGATGGAAAGCGCGCCTTCGTCGTCCACGTCGCCCGCGAGCTGCGCGACCGTGGCCTTCGCGGGGTTCGCGCCGTTGCGCGTGATGGTGCCGCGCACGCCGTCGTAGTCGGGGTGCTTGCCGAGCTGCACGACGGCCACGGCGGGCAGGTTGTCGAAGCGCGCCTCCCAGTTGCCGTAGAGCGATTCCAGAGGCAGGTCGCGCGCGTCGGTGGGGCAGTCGGCGCTGCCGCCGCGCATCGAGGCGCAGCCCGAGAGAACGGCCAGGGCGGCGGCCAGCAGGGCGGTGGTCGCGGCGGTCTTCTTCATTGGCTTCGTCTTCGTCGTCGTCATCTTCATGGTGCCGAGGCTGCCGCGGCGGCCTTCGCGGCGCTGTCCTGCGCCTTGCGCGCGAACTCGGCGCGCAGCGCCTTGAGCTTCTCGCGCGGGTCTTCCTTGGTGGTGGCCTTGTCCAGGCCCATCTCGGCGATGAAGCGGCTCGGTATGCAGGGCACCATCTCGCGGCCCTGCTTGCGCTTCTTGGTCCAGCTCACGGCCAGGCTGCGCTGCGCGCGCGTGATGCCCACGTACATCAGGCGGCGCTCTTCCTGCAGGCGCTGCAGCGTGTCCTCGCTCACCTTCTGCTGGCGGCCGTTGTCGTCGTCGAGCTTGAAGGGCAGCAGGCCCTCGCTCACGCCGATGAGCATGACGTGCGGCCACTCGAGGCCCTTGGATGCGTGAAGCGTGGAGAGCGTGACCACGTCCTGGTCCTGCTCGCGCTCGCTGATGGTCGACAGCAGCGAGATGGTCTGCGCCACCTCGAGCAGGCTCTTGCGCTCGGTCTCGATGCCGCCGCTGTCGGCACCCGAGGTGTCGTCGAGCGTGCCGCCGGCGCGCTGCGACATCCAGTCGACGAATTCCAGCACGTTGGTCCAGCGCGATGCGGCGGCGGCTTCGCTGTCCTCGCCGTCGTACAGGTGCTTCTCGTAGTCGATCTCCTTCAGCCAGTCGAGCATGAAGGTGCGCGAGTCTTCCGCGCCCATGGTGCGGCGCGCGCGGTATTCGAGGTCGTTGATGTAGCGGCCGAACTCGTGGATGCCTTCCAGCGTGCGCTTGGGCATCACGCTGGGCAGCGAAGGGCTGAACAGCGCCTCGAACAGGCTCAGCTTGTACTGGCTCGCGAAGGTGCCCAGGCTCGCCAGCGTGGTGTGGCCGATGCCGCGCTTGGGCGTGGTGATGGCGCGCAGGAACGCCGGATCGTCGTCGTTGTTGACCCACAGGCGGAACCAGCCGCACAGGTCCTTGATCTCGGCGCGGTCGAAGAAGCTCTGGCCGCCCGAGACCTTGTACGGGATCTGCGCCTTGCGCAGCGCCTGCTCGAACACGCGCGCCTGGTGGTTGGCGCGGTAGAGGATGGCGAAGTCGCGGAATTCCTTGTACTGCTTGCCCTGCGTGGTGGCCTCGCCCGCGCGGATGCTGACGATGCGCGCCACCGCGCGCTCGGCTTCGTGCACCTCGCTGTCGGCGTCGACGATGCGCACCGGCTCGCCCTCGCCGAGCTCGGAGAACAGCGTCTTCGGAAAGAGCTTGGGGTTGGGCCCGATCACGTTGTTGGCCGCGCGCAGGATGGCGCTGGTGGAGCGGTAGTTCTGCTCCAGCTTGATGACCTTGAGCTTCGGATAGTCGACCGGCAGCTTGCGCAGGTTGTCCAGCGTGGCGCCGCGCCAGCCGTAGATGGACTGGTCGTCGTCGCCCACCGCGGTGAAGTGGCCGCGCTCGCCGGCCAGGGCCCTGAGCACGTCGTACTGCGTGGCGTTGGTGTCCTGGTATTCGTCGACCAGGATGTGGCCCATCATTGCCTGCCACTTGGCGCGCACTTCCGGGAATTCGTAGAGCAGCTTCAGCGGCATGCCGATGAGGTCGTCGAAGTCCACGCTCTGGTAGGCCAGCAGCCGCTCCTCGTAGCGGGCCATGATCTTCGCGGTGATGCGTTCGTTGTCGTCGGCGGCCTGGGCCTCGGCCTGCGCGGAGTTCAGCCCCATGTTCTTCCACTTGCTGATGGTCCACTGCCAGATGCGCGCGGTGGCGATGTCGGAAGTGCCGCCTGCGTCCTTCAGGATCTTCGTCACGTCGTCGGCGTCGAGGATGCTGAACGCCTTCTTCAGGCCGAGCACGCTGCCGTCCTCGCGCATCATGCGCACGCCCAGCGCGTGGAAGGTGCACACCACGACCTTGCGCGCGTCCTTGCCGATGAGGTGCTTCGCGCGCTCGCGCATCTCGGCGGCCGCCTTGTTGGTGAAGGTGATGGCCGCGATGCGCTGCGGCTCGATGCCCGACTGGATGAGCCGGCCGATCTTGTGCGTGATCACGCGCGTCTTGCCCGAGCCCGCACCGGCAAGCACCAGGCAGGGACCGCTCATGTAGTTGACCGCTTCGAGCTGTGCGGGATTGAGTCCGTGAGACATGGGAGAAAAAGAGAACCTGAAGAGGCCGTGAAGAACGCCGTTGGGAACGGCTGGCGCAAAAGCAAAGCGGCCAATGATACGGGTGCGGCCCCCGCCGGGTTTGTAGGCCGGGCACTCCGATGCGGCCCCTCGGGCGCCAAACGACAATGCACCGGTGCTGCCTGTATTCCTTGTTACTTTCCCTTTCTTCGCGTTGATCGCGGCCGGCTACGGCGCGGCCCGCGCCCGCATCCTGCCGCTGGACGCCATTCCCGGCCTCAACACCTTCGTGCTGTATTTCGCGCTGCCGTGCATGCTGCTGCGCTTCGGCGCGGGCACGCCCATCGGGCAGCTGCTCGACGGCAGCGTTGCACTGATATGGGGCATCTGCGCGCTGGCGGTGGTGGCGGGCGTGGTCGCGTTCACGCGGAATTCGCGCGTGGGCTGGAACGACGCGGCTTTCGGCGCGCTGGTGGCCGCGTTTCCGAACACCGGCTTCATGGGCGTGCCGCTGCTGGTGGCCATCCTCGGCGCGCAGGCGGCGGGGCCGATCATCATCACGATCGCGTTCGATCTCGTCGTCACTTCCTCGCTGTGCATCGCGCTGTCGCGGCTCGACGGGGCCGGAGGCGCCGGACGACACGGCGCCATGCTGGCGGCGCGCAAGGCGCTGCGCGGCATCGTGGTCAACCCGATGCCGTGGTCGATCCTGCTGGGCGTGCTGCTGTCGGCCGCGCGCTGGGCGCTGCCGGGGCCCGTCGAGCGCACCATCGCCATGCTGGCCGATGCCGCCTCGCCGGTGGCGCTCTTCACCATCGGCGCGGTACTGGCCCGCTCGGCACTGCTGGCGCGCGAGCACGACGCCAGCGCGGCGGTGGCCGAGGCCATGGGCGCCACCGGCCGCATGCCGGCGGCCAAGGCTCCGTGGGGCGACGTGCTGCCGGTGGTGGCGGTGAAGCTGCTCGCTCACCCGCTGCTGGTGTGGAGCCTGGGGCTCGGCGCCATCGCGCTGGGGCTGCCGCTGTCGCATGCGGCGCTGGTGACGATCGTGCTGGTCGCGGCACTGCCGAGCGCGAGCAACGTCTCGATGCTGGCCGAGCGCTTCGGCGCGGACAACGGGCGCATCGCGCGCATCATCCTGTGGACGACGGTGATCGCCTTCCTGAGCTTTCCGCTGGCGGTGAGCGCGCTCAGGTAAGGGTAAGAGGCTAGGGCGTCAGCACCCCGAGCTTGTACGGGTCGGCATCGGCGAGGCGCTCGCACTTCGAGAAGTCGCGGCCCTGGGTGCCGTCGCAGTAGTAGGTGTTGTAGACGCGGCCGAAGAGCGTGGGGCTCGCGGTGAAGAGCACGCCGTGGTCGGGCTGCCAGTTGTCTCTGGCGCCGTCCCTGGCGTTGTCTTTCGCGGGCGGAACGCTGGCTTCCACCGGCTTGGCCGAGGTTGGCATGAAATCGCTGAGCGTCTTGTGGGCGTCGTCGCCGCGCCAGCGCACCGCCAGTTCGGCGGCCGTGGGGCGCTGCGCCACCGGCAGCAGGACGCCGTTGACCTGCAGCCCGTAGCCGAAGCGGTGCGTCCTGCCGGCCAGGAATGCATAGGCGCAGGCCGCCATGCACTGGCCCCGCACCTCGGTCTGCACGCCGCTCGCGCGGATGGCGTCGGCGAAGGCGCCGGCCGCTTCGGCGGTGCCGCCGAACGAGTCCTCGAAGACCACGGTGCTGATTGTTCCGCTGCCCAGCTGCTCGGTGAACTCCTTGATCATGGTCCCGTCGAGCATGCCCGACACCACGAGGCGACTGCCCTGCAGTTCCAGTTCGGCCGCCGACGAAGCCGGCGGCACGGCGAAGGAAAGGGCGACCAGGCACGATGCCAGCGAGAGGGACCAACCAGAACGAGACGGCGGTTTCACGGCGACCTACCTTTGCAAGCAGTGAGCGAGGCAGTTTGGAGTGCGCGATCCACGGCGGGTTCGCGTCTTTACAGCTTGAACAGCGCCGGGGGGCGCCGTCAACTCTTTTTTCACAAATTTGCGGTAGTCCTGGGCATGTCGTAAGACATAGCTATCCGCTACTACTTCAGATGAATGCTTGGGTTTGCAATTGCGCTGCTACAGTGTTCACAAGTCAAAGATGTGAATGGGGCGCGCGATGGCAATACTGGTTCGCATCCTTCTGTGGCTGACCTGGCTCTCCGCGGTCGGCTGGTTCTGGCATGCCGGCAAGTTCGGCACCGCCACCGCGATCGCGCTCGGGGCGCTGAGCCTCGTCGTGTTCGCATGGCCCGTGAGCATCGCGCGGCGCAGGCACAACGAGCTGCGCTACGTGGACATGGGCAAGGAGCCCACCGGCTACCACTGAAACCGCGCTCTCGGGGCAGCCGCCCCGACCGCACGGACTCCGCTCAGATGCTGTGCGGGTCCACGTCGACCAGCCAGCGGATCACTCCCTTGCCCTCCGGCGCGCGCCGCAGTTCGTGCAGCAGCGGCTGCCAGCCCGAAAGCAGCCGTTGCAGCGCGGCACGCGAGGGGCTCTCGATCAGCATCTGCGCACGCTCCACATTGGCCACGCGCTGGATCGCCAGCGGCACCGCCGGATAGCGCGTGACCAGGTCCGCGCCCGGCAGCGCCTCGGCCTGGTCGGCCGCCGTGTTCAGGAAGCCCTGCGCCACCGACTGCTCGCGTGCGTCGGCCCGCAGCAGTGCCTGGAATGCGAAGGGCGGCATGCCGGCGGCGCGGCGCTCGTCGAGTTGCTGCTGCGCGAAGGCGACGTAGTCGTGCTTGCGCAGCGCCATGAAGAGCGGGTGCGGCGCGTGGTGCGTCTGCACCCACATCTCGGCCTTCGCACCTTGCGCGGCAAGGTATGCGGCGTCGCGGCCCGCGCGGCCGGCCGACTGCATCAGCAGGCTGAACAGCCGCTCCGGCGCGCGGAAGTCGCTGGAGAACAGCGCGCCGTCGGGGTTCACCGCCGCCACCAGCGTGATGCGGCGGAAGTCGTGGCCCTTGGCGATCATCTGCGTGCCGACCAGCACGTCGACCTCGCCCGCGTGCACCGCGGCGAGCTGCGATTCGAGCGAACCCTGCTTCTTGGTGCTGTCGGCGTCGATGCGGGCGATGCGCACCGCGCCGCCGTCGGGCCGCTTCACGGAAGAGAACAGCTCGGCAAGGTGCTCCTCGAGCCGCTCGGTGCCGCGGCCCACCGGCGCGATGTCGGGGTTGCCGCAGGCCGGGCAGGCGCGCGGCACGCGCTCGGTGAAGCCGCAGTGGTGGCAGCGCAGCGTGCGGTCGATCTTGTGGAACACGCGGTACGCGCTGCAGTGCGGGCACTCGCTCTTCCAGCCGCAGTCGCCGCAGGCCAGCACCGGCGCATAGCCGCGCCGGTTCAGGAAGATCATGCTCTGCTCGCCGCGCGCGATGCGCTGGCCGATGGCGTCCAGCAGCGCGCCCGAGATCACCGTCTTCGGCGGCTGCAGGTTCATGTCGACCAGCCGCACCGCGGGCAGCTCGCCCGCGCCGATGCGCGAGGGCATGGCCAGCCGCACGTAGCGCCCGCCCGGGTCTTCGCCCTCGGCGGGGCGGCTCTGGTGCCAGCTCTCGAGAGAGGGCGTGGCCGAGCCCAGGATCACCCGGGCCTTCTCGCGCTGGCCGCGCCACACGGCGAGGTCGCGCGCGGAGTAGCGCGCGCCTTCCTGCTGCTTGTAGCTCGGGTCGTGCTCCTCGTCGACCACGATGAGCTTGAGCGCCGGGATCGACGCGAACACCGCCATGCGCGTGCCCAGCACGATGCGCGCCGCGCCGCTGTGCGCCGCCAGCCAGCTCGCCAGGCGCTGCGGGTTGGTCATGCCGCTGTGCAGCGATACCACCGCTTCTTCGCCGAAGCGGGCCTTGAAGCGGGCCTCGAGCTGCGGCGTGAGGTTGATCTCGGGCACCATCACCAGCGCCTGGGCTTCGGGCTCGCGCGCGAGCAGGTCGGCCACGCAGCGCAGGTACACCTCGGTCTTGCCGCTGCCGGTGCTGCCGACCAGCAGGAAGGTGCCCGTGCCCGTTTCGTTTGAGGCCTCGATGCGCGCCAGCACGGCCGTCTGCTCGGCGCTCAGCGCGACCGGGTTCGCGGATTCGGCCGTCTCGGCCACCGGCCCGGCCGCGCTCTTGCGCTTGAGGCGACGCGCCAGCTGCGCCGTCGACAGGTCGCGCAGCTGCGGCGGCAGGGCGGCCAGCGCGATCTCGCCGATCGAGCGCTGGTAGTAGCGCGCCGCGAAGGCCACGAGGTCGCGCCAGCCTTCGCCCAGCGGCGCCAGCGCGTCGAGCGCCGCGCCCACGGGCTTGAGCGCCATGTCGGGCTCGGCGCCTTCCAGCGAGACCGGCTCGTTCCAGACCACGCCCAGCACCTCGCGCTTGCCCAGCGGCACCCGCACCAGCGTGCCGGGCGGCAGGGGCTCGGCGCCGGCGTAGCTCAGCAGGTCGCCGAGCGCGGCGTGCGCGGGCGTCTGCACGGCGATGTCGAGCCGCCAGGGCAGGGCGGGCGGGGCGCCGTCCGTCGGCTGGGGAGCCTCGTCGAGGGGCAGGCGGGCGGTGGAGATGGGCGGTCCTTCTTGGAGGGGTTTGTTAATGAGACTTGGAGCAAGAGCGCTTAAGTCGTTGATTTTTCAGCGCTTTGGAGGCCATCCAGAGTTCCTGTGGATAACTTTGTTGACAAGCATGCTGGACTCGCTGCCAAGCCTTGAAAATCAAGGCTCTGGCTGGATTGCCCGGAAAAAAAGCAAAGTTCAAATCCTATATAAATCAACAACTTAGCGTTGCTATCTCTTTGGGAGCAAAGAAGGCGGCCCGCTTCGAAATCTTGCGCAGTGCAGCACGTGTTTTGTGCATAAGTACGGAACCATATGCCGTTTTTGCGCTTGACAAACGCTGGCGTACCAACTTCCAGGGGGCGCCGCGGCCGCCCGAACCCGTTCTGGCCGATAACAGGTGTGGTGTCAGCCGCGCATCGCACGCGAGTGGGCGTGCACCGCCTGCACCAGCGCCGCGACGTGCTCCGGCGGTGTGAACTGGCTGATGCCGTGGCCCAGGTTGAAGATGTGCGTCGGGCCTTGGGTGGAGCGGTCGGCGTGGGGCTTGCCGAAGGCGTCGAGCACCTTCGCCACCTCGGCCTCGATCCGGTCGGGCGGCGCGAACAGCACGTTGGGATCGATGTTGCCCTGCAGCGCCTTGGCCTTGCCGTCCGTGCCCTCGGCGATCTGCTTTCGCGCGGCGGCTAGGTTCACGGTCCAGTCCACGCCCAGCACCTGGCAGTCGAGTTCGCGCATGGCGTCGAGCCAGAGGCCACCGCCCTTGGTGAACACGATGCGCGGCACCGGCTGTCCGTCGGCGCCGTCGCGCTTCAGGCCGGCCAGCACGCGGGCTGTGTAGGCGAGGCTGAATTCCTGGAACGCGCCGTCGGCCAGCACGCCGCCCCAGCTGTCGAAGATCATCACGGCCTGCGCGCCGGCGTCGATCTGGGCGTTGAGATACGCGGCCACCGAGTCGGCGTTCACGGCCAGCACGCGGTGCATGAGGTCGGGGCGGCCGTAGAGCATGCTCTTCACGAGGCGGTAGTCGCTGGAGCCCGCGCCTTCCACCATGTAGCAGGCCAGCGTCCACGGGCTGCCCGAGAAGCCGATCAGCGGCACGCGGCCGTTCAGCGCCTTGCGGATCGAGGCCACGGCGTCGAACACGTAGCGCAGCTTCTCCATGTCGGGCACTTCGAGCGCGGCCACAGCCGCCTCGTCGCGCACCGGGCGCGCGAAGCGCGGGCCCTCGCCGGCCTCGAAGGACAGGCCCAGGCCCATGGCGTCAGGCACGGTCAGGATGTCGGAGAACAGGATGGCCGCGTCGAGCGGATAGCGCTCCAGCGGCTGCAGCGTGACCTCGGTGGCGTAGCCGGTGTTGGTGGCCAGCCCCATGAAGCTGCCCGCCTTCGCGCGGGTGGCCACGTACTCCGGCAGGTAGCGGCCGGCCTGGCGCATCAGCCAGACGGGCGTGTGGTCGGTGGCCTGGCGCCAGCAGGCCCGCAGGAAAGTGTCGTTTTGCAATGGGGCGAAAGGCATTTCCCGATTGTCGCAGGCGCCCCCGCATTGACCGACAGCGCATTTTGAGTTGCACCAGGCCGCCCCGGTGATCCACGGCGCGCCGCAGCGCCGAGCATCCGCCCGGAACAACAAATCCGGACGAACATGGCGCAACAGGTTTTCGACTTCGTGGTGGTGGGAGCCGGCTCGGCCGGCTGCGTGCTGGCGCACAGGCTGGTGCAGGCGGGCCGCAGCGTGCTGCTGCTGGAGGCCGGCCCGCCCGACGACGACCGCTTCATCCACATGCCCGCCACCTTCGTGCGCGTGATCGGCACCGAGCGTACCTGGGCCTACGAGAGCGAGCCGCAGAGCGCCGCAGCCGGCCGCAGGATGTTCGTGCCGCAGGGCCGCACCCTGGGTGGCGGCAGCTCGGTCAACGCCATGGTCTACATCCGCGGCACGCCCGCCGACTACGACGGCTGGCAGGCGCAGGGCTGCGAAGGCTGGGGCTGGCGCGACGTGCTGCCGTGGTTCCGCAAGGCCGAGTCGAACGCGCGCTTCGCCTGCGACCTGCACGGCACCAACGGACCGCTGAAGGTGAGCGACACGCGCTTTCGCCACCCGCTGAGCCTGGCCTTCCTGCGCGCCGCGCAGCAGAGCGGCCTGGCCTACAACGACGACTTCAACGGCGCCGAACAGGCGGGCGTGGGCTTCTATCAAACGACCACCTTCGAAGGCCGGCGCGCCAGCACCGCCGCCACCTACCTTGCGGCCGTGGGCGGCAACCCGAAGCTCACCGTGGTCACCGGCGCCCACGTGACGCGCGTGCTGACGCAGGATGGCGCCGCCACCGGCGTGGCCTACCGCACGGGCGCGGGCGGCACCGGCGAGGACATCGTGGCCACGGCTCGCGAGGAAGTGATTCTTTCGGCCGGCGCGCTGGCCTCGCCCAAGCTGCTGATGCTCTCGGGCATTGGCCCCGGCGCGCAGCTGCAGTCGCTCGGCATCCCGGTGGCGCGCGACCTGCCCGGCGTGGGCGAGAACTTCCAGGACCACCTGGAGGTGTCGGTCTACGGCCGCACCCGCGAACCGATCAGCCTGCTGGGCAACGACCGAGGCCTCACCGCGCTGAAGCACGGCCTGCAATGGACGCTCTTCAACACCGGCCTGCTCACCTCGAACGTGGTCGAGAGCGGCGGCTTCGTCGACACCACCGGCGAGGGCCGCCCCGACCTGCAGTTCCACGTGCTGCCGGTGCTGGTGGGCGACGTCGACCGCGAGCCGCTGGCCGGCCACGGCATCTCGATCAACCCCTGCTTCCTGCGGCCCAAGTCGCGCGGCAGCGTGCGGCTGCGCAGCGCCGACCCGATGGCACCGATCCTGTTCGACGGCGGCTACCTGCAGGCACAGGAAGACGTCGCCACGCTGGTGCGCGGCGTGAAGCTCGCTCGCCGCATCCTGCGCGCGCCGGCGCTGCGCGAGCTGGTGTCCGAAGAACTCGCGCCCTCCGCTGTCGACGAGCTTTCCGACGGCGCCATCGAAACCTACGTGCGCCAGCGCGCCAAGACCGTCTACCACCCGAGCGGCACCTGCCGCATGGGCAGCGACGGCATGGCCGTGGTCGATGCGCGCATGCGCGTGCACGGCATGAAGAAGCTGCGCGTGTGCGATGCCTCCGTGATGCCCTCGCTCGTCAGCGGCAACACCAACGCGCCCACGGTGATGCTGGCCGAGCGCTGCGCCGACTTTGCGCTGTCGGGCAATTGACTCTGCGCCTTCGGTCAATCGCAAACGCGCGCCGAATCCTAGAGTCGATCCGGACGAGAACAAGGAGACAGAGCGAATGAGTTCCACAGGAAATTCCATGGCCGGCAAGGTCGCGTTCATCACAGGCGGCGGCACCGGCATCGGCGCGGCGGTGGCCGCGCAGTTCGTCGCGGCGGGCGGCCGCGTGGTGCTGATGGGGCGGCGCCTCGCGCAGCTCGAGGCGGTCGCTTCGAAGCTCGGCGGCCTCGCTGTGGCGGGCGATGCCGCCAACACCGACGACGTGCGGCGCGCGCTGGCCCAGGCACGCGAGAAGTTCGGCCGCGTCGACGTGCTGGTCGCCAATGCGGGCGGCCACGGCGTGGGCGATGCGCTATCCACTGACGACGCATCGTGGGCGCTCTCGACGCGCCTGAACCTCGACACCGCATTTGTCTGCGCACGCGAACTGCTGCCGGAGCTGATCGAGCGG
This sequence comes from Variovorax sp. NFACC27, assembly GCF_048301545.1. NCBI lineage: Bacteria > Pseudomonadati > Pseudomonadota > Betaproteobacteria > Burkholderiales > Comamonadaceae > Variovorax > Variovorax sp. NFACC27. Next base: position 1,144,443 of record NZ_CP157613.1, read on the forward strand.
CGCGGCAACATCGTCGTGCTGTCTTCGCTCGCCGGCCACTTCGCGGGGCCGGGCGTGGTCGGCTACGTGACGATGAAGCACGCGCTCATCGGCCTCGTGCGTTCGCTGGCGCGCGACTACGGCAGGCAGGGCGTGCGCGTGAACGCGGTGTGCCCCGGCTGGGTGCGCACCGAGATGGCCGACGAGCAGATGCAGGTGCTCGTCGACAAGTACCGGCTGGCCGATGCCGACGCGGCCTACGACCTCGTCACGCGCGACGTGCCGATGGGCCGCGCCGCCAGCCCCGAGGACGTGGCGAACGCCGTGATGTTCCTCGCCTCGCCGCTTGCCGCGATGGTCTCCGGCAGTTCGCTGATGGTCGATGGCGGCGCCTCCGCCGTGGACCTTCCCACCATCGCCTTCGCGCACGACGCCTGAGAAGAAAACCATGAGCACCGACACCACCAAGCCCGCCGACTGGAAGACCTACGACCAGTTCGCGCTCGGCATCGCCACCAACCGCCTGCCACCCACCGGCGCGCTCGCGGGCCAGACGCTGGTGCTGGCATTGCCCGACTTTCGCCTCACGCTGAAGCCGCGCACGCAGCACACGATCGATTGGCAGGAGGAGGGCGCACGCGTCGGGCAGGCGCAGGGCGACTGGTACGAGGCCATCGAGGTCGCGCCCGACACCTTCTTCCTCGACATCACCCAGGCCAGCCGCCCCACCGAGGCATTGACCGTGGTGCTCAACACGCGCACGCGCCGCGTGCTCGCCATCCGCTGCCGCATCGTCAGCGCCGAGGAAGCTGCTGGCCAGCCGCGCGTGCCGCAGGACTTCTGGCCCGGCACGCTCGAAGGCGGCGCTGCCGCATCGGGCGTCGAACCGCACGCCACGCGCGACCTCATCGGCCTGCGCACCTGGCAGACCTACAGCCCCAACCACACCTACGAGCACACCTATCTGAGCTCGGAGCGCTACGCGTGGCAGTGCCTGGTCGGCGTGCAGCGCGGCCACGGCGACGTCGATCTGGCGAGCTACTGGAAGTTCGACGACGGGCAGTACGTCTTCACCTTCCGCGAGTTCCTGATCCCGGTCGCGTCGGTGTTCTTCTTCGACTTCACGCAGGGCCGCTCGACCGGCAAGTTCCTCGGCGTCACCGGTGCCGGCGAAGTCGCCAACAACCCGGCTGGCGCCTTCATGCGCAAGGCCTCGCAGACCTTCTATCCGCCCGAGTTCGGGCCGGTCTGATCTCTTCCCTTCTTTTTTCGCTGTCACACCAGGAGCTTCACCCCATGCGCACGCCCCACCAGATCGTCGCCGACCACTACGCCGCCTCCGACCGCCAGGACCTCGAAGCCATGTTCGCCGACATCGCCGACGACGTGCGGTGGACCGAGATGGCCGGCTTTCCGTGCGCCGGCACGCACGTCGGTCCGGCGCAGGTGATCGAGAAGGTCTTCAAGGTGCTGGGCGCCGAGTGGGAGGGCTACCGCTTTGTGCTCGAGCGGCTGGTCGATGGCGGCGACACCGTGGTCGGCATCGGCGACTACCACGGCCGCAACCGCGCCACGGGCAAGACCATGTACGCGCGCGTCACCCACGTGTGGCAGGTGCAGGGCGGCAAGGTGCGGCGCTTCGAGCAGTTCACCGACACGCTGCTCGTCGCGCGCGCCATGCAGTGACGACGACTTCTTCCTTCTTCTCTTCAACGCATCGCCCCGGAGCCTCATTCATGAATCTGCGAGACCTGTCGATCGAACACCTCGGCCAGGTGGGCCTGCTGGCGCAGCGCCGGCGTGGCAACCACATCGACGGCCGTGAGGAAGCACCCGTGAGCGGCAGCTACCTGCCCGTGGTCGACCCTGCCACCGAGATGACCGTGGCCGAGGCGCCCGACAGCGACGCGGCCGACGTGAACGCGGCCGTCGCCAGTGCGCGCCGCACCTTCGAGAGCGCCGCGTGGCGCGCGCTGCGCCCGGCCGACCGCGAGCGCATGCTCTACACGCTGTCGACGCTGATCGAATCGCATGCCGACGAACTCAGCGCGCTCGAGACGCTGCAAAGCGGCAAGCTGCGCGGCATCGCGCGCATGGTCGACGTGGGCGCCGGCGCGGAGTTCGTGCGCTACATGGCAGGCTGGGCCACCAAGCTCGAGGGCCAGACGCTGGACAACTCCATCGGCATTCCGGGCCCGCAGTGGGTGACCTACACGCGGCGCGAGCCGGTGGGCGTGGTGGGCGCCATCGTGCCGTGGAACTTTCCGCTCGCCATCGCGCTGTGGAAGGTCGCGCCTGCCCTCGCGGCCGGCTGCACCGTGGTGCTCAAGCCTTCGGAAGAAACGCCGCTCACCGCGCTGCGGCTGGCCGAGCTGGCCATCGAAGCGGGCTTTCCACCGGGTGCGCTCAACGTGGTGTGCGGGCGTGGCGCCACGGCCGGCGCGGCGCTCGCTGCGCATCCGGACATCCGCAAGATCAGCTTCACCGGATCGACCGGCGTGGGCCGGCTGATCGGCCACGCCGCCGTCGACAACATGGCGCGCTTCACGCTGGAGCTCGGCGGCAAGTCGCCGTTGATCGTGCTGGACGACGCCGATCCGGCCGCGGCGGCGCAGGGCGCGGCCAACGGCATCTTCTTCCACCAGGGGCAGGTGTGCACGGCGGGCTCGCGCGTGTACGTGCAGCGCGGCATCTTCGACAAGGTGGTGTCGCAGCTGGCTCAGGTGGCCGAGGGGCTGCACATCGGCTCGGGCTTCGATCCGCAGGCGCAGTTCGGGCCGCTGGTGTCGCGCCGCCATATGGACCGCGTGATGGCGCACATCGACGGCGCGGTGGCCGAGGGCGCGACGCTCGTGACCGGCGGCGGCCGCGCGTTCGACGGCGGCTGCTTCGTGAAGCCCACCGTCTTCGTCGACGCGAAGCCCTCGATGCGCATCGTGCGCGAGGAAGTGTTCGGCCCGGTCGCGACCGTCGTTCCCTTCGACGACGTGGAAGACGCCATCCGCATGGCCAACGACAGCGCCTACGGCCTGGCCGCCAGCGTTTGGTCGAACAGCCTCTCGGCCGTGCACCGCATCGTGCCGCGCCTGCAGGCGGGCGTGGTCTGGGTCAACGCGCACAACGTGCTCGACAACGCGCTGCCGCTGGGCGGCGTGAAGCAGTCGGGCTACGGGCGCGACCTGGGGCGCGCGGCGGTCGAGAGCTTCACCGAGCTCAAGAGCGTGTGCATGGCGGTGTAGCCGCCGCGGTTCCGGTCACAAGAAAAGGAGACATCCATCATGAAGAAGATCCAGAAGAAGATTGCGCTGACCTTCGCGGTCGGCGCTGTGGGCATCGCGGGCGCGGGCGGCGCATGGGCGCAGTCGGGCCCCGACTGCGGCCTCAACACCGGCAAGCCCGCCACGGGCGAGCCCATTCCCATCGGCGCGGTGGTCGGCAAGACCGGCCCCGACGACTTCAGCGCCTCGGGCCAGGCGGCGGCCGCGTACTTCAAGTGCGTGAACGCCAACGGCGGTATCAACGGCCGCCCGGTCGACTACATCGTGGTCGACGACCAGTGGAACCCCGAGACCGCCGCGCAGGTCGCCTCCAAGCTCGTGAAGGACCGCAAGGTGGTCGCGCTCGCGGGCAGCACCAGCTTCGTGGAGTGCGGCGCCAACGCCAAGATGTACGCCGACGAGGGCGTGATGGTCATCGCCGGCACGGGCGTGCCGCGCGAGTGCTTCAACGCGCGCAACTACGTGCCGGTGAACGCGGGGCCGCGCGTGTCGGCCACCATCGCCGCGATGTACGCCGCGCAGAAGTACAAGGCGAAGAAGATGGTCTGCATCATTCCGAACATCCCCAGCCTGGGCAACTGGGCCTGCGAAGGGCCGAAGGAGTGGGGCAGGAAGAACGGCGTGGAGGTCGAGACCATCGCCATCGACCCCGGCTCGGCCGATGCAACTTCCACCATGCTGCAGGCGGCCGCCAAGAAGCCCGACACCATCATCATGAACGTGCCCAAGGGCATCCTGGTGCCGATGCTGGCGGCCGCCGAGCAGCAGAACATCGGCAAGAAGATCCGCTTCGTGTCGGCCGCGCCGGCCTACAACGCCGACGTGCCCAAGGCCATCGGGCCTTACTGGAAGGGCAACTTCGACGTCAACCTCGAATTCAACCCGCTCGAATCGGCCGGCCCCGACAACAGGAACTGGCTCGCGGTGATGGACAAGTACGGCGCGAAGAGCGACCCGCGCGACACCTTCTCGCAGGCCGGCTACCTGGCCGCGCGCATCGTCACGCAGGCACTGCTGAAGATGGACCCGAAGAAGATCGACCGCGCGAGCGTGACCGACGCGCTGCGCAAGGTGAGCGACTTCAAGAGCGACATTCTCTGCAAGCCCTTCTACGTGGGCAGCGGCAACCGCCACAACGCCAACAACAGCGGCCCGGTCGCCAGCCCCGACGGCAACGGCTGGCGCTTCGCGCCCGGTGGCTGCCTGACGGCGGAAGACCCGGAGCTGGTCGACATCCGCGCCGACGAGCAGAAGATGGGCCTGAAGTAGGCACGCCCTGCCATGGAGGAATACCTGCCCTTCGTCATCTCCGGCCTGGGCCTGGGCGCGGTCTATGCGCTCTCTGGCGTGGGGCTGGTGGTGCTCTACCGCTCGTCGGGCGTGCTGAACTTCGCGTTCGGTGCCATCGGCGCGATCGGCGCCTACGTGGCCTGGTCGATGCTCGAGGCCGACTGGCCGCAGGGGCTCGCGTGGTGCGCGGCCATCGTCACGGCGATGCTGCTCTCGCTGGCCTACGGCCGCCTGCTGGCGCCGCGCCTCTCGCACCGCGACCCGACCATCCGCAGCATCGCCACGCTGGGCTTCGCGCTGGTGGTGGTCGGCTTCACCGAGTGGTACTGGGGCGAACAGCCGCGCCGGCTGGTGCTGCCGACCGATGCGGGCGCCATCGACTTCGTGCTCGGCGAGGTCGACGTGCGCCTCACCCACACGCGCGCGCTGGGGCTCGCGCTGGCCGTGCTGATGATGGGCGGCGTCGGCCTGCTGCTGTCGAAGACGCGCGTGGGCCTGAAGATGCGCGCGCTGGCCAACGACCGAGACTTGAGCGCGCTGCTGGGCATTCGCGTGCTGGGGGTGGACACGGTGGCCTGGGTGCTCAGCGGCGCCTTTGCCGGCGTGTGCGGTCTGCTGCTGGCCAACATCGTGCGGCTGCAGGCCACGCTGCTGACCTTCCTGGTGATTCCCGCATTCGCGGCGGCCATCATCGGGCGCCTGCATTCGCTGCCGGCCACCGTGGCGGGCGGCATCGCCATCGGCGTGCTGGAGGCGCTGGCGATCACGGTGCCTGGCTTTGCGTCGTTCCGCACGGCCACTCCGTTCCTGATTGCGCTGGCGATGATCGTGTTCCACCGCACGGGGACTCGGCAGGCATGAGCAGCGCTTCCTCGACCATTGCGGAAGCGATGCCGGTGCAGGAGGTGCTGCCCGCCTCGCTCGCGGAGGCCTCGCGCCGCGCGCGCATCTCGCTGGCGGTGATGGTGGGCAGCGTGCTGCTCATCGGCCTCGTCGTGCCGTGGCTGGCGAATGCCTACTGGATCAAGACGCTCACTTCGTCGCTGGCGCTGTCGATCGCGGCGGCCGGCGTGGCGCTGCTCTACGGGCAGCTTGGGCTGGTGTCGCTGTGCCAGTACGCGCTGCTCGGCGCGGGCGGCTGGATCGCGCTGCGCGCGGGGCACGGGCTGGGTTGGCCCTTCGAGCTGTCGGCGCTCGCGGGCGGGCTGCTGTCGTGCGTGGTGGGCATGCTCGCGGGGCTGCCGGCGCTGCGGCTCAAGGGGCTGTACCTGGCGCTCGTCACGATGATGATGGCGGGCGGCTTTCAGGTGGTGATCAACGTCACGGGCTTTCCCGATGGCGGCGCGGGCTGGCTGGGCCGCGTGTTCGGCAGCGAGCGGCTGATGATGCCCCGGCCCGCGCTGGCGCTGTCCGACGCGGCGTACTTCCGCTACGTGGCCGTGTGGCTGGCGGCGGTGCTGGTGCTGATCGAGCTGCACCGGCGCACGCGCGCCGGGCGTTCGTGGGCGCTGATCCGTCGCGGCGAGGCGGCGGCCGTGGCGGCCGGCGTGAACATCCTGCGCTACCAGACCTGGGCTTTCGGTCTGGCCGGCTTCTGCGCCGGCGTGGCGGGTGCCTTGCTCGCGGGCGGCGTGGGCCAGCTCGATGGGCGTGCCTTCACCGCGGGCGATTCGGTGATGCTGTTCGCGCTCACGGTGGTGGGCGGTGTCTATCACTGGGCCGGCGCGCTGATTGCGGGGCTGCTGCTGCGGGCGGTGCCTGCGTTGCTGACGGACTTCGGCGTCAACGGTTATCTGGCGATGATCTTCTTCGGTGTGGCGCTGCTGCATGCGCTCATCACCGCGCCGAGCGGCATTGCAGGGCAACTGGCGGGGTTGATCGACGCGGTCCGCAAACGGCTCCCGGGTGCGGGCAAGGACGCAGCGCCATGATCCGCATCAGCGATCTCACCGTCGCCTTCGGCGGCGTCAAGGCCATCGATGCGCTCACTGCCGAACTCGACGCGCCGGTGTGCGGCCTCATCGGCCCCAACGGCGCGGGCAAGACCACGCTGGTCAACGTGCTCAGCGGCCTGGTGCTGCCGCGCAGCGGCACGGTCGCGGTGGACGGTGCCGACCTGCTGGGCCTGAAGCCCATCGAGCGCGTGCGCTTCGGCCTGCGCCGTTCGTTCCAGACCGAGCAGGTGGTGGAGGACCTGAGCGTGTGGGACAACGTGCGTGCCTTGCTCGACCATGTGCCGCATGCGCGCGGCGATGCTGTTGCACAGGTCACGCGGGCGCTGGCATACACCGGCCTGCTCGACGCGGCCACGGTGCTGGGCCATCGGCTCAACCTGTTCCAGCGCCGCATGCTCGAGATCGCCAAGTCGCTGGTCGGCGCGCCCAAGTTGCTGCTGCTCGACGAACCCGGCGCGGGCCTCACCGAGCAGGAAGCCGGCGCGCTGCGCCGCGTGATCGGCTCGGTGCACGCCTTCTGCGGCGCGCAGGTGCTGCTGATCGACCACGACGTCGACCTGATCGCCGCCACCTGCACGCAGACCCTGGTGCTCGATTTCGGCCGCCGCCTCGCGCTCGGCCCGACGCGCGAGGTGCTCGACGACCCGGCCGTGCGCAAGGCCTATCTCGGAACGGAGTGACAAGCACATCATGCTGAGCGTGAACGATCTGCGTCTGCAGCGCGGCGGCAAGGCCGTGCTGCACGGCATCGACCTGCAGGTGCCTCCCGGCGAGGTGACGGCGTTGCTGGGCGCCAACGGCGCGGGCAAGTCGAGCACCGTGATGGCCATCGGCGGCGCGCTGCCGTTGACCGGCGGGCGCATCGAAGTCGAGGGGCATGCGCTGCACGGCCAGCGGCCCGAGCGCGTGCGCGCGCTCGGCGTGGCGGTAGTGCCCGAGGGACATCGCGTGCTGGGCGATCTCTCAGTGCTCGACAACCTGCGCGCCGCCGCCACCGCGCTGCCGGCGGCGCGCGTGGCCGACGCGGTGGAGCAGGTGCTCGCGGTGTTTCCGGAACTGCGCGTGAAGCTCGCACTGCCCGCGCGTTCGCTCTCGGGCGGGCAGAAGCAGATGGTCTGCATCGCGCAGGCGCTGATCGGCAAGCCGCGCTACCTGGCCATCGACGAGCTTTCGCTGGGGCTCGCGCCCACGGTGGTGAAGCGGCTGGTGGAGGTGGTGCAGCAGGTCGCGCGCGAAGGCGTGGGCGTACTGCTGATCGAGCAGTTCACGACGGTGGCGCTCGCGGTGTCGAGCCGGGCCTACGTGCTGGAGCGCGGGCGCATGGCCTTCGCGGGTTCGTCGCAGGAACTGCGCAGCCGGCCGGAGATACTGCACAGCAGCTATCTCGCGGCGGCCTGAAGACTTTCCTTACTTCGGCGTGCCACCCGGCTTGGGCAGGCTGTGCGGCTTGGCTTCGCGCGCCTCGGCACGGGCCTCGCCGGCCTTCTCCGTCTTGCTGGGTGCCGGCACGGCAGAGCCCTCGCCGCGCGCGGTGCCTCCGTCCTTGATGCGCACCGCGCCGGGTTGCTTGTTGTTCTTCTTCGCTTCGGCGGTCGCCTGCGGCTTGCTGTCGAAGTCGGCCTCGGCTTCTGAGCTGTGGGCGTGCGGCTGTTGCGCGAAGGCGGTGGAGAAGAGGGCGAGGGTGCCGAGGGCGAGCAGGGTGCTTTTCACGAAAGGTTCCTTCCTGTTGAGTTGGTGGAACCGACTCTAGGAAGGCTGCCTGTTGGAGAAGCCGACGCCGCGATTACGCTTTCGTCATGTGCGGCACCGCGTACCGCGTCGCGGTCAATGGATCAGGCCATTCCGCACGGCATAGAGGACAAGTTCGGCAGTGCTCGAAACACCCAGCTTTTCCAGCAGATGCGCGCGATGGGTGCTGACGGTCTTCACGCTGATCAGCATCTCCTCGCCGATGTGCGTCAGCGACATCCCCTTGAGCAGCATCAGCATGATCTGGTGCTCGCGCGTCGTCAGCCGCTGGTGGGGTGGGCGCATATCGATGCCCCGGCTCTGCTGGTGAATCTGCGACGCGAGCCCGCTGCTCACGTACTGGCCGCCTCCGGCCACCAAGCGTATCGCCCCCATGAGTTCCGTCGGTTCCGAGTCCTTGGCGACATAGCCGTTCGCGCCTTCGCGGATGGCCACCAGCGCGTACTGGGTTTCCGGATACATCGACAGCACGAGCACGGGAAGCCGCGGCCACCTGACCCGCAGCGACGCGAGCAGGTCGAGCCCGCTGCGACCCTCGAGGTTGATGTCCAGCAGAACCAGGCTGAAGCGGCACTGCTGGAGCAGTTCGAGCGCCTGCGCGAAGTTGTTGGCCTGGCCGGCCACGCGGATGTCGCTTTCGTCCAGCATCAGCCGTTGCAGGCCCGAGCGGAATATCGCGTGGTCGTCAACGATCAGCAGGTCGATCATCCGGCTGCCTTCGGCTTTCAGAGCAGGGGAGCCCGCAGCTCCAGCCGCGTTCCCCGGCCGGGCGTGGAATCGATGCGCAGGGAGCCTTCGATCTCCCGCGCCCGTTCGCTCATGCCGAGCAGGCCGAGCGCGGGCCTGGGCAGCGATGCGGGGTCGAAGCCCTGGCCGTCGTCCTTCATCGAGAGCACGACTTCGTCTTCGATGGACGCCAGGTGAACCTCGACCGAACCGGCTTGCGAGTGGCGTGCCACGTTGGTCAGCGCTTCGCTGAAGACCCGGTAGACCGCAAGCGCCCGTCTCGGCGAAAGACGCACGGACATCTCCTGCGAGTGGACCTGGTGGGCAATGCCATGGCGCTGCGAGAACTCCTGCAGGTCGCGCTGCACCGCGACCGACAGGTCCAGATGATCGAGCGCGCTCGGGCGCAGGGCCTCGGACATGCGCTTCACCGCATCGATGGTTTCCTGCGTCAGTCCGAGAATTCCTCTGACCAGCTCGCGCGTCTCATCGCTTTCGGTGCGTTTCAGCACCCGCGAAGCATCCATCTTGATCGACGTGAGCATGCCGCCCAGCACGTCGTGCATGTCGCGGGCGATGTCCTGTCGCTGCTCCTCCAGTTTCCTGGTCGTGTGCGCGGCGAGGTCCCGCAGCTGCTCCTGCGATGCGCGAAGCTCCTGCTCGTTGCGCAGCTGCTGGGTGACATCCAAGCCGACGCCCATGACCGCGGGCCGCCCGCGAAACATCATGCGCGAGCCGTGCACCTCGATGTACACCGTGTGCCCGTCGCGATGCAGGCCGCGCGTGACGAACCGGAGGCTCGGCGGAGTGCCGGCCAGCCTCAGGTGATACAGCCTCAGCACCTCGGGAAGGAAGTCGGCGGGAACCGCGCGCGACAGGTGGACGCCGATGATCTCAGCGGGCGTGTATCCGATCAATGCCGCCCAGGTGGAGTTGGCATAGGCGAAGCACTCGTCCTGCAGTATGTAGATCCCGGCGAGCGACTGCTCGACGATCGCGTGGAAGGGGATGTCCGGCAGTGGTGGGTCCTGGGCCATGGAAGTGGCAGGTCGCTACTCGGGAGAGGACGCGAGCCTACCTGGAGGTGATGTTGCCATCCAGCGTATATGCCTTGAAGAAGTCCCAGCTGATCTGCGAAGCATCGGGCCCCCTGGGGTCGCTGAAGGCCATGCCCGGCTTGCCGCCGCTCCAGGCATGGTTCATTCCTTCGATGGTGTACATCTGGACCAGGACCTTGCTGTTGTCGCTGCTCATGTAGGTCTCCTTTTTGTAGGCACGCTTCTCCGGAGTCTCGGCGATCGATTCCGTGGTGCTCGGCTTGTTGCGCTTGTACCCGTCGTCGTACGAAACCTGGCCTGCCGGATTCTGGTAGGGCACGGAGTCATTGTCCCTGGCATCGTCGGCGAGGTCGTTGGTCTGGACGAACTGCTGGGCGGCCTGCCTGCCGTTCTTCGGGTTGACCACGATGTCCGTGGTGCCGTGGAAGACGAGCATCGGCACCTGGCGGCGGAGCTTGCCGCCGCACTCCCAGGCGTCCTGGCCCCGCACGTCGGGGTCGAAGATGCTGCCGAACGGCAGTACCGCGATGTCGCTGACGGGGCCGGTGGCGGCCTTGTACATACCACCGGAATGGATCGCCGCGGCGGCGAAGACATCCGGGTAGCAGGCGGCCATGATGGCCGTCATGCCTCCTCCAGCGGAGATGCCCGCGACGTACACGCGCTGGCGGTCCACGACGCTCCTGTAGGAAGTCATCACCTCCTGCAGGATCCCGTGGATCGCGCCGGCCTCCCCCGAGTTGCGCGCCTGGTTCTCTGGGTTGTAGAAGTTCCAGCATCCCATCGGGTTGCGCACGACCGGCTCCTTGGGATAGACGACGATGAAGCCCTCCCTGTCCGCGATGTCGTTCATGCGGCTGACCTCCGCCATGTTCTCCGGGTTCGAGGTGCAGCCGTGCAGCAGCAGGAGAACGGGCATCTTCGCTCCCGAAAGAACGCTGGCGCCGTAGCCGGAAGGCAGCCACACCTTGTACGTGTAGGTGTTCAGGAGAAAGGGCCACGATGCGACGAAGATTCCGTCCTTCCATTGGCCGGCCGGAGTTCCGGCGAAGCACAGCGACGCGCACAACAAGGGAACGATCCGCAGCGCCTGGGTGAGCGCGCGGGCTTTCTTGAAGAACATGGTTTGCCTCCTGGGGTCTTGTGGATCGCAGGCTGCATGCAGCGCTGCGCCACGGATTTGACTGACCCGTCGGCACGGCTGCCATCGGAAGATTCTGATTGCGGCAGGGGGTTATCCCGTCCACGGAGGCGCACTTCCGCGGGTTCAGGGGCCCGGGGAGCCCGAAGGCTTGCTCCCGGTCGCGCCCTAGTGCGTCAGCATCGCGGACGCGGCGGGCTTCTCCGCTTCGCGCCGCTGGAACTCGCGCGGCGACACGCCGTACTGCGCCTTGAACGCTCGGCAGAAATGCGCGCTGCTGTTGAAGCCCCAGGCGAAGGCGATCTCCGACACCGATGCGCGCCGGCCCACCGCGTTGCGCAGCGCCTCGCCGCAGCGCTCCAGGCGCATCTGCCAGATGAAGCGGTCGAGCGTCTGGTCCTCGTCCTCGAACACGCGGTGCAGGTAGCGCTTGGAGCAGCGCAACTGCTGCGCGATGAGGTCCAGCGACAGGGCCGGGTCGGCGAGGTGCGCGTGCACGAACTGCTTCACGCGCGCCTTGAGCACGCCCGGCACCGGGTGCGCGCCGAACTGCTCGTCGGAATGCGTGGCCAGCGTGGATGCAAGCAGGCCCAGCACCGTGTCGCTGACAGAGCGGCCGACCGCGTTGGGCAGCGAGGGCAGCTGGTCGGCCAGCGAGGTGAGGAAGGAGCCGAGCACCGCATAGAGCCCCTGCATCGCGGGCGTGTGCGCCTCGCAGGTGTGCAGGTCGGGAATCTTCATGCCCTTGAACTGCTGGCGCGGGATGGTGATGGCCAGCAGGCGTGAGCGCTCGGGGTTGGTGATGGCGTAGGGCACGCGCGGGTCGTACAGGCTCCAGTCGCCGGGGTGCAGGTGGAACTCGCGGTCGCGCTGCGAGATGTGGCCGTGGCCCTCGAGCTGCAGCACCAGCTTGTAGTGCTCGTCGAGCGCGATCTCGCTGCGCGTGTCGGGGCGCGCCACGCGGTGCGAGGGCGCCTCGATCATGAACATGCCCAGCGGGCCGAGCTCGTAGGCGTCCATGCGCGCGTCGAAGGTGCCTGCGTCCAGGCATTGCACGCTCAGCGCGCCGAAGTAGGAGGTGTTGATCCGGCCCCAGCAGGCCTGCCGGTCGGCGGGGTGTTCGAGCAGCGTGCTGAAGTGGAGTGCGTTCATGCCGTGGGTTCCCTGGAAGGCGCCCGGAAGCGCCTCCGCAGGATAGGCATGCGACGGCGCGACATCATCGGTGTTTCCACCCGGGGCGTGCGGGAGGCTGCGCTTCCGGTCAATGCGCAGTGCGCTGTGGATCAACTCAGCGCACGGGCTTGCCGCCGAACGTATCCGCCATGAGGCCGATGAGCCACTGCAGGGCCGGGTCGGCATCGTGCGCGGCCGTCCACAGCAGCGAGACCTCGTAAGCCGGTGTTTCGAAAGGCAAGGGGCTCACCGCCAGCCCGAGCGCGTCGCGCCAGGTGGCGGCAGCGAAGGTGGGCACGGTGGTGATGGCGGGCATCTGCCGCACGATGAAGGGGCTGGTCGCGAAGTTGCGGCTCGAGAAGACGACCTTGCGCGAGTGCCCCCGTTCGCGCAGCAGCTCGTCGACGAGGCCGCTGAGGTCGGCGCTGAACGAGGTGAGCAGGTGCGGGTGGCGCAGGTACTCGGCGAGCGTGATTTTCTTTCCACGTACCGTCACGAGTTCGGGGTTGTAGACGCAGACAAAGCTCCAGCCGAACAGCGCCCGCTGCCGGTGCCACGAGGCGCAGTCGATGAAGACGCCCACCGCCAGTTCGATCTCTGCCGCGTCGAGCATGGCAGGCGCGTTCGTGCGGTCGGCCTCACGCGCGATGAGCCGCACGCCCGGGGCCTCTTCGGCAAGCCGCTGCATGAGCCGCGGCATCAGCGCCACTTCGAGCGCATCGCTCAAGCCGATGCGGAACACGCGCTCGGCCTTCGCCGGGTCGAACGCCGGCCGCGCATGCAGCGCCTGCTGCAGCGACAGCAGCAGCGGCTCGATGACGCGCGCGAGTTCGAGCGCGCGCGGCGTCGGCGTCATGCCGTGCGAGGTGCGCACGAACAGCTCGTCGCCCAGCGCGGCGCGCAGGCGCTTGAGCGCTCCGCTCAGCGCAGGCTGGCCGATGAACAGGCGCTGTGCCGCGCGCGTGACGCTGCGTTCGTGCAGCAGCGCGTGGAACACCAGCAGCAGGTTCAGGTCGAGCCGCCTGAAATCGCTTTCATTGATGTATTCCATGGTTCCAAACGATTTGAATGATAGTGCCGCGCTCCCTAACCTGAGGGCTCTTTCAGCAGCATTCAAAGGAATCGACATGACCCAGAAGGAACAACAACAGACCGTGGTGGTGGTCGGCGGCTCGTCGGGCGTGGGGCTCGAGACTGTGCGGCGCATGGCGGCGACCGGCGCGCGCGTGATCGCGACGGGGCGCGACAACGCCAAGCTGCAGGAGGCGATCGGCGGGCTCGGCCCGAATGTGAGCGGCGCGGCCTTCGACGCCTGCAACCGCGGCGCGCTCGACGCCTTCTTCGAGAGCACAGGGCCCGTCGACCACCTTGTGCTCACGCTCAGCGGCGGCGAGGGCGCGGGCGAGTTCGCGCAGCTCGACCTGCAGTCGCTGCGCCGCGGCTTCGAGGCCAAGTTCTGGCCGCAGCTCGAGGCGGCGCAGGCCGGCGCGCGCGTGCTGCGCAAGGGCGGCAGCCTGACCTTCGTGACGGCGATCTCCGCGCGCAACTCGCTGCCCGGCACCGCGGGGCTGGCGGCGATCAACGGCGCGATCGAGGCGATGGTGGGCAGCCTGGCGCGCGAGCTGGCGCCGAGCCGCGTGAACGCGGTGTCGCCGGGCCTCGTCGACACGCCATGGTGGAACCGCGTGCCCGCCGCGATGAAGGACGACCTGTTCCGCCAGCAGGTCGAGACGCTGCCCGTCGGCCGCGTGGGCCGGCCGCAGGACGTGGCGCATGCGATCCAGTTTCTGATCGAGAACGGCTACACCACGGGCACCGTCATCGAGTGCGACGGGGGGCTGCGGCTGGTGTGAACCAGCGGCGCCGGCAGTACCCGAAAGTTCCCGGAGCGGGGCACGCACGGGGCGGACATCGAAATGTTTTGTTGAAAAAACTGCGCCAGATACAGAGCGATACGCAGGGCCGGGCGAATGGTGGTTCGAGGGGCGACATTCGCACCTGTCAGCCCTTCCACCACGAACCAATCGATCATCAGGACAGCCCAATGACATCGTCGCTCCAACTGCCCCGCAGAACCTTCCTCGCAGCCGCCGCCCTCGGTGCCGCGGCCACCCAGCTCGCAGCGCTCACGCCGGCCTTCGCCCAGGCCGCCGGCGCGCCCCGGCGTCTCGAACCGCTCAAGAGCATCGATGCCGGCACGCTCAACATCGGCTACTACGAAGCGGGTCCGGCCAACGGCGCGCCCGTGATCCTGCTGCACGGCTGGCCCTACGACATCCACATGTTCGTCGACGTGGCACCGGCGCTCGCGGCGGCGGGCTTCCGCGTCATCGTGCCGTACCTGCGCGGCTACGGCACCACGCGCTTCCTGTCGGCCGACACGCCGCGCAACGGGCAGCAGTCGGTGGTCGCCGTCGACATCATCGCGCTGATGGATGCGCTGAAGATCCAGGTCGCCACCGTCGCCGGCTGCGACTGGGGCGCGCGCACCGCCTGCATCATGGCCGCGCTGTGGCCGCAGCGCGTGAAGGCGCTGGTTTCGGTCAGCGGCTACCTGATCGGCAGCCAGGAGGCCGGCAAGGTGCCGCTGCCGCCGCAGGCCGAGCTGCAGTGGTGGTACCAGTACTACTTCGCGACCGAGCGCGGCCGCGCGGGCTACGAGAAGAACCGCCACGACTTCGCAAAGCTCATCTGGCAGACCGCGTCGCCCAAGTGGAACTTCGACGCCGCCACCTTCGATCGCAGCGCCGTGGCGCTCGACAACCCCGACCACGTGGCCATCACGGTCCACAACTACCGCTGGCGCCTCGGCCTGGTCGAGGGCGAGGCCAAGTACCAGGCACTCGAGGACCGGCTCGCCAAGGCCCCGGTGATCGGCGTGCCGACCATCACGCTCGAAGGCGACGCCAACGGCGCGCCGCACCCGGAACCCAGCGCCTATGCGAAGAAGTTCTCGGGTCGCTACGAGCATCGGCTGGTCAGCGGCGGCATCGGCCACAACCTGCCGCAGGAAGCGCCCGAGGCCTTCACGAAGGCGGTGATCGACGCCGCGCGCGGCTGAGTCGACAAAGCCCTGAGCGCAGGAGCGACGACCATGTGGAACATCCAACAGGCCTACATCGACGGCGCCTTCGTGCCCGTGCAGGGCAGCGAGCGGCTGGAGATACTCAGCCCGGCCACCGGGCAGCCGATCGGCACCGTGACGCTGGCGAACCGCGACGATGCGAAGCGCGCGATCGAGGCCGCGAGCCGGGCGCAGCCGGCGCTGGCGGGCAGCACCAAGGCGCAGCGCATCGACATGCTCAGGCGCCTCGAAGCCGCCGTGCTGGCGCGCACCGAGCAGATCTGCGAAGCCACGATCGAGGAGTACGGCGGCCCGCTGGCCCGTTCGCGATGGGTCAGCAACTACGCCTCGCAATGCTTCGCCGACACGGCCCGCATGCTGGAGGGCTACGACTTCGAACGGCGCATGGGCGATGCCATCGTGCGCATGGAGCCGGTCGGCGTCGCGGGCCTCATCGCGCCCTGGAACAGCACCGCCGGCAGCATCTGCAGCAAGCTGGCCTCGGCCATCGCCGCGGGCTGCGCGTCGGTGATCAAGCCCAGCGAGTTCAGCCCGCTGCAGGCGCGGGTCGTGACCGAGGCGCTGCATGAGGCCGGCCTGCCGGCGGGCGCCGTCAACGTGCTGCTCGGGCGCGGCGGCGACGTGGGCGACGAGATCGCCACTCATCCTGCAATCGCCAGGATCTCGTTCACCGGCTCCACGGCCACCGGCAAGCTCATCGCACGCGCGGGCCTGGAAACGCTGAAGCGCGTGAGCCTCGCGCTCTCCGGCAAGTCGGCCACCGTGGTGCTGGACGACGCCGACCTGGCCACGGTGCTGCCCATGGCACTGGGCGCGGCCTTCATGAACAACGGACAGGCCTGCGTGGCCGGTACGCGTCTGCTGATTCCGAACGCGCGCATGGCGCAGGCCATCGAAGGCCTGCGCGTGGCGGCAGCGGCGATGCGCGTGGGCGATCCGCGCGACCCCGCCACCGCGGTCGGGCCGCTCGCGAGCAAGGCGCAGTTCGAGCGCGTGCAGCGTTTCATCCGCCGCGGGCTCGAGCAGGGCGCGACGCTCGTGGCCGGAGGCGAGGGGCGCCCGGACGGCTTCGACAAGGGCTGGTTCGTGCGGCCCACGGTGTTCGCGGGAGTGCGCAACGACATGGACATCGCGCGCGAGGAGATCTTCGGACCCGTGCTCTCGGTGATCGGCTACGACGGCGAGGACGAAGCGGTGGAGATCGCGAACGACTCGCCGTACGGCCTGCAGGCCTACGTCTTCTCCTCGCAGCAGCAGCGCGCGCTGGACGTGGCTTCGCGGCTGCGCGTCGGCTCGGTGTTGGTCAACCGCGTCACGCCCGAGCTGAGCGCGCCTTTCGGCGGCGTGAAGCAGTCGGGCATCGGCAGGGAGTTCGGGCTCTTCGGCATGGAAGCCTTCCTGGAGCCGAAGACCGTGGCCCTCGCGCAGCCGGGCTGAAATCGAGCCAGGGCGGCGAGGGTGGGTGGGGCAGGCGCTATCCTGCCTCATGCTTTCTACAGAATCAGCTTCCGCCGCCTCGAGCGCCGGCAGGAGGCAATCGAGGGCCCGGGAGTGGCTCTGTTCCGCTCTCATCCTGCTGTGCATCGCGCTGGGCTCATGCCCGGCGTTCGCACAAACCAGGACAGCCCTGGTGCCCGTGCCGCCGATGAAGACGCGGGTGGTCGATCTCACGGACACGCTGGGCGCGAGCGATGCCGAGGCGCTGCGCCAGGACATCTCGGCCCTGGAGCGCAGCACGCAGGCGCAGCTCGCGGTGTTGATCGTGCCGACGACGGGCCGGGAGGCGATCGAGCAGTACGCCACGCGCGTGTTCGCGAACTGGAAACTGGGCCGCAAGGAAGAGGACGACGGCGTGCTGGTGCTCGTCGCGCTGAAGGACCGGAAGATGCGCATCGAGGTCGGCAAGGGCCTCGAGGGCACCGTCACCGACATCCAGGCGGCCGCGATCATCGACCAGCAGATGGCGCCACGCTTTCGCGGCGGCGACTATGCGGGCGGCGTGCAGGCCGCGGTGCGGGCGCTGTCGCAGCTGATCGACGCGCCGTCGGCGGCGCAGCCATGGCCCGACACGCTCGCGTCGGACGCAGCGTCCACGCCGCTGCCGGTGGACGAAGAAGCCGTGCGCGAACCGACGGCATCCGGCGGAGGCCTGACGCCAGAGGGGAAGGCCTTCCTCGGCGTCATGCTGTGGAGCATCGGCGTGGGAGCATGGCATGGCCTCGGCGCGGGGCCTCTCGTCGGCACACGGCGCCGCACTTCGCGGCCCACTTCGCTCGGCAAGCGTTCGGGCAAGCGCGGGCGGCGCGTCCGGCGCCCCGAGCCCTGGTCCGATGCGCTGCAGGAGATCGAACCCGAAGCGCCTCGCCGGCCGCGCGACTGGCGGCTCGTGCTCGGCCTTGTCAGTGCGGGTCCGCTGGGCGGAGCCGCCATGCTGCTGAATCCGTTCATGGCGGGGTTCCTGGCCATTCCGGCGCTCTTCCTGTACGGCCTCGGCTATCTGTGCGGGCGCGTGAAGGAAGTGGCCTATGTGCTCGGCGGCATCGCCGCGGTGATCGCCGCGCTGGTCTGCATTGCCTTCATGGTCGGCGGCGATGTGTTCTGGCCGGGCTTTCTGTGGGCGCTGGCTATCGGCGGCGCGGGCCTCCTGGTCGCGGTCATCGTCTTCGGCATCCGCAACACCTGGCGGGACGGCAGCGCGCTCGGCTTCGCGGTCCGGTGGATCGTCGTGCTGGGTGTGGTCGGCGCGGTGGTCGTGATCACCGAGCCCGGCCCGTTGCCCGACGAGACCTGGATTCCCGGCGCGATCGCGACCGTTCTCGCGCTGCTGTTCATGTTCGTCTTCCCGCTCTTCGGCTCGGGCAGCGGCGATGGCGACAGCTCCGACAGCGGCTGGAGCAGCGGCTCGTCGAGCAGTTCTTCGAGCAGCAGCAGTTCGTCGTCGGACAGCTCGTCGTCCGGCGGCGGCGGCTCCAGCAGCGGAGGCGGCGCCTCCGGCAGCTGGTAGCCGGCGCCCGGGTCAGACCGCCGGCACGCGCCCGGCGTCGGCCGGATCCACGTTGCGCCGGTACAGCACCAGCGTGGCGATCAGCCCGCACACGGCGGCGGCCGTCATCCACAGGCCCGGCGCGCCCTTGTCGCCGGTCATCTCGATCAGCCCCGTGGCGATGGCAGGCGTGAAGCCGCCGAAGAGCGCGGTGGCCAGGCTGTATGCGAGCGAGAAGCCGGCGGTGCGCACGTTCACCGGCATCACCTCGGTGAGAGCGACCACCATCGCGCCGTTGTAGCTGGCGTAGAGGAACGACAGCCAGAGTTCCACCTCGAGCATGCGCGCGAAGCTGGGCGCGCCTACCAGCCACTTGAGGGCCGGGTAGGCGGTGAGGATGGTCAGCACCGTGAACAAGATCAGCAGCGGCTTGCGGCCCACGCGGTCGGACAGCGCGCCCATGATCGGCAGCCAGATGAAGTTCGAGATGGCCACGCACAGCGTGACGATCAGCGCGTCGGTGGTGCTCAGGTGCAGCACGGCCTTGCCGAAGGTGGGCGTGTAGACGGTGATCAGGTAGAACGACACGGTGGTCATCGACACCAGCATCATCCCGGCGATCACGAGGCCCCAGTTGGCGACCATCGAGCGGAAGATCTCGCGCGCGTCGGGGCGATGCTTGCGCGCCATGAACTCCTCGGTCTCCTGCAGCGAGCGACGGATGATGAACAGCACCGGCACGATCAGGCAGCCCACGAAGAAGGGAATGCGCCAGTAGAAGTCGCCGATCTCCTGCGACGTGAAGGTCACGTTGAGCCAGTAGCCGATGGCCGCCGCCACGACGATGGCCACCTGCTGGCTGGCCGACTGCCAGCTCACGTAGAAGCCCTTGTGGCCCGGCGTCGCCATCTCCGACAGGTACACCGACACGCCGCCGAGCTCCACGCCGGCCGAGAAGCCCTGCAGCAGCCGGCCGATGAGCACCAGCAGCGGCGCCGCCAGGCCGATGGTCGCGTAGGCGGGCACGCAGGCGATCAGCAGCGT
This sequence comes from Variovorax sp. NFACC27, assembly GCF_048301545.1. NCBI lineage: Bacteria > Pseudomonadati > Pseudomonadota > Betaproteobacteria > Burkholderiales > Comamonadaceae > Variovorax > Variovorax sp. NFACC27. The sequence continues at coordinate 1,163,904 of NZ_CP157613.1, forward strand.
GCCGAGCGCCATCAGCGCGAGCGTGACGATCAGGCCCTTGCGGCGGCCGACGCGGTCGACGTACGCGCCCAGGAAGATCGCGCCCAGCGGACGCATCAGGAAGCCGGCGCCGAAGGTCATGAAGGTCAGCATCAGCGAGGCGTACTCGTTGCCTGCCGGGAAGAATGCCTTCGAGATCTGCGTGGCGTAGAAGCCGAACAGGAAGAAGTCGAACATCTCCATGAAGTTGCCGCCGGTCACGCGCAGGACGGTGGCGAACTTGGAGGAGGAGGCGGTGGTGGAGGCGCGGGCGGCAGTGCCCGGTTGCGCGGCGCTGGGCGCAGGATTCATCTTGTTGTCCCCTTGGGCTGTACTGGCGATGTGTGCGCCCCAAGGGTAGGCCGGGCTCCCCGACCGCAACCTGACTGTGCCGGTCAGGTAGCTGTCACTGTCACGCGGGGCGCTGCAGGACCAGGAAGCTCCAGCGCACGTCGGCGCGGCCCAGCATGTCCTCGCGTTCGCCGAGAAAGCGCGGCAGCAGTCCGTGTCGGGCCGCGAGTTCGATCGTTTCGGGCGCCGAGACTTCGAACATGCGCCGGCCCTCGGGCACGGGACCATGGCGCAGCGACATCGCGACCTGGCCGCCTTCGGCCACCAGCCCCGCGAGAGCTTCCATGGCTGCAGCGCGCTCGGCGGCGTCCAGGTGCATCCAAACGGCGGTCAGGAGGATCAGGTCATGCCGCACGCCGAGTGCCAGCGTGCGAGCCAGCCCGGGCAGGTGGTCGTCGATCCATTCGATGGGCAGCGCGGCGTGGCGGCGCATGCCTTCGGCGCGCAACTCGGGCGTGGGCTCCACCGCCACCACCCGGTGGCCCAGCGCGGCGAGCGCCGCGGCGTCGCGCCCGGAACCGGCACCGATGTCCAGCACGCGGCCCGGCGTGCTTGGAAACAGGTGCAGCACTTCGCGGTGGACGTCCTCGAAGCGAAGGCTCTCGTACTGCTGCGCGAGCGCCCCGGCATTGGCGCCGTAGCCGGCCGTTCCTCGAACTTCGCTCATCCGGCGCGGGGCGTCCTGCGTCAGGCCTTGTACTTGATCGAGCAACCGTAGGGCCGCGTGGCGGCGGCCGAGATCGGCTTGCCGCCGAAGGCCTCGCCCAGGGCCTGGTTCACGTAGTTGGTCGCGGTCTTGATGTCGTCCACGCGCGCCGAGGCGATGCTGTCGATGCCGCCCGCGTACACCAGCGTGCCCTTGGGGTCGATGATGAAGATGTGCGGCGTGGTGCGCGCGCCGTAGACCTGGCCGATGAGGCCGTCCTCGTCCATCAGCACGGCGGTGGGCGCGGCCTTCTGCGACTTCATCCAGGCGTCGAGCGCGTCGGGCTTGAGGTAGTCGGACGCGGCGCGCTCGGTGGAGTTGATGGCGAGCCACACCACGCCCTTGTCGGTCGCGGCCTTCTGCGTGGCGGGCATGTTGCCGCTGCCGTAGTGCTTGCGCACGAAGGGGCAGCCGGGGTTGGTCCATTCGAGCACCACGAACTTGCCCGCGAAGTCGGACAGCTTGTGCTTGGCGCCGTTGGTGTCGACCGCGACGAAATCGGGCGCCTGCTGGCCCACGGTGGGGGCGGCCGCGGCGTTGTTGCCCATCAGGAAGGTGGCGCCGAGCGCCACGGCTGCCGCGACGACGGCACGGCGGGAGGCCCGGCTCAGGGCGGCGCGGGCATTGCGCGCGGCGCGGAAGGAACGCGAGTCTGCGGTTGGCGAGAGAGACATGGCCAGCTTGAACTCCAAAACAAAATTCCAAACAACAACTGCAGCTTAGAACGGTTTCTTCAAGTGCATGTGACAACCCATGTCACGCCGGTGGTCAAAGCGCGGCAAGCGCGGCGCGGACCTCGTCCTTGCCCAGTATCTCCGTCAGCACGACCGGCGGCTTGCCCGGCGCCTGCAGCACGTACACCGGCACGCCGCTGCGTCCCAGCGCGGTGAGCGCGGCGGTGATGGCGGGGTCGCGGCGGGTCCAGTCGGCGCGCAGCGTGGCGACCTTCTTGGCGTCGAAGTCGGCCAGCACCTGCGCGTCGGACAGGGTGCTCTTCTTGTTGTACTGGCAGGTCACGCACCAGGCGGCGGTGAAGTCGATGAACACGGGACGGCCCGCGTCAGACAACTGCGCCACGCGTTCGGCGGACCATGGCTGCCAGCGCTGGCCGGCGGCGCCCGGCGCGGCCGATGCCAGCTTGGCGGGCTCCACCGCCTGCAGCACGTTGCGGCCGATGGCGGCGGTGAGCACGGCGGTGAATGCGATCAGCACACCCGCGATCACGACCCGCGCGCGCCCGCGCAGCGTGAGCGCCCAGACGATGGCGGCCAGGCACACCAGCAGCGCCAGCAGCGTGCCCGCGCCGTCGATGCCGCTTTGCTGGCCGAGCACCCACACCAGCCACGCCACGGTGGCGAACATCGGGAAGGCGAGCAGGCGGCGCAGCGTGCCCATCCACGGTCCGGGCTTGGGCAGCAGGTAGGCCACCGCGGGCACGAAGCCGGCCACGAGATACGGCAGCGCCAGCCCGAAGCCCAGTGCCGCGAACAGCAGCAGCGCCTGGGCCGCCGGCAGGCCGATGGCGAAGCCGAGCGAGGCGCCCATGAACGGCGCGGAGCAGGGCGATGCGATGACCACGGCGAGCACGCCGGAAAGAAAGTCGTTGGCCAGTGGATGCTTGGCCTGCGCGCTGCACACCGAGGAAGGCGCGGCGCGGCCGAACTCGAACACGCCCGCGAGGTTCAGCCCGATCAGCGTGAAGAGCGCCGCCAGTGCAGCCACCACGCCCGGCGACTGCAACTGGAAGCCCCAGCCCAGCCCGGCGCCCGCCGCACGCAGCGCAAGCATGCCGCCGCCCAGCGCGAGGAAGGACAGCATCACGCCGCCCGTATAGGCCAGCCCGGCCTTGCGGTGCGCGCTGGCGTTGCCCGCCTGCCGCGCGAAGCCCAGCACCTTGATCGCGAGGATCGGGAACACGCAGGGCATCAGGTTCAGCAGCAGGCCGCCGAACAGCGCGCCCAGCAGCGCGGCCAGGAAGGTGGTGGAAGAGGGGGCGGGCAGGTCGCCGGACTTCGCGGCCGCGGCATTCGCAGCGTTGGCCGCGAGCGCCGCCTGCAGGGCCGGCGACACCTCGGCGGCACGCGGCGCGGCGGCCGTGGGCCAGGTGCCCGAGACGGGGGCCTCGGCGCGCCATGCCACCGGCTGGCCGGCCTGCCGGTCGGCCTCGGCCAGCGTCACCACCACCGGCATCGCCGTGGGGCTCGCGCTGCGCTGGTCGGCCAGCGGCATCGTGGCGGTCCAGGTGTCGCCCTGCCAGGATTGGGTCCAGTCCTTGCCGGAGACGGCCGCGGTGCGGATCACCTCGGGGGTCTCGGGGAAGAACTCCAGTGTCTTGCCCTGCGCGGCGGCCGGCAGGCCCTCGAGCCGCACCTTCAGGCTGTGGCCCTCGACTTCGATGGCGCCCGGCTTGGCCAGCGGCGCGGGCCGGGCGGCGAAGGCGGTATCGAACTCGGCCTTGTGCAGCGCGGTCGAGCCCTGCAGCGGCAGCGCCAGCGTGAAGGTGCCTTCCTCGGGAATGCATTCCTTGCGGCAGACCAGCCAGGAAGCCTTGAGCTGGATGTCCATCGCCGGGGTGCCGCCCAGCGCCACCGGCGGCTTGTAGAGCGTGGACACCTCCAGCGGCACCGGCAGCAGCACGGTGTTCTCGTAGCCGTAGTTCGCGAGGGTGCCGACCGGGATCTTCTTCGGCGCCGGCCAGGCGATCTCGCCGGTGGACACGCCGGCCGGCAGGGTCCACGTCATCTCGGTGGGCAGGCCCGAATCGCCGGCGTTCTTCCAGTAGGTGTGCCACTCGGGCTGGTGCGCGATCTGCAGGCCGACCCATACCGGGGCACCGGGCGTCACGCCGTCCGGGGCGTGGGCGATGAGTTCGGCGCGCACATGGGGGGTGGTGACCACCGCGCCCGGCTTCGATGCCAGCTCGGGAGTCGATTGCGCCGCGGCCGGCATGCTGGCTGCAGCTGTTGCTATCAGAAGCGTAGCGAATTGAATGCGCGGAAAGATCATGCCGTCAGTCGGAGCAATCGGTGGGGGCGAAGTTCCGGGCGCTTCAGGCCGCCGCGGTTGCCTGCGGGGCCCAGCCCAGCACCACGCGCCGGCTGCTGGCGCTCTTCTTTTCTATCTTGGTGACCACCACCGCGCCGATTTCCGCGGTGTTTGCAACATGCGTGCCGCCGCAGGGCTGCAGGTCGATCTGCGCGTCGTCCGGGCCGGTTCCGCCGATGCGAATGGTGCGCACCGTGCCCGAGCCGCGCGGCGGCTGCACGCTCATGCTCTTCACCAGCGCCGGGTTGGCGTCGAGTTCCTCGTCGGTGATGGCGCCCACGGTAAGAGGGTGGGCCGCCTCGACCAGCCGGGCCAGGCCGGCCGTCAGCGAGTCCTTGTCCAGCGGGTCGGTCATGTGGAAGTCGAGCCGTGCGTACTCGGGGGTGATGGAGCAGCCGTTCACAGGCTGTGGCACCAGGTGGCACAGGAGATGGGTGGCCGTGTGGAAGCGCATCAGCCGGTGGCGGCGCTCCCAGTCGAGGCGGGCGGTGACGGTGTCGCCGGGCTTCAGCGCCGCCAGCAGGTCTTCCTGGCCGGGCGCCGGTACATGGATGAATTCGTCGGTCGGGCGGCCTTCCGCGTCCTTGGCCTTGCGGGTGTCGGCGATGACGATCTCGCGTCCGCCGGCCAGGGCCAGCACGCCGCTGTCTCCGGCCTGCCCGCCGCCCTGCGGATAGAACACGGTGCGGTCGAGCACGATGCCGGCATCGTCGATGCGCGCCACGCGGGCGTCGCAGCTGCGCAGGTAGGCGTCGGCGCGGAACAGGTCGTCGGTCATCCGGCGATGGTAGCGGCGATGCGCGAATGAGGTGCGCCCACGCCAGAAAGCGCCCACGACCGACACTCCCGGGCCCGCCCGCCTTGGGATGATGCGCCGCATGCGGCAGTCGGCCGCGCGAAGGATCACGCATGAATCGACCGCAGCAAGTACCCACCCGCATGGGGCCTTCATGGCCGCGCACCGCGGCCGCGGCATTGGCTGCCGTGCTGCTCGCCGCCGGCTGCGGCGAGGCCGCCAAGCTCGCCCCCGAACTGACGACCGGCCCCCGGCCGCAGCTGGCCGAGCCGAACAGGACGCTGATTCCCACCGTCAACGTCGCCGCCGCCGTCGGCTGGAGCGACACCGCCGCGCCCGTGCCCGCCGAGGGCCTGACGGTGACGGCGCTGGCGCGCGGCCTCGACCACCCGCGCTGGGTCTACACGCTGCCCAACGGCGACATCCTCGTGGCCGAGAGCAACAAGCCGCCCAGGCCCGCCGACAGCAACGACGGCGGCAGCGGCCCCGTCGCCAAGATCCGCAACTGGGTCATGGGCAAGGTCATGGGCCGTGCCGGCGCGGGCGTGCCCAGCGCCGACCGCATCACCCTGCTGCGCGACGCCAACGGCGACGGCCTGGCCGAGGTCAGGCAGGTGTTCATGAGCAACCTGCGCTCGCCCTACGGCATGGCGCTGGTCGGCAACGAGCTCTTCATCGCCAATGCCGACGCGCTGGTGAAGGTGCCCTACACCGAGGGCCAGACCTCGATCGGCGCCAGCCCGACGCTGGTGACGCAGCTGCCCGCCGGCATCAACCACCACTGGACCAAGAACGTGATCGCCAACGCCGACGGCAGCAAGCTCTACGTGACGGTGGGCTCCAACAGCAACATCGGCGAGAACGGGCTGCCGGCCGAGGCGGGCCGCGCCGCCATCTGGGAAGTCGACACGAAGTCGGGCGAGAAGCGCCTCTTCGCCAGCGGCCTTCGCAACCCCAACGGCATGGGCTGGGAGCCCGACACCCAGGTGCTGTGGACCGTGGTGAACGAGCGCGACGAGATCGGCAGCGACCTTGTGCCCGACTACCTCACCTCGGTGAAGGACGGCGCCTTCTACGGCTGGCCCTGGAGCTACTACGGCGGCGTGGTCGACGCGCGCGTCACGCCGCAGAACCCGGAGATGGTCGCCAAGGCCATCGCGCCCGACTACGCGCTGGGCTCGCACGTCGCGCCGCTCGGCCTGGCCTTCTCGCGCCCGGGCGGCATGCCCGAGCAGTTCGCCAGCGGCGTCTTCATCGGCGAGCACGGCTCGTGGAACCGCAAGCCCAAGTCGGGCTACAAGGTGGTATTCGTGCCCTTCATCGGTGGCAAGCCCAGCGGGCCGCCCGTCGACGTGCTGACCGGCTTCCTGACGGCCGACGAGAAGGCGCAGGGCCGGCCGGTGGGCGTGGCGCTGGACAAGAGCGGTGCGCTGATCGTGGCGGACGACGTGGGCAACGCCGTGTGGCGAGTGTCGAAGGCGAAGTAGCGCTCCTTCCTTTCTTCAGCCCTGCGGGCGCGCGATGCGGTAGAGCCGGTGCCGCCGCAGCGCATGCCCCTCGGGCACCAGCGGATGGTCGAAGGCGCCGTCCTCGTCTTCCTTCATGCCGATGCGCTCCATCACCGCGCTGGAGCGGGTGTTGTTCCATGCGGTGAAGGCGACGATCTCCCGAAGCCCCAGCTGCCCGAAGCCCACCTGCAGCGCCGCGCGTGCCGCCTCGCTGGCGTAGCCATGGCCCCACCACTTGCGTGCGAAACGCCATCCGATCTCCACGCAGGGCGAGAAGGGCAGCTCGGCCGCCGGTGAATTGAGCCCGGTGAAGCCCATGAACTCGCCCGAGTCCTTGTGCTCCACCGCCCAGAAGCCCCAGCCGTTCTCGGCGATGCGCGAGCGCGTGCGCGCGACCGCCGCGTCGCTGTCGGCGCGCGTGGGCAGCGGCAGCAAAAATTCCATCACCAGCGGATCGCCCGCGAGCTCGAAGAAGGGCGCCAGGTCGCTGTCGCGCCACTGGCGCAGACGCAGGCGGGGCGTGTCGGATTCGATGATGTCGGCAGTCATGCCGTCGATTGTGTCGCACGGCAAATATGTCATGACGTGATATATTCGCGGCCGTTCCGCAGACCGCACCGCCATGGCTCCCCCACCCCGCAAGCTCGCCAAGAAGGACTTCGAGGCGCTCTCCCAGTTCCGCTACCAGATGCGCCGCTTCGAGCGCTTTTCCGAACGCGCCGCGCAGGGCGAGGGCCTCACGCCGCAGCAGTACCTGGTGCTGCTGCACATCAAGGGCGTGCCCGGGCGCGACTGGGCCTCGGTGGGCGAGATCGCCGAGCGCCTGCAGCTGCAGCCGCACGGCGCGGTCGCGCTGGTCACGCGCTGCGAGGCGCTCGGGCTCGTGCAGCGCCGGCCCAGCGAAACCGACCGCCGGCAGGTCGAGGTGCACCTGCTCGCCGAGGGCGAGAAGCTGCTGTCGAGGCTGGCCGAACTCCACCGCGCGGAACTGCGCTCGCTCAAGGGCGTGTTCGACGTGCCGCAGATCGATCTTCCCGACGCCCCGTGAGCACCATGACGACCAAGGCTTCCTCCCACCCGCCGCGCGGCGACTTCGCGCTCAACACGCGGCTCATGCGCATCACCGTCATGGCCGCCTTCATCGGCGCCATCAGCACCGTGGCCGCGCGCGTGCTGCTCGACCTGATCCGTTTCTTCACCAACCTGTTCTTCTTCCAGACCTTCTCTCTGGCCGAGCGATCGCCGGCCACGCACACGCTGGGCGCATGGGTCATCGTGGTGCCGGTGATCGGCGGGCTCATCGTCGGGCTGGTGGCGCGCTACGGCTCCGACAAGATCCGCGGCCACGGCATTCCCGAGGCCATCGAGGCGATCCTGTTCGGCAAGAGCCGCATGTCGCCGAAGGTGGCGCTGCTCAAGCCGCTCTCGTCGGGCATCGTCATCGGCAGCGGCGGGCCCTTCGGCGCCGAGGGGCCGATCATCATGACCGGCGGCGCCATCGGCTCGCTGATCGCGCAGCACTTCCATCTCACTGCCGCAGAGCGCAAGGCGCTGCTGGTGGCGGGCGCCACTGCCGGCATGACGGCCGTGTTCGGCACGCCGGTGGCCGCCGTGCTGCTGGCCGTCGAGCTGCTGCTGTTCGAGCTGCGCCCGCGCAGCCTGCTGCCGGTGGCCGTGGCCTGCGCGGTGGCGGGCTTCGCGCGTCCGCTGCTGATGGACCCGGGCCCGCTCTTCCCGCTGCAGACGGCCGTGCCCGGCCCGCTCGCCATGTTGTCGTGCGTGATCGCGGGCGTGCTGTGCGGCGCTCTGTCTGCGTCGCTCTCGATCTCGCTCTACAAGGTGGAAGACTGGTTCGGCAAGCTGCCGATTCACTGGATGTGGTGGCCTGCCATCGGCGGCCTGGCCGTCGGCATCGGCGGCTGGCTGCAGCCGCGCGCGCTGGGCGTGGGCTACGACGTGATCGGCGACCTGCTGCACAACCAGCTCGCGCTCGGCGTGGTGCTCGCACTGCTGGCGGTGAAGGCCGTCATCTGGGTCATCTCGCTGGGCTCCGGCACCTCGGGCGGCGTGCTCGCGCCGCTGCTGATGATGGGCGCCGGCCTCGGCGTGGTGCTGTCGCACGTGCTGCCCGGCAACGATCCGATGCTCTGGCCGCTGGTCTGCATGGCGGCCACGCTGGGCGGCGTGATGCGCGCGCCGCTCACCGCCACCATCTTCGCCTTCGGGCTCACGCACGACAGCAACGCGCTGCTGCCGTTGCTGGCCACATCGGCCGTGGCCTACGGCTTCACCGTGCTGACGATGCGCCGCTCGATCCTCACCGAGAAGATCGCGCGCCGCGGCTATCACATCTACCGCGAGTACGGCATCGATCCGCTGGAGCGGCATTCGGTGGAAGAGGTGATGACGCGCGAGGTGCGCAGCATCGACGCGGCCATGCCGGTGACGCAGGCGCTGTTCGAGCATTTCGGCGAAGGGCAGGCGCATCGCGCGTTCCCGGTGCTGCGCAACGGCACGGTGATCGGCGTGGCCGATCGCGCGATGCTCGCCGCGCGCGGCACGAGCGACCCGATCGCGACGGTGGGCGATGCCTGCGCCGACGCGCCGCTCTACTTCGCGCTGCCGGGCGAGAACTGCCGCGCCGTCGCCACGCGGCTGGCGCGCCACAGGCTGGAGCGGCTGCCGGTGGTGAAGGACGCGCAGTCGCTCGCTCTCGTCGGCATCGTGGCGCGCAGCGACCTCATCAAGCCATCGCTCGCGCACTTCGACGAAGAGGAAAAGCGCGTGCGCATGCGCGGACTGCCGTGGCAGTCCAGCTAGCGTCGGAGCTCAGAACCCCGCCAGCACCACCTTGCCCTGCGCCTTGCCGCTCTCGATGAGCGCGTGGGCCTTGCGCAGGTTGGCGGCGTTGATGGTGCCGAAGCTCGCGTTCGCGGTGGTGCGGATGCGGCCCGCGTCGACCAGCGCGGCCACCTCGGCCAGCAGCGCGCCTTGCTCGGCGATGTCGGGCGTCTCGAAGCGCGAGCGCGCGAACATCATTTCCCAGTGCAGCGAGATGCACTTGGTCTTCAGCGGCATCGCGTCGAGCACCTTCATGTCGTCGATCACCGCGAGCTGGCCCTGGGGCTTGAGGCTTTCGATGATCTGCGCGTAGTGCTGGTCGGTCTGCGTGAGGCTGGCGACCATGTCGACCTCATTGATACCGGCGGCCCTGAGCTCGGCCGCGAGCGGCTTCGAATGGTCGATGACCGTGTGCGCGCCCAGCTCCAGGCACCATGCGCGGGTTTCGGCGCGCGAGGCGGTGGCGACCACGCGCAGCTTGGTCAGCTGGCGCGCGAGCTGGATGAGGATGGAACCCACGCCGCCCGCGCCGCCGGTGACCAGCAGCGTCTGTCCCTCGCCGCCGCCCTTGGGCACGCGCAGGCGGTCGAACAGCAGCTCGTAGGCGGTGATGGTGGTCAGCGGCAGCGCGGCGGCCTGCGAGTCGTCGAGGCTCTTCGGCGCCAGCGCCGCGATGCGCTCGTCCACCGCGTGCAGCTCGGCGTTGCTGCCGGGGCGGATGATCGAGCCCGAGTAGTACACGCGGTCGCCGGTCCTGAAGTTCTTCACGCCGGAGCCGACGGCCTCGACGGTACCGACCGCGTCCCAGCCCAGCACCTTGGCCTGGCCGGCCTCGGGCGCGGCGTTCTTGCGGACCTTGGTGTCCACCGGGTTGACCGACACCGCCTTCACGCGCACCAGCAGGTCGCGCGCGCCGGGCACGGGGGCCGGCAGCTCGATGTCCTGCAGCGATTCGGGGTTGTCGATGGGGAGGGGCTGGTAGTAGCCGACGGCTTTCATGGCGAATGCACCTTTCAGTAACGATGACTGAACTGTAGGATCGCAAGGCTGATTTGATAAGTAAGCCGAAATCAGCAACAGTTTCAAATGAAGATTGAAAATATCTCAGACCTGCAGGTGCTCGTGCACACGGCGCGCGCCGGCACGCTGACGGCGGCGGCGCATGCGCTGGGCATCACGCCGGCCGCGGCCAGCGCCACGCTCAAGCGGCTGGAGGCGCAGCTCGGCGCGCGGCTCTTCGAGCGCTCCACCCGCGCGATGCGCCTCACGCCGCAGGGGCAGACGCTGCTCGACTACGCGGTGCGCGCCTTCGAGCTGCTGGACGAGGGGGAGTCGCTGGTCACGGCGGATCGCGGGGAGCTGGTCGGCACCCTGCGCGTGGCCTCGCCGTCGGACCTCACGCGCAGCACGCTGCTGCCTTGGTTCGACGAGTTCCTGGCGCTGCATCCGGGCGTGCAGTTGTCGCTGTCGGTGGGGGATCGGCCGCTGGATGTGATGCGCGACGAGGTCGACGTGGCGCTGCGGTATGGGGCGCTGGCCGATTCGCGGCTGGTGGCGAGGGCTTTTGCGCTGACCAATCCGCTGCTGACTGCTTCACCCGACTATCTGCGGCGGCATCCGGCGCCTCGGGTGCCTCAGGACCTGGTGCATCACAACTGCCTGATCTTCAATCGGTCGGGGCGGCGGCACCGGGTCTGGCGGTTTGCGCAGAACGGGCAGTGGACGGAGGTGCGGGTGAATGGGAACCGCAGCGTGGACGATGCTTCGCTGGCGCGGGAGTGGACTGTGGCGGGGTATGGGATTTCCTTGAAGTCTGCTTTGGATGTGCGCAATGACATTCGGGAAGGGAGGCTCGTGCGGTTGCTGGCTGATTGGGAGACTGAGCCTTATCCGTTGCATGCGTTGTTGCCTAGTGGGAGGTTTGTGCCGGCTCGTGTGCGGGCTTTCGTTGACTTTCTTGCGGTGAAGTTCGAGGGGTTGTTGGCGTTGGCTTGAGTTTTTTTCCCGGGGCCGGGACTCGCCCCGGCGGGCGACCTACTTTCTTTTGCTTCGCCAAAAGAAAGTAGGCAAAGAAAAGGCGACCCCACTGTCTGCGACCCTCCGCTTCGCTGCGGGCAACCTGCGGTGCTCGCGTTTCGCGGGGTCTCGCAGAACTCGCTTCGCTCAAACAGCTGCGAGCCCTTGTCCGCGAAACGCTGCGCTCCTCGGCGCAGCCAGAGGGGAGGGGAGACGAACGGGCCTTTGCTTCGCTCGGCCTGGTTTTTTCTCCCTCTCCCTTTGGGAGAGGGTTGGGGTGAGGGCGGCGGCGTTCGATGGAGCCGTGCCTTGCTTCCTCAGATCATCGGCGTCACCGCACCGTCCATCGCCACGATGGCGCCGGTCACATAGCTCGCCTTCGGAGAGGCGAGGAACAGCACTGTGTTGGCTACTTCCTCCGGCGTGGCGATGCGGCCCAGCGGCAGGCGGGCCTTGGCTCGCTCCAGCGCTTCGTCTGTGCCGATGCCTTGCAGCTTCGCGTCGGCCTTCATGCCTTCCTGCAGACGCTCGGTGAGGGTGAGGCCGGGGTTCACTGCGTTCACGCGCACGCCCTTGGCGGCGTAGGCGGCGGCCATGCCGGCGCTCACGAGCATGAGGGCGGCGTTGGCGGCGCCGCCGGCCATGTGGACGGGGCTGGCGACTTTGCCGCCCTGGCCGATGACGTTGACGATGGCGCCGCGTCCGCGCTGGCCCATGCGCTTGACCACCGGGTCGATCATGTGGATGTAGGTGAAGTACTTGGCGTCCATCGCGTCGTGCCATGACGACGCCGTCAACTCGTCGGGCGGTGTGCGGCGCGCGGCGCCGGCGGAGTTAACGAGCACGTCGACGGGGCCGAAGGCTTTCTCGGCGGCGTCGAGGGCGGCGACTGCGCCGGCCGGGTCCTTGAGGTCGGCTGCGTGGATGGAGACGCGGCCCTCCGCCTGCGCGAACGCGGCGACCAGCGTGCTTCGGCCCCGCTCGAGGTTGGCGAGGTCGCGCGAGACGAGGCTCACGCGCGCGCCTTCGCGCAGGAAGCCCAGCGCGCAGGCCAGGCCGATGCCCTTGCTGCCGCCGGTGATGAGTACGTGCTGGTCCTGGAGCTGGAGGTCCATGAAAGAGTCCTTGCTGGTGGGATGGGAGTGGCGGCGATTGAAGCACCGCAGCCAAACCCCCTGCACGCACGCGGCTGTGCGCCGCCGTGGTATCCCGCTCCAGCGCCAGGAGTAGCCGGTTGCCGTCAGCGCCGGTCGGTGCCGCGTGGCTGCTGCTGCGGCTCGGGCTCGAGGGTGGCCGGCGTGGTGTCGATGGCGTCGCGCAGGTGGCCGTTGTTGTCGTGGTGCACCAGCAACTGGCGCGTGCGCTGCCAGGTGGACAGGCGCGCGGGCGGCACCTCGATGTAGGTGGCCAGCGCGGACAGGGACGACTTCTCCTTCTCGGGTCGGGCCTCGCGACGGTGCTGGCGGCGGCGCCACGGCGCCATCATCAGCATCGACACCAGGATCGCGCAGATCACCAGGCCGTACAGGCTCAGCAGGTGCAGCACCTCGGGCTGCGAGCGCGCGCCCAGCACGTAGGGCCATGCGTACCAGACCGCCCAGAACCAGATCGCGATGGTGATGGCGGGGCGCAGCAGCCGCAGCCACAGGTACATGGCCAGCGCGCGCTGCGGCGAGCGTCCGCTGCCGAAGGCGCGCAGCGGAATGCGCGCGGCATCGATGATCGGCTCGTCCACCGCGGGCTGCCCCCAGGAGCGACGGCGGCTCGGCGGCGCGGCGTCGTCGTGCGCGTCGGGCGGGTAGCTGGAGGGGAAGACGGACTCATGGGACATCGGAAACTCCTCGGTCGGGGCTTGTCCACACCGCGCGTTTGCCCCGGCGGCGTATCAGGGCTTTGGGAAAGGCGATGACGGTGGTGGCCATCGTGATGGTCCAGAAGGCGATCGGATACCAGATCGTTCCGCCGAAATAGCGCATCAGGTCGCGGTCGTAGCGGCGGTCGATCCACAGGCTCAGCAGCATCTGCAGGATGCAGGTCATGGCCAGCAGCGTTCCCTGCCAGTGCGGCAGCAGCGCCGAGTGCCACGACGAGTCGTACGGCAGGAAGGGCCGCACCAGGCTGATGATGAGCACCAGGGCCATGGCGTAGGCCCAGAAGATGCTCGTCATGTACTCGAAGTACACGGGCCACATGCGCCAGTGGCGCGGCCGCAGGATGTGCGAGGTGCAGCGCAGCATGGTCTGGATGCCGCCGATGGCCCAGCGCAGGCGCTGCTTCCAGAGACCGCGCAAGGTCTCAGGCATCAATATCCAGCACAGCGCGCGCGGCTCGAAGCGCAACTGCCAGCCGGCGATCTGCAGCTTCCAGCTCATGTCGATGTCCTCGGTGAGCACGTCGGGGCTCCAGAAGCCCACGTCGATCACCGCGCGGCGGCGGAACATGGCGATCACGCCCGACACCGTGAACAGCGTGCCCACCAGCTGCTGAGAGCGCTTGATGAGGCCGATGATCGAGGAGAACTCGCCCACCTGCATGCGCCCGAGCAGCGTGGTGCGGGTGCGGATGCGCGGGTTGCCGGTGACCGCGCCGATGCGCTCCGAAGCCAGCATCGGCAGCAGCATCCAGGCGATGGCGTCCTCGTCGATCAGCGCGTCGCCGTCGATGCCCAGGATGTACTCGCCGCGCGCGAGCTGGCAGGCGGTGTTCAGGCCGACGGCCTTGCCCTGGTTGCTCGCGTTGTGGATCACGCGCAGACGGCCGTACTCCTGCGTCATCTGGTCGAGCAGCTCGCCGGTGCCGTCGGTGCTGCCGTCGTTCACCGCGATGACCTCGCAGTAGGGGTAGCGCGTGCGCATGAGCTGCTCGATCACCTCGCGCAGGTGCGGCGCCTCGTTGAAGCAGGGCACCACCACCGTGACCAGCGGGCGCGAGGGCAGCAGCTCCAACGGATTGACGTCGACGTCGCGCTTGCGTTCGAACACCATCGCATGCGAGAGGCCGCCCGCCATCCACACGTAGGCCATGAAGAACGGGTAGTAGAAGACGAAGCCGAACAGCAGCGAGGGCAGCGTCTGCGCGAGGAACTGGGTGGTGGGGCTCATCGCGCGCGCTCCTGTGGTGCGGCCTGCGTGGGGACTTGCGCGGCGGAGGTCGCGCGCAGCGCCCGCGGCAGCAGCGTGCGCACAGAGATCGCGCGGCGCACGGTCTCCAGCGACGGCTGGTCGTTGAGGAAGTCGTCGGGGTAGTAGCCAAGGTGGCGCACGCCGGCGCGCTGCAGCAGCGTCCACTGCCGCGAGAGCTCGGCGTCGGGCACGGGCTTGCCTGTGCGCCAGTCGCGCGCCTGCAGCTCGAACACCGTGCCGTCGAGGCCGCGCGGCGTGTCGGCGGCGCGCCTGGCCAGGCGCGCGAGCCAGCCGTCGGCGTCGGTCTCGCGTTCCATGCGCGGCATCGCCATCAGTGCGACGTAGTCGTAGGCCGCGAGCGAGGCTGCGTAGTTCTGCGCGAACCACTGCTCGGCCTGGGGCTCGAGCACCGGCCGGGCGTAGAGGTTGCGCGCGGTCTCCAGCGCGGGCCGCCAGGCGCCGGTGCGCGCGGCGAGTTCCTGCGTGAACTCGATCAGGTGGCGCGTCTTGGCCGTGGTCCAGCGCGCCATCAAGGCCGGGTCGGCGCGGATCGCGGCCAGGTCGGGCGGCAGGCCCCATTTCGCGTAGGTGGCGAGCGCCGCGGGGCTCGCGTCCTCGTCGTCGGAGAGCATCGCGTCGTCGTGGAACAGCAGGCCCTCGAAGAAGGCGTGGCGGCCCAGGTCCTCGTAGATGTCGCCGACCAGCGCGCGCACCGCCGGGTCGAAGGGCGTGAGGCGGTGGTAGCGGTCGGCGTGCACCGCGCCGTCCTGCGCCATCACCGTGTGCGTGGCGAGCGGGTTCGACGCCGGCAGCCTGAAGGCAGTCACCGGCATCCAGGCGTAGACCTTCACGCCGGCGCGGCTGCGCAGCTGCCAGGCCGCTCGGGCGAACAGGTCGGCGCGCACCGGCAGGTGGCGGTTGGGGAAGTACAGCGCGTCGGCCACGCCGTCGCCGTCGGGGTCGGCATAGGCCTGCAGGAACACCGCGCGCGGGCGCACGGTGGCCACGCGGTCGATCAGCATCGAGAGGTTGCGCTCCTGCTGGGCCGGGTCGGGGTCGTACACGTAGTCGAGGTCCACGTGCATCACGCGGTTGACCGGACGCACCTCGCCGCCCGCGGGGCTGCGCAGCATGCGGTCGAACGAGGGCGCCTCGTTGTCGTAGGCCGCCAGCGCGCGGCGGATGCGCGAGAGCGGCACGGCGGCCGAGTTCGGGCCGTCGTCGAGCGTGAAGGTGACGGGCATGCCCGCGCGCGCCGATGCCGCGAGCGTGGCCGCGTTGTAGGCACCGTAGGGCCACACCATCGCGCGCACCTTCGCTCCGGTGCGCTTCTCGATGAGCTCGCGGCTGCGGCGCAGGTCGGCCTCGATGCGCCGCACGTAGGCCTCGTCGTCCTCGTAGCGGCCGGTCTGCGGGTCGTAGCGGTGCGTGGCCGCGGCCGGCAGCAGGTTGCCCTGCGGATTGGCAACGATGCCGGTGTGCATGGCGTCGCTGTGGCTCGCGAATTCGACGAGGCCCGAGCGCGCCATCTCGGCGGCCTCGCTCCACAGCAGGAAGTTCTCGCGCGGCGCGGGCTTGTCACCCCAGTGCACCTGCCGGTCTTCGGGCACTTCGAGCCAGCTCGTCACCAGCGCCATCACCGCAGGGTAGTTGTAGCGCCTGAGCAGCGGAAAGACCTTGGTGTAGGCGCTGCGGTAGCCGTCGTCGAAGGTCAGCAGCACCGGCCTGGGCGGCAGCGGCTTGCCGCTCGAGCGCGCGTCGACGATCTGCTGCAGGCTCACCGGGTGGTAGTCGTTGTACTGCAGCCAGGCGAGCACGCCGGCGAAGGTGTGCTCGTCCATGGCGGTCTCGTCGGGCGAGGTCTCGAAGCTCTCGCGCACGTTGGAGCGGATGTCGTGGAAGGAGATCACGCGAAAGCCCAGGCCGTCGTCGGCGTCGGCGGCCGGCAGCGGCTGCGCGAGGGCCGGCAGCGAGAAGGCCAGCAGCATCAGCCACGGCAGCGCCGCGCGCAGGAAGGCGAGGGGAGTGTTCTTCTTTGTCGTTCGCATCACTGCAGGGGGGTGGAGAGGTTCAGGAAGACGCCGCGCTGTCGC
This sequence comes from Variovorax sp. NFACC27, assembly GCF_048301545.1. Classification (NCBI taxonomy): domain Bacteria; kingdom Pseudomonadati; phylum Pseudomonadota; class Betaproteobacteria; order Burkholderiales; family Comamonadaceae; genus Variovorax; species Variovorax sp. NFACC27. The sequence goes on from NZ_CP157613.1 coordinate 1,180,400, forward strand.
TCGCGCACGCCGTCGTAGGGATGGCCGGAGACGAACGCGCCGTAGCGCAGCGTGAGCCGCGGCCCGAAGTTCCAGCGGTGCTCGTAGCGCAGGCTCCACATCGGGCCGCTGCCGAAGCCGGCCTGCCGGTAGCTGCCGCCGGCGAGCTCGACGACCTGGAAGAACTGCCGGTCGTCGCGTTTCCAGTTGAGCCACTGCGCGCGCACGCCGAGCTGCACGCTGGAGTCGCTCGACGGATTGAAGTAGGGCGCCTCGACGGCGCGGCCGCGGCTCGCGCCGGCGCCGAGGCTGGTCTCCAGCTGGAAGGCCGGCGTGCTGATCCAGCGCTCGCGCCAGCTGGCGTCCAGTCCGTCGCGTCGGTTGCCGTCGCTGAAGTCGAGCTGCTGCCACTTCAGGTCGAAGCGGCGCGACTCGTCGACCACGTAGCCCACGCTCGCGCCGAGCTCGTGCGCGCCGATGCCGGCCACGCGCGCCTTCCACGGCAGCTCCTTGCTGTCGCCGTCGTAGGTGGCCGACAGCCGCCACGCGTCGCCCGCGCGGTAGTCGAGCCGGCCGGCCACGCTGTTGCGGTAGGGCCCCGCGTTCGCGTGCTGCACGATGCCTTCGGCCAGCCAGCGTCCCTGCTGCCAGCCCAGGCCGAGGCCGCCGCGCGCCCAGTTCGCGTTGCCGATGTCGGTGCTTCCGCGGCCCAGCGACTGTTCGTAGAACACGCGCCAGCGGTCGTCGATGAGCCCGGAGCTGAGCCGGCTGTCGATGCGCCATTCGCGGCTGGCGATGGCCGCGCCGCCCGAGGAAGCCTCGGCGTCCACGTCGAGCCTCGGGCCGACGAGGGCGCGCCGCTTGCGCTCCATTTCGCGCACCTGCACCGAGTCGGGCAGGTCGGCCGCGAGCGATTCGGCGCGCCGGCGGGCCTCGGCGAACTCGTCCGCGTCGAGCAGTGCCTCGACATGGCCGATGCGCGCGCCGGTGTCGTAGGGGGAGTCGGCCGCCAGCGCCTCGTAGCGCGCCAGCGCGGCCTCGGGGTGTTCGCGCAGTCGCGCGGTGAGGGCCGCGCCCTGGGCATAGCCGGCGTTGAGCGGCGCTTCCCGCGTCAGCACCGAGAAGCTGCGCTGCGCGAGGGCGGGGCGGTCCGAGTAGAGCTGGACCAGGCCGCGCAGGCCGCTGACTTCGGTGTACTCGCCGTTCGGCCGGCCCGCTTCGGGCGCGAGGCGCATCTGCGCGGGCGTGGCGGCCTCCAGCCGCTCGAGCAGCGCTTCGGCGTCGGCGAAGCGGCCCACGTCCAGGTAGGCGTAGACCAGTCTGTAGTGAACCTCGTCGGGCATCGGCATGTCGGCGCCTCCCTTGGCCATGGCGGCTTCGTAGAGCGGAACGGCATCGATCGAGCGACGCTCCTGCGCGAACGCCCGGGCCGCAGCCTGCAGGCCGTAGGCGGGCAGCTCGGTGCCCGCGGCGCGCAGGGTGTCGTGGAGCGCGATGGCGTCGGCCGGCCGGCCGCGCTCGACCAGCGCCAGCAGGCGGTCGGACTGCAGCCGCACCCGCACCGTGCGCCACGCATCGGCGTCGCCGGGCTCTGCCTTCGGGGCGGCTGCGTCGACCCGGGCCAGCGCGGCTTCCTGGTCGGCCAGCACCCGGTCGAGCGCGACCACGCGCTCCGCGCCCAGGCGCTGGTCGCGCGCGCGGATCGCCCAGCGCAGCCGCTGCGCCAGCGCCTCCTGCTGCAGGGTGGAAAGCGCCAGCGGCGAGAAGCTGCCCGGCGTGGCGCGCTCCGCGGCCTCCGCGTTCTCGAAGGCGCTCGACGCGGCGCCGCTGGCCGCGAGCAGGAAATCGGCCTCGCGCCGGAGGTCGAGGCGCCCGGGCCGCAGCGCGCCGGCCTCGGTGTAGGCGCCGAGCGCCTGCAGCAGGTCCTTGTCGGCGCGCGCCAGGGCGCCGCGCAGTTCCAGCAGTGCGACGCGATCGTCGACTCGCGTGGGCGCTGGCTGTAACAGCGCGCGGTACAGCGCCTTTGCGCCGGCGATGTCGCCGCTCTCGATGCGCCACCAGGCTTCGTGGACGCGCGGCTCGCGGGCATCGGGCTGCCGTGCGCGCCACACGCCGACGACTTCGCCCTGCAGGCCGGAATCGTGGGCGCGCCGCGCGGCCAGCGCGAGAGGAGCCAGGGCGTAGTCGGCCAGCTTCGCAGGCGTGGCCTGGCGGCCCAGCGTGACGGCTTGGGCATACCGGCCGTCGGCGGAGGCGATCGCGACCGCATCGGAGGCCACGCGGCGGCGTGCGTCGTCGTCGAGCGGCGATGCGAGCCAGGCCGTCAGCTGGTTCAACGCCTCGGCCGTGCCGATGCGGCCTTCGCGGCGCGCGACGATCAGTGCGTCGTGCCGGCTCGCGTCATACGAGGACGCTGCGCTCTGCCCGACGGCCGGAGGCGAATTAGTGGGCGCCGGCTGCGCAAGCGCCGCCGGCGCAGCGAGGGCCAGCGTGCATGCCAGTGGCAGTGGGGGAATTCTTTGCGCGTTCCGCGCGATCAGACGAAGCAACGAACAGGCAAGCGCAGGTTTGCGCGCAGCCATGACCGTGCCTCCAGTTTTCTTCTGGATGAACACCTTGCTCCCTTGGAAATCCGAAATGCGATCCCGGGCAACCCATGACGCCGCCGCAAGGACCGGGGTTGCCGAGTGACAGAACGGCAGCCTCAGAACTCAAATTCTCAAATTTGGAATTACTCTAGACATCATTGTTAACAAGGGCAAACAAAAGACTGAGGATTCGGTTGTATGTGTGAACAGATTCGCGTTTTAGGCGCCTGCGCCGATCGCTTTTGTCGGACAGATGCCCAGGAGTCCGGTGTCCGCCCGACCTGGGCCCGGCCTAAGATCGCGTGATGAACGCTCCCCAGGCCCCATCGCCTTCGCCTTCGTCGCTTCCCCGTTTCTGGTCGGGGCTGACCACGCGCGATTTCGCGTCGCTCGATCCGGCGGCCACCGTCGCGGTGCTGCCGCTGGGCGCGACCGAGCAGCACGGCCCGCACCTGCCGCTGGCCGTCGACACGGTGCTGGCCGACGGCATCGTCGCCGCCTCGCTGCCGCTGCTGCCGGCCGCGCTGCCGGTGCTGTTTTTGCCGACCCAGCAGATCGGCCTGAGCCCCGAGCACGCGCGCTTCGCGGGCACGCTCACGCTGTCGGCCGAAACGCTGATCCGCGTGTGGAGCGAGATCGGCGCCGGCGTGGCGCGCGCGGGCGTGAAGAAGCTGGTGCTCTTCAATGCGCACGGCGGCCACGTGGGCGCGATGGACATCGTGGCGCGCGAGCTGCGCGCGGCGCACGGGCTCATCGTCTACAGCGTGAGCTGGTTCAACCTGCCGCTGGGCGACGCGGGCGCGCAGTTCAGCGCGCACGAGCACCGCTTCGGCGTGCACGCGGGCGAGATCGAGACTTCGATGATGCTGGCGCTGGCGCCGCAGCTGGTGCGCATGGACGAGGCGCGCGACTTCCCCTCCACCTCCGAGCAGCGCGCGGCCGGCTACGCGATCCTCGGCAACGGCAGGAGCGCCAAGCTCGGCTGGGCCATCGAGGACTACAACCCCCACGGCGCCGCCGGCAACGCTGCGGCGGCCACGGCCGGGCACGGCCAGGCGGTGATCGATGCTGCGGCGCGGCAGCTGGCGCTGCTGCTGGAAGAAGTGTCGCGGCTGCCGCTGGACACGGCCAACACCGGGCCGCTGCCCTGAGCCCGTTGCGCCGGCCCGCTTTAACGTTGAGCTAACGGTCGTGCGCTAACTTCCCGGCGCCTCAACCAAGCGAAGAACCAACGGGAGCCGGCGTGCGCGTGCTGCTTGTCGAAGACGACGAAATGATCGGGAACAGCCTGGTCCGCGGCCTCGAGAGATCGGGCTGGGCGGTGGACTGGGTTCGCGACGGCCTGCTCGCGCGCAGCGCGCTGGCCGATGGCGACTACACCTGCGTGCTCCTCGACCTGGGCCTGCCCGGGCTCGACGGCGTCGAGGTGCTGCGCCACGCGCGCGGCCTCGGCAACGACACGCCGATCCTGATCCTCACGGCGCGCGACGGCCTCGGGCAGCGGGTGGAAGGGCTCGACCTCGGCGCAGACGACTACCTGCTCAAGCCCTTCGAGCTGCCCGAACTGCTGGCGCGCATGCGCGCGGTGGTGCGCAGGCGCCATGGCGCCTCCAACTCGATCATCGGCAGCGGCAGCGTGCAGCTCGACCTCACCACCCGCGAGGTGCTCTACCGCGGCATGCGCGAGACCCTCACGGCCCGCGAGTTCGCGCTGATGCACGCCATGCTCGAGCGCCCCGGCGCCATCCTGTCGCGCGAGCAGCTGGAGAACCGCATCTACGGCTGGGGCGAGGAGGTGATGAGCAACGCGGTCGACGTGATCATCCACAACATGCGGCGCAAGCTGGGTGTCGACACCATCCGCAACGTGCGCGGCCTGGGCTGGCGCGTGGTGGATTCCCCGTGAGTTCCGCGATGACCGCAGCGAAGACCGCCGCCACGACCGCCGCGCCGGGCCGCCCCTGGTATTCGCCGGGCTCGCTGCGCGCCAAGCTGCTGCTCTGGCTGGTGCTGGTGCACCTGCTGGCCGCGGTGGGCGTGGCCTGGTTCACCTACGCCAGCTACGACCGGCTCATCGTCACCTCCAAGGACGACCAGATGCAGACGCTGGCCGAGTCCTATGCCGGCAACGCGAACGTGCCCGAGCTCAGGCCGACCGACCAGCGCAGCATCTTCGAGCGCGGCGCCTTCGTCATCCAGGTCTGGAACGGGCGCGGCGAGCTCCTGGCCAGCTCCTGGCCGGAGCTGGCCATGGCGCGCCAGTCCACGGAGGGCATGAGCACCGTGCGCATGGCCTCCGGCGACGAGGACGAGGTGTGGCGCGTGTACTCCACCGGGCCGGCGGCCGACGCCGACCGCTTCCAGGTGCAGGTGATCCAGAACGGCGGCTTCGTGCGTCGGCTGGTGACCAAGCGCGCGCTGTCGCTCACCGCGCCCATCGCGCTGCTGCTGCCGATGTCGCTGGCCGTGCTGTGGCTGGTGGTGTGGACCTCGTCGCGCAAGCTGCGCAGCGTGGCGCTCGACGTGGCCGCGCAGGACGAGCGCAGCCTGTCCGAGCTCTCCGTGTCGGGCGTGCCCGCCGAGATCGCCCCGCTGGTGGAGGCCTTCAACAGCCTGCTCGGCCGCCTGCGCCAGGCCTTCGCCGTGCAGCGCCGCTTCGTGCAGGACGCCGCGCACGAGCTGCGAACGCCGATCGCCGCCATCGGCCTGCAGCTGGACAACATGCGCGCCGAGGTGCCGGCCGAGGTCATCGACGAGCACTACGTGCACCTCAAGGGCGGCGTGACGCGCGCCCAGCACCTGATCGAGCAGCTGCTGCGCCTGTCGCGCCAGGAAAGCAGCACCGAGCCCGAGGCGCCGGTGCAGCTCGACGTGGCCTCCGTGCTGCGCGACAGCGTGGCCCAGCTGATGGTGATCGCCGACCGCCGCCGCATCGACGTCGGCTTCGAGGGCGGAACCGCCGCCACCGTGACCGCGCCGCCGACCGAGCTGCGCAGCATCTTCGACAACCTGATCGACAACGCGCTGCGCCACTCGCCCGAGGGCGGCGTGGTCGACGTGCGCCTGCACGAGGTGGAAGGGCGGCCGGTGGTCGACGTGGTTGACAACGGCCCCGGCATTCCGCCCGCGCTGATCGACCGCGCCTTCGACCGCTTCTTCCGCGTGCCGGGCACCGCCGCCGAGGGCAGCGGCCTGGGCCTCGCCATCGCGCGCATGGCCGCGCAGCGCAACGGCCTGCGCATCGTGCTGGCCAACCGCCACGACTCGCAGGGCCGGCAGGCCGGGCTGCAGGCGCGCGTGCACCTGATGGGCGACCCGTCGGTGGGCGGCGCGGCGGCTTAACGCTCGGGTAACTCTCGCTTAAAGGTCGCATAAAGCGGCCTTCCTACAGTGACTCCAGCCGCGAAAGCGGCCGCGCCGAACGAAAGGCGCCAGCCAACCCAGCTTCAAAGAGGAGTTCACATGCGAAAGACCTTCGGCCTCCTGGCCATCCTTGCCCTGGCCGGTGCGGCCCATGCGGAAAGCTATGACGGCGTGCACCAGGGCCCCGGCCTGCTCGCGCGCGAAGACGTGGCGGCCCAGGCCGTGGCCGCGGCCCACGCCCCCGACCAGAACGTGACGCGCGGCTCGCGCGGCCCCGATCCCTTCACCTCGACTGTCTCGCGCGAAGCCATGCGCCAGGCCGCGGTGGAAGCGGCCCGCGCGCCCGACCAGAACGTGGTCGACGGCTCGCGCGTCAACAGCGTCGTGATCTCCACGACGCAACCGGTGCGCGCCGCGACCGGCGAGGCGCCGGCCACCCGTTTCTGACGCCTTCCGGACGCGCCGCAGTCGCGCGATCCCCGATCGATGCCGCAGGCGCCAAAACGCTAGGAAGCGCCGCTGCCCAGCACGCCGGCGAACATGCCGGTGTCGACATTGCCGCCGCTCACGCAAATGCCCACCGTCTTGCCGCGCCAGCGTTCCTGCTGCTGGAGCGCGGCGGCCAGCGCGGCCGCGCCGGCGCCCTCGGCCACGTTGTGCGTGTCGCTGAAGAGGATGCGCATCGCCTGCGCGATCTCGTCGTCGGTGACGGTGACCACATCGTCGGCCTCGCGCAGGATCACCTCCACCGACTCGGGCACCGGCACGCGGCAGGCCATGCCGTCGGCCAGCCGCGTGGTGACGGGCGACTCGACCGGCTTGCCGGCGCGGAAGGAATCGCGGTACGCGGTGGCATGCGCCGACACCACGCCGATGAGCTTCGTCGACACGCCGCAGTACGCGCGCGCCGCTGCCGCCGCGGCAAAGCCGGAGCCCAGGCCGATGGGCACGAACAGCACGTCGGGCGGCGTGCCGTCCTTCAGTGCGTCGAAGAACTCGACGTAGGCCGTCGACACGCCGCGCACCAGCTCGCGATGGAACGAGGGCACGCGGTGCAGGCCGTCGCGCTCGGCCAGCGCGGCTGCGTGCTCGGAGGCCGCCTGGAAGTCGTCGCCGTGCTCGACGAGCGTGACGCCGAGCGCGCGCATCGCGGCGTTCTTCTCGGTCGAGTTGCCGTGCGGCACGACGATGGTCGCGGCCAGCCCGTGGCGGCGCGTGGCGAAGCCGACCGACTGGCCGTGGTTGCCGCGCGTGGCGCTGATGGCGTGGCGCACGCCGGGCTGCTCGCGCGCCAGGGTCTCGAAGTAGGTCAGGCCGCCGCGGATCTTGAAGGCGCCGGCCGGCGTGTGGTTCTCGTGCTTGGCCCACACGGTGGCGCCCAGGCGCTGCGACAGCAGGGGCCAGGCGTACTGCGGCGTGGGCGGCATGGCCGCGTGCACGGTGCGCTGCGCGGCTTCGATCTCTTCGCGGGTGAACTTCATCGGATGTCTCTCTCTTCTTGTCTTACTTGCGTTCGGTCAGCGCCACGCGCACGGCCAGTGCCGCGAGCACGCTGCCCATGACGTAGCGCTGCGCGCGCAGCCAACCCGCGCTCTGCGAGAGCACGGCCGTGATGCTCGCGGCCCCGACGATCATCACGGTGTTGACCACCGCGCTGGCCGTCATCTGCGCGATGCCCAGCTGCATGCTCTGCAGCAGCACCGAGCCGCGCTCGGGGTGGATGAACTGCGGGAAGAACGAGAGATAGAACATCGCCACCTTCGGGTTCAGCAGGTTCGTGAGAAAGCCCATGCGGAACAGCTTGCCCGGCGGATCGGCCGGCAGCGCGCGTGCCTCGAAGGGCGCGCTGCCGCCGGGCTTCACCGCCTGCCAGGCGAGCCACATCAGGTAGGACGCGCCGGCGATGCGGATCGCGTCGAAGGCGATCGGCACGGCCAGCAGCAGCGCGGTGAGGCCGAGCGCCGCGGCGAGCAGGTGCACCAGGAATGCGAGCAGCACGCCGCCCAGCGAGATCAGTCCGGCGCGGCGGCCCTGGATCAGCGTGCGCGAGACGCAATAGATCATGTTCGGCCCCGGCGTGAGCGCCAGCAGCAGCGAGGCGAGGGCGAACAGGGCGATTTCGGTGAGGCTGAGCATGGTCTTCTTCCGGTTCCGGGTGTCAGAGTCCCTGGGATTCGAGCGTGACGGTGCCGCGCGGCGTGCCGAGCACGGCGACGAGGTTGGGCGGGCCCGCCTCGATCTCCATGCCGGTCATGCCGATGGCGGAGAACGCGGCGGCCAGCGCCGGCGCGCGCGGGTGCACCGCGCGCAGCGAACGCAGCACGAGGCCCGATGCGGGCATGGAGTCGGTGGGGTGCACCGCGCCCCACTGGATCAGCGTGGGCAGCGTGCCGTAGAACAGCCGCTGGCCGTCGTCGCGCACCGTGATCTGCCATTCGAGCCGGCCGGCCGGCGTGTCGCGCGAGGCTTCGAGCAGCTGGCCTCGGTCGATGTGCGCGTGCTCCTCGCGTGCGAGTGCGCGGGTTGCCGCGTGCGCGTCGGGCACGCGGGCGGCGAAATGGATCAGCCTCGGGCCGTGCCTTGAGAGCCCGGCCTGCAGCGCGGCGTCGTCCAGGTCGAACCATCGGCGAGTTCTCGGGCGCGAGGGCTCCTTGCCCGGCTCGATCGCGATGATTTCGGCGTAGGCGGCAGGAAAGGCGTCGCCCGAGATGTTCAGCAGGCGGTTGTGCGTGCCCATCAGCGGATGCGAGCCGCCCGGCGCCGGGGTGACGCCGAGCGTCTTCTCGCACCAGGACACGCCCTCCGCGAGCGAGGTGGCGGCGATCACGAGATGGTCGAGCTGCGCGTGCATGGTGCGATGCCCTCCTTCAGGGTGTCAGAGCGTGACGCTGCCGTCCACGCAGGTCACGGCGTCGCCGCCGACCCAGATCCGGCCTTCGGCGTCGCGCTCGATGTAGACGCGGCCCGCGCGGCCCAGGCACTGGCCCTGCGCCGCGAGGTAGCGCTCGGGCATGTGGCCGTCGGCGATCAGCCATTCGGCCAGGCTGGCGTTGAGGCTGCCGGTGACCGGGTCTTCCTGCACGCCGATGGGCTCGGCGAAGGCGCGCACTTCCAGGTCGATGCGGGTGCCGTCCTCGTTCGGCACCGCGGGCCGGTTGCCGAAGGCGCGCGCCTCGCGGTTCGAGCGGCCGATGAGCAGCGAGGTGTCGTGCGCCGCGGGCACGCCCGCCACGCCGGCCTTCACGCCCAGTTCCTTCAGCGCGCGGTGGTCGGGCTGCAGCGCCAGCACGGCGTCGGCGTCGTTCACCAGCAGGCCGAACCAGACCGGGCCGTTGTCGAGCACCTGCGCCGCGATCACCTGCTGTGCCTTCAACCCCAGTGCGCCTGCCACCTTGGCAAGCAGGGCGGGGCTGGGCGCGCTGCGCTTGAGCGGCGGCGCGGCGAAGGCCAGGCGGCTGCCGTCGCGACGCAGCGGCACGAGGCCCGCGCCGCATTGCTGCACGACCATGCCCGCGGCCTTGGGCTTGCCGCCGGCCTGCAGCCAGGCATGGCAGCTGCCGATGGTCGGGTGGCCGGCAAAGGGCAGCTCGCCGCCGGGCGTGAAGATGCGCACGCGGTAGTCGGCGGCCGGGTCGGTGGGCGGCAGCAGGAAGGTCGTTTCAGACAGGTTGGTCCATTGCGCGAAGCGCTGCATGGCGGCGTCGTCGAGGTCCTGGCCGTCGATCACCACCGCGAGCGGGTTGCCGTAGTAGGCGGTGGCGGTGAAGACGTCGACTTGCTTGAAGGGGCGGGATTTCATCGGGTTCATTCGAGAGTGAGATCGAGCACGCCGCGCGTGCCCGGGCGGGAAAGCAGTTCGGCATACCAGCGCTCGACGTTCGGCCAGGCCGGCCGGCGGTATTCGGCGCCGGGCAGGCCGAACCAGCGGTGCGTTTCGCAGCCCACCGGGATGTCGGCCATGGTGAAGCGCTGGCCGGCCATGTAGGGCTGGCGCGCGAGGTGGGCGTCGAGCATCGCGAACAGCGCTTCGCTGGCGCGCACCGAGGCTTCGCTGAGCGCCGGCTGGCGCTCCGATGGCGGCGTGCGCACCCACTGGATGAAGGCGTCGCGGCTCGCGCGGTTGAGCGTGGTCTGCTGCCAGTCCATCCAGCGCTCGGCATCGAAGCGCGCGGGCAGCTCGGCCGGATAGAGGTTGCCGTGCGAATGTTTCGCGCAGAGGTAGCGCACGATCACGTTCGATTCCCACAGCGTCACGCGCTCGGCGCCTTCGCCGTCGTCGATGGTGGGCACCATCGCGTTCGGATTGAGCGCGAGGTATTCGGGCGTCTGCACCACGCCGAACTTGCCGCCGGCCTCGGTGCGCTGGAAGTCGAGCCCGAGCTCCTGCGCGCACCACACCACCTTGCGGACGTTGATCGAGCTGATGCGGCCCCAGATGTTGAGCATGGTTTGGTTCTTTCTTTCCTTGGTTCTTCGGCGACTCAAGCCCGCATGACGCGCGCGGTGCCCGACACGCGGATCGAGCTGCCTGGCGCGGGCGAAATGTCGGCATGCAGGCGCGACAGCATGCCCATGTCCTCGCCCTGCACCACGTCGATGGCACCGCCGTGCGGCCAGTCGATGTCGCGCAGGTAGCCGGCCAGCGCGGCCGTGGCGGCGCCGGTGGCGGGGTCTTCGTACACGCCGCCGGACGCGAAGGGGTTGCGCGTGTGCAGCCGCTGCGCGGTCTCGGCGAAGACCAGCACGATGGTCGTGAGCCCGGCGCGGGCCATCAGCGCGCGGCCGGCTTCCAGCTCGTAGTGCATCGCCGACAGCGCCGCGCGGCTCGCCAGGGCCAGCACCAGATGGTCGGCACCCGCATGGGCGATGGCCGGCGGGATGCGCGGGTCGAGGTCTTGCGGCGAATAGCCGAACAGGGCCAGCGCCTCGGACAGCAACCCGGGCGACGCGGCGGCGCTGCGCGTGGGCGGCGACTGCAGCGCTGCCTCGACCAGGCCGCCGTTGCGCCGGCCTTCCACGGTGATCCGCGCCTGGTTGAGCACCAGCGGGAACACGCCGTCGCCTTGCTGCATTGCCAGCGCGGCACCCAGCGCGATCGTCGCGTGGCCGCAGAAGGGCACTTCGGATTGCGGCGCGAAGTAGCGCACGCGCCAGTTGCCAGCATCATCGGCGGGAGCGGCGAACGCGGTTTCCGAAAAGCCGACTTCCGCGGCAACGCTCTGCATCTGCGCCGCGGGCGGCAGCGCATCGGCGATAACGACGCCGGCGGGGTTGCCGCCCGTCTCTCCATCAGAGAAGGCCGCGATCTTCAGGACATTCATGTGGAGCCTCTTCAGCGGGGCGAGGGGCGGTCGAGAAGCAGCAGGCGCACGGCCAGCCCCAGCATCACGACCGCCAGCAGGCTGCTCTGGAAGCGCGCCGCGCCGGGGCGGCTGTGCAGCCAGCGCCCGATCTGGCCGCTGCACGCGCCCAGCAGCGTGTTGAAGGCCAGCGCCGCCATCGACAGCACCACGCCCAGCTGCACCAGCTGCAGCGGTACGCTGCCGCGCGCAGGGTCGACGAACTGCGGCAGGAACACCATGAAGAACAGCAGCGCCTTCGGATTGACGAGGTTGTTCAGCAGCGCCATGCGCACGATGCGGCCGAAGCCAGCGGGCTGGGCCTGCGCGTCCATGCGAAGGCCGCCGCTACGCAGGGCCTGCACCGCGAGCCACACCAGGTACAGCGCGCCCGCATAGCGCAGCACGTCGAACGACGGCGGCCAGGCCGCCACCAGCGCGGTGACGCCGGTGGCGGCGAACAGCGTGTGCACGAGGTCGGCCGCCGAGATGCCGATGGCCGCCGCGAAACCGCCGCGCGGACCATGGGCCACGCCGTGCGAGAGCACGAAAGCCATGTTCGGGCCCGGCGAAAGGAACAGCGCCAGTACCGCGAGCAGGAAGAGCGAGAGCGTCGCGAGGCCGATCAAGTAAGGCTCCCGGTTGGTTTCAGACCTGCGCCACGGCCGGCGTCCTGTCGCCGAGCAGCGCCAGCTCTTCGCGCAGCGTCTGTGCGAGCGCTGCGATGGCGGTGTCGATCTCATCGACGCTGGCCGTCACGAACGACAGGCGCAGCGTGCGCGGATCGCCTTCGCCGGCGTAGAAGGGCGCGCCGGGCACGAAGGCCACGTTGCGCTCCACGGCCTTGGGCAGCAGCTTCACGGTGTCCACGCCCTCGGGCAGGCGCGCCCACAGGAACATGCCGCCCTTGGGAGCGTTGAACTTCACGTCCATGCCGGCCATTTCGCGCTTGAGCGCGGCGATCATCGCGTCGCGCTGGCGCTTGTAGAGGGCGCGGATGGTGGGCACGTGGGTGTCGAGGAACCTGTCCTTCATCACGGCCGAGACCATGCGCTGCGTGAAGATCGGCGTGTGCAGGTCGACGGCCTGCTTGGCCTGCAGCAGCTTCGGGTAGATGGACTTGGGCGCCACCAGGAAGCCCAGGCGCAGGCCGGGGGCCAGCACCTTCGAGAACGAGCCGAGGTAGATCACGCCCTCGGGGTTGCGCGCGGCCAGCGGCAGCGGAGGGGCTTCGTCGAACCAGAGTTCGCCGTAGGGGTTGTCTTCCACGATGGGCAGGCCGGCGGCGGCAGCGGCGGCCGAGACGGCGGCGCGGCGCTCTTCCGTCATGGTGCGGCCGGTGGGGTTCTGGAAGTTGGGCAGCAGGTAGATGAAGCGGGCGTCCTTCGCCTTGGCCATGAGGTCGTCGACGATCACGCCCTCGTCGTCGCTGGCCACGCCCACCGGGTGCGGTTCCATCGGGCCGAAGGCCTGCAGCGCGCCGAGGTAGGTGGGCGTTTCGACCAGCACCTTGCTGCCCGGATCGATCAGCACCTTCGCCACGAGGTCGAGGCCCTGCTGCGAGCCGGTGGTGATGAGCACCTGCGAGGCATCGACGTCCCACGGCAGCATGTCGGCCACCGCCTGGCGCAGCGGCGCGTAGCCTTCGCTGGCTGCGTACTGCAGCGCGGCCTGGCCGTCGTTGTGCAGCACCTCGGCGCAGGCGTCGGCGAAGGCCTGGATCGGGAAGGTCTTGGGCGAGGGCAGGCCGCCGGCCAGGCTGATGATGCCGGGGCGCTCCGTGACCTTGAGGATTTCACGCAGCACCGAGGGATTCATCTTGGCGGCGCGGGCGGCGAGTTTCCAGTTCATGGCTTTCTTCTTTCAGGCGGTGAGGTGATGTTCGGATGAATAGAGGGTACAGGCGGGGCGGGATTCAGTCCGCCCGGATGTCGCCACGGTATGCGACATGGATTTTGTTGCCGTCCGGGTCGCGCAGGTAGGCGCCGTAATAGCCATGGCCGTAGCGTGGGCGGGGGCCCGGCGCGCCTTCGTCGCGGCCGCCGTGGCGCAGGGCCGCCTCATGGGCGGCATTCACGGCAACGGCCGAGGCCGCGCGGAACGCGACCATGCTGCCGTTGCCGGCGCCGGCGGGTTCGCCGTCCAGCGGGATGTACACATAGAAGCGCGGCAGCGCCTGCCCGGGCGCGACCCAGCAGGCCGCCTCGGGGCCGCCGTCTGGCGTGACCGGGCGGCGCTCGAGGCCCAGCGGGGCGAGCAGCGCGTCGTAGAAGGCTGCGGCGCGCGGCAGGTCGGTGCAGCCGACGGTGACGTGGCTGAACATCACCGGCTCCTTCCGGGGCTGGCCGCTGCGGCCGGCAGCGGGGCCGCGGCCGGCGCGGCAGGCGGCTGCGAGAGGCGTTTGCCGATGACCACCGTGGCCACCACGGCCACGGCGAAGCCGAGCGTGACCACGTCGAGCGGCTCGCCCAGGATCGGGATCGACGCCAGGATCGACAGGAAGGGCTGCAGCAGCTGCGTCTGGCTCACGCGCAGCGCGCCGCCCAGGGCCAGGCCGCGGTACCAGGCGAAGAAGCCGATCCACATCGAGAACATGCCGACGTAGACGAAGCCCAGCCACGACGCGGTGGCGACGGGCTGCGTCGGCCACAGCGCGAGCGTGGCCGGCAGCGTGACCGGCAGCGCCATCACGCACACCCAGCAGATCACGCGCTCGGCGCCCAGCGAGGGCGTGACCTGCGCGCCGTAGATGTAGCCCAGCGAAGCGGCGATGACCGCGCCGACCAGCAGCAGGTCGGCCCATTCGAAGCCGAAGCCGTGTCCGCTCTGGCTCGCGCGCAGCACCGAGAACACCACCACCAGCAGGCTGCCCGCGATGGCGCAGAGCCAGAAACCCAGCCGCGCGCGCTGGTGCAGCACCCAGGCCGCGACGGCGGCCGTGACCAGCGGCAGCAGCGCAGTCACCACCGCCGCATGGCTGGCCGTGACCACGCGCAGCGCGTACGCCAGCAGCAGCGGGAACCCGATGGCATTGCCCAGCACAGCCATGCCCAGCGGCTTCCACTGGTGCGGAGCAGGGCGCGGCGAGCGCGTGACCAAGAGGAAGACGGCCGACAGCACGCCCGCCAGCGCCGCGCGGCCCAGGGTGACGAACCACGGCGACAGCTGCGGTGCATCCTGCGAGCCGGTGGCCAGGCGCGTCATCGGCAGCGTGACGGCGAACATCGCCACGCCGAGGACGCCCAGCCACATGCCGAGCGTTTCGTCCTTCACGTCGAGCTTCATACGCCCACCATCCACCAGGCGGTGAGTACGAGCACGAGGCCCATTGCGCGGTTGAACCACAGCAGCCGGGAGCCCTTGGCGAGCCACTCGCGCAGCAGCGCACCGACCAGCGCATAGGCGAAGTTGCTGGCGAAGGCATAGGTCAGCATCACCGGCGCCACGATCGCGAAGCGGTGCAGCGCGTCGGGCTGCCCGGCGATCCAGCCGGCCACCAGCGTGAGCGCCAGCAGCCAGGCCTTGATGTTGACGAACTGCAGCATCACGCCCTGGCCGAAGCCGACCGAGAGGCTCTTGCCGTCGGCCCTGCCGAGCGTGGCGCTGCCGCTGAGCTTGTACGCGAGCCACAGCAGGTAGCCGATGCCCAGTGCCTTGATGGCCAGCCGCAGCGACGGCACCGCAACCACCAGCGCGCCGATGCCGGCGGCGCACAGCGCCAGCAGCAGCGTCCAGCCGACCGGCACCGCGACCACGAAGCGCATGGCGCGCGGCAGGCCGCCGTTGGCCGCCAGAGCGGTGGAGAGCGTGGTGTTGGGGCCGGGCGAGAAGCTCATCGCCGTGGCCAGCACCAGCAGCGCGGTGAATTCTTGCCAGTTCATGACACACACTCTAAACTTGAGACCATTACAGTTCCAGTACAGATGATCGAACAATCACCCAATCTGTATTGGTCATCCGTTCGACACAGAAGCCAGGGAAACCGGCACAGCCCGGACGACGAATGCTCACTCGCACCTCCACACAGTCGCTGACCGGGCAGCTGGCCGATCGCCTGGCAGAGCGCATCCGCACCCGACTGCTTCCGCCCGGCGCGCGCCTGCCCTCGGTACGCGAATGCGCGCGGCAGCAGGGCGTGAGCCCGTACACGGTGGTCGCCGCCTACGACCAGCTGCTGGCGCAGGGGCTGGTCGAGGCCCGGCGACAGCGCGGCTTCTACGTGCGGGATTCCGCCCCGGCGCAGGACGGCCGCCCGGCGAACGGTGCCGACGCCAACGGCGCGAGCGGCATGCCGGCGGCGATCGCGGTGCAGATGATGGCCTCGCGCGTGCCGGCGGATGCCAGCTCGCTCATCCGCAGCATGTTCCATCGCCCCAGCGACAAGCCGCAGCCGGGCATGGGCGTGTTTCCGCCCGACTGGATGGCGTCGACCTTCATGCCCACCGCCGTGCGGCGCATGACCAATACAGCCGCGCTGCAGGAGCTGTCGCTCCAGTACGGCGAGCCGGCCGGGGACATGAGCCTGCGGCGCAGCCTGTCGCAGAAGCTCGTGGGCATCAACGTGCCGGCCTCGCCGGACCAGATCGTGACCACCGTCGGCGCCACCCACGCGCTGGACATCGTGAGCCGCACGCTGCTGCGGGCGGGCGATCCGGTGATGGTCGAGGAGCCGGGCTGGGCGCTCGAGTTCGCCCGGCTGGAGGCGCTGGGCATGCGCATCCTGCCCGTGCCGCGCCGCGCCGACGGTCCCGACCTGGAGGTGATGGCGCAGTACTGCAGGCTGCACAGCCCCAAGCTCTTCGTCAGCGTGAGCGTGCTGCACAACCCCACGGGCTACAGCCTCACGCCGGGCAGCGCGCACCGCGTGCTCAAGCTGGCCAACGAGCACGACTTCCACATCGTCGAGGACGACACCTACAGCCACCTCGCGCCCGAGCACGCCACGCGGCTGAGCGCGCTCGACGGGCTGCAGCGCACCATCTACGTCAGCGGCTTCGCGAAGATCCTGGCGCCCAACTGGCGCATCGGCTTCCTGGCGGCGCCGCCCGCGCTGAAGGAGCGGCTGCTCGAGACCAAGCTGCTGGCCACGCTGACCTCGCCCACGCTGTTCGAGCGGGCCTTGTCGTGGTGCATCGACCAGGGGCAGCTGCGCCGGCACTCCGAGCGCGTGCGCATCCGGCTCGACGGGGCGCGGGGGCGGGCGGTGAAGCTGGCCATGGCGCACGGCTGCACCTTCGCCTCGGAGCCGGCGGGGCTCTTCGGCTGGGTCGACACCGGCGTGGACACCGACGCGCTCACCCAGCGCATGCTCGACCAGGGCTACCTGCTGGCGCCGGGTTCGCTCTTCCACGCGCGCCGGCCGCCCAGCACGATGATGCGGATCAACTTCGCGACCTCCCAGGACGCGGCCTTCTGGAAGGTGTTCAGCAAGGTGCGAAGCGAGCTCTGACCCGGCTCGCCCCCAGGCTTCGCGTGCCTGGCGAGCGCAATGCCGGCGGCGCGGCAATGCCGGTTTCGCGATGCTCCGCGAAGGGGCAAATCCTCGTTGGGAAAAGGCGGCACGGAGGGTCAAACGCCGGAGGCTTGGAGTAAGCTGGCAGCACAAGAAAACCCATACCCAGCACCCAGGAGACCTCCCGCATGAGCAACGCCAGCAAGCCCTTCGACTTCAGCCAGTTCGTTCCCGGTTTCGACTTCCTGAAGAACCTCGCCGGCGGCGCGGCGGCGGGGAACGGGTCGATTCCCGGCATCGCGAGCTGGGTGGCTCCCACGCTGAGCGTGGAGGAGGTCGACAAGCGCATCCAGGAGCTGAAGACCGTGCAGTACTGGCTCGAGCAGAACGGGCACGCACTCAAGGCCACCATCCAGGCGCTCGAGGTGCAGAAGATGACGCTTTCGACGCTGCGCGGCATGAACGTGCGGATGGAAGACATCGCCAGCGCGTTCACCAGACAGGCGGCCGCGATGGCGCCCGCGCCGGCACCTGCGGCGGCAGCGGCCCCTGAGCCCGAACTCGAGGAGATCGAGGAAGAGGACGAGGCGCCTGAAGAAGAAGCCCCGGCCCCCAGCAAGCCGCGCCGCAAGCCGGCCGCGGCCAAGGCGAAGGCCGGGTCGGCCGACGGCGCAGGCGTGGTCGATCCGATGCAATGGTGGGGCTCGCTCACCGAACAGTTCCAGCAGATCGCCAGCACGGCGCTGCAGGACGCGGCCCAGCTGAAGGTGCCGGCCATGGCCCAGCCGCTGGCCGACGCGGTCGGCTCGGTCATCGGCAAGCCGGCGGCGGCCCGCAAGCCCGCCGCCGCTGCGAAGAAGGCCGCGGCACCGGCCGCGAAGAAAAGGACGTCGACCGCCGCGCGCAAGCGAACCTCCGCGCGACGCTGACGTCATACACACATCCATTTCTTGAAGAACGGGTTGGCACGCATCATGAAGTTGTTTCCCTCCGGCCATGCCACCCATCCGCAATGGCGAATGGCGGCGGGCCTCGTGCTCGCCCAGCTGCGGGCGCAGATGGCGCTGCCCGACTACGCCTCGTCGCCGACGCTGGGCCTGCTCTACATCACCGACCACTACGCCAGCGACGCGCAGGACATCCTCGACCACCTGAGCGCCGAGCTGCCCGAGGTGACCGACTGGTCGGGCACCGTCGGCATCGGCGTGTCGGCCAACAACGCCGAGTACTTCGACGAACCCGGCATGACCCTCATGCTCTGCGCCCTGCCGAGCGACCAGTACCGGGTGTTCTCCGGCGTCGCGCCGCTGGGCAATTCGGAAATGAGCGGCTTCGAGGCGCATACGGCGCTGGTGCACGCCGACCCCGCCACGCCCGACCTGGCCGAACTCATCGGCGAGATGGCCGGGCGGACCGACACGGGCTACCTTTTCGGCGGCCTGTCTTCCGGGCGCGGCGGCGCGCTGCAGTTCGCCATCGGCGGCAACGGCAACATCCGCGGACATGGCGCGGCGGGCGGAGTGTTCTCGGGCGGCCTGTCGGGCGTGGTGTTCGGCGAGGGCGTGCGGCTGGTGTCGCGCGTCACCCAGGGCTGCCAGCCGCTGCGCTCGGGCGCGGTGCGCGAACGCGAGATCACCGAGGCCGACGGCAACCTGCTGCTGAAGCTCGACGGCGAGCCGGCGCTCGACGTGCTGCTGGCCGATCTGCAGGTGTCGCTCGAACGGCCCCAGGAGGCCATCGATGCGGTGCGCAACACCCTGGTCGGCCTGGCCGACGCGGGCGCCGATGGCATCCGCCGCACCGGCGATTTGGGCGCCGACGTGCTGGTACGCCACATCATCGGGCTCGACCCCACGCGGCGCGGCATCGCCATTGCCGACACGGCCGAAGCCGGCATGCGGCTGACCTTCTGCCGCCGCAACGCCCAGGCGGCGCGCGCCGACCTGATGCGCATCTGTGCGGAAATTCGCGAGGAACTGGAGCCCGAGGAACAGACGCTGGCCACCGCCCGCGCCGTGGCGGCGGGCGAGGCCGAGGCAGCGCCGCATCCCGCGCGGCGCATCGCAGGCGCGGTGTATGTCAGCTGCTCCGGCCGCGGCGGGCCGCACTTCGGCGCGCCGGGGGCGGAGCTGCAGATCGTGCGGCATGCGCTGGGCGATGTTCCGTTGGTCGGCTTCTTCGCCGCTGGTGAGATCGCGCGGCACCATCTGTATGGGTATACCGGGGTGTTGACGGTTTTCACCGCCAACGACTGATTCCAGACCCGACGCGAAAAAGCGACGGGCGGGTTTCCGGCGGAAACATGCATCGCTAGAATCCGCCCGCTTTCTTGAATCTCTGCTGCTGCAAGAAAGAGCCAGCCGCGCATCGTCAGTGATGCGCGGGCGATCTCTTTCGCCTCTCCACGCAAAGTGCGACGAGGCAGGAAGCCGACACGGTTTCCCCAATGGAACAGCAGCCATGAGCGACCTTCGTTTCTCGAGACTTCAGCGCGCCTTTTCGCGTGCTGGCATTGCCGTCGACTACCGCGACGGCGTTTATCACCTGCACCACGAGGCCTCGCAGGCCACGGTGCTCCTGCCACCCAGTCTTCCGCTGGAAGAAAAGGCGGTGAATCAGTTGCTGGCTTTTGCCAGCGTGCGCTCGCCCGACGGCGAGCGGGGCGTGTGCAAGGCCTGTGCGACGCCCGACTTCCATCCGGGCTCTGTCGCGCCTGTCGGCAGCGTTGTCGCGACCGATGCCGACTTCGTCATTCCCGCAGCGGTGGGTACCGACATCAACTGTGGCATGCGACTGCTGACCACCGGGCTCACGCTCGACCAGGTGGCGCCGCACAAGACGCGGCTGGTCGAGCGGCTCACGCGCAGCCTGCTCGACAACGGGCGCGACGTGCCGGTGCACACGGCGGCATTCAGGGCGCTGTTCGATGTGGGGCCGTCGGCATTCCTCGAAGCGGTTCAGGACGGCGGGCTATGGTCGGCGTGCGACCGCGACCGGATGCAGGCCGAACTCGATGCCTGCATCGGCCTGGCGACGTTCGGCGGCAGCGCGCGGCATGCGCCCGAGGCCTACACCGGCGTCCGCCATGAGGTGTTTCGTGACCCCTGCCTCGGCACGCCGGGCAGCGGCAATCACTTCGTGGAACTGCAAGTTGTCGACCATGTGATGGACCGTCACGAGGCCTATCGCGCCGGCCTGAAGGCAGGGGACGTGGTCGTGATGATCCACAGCGGCTCGCGCGACATCGGGTTCCATGTGGGCGGCCGCTGGATGGACCGTGCCCGCGACGAATGGCCCAAGGGCCTGCGCCATCCGAAAAGCGGCTTGTACGGCCTGGCGGGACCGCTGGCCGACGAATATCTGGAGGCCATGGGGGTGGCGGCGCGTTACGCATGGGCAAACCGGGTCGTCCTGGCCGAACTGGTACGCAAGGATTTCGCGGAATTGCTGGGTGCCACTTCGTCGAGGCTCGTCGTGGACGTGCCGCACAACGTCGTGCTGCGGGAACACGGCATGAATATCCACCGCAAGGGTGCGACGCCGGCGGACGCGGGCGATCTGGCGCTGATTCCCGGCTCCATGGGTGACTACTCGTACCTGGCGGCCGGACTGGGGCACGAAGACTGGCTCTGGTCGTGCAGCCATGGCGCTGGCCGGCGGATGCGTCGGCAGCAGGTGCGCGCGATGCGGCCGGCGCCCGTCGACGAGCAGGCAAGCTGGCAGTGCGTGACCTTGCGGGAGGAGCGCCGGATCGAGGAGGCGCCGCAGGCCTACAAGCCCATCGGCGAAGTGATCGACGCGCAGGAGCGCGCAGGCCTGATCCACTGCGCGGTGCGGCTCAGGCCCTGGATCACGTTCAAGGCGTGATCCAGGGCTTGCCGGTTCGTCAGCCCAGTGCGGGTTGCGGGATGCGCGGCTTGGGCGCAGGCATCCCCGTGAACGCGAAATCGACCTCCGGCTCCAGTCCGCTCACGATCCGCGCGATCGACTTGCCCGAGCCGCAGGCGTGCGTCCAGCCCAGGGTGCCGTGGCCGGTATTGAGGAACAGGTTCGGCAGCTTCGTCTTGCCGATCAGCGGGACGTTGCTCGGCGTGGCGGGACGCAGGCCGGTCCAGAACTGGGCTTGCGTGGTGTCGCCTGCGCCCGGGAACAGTTCTTCGACGCGGCGCACGATGGCTTCGCAGCGCACGCGGTTCAGGTCGCGGTCGTAGCCGTTGAGTTCGGCCGTGCCGGCAATGCGCAGGCGGTCGCCCGATGCCGAGGTGTAGCGCGAGAACACGAGCTTGAATTCGTCGTCGGTCAGCGAGACCTGGTGTGCCTTCGAGGCGTCCTTGACGGGCAGCGTCACCGAGTAGCCCTTGGCCGGGTAGATCGGCAGCCGGATGCCCAGCGGCGCGGCGTACAGCGGGCTCAGCGAGCCCATCGCCAGCACGAAGGCGTCGCCGCGGATGCGCTGGAAGCGGCCTTCGCTGTCGGTGGCCTCGACGTGGTCGATGCTGCCGCCGGCCTCGCGCAGCGCGGTCACGGTGTGGCTCATCAGGAACTTCACGCCCGCGGCGGCGGCCAGGCCCACGAGCTCGCGGGCGAAGCGGTTGGCGTCGCCCGATTCGTCCTCGGCCGTGTAGGTGGCGCCGGCCAGCTTCGGTCGGATGTGGGCGAGGGCGGGCTCGAGCTTCACGGCCTCGTCGGCCGAGATGACCAGGCGCTCGCAGCCCAGGGCGCGCATCTGTTCGGCGGGCTCGAGGGCGCCGTCGAACTCCTTCTGCGTCGTGTAGAAGTGCAGGATGCCTTGCGTGCGCTGGTCGTAGCTGAGGCCGGTGTCGCGGCGCAACTGTTGCAACATCGAGCGGCTGTATGTGCCGAGACGCACGATCTGCTCGATGTTGTGACGGGTGCGCGCCGGCGTGCATTCGCGCAGGAACTGCAGGCCCCAGAGCCACTGGCGCATGTCGGCGCGCATGCGGAAGAGCAGCGGGGCGTCTTCCTTGCCCAGCCATTGCAGCACCTTCAGGGGGGCGCTGGGGTTGGCCCAGGGTTCGGCGTGGCTGACGGAGATCTGTCCGCCGTTGGCGAAGCTGGTTTCGGCAGCCGGGGTGGCCTGCCGGTCGATCACGGTCACTTCGTGGCCGAGTTGCTGGAGGTAGTAAGCCGAGGTCACGCCGAGCAGGCCGGCGCCGAGAACGATCACGCGCATTTCAAGTACCTTTTGAGGTTGCAGCGCTTGAACGGCGGGTGTTGTTTGCTATCGAATAAATAGCGAAAGCAACTGGACGACCGCAGTCCAAGTTGCCGCTCCCCCTGTCCTCGGTACCTGAGAGATTCATCTGTTGCACCTTCGCAACGGATTTGCTCCTTCGGTGCGCCACGTGAAGTGGCGGCTCTCCAGACGGCGTTTCAATTGATGCAGTACTGACCCCTTGCCGAAATCTCCAAGACTTCGTCGGGCCGACCTGAGCGTTTATGGGAGTTTGCGCCTTCGGTAGGGCCATCAGAGTGGCCCGCTCTCCTGCAAAGCGCAATTGTAAACACAGCGAAAAGAGATCGGTAACGTCTTGTGTTTTCGTCCATTGGCCCAATGGGATAATCGCGCGTTAACGTCCATTGCGACACGGCAATGACTTCCAACATTCAGGGGACCCCATGATCCTGGTTACAGGCGGCGCTGGCTTCATCGGCGCCAATTTCGTTCTCGACTGGATCGCGAACAGCGACGAGCCGGTCGTGAACCTCGACAAACTGACTTACGCGGGCAACCTCGAGACGCTCGCGTCGCTCAAGGGCAACCCGAAGCACATCTTCGTTCAGGGCGACATCGGCGACAGCGCCCTCGTCGACCGCCTGCTGGCCGAGCACAAGCCGCGCGCCGTGATGAACTTCGCCGCCGAGTCGCACGTCGACCGCTCGATCCACGGCCCCGAAGACTTCGTGCAGACCAACGTGCTCGGCACCTTCCGCCTGCTCGAGTCGGTGCGCGGGTTTTGGAGCGCGTTGCCGGCCGATCAGAAGTCGGCCTTCCGCTTCCTGCACGTGTCGACCGACGAGGTCTACGGCTCGCTCTCCAAGACCGACCCGGCCTTCACCGAGGAGAACAAGTACGAGCCGAACAGCCCGTATTCGGCCAGCAAGGCAGCCAGCGACCACCTCGTGCGCGCCTGGCACCACACCTACGGCCTGCCGGTGCTGACCACGAACTGCTCGAACAACTACGGTCCGTTCCACTTCCCTGAGAAGCTGATCCCGCTGATGATCGTCAACGCGCTGGCTGGCAAGAACCTGCCCGTGTACGGCGACGGCATGCAGGTGCGCGACTGGCTCTACGTGAAGGACCACTGCAGCGCCATCCGCCGCGTGCTTGAAGCCGGCAAGCTGGGCGAGACCTACAACGTGGGCGGCTGGAACGAGAAGCCCAACATCGAGATCGTCAACACAGTTTGCGCGCTGCTCGACGAATTGCGCCCCCGCAACGACGGCAAGCCGTACAAGGAACAGATCACTTACGTCACGGACCGTCCCGGCCATGACCGCCGCTACGCCATCGACGCACGCAAGCTCGAAGCCGAGCTTGGCTGGAAGCCCGCAGAGACCTTCGATACCGGCATCCGCAAGACCGTGGAGTGGTACCTCGCGAACAGCGAGTGGGTGCGCAACGTGCAGAGCGGCGCCTACCGCGAGTGGGTCGAGAAGCAGTACGACAGCAACGCGAAGGCTGCGGCATGAAGCTGCTGCTGCTGGGCAAGGGTGGGCAGGTCGGTTGGGAGTTGCAGCGCAGCCTGGCGCCGCTCGGTGAGCTGGTTGCGCTCGATTTCGACAGCACCGATTTTCACGCCGACTTCAGTCGGCCGGAGGAGCTGGCCGATACGGTGCTGAAGGTCCGCCCCGACGTGATCGTCAATGCCGCGGCGCACACCGCGGTCGACAAGGCCGAGAGCGAACCCGAGTTCGCGCGCAAGCTCAACGCTACGTCACCTGGAGTCGTGGCCGAAGCGGCGCAGAAGATCGGCGCGCTGATGGTGCACTACTCGACCGACTATGTTTTCGACGGCAGTGGCACGAAGCCCTGGAAGGAAGACGATGCGACCGGTCCGCTCAGCGTGTACGGCCAGACCAAGCTCGAGGGCGAGCAGTTGGTTGCGCGGAACTGCGCGAAGCACCTGATCTTTCGCACAAGCTGGGTGTATGCAGCGCGCGGCGGCAACTTCGCCAAGACCATGCTGCGGCTGGCGAAGGAGCGCGACAAGCTGACTGTCATCGATGACCAGTTCGGTGCGCCTACCGGTGCGGAACTGCTGGCAGACGTGACGGCGCACGCCATCCGGGCGACCTTGCAGGACTCGTCGAAGGCGGGCCTGTATCACGCGATTGCCGGCGGCGAAACGACGTGGCACGGCTACGCGCGCTTCGTGCTCGAAATGGCTCAGCAGGCTGGCGTCGAACTCAAGGCCGGACCGGATGCCGTCGAAGCCGTGCCGACCAGCGCTTTCCCGACGCCTGCGAAGCGCCCGCACAATTCACGCCTCGATACCTCCAAGCTGCAGACCACTTTCGGCCTGCGCCTGCCGCCCTGGCAGGAAGGCGTCTCGCGCATGCTGCGCGAGATCCTTTGAACTTCACGAGAAGAAGAACATGACCAAGACGACGCAACGCAAGGGCATCATCCTGGCCGGTGGATCGGGCACACGCCTGCACCCCGCGACCCTAGCGATCAGCAAGCAACTGCTGCCGGTGTACGACAAGCCGATGATCTACTACCCGCTCAGCACGCTCATGCTGGGCGGCATGCGCGACATCCTGATCATCAGCACGCCGCAGGACACGCCGCGCTTCCAGCAGCTGCTGGGCGATGGCAGCCAATGGGGCATCAACCTCCAGTACGAAGTGCAGCCCAGCCCGGACGGGCTCGCGCAGGCCTTCATCATCGGTGACAAGTTCGTCGGCAACTCGCCGAGCGCACTGGTGCTGGGCGACAACATCTTTTACGGCCATGATTTTGTACATCTGCTGGCCGATGCGGATGCGAAGACTTCCGGCGCCACCGTGTTCGCGTATCACGTGCAGGACCCTGAGCGCTATGGCGTCGTCGCCTTCGACGACAAGGGCAAGGCCAGCAGCATCGAGGAAAAGCCGGTGAAGCCGAAGAGCAGCTATGCGGTCACGGGCCTCTACTTCTACGACAACCAGGTAGTGGATATCGCCAAGGCGGTGAAGCCGAGTGCGCGTGGCGAACTCGAGATCACCGCCGTCAACCAGGCGTATCTGGATCGCGATCAGCTCAACGTGCAGATCATGCAGCGAGGCTATGCGTGGCTCGATACGGGTACGCATGACAGCCTGCTGGAAGCAGGGCAGTTCATTGCAACGCTGGAGCATCGGCAAGGGTTGAAGACAGCCTGCCCTGAAGAGATTGCGTGGCGCAACGGATTCATCACGAGTGAGCAACTCGAAAAGCTCGCCGTGCCGCTCGAGAAGAGTGGTTATGGCAAGTATCTGAAACACTTGTTGAACGACGAGGTGCGTTCGTGAAAGCCACGCCGACCATCATTCCCGAAGTACTGGTGATCGAGCCGAAGGTGTTTGGCGACGCGCGCGGGTTTTTCTTCGAGAGCTTCAATCAGAAGGCGTTTGACGAAGCCGTCGGCCGCCATGTGAATTTCATTCAGGACAATCACTCGCGCTCGGTGAAAGGGGTTCTGCGCGGCTTGCACTATCAGATCCAGCAACCGCAGGGCAAGCTGGTGCGTGTGGTGAGAGGGGCCGTGTTCGATGTGGCGGTGGACATTCGCAAGTCGTCGCCGACTTTCGGCAAGTGGGTGGGCGTCGAGTTGAGCGAGGAAAACCACAGGCAATTGTGGGTTCCGGAAGGTTTCGCACACGGGTTTTTGGTGCTTAGCGAAACGGCGGAGTTTCTCTACAAGACCACGGACTACTACGCCCCGTCACATGAGCGCGCGATCATCTGGAACGATGGCGATCTGGCGATCGAATGGCCAGAGGTTGGCTCGGTCCCCCAGTTGTCAGCAAAGGATGCGGGCGCAGCGACTTTGCGTTCGGCTGAATTGTTCGAATGATTTCGTATTTCGAGAAAAACTGAATCCCCATGTTGAACTTCACCGGTGAACGGTTCATTCCCACTGAAACGGGCGAGATTCGCTACGAGCATATGCATCGGTACGGGTGGGTGCAATCGCTATGCGTGGGGCGCGACGTGCTGGATATTGCCTGTGGCGAGGGTTATGGCTCCGCGCTGCTTGCGAAAACTGCGAGTTCCGTTGTCGGTGTAGATATCTCGAAAGAAGCTGTCGAGCATGCGCGGCAGCGCTACGCCGTGCAGACCAATCTGCGATTCGTGGAAGGCAGTGCAACAGCCATCCCGCTGAAAGATGCCAGTGTCGATGTTGCCGTGTCTTTCGAGACGCTCGAGCATCTGGCGGAGCAAGACGAGATGCTCGGGGAGTTGCGGCGTGTGTTGAAGCCTTCTGGCATCCTGATCATCTCGTCGCCCAACAAGAAGGTGTATTCGGATGAGCGAAACTACGTGAACGAGTTTCATGTCAAGGAGTTGTACTTCGATGAACTCGATGCGTTGCTCCGCCGTTTCTTTCCCGTCAATCGATATTTTGCCCAACGCTTCCTGACCGCCTCGGCGCTGTTTCCACTTGAAGGGAGCGCCGCCAACTACGAGGCGTTGCTCTTGTCGGACGATGAGCTAAAGGCTCAGACCCAGAACGCTGATCGCGCAATGTATTTCGTCGCCATCTGCGCTGCAAGCGAAGATTTGCTGCCGCCCATGGGGCCTAATCTGTTCGCAGAGGCTGGCAACGACCTGTATGCGGAGCAGCAGAAGGTTATGCAGTGGGCGTCAGGATTGCACAAGGAACATTCCGAACTAGAGGCTAGGCATGTGGCACTTCAAAAGGAGTTTGAAGAGCGCAGCGCATGGGCTTTGTCGATGAATGCCGAGCGCGTCGCATGGGACGATGCACGCGCAAGATCGGATGCCGAATGCAGGCGGCTGGAGGTATTGCTTGCTCATCAGGTCTCCCAGAGCGAGCAACGCCTCGCCGCAATCCAGAATTCGCGCTCCTGGAGGCTCTTGGCGCCTCTTCGATGGGTCGAGCGCGCGCTGACGCGCGGCAGCTGATTTACTTTACGAAGGACTGCTGCTGCGCGGCGCCGTGGTCTGCTTCTGATTGAGACGAGGCAGCCACTTTCCTCCGGCAATCAGCAGCACGATGAGGAGAGCCAACCCGCATCCGAGCAGTGGCAGGGACCACATGAACGTGGCCGGTCGGTATCTGAACTCGACGGTGTGGGTGCCTGGCGGCACCAGGGTGCCAATTTGATTGCCGTTGACCCGGGCCAGCTGCGAGCGATGGCTCTCGATGGAGACCTTCCAAGCCTTGTCGAAGAATTCGTTCAGGATCAGCATAGCCGTCGCCTGGCATGCGACGTGCACCCGCACATGGTTGGTGCCACGCGGTAGGTCTTCCTTGACATTGCAGTGCGCCGGTTTTTTTTCGCCAGTCGAGCGAGGCAGGCCCCCGTTGTCCTTTTCCATGAAAAGCACGCTGCTGGTGAGGTCGGCAGACGCTGCTTTCGCCGCGAAGTCGTGCAGCGAGTCATAGACGCCATCCAGCGTCATGGTTGCGTACACATGAGGAAGCGATGCATTTGCCTCGTACAGCTTCAGCCCGGCGATGTCTTCCTTGTGCATGTAGCCTTCCAATGCGAGAGGCGAGCAATCGTCGCAGACAAGGTACTTGCCTCCGAGCACGCGGAAATAGTTGTCGTTGCGTGGAGCGTGATAGTAGAGCTCGTCGAACTGCTGCTTGGGCGCCGGATTGAAGTAAGCGTTGAAGCTGCGAATTCCCTTGTAGGAGGCAAGCATGGCGCCCAACTGCTTGTCGATCTTTCCATCGAACACAACGCGATAGTCATGATTCGGATCCAGTGCCTTCACCCTGTCCAGTACTTCGTCGAGCTGGCGCGCGTGGCTGGTGTTGTAGAAGCTGGTGGATATGCTGGGTGGCCGCCATGGGACATCCACGAGAACTAGGACCAGCGCGGCCGCGCTCCACATGGCAGCTGCCTGCATGCCTCGGGCGACCGAGCGGGACCGCGCCATGAGCAGTGTGGCCAGTGCAAGTACGACCAGCGTGGCAAGCGGAATCCACGAGGGCGTGGCGGAGGCCACGTGGTCCCCCAGACGCCAAGCAACGAGCACAGCGATCAGTGCAATAGCCGCCAACGTATACAGCTTGGTTGCCAGGCGGCGACGACCAGGCTCGCTGCAAGAGAGCTCGTTGCGGATCTCGTCGATTCCGATGGCTGCGAGCACCGTCATTGCCATTTGGAACAGGACCAGAAATCGGCTTGGCTCGCGGATCTTGTTCAGGATGGGGACGACGTAATTGAAATGAGCAAGGCCCAGATTGCTACCCGTCGATGAGATCAAGGCGTAGATGGCAACGAACAAGAGAGCACCGACCAGCCAGGAGCGCGGCCGCGAAACGACGGCCACGCATGCCAGCGACGCGCAGACAAGCCCGATGAACTGACTGCCCACGGCGTTGCTCTTGAACTTGAACAATACGCCGCCCAGGTCCTGCGGTGCGAGTTGATCGACTTGGAAAGCTTCGAATGGAATGCGCTCATTGCCGAAGACGGGGGGGAAGGCCCCGATCCAACGGATCATGTTCTTGAATTCCAGCGCGGTCGGAAGAATGACGGGCGCGACCAGCAGCACTGCAATCACTGCCACGATGCCGACTTTTACGACCGAGTTTCCGATGCTCTTCCATTCATGGGCTCGCCCCGCACTCATTGCATAGGCAATGCAGAAAATGGCGCTCAGAAGGATGGCGTGGATGAGTGGCTGCGCGGGAGATGCGAGCGTCAGCAGGACAATTCCCGCGAGTGCCATGACGAAATGACGCCGTGAGCTCTCGGGTGACAACAGGCCCAGCAACCCTGCCAAGTACAACGGGAGCCAGGCATAGGGCGCGACGATGTTGAGCCATGCTGCATAGGAGAGGCTGTTCGCGCCAAAGGCAAAAAGTGAAGCCGCCGTCACTGCCCCGATGCGCGATACTTGCATGGCGCGCAGCAGGACGTACATGTTGATCTCGAGGATCAACAAGTGGGCAAGTGTCAGCCAGTGCATCGAGTGAACGACTTCGAGAGGACTCTCGAATAGCGGCAGAGGCGTCAGATAGAAGGGGTAGAGCGCCGACAACTGGGCGAAGTTGTGCAGTGGAACGCCACCCAGGATCGTGTTCATCCTGAGCGGCCACTCGCCGTGAGCGAGGCTTGCAGACATCGACGAAAGCACAGGGCCGATGAAGAACTCGTTGTCCATCCACAGTGCGAACGAGCGGGTCTTGTCGAAGGCGGGCCACAGGAAAATGCACCAGAGCAAAACAAGCGTTGCCGAGATGACGACGCCGCTTCGGCGTCCGGAATTACTTTGCGTCGTCATGAGATTGTCTGAAGACATACAGCTTGTTCATGATGAAGGAAGTGATCACATAGACCGCGCTTGCAATGACCTGGCTGATGGCCTCATGAACGCCGATGCCTCGAACCAGAATGACCAGTACGAGCAGGTTCGCTGCATAAGCCGCCGCGAACACGACGAGAAAGCGGACGAAAGCTTCGCGGTGAGGCCTGTCGCTGTTGAACGTGAACGCCTTGTGCATCACGTACGAAACCAGCAGACCAATGCCGTAGCCGACGGCATTGCTCAGCTCTGCAGAGAGGCCCACCAGATACATGCAGGCAAAGATGATGGCGTAGCCGAATGCCGTGTTGGCGACCCCGACGACGACGAAGCGAAAAAGCTGCTGAACTTCTGGTGAACGACAGCGGTCCAGAATGGATTGGGTGAAGGCGCCTGGTCTCAGCATGACGTTTGGATTTGCGGGCAGGCTCTCGCGCGTTTGCAGGCATGGCGCTGGCTTGGTTGGCCAGCGCCTCCCGGTCACGGCGTGGGGGAGTGTGAGATTTCTTCTTCGACGATATAGCGTGGGCGGCCCTTGACCTCGTCGTAGATGCCCCCCACGTACGCTCCCATGATGCCCAGGACGATGAGTTGGATGCCGCTGAACAGCAGGAGCAGCACCACCATCGTCGTCCAGCCGTTCGGAATGGACTGCACGAAGAAGTACTTGATGACCAGCACGATGATCAGCAGAAAGGCGAGCAGTGCAAACAGTCCGCCTGCAAAGATGCTGAGCTGAAGCGGCTTGGTGCTGAACGAGAGGATGCCCGCCATGGCGAGCTGGATCATTCTCGACAATGAGTATTTCGACTGGCCGGCAAAGCGCTTCTCGGCGACGAATTTGACTCCCGCTTGCTTGAACCCGATCCAGGAGAAGAGTCCTCTCAGGAACATGTTGCGTTCCTGAAAGCCCTGGGACAGGGTCTGGGCCACTCGCTTGGAGATAAGGCGGAAG
Organism: Variovorax sp. NFACC27; assembly: GCF_048301545.1. Taxonomy (NCBI): domain Bacteria; kingdom Pseudomonadati; phylum Pseudomonadota; class Betaproteobacteria; order Burkholderiales; family Comamonadaceae; genus Variovorax; species Variovorax sp. NFACC27. The sequence goes on from NZ_CP157613.1 coordinate 1,210,572, forward strand.
TCCGCTGCGTTGGGATTGATCGGCACCTGAGAAATGTTCCCCAGCAGCTTGTAGAACAGGTTTCCGGCCTGTTTTCGCAGGAAGCCCACGTCCTCCGTGTCCTCGCGCAGCGTGTACACCACCTCGTTGCCGCGCTTGAATTCTTCCAGCAGCGTGGGAATGAGTTCGGGAGGGTGCTGGAGGTCGCTGTCCATCATGACGATGGCGTCCGAATCGAGCGAGTGCTCGATGCCTGCCAGCAGCGACATCTGATGCCCGAAGCGCGACGAAAGCACCAGCACCTTTGCGGCGGGGTCGCCGGCGACGACCGTTCGCAGGACATCCACTGTGCGGTCCGTGCACTGATCCACCACATACAGAATGGACCATTCAACGCCTTCAATCGACTCCAGCACCTTTTTCGCGCGTTCGTGGAAATGTGCGATGACATGCTCTTCGTTGAAGACGGGGGTGACAACGGTCAGTTTCAACTTCGTCACGATGGCTTGCCCTCTCCCATCAACTGGAATGTCTTTGTCATGTCTGCGTAGATTACCGGGACGTCGTAGCCGGTACGATTGGTGAGGGCCTGGGACTCGTGCACCGGGACCGCTGTCATCTCTTGAGAGGCCAGCAGCCGCCCCAGCAATGCGCGCATGGTGATGGGTTTGCCGCTGCCGACGTGATACACGTGTCCCGGTTCGCCGTGGATCGCCACGGCCAGCATTTGCCTCGCGGCCTCGTCCGCGTCCACGTAGTCACGCGTCGCTTCGAGAGGGCCGAACTCGAAAGCTGATCTCACACCTTGGTGAACTTCTTCGATCTGCGTTTGTACCCGGCCGATGAAGAGCCTGTTCGAAAGACCGGGCCCTTCGAGGTTGAACAGCCGCGCCACCACCACTTGGACGCCGCGAAGGGCGTAGAACCAAGCGAGCTGGGTCTGCCACGATTTAGTCAGGCCATACACGGATTGCGGATGCAGCGCGTGGTCTTCCTGGATCGGGTTCTCCTCGACCCCAACCGCACCATACTCTGCAGCGGAGCCCACCAGCAACACGCGGGTTCCTGCATGTGCGCGCTCAACGAGTTCCAGCAGTTGGCGAGTGGCATCGACGTTAACCGCATAGGCCTCGTCGTACTCGCTCGAGAAGGTGGCCGCCAGATGAAAGATCAGGTCCGGGCGGGTTTCCTGGAGCAGTGTCTCCATGCGCTCTCTGTCTCGCACGTCGAGCTGTAGCGCGTCGGCGCTTCGACTCGTTGCTACGACGTTGAACATCCCGGTTTGCTGGAGCCGCGCGACAATGGCTCGCGCCAGTGCGCCCGTCGAGCCCGTGATCAGCGCTGTTTTCAAGAGCCGATTCCGAGCTTCGTTGCGAGCTCTTCGAAGTTATCGTCGGCATATTGATAGTCATCGGGCCGACCGATGTCCAGCCAGTAGCCGTCAAACGGCCGGATGGCGATACGCTGGTCGTTCCTGAGGCCGTCGATCATGAGGTTATCGAAGCCATACTTGCCGCCCTTGGGCAGGCGTTCGATGACAGAGCGATGGATGCAATAGATGCCCATGCTGACGTCGAAGTCGTATGTCGGCTTTTCCTGGAATTCGTTCAGACGGCCATCTGCGTCGTAGCGCAGCACCCCGAAGTCGATCTTGACCTCGCGGCGGTACGCCGACACCGATACCATGTCCTTCGCTGCCACGTGCGACTGGAAGAACCGTTGGTAGTCCAGGTCGCAAAGGATGTCGCCGTTCATGACGAGGAAGTTCTCAGGTAGATCGGGAATGAGCGTCAAAGGACCGATGGTGCTGAGTTCGCCTTCCTCCAGCGAATAGTCAAGTTGCACGCCCAGTCGCGAGCCGTCGCCGAAGTAGGCCATGATCAGCTGCGACAGGTGATTCACCGCAAGCGTGATTCGCGTGAAGCCAGCTTGCTTCAACTGCATGATGATGATCTCGAGGATCGAGTACTTGCCTCCGAGCGGGACGAGCGGCTTTGGGATCAACGTGGTGTAGGGGCGAAGCCGGGTGCCTTTGCCGCCGGCCAGAATGACTGCTCGCATGGGGAAACCTCCTCAGACGTTGTAGAGCCACGCCTTGTAGCGCGACAGGTTTTCTGGGTTCTTGAACCACTCGATGGTGTCGCGTAGGCCGTCTGCGAGATCGTAGCGAGGCCGCCATGGCGTAAGGGACGTGATAAGCGTGTTATCTCCCATCAGGCGAAAGACCTCCGAAGCATCCGGCCGAAGGCGCTGCTCGTCTGTCACGATGCGTGCATTCGGATTGAGCTCGGCCACCAGAATTTCCGCAACTTTGCCGATGGAATATTCCTTGCCCGTTGCAATGTTGATTTCCTTGCCGATCGTTTCGTCAGACTCGGCCAGCGCAATGAAACCCTGCGCGGTGTCCTTGACGTAGTTGAAGTCGCGAGTAGGCGAGAGGCTTCCGAGCCGCAGCTCCTTTTCTCCCAGCATCAGTTGCGTGATGATGGTGGGGATCACAGCTCGGGCTGATTGGCGAGGCCCATAGGTATTGAACGGTCTCACGATGACCACGGGCGTCTCGAAAGACTTGTGAAACGACTCCGCCAGCCGATCCGCGCCGATCTTCGAGGCGCTGTAGGGTGACTGCCCCTGGAAGGGATGCTTCTCGTCGATCGGTGCGTATTGCGCCGTACCGTACACCTCGGATGTCGACGTCACCAAGCAGCGTTCGATGCCGAGTCGTTTGGCTGCCTGAAGAACGTTCAGAGTGCCCTTGATGTTCGTGTCGACGTATGAGTCGGGGGAGTGGTACGAGAATGGGATCGCGATCAGTGCTGCTAGATGGAAGACGACATCGCATCCCGTCATCGCTTCGAGTACGCCGTTCGGATCTCGAATGTCGCCCGAGAACACATCGAGGTTGCGAACGATGTCCTGGGGCAGGGAGTCTAGCCAACCCCAACTGCTGAAGGAGTTGTAGTAGACGAAGGCACGGACATCGCAACCATGCGCGATCAATGCTTCTACCAGATGGCTGCCGATGAATCCATCAGCACCTGTCACCAACACTTTTTTGCCCTTGAGGTGCATGATTCGAATCTCTTCTTGAAGGTTGTGGCCGCGACCCACTCGGCACGCTTGTGAAGTGCTGCACCTTTGTGGGGGTGTGGCACTTCGAAAGGCCTTGCAATTCGGCCAAATGCCTGAGGAAAGACGCAAGGCGTCCCTGTTTTTGGCCGGCGGGCGCATTCTAGATCAGCAGTTCGCTCGGCTGGATCGTGAGCAGCTCCAAGAGCGCGCGCCCTCGCAGGGGTGTATCGAGATGAAACATCATGCGGCTATCCCGGCCAGCCTCCTCCTGTGACTGGCCTTGCTTGTGCGCATATTCGTTGCGGCACAATTGCGCTTCTCGCGGTTCTCCGCGTACAAGATATCGACTGCCCTAAATGAAGAAGCACGCAGCAGTCACCGATATCACAGGTCAGGATGGCGTCAACCTTGCCCGCCTTCTCTTGAGCAAGGAAGAAGTCCGTTTTTCTGAGTAGTTGCAGGACCGCGCTCTGGTTCGAGGTTTCGCAATCAGGAATCGGCGCGCGAAGACGCTGAAAAGTGGAGAAGATTTGATCAAAGAACTCAAGCAGGCAGCACAGCTTTCGAAGAAGGCGCTGCGCATCATGCGAGCAAAACCGGTTGGCAATGTGTCAGCCGTAGCGGCAATCAAGGAGGCCGCTTTGTTCGACGCCGATTTTTATCGGCAGGAGTACCCGGCGGCGGTTGCGGGCGGCGTCGATCCGCTGGAACACTACCTCTCCAGTGGTTGGAAGCAGGGCTTCGAGCCGTCAGCTGAGTTTTCGATGCGTGCTTACTTGGGGAGGAATCCCGACCTGCGGGCGGCGGGACTCAATCCGTTGGTTCATTGGGTGGAGTTCGGCCGCAGAGAGAAGCGAGAGCTTCCGCGGAACCCGGAGCCCGACTACGCTTGGTTGGAGCGGGATCGCCCATACCCGCTGCCGGACGACATCGTTCAATACGAACTGATGGCAGGTCACGCGTATTTTGCGGGTGCAGGCTTCGATTTCGGGCAGCGCGAGGCGGACAGCGGCATTGCAGAAGCAGCAAAGGCAATGGCTGCGCGGGTGCCGGCGTTTGCCGTCGATCTATCCACGCCCAAGGTGTCCATCATCATCCCGGTGTATGGGCAGACACACTTCGCGTTGAACTGCCTGGATTCGCTGGCGCGGCTGCGTACGAGGTATTCGATCGAAGTGATCGTTGCGGACGACGCATCGCCAACATCATCGCAGGCGGAGGCCTTGGGGGTCATTCCCTGGATCCGCTACGAGCGGCGCACTGCGAATGGGGGGTTTTTGGAGTGCTGCAATTCAGCGGTTGCACAGGCTCGTGGCGAGTTTGTCGTTCTGCTGAACAGCGATACCCGTGTCGTTGCGGGTTGGCTCGATGAACTTGTGGAGGCTTTCGATCTGTTCCCCAAGGCTGGCATGGTGGGCTCCAAGCTTTTCAATGCCGATGGGACGCTACAGGAGGCTGGGGGCATCTTCTGGCGCGACGGGTCAGCACACAACTATGGCCGGAACGCCGACCCGAATCTGCCGCAGTATTGTTATGCCCGGCAGGCGGATTTCATTTCGGGTGCGTCCATTGCCATTCGCAAATCGGTTTGGAACGAACTGGGCGGCTTCGATCCTGAATACAAGCCGGCATATTGCGAAGATGCCGATCTTGCATTCCGGCTGCGCCGTGCTGGCTATGAAGTCTGGTTTATCCCGACCTCGCGTGCCATCCACTACGAGGGCATTACGCACGGGCGTGACACAACGAAGGGCATCAAGGCCTACCAGGTCACCAATCTCCAGAAACTGGCCAAGCGCTTCAGTTCGGAGTTGGCCGAGCATCCCATTCCGGGCAGCAGTGTGATGCGAGCTGCTTGCTGGCGCAGCAGGCGGAACATTCTCGTCGTCGATGCATTGACGCCGACACCCGACCAGGACTCTGGTTCAATCGTGACCTACGAGGTGATGGGCGCATATCGCGAGGCCGGTTTCGGCGAGAGCTTCTTTCCGGATCATGCGCCCTATTGGTCGAGTAAATACACTTCCGCGTTGCAGCGACGTGGAGTGTGCTGCTACTACATGCCCTTCTTCGGCAGCGCCGAACAAGTGCTCGATGCCGGCACTTGCTTTGACTACGCGCTGCTCTATCGCTACAACGTCGCTCATCCGATCTACCGCAGCCTGCGAGCAAAGGCGCCTAGCACGCGCGTGCTTTTTGCCAATGTCGACCTGCACTACCTGCGGGAAACGCGCGCTGCAGAAACCGCGAACGATATGCAGGCCTTGTTTTCAGCCAAGCTGACCAAGAAGAAAGAACTAGAGATGTTCGCGTATGCGGACGCTTCGTTCATCCATACCCAGTTCGAGCAGGAAGTGATTCAGAAGGCGCTTCCGCGGCCACTCGACAACCTGGTCGTGCTTCCTTGGATCACCGAGGCGTACAGGCATACGCCGGGTTTCTCGGCACGGGCTGACGTTATGTTCCTGGGAAATTTCCCTCACGTGCCCAATGTGGACTCTGTCCTATTCTTCGTGAAGTCGATCTGGCCTGAATTGCTTCGCGGTCTCCCGCCTCATGCCAAGCTCCTGGTCGTGGGCAACAAGCCTCCGGAAGAAGTGCTGGCGTTGGCGTCGGACCGAGTGATCGTTACCGGCTTCGTCGAAGAGCTCGAACCGTATTTCCAGGCCTCCAGAGTCTTTGTTGCGCCTTTGCGCTATGGCGCAGGCATCAAAGGCAAGCTCGTGACGGCGCTTGCACACGGCGTGCCGAGTGTCGCGACGAACATCGCTGCAGAGGGCATTGCACAGGCGCAAGACGAGCACATGTCGATTGCCGATGATCCATTGCAGTTCGCTAGCGAAGTCCTGCGTATCTATGAAGATGAATCGTCATGGAATCGCATGCGCGAAGCCGGTCTGCGCTATGTTGAGGACAATTATTCGCGGACAGCAGCTTCGAAGATTTGCCTGCACGCGTTGAATGTGGCCGACGATACCTGGCTCGCTCGCCAGGAGCTGCAGTGCAAGCGTTCGCTCGAAAAGATCATGCGGGAAAACGGTTTGTTTGACGCAGTCAGAATCGACTGAGCGTGCCGACTCTTCGACTCTCGATCTGCCCGTAATTCAAATTGATGAGAACGGGCCCAAGCAAGGCCAGCTAGGTTTGCTCAAGCGAATCAGTGTTGACGAACCAAGCGATCGGGGATCGGGGCGGCGGCAATGCGCCGGCCGCATCTCGCTCGAGGCTGCCAATCAGCGAACTGATGCTGCAACTATGGGCCAGTTGCGCGCGATGTACGTTCAATCTCTTGGCGCGTGATCGTGTTGCTGAGAAACGTACGCAGGTCGTTCCCTGCTGGTCTGCGCGAGCTGGCGGTGGGGGCCGCGAAAAACTCTTTCGACCGGGGCTGTCTGTCCTGCGATGGGCGTACGCAATGGCTCGAAAGGCTGTTCTAGCCCTTTTTCTCAACGGCAAGCAGCATACGCTGAAGCGTCTCCTCCAAGGGTGGTGCATCAAGGGTGACGCCATTTTGGGCAAAGAGAGAGTGAAGTTTGCCAGGATTGCCGCACAGCCTGTGCACTTCGTTTGCTCGGACAAATGCAGGATTGATTTCGACGCGTATGGAGTGCGTAGTTAGTCGAGCAAAGGTGTCAATGACAAATTGAAGTGCGTATGGCTCTCCCGAGCATATGTTGTATGTTTCATTGGGCTCCCCATACGCAAGCAGCAGCAGATAAGCGTCGCAGACCATTCGGACATCGTTGAACTCGCGTTGCACATCCAGGTTGCCCAAGGCAATGGATTGCGCGCGGTCGGCAAAGTGCATTGCCAATTTGGGGATAAGGAAATTGAGATCCTGCCCAGGACCGGTGTAATTGAATGGACGCGTGATGACGATGTTGAGCTGGTCGATGTAGGTGCGCGCCATGTACTCCATGGCCAGCTTGCTCATGCCGTAATGATTGACGGGCGCCGGCGTCTGCGTTTCGTCGATAGGGGAGTGCGTCGTGTTGCCGTAGATGTTGGCACTGCTCGCCAGTAAGACGCGGCGTGGCCGAACAGATAACTTGACCAAGGCATTCAGAAGGTTGGTGGTGCCAACCACATTGACGGCATAAAACGCCTCGTCATGCGCGTGCCCTACAAAGCTGATCGCTGCCAGATGCACGACAGCGTCCGGTGCCGTTGTCAGTACTTCTTGTTGAAGTGCTTTGCCATCGGTGAGATCAGACCGTAGTGCAACGATGGTATGGCCCTCGGCGATGGCGCGCTCGGCAAAGACTCGGCCAGTGAATCCATCTGCACCGGTTAGCAGGATCTTCAAAACGAAAAGCCCCGTTCGTTGCGTCGCAGATCTGCTTCAACCATCATCTGGCAGAGTTGTTCCAATGTGGTTGTAGGCTCCCAGCCCAACTTGGCTTTTGCCTTCGCCGGGTTGCCAATCAGCAATTCCACTTCCGCAGGACGGTAAAACTTCGGATTCACGCGCAGCACTGTCTTGCCGGTGGCGGTGTCAACGGCGGACTCGCGTTCGCCGGTTCCTTGGAATGCCACGGTGATACCGGCGCCCTTAAATGCCATTTTCACGAAATCACGGACGGTTTCCGTACGATTGGTTGCCAGCACATAAGTATCTGGCTCGTCCACTTGAAGCATGCGCCACATGCCCTCGACATACTCCTTTGCAAACCCCCAGTCGCGCTTGGCGTCGAGGTTGCCGAGTTCCAGGGTATCGAGTTTGCCCAGTTTGATCTTTGCCACGCTGTCCGTGATCTTGCGTGTCACGAACTCGCGGCCGCGCAGGGGACTTTCGTGATTGAACAAGATGCCACTGCAGCCGAAGATGTCGTAGCTCTCGCGGTAGTTGATGGTCATCCAGTGGGCGTAGAGTTTGGCGACGCCGTATGGACTGCGTGGATAGAAAGGCGTGTCCTCCACTTGGGGGATCGCTTGCACCTTGCCGAACATCTCGGATGTAGACGCTTGATAGAAGCGGATCTTCGGGTTGACAAGGCGTATTGCCTCTAGCAGATGCAGGGCGCCCACGCCCGTGATTTGTGCGGTTGCTGCGGGCTGGTTAAAGCTCACGCCCACGAAACTCTGAGCCGCAAGGTTGTAGACCTCAACTGGTTCTGCTTGGCGGAGCAACTCGATCGAGCTTCCCAGATCGGTCAGGTCGTACTCCACCAAGTGCAGGTCGGGATTGTTCTGGATGCCCAGTTCCTCGATACGCCAGAAGTTGACCGAGCTGGTGCGTCGATAAGTGCCATAGACGACGTATCCTTTGGCAAGCAGCAGCTCAGCCAGATAGGCGCCATCTTGGCCCGTGATGCCTGTTACAACGGCATGTTTTTTCATGAGAACTCTCTCTTTAGTAAAAAATCGCGTCATGCGACGGCCCTTGCCGTTCGTGGGTGAGGGCCGTGGATGGATGAGACCGTGGAGGTCCGGATTCTGCCAAATGGGGTGAACTCTCGTGTCTGGGCATGTTTGACTAAGTAACTTGCCGGCGTCCTGGATTCAACGGGACGGCGATCAACGAGGAGTGTCACCGACTCGTTATGGGGAAGCGAAGCGCGCGTATTGCCTGCAAGCGCAACATTGATGCAAGTCGCGTGGCTGAAAGCCAACAGTCAATGGCGATAATAAATGCAAGAGCATTGGCTGTAGCGGCAATGGCTGTTCCCGATGCAAGGAGTAAGGGCTGACATCGAGCCGGCAGGCCCTTCAATACTCAAGATATACAAAGCAAGTATGAGTGACACACCACGAGACGCAGAAAAACTAGCCGAAGCGGAGAGGCAGATTGCCATCCTCAAGTTGCGGTTGGAGCTGCAGGAGCGACTTGTACGAAGCAGCGACGATTCGTTTGACGCCCAGATCGAATCGGCAGATCAGCGCGCGGCCCTCGCCGTGCAGCAGCAGAATGCATTGCTCAATTCGGCGTCTTGGCGTTTGACCGCCCCGTTGCGGAGGGTGTCAGCTGCAATGCCTCCATCTTGGCGCGGATATCTGCGCCGCGCGGCAAAGGCCACATGGTGGGTAGCCACGCCCTGGCGCATGCCTCAGCGGCTCCGGTTTCTCAAGGAGCGCCGTCGAACGGTCGAGGCGAATGCATCTCACGTCGCGCCCGCCATGCCCGTTATTAGCGCCGACGCCGGCTCTGATAGTCAGAATGCCTATCGCCAATGGATTGCTGAGCACGAATGTAGCTCGGCTGTGATCCCTGGGGTGTCCGTGGGTCTCCGGCCAAGTTTTCTGCTTTGTGCAAGTGACGCGCAGCTTGCGATGCTGCGCGAGACTGTGAGGTCGATTCAACAGCAAAGCTTTGGCCAATGGCAACTCATCGTCGCGGTCACGAGTGATCATGGTGGCTCGCTAGGCGATGCGCTGCGCATGCTGCAGGATGAAGAGCCGTGCGTGATCTCGGTGCCTGCTCACGACAAGAACAGAGCTGAAGCGTTGACCACCTGCCTTTCGCTCGCCAACGGTGATTTCATCGCAGTGCTAGACGTCGGCGACATCATTGCACCGGGCGCTGCAATCGCAATTGCCAATGCGCTGATCGAAGCACCGGCTAGCGATATTCTTTATTCTGATGAGGACGAGTTGTCCGTCGAAGGCGGTCGCACCCGGCCGTACTTCAAGCCGAGCTGGTCGCCGGAGTTGCTATACGCCTTCAACTACTTTGGGCGCTTGACGCTGCTGCGCCGGCAACTCGTCCAGGCTGCGGGCGGTATCGACCCCGAGGCTGGCGCCGGCTTCGAGTGGGATCTGAACCTTCGCGCGAGCGACATTGCGCAGACTATCACTCGCATTCCCAAGGTGCTTTGTCATCGTGCGGCGGGCGGCCATAGAGACAGGCCGCCCGCCGACTCGGTCGACGCTGCGGCGCAGCGCGCGGTGTTGCGCAAGTACTGGGCGCAGAAGGGCATCGACGCTTCAGTGCAGACGCAGCCCGACGGCACGCAGCATGCGACCTGGACGCTCGATCAGCCGCCGCTTGTTTCAATCGTGATTCCTACGAAGGACAAGGAGCATCTGCTGCGCATGTCCGTGGGGGGGCTGCTGCAGGGGACGGCATATCCGAACAAGGAAATTATCATCGTGGACACCGGCTCCACCGAGCCGGAAACGCTGGCCTATTACGCCGAACTCGCTTCGGAGCCAAGCGTTCGAATCGTTCACTTCAACAAGACCTTCAACTATTCTGCTGCGTGCAACTATGGCGCGGCGTTCTCGCACGGCGAGATCCTGTTGTTCTTGAATAACGATATCGAGATTGTTTCTCGCGACTGGCTGTGTGAAATGGTGCGCGTTGCGATGCGGCCAGGCGTTGGAGTGGTTGGTGCCAAGCTGGTCTTTCCATCGGGTGAACTGCAGCATGGCGGCGTGGGCGTCGGTATTCACCTATGTGCCCTGATGTATCGCAGTGCCGAAGCACTCCCGTGGGACGTTTTCGGCTCGCCGAATCACACCCGCAATTGGCTCTCGGTCATGGGCGCATGCCAGATGGTGCGGCGCAGCGCTTTTGAGCGCGTCGGAGGCTTCGACGAGTCGTACCTGATCGCGATGAGCGACGTAGCACTTTGCTTGCATATCTGGCGCGCAGGTTACCGCATTGCCTACGTGCCACAGGCTCAGCTCGTTCATCATGAAGGCGCGACGCGAGGCCGTAGCAACCCCGAGGCAGATACGCGTCGGATGGCCGACGATATTCGTGCCCTGGGTATTGACGAAGACCCCTACCTTCATCCAGAACTGGATGCGAATCACGCGATTCCAACTCTTCGAGTCGGCCCGGTGCCTACGGTCCGCGAGAAGCTCAAGGCCAGCCTTCGCGAGTTTGGCTCGCCCAGGTCGCATGTGCAGACACTCGACTTGTCGAACGATGGTGCATGCCTGACCGTGGCGATGCGGCCGCGTGAGAACGTGATCTGGACGCCCCAACCGGCGCACGGTGTGCGCGATGTCTGGTCTGCGGCCAGGTGGTGCTTGGACCTCCTGCGCACCTGCGCTGACGTTCGCCTGAGGTTCTCCACCGCGCTTTCCGAAGGCCCCGATGGCGCGTTTTACAAGTGGCTCGAAGCAGAGGGCGCGAATCGCTTCGACTTGAGCCTAGATGCGCTCGCTTCGATCCGCGCGCTGCTGTCGGAAGACTTGGGAGTTCGGGCGCGGCAGGCGTTTCTCTATCAAGCGGATGTTCGAGCGTTGCTGCCGCACGGTTTGCTGCCCATTGGGAGGCGCGAGCTGTTCCATTGGTTCATGCAACACGGCCGGCGTGATGCAGGCTTGCGTCTTGAGGAGATCTGGTGGTTGTTCTGGAGGGCCGCCGAAGCGCCCGAGGCTGAACTGGTCAGGGCCTACGAATTCACGCCAGACTGGCAAAAGTGCTACCCCGATGGCCTGACGGTTTTTGGCCGCCGTGCCTTTGCCTCATGGTTCCGTGCGAATTATCGCGTGGATGAACTGTGGGCTGACCCGATTCACTGGCCGGTCGACATGGTGCCGGCCCGCCAGCTTCGACTGGCCTATCGCGCGCGTGAGCAGTGGCAGCGCATGCATCCCGAAGCACTTGACGACATTGAATCCGCCAAGGCACTGATCGACTGGCTTCAGTTGCCTGAAGCCATGCAACCGGAGGTCGTGAAGTCATGGTGTGCCGGCCTAAACAAAGAGGCGGTGGCGACCGAGATGACGACGCTCGGCGTCAACGTCATCGGCCATTTTTCGTATCCGTCGGGTCTTCGGGTTTCCGTGGAGGCGCTTGTAAAGGGGCTGCGCGAGGTAGGTGTGCAGACCGCGCTCCGCGACGTCCGTACGGACAGAAAGGACGACCCCGTCCATGCGCAGTTCCGCGATTTCGAAGACTTCGAAACGACCATCCTTCACACGCAGCCAGAGCCATTTTTTAACGAGGCTTATAGCCGCAGCGACTTGAGCGAGCATGTGCCGCGCACCTATCGGATTGCTTATTGGTATTGGGAATTTGATTCGATTCCCGACTCGTGGGTGGCGGCGGCTGCCAACGTCGACGAAGTCTGGACGGCCACCGAATTCGTTGCCAAGGGCCTGCGCGAGCGACTTTCGATTCCTGTGCGGACGATGTTCCCCGGTGTCGCACTTGGTACTTATCAGCAGCGAGAGCGCAAGTACTTTGGCCTGAAGGACGGTAGCTTCACATTCTTGTTCACGTTCCACATGATGAGCGTGATGGAGCGCAAGAATCCGCTAGGCCTTATTCAGGCATTCAAGGCGGCATTTTCTACGCAGGACGATGTGACGCTGGTGCTGAAGACGTCGTTCGGTGACCGGCATCCGGTGCAGCTGCAGGAGCTGCGCGCTGCCGCAGAGGGCCATAACATTGTGGTGATTGATCAGGTCTACAGCCCTGACGAAGTGCTGTCGCTGATGGATGCGTGTGATGTGTATGTGTCCTTGCATCGCAGCGAAGGACTGGGTCTCACGATGGCTGAGGCCATGTTGATGGGCAAGCCGGTCATCGCCACCAATTACTCGGGCAATGTTGACTTCATGGGCGAGGAAGACAGCCTCTTGGTGCCCTACAAACTGGTGAAACTCGGTCGCCCGATCCCGCCTTACGATGAGAAGCTCAAGTGGGCAGAGCCGTCGACAGAGCATGCTGCCCAACTCATGCAGCGTCTGTACCAAGACCGCGAGTGGGCGAAGCAGATAGGCGCGCGTGGCAAGGCGCGCGCTGCCATCGATCTGTCGCTGGAAACGGCAGGGCAGAGGGCCGCTGCGCGATTGGCCGAAATCCGCGCGTCACTCCGAGCTTCAAAGGGTTGAGCCAAAGGGGGCCGGCGCAATGCCGGCGGCCTTGGATGCAGGGAATTGGCCAGCGCTCGTTCGGTCTTCTGACCAATTGCGCTTTGTGCTCTCCCCTCTTCACCTTCAATTGCTCGAAGCGGCCATGGTTGAGCTTTACGACTAAGCCCTTGATCGGCTATCGAAATTTGAGAGGGCGTAGGCCAGATTGTTGATCTTTCTCGAGCCCGTTTCCGCGCACGCTTACTGTTCTACGATTCTGCCGTGCTCGAGATGAATTACTCGATTGCATTCCTTGGCGATCAGTTCCGGCGAATGCGAGGCGAGTACGAGAATGCCAGACTTCGACACCACATCTCGCATACGTTTTTCTGCCTTTTCAGTGAACTCGGCATCTCCCACTGAAAGCCATTCGTCCATCAGCAAGATATCTGCCTCGACGCTGGTGGAAATGGAAAAAGCCAAGCGCATCATCATGCCGGTCGAGTAGGTGCGCACTGGCATGTTCACATATTCGCCCAGGCCGCTGAATTCGCAGATGTCGGGCGTGAGGCGGTCGATCTCCTTCTTGCTCATGCCCATCACGAGGCCGCGCAGCATGATGTTCTCCACGCCCGTGGCGTCCATCTCGATGCCCAGCGAAGGGTCGATCAGGCTGGCCACCGTACCCTGGCGCGCGAATTCGCCCGACGACGGCTCGTAGACTCCGGCAAGCGTGCGCAGCAGGGTCGACTTGCCCGCGCCGTTGTGGCCGACCAGCCCGAGCCGGTCGCCGCTCTTCAGTTCGATGTTGATGCCGCTGAGCGCCTGCACCACCGTCACGCCGGTTTCCTTGCCGAAGCGGCCACCGGTCACCGAGGCCGCGAGCGTCTTCTTGAGCGAGTTCGCGCCGGCTCCGTAGATCGGGAAGTTGACGGCGACGTTCTTGAGTGAAATGAATGCCATGTATCAGAGCCAGTAGACGACGCGGCGGCGGTACTTCGAGAACACGAAGACGGCAAGAATCAGGCACAGCGCCGTCCAGAACAGGATGCCGATCCAGCTGTGAATGTGCGCGGTGCCGCCCATCAGGGGCGTGCGAAGCAGGTCCAGCATCTGCGCGAAGGGGTTCCACAGCACGTACTTGGCGCGGCCGGGAAGGTTTTCGGGCAGCCAGAAGACGGGCGTGAGGAACATCAGCATCTGCATCACGCTGGTGATGATCTGGGTGACGTCGCGGTAGCGCGTGCAGATCAGCCCCAACAGCAGGCCGAGCGCATGCGCATTGAGGATCAGGATGGCGAAGGCCGGCAGGACCAGCAGCACGGACCACGACAGCGAGACGCCGGCCCAGATTGCCACCGGGATGTAGAGCACGATCTGGTGGGCGAACTGGATCAGGTTGCGCGCCAGGCTGCGCCAGACGAACAGGCTGATCGGGAAGTAGCCCTGCTTGAGGTAGTTTGACGAACCGATGAAGGCATTGCAGGCGTCGGTCACGATGCTGGAGAAGAAGCCCCAGAAGATGATGCCCAGCGCGAGGTGGGGGAAGAAGCGGGAAAGCTCGGTCCCGAACAGGGAGCTGTACAGCGGTCCCATGCCGGCGATCATCACGCCCATGCTGAGGGTGAGCCACATGGGCCCAAGCATGGAGCGGCGATAGCGCAGCACGATGTCGAACCAGGCGAGGGTCCACCAGATGTCTGTGCGGCGGGTGCCCTGCCACCAGTCGGAAAGGGCGCTTCGATGAAGATTGGAGTGGACTTGACTCATGTACGGCCGTAGGTGTCTGCGAGACGGACGATGTCGTCTTCGCCCAGGTAGCCACCGCACTGCACCTCGATGAGCACCAGCTCTTCGTCGCCGGTGTTGGTCAGGCGGTGTTTTTCCCCGAGGGGAATGTAGCGATATTGGCCAGGGGAGGTCTTGTGCTCGACTTCTCCGATCTGCACGATACCCTGGCCCTGCACCACGACCCAGTGCTCGGCGCGCTGATGATGGTATTGCAACGACAGCGCCTCGCCCGGACGCACCGTGATGCGCTTGACCTTGTAGCCGTCTTCTTCCTTGAGCGAGGCGTAGGTTCCCCAGGGGCGATGGACCACCGGTGGGAGATGCACCGTCTCATGCTTGCGGGCCTTGAGCACGTCCACCACTTTCTTGACCTTTTGCGCGCTGTTCTTGTGGAGTACCAGCAGCGCATCGGGCGTGTCGACGATCACGAGGTCATGGACACCGATGGTGGCGACGACCTTCGGCCCATAGCTTTCGACCTGGACGTGCGTGCCCGTCGTGTCGAGGGCGACGACGTCATCGGGGAGGGTGTTGCCGCTGGCGTCGGGCGTCAGCGCGTTGGACACGGCGGGCCAGGAGCCCACGTCGCTCCAGCTGAACTTCGCGGGCACCACGTGGACGTTCGAAGCGTGTTCCAGAACCGCGTAGTCGATGCTGATGTCCGGCTGCAGGCCGAATGCATGCAGGTCGAAGTTGATGGAGTTGGCGGAAGCCTTGGACTTGTCCAGTGCATGCCTCGCCGCCCTGATCACGTCCGGGGCGTGCTTTTCGAGCGCCGCGATGATGGTGTCGGCCGTGAAGGCGAACATGCCGCTGTTCCAGTAGTAGCGGCCCGTGGCCAGGTACTTCTGTGCGGTCTCGAGGTCGGGCTTCTCCACGAAGCGCTTGACCTCCTGGCTTTCGCGGGAGACGTTTTCGACTTCGATGTAGCCGAAGCCGGTGTCCGGGCTGGTCGGACTCACGCCGAACACGACGAGGTTGCCTTCCTGCGCCAGGCGGAAGGCTTCCGTTGCGCTGGCCACGAAAGCGTGCACGTCAGGCACAAGGTGGTCGGCCGACAGCACCAGCATCACGGTGTCGCCACTGAATTGGCGGGCGCACTGCAGCGCAGCCAGGGCGATGGCCGGGCCGGTGTTGCGGCCCTTCGGCTCGAGCAGGAAGGTCGTCTCCGGCGGGTCGCTCATCTGCTGGAGCACGTCGCGGGTCAGGAACAGGTGGTCCTTGTTGGTCACGACCATCAGGTCGCCCGTGCCGCAGGCCTGGCCTCGCTCGATGGCTTGTTGAAGCAGCGTGGAGTCGCCGATCTTCATGAATGGCTTGGGAAAGGCTTGGCGCGAAGCAGGCCAGAGCCTGGAGCCGGCGCCTCCCGAGAGCACCACTGAGAGCAGCCTCATTCTTTTCCTTTTGCTTTGTAACTCGCGAATTTTACGGGTAGCCCCGTGGCCCTGTTTCCGGGGCGAAACAGCCCGGACCAGCCAGTTCGCTGGGTGGTTGCGAAGATAATCGCCTCCCGCATGGCCGCGACGCTTTGTCCTGGTGCCGCCCGGCTCGCCGGTATTTCTCTCACACGCCGCGCCCCACGGTGCTCGATTCCTCTATGAAATCTGTCTATCGATTCATCCTCGGCCTGGCCGGACTCTGGCAAGGACCCGGAATGATGGGGCGCGTGCAGCGGGCATGGCGAATGTTCAACAAGTCGGGCTGGCCGGGCATCCGCTGGGAGCTGGGGCGGCGCTTCGGCGGCTACAACGACTACACGAAATGGGTGCAGCGCTACGACACCCTGACGCCCGAGCTGCGCGAGAAGATCGCCCAGCGCGTCGCCGCCATGAAGGACCGGCCGCTGATTTCGGTCGTGATGCCCACCTACAACCCCAAACCGGCCTGGCTGCGCGAGGCCATCGAGTCGGTGCGCAGCCAGATCTACCCGAACTGGGAGCTCTGCATCGCGGACGACGCTTCGCCTTCGGCCGAGGTGCGCGAGATCCTCAAGTCGTACAGCGAGAGCGATCCGCGCATCAAGGTCGTATTCCGCCCGAAGAACGGCCACATCTCGGCGGCCTCCAACAGCGCGCTCGAACTGGTCTCCGGCCCCTGGGTCGCGCTCATGGACCACGACGACCTGCTGCCGGCCCACGCGCTCTTCTGGGTTGCCGACTGCATCTCGGCCCATCCTGACGTGAAGCTGATCTACTCGGACGAGGACAAGGTCGACGAAGGCGGCCACCGTTTCGGGCCCTACTTCAAGTCGGACTGGAACGTCGATCTCTTCCGCTCGCAGAACATGTTCAGCCACCTGGGCGTGCTCTCGACCGAACTCATGCGCTCCGTCGACGGTTTCCGCGTGGGCATGGAAGGCTCGCAGGACTGGGATCTCGTGCTGCGCTGCATGGAGCGTGTCGAACCGGGCCAGATCCGCCACATTCCGCGCGTCCTGTATCACTGGCGCGTGCACGTCGAAAGCACCGCCAAGTCGATGAATGCCAAGCCCTACGCCGCCATCGCGGGCGAGCGGGCGCTGAACGAGCACTTCGAGCGCACCGGCGTGCGAGCCACGGCCGAGCACCTCGATTTCGGCTACCGGGTGCATTACGCCTTGCCCGATGTCTTACCGTTGGTTTCCGTGATCATCCCGACGCGCAACGCGCTGCAGCTCACGCGGCAGTGCGTCCAGTCGATCCTGGAGAAGACCAGCTACTCGAACTACGAAATCATCATCGTCGACAACGGCTCCGACGATCCCGACACGCTGGCCTGGTTCAAGCGTATCGCCGCCGAGAAGCCCAATGTCCGCGTGCTGCGCGACGACCGCGACTTCAACTACGCGGCGCTGAACAACGGCGCGGTGGCGGTGGCCAAGGGCGAGCTCGTGGCGCTGGTCAACAACGACATCGAGGTCATCACGCCCGACTGGCTGAGCGAGATGGTGAGCCTTGCGCTACAGCCGGGCGTGGGCGCCGTGGGCGCACGGCTGTGGTTCCCGAACAGGACGCTCCAGCATGCAGGCGTGATCCTCGGCGTGGGTGGCATTGCCGCCCATTCGCACCGTCGCATGCCGATGGGCCGCGAAGGCTATGCCGGCCGCGCGGCGCTGATCCAGTCGCTCTCGGCAGTCACGGCGGCCTGCCTCGTGATCCGCAAGAGCCACTACCTCGAGGTGGGCGGCCTCGACGAGGTGAACCTGAAGGAGTCGTTCAACGACATCGACTTCTGCCTGCGGCTTCGCGAAGCGGGCCTGCGCAACGTCTGGACGCCCTATGCGGAGCTGTTCCACCACGAGTCCGCTACCCGTGCCAAGGATGTCTCGCCGCAGAAGCAGGCGCAGTTCCAGGAAGAGGCTGCCTACATGCACAAGCGCTGGGGCGACCTGATCCAGAACGACCCTGCCTACAGCCCCAACCTGATGCTGGCCCGAGAGGACTTCAGCTACGCCTGGCCGCCCCGCGTGGCGCCGGTCTGACCGGATGGCCCTCGAAGTCTCGGTCGCGCTGTGCACCCGCAACGGCGCGCGCTATCTCCCCGACCAGGTGCGCAGCATCTGCGCGCAGGAGCCGCCGCCGCAGGAGATCGTGCTGTCCGACGACGGCTCCACCGATGACACCCTGGCCGTAGTGCGCGACACCCTCGCGCAGTGCGGCATGGCCGACCGCATCGCGCTGCGAGTGTTCAGCAACTCGCCGCCACTCGGCGTCACGCGCAATTTCGAGCAGGCTGTGCGCGCCTGCAGCCACGATCTCATCGCGTTGTGCGATCAGGACGACGTCTGGCACCCCGGCCGGCTGGCGCGCATGGTGGCGCAGTTCGAGGCGCGGCCCGATCTGCTGCTGCTCCACACCGACGCGCGCCTCGTCGATGGCGACCTGAAGCCGCTGGGCTCCACGCTCTTCCACGCGCTCGAGGTGCGGCCCGCCGAACTGGAGGCCATTGCGAGCGGCGAGGCTTTCGGCGTGCTGCAGAGGCGCAACCTCGTGACGGGCGCGACGACGATGTTCCGCAAGACATTGCTCGATGCGGCGCTGCCGTTCGCGCCCGAGTGGGTGCACGACGAGTGGCTCGCCGCGGTGGCCGCGGCCACCGGCCGGATGGACGTGCTGCCCGAGCCGACCATCGACTACCGCCAGCACGGCAACAACCAGATCGGCGCGCGTCGGCTGACGCTGTCCGAGAAGGTGGCGAAAGCCTTCGTTGCGCGGGGCGACAAGCACGTGGCGCGGCTGCGCCGGGCCGAGGCGCTGCTGCAGCGCCTGGAGCAGCTCGGTGGCCGGGTGCGGGCGGGTTGTCTGGATGCGCAGCGCGACAAGGTCGCGCACCAGCGGTTCCGGGCGGGGTTGCCGGCTGCACGTCCGCTGCGCCTGCTGCCGATCCTTCTGGAGGCTGCGCGCGGCCGCTATGCGCGATTCGGCCGCGGCAAGCAGGCCATCGTGCAGGACGTCTTCGAGCGCGGCTGAGCGTCTGCGCTGAACGGCTGGCTAGCGGCCCTGCAGTCGCAGGTATCGCCAGAACGAGGCCGACAGCCACACCTTCAGCAGGCTGGTCACGTGCCAGTACAGGTATTTCCTGCTCCGATGGCTTTCGCGCTGCGCGTCGTGCCGGGCGAGCAGGTTCTCGCCCACCTGCAGCTTCCAGCCCGCGAGCCGGGTGCGGGCGCAGATGTCGAAGTCTTCGCCGTACATGAAGAACTTCTCGTCGAAGCCGCCGACCTGCCGGTAGGCCTCGCTGCGAAACAGCATGAACAGGCCCGGAATCCACGCCGGCACAGTCGGCCGCACGTAGCCGGGCTTCTTTCTTCCTACGATTTCCAGCGGCGTGAGCAGTGCCCGGTGCGGCTCCGGCTCGGTCTTGCCGGGCTCCAGGATGCGCGGCGTCAGCAGGCCGGCGTCTGCCTTGGCTTGTGCGAGTAGCGGCGACAGCACGTCGTTGTCGAAGCGGATGTCCGGGTTCAGCACCAAGAACCAGTCCGTGTCGCAGCGCTCGAAGGCCTGGTTGTGATTGGCGCCGAAGCCCTTGGGGCTTGCGTTCTCGATCCGCTCCACCTCGAAACCCCAGCCGCGGCCGGCAAGCACGTCGGCCTCGGGAATGTTCAATGTAAGCAAAACCTTGTCGATGACGGCGCGGCTGTGCCTGTCCAGCTGCTCGAGCAGCGGCAGCACCAGCGCGAGCTGGCCGTGGCTCACGATCGAAATGGTGACGGGGTGGCGGGAGGAGGGGGGCGTGGGCATGGTCTAATTTCGCCCGGGAATTCTAGGGTTCCCCAACCCCCACACATGATTGCTCTGATCGTCATCAGTTTCTTCGTCGCCGCCTTCTCGGTCCAGGTGTTCATGCGACGTGCGCGGCGGCATGCCCGCCTCTACGGCGCCGACATGCCCCAGCGCTTCCACAAGGGCCACGTGCCGCGCCTGGGCGGTGCGGGCATCCTGCTGGGCATGGGGGCGGCCTGGCTGGCCGCCGGCATCACCGGCACCGATCCGTTCAATGTCTCGTGGCCGGTCACGACCTCGATGCTCACGCTGGTGTGCATCCTGCCGGCGGTGCTGGGCGGCATCGTCGAAGACGTCACCCAGCGCGTGAAGGTGCGTTACCGGCTGGGCCTGACCATCGGTTCGGCGCTGCTGGTGTGCTGGCTGCTGGGTCTGGGCGTGGCGCGCACCGGCTTCGAGACGGTCGACGGCTGGCTGGCGATGGTGCCCTATGCCACCGTGCTGTTCGCGGCCCTGGCCATCGGCGGCCTGCCGCATGCCTTCAACATCATCGACGGCTACAACGGGCTCGCGGGCACCGTGGCCGTGCTGGTCTGCCTGGCGATCTCCCACGTGGCGCTGCAGGTCGGCGACCGGCAGCTCGCGGCCATGGTGATCTGCCTGGTCGGCGCCACCTTCGGCTTCCTGGTGTGGAACTACCCGCGCGGCAAGATCTTCGCCGGCGATGGCGGTGCCTACGTCTGGGGCATGGTGATCGCCGTGGCCTGCGTGACGCTGGTGCAACGCCACCGCGTGGTGTCGCCCTGGTTCCCGATGCTGCTGCTGATCTACCCGGTGTGGGAGACGCTGTTCTCCATCTACCGCAAGCTGGCGCGCGGCCAGTCGCCCGGCACCGCCGACGCGCTGCACTTCCACCAGCTGATCTTCCGCCGCATCGTGCGCGTGGCCTTCGCGGACGACGAGGCCCGGCAGCTGCTGGCGCGCAACAACCGTACCTCGCCGTATCTCTGGATGTTCGCGGCCCTGTCGGTGGTGCCGGCGGTGCTGTTCTGGAACAACACCATCGTGCTGATGTTCTTCTGCCTGCTGTTCGTCACCACCTACGTGGGCGCCTATCTGATGATCGTGCGCTTCAAGGTCCCACGTTGGCTGCGACCCTGACGACATCTTTCTTTGCGAGAATTTCTCCCGTCCTTCGCTTTGGAGCCTGACCGCCCATGACCGACCCCGTCCTCAACATTCCCCCGCGCGACAAGGCCGAGATCCTGGCCCAGGCGCTGCCGTACATCCGCAAGTTCCACGGCAAGACCATCGTCATCAAGTACGGCGGCAACGCCATGACCGACCCCGCGCTGCAGGCCGACTTCGCCGAAGACGTGGTGCTGCTCAAGCTGGTCGGCATGAATCCGGTGGTGGTGCACGGCGGTGGTCCGCAGATCGAGGCGGCACTCAACCGCCTGGGCAAGAAGGGCAGCTTCATCCAGGGCATGCGCGTGACCGACGCCGAGACCATGGAAGTCGTCGAATGGGTGCTGGCTGGCGAGGTGCAGCAGGACATCGTGGGCCTGATCAACCAGGCCGGCGGCAAGGCCGTGGGCCTGACCGGTCGCGACGGCGGCCTGATCCGCGCTCAGAAGCTCAAAATGGCCGACCGCAACGATCCCAACCTGCACCATGACGTGGGCCAGGTCGGCGACATCGTCTCCATCGACCCCAGCGTGGTCAAGGCGCTGCAGGACGACGCCTTCATCCCAGTGGTCAGCCCGATCGGCTTCGGCGAGGAGAACGAGAGCTACAACATCAACGCCGACGTCGTCGCCGGCAAGCTCGCCACCGTGCTCAAGGCCGAGAAGCTCATGCTCCTGACCAACACGCCCGGTGTGCTCGACAAGGACGGCAAGCTGCTCACCAACCTCAGCGCGCGCGAAATCGACGACCTGTTCGCCGACGGCACCATCTCCGGCGGCATGCTGCCGAAGATCGAAGGCGCGCTCGACGCGGCCAAGAGCGGCGTGAACGCGGTGCACATCATCGACGGACGGGTGCCGCACGCGATGCTGCTGGAAATCCTGACCGACCAGGCCTACGGGACGATGATCCGCGCCCGCTGACGGGCCGGGTGGGCGCGTGCTTACTGCGCTGTGCGAGAATCAATTGATTACATCTTTGCACGCGCTCCCATGCAGAACGAAGAGACGACAGGTGCTTCCGGCGTAGACACGCCGACGGAAACGTCCACCCCTCCGGTGCGCAAGCGCCCGAAGCCGGGAGAGCGGCGCGTGCAGATCCTGCAGGCGCTGGCCGCGATGCTCGAGCAGCCCGGCGCCGAGCGCGTGACCACTGCCGCGCTGGCGGCCCGGCTCGAGGTGAGCGAAGCCGCGCTGTATCGTCATTTCGCGAGCAAGGCCCAGATGTTCGAGGGGCTGATCGACTTCATCGAGCAGAGCGTCTTCACGCTGGTCAACCAGATCCTCGAGCGCGAGGGCGCCACAGGCGCCCAGCAGGCCGCCAAGATCCTCACGCTGCTCGTGCAGTTCGCCGAGCGCAATCCCGGCATGACGCGCGTCATGGTGGGCGATGCGCTGGTCTACGAGAACGAGCGCCTGCAGCAGCGCATGAACCAGTTCTTCGACAAGATCGAAGCCACACTGCGCCAGGTGCTGCGCGGCGCCGCCGCGGCCGACGGCTCGGCCACGCCCAGCGTCGACGCGCAGGTGCGCGCTGCGGCGCTCACGGCCTTCGTGGTGGGGCAGCTGCAGCGCTTCGCGCGCTCGGGCTTTCGCCGCGCGCCGTCCGAGCACCTCGAAGCGACGATCGCGCTGATCGTCTGAGGGTACCCAGCACGGGGGCCGACCGGCTCGCCTCGAGCCTTCCAGCGGCGTAGCATCATCCACAGCCCTTGCCGCCGGACTCCGGTGGCGAGCCTGTGTTTGCGCAGTTTCCTCCACGGAGGGCGCATGAGCCATGGCACGGTCGGTGATCTGGTGGAGCCCCGCTTGTCGCGGGTGTCCGGGTATGCCCGGTGACGATGCACGCGACAGCCTGCGGCCGACGCTGCAGACATTCCTCCTCACGGCGCTCGCGATGCTGGCCTTCGCCGCCAATTCGCTGTTGTGCAGGCTCGCCTTGCAGCACCGGGGCATCGACGCGGCGACCTTCGGCAGCGTCCGGCTCGTGGCGGGAGCGCTCGTGCTGGGGCTCATCGTGCGGTTCAGGACGCAGCCTCCGGTCTCGCCCGCCCGCGTCGACTGGCTGGCCGCCGTCATGCTGTTCGGCTACGTCGCGTTCTTCTCCTTTGCCTACCTCAGCCTGCCGGCGGGCACGGGCGCGCTGATCCTGTTCGGCGCGGTCCAGCTGACGATGTTCGGCGTAGGCCTGCGCTCCGGCGGCGAGCGCTTCGGGGCGCTCGCGTGGTTCGGCTTCGTGCTGGCGGCCGGCGGGCTGGTCTATCTCGTGTCCCCGGGCGTTGCCGCGCCGCCGCTGCTGGGGGCCGTGCTGATGGCCGTCGCGGGCGTTGCGTGGGGCGTGTATTCCCTGCGCGGCCGTGGCGTGGCCGATCCGCTGGCCGCCACGGCGCGCAACTTCACGCGGGCCGTGCCGCTCGCCCTTGCGCTCAGCCTGGTGTTCGCGGCCAGCGCCCGTGCGGATGGGGCCGGTATCTTGCTCGCGGTGATTTCCGGCGCGCTGACCTCGGGCCTCGGCTATGCCGTCTGGTATGCGGCGCTGAGCCGCCTGACCGCGATGCGCGCTGCCACCGTGCAGTTGTCGGTTCCTCTCCTGGCGGCGTTCGGTGGCGTGCTGTTCCTGTCGGAGGCGATCACGCCGCGACTGGCGGCGGCCTCCGTGGCGATCCTGGGAGGCATCGCGCTCGTGCTGAGCCAGAAGTCGCGAAGCGCCCGCCGTCCGTAGCCGGGGCCTTACGAAACCTGCACGCCCACCTTCGCTCCGGCCGCGACGATCTCGTTCCAGGTCGCATCGTCCACCCAGATCCCGTCCTTGCGCCGCGCCACGCGCGCCTTGCGCTCCGGCTCGCCCGCGATCTGCACTTCGTCGAAGCCCTGGCCGGGCGGGCTCTGCCGCAGCCAGCCGACGAATTCCCGCGCTTCCTCGTCGAAGGACTTCTGCGTGCCCAGCCGCGCCGGATCGATCAGCACCGTGAGCATGCCGTTGAGCACCGTGCGCGACGTATCCGCCGGCCGGTGCCAGGTGCCGCCGCCGGTGAGCGCGCCGCCGAGCAGCTCGCAGGCCACCGCCATGCCGTAGCCCTTGTGCTCGCCGAAGGTCATGAGCGCGCCGAAGAGGCCGTTGCCCTGAGGCACCACGACCACGCCCGGGTCGTTGGTCGGCGCGCCGTTCTCGTCGATCAGGTAGCCGTCGGGCACGCGTTCGCCCTTGTTGTGCGCCACGCGCATCTTTCCCTGCGCCACGCGGCTGGTCGCGTAGTCGAGCACGAAGGGCTCCGCGCCCGAAAGCGGAATGCCGATGCAGCACGGATTGGTGCCGAAGCGCCCGTCGCCGCCGCCCCAGGGCGCGACCACCGGGCGCGACAGCACGTTGACGAAGTGCATCGCCACCAGCCCCTGCGCCGTCGCCATTTCCGCGAAGTGCCCGATGCGCCCCAGGTGGTGGGCATGCGAGAGCGTGAAGATGCAGCTGCCGTGCTGCTTCGCCCGCGCGATGCCCAGCTCCATCGCCTGCACGCCGACGATCTGCCCGTATCCGTGCTGGCCATCGAGATTCATCAGCGTGCCGATGTCGAGGTTCACGCGCACTGCGGCGTTCGGCTTCAGCCCGCCCTCGGCCACCGCGTCGACGTAGCGCGGCAGCATGCCGACGCCGTGCGAGTCGTGACCGCTCAGGTTGGCCAGCACGAGGTTGGCCGCCACCTGCTGCGCCTCGGCGGGCGAGCTGCCCGCGGCTTCGAGGATGCGGGCGACTTTGGCCTGCAGGTCGTCTGCCTTCAGTGTTCTGGACATGGATCAGGCTCCTTTCGCGTTCAGCGTGATGGCGTAGAGCGACGTGGTCGCGCAGATGAAGAGGCGGTTGCGCTTGGGGCCGCCGAAGCAGACGTTGGCCACCCGCTCGGGCAGCAGGATCTTGCCCAGCAGCGTGCCGTCGGGATGGTAGGCGTGCACGCCGTCGAGCGCGCTGGTCCAGATGCGGTCTTCGGTGTCGAGGCGGAAGCCGTCGAACAGGCCGCTGGTGCATTCGGCAAACACCTCGCCGCCGCTCAGGCTGCGGCCGTCGGCACCCACCTTGAATCTGCGGATATGCCTCGGACCGTCTGGCGCATGGCTCGCGCCCGTGTCGGCGATGTAGAGCAGCGTTCCGTCGGGTGAGAACGCCAGCCCGTTGGGCTTCACGAAGTCGTCGGCCATGCGCTCGACTTCGCCGCTGGCCGGGTCGATGCGATAGACATGGCAGGCGCCGATCTCGCTGTCCGCCTTCAGGCCTTCGTAGTCGGAGAGGATGCCGTAGCTCGGGTCGGTGAACCACACGGCACCGTCCGAATGCACAACCACGTCGTTGGGCGAGTTGAGCCGCTTGCCCTTCCAGTGCGAGGCCAGCACGGTGATCGTGCCGTCGTGCTCGGTGCGCGTCACGCGCCGCGTGAGGTGCTCGCAGCTGACGAGCCGGCCTTCGCGGTCGACCGTGTTGCCGTTCGTGTTGTTCGACGGCTCGCGGAAGGTGCCCACCGTGCCGTTGACCTCGTCGAAGCGCAGCATGCGGTTGTTCGGAATGTCCGACCACACCAGCGTGCGGTGCGCCGCGAACCACGCGGGGCCCTCGCACCAGCGCGCGCCGGTCCACAGGCGCTGCACGCGCTCGGGGCCCGGAATGCAGCCCTTGAAACGCGGGTCCAGTTGCTCGAAGCCGGTGCCTTCCAGGAAGCCGAAGGGGAGAGTCGCCATGCCGTTCCTCGTCGTCGATGGGGTCGTTCAGGTCACATCACCGCGCCGACCTGCCACGGCACGAATTCGTTCTGGCCATAGCCATGCTGCTCGCTTTTCGAGTGCGCGCCCGAGGCGGTCGCGAGCACCAGCTCGAAGATGCGCTGGCCCATCTCCTGGATCGACGCCGTGCCGTCCACGATCTCGCCGCAGTTGATGTCCATGTCTTCTTCCTGCCGCTGCCACAGCGCCGAGTTGGTCGCGAGCTTGAGCGAGGGCGAGGGCGCGCAGCCATACGCCGAGCCGCGCCCGGTGGTGAAGCAGATCAGGTTGGCGCCGCCCGCCACCTGCCCGGTGGCGCTCACCGGGTCGTAGCCGGGCGTGTCCATGTAGACGAAGCCGTGCGCGGTGACGGGCTCCGCGTATTCGTACACCGCCTCGAGATTGCTGGTGCCGCCCTTGGCCACCGCGCCCAGCGACTTCTCGAGGATGGTGGTGAGCCCGCCCGCCTTGTTGCCCGGCGAGGGGTTGTTGTTCATCTCGCCCTCGTTGATGGCGGTGTAGTGCTCCCACCACTTGATGCGGTCCACCAGCTTCTGGCCGACTTCGCGCTTCACCGCGCGGCGCGTCAGCAGGTGCTCGGCACCGTACACCTCGGGCGTTTCGCTCAGGATGGCGGTGCCGCCGTGCGCCACCAGCAGGTCGACCGCCGCGCCCAGCGCCGGGTTGGCGCTGATGCCCGAGTAGCCGTCCGAGCCGCCGCACTGCAGCCCGATGGTGATGTGCGCCGCGCTGCAGGGCTCGCGCTTCACCGCGTTGGCGCGCGGAAGCATCTCGTTGATGAGCGCCACGCCCTTCTCGACCGTCTTGCGCGTGCCGCCGGTGTCCTGGATGTTGAAGGTGCGGAAGTTCTCGCCCTCGGCCAGGTGCCCGGTCGCGAGCCAGGCGTTGATCTGGTTGGCCTCGCAGCCGAGCCCGACCACCAGCACGCCCGCGAAGTTGGGGTGCGTGGCGTAGCCCGTGAGCGTGCGCTCCAGGATCTGCATGCCCATGCCCTGCGTGTCCATGCCGCAGCCGGTGCCGTGCGTGAGCGCCACAACGCCGTCCACGTTCGGGAAGGCCGCCAGCGCCTGCGGGTTGGTCTTGCGCGAGAAGTGGTCGGCAATGGCGCGCGCGGCCGTGGCCGAGCAGTTCACGCTGGTCAGCACGCCGATGTAGTTGCGCGTGGCCACGCGACCGTCGGCGCGCCTGATGCCCATGAAGGTGGCTTCGCGCTTCGCAGGCGCGGGCTTCACGTCGGCGCCGAAGGCGTAGTCGCGTTCGAAGTCGCCTTTGTCGGGGCCCATGTCGAGGTTCTGCGTGTGCACGTGCTCGCCGGCGGCGATGGGGCGGCTCGCGAAGCCGATGATCTGGTTGTAGCGGCGCACCGGCTCGCCCTGGGCGATGTCGCGCATCGCGATCTTGTGGCCCGGCGGGATCAGGCCGCGCACGGCCACGCCTTCGACGGCTGTGCCGCCGAGCAGTTGGGAGCGCGCGATGACGACGTCGTCGGCGGGGTGGAGTCGGATGTAGGGAGTCATCGTGGGTTTCTTCTCGTATTCAGGAGGCCGGATTCAGGAGGCCCGACTCAGGAAGCCTTTGTGCGGCGCCAGCTCGCGCTGAACCGCTGGTGGAACTTGTCCATGTGCTCGTGCATGGCGCTGCGCGCGGCGGCCGGGTCGCGCGCGGCGATGGCGTCGAGGATCAGCTCGTGCTCGCGGATGGCCGCCTGCCACGACTCCATGGTCTCGAAGTAATCGATCATCCGGGCGAAGATCGGCCCGTGCCGTGACTCCCAGAAGCCCTGCACCGTCTCGGTCAGCACCACGTTGTCGCAGGCGTTGACGATGGCCAGGTGGAAGGCCCGGTCGCCCTCGTGGGGCACTTCGTTGCGCGCGGCCATGTCGCGCATCATGCGGATGGCGCGGCGCATGGCGTCCACGTCCTTGCGCTTGCCGTGCTGGGCCGCGGTGGCGGCGGTCTCGCCTTCCACCAGGCGGCGTGCGCGGATGATCTCCAACGGCCCCCATTCGATGCCGGCCGCGCCGTTGGCGGGCGGGGGCGTGCGCTGCGAGCGGTCGAGCACGTACACGCCCGAGCCGGTGCGCACCTCGACCCAGCCTTCCACCTCCAGCGCGATCAGCGCCTCGCGCACCGAGGGCCGGCTCACGCCCAGCTGCCGGGCGAGGTCGCGCTCGGCGGGAATGCGCGCGCCCACCGCGAATTCGCCCTTGCCGATGAGCTCGCGCAACTGTTCGGCAATCTGGCGGTAGAGGCGCTGGGGTTCGAGGGTCTGGATCGGCACGGAGCGGAGGAAAGGGTGGGGAAAGAGAGACGAAAAAGGGGGTTAAGGGTTGTCCTGAATTGGCCAAGTGGTAAGGCCAATTCAGAATACGCCATATCGCCCGCACCATCATCGGGCCTAACCCGAGGACACGGCCCCAGGACATGGCCCGAGGAGACGCCCCATGAGATCGAACGGAAAGACCGCACGGGTCGCCGCTGCCGGGCAGGGCATCGCTGCATGAACCAGCTCGACTTCAACGGCCGCCACGCGGTCGTCACCGGTGGTGCCACGGGGCTGGGCTTCGGCATCGCGCAGCGGCTCATCGCCTCTGGCGGCAGCGTCACGCTGTGGGACCGCGACGAGGCCGCCGCCGCGAAGGCCGCCGAATCGCTGGGCCCCAGGGCCTTCGCGCTGAAGGTCGACGTGTCGCAGCAGCCTTCGGTCGCCGGGGCAGTGGCGGCCACGCTGGCGCACGCGCCGCGCATCGACGCGCTGGTCAACAGCGCCGGCATCACCGGCCCCAACACGAAGCTGTGGGACTACCCCGTGGACGCCTGGCGCCAGGTGATGGAGGTCAACATCAACGGCGTGTTCCTGTGCTGCCGCGAGGTGGTGGCGCAGATGCGCACGCAGGGCGACGGCGGCGGCTATGGCCGCATCGTCAACATCGCCTCGGTGGCCGGCAAGGACGGCAACCCCAACGCCAGCGCCTACAGTGCGAGCAAGGCGGCCGTCATCGGCCTGACCAAGTCGCTCGGCAAGGAGCTGGCCGATACCGGCATCCGCGTGAACTGCGTGACGCCTGCGGCGGTGAAGACGGCCATCTTCGACCAGATGACGCCCGAGCACATCGCCTTCATGCTCTCGAAGATTCCCATGGGCCGCTTCGGCACGGTGGAAGAGGTGGCCGCGATGGTCGGCTGGCTTTGCACCGAAGACTGTTCGTTCTCCACCGGCGCGGTCTTCGACCTCTCCGGCGGGCGCTCCACGTATTGATCAATTTCAATGCACTGAAAACTGAAAGGAAAGCATGAAACTCGTCCGCTACGGCAACCCCGGCAAGGAAAAACCCGGCCTCATCGACGACAACGGCCAGCTGCGTGACCTGAGCGCCGTCGTCAAGGACATCGGCCCCGAGCAGCTCGGCGATGCCGCCCTCGCCAAGCTGCGCAAGCAGAAGATCGACAAGCTGCCGCTGGTCAAGGGCAAGCCGCGCTTCGGCAGCCCGGTGGCGAACGTGGGCAAGTTCATCGCCATCGGCCTGAACTACGCGGATCACGCGGCCGAATCCGGCCTGCCGGTGCCCAAGGAACCCGTGGTGTTCACCAAGGCCAACAGCTGCATCCAGGGCCCGAACGACCCGGTGATGCTGCCCAAGGGCTCGGTCAAGACCGACTGGGAAGTCGAACTCGGCGTGGTCATCGGCACTCGCGCGCGCTACGTGCCGCAGAAGAGCGCGCTCGACTACGTGGCCGGCTACTGCACCATCAACGACATCAGCGAGCGCGAATACCAGATCGAGCGCGGCGGCACCTGGGACAAGGGCAAGGGCTGCGACACCTTCGGCCCCATCGGCCCCTGGCTGGTGACGCGCGACGAAGTGCCCAACCCGCAGAAGCTCGCGATGTGGCTCGACCTGAACGGCCAGCGCGTGCAGACCGGCAGCACCAAGACCATGATCTTCACCGTGGCCAAGATCGTCAGCTACGTGAGCCAGTTCATGACGCTGATGCCGGGCGACGTCATCACCACCGGCACGCCCCCGGGCGTGGGCATGGGCATGAAGCCGCCGCTCTTCCTGAAGAAGGGCGACGTGATGACGCTGGGCATCGAAGGCCTGGGCGACCAGCGCCAGGAAGTGATTCCCTTCAAGCTCTGAGCCCGGCCGGCTCATGGCCATGGCGCGGCGCACCCACGCGTGTGCGCCGCGTCCCTCCCGAAGAATTTCAAGAACAACGGTGGTGGAGACAGACGATGAGACGGTTGGTGATGAAGGCGCTCGTGCTGGGCGCAGGGTTGATCGCGGGCGCGGCGAGCATCCAGGCCGCGCCGGTCACGCTCAAGTGGGCGCATGGCTACGAGACCAGCGAGCCGTTCCACACGCAGGCCGAGGCCATGGCGCAGAAGATCAAGGCGGCCACCGCGGGGCGCGTCGAGATCCAGATCTTTCCGGCCAGCGCGCTGGGCGGTGAGGCCGACTACAGCAAGAAGCTCGCCTCCGGCGAGATCGACATGGCCTACATCGGCCTCAACGTGCTCTCGCGCGACTACGCGCCGTTGGGCGTGGTGGGCTTTCCCTTCCTGTTCACCGACCCCGACCACGTGCGCCGCTTTCTCGTGAGCCCGGTGTTCGACGAGCTGCGCAAGGGCTACGAGACGCAGAGCCGCAACCACCTGATGGCCGCCATCTACTACGGCGCGCGGCACGTCACCTCGAACAAGCCGGTCAACGCGCCGAAGGACATGCAGGGCCTGAAGCTGCGCGTGCCGGACGCACCCACCTACAAGCTCTTCGCGAAGAGCATGGGCGCCACCGCCACGCCGATGCCCTTCGCCAAGGTGTACGACGCGCTGAAGAGCGGCGAGATCGACGCGCAGGAGAACCCGCTGCCGACCATCCTTGCGAAGAAGTTCTACGAGGTGCAGAAGAGCGTCACGCTCACGGGCCACATGTACGACATGCTCGGCATCGTGATCTCGCCCGGCGCGATGCAGCGCATGAGCGAGAGCGATCGCACCATCGTGAATGACGTCATCCGCAAGGACGCCGTGTGGGCCAGCGTGCAGATCATCGCGCGCGAACTCGTGGCCGAAGGCAAGCTGGGCGAGACCGGCATCAAGGTGATCCGGCCCGACCGGTCGGGCTTCGTCGAGGCGGCGCTGAAGACCGTGTCGCCGGCGGAGCTGCAGGCGCGGCCGGGCGACTACGAGAAGATCCGCGACCTGGTGAAGCCCGGGACGCATTGAGGCTCTCCGCCGCCTGTCTGCGATCATCCGTCGCATGCAGGTGCCTCCGGTCCATCGCTGCCAGGTCTTCGGCTCCCCGTGGGAGGGCGTCTACGGCACGTCCATCGACAGCGCGCTGCACTACGGCCGGCACTGGCACGCGACCTACGGGCTGGGCCTGCTCGAGCAGGGCGCCCAGAGCTCGGCCAGCGGGCGCGGCAAGGTCGATGCGTATGCGGGCGACCTGATCACCACCAATCCCGGCGAGGTACACGACGGGCAGCCGCTGGGTGGGCCTTCGCGGCGCTGGCGCATGGTGTATCTCGATCCGGGCGTGATGGAGGGCATAAGGGGCGACGCTGGTCCGGAAGTCGAGTTCACGCGGCCCGTGCTCAAGGACGCCCGGCTGCGCCACACGCTGCAGCGCCTGTTCGTGCGACTCGACGCATGGCACGCCGACAAGGAGGGCAGTGCGGAAGAGCTGGCCTGCGAGGAATCGCTGATCGAGGTTTGCGGCCTGTTGCTCGAAGCGCATTCCACGGCAACGCCATCGCCGATGCCCGAAACCGGCGGCGACATGCGCCGCCTGCGCGAGCGGCTGGCCGACGACCTGCACGAGCCGCCGAAGCTCTCCGACCTCGCCGAGATGGCCGGCCTCAGCCGCTACCAGGTGCTGCGCCGTTTCGAGAAAGCCTACGGCGTGCCGCCTCACGCATGGTTGCTGCTGCAGCGCGCCGAGCGCGCACGAGGCTTGATCCGCCGCGGCACGGGCCTCGCCGACGCCGCAGCCGCCAGCGGCTTTGCCGACCAGAGCCACATGACGCGCATCTTCGCGCGCCACTTCGGCTTCACGCCCGGCGCATGGCAGCGGGCCTGCCGCTAGGCCGCGGTCAGCGCAGCACGCGGATCAGCTCGTCGTACACCAGCCGCACGCGCGCCGGCACCGGTGCGCGCTGCGAGCGGTACACGTAGATCGGCCACGGCTCGGGCGCCTCGGCTTCCAGCACCGGAGCCAGCGCGCCAGTCTTGATCTGCGGCTCGGCCAGCGAGCCGATCAGTTGCGCGAAGCCCAGGCCCGCGAGCACGGCGGCGCACTCGGAGTCGAAGTCGTCCGTGACGAAGGCCGGCGAGGTGATCGCGAGCTGCCTGTCCTTGCGGAACATCATCGGCCAGGGTCGTCCCGACTTGCGGTCGATCAGCGCGGTGAGCGGCATCGAGGCGAGCGCGTCGATCTTCTTCGGCACTCCGGTACGCGCGATCAGCGAAGGTGCGGCCACCACGTGCAGCGCCATCCGGCCGACCGGCCGCGCGACGAAGCGAGCATCGCGCAGCGGCCCGACGCGCACGCCGATGTCGATCTGCTCGCCGACCACGTCGGCATGCGATTCGGAAATGCGCAGGTCGAGCACCAGCCCCGGATGCGCCGCGAGCATCGGCGCCAGCGCCCGTGGAATGAACTGGCGCCCGAAGATGCCCGGCGCCGTGACACGCACCGTGCCCTGGTGCTGCGAGAGCGCGCGGCGGTCGGTGCGATGGAAGAGCTCGTCGACGCCGTTCAGCGCGGTGCGGGCCCGCTCCAGCAGCTGCCGGCCGAAGTCCGTGAGCTGCACGCCGCGCGTGCTGCGATGGAAGAGGGGCTCGCCCAGCTCGTCTTCCAGCTCGCGCACCGCGCGCGTCACCACCTGCGGCGACACCGACAGCCGCGCGGCGGCCTCGCGGAAGTTGGCGGCATCGGCGGCGGCGCAGAACACGCGCAGGGCTTCCAGTCGGTTGGACATTGGGTGTTCCTCTTTCAGGAATTCTGAAGTCGCGAGAGTTTCATTTACGGGAACGTGCGGATTTTCCACACTGCATGCACTTCTTCAACACCTCGTTCAAGCCAACCGAAAGGAATTTTCCATGACATCCGTTCAAGACAACATCAAGGGCAAGGTCGCCATCGTCACCGGCGCGAGCAGCGGGCTCGGCGAATCGACGGCGCGCCACCTGGCCGCGCGCGGCGCCAAGGTGGTGCTGGCGGCGCGCCGCACCGACCGGCTCGACAAGGTCGTCGCAGAGATCCGCGAAGCCGGCGGCGAGGCCATCGCCGTGGCCACCGACGTGTCGAAGCGCGCCGATCTCGAGAGCCTCGCCACCGCCACCGTCGAGGCCTTCGGCCGCATCGACGTGCTGGTCAACAACGCCGGCGTGATGCCGCTGTCGCCCCTCGAGAAGCTCCGGGTCGACGAGTGGGACCGCACCATCGACGTCAACATCAAGGGCGTGCTCTACGGCATCGCCGCGGTGCTGCCGCGCATGCAGGCGCAGGGCAGCGGGCACATCGTCAATGTCGCGTCCATCGCCGGGCTGAAGGTGTTCACGCCGATCGGCACCGTCTACAGCGCGACCAAGCACGCGGTGCGCGCCATCTCCGAAGGCCTGCGCGTGGAAGTGGGCAACAGCGGTGTGCGCGTGACCATCGTCTCGCCCGGCGCGGTCGAGTCGGAACTCAAGTTCGGCAGCTCCGACGCCGAGAGCGCAGCCGGCGTGAAGGCGTTCTACGAGGCCAACCAGATCCCGGCCGACTCGGTGGCGCGCGCCGTTGTCTACGCGGTGGAGCAGCCGGCCGACGTGGACATCAACGAAGTCGTGCTGCGCCCCGTGTCGCAGGAGTTCTGAACTCCGGGGCCGTACGGCCCTGAAAGGAAGAGAGAAAGAGATGCGGGACGGACCCGATTGCGGTCCGTCCCGCCTCCATTAACCTTCAATAACTGAAGGTTAATTCGCGGGCCGGAGTGCAAAGCCCTGCAAAATAGAACGACCGTTCGTTTTTGCATGGAAATTCCACGATGACCGCAGCAGCCGTTCCCGCCAAGCCCGCGCGCGCCGCCCAGAAGGGCCAGCAGACCAAGGCCGTCATCGTCGACGCCGCGCTGGCACTGGCCGCGCAGATCGGCCTCGAGGGGCTGTCGATCGGCGCCGTGGCCGAAATCACCAAGATGAGCAAGTCGGGCGTCTTCGCCCACTTCGGCTCGCGCGAGGAACTGCAGATCTCGGTGGTGCGCGAATACCACGCACGCTTCGAGCAGGAAGTGTTCTTCCCCGCACTGAAGGCGCCGCGCGGCCTGCCCCGCCTGCGCGCCATGTTCGCCAACTGGATGAAGCGCACCTCGACCGAGATCGACTCGGGCTGCATCTACATCAGCGGCGCCTCCGAATTCGACGACCGCCCGGGCCCGGTGCGCGACGCGCTGGTCGAGTCGGTCAGCATCTGGCAGGCGGCCGTGCTGCGCGCCATCGTGCAGTCGCAGAGCGAAGGCCATCTGCGCGCCGACGCCGATGAACGCCAGGTGGCGTTCGAGATCCACGGCCTGATCCTCGCGCTGCACTACGAGGCGCGTTTCCTGCAGGTGCCCGGCTCCATCGGCCGCGCCAACGTCGGCTTCGACAACATCCTCGCGCGCGCCGCCACGCCCGACGCGCCCAAGCCCGAAGCGGCCGCCGCGCCGGCGGGCCGTCGCCTCAAGACCGTGCGCTGAAGAAGCGCGCGGCTCGTCCCTTTTTCGTTTTCCCTTTTCTTTTTCTATCTAGCTTCGACCAGGAGAGTTCCGGATGCCTACCTACAACCCCCCCGTACGCGACATGCAGTTCGTGCTGCACGAAGTGCTCAACGTCGCCGAGGAGCTCAAGGCGCTTCCGGCCCATGCCGAGACCGACGCCGACACCATCAACGCGGTGATCGAAGAGGCCGGCAAGTTCGCCGCCGAAGTGACCTTCCCGCTGAACATCAGCGGCGACGAGGAAGGCTGCACGCTCGACAAGAACACGCATGAAGTGAAGACCCCCAAGGGCTTCAAGGACGCCTACGCCAAGTACGTCGAAGGCGGCTGGCCCGCGCTGTCGTGCGACCCGGCCTTCGGCGGCCAGGGCCTGCCCTTCGTGGTCAACCAGTGCCTGTTCGAGATGCTCAACAGCGCCAACCAGGCCTGGACCATGTACCCCGGCCTGTCGCACGGCGCATACGAAGCGCTCGCCGCGCACGGCACCGACGAGCAGAAGAAGACCTACCTGCCCAAGCTCACCAGCGGCGAATGGACCGGCACCATGTGCCTGACCGAGCCGCACTGCGGCACCGACCTCGGCCTGCTGCGCACCAAGGCCGAGCCGCAGCCCGACGGCACCTACCGCATCACCGGCAACAAGATCTTCATCTCGGCCGGCGAGCACGACATGACCAGCAACATCATCCACCTGGTGCTGGCACGCCTTCCCGACGCGCCCAAGGGCAGCAAGGGCATCAGCCTGTTCGTGGTGCCGAAGTTCAAGGTGAAGGCCGATGGCTCGCTGGGCGAGCGCAACCCGATCTTCTGCGCCGGCCTGGAGCACAAGATGGGCATCCACGGCAACGCCACCGCGCAGATCGTGATCGAAGGCGCCACCGGCACGCTGGTGGGCGAGCCCAACAAGGGCCTGGCCGCGATGTTCGTGATGATGAACGCCGCCCGCCTGGGCGTGGGCAACCAGTCGCTGGGCCTGACCGAAGTGGCCTACCAGAACGCGCTGGCCTACGCCAAGGACCGCATCCAGATGCGCTCGCTCTCGGGCGTGAAGGCGAAGGACAAGGAAGCTGACCCCATCATCGTGCACCCCGACGTGCGCAAGATGCTGCTCACGGCCAAGGCGTACGCCGAAGGCGGCCGCGCGCTGCAGATCTTCTGCACGCTGCTGCTCGACAAGGAACACAACCACCCCGACGAGAAGGTGCGCAAGGATTCCGGCGAACTGGTCGCGCTGCTGACCCCCATCGTCAAGGCCTTCATCACCGACAACGGTCACATCTCCACCAACGCCTGCATGCAGGTGTTCGGCGGCCACGGCTTCATCAAGGAATGGGGCATGGAGCAGTTCGTGCGCGACAACCGCATCAACATGATCTATGAAGGCACCAACACCATCCAGTCGCTGGACCTGCTGGGCCGCAAGGTGCTGGGCAACAACGGCGCGTCGCTGAAGAAGTTCGGCAAGCTCGTCGCGAAGCTGGTGGAAGAAGAGGGCGTGAACGAGAAGATGGCCGAGTTCATCAACCCGATCGCGGGCCTGGGCGACCAGCTCACTAAGTTCACGACCGAGATCGGCTTCAAGGGCTTCCAGAACCCCGACGAAGTGGGCGCCGCCGCCGTCGACTACCTGCGCGTGGCCGGCCACTTCGTGTTCGGCTACCTGTTCGCCCGCATGGCACAGGTCGCGCTGCGCGAGATCGCCGCGGGCAACACCGACCCGTTCTACGTCGCCAAGCTGCAGACCGCGCGCTTCTACTTCGCCAAGCTGTTCCCCGAAACCGCGACGCTGATGCGCACCGCGCGCGCCGGCAGCAAGGTGCTGATGGATACCGAAGCGGCTCTGGCCTGAAGCCGCGGGTCTTTCCTCAACCGACACTCAACCTGGAGCCGCTCATGAAAGCAACGCTTGCAGCTGTCCTGTTCACCGTCACCGCCGCCTCGGCCATGGCCCAGGGCGCCGGCATCACGCCGGTGGGCCTGTGGCGCAACGTCGACGACAAGACCGGCGAGGTCAAGGCCGAGATCCGCATCGCCGAGGCCAACGGCGCGCTGAACGGCCGCATCGAGAAGTCGTTGAAGAAGGACACCAAGGCCGATGCGGTCTGCGACGAATGCAGCGACGACCGCAAGGGCAAGCCCATCACGGGCCTGGAGATCATCCGCGGCGGCAAGAAGGCCGAGGGCAAGGACGTCTGGGAAGGCGGAAAGATCCTCGACCCCGAGAACGGCAAGGAATACCGCGCGAGCTTCACGCCCGTCGATGGCGGCAAGAAGCTCGAAGTGCGCGGTTATCTCGGCCCCTTCTGGCGCACCCAAACCTGGAATCGTGTGCAGTAAGCAGCGCACGGCTTCCCACAACTCATACCAATCAACATGTCCCGATTTCAAGTGAAGAAGGTCGCCGTGCTCGGCGCCGGCGTGATGGGCGCGCAGATCGCGGCTCACCTCGTCAACGTGCGCGTGCCTGTGGTGCTGTTCGACCTGGCCGCCAAGGAAGGCCCGAAGAACGGCATCGTCACGCGCGCCATCGACAACCTCAAGAAGCTCAAGCCCGCGCCGCTCGGCGACGTGGCCGACGCGGGCCTGATCGAACAGGCCAACTACGAAGACGACCTGGCCAAGCTCGGCGAGTGCGACCTCGTCATCGAAGCCATTGCCGAGCGCATGGACTGGAAGCTCGATCTCTACAAGAAGATCGCGCCCCACGTCGCCAAGCACGCGATCCTGGCCTCGAACACCTCAGGCCTGTCGATCACCAAGCTCAGCGAAGCATTGCCCGAAGCGCTGAAGCCACGCTTCTGCGGCATCCACTTCTTCAACCCGCCGCGCTACATGTTCCTGGTGGAGCTGATCAACACGCCCACCACGCAGCCGCAGGTGCTCGACGACCTCGAGGCCTTCGTCACCAGCACGCTGGGCAAGGGCGTGGTGCGTGCGCACGACACGCCCAACTTCATCGCCAACCGCGTCGGCATCGCCGGCATGCTGGCCACGCTGAAGGAAGTCGAGAAGTTCGGCCTCACGCCCGACGTGGTGGACGACCTCACCGGCAAGAAGCTGGGTCGCGCGAGCTCGGGCACCTTCCGCACCGCCGACGTGGTGGGCCTCGACACGATGGCCCACGTCGTGAAGACGCTGCAGGACAACCTGAACGCCGAGACCGACCCGTTCTACGCCAACTTCGCTACGCCGCCGGTGCTCGCGAAGCTGCTGGAGCTGGGCAACCTGGGCCAGAAGACCAAGGCCGGCTTCTTCAAGAAGGCCGGCCGCGACATCCTGCGCTTCGACCTGAAGAGCGGCGAGTACGTGCCCGCCGGCGCCAAGGCCGACGAGGTGTACGGCCGCATGCTCAAGAAGCCCGCGGGCGAGCGGCTGAAGCTGCTGCGCGAGAGCGAAGGACCGCAGGGCCAGTTCCTCTGGGCCATCCTGCGCGACGGTTTCCACTACGCCGCGGTGCACCTGGGCGACATCGCCGAGAGCGCGCGCGACATCGACTTCGCCATGCGCTGGGGCTTCGGCATGAAGCAGGGCCCCTTCGAGCTCTGGCAGGAAGCCGGCTGGGCGCAGGTTGCCAAGTGGGTGCAGGAAGACATCGACGCCGGCAAGGCGCTGAGCACCGCGCCGCTGCCCAAGTGGGTGTTCGAAGGCCCGGTGGCCGAGGCCGGCGGCGTGCACACGCCCGAAGGCTCGTGGAGCGCATCGCAGAACAAGTTCGTGCCGCAGCGCCGCCTGCCGGTGCATGACCGCCAGCTGTTCCCCGAGAGCGTGCTCGGCGCGAACGCGGCCGACGCCAACACGGCCGGCACCACCATCAGCGACGAAGGCGACGTGCGCGTCTGGACGCTTGACGGTGAAGTGCTCATCGCCAGCATCCATTCGAAGATGCACGCCATCAGCCCCGACGTGGCCGAGGCGCTGGGCGCCGCGGTCGACCTGGCCGAAGCCGAGTACAAGGGCCTGGTGATCTGGTCGCCCGACGAGGTGTTCTCGGTCGGCGCCGACCTGCAGGCGATGCTGCCGGCCTTCGTGGTCGCCGGCATCGGCGCAGTCGAAGGCGCGGAAGAAGAGCTGCAGAACGTGATGCTCAAGATCCGTTATGCCAACGTGCCGGTGATCTCCGCCGTGCGCGGCATGGCGCTGGGCGGCGGCTGCGAGCTGGCTGTCCACTCGGCCAAGCGCGTTGCCGCGATGGAAAGCTACATCGGCCTGGTCGAAGTGGGCGTGGGCCTGATCCCCGGCGCGGGCGGCCTGACCTACATCGCGCGCCGCGCGGCCGAGAACGCGTCGGCCTCGACGGGCACCGACCTGCTGCCCTTCCTCACCGAAGGCTTCACCGCCGCCGCGATGGCGAAGGTCGGCACCGGCGCACTCGATTCGAAGAAGCTGGGCTACCTGCTCGACAGCGACGTGATCGTGCCGAACAAGGACGAGCTGCTGTACGTGGCGCTGCAGCAAGCGAAGGCCATGGCCGACGCCGGCTACCGCCCGCCGCTGCGCCGTACCTTCCGCGTCGCGGGCCGCAGCGGCGCCGCCACCATCAAGGGCCAGCTCGTGAACATGCGCGACGGCGGCTTCATCAGCGCGCACGACTTCCACATCGCCAGCCTGATCGCCAACGTGGTCACCGGCGGCGACGTGGACGCGGGCTCGCTCGTGACCGAGGAATACCTGATGACGCTGGAACGCAAGGCGTTCTGCTCGCTCATCGTGCACCCCAAGACGCAGGAGCGGATCATGGGGATGCTGAGCACCGGCAAGCCAGTGCGCAACTGACCTCGCAAGGATCATGAGCGAAGACCTCGACACGGCCGGTTCCCTCTCCCGCCTGCGGGAGAGGGTTGGGGTGAGGGCACGCAGCCTTCGCGCGACCCCGACCGATGCCGAGGCCATGCTCTGGCATCACCTGCGCGACCGCCGCATGGCGAATCAGAAATTCCGCCGCCAACGTCCGATCGGCCCGTACTTCGCAGACTTCGCATGTCTCGAAGCGAAACTGATCGTCGAGCTGGACGGCGGGCAGCACGCCGAAGCTGTCGCATACGACGAGAACCGCACACGCTTCATGGAGGCCCAGGGTTATCGCGTGCTTCGCTTCTGGAATCACGAAGTGCTGACCCAGACCGATGTGGTGCGCGAGCGAATCCTGCAGGCGCTGCAGGAAGACAGCCCTCACCCTAGCCCTCTCCCGCAAGCGGGAGAGGGAGCAAGACAAGACACCAGGAATCTCAAGCCATGAAACAAATCCAAGACGCCTACATCGTCTCCGCCACCCGCACGCCCATCGGCAAGTCGCACAGGGGCTATTTCCGCAACTACCGTCCCGACGACCTGCTGGCCACCACGCTGCGCGCTGCGCTGGCTGCCGTGCCGAGCCTCGATCCGAAGGCCATCGAGGACATCATCTGCGGCTGCGCGATTCCCGAATCGCAGCAGGGCCTGAACGTTGCGCGCATCGGCGCGGTGCTGGCCGGCCTGCCGACCAGCGTTGGCGGCATCACCGTCAACCGCTTCTGCGCCTCTGGCCTGTCGGCCGTGCAGATGGCGGCCGACCGCATCCGCGTTGGCGAGGCCGACGTGATGATCGCGGCCGGCGTCGAGAGCATGAGCATGGTGCCGATGATGGGCAACTCGCCCTCGCTGTCGCCCTCTATCTTCGAGCGCGAAGGCGACGTGGGCATCGCCTATGGCATGGGCCTCACGGCCGAGAAGGTCGCGCAGCAGTGGAAGGTGAGCCGCCAGGCGCAGGACGAGTTCGCGCTCGCCTCGCACCAGAAGGCACTTGCCGCGCAGCAGGCCGGCAAGTTCGCCGACGAGATCACGCCCATCGAGGTGACCGACCGCACGCCGAACCTCGAGACCGGCGAGTCGATTGCCAAGACCCGCACCGTCAACCTCGACGAAGGCGCGCGCCCCGACACCAGCATCGAAGGCCTGGCCAAGCTGCGCACCGTGTTCGCCGCGCGCGGCACGGTGACGGCGGGCAACAGCTCGCAGACCTCGGACGGCGCTGGCGCGCTGATCCTGGCGAGCGAGAAGGCCGTGAAGCAGTTCGGCCTCACGCCGCTCGCGCGCTTCGTGAGCTTCGCCAGCAAGGGCGTGCCGCCGCACATCATGGGCATCGGCCCGATCGAGGCCATTCCCGCCGCGCTGCGCTACGCCGGCCTGAAGCACGAGGACATCGACTGGTTCGAGCTCAACGAAGCCTTCGCGGCGCAGTCGCTGGCCGTCATCAACACGCTGGGCCTCGATCCGTCGAAGGTCAACCCGATGGGCGGCGCCATTGCGCTGGGCCATCCGCTGGGCGCCACCGGCGCCATCCGCTCGGCCACCGTGGTGCACGCGCTGCGCCGCGAGAACCTGAAGTACGGCATGGTCACGATGTGCGTGGGCATGGGCCAGGGCGCCGCAGGGATCTTCGAGCGCGTCTGATCGATAGCGCGCAAGGCACCGCGACGAGTGCCGGTTCAACGAAGGAGACAGCCTCATGCAGACGCAGCAGCAGCTTCCGGTCGACGGCGGCGCACAGCAACTGGCGGTGCGCCGCTACGAACCCGCCGGCACGCCGCGCGCGAGCGTGGTGATCGGCGGCGCGATGGGCGTGCGCCAGTCCTTCTACGAACCCTTCGCGCAGTGGCTCTCGCAGCAGGGCCTGCGCGTCTGGACCTTCGACTACCGGGGCTCGGGCGACTCGCGCGGCGACGTGCCGCTGCGCGAGGTCGATGCCGACCTGTTCGACTGGGCCTGCGACTACGAAGCGGTGATCGACGCGGCCAGGGCCGCATCGCCCGACTCGCCGCTCTACCTGCTGGGTCACAGCCTCGGCGCGCAGCTGCCGGGCTTCCTGCAGCGGCCAGAGCAGGTCGACGGCCTCGTGAGCATCGCCGCGGGCAGCGGCTACTGGCGCGAGAACGCGCCGAAGCTCAAGCGCACCATCCTCTACTTCTGGTTCGTGCTGGTGCCGCTGGTCACGCGGCTGTTCGGCTACTTCCCGGGCCGCAAGCTGAAGAAGGTCGGCGACCTGCCGCGCGGCGTGATCATGCAGTGGCGGCGCTGGTGCCTCAACCCGCGCTACAGCGTCGGCGCCGAAGGCGAGCTCGCCGCGCGCAGCTACAACCGCGTGCGCTTCCCGGTGCTCGCGCTGTCGATGACCGACGACGAGCTCATGACGCTCGCCGGCACGCGCAGCCTCGTGAGCCTCTACGGCGGCGCGCCGAGCGCGGTCGAGCGCATCGCGCCGGCCGACGTGCAGGCGCGGCGCATCGGCCACTTCGGCTTCTTCCGCGAGCAGTTCAGCCAGAGTCTCTGGCCGAGCACGGTCGACAAGCTGCACAGGCTCGCATCGCTTACTGCGGTGCAGCACGCCAACGTCCCGCACACGACTGCGTGACGCGGGCCACCGGAGGCACACTGCCTGCCATGACGACGAGCACGCACCCCTTCGACAAGGCCCTGAAGATCCACCACAGCGACATCCGCGTGGGGCACTTCACCGGCATGACCAGCCCCGACTACTGGAACATGGTCGGGCCCTTCGGCGGCACCACCGCGGCGCTCGCGCTGCAGGCCGTGATGCAGCACCCCGACGTGCTCGGCACGCCGATCGCACTCACGGTCAACTACGCGGCGGCGATCGAGGCCGGCGCGTTCGACATCCAGGCCACGGCCGTTCGTACCAACCGCTCCACGCAGCACTGGACGGTGCAGATCACGCAGGCCGCCGCCAGCGGCGCGCCCAGCATGACGACCACCGCCACGGTGGTGACGGCCGCGCGCCGCGAGACCTGGGGCGAGAGCGACATGCCGATGCCCGAGTCGCCGAGACCCGAGACGGTCGATCGCATGAGCATCGGCCCGTCGGGCGTGGCCTGGATCAACCAGTACGAGATGCGTCCCTTCAGCGGTGGCATTCCCTCGAAGTGGGACGGAAGCCTGCATCACAGCGAGACCCGCATCTGGCTGCGCGACGCGCAACCGAGGCCGCTGGACTTCGCCTCGCTGGCCGCGATGAGCGACATGTTCTATCCGCGCGTGTGGCTGCGCCGCGCGAAGCACGTGCCGGCGGGCACGGTGTCGATCACCACCTATTTCCACGTCGGGCCGGAACAGCTCGCCGAGGTCGGCACGGGCTACCTGCTGGGCCGCGCCGCGGGCCAGCAGTTCTTCAACGGTTTCTTCGACCAGACGGCGCATCTGTGGAGCGAGAAGGGCGTGCTGCTCGCCACCTCGAACCAGATCGTCTACTACAAGGAATAACGATATGGCCGCACTGCAGAAAGCCGCGCTCATCGTCGGCGCTGGCGATGCCACCGGCGGTGCCATCGCCCGCCGCTTCGCGCGCGAAGGCTTCGCCACCTGTGTCACGCGGCGCAGCCTCGACAAGCTGCAGCCGCTGGTCGCGCAGATCGAGGCCGACGGCGGCCGCGCCCATGCCTTCGCGTGCGATGCGCGCAAGGAGGAGGAAGTGGTGGCGCTCGTCGAGCAGATCGAGTCGACCATCGGGTCCATCGAGGTGATGGTGTTCAACATCGGCGCCAACGTGCCCGAGAGCATCCTCACCGAAAGCGCGCGCAAGTACTTCAAGGTGTGGGAGATGGCCTGCTTCTCGGGCTTCCTGAATGGCCGCGAGGTGGCGAAGCGCATGGTGGCGCGCGAGATTCCGCAAGGCGGCCATCGCGGCACGATCATCTTCACCGGTGCCACGGCCTCGCTGCGCGGCGCGGCGAACTTCGGCGCCTTCTCGGGCGCGAAGATGGCGTTGCGCGCGCTGGCGCAGTCGATGGCGCGCGAACTGGGACCGCAGGGCATTCACGTTGCGCACGTGGTGGTCGACGGCGCGATCGACACCGAGTTCATCCGCAGCAACTTTCCCGAGCGCTATGCGCTGAAGGAAAGCGACGGCATCCTGAACCCCGACCACATCGCCGACACCTATTGGATGCTGCATTCGCAGCCGCGCGACGCATGGACGCACGAGATCGATCTGCGCCCGTGGTCGGAGAAGTTCTGAAGAATCCAGGAAGGAGACAACGCCAATGACCAAGTCCGTCGACTTCTATTTCGACTTCGGCAGCCCCGCCGCCTACCTGGCCGCGACGCAGTTGCCCCACGTGTGCGCCGACACCGGCGCGCAGCTGGTGTGGAAGCCCATGCTGCTCGGCGGCGTGTTCCAGGCCACGGGCAACCATTCGCCGGCCGAGATCAAGCCCAAGGGCCCCTACATGACGACGGACCTCAAGCGCTTCGCGAAGCGCTACGGCGTGCCCTTTGCGCACAACCCGCACTTTCCGATCAACACGCTGCTGCTGATGCGCGGCGCCACAGGCATCCAGGCGAAGGAGCCGGCGCGCTTCGGCGCGTATGTCGATGCGATCTTCCACGCGATGTGGGTGGAGCCGAAGAACCTGAACGACCCGGCGACCATCGGCGCCGTCCTGCAGAATGCCGGCTTCGACGCGAGCGCGCTGCTCGCGCTGGCCGGCGCGCAGGAAACCAAGGACCGTCTCAAGGCCGTCACGCAGGAAGCCGTGGAGCGCGGCGTGTTCG
The DNA here is from genome assembly GCF_048301545.1 of Variovorax sp. NFACC27. Lineage (NCBI taxonomy): Bacteria > Pseudomonadati > Pseudomonadota > Betaproteobacteria > Burkholderiales > Comamonadaceae > Variovorax > Variovorax sp. NFACC27. The sequence goes on from NZ_CP157613.1 coordinate 1,254,613, forward strand.
GCGCGCCCACCATGTTCGTCGGCGACGAAATGTTCTGGGGCCAGGACCGGCTCGATTTCGTACGCGAAGCACTCGACGCCGCCTGACCGCGGCACCACCCGTTCTCTTCAAGGATCTTTTATGAGCGACATCCTCGTCCACACCGAAGCCGGTGTGATGACCATCACCTTCAACCGCGTCGACAAGAAGAACTCGATCACCAGCGGCATGTACGCCGAGCTGGCCGATGCGCTGGCCACCGCCGAGACCGATGCGGCCGTGCGCTGCGTGCTGATCCAGGGCGACCCGACGATCTTCAGCGCGGGCAACGACATCGGCGACTTCCTCAATGGCCCGCCCTCCACGCAGGAATCGCCGGTGTTCCGCTTCCTGCGCGGCATCGCGACCTTTCCGAAGCCGCTCGTCGCCGCCGTGTGCGGCCCGGCCGTGGGCATCGGCACCACCATGCTGTTCCACTGCGACCTCGTCTACGCGGGCGACAACGCTGCCTTCTCGATGCCCTTCGTGAACCTGGGCCTGTGCCCCGAGGCCGCCTCGAGCCTGCTGGTGCCGCAGATGCTGGGCTACCACCGCGCGGCCGAGGCGCTGCTGCTGGGCGAGCCCTTCATGGCCGAGGCCGCGCTCGAAGTGGGCCTGGTCAACCGCGTGGTGCCGCCGACCGAGGCCAATGCCATCGCGCAGACGCAGGCCCGCAAGCTCGCCGCCAAGCCGCTGAGCGCGCTGGTCGAGACCAAGCGCCTGCTGAAGAAGGCGCAGATGCCCGCTGTGCTGGAACGCATGGGCGAGGAGGGCGCGAGCTTCGGGCGCATGCTGCGCGAGCCGGCGGCGCGGGAGGCTTTCAGCGCGTTCATGGAGAAGCGGAAGCCCGATTTCTCCAAGGTCTGACAAGGGGCTGAGGCGTCTTCCGGGGCCTGCGCGCGTACACTGTCCGGCGTGCAAGATTCGGGGACAAGAACGCTCGCAAAGCCCGTCCAACGGGTAGATGATGCTACTGAAAAAGTAGCATTCGGCGTCTCGCGCCGGCGTACTTTAGGTTTGCTGGCGGGCTCCCTGGCAGTGCCCTCGCTGGCCCTGGCGCGCGTGCGGCCGCTGCGCATCGGCGTCATCGGTTCGTGGTCCGGTCCCTACGCGGGCGGCGGCCGGCAGTTCGATGCCGGCATGGCCGTCTGGCTCGCCGCGCACAACCAGCACATCGCAGGCCGGCCGGTCGAACTGCTGCGGCGCGACGTGCCCGGCAGCGCACCCGAGCAGGCACGCCGCCATGCGCAGGATCTCGTGGAGAGCGAGCGCGTGGAGCTGCTGGCAGGCCTCGATTTCAGCTCCAACGCCTATGCCGTGGGCAATGTCGCCACGCAGGCGAAGCTGCCGCTGGTGGTGATGAACGCGGCCTCCTCGGGCATCACCGCGCGCTGCCCGTTCGCGGTGCGGGTGTCCTTCACTATCGGCCAGGTCGCGCTGCCGCTGGCGCGATGGGCGCTGCAGCAAGGGCTGCGAAACGTCTGCACCGTGGTGGCCGACTACGCCTCGGGTGTCGATGCCGAGAGCGCCTTCGTCTCGGGCATCACCGCGGGCGGGGGGCAGGTCGGCGCGATGCTGCGGGTGCCGCTGTCGACGCTGGACTACTCGGCCTACATGCTGCGGCTGCGCGAGCTCAAGCCGCAGGCGGTGTTCTTCTTCCTGCCCTCGGGGCAGATGCCGGCCACCTTCCTCAAGTTCTGGCGCGACCGGGGCATGGCCGACACCGGCATCCGCCTGCTGGCCACGGGCGACGCCACCGACGACCACTACCTCGAAGGCATCGGCGAGCTGGCCGACGGCCTCGTCACCAGCCACCACTATTCCTTCGCCCACGACTCGGCGGCCAACCGGCGCTTCACGGGCATCTTCGAGAACGAATACGGCAGCCACCTGCGGCCGGGCTACTTCGCTGTCGCGGCCCACGATGCGCTCGCGGCCGTCGATGCGGCAATGAGCTCCCCGGCGGCGCGTGGCAACGCCACGGGGGAACGGCTGGTGGATGCTTTCCGTGGCCTGAAGCTCGACAGCCCGCGCGGCCCGGTGGAGATCGACGCCCACACCCGCGACATCGTGCAGACCGTGTACATCCGCCGCGTCGAGCGGCGCGAGGGGCGCTGGGTCAACCGCGAGTTCGAGCGCTTCGAGCGGGTGCGCGACCCGGGCGTCTGAGCAGGGCTGCCTGCTCCTGCTCCTTATTCTTCTTCGGCCGGCTTCTCGATCGGGCGCGGACGGCCGTTGTCGTCGATGGCCACGTAGGTGAAGGTGGCCTGCGTCACCTTGATGTACTCGCCCTGCGCCCGGAAGCGTTCTGCGAACACCTCGACCGTCACTGTGACCGAAGTGCGCCCGACGCGCACCAGCTTCGAATAGAACGACAGGATGTCGCCCAGCCGCACCGGCTGCTTGAAGATGAATTCGTTGACCGCCACCGTGGCCTGCCGGCCCTTGGCGTAGCGCGCTGGGATCACCGAGCCGGCCAGGTCGCACTGCGCCATGACCCAGCCGCCGAAGATGTCGCCGTTGACGTTGCAGTCCGCCGGCATCGGGATGACCTTGAGCACCAGCTCCATGTCGGTGGGCAGGCTCTTGAGGGTGGCTGCGGCCGTGGCGGCGGCACTGGAAGTATCTGACATGGGCACAATCTGGAACAAACAAGCAACCACGATTGTCCTCCATGCGCCGCAGCGGCGAAGCCCTTCCTTCCTCCCACGCAGCCGGCGGCCAGGCGCCGGCATCCGCAGGCGAACGCTCCGACTGGGCCACCCTGCGCAGGCTGTTCCCCTATCTCTGGCAGTACAAGTGGCGCGTGCTCGCCGCGCTGGCCTTCATGGTGGGCGCCAAGGTGGCCAACGTCGGCGTGCCGGTGCTGCTGAAAAACCTGGTCGACACGATGACGCCCAAGCCCGACATGGCGCAGGCGCTGCTCATCGTGCCCATCGGGCTGCTGCTGGCCTACGGGCTGCTGCGCTTTTCCACGTCGCTCTTCAGCGAGCTGCGCGAGCTGATCTTCGCCAAGGCCACCGAGGGCACGGCCCGGCAGATCGCGCTGGAGGTGTTCCGCCACCTGCACTCGCTGAGCCTGCGCTTCCACCTGGAGCGCCAGACCGGCGGCATGACGCGCGACATCGAGCGCGGCACGCGCGGCGTGCATTCGCTGATCTCGATGTCGCTCTACAGCATCGTGCCGACCATCATCGAGCTGGTGCTGGTGCTCACCATCCTCGGCGTGAAGTTCGACGCCTTCTTCGTCTGGATCACGGTGGCCGCGCTGGTGCTGTACATCGTCTTCACCGTCACGGTGACCGAGTGGCGCACGCAGTTCCGCAAGACCATGAACGAGCTCGACTCGGTGGCGCAGAGCCGCGCGGTCGATTCGCTCCTGAACTACGAGACCGTCAAGTACTTCAACAACGAGGACTTCGAAGCCGGCCGCTACGACGCCAGCCTCGACCGCTACCGCAAGGCCGCCATCAAGAGCCAGCGCACGCTGAGCATGCTCAACACCGGCCAGCAGGCGCTGATCGCCGTCAGCCTTGTGCTGATGCTGTGGCGCGCTACCTCGGGCGTGGTCGACGGGCGCATGACGCTGGGCGACCTGGTGATGGTCAACGCCTTCATGATCCAGCTCTACATTCCGCTGAACTTCCTGGGCGTGATCTACCGAGAGATCAAGCAGAGCCTGACCGACCTCGACAAGATGTTCGTGCTGATGGAGAAGGAGCGCGAGGTGCGCGACGCCCCCGACGCGCAGCCGCTGGCCGGCGCGGATGCCACCGTGCGCTTCGAGGACGTGAGCTTCGCCTACGAGCCTGCGCGGCCCATCCTCAAGCACGTGAGCTTCGAGATCCCGGCGGGCAAGACGGTGGCGGTGGTCGGACCCTCGGGCTCGGGCAAGTCGACGCTCGCGCGGCTGCTGTACCGCTTCTACGACGTGCAGCAGGGGCGCATCACCATCGGTGGAGAAGACATCCGCGAGGTGACGCAATCGAGCGTGCGCCACGCCATCGGCATCGTTCCGCAGGACACGGTGCTCTTCAACGACACGGTCGAATACAACATCGCCTACGGCCGCCCCGGCGCCACGCGCGACGAAGTGGAGGCCGCAGCGCGCGCCGCGCGCATCCACGACTTCATCGCCGCCACGCCCAAGGGCTACGACACGACCGTGGGCGAGCGAGGCCTGAAGCTCTCGGGCGGCGAGAAGCAGCGCGTGGCCATTGCGCGCACGCTGCTGAAGAACCCGCCGATCGTGATCTTCGACGAGGCCACCTCGGCGCTCGACTCGGCCAACGAGCGGGCCATCCAGTCGGAGCTCAAGAGCGCCGCGCAGGACAAGACCACGCTGGTCATCGCGCACCGGCTGTCGACGGTGGTCGACGCGCACGAGATCCTGGTGCTGGAGTCGGGCGTGATCGTCGAGCGCGGCACGCATGCGCAGCTGCTCGCGAAGCAAGGGCGCTACGCCCAGATGTGGGCTTTGCAGAAGAGCGAAGCAGCGCCGCTGATGTAGCGCGATCATCCATTCCTTCTTCTTTTCATCGATCCCAGGAGTTCAGACGTGCCGAACAAGATCCCCCTGCTGGTGCTCAACAGCCTCTCGAGCGCCCACCAGGCCCAGATTGCCGAGGTCTACGACATGACCTACGCCTTCGGTCCAGCCGAGCGGGCGGCCGCCATTGCCGAACACGGCAGGAAATTCCGCGCCGTGCTGACCATCGGCGTCATCGGCATCACGCCCGAGGAAATCGCAGCCATGCCCGCGGTGGAGCTGATCTGCTGCATGGGCGCGGGCTACGAAGGCGTGCCGCTCGAGGTGACGCGCGCACGCGGCATCGCGACCGCCAACGGCGCCGGCACCAACGACGACTGCGTGGCCGACCATGCCTTCGGCCTGCTGATCGGCATCGTGCGCGAGTTCCGCAAGCTCGACCGGCTGTGCCGCGAAGGCGTGTGGCGCGAGGCCATTCCGCAGCCGCCGAACGTGTCGGGCAAGAAGCTGGGCATCCTGGGGATGGGCACGATCGGGCAGAAGATCGCGAAGCGCGCCGCGGCCTTCGACATGGAGGTCGGCTACCACAACCGCAAGCCGAAGGAAGGCGTGTCGCAGCGCTACTTCGGCGACCTGAAGTCGCTGGCCGCATGGGCCGACTTCCTCGTGCTGGCCGCACCGGGCGGTCCGGCGACGAAGCACCTGGTCAATGCCGAAGTGCTCGACGCGCTGGGGCCGCAGGGCTACCTGGTGAGCATCGGCCGCGGCAGCGTGGTCGACACTGAGGCGCTGGCGGCGGCGCTGCGCGAGAACCGCATCGCCGGCGCCGGCCTCGACGTGTACGAGAGCGAACCGAAGCGGCCCGAGCCGCTGATCGGCCTCGACAACGTGCTGCTGACGCCGCACATGGCCGGCTGGTCGCCCGAGGCGACGCAGAAGTCGGTGGACCATTTCCTCGCGAATGCCGAAGGGCACTTCGCGGGGCGCGGCGTGGTCACGCCGATCTGATGTTCTTGCTCCTTCCCCCGCTGGGGGAAGGTCGGGATGGGGGCAGGCAGGGCGCCCGCAATGAGCGCCGCTTGCCCCCACCCCAGCCCTCCCCCAGAGGGGGAGGGGGTCAAGCCAATACCGAGGGCCGGTGCGCCGCCCAGCCGCATGCCTGGTCATAGGCATGCCCTAGCCGCAGCACGTCGAGGTCCGAATGGATCGGCCCGGCAAGCTGCAGCCCCATCGGCAGGCCGCCTTCGCCGAAGCCGGCGCGCACGTTCAGCGTCGGCAGGCCGGCCAGCGTGAAGGGCGTGACGATCTCCATCCAGCGGTGGTAGGTGTCGCTCTTCACGCCCGCCACCCCGGCCGGCCAGTGCAGCTCGGCATCGAAGGGAAAGACCTGCGCGGTCGGCGCGAGCACGAAGTCGAAGCGCTCGAACAGCTTGAGGAATGCGCGGTACACGTTCGATCGGTACACCGAGGCCTGGTACAGCGAGGCCGCATCGAGATGGCGGCTCTGCTCGATCTCCCATTGCGCCTCGGGCTTGAGCTGCGCGAACAGCTTCGGATCGCTCAGGTAGGCGCCCAGCTTGCCGCCCACCAACAGTTGCCGCAGGCGCAGCCACGCGCTCCAGTTGTGCTCGCGCGGCACGTCGAGCGTGCAGGGCTCGACCTCGCAGCCGATGTCGCGGAAGGTGCCGAGCGCCTTCTCGCCCAGCTCGCGGATTCCGGGCTCCAGCGGCAGGTCGGGCCAGATGCTGCCGAGCCAGCCGATGCGCAGGCCCTTGCCGTCGCCCTCGAGCCGCAGCTCATCGGGCGAGGGCAGGGCGTGCGGCGACGACAGCGGCACGCGGGTGTCGAAGCCTGCCTGCACGGCCAGCAGCCGCGCCGCGTCTTCCACCGTGCGCGCCATCGGGCCTTCGCAACCGAGCTGCTGGAAGAACAGTTCCTCGTCGGGGTTGCCCGGCACGCGCCCGCGAGAGGGCCGCATGCCGATCACGTTGTTGAAGGCCGCCGGGTTGCGCAGCGAGCCCATCATGTCGCTGCCGTCGGCCACCGGCAGGATGCCCAGGGCCAGCGCCACCGCGGCGCCGCCGCTGCTGCCGCCCGCGCTGCGATCGGGTGCGTAGGCGTTGCGGGTGGTGCCGAACACCGTGTTGTAGGTGTGCGAGCCGAGGCCGAATTCGGGCGTGTTGGTCTTGCCGATGACGACGGCGCCGGCCGCCCTGGCGCGCGCCACGTGGAGGCTGTCGGCTCGCGCGGCCGAGCGCGGCGACAGCGGCGAGCCCATGGAGGTCGGCAGGCCGGCGGCATGGCTCAGGTCCTTCACCGCCAGCGGGAAGCCGTGCATCCAGCCGCGCCTTTCGCCGCGCGCCAGCTCGGCGTCGCGCTCGTCGGCCTCGGCCAGCGACTGCGCCGGATCGCGCAGCGACACGATGGCGTTGAAGCGCGGGTTCAGCGCCTCGATACGGGCCAGCGAGGCCTGCATCACTTCCCGGCAGGACACCTCGCGCGCGGCGATGCGGCGGGAAAGTTCGGTGGCGCTGAGGTCGAGCAGGTCGGCTGAGGGCATGGCGGATGAGGGAAAAGGAGGGGGCGCCCAGTATGGCGCGGCGCTCGCATAATCGCCGCGTATGGAAACTAAGTGGCTCGAAGACTTCATCAGCCTTGCGGAAACGCGCAGCTTCAGCCGCTCGGCCCAATTGAGGCACGTGACGCAGCCGGCGTTCTCCCGCCGCATACAGGCGCTGGAAGGGTGGGCCGGTACCGACCTGGTGGACCGCAGCTCCTACCCGACGCGACTCACCCCGGCGGGGCAGACGCTCTACAGCCAGGCCATCGAGATGCTGCAGTCGCTGCAGAGCACCCGCGCCATGCTGCGCGGCCACTCGGCGGCGGGGCAGGACGTGATCGAGATCGCCGTGCCGCACACGCTGGCCTTCACCTTCTTCCCCTCGTGGGTGACCAGCCTCCGGGAGCATTTCGGCCCCATCAAGAGCCGCCTGATCGCGCTGAACGTGCACGACGCCGTGCTGCGGCTGGTCGAAGGCAGCTGCGACCTGCTGATCGCCTACCACCACCCCTCGCAGCCGCTGCAGCTCGACGCCAACAAGTATGAGATGGTCAGCCTCGGCGAGGAAACCGTGGCCCCCTGGGTCAAGGCCGACGCCGAAGGCGCGCCGCGCTACCGGCTGCCGGGCCGCCCGGGCCAGCCGTTGCCCTACCTGGGCTATGCGCCGGGCGCCTACCTGGGCCGCGTGGTCGACCAACTGCTCAAGGAATCGGGCACCGCCATCCACCTCGACCGCGTCTACGAGACCGACATGGCCGAGGGCCTGAAGGTCATGGCGCTCGAAGGGCACGGCATCGCCTTCCTGCCGCAGAGCGCGGTGCGCAAGGAGATCAAGGCCCGCAAGCTCGTGAGCGCGCTGCCGCCCGAGATCGACAGCCTCGAGGCGACGATGGAGATCCGCGCCTACCGCGAGCGCCCCGGCGCTCCCGCGCCCGTGAAGGCCGGGGCCGGCCGCGCCGCCGTCAAGGCCGTCGACAGCCTGCAACCCAAGCGCACGGCCGATGCGCTATGGTCTTACCTCGTCGGCACCCAGCCGCAGCGCTGAGCGCCATCACCCAACTGCCACGGAGATTTGTGCACCGCACAATCTATAAATGCCGCGCATAGGGCTTCCCGCAAAAGGCATTGGCGCCTTGAATCCGGCGCCACTACAGTCGCGGCTGCTTTTTAGCCGCTGTCACAGCAACCCCCACGGCACGCGCCCTGCGCGTGCTTTTTTTTAAGCCGAGGAACCTCTCATGAGCTCCAATTTCAGGACGGAACACGACTTCCTCGGCGACAAGCAGATCCCCGCCGTCGCCTACTGGGGCGTGCACACGGCGCGCGCGGTCGAGAACTTCCCCATCTCCGGCACCCGCATCTCGGCCATGCCCGACCTGGTGCGCGCGCTGGCCTACGTGAAGAAGGCCGCCACCCGCGCCAATGCAGACCTGGGCGCCATCGACCGAGACCGTGCCGCGGCCATCATCCTGGCCTGCGACGACATCGTCGACGGCAAGCTGCTCGACGAGTTCGTGGTCGACGTCATCCAGGGCGGCGCCGGCACCTCGACCAACATGAACGCCAACGAGGTCATCTGCAACCTCGCGCTGGAAAAACTGGGCCACGAGAAAGCGCGCTACGACGTGCTCCACCCCAACGACCACGTCAACGCCTCGCAGAGCACCAACGACGTGTACCCCACGGCGGTGCGCCTGGCGCTGTGGTTCGCCATCGGCAGGCTGCTCGAATCGATGGCCTCGCTGCGCCGCGCCTTCGAGGCCAAGGCGCTCGAGTTCAAGGACATCCTCAAGATCGGCCGCACCCAGCTGCAGGACGCCGTGCCCATGACGCTGGGCCAGGAGTTCCTGACCTACGCCATCATGATCGGGGAGGACGAGGCCCGGCTCGGCGAGGCGCGCGCGCTCATCGAGGAAATCAACCTCGGCGCCACGGCCATCGGCACCGGCATCAACGCGCCGCACGGCTACGCCAACCTCGCCTGCCAGTACCTCGCCGAGCAGACCGGCGTGCCGTTGAAGCAGGCCGCCAACCTCATCGAGGCCACGCAGGACACGGGCGCATTCGTGCAGCTGTCGGGCGTGCTCAAGCGCGTGGCGACCAAGCTCAGCAAGACCTGCAACGACCTGCGCCTGCTCTCGAGCGGCCCGCAGGCCGGCTTCGGCGAGATCAGGCTTCCGGCGCGGCAGGCGGGCTCGTCGATCATGCCGGGCAAGGTCAATCCGGTGATCCCGGAAGTCATGAACCAGGTGGCCTTCGAGGTCATCGGCAACGACATCACCGTGACGCTGGCGTCCGAGGCCGGCCAGCTGCAGCTCAACGCCTTCGAGCCCATCATGGGCTGGAGCCTGTTCAAGAGCATCCAGCACCTGGGCCGGGCCTGCACCACGCTGCAGCACAACTGCGTCGAGGGCATCGAGGCCAACCGCGAGTTTCTTGCGAAGAGAGTGCGCGAGTCGGTCACGCTGGTCACGGCGCTCAACCCGCTCATCGGCTACGAGAAGGCCGCGCTCATCGCCAAGACCGCGCTCGCCACCGGCGGGCCGATCGACCTGGTGGCCGAGTCGCTGGGCATCATGACCCGCGCCGAGATGGACGCGCTGCTCGTGCCCGAGAACCTCACGCAGCCGGTGCGCCTGTCGGCCGCGCCGCTGCCGGCGGCGGCCGAACCGTCGGGCCAGACTTCGGGCATAAAGGCTGCTTAGTGAAAGTCGGACAATGCCAGGAGGCAGGATCGCACCAGGCTGGCGCTGCGATGCGCATGGCCGGTGCAGCGTGTGTGTGTATGCACCGGGTTGGTCCGGGTATCACGCAAAATGCGAGTGTCTAGAATTTAGTTGTATCTGTTTCAGTCACCCTCAGGAGTTTTCCTCATGAAAAAACAAGTATTGGCATTGGCGGTTGCGGCACTGGCCGCTGGCGGCGCGATGGCGCAGGCCAACGACACGCTGGCCAAGATCAAGGCTTCCGGCGTCATCACCGAAGGCGTGCGTGAATCTTCCGGCCTGTCGTACACGCTGGGCAATGGCCAATACACCGGCTTCCACTACGACGTCTGCGCCAACATCATCAAGGACCTCGAGAAGGCCGCCGGCAAGAAGCTCGAAGTCAAGTACCAGCCCGTGACCTCGCAGAACCGCATTCCGCTCGTGCAGAACGGTACCGTCGACATCGAGTGCGGCTCCACCACCAACAACGCCACCCGCCAGAAGGACGTGTCCTTCGGCGTGACCACCTACGTCGAAGAAACCAAGATCGTCGTCAAGGCCAACTCGGGCATCAACTCGCTGGCCGACCTGAAGGACAAGACGGTCGCGACCACCACCGGCACCACGCCGCTGCAGACCGTGCGCAAGCAGAAGCGCGCCGAGAACCTGACCTTCAAGGAGGTCTACGGCAAGGACCACTCCGACAGCTTCCTGCTGCTCGAAACCGGCCGCGCCGACGCCTTCGTGATGGACGGCTCGATCCTGGCAGCCCTGGCCGCCAAGTCGAAGTCGCCCAAGGACTACAAGATCCTGCCGGACGTGCTGGCCGTCGAACCCATCGCCATCATGATCCGCAAGGACGACCCCGCCTTCAAGAAGGCCGTGGACGACAGCATCAAGGCACAGGCCAAGTCGGGCGAACTCGCCAAGCTGTACGACAAGTGGTTCCTGAAGCCGATTCCCCCGGCAGGCGTGACCATCGGCCTGCCGCTGGGTGAAGCCACCAAGAACGCGTGGGCCAACCCGAACGACAAGCCGGCCGAAGAGTACGTCACCAAGGAATAAGCGGCGCGTCGCTGCGTGATGACGCCCACCTTTCGCGGTGGGCGTTTCTTTTCAAGGGACTGGTTTTCGTAGAGACGGTGAAGAAGGAGTAAACACAAATGGGCAACTGGGATTGGCAGGTTTTCCTGCAGGACCCCGGGGGGGAATATCCGAGCTACCTGCAATGGATGCTCTCGGCGTGGGGCTGGACCGTGTCGGTCGCGCTGCTGGCGTTGGTCGTGGCACTGGTGCTGGGCTCGCTCATCGGCATCATTCGCACGCTGCCCGACAGCCCGTGGCTGGTGCGGCTGGGCAATGCCTGGGTGGAGCTCTTCCGCAACATCCCGCTGCTGGTGCAGATCTTCCTCTGGTACCACGTGATCCCGGCGCTCATTCCCGTCATGAAGGGCGTGCCGAGCTTCATCCTCGTGGTGCTGGCGCTGGGCTTCTTCACCTCCGCGCGTATTGCCGAGCAGGTGCGCTCGGGCATCCAGGCGCTGCCCAAGGGCCAGCGCTACGCGGGCATGGCCGTGGGCTTCACCACCGCGCAGTACTACCGCTACGTGATCCTGCCGATGGCCTACCGCATCATCATCCCGCCGCTCACGAGCGAGACGATGAACATCTTCAAGAACTCGTCCGTCGCCTTCGCGGTGTCGGTCGCCGAGCTCACCATGTTCGCGATGCAGGCACAGGAAGAAACCTCGCGCGGCATCGAGGTCTACCTCGCCGTGACGGCGTGCTACGTGGTCTCGGCGCTCATCATCAACCGCCTCATGGCGTTCATCGAGAAGAAGACCCGCGTGCCGGGCTTCATCGTCTCGGCCGGCGGCGGAGGACACTGAAATGATGAATCTCGACCTTTCCTTCTACAACTGGGACGTCATCAGCAACTTCGTCGTCAAGGGCTTCTACTTCAGCGTCACGCTGACGGTGGTGGCCACGATCGGCGGCGTGATCTTCGGCACGATCCTGGCGCTCATGCGCCTGTCGGGCAAGAAGTGGCTCGATGCGCCCGCGGCCCTGTACGTCAACGGCATGCGAAGCATCCCGCTGGTGATGGTGATCCTGTGGTTCTTCCTGCTGGTGCCGGCGTCGTTCTACTCGCTGTTCGGCTCGGTGGGCTCCAACTACCGCTCCGAGATCTCGGCCGTGATCACCTTCGTCGCGTTCGAGGCCGCCTACTTCAGCGAGATCATGCGCGCGGGCATCCAGTCGATCCCGCGCGGCCAGATCAACGCCGGCCAGGCCGTGGGCATGACCTACGGCCAGAACATGCGCCTGGTGGTGCTGCCGCAGGCCTTCCGCAACATGCTGCCGGTGCTGCTCACGCAGACCATCATCCTGTTCCAGGACACGTCGCTGGTCTACGCCATCGGTGCCTACGACATGCTCAAGGGCTTCGAGACCGCCGGCAAGAACTTCGGCCGCCCGATCGAGGCCTACCTGCTCGCGGCTGTCGTGTACTTCGTCATGTGCTACGCCCTTTCTTGGCTGGTGAAACGCCTGCACAAGAAGATCGCCATCATCCGCTGACGGATTGAGTGTCCAACCGGAGAAAGAAATGTCCGAAAAAATGATCGAAATCAAGAACGTATCGAAGTGGTACGGCCCGGTGCAGGTGCTCAACGACTGCTCCGTCAACATCTCCAAGGGTGACGTGGTGGTTGTGTGCGGCCCGTCGGGTTCCGGCAAGTCCACGCTCATCAAGACCGTGAACGCGCTCGAGCCCTTCCAGAAGGGCGAGATCACCGTCAACGGCATTCCGCTGCACGACCCCAAGACCAACCTGCCCAAGCTGCGCTCCAAGGTCGGCATGGTGTTCCAGCACTTCGAGTTGTTCCCGCACCTGTCGGTGACCGAGAACCTCACGATCGCGCAGATCAAGGTGCTGGGCCGCTCGCCCGACGAAGCCAAGACCCGCGGACTGAAGATGCTCGACCGCGTGGGCCTGATGGCGCACAAGGACAAGTTCCCGGGCCAGCTCTCGGGCGGCCAGCAGCAGCGCGTGGCCATTGCCCGTGCGCTGTCGATGGACCCCATCGTCATGCTGTTCGACGAACCCACCTCGGCGCTCGACCCCGAGATGGTCGGCGAAGTGCTCGACGTGATGGTGAACCTCGCCAAGGAAGGCATGACCATGATGGTGGTCACGCACGAAATGGGCTTTGCGCGCAAGGTCGCCAGCCGCGTGATCTTCATCGACGTGGGCGGCCGCATCCTGGAAGACTGCTCGAAGGACGAGTTCTTCGGCCATCCGGAAAACCGCCAGCCGCGCACCAAGGACTTCCTCAACAAGATCCTGCAGCACTGAGCGCCGCTGCACAGAGCAAGCAAGCGACAGAAAAGGCCATGCCGTCGCCGGCATGGCCTTTTCTTTTGGACTCAGGGTCGAGCGCAGGGCCGGCCCGAGCAGGCGCCATTCACTGCGGGCGGGACTCCCCGGACAGCGCCTTGTCGAAGAAGTCCTGAATCTCGCGCCCCAGCCGCGCCAGGAACACCTGGCGGTCGAAACCCGGCGGGTCGTCGGCGATGTTGCCGTCGGGCGTCTGGATGGGCATGGACGGCGTGTCCATGAACGCGAAGTGCCATGCGTTCGGGATGCGGCGCAGCTCGGCCGCGGGCATGTTGCTGGCCACCCATTCGGCGTGGAAGCGCGGCACCAGGAAGCGGTCCTGCTCGGCTTCGTAGATTCGCGTGGGCACTCGCACCTGCGCGAGGGACGAAGCCGTGAAGGGAACACCCGCGGGAGCCATCGACACGACCGCGCGCACGCGCGGGTCGCGCAACGAGGGAAGCAGCGAGGCAGGCGGCGCGTCGCCGCGGTTGACGCCGCAGAAGATCGGATCGGCGGCGCGTTCGCTCGTGCAATGCGTGGTGATGCGCGACAGGTCGGCCTGGCCGCCCGCAAGCGCCAGCACCGTGTAGCCGCCGGCCGAATGGCCCAGTGCGCCGATGCGATAGCCCCGGTCGTCGCGCGCGATGCGGTCCCTCCACAACGGATCCTGCAGCAGCGCATCGATCACCCGCGAGGCCTGCCGTGGCCGCTCGCCGAAGTAGGCGGCCGCGCCTTTCTTCAACAGCGAACCGTCCTGCCAGTTGTCGCCCGGATGGCGCAGCGCCGCGACCAGGTAGCCGTCCCGCGCGAGCGCTTCGGCCAGGCTGCTGTGGCCCAGCTCGGTGCCGCCGAGGCCGTGGCTCAGCAGGATCAGGCCCTTGACCTTGTCTTCGGGCGCTGCCTGGATGGCCGCCTGCACAGTGAACGGCCCCATGGCCGTCGCGCGTGCGGGCGCCTGCGTCGGGTAGTACAGCGAGACCACCGTGGGCGCGTCGTCAGGAGTGGCGCCCGGAATGCGGATCTGCCGCCAGCCGGCCTGCGCGGCCATGAGCTGGAAGGACAGCAGCAGGCCAGAAGCGAGCAGCAGGCTCTGGCGAAAGAAGGAAGCGGGGGACATCGTGCGCATCTCCTCGGCGTGGTCTGTGGAGTGCGCATGGTTGCCGCGTGCCGGCGCAACCTCCACGGGAATGCGACGAAATGCGCGAAAGAGGGCGCCAAGCGACTGGGCGGAGCGCGGAGCTATGCTCGTGCCGTGGCAAGAGGGCGGCGCCGATAGCGCAGCCCGCACACACGGAGGAGAAAAGGATGAGAAGACCCAATCGATCCTTGCATCGCACGGCGGCGGTATTCCGCCTCGTCGCATCGGCCTGCGCGGCGGCGACCCTGCTGGCGGCAATGCCGGCACAGTCCGCCGAGAACTGGACCGAGATCGCATCGACGCCCCGCAAGAAGGTGCTGTTGCAGCGCGATTCCATCCGCCCGCACGACGGCATGGTGGAAGCCTGGACGCTCTACCGTTATGACGAACTGCAGACCGACGTCGGCAAGACCCCGTACCGCACCTCGCGCTACCTCTACGACTACGACTGCAAGGGCGCGCGCGAAAAGGCGCGCCGCGTCGTGAGCCACAACGGCCCGCTGGAGGTGCACGACATCGACCTCAGCCGGCATACCGAGTGGAAGGCCGTCGGCGGACCCACCACGGTGAGTGGGATCGTGTTCAAGCACGTGTGCGCGCAGGCGCGCTGACCGCAATCGCGCCCTCGCGTCTGCTGATAGGCTCGGCGGCCAGTTTCCCCGCGGAGCCCTCGTGTCCATCAACAAGTTCCAGATCGGCAAGTGCGCATTCGAGTTCGACCCCGAGACGGAGGTCGCATTCGAGGACGGCGGCATGTCCTTCCATCTCAAGGGCCGGCCGGTCGGCTACGACAGGTCACGGCACACGCCGCCCTTCGACCCGGAGGGCTTCGACAACCCCGCGACTGGCGGGATTGCCCCTTCGTTCCGGTCTTCGACCTTCCACTTCTACGACAACCACGACACGCCGCAGCGGCGCATCAGCTATCTCCAGAACCAGCCGACGAACGGCTTCTTCGCGCTCTGGGAGAAGGGCTTCGCCTTCGGCACGCGCTTCTTCGGCGAGATCGACCTGCGTCCCGACCGCGTCGAATTGCAGGGCCTGCTGCGGCACGACTACGAGACGGACGCGCAAGGCGTGCCGGTGCATGTGGTGTGGCATTGCCCGCCGGGAGAGGTCGAGCTGCGCCCCTACACCTACGGCAGCTTCGAAGAGGCGATGGCCGCTCCGCCCGAGCGCGTGCGCCGGTTGCTCGTCCGCGAATGGGATGGGCGGTGGCGCGACGAACTTCTGCGCTTCACACGGCTCGAGCACCTGTCGCTTCAGCATTCGTGGAGCACCGACACGGCGAATTCGGCCACCGCGTTCCCGGAATCCTTCTGCACGCTGACCCGGCTTCGTGAGCTGTACCTGCGCAGCCCGGTCTTTTCCCACCTCCCCGAGGGCCTGGGCGCGCTCGAATCGCTGGAAGTGCTCTCGCTTGCGCACTGCCGCATCGAGGCGTTGCCCGCCAGCATCTCGCGGCTCGAACGCCTGCAGCGCCTGCTGCTCGACGGAAACCGGCTCGCGACCTTGCCCGAGTCCGTGGGCAATCTGCCGGCCCTCACGCACCTCAGCATCAACAAGAACCCCTTCGAATCGCTGCCGACCTCATTGAAGAACATCGAAAAGGTCGACATCGAAAGGAAGAACGAAGCCCTGTTCCGCGACATCCGCTACCGCCCCGAGGTCGAGGCCGTGGTGGATCGCGAGGCCTTCATGGCGCGCGGAAGCCCGACGCATGTGGCGTTGCTGGGTGAGGCCCTGGCGCGGCACGGCCTCCAGCGCTACGCAGACGCACTCCTGCGCCATGCGCGCCAGGCTCTGCGCCTGCGCACAGTGGAATCCGAAGATTACGCAAGCCTGGGCAACACCCGCATCGGCGGCAGGCCTGACCTGCCGCCTGGCATCGACTACCCGTCGACTGACGGAAAGCCTTGGCGCTTCTACGCACAGATCGACCTGGCGGATATTGCTTCGATGCAATCGTGGCTGCCGCGCTCAGGCCGCCTCTATTTCTTCGGCGAAGGCCAGGAGCAAGGCGACGGCGTGTGCGTGCTGCATTCCGATGCGCCGGCTGACGCGCTGCGCACGCACGCGTGGCCGGAAGACGTCGAATTCGCCGACGGCTGCAGCGTGTCCGATGCCTACGAAGGCTACAAGGCCAGCGTCGACATCACCGTGTCCTTGCCGAATCTCTACAACGCCGGCAACGGGCGCCTGCTGGGCGACGACGCCATGCTGCTGGAGATCGACAGGGACGACGCGCTGCAGGAGGCTTACTGGGCACTCGAAGCCGAGCTGGCCGGCGACGGCGAGCGTCGGAACGCCGCACACCTGATGAACGCCCACGTCTTCACGCAGCACGAGAACCCGCAGGAGCAGGCATCGCGTGAGAAGGGCGGGCTGCCCGTGGAGTGGGTCAACCTGCTGACGCTTTGCTCAGACGGCAACCCGGGCTTCTGCTTCTGGGACGCGGGCACCTTCACCTTCAGCATCCACGAGAAGGACCTGGCGCTAGGCGATTTCTCCCGCGTGCACTGGAGCCTGGAGAGCAGCTGAGGTCGTTGCTCAGACGTCAGCGGTCAGGACACCCACCACGACACAGCGAAGAACGGCCCAGGCTCGCCCGGCACATGGAACAGGATGTCGCCCCTGCCGCAGGTCGGCCCGCACTTCGAGCCGAGGTAGCGGACCGTGATCCGGGGCTGAGCCTTGCCGGAGGAAAGGACCGACGCGGCGCCCCGCTCCAGGAAGTCCGCGACCAGGTGCTGGGCGTCGGAATCGGCAGGGCCCTGCAGCGTCTGGCAGCCGTTGGCATCGGCAGTCGATCCTGCCCCTGTCGCCTTCAGCAGCGCGGCGGCCCTTCGTCCCTGGATGAGCGCCTGCCGTTCGGTCTCGGTGGTCCATGCGGTCGGCGCACCGGTGGCCAGCCGCTCCAGCTCGCGACGCGGAAGCAGCACCGTGGCCTGTCCGCCGGGCACGGCGATGCACGGCCGGGGAAGCTCGACCTGAAGCTCGATCGAACGCGATTCGTCGACTTCCTGACCGGCGGCGGGGCGAGCGGCTTGAGCGGGCGGGATGGAACTCATGAGTGCAAGTGTGGCAAGGGCGACAAGGTCGGACGCGGCCAGTCTGTGCATGCTGCTCGACTCAAGGCAACCGCGAAATCCTCTGCGTCAGCAGATCGAAGAACCCCTGCGCATCCCCTTCGGCGATCCAGTTCACGTTGGCCGGTTTCTTCAGCCCGCCATACCAGTCGACCACCGTCTGCCCGAAGCCCAGCCCTTCGCGGCTATCGACTTCCACGTTGACCTTGCGGCCCCTGAACAGCGAGGGCTGCAGCAGGTAGGCGACCACGGTGGCGTCGTGCACCGGGCCGCCGGGCAGGCCGTAGTACTGCATGTCGTGCTGCACGTAGGCGTCGAGGATGTCGGCCACGGTCTTGCCGGCCTGGTTGCCGAGGCCGCGCAGCTTTGCAATGCGCTCGGGGCTGGTCAGCACCTTGTGCGTGAGGTCCAGCGGCAGCATGGTGATCGGCACGCCGCTCTTGAGCACGATCTCGGCCGCGTGCGGATCGGCGAACACGTTGAACTCGGCGGTGGGCGTGATGTTGCCGCCGTTGAAATGCGCGCCGCCCATGAGCACCAGCTCGCGCAGGCCGCGCGTGATGTCGGGCGCCTGCGTGAGCGCCAGCGCGAGGTTGGTCTCGGGGCCGAGCATCGCGAGCGTCACGCTCTTCTCGGGCGCGGCGCGCAGCGTGCGGATCAGGTAATCGACCGCGCTGCCGTCGGCCAGCGGCTGGCTCGGCTCGTGTACCTTCACACCGGTGATGCCTTCGCTGCCGTGGATGTCGGCCGCGTAGATCGGCGTGCGCAGCAGGGGACGCGGCGCGCCGGCATAGATCGCGATGTCGAGCCGCTTCGCCCATTCGCGCGCGAGGCGCGCGTTGCGCGAAGTCTTCGAAAGCGGCACGTTGCCGGCCACCGTGGTGAGCGCCTGGATCTTCAGCTGCTCGGGCGAAGCCATGGCGAAGAGCAGCGCGATCACGTCGTCGGCGCCGGGGTCGGTATCGATGATGAGCGTGTGCGTCGTTGCCGGGGTGGCGTCGGCGGCGTGGGCCTTCGGGGCGATGAAGCTGGCGGTCAAGAGGGCAACGAGTCCGAGAAAAAGAATCGGGAAGAGCGCGGCAAAGCGCAATGGCAGCGCCGATGCTGCGGGCCTTGAATGCATGGGGAAGACTCCTTGCGGACGCTGTGAAGAAAGCGCCTCTCGAATCAGTCTGCCAGAGCATCGCGCGGCACGAACACCGGATCGCGAAGGCATTTTCGACGCGCTCGTGCGCGGCTGCAACGTTGCGCATACCAAGGCGTTAGCGCATCGGAAAGGCCGAAACTGAAAGTGCGCAAGGCACGGCGAAGAGGTTTCATCCGCCATGCCCGAGGCCATGCCCCGCGTGTTGCAAAAACGCCGCTTGTTCAGGCCAAGCTGGAGCCGGACGGCCGCAGCTGCCGCGTGAAGAAGGCCAGTATTTCGTCGCGCGCCGCCATCGTCGGCTGCCCCGCTTCGTCGATCAGGTGCGCCGTCACCACGCTGTGCGGGCTCGCCACCACCTGCGCGAAGAAGGGCGGCGTATTGGTGTTGGCCGCGCTGTCGGGCAGCACGCGCGCCACGAAGCGCTCGCCCAGCGCCTGCGAGAAGGCCGCGAAGCGCTGCGCCCTGCAATGCCTGTCGCCCTCGAAGCGGTAGGCCATGACGGTCAGGTCCTCGCGCTCCAGCCGTTCGCGCACCGAGGCCAGTTCGTCCGGCGACATGTTCATGGCCTCCGGCTTGTCCATCGGCAGCGAGGGCTGGCACACCACCGGCGCGAGCATCGCGGGCTCGAGCATCATCGAGAGCGCGAAGTTACCCGTGAAGCACATGCCGATCGCGCCGACACCGGGCCCGCCGCACTCGGCATGCGCGAACCGCGCGAGCGAGCGCAGCCACTGCGTGACCGGGCTCGACTCGTTGGCCGCGAAGGCGCGGAACTCCGCGCTGACGCAGGCGCGCTTGAACACCGCGATGCCTTCTTCCGCGCCGGGCACCGCGCCATCGCGCCCGAACAGCGAGGGCATGTAGACGGTGAAGCCCGCGTCGCGCACCCAGCGTGCGAAGCGCGCCACGTGCGGGCTGATGCCGGGCATCTCGGTCATCACGATCACGGCCGGGCCCTGGCCCATGACGTAGACCTTCTTTTCGATGCCGTCGAGCGTGATCTGGCGCGCGGTGAAGTCGTCGAGCGGATCGTCTTCGTTCATGGAGCGTTGCTGTGCCATGGGTTTCCTTTTTGCCGTTCAGGTCGTGCGAAAGCCGTGAAGCTTGTATTGGACCTTCGGCCTCATCAGAATGGCAGTGTCCAATTCGACTCCTTTCAGGCTTTATCGGCCAACCATTCAGATGCATGACTTCACCGTGCTGGTGCTGCCCGGCGCCTTCAATTCCAGCGTCGCGGTCACCATGGACATCCTCGGCGCAGCCGAAGCGATGGCTGTCCGCGCGGGCGTCGCGCCGCCCCGCTGGCGGCTGTGCTCGGTGCACGGCGGCCCGGTGCAACTGCGCGCCGGCATGAGCCTCGACACCACGCGCATGCCCGTGCGCCCGCGCGACGACCGCTCCACATGGGTGGTGCCGGGGCTCGGCCTCAACACACCCGGCGAGATCCGCCAGTGCCTCGAGAGCGCCGATGCAGCCAAGGCCATTGCCGGCCTCGTGCGCCACGCCAAGGCAGGCGGGCAGGTCGCGGCCTCGTGCTCGGCCGTGTTCCTGTTGAATGCCGCCGGCCTGCTGCAGGGCCGGCGCGCGACGGTTTCATGGTGGTACGCGCCGCTGCTCGCGCGCATGTCACCCGGCTGCACCGTCGATGCCGACCGCATGGTGTGCTCCGACGGCCCCGTCGTCACCGCGGGCGCCGCCTTCGCCCAGACCGATCTGATGCTGCACCTGCTGCGCGAGCGCTGCGGCAGCGCGCTCACCGATCTTGTCTCGCGCATGCTGCTGATCGACGGCCGCCAGGCGCAAGCGCCGTTCATCGCGGCGGAGGTGCTGGCCAGCGGCAACGACCTGGTGGCGCGGCTCGCGGCGCGGGTCGAGTCGGCATTGCCCGAGGCGCCGACGGTGAGCGAGCTGGCGCGCGAGTTCTGCATGTCGGAGCGCACGCTGTCGCGCCACATTCGCAAGGCCACCGGCAAGAGCACGCAGGCGCTGGTGCAGAGCGTGAGGCTGCGGCGCGCCCGCGCGCTGCTCGAATCCAGCCGCATGACGGTCGAGCAGGTGGCGGGGGCAGTGGGGTATCAAGACGCCACGGCACTGCGGCGCCTGATGAAGAAAGTGGCCGGAGCGAACCCCAGCC
The DNA here is from genome assembly GCF_048301545.1 of Variovorax sp. NFACC27. Lineage (NCBI taxonomy): Bacteria > Pseudomonadati > Pseudomonadota > Betaproteobacteria > Burkholderiales > Comamonadaceae > Variovorax > Variovorax sp. NFACC27. Next base: position 1,275,278 of record NZ_CP157613.1, read on the forward strand.
GCTACCGCGCCTGAACAGGCGCGGCGGCTGTCGGCATGACTCGGATTACTTCTTTCGCGCAGCGATCGCCTGCTCGGCCTTCGCCACCAGGTCCGCGCCGATGGTCGACTTCCACTTGTCGTACACCGGCCGCGTTGCCTTCACGAACTCGGCGCGCTCGGCCGGCGTGAGGCTGGTCACGGTCACGCCCATGCCGGCGATGTCCTTGAGCACGGGCTTGTCGGCTTCCACCAGGCCCTTGCGCGCGATGACGATCTCTTCCTTGCCCGCGTCGATGGCCGCTTGGCGCACGATGGCCTGGTCGGCCGGCGTCCACGAGGCCCAGATTTCCTTGTTGACCACGAACACCAGCGGGTCGGCCACATAGCCCCAGGTGGTCACGAACTTCTGGCCCACGGTCTGCATCTTGAGCACCGTGAACAGGAAGAGCGGGTTCTCCTGCCCGTCGACCGCGCCGCTGGCCAGCGCGGGCTGCGCATCGGCCCAGCTCATCTGCGTGGGGTTGGCGCCCAGCGCGGTGAACATGTCGGAGTAGATGGGCGAGCCCACCACGCGGATCTTCATGCCCTTGATGTCGGCCGGCGACTTGATCGGCTTCTTCGAGTTGGTGATCTCGCGGAAGCCGTTCTCGCCCCATGCGAGCGGCACCACACCGGCCTTGTCGAGCGTCTTGAACATGTCCTTGCCGACCTCGCCCTGCGTGAGCGCGTCGATGGCCGCGTAGTCGGGCATCAGGAAAGGCATGGAGAACAGGTTGAGCTGCTTGACCTGTGGCGACCAGTTGATGGTCGAGCCCACGGCCATGTCGATCACGCCCTGGCGCAGCGCGCTGAACTCGCGCGTCTGGTCGCCCTGGATGAGCGACACGCCCGGGTACAGCTTGATGTTGATGCGGCCCTGCGTGCGCTCCTTCACCAGGTCGGCCCAGATCTTCCCGGCCTGGCCCCACGGCGTGGGCGGGCCCAGCACCAGCGACATCTTGTACTCGGGCTTGTAGGCGGCCTGCGCCATGGCGCCGGACGAGAACATGCCGAGGGCGGTGGCAACGGCTGCAAGGCCGAGCAGGGTGCGGCGGAATTTCATGATCAAGGCTCTCCTAATAATGGTTCTGCGACGGGACGGACGAAAGAATGAATCAGTAGCCGAGCTTGCGCGGCAACCAGAGCGCGAGCTCGGGGAAGATGATGACCAGCACCATCACCACGAACATCGAGAACAGCATCCAGCCCACCCAGCGCACGGTCTCTTCCATGCGCACCTTCGCGATGCGGCACGACACCATGAGGTTGACCGCCAGCGGCGGCGTGAACTGGCCCAGCGCCACCTTCAGCGTGAGGATCACGCCGAACCACACCGGGTCCCACTTGTAGTACTGCACGATGGGCAGCAGCAGCGGCACGAAGATCAGGAAGATCGACACGCCGTCGAGGAACATGCCCACGGTGATGAGCAGCAAGATCAGCAGCGCCAGGATGCCGTACTCGCCCAGCCCCGAGTTCACGATGGCGCGCGTCACCGGGTCGATCACGCCCAGCGTCGAGAGCGAATACGCGAAGATGCCCGCCAGCGACACCACCAGCAAGATCACCGCCGAGAGCTCGCCCGACTCGCGCAAGATGACGAACAGGTCGCGCACCTTGATGGTCCGGTGGATGCACATGCCCACGAAGAGGCCGTAGAACACCGCCACCACGGCTGCCTCGGTGGGCGTGAACCAGCCCGCGCGCATGCCGCCCAAAATGAGCACCGGCGCCGCCAGCCCCCAGGTCGCTTCGCGAAAGCTCTTCCAGAAAGGCGGGCGCGGCAGCGTGGCCTCGAGCGCGCCCATCTTGTGCTTGCGGGCGAGCCACACGGCTGGAATCATCAGCGCCAGGCCGGCCATCACGCCGGGCACCATGCCGGCCGCGAACAGCGCGGGCACCGAGGCACCGGGCACCAGCACCGAGTAGACGATGAAGGCGACCGAAGGCGGAATGAGAATGTCGGTGGCCGCCGCCGCGCCCACCACGCTGGCCGAGTAGGCCGCGGGGTAGCCAGCACGCGACATGGCCGCGATCATCACCGCGCCCACCGCTGCCGCATTGGCCGGGCCCGAGCCCGAGATGCCGCCGAGGAACATCGCCACCGCAATCGCCACCAGCGGCAGCATGCCGGGGCCGCGCCCCACGATGGCAATGGCAAAGTTCACCAGCCGCAGCGCCACGCCCGAGCGGTCGAAGATGGAGCCGACCAGCACGAACATAGGAATGGCCAGCAGCGGATATTTGCCCAGGCCCGCATAGAAGTTCTGCGGCACGGCCAGCAGGCCGAACCACTGGGCGTCGCTGTTGGCCAGCGCGATGCAGGCGGCGCCCGCCAGGCCCAGCGCGGCGCCGATGGGCACGCCCACCAGCATCATCACGACGAAAGCGACGAAGAGCAGGGTGGCGATCACGATGCGTCGCCCTTGCTGTTGTTGTTGTCGTCAGCTTCGCCGTGCGTCGTCGTCTCGCGTCCGCGCCGGATCATGAGGCCTATGGCCCGCAGCGCGATGGCGAAGGACACGATGGGCAGCCAGATCGAATACCACCAGGAGGGCAGGCCGATGCCGGGCGTCGTCTCCTCGAAGCGGTAGTCGTCCCACACCATGCGTATGCTGAGCGCACCGATGAGCGTGAAGAGCACGGCGATCATCAGCGCGCCGAACTGCGCCAGCCGCTTGCGCCGCGCCATCGAGCCGCTTTCGGAGAAGTACTCGATGCGGATGTGCCGGTCGCGCGCCACCGCGGCCGAACCGGCCACCAGCGCCAGCATGATCATGAGGAACACCGAGAACTCTTCCGTCCAGGCAAAGGAAGAATCGGTGAAGTAGCGGACGATGACGTTGGCAAAAGTGATGAGCGCCAGCGCGCCCATGATGATGACCGTGAGCCAGTCCTCGATGGCAAGGGGAACCTTGGTCGGTTCGTCTGCGGCTTCGATGTCGGGGGGAATGGGGCTGGCGGCGTCCAGCGTGGGGCCGGACTCGGGTGGAGTTGTCATCGCAGGATGGTCAGTGAGGCACGCACGAACGCCATGTCACCGGGCGGACGCCGGGACGCGTTCCGTACACCTCGACAGGGAAACTGTTACCGATGCTAGGGGGTCAATGACCACTCATATATCGGGGGTTTCCTTAGCAGGCCCCTTGTTCATGGCGCGTGCCCAGACCATTGGGACTTCCCTCCGCAAGTGTTCGCCTTGGAAAGCTGCAGTCTTGCCCAAGAGGATGTCGGCTTCAGCGGCCAAGTAGGCCGCAGGCATGTCGGATGATGTACTCATTACCGACGACGCTATCCGTGATGCAGTCCGCTTTTATACGAAGATAACCTGATCTTCTTTCTTATCTTGCGCGCCGGCGAAGCCGTCGCACACCAGACCGTGCGATGCACTGGCGCCCGCTCTGTGCCTGAGGCCAACGGGCGACTCTTTCGATCAATCGACCGAAGCCCCTAGGCGCACACCCGTCTATGCACTTTCTGTCGCCGCGCTTTTGAGCAACAGCGCGGCTTTTGTCATTACTGCGAGCTCCCGTGTGGCAGGACCATGAAGCCGAATTGGCTGCTCGCCTAGAGGTGTCGGCTTGCCTCACACGGTTGCCGCGCAGCACGATCAACCACCTAGCGGCGCGATGCGACGGCCGCCGTGATGACCGCTTAACATCGTTGCAGCCTGCCTTTGGTGCAATAGGACGCGCCACCGTGGACGCTCGCGGGCTGTGCCGGCTGCTGCCGACTACGCCCGGTATGTTCGGCGGCGCATCGCTTAGAACTGGTGGTATCTGGCAATCATGTTGAGCCCCTCGGTAAAGCTGGGCTGTCTAATCAGAAAAAACAAATAGTAGGTGGCTGCAAATAATTACGATACCACTCGCTGATAAAGATCATTCAACTCCCTGTCGATCTGAAATCGATTGCCATTTTCCACATGGTTGAGACATGCAATCACAAAATCATCATCGAGTGGAAGTATGAGCCCCTGTCGGGCCTTCATTGCATCGCTTGCACGCGAAAATACCTTTTCGAGATTTTCTGATTTTCGAAAAAGAAGCATGCCAAACCGGCTGCGTGCAGGATTAAATCTCCCAATCATTTGATCGAACTCTGGATTGGCAATATCGTTGGAATAATTTTTGCACTCTACATGAACTATATTTGGGGTTAAAAATTGATCGAATGCCAATCGATTGAATAATCCGTCGACCTTCCCGTTGGTATAGGTTATATCGATGCGCTTTCGCCCTTCGTTTATCTCTGATTCCTTGTTTGGGTAAATTAGATTTGGGAAGAACAAAAAACTGATGATGCCGATCATGATCGAGTGATATTTGTCCGCATTGGCCGCTCCAGCCGGGATTTCTGCCAATCGCTCTGCTAAATGTTTGGCAAGATCGCGCTCGACAAGCTGATTTGTCCCAAGATTTGGAATGTCTCTGCCGGCGAGGCGGAGCCTACTTCTGTAAGATTCAATAATCTCGGGGTGATTCCGTGAAAAATCAGCCAAAAAATCCTTGGTAGCGGGATAGTGATCGGCAACTGTTTTCTTGTAGACAATTTTCTTTCGGATATTCCCCTTTCTGTCTCGAAGAGTAGTTACCAATCCGTCATCTGCGCGGAGGTGCTCGGCTTGCAAATAATCGAGGACGAAATCATTTCGATATTTCTGCGAATCAACGCCCACACGATATCTAACGGCGAATTTGGGGACAAGAATTATGCGAGAGCCTTTGTGTATGGGTAGATCAACATATGATTGAACCCAGTCATCGCCGGTCCAATAAAATCCAGAAGCCACTTTTCGTGTAGGTATGCCAAGCAGATTTGTTTGAGCATTCGTGTAATCAATCAGCGGCTTTCTTATGACATTGGCAGTCATGTCGGATATCTTGTCTTGCCCAATGCCAGGTACAAACAGCGCAAAATCACCCAAATCTTCCAAGAGGCCTGTTTTGGCTGCCGTGCTCTCGGCCATAGCGTTGAACAGGTCGGCGGCCTGAATTGTCCCAATACCTCTTCCCTTGCTATGTCCTTTGGAGACTCCCAATCGAATCTCGTCTGGTTCATTGAGGTGAGACAATAAGTGAGCTCCGCGTGCGCGCAGCCCTTTTTTAATTGCAATCAGGATTTCTTCAAAATATGAGAGCAATAGTCCATGGCATTGCGCCGACCAAGCATCGTCGCGAGTAGTCAACGCATAAGGATCGAGAAATAGGGGTGTGTCGCCGTCTAAATCAATATCGACAAAATCAAGTTCAGCTTGACTCATGCCGAGACGATATGCACTCGAAAACTTCATGCGCTTGCTCCACTTGGTTATGTTGCGCAATGTAACCTATGCGTTAACAATCATCTTGGCGCATAGAACGCATGCTTGGCCCGCGGATACTTTGGAACGGGTCTGACAAGTCGAGCGCGGTCCCTGCACTCTCACCTGTCGTACGTATTCAATAAAAATTGCGCGTGGGAGCGGGCGGCAACTGCTGCCTAGAGCGCGTTGAGCAACGCATCGCACGTTGCAGAGTCATTGTCGGCCGTTGCTAGCTCGACATCGAACTGCAGCGCTTCGGCAGTTAAGTCCTGCAGGTGGTCACGCAGTGCCGAGTGCTCTTTTTTTGTGAGCGTCGCGCTTTCAAGTGGGGGATGCCAACGATCAGCGTCGCTCTCATGTCGGTTTGCGTATGCGCCATCGAAAGCTCCGCGAGCAGTCCTCACATAAGCGCGAACTGCCTTAGGCGGCAACAGGCGCGACCTGCGCGACTAACTAGAGAGGAGGGGCGAAGCCCCGGGGGACATTCGCGGAGCAAGGTACCCCGTCGGCCTGAGCGCCCCCGGATGCGAATGAGCAGCGGGCTTCAGTCCATCCAGCCCCGAGCCCGGTCCAGATGCTCGCGGCACTCGCGCACCATGCGGTCCAGCAGTTCCGCACAGGTGGGAATGTCGTCGATCAGCCCGATGCACTGCCCGGCCCGAGACCACGCCGCCGCGCACCTCGCCCGACTCCAGCGCCGCACGTCTGCGCGCGCCGGCCACCAGCGGGCGGGCTTCCTCGAACTCGCAGCCGCCGGGGCGGTTCTCGGTGGCCACCACTTCTTCGGGATGGCGTTGCGGAACATCAGCCTGGTGTCGCGCTCTGTCGCCTCCACCAGCGCCTGCTTGATGTTGTCGTGGATCGGCGCTTCCTTGGTCACGCAGAAGCGCGTGCTCATGTTGATGCCCTCGGCGCCCAGCGCCAGAGCCGCCGCCATGCCGCGCCCGTCGGCAATGCCACCCGATGTCTCGAACTGTCTATTGCCGGCTCTCCACAACATAAGCCTCTTCCAAGTCTCGACGCAACATCAGAGTCCGCGACGATAGTGAAGCTGACGAACACGCAATGAATTGCGATCGCAGCGCTGTCGCATATCTATCCTCCGACAGAAGCTCACCGCCTGCGGATGATCGGAACCCAAGCAGGTCGCCTCGCCGCCGTTCTGCAGTCACCTCAAACTGCCTTGAGGTGACATGGATGGCATTGGCGATCCGATATGCGAGCTTGCCCAAGGACCAATACGGGTGTCGATGAATGGGCACGTGCCATTCGCCCAGCCGGACAGGTTCGCCAAAGTAGAAGTACCACACGGCCAGCAGCGCGTCATCAAGCTCGCCAAATGTGACGAGAAAGTCGTCCTTGCCGGGACCAGGGGCACTGTCCCAGCAACTAAAAAGAATGCCTTCGGCGCTTTCTGCCAGCGTGGAGTGGCGATTGCCCTCGACGTGGAGCGAGAACCGATCTGGTGATATCTCCGTGCCGACGACGCCACGTTCGGAGAGGTACTTCATTGAAGAGGACAAGGACATCGGGCTCTCACATTTGTTCTTAGGTCCAGGCTTCACTTCGCCACCTTGGCTCAGAGCCTGCAAGCCGCCCACCGACAACTGAAGCGCCTAGATGGTTGGCTGAGACACGGTTGTCAGTAGTCAAACCAAAATACCATTCGCGAAAAGCTTCCACGCATCTCGATGCTTTTCATCATGTCCATTGCAAGTTGAAAGTCGGTGGATAAATGGGATGTTTCAATCCCCGAGAATTCGAGAGCACTCTTCAACTCATGGAGCCGAAGCCAGCCAGGATATGCGTACTGTGGAGCTGATATCCATTCCCCGGTGTAATCCAGCGCATGGCTTCGCTTTGACTCGAGGCATTCATTGGCTAGCTCTCGTGAAATCGTCGCAGTGCCCCAACCGTCGGCATCCTCGACGGTATCCACAATGACCCGTCCGTAGTGCGCTACCGCCATCGATGAAGCCGGGTCCGGGAAACCTCTTGCAGGGATAAAGCAGGGTTTCTCCCACATCCCTGCTAACGCAATGAACGTATCGGTGTCACGTGGTGGGGAAAAGTACGCAATCCCGCTCGGACTAGAGAACGAGTCGGAATCAAACGACTCTATGACCAGTTCGATATCCAGACCCATCAAGTTCCTCCCGCGCGTTGTGTTTGATGTTGTAGGCAATCAAGCCGCTTGCGGCAGAGATGCTTGGCTTACGCTCGAATTTTGGCCGATTACGGCGACCCACAGCATTGGCCACATTTTGCTGCAGCTCGCGTTGATAAAGCGGGAGGACGCAGAGGAGTTGATTAGCTTCGCGGAGAGGCTCCTCAAATTCAACTATGAGTTCCCTGGTCGCGTCCCCTCTGCGCCGGCCCCGGCTCCGGCTCTATAGCTTGCGGATGTGCCATGTTATTCGCAGGGGCGGTACCCCCGGGTCGGGATTGCAGGCTTGCGAGCACGTCCGCCTTCCACTTCTTGTCAGCGGCGAAAGTTTCGGCATCTATCACGAACTTTTTAACTGCCAACGGCAGTTCTCGATCGCCGGCTAGTAACTCCAGGCACATCCGACGGAGAACGTTCTGTTCAATCTCTGTATTGAAATGGGCCTGGGGCGAATAGCCCCCTAGCCGCAACTGATCTCGTTCGAACTTGTAGTTGTTCGCGGTTGCGAGAGCGGTTAACAGGTTCAGAAAGAGTTCATCTCCTCTCGCGTCCCAAATGTTTTTGGCTTCTGAAGTCTTAGGTTGGGCATCCCCAACGGGGCTCAGATGATTGTGATAGTTGCGCCACGCATCGATAACTGCTTGGCTTTCTCTACTGCGTCGGGCAACTCCAAAAATGCGCGTGCCATAGAACACCAAGTCGATGGAGTTCAAAGCACGCACATGCTCCAAGGAGATTCGTGCTCCGCGTGTTGCCATCAGCGTTTCGAAAACCCATCCCTTACGCGCTGCCGACGCACGGGAGCGCTCAAGCCATTTTTGCGCCTGCACTGCAAATATCGGCCCCGCCAGCGCCGCGCCGATGATGAGCCATTCGTTCAGTCCCATTTGGTCTAGCGTCACATCTCTCTCCTTCTTTGCGTCAGATTCTGCGCCCAAGGGCCTTGCGCGCGCTTCCGAGGTCGTCGGCGTGTCGCGCTCTGGAAATAAGGCGTGATCCTGTTTGTGAAACTAAAACCACTTGCGCTAGTTCACGTCCGGATAGAGGTACTCAATCTCAGCGATGGCCTCATCGCATAGCAATTTGGCTTTTTCTGCGATACGTAGATTTTCAATGAACGGTGCCGCCCCGTTGGGTGTCTTGTTGAGCAAGCCGCCTGGCTTCGCATCCTGCACTACCGCTTCAAGGATTTGATAAAACAAGACGATGCGCGATTGCAGCTTTGGCGGCAGCGTGCCCAAATTTCCGATGTTTGCTTTGTAGATGAGGAAGCGGTCCTCGTGGAACTGAATTTCCAGTGTCCACTCCTTGATCTGTCCGCGGTTAAACGCATCTACTGTAGCCCTGAGACCTGCGATATATCCACGCTGTTGCTCAATCTCCCGTAGGGACTGCAGTTCTGCGTAGAGTTGAAAAGCTGTTGACTTTCTCAGTGCCTCTCGATGATGACGCGCCATGAGTCGAGTCGGCAGGTATGCGGCCAATGCACCGCCTACAGCACCCAATGCGCCAACTGCGGCCGTTAACGCTCCTCCACTATTGTCGAACAGCGGCTTTGCTGCCTTCAGAATTTCGATGGTTTGTTGGGCCGATGTCTCCATGATGTAGTTCCTCATCCTCTGGTTGGTATCGAATGATTTTGCAACCAAGAGGACGAGGGTGCGAGGGCTCCTACCTGCCAGCCGCAGGCGGCCCACGCCGCGCCTTCTCGCTTGCCTGGAACAGTTCTCCCGCCTTCCGAGCCATCTCAGCCGCAAGCCAAAGCAGGTTGTTCAATTGCCGAGGCCCATCCCCACTGCACCAGTCGATCTCTTCCCCGTGGCAAACCCACAGTAGAGCTTCGAGCTGAGTAAGGGTGTTTTCAAGAAGATCCGCCGGGTCTTGTTGGGCGGTTTCTGCGGAAGCTACCGGCGTAGTTGGCCGGGCTATAGTCTTGGTAGCCATTTTTGTGCGGTCCTTCTAGGGTTTTGCACGAACTTGGTTAGACGGTCGGGGTGCTCGTAACACCCTGGCCGTCGCCTTTTGATACCTCGCATCTGCATCAGTGCTTTCGCACCGACAACCTGCCGCGAGGCAAGCAGCCTTCAAACATCTCGGTGGTGGCTTGGTGTGTGCGCCTTTCTTCTCCCCTTGCTGGGGTATCGAGTGACAGGGGCATTCACTCTAGAGAAGAACCCGGCAAAGCAGCCGCTGCTGCAGCACGAAGTCGCGAAGACTGCCAACAAATGCAGCTTCCGCAATGCGCTGCACGCGCGCTTCGTGAGCCGCGCTGTGCCATTCAGCAGCGGCGCTAAACGCTCAGGCCGATGGGGTGCCTTGCGCAGCGAAATAAAGAAGGAGGCCGAAGGCCGGGGGACATTCGCGGAGCAAGGCACCCCATCGGCCTGAGCGCCCCCCGGATGCGAGTGAGCGGAGGGCTTCAGTCCATCCAGCCCCGAGCCCGGTCCAGATGCTCACGGCACTCGCGCACCATGCGTTCCAGCAGTTCCGCGCAAGTCGGAATGTCGTCGATCAGCCCGATGCACTGGCCGGCCGAGACCACGCCGTTGTGCACCTCGCCCGACTCCAGCGCCGCACGTCCGCGCGCGCCGGCCACCAGCGGGCGCACGTCCTCGAACTCGCAGCCGCCCGGACGGTTCTCGGTGGCCACCACTTCTTCGGAGATGGCGTTGCGGAACACGCGCGCCGTGTTGTGCAGGGTGCGGAACATCAGCTTGGTGTCGCGCTCGGTCGCCTCCACCAGCGCCTGCTTGATGTTGTCGTGGATCGGCGCCTCCTTGGTCACGCAGAAGCGCGTGCCCATGTTGATGCCTTCGGCGCCCAGCGCCAGCGCTGCCGCCATGCCGCGCCCGTCGGCGATGCCGCCCGACGCGATGATCGGAATGCGCAGCTTGCGCGCCGCCACCGGCAGCAGCACCAGGCCGGGCACGTCGTCCTCGCCCGGATGGCCCGCGCACTCGAAGCCGTCCACCGACACCGCATCGACGCCGTTGCGCTCGGCCGAGAGCGCATGGCGCACCGAGGTGCACTTGTGGACGATCTTCACGCCGTGCTCCTTCAGCGCCGCGATGAAGTCCTTCGGGCTGTTGCCCGCGGTCTCGACGATCTTCACGCCGCTGTCGATGATGGCCTGCACGTAGTCCGCATAGGGCGGCGGCTTCACCGCCGGCAGGATCGTGAGGTTCACGCCGAAGGGCTTGTCGGTCATCGTGCGCGTGCGCTCGATCTCGCGGCGCAGGTCGTCGGGCGTGGGCTGCGTGAGCGCGGTGACGATGCCGAGGCCCCCGGCGTTCGACACGGCCGACGCCAGCTCGGCGCGGCCCACCCATTGCATGCCGCCCTGGATGATCGGGTAGCGGATGCCCAGCAGTTCGGTGATGCGGGTCTTCATCGTCGCGGCCTTTCGCTTACAGCGCCTTCACCAGTTCCGGCACGGCCGTGAACAGGTCGGCCACGAGGCCGTAGTCGGCCACCGAGAAGATCGGAGCTTCTTCGTCCTTGTTGATCGCCACGATCACCTTGGAATCCTTCATGCCGGCCAGATGCTGGATCGCGCCCGAGATGCCTGCGGCGATGTACAGCTGGGGGGCGACGATCTTGCCCGTCTGGCCCACCTGCCAGTCGTTCGGGGCGTAGCCCGCGTCGACGGCTGCACGGCTGGCGCCGAGGCCTGCGTTGAGCTTGTCGGCCAAGGGTGCCATCACTTCGGTGAACTTCTCGGCGCTGCCCAGGGCACGGCCGCCCGAGACGATGATCTTGGCGGCGGTCAGCTCGGGGCGCTCGCTCTTCGTGACTTCGCGGCCCACGAAGCTGCTCTTGCCGCTGTCGGCCACGCCTGCGGCGTTTTCCACCGCAGCGCTGCCGCCCGTGGCAGCTGCTGCATCGAAACCGGTCGTACGAACGGTGATCACCTTGGTGGCATCGCTGCTCTGCACGGTGGCAATCGCGTTGCCCGCGTAGATCGGACGCTCGAAGGTGTCGGCGCTCACCACGGCCGTGATGTCGCTGATCTGCGCCACGTCCAGCTTGGCGGCCACGCGCGGAGCGACGTTCTTGCCGTTGGCGGTCGAGGGGAACAGGATGTGGCTGTAGTTGCCGGCAATGGCCAAGACTTGAGCCGCGACGTTCTCGGCGAGGTTTTCAGCCAGGCTCGGGCTGTCGGCTGCGATGACCTTGGAAACGCCGGCGATCTGGGCGGCTGCCTTGGCAGCTTCGGCGGCATTGGCGCCAGCCACCAGCACGTGGACGTCGCCGCCGCAAGCCAGCGCCGCGGTCACGGTGTTGAGGGTGGCCGGCTTGATGCTGGCGTGGTCGTGTTCTGCAATGACGAGTGCGGTCATGTTCGTTTTCTTCCTCAGATCACTTTGGCTTCGTTCTTCAGCTTGTCCACCAGGGTGGCGACGTCAGGCACCTTGATGCCGGCACCGCGCTTCGGAGGTTCGGCGACCTTGAGCGTCTTCAGGCGCGGCTTTACGTCCACGCCCAGGTCCTCGGGCTTGACCGTGTCCAGCTGCTTCTTCTTGGCCTTCATGATGTTCGGCAGCGTCACGTAGCGCGGCTCGTTCAGGCGCAGGTCGGTGGTGATGACCGCGGGCAGCGTGAGTGCAACGGTCTCCAGACCGCCGTCGACTTCACGGGTCACCGTGGCCTTGTCGCCAGCGACTTCGACCTTCGAGGCGAAGGTGGCCTGGGGCAGGTCGGCCAGCGCAGCCAGCATCTGGCCGGTCTGGTTGGCGTCGTCGTCGATGGCCTGCTTGCCCAGGATGACCAGCTGGGGCTGTTCCTTGTCGACCAGCGCCTTCAGCAGCTTGGCCACGGCCAGGGGCTGCAGTTCTTCGGAGGTTTCCACCAGGATGCCGCGGTCGGCGCCGATGGCCATGGCGGTGCGCAGGGTTTCCTGGCTCTTGGCATCGCCGCAGGAGACGGCGATCACTTCGGTGACCACGCCCTTTTCCTTCAGCCGCACCGCTTCTTCAACGGCGATCTCGTCGAAGGGGTTCATGCTCATCTTGACGTTGGCAATGTCCACTCCGGTGCCGTCGCTCTTCACGCGCACCTTCACGTTGTAATCGACGACCCGTTTGACGGGGACCAGAACCTTCATGGCTGTTCCTTTGAATGAAGAAGAAATGAATGGGCGAGCGGAGGGCTTACTCGAGCTTGGCGCCCGACTGCTTGATCAGGCGCTCCCACACCGGGCGCTCTGCCTTCCACGCGGTGGCGAAGAGCTCGGGCGAGCTTTCCTTGACCTCGAAGCCCATGGCCGCGATGCGCTCGCGCACGTCGGGCTGCTGCGTGGCCTTGCGCACTTCCTCGGCGATGCGGTCCACGATGGGCTTGGGCGTTTTCGCGGGCACCGCGATGGCGAGCCAGCCGGTCACGCGATAGGCCTCGTCCTTCAGGCCCTGCTCGGCCAGTGTGGGCACGTTGGGCAGCGTGCTCATGCGGCGCTCGCCGCTCACGCCGATGGCGCGGATCTTTCCGGAGTCGATGTGCGGCTTGGCCACCAGCGCGCTGGCATAGGCCATCTGGATCTGGCCGCCGATCAGGTCCTGCATCATCGGCGCCTCGCCTTTGTAGGCGACGTGGCTCATGTCCGACTGGGTCGAGAGGCTCATGTGCGCGCCGGCCAGGTGCGGGTAGGCACCGATGCCGTACGAGCCGTAGGCCACCTTGCCCTTGTTGGCGACGACGTACTTCAGCAACTCGGGGCCGGTCTTGGCCGGCACGCTGGGGTGCACCACCAGCACCAGCGGCGCCGCCGCGATCTGGTAGACCAGCGTGAGGTCGCGCGCCGTGTCGTAGGGCAGCTTCTCGTAGAGGAACTCGTTGGTCATCAGCGAGTTGCTCAGGCCCAGCACGATGGTGTAGCCGTCGGGCGCCGACTTGGCGACTGCGTCGGTGCCGATGATGCCGGCCGCGCCGGGCTTGTTGTCGATGACGACGGGCTGGCCCATGCCGGCCGACATCTTCTGGCCGATCACGCGTGCGAGCACGTCGGTGGCGCCGCCGGCCGCGAAGGGCACGACCATGCGGATGGGCTTGTTCGGGTAGGGGGCCTGTGCATGCGCAGGCGTCAGCGCAACGAGCGCTGCGGCAGATGCGGCTGCGCACAGCAGGGCGCGGCGGTTCGAGTTCGTACGGGTCATGGTTTGTCTCCCTTTGGGTTTCAGAAAGTCTCGAAGAAGAAGTTCAGTCGAGCGCAATGCGGGTCTTGAAGGGCAGGGGCTCCAGCGCCTTCTGCAGACGCTCCTGCAGCGGCGCGGCCAGCGCGCCCGCCGCAGCGCCGTCGATCTGCACGCGCACGAGGCTCTCGCTCTCGGTCTTCACCACGGGGCGCACGGCCTCGGGCACGCCCAGCCCGGCGCAGGCCTCGGCAACGGCGGCGTTCACCACCTGCAGCGCGGCCATCGCGCGCAGCTCGGGCTTGTAGATCTTCCCGACATTGGTCATCGGCATGGTCGCGATCACCGACACCCACTTGGGCCGGGCCGGAGCCTCGTCCACGCGCGCCGAGGTGAAGGCCAGCAGCTCCTCTTCGGTCGCCGAGGCGCCGGGCACCAGCGTCGCGAAGATCACGGGCAGCTCGCCCGCGTAGGCATCGGGTGCACCCACTGCGGCGCAAAGCTGCACGGCCGGGTGCGCGCCCAGCGCATCCTCGATGGTCTTGGGGTCGATGTTGTGGCCGCTGCGGATGATGAGGTCCTTCGAGCGGCCCGTGAGGTTGAGCCGCTCTTCGTCGTCGATCCAGCCCAGGTCGCCGGTGGCGAGCCAGCCGTCGGCGGTGAAGGCCTTGGCGTTGTCCGCAGGGTCGACGAAGCCGGAGAACACGTTGGGCGACTTGAACAGCACCATGCCCTGCTCGCCGCGCGGCATCTCGCGGTCGCTGGCGTTGCCGTTCTCGTCGAGCGCCACCACGCGCATCTGCATGTACGGCAGGCGAAAGCCGACGCAGCCCGCGGGCCCGTTCACGCCGGGCGGCGTGATGGTCGAGATGCCGGCCATCTCCGTCATGCCCAGGCTCTCGTGCACGTGCAGGCCGAACAGGCGCTCGAAGCGCGCGGCCAGCTCGGGCGCGAGCACGGCGGCGCCGGTGCGGCAGTAGGTGATCGACGAGATGTCCGCGCCGTCCAGCGGCACGTTGGCCAGCGCCGCGAGCACGGTGGGCACGGCCGAGAGCGACGTGGGGCGGTACTTGGCCACCAGCTTCCAGTAGTTGGCCAGCACCTCCTTGTTGCGCAGCAGCGAGGGCGTGGGAATGATCACCTCCACGCCCGCCGACAGCGACGACAACGACGCCGGCAGCACGCCCGCCACGTGGAACAGCGGATAGCCGTTGATGGAGATGCCGTTCTCGTTCATGCCCGCGACCTGCACGCTGGCCCATGCGGTGAACACCTGCGCGCCATGGCTGTGGCGCGCGAGCTTGGGCGCGCCGGTGGTGCCGCCGGTGTGGAAGTAGGCGGCGATGTCCGAGGGAGCGATGTTGCGGCCGCTCACGAGGCGGTCGTCGGGTTGCGCGGCGCGCAGCACGTCGAACTCGGCGACTCCTTCGGGCAGTGCACCGGCCGCGCCGGGCGCCTCGTCGTGCGGTGCCACGCGCAGCACGGTGGTGAGCGTCGGCACCTGACCGCGCAGGCGCATGGCCTTCGACCACATGCCCGATTCGGCATCGGAGCCGTAGGCGATCAGCACCTTGGCGCGGCCGGCGGTCATCAGCGCGACCAGCTTCTCGTCGGTGAGCAGCGGGTTCAGCGGCTGCACGATGCCGGCCGCCTCGCCGCCCCACAGCGCAAGGTGGTACTCCAGGCAGCCGGGCAGCAGCACGGCCACGGCGTCGTCGGGCTCCACGCCCAGCGCGTGCAGCATGTTGGCGGTCTGGTGGATGCGCGAGAGCAGCTCGGCATACGACCAGCGGATCGGCTCGTCGGCCGGGTTGCCGGTGCGCAGGAAGGTCAGCGCGGTCTTGTCGCCGAAGGCATGGCCCGCGTTGCGGAAGATCTCGTAGGTGCTGCGCACCGTGAGCGCCTGCTCGAGCGGCGTTTCCTCCAGCTTGCGGATGTCGGCGAGGCTGCGCACGGGGAGGGCGGGGCGGAACGGTGCGCTCACCGGGCTGCCGTAGTCGTTCTCGTATTTCTGCGTCATGTCTGTCTCCTTGATGTTGTCGCCCTGCCGGTCCGGTTGCTCTACTGGTTCGTGATGTGGTTGTCGCGAATCACCTTGCCCCAGCGCTCGAAGTCTTCCTTCATGCGCACGCCCGTCTGCTCTGGCGTGCGGTAGGCGGCGAAGGTGCCCACGCTCTGGAGCTTTTCCTGCACTTCCTTGTCGGCCAGCGCCTTCTTCAGCTCGGCGCTCATGCGGTCGACGATGTCCTTGGGCGTGCCGGCCGGTGCCAGCAGGCCGCCCCACGAGGTGGCGTCGAAGCCCGGGAAGCCCTGCTCGGCCACCGTCTTCACGTCGGGCAGCAGGCTCACGCGCTGGCCGGAGCCGACGGCGATGGCGCGCAGCTTGCCGGACTTGATGTGCGGCAGCACGCCCACGAGATCGGAGAACATCGCTGGCACCTGGCCGCCGATCAGGTCGGTCACGGCCGGTGCGCTGCCGCGGTAGGGCACGTGCAGCATCTCGAACTTGCCGATGGTCTTCAGCTGCTCGGTCGTCAGGTGGCCGAAGCTGCCGGAGCCCGCGCTCGTGTAGTTGAGCTTGCCGCCCTCGGCCTTGGCCTTGGCGATCAGGCCCTGTACGCCGGTGACGTCGGGCAGCGACTTCGGATTGACCACCAGCACGATCGGCAGGTCGTAGATGCTGCCCACGGGCGTGAAGTTCTTGAAGATGTCGTAGCCGGGCGATGCGTAGAGATGCGAGGCCAGCAGCGTGGGCGTGGCCAGCGTCACGAAGGTGTAGCCGTCGGCCGCCGCGCGCGACGCAGCCGCCGCGCCCACGGTGCCCGAGGCGCCGCTGCGGTTGTCGATCACGATGCTCTGGCCGAGCGCCACCGACATCTTCTGCGCCACGATGCGCGAGGCCACGTCGGTGGGACCGCCGGGCGGGAAGGGCACGATCAGCGTGATCGGCTTGGCGGGCCAGGCCTGGGCGAAGGCGGTGCCGGCCGCGAGGGGCAGGGCGAGTGCGAGGAGGGCGCGGCGCAGGGGGCTGCGCAGGGAAAGGGATGCCATTGGTTTGTCTTCCTTGGGATTTCAGGTGTCTTGTTCTTCAGACGACGCCGTTCGTCTTCAGCGCCGCGAGCTTCTCGTCCGACAGGCCGAGCAGCGACTGCAGCACGTCGTGCGTGCCTTCGCCCAGCGTGGGCGGCGCGCTGCGCACCGGCAGGCGCTCGCCGTCGAAGCGGTAGGGCGGTGCCAGCACGTTGACGGTGCCCGCCACCGGATGCGGCTGCGTGGTCACGAGGCCGGCATCGGTCGCCCGCTTCGATTGCAGCGCCTCCAGCAGGCCCAGCACCTCGCCGCAGGGAATGCCGGCGGCAGTGAGCTTTTCGAGCAGGTCGACGCGCTGGCGCTTCGCCAGTTCGGCATGCAGCTCGGGCAACAGCGCTGCGCGGTTGGCCGAACGCAGGATGTTGGTCTTGAAGCGCTCGTCGGCCGCGAGGTCGGGCCGCTCGATCACTTCGGTGCAGAAGCGTGCGAACTGCGCGTTGTTGCCCACGGTGATGACCAGCGGGCCGTCGGCCGCGTCGAACACGCCATACGGCACGATCGACGGATGCGAGTTGCCGTAGCGCGGCGGGTCTTCGCCCATCAGCAGCGCCTCGAGGCCGTAGTAGGCGGTGATCATCAGGCCGCAGTCGAAGAGCGCCATCTCCACGTGCCGGCCCTTGCCGGTCTTCTCGCGCTGGTAGAGCGCCGCGAGGATGGCCTGCGCCGAGTACATGCCGGTGAACAGGTCGACGGCCGCCACGCCGAACTTCAGCGGCGGCTGGTTGGCTTCGCCGTTGAGCGCCATCAGGCCGGCCTCGCCCTGCACCACGAGGTCGTAGCCCGGACGCGCGGCTTCGGGGCCGGTGCGGTCGTAGCCCGAGATCGAGCAGTAGACGAGGCGCGGGTTCTCCTTGCTCAGCTGCTCGTAGCCCAGGCCCAGCTTGTCGATGCCGCCGAACTTGAAGTTCTGGATCACCACGTCGCACTGCTTCGCGAGGTCGCGCGCGAGCTGCTGGCCCTCGGGCGTCTGCAGGTCGAGCGTGACCGAGCGCTTGTTGCGGTTCACGCTGTTGAAGTAGGCGGTCTCGGTCTTGCCCACGCGCAGGCCCCAGTCGCGCGTGTCGTCGCCGCGGCCCGGATGCTCCACCTTGATGACCTCGGCGCCCATGTCGGCCAGCACCATGCCGCACCAGGGGCCCGCGAGGATGCGGGACAGATCGAGAACGCGGACGCCGGCGAGCGGCAGCGATGAATTCGGCAGTGGCATGAGATCAGCTCCCTGGAAACGAGAAAGCCCCGCACGGTGCATATGTCGCGCGAGGCGGAAAGGCAGGGCGGGCGGCCCGCGTCAGGATGCGTCCTGCTTCTGGCGGCGCAGCGCGGCGAAGTCGGCCTTGCGCTTGCCGAGGAAGGCGCCGATGCCTTCGGCCGCTTCGGCATCCGCCTGCGACTCGACCATGTACACGGCCTCGGCTTCGAGCTGCTCTTCCAGCGTGGAGCGGTGCGCCTGTCGGCACAGCGTCTTGATGCGCGCGCTGGCGCGCTGCGGGCCGCCCGCCACCTTGGCCGCGAGCGCGATGGCCTCGCCCAGCGCAGCGCCCTTGTCGGTCAGGCGGTTGACCGCGCCCAGTGCATGCAGGCGCTCGGCCGGCATGCGGTCGCCGGTCAGGCACATCTCGGTGAGCACCTGGCGCGAGACGAACTCCGAGAGGAAGGCCGTGGCGCCGCCGTCGGGCGTGAGGCCGACCTTGACGTAGGCGACGGTGAAGAAGGCGTCGCGCGCCGACACCAGCATGTCGCAGGCCAGCGCCATCGACAGGCCCGCGCCGGCCGCGCCGCCTTCGACGGCCGCGATCACGGGCTTGCCGCAATCGCGGATCGCGCGGATGAGGTTGTTCAGGCCTTCGAGCTTCTCGCGGCGTTCGGACGCGGGCAGCTCGCGGCGCTTGGCCAGCAGGTTCAAGTCGCCGCCGGAGCAGAAGAAATCGCCCGCGCCGGTGAAGACGATGGCGCCGACCTCGGGGTCGTTCTGTGCGTCGGCGAGCGCGGCCGAGAGTTCGGCGTACAGCGTCGGCGTGATCGCGTTGCGCGCGGCCGGGTTGCTGTTAGTGAGGATGCGCACGGCACCCTCTTGCGAGATCAGCACGGTCTTGTTTTCACTCATGCCGTCAGCTCCTTGCCCAGGGCGATGTAGCGCTGCAGATGGTGGTCTTCGTCGCCGAGCTGGTGGTCGATCATCACGAGCCGTTTGGCGTAGTGGGGCAGCGGCAGCTCCCAGGTCATGCCGATGCCGCCGTGCATCTGGATGCTTTCCTGCGCCACCAGCGCGCCGATGCGGCCGATGCTGAACTTGGCGGCCGACAGCGCGCGCTCGCGCGTCAGGCGGTCGCCGGTGTCGATGGCGGCAGCGGCGTTGATGACGGCCGAGCGGGCCTGTTCGATCTCCAGCAGCAGGTCGGCCATGCGGTGCTGCAGCGCCTGGAAGCTGCCGATCAGCGTGCCGAACTGCTTGCGCGTGCGCAGGTATTCGAGCGTCGCGGCCTTGGCGGCTTCCATCGCGCCCACGGCTTCGGCGCACAGCGCGAGCACGCCGCGGCCGATGGCGCGTTCCAGCGTGGCGTGGCCCTGGCCTTCGGCGCCGAGCAGCGCGTCGGCGCCCAGCGTCACGCCGTCGAACGAGAGTTCGGCGACGCGGCCGCCATCGATGGCGGGGCAACCGCGCACCGTGAGGCCGGCTGTCTTCGCGGGAACGAGGAACAGCGAGATGCCGGCTTCGTCGTCCACGCCGCCCGAGGTGCGGGCAGAGACCAGGAACAGGTCGGCCTGTTCGCCCTGCGGTACGACGGCCTTGGCGCCGTGCAGCACCCAGCCGTCGCCGCTGCGCTCGGCCTTGGTTGCCACACGCGTGCGTTCGTAGTGCGTGTCTGCTTCGTCGTGCGCGAAGGCAGCGACGATCGCGCCGTTGATGATGTCGCCGATCTTTTCCTTCTGCGCATCGGTGCCCGCGGCGCTGATCGCCTCGCCGACCATCACCGCGCCCAGCAGCGGCTCGATCACGAGCCCACGGCCCAGTGCCTCGAAGACCACGGCGATGTCGAAGCCGCCGCCGCCGAAGCCGCCATCGGCCTCGCTGAACAGCGCGCCGATCACGCCGAGCTCGGCGAACTGCTGGAAGATCTCCTTGCTGAACCCGTGCTCCGACTTCGCGATGCGGTCGCGCGCGTCGAAGGCGTACTGCTCGCTGATGAAGCGGTTCAGGCTGTCGGCGAGCATGCGCCGGTCTTCGGTGTGTTCGAAGTTCATGGCATGTCTCCTTACAGACCAAGAATCATCTTGGAGATGATGTTCTTCTGGATTTCGTTCGAGCCGCCGAAGATCGACAGCTTGCGGTTGTTGAAATAGCGCGAGGCGGCGGCCGATGCGTAGTCCGGGCCGAAGGTCTCGCCGGTGTAGCCGTCCTTCAGCGCCTCGGCGATGAAGGGGCGGCCATAGACGCCCATCGCACGGCGGGCCAGCGACGAGATCTCCTGGCGGATTTCGGTGCCGCGAATCTTCAGCATCGAGCTTTCCGCGCCCGGCACGCCGCCGCCGGCCACTGCCGCGATCACGCGCAGGTTGGTGGTCTTCATGTTCTCCAGGTCGATCTCGACGCGCGCCATGCGCGCCGCGAACGCCGGGTCGTCGGCCAGCGGCTTGCCGTTCTTCGTCTGCGTGGCCGCGATGCCCTTCAGCTGTTCGAGCGCGGCCACCGAGAAGCCCACGCCCGCGATGTTGGTGCGCTCGTAGGTCAGCAGGTACTTGGCGCAGGTCCAGCCCTTGTTCTCCTCGCCCACGAGGTTCTCTGCGGGCACGCGCACGTCGGAGAAGAACACCTCGTTCACCTCGTGCTCGCCGTCGAGCGTGATGATCGGGCGCACTTCGACACCGGGCGACTGCATGTCGATCAGCAGGAAGCTGATGCCTTCCTGCTTCTTCGCCTCGCGGTTGGTGCGCACCAGGCAGAAGATCATGTTGGCGTGCTGGCCCAGCGTGGTCCAGGTCTTCTGGCCGTTCACGATGAAGTGGTCGCCCTGCGCGTCGATGCCGCGCACGGCGGTGGTCTTCACGGCAGCCAGGTCGGAGCCCGCGCCGGGTTCCGAGTAGCCCTGGCACCACCAGTCGGCGCCGTTCAGGATGCGCGGCAGCCAGTAGCTCTTCTGCGCCTCGTTGCCGTACTTGATGAGCACCGGGCCGAGCATGTTCACGCCGAAGGGCACGATGCGTGGCGCGAAGGCCAGCGCGCATTCGTTCTCGAAAATGAACTTCTCCACCGCCGTCCAGCCCGGTCCGCCGTACTGCTCGGGCCAGTGGTTGGCGAGCCAGCCGCGCTCGTTGAGGATGGCGTGCCATTCCTGCATGTCGGCCTTCTCGAGGATCTTGCCGCTGCGCACTTTCTCGGACAGCCGCACCGGCAGCTTCGCGGCCAGGACGGCGCGCACTTCGCTGCGGAAGGCTTCTTCTTCGGGGGTGAAGTTCAGGTCCATGGCGGACTCCTCAATAGATTTCGAACAGGCCCGCGGCGCCCATGCCGCCGGCGATGCACATCGTGACCACGGCGTACTTCGCGCCGCGGCGCTTGCCTTCGATGAGCACGTGGCCCGCGAGGCGCGCGCCGGTCATGCCGAAGGGGTGGCCGATGGAGATCGCGCCGCCGTTCACGTTGAGCAGTTCCGAGGGAATGCCCAGCTTGTCCTGGCAGTAGATCGACTGCGAGGCGAAGGCTTCGTTGAGTTCCCACAGGCCGATGTCCTGCACCTTCAGGCCGTGGCGCGCGAGCAGCTTGGGCACCGCGAACACCGGGCCGATGCCCATCTCGTCGGGCTCGCAGCCGGCCACCGCGAGGCCGCGGAAGGCGCCCAGCGGCTTGATGTTGGCGCGCTCGGCTTCCTTGGCTTCCATCAGCACGCAGGCCGATGCGCCGTCCGACAGCTGCGAGGCGTTGCCGGCGGTGATGAACTTGTCTTCGCCCATCACGGGCTTGAGCTTGGCGAGCGCCTCGTAGGTGGTGCCGCGGCGGTTGCAGTTGTCTTCCGTGGCGGTCACTTCGCGGTAGGTGACTTCCTTGGTTTCCTTGTCGGTCACCGCCATGGTGGTGGTGCAGGCGACGATCTCGTCCTTGTAGCGGCCGGCGATCTGCGCTTCTTCGGTGCGGCGCTGGCTCTCTGCCGAGAAGCGGTCCTGCGCCTCGCGGCTGATGTTGTAGCGCTTGGCGACGATGTCGGCGGTTTCGATCATCGCCATGTACAGCTCGGGCTTGTGCTCGACGATCCACGGGTCCATGCCACTGTCGCCCGCGTCGGTGGCGCTGCGGGTGCGGATCTGCGAGATGCTTTCCACGCCGCCCGCGATCATGGCCGGCGCGCCGTCCACCACGATGCGGCCCGCGGCCATGGCAATGGCTTGCAGGCCCGAGGCGCAGAAGCGGTTGACCGTGGTGCCGGCGATGGAGATCGGCAGGCCGGCGCGGATGATGGCCTGGCGCGCGATGTTGCGGCCGGTGGTGCCTTCGGGATAGCCGCAGCCGAGGATCGCGTCCTCGATCAGCGCGGGGTCGAGGCCCGAGCGCTCGACGGCCGCCTTCACGGCGAAGGCCGCCAGCGTGGGGCCGGGGGTGATGTTGAATTCGCCGCGGTGTGCCTTGGTGAGCGGGGTGCGGGCGGTGGAAACGATGACGGCTTCACGCATGGGGATGTCTCCTGGACGGCTGACTGGAATGGACTCTGATTACTCGGACTGGTTGAGGCTCGCGAAGTCGGCGCCGCGCTCGACCAGCTGCACCAGCAGCGGCGAGGGCTTCCAGAAGATCGGGTCTTCCTTCGCGAACTCCTGGATGTCGGCCAGCACCTTGGGCAGGCCCACGGTGTCGGCGTACTTCATCGGGCCGCCGCGGTGGCGCGGGAAGCCGTAGCCGTAGAGGAAGGTCACGTCCACGTCGAGCGGGCGCAGCGCGATGCGCTGGAGCACGACGTTGGCGCCTTCGTTGATCATCGCGGCCATGTAGCGGCGCATGATTTCTTCCTCGGTGAAGGCGCGCGGCTTGATGCCCGCTCGCTCGCGCTCGGCGTCGATGATGGCCAGCACTTCGGGGTCGGGCACGCCGGTGCGCGCGCCTTCGGGGTACAGGTAGTAGCCGCGCTGCGTCTTCTGACCGAACCAGCCGCGTTCGCAGATGCGGTCGGCCACCTGCACGTAGCGAGCCTTCGGGTCGCGCGTGGCGGCCTTGCGCTTGCGCGTGGCCCAGCCGATGTCGCCGCCCGCGAGGTCGGACACCTGGAAGGGGCCCATCGGGTAGCCGAAGTTGCGCACGGCGGCGTCGATGTCGTAGGGCGAGGCGCCGTCTTCCATCATGTGGTCGGCGGCCTGGCGGTACACGGCCAGGATGCGGTTGCCGATGAAGCCGTCGCACACGCCGGCGCGCACCGGCACCTTCTTGAGCTTCTTCGCGAGCTCGAAGCCGGTGGCGACCACGTCGGCGCTCACCTTGGCGGGCACCACGATCTCCAGCAGCTTCATGATGTTGGCGGGCGAGAAGAAGTGCAGGCCCACCACGTCCTGCGGACGCGAGATGCTGGCGGCGATCTCGTCGATGTCGAGGTAAGAGGTATTGGTGGCGATCACGGCGCCGCGCTTGCACACGCGGTCGAGCTCGGCGAACACGGCCTTCTTGACGCCCATTTCCTCGAACACGGCCTCGACCACGATGTCGACGTTGGCGAGCGCGTCGTAGCTGGTGGAGCCCGAGAAGCGCGCCATGACGGCTGCCTTGGCCTCGGGCGTCATGCGGCCCTTGGCGATGAGGCCGTCGTACACCTTCTCCACGTTGGCGCGGCCGCGCGCGAGTTGCGTGTCGTCGCGCTCGATCATGGTCACGGGCAGGCCCGCGTCGAGCATCGCCACCGCGATGCCCGCGCCCATGGTGCCGCCGCCGACGATGCCGGCGGACTCCAGCGCGCGCGGGCTGGCCGACTTGGTCTCGGGCGCCTTCAGCACTTCGCGCTCGGCGAAGAAGGCGTGGATCAGGCCGGCGCGCTGCGGGCTGTCGATGCACTGCAGGAACAGCTTGCGCTCCAGCGCCATGCCTTCGTCGAAGGGCAGCGTGAGCGCGCCTTCGACGGCCTCGACGATCTTCATCGGCGAGAACAGGCCGCGGCTCTTCTTGGCGGTGTCGGCGCGCGCGGCCTCGAGGGCGGCGCGGGCGGCTTCCTTGTCGGCCAGCGCGCCGGCTTCGCGCGTGCGGCGCACCGGGGCCTTGGCGGCGACCAGTTCATTCGCGTAGGCGAGGCCTTCGGCGCGCGCATCGGCTTCGGTGCCGATGCGGTCGACGAGGCCGAGCGACAGCGCTTCCTTCGCGCCCGCATGGCGGCCGCTGAGCATGAGTTCGATGGCGGGCTTCACGCCGATCAGGCGCGGCGCGCGCTGCGTGCCGCCCGAGCCGGGCAGCAGGCCCAGCGCCACTTCGGGCAGGCCCAGCTTCGCGGTGGGCGAGGCGATGCGGTAGTGGGCCGACAGCGCCACTTCGAGGCCGCCGCCGAGCGCGGCGCCGTGGATCGCGGCGACGACCGGTTTCGTGCAGTTCTCGATCTTCAGGCACACCTCGGGCAGCGAGGGCGGCTGCGGGGTCTTGCCGAATTCGCGGATGTCGGCACCCGCGATGAAGTTGCGGCCGGCGCCGACGAGCAGCACCGCCTTGGCCGCGCCATCGGCTTCCGCCGCGTCGATGGCGGCCGCGAGGCCGCGGCGCACATCCACGCCCAGGGCGTTGACGGGCGGGTTGTCGATGGTCACCACGAGCACGTCGCCTAGACGTTCGAAGGTGACGGGACCGGTGGACGTGGAGGGGCTGGGAGTGGTGGTGGCCATGTGCGTGTCGCTTGTCTCTTGCGTTGCGGACCGTGCGGGTCCGAGGCTCTGGGGTGAACCCAACATTCTTGGGCTGAGCCGCCGCTTTGACAATTGCATAGCCGGTTGACAGACTGTCAAAGGATTTTTGACACAATCGGCCCATGGACCTCCAGTCGCTCACCCTGTTGGTGGAAATCCTCGACGCCGGCAACCTGAGCGCGGCGGCGCGCCGGCTCAAGATGACCCGCGCCAACGTCAGCTACCACCTGAACCAGCTGGAGCGCTCGGTGGGCGCGCAACTCGTGCGGCGCACCACCCGCCGCGCCGAGCCGACCGAGATCGGCCTGCGGCTCTACCAGCACGGCATCGCCATCCAGGCCGAGCTGCTGGCGGCGCGCGAATCGGTGACGACGCTGGGGCAGGGCCTGCAGGGCCGCGTGCGCCTGAGCGTGCCCAGCGGCTACGGGCAGCTCGTCATGGCCGACTGGCTGATCGACTTCAAGCGCCAGTACCCCGGCATCGTGCTCGACGTGGTGTTCGAGAACCGCATCGAGGACCTGCTGCGCGACGAAGTCGACATCGCCATCCGCGTGATTCCGGAGCCGCCGCAGAACCTGGTGGCCCGCGCGATGGGGCCGGTGCGCTACGTGGCCTGCGCTTCGACCGAATACGCGGCGAAGAACCCGCTGCCGGTGCAGCTTGACGCGCTGCAGGGCGCGCCGGTGGTCACGGCCGCCGTCATCGGCCGGCAACTGCGCGTGTCGGCCTACCAGGGCGAGACACGGCGCGAGGTGATCCTGGAGCCGACGCTCATCTCGGAAAACTTCCTGTTCCTGCGCCAGGCCATCCTCGCGGGCCTGGGCATCGGCCTCGTGCCCGACTACGTGGTGCAGGAAGACGTGCGCCGCGGCGACGTGGTGACCACGCTCGACGACTGGCGTCTCTCGATCTTCGGCACCCAGATGTTCATGCTCTACATGCCGAACCGCCAGCACACGCGGGCGATCCGGACGTTCATCGATTTCGTGCTGGAGCGGGTGCGGGTGCCGGGCTACGACGGACCGGACGTGCAGTAGATCAAGAGGGCCGTCACGCCGATCGCAAGCCAGGTGAGGAAGCCCACGAGGCTGCCCAGATCTGCATTGATGACGATGCGTCCGCTGGACGTGCGAAGCCACCTGCAGGTCATCGCTTCGACGCCTTCTTTGGGCTGCTCGACAACGACATGTCCTAGCGTGGCGATCGGAACGACGATGAGCCCGGTGATGTAGCCGGTCAGGTGCACCAAGGCCTCCCCGATGGGCTGCAGCACCAGTTCGACCACTGGCCGGATCAGGGCTTCGGCAAGGCCTTCAAGGGGCATCGGTGGTTCTTTCCAGCAAACGCAACTTCACGGACAGCCGCTCGGGCGGCTCGACCTGATGGCTACGACGTCCGCCGATCAGTCTCCACGCTCTCGTAATACCGCGACTTGTCCACGTACATCGCCCGGTCCGCGCGTTGCAGCGCGGCTTCCAGCGGCTCGTCGCCGTGGCAGGTGGCGAGCCCGATGGCCAGGTTCAGCGTGTGGCCGCTCTGCCCGGCGTGGAACTGGTTGTTCATCTCGAGCAGCGTGAGGATTCGCTCGCGCATCGCCTCGGCGCCGCGCTCGTCGGTCATGGGCAGCAGCACGGCGAACTCGTCGCCGCCGATGCGCGCGGGCCAGGCCGGCAGGTCGACGGCCTTGTCGAGCACCTCTCCCATGCGGCGCAGCAGCGAGTCGCCGGCCGCGTGGCCTTCCTGGTCGTTGACCTGCTTCAGGCCGTTGAGGTCGATGGCCACGATGGACACCGGCCACGGCCCCTTGCGCGAGAGGCGGTTGAGTTCCTCGGTGTAGTAGGTGCGGTTGCACAGCTGCGTGAGCACGTCGTGCTTGCCGAGGTACTCGAGGTACGCCTCGGCCTTCTTGCGCGCGGTGATGTCGACCAGCGACACCAGTACCAGGTCCCAGGTGTCGAGCCGGTCGTCCTGCACCGCGAACTGCATGTGGATGTTCAGCACCTCGCCCGACAGCGAGTAGTTGAGCACCTCGCGGTGCTGCACCGTCTTGCCGTTCCACAGGTCCTGCAACTGCTCGGCGAACGACTCGCGCATCTCGTCGCGGAAGATGCGCGAGAGATTGCCCAGCAGCGTGGTGAGGTCGGGTGCGCCGAACATGCGCAGCGTCTCGTGGTTGACGTCGATCACGCGGATCTCCTGCATGCAGCGCGTGACGAAGTCGGGGTGCACCTTGATGAAGGTCGCGAAGTCGGTGATGCCGCGCGAGCGGATGGTTTCCAGCAGCGAACGCACCGCGCTGAAGTCTTCCACCCACAGCGACACCGGCGAGCGGTCGAACAGGCTGCGCGCGTAGATGGCGCTCTCGTCGCGCAGGCGCTGCGCGGCCACGCGCTCGGTGACGTCGTCGAGTGCCACCAGCACGCGGCTCCAGCTGTCCTCGTAGCCGGGCAGCACGCGGGCGCGCACGCGCACGTCGAGCCTTCGGCCGTCGAGCGCGTAGTTGACGGTCTCGCTCTCGAAGCTGAGCTGGCCGCGCCAGAGCTGGTCGAGCTCGTGCACCACGGTGGCCGACATGTCGCCGCGGAACACGCGGTCGAGTGCGCCCAGCAGGGTCTGCTCGCTGTCGGCGCCGAAGAGCTTCAGCGTGTGCTGGTTGACCCGCAGCACCTTCAGCAGTGCCATGCAGTCGCTCACCCGCTGCGGATCGGCCTGCAGGTGCGCCACCAGGTCGGTGATGCCCTCGGCGCGCCAGCCGTCGAGCTTGCGCTTGAGCTCGCCGTAGTCCTCGATCCAGAGGGAGACGGGCGCCAGGTCGAACATGGCGTCGAGATCGTCGGCGGACGGCGGAACCGGGTCGGTGCCGGGTGCGGGCAGGGCCATCGATGGAGCTTTCTGGAAGGCGGCCGCGGCCGTTGCTGGCCGGTGCCGACGATGTGAGTCCTAAATTATTACTCGCCGCTCGCCGTGCTCAGCGGCTGTAGAGGCCCACCACGCTCTGGCCGCCCAGCGCGCGGCCCTTGAGTGCGGCCAGCAGCGCGTCGCGACCCAGGCCGGCCGGCAGGCTGCCGGGCGAGAGCTCGGAGGCGATCACGGTCACCACGTAGTGATGCGGCCGGTCGCCCGCCGGCGGGCACATGCCGCGGTAGGCGGGCGTGCCGGCCACGTTCGGGCCCATGGTGAAGTCGAAGTTGGAGCCCACCGCTCCTTCGCCCGCCTTGAGCTCACCGCGTTCGGCCGCGATGTTGTAGGCCACCCAGTGCGACACGCCGAGGCCGGCCGCGCCGTCGGGGTCGAACACCAGCACGGCGACCGACTTCGTCTTGGCCGGCAGGTTGCTCCAGGCCACCGGCGGCGAGATGTTCTTGCCGCCGCAGTCGCCCACGCCCGCGTGTTCGGACGGGATGGTGCCGTTGTCGGCGAAGGCGCTCGACGTGACCTTCATGCCCGTGGAGCCCTTGCCGACGGGCGAGGACATGCCCGCGCAGCCCGCCAGGAGGCCGGCCAGGGCGAGCGCCGCCGCGGGCAGGGCCATGGGCGGGAGAGTGCGAAATCGGTTGGTGCAGTTGCGCATGTCTTTTTTTCTCCTGGATGGTTGTCCTGTTCTGTCTTCTCTTCAGTCGGTCGCTCCGGCCCACACGCTGCCGTCCGCCTTCTCGTGCACGGCGGCCGGCGTGAGCCGTGCGCCGCGGCAGGGGCCGCCGACGCACTTGCCGGTGTCGGGCTCGAAGATCGCGCCGTGCCGGGCGCACATCAGGAAGCGGCCTGAACTTTCCAGCACCTGGCCTTCGAAATCAAGCGGGCCGCCCGCATGGGGGCACTGGTTGAGATAGCCGTACACGCCGCCTTGCCAGCGCACGGCGAAGGCCCGGGCGCCGTCGGGCGCGGTGAAGAGGGCGGCCAGGCCGCCCTCGGCCAGTGTCGCGGCGATGAGCCGGGGCTCGGTCGTATTCATGCCTGTGCTTGCATTTGTGGTCGGAAGCGAAGCAAACAGTATCTCCTGCGCGCAGGGGCCGGGCAGTCTGCTCGGCCGATCTCGCGTAGGCGAACGGCACGCTTTCTGCTGCAATCGCCGGATGAACGATGCTTCCCCGACCGCCGCCGAGGTGCTGGTGGCGCAGCCGCTGACTCCGCAGGCCTTCGCGCCCTACGGCACCGTGATCGCCGCGCCCGCGGGCGAAGGCCGGCCCATCAACGGCGGCAATGCGCAGCGCTTCGACCTGCTCGACGACCTGCGCCTCGACGCCGAAGGCGGCCGTCCGATGCTGGCGCTGTTCCGCGCGCAGGCACGGCGCTTTCCCCACGAGGTGTCGGAGATGGAGCGCCACGCGCTGGGCAGCCAGACCTTCGTGCCGCTGGGCGACAGGCGCTTCGTGATCGTGGTGGCCCGCGCCGGCGATGCACCCACCTCGGCACGGCAACTCGCGGCCTTCGTCACCGACGGACGCCAGGGCGTGGTGCTCGCGCCCGGCACCTGGCATCACGCGCTGCTGGCGGTGGATGCGGGCGACTTCGCGGTGATCGAGCGCGTGGGGAGCGGTGTCGACTGCGACGTCTGCCTGCTTCGGGTGCCGGGCAGCGTGCGATTGGCGTAGGCGACGACGCAGAAATTGACTAGAGGGTGCCGCCTTCAGGCCAGTTGATCCAATGGGTGTTTGGATCGAGTTCGGCCCGGTAGTGCGAGGCGTCGCCGGTCGTCAGTACCTTGGCCAACTGCTGGAAGGTGGCTGAGTTGCTGGGCCGGCATTGTTCATCAACGACATTCGGGTGATGCCATTCCTCGAGCTGCAGGATCTGCATCATCTCTGGCCGTACGTTGGCACGGCGCTCCGTTGCGGTCGCCAGCACGTTGTCGCGATGGGTGGCTGCGAGGATGCGGCAGAGCTCGAAAGTGTGGAGTCGGTTCCTGTCCAGAGGGACTATCTGGTGGGAACTGCAGTCCGCGGGAGTCGGCGTCGGGATCGACTGGCCTCGCAGGATCAATTCGTGCCCGCCACTGACCGCAACCCATTCGAGGTTCTCGGCATCCTGCCATCCGCCTTCCTCAATGGGATAGATAAAGCGCGATTCGTTGTGCGGGTTGCGTGCGAGATAGTTGTCGTAGGCCGCGCGGCTGACGTAGCTGGTTTCCGGATTGCGATCGTGCAAGCGGCTGGCGAAGGTATGCACGTGCGTATCGGGAAGGCCTGACCTCGGCGAGAAGCCGAACACTTCGATGACCATGGCCCAGTCCTCCAGCGACCGGTAGAGAGACATGCGCGTGGCTCCGAGGTAGACATAGCCGTTGTCCAGCATCGGGAACACATAGTTCTCGCAGGACTGATCGAGGATGGAAAGGATGTCGGCTTCTCGCCAGTTCAACATGAATGCTCCCGAGCCCGCTGTGGGCTTCGGGACGACTGTAGCGCCAGCAGGCTGAGGGCGGCCTCAGCCCGCGATGCGCTGCGCCAGCGCAATCAGCGACCGGTCCGACCCCGCCGGCCCGAGCAGAGAGATGCCCAGCGGCGCGCCGTCGCGCGTGGCCAGCGGCATCGACAGCTGCGGAAAGCCCGCCAGCCCCGCGATGCACAGCATGCGGATCGCGCGGTTGCGGTAGTCCTCCAGCGCGGCCTCGCTGTCGCTGCGCAGCGGGGCGATGTCGGGCATGGTCGGCATCAGCAGCACGCCGTCGCTGCCCAGCAGCGAAGCCAGGTGCGCGCGGAACGCGGTGCGGAAGACGCGCGCGGCGGCTACCTGTGCGTCGGTCACTTCCCGCGACCATGCGAAGCGTTCGGCCACGCCCGGTCCCAGCGGCGGGGCGTAGCGTTCGATCAAGGGTCCGTCGGTGAGCCAGGCCTCGCGCGATTGCAGGTAGCGGAAGTTCCAGTACATGGTGTCGAAGGATTCCAGCGCCACCTCGATGCCCTTGGCGGGGCCGAGCGCGCCCTGCGCGCTGTCGGCCGCGCCCTTAAGCGCATCGACAGCCGCCGGCACGGCCAGCGCCCAGACATCGTCGGGGCGCAGCAGCCGCACGCGTTCGGGCAGCGGCGCCGCGTCGGCACCCAGCAGCACGTCGGCCACGCGCGCGAAGGTGCCGATGTCGCGCGCGAACCAGCCGCAGGTGTCGAAGCTGGGCGCGAGGTCGAGCGCGCCTTCGAGGCTCACGCGCCCGTGCGTGGGGCGCAGCCCGTACAGGCCGCAGTGGTTGGCTGGCGCGCGCACCGAGCCGCCGGTGTCGGTGCCCAGCGCGAAGTCGCAGAGATTCGACGACACGGCCGAGGCCGAGCCCGACGATGAGCCGCCCGTGATGCGCGAGGGCGCACCGCCGTTGACCGGTGCGCCGAAGTGCGCGTTGTTGCCGTTCATCGAGAACGCGAGTTCGTCGGTCACGGTCTTGCCGACGAAGCGCGCGCCGGCGTCGAGCAGCTTCTGCACGGTCGGCGCGGTGCGCGTCTTGATGCCCGACATCGCCAGCACGATCGGGTTGCCGCCGCTCGTGGGGTAGCCGGCCACGTCGAACAGGTCCTTCGCGGCGAAGCTCAGGTCGGCCAGCGGGCCGGTCGTGGCGCGCGGCACCGGTGCGTCGGGGTACGGGACGAAGGCGTGGGCGGGGTCGTGCAGGGGCATGGCGATGGGTGTCGGGTGGTGAGTTGTCTTTGTCCGTCAGGCGACGAGCACCGGAGCGATGGCCGCCGCCGCGTCGGTGTGGATGCAGCGCGCGCGGTGGTTCGGCGCCAGCTCGACCACCGGCGGCTGGGCCGCGCGGCAGGCGTCGCTAGCGAGCGCGCAGCGTTCGGCGAAGGCGCAGCCGGGCGGCAGCGCCGACAGGTCGGGCGGCGCGCCGCCGATGGTCTCGAGCCGCGTGCCGCGCGCCAGCGCGCCGTGCGCACGGCTCTTGAGCAGCGCGATGGTGTACGGATGGCGCGGCGAGCGGATCAGCTCGCGCGCGGTGCCTTCCTCGACGATGCGCCCCGCGTACATCACGGCGATGCGGTCGGCCACTTCCACCGCCGCGCCGATATCGTGCGTGACGAAGATCACCGAAAGCCCCAGGTCGCGCTGCAGCTCGCGCAGCAGCAACAGGATCTGGATCTGCACCGTGGCGTCGAGCGCGGTGGTGGGCTCGTCGGCCAGCAGCAGCCGGGGGGTGCAGGCGAGCGCCAGCGCGATCATGGCGCGCTGGCGCATGCCGCCCGACATCTCGTGCGGATAGGCCTGCAGGCGCCGCTCGGGGCTCGGGATGCGCACGCGCTCGAACAGCGCCAGCGCGCGCCGCTGTGCCTCGGCCTGCGTGACGGACTCATGCCGGCGAATCGACTCGACGATCTGCGCGCCCACCGAATACACCGGGTCGAGCGCCAGCAGCGGCTCCTGGAAGATCATCGACGCGACCTTGCCGCGGAAGTCGGCCAGCTCGCGCTGCGACATCGCGAGCACGTCGCGGCCCGCCACCTGCACCGTGCCGCCCATGCGGGTTCGGCGCTCGGGGTGCAGGCGCAGCAGGGTGCGCATGGTCACGCTCTTGCCCGAGCCCGACTCGCCGATCAGCGCGACGACCTCGCCGCGCTTCACCTCGAGGCTTACGCCGCTGACGGCATGCACCGGCTTGCGCCCGCCGCCGAAGGTGACGCTGAGGTCGCGCAGGCGGACCATGGGCTCGTCGTCGTTCATGGTCGTCGTCATGCCGCTTCCCTTCGTGCCTCGGCCGCCATCGGATGCCCGCTGCCGGGCTCGTGGATCAGGCAGCTCACCGCGTGCTGCGAGCCGGTGGCGATGCG
This sequence comes from Variovorax sp. NFACC27, assembly GCF_048301545.1. Lineage (NCBI taxonomy): Bacteria > Pseudomonadati > Pseudomonadota > Betaproteobacteria > Burkholderiales > Comamonadaceae > Variovorax > Variovorax sp. NFACC27. Next base: position 1,307,599 of record NZ_CP157613.1, read on the forward strand.
TTCGGGCACCACCTTGCCGCACACCGGCGCGGCCAGCGCGCAGCGCGGATGAAAGCGGCAGCCCGAAGGCGGGTTGATCGGGTTCGGCGGATCGCCCGCGAGCGCTGCTTCCTCGGTGCGATGGTCGGGGTCCATCGAGGGCATGGAAGAGAGCAGCGCGCGCGTGTAGGGGTGCGCGGGCCGGTCGTACAGCGCATCGGCCGGGCCGATCTCGGCCACCTGGCCCAGGTACATCACCATGACGCGGTCGCTCACGTAGCGCACCACGTTGAGGTCGTGGCTGATGAACACGTAGGTCAGGCCGAACTCGGCCTTCAGGTCGAGCAGCAGGTTGATGACCTGCGCTTCCACCGACTTGTCGAGCGCGGAGACGGCCTCGTCGAGGATCACCATGCGCGGCTGCAGCGCCAGCGCCCGCGCAATGTTCACGCGCTGCCGCTGGCCGCCCGAGAGCTCGTGCGGATAGCGCTCGGCAAAGCGCTGGGGCGACAAGCCCACGCGGCCGAGCAGGTCGCGCGCCCGTGCCACCGATTCGCGCCGCGGCACGCCGTGCACCTGCGGGCCGAAGGCGATGGAGTCCTCGATGGTCAGGCGCGGGTTCAGCGAGGCATAGCTGTCCTGGAACACCATCTGCACCTGGCGGCGGAACTCCTTCAGCGGCAGGTCGCGGCCGCCGACCTCGCGGCCGTCGAACACGACCTCGCCGCGCGTGGGCTCGATCAGCTGCATCAGCAGGCGCGCGGTGGTCGACTTGCCGCAGCCCGACTCGCCGACCACGCCGAGCGTCTCGCCCTTGAGCACTTCGAAGTCCACGCCGTCGACCGCGCGCACCACGCCGCCGCCGCGGCCGAGCGGGTCTTTCTTCAGGGGGAAGTGCTTGACCAGGCCCTTGATCGTCAGCAGCGGCTGGGCCGGCCCGCCGATGTCTTCGAGTGCGTCCATTGCCTTGCCTCAGCCCTTGTTGTCCATGGCGGCGCGCAGCCCGTCGGACAGGATGTTGAAGGAGATCGAGGTGATGAAGATCATCACGCCCGGCAGCGCCGCGACCCACGGCTGCACGTAGATCGCGGTGCGCAGCGTGTTGAGCATCAGCCCCCACTCGGGCTCCGGCGGCTTCACGCCCAGGCCGAGGAAAGAGAGACCCGAGGCCAGGATCATCGACACCGCGATGAGGCTGGTGGCGTACACGAAGATCGGCCCGAGCACGTTGCCCAGCACGTGCACGCGCACGATGGTGAAGGGCCCCGCGCCCGAGGCGCGCGCCGCCTCCACGTAGTCGCGGTTGCGCACCTGCGTGGTCACGCTCTCGGCCACCCGCGCGATCTGCGGAATGAAGACGATGGTCAGCGAGATCAGCGAATTGACCACGCCCGCGCCCAGCGCGCCCGACAGCGCGATGGCCAGCAGCACCGACGGAAAGGCGTAGAACACGTCGATGGTGCGCATGATGAGCGTGTTGGTCAGCCCGCCCGCGTAGCCCGCGACGATGCCGATGACCGTGCCCAGCACGAAGGCGCACAGCACCGGCGTGATGCCGATGAAGAGCGACAGCCGCGCGCCGACGATGAGGCGCGAGAGCATGTCGCGGCCCAGCTCGTCGCTGCCCAGGGGCAGGCCCTCGGTGCCGATGGGCTTGAGCCGCTTGAGCATCGACGACTGGTACGGGTCGGCCGGCGTGAGCCACGGCCCGAGGATCGCGAGCGCGATCAGCAGCAGCACGACGACCGCCGCGCCGACGGCCACCGGGTCGCGGCGGAAGCGCAGCCAGACCGAGGCCCAGTAGCCGCGCGAGCGCTGGGCCGGCAGCGGCTCGACGGCCGCGGCGATGGAGGAGGGGGCGAGCACGGAGGACATGGTCGATCTGGTCTTTCAGGCCCGGGCGATGCGCGGGTCGAGCAGGGTCTGCAGCACGTCGACCAGCAGGTTGAGCACGACGAAGAACAGCGCCAGCACCAGGATCGTGCCCTGCAGCAGCGGCAGGTCGCGCTGGAAGATGGCCGAGTTCAGCAGGAAGCCGGTGCCCGGCCAGGAGAACACCGTCTCGATGAGGATCGAGCCGCCGAGCAGGTAGCCCAGTTGCAGCCCCATCACCGCCAGAGCCGTGGGCGCGGCGTTCTTCACCATGTGGCGGAACACGCCGAAGTGCGTGAGCCCCTTGGCGCGCAGGCCGACGATGAACTCCTGCTCGAGGATCTCGGCCACCAGCGCGCGCACCGTGCGCGCGATGATGCCCATCGGGATCACCGACATCGTGATCGCCGGCAGCAGCAGGAACTGCAGGTGCGCCCAGTCCCAGGCCCAGTCGTCCGAGCCGCTGGGGCCCGCGCCCGTTGCCGGCAGCCACATGAGCTGCGACGAGAACACGATCACCATCACCATGCCCAGCCAGTAGTGCGGCACGCTCACGCCGAGCACCGAGAACATCGAGGCCAGCCGGTCGAGCCAGGAGCCGCGGAAGTAGCCCGCGACGAAGCCGAACAGGCTGCCCAGCACGAAGCCGATGAAGGTGGCCACCACCGCGAGCCGCAGCGTGTTGCCCACGGCGGTGAACACTTCCGAGGCCACCGCGCGGTTGCTCGCGATCGACACGCCCAGGTCGCCGTGCAGCGCGCGCCACAGCCACATCGCGAACTGCTCGGGCAGCGAACGGTTGAAGCCGTACAGCTCGCGCAGCTGCGCCTGCAGCTCGGCGGAGGCGTCGGGCGGCAGTATCGACACCAGCGGATCGCCGGGTGCGATGTGCACGAGCAGGAAGCACACGAGGGCCACGCCGATCATGATCGGCACGGCGTAGATCACGCGGCGCAGGAGGTAGGCGAGCATGGATGGCTAGCTGGCTGATGGGCTGGCTGGGAGAACGGTCAGTCCATCGTCATGGTCGCGATGTCGATGAACCAGCTCTTGGGCTGCACCACGTTCTTGACCTTGGCCGACATGGCGCGCGGGCCCACGTCGTGCGCGATCCACACGAAGGGCGCGTCGTCCACGATGTGGGTGTGCAGCTTCGCGAGCGCGGCGTCGCGCGCCTTGTCGTCGAAGCTGGTGCGCGCGTCGGCCACCAGCTTGTCGACCTCGGCGTTGCCGTAATAGCCCCAGTTGTTGGACACCGGCGGAACGGTCTTGGTGCTCACGAAGCGCACCATCGCGAAGAACGGGTCCATGGCCGCGAAGCTGATGTTGACCGCGTTCGCGCCGTTGGCCGACGGGTCCTTCGCGCCCTTGCGCCAGTTGGTGAACAGCGTGTTCCATTCGATCACGTCGAACTGCACGTCGAAGTAGCACTGCTTGAGCGACTGCTGCGCGAACTCGTTCATCGGCAGCGGCTGCATCTGGCCCGAGCCCGAGGCCGAGATCTGCACCTTCACCTTGATCGGCTTGGCGGCCGAGTAGCCGGCCTGCGTCATCAGCGCCTGCGCGGCCTTCACGTCGTAGCGGATGTCGAAGGTGGGCTTGCCGAACCACGGATGGCCCGGCGGCACCGTGCCCTTGGGCTCGGCCATCATGCCGCCCAGCAGCTGCTTCATGCCGCCGCGGTCGATGCACAGGTTGGCGGCCTGGCGCACGCGCTTGTCGAGCCAGGGCGATCCTTCGGCGAAGGAAAGCTGCCAGGGCCACACGTGCGGCTGCGCGTTCGAATAGATCTTGAAGCCGCGCTGCGTGATCTGCGCCATCGCGTCGGGCGCGGGCGCCTCGATCCAGTCGACCTGGCCGCCCAGCAGCGCGGCGGTGCGCGCGTTGGCCTCGGGCATCGGCAGCAGCACGACCTTGTCGATCTTCGGCACGCGCTTCGCGTCCCAGTAGCCCTTGTTGGCGGCCAGCTCGAGCCGCTCGCGCGCCACGAAGCGCGTGACCTTGAACGGGCCCGAGCCCGACGGGTCGGCGGCGAAGGCGGTCCAGGCGGCCTTGGCCTTGTCGGCGGGCGTGGCGCCGGCGGCGGCGTCGAACTTCTTCTGCCAGTGCGTCGGCGAGGCCATGAACAGGTTCGTGAGGTTGATCGGCAGGAAGGCGTCGGGCTCGCTGGTGGTGAGCTCGACCGTCGTGTCGTCGATCTTGCGCGCCGACTTGAGCGTGGGCATGCGCGAGGCCGTCACGCCGACCTGGCTGGGGTCGAACTGCACGGCATCCTTGTCGAGCACCTTCTGCACGTTCCACACCACGGCGTCGGCGTTGAAGGCCGAGCCGTCGTGGAACTTCACGCCGGGGCGCAGCTTGAAGACCCACTTGTTCTTGTCCTTGGCGTCGACCGCCCACGAGGCGGCGAGGCCGGGGATCAGCACGCTCGGCGCATCGGCCTTCGACAGGTCCCACTGCGTGAGCGAGTCGTAGATCGGGATGCCGGTGAAGCGGTTGCCCTCGAAGCCCTGGTCGGGCTGGCCCAGCGTGCGCGGAATGTCGGCCGCCGTCATGGCGATGCGCAGCGTCTTCTCCTGCGCCATCGCTTGGGGCGCGGCGAGCACCAGGGTGGCGAGCGCCGCGCAGGCGGCCAGGGGTTTCAGGAACAGGGCAGGGGCAGCACGCTTCACATGGAACTCCGTTGGGGTGGAATGGAGAAAAGGACGAAAAAACTGTCAAGCACGACACATGCCAGCGGTGGTGTCCCTTGTCGGGCTAGGGCCATGACAGCGCGAGCTCGCGTCGCGCGCAGCGCAGGTCCATCTCGACTTCCATGTCCACGATCGGAGGCCGCGCCATGTGCCACGTCAGGCCGGTGGTGAGGCCGCCGCGCTGCACGATCTCGTCGAACACCAGCGCGCCGATGTCGTGCACCGTGTAGGCCTGCACCGCCGCGGCATCGCGCCAGCCGAAGCCCAGCACGGCGAGGCGGCGCTCCATTTCCGTCATCACGTAGCCGAGCTTGGCGCGCAGGCCTTCGGGGCTGGTGTCGCCCAGGCGGACCATCACCTCGCGATAGCTGGCATGGCCGTCGGGCGCCTCGCCGCCGCCGGAGACCACGAAGCTCGGCGGCGCGGCATCGTCGTCGGCCGGCACGGTGTACGAGAAGGCCTGGAAGGCCGGCGTGGCCGGGGCGCCGATGCGCGGGCACACGTTGGTACGCGCCACCGGGTTGCGCTCGCCGCGCACCAGGCCCCAGCGCTCGAGCGTGCCGGCGTAGACGCGGTTGAAGTCGAGGAATCCGCGCTCCGAGAACGGCGCTGGCGAGCGCAGTTCGCAGGCGCACAGCGCGGCCAGCGGCCGGCCGATGGCGCCCAGGTGCGCCGCGATGACGTCGAAGCCTTCTTCCAGCGGAACGGGCTGCTGGAAACGCACCCGCTCGATAGCGAAGCCGGGCAGTGCCGCCACGCCCGCGGAATACTGGAACACGCCTCTCGCGTAGCGATAGCCGCCTTCGGGGAATGCAATGGTCTGGTCGGTTGCTGTGGTCGTCATGCCGTGTTCTTTCCTCGTCGGCGCCCAATGTAGGGAGCGACGAGGCCGGCGGGAAGGCTCATTTCCGCACGCGCGTGTTGCCGGAATCAGAACGCGGCGCCGCGCCCGCGCCCGTGCTCGCACCGTATCGCCCCATGCTGGTGGCCAGCATCTCGAGCAGCGCGCGCGTCGCCGGCGACTGGCGCCGCCCCGGCATGGTGAGCAGGCTGGCCGCGGTGGCGGCGAAGTCGCGCTCCTGCAGCGGCACGGCGCACAGGTCGCCGTTCGACACCTCGTGCAGCGCCGCATAGCGCGGCAGGAAGGTGATGAGATCGCTGTTGCGCACCAGGCCCTTGGCCATGTCGAGCGTGCCGGTCTCGATCGCCAGCTCGAGCGACACCTGTGTCTTCGAGGCGATGCGGTCGACCAGATGGCGGATCTGGAACGAGCGGTCGGGCAGCGCCACGCGGCGGCCTTCGAGCTCGCTGAAAGACACGCTGCGCCGCCGCGCGAGCGGATGCGTGGGCGCGACGATGGCGCACAGCGGCTGTTCCAGCCGCGCATGCTCGCGGAAGGCGTGGCGCTCGGGCAGGTTGAAGGCCAGCGCGATGTCGATGCGGCCTTCCTGCAGCGCCTCGAGCACCGCGCGCGAGCCCACCACCGAGGCCTGCAGCTTCACCTGCGGATGCCTCTTTTGGAAGCGCGCCAGGTTGTTCGCGAGGAAGTGCCCGACCATGCCCTCGATGCTGCCGATGCGCACCGTGCCGGCGGGCTCACCGCTCAGCTCCTGCAACGCGCCGCGAAGCGCCTCGCTGCTCTGCAGGGCCTGTTCGGCATGCGCCAGCACCAGCTCGCCGGCGGGCGTGAGGGTGGTGCGGTTGGCGCGGCGGTCGAGCAGGGCGGCCTGCAGCTCGCCTTCGAGCTTGGCGATCTGGCGGCTGATGGCGCTCGGCGCCACGCCGAGCTGCTCGGCGGCGCGGCGCAGCGAGCCGGCCCTGGCGGTCTCGCGAAAGTAAAGCATTGCCGTGGACAGCATGTCGGTTTCCGGTGTGTGCGGTGGTGTGTGGGGGTGGTTTGCGCGGGACCGGACCTTCGGCCGATCGGCGCGGCACGTCAAGCAACGGGCGTGCCCCCGGGGGGGCGCGCGGCCCGCCATCCCGGCTATGCCGTCCGACAAATGGACGCGGCGACAAGGGCTTTCCACAATGCAGCCGGCTCATGCCGAGGGTCAGGGCATCTGTTGGCGAGGGACAGGAACCGATGACGACACTGACACAGGGTTCGCGCGGCGCCGACGTCCGCAGGCTGCAGGAGGCGCTGAACCACAAGCTCCAGCCCGGCCCCGAGCTCGCGCTGGATGGCGACTACGGCCCCGTCACCCGGATGGCGGTGCGCCGCCTGCAGGCCGCCCACTGGCTCGCCGAGGACGGCGAGGCCGGCCCCTGCACGCAGAACCTGGTGTTCGGCAACGAGTGCCATGCGCCGATCCTGCATCCCGTCGCGCTGATTCCCCAGCCCACGCCCGGCCTGTGCTGGGCCGCCTGCACGGCCATGATCACGCGCTCCAACGTGCAGGCAGTGGTGGCGCGCACGCCGCCCGGGCTCATCGCCGACGACGGCGGGCTGCGCGCCTTTCCGGACGGCGAGGAGGCGATGGCGGCCGATGCGCTCTTCGCGTCCGCGCACGGGCTGTCGTTGCGCCCGCCTGCGCCCTGGTCGGTTGCCCAGTTGCGTGCGGCGCTGCAGGGCGGGCCGTTGATCTTCGACCTGCCATGGGGCGCCAAGGGATATGCCGCGCGCGTCGGCCGTCCCGGCCACATGATGCTGGTCGTGGGGATCCGCGGGGACGACGACCCCAGCGGGCGCGGCACCACGCTGCGCATCTTCGATCCGTGGCCGCCGGGCAAGGGCGCGCGCTGCTCGGTCAACTTCCACAAGTGGATGCAGGCGGCGGACCCGGGCAGTTGCCGCGTGCTCCTGCCGTAGCGGGCGTTTTCCGTCGGCGTGGAAAAATTTGCGGTTCCCGCGAACCGTTCGGCGGGTTCGACGCCTCTTGGTGTCCGAGGGTCTTCCTCATGCACCATCAAGAAGGATCGAAGGAACCGCCATGCTCTACGCAAAGAATCTTCCCGGCTGGGAGCGCGCACTGCGCATCGTCGTCGGCCTCGCGGCCCTGGCTTTCGCCGCCATCGGCTGGAGCACCGCCGGCCTCGGGCTGGGCGTGGCCGTCGCGCTCATGGGCGCGACGCTCGCGCTGACGGGCCTGTTCGGCTTCTGCCCGATGTGCGCGATGGTCGGGCGCAAGCTCGACGGAAAGGGGCGTTGAAGCGTGACCGCGGGCATCGACCGATCCAGCCTGATCCTCGCCGCGCAGACCGGCGACCCGGCCGCCATCGCGAGCCTGCTCGCGGCCTGCCAGTCCGACGCGCGCCGCTACGCCTGGCGGCACTGCCAGGCCAGCGACGTCGACGATGCCGTGCAGGAGTCGCTGCTGGTCGTTGCGCGCAAGCTCCGGGGGCTGAAGGCCGTGGCGGCCTTCTCGTCGTGGCTCTTCACCGTCATCAGGCGCGAATGCCTGCGGCTGCAGCGGGCGATGTTCAGGCACGAGCCGCTCGACGAGGAAGCGGCCGAGCGCCAGCTGCTCGCCCGCGACGACGCTGCCCTGCGGCTGGACCTGACCCACGCGCTGGAGTCGCTGCCCGCGCACTACCTCGAAGTGGTGCTGCTGCGCGACTTCGAGGAGCTGACCATAGCGGAGATCGCCGAACGGCTCGGCGAACCGCCGGGCGCCGTCAAGAGCCGGCTGCACCGGGCGCGCTCGCTGGTGCGCGAGTACCTGCTGGGCTGAAAACCGGCTCGCTCCTTTGGGGGGGGAACCGCGGAACCGGCTCCGCCGGGCCGCCGGTGTCGCCCCCGGCGAATGGGAGGGCGAGGCGACGCGAAGTGCGCGAAGCCCGGGGGAGTCCCGTTCCGGGGGGCGATGCGACAATCGGCCAGCCATGACAGACACCCTCACGATCACCCGCCCGGACGACTGGCACCTGCACGTGCGCGATGGCGCCGCCCTCGAAGCCGTCGTTCCCCACAGCGCCCGCCAGTTCGGCCGCGCGCTGATCATGCCCAACCTCCGTCCCCCCGTGACCACCGCCGCGCAGGCCGTGGCGTATCGCGACCGCATCCGCGCCGCCGTGCCCGAGGGCAGCGGCTTCGAGCCGGTGATGTCGCTCTATCTCACCGACAAGCTGCCGCCCGAGGAAATCGCGCTGGCCGCCGAAGCCGGCGTGCGTGCGCTCAAGCTCTATCCGGCCGGCGCCACCACCAACAGCGATGCCGGCGTGACCGACATCCGCAAGACCTACAAGACCCTGGAAGCCATGCAGAAGCACGGCCTGCTGCTGCTGGTGCACGGCGAGGTGACCGACCCGGCCATCGACCTGTTCGACCGCGAGGCCGTGTTCGTCGACCGCGTGATGATCCCGCTGCGCCGCGACTTCCCCGAGCTCAAGGTGGTGTTCGAGCACCTGACCACCAAGGAAGGCGCCCACTACGTGCGCGACGCCGACCGGTTCACGGCAGCCACCATCACGGCGCACCACCTGCTCTACAACCGCAACGCCATCTTCACCGGCGGCATCCGCCCGCACTATTACTGCCTGCCCGTGCTCAAGCGCGAGACGCACCGCGTGGCGCTGGTCGAGGCGGCCACCAGCGGCAGCGACCGCTTCTTCCTGGGCACCGACAGCGCGCCGCACCCGGCGCACCTGAAGGAGCATGCGCTCGGCTGCGCCGGCTGCTACACCGCGCTCACTGCCATCGAGCTTTATGCCGAGGCCTTCGACAACGCGGGCGCGCTCGACAAGCTCGAAGGCTTCGCGAGCTTCAACGGCCCCGACTTCTACGACCTGCCGCGCCACACCGACACCATCACGCTCAAGCGCGAGAGCTGGACGGTGCCGGAGACCGTGCCCTACGGCGATGCCACGCTCAAGCCGCTGCGCGGCGGCGAGACCGTCAACTGGAAGCTCGCATGACGGTCTCTTCGCTGCGCGTGATGCTGCTGATCGACGCCGACAACGTCTCGGCGGACGTGATCGAACAGGCCGTGCAGCGCACCATGGACGAATACGGCGCCATCCACGTGCGTCGCGCGTACTGCAATGCCGAGATGGCGGTGAACCGACAGGCGCTCTTCAAGCGGCTGTCGGTGCGGCCGATGGTGAACCTGTCGGCCGGCAAGAACAGCACCGACATCGCGCTGTCGGTCGATGCGATCGACCTCGCCATTGCCGAGCGGCCCGACGTGGTGGTGCTGGTGTCCTCCGACTCCGACTTCGCGCCGCTCGTGATCCGGCTGCGCGAGAAGGGCTGCCGCGTCTGCGGCATCGGCCAGCAGGGCAAGACGGGCGAAGAGACTGTCGGCATCTACGACGCCTTCACGGACATCGCGCACAACGCCGTCACCAAGCCCGCGGCCCGCACCGCGCCGGCGAAGAAGACGGCCGCTGCGAAGACCACGCGTGCCAAGGCCGCGCCCGCCGCGAAGAAGACTGCGGCGAAGACGGCGGCGCGCAAGACGACGGCGAAGGCTGCCAGCAAGCCCGAGCCTCAGCAGCAACCGCAGCAACAGCCGCAGCCTTCGGAAGCCGCCGAATTCATCCTCCAGGCCGCTCCGGCCCTGCGCGGCGGCAAGGACGTGCCGCTCAACGACGTGGCCAAGGCCCTGCGCACGGCCGGGCTGCTCGGCAAGAACAGCAGTTCGCTCAAGCTCTTCGAGAAGCTCACGGCGGAGTTCGTGCTGATGCAGCACCCGGACCGCATCCGCTGGACGGGCGCGCCCGCGCCTTGACCCTGCCGGCGATCGACTGGGCGCGGCCATGGCTCGCGCCCTATCGCGCCGATGGCGAGGCGGCAATGCAGGCCGTCGCGCATGGCGATGGCGGCGTGGCCACCGCACTCCAGCGCATCAGGCACGCGTCGGCGCCCGATTTCGTGAGCCAGGACGCGCTGCCCGCCGGGCATGCCTACGAGGCTCACGTCTTCCGGACCCGCACGGTCCCGACCCGCGACAACCTCCACGACTTCTTCAACGGCCTGGTCTGGCTCGCCTTTCCGCGGACGAAGCGACGCCTGAACGAGCTGCAGGCCGGCGAGATCGCCCGAGACGGCGTTGGCGCCACGCGCGGGCCGCTGCGGGATGCGCTCACGCTGTTCGACGAGAACGGCGCCCTGCTCGATGCGCCGCCGGCGCTGTGGCACGCGCTGGTCGCGCGCGACTGGCACACGCTCTTCGTCAGCAGGCGTGGGTTGTGGAGCGAAGCGCGGCTGCTGCTCTTCGGCCATGCGCTGCTGGAGAAGCTGGTCACGCCGCGCAAGCCGATCACGGCGCACGTGTTGCTGCTGCCGGCGCAGGGCGAGAACGGGTCAGCGGCGCTCGACGACGCGCTGGTGGCGGGCTCGCTCGACCCGCAGCTGCTCGAACGCAAGCCCTTCGTGCCGCTGCCGGTGCTCGGCGTACCGGGCTGGTGGGGCGCCAACGAGGCCGCGGGCTTCTATGACGATCCGATGGTCTTCAGGCCCTCGCCGGGGCGGGGAATACCGGGGGCCTAGAACTTTTGCTCCTATCATGGCTCTACCGGCTGCCGCCGACCGGAGCGCCCAGAACACCTAAAACGCCCAGGGCTTCCAGGCCGCAACCTGCTCGAATACGGCTTGAAGAGGGCCCCGGGGCCCTCATCTGGGTGGCAGATTTCCCCACGGAGAATTCAACTTGAAACGTATCCTTCTGTTTGTCCTGACCAACGTGATGGTCGTCGCTGTGCTCGGCGTGGTCGCCAGCCTGCTCGGCGTCAATCGCTTCCTCACGGCCAACGGGCTCAACCTGACGGCGCTGCTCGGCTTCGCGCTGGTGATGGGTTTCGGCGGCGCGATCATCTCGCTGCTCATCAGCAAGCCGATGGCCAAGTGGACCACCGGCCTGCACATGATCGACAACCCCCAGACGCCCGACGAGGCCTGGATCGTCGGCACGGTGCGCAAGTTCGCCGACAAGGCCGGCATCGGCATGCCCGAGGTCGGCATCTTCGAAGGCGAGCCCAACGCCTTCGCGACGGGCGCGTTCAAGAACTCGTCGCTGGTGGCGGTGTCCACCGGCCTGCTGCAGAACATGACGCGCGAAGAGGTCGAGGCCGTCATCGGCCACGAGGTCGCGCACATCGCCAACGGCGACATGGTCACCATGACGCTGATCCAGGGCGTGATGAACACCTTCGTCGTGTTCCTGTCGCGCGTGATCGGCTACGCGGTCGACAGCTTCCTGCGCCGCGGCGACGACCGCAGCTCGGGCCCCGGCATCGGCTACTACGTGAGTACCATCGTGCTCGACATCGTTCTCGGCTTTGCCGCCGCGATGGTGGTGGCCTGGTTCTCGCGCCAGCGCGAGTTCCGCGCCGACGCAGGCGCCGCCGCGCTGATGGGCCAGAAGCAGCCGATGATCAACGCGCTCGCCCGCCTGGGCGGCCTGCCGGCCGGCGAACTGCCGAAGGCGGTGGAAGCCATGGGCATCACGGGCAGCATCGGCAAGCTGTTTGCCACGCACCCGCCGATCGAGGAGCGCATTGCCGCGCTCCAGAGCGCGCAGCGCTGAAGACGGGGCCAGCCTCGCCCATCAACAGAAAAGCCGCCACGTTGCCGTGGCGGCTTTTTTCTTTTCACCTTTCCTTTCGCCTGTCGTCCGCCGGAGCCGATCCAGCATGCCCTCGACACCCACCAGGCTCATGTCCAGCGCCCTCAAGTCGGTGCTCGTGCCGGAACTGAAGGCCGCAGGCTTCGCGGGCAGCTTTCCTAATTTCCGCCGCGACCGGGCGGACGTGATCCATTTCGTGTCCGTGCAGTACGACAAGCCGGGCACGGCCTTCTTCCTGGAATGCGGTGCGCATCCGCCGGGCGAAAAGACCACCAGCTGGGGCGATGTGGTCGCGCAGGCCGATCTGCGGCTGGAGTACGTTCCGCTCTCCGACCGCGCACGGCTGCAAAACCGTGGTGGGGCGGGCGGTTCCAGCCTGGCGGAGGACTGGTTCTCGTACGAGGGTTTCGGCGACAGCCCGGAGCCGTATCGGCTGCTCGCGGCTTCGGTTGCAAGCATGCTGCCGCAGATAGAGGGCTGGCTGGCCGCGCGCGAGCGCGGGCCGAATCTCTCGACGATGGCGGCATAGCTGCCGCCGCCGTCCCGGTCTATCAGTCGGCCGACGGAGCGGCGGGCGCTTCCGGCGTTTCGGTCGTCGCGACCGGAGCCGCGGCGGCAGCGGCACGGTCGGTACGCGCGCGTTGCAGCGTGCGTGCGACCTCGCCCTGCGCCATGCCGTACATGTCCGCAAACTCCTTCTCGCTGCGACCACTCGCCTCGAAGGCACGCAGCAGCGCCTCGCGCTTGGCGGCCTGCTCGGCCAGCTGGGCGAGGGCTTCGTCGAGCACGGCGTTGTTGTTCGCGTCGCGCGAGCGCACCAGCACGGCATAGGCTTCGCGGTCGAGGCCGGAGGCTTCGACGGCGCGGGCCAGGCGCGCCACGAGTTGCGGGCGCAGGTCTTCGCCGGTGCGCTGCGAGCGGCGGCGGTGCAGCTCGAGGATGGCGTGATGCACGTGCTCGGGCGCCACCGGCTCGGCGACGTTGCCGTCGAGGTCATGGCGCGGATGGCCGGCGGCCACGCTTTCGAGGTAGCGCGTGGAGCGCGCGTGCAGGCCCATGGCCACCTTGAGGTCTTCGGCCTTGAAGTCGTCGGGGTGGCGGGCAATCAGCTCTTCGTACACGCCGAGCTTCAGCGGCAGGAAGCGCGCGCCGAAGAGGTTCGGATACAGCTCGAACAGGCGCTCGAGCGCCGGGTGCACCTTGCGTTGCGGGCGCGCCGGCTGCTGCGGTTGCTGCTTCTGCTGCGATTGCTGCTGCTGGGACTGCGCCTGCTGCGGCCTCTTCGGCTTGCGCTGCTGATGCTGTTGCTGCGGCCGCTTCGCCTGCGCGGGAGCGGAGGGCGTGCCGGCCGTGGCTTCGGAAGCCGTCGTCGAGCCTTCCGTGCCGGCTCGCAGTGCCTGCAGCTGCTGGGCCATGTCCAGGCGCTCGCCACGGGGGCGGCGCGACTTGTTGTTCGGGTTGGCGGTGGTTGCTTCGGTCATTCTGGAAATTCGGCTCGGGGGCGCGAAGAAGGCAGGAAGGAATTCAGTAGTGGAGTGCGCTCGCGCATGCGGCGCGGCGGGCGGGATGTCGTATTGGGCGCATTGTCGTTTCTGTCTTCATCGTCATCGCCGGTTCAGGTCAGGGCCGAAGCCTGCGCGGCCTGCCGGCCGATCAGCAGCCGGAACGGCAGCAGCATCAGCACGCCCACGGCGAGCTTCACGCCGAGGTCGCCCAACGCCCAGGTGAACCACGGGCCCTCGGTGCCTGCGAAGGCGATGCCCCAGAACACGATGCTGTCGAGCACCGCGGCGATCACCGTGGCCACCAGCGGCGCGCGCCACCAGAGGCCGCGGCGCAGGCGGTCGAAGACGCCGATGTCCAGCAGCTGCGAGGCGATGAAGGCAAGCCCCGAGGCCGCGGCGATGCGCACCGGCGCGAGCAGCAGAGATACGCCCACCGCCACCGCGAAGCCCACCCACGCCACGCGACGCGCCATGCCGGGGCCGAAGCGCCGGTTGACGAGATCGCTCACGAGGTAGGCCACCGGATAGGTGAAGGCGCCCCAGGTCAGCCAGTCGTTGATGGCGAACTGCACGAGGATGTTGGAGGCGAGCACCACGGCCGCCATCGTCAGCGTGGCGACGATCAGGTGGCCCAGGGTGGGGCGCTCGAAGAACGTGGCGGAATGCTGCATGGCCTGCATCAGACGTTCGCGGTGCGTTCGCGTTCCGACTCGGCCTGCACGCTGCATGCCACGGCCTCGGCCACCTTGATGCCGTCCACGCCGGCCGACAGGATGCCGCCCGCGTAGCTCGCGCCTTCGCCCGCGGGGTACAGGCCGCGCACGTTGAGGCTCTGGAAGTCGTCGCCGCGCGTGATCTTGATGGGCGACGAAGTGCGCGTCTCGACGCCGGTGAGCACAGCGTCGTGCGTGTCGAAGCCCTTGATCTTGCGGCCGAAGGCAGGAAAGGCCTCGCGCATCGCCTCGATGGCGTAGGCGGGCAGGGCCTTGTGCAGGTCGGTCGGCGTCACGCCCGGCTTGTACGAGGGGACTACGCTGCCGAGCGCGGTGGAGGGCTTGCCGGCGATGAAGTCGCCCACCAGCTGGCCGGGCGCGCGGTAGTCGCCGCCGCCGAGCACGAAGGCGTTGCTCTCCAGCTCGCGCTGCAGCGCGATGCCCGCGAGCGCGTCACCCGGGTAGTCGCGCGGGTCGATGCCCACCACGATGCCCGCGTTGGCATTGCGCTCGTTGCGCGAGTACTGGCTCATGCCGTTGGTGACCACGCGGCCGGGCTCGCTGGTGGCCGCGACCACGGTGCCGCCCGGGCACATGCAGAAGCTGTAGACCGAGCGGCCGTTGCTCGCGTGGTGCACCAGCTTGTAGTCGGCCGCGCCCAGCAGCGGATGGCCCGCATGGCGGCCCCAGCGCGCGCGGTCGATCAGGCCCTGTGGATGCTCCACGCGGAAGCCGATGGAAAAGGGCTTGGCCTCGATATGCACGCCGCGCGCATGCAGCATCGCGAAGGTGTCGCGCGAGCTGTGGCCCAGCGCCATCACCACGTGGTCGGCACGCAGTTCGCCGCTCTGGCCTGTGGCCTGGTCGAGCACGGTGAGGCCGCGAAGATGGCCGTCTTCGATGCGCACGTCGGTCACGCGCTGCTCGAAGCGGATCTCGCCGCCCAGCGCCACGATCTGCTCGCGGATGTTCTCGACCACCTTCACCAGCTTGAAGGTGCCGATGTGCGGATGCGCGACGTAGAGGATCTCCGGCGGCGCGCCGGCCTTCACGAACTCTTCCATCACCTTGCGGCCGAGGAAGCGCGGGTCCTTGATCTGGCTGTAGAGCTTGCCGTCCGAGAAGGTGCCGGCGCCGCCTTCGCCGAACTGCACGTTTGACTCGGGGTTGAGTTCGCTCCTGCGCCACAGGCCCCAGGTGTCGCGGGTGCGCTGTCGCACGGTCTTGCCGCGCTCGAGCACGATGGGCTTGAAGCCCATCTTCGCGAGCATCAGCGCCGCGAAGATGCCGCAGGGGCCGAAGCCGATCACCACGGGCCGCGTCGGCAAGGCATCGGGCGCGCTGGCCGGCGGCGTGTAGCGCATGTCGGGCGCGCTCTGGATGTGGGGATGCCCCGCGTGCTTCGCGAGCAGGGCGGCTTCGAGCTTCGCGTCCGCCAGCTGCACGTCGCAGATGTAGACCGTGAGCAGGTCGGCCTTGCGCGCATCGAAGCTGCGCTTGTAGACGTTGTGGGAGACGATCGCCTCGGAGGGGACGCCGAGCGTCTTGGCGATCAGTGCGACCAGCGCCTCGGGCGCGTGGTCGAGCGGGAGTTTGAGTTCGGAGATTCTCAGCATGGCGTAGGGCTTGTGACTATCAAGCAGACGGCCATTTTAGCTTTGCTGTTTGTGGAACACCGCGGAACCGGCTTTGCCGGGCCGCAGGTGTTGCCCCCGGAAGGGGGGTGGCGCAGCGACACGAAGTGCGCGCAGCCTGGGGGTGAACCAGTTCAGGCCGGCAGGAAGCCTTCGACCGACAGGTAACGCTCGCCCGTGTCGTAGTTGAAGCCCAGCACCACCGCGTCGGGCGGCAGCGAGGGCAGCTTCTGGGCGATGGCCGCGAGCGTGGCGCCCGAGGAGATGCCGACCAGCACGCCTTCCTCGCGCGCGCAGCGGCGGGCCATTTCGCGGGCGGGTTCCGCGTCCACCTGCAGCACGCCGTCGAGCAGCGAGGTGTCGAGGTTCTTCGGGATGAAACCCGCGCCGATGCCCTGGATCGGGTGCGGCGAAGGCTGGCCGCCCGAGATGACGGGCGAGGCCACCGGCTCCACCGCGAACACCTGCAGCTTGGGCCATTTCTTCTTGAGCACCTTCGCCACGCCGGTGATGTGGCCGCCGGTGCCCACGCCGGTGATCAGCACGTCGATGCCGTCGGGGAAGTCGGCGGCGATCTCCTCGGCCGTGGTGCGCACGTGCACGTCGACGTTGGCGGGGTTGTTGAACTGCTGCGGCATCCATGCGCCGGGCGTGCCGGCCACGATTTCCTCGGCGCGGGCGATGGAGCCCTTCATGCCGTTGGCGCGCGGCGTCAGGTCGAAGGTGGCGCCGTAGGCCAGCATCAGGCGGCGGCGCTCCACCGACATGCTGTCGGGCATCACCAGGATCAGCTTGTAGCCCTTGACGGCCGCCACCATCGCCAGGCCGATGCCGGTGTTGCCGGAGGTGGGCTCGACGATGGTGCCGCCGGGCTTGAGCGCGCCGCTCTTCTCGGCGTCTTCCACCATCGCGAGCGCGATGCGGTCCTTGATCGAGCCGCCGGGGTTGGCGCGCTCGGACTTGATCCAGACCTGCTGCTTCGCATTGCCGAACAGGCGGTTGATGCGGATGTGCGGCGTGTTGCCGATGGTCTGGAGGATGTTCTCAGCCTTCATGGGATCTCCTTGGGTCGATGCGTTTGTCGGACGGATAGCGCGCATTGTGAGACCAGCCCATGACCCCTCGCCCACCGAGCCCTATGCCGGCCCGGGGGTGAACTTCATCGCCACGCCGTTCATGCAGTAGCGCAGGCCGGTGGGCTTCGGACCGTCGTCGAACACATGACCCAGGTGGCCGCCGCAGCGGCGGCAGTGCACCTCGGTGCGCGCCATGCCGAAAGAGCGGTCCTGCCGTTCGCCCACGGCCTTGTCCAGCGGCTGCCAGAAGCTGGGCCAGCCGGTGCGGCTGTCGAACTTGGTCTTCGACGAGAACAGGTCGAGCGCGCAGCCGGCGCAGCTGAAGCGCCCGGCCCGGTGCTCGTCGTTGAGCGGGCTGGTGTAGGGCCGCTCGGTGCCTTCCTGGCGCAGCACCGCGAACTGGTTGGCGGTGAGCAGCTTGCGCCATTCGGCCTCGGTGCGCGTGACCTCGAATTTCTCGTTCTCCGCCGCCTGCGCTGGGCGTGAGCCCCAGCCGAAGAACTGGGCAATGGCCAGCCCCAGCGCGGAGGTTCCGGCGGCAATGGCGAAGCGGCGTCCTGTGTCTTGCGTCATATCTGGCTTTCAGCTGTTGGTGGAGCGGAATATCGTTTTCGATATGTTTTATGGAATACAACGATGTACATTCGCCAGTCGGCTGCGAGAGGGCAGTCGAAAGACCGACGGCAGCGTTGCTCCCCTTAGTTCGGGCCGGGCAGGCACTGGGTTACAGCCGGAAGAACGCATTTCGCTATGTCGGATTGAATACATTGAGGATGGAGACTTGGGTATGGATTGGTCCAGAGGCTGGGTGCCGGGCGCGGTCGCGCTGCTGCTCGCGGGTTGCGGTGGAGGGGGCGACAACAACGGCGGTGTTTTCTTTCCGATCGTGCCGGCCCCCGCGCCTGCACCGACACCGGCTCCACCGCCTCCACCCGCGCCATCGCCGGCTCCGGCTCCTGCACCGGCGGTCCAGCTGGGTGGCGCCGTCGACCGCCCGGGCGCCTTCACCGAGGCAGATCTGGCGGCGCGCACTCCCATCACGCAGACCGTCAATTTCTCCAGCGGCAGCGGGCCGCAGACCCACACCTACACCGGCGCGGGCCTCTGGCCGCTGCTGAGCGACGCGGGCATCCAGCTCGACGGCGCGATCAAGAACGACGTGCTGAGCCGCTACCTGCTGGCCACCGGCGCCGACGGCTACAAGGTTGTGTTCGCGCTCGGCGAACTGAGCCCCGATTTCGGCAACAAGCCGAGCGTGGTCGCATACGCCGAGACCACGTCGGGCACCTCGGCCCCGCTGGGCGCGGCCGACGGCCCGTTCCGCGTGACGGCGCCGGGCGACGTGAAGGGCGGGCGCTACGTGTCGAACCTGGTGCGGCTCGACGTGATGGCCGCGCCCGCGACGGCGGCCGGCGTGGGCGGCGGCACCTCTACCTCGTTCGCCGTCTCGGGCAAGGTCGGCACCGCGATGAGCTTCGACGCCACCGCGCTCAAGGGACTGACGCCCGCGCCCGACCTGACCATCGGCGCCAACGTGTACCACGGGGTCAGCCTGTGGACGCTGCTGAGCGGGCTGGGGCTGCCCTCCACGCCGATGAACGCGACGCTGGGCATGTACGCGGTGGTCACCGGCAGCGACGGCTACCGGGCCACGCTCTCGCTGGGCGAGATCGATCCGAACTTCGGCGGCAAGGCGGCCATGGTCGCCTACCAGATGAACGGCGCCGACCTCACCACCACCGGCTTCGCGCGCCTCGTGGTGCCGGGCGAGGTGAAGCAGGGGCGCTCGGTGTCGAACGTGATCGCGATCGAGGTGTTCTCCACCCTCGGCCCCTGACCGAGATCAGCCGGCCAGCGCGCGTCGCTGCCGCAGCGGCGCCTTCCACAGCTCCGCCAGCAGTACGCCCGCCACCGTGAGCACACCGCCCACCGCGTGGTAGGCCGCCAGCGATTCGCCGATGACCACGGCCGCGATCATCACGGTGAACAGCGGAATCAGGTTGAAGAACATGCTCGCGCGGCTCGGGCCGATGTGGGCCACGGTGTGCATCCACATCAGCGGCGCGAGCATCGAGGCGCCGAGGCCCGCGAAGCCGACCAGCGGCAGGTTGGCGGCCGACAGGCCCATCTTCGGCATCAGCAGGTACATCGGCAGCAGGGCGATCACCGTGAACACGATCTGCAGGTAGAGCAGCTGCAGCGCGGGCACTTCCTTCATACCCCAGCGCTTGAGCAGGATCACGTAGACGGCATAGGCCAGCATGGCCAGCAGCATCAGGCCGTCGCCCATGTTGGCGCCGCTCTTCAGCAGCGTGCCGAGGTCGCCCGAAGACACCACCACCGCCACGCCGGCGATGGACACCAGCGAGCCCGCCACCGCGCCGGCCGTGAGCCTCTGGCCCAGCAGCAGGATCGACAGCGCCAGCACCATCATCGGCGTAAGGGAGCCGATGATGCCCATGTGCGTGGCCGTGGTGAGGTAGGCCGCGTAGTAGGCCAGGCTCTGGTAGGCCACCATGCCCAGCAGGCCGAGCACCGCGATGCGGCCCAGCTGCGGGCGCACGGCGCGCCAGTTGCGCAGCACCGGGCGCAGCGCCAGCGGCGTGAAGAGCACGGCGGCCAGCAGCCAGCGGTAGAAGCTGATCTCGGTCGGCGCGATGGTGCCGGCCGCCATCTTGCTGACGACGGTGTTGCCCGACCAGATGACGACGGCGAGCAGCGGAAAAGCGTATTGCCACATGAAGACAGTCCTTGGAGTACGGGGCTATCATCGATTTGTCCGTCCTGCGGCATATAGCTCGATCAGGACAATCCGTCCGTCATTCCGGACTCTCTTTCGCAAAGGAGCCGAACCGCATGGCCGACAAGCTGCGCCTCCTGGCCATCCAGGACGTGGAGGGCATGGAAGGCCCGTTCTACTTCCGCTACGACGACATCGGCGCCGACACGCATGCCGCGTCGCACAGCCACAGCTGGGGCCACCTGAACTACGCCGCCCACGGCACCATGCAGATGGACACCGAGGGCCTGCGCTTCCTCTCGCCGCCGCAGTACGCGGTGTGGATCCCGCCGAAGGTGGTGCACAGCTGCACGGCGCGGCACGCCATCGTCTACCGCTCGATCTACATCGCGCCCGACCTGTGCGGGCGCCTGCCCGCCGAGCCCTGCACCGTGCACATCAGCCCGATCATCAAGAGCGTGCTGGCCGACTTCGCCGCGCGCGACCTGCACGTGCCGCAGACGGAGGCCGACCTGCGCCTTGCGCACGTGGTGGTCGACCAGCTCGAGCTGGCCGAGGTGCAGCGCTGCTACCTGCCGGCGGCGGCGTCGCCCGCGCTCGTCTCGGTGCTCGACGCCCTGCAGGCCGAGCCCGGCGACCACCGCCCGCTGGCCGACTGGGCCGGCAGCGTGCACATGACCGAGCGCACGCTCGCGCGCCAGTGCCAGCGCGAGCTGGGCATGTCATTCGGCGACTGGCGCCAGCGGCTGCGCTTCCTGCGCGCCATCGACGCGCTGGAGGCAGGGCGCACGGTGCAGGAGATCGCGTTCGACCTCGGCTACAGCACCGCGTCGGCCTTCATCGCGATGTTCCAGCGCGAGGCCGGCACCACGCCGGAGCAGTACCGGCGCGAGTTCTGCGGGATCGCCTGAAGGCCGGGCGGCGCGCCGGGCGATAATCCACCCCGTGAAGCACGCCAGACCGCCGCTGGTGCAAGTGCCGAAAGGCCGCACTGGAGGAACGTCCGGACTGCACAGGACAGCGCAGGAGTTAACGACTCTCCACCGTGAGGTGAGGATCAGAGCAACAGAGACGAGCCGATTAAGTTCGGGTGAAACGGGCAATCTCTGCGCGCAGCAACACCAAGTAGGCCAGTATCGAGGTGGTTCCGCTGAGCTGGCGGGTAGGTGGCATCGAGCCGTCTGGTGACAGGCGGCCCAGAGTAATGGCGGTCACGCCGCAGGTTCCGCAAGGGGCCTGCGGTGCACAGAATCCGGCTTATCGGCGGGCTTCACACTTTTCTTCTTTCTCTCCCTTTTCGGTTTTTCGCGCCCTTCGGCCCTGAAGGCGGGCGCGAGCCTTGCCGCCTGCAGGGGTTGGTAGTTACCCGTATAATAGATAGCATGCTAATTAATAGGCGGCTATCTTGAGCGACCCATCCACCCCTAAACCGACGCGCGAACAGGCGCTGATGCGGCTCGGCACGTCGCTCGCGGTGCTGCAGCGCGGCTACCGCGCCGCGGCGGACAAGGCGGTGGCTCACGTGGGCGTGTCTCAGACGCTGGCCTATCCGATCGTGATGCTCGGCCGCATGAACGGCGAGGTGCGCCAGGGCGTGCTCGCCGAGGCGCTGGGCATCGAGGGGCCGTCGCTGGTGCGCTCGGTCGACCAGCTGGTGGAAGCCGGCCTCGTCGAACGCCGCGAAGACCCGGCCGACCGCCGCGCCAAGACCCTCCATCTCACCGAGGCCGGCCAGGCCGTCTGCGAGCCCATCGAGGCCGCGCTGACGCTGATGCGGGTCTCGCTCTTCGAGGGCGTGTCCGACGAAGACGTCGCGGCCTGCCTGCGCGTGTTCGCCGTGCTCGAGGAGCGCATGGGCGTTCGCGCCGTGCAGAGCCTGCCGCCGCCGCCATCGCAGGAAGGGCGCAGGTAGCCCGATGGCCGCGTTCAGCCTGCCGCGCTTCAGTCGCGCGGAGATCCTCTTTTCCGCCAAGAGCTTCGCCGCGGCCATGCTGGCGATGTACCTCGCCAGCCGCGCAGGCCTGCCGCGCCCGTTCTGGGCGCTCATGACCACCTACGTTGTCGCCCATCCGCTGGCCGGCGCGGTGCGCTCGAAGGCTGTCTATCGTTTTCTCGGCACGCTCATCGGCAGCACCGCCACCGTGCTGCTGGTGCCGGCGCTGTCCAACGCGCCCGAACTGCTCACGCTGGTGCTCGCGTTGTGGGTCGGGCTGTGCCTGTGCATCTCGCTCTTCGACCGCACGCCGCGTTCCTATGTCTTCATGCTCGCGGGCTACACGGCGGCGCTGATCGGCTTTCCCTCGGTGCAGACGCCGCTCGCGCTGTTCGACACCGCCGTCGCCCGCGTGGAAGAGATCGGCCTGGGCATCTTCTGCGCCACGCTCGTCCACAGCCTCGTGCTGCCCGCGGGGCTCGCGCCGACCGTGCTGGGCCTGCTCGACCGCACGCTGCACGACGCGCGCAAGTGGCTCGGCGATCTCTTCCAGCCTGCCGGCCGTAGCGGCGGTAATGGCGGCGACCCGAAGCGCCTCGACGACGACCGCCGCCGCCTCGCCGGCGACATCACGCAGCTGCGCCTGCTCTCCACCCACGTTCCCTTCGACACCACGCACCTGCGCTGGACCGCCGGCGCCATCCGCGCGATGCAGGACCGCGTCGCCGCGCTCACGCCCGCGCTCTCCGCCGTCGAAGACCGCCTGCTGGCGCTGGAGCAGGCCGAGGGCGCCATCGCGCCCGACGTGGCCTCCGTGCTCGCGCAGGCCGCGCAGTGGCTGCGCGAAGAAGCCGAACCCTCCGGCGATGCCATGGCGCGCGCCGAGCGCCTGCAAGCCCTGCGCCGCGCCATCGACGCACTCAGCGCCACGCCCGCGAACGCCGCGTCGCAGACTCAATGGAGCCGCGCCCTGCGCATCGGCCTCGCAGGCCGCCTCGAAGAACTCGTCGACGGCTGGACCGCCTGCGCCCAGCTTCGCCAGGACATCGACGAGGGCCTGAAGGGCGCAGCACCGCTGCGCCGCACGGCTGCGCTCGGCAGCCGCGTGCTGCACCGCGACTACGGCATGGCGCTGCTGTCGGCGCTTGCCGCCGTCATCGCCATCTGCCTGTGCGGCGCCTTCTGGATCATCACCGGCTGGCCCATGGGCTCGGCCGCGACCATGATGGCCGCCGTCTTCTGCTGCTTCTTCGCCACCATGGACGACCCCGTGCCGGCGATCCACGGCTTCCTGAAGTGGACGCTGTGGTCCGTTCCGATCTCGGCCGTCTACGTGCTGGTGCTCATGCCCACGGTGCAGGACTTCGGCATGCTGGTGCTCATCTGCGCGCCGCTTCTCCTGCTGCTGGGCTTCTACCTGCCGCGCCCGACGCACTTCATGCCCGCGATGGCGCTGGTCTTCGGCGTGTGCGGCACGCTCGCGCTGCACGACACCGCCAGCTCCGACCTGGTGAGCTTCATCAACAGCATGATCGGCCAGATCGTCGGCGTGGTGGTCGCGGCGCGCGTCACGCGCCTCGTGCGTTCGGTGGGCGCCGACTGGAGCGCACGCCGCATCCAGCGCGCCACCTGGCGCGAGCTGGGCGACATGGCCGCTTCCTCCCAGCCGCAGTACGCGCAGAGTGACGCGTATGCCGTGCGCATGCTCGACCGTATCGGCCTGCTCGCGCCGCGCATCGCGCAGGCCGGCGGCACCGTCGAGGGTGTGGCCGCCAACGACGCGCTGCGCGACCTGCGCATGGGCGCCGACATCGCCGTACTGCAGCGCGTGCGCGGCCAGCTGCCGCTGGCCACTTCGGCCGCGCTGCTCGGCGGCATCTCGCGCTTCTTCCGCCAGCGTGCCGA
This sequence comes from Variovorax sp. NFACC27, assembly GCF_048301545.1. Lineage (NCBI taxonomy): Bacteria > Pseudomonadati > Pseudomonadota > Betaproteobacteria > Burkholderiales > Comamonadaceae > Variovorax > Variovorax sp. NFACC27. The sequence goes on from NZ_CP157613.1 coordinate 1,331,154, forward strand.
GGGCCGCATGAACCCGCGCCCGCCGGGCCTGCTGCCGCAGATCGACGAGGCCCTCGGCGCCGTGCTCGATGCGCGCGACACCGCTTCCTCCTCCGCCTCGCGCTCGGCCGTCACCGCACTGGTCGGCCTGCGCCGCAACCTCTTTCCCGACGCGCCGCCCGTGCTGGCGAGCGCGGCCATCAACAACAGCAAAGGAGCTTCCGCATGATCGGCGAAGCCAGCTTCTACGGCCTGTACCTGCCCTGGATCATGGTGCTCGCGCTCGCGGCGCTGCTCGTGCTGTGGGGCGTGCGCCGCCTGCTCGCGGCCACCGGCGCCTATCGCTGGGTGTGGCATCCGGCGCTCTTCGACATGGCGCTCTACCTGCTGCTGCTCTATGCGCTGAGCCGCGCCAGCTCCTACCTCCAATGACAACAACGAGATTCCCATGAAAGCCGCCCGAACTCCAACCGACAGCAATCCGTGGGCCCAGCGCCTGGGCCGCATCCTCATCACCCTGGCCGTGGTGGCCGCCGCCGTGTGGGCCGGCCTGCGCTTGTGGGACCACTACGAGCTCGCGCCGTGGACGCGCGACGGCCGCGTGCGCGCCAACGTCGTGCAGATCGCGCCCGACGTGTCGGGCCTCGTCACCGCGGTGCCGATCCACGACAACCAGCCGGTGGCCGCCGGCACGCTGCTGTTCGAGGTGGACCGCGCGCGCTACGACCTCGCCGTGCGCCAGGCCCAGGCCGCGCTCGCCGCGCAGCGCGCCGTGAGCGCCCAGGCCCAGCGCGAGAACGCGCGCAATACCGGCCTCGACGAACTGGTGTCGAAGGAGTCGCGCGAACAGACCCGCTCGCGCGTCGAGCAGATGCAGGCGGCGGTCGCGCAGGCCGAGGTGGCGCTCGACTCGGCGCGCCTCAACCTGCAGCGCGCCGAAGTGCGCGCGCCCACCGGCGGCCTCGTCACCAACCTCGACCTGCGCCAGGGCAGCTATGCCGCGGCGGGCCGGCCGGTGCTCGCGCTGGTCGATGCGCAGTCCTTCTACGTCGAAGGCTATTTCGAGGAAACGAAACTGCCGCGCATCCATCTCGGCGACCGCGTGCGCGTCACGCCCATGGGCGGCGGCGCGGTGCTCGAAGGCGCGGTCGAGAGCGTGGCAGCCGGCATTGCCGACCATGACCGTTCCACCAGCGCCAACCTGCTGCCCAGCGTGAACCCGACCTTCAACTGGGTGCGGCTCGCGCAGCGCATTCCGGTGCGCATCAAGCTCGATCCGCTGCCGCAGGGCGCGCGGCTCGTCGCGGGCCAGACGGTCACGGTGCAGGTGCTTGAGAACAAGCCCGCGCAGAAGACAGCGGCGACCACCTCCGCACTGCAGAAGGGATGAGCGACATGACCAGCTTCGCATTCCGCCTCGCATCGCTGGCCGCCGCCGCCGCGCTCGCGGCCTGCGCGGCGGTCGGCCCCGACTACAAGCAGCCGCCCGAGGCGCTCGCCAGCCAGGCCGCCGCCGGCAAGCCCTTCGCCGAAGCGCCTGCCAACGCCGCGCCGCTGCCCGCGCACTGGTGGCGCCTGTATCACGATCCGCTGCTCGACAAGCTGGTCGAGCAGGCCCTCGCGCACAACACCGACCTGCGCCAGGCCGTCGCGAATCTCGAGCGCGAGCGCGCCATCGAGGACGAGACCGCAGGCGCCAAGTACCCCACCATCGGCGTCAACGGCGGACCTTCGTTCGGCCACGTCTCGGGCCTGTCGCTGCTGCAGAAGGGCTACGAGCCGCCGAGCACCTTCAACTACAGCGCGGGCGCCTCGCTGTCCTACCAGGTCGACCTGTTCGGCCAGATCCGCCGCGCCATCGAGGCCTCGCAGGCCAGCACGCAAGCCGCCGAAGCCGCGCTCGACCTCGTGCGCGTGAACGTCGCGGCAGGCACCGCGCGCGCGTACGCCGAAGCCTGTTCCACCGGCCTGCGGCTGCAGATCGCGCAGAAGTCCGTCGCGCTGCAGCAGGATGCCGTCAACGTCACCGATCGCCTGCAGCGCGCGGGCCGCGCAGGCGCCATCGATGCGAATCGCGCGCGTGCGCAGTTGCAGCAGCTCAACGCAGCGCTGCCGCCGCTGAAGGCCGAGCGCCAGGGCGCGCTGTACCGCCTCGCCACGCTCACAGGCGCGCTGCCGCAGGACTTTCCGCGCGAGGTGGCCGACTGCACCGTGCCGCCGCGCGTGGCCGGCGTGCTGCCGGTGGGTGACGGCGCCGCGCTGCTGCGCCGCCGCCCCGACATCCGCCAGGCAGAACGCAGCCTCGCCGCATCGACCGCGCGCATCGGCGTGGCGACGGCCGAGCTCTATCCGAAAGTCACGCTGGGCCTCTCGGGCTCTTCCGTGGGCCATGCCGACGGTTTCGGCCGCAAGGACACCTTCGCCTGGAGCCTCGGCCCGCTGATCTCGTGGACCATTCCGAACACCGGCGTGGCGCAGTCGCGCATCGCGCAGGCCGAGGCCGGCACGCGCGCAGCGCTCGCCAAGTTCGACGGCACCGTGCTCACCGCGCTGCGCGAAACTGAAACCGCGCTCGCCACCTATGCGCGCGAGCTCGACCGCCGCGCTGCGCTGCAGGCCTCGCGCGACGAAAGCGCCAAGGTTGCCGCGCAGGCGCGCCAGCTCTACCAGAACGGTCGCACCGGCTACCTCGATTCGCTCGATGCCGAACGCTCGCTGGCCGCCAGCGAAGCCGCGCTCGCGGCCAGCGAGGCGCAGTTGGCCGACGACCAGGTGGTGCTGTTCATGGCGCTCGGCGGCGGCTGGGAGCCCGACGATGCCCATCTCGCGCAGGGGTCGACACCAGCCAACGCCGGACAATGACGCCGACCACCACCACGTCCGCGCAGCCGCAGCGCCGCCCGCACGCGCCGCTGTGGCTGCTCGCGCTGGTCACCTTCAGCGGCACGCTGGCCATGCACGTCTTCGTGCCCGCGCTGCCCATCGCCGCGAAGAGCCTCGGTGCCGGCATCGGCGCGATGCAGATGACGGTGAGCCTCTACATCCTCGGCCTCGCGGTGGGCCAGCTGGTGTATGGCCCGCTGGCCGATCGCTACGGAAGGCGGCCGGTGTTGCTGCTCGGGCTGGGGCTCTATTGCGTGGCGGGCCTCGCCGCCGCGCTGGCGCCCGAGGTGCATTCGCTGATCGCGGCGCGCCTGTTCCAGGCGGTGGGTGGCTGCGCGGGCCTCGTGCTCGGCCGCAGCATCGTGCGCGACACGGCCGAGCCGCAGGAGGCCACGCGCCGCCTCGCGCTGATGAACCTGATGGTCACCATCGGCCCGAGCCTCGCGCCGCTGGTCGGCGGTGCGCTCGCCACCGCGCTCGGCTGGCGCTCGATCTTCTACGCGCTCTTCGGGCTGGGCGTGGTCGGCTTCCTCTTCACCTGGCGCCTGCTGCCCGAGACCGGCACGCCGGGCGCGGTCGTCAATGCGCGCGACCTGGCGCGCAACTACGGCAAGCTGCTGGCCTCGCCGGCCTTTCTCGGCTTCTCGATCGGCGGCGGCTGCGCCACCACCTCGATGTACGCCTTCATCGCGTCGGCGCCCTTCATCTTCGTGGACCAGCTGCACCGGCCGGCGCACGAGGCGGGCATCTACCTCGCCATCCTGGTGTCGGGCGTGTGGCTGGGCAGCTTCCTCACCAGCCACCTGATCTCGCGCGTGAGAGTCGACCGCTTGATGATCCGCTCGAACGCGCTGAGCGTGGCCGCGGCCTTCGTGCTGCTCGGCGCGGCGCTGACCGGGCATCTCTCCGTGCCGCTCATCGTCGCCTGCATGTTCCTGTACACCGTGGGCGCCGGCATGGCCTCGCCGGCCGCACTCACGCAGGCGATCAGCGTGAATCCGCAGGTCATCGGCTCGGCCTCGGGCCTCTACGGCTTCACGCAGATGGCGGTGGGCGCGCTGTGCACCGCGCTCGCGGGCATGGGGCACAGCAACCCGGCGCTGGCATCGGCCATCGTGCTGGCGGGAGCGGGCATCGTGGCGCAGCTGTCGTTCGCGGTGGCGCTGCGCACGCAGAAGCGTGCAGCCGCCGCAGCGAAGCTCAGCGCGTGAACAGCCAGCCGCCCTTCGGCTGGCGCACCAGCTCGTGGCGCTTGACGGCGCGTTCCTCGCCGTCGTCGCCCACGTAGACCACCTCGAAGCGCAGCAGCTTCGGCGAGACCATCTTCCAGTTCTGGATGCGCTTCACGGTCACGCAGGCGGTCTTGTCGTGGTACTGCATCTCCGACATCGGGCCGCCCTGGAAGCCGCTGCCGTCGAACAGGCGGCCGGGCGCGGCGAAGGGGTTGAGCACAGTGCCGTTGCGGGCAGTGATGCAGCCTTCGGTGCGCACGAAGGACTCGATGGTGGGCGAGGCGCTGCGCACCACCTTGCCCACGGCCGGGCTCGGCGGCTTGCTGGCGATGGCCTCGCGGATGCGCTCGACCTGCTCCTCTGTGATTGGCGCGAGGCCGTCCTTCGAGACCACGGGCGGCGGCGCTGCCGGCGGTGCGGGCGGCGGCGGGGGCGCGAGAAGCGTGCAGCCCGTCGCGAGTGCCAGCGGCACGGTGCAGGCGAGGGCGGTGCCCGGTGTTCCGAACTTCATGACTCAGTCTCTCCCTGAGGGCTTGCGGCCCCTGGAGGCCGCGGGCTGAAAATTGCGGGCCGCGAACATGCGGTGCATCGTCGTTGTCGTCCTCTGTCTTCTCTTCTCGACTCTTCTTCTTTGTTCTTGCTTGTTGTTGTCAGAAGCGTTCGTGGGGTGCAAGGTAGCGCCACTGCCCGGGCTGCAGCCCCGCCAGCGGCACGCGGCCGATGCGGATGCGCCGCATCGCCACGATGCGCAGGCCGACGCCGTCGCAGATGTGGGCGATCTGCCCGGGCCGCGCGCCCTTGAGCGCGAAGCGCAGTCCCGTCTGCTCGTCGGTCTGCCGCCCGATGCTCACGCGTGCCGGCGAGCGCTCAAGTCGCGCCAACGCCTCGGGGCTCACCGGGCCGGCCACGTCGACCATCACTTCGTGCTCGAGGATGCCGGCGTCTTCCTGCAGCTTGCGCTCGATGCGGAATTCCTGCGTGTACGCGACCAGCCCGCTGGCTCCGGTCTCGAGCGGCGTCATGCAGCGCTGCGCCTTCGCATGCGCCGGCAGAAAGCGCAGCCCCGCGCGCTCGGGCTCGTGATGGTTCGCGGCAATCAGCAGGCGGTGCGCGGTGTCGGTAGCCATGCCGGCAGGCTTGTACAGAAGCAATGTGACAGGCAGCACGGGCTCGGGCCTGGCGCCGGCCTCGATCTCGACCTTCTGCTGCGGCAGCACGCGCGACTGCGGCAGCATCTGCGGCACGCCGTCCACGCGCACCGCGCCGTTCTCTATCAGCAGCTCGGCTTCGCGGCGCGATACGCCGGCCAGCGCCGCCACGCGCTTGGCGAGGCGGACGCCTTCATCTTCGGCGGGAGCATTCATGTTCATCGGGCCGCCGCCAGCTGGCGGATGCGCGCCACGTGCGCGGCCAGCGAGCGTGCCGCCACCGGCCACATGCGTTCAGGCACGTCGTCGTAGGCCAGCGGAAGCCATTGCTCGGGCGTGCCTTCGGGCAGCGTCTGCATTGCGGCGGCGATCTTGGCCTCGCGCTTCAGGCGGTGCGCCTTCAGCATGCCGATGGCGATGCGGGCGAAGCCGATCACGTAGCCGTGCGCGGGCAGGATGAACTCGATGCCGCCGGCTTCGCAGGCCTTGTCGAGCGCATCGAGCGAATCGAGGTACGCGCTCATGTCGCCGTCGGGCGGATCGATCACCGTGGTGCTGCCGTTGAGGATGTGGTCGCCCGAGAAGAGCAGGCCGTCTTCCTCCAGCACCAGGCACAGGTGGTTGGCTGCGTGGCCGGGCGTGTGGACCACGCGCAGCGTGTGCGTGACGGCCTCGCCGGCGTCGTTGGTGCCCGAGAGCACCAGGCGTTCGCCGTCTTCCAGTTCGCGCTCGGGCGCGAAGCGCGCGGTGGCGCGTGCGGTCGGCTTCGAGGCCAGCCCGAGGATCGGCGGCTTGCTGCCGTTCTTGCACAGCGCCTGCAGCGGCGCCGCGCCCGGCGAATGGTCGGCATGCGAGTGCGTGCAGACGATCATGCGGATGTCGCCGCGCGTGGCGCGCCAGAGCCGGCCGATGTGGTCGAAGTCGTTCGGGCCCGGGTCGATCACGATGTAGCCCGTGGCCGCGTCGCCCACGATGTAGCTGTTGGTGCCGGGGCCGGTCATGATGCTGGCGTTGGGCGCGGTCAGGCGCATCACGTTCTTCAGCAGCGGCACCGGGGTTTCGCTCTGCCAGTCGAGCGCGTGCAGCACCTGGCCGTCGGGGCACACCAGCGCGAGTTCGCCGTAGGGCGACTCGTGCTCCATGTAGCGTGCGTCCTCGCCCTTGAGCAGGCCGGCGCGCGGGCAGCTGGTCCACAGCGGAACCTCGCCGGCGCAGGCCGCGAGCAGGGCGTCTACCGTCGCGTAGGTGGCCATGCGCTGCAGCGTGCGCACGGTCGGGAAGATCATGAAGAAGGTGCCGGCCTCGTGGCGCGCCAGCGCGTCGGCGGGGCGCACCCAGCAGGGCTCGAACTGCTCGTTCTCGTCGGCCGTGGGCGTCTGGCCCTCGGGCATGCGCGCCACCAGGAAGGGCACGTCGAAGCGACGGGGCAGGTCGCGGTCGGTCATCCAGTGCGCGAAGGTGAAGACGCGGTCGGAATCGAGCACCAGGCCGCGCGCGGCGCACTGGTCGGCGAAGGCGGTGTCGGCGGTGTTGCCGCGGTCCATCGAGGCGATGTCTTCGGCCGTGACGGGGCTGCCGTCGGCGTGGCGCGCGAGAAGGATGCCCAACTCTTCGAAGGCCTCGCGGATCGCCGCGATGGCCTGCGTGCGCTGCACGCGGCTCTGCGTGGGGCGGCGCGTGGCGATGCGCTTGGCCGCCTCGTCGGCTTCGTCGATGTGGCCGCCGGGAAACACGTACGCGCCGGGCGCGAAGCTGGCGGTGGCGGAACGGCGGGTCATGAGCACTTCGATGCTGGCGGCGCTGTCGCGCAGCAGCAGCACCGTGGCGGCCGGGCGCAGGGGCGCGGGCTCGCGTGGGATATGTAGTTGTTGGGAGGAACGGACCATGGGCCAATTATGGAGAGCGGGCGCGGTACGTGCATGTCGCGCATAAGCTCATATGGAATCGGGCATCAGCCGCGCGCCACAATGCGCGCCTGCACTGTCTGCATTGAAGACAAAAGACTGACCGACCGAAAGACTGCAATGGCTCATTCTCCACTCACCCGTCTTGCCAGATTCGCCCGATTGACCGGACTCGCCCGCCGCGGGCTGCTGCTGGCCACGGCATCGCTCGCCGTGCCCGCCGCCTTCGCCCAGCACGCCGCGCACGACTGGCCGCAACAACCCGTCACGCTCATCATGGGCTTTCCGGCCGGCTCGGGCGTGGACGTGGTGGCCCGCGCCATCCAGGAGCCGCTGGCGAAGCAGCTCGGCAAGCCGGTCATCATCGACTACAAGTCGGGCGCCGCCGGCAACATCGCCAGCGACTACGTGGCCCACTCCAAGCCCGACGGCTACACGCTCTCGTTCGGCACCGCCGCCACGCATGGCAGCAACGCCGCGCTCTACAAGAAGCTGCCGTTCGACGTGGAGGCCGACTTCGTGCCGGTGGCCCCGGTGCTCGACGTGTCGAACGTGCTCACCATCAATCCCGACGTGATCAACGTCAAGACCTTGAAGGAATTCGTCGAGCTGGTCAAGGCCAACCCCGGCAAGTACAACTATGCGTCTACAGGCAACGGCGCCGGCACGCACATGGCCTTTGCCGAGTTCAACTCGCGCCTGGGCCTGAACATGGTGCACGTGCCCTACAAGGGCGGCCCCGAGGCGATCACATCGGTGGTGCGCGGCGAAACGTGCTGCATCATGAACCAGGTGCAGACCGTGCTGCCTCACTACAAGGCCGGCAAGGTGCGCCTGCTGGGCGTGACCACCGCCACGGCCGTGCCGGCGGTGAAGGAGGTGCCCACCATCGCATCGAGCGGCCTGCCTGGCACCAAGGGCTTCGACAGCTCGATCTGGTTCGGCATCTTCGCGCCCAAGGGCACCGACCCGCAGATCGTCGACAAGCTCAACGCGGCCGTGAAGGCGGTGCTCGAGACCCCTGAGATCCGCGAGCGCTTCGAGAGCCAGGGGAATACCGTGCGCATCGAGTCGCCGGCACGGTTCAAGAAGACCGTGCACGACAACCGCGTGAAGTGGGCCGAGGTTGCCAAGGCGGCGAACATCAGCATCGACTGAAGCCTCGGGGGGCATGCACAGGCCGCCGGGTACTCCCCTCCGCGAATGTCCCCCGGCCTGCGGCCTCCTCCTCTATTTCGCTGCGGGGAGCACCCGACGCCCTGTGCACGGGGCACGCTGTCGGGGCGCTGCCGGCATGGGGGCACGGCCCATCAAAGCGTCTTGGTCAGCGTGAGGATGAAGCGCGCCTTGTTCGGCGAGTAGGTCTGCTTGCCGAAGGCGCCGAAGCCCAGGTCGACACCCGGATTGCTCACGGAAAGATATGAACTCTGCTTGTTGGCTCCCTGCACCGAGCCGGCCAGCGACAGGCCGTTGCCGAAGTCGTAGCTCGCGCCCACGTTGTAGTCGACGTAGCTCTTGTAGCCCAGGCTGCGGATGTCGTTCGACATGTTCGTGTAGCCCACGGCCGCCTTCAGAGTGAGCTTGGGCAGGATCTCCTTGCTGTAGGCCAGGTTCAGGTAGCCGGTGTTGGTGCCCTTCAGGCCCGAGCCGGCCTTGTTGCCGGCGTAGCCGAAGTAGTCCTTCGACACCGTGTGCGAGTACTTCAGCGTGAACGAACCGATGGTTTCGTCGGTGTAGCCCGCGCTGCCGTAGAGCTCCGTCGTGTTGCCCGACGAGTTGCCCGGATAGATGTACGTGAGCGCACCCACGTCCATGTCGAAGGGGCCGGCCTTGAACTTGTAGCCGCCGTAGATGTCGCTCTCGATGCTGTTGCCCTTGAGCCAGTTGACGCTCGAATTCCAGTTGCCCACGTAGAAGCCGCTGTCGCCGAAGGCGTAGTCGAAGCCGCCCTGGATGGCGGGCTTGAACGTGCTGGTCTTGGCGTAGTCGTTCTTGCCCAGCATGTCCTGGTCCTGCCCGCGGAACTTGTAGTTGGTGGTGAGTGCCACGTTGCCCGTGAGCTGCGCGCTTGCGAGCATCGGAAGAGCGGAAAGAACAGGAAGGGCGAGCACCGGCAGGGCGGTGCGAAGGATGTTTTTCATCGAAAGAATCGCTGACGTATGGAGGAGCCGTCAGCGTAGGAGCGGCCGTCTAAACGCCGCGTAAAAACTGAGCTCAGCGGCGCAAAAGTTTCGTCTCGGGCATCGTCATCGCCACCACGCCCGCCACGACACAAGCTAGCCCGAGCCATGCCGTGGCCGCCAGCGTCTCACCGAGGAACACCACGCCGATCGTCACGCCGATGGGCACGCGCAGATAGGCCTGGGCGGCGGTCGACATCGGCCCCAGCGTCTTGATGAGACGGAAGTAGATCGTGAAGGCCAGCGCGGTCGAGAGCACCGCGAGTGCCAGCACCGCCGCCATCGATGCGGCCGACGGCGAAAGCGTCCACGGCCTGTCGACCACGAGGCTCGCGGGCAGCAGCATCGCGGCGCCGCTGACGAGCGAACCCGCGGCCGGCACCATCGGGTCCAGCCCCTTGAACACGCGGCCGAACATCGCGGCGCAGCCGTAGCAGACGGCGGCGGCCACCAGCCCGAGCTGTGCGAGCAGCGAATGCCCGAGCCCGTTCAGCGCCTCGAAGCCGACGATCAGGCAGATGCCCGCGAGGCCCGCGCCCACGCCGAACATGCGGCGCAGCGTCGGTTTGTCGGAACCGCCGAGGCCCAGCCCCAGCAGGAAGATGAAGATCGGCGAGGTCGAGTTGAGGATGGTCGCCAGCCCCGCGTCGACGCTGCGCTCCGCCCATGCGATGAGCGTGAAGGGCAGCACGCTGTTCAGGCAGGCCTGCAGCGCGAAGCGGCCCCACATCGCCGGCTCTTTCGGCAGCTTCACGCCGCGCACGCGCAGCACCACGAGCAGAAGCGCTCCGGCAATGAACGTTCGCGCCGCGATCAGCGTGACCGGCGGAATGGTCGCGACGCCGATCTTGATGAAGGTGTACGAAGCGCCCCAGCAGGTGGCGAGCAGCGCGAGCAGTGCCCATTCGAGGGCGAGGCTGGCGTGTGGCTTGTCGATGGAGGAGGGTGTGGATGCGTGCATGGTGCGCCGATCATTCCCTCACCAGCGCGGCCACACTTCGGCCGCGAACGAAGCGTGGATGCCTCAGTGATCGTGCGCGTGCGGTTTGCTGTTCACGCTGCCGTTCAGCAGCGTCGCCAGGTCGACTTCCTGCTCGGCGGCAGCCCCGGCGATCACGCGCTGCTCCAGCTCGTCCAGGTGCTCCAGCGCCACGGCCAGCGCCTTGTCGAGCGACTTGCCCGTGGCCAGCGCCTCGATGATCTGCTCATGCTCGCGCGGCGCGCAGCTCGCGGCCTCGGCGGAGTCGTACAGCGCCTTGTAGAGCTCGGTGTTCGAAATGAGCCGCTTGATGTACGACAGCAGCTCCTCGCTTTCCGCCATCTGCGCCAGCAGCAGGTGGAAGTCGCCCGCCAGCTTGATCGCGTCCTCGCGCCGGCCTTCCTTGAAGGCCTTCTGCTCCGCCTGCACGTGCTTGCGCAGCGCGGCCACCTGCTCGCGCGAGAGGTTGCCGAACAGCGTGGTCACCAGCCCGGCCTCGACGATGCGGCGCGCGCGGTAGATGCCGCGCATGTCGTCGATGGAGGGGTTGGGCACGAAGGCGCCGCGGTTGTGCTCCAGCACCAGCCGCTTTTCCGACCCCAGCCGCGCCAGCACCTTGCGCACCGCGCCGCGCGTGCAGCCCAGCGCCTCGGCCAGCGCGCGTTCGCGCAGCGGCGTGCCGGGCCGCAGCTTGCCGCTGAGCAGCGCCTTCGACACGGCGGCGTAGACGCGTTCGTCCACGTTCGCGTCGTCGGCTTCCGTGAGTTCGGGGGAGGGGGCGGTCGCTGGGGTCTTGCGGGCGGCGGAGGGCATAGGCAGCCGGATTATTGCTTGCGCGATGTCGCCCCCGGGTAAGCCCTTGGATTGACTCGCCCGGTCGTGCTCCGTACCATTCGCGCCGTTTGGTTAACCAAAATAAATTGTATGGTTAACCAAAATCACAGAAAATCCCAACCAGAGACATGAATCGAGGCTCTCCATGAAATCCGCCAAATGGCTTGCCGCACTGCCGGTCGCCGCCTTCTTCAGCGGGGGATGGCTGTCCTCCGTCGCGCCCACCTTCGTGCTCGGCATGCCCTTCCTGATGGTGTGGAACGTCAGCTGGCTGGTGCTGACCTCGCTGATCATGGTGGTCATCGACCGCTCCGAGGGCGACATCGACGCGCCCTCGGCCACCGGAGACGCGCGATGAACGCCGCGCTCGGAGTCATCGCCCTGTTCGTCGTCGGCGCGCTGGGCCTCGCGGTGCTCGCGCGGCGCGGCCGCACCATGAACCTGGAGCAATGGGCGCTCGGCGGGCGCGGGCTGGGCGCCATCATGGTGTTCCTGCTGATGGCGGGCGAGTCGTTCTCCACCTTCACCTTCCTGGGCGCGAGCGGCTGGTCTTACAGCAAGGGCACGCCGGCCTTCTACATCCTGGCCTACGGCGGGCTGGCCTACCTCATGGCCTTCTGGATGCTGCCGGCCGTCTGGCGCTACGCCACCACGCACAAGCTGGTGTCGTTCTCGGACTTCTTCGCGCACAAGTACGACAGCCGCCCGCTCGGCGTGCTGGTGTCGGTGGTGGCGCTCATGGGCATGGTCGCGCTGCTGACCATCCAGTTGCGCGGGCTCGGCATCATCGTGTCGGAAGCCTCGTACGGCTCCATCGCGCCGCAGGTGGCGATCTGGATCGGCACGCTGGTGATGGTGAGCTACATCCTGTTCTCGGGCATCCACGGCTCGGCCAGCATCGCCATCGTGAAGGACATATTGATCCTCGCGCTCGCCGTGTTCCTCGGCATCTACCTGCCGTGGCACTACTACGGCGGCGTCGCGCCCATGTTCACCGCCATCCACGCCGCCAACCCCGGCTTCTTCGAGTTCCCGAAAGAAGGCCTCAACCTCACCTGGTACAACTCGACCATCCTGCTGACGGCGCTGGGCTACTACCTCTACCCGTTCAACCTCACCTCTGTGTACGCGGCCAAGAGCGCGAGCGCGGTGCGGCGCAACACCATCCTGATGCCGCTGTACCAGGTGGTCATCGCCTTCCTGTTCCTGGTCGGCTTCGCGGCCATCCTGCAAGTGCCCGGGCTCAAGGGCTCCGACGTCGACCTGGCCCTCTTCGGCCTCGTCAAGCACACCTTCGATCCGTGGTTCGTCGGCGTGATCGGCGGCACCGGCGTGCTCACGGCGCTGGTGCCTGGCTCGATGATCCTGCTCACGGCCTCCACCGTGATCGGCAAGAACGTCTACAAGGAAGGCTTCGCGCCCCATGCCACCGACAGGCAGGTCTCGCGCGTGGCGCGCGGCGTGCTGCCGGTGTTCGCGCTGGTGGCGGTGTACTTCGTGCTGCGCGGCGGCACCACCATCGTGGCCGTTGCCATCTTCGCCTCCAGCCTGCTCACGCAGCTGCTGCCCTCGCTGCTCTTCAGCCTCATGAAGAAGCCCTTCGGCAACAAGCACGCCGCCTTCGCGGGCATCCTGGCCGGCGGCGCCGTGCTGGCCTTCATGATGACCACGGGCTCGAACCTGGGTACGCTGTTCCCGGGCGCTCCGGTGGTCTTCAAATCGCTCAATACCGGTCTGGTGGCGCTGGCGACCAACGCGCTGGTGTTCGTGATCGTCGCGCTCGTCACCCCGCGCACGACGCCGCGCGCCGCCGTCGCTCAGCCGGCCTGATGAAGATTTTTTCGAGAAACGGATTCCCACCATGTCATCGCTCCTGATCCGCAACGTTCGCCCCATGGGCGCTTCCCCGGTCGACGTGCGGGTGCAGGACGGGCGCATCGCCGAGATCGGCACCGCGCTTGCCGCGCCCGCTGGCGCCGCCGTCGAGGAAGGCCACGGCGCCTTGCTGCTGCCCGGCCTCGTCGAAGGCCACACCCACCTCGACAAGACGATGTGGGGCATGGACTGGTACCGCAACGAAGTCGGGACGAACCTCACCGACAAGATCGAGAACGAGCGCGCCTTCCGCCATGCCAGCGGGCATGACGCGGCCACGCAGTCGCTGGTGCTCGCCAAGGCATTCCTCGCGCTCGGTACCACCAGGCTGCGCACGCACGTCGACGTCGACACGCAGGCCGGCCTGCTCCACCTCGAAGGCACCCTGCGCACGCGCGAGGCGCTGCGCGAGGTGCAGCAGATCCAGGTCGTCGCCTTCCCGCAGTCGGGCCTGCTGGGCCGGCCCGGCACCGCCGAGCTGCTCGACCAGTCGCTGGCGATGGGCGCCGACGTGCTCGGCGGCCTCGACCCCTGCGCCATCGACGGCGATCCGGTGAAGTCGCTCGACGTCCTTTTCAACATCGCCCACAGGCACCAGCGCCCCGTCGACATTCACCTGCACGAGCCCGGCGCCATGGGGGCCTTCTCGCTCGACCTGATCCTGCAGCGCACCGAGGCGTTGGGCATGCAGGGCAAGGTCGCCATCAGCCACGGCTTCTGCCTCGGTGATGTAGGCGCGGGGGTGAGCGAACGCGAGCGCGATGCATTGCTCGCCCGCATGGCGAAGCTGGGCGTGGTGCTCGTCACCAGCGCGCCGCCCTCGCGCACCGTGCCGCCGCTCATGGCTTGCCGGCAGGCCGGCGTGACCGTGCTCGGCGGCAACGACGGCATCCGCGACACCTGGTCGCCCTACGGCAACCCCGACATGCTCGAGCGCGCCATGATCATCGGCCTGCGCTACAACCTGCGCCGCGACGACGAGATCGAAGTGGCGCTCGACACCGTCACCCACTCCGGCGCGCGCGGCTGCGGCTTCGAGAACTACGGCCTCGTGCCCGGTAACCGCGCCGATCTCGTGCTGGTCGACGCGCAGACTGTCGCGCACGCCGTCGTCTCGCGGCCGGTGCGCAAGCTGGTGGTGGCGGGCGGGCGCGTCGTCGCGCGCAACGGCATGCTGAGCGCCGACCTGGCGGCCTTGTGAAGGCGGGGGGCAAGCACGACGGAGGCATCGCCTTCGCGATCGTCATCGTGCTGGTGGCGCTGAACCTGCGCGCCTTTCTCACGTCGAGCAGCCCGCTGCTCGAACCCATCCGCATGGCGACGGGCATAGGCTTCCACGCCGTGGCGCTGCTGACGGTGCTGCCGATGTTCGCGATGGGCGCCACCTCGCTCTTTGGCGCGGCGGTCGGCCAGCGCATCGGCGCGCGCGGCGGCGTTGCGCTCGGGCTCGTGGCCATCGCCGTCGCCTGCGCCAGCCGCTATGTGGCCGGCGGTGCGGCGGCGCTGCTGTGGAGCGCCGCGCTCGCTGGCGCGGGCGTGGGCCTGGTTCAGGCGCTGATGCCCGGCGTGGTGAAGCAGGCCTACCCGGCGCGCATCGGCGTGATGACCGGGCTGTATTCCGCAGCCATCATGGGCGGCGGCGGGCTCGGAGCCATGGCCAGCCCGTGGGTCGCGCATGCACTGGGCGGCGACAAGGGGCCCGACTGGCACGCAGGCCTCGCGATCTGGGCCCTGCTCGCGACCTTCGCGCTGCTGTACTGGCTCAACATGCGGCGCATCGAATCCACTTCCGCCGCCGAGGCGCCGGGCCTTCGCGGCCTTTCATGGCTGCGCTGCTTCGCGAGCCGCCGAGCATGGCTGCTGGCCGCGTGCTTCGGCCTCATCAACGGCGGCTACACCAGCCTCGTCGCGTGGCTGCCGCACTTCTATGCGCAGCAGGGCTGGACCGCGCAGCAGGGCGGCTCGGTGCTTGCGCTGATGACTGCCGCGCAGGTGGTCTCCGCGCTCGCCATGCCCGCCATCGCGCGCAGCCGCGGGCGCGACCTGCGACCCTGGCTGGTGCTCACGCTCGCCGCGCAACTCGCAGGCTTCTGCGCGCTGACCTTCGACGCGCCGGTACCGGCAGTCGCCATCGCCGTCGTCCTGGGCTTCGGCCTCGGCGGCGCGTTCTCGCTGTGCATGGTGCTCGCGCTCGACCACCTGTCCGACCCCGCGCAGGCCGGTGCCCTCGCGGGCTTCATGCAGGGCGTCGGCTTCATGATCGCCGCACTCGCGCCCTTCGTCACCGGCTGGGTGCGCGAGCAGACTGGCGGCTTCACGCTCGCGTGGGCTTATCTCGCGGCGGTCGTGGTGGCGCTGCTGCCGCTCATGCTGTGCTTCGATCCGCGCCGCTATGCCGCCGCCACGGCGGGCCTCTTCGTTGCGCGCGGCACCCAAGCCGGCGCACCATCCATCACCGCGCTCGACAGCGCGGCCACCAGAAAGGTCTGAACACGATGTACCAGGAACAGTTCATGCAGCGGGCGATCGCTCTCTCCGCACAAGCGCTGAGCGAGCCCGGCACCGAGCCCTTCGGTGCCGTCGTCGTGAAAGATGGCGTCATCGTCGGCGAAGGCTTCAATCATTCCGTCGCACACCACGACCCGACATCGCACGGCGAAGTCGAAGCCATTCGCGATGCATGCCGAAAGCTCGGCACCGTCAACCTGCAGGGCTGCGAGCTCTACACCTCGTGCGAGCCCTGCGCCATGTGCGCGGCGGCGATGCACATAGCGGGCATCGCGAAGCTGTACTACGCGGCTTCGCTTGCGCAGTCGGGCAAGGCTTTCGAGGGCGTGACGGTGGCGGCCCGGCATCCGATCGATGTGGAGGCGCTGCGCGCCGAGGCTGGTGCGACGCTTGCGCAGCGCAGCTTGCCTGCGGAGCAGAAGATGGATCGCGAAGCAGTGGAGATCCTTGCGGACTGGGCTGCGACGCGCAGAGGTTTGTGAGCGGCCTGCGACGGCCACTTGGTCAGCGGGTAGCCGGGGGTGTATGGAGCGGGTCACCAAGTTGGCATGTGCATTCGTGCGGACAAGCCGGCAGGAAGTCGAGCTGTACTCCAAGAACTCGCGGGTCTTCGGCAGCACCGCTCGCAAGCGAGCTGGGGTCTGCAACATAGCTGCTTTTCGGGAGTGAGACTCTGGCGCTGAAATGCAGATCTTCTCGAAGAACGCGAGCTACATTGCGCGCCCGCTCCAAACCCAGGCCTTTGGGATCGTGGTCTCGCTCTTCCGGGTTGACTGATGCTCCGATGTAGATCGCCTCATGGTTGGCGTATCGCGCCCGAAGCTCTTGCATCCAGATGCGGAGCTTCAGGGTCTGGTCGGTGGATACCGTCGCGGAGTCGCGATCGAAGTACACATAGAAGACCTTGATGGGGCTGCATGCGAGCACGGCGGCTGGGCCGAGCATTGCGAGGGTCAGAGCCAAGGCTCCCGGGAATCGAAGGTGCTTGATCACGATAGGCCTCAACCGGTAACGCCGAGGATATAGGACGCGAGGCTGTCCGCATTGAAGCGAGACCTGGAGTCTTCGGCGTGCTCTCTCGACTGCGTTGTTCCGTACCAGGTGTCATTCGAAGAAAAGGTGTCATCGAAATGGGTCACCTCATGCACCAGCGTCAACAGGCGGGAGTCACCATCCATCACGACGCCCGTGTCGAAGTTGGTCTTGTTGTCGAACTTGAAATTGCAAAAGATGGGCGCGATCGCAATGGTGCGGGTGGCCGTATCCGGCTTGCACACCGCCGCGGCAGCGCCATTGATGCTTGGCAGGACGCAAGTCGCGATCTTGCCTCCCTCTGTATATCGAATGAAGTTCTTCGGCTCCAGTTTCTGGAGCACAAGAGCGCATGTGGACAAACCCTTTTGCAGGTGCTCCCGAATGCTCTGGTCGGCCGTGCCGAACCACTCGGTCGTTCGCGCCTGGGCCTCCTTGTCCCAGCGCGCCAGTTCAGGAAGTCGCCGTTTCACGATGTAGTCGACCGCCATGTCTCGCAGCTTTATTACCAAGACGGCGAACTCCTTGTTTGTCATGTTCGAGCAGATTTTCTCGGTCTGCTCGGCTTCGGGCGGGTGAGTGACGCGCTCGTCCACCGCCTTCTTCAAGGCGGCGACCTCTCCGGCAGGCCAGGTGGTCGCGATCACGGGCGTTGCCGTGGCATGGTGCGCCCCGTCGTCATATGTCGACCTGTGTTGCAGGGTGGCGCGCAATGGTTGCGGTGCTGCGCAGTGGCAAACCACGACGTCTCCTTCCAGCGCAGCTTCCGAAATGAACTCCGGACGCCGTGGCCCTCCGGCCTTGGCGATGATGCCTACGCTGTTGCAGCCCCCGCAGTAGGCTCTGCCACCGATCAGGGCGACGCGATGTCCATACAGATCGAACATGGGGCCGTCGTACGGCAATACCTGGCCGCCAGGGACTGGCGGATCTCCGACTACAAGAATCTTTCGCTCCATTCAATGCGCTCCCGTTGTGTGACGGGGCGTTGTATGGGACTTGGAGCGCTAAGACTGTTGTCTATCATCAACCGCTCAGGAACTTTTCACGGGATAGGAAAGTTTCCGCTTTCCGCCAGCACTCCTGATCTTCGTGGCTGCGATGGCGCTGGTGGGCCTGGGCGCGCTCTGGACTTCGGTCGCGACCTTCGAGCTCTAGCGTCCTGCAAGAGCCCGCGCGCCGCAGTTACTTGAGCGCCGAAACGACCGCATCGAAGAACGGAACCGCCGGAATGCCGGTCGCCGTCGGGTTGGTCTGCGCTCCCCAGATGACGATCACGACCTTTTCCTTGCGGTTGATGTAGATCTGCTGGCCCATGATCCCGACCGCGAAGAATGCGCCGTCCACCGCGGACTGGCTGCTCTTGTTGGTGGGGATCCACCACATGTAGCCGTAGTCCGACGCGGTGCCGGTGCTCAGTACCTTGGGAGAGCCCGCGTCCGTGACCCATCCCGTGGGCAGCAGTTGCTGCCCGCCGGCAAAGCCGTCGTTCATGACGAACATGCCGAAGCGACCATAGTCGCGCAAGGTCGCGCTGATGCCGCCGGCCGCGAACTCGATGCCGTCCGGCGAGTCCAGCCACCAGTTGGCCTGTGCTTCCATGCCGAGCTTCGACCAGACCTTCTCTGACAGGTACTGCGCCAGCGGCTTCTTGACCGCGTTGTAGACGATCTCGCCGGCCACCCGCGCCTCACCGGTGCTGTAGTTGTACACGGAGCCCGGCGCGGCCACGCGAGGCAGCTTGCTCATGAGGTCCATGGCCGAACCCGGCTTCTGGCCGAGCTGTGCTTCCAGCAACTGACGGCGATCGGATGTGGGGTCGGTGTAGGTCTCGTTCCATTTCACGCCCGAGGCCATCATCAGCACATTGCGCACCGTGACGCCGTCATAGGCGGTCCCCGCCAACCGAGGCACGTACTTGACCACCTGGTCGTCGAGGCTGGCGATGTAGCCGTCCTTTACCGCCAGGCCGACCAGTGTCGACGTGATCGACTTGGCCACCGACATGGACATCCAGCGGGTCTTCTGCGTGTTGCCGTACTGGTAGGTTTCGTTGGCGATCTTGCCGTCCTTCAGGATCAGCAAGCCGGCCACGCGGTTGGCGGCCATGAAGTCGGCCATGCTGTAGGTCGCGCCGCCAGTCGAGAAGCTCAGCTGGGTCAACTGGGAGGCGGCCGCGGGCAGCGCGTAGGGCGTGCCGCCGGGCTCGATCGTCCGTGTCGGGAACAGCCGGTCGGTGTTGCGGTATGTGTTGACGGCGAGGTCTGGAGACAGGGCGCCGTCGTAGATCTGTCGGACCGTGCCGATGGGCTCCGAGGCATGCGGATAGCCGCTGCCGGTGCCCGGATTGCCGCCGCCACTGGCTGGGGGAGGTGCAACGACGATGGGAAGGATGGCACCGCCTCCACCTCCACCGCCGCCTCCACCACCTCCGCAGGCCGCCAGCAGCACAGCGGCTGCAATCAGCGAAACCGACAACGCGGCACGCACCGGGCGCACAACGACAAACACCCTCCGGACACCTTGATCCACGCGAATCTCCTCGTCTGTTTGTTGGTGATGGCACCTGCGCGCCATGGGCAAGGCATTGCACCTTGCCGCCGCGGATGATCGCACTCATGCGCTCAGGCACCAAACCTGCCGTCGGAATTCACGACGATGTTGTTACTCACCATTCCGCCAGTCTCTGAATAGAGTGACCTCACGGCGCCACTCGAAGCGCGCCAAGAGGAGCTGGCAATGTTCATCACCAGAAGCAGCGATAGCGGCAGCGGCAGCGCGACGAAGCCGCCTTCCGCCCGGGTCGCGCGTGCGCTCGAAATCCATCGAAGCGTGGCGGCGTGCAACGCGCACATCGCGCGCGGCAGCGACAGCCCACACGCACTCACCGCAGCACTGATGCTGCCTTGCTACAAGGTCGAATTCCGCAACCTCGTACTCGTATTGACCTCGGACGAAGAGCGCGAACTTAGGTACGCGCTCGATGCGCTTTGCGATTGCGCCGCATGAAGAAGAGAACCTTCGCGCCAATTTCCGGCGCTCGAGGTTTCATTCCGAATGCTTGCGCGGCTTGCGGAATTACAGAGTTGGATTGAACGGGATTCCACTCGTAGCGGCAAACATGCCGAGCGCCCAGACTCCGCTTCCCCGGCCGGGAAGTCATTTCATGGAAGTCATTTCTCTTGAAAGGAGTTGGCAATGGCGGAAAAGCAGAAATTCACCATCCTCTCGTTCGTTGGCGGTGGCATACGGGGCCTGATGTCGGTCACCATCCTGAACAAGCTGTACACGAAGTACCCGCAGATCATCGACAACACCGACCTCATCGCGGGGTGCTCGACGGGCTCGATCATCACCAGCGAACTGCTCGCGGGAACGAAGCCGCAGGACCTCATCACCTTCTTCACCACGAAGGAGATCGACTTCTACAACAGGATGAACTCGGACCCGAACGTGCCCGCGTACTCGATCGACGAGGTCTTTGCCTCGCAGCTCAAGTTGCACCCCACGGCGAAGGTGTCCGACCTCGGGCGCTGCGCGCTGTTCGTATCGTTCAACGTCGGCGGTGCCGCGCTGAAGGACGGTGTGAAAACGCCGACGCCGTGGGAGCCGGTCATGTACACGAACATGATCGCGGACCACGGCGACGTGCTGGTCGCGAAGGCTGCCACGTCCAGCGGCGCGATGCCGGGGCAACTGGGCTCGTACGAAGGCAACATCGACGGCGCCTTCTTCAATCACGATCCGACGGTTGCCGCCATCGCGCTGGCCGTGAAGGCCGGGTACGCGCTGGAGGACATCACGGCCATCACCATCGGCACCGGCCTCATGTACGACTGGATCGCGAGCGACACCCACAACTGGGGCGCCAACCAGTGGATGACCGGTACGCCCAATCCGTTCAACGTCACGCCGCCCTTTCTCATGAACCAGTCCACGCCCGGGCCGGTGCTCGACGCGAGCCTCAGCGGCACGTCGGCCCAGATCATGCCCATGCTCGCCGGATTCCTGCTGGGCGACCGCTACGCGAACATCAACCCGACGCTGCCGTTCTTCATTCCGGAGAACACCACCTACCCGCAGGCCATCGATCTGCTGCAGGCCAAGGGCAAGTCGGCCGACACCGCGAAGGCCGAGGCGCTGCTCCAGGCCTACTGGGTGAACCACTCGCTCGGTCCCGTCACGCCCCCCGCAAACGCCTCCGCCAATCGCGCGTGAGCGGCACCCCCGAACGCATTCCTGAAACAGGAGGAACGATGTCGATCACTGAAGAGAACACTGCCGAAGCAGTCGCCGGCGTCCTGGACTCGCAGGACCTCGGCCCGCATGTCATCCAGCAATTGCTGCCCACCCGCTACGTGCTCGATGTGGACGGCGGCAGCACGAAAGAAGGCACCGCGGTCATCTCATGGACGCGCAAGTCGGACAAGGGCAGCACCAACCAGCAATGGATGTTCGTTCCCGCCGGAGGGAACAACCCGGGATGGTGGTATCTGCAGACGAACATGGGCACGGGCCTCGTGATGACCGTGGTACCCAAAGGCATTGTCCCGGTGCCTCCACCCACACCCATCGTGATGATGAAGAGGGGTGCTGTTGCCGACAGCAGCCTGCAGCTCTGGTGCCTGCTGCCCACCGAGAAACTCGGCTACTGGTACATCCAGAACAAGAGCGGTGCGAGCAACTCGGCGACGCCGATGATCCTCACGCTCGACGGCGACAAGACCGCTGCGCGTGCAGTGCTTGGCGCCATCAGCTTCACCGGGTTTGAAACCCAGGCCTGGGGGTTTGCACCGGCGTAGTCGCAGCAGCACGCAGAGCAGTCAGTCCCAGGCCGGCGACAGACCGGCCGGGTCCGTCAGGCGCTCATTGCGGTCGAGCGCTTCGATCTGCGCCATATCGGCGTCCGTCAGCTTCAACTGCAGCGCCTTCAGGTTGCCCTCGAGGTTCGCGCGCTTGGTGGACGACGGAATCACCGCGTAGCCCAGCTGCATCGCCCAGGCCAGCACCACCTGCGCGGTGGTTGCGCCGTGCGCCTTGGCAATCGCCTCGATCACCGGGTCGTTGATGACCTTGCCGTAGGCCAGCGTCATGTAGGACGTGATGTGGATGCCGGCGCTCTTCGCGAATTCAGCCACCTTGTGGTTCTGCAGGTAGGGGTGCAGCTCGATCTGGTTGGTGGCGATGTTCTGAGCGCCCACGGCCGCGATGGCTTCCTTCATCAGCGCGATGTTGAAGTTCGACACGCCGATGTGCTTGGTGAGCCCCTGCGCCCTGGCTTCAGCCAGCGCGCCCATGAACTCGGCCACCGGCACCGCGTTGCCGGGCGAGGGCCAGTGGATCAGCGTCAGGTCCACATGGTCGGTGCGCAGCTTCGCGAGGCTGTCCTTCAGGCTGGGCACCAGCTTGCTCTTGGCGTAGTTGTCGGTCCAGATCTTGGTGGTGATGAAGAGGCTCTCGCGGGCCACGCCGCTTTCGGCAATCGCCTGGCCCACCTCGGCCTCGTTGCCGTAGATCTGCGCCGTGTCGATGGTGCGGTAGCCCACGTCGAGGCCGTTCTTCACCGAGTCGATGACCACCTGGCCCTTCAGGCGGAAGGTGCCGAGGCCGAAGGCAGGAATGGGGTTCTTCGTGACGTTCGTGTTCATGGTGTTGTCCTTGTGCGTTGAAAAGAGAGAAGAAGAAAGAGAAAAGAGGAGCGGGACGTTCAGTGCCCGACCGGCACCGGCCCCGAAGCCCGCACCGGAATGCCGGCACGGCGGTCGAGCGTTCCGCTCCATTGCGTGAGGGCCAGCGACACCAGCACAACGAGTGCGCCAATCCACGGCGTGTGCATCAGCCCCAGGTGCGTCACGATCAGCCCGCCGGCCCACGCCGCGCCGGCAATGCCCAGGTTGAAGGCCGCGATGTTCAGGCCCGAGGCCACGTCCACCGCCTGCGGCGTGAAGCGCTCGGCCTGCTTCACCACGTACACCTGCAGCCCCGGCACGTTGCCGAAAGCCACCGCGCCCCACATCAGCACCGCGAGCAGGGCCAGCCACTTGTGCGGCGCCGCGAAGTTGAAAAGCAGCAGCACCGCGGACAGCAGCGCGAAGATGATCTTCAGCGCCGGAATCGGGCCCTTGCGGTCGGCCAGCTTGCCGCCCCAGATGTTGCCCACCGCCACCGACACGCCGTAAACCAGCATCACCCAGCCCACGGCGCCAGCGCTGAAGCCCGACACTTCGGTGAGGATCGGCGCGAGGAACGTGAACGGAATGAACGAGCCGCCATAGCCGATGGCCGTCTTCGCATACACCAGCAGCAGGCGCGGCTCGGCCAGCACCTTGGCCTGCTGCGCCAGCGAGGCCGGCGGCGTGTGGCGGATGTTGCCGGGCACGAATACACAGCTGCCGATGAAGGCGATAACGCCCAGCGCAGATACGGCCAGGAAAGTCTCGCGCCAGCCGAAGTGCTGCCCGATGAACGTGCCCAGCGGCACGCCCGTGACCAGCGCCACCGTGAGGCCCGTGAACATGATCGCGATGGCGCTCGCCGCCTTTTCCTTCGGCACCAGGCCGGTGGCGATCGTCGAGCCGATGGAGAAGAACACCCCGTGCGCCAGCCCCGTGAGCACGCGGGCGGCAATCAGCGATTCATAGCTCGGCGCCCGCCACGCCAGCAGATTGCCGAGCGTGAACAGCGCCATCAGCCCGAGCAGCAGCGCCTTGCGCGGCAGCTTGCCCGTGAGCGCGGTGAGCACCGGCGCGCCGATGGCGACGCCCAGTGCATAGAGGCTGACCAGCAGGCCGGCGGAGGGGAGGCCGATGTGGAGGTCGGCAGCGACTGTGGGGATGAGGCCAACGATGACGAACTCTGTCGTTCCGATGGCGAAGGCGCTGAGGGTTAGCGCCAGTAGGGCGATGGGCATGAGGGCACTCCTTCTTAGATGAGGAGGAGTGTCTCGTGGTTATCTTTGCAGATTAATAGGAGATTTGGCAGAAGATAGTTGCGGAAAAATCAAATATTCTTATTTCCTGCTTATTTTTCAGACGCACTAAAAATAAGTCAAATGCTTTTACTTAGGTGCTGGTTATAGAAATAGCTAATGCAGCCAAGAGTGAATTCAATTAACTCCTGCCAATCCGCATCGGTGCACGAAACCATCTCATCAGGCCAGAATTGATGTGCAACTTGATTGCGTAATTGGTAGACCCTGTCTGCTATTTTTTCAACATATACCACACGCTCTTCCTCTGATGAGGTTTGAGGGGCAATGGTGATTGTTGAAAATGGAGAGCAGCCTACGGAGAGGGTGAGAAACGCCGAATAATTTACGGACGAATACTCTCGAAATAATTTCTTAATCGAATCACGCTCGATGCGGTTCCACCCCAGTTGTTTATGGCAATGGCGCGCGAAGTCGAGAATTTTTATTTCAATCTTCCCTCCGGCAAGTCTTAATTGTTCTAGCAAAGACGTCGCGCGAGGAAGAGTAAAGACAAACTCCAGTATGCGATAGATCTCTAGGAATGCATGCCTCAGCAGCGGGGTTGCCATCGCTTCAAATAAGTTCTCTTCAATAAGGCGATCCTTTTCCTGTAGAAAAATCTCACGGATAATTTCTAGAGAACGAGATGTGAGCTTGTTGCTTCCTTTGGATTTTGGGTCAAATGTGCAAATATAGTTTGCAACATATCTGCCGGGAGTTGGGTTCTTGAAAATTGAAGAATCGGTTAATCGCAGTACCGTTATATCTTCCAGCAATGGTTTGATAACGTCTAAATCAACGCCATCCTCTTCTGCAGGGGCAGCGATATATTCGTCTACAAGCTGAGGGTCGTTGTTTTTTACCTGTAGATTCAGTTGATTGGCTAAAAAAAGATATATGGATCCTGGAATTTCTATGGGTTGAATGGTGTTTTCACTTTGCTCTTTGAGATCGGTTAGATCTTCATCGGAAAGTGAGAGGGTCAGTGCTTGGCAATAACTGTCCTCATGCATAAATTCAAAAACTCGTGCATTGCTGGGTGATCGCCAAATATTTCCAGGGACAAGTTGTTTGAGAGATTCGATTTCTTCTTGTAGGTTGCTCGGGCTGCTCAATTTCCCAGACACAGGTTTTCCTGTCGGATCTAGAAATTTCCCAAGTAACGCATTGGAAAGCTCCCTCAGATTTTTCGTCATTTGTACGCTGACCAGCAAGGAGTTAGCGTCTGAAGATCTTCAGCATGAGCAAACATGTGTTCAAAAGCTCTGAAGAAAAATTCGCGTTCATATTCGCCAATTCGTCCAGATCGGGCAGATATTTTTTGATTGAGGGTTAGGTAATCAATGAAATCTGCCTTCGAAGATGCTTCGGCTATTTTGCTTGTTATGGTTAGCACGCTTTTGCGCAATGCTTCTAATTTTTCGGTAAGCTCGGAGAATTCAAACGGATAGCCCGGTTTGCCAAGGAGATACTGAGCCGCAGCAGCAGAGAAAGCAATGCTTGCAGGCGCACTGGTGAAGATATCTCGACCTTCTTTGAATCGAGTGCTCTCATCAATATATTCATGAGGAGTCGCTGTTGAAGCGAAACCCTCGTCTAGCGCGGCAAGTAGCTTCATCGTTTCAATGAACGCTGGAAGAGCCTGTTCATTTGAGGTTGCTTCAGTGGCTTCCATGCGAGCGAAATCCTCTGCAACTTTCTCTTTAATCTCGATGTGCGGCTTTCTTGAGGTAAATGCAAGAAAGAGTTCGACGATTCGTGTTGCCCGATATTGACCCGCACCGCTTCGCCGTTCCTTTTCATCGATATTGAATACGTCGATATTGGGGATCGCTTCTCCGATGACTACAAGGATTTGCTTGTATATGGTTTCAAGTTGCCGCTTTATATCCCATGGGACTTGGCCGGTATTAAGAACGAGCATGCGATAAACAAGGCTATCAATGCTCTTGGCGAGCCAAAAGTCAATTCGAATGGTTTTGTTGAATTTCCCGGACTCAGCTTCGCCTACTGCCGCGTCTAATGCGGTTGTTCTTTGCATTCCATCAATAATCGATAGTGCTGACCTGTCGATTGATTTTATTAGATTGGAAAAATCCTCATTGGAGGCGCACGCGAGCGCTTGATCGAATATTGCTGCTGGTACTACGGCACCTATTACGATAGGAGGGAGAATGGCACCTCTCTTGATGTCATCAATCATGCGTTTTCTGATGTTGATGCCAGTTTTTGTTTTTAATGGCGCCCGTTGCCCCGCGATCCCTCCGTTTTCTTTGTAGACATCATTGACAAGGGATAAATAATCCTTGACATCCAGATGTCCTAGGCCGGAGAGGCAATTTACACGTGTGTCTTCTAAAAAAATCGTGTCCATGAATTGCTTTCTATTTGAAAATATTGAGCATTGCTATCTTGTCAAACGGCCATCTCGACGGTTGCGTGGTCAACAGTTTGTCAACTGTAGCCGCCACTTGGTGCGCTTCGAGAAAAAAATGAAAACGAAGGACTGACGAGTCAACTCGCGTCGGCGCCAGTGTCCTCTTATGCCTTTGGTACATCATGGTTCAATGCTCCAACAGCGTGGCGCATTGTTGCCAACGCCGCGCCGATATACTGCTGCGCGTCGTGCTAGGTGGTGCGGCCGGGTTTGGAAGCCTGATGAAGCCCCTGCGAATCTTGGAGATCATTTCATGGCTGAATCCGCTCGCACCCGCGCGCAACCTCGCATTCCTTCCACCCCTCCCAAATCGGTGTCACTTGACCTCGACGACCTCGCCCTGCAAGCCTGCGACGACGCCGAAAACCTCAACGACGTGATGCGCGCCTACGCCGCGCTCAGGAAGCTTGTCGACACCAGCGCCCTGAACGACAGCGAGGAGCTCACCCCCAGCCGCACCGAACTGAGCGCCTTGCTCGGTGTGCTCAACGACGCACTGACGGCGCGCATCGACGCCATCAACCTCGCGGCAGGCGCGGTGCGCGAAGCGCTGCAAGTGCGCAAGCCGGGCCTCGCGTGAGGTAGCGGCGAAGAGGCGGTCAATCGACGAGTCAGCCCCACCACGCTGCCTTCGAGACAGATTGACCTCAGCCGCAAGACCATGACGCATGATGGCGGGCCACCCCGATAACCCCCGGTCATGCAACGAACCTTGATGCGCGCATTGGCGCTCTGCTGCGCTTGCACCGCCTTGATGGTGGCGGGCGCATGCACCTCGACGCTCGAGAGGCCGCCCGCTGCCGCGGATGCGGCCACCTATCCGGCCGCTTCGTGGCAGGCCATTCCCGCATCGTCCCTGAGCGATGCGTGTCGGCGCGACCTCGATGCGGCGCGTGGCTACCTGCATACGCTGGACTCCACCGCCCTCATGGCTGTGCAGGACGGCCGCGTGCTGTTCAGCTACGGCCCCGTGCAGACGGTCAGCATCGTGTTCTCCGCGCGCAAGAGCGTGTTGTCGATGATGTACGGCAAGTACGTGGCGAACGGCACGATCGATCTCGACCGCTCTCTTGCCGACCTGGGCATCGACGATATCGGCGGCCTGCTGCCGATCGAGCGCCAGGCGCGCGTGCGCGACCTGCTTTCGGCGCGTTCCGGTGTCTATCACGCAGCAGCCAACGGTGGCGACGATGCGTCCGCCGCACCGGCACGCGGGTCACAGAAGCCCGGAAGCTACTTCCTCTACAACAACTGGGACTTCAACGCGGCCGGCACGGTGTTCGAGCAGTTGACCGGACGCAGCATCTACCGGGCGTTCGCGGACGACCTCGCGACGCCTCTTGCACTCGAAGACTTCGACCTGGCCCGCCACAAGCGAAGCGGAAATGCCAGGCTGTCGCAGCACCTGGCCTACCCCTTCTACCTGTCCACGCGCGACATGGCGCGGCTGGGCTACCTGATGCTGAAAGAGGGCAACTGGCGCGGGCAGCAACTGATTCCGGCCGACTGGGTCAGGCAGATGACACAGCAGCGAACGCCCTCTACGGACATGCACCCGCCGCACACGGCTCGCCGGGGCTTCGGGTATGGCTACCTGTGGTGGCTGCTGGAAGAGCCTCCAGACTCGCCGCTGAGCGGCGCCTACATGGCCTGGGGCGTCCATGGCCAGTACATCCTCGTGATTCCGAAACGGCAGATGGTGGTTGCGCACAAGCGCGAGGTGCCGGTGGCGGGCAACTGGAATGTGAGCTGGGTCGCGCCGAAGGACTTTCTGCGCGCGGTCCGCATGATTGCGGATGCTCCTTGTCGCTGAGTGAGGCTGAGTGAGGGCTGAGGCGCCGGGCGTTTCGAATCACGGTGAAGCTTGGATGTGCACGGGCCCTTCGAAGTCGTTCCCCAGTGCGGCACCGGCGGCTGTGGCCGCTAAGCGCCGTGGATCGCCAGCATGACCCAGAAGGTCACCCACAGTGCGCCTGCTCCAAGCAGATACATCCCCAGCAGAAAAGCGGCCAGATAGCCGATTCGTTGCCAGATTCGAGGGGCGCTCGGAACGAGGCGCCAATAGATCCAGGCCGCCCATACAAAAAGGATCGTGGCGGTGATCGGAACGATGTTCTCGAAGAGTGGCTGGAACTTGCGCTGGTCCAGCGCCCCCACAGGCACGAACATGGCCGGCATCGCGAGGAACCATGCCAGCACGCTGAGTAGAAGACGTCCCCAGACCTTCATCATCGAATTGCGCCTCTCTTGAAGAAATGCTCCGGCACTGGTGTTTCTCGGCTCAGAGCTTGATATGGAGGCGTCGAGGTTGAGGGCATGCAGCCTGGGCAGCTTCAAACGCGCAACGCTCACTGCTGCTTGGGCGACGCGGTGGGGCCTTCAATCCACTTGCAGCATGAAAGTGTCTTGGCGCACGTTGGTTGAACTGTGGCTTGCAGACTGTCCAGGCGCTCGGGTCGTTTCGTCGGTGGGCTCTCTAGTTCATCGACATGGGTTTCCACTTCGAAAGGAGACCCGTTGCTGAGCGTCCTCAGAAGTCCGGCGACTTCCGCAAGTCGGCGATGTGCCTTTTCCGAAGAATCGGCATCGCCCTTGACTGCAAAAGCAAAGATGTCGGCGCGGTATATGCCGTGTGTCGCTCTGCTTGTGTCCTTCTGCTCGATGAACCAGTTTGTCAGAGAAATGATCTGTTCCGACCCGAGGTGCGTGCTTGTCGATGGGAACCGCACATCGCGCTGGAGCCCGGCGAAAGAGCAGGCCGTGGTCCATGCAGGCGCAAGCCCCAAGGCGAGAAGGATGATGGCGTGGAGATATTTCATGCTGCTGTGTCTTGATCAATGCCCAGGATGTATGCGGCGATGCTGTCTGCGTTCACCCTTGCCTTGGCTCGATTCCTTGCGTTCATGGCGTTCAGTTTCGAGATCATTGTTCCGTACCACTCGTCGTTGGAGCTGAATGTGTCATCGAAGTGAGTGATCTCATGGATCAGCGTCAGCAGCTTCGAATCACCGTTCATGACTTCACCTGTTTCGAAGTGGGTCTTGTTGTCCCACTCGAAGGTGCAAAAGGGCAGGGCAATTGCGATGGTATGAGTGGCAGTGTCCGGTTTGCATACTGCTGCGACGGTTCCTGCGGAACTCCCCATGACGCAGGTTGCAAGCCTTCCGCTCTCGGTGAAACGGACAAAATTCTTGGGTTCCAGGCCTTTCAGCGTGCGAACGCATCCAGCCAAGCCTTTGCGCAGATATTCACGCGTTTCGTGATCCGCGACGCCAAACCATGTCTTCACATGAGCTTGTGCTCTTTTGTCCCAGCGTTCGAGTTCGGGTAGTCGTTTCTTTGTGATGTAGTCGATCGCCGTATCGCGCAGCCTCATCATCAGGGCCGCGAACTCCTTGTTTGTCATGTTCGGACAGATGTTTTCGGTCTGTTCGGCCTCCGGCGGATGCGTGACACCCTCATCGACAATTTTCTTGAAGGCTGCCATTTCCAAACCAGAGGTGGTGTCCTCCGTAGGAGCCATGGTTGGCATGGTTCCACTCGCACGCCATGCCTCATCGTCATATTCCGCCGACTGCCGCAACCCGGAAAGCAGCGGCTGCGGCACTGGGCAGTGGCACACCACCACGTCCCCCTCCAGCGCTATCTCCGATATGAACTGCGGCCGCCGCGGCCCTCCTGCCTTCGCGATGATGCCGACGCTGTTGCATCCTTCGCAGTACGCCCTGCCACCGATCAGCGCGGGCCGATGCCCGAAGAAATCGACCATCGGGCCTTCGTAGGGCAGCACCCTCCCACCAGCGGCCGGTAGATCACCGACCAAGACAACTCTGCGCATCATCCTGAAACCTCCCTTGTTGAGTCGGGGAGTTGTAGAAGGATGCGCGTGTTGACACTGTGGACTAACGTCAACCGGCTACATATTTTTCACGCTGGCTGGAGTTTTTGAATTCGAAGATGCACCGCGTGCTGACGCGGTTCAAATCTTCCCTTCGAGCAGGTGGTGTTCGAGCTGGCCAGGATCGTCAGGCGGCCGCCCCGTCTGGCTGGCCCTCGCCACGATCTTTCATCTCCCCCAGCAGCCACTCCCGAAACGCCACGACCCGCGCGTCCTCGCTGCTCCCCTGCGGACACACCAGGTAGTACGCATACGGCTGCGCCATGCGCACGCCGATGTCGAACAGCCGCACCAGCCGCCCCTGCGCCAGGTCGCCCGCGATCATGTCCAGGTCGGCCAGCCCCACGGCGCTGCTTTCGAGCACGGCCTGCACCACGAAGCTCGAATCGGTAAAGCCCACGAAACGGCTGTCGTCGATGTCGTTGCCGTCCACGCCGGCCGCGGCCATCCACATGCGCCAGTCGGGCCAGGTCATGGTGTCGGTCTTCCAGTCGACATGGCAGAGCGTGAGGTTGTGGCGCAGCAGGTCGCGCGGCTCGTTCAGCGGCGGTCCGGTCTCGATGAGCCTGGGGCTGCACACGGGCACGATGAGGGTGTCGAACAGCCGGTCGGCGCGTGCGCCTTCATAGCTGCCGGTGCCGAAGCGGATGGCAATGTCGATGTCGTCGGCCTCGAAGTCGCGCAGCTCGTCGGTGATGTCGAAGCTCAGCTCCAGCCCCGGGTTGGCGGCCCTGAACTTCGGCAGCCTCGGCAGCAGCCAGTTGGTGGCAAAGCGCGCGCTCAGCGACACGCGCAGGTGCGCCGCGCTGCGCGTGAGCTTGCGCGCGCGGCCGGCGGCGCGGTGCAGGCTGTCGAGCGCGTCGGCGGTGGCCTCGAACATCACGGCGCCGGCGGGCGTGAGCTGGATGCTGCGGCTGGTGCGCGTGAAGAGCACCACGCCGAGCTGGTCTTCGATTTCCTTGATCTGGTAGCTCACGGCCGCGGGCGTCAGCCCCACCTCGTCGGCCGCGCGCGTGAAGTTCAGGTGCCGCGCGGCCGCCTCGAAGGTGCGCAGGGCGCGGGTGCCGGGGAGCATGCGGTTGCTGCTGTTGTTATTGGTAGTGCTGCTGTTGTTCGTCATCGGCGTGGATGCCATCGATCTTCAAGCTCCGTTTGACGGTTCGTTGAGAACTACTCGTTTCTCATCGCGGGGCGGGCGCGGGACGATCGGGCCAATCAAGAAACCATGGATTGATTGGAGCAATCGGATGTCTGCCAGCCTGAACCCGCGCGACGCGCGCCCTGACGATGAGGGCGCTGCTGTTGTTGTTGATGTTGTCGGTGTCGCCGCGACGGAGAGAAACAAGGACCCCCTGCATTGGCCCGCGCGCATGTGGATCGCGCTGCTCATCTTCAGCGGCGTGATTCTGCTCGATGGGCTCGACATCTCGATGATCGCGGTGGCAATCCCCGAGATCCAGCATGCCTTCGGCATCGGCGCGGCCACGGCGCAGTGGCTGGTCAGCGCGTACATCCTGGCCTTCGGCGGCTTCCTGCTGCTGGGCGGGCGCTGCGCCGACCTGTTCGGCCGCAGGCGCGTACTGGTGACGGGGCTGGCGGTGTTCGCGCTGGTGTCGGTGGGTGGCGCCTTCGCCACCGACGCGGGGCTGCTGATCGTCTCGCGTTTCGTCAAAGGCATGGCGGCGGGCTTCACCGGGCCGGCCGCGATGTCGCTGCTGACCACCACCTTTGCCGAAGGGCCGGCGCGCAACAAGGCCTTCGGCATCTTCAATCTGTTCGAG
Source organism: Variovorax sp. NFACC27 (assembly GCF_048301545.1). Taxonomy (NCBI): domain Bacteria; kingdom Pseudomonadati; phylum Pseudomonadota; class Betaproteobacteria; order Burkholderiales; family Comamonadaceae; genus Variovorax; species Variovorax sp. NFACC27. The sequence goes on from NZ_CP157613.1 coordinate 1,362,794, forward strand.
GCATCGGGGTACTCGTCGGGCCTGCTCATCGGCGGGCTGCTGGCGGCGCTCAACTGGCGCTACATCTTCGTGCTGCCGATTCCGGTCGCGATGCTGCTGTTGCTGGCCGCGCTGCGCTACCTGCCGCCCGATGCGCCGCGCGCGAAAGGAGCGCAGCGGCAGCGCCTCGACATCGGCGGCGCCGTCACGCTGGTGGCGGGCATGCTGCTGATGGTGTTCACCGTGGTGTCGGTGGAAGAGGCGGGCTGGTCGTCGCCGCGCACCGTCATCGGCTTCGTGGTGGCCGCGGCGCTGCTGGCGGCCTTCGTCGTCATCGAACGCACGGTGAAAGAGCCGCTGGTGCGGCTGGGCATCTTCCGCAACCGCGGACTGGTGGCCGCCAACATCAGCGCCGCGCTGCTGTACGGCGGCGCGATGGGCTTCCAGTTTCTGATCGCGCTGTACCTGCAGAACATCCAGGGCTGGAAGCCGTGGCAGATGGCGCTGGTGCTGCTGCCGGCGGGGCTGATGGTGGTGGTGATCGGCCCGAAGATCGGCGCGCTCATCAGCCGCTTCGGCGTGACGCGCGTGCTGATGGTCGGCCTGCTGGCATTCGTGCCGTGCTACCTGCTGATGCTGCGCATCGGGACCGAGCCTGACTTGTGGGGCGTGCTGCTGCCGGCCTCGGTGCTGTGGGGCCTGGGGTTCGCGCTGAGCATCTCGGCGCTGATGGTGGCGGGGACGAACGGCGTGGCCGACGATGAGCAGGGGCTGGCGGCCGGGCTGCTGAACAGTTCGCTGCAGGTGGGTGGGGCTTGCGGGTTGGCGGTGTTGACTGCGGCGATTGGGCCTGGGACGGAGTTGGGGATGCTTTATGCGGGGGTGTGGGTGATTCTTGGGTTCGCTGTGCTGACGTTGTTGGCGCAAGGGCTCAGGACGGGCTTCGGCAAGCGGTAGCGAGTCTTTGCCTTGGCGCGACGGGGGGGCTCATGCGGCGGGCCGTCGTTGCCGGGTTCGTGTCTCGCGGCGCGGCGCACGTTCGATCTGCGGCTTGTCCCTATGGCTCAAAGGTGAAATCACCCCCGCCACATCCAACCCCGTCTCCAGTGCGTAAACGCCCCAGCAGCGAGGAGCTGCTGCCGTCCGTCTACCCATCTACAACCAGGAGAACCCTCATGCACACCACCCGTCTCATCGCCGCGCTCGGCGTCGTTCCGGCCGCTGCCGTGCTCGTCACCGCATGCGGCTCGATGTCTTCAGGCTCCATGGCCCCCGCGTTCAACCAGTCGAGCCTGCCGCCGACGATCCAGGTGCCGGCCGGCAACAAGGTCGCCATGGAAACCGTGGGCAAGGGCGACATCACCTACGAGTGCCGCGACAAGGCCAATGCGCCCGGCCAGACCGAATGGGTGTTCGTCGGCCCCGACGCCAAGCTGTGGGACCGCGGCGGCAAGCAGGTCGGAAAGTATTACGGTCCGCCGGCCACCTGGGAGTCGAACGATGGCTCGAAGCTCACGGCCACGCAGCTGGCGGTGGCGCCTTCGGGGCCGACCAGCCTGCCGTTCCAGCTCGTCAAGGCGAACCCGGCCGTGGGCACCGGTGCGATGACGGGCGTGACCTACATCCAGCGTGTGGCATTGCAAGGCGGCGTGGCGCCGGCGAACGTGCCGTGCACGCCGGCCACCAAGGGCCAGAAACAGGTCGTGCAGTACCAGGCCGACTACATCTTCTGGAAGGCGTCCTGAGTGGAAAGGTGGTCAGGCCTGCGTGGCGCCGGTTTTCCTGCGGGCGACCACGGCTGAAACAGCACCGATCGCCCCCACCAGCAAGCACACCGCAAAGATCACCCCACGCGTCTGCGTCGCATCCGCGAACGCGCCGACGATCAGCCCGGCCAGCGGTTGCGTCAGGTTGTTCAGCAGCACGATCACGCCGGTGGTCTTGCCGTAGTCCTGCGCCGGAATGATCCGCTGGCGGTGGATGCGGATGTAGATGCTGAACATCTTGTCGAAGCCGATCACCAGCAGGAAGCCGGCCGCATAGCCCCAGTGGCTGGTGCTCGCGGCGGTGAGCAGGCCGCCGGCCAGTATCAGCGCGTAGGCGGTGACGCCCATGCGCTTGAGCGGGATCGACCCGCGAATGATCGCCAGCAGGATCGCGATGGTGGCGACGGCCCCGAGCGTCTGCAGTCCGGCGTAATAAGTGGCCGAGCGCTGGTGCAGGCCGGTGACCATCGCGGCGGCGGATGCCAGCGTGGTGCCGAGCATCAGGTTGACGCCGGAGGTGAGCATGGTCAGGCGCAGCAGTCCCGGCAGGCGCAGCACGTGGCCGAGGGCCGTGATGATGGGCTGCAGGAAGTGGCCCGGCGCGCCCTGCGGCGGTTGCAGCTGCACGGGGTTGCCACTGCGCCAGTACGAAGTGGCGACGTCGGCCAGCAGGAAGAAACCGGCGGCCGCGCCGACCACCGCCTGCCACGGCCACAGCGCGAACAGGGCCGCGGCCACCAGCGGGCCGAGCACGGTGCCGGTCTGTTCGGCGGTCTGCGCATAGGCCAGCACCTTGTCGAAGCCGTGCTGCGTGGCGATCTGCGGCAGCATCACTTCGCGGGCCATCACGCCCTGGGTGGTGAGCACGCCGCACACCGCCGAGAGGCCGACCAGCCAGCCGATGCCGCCCATCGCCTCGTTGGCCAGCACGCCGAGCACGCAGACCAGCGCGCGAAGAATCTGGCTGCCGCGCAGCAGCTTCAGCGGCGACACCCGGTCGCACAGCGCGCCGCAGACGGGAAAAGACAGAAAGCGCGGCAGCGTCTCGGCAGCGAAGGCGTAGCCGGACCACGCCACGTCCTGCGTCACCTGGAACACCACCAGCGGCACCAGGAACAGCAGGATCTGGTCGGCGAGCCGGGAGAGGAACAGCGAGAAAAGAAAGGCCGGGAACTTCATCGCGCCGTCATGTCCCGCGCAGACCCCGAGGGGAGAAGGGTGGAAGGCGCGGCGAGGGCGGGCATGCGCTGAAGATAATCGAAACATGATCGCGCTCGACTGCTACTACAGCCTCTCCTCCCCCTGGGCCTACCTCGGCGGCCCCCAACTTCAAGACATCGTGCGCCGCCACCACGTGCGGCTCACGCTCAAGCCCTACGACTTCCAGGCCGTGGTGCCGCAGACCGGCGGCATTCCGCTGAAGACGCGCCCCGAGCCGCGCCGCACGTACCACGCGCTCGAGCTCGCGCGCTGGAGCGACTACCTCGGCATGCCCATGAACCTCGAGCCCGCGCACTACCCGAAGGGCGCGCCCACCGATCCGAACTGGAACAAGTACCCGGGCTGGATGGTGATCGCCGCCCAGCTGCAGGGCCTCGACGCGCAACCGCTGTCGCACGCGCTGCTTCGCGCGCTGTGGGCCGAGGAGCGCGACACCTCGAAGGCCGAGGTGCGCATCGCCGTGGCCGACGAGAACGGCTACGACGGCGCCTCGCTGCAGGCGATGGAGCAGTCGGCCGAGGTGCTGGCGGTGTACCGCGCGAACAGCGCGGAGGCGGTGGAGGCGGGCGTGTTCGGCGCGCCGACCTTCATCCTGAATGGTGAGCGCTTCTGGGGACAGGACCGGCTCGCGTTTCTCGACCGGGCGCTGGACAAGTTGCGCGCGGCGGGCTGAGCGCCCTGCAAAGGCCGAGTCGATGATCGACCGTATCGTGTCGAAGCACGGAGAGGTCTTTGCCGTCATCGACTACAGGGCCGACGAAGACATCCCGTACTGTTTCTCCGCCCGGGTTCTCGAGAACCGGTTTCCGCAAGAGCTGGTCGCGCTCATCGATGAGTACAACGGCCTCGTCGACGACGGCGTGCTTTCGCTGCTCGACGATGTCGAAGAGCAGATCTACGCCTACGGGCTGAGGTTGATCGATCTCGACGAGAAGCTGTTCTGCATCCGTCTGGATGACGAGACTTCCATGTGGTTCTTTACGAGATATCCGACGGCTGGCGGTTTCGTGTCCGACTATCCGAGAGCATCCGGATAGGTCCAGAAGGCGTCGCCGCATCGACTCAGAAGGCCGACCGCGGCAGCAACGCCGGTATCAGCGTGCGGTTCATCCGCTCGCGCCACCAGCGCAGCGCCTGCCCCTGCGCGCCGGTCTTCCAGGCCAGCCAGAAGGCTTCGGGAGCGCGCGGTTCCTCGGTGGGCAGCTCGACCAGCGTGCCGCGCCTGAGCTCGTCGACGATGCAGGCGCGCGGCAGGAAGCCGTGGCCCAGTCCGGCCACCTGGCAGGCGATCTTCGCGGGCATCGACGGCACGGTGATGCGCGGCTGGCCGGCCAGCAGGCCGACGGTGCGTTCCGAGAGCGTGCGTGCGCTGTCGCCCACCACGATGGCGTTGCACTCCAGCAGGTCGCCGCGCTGCAGCGGCCGGCCCAGGCGCGTGAGCGGGTGCGTGGGCGCCACGCAGAAGGCGAAGTCGAGGCTGCCCACGGTCACGGCCTGGTAGCCGCCGCCGGCCGGGCCGTCGCCGGCGGCGATGACGATGTCGGCGCGGCCCTCGCGCAAAGCCTCCCAGCTGCCGGTGAGCGCCTCGCAGCCGATGCGCAGCCGCGTGCCGCAGCGCAGGTCTTCAAAAGCGCGGATGTCGCCGATGAGGGCCTGCGTGGGAATGAGCGAGTCGTGCACCAGGCGGATTTCCGACTCGTAGCCGGTGGCGATCTGGCGCATGCGCGATTCGAGGTCGCTCGCGGCACCGAGTAGCCAGCGGCCTTCCTTGAGCATTTCTTCCCCGGCGGCGGTGAGGCTCACGCGCGGACCGTTGCGCTCGAAGATCAGCATGCCGAGCTGCTCCTCCAGCTTGCCCACGGCATAGGAGATGGTGGAGGGCACCTTGTTCAGATGCGAGGCGGCTGCGGCGAAGGAGCCGTGGCGCGCGATGGCATCGACGATCTCGATGGCTTCCAGGCTGAGCTTGAGCATGCGATGGCCCGTGGAGGGTGGAAAATCTATGTTCGAAAAATTCGAACGTTGAATATGAAAAGTTTCGTCGATGACGGCCTCTGGGCCCACGATGATTCGTTCCATGCCAAGGAGATTTCTCTCCGGAAGCGATTGTGAATCAGATCGAACATTCAACCAACCCATAGGAGTTTTTCACATGTCCATCAAAGCCACCCCCACCGCCGGCGCCAAGCTGCTCACCCCCACCGACCACACGCTGGTGATGATCGACTTCCAGTCGCAGATGGCCTTCGCCACGCACTCCATCGACGCCGTGAACCTGCGCAACAACGCCGCGCTGGTGGCGCAGGCGGCGGCCGGTTTCGGCGTGTCGACCATCCTCACGACGGTGGCCGAGAAGAGCTTCTCGGGCCCGATGTTCAGCGAGATCACCGACGCCTTCCCGGGCCAGAAGATGCTGGACCGCACCTCGATGAACACCTGGGAAGACGCCGCCGTGATCGAGCGCGTGAACCAGATCGGCAAGCCGCGCATCGTGCTGTCGGGCCTGTGGACCAGCGTGTGCATCGTCGGCCCGGCGCTGTCGGCGCTCGACCAGGGCTTCGAGGTGTACGTGATCGCCGATGCCTGCGGCGACGTGTCGACTGAGGCGCACAACCGCGCGATGGAACGCATGGTGCAGGCCGGCGCGCAGCCGATGACCTCGCTGCAATACCTGCTCGAGCTGCAGCGCGACTGGGCCCGCGGCGAGACCTACGAGCTGACCACCGGCATCGCGAAGAAGGTGGGCGGCGCCTACGGCCTGGGCGTGACCTACGCCAAGACCATGTTCGGCGCGCACGAGGGTTGATCGACAACACCGAGGCCGACGAGATCATGAAGCCCTATGTCCTGTCGCTCGCGCTTGGCCTCCTGGTCGGCGTGATCTACGCACTCTTCCAGGTGCGCTCGCCGGCGCCGCCGGTCATCGCCCTGGTGGGGCTTCTCGGGATCCTGCTCGGCGAGCAGATCCCGCCGCTCATCAAGAGCGTGATCAAGCCCGACGCGGTGGCCACCTCGTGGCTGCACCACCAGGTCAAGCCGCATGTGTTCGGCGAACTGCCGAAGTGCGCCCAACCCGCGGCGGCGAGCACCGCCGAGGCCCCGTCCTCCGGAAGGCGCGACGCATGAACCCGACCGCAGACCCCAGCCGCCGGCGCCTCCTCGGAGCGCTCGGCGCCACCCTCGCAGCCCCCGGCCTCGCGGTCGCCTCTTTCTCCGACACCATGACCACCAATACCGCAACCCCAGACCTGATCCTGCACAACGGCCGCTTCACCACGCTGGACCGCGCCAACCCGGTGGCCGACGCCGTGGCCATCAAGGACAGTCGCTTCACCCGTGTCGGCCGCGCCGAGGACGTGCTGCCGCTGGCCGGCGGCGCCACCCGCGTGATCGACCTGCAGGGCAAGCGCGTGCTGCCGGGGCTGATCGACAACCACCTGCACATCATCCGCGGCGGCCTGAACTTCAACATGGAGCTGCGCTGGGACGGTGTGCGCAGCCTGGCCGATGCCATGAGCATGCTCAAGCGGCAGGTGGCGATCACGCCGGCGCCGCAGTGGGTGCGCGTGGTGGGCGGCTTCACCGAGCACCAGTTCGTGGAAAAGCGCCTGCCGACCATCGAGGAGCTGAACGCGGTGGCGCCAGACACGCCGGTGTTCATCCTGCACCTGTACGACCGCGCGCTGCTCAACGGCGCCGCGATGCGCGCCGTGGGCTACACCAAGGACACGCCCGCGCCTCCCGGCGGTGAGATCGTGCGCGACAGCGCCGGCAACCCCACGGGCCTGCTGCTGGCCAAGCCCAACGCGGCTATCCTCTACGCCACGCTGGCCAAGGGCCCGAAGCTGCCCTTCGACTACCAGCTCAATTCCACGCGCCACTTCATGCGCGAGCTCAACCGCCTGGGCGTGACCGGCGCCATCGACGCGGGCGGCGGCAACCAGAACTACCCCGACGACTACGAAGTGATCCAGAAGCTCGCCGACGACGGCCAGCTCACGATCCGCCTGGCCTACAACCTGTTCACGCAGAAGCCGAAGCAGGAAAAGGAAGACTTCCTGAACTGGACCGCCAACTCCAAGTACAAGCAGGGTGACGACTACTTCCGCCACAACGGCGCCGGCGAGATGCTGGTGTTCTCGGCCGCCGACTTCGAGGACTTCCGCCAGCCGCGCCCCGAGATGGCGCCCGAGATGGAAGGCGACCTCGAAGGCGTGGTGCGCATCCTGGCGCAGAACCGCTGGCCCTGGCGCATGCATGCCACCTACGACGAGACCATCAGCCGTTCGCTCGACGTGTTCGAGAAGGTCAACAAAGATACGCCGCTGGCCGGCCTGAACTGGTTCTTCGACCATGCCGAGACCATTTCCGAGAAGTCGATGGACCGCATCGCCGCGCTGGGCGGCGGCGTGGCCGTGCAGCACCGCATGGCCTACCAGGGTGAATACTTCGTGGAGCGCTACGGCGCCGCCGCGGCCGAGGCCACGCCGCCGGTCAAGCGCATGCTGGAGCGCGGCCTGAAGGTCTCGGCCGGCACCGACGCGACGCGGGTGGCCTCGTACAACCCGTGGGTGTCGCTGTCGTGGCTGGTCACGGGCAAGACGGTGGGCGGCCTGCAGATCACGCCGCAGCGCAACCTGCTCGACCGCGAACAGGCGCTGCGCATGTGGACCGAGAACGTCACCTGGTTCTCGAACGAGGAGGGCAAGAAGGGCCGCATCCAGGCCGGCCAGCTCGCCGACCTGGTGGTGCCCGACCGCGATTTCTTCGCCTGCCCCGAATCGGACATCGCCGACACGACCGCGCTGCTGACGATGGTGGGCGGCAAGGTGGTCTACGGCGCCGGCGTCTTCGCCTCGCACGACGAAGGCTCGGTGCCGCCGGCCATGCCCGACTGGTCGCCCGCGCGCACCTTCGGCGGCTATGCCGGCTGGGCCGACAAGAAGGAAGGAGCGCCGCTGCAGAAGGTGATGCGCAATGCGGCCATGTCCTGCGGCTGCGCCAACAACTGCAACGTGCACGGCCACAGCCACGCCACGGCCTGGAGCAGCAAGCTGCCCGTCGGCGACCTGAAGAGCTTCTGGGGCGCGCTCGGCTGCGCATGCTGGGCGGTGTGAGGAAGATGACGATGCGCTGGACAACCACACCCCTGCTGCGCTGGATCGCCCTGTTGCTGCTGTGCGCGGCCTACCTGCAGGGCGGCCTGCAGAAGGCCTTCGACTTCCCGGCGGCCATTGCCGAGATGAACCACTTCGGCCTCTCGCCCGCCGTCCCGATGGCGATCGCCGTGATCGTGCTGGAGCTTGGCGCCGCCGCGATGATCCTCACCGGTCGCCTGCGCTGGCTCGGCGCGCTGGCCCTGGCCGGCTTCACGCTGATGGCGACTTTCGTGGCGCTGCGCTTCTGGCAGATGCCCGTCGGGCAGGAGCGCTTCATGGCGGCAAACTCCTTCTTCGAACACCTGGGGCTGGTCGGCGGCTTCCTGCTCGTCGCCTGGCTCGACCTGAAGGAGCGTGCACATGTCTGATACCTCGCACGGCGCAACAGCGCCGGCTCCGCAACCCGGAGCCTTCGCGCCTCTTCGCCAGCCGGTCTTCGCGGTGCTCTGGGCCGCCACGGTGCTCGGCAACATCGGCAGCTTCATGCGCGACGTGGCCAGCTCGTGGCTGGTGACCGACCTGTCGGCCAGCCCGACGGCGGTGGCGCTGATCCAGACGGCGGCCACGCTGCCGATCTTCCTGCTGGCCATTCCGGCGGGCGTGCTGTCGGACATCCTCGACCGGCGGCGCTTCCTGATCTTCGTGCAGCTGGTGCTGGCGGCCGTGAGCGGCACGCTGCTGGTGCTCTCGCACACCGGTGCGCTCACGGTGGAATACCTGATCGCGCTGACATTCGTGGGCGGCATCGGCGCGGCGCTGATGGGGCCGACCTGGCAGTCGATCGTGCCGGAGCTGGTGCCGCGCTCCGACCTGAAGGGCGCGGTGGCGCTCAATTCGCTGGGCATCAACATCGCGCGCTCCATCGGGCCGGCCGCGGGCGGGCTCATCCTCGCGAGCTTCGGCGCAGCGGCCACCTACGGCATCGACGTGCTGAGCTATGTGTTCGTGATCGCGGCGCTGCTGTGGTGGAAGCGTCCGCCGGCTGGAGACACCGCGCTTTCGGAGAACTTCCTGGGCGCCTTCCGTGCCGGCATGCGCTACACCCGCGCCAGCAAGGAGCTGCACGTGGTGCTGCTGCGCGCGGCGGTGTTCTTCCTGTTCGCCAGCTCGGTGTGGGCGCTGCTGCCGCTGGTGGCGCGCCAGATGCTCGGCGGCAGTGCCGGCTTCTACGGCGTACTGCTCGGCGCGGTGGGTGCCGGCGCTATCGGCGGCGCACTGGTGATGCCGCGCCTGCGTGCCCGGCTCGATGCCGACGGGATGATGCTGCTGGCATCGCTCCTCACCGCCGCGGTGATGGGTGCGCTGGTCTTCGCGCCGCCCAAGTGGCTGGCCGTGGCGCTGCTGCTGGTGCTGGGCCTGGGCTGGATCGTGGCGCTGACCACGCTCAACAGCGTGGCCCAGTCGATCCTGCCGAACTGGGTGCGCGGACGCGGCCTGGCCGTGTACCTGACGGTGTTCAACGGCGCGATGGCGGCCGGCAGCCTGGGCTGGGGCCTGGTGGCGCAGCAGGTCGGCGTGCCGATGACGCTGGTGGCCGGCGCCGTGGGGCTGGTGGCGGCGGGCCTGGTCTTCCACCGCGTGCGGCTGCCGGCCGGCGAGGCCGACCTGCAGGCATCGAACCACTGGCCGGAGCCGCTGCTGGCCGAGCCGGTGGCGCACGACCGCGGGCCGGTGATGATCCAGGTCGAGTACCGCATCCGCAAGGAGGACCGCCCTGCATTCCTGGATGCGATGAAGCGTCTCTCTCTGGAGCGCCGCCGCGACGGCGCCTACGCCTGGGGCGTGCACGAGCACACGGCCGATGCGGAGCGGGTGATGGAGTGGTTCCTCGTCGAATCATGGGCGGAGCACCTGCGCCAGCACCACCGGGTGTCGCATGCCGATGCCGACCTGCAGAGCGACGTGCTGCGCTTTCACATCGGGCCGGACAAGCCCGAGGTGCATCACTTTCTCGCGCTTTGACTTTCTCCGGCGGGTGCCGCCGGACCTCAAGGAAAAGCTTTCTTTCCTCCCTTCTTCCCCTTCACTTCACTTCACTGAAAACCATGACAACTCTCACACTGCGCGACGGCACCGAGCTCTACTACAAGGACTGGGGCTCGGGCCAGCCCATTCTCTTCAGCCACGGTTGGCCGCTCAGCGCCGACATGTGGGATGCCCAGATGCTGTTCTTCGCGGAACGCGGCTACCGCGTGATCGCATTCGACCGGCGCGGCTTCGGCCGCTCGAGCCAGCCGTGGACGGGCTATGACTACGACACCTTCGCCGACGACATCGCCGAGCTGATCGAGAAGCTCGACCTGAAGGACGTGATCCTCGCGGGCTTCTCGATGGGCGGCGGCGACGTGACGCGCTACATCGCGCGCAAGGGCAGCGCTCGCGTGGCCAGGCTCGCGCTCATCAGCGCCGTGACGCCGCTGTTCATGAAGACGGCCGACCACCCGGTGGGCCCCGACGCCTCGCTGTTCGCGAGCATCCGCGCCGGCCTGGCCGCCGATCGTCCGCAGTTCCTCGACGACTTCAGCACGCTCTTCTACGGCACCAACCGCCCCGGCGCCAAGGTGTCGCAGGGTGTCTTCAAGCAGACCCTGCAGATTGCGCTGCAGGCCTCGATCAAGGCCACCATCGACTGCGTGACCGCGTTCTCGGAAACCGACTTCCGCCCCGACATGGCCAGGATCGACGTGCCCACGCTCGTGATCCACGGTGACGACGACCAGGTCGTGCCCTTCGAGGCCACCGGCAAGCTCGCGGCCGAGATGATCAAGGGCAGCCAGCTCAAGGTCTACGCAGGCGCGCCGCACGCCACCTGCACCACCCACAAGGACCAGGTGAACGCCGACCTGCTGGCGTTCATCCAGGGCTGATCGTCCGTGGCGTCCGCGCCGCATGCGCGGACGCCTCCTTCCCCACTCGAGACCATCTTCATGACCACGCCTCCTTCCCCCGTCGTTCAGGACAATCCGTCGAAGCACCGTTTCGAGTTCGCATCGCAAGGCGAACGCGCGGTCGCGATCTACACCCTTGAGGGCGACGTCATCACCTTCGTCCACACCCTGGTGCCCGAGGCGCTGCAAGGGCAGGGCGTCGCCAGGCAACTGGTGCTCGCGGGCCTGGCCTCCGCTCGCGAGCGCGGCCTGCGCGTCGTTCCGCAGTGCCCCGTGTTCGCCGCCTACATGCGCGCGCACCCCGAAACGCACGACCTGCTGTCCGACGAAGGCCGCGCGCTGCTCGGTCTCTGAGGCCGCCTGCTTCCCGGCGCCGCAGGGGAGGGCTTGGGCCCATGGTCGCCAGGGGCGATGCCCGTGGCGATAATCCCGGGATGCGAATCCGCTTTACCAAGATGCAGGGAGCCGGCAACGATTTCGTCGTGCTGGACGAAACGCGCGGCACGCTGGGCCTCAGCGCCGCGCAATACCGCTTTCTGGCCGACCGCCACTTCGGCGTCGGCGCAGACCAGATCCTCACGGTGCGCCCTTCGCCTGCCGAAGGCATCGACTTCCAGTACGTGATCCACAACTCCGACGGCGGCGAGGTGGAGCAGTGCGGCAACGGCGCGCGCTGCTTCATGCGCTTCGTCAGCGAACACCACCTGACCGAGAAGAAGCAGGTGCGCGTGCAGACGCTCTCCGGCGTGATCGAACCCCGCATGGGCGGCGACGGCCGCGTGACGGTCGATATGGGCGCCCCCGTCTTCGAACCCGCGCGCGTGCCCTTCGACCCCGCCGGGCTCGACCCGCAGCCCGAAGGCGCCTGGCACAAGTGGCACCTGGCCCTGGGCACCCGCGCCGGCAGCGCTATCGTTTCAGTAGCTGTGCTCTCGATGGGCAACCCGCACGCCGTGCAGGTGGTCGACAACGTCGACACCGCCCCGGTGGCCGAGCAGGGTCCGCAGATCGAGCACCACCCGCGCTTTCCGCAGCGGGTGAATGCCGGATTCATGCAGGTGGTCGACCGTTCCAACATCAGGCTGCGGGTGTTCGAGCGCGGCGCCGGCGAAACGCTGGCCTGCGGCACCGGCGCCTGTGCGGCGGTGGTGGCGGGCATCCGCCTCGGGCTGCTGGAGCGCCGCGTGGACGTGCAGACGCACGGCGGCGTGCTGACGATCGAGTGGCAGGGGGAGGGCCAGCCGGTGCTGATGACCGGGCCGGCCGTCACGGTCTTCGAGGGAGACATCGAGGTGCCGGAGCTGCCATGACCAACTTCACGAGCAACAACAACGACGCCAACGCCATGAACCCGATCACCGAAGACGACATCGCCAACTACCTGGCGAACACGCCCGACTTCTTCGAGCGCCATGCCCAGTTGCTGGCGCAGGTGCAGCTCACCAGCCCGCACGGCAACCGTGCCGTGAGCCTGCAGGAGCGCCAGGCCGAGATGCTGCGCGAGAAGATCAAGGCGCTGGAGCATCGCCTGATGGACATGATGCGCCACGGCACCGAAAACGTCGTGATCGCCGACCGCCTGCAGCGCTGGACCAGCGGCCTTCTCACCACCCGCGAGCCGCGCAGCCTGCCGTACCGCATCGCGGTCGACCTGCAGTCGCTCTTCCTGGTGCCGCAGACGGCCATCAAGGTGTGGGACTGCGGCAGCGAATACCTCAACGAGGCCTACGCCCAGTGGGTGAGCGACGACGTGAAGGCGCTGGCCACCTCGCTGACCTCGCCCTACTGCGGGCTCAATTCGGGCTTCGAGGCCGCCAACTGGCTGCCCGAGCCGCAGGCCGCGATGTCGATCGCGCTGATTCCGCTGCGCCCCGACGCCGAGTCGCCGGCCTTCGGCCTGCTGGTGCTGGCCTCGCCCGACGCGCAGCGCTTCAACGCCGAGATGGGCACCGATTTTCTCGAGCGCATCGCCGAGCTGGCCTCGGGCGCGCTTTCGCGGCTGCGTCCTTGAAACGTCCGCACTGGTTGCGGCGGCCCTGGCAGGTCGCGTTGGCCTGTGGGTTGGCGGTCGTGGCGCTGGTGTACGCGGCCGTCGGCGCCTTCATCTGGCGTCATTCCGAAGAACTGCTGGCGCACCCGCCGCAACGGCAGGCCGACGCCGCGCTGGTGCTCGGCAGCCGTGCCTACCTCGACGGCAAGCCCCATCCGTGCCTCACAGGGCGGGTCGATACCGCCCTGGCGCTGGCACGCGCCGGGCTGGTCAGGCAGCTGGCTTTCTCGGGTGGCGTGGATCTGGAGGACAGCCGCATCGAGGCCATCACGATGCAGGAGCACGCCATCGCCTCGGGATTCACCGGGCCGATGGTGCTGGAGCCTGCGTCGACCTCTACCCGGCTGAACCTGTCGTTGTCGCGTCCGCTGCTGCTGGCGGCCGGCGTGCGCAGCGTGGTCATCGTGTCGGAGCCGTTCCACCTGTGGCGCGTCGAGCGGCTGGTGAAGATGAGCGGCTTCGACAAGAGCTTCGACGTGCAGTACGCGGCGGCGCCCACCTCCTGCTGGCAGGCGCTCGGGCCGTTCTCGAAGGGCGCATTGCGCGAGCCGGCGGCCATCATCAACAATGCCGGGCATGGGTATCTCTTCTGACCCGGCTGCATCCGCTCCGTCGACTTCCCCGGACTGGATCGAAAAATACCTGGAGTACGTGCGCGTCGAGCGCCGGCTCGCGGCGCGCACGGTCGAGCTCTACGCCTTCCACCTGCAATCCCTGCGCGAGCATGCCGACGAGGCGAAGCTGCCGCTGGACCGTGTGCAGACCGCCCACGTCCGCCGCTGGATGGCGCAACTGCACAGCGCCGGGCGCGAGCCGCGCGGCATCGCGCTGGTGCTGTCGTGCTGGCGCAGCTTCTACCGCTGGCTGGGGCACGAAGGGCTGGTCGGCTTCAACCCGGTGCAGGACGTGCACGCACCCAAGGCCGGCCGGCCGCTGCCCAAGGCGCTGGGCGTGGACGACGCTGTGCGGCTTGCCGAGCTCTACGACCCCGAGGCCGACCCGTGGACCGAGGCGCGCGACGGCGCGATCGTCGAGGTGCTCTACGGCTGCGGCCTGCGCGTGAGCGAGCTCACGGGGCTCGACGTGCGGGCGAGCAACACGGCGCGCGGCTGGGTCGATCTCGATGCGATGGAGGCCAGCGTGCTCGGCAAGGGCAGCAAGCGCCGCATCGTGCCGATGGGTGGCAAGGCGGCCGAGGCGCTGCGCGACTGGCTCGCGGTGCGCGACGACTGCCCGGGGCTGGCCACGGCCCGGCTGCGCGACCCGCAGGCCGCCGGCGCGCTCTTCATCAGCGCCAAGGGCATGCGGATGTCGTCGCAGGCGGTGTGGAAGCTGCTGCGCGAGCGCAGCCTCAAGGCCGGCCTTGCGGCACCGGTGCATCCGCACATGCTGCGCCATTCGTTCGCGAGCCACGTGCTGCAGTCGAGCAGCGACCTGCGCGCGGTACAGGAGCTACTGGGCCACGCCAACATCGCGACCACTCAGGTCTATACGCGGCTGGATTTCCAGCACCTGGCCAAGGTTTACGACGCGGCGCATCCGCGCGCCAAGGCCCGGGAAGACAAAGACAAGTAAGCAAACACAAAAAATGAAAACCCTTCGCCTCAAACCCGGCAAGGAGCGCTCGCTGCAGCGCCGCCATCCCTGGGTGTTCGAATCCGCCATCGCGCGCGGCGGCGCCGATGCCGGCGAGACGGTGCGCGTCGAGTCGCACGACGGCACTTTTCTCGCATGGGCCGCCTTCAGTCCTCTTTCCAAGATCCGCGCGCGGGCCTGGAGCTTCGTCGAGACGCAGCGTATCGACGCGGCCTTCCTTGCATCGCTGTGCGCTCGTGCCGTGGCTGCGCGCGGCCTGTTCGACCTGCAGAGCGACGGGGTGCGGCTGGTGCATGGCGAGGCCGACGGGCTGCCGGGACTGATCGTCGACCGCTACGGCGACACGCTGGTCGCGCAGTTCCTCTCGGCCGGCGTGGAGCGCTGGAAGGGCGTGCTGGCCGATGCGCTGCTCAAGGCCACGGGCCTTTCGAAGCTCTACGAGCGCTCCGACGCCAGCGGCCGCGAGCGCGAGGGGCTGAAGCCTGTCACGGGCTGGCTGCGCGGGGAAGGGCCGACCGAGATCGTCATCCGCGAGCACGGTTGGAAGCTCTCGCTCGACATCGCCACCGGCCACAAGACCGGCTTCTACCTCGACCAGCGCGACAGCCGCCAGCGCTTCGCCGAGCTGGCGCAGCACCGGCGCTTCAGGCGCGTGCTGAACTGCTTCTGCTACACGGGCGGGTTCACCGTCGCGGCGCTGGCGGGGCTGAAGGCGGCGGATGCGCTGCAGGGCGCGCAGCTGGTGTCGGTCGATTCCTCGCTGCCGGCGCTGGAGCGGGCGCGGGGGCATCTGGCGCTCAACGGCTTCGAGGGGCAGGGCATCGAGACCGAGTTCCTCGACGCCAATGTCAACACCGTGCTGCGCGAGTTCATAGACCAGGGGCGCACCTTCGACGCCATCGTGCTCGATCCGCCCAAGTTCGCGCCCACGGTGGCGCATGCCGAGCGCGCATCGCGGGCCTACAAGGACATCAACCGGCTGGCCCTGAAGATCCTGGAGCCGGGCGGCGTGCTGCTGACCTTCTCGTGCTCGGGCGGCATCAGCGCCGACCTGTTCCACAAGATCGTGGCCTCGGCGGGGCTCGACGCGGGCGTGGACGGCTACATCGCCGAGCGGCTGGGCGCCGCGCCCGACCATCCGATGACCATCGAATTCCCGGAAGGCGAGTACCTGAAGGGCCTGGTGGTGGTCAGGAAGCCCGCCTGAAGCGGGGCTTGACCCTGCCGCCAACGCAACTCAGTGGCATTGGCTAAACTGCCGGGCCGCGCCTTCCACGGCCCCCATTTCCTGTTTTCCGCTTCCGGAGCACTTTCCTCATGGCCCTCATTCCCGCGACCATCCTCACCGGCTTTCTCGGCTCGGGCAAGACCACGCTGCTCAAACGCATCCTGACCGAGGCCCACGGCCAGAAGATCGCGGTCATCGAGAACGAGTTCGGCGAGGAGAACATCGACAGCGACATCCTCGTGACCGAATCGAAGGAGCAGATCGTGCAGATGAGCAACGGCTGCGTCTGCTGCACCATCCGCGAAGACCTGCGCGAGGCGCTGCAAGTGCTGGCCGCCAAGAAGCGCCAGGGCCTGCTCGACTTCGACCGCGTGGTGATCGAGACCACCGGCCTGGCCGACCCCGGCCCCGTGGCCCAGACTTTCTTCATGGACGACGAGATCGCCGAGAGCTACCTGCTCGACTCGATCCTCACGCTGGTCGACGCCAAGCATGCGCCGCAGCAGCTCAACGACCGCCAGGAAGCGCGCCGCCAGGTGGGCTTTGCCGACCAGATCTTCATCAGCAAGAGCGACCTGGTGTCGGCCGACGAGACCGACGCGCTGATCCACCGCCTGAAGCACATGAACCCGCGCGCGCCGCAGCAGAAGGTGCATTTCGGCGAGGTGCCGCTGAAGGACGTGTTCGACCTGCGCGGCTTCAACCTGAACGCCAAGCTCGACATCGACCCCGACTTCCTGACGGAAGACGACCACGATCATCACGACCATGACCACGCGCATGGCGAGCACTGCGACCATCCATCGCACAAGCACGAGGGCCATGGCCACCATCACCACGTGGACGACGACGTCAAGAGCTTCGTCTACAAGGCCGACCGCGCCTTCGATCCGGCGAAGCTGGAAGACTTCCTGGGCGCGATCGTCAACATCTACGGCCCGCGCATGCTGCGCTACAAGGGCGTGCTGAACATGAAGGGCACCGAGCGCAAGGTGATCTTCCAGGGCGTGCACCAGCTCATGGGCAGCGACCTGGGCCCGGAATGGGGCAAGGACGAGGCGCGCCAGAGCCGCATGGTGTTCATCGGCATCGAGCTGCCGCGCGAGATCCTGGAGCAGGGGCTGGAGCAGTGCCTGGTCTGAGCCTGAACTGAAGGCTCCCTGAAAAAAACGGCGCGGGCCCCAGGAGGCCAGCGCCGTTTTTCATTGGGGCAGGGCGGTTTTACTTGCCCGCGCCACCCATCCCGCCCAGAGGCTTGCCGTTGACCTTCAGGGCGCCGTCGCTGAACTCGACCTGGGCGGTGACGTCGTCGCCGTCGCGCTTCACGAAGCCGCTTTCCTCGCCCTGTTCGACCAGGCCGGCCACCATTTCGGGCGGAGGCGTCTGGCCGCTCTCGGCGCCGGTCTCGGCCAGTTTCTCGAGCCACTTCATGGGCAGCCGCGCGTGGGCCTTGAGCACACCGCGCTTCATCATGAGCGCCGTGCCCGGCAGCTGCAGGTCTTCGTCGGTCACGCCGGCCATGCCGGCCGAGTAGCCGAGTTCGGCGCGCTTACCGTCGATCTCGACCAGCAGCTTGTCGATGCCGGCTTCGGGGGAGTACTTGGCCATGGCCTTCAGGTCGGGCGTGAGCTGCTCGACCAGTGCCTGCATGGCCGCCTGGGAGGCCTTGCTGCCGCCCTTGCCGCAGCTGTTGGCGGCGCTGGACTGCATCCAGGCGTCGGCCAGTTTCTTGTAGCCGGCGCCGTGGATGCGGCGCGCGCCGCTGGTCAGCTCGAACTTGTCGATCTTCGTCTCGCCGATCTTGCCGGTGCCCTTGAGCGTGCCGGTGGAGGCGTAGAGGCCGTCCTTGATGCTCGCGTCGCCCACCAGGTCGATGTTCTGCAGCACGACGGCCGGCAGCGCCTTCGGCGGTTCCGAGCCGTCCTCGGCCGCCTTCTTCTTGACCGTGAACTCCAGGGAATCGAGCCGGCCCTCGCTCTTGCCGGTGGCCAGGAACCAGCCGGAGCTGCTGTCCATGTCGGCCTTGGCGACGAGCTTGCCCATCTTCATGGTCACGCCGCTCTTCACGTCGTTGAAGTCGAGGCCGGGCATGCTCAGGTCGTAGCGGGCCTGGGTGCGCGCGGCGTTCACGTTCACGCGGGCCTGCAGGCCCTGCCAGTCGAGGCGGCCCTTGCCGTCCTCGGCCAGCTTGGCGGGAGCGACCGTGAAGTCGGTCGTGAAGGCGCCATCGAAGCCGACCTTGGTGCGGGCCGACAGGGGCTTGGCCTCGCCGAAGAGCTTCTTGACCTCGGCCTGCGCCTTGGCGTCGAGCACCAGTTCGCTGTCGATGGTGGCGGCCGCCAGCGTGCCGCCGGCCAGCGGGCCGTGGTGGATGGTGTCGCGGATGGTCAGGCGCAGCTGCTTCGGCGGCTTGATGGCGGGGGTGTCGTCTTCCTCGCCGTCTTCCTTTTCCTCTTCGTCCTGGCCGGCGGTGGGCTGGCTGGCAGCCGGGCTGGCGGCGGCATCGGCCGCGCAGCCGATTTCCAGCGTGACGGTGCTGACGGCGCCCAGGAAGCCGCGTTCGTACTTGCGCTCGGTCACGCGCACCAGCGCGGTCTGCTTCGGCAGCTCGTCAAGCGCGGTGTCGTAGCGGGACTTGATCTGCGAACCGGCCCACCAGGTGCTGCCGCCGTAGGCGACCGCGATGGCCGCGGCCAGGACTCCCAAAACTGCTTTCTTGTTCAAGGCTTGTGCTTTCTTCTGTCTGTCTTGCGATTGATCGGAATGATCGGATAGGCCCCCTGCGCCATATGGACAAGGGCCGGGGCCCGCGCGTCGCCCCCTCCGGCGGCGCCGGGCGATGCTAACGGAGTCGGACGGCACGCCGGAACATGTCCCGCGCCGTCGAGTTCTCTATACAATCGCGCGCCTGTTTCGCAAGCCACGTCCTGCTCCCAAGGACAAGATGTGACTTCCGGCACGGGGCGCCATACGTTTCTGGCGGGCTTTCGGGGGTATAACCCCGGGGTTCGCCACTTGGCGGGCACCCCGACAACGGGGCCTGTGCGGTCTGAAAGCCGCAAGGGGCCTCATGGGAGGAGACACCCAGTGAAAGCGCGTTCCAGTTCGTCCAAGGAGCCAGTCACCGTGAAGAAACCCGCCGCCAAGGCTACGCCAGCAACCAAGCCCGCCGTCAAGAAGGCGACGGCTGCGAAGCAGGCTGTACCTGCGGCCAGGAAGGTTTCCGGTTCCGCGACCAAGGAGAAAAGCGCGCCATCCAAAAAGCCCGCAGCACCACCGGCCAAAGCCGCGACCGCTGCGACAAAGAAGTCCGCCAAGCCTGCAACTGCCGCCACCAAGACCGCGGGCGCGGGCTCATCGTCATCCAAACCCGTCGGCCGCCCTGCTGCCGTTCCTTCTGTCCCCCCGATCCCCATGAAAAAAACGGCTGCCGCCTCCACTTCCGCCCCGGCGACACCCTCGATGCCCGCTCAAACCGCCACGCCCGCACCCGCCGCGCGTGGTGGCCGCGTGTCCCGGCTGTCGCAACTGACCGTCCCCTCGATGCCGCAGTCGGTGGCATCGACGGCCGCCAAGTCCACTTTCTCGCAAAGCCACTCCAACGCGCTGGTGCCTCCGCCGCCCCTCGCCATCAAGAAAGATCCGAAACTGGCCAACAACTGGAAAACCAAGTCGCCCGCAGAACTGAGCGATGCCGAAGTCATCGCCATGCCGGACGACGAGTACATGAACGAAAAGCAGATGGCGTTCTTCCGCCTGAAGCTCGAGGAGCTCAAGCGCGGCATCCTGGAGAACGCCGGCGAGACCACCGAGCACCTGCGTGAAGACACGGTGGTCGTGCCCGATCCGGCCGACCGCGCCACCATCGAGGAAGAGCACGCCCTCGAGCTGCGTACCCGCGACCGCGAGCGCAAGCTGCTCAAGAAGATCGAGCAGTCGATCCAGCGCATCGACGCCGGCGACTACGGCTACTGCGACGAAACCGGCGAACCCATCGGCGTCGGCCGCCTGCTGGCCCGCCCGACCGCGACGCTGTCGCTCGAGGCGCAGCAGCGCCGCGAGCTCAAGCAGAAGATGTTCGGGGATTGAAACAAAGCAAGGTAGATAAAAGCCAGCCTCTTCGATAGCCTTCGCCGAATGCCAAAGGAAGAATCGGGCCGCCTTCTGTCCAAGGTGGCCAAGTTTGTCCGCAATCCCCTGAAGGATTGGTCGGAGCTGGATGCCCCTGCGTCCGCTTCGCCCTCGGATTCGTCGCTGCCGGCGCAGACCTACAGCCGGGAGATGCTCAAGGAGATGATCGAGCGGCGCCAGCGCAACGATTTCGTGCGCCGGCGCGAGTTCGACATGCTGCGCAAGCTGCGCCAGCGCGAAGCCGCGGCGCATGCCTTCGAGGCGACGGTCACGCCGTCCTCGTTCAACATCAACAGCTCCTCCGAAAGGTCGGAGGGCCGCGCGCTCACGCTCAAGAAGATCGACGAGATCGAGCAGCAGATGTCGCAGCAGTGGTGGAAGGGGCGGGGGCCGAATGGCGAAACGCTCGTCAATCCGCCGCCCGACGCCGGCGCGGAAACCCTGCCGCCGGTGCACACCGACGAATTGCTCTCCGAGCCCGCGGAGGCCCTGCCCGCCGCGGCGGTGACCCCGAGCGGCGCCGCCGCTCCGGCCGTGGCCGAAGGCGTGCCGCTGCTGTCGTCGCGCCTTGCGCACGACGGCGCGCTCGAGGAGGCGGTGATCCGCTTCGCGCACGGCGACGACACGGGTGCCGAGGCGATCCTGCTGCAGGCCCTGGCTTCCTCCGAAGGCGCGTCGATTCCCGACGGCGGGCACGATGCAGCCGCCGAGCGCGACGACAGCCGCTGGCGAGCCCTGTTCGACCTGTACCGTGCGACCGGCGATGCCGCCAAGTTCGCCGCCGCGCGCATGCGCTATGCGCAGCGCATGCGGCGCATGGGGCCCGACTGGGTCTCGCTCGAAGAACTGGCCCGCAGCGTCAAGGCCGTCACCGCCAGCGAGGAGGCTGCCGGAGCCGCCGCCGATGGCGCCAGCGCCCATGCAGACTGGACCTGCCCCACGCGCCTGGGGCGCGATGGCCTGATGGACCTGACGCGTGCGCTGTCGAAGGCCGGCTCGGTCTGGACGCTCGACTGGCGCGGCCTGCATGCCGTCGAGCCCGAGGCCGCCGCGCCGCTGCGCGTGCTGTTCACCCACTGGGCCGATTCGCCGGTGCAGCTTCGCTTCATGGGCTCGGCGCAACTGCTGGCCGTGCTGTCCGAGGCCGCGCCCAACAACGAGCGCGGCACCGACGAGGTCTGGTGGCAGCTGCACCTGGCTGCGCTGCGCATGATGCACCTGCCGGACGACTTCGAGCTGGTGGCGCTCAACTACTGCATCACCTACGAGGTGTCGCCGCCCGCCTGGCAGGACCCGAAGGGCGAATGCACCTCGCTGGCTGCGCCGCCCGCGAGCCGGCCCAGCTCGGTGTGGTCGCTGCTGTCGGTCGGCGGCGACTCGGAGAGCTTCCCCTCCACCGACAGCGGCTTTGCCGCGCTGGCGGGCGACCTGCGGGGCGAGTCGCTTTCGAACTGGCAGCGGCTGGACCACGATCTGCGCCACACCACGGCGCCCGTCATCTCGTGCGCCGCGCTGCTGCGCATGGACCTCGCGGCGGCGGGCACGCTGCTGAGCTGGGTGCGCACGCGCGATGCCAACGGCGAGCGCGTGCAGTTCGTCGATGCGCACCGGCTCATCGCGGCGCTGTTCAACCTGGTAGGCATTGCCGATCACGCGACCGTGGCAGTTAGAAAAAACTAAGGGCCCGGCCGGCCCTTGCGCGGGTTGCATTGCTTTTGGCCACCCCCAGATGGCTGCGATGGAACAGTTTCACGGCACCACCATCGTGAGCGTGCGCCGCAAGACCCCCCAAGGCGACCAGGTCGCCATCGGCGGGGACGGGCAGGTCACTCTCGGCAACATCGTCATCAAAGGCACGGCGCGCAAGGTGCGCCGCCTCTATCACGGCAAGGTGCTTGCCGGCTTCGCGGGCGCCACGGCGGACGCCTTCACGCTCTTCGAGCGCTTCGAGGCCAAGCTCGAGAAGCACCAGGGGCACCTGACCCGCGCCGCGGTCGAGCTCACCAAGGACTGGCGCACCGACCGCGTGCTGCGCAAGCTCGAGGCCATGCTCGCCGTGGCCGACGCCACCACCTCCCTCATCATCACCGGCAACGGCGACGTTCTGGAGCCCGAGGACGGCGTGATCGCCATCGGATCGGGCGGCGCCTATGCCCAGTCGGCGGCCAAGGCGCTGATCGAGAACACCGAGCTCTCGGCCGAGCAGATCGTGCGCAAATCGCTGGCGATCGCCGGAGAAATCTGCATTTACACGAACATGAACCACACGGTGGAAGCGCTCTGACCATGTCCATGACCCCCCAGGAGATCGTCTCCGAGCTCGACAACCACATCGTCGGCCAGCCGGCCGCCAAGCGCGCCGTGGCCATCGCCCTGCGCAACCGCTGGCGCCGCCAGCAGGTCGACGACAAGCTGCGCCACGAGATCACGCCGAAGAACATCCTCATGATCGGCCCCACGGGCGTGGGCAAGACCGAGATCGCCCGCCGCCTCGCGCGCCTGGCCGACGCGCCCTTCATCAAGGTCGAGGCCACCAAGTTCACCGAGGTGGGCTATGTGGGCAAGGACGTCGATTCGATCATCCGCGACCTGGCCGAGATCGCCGTCAAGCAGACCCGCGAGGCCGAGAGCGTGAAGGTGCGCGCGCGTGCCGAAGATGCTGCCGAGGAGCGCATCCTCGACGTGCTGCTGCCGGCAGCGCGCGGCGCCGACGGCACCGCTGCCGCGACCGACTCCAGCAACGCCACCCGCCAGGCCTTCCGCAAGAAGCTGCGCGAGCACCAGCTCGACGACAAGGAGATCGAGCTCGACCTCGCCGAGGCCCGTGCTCCGCTCGAGATCATGGGCCCCGCCGGCATGGAGGAAATGACCGAACAGCTGCGCGGCATGTTCGGCCAGCTCGGCGGCGGCAAGCGCAAGACGCGCAAGCTCAAGATCGCCGAGGCGCTGCGCCTTCTGACAGACGAGGAAGCCGCCAAGCTGGTCAACGAGGACGAGATCCGTACGCAGGCGATCGCCAATGCCGAGCAGAACGGCATCGTCTTCATCGACGAGATCGACAAGGTCGCCACCCGCAGCGAGGCCCAGGGCTCCGACGTGTCGCGCCAGGGCGTGCAGCGCGACCTGCTGCCGCTGGTGGAGGGCACGGCCGTCAGCACCAAGTACGGCGTGGTGCGCACCGACCACATGCTGTTCATCGCGAGCGGCGCCTTCCACCTGAGCAAGCCGAGCGACCTGATTCCCGAGCTGCAGGGGCGCTTTCCGATCCGCGTGGAACTGCAGTCGCTTTCGGTGGCGGACTTCGAGAGCATCCTCACGCAGACCCGTGCTTCGCTCGTGAAGCAGTACCAGGCGTTGCTCGCCACCGAGGGCGTGACGCTCGAATTCACGCCCGAAGGCGTGAACCGGCTGGCCACCATCGCCTTCGAGGTGAACGAGCGCACAGAGAACATCGGCGCGCGCCGCCTGTCGACCGTGATGGAGCGCCTGCTGGATGAGGTAAGCTTCGACGCGACCCGCCTCGAAGGGCAATCGATCCGCATCGATGCCGCCTATGTCGACCAGCGCCTTGCGGCACTAAGTCACGACGAAGACCTTTCGCGCTTCATCCTCTGAAGCCGCTTCTCCTTCCCCCTGTAACGGGGGAATCCTTCACGCATCACTTTCACTGCGTGAGCTAAGTACTTCATTTTCAACGAAATTCGCCGATTCCAAGGATTTGGAATCGGCGCTAAGTCGTTGATTCCATTACAAAAAATAGCCCAAACGGCCAGTTGCTTCCGAAGTGTTTCCTGCTACAGTGCAAAAAAGTGCAGTTAAGTGGGAAAAAGTGCGAGTAGTGCCTCTTTCGGGTGCTGCAGCACTCCCAACACAGGGGTTTCGTGGTCGTGTTTCAAGGCGCTTCATCGCTCAGTCTGGATGCCAAGGGGCGGCTCTCCGTGCCGACCCGGCATCGTGACGTCCTGAGCGCGACGGCAGGCGGCCAGCTCACGATCACCAAGCATCCGCACGGATGCCTGATGGTGTTCCCCCGTCCCGAATGGGAGAAATTCCGCGAGCGCATCGCCGCGCTGCCGATGTCGGCGCAGTGGTGGAAGCGTGTCTTCCTGGGCAACGCCATGGACGTCGAGATGGACGGCACCGGCCGCATCCTGGTGTCGCCCGAACTGCGCGCGGCCACCGGCATCACGCGAGAGACGCTGCTGCTGGGCATGGGCAACCACTTCGAACTCTGGGACAAGGCCACCTACGAGGCCAAGGAGGCCGAGGCCACCCAGGGCGAGATGCCGGACGTATTCCAGGACTTCGCGTTCTGAGGGGCACCGTGAACACGCCCTGGACCCACACGACCGTCTTGCTCGGCGAGGCGGTGGAAGCTCTTCTATCCGGCAGCACCGCAGCCACCGGCACCTACGTGGACGCCACCTTCGGACGGGGAGGGCACGCGCGCGCGATCCTCGCGCGGCTGGCGCCGGAAGGCAGGCTCATCGCATTCGACAAGGATGCGGAAGCAGTGGCCGAAGCAGCGCGCATCTCGGATGCGCGTTTTTCCATCCGCCACCAGGGATTCCGCTCGCTGGGCGAACTGCCCGACGCGAGCGTGGCCGGCCTGCTGATGGACCTGGGCGTGAGCTCGCCGCAGATCGACAACCCGGTGCGCGGTTTCAGTTTTCGTTTCGATGGCCCGCTCGACATGCGCATGGACACCACGCGCGGCGAGAGCGTGGCCGAGTGGCTGGCAACGGCCGAACTACAGCAGATTGCAGAGGTGATCCGTGACTATGGCGAAGAACGGTTTGCTGTTCAGATTGCAAAGGCGATTGTTGCTCGCCGACAAGAACGGGGCCCAGTTTCAACCACCGCCGAACTGGCCGAGCTCGTGGCTGGCACGGTCAAAACCCGCGAGCCGGGCCAGAACCCTGCAACGCGCACATTTCAGGCTTTTCGGATTTTCATCAACGCCGAGCTTGAAGAGCTGCAACAGGCGCTAGAAGCCAGCCTCTCGGTGCTGAAGCCCGGCGGGCGGCTCGCGGTGATCAGCTTCCACTCGCTCGAAGACCGCATCGTCAAGCAGTTCATCGCCAAGCACTCGAAGGAGGTCTACGACCGCCGCGCGCCGTTCGCCGCGCCCAAGGCCATGAAGCTGCGCGCCCTGGAGCGCATCAAGCCCTCGCAGGCCGAGGTGAGCGGCAATCCGCGAGCCCGCAGCGCCATTCTTCGAGTGGCGGAACGCACGGAGGCCGACTGACATGGCCCGTGTGAACCTGCTCCTGCTGATGGCCGTCATTGCGACGGCTTTGTACCTTGTGCACACCCAGTACCTGTCGCGCCAGCTCTATACCGAGCTCGACCGCGTGCAGCAGGACGCCCGCCGCCTGGAAACCGAACGCGACCGCCTGCAGGTCGAGAAGCGCGCGCAGGCCACGCCGCTGCGCGTCGAGCGGCTCGCCAAGGAGCAGCTGCAGATGCGCACCACTTCCCCGGCGATCACGCAGTACGTACGGCCTGACGGCTCGGTGATCCCGGCCGTCGCGCCGGTTGCGCCGATGCCGGCCGCCACGACCGCCAAGCCGGCAGCCAAACCGGCGGCGAAGCCGGCCACCGCAGCGAGGGCCACGCGATGAACCGGGGCAACCGCAGCGTGCGCTACACCACCAGCCCCTTGCTCGCGAGCAAGACGCCGGTTTGGCGCAGCAAGCTCATCGTGGCCGGCATCGCCTTCGGCTTCCTGGTGCTGGCCGGCCGGGCTGCTTACGTGCAGGTCATCGGCAACAGCTTCTTCCAGCGGCAGGGCGAGGTGCGTTTCGCGCGCACGCTCGAGCTGCCGGCCAACCGCGGCCGCATCCTCGACCGCAACGGGCTCATCCTCGCTTCCAGCGTGGTCGCGCCCAGCATCTGGGCCATTCCGGAGGACATCGAGCGCGACGACCCCGAGGTGCGCGCCAAGCTCAAGCAGGTGGCCAAGCTGCTGGAGATGTCGCAGAAGGACTTCGACAAGAAGCTGGAGGACGAGGACAAGACCTTCGTCTGGATCAAGCGCCAGGTCGACGAGCCCATTGCCAAGCAGATCGCGGCGATGAACCTCAAGGGCATCTACCAGCGCAAGGAATACAAGCGCCAGTACCCCGAGGGCGAGGCTGCCGCGCACGTGGTGGGCTTCACCAACGTGGAAGACAACGGCCAGGAAGGCATCGAGCTGGCCTTCAACAAGGACCTGGCCGGCAAGGCCGGTTCGCGCCGCGTCATCAAGGACCGCCTGGGCCGCGTGGTCGAGGGCGTGGGCGAGACCGTGCCGCCGCTGGACGGCAAGGACATCCAGCTCAGCGTCGACAGCAAGGTGCAGTTCTTCGCCTACCAGAAGCTGCGCGACGCCGTGACCGCGCGCAAGGCCAAGGCCGGCAGCGTGGTGGTGCTCGATTCCGTCACCGGCGAGGTTCTGGCGCTGGCCAACTACCCGAGCTACGTGCCCGACAAGCGCCAGAACCTGACCGGCGAGCAGCTGCGCAACCGCGCGATCACCGACACCTTCGAGCCCGGCTCGACCATGAAGCCCATCACAGTCGGCATGGCGCTGGAAGCCGGCCGCGTGAAGCCCTCGACGCTCATCGAGACCGGCCCCGGCCGCTACCAGATCGGCGGCTTCACCATCAGCGACACGCACAACTACGGCACGCTGACCGTCGAAGGCGTGATCCAGAAGTCGAGCAACGTCGGCGCGCTCAAGATCGCCCAGAAGATGACCCCGCACGAGATGTGGGACACCTACACCGCGCTCGGCTACGGCCAGAAGCCGCAGATCCAGTTCCCCGGCGCCGTGACGGGCCGGCTGCGCCCCTGGAAGACCTGGAAGCCGGTCGAGCAGGCCACCATGGCCTACGGCTACGGCCTGTCGGCGTCGCTGTTCCAGATGGCGCACTCGTACACCGCGTTCGCGCACGACGGCTCGCTCATTCCGGTGACCATCCTGAAGAACTCCGAGCCGCCGGTGGGCGTGCGCGTGTTCTCGCCCTCGAACGCGCTGGCGGTGCGCAAGATGCTGCAGATGGCCGCGGGCCCCGGCGGCACCGGCACGCGCGCGCAGACGGTCGGCTACTCGGTCGGCGGCAAGTCGGGCACGGCCCACAAGCAGGTCGGCAAGGGCTACGCCAGCAACAAGTACCGCGCCTGGTTCACCGGCATGGCGCCCATCGAGAAGCCGCGCATCATCGTCGCCGTGATGATCGACGAGCCCAGCGACGGCCAGTATTTCGGCGGCCTGGCGGCCGCTCCCGTGTTCAGCGAGGTCGTGCAGCAGACGCTGCGCATGATGAACGTACCGCCCGATCTGGCGGTCAAACCGCTTGTGATGACGCAGGGCGTCGACGAGAGCTTCTGAACATGCTGACCTTCACTTCCCCCCAACTGGTCGCCGCCTGGCTGAAGGAGCGCGCGCCGCAGGCCGCGCTGCACGCCGACAGCCGCGCCGTGGGCGCGGGCGACGTCTTCATCGCCTGGCCGGGCGCCGCCACCGACGGCCGCAGGCACGTGGCCGCCGCGCTGGCGCAGGGTGCCGCCGTCTGCCTGGTGGAGCACGAGGGCGTCGAGCCCTTCGGCTTCGATGGTGACGAGCGCATCGTGAGCTACCCCGGCCTGAAGGCTGCCACCGGCCCTATCGCCTCGGCCTACTACGACAACCCCTCGGCCCTGCTCGAGCTGCTGGCCGTGACCGGCACCAACGGCAAGACCTCCACTGCCTGGTGGCTGGCCGAGTCGCTTTCCACGCTGCGCGCGGCGGGCGGCGTGCGCGTGATGAAGCCCGACGGCACCATGCAGCGCGACGCCCCGTCGCCCTGCGCGGTGATGGGCACGCTGGGCATCGGCGTGCCGCCCGAGCTGACCTACACCGGCCTCACCACGCCCGACCCGGTGATGATGCAGCGCGAGCTGCGCTCGCTGGTCGAGCGCGGCTTCGGCGCCTGCGCCATCGAGGCCTCGTCCATCGGCATCGCCGAGCGCCGCCTCGACGGCGCCCAGATCGCCGTGGCCGTGTTCACCAATTTCACCCAGGACCACCTGGACTACCACGGCAGCATGGACGCCTACTGGCAGGCCAAGGCCGAGCTGTTCCGCTGGCCCGGGCTGCGCGCCGCGGTGATCAACATCGACGACACGCACGGCGCCAGCCTGTGCGCGAACCTGATCGACGCCGGCATCGGCGCGCTCGACGTCTGGACCGTCTCGGCCGGCGGCAAGCCGGCCCGCCTCGTGGCGCGCGACATCGGCTACGACGCGCAGGGCCTGCAGTTCTCGGTGGCCGAGCACGGCACGGCTGCCATGGAGCGCCTGTCGACCGGGCTCATCGGCCAGTACAACGTGTCGAACCTGCTGGGCGTGCTCGGCACGCTGCGCGCACTGGGCCTCACGCTGCAGCAGGCCGTGGCCGCCTGCGCCAACCTCACGAGCGTGCCGGGCCGCATGGACCGCGCGGGCACCGGCGAAGGCGCGCCGCTGGCCGTGGTCGACTACGCCCACACGCCCGACGCGCTCGACAAGGCGCTGATCGGCCTGCGCCCGCTGGCCAAGCAGCGCGGCGGCGCGCTGTGGTGCCTGTTCGGCTGCGGCGGCGATCGCGACCCGATCAAGCGTCCGATGATGGCCGCCGTCGCCGAACGCCAGGCCGACCGCGTGATCGTCACCAGCGACAACCCGCGCAGCGAAAAGCCCGACGCGATCATCAGCCAGGTGCTGCGCGGCTTCTCGCGCCCCGACGCGGCGCAGGTGCAGCCTGACCGCGCGGCCGCCATCGCCGACGCGATCGCGCAGGCCGCGCCGCAAGACGTCGTTCTGATCGCCGGCAAGGGTCACGAGGCCTGGCAGGAAATCGCCGGCCAGCGCATCGAGTTCTCTGACAAGGCCCATGCGCTGCAGGCGCTGGCGAAACGAGGAGCAGCGGCATGAGCGTTGCCACGACCACGCCCCTCGACATCACCCTGGCCCGGATCCAGCAATGGATTCCGGGTTCCCGCCTGGTGGGCGACGGCTCGATCGTCATCGCCCGCGTGCACACCGACACGCGCACGCTCGCGCCCGGCGACCTGTTCGTCGCGCTCAAGGGCGAGCGCTTCGACGCCAACGATTTCCTGGCCGATGCGAAGAAGCAGGGCGCGGTGGCCGCCATTGCGCACCATGGCCTGGAGGCCGCGGGCCTCGCCGGCCTCGAGGTGCCCGACTCGCTGGTCGCGCTCGGCGCGCTCGGCGCGGGCTGGCGCGCGCAGTTCGACCTGCCGCTGATCGCCGTGACCGGCAGCAACGGCAAGACCACGGTCACGCAGATGATCGCGGCCGTGCTGTTCGCCTTCCGCGCCGAACGTGCGCTCGCCACGGCCGGCAACTTCAACAACGAGATCGGCGTGCCGCTCACGCTGCTGCGCCTGCGCGTGCAGCACCAGCGCGCGGTGCTCGAGCTGGGCATGAACCATCCGGGCGAGATCGCGCGGCTGGCGGCCATCTCGCGCCCAACCATCGCGCTGGTCAACAACGCGCAGCGCGAGCACCAGGAGTTCATGGCCACCGTCGAGGCGGTGGCCGTCGAGAACGCCGCCGTGTTCGCGGTGCTGCCCGAGGACGGCACGGCCGTCTTCCCGCACGGCGACGAGTTCACCTCGCTGTGGACCGACATGGCCCACGACGGCGGCTCGCGCCGCTGCCTGACCTTCGGCGAGAACGAGGACGCCGACGTCTCGCTGCTGCGCGCCGAATGGAAGCAGGGCGCCTGGGCCGTGGGCATCCGCACGCCGGTGGGCGATTTCGATGCACGCCTGCGCATCGCGGGCCGGCACAACGTCGTCAACGCGCTCGCCGCCACGGCGTGCGCGCTCGCGGCGGGCGTGTCGCTGGAGACCATCGGGGCCGGCCTGTCGGCCTTCGAACCGGTGAAGGGCCGTTCGCGCGCCAGCGAGATCGCCCTGCCGGGCGGCCATGCGCTCACGCTGGTCGACGACAGCTACAACGCCAACCCCGATTCCGTGATCGCCGCCATCGACGTGCTCGCGGCCCTGCCGGGCCCGCGCCTGCTGGTGCTGGGCGACATGGGCGAGGTGGGCGACCGCTCGCCCGAGTTCCACGCCGAGGTCGGCGAGCATGCCCGCCTGCGCGGCATCGAGTCCGTCTACGCGCTGGGCGCAGCGATGGCGCACACCGTCGCTGCCTTCGGCGGTTCGGACGGACGCCATTTCGAAGAGTTCGACGCGCTGCGCGCGGCGGTGCTCGCGCGCCTGCCGCAGGTCGGCAGCGTGCTCGTGAAGGGATCGCGCTTCATGAAGATGGAGCGCGTGGTGCAGGTCGTCGAGCAGGCACAACAACCACAACAACAAGAGGAGGGCGGCCATGACGCATGAGCCGCGCGAAACCACATGCTGCTGACACTGGCCCAATGGCTGCAAACGCTGTCGCCCGAGTTCGGGTTCCTGCGCATCTTCCAGTACCTCACCTTCCGCGCGTTGATGGCCGCGCTGACGGCGCTCGTGGTCGGCCTGGTGGCCGGCCCCTACGTGATCCGGCGCCTCACGGCGCTCAAGATCGGCCAGCCGGTGCGCGGCTACGGCATGGAGACGCACCTCACCAAGAGCGGCACGCCCACCATGGGCGGCGTGCTGGTGCTGTTCGCCATCGCCTTCGCCACGCTGCTGTGGTTCGACATCTCCAACAGGTTCGTGTGGATCGTGCTGTGGGTGACCATGGGCTTCGGCGCCATCGGGTGGGTGGACGACTGGCGCAAGGTGGTGCGCAAGGACCCGGAGGGCATGCGCTCGCGCGAGAAGTATTTCTGGCAGTCGGTGGTGGGCCTGATCGCGGCCTTCTACCTGCTCTTCAGCATCTCGGAAAGCTCCAACTGGCGCGTGGTGCAGCTGTTCTTCGCGTGGGTGCAGTCGGGTTTCGACCTCGACTTCCCGCCCAAGATCAACCTGCTGGTGCCCTTCTTCAAGGAAGTGAGCTATCCGCTGGGCGGCATCGGCTTCGTGATCCTCACGTATCTCGTGATCGTGGGCGCGAGCAATGCCGTGAACCTGACCGACGGCCTCGACGGGCTGGCGATCATGCCGGTGGTGATGGTGGGATCGGCGCTGGGCGTGTTCGCCTACGTCACGGGCAGCGCGGTGTATTCCAAGTACCTGCTGTTTCCCAACATCCCGGGCTCGGGCGAACTGCTGGTTTTCTGCTCGGCCATGGCCGGCGCGGGGCTCGCGTTCCTGTGGTTCAACACGCATCCGGCGCAGGTGTTCATGGGTGACGTGGGCGCGCTGGCGCTGGGCGGCGCGTTGGGCACCATCGCGGTCATCGTGCGCCAGGAGATCGTGTTCTTCATCATGGGCGGCATCTTCGTGGTCGAGGCGATCTCGGTGATGGCGCAGGTCACCTACTTCAAGTACACGAAGAAGCGCTTCGGCGAGGGCCGTCGCGTGCTCAAGATGGCGCCGCTGCACCATCACTTCGAGAAGAGCGGCTGGCGCGAGACGCAGGTCGTGGTGCGCTTCTGGATCATCACGATGCTGCTGTGCCTCGTGGGCCTTTCGACGCTGAAGCTGCGGTGAACGACAGAAGAAGAAAAGCATGCGGCACCTGAAAGACCTCCCCGTCCTCATCCTCGGCCTCGGCGCGTCCGGGCTGGCGATGGCGCGCTGGTGCGCGCGGCACGGCGCGGTCGTGACGGTGGCCGACACGCGCGAGGCGCCGGCATTGCTCTCCAAGCTGCGCGAGGAACTGCCCGGCGTGACTTTCGTAGGTGGACCGTTCTCGGCCGCGCTGGTCGAAGGCACGCCGATCCGCGCCGTGTATCGCTCGCCGGGCCTGTCGCCCGAGACCATCGCGCCGGTGGCCGATGCGGCGCGTGCCGTCGGCCTACCGGTCGGCGGCGAGCTGGACCTGTTCGCGCGTGCGCTGCTGGATCTGCGCACGGTGGAAGTGCCTGTGGTGGAGGCCGAGCCGGAACCCGAGGCCGAGCCCGAAACGCAAGCTCCGGCCGAACCCGTGGCCGAAGCGCCCGTGGAAGCCGTCGAGGCGGAGCCCCAGGCGCAACTGCCGCTGGACGAGCCCGCGGCTGCCGATCAGGCAGCGGCCAAGGCTGAGCCGGCGCAGCAGCCTGCTGCCCCTGCCGAAGCCGAATCGCCTGTTGCTGAAGTCGTTGCCGAACCCGCCCCAGAGCCGACCGTGCCCGCGCAAGCCGAAGCAATGCCGCGCGATCCGTCGATGAGCGTTGCCGCGCCGCAGCCGCCGCAGGCCGAGGAATCGCCCGCGCCTGCCGAAGCCACGGAACCCGTCGCGCAGCCGGTGGCAGAAGCCGCGCCGGAATCGGCACCGGAAGCCGCCGACGCGGCCACGGCCGAAACGCCGGAAGCTCCCGAAGCCGCTACCCCCGAGTCTTCCGAGACTCCGCCGGCGGCTCCCGCGCCGGCCACCGTTTCCCGCCTGCCCACCACCGGCAAGCCCTACGTCCCGACGGCAGCCAAGGAGGCCGCGGAATTCGTCGCGCGCATCGCCGAGCTCTCCGCCACCAACCCGGCCTCGGCCGCCGTCGAGGAAGAGCCCTCGCCGCAACTCGAACTGGCACCGCCCGTCGAGCCCGAGGCACCCAAGGGCTACACGCCCGCGGTGCTCGCCATCACCGGCACCAACGGCAAGACGACCGTCACCTCGCTCACCGGCCAGTTGGTCGAGCGCGCGGGCAAGACCGTGGCCGTGGCCGGCAACATCGGCCCGACGCTGCTCGACACGCTCACGGCGCACATGGATGCCGAGACGCTGCCCGACGTGTGGGTGCTGGAGCTGTCCAGCTTCCAGCTCGACGGCGTGCAGGGCTTCGAGCCCACCGCCGCCACGGTGCTCAACCTCACGCAGGACCACCTCGACTGGCACGGCGACATGGCCGCCTACGGCGCGGCCAAGGCGCGCATCTTCGGCGCGCACGGGCTCATGATCCTCAACCGAGACGATGCCGGCGTGATGGCCATGCTGCCCGCGCCCGTCAAGGTCAAGCTGCAGCGCCCGCAGATCCGCACGCACGTCACCTTCGGCTCCGCCATGCCGCTGCGCCCGGGTGACTACGGCATCGAGCGCGTCAACGGCATGGCCTGGCTGGTGCGTGCGCTGGAGGCCGACGAGACGCAGAAGCGCAAGCGCGGCGCCGTGGTCGAGGAAGAAATCTTCCTGCAGCGCCTGATGCCCGCCGATGCGCTGCGCATCCGCGGCCGTCACAACGCCATGAACGCCCTCGCGGCCCTGGCGCTGGCCAGCGCCGCCGGCTGCCCGCTGAACACCATGCTCTACGGCCTGCGCGAGTACCAGGGCGAGCCGCACCGCGTGGAGCCCGTCGCCATCATCGACGAGGTCGAGTACTTCGACGACAGCAAGGGCACCAACGTGGGCGCCACCGCCGCCGCCCTTACCGGGCTGGGCGAGGAGCGCCGCGTGGTCGTCATCCTTGGCGGCGAAGGCAAGGGGCAGGACTTCGAGCCGCTCGCCGCGCCCGTTCGCCAGTACGCGCGCGCCGTGGTGCTCATCGGCCGCGACGCGCCGATCATCGAAGCCGCGCTGGCATCGACCGGCGTCTCGCTGCTGCACGCAGCCTCGATGGACGAGGCCGTGAAGCTCGCGTCCGCGCGCGCCAACCCCGGCGATGCCGTGCTGCTGTCACCGGCCTGTGCGAGCTTCGACATGTTCAAGGACTACGCGCACCGCGCCGAGGTGTTCCGCGAGGCCGTGCAGGCCTACGAGGACAGCCCGCGCGGCCTGGGCGATTCGACGACGACGGAGGACCCGGTTTGAACTCTGCCGCCTCAGGCGCCACGCCCAACGCATCCACCAGCCGTTTCGGCGGCTGGTTCAGGCGCGCGCGCAGCGGGATCGACTCGCTGCCCGTGCACCTGCCCGTGCGGCTGGGCGGCGCCGGCATCGCGCAGACGAAAGCCACGCCGATGCGCGTGCTGGGCTTCGACCAGGCGCTGGTCTGGGTCACGGTCGCGCTGCTGACCTGGGGCCTGATCATGGTGTATTCGGCCTCCATCGCGCTGCCCGACAACCCGCGCTTCGCGCGCGCCGGCTACAGCGCCTCGTACTTCCTCACGCGGCACGCGGCCTCGGTGGTGTTCGCCTTCATCGCCGCGCTGCTGACCTTCCAGATCCCGATGAAGACCTGGGAGCGCGCCGCGCCCTGGCTCTTCGTGGCCTCGCTGCTGCTGCTGGTGGCGGTGCTCATTCCGCACATCGGCATCAACGTGAACGGCGCGCGCCGCTGGCTGCCGATGGGTTTCATGCGCTTCCAGCCCTCGGAGCTGGCCAAGCTCGCGATGGTGCTCTACGCCGCCAGCTACATGGTGCGCAAGATGGAGATCAAGGAGCGCTTCTTCCGTGCCGTGCTGCCGATGGGCGTGGCGGTGGTGGTGGTCGGCATGCTCGTGATGGCCGAGCCCGACATGGGCGCCTTCATGGTGATCGCCGTGATCGCCATGGGCATCCTGTTCCTGGGCGGCGTGAACGCGCGCATGTTCTTCCTGATCGCCGCGCTGGTGGTGGTGGCCTTCGGCACCATCGTCGCGAGCAGCCCGTGGCGCCGCGAGCGCATCTTCGCGTACCTCGATCCGTGGAGCGAGGAGCACGCGCTTGGCAAGGGCTACCAGCTGTCGCACTCGCTGATCGCCATCGGGCGCGGCGAGATCTTCGGCGTGGGCCTGGGCGGCAGCGTCGAGAAGCTGCACTGGCTGCCCGAGGCGCACACCGACTTCCTGCTGGCCGTGATCGGCGAGGAGTTCGGCCTGGTCGGCGTGCTGCTGATCATCGGCCTGTTCCTCTGGCTCACGCGCCGCATCATGCACATCGGCCGCCAGGCCATCGCGCTCGACCGCGTGTTCTCGGGCCTCGTGGCCCAGGGCGTGGGCGTGTGGCTGGGTTTCCAGACCTTCATCAACATGGGGGTGAACCTGGGCGCCCTGCCGACCAAGGGGCTGACCTTGCCGCTGATGAGCTTCGGCGGCTCCGCGATCCTGATGAACCTCGTGGCGCTGGCGATCGTTCTGCGCATCGATTACGAGAACCGTGTGCTGATGCGGGGAGGCCGCGTATGACCGGCCGCACCGCACTCGTGATGGCCGGCGGCACCGGCGGCCACATCTTCCCCGGACTCGCGGTGGCCGAGGCCCTGCGCGAGCGCGGCTGGAAGGTGCACTGGCTGGGCGCGCCCGGCAGCATGGAAGAAAAGCTGGTTCCGCCGCGCGGCTTCGCCTTCGAGCCCGTGCAGTTCGGCGGCGTGCGCGGCAAGGGCCCGCTCACGCTGTTCCTGCTGCCGCTGAAGCTGCTGCGCGCCTTCTGGCAAAGCCTGGGCGTGGTGCGCCGCGTGAAGCCCGACGTGCTGGTGGGCCTGGGCGGCTACATCACCTTCCCGGGCGGAATGATGGGCGTGCTGGTCGGCAAGCCGCTGGTGCTGCACGAGCAGAACTCGGTCGCAGGCCTTGCCAACAAGGTGCTGGCGGGCGTGGCCGACCGCGTGTTCACCGCCTTCCCCAATGTGCTGAAGAAGGCGCAATGGGTGGGCAACCCGCTGCGCGCGGCCTTCACCTCCAAGGCCGAACCGGCCGAGCGTTTCGCGGGCCGTACCGGTCCGCTGAAATTGCTGGTGGTGGGCGGCAGCCTCGGCGCGCGCGGCCTCAACACCGTGGTGCCGCAGGCGCTGGCCCGCATCGAGCCGGCCGTGCGCCCGCAGGTGCTGCACCAGAGCGGCGCCAAGCAGATCGACGAACTGCGCGCCAACTACGAAGCCGCTGGCGTCGAGGGCGAGCTCACGCCCTTCATCGAAGACACCGCGCAGGCCTATGCGGACGCCGACATCATCGTCGCGCGCGCCGGCGCCAGCACCGTCACAGAAATCGCGGCCGTCGGCGCAGCAGCGCTGTTCGTGCCTTTCCCCTCGGCGGTCGACGACCACCAGACCACCAATGCGCGCTTCCTCGTGGACGCGGGCGGCGGCTGGCTGGTGCAGCAGGCCGACCTCACTCCTGAATTGCTGGCTGACTTGCTACAGAAAACCGGGCGCGATGCGCTGATAGAGAAGGCCGCGAAGGCCAAGACCATGCAGAAGACCGAAGCCGTCGAGGCGGTCGTCCGCGCCTGCGAGGAGTTAACGAAATGAAGCTCCCGTCGATGTTCCATGGACTTTCGGGGAATGCCGCGGAACTGGCTTTGCCAGGCCGCAGGCATTGCCCCCTGCAAGGGGGTTGGCGAAGCGACACGAAGTGCGCGAAGCCTGGGGGTGTGCCGGTATGAAGCACGCGATTCGTCACATCCATTTCGTGGGCATCGGTGGCTCGGGCATGAGCGGCATTGCCGAAGTGCTGCTCAACCTGGGCTACAAGATCACCGGCTCCGACCTGGCCGACAGTGCCACGCTGCGCCGGCTCGCGGGCCTGGGCATCGGCACCTTCGTGGGCCACGCAGCGGCGCACATCGACGGCGCGGACGCGGTCGTCACCTCCACTGCAGTGCAGTCGGACAACCCCGAGGTGCTGGCCGCGCGCGAGAAGCGCATTCCGGTCGTGCCGCGCGCACTGATGCTGGCCGAGTTGATGCGCCTGAAGCAGGGCATTGCCATCGCAGGCACGCACGGCAAGACCACCACCACCAGCCTGGTGGCGAGCGTGCTCGCCGCCGCGGGGCTCGACCCGACCTTCGTGATCGGCGGGCGCCTCAACAGCGCCGGCGCCAACGCGCAGCTCGGCAGCGGCGACTACATCGTGGTGGAGGCCGACGAGTCGGACGCCTCGTTCCTGAACCTGCTGCCGGTGATGGCGGTGGTCACGAACATCGACGCCGACCACATGGAAACCTACGGGCACGACTTCGCGAAGCTCAAGAAGGCTTTCGTCGACTTCCTGCACCGCATGCCGTTCTACGGCGTGGCCATCCTCTGCACCGACGATCCGGCGGTGCGCGAGATCGTGGCCGACGTGACCTGCCCGGTCACCAGCTACGGCTTCGGCGAGGACGCCCAGGTGCGCGCCATCGACGTGCGCGCCGTCGGCGGCCAGATGCACTTCACCGCGCAGCGCCGCAACGGCGTGACGCTGCCCGACCTGCCCATCGTGCTGAACCTGCCGGGCGAGCACAACGTGCGCAATGCGCTGTCGGTGATCGCGGTGGCCGTCGAACTCGGCATTTCCGACGAGGCGGTGCAGCGCGGCCTGGCCGGCTTCAAGGGCGTGGGCCGCCGCTTCCAGAGCTACGGCGACGTCGCGGTGCAGGGCGAGGGCGCCACGGGCACCTTCACCGTGATCGACGACTACGGCCATCACCCCGTGGAGATGGCCGCCACCATCTCGGCCGCGCGCGGCGCATTCCCTGGCCGCCGGCTGGTGCTGGCCTTCCAGCCGCATCGCTACACCCGCACGCGCGACTGCTTCGAGGACTTCGTGAAGGTCATCGGCACGGCCGACGCGGTGCTGCTCGGCGAGGTCTATGCCGCTGGTGAGGCGCCCATAGTGGCCGCCGACGGCCGCACGCTGGCGCGCGCGCTGCGCGTGGCGGGCAAGGTCGAGCCGGTGTTCGTCGACGACATCGCCGCCATGCCGCGCGCCATTCTCGACAACGCCCGCCCGGGCGACGTGGTGCTCTCGATGGGCGCGGGCTCCATCGGCGCGGTGCCGGCCAAGGTGGTCGAACTCGGCGCGGCGGCCGGTGCGGCCGCCGCCCCTTCAACATCCGAGCGCGCTTCGCGCAAAGGGAGGGCCTCATGAGCCTCCAGGACCCCAAGCTCTTCGGCAAGGTCGCCGTGCTGTTCGGCGGCAGCTCCGCCGAACGCGAAATTTCCCTGATGTCGGGCACCGGCGTGCTCGACGCGCTGCGTTCGCGCGGCGTGGACGCGCATGCCTTCGATCCGTCGCAGCGCGAGCTGTCGGAGCTCAAGCGCGAAGGCTTCGCGCGCTGCTTCGTCGCGCTGCACGGCCGCCACGGCGAGGACGGCACCGTGCAGGGCGCGCTCGAGCTGCTCGGCATTCCCTACACCGGCTCGGGCGTGATGGCCTCGAGCGTGGCGATGGACAAGGTCATGACCAAGCGCATCTGGCAGGCCGACGGCCTGCCCACGCCCAAGTACGTGCGCCTGGCCTTCGACCAGCAAAGCCGCGAGCAGATCATGGCCGTGCCCGACGTGCTCGGCCTGCCGGTGATCGTGAAGCCGCCGCGCGAGGGCTCGTCCATCGGCGTGACCAAGGTGCAGGGCTACTCGCAGATGCAGGACGCGGTCGCGCTCTCGGCGAAGTACGACGCCGACGTGCTGTGCGAGGAATTCATCGAGGGCGAGGAAGTGACCTGCGCCGTGCTCGGCCACGGGCTCGATGCGCGCGCGCTGCCGGTGGTGCGCATCGCCGCGCCCGAGGGTGCCTACGACTACCAGAACAAGTACTTCACCGACGACGTGAAGTACCAGTGCCCGAGCGGCCTGCCCGAGGCCGAGGAGCGCGAGATCCAGCGCATCACGCTGGCCGCCTACCGCACGCTCGGCTGCCGCGGCTGGGGCCGCGCCGACGTGATGATCCGCGCCAGCGACCGCAAGCCCTTCCTGCTGGAGATGAACACCTCGCCCGGCATGACCAGTCATTCGCTGGTGCCGATGTCCGCCCGCGCCGCGGGCATCGCGTACGAGGAGCTGTGCCTGCGGGTGCTGGCTTCCGCCACGCTGGACGCAACGGGAGGCTCGCTATAGCCATGGCCGACAGCATTCCCGCGCCCTTCGACGTCAAGCTCATGAACATCGTCGCCAACCTTGCGTTCGCGGCGGTGGCGCTCATGCTGCTTGCCGCGGGCGCGTGGTGGGTGCTGCGCCAGCCTTTCTTCCCGATCGCCGGCATCAAGGTGGACGGCGAGGTCACGCACAACAACGCGGTCACGCTGCGCGCCAACGTGGCGCCGCAGCTCAAGGGCAACTTCTTCACCATCGACCTGGCGCGCGCTCGCGCGGCCTTCGAGTCGGTGCCGTGGGTGCGCAGCGCGGTGGTGCGGCGCGAGTTCCCGAACAAGCTGCGCGTGACGCTGACCGAGCAGGTGCCGGTGGCCAACTGGGGCGACGAGGCGAGCTCGAAGCTCATCAACGGCTTCGGCGACGTGTTCGAGGCCAACGTGGCCGAGGTGGACGACAACCTGCCGCGCCTGGACGGCCCGATCGAGCAGGCCGGCCAGGTGCTGGGCATGTACCGCGTGCTGCAGCCGCAGTTCCAGCCCTACGACCTGAGCATCGACGAGCTCACGCTGTCGAGCCGCGGCAGCTGGAAGGTGGTGCTCGACAGCGGCGCCGAGATCGAGCTCGGCCGGGGCCAGGGCGAGGAGGTGACTGCCAGGTTGCAGCGCTTCCTGAAGACCGTGACCCAGGTCGCGGGCCAGTACCGCCGAACCATGGCCGACGTCGAGGGCGCCGACCTGCGCCACAACGACGCGTATGCATTGCGGCTGCGCGGCGTCACCACGGTCTCGCCCGAGGCCCCAAGAAAAATCAAGTAGCGAATACCGAGGAATCGAGGACATTTCAATGCCCAAAGAATACAAAGACCTGGTCGTAGGACTCGACATCGGCACCGCCAAGGTGATGGTGGTCGTGGCCGAGGTGCTGCCCGGTGGCGAGCTCAAGCTGGCCGGCCTCGGCATCGCGCCGAGCAACGGCCTCAAGCGCGGCGTGGTGGTGAACATCGACGCCACGGTGCAGAGCATCCAGCAGGCGCTGAAAGAGGCCGAGTTGATGGCCGACTGCAA
This sequence comes from Variovorax sp. NFACC27, assembly GCF_048301545.1. Lineage (NCBI taxonomy): Bacteria > Pseudomonadati > Pseudomonadota > Betaproteobacteria > Burkholderiales > Comamonadaceae > Variovorax > Variovorax sp. NFACC27. The sequence goes on from NZ_CP157613.1 coordinate 1,402,576, forward strand.
GATCAGCCGCGTCTACACCGGCATCACCGGCAGCCACATCCGCGGCATCAACTCGAGCGGCATGGTGGCGGTGAAGGACAAGGAAGTGACGCCCGCCGACGTGGCCCGCGTGGTGGAGACGGCGCGCGCCATCAACATCTCGAGCGACCAGCGCCTCTTGCTGGTGGAGCCGCAGGAGTTCGTGATCGACGGCCAGGACGTGAAGGAGCCGATCGGCATGAGCGGCATGCGGCTCGAAGCCAAGGTGCACATCGTGACCGGCGCGCAGAGCGCGGCCGAGAACATCATCAAGTGCGTGCGCCGCTGCGGCCTGGAAGTCGACCAGCTTATGCTGAACCCGCTGGCCTCCAGCCAGGCGGTGCTGACGGAAGACGAGCGCGAGCTGGGCGTGGTGCTGGTGGACATCGGCGCGGGCACGACCGACGTGGCGATCTTCACCAACGGAGCGATCCGCCACACGGCGGTGATCCCGATCGCGGGCGACCTCATCACCAGCGACATCGCGATGGCGCTGCGCACTCCGACGAAGGACGCGGAAGACATCAAGGTCGAGAACGGCTTCGCCAAGCAGCTGCTGGCCGATCCCGAGACGCAGGTGGAAGTGCCGGGCCTTGGCGACCGCGGCCCGCGCATGCTGAGCAAGCAGGCGCTGGCCGGCGTGATCGAGCCGCGCATCGAGGAGATCTTCTCGCTGGTGCAGCAGGTGGTGCGCGAGTCGGGCTACGAAGAGGTGCTGTCGTCGGGCGTGGTGCTCACGGGTGGCAGCGCCGTGATGCCCGGCATGGTGGAGCTCGGCGAGGACATCTTCCTCAAGCCCGTGCGCCGCGGCATCCCGAAGTATTCGAGCGCGTTGTCGGACATGGTCGCGCAGCCTCGCGCCGCGACGGTGATGGGCCTGCTCGAGGAAGCACGCTTCGCACGCATGCGTGGCTTCAAGGTCGCGCAGAAGAATGGGTCGGTAAAGACTGCATTCGGACGTTTCAAGGACTTCATCGTGGGGAATTTCTAGCCATGATCAAGTCTCCACTCTGGCTCGCGCGTGGCAGCCCTCCCATGCATTTCAATGAGCGATGGCGACGAACAGGTCCACCATCGCGACGGGCTCTTCGTTGATCTCGTCAATACACAAGAAATATTCACAGACACATAACGGCAACTGCAAGATTCAAGGAGTTAAAAATGACCATCGAAATGATCGAAGTCGAAGAGTTCAATCAGGGCACGCAGATCAAGGTGATCGGTGTCGGCGGTGGCGGCGGCAATGCGGTCGCCCACATGATGGAGCGTGGCGTGCAGGGCGTTCAGTTCGTCTGCGCGAATACCGACGCACAGGCCCTGCAGCGCAGCAACGCGCACAAGATCATCCAGCTCGGCACCAGCGGCCTGGGCGCCGGCAGCAAGCCCGAAAGGGGCCGTGAAGCGGCCGAGCTCGCGGTGGACGACATCCGCACCGCCATCGACGGCGCACACATGCTGTTCATCACGGCCGGCATGGGCGGCGGCACCGGCACCGGTGCGGCTCCCGTGATCGCGCGCGTCGCGAAGGAAATGGGCATCCTGACCGTGGGCGTGGTCACCAAGCCCTTCGACTGGGAAGGCGGCCGCCGCATGACCAACGCCGACGCCGGCCTGGCCGAGCTCGAAGCGAACGTCGACTCGCTGATCGTGGTGCTCAACGAGAAGCTGCTCGACGTGCTGGGCGAGGACGTCACGCAGGAAGAAGCCTTCGCGCAGGCCAACGACGTGCTGAAGAACGCCGTGGGCGGCATCTCGGAAATCATCAACGAGTACGGCGGCGTGAACGTCGACTTCGAAGACGTGCGCACCGTGATGGGTGAACCCGGCAAGGCCATGATGGGCACGGCCGCGGCTGCAGGCCCGGACCGCGCGCGCATCGCCGCCGAGCAGGCCGTGGCCTGCCCGCTGCTCGAAGGCATCGACCTCTCGGGCGCCAAGGGCGTGCTGGTGCTGGTGACGGCGTCGAAGAGCTCGCTGAAGCTGAACGAGTCGAAGCTGGCGATGAACACCATCCGCGCCTACGCTTCGCCGGACGCGCACGTGATCTACGGCGCCGCCTACGACGACAGCCTGGGCGACGAGATGCGCGTGACCGTGGTGGCCACCGGCCTGTCGCGTGCCGACGCACGCCGCCAGCAGCCGACGCTGGAAGTGATCCGTACCGGCACCGACAACATCCCCTTCACCGTGCCGACGCTCGGTGGCGTGGGTCATGCCGGCGGCACGGGCGGCAGCCAGCCCAACTACGACGGCATGGCCGTCCCCAGCGTGTGGCGCACCAACCGCACGATGGCCGCGGCGAAGGTGGACGCGCTGTCTTCGGGTGGCATGGACGACTTCGAGATCCCGGCCTTCCTGCGCCGTCAAGCCGATTGAGAGAACACCCCATCCGATGGCCTCGCTGGAGGCCATCGCGGGGGTGAACTCGGCCAGACGCAGAGGGCACGAGGGAGCGTAAGGGGCACAGGGACGACCCGAAAGGGACGTCCGCTGGCTCTAGGCGCTGCGCTCACCTCGTGCCCTTTGCGTCCATTTCAGGCCAATTCGAAGGAATTGCATAGAACCCATGTCTATCGGTGCCATAGCGAGGGGCATAGGCCGCCACGCCCGTCGCGCGCCTAAAATCCCGGCCGTGCTGCAACAACGTACCCTCAAGTCGATCAGCCGCGCCGTGGGCGTGGGGCTCCATAGCGGCCAGCGCGTGGAGCTGACACTGCGGCCGGCTCCGGCCGACACGGGCATCGTGTTCCGCCGCGTCGACCTGCCCGAGCCGGTCGAGATCCGCATGACCGCCGAGTCGGTCACCGACACGCGCCTGGCCTCCACCGTCTCCACCGGCGGCGCCAAGGTGCAGACTGTCGAACACATCATGTCCGCCTGCGCGGGCCTGGGCATCGACAACCTCTACATCGACATCACGGCCGACGAAGTGCCGATCCTCGACGGATCGGCTTCCTCCTTCGTGTTCCTGCTGCAGAGCGCGGGCATCGCGCTGCAGAAAGCGCCGCGCCGCTTCATCCGCGTGACCCGCAAGGTCGAGGTGCGCGAAGGCGAGGGCGCCAACGAGAAATGGGCGAGCCTGGAGCCGTACCACGGCTACAAGCTGAGCTTCGAGATCGACTTCGACCACCGCGTCGTCAATTCCACCGGCCAGCGCGTGGAATTCGACCTGGGCACCGATTCCTACAGCCGCGACATCGCGCGCGCTCGCACCTTCGGCTTCACCAAGGAAGTCGAGTACATGCGCAGCAAGGGCCTCGCGCTCGGCGGCGGCCTGGACAACGCCATCGTGATGGACGACACCAAGGTGCTGAACGAAGGCGGCCTGCGCTACGACGACGAGTTCGTGAAGCACAAGATCCTCGACGCGATGGGCGACCTCTACATCATCGGCAAGCCGCTGCTGGCCGCCTACACCGCCTTCCGCTCGGGCCATGCGCTCAACAACAAGCTGCTGCGCGAACTGCTCTCGCACAGCGATGCCTACGAGGTCGTGACCTTCGAGGACGAGAAGCGCGCGCCGCGCGGTTTCGGCGAAGTCGCGCGGGCCTGGTAGCAGGCCCCCTTCGCCTTTCTCACATGCTTCTGTTCCGCTGGGCCATCCTGCTGCTTCTGTTGGTGGCCGGCGTGTGCTTCGCGTTCTACGCGGGCACGGGGCAGGTCAAGTACCGCCGCATCGGCTGGATCGTGCTGAAGTGGACGCTGCTGGCGGCCTTCGGCTTCTTCGCGGTCCTGATCGCCGAGCGGGTGGCTTGAGCTTTCTTCAGCCGGCGGTCTCCTGCCGGCAGATGAACAGGCTCAGGTAGGACGGCGTGCGCTGCGAGACTTCGCGCAGTGTCACCTCGTCGAAGTCCTTCGGGACGTTCTCCACCACCATCTGCCGCAGCGCCTGGGCGGCCTCCGTCTCGTTGTCCCGCGGGTTGTAGCGAACCTGCACGCCGCGAATCAGATAGCCGGGAACGGCGTTGCTCGCCTCGGGAAATTCGCGCAGCCGCCAGGTGACGTCGCCGCGCGCGGCCTTCAGCCTGGCGAGCAGGTCGCGCGCAGGCGCTTCATTGCGCTTGCGGACCTCCGGATCGCGCTCGCTCGTGCAGTACAGGATGTCGACCCGGAAGCCGGCGAATTTCCCCGATGAGGAGCTGGCCGGCGGTTTAGCCACTGCCGCCGCGGCGCTGCGGTTGACCTCGATGGCCTTCTGCTCCTGCGCGAACTCCCCGGCCTTGCCCGCTTCGGCGCGCAGCACCGGATCGGCGAAAGACAGCGCCACGAGCGGAAAGAGCCGGCCCGCCAGGTCTTCCGATGCCACCGAATTGATGAGCGCGAAGGCCGCCTGCTCGCGGCGATGCCGGCCCGGCGCCTTCTCGTCCATCTGGAGCACTTCGACCACCTTCTCGTAGACGTACTGGTCGCGCTTGAAGCGCGTCTCCTCGAGCGAGTTGTCGACCCGCTTGCGCTCGAAGTCGATGCGCTGCGCCTCGTTCGCCTGCGCCGAAGCCGCTGCGCGATGCTGGGCATCCTCGGCGGCCTTCTTCGAATCTTCGGCCTTGTACTGCCAGTAGAGGCCCAGCGCCGCCGCGAGCACCGCGATCAGCGCCGACGCGCCGCTGGCCCATTTCGTGACCTTCTCCACCCGCGACGAAGGCGCGGGCGTTCCCCCACCGTGATCCTCTCCTGCCATGGTTCGCTCCCGATGTTGTGGACGCCGGCGCGAAGTCTGTCACTGCGCCTGCGCGGCGGCCTCCCTGCAAATGGGGAGGCCCGGCGCGGAAAGTGTCCGGCGCTCGTGTTTCAGTTTTCGGTCAGCGCCTGCAAGGCCTGCACCTGCCGAGCCAGCAGAGGCCCCTTGCGATGCGCGGGCACAAGCAGCACGACCGTGTCGCCCAGCGCCTTCGGCCGGCCCCAGGGCGCATGCAGCTTGCCCTGAGCAAGCAGGGGCGCGACGAGGCGCTCGCGGCCCATCAGCACGCCTTCGCCGTCGAGCGCGGCCTGCAGGGCGAGGCTGTAGAGCGAGAAGTCCGGCCCGGCCGCCAACGCTTCGGCTTCGGCCGCCGTGGTGCCGGGCCGCACGGCCTGCAGCCAGCGCTGCCAGTCGTCGCGCCAGACGGTGTCGTGCAGCCCGCCGTTGCGCTCCAGCAGTTCGATCAGGTCCTCGGGCGGGCGCGGGCGGCCGCTGGGCAGGGGCTGCCGCAGGCGCGGGCTGCACACGGGCAGCAGCCGGTCGCGCACGAGCGGGATCGCCTGCGCGCCCGCGTCGGTCTCGATGCGCTCGCCGGCCCGCGCATAGAAGAGGCCCAGATCGAATGGCTCGCGACGAAAGTTCGGCGGCTGCTCCAGCGCGGTCACCGACACCTGCACGCCGGGCAGTTCCGCCTTCAGGCGCGAGAGCCGGGGCGACAGCCACAGCTGGGCCACGGCAGGCAGCGCGGCCACCTGCAGCGTGCTGCGGCGCGCGGCGATCTGGGTTTCGTGGCGCAACGCCTGCACGGCCAGCCCGAGCTGGTCGACGGCCGCGCTGAGGGCGGGCAATGCGCGCCGCCCGTGCGCGGTGAGGCGGATGCCCTGGCTGTGCCGCTCGAACAGCGCGCCGCCGGCCCATGTTTCCAGCGCCTTGATCTGCTGCGCGACGGCGGCCGGCGTGACGAAGAGTTCCTCGGCCGCGCGCGCGAAGCTGCCGTGGCGGGCCGCGGCCTCGAAGGCGCGCACGGCCGTGTGCGGAGGCAGGCGGGGGCGAGGCGGCGCGAGCGGCATCTGGCAGGTCCTTCAGGCCAAGTTTTTCTATGGCCCGGGGCCAGATTATCCGGTTTGCCCGGCCGGCGGCGGCGCGCGACGATTCGTGCATCCATCACTTCCAGCGAGATCCGCCGCATGCCCGCCGCCCTGCAACGCCGCCCCTGGGTTCCCGCCGCCAGCGAAGACCACGTGCTTTCCATTGCCGCGGATGCCTCCGCGCGCGATACGGCTGGCGTCGCCGCCGAGATCGAACGCCTGGTGGCCGACAACCACCGCATCCACGACGTGGAAGGCCTGAACCTCAACCCCGCCACCAACGTGATGAACCCGGCCGCCGAGGCGCTGCTGTCGCGCGGGCTGGGCTCGCGTCCGTCGCTGGGCTATCCGGGCGACAAGTACGAGATGGGGCTGGAGGCCATCGAGCGCATCGAAGTCGTCGCGGCCGAGCTGGCGGCCGAGGTGTTCGGCTCGAAGTTCGCCGAGGTGCGCGTGAGCTCGGGCGCGCTGTCGAATCTCTACGTGTTCATGGCGACCTGCAGGCCGGGCGACACCATCGTCGTGCCGCCGCCCAGCATCGGCGGCCACGTCACGCACCATGCGGCGGGCGCGGCGGGGCTCTACGGACTGAAGCCGGTCTCCGCGCCTGTGGATGCCGACGGCTACACGGTCGACGTGACCGCGCTCGCGAAGCTGGTGCGCGAGGCGAAGCCGACGCTCATCACCATCGGCGGCAGCCTGAACCTGTTTCCGCACCCGGTGCCCGCGATCCGCGAGATCGCCGACAGCGTGGGCGCGAAGCTGCTCTTCGACGCCGCGCACCTCTCGGGCATGGTGGCCGGCAAGGCGTGGCCGCAGCCGCTGGAGCAGGGCGCACATGCCATCACGATGAGCACCTACAAGAGCCTGGGTGGTCCGGCGGGCGGCCTGATCGTGTCGAACGACGCCGCGCTGATGGAGCGCATCGACGCAATCGCGTACCCCGGCCTCACGGCCAATTCGGACGCGGGGCGCACCGCGGCGCTGGCCCGCGGGCTGCTCGACTGGAAGGTGCACGGCGTCGCCTATGCGGCGGCGATGCGCGAGACCGCGCAGGCGCTCGCGCGAGCGCTCGATGCACTGGGCCTGCCGGTGTTCGCGAAGGCGCGCGGCTTCACGCAGTCGCACCAGTTCGCACTCGAGGCGGCGCGCTGGGGCGGCGGGCAGCACGCTTCGAAGAAGCTTGCGCAGGGCGGCCTGCTGGCCTGCGGCATCGGATTGCCGATCGCGCCCGTGGAGGGCGACATCAACGGCCTGCGCCTGGGCGTGCCCGAGATCGTGCGACTGGGCTTCACGCCCGAAGACATGCCGCAGTTGGCCGGCTGGATCGCACGCGCGCTCGACGGCGAGGTGGTATCGGTGGCCGCCGAGGTGCGCGAGCGACGCAAGCGCCTTGGCGAGCTGCGCTACATCGTGCGCTGAAAGCAGCTACGGGCTGATTCGGGAAACACCGCGGAACCGGCTTCGCCGGGCCGCGGGTGTTGCCCCCGGAAGGGGGAAGGCGTGCGCGACACGAAGTGCGCGAAGCCTGGGGGGCGAGCCTACCTCGAACGCCCCTGCCGGTAGGTGCCGGCATGGGTCTTCGACAGCTCGGCCGCTTCGGCGAGCCGCGCCATCGAGCGTCCCACCTGCGCATGCGTGATGGCGATGCCCAGTGCGTCCGCCGCGTCGGCGCCCGGCAGGCCCGGCAGGTCGAGCAGCCGCCGCACCATCTCCTGCACCTGCGCCTTGGCCGCCTGGCCGTGGCCGGCCACCGCCTTCTTCATCTGCAGCGCCGTGTACTCGGCCACCGAGAGGTTGTTGCTGACCAGCGCCGTCACGCACGCACCCCGCGCCTGCCCCAGCAGCAGCGTCGACTGCGGATTGACGTTGACGAAGATGATTTCCACCGCCGATGCATCGGGCTGGTAGCGCGCGGTGATTTCCGCGATGCCGTCGAACAGCACCTTCAGGCGGGCCGGCAGGTTGCCGGTGCCCAGGTGCCGCGTGCTGATGGTGCCGCTGGCCACGTAGCGCAGCCCGTGGCCGTCCGCATCGACCACGCCGAAGCCGGTGGTCTGCAAGCCGGGGTCGATGCCGAGAATGCGCATGAAAGGAAACGTAAAGGCCTAAGCCCGGATAAAGAGAGTCGAAAGAGCCGCGAGGAGAGGGCCGAAAGCGGGCTGATCGCGGGCAGAATCCGCCCGGTCCGTACAGTCCGCCCCCCGCCGCGCGCGGGGCGCGCCATCCAAGGAAGCGAATGTGAATGTAGTCGAGTCCTCCGCGCAGCAGCAACTGGACGAGGTGCAAGCCTTGATCGCGCGCCTGCAGATGCACCCCGCCGAACGCGCGGCCGCCAGTTTCCGCCGCATCGAGCTGCTCGACGACCTGGGCCGTCGCAAGGAAGCGCTGGCCGCGAGCGCCAGGCTGCTCGACGAATTCGCGGCGAAGCCCGAGGTCGGCGTGGTCGTGCCGTGCTGCCAGACGCTGCGCCTGCTGGCGCACATGCTGCGCCAGATGCACCGCCCGGCAGACGCGCTCGCCACGCTCGACCGCCTGATCGCGGCGCACGGCCAGCGCGCCGAGCCCGAGATCCGCGAGCACATCGCCCACGCGCTCTACCAGCGCACATGGTGGATCGACGAGCCTGCCGCGCGCTGCGAAGCTTGCGACGCCATGAGCGAACTGCTCGACAGCCAGCCCGATGCCGCCTTCGACACCTGGCGCGTGGAGGCGCGGTTGCTCAAGGCCGAGGTGGAGCATCACCGCGGCCTGCCGCAGGATGCGCTGGCCACGTTGGAGGCCGCGATCGAGCGCTTCGACGCCAGCACCGACCCCGGCGTGGTGCTGCGCGTGGCGCGTGCGCGCCTGGCGTCGGTGCTCAACCTGCGGGAGCTGGCGCAGCATGCCCAGGCGCAGGTGATGTGCCTCGCCGTGGCCGACCAGATCGAGGCCGGCCTTGCCGAAGCCGCGCCGGAACTGCGCATCGAAGGCGTGCGGGCGCTGACGCTGTTCTTCGACGGCTTCGGCATCGACGAGCATGCGAACCGCGCCGAACTGGTCGGCTGGCTGCTCGACCGCTACGGCCACGACGCATCGCCGCAGGTGCGCCGCATGGCGGTGCGCCGCGCCTACGACTGGTCGGTGGGCCTGCGCGAGCAGGAAGACGGCGATGCCGCGCTGGCCGCATGCGATCGCCTGCTCGCCACCTTCGGCGCTGACACCGACGCGGTGGTGCATCGCACCGTCGCGAGCGCGCTGCTCAACAAGGGCTTCGTGCTGCTCGAACGGCTGGGCCGCGCCGAGGATGCGCTCGCTGTGTACCAGCAGCTCGCGCGCCAGCTCCAGGGCGCGCCCGCTCTTGAATTGCAGGACACCCTGGCCAAGGCCATCGCCGGCCGCGAAGCCTGCCTCAGGCGGCTGCGCAGGGCCGACGCCGAGGCCAACCTGCCGGAGCTGTCGCCCGAGACGCGCGACGAGGTGCGCGACAAGGTCAAGCAGGGGCGCAGGCACGGCGATGCGGGCGAGTCGCGCGAGGCCATCGCGCTGTTCGACGAGGTGCTGGCCGCGCATGCCCCGTCGCCGCATCCGGAGCTGCGCCGCCAGTGCGCGCGGGCGCTGGTCCACAAGGCCTTCTGCCTGGTCGCGCTGGAGCGCTTCGACGAAGTCGTCGCCGCCGCCGAGGCGATGGACGCGCGCTACGGTGCCGATTCCTCGACCGAGATGCAGGAGACGGTCGCGCTGTGCATGCAGTACAAGAGCACCGCGCTCGACCGCCTCGGCCGGCACGACGACGAGATGCGCGTGCACGACGAGATCGTCGCGCGCTGGGGCAACTCCGAGCTGCCCGACCTGCGCGGGCGCGTGGTCGGCGCGCTGTTCCGCAAGGGCGCCACGCTGCGCCAGACCGGCCGGCTCGAGGCGGCGGTGGCCTGCTACGACGAGGCCATCGCGCGCACCACCGGCGCGAGGGAAGGCACGCTGCAGCTCTGGGCCGCGAAGTCGATGATCAACAAGGCCAAGGCGCAGGACAAGCTCGGCGATCCGGCCGGCCAGATCAAGACCTATCGCGCTCTCATCGCACGCTTCGGCGATTCGGGCGATGCCGCGCTGCGCGAGCGCGTCGTCAATGCCTGCGAGTGGCTTGCCGAGGCCGAGGGCCGGCAGGGCCGGGTGGAAGCGCAGCGCGCGGCGCTCGAGGCCGCGCTGGGCCGCTTCGGCACCGCGCTCTCGGCCGAGCAGCGCGCACGCCTCGCCCGAGAACTGCAGGCACTGAAGGCCAGGGCCATCGGACGCAAGGCGAAGGAAGTCTTCGGCCGCGTGGTGCGCCGCAAGGCCTGAACGAATTCATCTGCCTCCCCGCGCAGAACCGCCCGCGAGGCTTTTCCATGAATACCGCGGAACCGGCTTCGCCGGGCCGCAGGTATTGCCCCCTGCAAGGGGGTTGGCGAAGCGACACGAAGTGCGCGGAGCCTGGGGGTGTGCCAGGTTCAGGCGTTGAAGTACCAGCGGATGGAGTGGAAGAAGATGGGCGCGGCGAAGCAGAGTGCATCGACGCGGTCCAGCAGGCCGTTGGCGCCGGTCACGCCCATGCCTTTCTGGCCCCAGTTCGGAATGCCCCGGTCGCGCTTGAGCGCCTTCATCACCAGGTGTCCCATCGACCCCGAGATGCACGCGATGACCGACACCGCGAGCGCCTGGCCGAACTTGAACGGCGTGATGAACGAGAACAGCGCGCCCACCAGGCTCGCCACCGCGATGCCGATGGCCCAGCTGGTCCAGTTGAAGCTGCGGCTCACGTTGGGCGCGAAGGGCGCGCGCTGCATGCGCCGCGAGATCAGGTGCTGCACCAGCACCGAGGTCTGCACCACGAACACCAGGAAGAACACGAGGAAGGCGCTCTTGCCCTCGTAGCCCGGGAAGCTCAGCAGCAGCAGCGCCGGCACGTGGCTCATGCCGTAGACGCAGACCATGATGCCCCACTGCAGCTTGGCATTGCGCTCCAGGAACTGGCTCGGGTCGTTGGCCAGTGCGCTGGTCACCGGGATCGCGAGGAACACGTACACCGGGATGAACACGGTGAACAGGTCGAAGCGCGCGGTGGCCACGAGCCAGAACTGGATCGGCAGCACCACGAAGAAGGCGAGGATCAGGCTGCGATGGTCGCCGCGTCGCGTGGGCGAGAGCGTGATGAACTCGCGCAGCGCGAAGAAGGAGATCAGCGCGAACAGCACGGTGGCCACCGTTTCGCCGAGCGCCCAGCCGATCCAGAAGACCAGCACCATGAACCAGGTGGTGCCCAGCAGGGCGCGGAAGTGCGCCAGCTCGGCCTGCCAGGCGGCGTCGTGCACCGGGTTGCGCTTTTCCCTGAAGCTCAGGAAGAAGGCCGTGGCGCTCACGATCGCGAGCACGCCGAAGATGATGAGGAAGAGCGCCGCGACCTGCTGGGTCGGGCTGAGGCTGCGCAAAAACTGGTTCATGTCGTCGTCAGACGTCGCGCAAGGCGATCACGGCGGCGCGCGCCCGGTCGAGGAAGGGGCGGCGCTCCTCGCCTTCCTCGACGCGGATCGGCGCGCCGAAGGTGACGGAGCAGAGGATGGGCACCGGCACGATCTCGCCCTTGGGCATGACGCGCTGCACGTTGTCGATCCATGCGGGCACCAGCACCACCTCGGGGAACATCGTGGCGAGCGTGTAGAGGCCCGACTTGAACTTCTGCGGCTCGCCGGTGTGGCCGCGCGTGCCCTCGGGGAAGATGATGATCGAGTCGCCGCTGCGCAGGGCCTCGACCAGCGGGGCCAGCGGATCGACAGCGGGAGTCGCCGCGACGGACGGGGCTTCGGGCTCTGCCGGCGGTGATGGTGGCGGCGGCTCGGGCGGCGGCGCAGGAGGTGGAGCAGGGGGCTCCGGCAGGTCGAGCCGGCCTTGCGCGCCGGACGCGACGGTTTCCAGGGGAGGCTCGGGCGGAGTCAGCGGCAGCAGCGGTTCCATCGAGGGCTCGATGCGCTCGGCCGGCGACGGAACCGGTGCACGTACGACGGGCGGCGGTGGCGGTGCTTCGGCCACCACCGGTGCTGTCGGTGCGGTTGCCGCTGCGCTTGCCGCAGCAGGCGTCGCCTGCCGCTCCACGTACACCGCGTTGAAGACCTCCGTCGTGATCCAGCGCTTGACCGGCGTGTTGGCCCAGTAGTCGCGCGCGGCGATCGGGCGCGTGATGCTGCGCAGCTCTTCCGGCAGCGCCGCCCAGATCATCACCAGGTCGGCATGGCTCTGGTGGTTGGCGAAGTAGATGCGCTGCTCGGCCTTGGGCGGACAGCCGTACCAGCGTGCCTGGGCACCCGTGAGCAAGCGGACGATCCCAAGAAGCAACCAACCCGTGAGCTTTGCCAGCATATGGGCGCGATGATACGGGCCATGCGATGGCGTTTCGATCCTCTTTCCCTTGCCTGGGCCGTGGCCCTGTTCCTCGTTCTCCTGCTGCTGGCCACCGTGGGGGCTCGCTGGGGCTGGCTGCGCAGCTTCTTCGGCGACGTGCTGGCCGTGGTGTGGGTGTACTTCGTGTTCAGGACGGTGATCGCCGCGCGTGTGCTGCCGCTGGCACTGGCCGCGCTGGGCGTGGGCCTTGCGGTCGAGCTCGGGCAGTACCTGGCGGCGACGTGGCACCTGCACATTCCGAACCGCGCCCTGCGCATCGTGCTCGGCAGCACGGCCGACTGGTGGGACGTGCTGGCCTACACCATCGGCTTCGCCGCGGTGCTGGCCATCGAGGGCCTGCGCGGCGCGGCCGTCTTCAGGGCAGCTCGGCCGCAGGCATCCGCGCCATGACCGTGGAAGCACGCCCGCTCAGGTAGGGCGAGCCGGTCCGGCGCTCGAAGAACTTGGGGCTGGGCAGCATCACCGCGAGGCGTGCCGCCTCGCCGGTGCCCAGGCGCGAAGCCGGCTTGCGGAAGTAGTACTGCGAGGCCGCCTGGGCGCCGAACACGCCTTCGCCCCACTCCACGTTGTTGAGATAGATCTCCAGGATCCGCCGCTTGTCGAGCAGCACCTCGAGCAGCGTGGCCAGCACCAGCTCCTGCCCCTTGCGCAGCATGGTGCGCTCGCCCGACAGCAGCAGGTTCTTCGCGAGCTGCTGCGTGATGGTCGAGCCGCCGCGCAGTTGCACGGGCTTGACCGGCCTGCCACGTGCCGCCGCGCGTGCGGCACGCTTGGCGGCCAGCTCTTCCGCCCTGGCGTTGCGCTGGCGCGCGCGCTCGATGGCTTCCCATTCCACGCCGTTGTGGTCGACGAAGCCGGAGTCCTCGCTCGCGATGACCGCGCGCTTGAGCGTGTCGTTGATCTGCGAGTAGGGCACCCATTCCTGGCGCCAGCCGCCGCCGCTTCCCTGGTGGATGGCGATCTGGTAGGCCTCGGAGCGCTGGAACGCGGTGCTCTGCGGATCGATCACGGCCATCGCCGCGATGCGCGCCACGAAGAAGAGCTGGAGTGCCAGGCCTGCCACCGCAATGCAGGCGATCAGGCGCAGCGCGGCCTTCATCTTCTTTCTTGCTTACTTCAGTTCGGCGCGGATCTCGGCCAGCACCTGCGCCGACGGCGGGCGCACGCCGCGCCAGATCTCGAAGGATTCCGCCGCCTGCTCGACCAGCATGCCGAGCCCGTCGCGCGGCACCGCGCCATGGGCCTGCGCCCAGGCCATGAAGCCCGCGGCCGCGGGGCCGTACATCATGTCGACCGCGAGCCCGCCTTCGCGCAGCACGCTGGCCTTCACGGGCACCGCGTCGCCCGCGAGGCTGGAGGCGGTGGCATTGACCACCACGTCGAAGGCGCCCGGCACCTCGTCGAGCGCCCAGGCTTCGAGCGAAGCCCCGTGGCGCAGCGCGACGGCCGCGTGGCGGCGCACCAGCTCCACGGCCTTGTCCACGGTGCGGTTGGCGACCACGACGCGCGAGGCGCCCGCGTCGAGCAGCGGACCCAGCACGCCGGCCGCGGCGCCGCCCGCGCCGATCAGCAGCAGCGCCTTGCCCTGCAGCGGCACGGCCGCGTTGCGCACGATGTCGTTGACCAGGCCGATGCCGTCGGTGTTGTCGGCGTGGATGCCGCCGTCGGCGTCGAAGCGCAGCGTGTTCACCGCCTGCGCGAGCAGGGCGCGCTCGCTGGTGTGCTGCGCCAGCGCGGCGGCCTCGAACTTGAAGGGCACCGTGATGTTGCAGCCGCGCGCGACGTCGCCGCGCTGCGCTGCCTCGCTGCGGAAGGCCGCGATGCCTTCGGCGAACGCGCCGAGCGGAATCAGCCGCCGGCCGTAGTCCATCTGCTGGCCGCAGAGCTCGGCGAAGCGTGCGTGGATGCGGGGCGAGCGGCTGTGCTCGACCGGGTTGCCCATGATGCAGTACAGGTCCATGGTGTCCGCCTCTTGTGTTCTGCTTACTGCGATGAGAGTTCGACCGAGCCGTCGTGCGCGAAGCGGAAGTGCGGCCGGATCACGATCTGGTCGGCGTGCTCCTTGCGCATCGCGTCGGTGAAGGTGCCGAAGTTGCCCACGCTCGCGACGATGGCCTGGGCCCGCTTGTCGAGCACGGGCACGCCCGAGCTCTCGTCGATCACGGTCGACAGCAGCCGGCCGTCGAAGTTGACGGTGATGGTCATCGTGAGCTCGCCGTAGAGCTTCTTGCCGGCGAGCGTCGGGAAGTTGGCCGTGCCCTGCGCTTCCACCCGGCGGCGCAGCGAGTCGACGTAGGTGGCGAAGGCGGCCTCGCGCGTGAAGGGGCTCAGGTAGCGCTTCTTGGGGCGCGCGTTCTCCTCGTTCACGCGGCGCTCGATCTCGGCCAGCAGGTTGATCATCTGGCGGCGCTTGTCTTCCTGCGCCTGGGCTTCGGCGGGGTCGCCCGCGTTGCGTGGGTCGGGCGCGGGCATCGCGGCCAGGTCGCGCTTGAGCTGGGTCAGCATCTGCATCTGCTCGGCCTGCATCGCGTCGACCTTGCGCTGCGCGTCCTCGAAGGAGTCGCCCACGGTGGTGAAGCTCGACGGCGGCAGCGGGCTGGTCGCGCGGCCCTTGTCGAGGTCGCCGCCGCCCGCGAGCGAGGTCTGCGCGCGCAGCCGGGCGGCGGGGTCGGGCCTGTCGTTGGTCTTGCTGTTGACCAGGATGACTTCGAGCGGCGTGTCGCTGAAGACCTTGTTGAACGACTCGGGGTCGACGAAGCGCACCGCGAGCAGCGCGGCGTGTACGACGACCGACACGCCCAGAGCGATCTGCAGCGTGCTGAGGTCCTTGAAGTTCATTCTCGAAACTCCTCCAGGGGCCGCATCATTTCTCCGGACGACGATCCGCCGGGTTTCATGCTGGCGTGTTTTCTTCTGGCGCGGCCTCGCTGTCGTTCAGGTCGACGGCAATGGCGATCGGGCCCGCAACCACTTCTTCTTCCTCTTCGTCGCCCTCCTGGCCGGCGGCCGCGTCGGCCTTCGGCGAGTCGAGGCGCTCGAGCACCGTGCCGTTCACGTTGAGGGCGATCTCGTCGATCTCGCCGAGCTTCACGCGCAGGCGCGCGCCGCGTTCCTGCTGGCCCGCCACCGGGAACACCAGCGGCAGCGTGTCGGCGCGCACCAGGGCGCCGTTGGGCATGTCCTTGATGACGGTGGCCTCCAGCTCGGAAATGCCCTGCTGCTGCAGGTACTTCAGCGTCCAGAAGCGCTCCATGCCGCCCTGGTAGGCGTTGTACGCGGCGTAGGCGGCGTCGAAGCCCGAGAGGATGGAGAACAGGTCGGCGTCCTTCGGCTTGAAGGGCGCGGCCAGCGCGGCGGTCTTGCCGTGGCGCGCGGCGGCGATGATCTGCCACTGGTTCACCAGGTCGGTGTAGCGGCGCAGCGGCGAGGTGCTCCAGGCGTAGCTCTTCACGCCCAGGCCCGCGTGCGGCAGCGCGCGCGTGCCCATGCGCACCTTGATGCCGGGCGCGAGGCTGGCCTGGCTGCGATAGAGGCCGGGCACGCCGAGCTCGCCGAGCCAGCCGCCCCAGCTGCTGTTGGCCAGGATCATCGCCTCGGACACGATCAGGTCGAGCGGCGCGCCGCGCTGGCGCGTGCTGATCTGCACCTGCTCGCCGCCCGTGGGCTCGGCGCCGTCGTTGCCGACGAGGCGGAAGTTGTAGTCGGGCCGGTTGAAGTTCTCGGGCTTGCCGCGCACCACCTCGCGCTGCGCCTTCAACTGTTTCGCGAGGCGGAACAGGAAGGACAGCGGCGCGCGCAGGCGGGTGGCGGCTTCGGGCGTGCCCTCGCCCTGGAAGGAGGCGTCCTCGAGCCACTGCTGCGTGACGACGGTGTCGAGCTGGTCGTGGCGCAGGTTGGCCACGATGGGCACGCGCTCCAGCTTCGTCTCGGTGCCCTGCAGCTCCAGCGTGGCTTCGTCGAAGCGCGCGTAGAGCGACACGGCCGGGCGGTCGCCGCCCTCGAGCAGCGTGTAGGTGTCGACCACCTCGTCGGGCAGCATCGTGATCTTGTAGCCCGGCATGTAGACCGTCGACATGCGCGCGCGCGCCACGTTGTCGATGGCGCTGCCCGGCGTGAGCGCCAGGGCCGGCGCCGCGATGTGGATGCCGACCGTGACGGTGCCCGTGCCCAGGCCCTGCACGGAGAGCGCGTCGTCGATTTCGGTGGTCTGGGAATCGTCGATGGAGAAGGCCTGCACGCCGGTGGCCGGCGGAAGATCGTCGGCGATGGCGGGCGCGGCGAGCGCGGGAAAGCCGGTGCCCTTGGGGAAGTTCTCGAACAGGAAGCGCCGCCAGTGGAACTGGTAGGGCGAATCGATGGCGCCTGCGCGCTCCAGCAGGTCGAGCGGAGCGCGCTGCGTGGTGCGCGCGGCCTCGACCACGGCCTTGTACTCTGGGGCGTTCTTGTCGGGGCGAAAGAGGATCTTGTAGAGCTGCTCGCGCACGGGCGCCGGGCACACGCCCTCGGCCAGCTGCGCGGCCCATTCGGCGATCTGCGCCTGGATGGCCTTCTTCTTCTCGATGGCGGCGAGCGCCTGCTGGACGATCTCGGCCGGCGCCTTCTTGAAGCGACCCTTGCCGGCGCGGCGGAAATAGTGCGGCGCCTCGAACAGCGCGAACAGGGCGGCGGCCTGCTGGGCGAGCGAGGGCTTCTCGCTGAAATATTCGGCGGCCAGCTCGGCGAAGCCGAATTCGCCCTCGGGCGCGAATTCCCAGGCGAGGTCGAGGTCCAGGGAGGCGGCGAGCGAGCGCCCTTCGGCGATCAGCTCGGCGGGGGCCGGTTTCTCGAAACGCAGGACGATGTTGGCGCCCTTGACCTTGACGCGCTTGCCGGTGTCGAGCTCGACCTGCGCCGATGCTTCGGCCTCCGACAGCACGCGGCCGCCGAGGTACTTGCCGGCTTCTTCAAACAATACAAACATGGCCCGGATTGTCCCATGCTGAACCCGCCGGAATTCCGGGGGCAGGCGCTCCGGACGAGCTCGGGGAGCCTAGATCGGGTTGATGAAGGCCATCACGTCGTCCAGGTGGGCCTTTTCGAAATCGGACAGCGCATGGTCGCCGCCCTCGAGCAGCTTGATGTTGCTGTCGGGGTAGCGCGCGGACATCTCGTGCCAGTCGAGCGCCTCGTCGCCCTTGGCGATGATGGCGAACACGCGCTCGGGCCGCGTGAGCGGGCCGACTTCCATCGCGCGCAGCTCGTGGATGTATTCGGGGCGGAAGTAGAAATGCTCGGCCGGGTCGTGCCAGACGGTCTGGTCGCCGATGTAGCGCATGAGGTCGCGCGCGGGATGCACTGCCGGGTTGAGCAGTACCGCGCGGCAGCGCGTCATGCCGGCCACGTAGGTGGCGTAGTAGCCGCCGAGCGACGAGCCCACCACCGCCATCGACTTGCGCGGCCAGTGGGCGATGCCCTTCATCACCATGTCGATGGCGTCGTGCGGCGACGGCGGCAGCTGCGGGCACCACCACTGCAGGTTCGGATGGCGTCGCGCGACGCGGTCCGCGACGACCCGGGCCTTGGTCGAGCGAGGCGAGGAGCGGAAACCGTGCAGGTAGAGCAGGTGGGTGGTTTGCGGATCCATGCGAGGAAGAGACGGGAGGTGCGGCGACCGCACCTCGCTTGCCGGGAACGGGTAATTCTGCATGAGGTCTGTTCTCGCGAGGCCGCCTCCAACATACAAAAAACCCGGCCGGGCGGGTTCTTCGGTAAAGCCCGGCCTGCGAGCTCCCCGGGGTCGCGCCGGCATCCCGCCCGTCCCGTTCCAGTGCATGTCGCGCATCTGGAATTCGAAAGTATTCAAGTTGCGTTCGCGTGCTGCGCGAACCGCCTACGTTCCGGTTACTTCGCCTGCGCGGAGCAGGGCGGAAGGCGCCCGGAAAAAAGCGGCCAGAGTTTCTGACAAGCCCATTGCCGCGCGTATCCCATGAACGAGGGATGTGCACATGGATTCCCGGTGCGCGCCGAGGCTTATGCTCGGAGGATGAACATCGAGGCTCAGGACGACGCGACGCTACGCCGCTGGGGCGTGCTCGTCGTCGAAGACGACAGCCGCGCGCGCGCCTTTTTCGAGGCGAGCGTGCAGCGCAGCCCGCGCCTTTTCTGGCTCGGCAGCGCCGGCACCGTGCAGGAAGCGCTGGGCTGGCTGTCGCGCACCACCACCATTCCCGACGTGCTCCTGGTCGACCTCGGCATGCCCGACGGCACCGGCCTCGACGTGATCCGCGACGCCGTGTCGCGCTTTCCCGGCTGCGAGCCGCTGGTCGTTTCGGTCTTCGGCGACGAGGAGAACGTGCTCGCCAGCATCGAGGCGGGCGCCGTGGGCTACATCCACAAGGACGCCGCGCCGGAGGACATCGCGCAGACCATCGTCGAGATGAAGGCCGGCGCCTCGCCGATCTCGCCCATGATCGCGCGGCGCGTGCTCGCCAAGTACCGTAGCCTGCAGACCGCGGCGCCCACCGGCTCGACGCCGGGCGCCACGCCCGAGGCGGCGGCGGAGGAGGCCGACCGCGGCCTGCTCTCGGCGCGCGAGCACGAGGTGCTGACGCTGATCGCGCGCGGTTTCTCCTATGCGGAGATCGCCCGGCTCAAGGGGCTGAGCGTGCATACGGTGCAGACCCACATCAAGAACCTCTACGGAAAGCTCGCGGTGCATTCCAAGAGCGAGGCGGTCTTCGAGGCGACGCGTCTCGGCCTGCTGTCTCATCCGGGCTGAGCGCAGATGCGACAGAACTGGGTGTCGCTGGTGATGCCGTGGCTGGCGATGCTCCTGATGGGCATCGTCGGTATTTCCGTCGCGGCCGCGTCCGAGGCGCCGATCGAGCTGCGCCAGGGCACCGTGACCACCACGGTCGACGGCGTCACCCGCACGGAGCCGGTCGAGCTTTCCTATCACTGGGACCGTCAGTTCAACGGGCGCCCCGGCACCGCCAGCTTCGACCTGCCGTTCACGCTCGAGGCCGAGCCCGAGACGCCGTGGGGCATCTTTATCCCGCGCGTGGGCAACGTCTTCGAGGTTCAGCTCAACGACGCGCTGCTGCAGACCTATGGCGACATGAAGCGCGGCAACGACGCCGACTACGCCAAGGCGCCCATCTACGTACCCGTGCCCGGCAAGCTGCTGCGCAAGGGCGAAAACCTGCTGCAGATCCGCCTGCATGCCGACACCGCCCGCCTCGCGGGGCTGTCGCAGGTGGTCGTCGGGCCGGCCGCGACGGTGCGCAACGAGCTCTTCGAGAGCGCCAACGCGTGGCGCTTCACCGGCTCGGTGCTGCTGATGGCCTTCAGCCTGATCGTGGGCGGCATCGCGCTGGCGCTGTGGCTCACGCAGCTCGACGTCGACGCCGGCGGGGTGCAGCGACGCGTGGGCATCTATCTCTGGGCCGCGCTGGCGGAGATCTTCTGGGCGGCGCGCATGGTCGACGGCCTGATCGCCGAGCCGCCGCTGTCCTGGGGGCCGTGGGGCGTGCTGATGGCGGCCTGCTATGCCGGCTGGGCGGCCGCCTCCATGATGTTCGTCTACCACCTCGCGGGCTGGGCCAACGAGCGCGGCCATCGCTGGGTGCGCTGGCCGGTGGCGGGCATCGTGGTCGGAACGGTGATCTTCAGCGCGCTGTCGCTGCAGCGGGACGAGCCGGCGTGGTTCACCGGCTGGCTCGCCGTCGAGCTCGTGTTCGTCGCCGCCTTCGTCGGCGCCTTCGCCGTCGCCACGCTGCGCAACCCGAACGACGACCGCCTGCTGATGGCCGGCGCGGCGCTGGTCACGGTGGCCCTGGCCGCGCGCGACTGGCTGGTGATCCGCCTGAGCGACGCCTACGGCGAAACCACCTGGGTGCGCTATTCGTCGGTGTTCTTCGGCGCGGTGCTGCTGCTGATCGTGCTGCGGCGCTTCCGCGCGGCGACGCTGCAGGCGCGGGGCTCGGTCGCCGCCCTGGCCGAGCGGGTGGCGCAGCGCGAGCGCGAACTGGCGGCCACCTATGCCGAGCTCGAGGCGGCGGCGCAGGTGCAGGCTCGCACCCACGAGCGCGAGCGCATCCTGCGCGAGATGCACGACGGCGTGGGCTCGCACATCAGCTCGGCCATCCGGCAGCTGCAGTCGGGCCAGAGCAGCTCGGGCGACCTGCTGCGCACGCTGCGCGATTCGCTGGACCAGCTCAAGCTGCAGATCGATTCCATCCACCTGCCGCCGGGCGACGTGGGCGCGTTGCTCGCGGCCGCACGCTACCGGCTGGAGCCCCGCCTGGCGTCCGCCGGCATCGAGTTCGAATGGGCGGTGGACGAGGTGGAGCCGGTGGCCGGGCTCGACGCGCACGGCATGCGTCAACTGCAGTTCCTGCTGTTCGAGGCCATCTCCAACGTGCTGCAGCACGCCGAGGCCACCGTGCTTCGCTTCGAGGCCGGCATGCAGGGCAAGACGGTGCAGCTGCGGGTGATCGACAACGGCAAGGGCTTCGACGCGGCCAAGCACAGGCCGCGGTCGCTGGCGGAGCGCTCCGGGGCCATCGGGGCCCGGCTGACGGTCGAAAGCCGACCGGGGCGCACGGTCGTTCAGCTCGAATTCGATTGAGGCGGCCGGCGGGGCGGAGATAATCCGCCTTCATGTCCGCCGTGTTCAATCAGCCCTCCCTGGCGCGTCGAATTGCGCCCATCTTCCAGGGCTTCGACGGCTTCCTGGCCTTTGCCGTCCTGCTGCTCGCCTTCGCCGGGCTGCTGACCATGTATTCCTCGGGTTACGACCACGGAACCCGTTTCGTCGACCATGGCCGCAACATGCTGCTGGCCGGTTTCATCATGTTCGTGGTGGCGCAGGTGCCGCCCCAGCGGCTGATGCTGGCCGCCGTGCCGCTCTACACGATGGGCGTGGCGCTGCTGGTGGCGGTGGCGCTGTTCGGCATCACCAAGAAGGGCGCCCAGCGCTGGATCAACGTGGGCGTGGTCATCCAGCCCAGCGAGATCCTGAAGATCGCCATGCCGCTGATGCTGGCCTGGTGGTTCCAGCGGCGCGAAGGCCAGCTGAGGCCGCTCGACTTCGTGGTGGCGACCGCGCTGCTGGCGGTACCGGTCGGGCTCATCATGAAGCAGCCCGACCTGGGCACCTCGCTGCTGGTGCTGGCGGCGGGGCTGTCGGTGATCTTCTTCGCCGGGCTGCCCTGGAAGCTGATCGTGCCGCCGGTGGTGATCGGCGCGGTGGCCATCACGCTGATCGTCGGATTCGAGTCGAGGCTCTGCGCCGACGGGGTCGACTGGCGCGTGCTGCACGACTACCAGAAGCAGCGCGTGTGCACGCTGCTCGACCCGAGCAAGGACCCGCTGGGCAAGGGCTTCCACATCATCCAGGGAATGATCGCCATCGGCTCGGGCGGCGTGGGCGGCAAGGGCTTCATGCAGGGCACGCAGACGCACCTCGAATTCATCCCCGAGCGCACCACCGACTTCATCTTCGCCGCCTATTCCGAGGAATTCGGGCTCATGGGCAACCTAGCGCTGATCTCGGCCTTCATCCTGCTGATCTTCCGGGGGCTGGTGATCGCGGCCAACGCCGGAACGCTGTTCTCGCGCCTGCTGGCGGGGGCGGTGACCATGATCTTCTTCACCTACGCCTTCGTGAACATGGGCATGGTCAGCGGCATCCTGCCCGTGGTGGGCGTGCCGCTGCCCTTCATCAGCTACGGCGGCACCGCGATGGTGACGCTGGGGCTGGGGCTGGGCATCCTGATGTCGATCGCCCGGGCCAGGAGGCTGGCGCAGAACTAGCGCCGGAGTGTCCTTCGGGGCAGCGCGGAAGAGGGTGGCTGCCTAGAATGGGGGGATGATCTCCCGCGAACCCACCATCGAGCGCCTCGCCACGGCGCAACAGCTCCTTCTCACGCCGTTCGGCCTCGACGAATCGCACCTGAGCAAGGCCCTGGCCGAGATCACCGCGCACCGGGTGGACGACGCCGACCTGTACTTCCAGTACACCCGCAGCGAGGGCTGGAGCCTCGAGGAAGGCATCGTCAAGACCGGCAGCTTCAGCATCGACCAGGGCGTCGGCGTGCGCGCGGTCAGCGGCGAGAAGACCGCTTTTGCCTATTCCGACGACATTTCCGAGGCCTCGCTGCTCGACGCGGCGCGCACCGTCCGCTCCATTTCTTCAGCCGGCCGTGCCGGCAAGGTGAAGACGGCGGCCCGCAAGATCGCCTCCAGCCGCTCGCTCTACCAGGGCATCGACCCCATTTCCACGCTCGACAGCACCGCCAAGGTGAAGCTGCTCGAGAGGGTCGAGAAGCTCGCCCGTTCGCGCGATCCGCGCGTGGCGCAGGTGATGGCGGGGCTGGCCAGCGAGTACGACGTGGTGCTGGTGGCCCGCGCCGACGGCACCCTGGCCGCCGACGTGCGGCCGCTGGTGCGCCTGTCGGTCACCGTGATCGCCGAGCAGAACGGCCGCCGCGAGATCGGCTCCGGCGGCGGCGGCGGGCGTTTCGGCCTGGCCTATTTTTCCGACGAGCAGATCGCCGAGTACGTCGACCATGCCGTGAAGGCCGCCCTGACGAATCTCGACGCCCGTCCGGCTCCGGCTGGCGAAATGACCGTGGTGCTCGGCTCCGGCTGGCCCGGCATCCTGCTGCACGAAGCCATCGGCCACGGGCTGGAGGGCGACTTCAACCGCAAGGGCTCGAGCGCCTTCTCGGGCCGCATCGGCCAGCGCGTGGCGGCCAAGGGCGTGACCGTGCTCGACGACGGCACCATCGCCGACCGCCGCGGCTCGCTGAACGTGGACGACGAGGGCAACGCCAGCCAGCGCAACGTGCTGATCGAGGACGGCATCCTCAAGGGCTACATCCAGGATGCGCTCAACGCCCGCCTGATGAAGGTCAAGCCCACCGGCAACGGCCGCCGCGAAAGCTATGCCCACGTGCCGATGCCGCGCATGACCAACACCTACATGCTCGGCGGCGACAAGGAACCCGAGGAGATCGTCGCAAGCATCAAGAAGGGCCTGTACGCCACCAATTTCGGCGGCGGGCAGGTCGACATCACCAGCGGCAAGTTCGTGTTCTCGGCCAGCGAGGCCTACTGGGTCGAGAACGGCAAGATCCAGTACCCGGTGAAGGGGGCGACCATCGTGGGCAACGGCCCCGACGCGCTCACCCGCGTGACCATGATCGGCAACGACATGGCGCTCGACTCGGGCGTCGGCACCTGCGGCAAGGAAGGCCAGAGCGTGCCGGTCGGCGTCGGCCAGCCCACCCTGCGCATCGACGGCCTGACTGTAGGTGGAACGGCTTAGGACTTTCGGCACTTGCCGGCTGTTTCCTTCGGTTGCTAAGCTGCGCTCCTTTTTTTGCGAACGACGAATCAAGGAGCATTTCAATGGGGAACAGGATCAATTCGCCCGCCGTGCTGTGGGCCGCGACCGCCATGGTGGTGCTGGCCACCGTCGGTTGCGCATCGCGCGGCAGTTCGGGCAGCCAGCCTGAGGCGGCCCCCGCGGCCGCTGCTCCGGCACCCGCCGCGCGTGGCGGTGCCAAGGCCGGCATGGATGCCCAGGGCAACGTGACCGATTCGTCCAAGGTCGAGGCCGGCAGCGGCCGCACCGTCAAGGGCCTGAACGGCTACGAAGGCGAGATCACCGGCAATCCGGCGCGCAACAGCAAGTTCGCGCGCCTGCAGATCGGCATGAGCGCCAGGCAGGTCACCGACATCGCCGGCCAGCCCACCGACCAGGGCGCATATGTAACCGGCAAGGCCTTCATTCCCTTCTATTTCGGCAGCGACCGCCATCGTTTCGAGATGACCTACAAGGGCCAGGGCCGCCTGATCTTCGCGGGTGGCGGCATGGGAGATTTCTCCTCCGGCAACCTGATCTGGATCATCCACAACGCCAACGAATCGGGCTACCGGTAAACAACAGCGAGCCCGGTTCCTTGACCGGGTTTTGCTTTTCCGTGCTACATTGCCAACCCATGTCCGCTCTCCGCGCTTACTTTTTTGCCTACTTTTGGTTCCCGGTTTCCGGCGGACGAGAGGCGAGCGCGTAAAAAGCACACACGAATACCCTCCCAAAACCGCCGGTGGCCTCAAGCCCCGGCGGTTTTTTCTTGGCCCCTCGATTCCAACTCCAGCACACAAGGAAGAAGCACCATGAGCACGAACAACTCCCCCACCAGCGACAGCTGGTATGCGCGCGTCGAAAAAACCAGCAAGACCGACGACGAACGCATCAAGGACATCAACGTGCTCCCCCCTCCAGAACACCTCATCCGCTTCTTCCCCATCCGCGGCACCGCGGTCGAGACGCTGATCGAGGACACCCGCCGGCGCATCCACAACATCATGGCCGGCAAGGACGACCGGCTGCTGGTGATCATGGGCCCGTGCTCGATCCACGACCCGGCCGCCGCGATCGAATACGCCCGCCGCCTCAAGGTCGAGCGCGAGAAATACGCCGGCACGCTGGAAATCGTGATGCGCGTGTACTTCGAGAAGCCGCGCACCACGGTCGGCTGGAAGGGCCTCATCAACGACCCGTACCTGGACGAGAGCTTCCGCATCGACGAAGGCCTGCGCATCGCGCGCCAGCTGCTGATCGACATCAACCGCCTGGGCCTGCCGGCGGGCAGCGAGTTCCTCGACGTGATCTCGCCGCAGTACATCGGCGACCTGATCTCCTGGGGTGCCATCGGCGCGCGCACCACTGAAAGCCAGGTGCACCGCGAACTCGCCTCGGGCCTGTCGGCGCCCATCGGCTTCAAGAACGGCACCGACGGCAACATCCGCATCGCCACCGACGCCATCCAGGCTGCGGCGCGCGGCCATCACTTCCTTTCGGTGCACAAGAACGGCCAGGTCGCGATCGTGCAGACCAACGGCAACCGCGACTGCCACGTGATCCTGCGCGGCGGCAAGGCGCCCAACTACGACGCCGCCAGTGTCGAAGCGGCGTGTAAAGACCTCGAGGCCGCCAAGCTGCCGCCCACGCTGATGGTCGACTGCAGCCACGCCAACAGCTCTAAGCAGCACCAGAAGCAGATCGACGTGGCGAAGGACATCGCCGGACAGATCGCAGACGGCTCGAAGCGGGTCTTCGGCGTGATGGTCGAGAGCCACCTGCTGCCGGGTGCCCAGAAGTTCACGCCGGGCAAGGACCAGCTCTCGGGCCTCGAATACGGCAAGAGCATCACCGACGCCTGCCTGGGCTGGGACGATTCGGTGCAGGTGCTGGACACGCTCTCGCAAGCGGTCAAGCGTCGCAGGGGCTGAAAAACGGGCTAGAGCAGGCCAGCCAGGTCGGGCCAGTGGTGCCGCATCGACGCAGCCTCGTCGCTGTCGGGCGGCACTAGGGAAAAATCGGCGAAGTCGAAGCCCGGCCCAACCATGCAGGCGACCAGCGTGTAGTCGCCCGAGCTGTGACCCTGGATCGGCTGCGCCGCCTGCCACTGGCCGGCCGGCACCACGTGCTGGGGGCGGGTGCCATGCACGTCGACCGGGCCCAGCCGCACGTGGGCCGGCGCCGTGCGCATCGCGGCGTCGCAGGTCCACAGCGCGAGCGGCACGCCTTCCAGGTGAACCCAGACCTCGTCGGACAGCACGCGATGCCAGCGCGAATGCTGGCCCCCCTCGAGCAGGTAATAGATGCTGGTCAGCGCACTGCGCGGAGCGCGCCCATCGGCAGGCGTGACGCTCGACGCGGAGCGGAACACTTCGCTGTACCAGCCGCCCTCGGGGTGGGGCTGCAGCTTCAGGGTCTCGACCAGTTCGCGCGCGCGTGCGATGGGCATGGCGGTCATGATGCCGTCGGCGCCCGTAGCGCCGCAAGCAGTTTGTCGTGCACGCCGCCGAAGCCGCCGTTGCTCATGCAGACGATGTGATCGCCCGGCCGGGCGGCGGCAACGACCTGCTCGACCAGGGGTTCGATGGCTCCGGCGACCTTCGCGCGCTCGCCCATGGGCGCGAGCGCCGCGGCGGCGTCCCAGTCGAGTCCGGCCGTGTGGCAGAACGACAGGTCCGCCGATTCCAGGCTCCAGGGCAGCTGCGCCGCCATGACGCCCAGCTTCATCGTGTTGCTGCGCGGCTCGAAGGCAGCGAGGATGCGCTCACTTTTTCGGCCGGCGGCGTCCAGCTTCTTGCGCAGGCCGTCGAGCGTGGTGCGGATCGCGGTGGGGTGGTGGGCGAAATCGTCGTAGACCGTGATCGCGCCGCCTTCGCGCTCGACTGTGCCGCGCAGTTCCATGCGGCGGCGCACGTTGCGGAAGCTGCCGAGCGCACGGGCGGCATCGGCCGGCGCAACGCCCACATGCTCGGCCGCGGCGATGGCGGCCAGCGCGTTCATCTGGTTGTGCAGGCCGGAGAGTTCCCATTCGACCCGGCCGACTGTCTCGCCGCGCAGCAGCACGTCGAAGGCGTCGTGCGTGCCGCTGGCCTGCCATTCGCCCTTGGCGCCGAAGCGCGCGAGTTCGCTCCAGCAGCCCCGGGCCAGCACGCGCTGCAGGCTTTCCTCGGTGGCATTCACCACCAGCCGACCCGTGCCCGGCACGGTGCGCACCAAGTGATGGAACTGGCGCTCGATGGCGGCCAGATCGTCGAAGATGTCCGCGTGATCGAACTCGAGGTTGTTCAGCACGGCGGTGCGCGGTCGGTAGTGAACGAACTTGCTGCGTTTGTCGAAGAAGGCCGTGTCGTACTCGTCGGCCTCGATCACGAAGGCGGGGCCGTCGCCCAGCCGGGCCGAGACGCCGAAGTCCAGCGGCACGCCGCCCACCAGGAAGCCGGGGGCCTTGCCTCCTTTTTCGAGGATCCAGGCCAGCATCGAGGTGGTGGTCGTCTTGCCGTGCGTTCCGGCCACCGCCAGGACATGGCGGCCCAGCAGCACATGTTCGGCCAGCCACTGCGGGCCGCTGGTGTAGGGCTTGCCGGCGTCGAGGATGGCTTCCATCAGCGGGAACTTTGGGCTCCCGTCGGGCAGCCGGGCACGCGACACCACGTTGCCGACCACGAAGATGTCGGGCGCGAGCGAGAGCTGATCGGCGCCGAAGCCTTCGATCAGGTCGATGCCGAGGGCGCGCAGCTGGTCGCTCATCGGGGGGTACACGCCGGCGTCGCAGCCCGTGACCCGGTGGCCGGCTTCGCGAGCCAGGGCGGCCACGCCGCCCATGAAAGTGCCGCAGATACTGAGGATATGAATGTGCATCGGTCGATTCTAGGGAAGCGATGTGCGGCACCCTTGGCTCGCTCGCGCGCTTGTCCCGGGCTTCGTACTGATGTTCATGTGAGGGGCGCCTACTGCGGGCAAAATGCCCCGATGGACACGTCCAAGCGCGAAATCGCCGCCGCAGCAGCCCGCCTCGTCGTCGAGGAGGGGCTCGAGTACGGGCCGGCCAAGCGCCGGGCCCTGCGCGACCTGGGGCTTCCGACGCGCACCGCGCTGCCGAACAACGACGAGGTCGAGGCCGAGGTCCGCGAGTACATCGAGCTTTTCTGTGCCGACACCCAGCCGCAGGAATTGCATGCATTGCGCCTGCTCGCGCTCGAATGGATGGAGCGCATGGCGGCCTTCCGCCCTCATGTGGGTGGTGCCGTGTGGCACGGAACGGCCACCCGCCTGTCGGACATTTATATTCAGTTGTTCTGCGATGATTCCAAATCGGCCGAGATAGCGCTGATCGATCACCATGTGGACTACGAGCCGCGCATGGTGACCGGCTTTCATGGCGAGCAGGTCGAGGCCCTGAGCGTGCATGCATCGAGCCGGGCGCTCGGCGAGGAAATCGGCGTGCATCTGCTGGTGTACGACCTCGACGACCTTCGCGGGGCCCTGAAGCCCGACGCGCAGGGGCGCGTGCCGCGCGGCGACCTGCCCGCACTGCGCCGACTGATTGAACGAGAAAAGGACAAGTGAATGACTTCTTCGCCCACCCGACGCGGCATGCTCTATGCCGGCGTGGCGGCTGTGGCCGCGGCCGCCGGGGTCGGCGGCGCCTGGTGGAAGGAGCGCGGTGGCAGCGCGGGCGGGGGCGAGATGCTCGACGCGGCCTTCTGGGCCCAGAGCTTCGAGCGTCCGGAGGGCGGTAGCCTCGTCCTGTCCAGCCTGCGCGGCAAGCCGCTGCTGCTGAACTTCTGGGCGACCTGGTGCCCGCCATGCGTCGAGGAAATGCCGATGATCGACGCCTTCTTCCGCCAAAATGGCGCGAATGGATGGCAAGTGGTCGGATTGGCCATCGATCAGCCCAGCGCCGTACGCAAATTCCTGCAGCGTACGCCGGTCAGCTACCCGACCGGCCTGGCCGGCCTGCAGGGCACCGAGCTGGTCAAGAACCTGGGCAATACGGGTGGCGGATTGCCCTTCACGCTGGTCCTGAATGCGAACGGCTCCGTGGCCGCCCGTAAAATGGGCAAGCTCGAGACGACCGACCTGGACACTTGGCGGCGTGAACTGGTTCATGGTTAGAATCAGTCGCTTACGCTGGCGTTAGACGCCGAACGCCGAAAATCACCGATTTTCGAACAAGTTATGCCCTGAAGACCGGCACAGCCGGCACTGGAGTCTCATGGATCTGCGCAAACTCAAGACACTGATCGATCTGGTGTCCGAATCGAATATTTCCGAACTGGAAATCACGGAAACCGAAGGCAAGGTTCGCATCGTCAAGGGCGGCGGTGCTGCTCCGGTGCAGTATGTGCAGACCCTGGCCGCTCCCCAGGCCACCGCGGCGGCGCCCGTCGCGACTGCCGGCGCTCCGGCGGCTGCAGCCGTGGCCAGCGCTCCGGCGGCCGAGGCCGCGCCGGCCGGCCATGCCGTGAAGTCGCCGATGGTCGGCACCTTCTACCGTTCGTCGAGCCCGGGCGCCCCGGCGTTCGTCGAGGTCGGCAGCAAGGTCAACGAGGGCGACACGCTCTGCATCATCGAGGCGATGAAGATCCTCAACGAAATCGAGGCCGACAAGTCCGGCACCATCACCCAGATCCTCGGCGAAAACGGCCAGGCGGTCGAATACGGACAGCCGCTGTTCATCATCGAGTAAGCATGTTCAAGAAGATCCTGGTTGCAAACCGGGGGGAAATCGCCCTCCGGATTCAGCGCGCCTGCAGCGAGCTCGGCATCAAGGCCGTGATGGTCTATTCCGAGGCTGACCGCGACGCCAAGTACATCAAGCTCGCCGAAGAGGCCGTGTGCATCGGCCCGGCCCCCTCGTCGCAGAGCTACCTCAACATGCCGGCGATCATCTCGGCGGCCGAGGTGACGGACGCCGAGGCGATCCACCCCGGTTACGGCTTCCTGAGCGAGAACGCCAACTTCGCCGAGCGCGTGGAGCAAAGCGGCTTCCAGTTCATCGGCCCGACGCCCGACAACATCCGCACGATGGGCGACAAGGTGTCAGCCAAGCAGGCGATGATCAAGGCCGGCGTGCCCTGCGTGCCCGGCTCGGAGGGTGAGCTCTCGGACGACGCGGCCACCAACAAGCGCATCGCGCGCGCCATCGGCTACCCCGTCATCATCAAGGCGGCAGGCGGCGGCGGTGGTCGCGGCATGCGCGTGGTGCACACCGAGGCTGCGCTGGTCAACGCGATCCAGATGACCAAGGCGGAGGCCCAGGCGGCCTTCAACAATCCGGCCGTGTACATGGAGAAGTTCCTCCAGAACCCGCGCCACATCGAGATCCAGGTGCTTGCCGACAAGCACAAGAACGCGGTCTACCTCGGCGAGCGCGACTGCTCCATGCAGCGCCGCCACCAGAAGGTGATCGAGGAATCGCCTGCGCCCGGCATCCCGCGCAAGCTGATCGAGAAGATCGGCGAGCGTTGCGCCGCGGCCTGCAAGAAGATCGGCTACCGCGGCGCCGGCACCTTCGAGTTCCTCTACGAAAACGGCGAGTTCTACTTCATCGAGATGAACACGCGCGTGCAGGTGGAGCACCCGGTGACCGAGTTCACCACCGGCATCGACATCGTCAAGACGCAGATCATGGTCGCCGCCGGCGAGAAGCTGCCGTTCACGCAGCGCCAGATCCAGATGCACGGCCACGCCATCGAGTGCCGCATCAACGCGGAAGACGCCTGGAAGTTCACCCCCTCGCCGGGCCGCATCACCATGTGGCATCCGCCGGGCGGCCCGGGCGTTCGCGTCGACTCCCACGCGTACACCAACTACTTCGTGCCGCCGAACTACGATTCGATGATCGGCAAGATCATCGTGTACGGCGACACGCGCGAGCAGGCCATGGCCCGCATGCGCACAGCGCTGAACGAGACGGTGATCGAAGGCATCCAGACCAACATCCCGCTGCACCGCGAGTTGATGGTCGACGCCAAGTTCATGAGCGGCGGCACCAATATCCACTACCTCGAAGAGTGGCTGGCTGCGCACAAGCGCTGAGCCTGGAATATCGCGATGTTTGAACTCCGCCTGATGGCGCCGGAAGACCGGGTCGATACGCTGTGCGAGGCGCTCGATGCACTCGATGCATTGAGCGTGTCGGTGGAAGACGCCGACGCGCAGACCGACGCCGAGCAGGCGCTGTTCGGCGAGCCGGGCATGCCGCCGCCGAAAGAGGGCTGGCAGCGCTCGCGCGTGATCGCTCTGTTTCCCGACGAAGCCCAGGCGAAGGAAGCCTCGTCCGTGCTCGCGCTGCAGGATTTCTTCGAAGGCTGCGAGGTGCTCGGCATCGCGCCGGTGCCCGAGCAGGACTGGGTGCGCCTGACGCAGTCGCAGTTCGCGCCCGTCGAGGTCACTCCAGAGTTCTGGATCGTGCCGACGTGGCATGAGCCGCCCGGGCAGGCGAAGCAGGTGATCCGGCTCGATCCGGGCCTGGCTTTCGGCACCGGCACGCATCCCACCACGCGCATGTGCCTGCGCTGGATCGCGACCCAGGGCGAGGGCGCGCTGGCCAACCTGCGCGTGCTCGACTACGGCTGCGGCTCCGGCATCCTGGCGATCGGCGCGGCGAAGTTCGGTTCGACGGACATCGACGCCGTCGACATCGACGAGGCGGCGGTTTCCTCGACCGTGCTCAATGCCGAGGCCAACGGCGTGAAGCTGAAGGCCGGGCTGCCCGAAGCCGCCAAGGGCGAATACGACATCGTGCTCGCCAACATCCTGGCCACGCCGCTCAAGGTGCTCGCGCCCCTGCTGCGCAGCCACGTGAAGGCGGGCGGATCGCTCGTCATGGCCGGCATCCTCGAGCGCCAGGCCGAGGAGCTGAAAGAGGCCTACGCGCCGTACGCCACGCTCGAAGTCAGCGACGCCGAGGACGGCTGGATCCTCATGACCGCTCGCTGCTGAGCGGCCGCTGCGCGCGGCTGGCCGGCTTTTTGCGTCGCCTTGCAGCCCTCCCGCGGCGAGGGCGCAACCCTACAATCGCCCGGTCATGAGCCTTGTCACGCGCTGCCCCGCCTGCACCACCACCTTCAAGGTGGTGCGAGACCAGCTTCGCATCTCGGATGGCTGGGTGCGCTGCGGCCGCTGCAGCAATGTGTTCGATGCCACGCTCGACCTGCACGAGACGGGCGACGGTTCGCCGGCACCGGTGCAGGGCAGCGGCTACATGCCGGGACTGGTCGAGCAGCAGCCTGCCCCTGAGTCCGCGCCACCCGCGTCTCTGCCTGAGCCCCCGATCGAAGAGAAAGAGCCGGCACCCGCTGCGTCGACGACCGAGGACGCGGATTTCTTCGACGACGAGCCCGAGCATCAGCATCGGTCCCGTGAGGAAGAGGATCTGCTGCCGCCGGATGCCCTGGTGCTCGCGCCGGCCCCGGCGGTCGTGTCGCCCCCGGCGCAAGACCGCCCGCCACCGCCACCGTCCGCACCGCTGCCTGCGTTCTCGCTGACCCTGCCCGAGCACGGCATCGCCGCCGACGAGCCGTGGTCCGACCTCGATGTCAGCGAGCCTGCCTGGAGGCCGCCGCCGAGCACGCTGCCGCCGTTCCCGAACATCGACCTGAATCTCGCGGCGCCGCCTCCTGCACCGCCACCCCCGGCTCCGCCGCTGCCTGTCGCTTCGCGCGCCAAGGCGACGACGATGCGCACGCTGATCGAGCGTGCCAGCGACGAAGGCGAAGATGCGGAGCGGGAGAGGGCACGCGAGCAGCAGGAGAAAGAGCACGACCAGGTACAGATGCAGAAGGCGTTGCGCCGTGCACGCGCCAAGTCGGCCAAGATCGCGAGCGCCAAGGCGCGCGAGGAGCGCGTTGCTGCGCAGGCTCCGGCCATCGTGGTGCAGGCGGAGAGCGAGCCCGAGCTGAATGCGCGCGCTTCGGATTTCGAACTGCCAGTGGGGCATCCCTTTGCCGACGAAGACGATTCCGCGGAAAAGCCGACGGGCTTCTGGCAACGCAAGGGCGTGCGCGTCGTGCTGGTCCTGCTGGTGGTGCTTGCCGCGTTGCTGCTCGTCCTGCAGATCATCCACCACGAGCGCGACGGCATCGTCGCGCGCCAGCCCAACCTGCGGCCCGCGCTGGCGGCGCTGTGCCAGTACACGGGCTGCGAACTCGGCGCGCTGCGCCAGATCGGCGACATCGTGATCGAAGGCGCGGCCTTCGCGCGCGAGAAGAGCGGCGGCAACGACTACCGCCTGAGCTTCACCCTGCGCAACGGCGCCACCGTGCCGCTTGCGATGCCGGCCGTCGAACTCTCGCTGCTCGACACGCAGGAGCGCGCCGTGGTGCGTCGCGTGCTGATGCCGGCGGACTACGGTGCCCCGGCGGTGCTGGCTGCGCGCGCCGATCGCGCTGCCTCGCTGCCTCTCTCCCTGTCTGCCTCCGAAGCGGCGGCACTACCGCCTGTCGCGGGTTATCGCGTCGAGGCTTTCTATCCCTGAGCGGGGCGCGTGCACGCATGCGTCCCTCTCGTTTTCATCCACTCAACACAACCAACGGCTAACCATGGCAGCAGTGATTTGCGGTTCCCTCGCATTCGACACCATCATGACTTTCGAGGGCCGGTTCGCCGACCAGATCCTTCCGGACCAGCTGCACATCCTCAATGTGTCTTTCCTGGTGCCGACGCTACGCCGTGACTTCGGCGGCTGCGCGGGCAACATCGCATACAGCCTCAATGCGCTGGGCGGCGCCGCGCTACCCATGGCCACGCTCGGCAGCGACGGCGCCACGTACCTCGAGCGCATGCGCTCGCTGGGCATCAGCACGGAGTTCGTGCGCCAGCTCGACGACACCTTCACCGCGCAGGCGATGATCATGAGCGACGTCGACAACAACCAGATCACCGCCTTCCACCCCGGCGCGATGCAGCAGGCGCACATCACCAAGGTGGCGGCGCGCGACGACATCAAGCTCGGCATCATCGCGCCCGATGGCCGCGACGCCATGCTGCAGCACGCGGAGCAGTTCGCCGCCGCCGGCATTCCCTTCGTGTTCGATCCGGGCCAGGGCCTGCCGATGTTCGACGGCGAGGCGCTGCGCCATTTCGTCGAGCTCGCGAGCTGGGTGGTGGTGAACGACTACGAAGGCAAGATGCTGTCGCAGCGCACCGGCTGGAGCCTGGCCGAGATCTCGAAGCGCGTGCGCGGCCTGGTGGTCACGCTGGCGGCCGAGGGCTGCGAAGTGTGGACGAACGGCAAGCGCGAGCACGTGCCGGGCGTGGTGGCCACCGAGGTCGTCGAGCCCACGGGCTGCGGCGACGCATGGCGCGGCGCGCTGCTCTTCGGGCTGGAAAAGGGTTGGTCGCTCGCGCAATGCGCGGCGCTGGGCAACAAGGTGGGTGCGATCAAGATCGCGCAGCGTGGCCCGCAGAACTACGAGATCGATCGCAAGGCGCTGGGTCTCTGATACTTCTTTCCACCAGCGTCCCGGCGAGGCTGGGGCGATGAGGGAATAAAAAAAGCCCGGCACCGTGAGGTGCCGGGCTTTTTGCCTTCAAGGCCGCTGAGAAGCTCAGGGCTTGCTGGCCGTGGGGAACGGCCAGGCTGCCTGGGGATTCAGCGTCGTTTGCGCCGCAGGGGCAGGCGCTACGGCGGCAGCCTTGGCAGGGGCAGCGGCCTTGGGAGCCTTCTTCGCAGCAGGCTTCTTGGCAGCAGGCTTCTTGGCAGCAGGCTTTTTCGCGGCTTTCTTGGCCGCAGCCTTTTTGGCAGGGGCCTTCTTGGCAGCAGCCTTCTTCGCAGGCGCCTTCTTGGCAGCGGCCTTCTTCGCCGGGGCCTTCTTGGCAGCAGCCTTCTTCGCAGGCGCCTTCTTCGCTACGGCCTTCTTCGCCGGAGCCTTCTTGGCAGCGGCCTTCTTGGCCGGTGCTGCCTTCTTCGCTGCTACCTTCTTGGCAGGAGCCTTCTTGGCAGCGACCTTCTTGGCCGGTGCCTTCTTGGCGGCTACCTTCTTGGCAGGAGCCTTCTTGGCGGCCACGGCCTTCTTTGCCGGAGCCTTCTTTGCAGCGGCTTTCTTAGCCGGAGCTTTCTTTGCAGTTGCCATTTCTATTTCTCCTTGATCAAGTTGAAAAAATCAACCTATTGAAGCACTCCACGCACGTTGGGTAACGTGAAGCGATTCATGGTGTTGGAATCTTTGCTCCAGCACCATGAACACCTGAGCCCTCGTCCATGCCGCGCTCTTCGGCGCGATCGGTGGCAAGGGCAATTCTTGAATTCATTAATTCTTGTCGAAAGATTCAATCCCAGGAGAGCGCGCCACCCGACTGGTATTCGATCACGCGGGTTTCGAAGAAATTGCGCTCTTTCTTCAGGTCAATCATTTCGCTCATCCACGGGAACGGATTTTCTTCGTTCGGGAAGAGCGTTTCGAGGCCGATCTGCTGTGCACGCCGGTTGGCGATGTAGCGCAGGTAGCCCTTGAACATGGAGGCGTTCATGCCGAGCACGCCACGGGGCATGGTGTCTTCGGCGTATTTGTATTCGAGCTCGACGGCGCGCAGGAAGAGCGCCTTGATCTCCGCCTTGAACTCTGCCGTCCAGAGGCCGGGGTTCTCGAGCTTGAGCTGGTTGATCAGGTCGATGCCGAAATTGCAGTGCATCGACTCGTCGCGCAGGATGTACTGGTACTGCTCGGCGGCGCCGGTCATCTTGTTCTGGCGGCCCAGCGCGAGGATCTGCGTGAAGCCGACGTAGAAGAAGAGGCCTTCCATCAGGCAGGCGAACACGATGAGCGACTTGAGCAGCTTCTGGTCGGCCTCGGGCGTGCCGGTCTTGAAGTTGGGGTCGCTGATGGCGTCGATGAACGGGATCAGGAACTGGTCCTTCTCGCGGATCGACGGCACTTCGTTGTAGGCGTTGAAGATCTCGCTCTCGTCCAGGCCGAGCGACTCGACGATGTACTGGTACGCGTGCGTGTGGATCGCTTCCTCGAAGGCCTGGCGCAGCAGGAACTGGCGGCATTCGGGGGCCGTGATGTGGCGGTAGGTGCCCAGCACGATGTTGTTGGCGGCCAGCGAGTCGGCGGTCACGAAGAAGCCGAGGTTGCGCTTGACGATGCGGCGCTCGTCTTCGCTCAGGCCGTTCGGATCTTTCCACAGCGCGATGTCGCGCGTCATGTTCACTTCCTGCGGCATCCAGTGGTTGGCGCAGGTGGCGAGGTACTTCTCCCACGCCCACTTGTACTTGAACGGCACCAGCTGGTTGACGTCGGTCTGGCCGTTGATGATGCGCTTGTCGGAAGCCTTGACGCGCTGGGTGGATTGGGTGGTGGTGGCGGCAGGCGTTGCTGCTGCCGCTGCAACCGGGCGCACTGCAGCGCCGTCATCGAGCGTGCTGAATGTGCGGAGTGCGGGTTGCGCGATCGACGAAGTCGGAGCGTCCACCGAACGGCCTGCGGGCAAGCCGCTGGTCGATGCGTTGTGGTGCTGCAAACCTTGTTGCATATCCTTTGGTAAGGAGGGCTTGACTTCTTCGTCCCAGGTCAACATAGAAAAATCCAATGCTCAAATTATCGGAGTAACGATGTGAGTTGCAAAGTGCCCGTTCACATCGCACGCCATTTATGTGGTTGTTATGTTGCTCGCATGCATCGCGCGATGTCAGTCGATGGCTTCATTGAATGAACGTCGCGCGATTTTTCGCATGCACCTCACTGACTGACTGTCGCGAGCATCGACGCGTTTATTGGCACGCTTCGCAGGTCGGATCGTCCACGCCGCAGAACGCGATGTCGGTAGCGGGAATCGCGCTCATCTGAGCCTTCGCTGCAGCCGCTGCTGCTTCGAGTGCGCTCATGCCCGAGGGTGCGTCGCCGCTGCCCGACGACACCGCGTTGAGGCGGCCCGACTGCACCGTCGACTTCTCGGCGTGCGTCGCGCTCTGCGTGCGCAGGTAGTAGGTGGTCTTCAGGCCGCGCAGCCATGCGAGCTTGTAGGTGTCGTCGAGCTTCTTGCCCGATGCGCCGGCCATGTAGATGTTCAGCGACTGCGCCTGGTCGATCCACTTCTGGCGACGCGCGGCGGCTTCCACCAGCCAGGTGGTCTCGATCTCGAACGCGGTGGCGTAGAGCGCCTTCACGTCCTGCGGCACGCGGTCGATGGGGCGCAGCGAGCCATCGAAGTGCTTCAGGTCCATCACCATCACGTCGTCCCACAGGCCCAGGCGCTTCAGGTCGCGCACCAGGTAGTGGTTGATCACGGTGAATTCGCCCGACAGGTTCGACTTGACCGAGAGGTTGCCGAAGCAGGGCTCGATCGAGGCGTCCACGCCGATGATGTTCGAGATGGTCGCGGTCGGGGCGATGGCCACGCAGTTCGAATTGCGCATGCCGTCGGCCTTGATCTTCGAGCGCAGCGCGTCCCAGTCGAGGGTGGCCGAGCGGTCGACCTCGACGTAGCCGCCGCGTTCCTTTTCCAGCAGATCGAGCGAGTCGATCGGCAGGATGCCCTTGTCCCACAGCGAGCCCTTGTAGCTCGAGTACTTGCCGCGTTCCTTGGCCAGCTCGGTCGATGCCCAGTAGGCGTGGTAGCAGATGGCTTCCATCGACTCGTCGGCGAACTGCACGGCTTCCTGCGAGGCGTAGGGAATGCGCAGCTCGTACAGCGCGTCCTGGAAGCCCATCAGGCCCAGGCCGACCGGACGGTGGCGCAGGTTCGAGTCGCGCGCCTTCTTCACGGCGTAGTAGTTGATGTCGATCACGTTGTCGAGCATGCGCATCGCGGTCGACACGGTCTTCTTCAGCTTCTCCTGGTCGACCTTGCCGTCCTTCAGGTGCTGCAGCAGGTTCACCGAGCCCAGGTTGCACACGGCGGTTTCGGTGTCGCTGGTGTTCAGCGTGATCTCGGTGCAGAGGTTCGACGAGTGCACCACGCCGGCGTGCTGCTGCGGCGAGCGCACGTTGCAGGCGTCCTTGAACGTGATCCAGGGGTGGCCGGTCTCGAACAGCATCGTGAGCATCTTGCGCCACAGGTCGGTCGCCTGGATGGTGCGGCTCGGCTTGATCTCGCCGCGGGCAGCCTTCTCTTCGTAGGCGACGTAGGCCTTTTCGAAGTCGGCGCCGAACAGGTCGTGCAGGTCAGGCACGTTCGAAGGCGAGAACAGCGTCCAGGTGCCCTTTTCCATCACGCGGCGCATGAACAGGTCGGGGATCCAGTTGGCGGTGTTCATGTCGTGCGTGCGGCGGCGGTCGTCGCCGGTGTTCTTGCGCAGCTCCAGGAACTCCTCGATGTCGAGGTGCCAGGTTTCGAGGTACGTGCAGACGGCGCCCTTGCGCTTGCCGCCCTGGTTCACGGCCACGGCCGTGTCGTTCACCACCTTCAGGAACGGCACCACGCCCTGCGATTCGCCGTTCGTGCCCTTGATGTGGCTGCCCAGCGCGCGAACGCGGGTCCAGTCGTTGCCCAGGCCGCCGGCGAACTTCGACAGCAGCGCGTTTTCCTTGATCGACTCGTAGATGCCGTCCAGGTCGTCGGGCACGGTCGTCAGGTAGCAGCTCGACAGCTGCGAGCGCAGCGTGCCGGCGTTGAACAGCGTCGGCGTGCTCGACATGAAGTCGAACGACGACAGCACTTCGTAGAACTCGATGGCGCGCGCTTCGCGGTCGATCTCATTGAGCGACAGGCCCATGGCCACGCGCATGAAGAAGGCCTGCGGCAGCTCGATGCGGGTCTTGCGCACGTGCAGGAAGTAGCGGTCGTACAGGGTCTGCAGGCCGAGGTAGTCGAACTGGTTGTCGCGCTCGGGCTTCAGGGCCGCGCCCAGGCGGGCCAGGTCGTACTGCAGCAGCTTCTCGTCGAGCAGGTCGTTGTCCACGCCCTTCTTGATGAACTGCGGGAAGTAGTCGGCGTAGGCGGTGGCGCGGTCGGCGGGCAGCACTTCGCGGCCGATGATCTCCTTGAAGATCGTGTGCAGCAGCAGGCGCGCGGTGGCGAAGGTGTAGTCGGGGTCCTTCTCGATCAGCGTGCGGGCAGCGAGGATGGAGGCCTTGTAGACCTCGTCGAGCGGCACGCCGTCGTACAGGTTGCGCATCGTCTCGGCGACGATGGGCGCGGCCGTGATGCTGTCGCCCAGGCCCGTGCAGGCGGATTCGATCAGGCCCTTGAGCTCGTTCAGGTCGAGAGCGACCAGCTCGCCGTTGTCCAGCACGTGCAGCGCGGGCGCGGCCGGCACTTCCTGCTCGCCCTGCTTCGAGCGCTCCTGGGTGCGGCGCTCGCGGTACAGCACGTAGGCGCGGGCGATCTCATGATGGCCGCCGCGCATCAGGCCGAGCTCGACCTGGTCCTGCACGTCCTCGATGTGGAAGGTGCCGCCGCCCGGACGCGAACGCACCAGCGCGCGGATCACGCCCTGCGTGAGCGTGTCGACCGTCTCGCGCACGCTGGCCGAGGCCGCGCCCTGGGTGCCGTGCACGGCCAGGAAGGCCTTCATCATCGCGATGGCGATCTTGTTCGGCTCGAAGGGAACGACGGCGCCGTTGCGGCGGATGATCTGGTAGTGGGCCAGGTTCTGGCCGGAGGGAGAGCCAGCAGTGTCTCGCTGCTGTTGCGGTGGCGTCGAGGGAACGGCACGCGGGGTCGATTGGGGGTTCAGGGCTGTTTGCATTCGCTTCCTCTCGGTTGGCAATTCTTGTTGGATGGCGGCACCTGTTCCAGCGCCGCACCGGTGTACGGGACCGGACGGAGGACACTATATCTAGGGTGCAGGGGGCATACAACCCACTAGATGTAGCGTTTTCCAATGGATACACGGATTGCCGGTATTACTTCCGCAATAGGCCACGGGCGAAGATGCCGCGTGAATACTGGCCTATGGTCACGCAACCCGCATGGGGCGTGGCTTGCAGGCCGATTTGGGCCTGCAGGGCGCATGGTTGCTGCATCGCGCGTTTGCGATTTTCGCATTGTTGCGCCGCGGGAACGGCGCATCGCGAGGCGTCGCGCGATTGAAAAAATTAGAGCTGCCTGACCTGCTCAGGGAACATCTGTGGATTCCAGCCCAGTTGTTCGCGCAGCAGACGCCAGTCGAAGCCCGCGCCCGGGTCTTGCTTGCGGCCCGGCGCGATGTGCTCGTGCCCGGCGACGTGGGCGACCGGAAATCGCTGTGCGATGGCGGCGCACAGGCTCGCGAGCGTCTCGTATTGCGGCTCCTCGAAGAGCTGGCCTTCGAGGCCCTCGAGCTCGATGCCGATGGAGTCGTCGTTGCAGTTGCCGCGGCCGCGCCACGACGACACGCCGGCATGCCACGCGCGGTCGTCGCAGCTCACGAACTGCCAGAGCTCGCCGTTGCGCCGCACGTAGAAATGCGACGAAACCTCCAGCCCGCGGATCGACTGGAAATAGGGATGCGCATCCCAGTCGAGCCGGTTGGTGAAGAGCCGCTGCACCGCGTCGCCGCCGTATTCGCCGGGCGGCAGGCTGATCGAGTGCAGCACGATGAGGTCGATCTGCGCGCCTTGCGGCCGGGGCCCGAAGTTGGGCGAGGGCAGGGCCTTCGCGAAGCGGTACCAGCCGGCCTGCCAGAGTCCGTCTTCGGCTCGGGCTTCTTCAGTCGTCGGCATGGCTGCTGCTCGCGCCGTCGTCACCGTTGGGCGTGGTGATGCCCAGCCGCGCGATGCGGTAGCGGATCTGGCGCAGGCTCATGCCGAGCCGCGCGGCGGCCGCTGTGCGATTGAAGCCGCTCTCGTGCAGCGCGCGCACGAGGATCTCGCGCTCCTGCTGGTCGAGGTAGGCCTGCAGGTCGGAGGGCAGCGGCGGGGGCGCGACCTTCGCAGGCGCGACCGGTGCGGCGATCGGCAGCGCAGCCGCGGGGACGACGGGCGCGTCGGCAGCGGGAGAGAGCGGAGCCGGCGCGGATGCCGCTGCTTCGGCCGCGGCCGTGAAGCCACCCATCAGGTCGAGGTGCAGCTCGTCGCCGTCGTTCAGCGCCACCGCGCGGTGCAGCAGGTTCTCGAGTTCGCGCACGTTGCCGTTCAGCGGATGCTGCGCGAGGCGGCGCAGCAGGTCGTCCGACAGGTGTGGCACCGGCAGCCCGCCGTCCTGCGCGATGCGAGAGAGCAGCGCGTTGCACAGCGCGGGCAGGTCCTCGCGGCGGTCGCGCAGCGCGGGCACCGCGATCTCGATCACGTTGAGGCGGTAGAAAAGATCCTGGCGGAAGCGGCCGGCCTGCACTTCGGAGTGCAGGTCTTTATGAGTGGCGCTGACGATGCGCACGTCGACGGCGTCTTCCTGAGTCGAGCCGATCGAGCGCACGCTGCGCTCCTGGATCGCGCGCAGCAGCTTCGACTGCATGGCCAGCGGCAGGTCGCCGATCTCGTCGAGAAAGAGCGTGCCGCCGCGCGCGGCCTGGAAGTAGCCGTCGCGGTCCTGCGACGAGCCGGTGTAGGAGCCCTTCTTCGCGCCGAAGAACTCGGCCTCGAGCAGGTTCTCGGGAATCGCGCCGCAGTTCACCGCGACGAAGGGGCCTTCGCTGCGCTGGCTGCAGGCATGCACCGCGCGCGCAACCAGTTCCTTGCCGGTGCCTGATTCGCCGCGCACCAGCACCGGTGCCATGCCGCGTGCCACCTTGGCGATGCGCGACTTGACGAGCCGCATCGGCTCCGATTCGCCCACGAGGCGGTCGAGCGCGGCGATGCCGGTGCCGGAAGTGACCGGCGCTGCCTCGCTTGCCGCGTTGCCGGTGTTCGCAGGCGCCGCCTGCGCGGGCTTGACCACCGGCTGCGGCGCCGTCCGCGCCTGCACTGCGGAGGCCACGACCGCGCGGAACTGCTTCAGGTCGACCGGCTTCGTGAGGTAGTCGAAGGCGCCGGCCTTCAGCGCCTCGACCGCGTTCTCGGCCGAGCCGTAGGCCGTCATCACCACGCAGCGCTCGCTGCGCTGGTCCTTCTGGATGCGGTGGATGATCTCCATGCCCTGCCCGTCGGGCAGCCGCATGTCGGTGATCACCGCGTCGAAGCGGCCGGCCTCCAGGTGCTGCCAGGCTTCGGACACGCTGCCCGCCGCCTCGACGCGATAGCCCTCGCGCAGCAGCGTCAGCTCGTAGAGCGTGCGCAGGTCGGGCTCGTCGTCGATGACCAGGATCTGCGCCGGTCGCTGGGTGGAAGAGGAGGTCGGGGTGCTCACGGCGCTATTGTGTCAGCCGGTTTTCGCTGGCGGCGAAGCTGACGAAGAATTCGTTGCCCTCGGGCCCGCCCGGCACCAGCGCGCGCCGCTCGTAGCCGATGGTGGCGCCGTGCCGCCGGCACAGTTCGCGGCAGAGGAACAGGCCGAGCCCGCTGGAGCGGCTCTCGGAAGAAAAGAAGGGCTCGAACAGGTGCCGCTGCACCG
Source organism: Variovorax sp. NFACC27 (assembly GCF_048301545.1). NCBI lineage: Bacteria > Pseudomonadati > Pseudomonadota > Betaproteobacteria > Burkholderiales > Comamonadaceae > Variovorax > Variovorax sp. NFACC27. The sequence continues at coordinate 1,444,484 of NZ_CP157613.1, forward strand.
CCGGCTCCAGCGGCGCGCCGTCGCTCCACACCATCAGGCTCGGGCGGCTGCTGCCGCTTCGCTGCTGCGCGGTCAGCACCTGGATCGCGCCCTCGCGCGTGCTGGCGTAGCGCGAGGCGTTGTCCAGCAGGTTCACGATCAGGCGGCGCAGGTGCTCGGCGTCGAAGCGCACGTCGCAGTTGGGCGCGTCGAGCGACACCAGCACGCCCTTGCGCTGGGTCTGGCGCACCCATTCCTCGGCCAGCACCTGCACGGCCGGGTCGAGCACCAGCTGCTCGCCCAGCGACAGCACGCGCTGCTGGCGCGCGCGGGAAACGTCGAGCACGTCGTCCACGATGCGCGCGAGGCGCTGGGCGTTGTGCTGCACCATGCTCGTGAGCTTGCGGTGGGCCGGGTCGGTCAGGTCCTCGTTGAGCAGCGCGCTGGCCTGCGTGATGGCGGCCAGCGGGTTGCGGATCTCGTGCGCCACGGCCGCCGACATGCGGCCCATCGCCGCCAGCTTCTCGGTGCGGATGCGGGCCTCGAGCTCGCGCAGGTCCTGCAGGAACATCACGCAAAGGCTGTCCGCGCGCTTCTCGCTGGTGGGTGTGAGCCGCGTGCGCACGCGCACCTCGCGCGCCGCGCCGCGCGCCTGCGCCACCGGGATTTCTTCCGACTGCGGCGCTCGCCGCGCGAAGGTCTGCCGCGCCAGCGCCGCAAGCGCATGCCAGGCGGGTTGGGCATGCAGCGGGAACGGCAGCGTCAGCTTCGCCAGCCCCTGGCCGAGGATGGCGTCGGCTGCCGGGTTGGCCGCATGCACCAGGCCCTCGGCATCGATCACCAGCACGCCTTCGCTCAGCGTCTCGATCACCAGGTCGTTGACCTGTGCCTGCATCTGCGCGCTGCTGCGGTTGCGCTGCGCCACGGCCTCCTCGCGGGCCAGCCGGCGCGCCATCTCGTGCGCGAGCAGCGCCACCACGAAGAAGCCGGTGCCGGTGAGCGCCGCCTGCACGAAACGCGGCGACGAGTCGCCCGACTGCTGCAGCCAGTGCCAGCCCGCGTCGGCGAGCAGCAGCAGCGTGACGGTGGCGGAGGTGCCAAGGCTCACGATCATGGTGCCCAGCACCGCGCTCATGAGCACCGGCAGCGCGAACAGCGGCGTGTAGTTGACGTTGCCGCCCTGCAGCACCTGCAAGGCGGTGAAGGCCGCCAGGTCGATGCCGATGGTCAGCAGCCACAGGGTGGTGAAGCCGCGGATCGGCGGCTGGAAGCGCGTGTAGCGCATGCCCAGCCAGGCCGTGGCCAGATACAGCGCCGAGGTGGCGATGGCCGCCGGCTGCATCGTCTGCCCGATTGCGAAGGCCACGCCCTGCAGCAGCATCAGCACCAGCGCGACGAAGCAGCGCGCGCCCATGAAGCCGCGCCAGAGCCGGCCCAGCGCCGTGGTTTCGCCGGGGCCCTGGTCGAGCACGTCCCAGTCGGTGACCGGCTCGCCGCGCGACCAGATCGGGGAGCTCATTGCCTTGCTGCGGCTTCGCGGTGCGCGGTGCTGCAGTAGACCGCGCCGCCGGGTCCGGCGATGGCCTCGGTCGCGGGCAGGTGCAGCCCGCAGTGGGCGCAGCGCACCATGGCCTGCGGCGTGCCGGCCGCCGTGCGCTGCTGTTGTTCCTGCGCCTTGGCCGCGCGCTCGCGCATGGCGTCGCGCATCTCTTCGCGCCGGTTCTTGCGCCAGAGCCAGATCGCGACCCATAGCACCGCGAGGACGAGTAGGTATTTCATTTCAACTGGCCATTGCGCTTTCCGCCGCTTGCACGCCATGGAACCGGCATGGCCAGTTCAAGGGACAACGCGGAGCCGGCTTTGCCGGGCCGCAGGTGTCGCTCCCGGTGAGGGGGGTGGCGAAGCGACACGCAGTGCGCGGAGCCTGGGGGAGTTTCATACAGGAGGGCGCGCAAGGACGACTTCGAGCACGAAGCGTGAGCCCACGTAGGCCAGCAGCAGCAGCGCCGAGCCGGCGTAGAGCACGCGGCGCGCGGTACGGCCGCGCCAGCCGAAGCGGGCCCGGCCGATCAGCAGGATCGCGAAGGTGATCCAGGCGAGCACCGAGAAGATGGTCTTGTGGTCCCACTTCCAGGCGCGGCCGGCGGAGCCGTACAGCTGCTCGCTGAACAGCAGGCCCGCCAGCAGCGTGGCCGAGAGCAATACGAAGCCCGCGGTGACGAAGCGGAAGGTGAGCCGCTCGAGCGTGAGCAGTGGCACGCCGCCCTGCGGTTCGGCGGCAGCGGCCAGGCGGATCTGCTTTTCGGCGCGGGTGATCAGCCAGGCATGCACCACGGCCGCGCCGAAGAGACCATACGAGGCGATGCCCAGCGCCAGGTGCAGCGGCAGCCACGGCGAGGCCGTGACATGCAGCGGCGTGCCCGGAAACAGGATGGCCAGCAGCACGGCGGCCGCGCCCAGCCAGGCGAGCGCGCGCCGCACCTTCAATTGGGGATACATGCGGCTTTCGACCGCGTAGACAGTGAGCACCAGCCATGCCGTGACCGACAGCGCGGGGGCGAAACCGAAGCGCGGCTGGCTGCCGATGAGGCCGTGGCCCAGCGCGGCGGCATGCAGGAGCCATGCGATTCCCAGGGCCCACTGGGTCGATTGGCGGCTCAGTCGGGTGCCCGCGGCGGCTACGAATCCGTAGGCAACCGCGGTGGCGATGCCCAGTGCCACGCCGAGCGGGGAGGGGATCGCTAAAATCATCGGCCGGAGTTTAGCGTCTCGCTCTTGCGTTCCCGGCGCCCGGCTTCAAGTTCTTTCCCGTCTCCCAGGCTTCTCATCCGGCCCGCACCGCAGCGGGCAGCAAGGCATTCCCCTCATGGCCACCGCCCTCACAGAAAAGTTCTCCCGCCTCGTCAAGACGATGAGCGGCCAGGCCCGCATCACCGAAAGCAACGTGCAGGACATGCTGCGCGAGGTGCGCATGGCGCTGCTGGAAGCCGACGTGGCGCTGCCCGTGGTGCGCGACTTCGTCGCCCGCGTGAAGGAAAAGGCGCTCGGCCAGGAAGTGCTGGGCTCGCTCAAGCCGGGCCAGGCGCTGGTGGGCATCGTCAACCGCGAACTCGCCGCGACCATGGGCGAGGGCGTGTCCGACATCAACCTCGCGGCCCAGCCGCCAGCGGTGATCCTGATGGCCGGCCTGCAGGGCGCCGGCAAGACCACCACCACCGCCAAGCTCGCCAAGCACCTGATCGAGAAGCGCAAGAAGAAGGTGCTCACCGTGTCGGGCGACGTGTACCGGCCCGCCGCCATCGAGCAGCTCAAGACCGTCACCAAGCAGGCCGGCGCCGAGTGGTTCCCGAGCACGCCCGACCAGAAGCCGCTGGACATCGCGCGCGCCGCGCTCGACCACGCCAAGCGCCACTACTTCGACGTGCTGCTGGTCGACACGGCCGGCCGCCTGGCCATCGACGAAGTGCTGATGGCCGAAATCAAGCAGCTGCACGCGGCGCTCGACCCGGTCGAAACGCTCTTCGTGGTCGATGCCATGCAGGGCCAGGACGCGGTCAACACCGCCAAGGCCTTCAAGGAAGCGCTGCCGCTGACCGGCATCATCCTGACCAAGACCGACGGCGATTCGCGCGGCGGCGCGGCGCTGTCGGTGCGCCAGGTGACGGGCGTGCCGATCAAGTTCGCCGGCGTGAGCGAGAAGATCGACGGCCTCGAAGTGTTCGACGCCGAGCGCCATGCGGGCCGCATCCTGGGCATGGGCGACATCGTCGCGCTGGTCGAGCAGGTCACGGCCGGCGTCGACGTGGCGGCGGCCCAGAAGCTCGCGGCCAAGGTCAAGAGCGGCGCGGGCTTCGACCTCAACGACTTCCTCGGCCAGCTGCAGCAGATGAAGCAGATGGGCGGCCTCTCCAGCCTGATGGACAAGTTGCCCACGCAGATGGCCGCCAAGGCCAGCGAGGCCGACCTGAGCCGCGCCGAGCGCGATATCCGCCGCAAGGAAGGCATCATCAACAGCATGACGCCGCTGGAGCGTCGCAAGCCCGAGCTGCTGAAGGCCACGCGCAAGCGCCGCATCGCCGCCGGTGCCGGTGTTCAGGTCCAGGAAGTGAACCGCCTGCTCAACGAGTTCGAGCAGATGCAGGGAATGATGAAGAAGATGAAGGGCGGCGGCCTCATGAAGATGATGAAGCGCATGGGCGGCATGAAGGGCATGGGCGGAATGGGTGGCCCCGGCGGGCCCAAGCTGCCGTTCTGATCGGACGCCACACACATATATATAAGCAAAGCAAGAAGGCCCGCCGGGATGAACCGGCGGGCCTTCTGTCTTTCAGGTCTGCATTTCAGGTCGATACCTCGTAGACCGTCTCGTGCGCCTCGACCGGCGCCGGCAGCTCCCAGCGATGCAGCATGCGCTCGATGCCCGCGTTCGACAGCGTGGTGTCGCGCTCGCGGTTGCGACGCATCAGCTCCGCGTGCGGCACCTCGAGGTACACCAGCTCGATATGCGCGTGGTAGGCCCACAGCAGGTCGAGCGTCTTGGTGCGCATCTGCTGGCTCAGGTGCGTGGCGTTCCAGACGAAGCGCTCCTGCCTGCGCAGCAGCGCCTTCGCCTGGTCGACCGCGTGGTGCGCAGCGAGCCCGTCGTTCTCGCCGTGCTTCAGGCCCAGTTCGGCGCGCGCATCGTCGAAGGACACCACCGGCCAGCCCTTGCGGTGCTGCGCCACCCAGTGGTTCTTGCCGCTGGCAGGCAGGCCGCACATCACCGTCACCTGCGAGCCCGCGTTCTGGAACAACGCGTAGTCGGGGCTGGTGTCGGCGCCGCGGAAGTAGGCCAGGCGCGTATGGGCGTCGGCCATCTTTCTCGGGCCTTCCCAGCAGCCTTCCTCCTGCGCCAACTGCTCGAAGAGCGCGATGTCGGCCATGCTGTCAGCACGCTTCTCGTAGTGGCGGCCCAGCATGTCGCAGCGCGCCACGCAGCACAGGTCGGGCAGGCTCAGCTCCCACGAGAGCTTGTGCACCAGCCACTCGGGCCGCACGCCCTTGCGCGAGGCGAAGGCATGGAAGGGCACCTGGTGCACCGCGATGATCCGGCACACCGCCTCGCGCAGCGCGAAAGGCACGCGGGCCTTCCACATCAGCACGCGCACGTCGACTGCGCCACGGCGCGAATGGCCGGGCTGGCCGATGCGGCCGCTGGCCTCGTCGATCACGGTGGTGTCGGGCTTGGCGATGTCGTGCAGCAGGCAGGCCATGAACAGCACGAAGCGGCCGTCGGCATCGGCGCGCTGGTAGTGGTCGTCCTGCATGAGCGCGTCGAGCACCATGCGCGTGTGGATGCCGACGTTGCCTTCGGCGTGGTAGTACGGGTCCTGCGGCGTCTCCTCGAGGCGCAGCAGGGCCGGCAGCAGGTCGCAGCATTGCGCCCAGTCGGTGTCCTTGCCGGGAGCTGGCACCAGGGAGCGCAGATCGTCGTATGTCATCGCTGCCTCCCTTGGGTTGCCAGTTCGGCGGGATCGCGCAAGGTGCGCAGGCCCAGGTCCTGCCATGTCAGCCGCGGCGCCGGCGCGTAGAGGTCCACGCCCGGCGCGAGCTGGTTCGGCAGCACCGGCCGGCGGCTGTGATGCGAGCCCGAATCGAGGATGGTCTGGACGAAATCCGGGCGCACCCACTTGTAGCGGCCCGTCACCCGGCCGTCCGATTCGGTCTTGAGGTACAGGCCCTCGGCGAGGTCCGACAGATCGGTCTGCTGCCGCACGAGATCGAGCGGCTGGCCTTCCTGCGTCACGGCCTGCTCGAAGGCCGTCTTCCAGTCCGCGCTGCGCGCCAGCGAAGGCCGCACGAGCGAGCGCAGAGCCTTTGCATGGCGCGGTATTTCGCCCTCGTAGAGCACGGGCACCGGCAGCACCGGGCCGCCGTCGAGCAGCGCGTGCCGCGCCGGCGTCGAGAGAAAGCACTGCGACTGCCGGTCGTAGATGTCGAACTCCAGGAAGAAGGCCGGCAGCCGGTCGTACCAGCAGCTGTGCTTGGCGAAGCACCATTCGCCGTACATCACGTAGCGGTCTTCGAGCCGCTCCAGCAGCGCCGCTTCATGAGCGGCGGCCCAGTGCTTGAACAGGTTGAACTGGCGCTCGCCGGCCCCGCCCGCGAGGTAGTGGCCGCGCGACTGCAGCAGCAGTTCGCCCGCCGAGGTGAACGACACGGCTGCGTTGGCGCCATCGAGCTTTTCCTCGATGACGACGTGCATGCCGTGCAGTTCCGACAACGGCGTCTGGCCGTCGTCGCTGTCGCCGGCCTGCAGCCGCGAGTCTTCCAGGTGCGCAGTACGCGGGTACTTGAGCAGCGGAATCGATGAAAGAGAAGAGAGAGGAAACACGTTTGTTCTCCGGATGGAAACCAGGAAGAACCGACAACGTGCGGGAGCGAAGCTGGAAGCTGGGGAACGGATTGCGGTCAGCGGAAAGCGCAGCTTGGCGCCCGACATGACCGGCAATGAAGCGGTGTTGTCGGCGTCAGAGAGTGATGACGGCGAAACGGGGCACTTGGCGCTCCTGTGGATCGAAGGGATCCGTGGGTGGATGAAAAAAGAAGTGCGCGATTCTAGCCACGCGCCATGAAAAAAGCCGGCCCAGGGGCCGGCTTTTCGAGGCGGTGTGTCTTCAGCGCATCAGGCGGTTGCCAGCGCTGCCGGACGAGCCAGGCGCAGCGCGTGCATCCATGCGCGGCGCAGCACGGCCGGCGAGCGCGATTCCTCGGGAATCAGAAGGTAGCCGCGGTCGCGCAGCGTGGTGCCCAGCGCGATCTGGCTGGTCAGCACGGTCAGTGGAATCGCCAGCAGCAGCGGCAGGCCGACAGGCATGAGCCAGACCAGCGCGCTCGGATCGATCATCGCGACGCCGACGGCCAGCATGGCGATCACCAGCGTCATGGGAGCCAGCTGCGAGGCAGCGACCTTCCACGGCACGGCGGCGGCTTCGCGGGGAGGCGACTTCCAGTCGAGCTTGATGCCGGTGAGGGCGACCAGCACGAAGAGCGAATGAGCCAGCATGCGGACCGGAGCCTGCACGATGGCCAGGCCGGCTTCCATCGCCGAGCTCTTCACCAGGCCCCACAGGCCCCCGTACTGGCGTTGCTCGCCGCGCATCAGCACGGCGGCGATGCCCAGCACGCGCGGCAGGAACAGCAGGCACAGGGTCCAGACCCACAGGCCGGCCAGTTCGGCGGGCAGCACGTTCCAGCTCGAAACCAGGCTCGAACCGCTTAGCCACAGGGCCGTGCCCAGCGTCAGGAACGCGAGCCACAGGGGGGCCGAGACGTAGGCCATGGTGCCGGTCACGAACATCGCGCGGTGCACCGGGTGGATGCCGGGCTCGGCCATCAGGCGGGCGTTCTGCAGGTTGCCCTGGCACCAGCGGCGGTCGCGCTGCAGTTCGGCCAGCAGGTCCGGCGGTTGCTGCTCGTAGCTGCCGACCAGGTCGGACACCAGCCACACGTTGTAGCCGGCACGGCGCATCAGCGCGGCTTCGACGAAGTCGTGCGACATGATGCCGCCCGACATGCCGCCGGTGCCCTTGATCGGGGCCAGCGCGCAGTGCTTCATGAAGGGCTCGACGCGGATGATCGCGTTGTGGCCCCAGTAGTGCGACTCACCCAGTTGCCAGTACTGCATGCCCAGCGTGAACAGGCGGCCGGTGACACGCGAGGCGAACTGCTGTGCGCGGGCGTGCAGCGTGACGTGGCCGATGGCCTGCGTCGCGGTCTGGATGATGCCGGCGGTCGGGTTGGCTTCCATCAGCTTGACCATCGAGGTCAGGCAGTCGCCGCTCATCACGGAGTCGGCGTCGAGCACGACCATGTAGCGGTAGTCCTTGCCCCAGCGGCGGCAGAAGTCGGCCACGTTGCCGGCCTTGCGGTGCGTGCGGCGGGTGCGCAGGCGGTAGTACACCTCGACCTGCGGCTGGTTCGGGCTCTCGGCCAGCGCGGCGCGAAGGTCTTCCCAGGCGGCGCGCTCGGCGGCGGCGGTCTCGGGGTTGTAGCTGTCGGACAGCACGAACACGTCGAACTGCTTCGCGTGGCCGGTGGCCGCGACCGATTCGCAGGTGGCGCGCAGGCCGGCGAACACGGTGGCCACGTCCTCGTTGCAGATCGGCATGATGATCGCGGTGCGTGCCTCGGGGTTCATCGGGTGGTGGGCCACCTGCTTCGCCGAGAGGGAGTACTTGTCACCGCGCACGGAAACGTAGAAGCCCATGAGCGCGGTCACGAAGCCGGTCACGACCCAGCCCGACAGCAGGCCGTACAGGCCGATCTGGCCGTATTCGAGCCAGAGGTTGTCGTAGTCGGGTTGCACGCTGGCGAAGAGCGAGGACGCTATCACGGTGCTCAGCAGCGTGAGCATCATGAAGGCGAAGCGGCGGCGCGCGGCGGCGCGCTGCCAGGGCTGCTTGGCTTCGGTGGTGGGGTGAGCGCCGGCTTCGGCGTCACGGCCCGCGCCGAGCTTGACCAGCGCGGCGGTGCCGAGGCTGTTCCAGAAACCGCGCCAGGGGCGGGGCGTCATGGAGCCGCGGTTGACCGGGGGGGCGGTGACGGAGTTGGGGTGGCGTTCTTCGCGAACCTGGCTGCGGCGCGAGAAATCGGTGTCGGCCAGCACGTTCAGTTGGGAGAAGTCGTTCGGCTTCATGCGGTTTACCAACGTTGCTTGTCGAGGGAGGGGGTGTCGCCAATGGCCGGAAGGCGCTTGAAGACGCAATCCGTTGCGGCGCCGCCAGCGCTTGCGAGCGCGGCCAGCGAATGGCCCGCGGCGCGGGGCCGCGAGGGGGAAAACTGCTTTTGACGCAGGCCGTCGCGCTGCTGGCGCAGTGCGAAAGATGGGCTGGTAAGTGCTGTCATGCCAGTACAGGGGCAAACCCTGTGCCAGGCTGGAAAAACGCTTTCAGATCAACAGCTTAGGGCGATCCGAAGGCATTTTTCGGGGGCTGGACCCGCCAGAGGGCCTCAAAAACCCTGTTTTTGTCGCCGAATCCCGACAAGCCGCCAGGGCAGGTGGGCATACGCCATACAAATCAACGACTTAGAGGCGTCGCTACTCGGCGACAGCGTCGTTGCCCCCAGCGACAGCGTCGGCCTTGAAGTGTCCCGGGGTGAGCTCGTGCTTCTGCAGCAGCCGGTAGAACTCCGTGCGATTGCGGTCGGCCAGGCGGGCGGCGTCGGCCACGTTGCCGTCCGTCAGTTTCAGCAGGCCGACGAGGTAATCGCGCTCGAAACGCTGCTTGGCCTCGGCATAGGTCTGGACCTCCACAGTCGGCACGCGCAGTGCCCGCTGCACCAGCGCCAGCGGGATCAGCGGCGAGCTCGACAGCGCGCAGACCTGCTCCACCACGTTGTAGAGCTGGCGCACGTTGCCCGGCCAGGCGGCCATGGTCAGCGCCTTCAGCGCCTCGGGCGCGAAGCCCGACAGCCGCTTGCCGTACTTGGTCGACAAGCGCTGCAGGAAGTGGTTGGCCAGCAGCGGAATGTCTTCGCGGCGTGCCGACAGCGGCGGCAGCGTGAGCGTCACCACGTTCAGCCGGTAATACAGGTCCTCGCGGAACTGGCCGGCCTCCATTGCGGCGTCGAGGTCGCGGTGCGTGGCCGAGACGATGCGCACGTCGACCTGGATCGACTGGCTCGCCCCCAGCGGCCGCACGGCGCGCTCCTGCAGCACGCGCAGCAGCTTGACCTGCAGCGCGGGCGGCATGTCCCCGATTTCGTCCAGCAGCAGCGTGCCGCCGTCGGCCTGCTGGAACAGGCCCTTGTGATTGGCGTGGGCGTCGGTGAAGGCGCCCTTCATGTGGCCGAAGAGTTCCGACTCGAGCAGCGCCTCCGGAATGGCGCCGCAGTTGACCGCCACGAAGGGCTTGTCGGCGCGCGCGCTGGCCTTGTGGATGGCGCGCGCCAGCATTTCCTTGCCGGCGCCGGAGTCGCCGCGCAGCAGCACAGATGCGTCCGACTTGGCGACCATGCGCGCCTCGGCCAGCAGCTCGGCCATGCGGTTGCTGCGGCTCACGATCTCGGAGCGCCAGCTGTCGTCCCCGGCCTTGCTCGGCGTGGCGGCGGGGGCGCCGAGTGCCAGCGCCTGCGCGATCTTGTCGAGCAGCTCGCGGCCGTCGTAGGGCTTGGTGAGGTAGGTGAAGACGCCGCGCGCGGTGGCCTCGACCGCGTCGGGAATGGTGCCGTGCGCGGTCAGCAGGATCACCGGCAGCGAGGGATGGCGCTTGCGGATCTCGTCGAAGAGCTGGAGGCCGTCGCGCCCCGGCAGGCGGACGTCGCTCAGCACGAGCTGCGGATGTTCGATCTCGAGCTGGGTGAGCGCTGTCTCGGCCGAAGTGACGGCCGTGACCTGGTAGCCCGCCGAACTCAGCCGCATCGACAGCAGCCGCAGCATGTCCGGGTCGTCGTCGACCACGAGAAGGCGGGCGCCGGTGGTACTCATCGAAAAACCTCCGTGCTTCGCACTGCGGTGCGAGCTTGCTTGGGGCGGCCCGGCGCTGCGCTCATTGATTCGGTTTGCCTGTGTTGGGCGGCGCGGCAGGCATGGCCGGCGCCGGGTTGGTGTTGGGCCGCGCGAAGCTGCGCTCGATGGCGCGCAGGGCTTCGATGCGGTCGTTGAGCTGGTCGATGCGGCGCTGGCTGTCGCGCAGTGCCTGCACCTGCTTGTCGCGGTCGTCCTCGACGCGGCGCTGCTCCACGTAGCGTGCGGCCAGCGCGCGCGCCAGCGGCTGCAGCGCCTGCGCCTCGGGCGCGGGGTTGGAGATCACGCGCTGCAGCAGGCCCAGCGCGCGGGCCAGGTCGGCCGGCACGCGGGTCTGCGAGAGCAGCAGCGCCACCTGCATCTGCGCCGTGGGCGAATCGCCGGGGTCGCCCACGCGGGCGATCTCGGCGCTCAGGTCGGCGCCGTTGAGCGGGCGCACCTTGTCGGCGTACGACAGCATCGAGGCCACCGGCCCCTGCGTCATCAGCGTGAAGAGCGAGGCCGCGGGCTGCGTGGCCGGCGCCTTGGGCTCGGCCTCCACCGGCATCACGCGCGGCATGACCGGAGGCGGCGGCAGCGCATCGGCCTCCGGGGGCGGCTTGGGCTGCGAGGCGCAGGCGGCCAGCAGCAGGACGAAAGGCACGGTCATCGCCCCGGCGAAGGAGGAACGGCGGACGAACGGAAAAGACATGGGTCGAAGAAAGGACGCGAGGCGGTCGGACAGTATCTGGAGGGGGACGCCGGGGCGGTCAGGCCGTGCGCGGCAGTTCGATGCGAAAGCGTGCACCGGGACCGCCGGGCTGCAGGGTGATGCGGCCCCCGTGGGCTGCAATGTACTCCTGCACGATGGAAAGTCCGATGCCCGTGCCCTTCACGGTGTGTTCGGGCTGGCGCTCGCCGCGGAAGAAAGGTTCGAAGATCCGGTCGCGGTCACCCTCGGCGATGCCCGGCCCGGCGTCGTTCACGTCGATGTGCACCGCTTCCGGCGTCTGCGACACGGCCAGCGTGATGACACCGCCCGTTACCGAAAAGCGGATGGCGTTGCTCAGCAGGTTGGCGATGGCGGTGCCGAGCTTGGAGCGGTCGACCGTGGCCGTGACGGGGTCGCCCTCGGCCCGCACGCGCAGGCCGTGCGACTGCCACTGCAGGCGCTGGGCCTCGATCTGCTCCTCGATCAGCGGCAGCAGCTCGGTGCGCTCGCGGCGCAGTTCGCGCGCCTCGAAGGCGGCGGCGTTGAAGCGCAGCAGCGCCTCGATCTGGCCCTGCAGCGACACCGTGTTCTGGTTCAGGATCTGCGCCACTTCGAGCTGCGCCGGGTTCAGCGGGCCGGTCACGCCGTCTTCCAGCAGCGAGACGCCCTCGCGCAGTGCAGCCAGCGGCGTCTTCAGCTCGTGCGACACATGGCGCAGGAAGCGCGCCTTGTCGGCGTCGAGTTCGGTCAGGCGCAGCCGCAGCCATTCGAGCTGCTGCGACACGCGCCGCACGTCGGCCGGGCCGCGGATGTCGATGGGCTCGTCGAGCCGGTTCTGGCCGAGGCCGACGATGGCCTGTTCCAGCCGCTTGAAGGGCCGCGCCAGCCAGATGCCGAAGGCCAGCGCCAGGGCCGCGGCCAGCACGCTGGCGGCCACCACCTCGCGCATCAGCCGGCGGCGCGCGTTCTCGATGCGCCGGGCCAGCGCGTCGTTCTGCGTCTCGATGAGGAACTGCGCCTGCTGCGCGATGTTGGTGTTGAGGGCGTCGAGCTCGCGGAACTGCATCGCCATCGTGCTCTCGCGGGCGAGGGCGCTGTCGGCGCTGCCGCTCATCAGGCCCTCGATCACGCCGAGCTGGTTGCGCCACATGTCGATGCCGGCGGGCGGCAGGCCGTTCTTCTCGAGGCGCTCGAGCACCTGGTGCGCCTCGCGCGCGGCGTCGTCGAAGCGGCGGCGCAGCACGGCGTCGTTCAGCACCAGCGACTGGCGTCCGGCGCGCTCCATGGCGGCGCTGCGCTCGGCCAGCGACTGGGAGGCGCCCGACAGGCGCAGCGCGCGCGCGGCCGCGTCGCGGCTTTGCGTCATGAGCGCGTCGTACTGCAGCACGGAGCGCAGCGCCACGCCGACCAGCAGCGCGGTGATCAGGAGAAAGGCGAAGAGGAGGAGCTGCTGGAACGAGCCCCGTATGGACGGTCGCTTCGCCATCAGTGGTGGGCGAGCGCCATTGGCGATTCGTTGGTCGCTACCTCGCCGCGCAGCGTGTAGGCCAGCGAGCGGGTGATGCGCAGGTCGATCATCCGGCCGACCAGCCGGGCGTCGCCCTCGAAGTTGACGACGCGGTTGCAGGCGGTGCGGCCCATGAGCTCGTTCGCGTCCCTGCGCGAGGCGCCTTCCACCAGCACGCGCTGCGTGGTGCCCACCAGCGCCTGGCCGAAGCGCTTCACGTTGACGTCGATCACGGCCTGCAGCTTCTGCAGGCGCGCGAGCTTCACCTCGTGCGGGGTGTCGTCGTGCAGCGCGGCGGCCGGCGTGCCGGGACGCGGGCTGAAGATGAAGCTGAAGCTGGCGTCGAACTGGCAGTCGTCGATCAGCTTCATCATCTTGTTGAAGTCGTCCTCGGTCTCGCCGGGGAAGCCGACGATGAAGTCGCTGCTCAGCGCGAGCTCGGGGCGGATGGCGCGCAGCTTGCGCACCGTGCTCTTGTATTCCATGGCGGTGTAGCCGCGCTTCATGGCCATCAGGATGCGGTCGCTGCCGTGCTGCACCGGCAGGTGCAGGTGGCTCACGAGCTGCGGCACCTTCGCGTAGGCCTCGATCAGGCGCGGCGTGAACTCGTTCGGGTGGCTGGTGGTGTAGCGGATGCGCTCGATGCCGGGGATCTCGGCCACGTACTCGATGAGCAGCGCGAAGTCGGCGATCTCGGCGGTGTCGCCCATCTTGCCGCGGTAGGCATTCACGTTCTGGCCCAGCAGCGTGATCTCGCGCACGCCCTGGTCGGCCAGGCCGGCGATCTCGACCAGCACGTCGTCGAGCGGGCGGTTCACTTCCTCGCCGCGGGTGTAGGGCACCACGCAGTAGCTGCAGTACTTGGAGCAGCCTTCCATGATCGACACGAAGGCGGTGGCGCCTTCCACGCGCGCGGGCGGCAGATGGTCGAACTTCTCGATCTCGGGGAAGCTGATGTCCACCTGCGGGCGGTCGAGCCGTTCGCGGTCGCTCAGCATCTCGGGCAGGCGGTGCAGGGTCTGCGGGCCGAACACGATGTCGACGTAGGGTGCGCGCGCGATGATGGCCTCGCCCTCCTGGCTCGCCACGCAGCCGCCCACGCCGATCTTCACGCCCTTGGCCTTCAGGTGCTTCACGCGGCCGAGGTCGGAGAACACCTTTTCCTGTGCCTTCTCGCGCACCGAGCAGGTGTTGAACAGGATGAGGTCGGCCTCGTCCACGTTCTGCGTGGGCTCGTAGCCCTGGGCTGCGTTCAGCACGTCGGCCATCTTGTCCGAGTCGTACTCGTTCATCTGGCAGCCGAAGGTCTTGATGAATACTTTTTTCATGGGGAGCTCTCTCTCGTGGCCCGGCGCGGCGGCGGGGCGCAACGGCATATGGCGCGCAGCGCAAGAGGCTGCGCCGCCACCCGTCTCTTTCTTACTGCGTGTTGAGGGTGTCGTTCGAGGTGAACGGCCAGACGTTCAGGAACGGCTTGTTCAGCGATTCGCGGCTGGCGGTGGCTTCGTCGGGCGTGAGGATCCACACCTCGCGCAGCAGCCCGGCGGCGTCGCGCGTGTAGTTGACGAGGTACTTCTGGCCAATGATGGCGCCGGGCATCACCAGCATGTTCTGGCCGCTGCGGATGCGCGCGCCGGCGCCCAGGCGGTCGGGCTTGCCGTCGAGCTCGACGTCGGGCGCATTGGTCACCATGAACTTGCCGCGCAGGGTGCCGACGGGGAAGACGCGGCCGCCCACGAGCGATTCGTTCTGGGTCTGGGGGCGGGGCACTTCGTCCTGGGCACTGGCGGCGAGCGGGAAAAGGCCCATGGCCGCCATGGCTGCTGTGCAAAGCGCTATGTAAGTGAGAGCATTCGTAGGTTTCTTGCAGCGGTTCATGGGGTTTATCCAGAGGCTGTGGACCGGGGATTTTAGCGAGGGGGTGTGTTTCCTCGCGTCGGCCACAGGGTGTTGAGCGGGCTTCGGGTTGACCTGCTTTACATTTCTTTACAGAGGGCGTGATCCTCGGAAGTCAGCTGCTGATTCAATAGCTGCTGTCAGCCCAAAGTGCACAAGAACCCATGAAGAAAAGTGTCGCCGTCGCCCTTTCGGGCGTGTTGATCGTAGCCGTCGCAGGCGGGTGGTGGAGCATGTCCGCGGACAAGTCCGCCACAAAGAGCGCCAAGGCCCCGAACGCGGGTGCCGGCGGCGGCATGCCCGCGCTGGTGACGCTGGCCACGGCGAAGAAGCAGGACGTGCCCGTGACCGTGCAGGTCAACGGCAGCGTGGTGTCCCTCAACAGCGTCGACCTGCGCCCGCAGGTGACCAACACGGTGAGCGCGGTGCATGTGAAGGAGGGCCAGTTCGTCAAGGCCGGCCAGCTGCTCTTCACGCTCGACGACCGCAACGACCAGGCCAATCTCGCGCGCGCCCGCGCCCAGCAGCAGAAGGACGAGGCCACGCTGGCCGATCTCGAGCGCCAGTACAAGCGCAGCCAGGACCTGGTGGCGCAGAACTTCATCGCCAAGAGCGCGGCCGACGCCACGCTCTCGCAGCTGGAGGCGCAGCGCGCCGCCGTGGCCGCCGACCGCGCGGCCGTGCAGTCGGCGCAGGTGGCGTTGGGCTACGCCACGCTGCGCGCGCCCATCGCGGGGCGCATCGGCGCCGTGAACATCTATCCGGGCACGCTGGTGCAGCCGACGCTGTCGCTGGTGACCGTCACGCAGCTCGACCCGATCGCCGTGAGCTTCCCCGTGCCCGAAGGCAACCTGCAGGACCTGCTGGAGGCCGCGCGCTCGCGCTCGAAGGTCGAGGCGGTCGTCACCGGCCGCAAGGAATTGCTGACGGGCACGCTCGATTTCGTCGACAACACCGTCGATCCGCAGATCGGCACGGTGCGCGCCAAGGCCGTGTTCGCAAATGCCGACCAGAGCCTGTGGCCCGGCCAGTTCGTCGGCACGCGCATCACGGTGCGCACGCTCAACGGCGCCACGGTGGTGCCGGCCGCGGCGCTGATGATGCTGTCCGATGGTGCTTCGCTCTACGTCGTCGACGAGGCCAAGACCGCCACGCGCCGCAAGGTGAAGGCGCTTCACACCTTCGGTACGCAGGTGGCCGTGAGCGGCGTGGAGCCCGGTGAGCAGGTGGTGATCGAGGGCAGCCAGAACGTGCGACCCGGCGGCAAGGTGCGCGTGGATGCGAAGGCTCCCGTCGCGGCGCCGGGCGCTCCCGGTGCTCCGTCCAACGGCACCACGGGCGTCACGCCCGGCAGCGCGGCGTCCTCCGACGGCACCGACATCAAGCCGCCGCGCAAGGAACGCGCATGAACATTTCCGAGCTCTGCATCCGCCGTCCGGCGATGACGGTGCTGCTGTCCGCCGCCGTGGTGGTCATCGGCATCTTCGCGTACTTCAGCATCCCCGTCGCCGCGCTGCCCAGCTACAACACGCCGGTCATCAACGTCAACGCGCAGCTGCCGGGCGCGAGCCCGGACACCATGGCGTCGTCGGTGGCGCTGCCGCTGGAGAAGCAGTTCTCGACCATCCCGGGCCTGCAGACCATCAGCTCGGTGAACACGCAGGGCGTGACCTCGCTCACGCTCGAATTCGTGAGCAGCCGCGACATCGACGCCGCCGCCGTCGACGTGCAGGCCGCGCTGCTGCGCGCCCAGCGCCAGTTGCCGCAGGAGCTGACGCAGCTGCCTTCGTACCGCAAGGTGAACCCGGCCGACGCGCCGGTGCTGTTCATCGCGCTGATCTCGCCGTCGATGAATCCGTCGGAGCTCAACGACTACGCCGAGAACCTCATCTCGCCCACGCTCTCGACCATCGACGGCGTAGCGCAGGTGGGCGTGTACGGCCGCAAGGCCTTCGCGGTGCGAATCAAGGCCAATGCCGACCTGCTCAACGCGCGCAACATCACGCTCGATGAGCTTGCCAAGGCGGTGAACTCGGCCAACGCCAACACGCCGGTCGGCGTGCTCGACGGCCCGCGCCAGACGCTCACCATCCAGGCCAACCGCCAGCTCATGAAGGCGGCCGATTTCGCCAAGCTGATCGTCGGCCAGCGCAACGGCGCGCCGGTGCGGCTCGACGAAGTCGCCACCATCGAGGACAGCTTCGAGTCGGTAAAAACCGCCAGCAGCTTCAACGGGCAAGACTCCATCTCGCTGGCCGTGCAGCGCCAGCCCAATGCCAACACCGTGCAGGTGGTGGACGCGGTGCGCGCGCTCATCCCGCGCTTCAAGGCCGAGCTGCCGCAGTCGGTCGAGATCCAGATGGTGAACGACCGCTCGCTGTCGATCCGCGAGGCGGTGCACGACGTGCAGCTCACGCTGCTGGGCACCATCGCGCTGGTGGTGCTGGTGATCTTCCTGTTCCTGCACCGGCTGGTGGCCACGCTGATCCCGGCCGCGACCATCCCGATCTCGCTGATCGGCGCGGTGGCGCTGCTCTACGCCTTCGGCTACAGCCTCGACAACATCTCGCTGCTGGGCATCACGCTGGCCGTGGGCCTCGTGGTGGACGACGCGATCGTGGTGCTGGAAAACATCATGCGCTACGTCGAGAAGGGCATGGACCCGTTCGCCGCCGCGCTGCGCGGCGCGCGCGAGGTGGGCTTCACCATCGTGTCGATCTCGATCTCGCTGGTGGCCGTGTTCATCCCGATCTTCTTCATGCCGGGCGTGATCGGCCTGCTGTTCCACGAGTTCGCGGTGGTGGTGGCGCTGGCGGTGCTGGTGTCGGCCGTGGTGTCGCTCACGCTGGTGCCGATGCTCGCGAGCCGGCTGCTCAAGCAGGTGCCGCGCAAGGAAGGCGCGATCGACCACGAGGAAGAACACCCAGAGCCCGGCACCGCCATCGGCCGTGCCTTCGAGCGCGGCTACCGCAAGGTGCATTCGACCTACATGAGCACCCTCGACTGGACGCTGATGCACCGCAAGGTGATGCTGCTGGCGGCGGCGCTGACCTTCGTCGTCACCGGCTGGCTGTTCGCGACCATCCCGAAGGGCTTCTTCCCCGAGGAAGACATCGGCCAGATCCAGATCACGACCGAGGCCGCCGAGGACATTTCCTTCACCGCCATGAAGGCCCTGCAGGACCGCGTGGCCGCCGCGCTCAAGGACGACCCGAGCGTCGACTACGTGAGCTCCTTCGTCGGCGTGGGCGGACCCACGGCCACGCAGAACTCCGGCCGCCTGTTCGCCGTGCTCAAGCCGCGTAGCGAACGCCCGCAGATGTCGAAGGTGCTCGAATCATTGCGCCAGCGCTTCCGCGAGATCCCGGGCATCGCCGTCTACATGCAGCCGGTGCAGAACCTGCGACTGGGCGGCCGCCAGAGCAAGGCGCGCTTCCAGTACACGCTGCAGAGCGTGAACGCGGGCGAGATGGTGCCGTGGGCCACGCGGCTCATGGAGCGCATGCGCGCCGACCCCGACTTCCGCGACGTGACCAGCGACTCGCAGAACCGCGGCCTGCAGGCCACGCTCGACATCGACCGCGACAAGGCCGGCGTGCTCGGCGTGGCGGTGGGCGACCTGCGCACCGCGCTCTACAACGCGTACGGCGACCGCCAGATCGGCAGCATCTACGGCTCGAGCAACACCTACCAGGTGATCCTCTCGGCCGCAGACAACGACCGCCAGTTCGAGGAAGACGTCTCGCGCCTGTCGGTGCGCAGCACCACCGGCAAGCTGGTGCCGCTGTCGGCTTTCTCGACGGTCAAGCGCACCGTGGGCCCGACCGCGGTCAACCACCAGGGCCAGTTGCAGGCGGTGACGGTGTCGTTCAACCTCGCGCCCGACGTGCCGCTGGGCAACGCGACCGCGAAGATCGACCGCTTCAAGGACGAGCTGAAGATGCCGCAGTCGATCATCACCACCTACGGCGGCGATGCGGCGGTGTTCCAGAGCTCGCAGTCGAGCCAGGCCGTGCTGCTGGTGCTGGCGGTGCTTGTCATCTACGTGCTGCTGGGCGTGCTCTACGAGAGCTACATCCACCCGATCACGATCCTGGCGGGGCTGCCGTCGGCGGCCGTGGGCGCGCTCATTTCGCTGAAGCTCTTCGGCTTCGACCTCACGCTGATCGCGACCATCGGCATCCTGCTGCTGATCGGCATCGTGAAGAAGAACGCGATCATGATGATCGACTTCGCCCTCGAGGCGCAGCGCACCGAGGGCATGAAGCCTGTCGAGGCGATCCGCGAGGCCTGCCGCCTGCGCTTCCGCCCGATCCTGATGACCACGCTGGCCGCGCTCATGGGCGCGCTGCCGCTCGCGCTGGGCCTGGGTGCCGGCGCAGAGCTGCGCCAGCCGCTGGGCGTGGCGGTTGTGGGCGGGCTGATCTTCTCGCAGGTGATCACGCTGTACATCACGCCGGCCATCTACCTTGCACTCGACCGCTACAGCGGCACCGGCCCGATGGTGGACCTGCCGGGCGAGGAGAAGACGCCGCAGGCGAGCCAGGGCCCGGGGCACGCTGCCTCGCACGCCTGACGGCGCCTTGCGCCGCGCACCTGCCGCTCACTCGCCGGGCGTCAGGCCGGTGGCTGCGCGGCGATGCCCAGCTTGCGCAGCAGGCGATGGAAGTTGCTGCGGTCCATGCCGGCCTGGGCAGCCGCCCGGCTGAGGTTGCCGCCGTGACGGGCCACGCAGGCGGCCAGCCACTCGCGCTGGAAGGCTTCGGTGGCCTCCCGCAGCGTCACCGGCGTTCCGGTTTCGGCAGCCGCCGCCGTGGCCGGCAAATCGACGGGCGACGGCTGCAACGGCGCTTCCTCCAGCAACAGGTGCCGCGGCTCGATCGCCACCCAGCGCGCGCGAGGCGCGTGCTCGCGGTAGGCGCGCAGCGCGGCACGGCTGATCGTGTGTTCGAGTTCGCGCACGTTGCCGGGCCATGAATGCGCCAGCAGCGCGGTCCGCGCGGCGGGCGACAGGCGCAGGTTGCGCGCGCCCAGCCGGTGCTGGTTCTCCTCGAGGAAACCGCCGGCTAGCGCGAGCACGTCGCGGCCGCGCGCGCGCAGCGGCGGCACCACCAGCGGATAGACCGACAGCCGGTGGTACAGGTCGGCCCGGAACCGCCCCTGCGCGATGGCGGCGGGCAGGTCGCGGTTGGTGGCCGCGATCACGCGCACGTCCACGCGCAGCGTGCGATCGCTGCCCGGGCGTTGCAGCTCGCCGCCCTGCAGCACGCGCAGCAGCTTGGCCTGCACGCCCAGCGGCAGCTCGCCGACCTCGTCGAGGAACAGCGTGCCGCCGTCGGCCAGCTCGAACTTGCCGGTGCGGTCCTGGATGGCACCGGTGAAGGCACCCCGGCGATGGCCGAAGAGCTCGCTGTCGGCCAACGTCTCGGGCAGCGCCGCGCAGTTCACCTGGACCAGCGGCTGGGACCTGCGCCGCGAGCACGCATGCAGCCGCTGCGCCACGAGGTCCTTGCCCACGCCGGTCTCGCCCAGCAGCAGCACGGTGAGGTCGGAGGCACCCACGGTGTCGATCTCGCGGCGCAGCTGCTGCATCGCCGCGCTGGTGCCCACCAGTTCGCGCACGGCGGCGCGGCCGGACTGCCAGGCCTCGGCCAGCACCTGTTCCTGTGCCGTGCGCCGGGCCATGTCGCGTGCCGCATGCGCAGCCTCGATGCCCGACTCGACCAGCCGCACCAGCGCTTCCATCCGCGCGGGGCCGACGGCGTCGAAGGCCGAAGGCTCCAGCGCGTCGAGCGTGAGCAGGCCCCAGGTGTCGCCGCGCAGGCGCAGCGGCGCGCCCATGCAGTCGTGCACCGGCAGGATCTCGGGTTGGCCCGAGACGAGCCCGTCGTAGGGATCGGGCAGATCGCAATCGGGCGGAAAGCGCACGCCCGCCGGACTCTCGAGCAGGCGGGCGAAACGCGGGTGCGCCGCCACCGCGAAGCGGCGTCCCAGCGCCTCGTCGCTGAGGCCGTCGACCGCGACGGCGCGCAGCATGCCGTCCTCCAGCCGCAGCAGCGCCACCGCGTCGCAGCGCACGAGTTCGCGCACGGCCTTGAGGAGGGCGCCGAAGCGCTCGCCCTCGCTGGGGTGGTCGGGCCCCTCGGATGTGGTCATTTCTACGCTCATGGTGGTCGATTTGACAACATTTCTTGTGGTCGATTTGACTGTGTCGGAAAAAAAATGTTCAAAAACAAGGGCTTGCGAAGGCACGACGGCAGGCACGCTTCATGAGAAGGAAGAACGTTCCTTCACTACCTTCGAGTTTTCCAGCCATGTTTTCCGAACGCACCATCGCCCTCGTCAAGGCCACCGTTCCGCTGCTGCAGACGCAGGGGGAGGCGATCACCTCCCACTTCTATCGCGTCATGTTCGCGAACCATCCCGAGGTGAAGACCTTCTTCAACGAAGCGCACCAGGCCAGCGGCACGCAGGCGCGCGCGCTGGCCGGCGCGGTGCTCGCCTATGCCGCGAACATCGACCGGCTCGAGGCGCTGGCGGGCGCGCTGCCGCGGATCATCCAGAAGCACGTCGCGCTCGGCGTGCAGCCCGAGCACTACCCGATCGTCGGCAAGTGCCTGCTGCAGGCCATCCGCGAGGTGCTGGGCGACGTCGCGACCGACGAAATCATTGCCGCCTGGGCAGAGGCCTACGAGGCGCTGGCCGGCCTGCTGATCGCCGCCGAGGAAGATGCGTACGGCGCCAACGAGCGGCGCCCCGGCGGCTGGCGCGGCACGCGCCGCTTCGTCGTGGCGCGTCGCGAGCCGGAGAGCGAGCTCATCCTCTCGCTGTACCTAGAGCCCGAGGACGGCGGCCCGCTGCCCGCGTTCCTGCCGGGCCAGTACCTCACGCTGGTGCTGGAGATCGACGGCGAGACCGTGCGGCGCAACTATTCGCTTTCCGATGCGCCTGGCAAGCCCTGCCTGCGCATCAGCGTGAAGCGCGAGGAGGGCGGGCGCGTGTCGAACTGGCTGCATGCCCATGCCCGCCCAGGCACCGTGCTCGACGTGCTGCCGCCCAGCGGCGACTTCGTGCTGCAGCCCGCGCCCGCCGAAGGCCGCCCGCTGGTCCTCGTGACCGGCGGCGTGGGCATCACGCCGGCGATGAGCATGCTCGAAACCGCAGCGCCCACGGGGCGGCCGATCCGCTTCATCCATGCTGCGCGCCACGGCGGCGTGCATGCCTTCCGGGCGCGCGTCGACGCACTGGCGGCCGCGCATGCGAACGTGGAGGCGCTCTACGTGTACGACGCGCCGCGCGACGCCGACCGGCCGCACGCGACCGGCTTCGTCACGAAGGAGCTGCTCGCGCAGGCCTTGCCGCCGGACCGCGACGTGGACTTCTACTTCCTCGGCCCGAAGCCCTTCATGAAGGCGATGTACGCGAACAGCGTGGCGCTGGGCGTGCCCGCGCAGCAGATCCGCTACGAGTTCTTCGGGCCGCTGGAGGACCTGAGCGCGGATTGCTGATGCGGGGCGGGGAGCGAGGCTTCAGCTCGTGGTTTCGTCGAGCGGGCTGCCGGCCGAGAGGTGGGCGGTGTCGCTCCAGCCCACGAGGCTGAAGCCTTCGGGCGTCCACAGCATGCGGTTGATGGCCGCGTTGCCGAGCTGCCAGGTGCGTGGCGCCTGCAGCTCCTGGCGGGTGGCGGCGCGGTAGAGCACGTCCATCACGCCGCCGTGCGCGACCAGCACGACCAGTTCGCCCGGATGGCGCGCCGCGAGTTCGGCGGCCACGCCCGTCACGCGGTCGCGGAAGGTGAGAAGGCTTTCGCCGCCCTCGGGCTCGAATTCGGGATCGCGTTCGCGCCAGAGCCTGGCCTGCACGGGCAGAGTGGCCTCGATCTCGGCGAAGCTCATGCCCTCGAAGGTGCCGAATGCCCGCTCGCGCAGGCGCGGCTCGGGTTGCACGGCCAGGCCATGGGGCTCGGCGATGGCCTGCGCGGTCTGCCAGGCGCGCGACAGGTCGCTGGCATAGACGACGCCGATGGGCTCGTCGGCCAGCGCCGCGCCCGCGCGCTGCGCCTGCCAGACGCCGGTGGCGTTGAGCCCGATGTCGAGCTGGCCCTGGATGCGGGTGTCGACGTTCCAGGCGGTCTCGCCGTGGCGAACGGCGATCAGGCGGGTGGGTTCTTCCATCCGGGGAATTTTAAAAGCCGCTATTTCCGGGCCTGCGCCGTCGGCAGCTCGATGTTGACCCGGCGCTCGCCCTGCGGCGGGTTCGGGAAGCCCTGCAGCGCGGCCTGGAACATCACCGGCAGGATCGCCGCGCTCGAGGTGTAGGGGCCGTCGTTGCGGGCGCGGGTCTCGTAGACCACGCGGTTGGAGCCTGCCTCGCGAAGCACGATGCTCACCTCGCGCTCGTACCAGGGGTTGGCCGGTGGCGCGAACATGGGGCCGCCATACCAGCCGCCGCCGTACCAGCGCCGGCCGTAGTAGCCATAGCCGCCGTAGCCGTAGCCCCCGGGGCCGTTGTAGAGCCACGGGTCGGCCCAGGGCGAGAGGCCGGCCGTCACGCGCGCGCCGATCTGCGCGATGTACTGGGCCTTGGCATCGTCGCGGCGCAGGCCGACCTTGTCGAGCGCCGCGCCGGCCATGGCTTCGAGCGATTCCTGCCGCGCGCCGTCGGCCTGCTGCGAGGGCAGGCGGTCGAAGCGGTAGGTGGCGCCGGGCGCGATGGCGCCCGGGGAGGCGAAGCTCTTCACGTCGCTGTCGACCACCCAGGAGGTGGCGCAGCCTGTCAGGGTTACTGCAAGAAGAAGAGCCGGGATCGCAGATTTCATGAGGGTCTCCGGGCACTGTTGCCCAAAATTCCCCTGGGTTGCCCGTTCAGCCCTGGACGATGCGCAGGGCGGCAGGTGCCTGGGAGAGCAGATCGAAGGAAGGCGGGTCGAAGGCCTTGTCGCCCTCGTCGTCCGCCACGCCGGTCGCCTTCAGACCCTTGAAGTCGTGCCGCGTTCCGTCGAGCAGGTGCGAAGGCACCACGTTCTGCAGCGCGGTGAACATGTTCTCCACGCGGCCGGGATACTTCTTGTCCCATTCGTGCAGCATTTCTCCTACCTGCTTGCGCTGCAGGTTCTCCTGGCTGCCGCAGAGCGTGCACGGAATGATCGGGAACTCGCGGTGCTGGGCCCAGCGGATGGTGTCCTTCTCGGACACGTAGGCCAGCGGGCGGATAACGACGTGCCTGCCGTCGTCGCTCACCAGCTTGGGCGGCATGCTCTTCAGCTTGCCGGCGAAGAACATGTTGAGGAAGAAGGTCTGCAGCATGTCGTCGCGGTGGTGGCCCAGCGCGACCTTGGTGGCGCCCAGCTCGTCGGCCACGCGGTAGAGGATGCCGCGGCGCAGCCGGCTGCACAGGCCGCAGGTGGTCTTGCCCTCGGGAATCACGCGCTTGACGATGCTGTAGGTGTCCTGGTTCTCGATGTGGAAGTCCACGCCCAGTTCGCTCAGGTACTTGGGCAGCACTTCCTCGGGAAAGCCGGGCTGCTTCTGGTCGAGGTTGACCGCCACGATGTCGAAGTGGATGGGTGCGCGCGCCTTCAGCTTGAGCAGGATGTCGAGCAGCGCATAGCTGTCCTTGCCGCCCGAGACGCACACCATGACCTTGTCGCCCTCTTCGATCATGTTGTAGTCGACGATCGCCTGCCCGACCTGGCGGCACAGGCGCTTCTCGAGCTTGTGCGTCTCGCGCTCGATCTTCATGGAATTGGCGGGAGAGGAGGCGGTGGCGTCGGCGGTGGCGGGCGCCTCGTCGATCCAGACGGCGTTCATGGGCAGGCTGCTTCGGGGAGTCGGGGGAAGGGGGTGATTGTCCCCGATCCCCATTTCACCCGCCATCGGGCCCGTTTACGGTTGCTCCGGCTACCCCGATCACCCCGGCCGCGGGCAACGGGGATTCCGGGAAGGCCTGCCGCATCGCCTCCACGAAGAGCCGCAGCCGCGCCGGATAGAAGCGCGCGTACGGATACACGATGTACACCGGCGCGGGCGTGCCGTGCCACTGCGGCGCCAGGTGCACCAGCCGCCCCGCAGCCAGCTCCTCGGTGAGCATCCAGGCCGACGACACCCCGACCCCCACGCCCAGCACGGCCGCGCTGCGCAGGGCGTAGAGGCTGTCGGTGATCATGCGCGGGCGGATCGGCACCCGGCACACCTCGCCGGTGCTCTCGTGCGTGAACACGACCTCGGTCCGGTAGAAGTTGCGCGCCGCCAGCCAGGGCAGGGCTTCGAGCTCTCTGGCGTGCACCGGCAGCGGCGTGCCGGGCCCGAAGAGGGAGGGCGCCCCGACCGCGATGCGTGGCACGTCGAACAGGCGGATCGCCACGGCGTTGGGGTCCGTCACCTCGCCGACGCGGATCGCGCAGTCGACGCCCTCGGCGATGAAGTCGGGCGTTTCGTCATGCGGGCTGTCGTGCAGCAGCCACTCGACCGTCACCTGCGGATGGCGCTGCAGGTAAGAGGCCAGCGGCCCGACCAGCAGCTGCTGCCCGAAGGCATGCGGCGCCACCACGCGCAGCCGGCCCTCGGGCTGGTCGCCCACGCCGCGCAGCTCGGCCTCGAAGGCGCCCCAACTCAGGATCAGCTCCTTGGCGCGGTCGAAGCAGCGCTCGCCGTCTTCCGTGAGCTTCATCGCGTGGGTGGAGCGCTGCAGCAGCCGCACGCCCAGCGAGCGTTCGAGCGCCTGCAGGCGGCGGCTCACGGTGGGCTGGGTGGTGCCCATCTGGGCGGCGGCGGCCGACAGGCTGCCGGCCTCGACGATGCGAACGAAGGTCTGCATCAACTCGATGCGGTCGGCCGGAGGCGGGGGTGGGAGTGGCTTGGCCATGCGCCGAGCGTATATCAATTGTTCGACACGCAGGCCTACCTTCAGAGTGGAGGGGCCCGCAAACTCCAGCCTTCGTTTCTCGAATCCAAGGGTTTACACCATGTCTTCCATTCAAAACACGCATGAAAAGCTGCCAGGGTCGCTGATCCTGCTGCTGGCCGCCAGCGCCGGCTTCGGCGTGGCCGCGCTGTACTACAGCCAGCCCATGCTGGGCGTGCTCGGCCCTGACATCGGCGCCTCGGCCCGTTCCGTGGGCTTCGTGCCCACGCTCACGCAGCTGGGCTACGCGCTCGGCATCCTGCTGCTCGCGCCGCTGGGCGACCGCTTCGACCGGCGCCGCATCATCCTCGTCAAGGCTTCCGTGCTGGTGCTCGCGCTGTTGGGCGCGGCGTTCTCTCCTTCGGTCGCGCCGCTGCTGGCGGCGAGCCTTGTCATCGGCCTCGCGGCCACGATGGCGCAGGACGTGGTGCCCGCCGCCGCCACATTGGCGCCCGAGGCGCATCGCGGCCGGATCGTCGGCACGGTGATGACCGGGCTGCTGCTGGGCATCCTGCTGTCGCGCGTGCTCGCGGGCTTCGTGGCCGAGCACTTCGGCTGGCGCGCGATGTTCGTCGTCGCGGCAGTGAGCATCGCGCTCATCGGCGCCGCTGCTGCGCGCGGACTGCCGCGCCTGCGCCCGACCACGCACCTGGGCTACGGCGCACTGCTGGGTTCGCTGGCCGGCCTGTGGAAGCGCCATGGCGCGCTGCGCCGCGCGACCTTCGCGCAGGCCCTGCTGTCGGTGGGCTTCAGCGCCTTCTGGTCGACGCTGGCCGTGATGCTGCATGGCGCACCGTTCCACCTGGGCAGCGCGGCAGCCGGCGCCTTCGGCCTTGCCGGCGCGGCGGGTGCGCTGGCCGCGCCCATCGCCGGGCGCCTCGCGGATCGCCGCGGTCCCGAGTTGGTGATCCGCATGGGTGCCGCGCTGGTCGCCGTCTCCTTCGCGGCGATGCTGTTCGCGCCGCTGCTTGCGGCTCCGGCCGCGCGGCTGGGGCTGATCGTGGTTGCCGCCATCGGCTTCGACTTCGGCCTGCAGGCCGCGCTGATCGCGCACCAGACGGTGGTCTACGGCATCGACCCCGGCGCGCGCAGCCGGCTCAACGCGGTGTTCTTCACGGGGGTGTTCGTCGGCATGGCCACGGGCTCCGCGCTGGGTGCCCTGGTGCTGGCGCAATGGGGGTGGTCGGGCGTGGCGGCGATGGCTTCGGTATCGGCGCTCGGCGCGCTGGCCGTGCGCATGTGGCCGGCGGCAAAGAGGTCCGCGGTGGCCTGCGGCTCAGCGGCCTGAGTGCCGCGGATGGCTGCGGCTCAGCTCACCACTCGCCGGCTTCCATGCGGATCGCCACTTCGCAGTCGTCGAAGATCTCGAGCTTGGCGATCTTCACGCGCACGCCCAGCACGCCGGGCAGCTGCAGCAGGCGCTGCACCAGCTTGCCGATCAGGCTCTCGAGCAGGTTGACGTGCTCGGCGGTGCACTCGTCGATGATGATGAGGCGCACCTTGCCGTAGTCCAGCACATGGAAGATGTCGTCGTCCTGCGGCAGCAGCGGCTGCTCCCCGAGGTTGAGTTCCGCATCGACCTGGATCGGCTGCGGCGCGACCTTTTCGTGGTCGAGGATGCCGAGGTTCGCGTCGAAGCGCAGGCCCATCAGGGTGAGGGTCTGGTGGCCGTGGGTGTGCTTGGTGGAAGACATGGAGGTGCTCACATGAGCGAGAAATCGCGCTCGAATTTCATCAGGTGCTGGCCGCCGTCCACCAGCAGCGTGGTGCCGGTGATCGAACGGTTCTCCAGCGCGAACTTCACCGTGGCGGCCACGTCCTCCGGAGTGGACGAGCGGCCCAGCGGCGACAGCTTGTGCAGTTGCGCGAACTTGTCGTCGTCCAGCATGTGGCTCGCCAGCGTGAGGCCGGGCGCCACGCCCACCACGCGCACGCGCGGCGCCAGCGCCAGCGCCAGCATCGGCGTGGCGGCCTCGAGCGCGGCCTTCGACAGCGTGTAGCTCAGGAAGTCGGGGTTCGGGTTCCAGAGTTTCTGGTCGAGCAGATGGACCACCGCGCCCTGCGCATCGCGCGCCGCCAGGTGCTCGTGCAGCGCCTGCGCCAGCAGGATGGCCGCGCCGGTGTTGCTGCGCGCATGGCGTTCCATGAGCGCGTAGCCGAAGGTGGCGGCCTCGTCGTGCTCGAAGAGGGCGGCGCTGTGGACCACGGCATCGATGCCGCGGAAGCGCGCGACCACGCGGGGCAGCAGCGCGCGCGTGGCCTGTTCGTCCTCGAGGTCGGCCGAGAACAGGGCCGAGTCGCCCGAGAGCGCGGCGCAGTCGGCGACCGTCTGCTCGGCCTCGGAGCGCGAGTTCCGGTAGTGCACCGCCACCTGCCAGCCGCTCGCGGCGAGCGCCAGCGCAATCTCGCGGCCGAGCCGACGGCCTGCGCCCGTAACGAGGACCGTGCGGGGAGAGGTGGAGGCTGGGGAGGCGGGGCTCATGCGGGGAGAGAGGGGAGAATGGCGCTGTGACGACAAAGACGACCCCCAGCAGTTTACCCACCGCCCTCGACCATCTCATCGCGCGTTCCGTCGAGCGCGCGGGCGGCTGGATAGGCTTCGACCGCTTCATGGCGCTCGCGCTGTACGCGCCCGGCCTGGGCTACTACGCCAACACGCTGGCCAAGTTCGGCCACATGCCTTCTTCGGGCAGCGACTTCGTGACCGCGCCCGAACTCACGCCCATGTTCGGCCAGACCCTGGCGGTGCAGGTGGCCGAGGCACTGGAGAAGACCGGAACCGACACGGTGTGGGAATTCGGCGCCGGATCGGGGGCGCTCGCGGTTCAGCTGCTGCATGCGCTCGACGAGATGGGGCGCGGCGACGTGCGCTATCGCATCGTCGACCTGTCGGGCACCTTGCGCGAGCGGCAGCAGCAGGCGCTCGCTCGCCATGCAGGCCGCGTCGAATGGCTCAACGAGCTGCCGGAGGCGATGGAAGGCGTGGTCGTCGGCAACGAAGTGCTCGATGCGATGCCGGTGCAACTGCTGGCCCGCGTGGGTGGGCAGTGGTTCGAGCGGGGTGTCGTGCGCAATGTCGCCGGCGATGGATGGGCCTGGGCCGACCGCGCGACAGAACTGCGTCCGCCGGTGGAGGTGCCTGGCGCGCACGATTACCTCACCGAGATCCATCCGCAGGGGAAGGCCTTCATCGCGACCCTGGCGGACCGGCTGAAGAAGGGGGCCGCGTTCTTCATCGACTACGGGTTTCCCGAGGCCGAGTACTACCACCCGCAGAGGCACATGGGGACTGTGATGTGCCATCAGGGGCACAAGGCCGATGGCGATCCGCTGGCTGATGTCGGGTTGAAGGACATCACGGCGCATGTCGACTTCACCGGGGTTGCGCTGGCTGGGCAGGATGCGGGGCTTGCTGTGCTTGGCTATACGAGCCAGGCGCGGTTTCTGTTGAATTGCGGGTTGCTTGCCAGGATGGAGCAAGGGTCTGTTGGTGAGCGGGGGATGGCGGCTCGGCTCATTCATGAGCATGAGATGGGGGAGTTGTTCAAGGTTTTGGGGTTTGCTGTGGGGGAGGGGTGGGATGCGATGGGGTTTGTTGAAGGGGATCGCAGTCATACGCTTTGAGTGGCTGCTCTTGGTTTGCTTTCCGAGGCCGGGACTCGGCCCGGCGGCCGACCTACTTTTCTTTGCTTCGCCAAAGAAAAGTAGGCAAAAGAAAGGCGACCCTACTGTCTGCGTCCCTTCGCTTCGCTGCGGGCAACCTGCGGTGCTCGACGTAGGAGGGGGTCCGCAGAACTCGCTTCGCTCAAACAGCTGCGGCCCTTATCCGCGAAACGCTGCGCTCCTCGGCGCAGCCAGAGGGGAGGGGGAACACCCGGGCCATCGCTTTGCTCGGCCCCCAAGGCACAGCAAGCGCTTCGCGCCTGCAGTGCTTAGAATGAGGTGCTGGGTTCGCTAAAACCGTCGCGATTGAATTGAGATTCCGGGCCGAGCGAAGCGAAGGCCAGTCCAGGCAGTTCGGTAGCCGAGCGCAGCGATGGCCTGTTCGGTCTCCAACTCCCTTCTGGCTGCGCCGAGGAGCGCAGACGTAGGAGGGACAAGGGCCGCAGCTGTTTGAGCGAAGCGAGTTCTGCGGACCCCGCGAAACGCGAGCACCGCAGGTTGCCCCGTAGCGAAGCGAAGGGTCGCAGACAGTGGGGTCGCCTTTTCTTTGCCTACTTTCTTTTGGCGAAGCAAAAGAAAGTAGGTCGCCCGCCGGGCCGAGACCCGGCCCCGGAACCCAAACCAAACTCCGGCGAAATTACATAGTCATAAGCTAGCAACGAAGAGTTCGTTGGCGAACGACACCCCGCCCCCTACATTCCCGGCATGACTGCCGTCCCCTCCAGCAGCGTTGCCAACACCGCAGCGCAGCACTTCGAGATCCGCCCCTTCCCCGCCCCCGTAGGAGCCGAGGTCGTAGGCCTCGACATCTCGAAGCCCATCACCACCGAAGACTTCGCCCGAATCCACAAGGCCCACCTCGACCACCACGTCCTAGTATTCCGCGACCAGCAGATCACCCCCCAGGAGCACATCGATTTCAGCCGCCGCTTCGGCCCTCTCGAAATCCACGTCCTCCATCAGTTCCAGCTCAAGGACCACCCCGAGATCCTCATCGTCTCCAACATCAAGGAGAACGGCGAGCCCATCGGTCTCGGCGACGCCGGCGTCTACTGGCACTCCGACATCTCGTACAAGCCCAAGCCCAGCCTCGGCTCGCTGCTGCACGCGCAGGAGCTTCCGAGCGAAGGCGGCGACACGCTCTTCGCCGACCAGCATCTCGCATGGGAATCGCTGAGCCCCGAGCTGCAGCAGCGGATCCTGCCGCTGAAGGCCGAGCACAGCTATCTCGCCAAGTACGAAGAGCTGCGCGCCAAGAACCCGTGGCGGCCCAAGCTCTCGCAGGCGCAGATCGATCAGGTCGCACCTGCGGTGCAGCCCGTGGTGCGCACGCACCCGGAGACGGGGCGCAAGGCGCTCTTCGTCAGCGAGCATTTCACGACGCGCATCGTCGGCCTGCCGCAGGACGAGAGCGACGCGCTGCTCGCGGAGCTGTTCGCGCACAGCGTCAAGCCCGAGTTCGTGTATCGCCACACATGGGCGCCGCACGACCTCGTGTTCTGGGACAACCGCTCGCTGATGCATCTCGCGGCCGGCACGCCCGACCACCTGCGCCGCCGCCTGAACCGCACCACCATCGTCGGCGACACGCCTTTCTGATTCTTCTTCTCTCTCGATTCCCAATCCAATGAACCGCTTCACCCGCAAAGCCGCGGCGCTCGTCGCCGGCCTCGGCCTCCTGGCCGGCAGCCTTTCCGCGCATGCCGAAGGCCAGATCCGCATCGCCGAGCAGTTCGGCATCGTCTACCTGCTGCTGAACGTGGCGCAGGAGCAGAAGCTCATCGAGAAGCACGCGAAGGCCGCGGGTGTCGATGCCAAGGTCGAATGGGTCAAGCTCTCGGGCGGCTCGGCGGTGAACGACGCGCTGCTGTCGGGCAACATCGAGATCGCAGGCGCCGGCGTGGGGCCGCTACTCACGCTGTGGGACCGCACCAAGGGCAAGCAGAACGTGAAGGGCGTGGCCTCGCTGGGCAACTTCCCGTACTACCTGGTGACCAACAACCCGAACGTGAAGTCGATCGCCGACTTCACCGACAAGGACCGCATCGCGCTGCCCGCAGTGGGCGTGTCGGTGCAGTCGCGCGTGCTGCAGTTCGCCTCGGCCAAGCTCTGGGGTGACAAGGAGTTCAACAGGCTCGACAAGATCAGCGTGGCGGTGCCGCACCCCGATGCGGCGGCGGCCATCATCAAGGGCGGCACGGAGATCACGGGGCATTTCGGCAATCCGCCCTTCCAGGAGCAGGAACTCGCTGGCAATCCGAACGCGCGCATCGTGCTCAACTCGTACCAGGTGCTGGGCGGCCCGTCGTCGGCGACGGTGCTCTACGCCACGGAGAAATTCCGCAGCGAGAACCCGAAGACATACAAGGCTTTCGTCGATGCGCTCGACGAGGCGGCGAAGTTCGTCACCGCCAACCCCGAGAAGGCCGCGGACATCTACCTGAAGGTGAGCAACGCGAAGCTCGACCGCGACCTGCTGCTGAAGATCATCAAGAACCCCGAGGTGCAGTTCAAGACCACGCCGCAGAACACCTATCCGCTGGCCGAGTTCATGCACCGCGTCGGCGCGATCAAGAACAAGCCGGCTTCGGTGAAGGACTACTTCTTCGACGACGCGCAAAACGTGTCGGGGAATTGAGTGAGCACGGCAGCGGTTCTGGATTCGCGGGTTGACTCCCTCTCCCATCGGGAGAGGGCGGGGGTGAGGGGGGAGCCCCCGGCATCGCCGCCAGCCCTCACCCCGAGCCTCTCCCGCGAGCGGGAGAGGGAGCAAGACAGTGCACCGCTGCTGCAGGTTGACAACGTCAGCCTCGAATACCGCACCCCCGAGCGCGTCGTGCGCGCCACGCATCGCGTGAGCTTCGATGTCCATGCCGCCGACCGCTTCGTACTGCTCGGCCCCTCGGGCTGCGGCAAGTCCACGCTGCTGAAGGCGGTGGCCGGTTTCATCCCGCCGGTCGAGGGCGAGATCCGCCTCGACGGCCGGCGCGTGGCGCAGCCCGGGCCCGACCGCATCGTCGTGTTCCAGGAATTCGACCAGCTGCCGCCGTGGAAGACGGTGAAGCAGAACGTGATGTTCCCGCTGCTGGCCTCCCGCACGCTCGGCAGGAAGGAAGCGGCCGAGCGCGCGCTGCACTACCTCGACAAGGTCGGCCTCTCGAAGTTCGCCGACGTGCATCCGCACCAGCTTTCGGGCGGCATGAAGCAGCGCGTGGCGATCGCGCGTGCGCTCGCGATGCAGCCGCGCGTGCTGCTGATGGACGAGCCTTTCGCCGCGCTCGATGCGCTCACGCGCCGCAGGATGCAGCAGGAGCTGCTCGAGCTGTGGGACGAGGTGCGATTCACGCTGCTGTTCGTCACCCACTCCATCGAGGAGGCGCTGGTGGTGGGCAACCGCATCGCGCTGCTGTCGCCGCATCCGGGGCGCATGCGCGCCGAGATCAATAGCCACGCCTTCACGCTCGACAGCCTGGGCGGCGCCGAATTCCAGGGTACGGCGCAGCGCATCCACGACATGCTGTTCGAGGAAGAGAAGCAGGCAGTAGAGGAGACCGTGGCATGAGCGCCATCGTCCCGCCCATCCGCCCCGAGTACGAGCGCACGCTCGAGCCCTTCACCGAAGTGCCGCTCGAGCGCCGGCTGCCGCTGGGCGAGCGCATCTGGTCGCAGGCATGGCTGCGCAAGGGCCTGATCCTCGCCGTCATCGCCGCTCTGTGGGAGCTGGCCGCCCGCTGGCAGAACAACGACCTGCTGCTGCCCACCTTCACCGCCACGGCGGCGGCGCTGTTCGACGGCCTCGCGAGCGGCGAGCTGATCGAGAAGGTGCGCATCTCGCTGGCCGTGCTGCTGCAGGGCTACATCGCCGGTGTGCTGCTGGCCTTCGCGCTCACCACGCTCGCCGTGTCCACGCGCATCGGCCGCGACCTGCTGGACACGCTCACTTCCATGTTCAACCCGCTGCCCGCCATCGCGCTGCTGCCGCTGGCGCTGCTGTGGTTCGGGCTGGGGCGCGGCAGCCTGGTGTTCGTGCTGATCCACTCGGTGCTGTGGCCGCTGGCACTCAACACCTATGCGGGCTTCCAGGGCGTGCCCGACACGCTGCGTATGGCGGGGCGTAACTACGGGCTCAGGGGCCTGCGCTACGTGCTGCAGATCCTGGTGCCGGCGGCGCTGCCGTCGATCCTGTCGGGGCTGAAGATCGGCTGGGCCTTTGCCTGGCGCACGCTGATCGCGGCGGAGCTGGTGTTCGGGGCCTCGTCGGGCAAGGGCGGGCTGGGCTGGTACATCTTCCAGAACCGCAACGAGCTCTACACCGACCGCGTGTTCGCGGGCCTCGCGCTGGTGGTGCTGATCGGCCTGCTGGTCGAGAGCCTGGGCTTCAGGACGCTGGAGCGGCTGACGGTGCGGCGCTGGGGGCAGCAGCGCTAGCTGTTCGGCTAGCCGCCCGTCTTCTTCGGCCCTGCGGCCTGCCGCAGCGCGCGCAGCTCGCCGTTGAGGAATTCGTTGGCGTCGCGCACCGTGCCGTTGGTGAGCTTCACCTTGTAGGCCTGCCCGGTCATTTCCGAGCGCGAGGCGCAGCGCTCGATGAAGTCCTCGGCCGTGAGCAGTTCCTTTTTGAAATAGTCGTACTTCGCCTGCATGTGCTTGGCGGCGTCGGCGGCGTTGTATTCGCTGCCGTTGCGCAGGAAGATCATCGAGCTCATCCTCGAGACGCGCTGGATCAGCGTGTCGATCAGTTTGTCTTCCGTATCGGAGGGCGTGGCGTGGGCCAGCAGGGTCGAGGCGCCGAGCACGAGGGCCAGCAGCGCCGAGCGAAGGTGGGGGAAAGAAGCCATTTGTCGTAGTCCCTGGCAAATTTCGGGCCATGCTAGGGCTGGCCGGCCCGGCGTGTCAAACCCGGCCCGGCTCGGGTCTAATTGCACGTTTTGGCACGCGTTTCCCACTCTTCCATGAGCTCTTCCATTTCCGACCTCTCGCCGATCGCCGAAGCGCTGGCCGATGCCGCCGCCGCCAAGTCGATGCACTACTTCCGCACGCCGCTGGACATCATCACCAAGGCCGACGAAAGCCCCGTCACTCTGGCCGACCGCGCCGCCGAGACGGCCATGCGCGAGATCCTCGGCGCACGCGTGCCGGCCGACGGCATCTACGGCGAGGAGCACGGCCCCGAGCGGCTCGATGCCGACCGTGTCTGGGTGCTCGACCCCATCGACGGCACGCGCAGCTTCATCACCGGCTCGCCGCTGTGGGGCACGCTGATCGGCGTGCTGCAGGGCGGTCGCGTGGCGCTGGGCATGATCGACATGCCGGTGCTCAAGGAGCGCTGGATCGGCGTGGCAGGCCAGGGCGCCACGCGCGACGGCCAGCCCGTGCGCGTGAGCGGCTGCACCGAAGTGGCCAAGGCCCGCATCGTCACCACCTCGCCCGACATCTTCGCGCCGGCCGACTGGAGCGCCTTCGACAGGCTCAGCCGCCAGTGCGCGATGCGCCGCTTCGGCGGCGACTGCTACGGCTACGCCCAGCTGGCTGGCGGCACCATCGACCTCGTGGTCGAGACCGGCCTGCAGCCCTACGACTACCTCGGCCCGGCCGGGTTGATCGAGGCGGCCGGCGGCGTCATCACCGACTGGCAGGGCCAGCCGCTGGGCCTGAAGTCCGACGGACGGGTGATCGCCGCGGCAACACCCGAACTCCACCGGCAAGCCATGGCCATTCTCTCGGCCTAGACTGTCGCCTTATGTTCCGCTGGCTGATCGTCGTCGTCCTCGCGCTGGTGCTCATGAGCGGCCTGACCGCCTGGCTGCGCCGCTTCGGCTTCGGTCGCCTGCCGGGCGATTTCGAGTTCCGTGCCTTCGGGCGCGAGTGGCAGCTGCCGATCGCGAGCACCATCGTGCTCAGCATGATCGCGGCGCTGGTCGCGCGCCTCCTGTAGAGACGAGAAACAAGGAAAAGACAAACTGCGATGAGAGCCTGCGTAGACATCGGCGGCACCAAGGTGGCCGTGAGCCTTTCCGCTTCGAGCGACGCGCCGCTGATCGGCCGCCGCAGCGAGCCCACGGCCAAGACCGGCGACAACGACGCGGTGGCTGTGCAGATCATGCGGATGATCGACGAGGTCTGCGCGGAGCAGGGGGTCGATGCTGCGTCCATCGACCGCGTGGGCGTGTCGTCGGCCGGACCTTTCGAGCTGCGCGACGGCAAGGTCGAACTGGCCACGCCCAATATCTGTGGCGGCATCGCCGGCCCGGCTCGGGGCCTGCCCAACAACTGGATGACCGCGCTGGTCGAGGCCCCGCTGGCTAAACGCTTCGCCCGCGTGCGGGTCGAGAACGACGCGGTGGCCGCGCTGGAGGCCGAGCGCCACTGGGGCGCGCTCAAGGGCATGGACGACTGCGCCTACGTCACCTGGAGCACCGGCGTGGGCGTCGGCCTGTGCGTGGACGGCCGCGCGCTGCGCGGAAAGAACGGCAATGCCGGCCACGCGGGCCACAGCTTCGTGGTCGACGACGCCAGCGGCGCGCTGTGCGGCTGCGGCAACGTGGGCGACGTCGAGGGGCTGATCGCCGGCAACTCGATCGCGCGGCGCTTCGGCCAGCCCGCGGCCGATCTCTTCAGTTCGGCGGCGGCCGGCGAGCGGCATTCGCTGGAAATCGTCGATGCGCTGTGCCGCGTGATGGGCCGCATGCTCTACAACCTGATCGCCACGCTCGACCTGCAGCGCATCAGCCTGGGCGGCAGCGTGTTCTGGCACCACCGCGACTTCCTGCTGCCGAAGCTGCAGGCGCAGGTCGACGGCAAGCTGCCGCCGCTCACGCAGGGCGTGCGCCTCGTCCCGGCGGGCCTGGGCGACAAGGTCGGCGACTACGCGGCGCTCGCGCTGCTCGACTGACCGGCACCGGCGGCACGCAACACCAGAACCATCGGCGGAACCATGACCCCGTCGCCTCGCCGCTCCTCCTTCGCCTGGCTGCTGTGGCTGGTGGGAGGCTTCATCGGAGCGCATCGCTTCTATCTGGGGAGCTACCTGGGCGGCGCGGCGCAACTGGGGCTGCTGCTCTACGGGCTCGCGGGCCTGCCGGGTTCGCGCTTCTGTCTCATGGTGCTGCTGCCGTGGCTGTTGTTCGATCTCTGGTGGGTTCACCGGCGCCTGAAGCAATTGAAGGAAGGCGGAACCGGAGCAATGGACGGCGATGGCGATGAGGCCCCCGCCGCGCGCCAGGCCACCCGCCGCCCCGCGCCGAGGGACGCAGCAAAGGACTTCGACCTCGCCGCCCTGGCCGAAGCCAACAAGCTGCAGGAGCGCTTCGTGGCCGCCGCCGAGGCTGGCGACTGGGGGCAGGCCGTCGCCATCGGCGAGCAGATCGTCACGGCCATGCGCCGCGTGTTCAGGGGGCCGCACCAGAACCTCGCCATGACCCTGTGCATGCTCGGCCAGGCCTGCTACCGCGTCGATGCCTTCGACAAGGCGCGGGCCAGCCTCGAGGAAAGCCTCTCCATCGGCCGCAAGATCGGCATGCCCGCCGAGGACATGGACGTCGCCCGCAAGGCACTCGACCTGACGCTGGTCGGCATCGAGCAGCGCAAGGCGCGCGGCGCGACCTCCGACGAACAGGGCGCGCTGCTGAACCTGCTCGACGATCGCGAGGCGCGTTACCGCGATGCGCTCGCCCAGGGCGACCTGCAGAGCGCCGAGAAGCTCTGCGCCGAAGCCGTCGCCGCCAGCCGGCGTCTGCACGGCGGTCCCGACAAGACCGTGGTGCTGCACCTGTCCAGCCATGCCGAGCTGTGCCGCCGGCTGCGCTGGAACGAAAAGGCCCAGGCATCGGCGGACGA
Source organism: Variovorax sp. NFACC27 (assembly GCF_048301545.1). NCBI lineage: Bacteria > Pseudomonadati > Pseudomonadota > Betaproteobacteria > Burkholderiales > Comamonadaceae > Variovorax > Variovorax sp. NFACC27. The sequence goes on from NZ_CP157613.1 coordinate 1,481,462, forward strand.
AGCCATCGCGATGATCGGCCAGCTGGGCCTCGACGACAGCTGGCGACGCGGGCCGACCAACACGCTCGCGCTGCTGCACGCCGCGGCCGGGCGGGCCGACGAGGCCGAGGCGCTCTACAAGAAGACCATCGCCATGGCGGTGTCCGAGGCCGGGGGCGGCTCCAGCGACGGCGTGGTGCGCGCCTTCAACAACCTGGCGTTCCTCTATGCCGAGTCAGGGCAGGACGTGAAGGCCGAGCTCTGCTATGCCCGCGCCCTGGTGCATCTCGACAAGCTCCCGCCGGGCGAGGGCGACACCGAACTGCACTCCGACATGCTCAACAACTTCGCCAGCCTGCACATGTCGCGCCGCGACTTCGTCCGGGCTCGGGAGCTGTTCGAGCGCTCGCTCGACATCCAGCAGCGCAGCTGCCGCGGCATTTCCGCGACGGCCGCCAATGCCCACAACGACCTGGGCCTGATCGCGCAGGAAGAGGGCGACCTGCGCCAGGCGCTGCTGCACTTCAAGCGCACGCTGCTGCTCAACCAGATCTGCACGCCCGATCATTTCCGGAACATCGACAACGCGCAGCGCAACATAGAAAGCGTGAGCATCGCGCTGGCGGCCGTGGCGCGTGCGGCGCGCATGGAACCGAGTACATGAGCATCGGCGCCGCCTTCTACGCCCTCGACCGCTACCGGCTGCGCGCGCTGGTGATCGACCCGTCCACCGTCTCCGGCTTCCTGAACTCGCCCGCCGCGCAGGGCGGACCGCACGACAGCCAGACGGTGGAGCAGGCCTGGGACGTGGTGCGCACACTGATGCCCGAGGCGATCGACGGCGAGGAACTCGACGGCACCGACGGGCTGGGCTGCATCTATCTCACGGCCGCCCACGTGGAGCGCGCGGCGGCGCGGCTCGCGCAATGCGACGTCAGCGAACTCGTGGGCCGCTTCACGGGCGAGCCGGCGAAGTTCGGCGAGCTTTACTGGGCCAAGGTCTGGCAGGACGGCGCGCAGGACCTCGCGGACTTCATGGAAGGCGTCAAGCGCTTCTTCGCCGGCGCAGCCTCGAGGCGCGACGCCGTGGTGTTCTACATCGTCTGAACGGGGTTAGCCGGGTCGACCGGCCCTAGCTCGCCGGCCGCACGGCCGACACGATCTCGCCGAGCCGCCGCAGCCCGGCCTCGACGGCATCGGAATACGGCCAGCCGCAGTTGATGCGCAGGTAGTTGTCGAAGCGCCCCGAGTTCGAGAACTGCGCGCCCGGCGCCACCAGCATCTGCTCGCGCAGCGCGGCATCGAAGACGTTCACCGACGAGCGCTGCCCCGGCAGCTCCACCCACAGCTGGAGCCCGCCGCGCGGCAGGTTCATGCGCGTGCCCGCCGGGAAGTACCTGGCGATGGCGTCGGCCGTCTGGTCGCGCTGCACGTGCAGCCGCTCGCGCAGCCGGCGCAGGTGGCGGTCGTAGGCGCCGCCCGCGATGTACTCGCCCGCGGCGATCTGCGCCAGCGCCTCGTTGTTGCGGGTCTGGGCGTACTTGAGCATCTCCACCTGCGCGTGCCAGCGCCCGGCGGTGATCCAGCCCAGCCGCAGCCCCGGCGCCAGCACCTTGTGCAGCGAGGCGCAATAGATCACGTTGCCCGTGCGGTCCCACGACTTCAGGGCACGCAGCGGCGCGTCGCTCTCCACGAGGTCGCTGTAGGTGTCGTCCTCGACGAGCGCGATGCCGTGGCTCTCGCACAGGTGCGCGAGTCGCTGCTTGTGGCTGTCGGGCATCACGCTGCCGATGGGGTTCTGCAGGTGCGGCACCACCACCACGGCCTTGATGTCGTCGTAGGTGTGGATGGCGAGGTCGAGCGCTTCCAGCGAGATGCCGGTCTGCGGGCTGGTGGGAATCTCCAGCGCGCGAAGGCCCAGGCTCTCGAGCACCTGCAACAGGCCGTAGAAGGTGGGCGATTCCACGGCCACCGTGTCGCCGGGCTTCGCGATGGCGCGCAGCGCGAGGTTCAGCGCCTCGATGCAGCCGTTGGTGACGAGCACCTCGTCGGGCGGCACCGTCATGCCGATGCGCAGGCTGCGCTGCGCCACGGCCTCGCGGAACTGCTCGTGGCCCTTCTGCGACGAGGCGGTGGTCAGCAGCTCGGGCCGCTGGCGCAGCGCGCGCGTCATCGAGTTGCGCAGGGCCTCGGCGGGATACAGCTCGGGCGCTGCGCGGGCGATGGCGAAGTTGAGCTTCACGCCGGTGTGCCGGCCGCGCGCCATGAAGTTGGCCATGCGCGCGCGCATGCTGACGAACTGCGCCGGATCGGGCGGCACGTCGGCCACGGGCTCTTCCATGGGCGCGATGGCCAGCCGCTGCGGCCGGCGCACGAAATACCCGGAGCGGTCGCGCGCCTCGACCCAGCCGTCGCTTTCCATGGCGCGGCAGACCTGCAGCGCGGTCGACAGGCTGATGTCGTGCAGCCGCATCAGGCTGCGCAACGACGGCAGCTTGTCGCCCTGCTTGAGCGAGCCGGTGTGGATCGCATCCACGTAGTGCGCGGAAAGCTGGCGGTAGAGCGGTAGCGAATCCATGGCGTCGATGTTCCCCGCATCGGGCATCCGAAAACAGATGCAGTTGGCTGGGAAAACGACCATAACAGATGCGTTTCCAGCTCGGCTGTTACGGCTGCAATAGCCGCTGCGTGTGCCTGTTTTTCGGGCGCCCGGATTCCTACGATGAAGCCTCGTTCTTCCGAGGTCCGCCATGATCACCACACTCTCCCAAGCGCCCGATTCCATCGTTCTCGAGCCAGGCCAGTCCCTGCGCCTGCCGGTCGATGCCGGCGCATGGCTGCACCTGGCCGAAGGACGCGCCCGCGTGGTCTCGCCGCCCGGCTGGCTGGGCGAGACCGTGTTCATGACCGAGACGCCGCTCGAGGAGGGCGACGTGCACCGGCTGCCGCACGGCGGCTGGATCGAGGTGTCGGCGCTGACGCCGGTGCACCTGAGGGTGCACGCGCCGCTGTCCGTGCAGCGGGCGCCGAGGGCAGCGGTGGCCGAGGCGCGGCCCGTGATGCGGTTCGTGCGGCTGCTGACCGGCTGGTAGCCGGCGAGGGGCTCAGCGCTCGCTCGCCGCCTCGCGCAGCGCATCGAGAAAGCTGCGCCGCCACCAGTGGATGTCCTGCTCGCGGATGCGCGACAGCAGCTTCTGGTGCCGCTCGCGCCGCTCTTCCAGCGGCATCTGCAGCGCCTGCTGCACGGTCTCCGCCGTACCGTGCGTGTCGTAGGGGTTCACCAGCAGCGCTTCCCTCAGCTGCTCGGCCGCCCCCGCGAAGCGCGACAGCACCAGCACGCCCGGGTCGGCCGGGTCCTGCGCCGCGATGTATTCCTTCGCGACGAGGTTCATGCCGTCGCGCAGCGGCGTCACCAGCCCCACGGCCGCCGCGCGGCACAGGCCCGGCACCCGCTTGCGCGCCACCATGCGGTGGATGTAGCGCACCGGCATCCAGTCGAGCTCGCCGTAGTCGCCGTTGATGGCACCGCACAGCGATTCGAGCTCGCGCCGGATGTCGGCATACGCGTCGACCGTCTCGCGCGTGGGCGAGGCGATCTGGATCAGCGTGGCGCTGCGCCGGTTCTCGGGGTAGTTCGCCAGCAGCTCGCGGAACGAGCGCACGCGCTGCGGAATGCCCTTCGAATAGTCGAGCCGGTCGATGCCCAGCAGCAGCCGGCGCTGCGAATACTCGCGCTTCATGGTCTCGTACATGTCGCGCGACTCCTTCGCATGCGTGAGCGCAGCGAACTCGTCCACGTCGATGCCGATGGGGAAGGCGGCGGCGCGCACCGTCTGCCCGTAGGCTCGGTACATCTCGTCGCCCAGGTACTCGCCGTTGGCCTCGTTGCGCACGTAGTGCTCGAAGTGCTGCACGTCCTGCTGCGCCTGGAAGCCGATCAGGTCGTAGGCGAACAGCGAGCGCATCAGCCACTCGTGCTGCGGGATGGCCGCGGTGATGATCTGCGGCGGCAGCGGAATGTGCAGGAAGAAGCCGATGCGCTGCCTGCAGCCCATGGCGCGCAGCTCGGCCGCCAGCGGGATCAGGTGGTAGTCGTGCACCCAGATGATGTCGTCGTCCTTCAGCAGCGGCAGCAGCTTGCGCGCGAACAGCTGGTTCACGCGCCGGTAGCCGCCGACGAAGCCGGCGTCGAAGTGCGCCAGGTCGAGCCGGTTGTGGAACACCGGCCAGAGCACGTCGTTGCTGTAGCCGAGGTAGTAGCTGTCGTGGTCCTCGCGGCTCAGGTCGAGGGTGGCGAGCGTGACCTTGCCGGCCTGCTGCCTGTGCAGCTCGCCTTCGCCGGTCGGGCCGCCCTCTATGACCTGTCCGCTCCAGCCGAACCAAAGGCCGCCGCTTTGCTGCAGGCTCTCGCCCAGCGCCACGGCCAGGCCGCCGGCGGCGGGCTTGCGCGGGTCGGCCACGCGGTTGGAAACTACGACGAGACGGCTCATGGAGCCTCCTTGCGGCCGCCGCCGGGCCGCCCCAAGGCGGGCCGTGCCTCCCCTCCGGGGGGTGGAGTTGCACGAGCGAAGCGAGTGAAAAGCCGGGGGGCCTGTTTCATATGCAAGAGTCCCAGGGAGCGGACAGTCGCACGGCCGCGTTGATGATGCCGACCATCGAATAGGTCTGCGGAAAGTTGCCCCACATCTCGCCCGTGACCGGGTGCGTGTCCTCCGACAGCAGGCCCAGCGGGTTGCGCGCCGCGAGCATGGTCTCGAAGATCTGGCGGGCCTCGGCCTTGCGGCCGATCTTGGCCAGCGCGTCGATGCGCCAGAAGGTGCAGATGTTGAATGCGGTCTCGGGCTTGCCGAAGTCGTCGGCGGCCTCGTAGCGGCGCATGTAGGGGCCGTCGCACAACGACTTCTCCATCGCGTCGACGGTGGAGATGAAGCGCGGGTCGCGCGCGTCGATCAGGCCCACTTCCACCATCAGCAGGATGCTCGCGTCGAGCTCGTGCCCGCCGAAGCTCTCGGCGAAGGCCTGGCGCTCCTCGCACCACGACTTGGCGAGGATCTCTTCCTTCATGCGCGAGGCATGGCCGTGCCAGTAGGCGGCGCGCTCGGGCAGCTGCAGCGTGCGCGCGATCTTCGCGAGCCGGTCGCAGGCGGCCCAGCTCATCAGCGCCGAGCTGGTGTGCACGCGCGCGCGGGTGCGCAGCTCCCACATGCCGGCGTCGGGCGTGCCGTAGACGCGCACCGCCCGCTCGCCCACCGCCTCCAGGTGCGGGAACTCCGCCAGTCCCGCGCGGCTGAGCAGCCGCTGGTCGTGGAAGGCCTGCGCCGCGCCGAGCACGATGTTGCCGTACACGTCGTGCTGGAAGTGCTCCTGGGCCTGGTTGCCCACGCGCACCGGGCCCATGCCGCGATAGCCCGGCAGCCCGTCGACGAAGGACTCGGGCAACTCGCGCTCCAGTCCGATGCCGTACAGCGGCTGGATGTGCTCGCCGTGCGAGCCGATCACCACGTTGCCGAGCCAGCGCAGGTAGTCCTCCATGGTGCCTACCTCGCTGAGCGAGTTGAGCGCGCGCACCACGAAGAAGGCGTCGCGCAGCCAGCAGTAGCGGTAGTCCCAGTTGCGCTGGCTGCCCGGCGCCTCGGGAATGCTGGTGGTCATGGCCGCGACGATGGCGCCGGTGTCCTCGTACAGCGAGAGCTTCAGCGTGATGGCCGCGCGGATCACCGCGTCCTGGTACTCGAGGGGAATGGCCAGGCGCTTGCTCCAGGTGCGCCAGTAGGAGATGGTCTCCTGCTCGAAGCGGCGCGCGGTGTCGGCGATGCCGTCCATCAGCGTCTCGTCCACGCCGAACATGAAGTTGTACTCGCGCGAGAGCACGAAGGGCTGGCGCGAGAGGATGTGCGAGATCGACGCGTCGGTGTTCAGCCGCAGCGTCACGTCGGGGCCGACGTAGCGGATGTGGTTGCTGCCGCGCGTGACCTCCACCGGCGCCGACGAGCCCCACTGGAAGCGCGGGTCGAGCGACACGCGGATGCGCGGCGCGCCCGCGATGGGCCGCACGCGGCGCACGATCATCAGCGGGCGGAAGTAGCGCGAGCGGCTGTAGAAGCGCGGCGCGAAGTCGGTGATCTCGATGCCCTGGCCCGCGCTGTCGAAGAGCTGCGTGCGCAGCACGGCGGTGTTCGGCTCGTACCACTGCTTCGCCTCGGCGAAGTTCTCGATGTCGATGCTCCAGGCGCCGGCATCCTCGCCGGGATGCAGCAGGGCGTTGAACACCGGGTCGCCGTCGAAGCGCGGCAGGCAGCACCACACGGCGCGGCCGCGCGCGTCGATGAGCGCGCTGTAGGCGCAGTTGCCGATCACGCCCACGTCGAGAGAGGGCTCGGCCGGCGGCGCGAATCCTCGCGGTCCGGGGGCGGCGGCCGCCTGCGCGTCGACCGGCGCGCGATCGTCCGGGCCGGCCGCGCCAGCCAGCGCCTGGCCGGCGCGGTCCTCGGGCGCCACCGGCAGTTGTTGTTCGCTCATCGGGGGCTCCTCGGTGATTCTTCGGGTTGGCTTGCGGTGTCCTGCGGCCGTGCAGCGAGCATGTCGCGTGCCTGCACGAGCCATTCGTACACGGCGCGCGGCGATTCGAGGCGGTGCAGCGCCAGGCTCGGCCCCGAGCCGACCTTCACGGCGATGCCTCCGCGCGGCTGCACCACGGCGAAGCCGCTCTCGTCGGTGGTGTCGTCGCCGAGGAAGACGGGCGTGCGGCCCGCGAAGGGCGCCTCGGTCATGAAGGCGTCGATGGCGATGCCCTTGTTGACGCCCGCGGGCTTCACCTCGAACACGAACTTGCCGTGCATCAGCTCCAGCTGCGGATGGTTCGCGATGGCGCGCGACATCGCGTCGCGGCACACCGCCTCGAGCTGCGGCGCGAGCCGGTAGTGCAGGGCGATGGCGGCGTGCTTGCGCTCCACCAGCAGGCCTTCGTGCACGCGCGCGAGTTCGTTGGCGACGTCGAGGATGGGCACGAGGTCGGGCGGGCGCTGCTCCTGCATGCGGCCCTCGGCGTCGCGTCGCTGCACGCCGTGCTCGCCGGCAGCGGGCAGGCGCAGCGGCGCGAGGAAACGGTCGATGGAATCGATCTGGCGGCCCGAAACCACGGCGAGCGCGCCGCCCAGCTGGTCGCGCAGGTCGGCCAGCAGGGGCACGAGGGCCGGCGGAATCTCGATGGCTTCAGGCGTGGGCGCGAGCCCGACCAGCGTACCGTCGAAGTCGAGGAAGAGGGCTGCGTCCCGGCCCAACGGAGGTGGCAACTGCGAGTTGCTGGAGGACTTTGGCATCGGGGAAAACCTTAACACGCACCGTGCGCGGCGCTTGTCGGCGAAAGCCCAATCTCCCCGGATCATCCCCGGGGCCTGCCCGGGCGATCCCCCGAAAGCAGCTCAGTGAGCCGTTTCCGTCTCCGCCTGGGGGATCAGCTCGGCGAGCACGCCCAGCAGCGTCGTGGCGCTCACCGGCTTGAACAGCACCGGCACGCCCGAGGCGCGCACGCGCTGCAGCCGCTCGGGCGAGGTCTCGCCGGTCACCAGCAGCAGCGGCGCCTGCAGATCGAAGCGGCGCTGCAGCCGCTGGCCGACGTCGAGCCCGTTGTCGCCGTCGGCGAGGCGGTAGTCGCACACCAGCAGCGCGAACGGGTGCTCGCGCGTCTCGGGCCGGGCGAGCAGCTCGGCGGCCTCGGCTTCGTCGGCCGCGGTCTCCACCGCGAGGCCGTGGGCCTGGAAGAAACCGGTCATGGCCTCGCGCACCTCCGCCTCGTCGTCGATCAGCAGGATGCGTCCGCGTGTCGCGAGGGGCGTGCGTACGGTGCGCACCGGATCGGGCATGGCCCCGGCGGCGAAGGGCGTTGCAAGGCCGGCCGAGGGCGTCGTCGCCTCGTCCGCGGCCGAGGCCGGCAGGCGCAGGCGGAAGCGGCTGCCGCGGCCCGGGCGCGACTTCAGCTGCACCGGGTGCCCCAGCAGCCGCGAGAGCCGCTGCACGATCGACAGGCCGATGCCCAGGCCCTGCGTGCGGTCGCGGCCCGGGTTGTGCACCTGGTAGTACTCCTCGAACACGCGCTCCTGCTGCTCGGGCGCGATGCCGATGCCGGTGTCGAACACCTCGATCCACACCATGTCGCCGCGCGCGCGGGCCCGCACCGCGACGCCGCCGCGTGCCGTGTACTTCAGCGCGTTGTCGACGAGGTTCGAGAGCATGCGAAACAGCAGCTGCGGATCGCTGCGCACCCACAGGCCGCTGGCCTGCACGCGCAGCTGAAGCTGCCGCTGCTCGGCCCGCGCCGCGAACATGTGGTTGAGCGAGCGGAACAGCGCGTCGAGCGGCACGGGCACCACGGTGGGCGTGACCACGCCCGCGTCGAGGCGCGACACGTCGAGCATGGTGTCGAGCGAATTGCCCAGCGCGTTCACCGCGCGCATCAGTTGCCGCGCATTGCGCCCGCCGTGGTGCTCGCGCAGTTCGTTTTCCAGCGCCGCGCCGAAGAGAGCGATTGCATGCAGCGGCTGGCGCAGGTCGTGGCTGGCGGTGGCGAGGAAGCGCGTCTTCTCCGCGCTGGCGCGCTCGGCCACCGCGATCTGCCTGCCGAGCTGCCCGGCCAGCGCCTCGTTCTCGAAGCGAAGCACCAGCGAATCGGTCAGCAGCCTGTGCTGCTGGTTGCCCACGCGCAGCGTGAACAGCAGGTAGCCCAGGCTGAAGATCGCAAGGAAGAAGTGCATGGCGTCGCCCTGCCAGGCCAGCACGGCGATCAGGCTCAGCATCATCGGCAGGGTGTAGCCGTACAGCGCGGGCTTGAGCGGCCACAGCAGCTGCATGGCGCGGGCGCAGCTGCCGATGATGACCACCGTCACCACCGAGGTCACGGGCAGGTCGTCGGGGGAGATGAACAGCAGCGGCGCGCTCGCCATGCCCACGCCCACGGCGGTGACGGTGCGCGAGTGCCGGCGTGCCCAGCGCGTGGTGTCGGCGAGCGGCACGCCCGGGTGCCAGCGCGGCATGAGGAACAGGAACAGGCCGAGCGAGAGATGCACCGCCATCCAGACCAGGATCCAGGTGCGCGGCTGGTGCACGTACATGGCGGTGCCCAGTGCCGCGCCCAGGCCGAAGTGCACGAACACCGACGCGTTGTAGGCCGCGTACACCGAGGCCACGTGCTCGCGCAGCACGCGCAGGGCCAGTTCGTCCGGCCCCGAGGGGAGCGGGAAGTCGGCGGATTCGCGTGACGGCTTCGGCGCGGTGGCATTCACCCGGCCGATGCTATCGACAGGGCCTGCACCGGGAAGTGCCAGAAGTCATGTCCCGGCGGGCGGTCTTCAGGCGGTGTTCCGCCAGCGAGGCTCAGGCCGGCGATGCCGCGACGGCCTCGACCCGCGCCCGGTGGATGGCCTCGCCGATCTTCGGGCCGGTGGCGCCGGACTGCTGGGCGGCCCTGGCCACCACGTCGGTGGGTACGGCCGCCGCCGTGGCCAGCACCGCGAGCAGGTGCTGGCGCGGCGCGTAGGGTGCCTCGCCGCCGCCTGAGCTGCGCGCATCGCACTCGCAGGCCTGCAGCGCCTCGGCGAAGCGCGCCGGCTTGCGGAAGGCATCGCAGCGCTCCAGCAGGCGGACCAGGCCGGAGGCGTCGAGCGTGCCGCTGTCGTCGATGTGGCCCTGTTCGCGCGCCACTACCTCGGCCAGTTCTCGGATCTCCACCGGCACGCGCCAGCGTTCGCACACCGCATGCAGTGCCTTCAGACCGGGTGGCCCGCTCCGGCCGAGGCCGCCGGTCAGGCAGGCGAAGCGCACGGCCAGCGACGCCTTCTGCCCCGCGGCGATGTCGATCGCCTGCATGGTCCGCGCGTCGGCTTCGATCTCGGGCAGCAGCACCGCCAGCGCCCCGCATTCGCGCAGCACCTCGAACATGCGGGAAGGGCGCGTTTCCATCAGGCCGCGCGACAGCTCCTGCCACACGCGCTCGGGCACCAGCGCGTCGACTTCGCCGGCCGCGACCATCTCGCGCATCAGCGCCTTGGTCTCGGGAGCGACGCCGAAGTCGTCGAAGCGGGCCGCGAAGCGCGCCACGCGCAGGATGCGCACCGGGTCCTCGCGGAAGGCGTCGGTCACGTGGCGCAGCACCTTGTCGCGCAGGTCGCGCTGACCGTGGAAGGGATCGGCCAGCGTCCCGGGCGTGGGGTCGAAGCGGCCGTCGGCGCTCACCAGCTCCGACGGCAGCGCGATGGCGTTGACGGTCAGGTCGCGGCGCGCGAGGTCCTGCTCGAGCGTGACGTCGGGGGCTGCGTGCACGGTGAAGCCGCGATAGCCCGGCGCGCTCTTGCGCTCGGTGCGGGCGAGCGCGTATTCCTCGCGCGTCTCGGGGTGCAGGAACACCGGAAAGTCGCGCCCCACGGGCAGGTAGCCGCGGGCCACCATCTCCTCGGGCGTGGCGCCGACCACCAGCCAGTCGTGGTCGGATACCGGGCGGTCCAGCAGGCGGTCGCGCAGCGCGCCGCCGACGAGAAAGATTTTCATGGCCGCAGTGTAGGGATACTCCTTGGATTGAAAATAGAACGGTCGTTCGATAATCCGGCGATCGGACCGGGCAATCTTTCGTCATACGGAAGATTTACAGCGGCGGTCACAGCCGACGCCCGTATCCGTAGAGGGATATTTCAATCAAAGGAGCAATTCACATCATGAAGAAAACAACGATTGCGCTTGCAGCCCTGGGCGCCCTGGCGTCCGGCAGCGCCATGGCGCAACAGGCCGGCGACTGGGTCGTCGGGGCAGGGTGGTTCCATCTGTCGCCGCAGGACTCGAGCAAGCCGCTGACCGTGACTTCGCCCATCCCGAGCGTGCTGGCCGGTTCCGGCGCCAGCGTGAGCGACTCCGACACCCTCGGCCTCAGCGCCACCTATTTCCTCGACAGCCACTGGGCGGTGGAAGGCGTGTTCGGCGTGCCGCCGAAGTTCAAGCTCAACGGCACCGGCACCCTCGGGCGCGTGGGCCAGCTCGGCGAGGCCCGCCAGTGGAGCCCCACGATCCTGGGCAAGTATTTCTTCAACGAAGGCAACGACGCCTTCCGCCCGTTCGTGGGCCTGGGCGCCACCTACGTCTGGTACAGCGACGTCAAGCTGACCTCGAACCTGCAGGGCGCGCTGGCCACGCAGTTCCACCAGTCGCCCTTCGCCGTGAACACCACGGCCAAGCTCGACAGCTCGTTCGCACCGGTGATCAACGTGGGCGCGGCCTACCAGTTCGACAAGCACTGGGGCATCTCGTTCTCGGTGTCGTACATCCCGCTGAAGACCAAGGCCAAGCTGACCACCACCTCGGTCTACGGCCTGCCGGTGGCCACCAGCGAGGCCAGCCTGAAGCTGAACCCGATCGTCACCTACGTGTCGGCAACGTACAGGTTCTGAACCTGGCTCGCCCCAGGCTGCGCGCACTTCGTGTCGCTTCGCCAACCCCCTACCGGGGGCGACACCTGCGGCCCGGCAAAGCCGGTTCCGCGGTGTCCCGCGATTCCCCTCGCAAGGGCACGCCACTCTTGTTCGAAGAGCCCTATCGCCCCGTGCGGTAGGGCTCTTCGAATTGCAGGAAGTCCTTTTCCGCGAGCCCGGCGTCGATCCACGCCTTGACGCCCGGCAGCGCCTGCACGCGCTCGATGTAGTCGGTGATCCGCTGCGGAACCGGCAGCCCGTAGGTCTTTATGCGCGTGCCCACGGGCGCGAAGTAGGCGTCGGCGATGCCGAACTCGCGGCCGAACAGCATCGGGCCGCCGTGCGCGTCGAGCAGGCCGCTCCACATCTGCACGATGCGCGCGAGGTCGCTGGCGACTTCGGGCACTTCCTTCATCAGCCGCGCGCCCACCTCGGGCAGCGAGGCCTCGAGGTTCATGCCGCAATGGCCGCGCAGGCCGCCGAAGCCCGAGTGCATCTCGGCGCAGACGCTGCGGGCGCGCGCCCGGTCGGCCGCGGCGCGGGGCCAGAGCTGCTTTTCGGGAAAGGTCTCGGCGAGGTATTCGGCGATGGCCAGCGTGTCCCAGATGACGAGACCGTCGTCTTCCACCAGCACCGGCACCTTGGCCACCGGGTTCAGCGCGCCGATGGTGTGCTTGAACTGCGAGTCGGCCTCGAAGGAGTCGAAGCGCACGGCGACTTCCTCGAAGTCGATGCCGGCCTGTTTCATCAGCACCCAGGGCCGCATGGACCATGACGAGTAGTTCTTGTTGCCGACGTAGAGCTTGCGCATGAGGGGTCTCCGGTCCGTTGCGGGGTTCTGAAACAAAGCCTTCAATGCTAGCCGTGCGCCGCACGGCGATTGATGCCGAACGCGGCGCGAATTGATGCCGCGGCCTTCGTTCAGCGACGGCGGCTGTCGTCGTCCTTGTCGCCGTCGCTGTTGTTCTTGCTGCTCTGCTTCTTCGGCCCGGACGCGCGCTCGATCAGGCTCACGAGGCGCGGCACCAGCGCCAGCACCGCGAGTGCGAGCAGCGCGCTCGTCACGGCGGTCACTTCGCGGCCGAGCCCGCAGGCCATGCCGATGGCGGCCGTCATCCACAGGCCAGCGGCCGTGGTCAGGCCCTGCACGTGGCTCTCGTCCTTGCCCTGCTTGAGGATGGTGCCGGCGCACAGGAAGCCCACGCCCGCCACCAGCCCCTGGATGACGCGGCTCATGTCGGCCGGGACGATGCCGGTCTGCTGCGGGATCAGCACGAACAGCGCCGAGCCGATCGCCACCAGCATGTGGGTGCGCACGCCCGCGGCCTTGCCCTGCTGCTCGCGCTCGAAGCCGAGCACGAAGCCCAGCGCGCCCGCGAGCGTGAGGCGCAGCACGATGCGCGTGAGCTGCGCGACGTCGCCCGCATCCGAGAACTCGGACGCGATGGTGTCGAGGACCTCGTCGCGCCAGCTCATGTCAGGCGGACTTCAGGGGAGGTCCTTGTTCGGCTCGGGCTCGGAGGCGTCGCGCGGGCCGACGCGGCCCAGGCGCTCCTTCAGCGACTGCGGCCGGCCGCTGATGATGGCGGCGTAGTTGGTGGTGTTGGCCAGCACCTTCTTCACGTAGTCGCGCGTCTCGTTGAACGGCACGTTCTCGGCCCAGATGGCGGCGTCGAGCACCGGGCCGTTGCGCCAGTTGCGCGGCCGGCCGGGGCCCGCGTTGTACGCGGCGGCGGCCAGCGCCATGGAACCGTCGAAGTCGTCGAGCGCGAGCTTCAGGTAGTTGGTGCCGATGGTGATGTTGGTCTCGCGGTCGTTGATCTGGCTGGGCGAGAAGTCGGTCATGCCGATCTTGCGGGCCGTCCAGCGCGCGGTGGCGGGCATGACCTGCATCAGGCCCGAGGCGCCGACGCCGGAGCGCGCGTCCATGATGAAGCGGCTTTCCTGGCGGATCAGGCCGTAGACGTAGGCCGGGTCGAGGCCGATGTCCTGGCTCTTGCGCAGCACCGTGTCGTGGAAGGGCATCGGGAAGCGCTGCTCCACGTCGACCACGCCCTTGGTGCGCTCGCTGGTGTTGATGCAGCGGTCCCACACCTCGCGCTGGCAGGCGAAGTCGGCGGCGGCCAGCAGCGCGCGGTCGTCCATGCCGCCCTTGTCGTGCAGGTTGGTGGCGTAGTTCCACTCGCGCGTGCCTTCGGGGCGCAGGCCGATGGCGATGGCGTAGAGGCCGCGGGCGAGCGAGGGGTTGTTGCGCGCGGCGGCCTTTTCCTCGGGCGTGAGCGGGGCCGGGCGCGTGGCCGCCACGGTACGCTGGCCCAGCTCCTCGAGCGCCAGCATCTCGTAGAAGCCGCGCGAGCCGGCAATGCTCTGGTAGAGCTCGCGGGCCTGGGCACGGCGTTCGTCGCCGCCGGCATTGGACAGGGCGCGGGCCTTCCAGTAGACCCAGGTGGGGTCGAGCTGGGCGGTCTCGCTCATGGCGTTGATGGCGGGCGCGACTTCCTTCCACTGGCCGGCGCGCAGGGCGGCGCGCACGCGCCAGGCGAGCATGTCGTCGGACAGGTCGCTGTTCTTGGTGACGTTGGCGTAATAGGCGCCGGCCTGCGGCCAGAGCTTCAGCGCGGCGGCGCGGCCGATGGTGCCCCAGAGCCAGTTGCGCTCCTCGGCGGAAAGCATCGGGCCCCACTTGCTGTCGAGCTGCGAGGCGGCCAGTTCGGGGTCGGCGATGGCGATCTTGATGAGCGCCAGCACCACCAGCTCCTTGCGCGACTTGGCGGCCACGAAGGCGCGGCCTGTCAGGAACTTGGCCGAGCTCGCGTTGAGCTCCTCGAACAGCGGCAGCGCGTCGGGCGCTGCGATGGTGACGGCGGCGCGCGCGGCCGACGGGCGGTTGGCCTCCATGGCCAGCCGCGCCTTCTTCCAGACGTCGTTGGTCGACATCAGGCGGGCGGCGACCATGCGGTCGGCGGCGGTGAGGCAGCCGTCGTCCAGGTCTTTCTGGGCGAGCCAGTTGCGGCGCACCTCGTCGGCCTGTGCCTGGGTGGCGGTGCCGTTGCGCAGCGTGTCGACCAGGATCGCGTAGCAGCGCACCTGCGCGTCGTCGCCCATGCGGAAGCCGTCGACCGAGGCGGAGAAGTTGTCCCAGTCGCGGCGCTGGCCGGTGAGCAGCAGCCAGTCGTTGCGCAGGCGATCTTCCTGGTAGGTGCCGGGGTAGCGGGCGTAGAAATCTTGTACCTCGTTGGGGGCGGCCTCCTGCAGGCGCGCCTTGAGTTCCCAGTAGGCAGCCCAGGGTTCGAGCGCGTGGCCGCGGGCCTGCGGAAGCAGGGCAGTCAGCCGGGCCTTGTCGCCGCGCTGGAAGGCCTGCTTCATCTGGATCAGAACGTCGTCGTTGGTGTTGCTCTGCGCGGCGGCGGGCTGCTGCGAGAGCAAGGCGGCGAGGGCCAGGACCGCGGAAAAAACCAGTGCGGGTGCCGCTTTGCGCGGGCGATGGCTCTTGGATGCCAAAATGCTTGGGAACTGCATCGGGGGATTATGGACAAGTCAAAGGGTGCCGACACTTCGGCAACGGCGAGTTTTCTTAAGGAACAGTTGAGAAAAGCACTCATCGAGCAACGTCTTGCGATGCCCGATCGGCTGACACGCGCCGACCTTCTGCAGCGCGTGATGCGGATCTGGCTGGTGGGCCGGCCCGATACCGTGATCGGCGCCTACTGGCCGATCAAGGGCGAATTCGATCCGCTTCCCGCCCTGCACCGCTGGAAGGAGGACGGCGAACTCATGGAAGAGCCCCAGCGCCGCCGCATCGGACTGCCGGTGATCGACAAGGTTCACAAGACCCTGACCTTCCACGCCTGGTATCCGGGCTGCCAGATGGAAGAGGACGCCTACGGCATTCCCAAGCCCAAGGACACCGAGCTGATCGTGCCCACCCTGCTGTTCGTGCCCTGCGTGGGCTACAGCGCCGGCGGCTACCGCCTGGGCTACGGCGGCGGCTTCTACGACCGCACGCTGGCCGCGCTGGAGCCCCGGCCGTTCACGGTGGGTCTGGGCTTCACCAACGGCTTCGTCGCGGACTTCGAGCCAGAGGCGCACGACCTGCCGCTGGACGCCATCCTGAACGACAACGGCGTGGTCTGGCCGGTAGCTTGACTCTCCCCCAGGCTGCGCGCACTTCGTGTCGCTTCGCCAACCCCCTCGCCGGGGGCAACACCAGCGGCCCGGCAAAGCCGGTTCCGCGGTGTTCCTGGAAAAGGCGGTCAAGCCGCCATTCCTTTTGAATCTCAGTCGATGTTGTCGACGGTGTCCGGATCGGGCACCTCGCCGATGGTCTCGCGCGTGGTCACGGCCTGCAGCTGCAGCCAGTCGCAGAAGGCCCTGATTTCCGGCCGCTGCACGCTGCGCGGCCCCGCGATCAGCCAGTAGGACATCGGCGAATCCATACGATGCTGCGGCAGCACCTCGACCAGGTCGCCGTTGGCCAGGCTCTCGGCGATCAGCGAGCTGCGCGCCAGGGTCACGCCCTGGCCGGTGAGCGCGGCCTGCACCATCTGGTAGGCGTAGTTGAAATAGAGCCAGCGCTTGGGCTGCGCGCGCTCCAGCCCGTTCACCTCGAACCAGCGGCGCCAGGTCAGCCATTCGAGGTGGGTGCGGTGGGCGTCGCCCGCCTCGATCAGCGTGAACCGGGTCATGTCCGCCGGCGTCTTGATCGGCGGGCTGCTCTTCAATAGCCAGGGGCTGGCCACGGGGGTGAGCGTTTCACCGAACAGGCGCACGGCGCCGGAGGGCATCACCTCGCGCGGGCCGTAGCGCAGGGCGATGTCCACGTCGGCCACGTCGAGGTCGACGGCGACGTCGCTGGCGTCGATGCGGATGTCGATCTCGGGGTTGTCGCGCTGGAAGGCCTCCAGCCGCGGGATCAGCCACATCGAGGCGAACGAGGCGAAGGTGGTCAGCGACACGCTCTGCCGCCCCGCGCTCTGGCGGATCTGGCGCACGGCCGTGTCGATGCGCGGCAGCGACTGCTGCACCGCCAGCAAGAGCAGCGCGCCCGCGCTGGTGAGCTCGACCGCTCGGGTATGGCGCAGGAACAGGGCCACGCCCACTTCCTCTTCCAGCGACTGGATCTGGCGGCTCACGGCCGACTGGGTCAGCGCCATTTCTTCCGCCGCCGCCCGGAAATTCAGGTGCCGGGCCACCGCCTCGAAGGCGCGCAGGTGCCCGGCGGAAATGGGGCGGGAGCGCAGATGAGTCTGGGAATGTTGCATGGATATGAATCGAGGGCGGTTCCCGGCCGATCAATTGATGCGGAACCAGCATCAGTAGGCTACCTCGTTTTCATTGGACCGCCAACGCCGGAGAAACGATCATTCATTCCCGAACTGCGCTATTGCCTCTTTCTGTCAAGCGCCTCGGCAAAGCCCTAAGGAGTTACATCATGTCCACCGCCGTCTGCACCACCGAATCGCTCTCGTCCCTGTCCGTCCCGGCTCGCGCCGCCACCGTTCCGCCGGCCGTCCGCCGCGGTGCATGGCAGATCGCTCCCGGCGAGGCGATGAGCCTGAAGGCGCGGGCGGCCAGCATCCTGCGCGTGAGGCAGGGCCGGGTGTGGATCACGCCCGACGCCACGCTCGCCAACCCCAGCGAAGACCTGGTGCTCGCACCCGGCGAATCGCTGATGGTGGCCGCGGGCCAGCGCATCGTGATGGAGGCCTGGGACGGCTACGGCGCCACCTACAGCTGGGACAACGCCTGATCGTTCCCCAGTCCTCCAGGTGCTGAAAAAGGCGGCTTCGGCCGCCTTTTCCTTTTCTGGGGCTGTTCTTTCGGGGCCGATCAGCCGTTGATGTCGAAGCTGGGCAGCAGCGCCAGGAAGTGCCGCAGCGCCACCTCCCCGTCGAGCGCATGCACGCCGGCCATCAGGTCGGGCCCCTCGCACTCGGCCAGCCCCATGCCGAAGCCGCTGTAGCGGCGGGCTCCCAGCGGGGCTTCGTGGACCACCCTGACGCCGACGTGGCGCGGATCCTTCCCGATGCGCTGCATCAATGCACCGACGGCCTCGGGCGGGCCTTCCAGGTGCTGGCAGAAGCGCAAGCCGTCGAACACCAGCAGGCCGGTGATGCCGTGCAGCGCGTTGTGCGCCCGGGCCCGCGAGGCGATCAGGCCCACGGTGTCCGGAGGCAGGCCTTGGGCGAGCGTGCTGCAGTAAAGAATCTCATGAAGCGGGGGCGTTTCTTGTTCTGTCATGCGTCTTGGATGGGGAAACGGTGCGCAGTGTAGGCAGCGCCCGGGCGCCGGGAAATGTCAAAAGACACAGGCCGGGCGCCAGTGCGGGCGCCTATAGTGAGGCGTGAAGTTCGAGGACTACCCCGCAGCCATGGCGCCTCCGCAGGGCGCGAATCCGTGCGACCAGTGCGCATTGCGCCGGCTCGACGCATTCCTGGCCCCGTCCGGCGACGAGCTGCGGACGATCCAGTCGTTTCGTGTCGGCGCCCGGAGGGTGGAGGCCGGCAGCTCGATCATCGACGAGCACCGCCCGAGCCCGCAGCTCTTCACTCTCTATTCGGGCTGGGCCTTTCGCTACAAGACGCTCAGCGACGGCCGGAGGCAGATCCTGAGCTTCCTGCTGCCCGGCGATTTCCTCGGCCTGCAGGACGAATTCGCCGACGGTCAGACGCACGGCGTCGAGGCGGTGACCGACGTCACGCTGTGCGCCTTCCCCCGCGAGCGGCTCTGGGGCCTGTTCCACGCCCAGCCCAAGCTGGGCTACGACATCACCTGGCTGGCGGCGCGCGAGGAGAAGATGGTCGACGACAACCTCGTCACCACCGGCCGGCGCAATGCCGGCGAGCGGGTGGCGATGCTGCTGATGCACCTGTACCGCCGCGCCCTGCGCGTTGGCATGGAGCGCGACGGCTGGGCCGAATTCCCGTTCAACCAGCAGCACATCGCCGACGCGCTGGGGCTTTCGCTGGTGCACACCAACAAGACGCTGCGGCGCCTGCAGCGCCTGGGGCTCTACAGGATCGACGGCGGGTGGCTGCGCATCATGGAGCCGCGCGCGCTGGAAGCGCTGGGCGACTACTTCGAGCGTCCGATGCGGCCGACGCCGCTTATCTAGAACCCCAGACTCCGGAGCTCCATTCCGGCGCCTTCAGCGCGCCGCCACCAGCTCGCGCAGGTCGTCCTGGTAGGCCTGCAGCCGGCGCACCGCCTGCGCGCGCTGGCTGGCGCTCGTGCCGTTGTGCATGGCCGCGGTGTTGCGGCAGCCTTCCTGCAGCAGGGCCTGCTGGTGGTCGCGCCAGGGCCCGGGCGGCGGCTCGGCGATGCGCTGGATGTAGTCGTGCAGCGCGGCGCGTGCCTCGGCGGGCGAAGGCTTGCCGGCGACGAAGCCGCGCAGCAGCCTGAGCGCCTCCTGCTGGCGCTTGCGGCGCTCGGCATCCGCCAGCTTCGGGTCGAACACCGACTGCGCGACCTGCTGCTTCAGCAGCTCGCGCTGCTCGGCGCTCAGGCGGCCGTAGAAATCCTCGGTGCGGTCGAGGAACTGGTCGTAGCGCTTCTCCTGCACCTGGGCCGGCGTGCGGTCGAGCCAGTCCTTGCGGTACTCGGCGTTGTTCTTGGCGTACTTGCGTTCCAGCTGCTGCAGCTGCGCCTCGTTCAGGCTCAGCGCCAGCTCGGTGCCGGCGGGCTCGGCGCGCGCGGTCACGGCCAGCAGGCGCTCGCGGATGCGGTCGGCCATGGCGCAGACCTGCTCCGGCGTCACCTCGCCCGGAGCCATCGCCTGGGCCTCCTTCAGCAGCGATGCGAGGCGCGGCAGCTCGTTCTGCCGGTGCCAGGCCAGCAGCTGGGCGAGCTCGTCGCGCACCTTCGGGGTCTGGGCGCCGTCGAAATCGAGGTAGCCGTCGAGCCACCAGTAGCTCACCGTCGGCAGGTTGTTGTAGGCCAGCTGGATCGCGCTGCAGGCGCCCAGGGCGGCCACCACGAGCAGCGCGCCGATAATTCGGGTCACTGCAGAGATTGCCGAGCAAGTCGAGCAACGAATCCTGGAAAAGAAACGCATGAATCAGCCTCCGCAACAGAACCACGACGCCGGACCGATCGACGTCGTCATCATGGCCGCCGGCAAGGGTACCCGCATGAAGAGCCGGCTGCCCAAGGTCCTGCACCGGTTGGGCGGCCGCGCCCTGCTGGCGCACGTGGCGGGCACCGCCGCGCGCATCGGGGCACGCGACGTGGTGGTCGTCACGGGCCATGGCGCGGCCGAGGTCGAGGCCTCCATGGCCGGCGGCATCGGCAACGCCACGGTGCGCTTCGCGCGCCAGGAGCCGCAGCTGGGCACCGGCCATGCCGTGCAGCAGGCCGCGCCGCTGCTGGCGGACGACGGCACGGTGGTCGTGCTCTCGGGCGACGTGCCGCTGATCGGCGAAGAAACCCTGCGCGCGCTCGTCGCCGCCAGTGCCGGCGGTAAGCTGGCGCTGCTGACCATCGCATTCGACGACCCCACGGGCTACGGCCGGGTCATCCGCTCAGGCGGCACGGGCGACGTCCAGGCCGTGGTCGAGCACAAGGACGCCACCGAGGCCCAGCGCGCGGTGCGCGAGATCTACAGCGGCGTAATGGCCGTGCCCGCGCGCCTGCTCAAGGGCTGGCTCGGCCGGCTGGACAACGACAACGCCCAGGGCGAGTACTACCTGACCGACGTGGTGAAGCTCGCGGCCGCCGACGGCGTGCCCGTGGTCGCGCACATCACCACCGACGCGTTGCAGGTGGCCGGCATCAACAGCCCCGCCCAGCTAGCGGCGCTGGAACGTGCCTGGCAGCTGCGCCAGGCGAATGCGCTGATGGAGCAGGGCGTGCGCCTGGCCGACCCGGCGCGCTTCGACCTGCGTGGCACGCTCGAATGCGCGGCCGACGTGGAGATCGACGTCAACTGTGTGTTCGAGGGCGCGGTGTCGCTGGGCGAGGGCGTGCGCATCGGCGCGAATTGCGTCATCGCCAATGCGCGCATCGAGGCCGGCGCGGTGATCCATCCGTTCACCCACATCGAGGGCGAGAAGGCCGGCGTGAGCGTCGGCGCGGGCTCGCTGATCGGCCCCTTCGCCCGCCTGCGCCCCGGCGCGCAGCTGGGCGCCGAGGTGCACATCGGCAACTTCGTGGAAGTGAAGAACTCCACGCTGGCCGCCGGCGCCAAGGCCAACCACCTGGCCTACCTGGGCGACGCCACCGTGGGCGAGCGCGTGAACTACGGCGCGGGCAGCATCACCGCCAACTACGACGGCGCCAACAAGCACCGCACCGTGATCGGCGACGACGTGCACGTGGGCAGCAACTGCGTGCTGGTGGCGCCCGTCACCATCGGCGCGGGCGGCACCATCGGCGGCGGCTCGACCATCAACAAGTCGACCGAGCCGGGCGCGCTTACCGTGGCGCGCAGCAAGGCGGTGAGCTTCCCCAACTGGAAGCGGCCCCAGAAGAAACCGAAGGCCTGAGGGCCTTCCTTTCCTTGTTCTCTATGCCCGGGGCGCCAGCGGCACCCGGGGTTCGAACTTCGCGCGCTTCAGGCTGAAGAAGGCCTTGACGTTGCGAACGTTCGCATCGGCCGTGAACAGGCGCTGCGTAAGGGTGCCGTAGTCCTGCATGTCGCGCGCCGCCACCACCAGCACGAAGTCCGGGCCGGGCGACACGCGCCAGCATTGCTGGACCGCGTCGTCGGCGATCACGCGCGCCTCGAAGGCATCGAGCGAGGCGGCGTCCTGCCGGTCCAGCGAGATCTCGATCACCGCCTGCAGGCCGTGGCCCAGCACCGTGGCGAGCCTGTCGGGCGACAGCAGCGCGACCTGGCGCTCGATCAGCCCGATGTCGCGCAGCCGTTGCACGCGGCGCAGGCAGGTGGGCGGGGAGATGCCCACGTCTGCGGCCAGGCGCTGGTTGGTCTGCGAGGCGTCGCGCTGCAGGGCGTCCAGCAGGCGCAGGTCTGTTGAATCGAGGGAGATTGATTCCATATATGAAGAAATTATGGAATAAAACTCCATATGTATGGAGTGGAGAAATAAAAGTCCGAAATCAATTGAATTTCGAATGCATATTTCTTTCGTGCCTTCCTACCATCGAGCCTCTTCTTCATTCAAAGGCAGCTCACCATGTGCGGCATCGTCGGGGCAGCGTCCCATCGCAACATCGTTCCGGTCCTCGTGCAGGGCCTTCAGCGGCTCGAGTACCGCGGCTATGACTCCTGCGGCGTGGCGGTGCATGCAGGCGGCCTGACGCGGGCGCGCACCACCTCGCGCGTGGCCGACCTCGTGGCGCAGGTGCGCGACGACAAGGTCGAGGGCCTCACCGGCATCGCCCATACGCGCTGGGCCACGCACGGCGCGCCGGCGGTGCACAACGCGCACCCGCATTTCAGCCATGGCCCAGGCGCCGACGCGCAGGCCGCGCGGCCGGGCCGCATCGCGCTCGTGCACAACGGCATCATCGAGAACCACGAAACGCTGCGCGCCGCGCTCGAAGCCAAGGGCTACGCCTTCGAGAGCCAGACCGACACCGAGGTCATCGCCCACCTCGTCGACAGCCTCTACGACGGCGACCTGTTCGAGGCCGTGAAGGCGGCCGTGCTGCAGCTGCACGGCGCCTACGCCATCGCCGTGATCTGCCGCGACGAGCCGCAGCGCGTGGTCGGCGCGCGTGCGGGTTCACCGCTGATCCTGGGCGCGGGCAAGGACGGCGCCGAGAACTTCCTCGCCAGCGACGCGATGGCCCTGGCCGGCGTGACCGACCAGATCATCTACCTGGAAGAGGGCGACGTGGTCGACGTGCAGCCCGGCAAGTACTGGATCGTCGACAAGAACCACAAGCCGGTCACCCGCCAGGTGCGCACCGTGCTGGCACACAGCGGCGCCGCCGAGCTCGGCCCCTACCGCCACTACATGCAGAAGGAAATCTTCGAGCAGCCGCGCGCCATCGGCGACACGCTCGAAGGCGTGGAAGGCATCGTGCCCGAGCTGTTCGACGGTATCGGCCAGGACGGCGCCACGGGAGCGAGCGCGCATCGCGTGTTCCAGGACATCGACAAGATCCTCATCCTGGCCTGCGGCACCAGCTACTACAGCGGCTGCACCGCCAAGTACTGGCTGGAGGGCATCGCGAAGATCTCCACGCAGGTTGAGATCGCGAGCGAGTACCGCTACCGCGAATCCGTGCCCGACCCGAAGACGCTGGTCGTCACCATCAGCCAGTCGGGCGAAACGGCCGACACGCTGGCCGCGCTGAAGCACGCTCGTTCGCTGGGCATGGAGCAGACGCTGACCATCTGCAACGTCGCCACCAGCGCGATGGTGCGCGAATGCAAGCTGGCGTACATCACGCGCGCCGGCGTGGAAATCGGCGTGGCCTCGACCAAGGCCTTCACCACGCAGCTGGCGGGGCTCTTCCTGCTCACGCTCGCCATCGCGCAGGCCAAGGGCCGCTTGAGCGAGGCCGACGAGGCGCGCTACCTGAAGGAGATGCGCCACCTGCCCGTCGCGCTGCAGTCGGTGCTGGCGCTGGAGCCGCAGATCATCGGCTGGGCCGAGGACTTCGCGCGCAAGGACAACGCGCTCTTCCTGGGCCGCGGGCTGCACTACCCGATCGCGCTCGAAGGCGCGCTCAAGCTCAAGGAAGTGACGTATATCCACGCCGAGGCGTATGCCGCCGGCGAACTCAAGCACGGCCCGCTCGCGCTGGTGACCAGCGAGATGCCCGTGGTGGCCGTGGCCCCCAACGACGCGCTGCTCGAAAAGCTCAAGAGCAACCTGCAGGAAGTGCGCGCGCGCGGCGGCGTGCTCTACGTGCTGGCCGACGGCGACACCAAGATCACCAGCAGCGAAGGCCTGCACGTGATCCGCATGCCCGAACACTACGGCGCGCTCTCGCCGATCCTGCACGTGGTGCCGCTGCAGCTGCTGGCGTATCACACGGCCTGTGCGCGCGGGACCGATGTGGACAAGCCGCGCAATCTGGCGAAGAGCGTGACGGTGGAGTGAGCGCGGAGGCCGGCGGGTGCGCTACTGCAGCATGCGCGCCGGCACCAGCCCCAGCGCGCGCAGCTTGGGCTCCTCGTAGACCGAGTCCTCCGCCGGATACCGCAGACCCGGAATCTGCGCCGCCTTGGCGCTGGCCCATATGACGCTTTCGCCCGCCGGCAGGGTGTCGATCTGCGCGGTGTAGATCGGATCATCGAAGGCCGCTTTGGCGGCGATGAAGGACCACCCTCGCGCCCGGAACGCCGCGATCAGCTCCCCGAGAGCAGCGGCGTTGATCCTGCTCGTGTGCAGCAGCATCACATGGGCGGGGCTGCGGCCGAGGACCCGCCGGGCCAGGCCGTCGTAGTAGGCAGCACGGTCCAGCAGATGCTCGATGTAAGCGGCCTTCACGCGATCGGCCTTGTCGGCATTGCCTTCGTCCAGCCAGGCCGCATAGAGCTGGTTGTAGTACCAGTCGCTCGCGTCGATCGAAACCGGCGCCGCCCTGTAGCCCGCTGCCTGCATCCAGAGGCGCATGCCGTCTCGCTTGGCGAGCGTGTTGCCCTCTTTCAGATACGGAAAGCGCAGCATCTTCGTCCAGCCCGGGATCCGGCTCAGCACGGCGTCGGCCTCCTTGACGTCGCCGATGAAGTCCGCGAGCGGCACTTGAGGCGATCCCAGGCTGCGGTGCCGGGAGGTGTGGTTGCCGATCGCGTGGCCCGCGTGCGACCAGTCCCGGATGAGGTCCAGTCCCTGGGCCCGGCCGGTGCGCACGAGTGCTGGAAACACCATCGACGTGATGCCCGCATCGTGGAGCGTTTCCAGGATCTGCCGGTTCCACGACGGAGCCGCGGGTTCCTTTTGGGGATCGAGGCCGTCGTCGAATGTCAGCGCCAGGGTCTGGGCCAGCCCGCAGGACGAGCCGAGAGCGAAGAGAAGCGCGGCAAGTGCGCGACGCAATGCGGTCATGGCGCAGCGGCCGGCAGAAGCTGGAGCAGCTCGTCGCGCGCGCGCAGGCCCGCGTTGGGCTTGAGGGCTTGCTCGTCCTGGATCAGGCGTGCGAATACCAGCCTTCTCTCGCCCTTCGTAGCCCAGCCCACGTACCAGCCATAAGCGCGGCTTGCGTCATAGCGGTTGTCGCTGCCCGGCGACCCGGTGCCCGTCTTGCCATGCACGGCCCAGCCGTCGACCGGTGCGCCGTAGCTTGCGATGAGTGCGGTCATATCGAAAGCATGCGCACTCACCGGCAACTGGCGGCGCACGATCCTGCGCATGAACGCGAGCTGTTCCTCGGCGGAGATGCGCAGGGAGCTCATCACCCAGACGCCGTTCTGCCCGGGGTCATCGACCGGCACCGCAGAGACATCTGCATTGCCATACTGAAAAACCTTCGCGTAGTGCGCGAAGCGCTCCTGCCCCACGCGCTTCACGACCTGCTGCGAGTACCAGAAGACGGAGTCCCTGATCCACGTAGTCGGCGTGACGTCACGCCGCCAGGCATCGCCACCCCAATCCGGATATCCCGCCTGATACGACAGGGCAGGCTGTGCAGCGTCCTTCAGCACGCCTGCGTCGTAGCCCATGAGGCTGATGGCGAGCTTGAAGGTCGAGGCAGGCGTCACGCGCTCGGAGCAGGAGGGGCCACGCTGCAGGACGACCTTGCCGGAATCGGCATCGGCAATCAGCGTGCACAGCTCGTGCGCGGTCGCGAAAGGAACCGAAAGAAGGGCGGCCGCTGCTGTCGCGGCAACCCGGAGGACGCGGTTGAGCACGTTGCTTGTTTCTGCGGGGAAGGAGAGGAGGAGTGTGGTGCCGGGCGTGCTTCCGGGGCATCCCGTGGCACTGAGGCATCGAAGATGCCGGCGCGGTATTCACGCGTGGTGCAGGACCCTCGGCCAGCGCGATGAGTCTAGCGTTCCGCGCCGTTAGTGCTTGTCGCGGGAGAGCGAAAAGGCTCGGGTTCGTACCGCGAGGAGAAGTGACGACAAACCATGGGGTTCACCTACGAACGGCAGCCCTTCGCCGAACAACCCCCGCTGTCCTTTCACGCTGTTCGTGCGCGAGATCCACGCCGGCGTTCGTCCCGTCGCGCGAGCCGGATCGCGGGCATCCGCCGAAATGAATTCTTAAGCTCTCCGACAGGGTGAAATAGGGTGAAATCCATAGTTCTCCGCTATGGACTCAATTCACTCAATTGGATTGAACAGCGGGAAATCCAAACCTAGACTGGGTCCGGCCCCCGCGTGATCAACTACCAAAGGAGAACCCCTTGTCCGATGAAACCAAGTGCCCCTTCCCGGGCCATGCGCGCAAGCACACCTTTTCCGGTGCTCCTGCCAATACAGACTGGTGGCCCAACCAGCTGAACCTGAAGCTCCTGCACCAGCACTCCGCCGAGTCCAACCCGATGGGCGAGGCGTTCGACTACGCCGAGGAGTTCAAAACCCTCGACCTCGATGCCGTGATCAAGGACCTCCACGCCCTGATGACCAATTCGCAGGACTGGTGGCCCGCCGACTACGGCCACTACGGACCTCTCTTCATCCGCATGGCCTGGCACTCTGCCGGCACGTACCGCACGGCCGACGGCCGCGGCGGCGGCGGCCACGGCGCGCAGCGCTTCGCGCCCCTGAACAGTTGGCCGGACAACGGCAACCTCGACAAGGCACGCCGCCTGCTGTGGCCGATCAAGCAGAAGTACGGCCGCAAGCTCTCGTGGGCCGACCTGATGATCCTGACCGGCAACGTCGCGCTGGAGTCCATGGGCTTCAAGACCTTCGGCTTCGCCGGCGGCCGCCCCGACATCTGGGAGCCGGAAGACGACATCTACTGGGGTCCCGAAGGCAAGTGGCTGGGCGACGAGCGCTACAGCGGCGACCGCGACCTCGCCAACCCGCTGGCCGCCGTGCAGATGGGCCTGATCTACGTGAACCCCGAAGGACCGAACGGCAACCCCGATCCGCTCGGGTCGGCCCGCGACATCCGCGAGACCTTCGCCCGCATGGCGATGAACGACGAGGAAACCGTGGCGCTCACCGCCGGCGGCCATACCTTCGGCAAGGCCCACGGTGCCGGCGATCCGACCAAGGTCGGCGCGGAGCCGGAAGGCGCCGACATCGAGGAGATGGGCCTGGGCTGGCGCAACAGCTTCGAGAGCGGCATCGGCGTGCACGCCACCACCAGCGGCATCGAGGGCGCATGGACCCCCACGCCCACGAAATGGGACAACAGCTACTTCGAGACGCTGTTCGGCTACGAATGGGAGCTCACCAAGAGCCCGGCCGGCGCCAACCAGTGGAAGCCCAAGGGCAGCACCGGCGCAGGCACCGTGCCCGACGCGCACGACCCGTCCAGGCGCCACGCCCCGATGATGACCACGGCCGACATGGCCATGCGCATGGACCCGGCCTACGAGAAGATCTCGCGCCGCTACATGGCCAACCCGCAGGAGTTCGCCGACGCCTTCGCCCGCGCCTGGTTCAAGCTCACGCACCGCGACATGGGGCCGCGCGCGCGCTACCTCGGCGCGCTGGTGCCGAAGGAAGAGCTGATCTGGCAAGACCCGATCCCCGCCGTCAACCATCCGCTGGTCGACGACAAGGACGTCGCGGCGCTGAAGGCCAAGGTGCTCGCCTCGGGCCTGGGCATCTCGCAGCTCGTGGGCGCGGCATGGGCCTCGGCCTCCACCTTCCGCGGCAGCGACAAGCGCGGCGGCGCCAACGGCGCGCGCATCCGCCTCGCGCCGCAGAAGGACTGGGAAGTCAACCAGCCGGCGCAGCTCGCGAAGGTGCTTTCCACGCTCGAGGGCATCCAGAAGGAGTTCAACGGCGCGCAGTCGGGCGGCAAGAAGATCTCGCTGGCCGACCTGATCGTGCTGGCGGGCAACGCGGCGGTCGAGGCCGCCGCGAAGAAGGCAGGCCAGGACGTGACGGTGCCCTTCTCGCCGGGCCGCGGGGACGCCTCGCAGGAGCAGACCGACGTCGAATCCTTCGCTCCCCTGGAGCCGAAGGCCGACGGGTTCCGCAACTACCTGAAGAAGGGTGTCGACGGATCGCTGGCCGCCGCGCTGCTGCTCGACAGGGCGCAGCTGCTGACGCTGAGCGCGCCCGAGATGACGGTGCTGGTCGGCGGCCTGCGCGCCCTGAACGCGAACTTCGGGCAGTCGCCCAACGGCGTGTTCACCAAGCGCCCCGAGACGCTGAGCAACGACTTCTTCGTGAACCTGCTCGACATGAACACCGGGTGGAAGAAGTCCGCCGCGAACGACGGCGTGCTGGAAGGCCGCGACCGCAAGACCGGCGAAGTCAAGTGGACGGCCACCATCGTCGACCTCGTGTTCGGCTCGAACTCGCAGCTGCGCGCGCTCTCGGAGGTCTACGGAGCGGCCGACTCGCAGAAGGCCTTCGTGACCGACTTCGTGGCCGCCTGGGCCAAGGTGATGAACCTCGATCGCTTCGACCTCGGGAAGAAGTGATCGAACGGTGACCGCGGGCGGGCCGGTTGCGGTTGCCCGCGGTGAGTGAGTGAATGAGCTCAGTACGCATCGGCCTGGCTCCGGATGATTCCGGGCCAGGCCGGGACGCATAAGAAATGACGGCAGGAGACAACCATGCTAGTCGTGAAGAAGACATCGCCGCCGGTGCCCATGGAGTTCTTCCAGCCCGAGCAGTGGATGCATCTGCTCGAGCAGCTCGACATCATCCTGGCGACGGTGCAGGGCGACGACTCGAATCCCATACTCCGCCGCTTCGGCGCGCGCCGCCGTTCGGCCATCGTCAGGCGCCTCATGCAGGAGCGGCGGCGCCTCGTGAAGGAGATCGAGGCGTTCGGCCAGGAAGGGCTCCTCGCCTTCGCGAAGAACCAGACGACGCCGGATGCATCGGCTTCGCGCCGTCATCTCGACGTCGAGTTCAGGCTGCTCGGCGAAGCCTTCGACCAGTGCTCCAGGGACTTGTCGCCCGACACGCAGGCCGCGTTGAAGAGTTGGCTGGTCGCGCGTTCGCACATGCACCGGGAGCACGCCAGGTTTCTCGAAACCTATTGAAAAAGGCGAAAGGCCCCGGAGGCTGGTACCGTTGCCGGCAACCTCAGGAGCCCTCAATGAAACCCCAGCCCATCGAATACGCGGCCGCATCCGACGAGGTGCGCGCCGTCTTCGACGACATCAAGGCCACGCGCAACGTGCCCGACGTCAACAACTTCTGGAAGTACCTCGCCAACGACCCCGTCACGCTCAGGCGCACCTGGAGCAGCCTGAAGGAAGTGATGGCCCCCGGCGCGCTCGATCCGGTGGTGAAGGAAATGGTCTACCTCGCCGTGAGCGTCACCAACAGTTGCGGCTACTGCATCGCGAGCCACCATGCGGGCGCGGAAAAGGCCGGCATGACGCCCGCGATGTTCGCCGAGCTCATGGCGGTGGTCGGCATGGCGAACGAGACCAACCGGCTCGTGAACGGCTACCGCGTGCCTATCGATCCGGCCTTCGACAAATAGCCGCGGGTGCGGGCGGCGCTCAGCCGATCGTCATCAGGCTCGCGTTGCCGCCGGCCGCCGCGGTGTTGGTGCTGATCGCGCGCTCCACCACCAGGCTTTCGAGGGGAATGCGCGCGTCGCCGGAAGCGAAGCCGCGCACGCCGACGATCGGGCCCGGCCGCGCCGCGATGCGCCGCATCGCATCCGACAGGCCCTGCGCGCTGCCGTGATGCAGCGCCGCGTCGAATGCCACCGTGTCGGAGGTCCAGTCGTTCGCGACGGCCACGCACTGGCGCACCTCGGCCGGCAGCGAAGCGCGCAGGCCCTGCGCCGCGGCGTCGGTGGGCCAGATCGCGGTGCTGCCCACCGACAGCACCGCGGCCAGCTGCGCCAGCCGGTCGGCCTCGGCATCGGCGAGACACAGCACCGCCTCGCGCGGCTCCAGCGTGTAGACATTGCGCTCGCCGGTCGGGCCGGCCAGCGTGCGCGAGCTGCCGGCGCGTGACTGCTCGGCGAACGCCGCGCACTGCGCCGCGAGCGCAGTGCGGCCGGTTTCCCGGGCCCATCGCGCCAGTGCCGACAGCGGCGTCCGCGGCACTGCGGTACCGCCGGCCACCGCGCGCACCATCGCGTCGTCCGGACGCGCCGACAGCATGCGCAGCATGTACAGCGGCCCGCCGGCCTTCGGCCCCGTGCCCGAGAGTCCTTCGCCGCCGAACGGCTGCACGCCCACCACCGCGCCGACGATGTTGCGGTTCACGTAGACGTTGCCCGCCCTGGCGTGCTCCACGATCTGCGCGATGGTCTCGTCGATGCGCGTGTGCACGCCCAGCGTGAGCCCGTAGCCCGTGGCGTTGATCTGCCCGACCAGCGCGCCGAGGTCGCGACGGCGGTAGCGCACGACGTGCAGCACCGGCCCGAACACCTCGCGCTGCAGCTCGGCGATGCCGTCGAGCTCGATCAGCGTCGGCATCACGTAGGTGCCGTCTTGCGTGTCGTGCGCGTATTCGCGGCCCTGGCGGAAGACCGCGTGGCCGCGCGAGCGCATGGCCTCGACGTGGCGCTCGATGCCGTCGCGCGCCTCGGCGTCGATCACCGGGCCCACGTCCACCGCCAGCCGCGCGGGATTGCCGATGCAGGCCTGCGCCATCGCGCCCTTGAGCATCACGACCAGCCGGTCGGCCGCTTCCTCCTGCACGCACAGCACGCGCAGCGCCGAGCAGCGCTGGCCCGCGCTGTCGAAGGCCGAGGCCATCACGTCGGCGACCACCTGCTCCGCGAGCGCGGACGAGTCGACGATCATCGCGTTCTGCCCGCCGGTCTCGGCGATGAGCGGCACCGGCGCACCGTGCGCGCCGAGCCGCTGCGACAGCGTCTTCTGCAGGATGCGCGCGACCTCCGTCGAGCCGGTGAACATCACGCCCTGCACGCGCGCGTCGGCCACCAGCGCGGCGCCGACGGTCTCGCCGCGGCCCGGCAGCAGCTGCACGGCGGCACGCGGCACGCCGGCCTCCCACAACACGCGCACCGCCTCGGCCGCCACCAGCGGTGTCTGCTCGGCCGGCTTGGCCAGCACCGGGTTGCCCGCAGCGAGCGCGGCAGCCACCTGGCCGGTGAAGATCGCGAGCGGAAAGTTCCACGGACTGATGCAGGCCATGGGGCCGAGCGCGCGATGCGTGTCGTTCGAGAAATCGCTGCGCGCCTGCGCCGCGTAATAGCGCAGGAAGTCGACCGCCTCGCGCACTTCGGCGACGGCGTTGGCATATGTCTTTCCAGCCTCGCGCGTCAGCAGGCCGAGCAGGCGCGGCATGTCCTGCTCCAGCTTCGACGCGGCGCGTTCGAGCAGTGCGGCGCGCGCGGCGGGCTGCGTGGCCGCCCAGTCCGCCGCGAAGCCGTGGGCCTGCGCGACGGCTGATTCGACGTCGGCCTGCGTGGCTTCCCGAACCCGCCCGACGATGTCGCGATGATCGGCCGGGTTTCGCACATCGTTCGCCTCGCCTGTCTGCGGTGCGGCCCCGGCGAGCATCGGCGCGGCTTGCCAGTTCTCGCCCGCGCTTTCGCGCAGCACCCGGCCCAGCGCGCGCAGGCTGTCATCGCTCGCGAGATCGAGTCCGTGCGAATTGGCGCGCTGCGTTCCGTACAGCGCGACGGGCAGGGCGATGGCCGGGTGCGGAAGGCCCGTGGCACCTTCCTGCACCGCCATGTGCTCCACCGTGGCGACCGGGTCTTCCACCAGCACCTCGAGCGGGATCGCCGGGTCCGCGATGCGGTTCACGAAGGACGTGTTCGCGCCGTTCTCCAGCAGCCGGCGCACCAGGTAGGCCAGCAGCGTCTCGTGCGTGCCCACGGGCGCATAGATGCGGCAGGGCCGCGCTAGCGGGCCCACCACCTGCTCGTAGAGCGGCTCGCCCATGCCGTGCAGGCACTGGAATTCGTACTGCCCCGGCTCGTAGCGCGACGGGTCCGCCATCGTGTAGATGGCCGCCAGCGTGTGCGCGTTGTGCGTGGCGAACTGCGGGTACACGGCCTCCGGCGCATCGAGCAGCTTGCGCGCGCAGGCGAGGTACGACACGTCGGTGTAGGCCTTGCGCGTGTAGACCGGATAGCCGTCGAGGCCGTCGACCTGCGCGCGCTTGATCTCGCTGTCCCAGTAGGCGCCCTTCACCAGCCGCACCATCAGCCGGTGCCCGCTGCGGCGCGCCAGTTCGATCACGAAGTCGATCACGAAGGGGCAGCGCTTCTGGTAGGCCTGCACCACGAAGCCGATGCCGTTCCAGCCCGCGAGCGCTGGCTCGAGGCACAGCCGTTCCAGCAGGTCGAGCGAGAGCTCGAGGCGGTCGGCCTCCTCCGCGTCGATGTTCAGGCCGATGTCGTACTGCCGCGCCAGCAGGGCGAGGTCGCGCAGCACCGGGTACAGCTCGGCCATCACGCGGGCATGCTGCGCGCGGCTGTAGCGCGGGTGCAGCGCCGAGAGCTTGATCGAGATGCCAGGGCCCTCGTACACGCCGCGGCGGTCAGATGCCTCGCCGATGGCGTGGATCGCCTCTTCATATGCGGCGCGGTAGCGCTTCGCGTCCTCCATGGTCAGCGCCGCCTCGCCGAGCATGTCGTACGAATAGCGGAAGCCCTGCGCCTCCAGCTCGCGCGCGTTGCCCAGAGCCTGCGCGATGGTCTCGCCGGTGACGAACTGCTCGCCCATCATCCGCATCGCCATGTCCACGCCCTTGCGGATCAGCGGCTCGCCGCCCTTGCCGATGAGGCGCGTGAGCACCGCCGACAGGCTGCTCTCGCTGTGCGTGGCCACCAGCTTGCCCGTGAGCAGCAGGCCCCATGTCGCGGCGTTGACGAACACCGAGGGGCTGCGGCCCGCGTGCGACTGCCATTGGCCGTGCGCGATCTTGTCGCGGATCAGCGCGTCGCGCGTGCCGGCATCGGGAATGCGCAGCAGCGCCTCGGCCAGGCACATCAGCGCCACGCCTTCCTGCGACGACAGCGCGTATTCCTGCAGCAGGCCCTGCACGAGGCCGGCGCGGCCGCCTGCGTTCCTGCGCTCGCGCAGCTGCCGGGCGATGCGGAATGCGAGCTTCCGGGCTTCCTCCGCCTGCCCGTCCGGCAGGCGGGCCTGCGCGAGCAGCGGAGGCACCGCCTGCGGCTCGGGGCGACGGCAGGCCGCTGTGATGCGGGCGCGCAGCGGCGCGGGATCGGGTTGCAGTCCGTCGGCGAATGCTGCAAAGGAAGAGGGCAGGGGGTCGGGGTTCATGGGCGGCTGGTGCTTGCGATATATGTTGGATGATCCGCGCACCGCGGCCGAATATGTGTTCGAAGAGTGACGTTTCCGCTGAGTAAATCGCTGGTAAATCAGCGCGCAAGTCAGCTTGGGTGCTGCATGGCGGGCAGAGAATCCGCGTTCCATTCCGGGAGTCGCACGAACATGTCCAGCTTCAGATGGTTCTTCCCCCTGGCTCTCGCGGCCGCGTGCATCGCGCCCTGGCCGGCGCATGCGGCAACCGCCGATGCCTCCGCCTGCCTGGACTCGGCCGCCGCGGAGTGCTTTCGCGGCTTCACGCCGCCCGGGGCCGGAGGCGCGCTTCACTACTACTCGTCGCTCGATCCCGATGCGGCGGCCGGAGCCACCGCCGGGCCTACCAAAGCGCTGATCGCCATGCATGGCCACTCGCGCGACGCCAACAAGACATTCGAGGCGACGCTGCGCACCGTGCGCGATGCCGGCGTGTTGGGCGACACGCTGGTTGTCGCGCCGCTCTTCCAGGTGCCCTCCGACAAGGCGACCGCCGGCCGCTGCACCAGCCCGGGCCTGCCCGCGCCTCAGACCGGCGACCTGCTGTGGAGCTGCGGCTCGTGGCTCGAAGGCGGCCGCTCGGCATCGGGCAGCCGCATCGGCTCGTTCGCGGTCATGGATGCGCTCGTGGCCGACATCGCGCAGCGCTGGCCCAGCCTGCGCACCATCACCATCGCCGGCTTCTCGGCAGGCGGGCAGTTCGTGCAGCGCTACGCCGCCTTCGCGCGCAACGACGCCGTGACGGGCAAGGTCGCCATGCGCTTCGTGGTGGCCGACCCGAGCACGTGGCTCTATTTCGACCCGGTGCGCCCGCGGCTCTCGCCCGACGGCGCGTCCGTCTCGGGCTTCGCGGTGCCCGATGCCGCCGCGTGCCCCGAAATGAACCGCTGGAAGTACGGCACAGACGACCTGCCCGCGCACCTCGGCCGCAGTGCCGAGCAGGCGCGCCGGCAGTACGCGCAGGCCGACATCGGCTACCTCGAAGGCGCGCTGGACAGCAACGACGCCAGGGGCACCGCCTACCGCGTGCTCGACAAGTCCTGCGCCGCCATGGCGCAGGGCTCGTTCCGCCTGCAGCGCGGCCTGGCCTATGCGCAGTACGACCGCACGCTGCTCGCGCCCGACAAGCGCCGTGAAGTCGTGGTGGTGCCGGGCTGCGCGCACGACGTGGCCTGTGTCTTTCCGTCGGAGGCCGCGCGCGCCACGCTGATCGGCCCTTCGCGATGAAGATGCTTCGCGGGGAGGATGGGCAGAGTCGGGAGGGTTGACGGAATTTCCTTCATGGTGGATATTTCATCCAATATGAAGGAAATAGAAGAAGCACCCGGCGCCGGGGCATCCGGCCTCAACGACCGCATCGCGCAGCGCGTGCGAGACCTGCGCGCGGCCAGCGGCCTCTCGCTCGACGCGCTGGCCACGCACTGCGGCGTCAGCCGCTCCATGATCTCGCTCATAGAGCGCGGCGAGAGCAGCCCCACTGCCGTGGTCCTGGAAAAACTCGCGACCGGCCTCGGCGTGTCGCTGGCCTCGCTGTTCGAGGCACCGGCTCCCGCGGCCGATCCGGTGTCGCGGCTGGCCGACCAGCTGCAGTGGCGCGATCCGCATTCAGGCTACGTGCGGCGCAACGTGTCGCCCGGCGGCTTCGCTTCGCCGATACAGATCGTCGAGGTGCTGTTTCCGCCGAAGGCCCGCGTGGCCTACGAGACATCGGCGCGCGAGCCGCTCATCCACCAGCAGGTGTGGGTGCTCGACGGCGTCATCGAACTCGCGCTGGGCGACGAGAGCCACCGGCTCGAGACCGGCGACTGCCTGGCCATGGTGCTCGACCGCCCCATGAGCTACTACAACCCCTCGCGCAAGAACACCCGCTACGTGGTCGTGATCGCGACCATGCCTTCCGCGCCCGCTTCCTGGAGATGAGATGAACCGAACGACGAATTCCGACGACAGCAGCCCGCGCATCCGCCTGCTGGACACCGTCACCGATGCGCAGTTGCGCGAGCTGGCCGCCGTGCTGGCCGATTGCGTGGAGGGCGGCGCATCGGTGAGCTTCATGCAGCCGCTGACCGAGGCCCGCGCGCAGGCCTTCTGGCGCCATGTGGCCGACGGCGTGGCGAGCGGCGAGCGCGCGCTGCTGGTGGCGGAGGACGAAGAAGGCATCCTCGGCACCGTGCAGGTCGTGCTGGCCCAGCCCGAGAACCAGCCGCATCGCGGCGAGGTGGCGAAGATGCTCGTGCACCGCCGCGCGCGCCGCAGGGGCATCGGTGCGCTGCTGATGAAGGCGGCCGAAGAGCTGGCGCGCGAGCGCGGCAAGACGCTGCTGGTGCTCGACACATCGAGCGCCGATGCCGAGCGGCTCTACGAGCGCTCGGGCTGGGTGCGTGTCGGCTCGATCCCGGGCTACGCGCTGCTGCCGCAGGGCGAGCCTTGTGCCACCACCTACTTCTATCGCGACCTGAAGTGAACGACGCGATGGATGGCCGCTTCGACGAGCTGCTGCGCGAGGCACGGGACCGGCCCCTCGTCGGCTGGGATCTTTCGTACGGTGGCCGCATCACGACGACGGCCACGCCATGGAACTTCGAGCAGGTCGTAGAACGGCATGCGCGCCGCTCGCCCGACATGCTCGACATGGGCACGGGCGGCGGCGAGTGGCTCAGCCGGCTGGCTTTTCGTCCGCCACGCACTGTGGCGACCGAGGGCTGGGCGCCCAACGTTGCCGTCGCGCGCGAGCGGCTGGCTCCGCTGGGTGTCGAGGTGGTGGAGGTCGAGGGCGCCGAGGACAACGCGCTGCAGGACGACGACAGCGAAGAACCGGCGAGGCTGCCGTTCGCGGATGCGTCGTTCCATCTGGTCGTCAACCGGCACGAGTCCTTCGTCGCGAGCGAGGTCCGCCGCATCCTCGCGACGGGAGGGCGCTTCGTCACTCAGCAGGTCGCGTCCGACTTCAATGCCGATTGCCACGAGCTGCTGGGCCTGCCGATGCCCGAACTTCCGCGCTGGAAGCTCGACACGGCCGTTGCGCAACTGGAGCGCGCGGGCCTCGCCGTCGAAGAAAGCGCGGAGGGCGCCGAGCTGATCGCCTTCGCCGACATCGGCGCCTTCGCGTGGTACCTGAAGCAAGTGCCGTATGTCTGTCCGGCGTTCGGCATCGACGAATGCCGAAACGCGCTTGAGCGCCAGCACCGGCGCATGGAGAATGGCGAGCCGCTGACGATGCGCCAGAAGCTGTTCTGGCTGGAGGCAGTGCGCCGCTGACGGTATCGCCGTCTGCCTTTCAGCGCGCGCCGAACATCGCGTTCTCGAACAGGTCCTTGAACTCGCGCGGCTGCGAGCGCCAGTACTGGTGCGGCGCCTTCACCTGCGCGCCGAGCTCGGCGGCCGCATGCCAGGGCCAGCGCGGGTCGTAGAGGATCGCGCGCGCGAGCGACACCGCATCGGCCTGGCCCCTGGCGACGATCTCCTCCGCCTGCCGCGGCTCGGTGATCAGGCCCACGGCGATGACCGGCATGCCGACCTCCGACTTCACGCGCTCGGCGAACGGCACCTGGTAGCCCGCGCCGAGCGCGATCGCCTGCTTCGGCGACACGCCGCCGCTGGAGACGTGGATGGCCGCGCAGCCGCGCGCCTCGAGCGCCCTGGCGAAGGCGACGGTGCCTTCGAGGTCCCAGCCGCCCGGCACCCAGTCGATGGCCGAGACGCGCACCCATACCGGGCGGTCGGCGGGGAAGGCTTCGCGCACGGCGTCGAACACCTCGAGCGGAAAGCGCATGCGGTTCTCGAGGCTGCCGCCGTATTCGTCCTCGCGGTGGTTGGCAAGCGGCGAGAGGAACTGGTGCAGCAGGTAGCCGTGCGCGGCGTGGATCTCGATGCCGTCGATGCCGAGTCGCGCGGCGCGCCGGGCGGCATCGACGAAAGCATTGCGCACGCGGGCCAGGCCGGCGGCGTCGAGCGCGACGGGCGGGTCTTCGGTCGGCGCGTGCGGTACGGCCGAGGGCGCGCATGCCTTCCAGCCGCCGGGCTCGTCCGGCCGGATCTGCCTGCCGCCTTCCCACGGCGCGCGGCTCGATGCCTTGCGCCCCGCATGCCCCAGCTGCACGGCGATCTTGATGGGCGAGTGGGCTCGCGTCGCCGAGAGCACGCGCGCCAGTCCTTCTTCATTCGCGTCGCAGTAGAGCCCCAGGTCGCCGGGCGAGATGCGCCCGTCGGCCTCCACAGCCGTCGCCTCGAGGATCAGCAGCCCCGCGCCGGAAAGCGCCAGGTGCCCCAGGTGGATCAGGTGCCAGTCGCCCGGCGTGCCATCGGTGGCGGAGTACTGGCACATCGGCGCGATGACGATGCGGTTGTCGATCCGGAGGGGGCCGAGCTGCAGGGGCTCGAAAAGATGGCTTCGGGGGCTGTCGCTGATGCTCATGAGGGTGTGGCTCCACAGGTCCGGTAATTCTGCTGTGGCAGCGCGATCGGTGCAGCCGCGGCGGCGGAAGCCTTGCGGCTCGATGCGGTATGGATCAGGAGCGCCGCGATCACCATCGCCATGCCGGCCGCCTCGCCCGCCGTGGGCAGGCGGCCCATCGCCGCGCTCATCAGCAGCGCCGACACCGGAACGAAGTTGAGGAAAGCCGTGCCCGTGACGGCGCCGAGCGCGCGCACGCCGTAGTTGAAGGCCAGCACCGAGATGGCCGAAGGCACCACGCCCACGAAGAGCAGCGCATGCCACGACAGGCGCAGGCCTTCCATGCTCGGCACGGCGGACCAGCCGAGCAGCGAAGCACCCACGGCCGCCGCCAGCAGCACGGGCCACGAGGCCAGCACCGTGAGCGCGGTGTACTCGATCACGTCGAGCTCCGGAAAGCGCGTGGTGCCGCGCGTGTACCAGACCCAGCCCAGCGTGCCGCCGAAGGCGATCGCGTCGCCGAGCAGCGTGCTCGCGCCGGCCAAAGAGCCCGCGCTGCCGGTCAGCAGGCCGGAGACCGTCGCCACGCCCAGCAGTGCCAGCGCGCTGGTCAGCAGGGTGGTGCGCGTGGGGCGCACGCCGTCGAGCAGCCACCGCACGATCTGCGTGGTCATGGGCGTGGTGGCGATGATGACCGCGCCATGCGAGGGCACCGAATGCGCCAGCCCCACCAGCAGCATCACGCTGAACACGCCGAAGCCCGCGGCGCCGCGCAGCGCAAGCGGCCCCGCGTGCCGGCGCAGCTTGCGCCAGGGAGCCGCGCCGCGCGGCAATACCAGCAGCACGAAGAGCAGCGCCGACAGCGTGTAGCGGATCAGCGTGAACCACACGGGTTCGACATGGTGGAGCACGCCCTTGCTCACGAGGAACAGGGAGCCCCACCCGGAGGTGGCGAGCAGCAGCGCGGCGGTGCCGGCGATGCGTTGGCGACGGGACATGGAAAACCAGCCTTTTCTTGCGATGAATCGATGTCCCGAGGATGGGCGCCCGACGCTCCGAATGCCATTCGCTTCTTTGGACAGGGGGCTCCAAAAAAGCGAACGGACCGGTCCGGCCCCGAAGCTCACAATCCGTTCCCATGGAGCTCTACCAACTGAAGACCTTCGTCGCCATCGCGCGCGAAGGCAGCCTCACGCGGGCCGCCGAGCGCGTGTTCACCAGCGCGCCGGCGGTGAGTGCCCAGCTCAAGGCGCTGGAAGACGAGCTCGGCGTGAAGCTGTTCGAGCGCACGCCGCGCGGCATGTCGCTCACCGAGGCCGGCACCGGCCTGCTCGAGGAGGCCGAGCGCACGCTGGCCTCGGCGATGCGCATGCGCTCGGCGGCCGACCAGCTGCGGGGCGCGGCGCAGGGCGTGGTGCGCTTCGGCACGGTGGTCGATCCGGTGGCGCTGCGGCTGGGCGAGGTGCTGGTGAAGCTGGCGGAGCGGCATCCTCAGGTCGCGCTGCAGCTCAGGCAGGGCCTCTCGTACGAAACGCTTTCCGCCGTGCAGCGCGGCGATCTCGACTGCGCCTATGTGCTCAGCGACGGCGAGCGCATCGAAGGGCTGGAGCTGCACCGGCTCGGCGTCGTCGATCTCGTGGTGACGCTGCCGCCTCCGGTGGCCGAGGCGCATCCCGACCTCTCGCTCGACGAACTCACGAACCTGCCGTGGGTCGGCACGCCGCCTTCGTGCATCCTGCGCGTGCATCTCGAGAAGCTCTTCGCCGGCGCGGGCCGCGAATACCGACAGGGCCGCACGGCCGACGGCGAGAGCGCCATCCGCAGCATGGTCGCGAGCGGCATGGGCGCGGGGCTGATGCGGCTCGACCAGGCGGAGCAGGGCGAGCGCAACGGCGAGCTCGCGATCTGGAAAGGGTGGCGCTCGCACACATGGCTTTGCTGGGTTGCGCCGGCGGAGGACAGGAGGGCCGTAGCGGTCGATGCGGTGCGCAGTGCCGTGATGGAAGCCTGGGCCTGAAACCGGTACGCGAAGAAGCCGGCGACACACCACGCGTTGGTGCTAGTTGCGCCATCTCGCGATCGTTCTTAGGAGCTTCTTCTTAACAGGCATATCGAACGGCGTATTGCCCGCCCACCGAGCCGCCGATACCTTCGATGCGCGCCTCACCCGAGGCGCTATTCGCCTGGAAAACGGACAACCACATGGCTCATTCGATCTCCGCGCTTCGCCTCGTCGCAGGCTTGCGCTGGCAACAACTCCTGGCTGGCGCCGCACTGCTCGCGGCCGCTGCTTTTTCGTCGGCAGCAGAGCCCGCGAAAGACCACCCGCTGGTCGGCCGCTACGAAGGCTCCGTGATGGATGCCTTCCAGAGCAAGAACTACGACGAGGTCGGACTCATCCGCGAACCCATCCAGACCTGGGGCGACCCCAGGCCCGTGCCCAACCGGTTGCAGGTGGCGGGCAAGGTATCGCTCTACTACTACCACCTGCCTGAAGGCCGCTCGCTGCTCGAGGTGCAGCGCAACTACGAGGCCAGCCTGAAGGCCAAGGGCTTCCAGATGCTGTTCTCCTGCGCTAGCAACGACGGCAGCTGCTACAGGAAGGACCCGGACCGCAGCGGCCCCAACACCGACGTCTCCGCGCTGGCCGATGCGGTCGACACGCCCGAGTGGCCCATGATCGGCCTGGGCCGCAACTACGTGAGCACCTATTTCGGCACCGGCGGTCGCTACCTGCTGGCCCAGTACGACAGCCCGAACGGCGGCAAGGTGTACGCCAGCATCGCGCTGGCCGAAGGCAACTTCCGCGGCAACTTCGCCTTCGTGAAGGTGGTCGAGGCCAAGGCCATGGAGACCGGCAAGATCGTCTTCGTCGATGCCACGGCCATGCAGAAGAGCCTTGCCGAGAGCGGCCGCGTCAACCTCTACGGCATCCACTTCGATCTCGACAAGGACAACATCAAGCCCGACTCGCAAGCCACGCTCGACGAGATCGCCAAGCTCATGCGCAACAACCCGCAGCTGCGCGTGC
Source organism: Variovorax sp. NFACC27 (assembly GCF_048301545.1). Lineage (NCBI taxonomy): Bacteria > Pseudomonadati > Pseudomonadota > Betaproteobacteria > Burkholderiales > Comamonadaceae > Variovorax > Variovorax sp. NFACC27. The sequence goes on from NZ_CP157613.1 coordinate 1,521,579, forward strand.
AGGTGGTGGGCCACACCGACGCGCAGGGCGAGGAAGGACACAACGCCGACCTGTCGCGGCGCCGCAGCGTGGCGGTCATCGCGGCGCTCGCGAAGACGGGGCTCGATGCGCGGCGCTTCAGCTCGCGCGGCGCGGGCTCGAAGGAGCCGGTGGCGCCCAACACCAGCGAGGACGGACGCGCGAAGAACAGGCGCGTGGAGCTGCTGCGGCTGTAGCAGGTCAGCCAGTCGTCAGGCTGCGAGCAAATTCCATGGATTGACGGGATGGCGGGCCGCGCCGTGGCCTGTCATCATTCGCGGCTGCATGAATCAAGACCAGAAGAATCCTCTTGCAGATCTGTTGAACCGCGCCAGGCAGGCCCTGGCGGACCCGGCGGGTGTTCTGCCCGCCACGGCGCCTGCCACCGGCGAGGCGGGTTGCGTGGTCTTCTTCGCCATCGGCGACAGCGGCAGCCGGGCCCGCGTGGCCTCGGGCCGCGGCGGCGACATCGAAGCCGCATGGCGCGCCGCCGCCGATGCCGTCACCACGCAGGCCAGGCGAGCCGCGCAGCAGCCGCAGCGCCTGCGCGCCGAAGTGGTCGACAAGGTCGTGCCCATGAGCTGGGGCGAGCTGAAGGCGAGGCTCGCGCAGACCAAGCGCAACTACTTCAACGAGGGCATCGCCTTCGACGCGCGCTTCGAGTTCGCGCTGCTCGCGCAGGAGATGCACGGCAGCGCGATCCTCTACAACGGCGACGTGGACCATGCCGAGCCCAACGCCGGCAACCTGCGCCTGCACACCAAGCGGCGCTTCGGCCGCGAGCTCAACTTTCCGGCGGACGATGCCGCGCCCGTCTGGTGCTTCACGACGCGGGCGGTCTACGTCGACGCGAAGGGCGCATGGCCGGTCACCGCCGAAGGGCAGGCGGCAGGCTTTCGCGAGCTGCGTGAATGGAACGCACAGCAGGTGCACGCACTGATCGACGACGCGGGCAACTACCTCGCCGAACAGGTCAAGCCCACGGGCGAATTCCACTACGGCTGGTTTCCCTGCTTCGACCGCACCATCCCCACCTACAACACGCTGCGCCACGCGAGCTCGACCTACGCGATGCTCGAGGCGTGGGAGCTCACGCGCAACGACGCGCTCAAGGCCGCCATCGACCGCTCGCTGGCCTTCCTCACCGGCACGCTGATCCGCCCGGCCAACCTGCCCGACGGCACGCGCGCGGCCTACCTGCTGGACATCGGCAGCGAGATCAAGCTCGGCGGCAATGCCGTGTGCCTGCTCGCGCTGGTCAAGTACACCGAGCTCACGGGCGACGAGCAATACCTGCCGCTGCTGGAGCAGCTCGCGCTGGGCATCCGCCACATGCAGGACCCGGAGACGGGCAGCTTCGTGCACGTGCTCAATGCGCCCGCGCTCGACGTGAAGGACAGGTTTCGCGTCATCTACTACGACGGCGAGGCGGCCTTCGGGCTGATGCGCCTGTACGGCCTCACGTGCGACGAGCGCTGGCTCGCGGTCGTCGAGAAGGCCTTCGAGCACTTCATCGCGGCCGAGCACTGGCGCGCGCACGACCATTGGCTGAGCTACTGCGTCAACGAGCTCACTCGCTACCGGCCCGAGCTGCGCTACTACCGGTTCGGCCTGCAGAACGTGTCGGGCTATCTCGACTTCGTGCTGGAACGCATCACCACCTTTCCCACGCTGCTTGAGCTGATGATGGCCGCGCGCGACATGGTGCTGCGGCTGGAGGCCGACCCCGAGTTGCGCCCGCTGCTGGAAGGGCTCGACCGCGACAGGTTCGACCGCGCGCTGGAGTACCGCGCGCGCTACCTCGCCAACGGCCACTTCTGGCCCGAGCTGGCGATGTTCTTCCGCAACCCCGCGCGCATCGCCGGCTCCTTCTTCATCAAGCACCACAGCTTCCGCGTGCGCATCGACGACGTGGAGCACTACCTCTCCGGCTACGTGGCCTACCACCGCATGCTGAAGGAGAACGAGGGCCGCGCGGCGGGCACCGGCACCGTCGCATGGGGCGGCGACGTGAACCTCGCGCGCCGCCAGCACTACCGGTTGAAGGAGCTCGGCGGCGCGCACAGGATGCTCGGCGACATCGCCGCGCTGCGCGAGGCCGACCTTCGCATCGCGAATCTCGAATGCGTGGTCGCCACCGTGGGCGAGCAGGGCGTGGACAAGGGCGAGGCCGGCCCTTACTACTATCGCGCGCGCCCCGAGATGCTCGCGGTGCTGACCGAGGCCGGCATCGGCATGGTCGCCACCGCCAACAACCACAGCGGCGACTACGGCCCCGAGGCGCTCATGGAGCAGCAGGCCCTGCTGCAGGTCGCGGGCATCGCCCATGCGGGCACCGGCCGCACGCCCGAGGCCGCGCTGCGCCCGGCCTTCCGCCGCGCGGGCGGCGTGCGCGTGGCGCTGTTCTCGCTCGACGCCACGCAGCCGAGCTTCGCCGCGACGGCGGCGCGCGCGGGTGCGGCCTGGCTTCCGCTCGACGATCCCGCCGCATGGACTGCCACGCTCACGCCGCGCATCGAGGCCGCGCGCCGCGAGGCCGACGTGGTGCTGGTGGCGGTGCATTGGGGCGCCAATCTCGAAACCGAGCCCACGCAGGCCGAGATCGCCGTCGGCCACGCCATCGTCGACGCCGGCGCGGACGCGGTGCTCGGCACCTCGGCGCACGTGCTGCAGGGCATCGAGCTCCATCGCGGCCGGCCGATCCTGCACGACGCGGGCGACCTGCTGTTCGACTCGGTGCGCAACGACTTCGGCGACTCCGGCGTCTTCACGCTGGCGCTGAGCCCGCGCGGCGTGGAGGAGGTGACGTTCACGCCCATCGGCGTCGGCTTCGGTTTCTCGCGGCAACTCGAGGGCGACGAGGCGCAGGCGCTCGGCGAGCGCTTCGCCGCGCAATGCCGCGCGCTCGGTACCGAGATGGTTCCGCTGCCTGGCGGCCGTTGCGTCGCGAGGCTGTCGCCACCGGACCGGCAGGCGTTCCAGGCCGGCACCACAGACGCTGCTGCGCCAGCACAGCAGCCCGCGCCGGTCATCGCTGCGCTGTCCGCGCCAAGGCCCGAATGGCTGGTCGACGCCGTGCCCGACGACGCGCGCATCGCGCCGCTGCAGATCGGCCCGCTGCGCCTCGTGGGCCTGCGCTGCACGCCGAAGCAGATCGTCGGGCGCCGCCTGCTGTGGGTCGAGTCGTTCTGGTCCGTCGACGAGCCCGTCGCCGCCGACCTGCGCGTGGGCTTCCGCGCGATGCCGATGCGCAGCAGCCGCATGCCGCCGTGGGGCGAGGGCATGGACCACGACCCCTGCGACTGGATGTGGCCCACCAGCCGCTGGGAGCCCGGCCGCATCTACCGCGACCGCTACGGCCTGAGGCCGCCGCGCGCGGGGCTGCTGGAAAGCGACGTGCTGCAGCTCGAGGTGAGCGTGCGCGGCGATCTTCCCGACCTGCCGCCTCCGCGCCGCCTGCCGTTCTGGTGCGGCCTGCGCGTACCGGAACTGCCCGCGCCCCTGCCCGAACGTCCCGCGCCCGTGCTCTCGGCCGACCGGCACGGCGCGGCTGCGCACCCCGCGCCCGTGTGGACCGCCGAGGAGGTGCAGCGGGCCACCGGCGGGCACTGGCTGGTCGAGCCGCCGGCGGGCTGGTACGCCAACTCGGTGGTGCGCGGCCCGGTGCACATGGGCGTGCTGCCGCAGCCGTCTCTTTTCGTCGCTTCCGACTACCGCACGCTGGCCGTTCACGAGAGCTACAGCAAGCCAGGCTCCGACAACTGGGACCGCCATCTCGAGCTGCCCCGCCTGCAGTTCACGCTGGCCGGCGCCGTCGTGGCCCGCACGGTGGAGGGGCTCGATCCGGCCTTTCCGCTGCTGCAGGCCGATGATCCGATTCGCGCGATGCTCGCAATGGGCGAGGCCGCGCGGGCGCGCTTCAAGGGCCTGGTGGTCGGCGTGACCGGCACGGTGGGCAAGTCGTCCACCATCGCTATGTTGCGCGACCTGCTGCCGGAGCGCGCGCGCGTTCACACCACCGTCTACAACTACAACTCGCGCGTCGGCGTGCCGGCCACGCTGGCGAACCTCGGGCCCGACGTGGACGTGTGCATCCTCGAAATGGCGCAGAGCGGCCTGTGGATGGACCGGGGCCCCATCTCGCTGATGGCCCGGCCGCATGTGGCCATCCTCACGGAGGTGGGGCTCTCGCAGACGCGGCAGGCGCCGACGCTGGAGCTCACGGCTCAATACAAGTCGCGCATCTTTCTCGGGCTGGAGCCCGGCGGCGTGGCGATCGTGCCCGATCACATTCCCTGCCTGCGCCAGGTGGTGGAGGCGGCCGCGCGCACGGCCGGCGCGATCTGGGTGGTGGGCAGCGGGCCCGACGCCAACGTGCGCATGCTCGACGCCCGGCCCGAGCCCGGCGGCGGCTGCCGTGTGCGCGTTGCCGTGCCGGGGCGAACGCACGAGTACCTGTTCCCGGTCGAGAGCGCGGGGCTGGTGCGCAATTCGGTGCTCGCCTTCGCGGCGCTGCTGGCCATGGGCTTCGACGGCGAGGCCGCCTGCGCGCGCATGCCGCATGTGCGCCTGCCGGCCTCGGTGATGCAGGTGCGCGCGCTGCGCACGCTGGGCGGCGTGCAGGCCACGCTGATCGACGACAGCTGGAACGCGGAGGTCATGTCGATGCGCAACGCCATGGAGTTCGTGCGCACCTGGCAGCGTGCCGATGCCGGCCCGGTGCTGCGCAAGATCGGTGTGCTGGGGCGCATCGTCAACCTCGACAAGGACGCCGAGGCCATGCACCGCGGCCTGGCCGAGCCGCTGCTGGCCTCGGGCATCCAGCACCTCGTGACGCACGGCGCCGAGATGCGCTGGCTGCGCGAGGAAATGCCCGCCGAGCTGCTCGGCCCGCACTTCGACGATGCCGTGCAGCTCGCCAACTACCTCGGCACCTTCCTGCGCGACGGCGACCTCGTGCTGGTGAAGGGCGACCGCGACCGTTCCGACTTCGGCAGCATCCCCGGGCTGCTGCAGCGGCTATGACGACGCCGGCCTTCCTTCGCCGTTGCGCGCGCGGCGCGCTCGTTCTGCTCGCGCTGGCGCAGGCGGCTTGCGCGCAGCGCACGGGGCCGGACGTGCCCCGCCTCTTCGCCGCCGGAAACGACGAGGTGCTGTACTGGAACCAGCCCGCCGACCGCAGCCGCTGCCCCGACCGCAACGGCTTCCTGTGGGTGCAGGCCGTAGAGGGACCGTCCTGCATCCGCTATTTCGCGAGCGACGACATCGACGGGGCGCGCATCGCCATCGTGCAGTTCTCGGGCGACCGCGACGGCGTGATGGACCAGGCGCCCACGCGCATTCCCGAGAACACCGACGAACTGCGCACGCTCGACGCGCAGCGCAGCCGCGACCGCGCGGGCGTGCCGTGGATCTTCATGGCACGGCCCGGCACCTACGGCTCGTCGGGCGACCACCGCAAGCGCCGCCAGCTGGTGGAGTTCCACGCGCTCGATGCCGCGCTCGACGCGCTCATGCAGCGCCACCGGCTGCAGCGCATCGTGATCGTCGGCCACAGCGGCGGCGCCACAGCGGGCGCCGCGCTGCTCACGATGGGGCGCACGCGCGTGGCCTGCGCGGTGCTCACTTCGGGTGCCTACGGCCTGCTGGAGCGCGCGCGCATGCTGGGCCGCTCGAAGGACGGCCGCACCGACACCACCGGCAGCACGCAGTTCTACGACCCGCTCGACCACGTGGGCGGCATCGCGCGCGATCCGTCGCGGCGCATCGTGCTGATCGGCAACCGCGAGGACCGCAACACGCCTTTCGTGCTGCAGGAGCGCTTTGCCGACGCGGTGACGAAAGCCGGCCACCGCATCGAGCTGCGCACCCATGCGGCCGAGCCGCCCGACTTTCACGACCTCAAGGACCGCATCGCGCTGCGCACCGCCTCGCAGTGCGCGCGCGAGGCGCTGTTCCCCTGAACCACAGGAGACACATGAGCATCAGCCACGGCAACAGCATCACCTCGCGCGAGTTCGGCCGCATGCCCGACGGCCGCGCGGTCACCGAATACATGCTCGACAACGGCCTGGGCCTGAGCCTGAGTGCCATCAACCTCGGCGGCATCGTCACCGCGCTGCGCGTGCCCGATCGTCATGGGCACAGCGCGAACATCGTGCTGGGCCTGCCCACGCTGGCCGACTACCTCGGGCCGCATCCGCACCTGGGCACCATCGTCGGGCGCTACGCCAACCGCATCGCGGGCGGGCGCTTCACGCTCGACGGCAAGGCGTACCAGCTGGGGCTTAACAACGGGCCGAACTCGCTGCACGGCGGAGCGACGGGTTTCGGCAAGCGCTACTGGGAGATCGCGCCGGTGCCGGCCCGGCAAGCCGGCGACGACGCCATCGCCATCGAACTGAGCTACACCAGCGCCGACGGGGAAGAGGGCTACCCGGGAGAGGTACGGCTGGTGGTGCGCTACACGCTGGGCACGGAGGCGAACACATGGCGCATCGACTACAGCGCCACCACCGACAGGCCCACGGTGCTGAACCTGAGCCATCACGACTACTTCAACCTCGCGGGCAGCGGTTCGGTGATGGACCACCGATTGACCCTCGCCGCAAGCCGCTACTGCCCGGTGGACGCGACGCTGATCCCGCTGGGCATCGCCGAGGTGGCGGGCACGCCCTTCGACTTTCGCGCGGCGACGCGCATCGGCGAGCGCATCCGCGAAGGCCACGAGCAGCTGCTGCGCGCGCACGGCTACGACCACAACTGGGTGCTCGACCGCGATCCGGCGCAGCAGGGGCTGGCGCTCGCGGCGCGGCTGGAGCACGAGGCCTCGGGCCGCGTGATGGAAGTGCACACCAGCGAGCCGGGCGTGCAGTTCTATTCGGGCAACTTCCTCGACGGCAGCCTGCTGGGCAGCGCGGGCGCGAGCCTGCGGCAGGGCGACGGGCTGTGCCTCGAAACGCAGCACTTCCCCGATTCGCCGAACCGGCCGGACTTTCCTTCAACAGTGCTGCGGCCGTCCGAGGTTTTCCGCGGCGCGACCGAGCATCGCTTCGGCATCGCCGGCTGAGTCTTCCGGCAGGGTGCCGAAGTCGGTCGCCGCGAATTCTGGCGACACGTGCACGGCCTCGCCGTCGCGCCGCAGCAGGCCGCGGCTTTCCATGTCGCGCATCGTCTTGTTGACCACCTCGCGAGAGAGGCCCGAGTACGAGGCGATCAGCGACTGCGAGATCCGCTTGTCATAGCCGCCCGCGGGAGCCGGCGCCAGCTCCGTGAGCTGGTAGAGCACGCGGCGCACCAGGTCTTCGGAGGGCAGCGTCGTCACGCGCCGCATCTGGCCGCGCAGCATGCTCATGCGCTTCATGGCCAGGCCCAGCAGCGCCATCGCGACGGCGGGATGCCTCACGCACAGCTCGCGCATGGCGCGGATGGGCACGAGATACACCGATGAAGGCAGCGCCGCCACCAGCGCCTGGGACGAGGTGTAGCGGTCTTCCCGGATCGACAGGTCGAAGAAGAAATCGTCCCGGCGGATGAACTCGCTCGTGAACTCCGCGTCGGGGTCGCGCCCCGGCGCGGCCACCCGCAGCAGGCCGCTGGCTACGCAGTAGATGCTGTCCGTGGGCTCGTCGATGCGCAGCACGGTCTGGTTGCGCTTGAAGTAGCGAAGCTGGCTCTGGCGGGCGAGCGCCTCCCGCTCCGCCGCCGGCAGGCCGGCTGTCAGGGGATGCAGATACATGCCGCGGATGATTCGCGAAGGCGCCTCGCCCGTCTTCTCAATGCGCGCAGGCGCCCCTATTTATTGGTACTTCTGTTTTCGAAAGTACGGTGCCGAAGGCGTCACCCGCCCTGCGCCGCCGCCCGCGCGTCGCGCGGCGTCATGGCGTAGGCCGCGCGGAACACCCGGTAGAAGGTGGCGATGCTGTCGAAGCCGCAGAGATAGGCGATGTCGGTGACGGAACGCTCCGGCGCCTCGGCCAGCATCCTGGAGGCGTCGGCGAGCCGCATGGACGTGAGCGTGCGCGCGAAGGACAGCCCCGTGGGCTCGAACAGCACGTGCACCTGGCGCAGCGAGATGCCCAGTTCGCGGGCAACCCTGGCCGGCGAAAGCTCGGGCAGCCGCAGGTCGCGCGCCAGGATCTCGCGCGCCGCATGCAGGAAGCCCGAGCGCAGCGCGGCGCGGCTTTCCGGCAGGCCCGGTGCCAGGCGCCCGCGCGCCAGCAGCGCCAGCCGGGCGGCGTGGGCGACTTCGGTCTCGGCGCCAGGGATGTCCGCCGGGTGCCGCGTGAGCGCCTGGAACTGCGCCATCAGCGGCCGCAGGAAGGGCGCGGCGCGGTCCAGGGGTTCGGCGAACAGGTCGTCGGCCCGCGCGCCGAGCAGCAGCTCGGGCGTCAGCGGGATCCGCATCATCCGGAAGTCGAAGCCGTCGGTGCGCACCGGCGTGCCGGCGTAGGGCAGGTCGGAGTGATTGACGACGAGGTCGCCCTCGCGTATCTGCAGGCCGGAAGCCCGGTCGGTGTTCATCAGCCCCGGCCCGCGCACCTGCAGGCCGATGCACAGGCTCTGGCTGGCGACCCGCGCGATGTCGGCGCGGGTGCGGCTGATCTGATAGGACGAGGCGCTCATGTTCGAGACAGTCGCGCCGCCGACCGGAATGGCGTGGAAGCGGCCCTGGAAATCGGGCCGGCGCTCGCGCGGCAGCTCGATCGTGACGCCGAACATGTGCCGCCCGCGAACCTCGCACCAGTGGTCGAAGCGGTCCCGCGGGTGGATGTCGTCGGTCGAGAAGTTCAGCATGGCCATCGGCGTCAGAAAGTCCGAATGTCCGACAACTGCGCGCATCCTGCGCACTTGCGGGCGCTACGTCCCTCGACGGCCGTGGGATTTAGCCCGCGAACAGCGCCGCCGGCACGCCGGGGCTGTCGACGCGCACCCTGAAGAGCCCTCCGGCCAGCGGCTCGGCGGCCTGCTGCTCGGGCGTGAGGCTGTTGCGCGCGGTCGTGATGTAGAGCGTGCGCAGGTCGGCGTCGCCGAAGGCGCAGTCGGTGACGTGGCTCGCGGGTATCGCGATGCGGCACAACTCGGCCGCGCTCACCGGGTCGTGGCAGGTGACGCAGGAGCCTCCCCAGTGCGCGATCCAGAGCCGGCCGGCGGCGTCGGTGGTCATGCCGTCCGGCAGTCCGTCGGGCTTGGGGAAGCGGTGCCATACGCGGCGGTTCGACACGGTGCCGGCTTCCATGTCGAAGTCGTAGGCATACAGGTTGTCGAGCACCGTGTTGTTGAAATACATGGTGCGGCCGTCGGCCGACCAGGTCGGGCCGTTGGTCACCTCGAAGCCGTCGTCGTGCTTCGTGCAGCGGCCATCGGCGTCGTAGCGGTAGAGCGCGCCGGTGGGCGCCTTGCAGTCGAAGTCCATGCTGCCGGCCCAGAAGCGGCCGCGGGCATCGCACTTGCCGTCGTTGAAGCGGTTGCCGGTGCGCTCGGGCTCGGGCTGGTGCAGGTAGCGCGGCTTCGCTTCGTTGCCGGGCGCGGTGGTGTCGAACAGCGCGAAGCCGCGGCGCAGCGTGATGAAGAGGCCCGGTGCCCAGGCGCGCTCGGCGATGGCGGTGATCTCCTCGTCGAAGGTCCAGGTGCGCTGCGCGCCGGTGGCGGGGTCGTAGCGGAAGAGGCGCGGCGTGAGGATGTCGATCCAGTACAGCGCCTGCTCGCGCTGCGACCACATCGTGCCTTCGCCGAGGTTGGCGCCGGCGGGCCAGATGCATTCGGCTTCGCCGATGACGGCAGGGGAGGAGAGGGGAGAGGGAACGGGGCTTGTCTCTTTGCTCATTGGTCTTGTTTCCTGTTCAAGTGTCTTCTTGACGCGGCGGATCGTATCAAGGCATATTGATAACGGAAATTAAAAATCCATGCATTGATCGATATGCATATTGCAATGTCAGATGCAGGGCACTCCGGAGACTTTTCTTGAATTCCCCCCAGCTTTCCATCCATCCCAGCCTGGCGGGCCGCACGGTGTTCGTCACGGGCGGCGGCAGCGGCATCGGCGCGGCCATCGTGTCCGCCTTCGCGGCCCAGGGCGCGCGCGTGGCCTTCGTCGACATCGCCGAGGGCGCCAGCGCGGCACTCGCACGGCAGATCGAAGAGGCCGGCCATGCGGCGCCGTGGTGGCGCGCCTGCGACGTGCGCGACATCGCCTCGCTGCAGAAGGCCATTGCCGATGCCGCCGCCGAACTCGGCGACTTCGCGGTGCTGGTCAACAACGTGGCCAGCGACGACCGCCACACGCTCGAATCGGTCACGCCCGACTACTACGACAACCGCATGGCCATCAACGAGCGGCCCGCGCTCTTCGCGATCCAGTCGGTGGTGCCGGGCATGAAGCGACTGGGCTTCGGCTCGGTGGTCAACCTGGGCTCCACGGGCTGGCAGACCAAGGGCTCGGGCTATCCCTGCTACGCGATCGCCAAGTCGTCGGTGAACGGCCTCACGCGCGGGCTCGCGGTGGAACTGGGCCGCGACCGCATCCGCATCAACACCGTTTCTCCCGGCTGGGTGATGACCGAGCGGCAGGTGAAGCTGTGGCTCGACGATGAGGGCGAGCAGGCGCTCAAGCGCAACCAGTGCCTGCCCGACAAGCTGATGCCGGAAGACATCGCGCGCATGGTGCTGTTCCTCGCTTCCGACGACGCGAAGATGTGCACCGCGCAGGAGTTCACCGTCGACGCCGGCTGGACCTGACCAGGTCCACGGATCGATCCGGTCAGTCGATCTCGAGCTTGCGTCCGTAGACGCTCATGCTCGCGGTCTTCAGCGCCTTCATCATCACCTTCGCCGCCGGCGACAGCAGCCGGTCGGTGCGCGTGATGATGCCGAAGGCGTCCATGTGGCAGGGCATGTCCAGCGGCAGCAGCGACACGATGCCGTGCGACGCGTAGTAGCGCGCCACGTCGGTCGCCAGCACCGCCACCATGTCGCTCTGCTGCAGCATGCGCGTGATGAAGAGCAGGGCCGAGCTCTCGATGGTGTTGCTCGGCGGCGCGAGGCCTTCCTCCTGGAACATCAGCTCGAAGCGGTGGCGCAGCACGCTGCCCGCGGGCGGCACGATCCAGCCGGCGCTCACCACGTCGCGCAGCGTGAGGCCGCTTACGCCCAGCAGCGGATGGCCGGGGCGCACCAGCGCACACACGGGCTCCTCGCTCAGGGCTTCGTAGCGCAGCTGCGACTTGTCGTGCTCGGCGAACAGGCGCGCCACGAGGATGTCGAGCTTGCCCTGCTCCAGCCGCTCGATCAGCACCGGGCTGGTCTCGATCTCCAGCGACACGCGCAGGTCGGGCTGCTCGCGCTTCACCATCGCCACGGCCGGCGGCATCAGCGTGAGGCCGGGCGCGGTGATGGCGCCCACGCTCACCTGGCCGAAGCGGCCTGCCTTGAGCGCGGTGAGCTCGTCGTGCGCCTGGTTCAGGCTCGCGAGCGCCACGCGGGCGTGGCGGATCATGGTCTCGCCGTACCAGGTCGCCCGCATGCCGCGCGGCAGGCGCTCGAACAGCGGCACCTCCAGCACGTCCTCCAGGTCCTTCAGCAGCTTGGACGCGGCCGGCTGCGTCATGTTGAGCACCTGCGCCGCGCGATGGATGTTGCCCTCCTCGGCCAGGGCCACGAGCAGCAGCAGCTGGCGGGTCTTGAGGCGGGCGCGGATGAACCAGTGGTTGTAGTTGGTCATGTCTCTGGAGCTTGAAACAAAGGACTGATCGGGTTTTCCAGAATCCGGCGATCGATATCCATTTTGCTTAAAAAACGATTGGATCGATATCAAATCTATACATAGACTGCCGGCACTTCAAGAACAACAGAGACAAGGTCCACGCCCCGGTGATCCATGGCGAGATCCATCAGAACGTGCGGCTCTACATCAACGGCCGCTGGGAAACCAGCGCGACCACCGGTGTGAGCGCCAATCCCTCGGACACCAGTGAAGTGGTGGCCGAGTACGCACGTGCCGATCGCCGCCAGGCCGAAGCGGCCATCCGCGCCGCCACCGAGGCCTTTCCCCACTGGAGCCACAGCACGCCGCAGCGGCGCGCCGACGTGCTCGACCGCATCGGCACCGAGCTGCTCGCACGCAAGGACGACCTGGGCCTGCTGCTGGCGCGCGAGGAGGGCAAGACGCTGGCCGAGGCGGTGGCCGAAGTGGCCCGCTCCGGCCAGATCTTCAAGTTCTTCGCGGGCGAAGCGCTGCGCGGCGGCGGTGGCGAGAACGTGGCCTCGGTGCGCGCGGGCGTGCAGGTCGACGTCACGCGCGAACCGGTCGGCGTGGTGGGGCTCATCACGCCGTGGAACTCGCCTTTCGTCGTTCCTGCGTGGAAGATCGCTCCCGCGCTGGCCCACGGCAACAGCGTGGTGTTCAAGCCGGCCGAGCTGGTGTCGGCCTGCGGCTGGGCGCTGGCCGAGATCATCAGCCGCGCCGCGCTGCCGGCCGGTGCCTTCAACCTCGTGATGGGCAGCGGCCGCGAGGTGGGGCAGGCGCTGGTCGACAGCCCGCTGGTCGATGCGCTGAGCTTCACGGGCTCGATGGCGAACGGCGAGCGCATCCTGCAGGCGGCGGCCGCGCGGCGCGCCAAGGTGCAGCTGGAGACGGGCGGCAAGAACGCGCTGGTGGTGCTGGCCGATGCCGACCTCGACCGCGCCGTCGACTGCGCGGTGCAGGGCGCCTACTTCTCCGCCGGCCAGCGCTGCACCGCGTCGAGCCGGCTCATCGTGGAATCGGCGGTGCACGACGCCTTCGTGGCGAAGCTGCGCCAGCGCCTGAAGACGCTGAAGATCGGCCACGCGCTGGAGCGCGGCGTCGACATCGGCCCGGTGGTCGACGAAGAGCGCCTCGCGCAGGACCTCGCGTGGGTCGACGTGGCGCGCGAAGAGGGCGCCGAGCACGTGTGGGGCGGCGAGGCGCTGGAGCGCGCCACCGCCGGCCACTACATCAGCCCCGCGCTGTTCCTCGCCAAGCCCTCGCACCGCATCGCGCGCGAGGAGATCTTCGGGCCGCTGGCCTGCGTGCTGCGTGCCGACGACTACGACGAGGCGCTGGCGCTGTGCAACGACACGCCCTTCGGCCTGTGCGCGGGCATCTGCACCAATTCGCTGAAGCACGCGATGCATTTCAGGCGCCATGCCGTGGTCGGCATGACGATGGTCAATCTGCCGACCGCGGGGGTGGACTTTCACGTGCCCTTCGGCGGCCGCAAGGGGTCGGGCTACGGGCCGCGCGAACAAGGGCGCCACGCCGCGGAGTTCTACACGACGGTGAAGACCGGCTACATGCTGGCCTGACCGGACGGGGTTTCAGCACGTCAACCGCCAACGCCAACCGGCAAATCCTCGGAATCATCAAGAAGGAGACATCCCATGACCATGAATCGCCGCACCCTCAACACCGCCCTGGCCGCAGCCGCGCTCGGCGGACTGCTGCCCGCCTCCGTGCTCGCGCAGAAGAAACTCGTGCTCGGCTTCGCGCAGGTGGGCGCGGAGAGCGAATGGCGCACCGCCAACACCGAGTCGATCAAGTCTTCCGCCAAGGAGGCTGGCATCGAGCTGAAGTTCTCCGACGCGCAGCAGAAGCAGGAAAACCAGATCAAGGCCATCCGCTCGTACATCGCGCAGAAGGTCGACGTGATCGCCTTCTCGCCCGTGGTCGAGTCGGGCTGGGAGACCGTGCTGCGCGAGGCCAAGGCCGCGAAGATCCCGGTGGTGCTGACGGACCGCTCCGTCAACACCAAGGACGACTCGCTCTACGTGACCTTCATGGGCTCCGACTTCACCGAGGAAGGCCGCAAGGCCGGCCGCTGGCTGGTCGAGAAGATGAAGGACCAGAAGGGCGAGGTGAACATCGTCGAGCTGCAGGGCACCGTGGGCTCGGCGCCTGCCATCGACCGCAAGAAGGGCTTCGAGGAAATCATCAAGGCCGACCCGAAGTTCAAGATCATCCGCTCGCAGACCGGCGACTTCACGCGCGCCAAGGGCAAGGAGGTGATGGAAGCCTTCCTGAAGGCCGAGGGCAAGAAGATCAATGTGCTCTACGCGCACAACGACGACATGGCCATCGGCGCGATCCAGGCCATCGAGGAAGCGGGCCTGAAGCCGGCGAAGGACATCGTGATCATCTCCATCGACGGCGTGAAGGGTGCCTTCGAGGCAATGATCGCCGGCAAGCTCAACGTGTCGGTCGAGTGCAGCCCGCTGCTCGGGCCCCAGCTGATGCAGGCCGTGAAGGACATCAAGGACGGCAAGACGCTGCCCAAGCGCATCGTGACGGTCGAGAGCATCTTCCCCATGGAAGTTGCCGCCAAAGAGTTTCCCAATCGCAAGTACTGAGAGCCCACACCCATCATGAAACGCAACTTCCTCAAGGCATCGCTCGCGGGCATCGCACTGGCCGTGGTCGGCTTCACGCCGTTGGCCAATGCGCAGGACAAGGGCCTGATCGCCATCTCCATGCCCACCAAGTCGTCGGCGCGCTGGATCGCCGACGGCGCCAACATGGTCAAGTACTTCAAGGACAAGGGCTACAAGACCGACCTGCAGTACGCGGACGACGACATCCCGAACCAGCTCGCGCAGATCGAGAACATGGTGACCAAGGGCTCCAAGGTGCTGGTCATCGCGGCCATCGACGGCACCACGCTGTCCGACGTGCTGCAGAAGGCCGCCGACAAGGGCGTGAAGGTCATCGCGTACGACCGCCTCATCAAGGGCTCGAAGAACGTCGATTACTACGCCACCTTCGACAACTTCCAGGTCGGCGTGCTGCAGGCGCAGTCGATCGAGTCGGCGCTGGGGCTGAAGAGCGGCAAGGGCCCGTTCAACATCGAACTCTTCGGCGGCTCGCCCGACGACAACAACGCCTTCTTCTTCTACAACGGCGCGATGTCGGTGCTCGACCCCTACATCAAGAGCGGCAAGCTGGTGGTGCGCAGCAAGCAGATGGGCATGGACAAGGTCGGCACGCTGCGCTGGGACGGCGCGGTGGCGCAGGCGCGCATGGACAACCTGCTGTCGGCCTTCTACACCAAGGACCGCGTCGACGCGGTGCTGTCGCCGTACGACGGGCTTTCGATCGGCATCCTGTCCTCGCTCAAGGGCGTGGGCTACGGCTCGGGCTCGCAGCCGATGCCGGTGGTGTCGGGGCAGGACGCGGAGATCCCGTCGGTGAAGTCGATCCTGCGCAAGGAGCAGAGCTCTACCGTGTTCAAGGACACGCGCGAGCTGGCCAAGGTGACGGTGTCCATGGTGGACGCGATGCTCTCGGGCAAGACGCCCGAAGTGAACGACACCAAGACCTACAACAACGGCATCAAGGTCGTGCCTTCGTACCTGCTCAAGCCGGTGAGCGTGGACGCGTCGAACTGGAAGACGGTGCTGGTCGACAGCGGCTACTACAAGGAAAGCCAGATCAAGTGAGCGTCGACGGTCGCACAGCCGATGCCGCCATCCTCGAGATGCGCGGCATCACCAAGACGTTTCCCGGCGTGAAGGCGCTGAGCAACGTCAACCTCAGCGTGCGCGCGGGGGAGATCCACGCGGTGGTCGGCGAGAACGGCGCGGGCAAGTCGACGCTCATGAAAGTGCTGAGCGGCGTCTACCCGTGCGACTCGTACACCGGCGAGATCTTCTTCGAGGGCGAGGAGCGCCGCTTCAGGGGCATCGCCGACAGCGAGAAGCTCGGCATCATCATCATCCACCAGGAGCTGGCGCTGGTGCCGCTGCTGTCCATCGCGGAGAACATCTTCCTGGGCAACGAGATCGCCAGCGGCGGCGTGATCGACTGGTTCGCCGCCTATGCGAGGACGCGCGAGCTGCTCGCCAAGGTGGGCCTGAAGGAGCCGCCGACCACGCTGGTGACCGACCTGGGCGTGGGCAAGCAGCAGCTGGTGGAAATAGCGAAGGCGCTGGCCAAGGAGGTGAAGCTGCTGATCCTCGACGAGCCCACCGCCAGCCTCAACGAGAACGACAGCGACGCGCTGCTGATGCTGCTGCTGGAACTCAAGCGCCAGGGTATCGCTTCGATCCTCATCTCGCACAAGCTCAACGAGATCGCCAAGGTGGCCGACTCCATCACCGTGCTGCGCGACGGCGCGACGGTGGAGACCATGGACTGCCGCGGCCAGCCCATCAGCGAGGACCGCATCATCCGCGGCATGGTCGGGCGCGACATGGCGCACCGCTACCCGCAGCGCGACCCGAAGATCGGCGAGACCGTGTTCGAGGTGCGCGACTGGCGCGTGCACCACGCGCTGCACGCCGATCGGGAGCAGATCAAGGGCGTGAGCCTGAACGTGCGCCAGGGCGAGATCGTCGGCATCGCGGGCCTCATGGGCGCGGGCCGCACCGAACTGGCCATGAGCGTCTTCGGCCGCTCCTACGGCCAGCGCATCAGCGGCTCGGTGTTCATGCATGGCAAGCAGGTGGACGTGAGCACGGTGCGCAAGGCCATCGACCACGGCATCGCCTATGTCACCGAAGACCGCAAGGGCCTCGGGCTGGTGCTCGAGGAAGACATCCGCAAGAACATCAGCCTCGCGAACCTGGATGCGATCGCCGACAGGTCGGTGATCGACAACGGGCGCGAGTTCAAGGTGGCCAATGAGTACCGCAAGGCGCTCAACATCCGCTGCTCGGGCATCGAGCAGCTGGTGGTCAACCTTTCAGGCGGCAACCAGCAGAAGGTGGTGCTGAGCAAGTGGCTCTTCACGAAGCCCGAACTGCTGATCCTCGACGAGCCCACGCGCGGCATCGACGTGGGCGCCAAGTACGAGATCTACACCATCATCGACAGGCTTGCCGGCGAGGGCAAGGGCATTCTCATGATTTCTTCGGAACTGCCGGAGCTGCTCGGCATGTGCGACCGCATCTACGTGATGAACGAGGGGCGCTTCGTCGCCGAGTTTCCGGCTGCGCAAGCTTCGCAGGAGCGCATCATGCACGCCATCGTGAGTTCAGGGAGTTCCGTTCATGTCGCAGCCTGAAGTCAACGCGGTGAAAGCCGCCGTTCCCGCGGCGGAGGGCGCATCGGCGAAGCTGCATGCCGGCTTCCTGAAGAACAACCTGCGCGAATACGGCATGCTGATCTCGCTGGTCGCGATCATGGTGCTGTTCCAGGTGCTGACCGACGGCACGCTGCTGCGGCCGCTGAACCTCACCAACCTGCTGCTGCAGAACAGCTACGTGGTCATCATGGCGCTGGGCATGCTGCTGGTGATCGTGGCGGGCCACATCGACCTGTCGGTGGGCTCGGTGTGCGGCTTCATCGGCGCGCTGGCTGCGGTGCTGATGGTGGAGTACGACTGGCACTTCGTGCCGACGGCGCTGGTGAGCATCCTCGCGGGCGCGGTCATCGGCGCGGCGCAGGGCTGGTTCGTGGCGTTCCGCAAGATCCCGTCGTTCATCGTCACGCTCGCGGGCATGCTGGTGTTCAAGGGGCTCACGCTGGCGCTGCTGGCGGGGCAGTCGGTGGGGCCGTTTCCGGTGGAGTTCCAGCGCCTGAGTTCGGGCTTCATTCCCGATCCGCTGGGCGGCGACACCTTGCGCACCACCTCGCTGATCGTCGGCGCGCTGGCCGCGGCGGCGCTGGTGTTCTTCAAGCTGCGCGGGCGTGCCAGGCTGGCAGCGCACGGCATGGAGCAGGAGCCGTACGCCTTCTTCCTGGTGAAGAACCTGTTCTTCGCGGCCATCATCCTGTTCTTCAGCTACCTGCTGTCCACCTACAAGGGCCTGCCCAACGTGCTGATCGTGATGGCGGTGCTGATCGTGGTGTACGACTTCGTCACCAACCGCACCACCGTCGGCCGGCGCATCTATGCGCTGGGCGGCAACGAGAAGGCGGCGCGGCTTTCGGGCGTGAAGACGCAGCGGCTGGCCTTCCTCACCTTCGTGAACATGGGCGCGCTGGCGGCGCTGGCGGGCCTGGTGTTCGCGGCGCGGCTCAACACGGCAACGCCCAAGGCCGGCCTGGGCTTCGAGCTCGACGTGATCGCGGCCTGCTTCATCGGCGGCGCATCCGCTTCGGGCGGCGTGGGCCGCGTGATGGGCGCGGTGATCGGCGCCTTCATCATGGGCGTGATGAACAACGGCATGTCGATCCTGGGCATCGGCATCGACTACCAGCAGGTCATCAAGGGGCTTGTACTGCTGGCGGCGGTTTTCATCGACGTCTACAACAAGAACAAGTAACGGGCAGCGGCACGACATGGCAGAAGACGGAAGCACCGCCGGCCCCGTACTCCAGCTCAGGGGCATCCACAAGCAGTTCGGCGGCATTCCGGTGCTGCGCGACGTGCGGCTCGACCTGCATCCGGGCGAGATCCACGCGCTCATGGGGCAGAACGGCGCGGGCAAGTCGACGCTGATCAAGGTGCTGACGGGCGTGCTGCCGTCCAGCGGCGGCGAGATGCTGCTCGAAGGCCGGCCGATCCGCCCGCACTCACCGCTGGAGGCGCAGAAGCTGGGCATCAGCACGGTCTACCAGGAAGTGAACCTGTGCCCGAACCTCTCCGTGGCGGAGAACGTGTTCGCCGGGCGCTATCCGCGCAAGGGCGCGGCGCAGGGCTTTCGCATCGACTGGGCGGCGGTGAACCGGCGCGCCGAGGAGCTGCTGGCGCGCATCGGCCTCGACATCGACGTGACGCGGTTGCTGTCGAGCTACTCGGTGGCGGTGCAGCAGATGGTGGCCATTGCGCGTGCGCTGGGCGTTTCGTCGAAGGTGCTGATCCTCGACGAGCCGACTTCCAGCCTCGACGACGACGAGGTGGAGAAGCTGTTCGAGGTGCTGCGCAGGTTGCGCGGCGAGGGGCTGGCCATCGTCTTCGTGACGCACTTCCTCAACCAGATGTACGCGGTGTCGGACCGCATCACCGTGCTGCGCAACGGTGCGTGGATCGGCGAGTGGCGCGCGGCCGATCTCGGGCCGCAGGCGCTGATCGCCGCGATGCTGGGCCGCGAGCTGGCGGCGCAGTCCGCGCGGCCGGCGGCCTTGCCCGCGTTCGACGAGGCCGCGCCCGCGCTGCTGCAGATCGAGGGGCTGGGGCAGGCGGGCCAGCTGCAGGCGACCGACCTGCGCGTGCGCGCGGGCGAGGTCGTCGGCATTGCGGGGTTGCTCGGTGCGGGCCGCACGGAGCTCGCGCGGCTGCTGTTCGGGTTGGAGACGCCGGATCGCGGCGTGCTCAAGGTCGACGGCCGCAGCGTCTCTTTCTCGAACCCGGCCGATGCGATCCGCGAAGGCCTGGCGCTGTGTCCCGAGGAGCGCAAGACGGACGGCATCGTCGCCGAGCTGTCGGTGCGCGAGAACATCGCGCTGGCCTTGCAGGCACGGCTGGGCACCAGGCGCTTTCTCTCGCATGCCGAGCAGACGGCGATGGCGGAGAAGTTCGTCGCGTCGCTGGGCATCAAGACCGCGAGCGTCGAGACGCCCATCGGCCTGCTGTCGGGCGGCAACCAGCAGAAGGCCATGATCGCGCGCTGGCTCGCGACCGAGCCGCGCCTGCTGATCCTCGACGAGCCCACGCGCGGCATCGACGTGGCGGCCAAGCAGGAGATCATGGAAGAGATCCTGCGACTCGCGAAGGCCGGCATGGCGGTGATCTTCATTTCCTCGGAGATGAGCGAGGTGGTGCGCGTGGCGCATCGCATCGTGGTGCTGCGCGACAGGAAGAAGGTGGGCGAGCTGCCGGGCGGCTCGACCGAGGACGAGGTCTGCGAAATGATCGCCGCGGCATGACGAACCCGAAGAAGAACCTTTTCTCGGCGGCGATGCATCACCGCCTCGCCTGGCCCATCGTCACGCTGGTGCTGCTGCTCGCGGTGAACACCGTGTTCAACGCCAGCTTCCTGCATCTCGAATGGCGCGACGGCCATCTCTACGGCAGCCTGGTCGACATCCTGAACCGCGCGGCGCCGCTGGTGCTGGTGTCGCTGGGCATGACGCTGGTGATCGCCACGCGCGGCATCGACATCTCGGTGGGCGCGGTGGTGGCCATCGCGGCGGCGCTTGCGGCCTGGATGATCGGCGGTTCGGTGTCCAGCGACACGAGCCGCTTTCCGATGCCGCTCGCGATCCTCGCGGCCATCGGCATCGCGCTGGTGTGCGGGCTGTGGAACGGCCTGCTGGTGGCGAAGGTGGGCATGCAGCCGATCATCGCGACGCTGATCCTGATGGTGGCGGGGCGCGGCATCGCGCAGCTGATCGCCGACGGGCAGATCATCACCATCTACTACAAGCCCTTCTTCTTCCTCGGCAGCGGCTACCTGCTGGGGCTGCCGTTCTCGCTGTTCATCGTGGCGGCGGTGTTCGCGCTGCTTTACCTGGCGATCACGCGCACGGCGCTGGGGCTGTTCGTCCAGGCGGTGGGCATCAACCCGACGGCGGCGCGCGTGGCGGGCGTGCAGGCGCGGCGGCTGATCGTCGGCGCTTATGCGTTCTGCGGCGCCTGCGCGGGCGTGGCGGGGCTGCTGATCAGCTCCAACGTGAAGAGCGCGGACGGCAACAACGCGGGCCAGCTCATCGAGCTCGACGCGATCCTCGCGGTGACGCTGGGCGGCACGGCACTGACGGGCGGACGCTTCAGCCTCGTGGGCAGCGTGATCGGCGCGCTGATCATCCAGACGCTGACCTACGCGATCTACTCGCTGGGCGTGCCGCCGGAGATCAACCTCGTGGTGAAGGCGGGCGTGGTGTTCGTGGTGATGCTGCTGCAGTCGCCGGAGTTCAGGTCGCAGGTGCGAATGCTGGTTCAGCGGCCGGTGCATGAAGGAGCGCGGCCATGAGCGCGGTGATCGAGAGCGCCGCTTCGCCGAAGCCTGCGCCCGGGCGTACGAACGGCAGGAGCAACGGAAGACTCAACCCGAAGTACCTCCCGCTGGTCGCGACCATCTCGCTCTTCGTGCTGGTGGCGACGCTGGGTTCGGTCTTCTACGACGGCTTCTTCTCGGCGCAGGTGTTCCTCAACCTGCTGATCGACAACGCCTTCCTCATCGTCGTTGCCGTGGGCATGACCTTCGTGATCCTCTCGGGCGGCATCGACCTGTCGGTGGGCTCGGTGATCGCGCTCACCACGATGGTGTCGGCCTCGCTGGTCGAGAAGCACGGCTGGAGCCCCGGTATCGTGATTCCGCTGGTGCTTGCGATGGGCACGGCCTTCGGCGCGTTCATGGGCGTGCTCATCGAGCGCTTCAGGCTGCAGCCCTTCATCGTCACGCTGGCGGGCATGTTCCTGGCGCGCGGCCTTTGCTACCTGATCAGCATTGACTCGATCAGCATCACCAACGAGTTCTACTCGGAGGTCTCGCAGATCCGCATCCCGGTGTGGGGCGAGGCCTCGGTGTCGATCAGCGCGGTGATCGCCATCGTGGTGCTGCTGGCGGCGATCTTCATCGCGCACTGCACTTCGTTCGGCCGCGCGGTGTACGCCATCGGCGGCAGCGAGCAGTCGGCGATCCTGATGGGCCTGCCGGTGCGCCGCACGCTCATCGGCGTGTACACGCTCTCGGGCTTCTGCTCGGCGCTGGCGGGCGTGATCTTCACCTTCTACATGCTCTCGGGCTACGGCCTGCACGCGATGGGGCTGGAGCTCGACGCCATCGCGGCGGTGGTGATCGGCGGCACGCTGCTCACCGGCGGCGTGGGCTACGTGGCGGGCACGCTCTTCGGCGTGCTGATGCTCGGGATCATCCAGACGCTCATTTCCTTCGACGGCACGCTGAGCTCGTGGTGGACGCGCATCGTCGTGGGCGCTCTGCTCTTCGTGTTCTGCCTGCTGCAGCGTTTCTTCACCTCGCGCGCACCACGGCGCTGACTTTCAATCTTTTCCCTCAGGACAACCCGCATGCCGGACACCCCTCCGAAGAAACTGCGCTCGACCGAATGGTTCGGGTCTGCCGACAAGAACGGCTTCATGTACCGAAGCTGGATGAAGAACCAGGGCATTCCCGATCACGAATTCGACGGCCGGCCGATCATCGGCATCTGCAACACCTGGTCTGAGCTCACGCCGTGCAACGCGCACTTCCGCAAGATCGCCGAGCACGTGAAGCGCGGCATCTCGGAGGCGGGCGGCTTTCCGGTGGAGTTTCCGGTGTTCTCGAATGGCGAATCGAACCTGCGGCCCACGGCGATGCTCACGCGCAACCTCGCGAGCATGGACGTGGAAGAAGCGATTCGCGGCAACCCGGTCGACGCGGTGGTGCTGCTCACCGGCTGCGACAAGACCACGCCTGCGCTGCTGATGGGCGCGGCGAGCTGCGACATCCCGGCCATCGTGGTCACGGGCGGGCCTATGCTCAACGGCAAGCTCGAAGGCAAGAACATCGGCTCGGGCACGGCCGTGTGGCAGCTGCACGAGTCGCTGAAGGCGGGCGAGATCAACCTTCACCAGTTCCTTTCGGCCGAAGGCGGCATGTCGCGCTCGGCCGGTACCTGCAACACCATGGGCACGGCCTCGACCATGGCCTGCATGGCCGAGGCGCTGGGCACCTCGCTGCCGCACAACGCGGCGATTCCGGCGGTCGATGCGCGGCGCTACGTGCTCGCGCAGATGTCGGGCATGCGAGCGGTGGAAATGGCGAAGGAAGGGCTCACGCTGTCGAAGATCCTCACGCGCGAGGCTTTCGAGAACGCGATTCGCGTGAACGCGGCCATCGGCGGATCGACCAACGCCGTGATCCACCTGAAGGCGATCGCGGGGCGCATCGGCGTCGAGCTGGAGCTGGAAGACTGGACGCGCATCGGCAGCCACACGCCGACCATCGTCGACCTGATGCCCTCGGGGCGCTTCCTGATGGAGGAGTTCTATTACGCGGGCGGCCTGCCGGCGGTGCTGCGCCGGCTCGGCGAGGCCAAGCTGCTGCCGCACCCCGGCGCGCTGACGGTGAACGGCCATTCGCTCTGGGACAACGTGCGCGATGCGCCCAGCCTCGACGACGAGGTCATCCGCCCGCTGGACAAGCCGCTGATCGCCGACGGCGGCATCCGCATCCTGCGCGGCAACCTGTCGCCGCGCGGCGCGGTGCTCAAGCCCTCGGCCGCGTCGCCCGAGCTGCTGAAGCATCGCGGCAAGGCGGTGGTGTTCGAGAACCTGGAGCACTACAAGGACCGCATCGTCGACGAGAACCTCGACGTCGATGCCAGCTCCATCCTCGTGATGAAGAACTGCGGCCCCAAGGGCTACCCCGGCATGGCCGAGGTCGGCAACATGGGTCTGCCGCCGAAGCTGCTGCGCCAGGGCATCAAGGACATGGTGCGCATCTCGGACGCGCGCATGAGCGGCACGGCCTACGGCACGGTGGTGCTGCACGTTGCACCTGAAGCGGCGGACGGCGGCCCGCTCGCGGCCGTGCGCGACGGCGACTGGATCGAGCTCGACTGCGACGCAGGGCGCCTGCATCTGGACATCAGCGACGAGGAGCTTGCTTCTCGGCTGGCTTCGCTATCCGCGTCCGACAAGCAGCCGATGAGCACGCGCGGCGGCGGCTACCAGAAGCTCTACGTCAACCATGTGCTGCAGGCCGACGAAGGCTGCGACTTCGATTTTCTCGTCGGCTGCAGAGGCGCCGCCGTTCCCCGTCACTCGCACTGATCAACACCCGTACACCATGACCCCCAGATACCGCGGCATCTTCCCGGTGGTGCCCACCACCTTCACCGAACAGGGCGCGCTCGATCTCGAGAGCCAGAAGCGTTGCGTCGATTTCATGATCGATGCAGGCTCGGACGGCCTGTGCATATTGGCGAACTTCTCCGAGCAGTTCGTGCTGTCCGACGAGGAGCGCGAGGTGCTCACTCGAACCATCCTCGAACACGTGAAGGGCCGCGTGCCGGTGATCGTGACCACCACGCACTACAGCACCAAGGTGTGCGCCGAACGCAGCCGCCGCGCGCAGGACATGGGCGCCGCGATGCTGATGGTGATGCCGCCGTACCACGGCGCGACGTTCCGCGTGCCGGAGCCGCAGATCTTCGAGTTTTATGCGCGGCTGTCGGACGCGGTGGGCATTCCCATCATGATCCAGGACGCGCCGGCGAGCGGCACGGTGCTGTCGGCGCCGTTCCTCGCGCGCATGGCGAAGGAGATCGAGCAGGTGGCGTATTTCAAGATCGAGACGGCGGGTGCGGCCTCGAAGCTGCGCGAGCTGATCCGTCTCGGCGGCGATGCCATCGAGGGACCATGGGACGGCGAGGAAGCCATCACGCTGATGCCCGACCTCGACGCCGGCGCGACCGGGTCGATGACGGGCGGGGGCTATCCGGACGGCATCCGGCCGATCATCGAGGCGCACCGCTCGGGCGACCGCGAGAAGGCCTTCGCGCTGTACCAGCAGTGGCTGCCGCTCATCAACTACGAGAACCGCCAGGCAGGCCTGCTGGCCTGCAAGTCGCTGATGAAGGAGGGCGGCGTGATCGCCTGCGAGGCGCCGCGCCATCCACTGCCGGCCATGCACCCCGACACGCGTGCCGGGCTGATCGAGACCGCGAAGCGGCTCGATCCGATGGTGTTGCGCTGGGGGAAGTAGGGCGGCGGGGAGAGGGAATACCGGGCGGGGCGCCCGGAGTCGCCGGGGTTCAGGAGGCGGTGGAGTTCTTTTCGAGTTCGCTGACTTGCAGCGACAGGTCGAACAGCTTGGACTTGCTGGCGTAGTAGCGGTCGAGCCGCCACTCCTTCAGGATGTCCATTGCGAGCTGGAAGCTCTTGTAGTCGAGGTCGTAGAGGGTAATCAGTTCGAAGCTGCGTTCGGACTCGAGAGCCAACACGAGCTGGGCCAGGATCTTGGCCGATTCGTTGGCCGGGTCCGTTTCGATGAATCGGCGAGCGACCTTGATGGCATTCATGAGAAAGGGTTCCTCGGTGGGCAGAGAGCGGGAACTATAGCTAGCATGTCGCAGCCTTTTATGACAGAAATATGACAATAGGGGCATCGCCATCTCCGTGGAAATGGCAATGCCCCTGGTGCAAAAAACCTGTCAGGTCAGCGGATCGGAGCCGGCATCGGCCGTGGCATGGGCATCGGCATCGGCTGCGGTTCCATGGGCGCAGGCGCCACCGGCACCATGGTGGTGGTGACCGATTCGCGGATCAGCCCGCCACCCATCACGCTGCCGTCCACGTTGGTCGTGGTGTTGCCCATGCTGCCGAGCACGCGAGCCTCGCATGCGGGGCGATCGGCCGGCTGCTGCAGGCCGCAGCGCGCGAGTGCGTTGGCACGGTAGTCGGGGGCGCTCGTGAGGCCGCCGCGCGCGGCCGCCTGGCGTGCCGCTCCTGCTTCGCGGATGCAGGCTGCGCGGTCCTGCTGGTTGTGGCCGCAGACGGCCAGCTCCTGTTGATAGATGCCGGGGGCGTCCCCGCGGGCCGGCGGAGCCGCGAAAGCGGCGGTGGTGGCTGTCAGTGCGCCGGCAGCGAGCATTGTGAAGAGCATCGAACGGGTGTTGCTTTTCATGGATGACTCCTTGAGGTGAGCTGGAAAACCAGGGAAAGGTTGGAGCGCCCGGCGCAGGCCGGGTTCGCATTCATCGCTCAGCGTGCGGGTGCGGGCACGGTCTGCGGGGGCAGGGGCGTCACGGTCTCGCGGATCACGCCGCCGCCCATCACGCTGCCTTCGGTGGTGGTGCGCGAGCCGCCCTTGATGCGGGCTTCGCAGTCGGGCTGCTCGGCGGCGGGCAACTCGCCGCAGCGGGCGAGGGCGTTGACCTGTTCCCGCGCGGGGCTGGGGCTGGTGAGGCCGCCGCGCCCGGCTTCCTGGCGTGCGGCGCCGGCTTCGCGCAGGCAGGCTGCGCGGTCCTGTTGCACGCCGTCGCAGGTGGCGCGCTCCTTCTGCATGCGGGCATCGCTGCCCGGCGCCTGCGCGCTGGCCGTCTGCGCGCCGAAGACGATGAAGCCACTGGCGGCGAAGAGTGCCGTGGCGGAAAGAATGGAACGAAGGCTTGTTCTCATGAGGGCTCCTGTGAATGCACGCCCCTCCGGGAGGGTGCGTGACCGGAGCCTCAGTGTGCTGTCGCCGGTGGGCGGCGGTCTGTGGGACAGCCGCACGCCGCCGACCGGGCCGGACTCGCCCCTGCTTGTGGGACGTGTCCGGCAAGGCCGGCTTCAGCCGGCAGCGATGCGCTGGGCCAGGTGAGCGAGCGCTTCCTCGACCTGGTCGACGAGGATCAGCGAGAGGTCGCCCGGCTGCAGGCGCGCCAGCGCGGCGTCGATGGCCACGAACTCGCCGCGGATCTCGTCGACGTAGCGCGTGCGCGCCGCACCCTGCAGGCCCTGGCGCAGCAGCGCCATGACTTCACCGTCGGCACGGCCGCGCTGGGCCGCGTCCTGATAGAGGATCACGTCATCGAAGGCTTCGCCGAGGATGGCCGTCTGGTCGCGGATGTCCGAGTCGCGCCGGTCGCCCGCGCCGCTGATCACCACCGAGCGCTTCTTCGCCGGCATGGTGTCCACGGCCGACACCAGAGCGCGCATGGCGTCGGTGTTGTGGCCGTAGTCGGCGATCACGGTGGCGCCGCGGTAGTCCATGACGTTGAAGCGCCCGGGCACGCCGGCCGCGTCGTTCATGAAGCTCGCGAGGCCGCTGCGGATGGTGTCCCAGTCGAGGCCCACGCCCCATGCCGCGGCCACGGCGGCCATCACGTTGTCGACCTGGAAGCCGATGCTGCCGCCGCGCGTGATGGGCACGTCGCGCAGCGCGATGCGTTCGCGCCACGAGCCTTCGGCGGCCACCAGCGTGTCCTGGTCGACGTACACGGTGCGCTTGCCTTGAGCGCGGTGCGTGGCCATCACCGGGTGCATGCGGTCGGCGGTGAAGAAGATCACGTTGCCGGGGCAGCCGGCGGCCATGGCGGCGACGTTGACGTCGGCCGCGTTGAGCACCGCGTAGCCATCGGGCGCCACGTTGCGCACGATCACGCGCTTGAGCACCGCGAGGTCTTCGACGGTGGTGATGTAGTTCAGACCCAGGTGGTCGCCGCTGCCGATGTTGGTGACGACCGCCACCTGGCAGCGGTCGAAGCCGAGGCCCTCGCGCAGGATGCCGCCGCGGGCCACTTCGAACACGGCCGCGTCGACGTCGGGGTGCATCAGCACGTTGCGCGCGCTCTTGGGGCCGCTGCAGTCGCCGCTGTCGGTCTGGCGGCCGTCGACGTACACGCCGTCGGTGTTGGTCATGCCGGTGCGCAGGCCGCTCGACGCGAGCAGGTGGTTGATCAGGCGCGCGGTGGTGGTCTTGCCGTTGGTGCCGGTGACGGCCACCACGGGGACGCGGCCGTCGTCGCCGTGGGCGAAGAGGGTGTCCATCACCGCCTCGCCCACCGCGCGGCCACGGCCGAAGGAAGGCGAGATGTGCATGCGCAGGCCGGGCGCGGCGTTCACTTCGACCACGCCGCCGTGCTGCTCCTCGAGCGGGCGCAGCACGTTCTCGCAGACCATGTCGACGCCGCAGATGTGCAGGCCGACCATCTGCGCCGCGTCGACGGCGCGCGCCGCGACTTCGGGGTGCACGGTGTCGGTCACGTCGGTGGCGGTACCGCCGGTGGAGAGGTTCGCGTTGTTGCGCAGCACCACGCGCTGGCCGCGCGCGGGCACGCTGTCGGGCGTGAGGCCCTGCGATTCGAGCCGGCCGATGGCGATGTCGTCCAGGCGGATCTTGGTGAGCGAGGTGGCGTGGCCCTCGCCGCGGCGCGGGTCGAGGTTCACCGTGTCGACCAGCTGGCGCACGGTGGAGCTGCCGTCGCCGATCACCTGCGGCGGATCGCGGCGAGCGGCGGCCACGAGGCGGTCGCCCACCACCAGCAGGCGGAAGTCGAAGCCGGGGAGGAACTTCTCGACCATCACCTCGCCGTAGACGGCGGCCGAGTCGTAGGCCGCGAACAGCTCTTCGCGCGAGTTGATGTTGACCGTGACGCCCTTGCCCTGGTTGCCGTCCTGCGGCTTCACCACGACCGGCAGGCCGATCTCGTTGGCGGCGGCCCAGCCGTCCTCGGCGCTCGTCACGGGGCGGCCCAGCGGCACCGGCACGCCGGCGGCGTTGAGCAGCTGCTTGGTCAGTTCTTTATCTTGCGCGATCGACTCGGCCACGCCGCTGGTGCTGTCGACCTCGGCGGCCTGGATGCGGCGCTGCTTGGAGCCCCAGCCGAACTGAACCAGGCTGCCGCGCGTGAGGCGGCGGTACGGAATGCCGCGCGCAACCGCTGCATCGACGATGGAGCCGGTGCTCGGGCCCAGGCGCTCGGATTCGTCGAGGTCGCGCAGTTCGGCGATGGCGGCTTCGGCGTCGAAGGGCGTGTCGGCCTGCGCGGCGGCGATCAGCTGCTCGGCCAGTTCGGCGGCGCGGCGGCCCACGGCCTCCTCGCTGTACTGGAACACGACCTGATAGACGCCTTCTTCCATCGTGGGAGAGGTGTGGCCGAAGTTGACGGCACAGCCGGCCTGGGCCTGCAGCGCGACGGCGGCGTTCTCCAGCACGTGCGCCAGCGCCAGCGGCTGGCCCAGCACCATCGGGTGCAGTTCGCCGATGGTGGGGAAGCGCGCGCGCAGGCGGTCTTCGAAACCGGCCAGCTTGCTGATGGCGTTCTCGTCGCCCTGGCAGGCCACGACCGCCTCGATGGCGGTGTGGCGGCTCCAGAGATTGGGCCCGCGAAGGGCTCGGGTGCGGGTGACTTTCATGGGGCTGCGAGAGCTGCTGCTGTCTATCTGGCGAGGCGAAGGTGCCTCAGGCGAATTGGGGTTGTTGGAGAGGCTGGGTCTGCGAGAGCTGCAGCGAGGCCAGCGCGGCCTGCAGGTCGGCCTCGAAGGCTTCGACGCCGGCGCCGATCAGGTTCAGCGGAATGCCCATGGCCCAGGCCGCGGCCACGGCGGCCAGCAGGCTCTCGAGGCTCACGCCGGCATGGGTGGCGCGCCACACGGTCAGGCGGCCGAGGCCCGGCAGGAACGATTCGCTGCTGCCGTTGGCCAGCACCACGCGGTCCTGCCGCACGAGCACGGCCTTGCCGCCGGCGGTCTGATGTGCAGTGAGTTCAGGAGCCTGCGCGTCGGCCGAATAGAGGATGACCGCGCCATCGCACAGCGGCGCCAGGCCGGCCACGCGCGGGTCGGCGGCATTCAGCACGGCCGTGCCCTCGGGCAGCACCACGTCGACCTGCGTGCGCAGCACCTTGACCATCTGGTCGCTCTCGGTGATGTCGTAATCAGCCAGTGCTTCCGAGCCTTCGAGGTCGGTGACGATGCCGACTTCGCAGCGGTCGTAGGAGAGGCCGTCGCGCAGGATGGTCTCGGCGCCGTTCTCGATCACCACGGCCTGCACGGCGCGGTTCACGAGCAGGCGGTGGCCGGCTTCCCAGTTGGCGCTGTCGCGCGCATCGACGCGGCGGCGCTCGAGGAACAGGCCGTCGCGGCAGGCCAGGCCGGTGTGGCGGCCGCCCAGGTTGATGAGCCAGGCCACCAGGCGTGCCAGCACGGCGGTGTCGCGCGAGCCGGCCACGCCGACCACGGGAATGCGCCCGGGCGCGTCGTTGGGGAACAGGTGGTCGCAGATCGCGCGGCCCACCGGGCGCGGCGAGCCGACGGCCGGCTTCAGGTGCATCAGCAGGCCGGGGCCGGCGTTGACTTCGACGATCGCGCCGCCCTGCGGGCCGAGGGGCTTGGAAATGTCCTGCGCCACGAGGTCGATGCCGGCGATGTCCAGGCCCACCACGCGGGCGGCCAGCACGGCGGCGTGCGCGACTTCGGGGTGGACCAGGTCGGTGCAGTCGTTGGCCATGTTGCCGTTGCGCTGGATCGTGACCACGCGGCCGGCGGCGGGCACGGCGTCGGCGTTCAGGTCCTGGCGCTTGAGCTCGAGCTGCAGCTTGGCGTCGGTGTCGACCACGATCACGTCGAGCGGGAACTCTTCCTCGGCGCCGCGGCGCGGGTCGCTGTTGAGCTGCTTGTCGATGAGCTCGCGCACGCTGGCCTTGCCGTCGCCGGTCACGGTGATGATCTCGCCGCGCGCGGCCGCCACCACCTCGCCGCCCACCACCAGCAGGCGGTGCTCGTGGCCGCGGATGAAGCGCTCGACCATCACGTCGCTGCCCTCGGGCTCGGCGACCGCGAAGGCGGCCATGACTTCCTCGCGGGTCGTCAGCTCGAGCGAGACGCCGCGGCCGTGGTTGGCATCCGACGGCTTCACGACCACGGGCAGGCCGATGTCCTCGGCGGCTTCCCAGGCCTCTTCGGCGTCGGCGACCACCTGGCCTTCGGGCACGGGCACGCCGCAGCTCGCGAGCAGGGACTTGGTCAACTCCTTGTCGCTGGCGATCGATTCGCCGATGGCGCTGGTGTAGTCGGTCTCGGCGGTCCAGATGCGCTGCTGGTTGGCGCCGTAGCCCAGCTGCACCAGGTTGCCGCTGTTCAGCCGCATGTGGGGAATGCCGCGGTCGGTGGCGGCTGCCACGATGGCGGCGGTGCTCGGGCCGAGGTAGCAGTCTTCGACCTTGGCCTTGACCGCGTCGACGGCCTTCTGTACGTCGGCGGCGGTGAACGGGTCGTTGTTGATGGCAGCCATCAGCAGGCGGTGGCCCTCGGCCAGCGCCACGCGGGCGACCTGCTCGTCACGGGCGCGGAACACCATGCGGTAGACGCCGTGCTCCGAGGTGCTGCGGGTTTGCCCGAAGCCGGTCGGCATGCCCGCGAGGTTCAGCAGTTCGATGACGACGTGCTCGAGCACGTGGCCCGACCAGGTGCCTTCGGTCAGGCGCTGGATGAAGCCGCCGCGCTCGCCCACGCCGCAGTGGTGCTCGATCAGCGCCGGCAGCAGGGCGGTCAGGCGGTCGGTGAAGCCGTCGATCTTGTTGGAGGGGAAATCTTCGAGCTGGCCCAGGTCGAGCCAGACTTCGAGGACCGGGCGGTAGGTCCAGAGGTTGGGGCCGCGCAAATAATTGATGCGCAGCAGTCGGATGTCGTCGAAACGGGTCATGCAAACGTTCGATGTGCTTTGGCCGAGCACCACGGCGCCTTCAAGTGCGCCCATGGCTATCAGTCAGAATCGGCGCCCGACTTGAGGCGCCATGACGCGGTCCATGAGGCCCGCGACGGGCAAGAGTCAAAGAAACACAATGCAACATCACGATCCAGTCGGCACCCGCGAGGGCGAAACAGAAGCGGTACTCAAAAACCGCCTCGCAGTCGCGGAAAACGTTCTGGTAACACTGACGGTTGACCTCGACGACCAACTTCGCTTCGCTTCCGGCCTAGTCGCCTTGACTGACCGGAGGCTGATTTCGCTCGATCCTGGCGGTGATTGGCGTGAGTGGCCGCTAACCGACGCGGCCTTGGAATTGCGCCTTTCCGACCATTCGGGCGTCGGAACGCTCGATCTGACGGGCCCCTCGGGCCGCCTCGCGCGCTGGCGCTACACCCTGGCCGGGCAGGTTGCGGCCTTGCGGTTGCTGAAGCTGTTCGGCCAGCGCATGGCAGGTGTCTCCAAGGAGACACCCGAGGCCGTCGAGACGGCCGACGGCGAGGATTCCGCCGACACCGAGCTCCAGACCCCGCCCTCGACATGGGTCCTGCTGCGGCTCGGCCGCTTCGCCAAGCCCTACCGCAAGCAGTTGATCGCAGGGTTTCTGCTGACCCTGTTCTCCACGGCCGCCACCCTGGTGCCGCCGTACCTGACCATCCCGCTGATGGACGACATCCTGATCCCGTTCCAGAACGGGCAGAAGATCGACACCATGCGCGTCGGCCTGTACCTGGGCGGCCTGCTGATCGCGGCGCTGGTCGGCTGGGGGCTGGGCTGGGCACGCACCTACCTGCTGGCGCTGGTGTCCGAGCGCATCGGCGCCGACCTGCGCACCACCACCTACGAGCACCTGCTGACCCTGCCGCTGGACTATTTCGGCGGCAAGCGCACCGGCGACCTGATGGCGCGCATCGGCTCTGAAACAGACCGCATCAACGTCTTTCTCTCGCTGCACGCCCTCGATTTCGCCAACGACGTGCTGATGATCGTGATGACCGCGGTCATCCTGATCTCCATCAACCCGCTGCTGGCGGTGGTCACGCTGGTGCCGCTGCCCTTCATCGCCTGGATGATCCACGTCGTGCGCGACCGCCTGCGCACCGGCTTCGAGAAGATCGACCGCGTCTGGTCCGAAGTGACCAACGTGCTGGCCGACACCATCCCCGGCATCCGCGTGGTGAAGGCCTTCGCCCAGGAACGTCGCGAGGCCGAGCGCTTCCGCGTGGCCAACGTCTACAACCTGCAGGTCAACGACAAGCTCAACCGCACCTGGTCGCTGTTCACCCCGACCGTGTCGCTGCTCACCGAAATCGGCCTGCTCGTGGTCTGGGCCTTCGGCATCTGGCAGGTGGCGCGCGGCAGCATCACGGTGGGCGTGCTCACCGCCTTCATCGCCTACATCGGCCGCTTCTACACCCGGCTCGACTCCATGAGCCGCATCGTCTCGGTCACGCAGAAGGCCGCGGCGGGCGCCAAGCGCATCTTCGACATCCTCGACCACGTGAGCAACGTGCCCGAACCGGCCAACCCGGTGAAGGTGGAGCGGGTGCAGGGTCGCATCGACATGAGCGGGCTGGGCTTCCGCTACGGCTCGCGCGCCGTCATCCACGACCTCGACCTGACCATCGAGCCCGGCGAGATGATCGGCCTCGTGGGCCACAGCGGCTCGGGCAAGAGCACGCTGGTCAACCTGATCTGCCGCTTCTACGACGTGACCGACGGCGCCATCAAGGTCGACGGCACCGACATCCGCCGCTTCGCCGTGGCTGACTACCGCCGCCACGTCGGTCTGGTGCTGCAGGAGCCTTTCCTTTTCTTCGGCACCATCGCGCAGAACATCGCCTACGGCAAGCCCGACGCCACGCGCGAGGAAATCGTCGCCGCCGCGCGCGCCGCGCATGCGCACGACTTCATCCTGCGCCTGCCGCACGGCTACGACTCGCTGGTGGGCGAGCGCGGGCAGGGCCTGTCGGGCGGCGAGCGCCAGCGCATCAGCATCGCGCGCGCGCTGCTGATCGACCCGCGCATCCTGATCCTCGACGAGGCCACCTCGGCCGTGGACACCGAGACCGAGAAGGAAATCCAGAAGGCGCTCGACAACCTCGTGCAGGGCCGCACCACCATCGCCATCGCGCACCGCCTGTCGACGCTGCGCAAGGCCGACCGGCTCGTGGTCATGGACCGCGGCGAGGTGGTCGAGGTCGGGCCGCACGACGCCCTGATGGCGAAGCAGGGCGCCTACTGGCGGCTCTACCAGGCGCAATTGCGCCAGGGCGACGACGACGCGAGCGAAGGTGCGGCCGACGAGCGCGCCAATGCGCAGGCGCCGGTCGCCATCGCCCACGCAGCCCATCCGGCGGGGGACGCATGACCAACGACAACAACAACGACTTTCAACTGGAGCGCGATCCCTTCGGCCGCCTCGTGCTGACCGATGCACAAGGCGAGCGCCATGTCGGCGTCGTGCCCGTGCGGGCCTTTCCGCTGAGCGCGCCCGGCCATGGCATTTCAATGGTCGGCAGCGAAGGGCGCGAGCTGGTCTGGATCGACAGCGTCGATCAGCTGCCGGCGCAGGCCAAGGCCCTGCTTGAGGAAGACCTCGCGGTGCGCGACTTCGCGCCCACGCTGCTGAAGCTGCACGGCGTGTCCAGCTTCGGCGTGCCGAGCACCTGGACCATCAGCACCGATCGCGGCGAAACCAGCTTCGTGCTCAAGGCCGAGGAAGACATCCGCCGGCTCGAGGGCGGCGCGCTGCTGATCGCGAGCGCGCACGGCGTGCAGTTCCGCATTCCGGACGTGAAGACGCTCGACCGTACCTCGCGCAAGCTGCTCGAGCGTTTCCTCTAGCAGAAGAATCCCGCCGCGCCTTCAGCGCCGTGCGAACCGGTGCAATGCGGTGGCACCTGCCGCCGCCGCCGCGCCGCTCACCAGCGTGCCCCAGGCCATGTCGATGAACGACAGCGCCACCGGCCAGTCGCGCACCACCGCCAGGTTGGTGAGGTCGTAGGTGCCGTAGCAGAAGAGGCCGAACAGCCCGCCCATCAGCGCCGCCCGCATCGTGCCTCCCGCTCGCAGGCCGGGCACGATCGCGAACACCAGCAGGCCGACGGGGTAGGCCAGGTAGAACACGGCCGCGAAGCCCAGCCGCGGGTTCGGCGACATCAGCCCGCCCATGCCCTGCTGGTACATGTCCTTGGCCACGACGCCGAGCCAGACCATGTCGAGCGCCAGCAGCACCGCCAGGGTGACGACCCATGCAACCAGGTGTTTGGCACTCATGCGCGGGATCGTATCCGCGGCCTCGCGCAGCCTGCGAAAATTGCGCCTTTGGACTACAGCGGCCCCGCCGTTGACGGATATGCCTCTGCACACCACCGCCCTCGTTCTGTTTTCCGGCGGCCAGGACTCGACCACCTGCCTCGCCGATGCGCTCTCGAAGTACCAGCGCGTCGAAACCTTGGGCTTCGACTACGGGCAGCGCCACCGTGTGGAGCTCGACGTGCGCGGCAACATCCTCGCGAAGATGCGCGAGCGCTTTCCCGACTGGGCGCCCCGCCTGGGCGAGGACCACGTGCTCACGCTCGCCGCGCTGGCGCAGCTGGGCGGCTCCTCGCTCACCGAGGAGGTCGCCTTCGCGATGCAGGCCGACGGCCTGCCCAACACCTTCGTGCCCGGGCGCAACCTGCTGTTTCTCACGCTCGCGGGCGCGCTGGCCTACCGGCGCGGGCTGCAGGTGATCGTGACCGGCGTCTGCGAGACCGACTTCTCCGGCTACCCCGACTGCCGCGACGACACCATGAAGGCGATGCAGCTCGCGCTCTCGCTCGGCCTGGAGCGCCGCCTCGTCATCGAGACGCCGCTGATGTGGATCGACAAGGCCGAGACCTGGAGCCTGGCCCATCGCCTGGGCGGCGAGCCGCTGGTCGACCTGATCGTGGAGGAAACCCACACCTGTTATCTCGGCGATCGCGTGCACCGCCATGCGTGGGGCTACGGCTGCGGCGAGTGCCCTGCCTGCGACCTGCGCAAGAAGGGCTGGGAGCGCTACGCGGCTGCGCTGCCCGCCGGCGCCGCCACGACTTCCACGCGGTAGCGCGCCGTGGCGCCCTCGGCTTCCGGCACCAGCGTCCAGCGCTGGTTGTGGAACTCGCCCACCGCCGCTCGATGGGCCACCGAGACCATCGCGCCGCCGCCCGCGCGCACCATCTCCGAAAGCCGCTGGTACAGCGTGCGCTCGGCCGGCGCATCCAGTGCGCTGCTGATCTCGTCGGCAAAGACCCAGCGGGGTTTCTTCAGCAGGACGCGCGCGATGGCGAGCCGCTGCTGCTCGCCGCCCGACAGCTTCTGGCTCCATGCATCGCTGTCGTCCAGCCGGTTGGCGAACTCGGGCAGCAGGGCGTCCTTCAACGCCCGGCGCAGCTGTTCGTCGTCGTATTTCGCGGCGTCTTCCGGATAGGCCAGGGCAACGCGTAGCGGGCCGTCCGGCATGTAGGGCCGCTGCGGCACGAACATCGCATCGGCCGGCACCTGCACCCGTCCGCGCGCGAACGGCCAGATGCCCGCGAAGGCGCGGAACAGGGTCGACTTGCCGCTGCCCGAGGGGCCTTGCACGAGCACGCTGTCGCCGGCTTTCGCGGTGAGTGCCGCGTTGGCCAGAAGCGGCGTGCCGTTCGGCAGGTTCAGCGAGAGGCCGTCGGTATGAAGCCCGGCTGCATCGCTGCGCTCGAGGGCGTTCTCCTGCGCGGCATGCGCGCGGATTGCATCGTCGAAGCTGGTGAGACGGTCGGTCGTGGCGCGCCACACGGCCACGCTGTCGTAGTTGTCGACGAACCAGCTCAGCGAATCCTGCACCTTGCCGAAGGCCGACGAGATCTGCATCAGCTGGCCGAGCTGGATCGCGCCGCTGAAAAAGCGCGGCGCGGCGACCACGAACGGGAAGATCACAGCGGCCTGCCCGAAGAACGCAGTAAAGGTCACGAGATTCTTCTGCTGCTTGATGAGCTGCAGGTAGTTGCGCAGCACGGAGCCGAAGCGCAGGTCGAGCTGGCCATGCTCCACCTTCTCGCCGCGGTCGAGCGCGATCGCCTCGCTGTACTCGCGCACGCGCACGAGGTGGTGGCGGAAGTCGGCCTCGAAGCGCTGCTGGCGGAAGTTCAGCCCGATCAGCGGCCGTCCGATGTAGTGGGTGATGATCGTGCCGACCACGCAGTAGGCCACCGCCAGCCAGACCATCGCGCCCGCGACCTGGTAGGTGGTGCCGTTCAGCGAGAGCTCCGTCGTTCCCGAGAGTCCCCAGAGGATGCCGACGAAGCTGACGAGCGTGACCACGGCGTTCAGCAAGCCCATCGACAGCGTCATGGTCGCGCTGGTGAACAACTGCATGTCTTCCTGGATGCGCTGGTCCGGGTTGTCCGGCGTCGTGCCGTCCTTGCCGGCATAGCGGGCCAGCTCCATCTCGTAGAAGGTGCGGTCCGCCATCCAGCGGCCGAGATAGTCGCGCGTGATCCAGGCGCGCCAGCGCAACTGGAGCAGCTGCGTCACATAGAACTTGAGCACCTGCAGCGCGATGTTGAAGAAGGCCAGCACGACGAACACGCGGATCTCGCGCCAGAACACCGTCACGTCCTTGTTTTGCAGCCCGTCGTAGAAGCGTCCGTACCACTGGTTGAAGAGCACCAGCGCGTAGACGTACGCCAGGTTGAGCGCGACGATGGCGGCGAACATGGTCCGCGCGCGCCATTTCTCCTCGGACTGGAAGTAAGGCGCCGCAAGCCTGAAGACGCGGCGCAGCACCTGGATGAACGAGCCCGCGCGAGCTGTGATGGATGGGGACATGCTGGTTTCCTCGAACGCGCCCGGGCGGCGCTGGTCATCTTGAGGAGACCATCGTAGACAAATGTTTCTTAAACCGGCCTGAAACGGGCCGCGAACCTGCCCGGACGCCCCGAAAAGAACTCGTCAGCGCAGCATGACCCTGGCTGCAGTCGTCAGGAAGTGGGCCAGAGGCGGCGTCTGCAGCTTCTCGATCTTCGCCTCCTCGTCCCACAGCCGCAGCCGGATCGCATCGCCGGACCATTGGTGGGAGGCGAAGCGCTGGGCCGCCTCGGTGTCCATCACGCCGCCCTGCAGGGCGAGGCTGCGCACCGAATCGGGCGAGAGCCTGGAGAAATAGTCGGGCCGGGTCGCGCACAGGTAGCGCTTGGCGTCCACGTGCAGCCGGATCGGCTCGCGCACCTCGACGTCGAACACGCCGCGCAGCAGGGGCAGGGCGATGTACTGGTGCCGGTCGTCGATGCCCAGCTCTGTAGGAGAGTGCGAAAGCGTCTGGTGCTCGGCGATCAGCAGGTGCCCCAGGTCATGCAGCAGCGCCGCGGTGACCAGCGAGTCGCTCGCGCCGGCCTGTTCGGCGAGCCAGGCGCATTGCAGCGCATGTTCGAGCTGCGACACCGGTTCGCCCGCGTATGCGACTCCACCGCGCTCGGCGAACAGGCGGGCGATCTCGGCGAGGTCGAGTGTCATGAAAGTGAAACCGAACGGACGGGGCGAAAGCACAGGCAATAAGTCCGTGAGTCTGCTGCGCCACGGTGACACCTGGATGACGCTGTCGTGGCAGGACTGCCGGGAATCGTCACTCTCCGGCGCATTTTTGGGTATTTGAGTTTTTTTGAGGCATTTTGACAAATCTCTGTCATATGCCGCTGCCAACATCGCCCCCATTCGTCGCCGGGCGGAATCTGCGTACTTTCGAATTCGCGTCCGGTTGCTCCCCCGCTGCGTCCTTTCTTCTTTCCACTTTCTCCCAAGGAAACCCCGTCCATGCTGCATCGTTCCATCCGCTGGGCCGCCGTGCCGGCCGCTCTGCTCTCGCTGGCCTTCGCCGCATCGGCCCAGGGCCGCACCGAGCTGCTGGTCTACACCGCGCTCGAAGCCGACCAGGTGCAGGCCTACAAGGCTGCCTTCGAAAAGGAGAACCCGAGCATCGAGCTGAAGTTCGTGCGCGACTCCACCGGCATCGTCACCGCCAAGCTGCTCGCCGAAAAGGCCAACCCGCAGGCCGACGTGGTGTGGGGCCTGGCCGCCACCTCGCTGATGCTGCTCGACAAGGAAGGCATGCTCCAGCCCTACGCGCCCAAGGGCCTGGACGCCATCAAGGCCAACATGCGCGATCCGGCCAACCCGCCCAAGTGGGTCGGCATGGACGTGTGGTCCTCGGCCATCTGCTTCAACACCGCCGAAGCCACGAAGAAGAACCTGCCCAAGCCCACCAGCTGGGCCGACCTGACCAACCCGGTCTACAAGGGCCAGATCACCATGCCCAACCCCGCCGCCTCGGGCACGGGCTACCTGATGGTGTCGGGCTGGATCCAGATGATGGGTGAAGAGAAGGCGTGGAAGTACATGGACGCGCTGCACCAGAACATCGGCATCTACAGCCAGTCGGGCAGCAAGCCCTGCCGCCAGGCCGGCGCCGGCGAGTTTGCGCTCGGCATGTCCTTCGAATACCGCGCCAACAAGACCAAGCGCGACGGCGCTCCCATCGACATCGTGCTGCCCAAGGAAGGCCTGGGCTGGGACATGGAAGCCACCGGCATCATCAAGACCAGCAAGAAGCAGGAAGCCGCCAAGGCGCTGGCCGACTGGGCCGTGACGAAGCAGGCCAACGAGCTGTACGCCAAGAACTTCGCCGTGCTCGCGCTGCCTGGCATCCAGGAGAAGCTCGAGTTCGTGCCGGGCGATGTCGAGAAGCTGCTTGCCAAGAACGACTTCAACTGGGCCGCCGCCAACCGCGAGCGCATCCTGACGGAGTGGTCGAAGCGCTACGAATCGAAGTCGGAAAAGAAGCCGCTCTGATCCCGGCATCGAAGCAAGACGGTATCCGGCCATGACGAGCAGCAGCTTTCTTTCCCTCCGCGGCATCGGCAAGTCCTTTGGCGCCACACGCGTGCTCGACGGCATCGATCTCGACATCGAGCCCGGCGAGTTCGTGTGCCTGCTCGGCCCCTCGGGCTGCGGCAAGACCACGCTGCTGCGCATCGTCTGCGGCATCGAGCGTGCCGACAGCGGCCAGATCCTGCTCGGCGGCCAGGACATCGCGGGCCTGCCGCCCGCGGCGCGCGGCTTCGGCGTGGTGTTCCAGTCGTACGCGCTCTTTCCCAACCTGACGGCCGCGCAGAACATCGCCTACGGCCTGCATCCCACGGGCGCGCTGGCCCGCGAGATGGCCAAGCGCTCGCGCGAGATGCTCGACCTGGTCGGGCTCGCCGCGCATGCCGACAAGTACCCCGTGCAGCTCTCGGGCGGCCAGCAGCAGCGCATCGCGCTGGCCCGTGCGCTCGCGCCCAATCCGCGCCTGCTGCTGCTCGACGAGCCGCTCTCCGCGCTCGACGCGCAGGTGCGCGCCACGCTGCGCAGCGAGATCCGCGCGCTGCAGAAGCGCCTGGGCATCGTCACCATCATGGTCACGCACGACCAGGAAGAAGCCCTCTCGATGGCCGACCGCGTCGTGCTCATGCACAACGGTCGCATCGAGCAGGCCGGCACGCCCGACGAGCTCTATCGCCAGCCGCGCACCCGCTTCGTGGCCGGCTTCGTGGGCCGAATGAACATGCTGCCCGCCACGGTGCTGGCCGACGGCAAGGTGCGCGTGCGCGACAGCGAGCTGCTGTGCGCGCCCGGCAACCTCAGCATCGGCTCGCAGGCCACGGTGGGCATCCGTCCCGAGCACGTGGTGGTGAAGCGCTTCGGCACCGAGCTCGGCGCCAACAGCTTCGCCGCGCGCCTGCTCGACACCGAGTTCTTCGGCAACCGCACGTCGGCCCGGCTGGCCTGCGAGCCGCTGGGCATCGAGATCGAAGCCGAGCTGCCCGCCGATGCCCGCAGCGGCGGCGACGAGCCGCTGGTGCCCAGCAGCATGGTCCACATCCAGCTGCCTTTGAACGCGCTGTCGGTCCTGGCGCATTGAGCATGAGCAGTTCTCCCGACGCCATCGCCGTCGCGCCGGTGGTGGCGATGCGCCGCAGCACCTTCGACCGCGAGCGCTGGCTGACGGGCGCCGCCGTGCTGCTGGTCGTGCTGCTGCTGGTGGTGATCGTCGCGCTGCCCGTCGGCGCACTGGTCGGCCAGAGCTTCTTCGATCGCGATGGCGCCTTCGTCGGCCTTGCCAACTTCGCGCGCTACCTCGAGAACCCCGCGCTGGTGCAGTCGGCATTCAACAGCGTGGGGCTCGCGGCGATCAGCGCGGTGATCTGCACCGCCATCGCCTACGTCTATGCCTACGGGCTTACGCTGTCCTGCATGCCGGCCAAGGGCGTGCTGCGCGCGGTGGCGCTGATGCCGCTGCTCGCGCCTTCGCTGCTTCCCGCGATCAGCCTCGTCTACCTGTTCGGCAACCAGGGCCTGTTCAAGGGGCTGCTGGGCGACGTGTCGATCTACGGCCCGCTGGGCATCGTGCTCGGCTCGGTGTTCTGGACGCTGCCGCACGCGCTGCTGATCCTCACCACCGCCATGGCCACCTCCGACGGCCGGCTCTACGAGGCCGCGCAGACGCTGGGCGCCTCGCGCTGGCGCATCTTCCGCACGGTGACGCTGCCTTCCTCACGTTACGGCCTCATCGTGGCCGCGATGGTGGTGTTCGTGCTGGTCGTCACCGACTTCGGCGTGCCGAAGGTGGTGGGTGGCCAGACCGGCGTGCTCGCCACCGACATCTACAAGCAGGTGGTCGGGCAGCAGAACTTCCAGATGGGCGCGGTGGTCGGTCTCGTGCTGCTGATTCCCGCCGTGCTGTCCTTCCTCGTCGAGCGCCATGTGCGCGGCAGGCAGGCAGCGGCGCTGTCGGCGCGCGCCACGCCTTATCACCCCGAACCCGTGAAGACACGCGACCGCGCGTTGCTGGCGTTCTGCGTGCTCACTGCCCTCGCCATCCTCGTGATGATCGGCATGGCGGTGTTCGCGTCGCTGGCCACCTACTGGCCCTACAACCTCGTGCCGTCGTTCAAGAACTACGACTTCAGCAACATGGACGGCGGCGGCTGGGGCAGCTACTTCAATTCGCTGCGCATGGCCGTGTGCGCGGCGGTGGCGGGCGCGCTCGTCACCTTCGTATCGGCCTACTTCGTCGAGAAGCCGCGCCACTTCGGGCTGCTGCGCGAGCTGCTCAACCTGCTGGCCAACCTGCCGCTGGCGGTGCCGGGGCTGGTGCTGGGCGTGGGCTACATCTTCTTCTTCATCTCGCCTTCGAACCCGCTGCGCGCCATCTACGGCAGCATGACCATCCTCGTGGTCTGCACGGTGGCGCACTTCTTCTCGGTGGCGCACCTCACTTCGCTCACCGCGCTGCGCCAGCTCGACCGCGAGTACGAGCTGGTGTCGGAATCGATGGGCGTGCCGTTCTGGCACACGCTGTGGCGCGTGCACCTGCCGGTGGCGCTGCCCACCGTGCTCAACGTGGGCGGCTATTTCTTCGTGAACGCGATGACGACCGTGTCTGCCGTCGTGTTCCTCTACTCGCCGCAGACCACCCTCGCCGCCATCGCCGTGCTCAACATGGACGACGCCGGCGACGTGGCGCCCGCCGCCGCCATGGCCTCGCTGATCATGCTCACGGCCGCCATCGGCCGGGGCCTGTTCGCGCTGGCGGGGCATTGGGCACTCGAGCGCACCCAGACCTGGAGACATCGTTGACAAGCGCAACCCCGCAAGCAAGCAACCCCGACAGTTTCGACCTCATCGTGGTCGGCGCCGGCATCGTCGGCCTGGCCCATGCCTACACCGCCGTGCAGCGCGGCCTCAAGGTCTGCGTGATCGAGCGCGACGCGGCCGCCATCGGCGCGTCGATCCGCAACTTCGGCTTCATCACCATCACCGGCCAGGCGCCGGGCGACATGTGGCGCCGCGCCATGCATGCACGCGGCGTGTGGAACGAGGTCGCACCGCAGGCCGGCATCGAGGTCGTGCACCGCAACCTGTGGCTCGCGGCTTATCGCCCGGAGGCGCACGACGTGCTCGAAGCATTCATGCGCACGCCGATGGGCAAGGGTTGCGAGCTGCTCGATGCCGCTGACGCGCAGGCCAGGGCGCCCGCGCTGAGCCTTGCAGATGCGCGCTCGGTGCTCTTCAGCCCGCATGAGCTGCGCGTCGAATCGCGCACCGCCATCGGCCTGCTCACGAAGTGGCTGGCCGAGGCGCACGGCGTGACCTTCCGCTTCGGCGAAACCGTGCA
The DNA here is from genome assembly GCF_048301545.1 of Variovorax sp. NFACC27. Lineage (NCBI taxonomy): Bacteria > Pseudomonadati > Pseudomonadota > Betaproteobacteria > Burkholderiales > Comamonadaceae > Variovorax > Variovorax sp. NFACC27. The sequence goes on from NZ_CP157613.1 coordinate 1,563,832, forward strand.
CGAGGTGGAAACGCCGCGCGTGCGCACCTCGCGCGGCACGCTGCACGCGGAGCGCGTGGTGGTCTGCACCAACACCGACCTGCACGGCCTTTTCTCCGACCGTATCGTCACGCACGACCTCACGCTGTGCCGCCTGCAGATGCTGCGCGTGAAGCCCGAGGAAGGGTTCCGCCTGCCGGGCTCGGTGATGATGGACCTGAGCCTCGCACGCTACGAGGGCTACAGCACGCTGCCCGAGGCCGCCGCGCTGCGCGCGCGCCTGGAGCAGGAAGAGGCCGCGTCGCTCGCGCACGGCATCCACCTGATCGTGGTGCAGAGCGCCGACGGCTCGCTGGTGGTCGGCGATTCGCATCACTACGCCGACGCGCCCGAGCCCTTCGCGATGGAGGAGGTCGACCAGCTCATCCTGCGTCACCTGCGCAGCACGCTGAACCTCGAATCCGCGCAGATCGTCGAGCGCTGGACGGGCGTGTACCCTTCGTCGAAGACCACGCCCTGCGTGATCGACGCGCCCGACGACGCCACGCGGCTGGTGCTGGTCACCAGCGGCAGCGGCGCGAGCACCGGCTTCGGCATCGCGCACGACGTCTTCAATGCATGGTGACCTCCGGCCCGCCGCAACCTTTTCAGCCAGCCACTCACACTCCGCCGCCATGAACGCCCACAACCACTCGCAACTCAAGGCCGTCGTCTTCGACTGGGCCGGCACCATCCTCGACTTCGGCTCCTGCGCGCCCATGGGCGCCTTCGTGAAGCTGTTCGAGCAGTTCGGCGTCGACATCACCATCGCCGAGGCGCGCGGCCCGATGGGCATGGCCAAGTGGGATCACATCAAGGCGCTGGGCACGCTGCCGCGCATCGCCGCGCAATGGGAAGCCAAGCACGGCCACGCCTTCAACGACGCCGACGTCGACAGGCTCTACGAGGTGTTCACGCCGATGAACGCGGCCAGCGTGCGCGACCATGCCGACTTCATTCCCGGCGCGCTCGAGGCGGTGAAAGCGGCGCGCGAGCGCGGCCTGAAGATCGGCTCCACCACCGGCTACAACCGCCCGATCATGGAAGTGGTCGTGCCCATCGCCGCGGCCGGCGGCTACTCGCCCGACAACCTCGTGTGCGCCGGCGACCTGGCCGAAGGCCGCCCGTCGCCGCTCATGATGTACCGCTGCTTCGCCGACCTCGGCGTGTGGCCGCCGCACACCGTGGTGAAGGTCGACGACACCGGCGTCGGCCTGCAGGAAGGTCTCAACGCCGGCACCTGGGCCGTGGGCCTCGCGGTCAGCGGCAACGCCAACGGACTCACGCTGGCCGAGTGGCAGGCGTTCGACGAAGCGCAGCAGCAGGAGCGCCGCGCGCGCGCCACCGCCGACCTCGAAGCAGCCGGCGCGCACTACGTGATCGACAGCGTCGCCGACCTGCCGCAGGTGCTGGAAGACATCGAGCGCCGCCTGCAAGCCGGCGAACGGCCCGCCGCCACTGCCGTCTGAGCGACGAAGAGAAAGCGGCAGCGTCCGACTTGACGCGCCGCCTCGCGGGCCTAGCATGGCCCGCATGCGAAGCACAGCCTTTGTCCTTCTCTTCTGCCTCGGCCTGCTGACGGCCGCGTGCGACGAAAAGCCGACGAAGCCCGGCGTGCCGGTGCCCAAGGCTTCGACGAGCATCGTCGCCGCGCCTGCGTTGGTCGCGCATCGTTGAGCGCAAGCCGCTCCTGACGGTGGTCCGGCACCACCGGGCTCCTCGCTTGTCTCGCGTTTCCGCGCCAGGGGGTATCCTCGCCGCGGAGAAAACAATGACGACAAACGAGACAACCACCCACCAGCACCAGCCCGATTCACGCTACGCCATGGTCCGCCTGGGCCTCACGCTGCTGATCATGACGGTCGGTAGCAGCGGCATGTACGTGGTGTCGGTGATGCTGCCGGCGGTGCAGGCAGAGTTCGGCGTGGCGCGCGCCGATGCCTCGCTGCCCTACACGTTGCTGATGCTCGGGTTCGGCTTCGGCGGCGTGCTGATGGGCAAGCTGGCGGACCGCATCGGCGTAATGAAGCCGCTGCTGATGGGGGCGATCTTTCTGGGTGCGGGCTATGTCGCCACGGGCTTCTCCAGCGGCATTGTCAGCTTCACCATCGTGCAGGCCCTGCTGGTCGGCCTGCTCGGCAGCTCGGTGGCTTTCGCGCCGCTGGTGGCCGACACCTCGCTTTGGTTCGTCAAGCGGCGCGGCATTGCGGTCGCAGTGTGCGCGAGCGGCAACTACCTGGCGGGCGCTGTATGGCCGCCGATCGCGCAGCACTTCGTCGAAACGGTGGGCTGGCGCCAGACCTACATCGGCATGGGCATCTTCTGCGGCGTGACGATGGCGCTGCTGGCCATGTTCTTTCGCGCACGGCCACCTGCGCTGGTCGTGGCGGCACCGGCCAACGCGGCAGCGGGCACCGTGGCTGCGCGCGACATGACGCGCCCCTTCGGCCTGAGCATGGGCACGGCGCAGGGCCTGCTGTGCGTGGCCGGCGTGGCCTGCTGCGTTGCCATGGCGATGCCGCAGGTGCACATCGTGGCCTACTGCGGCGACCTGGGCTACGGACCGGCGCAGGGCGCGATCATGCTGTCGCTGATGCTGGGCTTCGGCATCGTGAGCCGGCTGGTGTCGGGCGCCATCTGCGACCGCATCGGCGGGCTGCGCACGCTGTTGCTGGGCGGCGTGCTGCAGTGCGTGGCGCTGCTGCTGTTCCTGCCTTTCGACGGGCTGGTGCCGCTCTACGTGATCTCGGCGCTGTTCGGGCTGTTTCAGGGCGGCATCGTGCCGTCGTACGCGATCATCGTGCGCGAGCACTTCCCGCCGAAGGAAGCGGGCGGACGCGTGGGCACGGTGCTGATGTTCACGCTCTTCGGCATGGCGCTGGGCGGCTGGATGTCGGGCAAGGTGTTCGACCTCACGGGCAGCTACCACGCGGCCTTCATCAACGGCATCGGCTGGAACCTGGTGAACGTGAGCATCGCGTCCTTCCTGCTGTTCAGGACGCTTCGGCGATCAGGCGGCCGAGTGTTTGCATTGCCTGCTCGCTGACCGCGTCCCATGGGTGGCCGTAGTTCAGCCTGAGGCAGTTGGAGAAGGCGCGCGTGGCCGAGAAGATCGGACCCGGCGCGACGCTGATGCCGAGTTCCAGCGCCTTGCGGTGGATCTCCAGCGCGTTGGCCCGAGCCGGCAGCTCGACCCACAGGAAGTACCCGCCCAGCGGCCGTGTCGCGCGTGTGCCCGGCGGAAAGTAGTGCCCCACGGCCTGCGCGAAGCTGGCCTGCTGCACCGCCAGCGTCTGGCGTAGCTTACGCAGGTGCTTGTCGAGCCCGCCTTTCTCCAGGTAGCCCGCGAGCGCCAGCTGCGCCGGCGCAGAGGTGCTGAGCGTGCTCGACAGCTTCTGCCGCGCGACCTTGCGCGCGAAGCGGCCGGCCGAGGTCCAGCCGATGCGATAGCCCGGCGCCAGGCATTTCGAGAACGAGGAGCAGTGCAGCACCAGCCCCTGCGTGTCGAAGGCTTTCGCGGGCGCGGGACGGCGTTCGCCGAAGTAGAGCTCGGCGTACACGTCGTCCTCGATCAGCGGCAGGCCGTGGCGTGCGAGCAGCTCTACCAGCGCCTTCTTCTTCGCGTCGGGCATCAGGCTGCCGAGCGGGTTCTGGAAGGTGGTCATCAACCAGCATGCGGTGGGCCTGTGCGCCGCGATGGCCAGCTCCAGCGCTTCGAGGTTGATGCCCTCGCCGGGATGCGTCGGCACCTCGACGGCGCGCAGGCCCATGCGCTCCAGCGCCTGCAGCGCCGCGTAGAAGGTGGGCGATTCGACGATCACCGTATCGCCCGGTCGCGTCACCGCCGAGAGGCAGAGGTTGAGCGCCTCCAGTGCGCCGTTGGTGACAACGATCTCGTCGGCTGCCACCTGCATGCCGTCGGCCAGGTAGCGCAGCGCGATCTGCCGGCGCAGCGCCGCGCTGCCGGGCGTGAGGTCGTCCACCGTGCTCCACGGGTCGAGCGACCTGGCGCTTGCGGCCATGAATTGCCCGAGCCGCGCCAGCGGAAAGAGCAGCGGGCTCGGAAAGGCCGAGCCGAAGGGCACGACCTTGCGTGACATGCTGGCTTCGAGGATGTCGAACACCTGGTCGCTCACGTCGAGCGACTTCGGCCCGCCGGCGGGGCGCGAGGTGAGTGTGGATTCGGGCGGCGCGTCGCGCAGGCCGCCGCCCGTGACGTAGTAGCCCGAGCGGTCGCGCGCCCGCACCAGGCCGCGCGCCTCGAGCAGGTAGTAGGCCTCGAACACGGTCGACGCGCTGACTCCGCGGCTCTGGCCGGTGTGGCGCACCGAGGGCAGGCGGTCGCCGGTCTTCAGCGTGCCGTTGCGGATCGAGGCCTCGATGTCGGCGGCCAGGGCTTCGTATCTCTTCATCGCTGGGGGTGTTCGTTCGGAGGCACTTTATCTGCACCGGTCAATTGGAGCGAATCTGCATCTGTTTTTTCTAGCCGGCCTGGGCCACACTCGACCCATGTCGAATCTCTTGCGCGCGCTGCGCGCCGTTCTCTGGAGTTTCATCGGGCTGGGAGGCCGCCGGGCCGACGCCGAGAGGCGGACGGCGCAGGTCGGCATCCTGCCGCTGATCGGCGTGGCCCTCGTGATGGTGCTGCTGCTGATCGCGGGGCTGATCACGCTGGCGCACTACGTTGCCGGCACATGAAGAAGCGCGCGCTCAGGCTCTTCGCGCTCGGGCTGCTGCTTGTCGTGCAGGGCATGGCGAACGCGGCCACGCCCGCCATCGTGCCGGACACCATCGAGCAGCGCGTGGCCGCCTGCATCGCCTGCCACGGCCGCGAGGGCGCGACCACCAACGCAGGCTACTTTCCGCGGTTGGCGGGCAAGCCGGCCGGCTACCTGTTCAACCAGCTCGTGAGCTTTCGCGACGGCCGCCGCTTCAACAGCGACATGGCGTACATGGTGCAGCACCTGTCGGACGCCTATCTGCGCGAGATGGCCGATTACTTCGCCGGGCTGCAGCTGCCGTATCCGCCCATTTCCCCCAACAGCGACGCCACGCCCGAGCAGCTCCAACGCGGCCGCCAGCTGGTGCGCGAAGGCGACGCCGCGCGCGGCATCCCCGCCTGCGTGCAGTGCCACGGCGCGGCGTTGACCGGCGTACAGCCGGCCATCCCGGGGCTGCTGGGGCTGCCGCGGCTGTACGTGTCGTCGCAGCTCGGTGCCTGGCTCACGAAGGAGCGGCACGCGCCGGCGCCCGACTGCATGGCCGACATCGGCCGGCGCATGAGCACCGCCGACATCAACGCCGTCGCGAGCTGGCTCGCCGTGCAGCCGATGCCGGTCGACACGAAACCCGCGACCTCGCTGCCCGCGCCGCTGCCCATGACCTGCGGCGGCATGCCGAAGTGACGGAGCCGCGCCCATCATGAAACTGCGACACCTCGCCTGGACGCTGCTCGCGCTCGTCGTGCTCGGCGCCGCTGCCGCCGGCGGCATCGTGGCGATGAACCTGCGCGGCGAAGACCCGTTGCCCGCGCAGGCCGAGGCCTTCCAGTCCACGCCACAACTCGTCGAGCGCGGGCGCTACCTCGCGCTGGCCGGCAACTGCGCGGGCTGCCACACCACGCGCGGCGGCGAGCCCTACGCGGGTGGCATGCCGATCGACACGCCCTTCGGCACCGTCTATTCGAGCAATCTCACGCCCGACGACAAGGCCGGCATCGGTAGCTGGAGCAGCGCGCATTTCTGGCGCGCGATGCACAACGGCCGAAGCAAGGATGGGCGGCTGCTGTATCCGGCGTTCCCGTATCCCAGCTTCACGCAGGTGACGCGCGAGGACTCCGACGCGATCTACGCCTACCTGCGCAGCGTGCCGCCCTCGGCGGTGCCCAACCGGGAGCACCGGCTGCGCTTTCCGTACGACACGCAGGCCGCGCTGGCCGTGTGGCGCGCGCTCTCGTTCAAGCCCGAGCCATTCGTCGCCAATGCCGGCAAGCCCGCCGAATGGAACCGTGGCGCCTACCTGGTCAACGGCCTGGGCCATTGCATCGCCTGCCACGGCAGCCGCAACTCGCTGGGGGCGACGGAGACGAAGCTGGGGCTATCGGGCGGCCTCATCGCGGTCGAGAACTGGTATGCACCTTCGCTCACCGATCCGCACGAGGCGGGCTTGGCCGATTGGCCTGCAACCGAGGTGGTGGCGCTGCTCAAGAACGGAACCGCGCCGCGCGGATCGGTCATGGGGCCGATGGCCGACGTGGTGTTCCGCAGCACGCAGTACCTGAGCGACGCCGACCTTGCGGCGATGGCGAACTACCTCAAGGATCTGCCCGACGCGCCGAAGGCCGAAGCCCCGGCCGTCGCAGCAGCGAAGGCCCCGATCCGCCGCGATGCCGGCACCATGGCGCGCGGCGCGAAGATCTACGACCAGCGCTGCGCCTACTGCCATGGCGACCAGGGGCAGGGCGCGGCTGGCGCCTATCCGCCGTTGGCGGGCAATCGCGCCGTGAACATGGCGCGGCCCACCAACCTGATCCAGGTGATCTCGCACGGCGGCTTCCTGCCATCGACCTCCGGCAATCCGCGTCCCTACGGCATGCCGCCGTTCGGCCAGACGCTGGACGCAGCCGAGGTAGCGGCAGTGCTCACCTACGTGCGCGGCTCCTGGGGCAACGACAGCCCGCCCGTCACGCAGCTCGACACCATGCGGCGCTGAGTCAGATGTTCGTGCTGGACGGAATCCGGCTCGGCAACAGGTGCTCGTAGGGCCGCACGCGCGTGGTGTTGCGCTGGCCGATGGTGGCCTCGATGCCCGCGAGCGCATTACGAAAGCGCTCCAGCGGCCCGCCTTGCCCCGCGATGGCAGGGTCCAGCAGCACCGGCAGATGCGGGAACACGTTGTCCTTGTATTCGCCCAGCGGCCGGTAGTACACGCCGCCGAGGATGTGGAACAGCAGGATCTGCTCCTGCGCCGCCAGTCGCGAGGGCAGCATCTGCGACCAGCTCGCCTCGTTCTGCCCGGTGCTGCTCGTCGGCGCCGGTGTGCCTTCGGTGCCCGCGCTGAAGGGCGCATAGGTCATCACCGAATACTGCGGGAAGTTCACCGCCGCGTGCTGCGCGCTGGCGTTGAAGATGATGGCGGTGAGCACGTCGATCAGCTGCGCGCGCGTGGTGATCGCGCGGAAGCCGTGCACCTTGCCGCTGGTGGCCAGCTCGGTGGCCCAGGCCTTGAGCTCGTAGTCGCCGGTCACGTCGGCGTCGCTCAGGTAGTAGGTGGCTACGTAGTCGCCCACCCACTGCGCGATCGCGTTCCACACCAGCAGCGCGTCGTCGCGGTACGGGTAGTCGGGCAGCGCGGTCGCATCGTCCACGCCGCGCGTGCGCAGGTCGTTGGGCAGCATCATCCGGTCGTAGAAGTCGTAGGCCAGCCGGTCGCGGCCACACTGCTGCTGCAGCGTCTCGATGGGCGCGGCGAGGATCACGTCGCCCGTGGTCAGCGGCGCCATGATGATCAGCGTCGCGGCCTCGTTGATGAACATCGCGCCTTCCAGGTGCGGCGACAGCAGCCGGCTCAGCGGGTGCGCGGTCGCGAGCTGGCGCTGCGTGGCCATCGCGAAGGCTTCCGACATCAGGTGCGTGCGGCCCAGGTGCACGAACATCTCGTGGTAGTTGAAGTCGGCCACCTGCACCACGGTCTTGGCCGACTGCCAGGCCCAGTAAGCCTCGGCGTTCGCGGTGTCGTCCACGCGCAGGAAGATCGCGTTCGCGGCCGGGTCCTGCCCGCATTGAATGGCGACCGGCACCAGCGAGCGGCCGGTCTTCGGCCGTGCGAACAGCGCGATGGGCGCGTGGATGTAGCCCGTGCCCGTGAGCGGCTTGATCTGCGGGCCGGCGGGCGCCATGTCGCCCAGGCCTTCGTAGTCGAGGATGTAGAGCCGGCCCGAGGCGGCAGCGTCGGCGAGGCTGTCGCCCGCGCCCATCACCTGCCGGTATTGCGCGTCGCCCAGCGGGAACTTCGCCGGCAGCGTGGTAGCGCGCTGTATCAGCATCGGGTTGGGCCCCGACACGCGCATGGCGGCGAACAGGTCGTTGTCGTGCAGCAGTTGCGCGATGGCGGGCTTCTCGATGGTGACGAAGAGGGCGTCGTATTGAGCCACCGTCTTCGGACCGTTCAGTGCGCCCAACGGGCCCTGCGACAGCAGGTCGTGGTGGATCTGCTTGAGCTGCGTGGCGATGTCGCCCGCCGTGCCGGTGAGCGTGCCCAGCAGCGCCAGCACCGCGGCCGGCAGCGTCGCCAGCCCGCCGTTGGCGGCCAGCAGCTGGTCGAAGCTGGCCTGCAGGCCGGCCAGTCGCGTGCGCAGGTTATCGAGCGACTGCAGGCTGCCCGAGGCCAGCGCGCTGGTGGCGAACGAAGCCGCGAAATTGGTGACGGCTTCCAGCGCCTTCGCGATCGTCTTGAGCTGGTGCTCCAGCGCAGGCAGCTCGGTCGCGGGCACCACAGCGCCCATCGGCACGCCGGCCAGGTTGATGTGCGACTCGGTCCAGAGATAGGTCGCCTGCCGCCCCACCAGCTCGAGCCGCCGCAGCGTGGCGCTGATCGGGTCGATCTTCTGCGGCAGCGTGGGCTTGGGCACCGGCAGCGCGGCCGAGGCGGTGGAAGTCTTGCCGGCCAGCAGGCCCAGGCCGCCCGCCGAGGCGGACCATTTGAGGATGTCTCTGCGCTTCATCGGGGAGTTCCCTGTCGTTATGAATCTTGGGAAGGCCGACGGGGTGGTTGGCCACAAAATCGAACGCTCGTTCTATTTGTGGCCGGATTCTGCGGAGGGGCTCCGGCGTTGGCAATCAGGGTTGCTGCCTACCTCGAAGGTGCACAGCAACCGCGCCGGAAGCGGGTCAGGATGCAGTCAGGCGGCAGTATGCGGATGACGCGCGGCTTCGTACAGCGTGTGCGCCAGGTCGCGGTGCCTTGCCAGCAGCGGTGACAGCTCGAGCCCGGTGAATTCGCCATTGCGGATGCGGACCGTGCCGCCGATCACGCTCAGCGACACCGAGGCCGGCGTGCAGAACACCAGCGCAGCCACCGGGTCGTGCCCCGCGCCCGCGTGCGCGACGCCGCGCATGTCGAAGGCCACGATGTCTGCCGACATGCCGGGCGCGATTGAGCCGATGTCGTCGCGGCCCAATACTTTCGCGCCCCCAAGCGTGGCGATTTCGAGTGCCTCGCGCGCAGTCATCGCGGCCGGGCCGTAGCCCACGCGCTGCAGCAGCATGGCCTGCCGAGCCTCGCCCAGCATGTGCGCGCCGTCGTTCGACGCGCTGCCGTCCACGCCCAGCCCCACGGGCACGCCCGCGCGGCGCATCGCACCGATGGGCGCGATGCCCGAGGCCAGCCGCATGTTGGAGCAGGGGCAGTGCGCAACGCCGGTGCCGGTGCGGCCGAAGAGCGCGATGCCAGCCTCGTCGAGCTTCACGCAGTGCGCGTGCCAAACGTCGCGGCCGACCCAGCCAAGGTCTTCGGCGTACTCGGCCGGCGTCATGCCGAACTTCTCGCGCGAATAGGCCACGTCGTTGTCGTTCTCGGCCAGGTGCGTGTGCAGCGACACGCCGCGCTCGCGCGCGAGTTCGGCCGACAGGCGCATCAGGTCGCGCGACACCGAGAAGGGCGAGCAGGGCGCGAGCACGATGCGGCGCATCGAATGGCGCGAGGCGTCGTGCCAGCGGTCGATGAGCCGCTCGCTGTCGCGCAGGATCGCTTCCTCGGTCTCCACCACCTCGTCGGGCGGCAGGCCGCCGGCGCTGCGGCCCACGCTCATGCTGCCGCGCGCCGCGTGGAAGCGCATTCCCATTGCGTCGGCTGCCTCGATGGAGTCGTCGAGCCGCGAGCCGTTGGGAAACAGGTAGAGATGGTCGCTGGTGGTGGTGCAGCCCGAGAGCATCAGCTCTGCCATCGCGGTCTGCGTGGACACGCGGATCATCTCGGGCGTGAGGCGCGCCCACAGCAGGTACAGGTTGGTGAGCCAGCCGAAGAGCTCGGCGTCCTGCGCTTCGGGCACCGCGCGCGTGAGGCTCTGGTACATGTGGTGGTGCGTGTTGACCAGTCCGGGCATCACGACGTGGCCGTGCATGTCGATGGCTTCGGCGCGGCCCTCGCGCAGGGCGTCGAGGTACACCGCCGGCAGCTGCGCTGTCTCTCCGACCCAGGCGATTGCGGGCCCTTGCATCACCACCGCACCGTCGCGGATCTCGCGCCGCGCGGCGTCCATGGTGACCAGCACGTCGGCGTGCCGGACGATACGCAGCGGGGAGGGCGTGGCGGTGGTGGATGTGTTCATGATGTCATTCGGTCCCATGCGAGGTGCGCGCCGCCAGTGTGAAGGATCGCTCCCTCGACAGCACGCCGTTGTAGAAAAGATTGAGCAGCACCGCGGCGCAGGTGCCGAGCACGATGCCGCTGTGCGTCAGCGGATGCGTCCAGGCCGGAAAGTGCTGGAAGAAGTTCGGCGACAGCGTGGGGATCAGCCCCAGGCCGATGGAGATCGCGATCACGTACAGCGCATGGCGGTTCTGCGAATGGTCGATCTCGCCGAGGATGCGCACGCCCGTGGCCGCCACCATGCCGAACATCACGATGCCCGCGCCGCCGAGCACGAACTGCGGCACCGAGGCCACGATGTGCGCGATCTTCGGGAAGAGCGCGAGCGCGATGAGCAGCACGCCGCCGCCGGCCGCCACGTAGCGCGAGCGCACGCCGGTGACTGTCACGAGCCCCACGTTCTGCGAGAACGAGGTGTACGGGAATGTGTTGAACACGCCGCCGATCACCGTGCCCAGGCCGTCGGCGCGCAGGCCGCGCGTCAGCGCATCGGTGCCCACCTTGCGGCCGGTGATCTCGCCGAGCGCGAGGAACATGCCGGTGGATTCGACCAGCGTGATCAGCATCACGATGCACATCGAGGCGATGGCCGTGAGCTCGAAGCGCGGCATGCCGAAGTGAAAGGGCGTGGTCACCGCGACCCAGCTTGCCTCGGCCAGCCCGTCGAAGTGCATGCGCCCGAGCGCCAGCGACAGGCCGACGCCGAAGACGATGCCCAGCAGTACCGCGATGTTGGCAACCAGGCCCTTGCCGAAGCGCGTGATCGCGATGATCACCAGCAGCACCGCCGCCGCGATCGCCAGGTTCACCGGCTCGCCGTAGGCGGGGTTCGCCACCGCATGCGCCACGCCGTCGACCATGCGGGTCGCGGTGGGCTGCCCGCCCGCAGCCCAGTTGATGGCCACGCCCATGAGCGACACGCCGATCAGCGTGATGACCGTGCCCGTCACCAGCGGAGGAAACACGCCCAGCACGCGCCCCATCAGCGGCGCGACCAGCATGCCGAACACCCCCGCCACGATGGTGGCGCCGTAGATCGCTGGCAGGCCCAGCGAAGGATCGATGCCGATGGCGATCATCGGGCCGACCGCCGCGAAGGTCACGCCCATCATCACCGGCATGCGGATGCCGAAGCGCCAGAAGCCGATGGCCTGCACCAGCGTGGCGATGCCCGCGGCCAAGAGGTCGGCATTGATGAGGAAGGCGATGTCGGCTTTAGAGAGGCCGAGCGCGCCGCCCACGATGAGCGGCACCGCCACCGTGCCCGCGTACATCACGAGCACGTGCTGCAGGCTCAGCGCGCCGCAGCGGCCGAGGGGAAGCTTCTGGTCGACCCCTTCGCCGTCTCCTGCGGGGGTCTTTTTATCGTTCGAAAGCATGTGGACCTTTCTTTCCTGCCGATGAACCGGCGCGGCAGTCTAGGAGCGATGCATTCGCACGCGCAAAGTCAATAAATGACCCGCCCTGTGCACAAAAAGTGGACGGACTTGGGCGGCGCGATCAGGACGCCAGCAACTCGTCGAGGCTGGCCACCAGGTGGTTGGCAAACAGCTCAGCCGCGGGGCTCGGAGGCTGCGAGGCACGGGTCTCGAGTGTGAGCGTCTGGGCGCGCAGCGCGGCGTCGCGCAACGGAACGAAGACCAGCGAGCCCTCCTGCCGCTCCTCGTCGACGTCGAGCCGGTTGAGCAGCGTGATGCCGCCGCCCTGGCGCACCAGCCGGCGCATGAGCGCGGTGGAAGTGGTTTCGACGACCGGCGAGGCGCTGACCCCCGAGAGCCCGAAGGCCGCATCGAGGATGGGCCGGATCGACAGCAAAGGCGCCGGCAGGATCAGCGGATAGCCGACGCACTCGGCCAGAACCGTCGTCGCATGGGCAGTCAGCGGGTGGCCGGGCGGCACCACCGCGCCGATCGGCCACTCGCTGGCGAACAGCGTGCGAAAGCCGGCGGTGCCGGGCACGTCGTAGGCCAGCGCCAGGTCGGCGTCGCCCTCGCTCACGCTGCGCAGCACCGCCGCGATCGGCAGGCCTAGCAGCTTCAGCTGGATACCGGGATGCGCCTCGCGAAAGCGCTGCACCACGGCCGGAAGGAAGGAGTCGGCCAGGCCCGCCGTGGTGGCGAGCGTGACCTCGCCCTGGCGCAGCCCTCGCACGGCCTCGATGCGCTGGCGCACCAGGTCGAACTCGTGCAGCGTGCCGCGCGCGTGGGCCAGCACGATCTCGCCCACGGGCGTGAGCTTCAGCGTGTTGTGGATGCGCTCGAAGAGCGGGGCGCCCAACTCCTCCTCGAGATTCAGGATCTGCCGGTTGACCGCCGTGGGCACCACATGCAGCTGCTCGGCCGCCTTGCGGATCGAGCCCGCGCGAACCACCTCGACGAAATAGCGAATGACCTTGGCGTGCATGTTTCCCCCGCGCCGCTGGGGGCGCGGGGCGAATCATGCATGCGGGTTCAGAGGTCGGGCAAGCCCATGGCCGGGTCGCTCACCGTGTGCTTGCCGGTTTCGACGCGGCCTGCGAAGCGGCGGTAGTAGGCGGGGTCGGCGTCGTAGGTGACCGCGAAGTCGTACCACTGGCCGCTGGCTGCGAGATCCCAGGGCTGGTCTGCGTTGGTGCCGCCGTTCACGGTTGCGGTCCAGGGCCCGTCGTTGCGGTAGGCCTTGGCGGTGACGGTGAACCTGCACGCGGCCTTGCCGTCGTTGCGCATGTTCAGGTAGACGTTGCCGTTGGTGATGTCGTAGCACACGCGCACCTCGGGTTGCGCCGCACCGCCCGCGCGCAGGGTGTTGAGGTTGCCCTTGAAATGGCGGTGGAAGCCGTTGGGGCCGAGCACCCACAGGTCGTAGGCACCGGCGTCGTCGGCCATCGCGGCCCAACTGTCGTCGAGTGCCTTGCCGGCCTCGAGCATGTAGCGGCGCGGCAGGCGGTCGAGATGCAGCCTGTCGTAGACGTGGAACACGGCGGCGGCCTTGCCGGTGTTGAGGAAGAGCAGCTTGAGCTTTCCTCCGACCGCATCGGCGAGGGCGCTGGTGTGCAGCTCGTAGGGCAGCGCGCGCGAGGGCCGCGTGCCGGTGGGCTGGCGCGGCAACTGCGGATCGGGCGGCAGCGGCACCTGCGTCAGCGCCTCCTGGTCGAGGCGCAGCTTGTCGGCCTCGGTCCTGTTCCTGCGGCCGGTGAGCGTGGGCAGAGTCTCGCTGTTGGGCGTGGCGAAGTTGAAGGCGCTCGTGAGGTCGCCGCACACCGCGCGGCGGAATGGCGAGATGTTCGGCTCCTTCACGCCGAATCGTGCCTCGATGAAGCGCAGCACCGAGGTGTGGTCGAACACCTGCGAGTTGACCCAGCCACCGCGGCTCCACGGCGAAAGCACGTACAGCGGCACGCGCGGACCGGGGCCGAACACGCGACCGTCGGGCGCGGGCTGCGAGGTGCTGCCTTCCGGCGGCGGTTGCGTGAAGTACTCGTGCGCCATGTCGGCATCGGCGAGCGTGGTCTTGCCGGCCTTCGACTTGTCGGGGTTGACCGAAGGCGCGGAAGGCGAGGGCACGTGGTCGAAGTAGCCGTCGTTCTCGTCGAAGTTGACCAGCAGCACGGTCTTGCTCCAGACCTCGGGCACGGCCGTGAGCGCGTCCAGGATTTCCTGCAGGAACCAGGCGCCCTGCACCGGGCTGGAGGGGCCGGGGTGTTCGCAATAGACGGAGGGCGCGTTGATCCAGCTCACCTGCGGCAGGCGGCCGGCCTTGATGTCGCGCCTGAAGGCGTCGAGGTATTCCTCCGGCTTGCTGCCCGGCAGGGTGTTGGCGATGCCCTTGTAGAGCGGGTTGCCCGGGTTGTCGCTGGCGGCGTCGTAGGCGTGATAGGGTGCTGCCTGGCCGCTGTCGGAATAGGGCACGTTGGGCTCGCCGCCGCTGGAGACGGGGAAGGGCGAGGCCCGGTTGGCGCGCCTGAACTGGCGGAATGCGCCGAGCATGTTGTCGCCCCATTCGTCGGGCATGTTCTGGTAGCAGATCCAGCTCACGCCGGCATCTTCGAGCCGTTCGGCGTAGGTCTTCCACGTGTAGCCGGTGTTCACCGCCGATGCACGCCCGTCGAGCCAGTCCCACTCGTTGGTGACGTAGGCCACGCCCTGGGCGGTCGGCCCGTTGGTGCCGGTCAGGTGGAAGGAGCGATTGGCGTCGGTGCCGGTGTGCATCGCGCAGTGGTAGCTGTCGCACAGCGTGAAGGCGTTGGCCAGCGAGAACTGGAACGGCACCTCGGCTTCCTTGAAGTAGCCCATGGCCGCGCTCGTCTTGTGGCGCGCCCACTGGGAGATGCGGCCGTTGTCCCATGCGTCCTGGCTGTCGCCCCAGGAGTGCGGCGTGCCGCTCACGCGCTGCGCGTTGCCCTTGGTCTGGTCGAGGTGGTAGGGCAGCACGATCTTGCCGTCGGCATCGCCCTGCTGCCAGACGTTGCGCCCGCCTGGCAGCGGAACGGTGAAGCGGTCGCCGAAGCCGCGAACGCCCGGCAGCATGCCGAAGTAGTGGTCGAAGGAGCGGTTCTCCTGCATCAGGATGACGATGTGCTCGACGTCCTTGATCGTGCCGGTCTTGTTGTTGGCCGGAATGGCGAGCGCACGGCGGATGCTCGGCGGAAACGCACTGAGTGCGAGGGCTGCGGCGCCGGTGGTGGCGGTGCCGGTGAGGAACTTGCGGCGTGAATTCATGGGGAAGGCTTCTTGTCGTGTTTCTTCGGGCGCTCAGGGTGCGCAGCGCTTCTCGGGCTTGACGCCGGTGTCCGGTGGCGGCGTCGTGGTGGGTGGTGTGACCGTGCCGGGCAGGCCGGCAAAACCGCCGCCGCCACCGCTTCCGCCGCAGGCGGAAAGTGCGCAGGCAACGAAGAGCAGCGCGCAGGCGTGACGCGCGCGCGAGATGACGAGTCGCATGGGGAGATCCTCTCTCGGTGTTGTGCCGCAGAGGCTAGAAAGGCTCAATGACGTCGGGATGAATTCCGCGATGTCAGGGATGTAAGCGCGCGTTGCACGCGCTCGTGCGCCGCCTCAGGACTCGTTGCTGATCCCGCTGCTCACATGCCCCGCAGGCACGTGCCGCGAGGCCGCATCCACATGCCCCGTCTGGTCGTCGAAGAAGAAGTCGGGCTCGAACTCGCGCAGGAACTCGCCCTTGGGCAGGCCGCCGAGGAACATGGCCTCGTCGACGCGGATGTTCCACTTCATCAGCGTGCGGATGGCGCGCTCGTGCGCCGGCGCGCTGCGTGCGGTCACCAGCGCGGTGCGGATGCGCATCTGCGCGTTGCCGGCCATCTGCAGGCGGTGCAGCGCCATCAGCAGCGGCTTGAACGGGCCTTCGGGCAGGGGCAGGTCGGCCTTGCTGAGTTCGTGCGCCTGGAAGGCGTCGAGGCCATCTTTCTGGTACACGCGCTCGGCCTCGTCGGAGAACAGCACCGCGTCGCCGTCGAAGGCGATGCGCACTTCGTTCGGCCATGCGTCGCTGGCCTTCACCGATTCGACCAGCACGCGAGCCGCCGGAAAGCCGGCGTTGAGCGCCTCGCGCACGTCCTGCGCGTTGACCGACAGGAACAGGTGCGCGCGCAGCGGACGCAGGTAGCCGAAGGGCGGGCGGCCCTGGGTGAAAACGCCGCGCTGAAGCCGGATGTCGGCAGCCGCGCTCGACTTGAAGATGCGCATGCCCGAGACCGGGTCGTTGCGCGAGAGGATCACCACCTCCACGCGCTGCACGCCGTCGTCGTTGAAGCGCAGCAGCTTGCGGATCAGCGAATAGGCGATGCCGGGCGCGGCCGGCACGTCGATGCGGTCGAGCTGCAGCTTCATGTAGCCCTCGTTGTCGCCGGCCTCGAAGACCTTGTTTTCTTCTTCGAGGTTGAACAGGGCGCGCGAGGAGATCGCGACCACGAGCTTGTCTTCGAGGGTTACGGGCATGTTGCGTGCGTCCTGCTCTGCGGGCCGACCGTCGTCACTTGACGAACTGGTTCAGCTGGATGATAGGCAGCATCACGGCCAGCACGATCAGCATCACCACGCCGCCCATCGCCACGATCAGGAGCGGCTCGAGGATGGTGGCGAGGTGCATCGCGCGGCGCTGCACTTCGGCGCCGAGCTGGTTGGCGGCGCGCTGCAGCATCAGCGGCAGCGTGCCGGTCTGCTCGCCGAGCCGGGCGAACATCGACACCAGCCCGGGAAAGCGTTTCTTCTGCGCCAGCGCCGAAGCCAGCGGCGCACCCTCGCGCACCAGCACCAGCGCGTCGAGCGCGTCGGCGCGCATCGCGCGGTTGCCCAGCGTCTCGGAAGCAGCCTGCAGCGCGCGCAGGATCGGCACGCCGGCCGTGGCCAGCATGGCGAGCGTGCTCGCGAAGCGCGCCGCGTTGTAGCCGCGCGAGAGCTTGCCCACCAGCGGCAGCTTGAGCCAGGCCGCGTCGAACTTCAGGCGCAGCGCTTCCTGCGCCAGCGCGAGCCGCGTGCCGATGGCGGCGAGCACCACGCCGGCCAGCATCCACCAGCCGTAGTTGCGCACGCCGGCGCTCAGCGAAAGCATCACGGTGGTGAGAAAGGGCAGCGAGCGCTTGGTGCCCGCGAACACCTGCGCCACCTGCGGCACCACGTAGCTCACGAGGAAAATCACGATCACGATCGCAACCAGCGTGACGATGGCCGGGTACAGCGCCGCACCGATCAGCTTCTGCTGCAGCGCCTGCCGTTCCTCGAGGTCGTCGGCGAGGCGGTCGAGCACGAGGCCCAGGTTGCCGCTCTGCTCGCCGGCGCCGATCACGGCGGTATAGATGGGCGAGAACTCGCGCGGATGCGCCGACAGCGCACGCGCGAACGGCGAGCCCGCGTTGACTTCGGCGCGCAGCGAGGCGACGAGGTTGCGCTGCTGCTCGGATTCGGCCTCGTCGGTGAGGGCGGTGAGAGCACGTTCCAGCGGCAGGCCCGAAGAGACGAGGCCTGCGAGCTGCCGCGTCCACACCGCGAGGCCGGTCGAGTTGAAGACGCGCTTGCCGCCGCCGAGCCATCGTCCGAGGCCGCTGCGCTGGCCTGCACCGCCGGCATGCTCGCTGCCCACCGGCTTGACCGACAGCGGAATGAGCGCCTGCGCCCGCAGCAGGCTGCGCGCACTGCGGGCGGTGTCGGCTTCCAGCACGCCTTCGCGCGACTGGCCGCTGGCGTCGATGGCTTCGAATGCGTAGGCGGGCATCTCTTTTTTTCTTGCTCGCTACTCGCGGGTGACGCGCAGCAGCTCGGCGCGCGAGGTGATGCCGGCCTGCACCAGTCGCTCGCCGTCCTCGCGCATGGAGCGCAGGCCGCCGCGTTCGCCGGCCTCGAAGAGCTGGCTTTCCGCAGCCTTGCCGTGGATGAGCGCCTGCACTTCGTCGTCCGCCACCAGCAGTTCGAAGATGCCGGTGCGGCCCTGGTAGCCGGTCTGGCCGCAGGCTTCGCAGCCCGCGCCGCCGCACGAGGTGCAGACCTTGCGCACGAGGCGCTGGGCGAGCACGCCCAGCAGCGACGAGCTCAGCAGGAAGGGCTCGACGCCCATGTCGGTGAGACGCGTGACGGCGCTGACGGAGTCGTTCGTGTGCAGCGTGGCCAGCACCAGGTGGCCGGTCAGCGAGGCCTGGATGGCGATCTGCGCGGTTTCGAAGTCGCGGATTTCGCCGATCATGATCACGTCCGGGTCCTGCCGCAGGATGGCGCGCAGGGCCTTGGCGAAGGTGAGCTCGATCTTCGCGTTGATCTGCGTCTGGCCCACGCCCGGCAGCTCGTACTCGATGGGGTCTTCCACCGTCATGATGTTGCTGCGGCTTGCGTCGAGCCGGGCCAGCGCGGCGTACAGCGTGGTGGTCTTGCCCGAGCCGGTCGGGCCGGTCACGAGGATGATGCCGTGCGGCTGCGCGATGAGCTTCTCGAAGCGCTCCAGCGTGTCGCCCTGCATGCCCACCGATTCGAGCGTGAGCTTCGATTCGCTCTTGTCCAGCAGGCGCAGCACGGCGCGTTCGCCGTGCGCGCTCGGCAGCGTCGACACCCGCACGTCGACCGCGCGAGTGCCGATGCGCAGCGAGATGCGCCCGTCCTGCGGCAGCCGCTTCTCGGAGATGTCGAGGTCGGCCATGATCTTCAGGCGCGAAATCAGCGCCGCGTGCAGCGCGCGGTTGGGCTGCACCACCTCGCGCAGCGTGCCGTCGATGCGAAAGCGCACGGACGAAGTGCGCTCGTAGGGCTCGATGTGGATGTCGCTCGCGCCGTCGCGCGCGGCCTGCGTGAGCAGCGCGTTCAGCATGCGGATGATGGGCGCGTCGCCCGCGCTTTCCAGCAGGTCTTCGACCGCCGGCAGCTCCTGCATCATGCGCGAGAGGTCGGCGTCGCTCTGCACCTCGCTCACCACCGCGGCGGCACTCGACTCGCCCTGCGCGTAGGCCGCGCTGATGCGCTGCGCCAGCGGGCCGTCGGCCAGCACCTCGAAGGCCTGCACGCCATATTTGCGCGAGACCTCGCCGACCGCGCTGCGCGCCGGGTTGGGCGACATCCACAACGTGTAGCGGCCGTCGTCGGTCTCCTCGAGCAACAGCTGCTGGCTGCGTGCGAAGGCGTAGGGCAGGGGATAGCGCATGGACATCAGGTCAGTATCAAGGCATTTCCCGCGAGCTCACCGGGTCGGCGGTGGGGGGCAGGGCGCCGCGCAGCGGGCTCGGCGCCAGCTTGCGGGTGTCCGCCGCGGGCTGCGATGGCGGGATCAGCTGGGTGCCTTCGAGGCGCGAGCCGCCGCGCGAGACGGTCGCGGCCGACGAGGTCGACGAATTCGACGACGTGGGGGCCGTCGTGCGTGCCGGAGGCGCCAGCTCGGGCAGGATGTTCGAGCCGTCCACGCCGCGCAGCATCACGTTCGAGGTGTCGGGCTGCGAGCGCTGCTGCATGCCGCGGATCTCGTCGTAGCGGTCGTACGAGAAGGCCTCGGTGGCAGCGGCATCGCGCATCACCGCGGGGCGCAGGAACATCATGAGGTTGATCTTCTCGCGCGTGCGGGCCTGGCTCTTGAACAGGTTGCCGAGCACGGGAATGTCGCCTGCGAGCGGCACCTTCTCGATCGTGTTGCCGTAGGTGTCCGACAGCAGGCCCCCGAGCATGACGAGGCCGCCGTCTTCCACCAGCACGCTCGATTCGATCGAGCGCTTGTTGGTGGTGGGGCCGTTCTGGTTGTTGGCAGTGTTCTGGTCGACCGTGGACGTCTCCTGGAAGATCGTCAGCTTCACGGTGCCGTTCTCGTTGATGGTCGGGCGCACGCGCAGCGTGAGGCCGACGTCCTTGCGCTCGACGGTGGTGAACGGGTTGACGCCGACCGAGCCCGAGGTGCTGGCGTACTGGCCGGTGACGAAGGGCACGTTCTGGCCGATCACGATCTTGGCCTCTTCGTTGTCCAGCGTCAGCAGGTTGGGCTTGGACAGCACGTTGGCGTCCTTGTCGCTGTCGAAGAAGCTGGCGATCGCACCCAGGATGTACTGGCCGCCGACCTTGCCGGCGATGCCGAGGTTCATGCCGGGCGTGATCGCGCCGGCCAGGCCGGAGGCGTTGCGCGTGGCCAGTGCCTGGGTCAGCGTCAGCAGGTTGGCGCCGGCCACCGAGGAGTTGGTGCCGAGCACAGCGTTGTTGCCCAGCGCGCTCTGCCACTGCACGCCGAACTTCGCGGCGGCCGTGTCGCTCACCTCGACGATCAGCGCCTCGATCATGACCTGCGCGCGGCGGCCGTCGAGCCTGTCGATCACCGCGCGCATCTGGCGGTACTGCGGTTCGGGCGCGGTGATGATCAGCGAGTTGGTCGACGGGTCGGCCTGGATCTGGCCGCCGGTGGAAGGCTGGTTGGCGTTGTTGAGCGGTGCGCTGGCGGCGGCCGAGGCCCCGGACTGGCTGCCGCTGTTCAGGTTCACCTGCATCGCCTGCGGCGCGCTCTGCTGCGGCGCCGCGCTGCCGGTGGCGCCAGGCGTGCCCGGCGTGGTGCTCACCTGGTTCGCCGCCATCGCGGCGCGCAGCGTGGCCGCCAGGCGCACTGCGTCGGCGTTCTTCAGGTACACCACGTAGATGTTGCCGGCCGCGCCGTTGCTGCTTTCGGCGGCGGGGCGGTCGAGCTTGTCGACCAGCGTGCGCACCAGCGCCACGCGCGCCGGGTTGGCCGCGCGCAGGATCAGCGAGTTGCTGCGCGGGTCGGCCATCAGGGTGGTGCGGAACGACGCATCGGCCGCGCCCGGGGCCGCCGCCGCGCCGGGCGCGCCGGAGCCGCCGCCGTCGACCAGCCGCTGCACCAGCGGCACCATGTCGGTGGCGACCGAGTGCTTGAGCTGGATGACCTCGATGTCGGAGGCGTTCGGCACGTCGAGCGACGCGATGATGCGCGCCAGCCGGCGCATGTTGTCCGCGTAGTCGGTGATCACGAGCGAGTTGTTGCCCGGGTTCACGTTGATGGTGTTGTTCGGCGGGATCAGCGGGCGAAGCACCGGCAGCAGGTTGTTCGGCGACTCGTAGTTGAGGCGGAAGATCTGCGTGACGATCTGGTTGCTGCCGCTGGACGCCGTGGCGCTGATGGAGGTGTTGACGGTGCTGCTCTGCAGCTTGGCGTCGGCCTCGGGCACCACCTTGTAGAGACCGTCGGCCTCCACCACCGCGAAGCCCTGCAGGCGCAGCGCCGAAGCGAACTGGTTGAAGGCGGCCGCCGGCTGGATGGCGCGGTCGGTGACCAGGTTCATCGTGCCCTTCACGCGCGGGTCGACCACCACGTCGCGGCCGGTGACCACAGCCATGGTGCGGGCGACGGCCTCGATGTCGGCGTTGGAGAAGTTCAGCGTGATCGGCTCGCCGCGGCGCGGCGCGTCGCCGGTCTGCGCGAACGCGAGCGGCGCGCCCTGCAGGAACGTGGCGGCGATCAGCACGCGCACGGCGAGTGCGACGGTGCCGGTCGAAAACAGTGGCTTCATCATGAGGATCAACCCAGGGTGATGATCGAACGCGCGTTGTCGCGCCGCCCGATGATGTTCAACAAATTGGAAAGAGCGTCTTCGCGGCCGGGCGCGGCACTGGCTTCGCCGTTGAAACGGAAGGAGGTGCCGTTCCAGCTGCCGCTGCCGTTCAGTTCGAGGCTGCCCTCGCGCGTGCTCAGCAGCAGCGTGGGGCGGCTGCCGCCTTCGAGCGTGAGCCGGTAGCTGCCCATCGGCCGCAGGGTCGACAGGCTGGAGGAAACATCGGTGGCGTCGAGCGTGGCCTGGCCGGCGATGCGCAGCGCCGGGCCGTCCCACTGCATCGAGAAGGCCTTGGTTGTGAGGTCGAGCGCGCCTTCGAGCTTGAGCGTGTTCCACGGCGCGCCCAGGCCCGTGAGCAGGGTGGCGGGCCAGCGCGAGCGGCTGTCCTGCCAGGCGAGCTGCATGCCGCCCGCGCGCGGGCTTGCCTTGAGTTCGAGCGGCTGCGCGGCGCAGCACTGCAGGTCGAGGCTGGCGGAGATGCCGCCGAAGCCGGGGCGCATGCGCCAGTGCACCAGGCCGGGCAGCGACACCGCCTGCGTGCCGCCCGCGCCGCTGGCGAGGACCACCGCGGCCGTGCCGTTCCAGACGGTGCCGCGCGGGTTGGCCAGCACCAGGCGGCCCTGGCTCCAGCTCGACAGCGCCGCCGACAGCCAGCGCGCCGGCGCGAACAGCACCACCGCCAGCAGCAGGCCGATGGCGGCGCCGAGCAGCGCCCAGCGCCAGCCGCGGCGCGGTCGGGCTTCGGGGATGGGGGTGCGGCTCAGCATGCGGGGCGCTTGTTGCTGCTCATCGCGCCGCGGGCAGCGCCATGACGACGGTGCCGTCCCAGCGGACGGGCGGCGTCTTCGGTGCGTCCTTGGCTGCGGGCGACGATGGCGGCGTCGATGCCGACGTCGAGGCCGGTGCGCGGGTCAGGTGGACTTCGCGCGGCACCGCGTGCGCATTGCCGCGGGCCTGGCCGAGCCATTGCGCGACGGTGGAGGCGGGTGCCCCGCGCAGCGAGACCGTGGCGGCGCCGTCGCCACCGGATGCCATGAGTTGCGCATTGCTTGTGCCCAGGCCTTCGCGAACCGAGGTCTCGAGCGCGCGCAGCGCATCGTCGCGGTTCAGGCGGGGCTGCGACTGCAGCGCCTTCGCGCGGGCCTGCAGGGTGGCCATCTGCTGCAGCTGCGCGTCGAGCCGCGCATGCTCGGCAGGCGCCGCCGACAGCGTGCGCAGCGCGGGAGCGAGCGCGATCCACCACAGCAGCGCCAGTGCCACGAGCGCGGCGGCGGCGTAGACCATGCGGCGCTCGCGCGCTTCCAGGGTGGCCCAGCGGGCCTTGAGCTGTTCGCTGAAGTTCATCGGTTGGCCTCGGCCTGTACCAGCAGGAGGTCGCCCTCGGTGCGCACGTTGTAGCCGCGCGGCGCCATCGCGCCGGTGATCTGCGAGACCTCCGACGGCTGCAGCCCGAGCCCGCGCAGGCGCAGCTGGCCTGCGTTGTAGTCGACGGCGCTCGGCACCTTGCCGGGAGGAAGGACTGCGGCGAGCGCGCCGACCATGGGTTCGAAGTCGCTGTTCGCCACGTCGCCCACGGCCTGCTGCAGCGAGGCGACCTCGCGCTGCATCTGCAGTGGCGCGTCGACCACGACCCTCACCGAGGGGAAGGTCGCCGTCAGCATCGCCTTGGCGGCCTGGCGCTTCGATTCGAGCGCGTTGCGTTCCTTCCAGGCCCAGGCGTTGAGGCCGATGAGCTGGGTGAGCAGCAGCGCGACCACGCCCCAGCGCGCTGCGCGCCACTCGGGCGCGTAGCGCAGCGTCTGCACCACCGACGCGAATTTCTTGCCGGCACGCGCGCGACCGGTCACCGCAAGATCGAACTGGGCGAGCTCCCAGGGGGTGCGCGCGGCCTGCAGCCAGCGCTGCGGCGACTGCACGATGGGCACGCGGCGCTGCAGCAGGTGCTCGGCGGCCTCGGCGACGGCGGGTTCGGTGGTGATCACCGCGGTGTCAAGCGGAAGGCCGTCCGACAGCGCCACGCCCGCGCCGGCCAGCGGCAGCGAGACCACGCCGTCGGCGTCGCAGACCGTGAGCCGCGGTGCCTCGGGCTCGCCGGTGACCAGCAGCATCGGCGGACCGTCGGCCGGCTGCGGCGCGAATTCGGGGACGATGCGCACCACGCGACGGCCGGCGGCCTCGAGCCCCTGCACCAAGCTGCGCAGCCAGATGCGGTTGCAGGCCGCGACCCACACGGGTGCGCCGGCCTTGGCATCGGGCTCGAGCGCGAAGTGCAGGGCTTCGGGTTCGTCGAGCAGGTGTTCCTCCAGCAGGCCGTCGAGCACTGCACGCAGCTTCGACGCACTGCCCATGCTGCCCTTGGGCAGCGTCACTCGGTGCCACGAGAGAGCCGCGGAAGGAATGCCGAGCATGACCTCCGCGCTCGAGGGCAGCAGCGCCAGCAACGCACGGCCCTGGTTGCGCAATGCAATGCCGTCGTCGCCTGCCTGGGCCCAGTCGTACTCGCCCGCGGCATCGGCCGGAGGGAGGGGAGCAATGAGCAGCAGGGGAGTCATGTGGATCTTGGAAAAGCCGGTGATTGTAGGTGCGCGTCTGACATGGTGGCGCTCTGTTTTTCATAGCGTATCACGCTGATGTGACGCGCTCTGGAAGGCTTTTTGGCTACAAATAATGCATCGAAATCAGGGTTTGACCGGAGTGTTCGTTGCGCCGGCGCCGCGTGTGCGCCAGATCGTCGTCACCGTGACACCGCTTCGCTGTAGCAACGAGCGTTCCTCCACGTAGGTGCGATCGAGCCGCAGCTTGCCGTAGACCTCGAAGAACTGGGTGCCCACGCCGTGCTGGGCCGCGTTGAATGGGGCGGTGCCGCTGGGCAGCGCGGCATTGGCGGCGGCGATGTCCTTGAAGAAGGTGCGCGAGCGGCGGTCCACCAGCTGGCGCGCGCTCGCGATGTTGAGCGACTCCATGCTCGCGCTGATGGCCTCGGCGCTCGCGGTGTTGAGGTTGAGCGTGGTCTTCACCGGCAGGATCGTCACGTACGGCTCGAGCGCCGAGGCGGTGGAAGGTGAGAGGCCCAGCCACACCAGTTGCGAAACCTGCTGCGGCAGCAGCGGCGCGGCACCGGAATCGCCCCCATCGCCACCGCTGCCGCTGCCATCGGTCGAGGTGCCCGTGGCAAGGGCCGCCGCGAGGCGCGTGGTCATCAGGCTGAGTTCCGACACGGGCAGGCCCAGCAGGTTGAACAGCCGGGTGAAGGTGGCAACGCCCGCGGGCGACGGCTTGCCGTTGTCGACCAGCGCGAGCACGTTGAGCTTGGACTGCGCATCGACGATGCGGCCCGAGAGGAAGGCGTCGGGCAGTCCTTCGAGGTTGTCGCTGGCCACGTTCTTCTCGGCCGAGAGAAAGCTGTTGAGCCGCGCTTCCTCCAGCGGAACGGCCCAGGGCTCGCCCAGGTGGTCGGGGCCGCCGGCGCGGCCGTCCTCGCCGAGGATGAGGCGCGACCAGTCGAGCGCGCCGATCAGCACCCAGGCGGCCTGCACGCGTGCCCGCTCGGCGCCTTCGACCTCGGCCGAGCGCCACTGCTGCCACAACGCCGCGGCGGCGAAGGTGGCCACGAGCATCACGGTCAGCATCGCGGCGAGCAGGGCGGCGCCCGACTGGCGCCCTCCTTGCTGCTGCTTCTTGCTGTGCGCTGTCATGACGTCTTCGGCGCCCCCACGGTCGGCTTGACCCAGTCGCGCGTGAGCGTGCCCGAGAGGCCATCGCCCGGCGGCAGCGTGATGACGAGGCGCACGCCGTCGGGCATGGCGACGATGGGGCCCGAGGGGTTGTTGGGGTTGGGCTGGGTAGTGGGCAGCTGGCTGGCCGGCACCCAGCTGTTGTCGCGGAAGAAGAAGATCTGCCAGCTGTTGGCCGGCACCAGAGCCACGTCGCTGTAGCCGCCGTTCGAGCCCACGCCGCCGTCCTGCGCCCAGGCGGCCGCGAGGTTCCAGGCCTGCTGCCATTCGCCGCGCGTGGTGAACGGCAGCGATTGCCAGCGCCGCCAGCGCACGCCGTCGGGGCCGGACTTCAGCGTCCATGCCACCACCTGCACCGAAGGCGCCGTGTCGTCGCTGCCGCGGCGCGTGAGCCGCAGCACCCGGCCGTCCCAGTCGACGGGGCGGGTCTGCGCGAGCGTGGTCACTGCGTCGAGGTCGGCGCCCCATTGCGCGAGCGTGGCCTGCAGAGTGAGCACTGCATCGGCTCGCTGCTGGTTGTGCGTGGTGGCGCGCGACATGCTCTCGAGCCCGCGCCAGCTCACGAGCGAGAGCAGCGCCATCACCGCGATGGCGACGAGCAGCTCGATCAGCGTGAAGCCGCGTGCGGCGCGAACGCCAGCGTGTTGCCGCATCGATCAGTACCTCCCCACCACGGTGGAGATGCGCAGGATCGGCCAGTCGGCCTCGTCGCGCACCTGCACGTCGACGCGCCGGAAGTTCGGGTTGAGCGTCGGGATGGTCGAGGTGGTCACGTTGAACGAGACGCCGGCCTGCAGGCAGATGGACCCGGAGTCGCCCACCGCCGGCATCTGCCTCGAGAGGCGGGCCTTGGCGAGCTCGTTCTCGGCGCACAGGTCGGCCAGCACGAGGTCGGACTGGCGCTGCGCGTTGCGCGTGAGCGACATGGTGGCCTGGGAGCCCGCGGCCAGCGCGATCGCGACGATGCCGAGCGCGATCAGCACTTCGATCAGCGTGAAGCCGCCGATGCGCGAGGGCGAAGCAGGAGGGCGTCGTCGTGCGCTCATGTCACTGGACCGCCGAGACGGTGAAGGGACGCACCCCATCGGTCGAGACGCGCAGCGCCCGCGCGGGCGGTCCGGCGGAATGGAGCATGACCTGCTGCGCCGCGATGATGGGGTCGGGCCCGAGCTGCAGCGCGGGAACCAGCGTGCCGTTGGCGAGCGAGGCCTGCGCGGTGATGCCCTCGGCGGCCCAGCCATCGGGCAGCGAGCCGGGCAGGAGGCCGTCGAACCTGAAGCTGCCCTCGACCGGCCGCCACCTCACCACGATGCCGCTGGCGCGCGACTGGGCGCGGGCTGATTCGAGCAGGGCCGCGAGGCGGTCGGCCTCGCGGTCGAGGTTGGCGGCGCTGGTGTCGCGTATGGCGAAGCTCACGGCGGCGGTGGCGATCGCGATGATTGCGATCACCACGATCAGCTCCAGCAGCGTGAAGCCGCCGGCCCGGTGGTGGCGCTGGGAGCGTGGCTGCGGGTTGTCGGGCGGCGAGCCCTTGCCGCTATTGCCAGCTGCCGATGTCGGCATTCTTGCCCTCGCCGCCGCTCTGGCCGTCGGCGCCGAACGAGAACACGTCGATCTCGCCCTTGATGCCAGGGTTCATGTACTGGTACGGATGGCCCCAGGGGTCGTTGGGCAGCTTCTCGACGTAGGCCTTCCAGTTGGGCGCGGCCGGGCCGGCGGTGGGGCGCGTGAGCAGCGCCTGCAGGCCCTGCTCGGCGGTGGGGTAGCGCTGGTTGTCCAGGCGGTAGAGCTTGAGCGCCTGCATCAGGTTGTTGATGTCGGTCCGGGCTGCCGTCACGCGGGCGTCGTCGGCGCGCTCGATCACGTTCGGCACGATGAGCGCCGCCAGCACGCCGATGATGACCAGCACCACCATCAGTTCGATCAGCGTGAAGCCGCGTTGGGCGGTACGGGTAGCGGCACGGAGGAATTTGTTCATAGCTTGTGCGGACATGATTCGGAAGGCGCGCTGCATGATAATCCGCGGCCATGACAAGTCCTTACTCCGCAGCCCGCTGGCATGCCCCACTTGCAACGACGGGGCTTTGGGCGCTGGCGGCCGGTGCCGCGGTGTTCTGGGCGCTTCGCCTGGCCTCGCCGACCGACGTGGTCGCGGCGGCTGCGACGATGCCCCGGCCTTCGGTGGCGGCGGACTCGGACTCGGTGGCGCGGCTGCTGGGCGTGCTGCCCGCCTCCCGCACGGCACCCGTCGCCCCGGAGGCGGCCAGCCGCTTCGCGCTGTCGGGCGTGGTGGCGGACCCTTCGAAGCAGGGTGCCGCACTGATTTCCATCGATGGCAAGCCGCCGCGGCCTTTCCGTGTCGGCTCGACGATCGGCGAGAGCTATGTGCTGCAGTCGGTGGGCCTGCGCTCCGCGACGATCGGCATGCAGGTCGACGGGCCGGCGGCTTTCACGCTGCAGCTGCCGGTGCGCGCGCCGATCAGCGTTTCGAGCCCGGCGATGCCGATGACCGCTCCGGCCGGGCCCTTGCCGGCGACGATGCCGGCCGTGGCTGCTCCGCCGCAAATGCCTCCGCAGCAGATGCAGCCACCGCAGTCCGGTAGCCTGTTGCAGCAATCGACGGCGACGGAGCCTCCGCCGCAACAAGCTGTCGCCCAGTAGGCAGCAGTCTCCCGATGAAGGATGGAAGCCGGCCTTGCGCCGGCTTCTGCTTTTTCAGGCCTGCAGGAAGAGCCGGTACGCCGGGTTGGCGGTCTCCTCCACGTAGGGATAGCCCAGCGTCTTGAGGAAGGCGTCGAACTCGGCGGATTCGGCGGCCGGTACCTGCAGGCCGACGAGGATGCGGCCGTAGTCGGCGCCCTGGTTGCGGTAGTGGAACAGGCTGATGTTCCAGCTCGGCTGCATCAGGCTCAGGAACTTGAGCAGCGCGCCCGGCCGCTCGGGGAACACGAAGCGCAGCAGGCGTTCGTCGTGCGCGAGGCCGGTGCGGCCGCCCACGAGGTGGCGCAGATGCTCCTTCGCGAGTTCATCGTGCGTGAGGTCGAGCGCATCGAACCCGTGCTCGTTGAAAGTCCGCGCTATGACGGCCGATTCGCCGCGCGTCGAGGTCGTGAGGCCGACGAACACATGGGCCTTCGCCGCATCGCTGATGCGGTAGTTGAACTCGGTCACGTTGCGCAGTGCGCCGCCGCCGGTGCCTGGAGCTTCCGAATCGCTCGCGGGCATCTCGCCGATCAGTTCGCAGAAGCGGCGAAAGCTGCCGCGCTCTTCAGGGATGGTGACGGCGAACAGCGCCTCGCGCTCCTCGCCGACCTCGGCGCGTTCGGCGACAAAACGCAGCCGGTCGAAGTTCATGTTCGCGCCGCACAGGATCGCCGCGTAGGTCTCGCCATGACGGCCGTGCTGGGCGACGTATTCCTTGATGGCAGCAACCGCCAGCGCACCGGCGGGTTCGACGATGCTGCGCGTGTCCACGAAGATGTCCTTGATGGCGGCGCAAACGGCGTCGGTGTCGACGGCGATGTAGTCGTCGACCAGGTCGCTCGCGATGCGGAAGGTTTCCTCGCCGACGAGCTTGACTGCAGTGCCGTCCGAGAACAGGCCGACGTCGGGGAGGTTCACGCGCTGATGCGCCGCGACCGATTGCATCATCGCGTCGGAGTCGTTCATCTGCACGCCGATCACCTTGACCTCGGGGCGCACGGCCTTGATGTAGTTGGCGACGCCGGAGATCAGGCCGCCTCCGCCGATCGCGACGAACACCGCGTCGAGCGGGCCTTGATGCTGTCGAAGGATTTCCATGGCGATGGTGCCTTGGCCAGCGATGACATCGGGATCGTCGAAAGGATGAACGAAGGTCAGGTTCTGCTTCGTCTGCAATTCGAGCGCGTGCAGATAGGCATCCGAATAGCTGTCGCCATGCAGCACGATTTCTCCGCCGAAACCACGCACCGCATCGATTTTCAGTTTGGGTGTTGTCACCGGCATCACGATCACGGCGCGCGTACCCAGCTTGCGTGCGCCCAATGCAACGCCTTGCGCGTGATTGCCTGCAGACGCGCAAATCACGCCGCTCGCCAATTGCGCGGGACTCAAATGCGCCATCTTGTTATAGGCACCGCGAAGCTTGAAGCTGAAGACCGGTTGCTGGTCTTCGCGCTTCAATAGAACGGTGCTGCCGAGCCGTTCGCTAAGGGCGCGTGCCTTCTCGAGTGCGGACTCGACAGCAACGTCGTAGACCCGGGCGTTAAGTATTTTTCTGAGATAGTCGGCGGGCGTCAGCGCTGTTTTAAGAGGTGCGTTTTGCACGATTTTTTCCAAGGGAGTTTTCATTTGCTAACTGCCGATGATAAGAGGCATCGAGATTGCATGCGAGATATGACATGGACACAAATGTCATAAACCTCTTCAACAAAGCCCCAGCTGCAAATGATTCGGGATTTTTTGGACGCAGCTATCCCGCGATTCATCCGACCGCCGATCAAATTACAAATGAGCAGAATCTGTTATCAATTTCTGTCAGGGACCTTTCGAAGAGGCTGATGCAAGCGGAGGCCGCGCGCGTTCAGCGAAAGGAAATTGGGCGTGCCACATGGCAGGTGATGGGCAACAGATTGCGCGCGCACATCGTTCCGTTGCTGGGCGATGTGCCGGCGCAGTCGTTTGCAACGGCCGATGCGCAACGCTTGATTGATCACCTCGGCGAGCAGGGCTTCACGAGCACGACGATTGCCCAGTACCTGGTGCTGTTGCGCAAGGTCGTGATGCATGGCGTGCACATCGGTGTGCTTCGCGATGCGCCTGCGTTTCCGAAGGTCAAGGTACGTAGCCAGCCGCGCGGCAGCTTCAGCGTTGCGGAGTACCGCTCTATCATCAGGACCGCGCGCAGCTTGCGCGGACACTCGCATCCGGTGCTCGATCAACTCGGAGCGGGCGAGCGTTTCTGGATTGCGCGCGAGCTGCTCGTGATGCCGGACGAACTGCCCTGGCTTGTCCGATGGATGGTCAACACTTTCGTGCGTCCGAGCGACATCAAGTTCATGAAGCACAAACACATCGAGGTCGTGCGCGGCAAGCATGTCTATCTGCGGATGAACCTGCCAGAGACCAAGAGACACAGTCAGCCCATCGTGAGCCTGTGCCCAGCTGTACGGGTCTATGAATGTCTGCTCGCCTATCGTGAAGAGCACGGATACGGTGGAGCGGAAGACTATGTCTTCATGCCGCAGTTGAAGAACCGCGAACACGCGCTCGCGGTGCTCAACTTCTTCTTTCACTGGGTGCTCGAGAAGGCAGGGCTCGAAAAGGGACCACTGGGTCAATCGAGGACGCTGTACTGCCTGCGCCATACCGCGATCACGCTGCGGCTTTTGTACGGGCAAGGTATCGACATGTTGACCTTGGCACGCAATGCGCGCACGAGCGTCAACATGGTCGAGCGTTTCTACGCATCGGTGTTGAGCGGAGAAATGAATGTGGGGTTGCTGCAGAGCCGGCGCAGCCGGGCGAGCTGAAGGGCAGAAAGAGAAAAAAGCCGCCCGGCATTGGCCGGGCGACTTGAGGCTTTGTTGCCGCGTCGAACTGGCGAGAGCCAGCATCGGGGTCAAACAGAAAGCGTGAAAGGCACGACGATCAGAAGGCGTGGCGAATGCCGAAGTCGTAGCCCGTCGAGGTCTTCGGCGTGAACACGCCTTCCGAGGCCTTGTAGAAACCCGGGCCGCCTACCGTCAGCGCTGCACCGTTCTTGTTGCTGACGCGAGCGATCGTTGCGTACAGAGCCGTACGCTTCGACAGGTTGTGCACGTAGCCCAGGGCCAGCTTGTTGGCTCTCGGATCCGCTGCTCGCGGCGTGAAGAGGACGGCGGGTCGGTTGTAGTCGTACTTGACGGCCGAGTAGGAAGCACGAATGAGCCCTGCGCCGACGGGTACGGTGACGCCGAGCAGGTAGCCATTCAGGTCCACGTCAGGGCGAGCTCCGGTGACGGGCGTGACCTCGTAGTCGCGCGAGTTCTTGGCGCGCGACAGTTCACCGAACAGCTTCACAGGACCGAAGTCGTACGAAGCGCCCAGGTTGAAGGTCTTTACCGAGTCGGTGGTGCCTGCGTAGTACTGATCGGCAACCGTGCTGCTGCCGTAAGCCAGTGCAACGTCCAGAGGACCGTTTGCGTAGCCGAAGCGGCCACCGATGTAGCGGCCCGCGCGGCTCTTCGAAGTTGCGCTGTCCTTGGGGGTGAAGCCGCCATTGCTGTACTTGTCGTTCTCGTGGAACGCGTACATCACCTGGCCATAGAAACCACCGAGGTTCGGCGGCAGGAAGTAGCCGATCGAGTTGCTGGCGCGGGCATAGTTCTGGTTACCGCCGAAGCCGCCGGTGTCCTTGGCTCCGTAGGTGTCGGCATTGAAGCCGTTGGCCGTGTTGATCAGGTTGGCGCCGACGCCGTTGGTGCCGAACGGATCGAACACGGTGTCGTTCCAGAACGTCGGGGTGTAATCACGGCCCAGACGGATTTCGCCGAAGCCACCCGACAGGCTCACGGTGGAACGACGTACGAAGCTGGCAACGCCGGTGGCGCCGTCGTCGTTGGTGATGGGGGCTTCGAGCCAGAAGCTGGCTGCCAGGCCACCACCCAGGTCTTCCGTACCACGGAAGCCCAGACGGCTCGAGTTGTAGCCGGAGTTGGCCAGCGCGGTGCGGCGAACCTTTACGCTGCCCTGGTTCGTATAGGTGGGAGCGCCGAAGCTGTTGCGCAGGACGGTAGGCTTCAGGTCGCGCGAGCTGGACGAGTAACCGCTGATCGACGCGTCGACCACACCAAACAGCGTGACGGACGACTGAGCCGAGGCAACACCGGCAACAGCCAGGGCAGCCAGAGCAACTAGAGATTTTTTCATTGCAAGTTTCTCCAAGGTTAAACATAGGGCTCCGGTGCGAAGGGCTCACCGTGACTGGCACTTTTGTGCTCCCACCGGACCCCGGGCCAACCTCCTTTTGGGAAGTTGATGCTATTGCACCAGAGCCGCTGCGGCAGGGCAAAACAAATCGCCCGAAATCTTGGATGGCCCTCGCGTTTCGTTGCACGCCTGCAACAAAGGACTTATGCCCCGCAAAACACCACAATGTGAAAAATCATGGGCTGCGGCGAGGCATTTCGCGTGTGCGTTCAAATAGCCCCATGACGCTCATGATCGACTCAGTTCTGACCGCGGCGGACTCGGCGTTGCGCACGCTTTTTGCCCGTCCCCATGCAACCCGGGCGACTCCTGCCCCCTCCCAGGCAACGGGCGAGTTGAGCGAGGCAGATCGCCGGGAAGCCGGGGCGCTGATGCGAGTGAATCATGTCGGCGAGGTCTGCGCCCAGGCGCTTTACACGGCCCAGGCGGCCGTGGCACGCGATCCGGCACTGCGCGCTCACTTCATGGAGGCGGCACACGAAGAAACAGATCACCTCGCATGGACCCGGCAGCGACTGGATGAGTTGGGCGCCCGCCCGTCGATCCTGAATCCACTCTGGTATGCAGGCGCTTTCGGCCTCGGCCTGGTCGCGGGCCGTCTCGGGGATCCGCTGAGCCTGGGGTTCGTCGCGGAAACCGAGCGCCAGGTGGAGGCCCATCTGGACAGCCATCTCGACCGCCTCCCACCCGGGGACAGTTCATCCAGGGCGGTTGTGGAGCAGATGAAGCTCGACGAAGCCCGCCACGCATCCCAGGCCGTCGACGCCGGCGCGGCGGAACTCCCGGCGCCGGCCAAGGCACTGATGCGAGTGGCGTCCCGCGTGATGACCACGCTGGCGCACCGCATCTAGACCGCCCGGCTCAGGTTTCGATCAGGTCGAAACTGGTGGTGATCTCGGCCGTCTTCGCCAGCATGATGCTGGCGGAGCAGTAGGTTTCGTGGCTCAAGGCAATCGCGCGTTCCACGGCCGAAGTCGGAATCCCCTTGCCCGCCACGGTGAAATGCATGTGGATCTTCGTGAAGACCTTGGGGTCTTTTTCGGCGCGCTCGCTGGTCAGCTTGACGCTGCAGCGCTCGACGCGATGCCGCCCGCGCTTCAGGATGAGCACGACGTCATAGGCGGTGCACCCCCCGGTACCAGCCAGGACTGTCTCCATCGGCCTTGCCGCAAGATTCTGGCCGCCGTTCTCGGGTTTCGCGGCGTCAGGGGCGCCATCCATCATCAGGACGTGGCCGCTACCGGTCTCGGCAACAAAGCCCATGGCCGATCGCGTGCCTGCGTCTCCGGTCCAACTTACTGTGCATTCCATGGTTTTTCGGGCTTCCAGGTGTGGGATGCAGGGCAAAATGCACGCCAGCATCCATTTATGTGTGGGAAAAGCATCACTCGCTTGTTGCAACGCAACAAACAGCCGATATACTTTATTTCATTGCGCAAACGTATGCGCACCCAGTTGTCTCCTCCACCCTTCCAATTGGTGGATTTAGCCCCGAGCTGCAAAGCTCGGGGCTTTTTTCTGCCCGGACCACTCCGACCGCCCCGGAAACCACTCTAGTTTCCGCACCGGAAGGGCAGTTGCTCTGGCTGCCCTGGCTGTTGCCGGTGTTGCCTCGGCTCAGTCGTCCGTCACGCTGTTTGGTGTGGTCGACGCGTCGATCAGCGGCTACTCGAACACCGCGCGCGACAACCGCGCGACCGTTTTCCCCAACGCCTTCGGCATTCCCGTCTACCTGAACCAAGGTTCGGTCAAGACCAGCAGCCGTGGGCTGGCTAACTCGGGTTACAACTCCAGCCGCCTGGGCTTCCGCGGCACGGAAGACCTGGGTGGCGGTCTGGCAGCCAGCTTCTGGCTCGAAGCTCCGATCTCCAATGACGACGGCCAGCAAGGTATCGCGACGTTCGCTCGTCGTTCGACCGTGAGCCTGTCGGGCGGTTTCGGTGAAATCCGCCTGGGCCGCGACTACACCCCGACGTTCTGGAACGACAC
The DNA here is from genome assembly GCF_048301545.1 of Variovorax sp. NFACC27. NCBI lineage: Bacteria > Pseudomonadati > Pseudomonadota > Betaproteobacteria > Burkholderiales > Comamonadaceae > Variovorax > Variovorax sp. NFACC27. The sequence goes on from NZ_CP157613.1 coordinate 1,597,900, forward strand.
CGTGTTCGACCCGTTCGGTACCAACGGCGTTGGTACCAACCTGATCTCGACGGCCAACACCCCGTTCGGTAATTTCGGCACCCCCGCAGCTTCGACCGGCGCGTTCACCAACGTCGGCACCAGCAACTACGTTCGCGCCAGCAACTCGATCGGCTACTTCCTGCCATCCAACCTCGGCGGCTTCTATGGCCAGGTTCAGTACGCCTTCGCCGAGAAGACCAAGTACAGCTCGGGCATCTACACGCCTGACGTTGCTAACAGCCAGCGCCAAGGCCGTTACATCGGTGGCCGCTTCGGCTATGCGAACGGCCCTCTGGACGTGGCTGTGTCTTACGGCAGCAGCACGGTTGGCGACAACTACTACGCTGGCACGACCACCAAGGTCAACACCCTGAACCTGGGCGCTTCGTACGACTTCGGTCCTGTGAAGCTGTTCGGCGAACTGTCGCGCGCCAAGAACAAGATCGACTACGAAGTGACCCCGCTGGCTGGCGGCCGTCCCGACATCGATCTGACCGGCTACCTGCTCGGCGTGACCGTGCCGGTCGGCGCTGGCCTGATCCGCGCTTCGTGGTCGCACGTCAAGTACGACACGAACCAGCCGTTCAACCCGTTCGCTGTGAACAACGCCGATCCGAAGGCTAACAAGATCGCCCTGGGCTACGTGCACAACCTGTCCAAGCGCACGGCCCTCTACGCAACGATCGCTCGCGTCAGCAACAAGAACGGTGCTGGCCTGACCGTTGGCGGCCCGTCGTTCTACAACAACACCGCTGGCGCCTTCACCCCGAAGAGCTCCACCGGCTACGACTTCGGTATCCGTCACGCTTTCTAATCTGACGCTGGCGCAAGCCAGCTTCTGGTGAAAAGCTCGAAAGCCACTCGACGAAAGTCGAGTGGCTTTTTTTCGTCCTGCCCCGAGCCGTATCCCCCGGGAAAGCACGATGCGCACCCCCGGGGAACCACCGTGCGGGCACGCACCTTGCACTGCTAGCATGCCCGTTCACTTTGCTTGCTGAATGATTGCCTTTGTACTGCGCCGCCTGATCCAGGCCGTGATCGTGATGATCGCGGTCGCGTTCATCGCCTTCCTCCTTTTCCAATACGTCGGCGATCCCGTCGTGTTCCTTCTTGGCCAGGATGCCAAGCCCGAGCAGATCCGCGAACTGCGCGCCGCATTGGGGCTCGACCAACCCTTCTTCGTGCAGTTCTGGCACTTTCTCGTGAACGCGGCGCAGGGCGAGTTCGGCCTGAGCCTGCGCCAGGGCGCGAAGGTGTCGCGACTGATCGGCGAGCGCTTCCCCGCCACGCTCGAGCTCGCGCTGGTCGCCGCAGTGCTGGCGCTCTTCATCGGTATTCCGATGGGCGTCTACACCGCGCTGCGCCGCGGCACCTTCATGAGCCAGGTGTTCATGACCGTGTCGCTGCTTGGCGTGTCGCTGCCGACCTTCCTGATCGGCATCCTGCTGATCCTCGTCTTCGCCGTCACGCTGGGCTGGTTCCCGAGCTTCGGCCGGGGCGACACGGTGAAGATCGGCTGGTGGACCAGCGGCCTGTTCAGCGCCGACGGCTGGCAGCACATCGTGCTGCCGGCGGTGACGCTGGCGATCTTCCAGCTCACGCTGATCATGCGGCTGGTGCGCGCCGAGATGCTCGAGGTGCTGCGCACCGACTACATCAAGTTCGCGCGTGCACGCGGTCTCTCGAACCGTGCCATCCACTTCGGCCATGCGCTCAAGAACACGCTGGTGCCCGTGATGACCATCACCGGCCTGCAGCTCGGCGGCCTGATTGCCTTCGCCATCATCACCGAGTCGGTGTTCCAGTGGCCCGGCATGGGCCTGCTCTTCATCCAGGCCGTGACCTTCGCCGACATCCCGGTGATGGCCGCCTACCTCTGCCTCATCGCCCTGATCTTCGTGGTGATCAACCTCGTGGTCGACCTGCTGTATTTCGTGGTCGATCCGCGCCTGCGCGTCGGCAAGGCGGGAGGGCACTGACATGGCGGCAGCCACGCCCATGGTTCCGCGACTGAAGGCCTCCGGCCGCGCGTTCGCGCACATCGCGAACTTCTATCCCGAGATCACAGCCTTCCGCCGCGACCTGCACGCCCACCCCGAGCTCGGCTTCGAGGAGGTCTACACCTCCGGCCGCGTGCGCGAGGCGCTGCGCGCCTGCGGCGTCGACGAGATCCACGAAGGCATCGGCAAGACCGGCGTGGTCGGTGTCATCCGCGGCCGTTCGACGGCCAGCGGCCGCATGATCGGCCTGCGCGCCGACATGGACGCGCTGCCCATGCGCGAGGACAACGACTTCGGCTGGCGCTCCGCCTGCGACGGCCTCATGCACGGCTGCGGTCACGACGGCCACACCGCCATGCTGGTCGGCGCCGCGCGCTACCTGGCCGAGACGCGCGACTTCGACGGCACGACAGTGCTCATCTTCCAGCCCGGCGAAGAAGGCTTCGCCGGCGCGCGCGTGATGATCGAGGACGGCCTGTTCGACCGCTTCCCGGTCGACGCCGTCTACGCGATGCACAACTGGCCCGCCATGCCGGCCGGCACCGTCGGCATCAACCGCGGCGCGATGATGGCCGCGGCCGACCGCATCACCATCGAGATCAAGGGCAAGGGCGGCCACGGCGCGCACGCCTACCAGACCGTCGACCCGGTGATCGTCGCGGCGCACATCATCACCGCGGCCCAGACCATCGTCTCGCGCAACGTGCGTCCGATCGACGCGGCCGTCATCAGCATCTGCGCGATGCAGGCGGGCGACCTCGGCGCGATGAGCGTGGTGCCCGGAGAGGCAACACTGGTCGGCACCGTGCGCACCTTCAGCTCGCGCGTACAGGCGCAGGTCGAGCAGCGGCTCAACGAGCTGTGCACCGCCATCGCCTCGGGCTTTGGCGCCACGGCCAGCATCAAGTACGAACGCATCTATCCGGCCACCATCAACACCGCGCCCGAGGCGATGTTCGCGGCCGACGTGGCCGAGTCGCTGGTCGGTGCGCGCAACGTCGAGCGCAGCATGGAGCCCAGCATGGGCGCCGAAGACTTCTCTTTCATGCTGCAGAAGAAGGCCGGCGCCTACCTGCGCATCGGCCAGGACGTGCGCGAGGGCGCGTACCTGCACAACAGCCGCTACGACTTCAATGACGAGATCCTGCCGCTAGGCGCCGCGCTGCATGCCGGCCTGATCGAGCAGGGCATGCCGCTTGCCGCTACCCGCGGTGCGCAGCCAGGGAAAGCCGCCGCCACCGCGGTGACGTGATTTGTTTGATTCCAACCCGAGGAGTGTTCCCATGAGTTTCAAGAAGAATGTGGCCGCGGCCGCCGTTTTGTGCGCCTTGAGCGCCGTCAGCATGGTCGCCGGCGCGCAGACCATCCGCATCGCGAACCAGGGGGACGCGCTATCGCTGGACCCGCACTCGCTCAACGAGTCGCTGCAGCTGAGCGTCACGGCCAACGTCTATGAAACCCTCGTGGGACGCAACAAGGACCTGAGCCTTGCCCCCCTGCTGGCCACCAGCTGGAAGCAGACCTCGCCGAACGTGTGGCGCTTCGAACTGCGCAAGGGCGTGGTGTTCCACGACGGCACGCCGTTCACCGCCGACGACGTGGTGTTCAGCTTCGCCCGCGCCCAGGGCGACGGCTCCGACTTGCGAGCCACGCTCAGCGACATCAAGGCCGTGCGCAAGGTCGGCGACCTCGCCGTCGAGATCGAGACCAACGGTCCGTTCCCCATCCTGCCCGACGTGATCTCGCTCACCATGATCATGAGCAAGAAATGGTGCGAGGAAAACCAGGCCACCAAGCCCGTCGACCGCCGCAAGGGCATCGAGAACACGGCCTCGTTCAAGGCCAACGGCACCGGTCCGTTCCGCGTGCGCGAGCGCCAGCCGAACGTGCGCACCGTGTTCACGCGCAACGGCACCTACTGGGGCAAGATCGAAGGCAACGCGCAGGAGATCGTCTTCACGCCCATCGCCAACCCCGCCACCCGCGTGGCCGCGCTGGTCTCCGGCGAAGTCGACGTGATGGAACCGGTGCCGGTGCAGGACATCGCCCGCATCAACGCCGCGCCCAACGCCCGCGTGATCACCGGCCCCGAGCTGCGCACCATCTTCCTGGGCATGGACCAGAAGCGCGACGAGCTGCAGTACTCGAACATCAAGGGCAAGAACCCGTTCAAGGACAAGCGTGTTCGCCAGGCCTTCTATCAGGCCATCGACATCGCCGGCATCCAGCGCACCGTGATGCGCGGCGCCTCGCGTCCCACCGGCCTGCTGGTCGGCCCCGGCATCAACGGCTGGAGCGCCGAGCAGGACAAGCGCCTGCCCTTCGACGTCGATGCCGCCAAGAAGCTGCTGACCGAAGCCGGCTACCCCAACGGCTTCGAGGTGTCGCTCAACTGCCCGAACGACCGCTACGTGAACGACGGCCAGATCTGCCAGAGCGTGGCCTCCAACCTCGCGAAGATCGGCGTGAAGATCAACCTCGTGGCCGAGACCAAGGGCACCTACTTCCCGAAGGTGCTGCGTCGCGACACCAGCTTCTACATGCTGGGCTGGACCCCGACCACCTACGACGCGCACAACGCGCTGAGCTCGCTCACCTCCTGCCCCGACGACAAGGGCACTGGCCAGTTCAACCTGGGCGCCTACTGCAACCCCAAGCTCGACGAGCTGACCAAGAAGATCCAGTCGGAAACCGACAAGACCAAGCGCAACGAGATGATCAAGGAGGCTTTCAAGCTCCACTCCGACGACATCGGCCACCTGCCGCTGCACCAGCAGTCGCTGGCCTGGGGCGTGAGCAAGAAGGTCGAGCTGGTGCAACTGGCCGACAACTTCATGTACTTCAAGTGGATGAGCATCAAGCCCTGATGCCGCCGGCCGCTTGCTGGTTGAACAGGGCGGCCTGACCATGGGCCCGCTTCTTGCGGGCCCATTCCTTTTGCTTCACGATGAAAAATAACCCCCACGCTCCCCTTGCTGCGCAAGGTCCGCTGCCCCCCGAGGGGGCAGCTTTTCATCTTGGGGCGGCCCGGCGATGAAAAAAACACTCGCCCGTTGGCTCGACAGCGATGTCGGCTACAGCTTTCGCACATCGCCCGTGGCCATGGCCGCGGCGGTGATCGCGCTGGTCTGCGTGTTCTGCGCGGTGTTCGCAGGATGGGTCTCTCCGCACAACCCCTTCGACCTCGCCACCCTGGAACTCGGCGACGCGCGGCTACCGCCCGCATGGAGCGCTGAAGGCTCCTCCAAGTACCTGCTCGGCACCGACGACCAGGGCCGCGACATCCTGTCAGCCGTCATCTACGGCGCGCGCATCTCGCTGATCGTCGGCCTGGTGTCGGTGGTGTTGTCGGTGGTGGTCGGCGTGGTGCTGGGGCTGCTGGCCGGCTTCTTCGGCGGCTGGCTCGATTCCTTCCTCATGCGCGTGTGCGACGTGATGCTGTCGTTTCCGCCCATCCTGGTGGCGCTGCTCATCGCGGGCGTCGGCCGGGCGCTCTTTCCCGGCGCGCACGAATCGCTGGCCTTCGGCGTGCTGATCATCTCCATCTCGCTGACCGGCTGGGTGCAGTACGCGCGCACGGTGCGCGGCTCCACGCTGGTGGAGCGCAACAAGGAATATGTGCAGGCCGCGCGCGTCACCGGCGTGGCGCCGCTGCGCATCATGCTGCGCCACGTGCTGCCCAACGTGCTGGGGCCGGTGACCGTGCTCGCCACGATCCAGGTGGCCACGGCCATCATCACCGAGGCCACGCTGTCCTTCCTCGGCGTCGGCGTGCCGCCCACTTCGCCTTCGCTGGGCACGCTCATCAGCATCGGCAACCAGTACCTGTTCTCGGGCGAATGGTGGATCACGGTGTTTCCGGGCCTGATGCTGGTGCTCATCGCGCTCAGCGTGAACCTGCTCGGCGACTGGCTGCGCGACGCGCTCAACCCGCGCCTGCGCTGAAGAGACAGAAGAAAGATAAGGAGAACGCCACCATGACGCTGCTCCAGGTCAAAGACCTCGTCGTCGAATTCCCGAACCGCCGGGGCACGCTGCGCGCGCTCGACCGCATTTCCTTCGACATCGCGCCGGGCGAAATCCTCGGCGTGGTGGGCGAATCGGGCGCCGGCAAGTCGCTCACGGGCGCGGCCATCATCGGCCTGCTCGAGCCGCCGGGCCGCGTGGCCGGCGGAGAGATCCTGCTGGAGGGCCAGCGTATCGACAACCTCGGCTTCGAGGCGATGCGGCCCATCCGCGGGCGCAAGATCGGCGCGATCTTTCAAGACCCGCTGACTTCGCTGAACCCGCTCTACACCGTGGGCCGGCAGCTGGTCGAAACCATCCGCTCCCACCTGCCGGTGAACGAGTCCGAGGCGCGCAAGCGGGCCATCGGCCTGCTGCAGGACACCGGCATTCCCGCCGCCGAGCAGCGTATCGACCACTTTCCGCACCAGTTCTCCGGCGGCATGCGGCAGCGCGTGGTGATCGCGCTGGCGCTCGCGGCCGAGCCAAAGCTCATCGTGGCCGACGAGCCGACCACCGCGCTCGACGTGTCGATCCAGGCGCAGATCATCCAGCTGCTCAAGCAGGTCTGCAAGGAACGCGGCGCGGCGGTGATGCTGATCACGCACGACATGGGCGTGATCGCCGAAACCTGTGACCGCGTGGCCGTGATGTATGCCGGCCGCATCGCGGAGATCGGCCCGGTGCACGAAGTGATCCACCAGCCCGCGCACCCCTACACCTCGGGCCTGATGGGCTCGATTCCCGACATGACCAGCGACCGCGAGCGGCTCAACCAGATCGATGGCGCGATGCCGCGGCTCAACGCCATCCCGACGGGCTGCGCCTACAACCCGCGCTGCCCGCGCACCTTCGCGCGCTGCCTCGTCGAGCGGCCCGAACTCATGCATGCCGGTGCCACGCGCGCCGCCTGCTGGCTGCACGACGCGGCCGACCCGCACGCGGGCCAGGCCGAGATCGCCGCGAGGCACCACGACGCGCTGGCGGCCGGCGAGCGCGCCACGCCCGAGGCGGCCGAACCCATTGTGGAGGTGACGCGATGAACGCCGTGGCAAGCGAACCGCTCGTCGTCGCCCAGGACCTCGCGCGCACCTTCGACGTTTCCCCGCCCTGGCTCAACCGCGTACTCGAGCGCAAGCCGCGCGTGCTGCTGCACGCGGTGGACGGCGTGAGCTTCTCCATCGAGCGCGGCAAGACGCTGGCGCTGGTGGGCGAATCGGGCTGCGGCAAGAGCACGGTGGCGCGGCTGCTGGTGGGCCTGTATGCGCCCACGCGCGGCGGCCTGACCTTCGACGGGCAGGACGCGCACGCCGCGTTCAAGACCCCCGAGGGCCGCAAACTGCGCCGCCGCATCCAGATGATCTTCCAGGACCCCTACGCGAGCCTCAACCCGCGCTGGATCGTCGAAGACATCATCGGCGAGCCGCTGCGCGAGCACGACATCCTGAGCGACAAGGCAGCGCTGCGCGAGCGCGTGGGCGAGCTGCTCAAGTCGGTCGGCCTGTCGCCGCTGGACATGAGCAAGTACCCGCACCAGTTCTCGGGCGGCCAGCGCCAGCGCATCTCCATCGCGCGCGCGCTCGCCACGCAGCCCGAGTTCCTGGTGTGCGACGAGCCCACCTCGGCGCTCGACGTGAGCGTGCAGGCGCAGGTGCTCAACATCATGAAGGACCTGCAGCGCGAGCGGGGCCTGACCTACCTTTTCATCTCGCACAACCTCGCGGTGGTGCGCCACGTGGCCGACCAGGTCGGCGTGATGTACCTGGGCCGGCTGGTCGAGGTGGCCGACAAGCAGAAGCTGTTCGCGGAACCGCAGCATCCGTACACCCGCATGCTGCTCGACGCCATTCCGCAGATGAAGCACACGGGCCGTTCGCGCACGCCCGTGCAGGGCGAGGTGCCCAATCCGCTGAATCCGCCCACGGGCTGCGCCTTTCACCCGCGCTGCCCGCACGCGAATGCGCGCTGCTCTTCCGAGCGGCCGAAGCTGCTGAGCCTCAAGGGCGTGCAGGTGGCCTGCCACGCGGTCGAGGAGGGGCGCATCTAGCGTGCGCTGATCCGAGCCGTTGCCCGATCTCCGGAAAAGTGTGCGTAAAGGCACTGCCTTGCGCCGGAAGCCGTTGCAGAGTCCCGCCATGCCATTGACGACGACTCTCGCAACGACCGAACTCGGCCGCCGCGGCTTCCTGATGGGAACAGCCGTGGGCGCGACCGTGGTGCTTGCCTCCCTGGCTTGCAGCGTGCAGGCCGCCGGTGCCGCCACTCGCCGCATGCCGGTGATCTTCATCGGCCATGGCTCGCCGATGAACGCCATCACCGACAACGCCTTCACGCGCCGGCTGGCGGCATGGGGCAAGGAGCTGCCCCGGCCGTCGGCGATCCTCAGCGTGTCGGCGCACTGGCTCAGCCGGGGCGCCACCGGCGTCGGCATCCAGGAGCGCCCGAAGACGATCCACGACTTCGGCGGCTTTCCTCAGGCGCTGTTCGACATCGAATACCCGGCGCCCGGCCACCCGACGCTGGCCCGCGAGACCGTCGGCGTGGTGAAGCAGGCGCCGGTGATCGCCACCGATCAATGGGGCCTGGACCACGGAACGTGGACGGTGCTGAAGCACCTCTACCCCAAGGCCGACATCCCGGTGTTCCAGCTCAGCATCGACTACGACAAGCCGGCCGCCTTCCACTATGCGGTGGGCCGGGACCTGGCCGCACTGCGCGACAGGGGCGTGCTGGTGATGGGCAGCGGCAACGTGGTGCACAACCTGCGCGCCACCGACCGTGGAACGCCGGACGGCCCGAGCGCCAGCCGGCCGTGGGCGCAATCCTTCGACGATGCCGTGAAGTCGGCGCTGGCGGGCCGCGACGACCGTGCGCTGGTCGACTACGCGAAGCTGGAAGGCGCGTCGACCGCGGTGGCGACGCCCGACCACTACTTCCCCTTCCTCTACGCCCTCGGCGCCGCCGGCAGCAGCGAGCGCGCGAAGACGGTCTACGAGGGATTCCAGTCGGGCACGCTCAGCATGCGCTGCCTGCAGTTCGGCTGAGCAGCGCGCCGAAGGCGGGAGAGGGCGTTACTGCTCCTCGCCCCAGGAGAAGCCGTCGCGCGCGATCATCGCGCTCGAGGCGCTCGGCCCCCAGGTGCCCGCCGCATAGGGGCGCGGGCCGCCGTCCGATTCCCAGTTGTCGATCAGCGGCTCGACCCAGCGCCATGCTTCTTCCTGCTCGTCGCTGCGCACGAACAGGTTGAGGCGGCCGTCGATCACGTCGAGCAGCAGGCGCTCGTAGGCGCCCACGCGCTCGGAGCCGAAGCGCTTGTCGAAGTCGAGGTCGAGCTGAACCGGCGCCAGCTGCGCGGCCGAGCTCTGGTGGCCGTTGCGCTGGCGGTTGTCCTGGGCCTGCGCGAGCATGTGCAGCTCCAGTCCGTCCTTGGGCTGCAGGTTGATCACCAGCTTGTTGACGTTGCCGGCCGGCGCGCGGTAGATGGCGTGCGGCGTGGGGCGGAAGTTGACCTCGATGCGCGCATCGCGCGAGGCCAGCCGCTTGCCGGTGCGGATGTAGAAGGGCACGCCGGCCCAGCGCCAGTTGGCGATCTCGGTGCGCAGCGCCACGAAGGTCTCGGTGCGGCTGTCGGGGTTCACGCCCGCCTCGTCGCGGTAGCCCGGCACCCGTTCGCCGTAGGCCGTGCCGGCCGTGTACTGGCCGCGCACCGCGTGCAGGCCCAGGCTCTCCGGCGTCCAGGGCTTCAGCGCCCGCAGCACCTTGAGCTTCTCGTCGCGGATGGCGTCGGCGTGCGCGTTGATGGGCGGCTCCATGGCCACGGCGCACAGCAGCTGCAGCGCGTGGTTCTGCACCATGTCGCGCAGCGCGCCGGTCTGGTCGTAGAAGGCGCCGCGCTTTTCCACGCCCAGGTCTTCGGCGATGGTGATCTGGATGTTGGAGATGTGCTCGCGGCGCCAGATGGGCTCGAACAGCGCATTGCCGAAGCGCATGGCGAACAGGTTCTGCACCGAGGGCTTGCCGAGGTAGTGGTCGATGCGAAAGACCTGCTTCTCCTCGAGCACCTTGCCCACGGCGGAGTTGATGGCGCGGTTGGAGGCCAGGTCGTGGCCCAGCGGCTTCTCGAGCACGATGCGGGTGCGCGGGCCGTTGAGGCCGGCCGCGGCGATCTGCTCGACCACCTGGGTGAAGAGCGCGGGGGCGGTGGCCACGTACATCACGACCGTCTTGGCGTCGCGCTGGTTGAGCAGGCCGGCCAGGCGGGCGTAGTCGTCGGGCTTGGAGAGGTCCATGCGCAGGTAGTGCAGCATGGAGGCGAACTTCTTGAACTCCTCCGGCGAGGGGCGCTTGGCGCCTTCGACCGCGCTGAAGCGCGACTGGATCAGCTCCCGGTACTGGTCGTCCGACAGGTCGTCCCGCGCTACGCCGACGATGCGGCCCTCGGGGGGAAGGCTGCCGTGCCGGAATGCCTGGAACAACGCGGGCATCAGCTTGCGCCACGCGAGATCGCCAGTACCGCCGAACAGAACGAGATCGAAGCTCATGAGAAAACTTTCCTTCCTTGTCTGAATGCCGAGCCGGGCCGCCTTGGTCGCGGATGCGACATGCCCCAGGCACGATGGTACTTGTACGGATTCGCCGGGCCTGTACTAAAGCTACGCTGGCCGATGGCCGCGAGGCCTTTTTTTATTGCCGAGAGCAGTACAGAGGAAGAGAGACCAGATGAAAAAAAGCAAGATTCTTACCGCAGCGGCACTGCTGGGCCTGTCGGCCGCGGCCTCGGCCCAGACCGTCAACGTGATCTGCTCGGTCCAGGCCGAATGGTGCAACGTGATCGCGACCGTCTACGCCCGCACCACCGGCGTGCGCATCAACATGGCGCTCAAGGGCTCGGGCGAGGCGCTGGCCCAGCTGATCGCGGAAAAGGACAACCCCAAGACCGACGTCTGGTTCGGCGGCACCGGCGACCCGCACCTGCAGGCGGCCGAGCAGGGCCTCACGCTCGAATACAAGTCGCCCACGCTGTCGCAGCTGCATCCCTGGGCGCAGCAGCAGGCCAAGCAGTCGGGCTACAAGACGGTGGGCATCTACTCGGGCCCGCTGGGCTTCGGCTACAACCCCGAGCTGCTGGCCAAGAAGAAGCTGCCCGTGCCCAAGACCTGGGCCGACCTGCTCAAGCCCGAGTACAAGGGCGACATCCAGGTGGCCAACCCGGCCTCCAGCGGCACGGCCTACACCATGATCGCCACGCTGGTGCAGCTCATGGGCGAGGACAAGGCCTTCGACTACCTCAAGGCGCTGCACAAGAACGTGGGCCAGTACACCCGCTCGGGCACCGGCCCGATCAAGGCGGTGGCGCGCGGCGAGACGGCCGTGTCGATCAGCTTCGTGCACGACGGCCCCGGCGAGAAGATGCAGGGCTTCCCGGTCGAGACCATCACCCCGAGCGACGGCACCGGCGCCGAGATCGGCTCCATGAGCATCGTCAAGGGCGCGCGCAACCTCGACGCCGCCAAGAAGTTCTACGAGTGGGCCCTGACGCCCGGGGCGCAGGAGCTGGGCGCCGCCAACAAGCAGTTCCAGCTGCCGAGCAACGTCAACGCCAAGCTCGACCCGCGGATTCCCGACTTCAAGAAGATCAAGTTCATCAACTACGACTACGCCAGGTACGGCGCCAGCGCCGAGCGCCGTCGCCTGATCGCGCGCTGGGAAAAAGACGTCAATTCGCTGCCCCGATAAGTGGAAGCGCGTTCCATCGAAGGCGCGCCGGTCAACCCGGCGTCGCTGGCGGCGGCCCGGCGTTCGCAGCGCTGGGTCTGGGCGTGGGTCGCGCTGGGCCTGGCGGCCTACCTGCTGCTGCCCTGGTATGCGATCCAGGACTCGACCTGGTACGAGGCCGTTCCGCAGGTGTTCGGCCAGGCGGAGGGCGCCAACGGCCTGATGCAGGCCGCGACGCAGGGCCGCAGCTGGCTCTTCGTGGGGCTCGCCGGGCTGCTGCTGTGCGCCGTGGGGGCGTGGCTTCCGGCCGGCAGGGCGCAGGGGCGCTGGCTGCTCGCCGGCGGCCTGATCGGCGCCCTCGGGCTCGCCGCCACCGGCTTCACCATCGGCGCGCGCGGCTGGAGCGTGGCCGCGCTCAACACGCAGTTCGGCGAGCTGGCTGTCAACCAGTTCGGCATCGGCGCGGGCGGCTTCGTGGCGCTCACGGCGCTGGTGCTGCTGGCGGCCTTCGGCATCGCGCGGCTGGGGCTCTTCAAGGGCGACCTGTTCGTTGCGGCGGCCGTCGTCGGCTGCGGCGTGCTGATGGCGCTGTTCATCGCCTACCCGGTGAGCAAGGCGCTGTCGGGCGCGTTCTTCAATGAAGACGGCCAATGGTCGATCGGCGCCTTCGTCGCCCGCGTGTTCACCGAGCGCATCTGGGGCCTGGGCTGCCTGTCCGGCGGCGTGCGCTGCGGCGTGGCGTGGAACACGCTGGTGCTGGCGCTGCTCACGGCCGCCGGAACCACCTTCCTCGGCACGCTGATGGCGCTGATGGCCGAGCGCGGCAGCAAGCGCGGGCAGGGCGCGCTGCGGGTGCTGGCGCTGCTGCCGATCATCACGCCGCCCTTCGTGGTGGGGCTGGGGCTGATCCTGCTGTTCGGCCGCGCCGGCATCGTCAACCAGGTGCTGGAGAGCGTCTTCGGCATCGAGCCCACGCGCTGGTTCTACGGCATGCCGGGCGTGCTGGTGGCGCAGCTCTTCGCCTTCACGCCCATTGCCTTCATGATCATGCGCGGCGTGGTGCAGGGCATTGCGCCCAGCCTGGAGGAGGCCGCGCAGATGCTGCGCGCCGACCGCCGCCGGGCCTTCTTCACCATCACGCTGCCGCTCTTGAAGCCCGGGCTGGCCAACGCCTTCCTGGTGGGCTTCATCGAAAGCATCGCCGACTTCGGCAATCCGGTGGTGGTGGGCGGGCAGTTCTCGGTGCTGTCGACCGACATCTTCTTCGCCATCGTCGGCGCGCAGTACGACCAGGGCCGCGCGGCCTCGCTGGCCTGGGTGCTCACGCTCTTCGCGCTCGGCGTGTTCGCGCTGCAGCGCGGGCTGCTCGGCAAGCAGAACTACACGACCGTCAGCGGCAAGGGCGACGCCGGCATCCCCATGGCGCTGCCCGACGGGGTGCGTCGCACCATTTACTGCATCGCGATGCCGTGGATCGCGTTCACCGCCGTGGTCTACCTGTTCGCCTTCGCGGGCGGCTTCGTGCAGACCTGGGGCCGCGACTACACCTTCACGCTGAACCACTTCAAGACCGCGTTCTCGCTGGAGTGGGGCCAGTTCGGGCTGGTGTGGGCCGGCACGGCGTGGAACTCGCTGATCACCACGCTCAAGCTGGCGGGCATCTCGGCGCCCATCACAGCGGCGCTGGGCCTGCTCATCGCCTGGCTGCTGGCGCGCAACGAGTTCAGGGGGCAGGGCCTCTTCGAGTTCGGCGCGCTGCTGGCCTTCGCCATTCCGGGCACCGTGCTGGGCGTGAGCTACATCCTGGCCTTCAACGTGCCGCCCCTCGAGCTCACGGGCACGGGGCTCATCATCGTGCTGTGCTTCATGTTCCGGAACCTGCCGGTGGGCGTGCGCGCCGGCACCGCGGCTTTCAAGCAGCTCGACCGCTCGCTCGACGAGGCCTCGCTGATGCTGCGCGCATCGACCTCGCAGACGCTCTTCAAGGTGGTGCTGCCGCTCTTGAAGCCGGCGCTGGTGGCCGCGCTGGTCTACAGCTTCGTGCGCGCCATGACGACGGTGAGCGCGGTGATCTTCCTGGTCACGGCCGAGAACGAGCTCGCCACCACCTACATCATCGGCCGCGTGGGCAACGGCGACTACGGCATCGCGCTGGCCTACTGCACGGTGCTCATGATCCTGATGTCGCTGGCCATCGCGCTGGTGCAGTGGGTGGTGGGGGAGCGCAAGCTGGGGCGGCGAGGGTCCGCACAACAACACCAGGGACATCACAAGATGGAGGGGCTGACATGAACGGCATCGAATTCCGCAATGTCACCAAGCGCTACGGCGCGGACAAGAACGCGCCGCTGGCCGTCAAGGGCATCAGCTTCGAGGTGCCGGTGGGCACGCTCACCACCATCCTCGGGCCCTCGGGCTGCGGCAAGACGACCACGCTGCGCATGATCGCGGGGCTGGAGTCGCCGACCTCGGGCTCGATCTTCATGGGCGGGCGCGACGTCACCACGCTGGGGCCGGCCGAGCGCAACGTGAGCATGATGTTCCAGAGCTACGCGCTGTTCCCGCACATGAACGTGATCGAGAACGTGGCCTACGGCCTGCGCATGAGCGGCGTGAAGAAGGACGAGGCCGCGGCGCGGGCGCGCGAGGCGCTGCGAGGCGTGGGCCTGGTCGGCTTCGACGAGCGGCTGCCCAGCGAGCTCTCGGGCGGCCAGCAGCAACGGGTGGCGCTGGCGCGTGCGCTGGTGCTGGAGCCGGCGGTGCTGCTCTTCGACGAGCCGCTGTCGAACCTCGACGCCCGGCTGCGCCGCGAGATGCGCGAGGAGATCCGCGCGCTGCAGCAGCGGCTGAAGCTCACGGTGGCCTATGTCACGCACGACCAGAGCGAGGCGCTGGCGGTGAGCGACCAGATCATCGTGATGGACCACGGCGTGATCGCCCAGCGCGGCACGCCCGAGCAGCTCTACGGCCGGCCCGAGAGCGAGTTCGTGGCCGGCTTCATGGGCGAGGCGATGGTGTTCCCGGCGGTGGCCGAGGTCGACGGCAGCGTGGCGCTAGGCCCGCTGCGCCTGCAGCCGCGCTATGCGGTGGCGCCCGGTACGGTGAAGGTGGCGGTGCGGCCCGAAGCCTGGCAGATCGGTGCCGGCGGGGCAGTCGGAGCCTCGGGCGGCCTGCCGGCCACGCTGCGCAAGGCGGCCTACCTCGGCAGCTTCTACGAATACGGCTTCGATACCTCCCTGGGGCCGGTCTTCGTGGTGTCGACCGACCTGTCCAGCCCGCTGGCGGCCGGCGCGCAGGCCACCCTGTCCCTGGGAGCCCATGGCGTGAGCGTGGTGCCCGGCGCATGAAACAATGGCGCCATGAACGTGGTTTTCGATCTGGGCGCCGTGCTGTTCGCATGGGAGCCCACGCGGCTGGTACAGGCCCATCTCGCCCAACACGCCCCCACTGAGGCCGCCGCGGCCGCCATGGGCCGCGCGCTTTTCCATCACGACGACTGGACCAGCTTCGACTGCGGCACCCGCACGCTGGCCGACTCCATCGCCCGCATGTCGGCCCGGCTGGCGCTGCCGCCCGAGCCGCTGTACGCCATGCTCGACGGGCTGGGCGAGCGGCTGGAGCCCATCGGCGTCACGGTCGAGATGCTCGGTGAGCTCATGGCCCACCGGGATGCCGGCCAGCCGCTGCGCCTGTATTACCTTTCGAACATGCCTTCGCCGTACGCGCGGGCCATCGAGCGGCGGCACGACTTCATGCGGCGCTTCGACGGCGGCGTGTTCTCGGGGGACGTGAAGTTCCTCAAGCCCGAGCGGGAGATCTACGAGGTGCTGGCCATGCGCCACGGCCTCGACCCGGCGCAGACCGTGTTCATCGACGATTCCGCCGCCAACGTGGAAGCGGCGCGCGCCTTCGGCTGGCAGGCCATCCACTGCACCGCGCCGGCCATGCTGCCGTCGCAGCTGCAGCGCTACCTGCCGGTCAGCGTCACCTTGCCCGTGTCGAACCCCAGGCTGCGGGCGTAGTCCAGCTCGGCCTGCAGCAGCGCGTCTTCCAGGCGCGGGGCGCGCGACAGCACCCAGAGGTACTCGCGGTCGGGCGTGCCGACCAGCGACACCTGGTATTCGCGGTCGAGCTTCAGGATCCAGTAGTCGCCCCAGACCATGGGCAGCCAGCCGAGCCACGCCGGCGCGAATCGCACCTCCAGCCGGCCCGCGCCGGGCTGGCCCGCCACGGGCACCACACGTGCGGTGCCGACGGCTTCGTCGAAATTCCCGTCTTCCCTGACGCAGCGGTTGCGCACCTGCACGGTGCCGTCCGGCTGCAGCGTGTATTCGGCGGTCACGGGGCCGGCGCACTGTTTCTGGAAGCGGTTCGGCAGGCGGGCCTGCTCGTGCCAGAGACCCGCATAGCGCTCCAGGTCGACCGGTGCCACCACCTGCAGCGGCGCGCGCATCAGCGGTGCGCCGTCGGCCGGGCCGGCTGGTCTGCTCAAGCGGGCGCGGGCGGCGCTGCGTGCCGCGCCCATCGTGAACCACGCAGCCACGCCCCCGACGACGAAGGCCGTGGCCATCGCGCCTATCGCGTTGCTGGTACGGCGGTCATCGAAGGGCTGGACGGCGGTGGCGCCGGGGCGCGGGCGTTGGGTCATGGAGGCACTCCTGAGGCTGAAGACATTCGGCGTAAGCCTCAGGCTAGCCAGCGCAGGTGCGCGCGACCGTAAGCCACGGACCACAGGCGCTGTAGGGCACGGGGGCGGGAAGACGGGCCGGGAAGATCCGACAACCCCACCGGCCGCAGGCTGATGGAGCCGCGTGGAAACCCGTGCTACGGTGCGCATGAAAACATCGGCCGGCGCGCAACTGCGTGCAGGTCTTGTCACAACCGGCACAGGATAATGATTTCATGAACCAACTCGATGCCCTCCGCCAGTGGACCACCGTCGTCGCAGACACCGGTGACTTCAAACAGCTCAGCATTTCCAAGCCGCAGGACGCGACCACCAATCCGTCGCTGATCCTCAAGGCCGTGCAGAAGCCCGAATACCGGCCGCTGCTCGACGAGGCCGTGAAGAAGCACGCAGGCAAGCCGCTCGACGAGGTCATCGACCGCCTGCTGGTGCGCTTCGGCACCGAAATCCTTTCCATCATCCCGGGCCGCGTCTCCACCGAGGTCGACGCCCGCCTGTCCTTCGACACCGCCGCGACCATCGCGCGCGGCGAGCGCATCGTGGCGCTCTACAAGGCCGAAGGCATCGACACCGAAAAGCGCCTGCTCATCAAGGTGGCCTCCACCTGGGAAGGCATCGAGGCCGCGCGCCAGCTCGAGCGCAAGGGCATCCGCACCAACCTGACGCTGCTGTTCTCGTTCGCGCAGGCCGTGGCCTGCGGCGCGGCGGGCGTGCAGCTCATCTCGCCTTTCGTCGGCCGCATCTACGACTGGTACAAGAAGTCGGCCGGCGCCAATTGGGACGAGGCCGCGAACGCCGGCGCCAACGACCCGGGCGTGAAGTCGGTGCGCCAGATCTTCGCGTACTACAAGCAGCACGGCATCAAGACCGAGGTCATGGGCGCGAGCTTCCGCAACGTGGGCCAGATCAAGGCCCTGGCCGGTTGCGACCTGCTGACCATCAGCCCCGAGCTGCTGGCCGAGCTGACCGCGAGCAACGAGCCGCTGCAGCACGCGCTCGACGCCAAGGCCGCCGGCGCCGACATCGCCAAGGTGAGCTACGACGAGGCGGGCTTCCGCTTCGCGCTCAACGAGGACGCCATGGCCACCGAGAAGCTGGCCGAAGGCATCCGCGCCTTCGCGGCCGACGCCGTGAAGCTCGAGAAGCTCATGCAGGAAAGCGGCAAGTAAAGATGGCCATGACCCTTCGCTGCGACCGCGCGCCGGCCTGGGCGCAACTGCAGTCCGCCTTCGAGACCGCCGGCCGCCAGTTCGACCTGCGCCATGCCTTCGTCGACGACGCGGGCCGCTTCGAGCGCTTCAGCCAGGAGGCTCCCTACGTCTTCGCCGACCTGTCGAAGAGCCTGATCGACGCGCGCACCGAGGAGCTGCTCTTCAAGCTGGCCCGCGAATGCGGCCTCGAGGCGCACCGCGACGCCATGTTCGCCGGCGAGCACATCAACAACACCGAAGACCGCGCCGTGCTGCATACGCTGCTGCGCGCCCCGGCCGATGCGCCCACGGGCCCGAAGACGGCCAGCGAGCTGCGCGAGGTGCACGCCACGCTCGACGCGATGCTGGCCTATGCCGAGAAGGTGCGCGCCGACCACACGATCACCGACGTGGTCAACATCGGCATCGGCGGCTCCGACCTCGGCCCGCAGATGGCGGTGCTGGCGCTGGCCGAGTTCGCCGCGCCGGGCAAGCGCTTCCACTTCGTCTCGAACGTCGACGGCCACGAGCTGGCCGGCGTGCTGCAGGGCCTGGCGCCGGAGCACACGCTGTTCCTCATCGCCTCCAAGACCTTCACCACGGCCGAGACGATGACCAACGCGCAGTCGGCCAAGCGCTGGTACGAGCAGTCGGGCGGCACCGACATCGCGGGCCACTTCGCGGCGCTCACCACCAATGTGGAAGCCGCGAAGAAGTTCGGCATCGACACCACCTTCGGCTTCTGGGATTGGGTGGGCGGGCGCTATTCGCTGTGGTCGGCCATCGGGCTGCCCATTGCGCTGGCCATCGGCGCGGAGGGCTTCCGCCGGCTGCTGGCGGGCGCGCACGCGATGGACGAGCACTTCCGCACCGCGCCGCTGGAGCGCAACCTGCCGGTGCGCCTGGGCCTGCTCGACGTCTGGTATCGCAACTTCCACAAGTTCACGAGCCGCAGCATCGCGCCGTACCACAGCGCACTGAAGCGCGTGCCGGCCTACCTGCAGCAGCTCGAGATGGAAAGCAACGGCAAGCAGGTCGATGCGAGCGGCAAGCCGCTGGCCTTCGGCACTTCGCCGGTGCTGTGGGGCGAACCGGGCACCAATGGCCAGCACGCCTACTTCCAGATGCTGCACCAGGGCACCGACGTGACTCCGCTCGAGTTCGTGGCGGTGCGCGATGCCTCGCACGACCTCGAGGGCCATCACCCCAAGCTGCTGGCCAATGCGCTCGCACAGGCGCAGGCGCTGATGGTGGGCAAGCTCGACGAGGGCGGCCACAAGAACTTCCCGGGCAACAGGCCGAGCACCTTCTTCGTGTTCGAGAAGCTCACGCCCGAGGCGCTGGGTGCCTTCCTCGCGATGTACGAGCACCGCGTGTTCACCAGCGGCGCGCTGTGGGGCATCAACAGCTTCGACCAGTGGGGCGTGGAGCTCGGCAAGGTGCTCGCCAAGGACATCGAACCGCGCCTCGCATCGGGCGACATCACGGGACTCGATGCCTCGACCGCGGGCCTGCTGAAGCGGCTCTCGCGCTGATCCGGAGACGGCCGCAAGGCCGTTTCGGAGTCTTTTGTTTTAAGCCTGGCTATGGCTTCCGGCCGTATTTGCCGTTGAAAGACGCGTCGATATGATGGCCCGGGGAAATTTCCCTGGGACCAATCACAAAAGAGGAGTCGATCAATGGATTTTCAAACAGCGGTCAAGACCTGCCTGAGCAAGTACACGGACTTCACCGGGCGCGCATCGCGCTCGGAGTTCTGGTGGTTCGTGCTTGCGCAGCTGGTCATTCTCATCGTGGCAAGCCTGATCCATCGCTTCGTGTACGGCATCGCGGCCCTGGGCCTGCTGCTGCCCGCACTGGCCGTGGGAGCGCGCCGCCTGCACGACATCGGCAAGAGCGGCTGGTTCCTGCTGCTGGCGCTCATCCCGCTCGTCAACCTCGTGCTGATCTACTTCTACGTGCAGCCGACGCAGCCCGAGTCGAACAGCTACGGCGAGCCGCCGACCGCCTGAGTTTCAAAAGAAGAAGAAAAGAAGAAGGGGCCGCGCAAGCGGCCCTTTTTCATTGGGTCCGACGCACCTGCCGATGCGGTTCAGGCCGCGGCTTCCGCAGTCGCCTGCGCCGCGACGCGCACCGGCGCGCCGCCCGCCATGCGCACGCACAGGTCGAAGGCCTGCTGCAGTCCTTCGATCTTCGCGATGCCCTTGCCCGCGATGTCGAAGGCACTGCCGCTGGCCGAGGTGGCCACCGGCACCGGCAGGCCGCCGTGCAGCGTCACGCCCTGCTCGAAGCCCATGAGCTTCATCGCGATCTGGCCCTGGTCGTGGTACATCGAGACCACCGCGTCTACGTCGCCACGCCGCGCGCCGATGAACACCGTGTCGGGCGAGAAGGGCCCGCGCGCATCGAAGCCCTCGGCGCGCAGTTGCTCGATGGCGGGCGCGATGATCTCGATCTCTTCCATGCCGATGGAGCCGCCGTCGCCCGCGTGCGGGTTGAGCCCCGTCACCGCAATGCGCGGCTGCGCGACGCCCGCGCGGCGCAGGGCACTGGCGATGATCTTCACCGCATCGCCCACGCCCTGCACCGTGATGTGGCTCGCCACGTCCTTCAGCGGAATGTGCGAGGTCACGCGCGAGGTCCACAGCGAGCCGGTGAGGTTGAACTCGCAGACGAAGCCCTTCACCGCGAAGCGCTCCTGCATGTAGCGCAGCTCGTCCTCGTGCACCAGTCCGCCCAGGCGCAGCGAGTGCTTGTTGAGCGGCGCGAACAGGATTCCGTCGGCCTGCCCCTGCAGCACCGCCTGCGTGGCCAGCTCGAGGGCCTCGAACGAAGCCCGGCCCGATTGCTCGTTCGATTCGCCCGGCACGGGCTCCTGCCCCGCCATCCAGTCGCATGCGAGCAGGGTGGGGCGGCCGTCCTCGAAGCGCAGCGCGTCGAGGCTGTCGATGCGCAGTGGATCGAGCTTCGCGTCCGCCGCGCGTTCGCCGGCCGCGAGCACCACCGGGTCGGCGATCAGCAGCACGTGCGCGGCGTCGAGGTTGCGCTGGCGCGCCAGCAGCTTCACGGCCATCTCGGGGCCGACGCCGCTCGGGTCGCCGAGCAGCACGGCGATGCGGGGCTTGGCGGAGGTCACGCTCTGGGTCTTGGGGGAAGGGGTGGACATGGTGTCGGTCGGATGCGGTTGGTGAGGAGAAGAGAAGGAACGTCCGGCCGTTTCATTCGGCCTTGATGTTGGCGTCGCGCACGAGCTGGCCGTAGTGGTCGAACTCCTGCCTGTTCATGGCCGCGAAGGGTTCGCCGGTCAGCCCGCCGGGCTCTCCGCCCAGCGCCTTGATGCGCGTCTGCACGTCGGCCAGCTTCAGCGTGCGCGAGAGCTCGGCGCTCAGCCGCTCGACGGCGGGGCGCGGCGTGCCGGCCGTGACGTAGAGGCCGTACCAGGTTGACACGTCGGCGCCCTTGATGCCCTGCTCGGCGAGCGTGGGCACGTCGGGCAGCTCGGGCGAGCGCTGCGGCGCGCTCACCGCCAGCGCGCGGAACTTGCCGGCCTTGATCTGGCCCATGGCCGAGGAGGTGCTGTCGAACATCATGTCGACCTCGCCCGCGATGATGTCGACGTGCGCCTGCGAGCTGCCCTTGTAGGACACATGGATCGACTTCATGCCCGTGGCCAGGTTGAAGGCCTCGCCGCCCACGTGCTGGGTGCTGCCGATGCCGGAAGAGGCGTACTTGAAGCTGCCCGGCTTCGCGGCCATGGCCGCCACCAGGTCCTTCACCGACCTGTAGGGCGAGCTGGCCGACACCACCAGCACGTTGGGCATCACGGCCACAAGGCCCACGGGCTGCAGGTCCTTCAGCGGGTCGTACTTGAGCTTGAGGATGTGCGGCGCCACCGCCTGCGCCGTGTTGGTGGCCAGCAGCAGCGTGGCGCCGTCGGCCGGCGCGCGGGCCGTGAGCTCGCCCGCGATGGTGTTGGAGGCGCCGGGCCGGTTCTCGACCACCACGGGCTGCTTGAGCGCGGGCGAGAACTTGTCGGCCAGCACGCGCGCCAGGATGTCGGTGCCGCCGCCGGGCGAGGCGCCGACCATGATGCGCATCGGCTTGTCGGGATAGGCCTGCTGCTGTGCGCCGGCCGGCATCGCCGCCAGCACGGCGACGGCCGCCAGCCCTGCCGCGCGGGCGAGAAAGGAAGTCTTCATCGGGTTTGTCTCCTGCTTGTAGTGGTGCCCAGCGTACGGAGCTTTGCCCGTGCGATCCAATCGAAAAAGCCGGGAGCTCCATATACTTTTGTGCATGACTCAAGGCCCTTCCGATGCCTCGCTGATGCTCCTCGTGCGGCCGCGCCAGCTGCTTCTGCTCGCCCGGCTCGACACCCACCGCCACCTCGGCCGGGCGGCCGAGGCCATGAACATCAGCCAGCCCGCGGCCACCAAGCTGCTGCAGCAGCTGGAGGATTCGCTGGGCGAGAAGCTCTTCGAGCGCCTGGCGCGCGGCATGGAGCCCACGCCCTACGGTGAGATCCTGATCCGCTATGCCCGCCGCGTGCTCAGCGACTTCGGCACCGCCCGCGAGGAAATGCTCGCTTTGCGCTCGGGCCTCAGCGGCGCCTTGCGCGTGGGCAGCGTGCCCGGCGCGGTGCCGGGGCTGCTGGCGCCGGCTCTCGTGGAGTACCACCGCAGGCACCCGCAGGTGGCGGTGTCGGTGGTGGTCGAGACCAGCGACGTGATCCAGGCGCAGCTGGAGCAGGGCGACGTCGATTTCGTGCTGGGCCGCCTCACCGACGGCCACGACGAGGCGAGGTACGCGAGCGTGCCGCTGCTGGGCGAGCTGCAGGTGGTCGTGGTGCGCGCCGCCCACCCGGTGTTCGAGCGTGCCACCGTCACGCTGGCCGAGATGGCGGGCTGGTCGTGGGTGCTGCAGCCGCCGGGCTCGCCGCAGCGCGGGCGCTTCGAGGCGGCGATGCGCGAGGCGGGCATCTCCGAGCGGCTCGACATCATCGAAACGGCATCGCCCATCGCCATCACAGCCTTGCTCGAGAGCTCCGACATGGCGGCCGTGATGCCCGCCTCGCAGGCCGACCACTACGCCCGCCTGGGCGTGCTGCGTGCCGTTCCGATCGAGCTGCCGGTGCGCGTGCCGCCCATCTGCCTCATCACCCGCACCGACCGGGCGCTGTCGCCCGCGGCCGCGCAGCTGCGCCGCCAGCTGCTGGGCGGCGCTTGAAGCCTTTGTGCTGCTGTTTTCCATGCTGTATTGCGTTAACTAGGGAATTCACTAGCCAACTGGTGCATGAAAGTACTGGTGATGGCGGCGGCAGTACCAAAACCGCAGGCGTGCTTCTCCAGAATTCGCGGCACGGCGACCCGACAGGACCTGGGCGTCGCTCACCTCTAGGAGACAAACATGAAGCGTTTTCTGAAAGCGGGCCTCGTCCTCGCACTCATCGGTACGGGCGTCGTCTCGCAGGCCGCCACCGAACTCGTGATCGCGACCGTGAACAACGGCCACATGATCGAGATGCAGAAGCTCACCCCCTTCTTCGAGAAGGCCAACCCCGACATCAAGCTCAAGTGGGTCACCCTTGAAGAAGGCACGCTGCGCCAGCGCGTGACCACCGACATCGCCACCAAGGGCGGCCAGTTCGACGTGATGACCATCGGCCTGTACGAGACGCCGATCTGGTCGAAGAAGGGCTGGCTCAAGCCCATCGCCACCGACGCCGCCTACGACGTTGACGACCTGCTGCCCGCCATCCGCGACGGCCTGTCGAACGAAGGCAAGCTCTACGCCGCGCCCTTCTACGGCGAGAGCTCGATGCTCATGTACCGCAAGGACCTGGCCGACAAGGTGGGCGTGAAGTTCTCCGAACAGCCCACCTGGGCGCAGGTGAAGGAGTTCGCCGACAAGGCCAACGACCCGAAGGCGGGCGTGTACGGCATGTGCCTGCGCGGCAAGCCGGGCTGGGGCGACAACATGGCCTTCCTGACCACGCTGGTCAACACCAACGGCGGCCAGTGGTTCGACATGCAGTGGAAGCCGCAGATCGACACCAAGGCCTGGAAGGACGCGATCGGCTTCTACGTCGACCTGATGAAGAAGGACGGCCCTCCGGGCGCGTCGGCCAACAGCTTCAACGAGAACCTCGCGCTCTTCAACGAAGGCAAGTGCGCGGCCTGGGTGGACGCGACCATCGCGGCCTCGTTCATCAGCGACCCGAAGCAGTCGAAGGTGGCCGACAAGGTGGCCTTCGCGCAGGCACCCACCGCCGTCACGCCGAAGGGCGCCAACTGGCTGTGGTCGTGGAACCTCGCCATTCCGGCCAGCTCGACCAAGGACGAGGCGGCGCAGAAGTTCATCAAGTGGGCCACCTCCAAGGACTACATCGCCCTCGTGGCCAAGGAAACCGGCTGGGCCTCGGTGCCGACCGGCACGCGCAAGTCGACCTACGCGAACCCCGAGTTCCAGAAGGTCGCCAAGTTCGCCGCGGCCGAGAAGAAGGCGATCGACAGCGCCAACCTCACCGACAGCACGCTGCCCAAGTCGCCGTACGCCGGCGTGCAGTACGCGGCCATTCCCGAGTTCCAGGCCATCGGCGTGGCGGTGGGCCAGCAGATGAGCGCGGCGCTGTCGGGCAAGGTCACGGTCGACCAGGCGCTGAAGACCTCGCAGACCGCTGCAGAGCGCGAGATGAAGAAGGCCGGCTACTACAAGTAAGCCGCTTCCTTCCCCTCTCCCCTCGGGGAGAGGGCCAGGGTGAGGGGCAGCGCGTCCACAGCCGGCGACGATTGCCCTCACCCCAACCCTCTCCCGCAAGCGGGAGAGGGGGCAACAGCCTCAGAGAGGAACACACAATGAAAAGACTCCTGCCACGCGCCCTCATGGCGCCCGCCGTGCTCACGCTCTTCGCCTGGATGATCGTGCCGCTGGTGATGACGTTGTACTTCTCGTTCGTGAACTACAACCTCATGCAGCCCGGCGAGCGCACATTCGCGGGCATCGAGAACTTTCACTACTTCATCACCGACCCCGACTTCTGGCCGGCCACCTGGAACACGCTGCTGCTGATCGGCAGCGTGATCGTCATCACCGTGGTGCTCGGCGTGCTGCTCGCGCTGCTGGTGAACGAGCCCTTCCCGGGACGCGGCATCGTGCGCGTGCTGCTGATCTCGCCCTTCTTCGTCATGCCCGCGGTCAATGCGCTGCTGTGGAAGCACATGATGATGAACCCCATCTACGGCATCCTGGCCGACGTGTGGCGCGCCTTCGGCGCGGAGCCGGTCGACTGGCTCACCGACGTGCCGCTGCTGTCGGTGATCATCATGGTGGCCTGGCAGTGGCTGCCCTTCGCCTGCCTGATCTTCATCACCTCGCTGCAGTCGCTCGACCGCGAGCAGATGGAGGCCGCGCGCATGGACGGCGCGAGCGCGTTCCAGCGCTTCTTCTATCTCACCGTGCCGCACCTCGCGCGCCCCATGGCGGTGGTGATCATGATCGAGATGATCTTTCTGCTCAGCGTGTTCGCCGAGATCGCCATCACCACCAACGGCGGCCCGGGCAACGAGAGCACCAACATGACCTACATGATCTTCAAGCAGTCGCTCATGAACTTCGACGTGGGCGTGGCTTCGGCGGGTGCGCTGTTCGCGGTGGTGCTGGCCAACATCGTGGCCGTGTTCCTCATCCGAATCATCGGCAAGAACCTGGACTGAGGAGCCGCACGCCATGCAACAGACACAAGCTCCCAGCAACTTCCTGCCGCAACTGCTGCGCACCATTGGCGCGTGGGCCGTCGCGCTGCTGCTGTTCTTTCCGCTCGGCTGGCTGTTCCTCACGGCCTTCAAGACGGAGCTGCAGGCCATCCACGTGCCGCCGCTCTTCATCTTCGAGCCCACGCTCGACAACTTCGGCGAGGTGCAGCGTCGCAGCGACTACCTGCTGTACGCGCGCAACTCGCTCATCACCAGCCTGGGCTCGACCATCCTGGGCCTGCTGATCGCGGCGCCGGCCGCGTACTCGATGGCCTTCTTCCGCACGAAGAAGACGCGCGACATCCTGATGTGGATGCTCTCCACCAAGATGATGCCGGCCGTGGGCGCGCTGGTGCCGATCTACGTGATCGCGCAGACCGCGGGCATGCTGGACTCGCTCACCGCGCTGACCATCGTGTTCACGCTGTCGAACCTGCCGATCATGGTGTGGATGCTCTACAGCGCCTACAAGGACATCCCGCCCGAGATCCTGGAGGCCGCGCGCATGGACGGCGCCAACCTCTGGACCGAGTTCCGCCACGTCGTGATGCCGCTGTCGGTGGGCGGCCTCGCATCCACCGGCCTGCTGTGCCTGGTGCTGAGCTGGAACGAGGCCTTCTGGGCGCTGAACCTCACCTCCGCCAAGGCCGGCACGCTGGCCACGCTCATCGCCTCGTACTCCAGCCCCGAGGGCCTGTTCTGGGCAAAGCTGTCCGCGGCTTCGCTGATGGCCATCGCGCCCATCGTGGTGTTCGGCTGGTTCAGCCAGAAGCAGCTCGTCCAGGGCCTCACCTTCGGTGCCGTGAAATGAACACCACCCCCAGTCTTCGCGCACTGCGTGTCGCTTCGCCAACCCCCTCGAGGGGGCGCTGCCAGCGGCCCGGCAAAGCCGGTTCCGCGGCAGCTCCCGGATTGCGCCGCGCGCTTTCGAACAACGTCGGCGCATCGGTCGCCTGCCGGCAAAACATCAAGGAGTCGTGAATGGCCTACCTCGAACTCAAGAACATCAAGAAGAGCTTTGGTGAAGTCAACATCATCAAGGGCGTCGACCTGCAGATCCAGAAGGGCGAGTTCATCGTCTTCGTCGGGCCCTCGGGCTGCGGCAAGTCGACGCTGCTGCGGCTGATCGCAGGGCTGGAGCCCATCACCAGCGGCAACCTGCTGCTCGACGGCAAGGACATCACTTGGGCGCCCTCGGGCAAGCGCGACCTCGCGATGGTGTTCCAGAGCTACGCGCTCTATCCGCACATGAGCGTGTACGACAACATGTCCTTCGCGCTCAAGCTGGCGGGCGTGTCGAAGAGCGAGATCAAGACCAAGGTCGAGTACGCGGCGAAGACGCTGAACCTCACGCAGTACCTCGACCGCACGCCGAAGGATCTCTCGGGCGGCCAGCGCCAGCGCGTGGCCATCGGGCGCGCCATCGTGCGTGCGCCGAAGGTGTTCTTGTTCGACGAGCCGCTGTCGAACCTCGACGCGGCGCTGCGCGGCAACACGCGGGTGGAGATCCACAAGCTGCACCGCGCGCTGGGCGCGACCACCATCTACGTGACGCACGACCAGGTCGAGGCCATGACGCTGGCAGACCGCGTGGTGGTGCTGAAGGACGGGCTCATCGAGCAGGTCGGCACGCCGCTGGAACTCTACGACCGCCCGGCCAACCAGTTCGTCGCGCAGTTCATCGGCATGCCGTCGATGAACATGGTGGCGGCGAACGCCATTCCTTCCTTCTCCGCCGCCACCGGTGGCCGGCTGCCGTCCGACGGCTTCCTGGGCGTGCGGCCCGAGGGCCTGCGCGTGCATCCGAAGCAGGGCGCGCCGGTGTCGGACGTGCTGGGGCGCGTGGAGCTGATCGAGGCGCTGGGCGCCGACACGCTCATCCACGTCGACGTGGCAGGCGTGCCGCTGATCGCGCGGCAGAACGAGCGCACGCCGCTGCAGGCCGGCGACGACGTGGCCGTGGAGCTCGATCCGTCGGTGCTGCATCTGTTCAACCGCGAGGGCCGTTCGGTCCTGGCGTGATCCCCAACCATCCACCGTCTTTTCAACGGACATCTTCGTGACCATTGCGCAAACTCCACCGGCTCTTTCCGAGTTCACGGTGCTTCACCTCGGCCTCGGCTCGTTCCACCGAGCCCACCAGGCCGTGTACCTGCAGCGGCTGATCGATGCGGGCGACACCCGCTGGTCGCTGTCGGGCGCCAACATCCGGCCGGACATGGCCGACGTCGTCGCGGCGCTGAAGGCGCAGGGCGGGCGCTACACGCTGGAGACCGTCTCGCCCGCGGGCGAGTACCGCTACGAGGAGATCGGCGCCATCCGCGAGGTGCTGCCCTGGGAGCACTCGCTGGCCAACGTGATCGCGCGCGGCGCGGCGCCCTCGACGCGCATCGTCTCGTTCACCGTGACCGAGGCGGGCTACTACCTCGACGACAAGGGCCGGCTGGACTTGTCGTTCCCCGACCTGGCAGCCGACGTGGAACGCGCCCGGCGCGGCGAGACCGGCGGCGACGGTGTGACCATCTACGGCGCCGTCTGCGCCATCCTGCGCGCGCGCAAGGCCGCGGACGCGGGCCCGGTCACGCTGCTGAACTGCGACAACCTGCGCCACAACGGCGACCGCTTCCGCGCCGGCCTGCTGGAATTCATCGAGCTGGCGGGCGATGCCGATCTGCTGGCCTGGGTCAACGCGAACACGCGCTGTCCGAACGCCATGGTCGACCGCATCACGCCGCGCCCGCCGCCCGAGCTGCGCGCGCGCGTGAAGGCGGCCACCGGGCGCGACGATGCGGCTGCCATCACCGGCGAAAGCTTCATCCAGTGGGTGATCGAGGATGACTTCATCGCCGCCCGGCCCGACTGGGGCCGCGTGGGAGTGGAGCTGGTCGAGTCGGTGCAGCCGTACGAAGAGGCGAAGATCCGCATCCTCAACGCCACGCACAGCTGCATCGCCTGGGCGGGCACGCTGGTGGGGCTCGGCTTCATCCACGAGGGCACGCACGACGCGGCCATCCGCAAGATGGCTTTCGACTATGTCACCGACGATGTCATTCCCTGCCTGAGCCCCAGCCCCATCGACCTCGCGGCGTATCGCGACGTGGTGCTCGACCGCTTCGGCAACCCCGCCATCCGCGACACCAACCAGCGCGTGGCGGCGGACGGCTTCTCGAAGATTCCGGGCTTCATCGCGCCGACGGTGCGCGAGCGCCTCGCCGCCGGCCAGCCCATCGAGAGCGTGGCGATGCTGCCGGCGCTGTTCCTGGCCTTCCTGCAGCGCTGGCACAAGGGCGCGCTGCCCTATGCCTACCAGGACCAGGGCATGGACGAAGCGGTGGCGCACGCCATCTGCGATGCGGCCGACCCGGTCGTCGCGCTGTGTTCCGACGCGGGGCTGTGGGGCAATCTCGCGGGCGATGCCCGGCTGATCGACACCGTGCGCCGGGCGGGCGGACGCGTCGCGCGCTTCGTGCAGAAGGCCGCGGAGCGCAAGTCATGAGCGGCCGCCTGCAGGACCGGCACGTGCTGCTGACCGGCGCGGGCGGCGGCATCGGTCTGGCCGTGGCCGCGGCCTGCATCGCCGAAGGCGCGCGCTGCACGGTGATCGACCGCGCGGCGGCCGCGCCCGAAGCCGTGCGCGCGCTGCAGCAGCGCCATCCCGACAGGCTGGCCTACATCGCGGCCGACGTGACCGACACCAAGGCCATCGCGCACATGCTGGCCGAGGCGCAGGTCGCTTTCGGGCCGATCCACACGCTGTTCAACAACGCGGCGGTGTTCGACCTCGCGCCGCTGCTCGACAGCGACGAGGCTTCGTTCGACCGGCTGTTCGCAGTCAACGTGAAGGGCATGTTCTTCGTGATGCAGGCCGTGCTGCGCCACATGGTGGAGGCCGGCACGCAGGGCGCGTCGGTCATCAACATGGCCTCGCAGGCGGGGCGGCGCGGCGAGGCGCTGGTGTCGCACTACTGCGCGACCAAGGCGGCTGTCATCAGCTACACGCAGAGCGCGGCGCTGGCCATGGCGCCGCACGGCATCCGCGTCAACGGCATCGCTCCCGGTGTGGTCGACACGCCGATGTGGGACCATGTCGACAGCCTGTTCGCCAGGGCCGAGGGGCTGCCGCCCGGAGAGAAGAAGCGGCAGGTCGGCCTGGCGGTGCCGCTCGGACGCATGGGCGTGCCGGACGACATCGCGGGGGCGGCGGTGTTCCTCGCCAGCGACGAGGCGCGCTACATCACGGCGCAGACCCTCAATGTCGATGGCGGCAATGTCATGAGCTGAAGATTCCTTTCCTGCGTGCGATGAACGAAGACTTCCACCTGTACCTCGACAGCGCGGACCTGTCCGAGCTGAAGACCTGCCTGCCGCACCCCGTGGTGCACGGCGTGACGACCAACCCCACGCTGCTCAAGCGCGCCGGCATCGGCCGCGGCGAGCTGCCCCGCCTGCTTCAGCGCTGCATCGAACTGGGCGCGCGGCAGGTGCAGGCGCAGGTTTATTCGGAGGACGCCGACGGCATGCTGGAGGACGCGCGGGAGCTGTTGTCGCACTTCGAGCCCGGCCAGCTGGTCGTGAAGATTCCCGCCACGCGCCAGGGACTCGCCGCCGGCGCGCAGCTCATCGCGCAGGGCGTGCCGGTCACCTGGACGGCCGTGTACGCGCCGGAGCAGGCGCACTTCGCGGCGCAGCTCGGCGCGGCCTATGCTGCGCCGTACCTCGGCCGGCTGGAAGACTCCGGCGTCGACGGCCTGGCGCTGATCGCACAGATGCAGGCGCTGGTCGCGCAGCGGCCTTCTTCCGGCACGCGGCTGCTGGTGGCCAGCATCCGTTCGCGCGAGGCCTACCTTTCGCTGCTGAAGCTGGGCGTGGGCGCGATCACCATCCCGCCGCGGCTGTTTTCCGAACTGCTCGATCATCCCGCCACGCTGGCCGCCGAACGCGGCTTCCTGGCCGACGCGCGCGACCTGCCCTGATCCAGACAGAATCCAGACACCATGCGCATTGCACTCACGGGCGAAGCCCTCATCGATTTCACCGCCAGCGAGGCTGGCACCCTGGCGTTCCTGGGGCACGAGGGCGGCTCGCCGCTCAACACGGCCGTGGCCTGCGCGCGGCTGGGGCAGCCGACCGGTTTTCTCACGCAGCTCTCGACCGACCTGTTCGGCGAGCGGCTGATGGGCTTCCTGCAGCGCAACGGCGTGGACACCAGCTTCATCCTGCGCAGCAGCGCACCATCGACGCTGGCCTTCGTCGAGCGCACGCCGCAGACCAACCGCTACGCCTTCTACACGAGCGGCAGTGCCGACGCCACCTGGGCGCCCGAGCCGCTGCCGCAGCTGCCGCCGGAGTGCCGCTTCCTGCACTTCGGCTCGATCTCGCTGCTGCAGGACCCGGCCGCCACGCGCATCGCCGACCTGGTCGCGGCGAACCGGGGACAGCGCGTGATCGTGTTCGACCCCAACGTGCGGCCCAGCCTGATCACCGACATGGCCGCCTATCGCGAGCGCGTGAACGGCTGGTTCGGCATGGCCGACCTGGTCAAGCTCAGCGACGAAGACGCGGCGCTGCTCGCGCCTGGCCAGCCGGTCGATGCGCTGGCCGCCGAGTGCCTGAAGGCCGGCGCGCGCGCCGTGATCGTCACGCGCGGCGGCGACGGCGCGACGCTCTGGCGCACGGGTCATGCGCCGCTGAGCGTGGCCGCGCCGCGCGTCACCGTGGTCGACACCATCGGCGCTGGCGACACCTTCACGGCCGGCCTGTCGGTGTCGCTGCTCGCGCACGGCGTCGAACGGCCCGGGCAGCTCGACGGGCTGCGCGACGAAGACTGGAAGGCCGTGATGGGCTTCGCCGCCACCGCCGCCGCCCTCAACTGCACCCGCGAGGGTGCCGATCCACCGACGCTGGAGGCGGTTCACGCCGCGCTGGCGAAGGCACAAAATACCGCTGTTGCTGCTGCTTCCCGGCCTTGAGCCGGGCTGTCATCATGACGACGTCCACCCGCAAGCGTTCGATTCCCCGCCAGCGCCAGCCCGAGCTGGAACGCGACTTCACGCGCTCTCCCTCGCTGGGCTACGAGACCCCCGAAGAGACCGGCCTGGTGCGATGTCTTGCGCACGGCTTTCCGAGCCCGCTGGTGCGCTGGCACTTCCATGAGGACTACGAGCTGCACCTGATCACCGAGACCTCGGGCAAGGCCTTCATCGGCGACTGGATCGGGCCGTTCCAGCCCGGGCACCTGGTGCTGTGCGGGCCACGGCTGCCGCACAACTGGATCTCGCTCGACGTGCCCGAAGGCGGCGCGGCGGGGCGCGACAGGGTGATCCAGTTCCGCCACGAGCCCATCGAGCACGCGGCGGCGCAGATTCCCGAGCTGCGCGAGGTGATGCAGCTGCTGGAGCGTGCGCGCCACGGCATCGAGTTCTTCGGCATGTCGCAGCAGGCGCAGGCGCACTGGGACAGCATCAAGGCCGCGCGCGGCGTGCGCCGCCTGGGCCTGTTCCTCGACTTCATGGCCGACCTCGCGCAATGCACCGACTACCGGCTGCTGTCGAGCGTGCAGATGCAGGGCGCGCAAGGCGCGGACGGCGACGCGCAGGTTGACCAGATCAACGGCATCGTCAACCGCATCACCAACAACATGGCCGACCCGATCTCGATGTCGGACGTTGCGGCCGAGCTGGGCATGAGCGAGAGCCGCTTCAGCCGCTTCTTCAGGCGCTCCACCGGCAACAGCTTCACCGATTTCGTCAACCGCGTGCGCATCAACAGCGCCTGCCACCTGCTGATGCAGACCGACCACTACGTGACCGACATCTGCTACCAGGTGGGCTTCAACAACGTGGCGAACTTCAACCGCCGCTTTCTAGAGATCAAGGGCATGACGCCCAGCGAATTCCGAAAGCAGGCCGACACGCGATTCGGCAGCGGCATTCCTTCCTAAGCACCGACACAAAACCAGGGGGTTCATCTTGTATCTGGGACTCGACCTCGGCACGTCCGAGCTCAAGGCGCTCTTGCTCGCCGACGATCACCGCATCGTGGGCGTGGCCCGTGCACCGCTCACCGTCGATAGGCCGCAGCCGTTGTGGTCGGAGCAGGCGCCGCAGCAGTGGTGGCAGGCGCTAGAGGAGGTGATGCGTGCGCTCGGCAAGTCGCATCCCGAAGAGCTCGCGGCGGTGCGCGCCATCGGCCTTTCGGGCCAGATGCACGGCGCCACGCTGCTCGACGAAGCGGGCGAGGTGCTGCGCCCCGCGATCCTGTGGAACGACGGCCGCAGCGGGCCGCAGTGCGAAGCGCTCGCGCGTGCCGTACCCAGGCTGGGCGAGATCGCCGGCAACCTCGCGATGCCCGGCTTCACCGCGCCCAAGCTGCTGTGGGTGCGCGATCACGAGCCCGAAGTCTTCAGCCGCGTCGCGCGCGTGCTGCTGCCGAAGGACTGGCTGCGCTTCATGCTCAGCGGCGAGGCCGTCAGCGAGATGTCGGATGCGGCGGGCACGCTGTGGCTCGACGTGGGGGCTCGCGACTGGTCCGACGAGCTGCTCGCGGCCACGGGGCTCACGCGCGCGCACATGCCGCGGCTGGTCGAGGGCAGCGAGGTTTCGGCGCGGCTCAAGCCCGAACTTGCGGTGCGCTGGGGCCTGCGCGACGACGTGAAGATCGCGGGCGGCGCCGGCGACAACGCAGCGAGTGCGGTCGGCATGGGGCTGGTCGAGCCGGGGCAGGGCTTCGTGTCGCTCGGCACTTCGGGCGTGGTGTTCGTGTCGACCGACCGCTTCCTGCCGAACCCCGCGCAGGCGATGCACGCCTTCTGCCATGCGCTGCCGAAGCGCTGGCACCAGATGTCGGTGATGCTCTCGGCCGCGAGCGCGGTGAGCTGGGCCGCGAAGACATTCAAGTTCGCCGACGAGGCAGCGCTGCTCGAAGCGGCGGCGAGCGTTTCTCCGGCGCAGCGAGAACGCTGCCCGCTGTTCCTGCCGTACCTCTCGGGCGAGCGATCGCCGCACAACAACCCGAACGCGCAGGGCGTGCTTTTCGGCCTCACGCACGCGCATGGCCCGGCGGAGATCGCCTACGCCGTGGTCGAGGGCGTGAGCTTCGGCCTGCGCGACGGCTTCGACACCCTGCGGCTGCCTGCCGACATGCCGCTACGCGAGATGGCGCTTGTAGGCGGCGGTGCGCGCAGCGTGTGGTGGGGGCAGCTGCTGGCCGACATCTTCGGCGTGACGCTCACTCTCTACGCGGGCAGCGAGACGGGCGGGGCGCTGGGGGCGGCGCGGCTGGCATGGCTGGCCGATGGCGGCGAGGTCGCAAAGGTGTGCACGCTGCCGCCGGTGAAGCAGCAGTTGATGCCGTCGACCGAGGGTGCCGATGTCCGCAGGACAAGGCACGCGCGCTTCCAGGCGCTGTACAAGTCACTGCGAGACCAGTTTCAGTAAACGGCACGATTGCCACGACCATGAAAAAAGCCCGTCGGAGACGGGCTTTTTTCATTTCGCGGGACACCGCGGATCCGGCTTGGCCGGTCCGCAGGTGTCGCCCCCGGTAGGGGGTAGGCGTAGCGGACACGAAGTGTCCGCGCAGCCTGGGGGCGAGCCAATTACATGCCCATGCCGCCCATGCCGCCCATGCCACCCATGTCGGGCATGCCGCCGCCGGCAGGAGCGTCGTCCTTCGGAGCGTCAGCCACCATGGCTTCGGTCGTCAGCAGCAGCGAGGACACCGAGGCGGCGTTCTGCAGTGCGGTGCGGGTGACCTTCGTCGGGTCCAGGATGCCCAGCTCGAGCATGTCGCCGTACGTGTCGTTGGCGGCATTGAAGCCGTAGTTGCCCTTGCCGGCCAGAACCGCGTTCACCACCACCGAGGCTTCGCCGCCGGCGTTGTTCACGATTTCGCGCAGGGGAGCTTCGATGGCCTTCAGCACCAGCTTGATGCCGGCGTCCTGGTCGGCGTTGTCGCCCTTGACCTTGTCGCCCACGGCTTGCTTGGCGCGCAGCAGAGCCACGCCGCCGCCGGCAACCACGCCTTCTTCCACTGCAGCGCGGGTGGCGTGCAGGGCGTCTTCGACGCGAGCCTTCTTTTCCTTCATTTCGACTTCGGTGGCAGCGCCAACCTTGATCACGGCAACACCGCCGGCCAGCTTGGCCACGCGCTCTTGCAGCTTTTCACGGTCGTAGTCGCTGGTGGCTTCCTCGATCTGCACGCGCACTTGCTTCACGCGGGCTTCGATGTCGGCAGCAGCGCCGGCGCCGTCGATGATGATGGTGTTTTCCTTGCCCACTTCGATGCGCTTGGCTTGACCCAGGTCGGCCAGCGTCACCTTCTCGAGCGTCAGGCCCACTTCTTCAGCGATGACCTTGCCGCCCGTCAGGATGGCGATGTCTTCCAGCATGGCCTTGCGGCGGTCGCCGAAGCCAGGAGCCTTGACGGCCACGACCTTCAGGATGCCGCGGATCGTGTTCACGACCAGCGTAGCCAGGGCTTCGCCTTCGACTTCTTCGGCAATGATCAGCAGGGGACGGCCAGCCTTGGCGACTTGTTCCAGCGTGGGGAGCAGGTCACGGATGTTGCTGATCTTCTTGTCGAACAGCAGCACGAAGGGGTTGTCGAGCAGCGCCGATTGCTTCTCGGGGTTGTTGATGAAGTAGGGCGACAGGTAGCCGCGGTCGAATTGCATGCCTTCGACGACGTCCAGTTCGCTTTCGAGCGACTTGCCGTCTTCGACAGTGATCACGCCTTCCTTGCCGACCTTGTCCATCGCGTCGGCGATGAGCTTGCCGATGGTTTCGTCGCTGTTGGCCGAGATCGAGCCGACTTGAGCGATTTCCTTCGACGTGGTGGTGGGCTTCGAAGCCTTCTTCAGCTCTTCGACCAGGGCCGACACGGCCTTGTCGATGCCGCGCTTCAGGTCCATCGGGTTGATGCCGGCGGCCACGTACTTGAAGCCTTCGCGAACGATGGCTTGTGCCAGCACGGTCGCGGTGGTGGTGCCGTCACCAGCGTTGTCGCTGGTCTTGGAGGCCACTTCCTTCACGAGCTGGGCGCCCATGTTCTGCAGCTTGTCCTTCAGTTCGATTTCCTTGGCGACCGACACGCCGTCCTTCGTGACGGTGGGGGCGCCGAACGAGCGCTCGAGCACCACGTTGCGGCCCTTGGGGCCCAGGGTCACCTTGACTGCGTTGGCCAGGATGTTCACACCCTCGACCATGCGTGCGCGGGCTTCGCCGCCGAAGACTACGTCTTTTGCTGCCATGTTCTATTACTCCGAATGGGGATCTGTTGAATTACTTCTCGACGACTGCGAACAGGTCGTCTTCCTTCATGACGAGCAGCTCGTCGCCGCCGACCTTGACGGTCTGGCCGCTGTACTTGCCGAACAGGACGCGGTCGCCGACCTTCACGGTCAGTGCGGCCAGTTCGCCCTTGTCGTTGCGCTTGCCCGGGCCCACGGCCAGGACTTCACCCTGATCGGGCTTCTCGGCGGCTGCGTCGGGGATCACGATGCCCGATGCGGTCTTGGTTTCGCTGTCAACACGCTTGACGATCACGCGATCGGCCAAAGGACGAAGTTTCATTGCATCTCCTGGATGTATGGATAAGAAACGGGTTTGTGGTCGGGTGCCGGACCGGAGCCCGGCAGCCCATCGGCTGGAAGCGAGGGCTGTTAGCACTCATCAGCAGCGAGTGCTAATCATAAGGGCAATCGATGACGTTTCAAGGATGCGGGGTGGTTGCGGGCGCCATTGGGCCGTCCAATCTTGGCTTTAATTTGCCCGGGTAAAATTGGAGCCAGAGGAAAGCCGCCGGCGCTGCGCAGGCCTGCTCCCTTCAGCCAGCCCTACCGCAATACCAGAACCGGCAGCGATGATCGAACGAGAACCTGCTGCGTCTCGCTTCCCAGCAGGAGGCGCTTGAGACCCTTGCGTCCATGGGAGGCCATCACGATCAGGTCGCTCCTGTGCTTCTTCGCCGCGGCGACGATCGATTCGGCGACCAGGTCGGAGCTGGCCTGAGCCGTCCTGATCCGCACGCCGCGTTCCCGCGCGCGGTCCCGAATCTTGTCGAGCATCGCCTGCGCCTTGTCCGCCCACTGCTTCTCGATGCGGCCGATGTCCTCGGCGGAGAAGCTCATCAAACCTTCGAAATAGCTCTTGGGGTAACGGGGAACGACGGTCAATGCGACCAGGTCCGAGTCGTTCTGCACCGCCAGCGCGATGGCGCTGTCGACGGCCTTCTTGGAAAGGGCCGTGCCGTCGGTGGCGACGAGGATGCGTTTGAACATGAGGGGCTCCACGTTGTGTGCGGCCGAGCTTAGGCAGGCACCGCGCCATGCGGCTTGATTCAGATCAAGCGCCTCGCGTGGTGCGCCTCTTAGGCTCGGCCGATGAATGCCACGCTCGCCCCCGACCGCGCCGCGATCCCCGTACTTCCTGCCCCAGCCGGCGACCCGGCCTGGCAGGTGCTGGATGACCCGGCCGAATGGCCCGCGTTCGGCCGCGAGCTGGATGCCGCCGACGGCGGCCGCTGGGAGTCGCAGGTCGTGGTCGAGGGCATGCACTGCGCGGCCTGCGCGTTCACCGTCGAGGCCGCGCTGCGCCAGGTGCCGGGTGTGATCGATGCGCAGGTCAACGCGGCGAGTCGGCGCGCCCGCGTTGTCTGGTCGCCTGCGCAGACCCGTCCTTCGCGGTGGTTCGAGGCCTGCGCGAAGGCCGGCCATCCGCTGCTGCCGGGCGGCGACCGTTCCGCCAGGGAACTGCGCCGGCGCGAATCGCGGCTGGCGCTGTGGCGCTGGCTGGTCTCGGGCTTCTGCATGATGCAGGTGATGATGTACGCCTATCCGGCCTACGTCGCACGGCCCGGCGACATGAACGCCGATTCGGCGCAGCTGCTGCGCTGGGCTTCGTGGGTGCTGACCCTGCCCGTCGTGCTCTTCTCCTGCGGCCCCTTCTTCCGCAGCGCCTGGCGCGACCTGCGCATGGGCCGGGTCGGAATGGATCTTCCGGTGGCCTTCGGCGTGCTCGCGACTTTCGCGGTCAGCACTGCCGCCACCTTCGATGCCACGGGACCGCTCGGCCACGAGGTCTACTTCGACTCGCTGACCATGTTCGTCTTCTTCCTGCTCACGGGCCGCTGGCTCGAGGCGCGCCTGCGCGAGCGCACCGCCGGCGCCCTCGACGCCTTGATGAACCGGCTGCCCGACAGCATCGACCGCCTCGCTCCCGACGGCAGCTGGAGCCGGGTGGCCGTGCGGCGGCTGGTGGCGGGAGACGTGGTGCGCGTGCGCCCCGGAGAAGCCTTTCCCGCGGACGGCGTAGTGATCGAGGGCGACACCAGCGCCGACGAGGCGCTGCTGACCGGCGAGTCCCGGCCCGTGCCGCGTCCTCGCGGCGACCGCGTGCTGGCCGGCAGCCACAACCTCTCGGCGCCGGTCCGGGTGCGGATCGAGTCGGTGGGCGAGGGCACGCGCTTTGCGCAGATCGTCCGCCTGATGGAGAGCGCCGCCTCGCGCAAGCCTCGGCTCGCGCTGCTTGCCGACCGGGTGGCGCGTCCCTTCCTCGTCGCGGTGCTCGCATCGGCGGCAATGGCGGCGGCGTTCTGGTGGCCGACGGATCCGGGCAAGGCGCTGATGGTCGCCGTGGCGGTGCTCATCGTGACCTGCCCATGCGCGCTCTCGCTCGCGACGCCGGCCGCCATGCTCGCCAGTGCCGGTGCGCTGGCGCGCGGCGGAGTGATGACTTCCAACCTGCAGGCGCTGGAGGCGCTCGCGTCGGTCGACACCGTCGTGTTCGACAAGACGGGAACCCTGACCGGCGACATGCCGCGGCTGGAGCGCATCTACTGCCGCCAGGGCATGCGGCCCGGCGATGCGCTGGAGATGGCTGCCGCGCTCGGCGCGCAGTCGCTGCATCCTGTCGCGCAGGCGCTGGTGAACGCGTGGAACGCGCAATTCCGTTCTGCGCCCGGCTGGACAGCGGACAAGGTCGCCGAGACGGCGGGCCAGGGCATCGAAGGCCGGATGCTGCGCGTGCGCGCGGCTGTCGAAACGAGCCGCCGCGTGCGCCTCGGCTCGCCGGCTTTTTGCGGCGTGGCGCCGCTGGATGTCGATGCCGCGCAGGTCCATCTCGCGGACGAGCAGGGGTGGCTCGCCAGCTTCGTGCTGGTCGAGGAATTGCGCGCCGATGCCGCGGCTGCCGTGGCGTTGCTGCGCGAGCAGGGCCTCACGGTGCGCCTGCTGTCGGGCGACAGGGAGTCGGCCGCGCGGGAGATCGGTGCGCGTTGCGGCATCGACTTCTCGCAGGGCGGCTGCACGCCCGAGGACAAGCTCGACGTGCTGTGGCGGCTGCAGGCCGAGGGGCGCCAGATCGCGATGGTGGGCGACGGCCTCAACGACGGCCCTTCGCTGGCGCGCGCGAACGCCTCGTTCGCCTTCGGCCGCAGCGTGCCGCTGTCGCGCGCACATGCCGACTTCGTCGTGCTGGGCGACAGGCTCGCAACCATCCCGCAGGCCATCGCGCAGGCGCGCAGGACGCTGCGCGTGGTGCGCCAGAACCTCCTGTGGGCGGCGGGCTACAACGCGCTGTGCGTGCCGCTCGCGATCGCCGGCTGGCTGCCGGCATGGCTTGCCGGCCTCGGCATGGCCGCGAGTTCACTCGTGGTGGTCCTCAATGCGACGCGGCTCGCATCCGGTACGGGGGAGGCGCACTGATGGACATCCTCTTCCTTCTCGTTCCGCTGTCCGTGGCGCTGGTCCTCGCGATCCTCGGCGGTCTGTGGTGGGCCATCGAGCGTGGCCAGTTCGACGACGTCGACGCCGAGGGCGAGCGCATCCTGCACGGCGATTGATCTGCATCAACCCACAGGGCAGGGTGCCCACGGAAACTGCCCGCAACTCAATCAAGGGCACCACGATGCAACCACCGAACCCACCCGCCGCGGAATACGACGACGCCGTCGTGCGGCAATTCGCGCTCATGTCCGTGGTCTGGGGCGTGGTCGGCATGCTGGTCGGCGTGGTCATCGCTTCCCAGCTGACGTGGCCCGAGCTCAACCTCGGCATCCCATGGCTCAGCTACGGAAGGCTGCGGCCGCTGCACACCAACGCGGTGATCTTCGCGTTCGGCGGATGCGCGCTGATGGCGACGAGCTTCCACGTGGTCCAGCGTACCTGCCAGGTGCGCCTTTTCGCGCCGAGGCTCGCGTCCTTCGTCTTCTGGGGCTGGCAGGCGGTGATCGTGGCTGCCGCCATCAGCCTGCCCATGGGCTACAC
The DNA here is from genome assembly GCF_048301545.1 of Variovorax sp. NFACC27. Lineage (NCBI taxonomy): Bacteria > Pseudomonadati > Pseudomonadota > Betaproteobacteria > Burkholderiales > Comamonadaceae > Variovorax > Variovorax sp. NFACC27. The sequence goes on from NZ_CP157613.1 coordinate 1,637,529, forward strand.
CAGCGGCAAGGAATACGCCGAGCTGGAGTGGCCCATCGACCTGCTGATCGCGGTGGTCTGGGTGGCCTACGCCGTCGTGTTCTTCGGCACCATCGGCATGCGCAAGGTGCGCCACATCTACGTGGCGAACTGGTTCTTCGGCTCCTTCATCATCGCGGTGGCCCTGCTGCACATCGTCAACAGCGCCGAGATCCCGGCGGGCTGGATGAAGAGCTACTCGGCCTACGCCGGCGTGCAGGACGCGATGGTGCAGTGGTGGTACGGCCACAACGCCGTCGGCTTCTTCCTCACGGCGGGTTTCCTCGGGATGATGTACTACTACATCCCCAAGCAGGCGGGCCGGCCGGTGTATTCGTACCGGCTGTCCATCGTTCACTTCTGGGCGCTGATCTTCACCTACATGTGGGCGGGCCCGCACCACCTGCACTACACGGCGCTGCCCGACTGGACGCAGTCGCTGGGCATGGTGTTCTCGCTGATCCTGCTGGCCCCGAGCTGGGGCGGCATGATCAACGGCGTGATGACGCTCTCGGGCGCGTGGCACAAGCTGCGCACCGACCCGATCCTGCGCTTCCTGATCGTGGCGCTGTCGTTCTACGGCATGTCGACCTTCGAGGGGCCGATGATGTCCATCAAGACCGTCAACGCCCTGAGCCACTACACCGACTGGACCGTCGGCCACGTGCACTCCGGCGCGCTCGGCTGGGTGGGCTTCATCACCATGGGCTCGCTCTACTACCTGATCCCGCGCATGTACGGCCGTACCGCCATGTACAGCACGAGGGCCATCGAGGCGCATTTCTGGATCGCCACCATCGGCATCGTGCTGTACATCGCGGCGATGTGGATCGCCGGCGTGATGCAGGGCCTGATGTGGCGCTCCATCAATCCCGACGGCACGCTCACCTATACCTTCGTGGAGAGCGTGAAGGCCACCTTCCCGTTCTACCTGGTGCGCGTGATCGGCGGCCTGCTCTATCTCAGCGGAATGCTGCTGATGGCCTGGAACGTCTGGATGACCGTCATCTCCGGCCGCGCGGTGCGCGCCGAGATTCCGCCCCCCGCCATGGCCCATGCCTGAGGACGCACGATGAACCAGAACACCTCCAGCTCGAGCTCCAGTTCCGGCGGCTTCACGCACGAGAAGATCGAGACAAACAACCTGCTGATGATCGTGCTGATCCTCGTCGTGGTGGCCGTGGGCGGCCTCGTCGAGATCGTGCCGCTGTTCTTCCAGAAGTCGACCACCGAGGCGGTGCAGGGCGTCAAGCCGCTCACGCCGCTGCAGCTCGCCGGGCGCGATGTCTACCTGCGCGAGGGTTGCTACAACTGCCACTCGCAGATGATCCGCCCCTTCCGCTCGGAGACGCTGCGCTACGGCCACTACTCGGTGGCGGGCGAGTTCGTCTACGACCACCCGTTCCAGTGGGGCAGCAAGCGCACCGGTCCCGACCTGCACCGCGTGGGCGGCAAGTACAGCGACGAGTGGCACCGCATCCACCTGAACAACCCGCGCGACGTCGTGCCCGAGTCGAACATGCCGGCCTACACCTGGCTGGAGAAGACCCCGGTCGACGCCGAGGCGCTGCCGGCCCACATGCGCGCGCTGCGCCGAGTCGGCGTGCCATACACCGACGAGCAGATCGCCGCAGCCACGGAAGAAGTCCGGGGCAAGACGGAGATGGAAGCCACGGTCGCCTACCTGCAGTCGCTGGGCCTGGCCCTCAAGTAAGCAAGGCGGCAAAGGAACCAAACCATGATCGACCTCACAACACTGCGCATCGCCGCCACAGTCGTCTGCTTCGCGCTCTTCATCGGCATCGTGATCTGGGCGTACTCGCGCCGCAACGCGTCGCGCTTCCAGGAAGCGGCCCGGCTGCCCTTCGAGCAGGACTGAAGGGAGAAGCACGATGAGCGATTTCATCAACCGTTTCTGGTCGGACTACGTGGCGGTGGTCTCGCTGCTGAGCATCCTCGGCTGCGTGATCCTGCTGTGGCTCACGGCCCGCAAGCGCGTCGCGGCCAGCGCCGACAACACCACCGGCCACGTGTGGGACGAAGACCTGCGCGAGGCCAACAATCCGCTGCCCATGTGGTGGGTCGGCCTGTTCGTGCTGACCATCGTCTTCGGGCTGGGCTACCTCGCGGTCTTTCCGGGCCTGGGGAGCTTTCGCGGGCAGTCCGACTGGACTTCGCGCGGCGAGTACGAGGCGGAAGTCGCCCGGGCCACGCAGGAGCTCGCGCCGGTCTACGCGAAGTACGCCGCCATGCCGGTCGAGGAGGTCGCCAGGGACCCGCAGGCCCGGGCCATCGGCGAGCGCCTCTTCATGGGCAACTGCGCCCAGTGCCACGGCTCCGATGCGCGCGGCAGCAAGGGCTTTCCCAACCTGACCGACAAGGACTGGCTGCACGGCGGCACGCCCGAGAAGATCATCGAGACGATCACCAAGGGGCGCGTGGGCATGATGCCGCCCATGGCGGCCGCCGTCGGCTCGCCCGACGACGTGAAGAACGTCGCCAACTACGTTCTGAGCCTGTCCGGCGAGCCGCACGACTCGGTGCGCGCCGGCCTCGGGAAGTCGAAGTTCACGGCCTGCGCCGCCTGCCACGGCATCGGCGGCGTCGGCAACCAGGCGCTCGGTGCGCCAAACCTCAGCGACAGGATCTGGCTCCACGGCTACGGCGAGGCCGCCATCATCCAGATGATCAACTCGGGCAAGCACAACGAGATGCCCGCGCAGGAAGGCCGCCTCACAGAAGCGCAGATCCGCATGGTCGCGTCGTATGTCTGGGGGCTCTCCAACAACAGCGCGGTCGCGTCCACGCCCTGAAGCCGGCGGCCAGCCATGACCCGGAAGATCATTCCCATTGCAAGCACGAGCGTGAACGCGGGCGGCGGCGAGGAGGTCGGCCTCTACGAGGCCACGAAGAAGATCTACCCCCGCACCGTGCGCGGCATGTTCGCGCGCTGGCGATGGGCCATGGTCTTTCTCACGCAGCTGGTGTTCTACGGCATGCCGTGGATGGAGTGGGGCGGACGCCAGATGGTGCTGTTCGACCTCGCGGCGCGGCGCTTCTACATCTTCGGGCTGGTGCTCTATCCGCAGGACCTGATCTATCTCTCGGGCCTGCTGGTCATCAGCGCGCTGTCGCTCTTCCTGTTCACCGCGGTGGCGGGACGGCTGTGGTGCGGCTATGCCTGCCCGCAGACCGTCTACACCGAAATCTTCATGTGGGTGGAGCACCGGATCGAGGGCAACCGCGTCGCGCGCATGCGGCTGGACGCCGAGCCGATGTCGCTCGAGAAGCTGGTGAAGAAGTGGTTCAAGCACATCGTCTGGATCGGCATCGCGATGTGGACCGGCTTCACCTTCGTGGGCTACTTCACGCCCATCCGCGAGCTGGGCATGGCCTTCCTGCAGACGCAGATGGGCTCGTGGGAAGTCTTCTGGGTCTTCTTCTACGGCTTCGCGACGTACGGCAACGCGGGCTTCATGCGCGAGCAGGTCTGCAAGTACATGTGCCCCTACGCGCGCTTCCAGAGCGCGATGTTCGACCGCGACACGCTGATCGTCAGCTACGACCCGAAGCGCGGGGAGCCTCGCGCTCCGCGCCGCAAGGGCCCGGATCCGCGCACGCTGGCGCTGGGCGACTGCATCGACTGCGGCCTGTGCGTGCAGGTGTGCCCGACCGGCATCGACATCCGCAAGGGTCTTCAATACGAATGCATCGGCTGCGGCCTCTGCGTGGATGCGTGCGACACCGTGATGCAGAAGATGGCCTATCCGCGCCGGCTGATCCGCTACGACACGCAGAACGGCATGGAAGCCGGCTGGTCGCGCAGGCAACTGTTGCGGCGCGTGCTGCGGCCGCGCGTGCTGGTCTACGCGGCGATCCTGGTGGTGCTGGTGGCCGGGCTGCTGGCGAGCCTCGTCGTGCGCACGCCGTTCAAGGTCGACGTGGTGCGCGACCGCGCCTCGCTGGCGCGCATCGCCGAGGGCGGGCGGCTGGAGAACGTCTACCGCCTGCAGATCATGAACGCCACCGAGCAGCCGCAGCGCTACCGCATCGCGGCCACGGGCCTGGAGGGGCTGAGCGTGTCGCCGGACGAGCCGGTGACCGTCGATGCGGCCCAGTCGCGGTGGGTCGCCGTGCGGCTCCAGGTGCCGTATGGCGCGGTTCCTGCCGGCTCTCACGCGGTGCACTTCAGCATCCGCGAAGAGGGCGGTGGAGCGCAGGTTTCCGAAAAGGCGGCCTTCCTTGTGCCGCGCTGAGAGGTCGACATGAATGCAGCAGCAACCACGATGAACGCACAGGCAAAGGACAGCACGCAAGGGCCGGCAGCCCGGCCCTGGTGGCGCTATCCGCTGTTGTGGATGGTGATCGGCGGCCCGCTGGCCGTGATGGTCGCGAGCTTCGTGACCTTCTGGCTCGCATGGCGCAGCCCGGACGCGCTGGTGTCCGAGGACTACTACCGCGAGGGCGTCGAGATCAACAGGACGCTGGCCGCGAAGAAGCTTCTGCCCGCGCTGGCCGGCCGCAACCACGCGACCACGCCGGCGGACGACGTGCCGCTGCCGGCCCGGAAGGCGGCGCCATGAACGGTTTTCGCCAGTTCGCGGCCGTGTTGTGGCCTTCCTTCCTGGTGGCCTGCGGCATGGAGGTGCTGGTGTTCGCGCTCGTCGATCCCATCAACACGTTCTGCGGCGCCGACGCGCTGCGCATGTCGCGCCAGGGCATCTACACCGGTGCCTTCTTCGTCTTCTGGCTGATGGCGGCGGCGTCGAGCGCATGCACCGCGCTGCTCGCAGGCCCTCTTGCGCCTGAAGGCTCCGAAGCTTCCCTTGGGACGCCCCTGCAATGACTTCCGCCGCTTTCGCTCCTGTTCCCGCCGCCACCGCCGATGCCGGACCGGTTGCGCTGCCCGTCGACCTGCTGCGGCAGTTCGACGTTCCCGGACCGCGCTACACCTCTTACCCCACGGCGGACCGGTTCGTCGAGGCCTTCGGGGCCGACGAATACGCGCAGGCGCTGCGCCGACGGCGCGAGGCGGGCACGCTGGCGCCGCCGCTGTCGCTGTACGTCCATATTCCGTTCTGCGAGTCGCTGTGCTACTACTGCGCGTGCAACAAGATCGTCACCCGGCACCATGAGCGCGGCCGCCAGTACCTGGCCGACCTGGCGCGCGAGGCGGAACTCCAGGCCGCGCAGCTGGGCCGGGGCGCCACCGTCGGCCATCTGCATCTGGGCGGAGGCTCGCCCACATTCCTGGACGATTCGGAGCTCGGCGAACTCATGGCGCTGCTGCACCGGTCCTTCGCCTTCGTGCCCGGCGGCGAGCGCTCCATCGAGATCGATCCGCGCACGGTGGACGCGAGCCGGCTCTCGAACCTCGCCGCGCTGGGCTTCAACCGCCTGAGCTTCGGCGTGCAGGACTTCGATCCGGCGGTCCAGCAGGCCGTGCATCGCATCCAGCCGGCGCACCAGGTCTTCGCACTGATGGCCGCCGCGCGCGAGCTGGGCTTCGAGTCGATCAACGTCGACCTGATCTACGGCCTGCCGCGCCAGGACGACGCTTCGTTCGCGCGCACGCTGGCGCAGATCCGCGAGCTGAGGCCCGATCGCATCGCGCTCTACGCCTATGCGCACCTGCCCGAGCGCTTCAAGCCGCAGCGGCGCATTTCCGTCGCGGAGCTGCCGGACGCCGCCGCACGGGTGCGCATGCTCGCAAGCGCGATCGCGCGGCTCACCGAGGCAGGCTATGTCTACATCGGCATGGATCACTTCGCGCTGCCCGACGATCCCCTGGCCGTCGCCAGGAAGGAAGGCCGGCTGCATCGCGACTTCCAGGGTTACGGCACCCGGCCCGACGGCGACCTGATCGCCCTGGGCGTCTCGGGCATCGGCCGAGTCGGCGCCACCTACAGCCAGAATGCCAAGAGCCTCGACGAGTACCGCGATCTTCTGGACCAGGGCCGCCTGCCGGTGGTGCGGGGCCTCGCGCTCTCGCGCGACGACCTGCTGCGGCGCGAGGTGATCATGGCGCTGATGTGCCGCGGCCGGATCGACTTCGACACCATGGGCGAGTCGTTCGCCATCGACTTCCGGCGCTACTTCGCGGTCGAGTTCGCGGCGCTCGGGCCGCTGGTCGCCAATGGCCTGGTGCGGCTGAGCGACCACGACCTCGTCGTCACGCCGCAGGGCTGGTTCCTCGTGCGCGCGGTCGCCATGGTGTTCGACCGGTACTGCCGCGCGAACCGCTCGCGCTTTTCCCGAGTGGTCTGAGCATGCAACTCGCGCTTGCCGGTGCCGCGCTTCTCATGGGCCTCGCAGGAGGACCGCACTGCGTCGCGATGTGCGGCGCGGCTTCGTCGGCGGTGATCCGGATCGTGCCGCTCGCGCCGGCGGGGCAGGGCGGGGCGACGGCATTCGCGGCGCCCGGGGCGTTCCATCTGGGGCGCATCGCGAGCTACGCGATCGCAGGCGCCATCGCCGCGGCGAGCGTCGACAGCCTGGCGCTGGCCAGCACCCGGGTCGCCGCGCTGCGGCCGCTCTGGGTGCTGCTGCATGTCTTCGTGTTCGCCTGGGGTGCGATGCTGGCCGCCACCGGACGGCAGCCGCTGTGGGCGCAGCGCATCGGCCGTTCGCTCGAATCGCGCCTTCGCCCGCACGCGGGCGGCACCTGGCTGGGCGTGCTTGCGACCGGACTTCTGTGGGTGGCGCTGCCGTGCGGGCTGCTCTATTCGGCGCTGATGCTGGCGGGGCTGGGCAACGGGCCGCTGCAGGGCGCTGCGCTGATGGCGTTGTTCGCGACCGGCAGCGGCATCTCGCTGCTCGCCGGGCCATGGCTCTGGCAGCGCCTGCGCCTGGCCGGCAACGGCATGCGCCAGGGCTGGGGTACCCGGGTGGCCGGCATGCTGCTGGCCGGCGTGGCGGTGCATGCCCTGTGGTCGGATCTCGTCCGGCAGATCGACGCCTGGTGCCGCTGAAGGAGCCTTGCGGGTGATTCCTGCCGACGTCAGTCCAGCGTGATCCACCGGATGAACAGCTGCAGCACGAACCACAGGAAGGCCGCGCCCAGCGCGGCGCAGACGGCGGCGAGAAGCACGAGGTAGATGGACATCCGGGTTCCCTTGGTACGTCGGTGCGGGTTCATTCCCGCCCTCGGCGCCCGTCGCGCGGCCCGGTGCTGAAGCCGAAGAGGGAGTAGACCGGGCAATTGCCGACCACGCCCGTCAGCAGCGCCACCACGCCGAAGTAGCCCCAGAACCCGATGATTCCCTTGGCCGCCAGCGCGATCAGCAGCACGCCCGCACCGATGCGCAGCGCGCGGTCGAGGAGTCCGACATTGTTCGACAGGAAGGGCATGGACTTTCTCCTTGGGCGGTGTGGAGAACATCTTGCGCGCGCGGGCATCGGGTGATGTTGAGATGGATCAAGCACCGGCATCCGCGCCATCGCCTCGCGGCATGCGGCGGTTGATGCAGCGCAAGCCCGCGCGGGACGCGCGGGCCTAAGGTCGCTCCCATCGCATTCCGCGCGTCCAAGGAGAGCCTTCATGCAGACCCCGAAATCCATCCTGCTTCACCTCGACGGCTCGGCCCGCACGGCGGAGCGCATCAGGCTGGCCCGGCAGCTCGCCGAGGCCTTCGACGCCGAGGTGACCGCGCAGCCGTGCACCCTGTCCGCGCTCATGCGCTACCCGTACGCCATCGAGGCGGCGGCCGAGGCGGTCGCGATCATGCAGGAGATCGACAAGGAGGCGCGCGACAGGATGCATGCCGCATTCATGACGCACGGCGCGGGCTCGCCGCGCCTGCACTGGGCCGAACCTGAGAGCGACGGCCCCTGGGCATTCGCGCGGCGTGCCCTCTATGCCGACCTGCTGGTCCTCGGCCAGCGCGACCGCAACGACCCGATGGACGGAGAGCTGCCCGGCGACTTCCTGCCCAGCGTGCTGGTGGACAGCGGCCGGCCGGCGCTGGTGCTGCCCTATGCGGGCCCGGTCGGTCCCATCGGCCGCACCGTGCTTGTCGCCTGGAAGGAAACCCGCGAGTCCGCGCGCGCGGTGACGGCCGCGTTGCCATGGCTGCGCAAGGCGGCCCGCGTGCATGCCGTGGCCTACGGCGAGGGCGCGCAGGCATCGCTCGGGCGCCTGCAGGACTATCTCCGGATGCAGGGTGTTCACGACCTCTCCCTGCATCCCGGCGGCGACAAGGAAGACGATGTCGGCAACAGGCTGCTGTCCTTCGCCTCCGACGTGTCGGCCGACATGCTGGTGATGGGCTGCTACGGCCACAGCCGGGCGCGCGAATGGGTGCTGGGCGGAGCCACGCTGTCCATGCTCCAGTGGATGACGCTGCCCGTGCTGATATCGCATTGAGGCCGCCGTGCGCATCGACTTTCTCGGCGGCACGGGCACCGTCACCGGCTCGAAGTACCTGCTGACGCACGAAGGACGGCGGCTGCTGGTCGACTGCGGGTTGTTCCAGGGCCTGAAGCAGCTGCGCCTGCGCAACTGGGACGAGCTGCCGGTCGACCCCGCCGGCATCGACGCCGTCCTGTTGACGCATGCGCACATGGATCACAGCGGCTTCGTGCCGCGGCTGGTCCGGCTCGGCTTCAAGGGCAGGGTGTACTGCAGCGCGGCCACCCGTGAACTCTGCGAACTGCTGCTGCCCGACTCGGGCCGCCTGCAGGAAGAAGACGCCGATTTCGCCAACCGCCACGGCCGCTCGAAGCACAAGCCCGCGCTGCCTCTCTATACGGAAGAGGACGCCCGTGCCGCCCTGAAGCGCTTCGAGCCCGTCGGGTTCGCACAGGAGTGCTCCCCGTGGCCGGGCTGGTCCTGGCAGCTGCGAAGGGCCGGCCACATCCTCGGCGCGGCCAGCCTGCGCATCGGCTGGGAAGGCTCCAGCATCCTGTTCTCGGGCGACCTGGGGCGCAGCGACGACCTGCTGATGCGTCCGCCCGAGGCGGCAGCTGCCGCGGACTACGTGGTGGTGGAGTCGACCTACGGCGACCGCAGGCATCCCGCCGCGGACACGCTCTCCGAGCTGGCCGGCGTGATCAACCGCACGGCCGCGCGCGGAGGCATCGTGGTGATACCGGCCTTTGCCGTGGGGCGCGCGCAGACGCTGCTGCATTGCACCCAGCTGCTCAAGCAGGCGCGGCGCATTCCCGACATGCCGGTCTACCTGAACAGCCCGATGGCGGCGGACGCCACGCGCATCTACCGCAGGCATCTGGATGAACACCGCCTGAGCGCCGAACAGTGCGCCGCGATGCAGGGAAAGACCATCATCGTCAACACGATCGAGGAGTCCCGGCGGCTGAACAGCCTGGGCTTTCCGTCGATCATCGTCTCGGCCAGCGGCATGGCCACCGGCGGACGGGTACTGCATCACCTGAAGGCCTATGCGCCCGATGCCCGCAACACGATCCTGTTCGCGGGCTTCCAGGCCGCGGGCACGCGAGGCGCGGCCATGGTGGGCGGCGTCGACGCGATCAAGATCCACGGCGCCTATGTGCCGGTGCGCGCGGAGGTCGCGAACCTCGAGACGCTGTCGGCCCATGCCGACCGCGACGAGCTGCTCGCCTGGCTCGGCACCCAGCGCGCGCCCCGCCGGGTGTTCGTGACCCATGGGGAGCCGGTGGCCGCTGATGCCCTGCGGCTGGCCATCGAGGAACGCCACGGCTGGCCGTGTACCGTGCCCGACTATCGCGAGTCGCGCGAACTCTGAAGCATGCCGGGGCTTTTCCCGGTCAGGGCACCAGGACTGCGGCTCCCTCGATGCGGCCGGCGCGCAGGTCGGCCAGCGCTTCATTGGCCTGCGAGAGCGGATAGGTCCTGACGTGCACCTGCAGCGGATGCGCCTGCGCGAAGTCGAGGAACTCCCTTGCATCGGCGCGCGTGAGGTTCGCCACCGACACCACGCTGCGCTCCTCCCACAGCAGCCGGTAGGGAAAGGCCGGAATGTCGCTCATGTGGATTCCTCCGCACACGACCCGGCCGCCCTTGCGCACCGCGCGCAATGCGGCCGGCACCAGCTCGCCGGCGGGCGCGAAGACGATGGCCGCGTCAAGCGGCTCGGGCGGGTGCTCGTTCGAGCCGCCGGCCCATGCGGCGCCGACGCGGCGCGCGAAGTCCTGGGTCCTCGGGTCTCCCGGGCGGGTGAAGGCGAAGACCGTGCGCCCCTGCGCCACTGCGGCCTGCGTCATCAGGTGCGCCGCGGCGCCGAAACCGTAGATGCCCAGCCGATGCGCGTCTTCGCCTGCCGCCTTCAGGCTGCGCCAGCCGATCAGGCCCGCGCAGAGCAGCGGGGCGATGCGGGCGGCATCGGTTTCATGCATGTCCAGCGGCAGGCAGAACGCGGCCTCGGCGATCACGTGGCTCGCGAAGCCGCCGTCGCGGTGGTAGCCGGTGAATCGCGGCGCGTCGCAGAGGTTCTCGTGGCCGTCCTCGCAGAACGCGCAGCAGCCGCAGCTGTGGCCCAGCCAGGGCACGCCCACGCGGTCGCCCAGCCTGAAGCCCGTTGCGCCGGAACCGATGGCCTCCACCACGCCCACGATCTCGTGGCCCGGAACGATCGGCAGCACCGGCAGCGGCAGTTCGCCGTGGACGATGTGCAGGTCGGTGCGGCAGACCGCGCAGGCCAGCACGCGCAGGCGCAACTCGCCCGGGCCGGGTTCGGGGATGTTGCGTCTCTCCATCTCCAGCGGGAGCAGTGCGGCGCTCAGCGTCATGGCGCGCATGGTCGGCACGCTTCGCAAGCCGTGGGCCGGGGCGGCCTGCACGGAGGAGGTCGCACGCATGTCGGCTCGCCCGGATTCAGGCGTCCACGAGCAGGTCGTTCACCACCACGGTGACACCCGGGGTGGCCCACGCGGCACCCTGCACCGCGTCGCGCTCGGTCCAGGAGTGCACAGTGCCGCGCAGCGTGACATGCGAGCCGTCGACCAGGATGGAGAGCTTGCGGGCCTCGCGGTCGGCCTGGCGCGAGAGCGCCTCGTGGATCTTCTGCTCGACGTCGGCGGGCGTCACCTTGGACTTGACCTTCACGAGGTTCGACACGCCGGTCACGCCCATCAGGTTGCGCACTGCGATCTCGGCGGCGCTGCGCTGGTACTCCCACTCGACCTCACCGCTGAGCGTGAGCCAGCCTTTCTCCACCATGGGGCGGATCTTGCCGTCGGGCACGAGCACGTTCCATTCGAGCGCGCGCTCGGCCGCAAGGGCGATGTCGGCGTCGGTGCGCTGGTTGTCGAAGGGCAGCTTCACCGTCAGCTCGACGGCCAGTGCCTTCACGCCGTGCACGCGCTGCGCGGCGCGTTCGACGGCATATTTCTCGGCGTAGCTGGCGAGGTGGCCGGTGAGGGTGGCCACGCCGTCCTTGACGATCACGCCGATGTCGGAGGACTTGACGTCGGGTGCCCAGGTGAGTTCGGCCTGGATGTCGTCGCGCAGTTGGGTATCGGTCTTCATGAAGATTCCTTGCAATGGATGGATGAAGGGCGGTCGTCGCGCAAGCCGTGGCAACCGTGGAATCCACTGTAGGAAGGGCGCGCCCGGTCCGTCTTGCGCTGGATCAAGGGGCATGGGGGCGGCGAGCGCGCGGCGCGGGACGTGCCCGCCGGGCTCAGGCGATGGCGTCCAGCAGTAGCGCCTGCAGCACGAAGCGCCGGTTGTCGGCCAGCGGCATCGCGTCCCCGAGCAGTTCCGCGAGCCGGTCGGCCGGATGGTCCTTCGTGGCGGCTCCGTCGAACACCGGGATTCCCGCATGCAGCCCGATGTGCCGCACGAGCACGGGGTCCAGGCCCTGGCATTCCACCGCCTCGTAGAGGCGGCCGAGCATGCGTGCCGTGTGCTGCACTTCCTGCGGCGTGCTCGCGCGGGACAGGCTCGAGCGCATCACGGCGACGTGGGCGCCCAGTTCCTCGGCGGCCCGGCGGAACAGTGCCTGCGCCTCGTCGGGCTGCGTCTCGCACAACAACCCCAGGTTCTTGCCGCGCAGCAACTGGCGCGTGGTCCCGTCCAGCGCCGCGCGCTGGAGGATGCGCGCGTGGCTGAGCAGGCTCGCCACGTTCAGCGGGGAGAGCTGGAGTTCGGCCTCGGGACTGCAGGCGTTGTTGGATGGGGGCATGTCAATGGTCAATGTGTGACTCGCCGAGGCTAAGCCGGCCGGAGGTCCCGGGCTTGATGCAGGTCAAGGCACGAGACGCGACTGCGTGACTTGCTGCATGTCGCACTCCGTTGATACACACCGGACACATTGCATTCACCGAGCGTTACGCGCCGATTCCGGCCGTTGTCATTGCATTGCCGATGGGTTCCTAGCATTCCTGCATCGAAACGCGAAGACCACCAAGGAGTCCCAGATGCTCAACGCCGCCATCCCCTCGACGAACGCCGCGGTCCCGACCGTGCAGGCCCAGGTCGGCATCGGCCGGGATTGCACGGGACAGCAAAGCACCGCCGACACGCTGAAGCTGCTCTGCGAACAGCTCAGGCCGCAGCGCCGCGTCGTCCACGCGGGCGACACGATCTACCAGGCGGGCGAGCGCTTCGGCAACCTCTACATCCTGAACTCCGGCTTCTTCAAGATCGTGAATCTCTCGGCCGACGGGCGCGAGCAGGTGGTGGGCCTCAAGTTCCGCGGCGACTGGCTCGGCTTCGACGGCATCGCAAGCGGGCGGTACTCGTGCGACGCCGTCGCCATGGACACCGGTGAGATCTGGGTCGTCTCGTACGAGGCCCTGCTGGCGGCCTGCGCCGCGCATCCCGCCTTGCTGCAGGTGTTGCATGCCGCCATGAGCCGCGAGATCGCGCACGACCGGGATTCGCTGATGTCGGTCTGCACGCTGCCGGCCGACGCTCGCGTGGCCGACTTCCTGCGCTACTGGGCGGAGACGCTGGCCGAGCGCGGCATGCGCACCGACGAAATCACGCTGCGCATGACGCGCGCCGAGATCGGCAACTACCTGGGCATGACGCTCGAGAGCGTCAGCCGCGCGCTGTCGCGGCTGGCCCGCGACAACGTCATCGGATTCGCAACGAAGGGGCGGCGCGACGTGCAGATTCCCGACGTGGGCGCCCTGTCGGCCTTCGTGCAGCGCTGCCTGGCGCCCGCGCCGGCCATGCTCCAGTAGAGCCTGTCTCCAGCGCGTTCAGGCGCGGCTGGCCAGCACCCTGGCCATGGCCCGCGCTAGTTCGGAGCGCGTATAGGGCTTGCGCAACAGTTCCCAGCTCTGCGGCACTTCGCGGTCGGCGTCCAGCAGTTCCGACGAGAAGCCCGACATCAGCAGCACCGCCAGTCGCGGAAGCCGCTGCTGGACTTCGTAGGCCAGCCGGGTGCCGCGCATGCCGGCGCCCAGCGCGATGTCGCTCAGCAGCAGATCGAACGGCCCGGTGCCCGCGTCGAGCGCGGACAGCGCCTGCTCGGCCGTGGCGGCAGTGAAGACCTCGCAGCCCAGCGTGGACAGGAACGTGTGCACCACCTTGCGGACTTCCGCGTCGTCTTCGACCAGCATCACGCGCAGTCCGGCCGGCACGGTCTCGTCGGTCGGTTCTTCCGCCGCGGCCGTTGGCCGTGCTTCCTCCTGCTGCGGCAGGTAGAGCGTCACAGTGGTGCCCTGGCCAGCCTTGCTGTCGATCGCGACCGCGCCGCGCGACTGGTTGACGAAGCCGTACACCGTGCTCAGGCCCAGGCCTGTGCCGCGGCCGGCCTCCTTGGTGGTGAAGAAGGGCTCGAACGCGCGCTCCTTCACTGCCTCGGACATGCCCGTGCCGCTGTCGGCAATGGAGATGGCGACGAAGCGCGTGGAGGTATCGCCCTGCGGCTCGTTGCGCTGGCCGCGCAGCGCCGTCGGCAAGGCCCCGCACGGCTCGGTGCGGAAGCGCAGCGTGCCGCCCTCGGGCATGGCGTCGCGCGCATTGATCGCGATGTTGAGCAGCGCCGACTCCAACTGCCCCGGGTCGGCCACCACGGGTGGACAGCCGGGGGCGGTGTCGATCTCGATGCGGATGCGCTGGTCGAGCGTGCGGCGCAGCATGTCGGCCAGCGAGTGCAGCAGCGCGCGGGTGTCGACTGCGCTCGGCTGCAGCATCTGGCGGCGCGAGAAGGCCAGCAGCTTGCCGGTGAGCTCCGCGCCCCTTCGCGTGGCGCGGGCCGCGGCCGCCAGCAGCTGCTGCGCATAGCCGTCCTGTGCGAGCACGGGCAGCTCTTCCAGCACCTGGAGGTTGCCCTGGATCACGGTCAGGAGGTTGTTGAAGTCGTGCGCGATGCCGCCCGTGAGCTGGCCGACGCTTTCGAGCCGCTGCGAATGATTGAGCGCTTCCTCGGTCTGCATGCGCTGCAGGCTGGTGGCGATCAGGCTGGAGAGCGAATCGAGAAAGCGCACCTCTTCGTCGCCGAAGCGCCTGGATTCCTTCGAGCGCACCGACAGCATGCCGATCACGCGCCCCCGGTCGGACAGCGGCACGGCGAGCGCGCTGACCAGCCCGGCCTCGAGATAGGCAGGGGGCACGCTGAAGCGGCTTTCCTGGGCGTAGTCCTGCACCACGACCGGCCGGCCCTGCGAGAACACGAAACCTGGTGGAGTGTCGGGCCGGTTGGCGATGCGCGCGCCGATCTCCTCGCCGGCGACCAGGCCGACGCCGCTGGCCACGCGAAACTCGGGGCGGGTGCTGTCGAGCAGCCACACCATCGCGACCTCGACCTGCAGCGCGGTGGTGATGATGGCCGGTACATGCTCCAGCACCACCTGCAGGTCGCGCGTGTCGACCGCCAGGCGTCCCAGCTGGGCCAGGTGCTCGCTGTAGCGCGCGCGCTGCAGCGCCTGCTTCACGCGCGGGTAGGCGCCGATGTCCCGGATGGCGGCCACCACGAACGGCAGGCCGTGGCTCTGCAGCGGGCTGAGCGCGATCTCGACCATGACCTCGCTGCCGTCCTTGCGCTTGGCCACCAGCTCCATGTGGGTGCCCATCGGGCGAGGGCGGGGTGCGTGTCCATACGCCTCGCGGTACGACGCGTGGCGCGGACGGATGCTGTCGGGCACAAGCACGTCGACGTTCAGGCCCACCAGTTCGTCCGCCGCGTAGCCCAGCAGCGCGGCCGCCGATGGGTTGGCCAGCATGATGCTGCCCGAGCGGTCCACGACCAGCAGCGAGTCGGGGTAGGCGACGAAGAGCGAGCGGAACACGCTGCCTTCGTCGAAGCCCTCGAAGCCTGGCGATGGGCCCTGCATGGGCGCGCCGGGCGGCAGCGACGGCCTGTCCGCGTTGTCAGCCATTGGAGACCGGCGGCACCAGGATGTAGCCTGCGCCCCGTACCGACTTGATGAGCTGCGGATCTTCCGCATCCGCCTCGATCTTCCTGCGCAGGCGGCCGACCTGCACGTCGATCGTGCGATCGAATGGCGCCGCCTCGCGGCCGCGCGTCTGTTCGAGCAGGAAGTCGCGCGAGAGCACGCGACCCGGATGGCGGGCAAAGGCCTGCAGCAGGTCGAACTCTCCGCCGGTGAGGGCCACTTCCTCTCCTTGCGGATTCCTCAGGCTGCGCGCGGCCGTATCGAGCTGCCAGCCGGCGAAGCGCAGCCTGTCGGGAGAGCCCGCCGAGGTTGCGGCGGCGGGTGCCGGCACTTCGGGCGCGATCCGCCGCAGAACTGCCTTCACGCGCGCCACCAGCTCGCGCAGGTCGAAGGGCTTGGTCACGTAGTCGTCGGCACCCACCTCGAGGCCGACCACCTTGTCCACCGCGTCGCCCCTGCCCGTGACGATGACCAGGCCGCAGCGGAAGCTCTCGCGCAGCCGGCGCGCAATCGAGAAGCCGTCTTCGCCCGGCAGGCCGAGATCGAGCAGCACGAGATCCGCAGGGTCCGAGCTCATCAGCGACATGAGCGATCGTCCATCGTGGACCTGTGTGACGCGGAAACCGTGGCTCTGGAGGTAGTTGGCCAGCAGCAGCGTGATGTCAACCTCGTCGTCGAGCACCGCAATGTGGGAGGCTTGTTTCATGCGATGGCAGGAAGGAAATGGAATTCGGATGTCGTGGGCACCCTGTATCGCCGGGAGCGTAGCACGCACGCCCTGCTGCGGCATCCCCTGCAAGAGCCGTGGAAGGCCGTGTGCCAGGCTGCGGTGTCGGCGGGACCATCGGCAGTTCCAGATCTCCGGCATGTCGCGCCCTCCTGAAACGGGGCCTGCCACCGGCTCCGGCGCGGTGGGCGGGAAGATTCTTCCGCCGCGGTCTCGCACAGGCCTTGCGCCACATCAAGGCCGGTGCCGGGCGCGCTCCGCAGAATCGCGCGCACTCTGTTCACGAGGTACCCATGCATTCATTGCTCTATTCCGGCGTTCTCCATCTTCCATGGTGGGGCACGGTGCTGGCCGCGCTGGCGCTCACGCACGTCACCATCGCTTCGGTCACCATCTTCCTGCATCGCCACCAGGCGCATCGTGCGCTCGAGCTGCATCCGGCGGCGAGCCATTTCTTCCGCTTCTGGCTGTGGCTGACCACCGGCATGGTCACCCGGGAATGGGCCGCCGTGCACCGCAAGCACCACGCGAAGTGCGAGACCCCGGAAGACCCGCACAGCCCCCAGGTGCACGGGCTCAACCGCGTGCTGTGGGGCGGCGTGTTCTTCTACATGCGCGAGGCGAGGCAGGCGCAGACCCTGGAGCGCTACGGCCACGGCACGCCCGACGACTGGCTGGAGCGCAGGCTCTATTCGAAGCACAAGATTCTCGGCATCGTGCTGATGGGCCTTGCGGACATGGCGCTCTTCGGCGTGGTGCCGGGCGGCCTGGTCCTGCTCGTGCAGATCGCTTGGATTCCCTTCTGGGCAGCGGGCGTCGTCAACGGCATCGGCCACTACTGGGGTTACCGCAACTGGCCCGCGCGCGACGCCAGCACGAACATCTTTCCGGTGGGCATCCTGATCGGCGGGGAGGAGCTGCACAACAACCACCACGCCTTTCCCGCTTCGGCCAAGCTTTCGAACAGGTGGTTCGAGTTCGACATCGGCTGGCTCTACATCCGCGTGCTGCAGGCCCTCGGCCTGGCGAAGGTGAAGCATGTGGCACCCGTGCCGCGCCTCGTCGCGCCGAAGGCGAACATCGACCTCGCAACGGTGCAGGCGGTCATCCGCTGCCACTACGACGTGCTTTCCAACTACACGCGCTCGCTGAAGAAGGCCTGCGTGGCCGAGCTCGACCGCCTGCGCCGCATGTCGCCGGAGGCCGCGCGCGCGCTGAAGACGGTGAAGCCGTGGCTCGGCAAGGACCAGGCGCTGCTCGGTCCGTCCCGCTACAGGCAGGTGGTGCAGGCGTTGAATGCATCGCAGGCGCTGGCTACGATGTATTCGATGCGCGGGGAGCTGACGGCCTTGTGGAGCCGTTCCACCTCCACCGGCGACCAGCTCGCCAGGCAACTGCAGGACTGGTGCCAGCGCGCAGAGGCGAGCGGCATCGTGCCGCTGGTCGACTTTTCGCGCCGCCTGCGTTCCTACGCCTGAGCGAGGCGGCGCCAAGGAGATGCGGATGAAGCTCGTGCCGGCTATTTGCGTTTCGTGTGCCGCGATGGCGATGGCGCTGGCCGGCTGCGCAGGCTTTTCCTCGCAGGCGCCGGCCGGCGGCACGCTCACCGGATCGCTGGCGGGTGCCGCGCCGGGCAGCGTGGCAGCCAGGGCGATGGACGACGGCGACCGCCGCCGCGCCGCGAGCGCACTGGAGACCCTGGCGAACGGCGAGTCGTCGGCCTGGCGCAATCGCGAGACCGGAGACAGCTTCGTGTTCACTCCCACGAGCAGCGTCGAGCGACGCGGCGAACGGTGCCGCGACTTCAGGCTCGAAGTGGTCGCCGGCGGGCGGCCCGACAGCATCGGCGGCAGCGCCTGCCGGCAGCCCGATGGTTCCTGGCGCATCCCGGGCTGAGGCCCGGCAGTCCGGAGTCCGGCCATGATCCGGCGGTTCGACGTCTGCAACGGCGATGCCGACGGGCTTTGCGCCGCGGTGCAATGGCGGCTGCACGATCCCGGCCAGGCCGAGCTGGTGACGGGGCTCAAGCGCGACATCACGCTGCTCGGCCGAGTTCCCGCACGGGTGGGCGACGAGGTCAACGTGTTCGACATCTCGATGCAGCGCAACCGCGCCGACCTGATGCGCCTGCTCGAAGAGGGGGCGTGCGTGCGCTACTTCGACCACCACGCGGCCGGCGAGATGCCCTCGCATCCGCGCCTGGAAGCGCACATCGACGAGGCGAGCGACGTCTGCAGCAGCCTGCTGGTCGATCGCCACCTGGGCGGCGCGCATCGCGCCTGGGCGCTGGTCGGCATCTACGGCGACAACATGGGCACCGTGGCCGATGGGCTCGCGCTCGGCAGCGGCTTCGAGCCCGGCGACTGCGCAGGGCTGCGGCGGCTGGGCGTGTTGATCAACTACAACGCCTACGGCGACCATGAACGGGACGTCTGCATCGCGCCCAGGCTGCTGTTCCCGCTGATGGCGCGCTATCGGGACCCGCGCGACATGCTGGCGCACGAGAGCATCGTCGACGAGATCGATGCGCTGCGCCGTGACGACCTGCGCAAGGCCTCCAGCGCCGCCACGCTCTGGCATGGGCCCCGTGGCAGCGTGCGCGTGCTGCCCGATTCGCCCTGGAGCCGGCGCGTGATGGGCTGCCTTGCCAACGAGCTGGCCAACGCGGAGCCCGAGCTGGCCCATGCGGTGTTGAAGGTGGAGGGCGACGGCTATGTCGCGAGCGTGCGTGCGCCGCTGGTGCTTCCGGGCGGCGCCCACGCGCTGTGCAGCCGCTTCGGCGGCGCCGGCCGTTCGCGCGCCGCCGGCATCGACCGGTTGCCACGCGGGGAGCTGTCGCGCTTCGTCGAGGCGTTCGCCAAGACGTCCTGGGGCTGACGGCGTCTCGCTGCTCAATGCAGCAACCGGAAACCGGCAGCCGCAATCCAGCCGCACGCCAGGCTCGCGGCCAGCGCGGCTGCCACGCGCAGGGCGTAGACCCGGCCACCGGTCGCCAGCGCCACGGCGCAGCGTGTGAGCGTGTTGGTTCCGACTGCCAGCAGCATGCCCCGGACGAAGTGATCCGTCGACAGCGTGCCCGCCGCATGCAGCGAGGCGAGCGAGGCCACGGGTGCATGCGCGTCGGCCAATGCGGCGAGCGCGATGCCGATCCGCAGGCCGGTGTCGCCGAAGTACCGCTGGGCCGAGCCCACCAGCAACGCGACCAGAGCCAGGGCAACGGCGATGGCCAGCGCTTCGCGGGGACGCAGCGCGCTGCGCGTGCTGGCCGGCGCTTCGAAGGGCACCGGCGGCGGAGCGGACCGCAGCGGCAGCAGGCCCACGGCCCCTGCGCCCGCCGCACCGGCAAGGGCCACGGGCAATAGCGCGAGACCGGCCCGCGGCGACAGCGCGAAAGTCATCGTCAGGGCCAGTGCCCACGTGGCCACGGCCGACAGGCCCGCGGCGCCGGCCAGCAGGCCCGCGTGCTGCGGCTGCTCGCGTGCACGGTTGCCGAACGAGGCCACGGTGGCCGTGCTCGACACGAACCCGGACGCGAAGCCCAGGCCCAGCAGGCCGCCGCGCGCGCCCAGCCAGCGCACCGCGGCCTGGCCCGCGGCCTGTATCGCCATGATCAGCAGCACCATCGCCGCCAGAGGCCGTGCCGCGATGCCACCGAGCATCTCGATGGGGTGCGCGGGAATCAGCGGCAGCGCGATCAGGGCGAGCGCCGCCAGCAGCACGCCGTCGTGCAGCTCCTGCTCGCTGAGCAGCTCCGTCGCGAAGCGGTGCAGCCGGCGCCTTGCAGCCAGCAGCAGCGCGAGGCCGGTTCCGCAGGCCGCGCCGAGCGACGGCGACATGACGCACAGCACACCGATCAGATAGGTGGCGAACAGGGAGATCTCGGTGGTCATGCCCGGGTCGGGCGAGCGGCTCTTCCAGTGCGACACGGCTGCCAGCGTGGCGACGAGCGCTGCTCCGATGGGAACGAGCGCCGCAACGGGCAAGGTCTGCGCAATCGCACCGGCCAGCGCCACGATGGCGAAAGTGCGCAGGCCGGCGGCCGCCCGGCGGTCGCCGTCGCCCTTGCGGCGCTCGCGCTCGATGCCGACCACCAGCCCGATGCCCAGTGCCACGGCCAGCCCGACAATCGCCGACGAAGGACTGAGGTTGTTCATGCAACCAGTGTCCCCGGCGGCCATGTCGCGTCAAGGCTGTCCCGGGCCGATTCCTTGCGCTAGCTCAAGGGCGGGCAACGCAGGCGCGCATAACGTGTGGGCATGAAAGCACTCGTATACCAGGGCCCCGGTCTCAAGTCGCTCGAGGACCGTCCCATGCCCGGGATCCAGGCGTCGGGCGACGCCATCGTGCGCATCCTGAAGACGACCATCTGCGGCACGGACCTGCACATCCTCAAGGGCGATGTGCCCAGCTGCGCGCCAGGCCGAATCCTGGGGCACGAGGGCGTGGGCGTGGTCGAGAGCGTCGGCGCGGCCGTGAGCGCATTCCGTCCTGGCGATCACGTGCTGATCTCGTGCATCTCCTCGTGCGGCAAGTGCGAGAGCTGCCGCCGCGGCATGTATTCGCACTGCGCGAGCGGCGGCTGGATCCTGGGCAACACCATCGACGGCACGCAGGCGGAGTACGTACGCATCCCGCATGCGGACACCAGCCTCTACCCGGTGCCGCCCGGCGCGGACGAAGAGGCGCTGGTGATGCTCAGCGACATCCTGCCGACCGGCTTCGAGTGCGGCGTGCTCAACGGCAAGGTCGCGCCCGGCAGTACCGTGGCCATCGTGGGCGCCGGGCCGATCGGCCTGGCCACGCTGCTCACGGCGCAGTTCTATTCGCCGTCGCAGGTCATCCTGATCGACCTGGACGACGGCCGGCTCGAGGTCGCGCGCCGCTTCGGCGCGACGCACACCATCAACAGCACCGACGGACGGGCGGCCGAGGCAGTGCTCGCATTGACCGGCGGCCGGGGCGTCGACGTGTCGATCGAGGCCGTGGGCATACCGGCTACCTTCGTGCTGTGCCAGGACATCGTGGCACCCGGCGGCATCATCGCGAACATCGGTGTCCATGGACACCCGGCAGACCTTCACCTGGAGCGGCTGTGGTCGCAGAACGTCGCGATCACCACGCGCCTGGTCGACACCGTCTCGACGCCCATGCTGCTGAAGACGGTGCAGTCGCGCAAGGTGGACCCGGCACGGCTGATCACGCACCGCTTCAAGCTCGACCGCGTCCTGGACGCCTACGACACCTTCGCGCGCGCGGCGCAGACGCACGCGCTCAAGGTGATCATCGAGGCGTAGTGGCGCCGATGAAGAGCACAGGAAGCACACCCCTTGTGGATCCCCGACCCTGGAGACGCTTCGCATGACCAACGATTCCTTCTCGACAATTCCGGCGACACCGGAGCCCCTGGGCGCCCGATACCTTCAGGCGGCGACGAGCTGGCAGATGGCCGTCGCCAGGAGCGTCCTGCTGGCGCAGTTGGGGCAGTGGGAAATCCTCGCAGCTTGGTGGCGCGGAACAGCCGCCGCACAGCACGAGCTGGTGGACCAATGGATCTGCCGCTTCGGCGGCGGCGTGCCGCTGGACGGCTAGGCGGGCGAGCATCCACCCGGCATTCGCCCAACATCCATCCGATCTCGATTCCTGCGCCGGGACGCGGCGCGCCACCCTGCGGGGCCATCCATGAACTTCAGAACCATCCTCGTCCACCTGGACCCATCGACCCGCTGCCCCGAGCGCGCCGCGTTGGCGGCACGGTGGGCGCGTTCGCACGAGAGCCACCTCACCGGGTTGATTCCCACGGGCCTCTACGACGGCGTGATTCCCGCCAGTGCCATCGCCACGGGCATGACCGACTACATCGCCGAGTCCGCCGACTACCTGCGCCGGCGCGCCGAGGGCATCGCGCGGGAGTTCCGGCAGGGCATCGCCGCGTCCGGGCCGCTGTCGTACGAGGTGCAACTGGTCGACGGCCTCACGGTGGACGCCGTTGTGCGTCACGGGCACGCGAGCGACCTGGTGGTGATCGGGCAGAGCGACGGCTCGAACCGTGGGGACACCACCGTGCACGGCCTCGCCGAGCAGGTGCTGATGGACGTGGGCCGGCCGGTGCTGGTCGTTCCGTCCGTGGGCGAGTTCTCCGGCGTGCCGAAGGGCGTCGTCGTGGCCTGGGACGGCTCGCGCGAGGCGGCGGTGGCGATGCATGCGGCATTGCCGGCGTTGCGCGGCGCGCGAGTCACGCTCTTGTCGCTGCGCCATCCGCGCGACGAGGAAGACGCGCAGCGGCTGCTGCTGCCCGACATGATCCAGTTCCTGCTGCGCCACGGCGCGCAGGCGCGCGCGGAGTCGGAAGTGACCGAGACAGGCATCGCCGATGCGCTGCTGTCGAGGGTCGCCGACCTGGGCGCCGAGCTGCTGGTGATGGGCGGCTACGGCCATTCGCGCCTGCGCGAGCGGATACTGGGGGGCGTGACGCAGCAGATCCTTGCGCAGATGACGGTGCCGGTCCTGATCGCGCATTGAGCCGCGCCGGGCGCGGATGGCGCCAACTCGTCCTTTCGTCCTTTCGCCACTTCCCTGTGCCCTCATGGACACCACGCTCGTCGACGCCTTGCGCAATGAACTCCAGCGAGAAACAGGGCAACCCGTGGCGCTGGTGGAGACGCACATCTCCTGGGTACTGCTGACGCATGCGCTGGCCGTCAAACTCAAGAAGCCGGTGCGCCTGCCGTTCGTGGATTTCGGCAGCGTCGAGGCCCGCAAGCACTTCTGCGAGGAGGAGCTCCGACTGAACCGGCGCTTTGCCCCATCGCTGTACATCGACGTGGCGCCGGTCTGCGGCACGCGCGAGGCGCCGCGCATCGCAGGCCAGGGAGAGCCGATCGACCATGTGGTGCGCATGCGGCGCTTTGCCGAGTCCTCGCTTCTGCGCAACCTGCTGGTCGCGGACGCGCTGCAGCCGGCACTGCTCGACGGCTTCGCGCAGCGGCTGGCGTCGCTGCACCGGGAGGCGGAGCGGGCAGCACCGCTGTCGGGCTTCGGAAGTCCCGACCTGATCGCTCGCACGGCGACCGACGTGCTGGCCGCGTTGCAGGCGCATGCGCAGGCACGCGAGGGCGACGGCTGCGTCGTCGCCCTCGCCGAGCTGGGCAGATGGATCGGCGAGCAGGGCGATGCGTTGCGCATGGCCTGGATCGCCCGCCAGCAGGGCGGCGCGGTGCGCGAATGCCACGGCGACCTGCACACGGCCAACGTGGTGCTGGTCGACGGCGCGCTCGCGCCCTTCGACTGCATCGAGTTCGATCCGGCGCTGCGCTGGATCGACGTCATGAGCGACGTCGCCTTCCTCACCATGGACCTGAAGGCCCATGGCCGCGGCGACCTCGCGGCGCGCTTCCTGGATGCATGGCTGCAGCACGTCGGCGACTATCCGGGGCTGCAGGTCTTGCGCTTCTACGAGGTCTACAGGGCCCTGGTGCGGGCCATGGCCTCGGGGTTGGGGCCGGCGGCGGCTGCCGCAGGAGGCCCCCGCCCCGACTACCTGGCGTGCGCGACACGGCTGATGGCGCAACCTGAAGGGGGAGCCCGCCTGATGATCGCGCACGGCCTCTCTGGTTCGGGAAAGTCCAGCGTCGCACTGCGGCTGCTGTGCGCCACCGGTGCCGTGCGCGTGCGCTCGGACGTGGAGCGCAAGCGCCTGTACGGCCTGGCCCCGCTGGCGCGCTCGGCCGCACACGGGCTCGATATCTACGGCAGCGATGCCACCAGGAAGACCTTCGAAAGGCTGCATGCGTGCACCCGCGACGCGCTGCTGGCGGGCTATCCGGTGATCGTGGATGCGGCCTTCCTGCGCGCTGCCGAGCGGCGCAGCTTCGAGGCCCTGGCTACGGAGTTGCGCGTGCCTTTCACGATCCTGGACTGCAGCGCCTCGCCGGCCACGCTGCGCCGCCGCGTAGCCGAAAGGGACGCGACCGGTGCGGATGCATCCGAAGCCGGGCCCGTGGTGCTGGAGCGCCAGCTGGCGTGGCACGAACCGCTGGAGGCCGACGAACGGGCGGCGGCCATCGAGGTCTCCACGGAAGAGCCGGTGGACATGGCCCTGCTCGCAGCCCGCTGGCTCGCAGCGACCGTAGAGGGGCCGCGCTGATTGCCCGTCACTGGCTGGCCAGCTCTCCGCTCGGCAGGGTGAAGCGCTCATGCTCCGTCTTCGCGCTCTCGGGTGCGCGCACCAGCAGCACCGGCACGGGCGACATGCGCAGGATGTGCTCCGCGCTGCTGCCCATGACCCAGCGGCCGATGCCCCTGCGGCCGTGGGTGCCGATGACGATCAGGTCGGCCTTCCAGGCCTGTGCCGCGGCGATGACCTGGTCGTGAACGGTGCCCTTGAGGCTGTCGAGCAGCACGATGTCGGCCTCGACGCCTTCGGCCGAAGCCTTGGAGCGCGCGTCCTCGAGGAGCTTCCCGGCGTTGCCGCGCAGCTCCTCGAGCCAGTTGCCCGCGTAGCCCGCATACGCATCCATCGCCAGGGCGAAAGACAGCTCGTCGATGACATGCGCCACTCGCAGGCACCCGCCCGTGAGCTTCGCGAGCTGGATGGCCTCGGCCAGGCCGCGGGCGGACGTGGAACTGCCGTCGATGGGAACAAGAATTCGCTGGTACATGGCACGACTCCGGTCTGTTGATTGGATCGGTCCAGTATCCGGAGAGGAAGCGCGCGCGGCTTGACATTGATCAAGCCCGCAACCCGCGGCCGGCCCGGGTTTGATCTGGAGCAAGCCCGCTCGCCATGAAAGAGCGACCCTCGGGGCATGCACAGGAAGACCTACATGCCCCACGCCACCATCCGCATCATCCGCCAGGAGCACGCCGCGCTCGCCGCCATGCTGCGCTCCATCGTCATGCTGCTCGAGCAGCACCGCAAGAAGGGCACGCTGCCCGACTTCGCGACGCTCAGGGCCATGCTCTTCTACGTGGACGAGTTTCCCGAGAAGCGCCATCACCGCAAGGAAACGGAGCTGCTGTTCCCGAAGCTGCGCGCCAGGACGCCGATCTCGCGCGACCTGCTCGACAAGCTCGACGGCGACCATGCCAAGGGCGAGCGCAGGATCCGCAACGTGGAGCACGCGCTGCTCGCGTTCGAGATGCTCGGCGAATCGAGGCGCGAGGATTTCGAGCGCACGGTGGGGGAGTACGTCGACTTCTACCTGGACCACATGGCGCAGGAGGAGCGGGAGATCCTGCCATTGGCCGAGCGCGTGCTGACCGAGGACGACTGGCGGGAACTGGACGAGGCCTTCGCGCAGAACCGCGACCCGATGACCGGGCATGTGCCGGACCTCGAGTACAACGCGCTCTTCACGCGCATCGTCAACATCGTTCCGGCACCCATCGGGCTGGGGCCGGCCCTGTAGGCCGGCGCGGCCTCGGGGGCGGCTTTCCGGCTCCGGTGGCTTCAGCGCCGGTGGTGGGCTTCCATCGCCGTCTGGCAGGCCGCGCAGCGAATGGCCGTGGGCTGGGCGAACAGCCGGGTGCGTGGAATCTCCGCGCGGCAGTCTTCGCAGACCCCGTAGCGTCCGTCCGAAAGGCGTGCGAGCGCGAGTTCGATTTCCTCCAGCCTGGTGCGGTCGATCTCGATCTCGGCCAGGTGCACGTCGGCGGCGCGTTCGGTCTCGGCTTCGTCGGCATGCGTGGTGACTTCGCGGTCGGCCCCTGCCGAGAGGAGTTCGGCCGTGGGGGCCGAGGCGCGGAGTTCTTCCAGAACCTGCCGCTTCATCAGTTCGAGCTGCTGGCCGAGTGCGCGGCGGTCTGCGGTGTCGAGGTGTCTCATGGCGTGTTGTCCTTGCGATGGGGAAACTGCTGGTGGGTGTCGTTTTCGCTTGCCGATCAGGAGCGGCCTCGGCGCGAGGCCGGAAGCCGGATTGCCACGTAGGCGAGCCGTTGGTCGCGCATCACCAGCAGCGCCACGGTGTTTCCCGCCGGCACCCGGCCCAGGGCCCGCCTGAAGTCGTCCGCGCGGTACAGCCTGGTGGTGTTCAGGGCAACGACCACGTCGCCTGCACGAATGCCTTCGCTGCGCGCGAGGCCCTCGGCCTCGCGCACCATCAGCCCGCTTTCCATGCGCAGCTGCAGTCGCTGCGCGGGGGAGATGTCGGCCAGGCTCAGGCCCAGGCCGTCCTTCCACTCGGCTGGCGCGGCCGCGAAGGTCGTCGCTGCGGAGGCCGGCTGGGCCGTCAGCGTCGCCTGCAGGATGCGCGCGGCGCCTTCACGCCACACCTCGAGCCGCAGGCGGCTGCCGGGAGGGCGTTGCGTGATCTGCCGCGGAAGATCGATGAAGCGCGCGAGCGGCTTGCGGTCCAGGGCCAGCACGGCGTCGCCCTGCGCCAGGCCGGCCGCCTCCGCCGGGCTGCCGGCCTCGACGCGCACGACCAGCGCCCCCGTGGCCGCCGGCAGGCCGAACGACTGTGCCAGCGCGGGTGTCATTTCCTGGAACTCCGCGCCGAGGTAGGACCGTCGCACCGTGCCGTGCGCCTGCAGCTCGTCGGCGATGCGCATCGACAGGTTGATCGGTACCGCGAACGAAAGGCCCATGTAGCCGCCGCTGCCGCTGTAGATCATCGAGTTGATGCCCACGACTTCGCCCCGGCTGTTGAACAGGGGGCTGCCCGAGCTGCCCGGGTTGATGGCGACATCGGTCTGGATGAACGGGATCTCGCCCGCGCCGCCCATCACGCGGTCGATGGCGCTGACCACGCCCGCCGTCACGCTGCCATGGAAGCCGAAGGGCGAGCTGATGGCGGCCACCCAGTCGCCGGGGCCGAGCGTCGAGGAATCGCCGATGACGGCCACCGGCAGGGCCGTCGCGTCGATCTTCAGCAGGCCCACGTCGGTGCGCCTGTCGACGCCCACCACGCGCGCGGTGAAGCGGCGGCCGTCGTCGAGCCGGACCTGGACCTCGTCGATGTTCGTGACCACGTGGGCGCTCGTGAGGATCAGCCCGTCGTCGCGGATGATCACGCCCGAGGCGAGGTCGCGGATCTGGCTGATTCGTGCGCTCGCCGGCAGGGGCCAGGCCAGCCGGTCGGCGAAGTCGCGCTCCGGTGCTATCTCGAGCTCGATGTCCTGCGGGTTCTCGTCGCGCCCGACGCGCAGCGTGGCGATGTCGACCACCGATGCGCCGCGGCTTGCGACCAGCGATGAAAAGCCAGGCGGTGGCGTCGGCCCTGCACTTCCGGCCGTGACCGGGGGCGCCGGAGTCGGCGTGGACCCCGGCGCGGCGCAGGCGCCGAGCAGGCAGGCGCCGGCGACGAGTGCACAGGCGAAGCGAGCGGTGAGGGCGGTGCGGTGCATCGCACCAGCCTGGAGCAGAGGAACGGTCACGTCGATCCCGGTTGCGGCGTTCTCAGATCGACTGCGGCGACAGCGTGGCCGGGCGGGCCACTGCCTGCGGGTTCCTGGCGTTTCCGACGGCCGTGCCGAAGGCCTGCAGTCGCGCGGCACAGCTGCCGTCGTCGACCTCGCGCATCGTGACGGAGGAACTCAGGATGGGAGCGCGGCCCAGGATGTCGGCGATCTCGGCCGCCGCGTTCGGTGCCCCCTGGCCTCCCATGACCGAGAGCACGGCGATGTCGGGCAGCCTGCCGCGCTGGCGGGCGACGAAGCTGCGCATGGGGCCGGCGAGCCTCAGCATCCAGATCGGCGAGACGAGCACCACTGCGTCGAAGTCGCCGGGAGGAGGGCCGTCGTAGCCGATGGCGGGCTGGCGGCGAAGGATGGAATCGAGCACGCAGCGCAGGCTGCCCATGGCGCCGCTGCGGGGACGCACCTCGGTGACGGTCGCGAGCTGCCAGTTCTGCTGGCTGCACAGGAGTTCCGCGACCCGGCGCGAAGTGCCGGTGTAGGAATAGACGATCACAAGGACGTTGTTCATGGCTGCCTCTGCTGGGTTGATGGCAACCAATGTAGGCAGCGCAGGGCGGCACGGGCTTGCGCTGCATCAAGGGCCGCCCACGGCGTGCCGGCGCGCCGCGGGCCTTCGATCCTTGATGCAGCGCAAGGCCCGGGGCCGGGGGCGCGAGGACCATCGGGGCACCGGGACATATCCCGCCGAAGGAACCATCATGAAAATCCTGCTCGCCGTGGACGGCAGCGACTACACGACCCGCATGCTCTCCTACCTGGCCAGGCACAAGGAGTGGGCGAACGCGGGCCATGCCTTCACGGTCTTCCATGTGGTGCTGCCCGTGCCGCATCGCGCCGCTGCCTTCGCGGGGCCGGAGATCGTGCACGGCTACTACGAGGACGATGCGCGCATCGTGCTCGAACCCGTGCGTGCACTGCTGGCCGGCAGCGGCATCGAGGCGCGCTTCGAGCACCGGATCGGGCACCCCGCGGAGGAGATCGCCGCGTTCGCGCAGAAGGGCCAGTTCGATCTCGTGATCATGGGCTCGCGGGGACATGGCGCCCTGACGAACCTGGTGCTGGGCTCGGTCGCCACCAAGGTGCTGGCCGCGTGCACGGTGCCCATCCTGCTGGTGCGCTGAATGAGCGCCGCGACCGTCGCGAAAGGCTTGATCGTCGCTGCCGTCGCCGCATTCGTGCTGACGGGCCAGACGAGTGCGTGGTCGCAGGCGCGATCGTGCCTGGAGCGCGGGAGGCCGCAGTCGCAGGCGGTCGATTTCGCGGCGGCCGCGGCGCGGCAGTCGCCCGCGGTGGTGAGCATCATGGTCACGGAGAACGGCGGCGAGCGGCCGGTTGCCGGCGACACGCGGCCCTCGACGCCGTGGGAAAGGGGCTGGGGGCGCGGCTTCGCGTCGGGGTTCATCGTGGACAGCGACGGATACATCCTGACCAGTGCGCATGCGGTGAGCGGCGCCCGGTCGATCTCCATCGCCACCGCCGACCAGCGCCGCTTCGATGCCGAAGTGGTGGGGACCGACCGTCTCTCCGACGTGGCCCTGCTGAAAGTTGCCGCCACGGGCCTGCCGGTCGTCGTCCTCGGCCGCGGCAGCGAACTGTGCCCGGGCGAGTGGGTCGCAGCGATGGGTGCCCCGTTCGGCTTCGAGCGCAGCGTGACCGCGGGCGTGGTGAGCGCCAATCCGCGCTACGTGCCCGGGGGAAGCGGGGTGCCGCTGATACAGACCGACGTCGCGCTGAATCCAGGCAACTCGGGTGGGCCGCTCTTCGACGAACGGGGTGAGGTGGTGGGCCTGAACTCGATGATCTATTCCCCCGGCGGCGGGTACTTCGGCGTGTCGTTCAGCCTGCCCATCGACACGGCGATGCAGGTCGCGGACCAGCTTCGCACTGCCGGGTACGTGAGGCGAGGGCACATCGGCGCGCGCACCCAGCCGCTGACCGCCGAACTGGCGCCGGCCTTCGGCCTCGGCGCCGCGCTGGGCGCGCTGGTGGTGCGGGTCGACGCGGACAGCCCGGCCGCGGAAGCGGGGCTTCGCAGCGGCGACGTGGTGCTGGCCGTCGGGGGCGATGTCGCTATGAGCTACGCCGACATCCAGAATCGCGTGGCGGCAGCGCGCAAGGGCAGCCGGATTGCGCTGAAGATCTGGCGCCACAGGGCTGCGTTGACGGTGCAGGTGGGCGTGGCGGAAAACCAGCCGGACGTCAGGCCTCGGCCGGCCGGGCCTGCCGTCATGCAGGAAACGCGTTTCGGGCTTGAGCTCGCGCAGCGCAAGGGCGTGCTCGGCATCAGCCTGCCGCCGCCCGGGCTCTACGTGCAATCGGTGTCGGGCTCGGCCCAGCTTGCGGGGCTGCGTTATGGCGACATGCTGGTCGCGGTCAACGACGTGGAAGTGGCCGACCTCGCGGACTTCGACGCGGCGATACGGACCGTCCGCGACAGCGACACTGTCGCGCTGCTGGTCGTGCGCGGGTCGGCAAGAAGCTACGTGCCGATCCTTCCGCGCAGCTCGCCGCATGCCCCGATTGCACGGCACGCGAGCGACGGCGCAGTGTCGACCCCCTGAGGCTCTCGCGATGGAAAGATCGATCAGCTGCGGCGTTCTCGTGCTCGATCCGGCGGGCCGGCTGCTGCTCTGCCATGCGAGCGACAGCCGGTACTGGGACATCCCCAAGGGCATCCGGGAAGGGCAGGAGCAGGGCGCACAGGCTGCCGCGCGCGAGGCGTTCGAGGAGTGCGGCCTGCGGCTGTTGCCCGCGCAGCTGAGGGAGATCGGACTTCTTCCCTATCGCAGGGGCAAGGATCTCTGGCTCTTTGCGGTGCTGGTGCGTCATTTCGAGGCGAAGTCCTGCGTCTGCTCCAGCTTCTATACGGATCGCCACGGGCGACGGCGTCCCGAGGTGGACGGATTCCGCTGGGCCGCATTCGAACAGTTGCCGCAGCTTTGCGCACCCAGCCTTGTCGCGGTACTGACGCAGGCGCTTTCGCTGGCCGGCATCCACGGGCAGTTGTCGTACGAAGTCGGGCCCGTCGATGCGGCGCCCGGATCACCTCCCGGCCCTTGCGCAATTGATCTTGCGCAAGGCCGCGTACAGCCGCTCATTCAAGAATGACCGCAGGCTCCATCAATTACCTGTCACGAGGCTCCAATGAACATCACGTTGAACACAGCTCTGCAAGTTCTCGGGTTCTGCATCGCGACACTCCTGGCAACCGGTGTTCTCGTACTGGCAGGTCTGAGCGAGCGCAATGCAGCGCCGGAGAACTCGGCGCCCATCTCACACACACGATGAAAGATCCACGATGAAATCCGATCGTCGCATTTTCATGCTGACGCTTGCAGCGACGGGGGCGGTCGCTTGCGCTTCCAGTTCGTTTGCGCAGGCACTGCTAGATGAAAAGGACCCGCAGGCCGCAGCCCTCGGATATGTCGCAGACTCGGCCAAGGCCGACGCAAGGAAATACCCGAAGCACGACAACGCGCAGCTGTGCAACGGCTGCGCACTCTGGCAATCCAAGCCAACGGAGGCGCAGGGAAATTGCGCGCTGTTCGCGGGGAAACAGGTGAGTGCCAAAGGCTGGTGCAGCGCCTGGGCCAGGAAGGGCTAGCACACGAGCACTCAAGTATGGGCTGCGCACTTGAGCGGATGCTTCCCTCGGACCGTCGGACTCTCCGAAGCGTTGACTCTTGCTTTCTTCAGCACTTCAAGGCCACAGCGACGAGAAGGGCCGAGCGCCAGCCGGAGAGTTCACCCGGATAAGAAATGCGATCGAAAAGAGTCCGACGGGCCGGCGGAAAGATGGCCCCCTGAGGTGCCAGGGGAGCCATGCGGCCCTCATTCGCCGCCGGTCGTCAGAGGTTCTTGGCGTAGAACGGCGCCAGCTTGCCAACCACGGTGTCCACATACCTGGGAACCCAGTAGGTCTCGATGTGCGTGGCGCCCTCGACCTTGAACAGTTCCTTGCTCTTCGCACCCGTCGCCTTCGCAAACGCTTCCTCGGTCATGTAGAGACTGTCGGCCTTGCTGCCGGCAATCATCAGCAGCGGCTGCTCTATCAGTTCGATCTGGTCGGTCGCGTCCCAACGCATCAGGTCCAGCAGGCTGCTCGTGGTGTACCTGAAGGTGGAGCCGGGATGGGCGTGCGTCCGCCAGTAGTACTCGTAGCCCTGACGGTACATCTCGAAGGGCAGTGCAGCGATCTGCGCGTCGGTCATGTCGGCATCGCCTGAGTAAAGAGGCGTTCCCCCTGCCATTTGCCGGGCGCGCGCGTCGGAAGCCTGCCTGAGGCGCTGCTGGATCGTGGCAAGTTGCGAATCGGCGAAGCCGTTGCGACGAACGCGCCCCGAATTGAACATGCTGAGCGTCGCGACCGACTTGAATCGCTTGTCGGTCTTTGCCGCGGACAGCGAATAGCCGCCACCGCCGCAGATCCCCAGCAGGCCGAGACGTTCGGCATCGACGCCCGGATAGGCGGTGATGAAGTCCGCCATGCCATGGATGTCCTCGATGCGGTTCGCCGGCTTGTCCACCGAACGCGGCTGCCCGCCGCTTCCGCCCTGGTATGCGGCATCGGCGGCAATGGTGACGTAGCCCGACTCCGCCAGCCGCTGCGCATACAGGCCGGCCGTCTGCTCCTTCACGCCGCCGTTCGGGTGCGCGACGACGACCGCGGCGTACTTCTTCTTCGGATCGAAGTTCGCAGGCGTGTAGACGTTGGCGACGATGTCCAGGCCGTCGAGCTTGTACTTCACCGGGTGGATGTTGACCTTGCCGGGTTCGTTGGCCGTGATGGCGCCGTCGTACACCAGCGTGAAGGGATTCTTCCTGTAGTCGGCAGCGACTGCGGAAAGGGGCATGGTCATTGCGGAGACTCCAGCGGTTGCGATCGAGAGGACGAGCGCAGAGGTTCCGAGGAACTCGCGCCTCTTTTCGTCGACGGTTTCGTGATTCATTCAAACTCCAGTTCTTCATGCAGCCTCGCCGCACCGTGCGGCTGGGCAAGAGCAATCAATCCAGCTTCTTCTCGGCCAGAAACTTCGACACCAGGTCGGCAATCTCGACGTTGTTCAGATCGGACATCAGGAAGTGGGTGTTGCCGCGAACCCCGATCTCCGGGAGATGCACCAGGCGTGCATCGCCGCCGTGCCTGTTGATGGCGTCCACCCAGAGCCGTGCCATGGCCAGCCGCACGCGCCAGTTGTCTTGGCCGCGCTCCGGGGTCGGCTCCACGGGGAAGTTGTCGCCGTAGTAGATGACGATGGGAATGCGGGTGAGCTTCTCGAACTCCGCCTGCGACACCGCCTCGGGCGTCAGCGTGCCGGCAGCGCTGGGCATTGCCGGCGGCAATTCGCCCTGCGGAAAGATGAAGCCGCTGCCAGGTTCGAACGCGACGATGGCCTTGACGTTGGGGCTCCTGATCGCCGTCAGCCAGCCTGGCCCACCGCCCTGGGAGTGCGTGAACAGGATCGCCGGGCCGGTCTTCGCGAACAGTGCCGACATGGCGTCGGAAATCACGGCGGCGTCGTAGGGGCCGGTGTTGGGCGTGACCGAGCGGAAGAACTGCTCCAGGGTCTCCGGCTTGCGGTCGAACTGCGCGTTGTCGAAGTAGCTCGGCCATTTGCCGATACGGAACTGGTCGAAGAACAGCTGATCGTTGGGCGTCGGCTCGATCGTTGTCGGGATGGTGCTGTTGCCGGCGCGCCCGCGGCGCGGCTGATCGACCAGATACACCGGGAAGCCGCGGCGCAGGAACAAGGTCTGGAATCCCTCGCGGCCGTCCGAGGTGCTCTCCCAGCTGCGTGCCGACTGGAAGGCGCCGTGCAGCATCACGATGGGCAACGCCTTCGGGTTCTGCGGGACTTGATAGAAGGCGTAGAGATGATCGCCGTGGAAGCTCTGGCCCGCGGCAGCCGGCTTGTTGTTGTCGTAGCTGCCGGGAGTCTTCAGGACCGTGCCGCCGACGGCGAAGCTCCCCTGGGCCTGGATCGTCAGCGGGCCCGAGACGTTGCCGCGATGCATGGCACAACCGGTCAGCAGGCACGTCGTGGCGATGCTTGCGCTCAACAGGGTGCGGATGGCGCTCATGTTCCATCCTTCGATGCGGCAGCAAGTGCCTGCACGAGCGCTTCGTTCGCGCGACCGGCGACTTCGGGACCGACCCCGTCGGCCAGCGCTTGTGTCAGTTGCCGCAACTGCGCGGCGCTCAAGCCCACGCGCAGACTCGCCCGCATATGCGAGCGCAACTGCGCCTGCGCGCCCGGAGTTGCAGCGAGCGCGCCGACAGTGGCCAGCTCGCGGCTTTGCCAGTCGAGGTTGTCGCGCTCGAAGATGTCGCCGAACAAGTGAGCTTGCAGGAACTGGTTGATGACGGGCGCGAACTCGAACACGGCGCCCTGAACCGGCCCGCCGGAAATCTCGGTCTGGTTCGCCCGTCCCACCGAGACCAGTTCATTGCCCGCGGCAACCACCCGAGCGGCTTCCCGGCCCCACGCGTCGTGAATGCCTCGCTGCTTGCGCGCCTCCACGACCTTCAGCAGTTCGCCAAGCGCGTTGAGGCTTCTGGGGAAACCCGCGTAGGCATACAGCTGCACCAGGACTTCCTTGGCCTCGCTGATGGTCAACCCCGCATCCAGGCCGCGATTCAACGCGGCGTTGAGCCTGGGCATGTCGCTGGTTGCAGTGAACGCGGCAATCAGCGGAAGGGCTTGTTGCCTGGCGGACAGCGTTTCGGACCGGGGATATGCACGTGCCGCCGCCCGTGGCGTGTCGCCGGCGGCAGCACCAATACCGGCGCTGGCCAGGGCGGCCCGGTAGTCCTGATCGGAGACCTTGTCCTGCCAGGTCACCGAGATGCCATCTTCCTTCTCCGCGATGGCGACATGGGTCATCGCGCCGTCGGGGCCGGCACCATGCCAGTGGCGCACATTGGCGGGAATGGTGACGACGTCGCCGGGACGGATGGCCTGGGCGGCTTGCCCCTGCTGCTGCACCATGCCCAGCCCGGCCGTGACGATCAGCGTCTGTCCCAGCGGGTGGGTGTGCCATGCCGTGCGAGACCCCGCCTCGAAGCTCACCGTTGCGCCGCTGGCTCTTCCGGGCGGCAGCGCCTGGAACGGCGAGCTGATGCGCGCGATGCCGGTGAAGTTCTCCGTTGCGCCTGTGGCGACCGGCGAGGACGACGCCCTGCGCACCTCCACGACCGGCGGCGCGACGGCATCGGCGGGAGCCTGCGCTCCGGCGGCAGCTGCCGCGCCGCTGATGGCCATGCAAAGCAGTGATTTCACGAGAGCGCCTCCTGTGGCTTTGGTTGAGCGCCGCGGCGCGGCAAGACGATGAAGGCCCAGGACACGAGCAGCGCCAGCCCGAGCAGCAAGGCGCCTGTGTTCATGACCGCTGAAATCCGGTGGGCAAGAGCCGCGGCACTGTCGTGTGCGGCGGGGGGCGCCGCGCTCGCGAAGACGAGCACCAGCAAGCCCAGCCCCAGGGCCCCGCCCAGCTGATGTGCGACGTTGACCATTCCCGATGCCGCACCGGCGTCTTCTGGAGCGACCCCCGCCACGCCTGCAGCGGTCAGCGGTGCCAGCAGCAGGCCCTGGCCCAGGCCGATGAGGAGCATAGGTGGCGCAACGTGCATCCAGTAGCTCGAGTGGGCATCGGCCAGCCCCAGCCACAGCAGGCCAAGGACACCCAGCAGCAAGCCCACGAGAAGCAGCTTCTCGTTGCCGAAGCGCCGGGCCAGCCTGGGAACGGCCATGGCCGAAGCGAAGTTGGGCAGCGTGACGGGCAGGAAAGCGAGGCCTGCCTGCAGGGGCCGCAGGTGCAGCACGCCCTGCAGGAACTGCGTGGAGAAGAACCAGAAGCCGACGGCACCGCCAAGGAAGAGCATGCGGGCGAGATAGGCACCCGCGCGTGCGCGGCTCGCCAGCAGGCGCAGGGGCAGGATCGGCTGGCGGACGCGGCGCTCGATCCACACGAATGTGGCAATCATCAGGACCCCGCCGACCAGTGCTGCCTGTGCCCGGCGTCGGCCCATCCAGCGTCGGCCGCGCGCACCAGCCCGTAGACCAGCGCCGTCATTCCCAGGGTGGAGCTGACCGCTCCGCCCAGGTCGAAACGGCCTGCCTGCCTTGGCGTCTCCGAGATGTGCCGGCAGGCCGCGACGATCAGCAGCAGGCCGATGGGCAGGTTGATGAAGAAGCCGGCGCGCCACGAAACCAGGTCTGCGAACAGGCCTCCCAGCACCAGTCCCAGCGTGGCCCCCACGCCGGCCGCCGCGGCGTACATGGACAGGGCGCGGTTGCGCGCGGGGCCTTCGGCGAAATGCGTCGACAGCAGCGCCAGGGTCGAAGGGGCCAGGACGGCGGCACCGGCGCCCTGGATGGCGCGGGCCGTGAGCAGCCAGGCTGCCGACGGGGCCACGCCGATCGCCAGCGATGCCAGCGTGAACAACGAGAGCCCGACGACGAACATGCGCCGTCGGCCCATGATGTCGCCCGCGCGCGCGCCCAGCAACAGCAGGCCGCCGAAGGCCAGGGTGTAGGCATTGGTCACCCACGAAAGCTGTGCGGCACTGAAGCCGAGGCTTG
The DNA here is from genome assembly GCF_048301545.1 of Variovorax sp. NFACC27. NCBI lineage: Bacteria > Pseudomonadati > Pseudomonadota > Betaproteobacteria > Burkholderiales > Comamonadaceae > Variovorax > Variovorax sp. NFACC27. The sequence goes on from NZ_CP157613.1 coordinate 1,673,562, forward strand.
CCTGGATGCGAGGCAGGCCCGTGATGACGATGGAGATGTCCACCACGATCATCAGGTAGCTGGCCACGATGATCGCCAGCACGGTGCCGGCCTTCCGGCCCGGCAGAGGGGTGGGGGTGTCGACGACGTTCATGGCCCTTGCTCAGATGTCCAGCTTGCGTTCGGACATCCACTTGACGATGGCCGGATCGCGGTGCGAGAAGAAGCTGCTCGTGTCGGTGTCGAGCGCCTCGATGCGAGCCATGTCCGTGTCGTCGAGCGCGAAGTCGAAGATGGCGATGTTCTCGGCCATGCGTTCCTTGCGCACCGACTTCGCCAGGGCGACGACACCTCTTTGCACCAGCCACCGCAGCACGACCTGCCCGACCGACTTGCCGTACCGCTCGGCAATGGCCAGCAGCGCCTCGTTCTGGAAGAGGCCGTTGCGCCCTTCGGCGAACGGAGCCCAGGCTTCGGCCTGAACGCCGATGTCGTTCATGAAGGGGATGCTTTCCAGCTGCTGCTGGAAAGGGTTCACTTCGATCTGGTTGACTGCCGGCGCGATCTCGTTGAACGCCTTGATGTCCATCAGGCGGTCCGGGTGGAAGTTGCTGACGCCGATGGCGCGCAGCTTGCCGGCACGGCAGGCCTCTTCCATGGCGCGCCATGAACCGTGGACGTCACCGAAGGGCTGGTGGATCAGGTAGAGGTCCAGGTAGTCGAGTTGCAACCGGCGCAGGGACTTCTCGATGGCCTGCCGGGTGCGTTCGTAGCCGGTCTCCTGGACCCAGAGCTTGCTGGTGACGAAGAGCTGTTCGCGCGCGATGCCGCTGGAGCGCAACCCTTTGCCTACCGCCTCTTCGTTCATGTAGGAGGCGGCGGTGTCGATCAGCCGGTAGCCTGCTTCGATGGCGTCGACGACGCTGCGCTGGCACTCGTCGGCGTCCGCAATCTGGAAGACGCCGTAGCCGACGATGGGCATCCGGAGTCCGTTGTTCAGGGTGACGTGTTGCATGAGTGGCTGCCTTCGATAGTTCGCTGGGTCGAACTTTAGGTAGGCCACTGGCATCTGAATAGTGACATCCAGGTTGATTGATTGGCATCCGAATGATGACAATGCCGCGGAAGAGGAACCCCTTCATGGCAATCAACGAACTTCGGTCCATCACGACCTTCATCAAGGCGGCGGAGCTGGGCAGCCTGCGCAAGGCGGCGCTCGCGCTGGGCATCAGCCCCCAGGCGGCGAGCAAGGCGCTGGCCCAGCTGGAGGCGCATCTGGATGCGCGCCTGTTCCATCGCACGACGCGCGTGATGTCGCTGACCGATGCGGGGCAACGTCTGTTCGAAGACGTGCAGCCTTCGGTGCTGGGGATGCAGCGGGCGCTGCAGACGGCCAGGACCGCGAAGGACGAGTTCGCCGGCCCCCTCCGGATCACGGGGCCGCGCACGACGTTCCAGCCGATTCTCTGGCGTCTGGTGGAGGAGTTCTGCGACCTGCATCCGGGCATACAGCCCGACGTGCTGCTGGAGGACCGGATCGGCAACTGGGTGGAGGACCGTGTCGACGTGGGTTTCCGGCTCGGGCCGTCACCCCATGAAGGGGTCATCGCGCGGCGGCTGTTTCCCGTGCAGTTGCCGATCTGCGGGGCACCGTCGTACTTCCAGCGGCACGGCGTGCCGGACTCCCTGGCTGACCTCGCCTCGCACCGCTGCAGCGCCTATCGGCATCCGAGCACGGGGAAGGTTCTTCCATGGCGCGTGAGGATCGGCGACCAGGCTGCCGACCAGCCCGTCGTGCCGGCGATCTGCAGCAACGACGAGTTGTTCGAACTGCAGGCCGTCCTGGCGGGCAAGGTGCTCGGCCAGCTCGCAGGCGTTACGGCCGCGCCCTATATCCGCTCGGGCCAGCTGGTTCCTGTACTCGTCGACCACATGCCCAACTACGCCAACTACTTCGTGTACTTCGGCAGCAGGTCTTCGCAGCCGATGCGCGCACGCGCGTTCATCGACCTTGCGGTCCAGCGACTCGGCGATCGCTCGGAGTACGTGCTCACCGAGAGGGAGCTGCAGGCCGGCCGGCGGCGAGCGCGCACCGGCAGGTGATGCGCGAGTCGCATTGCCCTAGGCCGCGAGTCCCAGCGACGGCAGGTTCTCGGCCGCGAAATCCGCGAACAGTTTCGCGCGGGCGAAGCTGCCCCGGGCCGAGGGCCACACCGCGTGAACCGGAGTCTTCGGTGACTCGAACTCCGTCAGCACCAGCTCGACACCGCCGCCGTCGAGCAGATGGCGGATCTGCCACAGCGGCGTGAAGCAGAGTCCCAGGCCGCCGGTGGCCGCCGCATAGAGCGCGGCCGTGTTGTCGGACCTGAAGCGCCCAGACACCTTCACACGCCGCAGCCGGCCTTCGATGGTGAACGGCCAGTTGGCATCGTTGCCGTGCGTCGTGCGCACCAGGCACTGGTGTTCGGCCAGGTCCTCGGGTCGTTGCGGGCGGCCGTGTCGCTCGAAGTAGCCGGTCGCACCGAACACCACGAGCCGCAGTTCGCCGAGCCGCCGAGCCGCCAGTTCGGAGTCGGGCAGTTCGCCGATGCGGATCGCGAGATCGATGTCGCCCTCGATCAGGTCGACGAAGCGGTCGGAGGCGGTGAGCTCCACCTCCATGCCCGGATAGCGCTGCATGAACGCGCCGATCAGCGGCACCACGAAGGCCGGCGCGAACTGCACGGGCGCGGCCACGCGCAGCAGGCCGCGGGGCGCGCTCGACTGGCTGCTCGCGTCCTCCGCGGCCGCGTCGAATTCCGCCAGCGCGGCCTGTACGCGCCGGTGGTAGGCCAGGCCTACCTCGGTGGTGGACGACTGCCGCGTGGTCCGCCGGATCAGCTGCACGCCGAGGCTTCGCTCGAGCTCGTTCAGCGAGCGGTTGATGGACTGCACCGAGCGCCCCAGCTGGCGCGCCGCCGCGCTCTGGCTGCCGAGCTCGACGATGGCGACGAAGGCGCGGATGTCCTGAATCTGGTCCATGGATTCTTCCGATCTGGATGAAGGTCTTTGGCGGCGGCCGCGCATTCACGCGCGCCGGGTCCGTTCGTATCTTTGGGACACCGCGGCCCGGTGCCGCTCACTCACTGATTGATCGAGGAATCATCCATGGAAGAACATAGACCCACGGTGCTGGTGGTCGGCGCCACCGGCCGCGTTGCCGGGCTCGTGGTGCCCGAGCTGGCCAGGCGCGGCGCCACGGTGCGCGCACTGGTGCGCGACGAGCGAGGCCGGCAAAAGGCGATCGACAACGGCGCGGCCGAGGCCGTCGTCGCGGACCTGCGCGATCCGGCGAGCCTGCGTCGCGCGGCTGAAGGCGCGGACGGCGTATTCCACATCGGCCCCGCCTTCCAGCCGGACGAGGCACGGATGGGCTGCAACCTCGTCGCCGCAGCGCAGGAGGCGGGCGTGCGCAAGTTCGTGTTCTCGTCGGTGATCCAGCCGACGCACGGCACGCTCGCGAACCATGCGAGCAAGGTGCCGGTGGAGACCGCGCTGTTCGAGTCCGAGCTCGAATACACGCTGCTGCATCCGGCCAACTTCTTCCAGAACCTGCGCGGAGCGTGGCCTGGCATCGTGCGTGACGGCGTCTTCGCCGAGCCCTATCCGGTCGACACGCGGATCGCGCGCGTGGACTACCGCGACGTCGCCGAGGTCGCGGCCATTGCGCTGACCGAAGACCGGCTCGCCTACGGCTCGTTCGAGCTGTGCGCGCCCGGGCGTTTCAACCGCCGGGAGATCGTCGCGATGGCGGGCGAGGTGCTCGGCCGGCCAGTGGCGGCGCGGGAGATCGATTTCGACGACTGGGTCGAGCTGACGCGCCCGCCCTACGACGCGCGCCAGCTGCAGCTGCTGTCCAAGGTGCACGCGCACTATGCGACGCACGGGCTGGGCGGCAACGCCCTCGTGCTGGAGGCCATCCTCGGCCGGACGCCGCGCACGCTGGCGCAATACATCGGCGAGCTGGCCGCATCATGAGCCGCAACATCGGAAAGCTGCCCGCGCGCTACGCGGCCATCGTCATGCCGCTGCTGCTGTCGATCTTCATGTCGTGCATCGTGGCCGGCATCGCCACGCTCAGGAGCATGGGCTTCGCCGAGGGGCTGCTGCGGATGTGGATGTCGGCCTGGGGCGTTTCGTGGCTGGTCGCGTTTCCGTCGCTGCTGGTGGTGCTGCCGGTCGTGCGCCGCATCGTCGCGGCGACGGTGCAGAGCCCGCCGCGTTGAGGAGACGCCGCGAGCCGTGGCGCGTCTTTCGTGCGATCGGCCCGGTCCTTCGACCGTTCAAAGTCTGGAAAGCGGAAGCTCGACGTCGGCGAGCTGCAGCGGATCGACGCCGGTGCCGCGCTCGATCAGCCGCCGCGCGAAGCGCAGGTCGCGCGCCGAGTTCGGCCCGAGCGCGGCGGCCACCTTGTCGCCGTCGAGGAAGAACATGACGAAGCTGTCGCTCTCCGGGTTGCCGCGCACCACTGTCTGGTGCCGCGGCGCCGGCATGCCGAATATCTGGAGGTTGATGCCGTACTGGTCGGACCAGAACCACGGAAGCGGCTGGTGGTTCACCTCGATGCCGAGGGCGGAGCGCGCGGCCGCGATGCCTTGCTCCTGGGCGTTCTGCCACGATTCCAGCCGCATCCGGCGCCCGGCGCGCTCGCAATGCCAGACAGCCACGTCGCCTGCTGCAAGGATGTCGGGGTCGGAAGACCGGCATCGCGAATCGACCACGATGCCGCTCTCGCACGCGAGGCCCGCTTCTCGTGCCAGCTCGTCGTTGGCGACCAGGCCGATGCCGGCGAGAACCACGTCGCAGGCAAGCGTCCGCCCATCGTTCAGCGTCGCCTTCAGGCTCTCGCCATCCGCTCCTTGCTCCAGCCGCTCGATGCCCGTGCCCAGCTCGAGGCGAACGCCGTGCGAGGCATGGAGCCGCAGCAGGTAGCCGGAGATTTCCGGCGGCACGGTGCGCTCGCACAGCCGGTCCATGGCCTCCGCAACCGTGACGTCGAGTCCTTTCCCGCGGGCGGTCGCCGCGACTTCCAGGCCGATCCACCCTCCGCCGATGACCAGCAGCCGCTTGCCGGCGACGAGCGCCGCACCCAGCGCGGCGGCATCGTCGATGCTTCGCAGCGTGAACACGCCGGGCAGGTCCGCGCCCGGAATGGCCAGCCGCCGTGCCCGGCCACCGGTGCACAGGATCAGCTTGTCGTAGCGGACGGGCTCGCCGTGGCTCAGGTGCAGCTGCTTCGTTGTCCGGTCGATGCGCGTCGCGCTCACGTCGGGGCGCCAGTCGACGTTCAGCGCATCGAAGGCTTCGGGCTTCTGCAGGCGCGTGGTCTCGGCAGGGGCCTCTCCGGCGAGCACCGACTTCGACAGAGGAGGGCGTTCGTACGGGCGATGGCTTTCGTCGCCGATCAGCACGATCCTGCCGCCGAAGCCCTCGGCGCGCAGCGTCTGCGCCGCCCATCCGCCGGCCTGGCCGGCGCCGACGATCGCGATCGTGCCGTCTTGCTTGCTCATGGCTTCTCCGCGGCAGCTCAGCCCAGCGAGAGAAACACCCGCCCGCCCTCGATCTTCACGGGGTAGGAGCGGATCGCCTCGGTCACCGGCGCGCAGGTGGACGCGCCGTTGCGCACGTCGAACCTGCCCTGGTGCAGCGGGCACTCGATCTCGTGGCCTTCGAGAAAGCCTTCGCACAGGCGGGCGTGGCCGTGCGTGCAGATGTTGTCGGTCGCGTAGATGCTGCCGTCCACGTTGTAGAGGGCCAGGTCGCGGCCTTCGACGACCAGGCCGATGACGTCGTCGGCGGGCACGTCGTCGAAATTCGCGGCATTCGTCCAGCCGGTGTTGGATCCATCGCTCATGGTTTTTCTCTTCGCTTCACAAGGGGTAGATGACGGAGTTGGGGATCATCTCGCTGTCGTAGATGACCTGGCGCGAGGCGAACTTCAGGCCCTGTTCGGTGCGCACGACGACGTCGATGTAGCGGCCCACGCTGAACACCGTCGAGAGTTCAGAGAGCTTGGTGCGGAAGACGGCGTAGTTGGCCTCCGACTCGATGCGGCCCGCCTCGACCTTCCGCACCACCGGCGAGCCCACAACGTGGCGCTGGTAGTAGGGGTCGTGGAACAGGGTCTCGCGGATGCCGTAGACGCGGTCCTTCAGCATGCCCTTGCTCTCGAACGAAAGCGTGGCGAGCGGAAAGCCTCGCTCGTGGTTCTCGCGCGGCTGCAGGCGGTAGCTGCAATCCTCGGTGAAGAACTCGGGCCAGAGCTCCCACTGGCTGGAGCTCACCGCATGGGCGTAGCTGGCGTAGAGCTGCGAGAGCTCGAAGTAGTCCTGGAAGTCCATCTCAAGCCTCCATCACCTTGCGCCAGTACTCGTACATGCCGCGGATCAGCGTCTCGGTGACCATGTGGTCCGTGTCGCCGACCTCGCGGCCGCCGAGCTCGGCCAGCGTGCGGTGGAAGGGCTTCTGCTCGAAGCCCTTCTGCGAGAGCTCGATCACCTCGCCGTCGTCGGCCGAGACGAAGCCCGCGGGGCCGAAGAGATTGGCCTGCCGCAGGCGGCGCTGCGTCATGGCCTCGGTGTCGTCCTCGAAGCCGAAGTGCGTCCACACGAAATCGAAGGCGCCGGGGCCGCTGGGCTGGATGTGGCGCGTCGAGACGCTGTTGACCTGCTGCTGCAGGATCACGCTGGGAAAGAGCGTCATCATCACCGCCGTCGGGCCGCCCCACCAGGGCTCGGGCACGATGTCGAGGAAGCGGTCGTCGTTGAGCTTCATGCTCTCCTTGAAGCTCGACACCTGGGTCACCTGGTCGGCCTTGCCGCTCGCGCCGCGCGTGGAGATCATGGCGGCGTGCCGGTGGTGTCGGTCCATCTTCAGCTCCGACTTGTTGTCCGCGCGCCAGAGCCCGAAGGTCACGAACCAGGTGTGCAGCAGGCCCGGGTGGTACGGGTCCTTGATGTTCTCCTGCATGAGCTTCCAGTTGCCCGGAATGCGCTGGCGGTTGTAGCCGAGGATGGTGAGCTTGCGACCGTTGAAGAGCCGGTCGAAGTAACCGAGGATTTCCGGCCCCATGAAGTCCTCGAGCGATTCGACCTCGGGGTCGAAAGAAGCGAAGACCACGCCGCCGCGCCTGGCCACCTTGAGCTTGTTGAGGCCATGGTCGGCGGTCTTGAAGTCGGCGGGCATGCCGCCATTGACCTTGCCGTCCTGCTTCACGCCGCGGCGGAAGGGCACGCCCTGCAGGTCGCCCGTGAGCGTGTAGTTCCACTGGTGATAGGGGCAGGTGAAGCCGCCTTCCTTGCGGTTGCCGTGCCGCTCTCGGCAGAACTGCATGCCGCGATGGGCGCACACGTTCTCGACGACGCTGATGGAGTCTTCCGCGTCGCGCACCATGATCACCGAGCGCTCGCCGACCGCGGTCCGCTTGAAGTCGCCGACCTGCGGGATCTCGGCCTCGAGACCGACGTAGCTCCAGTGGCCGCGATAGAAGAAGCGCTCCAGCTCCTGGCGGTGCTGGTCGGCCTCGGTGTAGGCCATGAAGGGAATGCGGCTGGTGCCCTGGCTTTCCCAATGGATCTTCCGGGGGAAGACCGCCGATGTGTCGTCCATGTTCTTGTCTCCTGTGCCGCCCGTGGAGGGCTGCGTCTCGTGGGTGCATCGATGATCCCCATTCGAACGCCATCGCTCAATAGAATGTGATCAATAGTTCATATTGATTTCAAGAATGTGAGACGACGCGCATGGAGCTCAAGGACATCGATCTCAACCTGCTGGTCGTCTTCCAGCAGCTGCTCGTCGACCGCAGGGTGTCCAAGGTGGCGAGCAGCCTCGGCCTTTCGCAGCCGGGCGTGAGCAACGCGCTGGCGCGCCTGCGCAAGCTCACCGACGATCCGCTCTTCCTGCGCACGCCCAACGGCATGGAGCCCACGCCCTACGCGCAGCAGCTCGCCGAGCCCACGGCGCGCGCGCTGCAGGTGATCCACGCGGCGATCAACAGCAAGGCCTCGTTCGACCCGGCCACATCGAAGCGCGCATTCACCGTCGGCATGACGGACATCGGCGAGATCTACTTCCTGCCCAGGCTGATGAAGGAGATCGCGAGGGTCGCGCCCAACGTCTCGCTGAGCACCGTGCGCAACACCGCGGTCAACCTGCAGGACGAGATGGAGGCGGGCCACGTCAACCTGGCGATCGGGCTGCTGCCGCAGCTGAAGGCGGGGTACTTCCAGCGCAGGCTGTTCAATCAGGACTATGTGTGCGTGTTCAGACGAGGCCATCCGCTCGACAGGAAGAGGGGGCGGGTCTCGCTCGAGGAGTTCTCGGCCGCCGAGCATGTGGTGGTGATCTCGGCGGGCACCGGCCACGGCAACGCGGACGAGTTCCTCGACCGCAAGAAGATCGTGCGCAAGGTGGTGCTGACGGTGCCGCATTACGTGGCGGTCGGTCACATCCTGCACGACTCGGACCTCGTCGCGACCGTACCCGAGAAGCTCGCGCAGGCATTGGCCGGGCCCTTCGATCTTTCCTACGTCCGCCATCCCGCGAAGCTGCCCGAGATCGCGATCAACCTGTTCTGGCACGGGCGCTTCCACAAGGATCCGGCGATCAGCTGGCTGCGCTCGCTGATCGTGGGGCTGCACGGCGAAGGCGCCTCGGGCTAGGCAGGGCCGCCAGCTCGGGGGCGTTCGCCCGGCCGATGAGTTGAAGGTTTTCACAGGCGTCTTCGAATGCCTTGCCATTCCGCCCAGGCAGCCCTGCTTCATAGACTGGCTCGCATCGTTCAGAGAGAAAGTCCAGCGAATGGGAAATCCAGTCTTCATCGTGCCGGGGCACGGCAACTCGGGCGCTGCGCACTGGCAGAGCATCTGGCAGTCGACCCGTCCTGAATGGCGCCGGCTGCAGGTCGACGACTGGGAGCTTGCGGTCTGCGACGAATGGGTCTCGGCGCTGGACCGGCAGGCAGGCGCGATGGGCAGCGACCTGGTGGTCGTTGCGCACAGCCTGGGCTGCCTGGCCGTCGCGCACTGGGCCGTGCGGTGTTCGCCGCGGATCCGCGGCGCCTTGCTCGTCGCCGTTCCCGACCCTCGGGCCGCTGCCTATCCCGCGGAGACTTCGCTGGGGTTCGAGCCGCTGCCGTCCGCACGGCTGCCGTTTCCGAGCATCGTGGTCGCCAGCAGCGACGACCCGTACGGCAGCGCGGCCTACGCCAGGGAGCGCGCAAACGCTTGGGGCAGCGAATTCGTCGAGGTGGGTGCGCGCGGGCACATCAACGGCGCGAGCGGACTTGGCGACTGGCCGGAGGGCTACAGGCTCTTGCTGCGGTTGCTCTGAGCCGCCGGCCGGCTAGAGCTGGTCCGTCGGCACGAACCACGAGAACAGCAGCAACTGCAGCCGCGTCAGCATGCTCGAATCGGGTTCGCTGTCTAGCACTTCGTTGTTGACGTCACCGGTGCCCACCCATTGCACGTTCTGGCCGTCGGGCTTGAGCGTGACGCGGTAGACGCCTTCGATGTCGTCGAGCTGGTAGGCGAAGAGCAGCGCCTGCGTCAGGTCGAAGCTGCGCACCTGCACGCCGAACTCGGTGTTCAGCCGCGCGGAGCGCGGGTCGAGGTTCATCGAGCCGAGCAGCACCCATTGCCGGTCGACCAGCGCCAGCTTGGCGTGCAGGCGGCCGCGCGCCTTCTTGAGCAGGGTGCGGAACTGGTCGCTGCGCTTGAGCTGCTGCGTGCTCACTTCGTACAGGTTCACGCCCAGCTTGAGCATGTCGACGCGGTAGCGGTTGTAGTTGATGTTGACCAGCGGCTCGTCGCTGTCGGCCAGCGAGTTGGTGATGACGGTGATGTTCACGCCGTGCTCGCGGCCCATCCGGATGCGCTCCATGCCTTCGTCGCCGGGAATGAAGTAGGGCGAGATCACCACCACGTTCGACTGCGCGGTGGCCAGCATCTGGTGGAAGCGCTGCGCCAGCGACGGGACGGGGTGCGTCATCACGCCCAATGCCTTGTTGGGGCTGTCGGCGGAGGCATGGGCCTCGGCGCGCATCCACTTGGCTTCGTCGATGTCGGCGAGCTGGGTGGCCAGGGGCGGGTCGCCGAGCAGGTCGGTGACGGGCAGCGGGTCGGGCGCGGGCGCGTGGGCGGGGGAGGTCGCTTCCTCGAAGTCGTCCTTCAGCGCCTGCGGCGAGCGGCTGGTGCTGGCCACCCGCTGCAGGGGGTAGACCACGTCGCTGTTCCAGTAGGTGTCGAAGATGGCGGCGGACTCGGGCACCACCGGGCCGGCCAGCAGCAGCTCGAAGTCGATGAAGTTCGCGCTTTCGCTGCGCAGGAAGTATTCGTCCGCGAGGTTGCGGCCGCCCGCAATGGCCATGGCGCCGTCGGCCACGAACAGCTTGTTGTGCATGCGGTGGTTGAGGCGCCGGAAGTCGGAGAAGAACTCCAGCCATCGGCCCGAGGAGTGGTCGCGCGCATTCACGAAGGGGTTGAAGAGCCGCACCTCGGCGTTGGGCTCTGCGGCCAGGCCGAGCAGCAGGCGGTCCATGCCGGCCGTGTAGAAGTCGTCGAGCAGCAGCCGCACGCGCACGCCGCGGCGGGCGGCGTTGCGCATCTCGCGCAGTAGCAGGCGGCCGGTCTTGTCGTTGCCCAGCTGGTAGGTCTGGATGTCCAGCGACGACCTGGCGCGCCGCATCAGCTCCAGCCGGGCGTCGAGCGCGAAGGAGGCCTCGATCAGCGGCCGCATGCTGGTCAGGCCATCGGGCGGGGAGTTGAGGCTGATGGCCGCACGGCCGAGCTCGGTGGCCGGCGAGCCCGCGATGGCCAGGGTGGGCGGTTCGGGCGTTCGCGGCGGAAGGCCGGCGCAGCCGGTGAGCGCAGCGGCAGCCAGGAGGGCCATCAGCCGCAGAGCCGGACCGCGCAGCGCGGGAAACAGGAAGGCAATGAGCTTGAGCATGAGGGCTGCCAACGCAGGGGGAGCGTGCGGGCGGCATCGTAGCCGGTTCACCTCGGGCGCGAAGACGCAATTTCGCAACGCAACGCCCTTCGGCGAGGGCGGTGATTCGCGGAAGCGGAAATTTGTCACGCCTAAAATGCGAATCGTTCTTATTAATTTCAATGGAGTGGAGCGGGATGAAGAGTTTGGTGGCGCGGCGCAAGGCTGCATCGGTACTGGCGGGATGCCTGGCGATCTACACGCAGCATCAGGTGCTGGCCCAGACGACGAATGCAGTCTCGCTGCCGGAAGTGCGGGTCGACGCGAATGCCGAGGCCGAGACGGCCACCACGCCGGTGATCGGCTACCGCGCGAAGAACGCGGTCACTGCCACCAAGACCGACACGCCGCTGTCCGAGACGCCCCAGGCCGTGACCGTCATCACGCGCGACCAGATGGTCGACCAGGGCGCCACCAATCTGCAGGACGCGCTCAACTACGCGGCCGGCGTGCGCTCCGATGCTTACGGGCTCGACTCCCGCACCGACTCCGTGCGGATACGAGGCGCCACCCCCGACGTCTACCTCGACGGCCTGCGCCAGGCCTATGGCTACTACACCAGCACCACCCGCACCGAGCCCTACACGCTCGAGCGCCTCGAGGTGCTGCGCGGCCCCTCGGGCATGCTGTTCGGTGCCGGCACTGCCGCCGGCGTGGTCAACATGGTCAGCAAGCGGCCGCTGCAGGAGGCCCAGCGCGAGGTGGGCGTGCAGTTCGGCAGCTTCGGCCGCAAGCAGATCCAGGCCGACCTCACCGGCCCGCTCAATGCCGATGGTTCCCTGTCGTACCGACTGATCGCCTTGCAGCGCAAGTCCGACACGCAGGTCGACTACGTCCCCGACGACCGCAGCGTGATCGCGCCTTCGCTGACCTGGCGACCCAACGCCATGACCTCGCTGACGCTTCAGGGTCTGTGGCAGAAGGACAAGAGCGGCAGCAGCTCGCAGTTCCTGCCGTGGCAGGGCACCCTGCTGCCGAACCCGAACGGGCGCCTGCCGAGCAGCCGCTTCATCGGCGAGCCGGGTGACTACTACGACAGCGAGCGCAAGACCTTCGGCTGGCAGTTCGAGCACAAGTTCAACGACAGCTGGACCTTCCGCCAGAACTTCCGCTACGCGCGCAACGAAAACGACAACCGCTATCACTATGGCGCCGCGTTCTCGGGGGCCGAGAGCTGGGACGCCACCGACCCGATCTTCAAGCGCGTGCTGGGCCGCTACTACGACAGCTCGCTCACGCGCAACCGCACGCAGACGCTCGACAACCACGTCGAGGGTCACTTCCAGACCGGAGCCCTCAAGCACACGCTGCTCGTGGGGGCGGATTTCGCGCGCCAGCGCGAGAACGTCTGGGTCGGCACCACCTACGACACCATCGACGTCTACGCGCCGGTCTACGGCCATCTCGACGAGCCGGTGCGCGACGCGCGGCCGCGCACTCGCCAACGCCAGACGGGCGTGTATCTGCAGGACCAGATCAAGCTCTACAACTGGATCTTCGTGGCGGGCCTGCGGCACGACAGGGCCGTCTCCAGCGCCGCGGGCAGCGAGTCGGACACGAGCAGCGCCACCACCAAGCGGTTCGGCGTGATGTACGCCTCGCCTTCGGGCTGGTCGCCGTACGTGAGCTACAGCGAGTCGTTCACGCCGCAGTCCGCGCGTGAAGGCCGCATCTTCAAGCCGCTGCGCGGCGAGCAATGGGAAGTGGGCGTGAAGTACGAGCCCAAGGACCGTGCCGTGGCATTCAGCGCCGCCGTGTACGACCTGCGCGAGAAGAACCAGATCGCCGAACCGCAGCCCAAGGTGTTCACGCAGCTCGGCCAGACCAAGACCCGCGGCGTCGAGCTGGAGGCCAAGGGCTCGATCGGCCCGAACCTCGACCTCGTCGCCCACTACAACTACACCGACGCCGACGCGCTGATCGAGGGGCTGCCCAAGCATCAGGCGAGCGTCTGGGCCAAGTACAAGTTCTCGATCGGCGGCGTGAACGGCTTCTCGGCCGGGGCCGGCGTGCGCATGATGAGTTCGTTCCGCGACATGCAGTCGGGCGTGGGCCCGCGCATTCCGGGCGTCGCGCTGGCCGACCTCGTGTTCGCCTACGAGACCGCCGCCTGGCGCTATGCGCTCAACATCAACAACGTGACGGACAAGGTCTACTTCAGCACCTGCCTGTCGCGCGGCGACTGCTGGTACGGCGCGCGCCGCAACATCGTCGCCAGCGCGACCTACCGTTTCTAGAATCTTTTCCTTCGATAGAGCAGCCACGACATGAACAGCCGAAAGATCAAGACCTGGGCCTGGGTGCACAAGTGGAGCAGCCTAGTGTGCACGGTGTTCATGCTGCTGCTGTGCATCACCGGCCTGCCGCTGATCTTCCATCACGAGATCGGCCATCTGCTGGGCACCGAGGTCGAGGCGCCGAAGATGCCGGCGGACACGCCGCGCGTCAGCCTCGACCGCGTGCTGGAAGTGGCGAAGGCCAAGCATCCCGACCGGGTTGTGCAGTTCGCCTCGCAGCCCGAGGACGACGACGGCCTCTGGTTCGTCACGCTCACGCCCACGCCGGAGCCCACGGACGACTTCAAGTCGGTCGCGGTCGACGCGCGCACGGGCGCGGTGCTCGCGCAGCCGAAGTTCGACGAGGGCTTCATGTACGTGATGTTCAAGCTCCACGTCGATCTCTTCGCGGGGCTGCCGGGCAAGCTCTTCCTCGGCTTCATGGGCCTGCTGCTGCTGGTGGCCGTCGTTTCGGGCGTGGTGCTGTATTCGCCCTTCATGCGCAAGCTCGACTTCGGCACGGTGCGGCGCGAGAAGCGGCCACGCCTGAAGTGGCTCGACCTGCACAACCTGCTGGGCATCGTCACGCTGGTGTGGGTGTTCGTGGTGGGGGCCACCGGCATGATCAACACGTGGGCCGACCTGGTCATCAAGTACTGGCAATACGATCAGCTCAGTGCGCTGCTGACGCCGTACAAGAACGAGCCCGTCGTCGCGGTGAACGAGCGCGCCTCCGTGCAGCGTTCGATGGATGTTGCGCTGCAGGCCGCGCCCGGCATGAAGCTGTCTTTCATCGCGTTCCCGGGCACCTCGTTCTCGAGTCCGCACCACACCACCTTCTTCCTGCGCGGCAACGAGCCCTTCACGTCGAAGCTCCTGCAGCCGGTGCTGGTCGACGCCAAGACGGCCGAGGTGACCGCTTCGCCCAAGCTGCCCTGGTACCTCTGGGCGCTGCTGGTGTCGCAGCCGCTGCACTTCGGCGACTACGGCGGCATGCCGATGCAGATCATCTGGGCGCTGCTCGACATTGCGACCATCATCGTGCTGGGCAGCGGCCTGTATCTCTGGCTCAAGCGGGGCAACACCGTGCCGGCTGCCTCGAAGAAGACAGAGGAGCATGAGGTGCCGAAGCACGCCCCCGTCGGCGGCACCGCCCAACCTGAGCCGGCACCGGCCATGAAGGTGCAGGCATGAAGCAGCACCAGCATCACCATCAAGGCTTCTGGCGCATGTGGGGCTGGCCGATCGTGCTGGGCGTGCTCACGACCTTCGGCCTGATCTCCGCGCTCTTCAGCGACGGCGGGCTGGGCGACATCCTGGCCTGGATCGCGCTCGGCATTCCGTGCGTGGTGTGCGTCTGGTACGGCTGGTGGAGGAAGCCGGCCGACAGCAAGGCCTAGCGAGCTCCGGCGAATCGTAGTTTTCCCTGAGAGTCGCGCCACCGCGACACGCCCGGCCGGAGTGCCGAAGCAGAATCTGCGCGATGAACCTCGCGCCTGCTGCTTCCGCCGCCGTCGGCTTCCTGTCGCTGTTCGTCGCTCCGATGGCTGCACGAGCCCAGCAGGAGCCGGCCGGCAGCCTGCGCGAGATCACCGTTTCCACGCCGCGAGGAGAGGTGACGCCTTTCAACGTACCCGGCTCGGTGGATCGTGTGGACGGCAACGAAATGCGCGACAGCCGCCTGCAGGTCAATCTCTCGGAAGGCCTCGGCGCGGTGCCGGGGCTGCAGGTGCAGAACCGGCTGAACTACGCGCAGGACCTGCAGCTGTCCATTCGCGGCTTCGGTGCGCGCTCCACCTTCGGCGTGCGCGGCGTGCGGCTCTACGTCGACGGCATTCCCGCGACATTGCCCGACGGGCAGGGCCAGACCTCCAACATCGACATCGGCTCGCTCGACCGCATCGAGGTGCTGCGCGGACCGTTCTCCGCGCTCTACGGCAATTCATCCGGCGGCGTGGTGCAGGCCTTCACCGCCTCGGGCGAAGGCCCGCCCCGGCTGTCGTATTCGCTCGCGGGCGGCAGCTTCGGAACCTGGCGGCAGTCGCTGCAGGTCAGCGGATCGCAGGGGGCTGTCGACTACCTGCTCGACGCGAGCCGTTTCCATACCGACGGCTGGCGCGAGCACAGCGCCGCGAAGCGCGACATCGCCAACGGCAAGCTCGGCATCGCGCTGGACAACGGCGACAGGCTCACGCTGGTCTTCAACAGCGTGCGCATCGACGCGCAGGACCCGCTGGGCCTCACCGCCGACCAGTACGCGCTGGCGCCGCGCAATGCGCCGCTGGCCACGCAGTACGACACCCGCAAGACGGTCGAGCAGACGCAGGTCGGCCTGCTCTATGAACACCGCATCGATGCCACGCAGGGGCTGCGCCTCATGGTCTACGGCGGCCAGCGCAAGACCACGCAGTTCCAGTCGATTCCGCCCTCGGCGCAGCAGAACCCGCTGCACGCGGGTGGGGTGATCGACCTGTCGAGGCAGTACGGCGGCGTGGACCTGCGCTGGAACGGCGCGTTCACGCTGGCCGGCAGGCCCCTCGAGGTGGTGGCGGGCCTGGGCTACGACAGCCTGCGAGAAAAACGCCGCGGCTACGAGAACTACCTGGGCCCGGTCTCCGCCCCGGTGCTCGGCGTGCAGGGGCGGCTGCGGCGCAACGAGCTCAACGAGGCCTGGAACCTCGACCCCTACGCGCAGGCCACCTGGCGCCTTGCCGAGCGCTGGACGCTGGAGGCCGGCGTGCGCCGCAGCAGCGTGCACTTCAATTCGCAGGACCGCTACATCGTCGGGACCAACCGCGACGACAGCGGCAGCGCGCGTTACAGCAAGACCCTGCCGGTAGCCTCGCTGCGCTACCAGGCCACGCCGGACCTGGCGCTGTACGGCTCCATCGGGCGCGGTTTCGAGACGCCGACGCTGAACGAGCTCTCCTACCGGGCCAATGGCGCGAGCGGACTCAACTTCGCGCTGCGGCCTTCGGTGAACGACAGTGTCGAGGTCGGTGCCAAGGCGCGGCTCGCCGGCGGCCTGCTCACGGCGGCGCTGTTCCAGACCCGCACGCGCGACGAGATCGTCACCGACACCAACGTGGGCGGCCGCGCCACGTTCCAGAACGCCGGCCGCACGAAGCGCAACGGCTTCGAGCTGGGCTGGCAGCACGAAACCGCGAACCACTGGCGCACCCAGCTGGCCTACACCTGGCTGGACGCGACCTACCGCGATGCCTTCTGCTCGCCGTCCCCGTGCGCGGCGGCGAACAGGGTGGCCGCGGGCAACCGCATTCCGGGCATCGCGCGGCAATCGCTGTTCGCGTCGTTGGGGTGGGTGCCGCCCGAGGGCTGGCGTGCCGGCATCGAGATGCGCGCGCTGGGCCGCATCCAGGCCAACGACGTCAACACCGCGAGCGCGCCGGGCTATGCCGTCGCGGCGGTGTATGCGGGCTACCTGAAGAAATGGGAGCGCTGGGAGTTCAATGCCTTCGCGCGTGTCGACAACCTGTTCGACCGGCGCTACGTGGGCTCGGTGATCGTCAACGAAGGCAATGCGCGCTATTACGAGCCCGCGCCGGGCCGCAACTGGACGGTGGGGCTGAGCGGCACTTACCGCTTCTGAAGCCCCACCATCTTTTCCTGCTTGCTTACTTGAGGCCGGCTGCTGCGCGCAGTGCGGGAGCCTGCGTGGTCGCTTCCCAGGTGAACTCGGGCTCCTCGCGGCCGAAGTGGCCGTAGGCGGCGGTCTTCTGGTAGATCGGGCGCAGCAGGTCGAGCATCTGGATGATGCCCTTCGGACGCAGGTCGAAGTGCTCGCGCACCAGTTCGGCGATCTTCTCGTCGGGGATCACGCCGGTGCCTTCCGTGTACACCGTGATGTTCATCGGCTGGGCCACGCCGATGGCGTACGCCACTTGGATCTGGCACTGGCGCGCCAGGCCGGCGGCCACGATGTTCTTGGCCACGTAGCGCGCGGCGTAGGCTGCCGAGCGGTCGACCTTCGACGGGTCCTTGCCCGAGAACGCGCCGCCGCCGTGCGGGCAGGCGCCGCCGTAGGTGTCGACGATGATCTTGCGGCCGGTGAGGCCGCAGTCGCCCTGCGGGCCGCCGATGACGAAGCGGCCGGTCGGGTTGATCAGGTAGCGCGTTTCCTTGAGCCACTCCTTGGGCAGCACCGGCTTGATGATCTCCTCGATGATGGCTTCGTTGAACGAAGCCTTCATCTTGGTGGGCGTCTCGCTCTGGTCGGGGCTGTGCTGGGTGGAGAGCACCACGGTGTCGATGCTGTGGGGCTTGCCGTCCACGTAGCGCATCGTGACCTGGCTCTTGGCGTCGGGGCGCAGGAAGGGCAGGCGGCCGTCCTTGCGCAGCTGCGCCTGGCGCTCGACGAGGCGGTGCGCGTAGTAGATCGGCGCGGGCATCAGCTCGGGCGTTTCGTCGCAGGCGTAGCCGAACATCAGGCCCTGGTCGCCGGCGCCGGTGTTCAGGTGGTCGTCCGATGCGTGGTCGACGCCCTGGGCGATGTCGTTGGACTGCTTGTCGTAGCAGACCATCACGGCGCAACCCTTGTAGTCGATGCCGTACTCGGTGTTGTCGTAGCCGATGCGCTTGATGGTGTCGCGCGCGACCTGGATGTAGTCGACGTGCGCGTTGGTGGTGATTTCGCCGGCCAGCACCACGAGGCCGGTGTTGGTCAGCGTCTCGGCGGCCACGCGGCTACGGGGGTCCTGCTCGAAGATCGCGTCCAGGATGGCGTCCGAGATCTGGTCTGCGACCTTGTCGGGATGGCCTTCGGAGACGGATTCGGACGTGAAGAGGAAGTCGTTCGCCATTTGTTCAAAACTCCTTGATTTGACTTGGCGCGTTGCCAACTCTGCGGAGCTCTGGCGAACGCTTTAGCAGATGTCGATTTCTCGACCCGGCACAATCGCACTGCTGCGCTTGTGTTTGTCGCCCTGCAAGTTGTTCCGTAACTCGGCGACAATTTGCATTCTATTCGAGCCGCGCAATACCATGCGCGCGCGTCCGTTTTTTGACCCCCTCCCGTATTCGATGATCACCCTGTTCCGCCTGCTCGCCCGCGTGCCGATGCCGCTGATGCATCGGCTCGGTGCATTGCTGGGCTGGCTGGTCTGGTGGAGCGCGCCCGGCTATCGCCGCCGCTTCAAGGCCAACGCCGAGAGCGCGGGCTTCGGCCCCGACCAATACCGTCCCGCCATCGCCGCCGCCGGCAAGATGGCTTCCGAGCTCCCCTGGCTCTGGCTGCGCCCGCAGGGCCAGACCGTGCTGAACCGCGTGGTGCGCTGGGAGGGCGTCGAGGCCTTCGAGGCGGCCATGCAGGCGAAGAAGGGCGTGATCCTGGTCGCGCCGCACCTCGGCAGCTGGGAGATGTGCGGCCAGGCCATCGGCGAGCGCTTTCTGTCCACCTACGGGCCCATCACCGCGCTGTTCCGTCCGGCGCGCAAGAAATGGATGGCCGACCTGATCGCCGCCGGTTCGCGCGACCGGCCCGGCCTGCAGACGCTGCCTACCAACAACACCGGCGTGCGCGGCCTGATCCGCACGCTGCGCAACGGCGGCTACACCGGCATCCTGCCCGACCAGGTGCCGCCGCTGGGGCAGGGCGTTTGGGCGCCTTTCCTGGGCCGCCCGGCCTACACCATGACCCTGCTTCCCCGCCTTGCGCAACAGACCGGCGCGGCCTGCTTTCTCAGCGTGTGCGAACGCTTGCCGAATGCGGCCGGCTACGTGATCCGCTTCGAGCCCATCGTCGGTACGGCGCTGACCGACCCTTCCGCGTCCATCGAGGACGCCGCCGCCGCCATGAACGACGGCATCGGCCGGCTGATCCACAGCCTGCCGGGCCAGTACGTGTGGGACTACGCCCGCTACAAGGAGCCGCGCGCCGAGCGCGTGGTCGCCGCGGCAGGGGAAGCCGCATGAGCCTCGGATCCCGACTCGGCATCGGCTTCATGCGAGTGATCGCGCCGCTGCCGCTGCCAGTGGTGCGCGGTTTCGGTGCGTTCCTCGGCCGCATCCTGCACACCATCGCAGTGCCGCGGCGGCGCGTGGTCGACACCAATCTGGCAGTCTGCTTTCCGGAGAAATCGGAAGCCGAGCGCCGTGCGATCGCGCGCGAGAGCTTCGTCTACGTGGCGCAATCGTGGCTGGACCGTGGCTGGCTCTGGCACGCGCCCGAGAAGACGGTGGCTAGCCGGCTCAAGATCGTCGGCGCGGCTGCGGAGATCGACGAGATCGCCCACGGCGACGAGCCCATGATTCTTTTCGCGCCGCATTTCTACGGCCTCGATGCGGCTGCGACTGCGCTCACGATGCACACCGCGCGCCCCTCGGCCACCATCTACACGACCCAGCGCGACCCGATGATCGACGCCTGGATCCGCGAGGGCCGCACCCGCTTCGGCGACGTGGCGGCGCTCAACCGGGTGGACGGCATCAAGCCGGTGCTGCAGGGCCTGCGCAAGGGCGGCCTGCTGTACCTGCTGCCCGACATGGACTTCGGCCGCGACCAGACCATCTTCGTGCCGTTCTACGGCGTGCAGGCGGCCACGGTGCCATCGCTGTCGCGCTTCGCACGGCTGGGCAAGGCCAAGGTGGTGCCGGTGGTGGCGAAGCTCACGAGCGAAGGCTACGAGATCGAAATCCTGCCGACCTGGCAGAACTTTCCGACCGACGACGTCGAGGCCGACACGGCGCTCATGAACGAGCGGCTGCAGGGCTACATCGACACGATGCCGTCCCAGTACTACTGGGTGCATCGCCGCTTCAAGACTCGCCCCGAGGGCGAGCCGCCCATCTACTGATTCGATTTCGGCAGCGTGCCCTCAGGGGTTGCGCTGCAGGAAACCCTCGATCTCGCGCGCGACCAGCTGCGGCTGCTCGTGCACGATCCAGTGGGTCGCGTTCGGGACCTTCTTCAGCTCGAGCTTCGGCACATAGTCTTCCAGTCCCTCGAGCAGGCCCGGCAGCAGGGCCGCGTCGTCGAGCGCCCAGAAAACGAAGGTCGGCACTTCCACCACCAGCCGTTCGCGCGGCAGCACGGGAATGCCGTCGATGGTCTGGCCCGGCAGCGGCGGCTTCATCGGCGTCACGCGGTAGAGATTGCAGGCGCCGGTGAGGCCCGCGCTCCAGACCTCGCGGTACTTCTGCTTCACTTCCTCGGTGAGCCAGCCGAAGCCGTCGGGGCCGGCCTTCATCAGCAGGAAGAAGGGCCACATGCGCTTGAAGTCGTCGGCCGCGAGCAGCGCTTCCGCGTCGGGGCGCGCGAGGAAGTTCATGTAGGCGCTGGCCTGCTGCTGCGCCGGACTGTTGCGCAGTTCCCGGGTGAAGGTGCCCGGGTGCGGCGAATTGATGATGACCAGCCTGCCGACCTGCTGCGGGAAGGCATTCGCATAGCCCCAGCCGAAGGCGCCGCCCCAGTCGTGGGCGACCAGCGCGGCCATGGTGCCGTCGGCGCTCTCGGTGGCGGCGAGCTGCTGGATGTCCTGGATCAGCAGGTGCGCCTTGTAGGCCGCCACGTCGGTCGGCGAGCTGGATTTCTCGAAGCCGCGCAGGTTGGGCGCCACGCAGCGGTAGCCGCCGTGGGCCGGGTCGGAGAAGTACTCGAGCAGTTCGTCCCAGATGAACGCGGCCTCGGGGAACCCGTGGAGGAACACCATCAGCGGCCGGCCCGGCTGGCCGGCGGCGCGGCAACTCAGGGTGGTGCCGTTGGGCAGGCTGCGTTGGAATGTCTCGATCATGCTTCTTGTCTCCTTCGGGTTGACTGTGTCGCTATTGTTTTGATAGTGAACTTCGCAGATGGGACGGTCGGTACAGCCTGCTCCTGTGTCAGGCGTCTTCCTGTGGCGGTGGCTCGGGTTCGGCGGCTGGCGCGTCGGCGCCTTCGGGGTGCACCCAGCGCCACAGCAGCTCCGCGGCCTCTCCCACGCCCTGCTTCTTGAGGGCCGAGAACAGTTTCACCTCGCCGCCGCCGGCCTGCAGTCGCGTAATGGACAGCACCTTGGCGCCCTCGCTGCGGGTGAGCTTGTCGGCCTTGGTCAGCAGCACGAGGAATTTCAGGCCCTGTTGCACGCGCGGACGGATCACGTCGAGCAGGATCTCGTCGAGCTCGGTCATTCCGTGGCGCGGATCACACATGAGGACCACGCCGCGCAGGTTTTCGCGCGTCATCAGGTAGTTGCCCATCACCCGCTGCCAGCGCAGCTTGGCCTCGCGCGGCACGGCCGCATAGCCGTAGCCGGGCAGGTCGGCGAGCACCGCGTCATCGACCTTCTGCTTGCCGACGCCGAACAGGTTGATGTGCTGCGTGCGGCCCGGCGTCTTGGAGGCGAAGGCCAGGCGCGTCTGTTGCGTCAGGGTGTTGATGGCGGTCGACTTGCCCGCGTTGGAGCGGCCGACGAATGCGATCTCGGGCAGGCCCAGGGGAGGCAGGTGCTCCAGCTGGGGGGCGCTGGTGAGGAAGTGGGCGGTGTGCAGCCAGCCCAGCGCCGCGCGTTCGCGCTCGGCGACCTGGGGGGCCGCGGCGGGAGCCGCGCGGGGAGGATAGGCTGCGGGCTTGGCGCGCGGGGAGGGCATCTACGGACTTTCGAAACAGGGCCCACATTGTAGAATCGTGAGGTTTTGCGCCATAAATTCGAAGCCCCCGATATGAAGTTGTTTGCCAATATTGTGCTTGCGGCCCTCGTGGGCATCGCATCCAGCGTGAGTTTTGCAGCCGATGAACACGCGGCCAATCCGAGTGCGGCGGCCGCCGCAGCGGCAAAACCGGCCAAGCCGGACCCCGCCAAGGGGGACACGCTGTTCAACGCAACGCCGGCAAACAGCCAGAGCTGCGCTTCCTGCCACAACGCCGACGGCAACTCCGCCATCGCCGCCAACCCGAAGCTGGCGCAGCAACATCCCGAATACATCCTCAAGCAGCTGCAGGACTTCAAGTCCGGCGCGCGCAAGAGCGCGATCATGAAGCCGCTGGCCTCGGCGCTGTCGGAAGAAGACATGCGCAACATCGCCTGGTTCGTGGGTTCGAAGAAGGTCAAGCCGGGCTTCTCGAAGGACAAGGACACCATCGCGCTGGGCGAGAAGATCTACCGCGGCGGCATCGGCGATCGCCAGATCCCGGCCTGCGCCGGCTGCCACAGCCCCAACGGTGCCGGCATCCCGGCCCAGTACCCGCGCCTGGGCGGCCAGAACGCCGACTACACGGTGGCCCAGCTCACCGCCTTCCGCGACAACGTCCGCCTGAACAGCCTGCCCATGACCGGCGTCGCCGCCAAGCTCAACGACAGGGAAATCAAGGCGGTCGCCGACTACATTGCCGGTTTGCGTTGATGATGGCGCTCCCTGGAGCGTGACCAGCCGCCGATAACAACCCAGACAAAGGGCGGGCCGATCCAGCAGGATGGCCCGCCCTTTTTTGTTTTTCTCCTTCTCTTCCTTTTCTACTTTCGCCCGATGTCCGTCTCCACCCATGGCCTTCGCGTTCATCGCGGCCCGCAGGTGCTTCGCGCCGCGGTGGAGCTGCTGTCGTCGATGCGTTTCGCGATCGCGCTGCTCACCATCATCTGCATCGCGTCGATCATCGGCACGGTGCTCAAGCAGCACGAGCCGATCAACAACTACATCAACCAGTTCGGGCCGTTCTGGGCCGAACTGTTCCGCGCGGCGCGGCTCGACTCGATCTACAGCGCCTGGTGGTTCCTGCTGATCCTGCTGTTCCTGGTGGTCAGCACCACGCTGTGCATCGTGCGCAACACGCCGCGCATCGTGGTCGACCTCAAGACCTTCAAGGAAAACATCCGCGTCCAGAGCCTGAAGGCCTTCGGCCAGCGTGCGGAAAACACGCTCGGCGAAGCGCCCGAGGCCGCGGCAAACCGCATCGGGCAGCTGCTCGTGAGCGGCGGGTGGAAGGTCAAGCTGCAGCGGCGCGAGGCCGGCGCCGACGGCAAGAGTGCCGAGGGCTGGATGGTCGCGGCGCGCGCCGGCGGCGCCCACAAGCTGGGCTACATCGCGGCTCACGGCGCCATCGTGCTGGTGTGCCTCGGCGGCCTGCTCGACGGCGACCTCGTGGTGCGCGCCCAGACCTGGTTCAACGGCAAGAGCGTATTCACCGGCGGCGGCATGATCGCCGACGTGCCGCCGCAGCACCGCCTGTCGGCCAGCAACCCGACCTTCCGCGGCAACATCCTCGTGCCCGAGGGCGGGCAGGGCAGCGTGGCCATCCTCAACCAGTCCGACGGCGTGCTGCTGCAGGAACTGCCGTTCTCCATCGAGCTGAAGAAGTTCATCGTCGACTACTACTCGACCGGCATGCCCAAGCTGTTCGCGAGCGAGGTGGTGCTGCACGACCGCGAGACCGGCGAGCAGGTGCCCGCGCGCATTGAGGTCAACCACCCGGCCAGCTACAAGGGCGTGGAAATCTACCAGTCGAGCTTCGACGACGGCGGCTCCAGGGTGAAGCTCAAGGCGGTGCCGATGACTGCCGCGGCCAAGTCTTTCGAGGTGGAAGGCGTCATCGGCGGCCCGAGCACCGAGATCACCAACGGCAAGGACAAGCTCACGCTCGAGTACGCCGCGCTGCGCGTGATCAACGTCGAGAACTTCGCCGACGCGAACGCCATGGGCAGCGGTGCCGACGTGCGCAAGGTCGACCTGCGCCACGGTATCGAATCGCGCCTGGGTGCCGCCAACAAGACCAACAAGCCGAAGGTGCTGCGCAACATCGGCCCGAGCATCGGCTACAAGCTGCGCGACGCCGCTGGCCAGGCGCGCGAATACCAGAACTACATGGTGCCGGTCGACACCGGCGACGGCCAGCCGGTGTTCCTGCTGGGCATGCGCGAGAAGCCCGACGAGCCGTTCCGCTACCTGCGCGTGCCGGCCGACGAGCAGGGCTCCATGGACGGCTTCGTGCGCATGCGCGCGGCGCTTGCCGACCCGGCCACGCGCGAGCGCGCCATCGAGCGCTACATCGCCAAGGCCACCGATCCCAAGCGCCCCGAGATGGCGGAGCAGCTGCGCGTGTCCGCCACGCGCGCGCTGGCCCTGTTCGCCGGCACCGAGCGCGCCAAGGCCGATGCCACCACCGTGGGCGGCTGGCAGGCCATTGCCGAGTTCATGGAAGTCAACGTGCCCGAGGCGGAGCGCGAGCGCGCCGGCGGGGTGCTGGTGCGCATCCTCAACGACGTGCTGTTCGAGGTGTTCAACCTGAGCCGCGAGGGCGCCGGCCTTGCCGCGCTGGCCAACGACGAGAAATCGCAGGCCTATCTGACGCAGGCCGTGCTGGCCATCAGCGACGCCCATTTCTACCCGGCCCCGGTCGCGATGATGATGACCGACTTCACCCAGGTGCAGGCCAGCGTGTTCCAGGTGGCGCGTGCCCCTGGCAAGAACATCGTCTACCTGGGCTGCCTGTTGCTGATCGTCGGCATTTTTGCCATGCTGTACGTGCGCGAGCGCCGCCTGTGGGTGTGGCTGACGCCCGGCGGCACGGCTGCTTCTGAAGGCGATGCAGCCGGTACGGCCGCCACGATGGCGTTCTCGGTCAATCGCAAGACCATCGACAGCGACCGCGAATTCGAGCATCTCAAACGCAAGCTGCTCGCCCTGAACAAAGAAGACCACGGGACAACATGAACACCACGACCCTCACGCTCAATGAAAGCTGGCTCTCGCGCCGCAACCTGTTCGACTGGGTGTTTGCGGCGCTGGTGGTGGCCGGCGGCCTGTTCGCCTTCGCGCGCCACGCGGGGTCGATGGACTATTACGAGAAGCCGATCCTCGTGGCCGCGATGGTCTCGCTGATCGGCATCTGCTGGTTCTGGCGGCCGCTGCGCGTGCTGGCCATCGTGGTTGCTGCCGCCTCGCTGCTGGCCATCGCGTCGTACCAGGGCGACCTGGCTCGCGCCGACAGCGTGTTCTGGCTCAAGTACTTCCTCTCGAGCCAGTCGGCCATCCTCTGGATGAGCGTGCTGTTCTTCATGAGCACGCTGTTCTACTGGCTCGGCTTCTTCGGCGGCAGGCAGTCGGACACTTTCGACACCATCGGTTCCCGCCTCGCGTGGGCGGCGGTGACGATGGCGCTGATCGGCACCATGGTGCGCTGGTACGAAAGCCACCAGCTCGGCCCGGACATCGGCCACATCCCGGTGAGCAACCTGTACGAAGTGTTCGTGCTGTTCTGCTGGCTGACGGCGGCCTTCTATCTGTACTTCGAGGAGCGCTACAACACGCGCGCGCTCGGCGCCTTCGTGATGCTGGTGGTCAGCGCGGCGGTGGGCTTTTTGCTCTGGTACACGATCGTGCGCGAGGCGCACGAGATCCAGCCGCTGGTTCCTGCGCTGCAGAGCTGGTGGATGAAGCTGCACGTGCCCGCCAACTTCATCGGCTACGGCACCTTCGCGCTGGCGGCCATGGTCGCCTTCGCCTACCTCATCAAGGAGCAGGCCAACGAGACGCGCTGGTACAAGCTCACCCCGATCTGGCTGCTGGGCGTGGCGCTGTGCTTCGTGCCGGTGGCGTTCCGCCAGCGCGTGCAGGAAGCCGGCGGCAGCTACTGGGTGATCTACGCGGGCATTTCCGCGCTGATCGCCGCGGGCATCCTGCTCGGGCGCAAGCGCATCGCGGCGCGCCTGCCGGCCAACGAAGTGCTCGACGACGTCATGTACAAGTCGATCACCGTCGGCTTCGCCTTCTTCACCATCGCCACCGTGCTGGGCGCCCTGTGGGCGGCCGACGCCTGGGGCGGCTACTGGAGCTGGGACCCGAAGGAAACCTGGGCGCTGATCGTCTGGCTCAACTACGCGGCCTGGCTGCACATGCGGCTGGTGAAGGGGCTGCGCGGCACCGTGGCGGCCTGGTGGGCGCTGGGCGGGCTGGCTGTCACCACTTTCGCCTTCCTCGGCGTGAACATGTTCCTGAGCGGGTTGCACAGCTACGGCACCCTGTAACTGCAAGCCTGCGGGCTTTCGCGAAGAATTATTGAAACCGCGCGCTTCGGCGGCGCGTAACCAGATCAGGGTCGGCCACGAACTACCCTGAGCACAACGATTCCGCGAAAGGTCCGTCATGTCGTTCCATTCCCGTCCGATCCGCCGCAGCAACAACAGCGGCGGCAACGGTTTCATCCATCCGCTGTCGAGCGAGATCACGTCCCGGGAGGTCTACGAAGGCCGCCGGGACATGCTGAAGCTCATGGCCGGCGGTGCCGCGGGAGCCGCGCTGGCGGCATTCGCCTCGCGCGAAGCCCTGGCGCAGACCGAGCGCCCCAACAAGCTGGCGGCGCTGCCCGGCGTGAAGTCGGCGGTTCCGGGCGCCATCTCGATGGAGAAGGTCACCGACTACAAGGACGCTTCCACCTACAACAACTTCTACGAGTTCGGCACCGACAAGGCTGATCCGGCGAAGAACGCCGGCACGCTGAAGACGCGGCCCTGGACCGTGGAGGTGGAAGGACTGGTCAAGAAGCCGGGCAAGTACGGCATCGAAGACCTGCTGAAGCTCAGCGCGCAGGAAGAGCGCATCTACCGCCTGCGCTGCGTCGAGGGCTGGTCGATGGTGATTCCGTGGGTGGGCTATTCGCTGGCCGAGCTCATCAAGAAGGTCGAGCCGCAGGGCAACGCCAAGTTCGTCGAGTTCGTGACGCTGGCCGATCCCAAGACCATGCCCTTCGTGGGCTCGCGCGTGCTCGACTGGCCCTACACCGAGGGCCTGCGCATGGACGAGGCGATGCATCCGCTCACGCTGCTTGCCTTCGGCATGTACGGCGAGGTGCTGCCCAACCAGAACGGCGCACCGGTGCGGCTGGTGGTGCCATGGAAGTACGGCTTCAAGTCGGCCAAGTCGATCGTGAAGATCCGCTTCGTCGAGAAGGAGCCGAGCACCGCCTGGAACAAGGCTGCGGCCAACGAGTACGGCTTCTATTCGAACGTGAACCCCAACGTCGACCATCCGCGCTGGAGCCAGGCCACCGAGCGCCGCATCGGCGACGGTGGTGGCCTGTTCGCCAAGCGGCGCAAGACCGAGCTGTTCAACGGCTACGAAGCGCAGGTCGGCCAGCTTTACGCGGGCATGGACCTCAAGAAGAATTACTGAGCCGGCTTCTGCGCGCGGTCATCGCCCCATGAACAAGCTGCTCATGCATCCGGCGACCAAGCCGGTCGTCTTCCTGCTGTGCCTGCTGCCGTTCGCGCTGCTGGCCTATGGCGCGTTCACGGACGGGCTGGGCGCCAACCCCGCCGAGTTCCTGATCCGCGCCACCGGCGACTGGACGCTGCGCTTCATCTGCATCGTGCTGGCGGTGACGCCGCTGCGCGTGATGAGCAAGTGGAACGCGCTGGCACGCTACCGCCGCATGCTGGGCCTGTTCGCGTACTTCTACGTGGTGCTGCACCTGCTGTGCTACAGCTGGTTCGACATGGGCTTCGAGTGGAGCGACATCGCGAAGGACATCGCCAAGCGGCCGTTCATCCTGGTGGGCTTCTCGGCCTTCGTGCTGCTGACGCCGCTGGCGGCCACCTCGTTCAACCGTGCGATCAAGGCGATGGGTGCGAAGCGCTGGCAGCTGCTGCACCGGCTGGTCTACCTGATCGCGGGGCTGGGCCTGCTGCATTTCTTCTGGATGCGCGCGGGCAAGAACAACTTCGCGGAAGTGTTCGTCTACGCCGCGATCATCGGCGTGCTGCTTGCGTGGCGCGTGTGGAATTTCGCCAGCAAGCGCGGCAAGGCGAAGCCGGCGGCAGGCGCAGTACGCAACGGCGAGAAGCCGCTGCGTACCGGCTGAAGGACTGCAGTCAGCCGTCGATCTCGCTGCGCAGCTGGTCTTCCATCGTCTCGCGACGGCGGATCAGCCTAGCGCTCGCGCCGCTCACCAGCACTTCGGCGGCGCGGCCGCGCGTGTTGTAGTTGCTGGACATGCTCATGCAGTACGCACCCGCCGACAGCACGGCCAGGAAATCTCCGGCCAGCACGTTGAGTGCGCGGTCGCGGCCGAGCCAGTCGCCGCTTTCGCAGACCGGGCCGACCACGTCGTAGGTCGTGGCATTGCCGGCGCGGGCGCGCACCGGCACGATGCGCTGGAAGGCCTGGTACATCGCGGGACGCGGCAGGTCGTTCATGGCCGCGTCGACGATGCAGAAGTTCTTGTCTTCGCCGGGCTTGGTGTAGAGCACTTCGGTCAGGCACACGCCGGCGTTGCCGACCAGCGAACGGCCGGGTTCGATCACCAGCTTGCGCTTGCCGAAGCCGCGCGCGTCGAGCTTGGCGAGCAGCTGCTGCCACAGCGCATCGGCCTTGGGCGGCACTTCGCCGTTGTAGTCGATGCCCAGGCCGCCGCCGAAGTCCAGGTGATGGATCGGTACGCCGGCAGCCTCGATGGCTTCCACCAGGTCGAGCACGCGGTCGCATGCGTCGAGATAGGGCGAGGCTTCGGTGATCTGGGAGCCGATGTGGCAGTCGATGCCCACCACCTCCAGGCCCGGCAGTCGCGCGGCGTGCTTGTAGGCCTCGACAGCGCGGTCGTGCGCGATGCCGAACTTGTTGCCCTTCAGGCCGGTGGAAATGTACGGATGCGTCTTCGGATCGACGTTCGGATTGATGCGGATGCTGATCGGCGCACGCTTGCCTTCGGCAACCGCCACTTCGTTGAGCACGTCGAGCTCGGCTTCGCTCTCGACGTTGAAGCAGGCGATGCCGGCCGCGAGGGCCTGGCGCATCTCGGCGCGGGTCTTGCCCACGCCCGAGAAGATGATCTTCTTCGGATCGGCGCCGACGGCCAGCACGCGCGCCAGTTCGCCACCCGAGACGATGTCGAAGCCGCAGCCGGCTTCCGCGAACACGCGCAGCACGCCGAGCGAGGAATTCGCCTTCATCGCGTAGCAGATGAGGGCGTCGCGTCCCTCGAAGCCGCGCTGGTACGCCGCCAGGGCGTCCAGCATCCATTGCTGCGAGTAGACGAAGAGGGGAGTGCCGTGCTCGCGGGCCAGCGCATCGAGCGCGGCGCCTTCGACGTGCAGCGCGCCGTCGCGTTCCGCGATGTGCGGTTGGCCGGGCAGGGAGTTGGCGGTTGCGCTCACTTGCGTTGCTCCGTGCCGGTGTTGTTGCTGTTGCTGCCCGCCGGTGCGCTGGCGGCTGCGGCCGGCGCGGGGGCAGCCTGACTGGAAGACGTAGAGGAAGTGGAGGGCGACGACCTCAGGCTATCGGGCGTCATGAGCTCCGGCAGCGTGGCGCGCCCGGCGGCGGCCGGATCGGTCGGCAGGTACAGCGGACCGCGCTGCCCGCAGGCCGCGACAAGCCCGGCGGCGCCCACGGCGAGGCAGACCATGAGCGCAGCGCGGACGCGGGTGCTCACTAGAATTTGGTGAACGTTCAACATGGCGAAATTGTAATGACCGACACCGAGTACATGGATCGCGCCGAGGCTGCCCTTGCAGCCATCGAGCTGGGCTGCGACCGCATCAACGAAGCGACCGACGCGGACATCGACAACCAGAGGGTGGGCGGGATGATCACGATTTCATTCCGCAACGGCAGCCAGCTGATCGTGAACCTGCAGAAGCCCCTCCAGGAAATCTGGCTTGCCGCGCGTTCCGGCGGCTATCACTACCGCCACGACGGCAAGGCCTGGCTCGACACCAAGACCGGCGAGGAGTTCTTCGGCAATCTGTCGCGCGAAGCGACTCTTCAGGCCGGGCAGCCGCTGAGCTTCGCGGCTGCCTGATCTTTCGCGGCCCTTTCGCGTCCGCCGCCTTCAGTTGCGGAACAGGTCGAGGATGCGGTTGCGCTCTTCGGGCGGGGCCGGCGGGCTCACCGGGGCACCGGTCAGAGCCTCCACTGGCGCCGCGGGTGCGGATTCCACCCCCAGGCTTGCAACGCCGCGTCCTGGCGCATAGTCGTCGTAATACCACTCGCCGCCGACGTTCACGATGCCCGAGGGCGGATTGGCCGACAGCTCGGTCACGGGCACGCCCTTGATGGCGGTTTCCATGTAGGTGATCCAGATCGGCAGGCTCAGGCCGCCGCCGGTCTCGCGGTCGCCCAGGTTGCGCGGCGTGTCGTAGCCGATCCACGAGATGGCCGTCATGGTGGGCTGGAAGCCGGCGAACCATGCGTCGAGCGAGTCGTTGGTGGTGCCGGTCTTGCCGTACAGGTCGGGGCGCTTGAGCATCGCCTGCGCCTTCGCGGCGGTGCCGCCGCGGGCCACGGAATTCAGCAGCGTGTCCATGATGAAGGCATTGCGTTGCGGGATGACGCGCAGCGATTCGCTCAGCAAGGGCGGCTGCTTGTCGACCAGTACCTTGTCCTTGTGGTCGGTGATGCGGGTCACGAGGTAGGGATTGACGCGGTAGCCGCCGTTGGCGAACACCGAATAGCCCACCGCCATCTGCATCGGCGTGACCGAGCCTGCGCCGAGCGCCATCGGCAGGTAGGCCGGGTGCTTTTCCTTGTCGAAGCCGAAGTTGGTGATCCATTCCTGCGCATAGCGCGTGCCGATGGACTGCAGGATGCGGATCGACACGAGGTTCTTCGATTTCATCAGCGCGGTGCGCATCGACATCGGGCCGTCGTAGCCGCCACCGTAGTTCTTCGGCTCCCAGGGCTGGCCGCCGGTGGTGCCGGCGTCGAAGAAGAGCGGGCCGTCGTTGATGACCGTGGCGGGGGTGAAGCCTTTCTCGAGCGCGGCCGAGTAGATAAAGGGCTTGAAGCTCGAACCCGGTTGGCGCCATGCCTGCGTCACGTGGTTGAATTTGTTCTTGCCGAAGTCGAAGCCGCCGACCAGCGCCTTGATGGCGCCGTCGCGAGGGTCCATCGCGACGAATGCGCCTTCGACCTCGGGCAGCTGAGTGATTTCCCAGGTGTTCTTCGGCGTCTTCACCACGCGGATGACCGCGCCGCGGCGGATCTTGATGTTCGGCGGGGCCTTGTCGGAGAGGCCGGACTGCGCGGGCTTGAGGCCATCGCCAGTGATCTGCACGGGGTCGCCGTTGCCGCGGACTGCATCGATCTGCTTGGGCGTGGCCTTGAGCACAACCGCCGCCATCACGTCGCCGTTGTCGGGGTGGTCGGTGAGCGCATCGTCCACGGCCTCGTCGAGTTCCTTGGGATCGTTCGGCAGGTCGACGAACTTCTCGGGGCCGCGATAGATCTGGCGGCGCTCGTAGTCCATGATGCCCTTGCGCAGCGCCTTGTAGGCGGCGGCCTGGTCGGCAGCGACCAGCGAGGTGTAGACCTTGAGGCCGCGCGTGTAGGTGCTGTCGCCGTACTGCGCGTACATCAGCTGGCGAACCGTTTCCGCGACGTACTCGGCGTGCAGGCGATTCGGGTCGGCGGCATCGCGCAGATGCAGCTCTTCCTTCTTGGCTTCCGCGGCTTGCTCGGCGGTGATGAAGCCGGCTTCCTGCATGCGGTCGATCACGTAGAACTGGCGGCCGCGCGCGCGCTGCGGGTTGTTGACGGGGTTGTTGGCGCCGGGTGCCTTCGGCAGGCCGGCCAGCATGGCGGCCTGCGCGATGGTGAGCTCCTGCAGGGGCTTGCCGAAGTAGGCTTCGGAGGCGGCGGCGAAGCCGTAGGCGCGGTTGCCGAGGTAGATCTGGTTCAGGTAGATCTCGAAGATCTGGTCCTTGGTCAGCAGGTGCTCCAGCTTGAAGGTGAGCAGCACCTCGTAGATCTTGCGGGTGAGCGTTTTCTCGGAGCTCAGGTAGACGTTGCGCGCCACCTGCATGGTGATGGTCGACGCGCCCTGGCTCTTCACGCGGTTCATGTTGGCCAGGCCGGCGCGCACCATGCCCTTGTAGTCGACGCCGCCGTGGTCGTAGAAGCGAGCGTCTTCAGCGGCCAGGACGGCATCTTTCACGACCTTCGGAATCGCCGAGATCGGGGTGAGGTTGCGGCGCTCCTCGCCGAACTCGCCGATCAGGATGCCTTCGGCCGAGAACACCCGCAGCGGCAGCTTGGGCCTGTAGTCGGAGAGCTCGCTGATGTCAGGCAGGTTCGGGTAGGCGACCGCGAGGGCCACGGCGACTACGCACAGCACGGCAAGCACGCCGGCCAGCGCGATGCCGAAGCTCCAGAAGAAAAAGCGCAACAGCCATTTCAGCCAGGTCGGGCGCTTGGTGGGAGGGGTCTTGGCTGGCCCTTTGGGGCTGGAAGTTTCTTGCATGAGGGGCCGCACAGAGTCACCCGACATTATAAAAAGCCGCCCCCTCCACACGATCCGATCTTTGAGGGGCTTGCATTGCCCTAATTCAAAAGTTACAAAATGCGGTTTTGACGTCAGGTTTTGACAACGCTTCAGGGTTTTGCCCTGCGGCGTTGCTTGGTTGCCGCTACGCCTGCTGCTAGCATGCAACCGAATTCAATTTTTTCTATTGGTTACAAATACAGGGGAAGAGGAACCTAACTTGGCTGCTCTTGGATCATTGTTTCGTCGTCAGAACGCTCCCCTGCTGGGGCTGGACGTAAGTTCGTCCAGCGTCAAGCTGGTCGAGCTCGGCCGCGAGGCCAGCGGCAAGCTGGTCCTGGAGCGCTGCGCCATCGAGCCCCTCGAGCGCGGCTGGATCACCGACGGCAACGTCGAGAAGTTCGACGAGGTGGCCGAAGCCGTCCGCCGCGTCATCCGCAAGAGCGGCACGCGTACCCGCAACGTGGCGCTCGCGCTGCCGCCCTCGGCCGTCATCACCAAGAAGATCATTCTTCCCGGCGGCATGAGCGAGCAGGAGCTCGAGATCCAGGTCGAATCCGAGGCCAACCAATACATCCCGTTCTCGCTGGACGAAGTCAGCCTCGATTTCTGCGTGACGGGACCGAGCACAACTTCCGCCGGCGACGTCGAAGTGCTGATCGCCGCATCGCGCAAGGAGAAGGTCCAGGACCGTGAAGGCCTGGCGGAAGCCGCCGGTCTGAAGGCGATGATCCTCGACGTCGAGTCCTATGCTTCGCGACTGGCAACAGCCCGCCTGATCGAGCAGCTGCCCGGCAAGGGCGTTGATTCGATCGTGGCTCTCTTCGAGGTGGGTGCCTTCACCACCAGCATGCAGGTGCTGCGCAACCAGGAAGTGCTGTACGACCGCGACCAGGCGTTCGGTGGTGCCCAACTCACGCAGCTTATCGTGCGCCAGTACGGTTTTTCCGCGGAAGAGGCCGAAGCGAAGAAGCGTAGCGGCGACTTGCCTGACGACTACGGCTCGGGTGTCCTGAAGCCCTTCGTGGAAAGCATCGCACAGGAAATCGCGCGCGCGCTCCAGTTCTTTTTCACCAGCACGCCGCACAACCGCGTCGATTACGTCCTGCTGGCGGGTGGATCGGCTTCGCTGCCGGGCCTGACCAATGCCGTCACGCGGCAGACGTCGTTCGCCTGCTCGTTGCTCAATCCCTTCGAAGGGATGGAAATCAGCTCGAACGTTCGCGAGAAGAAGGTACGTCGCGAGGCGCCGTCCTATCTCACCTCGTGCGGGCTGGCCATGCGGAGGTTCCTGCAGTGATCCTCATCAATCTGCTTCCGCACCGCGAAGCTGCGCGCAAGCGCAGGCGCGAGGCGTTCTATGGCACCCTGGGCGCCGCGGCGGTTCTGGGCGTCCTGATCGCAGGCCTGGGTTACCTCTGGTTCGAGGCCCAGATTTCGGCACAGCAATCGAAGAACAGCTTCCTCCAGGCCGAGATCAAGAAGCTCGAAGTCGAGATCAAGGAAATCTCGACCCTGCAGGAAGAAATCGCCGCGCTGCGCGCGCGCCAGCAGGCGGTCGAAGATCTCCAGGGCGACCGCAACCTTCCTGTGCACCTGCTCAACGAGCTGGTCCGGCAGTTGCCCGATGGCGTCTACCTGACCAACATGAAGCAGGACAACCAGACTGTCACGCTGCAAGGCATGGCGCAGTCGAACGAGCGTGTCTCGGAACTGCTGCGCAACCTTGGTAACAACAGCCCGTGGCTGGTGAAGCCCGAGCTGGTCGAAATCACGTCGGCGAACGTGAACCTGAATCCACGCGACCAGCGTCGCGTGGCGAACTTCACGATGCGCATTGGCCTGAAACGCCCCACCGATGCTCAGAAGGCCGCCGCCGATAAGGCGCTGGCCGCAACGGCGCAGTCCAAGGGGTAACCGATCATGGCAAGCAATCGCCCCTCCCAGAAAATCGACGTCGCCGCTGCATTGCAGCGCTTCGGCGACCAGTTTCGCGGGCTCAATCCGAACGATCCGTCGGCATGGCCGTCGGTGCCCCGTTATGCGCTCTGCCTGGCGGTCACCGCATTGGTGCTCGTCGCCCTCTGGTTCGCCTGGCTGACCAATTCGAACGACGAGCTCGAGAACGAGCGTTCCAAGGAAGTCGCGCTCAAGGCCGATTACCAGAAGAAGGTGGCCCAGGCAGCCAATCTCGAGTTGCTGAAGAAGCAGCGCGAGCAGGTGCAGCAGTACGTGACCCTGCTCGAGAAGCAGCTGCCCAGCAAGGCCGAAATGGATGCCCTGCTGTCGGACATCAACCAGGCGGGCCTTGGTCGCAGCCTTCAGTTCGAACTGTTCCGTCCGGGGCAGGTGTCGGTCAAGGACTACTACGCCGAGCTTCCGATCGCCGTTCGCGTGACCGGGCGCTACCACGACATGGGAGCTTTCGCCGCCGACGTGGCGGGCCTCTCGCGCATCGTGACGCTGAACAACATCTCCGTCACCCCGCAGAAGGACAAGGACGTGCTGACGATGGATGCCACCGCGCGTACCTACCGTTACCTCGATGACGACGAGCGGGCCGCGCAGAAGCGCGCTTCCGCACCGAAGGCGAAGAAATGAAGATCGTCGCCAAAGTACTGTGGCTGACGCTGGCGGCGTCGGCACTGAGCGCCTGCGATTCGGACCAGGAAGACCTGCAGCGGTGGATGGCCGAGCAACGCGCCCAGGTGAAGCCCTCGGTGCCGCCTATCTCCGAGCCCAAGAAGTTCACCCCGCAGGCGTACACCGAAGCCTCGGCGTTCGAGCCTTTCAACATCCTGAAGCTGACCCAGGCGCTGCGCCGCGAATCGAACCAGCCGAGCACCTCCGAGCTGATCGCGCCCGAACTGGCGCGCCGCAAGGAGGCGCTCGAGGCCTTCCCGCTCGACTCGATGGCCATGGTGGGAAGCATGAATCGCAACGGTCAGCCGGTGGCGCTGGTCCGTGTCGACAAGCTGCTCTACAAGGTGCGCGTCGGCGAATACCTGGGACTCAACTACGGGCGTATCACCCGAATCAACGAAACCGAAGTCGCCCTGCGTGAAATCGTGCAGGACGCCGCCGGTGAATGGATCGAACGCGTCGCGACGCTGCAGCTGCAAGAGAGTGCGAAATGAACCATAAGAAATCAACGATGGCACAGTGGCTGCGCGCTGCCGGCCTGGGTCTGCTGGCTTTCGGCGCATTGGCCGTGGCCCATGCGCAAAATGCCATCGAAGCCGTGACCAGCTCCACGCAGTCCGGCTCGGAAGTGATCCGTATCGATCTTGCGCAACCGCTCGCCGCGGTGCCCGCCGGATTCACCGTGCAGACGCCGGCGCGCATCGCGCTCGACTTCCCGGGCGTCACCAATGCCATCGGCCGTTCCGCCATCGAAGTGAATCAGGGCAACCTGCGCTCGGTGAACGTGGTGCAGGCCGGTGAACGCAGCCGCGTGGTGCTGAACCTGAAGCAGGCGACAGCCTACAAGGCCGAGATCCAGGGCAAGTCGCTGCTGGTTGTGCTGGAGCCGGTCGCCGGCGCCGCGCTTGCCGCATCGGCGGGCACGACCTTCGCGGAAAACCGCAACCGGGACACGCTGCCTCTCAAGGACGTCGATTTCCGCCTCGGCTCCGACAGCACGGGCCGGGTCATCGTCGATCTTCCGAACAACCAGGTGGGCGTCGACGTCAAGCAGCAGGGCAAGAGCCTTGTCGTGGAGTTCACCAAGTCCACGTTGCCCGAGGGCCTGCGCCGTCGTCTCGATGTCGCCGACTTCGGAACTCCGGTTCAACTGATCACTTCGCAGCAGTCGGGCGACCGTGTCCGCATGACGATCGACGCCAAGGGTGACTGGGAGCACAGCGCCTACCAGAGCGAGAACCAGTTCGTTGTCGAAGTTCGTGCCCGCAAGGTCGACCCGACCAAGCTGACCCAGGGCGTGGGCTACAACGGCGAGAAGCTGTCGCTGAACTTCCAGAACATCGAGATCCGCTCGCTGCTGCAGGTGATCGCCGACTTCACGAACTTCAACATCGTGACCTCAGACTCTGTGAGTGGTGCCCTGACGCTGCGGCTGAAGGACGTGCCCTGGGACCAGGCCCTCGACATCATCATGCAGGCGAAGAACCTGGGCATGCGCAAGAACGGCAGCGTGCTGTGGATCGCGCCGAAGGATGAGATCAACGCCAAGGAAAAGCTCGAGTTCGAGGCCAAGGCCGCGATCGAGAATCTGGAGCCGCTGCGGACCCAGTCGTTCCAGCTCAATTACACCAAGGCGATTGCCATTGCGCAGGGTCTGACGGGTACGGGGGCATCGTCTGGTGGCGGTGGGGGTAGTGGTACGACGACGCGTATCCTGAGCCCGCGCGGTAGCGTCATCGCCGAGTCGCGCACGAATCAGCTCTTCGTCTCCGACATCCCGTCGCGCTTGGCCCAGGTGACCGACTTGATCCAGAAACTGGACGTCCCGGTTCGCCAGGTGCTTATCGAGGCCCGGATCGTCGAAGCTTCCGACACCTTCGGTAAGTCGCTCGGTGTGCGGCTGGGCGGCGGTATCTCCGGCGAGCGTTTCGCCTCCTCTGCTGGTAATCGGGCCTACGGCAACATCGGCGTGATGCCTGTCGTCACGCCAGGCACCAACGGTAGTGCCAGCACCGCCACCACCACTTGGACTAACTCCAACTTCATCAACCTCCCTGCAGGCGACGCCGGCGGCACCGGTAACGCTGCAGGCACCTTCGCGATCTCGCTCTTCAATTCGAGCTTCTCGCGCATGCTGAACCTGGAAATCTCGGCGCTCGAGGCCGACGGCAAGGGCAAGCTGGTGTCCAGCCCCCGCGTCATCACGGCCGACCAGACCAAGGCGCTGATCGAGCAGGGCGAGGAAATCCCGTACCAGCAGGCCACGTCCAGCGGCGCTACTTCGATCTCGTTCCGCAAGGCGGTGCTGAAGCTCGAAGTCACGCCCCAGATCACGCCTGAAGGCAACATCATCCTGACGCTGGACGTGAGCAAGGACGCCCGTGGCGTGAACACGTCGGCGGGCCCGGCCATCAACACCAAGCACGTGCAGACCGAGGTGCTGGTCGAGAACGGCGGCACGGTTGTCATCGGTGGTATCTTCGAGCTCACCGAAACCAATGACGAATCGCGCGTGCCGGTGCTGGGTGAAGTGCCCTATCTGGGGGCACTGTTCCGCAAGCGCGAACGCGTTGCCAACAAGACTGAAATGCTCGTCTTTATCACCCCGAAGATGATTACCGACCGCAACGCCGCGCGCTGACGCGCGGGCGTAGCAGCCACCGCGTGGCGGTCGCACTCGTCGGCTTGCCCGGCGCCGGAAAATCCGCAGTGGGCCGGCGCCTGGGGATGCGGCTGGACCTTCCTTTCGTGGACACCGATCACGTGATCGAGCAGCGCATCGGCTGCTCGATCCGTGATTACTTCGAGCGCGAAGGCGAAATCGCCTTCCGGGATCTCGAACAGACCGTGATTGCCGATCTGGCGGCCAACGCCCAGGGCGTGCTGGCCACGGGAGGCGGTGCTGTTCTGCGGGAAGCCAACCGCAAGCAGTTGCGCGATCACTTCCACGTGATCTACCTGCGCTCCTCCCCTGAAGACCTGTTCCGGCGCCTGCGCCACGACGTGAAGCGCCCCCTGCTGCAGGTGGCCGACCCACTGGGGCGGTTGCGGGAGTTGCACGATGCGCGCGACCCGTTCTACCGGGAAACCGCCCATGACGTGGTCGATACCGGCCGCCCGACGATCGCCATGCTGGTGAACATCATCGTGATGCAGCTCGAGCTGGCGGGCGTCGTCGAACCGGGTGCTCATCCGGAAGATCCCCCCGCCTGAGCCTGCCGGCCGCGCAGCGCCTAAACTCGCTGCCCATGTCCCTGTCCGAACTCTCCGCTCCGCCAGAACGCGTCGACATCCAGCTCGGCGACCGCAGCTACCCGATCCTTATCGGCGCCGGCCTGCTGGACGACCCGCGGAGCTTCGCCGCCGTGCCCGCTTCGGCGACGGCCCTGATCGTCAGCAACACCACTGTGGCACCGCTCTATGCCAAGGCGCTGCAGGCGGCGCTGGCGGGCCGGTTCCGGGCGGTCCACCTGCTCGAGTTGCCCGACGGCGAGGTGCACAAGAATCTCCAGACGCTGAACCTGATCTTCGACGAGCTGCTCGGCCACGGCAGCGACCGCAAGACCGTGCTTTTCGCGTTGGGCGGCGGCGTGGTTGGCGACATGACCGGCTTCGCGGCCGCCAGCTACATGCGTGGCGTTCCCTTCGTGCAGGTGCCGACCACGCTGCTGGCGCAGGTCGATTCCTCGGTGGGCGGCAAGACGGCCATCAACCACCCGCTCGGCAAGAACATGATCGGCGCGTTCTACCAGCCCCAGCTCGTGGTCTGCGACCTGGGCACGCTGCAGACCCTGCCGCCGCGGGAGCTCAGCGCTGGCCTGGCCGAAGTCATCAAGTACGGCCCGATCCACGACATGGCTTTTCTCGACTGGATCGAGGCGAACATCGGCGCCCTCGTCGCGAGGGAGCCGGCCGCGCTGGCCTACGCGGTCAAGCGCAGTTGCGAGATCAAGGCGCTGGTGGTCGGGCAGGACGAGCGCGAAAGTGGCCTGCGGGCCATCCTCAACTTCGGCCACACCTTCGGCCACGCCATCGAATCGGGGCTCGGCTATGGCGAGTGGCTGCATGGCGAGGCCGTCGGTTGCGGCATGGTGATGGCGGCACGGCTGTCGCAGCGGCTCGGCGGCGTCGACGCCGCCTTCGTCGAACGGCTCACGCGGCTGATCGAACGGGCCGGCCTGCCGATCGTCGGCCCGGCGCTGGGCGCGGACCGCTACCTGGAGCTGATGCGCGTCGACAAGAAATCGGAGGCCGGCGAGATCCGTTTCGTGGTGATCGACCGGCCCGGCTCGGCGGTGGTCCGCAGCGCGCCCGACGCGCTCGTGCGCGAAGTGCTCGCTCAGAGCTGCGCGCAGCAGTAATGAGCCTCGCGGCCTATGCCTGCCTGCCCGCGCGCTCGCGCGGCCGTCGGCATGCGGAGCCGCCCGCGCCCACGCGCGATGCCTTCCAGCGCGACCGCGACCGGATCGTGCATTCCACGGCCTTCCGCCGGTTGGTCTACAAGACGCAGGTCTTCCTGAACCACGAGGGGGACCTGTTTCGCACCCGGCTCACGCATTCGCTCGAAGTGGCCCAGCTCGGCCGATCGATCGCGCGGGCGCTGCGCATCAACGAGGATCTGGTCGAGGCTATCGCCCTCGCGCACGACCTGGGCCACACGCCCTTCGGCCATGCGGGCCAGGATGCGCTCAACGACTGCATGGCCGGGCACGGCGGCTTCGAGCACAACCTGCAGAGCCTGCGCGTGGTCGACGCGCTGGAGCATCGCTATCCGCAGTACGACGGCCTGAATCTCAGTTTCGAGACCCGCGAGGGCATCCTCAAGCATTGTTCGCGCGCGAATGCCGAGCGCCTGGAGGCCGCGGAGCCCAACGGCGTGGCGCGGCGTTTTCTCGACCGCACGCAGCCGGGGCTGGAGGCTCAGCTGTGCAACCTGGCCGACGCCATCGCCTACAACGCCCACGACATCGACGACGGCGTGCGCTCGGGGCTCATCACGGTCGAACAGCTGTCCGACGTCGAGCTGTTCGCGCGCCATCGTCGCGAAGCGCTGGCCGAGCATCCGCACCTGCAGGGGCGCCGCGTGCTCTACGAGACCATCCGGCGCATGCTGAGCGCGCAGGTCTACGACGTGATCGACGCGACGCGCGCGGCGCTGGAGGCTCTGGCACCGGCTGATGCCGACGCGGTGCGCAAGGCCCCGCCCGTCGTCGCATTCAGCGACACCATGCAGGCCCAGTCGGAAGACCTGAAGCGCTTTCTTTTCCACAACCTCTACCGGCATCCCCAGGTCACCCAGACCACCGACCAGGCGCGGCAGGTGGTGCGGGAGCTGTTCGCGGCGTACCTGGAGCGTGGAGCCGAGATGCCGGCTTCCTACGACGAACGCCAGGACAGGCCCCGCGCGGTCGCCGACTACATCGCCGGCATGACCGACCGCTTCGCCGTGCGCGAGCATGAACGGCTGACCGGCCGGCGGGGCATCGCATGAGTGGGCAGGTCGTGCGACCGCGCGTTCCGGCTGCCGCATTCGCTGTCCTGCTGGGCGGTGTCAGCGGGGCCTTGCACCTGGGCAAGCTGCCGCCTGCCGTGCCGGCGCTGCAGGCATCGCTGGGCATCGGGCTGGTCGAGGCGGGGTTCCTGCTGTCGCTGGTGCAGGTCGCGAGCATGACGCTCGGGCTGCTGGTCGGGCTGGCCGCCGACACCATCGGCCTGCGCCGCAGCATGCTGACCGGGCTCGTGGTGCTCACGGTTGCCAGCCTGCTGGGCGGCCTGGCGGGCACCGAGCTGGGCGGGGCGCATGCCGTGCAATGGCTGCTGGTGCTGCGTGCCGTGGAAGGCGTCGGTTTCCTGCTGGCCGTGATGCCAGGGCCTGGCCTGATCCGTGCCCTCACGCCGCCCGGTGCCGACAAGGCGGCGCTGGGCCTCTGGGGTGCCTACATGCCGCTGGGCGTGGCCCTCGCGCTGCTGCTGGGGCCGGCCCTGATCGCCCGGGGCGG
Organism: Variovorax sp. NFACC27; assembly: GCF_048301545.1. NCBI lineage: Bacteria > Pseudomonadati > Pseudomonadota > Betaproteobacteria > Burkholderiales > Comamonadaceae > Variovorax > Variovorax sp. NFACC27. The sequence goes on from NZ_CP157613.1 coordinate 1,714,661, forward strand.
GTGGGCGGACTGGTGGTGGGCGCTCTCGGCCGTGTCCGCCGTGTCGGCCGTCTGGCTCTGGATGGCGGTGCCGGCCGACCGGCTCCGTCCCGCGTCGGCGGGGCCGGCTTCCGGCGGCTGGTCGTCCCGGCTGCGCGCCACCGTGGGGGCGCGTGCGCCGTGGCTGGTCGCGCTGACCTTCGCCGTGTACTCGTCGCAGTGGATGGCGGTGATCGGCTTCCTGCCCGCCATCTACGCGGGTGCCGGCGTGCCGGCTGCCTGGAACGCGGTGCTCACCGCGCTCGCCGCCGCCATGAACATCGTCGGCAACGTCGCCGGCGGGCGCTGGCTGCAGCGCGGCGTGGCTCCCGAGCGGCTGCTGCAGCTTGGTTTTCTGACGATGGCGCTGGGCGGCGTGGCCGCGTTCGCGCAGGCAGGGCAGGGTGCCGACGCCCTGGGCCTGCCGCCGGTGCTGCGCTACATCGCCGTCTGCGCCTTCTCGCTGGGGGGCGGCATGGTGCCCGCCACGCTGTTCCTGCTGGGCGTGCGGCTGGCTCCCGGGCCTTCCACCGTGTCGACGACCGTCGGCCTCATGCAGCAGGCCTCCTCGCTCGGCCAGTTCCTGGCGCCGCCAGCGGTGGCCTGGCTGGCGAACCGCGTCGGCGGCTGGCACTGGACCTGGACGGCCACGCTGGCCTGCTCGCTGATCGGCATGGCGATCGCCCGGCGCCTCGGGCGCATTCGCCCCGCCGCGGAGATGGCATGACGCACCCGGCGACAATCGGGGCCGCCCAGGCCGAGGCCGACACGCGGCGCTGGCTCGAACGCGCGGTGATCGGCCTCAACCTGTGTCCCTTCGCGAAAGCCGTGCACGTGAAGGGGCAGATCCACTACGCCGTGTACGAGCCCGCCGAAGAGCCCGACCTGATCGACGCGCTGCTTGCCCAGGCCGAAGAACTCGTGGCGCTGGACGCCGCCGTGCGCGACACAACCCTTCTGATTGCACCGAACGCCTTGGCCGACTTTCTGGACTTCAACGACTTCACGGCGCGAGCCGAGCGCCGGCTGGCGCGCGCCGGATTCGACGGCGTGCTGCAGCTGGCGAGCTTTCATCCGCGGTTCCAGTTCGCCGGCACCGAAGCCGACGACATCGGCAATGCCACCAACCGCGCGCCGTATCCCACACTGCATCTGCTTCGCGAAGACAGCGTGAGCCGTGCGGTCGAGGCGTTCCCCGAGGCCGAGGAGATCTTCGAGCGCAACATCGACAGGCTCGAGGCGCTGGGGGCCGAGGGCTGGGCTGAGCTCGACGTCGGGCCGGGGAGCGCAAGGCCATGAACACGAAGACTGCACCGAAAACGAACAAGGCCGCCAAGGCCGACGCCGAGCTGGCCGAGGCTCTGCGCCCCGGCCAGTCGGTCGAGCTGCTCAAGGAACTGCACATCCTGACCCGAGAGGGCCGACTCAACCAGGACTCGCGGCGCAAGCTCAAGCAGGTCTATCACCTGTTCCAGTTCATCGAGCAACTGCTGCGCGAACTGCCGGAAGAGGGCGCGGGCGCCACGCTGGCCGACCATGGGGCGGGCAAGTCGTACCTGGGCTTCATCATCTACGACCTGTTCTTCCGGGCCCGGTCGGGCGGCGGCCACGTCTATGGCATCGAGACGCGCGGCGAGCTGGTCGAGCGGTCGCGCGAGTTGGCGAAACGCCTGGGCTTCGAGCGCATGTCGTTCCTGAACCTCACGGTGGCCGAATCGGCCCAGGCGGGCGAACTGCCGACGCAGATCGACGTGGTCACCGCGCTGCACGCCTGCGACACCGCCACCGACGATGCCATCGCCTTCGGCCTGGCCAAGAAGGCTCGCTGCATGGTGCTCGTGCCCTGCTGCCAGGCCGAGGTGGCCGCCTGCCTGCGCGAGACCAAGGCGCTCGCGTTGTCGCGCACGCCGCTGGCCGAGCTGTGGCGCCATCCGCTTCACACGCGCGAGATCGGCAGCCAGCTCACCAACGTGCTGCGCTGCCTGTATCTCGAGGCCAACGGCTACAGCGTCACGGTGACCGAACTGGTCGGCTGGGAGCACAGCATGAAGAACGAGCTGATCCTGGCGCGCTACACCGGCCAGCGCAAAGCGAGCGCAGCTGCGCGGCTGCGCGAACTGCTGGCGCAGTTCGGGCTCGACAAGCTCGGCGACACGCGCTTCCGGCTCGCCTGAGCGCGGGCGCGCAACCCGCGTCTGCCGGATCGGATTCATCCATGGCCCGCCTTCCGCGCCTCACGCTGGCCGACATGCCGCACCACGTGATCCAGCGCGGCAACAACCGCCAGCCGATCTTCACGGACCGCGCCGATCACGAGAAGCTGCTCGCGCTGCTGGCCGAGAACGCCGCGCGCTTCGGCGTCGCGGTGCATGCCTACGTGCTGATGGACAACCACTTCCACCTGCTGGCTACGCCAGACAGCATCACCGGCCTGCCGCAGTTCATGCAATCGGTGGGGCGCAGCTACGTGCGCTACTTCAACGACCGCCACGGCCGCAGCGGCACGCTGTGGGAAGGACGCTACAGGTCGACGCTGATCCAGACCGATCGCTACTTGATGACCTGCATGGCCTACATCGACCTCAACCCGGTGCGGGCGGGCATGGTGGCCGATGCGCGCGACTTCCCGTGGTCCAGCCACGGCCACTACGCCGGCCTGCGGCACGACCGGCTGCTGACGCCGCACCCGCTGTACTGGGAGCTCGGCAACACGCCGTTCGCGCGGGAGGCGGCGTATGTCGAACTGGTGCGCGCCGGGGTGCGCGCAGCCGATCAGAAAGCCCTGACCGAGGCCACCCTGCGGGGCTGGGCTGCCGGCGACGACGACTTTCTCGAGAGCCTGCAGAAGTCCACCGAGCGCCGCGTGGTCAAGGCAAAGGCCGGACGGCCGCCATCCAACTCCCAATCCTGATCCGGAAAGCATGCCTCCATGCGTTGCATGGATTGGCTTTTTTGCTCCTGATTTTGATATGTCCCCAATTTAATTCCTATCGAAAAACTCAACATTTAAATGGAATCTGACCCCTATTAAAGTGTTTGGCATTCTTTGTGCAACGCAATATGCTCCGATTCCCTGCGAAAACTGAAGGAGCGCGCCATGACGACGGCTGCCGAGATCAAGCATCTCCAAGAACACGGTCTGTATTCCGCTGCCGACGAGCACGATGCCTGCGGCGTCGGCTTCGTTGCACACATCAAGGGCGAGAAAAGCCACGCCATCGTGCTGCAGGGCCTGAAGATCCTCGAAAACCTCGACCATCGCGGCGCAGTGGGCGCCGACAAGCTGATGGGCGACGGCGCCGGCATCCTGATCCAGCTGCCCGACCACCTCTACCGCGAGGAAATGGCGAAGCAGGGCGTCACGCTGCCCCCGCCGGGCGAATACGGCGTCGGCATGATCTTCCTGCCGAAGGAACACGCCTCCCGCGAAGCCTGCGAGCAGGAGATGGAACGCGCCATCAAGGCCGAAGGCCAGGTGCTGCTCGGCTGGCGCGACGTGCCGGTCAACCGCGACATGCCCATGTCGCCCACCGTGCGCGAAAAGGAACCGCTGCTGCGCCAGGTCTTCATCGGCCGCGGCAACGACGTGATCGTGCAGGACGCGCTGGAGCGCAAGCTCTACGTGATCCGCAAGACCGCCAGCGCCAACATCCAGCGCCTGAAGCTCAAGCACAGCAAGGAATACTACGTTCCCAGCATGTCGAGCCGCACCGTGGTCTACAAGGGCCTGCTGCTGGCCGACCAGGTCGGTACCTACTACCTCGACCTGCAGGACAAGCGCTGCGTCTCGGCCCTGGGCCTGGTGCACCAGCGCTTCTCGACCAACACCTTCCCCGAGTGGCCGCTGGCCCACCCGTACCGCTACGTTGCCCACAACGGCGAAATCAACACGGTCAAGGGCAACTACAACTGGATGAAGGCGCGCGAGGGCGTGATGTCCTCGCCGGTGCTGGGTGCCGACCTGCAGAAGCTCTACCCGATCAGCTTCGCCGGCCAGTCCGACACCGCCACCTTCGACAACTGCCTCGAGCTGCTGACGATGGCCGGCTACCCCATCAGCCAGGCCGTGATGATGATGATTCCCGAGCCCTGGGAACAGCACGCCACCATGGACCCGCGCCGTCGCGCGTTCTATGAGTACCACGCCGCCATGCTCGAGCCGTGGGACGGCCCGGCCTCCATCGTGTTCACCGACGGCCGCCAGATCGGCGCCACGCTCGACCGCAACGGCCTGCGCCCCTCGCGCTACTGCGTGACCGACGACGACCTGGTCATCATGGCTTCGGAGTCGGGCGTGCTGCCCGTGCCCGAGCAGAAGATCGTGCGCAAGTGGCGCCTGCAGCCCGGCAAGATGTTCCTGATCGACCTGGAACAGGGCCGCCTGATCGACGACGAGGAGGTCAAGGCCAACCTCGCCAACAGCAAGCCCTACAAGCAGTGGATCGAGAACCTGCGCATCAAGCTCGACAGCGTGAAGGCCGAGGCCGCCGAAGCGGTCAAGGCGCCGCTGTCGCAGGTGCCGCTGCTCGACCGCCAGCAGGCCTTCGGCTACACCCAGGAAGACATCAAGTTCCTGATGAGCCCGATGGCACAGGCCGGCGAAGAGGGCATCGGCTCCATGGGCAACGACAGCCCGCTGGCCGTGCTCTCGAGCAAAAACAAGCCGCTGTACAACTACTTCAAGCAGTTGTTCGCGCAGGTCACGAACCCGCCGATCGACCCGATCCGCGAAGCCATCGTGATGTCGCTGGTGTCCTTCATCGGCCCCAAGCCGAACCTGCTGGACATCAACCAGGTCAACCCGCCGATGCGGCTCGAAGTGAGCCAGCCGATCCTCGACTTCGCCGACATGGCGAAGCTGCGCGACATCGGCAAGTACACGCAGGGCAAGTTCAAGAGCTACGTGCTCGACATCACCTACCCGCTCGCGTGGGGCGACGAGGGCGTCGAAGCCAAGCTGGCCTCGCTGTGCGCCGAAGCCGTGGACGCCATCAAGGGCGGCCACAACATCCTGATCGTCAGCGACCGCGGCGTGAGCCCCACGCAGGTGGCCATTCCCGCCGTGCTGGCGCTGTCGGCCGTGCACCAGTACCTGGTGCGCGAGGGCCTGCGCACCACGGCCGGCCTGGTGGTCGAGACCGGTTCGGCGCGCGAAGTGCATCACTTCGGTGTGCTGGCCGGCTACGGTGCGGAAGCCGTGCACCCCTACCTCGCCATGGAAACGCTGGTCGCGATGCACGCCGACCTGCCGGGCGAGCTGAGCGCCGACAAGGCGGTCTACAACTACGTCAAGGCGATCGGCAAGGGTCTGTCGAAGATCATGTCGAAGATGGGTGTCAGCACCTACATGAGCTACTGCGGCGCGCAGCTGTTCGAAGCCATCGGCCTGAACAGCGAGACGGTGAGCAAGTACTTCACCGGCACCGCCAGCCGCGTGGAAGGCATCGGCGTCTTCGAGATCGCCGAGGAAGCCATCCGCATGCACAAGGCCGCCTTCGGCGACGACCCGGTGCTCGCCAACATGCTCGACGCCGGCGGCGAATACGCCTGGCGCACGCGCGGCGAGGAGCACATGTGGACGCCCGACGCCATCGCCAAGCTGCAGCACAGCACGCGCTCCAACAACTGGAACACGTACAAGGAATACGCGCAGCTCATCAACGACCAGAACCGTCGCCACCTCACGCTGCGCGGCCTGTTCGAATTCAAGATCGACCCGGCCAAGGCCATTCCGGTCGACGAGGTCGAGGCGGCGGCGGAAATCGTCAAGCGCTTCGCCACCGGCGCGATGTCGCTGGGCTCCATCAGCACCGAGGCGCACTCGGTGCTGGCCGTGGCCATGAACCGCATCGGCGGCAAGAGCAACACCGGCGAAGGCGGCGAAGACCCCGCGCGCTACCGCAACGAGCTCAAGGGCATCCCGATCAAGCAGGGCGACACGCTGCGCAGCATCGTCGGTGCCGAGAACGTCGAGGTCGACCTGCCGCTGAAGGACGGCGACTCGCTGCGCTCGCGCATCAAGCAGGTCGCGTCGGGCCGCTTCGGCGTCACTGCCGAGTACCTGCACTCGGCCGACCAGATCCAGATCAAGATGGCCCAGGGCGCCAAGCCGGGCGAGGGCGGCCAGCTGCCGGGCGGCAAGGTCACGCAGTACATCGGCAAGCAGCGCTATGCCGTGCCGGGCGTGGGCCTCATTTCGCCGCCGCCGCACCACGACATCTACTCGATCGAAGACCTGGCGCAGCTGATCCACGACCTGAAGAACACCGCGCCGCACGCCAGCATCAGCGTGAAGCTGGTGAGCGAGATCGGCGTGGGCACCATCGCGGCCGGCGTTGCCAAGTGCAAGAGCGACCACGTCGTGATCGCCGGCCATGACGGCGGCACGGGCGCCTCGCCCTGGTCGTCGATCAAGCACGCGGGCAGCCCGTGGGAAATCGGCCTGGCCGAGACGCAGCAGACGCTGGTGCTCAACCGCCTGCGCAGCCGCATCCGCGTGCAGGCCGACGGCCAGATGAAGACCGGCCGCGACGTCGCCATCGGCGCGCTGCTGGGTGCCGACGAGTTCGGCTTCGCCACCGCGCCGCTGGTGGTCGAGGGCTGCATCATGATGCGCAAGTGCCACCTGAACACCTGCCCGGTGGGCGTGGCCACGCAAGACCCGGTGCTGCGCAAGAAGTTCTCGGGCAAGCCCGAGCACGTCGTCAACTACTTCTTCTTCGTTGCGGAAGAAGTGCGCCAGATCATGGCCCAGCTCGGCATCCGCAAGTTCGACGACCTGATCGGCCGTGCCGACCTGCTCGACATGCGCAAGGGCATCGAGCACTGGAAGGCCGCGGGCCTGGACTTCAGCCGCCTGTTCGCGCTGCCGAACGTGCCGGCCGAAGTGCCGCGCTTCCATGTCGAGAACCAGGACCACGGCCTCGACAAGGCGCTCGACGTCAAGCTCATCGAGAAGTCGCGTCCCGCCATCGACAAGGGCGAGAAGGTGCAGTTCATCGAGGTGGCGCGCAACGTCAACCGCTCGGTGGGCGCGATGCTCTCGGGCGCGCTGACCAAGGTGCATCCGCAGGGCCTGCCCGACGACTCGATCCGCATCCAGCTCGAAGGCACGGGCGGCCAGTCGTTCGGCGCCTTCCTGGCGCGCGGCATCACGCTGTACCTGATCGGCGACGCCAACGACTACACCGGCAAGGGCCTCTCGGGCGGCCGCGTGGTGGTGCGTCCCAGCCTCGACTTCCGCGGTGAAGCGGCACGCAACACCATCGTCGGCAACACCGCGCTGTACGGCGCGACCACCGGCGAGGCCTACCTGTGCGGCGTGGCCGGCGAGCGCTTCGCGGTGCGCCTGTCGGGCGCCACGGCGGTCATCGAAGGCACCGGCGACCACGGCTGCGAATACATGACCGGCGGCACGGTGGCCGTGCTCGGCAAGACCGGCCGCAACTTCGCGGCCGGCATGAGCGGCGGCGTCGCCTTCGTCTACGACGAGGACGGCCAGTTCGCTTCGCGCTGCAACCTCTCGATGGTCTCGCTCGACAAGGTGCTGACCTCGGCCGAGCAGACCGCCAGCGTGCACCGCAAGATCTGGCACGGCGGCGAGACCGACGAGGCCCAGCTGAAGAAGCTGCTCGAGGAGCACCACCGCTGGACCGGCAGCAAGCGTGCGCGCGAACTGCTCGACAACTGGTCCGTGTCGCGCACCAAGTTCGTGAAGGTGTTCCCGAACGAATACAAGCGCGCGCTGGCCGAGCTGCACGACCGCAAGGTCGAGCTCACGAGCAGCGGCAACAACGCGCACATCGGCCTGGAGCCGCACGCGCTTGCCGCCCCCGCACCGCAGACGGTCCCCGCCGCGGCTTGAAGATCAACCAAAACAGAATGAACCTCTGTAAGGCATGCAGCGCGTGAAACTGTCACAGCCCCTTCGGGGAACACCGCGGAACCGGCTTTGCCGGGCCGCTGGTGTTGCCCCCTTGAGGGGGGAGGCGGCTACACGCAGTGAGCAAGCAACGGGGGTGTAAAGGAATCACGATGGGAAAGATCACCGGCTTCATGGAGCATGAGCGTATCGAAGAGGGCTACAAGCCCGTCGACGAGCGCCTCAAGCACTACAAGGAATTCGTCGTCGGCCTGGACACCGAACAGGCCAAGGTGCAGGGCGCGCGCTGCATGGATTGCGGCACGCCGTTCTGCAACAGCGGCTGCCCGGTCAACAACATCATTCCGGACTTCAACGACCTCGTGTACCGCAACGATTGGCAGAACGCCTTCGCGGTGCTGGACTCGACCAACAACTTCCCCGAGTTCACGGGCCGCATCTGCCCCGCGCCCTGCGAGGCGGCTTGCGTGCTCAACGTGAACGACGACGCGGTCGGCATCAAGTCGCTGGAGCACGCGATCATCGACCGCGCCTGGGACGAAGGCTGGGTGGCGCCGCGCGTCGCCAAGCACAAGACCGGCAAGAAGGTCGCGGTGGTGGGCTCGGGCCCGGCCGGCATGGCGGCCGCGCAGCAGCTCGCGCGCGCCGGCCACGACGTGACGCTGTTCGAGAAGAACGACCGCGTCGGCGGCCTGCTGCGCTACGGCATTCCCGACTTCAAGATGGAGAAGTCGCACATCGATCGCCGCGTCGAGCAGATGAAGGCCGAAGGCGTGGTGTTCCGCTCCGGCGTGATCGTCGGCGCTACGAAAGACCCGCTGGGCAAGGGCTCCAAGGTCACGAACCTGGCCAAGGAAACCGTCACGCCCGAGCAGCTGCAGAAAGAGTTCGACGCTGTGCTGCTGACCGGCGGCGCCGAGCAGTCGCGCGACCTGCCGGTGCCCGGCCGCGATCTCGACGGCATCCACTTCGCGATGGAGTTCCTGCCGCAGCAGAACCGCGTCAACGCGGGCGACAAGGTCAAGGGCCAGCTGCGCGCCGACGGCAAGCACGTGATCGTCATCGGCGGTGGCGACACCGGCTCCGACTGCGTGGGCACGAGCAACCGCCACGGCGCCGTCAGCGTCACGCAGTTCGAACTGATGCCGCAGCCGCCCGAGGAAGAGAACCGCCCGCTGACTTGGCCGTACTGGCCGATCAAGCTGCGCACCAGCTCCAGCCATGAGGAAGGCTGCGAGCGCGAGTTCGCGATCTCGACCAAGGAGTTCATCGGCGAGAAAGGCAAGGTCACCGGCCTGAAGACGGTTCGCGTCGAATGGAAGGACGGCAAGATGCAGGAAGTGGCCGGCAGCGAGCAGGTGCTCAAGGCCGACCTCGTGCTGCTCGCCATGGGCTTCGTGAGCCCCGTGGCCAACGTGCTCGACGCCTTCGGCGTGGAGAAGGACGCGCGCGGCAATGCGAAAGCAACGGTCGACTTCATCGGCGGCTATGCCACCAACGTTCCGAAGGTCTTTGCCGCGGGCGATATCCGCCGCGGACAGTCGCTGGTGGTGTGGGCGATTCGCGAAGGCCGCCAGGCCGCGCGCTCGGTGGACGAATTCCTGATGGGCTTCAGCGACCTGCCTCGCTGATCCCCGCGGATCGCGTTGGTAGCGAGTTCCTGACGAGGGTCTGACGGCCGCCGCGCTGAATTTTGTTTCAATTCGGCGTGGCCGCCCACGGCCCCGTTATCATCCGCGTCAAACCGCATGCCGGGATGCTTGAAAGAGCGCCCCGGCATTTTTATTGAGATGGACCCAGCCACACCACTGCCACATCCCTTCGTAGAGTTTCGCGACGTCAGATTCGGCTATGGCGCACGCGCCATCCTCGATGGCGTTTCGTTCGTCGTGCCGCGCGGCAAGGTGACGGCGCTGATGGGAGCCTCCGGCGGCGGCAAGACAACGGTGTTGCGCCTGATCGGCGGACAGCAGAAGGCGCAGCGCGGCGAGGTGCTCTTCGACGGCAGCGATGTCGGCAAGATGGATGTGAGCGCCCTCTACGCGGCGCGTCGGCGCATGGGCATGCTGTTCCAGTTCGGTGCGCTGTTCACCGACATGAGCGTGTTCGACAACGTCGCGTTCCCGCTGCGCGAGCACACGCAGCTCCCCGAGGCGCTGGTGCGCGACGTGGTGCTCATGAAGCTCGATGCCGTCGGCCTGCGCGGCGCGCGCGACCTGATGCCCAGCGAGGTGTCGGGCGGCATGGCGCGGCGCGTGGCGCTGGCGCGTGCCATTGCGCTCGACCCCGATCTCGTGATGTACGACGAGCCCTTCGCCGGACTCGACCCGATCTCGCTGGGCACCGCCGCGCGGCTGATTCGCCAGCTGAACGACGCGCTGGGGCTCACCAGCATCATCGTGTCGCACGATCTCGAGGAAACCTTCCGCATCGCCGATCACGTGATCATCCTGGCCAACGGCGGCATCGCCGCGCAGGGCACGCCCGCCGAGGTGCGCGAGAGCGCCGATCCGCTGGTTCATCAGTTCGTCAATGCGCTGCCCGACGGGCCGGTGCATTTCCATTACCCGGGCGTCAGCATCGAGGACGACTTCGGCAACGTCGAAGGAGGGCGCTCATGACCTGGTGGAAGCCATCCGACGCCGGCTTTGCCACGCGCCGCCACCTGGCCAACCTGGGCTATGGCGCGAAGCTCTTCATGCGGCTCGTCGGCCCGGGCGCGCGGATCATGCGCCGCTTCGGGCTGGTGCGCGACCAGATCCATTTCCTGGGCAACTACTCGCTCGCGATCATCGGCGTGTCGGGCCTGTTCGTGGGCTTCGTGCTCGGGCTGCAGATGTACTACGCGCTGCAGCGCTACGGATCTTCCGAGGCGCTGGGCCTGCTGGTCGCGCTGAGCCTCGTGCGCGAGCTCGGTCCGGTGGTGGCGGCATTGCTTTTCACCGGGCGCGCCGGCACCTCGCTGACGGCCGAGATCGGCCTCATGAAGGCCGACGAGCAACTGAGCGCCATGGAGATGATGGCGATCGACCCGGTGCAGCGCGTGCTCGCGCCGCGCTTCTGGGCCGGCGTCATCACGATGCCGCTGCTGGCGGCGGTGTTCAGCGCGGTCGGCATCCTGGGCGGCTACGTGGTGGGCGTGATGATGCTGGGCGTGGACCCCGGCGCGTTCTGGGGGCAGATGCAGGGCGGCGTCGACGTGTGGCGCGACGTCGGCAACGGCGTCATCAAGAGCATCGTCTTCGGCTTCACCGTGACCTTCATCGCACTGCTGCAGGGCTACGAGGCCCAGCCCACGCCCGAGGGTGTGTCGCGCGCGACCACGCGGACCGTGGTGTCCGCGTCGCTGGCCGTGCTGGGGCTGGACTTCCTGCTCACCGCCATGATGTTCAGCATCTGAAGAGGCCCGGCCTCCTTCGTTCTAGATAGACAGAGAGTCAAACCATGCAACGTTCCAACAACGACATCTGGGTCGGCCTGTTCGTCCTGATCGGCGCTGCTGCGCTGCTGTTTCTCGCGCTGCAGTCGGCCAACCTGCTGAGCCTGAACTTCCAGAAGACCTATTCGGTCACGGCGCGCTTCGACAACATCGGCGGCCTGAAGCCGCAGACCGCGGTGAAGAGCGCGGGCGTGGTGGTCGGCCGTGTGGAATCCATCTCCTTCAACGACAAGACCTTTCAGGCAGACGTCACGCTGGCTTTGCAAAACCGCTACAGTTTTCCCAAGGACAGCTCGCTCAAGATCCTGACCAGTGGCCTGCTCGGCGAGCAGTACATCGGGATCGAGGCGGGCGCCGAGGACAAGAACTTGCAAGCCGGCGACACCATCACCGCGACCCAGTCGGCCGTGGTGCTGGAGAACCTGATCAGCCAGTTCCTGTACAGCAAGGCGGCGGAGGGAAATTCGACGTCTGGAACAGCCAATAAGAAATGAAAACACGATCTTCTTTGTTTTTTGCTATGAATAACGTAGCAAGCCGGGCCCGCTGGATTGGCGCCGGCGCAGTACTCGCCTTGGCCGCCGGTTGCGCGACCGGCCCCAATGCCAACCCCGCCGATCCCTTCGAGCCGTTCAACCGGGGCGTCTCGCGCTTCAACGACGCCGTCGACGACGCCGTGCTGGTGCCCGCGGCCACGGCCTACCAGAACGTGCTGCCCTCGATGGTGCGCACAGGCGTGAACAACTTCTTCGGCAACATCGGCGACGTCTGGAACCTGGCCAACAACGTGGCCCAGCTGAAGCTGCAGAACAGTGCCGAGACCTTCATGCGCCTGAACGTCAACACCTTCTTCGGTCTCGGCGGCGTGCTGGACGTGGCGACCGAGGCGGGCATTCCGCGCCACGAGGAAGACTTCGGCCAGACCCTGGGCCGCTGGGGCGTGGGCGCCGGCCCTTACGTGGTGCTGCCGCTGCTGGGTTCCTCCACGCTGCGCGACACAGCCGCCAAGCCGCTCGACATGTGGGGCGACCCGCTGGGCCATGTGGAGGACATTCCCTGGCGCAATTCGCTGACGGTGCTGCGCGTCGTCGACACGCGCTCGCAGTACCTGCGCGCGAGCCGTCTGCTCGGCGACGCGGCGCTCGACAAGTATTCGTTCACGCGCGATGCGTTCCTGCAGCGCCGTCGCAGCCAGGTCTACGACGGCAACCCGCCGGACGACGGCGGCGGCATGGACAAGGGCGCCGACAAATAAACAAAGTGACGCGGTGGAGGGGGGCTGCTTGCATCCGGTTGCAAGGCTTCACCTCCCGGACAGGAACCCGGTCCACCCTGGTGGGCTCGAATCCGTTCCTGTCTCAGCAGCCGGTTTTTCCGGGTGCCTGCGGATTTTCAAACTTGAATGAGGGAATCTCCATGAACAACAAGACCCTGCAACGTCGCGATCTCGGCCGCCTGGTGCTGGCTGGCGCCCTGCTGTTCGGTGCCGCCGTCGCTTTCGTCCAGCCCGCCCGTGCCGCCGATGAAGCGCCCGACGCACTGGTCAAGCGCCTGTCGACCGACGTGCTCGAGACGATCAAGGCCGACTCGTCCATCAAGTCGGGCGACGTCAACAAGATCATGGTGCTGGTCGACAGCAAGATCATGCCGAACGTCAACTTCCAGCGCATGACCGCCTCGGCCGTCGGCCCGGCCTGGCGTACTGCCACCCCCGAGCAGCAGAAGCGCCTGCAGGACGAGTTCAAGGCCCTGCTGGTTCGCACCTACGCCGGCGCGCTCGACCAGGTGACCGACCAGACCGTGACCATCCGTCCGTTCCGCGGCTCGCCCGACGACAAGGACGTGCTGGTGCGCACCGAGGTCAAGGGCCGCGGCGACCCGGTCCAGCTCGACTACCGCCTCGAGAAGACCCCCGGCCAGGGCGCCGGCTGGAAGGTCTACAACCTCAACGTGCTGGGCGTCTGGCTGGTCGATACCTACCGCACCCAGTTCGCGCAGGAAATCAACAAGAGCGGCATCGACGGACTGATCGCCGCGCTGGCCGCGCGCAACAAGGGCAACGGCAAGAGCTGAGCGGGAGCTGCGCGCGATGCTGGTCCTGCCCGCCCGACTCACCCATGACGAGGCTCCCGCCTGCATGCGCATGCTGCAGCAGGGGTTGAAGGGCCAGGCCGACTCGTCGTCCACCGTGGTCGACGCGACGGCGCTGACCCAGTTCGATTCCTCGGCACTGGCCGTGCTGCTGGAATGCCGGCGTGAATCGAGCGCGCTGGGCCGGGGGTTCTCCGTCAAGGGCCTGTCGCCCCGGCTGCGCGAGTTGGCTGCGCTGTACGGCATTGCGGGCCTTTTGCCCGCCGCGCCCTGAAAAAGTAACGGCACCTTAAAATCGCGGGCTCCCATGCCCGCGATCTCATTCCAGTCGGTCTCCAAGACCTATCCCCCCTCCAGACAGCAGAAAGCCCAGGGCAAGCCGGGGCTGAAGGCGGTCGACGAGGTCAGCTTCCAGATCGAAGAGGGCGAGTTCTTCGGCCTGCTCGGCCCGAACGGCGCGGGCAAGACCACCCTGATCAGCATGCTCGCGGGCCTTTCCCGGCCCACGGCGGGCGCCATCAGCGTCCATGGCTTCGACGTGCAGCGCGACTACGCGCAGGCGCGCCGCCAGCTCGGCATCGTGCCGCAGGAGCTGGTGTTCGACCCCTTCTTCAACGTGCGCGAGTCGCTGCGCATCCAGTCGGGCTACTTCGGCATCACCAACAACGAAGCCTGGATCGACGAGCTGCTGCAGAGCCTGGGTCTCGCCGACAAGGCCACGGCCAACATGCGTCAGCTCTCCGGCGGCATGAAGCGCCGCGTGCTGGTGGCGCAGGCGCTGGTGCACAAGCCGCCGGTGATCGTGCTCGACGAACCCACCGCCGGTGTCGACGTCGAACTGCGCCAGACGCTGTGGCAGTTCGTCGCCAGGCTCAACAAGCAGGGCAGTACCGTGCTGCTCACCACCCATTACCTCGAAGAAGCCGAGGCGCTGTGCAGCCGCATCGCTATGCTCAAGCTGGGCAAGGTGATCGCACTCGACCGCACCAGCGAACTGCTGAAGTCGGCCGCGAGCAACGTGCTGCGCTTCAAGACCGATGCCATGCTGCCCTGGGCCATCGCCCAGCATGCGCGCATCACCGGGCGCATCGTGCAGCTGCCCGCGCAGAACGCGCATGAAGTCGAACAACTGCTGGCCGCGATCCGCGAAGCCGGCGTCGCGGTGGAAGACGTGGAAATGCGCAAGGCCGACCTGGAAGACGTGTTCATCGACCTGATGGCCGGCGAGCAGACCCCGCTGGAGGTGGCGCGATGATGGCCGTCACGGGCTGGCGCGCGCTGCTCTACAAGGAAACGCTGCGCTTCTGGAAGGTCGGCTTCCAGACTGTGGGCGCGCCGGTGCTCACCGCGCTGCTGTACCTGATGGTGTTCGGCCACGTGCTCGAAGACCACGTGAAGGTCTACGGCACGGTCGGCTACACCGCCTTCCTCATTCCCGGCCTGGTGATGATGAGCGTGCTGCAGAACGCCTTCGCCAACAGCTCGTCGTCGATCATCCAGAGCAAGATCATGGGCAACCTGGTCTTCGTGCTGCTCACGCCGCTGTCGCACTGGGGCTGGTTCTTCGCCTACGTGGGCTCGTCGATCATCCGCGGGCTGGCCGTGGGCGTGGGCGTGTTCGCGGTCACTATCTTCTTCGCGGTGCCGGGCTTCGAGGCACCGGGGTGGATCCTGGTGTTCGCGCTGCTGGGCTCGGCCATGCTGGGCACGCTGGGCCTCATCGCCGGTCTCTGGGCCGAGAAGTTCGACCAGATGGCGGTGTTCCAGAACTTCCTGATCATGCCCATGACCTTCCTGTCGGGCGTTTTCTATTCGATCGGCTCGCTGCCGCCGTTCTGGCAGAAGGTCAGCCACCTGAACCCGTTCTTCTACATGATCGACGGCTTCCGTTACGGCTTCTTCGGCGTGAGCGACGCCTCGCCCTGGCTCAGCCTGGGCATCGTCGGCACCGCGTGGCTGGTGGTGAGCGCCATCGCCGTCCATCTCCTGCGCACAGGCTACAAAATCCGGGGCTAGAACATGGCTCTCCCCCAGTCTTCGCGCACTTCGTGTCGCTTCGCCAACCCCCTTCCGGGGGCAACACCTGCGGCCCGGCAAAGCCGGTTCCGCGGTGTTTTCCAATAAATGCTCATCCCATGACCGCTGACCAGCTCCAAGCCATCATCACCGCCCACCTGCCGTGCGAGCACATCTCGCTGGAGGGCGATGGCCGACATTGGTACGCGACCATCGTCTCGGCCGAGTTCGAGGGCAAGCGCTCGATCCAGCGCCACCAGCGGGTCTACGCCACCCTGGGTGCGAAAATGCATACCGACGAGGTGCATGCGCTTTCGATGAAGACATACACGCCGGCCGAATGGGCGGCGGTGGAAAAATAACTCCCCGGCCCCTCGTGGCCCCCTGATTTCGCTGGAACTTCGATGGACAAACTTCTGATTCGCGGCGGGCGAGAGCTCCGCGGCGAAGTACTCATTTCCGGCGCCAAGAACGCAGCGCTGCCCGAACTGTGCGCGGCCCTGCTGACCGACCAGCCCGTGACGCTGCACAACGTGCCGCGCCTGCAGGACGTGTCGACCATGCTCAAGCTGGTGCGCAACATGGGCGTTTCGGCCGAGCGCGACGACAACGGCACCGTGCAGCTCAACGCGGCCGAACTCACCAGGCCGGAAGCGCCCTACGAGCTGGTCAAGACCATGCGCGCCTCCGTGCTGGCCCTGGGCCCGCTGCTGGCGCGCTTCGGCCATGCCAAGGTGTCGCTGCCGGGCGGCTGCGCCATTGGCTCGCGGCCGGTCGACCAGCACATCAAGGGCCTGCAGGCCATGGGCGCCGAGATCGTGGTCGACCACGGCTACATGGTCGCGCGCCTGCCGGCCGGTCGCACGCGGCTGAAGGGCGCGCGCATCCTGACCGACATGGTCACCGTCACCGGCACCGAGAACTTCCTCATGGCCGCCGCGCTGGCCGAGGGCGAGACGCTGCTCGAGAACGCCGCGCAGGAGCCGGAGATCGTCGACCTGGCCGAAATGCTGATCCGCATGGGCGCGAAGATCGAAGGCCACGGCACCAGCCACATCCGCATCCAGGGCGTCGAGAAGCTGCACGGTTGCGAGCACGCCGTGGTGGCAGACCGCATCGAGGCCGGCACCTTCATGTGCGCCGTGGCGGCCACCGGCGGCGAGGCCTTCCTGCGCAATGCGCGCGGCGATCACCTCGACGCGGTGATCGACAAGCTGCGCGACGCCGGTTGCAAGGTCACCCCCGAGAAGGACGGCGTGCGCATCGCCTCCAAGGGCCCGGCCTACGAGCACCTGAAGGCGCAGAGCTTCAGCACCACCGAGTACCCGGGCTTCCCGACCGACATGCAGGCCCAGTTCATGGCCCTGAACGTGATCGCGCGCGGCGCCTCGATGGTCACCGAGACCATCTTCGAGAACCGCTTCATGCACGTGAACGAGATGGTGCGCCTGGGCGCCCACATCCATGTCGAAGGCAAGGTGGCGATGGTCGAGGGCGTGCAGCAGCTCTCTGGCGCCACCGTGATGGCCACCGACCTGCGCGCGTCGGCCAGCCTCGTCATCGCCGGCCTCGTGGCCGAGGGCGAGACGCTGGTCGACCGCATCTACCACCTCGATCGGGGCTACGACCGCATGGAAGCCAAGCTGCGCGGCCTGGGCGCCGACATCGAACGACTGACGGGAGCGGCCGCCGCATGATTACCCTTGCATCACAGGAGTCGCAATCGTGATCACGCTTGCTCTGTCCAAAGGCCGCATCTTCGAAGAGACGATGCCCCTGCTGGCCGCCGCCGGCATCGAGGTCACCGAAGACCCCGAGAAGTCGCGCAAGCTCATCCTCGGCACCACCCGCCCCGACGTGCGCGTGGTGCTGGTGCGCGCCTCCGACGTGCCCACCTACGTGCAGTACGGCGGCGCCGACCTCGGCGTGACCGGCCTCGACGTGCTGCTGGAGCACGGCAACCAGGGCCTCTACCAGCCGCTGGACCTGCGCATCGCCGCCTGCCGCCTGAGCGTCGCCGTGCGCGCCGACTACGACTACGCCTCGGCCGTGAAGCAGGGCTCGCGCCTGCGCGTGGCCACCAAGTACGTGGGCCTCGCGCGCGACTTCTTCGCCAGCAAGGGCGTGCACGTCGACCTGATCAAGCTCTACGGCAGCATGGAGCTGGCGCCGCTCACCGGCCTGGCCGACGCCATCGTCGACCTGGTCTCCACCGGCAACACGCTCAAGGCCAACCACCTCGTCGAGGTGGAGCGCATCATGGACATCAGCGCCCGCCTGGTGGTGAACCAGGCCGCGCTCAAGCTCAAGCGCGAGCCGATCCGCCACATCATCGACGCGTTCGCATCCGCCATTCCTTCCGCCTGAACCCTTCCGTCCAGTCCCATGACCCTGAAAGCAGCCCCCCTCCGCCTGTCCACGACTTCAGCCAGCTTCGACGCTGAATTCAAGGCGCGGCTGCATTGGTCCGCGGACGCCGACGCGGCCATCGAGAAAGTCGTGGCTGACATCCTCGCCGACGTGCAGAAGCGAGGCGACGAGGCGGTGCTCGAGTACACGAACCGTTTCGACAAGCTCGACGCGAAGACGCTGCCCGAGCTGGAGTTGACGCAAGCTGAGCTGAAGGCCGCTTTCGAGGCTCTGCCCGCCGCGCAGCGCGACGCGCTCGAAGCTGCCGCGCGCCGCGTGCGCAGCTATCACGAGGCCCAGAAGAAGGCCAGCGGCGAGAGCTGGAGCTACCGCGACACCGACGGCACGCTGCTCGGCCAGAAGGTCACGCCGCTCGACCGCGTCGGCATCTACGTGCCGGGCGGTAAGGCCGCCTATCCGTCGAGCGTGCTGATGAACGCCATTCCGGCGCACGTTGCCGGCGTGGGCGAGATCATCATGGTCGTGCCGACGCCGAAGGGCGAGAAGAACCAGCTGGTGCTGGCAGCGGCCTACGTGGCCGGCGTGACGCGCGGCTTCACCATCGGCGGCGCCCAGGCCGTGGCCGCGCTGGCCTACGGCACCGCCACCGTTCCCGCCGTCGACAAGATCACCGGCCCGGGCAACGCCTACGTCGCGGCCGCCAAGCGCCGCGTGTTCGGCACCGTGGGCATCGACATGATCGCGGGCCCCAGCGAGATCCTGGTGCTGGCCGACGGCACCACGCCGCCCGAGTGGGTGGCGATGGACCTGTTCAGCCAGGCCGAGCACGACGAGCTGGCCCAGAGCATCCTGCTGTGCCCCGACGCGGCCTACATCGACCGCGTGCAGGCCGAGATCGACCGCCTGCTGCCCGCCATGCCGCGCGCGGAAATCATCGCCGCCTCGCTCAACGGACGCGGCGCGCTGATCCACACGAAGAGCATGGAAGAGGCCTGCGAGATCAGCAACCGCATCGCTCCCGAGCACCTGGAAGTAAGTAGCAGCGAGCCGAACCGCTGGGAGCCGCTGCTGCGCCACGCCGGCGCGATCTTCCTCGGCGCCTTCACCAGCGAGAGCCTGGGCGACTACTGCGCCGGGCCGAACCACGTGCTGCCCACCAGCGGCACGGCGCGCTTTTCGAGCCCGCTGGGCGTGTACGACTTCCAGAAGCGCTCCAGCCTGATCGAGGTCAGCGAGGCCGGCGCGCAGGTGCTGGGTCCGGTCGCCGTGACGCTGGCCGAGGGCGAGGGCCTGCAGGCGCACGCCGAGGCCGCCCGCATGCGGCTGCGTAAGATCTGAATTCCAATAACAACCCGCATGCGGGAGGAGCACGCCTGATGATCGATCGTCTTTTCGGTTTGCGTTTCTTCGGTTCGCGCCTGTTCAGATTCGCCGCCACGGCCGTCGCGGGCGCCGCGCTGCTGGCGGCCTGTAGCCAGATGCCGCAGGCGCCGCGCGAATCGGTGGCCGCCACTGCCACGCCCAGCGCCGCGCCCGCAGCTCCGGCGCCGCAGCTCGGCACGCAGTGGGGCGAGGGCATCGAATCGAAGACCCGCACGGTCGTCACCAAGCGCCTTTCCGACCGGCCGGACGACCTGGCCTCGCTGGGCTACAACGAAGCCTCCGCCGTGCGCCGCGCGGTGGGCGCCAACGCCGAAAGACGCCTGAACCTGCTGCTGGCCGACGGCGATGTCGAGTGGTCGGTGCTCGACGAGGACGGCCGCCCGCTGCCGCTGCAGCGCGCCCGCCGTGGCAGCGGCGGCGACGACATGTTCCGCCTCGCAGGTGTCGAGGGCTCGCGCTACACGCTGCGCTTTCGCAACCTCAGCGAGCGCAGCTACGAGGTGATCGCCACGGTCGACGGCCTCGACGTGCTCAGCGGCAAGCCCGGCAGCCTGCGCAACGGCGGCTACGTGCTGCAGCCGCTGCAGTCGCTGACCATCGAAGGCTTCCGCAAGAGCCAGAACGAGGTGGCCGCCTTCCGCTTTTCCGCGCCCGGCCGCGCCTACGCGGCGAACA
Source organism: Variovorax sp. NFACC27 (assembly GCF_048301545.1). NCBI lineage: Bacteria > Pseudomonadati > Pseudomonadota > Betaproteobacteria > Burkholderiales > Comamonadaceae > Variovorax > Variovorax sp. NFACC27. The sequence goes on from NZ_CP157613.1 coordinate 1,734,535, forward strand.
CCGAGGCCGGCGACGTGCGCAACATCGGCGTGATCGGCGCCGCGCTGTTCGAGCTCGAGCAGCGCGACGTGCCCCGCCGCCCGCGCCGCGACGCCGCGCCGCAGCAGCCCAGCGCATTCCCCGCCGACGGCGCCTACGCGCCGCCGCCGCGCTACCGCAAGTGATGCCCATGAAGCGTGCCGTCTTCCTGCTGCTCGTGCTGGCGGCGGCCGCCGGCGGCGCGCGGGCCATGAGCATCCGCGAGCTGCGCACGCTCGAGGCCGGCGAGAAGGACGGCAAGGCCTACGCCAGCTACTACCTCGTCGGCGTGCTCGAAGGCCTGCGCGAAGGCGTGGAAGCCTCGCAGCGCAACGGGCAGAAGCCCGTGTTCTGCGTCGAGGGCCGCCGCCTCGAGCCCTCCATGGCGCGCTCGCTCTACCAGACCGAGCTGAGCCGCAATTCCGACAGTTACGAAGCCGACATGCCCGTGCAACTGGTCATGATCGGCGCCCTCCGCAACAGCTACCGCTGCACCCGATGACCGCACCTGCCCCCGAATCCGCCCGCCCTTCGCTCGAACGCATCCGCGACGATGTGCGATCCATGCATGGCTACGCGGTGCAGGACGCGCGCGGCTTCGTCAAGCTCGACGCGATGGAGAACCCCTACGGCCTGCCGCCCGCGCTGCAGGCCGAGCTCGGCGCGCGTCTCGGCGCGCTGGCGCTCAACCGCTACCCGGGCGAGCGCGGCGCCGACCTGCGGCGCGCGCTGGCCGCGCATGCGCGGATGCCCGAGGGCTTCGAGCTGGTGCTGGGCAACGGCTCGGACGAGCTGATCTCGCTGCTGGCCATCGCCTGCGACCTGCCCGGCGCCACGGTGCTGGCACCCGTGCCCGGCTTCGTCATGTACGCCATGAGCGCGAAGCTGCAGGGCCTGAAGTTCGTCGGCGTGCCGCTCACGGCCGATTTCGAGCTCGACGAGGCCGCCATGCTGGCCGCCATCGCGCGGGAGAAGCCCGCCGTCGTCTACCTCGCCTACCCGAACAACCCGACCGCCAACCTGTGGGACGACGCGGTCATCGAACGCATCGTCGAGGCCCAGGGCGTGCAGGGCGGCCTGGTGGTGATCGACGAGGCCTACCAGCCCTTCGCCGCCCGCAGCTACATCGACCGGCTCGCGAAGCACGGCCACGTGCTGCTGATGCGCACGCTCAGCAAGTTCGGCCTGGCCGGCATCCGCCTGGGCTACCTGATGGGCCCGGCCGCACTGGTCGCCGAGATCGACAAGGTGCGCCCGCCCTACAACGTGAGCGTGCTTAACTGCGAGTGCGCGCTGTTCGCGCTGGAGCACGCCGACGTGTTCGAGGCTCAGGCCCGGCAGATCCGCGAGGAGCGCGAGCGCCTGATGATGGGGCTCGGCCGCCTGCCCGGCGTGAAGACCTGGCCGAGCGACGCCAACATGATCCTGCTGCGCGTGCCCGATGCCGCCAAGACCTTCGAGGGCATGAAGGTGCACGGGGTTCTGGTGAAGAACGTTTCTAAAATGCACGAACTGCTCGCAAACTGCCTGCGCCTCACCGTCGGAACGGCCGACGAGAATGCGCGGATGCTCGCGGCACTCGAAGCCTCACTATGACCACCCCCACCACCACGGGCAGCACCGATCGCATCGCGACGGTCACCCGCAACACCGCCGAGACGAAGATCACCGTCAGCGTCAACCTCGACGGCACCGGAAAAGCCAAGCTCTCCACCGGCATCGGCTTCTTCGACCACATGCTCGACCAGATCGCCCGCCACGGGCTGATCGACCTCGACATCGACTGCCAGGGCGACCTGCACATCGACGGCCACCACACGGTGGAAGACGTCGGCATCACGCTGGGCCAGGCCGTGGCCAAGGCCGTGGGCGACAAGAAGGGCATTCGCCGCTACGGCCATGCCTATGTGCCGCTCGACGAGGCCCTGAGCCGCGTCGTGATCGACTTCTCGGGCCGTCCGGGCCTGGTGATGCACGTGCCCTTCACCAGCGGGATGATCGGCACCTTCGACAGCCAGCTCACCTACGAGTTCTTCCAGGGCTTCGTGAACCACGCCTTCGTCACGCTGCACATCGACAACCTCAAGGGCGTCAATGCGCACCACCAGTGCGAGACCGTCTTCAAGGCCTTCGCGCGCGCCATGCGCGGCGCGCTGGAGCTCGATCCCCGCTCGGCGGGGGTGATCCCGTCGACCAAGGGCTCGCTCTGAGGCCGGCGATCGTCAAGCTATGAAATCTGTAGCAGCAAACACCGTCGCGGTCGTCGACTACGGCATGGGCAACCTGCATTCCGTGTCGCAGGCCGTGCGCCATGCGGCCGACCAGGTCGGCGTGGAGGTGTTCGTCACCTCCGATCCCGACGTGGTCCGCAAGGCCACCCGCGTGGTTCTGCCGGGGCAGGGCGCAATGCCCGACTGCATGCGCGAACTGCGCGACTCCGGCCTGCAGGAATCGGTGCTCGAGGCGGCGGCGAGCAAGCCGCTCTTCGGCGTGTGCGTGGGCATGCAGATGATGCTGTCGCGCAGCGACGAGGGCCCGACCGACGGCCTGGGCCTCATTCCGGGCGAGGTGGTCAAGTTCGACCTGGCCGGCCGCCTGCAGCCCGACGGCAGCCGCTTCAAGGTGCCGCAGATGGGCTGGAACCAGGTGCGGCAGGCCCAGCCGCACGCGGTGTGGGCGGGGGTTCCCGACCTCAGCTACTTCTATTTCGTGCACAGCTTCTATGCCCGCCCGGCCGACCCCAAACACAGTGTGGGTGAAGCGGAATATGGCGCGAGCTTTACCGCGGCCATCGCACGCGATAACATTTTTGCAACCCAGTTCCACCCGGAGAAGAGTGCGGACCACGGGCTGCAGCTATATCGCAATTTCCTCCACTGGAATCCCTGAACCTGTTTTTTCCAGCCGGGCTGAAGCTCCGACAGCCCGGATTTCGCATACTCGCGTCACTTCCATGCTCCTCATTCCCGCCATTGATCTCAAAGACGGCCACTGCGTTCGACTCAAGCAGGGCGACATGGATCAGTCCACCATCTTCAGCGAAGACCCCGCAGCCATGGCCCGCAAGTGGGTCGACGCCGGCGCGCGGCGGCTGCACCTGGTCGACCTGAACGGCGCCTTCGCCGGCAAGCCGCAGAACCACGCGGCGATCAAGGCGATCCTGAAAGAGGTGGGCGACGACATCCCGGTGCAGCTCGGCGGCGGCATCCGCGACCTCGACACCATCGAGCGCTACATCGACGACGGCCTGCGCTACGTGATCATCGGCACCGCCGCGGTCAAGAACCCCGGCTTCCTGAAGGACGCCTGCAGCGCCTTCGGCGGCCACATCATCGTGGGCCTGGACGCCAAGGACGGCAAGGTCGCCACCGACGGCTGGAGCAAGCTCACGGGCCACGAGGTGGCCGACCTGGGCAAGAAGTTCGAGGACTACGGCGTCGAGTCGATCATCTACACCGACATCGGCCGCGACGGCATGCTCTCGGGCATCAACATCGAGGCCACAGTCAAGCTCGCGCAGGCGCTGACCATCCCGGTGATCGCCTCGGGCGGCCTGTCGAACATGGCCGACATCGACCAGCTCTGCGCGGTCGAGTCCGACGGCGTCGAGGGCGTGATCTGCGGCCGCGCCATCTATTCGGGCGATCTCGACTTCGCCGCCGCGCAGGCCCGCGCGGACGAGCTGACCGCCTGACGCTCTCGCTGCGCAGCGCGTGCTCTCCGCGCTCGCCATCGCCAATTACCGATCGCTGCGGCAGCTGACCGTGCCGCTGGGCCGGCTCACGGTCGTGACCGGGCCCAACGGCAGCGGCAAGTCGAGCGTGTACCGCGCGATGCGCCTGCTGGCCGACATCGCCAACGGTGGCGTGATCCGCTCGCTGGTGCGCGAAGGTGGGCTTTCATCCACCCTGTGGGCCGGGCCCGAGCGCTTCTCGGCCGCCATGCTGCGCGGCGACGTGCCGGTGCAGGGCACGGGCCGCAGCGAACCGGTGGCGCTGAAACTGGGCTTTGCCGGCGTCGAGGCCGAGGATTTCGGCTACGCCATCGACATCGGCCTGCCGCCGCCGATTCCCTCGACCGCGTTCTCGCACGATCCGCAGATCAAGCACGAGGCCATCTGGTGCGGCCCGCTGCTGCGGCCCTCCACGCAGCTGGTCGACCGCAAGGGCGCCGCCCTGCGCCTGCGCGAGGGCAAAGGCTGGCAGGCCGTCGTGCGGCCGATTCCGGCCTTCGCCAGCATGATGACCGAGCACGCCGACCCGCGCGACGCGCCCGAGATGCTCACGCTGCGCGAGCAGATGCGCTCCTGGCGCTTCTACGACCATTTCCGCTCCGACGCCGATGCGCCCGCTCGCCAGCCGCAGCTGGGCACCTACACGCCGGTGCTCGCCAACGACGGCGCCGACCTGGCGGCCGCGCTGCAGACCATCCGCGAGATCGGCGACAACGAGGCGCTCGACCGCGCCGTGGACGACGCCTTCCCGGGCGCCGGCATCGAGATCCGCGTGACCGGCGACCGCTTCGAGACGCTGATGCACCAGCACGGCCTGCTGAGGCCCCTGACAGCCGCCGAGCTCTCGGACGGCACGTTGCGCTACCTGTTGTGGATCGCGGCGCTGCTCACGCCGCGGCCGCCCGCGCTGCTGGTGCTCAATGAACCCGAAACCAGCCTGCACCCCGACCTGCTGCCGGCGCTGGGCCGCCTCATCGCGCAGGCCGCGCGGCAGTCGCAGGTGATCGTGGTGTCGCACGCGGCGCGGCTCATTTCCGCGCTGGACGACAGCGACGGCATGCAGCCGGTGGTGCTGGAGAAGCGTTTCGGCGAGACGCGCATCGCGAACCTCGACATGAGCGAGATTCCGCGATGGGAGTGGCCGGCCCGGTAGCAGTGGCCGGTCGGTCGAGGGCTTATTCCGCCTTGACCGACATGGTCTGGATGATCGTCTCCAGCTGCGCGCTCATCGGCAGGTTGATGCTTTCCCCCGACGGCAGCTTGCGCAGGAACCAGCGCTTGTACTGGCGCTCGATCTCGCCATCTTCCGCGAGCACCTGGAAGGTGTCGATCACCACCTTGTTGAGCTGCGGGTCGCCCTTGCGGTACATGATCCCGTAGGGGTCGTAGGAGAGGAAGTCGCCGACCACCTCGTAGTCGGACTTGGCGGCGTCCTTCGCGATCAGGCCGTAGAGCAGCACGTCGTCGGTGGCGAAGGCGTCTGCCTGGCCGCTCTTCACCAACCCGAACGACTCCGCATGGTCGCGCGTCACCTGCAGGTTGATGTTCAGCTTGAACTTGTCCGACAGGTCGCGCAGCGTCTTCTCGTTGGTGGTCCCGGCCGTGACGGCCACCTTCCTGCCCGCGAGGTCGCGGAACGACTTGATCGGCGAGCCCTTCTTCACCAGCACCTTGGTGCCCGAGACGAACATCGTGGGCGAGAAGCTCACGCGCTTCTGGCGCTCGAGGTTGTTGGTGGTGGAGCCGCACTCCAGGTCGACCTTGCCGCTCACGACCGCGTCGATGCGCGAGTCGGAGGTCACGGGCACCCACTTGATCGTGAGGCTCTTGTTCACCGCGTCCTCGATGGCCGTCACCAGCGCGCGGCACAGCTCGATGGAATAGCCGATGGGCTCGTTGCGCGCATTGAGGTACGAGAACGGCACCGACGACTCGCGGTAGCCGATGGCGATGGTGCCGGTTTCGCGGGCCTTGGCCAGCGTGCCCGTGAGTTGCTCCTGCGCCCGTGCGGGCCCCGAGGGCAGCGCCGCGAGAACCACGGCCGCCAGCAGCGCGGCGAAGAAAGCGGATGGCAGCTTGCCGATGCGCTTCATGGTGTTTCTTCTTCGGCTCAGGCGTGCGCCGGGTGGGCGAGGGTGGCGTTGGCCTCCTCGTCGAGCGCCTTGGCGTTGATCTCGGCGTCGCTCTCGGAAAGCAGTTCGCCCTCCCACTTGGCGACCACCGCAGTGGCGATGGAGTTGCCGACCGCGTTGGTGGCCGAGCGGCCCATGTCGAGGAAGGTGTCCACGCCCAGGATCAGCAGCAGGCCGGCCTCGGGAATGTCGAAGTGGTTCAGCGTGGCGGCGATCACCACCAGCGAGGCGCGCGGCACGCCGGCCATGCCCTTGGAGGTGAGCATCAGGATCAGCAGCATCGTGATCTGCGTGCTGATCGGCATGTGGATGTTGTAGGCCTGCGCGATGAAGAGCACGGCGAAGGTGCAATACATCATCGAGCCGTCGAGGTTGAACGAGTAGCCCATCGGCATCACGAAGCTGGAGATCTTGCGCTTCACGCCGAAACGGTCGAGCGCCTGCAGGATCTTCGGATAGGCCGCCTCGGAGCTGGCGGTTGCGAACGACAGCAGGAAGGCTTCCTTGATGAGCACCAGCAGCTTGAGCACGCGCGGGCCGAGGAACAGGAAGCCAGCCAGGATCAGCACGCCCCACAGCACGAACAGGCCCAGGTAGAAGTCGCCCATGAACACCGCGAACTTCAGCAGGATGCCCAGGCCGTTGACGGCCACCGTGGCGGCCATGGCGGCCAGCACGGCGAGCGGTGCGAGCTTCATCACGTAGCCCGTGATCTTGAGCATCGCGTGCGAGAGTTCCTCGATGGCGGCGACCAGCGTCTTGGCCTTGTCGCCCAGCGAGGCCAGCGCCACGCCGAAGAACATCGAGAACACCACGATCTGCAGGATCTCGTTGTTGGCCATGGCTTCCACGAAGGACTTCGGCACCGTGTGGCTCACGAAGTCCTTCAGCGTGAATTTCGAGGTCGCGAGATTGGCCGAGGCGCCGATGTCGGGCAGCGGCAGACCGAGGTTCTCGCCGGGCTTGAGCAGGTTGGCCATGACCAGGCCGATGACCAGCGAGATCAGCGAGGCGGTGAGGAACCAGCCGATGGCCTTGCCGAACACGCGGCCGACCGACTTGGCGTCGCCCATGTGCGCGATGCCCACCACCAGCGTGGAGAACACCAGCGGGCCGATCAGCATCTTGATGAGGCGCAGGAAGACGTCCGAGACGATGGAGACGTAGTCCGCGATTTCCTTGGCGGCTTTCTTGTCCGGAAAGCTCGAGAAGATCATGTAGCCGACGATGATGCCCAGCACCATCGCGATCAGGATCCATGCGGCCATCGGCAGCTTCTTCATGCGTATCCCCTTTTTGTCGTGTGAGAGTAGTTTTTCGAGCGCTCGGGACCGACTTGCACGTTGTCCCTCGATGCAAGCGATCACAGGGTATCCAAGAAGGCCCCGGGCACGCAATGGCCCTTGATGCCAATTCCGTGCCACGGTATGGGTGCTGCCTACAATTCTCGCCATGAAAATCACCCCGATCGAGTTTCGCGGCCAGCCCGCATTGCGCGCCAGTACCGCCGATGGAAGCACCCTCACGGTGGCCCTGCACGGCGCGCAAGTGCTGTCCTGGACTGCTGCCGACGGGGTGGAAAGGCTCTACCTGAGCCCTTCGGCGGTGTTCGACGGGCAGGCGGCCATCCGTGGCGGGGTGCCCATCTGCTGCCCTCAATTCAACCAGCGCGGCATGTTGCCCAAGCATGGATTCATGCGCAATTTGCCTTGGGTGCATGAGGCTTCGGGCACTCCGGAGACGCTGAGGCTGACGCTTCGCGATTCCGAAGCCACGCGAAAGCTCTGGCCGCACGCTTTTGAGGCGCGGCTGGAGGCCACCCTGTCCACTGGCGGGCTGCGCACCGCGCTCACGCTGGTCAACTGCGGCACGGCGCCCTGGACCTTTGCCGCGGCGCTGCACACCTATCTGCGCGTCGACGACATCTCCGGCGTGCGGCTCGAGGGCCTGCAGGGCTCCAACCGCTGGGATTCGCTGCGCGACGACCGCCATGTGGAAACCTTGGCCGCGTTGCATTTCGATGCAGAGTTCGACAGCGTCTATGCCGCGCCCGCCCAGCCGCTGCGGCTGGTGCAGCCCAGCGGCACGCTCGAGATCTCCCAGAGCGCCAGTTGCAGCGAAACCGTGGTCTGGAACCCCGGCGCCGTGCTCGGTGCGAAACTCGCCGACATGCCCGCCGACGGCTTCCGCCACATGCTCTGCGTGGAAGCGGCCCGCATCGACGAGCCCGTGCTGCTCGCGCCCGGCGCCCAATGGCTCGGCTGGCAACAGCTGCGCGTTCTCTGATTCCTACCGGTTCCTAACCCCACCATGCTTGCCAAACGCATCATTCCCTGCCTCGACGTCACCGGCGGCCGTGTCGTCAAGGGCGTCAACTTCGTCGAACTGCGCGACGCCGGCGATCCGGTCGAGATCGCCGCGCGCTACAACGCGCAAGGGGCCGACGAGCTCACTTTCCTCGACATCACCGCCACCAGCGACGGTCGCGACCTGATCCTGCCGATCATCGAGGCGGTGGCTTCGCAGGTCTTCATTCCCCTGACCGTGGGCGGCGGCGTGCGCACCGTGGCCGACGTACGGCGGCTGCTCAACGCCGGAGCCGACAAGACCAGCTTCAACTCGGCCGCCATCGCCGATCCGCAGGTGATCAGCGACGCATCGCAGAAGTACGGCTCGCAGTGCATCGTGGTCGCCATCGACGCCAAGCGCCGCAGCCCCGAAGAGGCGGCCACGCGCGGCGCGGGCTGGGACGTCTACAGCCACGGCGGGCGCAAGAACACCGGCCTCGACGCCGTCGAATGGGCCACCGAGATGGCGCGCCGCGGCGCCGGCGAGATCCTGCTGACCAGCATGGACCGCGACGGCACCAAGAGCGGCTTCGACCTGGAGCTGACCCGCGCGGTGAGCAACGCCGTCAGCGTGCCGGTGATCGCCTCGGGCGGCGTGGGCAGCCTCGACGACCTGGCCGACGGCATCCAGACCGGCGGCGCCGACGCGGTGCTGGCCGCGAGCATCTTCCACTACGGCGAGCACACGGTGGGCGAGGCCAAGGCCCGCATGGCCGCGCGGGGCATTCCCGTGCGCATCGACCGCTGAGCGGCCCGCCAGACGGCCGTCAAAAGGCTGTCCAAGGGTCTTTTGCCATCCCCGACAATACTTTCCATGAACTGGCTCGATGAAGTGAAGTGGGACGCGAACGGCCTTGTGCCCGTGATCGCGCAGGAACAAGGCAGCAACGACGTGCTGATGTTCGCCTGGATGAACCGCGAGGCGCTCGAGAAGACCGCCGAGCTGGGCCGCGCGGTGTATTTCAGCCGCTCGCGCAGCAAGCTGTGGTTCAAGGGCGAGGAATCGGGCCACGTGCAGACCGTGCACGAGATCCGCCTGGACTGCGACAACGACGTGGTGCTGCTCAAGGTCACCCAGCTCGGCCACGAGCCCGGCATCGCCTGCCATACCGGCCGCCACAGCTGCTTCTTCAGCAAGTACGAGAACGGCGGCTGGACAGTGGTCGAGCCTGTCTTGAAAGACCCGGAGTCGATCTACAAATGACGGCCACAGTGAACAACGACGGCAGCACCTCCGACGCTCTCGCGCGCCTGGCCGCGGTCATCGAGAGCCGCCTGCCCGCGCGCGGCGGCGATCCCGAGAAGAGCTATGTCGCGCGCCTGCTGCACAAGGGCCCCGACGCCTTCCTCAAGAAGATCGGCGAGGAAGCCACCGAGGTCGTGATGGCCGCCAAGGACGCCGACCACGGCGGCGACCGCTCGAAAATAGTGAACGAAGTGGCCGACCTGTGGTTCCACACCATGGTGGCGCTGGCGCACTACGGTTTTTCCCCGTCCGACGTCACCGCGGAGCTCGAGCGGCGCGAGGGCACCAGCGGCATCGAGGAAAAGGCGCTGCGCAAGGTGAAGGCGTGGGAATCCGAGGCACCCAACGACTGAAAGGACACCGGTCATGGCCAACGACATCGTGAACGTGGAACCCGACGACTCCCTCAAGACCTGGGGATGGGTCAGCTACATCCTGCACCTGATCGTGGCCATCGGCGCCGTCGTGCCGGGGGCGCAGGCCTCCGTGCTGCTGCTGCTGATCGCGCTGGTGATCGACTTCGTGAAGCGCGACGACGCGGCCGGCACCTGGCAGGCCTCGCACTTCAGCTGGCGCATCCGCTCGGTGCTGTGGGCCGGCCTGCTCTACATCGTCACCTCGTGGCTCTGGCTGCTGCTCTTCATTCCGGGCTGGATTGCCTGGAGCCTGATCTCGCTGTGGTTCCTCTACCGGATCGTGAAGGGCATGATCCGGATGAACGACAGCCGTCCCATGGAACCCAAAGATGTCATCTGATCCGAACTGCGTCTTCTGCAAAATCATCGAGGGCAAGATTCCCTCCCGCAAGGTCTACGAGGACGAGGACCTGTTCGGCTTCCACGACATCGCGCCCTGGGCGCCGGTGCACTTCATGCTGGTGCCCAAGAAGCACATCGCCTCGATGGCCCAGCTGACGCCCGAAGACTCGGCGCTGATGGGCAAGATCATGACCCTGGCGCCCAAGCTGGCGCTGGAGCAGGGCTGCAGGCCCTATCCGGACGGCGGCTACCGGGTCGTGGTCAATACGGGTGCCGAGGGCGGGCAGGAGGTTCACCATCTCCATGTCCATGTCATGGGTGGCCCCCGGCCGTGGCTTCGCGGCTGAGCGGCATTAAGCCAAACTGTCACATTCCGCCCGACTAAAATCGGACACATTCTTAGGAGTTCTCCATGGGTTCTTTTTCCATCTGGCACTGGCTGATCGTGCTGCTCGTAGTGGTCATGATCTTCGGCACCAAGAAGCTGCGGAACATGGGTTCGGACCTTGGCGGCGCCGTCAAGGGCTTCAAGGACGGCATGAAAGACGGCGCGTCGTCCGATGCTGCCGCCGCCCCATCGGCCCCCGCCCAGCAAGTGACCGGCCAGCCGGCCAACAGCGACAAGTCGGCGATCGACGTCGAAGCGCGTCAGAAGTCCTGAGCACGGGCAGCAGCACGTGCTCGATCTCGGCATTGAGAAGCTGGCGCTGATCGGCGTCGTGGCGCTGATCGTCATCGGCCCGGAGAAGCTGCCGCGCGTGGCCCGCACCGTCGGCACGCTGCTGGGCAAGGCGCAGCGCTACGTGAACGACGTCAAGGCCGAAGTCAACCGCTCGATGGAGCTCGACGAGCTCCGCAAGATGAAGACCACCGTCGAGGATGCGGCGCGCGACGTCGAGCACAGCATCCACACGGGCGCGAGCGAGTTCGAGAAGCAGTTCAGCGGTTCGGGCGAAACCCTCTCGGCGCTGGCCGAACCCGAGCCGCCACCGCCGCCCGTCTACAGGCACCCCCGCAAGAACTGGCGCCTGAAGCAGGGCGCCACGCCGCAGTGGTACAAGGCGCGCAACGGCGTGCGCACCAAGGCGCTTTCGGGCGCCGCGCGCGTCGCCCGTTTCCGCCCTCACACGATCAACAAGATCGACTAGCGGCTTTCCTTCACCGCGTTCCTCGGGCGCCGCTTGCCGGCCGACGTCACGCTATCTTCTTTTCCAATGGCCGATTCAGACAACAAGAGCAAAGACAAGGAAGACGAGCTCGCGGGCACCGAACAGCCGTTCGTGGCGCACCTGATGGAGCTTCGCGACCGCCTGCTCTATTGCGTCTACGGCCTCGTGGTCGCGGGCGTGCTGCTGGCGATCTGGCCCGGTCCGGCCGGCCTGATCGACCTGATCGCGGTGCCTATCAAGGCGCACATGCCGCACGACGCGAAACTCATCGCCATCGGCGTGTTCTCGCCGTTCTTCGTGCCGCTCAAGGTGCTGATGATGGCGGCCGTGCTGCTGGCGCTGCCCTGGCTCATGTACCAGGCGTGGATGTTCATCGCGCCCGGCCTCTACAGCCATGAAAAGCGCTTCGCGCTGCCGCTGATCTTCTTCGGCAGCCTGCTGGCCTATGCGGGCATCGCCTTCGTGCAGTTGTTCGTGCTGGACAAGATGTTCAGCTTCATCCAGCGCTTCGCACCGGCCGCGGTACAGGCGACACCCGACATCTCTTCGTACGTCGAGGCGATCCTGTCGCTCTATATCGCCTTCGGCGTGGCGTTCCAGGTGCCGATCGTCGTCATGCTGCTGGTGCGCTTCGAGATGGTGACCATCGAGAAGCTGAAGTCCTTCCGCGGCTACTTCATCGTGGTCGCGTTCGTCGTCGCCGCAGTGCTCACGCCGCCCGACGTGGTGTCGCAGCTGGCGCTGGCGATACCGATGTGCCTGCTGTACGAGGTGGGGATCGTCGGCGCCAAGTATTTCGCCAGCTCGGGCAAGAAGCCTGAAGACGAACAGAGTGCTGACTCGGCTTCGAGCTGAGCAAGCCGTCAAGACCCACCCCGCGGCAGGATTCGCGCCGGCCTTCAGAGCCGTCCGTCAGCCGTCAAAGCATCCCTGATAGTTCCAGAAACACCGCGGAACCGGCTTTGCCGGGCCGCAGGTGTTGCCCCCGGAAGGGGGTTGGCGAAGCGACACGAAGTGCGCGAAGCCTGGGGGTGAGCCTTGTTACTCCTGCTGGTTGGGCACCTGCCGGACCGGGCTCTTCGGCCGCAGACCCGGCGTCACGTCCAGTTCCATCTTGTCGCTGCCGCGCTGAAGCGCGAAGCGCGAGGTGCTGCCCGGCTTCAGGCCTGCCACCGCGGTCAGCAGCGCCTGCACGTTGTCGGTCTTCTTCTCGCCAACCGAGGTGATCACGTCGCCCGGGCGGATGCCGGCCTTGGCGGCGGGGCCGTTCTGCAGCACGCCGGTGATGATCACGCCGGAATCGGCCTTCACGCCGAAGGTCTCGGCCAGCTCGGGCGACAGGTCGCTGGGCTCCACGCCGATCCAGCCGCGGCGCACCTGGCCTTCCTTCACGATCCCCTCGAGCACGATCTTGGCCATCGACACGGGAATGGCGAAGCCGATGCCCATGCTGCCGCCCGAGCGCGAGTAGATCGCGGTGTTGATGCCCTGCAGGTTGCCGTTCACGTCGATCAGCGCGCCGCCCGAGTTGCCGGGGTTGATGGCCGCGTCGGTCTGGATGAAGTTCTCGAAGTTGTTGATGCCCAGCTGGTTGCGGCCCAGCGCCGAGACGATGCCGCTGGTCACGGTCTGGCCCACGCCGAAGGGGTTGCCGATGGCCAGCACCTGGTCGCCCACCTGCAGCGCGTCGGAGTCGCCCAGCACGATCACCGGCAGCTTGTCGAGCTCGATCTTCAGCACGGCCAGGTCGGTGTCGGGGTCGGTGCCGATCACCTTGCCGCGCGCGTGGCGGCTGTCGTTGAGCGTCACCTCGATTTCGTCGGCGCCTTCCACCACGTGGTTGTTGGTGAGGATGTAGCCGTCGGGGCTCACGATCACGCCGCTGCCCAGGCCCACCTGGGGCTGGTCGTCCTGGTCGCCGAAGAAGAAGCGGAACCACGGGTCGTTGCTTCGCGGATGGCGCTGCGCGGCCTTGCTGGTGTTGATGCTCACCACCGCCGGCGAGGCCTTCTTGGCCGGCACGCTCAGGCTGCCGGCCGCCGGCACGCCCGGGTTGTTGCCGGCCGGGGCCTCGATGATCGACACCACGCCGCCCAGCGAGGTCGCGCGCTTGTTGAGCCACTCGGGCTTGAGCGTCGCGACGACGAAGTAGGCCGCGAGCAGGACGGTCACGGCTTGGGCGAATAGCAGCCAGGTGCGTTTCATGAAAGATTGGTGAAAAAGACGTTGGAAGCCGCAGTGCAGCGCAGCAATGTTGTCAATTGTCCCTCAACCGCATGGCCCAGAAACCGCTCGCCGAGGTCGAGATTAGGACTTACTGCGTACGTAAACCCGGGTTAACACCTAGCATTGCGGGTCGGACCCATCCGGTCCGGGCTTTTCCGGCCTCCCGCGCTGCCCACCCGGTGGAAGCGGCCAGGCATTCCGCCCGCCAGCGCGCCATTCTTCCGTCTTCTCACCCGGCCTTGCGGCTGGCGCGCGGCCAAGACCTCCCTGCCAGCCATGACTTCAGAAGCAAACTTCCCGGACGGCGCGCAGCCGGCACCGGCGCGCACGCTCGGTACGAGCGACTACAAGACCCTCGGCCTGTCCGCCCTCGGCGGCACCCTGGAGTTCTACGACTTCGTCATCTACGTGTTCTTCGCCACCGTGCTGGGGGCGCTGTTCTTCCCGACGGACATGCCCGATTGGCTGCGGCAGCTGCAGACCTTCGGCATCTTCGCGGCCGGCTACCTGGCGCGCCCGGTGGGCGGCATCGTCATCGCGCATTTCGGCGACATCTTCGGCCGCAAGCGCATGTTCACGCTGTCGATCTTCCTGATGGCGGCACCCACGCTGGTGATCGGCCTGCTGCCGACCTACGCGAGCATCGGCGTCGCCGCGCCCCTGCTGCTGCTGGCGATGCGCGTGCTGCAGGGCGCGGCCATCGGCGGCGAAATGCCCGGCGCCTGGGTGTTCGTTGGCGAGCACGTGCCGGCCAAACGCTACGGCCTGGGCATCGGCGTGCTGACCTCGGGCATCACCGGCGGCATCCTGCTGGGCTCGCTGATCGCGGTGGCCATCAATCGCCACTATTCGCCCGAGCAGGTGAGCGATTTCGCGTGGCGCATTCCCTTCATCCTGGGTGGCGTGTTCGGGCTGGTGTCGGTGTACCTGCGCCGGTTCCTGCACGAGACGCCGGTGTTCAGGGAACTGGCCGACCGCCGCAGCGTGGCGCGCGAGCTGCCGCTTCGCACGGTGCTGCGCGAGCATCGCCTGGCCTGCGTCTACGTCGCGCTGCTGACCTGGGTGCTGTCGGCCGCCATCGTGGTCGTGGTGCTCTACACGCCCACCTACCTGCAGAAGGTGCACCACATTCCCGCCGCGATGGCGCTGGAGGCCAACGCGCTCGCCACGCTCACCCTGACGCTGGGCTGCGTGCTGGCCGGCTGGGCCTGCGACCGCATCGGCACGCGCATCGTGATGCTGATCGGCTGGGGCGGCCTCTTCGTCACCGCCTACCTGTTCTACAGCGGCCTGCCCGGCACGCCGGCCACGCTGTTCTGGCACTACGGGCTGGTGGGCCTGTTCGTGGGCACCATCGCCACCGTGCCGATCGCCGGCGTGCGCGCCTTCCCGGCGCCGGTGCGCTTCACCGGGCTCTCGTTCGCCTACAACATGTCGTATGCGGTGTTCGGCGGGCTGACGCCGGTGATCCTCACGCTCTGGCTGCAGCGCGACACGATGGCGCCCGCCCACTACGTGGCGGTGCTGGCCGCGCTGGGCTTCCTGCTGGCCCTGCTGCCCATGGCCGCGCGCGGCCATGCGATGCGCGATGGCGTGGCCCCCGCCCGCGGCGCGACAATGGCGCGATGAGCACCACCCGCCACGAACTGCTTCACGCATTCGACCTGCTGCTGGCCCCCGGGCGCTTCAAGGACTACGGACCCAACGGCCTGCAGGTCGAAGGGCGCACCGTGGTCCGCAAGATCGTCTCGGGCGTGACCGCCAGCCGCGCGCTGATCGAGGCCGCGATCAGCGCCGAGGCCGACGCCATCTTCGTCCACCACGGCCTGTTCTGGCGCGGCCAGGACGGCTGCGTCACCGGCTGGATGAAGCAGCGCCTGGGCCTGCTTTTGGGCGACGACGTCAACCTCTTCGCCTACCACCTGCCGCTCGATGCGCACCCCGAGCTCGGCAACAACGCCCAGCTCGGCCTGAAGCTGGGGCTCGTCGCGCATGCCGGCTCGGCCGGGCGCTTCGGCGAGCAGGAGCTGGGCTTTCTCGGCGCGCAGGAAAGCGGCGAGAGCTTCGGCAGCGCCAAGGCGCTCGCCACGCATGTCGAGAGCGTGCTGAAGCGGCCGGTCACCCTCGTCGACACGGCGAATCGTCCCATCCGGAACGTGGCCTGGTGCACGGGCGGCGCGCAGGGCTACTTCGAGGCGGCCATCGCGGCCGGCGCCGACGCCTTCATCACCGGCGAGATCTCCGAGCCGCAGGCCCACTACGCGCGCGAGATGGGCGTGGCCTTCCTGGCCTGCGGGCACCATGCCACCGAGCGCTACGGCGCGCCTGCGGTGGCAGGGCACGTGGCGGCGCAGCTCGGGCTGAAGCACGAGTTCATCGACATCGACAACCCCGCATGAGCGCCGCGATCGCCATCACGCTGGGCGACCCCGCGGGCATCGGGCCCGAGATCATCGCCAAGGCTTTCCGCGACGCGCCGGAGGCGACCCATGGCGCTTTCGTCGCCGGCGACGTCGGCACGATGCGCAAGGCATCGCAGGCGCTGGCGGCACCGGGCCGACCCGCATGGCCGGTGGTCGAGATCGAATCGGTCGCCGGGGCAGCGGCGGTGCCGCCCGGCTGCATCCCGGTGCTGCAGGTGATCGCGCCGCCTTCGCACATCGAAATGGGCCGCATCAGCGCCGAGGCGGGCCGCGTGGCGGGCGAATGCGTGGTCTGGGCCGCGCGCGCCGCGCTGCGCGGCGAGATCGCCGCCATCGTGACCGCGCCGCTGCACAAGGAGGCGCTGTCGGCCGCGGGCTTTCCGTATCCCGGCCACACCGAGCTGCTGCAGGCCGAGGCGGCCGCGCATCTGGGCCGCACGGTGGCCGACGTGCCGGTGCGCATGATGCTGGCCAACGACGAGCTGCGCACCGTGCTCGTCAGCATCCACATGTCGCTGCGCCATGCCATCGAGGCGGTCCGCTTCGAAGGCGTGCTCGAAACCCTGCGCATCACGCACCGCGCATTGACGCAAGCGCTGGGCCGCGCGCCGCGCATCGGCGTGGCGGGCCTCAACCCGCATGCGGGCGAGGGCGGCCTCTTCGGGTCGGAGGAGCGCGAGATCATCGCGCCGGCCGTCGAGGCCGCGCGCGCCGAAGGCATCGACGCCAGCGGGCCTCACGCGCCCGACACCGTCTTCATGCGCGCGCGGGCCAAGCACGGCGTGCCGTCCAGCGGCGAGTTCGACGTGGTGGTCGCGATGTACCACGACCAGGGCCTGATCCCGGTCAAGTACCTGGGCGTGGAGAAGGGCGTGAACGTGACGCTGGGGCTGCCGCTGGTGCGCACCAGCCCCGATCACGGTACCGCGTTCGACATCGCGGGTACCGGACTGGCCGATGCCTCGAGCCTTGTCGAGGCGCTGCGCATGGCTCGCACGCTGAGCTGAACGGAGTTTTCCAGAAACACCACGGAACCGGCTTAGCCGGGCCGTCGGTGTTGTCCCCGGCAGGGGGAAGGCGCTCGCGGCACGAAGTGCGCGCAGCCCGGGGCGAGCAGCAAGCTCAGCGTTGCTTGAGGCTGTCGCGGATCTCGCGCAGCAGCACCACGTCTTCGGGCGTTTCGGGAGCGGCGGCGGGTGCCGGCTCTTCGCTGCGCTTCAGGCGGTTGATCTGCTTGACCATCATGAAGATGATGAAGGCGAGGATCACGAAGTTGACCGCGATGGTGATGAAGTTGCCGTACGCCAGCACCGGCACGCCGGCCTTCTTCAGGTCCGCCAGCGTGTTCGCCACGCCGGCCGGCACGGTGCCCAGCACCACGTAGAGGTTGGAGAAATCGAGCTTGCCGAACACCACGCCCACCAGCGGCATGATGATGTCGGCCACGAGCGAATCGACGATCTTGCCGAAGGCGGCTCCGATGATCACGCCGACCGCGAGGTCGATGACGTTGCCCTTGACGGCAAATTCCTTGAATTCACTGAGGATGCTCATGATTCAAAAGGCTGCTGGAGCTCTGCTGTTGAAGGAGAGCCGAGTATGCCTGCGATTGCTCACTTCTCCTGCGGGCGCGGCGCGACGTCGACGTGCGCGGACGGCAAACCTTCACGACTGCGCGCGGCAATCTGCCGGTAGCCGTCCTCGAGGTGGCGCACGAAGCGCGGGGTGTCGAAGTAGCCGCGGCGCGCGTCCTTGGCCGCGGCGAGTCGATCGCGCAGTTCGGCCAGCTCGTCGGGGTGCGTGGCGTAGTGGACGGCCTTGCGCACGTACTCATCGTGGCCCGCGGCCACCAGCTCCGGCAGCCCGATGGCGCGCAGCAGGCTGCCCGCCATGCGCGAGACCATCGTCGTGCCCGTGAGCGCCAGCAGCGGCACGCCCGACCACAGCACGTCGTTCGCGGTCGCGCCGCTGCTGTAGGGGAAGGTGTCGATGAACAGGTCGGCCAGGCCGATGCGCGCCAGGTGCTGGTCGACCGGCATGCGCGGCGACACGATCAGCCGCTCGGCCGCCAGGCCCGCCTTCTCCCACTGCACGCGCAGGTTCTGCTCGAAGCCGTTCGGGCCCTGTGCCAGCCACAGCACCGAGTTCGGAATGCCCTGCACGATGCGCACCCAGGCCTCGAAGGTCTCGGGCTGGATCTTGAAGGACTGCGAGAAGTTGCACAGCACGAAGGCGTCCTCGGGCAGGCCGTGCTCGGCGCGCGTGGGTCGGTGCGGGTTGACCGGGCGCTTGGTGTCGATCACCTGGAAGGTCTCGGGCAGGCGCAGCAGCTTCTCGGAGTAGCAGTCTTCGGTGCCCGGCGGCGAGAGGAAGTTGTCGGACACCAGGTAGTCGTAGTTCGGCGTGCCGCTGGTGCCCATGTAGCCCAGCCACATGAGCTGCGCGGGCGCCGCGTGGTAGGCCATCACCTGCGGCTTGGCGCCGCGCGTGTCGCCCGAGAGGTCGACCAGGATGTCGATCTCGTCCTCCCGGATGCGCTCGGCCATCTGCTGGATCGACTGGCCCTGCATGTCGACGAAATGCTCGGCCGAGGCGGCGATGCGTGCCCGCGCCGGATGGCCGTCGTCCGGGCCGTAGGAGTAGACGAAGACTTCGAAGTCCTTGCGGTCGTGCTGGCCGTAGAGCTCGGCCGTCAGGTGTGCGACCGGGTGGTTTCGGAAGTCGAACGAGTAGTAGCCCACGCGGATGCGCGGCGACGTGCGGCGCACGCCTGCGTCGGCAAAGGGCCTGATGGCCGCGTTGCGGTCGGCCAGCAGGGCGGAGCGCTGCGTCCAGTTCATGAGGCGGCGCGCGTCATCGTAGTTCGACATCAGGATGAACGACGACACCGTCTGGTCGTTGCTCGGGTTGTCCAGCAGCGCCGCGATTCGCTCGCGCAGTTCGGGCACGCCGTTCCAGTCGGCGATGTGCGCCTTCTCGCCCAGCATCCACACCATGGCGGGCATGAAGTCCGGGTCGTCGCGCAGGCACTGCTCGAACTCGGCGATGGCAGCCTCTGACTGGCCCGCCATCACGTAGGTCACGCCCAGGTTGCAGCGCGCGAGCACCTGGCGCGGATGCACCTCGAGCGCCTTCTTCAGCACCTCGATGGCGGTGTCGAAACGGCCCAGTCGGAAGTTCACCGTGCCCAGGTTGTTCAGCAGCAGCTCGTGCTCCGGCAGGCTCTCGAGCGCGAGCTTGTAGAGCTCGGCCGATTCCGCGAAGCGCATCGACACGCCCTCGAGCGCGCCGCACACGCCGTAGAGCGCGGCCACGCCCTCGGGGTCGGACAGCGCCTTATGGCGCTCCTCGGCCGGCCAGTTGCGCATGGCGCGCTGCATGGGCTCGATGGCTTCCTCGGTGCGCCCGCAGGCCTGCAGCGCGCGGGAAAGCATGAAGGCGGCCTCGCAGTCCAGCGGATCGGCGGCGGCGTGCGCGTACGAGTCGAGGGCTGCTGCCCAGTCCTTCTGGTGCGCGCGGATCTTGCCGATGTTCTTGTGCGCGGCGCCGTAGTTGCCGTCGAGCGCCAGTGCCTGGCGGAACTGCACGATCGCCTCGTCGAAGCGGTCCTGCTCCATGTCGATCGCGCCGGCGTTGTTCCAGGCCGCGGGCGCCTGCGGTGCGAGCCGCGTGGCCTCGGCGGCGGCTTCGCGCGCCTGCCGGAACTTCTTCTGCTGGCGGTAGACCGCCGACAGGTTCACGTACGCCTCGGGGTAGTTCGGCAGCGCCTTGATCGCGCGGCGAAGGTCCTGCTGCGCTTCGTTCGGCAGGCCCATGTGCATGAAGATCGTCGCGCGGGTGTTGAAGTAGAAGTGGTGCGGCGAACGCGCGATCGCGCGGTTCACGTAGTTCAGCGCCAGCTTCGCCCGGCCCTGGCGGTACAGCGCCTCGCCCGTCAGGTGCAGCGCGTCGGCATGCTCCGGAAAGCGCGACAGCAGCGCCTCGTAGACCTGGATGGCTTCCGCGAAACGACCCACCCGGTGCAGCGCCAGCCCCTGTTCCAGGAGACTGCCGGCATCCTCGGCCGGTGCGGAAGGAGCGGGAGCGAGAGAAGGTGAGTTCATGAATCCGTGTGATGGACGGGTCAGAAAAGGGCGGCCGCCTGGGGTACCGGCCCCCCGCGCAAACGGGTGAAAAGGAGGTGAAAAAGGCCGGTCACCCAGTATAGGGGCCGGCCTTTTGTTTCGATCCGCTGGCAATCCCGTGGCGCGCGGGGCGCCGCCGGGATGCCGGGCCGGATTACCAGGACCAGGAGGCGCCGATGCCGCCGCCGACCTTGCCGCTGCTGCCGCTGCCGATGTTCACCTTGATCTGCGCGCCTTCCCCGATGCGGAAGCTGGCGGCAGCCGCGATGGCCGAACGGCCATCGAAGGAGCCCACGCCCACGCCGATGCCGAAGCTCTTGCCCGCTTCGAGCGCCGGCACCGAGGCGGCGGCCAGCGCGATGGCCGCGCCGGTGCTGCTGGTCTTGCGCATGTCCTGCACTTCGTTGCGGACCTGGTTCAACTGCGACATGTTGGCCGCGTCCGTCGGCAGCACGCCCGGAGCCACGTTCTGCACCCGGCCGTTGGCGACCACGCCGTTGCCCGCCGTGATGGTGCCGCCCGCATTCACGTTGCCGGTGACGTTGACCGTGCCCGCATTCAGCGTCGTGACGTTGCCGGTCACGGCGTTGATCGTGGTGATGTTGCCGGTCTGCGTGTTCAGCACCGTGATGTTGCCGTTGGCGGCCGTGATCGTCTGGAAGTTGCCGGTGGTCGCATTCACCGTGCTGGCGTTCACCGTGTTCGCGTTCACCGTCGTGGCGCTGACCGTGTTGGCCGTCAGTGCATTGATGGTGGCGCTGGCGGCAGACAGGTTGGTGGTGCTGACGTTCGTCGCGCTCAGCGTATTGATCGTGCCGCGGCTCGCCGTCAGGTTGGTGGTGCTGACGTTGGTGGAGCTCAGCGTGTTGATCGTGCCGGCGTTGGCCGTCAGGTTGGTGGTGCTGACGTTGGTGGCACTCAGCGTGTTGATGGTGCCGGCATTGGCCGTCAGGTTCGTCGTGCTGACGTTGGTGGCGCTCAACGTGTTGATCGTGCCGGCGTTGGCCGTCAGGTTCGTCGTGCTGACGTTGGTCGAGCTCAGCGTGTTGATGGTGCCGTTGTTCGCCGTCAGGTTCGTGGTGCTGACATTGGTCGAGCTCAACGTGTTGATCGTGCCGTTGTTGGCCGTCAGGTCCGTCGTGCTGACGTTGGTCGCGCTCAGCGTGTTGATGGTGCCGGCGTTGGCCGTCAGGTTCGTCGTGCTGACGTTGGTGGCGCTCAACGTGTTGATGGTGCCGTTGTTCGCCGTCAGGTTCGTGGTGCTGACGTTGGTGGCACTCAGCGTGTTGATCGTGCCGTTGTTGGCGGTCAGGTCCGTCGTGCTGACATTGGTCGCGCTCAGCGTGTTGATGGTGCCGGCATTGGCCGTCAGGTTCGTGGTGCTGACGTTGGTGGCGCTCAACGTGTTGATCGTGCCGTTGTTGGCGGTCAGGTCCGTCGTGCTGACATTGGTCGCGCTCAGCGTGTTGATGGTGCCGGCGTTGGCCGTCAGGTTCGTGGTGCTGACGTTGGTCGAGCTCAGCGTGTTGATGGTGCCGTTCGATGCCGTCAGGTTGGTGGTGCTGACGTTGGTCGAGCTCAACGTGTTGATCGTGCCGTTGCTGGCCGTCACGTTGGTCGTGCTGACGTTGGTGGAGGTCAGCGTCGAGATGCTGCCGGTGTTCGACGTCAGGTTGGTCGTGACGACGTTGGTGGCATCGACGTTGGTCGCCAGCACGTTCGTCGAGGTGATGCCGGTCGCCATGATGTTGGTCGAGGTCAGCGACTGGATCGTGCCGTTGACCGACGAGATGCTGCCGGTGGTCACGCTGTTCGAGCTCAGCGAGTTGACTGTGCCGTTGGCGGCCGAGACGTTGGTCGAGGTGACGTTCGTTGCGGAGACCGTACCCGCGCTGACGCTGCCGGCGGACACGGTGCCCGCGGTGAGGGTGGCCGTGCTGATGCTGGTGGAGGTCAGGCTGTTGACCGTGCCGCTGTTGGCGGACAGGTTGGTCGACGTGACGTTCGTTGCGGAGACGGTACCCGCGCTGACGCTGCCGGCGGACACGGTGCCCGCGCTGAGGGTGGCCGCGCTGATGCTGGTGGTGGTCAGGCTGTTGACCGTGCCGCTGTTGGCGGAGAGGTTCGTCGAAGTGACGTCCGTGGCGGAGACCGTACCTGCACTGACGCTGCCGGCGGAGACGGTGCCTGCGGTGAGGGTGGCCGTGCTGATGCTGGTGGAGGTCAGGCTGCTGACAGTGCCGCTGGTGGCCGAGAGGTTGGTCGCGGTGACGTTGGTCGAAGACACGGTGCCGGCAGCGATGCTGCCCGCGGACACGGTGCCCGCGGTGAGCGTGGCGGTGCTGATGCTGGTGGAGGTCAGGCTGTTGACCGTGCCGCTGGTGGCGGAGAGGTTCGTCGCGGTGACGTTGGTCGAAGACACGGTGCCTGCGGTGAGCGTGGCGGTGCTGATGCTCGTGGAGGTCAAGCTGTTGACCGTGCCGTTGGTGGCGGAGAGGTTGGTCGACGTGACGTTGGTGGAAGAGACCGTACCTGCGCTGACGCTGCCTGAGGACACGGTACCCGTAGTAAGGGAGGTCGTGCTGATGCTGGTGGAGGTCAGGTTGGTGGCCGTTGCCGAAGTCGCGCTCAGGCTGGTAGTGGTCACGCGCGTTGCGGTGATGCTGCCCGCCGCGACAGTGCCCGAAGTGATGCTGCCTGAACTCAGGGTATTGATCGTGCCGTTGGTGGCGGTGAGCGTGCCTGCGGTGAGGTCTGTCGCCGTCAGGTTGGGCGTGGAGATCCCGTCGTCGGAAGTCAGTACCCCGTTGTTCGGTCCCCCGGTCACGTTGACGTTGTTGCCGCCGACGCGAACCTGGGCGTGAGCCACAGGCAAAGTCAGCACATAACCGGCGCTCAGGAGCACCGATGCGAGCAGTTGGCTGACGCCCGGACGGCGAACAATGAAAGAGCGAACGCTGGGACGCTGGGATGTAGTCATTTGGACTTTCTTCCTTGGAAAATCAGTTGCCATTTCTGGTCTTCCAGGCGCCCTCGTCGCGTGGAAGCAGGGTTGGGTTTCATCGAGTTACCCAATGCAACCGATGCTAGGAATCGAGGTCTTCGCTGAACATCACCGGGATCCGTAGTTCTGGATGTATGCATGCAGGTCGATGCGGCATCGACGAATGCATGCATGGCCCGCGAAGCCAATGCACATGCGGCTTCGCGGGCATCGCACAAATCGCGTGGTGACGTTTCGAAACGCGATCTCGAGCGCGTTTCGTGTGGCGTGGTGCTACGTAACACGCGCGGTAACTCGCACGTAACAACGACGCAAAAACGGCCTTCAAAGGGCCCGCCCGTGTGCCTGTTTTTCAGGCGGTTCGAGGCAATTTCTTCAACGAAATCAAAGTACTACACGCGCCGAAGCATCGCGCGCGCCGTTGTTCGCCCGCGTGGGCATCGTTCCTGCGGTATCTGAAACGAAAGACAACATTTCGATGCTGCCCGCAGGGTAGCCAGATAGCCAGAGGAAGTCGCGTGATCAATTTTTTCTTGGGCATCGACAACGCATGCGGCACGGACGAAGTCCGGTGCGCGAGGGCAGGAGAGCGGACATGGAAATGAACATCCCGTACACCACAGCCTCCGCGAGGCCGGTGCCAACGGCCGCGCAGTTGTATGGCGGCGTCTTCCATGCAGCGCTGATCGTCGCGGACGATTCCGTCTCCGCCGATCGCATGCGGCGCATCCTCTGCGACCTCGCGCCGCATCGCCGCGTGGTGGTCGCCTCGGGCCGCGCCGAAGCGTTCAATCTGCTGGCGGCCTTGCCCTACGACCTCGTGCTGGTCGACATGCGGCTGCCGGGCAACGACGGCGTCGCGGTGCTGCAGCATGTGCGCCAGGCCTATCCGCGCATCGAGAGCGTCGGCATGTCGGCAACCGACGACCAGCAACTGGTGAACGCAGCCATCGCCGCCGGCGCCATCGGCTACCTGCTGACGGAGACCGACGATGCGGAGCTCGGCTATCTGCTGCGTTCGATCGAGCGCGGCGGCTCGCCGATGGACTCGCGCATCGCGCGGCGCATCCTCGGTTCGATCGCCGCCTCCGCGAAGGCGCGCACGATCGAGGCCATCCGCGTGCAGGGCCAGACGCCGCAGCAACAGCAGCCACATCAATATCAGCAGCAGCAACATCAGCAGGGGCCGGACTCGCGGCTGCCGCAGGGGCTGCTGTCGCCCCGCGAGCTCAAGGTGCTGCGCCTGATCGCGCAGGGCTGGAGCAACAGGCAGATCGCCGAGGCGGTGTACCTGTCGGTCAACACCATCGAGTTCCACGCCAAGAGCATCTACCGCAAGCTCTCCGTCAAGTCGCGGACCCAGGCGGTCCACGAGGCGATGCAGCACGGCCTTCTGAACTGAAGTCCCCGCGGCGACAGGCTCCTGTCGCCCCCGGCGGGCGCCCGCGTACGCGGCGCGCCTTGCCGTCGTTCGCCGGCCACGCGCATGGCGGCCATTGAATATCCCTTTAGCGCCCCGCTACAATCGCGGGTTGACTCCTGCTCCAGCGAAGAAGACAAGAGGATCCCCCCATGAGTGACATGAATTCCGGCTCGACCCGGATCGACACCAGCAAGCGGACTTGGCTGATTGCATCAGGCTGTGCCGGCGTGGCGGGCGGTGTGGCCACCGCCATCCCGTTCGTGAGCACTTTCCAGCCTTCCGAGAAGGCCAAGGCTGCGGGTGCCGCGGTCGAGGTCGACATTTCGGCACTCAAGGTCGGCGAGAAGATCACCGTCGAATGGCGGGGCAAGCCGGTCTGGATCCTCAAGCGCTCCCCCGAGCAGATCGCGGAGCTCCCCAAGCTGGACGGCCAGCTGGCCGACCCCCTCTCCAAGCGTCATCCCGACGAATTCACCCCCAAGTACGCACAGAACGAGCACCGCTCGATCAAGCCAGACGTACTGGTCGTGGTCGGCATCTGCACCCACCTGGGCTGCTCGCCGACCGACCGCTTCCAGGCCGGTCCGCAGCCCTCGCTGCCGAACGACTGGGAAGGCGGCTTCCTCTGCCCCTGCCACGGTTCCACTTTCGACCTGGCCGGCCGGGTCTTCAAGAACAAGCCTGCGCCCGACAACCTGCCGGTGCCGCCGCACATGTACCTGTCGGACACCAAGCTCCTGATCGGTGAAGACTCCAAGAAGGCCTGAGGCGGAAGAAGAACATGGCTGAATTCCACGAGATCTCCCCCAACGCACCCGCCGGCGCCAAGCTGCTGAACTGGGTCGACAACCGTTTCCCGCTGAGCAAGCTGTGGAACGACCAGTGGGGCAAGTACTACGCGCCGAAGAACTTCAACTTCTGGTACATCTTCGGCTCGCTGGCGATGCTGGTCCTGGTGATCCAGATCGTCACCGGCATCTTCCTCGTCATGCACTACAAGCCCGACGCGAACCAGGCGTTCGCATCGGTCGAGTACATCATGCGCGACGTGCCGTGGGGCTGGCTGATCCGCTACATCCACTCGACGGGCGCCTCGGCGTTCTTCATCGTGGTGTACCTGCACATGTTCCGCGGCCTCATGTACGGCAGCTACCGCAAGCCGCGCGAGCTGATCTGGGTGTTCGGCTGCGCGATCTTCCTGTGCCTGATGGCCGAGGCCTTCATGGGCTACCTGCTGCCCTGGGGCCAGATGTCCTACTGGGGTGCCCAGGTGATCGTGAACCTGTTCGCCGCCATCCCCTTCATCGGCCCCGACCTGGCCCTGCTGATCCGCGGCGACTACGTGGTGAGCGACGCCACGCTGAACCGCTTCTTCAGCTTCCACGTGATCGCGGTGCCGCTGGTGCTGCTGGGCCTGGTGGTCGCCCACCTGATCGCCCTGCACGAAGTGGGCTCCAACAACCCCGACGGCATCGAGATCAAGGCCAAGCGTGGCCCCGACGGCCATCCGCTGGACGGCATTCCGTCGCATCCGTACTACACCGTGCACGACATCTTCGGCGTGGTGGTGTTCCTCACGATCTTCTCGGCGGTGATCTTCTTCGCCCCCGAAGCCGGCGGCTACTTCCTCGAATACAACAACTTCATCCCGGCCGACTCGCTGAAGACGCCGAACCACATCGCCCCGGTGTGGTACTTCACGCCGTTCTATTCGATGCTGCGCGCGACCACCGACGACATGGTCAACGTGTTCTCGCTGATCATCGCAGCGGCCGCCCTCTGGAATCTCTTCAAGGGCAAGTCGGGCATGGGCCTGAAGATCGCAGGCCTCGTCGTGGCTGCCGTCGTGATCTGCCTGCTCAAGTACTTCGACGCCAAGTTCTGGGGCGTGGTCGTCATGGGCGGCTCGGTCATCATCCTGTTCTTCCTGCCGTGGCTCGACCACAGCGAAGTCAAGTCGATCCGCTACCGTCCGGGCTGGCACAAGTACGTGTACGGCCTCTTCGTGTTCTTCTTCCTGATCCTGGGCTACCTGGGCATCCAGCCTCCCGGCGTGTGGGGCGAACTGGCCATCGGCTCGTTCAAGCTGGACATCGCGCAGACCATCTCGCAGATCGGCACCCTCGTGTACTTCGGCTTCTTCCTCCTGATGCCGTGGTGGAGCCGCAAGGGCGAGTTCAAGACCGTGCCCGAGCGCGTGGTCTTCGCCGCCCATTGAGACAACCAGAAGCGCAAGAGAGCTGAGAGAAACACGATGAAGAAAAGCATTTCCGGCTGGCTCGCGGTCCTGGGGCTCGCTCTGGGCCTGACCTTCTCCGCGGCGGCATCGGCCGAGTCCGAGGGCATCGCGTGGGACAAGGCTCCCAACAAGACGACCGACCTGGCGTCCCTGCAGAACGGGGCCAAGCTGTTCGTCAACTACTGCCTGAACTGCCACTCCGCCGCCTTCATGCGCTACAACCGCCTGCAGGACATCGGCATCACCGAGCAGCAGATCAAGGACAACCTTCTGTTCACGACCGACAAGGTCGGCGAGACCATGAAGGCCAACATCGACGCGCGCCAGGCCAAGGAATGGTTCGGCACCACGCCGCCCGACCTGACGCTGGTCGCCCGCTCGCGCGCCGGTCACGGCGGCACCGGCGCCGACTACCTCTACACGTACCTCCGCACCTACTACCGCGACGGAACCAAGGCCACCGGCTGGAACAATCTCGTGTTCCCGAGCGTCGCCATGCCGAACCCCCTGTGGGAACTGCAAGGCGAGCGCCGCCCGGTGTATGCCAAGGTGGAGCAGCACGGCCACGAAGCCGAGGTGTTCACAGGCAAATGGGAGCAAGTCACTCCCGGTACCCTGACACCCGTGCAATACGATGCTGCTGTCGGCGACCTGGTGGGCTACCTGCAATGGATGGCCGAACCGGCACAGAACACCCGCATCCGCATCGGCGTATGGGTGCTCCTGTTCCTGGCCATGTCGGTGGTGTTCGTGTGGCGGCTGAACGCCTCGTACTGGAAAGACGTCAAGTAGTTCCGTCCACGCCGACCGGATACCCTCGGGCATCCGGTCCCGCAGAGTGGGTTGCCAACGCGACCCACTCTTTTTGATTTTTAGGAGTCTCTCGCCATGATGGTCTTGTATTCAGGAACGACCTGCCCCTTTTCCCACCGCTGCCGCTTCGTGTTGTTCGAAAAGGGCATGGACTTCGAGATCCGCGACGTCGATCTCTACAACAAGCCCGAAGACATCAGCGTGATGAACCCGTACGGCCAGGTGCCGATCCTGGTCGAGCGCGACCTGATCCTGTACGAGTCGAACATCATCAACGAGTACATCGACGAGCGCTTCCCGCATCCCCAGCTGATGCCCGGCGACCCGGTCGACCGCGCCCGCGTGCGCCTGTTCCTGCTCAACTTCGAGAAGGAACTCTTCGTGCACGTCTCGACGCTCGAGAACCGCACCACCAAGGGCAACGAGAAGGCGCTGGAAAAGGCCCGCTCGCACATCCGCGACCGCCTCACGCAGCTGGCCCCCGTGTTCCTCAAGAACAAGTACATGCTGGGCGACAACTTCTCGATGCTCGACGTGGCCATCGCGCCGCTGCTGTGGCGTCTCGACTACTACGGCATCGACCTGAGCAAGAACGCGGCACCGCTGCTGAAGTACGCCGAGCGCATCTTCTCGCGCCCGGCCTACATCGAGGCGCTGACCCCGTCCGAAAAGGTCATGCGAAAGTAATTAAGATCGCCCCCAGGCTTCGCGCACTTCGTGTCGCTTCGCCAACCCCCTTCCGGGGGCAACACCAGCGGCCCGGCAAAGCCGGTTCCGCGGTGTTCCGCGAAGAGACAGTGGCCTATTCGAGGCCGCGATTTCGCGATTGCACGGTACCAATTTCATGATCAACGCGCTCGAGTCGTCCTCCACCCGCCCGTACCTCATCAGGGCGCTGTACGAATGGTGCACCGACAACGGGTTCACGCCCTACGTCGCGGTGCAGGTCGACGACACCGTCCAGGTCCCGCGCGAGTACGTGAAGAACGGCGAGATCGTTCTCAACATCAGCTTCGACGCGACCAGCTCGCTCAAGCTCGGCAACGACTTCATCGAGTTCAAGGCCCGTTTCGCGGGCACGGCGCGTGAAATCAGCGTGCCGGTGGGACGGGTGATCGCCATCTACGCGCGCGAGAACGGGCAGGGCATGGCGTTTCCCGCGCCCGCGCCTGCCGTTTCGTCCGACAACGACGGCGCCGAGGTATCGGCGCCTTCCGCGCAAGGCGCTTCGCGGGCACCGCTGCGCGATGCATCGCGCGGTGGCGCGGAGGGCGGCGACGCCGGCAAGATCGTCCACCTGGTGACGGGCGACGACGGCAGCGAAGCAGTCGATGCCGGTGCGTCCGCCGACCCGACCGACGAGCCGCCGCGCCCGCCGGCTGGCGGCGGCGCGAGGCCGTCGCTCAAGCGCATCAAGTAGCGGATGCAGCGGGCCGCCGGGCATGCCGGCCGGCACCACTAGAATCACTGGAATTCGCCGCTTTAGCTCAATTGGTAGAGCACCCGCCTTGTAAGCGGAAGGTCGTCAGTTCGATTCCGACAAGCGGCACCATGAAAAAGAACCCCTGAGTCCCGAAACGGCTCAGGGGTTTTTCTTTTCTTTTCTCGTTCTCCGGCTTCCGGCTCAAGCCGAGGCGGATTGCGCCACGCCCTGCATCAGCAGCCCCAGCATCGCCAGCTGGGCCACCAGCGCCGGCCGTTGCGACGAGCGCATGTTTTCCAGCACGGCAGCCAGCAGCGTCGAGCTCTTGCCCAGTCCCGCCTGCTTCAGCCGCAGCACCTGGGCCTGCGCCCGCGACAGCGCGCCGCCGCTCTGGTGCCGCAGGCCCTGCCTGAGCCAGAGGGACAGCAGTTCCAGCGTGTCACCGGCGAGAGCGTTCAGGGCGGGTGCTTCCTCGGTGTCGCTTTGCAGGCCCAGCGGCTGCGGCGCGGCTGCCTCGACCTGAAGCACCACCGCACGCTGCGCCGTCAGCAGTGCCAGCGGCTGCATGACGACCCGGTCGCCCTGCAGGTGCACCGTGCCCGCCACGGCGCGCAGCGGGCCGTGCTCGCCGGCGAGCGTGCGGGCCAGTGCATCGACCGCGCCGGGCGAGACTGCGCGATGCGGCAATGCCAGATGCAGGCATTGGTCGTCGCCGTCCGCACCGGCTTCATCCGTTGCAGAGTCCTCCGGCGCAGCCTGCCCGAGTCGAGCGTGCAGCACCTGTGCCGCCGCGTCCCAATGGCACGAGGCCACTTCCATGCGCTCGAAGGCCACCACGTGCAACTGACCCGAAGCACCGGCAGAAGAGCCGCTCGCGGCCTGCCTCGGCCGCACGAAATCCGGCTGGGCCTCGCGCAGGTGAGCCACCAGCGCGGCCACGCTGTCTTGCCGCAGCGGGGCGACTAAGTCGTCCCACGACTTGGGCGACAGCGGCAGCACGCCCGTCTGCCGCGCGCCGGCCGTGATGTCGACCAGCCCGTTGGCGCGCCGCGTCGCGGTCTTGGTGATGACCTGCCCGCTCGCCAGCTGCCGCAGCGGAAAGCCGGCAACGCGCCGGTTCATGAGGTTGGGCGCGGCACCGCCGGCCGCCGCGTCGCCCTCGCGCGACCAATGGCGCTCCAGCACCGTCACGTTCTGCGTGTCGGGGTCGGCGAACAGGATGCTTGCGCCCTCGGCGTTCTCGTCCGACCAGAGTTCGGCCCCGAGCGACACCAGCCGCAGATGGTCGAGCGCGACCTCGCCCTTCACGCCGATGCCGAGGATCTGGCTTGCCGGCAGCGCGGCCCGCGCGGAGCCCGGCTGCTGCGGCCGCCCGGCATGCGCCGCAGCCTGCAGCCGCGCCCACAGCTCGGTGAGCACGCGCAGCAGCCGCAGCGGCTCGAAGCGGCTGCTGCGCGCCTGTTGCGCCTGCAGCAACTGCCAGAGTTCGTCGAGCGCGTCGTCCACCCAGCTCCAGCCCTGCGCGCGGACCTGGTCCCGTACGGCCTCGAAGCGGGCGGCCAGCGCCATCGCGGGCTGGCTCGATCCGTCCAGCCACAGCGACAGCAGCAGGGCGTCGACCTGCGCGCGCAATGCGAGCGCGGCTTCGCCCTGCATCACGGAAGAAGGCGGCGGCACGGCGTCGCCCGCGTCCCCGTTTGCCGACGCGTTCGGCTGGACCTCGACCATCACCTCCGCCGATCCCGGCGCCAGCGCTCCGGCCTGCCGGAATGCCCATACCGCGATCACGACGTGCGCGCAGCCGCTGCCCTGCTTGCAGTCGCAGCGTGCATGAACCAGCGAGCTGCGCGAGAAGAAGCGCACGCTGCACATCGGCAGCCGCGCCACCGGCGGCGCGCTGGCGCTGCGCCAGGCCTGCACGCCGACCACCGGGCGCGCGGCGGCGAGCTTGTTCGCCTGCTCGAGCACCGAGGGCGCGAGGCTCGCGGCCAGCACGGCGTCATCGAACTGCGCGGGGCTCCATGCGCCATCCGGTTCGGCCGAAGCTTCTTCGGGCGCGGCGGCCGATGCGTCGGCCTTGGCCGATGCGGCCCGGGCCTGGTAAGCCAGCACCAGCATCACCCGGTGCCGGCACATGCCGCTCGCGGGGCAACTGCACTGCGCGTCGCGCAGCGTGCGACCCGGCGGCAGGCTGGTGCGCACGCCGTCGTCGAACTGCGCCTGCACCGTGCCGTCGGCGCCGGTCTCCAGCGTCGGCAGCAGCCCGGCCGCCACGTCCTTCTGCGCGCGCTTGACGAAGCCGGCGTTCGCCAGCGCCGTCAGCGCCTCGGGCGTGAGCTCGAGCAGGTCGGCCCGCAATGCCGCGATGTCGCCGCTCATCCCTGCACCTTCTCGGCCAGCCAGCCGGCGAGCTGGCCCGGCGTCATGGCACCGATCTGCGCGCCTTCGCGCACAAGCCGCGCCGCCATCTCGCGGTCGTAGTTGGGCTCGGCGTTCGAGTCGAGCGCGGCCAGCCCCAGCACCTTGGCGCCGGACTCCACCAGCGCCTTAACGCGCCGCACCAGCTCGTGCTCGCTGCCGCCTTCGTAGAAGTCGCTCACCAGCACCACGATGCTCTTCGAGGGATTGGCGACCAGCGACTGCGCATAGGCCACCGCCTTCGCGATGTCGGTACCGCCGCCCAGCTGCACCTTCATCAGCAGCTCGACCGGGTCCGACACGTCGGCGGTCAGGTCGACCACCGCCGTGTCGAAGGCCACCAGCCGCGTGCGCATGCCGGGCAGCTGCCACAGGCAGGCGGCCATCACCGCGCTGTGGATCACCGAGTCGACCATCGAGCCGCTCTGGTCGATCAGCAGGACGATGTCCCACGGCTCCGCATGCCGCTTCGTGCGGCTGATGAAGATCGGCCGCTCCACGTAGAGCTTGCGGCGCTGCGGGTCGTAGCGATGCAGGTTGGCGGCCAGCGTTTGCCTGAAGTCGAAGTTGCGCGCCACCTTCATGCGCGAGCGGCGGCGCCGGTCGCGGCTGCCGCTGAAGGCCTGCCGCACTTCGGTCGCGAGCTTTTCCATGATGCGCCGCACCACCTCGGCCACCAGCTTGCGCGCGGCGGCCAGCACCTCGGGGTTCATCAGGTGCTTGGTGTGGAGCACCGCGCGCAGCAGCGATTCCGAAGGCTCGATGCGCTCCAGTACCTCGAGGTTCGTCACTACCTCGTCGATGCCGTAGCGCTCGACGGCGTCCTGCTCCAGCCGCTCGATCACTTCCTTCGGAAAGAGCGTGTGGATGGTGTTGATCCAGTCCGGCGTGCTCAGCGCCGAAGGCCCCAGGCCCGCGCTGCGTTCGCCGCGGCTCGCGCGGTCGCTGTCGCGGCCGTAGAGCCAGTCGAGCGCGGCATCGGCGGCCTGCGCCTCGGCGCTGAGGCCGCCGCAGGCCGATTCGGCCGGGTCGCCCAGCAGCAGGCGCCAGCGCTGCAGCGGATCGGGAATGTCGAGGCTCATGGGCGAGGGGCTTTCTCGGTGTCTTCTTCCAGCGCGACGCCCCAGGCGGCGAGGCGCGCGAGCACCGCGTCTTCCACGCGCCGCGCCTCGGCCAGCTGCTCGGGCGCGGCTTCGCCGGTGCGATGGGCGGTGAGGGCGCGGCGCGAAAGGTGCCTGGCGTCGTGCAGCGTCAGCACCTGGTCGGCGAGCAGTCCGCGCTCCTGCGGCGGCAGCCAGGCGAATGCCGCTCGCAGGCTGGGCATGGCGCGCACGAAGTCGGCGTTGTCCAGCGCCTGCACCGTGCGGTCCATGCCGGCGACGAAGGCGGGTTCGGAGGCGAGCGTCTCGCGCGCCAGCGCGAGCAGCCCGGTGAGCGCGTCGCCGAGCACGGGGGCGGGCAGCGAGTGCAGCAGCTGCATGGCTTCGTCCACGCCGTGGTCGCCGCTGCTCTCATGCCCATCGGCGAGGCGGCCCGCGAGGCTCAGCGTCGCGCCCAGCGCAGCGCCACGGCTCACAGGGGCGGCGGCAGCGTCGGCGGCCTTGCGCTGCCATACGGCGAGCGCACGGGCCGGCTCCACGTCGAGCAGCGACGGCGCGTACGCGTCGTGGGCGTTGTCCTGCGCATGTGCCAGCACGTCGGCCACGATCCGGCGCAGCGCCAGATGTCCTTCGAGATGCGCCTGCATGTCGGCCGGCGTGATGGCGGCGGGCGGCTCGAGCAGCCACAGCGCCCGGTCGAAGCCCGACTCGATCACCACGCGCAGCACGGGCGCGTCGGCCATGCCCAGCATCTGGCCGTGGCGCAGCAGCGTGTGAAGCACCGAGAGCGCGGGGCCCAGCGTCTCGAAGCGCGGCTCCGCGGCCATCGCGGCTCGCAGTTCGCGCAGCAGCGTCTCGCTGAGCGCCGACAGTCCCGCCCACGCGGCCTGGTTGAGTCCATCGGCCAACGGGCCGATCCGGCCCTGGGCCTGCCGCAGGTCGTCTTCGAGCCGGGCGCGTGCCGCGTCGTGCAGGCTGGCGCCCCAGGCGCCGGCCTCGATCAGCGCGGCCTGCTGCTCGAGCGGCTCTGCCAATGACCACTGCTCGGTGCGCTCGCCCGACATCGCGAGCTTCGGCCCCTGCGTGCGGCGCACGCCGGGCAGCCGCAGGATCGCGAGCCTGTGCAGCACGCGGCTCTTCGCACGATCGGCCTCGGCCAGCAGGTCGAGCTTGAGCTGGCCGCGCAGCACGATGCCGTGCGCCGCGAGTTCGGCCTGCACCGCGGCCACGAGGGGTGGCTGCGGCGTGCCGGGCGCGAGGCGGCCGGCGGTGTCGCCGGCCAGCACGTCCATGGCCTGTACCAGCACGGGATCGGTGCCGGGGCGCATCGCGCCGCGATACGTCCAGGGCAGCGGGGCGTCGAGCGCGTCCTTCACCAGCGCGCCGGCCAGCGCGTCGAGCCAGTCGGAGCGCAGCGGCTTGTCGTGCCCGCGCAGCCGCGCGAGCCCCTGCGCGCGCAGGTGTACGGCCATCAGGTCGGCGGTGGAGGCGGGCAGCTTCTTCTCGCGCAGGCGCTGCATCACTTGCTGCAGCGCACGGTGCGCGGCGCCTTCGGGGCCGTGCTCCCACATCCACTGGTAGTAGGCCGGGGAGGGCATGCCCGATGCGTAGCCCGCGAAGGCGTCGAGTCGCTTGAAGGTGTAGGGCACGAGGTAGGAGCCGAAGCGCAGTGCGCTTTCTGGTTCGCCGCTGTCCCCTTCGCTGCCTTCATCGTCTTCGTTGTCTGATTCGGTGGATGGCTGCGGCGTGTCAGGCAGCTCCGCCGGCAGCCCCTGCCAGAGCCGCGCGAGCGCCGGCGCGTGATAGCCGCCGCACACCACCAGCGCCTGCGCCCGGCCCGGTTCGCCCGGCTGTGCCATCGCCCAGGCGATCCAGCGCGCCATCATGGCCTCGCGCGCCTGGTTGCCCTGCGAGCCGGGGTCCTGGCCGCGCAAGTTGTCGAAGTAGGTCGAGAGGCGCCGGGCCAGCTCGGCCTCGTCGCAGCCGTCCTCGAACAGGTGGTCCCACAGCGCGTCGCGGCCCTGTACCGAGAGCTTTTCTGTCAGCGCGCGCTCGTAGGCTTCGGCGCGCTCCTCGTGCTCGTGGTCGACCACGTCGGCATAGCGGTTCTCCATGCGCGAGAAGGCGTCGTGCCAGGCCGGCAGGTCGATGAAGCGCACGCTGGAGCCCACCTCGCGCGCCACCTGCAGCGCCTGCCACTCGGGCGAATGCTCGGCAAAGGGCGACCACGAACCGCGGTGCGTGCGGTCGCCCGAGAGATAGCTGTAGATCGCCACCGGCAGCCGGTGCGGCAGGTACAGCTCGTCGAGGCGCTCGTTGAAGTCGGCGGGGCCCTCGATCAGCACGTACGACGGGCGCAGCGTGCGTATGCGTTCGGCCACCAGCCGCGCGCAGGCCGGGCTGTGGTGGCGCACGCCGACGATGTGGGGTGATTCGCTCATCCTCGTCACCGATGGCGCGCCAAGCGAAGCGAAGGCCCTTCGCGGAACACCGCGGAACCGGCTTGGCCGGGCCGCAGGTGTTGCCCCCTGCAAGGGGGTTGGCGAAGCGACACGAAGTGCGCGAAGCCTGGGGGTTTGCTCATATCAGGGCAGTCGGTGGCGGGCTTCGTAGTAGGCGCGCCAGTGGGTGCCGCTGCGCTTGGCCGCCTTCTGCTCGAAGTAGCGTCGCAGCTTCGCGCGGTCGTCCGCGTTGTCCTTCACCACCGTGCCGGCGATGCAGTCGACGAGATCCGCCGGCGAGCCTTCGCGCTGTTCGAGGAACCATGCGCGCACACCCACCGCGTGCGCCACGTTCACGGCCTCGGCGGTGGACATCACGGCGGTG
The DNA here is from genome assembly GCF_048301545.1 of Variovorax sp. NFACC27. Classification (NCBI taxonomy): domain Bacteria; kingdom Pseudomonadati; phylum Pseudomonadota; class Betaproteobacteria; order Burkholderiales; family Comamonadaceae; genus Variovorax; species Variovorax sp. NFACC27. Next base: position 1,769,958 of record NZ_CP157613.1, read on the forward strand.
AGGCGGTCCATGGCCGCGTCGCTGCCGCTGTTGCCGCCGTCGCCCTTGGCGGGCGCGCCGCGCAGGTCGCGGAAGGTCGACACCAGCAGCTCCAGCACCGGCGCGGGCACGGTCTTCGGAATGCCGCTCTGCGCGAGCAGCCGCGCCGACGATTCCTGCACCAGCGCCAGCTCGCGGTCGAAGTCGAGGATGGGAAACACCGTCTCGAAGTCGAAGCGCCGCTTCAGCGCCGCGCTCATCTCGTTCACGCCGCGATCGCGCGTGTTGGCGGTGGCGATGATGTTGAAGCCCTCGCGCGCATAGAGCATGCCGTGCTCACCCGAGAGCTCGGGCACCGCCATCACGCGATCGGAGAGCATGCCCAGCAGGCAGTCCTGCACTTCCAGCGGCGCGCGCGTGATTTCCTCGAAGCGCACCACCTGGCCCTGCTGCATGCCGAGGTACAGCGGCGCCGGCACCATCGCGCGCGGGCTCGGCCCTTCGTTGATGAGCAGCGCGTAGTTCCAGCCGTACTTGATCTGGTCCTCGGTGATCGATGCGCCGCCCTGGATGGTGAGCGTCGAGATGCCAGAGATGGCCGTTGCCAGCAGCTCCGAGAGCATCGACTTCGCCGTGCCCGGTTCGCCCACCAGCATCAGCCCGCGCCCCGTGGCCAGCGTGACCAGCATGCGCTCGATGCTGGCCACCGGCGCGACGATCTTCGGCGCGATGTCGAGCGCCGTGTCGCCGAGGATGAAGGAGCGCGCGGCCTTCAGGCTCAGCACCCAGCCGGGCGGGCGTGGGTCCTTGTCCTGTGCCTGCAGCCGCGCGAGCTGCGCGGCGTAGAGGATCTCGGCCGGCGGGCGCTGGAGTTGCTGCTGCGCCGTCGCGGCAGCGTCTTTGGACTTGTTCGATGTGGCCATCTTTGAAATCGGTTGGGTCAATGTTCGGAAGCACCGCGCGGCCGGCTTGCCCGGCCGCGGGCGACGAGCCTCATGCCGCTCGCAAACCTTCCATGTCGCGAATGAGTTCGCTGGCGGAAATAGGGTCGAGCAGGTGCAGCTCCTCGGCCTCGCTCATGTCGCCCCAGCCCGAGGGCTTGCCCACCTGCACCTGGCCTAGCGTCTGCTCGGGGTATTCGTCCACCATGCCGACGATGATGCCGGGGTCCAGGCTCAGCTCGATCACGCGGTTGGTGCCCAGCGGCTTGCTGAAGTACCAGATGCAGCCGGCGTCCTGCGCCTGGCCGCGGCGCCAGCCCTTGTTGGCCAGCCCCAGCACGCGGCCGGTGGGCACCTTCACGTCTTTCCAGCGTTCCAGCTTCAGGCTCTTCTTCTCGTCGTCGGTCAGCGTGTAGATGTCGCGGCCGATCTGCGCGAAGGGTTGCAGCAGTTCGTAGTCGGCGAACACCTGGCCGAAGGCCGCGGCGTCGGCGGCCGGAAGGTCGAGCGCGTGCGGCACGCCGATGCGCAGGTTGTCGCCCGTGGGCAGTTCGAAGGCATCGTCCTCCGCCGTGGTGTAGCTGCCGTCCTCCGCCACGCGGAAGCAGGCCTTCAGCGTGCCGCCGTAGCTGCCGCCGCCCGCCACCTCGTACACGCCCCAGATCAGCCGCTGCACGATGTGGCGCACCAGCGGATGCTCGACCAGGAAGGTACGGAACACGTCGGGCGTCCAGCGGCGGCGCGCGCACATCGCCACCTCGAGGCGCAGCAGCTGCTGGCTCGCGACGGTGCGCGCGTCCTTCTTGAGCAGCTTGAAGCGCTCGACGGCTTCCTTGCTCAGCTCGGCGTCGTCGGTCTTCTTGGGCTTGGGCAGGTCGGGCAGGCGCGCGCCGTCCACGCCGTCGGCACCGGTCTCGCGCACATACGGCTTGAGCGTCTCGTCGAAGCCCACCTTGAAGGCGCGCGGGCCGAAGTCCAGCCGCATGGTGCCTTGCTCGTCGAGGCCGAGGTCGGGCGCGAGCCGGTCTTCGAGTTCCTCGGTGCTCAGACCGCGCGCCTCGGCGATGGCGTCGATCTTCTCGCGCGCCTTGTCCTGCAGGCCCTTGAACTTGACCTTCTGCGCGATGCCGTTGAGCAGCATCAGCGCCACGTCGCTGCCGATGCCCGCCAGCACGTCGAGGCCGGTCACCGCGCGCGCGTGCGCCGATTCGCCGGGCCATGCGCGGATGAAGGGCGTGAGCTTGCGCGCGGTGTCGTCGTTGCCGAGGAAGCCCAGTGAGGTGAGCGCCCAGCCTTCCTTGCTCGGGCCGCCGGCTTCGAGCCAGGCGGTGAAGGCGTCCCAGGCGAATTCGGCAAGCGAGCCGGCGTCGCAGGCTTCCTTGACCACCGCGATGCCGCCGTAGATTTCCTCGTTGGTCGGAAAGGTCAGCATCTGGCCCAGGTGATCGAGTGCCTCGTCGGGCAGCGCCTTGCCGTTCTTCAGCGTGGGCCGGCGCCAGCCGCGCGGCTGCCAGAACTCGGGCAGCTTCGAGCGGCGGGTGGGGAAGCGGTCGAGCGGGCTTTCCTCGAGCACCGCGCGCAGCGCCTCCACCACCTCGGGCTTGCCGTAGCGGCCCGCCACTTCGAGCAGCAGCGCCTCGTGGCCGTTGGCCTGCAGCAGGCGCAGGGCCGAGCCCGCGCAGTCGCGCGCCTCGCCGGCCTTGCCCAAAGCGGGCGCGATCAGGCCGCAGGCTGTGTGCTCGGGGTACTTGAGCAGCCATTCGCGGCCTTCGGCGCGCAGCGTCTTGAGCTTGGCGAAGGCGCGCGCTGCCGGCATGGCCAGTTCGGCCGCGCCGTAGTACAGCGCGTACGAGAGGTTGTCGGTGGGCTTGGAGCGCACCATCGCCACCAGGCCGGGCAGCACGGCGAGGCCGTGGGTGGCGAGGATGCGGCCGATGTCGTCGCTCTCGGCTTCGCCCGCCACGGCGTTCCAGAACGCGATGCCGATCGGCGCCGGCAGCAGCGGCACGAAGCTCGCGTGGAAGCTGAACCAGTAGTAGCGGTCCTTCTTGCGCTCGGCCACCATCTCGCGCCAGCTCGTGACGAGCCCGTCGGCGTTGCCGGCGGCGATGGCGGCTGCCGCGGTCTTTGCGAACGGCACGAGGCTCTTGCGGCCCTTGTCGAAGCCCAGCTCGTCGAGCAGCGTCTCGACGTTCTTCGCGGCGGCGTCATGGCGGCCGGTCTGCCACGAGTTCAGGCGCAGCGCGCTTTCGCGCTTGCCTTCGGCCCATTGCTCCACCGGTGCCACGGCCAGCGGTTCCAGCACCAGCGCGCCGGCAGCCTTCTTCTGCACCTTGGCGAGCCAGGGCGGCGCGGCCAGCACGCCGGGCAGCTCGCTCGCGTCGGCCACTTCGGTGGGGCCGGCGAGCAGCGAGAGCTGCTTGTCGATCACCGCCTGTGCGCCCGCGTCGAGCCACGGCCGCAGTGCCGGCAGCGCGGCGCCATGCGCGCGCAGCAGGCGCGTGAGGCTGGGCGTGACGAGGTTGGCGTCCTTGCCGCCCGCCGCGACCAGCCGCGACAGCGCCGGAATCGCCGCCATCGGCCAGCGATCGACGGCCAGCGCCAGCCGCGCCAATGCCTGCTTCGAACTGCCGGCGACGCGCGCCAACGCCTGCACGGCCTCGGGCGTGCCGATGCAGGCGAGCGCGTCGCCCGCGTGGTCGTTCGCGGCGCCGCGCTCCAGCACCGGCACGGCGTCCACGCCGCGCTCCTGCACCATCGTGCTCGTCATGGAGCCGCTGCCCCAGAAGCCGGCCGAATAGCTCAGGCGCACCTTCGCGGCCAGCGCGATGGCATCGGGGTCGGTGGCCGTGAGCTGCAGCCAGTGCAAGGTCTCGGGCGCGGACTTGTCGGCGGCCAGCGTGTGCACGAGCGCGTTCGAGATCTCGGGCGCGTCGGGCAGCAGCATGGCGAGCGCCGGCTGGCGCATCGGGTGCACCTTGGGCAGGCCGGCCTCGATGCGGTCGCGGCAGTCCTGCCAGACCTCGGGCGCGGCCAGCGACAGATGCGCGCGCAGCGCCTGCTCGCCGGCTCCCAGCGGGCCGTAGTAGGAGCTGCCCATCTGGCGCGTGACGGTGGCGGAGAAGCTGTACTGGTGCTTCTTCGTCGCCCGGTCGTAGGCGGACTGCACCTCGATCTGCTGCGCGGCGAGCACCATGTCGACGGTGTCCGGCAGCCCGTATTGCTTGACGAGATAGTTCACCACCACCTCGCCCATCTCGCTCGTGTTGTAGTTGCCGCCGGTGCCCAGCGCGAGCGCCAGCAGCACGGTGTCGGCCTCGGCATCGGGCGCGGGAATGGGCTGCGTGCTGCGGTCGATCATGCGCTGGGCGGCAGCGCGCAGCGCGGCATCGGTGCCCGTCATGTTGACGTTGAGATCCAGCTTGCGGCGTACCGGCAGCCAGGCCGCGCCGGCGCTCGGCAGTTCCTCGAAGGGCTTGGCCGGAAAACGGCGCGAGGGAAAGGCTTCGCGCTGCATCTCGGGCGAAAGCCGCACGGGCGTGCCGGCCGCGAGCCACGGCGGCGTGTCGGCGCTCGCGGCCACGGGCTCGGCGCTGGCCGGTGCAGGCGTGGCGCCTTGCGCCGCGGGCGAGGCGGCGCCCAGCTCCTTCGCGAGGGCCTGCGCGTTCTTGGCGGGCGTGCAGCTGGTGCCCCAGCCGTACAGCAGGCCGGTGTTTCGCAGCCGCTTGAAGGCGAGGGCGGCGCCCTGTTCGCTCACGCCGTGCTGGCGCTTGAGGACTGCCACGGTGATCACCTCCGTGGACGCGATCTGGTCGGCTTCCATCTGTGCGCGCACCGCTTCGAATGCGCGTTCGGCCTGCGCGTCGATGCTCTCGGTGGGGGCCGTGGGAACTGCTGGTGCTGCTGCGGGTGCCGCAGCGGGCTCCTGCGCCGCAGCCGGGGCTGCCGGTGCGGCCGCCTGCGCCTTGGGTGCCGCCTCGGCCTTCGGCTTCGCCTCGGTCTTGCCGATGGCCGTGCCGGCGGCCACGCCGACTTCGCTGTAGCCCTTGCCGGTCTTCTCGGTCACCAGCTTGGTCAGCGCGGTGCCGGCCTTGGCGGCGTCGGCGAAAGATTTGGTCTGGCTCTGGCCGGCAGTGCCGATGCGGCCCCAGCGGATATTGAGTTCGGTGTCTGCCTGCTCGATTTCCCAGAATTTGCTGGCGGTTCCTTCGATCAGTTCAAAACGGCGCATGGAAAAAACGTCCTCCTGTCAATCGATGAAGTGCGGTCGGCGACGACGCTCGCGAGCCCTTGCGACGGGCGCGCGGTTCATTCCTTCCGCTGGGTTCGCCGCCGAGGATAAAGGGCCGGCGTGAAGGCTTGGCCCCTGCGGGGCGCCTGGCGGCAAGAAGATTTCGCTTCGTACACCGGGCGATGCGAAGCGGTTACGAAGAAATCATTCACGCGGCCGCGCCGCCGGCATGCTGGCGCTGCCCGAGCTCGCCCGCGAAGACATAGGCCGGCCCCATGCGCTGCCGTTTGCAATGCTGCAGCGCGCGGTCGGCCGATTCGAGCAGGCCGGCCAGCGTGTCGCCGTCGGCGGGGTGGCAGGCGATGCCCATGCTGAGCTCGCCGCCGGCGAGCAGCCGGCCCTCGTGGGCCACCGGGCGCGCGCCGGCGGTCTCGATGCGGATGGCCATCTCCGCGAGCTTCTGCCGTGGCGGGTTGCCGACCAGGAGGATCGCGAACGAGCTGTCGTCGCTGTTGTCGTGTGCACGAACCCCGGCATGCGCACTGCCCTCCAGCCGGGCCACCAGGTCGTCGGCGCGCACCTGCTCGCGCAGGCGCTGCGCGATGGCGGCCAGCACCGCGTTGCTGGCCGCGCGGCCGTGTCGTTCGCTCACCGCCGCGAAGCCGTTCAGGTCGATCAGCATCAGCGAGAACTGCCGGTCCTCGCGCAGCCATTCCTCGCCGCGGCGTTCGAAGCCGGTCCGGCTCGCGGCGCCGGTGAGCGCGTCGATGCCGGGGGCGGCCATGAGCGCATGCGCGCGCATTTCCATTGCCCGCTCGGCCCGCAGGCGCGCGGCGGCGGCCAGCGCAAGCACCGCCAGCTCGGCAATCACCGCGGCCTGCGCCGGGTTCACCCGCCCGGACGCCCACGGCTGTTCGCTCCAGCCGGGGAGGTGCGCGATCGAGATGCCCGCCATCAACAGCACCGCGCCGGCACAGAAGAGCAGGGCAGGCCAGTTCGTCCGGCGCCGCACCGCCAGCGCGCCGGCCGCGAGGATCACGGTGGAGGCGACCACCAGTGCCTGCAGCACGCGCAATATCGAGGGAAGCCGGGTTTCGACCGCGGAGTGAAGCGCCGCGAGAGCCAGCGTGGCGAGCAGCACCAGGGCCACCTTGTCGAGGCGCGGCACGAACCGGCTCAGCTCCAGCAGCTGCCGTACGAACTGAAGCCGGCAGGCGGCCCACAGCACCAGCGCGAGCGCTGCCCAGTGCGCGAGCGGGTCATCGGGCGCGAAGCGTTCCAGTCCCGCGAAGGCGGCGAGCGCGAAGCCGCTGGCCAGCAGATACCAGCCATGCAGGCGCGCGCCGGACACCACCAGCAGCACGAGGCCGCAGACCATCAGTCCGGCCAGCAGGCCGTGGCTCACATCGGCCGCCATGTGCTGCGGCGCGTGGCTGGAACGGGGCGGGGGCTGGGCGGCATCCGGTCGGGCAAGAGGCTGGTGCGAAGTGAGCCGCCGATCGTAGCCGCGAAGCAGTGACGGCGAGCCTGTCTCCGTGCCCGATGCGGGTACGGGGTATCCCTCGTACGCGCCCGGCTAGAACTCCGCGCCTTCGACCAGGAAGCGCAGCCGGCGCACGCCCTGCCACTCGTCCGCATCGAGCCTGAACGCCAGCTTCACGCGTGGCGGCAGCGGCTCGGTGTGGCTGAACCACATCGCGTCGATGGGCTGGCCCTGGTGCCTGAGCTTGAGCGACAGGTGCTTTTCGCCCACCAGCCGCTGCGAGACCACTTCCACCTCTTCGCTGAAAGTCGGCGGCGCGAAGCCCTGGCCCCACACCTCGCGGTGCAGCGTGTCGACGAGGTCGATGCGCATGTACTCGCGTGCGATGGGGCCGTCGGTCTCGATCTGGCGGGTGAGCGCGGACTCGGCCAGCAGCTCGCGCGCCACCTGCGCGAAGCCCTTCTCGAAGGTCTCGAAGTGCTCGCGCGCGACGGTGCAGCCCGCCGCCATCGCGTGGCCGCCGAAGCGCAGCAGCACGCCGGGGTGGCGCTTGGCCACGAGGTCGAGCGCGTCGCGCAGGTGGAAACCCGGGATCGAGCGGCCCGAGCCTTTCAGCTCCTGCTCCTTGCCGGGCGCCCCGCTCGCGGCGAAGACGAAGGTGGGGCGGTGAAAGCGGTCCTTGATGCGCGAGGCCACGATGCCGACCACGCCTTCGTGGAAGCCCGCGTCGAACACGCTGATGGCGGGCGGCGGCGCTTCGATGCCTTCGCCGTCGGCGGCGAACAGCGACTCGGCCAGCAACAGCGCCTGGTCGCGCATGCCGCCCTCGATGTCGCGCCGCTCGCGGTTGATGCCGTCGAGCATGCGCGCGAGTTCTTCGGCGCGACCCGCGTCGTCGGTCAGCAGGCATTCGATGCCCAGCGTCATGTCCGACAGCCGGCCCGCGGCGTTGATGCGCGGGCCGAGAGCGAAGCCGAAGTCGAAGGTGGTCGCAACGGAAGCATTGCGCCCGGCCGCCTTGAAGAGCGCCGCGACGCCGGCCGGCATGCTTCCCGCGCGGATGCGGCGCAGGCCCTGTGCTACCAGGCGGCGGTTGTTGGCATCGAGCCGCACCACGTCGGCGACCGTGCCGAGCGCCACCAGCGGCAGCAGCGCATCGAGCTTCGGCTGGCTGGCCGTGTCGAACACGCCGCGCCTGCGCAGCTCCGAACGCAGCGCCAGCAGCACGTAGAACATGACGCCGACGCCGGCGATGCTCTTGCTCTCGAAGCCGCAGCCGGGCTGGTTGGGGTTGACCAGCACGTCGGCCGAGGGCAGCTCGGGGCCGGGCAGGTGGTGGTCGGTCACCAGCACCTGCAGGCCGCGCGCCTTGGCGGCGGCCACGCCCTCGACGCTGGCGATGCCGTTGTCGACGGTGATGAGCATGTCGGCGCCGCTCGCGGCCACGCGCTCGGCAATGGGCGGCGTGAGACCGTAGCCGTCGACCACGCGGTCGGGCACGAGGTAGCTCACGTTCTTCGCGCCCAGCAGGCGCAGGCCGCGCACGCCGACCGCGCAGGCGGTGGCACCGTCGCAGTCGTAGTCGGCGACGATGCACAGGCGCCTGTCCTGCGCGATGGCGTCGGCCAGCAGCGCGGCGGCCTCGCGGGTGCCGAGCAGCGCGTCGGGCGGCAGCAGCAGCGCGAGGCCGTCGTCGAGTTCTTCCTTGGCGCGCACGCCGCGCGCCGCGAAAAGCCTTGCCAGCAGCGGATGCACGCCGGCCTGTTCCAGTGCCCAGACGGTGCGCGGCGGAATGTCGCGGGCTACGATTTTCATAGCGCCTCCAGCATGGTGGCAGCCTGCTTGCGCTCGAACAGGCTCTTCGCCCAGCGCGCCAGGCCGCGCGGCTGCACGGTGTAGCGCTGCGAGGCGCGGTCGCCGCACAGCGTGAGCGACACGTCGCCCGCGCCGCGCGTGTAGTCGGCCAGCAATGCGGCCAGCGGGCCGGCGTCGAGCGCCTGCCAGGCGGCGGCCCAGCCGATGCCGTCGTCGCGCAGCGCGGCGATGCGCAGGGTGTCGTTCACGGTCGGCGCCGTCGCCGGTTCCGCGGCTTCCTTCTTCAGCGCGCCGGTGCCGGCGAGCCAGAAGGAGTTGATCGGCGGCACGCCGCGTGCGGTGCGCTCGTCGTTCACGCGCTGGGTGTACAGCAGCATCTGCATTTCGTTCTGCAGCCGGCGCAGCGGCCGCGCGGCGTCGGCCAGCGGCGACCACTGTGAGACCGGATAACCCACCGCGCGGTCGATGGAGGCGGTGGCCAGCCCGTCGAAGATGCCGGCGCGCGCCAGCCAGCGGCCGGGCACGGGCGAGGCGTGCAGCGCGATGCCGTCTTCCTCGAAGAAGGGTCGCGCGGCGTCGAGCAGGGCGGCCGATTCGGCGGCATCGATCTCGATGGATGCCGGGTCGCCCAGCACCACGTCGTCGATGCCGACCTGCCAGTTGCACAGCGTGACCAGCCCCCAGCCTTCGGTGTCGCCGGGCGCGGCGATGCCCAGCCGGCGCGCTTCCAGCGCGGCCCAGGGGATGCAGCCGTCGGGCGAGGCGATGCCCAGCGCCTGTGCCAGCGCGCGTTCATGCGGAGGCGAGCGCGTGCTTTCGTCCTGCGTATCGGTGTCGGCGAGGGTGAGGCGGGAGAGCAGGCTTTCGAGATTGGGGAGCCGAAGCGTGGGCAGGGCCGCGCGGCACGACGGGGAACCGCGGCCGGCGAAGGGAATCAGTAATTGGCGTGGGGAGGTTTCGGCCATCCCCTTATTGTCCGGGAAGCCCCAGGGCCATCCGGAATGCCACAATTCCGACCCTATGCGACTTCCTTATGAACTGCAGCTCGGCTGGCGCTACACGCGCGCGGGACGGGCGACGCGGCGCAACGGCTTCATCTCCTTCATCTCCGGTGTCTCGATGCTCGGCATCGCGCTGGGCGTGGCGGCGCTGATCATTGTGCTCAGTGTGATGAACGGCTTCCAGAAGGAAGTGCGCGACCGCATGCTCGGCGTGGTGTCGCACATCGAGATCTTCTCGCGCGACGGCCAGGCGCTGCAGCAGCTCGACGAGATCATGGCGGCGGCGCGCAAGCACCCCGAGGTGGTCGGCGCGGCGCCCTTCATCAACACCCAGGCGCTCATTGCGCGCGGCGAGGACATGAAGGGCACGATTGTGCGCGGCATCGATCCCAAGCTCGAGCCCGAGGTCACCGACATCAACGGCATCGCCTCCAGGGGCACCTTCGACAAGCTCGTGCCGGGCCAGTTCGGCATCGTGCTCGGCGCGGAGCTGGCGCGTTCGCTCTTCGTGCAGCCGGGCGACCAGGTCACGCTGGTGGCGCCGGGCGGGCAGGTCACGCCGGCGGGCGTGGTGCCGCGGCTGAAGCAGTTCACCGTGGTCGGCACCTTCGACTCGGGCCACTACGAATACGACTCCGCGCTGGCCATGGTGCACGAGCAGGACGCCGCCAAGGTGTTCCGCCTCGAGGGGCCCACCGGCATCCGCCTGAAGCTCAAGAACCTCAACGAGGCGCGCGACGTGGCCGACCAGCTCGCAGTCACGCTGCCGGGCGAGTTCCTCATCCGCGACTGGACGCGCCAGAACAAGACCTGGTTCGCGGCCGTGCAGGTCGAGAAACGCATGATGTTCATCATCCTCACGCTGATCGTGGCGGTGGCGGCCTTCAACCTGGTCTCCACGCTCGTCATGACCGTGACCGACAAGCGCGCCGACATCGCCATCCTGCGCACGCTGGGCAGTTCGCCGCGCAGCATCATGGGCATCTTCGTGGTGCAGGGCGCAATGGTGGGCGTGATCGGCACCGTGGCCGGCCTGCTGCTGGGCCTGGGCATCGCCTACAACATCGACGTGATCGTGCCCTTCCTGGAGCAGCTCTTCCACGCGAGCTTCCTGCCGAAGGACATCTACCTGATCAGCAAGATGCCCAGCGATCCGCAGCAAAGCGACATCGTGCCCATCGCGATCATTTCCCTGGTGCTGGCCTTCGTCGCCACGCTGTACCCGAGCTGGCGCGCCAGCCGCGTGAACCCTGCCGAAGCCCTGCGCTATGAGTGAAGTTGTATTGAAGGCCCGTGGACTGACCAAGCGGTTCCACGAGGGCAGGCTCGACCTGACCGTGCTGCACGGCGTCGACCTCGACGTGCACGCCGGCGAAACGCTCGCCATCGTCGGCGCCTCCGGCTCCGGCAAGAGCACGCTGCTGCACCTGATGGGCGGCCTCGACGAGCCCACGGCTGGCAAGGTCGAGCTGCTGGGCAAGGACATCGCGCATGCCGATCCGGCGGAGCAGGGCCGTCTGCGCAACCAGCACCTGGGCTTCGTCTACCAGTTCCATCACCTGCTGCCCGAGTTCAGCGCGCTCGACAACGTGGCGATGCCGCTGAAGATCCGCCGCACCGAGCCTCATGCGGCGGCGCAGTCGGCAGCGAAGATCCTCGAGAGCGTGGGCCTGGGCCAGCGCCTGCACCACCGTCCGGCAGAACTCTCGGGCGGAGAGCGTCAGCGCGTGGCGATCGCGCGCGCGCTGGTCACCGAGCCGGCCTGCGTGCTGGCCGACGAGCCTACGGGCAACCTCGACCGCAGCACAGCCGACACGGTGTTCGCATTGATGCTCGACCTCGCGCACCGGCACGGCACCGCCTTCGTGATGGTCACGCACGACCAGGATCTGGCGAAGCGCTGCGACCGGGTGTTGCAGCTGGTGGCGGGGCGCCTGGCGGGTTGAGTCGCTAGCTGTCGGGACCACCGGCTTCGCGGCGCTGCATAGCGGCTCGAAGCCGTATTAGGTGGCGGCTGGTCCGCCAGCGTGACCAAATGGCCAGCAGCACCAGCAACGTGCCCCCCGTGGCAATGGAGAGAGTCCACTTAAGGCTGCTGCTTCGAGCCTGCGCCAGGACCTGGGCAGTGGACGCATAGGCGCATTGCGCCTGGCCGTCAGCCGTCATCTCGAAGAGCCTGGAGCCATCGTGCAGAACGGAAACCGAGGTGCCTTGTGCCACTCGGACGATCTGTTGTTCGCATGCATGGATGGAGAAGCGCTCGGAGCGGCCACCGGACTCGATGACCGCATAGTTCGTGGATCGCGCCCGTCCTTTGCCCGGCTCGACACCGATAAACAACCCTGAAGCGACTGAAAGCTCCTCTCTCTTCGCTTCCTTGATGAGTGCCTGTGTGCCGAGCGCGGCAAAAAACACTGCAATCCAGAGTCCGCCCAGGAGCGCTCCCGTCATCCCCCACAAGCTTCTGTTCATTGCCGGATTTTGCCGCCGGACCGGCTTCGCTCGACTGTCAGGCCGGCGCTTCCTCGCGCACATTCCGCGTGCCCAACGGCAGCACGCAGACGAATTGGTTGCCCAACGTCAGCACGAGGCCAATCTGCCCTGCAACGTGAGTGACCTGGCAGACGGCATCGGGTGTCTTTGTTGCCCCTGCAGCTGCCGAACGCACGACAGCGCGCGTCGCGGGCTGGCGCAGCATGGCGAGCAGTACGTTCGCGTCGCGGTTCTGCAGCGATTGGCGATAGAGGTGAAGCGCCGCCTCCGTTTCGGTTTCGTCCCGTGTACGCTCTGATGAGGACGCTTCGCCGCCGCGCAAGCGCATCAGGGCGCGATGCAACTGCTGCCGGCAACCGGCTTCGGTCTTTCCGCTGACCTCGGCGATCTCGCTGTAGCTCAACTCGAAGACTTCGCGAAGCAGCACCGCAGCGGCGTCGGGCCGGTTGAGGCGTTCGGCCAACATGCGCAACGCGCTATCGGCTTCTTCTGCCAGCGTTGCTTCGGCCTCGGCCGACGATGCATCGGGCGCAAGCCCTCCGGCCTCCTTCAGCCACCGCTGCATCCACCCGTCCCGCCGCAGCCTGTCGATCGCAAGGTTCTGCATCACGGTCGTCAGCCAGGCCTGCACCGAATCCGGCCCGGGCCCGTCGCCGGCTTCCAGCGCGCGCAGGTAGCTGTCCTGCACCACGTCCTCGGCATCCGCCGGGCCGCCGAGCATGCGCGCCGCCGCGCGAACCAGCCGGCCGCGCAGTGCCGGGAATTGCGAGAGATAGCGTTCATCGAGCATCGGCACAGCTTGCCATAGCCAGCAATGTCACGAAACTGTGGGCTTGTTCGTCAAGACAGTTCAACCACAGGAGCTTTCTTCATGCAGCCCACCATGTTCTCAATGGAATCGGAAGACGACACCAAGCCCGCCGCCACCGCCGAGCCGCGCAACTCCTACCTGGAGGAAAAGGCGTTCAAGTCGCGAACGCTGCTGATCTTCGGCACTATCAGCGACTCCGTGGCCGCCGACGTGACGCGCCGGCTCATCGCGCTGGACGCCGACAGCCCCGAGAAGCCCATCGACATCCTCGTGAGCTCGCCCGGCGGGCACCTGGAGTCGGGCGACGCCATCCACGACATCGTGCGCTTCATCAGCGCGCCGGTGAACATGATCGGCACCGGCTGGGTGGGCAGCGCGGCCACCCACCTGTTCCTGGCGGCGCCGCGCGAGCGCCGCGTGTGCCTGCCGAACACGCGCTTCCTGATCCACCAGCCCAGCGGCGGCGCGGGCGGGCAGGCGACAGACATCGCCATCCAGGCGCAGGAAATCATCAAGGCCCGCCAGCGCATCGCGCACGAGATCGCGCGCGAGACCGGCAAGCCCATCGACGTGGTGCTGGCCGACATCGAACGTGACCGCTGGCTGTCGGCCGAGGAGGCCGTGGAGTACGGCTTGGTCTCGCGCATCATCCAGCGCAAGACCGAGCTGCAAGGCTGACCGCGTGCCGGATCAGGCCTTGGGCTTGTAGGCCACCACGTCGATCTCGACGCGTGCGTCGACCATCAGCCGCGCCTCGGTGGTCGAGCGCGCCGGCTTGTTTTCACCGAAGTAGCTCATGTAGATGCGGTTGAAGGCACCAAAGTCGCGCGCGTCCTGCAGCCAGCAGGTGCTCTTGCACACGTCGTCGAGCGTGGCGCCGGCCAGCGCGAGCACGGTCTTGATGTTCTCCATCACCTGGCGCGTCTGCGCCTCGATGCCGCCGGCCACGATCTCGCCTTCCTTGTTCACGGGCACCTGGCCCGACACGTAGATGAAGTCGCCGGCGCGCACGGCCGGGGAGAAGGGGCGGACCTGGCGGTCGGAAGCCAGGGGCGGGGCGCCGAGGTATTCGAGGGGCATGGGAACTCCTTGTGTGATGAAAGAAAAGAGAAACGGAAAGAGCGGAAACGCGCCGCGAGTATCCCTCTGATTTGAAAATCTATTTCAAAATAACCCCTGAACAAGGGTTAACACGGATGATTAGGCATGAATACTGCTTCAAAGTCCGGGCCAAAGAGAAAATTTCTTTCACAAACCAGCCCGCCTCATGAAGGAGTTCCCCATGCCCCACGCCGGTCTTGCCCAGTGTCTGCCCAAGCTGTCCAAACGCAGCCTGCTGGGCGCCTCCTTGCTCGCGATGCTGTGCGCCGCGCTGCCCCAACAGGGCGCCCACGCACAGGGCCCGCGCAACTTCGCCACGCTGGCGATGGTGGCCGAGCCGCAGACGCTCGACCCGATGGCGTCCACCGCCGACCTGGTCGGAACCATCATGCAGCACGTCTACGAGACGCTCTACACCTTCGACGCCAAGTGGAACGTGGTGCCGATGCTGGCCGAGGGCATGCCGAAGATCTCCGCCGACGGCAAGACCTACGCCATCACCCTGCGCAAGGGCGTGATGCTGCACAACGGCCGCGAACTCACGGCCGACGACGTGGTGGCCAGCCTGCAGCGCTGGATGGACCAGTCGCCGCGCGGCAAGGCCGTGGGCAAGGAAGTCGACAGCCTCAAGGCCAAGGGCCCGCTGGCGGTCGAGATCGTGCTGAAGGAGCCCTACGCGCCGCTGCTCTCGCAACTCGCGCTGCCCAGCGGCATGGCCGCCATCATGGCCAAGGACTCCATCGCTTCGCCGCTGAAGGACTTCGTGGGCACCGGCCCCTACAAGTTCAAGGAGCGCCGCCCCGACCAGTTCGTGCTGCTCACCCGCTTCGACAAGTACAGCGCGCGCAAGGAAGCCGCCAGCGGCTACGGCGGCAAGCGCGAAGCGGCCATCGAGGAGCTGCGCTTCGTGCCCGTGCCCAACGCCAGCACCCGCGTCGAGGGCGCGCTGGCCGGCCAGTACGACTTCGCCGACCTGCTGCCGGTGGAGGCGCTGCCGCGCCTGGAGAAGTCGGGCGGCAAGACCGTGCCGATCATGACGCCCTCGTTCGGTTTCCCGTACCTCGTGCTCAACACCAAGGAAGGCGTGGCCGCCAGCCAGCCGGTGCGCCAGGCGATCCAGACCGCGCTGGGCGAAGGCGAGATGCTCGCTGCCGGCTTCGGCGACACGCGCTTCTTCGTGGCCGAGGCCAACCACTTCCCGAAGGGCTCGCCGTTCTACTCGGCCGCAGGCGCCGACCAGTACAACCAGCGCAACGCCGCCAAGGCCAAGGAAGCCGCCGCCAAGGCCGGCTACAAGGGCGAGCCGATCCGCGTGCTCACCAGCCGCCAGTACGACTTCCACTACAACATGGCGCTCCTGATGGCCGAGCAGCTCAAGCGCGCCGGCTTCAAGGTCGACCTCAACGTGGTCGACTGGGCCACGCTGGTGCAGCGCCGCAACGACGCCAAGCTGTGGGACATCTACGTCACCCATTCGGGCCAGTTCCCCGAGCCCATGCTCTCGCCGCCGCAGCTCGGCGACGGCGCGCCCGGCTGGTGGGATTCGCCCGCCAAGAAGACGGCGCTGCAGGCCTTCAACGTCGAGAGCGACCCTGCCAAGCGCGGCGCGCTGTGGGGCAAGGTGCAGCAGGTGGTGTACGACGAGGTGCCGTACATCAACGTCGGCAAGTTCAACGGCCTCTCGGCCAAGAGCCCGGCGCTGGACAACTACCAGCCCGCGACCTGGCCGTTCTTCTGGAACGCGAAGATCAAGTAAGAAGGCGGAGACACACAGCCATGCCGTCGCGTCGCCAACTTCTGCAAGCCAGCGCACTGGTCTCCGGCCTCGGGGCCCTCGGCCTCGAATCTTCCCTTGCCTTCGCCGCCCGGGCTGCCGCCCAGGGCCCGGTCTACGCCTACGTCGGCACCTACAGCGACGGCGGCAAGCCGTGGCGCGGCGGGCGCGGACAGGGCGTGCACCAGTTCGTGCTCGACGGCGCCACCGGCGCGCTCAAGCCCATTGCGGGCGCACCGGCGGCCGTGGCCAGCACGGGCGAGGGCGCGAAGCTGCGCAACCCTGCCTCGCTCGCGCGCCATCCGAAGCTGCCGATGCTCTATGCGGCCAACGAGTTCGAGGCCGGCTCGGTCTCGGCCTTCCGTATCGGCGCGAACGGCGCGCTGACATTCGTCTCCGAGACACCCTGCGGCGGCAAGGACCCGGCCTACATCAGCGTGCACCCCGACGGCCGCTTTCTGTTCACCGCCAACTACGCGAGCGGCGACGTCAGCGTGCTCGCGCTGCGCGCCGACGGCACGCCAGATGCCAGCGTTGCAGCCGTCGTCTACAAGGACGTGGAAGCCTGCGGCGCGTCCACCCCCTGCAAGCCCGGCGCCGACGTGGTGCCGCAGGCCGCGCGCTCGCACGAAGGCTTCGCCACCAGCGACCACGACGGCCCGCACGCCCACATGGTGCATGCCGACCCGAAGGGCGACTTCGTGCTGGTGGCCGACCTGGGGCTCGACCGCGTCATCTCGTACCGTTTCGACCGCATCACCGGCGTGCTGAGCCAGCCGAGCACGGTGGCCGTGTCCGAAAGCTCCGGCGCGCGCCACTTCGTGTTCCACCCGAACGGCAAGTGGCTCTACCTGGTGAACGAAGAGGCATCGACCATCGCCTTCATGCGCTACGACAACGCCACCGGCGTGCTCACGCTGGTGAGCGAGACCTCGGCGCTGCCCAAGGGCTTCAAGGGCACCAGCTACGCATCGGGCATCCGCATGCTGCCGGACGGCCAGCACTTCGTGTCGCTCAACCGGCTGCACGACTCGATCTCGATCTTCAAGGTCGACGCCCGCACCGGCGCTCCCACGCTGGTGCGCGAGGAATGGTCGCGCGGCAACTACCCGCGCAGTTGCACGCTCGACCCGAGCGGCCGCTTCCTCTACGTGTGCCACAACAAGCAGGGCGACAACGTGACCGTCTTCCGCGTGAAGGGGGGCGACATCCAGTTCACCGGCCAATACGTCGCGGTGGGCAGCGCGGCAGCCATCGAGTTCTCCGCGTGATGAAGAAATCGCTTTTCCGCTACATCGCCTCCCGCGCCGCGGGCATGCTGATCGTGCTCGCCATCGTGGCGGTGCTCGTCTTCGTGCTCACGCGCGCCGCCTCGGGCGACCCGGTCTCGGTGCTGCTGGGCGACCAGGCCACCGCCGCCGACATCGCCCGCGTGCAGAAGGAATACGGCCTCGACAAGCCGCTGCCCGTGCAGTTCGGCTACTGGCTGCGCGAGGTGCTCCAGGGCAACCTCGGCCAGTCGATCTTCCTGCAGCGCCCCGTGACGCAGGCGCTGTGGGAGCGCTCCGAACCCACCACGCTGCTCGCGCTGATGGCCGTGGCCATCGCGGCGCTGATCGGCGTGCCCTGCGGCATCGTCTCGGCGGTGTTCCGGGGGCGGGTGGTCGACCAGCTCTTCACCGGCATCGCGATGCTGGGCGCGAGCATTCCGAGCTTCTGGCTGGGCATCGTGCTGATCCAGATCTTCGCGGTTTCGTTCGGCTGGTTCCCGGTGTCGGGCTACGGCGCGCCCGATGCGCCGTTCGCAGAGCGGCTGCATTCGCTGGTGCTGCCGGCCACGGTGCTGGGCCTGCTGAATTCAGCGCTCATCATCCGCTTCACGCGCGCCTCGATGCTCGATGTGCTGGGTGAAGACTACGTGCGCACCGCGCGCTCCAAGGGCCTGAGCGAAAGCACCGTGGTGCTCAAGCACGCGCTTCGCAACGCGCTGGTGCCCATCGTCACGGTGATCGGCCTCACGGTGGCTCTCATGATCGGCGGCGCCGTCATCACCGAGACCGTGTTCGGCCTGCCGGGCGTGGGCAACCTCGTGGTCAGCGCGGTGCTGCGGCGCGACTACCCTGTGATCCAGGGGGCGCTGCTCGTCATCGCCGCGATCTACGTGCTCATCAATTTCTCCATCGACCTGCTGTACGCGGTGGTCGACCCGCGCGTGAAGGTCTGAGGAAAATGCAAATGCCCCGAATGCTCCGCCAACTGATGCACAGACGCATCGTGATGGTGTCCGCGCTGGTGCTGCTGGTGATCGCGGTGCTCGCGATCGGTGCGCCGCTGTTCGCTTCCATCGACCCCAACGACACGGCCGTGCTGGAGCGCCTGAAGGCGCCCAGCGCCGAGCACCTGCTCGGCACCGACGAGCTCGGCCGCGACCTGTATTCGCGCATCGTGCACGGCGCGCGCTACTCGCTGGCCATCGCCGCGCTCACCGCGCTGGGCGCCGTGATCGCCGGCACCGTGCTGGGCCTGATGGCCGGTTTCTTCCGCCGGCTCGACGCGCCGCTGATGCGCGTGGTGGACGCGATGATGTCCTTCCCCGACATCCTGCTGGCGATCGCGCTGGTGGCCATTCTCGGGCCCTCGCTCGTGAACACCGTGCTGGCGCTGGTGCTGGTCTACACGCCGCGCGTGGCGCGGGTGGTGCGGGCCTCCACGCTGGTGGTGCGCGAACTGCTCTTCGTCGAAGCCGTGCGCGCGCTGGGCGTGCGCACCTCGCGCATCCTGTGGCGGCACATCCTGCCGAACCTGATGTCGCCGATCCTGGTGCAGGTGTCGTTCATCTTCGCCTACGCCATCCTGGCCGAAGCCGGCCTCTCGTTCCTCGGTGTCGGCGTGCCGCCCGAGATCCCGACCTGGGGCACCATGGTCGCGGGCAGCCAGCAGTACGCGCACCAGGCCTTCTGGGTGGTGCTGTTCCCGGGCCTTGCGATCATCTTCACGGCGCTGTCGCTGCAACTGCTGGGCGACGGCGTGCGCGACCTGCTCGACCCCAAGCTCAAGAAAGGCGCGTGATGACGACGACCGCCAACGACAACCAGACCCCGCGTCTCACGGTCAGCAACCTGAGCACCAGCTTTCCCACCGAGGACGGCCTCGTGCGCTCGGTGGCCGACGTGAGCTTCTCGATCCAGCCCGGCAAGACGACCGCGCTGGTCGGCGAATCGGGTTCGGGCAAGTCGGTCACCAGCCTCACGCTGATGCGCCTGCTGCCCAAGACCGCCAACGCGCAGGTCAGCGGCAGTGCTTCCTTCGTGACGCGCGAGGGCAAGTCGCTCGACCTGCTGCAGATCGGCGAGCGCGAGATGCGCTCGCTGCGCGGCAACCAGCTGTCGATGATCTTCCAGGAGCCGATGACCAGCCTGAACCCGGTGTTCACCATCGGCGAGCAGATCGCGGAGAGCGTGCGCCTGCACAAGGGGCTCGACCGCAAGGCGGCGCTCGCGCATGCGCAGCGCATGCTGGAGCTGGTGGAGATCCCGGCCGCTGCGCAGCGCATCCACGAGTACCCGCACCAGCTATCTGGCGGCATGCGCCAGCGCGCGATGATCGCCCTGGCCATGGCCTGCGACCCGACGCTGCTGATCGCCGACGAGCCGACCACCGCGCTCGACGTGACCATCCAGGCGCAGATCCTCGAGCTCATGCGCAGGCTGCAGGCCGAGACGGGCATGAGCATCCTGTTCATCACGCACAACCTCGGCGTGGTCGCGCACCATGCCGACGACGTGGTCGTGATGTATTCGGGCCGCGTGGTCGAGAGCGCGCCGGTGCGACCGCTGTTTGCGCAGCCCGAGCATCCCTACACGCAGGGCCTGCTGGCCTGCCTGCCGGGCAAGGCGCGCCAGCCCGGCCAGCCCAAGCCCAAGCGCCTGTTCGCCATTCGCGGGCAGGTGTCGAGCCCGCTGGCGCCGCCGCCGGGCTGCGCCTTCGAGCCGCGCTGCGATCTTGCGCTCGCAGGCTGCAAGGACGCGATGCCGCCGCTGATCGACATCAGGCAGGGCCGCCAGGCACGCTGCATTCGCGTGCAGCCCGACCAATCACTCGCGAGGGCCGCATGAGCCGCGCGCCGCTTTCGTCTTACTCCCTCCCCCTTTGGGGGAGGGCCGGGGTGGGGGCAATCGGCCGTTCCATCGCCGCGACAGTCTCCATCGCCCGGAGCCCCCACCCCAACCCTCCCCCAGAGGGGGAGGGAGCCAATACAAGAAACCCACGATGACCACCGCAGCTCCTCTCATCGAAGTCCGAGGACTCAAGAAGTACTTCGGCAGCAGCGACCGCCCGGTGCGCGCCGTGGACGACGTCTCCTTCGCCATCCAGCCCGGCGAGACGCTGGGCCTGGTCGGCGAATCGGGCTCGGGCAAGAGCACCATTGGCCGCACCGTGCTGCGCCTGCTGGAGCGCAGCGGCGGCCAGGTGCTGTACCGCGGCGACGACATCGGCGAGCTGTCGGGCGAGCGCATGCGCAAGCTGCGCAGCAAGCTGCAGATCATTTTTCAAGACCCGTACGCCAGCCTGAACCCGAAGATGCGCATCAGCGCGATCCTCGGCGAGGCGCTGTCCACGCATGGCCTGCACAAGGGCGCCGCGGCGCGCGACAGGCGCATTGCCGAGCTGCTCGAGACCGTGGGCCTGCGCGCCGAGCATGCGAACCGCTTTCCGCACGAGTTCTCGGGCGGGCAGCGCCAGCGCATCGGCGTGGCGCGCGCGCTCGCGGTGGAGCCCGAGTTCATCGTGGCGGACGAGCCGCTGTCGGCGCTCGACGTGTCGATCCAGTCGCAGGTCATCAACCTGCTGGCCGACCTGCGCGAGCGGCTGGGCCTGACGATGCTCTTCATCTCGCACGACCTCGACGTGGTCGAGTACCTGTGCGACCGCGTGGTGGTGCTGTACCTCGGCAAGGTGATGGAAGTCGCCACCACCGAGGAGCTGTTCGCGCGCCCCTCGCATCCTTACACCCGGGCGCTGCTGGCCGCCAGCCCGAAGCCCGATCCGGAGATGGCGACCGAGCGCATCGCGCTGAAGGGCGACATCCCGAGCCCCATCTCGCCGCCCTCGGGCTGTGTGTTCCGCACGCGCTGCCCGCATGCCGTCGACGCCTGTGCGCAGACCGTTCCGCCGCTGGAAGAGATTTCGGCGGGACACTACAGCGCCTGCATTCGAACCCAAGAACTCTTATCCAACATCGCTGCATGACCGCCAACACCGCCATGACCGCCGCCGACAACGACTTCAACGACCCGCTGCTGGGCAGCAACTTCAAGGGCTATCCGCGCACCGCCGCGCCGCGCCGCCGCAGCGAGATCGGCGCCGCCGGCTGGAACGTGCTGGCCGGCGACCTGCCGCTGCCGCTGGCCGTGCTCAAGCGCGAGGCGCTCGAACACAACCTGTCGTGGATGCAGTCGCGAGTGCGCGAGTGGGGCATCGACCTCGCGCCGCACGGCAAGACCACCATGTCGCCGCAGCTCTTCCAGCGCCAGCTCGACGCCGGCGCCTGGGGACTGACCTTCGCCACTGTCACGCAGCTGGCCGTGGGCGTCGCGGCCGGCGCGCGCCGTACGCTCATCGCCAACCAGGTGGTGAGCGACGAGGACCTGGCCGGCATCCAGATGCTGCTGAGCGAGCATGCCGACCTGCGCATCGTGTTCCTGGTCGATTCGCTGGCGCAGCTCGCGCTGATCGAGGACTGGTCGAAGCGCCATCCCGCGAGCGTGCCCTTCGAGGTGATGGTCGAGATCGGCGTGGACGGCGCGCGCACCGGCTGCCGCACGCACGAGGAGGCCGTCGCGCTGGCCACGCGGCTGCGCGCGAGCGATGCGGTCAAGCTCGTGGGCATCGAGTGCTACGAAGGGCAGGGCGCCACCGGCCAGAGCGAGCCCGACTCCGCCTACGCCAGGACGCTGATGGACCGTGTCGAAGCCGTGGCTCGCCACTGCGACGAGAACAAGCTCTTCGAAACCGACGAGGTGCTGGTCTCGGCCGGCGGCTCGGCCATCTTCGACCTCGTGGCAGGCCGTCTCAAGCCCGCGCTGGGCGCGCCGGTGCGCGGCCTGCTGCGCTCGGGCTGCTACGTGACGCACGACCATGGCTTCTACAAGCGCATGGTGAGTGCGGTGGACGAGCGCCTGGGCTGCGGCTGCGGCGAAAGCCTGGTGCCGGCGATGGAAGTCTGGGCCACGGTGCAGTCGCGCCCCGAGCCGGGCCTGGCGATCCTGGCCGTGGGCAAGCGCGACATCTCCTTCGACCTCTCGCTGCCCGTGCCCATCGCACGCGCGGCGCGCGGCGAACTGCAGCCGCAGGGCGTGACGGCAGGCTGGAAGATCACCGCGCTGAACGACCAGCATGCCTACCTGCGTTGGGACGCGAGCGAGGAAGCCGTGGCGCCCAAGGTCGGCGACCGCGTGGGCCTCGGCATCTCGCACCCCTGCACCACCTTCGACAAGTGGCACTGGATGCCGGTTGTCGAGCAGGACTACCGCGTGAGCGACGCGGTGGCCATGCATTTCTGACCGAGCGACTTCCGAGCGCACACCGATGACTCCCTCACTGCTCCAGAGGATCGCGGACATCCGCAGCGACGCCCCGGCGACGCGGCGCGCGATTCTCGACCTGATCCTCGAAGACCCCGACCGCGTGCTCGAAGAGAGCTTCGAACAGCTCGCCGAGCGCTCGCGCAGCTCGGTGCCGACCATCATGCGCACCTGCCGCGACCTCGGCTTTGCCGGGCTGCGCGAGTTCAAGCTCGCGCTCGCGCAGGAACTCGCGCTGGGCGGCTCGCCGCTGCACCGCCGCGTGAACATCGAGGACGCAGCCGACGAAGTGGTCGGCAAGATCGCGCGCAGCGCGGCCGCCTCCGTTTCCGGCGTGCGCGGCCAGCTCGACATGCAGGTGCTCGACGGCGCCGTGGCCGCCATCGCGGCGGCGCCGCACGTCGACCTGTACGGCGCGGGCGCCACCTCGTGGTTCATGGCCAACGACCTGCAGGCGCGGCTCTTCCGCCTCGGCCTGTCGGCCAACGCCTGGGCCGACTACCACCTGCAGCAGGTGGCCGGCGCGGCACAGCGCCCGGGCGGCGTGGTCATCGCCATCTCGCACGTGGGCGGCATGCCCTCGCTGCTCGACGCGGTGGACATCGCGCGCGGGCAGGGCGCCAAGGTGGTCGCGCTCACGCGGCCCGGCACGGCGCTCGCGGCCAAGGCCGACTTTCTCCTGAGCCTCTCGGTGCCCGACGATGCGGTGATGCACGTGGGCATCGACGCCTATCTCACGCACCTCACCGTCATCGAGATCCTCACCGTGCTGGTGGCCCAGCGCCGCGGCGAGCCCGCGGTGCAGCGCCTGCAGCGCGCGCGCGAGGCATTCCAGCGCCACGGCATCGATGCCACCACGCATCCGCTGCAGAGCTGGGACGGCGGCGGCGTGAACGACGGAGGGAGCGCATCGTGAGCGAAAGCAACAAGAAGGCCGTCCTGCTCGAGGCCGGCCTGGTGGTCGACGGCTCGGGCGGACCCTCGTGGCCCGGCGACGTGCTGCTGCAGGGCGACCGCATCGTCGCGCTCGGCGAAGGCCTGCGCGGGCGGCTGCCCGACGGCCTGGCGCTGGCCGACGTCGAGGTCGTCGACTGCCGCGCGAAGGTGATCGCCCCCGGCTTCATCGACGCGCACACGCATGACGACGCCATCGTGCTGCGCGATCCGCTGTGCCTGCCCAAGGTGTCGCAGGGCATCACGACCGTGGTGACGGGCAACTGCGGCATCTCGCTTGCGCCGTACCGCACGCCGCAGTCGCTGCCGCCGCTCACGCTGCTGGGCGCCGATTCGTTCAAGCACGCGACCATGGCCGAGTACCGCGCGGCCGTCGATGCGATACAGCCCGCGCTCAACGTGGCCGCGCTGGTCGGCCACACCACGCTGCGCTTCGCCGCCATGGAGGCGCTGGACCGCCCGGCCAGCGCCGACGAGCTGGCGCGCATGGAGGCGCTGCTCGACGGCTGCATGGCCGACGGGGCGCACGGAATGTCCTCGGGCCTGTTCTACGAGGAAGCCTTCGCGGCGCCCGCGGAGGAAGTGACCGCGCTGGCGCGCGTGGTGAGCCGCCACGGCGGCGTCTACGCCACGCACCTGCGCAGCGAGATGCAGCAGATCATCGAGGCGCTGCACGAGGCCGGCGACTGTGCCTTCGAGGCCGGCGTGCCGCTGGTCATCTCGCATCACAAGTGCGCCGGACCCGCCAACTGGGGCCGCACCAAGGAGACGCTGCCGCTGATCGAGTCGCTCGCGCAGCGCCAGAAGATCGCGATGGACGTGTATCCCTACGTGGCCGGCTCGACCGTGCTGCGCGAGGACCTGGTGGACGGAGTGATCGACGTGCTGCTGACCTGGTCGGATCCGCATCCGGAAATGACGGGCAGGCTCATCTCCGACATCGCGCGCGAATGGGGTGTGAGCGAGCAGGATGCCTGCCTGCGGCTGAAGCCCGGCGGCGCCTGCTACTTCCAGATGCAGGAGGAAGACGTGGAGCGCGTCATCTCGCATCCGCTCACCATGATCGGCAGCGACGGCCTGCCGCACGACCGCCATCCGCATCCGCGCCTGTGGGGCGCCTTTCCGCGGGTGTTCGCGCGCTACTGGCGCCAGCGACGGCTCTTCACGCTGGAGCAGGCGGTGCACAAGATGACCGGCATGACCGCGCGCAACCTGCGCATCGCCGACCGCGGCCTGCTGCGCGCCGGCACCATGGCCGACGTGGTGGTGTTCGACCCCGAGACCATCGCCGACACCGCCACCTACGACAAGCCGCACGGCGTGAGCCTGGGCGTGGAGCGCGTGTTCGTGAACGGCGTGCTGGCCTATCGCGGCGGCGAGGCCGAGGCCCGGGTGCTCGCGCGCGCGGGGCGGATGCTCACGCGCGGGAGCGCCATCTAGGCCCGGTCAGGCGAAGACGAGGCAGACCGGCGTAGGCACCTGCGCCACCTGCACCGGCTGGTCGAGCCTGCCGGTGGCGGGTTCGATGCGCAGGCGCAGGATGGTGTCGCCCTTCTGGCTCAGCGCGTAGAGATGGCCGCCGTCGGGCGCCACCGTCAGCGCGCGCGGGAAGCGCAGGCCGTCGCTCCAGTGCTGCAGCGGCGTCAGGTTGCCGCTGGCAGGGTCGATGCGGAAGGCGGCGATGCTGTCGGCCAGCGGGTGGTCCGACTTCAGCCTGCGGTTGCTCGCGTAGAGGAACTGCCCCGAGGGATGCATCACGAGCGCTGCTGCGCTCTTCTGACCCGTGTAGCCGTCCGGCAGCGTCGAGACCCGCTGCCGCTGTTCTCCGACCGCGCCGTTCGCTGCGTCGTAGGCGTAGCTGGTGACGGAGGCATCGAGTTCGCCCACCACGTAGAGGTAACGTTGCGACGGATGCAGCGCCAGGTGGCGCGGGCCGCTGCCGGCTTGCACGGCCGTGCGGCCGATGGGCGCCAGCTTGCCGTCGGCCAGCGTGAAGACGTTGACGCGATCGCTGCCGAGATCGGTTGCGAGCACGCGCCGGCCCGAGGCATCGAACTGCACCATGTGCGGGTGCGGCGATTCCTGCCGCTCGGCGTCGGGGCCGGAGCCGGTTTCCTTCTCGATGCCCGAGACCTTGCCCAGCGCGCCGTCGGTGCCGATGGGCAGCACGTTGTAGGCGCCGCCGCCGTACAGCGCCACCACCAGTGCGCGTCCGTCGGGCGACACCGCCAGGTGCGCCGGGATCACGCCCGAGAGCGACAGCGGCTGGCGGTTGACCAGCGTGAGCCGGCCACTGCGCTCGTCGATGGCGTAGGCCTCGGCCGTGCCGGTGGGCAGGCCCTCGTAGGTGTCGATCTCGTTGATCGCGTAGAGGAAGCGCCGGTTCGGATGCACGGCGAGGAAGGACGGGTTGGCGCTCGCGACCGTCTGCACCGGCGTCCAGTTGTCGCCCTGCATGGCGAGCACGTAGATGCCCTTCGATGCAGGCCCGCCGGCCGTGCCACCGGGCGCATCGAAGGTGTAGGTGCCGACGTAGGCGAAGCGTGGCGCGGGCGACGGCGGCGCGGTTGCTGCGCTCGCGGTGGCCGGGGCCTGTTGCGCATGGGCTGGCAGCAGCGGCGCGAGGGCGCCGGCGGCGGAGGCGCTACCGAGCCACTGCATGACGGTGCGGCGTTTCTGACCGGAGTGATCTGTCATGGGGTTCCTCTCTGGTTGGGATCGCGTCACGGGCGCACCGACATCGCGTGGTGGAAGATGTTGTTCGGGTCGTAGCGGCGCTTCACCTTGCGCAGGAAGTCGTAGAGCCCCTGGTCGCCGTAGTAGAGCTGCGGCCAGAAGGGGTAGGCCAGCATGTCGTTGTCGGGGTAGTTGATGTAGCAGCCTTCGTAGCGCTCGCCCGGGTAGGGCGTGCCGGCGCGGCGCTCGGGCACGTCGGGCGTGCCGTACACGTCGCGGTAGAAGTCGCTGATCCAGCGCAGGTGGCCTGCATCGTCGCTCGCGCTGCGCCAGTAGGTCTGGTACTGCAGCTTCATGATCGAGGCGCGCTGCGGCACGGCGGTGTCGGCGGTGCGTTCGGGCCTGTTGACGGCGCCGCCGTACGAATCGACCTGCACCAGCGACTGGCTCAGGTCCACGCCAGGGATGGTGCGCGTCAGGTGCGTGTAGATGCGCTGCGCCTCGCGGGCGCTGAAGTTCTGCTTCATGTAGGCCGACTTGTACTTTCCGCGCTGGTTGTCGCCCGAGCCGTTGAGGTACTGGGTGGCCGTGAGCCAGTCGTAGCGCGTCACGGTGTGCGGCTTGGAGCACAGCAGTTGGCCCGCGTCGCGCTGCGGAGCCGGGCCCACGCCGGGCGCGCGGCCCTTGGCGGGTACCGGCGCGCAGGCGCGGAAGCGGTCGAGGAAATCGTTGAGCACCGTCAGGTCGTTGCAGGTGCCGTCGGGGTTGCAGAACTGCGTGAGCATCACGATCTGGCCGGCCGAGCGGTGCGTGAGCTTCAGCAGCGAGAACATGCCCCAGGTGTCGGGCGACTTGCCGCGCGTGGCCCAGTAGTCGCCGTAGGTGGTGAGCAGGGCGGTGAAGCGCTCGGGCGTCATGCTGGCCCAGTCGAAGGCCACCACCGCCAGCGCGACCTCTCGCGGGGCCGTCGGCAGCCTGTCGAACACGTAGCTGGTGATCGCGCCGAAGTTGCCGCCGCCCGCGCCGCGGCAGGCGCGGAACAGATCGGGGTCGCGGTTCGCGTCGACGGTGCGCGGCACTACCTTGCCGCGGTTGTCCACCGTGAGGATGTCGACCGCCGAGAGCCAGTCGACCGTGAGCCCCTGCAGCCGCGACAGCAGCCCGTAGCCCCCGCCGCAGATGTGGCCGCCGGCGCCCACCGAATAGCAGGAGCCGCCGGGCAGCGTGACGTTGCTGCGCTTGTACAGGTCGAGGTACTCGTTCCAGTTCTGGGTGCCGGGGCCGACGCGGAAGCGGCCGTCGCTCCTGGAGGCCGCGTCGGCCTGGTTGAGCAGGCTCAGGTCGAGGATGGCGCCGTCGGGGTTGTTGGAGACGAAGTCTTCATAGCAATGCCCGCCGCTGCGCAGCGTGGGGCGCAGGCCTGCGTCGACGATGCGCTGCAGCGCGGCAGCGGCATCGCCGGCGCTTTCCGCCAGTTCGATGCGCGAGGCCGCATCCGACTCCGTGGCGGGCCATCGCAGGTTGAAACCCTTTTTCAGGGTGTTGTAGCGGGCGTCCTGGCGCGTCACGGTGATGGTCATGGGCACTTTCCGATGGGTGTCTTGCGACGAATGGGTTCGCCGGCCAACGAAAAACTGAAATGTTTTTTCTTATATGATCCGTTTTCCGGATGAAAACAGCATTTCCTCGGCCTTGCGGTGCGAATTCTTGGCTTGATTGAAAAATACTTTCATCGGATGAACCCTTAGATCACTGGCCGACGCAGCCGGACCCCGGGCCGCAGTATTTGGGTGGCTATAACCCCAAGACCTCTAAAGTTCTAACGCTCCCGGCAAAAATGAGTCAAACTGGCGCAATTACCGGCCGTCGAAATTCCTGATGGAGCAAAGATGGACAAGGACGCTGAAGGCCTTGGCGCCGATTTCGAGCTGTGGCAACAGCTCACTGACGACTACGAAGCAGCCTTGGGCGCGCTTGCCCGGGGCGAGCCGGGCGCGCGCGAACGGGTAGTGCGGCTGTCGCTGGCACTGCAGCAAATGCACCCGGATCTTTCCCCCGTCGGCGACGGCGGCTGAAGCCGCTTTCCCGCGCGGCCAGGCGGGCCGGAGCAATTCCGGCTCGGTAGGATGCGGCTCCCACCGCTGCTCCTCACCCTTCTGAACCCATGCACCCCGCCGCGCGCCACCTCGTCTTCCACGGTGCCATCGTCCTCCTGTTCGGATTGCTGCTGGGCGCGCCCTATGCGAAAGCCATCAAGCGCGAGGCCGCCGCGCACATCGTCAACTCGTGGCGCGTCGCGCACCTGAGCCTGCCCATTGGTGCGACGCTGATGCTCGCGACGGCAGCCGTGCTGTCTTCGCTCTCGGCTCCGGCGTGGCTGCTGTGGATCGTTTCGGTCGCGCTGATCGTCTCGGCCTACGGCTTCTGCGTTTCCACGCCGCTCGCGGCCGTCTCGGGGCAGCGCGGTCTTTCGTCCGACGGCGCGACGGGGCTCGGAAAGCTCGTCTACCTCGGCAACATGGTCGGCGCCGTGGCCTCGATCGTCGGTGCCGTGGCGCTGCTGGTCGCGGCGTTCCTCTCCCTCTGAGGCACGAAGGCGGCCGGAGCGGCTCAGCCGCTCCCCCGGCCCTTATGTCATCCCCGCTTCTTCCTCCGGCTGCGCCTGGAACATGCGCGCGAAGTCGCAGCACTCCTGCGCCAGCATCACGATCGACGAGGTGAGCGCGCTGCGGTGCTCGCCCTTGTGCATCGCCACGTAGCGCACCACGGGCAGTGCCGGCGTCACGTCGATCACCGCGAGCATGCCGGCCGCCACCAGCGGCTGCAGGCATTCGCGCGGCAGGTAGCTCACGCCCAGGCCCGACACGGTGAGGCCGGTCAGCGCCACGAGGTTGCTCACCACGATCACGTTGGCGGGCTGCACGCCCTGTTCCTTCATCCACGCGTCGTAGGCACGGCCGGTGCCCGAGTTGTTGCCCTGCACCAGCATGCGGTGGCGCGCCAGCTCGTGCAGCCGCATCGTGGCACCTGCGCTGCTGTTGGCCGGCACCACGCCGGGCTTGCACATCCACGCGCTCCTCACCTGGCCGATGACCTTGTTCGGCAGGCGCGAGTCGGCGAAGGTCTCGGGCACGATGACCAGGTCGAGTTCGTCGGCCAGCAGCTTGTCGCGCAGCTGAAGGCTGTCGTCCACGTCGGGCTCGAGGATCACCTTGGGATAGTGCTGCTGGATCAGCCCGACCAGCCGCGGCAGCCAGGTCATCGCCGTCAGCTCGGTCACGCCGAGTCGGATGCGCCGCTCCACCACGCCCGGCTTGCCGAACTGCTCGATCGCCGCGTCGCGCTGCTCCAGCAGCTTGCGGGCGAGCACGAACATCTCCTCGCCCTTCTCGGTGAGGCGGGCGGTGCGCTGGCTGCGGTCGAAGAGCTCGGTCTCGAACAGCTGCTCCAGCTCGTGCACCCGCTTGGAGATGGCCGACTGCGAGGTGTGGAGCTGGTTGGCCGCCTGCGCGAAGCCGCCGAGACGGGCGATCCAGTACAGGGCTTCGAGCTGCTTGAAGGTCATCACGGGAAGCTGGCTCCAAAAGAACGCTTTTTCTCATGTGATTCGATCACAAAAAATCGCTTTTGGAAATTGATGGCGAGGCCGAAGATTCGCCGGAACCACCTCACCGACCCTTCAAGGAACCCGCCATGGACTTCAAGAAACTGCCCCTCGCGCTCGGACTTGCCATCGCCTTCGCCTGCGGCGCCGCCAGCGCCCAGGACGGCGGCACGCTGCAGAAGATCAAGGACAGCGGCACGATCCAGATCGGCGCGCGCGACAGCCAGATCCCGTTCTCGTACAAGCTCAGCGCCGACAGCGCGCCCATCGGCTTCACCAACGACATCTGCCTGAAGATCGTCGACGCCGTGAAGGCCAAGCTGGGCCTCGCGAAGATCGACGTGCGCTACACGATGCTCAACTCGACCAACCGCATCCCGCTGCTGCAGAACGGCACCGTCGACCTCGACTGCGCGACCACCACCAACACCACGCAGCGCCAGCAGCAGGTCGACTTCGCGCCCAGCCACTTCGTCACCAACATCACCGCCGCCGTGAAGAAGGCCTCGGGCATCAATGCGCTGACCGACCTCAACGGCAAGAACGTGGCCACCGTCTCGGGCAGCACCTCGATCCAGCTGCTGCGCGGCGCGCGCAAGAGCGGCACCATCGAAGTCAACGAGATCGCGGGCAAGGACACCTCCGACGGCTTCCTGCTGCTGTCCACCGGCCGCGCCGACGCCTACGTGCTCGACGACGTGCAGCTCGCCGGCATGATCGCCAGCTCGACCAACCCCGGCGACTACAAGATCCTCAAGGAATCGCTGCGCCAGGAGCCCTACGGGATCATGCTGCGCAAGGACGACCCGCAGTTCAAGGCGCTGGTGGACGAGACCGTCAACGGCCTGATGAAGTCGGGAGCCATCGAGCAGCTCTACACCAAGTGGTTCCTCTCGCCGATCCCGCCGAAGAACGCGAACCTCAACTTCCCGATGACGGACGCGGTGCGCGAGATCTTCAAGAACCCGAACAACAAGGGCGTCTGAACGATGGATTCCAAGCTGTCTTCCAACCACCCCCGCGGGCTGGCTTTCTCAGACGCGCTGATGCGCGAGGTGAAGGCGCGCTTCCTGCAGGTCGACCATGACCACCATGGCCGCGAACGCCTTTACTTCGACAACGCCGGCGGCTCGTTCCGCCTCAAGGCCGCGGCCGAGCGCTTCGCGCAGGTCGACGCCATTCCCGACAACGCCGAGCGCATCCACGCCACGGCCGTCGAGCTGCAGCAGATCCAGGCGAAGGGCTGCGCCGACCTGCGCACCATCCTCAACGCCACGGGCGGCAGCGTGTACGCGTCGCTCACAGCCTCGGGCGCCATGTTCGACATGGTGCGCGCCATCGCCGAGAACGTGCCGGGCACGAACATGGTCACCACCGTGCTCGAGCATCCCTCGGCCTTCGACGCGATGAGCCTCTATGCCCAGCGCCTGGGCCGCGAGCTGCGCGTGGCCAAGAGCAACCCCGTCACCGGCGGCGTGGACGTGGACGAGATCGTGCGGCTGGTCGACAAGGACACCTGCCTGCTCAACGTGATCCACGCGTCGAACATCTCGGGCGCCAAGCTCGACATGGAAGCCATCGTGCGCCGCGCGCGCGAGATCAAGCCCGACCTGTACATCCTGGTGGACGCCGTGCAGCACGCGCCGCACGGCCTCATCGACCTGCAGAAGGCGCCGGTGGACGGCATCAACCTCGCGCCCTACAAGTTCTTCGGCTGCCGGGGCTCGGGGCTGTCATGGGTGTCGGAGCGCGCGGCCGTGTTGCCGCACCACAAGCTCGCGGGCAAGAAGCCCGACTACTGGGATCTCGGCAGCTCGGCGCCGTGGCAGTTCGCGGTGCTCACGGAAATCGTCGACTACGTGTGCTGGCTCGGCGGGCACTTCAGCGATGCCACCGATGCCACCGATCGTCGCGCGCTGTTCGTCGCGGGCATCACGCACATCGAGCTGCACGAGCGCGCGCTGCTCTCCGTGCTGCTCGACGGCAACGGCAATGCCACCGGCATGCGCGAGCTCGAGGGCGTCAACGTCTTCCTCGACTACGAGGACCTGAGCAAGCGCGACCTGATCCTGGGCATCGGCTTCGACCGCATCGACTGCACGCAGGCCGTGGTCGAGTACGCGAAGCGCGGCGTGACGGTCTACGAGCGCGTGGCGAGCAGCATCTACTCGAAGCGCATGCTCGAATCCTTTGGACTCGAGGGCACGGTGCGCGTGTCGCCGCTGCACTGCAATTCGGTCGGCGACATCGAGAAGTTCCTGCGCATCACCCGCGAGATCGCTGCCGACATCTGACTGTCATAAACCGTCATATTCAGTAGTTAGTATGTTTCTCGACCCCCGCGCACAGGGGGCGAGGAGCATGAGATTTGGAAATCCGCAAGCTGATCGCACCAGCGCTGGCCGTCGTCCTGCTGGCCGCGGTCGGGGCCGGCGTCTGGTATTCGAACACCCGCCTGCACGATGAATCGGCCACCGCAACGGCGGCCCGTATCGAACAGGAAAAGCAGGTCACCCTGCGTGGCCTGATCGGCTCCGAGAAAGAAACCTTCTTCGCCGACCCGCGCGTGCAAAAGGCACTGGCCGCGCAGGGCATCACCGTCACCGTCGAGAAGGCCGGCTCGCGCGCCATCGCCAGCCGCTACGACGCCAGCAAGTTCGACTTCGGCTTTCCCTCGGGCGCTCCGGCAGCAGCGCAGCTCAAGACGCTGGCCAAGGCGCCGAACGTCTTCAATCCGTTCTACACGCCCATCGTGCTGGCCAGCTGGCGGCCGATCGCCGAGATCCTCGTGGCCAACGGCATCGCGCAGAAGCAGGGCGACTTCTACTACGTGGTCGACCTGCCCGGCCTCATGGCCATGATCGAGAAGGGCACGCGCTGGAAGGAGCTCAAGGCCAGCAGCGCCTTCTCCACCAGCAAGTCGATGCTCATCAACTCGACCGACGTGCGCACCTCCAACTCGGCGGCGATGTACCTCGCGCTCGCGAGCTACCTCGCCAACAGCCAGCAGATCGTGCAGAGCCAGGAAGACGTGGACCGCGTCATGCCGGTGGTCGCGCCGCTCTTCCTGCGCCAGGGCTTCCAGGAGCAGTCGTCGGCCGGCCCCTTCGAGGACTACCTCGCGCTCGGCATGGGCAAGGCGCCGCTGCTGGTGGCCTACGAGTCGCAGATGGTCGAGTTCTGGCTGAAGAACCCCGACCGCCTCAAGAGCGACATGGTGCTGCTCTACCCCAAGCCGACCGTCTATTCGAAGCACGTGCTGGTGCCCTACACGCCCGGCGGCGCGCGCCTCGGTGCGGCGCTGGAGAACGACCCGACCCTGCGCGAGCTCGCGCACGAATACGGCTACCGCACCGGCGGCGACACCAAGGGCCCCGAGACCTGGGCCGCGCGCGGCGTGAAGGTGCCCGAGGTGCTGGTCGACGTGATCGATCCGCCGAGCTTCGAGTGGCTCGAACGAATGACCACGGGCATCGAAGCCCGCTTCAAGTGAACGAACACAGGAACACCATGAACGCACCCGTCACCACCACGACCACCGCATCCGCCCCCATCGACCTGCAGCCACCCCAGGCCTTCACGCTGGAGCCGCCCGCGCCCGTGGCGCCAGTGCCGGTCGAGTCGGCCAGCGGCAAGGTGCGCCTGAAGCCCGAAGACGTGGCCGAGCTCGACGCGCAGGTGGCGCGCTTCATCGAGGACATCACCGCGCACGACAGCCAGCACCCGCAGTTCAAGGAAGCGGTGGAGCGCATCCATTCGATGGGCAGCAAGGACATCGAGGCTTCGGCGTCGGTCTCCAACCGCATGCTCGACCGCCCCGTGGGCTCGCTGCGCAACGGCCTGTTCGACAAGGGCGCGCAGATCGGCCAGTCGCTCATCGACCTGCGCCACCAGGTGGAAGACCTCGATCCTTCGAAGCAGGGTGACCTGTTCTCCGCGCGCAAGCTGCTGGGCCTCATCCCACTGGGCAACAAGCTCATTGCGTACTTCGAGCGCTACCAGTCGTCGCAGACGCACCTCAACGCCATCATCGAGTCGCTCAAGCGCGGCAAGGACGAGCTGCTGCGCGACAACACCGCCATCGAGCAGGAGAAGGTCAATCTCTGGACGCTGATGGAGCGGCTCGAGAAGTACGTGCACATCGGCAAGGCCCTCGATGGCCAACTCGACGCCAAGGCCCGCGCGCTGGAAGCCACCGACCCCGAGAAGGCCCGCGTGATCCGCGAGGAAATGCTCTTCTACTCGCGCCAGAAGGTCACCGACCTGCTGACGCAGCTCGCGGTGAACATCCAGGGCTACCTCGCGCTGGACATGATTCGCAAGAACAACCTGGAGTTGATGAAGGGCGTGGACCGCGCCACCACCACTACCGTGGCCGCGCTGCGCACCGCCGTCATCGTGGCGCAGGCGCTGTCCAACCAGAAGCTGGTGCTCGACCAGATCAGCGCGCTCAACGCGACCACCGGCAACCTCATCGCCAGCACCAGCGAGATGCTGCGCGACCAGAGCAGCGCCATCCACCAGCAGGCGGCCTCCAGCACCATCGAGATCGCCAAGCTGCAGCAGGCCTTCGCCAACATCTACCAGACCATGGACACGATCGCCGACTTCAAGAGCCGGGCGCTCGATTCCATGCAGACCACGGTGGACACGCTGAGCAGCGAAGTCGAGAAGAGCCGCACCTACCTCGACCGCGTGCGCCGGCAGGAAACCACCGAGGCGCTGCAGTCGCCGCGCGGCGAGGTCGCACTGTGAGCCTCTTGTCGCGGCTGATGCTGCTGGCGGCCCTGGCACTGGGCCTCGTGGCATGCGGCAAGGATGAGCCGGCACAGGTCACGAGCGCCGCACCGACTCCGGCAGCCAGTGCCGTCTTCACCATCCTTGCCGGCTCGGAACTCAAGGACCTCGAAGCCCCCATCGTCGTCGCCGCGCAGTCGGCCGGCGTGGACGTGAAGCTCTCGTACGCCGGCACGCTCGACATCGTCGAGCGCATCAACGCCGGCGAGCGCTTCGACGCGATCCTGCCGCCCAACGGCGCGTACCCCGCGCTTGCGCTGCAGACCAAGCCGCTGGCGCGCGACAAGCTCTTCTATTCACGCATCGCGCTTGGCGTGAAGAGCGCCAAGGCAGCGCAGCTTGGCTGGAACAAGAAGGCGCCCGGCTGGGCCGAGATCGCCAAGGCAGCCGGCGCCGGACAACTGCGCTACGGCATGACCAACGCCACCAGCTCCAACACCGGCATGAGCGCGTTGTTCGCCGTGGCCTCGGCACTGGCCGGCAAGACTGAAGACCTGACAGCCCAGGACGTCGATGAAAAGACGCTGAAGGCCTTCCTCTCGGGCCAGAAGCTCACGGCAGGCAGTTCCGGCTGGCTGGCCGACGCCTATGTGAAAGACCCGTCCGCCATCGACGCGATGGTCAACTACGAGGCCGTGATCCTGCGCGCCAACGAGAAGCTGCCCGCGGCCGACAGGCTCACGCTGATCTACCCGCGCGACGGCATGATCTCGGCCGACTACCCGCTGATGCTGCTCAACGCCGACAAGCGCGATGCGTACACGAAGCTCGTCGGCACCCTGAAGGCTGCACCGTTCCAGCGCGATGCGCTCTCGGCCGCCTTCCTGCGCCCCGCCAACCCCGAGGTCGCGGCCGTCGCCGCGCTGCCCACCGCCGCCGTGGCCGAGCTGGGCTTTCCCAACCGGCTGGAGGTGATCGATGCGGTGCTCGGCACCTACCAGTCGCAATGGCGCAAGCCCGCCACCTCGATTTTCGTGCTCGACCTCAGCGGCTCGATGGCCGGCAAGCGACTGGCATCGATGCGCGAGGCGCTCAAGCTGCTCTCGGGCGCCGACGAGTCCGCCACCGCGAGTGCGCGCTACAGCGCCTTCCAGAGCCGCGAGCGCGTGGTGCTCATCACCTTCTCCACCGACGTGCAGGAGCCGGTGTGGGTGCGCTTCGACGCCGACCACATCGCCGCCGCGCGCGAGGAGCTGCGCCGGCTGGCCGATGGAATGTCGGCCAACGGCGGCACCGCCATCTACTCCGCGCTGGCTGCAGCCGAGGACCTGGCGCGCAAGGAACAGCAGCGCGAGCCCGACCGCTTCGTGAGCATCGTGCTGCTGACCGACGGCGAGAACAACTCGGGCCTGAAGCTGCGCGAGTTCCGCGAGCGCTACGCGGCGGGCGGCCTGCCTGCGCGCATCTTCCCCATCCTCTTCGGCGAGGCCAACGTGAGCGAGATGCAGGAGATCGCGCAGCTCTCGGGCGGTCGCGAATTCGATGGCCGCAAGCTGCAGCTCGGGCAGGTGTTCAAGGAAATCCGGGGCTACCAGTGATGCCCCGGCGTTCGCTGAAGCTGCGCGCGCTGCTGTTCCTCTACGGCAACGGCAACATCCTGGGCTGCGCGCTGGCACTCCTCGGGCCGGCGCTGCTTTTCGCTGGTGTCATCGACAAGGGCTGGCTGCTCATCACCGCCGGCCTGTACGTGGCCGGCTGCCTGCTGGGCCGCAAGGCGCCCGAGCTGGAGCGCCGCATCGAGGACAGCCTCAGCGTCGAGCAGACGCTGGAGCGCCTCGATCACGTGGTCGCTCAGGCCCAGCCGCACCTCACCGAGGACATGCGCAAGAGCCTCGACAACGTGCGCGGCTCGGTGGGCGAGGTGCTGCCGCGCCTGGTGGGCGCGGGCTCGCATGGCGACGACCTGTTCACCGTGCGCGAGACGGTGCTGCGCTACCTGCCCGAGACGCTCGCCAACTACGTCGCGCTGCCGCCGGCCTTTCGCATCACGCATGCGGTGAAGGACGGCAAGACCGCGCGCCAGCTGTTGGGCGAGCAGCTCGGCCTGCTCGACGCCAAGCTGCGCGAGATCGTCGCCAACGTGGCCTCGAGCGATGCCGCCGCGCTGGTGGCCAACGGGCAGTTCCTCGAGAAGAAGTTCCGCCAGCCGGACTTCCTCGCGGGCTGAATGCGCTCCTTCAGAACGGGTAGTGGCGCGGCGTGGTCTGCACCGTGAGCCAGCGCAGCTCCGTGAAGGCCTCCACCCCCGCGCGCCCGCCGAAGCGGCCGTAGCCCGAGGCCTTCACGCCGCCGAAGGGCATCTGCGCCTCGTCGTGCACCGTGGGGCCGTTGACATGGCAGATGCCGGCCTCGATGCGCTGCGCCACGTTCCACGCGCGCGCCACGTCGCGGCCGAACACCGCTGACGACAGGCCGAACTCGTTGTCGTTGGCAATGGTCACGGCTTCCTCCACGCCATTCACGCGCACGACGGCCTTCACCGGCGCGAAGGATTCCTCGCGGTAGATCTCCATCGCGGGCGTCACGTGGTCGAGCACGGTGGCGGGCATCAGCGTGTTCTCGGCCTTGCCGCCGCACACCAGCTTCGCGCCCTTGGCCAGCGCGTCGTCGATGAGCGCGTTGCAGCGCTTCACCGTGCTCATGTCGACCACCGAGCCGAGCACGACAGGGCCTTCGCGCGGATCGCCCAGCGGCAGCGCCTGCGCGCGAGCCGCGAACTTCGAGACGAACTCGTCGGCCACCGCGCTGTCGACCACGATGCGCTCGGTCGACATGCAGATCTGGCCCGAGTTGGCGAAGGAGCCGAAGATGGCGGCATTCACTGCCGCGTCGATGTCGGCGTCGTCCAGCACCACGAAGGGCGCCTTGCCGCCGAGTTCGAGCACGGCGGGCTTGAGGTACTTCGCGCAGGTCTGCGCGATCAGCCGGCCCACGCGCGTGGAGCCCGTGAAGTTGACGCGCCGCACTGCCGGGTGGGCCACCATCGCCTCGACCACCGCGCCGGCATCGGCAGGCGCGTTGGTCACGAAGTTGACGACGCCCCTGGGCAGGCCGGCCTCGATCAGCGATTCGATGATGAGCGCGTGCGTCTGCGGGCACAGCTCCGAGCCCTTCAGCACCACCGTGTTGCCGCAGGCCAGCGGCGTGGCGATGGCGCGCGTGGCGAGGATCACTGGCGCGTTCCACGGCGCGATGCCGATCACCACGCCCGCCGCCTGTCGCACGCCCATGGCGAGGCTGCCGGGCACGTCCGAAGGAATCACCTCGCCCGCGATCTGCGTGGTGAGCGATGCGGCCTCGGTGAGGATGCCGGCCGCCAGATGCACGTTGAAGCCGGCCCACAGGGCCGAGGCGCCGGTCTCGCGCGCCATCGCCTGCACGAAGGCGTCGGCGCGCGCCTCCAGCGCGTGCGCGGCCTTCAGCAGCGCGGCGCGGCGCTCGTTGGGGCCGGTGGTCGACCAGGCGGCGAAGGCACGGTGCGCGGCCTCGACCGCGGCAACCGCGTCGGCCGGCGTGGCGGCCGGCGCGCGCGTGGCGATGCCGCCGTCCAGCGGGTTGCGGCGCTCGAAGGTCGCGCCGCCGGTGGCCGCGCGGCGCTCGCCGTCGATGAGCATGGAGATGTCGGTCATGGGGTGTCCTTTGCAAACAAGGGAAGGAAGAAGGGGGAGGAAGGAAAGAGGGCGGATCAGGCGACGCCCAGGTAGGCCTGTCGCACCGCGTCGGAATTCAGCAGCGCCTGCGCCTCGCCCGAGGCCACGACGCGGCCGCGTTCGAGCACATAGCCGCGGTCGGCGGCCTGCAGCGCCTTGCGCACGTTCTGCTCGACCATCAGCACCGTCACGCCCTGCGAGGCGATGCGGCGCACGATGGAAAGCAGTTCGTCGACCATGCGCGGCGCGAGGCCCAGCGATGGTTCGTCGAGCATCAGAAGGCGCGGCCCGCTCATCATGGCGCGCGCCACCGCCACCATCTGCTGCTCGCCGCCGCTCATGGTGCCGGCGAGCTGCGCGGCGCGTTCCTTCAGGCGCGGAAAGTCCTCGAAGGCGCGCGCGAGCCGCTCGGCGCGCAGCCGCGCCGGAATGAGCCAGCCGCCGAGCTCGAGGTTTTCGGTGACCGTCATCTGCGGAAACAGCTGGCGCCCCTCGGCCACCAGCGCGAGGCCGCGCCGCACGCAGGCCGTGGCGTCGGCCGATGGCAGCGCCGCGCCGTCGAGCAGCACCTCGCCGGCTCGAGGCAGCAGTCCGGCCAGTGCCTTCAGCAGCGTGGTCTTGCCCGCTCCGTTCGGGCCCAGCACGACTGTCACGCCGGGCCGCACGTCCAGGCTCATGTCCTGGATCACCTGGAAGCCGTGATAGCCGGCCGACAGCCCGCGCACGCTCATGTGGCTGTTGTTCTGTGCGCTCATGCCGTCGCCTCCATCTCGTCGCCGAGATAGGCCTCGACCACCTCCGCGTTGCGCACCACCTCCGCCGGCGTGCCGTCGGCGATCTTGCGGCCTTGGTGCAGCACCAGCACGCGCTCGACGTACTTCAGCAGCGTGGCCACCGCGTGCTCGATCCACACGACAGTGAGTCCGTGCTCGTCGCGCAGCCGACGGATGCGCCGCGCCATCGCGTCGACCTCGGCTTCTGTCAGGCCCGCCGCCACCTCGTCGAGCAGCAGCACGCGCGGCCGGGTGCCGAGCGCCATGCCGATCTCCAGCAGCCGCTGCTGCGATGGCGTGATGTCGGCGGCGATGTTCCGCGCCAGGCCACCGAGGCCCAGCATGTCGAGGATCTCCCCCGTGTTGCCCAGCCCGGCGATGGGCTCGCGGTGTCGGCCCGCGAACTGCATGCCGAAGCGCACGTTGTCTTCGAGCGTCATGCCGGCCATCACGCGAGGCGTCTGGAAGGTGCGCGCGATGCCGTGGGCCGCGTACAGGTGCGGACCGCGGCGCGTGAGGTCGATGCCGTTCTCGACCAGCAGCGTGCCCGAGGTGGGCATGACCACGCCCGAGATCGCATTGAAGAAGGTCGTCTTGCCCGCGCCGTTCGGTCCGATGATGCCGACGATTTCGCCCGCATGAAGCGTGGCGCTGACCGCATCCACTGCAGTGAGGCCGCCGAAGCGCACTGTGAGCTCGCGGGCTTCCAGCAGGAGTTGTTGCTGCCGATTGCTCATGGCCTTGCCTCCGTTGCCTTGCGCCGCCACAGCGACGCAAGGCCGTTGGGCAGGTACATCACGCACAGGATCAGCAGCAGCCCCAGCACCATCATGTAGCCGTAGGGCAGCTGCAGCCGCAGCGTTTCCGATAGCAGGCTGAACACGATGGCGGCAGCCACCGGCCCGCCGATGCTGGCTGCGCCGCCGATCATCGCGATCAGCACCGTCTGGAAGCCGATGAAGGGGCTGAACACTGCGGGTGGATCGATGTAGGTCCAGCGCACCGCCATGGCCGCGCCGACCGCGCCGGCGAAGGCTGCGGTGAGCGCGAAGCCCATCACCTTCACGCGGCGTGTGTCCACGCCCAGCGTCTGTGCGCGCTGCTCGTCGGCGCCGATGCCCGAGAGCGCGAGGCCGAAGCGGCTGCGCTTGACCAGCAGGGCCGTGGCGATGGCGGCGCCCGCGATTGCCAGCACCGTGAGGTACACCGTCTCGTTCGAAGGCACCACGGTCAACACGCGTCCGACCGTGCCCGACACCTGCTTCTCGACGAAGGTCACGGCATGTCGGATCAGCTCCGTCATGCCGAAGGTCAGCACCGCGAAGTAGGTGCCGCGCAAGTGCAGCACCGCCGCGCCCATCAGCACCGCCACCGCGCTCGCGATGGCCGCGCCGCTCAGGATGACCAAGGGCCAGGGCAGCACCTCGAGCAGCGTCGCGCTCGCATACGCGCCAAGTCCGAAGAAGGCCGAGGTGGCGAGCGACAGGTAGCGCGTGGCGCCGCAGAACAGCGACCAGCTCGTGGCCAGCGCGATGTACATCAGGCAGCCGAGCGCCACCGAGGCCACGAACTCGCTCGCGACCCACGGCACGGCGGCCGCCAGCGTGAGGCCGATGCACAGCACCCACCAGGGCCTCATTGTCGAAGTGGAGGAAATCATTTTCTGGAGAACAGTCCGTTGGGCCGCCAGATCAGCACACCGATGAACACGGCGTACGACAGCAGCATCTTGAGCGAGGGGCTGGTGAAGTGCATGCCCAGCGCTTCCACCACGCCCAGCAGCAGGCCGCCGACGAGGCTGCCCGCGATGCTGCCGAAGCCGCCGAGGGTGATGACGATCAGCGCCGTCACCGTGTAGGGCTCGCCCATCGAGGGAGAGATTTCATAGGTCATCGAAAGCAGCGAACCCGCCACGCCCGACAGGCCCAGGCCGATGCCGAACATCAGCGGATGCAGCCGCTTCGTGTTGATGCCCACGAGCTGCGCGCCGGTGGGCGACTGCATCAGCGCGCGCACCGCCTTGCCCAGCAGCGTGAGCTTGAGCAGCGCGATGAGCACCAGGCTCAGCGCCAGCGCCACGCCGAACAGCACCAGCTTGTTGGCGGTGAAGCGCATCTCGCCCACCTGCACCGGGTCGGCCAGGTAGTCGTAGCCGCGCAGGTCGCCGCCCCACACGAGAAGGGCGGTGTTCTGCACCAGGAACATCAGGCCGAAGCCCACCATCAGGCTGCGCGCCTCGAACACGTCGACGTTCGGTGCGCGCGCCGCCACCTGGCGGAAGCACAGCCAGTGCACCGCCATGCCCAGAGCCATCAGCAGCAGGAAGGCAATGGGCATGAAGAGCAGCGGCGACACGCCCAGCGCCGTGTGCGCCCACCACGTCGCGAAGGCGCCCAGCATCAGGAACTCGCCGTGCGAGATGTTCATGATGCGCATCAGGCCGTACTGCAGGTTCAGCCCGATGGCCACCAGCGCGTAGATGCCGCCCGTGATCAGTCCGCCGGCAAGAAGCTCGGCCCATCCAGAGAAAGACACGTCGTTATTTCCAGGCCGGTTTCGGCATCAGCTGCGCGGTGGCGCGGTCTTTGGGCCAGACGACTTCGAAGTCGCTGCCCTGCCATTGCGACACCGTGCCTGGAATGGATGCGTTCTCGCTGCCCTCGAAACGGATCGGGCCGAGGATGGTCTTGAACTCGGTCTTGGCGATGTGTTCGCGCAGCGCCTTGCGGTCCAGGCCGATCTTCTCCACCGCCTGCTGCAGGATCTGCAGGCCCGCCCATGCATGGCCGCTGGCCCAGCGGTCGGGCTCCTTGCCGAACTTCTTGGTGTGAGCGTCGAAGTAGGCCTTGGCCTCGGGGCTGGTCTTGCCGTTCCACGAGCCCATGCCGATCACGCCCTCCGTGTTGGCGGCCATCACGTTCTTGTAGAGCTGGAAGGCCGTGCCCACCGAGGCGTAGAAGTACTTGGGGTTGAAGCCCACTTCGCGCGCCTGCCGGCTCGCGAGGATGGTGTCGGGCGGGTAGGTGATGCCGATGAAGGCGTCGGGGTTCAGGTCCTTGATGGTGCGCAGCACCGGCGCGAGGTCTTTCACGCCCAGCGGGTAGCTCTTGCGCTCCACCACCTGGATGCTGGTCTTCTTCAGCGCGTTGTTCAGCGCCGCGAAGTTCTCCAGGCCGAACAGGTCGTCCATGTAGACGATGGCAATGGTCTTCACGTTGTTCGCCACCAGCATGTCGACCAGCGCGCCCATCATCTTGTCGGGCTGCTGCAGCAGCGAGAAGAAGAAGGGCAGGCGCATGTCGATCAGCTTGCGCGAGAGCGCGGTGGGCGCCAGCAGCGGATAGCCGAAGCGGTTGGCCAGCGGCGCGACCGCGAAGTTGGCGCCGGAGCCCCAGGGCGGCAGCACCAGGTCGACCTTGTCGCTGCCCATGAGCTTCTCGAAGGTGCGCACGCAGGTCTCGGTCTCGCTGCGGTCGTCGTAGCCGATCAGCTCGATGGGACGCTTCGCGCCCTTCACCGAAAGCCCGCCCGTCGCGTTGACCTGCTCGGCCCACAGCAGGTAGTTGGGCTCCTGGCTCACCTGCGCGCCGGCGGCCCACGGGCCGGTGCGCGCGATGGCGTAGCCGATCTTCACGGGGCCGCCCGTGCTGTTCTGTGCGAACAGTTGCGGCGCGACGGCGGCCGCGCCCAGGGCGGTGGCGGTGCCCTTGATCCAGTGGCGGCGATTGGGTCCAAGCATTGAGGTCTCCTCCGGGCGTCGGTATGCGCCCGCTGCCTGGGATCGTAGAAATCGGGGGCTTCGGGTGCTGTGCCGGCCGTGCACAAAGCACTTG
Organism: Variovorax sp. NFACC27; assembly: GCF_048301545.1. Classification (NCBI taxonomy): domain Bacteria; kingdom Pseudomonadati; phylum Pseudomonadota; class Betaproteobacteria; order Burkholderiales; family Comamonadaceae; genus Variovorax; species Variovorax sp. NFACC27. The sequence goes on from NZ_CP157613.1 coordinate 1,812,458, forward strand.
TCGCTGCGTGCAGGCGCCTAGTGGTTAACCCGCAATCCCTTGCGCCCTGAAGGCGCTTCACAATGCGCGGCAACCCGGCTTCGTGCTGAAATCTTTCGTTCTCGTCGTTCCGACCCGTCCCTGTCTTCGTCGCCCAGCCTGCATGACCGCCTCATTGCTCCTGTCCACCGACCAGATCCCGCCCAAGGAGCGCGGGCCGCTGTGGTGCGAATGGGTGTGGCGCCACTTCGGCGGCCTGAGCTCCGACCTGTACGACGACAGCGAATTCGACGGCCACCTCGCGGCATCGCACGCGGGCGACGTGATCCTCACGCGGCTGGAGGCCAACCGCCACCGCGTGCTGCGCACCACGCAGATGGCGCGAATGAGTGAGGCCCCGTACCTGAAGATCGTCGCGCCCTGGCAGGGCTCGGCCGAGGTCACGCAGCGCGGCCGCGCCGCCGCCGTGCGCTCGGGCGGATGGACGCTCTACGACACCACCGCCGACTACACCGTGGCCAACCCCGAGCGCAGCGACCACCTGATCGTGATGCTGCCCAAGGACCAGATTGCATCGCCCGCGCTGCCGCTCAACGACCTGGTGGCGCGCCGCATCGGCGGCGGCAGCGGCATCTCTCGCGTGGCGCTGGAGACCATGCGCAACACGTATCTCGAGCTGCCTTTCATGAGCGAAGCGGCGGCGCGAGGTGCCGGCGAGCTGCTGATACAGCTTGTGCGCCTTTCGTTGATGGAACTGGCGGGGCAGGAGACGCCGCAGACGCAGCGCGAAGCATTGAAGGACCGCATCCGCCGCCACGTCGCGCAGAACCTGCACGACCCTTCGCTATCGATAGACAGCATGGCGCTGGCCCTGCGTTGCAGCAAGCGCCTGCTGCACAGCGCCTTCGCCGACGACGACGAGACGCTCAACGGCTACATCCAGCACCAGCGGCTGGCCGCGAGCATCCGTGAGCTGCTCGATCCGGCCAACGCGGCGAGGTCGATCACCGACATCGCGCTGGCTTCGGGCTTCGGCAATCTCTCGCACTTCAGCCGCGTGTTCCGCGAGCACACGGGCGGCAGCCCGAGCGAGTTCAGGCGGCAGGCGGCGTTGCGCTGACCGACGCGAATACTGCGTCAGCGGTAGCGCAGAAAGGCGGCAACTCGGGCCGCTGCAAATCAAATTTTTGGGTCGATATCATCCCGGGCGGGCGCATCGAAGCAAGCCTGCAGGTTGAGGAACTTGCATGTTCCGGTGCACCCGCATCAACAACGAGAAATTAATTTCCGGGAGGCCGTATGGCAATTCAAATTGACACGGATGGAATGATCATTCACGCGAAAGTCCGCAATGCGCGCAGCCCTGCGATCGAACGCGGTAGACGTACGAGCACGATCACAGGCATCGTCGTGCACCAGACCGATGCGGACACTTCAGCGTCCTCGCTGAACAGCTACACGCGCCCAAAGGCCAATGGCGCGCACTTTCTTGTCGACACCGATGGAACTATTTACCAGACCGCCGCGATCTACCAGCGCACGAACCATGTCGGGCCGCTGAAGGCGAGGTGCCTGATCACCGGGAAGTGCTCTCCGCGAGACTATCCTGCGGGAGTGAACGCGGTGGATCCGATGCATCGCATCGAGATGCGCAGGGCGCCTGGCGACCGGTATCCAGGCAACATGGAGGCCATTGGCATCGAGATGGTGGGCAGAGCCAGGCTACCAGCGGGGTTTCAGGTGCCACGAAACAACAAACTCTCCATGGACGAACTGAGAGGAAGGTACGGTGTATATGACACGCCGACCGCTGCCCAGAACCAGGCACTCTCGTGGCTTGTCAAGGCGCTAGAGGACTCCATGCAGATCGCACCGAGCGAGATATTTCGACATCCAGAAGCCAGCAGAAAAAATACGACCGAGGCACAAGGTGCGAATTGGAATCTGGTGGTCCCGACGCCATGAGAAAAGTCATCGTTCTTGCGGTAACTCTGGCTACCGCAGCTATGGCCCTGTCGGTTCACGCGGCAGACAAGCGCTATCCGGCAGCCTTCGTAAAGTCGATCAAGATCGACAACCCGTCGGGGAAAACAGCGTGGGAGAACAAGGATTTTCTGGATTGTCAGGATGTTGTCTTGACCGTCGAAGATGTGTTCTATGCGCTACGTCATATGCGGAGGGTCTCAAAGAGGTCGTATCTCGTGCCGCAGGCGCAAGAAACCGGATGCGAGGGCAGTGCGCTCGTCACCTTCAAGAACGGAAAGATCCTCGCTATCGGCATCGAGCCCACGGGGAGAATCAGTACCGCGGAGTTGAACGAAGCGCTTGGGCCCACGACCGACCCCGGAAGCTACTACGAGTGCGAACCTTGCAACGATCGCAAGATGGCAATGCTCAAAGATGCTCTGAATCGGGCAGATGAACGGCGCCTGAGGCGACTGGAGGCAGAAGGTCAGATTCCGCCAGGTCAGGCGGAATCACGACTTAAGGCTCTGCGGGAAAGCCGCGAGCCCAAGCCACCCTCCAGGAACTGAAATCCATACGGTTGAACACGCTGCATCCGGCGGCACGTGATCAAGAAGACCGTGGGGTCCTGCTTTCTGGCTGCACCGCGTCATCCACGCTCCACGGCGCGTACACCTCGGCATGCAGGTCGGGCGAATTCACCTTCGCGAGCAGGTCGCGCACGTCGTCCTTCACGCGCGCCAGCGAGAGGCGAAGGCCTCGCACGCGCACGTAGGCAGCGAAGTCGCACAACGCCTCGATGCTGGTCGCGTCGAGGTCGGGCGACTCTTCCAGGCTTAGCACCATGCGCTGCAACCCTGGTGTGGCGTCGATGCGCGTGCGGATCGACGCGAACACCGCATCCGCATTGCCGAAGAAGAGCGGCACCTCGGGCCGCGCGATCAGCACGCCCGGCGGCACCACCGCCTCGGGGTGCCGTGCGATGTCGACGAAATCGTGGCTCTGGCCCAGCCGCCCGAGCCAGCTCACGGTGGTGCGCGAGAAGCCGCGCAGCAGCAACAGCAGGCTCACGCCGATGGCCGCCAGCAGGCCGTCGAGCACGCCCAGCACCAGCACCGCCGCGACAGCTACCAGGGCGACGAGCCGGTCGCGACGCCACTCGAAGTAGGGCCGCAGGGCCGCCGGGTTGAGCGTGTGGCTCACCGCGTGGATCACGATGGCTGCCAGCAGCGGCTCGGGCGTGTGCGCGATCCACCGCAGCAGCGTGAGCACCGCCAGCAGCACCACCAGCCCCGCCACGATGCCGGCCGCGCGGCTCCTCGCGCCCGCGGATTCATTGGCCGACGTGGCCGAGTAGCCCGCGCCCACCGGCATGCCCTGGAAGAGCGCCGACAGCAGGTTCGCGCCACCCAGCGCCAGCAGGTCACGGTTGGCCGACACGTTGTCGCCGTGGCGCATGGCGAAGGTGCGGATCGAGCCGTACGACTCGGCATAGAGGATCAACGCCATCGCGAAGGCCAGTCCGCCGAGGGTCTGCCACTGCGCGCGGTCGAGCTGCGGCACGGTCGGGTGCGAGAAGTCGAGCGAGATAGGCCCCACAGCCGCCACGCCCCAGGCCTGGCACAGGCCGTTCACGTCGAGCACGATGCCGGCCACGATCACCAGCAGCGCGGCCGGCACCGCGCGCCAGCGCGCAAGTACGCGCAGCAGCACGAGCGCGATGAGCGCCATCACCGCGCCCGCGATGTTCCAGTGCCGCCATTCGGCCGCAAGCCCGGCGACGAGTCTGAAGAAATCGCTGTGCGCCGGATGCACAGCCAGCACCTTCGGCAGCTGCTTGACGACGATGGTGAGCGCCAACCCCAGCGCGAAGCCGCGCAGCACCGGCTTGGCGATCAGGCTCGACACCGCGCCCAGCCGCGCGATGCCGGCGATGACGAAGAACACTCCCGCCAGCAGAACGATGCCCATGCCCATCGCGAGCCGCGTGGCGGTGTCCGCACCCGTCACCGACATGGTGGCCGCGAACAGCACCGCGGCGGAAGAAGAGGTGGCGGAAACGATTGCGAAGCGGCTGCTGCCGAAGAGACCGTAGACCAGCAGGCCCGCGAAGAGTGCGATCACGCCCGCTTGGGGCGGCAGCCCCGCGATGCCCGAATACGCCACCGCCTCGGGCAACAGCAGGCCCGCGATGGAAACACCCGCCACGATGTCGGCGAAGCCGGGTCGGCGGGCGTTGGCAGTCGGTGTCGGCGAGGTTTCGGCGGCCATGGCAGGCAGGCAAGTGTGCGGTTGCCGCACGATGCTGGCAATGGCTCGCGGACCGGAAGCTGACTCCGCGCAACAGGGCATACTCGCGCGCGCCCGGAAAACCCATATTTCAACGACAAGCAAGGACCCCATGTCAGGACACGGCTTTCACGTGCACGGCCCGCACGACCACGAACTCGAACACGCAACGAACGGCGGCCACGGCCATTCGGAATCTTCAGGAGACCACGATCATTCCGGCGGCATGAGCAGCACGAGCAAGATCGCGATGTGCACCGCGGTCATCGCCACCTTCGGCGCCATCTTCGCGTACATGGGCGGCGCCACGCAGGCCAACGCCGGCATCTACAAGAACAACGCCGCCATCAAGAAGACCGAGGCGTCGAATCAATGGAATTACTTCCAGTCGAAGAGCACCAAGCAGGCCCTCGCCGAGTTCGCACGCGACACCGCGACCGACGACGCACGCAAGCAGGGCTGGCAGGCCAAGGTGACGCGCTACGAGCAGGAGAAGACGGAGATCCAGACCGAGGCGAAAAAGCTGGAGGCGGAAGCGAGCAAGTGGGATGCGCAGTCGGATGAGCAGATGCATCAGCACCATCGGTGGGCTCAGGCTACTACTGTGTTGCAGGTTTCCATTGCGTTGGCGGCTATTGCTCTACTGACCAAGAACAAGTGGTTGGAGAGGGCGATGTTTGGGGTGGCTGTGGCGGGGTTGGCTGTGGGGGGGTTGGCGGCGGTGCACGTTTAAGTACAGTCGCGAAGGGAGGCGGATCGCGCATGCGTAGTGCCTTCTACGCAGTTCACCTTAACGTGCCGTCAAGCTGTAGTTTTCTGTACTCAGACTTTCAGCGACGTTGCGATGGCTGATTCTGGGTGTGCGGTGTAGCAATGCTCGTCACCTAGAAGGTGATTTGTCCGTTCGAGGCATGCCGACTGTTGCTGGCTACAGAGTGTCAGCCATGCCTGCTTAGACACGTAAACGAGAAAACATGAGGGGGAGTGCGATGAGTCAGTTGGGATACCTGAATTTGCTCGCTTCGCTCTGGAGGCTTCTACGGAGTGTTCGCAATCAGCATTCGCTTCGTATGAGTGCTGTGCTGCTGACGTTGTGTTTTGCCAATCCGGGCGGAGCAACGATTTGGTCAACGTCCGTTCCCAAGTGGGCAGGGACCTCTCCAACAAGTCACTATGCGAGTGATACGTTCCGCTATACCAGGGAGGAGGGGTGTGCGGATACCCTGGCGCTCTATCAAGAATACTATCGAGCACTTGCAACTGTCAGCAGTTCCGGTCCTCCAATGGGCGAACCCGGTTCTTCGTACTGTCCATTGCATTACGTTTGGAAGAATGGGACTACTTCAGAGGGAGCAGGCGGCTTGCGAATCGCCTACGACAAGCTGTGTCCTGCCAACAGTACGCTTACAGGCAGCGGAAATTGCTTATGTAGCCGAAACTTTCAGGAAGACTCAACCAATTCTTTCTGCCTTCGCCCTGAGCAGCCGCCTAGGGAAGGTCTGATCAAGTCCACGGATGGCCGCTCTGAACGTTGAACACGCACGCTGAAGGAGGACCAACGATGAGCCAGATCAGTTTTTCGGATGCCGAGCATGCAGGCAAGAGGAAGAAGACGCGCCGGGAAGTCTTCCTTGCCGAGATGGAACTGGTCGTGCCTTGGAAGGCGCTACTCAAAGTCATCGAACCACACTACCCGGTGGCGGGGCGAGGACGCCGACCGTATCCGCTCGAAGCGATGCTTCGTGTGCACTTGATGCAGAACTGGTTCGCGTTGAGCGATCCGGCGATGGAGGAAGCCCTGTACGAGATCACCTCGCTGCGCACGTTCGCAGGCCTGGGCATGGAGTCGATTCCCGATGAGACGACGATCCTGAACTTCCGCCACTTGCTGGAGGCCAGCGATCTGGCGGAGGACATCTTCAAGCAGGTCAACGCCCACCTGGCCAGGAAGGGGCTGCTTCTGAAGAGAGGCTCCATCGTGGACGCCACGATCATCGCGGCGCCCAGTTCGACAAAGAACGAGAGCGGCGAGCGAGATCCGGAGATGCACCAGACGAAGAAGGGCAACCAGTGGCACTTCGGGATGAAGGCGCACATCGGCGTGGACGCGGACTCGGGGCTGGTGCACACGGTGACGACCACGGCCGCCAACGAGGCAGACGTGGAGCAGGTGAGCGACCTGCTGCACGGCAAGGAGAGCGAGGTGTGGGCAGACTCGGGCTATCGCGGAGCACAGAGTCGGGTGAAGCGCAGCGTGCAGTGGCACATTGCAGGCAGGCCCAGCGACATGGCGAAGATGCCCGAGGGCCGAGCCAAAGCCAGAGCGCGCAAGCAGGAATACCAGAAGGCCAGCATCCGGGCAAAGGTGGAGCATCCGTTCCGGGTGATCAAGCGGCAGTTCGGCTTGGCGAAGGTGAGGTTCAGGGGGCTGGCCAAGAACACGGCGCATGTGATCACGCTGTTTGCACTGTCGAACCTGTGGATGGCCAGGAAGAAACTGATCGCGATGCTGGGACAGGTGCGTCTGCAGACGGCATGAAGGGCCGCAGGGCCTCTCAAACGCATGGGATGCTCGGTGAGACGAGCCTGTGAGCGCAACGACCAAATACGCGCGCTCGCCATCAAGCCAATTTACGACTTGATCAGACCTTCCCTAGATGCCAGCGTCCACCGGACGGCGCTGGTACCACCAACCCGATCCTTCCTGCAACTGCAGAGAAGTACCGCTCTGAAACCGACTGGTCCGACTTCGGTCCCGGAACTTTGTCCTTCACGCGCACCTACCGCAGCGATTGGGCGGGCGATTCGGCACGGATCGGTAGTTCTCTCGGCCAAGTTTGGTCGCACAACTTCAGTACCAAGCTGGTCGCCACGCCCAGCGCTTCGCTCTCTAACGTGGCCATCACCAACGGTGAAGGCTACATGCGCACCTTCGGTAAGGCCGCAGGCGCCGCTGTTTGGAGCGCTGGCAACGGCGTCGATACGCTAGTTCAACTCTCCTCTGGCGCCTGGATCTACTCCCGTGCCGATGACAACGTGACGCTGAGCTTCGACAGCACCGGCAAGCTGCAGACCGAGACGGATCGCAACGGCTGGGTCACCGCGTATGCCTACAACGGTGCGGGTCAACTGGCATCCGTTACGAACAACTTTGGCCGTTCTCTCGCGTTGACGTACAACAGTGTCGGCCAACTGACCACTGTCACGACGCCGGATGCTCGTGTCATCGCTTACGCCTATGACGGCTCAGGGCGCTTGGCGTCTGTCCTCTATCCCGATGGCAAGGGCCGCAACTTCGTCTACGAGAACGCCTCGTTCCCGCAGGCGCTGACAGGCATCTTCGATGAAGCCGGTGTTCGCTGGGGCACATTCGCCTACGACAACACGGGTCGTGCGGTCAGCACCCAGCTCGCAGGCTCCGCTGACAACTATCAGGTCAGCTATCCCTCCACAGGCTCCGCCACGGTGATCGATCCCTTGGGTACGAGCCGCAACTACAGCTATGGCACGACGAAGGGCAAGCTCGCCGTCACCGGAGGTTCACTGCCTTCTGGCGAAGGCAAGAGCGATGCTGCAAGCCGTGTGCAGGACGCCAATGGTCTGATCACCTCGGAGACCGATTTCAAGGGCTCGGTGACCACGACGACGTGGGATGTCGCGCGCCGCCTGCCCACGACGGTGGTGTCAGCCTCCGGCACCCCCGATGCCCGCACGGTGACGACGCAATGGCACGCAACCTTCTCGCTGCCCGTGCTGATCACCGAGCCCGGCCGCACCACCGCCTACACCTACGACGCCCTCGGCAATGTCCTGACCCGCACGGTCACGGACACGGTTACCAACAAGGCCCAACTCTGGCAGTGGACCTACAACGCTTCGCAACTGGTCGATACCGCCACCGAGCCCAACGGCGCGGTGACGAGCTACACCTACGACACCCGAGGCAACGTCCTCACCTCGACCAACGCCCTGGGCCACGTCACTCAGTATGGCTACGACCTCGCCAACCGCGTCGTCAGCAGCACCGCCCCCAACGGCCTGGTCACCACCTACACCTACGACCAGCGCGACCGCCTGCTGACCCAGAGCACCGGCGGCCAGACCTCGGTTCTCACCTACAAGCCCTACGGCACGGTCGAGACGGTGTCCTTGCCCTCAGGCCTCGTCCTGACCTACGCCTACGACGCCGCCCACCGCCTGACCGGCTGGAGCAACAACCGAGGCGAGAGCGGCACCTACACCCTCGACGGCATGGGCAACCGCACCGCCGAGCAGATCAAGGACAGTGCCGGCAACGTCGCCTGGAGCGTGGCGCGAACCATCAACAACATCAACCGCCTCTCGGGCAGGACCGAAGGCGCGAACCAGAGCAGCACCTTCGGCTACGACGCCAACGGCGAGCTGACCAGTTCGACCAACGGCCTGAACCAGAGCACCAACTACGGCCTGGACAGCCTGCGCCGCGTCAAGAGCGTCACCGACGCAGCCAACGCCAGCGCCACCCTGAAGTACAACGCCCTGGACGCCGTCACCGAGGCCAAGGACTTCAAGGGCGTGGTGACCGCCTATGGCCGCGATGCCCAAGGCAATGCCACCACCGAGAGCAGCGCCGATACAGGCGGCTCCAGCACCCAGTACGACAACCTCGGCCTGCCCAGCCAGATCACCGATGCCCTGGGCCAGGCGACAAGCATCACCCGGGACGCCCTGGGCCGCCCCACCGGCCTGGTCTTCGCTGACGGCAAGACCACCACCCTGCGCTACGACCTCACGGCCAACAGCAAGGGGTATCTGTCGGAGATCATCGACCGCAGCGGCACCACCGAGTACACCCGCGATGCCCTCGGCCGCATCACGCTCAAGAAGCAGACCCTCGCAACAGGCACGAGTACGGGCAGCGTCCAGCAGGTCAGCTATGCCTACAACCCCAACGGCACCTTGGCGAGCATCGGCTATCCCAACGGCGGCACGCTCAGCCACGTCTACGACGCCACGGGCCGCCTCACGGGCCTGAACTGGAACGGCACCCCGCTGGTCAGCGGCATCGCCTGGAACCCGCTGGGCCAGCCCACCGCATGGACCTGGGCCTTCACTACCGGCAGCCCGCAGCTCACGGCCAGCCGCAGCTACGACACCGCAGGCCGGCTCACGAGCACCGAGTTCAGCAGCTACGGCTATGACGCCGCAGGCCGCATCACGAGCCTCACGCAGAACCTGAACCTGCCCGGCGACACCGATCCGACCCACAGCACCATCGCCAATGCGAACGTGACCTGGAGCGTGGGCTACAACAGTGTGGGTCGCATCACCAGCTTCAACGCCACGGGCAACACAGCAGGCTTCGGCTACGACGCCAACGGCAACCGATCCAGCAGCACCCGGGTGCTGAACGGCCAGACGACGAGCCGCACCTACACGGTGGGCGCCAGCAGCAACCAGCTCACGGGCTTCACCCAGAGCATCAACGGAGCGAGCAACACCAGCGTCACCTACGGCTACAACGCCAACGGCGACCTCTTGACCGATGGCCTGCGCAGCTACACCTACGATGCCGAAGGCAGGCTGGCGGCTGCGACCACCGGAGCTACGGATGTCAGCCCGACCACGCGCTACGCGCACAACGCGCTGGGGCAGCGGGTGTTCAAGACGGAGCCGTTGTACCCACCGAGCCAGGGCGACGAGGCTGACCCGGGCTTCATGGCCAGCCTGATCGCGTTCTTCACGAAGCTCTGGAGCCCAACCAACAACCAGGCCGAGCAGCTGGGCTACGCCTACGTCTACGACGAGCAGGGCACGCTGATCGCAGAGGTGGGCAGCGGGGGCACGGCCAGTGCGGGACAGGGCCAGTACATCTATCTGCCGACCGCCAACGGGCCGATGCCGATTGCGGCGGTGATCAACGGAACCGCCTACGCCGTCCACAGCGATCACCTGAACACCCCGCGCAAGCTCACCAACACCGATGGCCAGGCTGTCTGGCAGTGGGGCTACAGCGCCTTCGGCGAGGACAAGCCCACCACGGCAAGAAACCGGTTCGCCAACACGGAGACAACACCGAACCCGGGCACGGCCAACATCGCCGAGGTGAAGTTCAACCTGAGGTATCCAGGGCAGTATGCGGATGAGGAAAGTGGTCTGTTCTACAACTACTTCCGCAGCTATGACAGCCGGACGGGTCGCTACAGCCAGCCGGACCCCATTGGACTGGATGGAGGATGGAATCGGTTTGGGTACGTCGATGCCAATCCTGTCAGCTACGCGGACCCTACAGGACTCGATCTTCTTACGGTAACGGGGGGGCGCCGGGAAAGCACGAATCCATTTGGACACACCGCGCTGGGGGTTACCGGTGCGGGGATGTACAGCTATGGCAACAACACCCCTCTCGGAAGTTCGCCGTTGGAGTACCTAGAAGGTCAAAGCAAGTTTCGAGATCAGCAGGTGACAATCATTCCTCGAACTCCCTTCCAAGATCGGGGCGCGCTCGACAACTTGGCGGGCAACGGCTGCAGGAACTGTGTTGGCCTGCTTGACAACTGTGCAGTGCGCACGGATTCTGCATTGCGTGCCGCTGGTGTGCCGACGAACATGTCGCCATTTCCAGGCGGCGTAGCACGCGACGCCATGCGTGCTCCAGGTGCCGAAAGCTTCTACATTCCTAAGGGTGGCCCGATACCTTCAAGACTCCTTGATCGGCTGCAACAGTTCAACCCGCCCAACGTGCCATGAGTCCGAAGCTTTCGTTGAGGAGCACGCCGAAAACCGTCTATCGGTGGACGTTGCTTGTATGGGGCCTCTCAGTTGCTGTACACCTTATTTGGTATGCGATTGAGCGTAGTTCTTTGCAAACTGACGAGGTCTATTCAAGTGGACTTCTTTTTCAGGCGGCAGGTTTTGCGTTCTTCCGCCTTCCGTATTGGATTGCTGGCCTCGTTGCAGTCTTAATCTTGGAGTTCGCAGTCGTAGGACGAAAAAGTCGTTGATCCAGGGAAAATCTGTCACCGTCCGACAACCTAGGAGCGGATGGTGCCAGCCAGTTCGAGTTCTTTTCAAATTTGCCTAGTCTCCTCGACTGTCTGCACAATGAAGTTCAGGACCCCACGCCGCAGGAATCCATTCGATAACCCGGTGGCAGCGTTCCTGGTTCACGTGACAGCCGTGTGCATCTCATGCGCTGCAGGCTATTTCTCGCTGCGAGAAGCAACGTGGCTGCCGCTCATTGTGGGAGCAGGGGCCACTACGCTCATGGAAGCCGCGTGGCTTTATTTCCGGCTGAGGCGGTAGGAACTGCTGTCGCTGCTGCGGCCGGTCACGCTGCATCTTCCGAGGTGACCCGAGCCGGAATCCGTCGATGGGTGTCTGGGATCGCGCTGGATTGGGGGCGGTGACCCCGCACAAGCGGGGAACTCGTTGATCCAATGCAACGAGGTGGACTTCAGCAGAATGAGGCTTGGGATTCTTGCGAAGTCATGTTCAGGCACTTCACTTAATTGGACTCGTATCAAGGGACTGGCCGAATCGAGCAACGCATTCTGTGTATCGTCCAATCTCTGCGCCAGTTGGGATTAGCGAGGCGGCAGGTCCTTCCACGAGTTGAGTTCTGCCGTCCTCAAGTACGTCCGCGCTTAGTAGGATGTGTTTGTCGGTGTTCAAGTTAATCCTGTAGCCATTAGCTCGGCGTGTCTGATACACCGTTGCATTGACATAGCGCTGTTCGGCCGTGAATCCGTCTTGCACGCATTCCACGAACTGCAGGACTCGGCCTTCTTGAATTTGACCCGCTGCTCTGAACTTGAATCGATATTCTTCTTCACCGCGAAGTGCTGGAGCTACGCATCCGGCCAAATAAACGGCAGATGCTAGTAGGAACAAAGTCTTTCGTTGCAAATCATTTCTCCTCTAATTGCTCGGACAAGCAACAAGCTCGGCCGATCTCTTGTAGTCGGGGGCAATCCTAACCAATGGAAGCGCGAGAGAGGAGGAATCGGGGGTCAGACCCCCGCCAATTCTGCTGGGCGTCTGGGCGCGACAACAGGTCTTCAGCATCACTTCAGCACAGGAGCCTAGGATGGCTCGATGGCCGTCTACGCCGCACTGCTGTTCGTATTGGCCTGCACCGCTGTCGCAGGCTTCCAGGCAGCACTCGTGCTGGGAATGCCATGGGGCGAGCTCACCTGCTGCGGCAGGTGGCCTGGCCGATTGCCTCTCCGTGTTCGAGTCGTGCCCTTGCTCTCGATTCTGCTGCTGGGTTTATCCAGTTTGGTCATCTTGGCTCGAGTTCGGTGGGCTTTGCCGGAACTCCATGCGGAGTCACACGTTGGCGCATGGATCGTCGTCGGCTACTGCGTACTGGGCTGTGTAGCCAACGCCCTGACGCCGAGCGGGCGCGAGCGGCGTCTGTGGTTGCCAGTGGTCAGCTGCATGCTTGTCGTCAGCCTGATCGCGGCATCGAAGTGAAGAGCGGCGGTGACACAGAGAAGGCCTTCATCGCGTACCGCTTTCGCTCAAGGCAGCACGCAACGACTGAAGCGCGGTGTCAGCCGTTTCGATCCGCCGCTTCAGCTCCTCATTGACCACTCGCACCAGCGCTCCGAGTTCGGTGCGAGTCGGATAGATTTCTTCCGTATCGTTCACGCTCTGTGAAACGATGAGTTTTTCCAAACCTGCATACGCACGCTGCAGCTCATGTAGGTTGTCGATGTCATCGCTTGCCTGCAATACGAGCGATTCAATGCTGGTGGTTTCGGAAGATCCGGAAAATGAAGAGACGTGCGCGGACGACGCGCGAGCAGTTGCAGCCATGAAAGGCCTCCAAGGGTTTCGGTTTGCTGAAGCCGACGTATCCGAGGCCAATCGAAGGCGGCGGCTCGACGGGTTGGCCTACCGGGAAACCACTTGCGTGAAACCGGCCGGGCTCGCGCCCGCCCATCGAGCCGCCAAAAAATGGAGGCACGAAAGACGAAGCCGCAGACCCTGCGGGGTGACTACGGCTTGCGTCGCAGTGATTTCAGTGGGAGGCCAATCCCGATCACGCTTGTTCTTGACGTGACGGGCGGAGTATAGCCACGCAACAAATCAGTCTGATGCGTGCTCAGCCACGCACAACCCGCGCATGCGCGATACGCGAAGCCCCAGCCGGCCGCAGGCCATTGAGCCCCTTCGGGTCATAGCGTGCAACGGCCTTGTGCCCATCGAGGTCTTCCAGCAGCTGCAGTCCGGTGCCCCGCAGCGTCGCTTCCGCCTTTGCAGGATCGAACCCGGAGAGGAACGCTTCACCCGCAGCCGCCACTTCCTCGCGCAATTTGCGAAAGGCCTCGTTGCTCGCGTACGCGCGGCAATGTCACGCAGCGCCGCTAGGTCCTTCGTCAGGTGCCCGCATGCCCGCAGGCACGAAATGGTCGTGCGCTACCGACCAGCTTCACCGATCAAGCTGCGCCCGCGCAAGCCTTCCCAACCGCCGCACACCGGCATCGATCCGCTCCGTCCACGAATGCCCCGCACTCAGCCGCAGGCAGTTGCGAAAGCGCCGGCTTGCAGAGAACACATCGCCAGGCGCAAAGCAGATGCCGTGCTCCAGCGCTTCCTCGAACAGCGCGCGCGAATCGAATTGCTTCGGGAGCTCGAGCCAGAGCATGAAGCCGCCGGCAGGCCTGCTCACTTTGGTCTCAGGCGGAAAGCTGGCCTCTATCGCGCGCACCATGCGCGTAAGGTTTTCTTCGAGAACGCGCCGGACCCGGCGCAGGTGGATGTCATAGGCGTTGCTCGCCAGAAACTCCGCTACCGCGACCTGCGGCAGGACCGGGCTGCAAAGACTGAATGCCAGCTTGCGTGCCAGCACCTGCTGCGAATAGGCACCCGGCACGATCCAGCCGACGCGGTATCCCGGCGCGAGGCTCTTCGAGAAGGAGCTGCAGTAGATGACCTTGCCCGCACCTTGAGCGAGCGCGATGAAGGGCTTGGGCCGGTCGCGGCCGAAGTGGATGTCGCCGTAGACGTCGTCTTCGATCAGGGGAATGGAATGCTCCGACAGCAGCCCGAGCAGCGAGCGCTTGTCGGCTTCGGCCATCGCCGACCCCAGCGGATTGTTGAAGCTCGAAGACAGCACACATGCTGCCACCGGCTCTTTGCCCAGCAGCCGTGCCAGTGCCGCGATGTCGACGCCGCGGGCCGGGTCCGTCGGCAGTTCCAGTGCCTTCAGGCCCAGAACCTCGAGGGTGTGCAGAAGCCCGAAATAGGTGGGCGACTCGACGGCTATCGTGTCGCCCGGTTTGGCCACGGCGCTGAGTGCGAGCGTCAGCGCTTCGGTGCAGCCGCTGGTGATGAGCACGTCTTCCGGCGAAAGCGCATGCCCCATGCGCATCGACCGTTTCGCGATCTCGCGGCGCAAACCGGGCTCGCCGCGCGGCGGGCTGTAGACGTTGTGGCGCGAGCCGTGCTGGCGCGCCAGGCGTGCGAGGGTGAAGTCGAGCCGCTTCGACTGCAGCAGGCCCACGTCGGGCACGGCGCATCCGAGCGGAACGAGCGACATGTTCGAGGCATGCTCGAGCAGGGTCGCGACAACGCCGCTGATCGAAACGGTCGATGCCTTCGCGCGAGGCCTTGAAGTGGAGGGCAATGCGAATGCAGCATGGCGCGCATTCGATACGTAGAAGCCCGACTGAGGCCTTGCGACAAGAATCCCCTGGTCTTCGAGCATGCGATAGGCCTGCAGCGCGGTCGCGATGCTGATCCGGTGCTGCTCGCTGATGGCACGCACGGACGGAACGCGCATTCCCGCGGAAAGCGTGCCCTTGTCGATCATGTCGACGACGAGGTCGGCCAGCTGTTCGTATCGGTAGGGGGCGTGCACGTCCATGGTTGCGTTCAGCGTGATGACGAGCGCGATTGTCGATCGCAGGGGTGCGGATCGACAAGCAAACTGTGATGGTCGAAAAAGCGCAAAACTGTGGCTGTTGCGGTTGCTCTTCGCTCTATACGATTCTTCCGTTCCAGCATTGACAACGGATTCGAGGCGAAAGAATGGCAGCTGTTCAAGAGAGTCTTTCCGATGGGCGGCAAGCCAGCCTGCGCGAGGCGATTTCCTCCTCCTCTTCCTCCAACTCTTCTTCCGCGTGGCGCGGAAGGTTTCCCTACAACGAGATCATTTCCCTTCTCGATGTGAACCGCCCGTTCAATCTGGCGGAAAGCACGTCGCAGGACCTGAGCCTCGGCGAGCTGCTCGATCTCCCGGGCCTCGAGAACATTCGCGACCTGAAGCTCGGCTACGGCACCTCTGCCGGCGCGCTTGCCCTGCGCCGGGAGATCGCGGAGGCATGCGGTGTCCCGGCGGAGCACGTCATCACGACCCAGGGTACGGCGCTGGGGCTCTTCCTGCTCGCATTCGAGGTCTGCCGTGCCGGCGACGAGGCGGTCCTGGCGACGCCATGCTTTCCGCCCAGTCGCGACTGCCTGCTTGGAGCCGGCGTGACCGTGCGCGAAGTGAAGCTTTCGTTCGAGAGCGGCTACCGGCTCGACCTGGGCCGGATCGAGGAGAGCCTTGCCTCGAAGACGAAGCTGGTGAGCATCGCTTCGCCCCAGAACCCGAGCGGCGTGCGAACTTCTCGCGCCGATGTCGAGAAGCTCCTCGGATCGATGGCGCGGCTGTCCCCGGATGCGCTTCTCTTCATCGACGAGACCTATCGCGAGGCCACCTACGGAGACGGCGCGGTGGTCGAGAGCTTCGCGAGTCTCGATCCACGCATCGTGACCGGCTCGTCCGTTTCGAAGGCGCTCGGCGCGCCCGGGCTGCGGACTGGCTGGCTCACTGTGGCGGACGCCGATCTCAGGTCACGGCTCACCATCGCCAAGATGAACACCGTGATCTCCGGATCGGTCCTCGATGAAACGCTCGCCGCGGCGTTGTTGCGTCACAGGGAGCGCGTGCTCGTGCCGCGCCGCCGGCTTCTTGCCGGTGCGTTGCAGGAGCTTTCGGATTGGTGCCGGGGCGAGCAGGGGCGCATCGAGTGGATAAGGCCGGAGGGCGGAGCACTGTGCTGCCTCAGGCTGCGGGCCGACGTGTTCG
This sequence comes from Variovorax sp. NFACC27, assembly GCF_048301545.1. Lineage (NCBI taxonomy): Bacteria > Pseudomonadati > Pseudomonadota > Betaproteobacteria > Burkholderiales > Comamonadaceae > Variovorax > Variovorax sp. NFACC27. The sequence continues at coordinate 1,828,752 of NZ_CP157613.1, forward strand.
ACGATGCCGCCGTCTCGCGTTTCTGGCAACTGCTGCCCGACCACGACCTGCAGCTTGCGTCGGGCAAGTGGTTCGGCGAGAGCGACAGGGTGTTCCGGCTGGGCTTCGGGTATCTGCCTCCCGCGCGCCTGGGGGCTGCGTTGGCCGCTCTTTCGTCGAGCCTCGATGCCGCCGCGGCGTGATCGACATCGACACGAGAGCCGTTTGTTTCCCTTCTGGAAAGTCGAGCAGAGCATGAAAGTACGAATCGCATACATCGAAGAGCCGCCCTTCTACTGGACAGGACAGGACCAGGCCGCGACAGGGGCAGACATCGAACTGGCCGAGGTGGTGCTTCGGGCGATCGGGGTTTCGGCCATCGAGCACCATCTCACCTCCTTCGGCGAACTCCTGCCCGGTGTGCAGGAGGGGCGCTGGGACATGAACGTGCCGATCTTCGTGACGCCCGAGCGGGCCACGCAGGTCGCGTTCAGCGAGCCGGTCTGGGCGATCGGCGACGGGTTCCTGGTGCCGCGCGGAAATCCGAAGGCACTTGCGGGCTACAAGGCAGTCGCATCCCGCGGCGATGCCCGGCTGGGCGCTGTCGTCGGCACCGTGCAGATCGACTCGGCAAGGTCCGCGGGAGTCGCCGAAGACCGGATCGTGACGTTCAAGGACCAGCCCGCTGCAGTTGCCGCACTGCTGGCGGGGAAGATCGATGCATACGTGAGCACCACGGTCGGCAATCGCGCTCTCGCAGCGATCCACGAGGACCTGGAGGTGGTTGCGAGCGAAGGCAGCGCGGGTGGACGGTTCCCGGTCGGAGCCTTCTCGTTCAACAAGCAGAACCAGCAGCTCGTGCAGGCGGTGAACAGGCAGCTCCGGACGTACCTGGGCACGGCCGACCATCGGGCCAGGATGGCGAAGTACGGCATCGAGGCTGCAGAAATCGACGCCGTGGTCGCAGGCGAGCGTCGGGGAGACGAAGCATGAAAAGAGCCTACAAGGTGGTCGATGTCTTCACCTCCCGGCCCTTCCTGGGCAACCCGGTCGCCGTCGTCCTCGACACGGACGGACTCGATACCGCCCAGATGCAGGCCATCGCAGGCTGGACCAATCTGTCGGAAACGACCTTCGTGCTTCCACCCTCGTCGGACGAGGCCGACTACCGCCTGCGGATATTCACTCCACGCAGCGAGCTTCCCTTTGCCGGTCATCCGACGCTCGGCAGCGCCCACGCGGTCCTCGAGGCCGGGCGTGTCGCGCCGCGCCGCAGCGGCCGGTTGATCCAGGAGTGCGGCATCGGCCTTGTCGAGCTGACTGTCGCGCAAACAGGCGACGAGCGCCGCCTGAGCTTCGCGCTGCCACCGGCAAGGCTGGATGCATTGGACGAGGCAGGCCTGGCAGAGCTGGAGTCGATTCTCGGAAACAGGTTGAAGATCGAACCGGCCGTCGTGAACGTGGGCCCCATCTGGCTCGTCGCGCACTTGGAAGATGCGGACAGCGTCATCGGCTTGCAGCCGGATCTTGCAAGGCTGGCCGATCTGGAGCGTCGACTTGGCGTGATGGGCCTGACGGTGTTCGGGCCGCATCGCTCCGGAGATGCCGCGATAGAGGTCCGCACATTCGCTCCTTCGTGTGGCGTCGCGGAAGACCCGGTGTGCGGAAGCGGCAACGGCAGCGTGGCCGCGTTCCTGTGGGCGCGAGGGCTGCTGCCTGCTGATGGGCGGGACTACCTTGCGACCCAGGGGCGCTGCGTTGGCCGCGATGGACGCATAGAAGTGCATGTGGACTCGGGCGGGAGCATCCGTATCGGCGGCTCATGCGTCACATGCGTCGAGGGCTCGCTGGCGAGCTAGAAGGCAAACCGTCAAGCAGACGATTGCTTCAGCCCGCTCAGAGCGGATCCAGCGAGGCATCGTCCACCGGCTGCCGCGCCTGCACGGCATTCCGCGCACGCGCACGCCGCACCAGCAGCCCGATCAGCAACGCCGCCGCTGCGGAGCCTGCCAGCGCTCCCGAGCCACCAAGCAGCTGCGCGAGGCTGTCCACGGTCTCCACGCTGACCTGCTGCGCGTGATGGACCAGCGCGGCCATGTCGGCGCCGCGCACGTTCTGGAGATCTTCCATGCGCACGTTCAGGTCGTGCCCTGCGTTCTGGAAGCGGATCTTCGCGAAGATGCCGTTGGCTATTGCCACCAGCGAGAGCACGCCCAGCGGGCGCAGCAGTGTCTCGACGAGATGGCAGCGGTCGGCGACGGGTGCCGACTCGTACACCTGCGCGACCAGCGCGGGAATCTCGGTTTCGGACACGGGTTCGGGGAATGCGGAGGAGAAGGGTTGCAATGCGTTGGATGCCATGGCGTGTTCTTCCTTTGCGTCGTGCGGCCCGGCGGCACCGGTCGGGGAAAAAGAAGTCGCGACATCGGTTGTTGCTGCCGGAACCCGCATGTTCGTACCGTTGCCACGGCACTTTGATGAACAAGCCGTAAAGCTGCGTTGAATTTACGAAACCGTCGGTGCGGTAAGCCGCAGGTCAGCTCATGCGCCGTAGATGTGGGCCTGGACATGGAAGAAGCCCCACGGAGGCAGGCTGTTAAACGAAGGCTGTCACAGCGCGTCCGATAGACTTGCGCGGGTGAACTCATCCTCCGAGCCTCCCAGTAGGCCGCTGGCCTGCGCCAGCTTTTCTCCCGCGGCACCAGCCCGCATCTTCTTTCCTATGCCGTCCGATGCGGCCCGCACCATGCCGGGCCGCGCCTGCGCGCGCGACGTTGCACGCTTCTCCGGATCATGATCGAACTGCTCTCCGACCCGGCCGTCTGGCTCGGTCTTCTGACGCTGGTCGTCCTGGAGATCGTGCTGGGCATCGACAACCTGATCTTCATCGCGATCCTCGCGGAGAAGCTGCCGCCGCGCCAGCGCGACAAGGCACGGCTCATCGGCCTGAGCCTCGCGCTCATCATGCGGTTGGCGCTGCTGTCCATCGTCTCGTGGCTGGTGACGCTGACCACGCCGCTGTTCTCGCTGTGGGGGCAGGGCTTCTCGGGGCGCGACCTGATCCTGCTGGGCGGCGGCCTGTTCCTGCTGTTCAAGGCCACTTCGGAGCTGCACGAGCGGCTCGAAGGCGTCACGGCGCGCGCGAGCACCGGCACGGCGGCCTATGCGAGCTTCTCGCTGGTGGTCACGCAGATCGTGGTGCTCGACGCGGTGTTCTCGCTCGACGCGGTGATCACCGCCGTGGGCATGGTCGACCACCTGCCGGTGATGATGGCGGCGGTCATCATCTCCATCGGCATCATGCTGTGGGCCTCGAAGCCGCTCACCCGTTTCGTGAACGCGCACCCCACGGTGGTGATGCTGTGCCTGAGCTTCCTGCTGATGATCGGCCTGAGCCTCGTGGCCGAGGGCCTGGGCTTCCACATTCCCAAGGGCTACCTGTACGGCGCCATCGGCTTCTCCGTGATGATCGAGGCGCTGAACCAGTGGGCGCGGCGCAACGAGCTGAAGCACGAGGCGCGCCGCCCGCTGCGTGAGCGCACGGCCGAGTCCGTGCTGCGGCTGCTCGGCGGCAGGGCGCCCGGTGAGCCTGCGCTGGTTGGCGTGGGCGCGGCCGACGCAGCGCCGGAAGAAACGGAACAACCGGCATTCGCGCTCGAAGAGCGCAACATGGTGAGCGGCGTGCTCACGCTGGCCGAGCGCACCGTGCGTTCGGTGATGACGCCGCGCGCCGACATCTCATGGGTGGATCTCAACGACGCCCCCGAGGCGGTGCGCGAGCAGCTGCTCGATACGCCGCACGGCATCTTCCCCGTGTGCCGAGGCTCGCTCGACGAAGTGGTGGGCGTGGCGCGCGCCAAGGACCTGCTGGGCCAACTGCTGCGCCACGGAAAAATCGACGAAAGCTCCGGCCTGCGCGCGCCGATCTACGTGCCCGAGTCGACCACCGCGATCCGGCTCATCGACACGCTGCGCGGCGCGCGCGGCCAGCTCGCATTGGTCAGCGACGAGCACGGCACGCTCACGGGCGTGGTGACGCCCATCGACGTGCTGGAGGCCATCGCGGGCGAGTTCCCCGACGAGGACGAGACGCTCGAGATCCTGCAGACCGCGCCCGATGCCTGGACCGTGTCCGGCAGCGCCGACCTGCACCTGCTGGAGCAGGCGCTGCAGACGCACGGCCTGGTGGGAGACGACGACAGCTACACCTCGGTCGCCGGCCTGCTGCTGGCGCGCTTCGGCGGCTTGCCCCCGCGCGATGCCCGCTGGACGCATGACGGGTACGATTTCGTGGTGACCGAGGTCGATGCGCAGCGCATCCGCACGGTCGCCGTCCGCCGGCTGCCCGTGGACGAACCCGAAACCTGACGTCCGCTCCTTACCATGACCGCATCGCATCGCCAACCCGTCGCGCTGACCAAGGCCTACCGCCTGCTGAACCACGGCCCCACCGTGCTCGTGAGCGCCTCGCACGGCGGCAGGCGCAACATCATGGCGGCGGCCTGGGCCATGCCGCTGGACTTCGATCCGCCCAAGGTGGCGGTGGTGCTCGACAAGAGCACCTGGACGCGCGAGCTGCTCGAAGGCGCCGGCACTTTCGCGCTGCAGGTGCCGGTGCGCGCGCAGCTCGATCTGACCGAGGCGCTGGGCAACAGCTCCGGCCGCGAGATCGTCGAGAAGTCGGGGCAGGACAAGTTCGCCGCCTACGGCCTCTCGACCTTCGCGGGCACGGCCACCGACGCGCCCCTGCTCGAAGGCTGCGCCGCCTGGCTCGAATGCCGGCTGCTGCCCGAGCCCGCCATCCAGCAGCGCTACGACCTGTTCCTGGGCGAGGTGATCGCCGCGCAGGCCGACGAGCGCGTGTTCTCCAACGGGCGCTGGCATTTCGAGGGACACGACGAGCTGCGTACGCTGCACCACGTGGCGGGCGGGCACTTCATCATCGATGGCGAGGCGGTCGACGCGCGCCCCTTGCCTCGCTAGCTGAGACGGTTCAGGCCGAACTGCCGCCGCGTGCTGCGCGAGGCGCCAGCATCGCGCGCAGCACCAGCGTGCCGAACGCGGCGGCGGCCAGCGCCAGCAGCGCGATCCACAGCAGGCGCGGCGGCGATGCCGCATCGAGCCAGTCGGCCAGCAGCAGCGTGGTGGTGTTGTAGGCCGCGTGTAGCGCGATGCACGGAATGAGCGAGCGCGTGCGTTCGTAGAGCCAGCCGAGCACCGTGCCCATCACGAGGCCCACCACGAACTGGTAGATGTTCATGTGCGCCGCACCGAAGAGCAGCGCCGACATGAAGATCGCCTGCCATCGCGGATAGCGCTGCAGGAAGCCGCGCAGCACGATGCCGCGGAACAGCATCTCCTCGAGCAGCGGCGCCATGACGCACACCGCGAGCACGGCGGCGACGCTGCCGTCGGCCATGCGGCTGAACATGGCTTCTTCCCATGCCGAGGGCGGCAGGATGCGCATCATCAGGTTGAGCGCCGAGGTGATCGTCAGCAGCAGCGCGGGCACGAGCAGCAGCGCCGGCGGCACCACCAGCATCAGCGTCGCGCCGGCAGAGGCCCGCGATTGATGGAAGAGCTCGCGGTAGGTGAGCTTCTGCGAGTGCATCAGCACCGCGAACACGCAGCCGTTGCCCAGCACGGCCGCGAGCACGCCGATCTGCATGCTGCTGAGGTCGAGCCATCCGTTGGCGTCGCGCAGCGCGGCGCCGATGACGAGCTCGACCAGGAACAGCGCCACGAACAAGAGGACGGCCTGCGTCGCCGAGGGAAAGGCGGCGCTTTTCGGGGAAGGCATGAGACGGGCGGGAGGGCGCGGAAGGAGGGTGGCGCGGATGTTACGCGACCGGCTGCATCAGGTCGGCTCGACCGCTGCGGCGATGCTGCGCGCCTGCGCCGCCGGCCGCGTGTAGCGCCACGCGATCAGCACGCCGATGTCCAGGAACACCGCGGCAATGAAGAACGGCGCGCCCGGCAACTGCACTGGCGAGCCAGCGTCGATGAAGTAGCCGAAGCTGCCTGCGAACATCGCGGGCCCGACGATGCCGGCCACCGACACGAGGCTCGTCAGCGCGCCCTGCACCCGGCCCTGCTCGGCGGGCTCGACCTGCCGGGTGACGAGGGCCTGCGCCGCCGGTGCGGCGAAGGTCAGCAGCGTGCCGAAGGGAAGCGCGGCCAGGAAGATCCAGGCCACGTCGGCAAAGCCGTAGATCACGAAGCCGAGCACGCCGCAGCCGAGCCCGAACAGCAGGGCGCTTCGCTCGCCGAAGCGCTTCACGCCCGGCCCGATCAGCAGCACGTTGATCAGCACGCTGAGCACGCCCACGAGGCCGAGCACCCAGCCCACGGTGTCTTCCTTCCAGCCGAACTGCCGGTCGGCGAACAGCACGAACACGCTCGGGTACACGTACTGCGCGAGGTTCATGAGGAAGATCACCGCCGCGAGGCCGAACACCTGCGGATAGCGCTTCAGCAGCACCAGCGAGCCGATCGGGTTGGCATGCGACCAGTCGAACCGGGGGCTGCGCCGCTCAGGCGGCAGCGACTCGGGCAGCACGAACCATCCGTAGCAGACGTTGAGCATCGTCAGGCCGGCCGCGAACCAGAACGGCAGGCGCGGATCGATGTGGCTCAACTGCCCGCCGAGCACAGGCCCGAGCACCAGGCCCACGCCGAACGCCGCGCCCACGATGCCGTAGCTTTTGGCGCGCTCTTCCGGCGTCGTCACGTCGGCGATGTAGGCGTTGGCCGCTGTGAGGCTGGCCGAGAACACGCCCGACACCACCCGGCCGATGAAGAGCCACGGCAGGCTGTCGGCCAGGGCCATGAACACGAAGTCGATGGCCAGCCCGAGGCACGACAGCAGGATCACCGGCCGCCGCCCGAAACGGTCGGACAGGACGCCCTGGATGGGCGAGCAGATGAACTGGATCACCGCGAACGCCGTGCCGAACACCGCGATCCAGTACGCCGCCGTCGCGGTGCTGCCGCCGGCGAGGCGCTCCACCAGGTGCGGCAGGCCGGGAAGAATCAGCCCGAACGCCAGGAAGTCGATCAGGACGGTGACGAAGATGAAGACGAGTGCGGCGCGGCGTGCTCGTGGTGCTTGAAGGGGCGAGTTCATCGCGGGTTCGTTCGGCCCGTTGCTCAGCCGTTGTTGCGGCTCAGGTACTCGCCCACGCGGGGACGCGCCTCGCGGATGCCTCCCAGCCGGCCGAGCAGGCCGTCGAGCACGCCGAACATCAGCGCGAGGCTCTTGCGCAGGCGGTCGCGCTCGAAGATCAGCATGGGAAGGATCTGCTTCAACGTATAGACGTTGATGAACAGGATCGCGGGGAAGGCACGCACATGAGCGAGCGAGAGATCGAGCGCGTTGCGCGTCAGGTAGTAGCGCCGCGCGGCCGGGTAGTTGATGACGTAGATCTTCCAGCCGAACAGCGACCGGGCCTGGAGGTCGCCGATCTGGTGCCGCAGCACGACGGCCGGATTCAGGTAGAGCGGCACTTCGCCGCGCAGCGCGCGCATGCAGTAGTCGGTGTCGACGTGGTCGATCACGTAGCGTTCGTCGAAGCGGCCGATTTGGGTCCATGCGGCACGCGAAATCAGCGAGCCCGAAGAGATCATGAAGGCGCAGCGGACCAGCGGCTCGGTGAATGGCTTGCGCAGGTCGAACTGGTAGACGCGCTTGCCCTCGAGGCCGAACTGGGGAATGAGCGCATCCAGGTTCGTGTCGTGTACGAGCGGGCCGATCAGGAAGGCCGCTCCCTCTTCTCTTTCGCTGGCCACTGCCGCGGCCTTGCACATGTCGTCGAAGTAGCCGGGCGGAAGCACCGAATCCTGGTCGAGCAGGAAGAAGAGTTCGGCGCCTTGCGCTTCGAGTTCGGCGATGCCGCAATTGAACGCACCCGCGATGCCGCCGCGGTTGCCGTTGTGCAGCACGGTGATGCCCGGGCCGGCGAGCGCGCCGTGCCAATTGCCTGCTTCGGGTGTGTTGTCGACCACGCAGAGGCGCGGGCACGATTGCGCGAGCGTACGGAGATTGGCCAGCTGCCCGTCGGTGGGGAAGTACGTGACGACGACTGCACCGAACGACAAGGACATCGCGTTTCTCCGGGGAGTGAAGGCTGGGCGTGAGCCTGAACCGACGGCGATTCTAAGCACCGCTACCTGCGTGAAAGAGCGGCTTCAGTAGGGCTTCGGCCCTTGTTCTTGTCCTTGTTGATACGGAAGTGTGAACCCGTGCTGCCCACGCGTTCCGGCGCTATAGCGAATTCGTATCCATTCGGTGGATATTGCAGGCTGCGAACAGGTGATGAAATTTTTTGATGAGGTTTTCATCGAGCCTGCCGCAGGGTTTGCGACAGCGGCGCAAGCTCGATCCTCCCGCTCCCGCCGGCCGTTGCGAGTTGCAACCCGAGCAGCGCCGTGTACTCGCGCCGCCGCGCGCTGCCGTGCGGATCGCCGGACACGATGCCGGTTGAGGGGTGGCACATGAGCACGTCGCCGGTGCGGCAGGCCGACAGCCAGTCCGACAGGCGCTGCTCGTGCTGTTCCATGCCTCCGGAGAAGTCGTAGACCCCCAGGAGCCGGCTGCTGGTGGGAATGCCGCGCTTCGCAGCCAATGCGTTCAGCCGCGAGCCGCCCAGCGAATGGATGACCCTGACCTTCAGCCGATCGGGGCCGTGGCGCCAGCCCGGCGCCGTGCTGCGTATCCACGGCGGCGCGCCCGCATAGCGCCGCGCGATCTCTTCCACCAGCAGCTCGCGCACTACCGGGAACTGGTGCACGTGCCGGTGCCCGTCCACGAAGGCGGGCGCACGGCCCATGGCGTCCTCGAAGCGCGTCAGCTGGTCGCGTATGTCGGCTTGCAGGCCGGGCGCGAACACCGTGCGCGTGTAGGTCCGCGCGAGCAGTCCGCCCAGTCCGGGCTCGGGGGCGCCGGCACGAGCGGGCCGGGTGAGGTCCAGATGCAGGCCGGTGTCGAACTGTGCAGGGTCGAGGCGCCTCAGCATCCGCGCGCCGGCCAGCCAGGCTTCTCGGCGCACCATGCCGCCGGTCGCGGAGATTTTTCCCTGTTCGGCGAGATCGAGGACGGCCGAGTTGATGCCCGCGCTCATGCCGAAGTCATCGGCGCAGATGCAGAGGTAGCGAGACGGCTCACTCATCGCCGTGCGTTCCCGGGGACTGTGCCGAAGCGGGTGCCGGCGCGAGCGGTGCATCCAGGCAGTGCGGATCGCCGGTGGGGCTGCCCGCGAAGCGCCAGGCGGCGAGGCCGTCGTTCACCGCCACCAGTTGCGCACGGAAGAGCCAGGGGTTCGCGAGCTGCGCCGTGTTCGAACCGACCAGCCAGGTGGTGCGGGGCACGCACAGCGTGTCCGCGAGCTGCGTGCGATCGACCAGCGTGCGCGCGGCGTGCGCCGGGTCGAACCGGGCGGCATCCGAGATCTCCTTGCGCCAGTTGTCGCGCGTGTCGAGGGCGGCGGCCTTCCAGTCGTCCGACACCAGCACGGGCTCGCGCAGGTTCCAGTAGAAGGGGATCTCGTAGTGGTAGCTGTCGAGCATCAGCACCTGGTCACCCGGTGCCACCGCTTGCCCAGCCGGCAGCTTCAGCCGCGTGCCCGGCGGCGAGGCATACATCGCGACGGCGATCACGCAGCCGATGCACACCACGGCCGCGGCCAGCGTGGTCGCGCGCACCCTTGGCAGCAGGGCCTCGAGCGGGCGGCCCGCCAGCACGCGCTGCGCGATCAGGTACGCCAGCGGCGGCAGCGCGGGCAGCACGTAGCCGACGAGCTTGGAGCGCGGCAGCGAGAAGAACACCACGATCACCGCGAGCCAGATCCACATCAGCCGGTCGATGTCGGGCTGGCGGTGCCGCGCGGAGTCGTCCGCCCCCCGAGGCACGAACACCCATGCGAACCATGGCAGCGTGAGACCGGCGAGCACTGGCAGGTAGAACCAGAAGCCATGCTCGTTGTTGAAGCCCGTGGACGCGAAGCGGCGGAAGTGCTGCGTGACGACGAAGTAGTCGAAGAACTCCGGGTACTTCATCTGCATCGCGACGAACCACGGGCCGGCCACGATCAGCAGGACGGCCCAGCCCGGCAGCCACAGCGCGAGCCGCAGCGCCGCGAGCCTGCGCGTTGCCGCGCACCAGGCCGCGATCACCAGGGCGGGCAGCACGAGGCCGATCAGCCCCTTGGCCAGCAGCCCGGCCGCCGCGAACAGGTAGGCGCCGGCCAGCAGTGCCCGCCATGGCTCCTCGCGCTCCCTGGCCAGCGCCGCGCCGGCCGCCAGCAGCACCGTGCCCGAGATGCAGCCCGCCACCAGCATGTCGAGGTTCGCGAACTGCGCGCCGAGAAAGAAGAAGGGCGTGGTCACCAGCACCACCGTGGACAGCAGTGCCAGCCGCGCCGTCGACCACCGGCGCAGGAAGAGGAAGAGCGCCGCCGCCGCCGCGCCCCCGCCGAGGATCGAAGGCAGCCGTGCTGCCCATTCGACCGGACCGGTGACCGCCATCGCGGCCGCGCCGATCCAGTAGAAGAGCGGCGGCTTGTGGAAGAAGGGCAGTCCGTCGAGCCGGGGCACCAGCCAGTCGCCCGAGCGCAGCATTGCCAGGGCGACGCCGCCGTAGCGGCCTTCGTCGGGCGCCATCAGCGGGCGGATCCATGCCGTGGCCAGCAGCCAGGTGAGGAGAGCGACGATGAGCCATGACGGTTGAGGGACAGTCCACGATGCGGAGGTCGACCGTTTCATGTCTTCCCGGTCTCGAGTCCCGTGCCGCGTTCGTGGCGAACCACGTACAGCGGGCGTCCCTTGACCTCCTCGTAGATGCGCGCGATGTACTCGCCCACGATGCCGGTGGAGATCATCTGGATGCCGATGAAGAACATCAGGCTCACGACGATGGTGGTCCACCCCGAGACCTCGTTGCCGAACAGCAGGTAGTCGATGGCCACGTAGGCGCCGTAGGCGAATGCCGGCACCGCCAGCATCAGGCCGGCCACGCTGACCGCGCGCAGCGGCCATGTGGTGAAGGCCGTGAGCCCGTCGATGGCCAGCCGCACCAGGCGGCGCGCGTTGAAGGTGCTCTTGCCTTCGGCGCGCGGCGCGGGCGTGTAGGGCAGCGCCACCGCGCGGAAGCCCACCCAGGCGTACAGGCCCTTCATGAAGCGGCTGCGCTCGGGCAGGCTCATGAGCGCGTCGACCACCTTGCGGTCCATAAGCCGGAAGTCGCCCGCGTCCCTGGGCACGGCGAAGCGGTCCGACGCATTGAGCAGGTTGTAGAAGAGCCTGCTGCCGACCTGCTTGAAGCGGCTTTCGTCGCTGCGTTCCCGGCGCACCGCGTACACCACCTCCGCACCGGCCACCCACTGCGCGATCATGGTGTGGATGAGCTCGGGCGAGTGCTGCAGGTCACCGTCGAGCAGCACCACGGCGTCGCCCGTGGCGGCGGCAAGGCCGGCGGTGAGCGCGGCTTCCTTGCCGAAGTTGCGCGACAGCGAGATGCAGCGGAAGCCCGAGAGCTCGCACCACGCCTCGGCCACGGCGGCGGTGTCGTCTGTGCTGCCGTCGTCCACCACGATGATCTCCCAGCGCATGTGCGTGGCCCAGAGGATGTCCTCCAGCAGCGGCAGCAGGTGCCGCAGGTTCGCCGCCTCGTTGAAACACGGGATCACGCAGGAGATGCTGCGCGCGCCGGCCGGCGGTGCGGACGCCACGGCGGTGTCCGTGAGCGGCGCGGGGGTGTCGGCCTGCGGCAGGCGGATCGGCGGTCGCGAATGCCTGCTGTTGTCGGTCGAAGAGATCATGGAAGCCTCCATGGCGAAGCGGCCGCGTTCGTGTTGTCGCGAGTGCGGCCGGCTGGCGACGTTGGAAAAGAAACGAATCGGTGCGCGAGCCGTTGCGCGACGGCGGCCAGGCCGGCAATCACGGCTCCGAGCAGCAGCCCGGCCGCGATGTCGATGGGGAAATGCACGCCCACGTAGACGCGTGCCCAGCCAGTGGCGGCGGCCAGCACCAGCAGCGGCACGCTCAACCTGCGCAGGCTCGGGCGCAGCAGGAAGGCCAGCGCCACCATGAACATCACGGTCGCGTGCGTGCTCGGCAGCGAGCCACGGCCCGCGTGCTCGATGTACGAGGGAGCCAGCCCCAGCATGAAGGGGCGCGGCGTGTTCAGCGAGGTCGCGATCGCATGCGAGACCATCGACGCGAAGCCCGAGAGGGCCGCGACGATGAACAGATAGGCGCGGTCGGCGCGATGCCGCCACAGCGCGTAGACGAGAACGCCAGCGCACAGCCAGGCGCCCCAGAGCGCGAAGGCCGATGCGACGAAAAGCACCCACGCGGTCGGGTGGCTGCCGGCCGTGAGCCATTGGAAGAGCGAGAGGTTCAGCGCATTCATGACGCCACCTTCGGCGGGTTCTGGAAAACAGAGGACGTGCGATGCCGCGCGGCGCAACGGGCGCAGCAATGGAAACCGGACATGTCGGACCTTTCGACAGGGAAGAGAAAGCCCGCTGCGTGACGCAGCAGACCGCCCGACGCGCGAGGCGTCGTGTCTCAGGTGGCGGAAGGCGGGGCGACGGTCGGCGGCAGGCGCCGCCAGGGTTGCGCCGGAGGCGGTGCACCGCCGTGCGGCGGCACGTGTTCGGGCGCTTCGCGCACGATGGGAACGGCGAGCCGTGAGGCAGCCACCGCCAGCGGCAGCAGTGCAAGCACCATTGCCATCAACGCGCTCAGCGCAAGGTCGAATGCATCGGGGTGATCGATGCTTGCAGGCGCCTGCGCGAACACGGTGGTCTCGCGGTCCGTCGGATGGTCCGCGCGATCGTCGGCTTCGAACTGCGTGGTGTCGCTCGCGCTGCGTACCCGCAGCATCGGCTCGTCTTCCAGCCCGTCGCAGCGGAAATGCACTGCGATGAAGGGCTGCAGAAAAATCAGCAGGATGCCCGCGACGCACCACGCCTTGTGGTGTGCCTCGACAAAACGGCGAACGCGCGCGAGCAGCAACAGCATGAGGGAATGCTAGGAGGCTCGTGTGAACGGAACCTGATCGTGCGGGTCAGCATCCCGCAAGGTTGAAGATGACGCGCGTATGAAAGGGTCTTCGAGGGCGCTCGTCGGTTGCCTGTCCGGAGGCTGACCGTGCCTCGGCTATTCTTCGCCCCCGCGTGCCCGTGGCCTTCAGTGAGCCGGCGCGCCGTTCATCGATGAACGACAGACAACCCTGTCCTTTGCCAGAGAGAAAGAACCCGCTCCATGTTCCGTACCCTGCTCAAGTCCAAGATCCATCGCGTCGCAGTGACCGACTGCGAACTGCATTACGAAGGCTCCTGCGCCATCGATGAAGACCTGCTCGATGCCGCCAACATGGCCGAGAACGAGCAGGTCCACATCTGGAACATCAACAACGGCGAGCGCTTCGTGACCTACGCGATTCGCGGCGAGCGCGGCAGCGGCATCATCTCGGTGAACGGATCGGCTGCGCGCCGCGCGTCGGTGGGCGACCTGATCATCATCGCCGCGTTCGGACTGGTGCCAGAGGACCAGGTGGCGAACCACGAGCCCAGGCTGGTGTTCGTCGACGATGCCAATCGCATCAAGGAAGAACGCTCGCATGTTCCGGTGCAGGCGGCTTCCGGCGAGGCCGTCGTCGCCTGACGGGACCGCACCGTCCGGCAACGGCCCGGTGCGCGCCGCGTTTGGCCTTCGCTTACTGCGAGACCGGCTTCAGGTAGATCTCGACGCGGCGGTTCTGCGTGCGCCCGTCTTCGGTGGCGTTGCTCGCCACTGGCTGGGTCTGGCCTCGTCCCTCGGTCGAGAGGCGCGCGCTCTTCACGCCATGGTCGATCAGGTAGGCGCCCACGCTTTGCGCGCGGCGCTGCGACAGCGCCATGTTGTGCTCGGCATTGCCGGTGCTGTCGGTGTGGCCGACCACGCGCGCATTGATGTTGGGCTCCTGCGCGATCGTCTGGGCCACGCCGTCGAGGACGTTGCGGAACGATGGCTTGATGGTGGCGCTGTCGGTGTCGAAGGTCACCTGGCTGGGAATGTTGAGCTTCAGCGAGCCGTCCGGCTGATCGATGATCTGCGTGCCGGTGTCCGCGGTCTGGTTGCTGAGCTTGTTGCGGATGTTGGTCCAGTTGTAGCCGACGCCCGCGCCGACGGCAGCACCGACCGCCGCGCCGATGGCCGTGCTCTTCTTGTCGCGGCCGATGAGGTTGCCCACACCCGCGCCGACTGCCGCGCCGGCACCGGTGCCTACGGCCGTATGGGTTGCTTGCTCGGATGCGCAGCCTGCGAGGAGCGCGGCGGCGATGGCGAGAGAGGTCAGCGTGATCTTCATGTTCTTCCCTTTTCGATGGTTCGGATCCGGATCGGCAGCGCCTGCGATCTCCCGCACTGGCGCTCGATCCGAAGGGAACAACTCGTGCGCACACGCTTGCGCCGACAGCGAAGGCCTCGCAGAAGCCGCGAAGCCTCATCTCTTCCTTGCATACGTGAAATAGGTCTCGCGCCGTACGGCTCGTCACATATCGGGAGAGACGTTCGTCAACTGCGTTGCCGCGGAGGCGTTGGTCGCAACATGCACGTGCTTTCGTGCGATTCACAAGGAGCGATCTTGAAGAAGACCCTTTTCCTGCTGGCGGCCAGTTCCGTCTTTGCCGTCTCTGCTTTTGCACAGCAGCCATCCGCTCCCGCGACGACCAGCCCCGCGGCACCGGCTGCTGCAGCACCTGCCGCCGCTGCGCCTGCTCCGGCAGCGACAAAGCCCGCTGCTGCGCCTGCTGCGGCTGCACCCGCGCCGGCAGCGACCAAGCCAGCCGCCGCGCCTGCTGCCGCCGCTCCCGCAGCGGTGCCCACCGCCGGCCAGGTGTGGGTCAACGGCAAGGTCTATCACTGCGCCAACGACAAGTACTTCGGCAAGACCAAGCGCGGCTCGTACATGTCCGAAGCCGATGCGAAGGCCAAGGGCGCGCACGTCGCCCACGGCAAGGCGTGCTGAGCATCGGGTCAACGTGAAAAGCGCCCCTCGCGGGGCGCTGTCTCTCTGGCGCGGCGGAAGGCCTTGCGCGCCCTTGAGCTGGGCGAACAGGCCCTAGAACACGAACGGAATGAAGCGCCGCGTGCCGCGCATGTACGCGCGGTATTCGTCGCCGAAATGGGCGATGCATTCCTGCTCGTCGCGCAGCGCCGTCATGATCAGCAGCACCGTGGCCGCGAGCACCAGCGCCAGCGTGAGCCAGGTGAACTGCTTGAGGAAGGCGCCCCAGGCCAGCAGCAGCAGCGCCGTGTACATGGGGTGGCGGATGTAGCGGAAGGCGCCGCTGCTGACGATGGCCGAGGTCTTCTCGAAGCCGTAGAGCGCCGGGTCGTCGCTGCGTGCATCGCTCGGCTTGCCCTGTGCCTTGAGCAGCCGCACCGCGTGTATCGGCAGCCAGATCGACAGCACGAAGAAGAGCGAGGAAATGATCTGCTTCGGCGAGAACGGGTCGTCATGCCACACGGGCAGGTTGACCACGATCAGCACCAGCATGCATTCCCACGCGAAGAAACGGTAGAAGCCGTGCGAGCCCGGTTGGCTCAGGGGGCCGCGCGACACGTACACCAGCGCGGCCGAGCCGGCGACGAGAAGAAAGAGCTGGATCCAGAAGAGCATGGCGGGCGAATTTACACGGCCCGCGGGCTTCAGCCCGAAATAGAGAAGCCGCCGTCTACGGGAATTGCAGTGCCCGTCACGTAGTCGGAGGCGGCGCTGGCGAGGAACACGGCGGTGCCGGCGATGTCGGCCGGCTGGCCCCAGCGGCCGGCCGCGGCGCGGGCCGTGACGCGCTCGTACAGGCCCGGAACCTGGCTGCGGGCGCCGTCGGTGAGCTCGGTCTCGAACCAGCCCGGCAGGATCGCGTTGACCTGGATGTTGTCGGGCGCCCACGAGAGCGCCGTCGACTTGGTGAGCTGCACGATGCCGGCCTTGCTTGCCGCATAGGCCGGTGCGTAGGCGGCGCCGAAGATCGACATCATCGAGCCGATGTTGATGATCTTGCCGCCGCCAGCGGCCTTCAGGTGCGGGTGCGCGGCGCGGCTGCACAGGAAGGCGCTGGTGAGGTTGGTGTCCATCACCTTGTGCCACTCGTCCAGCGCGAGCTGGTCGACCGGCTTGCGCACCGTGGTGCCGGCGTTGTTGACGAGGATGTCGAGCCGGCCGCAGCGCGCGGCGGCATCGTCGAAGAGCTTCTTCACCGAGGCCTCGTCGCTTACGTCGGCCTCGAGCGCGAAGCTGTCGCTGCCCAGTGCCTTCAATGCCTCGACCGCGGCAGCCGACTTCTGCGCGTTGCGCGCGGCCACGATGACGCGCGCGCCGGCCTTTGCAAGCCCTTGGGCCATGCCGAGGCCGATGCCTCCGTTGCCGCCCGTGACGAGCGCGACTTTGCCGGTGAGGTCGAAGAGGGTGAACATCAGGTGGAGAGCGGTTCGGGCTTCTTGGAAACGAGGGTCAGGATATCGTAGCTGGCGACCAGTTCACCGTCCTGGTTCGTCACTTCCACGTCCCATGCCACCACGCCCTGGCCCTGGCCGCTCGCGTCCTTCTTGTTGCGGTCGATCTTGCGCTTGCAGGTCAGGCGTGCCTGGATGGTGTCGCCGATGCCCACGGGCTTGGTGAAGCGCAGCGTGTCGAGGCCGTAGTTGGCCAGCACCGGGCCCGGCGAGGGCGACACGAACAGGCCCGCCGCCGCCGACAGCACGAAGTAGCCGTGCGCGATGCGCTTGCCGAAGGGCGACTCCTTGGCCGCGACTTCGTCGAAGTGCATGTAGAAATAGTCGCCCGAGATGCCGCCGAAGGCCACGATGTCGGCCTCGCCCACCGTGCGGCGGTGCGTGAGCAGCGAGTCGCCGATGCGCAGGTCTTCGAAGTAGCGGCGGAAGGGGTGCACCTCGCTCTCGCGCACGGCCGCGCCGCGCACGTGTTCGCCGGTGATGGCGGCCAGCATGGTGGGCGAGCCCTGCACGGCGGTGCGCTGCAGGTAGTGCTTCACCGCGCGCAGGCCGCCCAGCTCCTCGCCGCCGCCGGCGCGCCCCGGGCCGCCGTGCTTGAGCTGCGGCAGCGGCGAGCCGTGGCCGGTCGATTCGGCGGCGGCCTCGCGGTCGAGCACCAGCAGGCGGCCGTGCCATGCGGCGGCCACGGGAATGGCCTTGGCCGCGGTGGCCGGGTCGCGCGTGACCAGCGTGCCGACCAGGCTGCCCCGGCCGCGCGCGGCCAGTGCCAGCGCTTCGTCGATGCCGTCGTAGGGCATCAGCGTGCTGACGGGGCCGAAGGCCTCCACGTCGTGCGCGGCGTCATGTTCCAGCGGCTTGCGGCTCAGCAGCAGCGTGGGCGCGAAGAAAGCGCCTTCGCCCACGCCGTCGCCCACCGGCGAGAAGCCGTCGCGCTCGCCGTACACCAGCTCCGCGCCCTTGAGCAGCGTGGCGACGCGCTCGGCCACGTCGGCCTGCTGGTCGCGCGAGGCCAGCGCTCCCATTCGCACTTCCTCGCGCGAAGGGTCGCCCACCACGGTCTTGGCCAGCCGCGCGCGCAGCCGCTCGGCCACTGCGTCCAGGTGTTGGCGCGGCACGATCGCGCGACGGATGGCCGTGCATTTCTGGCCGGCCTTGATGGTCATCTCGCGCGCCACTTCCTTCACGAAGAGATCGAACTCCTCGTCGTCGGGCGTCACGTCGGGCGCG
Organism: Variovorax sp. NFACC27; assembly: GCF_048301545.1. Taxonomy (NCBI): domain Bacteria; kingdom Pseudomonadati; phylum Pseudomonadota; class Betaproteobacteria; order Burkholderiales; family Comamonadaceae; genus Variovorax; species Variovorax sp. NFACC27. The sequence goes on from NZ_CP157613.1 coordinate 1,846,458, forward strand.
AGGATGGCGCAATTGAGCGAATCGGCCTCGGCGTTGAACGGGATCGACTGGCGCACGATGTTCGGATGCACGCGCAGCTTCGCGGCCGTGTCGGCCGAGCCGGTGAAGGTGACCACGTCGGGCCCTTCGAGCCGGTCGAGCAGGTCGCCTGTGCTGCCGATGACCAGCTGCAGCGAGCCCTCGGGCAGGATGCCCGACTGCACGATGAGCCGCACCAGCGCCTCGGTGAGATAGCTGGTGGCCGTGGCCGGCTTGCCGATGCAGGGCATGCCCGCGAGGAAGCTGGGCGCGAACTTCTCGAGCAGGCCCCACACCGGGAAGTTGAAGGCGTCGATGTGCACCGCCACGCCGCCGCGCGGCACCAGGATGTGCGTGCCCGCGAAGCCGCCCTTCTTGCCGAGCGGGAAGGCCGGGCCTTCATGCACCAGGTTGCCCGAGGGCAGCTCGTTGGTGCCGATGCCGGCGTACGCGCTCAGCGTGCCGGCGCCGCCTTCGATGTCGATCCAGCTGTCGGCGCGCGTGGCGCCCGTGTGGGCCGAGATGGCGTAGAGCGTTTCCTTGTTCGCGGCCAGGTACTTGGCCAGCGCCTTCAGGCGTTCGGCGCGCTGCTGGAAGTCGAGCTTCATGAGCGCCGGGATGCCGGTGCGGCGCGCATAGGCCAGCGCCTCGGCGAAGTCGATGGCCTCGGCGTGCGTGCTCGCCACGGGCTTGCCGTTGACGGCGCTGCGCAGCTGCTGGGCGGCCTGCTGGCCGATCCAGCGGCCGGCGATGTAGCTTTGGAGGGTGGTGGTCATGGTGCGAGTCCTTTGCGTGTTGCTCCTTCCCCCGCTGGGGGAAGGCTGGGATGGGGGCAGCCCCGTCCTCGAAGGCTGCGCGGCGGTGGAGGCCGCTGTGCCCCCACCCCTGCCCTCCCCCAGCAGGGGAGGGTGAAAGTCAAGTCATTCCTTCTTGCCGATACCGAGATAGGTGTCGATGATTCGTTGGTCGTGCAGCAGGTCGCGCGCCTTGCCTTCGAGCGCCACGGCGCCCATTTCCAGCACATAGGCACGGTCGGCCACCTGCAGCGCGGCGCGGGCGTTCTGCTCCACCAGCAGCACCGAGACGCCGTGGCTGCGCAGCTGCGACACCACGCGCAGCACCTCGCGCACCACCAGCGGGGCGAGGCCTAGCGAGGGTTCGTCGAGCATCAGCAGGCGCGGGCGTGCCATGAGTGCGCGGCCGATGGCCAGCATCTGACGCTCGCCGCCGGAGAGCGTGGAGGCCATCTGCGCGCGGCGCTCCTGCAGGCGCGGGAAGATGGCGAAGATCTCGTCCATGCGCGCGCGCTGGTCGCGCTTGCCCTTGCGCCACTGGTAGAAGCCGCCGAGCAGAAGGTTGTCCTCCACCGACATCTCGCCGAACAGCTCGCGCCGTTCGGGCACCAGCGCGACGCCGCGCGCCACCATGGTCTCGACGCTGGGACGCGCGACGCGCTCGCCGTCCAGCAGCAGCTGGCCGGTGGAAGGCAGCAGGCCCATGGCCGCGCACAGCAGCGTGGTCTTGCCGGCGCCGTTGGGTCCGATCACGGTGACGATCTCGCCTTCGTTCACCTGCAGGCGCACGCTGTGCACCGCTTCCACGGTGCGGTAGGCGACGCAGAAGCCGTCGAGTTGAAGCAAGGGGTGGCTCATCGTGCGTCTTCCAGCAGTTCGTCGTCGGCGCCGCCCAGGTAGGCCTCGAGCACGCGCGGGTTGGCCTGCACTTCGGCGGGCGTGCCGGTTGCGATGACGGTGCCGAACTCGAGCACCGTGATGCGGTCGGCGAGGTTCATCACGAACTCCATGTCGTGCTCCACCACCAGGATGCCGAGGCCTTCGGCGCGCAGCTGCGCGAGCAGCTCGGACAGCGCACGCTTCTCGAGATGGCGCAGGCCGGCGGCGGGCTCGTCGAGCAGCAGCACCGACGGTTGCCCGGCGAGCGCGCGGGCGATTTCCACCACGCGCTGCTGGCCGAGCGAGAGCGACGCGGCGGGCGTGTCGGCATGCGCGCCGAGGCCGCAGCGTTCGATCTGGCGACGGGCTTCGGCCATGAGCGCGGCTTCCTCGGCGCGATCCAGACGCAGCATCGCCGCGAGCCAGCCGCGCTTCGCGCGCAGATGGGCGCCGAGCGCGACGTTCTCCACCACGCTGCGCTGCCCCAGCAGGCGCACGTGCTGGAAGGTACGACCCAGGCCCAGCGATGCGAAGGCGCGCGAAGGCTTGCCCGACATCGGTTGGCCCACCAGACGCACTTCGCCCGTGGTCGGGTCGTCCACGCCCGAGATCATGTTGAAGAAGGTGCTCTTGCCGGCCCCGTTGGGGCCGATCAGAGCATGCACCTCGCCGGCCTTCAGCGTCATCGAGATGTCGTTGTTGGCCACCAGGCCGCCGAAGCGCTTGCTCACGCCGTCGGCCTGCAGCAGCAGGGTGCCGGCGGCGGGCACCGCGCGCTGCGCGAGCTGGGCCGTGGTCGATGCGGCGGGGCCGGCACCGGCGGCGCGGGGCACTTCGCGCACCCAGCGGCGAGCGAGCCGCGCGATCGTGGGCCACAGGCCGTCGGCAAAGCGCTGCAGCACGAACAACATGAGCAGGCCGAACACCACCACCTCGAAGTTGCCGCTGGTGCCCAGCAGCGCGGGCAGCACGTCCTGCAGCTTCTCCTTGAGCAGGGTGATCAGCGTGGCGCCGAGCACAGCGCCCCAGAGATGGCCTGCGCCGCCGACCACCGCCATGAACAGCATCTCGATGCCGATGTTCAGGTTGAAGGGCGTGGGGTTCACGAAGCGCTGCATGTGCGCGTAGAGCCAGCCCGAGATGGCCGCGAGCAGGGCCGCCAGCACGAACAGCTTGATGCGGTGGCGCGCGGTGTCCACGCCCATCGATTCGGCCATCAGCCGGCCGCCCTTGAGCGCGCGGATGGCGCGGCCTTCGCGCGAGTCGAGCAGGTTGTGCATGGCCCACAGCGCGAGCAGCAGCACGGCCCAGATCACCACGCCCAGCATGCGCGGCGTGGCGAAGGACACACCTGCGACAACCAGCGGCGGAATGCCGGTGATGCCGGTCTGGCCGCCGAGGAACTCCATGTTGCCGAGCAGGAAGTACAGGCTCAGGCCCCAGGCGATGGTGCACAGCGGCAGGTAGTGGCCCGAGAGCTTGAGCGTGACCGCGCCGAGCGCCCAGGCCAGCGCGAAGGTCAGCACCAGCCCCAGCAGCAGGCCGAGCCAGGGCACCAGCGCCGAGCCCGCGATGCCGCCGAGCCAGCCGGCGGCGGTGGGCGAGGTGCAGATCCAGGCGGTGGCGTAGGCGCCCATGCCGACGAAGGCGGCCTGGCCGAAGGAGGTCATGCCGCCCACGCCCGTCAGCAGCACCAGGCCCACCGCCACCAGGGCGTACAGGCCGATGTTGCTGAGCACGGAAACGGTGAACTCGGGCAGCCAGCCCCAGGCCAGCGCTAGCGCGACGATGAAGACGAGCGTGAGCACGCGCGGCGTCACGAGCGGACGGCCCTCGGGCGCCGCGTTCGCGGCGGTGGATGCGGTTGCGGGTGAAGACGACGGGTTCATTCCTCGTCCTCCACGTGATGGCTGTTCAGCGAGCGCCACAGCAGCACAGGAATGATCAGGGTGAAGACCAGCACTTCCTTGTACGCGCTGGCCCAGAAGGAGGAGAAGGCCTCGAGCAGGCCGACCAGCAGCGCGCCGGCGAGCGCCAGCGGATAGCTCGCGAGCCCGCCGACGATGGCGGCCACGAAGCCCTTCAGGCCGATCAGGAAGCCGGTGTCGTAGTAGACCGTGGTGATGGGAGCGATCAGCAGGCCCGAGATGGCGCCGATCACGGCGGCCAGCGCGAAGCTCAGGTCGCCCGAGAGTTCGGTGGGAATGCCCGACAGACGTGCGCCGACGCGGTTGATGGCGGTGGCGCGAAGCGCCTTGCCGATCATCGAGCGGCCGAAGAACCAGAACATCGCGATCACCAGCACCAGCGTGACGCCGACCACCACCAGCGACTGGCCGCTGACCGGAATGCCACCGAGGTCGAGGCGCAGCTCGGAGAACGCGCTGGTGCGCGAGCCCTCGGCGCCGAAGAAGAAGAGGCCCAGGCCGACCAGCACGCCGTGCAGCGCCACGGAAACGATCAGCAGCATCAGCACGCTGGCATCGGCCAGCGGGCGGTAGGCGACGCGGTAGAGCAGCGGGCCCAGCGGCGCGATCAGCACCAGCGTGGTGAGCGACTGCATCGCGAGCGAGGTGGGCTTGAAGCCGAGCACCAGCACGGCGGCGATGGCAGGGAAGGCCACGCACCAGGTCAGCGCCGAGCGCCAGTCGACCATGGCGCCGCGCTTCCAGCGCCAGGCCTCAACCACCAGCACGATCACAGCCAGCGCCAGCAGCAGCCACAGCGTCGAGGGCGCGCGGCCGCCCTGCAGCGCGGCCATCGACAGCGCACCGAAGGCGACGAACTCGCCCTGCGGGATGAAGATCACGCGAGTGACCGAAAACACCAGCACCAGCGCGAGCGCCATCAGTCCGTAGACCGCGCCGTTCACGATGCCGTCCTGCCCGAGCAACAGGGCGATCTGCAAATCCATAAAACAACCTTCGGGCGTCGCCCGTGACTCAGTTCAGGAACACCGAGGAACCGGCTTTGCCGGGCCTCTGGTGTTGCCCCCGGTAGGGGGTGGGAGAAGCGACACGAAGTGCGCGGAGCCTGGGGGCGAGCCTATGGTTGGTATTTCCAGGTGCCGTTTTCGATCTTGACCATCACGCGTGCGCGCTGGTCCAGACCCAGGTGATCGGCGGCGGTCATGTTGAACACGCCGTGCGCGCCCGACACGTCCTTGGTCTGCTCCAGCGCGTCGCGCAGCGCGGCACGGAACTCGGGCGTGCCCGGTTGTGCCTTCTTCAGCGCGGCCGGCACGGCCGAGCTCATCAGCAGGCCGGCGTCCCAGGCGTGCGCGCCGAAGGTCGAGACCGAGCCCTTGCCGTAGGCGGCTTCGTATGCGGCCACATAGGCGAGGGCGGACTTCTTCACCGGGTTGCTGGCGGGCAGCTGGTCGGCCACGAGCACCGGGCCGGCGGGCAGGAAGGTGCCTTCCACGTCCTTGCCGCCCACGCGCAGGAAGTCGGCGTTGGCCACGCCGTGGGTCTGGTACATCTTGCCGGTGTAGCCGCGTTCCTTCAGCGTCTTCTGCGGCAGCGCGGCCGGCGTGCCGGAGCCGGCGACAAGCACCGCGTCGGGCTTGGCGGCCATGATCTTCAGGGCCTGGCCGGTCACCGAGGTGTCGGTGCGGGCATAGCGCTCGTTGGCCACGACCTTGATCTTCTTCAGGTCGGCGGCCTTGGCGAACTCCTGCGACCAGCCTTCGCCGTAGGCGTCGGAGAAGCCGATGAAGGCGACGGTCTTCACGCCGTTGGCGGCCATGTGCTCGGCGATGGCCAGCGACATCATGATGTCGTTCTGCGGCGTCTTGAACACCCACTTCTTCTTGGCGTCCATCGGCTCGATGATGCGGGCCGAGGCGGCCACCGAGATCATCGGCGTCTGCGCTTCGCTGGCCACGTCGATCATGGCGAGCGAGGCCGGCGTGGTGGTCGAGCCCAGGATCACGTCGACCTTGTTCTCGGCGATGAGCTTGCGCGTGTTGTTGACGGCCGCGGTGGTGTCGGAGGCGTCGTCCAGCACGATGTAGTTGATCTTCTGCCCGCCGATCGTCTTGGGCATCAGCGAGATGGTGTTCTTCTCGGGGATGCCCAGCGAGGCTGCCGGGCCCGTGGCCGAGATGGTCACACCGACGTTGACGTCGGCCCAGGCCGCGAGGGCCGAGGCGCAAAGGGCGGCGGTCAGCAGGGGCTTGAAGAATTTCATGGTTGGCTTGTCTCCGGTTGAAATGAAAAGTTGAGGCCTGAAGTATCTCAGCGCTCGTCGAACGACAGCGTGACGCGTTCGGTAAGGGGGTGCGCCTGGCAGGTCAATACGAAACCCGCGGCCACTTCATTCTTGTCGAGCGCGAAGTTTCTTTCCATGCGGACTTCCCCGTCCACGCACTTCGCGCGGCAGGTTCCGCACACGCCCGAGGTGCACGAGAACGGCACCTCGAGACCGGCGGCCGATGCCGCGTCGAGGATGCTCGGCTGCCCTTCGGTGAAGGTGATGTCGCGCTGCAGGCCGTCGCGCACGATGGTGATGCGCGACTGCTTGGCGTCGCCGGGCTGTGCCTCGTGCACCACCGCGCCCACCTGCGTGGCCGAGGGCAGCGCGACGCCGAAGCGCTCGATGTGGATGCGGTCTTCCGGCACGCCCGCCGCCAGCAGCGCGGCCTCGGCCTCGTCGTTCATCTGGAAGGGGCCGCACACGTACACGTGGTCGATGTCCGCTGCCGGCACCACGCTTGAGAGGAACTCGCCGATCTTCTCGCGGTTCATCACGCCGAAGCCCAGGGGCGAATCGGTGTGCTCGTCGGAGAACACGTGCTGCAGCACGAGGCGCGTCATGTAGCGGTTCTTCAGGTCCTCGATCTCTTCCTTGAACATCGTGGACTGCAGCTGGCGGTTGCCGTAGATCAGCGTGAAGCGGCTGTGCGGCTCGCGCGCCAGCACCGTCTTCATGATCGACAGGATGGGCGTGATGCCGCTGCCGCCCGCGATGCCGACGTGGTGGCGCGCCGATGCCGGCTCGATGGGCACGAAGAAGCGGCCCTGCGGCGCCATCACCTGCAGGGTGTCGCCAGGCTTCAGGCTGGCGTTGATCCAGTTGGAGAACACGCCGCCGCGCACCTTGCGCACGCCGACGCGCAGCTCGCCGTCGTCGAGGCCGGCGCAGATCGAATAGGAGCGGCGCAGGTCCTGGCCGTCGATGTCGTGGCGCAGCGTGAGGTACTGGCCTTGCGTGAAGCCGAAGACCTGCTGCAGGTCGGCCGGCACCTCGAAGGAGACGATGACGGCCTCGTGCGTGTCGGGCTCGATGGCCTTCACGCGCAAGGGGTGGAAGAGGGTGCTCATGCCAGGTGCTCCGGATTGCCAAGCGTTTTTCCAGGGTTGCCGTGGAGCCGGCTTTGCCGGGCCACTGGCAACGCCCCCTTGAGGGGGGAGGAGAAGCGACACGAAGTGCGCGAAGCCTGGGGGTGTTTCTTCATATGGGCTTGAAATGTTCGAAGGGCTCGCGGCAGGCCATGCAGCGGTACAGGGCCTTGCAGGCGGTGGAGCCGAATGCGGAAAGCCGCTCGGTGCGCTCGCTTGCGCAGCGCGGGCAGGCGATGCGTTCTCCGGCGATGCGGCCGAAGAGCTTGATCGGCATGGCGGTGTTGGCGGCCTGCTCGGCGTTCAGGTGCGCGGGCGGCGCGATGCCGTAGGCCTTGAGCTTGGCGCGGCCTTCGTCGCTGATCCAGTCGCTGGTCCAGGCGGGCGCGCGGCGCAGGGTAGCGCGTGCGCGGCCGAGACCGGCCTGCTCGACGGCGGCCAGCACGTCGTGCTCGATGGCCTCGGTGGCGGGGCAGCCGGAGTAGGTCGGCGTGAGAACGATCTCCAGTCCGTCGTCGTGCTCGATCACCTCGCGCACGATGCCGAGGTCGCAGACCGACACGGCCGGCACCTCGGGGTCGGGCACCGTGTTCAGCACGGCCCATGCCGCATCGACGCGCGAGGCCAGGGCGTTCATCACCACACGCCTCCGGGATAGGAGCGCTGCAGGTGCTGCATCTCCGCGAGGATGTAGCCCATGTGCTCGCTGTGCACGCCGTGCTTGCCGGTGCTGCGGAAGGCGGCTTCCTTCGGCATGGCGAGGCCGGCCGCGTCCAGCACCTGCTGCATCTCGGCGAGCCAGGGTTCGCGCAGTTCGCTCCATGCGGGGCCGAGGCCGCTGGCGCTGGCCGCGGCATCCACCTCGTCGCTGAAGAAGAGTTCGGGCATGTAGAGCCACAGCTGCTTCAGCGCCTTCTCGGTGCGGCGGCGCGATTCGTCGGTGCCGTCGCCAAGCCGCACCACCCAGTCGCCCGAGTGCTGCTGGTGGTAGCGCGCTTCCTTCAGCGCCTTGCCGGCGATGGCCGCCACTTCGCTGTCGTTGGACGCCGCGAGGCGCTGCCACAGCAGCTTCAGCAGCGTCGACACCATCGTGTTGCGCACGACGGCGAAGGCAAAGTCGCCGCGCGGCAGTTCTGCGATGGTGAGGTTGAAGTAGTCGCGCTCGTCGCGCAGGTAGGCGAGCTGGTCCTCGTCGTGCTCGCGGCCTTCGCCTTCGAGCTTGCCCGCGTGAGTGAGCAGCGCGCGGGCCTGGCCGACGAGGTCGAGTGCGATGTTGGCCATCGCGATGTCTTCCTCCAGCACGGGCGCGTGGCCGCACCATTCGCCCAGGCGCTGCGCGAGCACGAGGCAGGTGTCGCCGATGCGCAGCAGGTATTGCACGGCGGGCGTGCGGTTCAGTTCGATCGATGCTTGCATGACGTCCCGTCCGCTCACATGTGGTCGACGGACTTGGGCAGCGCGTAGAAGGTCGGGTGGCGGTACACCTTGTCTTCGGCCGGGTCGAAGAACATGTCCTTCTCGCCCGGGTCGCTGGCCACGATCTGGTCGGAGCGCACCACCCAGATGCTGCTGCCTTCCTGGCGGCGGGTGTAGACGTCGCGCGCCATCTGGATGGCCATCTTCGGGTCGGCCGCGTGCAGGCTGCCGCAATGCTTGTGGTCGAGGCCGGCCTTGCTGCGCACGAACACCTCCCACAGAGGCCATTCCTGTTTCGTTTCGGTGCTCATGCTGCTTCCTTGATTGGTTGTTGCTTGTTGGCGTGGGCGAGTGCGGCTTCGCGCACCCATGCGCCGTCTTCCCAGGCGTCGACGCGGGCCTGCAGCCGCTCGCGGTTGCAGGGGCCGTCGCCGCCGATCACGCGCCAGAACTCGCTCCAGTCGATGGCGCCGAAGTCGTGCGCCTGGCGCTCCTCGTTCCACTTGAGGTCGGGGTCGGGCAGGGTCACGCCGAGGATGCGGGCCTGCTCCACGGTGGCGTCGACGAACTTCTGGCGCAGCTCGTCGTTGCTGAAGCGCTTGATGCCCCAGCGCATCGACTGCGCGCTGTTGGGCGACTGGTCGTCCGGCGGGCCGAACATCATGATCGAGGGCCACCACCAGCGGTTGACCGCGTCCTGCACCATCGCCTTCTGCGCCTCGGTGCCGTGGGTCATCATGGTCAGCAGCGCTTCGTAGCCCTGGCGCTGGTGGAAGCTCTCCTCGCGGCAGATGCGGATCATGGCGCGCGCATACGGCGCGTACGAGCAGCGGCAGATCGGCACCTGGTTCATGATGGCCGCGCCGTCCACCAGCCAGCCGATGGTGCCCATGTCTGCCCAGGTCAGCGTGGGGTAGTTGAAGATCGAGCTGTACTTGGCCTTGCCGCTGTGCAGCGCGTCGAACATCTGGTCGCGCGAGGTGCCCAGTGTTTCGGCGGCTGCATAAAGGTAGAGGCCGTGGCCGCCTTCGTCCTGCACCTTGGCCAGCAGGATGGCCTTGCGCTTGAGCGTGGGCGCGCGGCTGATCCAGTTGCCCTCGGGCAGCATGCCGACGATTTCCGAGTGCGCGTGCTGGCTGATCTGGCGCACCAGCGTCTTGCGGTAGTGCTCGGGCATCCAGTCCTTCGCCTCGATGAAGTCGCCGGCGTCGATGTGGGCGTCGAAGCGCTCCTCGAGCTGCATCTCCTCGGCGGAGCGGACGACTTTCTGCTTGCCGTCGCCCGCGTCCTTGCCCATGGTGTCCATTGCCTGGGTGTACATGTGCGTGTCCTTTCGGTGGATGTTGGAAGTGGCCTGGTCAGCGCGGGCGCGTGTCGATCACGCGGCGTGCCTTGCCGGTCTGGGTGCGTTCCATCTCGTCGGGCCCGTGGACCACCACGCGCGTCGAGATGCCGATGAGCGTCTTCACGCGGTGCTGCAGCCAGTCGCCGATGGCGGCGCGGTCGGCCGAGGTGGCGTCGGCGGGCTTGAGCTCGCAGTGGATCTCGACCTGGTCGAGCTTGTCGGCGCGGCTCACGTGCACCTGGTAGAGGCCCGAGAGCGCCTGGTGCGCGAGCACGATCTCCTCCACCTGCGTGGGGAAGACGTTGACGCCGCGGATGATCATCATGTCGTCGCTACGCCCGACGATCTTGCCCATGCGGCGGAACGAGCGCGAGGTGGGCGGCAACAGGCGCGTGAGGTCGCGCGTGCGGTAGCGCACGATGGGCATTGCCTCCTTGCTCAGCGAGGTGAAGACGAGTTCGCCTTCCTCGCCGTCGGCCTTCAGCTCGCCGGTCTCGGGGTCGATGATCTCCGGGTAGAAGTGGTCTTCCCAGATGACTGGGCCGTCCTTGCTCTCGACGCATTCGCTGGCCACGCCGGGGCCCATCACTTCGCTGAGGCCGTAGATGTCGACCGCGTCGATGCCGGCCCTGGCCTCGATGTCGCGGCGCATGGCTTCGGTCCACGGCTCGGCGCCGAAGATGCCGACCTTGAGCGAGCTGTCTTTCGCGTCGAGGCCCTGGCGCTCGAACTGCTCGATGATCACCTGCATGTAGCTGGGCGTGACCATGATGATGTTCGGCTTGAAGTCCTGGATGAGCTGCACCTGTTTCTCGGTCTGGCCGCCCGACATCGGGATGACGGTGCAGCCCGCGCGCTCGGCGCCGTAGTGCGCGCCCAGGCCGCCGGTGAAGAGGCCGTAGCCGTACGACACGTGCACCATGTCGCCGGGACGGCCGCCCGCTGCGCGGATGGAGCGGGCGACGAGGTCGGCCCAGGTGTCGATGTCCTGCAGCGTGTAGCCCACCACGGTCGGCTTGCCGGTGGTGCCCGACGAAGCATGGATGCGTGCCACCTTCTCGCGCGGCACGGCGAACATGCCGAAGGGGTAGTTGTCGCGCAGGTCGCTCTTCACCGTGAAGGGGAACTTCGACAGGTCGGCCAGCGACTTCAGGTCGTCGGGGTGCACGCCCTTGGCATCGAAAGCCTTGCGGTAGTGGGGCACGTTCTCGTAGGCGCGCTGCAGCGTGGTGCGCAGGCGGGCGAGCTGCAGTGCCGCGATCTCGTCGCGGCTGGCGGTTTCGATGGGCTCGAGTTCGCCGGGGGCGGGGCGTTTGACTGTCATGGTGTGTTGTCTCCTCAGGCGGCGGCGTTCGGAACGGCCGGGCGGCCCTTGGCTGTATAGGAACGGCCGCGGAAGATCGCGATGCGCTCGCCGCGCTGGTTGGTGATTTCGGTGTCGTACACGCCGGTGCGCCCGGCCTTCGACACCTCGTGGCAGCGCGCGGTGAGCACGTCGCCCTCGCGCGCCGGCGCGATGAAGTCGATGGCGAAGCCCGAGGCCACGGTCAGCTCGTCGTAGGAGTTGCAGGCGAAGGCGAAGGTCGAGTCGGCCAGCGTGGCCATGAAGCCGCCGTGGCAGATGGCGTGGCCGTTGAGCATGTCGGTGCGCACGCGCATCTCGATGGTGGCCTGGCCGGGGCCGACCTCCACGATGCGCATGCCCAGGCCCTTGCTGGCGTTGTCGTTGGCGAACATGCCGTCGCGGACGTACTCGGCCGTCTGCTGGGGCGTGCGGGAAGAAGAAACGGTGTCGGCCATGGCTCAGCGGTCCTTGAAAACGGGGGCGCGCTTGGCGCGGAATGCCTCGACGCCTTCGCGGTAGTCGGCTGCGTTGCCCATGTCGCGCTGGATGCGGGCTTCCTGGGCGAGGGCCGCGCCCAGGTCCATGTCCTGTGCTGCGGCCATGGCCTCGCGCGTGGCGACCAGGGCGCGCGTGGGCATGCCGGCGAGCTTCGATGCGAGGGCGGCTGTGGTTTCGGTGAGCGCTGCGTCGTCCACGCACTGCCAGATCAGGCCGATGCGCGCGGCTTCCTCGGCGGGCAGCTTGTCGCCGAGCATCGCGATGCCCAGCGCGCGCGCTGAACCCACGAGGCGCGGCAGCAGCCAGGTGCCGCCGGTGTCGGGCACGAGGCCGATCTTGGTGAAGGCCTGGATGAAGCTCGCCGAGCGGGCGGCCACCACGAGGTCGCAGCACAGCGCGAGATTCGCGCCGGCACCCGCGGCCACGCCGTTGACGGCGGCGATCACCGGCACGGGCATCGAGCGCAGGCGCGCGACCAGCGGGGCGTACCAAGTGGAGATGACGTGGCCCAGGTCCTTGGGCGCGGCGCCGGGTGTCGGGTCGGGTGCGACCGACGGGTCGGCCAGGTCCTGCCCGGCGCAGAAGGCGCGGCCGGCACCGGTGAGCACTACGCAGCGCACGCTCGCATCGGCCGCCGCGGCTTCCAGCTCCGCCATCAGCGCTTCGTGCAATTGCGTCGTGAAGCTGTTGAGGGCGGCCGGCCTGTTGAGGCTCAGCGTGCGGACGGCGCCGGCGTTGCTGGTGAGTACCAAAGGCTCAGTCATCGAGTGTCTCTTTCATCCTTTGTGGGTACGGGCCGGCGTGCAAACACTATTGACCGACCGTTCGGTTGATTTTATGATCGACCCAGACGACGACACAAGCAGGGTTGATTCAGGGCAAACCCTGATACCCGCGAGAAGTCAGGCAAAGAGTCAGGCAAAGAAGGAGACAGAGCGAATGCCCAGCTATTCCATCGACGGCGTGATCCCGGTCGTCGACCCGAGCGCTTATGTGCATCCCAGCGCGGTGCTGATCGGCGACGTGATCGTCGGCCCGAACTGCTACGTGGGCCCCTGCGCCAGCCTGCGCGGCGACTTCGGCCGCATCGTGCTGGAGGAGGGCTCCAACGTGCAGGACCACTGCTGCATCCACGGCTTTCCCGACAACGACACGGTGGTCGAGGTCAACGGCCACATCGGCCACGGCGCGATCCTGCACAGCTGCATCGTGCGGCGCGACGCGCTGGTGGGCATGAACGCGGTGGTGATGGACGAGGCCGAGATCGGCGAGAAGGCCATCGTCGCGGCCTGCGCCTTCGTGCCGGCCGGCATGAAGGTGCCGGCGCGCTCGCTGGCGGCGGGCATTCCGGCGAAGGTGAAGCGCGAGCTGAGCGAGGACGAGATCGCGTGGAAGCTCGAAGGCACGCAGACCTATCAGGCGCTCACGGTGCGCAGCCTTGCGAGCCTGCGCGAGGTGGAGCCGCTTTCCAGCGTGGAGAAGAACCGCCCGAGCCTGCCGGCCACCGACGTGCGCTCGCTCATCGCCACGAAGCGGGGCTGACGACCGCCTTCGCGCTTCGCGCTTCGTGCAAGATCGCCCGTTTCCTTCAACCGAACAACAACCGAGGAACAGCAACCGATGCCGCGTGGAAGATCCGCCACCTACGAGGACCAGCGTGAATTCATCCTCGCGCAGGCCGCCCAGCTGTTCGCGCGCAGCGGCTATCCCGCCACCTCGATGAACCAGGTGGCCGAGGCCTGCGGCCTCTCGAAGGCCACGCTGTACCACTACTACAAGGACAAGAGCAGCCTGCTCATCAGCATCGCGGAGACGCACGTCTCCAAGCTCGCCGCGCTGGTGGCCGAGGAAGAGGCCTCGCCGCACACCGACGAGGAGCGCCTGCGCCGCTTCATCTACCGCATCGTCGAGGAATACGCCGGCGCACAGGACGCGCACCGCGTGCTGACCGACGACGTGCGCTTTCTCGAAGAGGCCGACCGCGAGCGCGTGCTGGACAAGGAGCGCGAGGTGGTCGCGGGCTTCGCGCGCGCGGTGTCGGCGCTGCGGCCCGGCGCACCGAGCGACGACCTGGCCAAGCCGCTGACCATGCTGCTGTTCGGCATGATCAACTGGATGTTCACCTGGATGAAGCCCGACGGCCGGCTCGACCACGCGGCCATCGCGCCGATCGTGGCCGACCTGTTCCTGGGCGGAATCGGCGCGGTGAGGTCGCCCGAGGCGGCCACCACCCCGCGAGGCGCTAGAGAATCCGGTTGAACCAGAGCAGCGAGAGGCCCGCCGACAGCAGCGTCAGCACGGCAGCGCACAGCGCGAAGAGCGCGGAGATCTCGGTTTCCTTCTTCTCCACCGTGAGCTTGGAGCTCAGCGTCTCGTAGACCTTCTTCAGGTCGTTCGCGGTGCCTGCGTAGAAGTATTCGGCGTTGGTCTTGTTGGCGATGGCCTTGAGCGTCTCCTCGTCGAGTCGCACGCGCATCGACCAGCCTTCGAAGCCGATGGTCTCGCCGTCGACCGTACCCACGCCCACCGTGTAGATGCGCACGCCGCGGTCGGCCGCTGCCTTGGCTGCGTCGAGCGGATCGACGCCGGTGGTGCGCTGGCCGTCGGTCAGCATGATGACCGCCGCCGAGGTGAACGAGCCGGGCGCCACGGGCGTGAACTCCTTCAGCTTCTTCTCGTTCTGGTCGATGGCCGCACCGCGCTGGCGGCTGGGCGAGCTGAACTGCTCGACGTCGATGCCCGCATCGGGGAACAGCGTGGCCAGCGACACCACGATGGCATTGCCCGTGGCGGTGGCGCGCTGCAGCTGGAAGCTGTCGATGGCGGTCACCAGGTCTTCGTGGTTGGTGGTGGGCAGCTGCGCCACCTGCGCGCTGCCCGCGAAGGCGACGATGCCCACCTTCACGGTGCGCGGCAGGTCCTTGATGAAGCTCTTGGCCGCCTCCTGCGCCGCCACGAGCCGGTTGGGCTGCACGTCGGCCGCGCGCATGCTGCCCGACACGTCCATCGCCAGGATGATGGTCTGCTGGTTCGACGGCAGCACCACCACCGCCATCGGCCGTGCCGCGGCCACCAGCATCGCGGCCATGGCAAGCAGGAACAGCAGGGGCGGCAGGTGCCGCCGCACGCTCTGCCCGGCGCCCATGGCCTCGCGCACGATCGACAGGCTGGCGTAGCGTACCGCCAGCTTCTTCTTGCGGCGCAGCAGCCAGAGATAAAGCAGGATCAGCAGCGGCAACGCCGCCAGCAGCCAGAGGAATTGGGGCCAGAGAAAAGTCATGCTGCCACCGCCTTCAGACCAGCCTGGCCGATGCGCGCGCGGCGCTTGCGCAGATCGGCGAAACGGACGATGGCTTCCACCAGGTCGTCATCGGTAGAGAGTTCGAGCGCGTCCACGCCGGCCCGGGCCAGCGTCTCGCGCAATGCGGTCTCGCGCTCGGCCGCCAGACGGGCGAAGCGCTTGCGGAAGCCCGCGTCGTGGGTGTCGACCCACAGCTGCTCGCCGGTTTCGGCGTCGCGCAGCGGCACCAGGCCGAGGTCGGGCAGCTCGAGTTCGAGCGGATCGAAGAGGCGCACGGCGACGACCTCATGGCGCTGCACCAGCTGGCCCAGCGGGCGTTCCCATCCGGGCTCGCTCAGGAAGTCGGAAACCACGAACACGGTGGAGCGCCGGGGCATCAGCGTGGCGGCCGACTTGAGCAGGTCGGCCAGCCGCGTCATGCCTTTCTGCGTGGGCGCGGACTCGGCCTTGCCGGCGCGCTTTTCCATCGCGTGCAGCAGATGCAGCACATGGCGCCGTCCGCTGCGCGGCGGGATCACGGCTTCGAGGTCGCTGCCGTAGACCAGCGCACCCACCCGGTTGCCGTGCCGCGTGAGCAGCCGAGCCAGCACGCCGACGAAGCCCGCCGAGATCTCGCGCTTGGCCTTCAGCCCCGAGCCGAAGTCGACCGAGCGGCTCAGGTCGAGCACGAACCAGGCGGCCATTTCGCGGTCTTCGGTGAACACGCGCACGTGCGGCGTCTGCAGTCGTGCGGTGACGTTCCAGTCGATGTGGCGCACGTCGTCGTTGTGCTGGTACTCGCGCAGGTCGGCCAGGTCGAGCCCGGCACCGCGCATCAGCGTGCGGTAGTCGCCCTGCAGCAGGCCGTCGAGGCGGCGGATCACGGTCCACTCGAGCCGGCGCAGCGCGCGTTCGGCCCCGCCGGCTTCAGCGGCGAGCCGTTCGTCGTTCGCGGCCGAGGGGGCCTTACGCCACCAGCTTTTCATGTTCGAGCGGTTTCGGTGGAGCGGGGACTGCACGCATGATCTTCTCGACCAGGCTATCCGGCGTCAGGCCTTCGGACAAGCCTTCGTAGGAAAGCGTCACGCGATGGCGCAGCACGTCGGGCACCAGTGCCGTCATGTCTTCCGGCAGCGCGTAGCTGCGCCCGCGCAGCAGCGCCAAGGCGCGCGCGCCTTCGGTCAGGCTGATGCTGGCGCGCGGGCTGGCGCCGAAGGTGATGAAGCGGCGCAGGTCTTTCAGCCCGTGCTTCTCGGGCGTGCGTGTGGCCGACACCAGCTTCACCGCGTACTGGATCAGCGAAGGGTCGACGTACACGCGGCGGGCCTCGGCCTGCAGCGCGGCGAGCTGCTCGGTGGTGGCGACCGGCGTGGCGTTGACCGCCGGACCGATCACGCGCTGGACGATGACGAACTCTTCCTCGTCGCTCGGGTAGTCGACCAGCACCTTCATCATGAAGCGGTCGACCTGCGCCTCGGGCAGCGGATAGGTGCCCTCGGTCTCGATGGGGTTCTGCGTGGCCATCACGAGGAAGGGGCGGGGCACCTTGTGCGTCTCGCCGGCGATGGTGACCTGGCGTTCCTGCATCACCTCGAGCAGCGCGCTTTGCACCTTGGCCGGCGCGCGATTGATTTCGTCGGCCAGCAGCAGGTTGGCGAACACCGGGCCCAGCGAGGTGCTGAACTCGCCCGTCTTCTGGTTGTAGATGCGCGTGCCCACCAGGTCGGCCGGCACCAGGTCGGGCGTGAACTGGATGCGCTTGAACTGGCCGCGCACGGTGTCGGCCAGCGTCTTCACGGTGAGCGTCTTCGCCAGGCCCGGCACGCCTTCGACCAGCAGGTGCCCGCCCGCGAGCATGGCGACCATCACGCGCTCCAGGAAGCGGTCCTGGCCCACGACCACGCGCTTCACCTCGTAGAGGATCTGCTCCATCAGTTCGGCGGTGCCGGCGGGCGTGGGGTTGACGGTCTCTGTGCTCATGCGAAGGACTTTCGAAGAAGGATCGATCAGAACGGTGGCGAGCCCGCGGCGGACGCGGCGTTCTCGATGGGCACCGCGAAGCCGATGCCGATGAAGGTGCGCTGCTGCGTCGGGTTGAGGATGGCGGTGACGATGCCGAGCACCTCGCCGTCCATGTTGATCAGCGGCCCGCCCGAGTTGCCGGGGTTGGCGGCCGCGTCGAACTGGATCAGGTTGCCCAGCTCCTGCTTGCCCTCGGGCGAGCGGAACGAGCGCTTCAGGCCCGACACCACGCCGGCCGATACCGAGGGTCCGATGCCGAACGGAAAGCCCACGGCCGCCACCTGGTCGCCGGGGCGCAGGTCGGCGGTGGAGCGCATGGTGGCCGGGATCAGGTCGTCGGGAATCTTCTGCGCCTGCAGCACCGCGAGGTCGTTCTCGGGCTGCACGCCGGTGATGGTGGCGGCGGCTTCCAGGCCGTCGTAGAAGGTGACCT
The DNA here is from genome assembly GCF_048301545.1 of Variovorax sp. NFACC27. Classification (NCBI taxonomy): domain Bacteria; kingdom Pseudomonadati; phylum Pseudomonadota; class Betaproteobacteria; order Burkholderiales; family Comamonadaceae; genus Variovorax; species Variovorax sp. NFACC27. The sequence continues at coordinate 1,863,830 of NZ_CP157613.1, forward strand.
TGATCTTGTCGGCACCTGCGACCACGTGCAGGTTGGTGAGGATCACGCCCTTGTCGACGATCACCACCCCCGTACCCACGCCGCGTTCGACTTCACCCGGCGCCACGCCGTCATTGGGTGCTTCCGGTGGCTTGCCCTTGGCCATGTTGCGGCCGCGCTTCTGGGTCTTGGCTTCGGGCGTGTTCTTCTCCTCGCCGTAGCTCACCACCCGCACGACCGAGGGGCGGATGATGTCGGCCGCCTTGGCCGCCGGAGAGGGCAGGGTGTTGGTCTGCAGCGAGCGCAGCACGGCCGCGTCGATGTCTTTCTGCGTGAGGGCCTTGGCGCCCGGGCGGGGCATCCAGAATGCGGTGCCCGCGACCAGCGCGGCCGAGAGCACGATGAGCAGCGCGAAGCTGCGGCGGCCGGGTTGCCAGCCGGTCTTGCCTGCGGGAGCGGCTCCGGGTGGCTGGTCCGCGCCGGCGGCTTCGGGCGATGCCGGCGCATCCGCCCGTTCGGCCGCCTCGTCTGCGGCCGGCGGCAGCGTGCGGGGCGAGCGGCTGTAGAAGGCGGGCCTGCGCATCGGAGTACCTCCGGCTAAAAAATCGCAAATCGCGTGTACAGGAGTTCACAGTAGCACGCTTTCCGCGCCTGCGCATCCCATCGGGCATCATCGAGCGATGGCTACCTTCATCGATACCCACTGTCATCTGGACGCGCCCGAATTCGGTGCGGAGATGCCCGTCCTGCGCGCCCGCGCCGCCGAACGGGGGGTGGCGATGTGCGTGATCCCGGCGGTGGCCGTCTTCAACTTCTCCACCGTGCGCGAGCTGGCCCACGCGCAGGGCGATGCCTACGCCCTGGGCATCCATCCGCTGTGCACCGGCGAGGCGAAGGACGAGGACCTCAAGGCGCTCGATGCCGAACTGGCCGCGCGGCGCGACGACCCGAGGCTGGTGGCGGTCGGAGAGATCGGCCTCGACTACTTCGTCGAGGGACTGGACGGCGAAAAGCAGGAGCGGTTCTTTCACACTCAGTTGCAACTGGCACGCAGGCACGGGTTACCCGTGCTCATCCACGTGCGGCGTTCGGTCGACAAGGTGCTCAAGCATCTGCGGCAGACGGCGGGCGGGAAACCGTGGCAGGGCATCGCCCACGCCTTCAACGGCAGCGAGCAGCAGGCCGGCGCCTGCATCGAGCTCGGATTGAAGCTGGGCTTCGGCGGCGCGGTGACCTTCGAGCGCGCCCTGCAGCTGCGCCGGCTCGCCTCCACGCTGCCGATGGAATCGATCGTCATGGAGACCGACGCGCCCGACATCCAGCCGCACTGGCTCTACCGCACGCAGGCCCAGCGCGATGCCGGCGAGCCGCAGGGCCGAAACGAGCCGGCGGAGCTGCCGCGCATCGCGGAAGTGGTGGCGCAGCTGCGGGGCATCGCCATCGATGCGCTGGCCGAAGCGACCACTCGCAATGCGGTCGCGGCCCTGCCGAAGCTCCAAAGTCTGCTGTCCGCGTCGGATGGCCGGAAGCCCTCCGCGTAGGCCGATTTCCCGAGTTGCGCCCAAGCGTGCCGCCGGGCCTTTTTTGCTGTCATCCTTGAAGTTCGAAGTGGCGTTGGTTGTGCAGTGGCACATCCGTCACTCCCATACTTCACTCAAAAAAGGAGTCTTTCGATGACCAAATCCTTCGTACGCACCGTTCCCGTCGTGGTCGCCCTGGCGCTCGCATCCGTCGGCCTGTCGGCCGTAGCGCAGACCGCCGCCACCACCGAACCCTCCACCACCGAGAAGGTGAAGGAAGCCGGCAAGGACGCAGTGAACGCCACCGAGCGCGGAGCGGAAAAGGCCTGGGACGCCACCAAGAGCACCACCAAGAAGGCCGTGAACGCCACCGAGCGCGGCACCAAGAAGGCCTGGAACGCGACCAAGCGCACCACCAAGAAGGCGACCACCGCCACCAAGAACGCAGCCGCGAAGACCGGCGACGCCGTCGAGAACGCAGGCCACAAGACGGCCGACGGCATGCGCAGCACCGGCAAGGCCATTGGCGAGAAGATTCCCGGCACGGCCGAGAACGAAGCCGCCAAGAAGTAAGCAGTTCAGCTGACCCGGCGATGCCGGGCCGGCTGTTCCGCCCCTCTCCAGGAAACCCGCCTCGGCGGGTTTTTTCTTGGGCGGCCCGGGCGCGTGCCGGACGGTGGCACGATTGCCGCCCATGAATCCACCCGCCGCATCCGCCACCGCCGCGAGCCCGATGCTCACGGGGCTCGCGCCCGTCGTGTCGCCGGGCACCGTCTTGCTGGTCCTCGGCAGCTTTCCCGGGGTCAGGTCGCTCGAACTGCAGCAGTACTATGCACACCCCCAAAACCAGTTCTGGAAGATCTTGCAAGCCGTCTGGCCCGAAGTCCCCTTGCCGTCGGGCGTAGACAGCTACGCGCAACGCTGCCGCTGGCTGCTCGACCGCGGCCTGGGCGTGTGGGACGTGTACGCGTCCTGCGAGCGCGAGGGCAGCCTCGATTCGGCCATCCGCGCGCCGGTGGCGAACGACATCGCCGGCCTGCACCTGCCGAAGCTCGCGGCCATCGCGCACAACGGCGGCGAGAGCTTCAAGCATGCGCGCCACACGCGCACCCTCGGCGTGCCGGTCTACCAGCTGCCTTCCACCAGCCCCGCCAACGCGTCGTGGAGCTTCGAGCGCAAGCTCGCGGCCTGGCGCGAGGTGCTGGCGGCCCACAAACTAGTCGTCTGACGGCATCGATGGCATCGAGCAAAACTCCTATTTCCCTACCCGAAGTCAATTTCTCCGACTGGGGCGACATCCGCTACCTGCACCTCGGTACCGAGTGGGTCCAGGGCTCGATGAAGCTCGACGCGCCCTTCGAGATCGAGCTCGAATACGTGCAGCGGATGATGGCCTGGCTGCTCTTCGCCGACCCGAAGACCGTGGCCAGCCGCCACGCGATGCAGCTCGGCCTGGGCGCGGCCACGCTCACCAAGTTCAGCCGCAAGATCCTGCGCATGCGCACCACCGCGATCGAGCTCAATCCGCAGGTGGTGTCGGCCTGCCGCGGCTGGTTCAAGCTGCCGCCGGACGACCCGAAGCTGCGCGTGGTGATCGCCGATGCCGCAGCCGAGATCCGCAAGCCCGAATGGCACGGCACGGTCGATGCGCTGCAGGTCGACCTGTACGACCACGAGGCCGCCGCGCCGGTGCTCGACAGCGAGGACTTCTACGCAGACTGCCGAACGCTGCTCACCGATGACGGTTGCATGACCGTCAACCTTTTCGGCCGCTCGTCGAGCTACGAGCGCAGCCTCGAGAAGATCTCCGCCGCATTCGGCGCCGATGCGGTCTGGGCCTTCAAGCCGACGCGCGAAGGCAACACGGTGGTGCTCGCCCAGCGCACACCGGGCCGCCCGAAGCGCGAGGCGCTTGCCGAGCGCGCCCAAACGATCCAGACTCGCTGGGGCCTGCCCGCGCCGAAATGGCTGCGGGTCTTCAAGCCACAGAACCCGACACTCACCCGAACGACCTCCGGCTCATGAGCGCTGTATCCGCTGCTTCCGCCCCCGCCCCGCTGGCCGCGCGCCACGAAGGCCCGCTCGACCTGCGGCGCCTGATCGAATGGCTCGCCTCCGACGGCGTGATTTCCCCGGTCGAGGCCAAGCGCACCATCGCCCGCTGCGCGCAGGCCGAGAGCCGGCAGGCCCCGCTGGTGCGGCTGGCCAACGTGGCCATGACGCGCGAGAGCGACAACAAGCCGCTCGATCTCGAAACCCTCACGCAATGGCTCGCGGGCCGCGCGGGCCTTTCCTACCTGCGCATCGATCCGCTCAAGGTCGACGTGGGCAAGGTGGCCGACACCATGAGCGCGGCGTACGCCGAGCGCCACAAGGTGCTGCCGGTGCAGGTGCTGCCCAACGAGGTGGTGGTGGCCACGGCCGAGCCCTTCCTCACCGACTGGATCGCCGAGGTCGAGCGGCAGGCGCGCCGCTCGGTGCGGCGCGTGGTCGCCAACCCGGCCGACATCCAGCGTTACACGGCCGAGTTCTTCGCGCTCGCGAAGTCGGTGCGCGCCGCGCAGAAGGCCGGCGGCAACGCCAGCACCACGAGCTTCGAGCAGCTGGTCGAGCTCGGCAAGAGCAACAAGCAGCTCGATGCCAACGACCAGAGCGTGGTGCAGGTGGTCGACTGGCTTTGGCAGTACGCCTTCGACCAGCGCGCGAGCGACATCCACCTGGAGCCGCGCCGCGAGCAGGGCGTGATCCGCTTCCGCATCGATGGCATCCTGCATCCGGCCTACCAGATGCCCATGGGCGTGATGAACGCGATGGTCGCGCGCATCAAGCTGCTGGGCCGCATGGACGTGGTCGAGAAGCGCCGTCCGCTCGACGGCCGCATCAAGACCCGCAACATGCGCGGCGACGAAGTCGAAATGCGCCTGTCGACCCTGCCCACCGCCTTCGGCGAGAAGATGGTGATGCGGATCTTCGACCCCGACACCGCGGTGAAGGACCTCGACGCGCTGGGCTTCGCGCAGCACGACGCGCAGCGCTGGGAGCAGCTCGTCACCCGGCCCAACGGCATCATCCTGGTGACCGGCCCAACGGGCTCGGGCAAGACCACCACGCTGTATTCCACGCTCAAGCGCGTGGCGACCGAGGAGGTCAACGTGAGCACGGTGGAGGACCCGATCGAAATGATCGAGACCTCCTTCAACCAGACGCAGGTGCAGCCGCAGCTCGACTTCGGCTTCACCGAAGGCCTGCGAGCGCTGATGCGGCAGGACCCGGACATCATCATGGTCGGCGAAATCCGCGACCTCGCCACCGCCGAGATGGCGGTGCAGGCCGCGCTCACCGGCCACCTGGTGTTCAGCACGCTGCACACCAACGATGCGCCGAGCGCCCTCACGCGGCTGATGGAACTGGGCGTGCCCTCGTACCTCATCAACGCCGTGATGCTGGGCGTGCTCGCGCAGCGCCTCGTGCGCACGCTGTGCCCCAACTGCAAGCAGCCCGACGACACCGTCACCCGCGAGAAGCTCGAGGCCATCGTCAAGCCGTGGCAAATCACGGGCTCGGTGCGCGCCTACAAGCCGGTGGGCTGCGTCGATTGCCGCATGACCGGCTACATGGGACGCATGGGGCTCTACGAGCTGCTGAGCGTCAGCGAGCCGTTCAAGAGCCAGGTCACGAAGGAGCCCAACCTCGCCGGGCTGCGCCGCCAGGCCGTGATCGACGGCATGCGGCCGCTGCGGCTGGCCGGCGCGCTGCGCGTGGCAGAAGGCGTGACCACCATCGAAGAGGTGCTCAGCGCCACGCCTCCGCTGGAATGACCTGCGCTGCCTTCCAGCCACCCCGGGAGCGGTGAATACTCCCGGGTTATCCCTAGGACTTTGGTTAGTGGAATCCACATCGGCCTGACCGGAGGCTGACTCGACAATCCCGCATCGAAATTTGTTCGAGGAGACTGTTCGTGAAGATCAAGAGTCAGAAAGACTTTTTCTCGGGTCTGATGTTCACGGTGGTGGGTGTGGCGTTCGCATGGGGCGCCACCACCTACACCGTGGGCACCGGGGCCCGGATGGGACCGGGTTACTTCCCGTTGATGCTCGGCATCCTGATGGCCCTCATCGGCCTCGGGATCATGTTCAGCGGGCTCACCGTCGAGACCACCGACGGCGAGAAGATCGGCAAGTGGGCCTGGAAGCAGGTGGTGTACATCCTCGGCGCCAACCTGGCGTTCGGCATCCTGCTCGGCGGCCTGCCGAGCGTCGGCATCCCGGCCATGGGCATGATCATCGCCATCTACGCGCTTGTGATCATCGCCAGCCTCGCGGGCCACGAATTCAAGCTGCCCAGCGTGCTGGTCCTGGCCACCGTGCTGGCCGTCGGCAGCTACGTCGCGTTCATCTGGGCGCTCAAGCTCCAGATCCAGGTCTGGCCGACCTTCATCACCGGTTGAGACGAAAGCCGATTCCACCATGGACCTGATCCACAACCTTTCCGTCGGTTTTGGCGTCGCCTTTACCTTCACCAACCTGCTGTACTGCCTGATCGGCTGTATCTTGGGCACGCTGATCGGCGTGCTGCCGGGCATCGGCCCGGTCGCGACCATCGCGATGCTGCTGCCGGCTACCTACGCGCTGCCGCCGGTCTCGGCGCTGATCATGCTGGCCGGTATCTATTACGGCGCCCAGTACGGCGGCTCCACCACCGCGATTCTTGTCAACCTGCCCGGTGAGTCTTCATCGGTGGTGACCGTGATCGACGGCTACCAGATGGCGCGCAAGGGCCGCGCAGGCCCGGCGCTCGCCGCCGCAGGCCTGGGCTCGTTCTTCGCGGGCTGCGTGGGCACGCTGATCCTGGCCGCCTTCGCGCCGCCGCTGACCGAGCTGGCCTTCAAGTTCGGCCCCGCCGAATACTTCTCGCTGATGATCCTGGGCCTGATCGGCGCAGTGGTGCTGGCTTCGGGCTCGCTGCTCAAGGCCATCGCGATGATCGTGCTGGGCCTGCTGATGGGTCTGGTCGGCACCGACGTGAATTCGGGTGTCGCGCGCTACAGCTTCGACATTCCCGAACTGACCGACGGCATCGGCTTCGTGGCCATCGCCATGGGCGTGTTCGGCTACGGCGAAATCATCGCGAACCTCTCGCGTCCCGACGACGAGCGCGAAGTGTTCACCGCCAAGGTCTCGGGCCTGTTCCCGACCAAGGAAGACTTCAAGCGCATGCTGCCCGCAGTGCTGCGCGGCACGGCCCTGGGCTCCGCACTGGGCATCCTGCCCGGCGGCGGCGCGCTGCTGGCTGCCTTCGCTGCCTACACCATCGAGAAGAAGACCAAGCTGAAGCCGGGCGAAGTGCCCTTCGGCAAGGGCAACATCCGCGGCGTGGCGGCTCCCGAGTCGGCCAACAACGCCGGTGCGCAGACCTCCTTCATCCCGCTGCTGACGCTGGGCATTCCGCCCAACGCCGTGATGGCGTTGATGGTGGGCGCGATGACCATCCACAACATCCAGCCGGGCCCGCAGGTCATGACCAGCAACCCCGAGCTGTTCTGGGGCCTGATCGCCTCGATGTGGCTGGGCAACGCGATGCTGATCATCCTGAACCTGCCGCTGATCGGCATGTGGATCAAGCTGCTGTCGGTGCCGTACAAGTACCTGTTCCCGGCGATCGTTCTCTTCTGCGCGATCGGCGTGTACTCGACCAACAACAACACCTTCGACATCTGGATGGTGGGCATCTTCGGTCTGGTGGGCTACACCTTCTTCAAGCTGGGTTGCGAGCCTGCGCCGCTGCTGCTGGGCTTCATCCTGGGCCCGATGATGGAAGAGAACCTGCGCCGTTCGCTGCTGCTGTCGCGCGGCGACTGGAGCGTGTTCGTCACGCGTCCGATCTCGGCGAGCCTGCTGGCTGCCGCGGCCCTGCTGCTGATCATCGTGCTGCTGCCGGCCGTGAAGTCGAAGCGCGAAGAGGCTTTCGTCGAGGACTGACCACCGGTCCCGGTTCTGCCTCCTTCCTTGAAAACGGCGCCTTCGGGCGCCGTTTTCCTTTTCTAGCTCTTGCCTGCCCGCGGCGGCTTCATGTGCTGCCGGGCCATCGCCAGGAAGGCCATCGCCGCCGGGCTCAGCGGATGCTTGGCCAGCCGGATGGCGACCACCGGGTACTCCAGCACGGGCCGCGTCACGCCCACGGCGCGCAGGTTGGCCGGCATCAGCACTTCGACATAGCGCGGCGCCAGCGCCACGCCCGCGCCGGCCTGGATGAGGCCGAAGGCCGTCGACAGCATCGACACGTGGTGCACCACCTGCGGATACACGTTGGCCACGCTCGCCAACTGGCGGCTCACGGCACGCCACACGTTGGCGTCGGGGTTGACGTGGATGAAGGGCAGGCCTTCGAGGTGCCTGGCCTCGACCGAGTCGTGCTGCGCCAGCGGATGGTCGTCGCGCACGAAGAGCGCCATGCGCTCGGTGAAGAGCGGCTCGGTCGCCAGTTCGGAGTGCTTCTGGCCGATGTCGGAGCCGAAGCCCAGGTCCGCCTCCTGCGAGAGCACGCGCGAGATCATCTGCTCGGCCGTGCTGTCGAGCAGCGTCGCCGCCAGCGTCGGGTGCTTCTGCGAGAAGCGGCCCAGCAAGGGCGGCAGCAGGGCGCCTGCCGTCAGGTGGCCCACCGCCAGCACGATGCGGCCTTCGCGCAGCTGCGACTGCGAGCGGCAGGCGCCGACCGAATCGTCGATCAGCCGCAGCGCGCGCACGGCGGTGTCGACCATCATCTCGCCCGCGTTGGTCATGCGGATGCGGCGCCCGCGCACCACCAGCGGCTGAGCCAGCTCTTCCTCGAGCCGCTTGATCAGGTGGCTGATGGCGGGCTGGGTGAGCTGCAGTGCCTCGGCCGCCAGCGTGAAGCTGCCCGTTTCGGCCACCGCCGCCAGCGCCCGCAGCTGCTGCAGCGAGATTTCTTCGGCGGGGGCTCTGGTCATAAACGGTGTTGATAGTTGAATAAGCCGAATTATCTGGCTTGATGCGCCAGCGGTGCATAGCATGCTTGTCCCGTCCACAGGCACAGAATTCCCGCAAATGAAACGCCTCCAGTTCCTCCAGGCGCTCGCCATCGCATTCGGCATGGCCGCCTCGTCCGCCAGCCTGGCGCAGGGCTACCCGAACAAGCCGATCCGCCTGATCGTTCCGTTCCCGGCGGCGGGCGCCACCGATCTCTTCGCCCGCACGCTGGGGCAGAAGATGGGCGACAAGCTGGGCACCACGCTGGTGGTCGACAACAAGCCCGGCGCTGGCGGCGCCATCGGCTCCGACCAGGCCGCCAAGGCCGCGCCGGACGGCTACACCATCCTGCTGGCCACCACGAGCACGCACTCCATCGGCCCCGCCATCAGCAAGCTGCCCTACGACACGGTGCGCGACTTCACGCCCATCGCTCACGTGGGCGACGCCGCCAGCATCATGCTGGTGCCGGTCAATTCGCCGGCGAAGACGGTGCGCGAGTGGATCGACTACGCGAAGAAGAACCCCGGCAAGCTCAACTACGCATCGAGCGGCAACGGCACCATCGTGCAGCTCACGGCGGAACTCTTCAAGGCGCAGGCCGGCGTGTTCGTCACGCACATTCCGTACAAGGGCACGGCGCTGGCCATTCCCGACCTGATCAGCGGCAAGGTCGACGTGCTGTTCGACTCGCTGCCCACCGGCATGCCGCACGTGCGCGACGGCCGCCTGCGCGCGCTGGGCGTCACCTCGCTCAAGCGCAGCCCGCTGGCACCCGAGCTGCCGGCCATTGCCGACACGCTGCCGGGCTACGAGTCGAACACATGGTTCGGCTTCTATGGTCCGAAGAACCTGCCGGCGGACATCGTCGCGAAGATCAACAAGGCCGCCAACGAGGCGCTGGCCGATCCCGAGGTGAAGGAAAAGCTCGCGCGACTGGGCATCGAGCCTGCCGTGCCCGGCACGCCGGACCAGTTCGCGAAGATGGTGGCTGTCGATGCCGCCAAATGGAAAAAGATCGTCGTCGACCGCAAGATCACCAACGAGTAATAGGCTCGCCCCCAGTCTTCGCGCACTTCGTGTCGCTTCGCCAACCCCCTACCGGGGGCAACACCAGAGGCCCGGCAAAGCCGGTTCCTCGGTGTTTCCCGAATTGTTCACGCCATCCCTGAAAGCACGGTATGAAGTTTGACTACGCCAACCCCTATCTCTCCACGCGCATTCCCATCTTCGCGCGCAACGTGGTCTCGACCTCGCATCCGCTGGCCTCGCAGGCCGGGCTGCGCATCCTGCAGCAGGGCGGCAACGCGGTCGACGCGGCCATCGCCACCGCTGCCGTGATGACGCTGGTCGAGCCGGTGAGCAACGGCCTGGGCAGCGACGCCTTCTGCATCCTGTGGGACGGCGAGAAGCTGCACGGCCTCAACGCTTCCGGCCCCGCGCCGAAGGCCTGGACGCCCGAGTACTTCAGGGCCAAGTACGGCGCCGACGCGGCCAATCCGCCGATGCGCGGCATCGATTCGGTCACCGTGCCTGGCGCGGTGCGCGGCTGGGTGGCGCTGAGCGAGCGCTTCGGCAAACTGCCGTTCGCCGACCTGCTGGCGCCAGCCATCGACATCGCCGAGCGCGGCTACCTGGTGCCGCCGGTGGTGCAGGGCAAGTGGGCGGCGGCCACGCCGATCCTGCAGTCGCAGCCGGGCTTCGCCCAGACCTTCCTGCCCTGGGGCCGTGCGCCCGAGGTGGGGGAGCTGTTCCGCTTCACGGCCGCCGCGCGCGCGCTCAAGGCCATCGCCCGCACCAAGGGCGAGGCCTACTACAACGGCGAGATCGCCGAGGCGCTGGCGAAGTTCTCCACCGAGCAGGGTGGCGCGCTCACCGTGGCCGACCTCGCGGCCTACCAGCCCGAATGGGTCGAGCCCATCTCGCGCGACTACCGCGGCCACACGCTGCACGAGATTCCGCCGAACGGCCAGGGCATCGCCGCGCTGATCGCGCTGGGCATCCTGGAGAAGTTCGACATCGCCTCGCTGCCGGTCGACTCGGTGCAGTCGCAGCACCTGCAGATCGAGGCCATGAAGCTGGCCTTTGCCGACGTGTACCGCTACGTGTCGGAGCGCAAGACCATGGAAGTGACGACCGAGCAGATGCTCGACGACGCCTACCTGGCCTCGCGCGCCCGCCTGATCGACGTGAAGAAGGCGCAGGACTTCAAGGCCGGCAATCCCGTGAAGGGCGGCACCATCTACCTCACGGCCGCCGACGAGAGCGGCATGATGGTCAGCTTCATCCAGAGCAACTACATGGGCTTCGGCTCCGGCTGCGTGGAGCCCGAGTACGGCATCAGCCTGCAGAACCGCGGCCACGGCTTCAGCCTGAAGGCCGAAAGCCCGAACGTGGTGGCGCCGGGCAAGCGCCCGTTCCACACCATCATCCCGGCCTTCCTCACGAAGAACGGCCAGCCTGTGATGAGCTTCGGCGTGATGGGCGGCAACATGCAGCCGCAGGGCCACATGCAGACGCTGGTGCGCATGCTCGACTACGGGCAGAACCCGCAGGCCGCATGCGACGCGCCGCGCTGGCGCTTCAACGCGGGGCTGGAGATCAACGTCGAGGCCGCGATGAACCCGGCCACGGTGCAGGGCCTGCGCGAGCTGGGCCATCACCTGGAAGTGATCAACGACTCGTACCAGGACTTCGGCGCCGGCCAGTTCATCTGGCGCGCGGGCGATCCCTCGGTGGAGGGCTACGTGGCCGCCAGCGACCCGCGCCGCGACGGCGCGGCAGCGGGGTACTGAGCCGGCGCCCGGACAGGGGTTTGCGGTTGCCGCGATGATCGGGGGATGAACAAGACAGCCGCGACGGCCGGCGACTCCCTCCAGCCTGCCCCGCAACCCTCCCGCGATGCCGCCAGGAAAGGCATCGCCACCGGTCTCGTCCTCGCCACCCTGGGCGCCATCGCGTTCAGCGGCAAGGCCATCATCGTCAAGCTGGCATACCGCTACGGCGTGGACGCGGTGACGCTCATCATGCTGCGCATGCTGTTCGCGCTGCCGCTCTTCGCGCTGATGGCGTGGTGGGCCGGGCGCGGCAAGCCCGCGCTCACCGGGCGCGACTGGATCGGCGTGATCGGCCTGGGTTTCTCGGGCTACTACCTCGCGAGCTTTCTCGACTTCGCGGGGCTGGCCTACATCTCGGCCAGCTTCGAGCGGCTGATCCTCTATCTCAACCCGACTCTGGTGCTGTTCTTCGGCTGGCTGCTCTACCGGCGTCACCCGACGCGCCCGCAGGTGCTGGGCATGATCGTGAGCTATGCCGGCGTGCTGCTGGTGTTCGGCCACGAGCTGTGGACCGGAGGCGGCGGCAAGGGCGGCGGCGCGGCCGCCTGGGGCGCCTTCCTGGTGTTCCTGAGCGCGGTGAGCTATGCGGGCTACCTCGTCTACAGCGGCGAATTCGTCAAGCGGCTGGGGTCGCTGCGGCTCGTGGGGCTGGCCACCACCGTGGCCTGCGTGCTGTGCATATTGCAGTTCGTGCTGACGCGGCCGATGAGCGTGGCCATGGATGTCGCGCCCGAGGTGATCTGGCTGTCGGTGCTCAACGCCACGCTGTGCACGGCGGTGCCCGTGCTCATGGTGATGATGGCCATCGAGCGCATCGGCCCTGCCATGGCCGCGCAGACCGGCATGATCGGGCCGCTGTCGACCATCCTCATGGGGGTGGTCATACTTGGCGAGCCGTTCACGCCGTGGATCGCGGCCGGCACCGTGCTCGTGATCGCGGGCATTTTCGTTTTCACGCGCAAGGGGCGCTGAGCCCCTTGCCGATTGTTTGACTGGAGCAGGAACATGGATCTGGGTATTGCAGGCAAGACCGCGCTGGTGTGCGGCGCGAGCAAGGGGTTGGGCTACGGCTGCGCCGAGGCGCTGGTGCGCGAGGGCGTCAACGTGGTGATCGTGGCGCGCGGCGCCGAGGCGCTGGAAGCCGCCGCGAAGAAGCTGACGGAGGTTGCCGGCGCATCGGGCTCCTTCGTCAAGCACGTGGCCGCTGACATCACCACCGAGGCCGGCCGCGCCGCGGTGTTCGCGCTGGGCCATGACTTCGACATCGTCGTCACCAACGCAGGCGGCCCGCCGCCCGGCGACTTCCGCAACTGGGACCGCGAGGCGTGGATCAAGGCGGTCGACGCCAACATGCTCACCCCCATCGAGCTCATCAAGGCCACGGTGGACGGCATGGCCAAGCGCGGCTACGGCCGCATCGTGAACATCACCTCGAGCTCGGTGAAGTCGCCCATCGACATCCTGGGTTTGTCGAACGGCGCGCGCAGCGGCCTCACCGGCTTCGTGGCCGGCGTGGCGCGCACGGCCGTCGCGGCGCAGGGCGTGACCATCAACAACCTGCTGCCGGGCTCCTTCGATACCGACCGCCTGAAGGGCACGATGGCCGGCGCCGCGCAGAAGTCGGGCCAGGACTTCGACACCGTGTGGGAAGCCCGCAAGAAGAACATCCCGGCCAAGCGCTTCGGCACGCCGGCCGAGTTCGGCGCCATCTGCGCCTTCCTGTGCAGCATGCAGGCGGGCTACATGACAGGCCAGAACATCCTGGCCGACGGCGGCGCCTACCCTGGCACCTACTGAGCGCGGTTCACGAGAGCGACGGGAGGCGCATCGTGAGCAGGGAGTCATTCGAAAAAATAACGCTGGTCTCGGTCACGGGGCTGCCCGATGCGCGCGGCGCGGCGCTGGCCCTGCAGCACAGCCAGGCGCAGATGCCCGGTGCGCGCGCGTTGCTGTGCAGCCCGCAGGCGCCCGGCGACCTTGCACCCGGCATCGAACATCTGCGGATCGCACCGCTGAACTACCACGAGTACAGCTGGTTCATGATGTTCGCGCTCTGGCGCGTGGTGCGCACGGAGTTCGCGCTGGTCGTGCAGGAAGACGGCTGGGTCGTCAACGCGGCCAACTGGAGCGACGAATTCCTGGGCTGCGACTACATCGGCGCGCCCATCCATCTCGCAAAGATCGATGCCCCGCAGGGCACGTACTGGCGCAACAGCTTCGAGTGGGCCGACGAACTGGGCAAGCCTGGCCACGTCGTCACGCCGATCCAGAACGGCGGCTTCAGCCTGCGCAGCATGCGCTTCATGCGGGCGCTGGTCGACCATCCGCACATCCGCGTGGAGATTCCGCCGCCCGATGCGGTGGGCGGCGACCCTCTGCGGATGCACTGGGACCACAACGCGCTGCTGGAAGACGTGCAGCTCAGCGGCGTGCTGCGCCCCGCGCTGGAGGCCGTCGGCATGCGCTTCGCGCCGCTGGAGCTGGCGCGCAGTTTCGCCATCGAGCATGCGGGGCCGCAGCTGCACCATGGCTACAACGCGATGCTGCTGTTCGGTCATCACGCGAAGGTGCGGCAGCTGGCGAGCCTGTCGCCGCTCACGCTGCGTTCGCTGATCCCGCTGTCGCAGCTCGACAGCTGGTATGGCGAGCGCGACATCCTGCAGATGTTCGAGCGCAACGGCTATCGCATCGAGTTCGCGCCGGAACCTGGGGCTCCTGTCGCAGCCGCAACGCGCAAGGTCTACGACTGCATCACCTACAACGGCGAGGCCGACATCCTCGCGGTGCGGCTGCACGAGTTGTCGGAGGTGGTCGATTGCTTCGTGATCGTCGAGGCCGACCGCACCTTCAGCGGCGAGCCGAAGGCGCTTCGCTTCGATGCGGCAGACCCGCGCATCGCGCCGTTCCTGCCGCGCATCCGCTACATCGCCGTGCACGACATGCCGGTGATCGACGAGGCAGCCGATGCCGCGCCCGTGGTCGGCGACTGGCATTCCGACACGCCGAAGTCGGGCTTCTGGATCCGCGAGAAATTCCAGCGCAATCAGGTCATGCGCGGGCTGCACGATGCGGCGCCGCACGACCTGGTGATGATCTCCGACGCCGACGAGATCCCGCGCGCCGAGGTGGTCCGCGCGATGCGCGACGACCGCCGGCATGAAGCCTTCGGCCTGTGCCTGGCCTTCTATTACTTCTATGCGAACTACCGCAACGTCGAAGGGCCCGAGGCCTCTTCGGTATGGACGGTGGCGGTCACGCGCTCGCGGCTCGACAGCCTCACGCCCGACCAGCTGCGCATGCGCGTTCGCAACGGCGCACAGCCCGCGCTGATCCTCGCCGATGCCGGCTGGCACTTCTCGTACCTCGCGATGGACGAGGACGCCGTGCGCGCCAAGATCCGCGGCTTCGCGCACCAGGAATACAACTCGCGGGAGTTCCTCGATGCCGTCGACATTCCCGCGCTGCTGGCTTCGGGGCGCGACCTCTACGGTCGCCCGGGCTACGTCTGGCGGCTGGTGGACAAGGCCGAGGCGCCGGGCTGGATGCGAGAGAGTCCCGAACTGGCCAGGCTCTTCGCCTGAGAGACGTCAGCGCCTGGACGCCACCACGATCCCGCCCACGATCAGCAGGAACGCCGCGCCGTGGTACCAGTGCGGCGGCTCCCTCAGGAAGGCCGCCGAAAGCACTGCCGCGAAGAGCGGCGTGAGGTTCATGAAGATGCTCGCCGCCTGCGGCCCGGCGCGCTGCACGCCGGTGCCCCAGCAGCGGTAGGCCACCACGGCGGGGCCGATGCCGATGAACAGCATCGCCGCAATGAGCGGCCAGCCGAGGTCGATGTGGGCAGGCGTCAGCGTCCATTCGCCAGCGGCCAGCGCGCCCGACCATGCGATGCCGAACACCAGTTGCGCCATCAGGAACGAGGCCCAGTCCTGCCGCACCGCGCGGGGCTCGTGCGTGCGCGCCAGCAGCCAGCTGTAGAAGGCCCAGGCGATGGTGCCCGCGATCATGTACAGGTCGCCCGGCACCAGCCGCAGCCCGAGCAGCTGTTGCCATTCGCCGCGGCTGAGCACCAGCAGCACGCCCACCATCGACAGCAGCGCGCCGCCGATCTCGCGCGAGCTGACGCGCGCGCGGAAGAAGAGGGCGCCCACCGCGAGCATCCACAGCGGCAGGCTCGATCCGACCAGCGTCACGTTGATGGGCGTGGATGTCTGAAGCGCCAGGTACTGGAAGGCGTTGTACAGGCCGATGCCCAGCAGCCCGAGCACGGCGTAGCGCTTCCAGTGCGCCCAAAGCGGGCTGCTGCGACGCAGCACCGGCACGGCCAGCGGAAGCAGCAGCGCGAACGCGATCACCCAGCGCACGAAGTTCAGCGTGAGCGGCGACACCAGTTCGCGCACCAGCCTGCCGACGACGGCGTTGCCGGCCCACAGCAGCGGCGGAACGACGAGCAGGAAGACGGTGAGAGGGGCGAGGCGCTGCGGCTGTGTCTGCATGGGCGCCGACTCTACCGGGCAATGATTCCCCGCGCCGTCGCGGGAAGCTCAAACATGGCAGGATGCCTTCCCCTTCTTTTTTCCCTTCTTTACTTTCCAGAGCTTGGAGACAGCAACGATGAAGAGCAAAGCCGTCCGTATCGACCGTCATGGCGGTCCCGAAGAACTGAAGATCGTCGAGGTGGAGGTCGGCGAGCCCGGCCCGGGCGAGATCCGCATCCGCCACAAGGCCGTGGGCCTGAACTTCATCGACACCTACCAGCGCAGCGGGCTCTACCCGTTCCAGATGCCGCTGCAGCTCGGGATGGAAGCCTCGGGCGTGGTCGAGGCGGTGGGCGAGGGCGTCACCCACCTGAAGGCGGGCGACCGCGCGGCCTACGCGAGCCAGCCGCCCGGCGCCTACAGCGAGCTGCGCGTGATGCCGGCGAAGAACGTGTGCAGGCTGCCCGACGACATCTCCTTCGAGACCGGCGCCGCCATGATGCTCAAGGGCCTGACCACGCAATACCTGCTGAAGAAGACGCTGCCGGCCGAAGGCCTGCAGGCCGGCGACTTCATCCTGTTCCATGCCGCCGCCGGCGGCGTCGGGCTGATCGCCTGCCAGTGGGCCAAGGCACTGGGCCTGCAGCTGATCGGCACGGCCGGCAGCGACGCCAAGTGCAAGCTCGCGCTGGAATACGGTGCGGCGCACGCCATCAACTACAGCACCGAGAACTTCGCGGCCCGCGTGAAGGAGATCACCGGCGGCAAGGGCGTGAAGGTGGTGTACGACTCGGTGGGCAAGGACACCTTCGAGGGCTCCATCGACTGCCTGCGCCCGTTCGGCCTGCTGGCGATCTTCGGCAACGGTTCCGGTCCGGTGCCGCCGGTCAACCTCGGAGTGCTGGCCTCCAAGGGCTCGCTCTACATCACCCGGCCCACGCTCTTCACTCACATGGCGACGCGCGAAAGCACGCAGGCGATGGCCGACGACCTGTTCGCGGTGGTGCGAAGCGGCGCGGTGAAGATCCCCATCGAGCAGCGCTATCCGCTGGCCGATGTGCAGCAGGCGCACCGCGACCTGGAAGCGCGCAAGACCACGGGCTGCACGATCCTGACGCTCTGAGCCTTTGGTTGTACGGGCGCCAGTCTTGTCCTACCGGCGCAGGGGTGTCATGCCTTCGACTTGTGCAAAGCGCACTTTGTAGCCTGTGGGCACAGTACAGAGGCAAGCCACTCCATGACCACCGTTCGCACTTTCATCGTCGAGGACAACCCCACCATCCGCAGGAACCTGGCGGGCACGCTGCGGGAGGTGGCACGGGTCGATCCCGTCGGGGAGGCCGAGTCCGAGGAAGAGGGCTCGCGCTGGCTGACCCGGAACCTGTCGCAGTGGGACCTGGCCATCGTCGACCTGTTCCTGAAGGACGGCACCGGCTTTCGCGTGCTCGAGGCCTGCCGCGACCGCAGCCCGTGGCAGAAGATCGTGGTGCTCAGCAACTACGCCACGCCCGAGATGCGGCGCAAGTGCGTGCACCTCGGCGCCGACGCGGTGTTCGACAAGGCCACCGAGATCGACGACCTGATCGACTACTGCCTCAGCCGCCGTCAGGCGCAGTTCAGTTCGTCCGCGGCACACTGAAGCGCTGAGGTAGGGCATTTTCCGGCTGCCCGGCAGCGATGCCGGAATTCGCCGAAAATCCACCCTCGAATGGCGCGAGGAGCACGCGCCGGGCTCCGCAAAGTGGCGACGAGATTCATGCGCGGAAATCACACATTCCCCTGCTGAGTCGGCCTGCGCGCCTGCAACGCGCGTGGCGTTCGTCCCGAGTTGCTACATGTCCCGCCCCCGTTTCCTTCCCGACAACTTCACCCTCGCGCTTCTTTCGGTCGTGACCCTCGCAAGCCTGCTGCCGGCCAGCGGGCAGGTCGCGCATTTCTTCGAGGGGCTGACCACGGTCGCCATCGGCCTGCTGTTCTTCCTGCACGGGGCCAAGCTGTCGCGCGAGGCGATCGTGAACGGGCTCATGCACTGGCGGCTGCACCTGCTGGTGTTCGGCAGCACTTTCGTGCTGTTCCCGGTGCTCGGGCTGGCGCTCAAGCCCTTCCTGCTGCCGCTGGTGACGCCCCAGCTCTACACCGGCGTGCTGTACCTGTGCGTGCTGCCCGCCACGGTGCAGTCGGCCATCGCCTTCACCGCGATGGCTCGGGGCAACATGCCGGCGGCCATCTGCAGCGCCTCGGCGTCCACCCTGCTGGGGGTGTTCATCACGCCGGTGCTGGTCAACCTGGTGGTCCTGCCCGACGGCGGCCATGCGACCTCCTCGCTGGACTCCATCGGCCGCATCCTGCTGCAGCTGATGGTGCCGTTCGCGGCCGGGCACCTGCTGCGCCCGGTGATCGGGAAGTGGATCCAGCGCCGCGCCGCGGTGCTGAAGTTCGTCGACCAGGGCTCGATCCTGCTGGTGGTCTACACCGCGTTCAGCGCGGCCGTGATCGAGGGGCTGTGGCGGCAGGTGCCGGCGCATGCGCTGGTCGGCCTGCTGGTGGTGTGCGCGGTGGTGCTGGGGCTGGCCCTGAGCCTCACGACCCTGCTGGCGCGCAAGCTGGGCTTCGACACCGAGGACGAGATCACCATCGTGTTCTGCGGCTCCAAGAAGAGCCTGGCCAGCGGCATCCCGATGGCGAAGGTGCTGTTCGCCTCGCACGCCGTGGGGGCCATCGTGCTGCCGCTGATGCTGTTCCACCAGATGCAGCTGATGGTCTGCGCGGTGCTGGCGCAGCGCTATGCGCGGCGGGGGCGCGAGACTTCCCTGCTGAAGACGGCCGAGTAGCCCGCAGGCAGCCGCAGGCCGTTCAGCCTTCGATGTTGCCCAGCCGCGATTCCCGCAGCCGGCTGGGCGCCAGCGCCCCGGCCGACTCCAGGATCGGGTATGCGATCGAGCAGATGTGCGAGTTGATGCGCTTCAGGTCGCTGATCAGGTCGATGTGCAGCGAGCTGGTCTCGATGCTCAGCGTGGTGCGGTCCGACAGCCGGTCGAGGTGTGTGGTGGCGTAGGCCCGCTCCAGGTCGCGGAAGCGCGCCTTTTCCTCCAGCAGCTTCTGCGCGTCGCGCACGTTGCCGTTGAGGAACACGCTCATGCTCAGCCGCAGGTTGGCCACCAGCCTCCCGTGCAGCTCGACGATCTCGGCCATGCCGGCCTCGGAGAAGTTGCGCTGCGGTTTGATCTTCTTGTCTTCCACGTCGATGATCACGCGCTCGATGATGTCGCCGATCTGCTCCATGTTGATCGTGAAGCTGATGATGTCGGTCCAGCGCCGGCTTTCCTCCTCGCCCAGCGCCTCGCGCGAGATGCGCGTCATGTAGTACTTGATGGCCGAGTAGAGCTGGTCCACCGTGTCGTCGAGCTGCCTGAGCTCCTGCGCCAGCCGCAGGTCGTTGTTGCGGATCACGTCGAGCGTGCCGATCAGCATGGTTTCCACTACGTCGGCCTGGTGCAGCGCTTCGCGCGCGGCGTTGGAGATCGCGAGCGAGGGCGTCGACAGCGCCGAGGGGTCCAGGTGATGCGGCCGGGTCGTGCCGGCCGGCTGCTGCGGCTCCGGCAGGATGTGCGTCACCAGCTTGGCGACCCACTGCGTGAGGCCGATGAAGCCCACGCTGATCACGACGTTGAACGCGAGGTGGAACAGCACCACGCCGTGGGTCTGGTTCGGCAGCTGGGGCTGCACGTAGCGGATCCACAGCCCGACGAAGGGCGCCACGATGGCCACGCCCAGCACCTTGAAGAGCAGGTTGCCGATGGTCACCTGCCGCACCGACACCGCCGACTTGGCAGTGGTCAGCACCGCCAGCAGGCCGCTGCCGAGGTTGGCGCCGAGCACGAGCCCGAGCGCGACGTCCAGCGGCACCACGTTCGAGGTGGCCATGGCCGCCACCAGCAGCACCACCGCGAGGCTCGAATAGGCCACGATGGCCAGCACGGAGCCGATGGTGATCTCGAGCAGCACGTCGCTGTTGATCGATGCGAGCAGCGCGCGGATCGCCGGCGAGGAGAACAGGGGCTCGGTGGCTTCCACCACCAACTGCAGCGCCAGCAGCATCAGCCCGAGCCCGATCAGCACCCGGCCGACGCGCCCCGCCACCGTGGCCGAGCGCGTGATGAAGAGCACCACGCCCACGAAGATGAACATCGGCGAAAGCCACGAGAGGTCGGCCGAGAACAGCACCGAGATCAGCGCCGTGCCCACGTCGGCGCCCCGCATCACCGCCAGCGCCGCCGGCAGCGTGACCAGGCCCTGCCCGACGAAGGACGAGGTCATGAGCGAGGTGGCGGTGCTCGACTGCACCAGCGCCGTCACGCCGATGCCCGAGAGGGCGGCCGTGAACCGGTTGCGCATGCTCTGCACGAGGATCTTGCGCAGGTTGGCGCCGAACACGCGCAGCACGCCGGTGCGGACCAGGTGCGTGCCCCACACCAGCAGGGCCACTGCCGCCAGCAGATTCAGGAGATGCTTCATGGGTGTCGGGTTCTATCCTTTTCGTTTTAGTTCGTTTTCGACCCCATTTTCCACAAGTGAGCGTCCAGGGCTAGGGCCTGTTCACACTATTGAAGGGGTCGCGTTGCTGCGCAAAGGGGCTGAATGCAAGGCGCCCGCGCGCAGCAAGGCTGATGCCTTGCAAGCGCGGGCAACGCCGCAGACAGCCCCTTTGCGCAGCAACCCGAAGGGAAGCCCGCCACAGCCCGCCCCTGCGCGTTGCGCTCCTTGAGCGTGTGGACACACGCACTGCGTCACGCGCCTTCAGGGGCGGGCTGTGGCGGGCTTCGCGACCCCTTCAATAGTGTGAACAGGCCCTAATCGATCAGTGCTCCGTTGTCGTGGAAGGGGTAGGGGCCCTCGAAGCTGCCCGACGCCGCGAGGTGGGTGACCAGCCGTCGTCCGCGCGCGGACCAGGCATGCACCCGGAACGAGGGCGGCTCCAGCGTCCAGGCCGAATCGGCGTCAGGAGCCAGGTCGAGGCAGACCTGGTGGGCCTGCGCCGGCGAGGTGGAGGCGATGGTGCCGCCGAAGCGCACGTCGATCGCCCGGTGCAGGTGGCCGCAGATGATGCGCTCGACGTTCGGGTAGCGCGAGACCAGCGCTTCCAGCGCCTCGGCACCTTCCAGCAGGCCGATTTCGTCCATGTGGCCGATCAGCGTCTCGAAGGGCGGATGGTGCATGGCGATCACGACGGGCTCGTCGCGACAGGCGTCGAGCTGCGCCTCGAGCCAGCCCAGCCGCTTCTCGCACAGCGAGCCGTGGCTGGCGCCGGGCACGCAGGTGTCGAGCGTGAGCAGGCGCAGGTCGCCGATCCGTACCGAATACTGGACGAAGCCGTCGCTGTTCGTGCCGAGGTGGGCGTGGCCGGGGAAGCTGCGGCGCAGCTGATCGCGGTCGTCGTGGTTGCCGGGCATCAGGTAGACCGGCATGGACAGCGGGGCGAGCAGGCGGGCGAGATGCTCGTACTCGGCGGCGCGGCCGAAGTCGGTCAGGTCGCCGGTGACGACCACCGCATCAGGCTGCTGGCGCAGGGCCAGCACCGACTGGACGGCGCGCTCCAGGTACGGGGCCGTGTCGATGCGGCCATAGGCCAGGCGGCCCGGCTCGCGGATGTGCAGATCGGTCAGCTGGACCAGGATGGTGTTGCCGTTGCGGGGTGCTTGTGTGGTCATGCGCTGGTTTCCTGCGACGTCATCAGCCGGTCGGGGTGGATGCGCAGGCCCACCGCGTCGCCCGGTCCGAAGGGATTGTCGCGCCCCACATCGGCCACAAGCATGGGCTGGTCTTGCGCGCGCAGGTGCAGTTGCACGCGGTCGCCGAGGAAGGTGCGGCGCTCGACGACGGCGGCGGCCCAGTCCAGCTGGGGCACGCCGACCTCGATGTCCTCGGGCCGTACCAGCAGCGTCGCATGGCCCTGCCAGGCGCCGGGGCAGGGCATGGTCGTTCCTCCGAGTCGGACAACGCCCTGCGCGATGGCGTCCTGCCCGCGCTCCAGGCGGTTGACCCGGCCCAGGAACTCCGCCACGAAGGGATGCGAGGGCGAGCGGTACAGGTCTTCGCCACGGCCCACCTGCACGATGCGGCCGGCGCGCATCACTGCGAGCCGGTCGGCGATGGCCAGCGCCTCCTGCTGGTCGTGCGTGACGTGGATGGCCGTGATGTGCAGCCGGCGCAGCAGTTCGGCCAGCTCGTCGCGCAGCGATTCCTTGAGCTTGGCGTCGAGCGCGGCCAGCGGCTCGTCGAGCAGCAGCACGCGCGGGCGCACGGCCACGGCACGCGCCAGGGCCACGCGCTGGCGCTGGCCGCCGGAGAGTTCGGCGGGGCGCTTGTTCTCCAGGCCGCCCAGGCGCACCAGGTCGACCAGCTCGCCGACGCTGCGCTTCTCTTCCTCGGGCGATACGCCGCGGATGCGCAGGCCGTAACCGATGTTGGCCGCCACCGTCATCTGCGGAAAGAGCGCGTAGCTCTGGAACACCATGCCCACGCCACGGTGTTCCACCGGGCGCTGCGTGACGTCCTGGTCGCCGAACACGATGCGGCTGCCCGCGTCGGGCGATTCCAGCCCGGCGATCAGCCGCAGCAGCGTGGTCTTGCCGCAGCCCGAGGGGCCGAGCAGCGCCAGTACCTCGCCGGCTTCCACGCGCAGGCTGGTGGGCTGCAGGCCGCGCGTGCCGTCGGCGTAGGTCTTCGCGCAGTTGGCGATGTCGATGGGGATGCGTTCAAGTTCCATGGTGTTTCTGGATCAGGTTTGCAAGGTGCTGCAGGCCCCACAGCACCGGAAGGATGACGGCGAAGAAGACCAGCGTGTAGGCCGATCCGATCTCGATGCGCATCGAGGCATAGCTGTCGGCCAGGCCCACGGGCAGCGTGCGGGTGAGCGGGGTGTGCAGCATCCAGGTGAGGTTGAATTCGCCCACCGAGAGCGTGAACACCATCAGGCTGCCGGCCACGATGGCCGGGAACACCGCGGGCACCAGGATGCCCATGAAGCGCTGGCGGAAGTTCGCGCCCAGCGATCGCGCGGCCTCCTCGAGCGCGAGCAGTTCGTCGCGCTGGAAGGCCGAACTCACGGTGCGAACCATGAAGGGCAGCGTGAAGACGATGTGCCCCACGAGGATGAAGGCGAAGCTCTGGCGGAAGGCCGTGAGCTGGCCGTAGGCGAGGATCAGCGCCAGCGCCGTCGCGAGGCCCGGTACGGCGACCGGCAGGGTCAGCAGCTCCTCGAAGATGCGGGCGGCGCGCGAACGGCTGCGCGCCAGCGCATAGGCGCAGGGCACGCCCAGCAGCACGGTGCCGGCGACGCAGGCCACGGCCAGCGCGAGCGACCAGCCCACGGTGCCGCCGTAGTTCTCCCACACCTCGCCGAGCCAGCGCAGCGTGAGGCCGCTCTTCAGGCCGGTGCTGTAGTTGTTGACGAGGCCCGCCATCACCGACAGCAGCATCGGCGCGATCATGAAGAGGCTCACGATCACCGTGACGGCGAGCAGGAAGGGGGCCTTGGCCTGTGTGTTCTTTCGCATGGTGTGTGCCTCAGCGCGCGACGGGGCTCGCGCCGAAGCGGCGCGCGACGAACAGCACCAGCCAGGTCACGACGCCCAGCGAGATCGACAGCGACGCGGCGAGCGCGAAGTTGGCGTAGTTGGTGAACTCGTTGTAGATGGTGATCGGGATCACCTCGAACTTGCTGGCCAGCGTGAAGGCCGTGCCGAAGGCACCCATCGAGGTGGCGAACAGGATCGCGCCGCAGGCCAGCGTGGTGGGGGCCAGCTCGGGCAGCCACACGTCGCGCGCCACCCGCAGCCGCGAGGCGCCCAGCGAGCGCGCCGCTTCCTCGAGCTGCGTGTTCATCGATTCCGCTGCCGCGGCGTAGGTGGCGATGGCGCGCGGCAGCGAGAAATACAGGTACGCCAGGAACAGCCCGAGCAGGCCGTAGGCGAAGGTGATGCGCTCGCCGAACAGGCTGTCGCCGATGCTGGCCACCACGCCTTGACGTCCGCCGAGCAGGATCACGAAGAAGCCGATGATCACTCCCGGAAAGGACAGTGGCAGCGTGAGCAGCGACAGCAGCATGCGCTTGCCGATGAAGGAGTGGCGTGCGAGGTAGATGCCCACCGCCGCGCCCAGCACCAGCGTGGCCAGCGTCACCGCCACCGAGAGCGCGACGGTGTTGGCCATGCTCGTCAGGTAGCGCGAATCCGTCAGCACGGCGAAGTAGGTCGACCAGCCCTTGTCCGCCGGCAGCGCGAGCAGGCGCACCACCGGCAGCAGCCAGAAGGCCGCGAAGAAGACGGCCGCGGGCGCGACGCAGGCCAGCAGGCGCCAGCGCGGGTTCCAGGCGTTCGGTACGTCGGAGGCGCTGGAGGCGTTCGTGGAAATGGCTTGCGTCATCGCGCGCGGCATCCGCTCAGCGGACTTCCTTCAGGTACTCGTCGGAGAAGGCCTTCTGCGCGGCGGCCATGCGGCCGTAGTCCACGCTCTTGGCGCGGGCGTATTCGCTGGCGGGCAGGAACTGCGCCTCGATGTCCTTGGGCATCGCGCTGGCGCGCACCGGGCGCAGGTAGGCCTTGGCCCAGATCGCCTGGCCTTCGTCGGACAGCGTGAAGTCGAGCACCTTCTTCGCGTCGGCCGCGTGCGGGGCCTTGGCGACCAGGCTCATGACGTAGGGCACGGCCAGCGTGCCTTCGCTCGGGATCACGAAGGCGACGTTGGCCTTGTCCTTGTACTTCGCGCGGTAGGCATTGAAGTCGTAGTCGAGCAGGATCGCGATCTCGCCCGAGAGCACGCGCGCGTACGAGGTCTGCTTCGGCACGATGGGCTCGTTCTTCTGCAGCGCCTTGAAGTATTCGATGGCCGGCTTGAAGTTGTCGAGCGTGCCGCCGCGCGCCTCGTTCACCGCGACCGCGCCGACGTAGCCGACGAAGGCCGAGGCCGGGTCGAGGTAGCCGATCAGGCCCTTGTACTCGGGCTTGAGCAGGTCTGCCCACGACTTCGGAACCGGCTTGCCCTTGAGCGCGTCGACGTTGACCATGAAGCCGAGCGTGCCCGAGTGGATGGTGAACCAGTTGCCGGCCGGGTCCTTCAGGCCGTCGGGAATGTCTTTCCAGGCGGCGGGCTTGTAGGGCTCGACCACGCCGTCCTTGGCGGCCTGCACCGCGAAGGTCACGCCGAGGTAGGTGACGTCGGCCACGGGGCTGGCCTTTTCGGCGACCAGCTGCGCGAGCGACTGGCCCGAGTTCTTGTTGTCGGCCGGCACGGTGATGCCGGTCTTGGCCTTGATGGCCTTCAGCTGGGTGCCCCAGTCGGCCCATTCGGTCGGGCAGTTGTAGCAGATGGCGGTCTGCGCCATGGCGCTGCCGGCGACGAGCGTGGCGGCGACCAGGCCGAGGCGGGCCAGGCGGTGGAAGCGGAGGGACATGATGAGGAAACTCCTTGGATGGAAATAGGCAAAGAACAGGAAAAGCTCAGGGGCGGGGCATTGCGGCGTTGTTGTCGTCTTCGTGCGCCGCAGCGCACGACTCGCCGTCTCGGAAGGAATGGGGAAGCAGCAGGCTCGCATCGGCCTGCAGCGCGGCGCCGCTGGCCATGGCCTGGATCAGCAGCTCGACGCCGTGCCGGCCGATGTCGCTGTTGGGCTGGGCGATGGTGGTGAGCGCGGGCGTGAGGTCTTCGCCGAGCGCGATGCCGTCGAAGCCGATGACGCTGAGATCGCCGGGCACCGACAGCCCGCTCAGGTGCGCGGCGCGGATGCTGCGGATGGCCAGCAGGTCGTTGGAGCAGATCAGCGCGGTGGGTCGGTTGCGCGACTGCAGCTGGCTCGACAGCGCGTCGGCGGCCGCCTCTACGAAGGGCACCTCGATGAGTGCGGGTGCCGCCAGCCCGGCCTCGGACATGCCCTTGCGATAGCCGCGGTAGCGCTGCTGCGCGCGGTCGGACGCGGCGAGCGTGCCGCTGACCATCGCGATGCGGCGGTGGCCCAGCAGCACCAGGCGCGTGACCGCATCGGCCACCGCGGCTTCGCTGTCGACCGACACGCAGGGGTGGTCGGGGTGGCGGTTGTAGGCCAGCACGTAGGGCACGCCGGCGGCCTGCAGGCGGGGCAGGGCAGCCGAGGTCGAGGGGTTCGACACCACGAGGATCAGGCCGTCGACGTTGCCTGCCAGCAGCAGGTGGACGGCGCGTTCCTCTTCGTCGAGCCGGTAGCCGGTGGTGACCGGAATGATCGCGTAGCCGCCCGCGATGGCCGCGCGCGCGATGCCCTGCAGGCATTCGGCGAAGGTCGGGTTCAGCAGCGTGGGTAGCACCACGCCGAGCACGCGGCTGCGCTGGGTGCGCAGGGTGCGCGCGCTGGCGTTCGGCACGTAGTTGAGCTCGTGCGCCACGCGCTCCACCAGCTCGCGCGTGGCGGGCGTCACCTTGTCGGGAAAGTTGAAGGCGCGCGAGACGGTGGCCACGGAGACCCCGGCTTTGGCGGCTACGGCTTGGATGCTCATCGTGCGGTGCTCATGTAATCGATTACATTGAACCGCGGCAGTATGTCTTTGTTATGACATCGGGAGAAAGCGGGAGAAACCCTCGGCTTCGACGGGGTGAGGTGCGCTCAAAGAAAAAGGGGCCCGGCGGGCCCCTTTTCCATGAGAGAGATGGCGAGACGGCTTACTTGCCTCGTCGAACCCGCCGGATCTCGTCCACGATCAGGCAGATGGCGCCGAGCGTGATGGCGCTGTCCGCCGCGTTGAAGGCCGGGAAGTACCAGTTGCCGGCATGGAAGCTCAGGAAGTCGACCACGTAGCCGTGCATCATCCGGTCGACCACGTTGCCGACGGCGCCACCCAGGATGCACGCCATGGAGAACGAGAAGAGCTTCTGCCCCGCGTGCGACTTCAGCATCCACACGATGAAGACCGCCGCGCCCACGCCGATGGCAGTGAACAGCCAGCGCTGCCAGCCCGAGTGGTCCGCGAGGAACGAGAAGGCGGCGCCCGTGTTGTGGGCGCGCACGACGTTGAAGAAGCTCGTCACGTAGGTCGCGTCGCCGAGCTTGTAGTAGCCCAGGATCAGCGTCTTGGTGAACTGGTCGATGATCACGATGATCACCGCCAGCCCGAGCCACGGCCAGATGCTGCCGCCGCGCGAACGCGAGGCCGACGACATGGTGCGGGCGCCGGCCATCAGGCAACGCTCCGCGATTCGCCGCTGCCGTACAGGTTGCTTGTGCAGCGGCCGCAGATCGTCGGATGGGCCGGGTCGTGGCCCACGTCGTCGCGGTAGTGCCAGCAGCGATCGCATTTCTGCGCGGTGCTCGGCGTCACCACCGTTGCCAGCGCCTCGCCCGCGGCCAGCGCGATGGCCGAGGTGATGAAGACGAACTTCAGGTCCTCGCCCAGCGTGTCCAGCAGCGCGAAGTCTTCGGCAGGCGCCGTCAGCTGCAGGTTGGCCTGCAGCGAGGAGCCGACCTTGCCTTCGGCGCGCACGGCCTCGATGTCCTTGTTGACCACGTCGCGGATCTCGCGGATGCGGTTCCACTTGGCCAGCAGTGCCTCGTCGGGCGCGGCGAACTGGCTGTAGGTCTGCGTGAAGATCGAGTCGCCCGGCTTGCCGGTGCCCACGATCTTCCAGGCTTCCTCGGCCGTGAAGCTCAGGAACGGCGCCATCCAGCGCAGCATTGCCTGCGAGATGTGCCACAGCGCGGTCTGGGCGCTGCGGCGCGCCAGCGAGCCCGGGGCCGTCGTGTAGAGGCGGTCCTTCAGGATGTCGAGGTAGAAACCGCCCAGGTCTTCCGAGCAGTAGATCTGCAGCTTGGCCACCACCGGGTGGAACTCGTACACCTTGTAGTGCGCGAGGATCTCGGCCTGGAACTGCGCGGCGCGCGACAGCGCGTAGCGGTCGATCTCGAACAGCTGGTCGAGCGGCACGCCGTCTTTCTCGATGTCGAAGTCGCTGGTGTTCGCCAGCAGGAAGCGCAGCGTGTTGCGGATGCGGCGGTAGGCGTCGACAACGCGCGCCAGGATCTTGTCGTCGCCCGCGATGTCGCCCGAGTAGTCGCTCGCGGCCACCCACAGGCGGATGATTTCCGAGCCCAGCTTGTTGCTGATTTCCTGCGGGTCGATGCCGTTCTTGAGCGACTTGCTCATCTTGATGCCCTTGGCATCGACCGTGAAGCCGTGCGTGAGCAGGCCGCGGTAGGGCGCGCGGTCCTCCAGCATGCAGGCGATCAGCAGCGACGAGTGGAACCAGCCGCGATGCTGGTCGTGGCCCTCGAGGTACAGGTCGGCCTCCGGCCCCGTGTCGTGGTGCACCGTGGGGTGCGTGCCGCGCAGCACGTGGGAGAAGGTCGAGCCCGAGTCGAACCACACCTCGAGGATGTCGGTGCTCTTCGTGTAGTGCGGTGCGTCCTCGGCGCCGAGGATTTCTTCGGCCGTCACGCGGCTCCAGGCCTCGATGCCGCCCTTCTCGACGATGTCGGCGGCCTGGTCGAGGATTTCCATCGTGCGCGGGTGCAGCTCGCCCGAATCCTTGTGCAGGAAGAACGGGATCGGCACGCCCCAGCTGCGCTGGCGGCTGATGCACCAGTCGGGCCGGCCGGCGATCATGTCGTGCAGGCGCGCGCGGCCGTTCTCGGGGTAGAAGCTGGTCTGCTCGATGGCGTCGAGCGCGGTCTGGCGCAGCGTCTTCGGAGCCTTGTCCTTGGTGAACACGCCTTCGCCCTCGTCCATGCGCACGAACCACTGCGCCGCGGCGCGGTAGATCACCGGCGTCTTGTGGCGCCAGCAGTGCGGGTAGCTGTGCGTGATGGTCTCGGTGGTCAGCAGGCGGTTGGCTTCGCGCAGCGCGGCGATGATTTCCGGCACGGCCTTCCAGATGTTCTGGCCGCCGAAGAGCGGGAAGTCGGGCGCGTAGCTGCCGTTGCCCTGCACCGGGTTCAGGATGTCGTCGTAGGCCACGCCGTGGGCGATGCACGAGTTGAAGTCGTCCAGGCCGTAGGCGGGCGAGGAGTGGACCAGGCCGGTGCCGTCGGTGGCGGTGGCGTAGTCGGCCAGGTACACGGGCGACAGGCGCTTGTAGCCCGCGTCCACGTCGTACAGCGGATGCTCGAACTCGAGGCCGCCGAGCTTCTCGCCCTTGACCGTGGCCAGCACCTTGCCGTCGAGCGCGTAGCGCGTCATGCACATCTCGACCAGCGAGTTGGCCACGATCAGCAGGCCGCGCTCGGTGTCGACCAGCGAGTACTCGAGCTCGGGGTTGAGGTTGATCGCCTGGTTGGCCGGGATGGTCCAGGCGGTGGTGGTCCAGATCACGGCGAAGATGTCGCCGAGGATCGTGTGGTCGGTGCCGAAGGCCTTGAGCACCTTCTCGCGCTCGTGCGCCTTGAAGGCGACGTCGATGGTCTGGCTCTTCTTGTCGGCGTACTCGATCTCGAACTCGGCCAGCGAGGAGCCGCAGTCGAAGCACCAGTACACAGGCTTGAGGCCGCGGTAGACGAAGCCGCGCTCGATCACGCGCTTGAACGCGCGCAGCTCGCCGGCCTCGTTGGCGAAGTCCATCGTCTTGTAGGGGTGGTCCCATTCGCCCAGCACGCCCAGGCGCTGGAAGTCGGCCATCTGCTGGGCGATCTGCCCGGTGGCGAAGGCGCGGCTCTTGGCCTGCATCTCGTCGCGGCTCAGGTTGCGGCCGTACTGCTTTTCGATGGCGTTCTCGATCGGCAGGCCGTGGCAGTCCCAGCCCGGCACGTAGAGCGCGTCGTAGCCCTCGAGCTGGCGCGCCTTGGTGATCATGTCCTTCAGGATCTTGTTCACCGCGTGG
The DNA here is from genome assembly GCF_048301545.1 of Variovorax sp. NFACC27. Taxonomy (NCBI): domain Bacteria; kingdom Pseudomonadati; phylum Pseudomonadota; class Betaproteobacteria; order Burkholderiales; family Comamonadaceae; genus Variovorax; species Variovorax sp. NFACC27. Next base: position 1,893,466 of record NZ_CP157613.1, read on the forward strand.
CCCATGTGGATCTGGCCGTTGGCGTACGGCGGGCCGTCGTGCAGGATGAACTTGGGCGCGCCGTGGCGGGCGTCGCGCAGGCGGTGGTAGCGACCTTCGTCGTTCCATTCCTTCACCCAGCCCGGCTCGCGCTTGGGCAGGTCGCCGCGCATGGGGAAGGGGGTGTCGGGCAGGTTCAGCGTGGAACGGTAATCTTTGGGGGAAGCAGCGTCAGACATGTTGGATGCGAAACAGGGGGCTTGGACAGGCTCAGCCCGAACTGCATGAAGCGTGTCGGTGCGGAAGGTGAAGCCGTTCGCCCTGAGCTTGTCGAAGGGCGGCAGCACGGTGCGTGCAGGGCTAAATTCGGTCCCGCGTGGTCTGGCGGTGGGTTTCGGCGTGGGTCGATGCGAAGAACGCGCGAGCGTCGCGGCCATCCTTCGCGATGCCCGCGGTGAGGGCTTCGAGGCTGGTGTAGCGCAATTCGTCGTGCAGTTTGTGCAGGAGTTCCACGCGCACGATTTTACCGTAGGCCCCTTCGGCGCCCAGATGGGAGGGCCACTCCAGGCAATGGGTTTCGAGCAGCACCCGCCCGGCATTGACGTCGTTGGCGTCCAGCGAGGGGCGCACGCCGAGGTTGGCAACGCCCGGCAGCGGCTGCTCGGACAGGCCATGCACCAGCACTGCGAAGATGCCGCTGGCGGCCGGTTTCCAGTGCTTGAAGCGCAGGTTGAGGGTGCGGAAACCGTCGTCCTTGCCCGGCGCCGAGGCGCCCAGCGCCCGACCCAGCTTGCGGCCGTGGACCACGTGGCCCGAAATTGTGTACGGCCGGCCCAGCAGGGTGTGGGCGTCGGCCATGCGGCCTTCGGCCAGCGCTTCGCGCACGGCGGAGCTCGAAACCCGCAGGCCGTGCACCTCGTAGCTGTTCATGCGCGCCACGTCGAAGCCGTGGGCGTCGCCGGCCGCGTCGAGCATGGCGTAGTCGCCGGCCCGCTTCGCGCCGAAGCGGAAGTCGTCGCCCACCAGCACGTAGCGCGCGCCCAGGCCGTCGATCAGCACGTTCTGGATGAATTCCTCCGGCGACTGGGAGGCCAGCCGGCCGTCGAAGGGCAGCACGATGGTCTGCGCGACGCCGCAGGCGGCCAGCTCGCTGAGCTTGTCGCGCAGCGTGCCGATGCGCGCCGGCGCCAGGTCGGGCTTCTTGGTGACGGCGGCGAAATAGTCGCGCGGATGGGGCTCGAAGGTGAGCACGCAGCTAGGCAACCCGCGCTGGCGGGCCTCGGTCTGCAGGAGCGCGAGCATGGCCTGGTGGCCACGGTGCACGCCGTCGAAATTGCCAATGGTGAGGGCGCAGGCGGGGGCTACGCCCGGGTGCCGGAAGCCGCGAAAAACCTGCATCGGTGAGTATCTTTTTGATAGCGCCTTTCGCCCGTCGATTGGGCGAATCAGGCCGATTTGTCACAAAGCCGGTATATTGTGACGCAGTGCGTTGATCGGCGTGGGTCTCCAACGCGCTCCGTGTCCCTGGTCTTTCCGTGTTCTCTCCCTTTTCGAGGAGGCGTGTGTGAAGGTCTTGAAGCTGTCGGCCCAAGGGCTGCCCCAGTCATGGATTTCGCTGGAACAGGCGGTGATCCACTACGCGGCGGACGAAGTCCGCTGGGAGGTGGGCGCGCAGGTGGCCGTGTTCCGTGGCGGCCACAACGCCATCACCGGCGAGCAGTCGCAGATCGCGATCAACAGCATCATCGGCACCAAGGGCGTGCCGCGCATCAACCCCTTCGCCCAGCGGCCCGGACTCACCAACAGCAAGCTGTTCGCGCGCGACCGCAACGTTTGTGCCTACTGCGGCGGGCACTTCCACGAAGACGAACTCACCCGCGAGCACATCATCCCGTTCGCCCAGAGGGGCATCGACACCTGGATGAACGTGGTCACGGCCTGCAGGCCCTGCAACCACCGCAAGAGCAGCCGCACGCCCGAGCAGGCCGGCATGCCGCTGCTGTATGCCCCCTACGTGCCCAGCCTCTGGGAAGACTTCATTCTGCGGAACAGGCGCATCCTGGCCGACCAGATGGAATTCCTGATGGCGCACCTGCCCGAGAGTTCGCGGCTGCACGATTCCTAGCTGTTTCAGCCTCAGCGCTTCCAGTCTGGCGGGCGCTTCTCGATGAAGGCCTGAACGCCTTCCAGCGCGCTCTCGTCCATCATGTTGCAGGCCATGGTCTGGCTCGCGTCGGCGAGCGCGGCCTCGATGCCGGTTTCGAGCTGGCGGTAGAACAGGGCCTTGCCCAGCGCGAGCGCGGCGCGGGGCTTGGCGACGATGCTGGCCACCAGCGACTCGACCGTCGCATCCAGCTCCGCGGGCGGTGCCACCCGGTTCACAAGCCCTTTCTCGCGCGCCTCCTGCGCGCTGATGAATTCACCCGTCACCAGCATCTCGAAGGCTTCCTTGCGCCCGAGGTTGCGCGAGAGCGTGACGCTCGGCGTGGCGCAGAAGAGGCCCACGTTCACTCCGCTGACCGCGAAGCGCGCATCGCTCGACGCCACCGCGAGGTCGCATACCGCGACCAGCTGGCAGCCCGCGGCCGTCGCGATGCCGTGCACGCGCGCGATCACCGGCACGGGCAGCTTCTGGATCGACAGCATCATCGCGCCACAGCGCTCGAACAACTGCTCGTAATAGTCGAGCGAAGGGGCGGCGCGCATTTCCTTCAGGTCGTGGCCTGCGCAGAAAGCCTTGCCGGCCCCGGCGATGACCACCGCGCGCACAGTGGTGTCGGCGGCGACCTCGCCCAGCGCCTGCTCGAGCGCGCCGAGCATGCCTTCGGAGAGCGCGTTGAACGCGGCCGGCCGGTTCAAGGTCAGCGTGACCACGCTGCGTGCGTCGCGCGATTGCAGGACGAAGGGGGAATCCGTGTCGGTCATGGCCTGGCCCGCCTCCGCTTCAATAGGTCAGCTCGAGCACCGTGACGTGCTCCTTCACCGCGGGCCAGGTCAAGCCGGTGATGCGCTCGCCGTTGAATTCGCCCGTCACCGCGCGCGGCTGCTCGGCCGTCGCGAGGCGCAGCCGCGAGCTCGACACGCCCGAGCCCTTGGGCGGAACGCCCGCGGGCGGGGTCTGGCCGTCGAAGCGCATGGTGTCGCGCTGGGCGTCGAAGTAGCCGCGGGGCCGCGTGAAGACGACGACCGCGTTGGCGCTGCCGTCGGCCGGCGTGACGCGCTCGGGTCGCAGGTTCACGACGCTGCTGCTGCGCGGGAACGGGCTGCGGTAGATGTGGGTGGTGCCGTAGCTGGGCGTGGCCAGCACGAATTCGTAGGCCGCGTCACCGCGTGCCTTGAACGGGCCCCAGCGGCCGTCGGCGCCGACGGACTTGGTGAAGACGGCTTCCCCGAGCCGCGCGCCGGTGGCGGGGTTGACCGCGTAGACGGTCACCGTGGCGCCATTCAGCGGAAGGTTTTCGGCGCCGATCGCGCGGCCATTGAGCACGACGCCCGCCTCCGGTGCAACCTCGGTGCTGCGCGGCGCCTGCCCGGTGAGGAACTGCCATGTCGCCGCGAATGCCGCGGGCGAGAACGAAGTCTCGCGATGATCGACGCGCGGCAGCACGATGTTGGTCGCGCCCTTGAGCGCCGGCCCGTCGAAGCCGATGTTGGTCGGCTTGCCGGGAGCGCCGATCCACACGCCGTCGGGCTGGGCGTACTTGTCGTTGTTGTCGGAGCGCAGGGTCAGCCATTTCACGCCGGGCGTGACTTCCTCGCCGTTGGGCCCCTTCGGCTCGTTGAGCTGCTGCATGAAGCCCGAGAGCCCCGAGAACTCGTTGTTCTCGCGAAAGCCCTTCACCGCCCAGATGCCGTGCGCCGGGTTGCCGCCCAGCACCACGTGGCTCACGACCGCGGCGCCGCCGCCGTTCTGCACGTAGTTGCGGATGGTGTTGCCGCCGCGCGAGTTGCCGATCAGCACCACCTTGCTCGCGCCGGTGGCTTTCAGCACCTTGTCGACTTCGGCCTTGAGGAACACCGCCGATTCGCCTGTGGAGCTGCGTCCGGGCTGGGCCACGGCGTCGTCGTCGCGTGCGACCGGGTTGGGCTGGTCCACCGCGAACAGCCGCTCGCGCGGCCAGCCGTTCGACTCGAAGCGCCAGATCGTCGTCTGCCAGAGCGCGGCCGAGTCGCCGTTGCCGTGCATGAACACGATGGGCGGGCGTTCGGTGTACGACGGCGAAGGAGAGGTGGCGCAGGCGGTCAGCATGGCGGCGGCGGTCCCGGTGGCAGCCATTGCGACGAGAAGAGTGCGGCGGGTCTGCATGTTGTCTTGTTCCTGGATTCCTGTGGTGGGGGCCAAGTGAAAACGCCCGCCGGCGCGAAGGCGGGCGGGCGTTGGATGCTAGGTGAAAAAGACCGTCAGGCGAAGACGCCGGCCGTGTCCTGCATGCGGGCCGACACTTCGCCCAGGTGGTGCAGCGTGTCGCCGAAAGTCATTTCCATCTGCGTGAGCTTGCGGAAGTAGTGGCTGCCGATGTATTCGTCTGTCACGCCGATGCCGCCGTGCAGCTGCACCGAGTTCGCGGCGATGTAGCGCATCGACACGCCGAGCTGGTACTTGGCGCGGGCCAGCGCCTGACGGCGCTCCTCGGCCGGGGCGTTGAGCTTGAGCGTGGCGTAGTAGCTCATCGAGCGGGCGAGCTCGAGCTGCATCTTCATGTCGGCGACGCGGTGGCGCAGCGCCTGGAAGCTGGAGATGACCACGCCGAACTGCTTGCGCTGGTTCAGGTATTCGACGGTGAGGTCGACGGTCTTGTCCATCACGCCCACGCCTTCGGCGCAGACGGCGGCGATGCCGACGTCCACCGCGTATTCGAGGGCTGCGAGGCCGTCGAGCGTCACCAGCGTGGCATCGGCCTTGTCGAACACGACCTCCGCGGCGCGGGAGCCGTCCTGCGTGCCGTAGCCGCGCGCTTCCACGCCGCTGGCGCTGCGCTCGACCAGGAAGAGGGCGATCTTGCCGTCGACCTTGGCCGGCACCAGGAAGGCATCGGCCTCGTCGCCCACGGGTACCACGCCCTTGGCGCCGTTCAGCGACCAGCCGCTGCCCGCCTTGGCGGCATGCGCCTCGCACACGTCGAGGCGGTAGCGTGCCTTGCGCTCCTGGTAGGCCAGCACCACGATGGCCTGGCCGCCCGCGATGCGCGGCAGCCAGTTTTCCTTGGTGTCGGCACCGGCGTAGCCGCTGAGCACCGCGCCGGCGATCAGCGTCTGCGCGAAGGGCTCCAGCACGATGCCGCGGCCGAGTTCTTCCATGACGACCATGCCGGCCACCGGGCCCATGCCCAGACCGCCGTCGTCCTCGCCGATGTAGAGGCCGCCCAGGCCGAGCTCGGCCAGTTCGTCCCATGCCTCGCGCGAGAAGCCGCCCTTGGCCTCGATGCCGCGGCGGCGCTCGAAGTCATAGCCCTTGTCGACCCACTTGCGGACGGCGTCGCGCAGCTGTTCCTGGTCGTCGGTGAAATTGAAGTCCATGCTTTTTGTCTCCTCAGCCCAGAACCGTCTGCGCGACGATGTTGCGTTGCACTTCATTGCTGCCACCGTAGATGGTGGTCTTGCGCATGTTGAAGAAGGTCGACGTCAGCGGTGCGAGCGCCGGGTTGCCGCCCGGGAAGTTGCCCTGCCAGCCGGCTTCCATCGCCTCGCGGATCAGCGGCAGCGAGTAGGCGCCGCCTGCCAGCATCATCAGCTCGCTGTAGCGCTGCTGGATCTCGCTGCCGCGGATCTTGAGCAGGCCCGCCACGTCCAGCGAGTTCTTGCCCGAGGTGGCGGCCGAGAGCACGCGCAGCACCATCATCTCGAGGGCGACGACGTCGACTTCCAGCTTGGCGATCTCGTCGCGGAAGCGCTGGTCGTCGTAGACGCCTTCGGCCTTCGCGATGCGCTTGAGGCGCTCGAGCTCGCGCTTGGCGCGGTTCACGTCGGCGATGTTGGTGCGCTCGTGCGAGAGCAGGTGCTTGGCGTAGGTCCAGCCCTTGTTCTCCTCGCCGATCAGGTTCTCGGCGGGCACTTCGACGTTGTCGAAGAACACTTCGTTGACTTCATGGCCGCCGTCGAGCAGCTTGATCGGGCGCACGGTGACGCCGGGCGACTTCATGTCGAGCAGCAGGAAGCTGATGCCGGTCTGGGGCTTGCCCTCGTTGCTGGTGCGCACGAGGTTGAACATCCAGTCGCCGTACTGGCCGAGCGTGGTCCAGGTCTTCTGGCCGTTGACGATGTACTTGTCGCCCTTGCGCTCGGCCTTGGTCTTGACGGAAGCGAGGTCGGAGCCCGAGCCCGGCTCGCTGTAGCCCTGGCTCCACCAGACTTCGCCGCTGGCGATGCCGGGGAGGAAGCGCTTCTGCTGTTCGGCATTGCCGAAGGCCATGATGACCGGCGCAACCATCACGGGCCCGAAGGGCACGATGCGCGGCGCGCCGGCCAGTGCGGTTTCTTCCTCGAAGAGGTGGCGTTGCACGGCGGTCCAGCCCGGGCCGCCGAATTCCTTCGGCCAGCCGTAGCCCAGCCAGCCTTTCTTGCCGAGGATCTTGGCCCAGCCTTGCAGATCGTCGCGCGTCAGTTCGAGCGCGTTGTGTACCTTGTGCGAAATCTCCTTGGGGAGGTTGTCCTTGACCCAGGCGCGAACCTCTTCGCGGAACTTCTGTTCTTCGGGTGTGAAGCTCAAATCCATGCGTGCCTCGCTGTGTTGATCGGTTCACCGCAGACGCGGCTTGTCTCCGGAACCACGAGTTTTAGCACGGTCGTGCTGTGAAGCGGTGTCCGCGCCGCGACAAGGGCCGGTCGGCTGCCGGACGACGGGCGCGGGGCACGGATAATTCCGCCTCCCATGAAGAACATCGTGATCCTGATCTCCGGCGGCGGCTCCAATATGGAGGCCATCGTGCGTGCCGCCGGGCGCGACCGCTGGGCCGAGCGCTTCGGCGCGCGCATCGCCGCCGTGGTGAGCAACAAGGCCGAGGCCGGCGGGCTGGCGATCGCCAAGGCCCAGGGCATCGACGCCGCGGTGGTCCCGCACAAGGATTTCGCGACCCGGGAAGCCTTCGACGAGGAACTGGCGAAGGTGGTCGACGGTTACGCGCCGGCGCTGGTGGTGCTGGCAGGTTTCATGCGAATCCTGACGCCGGGCTTCGTCAACCGCTATGCGGGCCGGCTGGTGAACATCCATCCCTCGCTGCTGCCGGCGTTTCCGGGGCTGAACACGCATCAGCGCGCCATCGAAGCGGGCTGCAAGGTGGCAGGCGTCACGGTGCACCAGGTAACAACCGAACTCGATCACGGGCCGATCCTGGCGCAGGCCGTCGTGCCGGTGCTGCCGGACGACACGGCCGCCACCCTGGCCGGACGGGTGCTCGCACAGGAGCATCTGTTGTATCCGCGAGCCATCGCCGGCTGGCTGTCGGATACATCGTGTCACAATGAGTAAAGTTGTTTATATTCGCGGGTTTTCGGGAGTCCAGAAAGTGAAGAACCAATCGTTGCTGCTGGCGCTTGCCGGCGCCGCCCTGGTGGCGGGCTGTGCTGCTCCGGCACCCGCGCCCGCCCCAGCACCCGCACCTGCTCCGCTGCCCGAGCCGGTTTACCAGTGCAATGCTGACGGCGCCCGTTTCGCCATCGGCCAGCCGCTGACGCCGCAGCTCGAAGCCGCCGCCCGCGTGCGCTCCGGCGCCGGCACGGTGCGCACGCTGAAGCCGGGCGAGGCCACCACGATGGAACTCAACGGCGGACGCCTCAATCTCGATGTCGACGCCCGCAATCGCGTCACGGACGTCCGCTGCGGTTGACCCTACCCAGGTTGCCGCAAAGAAAGAATGAGGCGGCAACCCGCACAGGCAGAACGGGCCTGCGCAGCCCGGCTGGCTAGATCGGTGTGAATCTCCTTCTGGGCACGCCGTCGATCTCGACGGTTTCGCCGAACATGGCGGCAGGCCGGACCCAGAGGCCGTGGGCACCGTACAGGGCGCGGTACAGCGTCATCGGTTCCAGCGTCTCGCTGTGCCGCACGGTACCGAGCACTTCGTATTCGCCGCCCTTGTAGTGGCGGTAGCGCCCGGGGGGCGTCTCGATCAGGGGAGGGAGGTCTTCGTCGTTCAACGGCGGCTTGCCTTTCTTCAGAAACTGTCGGAGCTTGATTTGACGGGAGTCGGATGGATCGCGCTGATTTTGTTCACCTGGTTCGACTGAGCGAGCATGCCAGTGCGGACGACAGCGCGCGCTATCGACGCAGCGTCGCGGCCTTCGCCGCGCTCGGCTACCTGTGGGTGCTGGGCTGCCTCGGGCTGTCGGTGGGCATCATCACCTGGGTGCTTTCCTCGATCGGCGAGGAGCGCTTCAACTTCACGCGCGGCTGGCTGCTGCTGTTCGCCCTGGGGCTCCTGTGGGCCACGCTGCGCGCGCTCTGGGTGCGTTTCGACGACCCCGAGGGCGTCGAGCTCCGCCGCGAAGACGCGCCGGCGCTTTTCGAGGCGCTCGATCGCATCCGCGCCAGGATCAAGGGGCCGCCGGTCCACCGCGTCTACCTCGACGACGAATTCAACGCCAGCATCCGGCAGGTGCCGCGCTTCGGGCTGTTCGGCGGCGCGGTCAATTCGCTGAGCATCGGACTGCCGCTGCTGATGATGCTCGACCGGCGGCGGCTGCTGTCGGTGCTGGCCCACGAATACGGCCACCTGCGGGGCAATCACGGCAAGCTGAGCGCCTGGATCTACCGCACCCGGCTGTCGTGGCTCAAGCTCGACGCCAGCCTGCAGCGCAACGAAGGCGTGATGGCGCTGTTCTCGCAGGCCTTCTTCCGCTGGTACTTCCCGCGCTTCGCGGCCAAGACCTTTGCGCTGGCCCGCCAGGACGAATACGAGGCCGACCGCATCTCGGGCAGGCTGCTGGGCACGTCCGTCGCCGCCGCCGCATTGACCGAGATCGCCATCAAGGGCAACTGGTATGCCAACGAGTTCTGGCCCTGGCACTGGGCCCGCGCCGAGCACGAGCCGCAGCCCCCGGGTCCGTTCGAAGCCCTTCGCAAGCGCGTGCGCACGCCACCCGACGACGACTTCGCGCGCCAGGCGCTGCGCGAGGCGATGCGCCGCGTCAGCGACCTGGAAGACACCCATCCGGTCTTGAGGGACCGGCTCGAGGCGCTCGATCAGAAGGCAGTGATGCCCGAATGGTCGACGCGACCGGCGCTCGACCTGCTGGTCGACCGCAGGAAGTGGATCGAGTATTTCGACAATCAGTGGCGCCGGGCCCACGCGGCCGACTGGAAGCAGCACCATGCGCATCGATCGCGCATCCGCGAGCGCATCGCGGTGCTGGCTGCGCGCGGCGAGCGCAACACGCCGGACGAGATGGTCGAGTGGGCCGATTCCGAGCGCCGGCTCGACCCGTCCGCCCCTGTGCGCGTGCGCTACGAGAACGCCCTGCGGATCGCACCGGAGCATCCCGGCGCGCTGCGCGGACTGGCCCAGATGCTGCCGGCGAGCGACCGCGAAGCGCGCCTCGCAGTGCTCGAGCGGCTGCATGGCTCGGGTGCGGCCAGCCGGTGGTGGGCTGCCAGGAGCGCTGTCGCCTCGCTGGAAGATCCCGACACGGGTCCGCACGACGAGGAGGCGCTGAAGCTGTGGCGCGGCCGTCTCAAGGACGCGGAAGAGGCCGAGGCGCGTGCCTGGGAGGAGATCACCGGCACGCCGTTCTTCAGCCAGATCTCGCGGCACGACCTCAACGACTACGAGCTCGGCGAACTGCGGGCCGACCTCGTGCGTTGCCTGCCGGCTTCGCGAGCCTGGCTGGTGCGGAAGAACCTGCGCGAATTTCCGTGGCGCCGGGCCTACATCGTGTTCGTCGAGCTGCCGGGGCTCGACGACGAAGACCGCTGGCACCTGTGCCGCGAGCTGGAGCAGACCCTCACGCTGCCGGGCGCCGCGCTGGTGCTGTGGGCGGGGCATTCGCCGAAGCTGGAAGACATCGAGCGCGAGGCTTTCGGAGTGGTCTGGACGCGCGGCGCGTAGGCTCCGGGGCCAGGCCGCCTGCGGCTGAGACAATCGGGGGATGCATCCCAAAGCCTTGTTGGAGGCCGCCGCCGATCTGGTCGGCCTCGTCCTGAAATTCGATCACCCCGCCGACCAGGTCGTCTCGCGCTTTTTCCGCGAACACCGCGAGTTCGGCCCGCGCGAGCGCGCGACGCTCGCCGAAACCGTCTACACCGTGCTTCGCAAGAAGCTGCTCTTCGATCACCTTTCGCCCTCGGGCAGCGGCTCGAAGGAGCGGCGGACGGCGATCCTGGGCTTTCACGGCCCGCGGGATTTCCTGAAGAGCGCGCTCAACGACACCGAGAAGCGCTGGCTCGACAACTGCGACGCCGTCAAGCCGGATGACCTGCTGGAGCGGCACCGCCACAACCTGCCCGAGTGGCTGGTCGCGCCGCTGAAGGCGCAGCTCGGCGACGGCTTCTGGCCGCTGGTCGAAACGCTGCAGCAGCCCGCGCCGCTCGACCTGCGCGTCAATGCGCTGACCGACAAGCGCGCGGATGTGAAGGCCGAGCTTGCGCTGGCTGCTATCAAATCGGAAGCAACCCCGTTCTCGCCCTGGGGCCTGCGCATCGAAGGCAAGCCGGCGCTGACCAAGCTGGATGCCTTCGCGCGCGGCGCCATTGAGGTGCAGGACGAAGGCTCGCAGCTGCTGGCTCTGCTGCTGGATGCCAAGCGCGGGGAGATGGTGGTCGATTTCTGCGCCGGTGCCGGCGGCAAGACGCTGGCCATCGGCGCGACCATGCGCAACACCGGCCGGCTTTACGCGTTCGACACCTCGGCGCACCGGCTGGACGCGCTCAAACCGCGGCTGGCACGCAGCAAGCTGTCGAACGTGCATCCGGCGGCCATCGCCCACGAGCGCGACGACCGGATCAAGCGCCTGGCGGGCAAGATCGACCGCGTGCTGGTCGATGCGCCCTGCTCGGGGCTGGGTACGCTGAGGCGCAACCCCGACCTGAAATGGCGCCAGTCGCCCAGGGCGGTGGAGGAGCTGACGGTCAAGCAGTCGGCCATTCTGCAGAGCGCGGCACGGCTTGTTAAATCGGGTGGGCGTCTGGTTTACGCCACGTGCAGCGTGCTGCCGGAGGAAAACGAGGCGATCGCGGAGGCTTTCGGCGCCGCCAACCCCGATTTCGTGCCCGTGGATGCGGCGGAGTTGTTGCAAGGGCTCAAGGTCGAGGGTTTCGAGGCGCTTTGTTCGGGCGGGGAGGGCGCCAGGCGCTACCTGCGGCTGTGGCCGCACCGTCACGCGACCGACGGTTTCTTCGCCGCGGTGTGGAACCGCAAATAGGTGCCGGACTCCAAACTAGGGTTAATCTGCGCCTTTCTTGAAGGTTTAAAGGGCTTGTTTTAAGCCCCGCCACCTTAAAATCGCGGGTTATCTGAAGGCTGCATCTTCGTGTGGCCATGATGGAGTACCTGATTCAATGTTGCTTCCTGACTCCGCCGTTCTGAATGCGGCCATCGAATGGCTCGGACACGGCCTGTGGGATCTCACCTGGTGGCAGGTCGTGCTGTACACGCTCGCCACCACGCACATCACGATTGCCGCGGTCACGATCTTCCTGCACCGCACGCAGACGCACCGGGCCATGGATCTGGGCCCGATCCCTTCGCATTTCTTCCGCTTCTGGCTCTGGATCGGCACCGGCATGGTGACGAAGGAGTGGGTCGCGATCCACCGCAAGCACCACGCCAAGTGCGAAACCCAGGACGACCCGCACAGCCCGCAGGTCAAGGGTATCGAAGAGGTGCTCTGGCGCGGCGCCGAGCTGTATCGCGCCGAGTCGAAGAACAAGGAAACGATGGAGCGCTACGGTCACGGCACGCCCGATGACTGGATCGAGCGCAACCTGTATTCGCGCTACAGCTGGCAGGGCGTCGGCCTGATGCTGGTCCTGAACCTGGCGCTGTTCGGCGCACTCGGCATGGCCGTGTGGGCCGTACAGATGCTCTGGATTCCAATCACCGCCGCCGGCGTCATCAACGGCATCGGCCACTACTGGGGCTATCGCAACTTCGAAGCGCCCGACGCCAGCCGCAACATCATGCCCTGGGGCCTGATCATCGGTGGCGAGGAACTGCACAACAATCACCACACGTACCCCACCTCGGCCAAGTTCTCGGTCAAGAAGTACGAGTTCGACATCGGCTGGATCTATATCCAGGCGCTGCAGAAGCTGGGCTGGGCCAAGGTCAAGAAGGTGCCGCCGAAGATGCTGATGGGCGACATCCAGCCCGTGGCCAACGAGAAGACGCTCGAAGCCGTCATTGCGAACCGCTACGAAGTCATGGCCGGCTATGCGCGCGAAATGCGCCGTGCCACCAGCCTGGAACTGGCTGCCCTGAAGAACAAGGGTGCCGACCTGTCGGTGCTCAAGGCCGCCAAGCGCTGGCTGCATCGCGACGACGACAAGGTGCCTGCCTCGGCCCGCTCGCATGTCGTGCAGGCCCGTGCTGCCCATCCGGTGCTCGACAAGATGGTCACGATGCGCGAAGAGCTGCGTCAGCTGTGGCTCAACACCTCGCAGTCGCGCGAGCAGCTGGCGGCCGATCTGGCGGCCTGGTGCCATCGTGCGGAGGCCAGCGGCATTGCCGGTCTGCGCGACTTCTCGACCCGCCTGCGCGCTGCCCGCGCCTGAGGCGTTTCAGTCTCTCGATCAAAAAAAGCCGGCCTGCGGGCCGGCTTTTTTGTGCTCGTCATAAATTCGGCCGATTTGATCGATCGAATAAATAAACGGGCAATAAAAAACCCGCTGGATCATCAGCGGGTTTTTATTTGGGGAAAACCGGAGCCGAATTACTTCAGCTTGATTTCCTTGTATTCGACGTGCTTGCGCGCCTTGGGGTCGAACTTCATGATCGACATCTTTTCAGGCATCGTCTTCTTGTTCTTGCTGGTCGTGTAGAAGTGGCCGGTACCCGCGGTGGATTCCAGCTTGATCTTTTCGCGTCCGCCTTTGCTCGTTGCCATGGTTCAGCTCCTTAGGCTTGGCCGCGTGCGCGCAGGTCTGCGAGCACGGAGTCGATACCGTTCTTGTCGATCAGGCGCAGTGCGGCGCTCGAAACACGCAGGCGAACCCAGCGGTTTTCAGTCTCGACCCAGAAACGGCGATATTGCAGGTTCGGCAGGAACCGGCGCTTGGTTTTGTTGTTGGCGTGGGAAACGTTGTTTCCGACCATCGGGCCTTTGCCCGTTACGTCGCATACGCGTGCCATGAGGACACTCTTTCTTGAACAGCTGGCACCGGTGCAATCAGGACGATTGCAGGTGTTTTGCAGCTTGACCTCGCCAGAAAACGGGTGGCGGTACCCCGGCTTTGCCGCGACTCGTGGGAGAGCCCTGTTTCGGCAAAGCCTCGGATTATAGCCCTTTTGGGCTCCCCGTTGGTTACAGCGTGCCGTCCTGCTCCAGGAAACGCTGTGCGTCGAGTGCCGCCATGCAGCCCGTGCCGGCGCTGGTGATGGCCTGGCGGTAGATGTTGTCCTGCACGTCGCCGGCGGCGAAGACGCCCGGGATGCTGGTCATCGTGGCGAAGCCCTGCAGGCCGGAGCGGGTCAGGATGTAGTTGTCCTTCATCTCCAGCTGGCCTTGGAAGATGTCGGTGTTCGGGTGATGCCCGATCGCGATGAAGCAGCCCTTGAGGTCGATCTGCTCCGTGGCGCCGGTCTGCGTGTTCTTGATGCGGATGCCCGTCACGCCCGAATCGTCGCCCAGCACCTGGTCGAGCTCGTTGTGCAGCTTCAGCACGATCTTGCCTTCGGCGACCTTCTCCTTGACCTTGTCGATCAGGATCGGCTCTGCGCGGAACTTGTCGCGGCGATGCACCAGCGTGACCTTGTTCGCGATGTTGGAGAGGTAGAGCGCCTCCTCGACGGCCGTGTTGCCGCCGCCGATCACGCAGACCTCCTGCTCGCGATAGAAGAAGCCGTCGCAGGTCGCGCAGGCGGAGACGCCGCGGCCCATGAACTTCTGTTCGGAATCCAGGCCCAGGTACTTGGCCGAGGCGCCGGTGGCGATGATCAGTGCGTCGCAGGTGTAGGTGCCGCTGTCGCCGGTCAGGGTGAAGGGGCGCTTGCTCAGGTCGACCTTGTTGATGTGGTCGAACACGATCTGCGTCTTGAAGCGCTCGGCGTGTTCAAGAAAGCGCTGCATCAGGTCGGGGCCCTGCACGCCGTGAACGTCGGCCGGCCAGTTGTCGACCTCGGTGGTGGTCATCAGCTGTCCGCCCTGGGCAATGCCGGTGATGAGCAGTGGTTGCAGGTTTGCGCGTGCCGCATAGACGGCTGCGGTATAGCCGGCGGGGCCGGAGCCCAGAATCAAAACCTTGGCGTGTTGGGGTGCGGACATGAGTAGAAAACCTAGGATGGACGCTGCTTCAGCGTGTACATTTTCAGGGTGGTAGCGATATATACGGAGTATCACTGCCCGGTTCAACACCGGGTGAACGGTGTTTTCAATGCGCGCGATTGTAGTAATCCATCGGCTTGCTGCTTTCTGGATTGCTCCGCCCGCTGTCTCAGGGATTGAATAAATGTCGATGCTGTCCAACCTCGAATTGCTTCGGCGCGTTCCATTGTTCGCGTCGTTGACGGCCACGCAGTCCGCTAGCATCGCGGACGCGATCATCAAGAAGCGCTTCAAGCGCGCGGAAGTCGTCGTGGAGCAGGGCAAGAAGTCCGATGCGCTCTACATCATCCTGACCGGCCGGGCACGCGTCACGAGCGCCGACAGCCGGGGACGCGAGGTCATCCTCGCCACGCTGCATCCGGGCGACTACCTGGGCGAGATGAGCCTGATCGACGATGAGCCGCATTCGGCGACCGTACGCACCGAGATCCAGTGCGACGTGCTCATGCTGGGTCGCGACGCCTTCGCACGCTGCCTGCCCGAGAACTCCTCCATGGCCTACAACATCATGCGCGGCCTGGTGCAGCGCCTGCGCCATGCCGACCGCAAGATCGAGTCGCTGGCGCTGATGGATGTCTACGGGCGCGTGGCCCGCTCGCTGCTCGAATTCGCCGTGGAAGACGGTGCCGGCAATCTCAAGGTGCGCGACAAGATCTCCCGCCAGGACCTGGCCAAGATGGTCGGCGCCTCGCGTGAAATGGTGAGCCGCGTGATGAAGGACCTGGAAGAGCGCGGCTTCGTCCAGACGCTCGACGATGGCTCGATGATCGTCAAGGAACGGCTCCTGTCTCTGGCATGAGCCTCCAGGGCCGGGGCCGCCGTTGCAGGCGGCCCCGGCCTTTTGTTGTAGTGTTCGTGCGTCCGGCCCCTGCTTTTCGGGGCCGGGTGCCGTGTTTTTCATGACCTATTCGCTGAATACGCTTCAATCCTCCTCTGCCGCCGAAGGGCAACCCGTTCGCGTGCGCGCGATGCGCTTCGCCCACGAGATCACGCTGATCGCGGGATTCGCAGCGCTGCTGTTCTGGCTGCTGTCGATGCTGAGCTTCACGCCTTCGGATGCCGCCTGGTCCACCTCGGGCACCGGGGGCGAAATCAAGAACTGGGGCGGGCGCATCGGCGCCTGGCTGGCCGATGGCAGCTACTACGCCGCCGGCTATTCCGTCTGGTGGTGCCTCTTCGCGGGGCTGCGCGCCTGGCTGTCGTCGCTGGCCAACTGGCTGCGCGGCGGCGAGCCCTCTGCGGCTGAGCAGGCAACGCCGCGCGGGCGCTTCAACCGCAGCCGCCTCGCCTTCTGGCTCGGCCTGATCCTGCTGCTGTGCGCGAGCACCATGCTCGAATGGTCGCGCCTGTACCGGCTCGAAGCCCATCTGCCGGGCTCCGGCGGCGGTGCGCTGGGTTATCTCGTGGGGCCCGCCAGCGTGCGCTGGATGGGCTTCACCGGTTCGGCGCTGGTGGCCATCGCCGGCGGAGTGATCGGCTCCGCGCTGGTGTTCCGTTTCTCCTGGAGCCTGATCGCCGAGCGCATCGGCGCCCGGTTCTACTCCCTGTTCGAGTCGCGCCGCGAGAAGCGTGAGCTGGCAGCCGACATCGCGATGGGCAAGCAGGCCGCCCGCGAGCGCGCCGAAGCTGACGAACCGGCCTTCACGCGTGGCGATGCTGATTCCGGCCGGTCCGAGCCCTCGATGGCCCCGTCATCCGGCGCCTTTGCCGGCGACGACGACGAAATCCGCATCGACCCGCCCCCCAAGCGCCGCGCCCCTTCGCCACCGGTCCAGATCGAGCCGGCGATGACCGAGGTGCCCCGCAGCGATCGCGTCGTCAAGGAGCGCCAGAAGCCGCTCTTCAAGGAACTGCCCGACAGCAAGCTGCCGCAGGTCGACCTGCTCGACCCCGCGCAGGCGCGCCAGGAAACGGTCTCGGCCGACACGCTCGAGATGACCTCGCGCATGATCGAGAAGAAGCTCAAGGACTTCGGCGTCGAGGTGCGCGTGGTGCTCGCCTCGCCGGGCCCGGTCATCACGCGCTACGAGATCGAGCCCGCCACCGGCGTCAAGGGCTCGCAGATCGTCAACCTCGCGAAAGACCTGGCGCGCTCGCTCTCGCTGGTGTCGATCCGCGTGGTCGAGACCATCCCGGGCAAGAACTACATGGCGCTCGAGCTGCCGAACGCCAAGCGCCAGTCGATCAAGCTCAGCGAGATCCTGGGCTCGCAGGTCTACAACGAAGGCAAGTCGATGCTCACCATGGGCCTCGGCAAGGACATCATCGGCAACCCCGTGGTGGCCGACCTCGCGAAGATGCCGCACGTGCTGGTGGCCGGTACCACCGGCTCGGGCAAGTCGGTGGGTATCAACGCGATGATCCTGTCGCTGCTGTACAAGGCCGAGGCGCGCGACGTGCGCCTGCTCATGATCGACCCGAAGATGCTCGAGATGTCGGTCTACGAGGGCATCCCGCACCTGCTGGCGCCCGTGGTCACCGACATGCGCCAGGCCGCGCACGGCCTGAACTGGTGCGTGGCCGAGATGGAGCGCCGCTACAAGCTCATGAGCAAGCTCGGCGTGCGCAACCTGGCCGGCTACAACACCAAGATCGACGAAGCGAAGGCGCGCGAGGAGTTCATCTACAACCCCTTCAGCCTCACGCCCGACGATCCGGAGCCGCTCAAGCGCGAGCCGCACATCGTCGTGGTGATCGACGAGCTGGCCGACCTGATGATGGTGGTCGGCAAGAAGATCGAAGAACTCATCGCCCGCCTCGCGCAGAAGGCGCGCGCCGCCGGCATCCACCTCATTCTTGCCACCCAGCGTCCCAGCGTGGACGTGATCACCGGCCTCATCAAGGCCAACATTCCGACCCGCATCGCCTTCCAGGTGTCGAGCAAGATCGACAGCCGCACCATCCTCGACCAGATGGGCGCCGAGGCGCTGCTCGGCATGGGCGACATGCTCTACATGCCCAGCGGCACGGGCCTGCCGATCCGCGTGCACGGCGCCTTCGTCAGCGACGACGAAGTGCATCGCGTGGTGGCCTACCTCAAGAGCCAGGGCGAGCCCGACTACATCGAAGGCGTGCTCGAAGGCGGCACGGTCGATGGCGACGGTGACGGCGACCTGCTCGGCGGCGGTGGCGACGGCGAGAAGGATCCCATGTACGACCAGGCGGTCGAAGTGGTGCTCAAGAACCGCAAGGCCAGCATCTCGCTGGTGCAGCGCCACCTGAAGATCGGCTACAACCGCGCCGCCCGCCTCGTCGAGGACATGGAGAAGGCCGGCCTGGTCAGCGCCATGAGCGGCAGCGGCCAGCGCGAGATCCTGGTGCCGGCACGAGCTGCCGAATGACCGGCTGCGAGGAGCGGCGAGCGGCAACCATCCGGGTTACGTGCTGAAAGGCAATTTGCAAAAGCGCCTTGCGGCATTGCAAATCTTCATCAAGGCCTACACCTGCCGCAATTCGCGGCGGGTAGGGTCGAAAGCCTGATGCACAGCCATTCGAGGAATCCAAATTGAAATTGCGTCACTGGCTACTGATCGGCCTCCTGAGTTCCGCCAACGCCTGGGCGGGCGGGCTCGAGAGCCTCGAAACCTTCGTGAGGACGGTGAAGTCCGGCCGCGCCGACTTCACCCAGACCGTCACCGCCCCCGCGCGTGAAGGGCAGCCGGGCCGTACCAAGACCTCGGCCGGCACCTTCGAATTCCAGCGTCCCGGCAAGTTCAAGTTCGACTACCAGAAGCCCTTTGCGCAGAGCATCGTGGCCGACGGAAAGACGCTCTGGCTCTACGACGCCGACCTGAACCAGGTCACGCAGCGCGCGCAGGCACAGGCACTGGGCTCCACGCCCGCGGCACTGATCGCCGCCGCACCCGACCTGAAGGCCCTGCAGGCCGATTTCATGCTCGAAGCCGCGCCCGAGCGCGACGGCCTTCAGTGGGTCAAGGCCACGCCCAAGAACAAGGACGGACAGCTGCAGAGCGTGCAGGTCGGCTTCCAGGGCGATGCACTGGCGGCGCTCGAGATCCTCGACAGCTTCGGCCAGCGCTCGGTGCTCAAGTTCAGCAAGGTCGAGGTGAATCCCTCGCTGCCCGCCAGCGTGTTCGACTTCAAGCCGCCGGCCGGCGCCGACGTCGTCAAGCAGTAAAAGTAAAAAGCCCACGGGATTGGCCTCCACCGCGCATCAACCCCTTGCCGAACGCCTGCGTCCCAAGACACTGGGCGAGGTGATCGGCCAACAGCACCTGCTCGGCCCGGGCATGCCGCTGCGCATCGCCTTCGAGTCGGGCCAGCCGCATTCCTGCATCCTCTGGGGGCCGCCGGGCACCGGCAAGACCACCATCGCGCGCCTGATGGCCGATGCCTTCGACGCGCAGTTCCTGAGCATCAGCGCGGTGCTCGGCGGCGTGAAGGACATCCGCGAAGCGGTGGAGCGCGCCACCGCCGCGCGCGACGGGCTGACGCAGCAGCGCACGATCGTCTTCGTCGACGAAGTGCACCGCTTCAACAAGAGCCAGCAGGACGCCTTTCTGCCGCACGTGGAGTCGGGCCTCTTCACCTTCATCGGCGCGACCACCGAGAACCCTTCGTTCGAAGTCAACTCGGCGTTGCTGTCGCGGGCTGCCGTCTACGTGCTGCAGTCGCTCGACGAAGGCAACCTCAAGCAGATCGTGGCGCGCGCGCAGGCCATACAGGCCGTGCCCGCCATCGACGACGTCGCGGTCGATCGCCTCGTGGCCTACGCCGACGGCGATGCCCGCCGGCTGCTCAACACCCTCGAGACGCTCGCGGTCGCGGCCCGCGCCGAGAAGCTCGACCACATCACCGACGAGTGGCTGCTGCGCGTGCTCGGCGAGCGCATGCGGCGCTACGACAAGGGCGGCGAGCAGTTCTACGACACCATCAGCGCGCTGCACAAGTCCGTGCGCGGCAGCGACCCTGACGCCGCTCTCTACTGGTTCGTGCGCATGCTCGACGGCGGCGCCGACCCGCGCTACATGGCGCGCCGGCTGGTGCGCATGGCCAGCGAGGACATCGGCCTGGCCGACCCGCGCGCGTTGCGCCTTGCGCTCGATGCCGCCGAGGTCTACGAGCGACTGGGTACCCCCGAGGGCGAGCTGGCGCTGGCCGAATGCGTGGTCTACCTCGCGATCGCACCCAAGTCGAACGCCGTCTACAAGGCCTACAACGCGGTGCGCGCGCTCGTGAAGACCGACAGCACGCGCCCGGTGCCCATGCACCTGCGCAATGCGCCGACCAAGCTCATGAAGGAGCTCGACTACGGCAAGGGCTACCGCTACGCGCACGACGAGGAGGGCGGTTTCGCCGCCGGCGAGCGCTATCTTCCCGATGGCCTGGAGGGCCAGGTTTTCTACGAACCGGTAGAGCGTGGACTCGAAATCCGCATCGCGGAAAAGCTGCGCGACCTGCGCCGGCGCAACGACGAAGCCAAGGGCTGATACAGCCGTCTATACCCTGTTGCAGCATGCGCGCAAAGCGTGCATGACCCCACGCGCATACAGCATGACGTGAGCGGGTAAACCCCGGTCCGCGCGCACCAAATCAGCGCTGGTGCGTGACTACAATCCCGCCCACAAATCCGCCGGCGACACATGCTGGCTGGTTTTTTGCTTGTCAAGCCAGGGGCGCCAAACCGGTGACCCGGTGGGTGAATGGCACCCCAACGGTGCAACACATAGGAAATCGCGTTATGGACATTTTGCTGCAGCAGATCATCAACGGTCTGGTTCTCGGCAGCATGTACGCCTTGATAGCCCTGGGCTACACAATGGTGTACGGCATCATCAATCTGATCAACTTTGCGCACGGTGAAGTGCTGATGGTGGGGGCTCTCACGAGCTGGACCATCATCGGCCTCATGAAGGACGGCATGCCCAACACGCCGGGCTGGCTCATCCTCTTCATCGCGCTGATCATCGCCTGCGTCGTCGCGGCAACCCTGAACTTTGTGATCGAGAAAGTGGCCTACCGGCCGCTGCGCAACAGCCCCAAGCTCGCGCCGCTCATCACCGCCATCGGCATGTCGATCCTGCTGCAGACGCTGGCAATGATCATCTGGAAGCCGACCAACAAGGCATACCCGACGCTCCTTCCCTCCGACCCCATCCACCTCGGCGGCGCGGTCATCTCTCCCACCCAGGTCATGATCCTCAGCGTCACGGCGTTCTCGCTCGTGGTGCTCATGTGGCTGGTCAACTACACCAAGCTCGGCCGCGCGATGCGCGCCACCGCCGAGAACCCGCGCGTTGCAGCGCTCATGGGCATCCGCCCCGACATGGTCATCTCGGCCACCTTCATCATCGGCGCCGTGCTCGCCGCCATCGCCGGCGTGATGTACGCCTCCAACTACGGCATCGCGCAGCACGCGATGGGCTTCCTGCCCGGCCTCAAGGCCTTCACCGCGGCCGTGTTCGGCGGCATCGGCAACCTGGCCGGCGCGGTGGTCGGCGGCATCCTGCTGGGCCTCATCGAGGCCATCGGCTCGGGCTACATCGGAACGCTGACCGGCGGCGTGCTCGGCAGCAACTACAGCGACATCTTCGCGTTCATCGTGCTGATCGCCATGCTCACGCTGCGCCCGTCGGGCCTGCTGGGCGAACGCGTGGCCGACCGCGCCTGAGGAGCTCGCCATCATGAAGAACAGCAAGAACCTCGCCCTCTACGTCATCGGCGCCATCGCCGTGCTCGCGCTGCCGCTGCTGCTGCAGATGCAGGGCAACGCCTGGGTGCGCATCGCCGACATCGCACTGCTCTACGTGCTGCTGGCCCTGGGCCTGAACATCGTGGTCGGCTACGCCGGCCTGCTCGACCTGGGCTACGTCGCCTTCTTCGCGGTGGGGGCCTACCTCTTCGCGCTGATGGGCTCCACGCACCTGTCCGAGACCTTCGAGTGGTTCAAGATCACGTTCCCGAACGGCATGCACACCTCGCTGCTGATCGTGATACCGCTGGCCTTCGTGCTCGCCGCGGTGCTCGGCGTGCTGCTGGGCGCGCCCACGCTCAAGCTGCGCGGCGACTACCTCGCCATCGTCACGCTCGGCTTCGGCGAAATCATCCGCGTGTTCCTGAACAACCTCGACCAGCCGGTGAACATCACCAACGGTCCGAAGGGCATCACCTCGATCGACTCGATCAAGTTCTGGGGGCTCGACCTGGGCAAGGCGCTGAAGTTCGACGGCTTCACCATCTCGTCGGTCACGCTCTACTACTACCTGTTCCTGGCGCTGGTGCTGGCCACCATCCTCATCTCGCACCGCCTGCAGCTCTCGCGCATCGGCCGCGCTTGGATGGCCATTCGCGAAGACGAGATCGCCGCCAAGGCCATGGGCATCAACACCCGCAACATGAAGCTGCTGGCCTTCGGCATGGGCGCGAGCTTCGGCGGCGTCTCCGGCGCGATGTTCGCGGCCTTCCAGGGCTTCGTGTCGCCCGAGTCCTTCAGCCTGATGGAGTCGGTGATGATCGTGGCCATGGTGGTGCTCGGCGGCATCGGCCACCTGCCCGGCGTGATCCTGGGCGCCATCCTGCTGGCGGCGCTGCCTGAAGTGCTGCGCTACGTGGCCGGTCCGCTGCAGTCGCTGACCGACGGCCGCCTCGACGCGTCCATCCTGCGCCAGCTGTTCATCGCGCTGGCCATGATCATCATCATGCTGGTGCGCCCGCGCGGCCTGTGGCCCTCGCCGGAGCACGGCAAGTCGCTGACCAGGAAGGGCGGCGTGCCCGTCGACCCGACCCATGCCGCAGTGGCCCCCGGCTCGCTGCAGACTCACGCGCCGGGCGTCGATTCGCCCGCCGACGAGCTGCCTGGCGGCGCCAACCGTCCCATGTCGATCAATCCCTGAACGCCGAAGGAGAAATCAACATGACGGCAGACACCATCCTCGACGTCCGAGGCATCTCCAAGCGCTTCGGCGGGCTGCAGGCCCTGTCCGACGTAGGCATCACCATCAAGCGCGGCCAGGTCTACGGCCTGATCGGCCCCAACGGCGCCGGCAAGACCACGTTCTTCAACGTGATCACCGGCCTGTACACGCCCGACAGCGGCACCTTCGAGCTCGCGGGCAAGCCCTACCAGCCGACGGCCGTGCACGAAGTGGCCAAGGCCGGCATCGCGCGCACCTTCCAGAACATCCGCCTCTTCGCCGAAATGACGGCGCTCGAGAACGTGATGGTCGGGCGCCACATCCGCACCCATTCGGGCGTGCTCGGCGCGATGTTCCGCACCGGCGGCTTCAAGGCCGAGGAAAAGGCCATCGCCGACCGCGCGCACGAACTGCTCGACTACGTGGGCATCGGCAAGTTCGCCGACTACAAGGCGCGCACGTTGTCGTACGGCGACCAGCGCCGCCTCGAGATCGCGCGCGCGCTGGCCACCGATCCGCAGCTCATCGCGCTGGACGAGCCCGCCGCCGGCATGAACTCCACCGAGAAGGTGGCGCTGCGCGAGCTGATCGACCGCATCCGCCGCGACAACCGCACCATCCTGATCATCGAGCACGACGTCAAGCTCATCATGGGCCTGTGCGACCGCGTCACCGTGCTGGACTACGGCAAGCAGATCGCCGAAGGAACGCCGGTGGACGTGCAGAAGAACGAGAAGGTGATCGAGGCCTACCTCGGCACCGGAGGACATTGAGATGAGCGCAGCAACGATGACGAGCGAACAAGACACCGCGACGAAGACGGCGGGCAAGGTGCTGCTGAAGGTCAACGGCCTGAAGGTGGGCTACGGCGGCATCCAGGCCGTCAAGGGCGTGGACTTCGAGGTGCGCGAAGGCGAGCTGGTCTCGCTGATCGGCTCCAACGGCGCCGGCAAGACCACCACCATGAAGGCCATCACCGGCACGCTGCCGGCCGGGGCCGGCCACATCGAGTTCCTGGGCCGCAGCATCAAGGGCCGCGGCGCGTGGGACCTGGTGGAAGAGGGCCTCGTGATGGTGCCGGAAGGCCGTGGCGTGTTCACGCGCATGACCATCACCGAGAACCTGCAGATCGGCGCCTACATCCGCAAGGACAAGGCCGCGATCGCGAGCGACATGGAGCGCGTGTTCGTCACCTTCCCGCGCCTGCGCGAACGCAAGGACCAGCTGGCCGGCACGATGTCGGGCGGCGAGCAGCAGATGCTGGCCATGGGCCGTGCGCTGATGGCGCGCCCCAAGGTGCTGCTGCTGGACGAGCCCACCATGGGCCTGTCGCCGATCATGTGCGACAAGATCTTCGAGGTGGTGCAGACCGTGGCCTCGCAGGGCGTGACCATCCTGCTGGTGGAGCAGAACGCCAACCGCGCGCTGCAGCTGGCCGACCGCGGCTACGTGATGGAGTCCGGGCTCATCACCATGAGCGGCGAGGCCAAGGCCCTGCTGAGCGATCCGCGCGTGCGGGCCGCGTACCTCGGCGAATAAGCGGACGTTCCGTTCGCCACAGGCGGTGCGGGCCGCGCCCGGATGGCGCGGCGGTACGCACCGCCTTTTTCTTTTTGCTGCCGGCTACATCATTGCCGCGGCGGCCTTGATCGCCTCGCGGATGCGGCCGTAGGTGCCGCAGCGGCACACGTTCTCGATGGCGTCGATGTCGGCGTCCGTCGGGTTGCGCGTGCGGCGCAGCAGGTCCACCGCCGCCATGATCTGCCCCGGCTGGCAGAAGCCGCATTGCGGCACGTCGAGGTTCAGCCAGGCCTGCTGCACCGGGTGCAGCGTGTTGCCGTTGGCCAGCCCTTCGATGGTGGTCACCTGCCGGCCGCGCACGTCGGAGACGCGTACCGAGCACACCGTCACCGCCTTGCCGTCCACGTGGCATGTGCAGGCCTTGCAGACGTTGATGCCGCAGCCGTACTTCGGCCCGGTGATGCCTAGCTTGTCGCGCAGCACCCAGAGCAGGGCCATGTCGTCGGGCGCCTCGACGTCGACGTTCTGGCCGTTCACCTTGAAAGATTGCACGGGCATGGGGAACCTCCTCAGGTCGGGATCGGAACGTTGACGGGGGTGGGCAGCTTGCCCGGCGGGATCGGCGTGAAGTCGACCGGAAAGTTCAGCGGAAAGCTGCGCGGCTTGGTGCCGGTGGCGCGCGCGTATGCGTTGGCGATGGCACCCGAGCTTGCCGACAGGCCGACCTCGCCCAGGCCGCCGATGGCCTCGCCGCTGGCCGGCATGATGATGACCTTCACGTCCTTCGGGTAGTGCTTCATTCGCGAGAAGTGGTACTGCGAATAACTGCCTTCAAGCGGCAGCCCGTTCTGGATGTGCAGGCCCGCGCTGAGCACCAGCGCGATCGACTCGCACAGGCCGCCCTGCATCTGCGCCTCGATGCCCGATGGGTTGATCGGCGTGCCGACGTCGATGGCGATGGTCGCGCGCACCACCTTCGCGGCCGACGGCACCCGCGCATCGATCTCGACGATGCAGGCCGTGAACGACTTCGACTCCTGGTGCACGCCCACGCCCTGCGCGAAGCCCGCGGGCATCGCCTTGCCCCACTGCGCGGCCTCGGCCACCGCCTTGAGCGCCGCGCGGGCGCGCGGCAGTCGCAGGTACTCGAGCCGGAAGGCGACCGGGTCCTTGCCCGCCGCCTTGGCCATCTCGTCGACCAGGATTTCCTCCACCAGCCGCGAAGGCTGGATGTGCACCGAGCGGTACGAGCAGGTGTTCATGTCCATCGCCACCGGCGTCAGCAGCTTGGTCGTGACGCCGAAGTTGTAGGGCGAGGTGACCATGGTCTTGAACATGATCTGCTCGATCGCGAAGTTGCCCACCGTCTGCGGAAAGGCGTTGGGCAGCGCGATGGCCGCGGCTTCCAGCATGTTGCCGAAGCCGTGGCGCGTGTCGAGCCGCACGCCGGCGATGCGTTGCTCGAAGGCGATCACCTGGCCCAGCAGCATCGTGGCGCGCGCCTTGTGGAACATCGGCGGGCGCACGCGCGTGTGGCGCATGTCGTCGGTGCGGTGGTACATCAGGCGGCAGGGGCGCCCGAGTGCCTTGGAGACCTGGATCGCCTGCAGCACCGGGTCCCAGAAGAGACGCCGGCCGAAGGAGCCGCCCGAGGGCACCGCATGCACGATCACCTTGCTCAACGGCAGGCCGAGTTCGGCCGCCACGGCCTGCTGCGTGACGATGGGACTCTGCAGCCCGGCCCAGATCTCGGCCCGGTCGGGGCGCACGTCGGCGATCGCGCATTCGACTTCCATCGGGCAGTGCGCGGCGGGTGCGAACTCGAACTCGCCCTCGACCGTCAGCGCGCCCAGCGGCGGCAGCGCGAACGGCAAGAGCGCCGACTTCAGCTTGCGCATGATGGTGGCGTTCGATTCGCCGTCGATCGGGCCGGCGGCCCAGGTCACGTCGAGCGCGTTCACCGCGGCCCATGCCTGCCCGAAGGTCTCGGCCATCACGGCCACGCCGGGCGGCGTCGGCGTGATGCCGTTGGTCGATGGAATCGGCACCACGCCGATCACGCCCGGCATGGCCGTCACCGTGTTCATGTTGTTGATGCTCACGAACTTGCCGTTGATGGTCGGCGGGCGCCGCACCATCGTCGGCATCGCGCCGGGCACTGACTGGTCGAGCGTGAACTTCTTGCGCCCGGTGACGATGTCGAGCGCGTCGAGCCGCGTGACGCGCTGCCCGACCACCGAGGGCGTGGAGCCCGAGAGCAGTCCGCCCAGTCCGCCCAGCACGGGCATCCCGGCATGCAGCGAGCGCACGCTCGACGAGCCGCCGGTGAGCTGGTTCCAGATCAGCTCGGGGCTTGCGTCGGCCGAGGTCACCTCGATGGCGCTCAGCGGCAGCCGCAGCTTGTCGGCCAGCATCATCGCGGTGGCCGTGGCGATGCCCTGGCCCACCTCCAGGCGTGGCAGCGCGAGCCGCACGCGGCCGTTCTCGCCGTTCGTCACTTTCACCAGGGGCATGGTCGGCAGCGAAGTCACCGTCACCGCGTCGCCGATGTCGATCAGGTCGGTGGTGTCGGGCGGCGTCATCGGCAGCAGCGCGGCGGCTGCGGTGGAGGGCACCGCGAGGCCGGCGAGTCCGGCGACCCCGGCTGTTGCCGACACCAGCGGCGCGGCCGTTGCGTAGCCCAGCACATCGCGCCGGCGCAGGCCCGGCGCATCACCGTCGTCCGGCCCGCGCGGGGGGCGTGAAGGACGCGGGCTCTCGTTCGAGCGCTTCATCGTTGTCTCCTTGTTGTGGTGGCGAACGCAGGCCACTGTGGCATCATGGCCGCGCCGAGGATGTCGTTGGAACGACATTTCTTACGGCCCCGGTGGCCGGCCCCCGCGACGGGCCGCCAGCTGTCTTGGGAGGAGACCGCAGGAGGAGGCCTGACGATGTCGACGAGCGCGCTGGAGAACATGCTCCGCGAGAGCCTGTGGGCACGAGCCCTCACGAGCGAGGAGCTCGATCGCGTCGTGCAGGAGTCCCACGAGCGCGCGGTGCCTGCCGGCGGTTTTGTCGTGCGGCGCGGCGAGCCTGCCGATCACTGGGTCGGCGTGATGGACGGCCTGCTGAAGATGTCCGTGTCGCTGCCCGACGGGCGCGTTTCCACCTTCACCGGCGTCACAGCCGGAGGCTGGAGCGGAGAGGGCTCCCTGCTCACCCCCGGATGCTGGCGCTACGACGGCGTGGCATTGCGCCCGACGCGCGTTGCATGCATTCCGCGGCACAGCTTCGAGCGCCTGCTGGCCTCGAACATCGAATTCAATCGGTTTCTGTTGTTACACATCAATGCGCGGTTGAGCCTGTTCATCGGGCTCATGGAATTCGACCGCCTGCTGGGGCCGGACGCGCGCGTGGCGCGTTGCCTCGCCAGCCTGTTCGATCCGATCCTGTATCCGCGCGCCGACCGTTTCGTGCGGCTGAGCCAGGACGAGATCGGCCTGCTGTCGGCGGTGTCGCGCCAGCGCGCCAACCGGGCGCTGCACGCCCTGCAGCGCGACGGCCTGCTGCGCGTGGAGCACGGCGGCGTCGAGGTGCTCGACCTGGCGGGGCTGCGCAGCTATTCGGGCGAGGCTTCGACGGCGGCAGCCGCAGCCGGAACGAGCAGCACCGATGCCTTGCCCGACGACCTCGTCAGTCCACCTTCGCGCCGGTGGCCTTGACGACCTTCTCGTACTTGCCGAGCTCGCTCTTCATGAAGGCGCCGAACTGCTCGGGCGAGCTGCCGACCGGCTCGGCCAGCAGCGATGCGAAGCGGGTCTTCGTTTCGGGCGCGTTCAGCGCCGCCACGAAAGCCTGATTGAGCTTCACCACCACGTCGTGCGGCGTGCCGGCCGGCGCGACCAGTCCCCACCAGGTGTCGATCGAGAAGCCCTTGAGCGTGTCGGCCACGGGCGGCACCTCGGGCAGCGAGCTGCTGCGCTGAAGCGTCGTCACCGCGAGCGCCTTGAGCTTGCCTGAGCGGATGTTCGGCGCGGCGGTGGCGAGGTTGTCGAAGTTGAAGTCGACCTGCCCCGAGATCAGCGCCAGCTGCGCCGGGCTGCCGCCGTTGTACGGGATGTGCAGCGCGAAGATGCCAGCTTCCTTCTTGAACAGCTCGCCCGCGAGATGCCCCGCGCTGCCGTTGCCGCCGCTGCCGTAGTTGAGCTTGGCGGGGTTGGCCTTGGCGTAGCGGATCAGGTCGGCCACGCTGTTGATGTTCAGGCGCTTCGCGGTGTCGGCGTTCATCACCAGCACGTTGGGCACGCGGACCATCTGCGTGATCGGCGCGAAATCGGTCGCGGCGTTGAACGGCATCTTGCTGTAGAGCCACGGGTTCACCGCGTTGGTGGCGGTGGCCGCGATGCCGATCGTCAGGCCGTCCGCGGGGGCCTTGGCCACCACGTCGGCGCCGATGTTGCCGCCCGCGCCGGGCTTGTTGTCGATGATGACCGTGCCCAGCGAGTCCTTCACGCGTTCGGCCAGGATGCGCGCGGTGTTGTCGATCGGGCCGCCTGCCGCGTAGGGCACGACGAGGCGGATGGGGCGCTGCGATTGCTGCGCCATGGCCTGGCCTGTGCCCAGCAGGGTGGTGGCGCTTGCGATGAGGGTGAGGAGGAAGTGTCTCGTCTTCATTTTGTTCTTGGGTCTGTTCTCGGGGATCGGGAAATCAGGGGCTCAGGGCAATCTCAGGGGAGGGCCTTGTCCGCCTCCGTGGTGAATGCGTCGGCGAAGAATTCTTCTTCTGGCAGGCCCGCCAGCGCCACGTAGTCGCGCTTGGCCGAGTCGACCACGATGGGCGCGCCGCAGGCATACACCTGGTGGCCCGAGAGGTCGGCGAAGTCTTCGAGCACGGCCTTGTGGACAAAGCCGGTGCGGCCGGTCCAGTTGTCCTCGGGCGTGGCGTTGGAGACCACCGGCACGTAGCGCAGGTTCGGCATCTGGGCCATCTGCTCGCGCAGCCAGCCGTCCATGTACAGGTCTTCGGGCCGGCGGCCGCCCCAGTACAGCGTGGCGGGGCGGTCGATGCCCTTGAACTGCATGTGCTCCAGCAGCGCCTTGATCGGCGCGAAGCCGGTGCCGGAGGCCAGCAGGATCATCGGCTTGTCGGAATCCTCGCGCAGGAAGAAGCTGCCGAAGGGGCCTTCGATGCGCAGGATTTCCTTTTCCTTCATCGTGCCGAACACGTGGTCGGTGAACTTGCCGCCGGGCAGGTGCCGCAGGTGCAGCTCGATGCCCGTGCCGGGCTGGCCCACGGTGTGCGGCGCGTTGGCCATCGAATAGCTGCGGCGTGCGCCGTCGCGCAGGATGAATTCGACGTACTGGCCCGCGTAGAACTGCAGCGGCTCGCCGGCCGGCAGCTGCAGGCGCACCAGCATCACGTCGTGCGACTGGCGAGTGAGGGCCATCACGCGCACCGGCATCTTGCGGATCGGCAGCGCGCCGGCCTCGGTGACCTGGCGCGATTCGAGCACCACGTCGCTCGTGGGGTGGGCGCAGCAGGTCAGGACGTAGCCGGCGAGCTGCTCCTCGGCGCTCAGGGCCTTGCTCTGGTGCGGGCCGAGGGTGACCTCGCCCGAGAGCTTCTTGCACTTGCACGAGCCGCAGGCGCCGTCCTTGCAGCCGTAGGGCAGGCCGATGCCCTGGCGGATGCCGGCGGCCAGGATGGTTTCGTCGCCCTGGACCACGAAATGGCGTCCGCTGGGTTCGACGGTGATGGAAAAGCCCGCTTCATGCGGCGCCGGGACAGTCATCGGTATTCTTCGAGGGGTAACGCTCTTTCCGGCCGCAAACGGCCCGGGAGCAACTGAATTGGGAAGACGGGAACAGGATTTTGCCTTCAATCAATAGCCCCTCCGGCGCGCTGCCAGCGCGGTTCCGGCGAGAACGCCTGCTGATCGTCGGTTGCGGCGACGTGGGCCAGCGCGTGGTGCGCGACCTGCGCGGCCGCATGCAGCTGGTGGCGCTCACTTCATCGGCCGAGCGCGTGGGAGCCCTGCGCGCGGCCGGAATACGCCCGCTGACGGGCAACCTGGACGACCCGGCCACCTTGCGCCGGCTGGCGGGCATCGCCACCCGGGTGCTGCATCTCGCACCGCCCGCCCGCGACGGCGGAGCCGCCTGGTGGCGCGACCAGCGCACCACGGACCTCGCGAGGGCCCTGCGTCTGCGGTCCGTGCCCTCGACCTTCGTCTACGGATCGACCAGCGGCGTCTACGGCGACTGTGGCGGCGCCCGCATCGACGAAACCCGCACCGTGCGCCCCGACACGCCGCGCTCCCATCGCCGCGTGGACGCCGAGCGGGCAGTGCGCTGGCTGGGCCGCAGCGCGGGCGTGCGCGCCAGCATCCTGCGCATCCCGGGCATCTACGCCCCCGACCGCGAGAACGGCACCCCCCGCGCCCGCCTGCAGCGCGGCACGCCCGTCCTGCGGCGCGAGGACGACGTCTACACCAGCCACATTCACGCCGACGACCTCGCCCGCGCCTGCATCGCCGCGCTGTTCCGCGGCAAGCCGCAGCGCGTCGTGCATGCATCGGACGACACCGAGCTGCGCATGGGCGACTACATCGACCTCGCCGCCGACATCTACGGCATGCCCCGCCCGCCGCGCGTGGCCCGCGGCGAGGCCGAGCGGCAGCTTCCGCTGCAACTGCTGAGCTTCATGGGGGAATCGCGCCGCCTCGACAACACAAGGCTGAAGCGCGAGCTGAGAGTGCGGCTGGCGCATCCGACAGTGCATACAGGTCTGCAAGAACAGACCGAGTCGAGATAAGGCAGGGGAGGGGCCCATTCCAGGGACACCGTGGACCCGGCTCCGCCGGTCCACCGGTGTCGCCCCCGGAAGGGGGTTGGCGCAGCGACACGAAGTGCGCGAAGCCTGGGGGAGAGCCAGCTTGTGGTGCCCGGGGCCGGAATCGAACTCCATTGGGCTGACTGGGCAAATGGGTAAAAAAATGGGGATCAGCGAGCCTGTTTCTTGGCCTGCTTCTTCAGCCATTCCTCGAAGTCCTCCTGCCGCCAGCGCTTGCATTTCTGGCTGAGCGCCAGCGCCGGCCTGGGGAAATCTGGGCGTTTGACCACCCGGTCACGCACGTAGGCATGTTCCAGGTTCAGCCGCTCGCTGATGTCCATGGTTCCGATCAGGTCGCTCATCCCTCCCTCCCAGTGGAGATAGCGGCAGCAGCGCGGACGACATCTCCCGTCGATTTCGGCCAGTTGATCTCGTAGGTGATGCAGTGCCCGTACTTTTCGTCGTAGAGCGCAGTAATGGAGAACGTTCCACCAGCTTTCGCGGCCTCGTCGCACCACTTCTGAAGCAGGGCGCGCTCGCCTTGGGTATGCGATTGGGAGACCACTTTGCTAACGGTGGTCAGAAATGCACTGTCGTTGCTCATCCCGTAGTTCCTTTCCCCTCTCGTGCGCGAATGGCAGCGGCTTCGTAGCGCTTGATAGCTGCAGATGCTGCCTTGTGGCGCTTCTCAAACAACGGCACGCTTTCGCCCATCATCGTCAAGCCGCCGTCTACGAGATCCCATGTTTGCGCGTACATGCTGGATAAGTCCTTCAGAGCCTTCAGCAGCTCATCTGCTTGCTCGCGCTCCTTCTTTGCTGCGCGCTCTGCCACGGACTGCAGTGCGGCACGCAGTTGGTCGGCGGTGTAGAGGGGCGTGGATGCATGTGCGCTCAAGTTATACGGGCGAGCCTCGTCGGCTTGCTCCTTTGTTGGCCAGAGGCGGCAAATTGACGAGAACCAGAGCGGCGAACCATCTTTGCCAACAACAGAATGAGCAAATGGCTCCGGCATCAGCGCCTCGAACTCATCAGCAGCGCCAGACGCCAACGGCTCAGGTGTTTCGTTGCGTTGGTAGGTCATGTCAGTACGCCTTCGGTTGAATTGGGCAGCAGCTCAAAGGACACGAGATCCCCTCCATGCGATGCACGTCGCGGCCACAGCCGCCGCAGATCGCAATCACCGGGTTGGACTCGGGAATTCGGCCATGGAAGCGCAGGGGCGCGATAAACGGCACTCCAAGGCGGCGAGCACGCTGCTCTGGTGTTTCGTCAGACATGGGCATCTCCCTTCATTGCGGCGGTGATTGCTACGTCGAGTTGTTTTTCGATGTCATCGGCACCGCTAGACCAGTGTTCAACTTTTATTGTCAGCACTATGGACTTGAGGCTGTTGGTCGCGTCGTTGTTCCAGCGCATCTGAGCGTTCGACCAGTGATGCCGCACGAAGTCCCAGCGCCGCGCATCAGCCCTCATCGCCTCAGCCTCATTGCGTGCGGCTTGAATGGCGGCGTTGGCGTCGGAGAGGCGGACGAGCGCCATCGTTGCCTGTAGTTGACGGACTTGCGTGAACATCCATCCTTTCCCAAACAGGACGTTGCCCTTTGAGTCAGGTGCCGCCCATGCTGCCACCTTCAGTGGCTCGGGCGATTCGGGTTGGGGGGAGGGGGTGCGATCAGCCATTGCGGGCTCTCTTTCTCCAGATGGCGGCCTTCTCGACCAGGCCGCAGCGGTGACATTCGGCGGCATGCTTGCGCGCCTCTCTGCGCCAGCGACGGCGCGAGCGTGTTGAGCTGAGATGGCGCGGCTGTGTGGATGCTCTCCACTGGGCCAGCGCGCGGCGTTCTGCGCGGGCCTTCACCTGTCACCCCCTGCAGGAGTCATGCCCTTGAGGGCGTTGCGGACAGCTCTGGCGCGTGCCTGCCATGCTTCGTCGTCATTGCCGGCGCTGTTTTCGGTCCAGTAGTCGTCGAAGCCCTTGTAGGCAATGGCGCCCAGCTCGGCATCCGTTGGCGCCTCTCCCTCCTTTGCGCTCGGCGCTGCCTCGGGGGCTGGGGTTGCTGCGACCAATGCGGATGGGGTGTGCGGCACGCTGGTGGCGATGACATAGGCGCAGTTCGTCGCGTGGGCTTCGCTACCGTCAAGACCGGCGCCCCAGGCATAGCCGCATTGCTGGCAGCGGTAGCGTTTTCCGTGGATGCTGTCCTCAATCTGAGGCACCAATGCGGCAATGGCATTGACGGCCCCCTGTGCCGCAGCCGGGGCGGCGAGGGCGGGGTGTTCGAGTAGCAGCCGGGCCGCGTTCGATAGGCATTGCTTGAGGCCGGCCCTGTCCTCGACCAACTCGGAGACGCCTGCATCGCGCCAGACCAAGAGCGCTCGCCTCCACGAGTCCACCTCCATCTTGCTCGCCACCGCCTGCTGTGCTCCTGCCGGGGGAGGGAGAACGATGCGTGTCCAGCCGGTGGTGTCTTTGCAATGGAATCGCACATCCACGTCGCTCCACACTGCGCCGGTCTTCGGGTTGTGCCAGTAAATCAGCTCAGCCATGATTGCTCTCCTCCCCTTTAGGAGCGGCCTTGGAGAGGGCGGCGCACGCGGCTTGGTAGATGCTTACCGCACCGCGACGTGCGCTCTTGAACTTCCCGGGCCCAGCACCTCCGCCGCCTTGTGATAGACCAGCATCACACTCATACTTGGCAGCTAGTTTCGACAACGCTTTGATATCGCCACTCCGAATTGCATCGAGTAAACGCTGGCCATCTCTCTGGACTACGGGCCCAACGAAATCTTGAAATACAGAACGATCCAAGATGGAAAGGCAATGGCGTTGAAAGCTCAGCCCAAATGGCTGCTGGCGTCCCTCTGTGTGCTTCATCTCGCTCATTCCGACCTCCCGCTCTTCTCTGCGGCTTTAGGAGCGGCGGGAAGGGCTACAAATTTGCCTCGGCTGCTCATGCGGCACCTCGCTTTTCTTTGCATCTGGACATGTGATCCCAGTTCACCCAGCCACACGATTCGCACACGCGATTACGTGCTTGCTCGATGGTCACTTTGAATCCGCTGAGCACATGAAGCTCTTGGGCCTCACGCTCAAGCGCCTCTTTAGTTGGCTCTTGGCGCTCCATCACTCGCCTCCTTTCTGTTTGCGCTCGTAAAGGGAGCGCGGCCAAATCGGAAGCGGCTTCCATGCGAATGGCATGAGGTTTTCGTGCAGAAGCTTTCCGTCCGGGTCAACCCACTGCCAGACCTGCTCACCGTCTACCATGTTGAGGTCTTGGCGTGCTTCGAACACCCATTCACCCCATGTTGCGATGAGAACGCGCTCATCCTTCGGCGCCGTCTCAATCGGCAGCCAGCCATCGCTCTTCTCGGTGGAGGTGAGGGAGAGTGCGAGCTTTGCGATAGAGCCATCTTCCACGGTAGCAGTGTTCGACTCGTCTTCCCAGAAGTTCGGAGGCTCTCCGCTGACGGTGTCCCACGCATCGCTGTTATGCATGGTGAAGTGGTTGCCGTCTGCATAGAACTGCAGTGCCTCGCGCAGTCGTGCGTTCTCCTCGCTCACCCCTGCATCGCCTCCCAGAGACTGGAGGGTGGGGCGGGTGGCTGCTTTGCGCGTTTCATTGAGCAAAAGCTCCAGTCGATGCAAGAACCACGCGGACCTGAAACTGTCGGCATCGTCGTATTCGTAGATGAAGCGATGCAGTTCGGTCGCAAGCTTTGAATCTGCTTCTGGCCCATACCCGCCTTCTGCAACGCGCTTTGCAAGGAGCTCGGAGTTCGCTACCCGCATGGCGCATTCGTCCCAATCAGGCAACGAGTTCGGGGGCGCCTCACCTGCGTCACTTCGCGAAAGCGACACCTCTCCTCGCTCGTCCACCATAGTGGGAGCGGGGATGGGGAGGACGGATTCGTGCTCGATCAAGAACTCGTGGATGGCGTCTTCAAGAGAAGACTTGCCGCAGTTGCATTGGTCGCCAGGGTCACCTTCGTAGTGACTGGAGACAAAGCAGTTGTCGCCGTGCGGTGTGTGAGCAATCCAATGTTGTGCACGGGCCAACATGGCTACTACTGCGTCGGTCATCGTCTGTTCTCTCTTTTCGGGCATGGTGGGCCTCAGACTTCTTCGACTGGTTGATTTGCTGCAGCGCGGTCGGCTGCCTGCAGGCGCTTGATGGCCGAGCGCAGCTTGGAATGCGGCTTGAGGAAATTCCAGACGAACAGCACTTCGTCGCCGTCTTCGACGCCTGAAACCTGTTCGTAGGCAGCGACTTCATCGCCCTCTGCAAACTTGTGGATTGCCATTTCGCAGGCCTCGCGCAGCTCTTGCTGGCGGCCTGGATTGATGCTAGAAACTTCTTCCGCGTTGCGGGTTGGGCTGTGGCGAATGCCAGCCTCATCCACATTGAGGATCTTGCCTTCCATCTCGTCGGCGGTCGGCTCACTGCCGATCTCTGGAAAGGCTTTGCGCAGTGCTTGGGCTTCAGCGCATTTCGCGATCTGCCCGTAAGGACGCTTCGACCACATGGCGTTTGGTGCGATGCTCTTTTCCTTGCCGCCACGGACTGCATAGTTCTCTTTCCAGAACTCTTTCGCGGTGAACTCCACGATTTCACCGGTCGAGATGCGACGCTTCACGGTAACGCGGCACCATGCCGGATAGGTCACTTCAGCACCGCCGATGTTCTCTTGCACATCAGGGCCGAACTCTGGCTCAGATACGCCTGCGCAGCCATTGCGCGCCGCCTGCGTTCGATACAGACCAATGCCAGGCATGACCACATCGCGCATGCACCCGGCCTTGCCATCCCACATGGGCACGATGTGAACCGGCTTCTGCATCGGGTCAAGGCCAGAGGCTTTGCAGTAGCCCAGCACCATCTTGATAGAGGAGGGATTGGCGCCGGGGTAAAGGCTGGAACCAAGAACGGCCAGCAGCTCTTCTTCGCGCAGCGCGAGCGCATTGCTGTTTTGAGTAGTGAGTTGATTGGTCATGATGTTCAGCGCAAGATGAAATGAACCGCCAGCGCAACCACAAAGGGCGCAGCCAATGCGATGAAGACGGGCCAGTAGGGAGCTGGATGGTTATCGCCGACCGGGGAGAACAGATAGGCGCCGGCGCGGTATTCGGGATGGGGCATGATTCAAAGCTCCGTGTTGTCAAACTGGTGTGCATTGCTGAAGCTCGATTCGCCACCCGCACGTCGCTCTTGGTACGCGCGGTGTTGTCCAGTGCGTTGCTCTTGCTTCACCGCCTTGCAGGACTTTGAACAGAAGCGAGCCCAGCCGCGCTTGCGGTCTGCCGTGCGTGCAGTGAATGGTTCGCCGCAGTTGACGCACTTGTAGACAGCGGTGCTCATGACTATTCCTTTGCCGCGACCTGCGCAGCCTGTTGGTTGTTTGCTGCCGCATACATCGAAGCCAGAGAAGCATCGATGTCGGCTACTGCTTTAAGAGAGTCAGTCTCAGAAGGACCGCCGATCTGCTCTGCTGCGATGTAGGCAGCTAGGATGAACAGAGCCATTGCGATGCCTTGGGCGTGACGGGAGAGGAAGGTCACGATGACTCTCCCTTTGCCTTAGAGATGGCATGCAGAGCAGCAACCCATACCGACTTGGCGGTGTTGGGCACATAGCCCTCGCATTCGTCATAGATGGCTTGCAGCGCTGCCAGCAGTTCTGGGGCTGCAGAGATCAGTTGAGCGTTTGGTTCTTCGTACTCGAATTTCCCGCGCGTGGAATCGCATCGCGCAACAAGATTGTTGCCTTCGTCGTAAACCTTGAGGCCCGCACCAAGATGCCATGGTCCTAGCGTGTGAAGTGGTTTCATGCCATCCTCGCTGCGTCATGTGCAATGCGCGACTCGTACTCATCGAGATAGCGCTTGCGGAGTTCATCGGATGTGGCCTTGCATTGCTCTTCATTGAGTGCGCCGCTGAAGAGCATCTGGGCAAGCTCTGTTGTGCTTATCAGGCCGAAGTAGTCGCACGGCTCGCGATCATCGGAAGACA
Source organism: Variovorax sp. NFACC27 (assembly GCF_048301545.1). Taxonomy (NCBI): domain Bacteria; kingdom Pseudomonadati; phylum Pseudomonadota; class Betaproteobacteria; order Burkholderiales; family Comamonadaceae; genus Variovorax; species Variovorax sp. NFACC27. The sequence continues at coordinate 1,930,132 of NZ_CP157613.1, forward strand.
CTGCGAGCCAGTCGGCGATCATCTCCACATCCTTCGTATACCGTTCCTCTGCCAGCTTGCGATGAATGGCAGTGACAGGGCGAACGTCGGAGCGGTCGAGATAGGCAGGACCGGAGTCCATGCGCTCGATGTTGGGGAAGGCGTAGCTCACGAGGCTTCTCCTGCAGCTTTCGCAGTAGCTTCGCGTTGTGCGCGCGATGCTGCGACTTGGTTGCAATCTTTTATGCACGCGCGGATCTGTTCGCGCATCCCTTCGCCAAAGTCGCTTCCATATCGAACATGCAACTTGGTAAGCAAGAAGCCTGCGCCAATGGCAATGTCTTCAAGGCGTGCGATGCGTTGAGCCGGCGACTTCTTAGCCATTCTTCTTCTCCAATTCAGGAACCTCACTCGCCAGATAGCGCATGAGAAGGGTGCGGAATGCTTCAAGCGAAGCCTTGCCAGAAAGCTCCACAGGGGTGAGCTTGGGAGCGTCTTGTTGGTTGTCGAAGAGGTAGCTCATTGCGGCACCAGCGACAGGACGCGTTTGGCTTCATCGATCCAGCTATGCCCAGTGCTCCACTCGGGTGTGGTGCGATTCAGAGCGCTGAGCGCCTTTTCAAGGCAGTACACGGCCATATCGACGTTCTCGATTGCATGGCCCAGCCGGCGCTCTTCGTCTTCTGCAGACTTCTCAGGCATCGGCATCAGCGGCCTGCATCCACTTTTGGAGCACAGGCTCACGCATTCGCATGCGTCGCAGATTTGGTGGGTCATGCTGCGCTCCCGGTGGCCTTGGCGATGGCGGCGTATGCGGCGGATTCCGTGCGGAACGGGCGGATGCCTCCGTTCGTCGTCATCCACTCATTGCTGCGGCCGGCCGGTGTAGGCACGGAGCGGAAGACGTAGAAGCCAGCAGGCCAGCCGAATTCGCCGTTGTTGTGAACGACCTCCCATGGCCCCGGCGTGTGCTGCGCGCTCATGCCTGTTCTCCTTCAGCCGCCCGGCGTGCTGCACGATCCTGTGCGCGTTGCTCTGCTTCAGCCGATTCGGCAACGTACTTACGGTCGCGCAGCCATTCCAGCGCTTCTTCGTTGCCACGGAAGAACATCTTTGCTGCGACCGGCGCGGCAAGAGTGCCGGCCAATTGCGGATCGATGTTCTTGAGTGCGGGCTCCGTAGTGCAGACCTGGAGCCATCCAGCGAGGCAATGCGTAGTTCCGCAGATTGCTTCCTCAGCGCATGTGCGGTTCTTCCATTCATCGCTGCCATGCCAGTGGCCCATGTTCAGTCGCTCCTGGTCGTCCAGAACGATTGCGCGCACTTTGTCGAGGCTTTCGATGGCCTGTTCAGGCGTTGCGCGAGGGAGCGGATTTCCATCGGCATCGCGCAGGTAGGCATCGCGCAGGTAGGCACCGCGCAGGTCGGCACCGCTCAGGTCGGCACCGCGCAGGTCGGCACCGCGCAGGTCGGCACCGCTCAGGTCGGCACCGCGCAGGTCGGCACCGCGCAGGTCGGCACCGCTCAGGTCGGCACCGCGCAGGTCGGCACGCGCCTCAGTAGCCTTCTCCAGTGCATGCCTCATGTAGAGGCCCGACTCCAGACCTTCAGGAGCCTCGCACTCGAAGAGAACGGTGTCGCTATCCCAGCGGCTGCGGATTTGAATCTTGTCTGCCATCACATCTCCAAGTAGAGGCTCTGTAGAGCCGTTATGCGGCCTTGGCGAGGGCGGCGCGGTAGGCCTGCAGGTTCAGGCGAGCTGACACGAGGCTCGCGTCTCGCACTGCACGCGCCTGCTGGATGAACTCGGGCGCGAAACCCTTGCGCACGAACGTGAGGGCGGTGCGATGAGCCGAACGTGCTGAGCCAATGTCGGCGACGAAGTGACGCCGCCAGACTTCAGGCTCTTCGTTGTAGTGCCCTGGCGCGTTCGTCGAGATGCGAGAGCCACACCTCCAGCAGCCCGCGACCTTGCCCCAGGCGCACTCGGCGCAACCGCGCCACGGCGTGTGCTGCGCACTCACGATCTCTTGTTTGGCGTTCATCCATCACTCCGGTTAGCAGCGATCTGCTGCGGTCTAGAACCACCACTCAGCCAACCTGGCCACCCCCTGTCACTGCTTCCTGTCCGACTTCGCCTCTCGTGTCGCTAGAGGCTTGGGGGTTGTGGTGTTGATGGGATGAATTAAACACACTGTTTATCTTGATGTCAACACCATGTTTATTCATTGTGTGTATTTTTTGAGCCGAGCTGCTGGGACAATCAGCCATGCCCCGTATTTACTTGGCTGGCCCCGACGTGTTCCGTCCCGATGCGGCCGAACACTTTCTGGTGCTGACACGCGCGTGTGAGGCTTTGGGCCTTGAGGCGCTAATCCCGTCGGACGATGGCGCTGCCGCGGCTGGGTTGCGAGGTGAGGCGCTGGCTCGCGCGATCTATGCGACCAACATGGGCCTATTGACTGAGGCGCACGGGGTCATAGCCAACTTGGCGCCATTCAGAGGCACCGAGCCTGACTCGGGAACTGTCTTTGAGGTGGGAGTGGCCGTCGCCTTGGGATTGCCAGTGGCAGTCTATGGACTGCCGCCAGGCGCCTACGCTGACCGGGTAGAGGGCCGACATGATGCGGCTGGAGTGCTGAGGGACGGGGAGGGAATGGCTGTCGAAGACTTCGGCCTTCCGCTCAATCTGATGCTGTCGAGCTCGGTTCAAATCGCTGAGTCAGCCGACGCGGCTCTCAAATTGATCGCCAGGACCCTTGAAAGACGCGCATGAAAAAGCCGCCTCAAGGGCGGCGCTTCGAGGAGCTGCAGATGGAAAAGCTAGTGCAGGGGCGCCATTAGCCTTGTCATGGGCATCGCGCGAGTGAAGGCCCCCAAAATTCCAATCTCATGTTGGGCCCGATCCGGGAATGCACGATCATCAACTATTACGAGCGGGTGCAAATCCATGCCTGCCGGTCCATTTTGCACGTCTCCCGCCTTGCGGAGTGCTGTGCCACAACTGGTAGCTTTCGGCGGGATTACATCAATCAGATCGGAGCCATGCCGGAAGGCAAACTCATGTACTGAACCAGAGGCTCCAGATACTTGAGCATGCCGCTGGAAGTAGGCATTAGGGTTTCTGGCGATGATGAACGGCTCTGCTTCAGCAGCCAGATCATGACCGGGCTGTTTCTCATTCATTTGGGCGTTCGCCCACTGCGACACTGCAAGCAGCCCACTCACCGCCTGAGCGAAGGAAAATGGTGCTCGCTCAGGCTGGACAAGTGTTCGGAAGTCGCCAACTCTGGAAAGGGTCAAGCCAAAAGGAGAAACGACTTCGCGCAGCTTGTTGAGTCTTGCGCCGTGATCAATGTCAAGGCCAAGGCCACTGAGGTGCATGACGGTATCGCCGTTGTCAGAGATCAGCAATTGCTGACTTTCTTCGGCAATGTAAAGAACGATGGGTGAGCCATCTATCAGACTGAAAGGCGTGGCGATTTCAAGCGCAGTCCCACCATGGAGGTCTTTGACCTCTCGACAATCGTAGCGCGACAGAGTGTGTGCCCATACGCAGTTGATCATGGTGCTTGGATCGGAAACGGCGCGCTGATGTTGCATCGCCCAACGAACCACTGATAGCAGCTGTTCCAGTTGCCACAGTTTAGTCCGGATGGGTCGAGTTGGAATACTTCGTTCCCAATGTGCTCATGCGGCCCGTACAACGTTTGTTTGGCATCCATATGACTGCGCTTCTGCGCCGGGCAGACCTCCAGCTGATAGAGCCGTGGCGCCATAGAGCCACGTTGGAGCATGAGTGAGAAGAGAAACAGGCACGCATCTGTCACGATGGGTGCCTTCAACTCCAGTCTCATGGTGAGGCCAGGAATGGTGATCCCCTGATCATCAAGTAAGCCAGCCACTAATACCTTGCTGCCCGCATGGTTTGGGCGCACAACCCAAGAAGTACTTTGGACGAACGTCTTGGGCGCGGCCATGACAAGCTCAGCGTCTGCTCGGCTCCATAGATTCAGGCCCATAATTCGGAAAGCTCTGCGGGCTAGAGCTTTTTGCCGTTCCAGCACCACACGACACGTCCGCGAACCGTGACTGTGTGCGAACCATCAAGAACATCTACAGTCTTGACCGTTGGGTTGTCGCTGCTGATCTCGTACTTGCCGTCGAGCCGCTGGCGCACGCGCTTGATGTAGACGCGGTCATTGGCCTCCAGAACGTACACGCCATCGATGTCGGGGTCTTGGATTCCGCTGTCCACCAGCAGGATGTCTCCGTCCGCGAAGGTCGGGTCCATCGAATCCCCATAGCCATGAATGAAGCGCAAGTTCCTGATGTCAGTCAGGGGTTTGAGCGTCCGGGAAACCCATTCCGGCGATACGGTAAGTCGCCCGACGACCACCTCCTCCTGCAGCTGATGTTCGCCGCGGCCCATTGAGCCGGCCTGAGCTAGGACGGGAATGCTCAGGGCTTCAAAACCTGGCAGAAAACTCTGATCAACCTCGATAGGCTCAGCCACGACTGAACGTCGTCGTTTACTGGGCGCGTCCTCGTCGCCTTCGCCAGTGAGGAGCCAGTTTGCCGAGCAGCCGAGTTCCTTCTCAGCCCTCAAGGCACCTTCCTTCGACACACCACGACTCTTCCAGTTCGTCATGGTCCCAGAACTGGTTTCCAGCAGCGCCTGAAGCTGCACGAAATCTGTGATGTGGTTCCGTGAGCCCTTGGTCTTTTCCCGGGCGTAGTCCAGCAAGCGAATCACGGATTGATGCATCGCTCGATTCTCCGGGACTAAACACCTTGTTGATAAACGCGGTGTTGACAGTTCATTAAACGCCATGTTTAAATGTGCGCATGAACGACGCAGACCTCATCAAGACACTCGGCGGCCCGACCAAAGTAGCCGAACTTTTGGGCTACGACAAGGCCAATGGCGGTGTGCAGCGCGTGCAGAACTGGCTGACCCGCGGCATTCCGGCGCAGGTGAAGGTGGATCACCCGCGAATCTTCTTGGCGGTTCGCAAGGGCGCACTGAAGGCGGAGCCCGCTGAGGCAAAGGAGGGCGCGTAATGCCCCGCCTACTTCTTCTTGGCTCGCGCAAGCACCTGCTGAACGACGTCGTCCAGCGCGTCCTTGTCCGCAAAGTCCTGCGCAACGCTGATCGCTCCGCATCCAGCACAGGGGATCAAGTCCTCCAAGGTCAGCGTCTCGCCTTCCTTGCTCCAGAACTCCGTCCCGTTGCAGACCATGCAGCGGAGCTTGGTAGTGCCGATTGCACTGATCTTCTTGAGCTTCCCCATGGTGACTCCTATGCGTAAGTGCGTCTCCGAGCGCTGGGTGCGTCGCGTCCTCTGGATTCTGATGCTTCTCGATCTGTCCTTGGTTGCCTATGGCGTCCTGGAGCGGATCTCGTCCGCTATCTCTGCTGGTGCTGTGCTGGCCGTCGCTGCTGGCGCAGGCCTCGGCCTCCTTCATCAACCAAGTCAATCCAAGTAAGGCTGCCTCATGAATGTGCAGCCATCCATCCGCGCTCTTTCTGATGCGTCCGTCGTTCGCGCTGGTTGCCAGCGGGGGGCCTCCCAAGGCGCCTGCAAGGGCGGTCGGGCACATCAGAAAGGTCGTGATTTTTCGCGTCGTCATGGCCCTTATTTTTTGAGCCGAGCCAACCGGTTAGGCAACTGGTTAGACGTTGATTTCTTCCTATCGAGAGGCCCCTTGATGGACCAACTGGAATTCCCGCTGATGGGGCGCATCGACGCCCCCAGTGTGGCCCCTGAGCAGTGGATACGAATGGCGAAGACGTACCGGCAAGCCGTGCGACTGGCGTGGAAACTGAAGCGCGTCTCCAAGATGACGCGGCAGCAGCTTGCCAGCGAAGCCGAGCTGTATCCGCAGCACGTCACCGACTACCTGCACGAAGACGATAAGCCCAGCCGGCGCGATCTGCCGGCCGAAGCATTGCCGCGCTTCGAGGCTGTGGTGGGGAACACGTTGGTTTCTCAGTGGCTGGCGCGTCACGCCAAGTTGACAGTGTTGGAAGAGATCACCGCAACCCGAGCAGTCGCGTGAACAAAGCCGCCTACATCGTCGCCTTTGTCCGCTACCTGTGGATTCACCGGTCGTGGTCGAGCGCGGTGTGGTGCATGGCACATGAGGGCCGAGCATGGCACTGAAGCAGCATCCCCTTTCCGCAGCATTTCCGGCCATGTCGGACGAAGAGTTCCGTGGCCTCGTCGACAGCATCGGCGTCAACGGCGTTCTCAATCCCATCACCATGTTCGAGGACATGGTGCTGGACGGTTGGAATCGCTATCGCGCGGCACAAGAAGCTGGCGTTGAGTGCCCGGTCCAGGAGTACGACGGCAGCGACCCGCAGGTCTACGTCATCGCGCAGAACAAGGACCGGCGTCACATCGCACAGGGGCAGATCGCGCTGGCAGTTGCGGCGGTCTACAAGTGGAAGCCGCTGGGAGCCAACCAGCACAGAGGGTCCGCACCCGGTGCGGACCCTGCTAAGACCACCGCTCAACTGGCGGAGATTGCGGGCGTCGGCACTCGCACCATGGAGCAGGCAAAGACCGTCGAGGCCAAGGCCACGCCGAAGGTCAAGGAAGCGGTGAAGACTGGCGAGATCTCGGTGAAGCGTGCTGCCGAGATTGCGCAGCTCCCTCCGAAGGAACAAGCCAAGGCGATCAACGAGCCTGCTGCAAAGGTCCCAGCCGCTGCATACGACCCGCGCGAAGACGAGCTCCGTGAGACACAGCAAACGCTCGCCGACATCGCCGTCGAGAACGAAGAGCTACGTGACCGTCTGGCTGTGGGCGTGATGACGGGCACAGAAGACGAGAAGGTCGAAGCTGCCCGAACCATTGCCGATCTGCGCCAGAAGGTGAAGGCCTTGGAAGCCGAGGCCGTCGCACTGCGTTCCTCGCGCGACCACTATCAACGCGAGGCATCCGAGCTTCGCAAGCAGATCAAGATGAATGAGCGTGAGCTCAAGAGGGCGAGGGCTGCAACGTGACTCTTCAGTTGTTCACCTACCAGGAAGGCATTCTGGCGAAGCTACGCGCTGGATTTGCCGAAGGGCACAACGCCCAGATGCTGGTGGCGCCCACGGGCGCCGGCAAAACCGAGATGGCAATCGCGTTGCTTGAGGCGGCCAAGGTGCGCGGCAATCGTTCCGCCATGATTTTGGATCGCGTGGTGCTCTGCGACCAGACCAGCGCACGCCTGCAAAAGTACAAGATCGATCACGGCGTCATTCAAGCTGGGCACTGGCGCTACCGGCCCTACGAGCCGATCCAGATTTGTAGCGCGCAGACCTTGGAGAAGCGAGGCCACTTCCCTGGCCTGAAGCTACTCATTGTCGATGAGGCGCATCAGACGCGCGTGCAGACCATCGAGTTCATCAAGAACAACCCGGGTGTGAAGGTCGTCGGCCTCAGTGCTACGCCCTTCACGAAGGGCCTTGGCAAGACCTATTCCAATGTCGTTTCCAGCGTCACCACTGCCGAGTTGGTGCAACTCGGCCGCCTTGCTCCCTTGCGCGTCTTCATCGCCAAAGAAATCGACATGGAGGGCGCAAAGAAGGTAGCCGGGGAGTGGTCGCAAGACGAGGTGACAGAACGCGGTCTGAAGATCACGGGCGACATCGTTGCCGAATGGGTCAAGAAGACGCACGAGGTGTTTGGCGGCCCGCGCAAGACCGTGGTGTTTTGCTCGGGTGTGGCACACGGTGCTGACCTCGCGCAAAAGTTCGCCGATGCTGGCTACAACTTTGTGAGCCTTTCATACCGCGATGATGATCAGTTCAAAGAGGACGCGATCAAAGAGTTCGCTAAGGCGGAATCGACCATTCACGGCCTCATTGCGACCGACATCTTGACCAAGGGCTTCGATGTGTCGGACGTGATGATTGGCGTCTCGGCTCGGCCCTTCAGTAAGTCGCTCGGTTCGCACATCCAGCAGATGGGGCGTGTGATGCGTTCGCACGAGGGCAAAGAGTTCGCCTTGTGGCTCGACCACTCGGGCAACTACTTGCGGTTCCGCGAGGACTGGGAGGATGTCTACGAGAACGGCATCAACGAGCTCGACGAAGGCCGGGAGAAGACCAAGCCAGAGCCGACCAAGGACGAGAAGGAAGCCGCCAAGTGCCCAAAGTGCTCGCACGTTTGGCCGAGCGCGGCAGACACCTGCCCGTGCTGTGGCCATGTGCGGGAGCGCCGTAACCAAGTGACGGCTGTTCCTGGCGTCATGGAAGAGCTTGGAGGCTCTGCGGAGCATCTGAAGAAGCAGCGCGATTTTTTTGCCCAGCTTCTGAGCATCGGCGCCGAGTATGGCTATCAGCCGGGATGGGCGTACCACAAGTTCATCGAGAAGTTCAACAAGGAGCCCAGGTTCCGAGGTGTCGATCCGATGGAGCCCAGCGACGAAGTGCGTCGTTGGGTTCGCTCTAGGAACATCGCGTGGGCGAAGTCCAGGAAGCGCGCAGCATGACGTTCCTCGACTTCTGCCGTCTACACGGCGTCATCATCGATGCGCTGCCGCCTATCGGCTCCTGGAAGCGGTATCGCACTACGGACAAGCCTGCCCATCGCAATGGCGCGGTGAAGTTCATGGGCGACCACGGATTTGTCCAGAACCATGCAACGATGCAGGACGTGAGTTCTTGGCGCGCCGAGGGCGGGGCCAAAGCTGCGCTCCAAGAGGTCAGGCGCATCGCAGAGGATGGCGCACGAGAAACGGCGAGGAACAACGCCAGGGCGGCGGAAGAGGCCGCCCGGATGTTGAGCTGTGCGCAGCGTGAGCGCCATGCGTATTTCGCTTCCAAGGGATTCCCTGAGGAGGTGGTGAACGTACTACGCACGGATGCGGGGCCAATCGCCCTCATTCCAATGTTCGTGCAGGGCGAGCTCGTCGGATGCCAGCGCATCTCGGAGGACGGCGGAAAGAAGTTCCTGGCCGGTCAGCGCTCCAGTCGCGCTGAGTTCGTCTTCAACAACAAAGGTCCGCATGTGCTGTGCGAGGGCTATGCGACGGCGCTGTCGGCTCGCTTGGCGCTGGCGAACATCAAGCGTCCATACACGCTCCACGTCTGCTTCTCGGCCGGGAACATGAAGAAGGTCGCAGCCGGCTTGCCGGGCGGCATCGTGCTCGCAGACAACGACAAGAGCGGCACTGGGGAGCGCGTCGCACGCGAGATCGGTTGGCCATATTGGATGAGCGATGCCGTCGGCGAGGACGCCAACGATTTCCACCGCAGGCAAGGACTGTTTGCCCTTTCGCAGGGGCTTCAGCGCACGTTGCGCGAGGCCATGGCCGTGCCGTAGCGGGAAATTGTGTTTTCACTGCGCTGGTTGGACATGGTGTAACGGCAGCGGCGCAGGGTGAGTCCCCTACTGTTGGATCAGGTGCTGAAACAGGGGAGAGGGTGGCGAAGTTAGCGCCCTTGCATCGAACGGCTGACGGGTCATGACACGGCGACGGTTCATGTGAAGGCCTTCCCAGGATGGGCTAGGTCTATCCAGCTCGGGTTCATGGATAGGGATTAACAGCGTTTCTATAGATAGCAGAGGTGCCTATGACAACTCAAACTGCAAGCTACGACATCTGGCCCGGCATCGGCCTTTCCGAAGAGCCATTCGACTGGGTGAAGTTCACCGGCTCTGCTGCTCTGAGCGCCAAGAGCACGGCCAACGTGGATCGTCGCCGGAAGGAGGGCAAGGACTTCAGCACCTTCCATGGCATCAGCAGAAAGTCGGACGAGCTGAGCGCCCGCGGCGCGCCGAAGACTATGCGCGGCCGAGTGAATCCCTCCACAGGCTATGGCAATGCCCGCCGCCCAGAGAGCCACAGCGGACGTATCCGCGCTGCACTGGCCGGCGGTCCGATGACCCGAGCCCAGATCTGTGCGGCCACCGGCGTCAAGCCGTCGCACATCACCGCCTACATGAAGAACGATGTGGACAAGGGCCGCGTCATCCTGATTGCGGTGGAGGGCGAGTACCAGAAGTTTGCATTGGCGGAGGCTGCATGAACTGCCTCAACTGCTCCAACTGGAGCCTCAAGCACTCGCCTTTGCGCGTCTACGGCTTCGGCACATGCAAGGCCGCGCCTGTCGCTGAGCAGGCCTGTCGCACGTTCTCCGCCCTCAACGAATGCCGCATCGGCAAGTTCACTCAAGCGCCGGCCGACACAGTGGCGAAGCGGGAAAAGGTGATCGCATGACCAACGATCTGCGAGACCCCAACAAGGCGGCCGACTACATCATCGCCAACGCTGGGAAGTTCGCCGCAGCGAAGGCCCAGCGCGTCTACCTGGAGGAATTCAGGAAGTCCAAGAAGGCAATTCTGATGGGTCAGAGCGCCGCCAAGAGCTCCGTCGAGCGCGAGCAGTACGCCTACGCCCATGAAGACTATCTGGCGTTGCTTGGCGGTCTCAAAGCAGCGGTTGAAGTTGAAGAGAAGCTGCGCTGGGACCTGATTGCAGCACAGGCGCGGATCGAGATTTGGCGCACCCAAGAAGCAAGCAACCGAGTGCAGGACAGGAGCACCCGATGAGGCGCGCAGCCAAGGTCGACGCCAACCAAACGCAGATCGTCTCGGCCCTGCGCGCGGCTGGCGTGTCTGTGCAGAGCCTCGCCGCCGTCGGCAACGGAGTGCCAGACCTCCTGTGCGGCTTTCGCGGCAAGTTGTCGCTGCTTGAGGTGAAGGACGGCAGCAAGTCGCCCAGCGCACGAAAACTGACGCCAGACCAGGTGGACTGGCATGCAATCTGGGCCGACATGCCGTTGTTCGTGGTGGAGACACCCGAGCAGGCACTCAAGGCACTTGGGGTGATCGCATGACGTTCGCCCGCAAGCCCTACATCCGCAAGCAATCTAGCGTGATGGCGATGGCCGAACGCGCCGGTTTGGGGCTTAAGCCCAATGGAGCTCGTAACGCGGTCTTGGCGTTCTGTGGCGGCTCGAATCAGCCGGCACCAAAGACTACCCGCGCCGCCATCGGCGTGCTTGAGCATCTGCACAAGTCCCGGCTTGTCGAACTGGGCTGCATGTGCTGCCAGATGGCGCTGGGCGTTTTCACACCAGGCGTGGAGTTGCACCACCGCCGCGCCGGCATGGGCTGGGGGAAGGGCGACTGGCTGACCCTGATTCCGCTCTGCCCGGAGCACCACCGCGGCGCTACTGGCGTCCATGGCCTTGGCACGAAGGGCTTTCCAAAGCACTACGGCTTCACCGAGCAGGACATGTTGGACAAGGCGCTGCAGCTTTTGAACATCAACGCAATGCCCACTGGGCAGAAGGAAGACCATGACAAACAAGACCTCTGACGACTTGATGGTTGGCGCTGCTGCTGGCGCTCTTGCCCTGATTCTTGGAGTGCCGTTCGTTGCCGCAACTGTTGCCATTGCGGCCATATGGAGCGGATATGTTTTCCATCTGCTGTGGCTCTGGTTCATCGTGCCAACGTTCAGCCTCCCAGCCTTGTCTATCCCGCTCGCCGTAGGGGTTTCGTTGACTGTCAGCTTCATTGCTCGCGGTCAAAGCCCAAGCGAAAAAGGGAAGCCTTGGTGGAAAACGTTTCTTGAAGTCCTGCTGCGTCCTGCGTTCGTGCTTCTTATTGCTTGGATCGTCAAGGGATTCATCTAAGGAGCGCGCATGATGCACAACGACAGTGACGCCATCCTCGACGATCTCCTGAGCCGTTGGCACCACTGGATGAAGGACAAGCCGATCAACGGCGTGGACCGACTGGATGACCCAGCATTCAGGGACGCTCAGAGCCGCAGCGGATGGGATTCGGCCGATGACTTGCTCGACGGTCACCTGGAAGCCGTGAAGATGCAGGCCATCGACTTCCACGTCAGCGGGGATGCCAGGGGGCAGGGCGGCATGCCAGAGCCCTACCGTGCAGCGATCTACTGCCTTGCGCGGAACTGCTACACGGGGCGCAAGGTGTGGATGAACCCTCGATTGCCTCGTGACCCTCAGGAGAGGGGCGTGGTGCTGATGGAGGCCAGAAACATGCTGGTAATGCGGCTGTTGGCTGCAGGCGTCATGTGAAATAGTGGTTGACGCCAATATTCTTTTTTGAGATAGTGCCAGTCGTGGGGCGTTGGTGCGCCCAAAACAAGCCGCTCGGTAGCAATGCCCAGCGGCTTTTTCGTTTGCGCCTCCATTCGGTACTGCGAACGACAGCGAGTGACCAAGACAGGCGCTGTGAAGCTACCCCGACGCCGCCCGGCGCTCCCTAAATAGGGCGGTGACATTGTTTCCGCCCGGCCGAGGCTCGCTGCACACATTCAATGCCGCAGGTCGTCCTCGCGCCGTGGCACCCCTTAGAAAACGCGCGGCTGATAGTTCCAGATCGCGTTGATTGCCTCTATCGGGGGTTGATCCCAATCGGTAACGACGCCGCCTGATGCGTCTATGACTGCCAGTTTGTCGTTCCTATCCATGTGCACGATTACATGGTTGTAGGCCTCATTCGCGCTAAGCGGCGTGCTTACGTAAAACAGTGAGTACTGAAACTGGTGCCATTGCCCAAGTGAGCGTATCGCGTCCCGAACTACATCGTAGTTTTGGCCAGGTGCCATTAAGTCATAAGCGATGAAGAGATTTGCCATTGCTGCCTCCTGTGGTTAAAGGAACTGGTTAGTAGTGTCTTGTGAGTAGAAAGTTCTTGCTTTTATTTTCCAGAATCAAGGAAGTTTTTCCTCGTTTTCAAACCCGGCAACCCACTGACATGGCGGACTTCCTCGTCCGCTCGTGAAGGCCAAGCCGGCCCGTGCAGTCGTCGGGCAAGACGCCGCCTGCCAGCCAGCCGTGGGAGACCACCTGAGCGTCTTCCTCCCGCCCAGCCCTCGGCTGTGCTGTGCCCCATCGAAAGAACCCTATGACACTCACGAAGAAGCAACAGCGATTCGTGAACGAGTACCTGATCGACCTGAACGGCAAGCAAGCAGCGATTCGCGCCGGCTACACCGTAAGGCGAGCGGAAGTTACCGCATCGGAATTGATCGCAAACCGTAAGGTTTCGGAAGCAATCGCACAGAAGATGGTCGTTCGTGAGAAACGAACGGAGATCACGCAGGACCGTGTCCTCAAGGAGTTGGCGCGTATTGCCTTCTTCGATCTGCGCAAGCTATACCGTGAGGATGGCTCGCTGAAGGACATGCACGAACTGGACGACGACGCCGCAGCTGTGCTGGCTGGGGTGGATGTGGTCGAGACCAAAGGGAACGCCGAGGTTGGTGGGCCTGCTGGACTTCGACATCAACCCGAGTTCGTCAAGAAAGTGAAGATTCCCGACAAGGTGGCAGCCCTCTCGCTTGCCATGCGCCATCTCGGCATGCTGAAGGACAAGGTGGAGCACTCAGGCGGCCTGACCCTTCGTCGCAGCGCACAGGAACTGACGGATGACGAACTCGCAGCCATCGCAGCAGGAGGCGGCGAGGGAGCTGCTGATCAGGCGTAAGGCCCGATCTGACATTCAGCGCTACGTCAGCGCGATTGATGTTCCAGGGCGGCCCGTAAGCGAGGATGACCCAGACACTGAAATTTTCCAGCCCGTCGAAGTTGCGCTTGCTCATCACCACCGGCTGCTCCTACAGAAGCTGGACGAGGTAAGTAAGACGCCTCACGGCCGGATGATGGTGTTCATGCCGCCTGGCAGTGCAAAGAGCACCTATGCCTCGGTGGTGTTCCCGTCGAAATATCTGGGTGAAGTCGGTAAGCGGAAGCTGATCCTGGCGAGCTATGGCGACGACCTGGCACGCAAGATGGGCCGGCGCACTCGCTCCATCGTCAAGCAGCCGCGCTACAACGGCATCTTCAAATGCGGCCTGACCGTTGAGTCACAGGCCGCGCAAGAGTTTTCGCTGACTAATGGCAGCGAGTACATGGCTTGCGGCATCTTGGGGGGCGTCACTGGCAACCGTGCCAACGGAATCATCATCGACGACCCGATTAAGGGCCGCGAGCAGGCGAACTCCGAGACGGTGCGCCAGAAGACGTGGGACGCCTACGAGGACGACCTGAAGACTCGGTTGATTCCGGGTGGCTGGATTGTGCTGATCCAAACTCGTTGGCATGAGGATGATTTGGCTGGCCGCATCCTGCCTGAAGGCTGGAACGGCGAGAGCGGAAAGATCCTTTGCAAGGATGGAAATTACTGGGAGGTTCTGTGCCTTCAGGCGCGCTGCGAGGTCGACAGTGACCCGCTGGGACGTTCCCGCGGCGAGTACCTCTGGCCTGAATGGTTCGACCACAAGCACTGGGCTCAGTTTGAGCAGAACGCGCGGACGTGGTCGGCGCTCTATCAGCAGCGTCCCTCGCCGCTTGATGGAGACCTGTTCAAGCCCGACCAGATCAAGGTTCTTGACGCGCTGCCCGCTGGGTACGTCAAGTGGGTGCGCGGCTGGGACTTGGCGAGTACGACTGATGGTGACTGGACAGCAGGCCTGCGACTGGGCCGCACCGACGACGGGCGATTCATCGTTTCCGACGTGCGACGCATGCGCGTCGGGCCGGATGAGCGCGATGCAGCCATGGTCAACACTGCCGCAATGGATGGGCGCTCAACCAAACAGAGCATTCCTCAAGACCCTGGGCAGGCCGGCAAGACGCAGGTTCTCTATCTGACCCGTGCGATGGCCGGCGCCTCGGTGGTGAGTTCGCCGGAATCGGGCGACAAGATTACGCGCGCAGAGCCTGTCGCTGCACAAGTGAACGTCGGCAATGTGTCGGTGCTTCGAGGGGATTGGAACAAGCCCTTCATCGACGAACTGCGCAGTTTCCCAAATGGTGCGTATGACGACCAGGTCGATGCGCTCTCGCGAGCATTCGCTGAGTTGATCGGAAAGACACGTATGAAGATCAACGACGACCTGCTGGGCCGCGCATGAAGCGAACGACCCGTCAACGCCCGCGTTCTGTCGCGGAGACGCCTACGCCCGCGCAGAAGCTGGCGATCAGCTATGCCGCGCTGGTGAAGTTCGCCACCACCGAGCCTGAACCAGTCAAGCGCAAGATCGAGGCGCCGAAGCTCATGCCGGGCGTGGTGCCAGAGGGTGCGAAGACTGACCCAGGCTACATGGCTCTGGATTCGGCTGGATGTTCGCGTCTCTACGACTACGCAAATCAGAGCGCTCTGTGCGGCCAAGGCTTCCCAGGCTATCCGTACCTGTCGGAACTGACGCAGCGCAGCGAGTACCGCAGTCCGTCCGAGACAACCGCCACCGAGATGACCCGGAGGTGGATCAAGATCACTTCGCAGGGCGACGGCGACAACTCGGCCAAGATCGAAGAGATTGAGGGCTGGTTCAAGCGGCACAACATCCGTGACCTGTTCCGGGTGGCTGCTGAGCAGGATGGCTTCTTTGGCCGCGCGCAGATCTACATCAACGTCAAGGGCGTGGATGACGAGTCGCGCAAGCTGCCGCTGGTGATCGACAAGGCGACGATCCAAAAGGGCTCGATCCTCGGTTTCAAGAACATCGAGGCGCTGTGGACGACTCCCTACGCCTACAACTCGGACAACCCGATAGCGCCGGACTTCTTCAAGCCGACGAGCTGGTTCATTCTGGGCAAGCAGACCCACTCCAGCCGCCTGCTGTCGTTCATCAGCCGGGAAGTGCCGGACATGCTGAAGCCGGCCTACAACTTCGGCGGCATGTCGATGTCGCAGCTGATGGAGCCCTATGTGAATGCGTGGCTCCGGACGCGGGATTCGGTGTCCGACCTGCTGCACTCGTTTTCCATCAGTGGCGTCGCTACCAACATGGGCGACACCCTTGCTGGCGGTAGTGGCGACGACATCTTCAAGCGGGCGCAACTGTTCAACCAGGTGCGCGACAGCCGAGGGCTGATGCTGCTGGACAAAGACACGGAAGAGTTCTTCCAGTTCAACACGCCGCTTTCGAGCCTGGACAAGCTGCAGGCACAGAGTCAGGAGCACATGGCGGCTCCGAGCCACACGCCGCTGGTGAAGCTGTTGGGCATCACGCCTACGGGCCTGAATTCCTCGTCTGAAGGCGAAATCGCCGTCTATTACGACTACATCCGGGCGCAGCAGGAGAACATCTTCACGCAGCCGCTGGACAAGGTGCTCCGCATCTGCCAGTTGGACCTGTTCGGCGAGATCGACGATTCGATTGGCTTCGAGTACGTGCCGCTGGTGGAGCTGGACGGCGAGGCCCTGGCCCGTGTACGCAAATCCGATGCTGATGCTGGTGTGGCGTACATCGCCGCTGGCGTGGTCAGCCCTGAAGAAGAACGAATCCGACTCGCTTCCGATCCGACCAGTGGCTATACGTCTCTGGATGCGTCGGATGTGCCGGAGCCGCCATCAGACCCTGACCAGAAGCCTCCAGGCGAGGAGTTGGGCGATGAGCCGTAAGTTGGTCTCTCCGACAGGGAAGGACATCAAGCTCAAGGCCATCCATGCCAACGCCGGAATCGAGGCGAAGTACCGCAAGGAGCTTCAGGCCCTCATCGCGGAGATGTCCAACTCGGTCATCTACTGGACGCGAGCGGCCTGGAAGAAGGATGACCCGATCCTGGCGCAGGACAGGCTGAGAAGGCGAGAGCCGCTGGTTGACCTGCGTCGCACGATGGACCGTCTGGGCAAGCACTGGCAGAAGCGATTTGACGACGTATCGGAGAAGCTGGCCAAGGTCTTCGTAGACGGTGCCACGGCAACGACAGACGCGGCAATGATGGCCTCGCTCAAAGAGGCGGGGTTCACGGTCCGGTTCCGGATGACCCAGGCGGCCAAGGAAGGCTATCAAGCCGTCCTCCGGGAAAACGTCGGGCTCATCCGATCGATCCCCGCCGAGTACCTGAAGAGCGTTGAAGGCGATGTCTTCCGAGCGGTGAGCCAAGGCTACGACCTCCAGGCGCTCACCAACAAGCTGCACCAGAACTACGGCGTCACCAATCGGCGCGCCACGATCATCGCGCGCGACCAGTCGAACAAGGCCAAGGCGGTCATCGAGAACGTGCGCCGCAAGGAATTGGGCATCGAAACGGCCATCTGGCAGCACAGCGGAGGAGGGCGGGAGCCCAGACCCTCCCATGTGGCAGCCAGCGGCAAGACATTCGACCTTACCAAGGGCATGTATCTGGATGGCGAATGGGTGCTTCCCGGGCAGGCGATCAATTGCCGGTGTACGAGCAGGGCGGTGATCCCTGGATTTGAGGACGATTGAGATGCCTGAACTCGCTTTTGACCGCTCGGCCCGATCTTTCGACAAGGACGGGCGCATGCATGTCGAGATGACGCACATCTCGAAGGCGATGGTCTGCCCATATCTTGGCAAAGAAATCCCTGACCCCGAAGGAAAGCTGGGTCTGGACTCAGGCAGGGTCTACATGCTTCTGCGCGACCCTCAGGAACTCGAAAAGGGCGCGCCGACCTTCGCACGTCTGCCAGTGCTGATCCAACACGTTCCAGTCAATGCCCACGAACCGCGCCGCGATCTAGTGGTGGGAACGACAGGCAGCGACCCGGTGTTCGCCTCGCCCTACCTAGATGTGTCCCTAGCAATCTGGGATGCCATCGGAATTGCTGGCGTGGAAACCAAGGACCAGACCGAACTGAGTAGTGCGTATCACTACCGCGCTGACATGACGCCGGGTGTCTACGAAGGCACGCGGTACGACGGAATCATGAGGGACATCGTGGGCAACCACGTTGCCCTTGTTGATGTGGGCCGAGCAGGCCCTGACGTGGTCGTAGCAGACCGAAATCCCTTTAACAAGGACCCAAAGATGAAATCCACGCAACGGCTTATTGCCGCAAAAGCAGATGCGCGTAAGGCGTTGTCTGGGCTGATCGCTCAGGACGCTGATCTGGCGGATCTGGACAAGGTGCTCGATGCCCTCGCAGGCGGTGAGCTCAGCGAACTCGCCGAAGACGAAACCGACGACGAGCTCTACGAGGACGATCCGGACAACCCGGGTAAGCGCCGCAAGAAGGCTGTCGCACAGGACGAGCCGCCCAAGACCGAAGACACCCCCAAGGCACCCGAGGTGACCAAGGCCGCCATGGACAAGGCGATTGCCGCCGCATCTGACGCCACCGCCAAGCGCGTTCGTGCCGAGATGGAGGCCCTGCACACGGCCCGCAAGGAAGTCGCTCCGATGGTTGGCGAGGTCGCGCTGGACAGCGCCGAAGCCGTCTACAAATTCGCGCTCGACCAAGCCAAGGTCGATGTAGCGGACGTGCACCCATCTGCCTACCGCGCCCTCGTGAAGATGCATCTGGCCGACAAGCCCAAGGCATCGACGCAGCTGGGCATGGACTCTGCCAGCGCCAAGAAGGTGGCCGAGCAGTTCCCCAACCTGAGCCGTTTCGGCCGCGTGATCTAAGGAGCACGACATGACCTTTCAGACTCAAGTCAACCTTCAGCCCGCGCCGGCCGTAGAGGGCGATTTCGCCTCGGCCAATCCGCGCGCTACCGTCCTCGCCGGGCCTGGCGCGCTGGTCTCCGGCGCTGCTGGCGTCACGGTGGGCCAGTTCGCCTGGGCAGATGCCAATGGCGTGGTCAGCAATGCCTACGGCAGCGGTGGCCGCATCGGCTTCGTGCACCGTGAGCAGCAAGCCCTGATCACGATCTTCCTGGCTGAAACCAGCATGGTCGTGCCCCAAGGCTTCCCGATCACCCTCCACCAGGCGGGTGACTTCTGGGACAAGTTCGCGGGCGGCGCATCCATCGGTCAAAAGGTCTACGCCAGCTACGCTGACGGCTCGGCCTCGGCTGCCGCTACCGGCACGCCGCCGACCAACGCGCTGATCGTGGCCAACACCGCGACCAACACCACGCTGACGGTCACTGCCAACACTGGCGCGCCCATCGTGGTGGGCCAACCGATCTCGGGCGCTGGCATTCAAGCGGGCACTGTGATCTCTGCTCTGGGCACTGGCACTGGTGGCGCCGGCACGTACACCCTGAGCCTCGCCACCACGGCTACGGCCACGGGCGTGACGATCACGGCCCAGACCGCCAAGGAAACCAACTTCGTGGTCCAGTCGGCCGCGGCAGCTGGTGAGCTCGCAAAAATCTCCACCTGGGGCTAAACCATGAACAACCCTGCATTCCAACGCCTCGCCGAAGACGCCGGCATTCTCTTCCCCGGCTCCATGGACTTCCTGCCCGAGGGTGTGACTCACAACCTCGATCTGGCGATGGATGCCCAGCCCGGTCTGGTCACGGTGTCGAACGCTGGCATCCCGGCTTTCCTCTCCAACTACGTCGATCCCAAGATCGTCGAAGTACTCGTCGCACCCATGAAGGCCGCTGTGATCGCTGGCGAGGCCAAGAAGGGCGACTGGGTGACCGACACGGCCACTTTCCCGGCCATCGAATCGACTGGTGAGGTCTCCAGCTACGGCGACTACAACCAGAACGGCTCGGTTGGCGCCAACGCCAACTTCAACCAACGCCAGAGCTACCACTACCAGACCATCACCCAGTGGGGCGAGCGGGAGCTGGAGCGTGCCGGTCTGGCGAAGATCGACTGGGCCTCGCGCCTGAACATCGCCTCGGTGCTGGTGCTCAACAAGTACCAGAACCAGACGTACTTCTTCGGCGTCTCTGGCCTGAAGAACTACGGCCTCCTGAACGATCCGAGCCTTCCGGCTTCGATTGCGCCCACCGCCCAGTGGAATCTGGCTGGCACCACGGCCGATGTCGTCTACGAGGACATCCGCCGCCTGTTCGTCCAGCTCCAGACCCAGGCCAACGGCACCATCGACACGGACACCAAGATGTGCCTCGCGATGTCTCCGACGCTGTCGGTTGCTCTGAACAAGACCAACCAGTACAACGTGAACGTCTACGACCAGGTCAAGAAGAACTTCCCGAACATCCGCTTTGAGACCGCGCCCGAGTATTCGACCCAGGCCGGCCAACTCGTGCAGCTGATCGCGGAGAACGTCGAAGGCCAGGAGACCATGACGACGGCGTTCACCGAGAAGATGCGCGCACATGCCATCGTGCGCGCCACCTCCAGCTTCCTGCAGAAGAAGTCGCAGGGCACCTGGGGAACGGTCATCTTCCGTCCGGTGCTGGTTGCATCGCTCCTCGGCGCCTAAGCCGACTGCCCGCCTAGACAGCGGGCTCCCCCATTCACAGAGCCCGCCGCGTGCGGGCTTTTCTCATTGGAGATTCGAAACATGGCAACAGTGGTTGTGGGCTGCAAGCTCCCGAACGGCATCATCCTGGAAAAGGACGACAAGCGTGTCGTTCTGCGTGGCGCGAACTCGGCCACCATCGTCGGCGGTCACGGCATCACCGAGAACGTGGACAAGGAGTTCTTCGACGCCTGGATGGCTTCGAACAAGAACCTTGACTTCGTGCGCAATGGCTTCGTGTTTGCACACGAGAAGGCCCAGAGCACGACGGCCGAAGCCAAAGATCGCCAGGACGAGAAGACCGGCTTGGAGCCGCTCGAACCGAAGGCCAAGCCCAAGGACGTGACGGACTTGAGCAAGGACTGATTCCATGGCAGTCGTCGTCTTCGATCCTGCAGCGTTCAAGCTGCGGTATCCCGAGTTCAGCGCGGTGACCGATCAGGTCCTTGGCCTGTACTTTGCGGAGGCGACGCTCTACCTGGACAACACCGATTGCAGCCGCATCAGCGATGTCAACCAGCGCGCCTTGCTTTTGAACATGTTGACCGCCCACATCGCGGCCCTGAACGGATCTGGTGTGAACGGTGCCGGCGCTTCTGGCATGGTTGGGCGGCTCAGCTCGGCCACTGAAGGCAGCGTGACTGCCTCCACAGAGTACGTCGTTGCGAACAACGGGACGATGGCCTGGTATCTGCAGACGCCCTATGGCGCCCAGTACTGGGCGGCGACGGGGCGCTATCGGACCATGCAGTACGTGCGGTATCAACCGAGGTGCTACTGATGACTTCCCTGAAAGGCGGGAATCATCTTCAGGAGAAGCTGAAGGCCATGGCTGAGCAGCTTTCCAAAGGGAAGCTGTTGCGGGTCGGGTTCCTCGAAACCGCGAAATACCCGGATGGGACCAACGTTGCTCAGGTTGCCTACTGGAACGAGTATGGCACCAAGACGGCGCCTCCCAGGCCCTACTTTCGGGGCATGCTCGCCAAGAAGAAGATGAAGTGGGGGAACGCCGTTGCGGCCAACCTCAAGGCTACCGACTACGACTTCGACAAGACGATGAATCGTATGGGTGAGGGGATCAAGGATCAACTCGTTCAGTCCATCGTCGAGACCAGTTCACCGAAGCTCAGCCCGATCACGATCATGCTGCGAGGCATGCGCTACAACGATCCGTCACTTCAGGTGACGGGGAAGGTCGTCGGTGAGGCTGCTGCCCGTGTGGATGCAGGGAAGACCAACTATGGCGCGCCCGAGAAGCCCCTGATCTGGACCGGCGACATGCAGCGCAGTGTTGCCTATGACCTGGAGGGCGGCGAATGAATTTGCACAGCATCGTTCGCAGCGCGATCACTACGGTCAATCCGGACATTCAAGCCACGCTACTTCGCAGCGACGGCTATGTCACAGCTCCAGGCGGCAAGCAGGTTCCGAAGTTCTTGAGCTTCTCTGGAAAGATCCAGGTCCAGGGCGTCAGTGCCAAGGACCTGCAGCACACAGATTTCCTGAACATTCAGGGCGTTCTGCGTACCGTCTACCTGCTAGGCAACTGGGCCGGCGTGGTGCGAGCTGACCAGAAAGGCGGCGACATCATGAAGTTTCCGCAGATCCCGGGGGCGCTCACGCAGGATTGGCGAGTAGTGAGCATCAAGGAGACTTGGCCCGACTGGTGCAGCGTTATCGTCAACCTGCAGACGGGGACGATCACGCCATGACCGCGACCATTACTCCCGCACAGGCTGACATGTTCGTCGTGCTTCAGGCATTCATCATGGATGTGCTCGGCCTGGACATGGATCATGTGGTGCAGGGAATTGGCAATGGCGTTCCCATGCCTCTAGGCGGGTTCGTCGCGATGACCGAGCTGTTTCAGAACCGGCTGGCGACGAACGTCTCCAGCTACTCGGACCCAACGCCAACCACCGGCACGAAGGACACCACCCAGGCCACCCAGGTGACAGTGCAGCTGGATTGCTACGGGCCGAACTCGGGCGACTGGGCCTCGATCCTGTCCACGATGCTGCGCGATGACTACGGCTGTGACGCACTAGCACCCGCTGCACAGCCTCTGCACGCAGACGATCCGAAGATGGTTCCCCTTGTGAACGGTGAAGAGCAGTACGAGCAGCGCTGGACCATCACTGCACTACTGCAGATCAACCCCGTCGTCTCGACGCCGATGCAGTTCTTCGACCAAGCCAATGTTGGCGTTGTCGAAATCGATACCCATTTCCCGCCCTGAGTGGCGCCTCAATTTCGGTAAGCAGCCCGCCTTGTGCGGGCTTTTTCTTTTGGAGTCTCCATGACTATTCCTGCCGACCAAATCGTGAAGGTGAACCCAGGCGTTCTGGCTGCGGCCGGGAGCGCCGTGGACCTGAACGGTCTGATTCTGACCAACAGCACATATCCGCCTATTGGGGCTGTGGTTCCGTTCGCTCTTGCTGCCGACGTGGGCGCCTATTTTGGCAACCAGTCTGTCGAAAAGCAGATGGCCGACATCTACTTTGCCGGCGTGACCAACGGCACCAAGACCCCGGGCCTGCTGTACTTCGTGCAGTACCCCGTCGCGAGCGTGGCGGCGTACCTGCGCGGCGGCTCGCTCGCAAGCATGACGCTCACGCAGCTGAAGGCGCTGACGGGCTCGCTGACCATCGTTGCTGATGGCGTGAGCAAGACGGCCGCTTCGATCTCGCTTTCGGCTGCGACCAGCTTCTCGAACGCTGCCACGATCATCCAGGCGGCCTTCACGACGCCCGGCTTTACGGTCACCTACGACTCGATGCGTTCCGCCTTCGTTGTGACTTCCAGCACCACGGGCGTGACTTCAACCATGGCCATCGCCACTGGCACCATTGCGGCTGGCCTGGCGCTCACTACGCAGACGGGTGCTGTCCTTTCGCAGGGCGCCGTGGCCGGTGTGCCGGCGACCAACATGGAAGCGGTTGTGGCCGCGACCATCAACTGGGCATCCTTCACCACTACCTGGGAGCCGGTGACGGCCGACAAGACGGCCTTCAGCATCTGGGCGAACTCCAAGGGGCCGCGCTTTGCCTACGTAGGCTGGGACACCGATGTCAACGCCAAGGTGCAGGGCAACACCACCACCTGGGGCTACTACCTGCAGGCCAACCAGGTCGAAAGCTCAGTTCCGGTCTATGGCGACCAGACCCATGCAGCCTTCGCCATGGCATGGGCCGCGTCGTTGGACTTCGACCGTCTGAATGGCCGTTCGACGCTGGCATTCAAGGCACAGGGCGGCCTGATTGCCTATGTCACCAATGCTTCGGATGCAGTTGCACTGAAGGCAAACGGCTACAACTTCTACGGTGCCTACGCTACTGCGAAGGACAACTTCGTCTTCATGTACGCAGGCGCGATTTCGGGCACCTGGACCTGGGCTGACACATTCTTCAACCAGATCTGGCTGAATGCCAATCTGCAACTCGCAATGATTCGGCTGCTGCTGAGCGTCGGCTCAATCCCGTACAACACCCAAGGCTACTCGCTGGTCAACGCCGCCTGCTTGGACCCCATCAATGCTGGTGTCAACTTTGGCGCTATTCGCACCGGGGTGGCGCTGTCTGAATCGCAGAAGGCGCAGATCCAGAACGCGCTCGGCTTCGACGCAAGTCCGGCGATCTTCGCCAAGGGCTATGTGCTGCAGATCGTTCCCGCAACCGCGGCGATACGGGTGGAGCGTGCCAGCCCGAGCATGACTCTCTACTACGCGGACGGCGGCAGCATCCAGCAGCTGACGCTTGCCTCCATCTCCATCCAGTAAGGACCGACGACCATGGCAACCATTACCGCTGCGAACAGCACTTTCACCCTGGCCGTGGCTGACCTTTACCCGTCGCCGCAGCCCATTCAAGGTTTTGCGGCAGATGACGCTTTCAGCACGGACGCACTCGACTTGGCCGAAGTGGTCATGGGAGTTGACGGGTACATGTCCTCTGGCTTCGTCTTCAATCCGATTCGGATGCCAGTCACGATCATGCCGACTTCGCCTTCGCTGGTCGTCTTCAACACCTTGGTGTCGGCAATGCAGACGACCCGAGAAGTCTTCCGCTTGGACGGCACCATCTGGCTTCCCTCGATTCGAATGAAGTTCACACTCCAGAACGGAGTTCTCTCAAGTGGTAAGCCTTTGCCTGATGTCAAGAAGGTGTTGCAAGCTGTGCAATACGGTATTACCTGGAACATGATCGTTGGGGAGCCGTACTAATGGCCCGCAAGACGGCGAAGGTCACGATAGACGCAGAGGGGCGCGACAAGGGCAAGGTCTTCGTCATCACCGAGATGCCGGCGGCCCAGTCCGAAGAGTGGGCCGGCCGCGCGTTGTTCGCGATGCTCAATGCTGGCGTGGAGATCCCGGACAACCTGGCAGAAGCTGGTTTGGCCGGAATCGCCGCACTGGGCATCGGCGCGCTGACCAAGGTTCATTTCGACGCTGTGAAGCCGCTGCTGGACGAGATGTTCGACTGCGTGCGCATCCAGCCGAACCCGAAAGACGCGACTATCGTGCGCGAGCTCGTCGAGGATGACATCGAGGAAGTGGCAACCCGTCTGACCCTACGCAAGGCAGTCTGGGGGTTGCATGTGGATTTTTCTTCCGCCGCCAGCTCATCGACTTCGGGCCAAGCCTCGGCGGCACCGAAACGCGCCTGATTGACTACGCGAACATCCCTTGCGCAATAGGGCGCGTGGTTTCCAGCCGACATGCCACTTTGGCGGAGCTCCAAACTGTTCTAGGGGCAGAAGACCTCTACAACCTGTTGGAAATCATCGCTGTAGACAACCACAACTCCAACCTGCGCAACTCGAAGGAATGACATGGCCACTGTGATCGATGCTTTAGTGGTCACCCTCGGTCTCGATGCGGCCAAGTTCAAGAAGGGCTCCAAGGAGACCGACGAGGCGCTGGACAAGACTTCTGGCAAGGCGAACAAGGCAAACAAGGACATGGAGGCTTGGGGCAAGAACGCCGCTTCCTCCATGTCCAAGCTTCGCAACGAAGTGCTCGGGCTGCTGGCCGTCTTTACAGCCGGCATAGGCATCAAGCAGTTCGTGGAGAACACCATCTCCTCGACCGCAAGCCTTGGTCGGATGTCGCAGAACCTGGACATGTCGGCGAAGTCGCTGGCCCAGTGGCAACTGGCGAACAAGAACGCTGGCGGCTCGGTCGAAGGGATGACGGCACAGCTTCAAGAGGCACAGAAGGCCGTCTCTGATTACCGGCTGGGCATCTCGAATTCGGCGAACGCTGGCTTCTGGTCTACCGGTCTTGCGAAGGATTCGGACTTTAAGAACGCGGAAACGTTGCTTCGCGCGCGCGCGAATGCAGTCCAAACTATCACCTCAAAGTGGGGTGTAGGCATCGGGCGGACGAAAGCCGCCGAGATGGGCATTAGCGAGGATACGTTCAACCTGCTGAAGCAGGGTGCAGCGCAGGTGGACAAGGTCCGTGACTCAGTTGAGAAGCTGGCCGAAGCTCAGGCGCGTGCGTCAGCTCCTGCAGAAGCGTTCCGGCAAAAGTGGGATCTGGTTCAGGGCAAGCTGCAAGCAGTCGGTGTCACGATTGTTTCGAAGCTCTTGCCCTACCTTGAACGATTCGCGACATGGCTGGACCAGAACCAAGACAAGATCGAGGCATGGGCAATCAAGGCCGTTGCCGCTATTGAAGGATTCGTGAAGTTGGCCGACAAGGCTGCCGAGTCCGTCGGCGGCTGGAAAAACGTACTGATCGCGCTGCTGGCGCTCAATGTGCTCTCGGCTGTGGCGCCATTCGCCGCGCTGGCTGCTTCCCTCCTGAGTGTTGGCAACGCCCTTGGCGTGATCGGCGGAACGGCCGGAACGAGCGCCCTGGCCGTGCTGGGCAAACTGGGAGCATCAGCCGCCGCTCTCGGCGGTGGCTACTGGCTTGGGTCGAAGCTGAATGACCAACTGGGGAAGTCTGATGCGGGACGGTCCATCCAGAAGGCCATCGGGGACGCCGGCCTCAGGATCTTCAGGAATGCAACCTTCGGACTCTTCGAGCGGGAGGGTGTGACGCTCTCGGCTGATTCGCAAGCCCGCGCAGGACTTGCCTCTGGCGCGCCGAACGCAGCACCAAGCCCATCAACTGCGGCAGCCACGACTGGAGCAGGACCAGCAGCATTCGCGGCCAAGTACGGCGCTGCTGCAGCGAAAGCCGGCGCCGCGCTTGGCGTGGATTCGCGCGCGATCCTCGGCCAGTGGGGTCTGGAAACTGGATGGGGGAAGTCGATCATTCCAGGTACGAACAACCTGGGGAACATCAAGGACTTCTCCGGCTCTGGAGTTTCCGCCAAGGACAACATGACCGGGAGCGTGGACAAGTACCGCGCATATGCCTCGGCTGATGCCTTTGCCGACGACTACATCTCCCTGATCAAGCGCAAGTACCCTGGAGCGGTGGGGGCAACCTCTGCTGAAGCATTCGCCCAAGCTCTGAAGAAGGGTGGTTATGCCGAGGATCCGGCCTACGTGAGCAAGATGGCCCGCGCGTCTCAGATGGCAGGACTGGGTGGCGCTGCCGGGGCGACCGGCGCGGCTCAGGTGTCCCAGGCTGCGGCTCCTCGCGCAAACACCCGGGGCAGTGGCAGCACAACGACTGTTGAGACGAACTTCAACGGCCCCATCACCGTGACGACCCAGGCAAAGGATGCCGAGGGAGTCGCTGGCGGGATGGAGCAGGCCCTGAGCAAGCGGACATTCGCGGCTCAGGCCAACACTGGACTGTCCTGATGCCTCTGATCGAGTTTCCCGACGTTCCCGATGTGGCCGGTGTTCCTGCGCTCTTGCGCAATATCGCCGAGCCCATCGTGAATGCTGTGCTGAGCCCAATGGCTGGATCGGTCTCTGATGCGGCATTGCCGCGCCCGGTCTGGGGCATCTTCGACCAGAACGGCGCGAAGGTTCTGAATCCGGATTCGTTCCTAGGAATCGACTTCCACCAAGACACACGGGTATCGACCTATCCGCAGGAGCAGGGCGCCTTTGCCAGCTACAACAAGGTAGGCACCCCCTACGACTGCCGGATTCGGATGGCTGTCGGCTCTGATGAGACTGCGCGGACATCCTTCCTGGCGACCTGTGACGGGATGCTGAACAGTATTGATCTCTTCTCAGTGGTAACGCCGGAGGTGACCTATCCACGCGCCACTCTCCAAAGCTACGACTATCGCCGCACCGACAAGAACGGTGTGAGCATGCTGACGGTGGAGCTCGACTTCATCGAGGTGCGCATCACGGCTACGGCTGACTTTTCGCAGATCGACGAGCCGCAGGAGCCGGCCGCGGCGGATGCCGTGAGTGACGGTCAGGTTCAGGCCACCCCGGTGACCCAATCGACCGTTACTGCGGTCGATCTGCCGCCGCTTCAGACGGGTGGCGTGACAGGATCATGGTGACGCAATGAAGACCATCCCTTTGCAGGCGGTCCCGTCTCAGACCTTGAACGTGCTGCTGAACCAGCAGCAGTGCCAAGTTGCGATCTACCAGAAGACGACAGGGCTGTTCTTTGACCTGTCGATCAACAACAACCCAGTGGTCACCTCTGTGATCTGTCGGGATCGCACCAGGCTGGTACGGCAGGTCTACCACGGGTTTAGTGGGGAGCTCGCCTTTGCCGACATGCTGGGGCGTACTGATCCCGAATACTCGCAACTCGGCAGTCGCTTTGTGCTGGTGTATCTGGAGCCGGCCGACCTACTTTAGAGGCTGGAACTGCGACTGAAAGTCGAACATGCACCTAGAGGAAACGGCAAGTTCGTTGGTTGCAATGGGCTCCAATGCGAAATTCGGATCGAAGTAGACGCCATTGATCAGCTCCTTCATCCGCTTATCTGTGAGGAAGTTTCGTTCGTTGTTGGGGAACAGACGCTTCATTTTCTTGAATGTCACCTCTGGCGGCGTGTTCTGGTTCCTTGAACCGACAGCCTGGGACAGGAAGAAAGCGAAGTCGCGGCAGTACTTCTGCTTCTCCACGACTGCTCGCCTTTCGACCTCAGTCATCTGAGGGGACTGGCCATTGTTGAGTGCCAGTTGTAGCTCTTTGATTCGCTCGTTGCCCACACTGGCGATGCTTGACCCGCTCGACTGAGCCCAAGCGTTCAGAGCCACGAGCAAGAGGGCGGCAGCAACTTTTCCTGGGTGCATTGATGACTCCATTCGTGAAGCGAAAGATTGATGTGACGATCAATCTCGGAGAGGGTGCATTTGGCGAGCAGAAGGGGCCGGATGTAACGCTTTCCGGTCACAGAGTATCGCTAAGTCTGGCGCTGATGGGCGGTGAATCGCAACCAGCGTCCCACATGCGGATCTTCGGCATGCCGCTGGACCGGATGAACCAGCTGACCTGCATTGGAACGGTTCAGCAGGAGATTCGGAAGACACAAGTGCTCATCGCCGCAGGCGATGAGGGCGGCCCGATGTCTGTGGTCCACATGGGAACCATCCTCACAGCATTTGCGGAGATGAACTCGGCACCAGAGGTGGCCTTTGATGTGACCTCGCAGACGGGCCTGTTTGAGGCGGTAAAGCCTGTGAATGCCAGGAGCTACAAGGGACCGGCTGACGCGGCGGACATCATGAAAGACTTGGCTGGTGACATGGGCGTTGCGTTTGAGAACAACGGCGTTTCCGTAATCCTTCAGAACCCGTATTTCCCAGGATGCTCGCTGGCTCAGGTTCAGCGGTGTGCCAATGCCGCGCGGATCGACTACTCGCTAGACCGTGGGAGCCTGGCAATCTGGCCGAGGAACGGCGCAAGACGACTTGGCGGCGACATCAGGGTCGCCAAAGACAGCGGAATGGTGGGCTATCCCACGTTCAGCAGCCAAGGGATCATGGTGCGCACGCTCTTCAATCCTGATGTGGTCCTCGGGGCATCGATCAGCGTCGAAACAGACCTTACCCCCGCGGCGGGGCGCTGGAAGGTCGTTGGGTTGGCCCACACACTTGAAAGCGAAGTGCCCAACGGCGCTTGGTTCACAGACATGTATTGCAACCGGGACTTTGCCAATGAGTGACCAAGGCTACGCCGGGCAGCAGAGACTGTCCGATTCGCTCGGGGACTTCAATCCGGTCCGGGCAATTGTGATGGCGCTCATGTCGCAGATGTTCACGGCGACCGAAGCGCGCGTCGTCGCCTGCACGAACAGCGGCGGCCTATCGCCTGTGGGCTTTGTCGATGTGCAGCCATTGGTGAATCAGCTCAACGGAGAGGGCAAGGCCACGCCCCACAACATCCTGCACAACCTGCCGTACTTCCGACTTCAGGGCGGCAAGAATGCTGTGATCATCGATCCAGAAGTGGGAGACATCGGCATCGTGGTGTTCGCAGACCGCGACATCTCAGCCGTGAACAACAGCAAGGATCAGGCGAACCCAGGCTCTGGTCGCCGCTTCGACATGGCGGACGGCATGTTCATTGGCGGCGTGCTCAATGGCACCCCAGAGCAGTACGTTCAGTTCAACAGTGGCGGCATCCACGTCCACTCGCCTACGAAGATCAAACTCACAGCTCCAGACATTGAGATCATTGCTGGCAACTCGATCACCAGCACCGCGACCACGGTGCAGACCACCGCATCTGCCTCCATCACAGACAACGCCCCCATCGCAACCACGAATGCCCCCGTCATCGGGTTGAACGGCAATGTGACGCAAACCACGGGCGGTGGAACTGCGGGTGTCACGATGCAGGGGCCGGTTCATGTGATCGATCAGATCAAGTCCGACACCGAGGTCATTGCTGTAACGACGCCCCTCCATACGCACGTCCACACAGGCGTGACTGCTGGGGGTGCAAATACGGGCGGACCGACACCATGAAATCCATCCTGCTCGACCGGACTGCCTGGGATCTGGTGATGGATGCTGCGGGGAACATTGCTGCGGCCACCAACCCCTATTCCATCGCGCAGGATGTCGCAAACGCCTGTCGGCTCTTCGCTGGAGAACTCTGGTATGACACGACCAAGGGTATTCCGTACTTCAGCCAGATCCTCGGCCATCAGCCGCCCCTTTCTCTGGTGCGCGCTCGGCTCGTCGAGGCCGCGCTGACGGTCCCGGGTGTCGTCTCAGCGCAGGTTGTCATCACCCGATTCGAAAATCGGGTGATCGAGGGCCAAGTTCAGTTCATCGATACCACTGGCGCATCTCACGGCGTCACGTTCTAGGAAATCCGAATGGCAACAACCAATGTGCCAGGCGTGCAGTTCACGCCGGCAGGGATCGTGCTGCCCGCTGAATCTGCAATCCTGGCTGGTGTGCAGGCCGACCAGAACCTTGCTTTTGGTGGCGGCCTGAACCCCGCACTTGAGACTCCCCAAGGACAGCTTGCGTCCAGCACCACCGCGATCATTGGCGACAAGAACGACCAGATCGCACTCCTGCGCAACCAGATGGACCCGGACCAGAACAGCGGGGTCTGGCAGGACGCCATCGCACGCATCTACTACATCGACCGCAAGCCGGCGATTCCCACGGCGGTGCAATGCGACTGCATGGGCGCTGCAGGCGTGATCATCCCAGTGGGCGCCCAAGCGAAGGATTCGGCCGGCAACATCTACGTGGCTACCGCCGCAGGCACGATCCCAGTGGGCGGAACGATCTCGCTGCCTTTCGCTTGCACGGTCAACGGCCCCGTCATCTGTCCAGCTGGAACCCTGACAACTATCTATCAGTCGATTCCCGGATGGGACCGCATCAACAATCCGGGAGACGGTGTTCCGGGCGCAGATGTAGAAAGTAGGGCGGATTTCGCCTATCGGCGTCAGCAATCGGTGGCCCTCAACGCCAAGGGATCTCTGCCATCGATCTATGCCAACGTCTTCAACGTGGACAACGTGATCGATGTGTGCGCGCGTGAGAACGTGACCAGCGCAACGATCAACGTCGGCTCTACGAACTATCCACTGGTTCCGCATTCTCTCTACGTTGCTGTCGTTGGTGGTGCTGCAACCGACATCGCCCAGGCGATCTGGCTCAAGAAGGATGTAGGCTGCGACTACAACGGAAACACGGTGGTGAACATCACCGACAACAGCGGGTACAACCAGCCGCTGCCGACCTACGCGGTGAAGTTCATGATCCCGCCGTCGCTGCCGATCAAGTTCGCCGTGCAGCTCGTCAATAGCCCGCTGCTGCCATCGAACATCGTGGCGCTGGTTCAGAACGCGATCATCAATGCCTTCAATGGTGTGGATGGCGGTTCTCGTGCGCGGATTGGCTCTCTGCTTTTGGCCAGCCGCTACTACGGCCCGGTTTCGCTGATTGATCCCTCTGTCTCGGTCTTGTCGATTCTGCTCGGTAGTTCGACTCCGACGCTGACCTCTCAACTGGTGGGAGTGGACCAGTTCCCGACCGTTACATCCGCCAATATCTCAGTGATGCTGGTCTGATATGGAAAACGTCATTCGCACGGTCATCAGCCAGTATGGCAACAGCCCGACCTTGCTTCGGCTCATCGAGAACATGGATGCGTACATCGATCCTCAGGCTGACATCCAGACGTTCTACGACTACTGCTGGAACGTGGACTCGGCACAGGGGTTTGGTTTGGACATTTGGGGGCGCATTGTTGGGGTTGGGCGAGTGCTCAAGATCCCGGCGAGCCCGGACCAGATCGGTTTCCACGACGGACCTGGCGTCCCTTTCAACCAAGCGCCATTCAATGGGGGCATCCCATCCACGCAGAACTACAGCCTGAGCGATTCGGCATACCGCACGCTGATTCTGGTCAAGGCGCTTGCCAATATCTCTGACTGCAGCGCTAGAAGCTTCAACCAGTTGTTGCAGAACCTGTTTTCAGGGCGTGGACGCTGCTATGTGGTCGATACCGGAAGCATGACGCTGCGCTATGTCTTCGAGTTTTCGCTTGAGCCATTCGAGCAGGCCATCGTCTTGAACTCGGGGGTGTTCCCTCGTCCTGCTGGAGTGCAAGGGTTCGCTATGCAGGTGAACGCTGCAGACACCTTGGCTTTCAACGGAGGCAGTGGGCAGCCCTTCGGTCAAGGGGTGTTCAACAGCATGAGCAACCTCCTTCCGACCGCCTGAGGTCTATCAGTTCTCTGCCACCAGCCGCCTTAGGGCAGCTTTTTCATTTCTGGGACACACATGCAACTAAGCTCCATCCCCGCGAAGATCGCAGCAATCTTTGCAGCATCGGCACCCCCGACCTCCAAGAACACGATCCCACTGACGCAGGCGGGCATTATCCAGCCTGGTCAAGCGTCATATGACGTGGGTTTCCCTTCGATCACGATGCAGCCTGCAGCTTCGGGTGGCATCAACCCCTATGGCCAGGACTTCAACGGCATCTTGTTCGCCTCAACTGGGGTGAATCTGTGGCAGTCCGCGGGCGGCACATTCCCGTTTGATTCCGCCTATGCCACGAGCATCGGGGGCTATCCCAAGGGAGCACTTCTGCTGCGCACAGACGGAACTGGCTACTGGTTCAACACAGCGGACAACAACAGCAACGATCCTGAGGGGGCAACTCCGACCGGCTGGGTGCCAGAGTGGCAAGCTGGGATCACTGCGGTCACGGGCTTGACGAACACCAATGTGACCCTCACATCGCTGCAGTACGGCCGTCCTGTCATCACTCTGGCGGGCACTCTAACGGGGAATGTGCAGATTATTTTTCCGGCATTCGCCAGCGAGCAATGGCTAGTGGTGAATAACACGACCGGGAATTTCTCGATCACCACAAAGACGGCGTCAGGGACTGGTGTGGTGATCGCATCAGCAAGTTCGCAAGCAATCTGGAGCGACGGGACAAATATCCTGGCAGCTGGAACTACGGCGGCACAAATTGCAGGCCCGGTCGGCGCTGTCCGCAACATGCGATGCGCGATCAGTTCTGCAAGCGCGACAGCAACGTTCACTGCCGATGAGGTCGTTGTTGAAACTGTCCTTGGTGGCGTGCGGTATTGCCTCCCTAGTTTCAACAAGACCGTCAACCTGGCGACGACTGGTGCTGGTGGCATGGACACTGGGTCGGCGCCGGCGTCAGGCTTTGTTGCGATCTACGCGATCTACAACCCGACAACGGGTGTCAGCGCACTGCTCGCGAAGAACGCATCCACGTTGCAGACGGAGGTCTACAGCGGCGCGAACATGCCGTCGGGTTACACCGCATCAGCCCTTGTTGGTGTGTGGCGAACGACCGCTGCGAGCTTGCTTGTGCCCGGCATCCAGCAGGATCGCACACTCACTTTCTCGCCGGTCACCGTACTCTCTTCGACGACCACTCAGGCGAGCGCCACGGCACTTTCCATTGCTTCTGCGGTGCCAATGAACGCCAAATTCATAGGTGGGACGAACGCTCTTGCCTTCACTACTACGGCGGGAACGCTGCTGAGCTCGACGCTCTCGTCCGACAACGCGACGCCGAGTATCGGCAGCTTCAACGTCACGCTGGGTGGGGCTGCAACAACGATCAACCAGATCGCCGCGCCTTTCTTCAACATCCAACTGATCACGCCGCAGCAGATCTACTACACCTTCACCATCGGTGGTGGCACCGGGCAAGGCATCACCACACAAGTTAACAGCTACACCTTCTAAGCAACAAGGAGCATTTCATGCGAATTGCAAAACTGGACCGCATTGGCATCATTCTTGAGTTGCGCGACTTTGAGATGGACCCCGACACTGGAGTTTGGCCTGAAATGCCGGCAGGCTTCACCACCATCGCCATGGGCAGCGACATAGCCCAGGTTGGCGGCATCGTTCGCCAAGGGATGTACTTCGACATCGGCAACATCGATGTGCCGGCCATCGCTCGCGCCGACCGTACTGAATCGCTGAAAGCCTGTGACTGGACGCAGCTGCCAGATGTGCCGGAAGGCGTTGCGGAGATCTGGACTACTTATCGTCAAGCATTGCGCGACGTGCCACAGCAGACGAATTTCCCGACGGCTATCGATTGGCCAGTTGCGCCAGTCTGAACTTGCATTCCTCCAACCACTATGAACCCGCTTCGGCGGGTTTTCTTTTTCCTGGAAGGATGGCATGAAACAAGAACTGAAAGACATCGCAACGGAACTTGCGGTGCGCACTGCGCCAGCCAGCGGCATCGCCTGGTACTCAAACATCAGCTGGACCGGCCTCCTGACGGGGATTCTGGTGGTACTCCAGATCCTCTACCTGCTACGCAAGTGGTGGCGGGAGGAGTCCGAGTGGGGACGCCGCCTGAAGGAGTGGGCCGAGCGCAAAGGGCTGACCAAGCCAGGAGACTTGTCGTGAGCACGCGTGCGCAGCTGGCCGCCAAGATCGCAGCGCCTCTGGTACTCGGCGGTGCGGTGCTGCTGGGTGGCATGCACCAGTGGGAGAGTCAGGAGCTCACCGTCTACGCCGACAGGCTGGCCGGCGGCCTGCCGACCTACTGCAGCGGGCGCACGCAGCCACCGCGGCCGGTGGGCGAGCGGCTGACGCAGGCGCAATGCGACGCGATCGACGCGCAGACCGCGGCCGAGTACGGGCGTGCCGTACTGGCCTGCATCCCGGCCGACAAGCTCGACCAGAACAGCTTCGACGCATTCACGCTCTTCGCGATCAACGTCGGGAAGTCGGCGGCGTGCGGCTCGCGCGCGGCACAGCTCATGCGCGCCGGCAACCGCGAAGCGGCGTGCAAGGCTCTCGCGCGCGGTCCCGATGGTCGTCCGGTGTGGAGCTTCGCTGGCGGCGTGTATGTGCAGGGCCTGCAGAACAGGCGCCAGTACGAGGCCAACTGGTGCCTGACGCTCGCAGAGGGGAAATGATGGCGAAGCTTGCTCATCCATCGGGCGTCGATCCTCACTATGCGTGGTTCCACTGCCCTGGCTGCAATGGCAAGCATGCCGTGAGCACTGGCCCGGGAGGCTGGGGCTGGAATGGGTCACATGACGCTCCAACTCTGATGCCCTCGGTGCTTGTGCGCACTGGGCGCGCCGTGGATCCCTCCTACATCCCGGAGGAAGGAGACCCGCCTGAAATCTGCCACTCGTTTGTCACTGACGGCCGGATCCAGTTTCTTGGGGATTGCACCCATGCTCTGGCTGGGCATACGGTCGAACTGCCTGAGTTGAAATCATGAAGCTCTATTGCGCCCTCTGCGGCGGGGAAGGACATACCGCACCGCATTGCCCTTGGAGGCTTCCATGCTGATCGCCCTGGACTTCGATGGCACCTTTACAGCCGACCCAGACCTGTGGCTCTCATTCATTGCGTCGTCACGCTCACGCGGCCACCAGGTCTGCGTGGTGACCATGCGTGACGAGTTCGAGGCTGAAGACGTGCATCGTCAACTGTTGGGAAAGGTAGACCGTATCGTTTTCACGGCTCGCCATGCCAAGTTGCCATTTCTGGAGGCGCGTGGCATCACGCCACACATCTGGATCGACGACATGCCGTGCTGGATCCTGAGCGATGCCGCTCCCGCAGGACTTCGGGCTGGCGGTGAACTCAACTGGGAGACAACCGATGCTGCTGCCTAACCTGAAATCGATCGTGCTCTACATCTGCATCGTCTTGTTGGCAGTGCTTGGGCTGGCGACGTGGCACTACCGCGCCCTGGCCAAGACCACCGGGCTCGCGCTGCAGGTTCAGAACGCGGCAGTCGTTGCCACGAACACCGCAGCGGCCCGGCTGCTCAAGCAGCGCACCGAGGAACGCGACGCCAAGCAGGCCGAGCTCAACAAACGCGCCGCGGCGCAGGAGAAAACCGATGAAAAAGCTGTCACCCAGATCAATGCGGACGATCAGCGCCAGCGCAGCGCTCCTGTGGTTGTCCGGGTGCGCGACTGCGCCCGCGATGCCGGGCGCAGTGGTGGAGGCGCCGCAAGTGAAGCTGCCCGACCCGCCAGCGCTGGTGCAGAAGACGCCGGCGCGGCCAGTGGGGTACTTTCGGAAGCTGGTGCTCGACGCCTTGCAGACGCCCTGACCGAAATCGAAAAGACGAGCGCCGCCTACAACTCATGCCGGGCTGACTCCTATATCACCCGAGGGCAATCACCGCCCTCAGAATGAGGCCATCAACCCATTCACTCCCCGCCTTGGCTTCGGCCGGGGCGGGGATTTTCTGCATTTGCAGTCTGATCAGCGTCCCAAGAAGTTCCATCGCTTGCGTTCCCGAAGGGTGCTCGCGACGGGAGACTTTCTTTCTCTTGCTGGATACGTAGACTCCAGATGCGTGGCGAACTCGCGAAAGGCTTTCGCGCCATCGATACCGTGGTCTTCCTCCCATCCTTTGACGCGGTCGACGATGTCATAAAGGCTGCGTAGCACCGAAACGGCTGCAGCGTATCCGGTGCGGTCCTGAGTCTTGGATTGCGCGAAATGTTGATCGATCTGGCGATGGGCGAAGGCGATCAAGTCTGCGTCATCCTCGAACATGCGGTGCCTGTCGTTCTGCGACGTGTACTTGTTGGTTTTCTCGATCCAGGTCGCGGCATCCTTGTGCGACAGGTGATGAATGCAAATGCCGTCTTCAGCCGATGGGAAGGTGCAGTCCTCAACTCGATAGTTCCACTCGTTATGCACAGTGCTTCGAAAGCTGACTGCATCACGTCGGAACATCCTGGGCTTGCGATCAGGCCAGTAGTAGGCCTCCTCGTCGTGGGTGCCCAGGATGTAGTGCCGAAGCGGGAAGATGTAGATACCAGCGGTCGGTGCTTCGAGTTCCTTCTGGATGTACTGCCCAGCCTCAATACTGAAGCACTCGTCATCGTCCATGCAGGCGATCCAATCGTGAGTGCAGACGTTGACAGCAGACTGGCGCGAGTCTTCGCCAAGGGGGCGCCAAGGTTCTATGATCACGCGGTCGGCGATTTTGCTGGCCAGTTCGGCCGTTCCATCGGTAGACGACTTGTCCACGACGATGAGTTCATCAACGAACCACAGGGACCGCAGCGTGGCTTCGATGACATCCGCTCGGTTGTACGAAATCACGACTCCGCTGATTTTTTGCCGTTCACCCATATACCCCTCCATTTAGGAGGAATTGTGTCACGCGACAACTGCAAAGGTATTTGCCTACTGCAGCGCGACCTCGGTGCCGTCAGCGGCTACCATGACGCCGGGTGACGCTTCGTTGACCTCGATGCGCACGCCCATGTGCTTCTCGGGCATGGTGACCGTCTTGCCGTGGTTGTTCGTCATCCAGCTGAGGCAACGTCGGTACTCATCGCGCAGTGCTGGCGACAGCGTGAACTTCGAGGGGTATATGTTGCCGTTCGCTTTCCAGTGGGCGATCAGCTTCTCTGTCATCTGCAGGTAGAGGGTGGTCATCACCTGATTGTCGCGGGCTAGAAAAGGTTGTCGCCGGGCGGCGGAGCATCTGGTTCCGCAGCGGTCGGCTTTGTCTTCTTCGCCCGCGGCGGCAGCGGTGCCGGGAAAGCATCGAGATGCCCCATCCACTGCTTGAAGAAAGAGGGCGCCTCGGCGACAGGGCACGTCAACCAGCGGTCGTATTGCGCTGGGTCGAGAATGACTACCATGCGCTTCTCGTCGCCTGGCTTGTGGAACCTCTGCATCACCGGATGCCCGTCAGCGTTCACGGTCAGCATGGCGAAGCTGAACAGCTTCTCGCCCTCGGGCGAAGTCCAATGCTCGTAGATGCCGGCGATGCCCATGGGCACCTCGCCCGGCTGCTGGATGCGCCAGCGCACGGCCTTCCCGGTTTCCCAGTTCGGCTCGAAGATGCCCTCGGCCGGGATGATGCAGCGCTGACCCTTCTTCCACGCGCTACGGAAGCTCGGCAGGCTGGCCACCGTCTCCGTTCTGGCGTTGTACGTCTTGCGCCCGTAGGCGAGTTCCTTGGCGAAGCCGGGCAGCAGGCCGAAGGCGCCGTCGTCGACGCGGCGGTTACCCGAGCCGTCTTCGGCCAGCCGGATGAACGGCGCCATGCCGGTCGGCCACGTCAGGATCGGCCCTTCCTGGTCCTGCCTCACCACCCCGAAGAAGGACAGTAGGCGGTCGGCACGGGACACGGCTTCATAGTTGCTGCACATGATGGCTCCTCAGTCGGTCATGTCGTCGTCGTTGACGTCGAACCCGCTGGATGACTTCGGGTTGTGGCGTTCGAGGGCAGCATAGCCTTCCTCCTCGTGCACGACACACCACCAGGTCTGTTGGGTGTGCGTCGGCTTGCTCTTGACGGCCCGGAAGGTGATCTCCATCCCGGTGAGCATGATGCCGCCGTCCTTGATGGCCAGGATGCGCGCGTAGTGCAGCGGTTCCAGGCAGTCC
Source organism: Variovorax sp. NFACC27 (assembly GCF_048301545.1). Classification (NCBI taxonomy): domain Bacteria; kingdom Pseudomonadati; phylum Pseudomonadota; class Betaproteobacteria; order Burkholderiales; family Comamonadaceae; genus Variovorax; species Variovorax sp. NFACC27. The sequence continues at coordinate 1,968,498 of NZ_CP157613.1, forward strand.
TTGTCCAGGGTCTTGAGGCTCAGCAGTCGGGCATCCCAGGTCAGGCCGTAGTAGGCCGGATTCGCCTTCCTGAAGTCCAGCCAGCCGCGCGCACCGGCCGAGCCGGCGACCTGGGAGCGGGGGAGCCAGTTGCCGCCTTTTCGAAGCTGAATGACATGGCAAAACACTGTATGAGCATACAGTGTTTGGAGTGCCCAATGTGTTTCAGATCCGGGCGGATATGTCCTCCACCGACTCGCGGTAGTAGGTGCGCAGCAGCAGGTTGAGATCCTTGTGCCGGCTGATCCGGGCGAGGGTCATCACGTCCATGCGTCTAGCCAGCAAGGTCAGCGCGGTAGCCCGGGTGTCGTGAAACGTCAGATCCCGAATCAGCAACTGCTCGGTCAGCCTGGAAAACAGGGCGCTGGCCTCATTCGCGCCCACGGTGAACTTCTCGGGCAGCAGCTTGGCGGCGCGGCGCGGGATTGGCACCTCGACCACCTTGGTGCCAGCGCCCTTGGTTCTCGTGCCGGTTTCGGTGCCGCCAAGGACCATGACGCGGCGCCTGGCGTCGTAGCGGCCCTCCAGCACCTCTTTCAGGCGCAGGCTCGTGTGCAAGGCGATGCGAAAGGCCTTGATTACCTCCAGCGTCTTGCCGTCCCGGCCGGCCCGGAGAACGCGCTTGATCTGCTGCCAGCGCCATACCTGAGTCCGCGGGTCGTTGTCTTCGGGCATGCGCAGGCCGGTGAACGGGCTCGATGCGATCCACTTCCACTCATCCCGGGCGAGGGAGAACAGGTTGCGCAGCAGGTTGATCTCGCGCAGCACGGTCGCGCCGGTAACGGGCGGGTGGTCGTCATCCCCCGTCATGCGCCAGTCTCGCCAGCGGCCTAGGCGTTCTGTCGTGATGCTGTCCAGCGGGGTGTCGGGGCCGAAGTGCGACAGGAACGCATCGAACCGCCGCTTTTCCCAAGCCGGGTCAGCCTTCGCCTTGCTGACGGTCTTCAGGTAGTGCTCGACCGCCTGCCCGAATGTGCGTCCCAGCAACAGCCCGGCGTCAATTTCTTTCTCAACCTGATCGGCCCACCGCCGAGCCTCGCGCTCGGTGTCCCAAACAGCCGACTTTCGGACCCCTTTTCGGGCCACCTGGGCACGCCATTTTTTGCCCTGTTTTTGGATGGATGCCATGCCTCGTCATTCCCCACGGTGCGTAGATTTCTGGGGAATCATGGCACGGGAACGGGGAAAACGAACGAGAAAGGCGGGAACGACGAACAACCCGAAGGCCACCTAAGTGGCTGTCAGGGCTGGAAAAGACGGAAATGGGGAGGATGAACCACAACCCCAAGAAATGGGGGTGGTGCCCGGGGCCGGAATCGAACCGGCACGCCTTGCGGCGGGGGATTTTGAGTCCCCTGCGTCTACCAATTTCACCACCCGGGCAGGGTTCTGAACGAAGCCCAAAATTATGGCACAGTGGCTGGCATGAACTATCCGACGATCGAAGACGCCATCGGCAAGACCCCTCTGGTCGCACTGCAACGCATCAATGCCGCAGAAAACGCCAGGCGCGGCAACGTGATTCTCGGCAAGCTCGAAGGCAACAATCCCGCCGGCTCCGTGAAAGACAGGCCGGCTCTCTCGATGATCCGGCGCGCGGAAGAGCGCGGCGAAATCAAGCCCGGCGACACCCTGATCGAAGCCACCTCCGGCAACACCGGCATCGCCCTCGCGATGGCCGCGGCCATCAAGGGCTACCGCATGGTGCTCATCATGCCGGAGGACCTCTCCGTGGAGCGCGCGCAGACCATGAAGGCATTCGGCGCCGAGCTCGTGCTCACGCCCAAGAGCGGCGGCATGGAATACGCGCGAGACCTCGCCGAGCAGATGGTGGCCCAGGGCAAGGGCCGGGTGCTCGACCAGTTCGCCAACCCAGACAACCCGCGCATCCACTACGAGACCACCGGCCCCGAGATCTGGGCCGACACCAAGGGCAAGGTCACGCACTTCGTGAGCGCCATGGGCACCACCGGCACCATCACCGGCGTGTCGCGCTTCCTCAAGGAGAAGAACCCGGCGGTGCGCATCATCGGCGCGCAGCCGGCCGAGGGCTCGCGCATTCCGGGCATCCGCAAGTGGCCTGCCGAGTACCTGCCGAAGATCTTCGATCCGAGCCGCGTCGACGAGGAAATCAACGTGAGCCAGAGCGACGCGGAGGAAATGTGCCGTCGCCTCGCGCGCGAGGAAGGCATCTTCGGCGGCATCTCCGCAGCCGGTGCGCTGTGGGCCGCGCTCGAGGTGTCGAAGACGGTCGAGAACGCGACCATCGTGTTCGTGGTCTGCGACCGCGGCGACCGCTATCTGTCGACAGGCGTCTTCCCGGCCTAAGCTGCGGCCGATTGCAGCGCCTGCCAAAGGCGGGCAGACCGTCCAATAAAAGAAAGAAACCCCATGCCCCATCCCAAGTTCTGCCAGGTCTGTGCCACGCCGCTCGAGTGGATCGCGCTCATGGAAGACGGCGGCCCCAAGGAGCGCCTGCGCTGCCCCAACTGCGGCCACACGCACTGGAACAACCCGACGCCCGTGCTCGCCGCCATCGTCGAGTACCGCGGCCAGGTGCTGCTGGCGCGCAATGCCGCGTGGCCGGGCAAGATGTTCGCGCTCATCACCGGCTTCATGGAGGCCGGCGAGACGCCCGAGGAAGGCATCGCGCGCGAGGTGAAGGAAGAAACCAACCTCGACGTGAGCGCCGCGAAGATCGTCGGCGCCTATGACTTCCAGCGCATGAACCAGGTCATCATCGCCTACCACGTGGTGGCCGACGGCGAGGTGAAGCTCTCGCCCGAACTGGTCGACTACCGCCTCTACGACCTGCCCGATCTCAAGTGCTGGCCCGCCGGCACCGGCTACGCGCTGGCCGACTGGCTGCGCACGCGCGGACACGAGCCTGTGTTCTTCACGGCCGCCGAGAACGAGGAGCGCCGCCGCGGCCTGAACCTGCCGCCGGAGCCAGGCAATGCAAGTTGATCGCGAGCTCGACACGCGCGGGCTGAACTGCCCGCTGCCCATCCTCAAGGCGAAGAAGTCGCTCAACGAGATGGCGAGTGGCCAGCTGCTGAAGGTGGTGTCGACGGACCCGGGATCGATCCGCGACTTCCAGGCCTTCGCGCGCCAGACGGGCAACGAGCTGATGGAGCAGGAAACCGTCGGCACCGACTTCATCCACGTGCTGAAGCGCCGCTGACAGGGTTGCAGAAGCAGCAAAGAAAAAGGGCCGCAGTCGCGGCCCTTTTTGTTCGTGTGCTCGAAGCGGCGATTACAGCTTCAGGCTCTTGAGGTACTCGCGGAAATCCGCGCCCACTTCCGGGTGCGCCAGCGCCAGTTCCACCGATGCCTGCAGGAAGCCTTCCTTGCTGCCGCAGTCGTAGCGGATGCCCTTGTACGAGTACGCGTAGACCGATTCCTTCTTCATCAGCGCCGCGATGCCGTCGGTGAGCTGGATCTCGCCACCCGCGCCCTTGGGCTGGTTGCGGATCTCGTCGAACACGCCCGGCGTGAGGATGTAGCGGCCCGCCACGCCCAGGCGCGAGGGAGCCTCTTCGGGCTTCGGCTTCTCGACCATGCGGCTGACCTTCACGAGGCCTTCCTCGATCGCGTCGCCGGCCACGATGCCGTAGCGCTTGACGTGCGCGAGCGGCACTTCCTGCACCGCGAGCAGCGAGCCGCCGAGACGGCCGAAGGCTTCGGTCATCTGCGCCAGCACGGGCTGTCCGCCATCGGGGCCGACCATCAGGTCGTCCGCCAGCAGCACGGCGAAGGGTTCGTTGCCGACCAGGTGCTCGGCGCACAGCACCGCATGGCCCAGGCCCAGCATGCGCGGCTGGCGCACGTAGGAGCAGGTCATGTCGTCGGGCATGACCGAACGGGCGATGTTCAGCAGCGCGGTCTTGCCGCTGGCCTCGAGCTGGCTCTCGAGCTCGTAGGCGGTGTCGTAGTGGTCTTCGATGGCGCGCTTGTTGCGACCGGTCACGAAGATCATGTCGCGGATGCCGGCTGCGTACGCTTCCTCGACGGCGTACTGGATCAGCGGCTTGTCGACCACCGGCAGCATTTCCTTGGGTTGCGCCTTGGTGGCCGGCAGGAAGCGGGTGCCGAAGCCTGCAACGGGAAATACGGCCTTGCGGATGCGGGTCGCGGGTGTGGACATGGGCAGTTCAGCGTCTTTCGTCAAAGGTAGGGATGGCAGGATGCGGAACGGCGCGGGGCCGCTCCAAGCATCCTAAACGCCTTCGAAACTCCGAGTCTGTCAGCCGAGGCGCACAAGCTGGTCGCGCAAGCGCTCCAGAGTGGCAGTGAAGTCAGTCAGACGTTTACGTTCCTGCTCGATCACGGCCGGAGGGGCCTTCGCGACGAAGGCTTCGTTGCCCAACTTGGAGTGCACCTTGGCAATTTCGCCTTCGACGCGTGCAACTTCCTTGCCAATGCGAACTTTCTCCGCAGCCTTGTCGATCTCCATGTGCAGGCACAGGCGTGCGGCGCCCACCACGGCGACGGGTGCGGCTTCGGCGGCAGCCGACCACGAGGCCTCGTCGTCGAAGACCTTCACTTCCTTGAGCTTGGCGAGCGCCTGCAGCACCGAGGCCGATTCGCGCAGGAAGGCCGCGCCTTCGGCATCGTCTGCCACCGCGTAGAGCGGCAGGCGCGTGGCGGGCGACACGTTCATTTCGCCACGCAGCGTGCGGCACGCATCCACCAGTGCCTTCAACCGCGCCACGTAAGCCTCGGCCGCCTCGTCGATCTTCTCGGGCTGGCTCTTCGGATAGGCCGCGATCATGATCGACTCGCCCTCACGTCCTGCAACCTTCGACACCTTCTGCCACAGCTCTTCCGTGATGAACGGAATGATGGGGTGCGCCAGGCGCAGCAGCGTCTCGAGCACGCGGATGAGCGTGCGGCGCGTGGCGCGCTTCTGTGCGTCGTCGCCGGTCTGGATCTGCACCTTGGCGATCTCGAGGTACCAGTCGCAGAACTCGTCCCAGGCGAACTGGTAGATCGTGGTGGCCACGTTGTCGAGGCGGTATTCCTCGAAGCCCTGGGCCACCTCGGCCTCCACGCGCTGCAGTTTCGACACGATCCAGTAGTCGGCGCGGCTGAACTTCAGGTAGCCGTGCGCCGGGCCGCCGACCTTGCACTCTTCCTTCGTGTGCTCCAGCAGGCCGCAGTCCTGGCCTTCGCAGTTCATCAGCACGAAGCGCGTGGCGTTCCACAGCTTGTTGCAGAAGTTGCGATAGCCCTCGCAGCGCTTCGAGTCGAAATTGATGCTGCGGCCCAGCGAGGCGAGCGAGGCGAAAGTGAAACGAAGCGCGTCGGCGCCGAAGGCCGGAATGCCGTCCGGAAACTCCTTCTGCGTGTTCTTGCGCACGGCGGGCGCCGTCTCGGGCTTGCGCAGGCCTTGCGTGCGCTTGTCGAGCAGCGCGGGCAGCTCGATGCCGTCGATCAGGTCCACCGGGTCGAGCACGTTGCCTTCCGACTTGCTCATCTTCTTGCCCTGCGCATCGCGCACCAGGCCGTGGATGTACACGTGCTTGAAGGGCACCTTGCCGATGAAGTGCTTGGTCATCATGATCATCCGGGCGACCCAGAAGAAGATGATGTCGTAGCCGGTCACCAGCACGGTCGAGGGCAGGTACAGGTCGAGGTCCTGCGTCTTCTCGGGCCAGCCCAGCGAAGAGAAGGGCACCAGCGCCGACGAGTACCAGGTGTCGAGCACGTCCTCGTCGCGCGTCAGCTTCTTGCCGGGCGCCTTGGCCTGGGCGGCGGCTTCGTCCTCCGCCACGTACACGTTGCCTTCCTCGTCGTACCAGGCGGGAATCTGGTGGCCCCACCAGAGCTGGCGCGAGATGGTCCAGTCCTGGATGTTCTCCATCCAGTGGTTGTAGGTGTTGACCCAGTTCTCGGGCACGAAGCGCACTTCGCCCGACTTCACCACGTCGATGGCCTTCTGCGCGATCGACTGGCCGTCGGCACCGGGGCGCGTCATGGCCACGTACCACTGGTCGGTGAGCATCGGCTCCACGATGGCGCCCGAGCGCGCGCAGCGCGGCACCATCAGCCTGTGCTTCTTCACCTCGACCAGCAGGCCCAGCGCGTCGAGGTCGGCCACGATGGCCTTGCGCGCCACGAAGCGGTCGAGGCCGCGGTACTTCTCGGGCGCGTTGTCGTTGATGGTGGCGTCGAGCGTGAGCACGCCGATCATCTCGAGCTTGTGGCGCTGGCCGACGGCGTAGTCGTTGTAATCGTGCGCGGGCGTGACCTTCACGACGCCGGTGCCGAATTCCTTGTCGACGTAGTCGTCGGCAATGATCGGGATCAGCCGGTCCACCAGCGGCAGCTTCACGCGCTTGCCGATGAGGTGCCTGTAGCGCTCGTCCTCGGGGTGAACCATCACGGCCGTGTCGCCGAGCATGGTTTCGGGCCGGGTGGTGGCCACGGTCAGCGTGCCGCTGCCGTCTTCGAGCGGATAGGCGATGTGCCAGAGCGAGCCGTCTTCTTCCTCGCTCTCGACTTCGAGGTCGCTCACCGAGGTCTTGAGCACCGGGTCCCAGTTGCCCAGGCGCTTGCCGCGGTAGATCAGGCCCTCTTCATACAGCTTCACGAAGGTATGCGTCACGACCTTGGAGAGGTCGTCGTCCATCGTGAAGTACTCGCGGCTCCAGTCCACCGTGTCGCCCATGCGGCGCATCTGCTGGGTAATGGTGTTGCCCGATTTTTCCTTCCACTCCCACACGCGCGCCACGAAGTTCTTGCGGCCCAGGTCGTGGCGGCTGACCTTCTGCTCCTGCAGCTGGCGCTCCACCACGATCTGCGTCGCGATGCCGGCGTGGTCGGTGCCGGGCACCCACAGCGTGTTGTCGCCCTTCATGCGGTGGTACCGCGTGAGGCTGTCCATGATCGTCTGGTTGAACGCATGGCCCATGTGCAGCGTGCCCGTCACGTTGGGCGGCGGCAGCTGGATCGCGAACGACTCGGCGCCATCCTTGGGTTGCTGCGTGCCTCTGAAGCCGGCCTTGGCGTAGCCGCGCTTCTCCCATTCGGGGCCCCAGTGCGCCTCGATGGCGGCGGGCTCGAACGATTTGGAAAGGCTGTCCAGTCCAGGCTGGGCGGGAGGGGTGGTGGGTTCGCTCATGGGAAATGCAGGAACGGCCCTTCGGGGAGCCGTTGGGGGGACACAGGTGGGTAGCCGGCGATTTTACCGGGGCGGCCCCGTGTCACGGCAGCCACTGATAATTCCGGGATGCTGTTCCTGCTTTCCCCTGCAAAGTCACTCGACTACGACACCCCGGTCCCCTCCGAACTCCCCGCCACCCAACCCCATTTCGAATCGCCCCGCGGCCCCTCGGTCGAACTCATCAAGCTGCTGCGCGAGAAGTCGCCCCAGCAGATTTCCGAGCTCATGAGCCTGTCGGACAAGCTCTCGGCACTGAACGTGGCCCGTTACGAGGCCTGGTCGAGCAAGAGCACCCCGAAGAATGCCCGCCAGGCCGCCTTCGCCTTCGACGGCGACGTCTACGGCGGCCTCGACGCCCGCACCCTCACGAAAACCCAGCTGGCCTGGGCGCAGGACCACGTCTGCATCCTCAGCGGCCTCTACGGCCTGCTGCGCCCGCTCGACCTGCTGCAGCCCTACCGCCTCGAGATGGGCACCCAGCTGGCCAACCGCCACGGCAAGGACCTCTACGCCTTCTGGGGCCCGCGCATCGCCGAGCACCTGAACGAACGCCTCGCGGCCGACCGCACCCCCGTGGTGGTCAACGTCGCCTCGCAGGAATACTTCAAGTCGGTCGACCGCAAGGTGCTCAAGGCCCGCGTGGTCGAATGCGTGTTCGAGGAGTGGAAGGGCGACCGGTACAAGATCGTGAGCTTCTTCGCCAAGCGCGCCCGCGGCCTGCTGGCGCGCTGGGCCGTGCAGCACAAGGCGGCCACGCCCAAGGCACTGGAAAAGTTCGACCTCGAGGGTTATGGTTTCGACGCGGAAGTGTCCAAACCCGACAGGTTGGTGTTCAGGAGAAGGCTGGACTGACCCCGGCCTTCGCGCACTTCGTGTCGCTGCGCCAGCCTGTCTTGCAGGCGGCGACACCGGCGGCCCGGCAGAGCCGGTTCCGCGGTGTTCCCGGAATGGGGCGTGGCGGTTTTTTCATGCGTTGCGGGGATTGCCGCGGCGTGGAGGAGTATTGAGATGTCCCAAGCGATCAGTCCGGAACTGCGCGAATGGCTGGTTGCCCAGCTCGCCGCCGGGCATTCGGTGCCGGCCCTGCGCGCCTCGATGCGCGCGGCCGGCTGGCACGACGCCGCCGCCGACGTGGCGCTGGCCCAGCTCGAAGCCGGCTTCCCCAACGTGGAAGTCGCGCTGCCTTCCGTGCAGGCGAAGATGCCCGGGCCCGACCTCGACGGTGCGCCGCTGTACATCGATGCGGGCGACCGCCGCGTGCAGGTGCTGCAGACCATGCGGCACCCGCGCGTGGTGGTTTTCGGCAACCTGCTGTCTGCCGAGGAGTGCGAAGGCCTGATCGCCGCCGCGCGCGTGCGGCTCGCGCGCTCGCTCACCGTCGAGACGCGTACCGGCGGCGAGGTGCTCAACGTCGATCGCACCAGCGACGGCATGTTCTTCGAGCGCGGCGAGAACGAGATCGTCGCGCGCCTCGAGCAGCGCATTGCCGCGCTGCTGCGCTGGCCGCTCGAGTTCGGCGAGGGCCTGCAGATCCTGCGCTACGCCCCCGGCGCGCAATACCGCCCGCACTACGACTACTTCGACCCGAACGAGCCCGGCACGCCCACCATCCTCAAGCGCGGCGGGCAGCGCGTCGCCACGCTGGTGATGTACCTGCAGGAACCCGAGGGCGGCGGCGCCACCACCTTCCCCGACGTGGGCCTCGAAGTGGCCCCGGCGCGCGGCTGCGGCGTGTTCTTCAGCTACGACCGGCCCGACCCCGTCACCCGCACCCTGCACGGCGGCGCGCCGGTGCTGGCGGGCGAGAAGTGGGTCGCCACCAAGTGGCTGCGCGAGCGCGAGTTCAAGTAGCGGAAGAACAAGCAAGGACCCGATGAAAGTCACCGCCAACGGGCTGCAGATCGAAGTCGACGACACCGGAGGCGAGGGGCGCCCCGTCATCCTGCTCATCATGGGCCTGGGCATGCAGCTCGTCGCGTGGCCGACGGCCTTCGTGCGGCAGCTGGCGGACGCGGGCTTTCGCGTGATACGTCACGACAATCGAGACATCGGCCTGAGCCAGGGCTTCGACCATGCCGGCACCGGCAACATCGTGTGGGAGACCATCCGCCACCGCCTCGGCCTGAAGGTGCGCTCGGCCTACACCCTGCAGGACATGGCCATCGATTCGCTCGGCGTGCTCGACGCGCTGGGCATCCAGAAGGCCCACATCGTCGGCGCCTCCATGGGCGGCATGATCGCGCAGCGCATCGCGGCCTTCGCGCCGCAGCGCACGACCAGCCTCGTGAGCATCATGAGCTCCAGCGGCGCGCGCGGACTGCCCGGCCCGCGCCGCGAGGTCACCACCATGCTCATGCGCCGCCCGGCCAGCCGCGACGAGGCCGCGCTGGTCGCGCACAGCATCCGGCTGCTGCGGCTCATCCAGAGCCCGGCCTACCCGCAGACCGACGAGGAGCTGGCCGAGCGCCTCACCTTCGGCCTGCGTCGCGCGTACCACCCGGCCGGACTGTTGCGGCAGATGCTGGCCATCGGCGCCGACGACGAGCGCCCCCGCATACTGCAGGGCATCCGCTCGCCCACGCTGGTGCTGCACGGCGACGCCGATGCGCTCGTGCCCATCGCCTGCGGCGAAGACACGGCCCGGCGCATTCCGGGTTCGCAATTCGTTTCCATTCCCGGCATGGGCCACGACCTGCCGCCCGAGGTGTGCAACATCCTCGCCAACCACATCGCACCGTTCGCCCAGGCGGCGGATGCCGCAGATACGAGACCATCATGAGCCACGACCCGCACAACCCCAATACTCCCGAGCAATCGCAACTGGGCCGCGCCTCGGCCTACGCCGACCGCTACGACCCGACGCTGCTCTTTCCCATCGCGCGAGCCACGCAGCGCGAGGCCATGGGCATCAAGACCGGCGCGCTGCCGTTCTTCGGCGCCGACCTCTGGACCGCCTTCGAGGTGAGCTGGCTCAACCTGCGCGGCAAGCCGCAGCTGGCCATCGTGCACTTCACCATTCCCTGCGAGACGCCCAACATCATCGAGAGCAAGAGCTTCAAGCTCTACCTCAACAGCTTCAACAACAGCCAGTTCGCGAGCGCAGACGCGGTGCGCGAGCGCCTGCGCGCCGACCTGTCGGAAGCCGCATGGCGCGGCAGCGACCAGCAGGCCACCATCGGCGTGAGCCTGCTCGCGCCCGACATGTTCGACCGCGAGCCGGTGCACGAACTCGACGGCCTCGACCTCGACCGCCTCGACATCGAGTGCACCCACTACCAGCCCACGCCCGAGCTGCTGAGCAGCGACGCCACGCAGGCGCCCGTCAACGAAACGCTCACCAGCCGCCTGCTGAAGAGCAACTGCCTCGTCACCGGCCAGCCCGACTGGGGCAGCGTGCAGATCCGCTACAGCGGCCCGCCCATCGACCAGGCGGGGCTGCTCGCGTACATCATCAGCTTCCGCAACCACAACGAGTTCCACGAGCCCTGCGCCGAGCGCATGTTCACGGACATCTGGACCCGCTGCAAGCCGAACAAGCTCGCGGTGTACGCGCGCTACACGCGGCGCGGCGGCCTGGACATCAACCCGTTCCGCACGAGCTGGCCGCAGGCGCTGCCGCCGAACATCCGGACGGCGAGGCAGTAACGAACGCGAGCTACCCGCAATGTTGTTTCCCGGACAGGAGATCGTGAAGGCGGGCGTCTTTCTCTACGACGGAGAGATTGAGTGCGATATCCGGATCATTCGTTCGCCTGTTCGCTTCGGAACGGGAGATCGCGAAGACGAGCCGCATGTCAGAGACGACGTCGAGCAGGTCATTTTTTATGTGCAATACGGCTCGACGACCGAACGCGGAGTGTTCCCCTCAGGCAGCGGCGCTTATGAGTCTTTGCAGGAGGCCATGACGCAGCTTGCTGCGATGGCCATCGGGCCAACCTTGCGTTGGGCGACGTAGACCGCCAGGCGGTTCCACGTACGGTTCCCGAAGCCCCTCTTCGGAAACCCGAAACCCGCTCCAGCCCCGCCTGTGGCATTCTGGATTTCACCCGCGAGTCCGCGGTCGAACGAACATCTGGAGCGCAGACAAATGGTTGAAGGAAAAGTGGTCGTCGTCACCGGCGCTGGCGGCGGCATCGGGCGCGACATCGCGCTGGCGATGGCGGCGCATGGCGCGAAGGTGGTGGTCAACGACATCGGCGCGGCGCTCGATGGTGCCGGCGGCAGCGCAGGCCCCGCGCAGCAGGTGGTCGACGAGATCCGCTCGGCCGGCGGACAGGCCGTGCCCAACACCGACAGCGTGGCCGATGCCGCGAGCGCGGCGCGCATCGTGGAATGCGCCGTCGAGAACTTCGGGCGCATCGACGCGGTGGTCAACAACGCCGGCATCCTGCGCGACCGCTTCTTCCACAAGATGTCGGTGGACGAGTGGGACTCGGTGCTCAAGGTGCACCTGTACGGCGCGTACTACGTGAGCCGTGCCGCCGCCACGCACTTCAAGGAGCAGGAGTCGGGCGCGCTGGTGCACATGACTTCCACCTCGGGCCTCATCGGCAACTTCGGGCAGGCCAACTACGCGGCGGCCAAGCTCGGCATTGCCGCGCTGTCTAAGTCGATCGCGCTGGACATGCAGAAATTCAACGTGCGCTCCAACTGCATCGCGCCCTTCGCATGGAGCCGCATGATCGGCGCCATTCCCACCGACACCGACGAGCAGCGCGCCCGCGTCGACAAGATCAAGCAGATGACGCCGGCCAAGGTCGCGCCGCTGGCCGTGTACCTCGCGAGCGATGCCGCCGCGGCAGTCAACGGCCAGATCTTCTCGGTGCGCAACAACGAGATCTCGCTCATCAGCCAGCCGCGCCCGGTGCGTTCCATCCACCGCTCGGAGGGCTGGACACCGCAGAGCATCGCCGAGCACGCCATGCCCGCGATGCGCGCCAGCTTCTACCCGCTGGACCGCTCGGCCGACGTGTTCAGCTGGGACCCGGTCTGAGGACAAACCCGCAGAGGGCGGCGAGCAGCCTCATTCGCCGGACAATGCGCGTTCCGTTTCCCCTTGATACCGGCGCCCGGTGAACCTGCACTTCGACCTGTTCGACCTGAAACTGTTCGTCTACGTGGCGGACGCGCACAGCCTCACGCGCGGCGCGGAGAAGGCCTGCATCTCGCTGGCCGCCGCCTCCACTCGCATCAAGCAGATGGAGGAGGCCGTGGGCGGCAAGCTGCTGCACCGCAGCGCGCAGGGCGTGAGCCTCACGGCGGCGGGGCAGGCGGTGCTCTACCACGCCAAGCGCGTGATGCAGCAGATGGAGCACCTGCGCTGCGACATGCAGGACTTCGGCAAGGGCATCAAGGGCCATGTGCGGGTGTTCGCCAACACCACCTCGATCACCGAATACCTGCCGCAGAAGCTGGCGGGTTTTCTCACGCAGCATCCGGCCGTGCAGGTCGACTTGCGCGAATACCTCAGCGAGGAGATCGTGCGCGCGGTGGCCGACGGCGAGGCCGACATCGGCATCCTCGCGGGCGACGTGCACACGGGCGACTTCGACGCGCGGCCCTTCGGCAGCAACCAGCTCGTGCTGGTGGTGCCCACTACGCATCGCCTTGCCGGAGCGCCATCGGTGGCCTTCGCCGACACGCTCGACGAGCAGCATGTGGGCCTGCACCACGGCAGCGCCATCCATCGCTTCTTGCAGCGCCGTGCCGAGCTTGCAGGGCGCGGCTTCAACCCGCGCATCCAGGTCAGCAGCTTCGAGGCCATCTGCCTGATGATCGAAGCGGGCGTGGGCATCGGCGTGCTGCCGATGTCGTCGGCGCAGCGGCTTTCGATGGCGATGCGCATCTCGACCGTGGCGCTCAGCGACACCTGGGCCGAGCGCGAGCTGAAGCTGGTCGCGCGCAGCCGCGAGCAGCTGCCCGCCCTGGCGCGCGAGTTGTTCGACCACCTCGCGGCGCGTTGAGGAGGCCGCAGCCATGTCGGCCGACCTGAAGTCGCTGCGCCTGTTCGTGGCCGTTGCCGACAACGGCAGCATCAGCGAGGGCGCCAAGCGCTGCCACATCGCGCTGGCGGCTGCCAGCAAGCGCATCTCCGACCTGGAGGCCCGTGCGCGGCTGCCGCTGCTGGTGCGCCATGCGCGCGGCGTCACGCTCACCTCGGCGGGGCACGGGCTGCTGCTGCATGCGCGCGCCGTGCTCTCGGCCATGGACCGCCTCGGCGCCGAGCTCGACGACTTCCAGAACGGCGTGGCCGGCGTGGTCAGCATCACGGCCAATGCCTCGACCATCGCGCAGTTTCTTCCGGCGCAGATCGGCTCCTTCCTGCGCCTGCATCCGGTGCTGAAGATCGACCTGCAGGAGCGCGCCAGCACCGAGGTGGTGAAGGCGGTGCAGGCGGGCCTGGCCGACATCGGCGTGATCGAGGGCAACACGCCCGCCGAGGGCCTCGAATGCCTGCCCTATCGCACCGACGAGCTGGCCGTGGTGGTGGCGCGCGACCATCCGCTGGCGCGGCGCAGGCGCATCGGCGTCGACGAGGTGCTGAGCCACGACCACATCGTGGTGCGCGAAGGCACGGCGCTGCACCGCGTGCTGCTGGCCGCGGCGCTGGAGGCACAGGTGCCGCTGAAGGTGCGCATGCAGGTGGGCAGCTTCGACATGGTCTGCCGCATGGTGGAGCAGGGTGCGGGCATCGGCGTGCTGCCCTACGCGGCCATCCTGCCGCAGCTGCAGATACTGAAGCTGCGCTGCCTGAAGCTCGACGCACCCTGGGCCAACAGGCGCCACCTGCTGTGCGTGCGCAGGCAGCAGGACCTGACGGTGGCCGCGCGCTCGGTGCTGGAGCACTTGCGGCGCCCCGACTGAACGGGCACGGCCTTCCTGCAGACAATAGCCGCACCGAAGCACCGACGACGACACCGTGGACCTTCGCGCACTTCGCTACTTCATCGCCGTGCTGGAGGCGGGCAGCCTCTCGCGTGCGGCTGCTTCGCTGTACGTGGCCCAGCCCGCGCTCACGGCGCAGATCAAGAAGCTCGAGAGCGAACTCGGTGCCCAGCTCTTCGAGCGCTCGCATGTCGGCGTCACGCCGACGAGCGCGGGGACGGCTCTCTACCATGACGCGCGCAGGCTCCTGTCGGACGCCGCCGCGCTGAAGGAGCGCTTCCAGCGCCCCTCGGCGGGTCTCGAGGGTTCCGTCACCCTTGCGATCCCCTCGCTGCTTTCGTCGTTGCTGCTCGGCCCTGTGCTGAAGCAGCTGAGGCAGCGCCACCCGCTCGTGCGCGTGTTCGTGCTCGACGACCTGAGCCTCATGGTGAAGAAGACCATGCTGGAGCGCAGGGCCGAGGTGGGCATCATGGTGGACACGCCGGCCCTGGAGGGCACGGTGTGCGAGCCGCTCGCACGCGAGTCGATCTTCCTGTGCGGCTTCGACGTGGACGGGATCGCCGCGCCACTGCTGAAGCGCCGGCGCGCCACGCCCAAGGCCGGGCACCGCCACCGCGACGAAATCACCTTCGCGCGGGCAGCCCGGCTGCCCCTGGTCCTGCAGTCGCGGCGCTTCAGCATCCGGCAGGCCGTCGAGCAGGCGGCCTCGGAGCAGGGCATCGAACTCAACGTCGCCTACGAGCACGACTCCGCGCGCGTGATCCGGTCGCTCTACCAGGCGGGGGCCGGCTTCACCTTCACGCCGGCCTGCGCGCTCGAGGATTCCCCGCGGGCCGATCCGCACTGGGTCTGCGCGCGGGTGACGCAGCCACAACTGCTGCGCAGCTACACGCTCGCGACTCTTGCGAACCGGCCCGCCGATCCGGTGGTGCAGGCGCTGATCGACGTGCTGCGCGAGGAGATCGCACGCATGGCCGGCGACGGCCGCTGGGACGCCGAGCTTCCCTGACGCCGGTCCCGCACCGGCTTTGGCGCCGCGGCCATCAAAAATAGTGATGGCCGCGCATCAGTAAACGGTATTTCCTCCCCGGCCCTCCGCGCCGCGATAGTGGCGCCAGTCCACTCGCACATGGAAGTGGCGCACAGGAGATAGCCCCTTGAATTCCCCGTCCTTCGAGGTCGCCAACGTCGGCGCTCTCGTCTCGCGCGCATCCCGCGCCTTCGCCCGGCAAATCGCCATCAAGAGCCCGGCGCGCTCCATCACCTACGAAGAACTCGACCGGCGCTCCAGCCGCCTCGCGAACGCGCTGCTCGCCCATGGCCTGGCGCGCGGCGCGAGGGTGGGCGTCTGCCTGCCGAACTGCATCGAGGTGGTCGAGCTCGAACTCGCCTGCTACAAGGCCGCGCTGGTCAAGGCCCCGATCAATTCGCGGCTGTCGCCGGTGGAAGTGGCCGCGATGATCGCCAACAGCGAGGCTGGCCTGGTCGTGACGACTTCGGCGCGCGCCGAGGCATTCCTGCCCCTGCTCGAGGCGGCGCCCCCGGCGCTGCTGCTGGTCGACCGGCCGGCAGGCGGCGCGCTCAGCTACGAAGCCGCCCTGGCGGCGGCCAGCGATGCGATCGAACCCGCGCGCGTGCAATCGGACGAGCTCGCGGTGCTGCACTACACCTCGGGCTCCAGCGGCGTCCTGAAGGCTGCCATGCAGACCTTCGGCAACCGCCTGGCGCAGCTGCGCAAGTTCCTCATGCGCGCCGACGGTCTGAAGCCGGGCGAACTGCTCGGCCTCGTCGGCCCGATCACTCACGCCTCCGGCATGCAGCTCGTGCCGGCACTGTGCAGCGGGGCGACCATCCGGCTGTTCGACGGCTTCGAGCCCGATCGCTTTCTCGCGGAGATGCGCGCGGATCGCGTCGGCCACACCTTCATGGTGCCGACCATGATCAACATGCTGCTCGCGCAACTGCAGGGCCGGTACATGCCGCTGCCTGACCTGAAGCGGCTCGGCTACGGCGCGGCTCCCATGGCACCGGCGCGGATCATGCAGGCGATGGACGTGTTCGGTCCGGTGCTCTCGCAGGGCTACGGCGCGGGCGAGACGACTTCCGGCGTGTGCGGGCTGTCGGTGGAAGACCACCTGTTCGCGCGCGCCGCGAGGCCCGAACGCCTGGCCTCCTGCGGGCGGCCGTTCCTGGAGTCGCGCGTGGAGATCGTCGAAGACGAGGGGCGGCCCGTCGCGACCGGCGGCATCGGGGAGATCGTGGTCAGCGGCGCCGATGTCTTCGCGGGCTACTGGCGCGCACCGGAGCTCACGGCCGAGGTGCTCAAGGACGGTCGCTATCACACCGGCGATCTCGCCCGCGCCGACGAGGATGGCTACATCTACATCGTCGATCGCAAGAAGGACATGGTCATCACCGGCGGCTTCAACGTCTATCCGTCGGAGGTCGAGGCGGTGCTCTACCAGCATGCCGCCGTGGCGGACGCCTGCGTGTTCGCGGTGCCCGACGACAAGTGGGGCGAGGCGGTGGCCGCGCATGTCGTGCTCAAGCCCGGCGAGCTGCCCGACCCGGCGGCGCTCGATGCCTTCTGCGCCGGCCGGCTCGGCGGCTTCAAGCGGCCGCGCACGATCGAGTTCGTGACCGCGTTGCCGAAGAACGCCAACGGCAAGGTGGCCCGCAAGACCATCCAGGCACCCTACTGGGCCGACCGCGCGCGGCGCGTCAACTGAAGGAGCACGCATGAGCATCACTCACGCCCCGGCGGCGAACTTCGAAGGCTCGGCGCAGGCCGGGGAACTGACCGGACGCATCCTCGACTTCATTCACGGCGAGCTGGCCGCCATCGTCCGCGAGCACGGCATCGACCACGAGCACAGCCCCGGACGCGACACGCTGCGCCGCGTCTGGCGGCGCTCCCACGAACTCGGCTTCTACGGCATCACGCTGCCGAAGGCGATGGGCGGCGCGGGCCTGACGGTGCTCGACCACGTGTTGGTCAAGGAAGCCATCTACGCCAGCGGCTCGCCGCTCGCGCCCCATGTGTTCGGCGAACTGAGCGGCCCGCCCCGGGTGGGCGCGCTCGCACGCCAGGCCACGCCCTACCAGCTGGAGCAGTTCATCGCGCCGGTGGCGAATGCGGACAAGGCGATCTGCTTCGCGCTGACCGAGGCGGAGGCCGGCTCCGATGCGGGAGCGGTGCAGACGCGCGCCGAGCGGCAGGGCGACGACTACCTGCTGACCGGCCGCAAGCGCTTCATCTCGGGATCGCCGTTCGCGGACTTCGCGCTCGTCATGGCATCCACCGCCCCAGACCCGGCCCAACGCGAGATATCGGCCTTCTTCGTCGACCTGGGCCAGCCGGGCGCGCGCGTGGAGTCGGGCTACAAGACCATGGCCGGCCAGTCGCACACCGGGGACATCGTGCTGGAGGGCTGCCGCGTTCCCGCGCGCAACATGATCGGCGAACCCGGCCGGGGCCTGGCGCTCGCGCTGGGACGCATCACGGTGAACAGGCTTCTGCATTGCCCGGCCATGGTGGGGCTCGCGCGCGTGGCGCTGGAGGACGCCACCTGCTACGCGAAGGGCCGCCGCCAGTTCGGCCGCGCGATCGCGCAGTTCCAGGCCGTGCAGCACATGCTGGCCGACATGGCGACCGAACTGGCCGCCGCGCGCAGCCTGATGATCGCCACCGCACGCCAGATCGATGCCGGCGGCGAAGCCCGCGCCGAGGCGTCGATGGCCAAGCTGTTCTGTTCCGAATCCGCCTTCCGCATCGCCGACTCGGCGGTGCAGATCCACGGCGGCGAGGGCATCGTGCAGGGCCGCCGCGTCGAATTCCTCTTCCGCATGTTGCGCATGTACCGGGTGCTCACCGGCACAAGCGAGATCCAGCGCAACACCATCGCACGCGAACTGCTCGGCGACCCGGGGCCATGAAGCCCGGGCGCCGCGCCACAAGAAACAGATCAGGAGACGACAACCATGAAACCGAACTGCGCCTTCACGCGGCGCCAACTCTGCAAGGCATTGGCCGCGTCGCTGTGGCCGGCGGCGTGGCCCGCGCTGGCTGCCGGCGGCGAGTGGCCCAGCCGCCCCATCAAGTGGGTGCTGCCGTACCTGCCGGGCACCGGGCCCGACATCACCGCACGTACGCTGGCGGAGGCCGTGAGTCCGCTGCTCGGGCAGCCTGTCGTGATCGAGAACCGTGCAGGCGCCGCCGGAAACATCGGCGCCAGGCTGGCGGCCATCGCTCCCGCCGACGGCTACACCTGGGTCTTTTCCGCCGCGCCGATGGCGGCCAACATGCGCATGTACGCGAACCCGGGCTATGACGCGCTCAAGGACTTCCGCCACATCATGCGGCTGACCACCTCCGACATCCTGCTGGTCGTCCATCCCGCGTCGGGGATCGGCACGGTGCACGAGCTGGTCGAGCGGGCGCGCCTGAACCCCGGCAAGCTCGACTATGCGTCCGGTGGCGTGGGATCTCCCTCGCACCTCGGCGTCGAACTGTTCCTGAGCACGGCCGGCGTGGAGGCGACGCACGTGCCCTACAAGGGCGCGTCGGAGATGGTCAGCGCGGTGCTCGGCAGGCAGGTCGCTTTCGCGATGCCGATCTTCAGCGTGGCCTATCCGCACGTCCAGGCCGGGCGCCTGAAGGCACTGGCAGTTGCGGGCACCCGGCGCAACACCGCCTTGCCGGAAGTGCCGACGCTGGCCGAGGCGGGCGTGCCGGGCGTGTCGCTGACCTCGTGGGGCGGCATCTCCGTGCCTGTGCGCACGCCCGACGCGGTCGTCGCCAGGATCCACGCCGCATTCGAGCAGGCCGTGAGGCAACCCGCAGTGCGCGCCGCGATCGAGGCCACCGGCGGAAGCATCGACCCCGCGGATTCGCAGGAATACGCCAGGAGCTTCGTGCAGGAGATCGCGCTCACCGAAGCCATGATGAAGAGAGCCCGGCTGACACCGATGTAGGCAATGGGGCGCGGCGCCCGGCCGAGGGGCGCCGTGACCTTGTCGGTTTCTTGCGAGCCTTCGCGCCACGCGAAGGCTCGAACTCGCCAAAAACGAATTGTTCTCCCGCGGTTCGCACGCAAAGATGCGCGCACCAACAAAGGAGACAGACTTGAAGATCGTTCGCGTCAGCGCCACGCCGCTGAACATTCCCGTCACCATCGACGTGGTCGGCATGAACAAGCAGACCTCGCTGTCGCTGTGCCTCACCGAGATCGAGACCGACACCGGCCTCGTCGGCCACGGCATGACGGCCATCACCGAGGAGGAGATCATCGCCGCCGCCGTGCGCGAGGTGGCCGGCCCGGCGCTGATCGGCGAAGACCCGATGGCCACCGAGCGCCTCTGGGAAAAGCTCTACTGGCTGCTCTCTCCGCGCGGCCAGACCGGCTACGCCAGCCACACCATCGCCGCGCTCGACATCGCGCTGTGGGACATCAAGGCCCGCGCGCTGGGCCAGCCGCTGTGGCGCCTGCTCGGCGGCGCGCGCGCGAAGGTGCCGGTGTACGCCACCTTCGGCTTCGGCTTCTTCGAGCGCGACCAGCTCGCGGCGGCGGCGAAGCTGTGGGGCTCGCAGGGCTTCCAGCGGCTGAAGATGACCGTGGGCAACCATGCGCTCGCGCGCCGCGACGAGCCGCGCCCGCTCGACGAGGTCATCGCCGAAGACGTGCGCCGCGTCGCCGCTGTGCGCGAGGCGGTCGGCCCCGACGTGAAGCTCTACGTCGACGCCAACTGCGGCCTCGACCTGTTCCACGCCACCGAGCTGGCGCACCGCATCGAGCCCTATGGCATCAGCTTCTTCGAGGAGCCGCTCACGCAGAACGACGTGCGCCAGATGGCCCAGCTGCGCGCGCGCACCCGCATCCCGCTGGCCTGCGGCCAGAACGAGGGCCTGGCCTTCCGCTTCCGCGACCTGCTGGTGAACCAGGCGGCCGACGTGCTTCAGCCCAACGTGACCATCTCGGGCGGCTATTCGCAGGTGCTGAAGATCGCCGGCATGGCGCAGGCCTTCAACGTGCCCATCGACAACGGCGGCGCCTGGCCCTTCCACAACATGCACCTGCATGCGGGCGTGTCGAACGGCGGGCTGGTCGAGTACCACTACGTGGCGGTGCAGATGCTCAAGCAGATCTTCGACGGCCTGCCGGTGCCCGAGCAGGGCTGGCTCACGCTGCCCGAGACGCCCGGCCTGGGCTTCGCGCCCAATGCCGAGCGCGTGCGCGAGCTAGCGAAGCTGCCGACCTCGCACGGCAAGGGCAAGGCCTGAGCGGCCCGCGTCGCCGCAGGGGCGACACTTTCTTCCTTCACGACCGGGCCGCGACAGACGGCCGGCGTCCGATCAAGACAACGGAGACATGATGAAAGCCAGACAAGCGATTCGACCACCCGCGCGCCGCCATGCATTGCGCGCGATGGCCGCCCTGGGCCTCGCGGCCGCCTTCGCTGCGCCCGCGGCCTGGGCCCAGAAATACCCCGACAAGCCCATTCGCCTCATCGTCGGCTACTCCGCCGGCGGCGGCGTCGATGCGGTGGCGCGGCTGCTCGGCACGCGCCTGTCGAACGTGCTGGGCCAGCAGGTGCTGGTGGAGAACCGCACCGGCGCGACAGGGCTCATCGCGGCCGACTTCGTCGCCAAGGCGCCGCCCGACGGCTACACGCTGATGATGGGCGACAGCGCCTTGCTCGCCGCCAAGCTGCTGCAGCCGAAGATCGCCATCGACCCGCTCACCAGCTTCAGGCCGGTGGCGGGGGCCTTCATCTCGCCGCTGATGATCGTGGCCAGCAACGACTTTCCGGCGAAGACGCCGGCCGAGCTGGTGAAGGAGCTCAAGGCCAACGCCTCGCGCTACTCGTACGCCACCTCGGGCGTGGGCACCGTGCAGCACCTGGGCTTCGAGATGCTCAAGCAGGCCACCGGCAGCCCGGTGGTGCACGTGCCCTACCGCGGCGCGGCGCAGATCGTGCCCGACGTGATCGGCGGCCAGATTCCCCTGGGCGTGGTGAGCGCCACGGCCGGCATGGCGCAGGCCAAGGCGGGCAAGCTGCGCGCGCTGGCGATGATGAACACGGCCAAGCTCGAAGGCGCGGAGAACGTGCCGCCGCTGGCCGACGCCTTGCCCGGCTTCGACGTGGCGCCGCGCATCTTCGTGCTGGCGCCGGCCGGCACGCCGAACGACATCGTCGACAAGCTCTCGGCCGCGGTGAAGTCGGTGCTCGACACGCCGGAAGCCGGCATCGCTGCCGCCGCGCAGGGCACGCTGCGCGCCTACTCCACGCCGGCCCAGCTCGGCAAGGACATGGCAGCGGAGACCTCGCGGTGGAAGAAGATCATCGCGGACCAGCGCATCGTCGCCGAGGGGAGCTGAGCATGGCGCAGCCTCATCTGGGCCTGATCGTGCCGCCCGCCGCGGGCGCGGTGCCGGTGGACGGGCCGCTGCTGTACGGCGAGCGCATCCGCTTCAGCGCGCGCGGGCTTGGCCTGGGAGAAATCTCCACGCGCGGCTATCTCGACGTGATCGACTCGGTGGTCGCGAAGGCGGTCGAGCTGAAGAAGGAAGAGGGCGTTTCCGCGATCTCGCTCATGGGCACCTCGCTGAGCTTCTTCCGCGGCGCGACCTTCAACCGCCAGCTCGAGGTCGAGATGGCGCGCGCCACGGGCCTGCCGTGCACGACCATGAGCAACGCCATCGTCAACGGGCTGCGCCACCTGAAGGTGCGGCGCGTGGCGGTGGCCACGGCCTACATCGACGAGGTCAACGCGCAGCTGCGCGGCTACCTGGAGCAGAGCGACTTCGAGCCGTTGGCGCTCGAAGGCCTTTCGATCTCCGACGTGCAGGCCGTGGGCAAGGTGCCGACCAGGGCGCTGGTGGACCTGTGCGTGAAGGTGTTCGAGGCCCGGCCCGGCGCCGACGGCATCCTGATCTCGTGCGGCGGGCTGGTCACGCTCGACGCGGTGCGCGAGGTGGAAGAGCGCCTGCAGGTGCCGGTGGTGTCCAGTTCGCCCGCCGGCTTCTGGGACCTTGCGCGCGCCGCAGGGCTCGATGCGCGCTCGCCGGGCTGCGGGCGGCTCTTCGCCTGGACCGCGCCGGCCTGAGCGCCGTCAGGCCAGCCAGCGCCCCACGCGCGGCGTGTCGGCCAGCTGCCAGACACGCTTGCACAGCGCCTTGGCCTCGTCGGCGGTCGCGCCTTCGCCGTAGTGCGCGAGGCGCTGCATCTTGTCCTCGATCTCCGCGCGGCTCAGGCTGTTGCCGGGGTCGCCCTTGGGCTCGTCCACGCGGCCCTGCAGCGTGCGGCCGTCGGCGGTCTGCACGCTTACCTTGCCGATCCAGCGCGCGGGGTAGGCCGTGTCGACCTCCTCGTCGAGCTGCATCGCCACCTTCTCGCGGAAGGCCGAGACCTCGGGCGCGAGGAAGTCGCGGTCGAACTCGCCCAGGCCCGCGCGGCCGTGCACGGCGATGAGGCCCAGCACCGTGCCCATCGAGAACTTGCCCTGGTGCACCGTGGCGGGCACGTCGACGCGGCCCAGCACGTCGATGGCACCCTGGTGCACGTGCGTGGTCACGCGCGACACGTCCGCGGGCTTCAGCCTGTTCTGCGTCATCACCTGCAGCAGCGCGTCGGCGGCGGGGTGCGTGTGGCGGCAGGAGGCGTGGTACTTGAAGGAGGTCTCGGCCAGCGTCCAGCGCGTGCCCAGGCCGTCGGTGAGCTTGGCCGGGTCGGCGTCGCTCGACATGCCCACGCCCAGGCCCTGCGCGCCTTCGAGGATTTTCGCGGCGCCGGTGAAGCCGTCCTGCGCGAGGTAGGCCGACATCAGCCCGCTCGTCGCGGCGTGCGCGCAGTGCAGCTGCTTGGAATCGGCCGCGTCGCGCAGGAACTCCCACACGCCGGCCGATTGCGTGCCGGCCGAGCCGAAGGCATGCAGCATCTGCTGCGGCGTGAGTTCCAGCAGGCGCCCCACCGCCGCAGCCGCCGCGAGCGTGCCCGCGGTCGCCGTCGTGTGGAAGGTCTTGTAGTGCGAACGGCCGAGGAACTCGCCGACGCGGATGCCGACCTCGTAGCCCGCGACCACGGCCGTGAGCAGTTGCGCGCCGCTCGCACCAATGCTCTGCGCCACCGCGAGCGCGGGCGCGATGACGACCGCGGCCGGGTGGAACACCGAGCCGTTGTGCACGTCGTCCTGCTCCACGAAATGCGAGGCCGCCGCGTTGACCAGCGCGGCGAACACCGGCGATGTGGTGCGCCGCGAGGTCAGCAGCTCGCTGGGCCCTTCGGCGGGGCCCATCATCTGAGCGAAGCGCTCGATGCTGCGTACGGGCCGCGCCGTGCGGGCCGCGAGCACCGAGCCCAGCCAGTCGAGCATCAGGTCTTCGGTGCGGCGCAGCACGGGGGCGGGGATGTCGCCGAACTTCAGGTCGGCCGCGAAGGTCGCGAGCACCTTGCTCGGATGGTTGGCAACGGCGGATGTCATGAATGGATCCTTTCGTGGAATGCCGCGGAACCGGCTTTGCCGGGCCGCAGGTGTTGCCCCCGGCAAGGGGGTTGGCGAAGCGACACGAAGTGCGCGAAGCCTGGGGGTTAGTCAAAAGGAACGGGGCAGGCCGAGCATGTGTTCCGCCACGTAGCTCAGGATGAGGTTGGTCGAGATCGGCGCCACCTGGTAGAGCCGCGTCTCCCTGAACTTGCGCTCGATGTCGTATTCGCAGGCGAAGCCGAAGCCGCCGTGGAACTGCAGGCAGGCGTTGGCCGCCTCCCAGCTGGCCTTGGCCGCGAGGTACTTCGCCATGTTGGCCTGCGCGCCGCAGGGCTGGTGCGCATCGAACAGGCGGCAGGCCTCGTAGCGCATGAGATTCGCGGCTTCCACCTCGATGAACGATTCGGCGATCGGGAACTGCACGCCCTGGTTCTGGCCGATGGGCCTGCCGAACACCACGCGCTCCTTCGTGTACTTCGTGACCCGGTCGATGAACCAGTAGCCGTCGCCGATGCACTCGGCCGCGATCAGCGTGCGCTCCGCGTTGAGCCCGTCGAGGATGTACTTGAAGCCCTGGCCTTCCTCGCCGATCAGGTTCTCGGCCGGGATCTCCAGGTTCTCGAAGAACAGCTCGTTGGTCTCGTGGTTCACCATGTTGAGGATGGGTCGCACCTCCAGCCCCTTGCCGATGGCCTCGCGCAGGTCGACGATGAAGATCGACATGCCCTCGGACTTCTTTTTCACCTCCGAAAGCGGCGTGGTGCGCGCCAGCAGGATCATCAGGTCGGAGTGCTGGATGCGCGAGATCCACACCTTCTGGCCGTTGACGACGTAGCGGTCGCCCTTCTTCACGGCGGTGGTCTTGATCTTGGTGGTGTCGGTGCCGGTGGTGGGCTCGGTCACGCCCATGGACTGCAGGCGCAGTTCGCCGTTGGCGATCTTCGGCAGGTAGGCGCGCTTCTGCGCCTCGCTGCCGTGGCGCAGCAGCGTGCCCATGTTGTACATCTGGCCGTGGCAGGCACCGGAGTTGCCGCCGCAGCGGTTGATCTCTTCCATGATGACCGAGGCCTCGGTCAGGCCCAGGCCCGAGCCGCCGTACTCCTGCGGGATCAGCGCGGCCATCCAGCCGGCCTTGGTGAGCGCGTCGACGAAGTCGGCGGGGTAGCCGCGCTCCTCGTCGATCTTGCGGAAGTAGGCGTCGGGAAACTGCGCGCACAGGTCGCGCACCGCGTCGCGGATGTCGGGAAAGTTCTTGTCGTTGGCGTTGTTCATCGGTCTTGGCTCAGTCCTGGCGGGGGCCGCCCGCTTCCTTTTCCACGCGCTGCCAGATCTCGATGGCCATCGGGTCGTCGATCTCCTCGAGGATGTGGCCCACCAGGCCGATGGCCCGCGCCATCACGCCGAAGCCGCGGATGATCTTCCAGGGAAAGCCGAACTCGGCCGCGATGGCGCCGATGGCACCCGTCGCATTGATCGGCAGCGACTTGCCCGACACGCGCTCGGCCTCTTCCTGCACCGCCTGCATCAGCGCGACGTAGTGCGTGGAAAGGCCGTTCTCCGCCGCGATCTGGAAGAGCCTCGGCGTGCGCGGATCGATGGGCTTGTGCAGCGGATGGCCCAGCCCCGGCACGATCAGCTTGCGCGCGCGGTGGTCGGCCACGATGTCCTTCGCCATGTCCGCCAGCGGACGCGAGGGCTTCTCGCCGAAGGGGATCGCCTCGTAGAGCATCTTCGCGGCGCCCTCTGTGCTGCCGACGAACACCGTGCCCAGCCCGCACAGGCCGGCCGCCACGGCCGCCTGCAGCGCCTCGGGCGCGCCTGCATAGGTGAGGCGCGCGGCCAGCGCGCTGGGCGTGACGCCGTGCTCCACCAGCGTGACGACGATGGCGTTGAAGGTCACCGACTCCTGCGGCGTCGGGATGCGCCCGGTCAGCTCCAGGAAGGCCATGTCGCCGAGGTTGAGGTGGCCGAGGATCTCCGAGGGCAGGTCGCGCCCGCGCACGGTGATCCTGTCGGGCGTGCTGTGGCCCAGCTCCGTGTGCAGGGATTTCTTGATCTTGGTGGTCATGGGCCGAATCTAGCCCGCACGCGCGCGCAGCGGCTCTCTGATTGCGAAACCCTCCCTTCGGCAAATGCAAATGCCGCCCGGCGGGGTCTTCGGGCACGCTGCGGCGATGGACCTCGAATCACTTTCGGCAGTGCGCGAATCGGCGCTCGACTACTTCACCCGCAGCCGTGCCATCCAGCGGCGGCGCGGTCGCATGGAACGTCCCGGCGGCGACGAGGCCGAGGGCTGGCAGGACATCGCAGGGCTCGGCTGGACCGGCATGCTGGCACCCGAGTCCGCGGAAGGGCTGGCACTGGGCCTCGACGGCGCGGCCGAGATCTTCCGCGCGGCGGGCGAGCATGCCGCGCCCGAACCGCTGCTGGCCGTGGCCGGCCTCGGCGCGCTGCTGCTGGCTCGGCTGGGCACGCCCGGTGCGAGCGCGCTGCTCGCCGAACTGGTCGCGGGCCGCAGCCTGCCCGCGCTGGCCTGGCAGGAAAGCGCCGGCGACCTGAGCGCCGTGCCGCTGGCCTGCGGTTGCGAGGCACGGCCCGGGCACCGGGGCGGCGTGCTGCTGCAGGGCGAAAAACTCATGGTGCTGCCCGGCGCGGCCGCCAGCGGCTGGCTGGTGTCGGCGCGCGGCGAAGACGATGCCGTGCTGCTGTGGGTGCCGCGCGGCACCGAAGGCGTGATCGAAACGCCGGTGCCGCTGGTCGACGGCAGCCAGGCCTCGAACCTGCGCTTCGAGCAGGTGGCGCTGCCGGCCGATGCGGTGCTGGCCGAAGGCCCGGCCGCGCAGGAGGCCCTGCGCCATGCGCTCGCGGCCGGCCAGATCCTGCAGTCGGCCGAGCTGCTGGGCGCGGGGCAGGCCATGCTGGCACAGACGCTGGCCTACCTGCGCACGCGCTCGCAGTTCGGCAAGCCCATCGGCAGCTTCCAGGCGCTGCAGCACCGCTGCGTCGACATGTTCATCCACCTCGAAGTGGCGAAGGCCACGCTGGACGAGGTGCTGGCGCTGGCGGCGCAGGGCCTGCCGGCACAGCGGCTCGAGGCCGAGGCGAGCCGCGTCAATGCGCGCTGCACCGCCGCCGCGCTGCAGGCTTCGCGCGCCTCGGTGCAACTGCATGGCGCCATCGGCTACACGCAGGAGTGCGACCTGAGCCTGTTCTACAAGCGCGTGCTGTGTCTTTCGGCGTGGCTGGGCAATGTGAGCGCGCATCAGCGCAGGCATGCGGCGCTGAGCGGCGATGCGGACACGGTGGCGGTCTCCGCCGCATGGGAAGGCGAATTCCCGCGCACCGCCGATTGGTCCTCGATGTCCGAGGCCGACTTCCGCCGCATGGTGCGCGCCTTCCTGCAGCAGCGCTACCCGCAGCAACTGCGCTACCTCTCGCACCGTGCGCGCTGGAGCGAGATGCGCGATTGGTACCTCACGCTGTCGGCGCAGGGCTGGATCGCGCCCGCGTGGCCGCAGGTGCACGGCGGCATGGGCCTGCCGGCCGACAAGCTCATCGCATGGATCGAGGAACTGGAGCAGTACGGCGTGGCGCGCGCGCCCGACCAGGGCATCGTGATGATCGGACCGCTGCTGATCCAGCACGGCACGCCACAGCAGCAGCAACGCTTTCTGCCGCGCATCCTCAGCGGAGAACATGTGTGGTGCCAGGGCTACTCGGAGCCCAACGCCGGCTCCGACCTCGCGGGCCTGCGCACCGAGGCCATGCCGGCGCGCGACGCGCAGGGCGAGCATTTCGTCGTCAACGGCCAGAAGATCTGGACCACGCTCGCGCAGGACGCCAACCACATCTTCATGCTGGTGCGCACCGACAAGGACGCGCGCAAGCAGGAGGGCATCAGCTTCCTGCTGTGCGACCTGCGCACGCCGGGCATCACCATCCGGCCGATCCATACGCTGGCGGGCGAGCCGGAGTTCTGCGAGGTGTTCTTCGACAACGTGCGCGTGCCGGCGGAGAACCTCGTGGGCAAGCTGCACGGCGGCTGGAGCATCGCGAAGGCGCTGCTGGGCTTCGAGCGAATCTTCCTCGGCAGCCCCAAGCAGTCGCAGTACGCGCTGGGCCAGCTCGCGCGGCTGGCGCAGGCGCGGCGGCTCTTTGCCGACCCGGTGTTCGCGCAGCGCTTCGCGGCACTGCGGCTCGACGTGCTCGACCTCTCAGCCGCCTACACCGGCTTCGCGAACATCGTGCGCGCGGGCAAGCCGCTGCCGGCTTCGGTGTCGCTGCTGAAGGTCTGGGCGAGCGAGACCTATCACCGCATCGGCGCGCTGCTGGTCGAGGCCGGCGAGGAGCAGGGCGCGGTGGCCGGCGACCAGGTGCTCGACGGCCAGAGCTTCAACGTGCTTTCGCCGCTCATCGGCTCCACCGCCGCAATGATCTACGGCGGTACCAACGAGATACAGCGCAACATCCTCGCGCGGCAGGTTCTGGACTTGCCCGTATGAGGCTCGCCCCAGTCTTCGCGCACTTCGTGTCGCTTCGCCAACCCCCTTGCAGGGGGCAACACCTGCGGCCCGGCAAAGCCGGTTCCGCGGTGTTTCACGAAAGAACAGTCCTGCTTGGCTTTTGAGCCTGACTTGTAGATCAACAACAGGAGACAACGCTCATGACATCGATTCACTTCTCGCGCCGCCAACTCATGGCCGCGCTGACCGGCGGTGCGGCACTCGGCGTGCTGTCGCAGCGTGCATTCGCGCAGCAGCCCTTGCCTTCGCTCATCAAGCTGGTGGTCGGCTATTCGGCCGGCGGTCCGGTGGATGGGGCGGCGCGCCTGCTCGCGCCCGCGCTGAGCCAGGAACTGGGCACGCAGGTGATCGTGGACAACCGCCCCGGCGCCAGCGGCTCGCTGGGCGGCGACGCGGTGGCCAAGGCCGCGCCCGACGGCGCGACGCTGTTCTTCGGCGCGAGCCCGACCATCACCATCAACCCCAACGTGCAGCGCAGAATGGCCTTCGACCCGATGAAGGACCTGGTGCCCATAGCGCCGCTGGTGGACTACACCAACGTGCTGGTCGTCAACAACGATGTGCCGGTGCGCAGCGTGTCCGAGCTGCTGGCCTATGCGAAGGCGCGGCCGGGCAAGGTGTTCTACGGCTCGGCCGGCGTGGGCGCCTCCAACCACCTGAGCGGCGCGCTGCTGGAGAAGATGACGGGGGTGCAGCTCACGCACGTGCCGTACAAGGGCAGCGCACCGGCGCTGGCCGACGTGATGGCCGGCACCGTGACCATGATGTTCGACATCATCGCCAGCTCCAAGCCCTTCATCCAGACGGGCAAGGTGCGCGCGCTGGCCGTCACCTCGCGCCAGCGCAACCGCATGCTGCCGGAGGTGCCGACCATGGTCGAGTCGGGCGTGCCCGGCTACGACGTGGGCGGCTGGTTCGGCCTCTACGGCCCGGCGCGCATGGACCCCGCGATGGTCGCCCGCATGAACGCCGCCGCGCAGAAGATGCTGGCGCGCGAGGACATCGCGAGCCGGCTGCGCGAGCAGGGCTACGACGTGTGGTCGGGCGCGGCCGATGTGCTGGCGACCAAGGGCAAGGCCGACCGCCAGCTGTGGGCGACGGCCTCCAAGGGCATCGAGGCGGAATAGAAGATGCAGCGGATTCACCAATTGCTGGAAGAGCGCGCGGAGCGAACGCCGGATGCGGTCTTTCTCCTCGAGCCCGGAAACACCACGACCTACGCGCAGCTGCAGTCCATGGTCGACGTCGCCGCACAGGACCTGCTCGCGGCCGGCGTGCGGCCCACCGACCGCGTGCTGCTGGTGGCCGAGAACTGCGCCGCGCACATCGCGCTGCTCGTGGCCTGCAGCCGCGTGGGCGCATGGTCGTGCGGCGTGAACGCGCGCATGTCGCCGGGCGAGATCGCGGCCATCGCCGAACGGGCGGATGCGCGGCTTTGCTGCTTCACGACCGGAGCGTCCGAGGCCGCAGCAAAGCATGCGCAGAGGGCCGGTGCGAAACCGACCTCGCTTGCAGGCGTGATGCGCTCGGCCGCCCGCGACGACGCGCGCACCGAGCCCGACCCGGCGCTGGCCGACACGGCCGCCATCATCTTCACCTCCGGCACCTCGGGCACGCCCAAGGGCGTGATGGTGTCGCACCGTGGCCTGCTGCATTTCGGGCGCGTGTCTGCGCGGGTGCGTGCGCTGGACGAGAACGACCGCGTCTATGCCTTCCTGCCGATGACGCACATCTTCGGCATCGGCACGGTGCTGATGGCCGCGCTCACGGGCGCCGCCGCCCTGGTGCTGCGCGGCAGCTTCTCGCCGGCCGACGTGCTGCAGGCGCTGGCGCACGAGCAGGTGTCGAACCTGCTCGGCCCGCCGACGATGTACGCGCGCCTGCTTGCCCACATCGAGGCCGAAGGCGCCGCGCCGCGCTTTCCGCAGCTGCGCTACGTCTACACCGGCTCGGCGCCGCTCGATCCGGCGCTCAAGCAGCGCGTGGAGGGGCTCTTCGGCCAGCCGCTGCACTACGGCTACGGGCTGTCGGAGTACGCGGGCTCGGTGTTTCTCACGCGCACCGAGTCACCGCGCGCCGACACCTCGGCCGGTCATGCGGTGGAGGGCGGCGAGGCCCGCATCGTGGGCCCCGACGGCAACGACGTGCCGCCAGGCGACACCGGCGAAATCTGGCTGCGCGGCCCCGGCCTCATGCTCGGCTATTTCCGCGACGCCGCCGCCACCGCACAGGTGATGCGGCCCGGTGGGTGGTACGCCTCCGGCGACCTCGGGCGCTTCGGTGACGACGGCGCGCTCTTCGTGGTGGGCCGGCTGAAGGAAATGATCATCCGATCGGGCTTCAATGTTTACCCGGCGGAGATCGAGGCGGTCATCGGCCGCTTCGATGGCGTGCACCTGTGCGCGGTGATCGGCGTGCCCGAGGCCGACGGCAACGAGCAGGTGGTCGCCTTCATCGAGCTGAAGCCCGGCGCGGCGCTCGACGAGACGGCGCTGCGCGCGCATCTTGCCGAGAACCTGTCGCCCTACAAGCGCCCGGCGCGCATCGAGCTGATCGACGCGATGCCCACCACGGCCAACGGCAAGTTGCTCAAGCGGGAGCTGAAGGCGCGCTGCGTCGCTGCCGTGAGTTGAGCGAACGGGTTCAGCCGAAGATCGCCGCATGGCCCTTGCGCGTGTCCATGTACTCGCGCACGCGGGCGATGCGGCCTTCGCGCAGCTCGAAGACGAAGCAGTAGTCGTTGTCGTAGTGCCTGCCGCCGGCCAGCGTGGCCTGCATGCGCTCCTCGAGGATCACGGTGTCGCCGTCGCAATGCAGGCGCGAGAAGCTCACGGCGACGTCGGCCACGAAGAGCCTCGGAAAGTCGTCCACGAGAAAGCGCGCGATGGCGGCCGGGCCGATCATGTGGTCGGGCACGCCGAGCGCCACGGCCGTCGCGTTGCCTTTCGGCGCGAGCCATTCGGCGTCGTCGGTGAAGACGGCCTCGATGCGTTGCCGGTCGCGGCTCGCGAAGGCTTTCCAGGCGTCGGTGACGGCGCGCTTGTTCTGTTCCGGGGTCATCACGTGAGGGTCGGGAGTTGGTGCAGCCCGAAGTTAGGAGCGGAGGAGGGCGCCGGCACGCCGTTTCCGGACATTCCCAACCCGGGCGCCGCTTCGGCCCCGCTTCGGCCTTCTCCTGCAAGCGGGCGCGCCGAAGTCCTCCAGCACGCACCGCGCGAGCGCCGCATGGTGGGGTTCCATGCAAACAGGACCTCCACCGATAGGGAAACCCAATCATGGCCGATGACCTGAACAAGCGCGGGCCGCAGGATGCCTCCCGCATCAACGTGAACGAGGCGCACGAGGTGCGCTACTGGACCCAGACGCTGGGCGTGACCGAGGCGCAGCTGCGCTCGGCCATCGCCGCGGCGGGCGTCGAGGTGAAGGACGTGCGCGCCTACCTCGGCAAGCCCTGAGCGGGCCGGCGGCGGCCGGAAGGCCCGGCGGGCCGTGGTGGCGTCATGGTAGGCACCCTCCTACACCTGCGGGCGCGCGCCATACTTCATACTTGTTACCAGAACGTTTCTGGAGCCAAGCAGTTCTTGATCCTGCCGATGATGAACCCGAAGCCCGTGGCCACCGCCCAATGAAATCCTCCCCCAGCGCGCGCAGTTGGATCGCCGCCGGCGTGCGCCACGAACTTCTTACCCGCGCATTGCCCGCCCTGCGGCACGACATGGCCGCTCCGGTCTCGGTGATCCGCATGGCGCTGCTGATGCTCAAGCGGCAGATCGGCGCCGCCACCGTCGATGCGGCAGCCTGCGAGGAGCGGGTGGGGCTGATCGACAGCCAGGTATCGGAGCTGGTGGAAGCCATCCGCTCGCTGCGCGACTGGGAGCTCGCCACCGTCGACGACGGCATCACCCGCAGCGCGCTGGTGGCGCAATGCGTGACGCTGATGCGCTCGGCCTTCGACCTGCACGGCGTGGCGCTGGAAACGGACCCTTCGCTGGCGCCGTCCGACGACGAACACCTCTGGCCCGCCGCGGCCGCGCTGCGCTACCTGTTCCTCGGCGCGATGGGCTACCTGCATGACGGCGCGGACGAGGCCGGTGCCATCCGCATCGAGGCCGATGGCGCGAACGCGCTGCGCCTCACGGCGCTGCCGCGCGAGCCGGGCGCCTCCGAGGCCGTGCTCGACGCGCACCGCGCACCGCGCGCGCTGGCCATCGACGCCGTGGCGCTGCAGAACCTCGCGGAAGACCTGGGCTACGCGGTGGCGCTCGATGCCGCCAGCGTGCGCCTGGTGCTCGTGACGCGGACCTGAGCCTTTTCCTTTTCCTTCCCTTTTCTCTGTCTCCTGGCGGCTGAGGTGCTCGCGCTGGCACGCCCCTGTTCGCGCCGGTGCGCCTTCAGGAATGCCATCAGCCGGCGCTCGGCTGCATGCAGCCCGCGCGAAGGCCTCGCGCCGCGGCTGCCGCCGATCTTTTCGAACAGCGCGGCGGTGGCCTCGTCGCCATCCGACAGCGCGCTGCCCAGCGCCAGCACGGCCGGGTGCACGTAGGCCTTCCTGCAGACCGCCGGCGTGTTGCCCAGCTGCTTCGCCACCGCGCCGAGGATGTCCCTGGCGCTGTAGCGGCTGCCGTCGGCGGCGGTGCGGCCGGGCTCGCAGGCCAGCCGGGTGAGTTCCAGCGCCTGCACCGTGCCGTGCCAGGTACGGAAATCCTTGGCGGTGAAGCGTTCGCCACCGGCAGCTTCGGCGAGGTAGTCGTTCACGTCGGTGGACGAGACGCCGCGCAGTTCGCCTTCTCCGTCATCGCCTTCGTCGCCGGCATCCACGTACTGGAAGAGCGCCTGCCCCGGCAGCTGCTGGCACTGCCGCACCACCTTCGCCACGCGCGGGTCGTCGAGCTGCGCCTCGTGCATCACGCCGCTCTTGCCGCGGAAGCGCAGCCTGAGCGCCTGGCCCTTCACCGCCGCGTGCCGGTTGCGCAGCGTGGTGAGGCCGAAGGAGCCGTTGCTGTTCGCGTATTCCTCGTTGCCCACGCGCAGCAGCGTGGTGTCGAGAAGGCGCACCAGCGCCGCGAGCACCTGGGCGCGGCCGGGCGCCTTGCGGCCCGGAGGCAGTTGCAGGTCGCGCGCCACGCGGGCGCGGATGCCCGGCAGCGCGAGCGCGAAGGCCTCGAGGCGGTCGAACTTGGTCTCGTCCTGCATTGAGCGCCAGTCGGCGTGGTAGCGGTACTGCTTGCGCCCGCGCGCGTCGATGCCGGTGGCCTGCAGGTGGCCGTTGGGCAGCGGGCAGATCCACACCTGCGTGTAGGCCGGCGGAATGGCCAGCATGCGGATGCGCGAGAGCTCGTCCGCATCGCGCACCCATCGGCCCCGGGCATCGCGGTAGCGGAAGCGCTCGCCGTGCTTCAGGCGGCGGATGCCGGGCATGTCGGGGTTCACGTAGACCAGGCTGTTGGAGATGGGCGTCGGCCTGGACGGAGGCCTGGCGGGCGAGGCAGAAGACGAAGAAGACGAAGAAGGGGAGGAGTCCGGCATGGGGCTTGCGTGGTGGCGTTACACCGCGCTTTTGCCAGCACCGACAATCGCCGGTTGTAGGACGCCGCAGGCGCCGGCGGTGCGCCGGGTGCGCTTGCGGTCCTATCCAGCTGCTTTCTCGCTGCCGTTTTTTTCACCGGGTTCCAGAATGATTTCTTTCAAGCCTTCCCTTCTCGCCGTCCGCTGGCTGGCCGTGCCCGCCGCGGCGCTGCTCTTCACGGCCTGCGCCTCCACGTCCACCACGACCGCCTCGACGCAGGCCCCGGCCGCGCCGGTGAAGGTCAAGGTCTTCGTCGCCGCCATGTTCGAGATCGGCAAGAACACCGGCGACCGCGCCGGCGAGTTCCAGCACTGGTACGAGCGCTACTGGAAGGACGCCAAGCCCATCGCCGTGCCCGGCGCGCTGCAGCCCGTGTACTGCAACGCCGACGGCGTGTGCGGCTCGGTGCTCGGCATGGGCAAGGTGAATTCGTCGTCGTCGATGCAGGCCATCCTGCTGAACCCGCAGTTCGACTTCTCGCAGAGCTACTACGTCATCTCCGGCGTGGCCGGCACGCCGCCCTCGCGCGGCACCATCGGCGAAGTGAGCTGGGCCACCTGGCTGGTCGACTACGACCTCGGCCACCGCTGGGCGCCCGAGGAGAACAAGCCCGGCGAGCCCACCTTCATGCCGCGCAAGGGCTACGAGGAATATCGCCGCTTCAAGCTCAACCCCGACCTCGTGGGCTGGGCCATGAAGCTCTCTGCCGACACGCCGCTGAAGGACTCCGACTCGGCCCGCAAGTACCGCCTGCGCTACCCCGACGCCGCGGCCCGCCGCGCCCCCTTCGTCGGCACCGGCACGCACATGACCGGCGACACCTTCTTCCACGGCCCCGGCATGTCGAAGCAGGCGCAATACATCGCCAAGCTCTACGGCGCCGACGACTACGTCATCACCGAGATGGAGGCCGCCGCCATCACCCTCGTCATCAAGCGCACCCACGGCACCGACCGCGTGATGAGCCTGCGCGGCGCAGTCAACTTCGACCAGGGCAACCCGAAGGAAACCACGCTGCAGCACCTCGACCCCGCGCCGGGCGAGACGGCCGGCGGCTTCGCCGAGACGGTGGAGAACATCGAACTGGTGGGCTCGCGCGTGGTGGATCACATCGTCGCGAACTGGCCCAAGTGGTCGGGCGGCGTGCCGAAGCTCTGAGCGAACGGGACGACTCCGTCATGTGGCTTGCCGTGCAGAGCATCCGCTGCCTTTGGACGAAGGCCGAGCGCGAGACGGAGCAAGGCAGGCTGCGCAGCCAGGCAGCGATGCGCCATCCCCTCACGGGGCTAGAGGCCTGCCTGCAGCAGCCACCCGTCGCGGGCGGTGTGTTGTGGCAGGAGATCGTGCTGCGTCCTGACGGCGAGGCCGTCGCGAACCAGGCTGCTCTCGCGCCGGCCTGGAAGTCATGGAATGCACGGCAGCTGCGTGAGCAGGGTTATGAATGGCACGCGCAGCCGGGCGGCATGGCCATCGACTGGTGGCACGGCGGCGCGGTGCGGCACACCGGCCGGCCGCAACCGCTGGGCGTTCTGCGGCCCGGCCAGTGGTTGCGCGTGGTGACGCATCGGCGCGCCAACGGCTGGGACTACTGGGCTTGGGAACGGCGTGTGACCAACCTGATGTGCGTGGACCGCACGCATGCGCTCGATATCTTCGCGAGCACGCCGCCGGTGCGTGTGCTCAGCGAGGAACCGCACCTCTACTGACTTCTACCGGATCACGCCAGGCCGCCCCGGCCTCAGGTGCCACGTCACCGTGAAGTCGAAGGGCGTCCAGCGGCTGACGGTGACGCCTGCGCGCCGCAGGCCGCGGCCGGTCCAGGTGTTGCAGGTCTCGAAGAGGTTGTAGCCGCCCTCGGCCTCGTAGAAGGCGTCCTGGTTGTCGTAGTGCGCGCTGGCGATGGGCGTTGCCCGGCCGGCGGGCAGCGCGGCGCGCACGTAGTCCGCGAGCTGCGCGTACTGCGCCTGCGTGAGCGGCAGCGCATATGCGCCTTGCCCCAGCTGGTTGCGCCGCAGGTAGCTCACGTGCATCAGCGCGCGGTTGCCGCCGATGAGCGCGCCGAACGCGCGTGCCGCCGTCAGGTCGGCCCAGGTGGGCGTGTTCAGGTAGAACTCGCGGTCGCCCCAGCCGATGGCGATGAATTCGGCGTCGGGCGGCGGCGCCCTGAAGTCCTTCAGCGGAAAGAGCTGCAGCCAGTCGATGGTGGCCGAGCGGATAGGGAATACATAGTCGGTGTGCACGCCGTTGCTCAGGATCCAGGCCTGCACTTCTGCCCTGGCGCTCTCCGGTGGCTCGGGATTGGCGGGCCAGAACACGAGCGCGCAGGCCGTCGCCACGTACAGGCCCACCAGCGCGACGAAGCCCAGCAGCGTGAAGGCGATGCGGCGCAGCCAGCGTCGGACCATCGCGTACTCAGAAGAGCGAAGCGGTGGTGGCCACCGGTTCCGCCGTCGCGCGGTGCGTGCCGGAACCGGCGGGCGCCAGCGCCTCGGGGCTGCCGGCCTTCGCCAGCGTGCCCACGCGCACGCCCAGCAGGCGCAGCGGGCGCTCCAGCGGCACGCGCTTCAGGCACAGGCCGCCGGTGTGGCGGATGGTCTTCGCGTCGTCGGTGAAGCGGTCGATGGTCTGGTCGCGGGTGGCGATCCTGAAGTCGTCGTAGCGCAGCTTGATGCCGATGGTCTTGCCCACGTAGCCCTTGCGCTGCAGGTCGGCGGCCAGCTGCTCGCACAGCTTCGTGAAGATCGCGCCCAGCTCGGCGCGGTCGCGCACCGCGTGCAGGTCGCGGTCGAAGGTGGTCTCGCGGCTCATCGACACGGGCTCGCTCTCGGTCACCACCGGCCGGCTGTCGCGGCCCCACGAGACTTCGTGCATCCATGCGCCGGTGGCCTTGCCGAAGTTGGCGACGAGCCAGTCGCGATCGCGCGCCGCGAGCTGCCCCACGGTCTCGATGCCGAAGCGCTTGAGCTTCTCGTCGGCCTTGGGGCCGATGCCGTTCACCTTGCGGCAGGGCAGGGGCCAGATGAGTTTTTCCAGGTCGTCCTCGTAGACGACCGAGATGCCGTTGGGCTTGTTGAACTCGCTCGCCATCTTGGCGATGAGCTTGTTGGGCGCCACGCCGATGGAACAGGTGAGGCCGGTGGCGTCGAGGATGGCCTTCTGCAGCAGCCGCGCCAGCGAGCGCCCGCCGTCGCGCTGCCCGCCGGGCACGTCGGTGAAGTCGATGTACACCTCGTCCACGCCCCGGTCTTCCATGAGCGGCGCGACCTCCAGGATGATCTTCTTGAAGGTGCGCGAGTAGCGCCGGTATTCGTCGAAGTCCACCGGCAGGATGATGGCCTGCGGGCACAGCTTGGCCGCCTTCATGAGCCCCATCGCGGAACCCACGCCGAACTGCCGCGCGGGGTAGGTGGCGGTGGTGATCACGCCGCGGCCGGTGTAGTCCTTCAGCAGCGGGAACGAATCGACCGGAATGTCGGCCAGCGTGCCGCCCTCGGGCAGGTTGCGGATGGCCTCGTCCACGCGCCGCCGCCCGCCGCCGATCACCACCGGCAGGCCCTTGAGCTGCGGATAGCGAAGCAGCTCGACGGACGCATAGAAGGCGTCCATGTCGAGGTGCGCGATGCGGCGGATCGGCGGTGCCGTCGGGGTCTGGGAGCTCACGGAAACAATTGTCTCGCGGCTGGGCGCCACGTGTGCGCCGGGGGCGATTCGATCAGCGCGTTTCCACCGTCACCAGCAGGGGCGATTCGAACATCGCCACGGGGGAGATCACGGGCTCGTCCATCGGCACCTTGTCGCCGTAGCGCTCGCGCATCTTGGCGCGCACCGCCGGGTCGGTGAGGTTGAACTCGCGGATCTTCTGCAGCTCGCCGATGCGCACGCCCAGCGCGCGCTGGTAGAGCTTCCACACGAGTTCGGAGCAGTAGATGCGCTTGTCCGACCACTCGAAGGTCAGGTCGTAGGGCCGGCCCTCGAAGTCGGATGTGCCGGCGCGCAGCTTCGCGATCGCGCCCGGCGTGAGCAGCGTGTCGGCGTTGCGCAGCCGCTTCACCACGTAGTGCCCGCCGTTGCCGCGCGCCGTCCATTGCGCGAGCGGCGTGTAGCGCACCGTTGACACGGCCTCGAACACATGGGGCTTGCCGTTGCGCATCAGCACGATGCCCATGTGGCTGTAGCGCGAGCCGGTCGCGCGCTGCACCGCGATGCTTTGCGCCGAGCGCGAGGTGTGGAAGATGATGTCGCCGTCCTTCAGCTCCGTCGAGGCATGGGCGGCGCCTGCCAGGAGAGCGGACAGCACGAGCGCGACGGCTGCAGGGAGCTTGAAGGTCATGGGCGCGCATTGTGCGGCACGCCGCGCGGCAATCTATTTCTCTTCTGGCGGAGGGGCACTGTCGCCCGTATCCGGCGGTGCCATCTCGCGCATCAGGCGCTCCACCGCCTCGTCGTTCATCGGTTGGGCGGGCGCGAGCGCGGTGGGCGAGGTGCGAAGCCAGCGCGTGGTCTGGGGCAGCGCCATCACCAGCACCGTCACCGCCGCGAGCACCGCGAGGTACGGCATCAGCACGCGGGCGACGGCGGCAGCCGGCGGGCGTGGCTTCACCTGCCCGCGCGCCAGCACCAGCGCGTAGCCGAAGGGCGGCAGCAGGAAGCCGGCCTGCAGCACCAGCAGCGTGAGCGTGGCGATCCATGCCGCGTCGTCGAGCTGCGCGAGCACCGGCGGCATGACGATGGGCACGATCAGGAAGATCAGCTCGAAGGCGTCGAGCACGAAGGCGAAGGCCAGCAGCACGGCCAGCACCACCGCGAGCCCGATCACCGGATGGTCCTGCAGCGACAGCATGAGCCGCGCGATCAGCCCGTCGGTGCCGAAGCCGCGCAGCAGCAGCGAGAAGGTGGTGGCGGCCACCAGCAGCGCATAGAGCGCGCCTGTGAGCGCCATCGCGTCGTCGAGCACCTGCCGCAACACCGCTCGCGTGAGCTGGCGCGACACCGCGCCCCAGGCCAGCAGCAGCACGCAGGCGGCGGCCGCGCCTTCCACGGCGCGGACCTTGCCGAGCGTGACCAGCACCAGCAGGGCACCGATCAGCGAAGGCACGACAAGCAGCGTCCAGCCCTCGCGCCGCTCCAGCGGCTCGCGCGGTGCGGCGCTCTTCGGCTTGCTCCGCGCACCGAACCACGCCACGGCCAGCCAGCCCAGCAGCAGCGCCGCCGCCGGCACCAGCGCGGCCTGGAGGATGTCCTGCGTGTTGACGACGCGGCTGGCCGCGCTCGCCGAGGGCAGCGCCAGTTCGCGCGCCATGTTCATGCCCTCGGTGTGGGCGCGCAGCATCGCGTCGCCGAGCAGCAGGAGCACCAGGGATGGCGGCACGATCACGCCCAGCGTACTGGTCACGGCCACGAGCGCGGTGCGGCGCGCGGGGGGCAGGCCCTCGCTCGCCCAGCCCTGGCCAGCGGTGCGCGCCAGCGTCAGCAGGCTGGCGCCCACCGAGCCGTTCATCGGCGCGAGCAGCAGTCCCAGAACCATGCCGGCGAGCTCGGGTGCGGCGCGCGGCGCGACGAAGGCCAGCACCTTGCGCAGGCCGTTGTACAGGTAGCCGGCGAGCGACAGCCGGTTGAGCAGTGCGCCCACCAGCGCATAGAGCGCCAGTGCCTGCAGCAGGTCGTGCTCCAGCAGGCCGACGATGCGCCAGGGCAGGTTCTGCAGCAGCGCCAGGTCGAAGGTGCCCAATGCCAGGCCGGCCAGCGCGCCGATCGTGCATGTGCCCAGCAGCACGGCGTAGGTCGGCCAGCCGGTGGTCATCATCAGCGCCAGGGCCAGCGCGAGGAGTGCGAGTCCGAGCCAGGGCATCTACGGGCCGGGCTGTCCGGGTTGGCCGGTGTCCTCGGGCGGGTTCGCTGGGCGCAGCTCCTGCCAGAGGTCGAGCGCGCTCTGCAGGGCCAGCAGCGCGGCGAGCAGCAGCAGGGCCACCTTGATCATGAAATAGCCGGGGTTGAAGGTGTCGGGAAAAAGTTCGAGCGCCTCCACCGAGCGCATCACCGGTGCCGCCGCCGTGAAGACCAGGAACAGCGCCCAGGGCAGCACGCACAGCGCCGCGCCGATGCGGCGCAGCCGCGCACGGCGCCCGGCGTTGTCGGCCGCCAGGTCGGGACGGGCCACCAGATGCGCGCCGCGCCGGCCTGCGTGCCGCAGCGCCACCGCCACGTAAAGCGCGAACAGCCACTGCGCCAGGTCGTTGGCCTGCGTCGGCCCGTTGCCGGAGCCGGCCAGGTCGCGCAACGGCCATTGGGCGAACAGCAGCAGCGCGATGGCGACGGCGAAAGTCATCGCCACGCGGTCGATCCAGTCGAGCCAGCGCGGCGCGGGCGGGCCGGAGGGCTCCGCGGAGTCCACGGGGGGAGGGGTGTCTGCCGGAGGCGTCATGCGGGGAAATCGTCTTCCCCGAACCTGACTGGCACCTGCGGGGCGGCGGGTCATTGCTTGCGCGCCGCAGCATGCAGGTGCCATCATGCGCGCCATGCAAACGGTCGCCTCCATCCTCTGGCGCAGGCTCGATGTACCGGGCCACGACGCCTGTCGCCTCGAACGCAACGCCTCGGCCTGGCAACTCGACGGAGCCGCCGTGTTCCGTCTTGAAGACGGCCGTATTGGCCAGCTGCACTACCGCGTGCGCTGCGACCTGCTATGGCACACCCAGTGGGGCACGGTGCGCGGCTGGCTCGGCGACTCGGCAGTCGACCTGTCGATCGCCCGCGACGCGCGCGGCCACTGGAAGCTCAACGACGAGCCCGTGCCCGACCTGTCGCACTGCATCGACCTCGACCTGGGCTTCACGCCCGCCACCAACCTGCTGCAGCTGCGCCGCCTCGGGCTCTCGAAAGGCGAGGGCGCGGATGCACCCGCCGCATGGGTCGACATCGACGGCGGCGGCGTGCTCAGCGAGCTGATGCAGCGCTACGAGCGGCGCAGCGACAACGAGTACGCCTACGAGGCGAAGCGCTTCGACTATGCGGCCACGCTGAGCGTGACGCCCGACTGCTTCGTCAGCGACTACCCCCGGCTCTGGGTGGCCGAGAAGTAGCCACCCACAACGCTCAGTCGAACTGCGACCGATCACCCGCGACCAGATCGCGGTTGCGCCGCCGGTCGATCGCGATCTCGTGCGCGAACGCCTCGGTGCCGCCTCCGGCCGGCAGGTTGTAGGCCGCACGCAGCCGCGAGCGCACCGCATCGCTTTCCAGCACCCGGTTGATCTCCGCATTGAGCATCTGCACCACGGCGCCCGGCGTGCGTGCCGGTGCGAAGATGCCGAAGAGCGAGTCGCGGTTCGCCTTCTCGAAGCCCAGCTCCGCGAGCGTGGGCACCGTGGGCAGTGCCTCGATGCGCGCGGGCGCGCCCACCGCCAGCGCCTGGAAGCGGCCGCCCTCGATGTACTGCAGCTGCTGCGCGGCGACGTTGGTCGACAGCACCTCGAACTGGCCGCTCAGCGCATCGTTGAGCTGTGGGCCGCCGCCCTGGTAGGGAATGTGCGTGATGTCGGTGCCGCTTTGCACGCGCACCTGCGCCAGCACCAGGTGGCCGATGGTGGCCACGCCCGATGTCGCCCAGCGCACCGCGCCCGGCTGCCTGCGCGCCTGCGCGATCAGCTCGCCGAAGCCGCGGCCGGTGAAGGCCGGCGTGCCCACCACCAGCACCGGCGTGCGCATCACGCTGGCCACGGGCACGAAGGCGCGCATCGGGTCGTAGGGAACGCGCGCCAGCAGCGGGTGCAGCGTGAGCGGGCTGATGGCCGAGAAGGCCAGCGTGCTGCCGTCGGGCGTGGAGCGCGCGAGCGCATCCATGCCGAGGCTGCCGCCCGCGCCGGGGCGGTTCTCGATGAGCACCGGCACGCCGAGCGAACGTGCGAGCGGCTCGGCCAGCACGCGCGCCATGCCGTCGCTCACGCCGCCGGGCGGGTAGACCACGATCAGGCGCACCGGCTTGTTCGGCCATTGCAGCGGCGCGGCATGCAGCACGCGCGGCAGCGCGCAGGCGGCCGCGAGCAGCGTGCCCGTGCCCTGCAGCAGTCGGCGTCGATGCCGGTTCATGAGCCCGGGTTCTCCAGCGCCAGCCGGCGCAGCATCGCGGCGAAGTTCAGCGCGGGCAGGTTGTCTTCCTCGGCGCGCGACACCAGCGTGAGCGGCGCGTCGAGCTGGCCGCCATCGGCCAGCCGCGCGTAGGCGATGGCATGTGCGTGCACGCCGTGCATCGAGGCCGGCACCACCGAGAGGCCGACACCTGCGGCCACGAGATTGAGGTTGGTCATCATTCGATCGACTTCGGCCACCACGCGCGGGCGCAGTCCCTTGGCGTGGCACAGCGCGAGCAGATCGGCATAGAGGCCGGGCGCGCCCGGGCGCCGCACGAGGATGATGCCTTCCTCGCAGAGCTTCGCGAGCGGCAGCGGGCGCGAGTCCTTGTCGCGGCCGAGGGCAAGGCGGTGATCGCTGGGCATGGCGACCAGCACCGGCTCGCGCAGCAGCGTCTCGAACAGCAGCCCCTCGGGCCGTGCCACCGGCACGCGCAGCAGGCCGCAGTGCAGGCGGCCCGCGGCCAGCGCCACGGTGAGCTCGGCCGCGTTGTCCTCGCGCAGCTGCAGCTCCACTTCAGGGTACTCGCGGCGGAACTCGCGCAGCGCCTCGGGCATGAATCGGTGCGCCGCCGCCGAGCTGGTGAAGCCCACCGCGAGCGTGCCGGACTGCCCCTTGGCCACGCGCGTCATGCGCTGCTTCATGGCCTTCATGTCCTGCAGCATGCGCAGCGCCTCGGCCTGGAATAGCCGGCCCGCGTCGGTGAGCGCCACGCCGCGCGGATGGCGGCGGAACAGCAGCACCCCCAGCTCGCGTTCGAGCGCCTTGATCTGCAGGCTCAAAGGCGGCTGCTGGATGCCCAGTTGTTCGGCCGCGCGCGTCATGTGGCCGGTCTCCGCAACGGCGGCGAAGTAGCGCAGTGCCCGTATGTCCATATGTTTTTTGTATGAAAAGTGCCTTGTTATTTTATTTGACCCTAGGTCACACCGAATCTATCGTCCGGCCGCCCATTCAAGAACAAGCGGCCCAACGAGGCCGCATGCCGGAGACAAACCCATGCGCACAACGCGCCCTGCCTCGATGTTTCGAGCCGTCCGCTACGCGGTCGGCCTTTCGCTGGTCTCGCTGATCCTTGCCGCCTGCGGTGGTGGCGGCGGAGGTGGAGGAGGCGGCGGCATCGGCTTCCTGCCGACCACCCCGCCAGCCAGCGGCGGCAGCAATCCGCCCGCCACCAACCCGCCCGCGGACGATCCGCCGGACAACCCGCCGCCCCCGCCCGTGCAGCCGGCCGTTTCCTGCGCCGACCTCAACGGCAAGAGCCTGCCCGCCTCGCTGATCAGCCTGCCCACGCAGGGCGCCACCGTCACCAGCGCCACGCCCGTGGCCGCGAGCGACGCGGGCAACACGCTCGGCGACTACTGCCGCGTGCGCGGCACCATCCAGCCGGTCGACCCCAGCTCGCAGTCCATCAACTTCGCGGTCAACCTGCCGGAGAAGTGGAACCAGAAGACCATCCACTTCGGCGGCGGCGGCTTCGACGGCGTGCTGATCGACGGCACCGAGGTCATCCGCTTCGGCCCCGCCGGCAAGCCCGCGCCGCTCGCGCTGGGCTACGCCACCTACGGCGACGACTCGGGCCACCAGTCGGGCAGCATCACCGACGGCAAGTTCGCGGCCAACGACGAGCAGCTCGCCAACTACGGCGGCAACTCGCTCAAGAAGACGCGCGACGTGGCGCAGGCGCTGGTGCTCGCGCGCTACGGCGTGGCGCCGAAGCACGCCTACTTCCTCGGCACCTCCACGGGCGGTCGCGATGCGCTGAGCTACATCCAGCGCTGGCCGCTCGACTACGACGGCGTGATCGCCAACGAGCCCGCGCTCAACTACACCGGCACGCGGCTGT
This sequence comes from Variovorax sp. NFACC27, assembly GCF_048301545.1. NCBI lineage: Bacteria > Pseudomonadati > Pseudomonadota > Betaproteobacteria > Burkholderiales > Comamonadaceae > Variovorax > Variovorax sp. NFACC27. The sequence goes on from NZ_CP157613.1 coordinate 2,012,133, forward strand.
CGAACGTGGCCGTGGGCCGCGCGCTGTACTACAACAACGGCACCGACGGCTGGATGGACCTGAGCGAGACGCTGATGGTGCAGAAGGCCGCGATGCAGGCCTGCGACAAGCTCGACGGCGCCGCCGACAGCATCGTGAGCAACGTCGAGAGCTGCCGCCAGCTCAACACACAGCTGCTGGCCTCGCTGCGCTGCCCCGGCGGCACGAAGACTGCCAAGACCTGCCTATCGGACGCGCAGATCGCCACCGTGAAGGCCATCGAGTCGCCGCTCGATTTCACGACCTATTCGCTGGCCAACGGCGTGAAGCGCGCGGGCGGCTACAACCTGCTCGAAGGCGCGCTGGTGGCGGGCCCGTTCACCACGCGCGACCTCGGCACGCGCAACGTGCCGGCCAACCCCGCCACCTCGGCCGACGCCAACATGTACGTCACCGGCGACCAGTGGGTGAAGTTCTTCGTCACGCGCGACGCCAACTTCAACACGCTGACCTTCGACCCTCTGAACCCGGGCAGCTATGCCGCGCGGGTGACCGAGGTGTCGAACATCACCGACGCCACCAACCCGAACCTCGCGCCCTTCTTCGCGCATGGCGGCCGGCTCATCATGCTGCACGGCCTGGCCGACGAGGTGATCAGCCCGAACTCGACCATCGACTACTACAAGCAGCTCATCGCCACGGTGGGCCAGGCCTCGGTCGACCAGAACGTGCGCTTCTACACCGTGCCCGGCATGGGCCACGGCACCGGCAGCTTCATTCCCAACTGGGACTCGCTGGCCGCGCTCGAAGGCTGGGTGGAGAACGGCCTCGCTCCCGCCACCGGCGTCGCGGTGGACGCGGTGGCCGGCACCTACGGCCGCACGCGCCCGCTGTGCCTGTTCCCGGCATGGCCCAAGTACCGCGGCAGCGGCAGCCTGGACGCGGCCGTCAACTACAGCTGCGTCACCGAGGTCGGCGACCCGCTGGCCTGCCCGAACCTGCCCGCGGCCGTTACCAGCTACAAGGGCGGCAACAGCTTCGGCGAAGAGCTGCGCGTGCAGATCGACCCGGCCACCATGGCCTACACCGTGACCATCGACGCGAGCCTGCAGCGCGCGGCCGGCACGGTGCGTACCGGCACGCTGGTGTCGGAGGGCAACTGCAGCTACGGCAGCGGCGAGAGCGGGGCGGTGTTCAGCTTCGGTGCCGGCGGCGTGCTCTCGGGCGGCGTGAATGCGCCGAGCGGCGGCGGCTTCGCGCCCCTGCTGGCTTTCCAGAACACCTTCCAGAACTCGGCGACGCCGACGGTGTTCAACCCGGTGGCGAACATCTTCAATGCGGTGGGCGTGCAGCAGGGCACTGGCGGCACGGCGGCGCAGGCGCTGGCGGTGCGGCTGCGCAATGCCGGCACCTTCCAGTACTGCCGCGATGCCGCCAACGGCTTCATGATCTACGACGCCACCTGCACGCAGACCGAGAAGGGCTACATCACCTACAACGGCACGCGCGGCGCCTTCGACCTGTTCACGACCTCGCCCACCGGCAGCGCCGTGACCACCGGCGGCACCCTCACCGGCTCGATGGTGATCGGCCTCGTCAGCGGTACGGCGGTGCCGATGCACCTGGTGCGCGAGTCGGCCGCCAACGCGGGCATGCGCGTCTTCGGCCTGCAGCAGAGCCTGGTCTCCGGCACGGCCGACGGCAGCTATGCGCTGCTCAACGTCAAGGGCGAGAACCACGATGCCACGGTGGCCGGCAGCGGCCTTAACCTCGGCGGCGCGGCCGCGGGGCTGAGCTACGACACGCCGGTGCTCGGCGTGGCGCAGGCCGATGCCGGCCGGGCGGGCAATTTCATCTTCAACAGCGGCGTCCTCGCATTCGTCTCCACCGATGCGGCGAAGGCGGCGCTAGAACTCGGAGTACGTCATTGAAAAAACGACTGTCCAGCCTTGCGGCTTCCATGGCCTTCGCGCTGGTCGGCGCGGCATCGACGCTGCCCGCGCATGCGGCGCCCTCAGGGCCCAAGGCGGCCGCCTGCCCGGCGCCGGTGCCAGAGTCGGCGCGCTGCTACACCGGTGAGGACGGTGCGGGTTCCTTCTACTGGATCGCCATTCCGAAGGACTGGGCGAAGAACGCCGGCCGCGTTCTCGTAATGCACGCCCACGGCGGCCCCGAGACCGGACCGCCCAAGCTGGAGCGCAGCGAGGAAGACCTGAAGCGCTGGGCAGTCACCGTGAAGGCCGGCTACGCATGGGCCGCCTCCACCTACCGGCGCGGCGGCTACGGCGTGACCATGGCCGCGGAAGACACCGAACGCCTGCGCCAGATCTTCGTGCGCCATCTCGGCCAGCCGCACCGCACGCTGCTGCACGGGCAGAGCTACGGTGCGGGCGTGGCGGCGAAGGCGGCGGAGCTCTACGCACCAGCCGGCGGGGCGAAGAGGCCCTACGATGGCCTGCTGCTCACCAGCGGCGTGCTCGGCGGCGGCAACAGTGCCTACGACTTCCGGCTCGACCTGCGCGTGGTGTACCAGTACGTCTGCCGCAACCATCCGCGCCCCGACGAGCCGCAGTACCCGCTTTGGATGGGCCTTCCGCTCGATTCGAAGCTCACGCGCGCCGATCTCGCCGCTCGCGTAAAGGAGTGCACCGGCGTCGGCCTGCCGGCCGCGCAGCGCACGCCCGAGCAGGCGGCTCGGCTGAAGACCATCCTCTCGGTCGTGAAGATCCAGGAGCGCTCGCTGCTGGGCCATCTCACCTGGGCGACATGGCTCTTCCAGGACCTGGTGCAGAAGCGGCTCGAGGGCCGCAACCCCTTCGGCAACATCGGCGTGGTCTACAGCGGCTCGGCCGACGACGCCGCGCTCGATGCCGGCGTGCTGCGCTACGCGGCCGATCCGCAGGCCAAGGGCGCGCTGGCGGCCGACAGTCAGCCCACCGGCCGCACCGCGCTGCCCACCGTGGGCCTGCATGCGATCGATGACCCGACAGCCTTCGTCGAACTCGAGAACTCCTACCGCCGCATCCGCGATGCCGCGGGCACCGGCAACCTTCTGGTGCAGAGCTTCAGCAGCGAGCGCGAGCACAGCTACCTGAGCGATTCGGAATACCCCGCGCTCTTCGCCGCGCTGCTCGACTGGATCGACAAGGGCGAGAAGCCCACGCCAGAAGGCCTCGCGCAGCGCTGCAAGGCGCTGATGCCGCACTACGACACCGACGGCAAGAACGGCTGCCACATCCAGCCGGCATGGCAGCCGCCCGCCCTCGAGAGCCGCGTGCCGTCGCGCGCGCCCTGAATCATTTTTCAATCCAACGTCACGGAGACTCCATGAAGAAACTGTTCGCCCTCGCGGCGATCGCCGCCGCCGCCGTCGCTGCCCACGCGCAGGACTTCCCGGGCGGCAAGCCCGTCACCATCGTCGTGCCCTTCGCGGCCGGCGGCCCCACCGACCGCGTCGCGCGCGACCTGGCCGAGGCGCTGCGCAAGCCGCTCGGCGGCGCCAGCGTGATCATCGACAACGTGCCCGGCGCCGGCAGCTCCATCGGCGCAGCCAAGGTGGCGCGCGCCACGCCCGATGGCTACACGCTGCTGCTCAACCACATCGCGATGGCGACCGTGCCGAGCCTGGTGCGCAACGTGCCGTTCAAGGTCGAGACCGACTTCGAGTACCTGGGCATCGTCAACGACGTGCCGATGACGCTCATCTCCAAGCCCGGCATTCCCGCCAGCAACTACAAGGAGCTGAGCGGCTGGATCGCCGCCAACAAGGGCAAGATCAACATCGGCAACGCGGGCGTGGGCTCGGCGTCGCACCTGTGCGGCCTGCTGTACCAGAGCGCGACGAAGACGGAGATGACGCCCGTGCCCTACAAGGGCACGGCCCCCGCCATCACCGACCTGATCGGCGGCCAGATCGACCTGCTGTGCGACCAGACCACCAACACCACGCCGCACATCCAGGCGGGCAAGGTGAAGGCCTTCGCCGTCACCACTTCCAAGAGGCTGGCGCTGCCGACGCTGAAGGACCTGCCCACGCTCGACGAGGCGGGGCTGAAGAACTTCCAGGTCACGATCTGGCACGGCCTCTATGCGCCCAAGGGCACGCCCGCGCCGGTGCTGAAGAAGCTCAACGACGCGGTGAAGGTCGCGCTGAAGGACCCGGACTTCATCCATCGCGAGGAGCTGCTGGGCGCCGTGGTGGCGACCGACGGGCGCATCGAGCCCGCGGGCCACAAGAAGTTCGTGATCGACGAGATCGCGAAGTGGACGCCGGTGATCAAGGCGGCCGGGGTCTACGCGGACTGAGGCCGCGCCCCCGAGGCCTGCGGTCAGCGCATCGAGTGCGACCAGGCCTCGTACAGGTCCTCGCCCTCGTCGCGCACCGGCAGCGATCGCACGGGCATCTCGCGCTGCTCCAGCGGCCGCGCGATCTCCAGGTAGCCGCGTTCGGCCGAGAGGTCGTGCGGCTCGCCGTCCTCGTTGGAGTAGGCGTAGTACACCTCCTTCACGCCGGCCAGGTACATGGCCGTGAGGCACATGGGGCACGGGTAGCCGCTGGCGTACACGACGCTGCCCGACAGGTCGGTGCCGCCCTGGGCCTTGGCGGCGATGCGCACCGCCTGCATCTCGGCGTGGGCCGTGGGGTCGCACAGCGCGTCGACCTCGTTGACCGCCCGGGCCAGCACCTTGCCGTCGCGCACCAGCACGGCGCCGAAAGGCCAGGTCTTGCGTTCGCGCACGTTCCGCATGGCCAGCCGGATGGCGTCGACCATGTACTTCTCCGAAGTCTTGATCGGGATGGGGCATCTGTAGAAACTCCTGCGGCGGATCAGCTGCCGCGATAGGTTGAAAAGAACCAGGGTGCGCACAGCATTGGCACGTGGTAGTGCTGCGCCGCGTCGAAGATGGAGAAGCGCACGGGCACCACGTCCGAGAGCCCGTCGGCCGCCTTGAAGTGGTCGCCGACGTGGAAGCGCAGCTCGAAGTGGCCGGTGCGCGCGTCCTTGGCCGCGAGCATGGGCGCATCGGTGCGGCCGTCGGCGTTGGTGCGGGTGCCGTTGATGCGCGTGGGCGGGTTGGTCGCCACGTCGTAGAGCTCCACCTGCAGGCCCGCCAGGGGCCGCCCGTTGGTGATGTCGAGCACGTGCGTCGAGATGCCGGTCATGTCGTTTCCTCGTTGGTGAGTGCGATGGGCTCAGCTGCCGCGCGAGTAGGTGTAGCTCCACGGGCCGAACTGGATCGGCAGGTGGATGCGCTCGGCGACGTTGGCGACGCGGATGCGCACCGGCAGCTTCGTCAGGAAGGGCGGCATGGGCAGCACGGCCTTCTTGCCGGCGAAGTAGTCGTCGACGTGCAGCAGCAGTTCATAGTCGCCGGGCTGGTAGCTGTCGCCGATCAGCAGCGGATCCTCGGAGCGGCCATTGCCGTTCATGACGACGCTGCGCAGCTGCCTGTAGCTGCCGCCTTCCAGCCGGGAGAAGTCGATGCGCAGGCCGGCGGCGGCCGCGCCGTGAAAGGTGTCCAGCGCGTGCACCGTCAACCGCGGGCTCACGCCGTGCAGCACGATGGGGCCGCTGGCCCGGGCGGGGCCGGCCGGCGCGGTGCCCGGCTGCTGTGCCAGTGCCCCGCGCGCGGTGAGCGCCGCTGCGCCGAGCGCCAGTCCCGAGAGCGCGAACCGCCTGCGCGCGGGATGGTGGGATACGACTTGATTCGCCATCTTTGCTTGTCTCCTGTCGTTGTCTGCCCTTTTCCGGGCGATGGAACGCCTGGCCGGTGCGAGGGAGCACCGGCTGGCGTGAACGGGAACGTGTCGTGGGGAAGGGGAGTGCGCCGGAGGCTTCAGCCGTCCAGCAGGGCGTCGATGCGCCCTCTGGTGATGAAGCCGATCTGGTCGAGCGCGGCGCGCTGCTCGACCTCGGTGCTTGCCGCTGCGCGCGTGCGCATCGCCTCGAAGATCTGCTGCTTGGTGTTGCGGCGCACGGCGATGATGAAGGGGAAGCCGTGGCGCTCGCGGTAGGCGCGGTTCAGGTACTGCATCTCGCCCAGCTCGTCGCGGCTCAGCGCGTCGAGCCCGGCGCTGCGCTGCTCGCCGACGGACTCGGCCGTCATCGTGCCGGCCTGGGCTTCGCGGCCCGCCAGCTCCGGGTGGCCGCAGAGGAAGGCGATGCGGCGCTCCTGCGGCGCCTGCCGCACCACGTCGAGCATCGCGGCATGCAGCGCGTCGACGTCGGCGAAGGGGCGGCGCGCCCACGCGGCCTGCGCGACCCAGGGGGAGTTCTCGAAGGTCGGCCCGACGGCGGCGACGAAGGCGTCGCGGTCCATCTCGTTGAGCGCGGCCAGGTTCAGGCGGGTGGTGGTGAGGGTCATCGGTCGTTCTTTTCTTCGGTGGCGATGCCGGCCGCTCAGCGCGCGGCGGAGGCAACGGATTGCTTGCGATGCGAGGGCACGCAGGCCAGGATCAGCAAGGTTGCGCAGATCTCGACTGCCGCCACCACGTACAGGCCGGGCGAGAGGCTGCCGGTGGACGTCTTGATCAGGCCCAGCATCCAGGGCGCGCCGAAGCCGGCCAGGTTGGCGATGGAGTTGATCAGCGCCACGCCGCCGGCGGCCGCGGTGCCGGCCAGGAAGCGGTTGGGCATCTGCCAGAACACCGGGATGGCGCTCATGGTGCCGACGATGGCCAGGGTCAGGCCCACCAGCACCGCCAGCGCGCTGTGCCCCAGGAAGAGCGCGACGGCCAGCAGCGACACCGCCCCCAGCGCCGCGGCCAGGCCGCAGTGCCAGCGCGATTCCTGGTGCTTGTCGGAGTGGAAGCCGTTCCAGATCATGCCGACGGCGCCGCACAGGTAGGCCACGGCCATGATCCAGCCCACCGCCACCGGGCTGGCGAAGCCCACTTCCTTGACCAGCGTCGGGCCGTAGAAGGTCAGCGAGGAATTGGCCGCGATGATGCAGAAGAAGATCAGGATCAGCAGCCAGATGCGCCCGCTCCTGAGCGAGGCCAGCATGCTGTGCTCGCGCTGGCCCAGCGAGCGGCCGTCGCGCTCGAGGTCCTCGTGCACCAGCTGGCGCTCGCGTGCCGTGAGCCAGTCGGCCTGCTCGGGCCTGTCGGTCAGGTAGAAGTACGTGACGAAGCCGGCGATGACCGAGGGAATGCCCTCCAGCAGCAGCACCCACTGCCAGCCCGACCAGCCGTTCACGCCGTGCATGCCGGTCATGATGGTGCCGGCCAGCGGCCCGCCGATCACGCCCGCGAAGGCCGAGGCCGACATGAACATGCCGAAGGCCTTGGCGCGCCGGTCGTTGGGGAACCAGTAGGTCAGGTACAGGATGATGCCGGGGTAGAAGCCGGCCTCGAACACGCCCAGCAGGAAGCGCAGGAAATAGAACATCTCCGGCGTCTTCACGAACATCGTGGCGATGGAGGTCAGCCCCCAGCCGATGGTGATGCGCATGATGGTCTTCTTGGCCCCGATGCGCTGCAGCAGCAGGTTGCTCGGCACCTCGAAGAAGAAGTAGCCCAGGAAGAAGATGCCCGCGCCCAGGCCGTACATCGCCTCGCTCCACTTGAGCTCGTCGAGCATGGTGAGCTTGATGAAGCCGATGTTGACCCGGTCGATCCAGGCCAGCACCCACAGCAGCATCAGGAAGGGAATGAGCCGCCAGATGATCTTGCGGTAGACCCCGTCCAGCTCGGACGGGGTGGAGGAAGGCCGGACCGATGCGGCCGCTGTGGTTGATGTCATGCTTGTCTCCAGGTCCTTGATGTGGGGCGCTGCGATCCGGACCGGCAAAAGGAGCGCCGCCTGCGTGGGCACTGTAGGCACAATGGTCCGGCCGCGCGCACGGCGCGCGGAATGTGCGGCATAAACCAGAGCGATAGGTCGCGCCCCGCAACGGCGCGCCATCCGGTCGAACCCCTAGACACATGACCAGAAGCCAGGACCTTGTCGACATCCACCTGCTGCGCGTGCTGGCGGTGCTGGTGGCCGAGCGCAGCGTCTCGCGCGCGGCGGTGCGCATGAACCAGACGCAGCCGGCCGTCAGCGCGGCGCTGCGGCGCCTGCGCGACGCCTTCGGCGATCCGATCCTGGTGCGCGAGCGCGGCGGCATGGTGCCCACCGCACGGGCGCTGCAGCTGCGCGACAGCGCACGCGAAGTGCTCGGCGAGATCGACCGCATGCTGGCCGGTCCCGAGCGCTTCGAGCCCGCCTCCAGCACCATGACGTTCACCATCGCCACGCCGGACTACCTGGCGGCCAGCTTCATGGCCGAGGTGGTGGCGCGCTTCCGCGCCGAGGCGCCGCAGGCGCGCCTGCTGGTCCACCCGCTGACGCCCGGCTACGACTACGAGCGCGCGCTGGCGCAGGGCGAGCTCGACATCGTGATCGGCAACTGGCCGCTGCCGCCCGAGCGCATGCACCTGTCGCTGCTGATCGAGGACGAGCTGGTGTGCATGATGAGCCCGCGCAACCCGCTGGCCGCGCCCGATGCCATGACGCTGCCGCGCTACCTCGCGGCCGTGCACGTGGTGCCCACGCCGTTCGCCAAGTCGCACCGCGCGGTGGTCGACAGCCACCTGGCCGGGCTGCGGCAGACCCGCGACGCGCGCGTCTTCGTGCCTTACTACGCGATGGCGCCCTACCTCGTGGCCGAGAGCGACCTCGTGTTCACCACCGCGCGCCACTTCGCCGAGCAGTTCACGCGCAGCCTGCCGGTGGTGTGCGTGGCGGCCCCGGAGGGCTTTCCGCGCATGCGCTTCTACCAGCTGTGGCACGAGCGCTCGCAGCACCAGGGCGCCCATCGCTGGCTGCGAGGCCTGCTCTCGACGGTGGGTGGCCACCTGGCGCAGGCGGCGCCGGGATCGGCGAGCGGGCCGCCCGCCGACGAGGACGTGTAGAAGGCCCGTCCGTGCAACGGATCCACGATGCGCGGACGCCGGCAGGAACCCAGGTGAAGCGAGCCAGATGAACCAGATGAACCAGATGAACCATCCTGAAGATGCACCCGAAGCGTTCCAGGCCGCCTGGAACAGCCACGACATGAAGGCGCTCGCGGCGCTGTTCCACGCCAACGCGAGCTTCGTGAACCGGTTCGGACACTATGTGCGCGGCGTCGAGGAAATCGTCGGCCTGCATGCTCCCATCCACGCGACCATCTACAGCGACTCCACGCTCGACGACGAGCTGATCGACGCCACCCCGATCGGCGACGACGCCGCGGTCGTGCACTTCTGGAGCCGCCTCTCGAGCGGCCCGGCGCACCCGGCGGGACCGCATGCCGTCGACACGCTGATCCTTGCCGTGCTGACGCGGGAGGCCGGCGAGTGGCGGATCAAGGCGCTGGAGAACGTCACGCTGACGAATCCCCGCACCGGGGAAATCGTGCTCAGGGACGGCAAGAAGACGGCCTGAACGAGCGGCCGCCCGCCGCGTCAGGTCGCGAAGCGCCGGCGGTACTCCACGAGGCTGACCCCCAGGCGACGTGAGAACGCGCGCCGGAAGCCGTCCACGTTCGCATAGCCCACCGCGTCGGCCAGGCGCTTGGCAGGCGCGTCCGACTCCTCGGCCAGGCGGCGGGCGGCGTCGATTCGCGCGTTCTCCACGAACTCGGCGGGCGTCGTTCCCGTCTCGCTGCGGAAGATGCGCGCGAAGCTTCTTTCGCTCATGCCCGCGCGCGCGGCGAGGGCGGGTACGGACAGGTCGTCCTTCAGGTTCGCGAGCACGTGGTCCTGCACCGCGCGCACGCCGGAGCGCCCGGAGGTCTGCGCCGCCAGGTGCGCGCTGAACTGGCTCTGGCCGCCGGGGCGCTTGAGGAACATCACCAGCTGGCGCGCCACGCGCAGCGCCAGTTCGCGGCCGTGGTCCTCTTCCACCATCGCGAGCGCGAGGTCCATGCCGGCGGTGACCCCGGCCGAGGTGAAGAGGTTGCCGTCCTTCACGTAGATGGCGTCCGCCTCGACGCGCGCACGCGGGTATGCGGCCGCGAGGCCGGAGGCGACGTTCCAGTGGGTCGCGACGCGCTTGCCGTCGAGCAGCCCCGAGGCCGCCAGCACGAAGGCGCCGGAGCACACCGAGCCGTAGCGCCGCACGCTGCCCGCCTGGCGCCGGAGCCAGTCCTGCAACTGCGTGTCGCTTTCCATGTCCTCGATGCGGGGGCTGCCCGCGACCAGCAGGGTGTCGATGGCGCCGCGGTGCGTTTCCACGGTGGCGTCGACGGCCAGCTTGAGGCCGCCGCTGCTCTTGAGCACGCCTGCCTTGGTGCCGATCACCTGCACCTGGTAGGCGCGCGGATTGCCGAGCTGGTGCGAGGCCTCGGCAAAGACGTCGGCGGGCCCGGCGATGTCGAGCAACTGGAAACGGGGAAAGGCGAGGATGGCGATGCGCATGGCTGACAAGGTCCGGGGATTGGCTGAAAACGCCGTGAACCGGGGACGGCGACGACTGGAGTCTGGCGGAAAATATCAACTAATGCAAATTCAGCCAAAGGTGCCAGCCATGCAAAGCCAGTCACTGAACCCTTCCTCATCCGTCGTTGCGCCGCGCGCCGAAGTCTCCGTGCGCAACCTTCCAGTCAACCTCTTCGCCTCCGTGATGGGCCTGTCGGGCCTGGCCCTCGCGTGGCGGCTCGTGCACGAAAGCCTGGGTGTGCCGGCATTCGTCGGCGAGGCCGTGGGGGCGTTCGCGTTGGTCGTCTTCGTGCTCATCTCGGCTGGCTACCTGACGAAGCTCGCGAGGCACCCGCAGGCGGTGCAGGCGGAGTTCAGGCACCCGGTGGCGGGCAACTTCTTCGGCACCATCGCGATCTCGGTGCTGCTGCTGTCGGTGGTGATCGCACCCTACAGCGCGCCCGTCGCGCACTTCGCCTGGACCGTGGGCCTGATCGCGACCATCGCGCTGAGCTTCGTCGTGCTGTCCCGGCTGCTGAAGGGGCAGGTGGATGCGTCGCTCGCCGTGCCGGCCTGGATCATCCCCGGCGTGGCCACGCTCGACATTCCCGTCACCGGCGCCCACATGCCGATGGCGTGGGCCGGCGAAGTCAACCTGGCCGCGAGCGCGATCGGTGCCGTGCTGGCGCTCGTGCTCTTCACGATGATCATCGGCCGGCTCGTGCATCGCGACCCGCTCGCTCCCGCCATGGAGCCTTCACTGATGATCCTGGTGGCGCCCTTCGCGGTGGGCTTCCTCGCGTACACCAACGTCGTCGGCGAGATCGACCGCTTCGCCGCGATGCTCTTCTACTTCGGCCTCTTCATCTTCGCGGTGGTCGCGCCGAAGGTGTTCCGCAAGGGCGCGACGTTCTCGCCGAACTGGTGGGCGATAGGCTTCCCGATGGCCGCTCTCGCCAACGCGGCGCTGAAGTACGCGGAGCTGCGCGCGAGCGTCGCGCTCTGGGTCGTCGCTCTGGTGCTGCTGGCCGCGCTGAACGTCGCGCTGGCTGTTCTCACGGTGAAGACCGTTCGGATCGCGCTCAACGGGAAGCTGTTCGCGTAAGCCTGCGGGTCAGGCTGCGAGGGCAAGCGCGGCCACCCAGCCGGCCGCATAGAGCCCCAGCCCGAAGACCGCGTGCGTGACCAGGCTGTGCAGCCGTGCCGCCATGGGCCGTGGCGTGCGGCTTGCCGCGATGCCGGCGCCCATGGCCGGCTGCATCACCAGGAAGGGCGCCGCCACGCTGCCGATGCCGACGATCATGGCCGGGCCGAGCGTGGGGTTGCCGGCCCACGCCGGCCCCCAGCCGGCGAACAGCAAGGCCGCGAAGGCGATGCCGATGGCGTAGTGCGCCGCCCACCCGAGCGCCCGCTCGCCGCGCGCGGGTGGGGTTGCGGCGATGGGGGGGTGGCGAAAGCGGCCATGCGGCAGATAGGCGAGCCAGCGGCCCACCAGTGCGTAGTCGAGCAAGGGAACGCCGAGCAGCCGCCTGCGGGCGATGGCCCAGAGGTCCATCGCCGCCGTCGCGCCCACGCCGGTCAGCAGCATGCTCGCGAGCAGCTTCGTGCCTTCAGTCATTCCGGTTTCTCCCCGGCGCGTGCGCGGCGACCATCCAGCAGGCCGCGACCAGGCGGACTTCGTCTCCGTGCACGAAAGGCTCGAAGGCGGCGCGGACCGTGCCGATGACCCGTTCGCGCGTGCGCTCGTCCACCTGCCGCAGCGCCAGGCCGACCGGGCCGAGCCGGCTCAGGTAGCCGACGAGATCTTTCTCCGGCAGGGTGCAAGGCAGGTCGACGGGCCGGATGTCGATGCCGCGCCAGCCGCTTTCCTCGAGGATGGCTTCCACACGATGCCTGTCCGCAAAGCCGAACTGGCCCGGCGCGTTCGGCTGTCGAGGCGGAAGGTCCGGCAGCAGCGGAGCGGCAGCGCGCTCGGCGGTGGTCATGAAGGGGTTCTCGGCCGCGCCGCGCCAGGCGATGAAGTGCAGTGCGGCACCGTCCTTCGCGGCACGCCGCAGGTTGGAGAAGGCGCGAACCGGGTCGTCGAAGAACATCACTCCGAGGCGCGAGACGATGCTGTCGAAGCTCGCGGGCTCGAATGCATGCGTCTGGGCATCGGCGCAGACGAAGCGTGCCGCCGCGCCTTCGCGCACGGCGCGACCTTGGGCGGCGGCGATCATCGGCTCCGAGATGTCGATGCCGGTGCAATCCGCGCCGGGGCCGAGCGCTCGTGCGATGGCCAGCGTGGTGCCGCCGGTGCCGCAGCCCACGTCGAGCACGCGGCCCGTCGGCGGGCTGCTGGCGCATGCGGCTTCCACGAGCAGCTTTTCCAGGGGACGGAACAGATGGTCGAGCGTCGTCTGCGCGTCGACCCAGGCGTTCCCGGCCGGGCCGTTCCAGAGCCTGGCCTGTTCGCCGCCGGGCTGCTGTGCGGTTCTTTCCATGATGGTTTCCTCTTGCTTGCCTTCGGGAGGCGGAAACCGCACTATGCAAACTCAAGCCGGCTTGAGGTCAAGAGGATGAAGCAACTGGATATTGCCGAGGTGGCGCAGCGCTCCGGCGTGCCTGCCTCGACGCTGCGCTATTACGACGAGAAGGGGCTGATCGCCCCCATCGGGCGGCAGGGCCTGCGCCGCGTGTTCGACGCCAACGTGCTGGAGCGCCTGGCGCTCATCGCGCTGGGTCGCGCGGCCGGTTTTTCGCTGGACGAGATCGCGCGCATGTTCGGGCCCAACGGGCAGCCGCGCATCGACCGGCTGATGCTCACCGCCAAGGCGGACGAGCTCGACCGCACGATCCGCAACCTGAGCGCGATGCGCGACGGCCTGCGGCATGCGGCCGTCTGCCGTGCGCCCAGCCACATGGAGTGCCCGACCTTCCGGCGCATCCTCGGCGCCGCTGCATCGGGCGCCATCGGCGGGCGGAAGGAGAAAAAGAAGAAGGTCCCGACGCCGCCCTAGGCGTTCGCCAGCAGCGAGAGATCGCGCGCCGCCTGCAGCATGAGCTCGCGCGCGCGGTCCAGCGACGGGATCGCATGGCGGTCGATGCGCCGGATGTACGGCGTGGTGAGCACCGCCAGCGCATGCCCGTGCGGGCCGAGGATGGGGCAGGAGATGTCGATCACGCCGAAGTACTGCAGGCTCTCGCGCTGCCGGTAGCCGGTGGCGCGCACGGCTTCGAGCATGTGCTCCAGCTCGTCGGGCGGAATCTGCACCTCGCCGTCGAGCGCGACGTGCTCGGCCACCATCTGCCGGCGCCGCTCGTCCGATTCGCAGGCCAGCAGCACCTGGCCCGAGCCGGTGTCGAGCAGGTTCACGCGCGTGCCGGGCCGCACCGTCATGCCGCAGGTGGCGGGGCTGCTGACCTGCGCCACGATCTGCACGTTGCCCCGGTCGTACACGCCCAGGTGGCACGACTGCTCGGCTTCCTTCACGTAGCGGTCCATCACGGGCAGGGCCTGCGTCACCAGCCGGTGGTTCGGCGGATAGCGGTGCGCCAGGTCGAACATCTTCAGGCTCAGGCTGTAGCGGTCGCCTGCGAGCGAGCGCAGCACGTACTGGCGCGCCACCAGCCGTTCGAGCATGCGGTAGATCTCGCTCGGGCCACGGTCGAGCGCCTTCACGATCTCGCCGCGCGTCAGGCCCTCGGGCTGGTCGGCGAGCAGTTCGAGGATGTCCAGGCCCTTGTCCAGCGCGGGCGCGCGGTAGCGATCCTGAGGCTCCTGGTCTTCGGCCGGCTTGCCGAGGATGTCGGGTTGAATCGATTTGTTCACCAATGAATTTCAACAGCAAGAACTGCTGTTTGCAAGTTTCGTTTTACGGGAAAGCACCCATGAAGCGAGCTTGACGTTGAAAGTTCGTATGTAAATACTCTGTTCACGAATGGACTAGAGAGGCAAGGCGTTCGGCAGCTTCACCGCTGCCCGCGACCCGAAATGATCCAGCGCATCGACTCGCATCAGCACTTCTGGCGGCCCTCGCGCGGCGACTACACGTGGTTGCGCGCCGACGAGCCCGCGCTGGCGCCGCTGCTGCGCAACTTCATGCCCGAAGACCTGGCGCCGCTGCTGCGTGCCCACGGCGTGAGCCGGACCGTGCTGGTGCAGGCCGCCGAGTCCGGGGCCGAGACCGAATTCCTGCTCGACATCGCCGACACCCATGAAGAGATCGGCGGCGTGGTCGGCTGGGTCGACCTGAGCCGGCCAAGCGCGACCGCCTCGCTGGAGCGCCTGGCGCGCAATCGCAAGTTCAAGGGCGTGCGGCCGATGCTGCAGGACCTGCCCGACGACGACTGGATCGTGCGTCGCCCACGTCCCGACGCACTGCGCGCCATGCTGCGCCTGGGCCTGCGCTTTGACGCGCTGGTGAAGCCGAGGCATCTTTCGCCGCTGCTCCAGTTCCTGAAGCAGTGGCCGCAGCTGCCGGTGGTGATCGACCACGCGGCCAAGCCGCCGGTGGGTGCGCACGGCAGCGACGACTTTGCCCGGTGGCGCGAGGACATCGCCGCCGTGGCGGCACTGCCGCAGGTGTGCTGCAAGTTCTCGGGGCTGTGGACCGAGGCGCCGTCCGCGATGCAGCGCGATGCGGATGTCGTCACCCACGCGGTGCGTCCCGTGTGGGAGCACCTGCTCGAGGTGTTCGGCCCCGCGCGCCTGATGTGGGGCAGCGACTGGCCCGTGCTCACGCTGGCCGGCGACTACGCGGGCTGGATCGTCGTGAGCGAAGGCTGCATCGGCGGCCTTTCGCCGCAGGAGCAGGCCAGCGTCTGGAGCGGCACCGCCCGGCGCTTCTACGACCTGCCATCCCACCAGGAAAGCCACCAGGAAAGCCCATGACGCAACCCGTCGTAGCCATCCGCGACCTGAGCAAGGCCTTCGCCGGCGTGCGCGCGCTCGACAGGGCGCAGTTCGAGCTGCTGCCCGGCGAGGTGCATGCGCTCATGGGCGAGAACGGCGCGGGCAAGTCCACGCTGATGAAGGTGCTGGCGGGCGTCTACCGCAAGGACTCGGGCGAGGTGCTGCTCGACGGGCGGCCCGTGGACATCGAGAGCCCGCGCGCCGCGCAGGCGCTGGGCATCGGAATCATCCATCAGGAGCTCAACCTGATGAACCACCTGAGCGCCGCGCAGAACATCTTCATCGGCCGCGAGCCGCGCGGGCGCTTCGGCGTCTTCATCGACGAGGAGGCCATGTGCCAGGAGGCGCAGCGCATCTTCGAGCGCATGAACCTGAAGCTCGACCCGCGCACGCCGGTGGGCGAGCTCACGGTGGCCAGGCAGCAGATGGTGGAGATCGCCAAGGCGCTCTCGTTCGACTCGCGCGTGCTCATCATGGACGAGCCCACCGCCGCGCTGAACAACGAGGAGGTGGCCGACCTGTTCCGCATCATCGCGCGGCTGAAGTCGCGCGGCGTGGCCATCGTCTACATCTCGCACAAGATGGACGAGCTCAAGCGCATCGCCGACCGCGTGACCGTGATGCGCGACGGCCAGTACATCGCCACCGTGCCGATGGCGACCACGCCGATGGACACGCTCATCGCCATGATGGTGGGCCGCCAGCTCGCCGAGGCCGAGCACGAGATGCCCGACACCTCGGGCAACGAGGTCGTGCTCGAGGCCAGGGGCATCCGCCGCGGCTCGATGGTGCGCGACGCGAGCTTCGTGCTGCGCCGCGGCGAGATCCTCGGCTTCGCGGGGCTGATGGGCGCGGGCCGCACCGAGCTGGCGCGCGCCGTGTTCGGCGCCGACCGCATCGACGCGGGCGAAGTCTTCGTGCATGGCAAGAAGGTGTCGATCTGCTCCCCTGAGGACGCGGTGGCCCACGGCATCGGCTACCTGTCGGAAGACCGCAAGCACTTCGGCCTGGCCACCGGCATGGACGTGGAAACCAATATCGCGCTCGCGAGCATGAAGCGCTTCCTGTCGACGGGCTTCTTCATCGACCAGGCTGCCGTCGAGTCGGCCGGCGAGCGCTACGTGCGGCAGCTGGGCATCAAGACGCCTTCGGTGCGCCAGCAGGTACGGCTGCTGTCGGGCGGCAACCAGCAGAAGATCGTCATCGCCAAGTGGCTGCTGCGCGATTGCAGCGTGCTCTTCTTCGACGAGCCCACGCGCGGCATCGACGTGGGCGCCAAGGCCGAGATCTACCGCCTGCTCAACGAACTGGCCGCGCAGGGCAAGGCCATCGTCATCATTTCCTCGGAACTGCCCGAGATCCTGCGCCTGAGCCACCGCGTGCTCGTGATGTGCGAAGGCCGCATCACTGGCGAGCTCGCGGCGCGCGAAGCCTCGCAGGAAAAGATCATGCAGCTCGCCACCCGGCGTGAAGCTGCGACCGCCGCCCCCTGACCACGACTGGAGACTCCCCTTGACGACCCCGACCGTGACCACCGCCACCGCACAGAGCTTCTCGCCGAAGACGCTGAAGGACAGGCTCTTCCGGCCCGCCACGCGGCAGAAGCTGCTGGCCTTCGCCAGCCTCGTCGCGCTGATGGTGTTCTTCAGCTTCGCCTCGCCGCAGTTCCTGCAGGCCGACAACCTCGTGGGCATCCTGCAGTCGACGGCGGTGAACGGCGTGCTCGCCATCGCCTGCACCTTCGTCATCATCACCTCGGGCATCGACCTCTCGGTGGGCACGCTGATGACCTTCTGCGCCGTCATGACGGGCGTGGTGCTCACCTACATGGGCATGCCGCTGTGGCTGGGCATCTGCGCGGCGATCTTCTTCGGGGCGTTGAGCGGCTTTGTCTCGGGCCTGCTGATCGCCAAGCTCAAGATCCCGCCTTTCATCGCGACGCTGGGCATGATGATGCTGCTCAAGGGGCTGTCGCTGGTGATCTCGGGCACCAAGCCGATCTACTTCAACGACACGCCGGGCTTCACCGCCATCTCGCAGGATTCGCTGATCGGCGACATCGTGCCCTCGCTGCCCATTCCCAACGCGGTGCTGATCCTGTTCCTGGTGGCGGTGGCCGCGAGCATCGTGCTCAACCGGACCATCCTCGGGCGCTACACCTTCGCGCTCGGCAGCAACGAGGAGGCGGTACGCCTGTCGGGCGTGAACACCGACTTCTGGAAGATCGTGGTCTACACGGTGAGCGGCGGCATCTGCGGCATCGCGGGGCTGCTGATCGCCTCGCGCCTGAACTCGGCCCAGCCCGCGCTGGGGCAGGGCTACGAGCTCGACGCCATCGCGGCGGTGGTCATCGGCGGCACCTCGCTCAGCGGCGGCACCGGCACCATCGTGGGCACCATCATCGGCGCCTTCATCATGAGCGTGCTCACCAACGGCCTGCGCATTCTCTCGGTCGCGCAGGAATGGCAGACGGTGGTCACTGGCGTGATCATCATCCTGGCCGTGTACGCCGACATCCTGCGCCGTCGCAGCGGCAGCAAGACGCACTGAATTCCCCGCGTTCCCGATCCGTTCCATACAACCACAGGAGACTTCGCATGATCCAGAGAAGAGCAGTCGTCGCGTGCACGCTGGGCGCGGCCCTCGTCAGCTTGTCGGGCCTCGCGCAGGCGCAGCAGGCACAGGAGATCTACATCCCGCTCGTGTCCAAGGGCTTCCAGCACCAGTTCTGGCAGGCCGTGAAGTCGGGCGCAGAGCAGGCCGGCAAGGACCTGAAGGTGAAGGTGAGCTTCGAGGGCCCCGAGACCGAGGCCATGGTCGACAAGCAGATCGACATGCTCTCGGCCGCGCTCGCCAAGAAGCCGCAGGCCATCGGCTTCGCAGCGCTCGACAGCCAGGCCGCGATTCCGCTGCTGAAGAAGGCGCAGGCCGCGAAGATTCCCGTGGTGGCCTTCGACTCGGGCGTGGACAGCGACATCCCGGTGACCACGACCACCACCGACAACAAGGCCGCCGCCGCGCTGGCCGCGGACAAGATGGCCGAGCTGATCGGCAAGAGCGGCGAGGTCGCGCTGGTGGTGCACGACCAGACCAGCCGCACCGGCGTCGACCGGCGCGACGGCTTCGTCAACCGCATGAAGTCGGCCTACCCGAACATCAAGATCGTGAGCGTGCAGTACGGCGGCGGCGACCAGCTGAAGTCGACCGAGATCACCAAGTCGATACTGCAGGCCTCGCCCAACCTCAAGGGCATCTTCGGCGCCAACGAGGGTTCGGCCATCGGCGTGGTCAACGGCGTGAAGGAGATGAAGCGCACCGGCAAGGTCGTGATCATCGGCTACGACTCGGGCAAGCAGCAGAAGAACGCGATCATGGACGGCAGCATGGCCGGCGCCATCACGCAGAACCCGGTGGGCATGGGCTACAAGACCGTCGAGATGGCGGTGAAGGCCGTCAAGGGCGAGAAGCTGCCGAAGATCGTCGACACCGGCTTCTTCTGGTACGACAAGACCAACATCGCCGACCCGAAGATCGCCGCGGTGCTGTACGACTGATCCGCAGGCGAACGAAGAGAGACCCCATGACCATCGTCCGCTCCATGCGCGTGCTCGACGTGCGCTTTCCCACCTCGAAGCATCTGGACGGCTCCGATGCGATGAACCCCGATCCGGACTATTCGGCGGCGTACGTCGTTCTCGAGACCGACCGGCCGGGGCTGGAAGGTCATGGCCTCACGTTCACGATCGGCCGCGGCAACGAGATCTGCTGCGCGGCCATCGAGGCGATGCGACACCTGGTCGTGGGGCTCGACCTGGCATGGGTGGCCGAGGACATGGGGCGCTTCTGGCGGCACGTGACTTCCGACAGCCAGCTGCGCTGGATCGGCCCAGACAAGGGGGCGATCCATCTCGCGACCGGCGCGGTGGTCAACGCGATGTGGGACCTGTGGGCCAAGTCCGAAGGCAAGCCCGTGTGGCAGCTCGTGGCCGACATGACGCCCGAGGAGCTGGTGCGCTGCATCGACTTCCGCTACATCACCGACTGCATCGCGCCCGACGAGGCGCTGGCTCTGCTGCGCGAAGCATCGCGCGGCAAGGAAGAGCGCATCGCCACGCTGAAGGCCGAGGGCTACCCCTGCTACACCACCTCGGCCGGCTGGCTCGGCTACTCCGACGGCAAGTTGCGGCGCCTCGCGCAGGAGGCGATCGACGCGGGCTTCAGTCACATCAAGCTCAAGGTGGGACGCGACCTGCAGGACGACATCCGCCGCCTGACCGTGGCGCGCGAGGTGCTCGGGCCCGACCGGCACCTGATGATCGACGCCAACCAGGTCTGGGAGGTGGGGCAGGCCATCGACTGGGTGCGGCAGCTTGCCTTTGCCAAGCCCTGGTTCATCGAGGAGCCCACCAGCCCGGACGACGTGGAAGGCCATCGCAAGATCCGCGAGGGCATTTCGCCGGTCAAGGTGGCCACTGGCGAGATGTGCCAGAACCGCATCATGTTCAAGCAGTTCATCATGCGCGGCGGCATCGACGTGGTGCAGATCGATGCCTGCCGGCTCGGCGGCGTGAACGAGATCCTGGCGGTGATGCTGATGGCCGCGAAGTACAGGCTGCCCGTGTGCCCTCACGCCGGCGGCGTGGGGCTGTGCGAGTACGTGCAGCACCTGTCGATGATCGACTACCTTTGCATCTCGGGCACGCGCGAGGGCCGCGTGGCCGAATATGTCGACCACCTGCACGAACACTTCGTCGAACCCTGCGAGGTCCGCAACGCGGCCTACATGCCGCCGAAGGGGCCGGGCTTCTCGATCACGATGAAGCCGCAGTCGCTGGAGCAGTACCGCTTTCGCGGATAAGTGGACAAGGAAAGGCATCGCACACCATGGACCTGCATCTGAAAGACAAGGTGGTGATCGTCACCGGCGGCGGCAGCGGCATCGGCGCGGCCATCTCGATGGCGCTGGCGCAAGAAGGCGCGGTGCCGGTGATCTTCGGCAAGAACCCGCTCGAGGCGCCTTTCGAGGAAGCGTTGTGCACGCTGCAGCCGTGCACGCGCTTCTTCCAGCTCGAGCTGATGGAGGAGGCCGCCTGCGTCAAGGCCATCGCCGACACAGTCGCCGAGCTCGGGCGCATCGACGGGCTGGTCAACAACGCGGGCGTGAACGACAGCGTGGGGCTGGAGGCGGGGCGCGATGCCTTCGTCTCCTCGCTCGAACGCAACCTGATCCACTGCTACGTGATGGCGCATCACTGCCTGCCGCACCTGAAGGCGAGCCGCGGCGCCATCGTGAACATCTCGTCGAAGACGGCGGTAACGGGGCAGGGCAACACCAGCGGCTACACGGCGGCCAAGGGCGCGCAGTTGTCGCTCACGCGCGAGTGGGCCGCTTCGCTGCTGGAAGACGGCGTTCGCGTGAACGCGGTGATCCCGGCCGAAGTGATGACGCCGCTCTACCAGCGCTGGATTTCCGCATTCGACGAGCCCGACCGCAAGCTGGCCGACATCACCGACAAGATCCCGCTCGGGCGCCGCATGACGACGCCAGAGGAGATCGCCGACAGCGTCGTGTTCCTCCTGTCGGAGCGCGCCTCGCACACGACCGGGCAATGGGTGTTCGTCGACGGCGGCTATACGCATCTCGACCGGGCGCTGACCTGACCCTTTCCACTTTCCGATCGGAATTGCCCATGCGCCATTTCCTGGCTCTGGATTTGAAGGACGACCCGGCCCTCATCGCCGAATACGAGGCTTATCACCGCGATATCTGGCCCGAGGTGCGCGCGCATCTGAAAGCGCATGGCGTGACCGGCATGGAAATCCATCGCCTCGGTACGCGGATGGTGATGCTGATGGAAACGGACGACGCGCGCTACGACGCCGGGGCGATGGCCCTTGCCGCGCGCGACGATCCGAAGATCAGGCAATGGGAAGAGCTGATGTGGAAATTCCAGGCGCCCACGCCATGGACGCCCGAAGGGGAAAAGTGGGTCGAAATGACGCGGATCTTCCAGTTGTAATCAAAAGATTCATCTTTGATCCAGATTTGAGATTCTTGCCTTGTATTTACATTTGCTGGGCAAAATGCCGGGATGCCAAATATTGCATCCATTCTTAAATCCGAGATTTCGCGCGTAGCCCGCAAGGAAGTGCGCGCGGAAATGGAAACCCTCAAGAAGGCATCCGTTCACCATCGCGCGGCCATCGCGGCGCTGCGCCGCCAGGTGAGTTCGCTGGAGAAGGAGCTGCGCAACGTCGCCAAGGGCACGGCCCGCAGTTCGCGCGCGAGCGCGTCGGAAGAGGACGGAGACGACAGCCCCAAGCGCCGTTTCAGCGCGGGCCGGTTGGCTGCCCATCGCGAGAAGCTGGGTATTTCCGCCGCTTCCTACGGAAAGCTGGTGGGCGTATCGGGCCAGACGATCTATCACTGGGAACAGGGCAAGGCACGCCCCAGGGCCGCGCAGCTCGAAAGCCTCGCTGCCGTGCGCGGACTGGGCAAGCAGCAGGTGGCCGAGCGGCTGGGGGCCGAGTAGCCATCCTTGGCTTGGTCGTTCCTTCCTCTTCCGGGTCAGTGGTCGTGATGCAGGTAGCTCGCCTGCCTCGGCAGCCGCAGGCTCACCAGGAAGGCGACGACCATCATCGCGCTCACGTACCAGAAGAAGGCCGACTCGTGTCCCAGTGACTTGAGTCCCAGCGCCACGTATTCCGCCGAGCCGCCGAAGATCGCGTTCGCCACCGCATAGGCCAGGCCCACGCCGAGCGCACGCACTTCGGGCGGGAACATCTCCGCCTTCACGATGCCGCTGATCGAGGTGTAGAAGCTCACCACGGCCAGCGCCGCGATGATGAGCACGAAGGCCAGCACGGGGCTCGTCGTGTGCTGCAGGGCCGTGAGGACGGGCACCGTCGTCAGCGCGCCGAGCCCGCCGAACAGCAGCATGTTGTTGCGCCGCCCGATGCGGTCCGACAGAGCACCGAACACCGGCTGCATGCACATGTAGACGAACAGTGCCCCCGTCATCACGTAGCTCGCCGTCTTGATCGGCAGGTGCACCGTGTTCACCAGGTACTTCTGCATGTAGGTGGTGAATGTGTAGAAGATCAGCGAGCCGCCTGCCGTGTAGCCCAGCACCGTGAGGAAGGCCGGGGTGTGGTGCCTGAAGAGGCCGGCGATGCTGCCGGCTTCCTTGTTCTTCTTCGCCTCGTCGGTCTGCGTCTCGTGCAGCGTGCGGCGCAGCAGCAGCGCGACCACCGCCGCGATGGCACCGATCACGAAGGGAATGCGCCAGCCCCACGACTTGAGCTCGGCCTCGTCCAGCAGCTGTTCGAGCACCACGATGACGAGCACGGCGAGCAGCTGGCCGCCGATCAGCGTGACGTACTGGAACGACGAGAAGAAGCCGCGCTGGCCGCGCAGCGCCACCTCGCTCATGTAGGTGGCCGTGGTGCCGTACTCGCCGCCGACAGAGAGCCCCTGGAACAGCCGGCAGACCAGCAGCAGGAAGGGCGCCCATGCGCCGATCTGCGCGTAGGTCGGCAGGCAGGCGATGACCAGCGAGCCGCCGCACATCATCGTCACCGAGATCAGCATCGAGGTCTTGCGCCCGAGCCGGTCGGCCAGCCGGCCGAAGAGCCAGCCGCCGATCGGCCGCATGAGGAAGCCCGCCGCGAACACGCCCGCGGTGTTCAGCAGCTGCGCGGTGGGATCGGACTTGGGGAAGAAGGCCGGCGCGAAGTACAGCGCCGAGAAGGCATACACGTAGAAGTCGAACCACTCGACCAGGTTGCCTGAAGAGGCCGCCATGATGGCGAAGACGCGGTGGCGCTTTTCTTCGGCTGTGTAGTGCGGGGGTGATGAGGTAGAGGCCGCTGCTGGGCCTCCCGAGGTAGGCGTGACTGCGCTCATGGTGCCTTCTTGTGCCGCGCGGGCAATGTTGTTGTTTCCAAAACATTCTGCGCCGCCAAGAGGCTGTGGCGTGTCGGCCGATGCCGCATCGGCCTACCCCCGGAATGGCCTTCCGGGGGCGCTCGGGCACGATCAGAAAGTACCGGGCAGCAGGATGCTCGAATCGACGTCGTCGATGCGCGTGCGGCCGCAGAAGGCCATCGTGATGTCGAGTTCCTTCTGGATGATCTGCAGCGCGCGCGTCACGCCCTCCTGCCCGAAGGCGCCCAGGCCGTAGAGGAAGCTGCGGCCGATGAGCGTGCCGCGGGCGCCCAGCGCGCGTGCCTTGAGCACGTCCTGCCCGCTGCGGATGCCGCCGTCCATCCACACCTCGATCTCGTTGCCCACTGCGTCGACGATGGCCGGCAGTGCCGCGATGGACGAAGGCGCGCCGTCGAGCTGGCGGCCGCCGTGGTTCGACACGATGAGCGCGTCGGCGCCGCTCGAAGCCGCGAGGCGCGCATCTTCCACGTCCATCACGCCCTTGAGGATGAGCTTGCCGCCCCAGAGCTTCTTGATCCATTCCACGTCGGCCCAGCTCAGGGCGGGGTCGAACTGCTCGGAGGTCCACGACGACAGCGACGACAGGTCTTTCACGCCCTTGGCGTGGCCCGCGATGTTGCCGAAGGTGCGGCGCTTCGTGCCCAGCATGCCCATGCACCAGCGCGGCTTGGTGGCGAGGTTGATGAGGTTCTTCAGCGTGGGCTTGGGCGGCGCCGTCAGGCCGTTCTTGATGTCCTTGTGGCGCTGGCCGAGGATCTGCAGGTCGAGCGTGAGCTGCAGCGCGGTCACGTTGGCGGCCTTGGCGCGCTCGATCAGGCGCTCGATGAAGTCGCGGTCCTTCATCACGTAGAGCTGGAACCAGAACGGATGGCGGTCGGTGTTCTCGGCGATGTCTTCCAGCGAGCAGATGCTCATGGTCGACAGCGTGAACGGAATGCCGAAGGCCTTGGCCGCGCGCGCGCCGAGGATCTCGCCGTCGGCGTGCTGCATGCCGGTGAGCCCGGTGGGCGCGATGGCCACGGGCATCGCGGTTTCCTGGCCGACCATGGTGGTGCGCAGCGAGCGGCCTTCCATGTTCACGGCCACGCGCTGGCGCAGCTTGATCTTCTGGAAGTCGCTCTCGTTGGCACGGTAGGTGCCCTCGGTCCACGCGCCGGAGTCGGCGTAGTCGTAGAACATCTTCGGCACGCGCCGCTTGGCGATCACCCGCAGGTCTTCGATGTTGGTGATCTTGGAAAGGTCGGACACGGGCTGTCTCCTGGCAGGTTCTTGTGGATCGGCGGAAGCTAACTGGCCATTATCTGCAGGCGCCGCGGCGCGCCATCTGAAAAATGACGGGCCCGCGATTGAAAAGAATTCAGATGGGCCTTTTCAAGCGTCAGGCACCGGGCGTCGGGCTTCAGTCCCGCAGCGTGTCGCGCAGCCACTCGGCGAAGGTCGCGCATTCCCAGCGCTCCATGGTGCCGGGCCGCCAGCACAGGAAATAGGCGTTGGGCGAGGGCACGCTGCGGGCCGACAGCCGCACCAGCCGCCCGTTGTCCAGCCAGGCGCTGCCCAGGCGCAGGTGCATCAGCACCACGCCGAAGTCCTCGGCCGCGGCATCGAGCGCCAGCCCGAGGTCGTTGAACTGGTGCCCCGTGGCCGGCTCGGGCAGGCCCACGCCGCAGGCCTTGAACCAAGTGCGCCACGATTCCAGCGGCGTGCGCAGCAGCTGTGCGCGCGACACCTCGGCGTCGGTGGCGAAGCCGTCGAAGGGGCCGTGGCGCTCGAGGTAGGCGGGGCTGCACACCGGCGAGACCTCGTCGGCCAGCAGCTGGAAGAACTCGCGGTCGTGGAAGGGGCCGGTGCCGAAGCGCAGTTCGAGGTCGGTTTCTTCCACCGTGGTGTTGCGCATCGGCGTGGTCACCTGCAGCACCAGCTCGATGTTCGGGTACGCGTCGCGAAAGCGGGCCAGCCTCGGCAGCAGCATCTGCCGCGAGAAGGTCGGCGTGACGGCCACGCGCAGCCGCCGCAGCTGCGATTCGGGCTCGCGGCCGGGCACCCGCTGCAGCGCGGCGATGGCCTCGCGCACGCGCGCAAGGTAGGCCGTGCCGTCGGCGCTGAGGCTGAAGTCGTTGCCCACGAAGAACTTGAGCCCCAGCAGCAGCTCGAGCTGGCGGATGCGGTGGCTCACCGCGCTGGGCGTCACGCTGAGCTCTTCGGCGGCGAGGTTCACGCTGCGCAGCCGCGCGACGGCCTCGAAGGCCTGCAGGCCCTGTGTCGAGGGGAGACGCGGAGAAACCATCTTTTGTCGGGGGAGGTAGCGGGGTAGGATGGTAGCGAACGCTTTCGGTCGCTCGCGGCGGAACCTTTCCGCCTCTTGCTGCCGACTCAAAAAGATTCCAACAAAGAGGAGCAAGCGCATGGTCTGGCAACAGGTTTACAACCCGTTCGGCAACATGATCGTATCGACGGCGCTGGCCGCGATACCGGTGGTGGTGATGCTGGTGTGTCTGGGGCTGCTGCACGTCAAGGCGCACTACGCGGCGGGGCTGGGCCTGCTGAGCGCGGTGGTCATCGCGGTGTTCGCGTTCGGCATGCCGGCCGACATGGCGGGCAAGGCGGCGTTCCTGGGCGGCATCACCGGCCTGCTGCCCATCGGCTGGATCGTGCTGAACATCATCTTCCTGCAGCAGCTCACGCAGCAGAACGGCAGCTTCCAGATACTGCAGGACTCCATCGCCGGCATCACGGAAGACAGGCGCCTGCAGCTGCTGCTCATCGCGTTCGCCTTCGGCGCCTTTTTCGAGGGCGCGGCGGGCTTCGGCACGCCGGTTGCGGTCACTGCGGCCATCCTCATCGGGCTGGGCTTCTCGCCGCTCGCGGCCTCGGGGCTATCGCTCATCGCCAACACCGCGCCGGTGGCCTTCGGCGCGCTGGGCACGCCGGTCATCACGCTGGCCAAGGTGCACGGCTACGACCTGATGGCGGTCACCGCGATGATCGGGCGGCAGCTGCCGTTCTTCTCTCTGCTGGTGCCGTTCTGGCTCATCTGGGCCTTCGCGGGGCGCAAGGGAATGATGGAGGTGTGGCCGGCCATCCTGGTGACGGGCGTGTCCTTCGCGATCCCGCAGTTCCTGGTGTCGAACTACATCGGGCCAGAGCTGGTGGACATCATCGCGGCCATCGTGTCGATGGCGTGCCTGATCGCGTTCCTGCGCGTGTGGAAGCCGAAGAAGGTCTGGACCTCGGTGTCGCTCAAGGGGCACGAGGCCGATGGCGGAGAGGCCGCGGCGGCCGTCGCGCCCACGAAGCACTCGACCGCCGCCGTGATCCGCGCATGGACCCCGTGGCTCATCCTCACCGTGTTCGTGTTCATCTGGGGCCTGCCCGCGGTGAAGACCTGGCTCAACGGCATCTTCGCGCCGAGCTTCCCCATCGACGGGCTGCACAACATGGTCGAGAAGGTGGCGCCCGTGGTGCCCAAGCCCACGAAGGAGGGCGCGGTCTACCAGCTGCTGCTGCTTTCCGCCACGGGCACGGGCATCCTGGCGTCGGCCATCGTGGGCGGGCTGGTGATGAAGTACAACCCGATCCAGCTCGTGGCCGCCTACGGCCGCACGCTGTGGCTGGTGAAGTTCTCGCTGCTCACCATCGTGCTGATGCTCGCACTGGGCACGCTCACGCGCTATTCGGGGCTGGACACCACGCTGGGCCTGGCCTTCGCCAACACCGGCGTGCTCTATCCCTTCTTCGGCACGCTGATGGGCTGGCTGGGCGTGGCGCTCACCGGCTCCGACACCGCATCGAACGTGCTCTTCGGCGGCATGCAGAAAGTGGCGGCCGACCAGCTCGGCCTGAGTCCGAACCTGATGGGCGCGGCCAACAGCTCGGGCGGCGTGATGGGCAAGATGATCGACGCACAGTCGATCGTGGTCGCCTCTACCGCCACGCGCTGGTTCAACCACGAGGGCGAGATCCTGCGCTACGTGTTCTTCCACTCCATCGCGCTGGCCTGCCTCGTGGGCCTGTACGTGACGCTGCAGGCCTATGTGTGGCCGTTCACGCTGATGGTCGTGAAGTGATGTCGGGCAGCGTGGCCGCCAGCGCCTGAAGCAGCCGGCGCAGGTCGTCGACCGCTTCGCGCGCCAGCGCGGCGCCGCCCATCTGCGCCTTGACGATGGCGCCGTCGACGCCCAGCGCGGCGGCCTGCGCAACGGCCATGCGGCGCGGGCCCTCCAGCGATTCGGGCAGCAGCCCGGCAATCACTTCGACCATCTCGCGCTTGTGTTCGCGCGAGATGTCGCTCGCACCGCCCACGCTGCCGCCTACCTCGACCACCGAGTTGATGAAGGCGCAGCCGCGGAAGGCCGAGTCGGCGAACCACTCGGCCATGGCATCGGCCAGCACCTCGAGCGCCTGGCCGACGCCGATGCGCTGCTGCGCGCCGAGCCGGCCGAGGGCATCGACGAACCACGCCATCCACAGGCCGTGGCGGTGGTTGAGGAAAGCGCGCACCAGGTCGTCCTTCGACGGGAAGTGCCGGTAGAAGGTGACCTTGGTGACGCCCGATGTTGCGATGACGCGGTCGATGCCGGTCGCGCGGATGCCGTCGGCGTAGAAGAGGTCGTGCGCGGTGCGGAGGATGCGTTCGCGCGCAGGCAGTTCGGAGATGGAGGAGATGTCCATGGCGCGATTGTAGGCATGTAGACAGGTCTGTCTACATGTGGCACATTGCCACGCATTCCTCTTCAACTTCAATCGAAAGAATCGTCATGGAATCACGCCCGCCGCTGCCGCCCTTCACCCTCGAATCCGCCACCAAGAAAGTCCAGGCCGCCGAAGACGCCTGGAACTCGCGCGACCCCGTGCGCGTGAGCCTGGCCTACACGCCCGACACCGAGTGGCGCAATCGCGCCGAGTTCGTCAACGGCCGCGAGCAGGTGGTCGAGTTCCTGTCGCGCAAGTGGGTGCGCGAGCTCGACTACCGGTTGAAGAAGCAGCTCTGGGCCTTCATGGACAACCGCATCGCGGTGCGCTTCGAGTACGAATGGCACGACGATGCCGGCCAGTGGTATCGCAGCCATGGCAACGAGAACTGGGAGTTCGCGGAGAACGGCCTGATGCAACGGCGCTTCGCGAGCATCAACGACCAGCCCATCAAGGAATCGGACCGAAAGTTCCACTGGGCTCGTTGACCCCGCGTTGTTCCCTCTCCCCCTGGGGAGAGGGCTAGGGTGAGGGAGCAGCCTCGATATCGTCGCGCTCTATCCGCCGCCGACGCACCCTCACCCCAACCCTCTCCCCGGGGGAGAGGGAGCAAGCCCCCGGGCACGGCTGTTGCTTGCTTTTGGTGCATGGAGACGCCCGTACTGAACCCCGCCGCCAGCCACCCGCTCTGGCAGCACCAGCTCGGCCTGCTGCTGGAATCGACGGGCGAGGGCATCTTCGGCATCGACCTAGACGGTCATTGCATGTTCATCAACCGGGCTGGCGCGCAGATGCTCGGCCATGAGGTGCGCGACGTGCTCGGCTCCAACATGCACGAGCTCACGCACCATTCGCACCCCGACGGCTCGCACTACGCCGACACCGACTGTCCCATCTTCAACGCCTTCCGGCGCGGGCTGCCCTGCCGCATCGACACCGAAGTGTTCTGGCGCCGCGACGGCAGCGCCTTCGCGGTCGAGTATTCGAGCCACCCCATCATGGACGGCACGCAGGTGCGCGGCGCCGTCATCACCTTCGTCGACATCACGGAGCGTCGCCGCCAGGCCGAGGCGCTGCAGCAGGCCAAGGACGAGCTCGGCCAGCGTGTGCAGGAGCGCACCCGCGAGCTCAGCGACGCGCTGGCGCAGTTGCGCGAGCTTTCCGCATGGCTCGACAAGGTGCGCGAGGACGAGCGCACCCGCATCGCGCGCGAAGTGCACGACGAGCTCGGCAGCCTGCTGGTGGCGCTGAAGATGGACGTCAACTGGATCGGCAAGCGCCTGGGCGAGCAGCAGGAACGCACGCCCGACGCGGCGCAGGCCATGCGCGAGCAGATGCGCTGCAAGTGCACGAACATGAGCCAGCTCATCGAACGCGCGGTGGACAACGTGGGTCGCATCATCACCGACCTGCGCCCCAGCATCCTCGACCACCAGGGCCTGTGGGCCGCGCTCGAATGGCAGGCACACGAGTTCGTGCAGGCGGCCGAGCTGGAGCTGGACTGGCGCTTCGACGTGCCGCCCGGCGTGGAGCTGCCCGAGCCCGCGGCCATCGCGGTGTTCCGCATCTTCCAGGAGATGCTGAGCAATGTCGGGCGCCATGCGAAGGCGAGCCGCCTCGGCATCCGCATCGGTGCCGAGCAGGGGCGGCTGAGCATCAGCGTGCGGGACGACGGCGTCGGCGCGCCGGCGCAGGCCTTCGAGGCCGCCACCTCCTACGGCGTGCTCGGCATGCGCGAACGAGCGCGGCACTTCGGCGGGCGCATCGACATCGAGAGCCGCGTGGGCGAGGGGAGCACCTTCCGCCTGCACCTGCCGCTGGCCGTGGAGGCTTGAGATGAGCGACATCCGCGTACTCATAGGCGACGATCACCGCATCGTGCGCGAGGGCCTGAAGCAGATGCTGGGCGACCTCTCCAACGGCCTGCCCGCCATGGTCGTGCGTGCCGAGGCACAGACCGGCCCCGAGGTGCTGGAAGCCGTGCAGGCGCTCGGCGGTCCGGAGGGCCTCGACGTGGTGCTGCTCGACATAGCCTTGCCCGGCCGCGACGGCCTCGACGTGCTGCAGGCGCTGCGCAAGCAGTGGCCCACGCTCCCGGTGCTGATGCTCAGCACTTATCCGGAGAAGCAGTACGCGGTGCGCTGCATCAAGCTGGGCGCCTCGGGCTATCTCAACAAGAGCGCCGATGCCGACGACATGGTCGGCGCGGTGCGCAAAGTCGCGGCCGGCGGGCTCTACGTGTCGGCGGCCACGGCCGAGGCGCTGGCCACCGCCGTGGGCCGGGGCGCCGGGCAGGGCGCCGAGATGCTCTCGCATCGCGAGCATCAGGTGTACCGGCTGCTCAGCGCGGGGCACAGCGTGAGCGAAATCGGTGCGCAGCTGGGCCTGGCGCCCAATACCGTGAGCACATACCGCGCGCGCATCCTCGAGAAGACCGGCACCAAGAACGACGTGGAGCTGGCCCTGTACGCCGAACGCCACGGCAAGCAGGGCGCGAACGGCTGAAAAAGGCCGAAGACACCGCCGGCGTGCACCGGCTTGTAGTGCCAGCCCTACAAGACCTCGACATCGGCGGCACGATCTGAAGCCGCAAGCTCCGGAATGGCCTGCGCAGGGCCTTTCCGGCCCGGCGCTTGCAACGGCGGCTGCATCTTTCCAACGAGGTGCACACCATGTCCAGCCCGCACGAACCGACCGCCTGCGATCCCTACGATGCCGACCGGCCATTGAACATGCGCTGCGCCTGCGGGCGCGTGCACGGCGCCGGTGTGTTGCCAGAAGACAAGCTCGAAGCCAGCCTCATGAAGGCGCTGTTCCCCGTCGACAGCGTGCGGCGCGGCTTCCTGCGCGCCGTGGGTGCCAATACCGCACGCGCCGCCATCGCCTCGGTGTTTCCGCTCGGCGCGCTGCAGGCCATGGCACAGGAGAAGGCGCCGCTGGAGAAGACGAAGCTGAAGATCGGCTTCATTCCCATCACCTGCGCCACGCCGCTCATCATGGCGCATCCGCTGGGCTTCTATCAGAAGCAGGGCCTCGATGTGGAGGTGGTGAAGACGGCGGGCTGGGCGCTCATTCGCGACAAGATGCTCAACAAGGAGTACGACGCCACGCACTTCCTGTCGCCGATGCCGCTGGCCATCTCGATGGGCGCGGGTTCCAACGCGGTGCCCATGAACGTCGCGACCATCCAGAACACCAACGGGCAGGCCATCACGCTGGCCAACAAGCACAAGGACAGGCGCGACCCCAAGACCTGGAAGGGCCTGAAGTTCGCCGTGCCGTTCGAGTACAGCATGCACAACTTCCTGCTGCGCTACTACGTGGCGGAAGCGGGCCTGAACCCCGACACCGACATCCAGATCCGCGTGGTGCCGCCGCCCGAGATGGTGGCCAACCTGCGCGCCGGCAACATCGACGGCTACCTCGGCCCCGACCCGTTCAACCAGCGCGCGGTGTTCGAGGAGATCGGCTTCATCCACCTGCTCACCCGGGAGCTGTGGAACGGCCACCCCTGCTGCGCCTTCGGCACCTCGACCGAGTTCATCGAGAAGAACCCCAACACCTTCGCCGCGCTCGTGCGCTCGGTGCTCACCGCGTCGGCCATGGCGCGCGATCCGAAGAACCGCGAGCTCATCGCCAAGGTGATCGCGCCCGCGCAGTACCTGAACCAGCCCGAGACCGTGCTCACGCAGGTGCTCACCGGCAAGTTCGCCGACGGGCTGGGCAACATCCGCACCGTGCCCGACCGCGCCGACTTCGACCCGATTCCGTGGCAGTCGATGGCCGTGTGGATGCTCACGCAGATGAAGCGCTGGGGCTACGTGAAAGGCGACATCAACTACAGGCAGATCGCCGAGAAGGTCTTCCTGCTCACCGACGCCAAGAAGCGCATGAAGGACCTGGGCCAGGCCGTGCCCGATGGGGCGTACCCCAAGTTCACCATCATGGGCAAGGTGTTCGACCCCGCGAAGCCCGACGACTACGTCAAGAGCTTCGCCATCGCGAAGATGGCCTGAGCCATGCCGAAGAAGGCTCTTTCGTTCAAGGCGGCGCTGGTGTCGCTGCTGATGTTCCTGCTGCTGGTGGGCGTGTGGCAGATCGCGACCGCACCGGCCGGCGGCGCTTCCGCCGCGGCAGGCATGACCGCCGAGCAGATCGAATACCAGAAGATGCTCGGCAAGGACCCGACGCAGGGCCAGGTGAAGAGTTCCGGCTTTCCCACGCCCGCCGAGATGGCCGCCACCGCGTGGAAGCACCTGTCGAATCCGTTCTACGACAACGGGCCGAACGACAAGGGCATCGCCATCCAGCTGGCCTATTCGCTGGCGCGCGTGGGCCTGGGCTTCGTGCTGGCGTGCGCGGTGGCGGTGCCGCTGGGCTTCGTCATCGGCATGTCGCCGCTGCTGCACAGGGCTTTCGATCCGTTCATCCAGGTGCTCAAACCGATCTCGCCGCTGGCGTGGATGCCGCTGGCGCTCTACACCATCAAGGACTCGTCGGTCAGCGGCATCTTCGTGATCTTCATCTGCTCGGTGTGGCCGATGCTGCTGAACACCGCCTTCGGCGTGGCCTCGGTCAAGCGCGAGTGGCTCAACGTGGCCAGCACGCTCGAGGTAAGGCCGCTGCGCCGCGCGTTCCGCGTCATCCTGCCGGCGGCGGCGCCCACCATCCTCACCGGCATGCGCATCAGCATGAGCATCGCGTGGCTGGTCATCGTGGCGGCCGAGATGCTGGTGGGCGGCACGGGCATCGGCTACTTCGTGTGGAACGAGTGGAACAACCTGTCGCTCACCAACGTGATCTTCGCGATCCTGCTGATCGGCGTCGTGGGCATGCTGCTCGACCAGGCCTTCGCGGGGCTGCAGCGAAAGGTGACCTATGTGGAGTGAGCGCGCCGGTCTTCCGGCCCGAGGTGAAGCCATGACCCAGCCTGTCGTTTCCGCCGCCGTGGAGGCGCCGGGCGCCCGTGGCTTCCTGCGCGTCGAGGGGCTGGCCAAGGCCTTCGTGCCCGCGCGGCCCGTGTTCGCCGACGTGTCGTTCACGCTCGATCGCGGCGAGTTCGTCTGCATCATCGGCCACTCGGGCTGCGGCAAGACCACCATCCTCAACGTGCTGGCGGGCCTCGACCAGGCCAGCGCGGGCCACGTCTTCATGGACGGGCGCGAGGTGGCCGGCCCCAGCCTGGAGCGCGGCGTGGTGTTCCAGAGCCACGCGCTCATGCCGTGGCTCACCGTGCGAAGGAACATCGCCTTCGCCGTGGTCTCGCGCTGGCCCGAGTGGTCGGCCGCGCAGGTCGATGCGCAGGTGGAGCGCTTCGTCGCCATGGTCGGGCTGCAGGCGGCCATCGACAAGAAGCCTTCGCAGCTCTCGGGCGGCATGAAGCAGCGCGTGGGCATTGCGCGCGCCTTCGCCATCAGCCCCAAGATGCTGCTGCTCGACGAGCCCTTCGGGGCGCTCGACGCGCTCACGCGCGGCACCATCCAGGACGAGCTGATGGCCATCGTGCGGCAGACGCAGCAGACCGTCTTCATGATCACGCACGACGTGGACGAGGCCATCCTGCTGGCCGACCGCATCCTGCTGATGAGCAACGGTGCCGACCTGCCGCAGGGCGGCTGGCGCGCGGGGAACATCGTCGAGACGGTGATCAACCCGCTGCCGCGCGAGCGCACGCGCGCGTCGCTGCACCACCTCGACGGCTACTACGCGCTGCGCAACCACATCGTCGATTTCCTCGTCACGCGCGCGAAGGCTGCGTGACCTCGCCTTCACCCCTCTTCATCCTTCATTTCAATCAGGAGCAAACCCGCATGAACCGCAACGACGTCACCGAGAAGATCATCACCGTCAAGGTGAGCAAGGGCATCCAGTGGGCCGACGTGGCGAAGAAGGTCGGCCTTTCGAAGGAATGGACCACCGCCGCCTGCCTCGGCCAGATGACGCTCGACGACAGGCAGGCGAAGATCGTCGGCAAGATCTTCGGCCTCACCGCCGAGGAGCAGAAGTGGCTGAAGGTGGTGCCCTACAAGGGCTCGCTGCCTACGCCGGTGCCCACCGATCCGCTCATCTACCGCTGGTACGAGGTGGTGAGCGTGTACGGCACCACCATCAAGGAGCTGATCCACGAGGAGTTCGGCGACGGCATCATGAGCGCCATCGACTTCAGCATGGACATCCAGCGCGAGGCCGACCCGAAGGGCGACCGCGTCAACGTGGTGCTGTCGGGCAAGTTCCTGCCCTACAAGACCTACTGAGCGTATTCGGCCGGTCGCGGCCTCTGCTGCCTGGCAGGCGGGCGCATCGCACCGGTCGTGATGCCGTAGCCCTCGATGGCCCCCGCGATCGAGCGCGCCACCGCATCCGCCGGCACCGCGATGCGCCGGTTGGTGCGCATGCGTTCACGCGCGTAGCTGGCCGCGATGCGCTCGGCCAGCGGATCGATGGGGCCGTGCACGTCGGGGCTCACCACCGTCACGTGCAGCCGGCCGGCATGTTCCTGCCGCAGGCCTTCGGAGATCGCGTTCACCGCGTACTGCGTGCCGTGATACACCGCCGAGCCCGGCGACAAGCCATGCATGGCTACCGGCGCCACGTTCACGATGTGGCCCCAGCCCTGCTCCTGCATCGTCGGCAGCACCGCCGCGATGCCGAGCAGCACGCCGCGCAGGTTCACGTCGATCGTGAGTTCCCACTCCTCGATCTTGCGGTTCCACAGCGGCGACATCGGCATCACGCCCGCGGCGTTGACGAGCACGTCGATCTGCTCGTGCGTCTCCAGCGCGAATTCGGCAAAGGCTTCCACGTCGGGCCGGTGCGTCACGTCGAGCCGCTGGAAGCTCGCCGTGCCGCCCGTGGCCGTGATCTCGGCCACGAGCGCCGCGAGCCTGTCGGTACGGCGCGCCCCGAGCACCACCTTGGCGCCGCGCCGCGCAAGAAGCCTGGCGGTCGCTTCGCCGATGCCGCTGCTCGCGCCGGTGATGAGTACGACTTTTTCCTGGATTGTGGTCATGGAGAACTCCTCGTGCTGGTCTTGCTGCCGTGGGGCGCACACTGAAATGAGCGTGGGCCGGGCATGCAGAGAAGTGTGCTTTTTCGCAAGCCCCAAGCGGTAGACGAATCGAACGCGGTTTTTGCCTGATCCTGCAAAACACGTGGCCGACCGCATCCGGCGCTCAGCGTTGCGTAGTGCTTTCGCGGTAGAGCACCATGCCCGCGTGATACAGCACGCCGTCGCGGAATTCGCCGTCGGCCGTGAAGCCGGTGTCGTCGACGTAGTCGATGTGGTTGCCGCTGAGCATGTAGCGCCCCTGATAGGCGCTGAGGCGCGTTCCGCGCGCTTCGTCGTAGCGGCCATCAGGCAGCAGTTCGTGGCGGATGTGACCGTCTTGTGTCACCCACATGCCCACGAAGCGATTCGGGTCTTCGAGCAGCCTGGGGCGCTGCGGCTGGGCCTGCGAAGGGCCCGATGCCATGGCGAGGGACAGCGAGAGCGCGGTGAGTGCGCCGGTGCGACGTGCGGTGTTCATGGTGCGCCTTGGTTCGTGAATGGAGCGTCCATTCTTGAAAAAGGCGCGACCGGAGCGTTAGTCGCTTCGTGCGAGTTTCTTGCCTGATTCCCCGAAGACCCGGCCGTTGGGGCCATGGGCCGATGCATCCATCGGTAAGTCGCTTTGCACCATGTCGCAAGGATTGAGCAGGAGCCGGAAATCGCCGATGCTCCGTCGATGGACAACAAGCCTCCCGGGAACACGGCCCGCCCGCGCATCTACCTCGCGGGCCCGGACGTCTTTCGCCCCGACGCAAGGGAGCACTTCGTCAGGCTGACGGCTGCCTGCGATGCCGCCGGCCTCGCGGCACTGCTGCCGGCCGACGGCAACGAAGAGCAGACCTCCGACGCACCGGAGAAGCAGATCTACGAAGCCAACATGCGGCGCCTTCGCGGCGCAGACGGCGTCGTCGCCAATCTCGCCAGCTTCAGGGGCATGGAGCCCGACTCCGGCACGGTGTTCGAGGTCGGTGCCGCGATTGCGCTGGGCATTCCGGTCGTGGCTTATGGAGTGCCCGAGGGCAGCTACGCCGGACGCGTGCGTGCCGCGCTGCCGTGCGAGGTCGATGCGAGCGGCGTGCTGCGCGAGCGCGGCACCGGCATCGCCGTCGAGGACTTCGGCCAGCAGCTGAACCTGATGCTGGCCTGCTCGATCTGCATCGAGCCTACGCCGGAAGCGGCCCTGCAAAGAATGGCTGCTCTGCTTGTCACCGCTGGCGGACGATAGAGCGCTGCGCGGGCCTCCTATCCATCAGGCCGAGTCAAAGAGTACTTCTTGCTTGAGTGCTTGATTGCGGCGCAACGAAGTAGTTACGATCCACCAGGGGAGACGCCTGTGCTGCAGACAACCGCGGCCCACTCCTTCGAAAGGCCTATATGAATCTTTCAAGGCAGTTGTCATGGCTGATGTCGGGCTTGCTCTGCGCTACGTGCGCTGTGGCAGCACAGCAAACCGACCAAGAAGAGCGTGATTCGATTGTTGCGGCTGTGCGAAGTGCACTGGAAGCACGTGATTTCGAAGTGCTGGAGCGCATGTCTCAAAAATTCCGGATCGAGAGGCAGCGCACGGCAAGCGGCTTATGGAAATTGACGATGTTCCATGCCGGCATCAGAGGCGCGATTGCCGACAAGACGAGAGAAGGAGGCGCGGCGTCCACCAAGCTTGAATCAGAGATCAAAGCGTGGGCAGCCCTGTACCCCAAGTCGCCAGTACCAATTACCGCCATGAGTGCCATTCACATCTCCCGTGCCTGGGGCATCAGAGGGAGCGGGTACGCGTCGGATGTCAAACCTGAAGCCTGGAAGCCCTTTGCGCAGTCTGTCGAGCGGGCTCGCATTGTTTTGGAGCAAGGCAAAGCGACCGCGTCAGTTGACCCTCATTGGTATGAAATGATGCTCCTCGTAGCAAAAGCCCAGGGCTGGGAGCATGAGCGATTCAATGGGCTCCTGAACGAAGCCCTCACCAGGGAGCCACTTTTCTATCAAACGTACTTTGCGGCCCTTGAGTATTTGCTTCCCAAGTGGCACGGCGACTTGAGAGAGATTGAAGTATTCGCGCGCGATGCTGTCAAACGCACATCGAAGACCGAGGGGCAGGGGATGTATGCGCGCATATATTGGTTTGCTTCGGAGGCTCAGTTCGGCAACGACCTGTTCACCAACTCTCTTGCGAGATGGCCGCAAATGAAGGCTGGATTTGATGATGTGATTGCCAAGTATCCCGATAGTTGGAACATGAGCAGCTACGCGAAGTTTGCTTGCCTTGCCCAGGACAGGGCAACAACAGCACAGTTGCTGAAGCGAGTGGGTGTGTCTGGTGAGCCGAAGGCATGGCCGAAGGGAATGCTCAAGGCCTGTACTGACTGGGCGTTCGCACCAGCGTCTGCGCCGCGAAAAGGCGAGCGCCAATAGACGTCGAATCTTGAGAATCAAGCGTCGGCAAGAAAAGTGCTGTGAACGGTGCAGGAAATGCCCACTGCCGAACAACTACATCAAGCCAACAACGATGTTCTCGTTGCATGCGAGGAATTGCTGAAGTCTGCGATCATGATTCGTGAGATGGCGATAAAAGAGCGCGACAAGCACTCGAAAGCATCGGCGGAATGGGAGCGCCTGAACGATCTCCTGACAAATGCCGACAGCCAGGTTTTCGGTGCGCGGGCGTCTCTAGCTGAAGCGCAAGCCCGGATAGCTGCAGAACAGTAGAAGGCAATCAAGGTGCCGGAGTCGTATTTACGTGCGTTCCGCGAACAAACAGGAGAGCTTTCCGGACAGTGGCCGCCTCGTGCTTCCCACTGCGATCACCACCCCCGGAATCCAATGAAACCCACAGCTGCATAGGCCGAATTCTGCCTTGCAGTGTTGAACATTACCGATGGAGCGGCGCATGCCCACTACAGAGACCCACTTCGAACTGACCGCCAACGACGGCGTTACGGTGGAGGTCCATCGCTGGCTGGGCACGGTGACGAAGCCGCGCGCCATCGTCCAGCTGGCGCACGGCATGGGCGAGCACTCGCTGCGCTACCGGCACCTGGCCGAATCGTTGGTGCAGGCGGGCTATGCGGTCTATGCGAACGAGCATCGCGGCCATGGCAAGGGCGCGGCCGCGCGCGGCGAACTGGGCGAGTTCGGCCCGCGCGCGTTCGCCGGGCTGGTGGACGACATGGCGCTGCTGAGCCATCACGTGCGCGGCGTGCACCCGGGTCTGCCGCTGATCCTCCTGGGTCACAGCATGGGCTCCTTCGCAACGCAGTACTACCTCGTCGAGCACAGCGCGCTGCTTGCGGGGGCGGTGCTCTCGGGCACCTCGGCGCTCGATCTGCTGGGGGCCGCATTGCAGTCCGGCTTCAAGCTGGAAGACATGAACGCCGCGCTGCCCGATGTTCGTACGCCCTTCGACTGGCTCAGCCGCGATCCGACGCAGGTCGATGCGTACATCGCCGATCCGCTGTGCGGGTTCACGGTCTCGGCCGAGGGGCTAGGCTCGATGTTCGCCAAGCTGGCCGATCTCACGCCCGATGCGATGCGCAAGAGCATCCGGCCCGAACTGCCTCTTTATCTGTTCATCGGCGACGAGGACCCGGTGAGCAACAAGGCAGAGTGGTTCTATCCGCTGGTGCAGCGCTATCGCGAGGCGGGGCTGCGCGACGTGTCGTGCCACGTGTTCGGCGGCGCGCGTCACGAGACGCTGAACGAAACCAACCGCGACGAGGTCGAGGCGGTACTGCTCGCGTGGATCGCACGGGTGGTGGGGAGGGGCTGAAAGGGCCGAAAAGCCCGAAGCGGCGCGGCGGGCGCCCGGCTGCTGCTTACTGCTTCCTGCAGTCGCCGCCCATGGACACGGTGCCGTCCTTGCACTCGGTGAGCATGGGCTCGCCCGGGGCAGGAGGAGCGGCAGCGGGAGCCGGTGCGGCCCCCGCGTCCTTCAGGTAAACGACCTTCTTCGTGCCGAGCTCGCAGCTGCCCACCACCTGGCCGTTCGCCGATGCGTTGGCATCGATGACAGTGACGGTGAAGCGCGCCACGCCGCTCGCGGCGATCTTCGATTCGATGCGGGTGCGCAGGGCCTCGCAGTCCTCGGCGGCCGCATGCGCGGTACCCGCCGCGCCGGCCAGGGCCAGCACGGCGGGAAGCATCGCGAGCCAGGAGGGCTTCATGACGGCTGCCACCCGCACGATGTCGACCGGCCTTCTTATGCCGAAGCCAGCGCCGCGTTGAGCGTTGCGCTCGGACGCATCACGGCTTCGAACTTGGCGGGGTCGGCCAGGTAGTAGCCGCCGATGTCCACGGCCTTGCCCTGCACGGCGGCGAGTTCGTCGACGATCTTCTGCTCGTTGGCGGTGAGCGTCTCGGCCAGCTTCACGAAGGCTGCCTGCAGTTCCTTGTCGTCGGTCTGCGCGGCCAGTTCCTGCGCCCAGTACATCGCCAGGTAGAACTGGCTGCCGCGGTTGTCGAGCTGGCCGGTCTTGGGCGAGGGGTTCTTGTTGTTGTCGAGCAGCTTGCCGGTGGCGGTGTCCAGCGTCTTCGCCAGGATGGCGGCCTTCTTGTTGTTCGTCTTCAGGCCCAGGTCTTCCAGGCTCACGGCCAGCGCGAGGAATTCGCCCAGCGAGTCCCAGCGCAGGTGGTTTTCTTCCACCAGCTGCTGCACGTGCTTGGGGGCCGAGCCGCCCGCGCCGGTCTCGTACATGCCGCCGCCGGCCATCAGCGGAACGATCGACAGCATCTTGGCCGAGGTGCCCAGTTCCATGATGGGGAACAGGTCGGTCAGGTAGTCGCGCAGGATGTTGCCGGTGGCGCTGATGGTGTCCAGGCCGCGGACCACGCGCTCCAGCGTGTAGCGCATGGCGCGCACCTGGCTCATGATCTGGATGTCCAGGCCCGTGGTGTTGTGCTCGTGCAGGTACATCTTGACCTTGGTGATCAGCTGTGCCTCGTGCGGACGGTACGCGTCGAGCCAGAAGACCACCGGCATGCCGGAGTTGCGCGCGCGGTTGACGGCCAGCTTCACCCAGTCGCGGATCGCGGCGTCCTTGACCTGGCACATGCGCCAGATGTCGCCCTTCTCCACGTCTTCGCTCATCAGCACTTCGCCGGTGTCCAGGTCGGTGATGTTGGCAACGCCGTCTTCGGGGATCTCGAAGGTCTTGTCGTGCGAACCGTATTCCTCGGCCTTCTGCGCCATCAGGCCGACGTTGGGCACGGTGCCCATGGTCTTGGGGTCGAAGGCGCCGTGCCACTTGCAGAAGTTGATCATCTCCTGGTAGATGCGGGCGAAGGTCGATTCGGGCATCACGGCCTTCACGTCCTTCAGGCGGCCGTCGGCGCCCCACATCTTGCCGCCGTTGCGGATCATCGCGGGCATGGAGGCGTCCACGATCACGTCGTTGGGCGAGTGGAAGTTGGTGATGCCCTTGGCCGAGTCGACCATGGCGAGCTCGGGGCGGTTCTCGTGGCAGGCGTGCAGGTCGCGCTTGATCTCGTCCTGCGTGCTCTGCGGCAGCGTGGCGATCTTGTTGTAGAGGTCGACCATGCCGTTGTTGACGTTGATGCCCAGTTCGTCGAACAGCTTGCCGTGTTTCTCGAAGGCTTCCTTGTAGAAGATCTTCACGCAGTGGCCGAACACGATCGGGTGCGAGACCTTCATCATGGTGGCCTTGACGTGCAGCGAGAACATCACGCCGGTCTTGCGCGCGTCCTCGATTTCCTTTTCATAGAAGGCCAGCAGCGCCTTCTTGCTCATGAACATGGAGTCGATGACCTCGCGGTCGAGCAGGGCGACCTTGGGCTTGAGAACGATGGTCTTGCCGCTCTTGGTCAGCAGCTCCATCTTGACGTTGCGCGCGCGGTCCAGCGTCATGGACTTCTCGCCGTGATAGAAGTCGCCGCCGTGCATGTGCGAGACGTGCGAGCGCGATGCCTGGCTCCAGTCGGCCATGCTGTGCGGGTTCTTGCGGGCGTATTCCTTGACGGCCTTGGGTGCGCGGCGGTCGGAGTTGCCTTCGCGCAGCACGGGGTTCACGGCGCTGCCGGTGCACTTGTTGTAGCGCGCGCGGATGTCCTTGTCCTCGTCCGTGGTCGGGTTCTCGGGGTAGTCGGGGATCTTGTAGCCCTTGCCTTGCAGTTCCTTGATGGCGGCCTTGAGCTGGGCGACCGAGGCGCTGATGTTGGGCAGCTTGATGATGTTGGCTTCGGGCTTGAGCGTCAGCTTGCCCAGTTCGGCCAGGTTGTCCGGCACTTTCTGGTCGTCGCTCAGCAGCTCGGGGAACTCGCCCAGGATGCGCGCCGCCACCGAGATGTCGCTGGTTGCGACGTTGATGCCGGCCGGGTTCGTGAAGGCGCGGATGATGGGCAGAAACGCGTAGGTCGCCAGCAGGGGCGCCTCGTCGGTGAGGGTGTAGACGATGGTTGGTTGCTTCGAGCTCATGCGCTTCTTCCGTAGATCCTGGTTGTCGGGGTGGCTGGAACTTCCGGCTGTCGGGCGGTAGCCCGCTTTTTTCCGGAATCCCCGATTGTCGCCGGCCGGGACCGGGTTTCGCCATGCGGGTTGCGAAGCCCCCGGCGCGAAGCGCGTCTTAACGGGGTTCCGGCTGGCCGGATGCCTCTTTTTCGAGCATTTCCCGGGCCAGGTCGACGAAGGCGCGCAGCTTGGGCGCCTGGGCGGCGCGGCGCGGAAAGTACAGGAACAGCCCCGGCTCCTCGAAGGCCGAGCGCGGCAGCAGCCGGCGAAGGCGGCCCTCGCGCAGCTCGGCGCGCACCAGCGGCTCGAAGATGTAGGCGATGCCCACGTCGGCCAGCGCCAGCTCCCGGGCGTAGAGCGCATCGGTGACGCGCACGGTGCCCGGCACCTCGACCGAGACATGGGCGCCGCCCTCGTCGCGCAGGTCCCAGGCGTAGACGCCGCCAGAGGTGACGAAGCGGAAGCCGATGCAGTTGTGCTGCTGCAGCGCCTCGATGTCGCGTGGCTCGCCGGCCAGCTCCAGGTAGCGCGGCGTGGCCACCATGATGGCCTGGAAGGGCGGGGTGAGCCGCACCGCGACCATGTCCTGGGCCACGGTGTGGCCCAGCCGCACGCCGGCGTCATGGCCGCTGGCCACGATGTCGGCCAGGCCGTCGTCGCAGGTGATCTCTATTACCAATTCGGGGTGGCGGCGCGACATCTCGGCCACCAGCGGCGTCATGACCAGCGGCAGCGCCACGTGCGGCGCGTTGATGCGCAGCACGCCGCCCACGCGTCCCGACGATTCGCCGAAACGGTCGACTGCGTCGGCGATCTCGCCCATGGCGGGCGCCAGCATGGCAATGAAGCCGGCGCCGGCCTCGGTAAGCCGCACGCTGCGGGTGGTGCGCGCGAAAAGCGGCAGGCCCAGGTGGTCCTCGACGGCGCGCACCGCGTGGCTCACGGCCGAGGCGCTCATGCCCAGTTCGGCCGCGGCGGCCGCGAAGCCGCCGCGCCGGTGCACCGCCAGCACGATGGCCAGGTGCGGGAGCAGGGTGCGGTCCATTCATGCATCGTATCGCAAGGTGCATTCGATTTGAACCGTCTAGTCGATGAATGCGGTTGATGGAACAGTCACGCCATGCCTTCACGGCAACCCATCAACCCTCAAGGAGCAAGCCTCATGACCACCACCGCCAACAACGCTTCGCAAGCCCGGGCCCGCAAGACCTGGTTCATCACCGGCGCCGCCTCCGGCTTCGGCCACGCCTTCGCCGAACATGCGCTGGCGCAGGGCCACAACGTCGTCGCCACCGCCCGCGACGCCGCCCGGCTCGCCGACCTCGTGGCGCTGGCGCC
The DNA here is from genome assembly GCF_048301545.1 of Variovorax sp. NFACC27. NCBI lineage: Bacteria > Pseudomonadati > Pseudomonadota > Betaproteobacteria > Burkholderiales > Comamonadaceae > Variovorax > Variovorax sp. NFACC27. Next base: position 2,054,873 of record NZ_CP157613.1, read on the forward strand.
CGACCGTGTGCTGGCCACGCCGCTCGACGTGGACGCGGCCGGCGCGGCCGAAGCCGCCGTGCAGGCCGCGGTCGAGCGCTTCGGCCGCATCGACGTGCTGGTCAACAACGCAGGCTACGGCGTGGTCGGCGCGCTCGAGGAGACGCCCGACGCCGAACTGCGCGCGCTGATGAACACCAATTTCTTCGGCGCCATGGCCGTTACCCGCGCCGCGCTGCCGGTGCTGCGCGCGCAGAAGTCGGGCGCCATCGTCAACATCTCCAGCCTGGGCGGGCAGCTGTCGTTCTCGGGCTTCAGCGCCTACTCTGCCTCCAAGTTCGCGCTGGAAGGCGCCTCGGAAGCGCTGGCGCAGGAAGTGGCGCCCTTCGGCATCAAGGTGCTGATCGTCGAGCCGGGCCAGTTCCGCACCCAGCTGGCGGGCAGCGGCATGCGCCACATGCCGGTGATCGAGGCCTACCAGCCGGTGGTCGGCGCCACCCGCGAGTTCGCGCACAGCATGCACAACACGCAGGCCGGCGATCCGCGCAAGGCCGCGGTGGCCATCGAGAAGGCACTGGACGCCGAGCACACGCCGCTTCGCCTGCAGCTCGGCGACGATTCGGTCGACGCGGTGCGCGCCCATGCGCAGGCGATGCTCAAGGACATGGAAGCCTGGGAGTCGGTGAGCCGCAGCACCAACTTCGACGCGGCCTGAAGACAGGCCGGTCTCAGCGCAGCGGCAGCTCGATGGTGGCCGCGAGCGGCACGGTGTCGATGCGGGCCGCGCTGGCCACGAGGACGGCGCGACCCTGCCGCCCGTCGAAGCCGGAAAGCGTGCTCCACAGGCAGCGCGTCGACGGCATGTCGAGCCCGGCGGTGGGCTCGTCGAGCAGGACCAGCGGCCGGCCCGACGCGAGCCCGGCCGCCATCCACACCTTGCGCTTCGAGCCGGTCGAGAGCATGAACATCTTCTTGTCGAGGTGCGGCGCCAGTGAGAAGCCCTCGGCAATGGCCTGCCACTTCGCTTCGTCGAAACCCCCGTCACCCTCGGCGAGCGAGGCGGTGCATTCGCGGGCCGTGAGCTGGTCGAAGCGGTCGGTCACGGGGTCGACGAAGAACACCTGGCGGCGGTATGCCTCGGGCGCGGTGTCGAGGGTCGCTCCCGCCACCGTCAACCGGCCGGAAGAAGCGGGCAGCATGCCGGCGATCACCTGGAGCAGCGCCGACTTGCCGGTGCCGGTATCTCCGTAGAGCAGCGTGACGCCCGGGCCGATGGATGCATTCCAGCCAGACACCAGCGGCGGTTGGTCGGGGTAGGCGAAGCTCAGCGCGTCGATCCGGAGAAGGGCGGGAGAAGAAGGATTCATGGTCGCGTGCGACTTTATCAACCAGGCGCCCCGCCGGTGGCTACCATCCGGCTCCATGAGAAAACTGCCGTGCCTGCTCGCCCTGCTGTCGTTCGCCGCCCCGGTGCTTGCCGCTCCCGATCTTTCCGCGCCGTCGGCGCAGGTGTTCGATGCGGTGAAGAAGCCCGATTCGCTCGACGCGCAATGGCGCACGCGCCTGTGCGCGTTGTTGCCGCAGCCCTGCAACGCGCAGCAGCTGGGCCTTTACCGTCCGCGCAACGCCGCGCCCGGCAACTACGTGGTGCTCTCCACCGAGCCGCTGGCCATGGCGCGCGTCAGGCGGGATGCCGGCGACGCGAAGGGCTGGCAGCTCGATCGTCTCCATGATTTCTCCGACTATGCGCAGGCCCTGAAGAAAGACAACGACGCCAGCCGGTCCGAGGCGCGCCTCTCGCTCGCGCCGGCGCTCTATCCGCTGGCCGAAGGCAAGTGGGCGGCTGCGGTGCTGCATACCGTGTCGGAGGGCTACTCCGGCGGCGGCGCCTCGTTCGACACCGCGGACTTCGTGCCGCTCGAAGGCGGCAAGGCGGTACAGGAGGACATCCCGTTCTCGTGCTCCAAGATGATCCGCGCCTGTTTCAGCGAGAAGGAATACAAGACCTCGAAGCACTGCCACGACGAGAGCTTCGGCAGCCTGCGCATCGCCTACGGCGAGACATTCAAGTCCGGCGCGCCCTACGACTGGCAATACACCTGGGTGCAGACCGAGTGGCCGCAGAACGAGCCGCGCAGCGCCGCGACCACCACGCGCGTGCTGTTCACCGCGAAGACCACCGAGCGCGCGGGTTTCTGCGGCGGGCCGCAGTAGGCAGACGTCCTGCGCTTCAGTGCCGCGGCACCGTCGTCGTGCCAACGTGCATCGTGCGGCCCGCGCCCAGCCCCGCGATCACGAGCGCCACGCCCAGCCCGATGAAGAGCCACGACGAGGCGCGGAAGCTCCCCGTCCAGCCGTGCAGCAGGCCGGCCACCAGCGGGCCGAAGGCCGCCACCATGTAGCCCACGCCCTGCGCCATGCCCGAGAGATGCGCGGCCACGTGCGAATCGGGCGAGCGCAGCACGATCATCGTGAGCGCCAGCGCGAAGGTGCCGCCCTGCGCGATACCCAGCAGCACGGCCCAGGCCCACACGCCGAACACGCCATCCAGCGGCGCGAACAGCATCGCCAGCATCGCGCCCACCGTGAGCATCGCCAGCGCGACGGCGAGGCCGCGCTGGTTGCGCAGCTTCACCGCCAGCGCCGGCACCACGAGGCAGGTGACCACCTGTGTCATGACCGACAGCGACACCACGTAGCCCGCGGTTTCGCTGCCCAGACCGCGCTCGCGCAGGATCGGCGCGAGCCATCCCATCACGATGTAGGCGAGGGCGGACTGCAGGCCCATGAAGAAGGTGACCTGCCAGGCCAGCCGGTCGCGCCACAGGCCGCGCACGGTGAAGCCCGACTCGCTCGGCACCGGCTTCAGCGGCAGCGCCTGCGGTGCCCAGATCAGCGTGACCAGCGCGGCCGGCAGCGCCCACATCGCGAGCGCCATGGTCCAGCCGCCGCCCAGCGCGTGCTCGATCGGCACCGTGAGGCCCGCCGCACTGGCCGCGCCGCCGCACACGGCCATGGTGTACAGGCCCATCATCAGCGCCGCCTGCGAGGCGAAGTCGCGCTTCACCAGGCCCGACAGCAGCACGTTCGACACCGCGATGCCGCTGCCCGCGATGGCCGAGGCCAGAAACAGCAGCGGAATGTTGCCGGTGCCGCGCAGCACCGTGCCGACCAGGATCAGCACCATGCAGCCGAGCAGCGTGCGCTCGGTGCCGAAGCGGCGGCCAAGGCCCGGCGCGAGCGGCGCGAAAACGCCGAGGCAGACGATCGGCAGCGTGGTCAGCAGGCTCGCCGCGGTGGCGGAAAGGCCCGTGGCCTTGATGATTTCCGGCAGCACCACCGAGAGGCTGGCGAACACCGGGCGCAGGTTGAAGGCGATCAGCACCACGCTGGCGCCGAGCAGGATGCGGCGCGCGAGCGTGGGGGCAGGCGTGGGGCGCGGAACGGGCAGGGTGTCGGCTTCGGCGTCGATCAGCAGTTCGTCGCCGGAATGACGCGCCGTGGCGGCGGTGGCCGTGCTCATCACGTGCCCAGCGCCAGCGCGCTGATCATCGGTGCCATGAAGGCGCGCACGGCGGCGGCGGCCGTCTCGGGGTTGCGGCTGGCAATGCCTTCGACGATGGCGCGGTGCGCGGCCTCGTCGGGCTCGGGCAGGGTGTTGCCCGTCATCGAGCTGGCGATGGTTTCCTTGATGTAGCCGGTGACGAAGCGGCAGGTCTCGGCCAGCGCGAGATTGCCCGATACGTCGACGATGGCCAGATGGAACGCGAGGTCGCGTTCGATGAAGGCCGCGCCATTGTCGGCCTCGTCGGGCACGCCGCGCCTGTCGAGCAGGGTGTGCAGGCGGCGCAGGTCGCGCGCCGTGTGGCGCACCGCCGCGAGGCGGGCGGCTTCCACTTCGAGCGCCTGGCGCACCTCGAACTGGTCGCGCAGGCTGGCCAGCCGCATCTTCTGCAGGCTGGACGAAGGATCGAAGCCGGAGCGGACATAGGTGCCCGAGCCCTGGCGCACTTCGAGCAGGCCGCGCGACACCAGCGTCTTGACCGCCTCGCGCACCGTGCCCCGGCTCACGCCCAGCAGCTGCGCGAGTTGCGGCTCGATCGGAATGCGGGAGCCGACGGCCCAGCGGCCGGCGGAGATTTCGGCGCGGATGCTGTCGGCGGCGGTGTCTGCGAGGGAAGTGCGGGGAGCTTGGGCGAGCATCGGGTGAGCCTGGTCATTCAATGATTGGACGAATTTTGTCGCCAAACAGAGCCCGGACTGTACATCCGGCGGCCGATTCGGGCAGTGCTCTTACAAAAAACCGCAACCCCTCTACGAGGCGGTTTGCAAGGCGATATCGCGGATTTCTGCCGATAAGGTGAATTTTTCCCTGCATTCGGCAGGTGTTACCCAAAGTGTTGCCTGCCCGAGGCGTCCTGTCAGAGAATGAAACTAAAGGTAGCTTGTGAATCCGCAAGTTGTCCTGCTCCGTGGTTCGGCACTCCCTTCCCCGACCGCTGGACGGAGCGTTCAGGGAGAGCAAGAAAAAACGGACCCCCGTCGAAGCGAAATGAAGGACTTTTCTTTGTCGGACGTGCGGCTCTTCACCAAGGCCGCGCAGCTCGGAGGCTTGACTCCGGCAGCCGAGGTGCTGAACGTCCCCAAGGCTTCCGCGTCGCGCCAGCTCCAGAGACTCGAAGCCACCGTCGGGCACCTGCTGCTGCATCGCGGCGCCACCCGCTTCGCGCTGACCGAGGAGGGCCGCGAGTTCCTCGCGGCGGCCCAGCACGCGCTGACCATCCTCGACGACGTCATGCTCGACCTGTCGTCGGAAGGGGATGCCGTCACCGGGCGGCTGCGCATCGCCGTGCCGCACTACTACGGCAGGGAGCTGCTGATGAACCATCTCCCGGCCTTCATGACCGCCTACCCGCGGCTCGAAGTGACGGTCGAGACCGGCAGGGACCGCGCGGACCTGTTCCACGACGGAGCCGACGTGGCCATCCGCTGCGGGCGCGAGGGCAGCGACGAGCTGGTGGTGCGCCACCTGAAGCAGGAGCCGCTCATGCTGTGCGCCGCGCCGGCGTACCTCGCGCGGCACGCCCCTGTGCAGGGCCTGCCCGACCTGGCCGCGCATCGCTTCCTGACCACCGATGCCGGTGGGCGCAAGCGCGAGATCAGCCTCGCGACCGTCGAGAAGACGCACCAGATGCGCGTGGAAAGCGTGTTCCGCTCCGACGACCCCGAGATGGTCCTGCGGCTGGCGCTGTCGGCTCGTGGCATCGCGCTGCTGCCGGTGTCGCTGGCGCGGCCGCAGATCGACGGCGCGACGCTGGTGCCGGTGCTGCCGTCGCTGGCGCTGAAGCCGCACGACATCGACCTGAGCTACCTGCCCGCGCGTCGCAACACGCCGAAGATCAAGACCTTCGTCGACTACTTCCTGGCCGTCTTCAGGTCGGCCTGAAACCCGCCGACGGCCTCAGCGCCGGGTGTTCTTCGCCACCACGCCCGCGCCGCGCACCTCCAGCCTGCGCTGGTCGACCACCTTGCCACTCGCGTCCACCAGTTCGATCACATGCCGCCCCGGCCAGGGAAACCATTGCACGGTGTTGCCGCGCGCCAGCGGCTTGCCGTCGACGCGCCACTGCACGCCGCGGCCTTCCGAGTCGAAGCGCACGCGCTGGCGCTGCGGCGGGATGTCGGGGTCGAGCGCGATGATGGTGCCGTCGGCCGGCGCGGTGATGCGCGCCGGGGCGGCGTCGGTCGCCATGCCGGTGTCGAGCGCGAAGAGCGGCTGCTCGGTGCCCTGCAGGAACCATTCGCTGCGCGCCGCTTCGAGCGGGTTGCCGTCTGCGCCCGGCCCGAAGCTCACGCGCGTCTCGACAAGGCCCGGCGGCGGCGCGGGCGCGCGGCTCGGCTCGCGCGAGTGCAGGAAGCGCATCACCTCGGCCCACACCGGCGCGGCGCCGCTGGTGCCGCTCACGTCCCACATCGATTCGCCGCTGGCGTTGCCCACCCACACGCCCACCGTGTAGCGCTGCGACCAGCCCACGGCCCAGTTGTCGCGCATGTCCTTGCTGGTGCCGGTCTTCACGGCCGTCCAGAAGCGGGTGGAAAGAATGCTGTCGAGCCCGAATGTGCGCGTGCGCGCGTTGGGGTCGGAGAGGATGTCGCCGACGATGAAGGCGGCGCGCGGATCGAGCAGCGGCGGGGCGGGCGTCTTGTTCCTGTCCGCCGGCTTGGCGAGTGGCAGCGCCGTCAGCGTCGTCGGGCCGTAGCGCCCGCCGTTGGCCAGCATGCGGTAGGCGTTGGTGAGCGACAGCAGCGACACCTCCGCGCTGCCGAGCGCGAGGCTGTAGCCGTAGTAGTCGCCGCTTTCGCGCAGCGGCAGGCCAGCGGCGCGCAGCTCGCGCGCGAAGGCCTCGGGCGACACCATCACCAGCGTGCGCACAGCGGGCACGTTGAGCGATGCGGCCAGCGCCGTGCGCGCCGATACCGGGCCCTTGAAGCGCCGGTCGTAGTTCTGCGGAATGTAGAGGCCGCTGGCGGTGCTGATCTGCGCCGACGAGTCCTCGATGAGCGAAGCCGCAGTGATGCGCCGCTCGGCGATCGCCTGCGCGTAGAGCAGCGGCTTGAGCGTGGAGCCGGGCTGGCGCAGCGCGGTGACGCCGTCGACCTCGGCCGCCTGGCTCAGCGGGCCGGAGGAGCCGACCCAGGCGAGCACCTCGCCCGTCGCGTTGTCGAGCACGACGAGTGCGCCGTCTTCCACATGGCGGTCGCGCAGCTCGCGCAGGTGGCGCTGCAGGGTGTCGAGCGAAAAGCGCTGCAGCGACGCGCGCAGCGTGGTGCGCACGCCGGATTCCTTCTCCTTGCCTTTCGACGGGGGGCCGGCGACGGTTGCAACGGGAGCAGCCGCGTTCGCGTCCCGGATCTCGCGCAGCACCCGGCGCGCAGCATGCGGCGCGATGCCCTCGTTCGGCTCGAAGGCCCGGCGCTGCACGGCCGCGCTGGTGAACATGTCGAGCGCGTCGCAGTCTGTCTTCTGCTGCGGCTCCATCGTGCGCAGCACCTCGCAGGCGCGCTGGGCCACCACCGCGGGCTTGGCGTTCGGCGCGCGCACCAGCGCCGCCGCCACGCTGGCCTCGCGCGCATCGAGGCCGCTGGGGGCCTTGCCGAAGAGCGTGCGCGAGAGCGCGTCGATGCCGACGATCTCGCCGCGGAACGGCACGGTGTTGAGGTACGCCTCCAGGATCTGGTCCTTGCGCCAGTTGCGCTCCAGCTGCGCGGCCGCCACCGTCTGCCCGATCTTCTGCGTGAAGCTGCGCCCGCCCGAGTTGCGGCGCAGGTCCTCGTCGAGCAGGCCCGACAGCTGCATCGTGATGGTCGATGCGCCTCGCGTGCGCGTGTTCCAGAGGTTGCCCCATGCGGCGGCCGAGACCGCGCGCCAGTCGATGCCGCTGTGCTCGTAGAAGCGCTTGTCCTCGCTCAGCACCATGGCCGTGCGCAGCGCGGGTGACACGTCGGCCAGCGCGGTCCACTGGCCGCGCCGCACGGTGGGGTCGGTGCGCACGCGCTGCAGCAGCTCGCCGTTGCGGTCGAGCACGGCGGTGTCGGAGGAGCGGAAGTCGCGCTTCACTTCCTCGAAGCTCACCACGGCCCGGGCCGGGTGCGCCCATGCCGCGACGATCAGCAGGGCTGCGAGGGTCTTGCGGGAGAAAAAGAAGGGCGCGGACTGCATCGGAAGAAAATAAAACCGGTATCCAAAAGCAAAAGCTCGGGTGTCGGCATTCTCCCTCGGCGACGCACCACGGGAACCTCGCCTACCGCGCAATGCGCCGCCGGCCGCCTTGCCGCGGCGCGGCCACGGGTCAGAGTTCAGGCTGGAACCACATCCGGTAACGAACTTCACGCGAGGGCTTCAATGTGGAAACCCGACGCGTACCGGCGTGGACTTCAATGCACTACCGGCTCGCAGGAGGCGAACCCCGGTTTCACAAACACTCCAAGGAGAACTCGCATGACGAAGACACTGGCGATCCTGCTGGCCGCATCGGCCATCCTGGCCGGCTGCGTGGTCGCACCCTACGACCGCCCGCCGCCGCGCCCGCACTATGGCTACGGCGATCGCGACCGCGACGGCGTGCCGAACCGTTACGACAGGGACCGCGACAACGACGGCGTTCCCAACCGCTACGACCGCAGCCCCAACAACCCGTACCGCTACTGATCGCGCTTGATCAGTGGCACAACAGAAAAAGGGCCGCGAAGCATTGCGCTTCGCGGCCCTTTTTCCTTCTTGACGAGGCGGCGCGGGTGTTCGGGTGTTCTTCAGCCCGGCCGGCGCGCCATCAGCGCCCAGACGCCGGCCGCGCTCAGCAGCGAGCCGCCCGCGAAGTTGAAGCGCCGCTGCGCGCGCGGCGACGACAGCAGCCTGCGCGCCGATCCCGCGAACACCGCGTACAGCGTGGCGTTGGTCGCGGCCAGCACCACGAAGGTCACGGCCAGCACCCAGAGCTGGCGCGTCACGTCGGCGGCCGGGCTGATGAACTGCGGCAGGAAGGCCACGAAGAACACGATGCCCTTGGGGTTCAGCGCAGTCACCAGGTAGGTGTTGGCGAACAGGCGCAGCCGCGAGGCGGGCGCGGCCGGCGTGGCGATCTCGGCCGACGAGATGCCCGCGCGCAGCAGCTTGATGCCGAGGTACAGCAGGTACAGCCCGCCCACCCACTTCACCACCGTGAACCAGAAGGCCGAGGTGGCGAGCAGCGCGCCCAGCCCCAGCAGCGACACCACCAGCGCCGTCGAGTCGCCCAGCGCGACCGCGGCCACCAGCGGCAGGTTGGCGCGGCGCCCGTGCGACATCGAGTAGCTGATCACCGTGAGGATGGTCGGCCCCGGAATGATCAGCATGACGGCGGAGGCCGCGACGAAGGCGAGCCAGAGTTCGATGGGCATGTGCTTTGTCTCCAGATGGTCGGATGGTGGTTGTTGCGGAAAGCGATTCTCGTCGTCAGATGCCGATGGCCGTGCGCGCGATGTGCCAGGTGCCGCGGTGTCCGTCCACGTAGCTGATCGGCGAGCGGGCAAGGTCGTCGAGGTCCACGTCGTCCAGGCAGGTCACGTTCACGCCATAGGCGCTCGCGCCGGTCTCGGGCGAGTGACCCACGCCGAAGGAGCGCACGCTGCAATGCCTGCAGACGATGTAGTGGCTGTTGCGGGTGTCGAGCATCTGCTCGCTGAGTTCGGATTCTCCTTCGATCAGCCGGAAGGCATCGGTCGCGACGATGGCGGGCCAGAAGCGGGTCCGGGTGCAGATCGAGCAGTTGCAGCGCAGGGTGCCCAGGCTCAGGTCGATGTCGGCCTCGAATCTCACGGCGCCGCAGTGGCAGCCTCCTGTATAGGTCTTTTTCATACGCTCGGAATTCGCATGGTGGTGCTGGAAAGCACCATATCAAAGGCCGCGCGGCAGCGCTGCGCTGTGGTCATGCGTCATGCGCGGGCGACCCAGCCCCTGAACGTGAATCCCGTGAAGAAGAGGCGGATGTCGCTGAAGCCCGCGTCGCGCAGCATGGCCTCGTCCTGCGCCGGCGACAGGATCGTCAGCTCCTTCTCGACCTTCTCGCGGGTTGCCGCCGCCTGGCGCGGATCGGAACCCGATGCGACGAGAAAGGCCGCGTACCGCGACATCCATGTTTCGCGCTCGCCCGGACCGTCTTCCACGCTGAGATGCGCCATGACGAAGGGCGCTCCCGGCTTCAGGCGGCGGTGGATTTCCTTCGCCGTCGGCAGCCGCTGGTCGCGCGGCACGAAATGGAAGGTCAGCAGGCAGGTGGCGCCATCGAAAGGGCCCGCTGGAGCGTCCTGCACATAGCCTTCGTGCAATGCCACGCGCGACATCAGCGGGCCCAGCCTCTGCGCCGCGAGTTCCAGCATCGGCCCGCTCGGATCGACACCGTCGATCGTCCATGCTGGGTTGGCCTGCGCGAGGTCCTCGACTTCCAGGCCGCCGCCGGCGCCGACCACCAGCACCCGGCCTTCGCGGGGCACGTGTTCGGCTAGCAGGATGCGCGTCATCGGCAACAGGCCGCTGTATCCGGGCACGTTGCGCTTGGGGCCTTCGGCGTATTTGGCGACTGCGTCCGAGGTGCTGAATGCGCTATGTGGAGTGTTGTTGCTCATCCGAAGATGATGGCACGCGAGTCGGGTGCCGTCGGCACCAGGGGTCAAGCCCGTGTCATGCGGCCCTGTCGCTGCCGAAGCGTATGGCGGCGCGGGCTTTTGCGCGCTCCGCTTCCACGGCGCGGTCGCGCGGCTCGGCCGTGGTGACCAGCGAGTCGATCAGCCGCGCGGCGGTGGCGGCCACTTCGTCGACCGCTAGGCCGAAGGCTTCTTCATTGGCCTTCGACGGCACGCTGAAACCGCTGAGCTTGCGCACGAACTGCAGCGCGGCGGCGCGGATTTCCTGTTCGGTGGCGGGCGGCTCGAAGTTGTAGAGGGTCTTGATGCTGCGGCACATGGGCGCTCTCCAGTCGACGACGCCGCCCAGTCTAGCGAAGCAGGGCCATCGCGTAGGAGTCGTGGTAGTTGCCGTCGATGAGCGTGGTGCGGCGCAGCAGGCCCTCGTGCTCGAAGCCGAGCCGCTCGTAGAGCGCCCTGGCATTGGCGTTGTCGGTGCGCACCGAAAGCTCGATGCGCGTCAGCCCGCGTTCCCACGACTTGTCGATGGCCGCCTGCAGCAGCCGCCTGCCCAGGCCCCGGCCGCGCGCCTCGGGCAGCAGCGCGATGCCCAGGACGCCGACATGGGCGCGCGAGTGGCCGAACACCGGCGACACGTCGCACCATCCGACCACCCGGTCGCCGTCGAGCGCCACGAAGTGCGGAAAGCCGCCGGCGATCAGGCCGCGGTAGAAGTCGATCGACTGCGCCAGGGGCGGCGCCTGCGTCAGCGCGAGGTACTTCTGCTCGCGCGCGACGACGTCGAGAGCCCGGTGCAGGCTTTCGAAGTGGGGCTCGGCCGTGGGCTCTACGGTGCAGTTCATTCCGTGGATCCCTGCGCTGTCGTGGCCAGCCGTGCCTCGAGGTTCCGCCTCACCTCGGGCCACTCGTCGTCGATGATGCTGAAGCGCACCGAATTGCGCTTGCGGCCGTCCGGCATGATGCGTTCGTTTCGCACGACGCCTTCCTGCTTCGCGCCCAGCCGCAATATGGCGGCACGCGACCTGGCATTGATCTCGTCGGTGGTGAGCTGCACGCGCACGCATTGCAGCTCCTCGAAGGCGTAGCGCAGCATCAGCAGCTTGGCCTCGGTGTTCACGAAGGTCTTCTGCCACGAGGCCGAGATCCAGGTGCTGCCGATTTCCAGCTTGCGGTTGACGCGGTCGATCTTCCAGAAGCGCGTGGAGCCGATGACCTTGTCGGTCTCGCGCAGCACCGTGGCAAAGGGCATCACCGTGCCGGCTTCACGCCCCGCGAGGGCGTTCCCGATGTAGGCCTCGACGGTTTCGGCGGAAGGCACGACGGTGAACGGCAGCTTCCAGAGTTCGCCGTCGGAGGCGGCCTCCACGAGTGCCGCGGCGTCGGAAGCCAGCAGCGGGCGAAGCAGTAGATGGGGACCGGTGAGCGATGGTTGCGGTTGCACGAGCGACATGGGCCGCACGATAGCCGATGACGCCAGCGCGGCGTCATCGGCTGTCGTTCAACCCGCGCGCTGAAGCACGGGTTCGGCGGCCAGCGCCACCGCGGCCAGCCGCGCGTCGTCGCCGCGCACCGACGCCAGCATCAGCCCTACCGGCAGTTCGCCCGGCGCTTGGCACGGCAGGCTGAAGGCGCAGCCGTCGAGCAGGTTGATCGCGAAGGTGTTGCGCAGCAGCAGGCCGTTGGCCCTGAAGAAGGCCGCGTCTTCCGCCAGCGCCGCGATGGGCGGCGCGACGATCGGCACGGTCGGGCACACGAGCGCGTCGAAGCCTTCGATGGCGCGTTCGATGCGGCCGATCCAGTCGCGCCGGCGGTCCTGCATGGCGATGTAGTCGGCGGCGCGCACCTCGGTACCGAGCGCGATGCGGGCGGCCACGCGCGAGTCGAAACCGTCGCGCTTCGCGGCGAAGCGTTCGCGGTGCACGGTCGCAGCTTCCACCGGCGAGAAGCCGCCGGGCGCGTTGACGGTCGAGATCTCGGCGAGCTCGGCCAGGGTGATGTCGACGATCTGCGCGCCCGCTGCCGACAGAGCTTGCAGCGCGCGGTCGAAGGCTTTCGCGACAGCGGGTTCGATGTCGTCGAACATCAGCGTGCGCGGCACGGCCAGGCGCATGCCCTGCAGCGGGCGGCGGCGCACCGTGAGCGGCGAGTCGGCAATGGCCGCATCGGCGATCAGGCAGTCTTCCACGCTGCGCGCCATGGCGCACACCGTGTCGAGCGAGCGCGCGAGTTCGAAGGCGCCCGTGCGCGGCACCCGCGACTGCGTGCTCTTGAAGCCGACCAGCCCGCACAGCGCGGCGGGAATGCGGATGGAGCCACCCGTGTCCGAGCCCAGCCCCGCCACGGCGAGGCCCAGCGCCACCGACACCGCCGCGCCGGACGAAGAGCCGCCCGGAATGCGCGCCGTCTCCACATCGGCCGGATTGCGCGGCGTGCCGTAGTGCGGGTTGATGCCCACGCCCGAGAACGCGAACTCCGTCATGTTGGTCTTGCCGACGATGGCCGCGCCCTGCGCGCGCAGCCGCGCCACGGCAACCGCATCGTGCGCGGCAGGCGGTTCGCCCGCGCAGACGGCGGAGCCTGCCATGGTGGTTTCGCCGGCCACGTCGTACAGGTCCTTCACCGAAACGGGCAGGCCGGCGAGCGGGCCGAGTTCGATGCCGGCCTTCCGCGCGGCATCGGCATGGCGCGCGGCGGCGCGGGCCGCGTCGGCGTAGAGGCGCGTGAAGACATGCTGCGCAGCAGGCTGTTCGGCCGCTTCGAGCACTTCGTCGATCAGCGCCTCGTGCGAGAGCTCGCCGCGCGCAATGCGATCGCGCAGTGCCTTGATGGTGTTGCCGTTCTTCATCGTCATGCCACCACCGGCAGTGCTTCCACCGCATAGCGATGCACGATGCGGCGCCGAAGCTTCGGGTCGTGCAGTTCGATTTCCATCTGCGCGGCGGGCCGGATGCCTTCGCCCTTCGCGTTGGGCAGCGCGCCCAGCGTGCCGCAGGTCATGAAGAGGCCTTCGGGCGCGGAGCCGGCGCCGGGCATGCCGTCGCGCAGTCCGGCCAGCGGGCGGATCGATGCGAGCGTGCCGCGCTGGTAGTCGATCCAGCAGCCGTCCTCCAGGATGCGCGAGCGCAGCTCGAGCGTGTCCTGGTGCGCCTGCACGTCGCTCCAGCGCCATGCGGTCTCGGCCACGGGCTTGGCACACATCTGCTTCGACACGGCTACCGAGTAGCTCTCTACGTGGCGGTCGGTGTGGTCAGAGGCCACGCTCAGCCACCACTCGCCCTGCGAGAAGAAGAGCACTGGCTCGGCCTCGCCGGAGCTCTGGTCGCCCAGCGCCTCGATGGCGGGCGATTGGGTCAGCAGCTGGGCCGCCACGCGGTAGTACAGCGGCACGCTCGAAGGACGCGGCACGCCGAGCGCGGCCAGTTCCTCGATGTGGTGCTCGATGGCCGCGATGTCGCGGCCGGTCCAGCCCGCCACCACCAGCGCGCGGGGTGCGAGGAGGTGCAGGGCCGTGGAACGGGTGCCGTCGTCGGCGATGCTCTCGCAGGCGAAGCGAAGGCGGGAATTGGTGTTCGTGTTGCTCGTGCTTGCCATCGATCAGCTCTCCAGCGGGCGCTTGGCGGTTTCGCGGGCCACCGCGAGGGCGATCAGCGTCACGCCCAGCGCGGCCACCACGTAGAACGACACGGCCACCGTGCTGCCCCAGGACTTGAACAGGCTCGCGATGATCAGCGGCGCGAAGCCGCCGCCCACGATGCCCGCCAGCGTGTAGGCCAGCGAGGCGCCGGCGTAGCGCACGCGGCCGGGGAACTGCTCGGTGACGAAGGCGGCCTGCGGGCCGTACATCATCGCGTGGATAAGAAGGCCGACCACCACCGCAGCGCAGATCGCGACCGGGTGCGCGCTGTCCATCAGCACGAAGAACACGAAGGCCCACACCATGCCCAGCAGCGCGCCGGCGATGTACACCGGGCGGCGGCCGATGCGGTCCGACAGGCTGCCGAACCACGGCACCGCGATCGCGTTGCAGGCCGCGCCGATCATCGTGGCGGTGAGCGCCAGCGGGCGCGACAGGTGCAGCACGGTGGTCACATAGGTCAGCGTGAACACCACCACCAGCGCGTACAGCACGTCGGAGCCGATGCGCGAGCCGCCGGCCACCAGCAAGCGGCGCCAGTGTTGAGTGATCACTTCCTTGATGGGCGTCTTGGCGGTGGACTTCTTCTCCTCCATCTCGCGGAAGACGGGCGTTTCGTCCACGCCGCGGCGCAGCCACAGGCCGAAGAGCACCAGCGCGACGCTGGAGATGAAGGGAATGCGCCAGCCCCAGCTCTGGAAGTCTTCCGGGCTCAGCCAGGCCGACACGGCGGCGATGAAGCCGGTGCCGATCAGCGTGCCGCACGAGGGGCCCACCTGCGTGAACGAGGCATTGCGGCCGCGCTCGTCGGGCTTGCCGTGCTCCATCGACAGCAGCACCGCGCCGGCCCATTCGCCGCCGAGCGCCACGCCCTGCACGAAGCGCAGCGCCACCAGCGCGACGGGCGCCCAGATGCCCCAGCTCGCGTAGGTGGGCAGCAGGCCCATCAGGCCGGTGGAGACACCCATGATGACCAGCGTGGCCACCAGCACGAAGCGCCGGCCCAGCCGGTCGCCGAGGTGGCCGAACACCACGCCGCCCAGCGGGCGCGAGATGTAGCCGACCGCGTAGGTGGAGAACGCGAGGATGGTGCCGGTGAGCGGGTCGAACGAGGGGAAGAACACCGCGTTGAAGACCAGCGCCGCCATGATGTTGTAGACGGTGAAGTCGTACCACTCCAGCGTGGTGCCGATGGAGCTGGCCATGGCCAGCCGGCCCATCTTCGCGGAGGCCGGCGCGGCCTGCCCGGGTGCCGCGGAGCCCGCGGCGGGAAGAACATGTTCGGTCATTGGATGCCTTTGTTCGGTGAGGGATGGAGGTGAGTGGGGGCGGATGCCTGCCGCGTCAGGCCAGTTCGGCCGCGGTCAGCTTCCAGCCGAGCGCGAGCAGCCAGCCGCCGGCGGGATCGGCGTCGAATGCGGCGGCGGCCGTGGCGCGCGCCGAGCGGGCCGAGGCTTCGCTGCTGGTCTCGATCACCAGCATCGGCTGCAGCACGCGGCCTTCGGTGGATTCGCGCGGCAGCGGCGTGCTGAGCGTGGTGTCGGGTACGAGCAGGTACGACTGCACGAAGCCTGCCTGTTCCTTCTTCAGCTGCTGGCCGATGCGCGCGGCGCCTTGCACCAGCGCCTCGGCATCGGCAGCCACGGGCAGCGGCAGCACGACCACGTGGCTGCCGCTGCCGAAGCCCGTCACGGCGCGCACGGCGCACACGCGGCGCACGGGCCGGCGCATGCGGTCGAGGTTGGCGACCGACCACGGCGTCTGCTTCTCGAATGCGGCGCGATAGCCGGGCGAGCCGAACACCGCCAGCGATTCGGTGCGGTACAGCCCCAGGTACTTGCGGCCGCCTTCGAGCGAGAAATAGCGCGCACCGGAGAGAAAGCCGGGAATGCGTGCGCGCTCTTCCACATGCTCCTGGTCGTACCAGCGGTTGAAGTCGGCCTCGTCGGCCGGCTCGACGTCGGATGCGACGAACAGCATGCCGTTTGCCGTCGTTGCTGCGGAAGAAGAGGAGTCAGGTGTGTTCATGGCGGCGGAAGAGAGTCGGGCCTTCGAAAAAATGAAGGCGCGATCTTCCGTCGCAGGGTCGGACTGTCACAAACGAGTTTTTCTGGGCGACAGCCACAAGAATTACTGGCCCCTTTTCGGGGCCCGGATGCGCCATTCCGAGGGTTAACCCTCTGTCGAAGCGCTCCATGTTGGTGCGACAGCCGATGTCGTGAACTGGTCGGAGGCCCGGCACGCCAGTTCGGCCACGAGCCGGATGGCGTCGGAGTCGGCGGCTTCCAGGTGGCTCACCACGATGCGCTGGGGCGAGATGAGCGCGTCGCACTCGATGATCTTCACGTCGCCGGTGGCCACGTATTCGTAGCAGGGCGGCAGCGGCACCAGGGCGTTGCCGAAGCCGGCCTTCACCAGCCGCGCGAGCGCCGAGATCGAGCTCACGCAGTGCACCTTGCCCAGCGGAATGCCAGCCGCGCGGAACAGGTTCTTGAGCGCCTCGTGCGGCTGCGAGCCGGGGCTCATCGTGAGCACGGGCTGGCGCAGCAGCTGCTCGACGGTCTGCGTGCCCTCGGCGCCCTGCGGCCCGACCCATCCCATGGGCATCGGCAGGCAGGGCGTGCTCACGATGCCCGCGCCGGCGATGTGGTCGGTCTGCAGCGCGATGTCGAGCGCGCCCTCGCGCAGGCCGCGATGCAGCGCCAGCGTGGTCTCGGAGGTCAGCTGCACCTCGATGCCCGGATAGGTGGAGCGCAGGTTGGTGAGAAAGCCCAGCAGCCAGGTGTGGACCACGGTCTCGATGGCGCCGATGCGCACCAGCCCGAGGATGTCGCCGCGCGGGCGGCCGAGCGAGACGATCTCGCGGCGCAGCTCGAGCAGCCGTTCGCCGTAGTCCATCAGCCGCACGCCCACGGGCGTGAGCCGCAGCTCGCGCGCGTCGCGTTCGAACAGGCGCGCGCCGATGTCTTCTTCGAGGGAGGCGACGCGGTTGGACACCGCCGCCTGCGTGATGTGGAGCCGGTCGCTCGCGGCGCGGAAGCTGCCCAGTCGCGCGGCCCAGAGAAAGGCTTCTACAAATCTTGTGTTCATGAGGGCACCTGCGGGCCATTCTGCCCGCATCGCGCCTGCATGAGAACTTGCTTCCTACCGGTGCCGCCGTGCGGATGCCGGCGAGGCGGGGAGGGTGATGTCGTCCACCATGCGCGCGGCAGCCGCCGACGAATTGCTCGCGAGCATCACCGCGGCCTGCTGCTTCGCCGGGTCGAAGACCAGCAGCGCGCGGTAGCCGCCGGTCTGGCCCGTGTGGAAATAGCTCCGGTGGCCGGCGGCGCCGCGCATGCGGATGGCGTAGCCCACTTCATAGGTGCCGTCATGGCCGAGCGGCGTTAGCGCGCGTTCGGCCGCGGCACCCAGCGGACCGTCGCGCCCGGCCATGAGCGCGCGTGCGAACACCAGCAGGTCGGCCGCCGTCGAGCGCAGGGCACCCGCGCCCGCGAGCGCGTCGAAGTCCCAGGGCGTGCGCGGCGCGTCGTGTTCGTAGCCGGGTGCGAGCCTGCCTGCTTCGCCGTCGAGGTGCTGCAGCGTGTCCTTCATGCCCAGCGGCACGGCGATGTTCTCCTGCACCAGCAGGTCCCACGGCTTGCCGTAGCGGTCGGCAAGCAGCTGGCCGAGCAGGCCCAGGCCCAGGCTGCTGTAGGGCCCCCTGCAGGGCGGCGCGTGTTCGAGCCTGAGCGTCGAGAGACCCGCGAGCAGCTGCGGCCGGTCGGGCCGCGCAAAGGGCTGGCTGCTGGCCAGGCCCGGTGCGTCCGGCAGCATTCCCGGCAGGCAGGCGGTGTGGGTGACGAGCTGCCGCAGCGTGATGGCCGCGACCTGCGGCGGCATCGTGGTCTGGCCGGCCAGCAGCTTGCCCAGCGTGTCGTCGAGCGAGAGATCGCCGCGCTCCACCGCCTGCGCGAGCAGCACGCCGGTGAACACCTTGCTGATCGAGCCGATCTCGAAGAGAGGCTGCGCATCGGCCTGCGTCGTCTCGACGATCCGGCCCGGCTGCCCGACGCCGTTGCGTTGCATCGCGAACTGCGTGCGGTTTTCGCGCGAGATGCCGACCACGATGCTGCCCGGCGCGCCGTTCATCACGCGCGCCACGATGGCGGCCGGCGCGGTGGCGAAGCCGATGGGTTCGGCGTGGGCGTGGGTGAAGGCGGAGATCGCCGCGATGCAGCAGCCTGCGAGCAGGCGGTGCAACCGATGCGGTCGATGAGAGGCGTGCGAGAGGAAAGTGAAGTGAGGAATCATCCGGTCGGCTCCTTGCGTTGTGGAGTGCAAAGGCCGCGAATGATCCGGGGGCGCTCGCCATGGCGGCAAGCGCGGCGGCGGCGCGCCACGTCACGGCCGTAACGACCGTCACGCGACGCCGGCCGCCGGTGCTTATTCGCCGGTGTCGTAGAAGAACTCTTCCTTCACGATCTTTCCGTCCTTCGTGGTGTAGAGCGCCATTTCTTCCATGGTGAAGCGGTGGCCGGTGGCCTTCATCGTCACGTCGAAGCGGAAGCCGACGATGAAGCGGTCACCGTGCGGCCAGGGGCCCGCGACCTGCATCGAATGCACTTCGTGGTTGGCGACCCACCACTCGCCCTTGGCCCTGATCGCCGCCAGGCCCACAGCCTCGCGTGCCTGCCCGGGAGGGGCGCTGGCCTCGACGCTCACCGCGTCGGCCGTGTAGAGCGACTCGCATTCATCGAACTTTCCTTCTTTGCACAGCGCGACGAGCTTGTTTGCGATTGCCAGCGTGGTCATGGGTTGTCTCCTGACGAGAAAAGGGTGGAAGGGAGGGGGACGAAGGGGGGGCAGTTTAGGCCGGAAGGCGTTGTTTCAGGCGACGCTCAGCACTTCCCGCATCGCGGTCAGCCGCGACTGGTTCTGGTCGGCGTAGGGCCAGTCGGGGTAGTGCGTGCGGGCGCGCTCGTTCAGCGCGAGCTGGCAGGCGATCGCGGCCAGTGCTTCGTCGCGCACGTCCGCGTCGATCTCGCCCGCGATCTTGAGCTGACCGAAGGCCGTTGCAACGCGCGCGCGGCATTCGGACTGCAGGTAGGTCTCGTGCATGTCGTCTTCCGCGAGCCACTTCTCGCGCACGTCGGCATCGGCGCGATGCATGGAGGCGGGCACGCCGAAGTCCCAGTCGGCGAGCATCTCCTGCAGGAACCCGACGACCTTGCCGTTGCCGCCTTCGTCGCGATACCAGTCTTCCAGCGCCGCGAGCGTGTCGCTGCCGTCGTCGTTGCCGAAGGGGCTGAAGTCGTCGCCGACGTCGTAGTAGAAATCTTCGCCGGCAAGCTGCACGAAGCGCGGGTGGCTGGTCTCGCGCGCGAGGCCTTCCTCGGGGTCGTCGAAATGAAGGGGCATCTCAGGTGGCTCCTGGTTCGTCGGTGGGGTTCAGGGAACGCATGCTGGCGATGGTCTCGTCCGAAACCCACAGCAGCGTGTTGAGGTAAGTCTCGATGCGGTCGACCAGCGCGCCGCGCGGGCCTTCGCGCCACTCGGCCGATCCGTAGAAGGCGGACTGCTGCGCATCCAGCGCCTGCCGGTCCGCATACGCGCGCACGAGGTGGTAACTCTCTTCCTCGTGGTCCGATCGGCCATAGGTGACCACGTCCATGCCCTTGCTGCGCAGCATCGGCACGGCACGCGTGTGCATCGCCTCGTGGAAGGCGGCGAGCGTGCCGGGCTTGAGCCTGTAGGTGCGGATCTCGATCAGTCGGGTCATGGCAAGGCCTCCTTCGGGTCGATGGTTCCGGGCGTGCGCGTGGTCAGCCGGACTTGCCGGCAAGCACCCACCCCAGCGAGAAGACATAGCGGCTGCCACCCACCACCCGCGTCACGCTGTGCTCGCAGGCATCGGGGCGGAACAGCTTGATGCGCCGCGTCGCGAAGATCGGATCGGCGCACACGAACTCGCCGCCCGAACGCGGCGATTTCAGCACGATGTTGAGCCGGTAGTGCCGCCCGATCTGCACCGGGTCGGTGTGCGGCGGAATCTCCGAGCCCTCGGGGTAGCGGATGAGATAGCTGTCGAACGGCAGCGGCCACCGCGCCGTGAGCAGCAGCATCTTGTCGTAGCCCGTGCCCTGGCGGCCGCGTTGCCAGCGGAAGGCCAGCGAGAGGTAGGCGCGGACAGATGCGACGAAGCTCACCGGACAACCCCTGCGTCTCTCGCCGCCGCGTGAGCCTGCCTGGAACTGCCCGGTGCCGTGCTCATGCGGGGTTCTTCTTCAGCGCACGCGTCGCCAGGAAGGTCGGCATGAAGCGATCGACGAGGAAGCGCGGGTTCGGCTGGTCGTCTTCGAGGAAGCCGTCGATGACGAAACCCGCGTCCAGCTGTCCGCCGATCAGGTCGGTCAGCGAGTGGCCGAACACCAGGGCCTCGCCGCCCTGGCGCTTGCGTTCGAGCGCTTCCGCCGGGAGATCCTTCATGTCCGAATACGGCAGCTTGTAGGTTGGTCGCAGCAGCCCTTGCCCGGCAAGGGCCGGATCGCGGTCGCCGATGAAAACCACCGGGTTGTAGAAGCTCGCGAGCAGTGCGCCGCCGGCCTTCAGCACGCGATGGCATTCGCGCCAGACCGGGCGCACGTCGGGCACGTAGAGGTTGGAGATGGGGTGGAAGACGATGTCGAAGCGCCCATCGGCGAAGGCGCCGAGTTCGCGCATGTCGCCCTGTACCGTTTCGAGCTCGAGGCCGTCGCGCTCGGCGACGCGGCGGTCCTGCCGCAGCTGCTCGTCGGACAGGTCGAACACCGTGACCTGTGCGCCGGCAGCCGCGAGCACCGGCGCCTGCTGGCCGCCGGCCGAGGCGAGGCAGAGGATGCGCTGGCCCCGCACGTCGCCCAGCCAATGCACGGGCAGGGGACGCGGCGTGAGGTGCACGCGCCAGTCGCCCTGGCGGGCGCTGGCGATCAGTTCGCTGCTCACGGGGCGCGACCATTCGCGCTCTTCGGCGGCCTGGCGGTCCCAGGCGGCGCGGTTGTGGGAAAGAAAGTCGACGGGATTGCTGCTGGATTCGCTCATGTGTCTGGTGGCTGGATCAGGCCCACATGTTGCCGCAGACGCCGCGAGGACGCTGGCCCTCGCGGGATCGGTGCCGTTCAGCAGAAGACGATCGCCGTCCTGTGCTCGATGCTCAGCCGCGCCGATTCGTACAGCAGCAGCCAGGACACGTATTCGCGGTACAGGCCGTTGTCGTCGTCGACAAGCGCATCGATGCGTTCGGCTTCCTCGTCGGAGAGCTTGCCGTTCTCGAGGCGGATGCCCAGGGCGGGAGCCACGAACACGAGTTCGTCGAGCAGGCGGTAGGACGAGCCGAGCATGCCGCCGGGCAGGCCGCCGGCTGGCTCTTCCAGTTCGTCCTCGTCCTTGCCGTCTTCCTCCTCGTCTTCCCCGTCCTCCCCGTCCTCCTCGCCGCCGCATTCCTCGTCGAACAGCACCTCGTCGAAATCGACTGGAACGTAGAAGCCTTCCGCATCCGAATGGCACAGCAGGTGGCTTTCGGAGCCGTCGAGCAGCGATTGGATCTTCGGATCGGCCGTGGGATCGACGTCGTCGGCCAGTGGCGTGGCCACCCAGTCGGGCGACAGCACGCGGTGCGCGTACGCGCGGCGCAGGTAGTGGATGAAGGAGTACGGAAAACCGTCGATCGACGCGCGCGAATCGAGCTCGAGCGGTCCGCGCGGCTCGGTGTGCGGGGGAAGCCCCGCGGCGGCCAGCACGCGGTTGACTTCGGCCAGTTCCTCCTCGAAGCCCTCGGCGCTCTCGGGATCGTCCTCGAGCAGTTCGGCGAGCATGCCGACGCAGACAGCCAGGCCCATGGTGTTTTCCTCCAGGTTGTGGGTTCGCCGCGATGGTGAAGGCGGCCGGTGAAGGAGCGATGACCGATAGCCGCTCCTTCACCGTTTCCGGCAGGCCTGTCTGCCTGCCTCTGTCTGCCGGCCTACTTGGCCGCTTCCACCTTCACCCGCGCGTTCGGCGCCTCGCCGAACATCTCGGGCGCGTACATCGCCTCGACGCGGCTGGGCGGCAGCGCGAAGTCGCCGACGTTGTTCAGGCGCACGGTGTATTCCATCTTCACCACGCCCTTGGGCAGGTACTCGTAGTAGCTGCGGAAGGCCTCGAAGCTGCGTTCCTCGAAGGCCGGCCAGCCGGAGCCGCTCTTCTTCTCGCCCTGGGTGGCGATCTGCGAGTCGCGGCCGAGGCCGCCGCCGAGGATGGTGGCGCCGCCCGGGATCGGGTCGCTGATGACGACCCAGGTCATGTCGGCGCTGGCGTTCACCTCCAGCGTCACGCGCAGCACGTCGCCGCGGGTGTACTTGCCGGCGGTGGCCTGCTCGACCGGGGTGATGGTCTTCTTGATGGCGTAGCCGGCCGCGAACGGCGCCTTCAGCTGCACGGCGGCGATCGACTGCAGCGTGAGCCACGGCTTGCCGGTGCCCTGCTGCGTCACCAGCAGCGTGTCGCGCACCGGTGCGCCCGACGGCGATGCAGCCCACGGCAGGAACATCGTGTTGTTCTTCAGGTTGCCCGGCGAGGCGGGCGCGCCGAAGAAGGTGGTCTGGTTCGGCGCACCGGTCGCGTCGCTGGTCTTCACGCGCTCGACCTTGCTCCAGTCGACCTGTGCCTTCACCGCGCCGAGCGTGGCGGCGGTGACGCCGGCCACCGGCGTGCTCTCGAACACCTTGCTGAACTTCTCCAGCGCCAGTCCGCCCCACAGGTTGGCGGTGGTGGTGTGCCATGCGCCGTTCTGCTGGCGGCCGATGAAGCCGTTGGCCAGCTTGCCGATGTCGTCCTTCCAGGCCGGGTCGTCCATCACGCTGAGCAGCAGGCGGGCGGTGTTGACGTCGCCGTTGGTCATCAGCCACCACCAGTAGTCGTCCTGCTCGGTGCTGAAGATCAGCTTCGTGCCCTGGTACGACAGGCGCGCCTTCAGCACGTTGTTGGCCTCGTCCAGGCGCTGCTGGCGCTGCGGCACGTCGTTCACGCGCTTCAGGATGTTGAGCCAGTCGATCACCGCGCTGGTGGGCCACTGGTTCGGCGCGATGGTGATGCTGCCGACCATGCTGCCCTTGGCCTTGCCGTAGCGCGAGAGCGCTTCGAGCGCGGCGAGCTTGCGCACGTCGAGGTCCTTGCGCGGGCTCCAGAACTCGCGCGTGATGCGGCCTTCGACGAAGGCGATCAGGCCCGACTCCATCGGCGCGCGCACGTCGTCGGCGAGCGCGAAGGCGGGGTTGAGTTGGGCCGCTTCGTTCGTGGCCGCGAGCAGGTACGAGGTGAGGATGTCGCTGCCGCGATTGGCCTCGCCGTCGCGCGGCGGGAAGTAGTTGGCCAGGCCGTCGCTGTCCAGGTAGGTGGGCAGCTGGGCCAGCACGCCCTGCCACATCTTCGCGTCGCGCAGGCCGACCGACTTGCTGGTCTTTTGCTCGAGGCAGATGAAGGGGTAGTTCGCGAACCAGTCGCGCACGCCCGGCAGGCCTTCTGCCAGCTTGGGCTGCAGCGAGAGCTTCAGGCCGCCGCGGCCGGGCAGGGCGTCGGCGGGCGGTGCCACGTCGAGCGTGAAGGGGCCGTCGACCTGCACCAGCGTGCCCTGCTGCACCGTGAGCGGCACCGAGGGCACGATGCGCTGGCGCACTTTCAGCGCGTCGCGTGCGCCGCCGATGGTGTCCTTCGCCTCGATCTCCCAGATGATGGCTTCGGCGCGCGTCTGCGCCAGCTGCGCGGGAGCGGTCACGGTCCATGCCACTTCGCGCGCCTCGCCGGCCGGGATGTCGACCGTCTGCGGCTCCAGCGTTAGCAGGGTGGCGCGCGGCGTGGCCTCGACCTTCATCGGCTTCTGCGTGGTGTTGCGCAGCGTGACCTGGGCACGGAACTGGTCGTCCTCGCGCACCAGCGGCGGCAGGCCGCTGATGATCTGCAAGTCTTGCGTGGCCTGGATGCTGGCCTGCCCGGTACCGAACAGGTTGGCACCCGAGTCGGCCACGGCCACGATCTTGAAGGTGGTGAGCGCGTCGTTCAGCGGCACCGTCACCACGGCCTGGCCGTTGGCGTCGAGCACCACCTTCGGGTTCCACACGAGCAGGGTGTCGAGCAGTTCGCGCGTCTGGCCCTTGCCGCCGCCGCCGCCCGCGGGCACGGCCTTGCGGCCGTAGTGGCGCCGGCCGACGATTTCCATCTGCGCGGTGGAGGTGCTCACGCCCCAGCTGCGTCGCTGGAGCATTGCGTTGAGCAGGTTCCAGCTGTCGTTGGGCATCAGCTCGAGCAGGGCCTGGTCGACCGCTGCCAGCGCCACTTCGGCGCCGGCGGCCGGCTTGCCGTCGGGCAGCTTGGCGCTGATGGTGACCTGCGCCTTGCTGCGGATCGGGTAGCTGGGCTTGTCGCTGGTGACGGTCACGTCGAGCTGGTGGGCGCGCGTGCCGACGCGGATCTCGGCCATGCCGAGGCGGTAGGCGGGCTTGCTCAGGTCGACCATGGCGGTCGGCGCCACGTATTCCTTGCCTTCGTACCAGAAGGCCGTCCACCACTCGCGCGGCGACTTGAAGCCCCAGGTGAAGAAGCTGTACCAGGGCACCTCGCGCAGGCGGCCGCGCAGCGCGAGCACGCTCACGTAGGCGTTCGGGCCCCACTCGGGCTTCACTTCGAGGGTGACGGTCGGGTCCTTGCCGTCGAGCTTGACCACGTGCGTCTCGATGATGCCCTCGCGCTCCACCGCGACCAGCGCGGTCGCGAAGCGGAAGGGGCTGCGCACCTGGAACTTGGCGATCTCGCCGGGCTGGTAGCTCTTCTTCTCGGGCAGCACGTCGATGCGGTCGTTGTCCTCGCCGCCGAACCAGAGCTCGCCCTGCTTGGTCACGTAGACCGAGCTCACGGCGCGGGCGTCGCGGCCTTCGCCGTCGGTGGCGCTGGCGATGAGTTCGACCTCGCCGGCTTCCTTCAGCTCCGACTCGCACAGCAGCAGGCCGCGCGCGTCGCTCTTGCCGCTGCAGACGGTGCCGATGTCCTTGGTCTCGGTCTTGTTGTCGTAGGTGTAGAAGCCGCCCACCATGCGCTTTCGGCTGGTGGTGGTGATGCGCGCCACGGCGCGCACGTTGAGCGTCACGTTGGCCTGGGGCTTGCCCGACAGGTCTAGCGCGAGCGCCTGGAACTTCAGCTTCTGGGCCGTGGAGACCCAGCCTTCGGTCTTGATGCCGGCGATGACGGAGGCCGGCCACAGCGTCTGCGTGCTGCGGATGGTCTGCACCTCGCCGTTCGGGTCGGCATACGTGGCTTCGAGCAGCAGCTCGCGCGCGGCCTTCACCTTCGGCACCTTGTCGATGGTGACCTTGCCGGCGCCGTCCTTGTTCAGCGTGAGCGGCAGCTTGTCCGCGATCACGCGGGTGTCGTTCACGCTGTTGAGGTCTTCCTCGCCCGAGCCGGCCTCGGCCGCTGCGGTGACGGCCGTGGCCGCCTCGCTGCCGTCGCCCTGCGTGGAGCGCGGCGGGTTGAAGCTGAAGGCGTCGTAGTCGGAGAAGCTCAGGCTCTTGCCGCGCACCATGGCCGACACGCGCACCGGCAGGTTGGCCGCGCCGCCGCCGGAGACGTAGTTGATCTGCACGTCGGTGGGCACGCTGGTGGCCGCCACCAGCGGCTTCTTGTCGGTGGGCGCGATGCGGCCCTCGAGCACGGGCAGGCGGAATTCCTCGACGCGGAAGCTGCCGGTGGAGAAGCTGCGGCCGTAGCCGTCGTCGCCATCACCTTCACCCTCGCCGTTGGCGTCCTTGCCGCCGCCGGTGCGTAGCATCACCTCGTACACGCCGAGCTTGGCGGCCGGCGGAATGGCGAAGCTGTTCTCGGCGCTCAGGCCGCCGGTGGCGGTCTTGCGCCAGTTCAGCGGCTGCGTGAAGCGCTGGCCGCTGCCCACGTGGGTGATGACC
Organism: Variovorax sp. NFACC27; assembly: GCF_048301545.1. Classification (NCBI taxonomy): domain Bacteria; kingdom Pseudomonadati; phylum Pseudomonadota; class Betaproteobacteria; order Burkholderiales; family Comamonadaceae; genus Variovorax; species Variovorax sp. NFACC27. Next base: position 2,080,613 of record NZ_CP157613.1, read on the forward strand.
AGCGTGTCGGGGCGGTTCTCGGGCAAGCCGAAGCCCTTGCTGGTCTGCGTGCGGATCAGGCTCTTCATCGACACCGTCTCGCCGGCGCGCAGCAGCGTGCGGTCGAAGATGGTGTGGGCGACGCGGTCGGCCTCGGCCTGCAGGCTGGTCGGCACGTTGAAGCGCCAGGGTTCGATGCCGCGCTGCCAGTCGCTCCAGGTGAAGGCGAGGTCTTCCACGCCCTTTTCGTCCTTGGCGCGGGCGCTGACGAACCATGCGCCGCTGTCGTATTCGTTCGGGCCGTTGCACGAGGGCGCCTGCGGCGAGATACCGCTGAGCATGACGACGCCGTTGGCGTCGGTGGTGCCGCTGGCCACGGCCTTGCCGTCGCAGCTCGATACGCGCACCTCGGCGCCGGCCACGACCTTGCCCTTGTCCAGCGTGGTGACCCAGGCCATCGAGTTCTCGCGGCCCAGCTTGAAGTGCACCGCCAGGTTGGTGGCCAGCGCGGTGGTGCGCACGTACATCGTGCGGCCTGCGTTGTAGCGCTCGTCGAGCAGGGCCTCGCCCAGCTTCTGCGAGGCGATCTCGAGCACGTGGAAGCCCGGCGTCAGCGGGATGCCGATGACTTCGAAGGGGCGCGGATCGCCCGAGTCGGCCTTGGGCATGTCGAGCGCCTTCACGCCCGGCTGGCCGGCCAGCAGCGACAGCATGCGGGTCTGCAGCGTGGTGCGGTCGTCCTTGTCGATGACCGGGGGCAGCGGGCCCTTCACGTCCTTGCGCGCCTGTTCGCGCGAGATGGTGAAGTTGTCGTAGCGGCGCACCTTGCGGAACCACGCGATGATTTCCGCGTCGGTCTTCGGGTTCATGTCGCTCACCTTGCCGGGCGTGAGGGCGTTCACCATCAGCTTCGGCTCCACGCGGCGCACGGTGACCGGCATCATGGCCGGCGTGTCGGGCTCGGCCAGGCGCTCGACCACGCCGAAGGGCGAGGCGGCGAACTTGGCCAGCGGCGGCATCGCGCCGGTGGCAACCTTCATCGGGAAGTTGCCGGGCGTGGCCAGCGGGCGGCCCGAAGCGTCCTCGAACTTCGAGGGCAGCTCGATGCTGTATTGCGCGCTCTCGGCCAGCGGCGGCTCGAAGCTCACGCTGTTGACCACGTCGTCGTCGCTCTGCGAACCGCCTTCGTTGTCGAGCTTGGCCTTGATGGTCTTGTCGCCCTTGAGCTGGATCTGCGAGGCCAGCTTGCGCGTGACGGGCGCGTTGAACTGCAGCTGCATCGGGCGCAGCGGCAGGCAGGCGGCCTGCGCGTTCTCGCGCTCGCAGGTGAAGGAGGCGGCGAAGGGCTCGCGCACCTGGAACTCGAGCCGGCGTTCCACGTTGTTGGGCACGCCCGAGGGCGTGGCCACGCCCTTGCCGTAGACGATCTGCACCTTGGCGCCGGGCGTCAGCGTGCGGTTGCACTGCATCGTGATGAAGCGCAGCGGGTCTTTCTCGGCCGACTTCTCGCGGCCGAAGGCCTTGAGCAGGCCGGCGCGCTGCTCGCCGTCGAGCAGCTTGACGGGAATGCGCTCGCCCACGCCGTCGGCCGTGCACCAGACGTTCTGGCGCACGCTCTCCAGTGTGGCCGCGCCGTTGAGCTCCAGCATGAACATCTGCTGCTCGTCGATGCGGCTGTAGTTGCCCGGCATGTAGTTGCGCACGAACGGACCGCCGGTGTTGAACTGGTAGCGCTCGGGGCCGGTCAGCTCGCCGCTGGCGGGCTTGAAGGTGGGAATGCGGGTGACCGTGCAGCGCACGCCGGGCGGCAGGTCGTTCTCGAAGTCGTAGACCCAAGCCTTGGCGTCGGTCCAGCGGCCGGTGCCCTTGGCTGCCTGGGCGTCGTTGCAGCTCACCGTGAGCGGAGCGGGGGCCTTGGGGTCGCCGAAGTTGACGGCGGGCTGGTCGAACTTGGCGACCACCTGGCGAACGCGCGCCACTTCACCCTGTGGCGAGAGGCTGACGATCTGGAGGGCATGGCCCGCGCCGGACGCAAGAACGCCGCCGGCAAGGAGCAATGTTGGAAGGAAACGATTCACTTTTTTGTATCTCCACCTGAGAGGCAGCGCGCAGCGTAGCCGATTTGCACGACGGTTCGGGAGTGCCAACAGTCATAGGCCGTTGGCCCGGCCGCCGGGCGCGGCGGGCTTTACACAGCTCTTCTTACAATCGACGCCGTCGTGCGTGCGCCGCGCGGACCGCAATCAAGACCTCGCCGCCGACCGATGAAACGCTACTGGGAAATAGACGCCTTGCGCGGGCTGATGCTCGTGCTGATGACCGTCACCCACCTGCCGACCCGGTTGACCGACCCGCTGGGCCAGCCCTTCGGCTTCGTCTCGGCCGCCGAGGGTTTCGTTCTGCTCTCCGCCTTCGTCGCCGGGCTGGTGTACAGCCGCATCGGGCATGTACGCGGCGTCGACTCGATGCGCCAGGCCTTCTGGCGGCGCGTGCTGAAGGTCTACCTGGCCCAGGCGGCGACCCTGCTTTTCCTGTTCACCGTGATCACCGCGGTGGGCCTGCACATCGACCAGCCGGCGGTGAAGAACCTGGTGTCGTACTACCTGGCGGAGCCGCGCGAGGGCTTCATCTACGGGCTGCTGCTCATCTACGAGCCGGCGCTGCTCGACATCCTGCCGATGTACATCTTTTTCATGCTCATGAGCCCCTGGGTGCTGGCCTTCGCCATGCGCCACGGCTGGACCTGGGTGATGGCGGCGAGCGCCACGGTCTGGGCGGCGGCTCAGTTCGGCATCAGCGAATGGGTCTACGGGCTGGCGGTGCGCTACCTCGGCGTGCCGGTGCCGTTCCACGAGATGGGCGCGTTCAACACCTACGCCTGGCAGTTCCTGTGGTTCGCGGGGCTGTGCATCGGCGCGACCCGCAACGACCCCGACGCGCGGCCGCTGCGCTTTCCGGCGTGGCTGGTGGCGCTGGCCGCGGGCATCGCGCTGTACGGCTTCTACTGGCGCCACACCGGCATCAACGGGCAGGCGCCGTTCGGCGGCGACGTGGAACTGAACCTGCTGTTCGACAAATGGCAGCTCGGCCCGCTGCGCCTGGTGAACCTGGTGGCGCTGGGCATCCTGGCGGTGCGCTTCGGGCCCTGGCTGATGCGCCGCATTCCGCGACTGCGCTGGCTGGAGGCGATGGGATCGGCCTCGCTGCCGGTGTTCTGCGCGCACCTCGTCGCGGTGCTGCTGGTGCTGGCCTTCTACGGCGACAGCCAGACGGCGCGGCCCTGGTGGGGCGACGGCCTGCTGCTGGCGGTGGTGTTCTCGGGGATGTACTTCGTGGCGCGTTTCACGCGCGGCGCCGACGTTCCGCCGCCGGCGGACGACGTGCCGTCCGAGCCCGCGCCGGCCTGATCGGACTCGTCAGGATCAGGGCAGGCCGGCCGTCGGCGTTGCCGGAGGGGCCGGGAGGTGCGGCGCGATCACCGACTGCCACAGCCGGTAGCCTTCGTCGGTCATGTGCAGCCTGTCGCCCCGGAAGAGCTCCGGCCGCGGACGCCCGTCGGCGCCCAGCATCGGCGTGTAGATGTCGATGAACTCGCTGTTGGGCAGCAGGTTCAGGTAGGCCGCGACGACGTGATTGGTCTCCCGGATCTGCGGCATCAGCTGCTCGCGCGAAGGGCTGGGCTTGACCGAGATGAAGCTGATGCGCGTGTCGGGCAGCTCGGCGCGCACCGCGTTGGCGAAGCGCGCGAAGCTGTCGAGCACCTGCAGCGGCGTGCGGCCCTCGGCCAGGTCGTTGTCGCCCGCGTAGACCATCACCTGGCGCGGCTTGTAGCGCACCACCAGGTCGCGCGCGAACAGGGCGCAGTCGGCCAGCGTGGAGCCGCCGAAGCCGCGGTTGACCACGCCGCCGGGCACGCGCGCGAAGTCCTGCTGCAGCCGGCTCCACATGCGCACCGTGGAGCTGCCCACGAACACCACGCCGCCGGGCGCCGGAAAGCGCTCCTGGTCGGCCCGGGCGAAGGCCGCGAGCTCGTTGTGCCAGCGATCCTTGGCGGCCAGGTAGTCGCGCGCGGCCGCTGCCTCGGCGGCAGCCGTCTCGGATTCCTGGGGAAAGAAGGAAGACTGGGCATTCGCGGCCAGCGCCGCGGTCAGCAGTGCGACCGCGGCGAGCGCGGTTTTCATCGGATGCATCGGAAGGACGGAAAAGAAGGGCTGAAGGCGGCGGGAAGGCGGCGGTTGGGCGGATTTTCCCTCACGACGCTCCAGCAGCCGCGACCGTTGACAGCCGGGCCTCGCCTAGAGTGTTTTCTCGATGAGCGCGCCCTTGAACAGGATCGGCCCCTTCGGCCCGCTGCCCGGCGGCACGCCGCCCTTGGCCTCGAGCGAGATCGCCAGGGCAGGCACGGCCACGTCGGAGGCCGACGCCGCCAGCCGCAGGCCCGGCGCGTTGCCGAGCACGCCCAGCGAGCGCGGCGCGCCGCCCGGGGGCAGGGCCCAGAGCTGCAGCGACTTGTCGTCGCCTTCTCGGTAGCCGCCCACGCGCTGCAGCACCAGCTGCTTCTTCTTCGGATCGAAGGTCACGAGCATCGAGGCCGCGTCCTTGTCGTCGCTGAGCACGGCCACGTATTGCACCGCCGGGGCGTTCTGCAGCTGGTCGCGCAGATTCAGGCCGACCGTCACGGCCAGCACGGTGGCCAGCGCGCCGGCGGCGGTGGCGGTGCGCCACAGCGCGAGGCTGCGCAGCCAGCCGCCCGGACGGGACTCGCCGGCGGCCCGAGCCGCTTCGCGCTGGCGCTCCAGCGCGAGCGCGGACTGCTCGGCGTCGATCATGTTGCGGATGCGGGTCCACACGGCCGGGTCGGGCGTGACCGAAGGCTGCAGCTCGGTCATGCTCGCGAGCCGGCCCTGCCAGACCAGCGCGGCGGCACGCACCGGCGCCTGTTCGCGCGCCAGGGCCTCGAAGCGGCGGCGGGCGCCGCCGCGCAGGGTGCCGAGCGCATGGCTCGCGGCCAGCAGTTCGAGCAGTTCGGGATGTGCGATGAGATTCATGATGGGGAAACCGCCTTCTTCGTCGTCACCGCTCTCACGCAAAGCGCCCCATGCAGACGCGCAGCTTCTCCAGCCCGCGCCGTATCCACGTCTTGACCGTGCCCAGCGGCAGCTTGAGCTGCTCGGCCAGCTCGCCGTGGCTCATGTCGCGCAGGTAGGCCAGGCTTACCACCTCGCGCTGGCGGCCCTCGAGCTGGCTCAGGCACTGGTGCAGCGCCCAGGCCTGCTCGCTGGCATCGGCACTGGCGGCCGGGTCGGGCGCGTCCGATTCGAGCTGGTCGGCCATCTGCTCGTCGAATTCCTGCGTCAGCTGTGCGCGGTCGGCGGTGCGGCGGCGCAGCAGGTCGAGTGCCCGGCTGCGCACGATGAGCCCGAGCCAGGCCAGCGGCGGGCTCAGCGAGGCGCGGTAGTCGCCGGCCACCCGCCAGACGGTCAGGAAGCTTTCCTGCAGCACGTCTTCGGCCCATTCGCGCTGCCGGACGACGCGCATCGCCAGGCCCATCAGGCGGGGCGAGGTGCGGTCGTACAGCAGGCGCAAGGCGGCTTCGTCGCGATGGCCGATCCGGTCGATCAGCGCCATCAATTCGGCGTCGGGGCTGGGTGCTGGCATCCGCGGATTGTGGGGCATCGATGCGCATGCCCGGTATACGGGGCGGCCCGCCCGCCGGATTCAATGCATCGCTCGAATGAAGTCTTTTGGAAACATTTGTGAACGTATACTGCCGCGCATAAAACGAGGGACCGCGCACCGCGCGGACGGGAAGAATGAAGCAAATTGCGATCGCGATCGTGCTCTGCGTGGGGGCGTGGTACTTCTTTGTCGGCGGGCGCAAGCTCGACGAGCCGATGGTCCACGACTACTACCGCAAGGAGGCGCGCGCCATTTCCGACCGCGACGCCGACAAGCTGTGCAAGCAGCTCGCCCGCAACGCCGTCATCGAGAGCAAGACGACCATGATGGGGCGCACCGAGGAGGCTTCGCACAACCGCGAAGAAGCCTGCGAGGCGCAGCGCAAGACCTTCGAGACCCTGCGCATGGTGGGCGACCGCATGGGCGCGGTCCTTTCCTTCGACTACGACTACCACATCGACTCCGTCGAAGTGGCGCCCGACCGCAAGAGCGCCGTCGTCAAGGGCACCAGCGTGCTTCAGATGGGCGACTCGGCCTTCCAGGTGAAGACCAGCTTCACCCAGCGCCTGGAGCGCGAACTCGGCCAGATGCGGCTGGTGCACGCGCAGGAGGCCTCCGTCGTCCGCCTGGGCGGGCGCGGCGCCATGAGCCAGAGCGAGTTCTTCCGCAAGTAGGAAGAAGAGCAGGAAAGCACAAGAAAAGAGACTGGGGAGCCGACATGATCGCCACCAAGGATGCGCTGCCGCCGCCACCGCCGTTCTGGCACCGCCTGAACAGCTTCTTCGCATTTCCGTTCCAGATGCGGCCGTTCGCCTACGGCCTGCTGCTGTCCTTCTGCAGCCTGCTCTTCGACGCGATCTTCTTCCTGCCCCAGGGGCTGGCCCTGTTCGTCATCGAGGTCGGCATCATGCTGGCGGCCAGCCGCTACGGCTTCAAGATCATCGCGCTGGGCGCGCGCGGCATCCGCGACTCGGCCGACTTCGGCCGCGAGTCCAGCGACGACTGGACCTACATGCCCTGGAAGCTGTTCGCCATCTCGCTGGTGCAGGCCTTCCTGATCGGCTGGCTCGCCTGGTACGCGCCCATCCTGGGCACGGTGGGCCTCTTCGTCATGTCCTTCACCTTCCCGGCGGCGGTGATCGTGCTGGTGCAGTCGGCCAGCTTCTTCCAGGCGATGAACCCCGGCCACGTGATGGACGCGATGCGCACCATCGGCTGGCCGTATGCGCTGCTGTGCTTCTTCCTGTTCCTGCTGAGCACCGGCGCGCAGGTGGCGCTCGCGATGGTGCTGCCGATGTTCGACGGGCGCATCGTGTTGCCGATCATCAATTTCGCCTTCATCTACTTCGGCTGGGTGATGGCCAGCCTGCTGGGCTACGTGATGTTCCAGCACCACGACGCCTTCGGCTTCGACGCGGTGCCGGGCAGCGAGCTGCCCGACGGCGCTCCGGTCGACCGCCGCACGCCCGCGCAGATCGAGGCGCAGCGCATCGACGCGGAAGTGGCGCAGCTCGTCACCGAAGGCGACCTCGCCGCCGCGCTGGGCACGGCCTACGAGGCGCAGCGCACGGCCGACGCCAACGACCTCGCCGCGCAGCGCCGCTACCACCGCGTGCTGGCGCTGATGCCCGAGAAGAAGGACACCATGCTCGACCAGGCGAAGCGCTTCATTCCGCTGCTGATGCGCCGCGACCTGGCTTCGGAGGCGCTGAAGGTCTTCAAGGCCTGCAAGGAGCGCGACAAGGCCTTCGCGCTCGACGACCCGGCCATGGTGATCGCCATGGCGCGCGCCGAATGGCGCAATGGCGATGCGCACGCCACGCTGGCGCTGCTGTCGGGTTTCGACAAGCGCTTCCGCGGCAACGAGGCGATCCCGCAGGCCTATGAGCTCGCGGCGCGCGCGCTGGTGCAGGGGCTTGGCCGCGCCGACATGGCCCAGCCCATCCTGACGACGATGGAAGCGCGCTACCCCGACAGCGAGCAGACGCAGGAAGTGCGCTGGCTGCTGCGGCCGGCGGCGCCGCCGGCCCAGACGGCCTGAGGAACCGGCGGGTCAGCCCGTCAGGCCGAATTCTTCCCTGCGATCGAAGAGGAACACGCCTTCCTCGCTCCACCCGGACGACCAGCCGCCTCGCCAGAGCCGGTACTCGGCTTCGGTGGCGTCAGGCGCACCAGGCTGCGCGCACAGCGGCCAGCAGATCCAGTGGGCCACCGCGTAGGAGGCCGCCAGGCGGTAGAGCGGCTCCGACAGGAAGAAGTACGCGTCCTTGCCGGCTTCGCCGGTTTCCCGCAGAGCCATGTCGTGCAGGGCGTCGTGGAGCTCGATGAAGGGGCTGTCGGCCCTGGAGAAGGCGTCGCGCAGCGAAACCTTGCCTGTGTCGAGCACGGCCACGGCGGCATCGGGCTCGGGTGACTCGATGCCGAGCCGCCGCCGCAGCAGCTTCAGCCCGTCGCGCAGGATGCGGGTGGCTTCATCGGCATCGATGGCCGAGGGCGGGGCGGAGCGGTGCGCGTCGATTCTCGCGAGCATTCCCGCGGCATTCGGAAAGACCGAGAAAGCCCGCGCACGGGCCTCGGCGGGCAGGTCCCAGAGTTCGAACTGCAGCCTGAAATCGGTGTCGATGTCGTCGGGCAGGGGCTCTCCGGGCGGGCCGTCGGGGCCCAGCGCCGCGTCGAAGACTTCGTGCCAGTGGCGCTGCCACTTCCGCTGTTCGGGCGAAAGCATTTCCTCAGGCCTTCTGCAGCGCGCGCGTCACCATGTCGTTCGGCGCGAGGCGCAGCAGCTCGGGCAGCAGATGGAGCGCCTTGTCGCGCAGGCCAGCATGCAGCAGGCCGTTGGCGCAGGTCGAGAGCGTGTCGGCCAGCTCGGGGTGGTCGGGCGCGGTCTTCAGCAGGATGCGGCACAGCCGGTCGGCGTCGTCGAACTGGCGGATGCGGGCGAAGCGGCGCGCGAGGCGGGCCATGTCCTCGGGCTTGAGCCGCACGCCGGGCCGGGCCTGGTCGAGGTAGGCCTGGAAGCTGGCGTGCTGCAGCGCCAGCGTGTCGGGGTCGGTGGCGGGCAGGCGGAAGATGCGGCGCGCGGCCTGGTGGAAGTCGTCGCTCGCGGGCTGCAGGCGCGCGGTGTTGAACCAGGCGCGCAGGGTGTCGGCGTCGTTGGGGCGCAGCGCGGCGGCGGCGCGCCACTCGGCGCAGGCACGGTCGAACTTCATCGCGGCGCCGTATTTGCGGGCGGCGGCCACGTGCTCGTCGAAGCCGCCGTCGTCGTTCGCCATCTCCGACTTGACGGTCTCGGGCGTCTTCACCCGGCCCAGCAGCATGGCGCCGGCCATCAGCGCCGCGCCCGTCAGCAGGCCGCCGAGGTGGGCCATGTAGGCGATGCCCTTGCCGCCCAGCCAGTGCTGCATCAGCTCGTTGGCGATCCAGGCCGGCAGCAGCAGCAGGGCCGGCGCGGAGACGTAATTGAAATAGAAGAGCAGCTGGTAGAAGAAGCGGATGCGTCGCAGGCGGTACATCACCGCGTACATGCCCATCAGCGCCGAGACCGCGCCCGAGGCGCCCAGCCCGTAGGTGCCCCCGGCATAGGCCCAGCCGGCCAGCACCGAGGCGCCGATGGCGCCCAGCAGGTAGAAGGCCAGGTAGGTGCCGCGGCCCAGTGCCAGCTCGACCGAGAAGCCGAACAGGAAGAGGAACAGCATGTTGCCCAGCAGGTGGCCGGTGCTGCCGTGCAGGAAGGCGTTGGTGATCCAGGTCCAGGGCCTGAACTCGGCGTCCGTCGCGTAGCTCTGCGCCCAGCGCTCGGTGAAGGGCGCGGGCAGCATCGCCTCGTACTGCTGGCGGGCGCGCTTCCAGTCGCCGTACTGCGGATTGGCGGGCGTGATGACCTCGTCGGCGCGCAGCTTCTGCAGGAACTTGCGCTCGTTCTGCAGGCCCTCGAGAAGCTGCGGATAGGCCTCCTCGTGCCGCAGCATGCGGCGGGCCAGCTTGCCGCGCTTGGGATCGGTCTTCTCGAGCCACTCGACGAAGGGCGGCAGTTCCAGGGCGGGCAGCGCGCTCTTCACGTAGAAGGCCGCGGCGCGTTCCTGCCCTTTCTCCTCGCTGCTCTGCGGTCCCCAGAACACGATCATGTTCACGAGGATCAGCAGCACCGTCATCCACGGCGGATTGCGCCAGCTCGGTTTGTTCTCGAGCGGGATGGCGTAGAACACGGTGCGGCTGCCGCTGTTGCCGCCGCGCTCAGCCGAGGCGTGCGCGGTGACGCGCCACTTGCGCCTTCACCTGGGCCGGAGCGGTGCCGCCCAGGACGTTGCGCGCATTCAGCGAGCCGCGCAGGCTCAGAACGTCGTACACGTCCTTCTCGATGTTCGGGTTGAACTGCTGCAGCACGGCCAGCGGCAGCTCCGACAGGTCCACCTGGTGCGAGGTGGCGGCCTTCACGGCGTGCGCCACGGTCTCGTGCGCGTCGCGGAAGGGCAGGCCCTTCTTCACCAGGTAGTCGGCGAGGTCGGTGGCGGTGGCGTAGCCGCGCAGCGCGGCGGCTTCCATGGCCTCGGGCTTCACGGTGATGCCGCCGATCATCTCGGCGAAGATGCGCAGGGTGTCCTTGAGCGTGTCGACGGTGTCGAACAGCGGCTCCTTGTCTTCCTGGTTGTCCTTGTTGTAGGCCAGCGGCTGGCCCTTCATGAGCGTGACGAGCGCCATCAGGTGGCCGACCACGCGGCCGGTCTTGCCGCGCGCCAGCTCGGGCACGTCGGGATTCTTCTTCTGCGGCATGATCGACGAGCCGGTGGTGAAGCGGTCGGCGATCTGGATGAAGCCGAAGTTCTGGCTCATCCAGAGGATGAGCTCCTCGCTCATGCGGCTCACGTGCACCATGCACAGGCTGGCGGCGGCGGTGAACTCGATGGCGAAGTCGCGGTCGCTCACGGCGTCCAGGCTGTTCTGGCAGACGCCGTCCATGTTCAGCGTCTTCGCGACCAGCTCGCGGTCGAGCGGGTAGCTGGTGCCGGCCAGCGCGGCGGCGCCCAGCGGCAGGCGGTTCACGCGCCTGCGGATCTCGCTCATGCGCTCGGCGTCGCGGCTGAACATCTCGACGTAGGCCAGCATGTGGTGGCCGAAGCTCACCGGCTGCGCCACCTGCAGGTGGGTGAAGCCCGGCAGGATCACGTCGACGTTCTTCTCGGCGATGTTCACCAGCTCCTTCTGCAGCTCGACCAGCAGGTCGCCGATCAGGTCGATCTCGCCGCGCAGCCACAGGCGCACGTCGGTGGCGACCTGGTCGTTGCGGCTGCGGCCGGTGTGCAGGCGCTTGCCGGCGTCGCCGACCAGCTGTGTCAGGCGGGCCTCGATGTTCAGGTGCACGTCCTCGAGGTCGAGCTTCCACTCGAAGGCGCCGGATTCGATCTCGGAGCGGATCTGCGCCATCCCGCGTTCGATGGCGGCGTGGTCCTGCACGCTGATGATGCCCTGTGCGGCCAGCATGCCGGCATGCGCCAGCGAGCCCTGGATGTCGGCCTGCCATAGGCGCTTGTCGAAGAAGACGCTGGAGGTGTAGCGCTTCACGAGGTCGCTCATCGGTTCGGAGAAAAGGGCCGACCAGGCTTCGGATTTCTTGTCGAGTTGGTTTTGGGTCATGGGAGCCGTCCTGGAGGCAATAATGGGTTGGTTACCCGATGGATCAGATGTCTGCGATGCGCAACCCGGCGATTTTATCGGCCAGCTCTTCCCCCACGCCCCCGCCGTCGTCGGAAAGGGCGCGCGCGGCCGTGTCCTCCGCGCGCGGCGACCCGTCCATCTTCGACGCCTGCCAGATCGGCGTGGTGCTGCGCACGGTGGTGTTCGTCGAGGCGGTGGTGGCCATCGCCGCTCTTTTCGTGGTCTCCACGCCCGGCGAATGGCTGGTGCAGACGGCCACCATCACCGGCGGGGCGCTGCCCGCCACGCTCCTGTGGCTGGTGAGCGCCTGCGGCCTCAAGAAGCCGCTGCGGCGGCTGCCGAAGCACTGGCAGTACACGGCCGGCGCGCTGCTCGGCTCCCTGTCGGCAATCTACGGCTGCGGCCTGCTGCGCCTGACGGGCGTGCTGGCCAGCGCGCCGTGGCTGGCCAGCGCCCTGGCCGGCGCCCTGTTCGCGGGGCTCGTGATGGCCGCGATGGTGCTGCGCGCCCGGGGCCAGACGCCGGCTGCCACCACGGCGCGGCTGGAGGAACTGCAGTCGCGCATCCGCCCGCACTTTCTTTTCAACACCCTCAACAGCGCCATCGCCCTGGTGCGCGAGGAGCCGGCCAAGGCCGAGACCATGCTCGAAGACTTGGCCGAGCTGTTCCGCCAGGCGCTGGCCGACCCGGGCGAATCGGGCACGCTGGCCGACGAGATCGCGCTGGCCGAGCGCTACCTGGCCATCGAGCAGGTGCGCTTCGGCGACAGGCTGCGCATCCGCTGGGACCTCGATGCCGCCGCCAGCAATGCACGGCTGCCGCCGCTGCTGCTGCAGCCGCTGGTCGAGAACGCCATCAAGCACGGCGTGGAGCCCAGCCCCGAGGGCGCCAAGCTGCGCATCCGCACCGAGCGGCGCGGCAGCATGGTGGTGATCGAGGTGGTCAACAGCCTTCCGCCGCTGCGCTGGGCCGACGAGCCGCTGCCGCGCGGCCACGGCATCGCATTGGCCAACGTGCGCGACCGCCTGCGGCTGCTGCACGACATGCAGATGCAGTTCAGCGCGGGCATGGATCAGAAAAGCTACCGGGTGCGCATTGCGATACCCGCCGAATCACCATGACGGACCAGGCTCGCCCCCAAGGCTTCGCGCACTTCCTGTCGCTGCGCCAACCCCCTACCGGGGGCAACACCTGCGGCCCGGCAAAGCCGGTTCCGCGGTGTTCCCCGAAAAGGCGCATGCCGAGTTAGTTGAATTCCGGTTGAGAAAAAAGAACCCGTATGACCCTGAGGACACTCATCGTTGACGACGAAGCCCTGGCGCGCTCCCGCATGCGCACGCTGCTGCGCGATTGCACCTCGCCCCCAGCCGAAGTGGTGGCCGAGGCCTCGCAGGGCGCCGAGGCGCTGCAGCAGCTGGGCAAGCTGGCGCTCGACCTGGTGCTGCTCGACGTGCACATGCCCGGCATCGACGGCATCGAGGTGGCGCGCGAGCTGCGCGCCCGCTCCGACGCCCCGGCCGTGGTGTTCGTGACCGCGCACGCGGCGCATGCGGTAACGGCCTTCGACCTCGAAGCGGTCGACTACCTCACCAAGCCCGTGCGCGCCGAGCGCCTGCAGCAGGCGCTGCAGAAGGCCGAACGCTTCCTGAAGGAGCGCCGCGCGCTGCAGGCCGAGGCCGCGCCCGAGACGGTGCTGATCCAGGACCGGGGCCGCGCCGAGCGGGTGCCGCTGTCGGAGGTGCTCTACCTCAAGTCCGAATACAAATACCTCACGGTGCGCACCGCCACGCGCAGTCACATCCTCGACGGCTCGCTCAACGAGTTCGAGGAGCGCTATCCGCACCGCTTCCTGCGCGTGCACCGCAACGCGCTGGTGGCGCGCTCTGCGATCCGCGCGCTGGAGAAATACGACGACGGCGAGGACGCCGAGGGCTGGGCCCTGCGGCTCGACGCCATTCCCGAGCCGGTGGCCGTGTCGCGCCGCCAACTGGCGGCCGTGCGCGAGGTGCTGAAGGAATCGCGATGAGCGACGACAAGCCCGCGCCCACGCAAGCCCCGCCGCCGGAGCAGGCGGCCGAGGAGCCGCAGCCGCATCCGGTCGCGGCCGAATCCGAGCCCGCGCCGGCGTCCGTTCCCGAGGGGCCGCCCGAGCCCGAGCCCGAACCGGAGCCGCCCGCGCCGGCGCGCGAGCGCCTGCTGCTGCACATGCCCGTCGACGTGCGCAGCGCCTCGCTGGTGGTGCTCGCGGTGCTGGCCAGCGTGTTCGCGCTGCAATGGGGGCAGGCCGTCTTCATCCCGCTGATGCTGAGCCTGCTGCTGACCTATGCGCTGTCGCCGTTGGTGGACCTGCTCCATCGCTGGAAGCTGCCGCGCTGGATCGGCGCGGCGCTGATTCTCACGGGGCTGTTCGGCGGCCTGGGGTGGACCGGCTATTCGCTCTCCGGCAGCGCCACGCAGCTGCTCGATTCGCTGCCGGTGGCCGCGCAGAAACTGGGCCAGGCCATGCGCCGCGACAAGGGCGCCAGCGCCACGCCGCTGGACAACGTGCAGCAGGCCGCGGCGCAGCTCGAGAAGGCGGCCGAGGAGAACTCGGCCCGCGTCGCATCGCGCAAGGGCGTGGCGCGCGTCATCATCGAGCGCCCGAGCTTCAACGTGCGCGACTACCTGCTCAGCGGCACCGTCGGGCTGCTGAGCGCGATGGGGCAGCTCACGCTGGTGGCTTTCCTCACGTACTTCGCGCTGTGCTCGGGCGACACCTTCAGGCGCAAGCTCATCAAGATCACCGGCTCCAGCCTGCAGCGCAAGAAGGTGACGGTGCATGTGCTCGACGACATCACGCGCAACATCGAGCGCTACCTGCTGGTGCAGATCCTGGTGAGCGCCGTCGTCGGCGTGACCACGGGCCTCGCGTTCTGGGCCATCGGCATGGAGAACGCGGCCGTCTGGGGAATCATCGCGGCCGTGACCAACCTCATTCCCTATATCGGCTCGGTCATCGTGCTGGCGGCAGCGGGGCTGGTGGCCTTCCTGCAGTTCAACAGCCTGCAGATGGGCATCGTGGTGGCCGGCATCTCGCTGGGCATCCACACGATAGTGGGCAACCTGCTGATGCCCTGGCTCACCAGCCGCACCAGCCGCATGAACCCGGTGGCGGTGTTCGTGGGCGTGATCTTCTGGGGCTGGCTCTGGGGCATCTGGGGGCTGCTGCTGGGCATTCCGATCACGATGGTGATCAAGTCGATCTGCGACCGGGTGGAAGACCTGCAGCCGATCGGGGAACTGCTGGGCGAGTAGGGCGCCTGCCTCGCCGGTCCTGGCCATGGGCTCGGATCGGCAAGGACATTAACAAAGGGTGTCTTTTCGGTCGATACGATATTGGGATTCGATTCTCAATAACTGTATGACCGAATCCCCGAACATTCCCTTGCCGCCTCGCGCAGACTCACGCGGCCGGCTGCTTTCCATCGACGCGCTGCGCGGCCTCGTGATCCTGTTCATGCTGCTGGACCACGTGCGCGAGACCTTCTACCTGCACCGTCAGGTACCCGACCCGATGGTGGTGGCCGAGACACCGCCGGAGCTCTTCTTCAGCCGCCTGCTGGCTCACCTGTGCGCGCCGGTGTTCGTCCTTCTCACGGGGCTGTCGGCCTTCCTCTACGGCTCGAAGCATGCGGACGGCCGGGCGGCCGCGTCGTCGTTCCTGTGGAAGCGAGGGCTCTTCCTGGTCGTGCTCGAAGTCACGGTCATCAATTTCGCGTGGACCTTCCAGTTCCCGCCCTCCAAGGTGTTCCTGCAGGTGATCTGGGTGATCGGCCTGTCGATGCTGGCGCTGGCCGCGCTGGTTTGGCTGCCGCGCAGGGCGCTGTTCGCGCTGGGCGTCGTGCTCGTGGCGGGGCACAACCTGCTCGACGGCGTGCACTTTCCCGCAAGCCATGTGCTGCACGTGCCCTGGGCCGTGCTGCACGACAGGGGCTGGATCGAGGTGTCCGACGCGCTGCGCCTGCGCACCTCCTATCCGTTGCTGCCGTGGATCGGCGTGATCGCGCTGGGCTATGCCGCCGGCCCGTGGTTCCGCCAGGGCGCCGACGAGGCGCGGCGGCAGCGGCTGCTGCTCGCCTGGGGCCTGGCGCTGCTGGCCGGCTTCGTGCTGCTGCGGGCCGCGAACTTTTACGGCGACAGGCCGTGGGCGGCCGGCGACAGCGGCCTGGCCACCCTGATGTCCTTCCTCAACATCACCAAGTACCCGCCGTCGCTGCTCTTCATTGCGCTGACCTTGGGAGTCGGCCTGTTGCTGTTGCGCGCCTTCGAGCGCAGGCAGGGAGCCGCCTGGCTCGCGCCGCTGGCCGTGTACGGCGCGGCGCCGATGTTCTTCTACGTGCTGCACCTCTACGTGCTCAAGTTCCTCTACCTTGGCGGGGAGGCCGTGTGGGGTGCCAACCAGGGCAAGTTCTTCGGCTTCGATGCCGTCTGGGCCGTGTGGCTCGCGGCCATCGTGCTGGCCTTCGCGCTGTATCCCGCGGTGCGCGCGTTCGCGGCGCTGAAGGCGCGGCGCCGCGACATCGCCTGGCTCAAGTACCTGTGAGCGCCGTCGAGACTCGGGTGCCGGCCGCGGGCCGGTTCTTCGGTGCGGCCCTGGCCATGCTGGGCGGCGCATCGATGGCGGGCGAGGCCGGCGGCTTCGTCGAGGACACGCGCTGGAGCCTGCTCCAGCGCAGCGTCTACGAGAACCGCACCTATCTGCATGGCGACCGTAGCAACGGCGGACGCAATGCCACGCTGCCGAGGGCACAACGCAGCGACTACGCCCGCGAATGGGGCTACGGCCTCATGGGCACGGTCGAATCCGGGTTCACGCCGGGCCCGGTCGGTTTCGGCGCCGACGCGCATGTCTCGCTAGCGCGCAACCTCGACGGCGACGACTACCGCGTCGGCAAGATCCGCATGCTGCCGGTGGACGCCGCCGGCTACGCGCAGGAAGGCATCGCGCGCGGCGGCATCGCGCTGAAGGCGCGCGTTTCCTCCACCGTGCTGAAGGTGGGCGAGCAGCGCGTGAAGACGCCGATCTTCAGTTCGTCCGACACGCGCCTGCTGCCCGAGACCATGCGCGGCTGGCTCGTCACCAGCAACGAGTTCGACGGACTCACGCTGCAGGCCGGCCGCTTCACCGGCTCGACGGACCGCAACGCGCGCGGCACGAACAACCCGCTGGTCGTGAACTACCTCGATCCGAAGTCGCCCCGCGGAGACGCGTTCGACTTCGTCGGCGGAACCTGGAAGAGCACTCCCTCGCTCTCGCTCACGGCCTATCTCGGCCGCCTGAAGGACACCTGGCGCACCGGCTACCTGGGCGCCCACTACACGGTGCCGCTCCACGAAGCGCAGAAGCGCGCGCTCTCCTTCGACCTGCAGCTCTATCGCAACAAGAACACGGGCCGCGCGCTGGCGGGACCGGTCGACAACACCACGGCCAGCCTGATGAGCACCTACAGCCACGGTCCGCACCGCGTCGGCCTCGGCTGGCAGAAGGTGGCCGGCGACACCCCGTTCGACTACGTCACGCGCGGCGCCGTCTGGCTCGGCAACGCGGCGCAGCTTTCCGACTTCAACGCGCCGCACGAGCAGTCATGGCAACTGCGCTACGAAGTCGACGCCGCGCATTGGGGCGTGCCGGGGCTGTCGCTGGGGGCTGCCTACATCCGCGGCAGCGGCATCGACGGCAGCCGCGTGCCGGCGCGCGGAGGCTATGCCTGGCTGGGCTACGGCGAGCACGGCAGGCACTGGGAGCGCGACCTTTGGCTGCGCTACACGGTCCGGCATGGCAGCGCGAAGGGGCTGGCTTTCCTGCTGCGCTACGGCGAGCACCGCAACAACAAGGCGCAGGCCGAACTCAATGCGCGGCAGATCCGCGTGGCCATGGAGTACCCGCTGGGCAACTGAGGGGGGCGGGCGGCGCTGTTCCGTCAGCGCGCGGCCTTGGCTGGCAGCTTCTTCACGAAGGTCGCGTCCGGGTCGAGCTGCTTGCCGTCGCGCGTGCGCAGCTCGATCTTCGGCACCGGCTTGCCGCTGTCGCGCTCGAGCAGCACCGAATGCGGCTCGCCCCTGGCGTACAGGTGCGCCTCGCCCCAGTGCCGCAGGCCCACCACCACCGGGAACAGCCCCTTGCCCTTGGCCGTCAGCACGTATTCCTGGTAGGCCGATCCGTCGGAGGCGGGCACGAGCTCGAGCACGCCTTCCTGCACCAGGTTCTTCAGCCGGTCCGACAGGATGTTCTTGGCGACGCCCAGGCTCTGCTGGAACTCGCCGAAACGCTTCATGCCGTCGAAGGCATCGCGGATCACGAGCAGCGACCACTGGTCGCCGACGATGTCGAGCGCGCGTGCCATGGGGCATGTGTCGGCCTTGAGGCTTTTTCGTTGGGCCATGAGGGGCGGTGTTCTTTCCGGATCGGGGTGGGTTCGGCAGCGGTTGCCGATGTCAGTTTTATTTTAAAACCCTGGACCGGGCGTGCGCTCAGCGGGCCGCCATGTGCGCACGGTGCAGCCGCGAGAAGCGCGCGATCATCAGCGGCCCGAGCAGCGCGCCCAGCCCGGCGGAGCTCCATGCCGCCACCCACGCGTGCGTGCTGCCGAGGCCGAAGCGTATCTGCCCCCAGTCCAGCGCGAGGCCGAACACCCACGGGCTGAGCGCGCCCGCGCCGAAACCCATCACCGAGCGCACCGAGAAGGCCACGCCAAGCCGGTGCGGCGCCACCACGTCGGCCAGCGCGGTCGAATAGACCGACGAATCCGCGATGGCCAGCAGGTTGTAGACGGCAGCGGCCGCCGCCAGCAGCCACAGCGGCCAGCTCCACATCCAGCCGAAGGCGAAGGACATGCACAGGCTCGCGACGGTCGCG
This sequence comes from Variovorax sp. NFACC27, assembly GCF_048301545.1. Taxonomy (NCBI): domain Bacteria; kingdom Pseudomonadati; phylum Pseudomonadota; class Betaproteobacteria; order Burkholderiales; family Comamonadaceae; genus Variovorax; species Variovorax sp. NFACC27. Next base: position 2,098,818 of record NZ_CP157613.1, read on the forward strand.
ATCATCATCACCCGCGCGCGGCCGAGCCTGTCGGAAGCCGCGCCGCCCGCGATGCTGCCGAACACGCTGACCAGATGCGCCAGCGCCGCCAGCGCGATGCCCGCACCCTGCCACGATGCCTCCGTGCCCGAAGAGGCGACCAGATACGCCGGCAGCCATGCCCACAGGGCCATCAGCTCCCAGCAGTGGAAGGCGTAGGCCCAGTTGCCTGCCATGGCGGGCTTGTCGCGCACCGTGGCGGCCAGTGCGTGCAAGGTGCCTTCGCGCGCCGAGCCCGGCACGGGAGGCGAGGGCGGCCGCATGCGCCGCAGTGCCTGGATCGTCAACAGCGCGCCCGCCACCGTGCAGCCGGCCGCAACCAGCAGGCCCAGCCGCCAGTGCTGCAGATGGCTGAAAGTCGCCACCACCGCGAGCGAGAGCGCATAGCCCATCGACGACGATCCGATGAAGAGCCCCATCGCGCGTCCGCGTACGGCGGGCTCGGTGTTGTGCGCCAGCAGCTGCAGCCCCGGCGTGTACGAGGCGCCCGCGCACAGCCCGGCCAGGCCGTAGAGCAGCATCGCCGAGAGATGGTCGCGTGCGAAGAGCGCGAAGGCGAGCGCCGCCGCCGCGCTCACCGCGCTGCCCGCGAAGAAGATGCGCTGCGGCCCGTAGCGGTCGGCCAGCAGGCCCACCGCGAAGAGCGAACTCATGTAGCCCACGTGCCAGGCGCTCTGGATCGAGCCGGCCTGCGCGGCCGTCATGTGCCAGTCAGCCATTGCGAACGGCAGCACGCCGGAGTAGGCGGTGACGATCATCGACTGCAGCAGCCGGCTCGCGCACAGCAGCGCCAGCCAGCCGCGCGCGGGGCCGGCGGTGTTGCCCGACATGACGACGGGCCTCAGCGCAGGGTGCGCTGCATCAGCACGGTGTCCACCCAGCGACCGAACTTGAAGCCGATGTCGCTCAGCACGCCGACCTGCCGGAAGCCCAGGCTCTCGTGCAGCCGCAGCGAACCCGTGTTCGCGCTGTTGCCGACGCACGCGACCATCTGGGTGAATCCGGCTTCGGTGCAGCGCCGGATCACCTCGCCCAGCAGCGCCTTGCCGATGCCGTGGCCGTGCATGCCCTGCGCGACGTAGACCGAGTCTTCCACCGAGTGCCGGTAGGCCGAGCGGGCGCGGTAAGCGGTGGCATAGGCATAGCCGGCGACCTCGCCGTCGAGCATCGCCACGAGGTAGGGCATGCCGCGCGCGAGGGCGTCGACGCGGCGCTGCTGCATCTGGTCGACGGAAGGCACTTCTTCCTCGAAGGAGCACAGGTCGTGCAGCACGTAGTGGCTGTAGATGGACTGCACGGCAGCCATGTGATGCGGCATGGCGTTGAGGATCTCGACCGTGGCGGAAGCGAGCGGAGCAGGGGAATACGATGACATGGCCCCGATCTTGACGATGCGCCATCGATAAGTGAAGCTTGGCCTGCCTATGCATGACATAAGGAAGACTTTGGATAAATCGCTGAATCTCGACCAGCTCAGGTCCTTCGCGCTGGTGATCGAAACGGGCAGCTTCTCCGCCACCGCTGACAGGCTCGGCCTCTCGCAGCCGGCCGTGAGCCTGCAGATTCGCCAGCTCGAACGCCGCCTGTCGGTGCGCCTCGTCGAGCGCGTCGGCAAGCGCGCGCAGGCCACGCCGGCGGGCATGGAACTGCTGCGCCACGCGCAGGGCATCGAGACCGCGGTAGAGAACGCCATCGACGCGCTCGCCGATCACGCCAGCGGCGTCGCGGGCCGCGTGCGGCTGGGCACGGGCGCGACGGCCTGCCTGCATTTCCTGCCGGCCGTGCTGCGCGGACTGCGCGAGCGCTTTCCCGAGCTCGGCGTGGTGGTCAGCACCGGCAATACCGAGGACCAGGCGCGCAAGGTGGAAGAGAACAGCCTCGACCTCGCGCTGGTCACGCTCCCGGCGGCCGGGCGTTCGCTGACGGTGATGCCGGTGCTCGACGACGAGTTCGTGGCCATCGGGCGGACGGACCTCGAAGCGCTGAAGGCCAGGGTGACGCCGGCCGACCTGGGCGCGCTGCCGCTGGTGCTGTTCGAGCCCGCGGCCAACACGCGCAAGCTGGTCGACCGCTGGTTCGCCGCGGAGGGACTGCATCCGCAGCCCGTGATGGAGCTGGGCAGCGTCGAGGCGATGAAGGAGATGGTAGCCGCGGGGCTTGGCTATGCCATCGTGCCGGGCATGTCGATGGTGGGGCGGGGCGCCCATCCCGAGCTGAAGACAAGCCGGCTGAATCCCCGCATGCACCGCACGCTGGCCGTCGTGATCCGGCGGGACAAGCCCGTCAACAAGGCCTTGCGCGTGGTGCTCGATGCGATCGTGGCTGCCGGGAAGAAGCCCGGCAGCCGCTGATCGATCATTGCCGCGTTATTCCGGAACCGCAGCGAGCGCTGCACCACCGCGTGCGCGGCCCAGCGTGCCGACGATCAGCGCCGCGATCAGCACCAGCACGCCGCTGAGCACCATCGCGCTGGAGATTCCGAAGTTGTCGACCGTCACGCCGCCGATCAGCGCGCCGGAGGCGATCGCCACCTGGAAGCCGCTCACCAGCAGGGCCTGTCCGGCCTCGGGCGCGTCGGGCACGGCTTCCATCATCCAGCCGGTGAGTGCCACCGGGATCAGGCCGAAGGCCACGCCCCAGATCACGACAACCACCGCGCCGGGCACGAAGCCGGAGCCGATCACCGTCGTCAGAAGCAGGGCGGTGGCGAGCATCAGTGCAGCCAGCAGGGTGGTGGCACGCACGCTGCGAGCCACCAGGCTTCCGCCGAGGAAGGTGCCGATGAAGCCCACGGCGCCGTAGACCAGCAGCAGCGTCGAGACCGAGTTGGGCGCGAGGCCGAACACCTGCTGCAGCAGCGGCTTCAGGTAGGTGTAGGCCGCGAAGTGGCCGGCGATGAAGAACAGCACCGCGAGCAGGCCGACCTGCGCCATGCGGCGCGTGAGCGGCGTGAGCAGGTCGCGGGCGCCGATGGCGCGCACCGGCGGGATCGCGGGCAGCAACCACAGCTGCACCACCAGCACCGCGGCGGCGAGCGCGCCCGTCACGGCGAACGATGCGCGCCAGCCGAACAGCGTGCCCAGGAAGGAGCCGGCCGGCACGCCGAGCACCGTGGCGGCCGACACGCCGGCCAGCACGATCGACATGGCGCGCGCCTGCGAGGCATGCGGCACCAGCTGCGTGGCGGCGGCGGGCGCGAAGGTCCAGAAACCGCCCACGCACAGGCCGAGCAGCAGTCGGGCCACCAGCATGGTGGCGAAGTTGGGCGCGAAGGCCGCCAGCAGGTTCGAAGCGATCAGCAGCGTGGTGAGCGCGATCAGCACGGTGCGGCGGTCGAGCTTGCCCGAGGCCACGATGAGTGCCGGGCCCGCGAACGCGGCCAGCACGCCGGGCATGGTGACCATCAGGCCGGCCGTGCCGTCGGACACGTTGAGGCCGCGCGCGATGTCGGTGAGAAGGCCGATGGGCATGAACTCTGTCGAGACCATCGCGAAGGTGCCGACGGCGATGGAGCCGACGGCGAGCCATGCGGAGCGGGACGCGGGCGCCGGCGCGGAGGCCTGCACCGGTGCGCCGAGGTCGTCGATGCACGGGTTGCTGCTTGGGGAATTCATCATGATGGGAAACGGTCCTTGGAAGCACCGGAGGCGACGCGCACCGATGCCGTTGAAGAGGCATCGAAGTGTGCGAGCCGTCGCCTCCGCGACAAAGAGACCGGGGAGCAGTAGTCAGTTTCCCTGGGGCGAACAATCGGCCCTTTTGATGGCCATCGCCATCAATGCGCCCCTGATGCCCGTTACGCCGGTGCTGGCCGCAGCTGCAATATCCGCCCGTCGGCGATGAACGAATCGCCGATCAGCACACGAAAGGATTCACCGACCGGAAAGCGCGGCAGCGCGACGGCAGGCGAGAGGAACTCGATCTCCAGCGTAGCGGGCTTGCCGCGCTCCAGCGCATCGCCCGGCGGCACGACCCAGCGCGCCGAGAAACCTTCCTTGTCGAGCACCAGTGCGCAGCGGTACTCGCCCGGCGCGATGGGGATGTCCTGCGAGGGCAGGGCCGGCTTGCGGAAGGTGATCTCGGCGAGCACGCTGGGCGTGAAGGCGCCCAGATCGTCGAAGCCGGGCGGTGCCGGCGGAGGAGCCCGGCGCGGCCGCTTGCCGATGAGCCATGCGATGACGTTGCCGATGATCGGCACCCACAGCACCATCAGCAGCGTGGCGATGTCGCGCGTGGTCGAGCCGGGCGCCGCGTAGTGCCGCACGACCGCGCCGCCGACGGCCACGCACAGCAGCACAGCCACGATGAGCCTGCGCCTGGACTGGATCTTCGTGGTGCTCATGCCTTCGGCGGCGGCGCTTCGGGGAACGAGGGGATGGCCGTGGCGTGGTCGAGCCATGGCACTTCGTGCGAGGTCCAGATGTGCGCCGTGGGGCGCTGGCCCGGGTCGTCGTCGAGCGAGCCCAGGCGCAGGATCACCTGCGGCTGCGCCACCCATTCGGCCACGAGGTGCGTGCCGCAGCGGGTGCAGAAGTGGCGCAGCTTGCCGGGCGTCGACTCGAAGGAGCCGATGGCTTCCTCGCCCGCGGTCCAGCGGAAGTCGGGCCTGTCGGCGCGCGCGGTCGTCGTGAAGGCCGCGCTGTGCGCCTTGCGGCAGGTCTGGCAATGGCAGTGGATGACGGGGCCGGCGAGGCGCGCGGCTTCGTACCGGACGGTGCCGCAGAGGCAGGAGCCTTTCATGGCTTTTCCTTTTTCGTTCGCGATGGGTGAGCGGGGCTGCGAGTCTATGCCCGCCGCAAGAAAGGACGGGCCCGTTCAGGGCCCGTCTTCACATCGCCGTGCGGCGCGTCGTCAGCCGGTGTTGCGCAGCCCCGCCGCCACCCCGTTGATCGAGATGTGGATGCCGCGCTGCAGCCGCTCGCCGCCGTCGCCCGCGCGGTAGCGCCGCATCAGCTCGACCTGCAGGTGGTGCAGCGGGTCGATGTATGGGAAGCGGTGGCGCACCGAGCGCTGCATCTCGGCATTGCCCTCGAGCCGCTGCTTCGCGCCGGTGATGAGCGTGAGCGCGTCCGAGGTGCGGTGCCATTCGGCGTCGATCATCGAGAACACCTTCTGGCGCAGCTTGCGGTCGGTGACCAGCTCGGCGTAGCGCGAAGCCAGCGCGAGGTCGCTCTTGGCCAGCACCATGTCCATGTTCGACAGCAGCGTGCGGAAGAAGGGCCACTGCGCGTACATGCGCTGCAGCAGCGCCTGCCGTTCCTTCTTGCTCGCGGCATTGCCGGCGGCGGCCAGGAACTGCTCCACGCCCGAGCCGAAGCCGAACCAGCCCGGAATGGTGAGGCGGCACTGGCCCCAGCTGAAGCTCCACGGCACCGCGCGCAGGTCGTCGATCTTGTGGCTGGGGTTGCGCGAGGCGGGGCGCGAGCCGATGTTGAGCTCGGCGATCTCGCGGATCGGCGTGGAGCCGAAGAAGTAGTCGCCGAAGCCCGGTGTCTCGTAGACCAGCTTGCGGTACGCCGCCATGCTCGCGGCCGACAGCTCGCTCGCGGCCGAGAGGAAATTGGCGGGCGCCGACTTGCCCTGCGGCAGCAGCGTGGCTTCCAGCGTGGCGGCCACCAGCGTCTCGAGGTTGCGCCGGCCGATCTCGCGGTTGGCGTACTTCGAGCCGATGACTTCGCCCTGCTCGGTCAGGCGGATCTGCCCGCGCACCGTGCCCGGCGGCTGCGCCAGGATGGCCTGGTAGCTCGGACCGCCGCCGCGGCCCACCGTGCCGCCGCGGCCGTGGAACATGCGCAGGCGGATCGGCCTGGCCTTCTTCTTGTTCAGCTCGTCGAACAGCGACACCAGCGCGATGCCCGCGCGGTACAGCTCCCAGTTGCTGGTGAAGATGCCGCCGTCCTTGTTGCTGTCGGAGTAGCCGAGCATCACGTCCTGCTCGGCACCCGAACGCTCGATGAGCGCCTGGATGTTCGGCAGCGCATAGAAGGCGCGCACGATGGGCGCGGCGTTGCGCAGGTCTTCGATGGTCTCGAACAGCGGCACCACGATCAGGTCGCAGGTGGCGTTGCTGTCCATCGCGCCGCGCAGCAGGCCCACTTCCTTCTGCAGCAGCAGGGCTTCGAGCAGGTCGCTCACCGTCTCGGTGTGGCTGATGATGTAGTGGCGGATGGCCGCTGCGCCGTAGCGCGCACGCGCGGTGCGTGCGGCGGCGAAGATGGCCAGCTCGCTCTTCGCGAGCGGCGAGTAGTCGGCGTCGGGCACGCGCAGCGGGCGGGCGTCGTCGAGCAGCCTCAGCAGCAGCGTCTGCTTGGCCTCTTCGGCCAGCGATGCGTACGAGGGCTCGATGCGCGCGGTGGCCAGCAGCTCGGCGATGACGGCCTCGTGCTTGTCGGAACTCTGGCGCAGGTCGACCGTGGCGAGGTGGAAGCCGAACACCTCCACGGCGCGGATCAGCGGCAGCAGGCGCGGCGCGGCGAGCACGCTGCCGTGCTTTTCCTCGAGCGACTCGGCCACCGTGCGCAGGTCCGCCAGGAACTCGTCGGCGTTGGCGTACGGGTTCTGCGGCGCGACGGCGTGGCGCGCGGCCTCGCCTCCGGTGAGCTCGCGCAGCGTTGCGGCAAGACGCGCGTACACGCCGGTGAGGGCGCGGCGATAGGGCTCGTCCTTGCGGTGCTCGTTGGTGTCGGGCGAGCGCTCGGCCAGCGCCTGCATCTCGACCGACACGTCGACCAGCGTGGCCGAGAGCGACAGTTCGCCGCCCAGGTAGTGCACCTCGGTGAGGTAGTGGCGCAGCGCCAGTTCGCACTGGCGGCTCAGGGCGTATTCGAGCGTCTGGGCCGTCACGTTGGGGTTGCCGTCGCGGTCGCCGCCGATCCACTGGCCCATGCGCAGGAAGGGCGCGACCGACGGCGCCTGGCCGCCTTGCGCCAGCGCCTTCTCGAGGTCGGCGTACACGCGCGGGATCTCGCGCAGGAAGGTGGCTTCGTAGTAGCTCAGCGCGTTCTCGATTTCGTCGGCCACGGTGAGCTTGGAGAAGCGCAGGATGCGCGTCTGCCAGATCTGCGTGACGCGGATGCGCATCTGCGTTTCGTTCTCGGCGAACTCGAGCGGGGTGAGCGTGTCCTTGCCGCCCGCGTAGGCGCTCTGGCGCAGCCGGATCTCGTCGCGCACGGTGAGCAGCTGCGCGATGGCGCGCTCGGCATCGAGGATGCTCTTGCGCTGCACCTCGGTCGGGTGCGCGGTGAGCACCGGCGAAACATAGCTGTGGGCCAGCGAAGAGACGATGTCGTCGGGCTTCACGCCGGCCTTGCGGATGCGCGCGAGCGCGGTCTGCAGGTCGCCTTCCACGCTTTCGCCGGCGCGCTCGGTTTCGGTGCGGCGGCGGATCTGGTGGCGGTCTTCGGCAAGATTGGCCAGGTGGCTGAAGTAGGTGAAGGCACGGATGACGCGCACCGTCTCCACCGCGCTCAGGCCCTTGAGCAGGTTCTTCAGCGCCCGGTCGGCCGCGTGGTCCGCATCGCGGCGGAAAGCCACGGACAGGGTGCGGATCTTCTCGACCAGTGCGTAAGTCTCGTCTCCCTCCTGCTCGCGGATCACGTCGCCGAGGATCCGGCCCAACAGCCGGATGTCTTCGATCAGAGGCTGGTCTTCGGCCTGACGGCGCTTGGGCGGAGCAGGTGTCTTGCTGGCTTTCATTCGATGTTTGTCCTGGACTTCTTGAATGGAGTGCCGTCTTCGTTGTTGCGGCGCAACATGCTAGCATTCCCGCGGTTTGGAACACGTACTTTTGGGACCGGTCTTGAGCAATATCGTCATCGCCACGCGCGAAAGCCGCCTGGCACTGTGGCAAGCCGAACACGTGCAGTCGCTTTTGCAAGAAAGAGGCCACGCCGTCAGCCTGCTGGGCCTGACGACCACGGGCGACCAGATCCTCGATCGCACGCTCAGCAAGGTGGGCGGCAAGGGGCTCTTCGTGAAGGAGCTCGAACTGGCGCTCGAGGAAGGGCGCGCCGACATCGCCGTCCATTCGCTGAAGGACGTGCCGATGGACCTGCCCGAAGGCTTCGTGCTGGCCTGCGTGCTGGAGCGCGAGGACCCGCGCGACGCGCTCGTCTCTCCCCGTTACGAATCGCTCGACGAGCTGCCGCAGGGCGCCGTCGTCGGCACTTCCAGCCTGCGCCGCATGGCGCTTCTGCGCGCGCTGCGGCCCGACCTGCGCATCGAACCGCTGCGCGGCAACCTCGACACCCGGCTGCGCAAGCTCGACGAAGGGCAGTACGACGCCATCGTGCTGGCTGCGGCCGGGCTCAAGCGGCTGGGGCTGGAAAGCCGCATCCGCGTGGCCTTCGACGCCGACACCATGCTGCCCGCCGCGGGGCAGGGCGCGCTCGGCATCGAGGTGCGCGCCGACCGCAAGGACCTCATCGAACTGCTGGGCTCGCTGGCCCACAGGGGCGACTGGCTCTCCACCGCCGCCGAGCGCGCCGTGAGCCGAGCCATGGGCGGCAGCTGCTCCATGCCGCTGGCGGCCCATGCCCGCTGGCAGGCCGACGGCGCGCTGCGCATCGATGCCGCCTGGGGCGACCCCGAAGGCAACGTGCCGCTGGTGAAGGTGCATGCGCTGGCGCAGGCCGGCGACTTCGCCGAGGCCGACGCGCTCGGCGAGCATGCCGCGGCGCTGCTGCGTGCCGCCGGGGCCCACTGATACCGGTGGTCATCGTATGACCGGCCGTCCCGTCATCGTCACGCGGCCGGCGCGCGAAGCCGCGCAATGGGTGAGCGACCTGCGCGGTGCGGGGCTCGATGCGGTGGCGCTGCCGCTCATCGTGATCGAACCCGCCACGGACATCGAGCCGCTGCGCACGGCATGGCGGCAACTCGCGGACTACGCCGCGCTGATGTTCGTGAGCGCCACGGCCGTCGAGCATTTCTTCCAGCACAGGGGCACCGCCGATTCGCTGGCCGGTTGCCGCTTCTGGGCCACTGGCCCCGGTACCAAGCGCGCCTTGCTGCGTGCCGGCGTGCCGCCGGAGTCCATCGACGCGCCGCCGCCCGAGGCCACGCGCTTCGATTCCGAGGCGCTGTGGGAACGCGTCCACGCGCAGGTGTCGACGGGCGTTCGCGTGCTGATCGTGCGCGGCGGCGACGAAGCCGGGCGACCCGCGGGACGCGACTGGCTGGCCAACGAGGTCGATGCCGCGGGCGGTCGTCGCGACACGGTGGTGGCCTATCGCCGGCTGCAGCCGTCGCTGGATGTCGTACAACGCAAGCTCGCCATCGACGGCGCCGAAGGCCGTGCGATCTGGCTCTTCAGCAGCTCCGAAGCCATCGGCAATCTGCAGCGCGCGATGCCCGGCGTGCAGTGGCATGCCGCGAGCGCGGTCGCCACGCATGCGCGCATCGGCGAAGCCGCGCGGGCAGCGGGTTTCGGGACGTTGCGTGTATGCACACCGCTGCTGGAGGCGTTGGTCGCGTCTATAGAATCCTTGGCATGAGCGCCGCGTCCCCCACAGACGATCTTCCATCTTCCCCATCCGCTGCCACGGCGCCGGTGCCAGCCCCGCTGGCACCCCACCAGACACCTGCCGCGCAAGCCGCCGGAGCACTGCTTCTCTCCCGCATCGGATTCGCCCTCGTCGCCCTCGTGGCGCTGGCCGCATTGCTGATGTCGATCGCGCTGTGGCAGAAGGTCGGCGGCATGAAGGAGCAGCTCGCACGCCAGAGCGCCGACGCCATCGCGCAGTCGATGGAGGCGCGCACGCTGGCGCGCCAGGCCAGCGACACGGTGCGCGACGCATCGGCCCGCGTGGCGCTGGTCGAGACCCGCGTGACCGAAATCGCGCTGCAGCGCTCGCAGCTCGAGGAACTCATCCAAAGCCTCTCGCGTTCGCGCGACGAGAACCTCGTGGTCGACATCGACTCGGCCGTGCGCCTCGCCCTGCAGCAGGCGCAGGTCACCGGCAGCGTCGAGCCTTTGCTGGCCGCGCTGAAGGCCGGCGACACCCGCATCGCACGCGCCGCGCAGCCGCGGCTCGCACCCCTGCAGCGGGCCATGCAGCGCGACGCGGATCGTCTGCGGGTCAGCACCAGCAACGACGGTGGCGAGGCGCTGCAGAAGCTCGACGAGCTGATGCGCAACGTGGACGACCTGCCCACGCTCAACGCGGTGGCCGTTCGCGGCACCGGCACCAACGCCTGGCAGGCCGAGCCCATTCCGGCCGACGCGCCGTGGTGGCGCCGCGTGCTGCTCACGGTGCGCGGCGAGGCGCGCTCGCTGGTGCGCGTGGGCCGCATCCAGAGCCCCGAGGCGATCCTGCTGGCGCCCGAGCAGTCTTATTTCCTGCGCGAGAACCTCAAGCTCAAGCTGCTCAATGCGCGCCTGTCGCTGCTGTCGCGGCAGATGGAAGCCACGCGCAGCGAGCTGTCGCAGGTAACGGCTTCGCTCAACCGTTATTTCGACCCCGCGTCGCGCCGCACCCAGGCCGCGGCCACGCTGCTGCAGCAGCTGCAGTCCCTGGTGAAGACGACCGAGCCGGTCCGCATCGACGACACGCTGTCGGCACTTGCCACCGCAGCGGCAGGACGCTGATCGGACATCCATGCGCGCAGCAATCTGGCTCCTCGCCCTTTTCGCCGTCGCAGCGGCAGTCGCACTGTTCGCAGGCAACAACCAGGGCACGATCACCGTGTTCTGGCCGCCGTGGCGCGTCGATCTTTCGCTGAACCTCGTGCTCGTGATCCTGCTGGTGGCCTTCGTGCTGCTGCATGCGGCGCTGCGGGCGCTCGCGGCGCTGTTCTCGCTGCCGACGCAGGCGCGCCAGTGGCGCCTGCAGCAGAAGGAACGCACGCTGCATGCGGCCCTGCTCGACGCGATGGTGCAGCTGATTTCCGGCCGCTTCTCGCGCGCGCGCAAGGCCGCGCAGGCCGCGCTCACGCAGGAAAAGACATTGGCCGCGCTCGGCGCCAGCCTGCCGCAGGCGCAGCAGGTGCGCGTGCTTTCGCACCTGCTCGCTGCCGAGAGCGCGCAGGCGTTGCAGGACAAGGCGGCGCGCGACGCGCATCTTCAGCAGGCCCTCAACGAGAGCGTTGACCGCACCGTGCTCGCCAGCCCCGAGACGCGCGAAGGCGTGCAGCTGCGCGCGGCGCGCTGGGCGCTCGAAGACCGCGACGCGGCCGCCGCGCTCGCACGGCTCGAAGAACTGCCGCAGGGCGCGCAGCGTCGCACGCTCGCATTGCGCCTGCGTCTGAAGGCTGCTCGCCAGGATCGCCGCACGCTCGAAGCGCTCGAAACCGCGCGCCTGCTGGCCAAGCACCGTGCCTTCTCGGAAGCGGCTGCGCAGAGCATCGTGCGCGGCCTCGCCACCGAGCTGCTGTCGGGCGCGCACGACCCTGCGCAGTTGCTGCGTGCGTGGAGCGAACTCGACGCCAACGAGCGCGAGATGCCCGAGGTGGCGATCCACGCTGCCCAGCGCATGGTCGCCTTGCGTGGAGACCTTGCCCTTGCGCGCGGCTGGCTCCTGCCGGCGTGGGAGCGCATGGTGGCCAATCCGCGCGGCCTGGGCGACGCATTGCGCGTCAAGCTGGCGCGAGCGCTCGAAGCGGGGCTCGACTCCGTGGACGCCGAATGGCTGGCGCGCATCGAAGCCGCGCAGCGCAACAATCCGCGCGACCCGAACCTGCAGTACCTCGCCGGCATGGCCTGCATGAAGCGCCAGCTCTGGGGCAAGGCGCAGCAGCTGCTGATGCAGGCCGGGCTCGGGCTGCAGGACACGGAGCTGTATCGCCGTGCCTGGCTGGCGCTCGCCAAGCTGGCCGAAGACCGCGACGACGCCGAGCAGGCAGCCGAGGCCTGGAGGCGCGCGGCTCAGGTCGAGAACAGCTGAGTCTCCGCCGGGCTCTTCAGGGGCACGCGGGCTTTTTCAGGCCCTGCGCCGGTTGCGTCGACTGCTTTCCGCTGCCGAAGACGAGCCAGCTGATGCCGGCCAGCACCCACACGCCGATGCCGCCGTAGAGCATCACCAGCCCGAAGCCATGCACCAGCGCCGCATGCACCGTGGCGCCCGACGGGTCGGCCTGCGACAGCACCGGGAAGCCATCCGCAAGCGACGAGAAGCTGCCGGCCGCGATCTTCTCTGCCAGCGAGCGCAGCTGGGGCGCGTCGAGCGATGTGGAAAGCGCGCCGCGCAGATGCGCATGAACGCCTTCGAGCAGCACGAAGCCCATCAGCGCGATATTGATGGCCAGCGTGATGAGCCGCGCGCTCATGTCCATGCCCGACGCCATGCCCGCGCGTGCGCTCGGCACCGAGCCGGTGGTGGTGTTGGTGACGGGCGTGTTGGTCAGGCCCAGCCCGATGCCGGCCAGCAGGCAGCCCGGCAGCATCGTCATCCAGCTCGCGTGGGCTATGCCGCTGCCGTAGCGCATCGCGATGAAGCCGAGCCCGATCACGAACAGGCCCGCGGGAATGACGACGCCCGGGCGGTAGCGCAGCGAGAGCCGCTCGGCCAGCGGCGGCAGTACCAGCGTGGGCAGCGTGTAGGCCAGCAGCGCGGAGCCGGCGACGACCGCGTCGTAGCCCAGCGCACCCTGGAAGTAGATCGGTAGGTAGATCATGAACGGCCAGAAGCTGAAGTTCATGCCGATGGAGCCGATGATCGAGCCCGAGAAGTTGCGGATCCTGAAGACCGAGAAGTCGAACATCGGGTGCGGGTTGATCTTCTCCACCCACAGGAAGAGAACGAAGCTCGCGGCCGACGCGACCGCGATGCCGATGGCCGGCGGGCTCGAGAAGCCCAGGCCCGGCCCCTGCGTGATGAAACAGGTCAGGCCCAGCACCGCGAGCGACAGCGTGACGATGCCGGGCAGGTCGAGCCGCTGCGCGTCGGGGTCGCGCGACTCCTGCACGCTGCCGAGCACGAGGACCACCGCCAGCACGGCCAGCGGTGCATGGACCAAAAACACCCACTGCCAGCTCGACAGCGCCGCGATCGCGCCGCCGATGATCGGCCCGAAACCCAGGCCCATGCCGAAGACCACGCCCCAGGTGGCGAAGGCCCGGCTGCGCTCCTTGCCCTGCTGGAACTGGTGCGAGAGCGCCGCGAGCTGGCAGATCAGCATGGTGCCGCCGCTCAGGCCCTGGAGGAAGCGCGCGACGATCAGCACCGCTGCGTTCTGCGCGAGCCCGCAGGCCAGCGAAGTGAGGCCGAACAGCACCACGCTGACGACGAGGATGCGCTTGCGGCCATAGCGGTCGGCCAGCGTGCCGGCGCCCATCAATACCGTGGTGCAGGCGATGGTGTAGGCGTTCATGATCCACTGCATGTCGCTGAAGTCGCCATGCAGCGTTTTCTCGAGCGTGGGAAGAATGACCGGCACGCTGGAGATCTCCAGGCCGAACATCATGGCAATGAGGCAGATCGCGGCCAGCGCGACGCGGTTCTTGCCGGTGTGGGAGAGAGGCATCTGAGTCTTTCGAAGAGTCCCTGGTCGGGAAGTCCGGGCGATTCTGGGGAAAGCCTCTTCATGATGGAAATGATTTAATTTCCTAGAATCCATGAACAGTCATCATTTATCTGTTGCCATGGATTTCGACCCTGCACTGTTGCGCGCCTTCGTGGCCGTCAAGGAAGCCGGCGGCTTCACGCGCGCCGCCCAGCGGCTGCACCTGACGCAGTCGGCCGTGAGCCACCAGATCCGGCGGCTCGAGGAGCAGGTGGGCCGGCCGCTGCTGCATCGCACGACGCGCCGCCTCACGGTGACGGAGGACGGCGAGGACTTCCTGCGCTACGCACAGCAGATCCTCGAAACGCTCGACGCGATGACGCGGCGCTTCCAGCCGTCGCCGATCGCGGGCGTGGTGCGCTTCGGCGCGCCCGACACCTTCATGGGCGAGCGGCTACCGCCGCTGCTCTCGCAGTTCGCGCGCTCGTTTCCCGCCACGCGCATGGAGGTCAGCGTGAGCATGCACCTCGACTTCCGCGCCATGATCCGCGCAGGCGAGCTCGACCTGGCGGTGGTGATGTCGCCTCCCGGCTGCGAGGAGGGCACGCGCCTGCGTCGCACGCAGCTGGTGTGGGCGGCGGCCGAATGCTTCGAGCCGAAGCCGGGCGCATCGCTGCCGCTGGCCTTCTTTCCGAAACCTTGCGTCAACCGCGAGGTGGCGGCCGGGGCGCTGGACGCCACGCCGCGCGACTGGCACGTGGTCTTCACTTCGGCGAGCCAGCACGGCATTCGCGCTGCAGTGCTGGCGGGGCTGGCCGTCACGGTGCTCACGCGCGAGGACGTGGAACCGGGCATGAAGATCGTCGACGGCCGCTACGGCTTGCCGTCATTGCCCAGCGTGGATTTCTCGCTGATCTGGAGCGAGAACGGCAGGACCGAGTGCGCCTGCAGGTTCGGCGAGCTGATCCTGGAGATGCCGGAACTACCGGCACGCGACAAGGTTTAGCGGGGCATAAAAAAACGGCGCCGGAGGCGCCGTTTTCATTTGCGAGGGGGCGTCGCTCAGAGCGGACGCTGCCCTTGTTGCTGCTGCTCGAACGGCAGCGACATCGAACCGAGGTCGCGGCGGGTTTCGACCAGCACCAGCGGACCTTCGTCGAGCACGACCACCGGCGGGCGCTCGCGCGGCACGTGCACCGGCTTCGGCTCCGCCTCGATGGCGGCGCGCGCCTGGGCGATGCGCTCGGCGTCCGAGTTGACCCACTGCAGGCCCGAGCTCTCGGCGATCTGCGCGAGCTCGGCCAGCGGCAGTTCGAAAGGCTGGACCTTGGGCAGCGCGCGGCCGTTGGCGACTGCGGGTGCCTTGGCAGCGGCGGCGCTTTCGGCGACCACGATCTGCTCGGCAGCGGCAGCGGCAGCGGCAGCGGCTGCAACTGCGACGACCGGCGCGGGGCGCTCGGCGCGAACCTGCTGCTGCGGTGCCTCGCGGACTTCCGTGGCGACGGCAACGGCTTCGACAGCCTCGACGCGCTCGGACGCCAGCGGCAGTTGCTGCTGGGGCTCTTGCGAAGAGAAGCCTTCGCCAGCCGTTGCTGCGCCTGCATCGCCTTCTTCGCGCGGACCACGCTCGCGGCGGTCGCGACCGTAGCGGTCGCGCGAACGGCCGCGGCGTTCTTCGCCGTCGCGGCGCGGTGCCTGTTCGCTGCTGCCGTTGATGGCGGCTTCGCTGCCTTGTTCGACATCGGCTGCGGCGGCTTCGGCGCCGCGTGCATCCGCTTCGGCTTGCACGGCGTCGTTGCGGCGTTCGCGGCGACCGTCGTTGCGCTCGCCACGCGGTCCGCGCTGCTCGTCGCGGCCGTTGCGGGGCTGGCGCTGCTCGCCTTGCGCGGAGCCTTCGCCGGCTTCGGCGGCATTGCGCTCGCCACGTTCGCCGCGCTCATTGCGCTCGCCGCGTTCGCGACGCTCGCCGCGGGCGCGCGGTGCGCGTTCAGCCGTGTTGCCTTCGTCGCCTGCAGCGGCGCCGGCCAGTTGCTGGGCTTCGAGGTTGACGCCGTCGAGCGCCTCGGCCGGCAGCACGCTGTTGCGGCCTTCGCGACCTTCGCCTTCGCGGCGCTCGCCGCGTCCGTTGCGGCGCTGCTCGCCGTCGCGCGGGGCGCGCGCTTCACGCGGTTCGCGTTGTTCGCGCTGCTGGTTGTTGGCGCCTTCGTTGCGTTGCTCGTTGCGCTGTTCGTTGCCACGGCCCTCGCCGCGACCTTCACGGCGCTCGCCGCCACGGCCACCGCGGCGTTGTTCGCCGTCGCGGCCGCCCTGGCGTCCGCCGTTCTCGCCACGGCCTTCACCGCGGCCTTCGCCGTTGCGGCCGCCACGGCGCTGTTCGCCGTCGCGCGCGCCGCCGCGTGCTTCGCCGTCACGGCCGGGGCGACCGTCGCGGCGGGGCTTCGGTGCCTCGACCGGGATGGGGGCCGGTGCGGGCGCGGCGGCAGGAGCCGGCGTGCCGCCGAACAGGTTCTTGATCCAGGCAAAGAAGCCGGTCTGCGCCGGAACCGGCGCGCTCACCACGGGCGGTGCGACCGGTGCCGGTGCGGCAGGAGCGCGCACGGCTTCGGGCTTGGGCGGCACCACGGGAGCCGGCGCGTCGGGCAGCACGCCCTTGATGACCGGCGTCTGCTTGTTGGTGGGCTCCTGCGAGCGGCGCGTGACCGAGGTCGGATCCTCGATCTCGTCGGCCATCTTGTAGCTGGCCTCGATGTGGTCGAGGCGCGGGTCGTCGTGCTTCAGGCGCTCGAGCTTGTAGTTCGGCGTTTCGAGCGTCTTGTTGGGCACCATCAGCACGCTCACGCGTTGCTTGAGCTCGATCTTGGCGATTTCGGTGCGCTTTTCGTTCAGCAGGAACGAGGCCACTTCCACCGGCACCTGCACATGCACGGCGGCGGTGTTGTCCTTCATGGACTCTTCCTGAATGATGCGCAGGATCTGCAGCGCGCTCGATTCGGTGTCGCGAATGTGGCCCGAACCGCCGCAACGGGGGCAGGGGATCGACGAGCCTTCGCTCAGCGCGGGCTTCAGGCGCTGGCGGCTCATTTCCATCAGGCCGAACTTGCTGATCGAGCCGAACTGCACGCGGGCGCGGTCTTGCCGCAGCGCGTCGCGCAGGCGGCTTTCGACTTCGCGGCGGTTCTTCGACTCGTCCATGTCGATGAAGTCGATGACGATCAGGCCGCCCAGGTCGCGCAGGCGCATCTGGCGGGCCACTTCGTCGGCGGCTTCGAGGTTGGTGCGGGTGGCGGTCTCTTCGATGTCGCCGCCCTTGATGGCGCGGGCCGAGTTCACGTCGACCGAGACCAGCGCCTCGGTGTGGTCGATCACGATGGCGCCGCCCGAGGGCAGTTGCACGGTGCGGGCGTAGGCCGATTCGATCTGGTGCTCGATCTGGAAGCGGCTGAACAGCGCCGCGTCGTCGCGGTAGCGCTTCACGCGCGAGGCATGCTCGGGCATGACGTGCGCCATGAACTGCTGCGCCTGGTCGTAGATGTCGTCGGTGTCGATCAGGATGTCGCCGATGTCGTGATTGAAATAGTCACGGATGGCGCGGATGACGAGCGAGGATTCCTGGTAGATCAGGAAGGCGCCCTTGCCGCCCTTGGCGGCGCCGTCGATGGCGCTCCAGAGCTTGAGCAGGTAGTTCAGGTCCCACTGGAGTTCGGGCGCCGAGCGGCCGATGCCGGCGGTGCGCGCGATGATGCTCATGCCCTTCGGGTACTCGAGCTGGTCCATCGCCTCCTTGAGTTCGGCGCGGTCGTCGCCCTCGATGCGGCGCGAGACGCCGCCGCCGCGCGGGTTGTTCGGCATCAGCACGACATAGCGGCCGGCCAGCGAGATGAAGGTGGTGAGGGCCGCGCCCTTGTTGCCGCGCTCTTCCTTCTCGACCTGGACGGTGAGCTCCTGGCCTTCGCGGATCGCGTCCTGGATGCGGGCCTGGCTGGCCGACACGCCTTCGGCGAAGTACTGCTTGGAGATTTCCTTGAACGGCAGGAAGCCGTGGCGGTCTTCGCCGTAGTCGACGAAACAGGCTTCGAGCGAAGGCTCGACGCGGGTCACGACCGCCTTGTAGATGTTGCCCTTGCGCTGTTCGCGCCCTTCGATTTCGATTTCGTAGTCGAGCAGTTTCTGCCCGTCGACGATTGCCAGGCGGCGTTCTTCGGCCTGCGTGGCATTGATCAGCATCCGCTTCATGATGCGTTGTCCTTATATGTATCGTTCTACAGGCCCTTGACGAGCCAACGATGCACGGACGACGCCCGCGAAACCAGGGAATTGCCGCTTGGGCCCCGGATGCTGTCACTGCCGCGCAGGGCGCGGGCAGGCTCCTCGAGCGTTAGCTCAAGAAGACAGCCGGGGTGGGGGCGCGTGGATGGGCGCGAGCCAGATTCGGTGTTGGGTGGCTATCTTTTCGATAGCAGGTTGCGCGAGGATGACTCGCGCTGCGGATGATCCAATGCCCGAAGCCACTGGCAGGAGCCAGTGCAGGCACATTCGAATCAGCAGCATCAACACAACAAGGGACTCGCTTCGATCCGCCGGCAGCTTGGAAGCTGCAGGCTGGGGTATTCCGTATCGGTGTTTCGTGGGTGTCGGCTTGACTTGGACGCCTGGTCTGCCACTTTGCGCGGTTGCGCGGGGTTTGCAGCTCGGCGCCAAAGCGGCATCGACCTCCCAGCGCCGCCCTGGGTATTTGATGGCAGTGGACTAAACTTCTGTCTAATCAAGCACTTACACGACCGCGCTGGTGAAAAACATTATAGGTGCGAAGCAAAGCCCCGCGGCTGCTCGAAATCCCGCAGGCCCCGAGGCCTCCGGCGAGCCGGTGGCGCCGCATTCGGCCATCAGATTCCTCACGGTCGACGCCGAATCCGCCGGGCAGCGGCTGGACAACTTCCTTTTCCGCCATCTGAAAGGCGTTCCGAAGACGCACGTCTACCGGATCATCCGGTCGGGCGAGGTGCGCATCAACAAGGGCCGGGTGCAGGCCGAGACCCGCATCGAGGCCGGTGACGTCCTGCGGCTGCCGCCGATCCGCATTTCCCAGCGCGCGGAGGAGGGCGCGGCCCCGCCCGCGCCGGCGCGCGAATTCCCGGTGCTGCTCGAAGACGAGGCCCTCCTGGCCGTCGACAAGCCGGCCGGCGTGGCCGTCCACGGCGGCAGCGGCGTGAGCTTCGGCGTGATCGAGCAACTGCGCACCGCGCGGCCCGGGGCGAAATTCCTGGAGCTGGTGCACCGGCTCGACCGCGAGACCTCCGGCATCCTGCTGGTGGCCAAGAAGCGCAGCGCGCTGGTCTCGCTGCAGGACCAGTTCCGCGAGCGCGAGACCGGCAAGACCTACCTGGCGCTGGTCGAAGGCGACTGGCCGGCCAACAAGAAGGTGCTCGACGCCCCGCTCGCCAGGTACCTGCTGCCCGACGGCTCGGCCGGCGCGGGTGAGCGCCGCGTGCGCGTGGTCGCCAAGGACCACCCCGACGCCATGCGCGCAGTCACGCTGGTGCGGGTGCTGGCGCGGCTTTCGCTGCCGGGCGACGCATCGCCGATGTCGCTGCTGGCGGTGACGATCAAGACCGGCCGCACGCACCAGATCAGAGTCCACCTCGCCTCGGCCGGTCATCCGATCGCGGGCGACGACAAGTACGGCGAATCCGGACGCCAGCGCGCGCTTCACAAGCTCGGGCTCCGGCGCATGTTCCTGCATGCCTGGCGGCTGCAGTTCAATCACCCGGCCGGCGGCGAACGCGTGGCGCTGCAGGCCGGCCTGCCGCCCGAACTGCTCGCGCTGATGCCTCCCGCCGCCCTCGAGGCGATGGCCCAACACCCCACACCCACGGCCCATGACTGATTCAAACAGACCCCTACGTTTCGACCTGATCGCATTCGACTGGGACGGCACGCTCTATGACTCCACCCGCCTGATCGTGCGCTGCATCCAGGCGGCGGTGATCGACGTCGGCGGCGCCAAGCCGAGTGAGAACGACGCAGCCTGGGTGATCGGCCTCGGCCTGGCCGAGGCGCTCGCGCGCGCGGCGCCCGACGTGCCGAAGGAGAAATACCCCGAGCTCGGCGCCCGCTACCGCTATCACTACCTGCAGCACCAGGACGACCTCGTGCTGTTCGACGGCGTGCTGCAGATGCTCGATGCGTTGCGTGCGCGCGACCACAAGCTGGCCGTGGCCACCGGCAAGTCGCGCCGCGGCCTCAACGAGGCGCTGAAGTCCGTCGCGCTGCGCGACCGATTCGACGCCTCGCGCACCGCCGACGAAACCTTCGGCAAGCCGCACCCGCGCATGCTGCTGGAGCTGATGGAAGAACTCGATGTGCCGCCCGAGCGCACCCTGATGATCGGCGACACCACGCACGACCTGCAGCTCGCGCAGAACGCCGGCTGCGCCTGCGTCGGCGTGAGCTACGGCGCGCACGAGCCGGCGAGCTTCGACGAATTCAAGCCGCTGCACGTCGCGCACTCGGTCGCCGACCTGGAAAGCTGGCTCCTCGACAACGCCTGAAACTGAAGATGCCGCCATGAGCGATCAGCAACGCATTCCGCTGTGCAACGCCTCCGACCTGGCCGAAGGCGGCCTGGCGGTACCTTTCGACGTGGTCTACGGCGGAGAGACCTGCAGGGCCTTCGCCATACGCTTCGAAGGCCAGCCGCATGCGTTCCTGAACCGTTGCAGCCATGTCGCGATGGAACTCGACTTCCAGCCCGACCGCTTCTTCGACGACACCGGCCAGTGGCTGCTGTGCGCGACGCACGGCGCGGTCTACAGGCCCGACACCGGTGAGTGCGCGGGCGGCCCATGCCGTGGCGGCCTCGTGAAGATCGCGCTGAGCGAGCATGACGGCGTGGTGCACTGGCATACTGACTGGAACCTTCACCCCCTGACTTTCTGACATGACCGACCCGAACCGAACCGAACCCTCGGGATTCGAACCATTTGAGCGGGCCCCTTCCACGAACATGGCCAAAGATCCCACGCAGCGTCCCGGTTGGGAGCGCGCCACCCTCGAGAAGCTCGCCTTCGCATCGCTGAATGAACAGAAGGCCGCGCGCCGCTGGAAGACCTTCACGCGCCTGGCATGGCTGGCCTTCTTCGTCTTCCTGGCCTGGGCCGCGTTCTCACGCAGCACGCCGAGCGCGGCAAAGAGCACGGCCCACACGGCCGTCGTCGAGATCAAGGGCGAAATCGCCAACGGCGGCGACGCGAGTGCCGAGTTCGTGGTCGCCGCGATGAAGACGGCCTTCGAGGACGAGGGCGCCAAGGGCGTGGTCCTGCTGATCAACTCGCCCGGCGGCAGCCCGGTGCAGGCCGGCATCATCAATGACGAGATCAAGCGCCTGAAGGCCAAGTACAAGAAGCCGGTGTATGCGGTGGTCGAGGAGACCTGCGCCTCGGCGGCGTACTACATTGCCGCGGCGGCCGACAAAATTTACGTCGACAAGGCCAGCATCGTCGGCAGCATCGGCGTGCTGATGGACGGCTTCGGCTTCACCGGCGTGATGGAAAAGGTGGGCGTCGAGCGCCGCCTGCTGACGGCCGGCGAGAACAAGGGCTTTCTCGATCCGTTCAGCCCGATGAGCGACGCGCAGCGCGCGCACGCGCAGACCATGCTCAACCAGATCCACGCGCAGTTCATCAACGTGGTGAAGACCGGCCGCGGCGATCGCCTGAAGCTCGACACGCCCGGCCTGTTCAGCGGCCTCTTCTGGAGCGGCGAGCAGGCCGTCGAGTACGGCCTGGCCGACCAGCTCGGCAATGTCGACTACGTGGCGCGCGAGGTCATCAAGGCCGAAGAGGTGATCGACTACACCCGGCGCGACAACGTGGCCGAGAAGCTGGCCAAGAAGTTCGGCGCGGCGATGGCCGAGACCACTGTGCGCTTGATGCACACCACGCCGGCACTGAGGTAAGCCTCCAGGTTTCGCACGCCTTTTCCTTTGCAGGGGGCAACACCGGAGGCCCGGCGAAGCCGGTTCCTCGGTGTTTCGAGAAAGATCCGGCGTCTCTCTTATCTACTGTGGTTGCTGCCGGCGGTGTAGCGCGCCGATGCCGCCAGCGCCGCGGCGAACACTACGACCACATAGAGCGCGGCCGTCAGCGAGGTCGCCCGCGCCAGCAGCCCGATCACGGCCGGGCCTGCCATGAACCCCAGATAGGCCACGGCCGAGACTGACGCGATGCCGCGCGCGGGCTCGATGCCTGGCACCTTCGCCGAGGCGGAGAACAGGATCGGCACCACGTTCGCGAAGCCGACACCCACGCCGGCAAAACCGACCAGCGCGAGCCAGGGCAGGTCGGTGATGAGCACCAGCGCCATGGACACCGCCGCCAGCAAGCCGCTGCCGAGCAGCAACGCAGCCGGCGAGAAGCGGGCGCGCAGCGCGTCACCGCCGAAGCGCGCGGCAGCCATCGCGGCCGAGAAGCTCGCGTAGGCCAGCGCGGCCTGTTGCTGCGGACTGCCGATCTCCTGCTGCATGTAGAGCACGCTCCAGTCGTAGATCGCGCCTTCGGCGATCAGGCCGAGCGCAGCAAGCACGCCCAGCACCGCGAGCGTGCCTCGGGGCAGCAGGAAGCCATGGTCGACTTCGGTGGCGCCGCTGGTGGCGGGCCTGGGCAGCATGCGCAGCGAAGCCAGGGCGACGAGCAGCATCATCGTGGCCGCGACCAGCAGCAGGTGCGCCTGCGCACCCAGGCCGGCCGCGAGCGCGGCGCTGCCGCTGGCGGCGCCGGCCATGCCGCCGAGGCTGAACATGCCGTGCATGCCGCTCATTAGCGGCGTGTCGCCGTGCAGTTCGAGCTGTGCCGCCTCGGTGTTGATGGACACGTCGAACACGCTGGTCACGAGGCCGAAGGCGGCCAGCAGGAGCAGCAGGGCGGCATAGCCCGGCATGACGATCAGGCCGGCCAGCAGCAGCGCATAGACGGTGCCGCAGATGCCGGCCACGCGGCGCGGGCCGTGGCGGCCGATCCAGCGGCCCGCGCTGGTCAGGCCGAACATGGCGCCGGCGCCGGCTGCGAGCATGGCCAGGCCGAGCTGTGCCTCGTCTATGCCGTAGTGCGCCTTGACCGTGGGCACGTGCACGCCCCAGGTCGCGAAGATGAAGCCGGCTGCGAAGAACTGCGCGCGCGATGCCCAGCGCGTGGCTGCGGTAATGGCCACCATCGTCAGCGGCCGATCGCGAACACGGCGGGCAGGCGTTCGTCTGTCGTGGCCTGGGGCTTCGCGGCGCGCCAGGACTTGACCGTCTCGCTGCGCACATGGGCGGTGGCGAGCGTCAGTCCGCGCGCCACGGCGAGGCGGGTGTTGTGCTGCAGCGTCTGCACCAGCGCCTGCAGCAGGGCTGCATTGCGATAGGGCGTTTCGATGAAGAGCTGTGTCTGGCCCGACTTGAGTGCCAGCGCCTCCAGTTCGCGGATGCGGGCCTGGCGCTCGCCGGCGTCCTGCGGCAGATAGCCGACGAAGGCGAAGTTCTGGCCGTTGAGTCCGCTCGCGGCCAGCGCGAGCAGCAGCGAGACGGGGCCGGTCAGCGGCACCACGACAAGGCCGAGTTCGTGTGCAGCGCGCACCACCGACGAGCCCGGATCGGCCACGGCCGGCATGCCGGCCTCGCTCAGAAGGCCGACGTCGTGGCCTTCGAGTGCGGCGGTCAGAAGGGGGCGGGCGTCGAAATGGCCGGTGTGGTCGCCCTTCTTGTGCACGTCGCGCGGCAATTCCTGGATGTTCTGCGCCTGCAGGGGCGCGGCGAGCGGCGCGACGGCGTCGATGCGCTTCAGGTAGGCGCGCGCGGATTTCGCGTTCTCGCAGATCCAGTGCGTGATGCCGGCGGCCGTCTGCAGAGTGCCGAGCGGCAGCGCGTCCTGCAGCGGGGCTTGCGCTTCGCAGCCGAAGTCGAGCGGCGCGGGGACTAGGTAAAGCTTTCCTTTTTCCTGCTGTGTCATAGGAGGTCGACTCCCGCGGCGCGCAGCATCCGGCTGGTTCGTATCAGCGGCAGGCCGACCAGGGCGGACGGGTCGTCGCTGTCGATGGAGTCCAGCAGGGCGATGCCCAGGCCTTCGCTCTTGGCGCTGCCGGCACAGTCGTAGGGCTGCTCGGCCTGCAGGTAGTGCTCGATGGCTGCGTCGCTGAGGTCGCGGAACACCACGCGTACGGGCGCGATGTCGCGCTGGACGAAGTTTGTGGCCTTGCAGACGACGGCCACGGCCGTCTGGAAGATCAGCGTCTGGCCGCGCATGCGGCGCAGCTGGGCGGTGGCCCGGGCGTGGTCGCCGGGCTTGCCGAGCGCTTCTCCGGCGAGGTCGGCCACCTGGTCGGAGCCGATGACGACGGCTTCAGGGAAGCGGACAGCCACGGCGTTGGCTTTCTCCAGTGCGAGGCGCACGGCGAGGTCGCGCGGTGTTTCGCCGGACAGCGGGGTTTCGTCCACCTCCGGCGAGTGCACGTCGAAGGGCAGGCGCAGGCGGGTGAGCAGTTCGCGGCGGTAGCGCGAGGTAGAGGCAAGGATCACGGTGCGTTGCATGGGGACGATTGTGCGTGAGCCGCCTAAAACCCTCAGGCATGCCCCATGCCCGGCGAAGCGGCCGGCGCGCTAGACTGGCGCGGATGAAGAGAGAATTCGCCCCCGAACGGCTCAACGTGCCCGGCTTCGCCGCCGCTGGCGCCACGCTGGAGGCCGCCGATCCGGTCCCGAAATACGAACGCCTGGTCGCCGAACTGGCGGTTCCCGCGCCCGATGCGGTAGTCCACTGGACTGCCCATGGCGAAGATCGACCCGGTGCTGACGGCAAGCCCGTGCCGTGGCTGCACCTGGAAGCAGAGGCTGTCGTGCCGCTGGTTTGCCAGCGTTGCCTGTCGCCGGTCGACACCCCGATCGCCGTGGACCGCTGGTTCCGCTTCGTGGCCAACGAGGCCGTCGCCGAGGCGGAAGACGAGGAATCCGAGGAAGACCTGCTCGTCGTGAGCCGGGATTTCGACCTGCATGCGCTGATCGAGGACGAACTCCTGATGGAAATCCCCGTCATGCCGGCCCACGATGTCTGCCCCACGCCGGTGCAGCTTTCTTCCAGCGACGAGGACTTCAAGGCGGCTGAAGAAGCCAAGCCGAACCCCTTCGCAGTGCTCGGCGCGTTGCGTTCGCGCAAGCCGGAAGAGGGAAAGTAGCCCTTTCCCGCAGGCTGGGCTATAATCATGGGCTTCGCGCGCGCCGCCGTGAGCAGCGATACGAGAAACGACCAAGGGGAAAAGGGCATTCCATGCATGCCGCCCGGTTTCTTGTATTGCCACCGCTTGAGCCCGCATCCAATCACCAACCTAACAGTCCAGGAGCCATCATGGCCGTCCAGCAAAACAAGAAGTCGCCTTCCAAGCGCGGCATGCACCGTTCCCACAACGCACTGGTCGTTCCCGGCATTGCCGTCGAGCCGACCACGGGCGAAACGCATCTGCGCCACCACATCAGCCCCAACGGTTTCTACCGTGGCCGCCAGGTGCTCAAGAACAAGTCCGAAGCCTGATCCCGCATCCCAAGGCCAAGGCCCGAAGCTACTTTTGTCGTAGCGTCGGGCCTTTGTTTTGATGGCTACGCCTTCTTCTCCCGAAATCACTGCTGTGCCTTCCGCAATCACGCTCGCCGTGGATTGCATGGGGGGTGACCATGGGCCGCGCGTCACGCTCGCGGCCTGCCGCGCGTTTCTCGAGCGGCACAGCGAAGCCTCGTTGCTGCTCGTCGGTGCGCCGGCCGCACTGGCGGGGTTTGCCTCGCATCCGCGTGCCCGCATCGTCGCAGCCAGCGAGGTCGTGGGCATGGATGATCCGGTCGAAATCGCCTTGCGCAAGAAGAAGGATTCTTCGATGCGCGTCGCGATCCAGCAGGTCAAGGACGGCGCCGCCCAGGCGGCCGTTTCCGCCGGCAATACCGGCGCCCTCATGGCGATCGCACGCTATCTGCTCAAGACGCTCGAGGGCATCGATCGCCCGGCCATTGCGCCGCAGCTTCCCAATGCCAAGGGCGGGGCAACGACCGTGCTCGACCTGGGCGCCAACGTCGATTGCGACGCGGAAGACCTGCTTCAGTTTGCCGTGCTCGGCTCGGCGTTGGTGTCGGCGCTGACCGGCAACGAGGCGCCTTCGGTTGGCCTGCTCAATATTGGCGAAGAAGCCATCAAGGGCAGCGAAACGATCAAGAAGGCAAGCCAACTGCTGCGTACGGCTGCCAATTCCAAGGATCTGAACTTCTACGGAAACGTGGAAGGCAACGATATTTTCAAGGGCACGACCGACATCGTCGTCTGTGACGGTTTCGTCGGAAATGTGGCGTTGAAGGCCAGTGAAGGCGTGGCTTCGATGATCGGCGAGTTCATTCGCGTCGAATTTTCGCGAAGCGTTTTCACCAAACTGGCGGCAATTGTTGCCTACCCGGTTTTAAAAGCGTTCAAAAGCCGGCTGGATCATCGTCGGTACAACGGCGCGGCCTTGCTGGGCCTGCGCGGGCTGGTTTTCAAGAGCCATGGCTCGGCCGACGAAGTGGCTTTCGGCCACGCCCTGGATCGCGCTTATGATGCCGCTCGCAACAACCTGCTCGATCGCGTGCGGGCCCGCATCGCCCACGCCGCGCCTTTGCTCGCGCGGCAGGAGCCGGCGGCGCCGGTCGACGCGACGGCCCTTCACGTTTGATGACTCCTTATTCACGCATTACCGGCACCGGCAGCTACCTGCCCCCACGCCGCGTGACCAACGACGATCTCGCCAAGGATCTGGCAACGCGAGGCATCGAAACCTCCGACCAGTGGATCGTCGAGCGCACCGGTATTCACGCCCGGCATTTCGCCGCGCCGGATGTCACCAGCAGCGACCTCGGCCTTCATGCCGCCAGGCACGCGCTGGAAGCCGCCGGCCGCAAGGCCGGCGACGTCGACCTGATCATCGTCGCCACTTCCACGCCCGACATGGTGTTCCCGTCGTCGGCCGCCATTCTCCAGAACAAGCTCGGCATTGCCGGCTGCCCGGCGTTCGACGTCCAGGCGGTCTGCAGCGGCTTCGTCTATGCACTGACCGTTGCCGACGCGATGATCCGCACCGGCACCGCGCGTTGTGCGCTGGTGGTGGGCGCCGAAGTGTTCTCCCGCATCCTCGACTTCAACGACCGCACCACCTGCGTGCTGTTCGGTGACGGCGCGGGCGCGGTGGTGCTCGAGGCGAGCGAGGAGCCCGGCATCCTGGCCAGCGACCTGCACGCGGATGGCAAGCACGTCGGCATTCTTTGCGTGCCGGGCCATGTGTCGGGCGGCAACGTGCTGGGCACGCCGCTGCTGCACATGGATGGACAGGCTGTCTTCAAGCTCGCGGTCCGCGTGCTCGAGGAGGCGGCGCGCGCCACGCTGGCCAAGGCCGGCAAGCTCGACTCCGACATCGACTGGCTCATCCCGCACCAGGCCAACATCCGCATCATGGAAGGCACGGCCAAGAAGCTGAAGCTTCCGCGCGAGAAGCTGATCGTCACGGTCAACGAGCACGGCAATACCTCCGCCGCGTCGATCCCGCTGGCGCTCGACGAGGCCGTGCGCTCCGGCAAGGTGA
Source organism: Variovorax sp. NFACC27 (assembly GCF_048301545.1). Lineage (NCBI taxonomy): Bacteria > Pseudomonadati > Pseudomonadota > Betaproteobacteria > Burkholderiales > Comamonadaceae > Variovorax > Variovorax sp. NFACC27. The sequence goes on from NZ_CP157613.1 coordinate 2,125,914, forward strand.
AGAAGGGCGACACGCTCATGCTCGAAGGCGTGGGTGGCGGCTTCACCTGGGGCGCGGTGCTATTGAATCTGTAGTGAGTGCGTTGCGGTGCCCTCTGGAGGGCGCCCGCAATGCGAGACGACGCGTAAAACAATGAAATCCTTTGCATTTGTCTTTCCGGGACAGGGCTCGCAGGCAGTCGGCATGCTCGACGCCTGGGGCGATCACCCCGCGGTGGTCGAAACGCTGCGCGAAGCATCCGAGGCGCTCGGCGAAGACATCGGCGCGCTGATCAAGAATGGTCCGAAGGAAGAGCTGGCGCTCACCACGAACACCCAGCCCGTGATGCTGGTGGCCGGTGTCGCCGCATGGCGTGCCTGGCTGGCCGAGGGCGGCGCAACGCCTTCCGTCGTGGCGGGGCATTCGCTCGGCGAGTATTCGGCTCTGGTCGCTTCGGGCGTGCTGACGCTCGCGCAGGCCGCGCCGCTCGTGCGCTTCCGTGCGCAGGCGATGCAGCAGGCAGTGCCTGTCGGCGTCGGCGCGATGGCCGCAGTGCTCGGCATGGAGTCGGGCAAGGTGGTGGCCGGCTGCGCCGAGGCCACGGCGAGTTTCGGCCCCGGCAGCACGGAAGTCGTCGAGGCGGTGAATTTCAACGATCCCGTGCAGACGGTGATCGCCGGTAGCAAGGCCGCGGTGGACAAGGCCTGCGAGCTGCTCAAGGCCAACGGCGCCAAGCGCGCTCTGCTGCTGCCGGTTTCCGCCCCGTTCCATTCGAGCCTGATGAAGCCGGCCGCGGAAGCGCTGCGCGAGAAGCTGGCTTCCGTCACGCTGGCCGCGCCGCAGATTCCGGTGCTGAACAACATCGACGTCGCCGTCGAGACCGATGCCGACCGCATCCGCGATGCCCTGGTGCGCCAGGCCGCCGGTCCGGTGCGCTGGGTCGAGAGCGTGCAGGCCTTGAAACTGCGCGGTGTAGCCGCCATCATCGAGTGCGGCCCCGGCAAGGTGCTGGCCGGCATGGTGAAGCGCATCGCTCCCGATCTCGAGGCCGCGTCGGTGTACGACCCGGCAACGCTCGCGGACACCCGACAATCGCTCGCCGGCTGACCGGCGCAAGGCTCCCATACTTTTCTTATGAGCATTCCCAAATTCGAAGGGCAGGTTGCCCTGGTCACCGGCGCGACGCGCGGCATCGGCGCGGCGATCGCACTGGAGCTGGCGCAGCGCGGCCTCAAGGTCGTGGGCACCGGTACCACCGACGATGGCGCGGCCAAGATCACCGCAGCCCTGAGCGCATACGACGGCCGCGGCCGTGCGCTCGACGTCAACGACGGCGCCGCCGTCGAGGCCCTGATCGACGAGATCGTGCAGGCCTACGGCGCCATCCACGTGCTGGTGAACAACGCCGGCATCACGCGCGACACGCTCGCCATGCGCATGAAGGACAGCGACTGGGATGCGGTGCTCGACACCAATCTCAAGGCCGTCTTCTCGCTCTCTCGCGCGGTGATCCGCCCGATGATGAAGCAGCGCTATGGCCGCATCATCAGCATCACCAGCGTGGTGGGCGCCTCCGGCAATGCCGGCCAGGCCAACTACGCCGCCGCCAAGGCCGGCGTCGCGGGCATGACCCGCGCGCTGGCCCGCGAACTGGGCAGCCGCAACATCACCGTCAACTGCGTCGCTCCCGGGTTCATCGAGACCGACATGACGGCCAGCCTCCCCGAAGCCCAGCAACAGGCGCTGCTTCAGCAGATCCCGCTGGGCCATCTGGGCAAGCCGGCCGACATCGCGCACGCTGTGGCGTATCTCGCATCGCCCCAGGCGTCCTACGTCACGGGGCAGGAGCTGCACGTCAACGGCGGCATGCACATGTAGCCGCAAGGCGCAAGTTTTCTCCGTCCCGGGGGCACGGCAAATGCCACAATGCGCCCGGCTAAAATCCACCGATTACCTACAACCCTCAGAGGGAACCAAATGAGCGATATCGAAGCACGTGTCAAGAAAATCATCGCCGAGCAGCTCGGCGTGGAAGAGTCCCAAGTGACGAACGAAAAGGCTTTCGTGGCCGACCTCGGCGCCGACTCTCTCGACACGGTCGAACTCGTGATGGCACTCGAAGACGAATTCGGCATCGAAATTCCCGACGAAGATGCCGAGAAGATCACCACGGTGCAAAACGCCGTCGACTACGCCACCAAGAATCAAAAGGCCTGATAGGCCAGCTGACAAGATTGCAACTGCGGCCGGCGGCTTTTTCTTGAACCGCACGCGCCGACAGGCAACTGTTCAGCGCTTCCAGAAAGGTTTGCCGGCATGACCAAACGCCGCGTCGTCGTTACCGGACTCGGTTGCATCGCTCCTGTCGGAAACTCCGTAACCGAATCCTGGGCCAACCTGTTGGCCGGGAAGTCGGGCATTGCGAACATTACCGCGTTCGATGCAAGCGCCTTCGCCTGCAAGTTCGCAGGTGAGGTCAAGGGTTTCGACATCACCCAATACATCTCGGAGAAGGAAGCGCGTCACATGGACCGCTTCATTCATCTGGGGCTTGCCGCCGCCATCCAGGCGGTGCAGGACAGCGGACTGCCGACCGGCGAAGCGCTTTCCTATGAAGAGGCCGTGCGCATCGGATGCAACATCGGCTCCGGCATCGGCGGCCTGCCGATGATCGAGGAAACGCACGGTGAACTGATGAACCGCGGCCCGCGTCGCGTGTCGCCGTTCTTCGTGCCGGCTTCGATCATCAACATGATCTCGGGTCATGTCTCGATCAAGTACGGCTTCAAGGGGCCGAACATCGCGGTCGTGACCGCCTGCACCACCGGCCTGCATGCCATCGGCACCTCGGCGCGCATGATCGAATACGGCGACGCCGACGTGATGATCGCCGGCGGCGCCGAGTCGACCATCTCCCCGCTCGGCATCGGCGGCTTCACCGCGCCCCGTGCGCTCAGCACCCGCAACGACGATCCCGCAACGGCCTCGCGCCCGTGGGACAAGGACCGCGACGGCTTCGTGCTGGGCGAGGGCGCCGGCGTGCTGGTGCTCGAGGAGTACGAACACGCCAAGGCGCGCGGCGCCAAGATCTACGCCGAAGTCGCCGGCTTCGGCCTGACGGGCGATGCGTATCACATGACCGCGCCCGACGTCGACGGCCCGCGCCGTTCGATGGCCATGGCGCTGTCGAACGCAGGCGTCAACGCCGACCAGGTGCAATACCTGAACGCGCACGGCACTTCCACGCAGATCGGCGACGTCAACGAGACCAATGCGGTCAAGCTGGCGTTCGGCGATCACGCGAAGAAGCTCGTCGTCAATTCGACCAAGTCCATGACCGGCCACCTGCTGGGCGGCGCGGGCGGCATCGAATCGGTGTTCACGGTGATGGCGCTGCACGAGCAGAAGAGCCCGCCGACCATCAACATCTTCAATCAGGATCCGGAGTGCGATCTCGACTACTGCGCCAACGAGGCGCGCGATCTGAAGATCGACGTCGCGGTCAAGAACAACTTCGGCTTCGGCGGCACCAACGGTACGCTGGTGTTCAAGCGCGCTTGAGCATTGCTTCGCCATGCACAGCGCGCCGTCGGTGACCTACCCGGTGGGGCGCTCGCGTGGCGCGACCCGGATTCTTGTCGTTCTCTGGGCCCTTGGGGCCATCTGTGCAGGCGCATCCTGCTATCTCTTCGATAGCGTCGGATGGCGCCAGCTGCTGCTGGTTCTCAGTGTCGGTTTCGCGGGTGTGGCTGCGGGCTTCGGTCTGCGGCAGGAGGGTGCGGGCGTCCTGCATTTCGACGGCCTCTACTGGTCGCTGACGGGTGGCCGTGCCACTCGCGCCGTACATGCCGCCCGGATATTTGTGGCGCTCGATTTCCAGTCCCTGATGCTGGTGCGGCTCAACGAGCCGGGGCGTGCCCGCCGCTGGATCTGGATCGAGCAGCGGGCCATGCCGGAGCGCTGGCGCGACCTGCGCCGCGCGGTATATTCGCGCCCCCCGTCCGCGGCACCCGCGGCCGACACCTGGCGTGCGACCGCTCCGGCCGACGCGCCCTGAACCTTCGTCGATGACCACTTCCCCGCCCGTGCCGCCGGATTCCGGCCTGACCGACGCGCCCGCCGTGGCGCCGCGTCCGGGCGAGGTCGACTTCCAGCTGGTCCAGCGCACGGTCGCCGGGGACCAGAAGGCGTTCGAGCTGCTGGTCATCAAGTACCAGCGCCGCATCGAACGCCTGATCGGGCGGATGGTGCGCGATGTCGACCTGATCGAGGACATCGCGCAGGAAACCTTCATTCGCGCATACCGGGCCCTGCACCAGTTCCGCGGCGAGGCGCAGTTCTACACCTGGCTCTACCGGATCGCCGTCAACACCGCCAAGAAGGCGCTGGTGGACATGAAGCGCGATCCGACTGTCTCCGAGGCGGCCCTGAGGCCTTCTTCCGAGGACGATGATGAAACTTACCGTCCTGGAAACGAACCAACCAGCGACGAAACCCCCGAATCGGTCATGGCGGCGAACGAAATCGCCGGTGCCGTCGAGGCAGCCATGGAAGCGCTCCCCGCCGAGCTGCGGCAGGCGGTCACGCTGCGCGAAATCGAGGGCATGAGTTACGAAGAGATTGCCGAGGTCATGGATTGCCCCATCGGCACGGTGCGTTCGCGTATTTTCCGGGCGCGCGAGGCCATTTCGGCCAGGGTCAAGCCGTTGCTGGACAACCAGTCCGGCAAGCGTTGGTAAGTAAGCAGGTGAATGAAATGAATCAGACGATGACGGTTCGGGAACAGGTGTCCGCACTTGCGGATGGTCATTTGCAGGGCGAGGCGTTCGCGCAGGCGATCGACGCTGTCTGCGCCGAAGGCGAATCGCGCGCGACCTGGCAGGCCTACCACGTGGTGGGCGACGTGCTGCGTTCCGGTTCCCATTCGCCGTGCAGCGACACCTCCGCGTTCCTGGCGCGCTTCCAGCAGCGGCTGGCAGCGGAGCCGGTGATGGTGACTCCGGTATCGGAGCCCGTCGCAGTGCCGGTGGCGGTGCCCGTGCAGCGCAGGGCGGAAGCGGCGAACGAGCCGGTGTTCCGCTGGAAGCTGGTGGCGGGCGCAGCATCGCTGATGGCCGTTGCCGCCATCAGCTGGACTCTGGTCGGCAATGGCTCGGCCGTGCAACAGGGCAGTGCGCAGCTGGCTTCCGTCCAGCAGCAACAGCAGCCGGCCGTCAATTCGGTGCTGGCTGCGGCTGCGGTCAATGGTCCGCAGGCGGCGAGCAATACGCTGACCCCGACGCGCGTGATCGTGGGCAACGGCAACCCGCAGGTGATGCTGCGTGATCCCCGTCTCGATCAACTTCTCGAAGCGCACCAGCAGGCTGGCGGTGCCTCGCAAATGCCTTCCGGCTTCCTGCGCAATGCCACTTTCGAGGGCCCGACGCGCTGAGCGCGCGCACCCGTAGCCGCCCGTAATGACCGTTCCGATGCCGATCTCCGCACGCGCCTTCGTGCTTGTGTTTGCCGCTTTCTGCTTGGCGCAGGCTGCCACTGCGCAGACCCGCTCGGGCACTGCGAATGCGAAGAGCGCGGCAACGGCGCAGACGGACGAGCCGCCGGCGATGAGCGTGACCGAGTGGCTGCAGCGCATGCACACCGGCGCACGGCAGCGCAACTACGTGGGCACCTTCGTCGTGTCGGCGCCGGGCGGGGATCTGTCGAGCGCGCGCATCTGGCATGTGCGCGACGGCGAGCACCAGATCGAGCGCATCGAGGCTCTGTCGGGGCCGCCGCGTTCGACCTTCCGGCGCAACCGCAACGTCATGACCTTCCTGCCGGAGGCCAAGGTGGTGAAGGTCGAGAAGCGCGAGAACCTCGATCTCTTCCCGAACCTGCCGGACAAGCCCGATTCGTCCATCGGCGATTTCTACGACGTGCGCGCGATCGGCAAGGACCGTGTCGCCGGCTTCGATGCCGACGTGGTGCAGCTGGTGCCTCATGACGGGCTGCGCTTCGGCTACCGTATCTGGAGCGAGCGCCGCTCCGGCCTGGTGGTGAAGCTGCAGACCGTCGACAGCGATTCCCGCGTGGTCGAGCAGTCGGCGTTTTCCGAGCTGCAGCTCGACGCGCCGGTGAAGGCGCAGGCGCTCGCCCAGATGATGTCCAACACGTCGGGCTACCGCATCGAGAAGCTCGAACTGGAGCGCAGCAACGCGCAGGACGAAGGCTGGACCCTGCGCACGCCCGTGGCCGGCTTCAAGCCCCGAAGCTTCTTCCGTCGCCCTGTGGCGGGTGATGACGGCGGCGGCAAGTCGAAGCAGGATGCGGCCACGGTCCAGTGGACCTTCTCCGACGGACTCGCTTCGGTGTCGCTCTTCATCGAACGCTACGACCCGGCGCGCGCGCCGCGTGACGGCGTGCTGACCATCGGCGCGACCAACGCCATCCGCCGTCGCCTGCCCGAGCCGGCCAGCGACTGGTGGCTGACGGCAGTCGGCGAGGTGCCGCAGCAGACGCTCAATGCATTCGCCCAGAGCCTCGCGCGAACGCGCTGATTCGCCGGCAGGCAGATCGCACGGGCGCCGATTGCGCTGAACCAAGCACTCGGCGCAGACTCATAGCACTTGTTTTTCAGCCGCTCTGTTCTTTTGAAAGAAAACCGATGATCTTCAAAGTCGAGGGACACAAGCTTCGTTCCGGTCTGCTGGCTTTCGCGCTCGCCCTGACGGCTGGCGCCACTTTCCTTCCGGTCGAGCCGGTCCACGCGCAGACACGCACGCTGCCCGACTTCACCGATCTGGTCGATCAGGTCGGCCCTTCCGTGGTCAACATCCGTACCGTGGAGAAGGTCGCGCAGCGCGGCGGCAACGGCGAGATGGACGAGGAAATGCAGGAGTTCTTCCGCCGCTTCTTCGGTCAGCCCCTGCCGGGCCAGCCGCGGCAGGGACCGCGCCAGAATCGTCCGCAGCCTCAGGAGGAAGAGCGCCCGCGCGGCGTTGGCTCCGGCTTCATCCTCACGCCCGACGGCTATGTGATGACCAACGCGCACGTGGTCGAGGACGCGTCCGAGGTGCTGGTCACGCTGCCGGACAAGCGCGAGTTCAAGGCAAAGATCGTCGGTGCCGACAAGCGCACCGACGTCGCCGTCGTCAAGATCGAGGCGACCGGGCTGCCCGCGGTGAAGGTCGGCGACATCTCCAAGCTGCGCGTGGGCGAGTGGGTGATGGCCATCGGCTCTCCCTTCGGCCTCGAGAACACCGTCACTGCCGGCATCGTGAGCGCCAAGCAGCGCGACACCGGCGAATACCTGCCGTTCATCCAGACGGACGTGGCCATCAATCCCGGCAACTCCGGCGGCCCGCTGATCAACATGCGCGGCGAGGTGGTCGGCATCAACAGCCAGATCTACTCGCGCTCGGGTGGCTTCATGGGCATCTCGTTCTCGATCCCGATCGACGAGGCGATCCGCGTGAGCGACCAGTTGCGCACCTCGGGCCGCGTCTCGCGTGGCCGCATCGGCGTGCAGATCGACCAGGTCACCAAGGACGTGGCCGAGGCCATCGGCCTGGGCAAGGGGCAGGGCGCGCTGGTGCGCGGCGTAGAGGCCGGTTCGCCGGGCGAGAAGGCCGGTGTCGAGCCGGGCGACGTCATCACCAAGTTCGATGGCAAGCCCATCGAGAAGCCGAGCGACCTGCCGCGCCTGGTGGGCAACACCAAGCCGGGCACCAAGAGCACGCTCACGGTGTTCCGCCGTGGCGCCTCGCGCGATCTCAGCGTGACCATTGCCGAGATCGAGCCCGACAAGCCAAGCAAGCGTGCGAGCGATCGTGACGAGCAGGCGCAGAAGCCGCCGGCATCCGCCGCCGCCAAGTCGCTGGGCCTGACCGTGAGCGACCTCACCGATGCACAGAAGAAGGAGCTGAAGGTGAAGGGCGGCGTGAAGGTCGATGCCGCCAGTGAAGCCGCGGCCCGTGCGGGTCTGCGCGAGGGCGACATCATCATGGCGGTTGGCAATACCGACGTGTCGAATGCGCGCGAATTCGAGTCCGCCGTTGCCAAGTCCGACAAGAGCAAGTCGCTCAGCATCCTGTTCCGCCGCGGCGATTGGGCGCAGTACGCGCTGATCCGGCAGACACGCTGATCCGGCCCTGGCGTCAAGTGGCCCCACCCGGCAGTCGGGTTTGGGGCCGTTTTTTTGAGGTGTTTACGACGTTCCGACGCCGGCCTCTAAAAAAATCATAGGCCTCGAAAATGCCGGTTTTTGTTTGCGATTACTAACTTTCAGAAGGGCTAAGGACGGATTTCGGTAGAATAGGGCACTCTCGGCGGCTGGTCGGCGCATAAGGAGTCGCCCGACCTTCACCATGCGAGATGTCAGATAGCAGTCCACCGGTGCTCCACAGATCGCCCACAAGTTGTTCAGTAACTGCTTCACCGATCCTGTTGATAACCTGTTCATATCTTTGATGTTGTGGACCTGCAACGACCCCTTTGGACCCCGTTCCCGGATGTACGCGCTTCCCTTTTTGCCTACAATGAAGCTCCAACTACTGCAGTTGCCATTGCTTGTTGGTTCAGGGCGCGTCTCCAGAAGACGCGCCCTTTTTTCTTGCCTGTAGCACTCTGCGTACGAGCCAATTCAAGTACTTAAGCGTTCCCGTTGATGAATCACATCAGAAATTTTTCGATCATTGCGCACATCGACCATGGCAAGTCGACGCTCGCAGACCGTTTGATCCAGCGTTGCGGCGGCCTCGCGGAGCGCGAGATGGAAGCGCAGGTTCTCGACTCGATGGACATCGAAAAAGAGCGTGGGATAACCATCAAGGCGCAGACGGCTGCGCTGCACTACAAGGCGCTCGACGGGAAGGTCTACAACCTCAATCTGATCGACACGCCGGGTCACGTCGACTTCTCGTATGAAGTGAGCCGCTCGCTGTCCGCATGCGAAGGCGCGCTGCTCGTCGTCGATGCATCGCAAGGCGTCGAAGCGCAGACGGTGGCCAACTGCTACACCGCACTCGATCTCGGTGTCGAAGTGGTGCCGGTGCTCAACAAGATGGACCTGCCGCAGGCCGACCCCGACAACGCGAAGGCGGAGATCGAGGACGTGATCGGCATCGACGCGTCCGATGCGATTCCCTGTTCCGCGAAGACCGGCATGGGCATCGACGAGATCCTCGAGGCGATCGTCGCCAAGGTGCCTCCGCCGCGCGGCAATCCCGATGCAGCGCTGCGCGCGATGATTATCGACAGCTGGTTCGATGCCTATGTCGGCGTCGTCATGCTGGTGCGCGTGGTCGACGGCCGCCTCGCCAAGGGCGAGCGCATCAAGATGATGGCTTCGGGCGCAACGTACAACGCCGACAACCTCGGCGTGTTCACGCCCCATACCGAGCCGCGCCAGTCCCTCGAAGCGGGCGAGGTGGGCTTCATCATCGCCGGCATCAAGGAGCTGCAGGCAGCGAAGGTCGGCGACACCGTCACGCTGATCCGCGCTGGCACCGGCGGTGCGGTCGCCACCGCCAGCGAGCCTCTGCCGGGCTTCAAGGAAATCCAGCCGCAGGTGTTTGCGGGTCTCTACCCGACCGAAGCCAGCGAGTACGACTCGCTGCGCGACGCGCTGGAAAAGCTCAAGCTCAACGACTCCTCGCTGCACTATGAGCCCGAGGTGAGCCAGGCGCTCGGCTTCGGCTTCCGCTGCGGCTTCCTCGGCCTGCTGCACATGGAAATCGTGCAGGAGCGCCTGGAGCGCGAGTTCGACCAGGACCTGATCACGACCGCGCCGAGCGTGGTCTACCAGGTGGTCAAGAACGACGGCGAAGTGATCATGGTCGAGAACCCGTCCAAGATGCCCGACGTGGGCAAGATGGCGGAAATCCGCGAGCCGATCGTCACCGTGCACCTGTACATGCCGCAGGAATACGTGGGCTCCGTCATGACGCTGGCCAACCAGAAGCGCGGCGTGCAGATGAACATGGCCTACCATGGCCGCCAGGTCATGCTGACCTACGAGATGCCGCTCGGCGAGATCGTGCTCGACTTCTTCGACAAGCTCAAATCGGTGAGCCGCGGCTACGCCTCGATGGACTACGAGTTCAAGGAGTACCGCGCCTCCGACGTGGTGAAGGTCGACATCCTGCTCAACGGCGACAAGGTCGACGCGCTGTCGATCATCGTGCATCGTTCCCAGTCGCAGTACCGCGGCCGGGCGGTGGCTTCGAAGATGCGCGAGATCATTTCGCGGCAGATGTTCGACGTGGCGATCCAGGCCGCCATCGGGGTCAACATCATTGCGCGTGAGACAATCAAGGCCCTTCGCAAGAACGTTCTGGCGAAGTGCTACGGCGGCGACATCACCCGCAAGAAGAAGCTGCTCGAGAAGCAGAAGGCGGGCAAGAAAAGAATGAAGCAGATCGGCTCCGTCGAGGTCCCGCAAGAGGCCTTCCTCGCCATTCTGCAAGTCGAAGACTGATCGAAAAATGGCATTCATCACCTCCCTGGTCCTCGCGGCCTTCGCCGCCTATGTCGGCGCCTGGTACTTCAACATGATCGAAGGCAACTTCGCCTTGCTGTTGTTCGTTGCCACGGTTGTCACCGGCATCTACTGGCTGGCCGAGCGCTTCTACTTCCTGCCCCGTCGCGAGCAGGCGGCCGCAAAGCTGGAGTCCTCGCTGATCGACCGCAATGCGCGCCTGGCCGAGCAGGGCATCAAGCAGGTCGACACGGCCGATGCGAAGGCGAGCGAGCGCCTGCTGATGCAGCCCTGGTGGCTCGACTGGACCGCCGGCCTGTTCCCGGTGATCCTGGTGGTGTTCCTGCTGCGCTCGTTCCTCTACGAGCCTTTCAAGATCCCGTCGGGCTCGATGATGCCCACGCTGCTGACCGGCGACCTGATCCTGGTCAACAAGTTCACCTACGGCCTGCGCCTGCCGGTCGTCAACACCAAGATCACCGAAGGCACGCCGCTGGCGCGCGGCGACGTGGTGGTGTTCCGCTACCCGCCCAAGCCGAGCATGGACTACATCAAGCGCGTGGTCGGCATTCCCGGCGACGAGGTGGCCTACCTGAACAAGAAGCTCACGATCAACGGCCAGCCGGTTTCCAAGGCGCCGGCCGCCGACTACCTCGACAGCGAGTCGATGCGCCTGCTCAAGCAGTACGACGAGAAGCTGGGCGACAAGGAGCACAAGATCCTCAACGACGAAACCACGCCGTCGTTCATTCCCGGCGCCGGTGGCTTCAACTTCCCGGGCATCGAGAACTGCCGCTACACGGCCGAAGGGGTGGTCTGCAAAGTACCCCCCGGCAGCTATTTCATGATGGGCGACAACCGCGATAATTCGGCCGACTCGCGTTTCTGGGGCTTCGTGCCGGACAAGAACGTCGTGGGCAAGGCTTTCTTCGTCTGGATGAACTTCGGCGACCTGGGACGCATCGGTCCGTTTCAATAAACAAGCATTCATCGGCAAGCATAGTTCGAGGGGTATGAGGGCATGAGAGCACATCGGTCCGTTCGCAGCAGGGCTGCGCAGCAACGTGGCATTTCGTTCATCGGCTTGGTGTTCGTCGCGGCCGTGCTCGGGTGCCTGGGCGTGGTCATCGCGCAGGTCATCCCGACGCTGATCGAGTGGCAGGCCATCGACAAGGCCGCCAACAAGGCCAAGGAAGGCACGACCGTGCCCGAGGTGCGCGCCATCTTCGATCGCGCCCAGGCCATCGACGACTTCAAGTCGGTCAGCGGCAAGGACCTCGAAATCAAGAAGGTCGGCGACAAAGTGGTCGTGTCGTACTCGTACGAGCGCGAGATTCCGCTCTTCGGCCCGGCCTACCTGACGCTCAAGTACAAGGGCGAATCCCGCTGAACACGGCGCCTAAAAAGGTGGACGGCAGCCTCGCCGCATTGCAGGCGCGCCTGCAGCACACCTTCTCCGATCCGCGGCTGCTGCAGCTCGCGCTCACGCACCGCAGCTTCTCGGCCGACCACAACGAGCGCCTCGAGTTCCTCGGCGACTCGGTGCTGAACCTGGCGGTATCGCACCTGCTGTACATGCGCCTGTCGGCCCTGCCAGAGGGCGACCTGTCGCGCGTGCGGGCCAACCTCGTCAAGCAGGACACCCTGCACCGCCTGGCGGTGGGGCTGGCGCTGTCGCCGCTGCTGCGGCTCGGCGAAGGTGAGGCCCGCTCGGGCGGCCCGAACCGGCCATCGATCCTGGCCGACGCGCTCGAGGCGTTGATCGGCGCGGTGTATCTGGATGCCGGCTTTGCCGCTGCCCAGGCGCTGGTGCACCGGCTCTACGAGTCGGTCGAGATCAACCCGCGCATGGAAGCCGCGGCCAAGGACCCCAAGACCGAATTGCAGGAATGGCTGCAGGGTCACAAAATGAAGCTGCCGGTGTACCGCGTGGCCGCCACATTGGGCGCGGCACACAAGCAGACTTTCGATGTCGAGTGCGAAGTGCCCGAGCTGGGCTTTCGCGAACGCGGCATCGGCGGCTCGCGCCGCGCCGGCGAGCAGGCGGCGGCCGCTGCCATGTTGATCCGGCTCAAGGCACGCGGCGCCGCGTGAAATCAGAATGAACGATGCTATCAATCCCGTAGCGGAACCCGAAGACGCCGCAAGCGGCGAGGGCGCCGCTGGTCCCCAGCACTGCGGCCTCATCGCCATCGTCGGCAAGCCCAACGTGGGCAAGTCGACGCTGCTCAATGCGCTGGTCGGCCAGAAGATCAGCATCACCTCGCGCAAGGCGCAGACCACGCGCCACCGCATCACCGGCATGCGCACGCTGGGCGCCACCCAGTACGTGTTCGTCGACACGCCGGGCTTCCAGACCCTGCATGCCAACGCGCTGAACAAGTCGCTCAACAAGACCGTGCAGGGCGCGGTCGGCGACGTGGACCTGATCCTGTTCGTGGTCGAGGCCGGCAGCTTCACGCAGGCCGACGAGCGCGTGCTCAAGCTGCTCGGCAAGGGCATTCCCACGGTGCTGCTGGCCAACAAGCTGGACAACGTGCACCGTCGCGGCGACATCGCGCCCTGGCTCAAGAGCATGCAGGAGAAGCACGAGTTCGCCGAATACGTGCCGATGTCGGCCAAGAACCCGAAGGACGTCGAGCGCCTGTTCGGCATCTGCGAGAAATACCTGCCCGAGCAACCCTGGTTCTACGACGAGGACGAGCTGACCGACCGCAGCGAGAAGTTCCTCGCCGGCGAGCTGGTGCGCGAGAAGCTGTTCCGCCTCACCGGCGACGAGCTGCCCTACACCTCGACCGTCGTCATCGACAAGTTCGAGGAGGAGCCGCCGCAGAAGAAGGGCCAGAAGCGCCTGCTGCGCATCGCCGCCACCATCGTGGTCGAGCGCGATGGCCACAAGGCCATGGTGATCGGCGACAAGGGCGAGCGCATCAAGCGCATCGGCATGGAAACCCGCGTCGAGCTCGAGAAGCTGGCCGACGCCAAGGTGTTCCTCGAGCTGTGGGTGAAGGTGCGCTCGGGCTGGGCCGACGACGAAGCCCGCGTCCGCTCGTTCGGCTATGAATGAATAGGCAAACCCCCAGGCTTGCTCGCTTCGCGTAGCCGCCAATCCCCTTTGCCGGGGGCAACGCCCGCGGCCAGGCAAAGCCGGTCCCGCAGCTTTTGCCGGCCTCAAACCTCGATGCCTCATTGCGTTCTGACATGGCCACCCACCGCGTTTCGCACGAGCCGGCTTACGTCCTCCACCGCTACGACTGGAGCGAGTCGAGCCTGATCCTCGAAGTCTTCACCCGCCACCACGGGCGCATTGCGCTCGTGGCCAAGGGGGCGAAGCGGCCGAGCTCCAACTTCCGGCCGGTGCTGCTGCCGCTGCAGCCCCTGCAGGTCAACTACGGCGGCGACGCCGAGATCCGCACGCTCAAGGGCGCCGAATGGATGGGCGGGCACGTCATGCCGACCGGCGAGGCGCTGCTGTCGGGCTACTACGTCAACGAGCTGCTGCTGCGCCTGCTGGCGCGGGACGATGCCCATGAGGCGTTGTTCGACGCCTACGCCGGGGTCGTGCAGGTGCTCGCGAGCGAACACGCCGGCGCCCAGGCCGCGACCCAGGCGGCCGCGCTGCGGGCTTTCGAACTGCTGCTGCTGCGCGAAGTCGGCCTGCTGCCCTCGCTCGACGCCCAGACCCTCACGCTGGAACCGCTTGCCGCCGAAGAGCGCTACAGCCTCGTGCCCGAGGCCGGCCTGCGCCAGGCCGGTGACGACGAGGCCGCGCTGGCCGGTGCCGACTGGCTCGCCCTGCAGGCCGTGCTGGACGACCGCGCCCCATTTACTGCCACATTGCGTGAAATTGCCACCATGAGCGCCGGCGGCAACAGTGCCCTGAGAAACCAGCTGCGCGCGCTGCTCAACTACCATTGCGGCGTGTCCACGCTGCGCACGCGGCAAATGATGAGAGACCTGCAAGCACTATGAGCACTCCGGGCCAAGCCGGCACCACCGCCGCCACCTCGCTGTCCGTCAACCTCAACAAGGTCGCCCTGGTGCGCAACACGCGCCACCTGGGCATTCCAAGCGTGGTGAAGGCCGCGCAGGCCTGCCTGGCGGCCGGCGCGCACGGCATCACGGTGCACCCGCGCCCTGACGCCCGCCACATCCGCGCGCACGACGTGAGCGACCTTTCCGCGCTGCTCGCGAAGGACTGGCCGGGCGTCGAGTTCAACATCGAGGGCAATCCCTTCCAGAACCTGATGGACTTCGTGCGCACGCTGAAGCCGCACCAGGCCACCTTCGTGCCCGACAGCGAGACCCAGTCGACCAGCGACCACGGCTGGACCTTCCCCGACGACGCCGAGCGTCTGCGCCCCCTGATCGCCGAAGCCAAGGCCCTGGGCGTGCGCGTCAGCCTGTTCATGGACCCGATTCCCGAGATGATGGCCGCCGTCAAGGCCGTGGGCGCCGACCGGGTCGAGCTCTACACCGAAGGCTACGCGGCCTCTCGCGGCACCCCGAACGAGCAGGCAGTGCTCGCACGCTATGCCGAGTCGGCGCGCGCCGCCATCGCGGCGGGCCTGGGCGTCAATGCCGGGCACGACCTGAGCCGGGACAACCTCACGGCCTTCCTGCGCACCGTGCCGGGTGTACAGGAGGTGTCCATCGGCCATGCCTTCGTCGCCGACGCGCTCGAGCTCGGCTACACGGCCGCCACGCGCGACTACCTGCGCTGCATCGCCGAGGCGCGCCAGCAGCAGCAACAGCAGCAACAACAACAATGAACGCCGGCGCCGCATGATCTACGGCATTGGCACCGACATCTGCGACCTGCGTCGCATCGCCGCGACCTTCGAGCGCCAGGGCGAGCGCTTTGCCCGCAAGGTGCTGAGCGACGCCGAATTCAAGGTCTGGCAGGCCCGCAGCGCGCGCTGGCCGAAGCGCGGCCTGAGCTACCTGGCGACCCGCTTCTCCGCCAAGGAGGCCTTCAGCAAGGCCATCGGGCTGGGCATGCGCATGCCCATGAGCTGGCGCCTGTGCGAGATCGCCAACCTGCGCAGCGGCAAGCCCGTCATCGTGCTGCATGGCGGCCTGAAGGACTGGTTCGAGGCCCAGGGCCTCACCGCCCACGTGACCGTGACCGACGAAACCGAATACGCCGCGAGCTTCGTGGTGGTGGAGAAGATATGACCGCCGGGCCTGCCGACCGCCCCCACGCGCCGCTGATCGTCGATGTCGCGGGCACCGAGCTCACCGCCGCCGACCGCCGCCGCCTCGCCGACCCGCTCGTCGGCGGCGTGATCCACTTCGCCCGCAACTGGCAAAGCCGAGCGCAGATGACCGCGCTCAACGCCGAGATCAAATCGATCCGGCCCGACATGCTGATCTGCGTCGACCACGAGGGCGGACGGGTGCAGCGCTTTCGCACCGACGGCTTCACCCACCTGCCGTCGATGCGCGCGCTCGGCGAGCTCTGGATGCGCGACGCCATGCGCGCCACCCAGGCCGCCACGGCAGTGGGGCAGGTGCTCGCGGGCGAACTGCGCGCCTGCGGCGTCGACTTCAGCTTCGCGCCGGTGCTCGACCTCGACTACGGCGGCAGCAGCGTGATCGGCAACCGCAGCTTCCACCGCGACCCGCGCGTGGTCGCGCTGCTGGCCAAGAGCGTGATGCACGGCATGCTGCAGATGGGCATGCGCAACTGCGGCAAGCACTTTCCGGGGCACGGCTTCGTGCAGGCCGACTCGCACGTCGAGATCCCGGTGGACAAGCGCGGCCTCAAGGCCATCCTGGCCGACGACGCGAAGCCGTACGACTGGCTGTCGGGCTCGCTCGCGGCCGTGATGCCGGCGCATGTGATCTATCCGAAGGTCGACAAGCGGCCGGCGGGGTTTTCGTCGAAGTGGCTCGGAGAGATCCTGCGAAAGCGCTTCGGTTTCGATGGGGCGGTGTTCAGCGATGACCTGAGCATGGAGGCGGGGCGCTACATCGATGGCGAGCTGCTCAGTTTTACCGATGCGGCGCTGGCGGCGCTGGAGGCCGGGTGCGACATGGCGTTGCTGTGCAATCAGAGCATTGGCGATGGACGCCTGCTCGACGAATTCCTGGAAGGTTTCGAGGCTGCCGCACGCGCAGGCCGGTGGCAGCCGGACGTGAGCAGTGAAGCGCGCCGACGGGCGCTGCTGCCGCAATGCGCTTCGCCCGATTGGCAGATGCTCGTTGCTTCGCGCGCGTACCGCGATGCAAGGCGGATGGCGGACGTCTGAGAGCCGCCCAACCGACCCGAAGCCTGTCATGCCCTTGTGCCTCAGCCTCTTCCATCGCATGGACGAGGCCGTGTTGCTCAACCACGCGCATTACTGCCGCCTGTTCGGCTATCCGCACCAATGGGTCGAGAGCGACAGGCTGATTCATCCGGCGCTGCGTGCCAGTGCCAAGTACAGCCAGATCCTGCGGCACCTGCGTTCGCTTGCCGAAGGCGACTGGCTGTTGTTCCTCGATGGCGACTCCGTGGTCTTCCATCCCGTGGCAGTCGATGCCCTGATGCAGGGGCGCGACCTGCTTGTCGTCGAAGGCCCGAGGCCTGAAGGGCAGCCCGGCCCGGCCATGACGAACATGATGGTCGTGCGCAACACCCAGGTCAATCGCGCGCTGCTGCACCAATTGATCGTGGATGCGGGTCATGTCGTCGCGCTGGAGTCCGACCGGCTCGACGAAGCCGCGCGGCTTCGTCCGGCGGGCCTGCTGCTCGAGTGCAACGGAGTGCTGGCCGATATCTACGTCAACGTGTCGTGGCGCATTGCGCAATGGCATGACGCGCGGGTCTTCGTGGTCAACCTGGCTTCGCCACCGGCGCCATTGCCCGGTGGTGGATGGCGCGACGAGATCCTGCACGACGCGCACCTGCAAGCCTTGCTGGTGCGGGAGGTCAACGGCGCCCTGATGCACGGACGGCCCGTGCTGCAGCCGCCCCGGTACCCAGCGCTCGGCAACGAGCCGCTGAGCAGCGTCAATCCTGGCTCACGCATCGCGTTCGTGACGCTCTACACCCATCATGTCGAAACCTACGCAAGGGTGTCCGAGCACAACGTGCGCCGCTACAGCGAAAGGCACGGGTACGCGTACCACGTGTACCGCGAGATTCCTGAGGGGATCGGGCCGGGCATCAACGGCTCCTGGGTCCGGACTTGGCTGTTGCAGCAGCATCTGGCGGATCACGACTGGGTGATCTGGGTCGATGCAGACGTCCTTTTCTTCAACCAGTCCCGCCCGATCGAACCCCTGCTGGAGGGGCGCGACCTGCTGCTGGCCAAGGACGTGGGCGCCTGGCTGTTCAATTCGGGCGTGATGGGATTCCGCAATACGCCGCGCAACCTCGAACTGCTGGCTCGCATCTGGTCGCGCATCGGTGAGGTGGCCGACAAGTCGGGTGTCTACAGCAGCATGGGCGACCAGTACTACACCAACGAGGTGCTGAAGCAGGAAGGGCTGCTGGACGAAGGCAGCGTACTGGACAACCTGAGCATCAACACGCCACCCCTGCTCGCAAGCGGGGACACGCTGCTCGTGCACTTCGTGAGCCTCGCTGAGCCTTACCGGTCGGTGTACATGGCGGCGATGGATGCCGCGTCGCAGCAGATCTGGTAACGGGGCTGACCGGCCTGCCGCAGAAGCAAGCAGTCGGCGCTTTTGCGAACAAGCTGGCAGATATGCCCGGCAAGCCGGTTGCACCGTCCTGTAAAGTCAAATGTCTTAAATCAAGAAGTCTCGGGGGGCATTTCATGGCGCATATCGGGGAATCCTGGCTGACTTTCGACAGCTTGACGCAGCACGTCGTCAAGGCGATCAATCCGAGGCGCATCCTGGACATCGGTGCGGGGGGCGGCAAATACGGCACCTTGCTCAAGAACATCGTGCCCGAATGCGAGCTGACCGCGCTGGAGTGCGACGAAATGGCGTTTCCCCAACTGCGCGAGGTCGGCTACCACCAGATTCTCCAGATCACGGCCGACAAGCTCTACGAGCGCAGCGGCGAGCTTTACGACGTGGTGATCCTGGGCGATGTCATCGAGCACATGCTCCATTCGCAGGGCCGTGACCTGCTCGAATTCCTCAACTACCGGTCGCGCTATCTCATCGTCTCCACGCCGGAGTGCATGCCGATGAGCCGTCCCATCTTCTTCGAAGGCCACAACTCGCTGTGGCGCCCGGACTCCTTCGCCTGGCATGACTACTGGGCACACCAGCAGTGCGGCGTGATGCATTTCTATCTGCTCAGGGGGCACGACAACTGGGCCGGACCCGGCCTGGCCGAGGTGGTGGGCGCAGTCAACGGCGCAGGGATCTTCAACGAGCATTCCAGCGGCCGCAAGGAGCCCGTCAACCTGACGATCCGCGATACGCGCTACAAGGAGGCGACCGACGAGCACAATTTCGTGCTGTACCGCCCCTTCTGATGGAAGTTGTCTCATGGCCGAAGAAGCTGCAGAAAAGATCTCCCTTCGCGACGTCGACATCATCGTCTCGTACAGGGAGGCGACCGAGGAGCGGCGCGAGAATCTCTACGCCGTGCTGGCGCATCTGGCCTGCACCTATACCGACTACCGGCTGTGGTTGATGGAGGCTGCACCAGTCCCGCGCTTCGATTGGCAGCGGCTGGGCGATCCCAGGATCCGCCACGTCTTCATTCATCATGAAGGGCCGTTTCCCAAGTCGATGCTCTACAACGCCGGCGTCCGGCTGGCGCGCAGCCCCGTGATCTGTTTTCATGACGCCGACTCCATCGCCCAGCCCCAGGCGCTGCGCATCTGCGTCGACGGGCTGCTCGACGGTGATGGAAGCGACGCGATGTGCCCCTACTGGAACGTCATCAACGTCACCGGCGAACTGAAGCAGGGCTTCATGGATACGCCTGACTTCGGCCGGCTCGCCGCGATCGACCCGCAGCAGCTTCCCCCGGACGCGGGCATTCTTTACTCGAATGCCAACGGCGGCATCGTGCTGTTCAAGCGCAGCGAGTACATCCGGGTCGGCGGCTACAACGCGCGTCTCGAAGGGTGGGGCGGTGAGGACGACGAACTGCTGCGCCGTGCGGGCAGGATGGGTGTGCGCTGGCACTCCCTTGCCGTGCCGATGTTTCACCTGCATCACGACTCGGGTTCGCGCACGGAGCTGATCGAGAGCATCCGCGACACGGAGAACCTGCGGGCGCCGCAGGCCATCGAGGGCATGTCCCAGGAAGAGGTCGAGGCGCTGGTACGCGAACTGTCCGCCTTCTTCAACTGAGCGGATCAGCGCGGAGCGCCAGCCTCGAGCACTTTGGCGCGCCACGCAAAGAACGCGTCGAGCGCAGGGCCCAGCACGGCTGTTTGGCTGTGCGCACTGAAGGCCTCGAAGCCCCGGTGCGCCAGCCGTTGTCGCAGTTGTGGGGCGCTCATGAGCATCACGGCCATGTCAGCCAGGTGATCGCAAGAGACGCCCGCGACGGCTTGTCGCAGCTCCGGATAGAAGATCTCGCTGTCCGCGTAGAGTTCGCACAGCACGGCCTTGCGCTGCCTGAAAAGCATTGCGAGCCTCGGTATCTCGACGATGCGGGAGTTATCGAAGAAGTGCATGTTGAGCACCAGCTTCGCGCGCCGGATCATCAGGTTGCGATGCGTTGTTTCCCACAGCACGTTGTCATTGCAGACCACGTGCAGCCCCTTTCTTCGCATGGCACCAATGACCTGCGCTCGCCGCTGGCTCAGCGAGCCGAAGAAGAGCACGTCGATGTCCTGCAGGGCTTCGGGGAGCATGTCTTCGACCCGAAGATTGTCTCCGGACTCTTCTTCATAGCCTAGCGGGACGTGGTGGCCGTTGGGAATTCCCAGCTCGGCGTAGCGGACCAGATTATGCTGGCTGTAGTCCCAGACGTAATGGTTTCGCAGCAGCGTCAAGTAGGACTCGTTGAACGCCTGCGAGCCTGCGACGAGCTGCTCGAAGTTCAGCACGATGCAGTTGGCGCCCATGCCTTGCAGGGTCTCCGGAGCGAGGTGGTGTGCGAAACAGACGATGTTGATGGCGTCATGGCGCACGGCGGCGTGCTCGGTGCTGACCTCGTACCCGAGCTTCCTGGCGGCGACGACGAAGGTGGCCACCACGTCGCCGACCATGTGCGGCTCCGCAAGCGAGGTGAAATGAAGCGGTACCGGGCGTTCCATCCTGAGTGCTGCTTGTTTTCGGCGGTCGCCGACTACTGCAGGCCCAGGATATTCCGCTTGTGATAGTAGTCGGAGAGCGCGGCCTTGAGCTCGGTCGCCTTCTGGATCGTCTCCGGTGACGCATCCTTGCCCAGGCCGAAGAAGTAGAGGTCGTGGCTGGTATGGTCGTAGTAGAACGACCAGACCGAGAACCAGGCGTCACACGGAATGATCGCCTTGAAGTCATCTTCGACTAGGTTCCGGTAGTAGTTCTGGTTGTTCTGCATAGTCAGCGGCGAATCGGTCGGGGCATATTCGACCGTGCCGTGCTGCCTCCGCCCCGTGGTGGCGCAGGTCATCACGACGATGCCGGATTCCTTGACCAGCCGGAGCATGTTGAGCCAGGTCTTGCGCCAACCGGGGTTGTGTTCCATGGCCTCGCACGAGATCACCACGTCGAACTCGTTGGCCTTGCCGCCGTAGTCCTCACCGTAGCAGACGAGATCGACACCATTGCCTTCGCCCACGTCCAGTCCGATGTACTCGCACTCCTCGAAGTAGGTGCGAACGGAGCCGTTGATGTCCAGGCTACCGATCTCGAGAACCTTTCTGCGCTGGAAGAATTCGCCCAGGAATTGCTTGATACCGCCTACGAAGAACAGTTGCTGGGGATGCGACATGGCGGGCCTTCGGAGCGGAAAGCCGGCAGTTTAGTAGCTGGCCTGGCTGAATTTCGTGGAGTGGACCCAACTGCCAAGCGTTGTTGGGGAAAAGTTTACAAACTCCCCTGAGGCTGTACCCGGGTCTCGCTGCGGCCCTCGGCGCTCCACAGCCTGGGGCCACCGGTTTCCAGATGGGTCAGGTACAGCCGCAGGTCGAATTCGAGTTGTCCGTAGTCCGGCTCCATATGCGTGCACAACGCATAGAAGGCCTTGTCGTGATCCCGCTCCTTCATGTGCGCCAACTCGTGCACAACAATCATCCTCAGCCACGCCAGCGGCACCTCCTTGAACAGGCTCGCCACCCGGATTTCGCGCTTGGCCTTGAGCTTGCCGCCCTGCACGCGCGACACCGTGGTGTGCGTGCCCAGGGCATTGCGGATCACGTGCAGCTTGTTGTCGAACATCACCTTCGACAGCGGCTCGGCCTTGCGCATGAACTCGCTCTTGAGCTCGGTCACATACTCGTAGAGCGCCCGGTCGTTCTGGATGTCGTGCACGCCCTCCGGGTAGCGTTGGCCGAGCAGGGCGCCGAGCTTGTCCCCGGCGATCAGCTGGCGGACCTGTTCCAGCAGGGGCGCCGGATAGCCAGCCAGGTATTTCATCGTCAGGCCCCGAGCTGCGTGCTGGCCGCGCAGGCCAGTCCCGTCGCCACGCCACCGAACAGGTCGCCCTCGACCAGGTTCACGCCCGCGAAGCTCCTGCGCAATGCGTGCTGGAACGGCCGCAGTGCGGAAGAACCGCCGGTGAGGTAGATCGCGTCGAGGTCGCCGCTGCGCAGGCCCGCGCGCTTGACGCAGGCGTGCGCGCATGCGATCACGTTTTCCAGCGGGGAGGCCAGCTGCTCTGCCATGTCGGCGGGTGAGAGCGAAACCGTCAGGCCGCGCTCGGCACATCCGAGGTCGATGGCCGTCGGCGCGTCGCTCAGGGAGACGTCGATCTTGGCCGTTTCTACCGCGCTCGCGATACGGTGGCCGTGGCGTTCCTCGAGCACGGCCATCAGCCGGTCGTGCAGCCGCGTGTCGCTGTAGCTGGTGCGCAGATCCTTCGCCTGCCGCACCGCCTTGGCGGCGTAGAGCCAGTTGATCAGGTGCCACGAAGACAGTTCGAAGAACACCTTGCTGGGTACCTCGCGCCCCTGCGGGCCGTGGTGGCGGAAGCCGAATTGCGGCATCACGCGCTCGAGGTTCAGGCGCTGGTCGAAGTCGGTACCGCCAATGTGCACGCCGCTGGTGGCCAGCACGTCGTCGCTGCGATCCTCTCGCGCGACACGCTCGGGGCCGACGCGCACGACGGTGAAGTCGGAGGTGCCGCCGCCGATGTCGACGATGAGCACGATCGACTCCTTGGCAACGCGCTGTTCGTAGTCGAAGGCGGCCGCGATGGGTTCGAGCTGGAAGGCAATCTCGCGAAAGCCCGCGGCGCGCGCTGCGACGCGCAGGCTTTCTTCGGCACGCTCGTCGCGCTTGGGGTCGTCGTCCACGAAATGCACCGGGCGGCCAATCACCACGCGTTCGGGCGTCTGGCCCAGCTCGCGGCTGGCGCGCACGGCCAGCTCGCGCAGGAAGCGTGCGATGATGTCCTCGAAGCTCACGAGGCCATCGTGGATGGCCGTTTTCTCCTGCATCAGCGCGCTGCCGAGCAGGCTCTTGAGCGAGCGCATCAGCCGGCCCTCGGTGCCCGAGAGGTACTGGCCGATGGCGTCGCGGCCGAAGTGCGTCGTGCGGTCTTCGGCGTTGAAGAAGATCGCGGTGGGCAGGGTGGTGGCCGTGCCCTCGATGGGCAGCAGGCGTGCTTCGCCGTCGACCCGGCAGGCGACGGCGGAGTTGGAGGTGCCGAAGTCGATGCCGATCGTCGGCAACGACGACGGTGCCTTCACGATCAAGATTCCCTGCGCAGCGCCGGGAACAGGATCACGTCGCGGATGCTCGGCGAATCGGTCAGCAGCATCATCAGCCGGTCGATGCCGATGCCGCAGCCGCCGGTGGGCGGCATGCCGTATTCGAGGGCGCGCACGAAGTCGTGGTCGTAGTACATGGCCTCGTCGTCGCCGCTGTCCTTGGCGGCCACCTGCGCGTTGAAGCGCGCGGCCTGGTCCTCGGCGTCGTTCAGCTCGCTGAAGCCGTTGCCGAACTCGCGGCCGGTGATGTACAGCTCGAAGCGCTCGGTGACCTCGGGGCGCTCGTCGTTGGCGCGCGCCAGCGGCGAGATCTCGGTCGGGTGCTCCATGATGAAGGTCGGCTGCCAGAGCTTCTCTTCGACGGTTTCCTCGAAGTACATCACCTGCAGGCTGGCGAGGCTGCGCTGCGAGAGCTTGTCCTTCTCTTCGCTCAGGCCGATCTTGCGCAGGGCGTTGATGAGCCAGGCGCCGTCGTCGACACCGTCGCCCGCGTCGGTGTACTTCAGGATCGCTTCGCGGATCGTCAGGCGCTCGAACGGCTGCGTCAGGTCGACCGGCTTGCCCTGGTAGGTGAGCTGCTGCGTGCCCACGGCCTTGTCGGCGATGGTGCGGATCAGCGTCTCGGTGAAATCCATCAGGTCGCGGTAGTTCCAGTAGGCCGCGTAGAACTCCATCATCGTGAACTCGGGGTTGTGCCGCACCGAGATGCCCTCGTTGCGATAGCTCCGGTTGATCTCGAACACGCGCTCGAAGCCGCCGACGATCAGGCGCTTGAGGTACAGCTCGGGCGCGATGCGCAGGAACATCTCCTGGTCGAGCGCGTTGTGGTGCGTCTTGAAGGGCTTGGCGTTCGCGCCGCCCGGAATCGGGTGGAGCATGGGCGTCTCGACTTCGAGGAAGCCGTTGCCCACCATGAACTCGCGCAGGGCGCTCACGGCCTTGCTGCGTGCGGTGAAGCGCACGCGCGCCGTCTCGTCGGTGATCAGGTCGACATAGCGCTGGCGGTACTTCTGCTCCTGGTCGGCCATGCCGTGGAACTTGTCGGGCAGCGGACGCAGGCTCTTGGTGAGCAGGCGCAGCTTCGTGACCTTGACCGACAGCTCGCCGGTCTTGGTCTTCATCAGCGTGCCTTCCGCACCGAGGATGTCGCCCAGGTCCCAGCGCTTGAACTCCGCATACGTTTCCTCGCCGACAGCGTCGCGCGTCACGTAGAGCTGGATGCGGCTGGTGGCGTCCTGCAGGGTGGCGAAGCTGGCCTTGCCCATCACGCGCTTGAGCATCATGCGGCCGGCCACGCTGACTTCGACAGCCTGCGCTTCGAGCGCTTCGGACTCGGTGGCGCTGTGCGCCTCGACGAGTGCGGCGGCGCGGTGGCCCGGCTTGAAATCGTTGGGGAACGCAACGCCCTTGCCCTCGGCCTGTGCCGTGCGCAGCAGCTTGAGTTTTTCGCGACGTTCGGCGATGAGCTGGTTTTCGTCGACGGGGGGCGGGGGAGGCGGGGAGTTCTTTTGATCGGACATGGGAGGCGGGTGGCGCGCAACCGGGAGCGTGCGCGGGGCTGGCATTTTAGCCGATCGGCTTCGAATAAAACCCGCCCCCAGCGCCCGTCAATCCTGCGGGATGAGCTACAAAAAGGATAGCGATCTATTCAGTGATGCCGGTGCGTGCGAGCAGATCGCTGACCAGCTCCAGTCGCATCAGCGGGCTGTCGAGCTCCATCAGGCGCTGCCGCAGCTCGAGCTGCATCGGCACCAGTTCGCACCAGCGGTTGGCCACCCAGCCGCAATCGTCGAAGCGGTAGGGCTCGGCAATGGGCAGCCGCACCGATCCGCCTTGCGCGCGGCGCCGCTCCTCGAGGGTGCCGACCAGGCGCTGCAACGCGGTGGACGTGTGCCGCAGGTCGTCGGGAATCTCGAGCGCGACGTCGTCGTTCACGGCCTCGACCTCGGCGACCCAGAGGCCGTGTTTCTGCAGCTCGTTGCTGCGAACGCGAAAACGCTGCGTGCCGATGCACTCGATCTGCAGCAGGCCGCTTTGCGGCGACTCGAACTCGCGGATCGTGGCCAGCGTGCCGATGGCGGCGAAGCTCTCGGCGTCGGCGCCGGCCTTGCGAACTTCGCTGCCGCTGGTGAGGCTCACCACGCCGAAGGGGGCGTCGGCCTTGCGGCACTTGCCGATCATGTCGAGATAGCGAACCTCGAAGATGCGCAATGGAAGAAGGCCGCCGGGAAAGAGCACCGTACCGAGCGGGAACAATGGCAGTGAATGCAAAAGGGGTTGTGTCGTCATCGAAAAGCCTTGCGTGGCTATCATCGCATTCCCCTCACGGCCGCGCCTCATGCTCTACCAGATTCCCTCGTTCCTTCTCGACGTGATCGTCGGTCTGCTCGGCGGCGCCTGCCTGCTGCGCCTGTACATGCAGTACCACCGAGTGCCCTTCGGCAACCCGCTCGGGCGCTTCGTGTTCGCCATTACCGACTGGATCGTGCTGCCGCTGCGGCGCATCGTGCCCGCGGTGAAGCGCTGGGACCTGGCCAGCCTGATCGCGGCATGGCTGCTGGTGATGCTGAAGTTCCTGCTGCTGTGGCTGCTGGTCGGCAACCTGGGGCGCATCGCGACCCTGCCGCTGGTGTCGCTGGTGGGGCTGATGCAGCTGGCCATCTCGGGGCTGACCGCGCTGCTGGTGGTCTATGCGGTGCTGTCGTGGATTCCGGGCGCGTCGCCGATGCTGCTCGACCTGATCTCCCGCCTGGCCGAGCCGCTGGTGCGGCCGTTCCGCCGCTTCATTCCGCTGATCGGCGGGGTCGACCTGTCGCCGCTCGCTGCCATCGTGGTGCTGCAGGTGATCGCGATCGTGCTGGGCAACCTGCTGGTGTTTGCGTATCAGCTGACCTTCTGAGTTCCTGAACCCCAAACCCAAACAAAAGGGCCCGGATGCATCGCACCCGGGCCTTTTTTTGCCTTGATTGCCGTTCGTTCTTCAGCTCACCGCATCGGCCGGCTGGCGCAGCAGCATCGCCAGCGTGTTGGCGATCGTCTTGCGCAGTTCGCGGCGGTCGCTGATGAAGTCGATGGCGCCCTTGGTCTGCAGGAACTCGGCGCGCTGGAAGCCTTCGGGCAGCGTCACGCGCACGGTCGATTCGATCACGCGCGGGCCGGCGAAGCCGATCAGCGCCTTGGGCTCGGCGATCACCACGTCGCCCACGAAGGCGAAGCCGGCCGACACGCCGCCCATGGTCGGGTCGGTCAGCACGCTGATGTAGGGCAGGCCCTTCTTCGCCAGGCGCGTGAGCGCGGCATTGGTCTTGGCCATCTGCATCAGCGAGAGCAGGCCTTCCTGCATGCGCGCGCCGCCGGTGGCGGTGAAGCAGATGAACGGCACCTTCTGCTCGATGGCGGTCTCCACGCCGCGCACGAAGCGCTCGCCGACCACACTGCCCATGGAGCCGCCCATGAACTCGAACTCGAAGCAGGCCACGACCACGCTGATGCTGTGCACCGAGCCGCCCATGACGACCAGCGCGTCGGTCTCGCCGGTGTTTTCCAGTGCTTCCTTCAGGCGCTCGGGGTACTTGCGGCTGTCCTTGAACTTCAGGGCGTCGACCGGCAGCACTTCCTGGCCGACTTCGTAGCGGCCCTCGGCGTCGAGGAACGCATCGAGCCGCGCGCGGGCGCCGATGCGGTGGTGGTGGCTGCAGCTGGGGCAGACGTTCTGGTTGTGCTCGAGGTCGGTCTTGTACAGAACGGTCTCGCAGGCGGGGCACTTGATCCACAGGCCCTCGGGCACCTGGCGGCGCTCGGACGGGTCGGTTTGGGCGATCTTGGCGGGTAGCAGTTTTTCAAGCCAGCTCATGGGGGCTCCTTGTGTTGGCGGTGATTATCGACCAGCCGCGTTCTTGGCCGTCGCGGCGGGCAGGGCGTCGAGCGCCTCGCGGATGCCCGCGAGGAATTCGTGCACCGCCGGCACGACTTTTTCGCGGGGCTGGTCTTCGATGAGTTGAATGATCTTGGTGCCGATGACGACCGCATCGGCGGTCGAGCCGACCGCCTGTGCGGTGCGCGCGTCGCGGATGCCGAAGCCCACACCGACCGGAATGCTCACGTGCTCGCGGATGCGCGGGATCATCCGGCCGACGGCCTCGGTGTCGAGGTGGCCGGCGCCCGTCACGCCCTTGAGCGACACGTAGTAGACATAGCCGCTGGCGATGCGCGCGACCTGCGCCATGCGCTCGTCGGTGCTGGTGGGGGCCAGCAGGAAGATCAGGTCGATGCCGGCGGCCTTGAGTTCGGCGGCGAAGTCCTCGCACTCTTCCGGCGGGTAGTCGACCACCAGCAGGCCGTCGACGCCGGCCGCGGCCGCGTCGCGGATGAAGGACTTCTTGCCGTGCACGAGGTCGTAGCGCTCGACCGGGTTGGCATAGCCCATCAGCACCACCGGCGTGGTCGTGTCCGTCTTGCGGAAGGCCGCGACGATGGCGAGCACCTGCTTCATGCCCACGCCCAGCGCCAGCGCGGCTTCGCCGGCCTTCTGGATCACGGGGCCGTCGGCCATGGGGTCGGAAAAAGGCACGCCCAGTTCGATCACGTCGGCGCCGGCCTCGACCATGCCGTGCATCAGCTCGGGCGTGATGTCGGCGAAGGGGAAGCCCGCGGTCACGTACGGAATGAGGGCCCGGCGGCCGTCTTTCTTCAGGGCCTCGAAGGTGGCTGCAATGCGGCTCATCACTTGCCTCCCTTCACGCTCAGTCCGCGCATCGAGGGGCGGTCGTAGAAATCGACGCCCGACAGGTCGGCGACGGTGCCGATGTCCTTGTCGCCGCGGCCCGAGAGGTTCACCAGGATCGACTGGTCGGGGCGCATGGTCTTCGCGAGCTTCAGCGCGTGGGCCACGGCGTGGCTGGATTCGAGCGCGGGAATGATGCCCTCCGTGCGGCACAGGTAGTGGAAGGCGTCCAGCGCCTCGGTGTCGGTGATGCCGACGTACTCGGCGCGGCCGATGTCGGCCAGGTACGCGTGCTCGGGGCCCACGCCGGGGTAGTCGAGGCCCGCGCTGATGCTGTGGGTCTCGGTGATCTGGCCGTCCTCGTTCTGCAGCAGGTAGGTGCGGTTGCCGTGCAGCACGCCGGGGCTGCCGCGCAGGATGGAAGCCGAGTGCTTGCCGCTGTCGAGCCCTTCGCCTGCCGCCTCGACGCCGATCAGGCGCGTGCCCGCGAACGGGATGTAGGGATGGAAGATGCCCATGGCGTTGCTGCCGCCGCCCACGCAGGCGATCACCACGTCGGGCTGCTTGCCCTCGGCTTCGCCTGTGATGCCGTCGGCCGCGAGCATGGCCGGCATCTGCTCGATGCACTCGGTGCCGATCACGCTCTGGAAGTCGCGCACCATCGTCGGGTAGGGGTGCGGGCCGGCGACGGTGCCGATGATGTAGAAGGTGTTCTCGACGTTCGTGACCCAGTCGCGCATCGCTTCGTTGAGCGCGTCCTTCAGCGTCTTGCTGCCGGACTCGACGGGCACCACGGTCGCGCCGAGCAGGTTCATTCGATAGACGTTGGGGCTCTGGCGCTTCACGTCCTGGCTGCCCATGTAGACCACGCATTCGAGGCCGTAGCGTGCGCAGATGGTGGCGGTGGCCACGCCGTGCTGGCCGGCGCCGGTCTCGGCGATGACGCGGGGCTTGCCCATGCGCCGCGCGAGCATCGCCTGGCCGATCACGTTGTTGATCTTGTGGGCGCCGGTGTGGTTCAGGTCTTCGCGCTTCAGGTAGATCTGCGCGCCGCCCATTTCGCGGCTGGTGCGCGCCGCGTGATAGATCGGCGAGGGGCGGCCGACGAAGTGCTTGAGCTCGTAGTGGAATTCCGCGAGGAACGCCGGATCGTCCTTGAACTTCGCATACGCATCGCGCAGTTCGTTGATCGCGTGGGTGAGCGTCTCGCTCGCGAAGGTGCCGCCGTAGTTGCCGAAGTGGCCGGTGGCGTCGGGTTGCTGGTAGTCCTGGAATTGGCTTTGCATGGTTCTCGATCGGTGGGCCGCAGCCCGACAAACGATCGGCTGCGGCGGCTAACTGGAGAAGGACGCGTCGGCAGCCCTGACTGCTGCGACGAATTGCCGGATCTTTCCGGCGTCCTTGAGGCCCTTGTTCCCGGGACCGTCGATTTCGACGCCCGAGCTCACATCAACGGACAGCGTCTTGCAGCGCTTCCGCAGGATGCGAATGCCATCGCCCACGTTTGCAGGTGTGAGCCCACCACTCAAGACGAGGTGAGCGTCGACGGCGGGTGGAAGAAGTGACCAATCGAATGCCTTGCCGCCACCGCCATAACCTTCGACATGCGCGTCGAGCAGGATGGCCTGGGCGTGGGAGTAATCGGACGCGTATTTTACGAGGTCGAAGCCCGCCCCGGCATCCCCCAGCGGAATGCGGGCGGCGCGCATGTAGCGGAAGCGGCCTGGGCCGGTGGCTTCCTCGCACTGCTGTGGTGTCTCTTCGCCGTGGAACTGCGCGATGGAGCCCTTCACCTGGGCGAGCGATGCTATGACTTTAGGAGCGTCCTCGTTCACGAACAGCAGGACCGGCGTTATGAACGGCGGCAGGCGCGATGCGAGTT
Source organism: Variovorax sp. NFACC27 (assembly GCF_048301545.1). Lineage (NCBI taxonomy): Bacteria > Pseudomonadati > Pseudomonadota > Betaproteobacteria > Burkholderiales > Comamonadaceae > Variovorax > Variovorax sp. NFACC27. Next base: position 2,155,739 of record NZ_CP157613.1, read on the forward strand.
CGGCCGCGCGTTCGACAGTCACGGCGCGGGGACTCTTCGGATACAGGACGAAGCCGATCGCGTCGGCACCGGCTTCGATTGCCGCGTCGACATCGGCTTCACGGGTCAGGCCGCAGATCTTGATGCGGGTGCGGGGCAGGGGAGGCGCGCTCATGGCGGGCCATCATACGGAGCCCCGCCGGCCTGCAGCGTGGCTTCGTCCGGCAGACCCCACTTGGCGTCGTACAACGGGCCCATGAAATACAGGCCGTCGGCGGAGAAGGTGGGCGCGGCAATCTTGCGGCTACGCGCCTCGAGCACTTCGGAGATCCATTCGGGCCGCTCGTCGCCGCGACCGATGCGCACGAGGCAGCCCATCAGGTTGCGGATCATGTGGTGCAGGAAGGCGTCGGCCTCGAATTCGAAATGCCAGCGGCAGCGCTCGCCGCCGCCCACGCGCGTGATCTCGATGCGACGCAGGTCCTTGACCGGCGAGCGCGCCTGGCAGGCAGAGGCGCGGAACGAGCTGAAGTCGTGCTGGCCGATGAGCAGCGCGGCCGCCGCGCGCATCGCATCGCCGTCGAGCGGGTGCATCGACCAGCCGACCCTGCCCGAATCGAGGCTGGGCCGCACGGGCGACTGCGAGAGCACGTAGACGTAGCGACGCGCCAGGGCGCTGGCGCGGCAGTGGAATTCGTCGGGCACCGGGTGCGCCCACTGCACCGCGATGTCATCGGGCAGGAAGCGGTTGGTGCCGCGCATCCAGGAGAAGGGCTCGCGCTTGACGGCGGTGTCGAAGTGCACCACCTGCATCAGCGCATGCACGCCTGCGTCGGTGCGGCCGGCGCACAGCGTGCGGATGGGCTGGTCGGCGAACTTCGAGAGGGCCGCCTCGAGCTTGTCCTGAACCGTGCGGCCGGAGGGCTGGCTCTGCCAGCCGTCGTACGCCTGGCCGTTGTACCGGATGCCTAGCGCCAGCCTCACGAATTCAGAAAGCCCGGGAAAAGCGGCAACGCTCGCTCAGCGCAGTTCCGCAAGGAGTTGACGGGCTTGCGACTTGAGATCGCCGGCGCTTTCGGCCTCGACTTCCTCGACCAGCGAGCGGGCGCCTTCGACGTCGCCGATGGCCTGCAGTTCGCGGGCCAGCGAGAGCTTGACGGCGTGCGGGCTGTCGTCGCCTTCGTCGTTCTGCGCGGCAGCCGTTGCCGCCGGCTTGGCGGTTTCGGCCGGACGGGCTGCCGGCAGGCCGGCCAGTGCGCTCATGTCGAACTCGATGAAGCCCGAGTCGGCCGGCAGCGCGTTGCGCAGCATGGCGGGGCGGGTGTTGTGCTCCGGATCGCTCAGGCTCAGCGAGCCGGGGAGCGTGTCGGCCGACAGGGCGCCGGGGGCGGTGTCGAAGTCGTTCTCGAGGTCGACGGGCGTCGCATGGGCGTGGCCGTTCGACAGCGGCGCGGCCGGGCGTGCCGTCGTCGGAGCAGGCGCGTAGGCCGACTTCGGCAGGCTGGCGCCGACAGGCGCGTGCTGCGGGGCAGGAGCCGGTGCCGGGGCGGGCGCCGGCGGGGTGGTCAGGTCGAGGTCGAAGTCCAGCGGTGCGACCGAGGGCACGAAGGCGGGCGGTGCCACGGCCACCGGAGGCGCCACCACCGGAGCAGGCGTTGCCGGCTTGGCCGCCGCCGCCAGGGCTCCGGCGAAGGCAGCCGTTTCGGCGGCGCTGGCGCCACCGCTACCGCCGCTGCGGGGCGAGCCCGATTCGTACAGCGGGTTGCCCGGATCGAGGTCCTTGCCCATGTCGACCACGCGATTCCAGTCGGAACCCAGGCCGCCGGTCAGCTTGTGCACTTCGGTGGCGAGGCTTTCGTAGGCACGCACGTCGCGGCGCTTGGCGTGGATCTCGAGCAGCTTGAGGTGGATGGCGGTGCGATCGGGGTTCAGGCGCAGCGCCTCGCGCAGGATTTCCTCTGCCTGCAGGTCGCGGCCGTAGGCCAGGTACACGTCGGCCTCGGCGACCGGATCGACATCGCCGGCGTCGAGCTGGCTCGGCGAGTACGACAGCGACGAGACGGTGGAGTCGCCGCGGTGCTTGGTGTCCACCGATTCGCCACCGCTGGCGCCGAAGAACGAATCCTTCGGGATGCGGCTTTCGAGGAACACGCTTTCGCTCATTTCCTCGCGACGGCGACCCAGCACGCGGTACAGCAGGAAGCCGACCAGCAGCGCGATCAGCGCGGCACCCGCCAGCATCAGCGGGTTGTCCATCAGCTCTTCGAGGAAGGTGGGCTCCGGCGGCGGGGGCGGCGGAGCAGCCTTCTTCACGGCGGGCTTCGGCGCGGCAGCAGCTGCGGCACTAGCTGCCGCGGCGGCGGGAGCAGCAGTGGCGTCGGCAGCCACCGGCGGCGTGCCGGCAGGCGCGGCTTGCGCATCGGCTGCAGGGGTAGCCGCGGCAGCGGGAGCTGCCTGGGTGGCTTCGGGTGTCGGCGGGGTGCTGGGCGCGGCTGCGGCCGGAGCGGCGGGAGCCGCTGCAGCAGCGGGTGCTGTTGCGGCGACCGGAGCAGCTGCCGCAGGCGCGGGAGCCGGTGCGGGGCTCGCGGCCGGAGGCGCGACCGTCGCGCTGGTGTTGGGGGCCGGAACCGGGATGCCCGGCGTTGCCGGAGCCGGTGCAGCGGCGGGTGCGGCCGCGGAAGAGCCGGTGCCCGTTGCCGTCTTGAGCTTGTTCAGCTCGCTGATGTTCTTCGACAGTTCCGCGACGCGGTTGCTGCTGTCCTGCGCCTGGCGGTTCTGCGCGACCTTCTCGTCGGCGGCGCGGGTGGCCGCATTGCCTTGGGAGATCGTGAGCTTGTCGGGCGAGCTGGCCGCGGCATTGCGGTCCTCGACGTTGGCCTGCAGCTTGCCCGAGGCCTTGCGGCCCGCGGCTGCGACGTTCGAGGTCGGAGCGTTGTCGGCCAGACGCTGGCGGTAAGAGCCGAAGTCGCGGCTTTGCGCGGTGATCGTGCGGCGGGCTTCGGCCGGCGGAACGGCGGATGCCTCGGCGGAACTCGGCAGATCGAGCACCGCACCGGCACGCATGCGGTTGACGTTGCCGCCGACGAAGGCGTCGGGGTTGGCCATGAGCAGCGCGACCAGCATCTGGTCGAGCGACACGTCGGCCGGCTTGTAGGTGGCCGCGATCTTGCCGGCGGTATCACCGCGCTGCACGGTGACCTGTTCGCCGCCGCCAGCACTGCGAGCGGGGGCTGCAGCGGTGACAGGGGCGGGTGCCGCAGCTGCGGGTGCCGGGGAAGGTGCCGGGGCTGCAGCCGCAGGCGCGGCCACCACGGGGGCGCGTTCGCGGCGAGCGCGGGCCGCGGGGGCCGTGCGTTCGACCGGAGTCGCGATCTGGGGGGAAATGGGGGCGGCCGGCGTGCTGGTGGCCGCCTGGCGCGTGGCCGGCGGATCGAGCAGCACCGTGTAGTCGCGCACGATGCGGCCGGAGGCGCCGTTGGCTTCGAGCAGCAGGTCGATGAACGGATCGTTCATCGGGCGGTTGCCGCTCAGGCGCACCACGTACTGGCCGCCGGCGCGGCGCTGCAGCGTCGCCTTGACGTCGCTGAGCGCCGAGTTGTACGGGACCCCCGCGTTCCTGAAAGCCTCGGCCGTGGCGATGTTGATCTTCAGGCCTTCCGCTTCGTTGGCGGCCATCTCGGTCACATCGATCTCGGCCCGCAAGGGTTCGCCAAGGGCCGACTGCACCTTCAGCTGGCCCAGCGTGAAGGCGCTGGCATCGGTGCTCGCGAGGCCCAGGGCCACGGCTGCCGCCGCGCCGAGAATGGAAAGGCGCCAACCGTTCGACGGAAGAGGCGGGCGAGCGGCCGATGGGCTGGCCGCAGGCAACAGATGTCTTGTCATGCTGATAGGGGGCGGCTCAGGCCCGGAATTTGTAAGAGGACGTTAGCATCATCACTGGGCACTGACAAGGCAATGCGCTTGTTCTACCCAGTGCGCGCATACTTACGCACACATCTTCTGTTGCCAGATGGCAACAATTCGTGTTTCAAAAGGGCCTGAGCAACCCGCATCAGGCTTCGAGCAGGATGCGCAGCATGCGGCGCAGCGGTTCCGCGGCACCCCACAGCAGCTGGTCGCCGATGGTGAAGGCGCCCACGTACTCCGGCCCCATCGCCAGCTTGCGGATGCGACCGACCGGGATGTCCATGGTGCCCGTGACGGCCACCGGGGTCAGGTCCTTCACCGTGGCTTCGCGCGTGTTCGGCACGACCTTGGCCCAGGGGTTGTCGGCGGCGATCATCGCCTCGATGTCGGCCACCGGCACGTCCTTCTTGAGCTTGAAGGTCAGGGCCTGGCTGTGGCAGCGCATCGCGCCGATGCGCACGCAGAAGCCGTCGACCGGCGTGGCGGCGGTGCCGAAGCCCGCGCCCTGGCCGAGGATCTTGTTGGTCTCGGCGCCGCCCTTCCACTCTTCCTTGGACATGCCGTCGCCCAGGTCCTTGTCGATCCAGGGGATCAGCGAACCGCCCAGCGGTGCGCCGAAGTTGGCCGTCTCGGCGGCGCTGAGGGTCTGCTGCTTGTGCAGCACCTTGCGGTCGATCTCGAGGATGGCCGACTTCGGGTCGTCCAGCAGGGCACGCACTTCGGCGTTGAGGGTGCCGAACTGGGTCAGCAGCTCGCGCATGTGCTGCGCGCCGCCGCCCGAGGCAGCCTGGTAGGTCATGCTGGTCATCCACTCGACCAGGCCCGCCTTGTAGAGGGCGCCGACGCCCATGAGCATGCAGCTCACGGTGCAGTTGCCGCCGATCCAGTTCTTGCCGCCCTTGGCGAGCGCGTTCTCGATCACCGGCAGGTTGACGGGGTCGAGCACGATGATCGCGTCGTCCTTCATGCGCAGGGTGGACGCGGCGTCGATCCAGTGGCCGTTCCAGCCGGCGGCGCGCAGCTTGGGGAACACCTCGCTGGTGTAGTCGCCGCCCTGGCAGGTGATGACGATGTCGCACTTCTTCAGCGCCTCGATGTCGTTCGCATCCTTCAGCGCGGTTTCGTTCTTGGCCATCGCCGGGGCCTTGCCGCCGGCGTTGGAGGTCGAGAAGAAGACCGGCTCGATGAGACCGAAGTCGCCTTCGGCCTGCATGCGGTCCATCAGGACCGAGCCGACCATGCCGCGCCAGCCAACGAGGCCGACCAGAGGTTGAGATGCGTTCGCCATTTCAGTTTGCCCTTATGAAAAAAAGAAAAGTTGTCTTTTTTGCGCCCGACTCGTCGAGCCGGGGAGGGGCGTGACGAAGCGGGCTGCGGTTAGCCGGTAATCGTCTTTTTGGTGATTGCTGCAACGACCGCGTCGCCCATCTCGCGGGTGCCGACGCGCTTGGTACCTTCAGACCAGATATCGCCCGTGCGCAGCCCGGAGGCGAGCACGTCCTTGACCGCCGACTCGATACGGTCGGCAGCTTCGGGCTGGTTGAGTGAGAAACGGAGCATCATGGCAGCGGACAGGATTGTAGCCAAAGGATTGGCAACCCCTTTGCCGGCAATGTCGGGAGCACTGCCGTGGCTGGGCTCGTACAGGCCCTGGTTGCTCGAATTGAGCGATGCCGAGGGCAGCATGCCGATGGAACCGGTGAGCATCGCGGCCTCGTCCGAGAGGATGTCGCCGAACATGTTGCCGGTGACCACCACGTCGAACTTCTTTGGTGCCTTCACGAGCTGCATGGCCGCGTTGTCGACCAGCATGTGGTCGAGTTCGACGTCCGGATATTCCTTCGCGATGTCGAGCATCACGTCTTTCCACAGCTGCGAGGTTTCCAGCACATTGTTCTTGTCCACGCTGGTCACGCGCTTGCTGCGCTTGCGGGCGGCCTCGAAGGCAACGCGCGCGATGCGCTCGATCTCGGGGCGCGAGTAGCGCATCGTGTCGAACGCTTCTTCGGCACCGGGGAAGTGCCCGTCGACAGCGGTGCGGCGGCCGCGTGGCTGGCCGAAATAGATGTCGCCGGTCAGCTCGCGGATGATGAGGATGTCCAGGCCCGCGATCAGCTCGGGCTTGAGGCTCGAGGCACCCACCAGCTCCTCGTAGCAGATGGCGGGGCGGAAGTTGGCGAACAGGCCCAGGTTCTTGCGCAGCCCCAGGATGGCCTGCTCGGGCCGCAGAGGGCGGTCGAGCTTGTCGTACTTCCAGTCGCCGACGGCGCCGAAGAGCACCGCGTCTGCTTCCTTGGCGAGCTTGAGCGTGGATTCCGGCAGCGGATGGCCGTGCGCCTCGTAGGCCGCGCCGCCGACCAGCGCCGATTCCGTCTCGAACTTCAGGTCGAGCACGTCGAGCACCTTGACGGCTTCCGCCACGATTTCGGTGCCGATGCCGTCACCCGGGAGAACTGCGATTTTCATAAGTTGGTCTGAGGTTTCTTGAAAACGGATATGCGCGCGATCGATCAGGAGATCATCGTATGCGCGAGCCACGGCTTCTGAGCCAGGCGCTCGGCCTCGAAGGCCTTGATCTTGTCCTTGTGGCGCAGCGTGAGGCCGATGTCGTCCAGGCCGTTGAGCAGGCAGTACTTGCGGAAGGCCTGCACGTCGAACGCGAATTCCTGGCCGTCGGGCTTCACGACCACCTGGCGCTCCAGGTCGATGGTCAGCGTGTAGCCCGGGAAGGCGAAGGTCTCGTCGAACAGCTGGGCCACCTGCGCCGCGGGCAGCACGATCGGCAGCAGGCCGTTCTTGAAGCTGTTGTTGAAGAAGATGTCGGCGTAGCTCGGCGCGATGATCGCGCGGAAGCCGTACTGGTCGAGCGCCCACGGCGCATGCTCGCGCGACGAGCCGCAGCCGAAGTTCTGGCGCGCCAGCAGGATCGATGCACCCGCGTAGCGCGGCTGGTTCAGCACGAAGTCGGGGTTCGGCTTGCGGCTGGCCGGGTCCTGGCCGGGCAGGCCCGGGTCGAGGTAGCGCCACTCGTCGAACAGGTTCACGCCGAAGCCGGTCTTCTTGATCGACTTGAGAAACTGCTTCGGGATGATCGCGTCGGTGTCGACGTTCTCGCGGTCCATCGGGGCCACGAGGCCCTTGTGCACGGTGAATTGCTTCATGGGGATCTCTTTTCTTCTGTTCAGGCGAAGGTGCGCACGTCGACGAAATGGCCGTGCACCGCGGCGGCCGCGGCCATGGCCGGGCTCACAAGGTGGGTGCGGCCACCGGCGCCCTGGCGGCCTTCGAAGTTGCGGTTGCTGGTCGATGCGCAGCGCTCGCCGGGTTCCAGGCGGTCGGCGTTCATCGCCAGGCACATCGAGCAGCCGGGCTCGCGCCATTCGAAGCCCGCGGCCTTGAAGATCTGGTCGAGCCCTTCGCGCTCAGCCTGTTCCTTCACCACGCCCGAGCCGGGCACGACCATCGCGAGCTTCACGTTCTTCGCGACCTTCTGGCCGAGCTTCTTCACCACGGCGGCGGCTTCGCGCATGTCCTCGATGCGGCTGTTGGTGCACGAGCCGATGAACACCTTGTCGATGAAGATGTCGTTCATGGCCTTGTTGGGCTCCAGGCCCATGTAGACCAGCGCGCGCTCGATGGCGCCGCGCTTGTTGGCGTCCTTTTCCTTGTCGGGATCGGGCACGCGGCCGTTGATCTCGACCACCATCTCGGGCGAGGTGCCCCAGGTCACCTGCGGCTGGATCTGCGTCGCGTCGAGCTCGACCACGGCGTCGAACTTCGCGCCCGCATCGGACTGCAGCGTGCGCCAGTAGGTCACGGCCTGGTCCCACTCCACGCCGGTGGGCGCGAGCGGGCGGCCCTTCACGTAGCTGATGGTCTTCTCGTCGACCGCCACCAGCCCGGCGCGCGCGCCGGCCTCGATGGCCATGTTGCAGACCGTCATGCGGCCTTCCATGCTCAGGTCGCGAATGGCCGAGCCCGCGAACTCGATGGTGTAGCCCGTGCCGCCGGCGGTGCCGATCTTGCCGATGATGGCCAGCACGATGTCCTTGGCCGTGCAGCCCAGCGGCAGCTTGCCCTCGACCTTCACGAGCATGTTCTTCGCCTTCTTGCCCAGCAGCGTCTGCGTGGCCATCACGTGCTCGACCTCGCTGGTGCCGATGCCGTGCGCGAGCGCGCCGAACGCGCCGTGCGTGGAGGTGTGCGAGTCGCCGCAGACCACCGTCATGCCCGGCAGCGTCGCGCCCGACTCGGGGCCGATCACGTGCACGATGCCCTGGCGCTTGCTCAGGAAGGGGAAGAACGCGGCGGCGCCGAATTCGGCGATGTTGTGGTCGAGCGTGGTGACCTGTTCCTTGCTGGTCGGGTCGGCGATGCCTTCGTAGCCGCGCTCCCAGCCGGTGGTGGGCGTGTTGTGGTCGGCGGTGGCCACCACCGAGCTGATGCGCCACAGCTTGCGGCCGGCCTCGCGCAGGCCTTCGAATGCCTGCGGGCTGGTCACTTCGTGCACCAGGTGGCGGTCGATGTAGAGGATCGCGGTGCCGTCTTCCTCGGTGTGGACGACGTGTTCGTCCCAGATCTTGTCGTAGAGCGTGCGTGCCATGTCGGTCTCTGTCTTTCGTGGGGAAATGGAATTGTCTGTCGTTGCGGCCTAGGCCGCGAGCTGTTCGCCGGCATCCGCGGCCGCGTGCAGGTGATTCACCAGCGAGCGCGCCGCCACGGGCAGGGTGGAGAAGTCGCGCGCCACCAGCCTGATCTCGCGCGCGGCCCATGCGTCGTTGAGCGCGACGCTCGCGAGGCCGTGGCCGATGCCGTTGCGCATGAGCTCGAAGGCGCGCTGCGGCATCACGCCGATGCCCAGGCCGTTCTCGATCATGCGGCACATGGCGTCCAGGCCCGTCACGTGGATGCGCAGCTTGATGCTGCGGCCCGCGTCCAGCGCGGCCTCGTGCATCGCGACGTAGATGGAGCTGTTGGTGTGCAGGCCGACGTGGTCGAAGTCGAGCGAATCGACGAAGTCGATGCTGCCCTGCGCCGCCAGCGCGTGCCCCGTGGGCACGATCAGCGCGAGCCGGTCGTGCCGGTACGAGAGGCTCTGCAGTTCGCCCGCGCCGCCGGCCACGTGGCACACGCCGAGGTCGGCCGCGCCTTCCTGTACCGCGCGGATCACTTCGCTGCTCAGGTGTTCCTCGAGATCGATCTTGATGGCCTCGTGGGCGCGCGTGAACACGCCCAGGTCTTCCGGCAGGAACTGCACGATCGCCGAGATGTTGGCGTGAACCCGCACGTGGCCGCGCACGCCGTCGGCGTATTCGCTGAGCTCGCCCTGCATCTTCTCGAGGCTGTAGAGCACCGAGCGCGCGTGGTGCAGCAGGCTTTCCCCGGCGGGCGTGAGGTCCACGCCGCGTGCGTGGCGGTAGAGCAGGGTGGTGCCGAGCGTGGCCTCGAGATCCGACAGCCGCTTGCTGATGGCCGAGGCCGCGATGAATTCGCGCTCCGCCGCGCGGCCGATGCTGCCCAGTTCGCAGACGGCCACGAACAACTGCAGCGACGTGAGGTCGATGCGGCGGGCGAAGTTGCGTTCGGACGTGCTCATGGGGTTGCGGGGAGTCATCGCGTTTTGCGATGAGGTCGCTATTTTCCCCTTGTTTTTGGGCAGCATCCATCGCGATGCGCGATGGCATCGTTGCCAGGTGGCGACGGGATGTCGTTGAGGGCGCCTGCCCGCCTACCGCGCGGCGGCGAGCGCTTCGCCGGTGCCGGGCCCTGTATGCGTCTTCCAGGTTTCCAGCGGCAGCCTCCACAAGGGCGGCATCTGCGAGAACGGAGGCACGGTATGAACCAGCTTGGCCAGGGCGAGCCGGCTGTCGGTGCCGATCTTGCTGAAGATCGCCTTCAGGTGCGCCTTGACGGTGTCCAGGCTGACGCTCATGGCGGTGGCGATGGCCTCGTTCGAGTTGCCCTGGGCAATCCACACGGCAACCTCGACCTGGCGCTGCGTCAGTTCCGGAAAGGCGTAACGCAGGCGGTCGGCCGCGGGGAGCTTGTCGACGGTGCGCTGCTGCGCCTGGCGGTAGGCCCGCAGCACGTGCCCCCGGTAGACCTGGAGCCGGTCGCGCTCCGCATCGCTGTAGGCCGGGCGCCCGACGACGCGGTGCGCGCTCAGGTCCAGCGAGTACTCGCCGTGCAGCATCAGCACTCCCATGATGCGGTGGGCGTTCGACGGCAGGAACACCTCGCGGGCCATGGGCAGCGCCATGAATTCCTCGTCCGTGAAGACATCCGATTCGCGCACCGCTCGCTCGCCGTAGAAGGCCGGGTCCTTCTGCCAGAAAGGGTGGCTGCCCGCGTGGCGCGCATAGGCCTGGAAAGCAGTCGCGCGGCGGGCCGGGTCGTCTTCCACCGACAGCAATGCGCGCAGCTCGCCGCTGCGGTGGTGCACCTCCGTCCAGCCGACCACGTCGGAGTCCGTCAGGCGGACAACGCCTTCGAAGAGGAGGGGAGGCAGCGTCAGCAGATCGGGCTCGGCCTCGTAGAGGCGAACGATCTCCTGCAGAAGGATCGGGTCGGTGTTCATGACTACTCTTTCGGGTAATTGAATCGTCCTGTTGCAAATCTTACAGTGCCTCCTCCATGTCTCCGGAAAGCAGGTATTGCCATCGCGGGCAGTACCTCCGCCGAGCGGTATTCCGCGAGACGCGGCTGCGGCCATGCAGCCGAATGCAGCAAAACAATACGGGATCAACAGGATGAATCGCACTTTCAGGGTCGTGTGGAACCGGCGGCTGGGCGTCTGGCAGGCTGTCTCGGAACTGGCGGTGTCCGCCGTCAAGGGCGCTGCCGTGGATGGGGGCCGTGCTACGGCCAGTGCGGTGCTGGCGCTGTCGTTGGGCCTCGTCGCGCCGTTTGCGCACGCGGCCGACGTGCTCCTCGTCGGTACCGGCGGCGTGGGCGGCGGTGACGGCGGCAACGGAAGCATCAGCGGCGGCAATGGCGGGCAGGACTTCTACCTGGGGGGCTATGGCGGCGCCGGCTTCGTTCCCGCTCCGACGCAGACCCTCGCGAGCCCGGCCAGTGGCAGCAGCCTCCTGCCAACCTATGAATACGTCGGGATCGGGGGCGGCGCCGGTGGCGGGGACGGGGCCAACCTGGGCGGCATCCGCGGAGGGGACGGGGGCGCGGGTGTGCTCGATCTCAACGCGACGACCCTGAACGTCACCAACACGCTGCTGATCGGCGGCGCCGGTGGCGGCGGGGGTTCCGGGGGCGCCGGCTCCACGCGCGGCGGCAACGGCGGCACAGGCGGCAGCGGAACTCTCACGGCCACCGGTGGCGCGACCATCACGGTTGGCACGCAGCTCTACATCGGCGGTCTGGGCGGCACGGGCGGCAACTGCGGCTGCTCCGGCGACGGCGGTGCGGGTGGTGCGGGCGTGCTCAATCTCGGTGGCGGCAGCACGCTGAACCTGACAGGCGCCGCCTTCACCATCAACGGAGGCGGCACGCTCAACATCGGCAACGCGACGGCCAACGGCACGGCCTCCGGCGTCGTCACCGGGCTGGCCGGCAGCATCAACAACGCGGGCAGGATCAATTTCAACCAGTCCGACGCCAGCTACACCTTCGCCACGGCCATCGCCGGCACCGGCACGGTGGCGCAGAACGGCAGCGGCATCACCGTCCTGTCCGGCGCGAACACCTATTCGGGCGGCACGCTCGTCAACGCCGGCCTGATCAACTTCAGCAACGGCGCCAACCTCGGCACCGGCAACATCACCCTGAACGGCGGCGGCCTGCAATGGGCCGCGGCGAACACCACGGACATCTCCGGCCGGTTGAACGCGCTGGGCGCAAACGGCGGCACCTTCGACACCAACGGCAACAACGTGACGCTGGCGAGCGGCATCAGCGGTACGGGCGGCCTGACGAAGACCGGTGCCGGCACCCTGACGCTGACGAGCGCGAACACCTACACGGGCGAGACCATCGTCGGCAACGGCACGCTGCAGCTGGCCGGCGCAGGCACGCTGGCCGGGGCGACGGGTGTCTCGCTGACAGGCGCCAGCGCGGTGTTCGATCTGTCGACCGGCATCAGCCAGTCGGTGGCGCATCTGTCGGGCGTGGCGGGCAGCGTGGTGGCGCTCGGCGCCAACTCCCTCACCCTGACCGACAACACGTCGCAGACCTTCGGCGGCAGCCTGACCGGCACCGGCGGCTCGCTGGTCAAGCAAGGCACCGGCACGCTGACGCTCTCGGGCGCCAGCACCTACAGCGGCGGCACCGCGCTGCGCCAGGGGCGCCTGAACCTCGGCAACAGCCAGGCGCTGGGCACCGGCACGCTGTCGATGGACGACGACACCACCCTGGGCTTCAGCGCGGACGGGCTGACGATCGCCAACGCGATCCGGCTCACGGGCAGCACCGATCCGGTCATCGACACCGGTGCGTTCAACGCGACCCTGAGCGGCGCGATAAGCGGCGGCGGCTTCATCACGAAGGAGGGCACGGGCACGCTGACGCTGTCCGGCGCCAACGACTACACCGGCGCCACCAACGTCGCGCAGGGCACGCTCAAGGCGGGCGCCGCCAACACCCTCAGCGCGGCTTCCGCCCACAGCGTGACCTCGGGCGCGACGCTGGACCTTGCGGGCTTCAGCCAGACAGTCGCTTCGCTGGCCAACAGCGGCACCGTCTCGCTCGTGGGCGCGAGCGCCGGCACCACGCTCACGGTGACGGGCGCCTACGTCGGCAACAACGGCGTGCTCAGGCTAGGCACCGTGCTCAACGGCACTGGCCCGTCGGACCGTCTGGTGCTCGACGGCGCCACCGCCTCCGCCAGCGGCAGGACCACGGTGCAGATCACCAACCTCGGAGGCCTGGGCGCGCTCACCAGCGGCAACGGCATCGAGGTGGTCACCGCGAAGAACGGCGCGACCACGACGGCCCAGACCACCAAGGACGCGTTCAGCCTGGCCAACGGCCATGTGGATGCCGGCGCCTACGAGTACCGCCTGTACGCCGCCGATGCCAGCGGTGCGGGCGAGAACTGGTACCTGCGCTCGAGCACCACCGTGTCGCCCGCGGCTCCCACGCCCTCCACGCCCGTGATCACCTACCGCGCCGAAGCCTCGCTCTATTCCGCGCTCCCCGGCCAGCTGCGCCAAGGCAACCTCGCGATGCTGGGTGACCTGCGCAAGCGCGTGGGCGACGACGACGTGAAGGGCACAGCGACCACCCCGACCGGCTCCGATCGCCGTGCCTGGGCCCGCGTGCTCTCCACCGACATCGACATCCAGCAGGGCGGCGCGGTATCGCCGTCGAGCAAGGGCCGTCTCACCGGCTTCCAGGCCGGCACCGACCTGCTGGCCATGCCCAACTGGCGCGTGGGCGTCTACGTCGGCCAGCTCGACGGCGATGCCAGCGTGAGGGGCTTTGCCAGCGGCATCCAGAACCTGGGCGTCGGCCGCAATGACCTGCGCAGCCAGTACCTGGGCGTGTACGGCACCTACACCAGCGACAGCGGCTTCTATGCCGACGCGGTGGTGCAGTCGGGCCGCCATCGCTACACGGTCGAGCCCCTGGCGAGTCCGGGCACGAGCGGCAAGGGCAACAGCCTGCTGGGCTCCATCGAAGTGGGGCAGTCCTTCGCGCTGGGCGGCAGCGGCTGGAGCATCGAGCCGCAGCTGCAGCTGATCCATCAGCACATGGACCTGAACAACTCCGCCATCGTCGGCGCCGTCGTCCAGCCGCAGGCCGACAGCGGCTGGATCGCCCGCGCGGGCGTGCGGGTCAAGGGCGAGATCGCGACGGGCGTCGGCACGCTGCAGCCGTACGGCCGCTTCAACGTCTACCGGACATCGAGCGGCGCGGACGTCGCCCGCTTCGTGAACGGCGCGACCACCACCGACATCTCCGCGCCGACGGGCGGCACGAGCACCGAGCTCGCGGGCGGCTTCACGCTCGCGCTGGGCCCGTCGACCAGCCTCTACGGCGAAGTCGGCAAGCTCTGGGCGAGCGGCGGCAACGCCAGGGTGAAGAGCTCGATCAACGGATCGGTCGGCGTGCGCGTGAAGTGGTGAAGGGCTGAGTCCGGAACGGGCCGGTCAGTCCGCCGGCACTCCCGCGCTCCAGGCGGGCCAGTTGCCGACGATCGCATCCACCAGGGGCCGCCCCGCGATCAGGAGGTTGGCGGTGGAGATCGGGAACCCGCCTGACTCGGCCGAAAGCGAGGCGTAGGCGGTCTGCCCCGGATGGGGCCGGTCGAAGTTCGACGCGGTGCGCAGCACGGCCACGCGCCGCAGGTCGAGCAGCCCGGCGCTTGCGCCCCGCTTCAACGCCTCGTAGGTGGCGTTGTCCTCCTGCTGGGTGGTGCAGTACTTGCCCTGGCCGTCGGTCACGAGCGAAACCCAGCGCGTGGCCGTCTCGCCGAGGTACCTGCCGTGCCAGTAGGTGTCTCCGGCCGCGGTGTCGCATTGCAGGACGGAAGGACGGGCCTTGGCCGTCGGCTGCGGATACCTTGCGCGATAGGCGCGCGCCTTGTCGTTGTCGGCCAGCGGCGCATCGGCCGACAGTTTCAGGGCCTTCTGCAGCAGCTTCTCGTCGAGGCGGAAGACCTCGGTGCGGTATTCGAACTTGGGCTTGGAGTCCGGATCCTTGGCGCCGATGCCGAAGTAGCCGGAGCGCCAGGTCGAAGGCATTTCGCGCGCGTCGATCTCGTGGGCGATGCCGAAGTCGACCAGGTACCGGGCCCAGGTGGCCGAGCCGATGGTCGAGACATTGGGGTCGACGCCCGCAATGCCGGCAACCAGGAAGTAGGTCTTCGAAAGATCGAACTTGCCGCTGAACACCAGCGCCGCGATGGATGCCGCCGCATTGGTGTGGCCCATGCCGGTGGTGACCTGGCACACCGAATCGGCATTGCACCGCACCGCCGGATCGTCGGCGGACAGGCCCGGCACCTTGATCTCCCGGTTCAGCTTCAGCGGCTCGAGCCACACCTGCGCCTCGGGCTTGAACATGCTGATGATGAGGACCTTCACGGCCACCTGCTGCTGCGCACCTTGTGTCGCCGAAGGCGGTGCGGATCGGTTCGCATCGCTCGCGCAGCCGAACAGCGCCGATGCGGCGAGGGCAATGCATGCCGCCCTTGAAGACAAACTGATTACGGGGCTCGAAACTGCCATCTGCTTTCTCCTTTTCCGTCGAACAACAAGAAGGAGACCGCAATTTACAGGCCAAAAAAAAGCTGCCCGAAGGCAGCTTCTTTCACGGCTGGGCCGCAGTCGCAGATCAGCGAGCCGAGATCGGCTTCACGTCGCGCTTCGGCGAGCCTTCGAACAGCTGGCGCGGGCGGCCGATCTTGTACTCAGGGTCGCCGATCATTTCGTTCAGCTGGGCGATCCAGCCGACCGTGCGGGCCAGCGCGAAGATCGCGGTGAACAGCGGCACCGGGATGCCGATGGCGCGCTGCACGATGCCCGAGTAGAAGTCGACGTTCGGGTACAGCTTGCGCGACACGAAGTACTCGTCTTCCAGGGCGATCTTTTCCAGTTCCTTGGCCAGCTTGAACAGCGGGTCGTTTTCCAGGCCCAGCTCGGTCAGCACTTCGTTGCAGGTTTCCTGCATCAGCTTGGCGCGCGGGTCGTAGTTCTTGTACACGCGGTGGCCGAAGCCCATCAGCTTGACGTTCGAGTTCTTGTCCTTGACCTTCTTGATGAACTCGCCGATCTTCTCGACGCCGCCTTCCTTCTGGATGTCGTACAGCATGTTGAGTGCTGCTTCGTTGGCGCCGCCGTGGGCGGGGCCCCAGAGGCATGCAACGCCGGCCGCGATGGCCGCGAAGGGGTTCGTGCCCGACGAGCCGCACAGGCGCACCGTCGAGGTCGAGGCGTTCTGCTCGTGGTCTGCGTGCAGGATGAAGATGCGGTCGAGCGCGCGCTCGAGCACCGGGTTCACCTTGTACTCCTCGCACGGCGTGGCGAACATCATGTGCAGGAAGTTGCCGGCGTAGCTCAGGTCGTTCTTCGGGTACATGTACGGCTGGCCGATCGTGTACTTGTAGGCCATGGCCACGAGCGTGGGCATCTTCGCGATCAGGCGGATCGCGGCGATCTCGCGGTGCTCGGGATTGTTGATGTCCGTGCTGTCGTGATAGAAGGCCGACAGGGCGCCCACCAGGCCGGTCATGATGGCCATCGGGTGCGCGTCGCGGCGGAAGCCGCGCAGGAAGAACTGCATCTGCTCGTTCACCATCGTGTGGTTCGTCACGAGCTTGGTGAAGTTGGCCTTCTTGGCGGCGTCCGGCAGTTCACCGTACAGCAGCAGGTGGCAGGTCTCGAGGAAGTCGCAGTTGGTCGCGAGTTGCTCGATGGGGTAGCCGCGGTACAGCAGCTCGCCCTTGTCGCCATCGATGTACGTGATGGCCGACTGGCAGGCGGCGGTCGACATGAAGCCCGGGTCGTACGTGAACATGCCGGTCTGCGCATACAGCTTGCGGATATCGATCACGTCGGGGCCAACGGTGCCCTTGTAGATCGGCAGTTCGACGCTGTCGCCGCCGTTGCTGAACGACAGCGTGGCCTTGGTATCGGATGCTTTCATTTCGGTTTACTTTCAGAGGTGGATTCAGGACGAAGGAGAAATTGCAGGACGCTGCGCGCCGTCGGTGCGCATCAGCTGCAGCAATGCGACCACCTCGGCCCCGGCCCATTCGGGCTCGGGCTCCTTTCTGCGCAAAAGGAGGTCGAGGAGATCGTTGTCCGACAGGTCCATCAATGTCTCCATCGCTCCCGCCTGACCCACGGTCATGCGGGATTCGTGCCGCTCGAAGAAGCGGGCGATGAACAGGTCGTTCTCGAGCAGTCCGCGCCGGCAGCGCCATTTGAGCTTGCTCAGCGCACGTTCGCTGAGCAGCTCGGCGGAGTCGGTGGCGGGTTGCATGGTGGCGTCTCGGGAAGGCAGCTCAGGAATCTCTTAGATGGCGCGGCGCACCATCAATTCCTTGATCTTGCCGATGGCCTTGGTCGGGTTCAGGCTCTTGGGGCACACGTCCACGCAGTTCATGATCGTGTGGCAGCGGAAGAGGCGGTACGGGTCTTCCAGGTTGTCCAGGCGCTCGGCGGTGGCTTCGTCGCGGCTGTCGGCGATGAAGCGGTAGGCCTGCAGCAGGCCGGCGGGGCCCACGAACTTGTCGGGGTTCCACCAGAAGCTGGGGCAGCTCGTCGAGCAGCTCGCGCACAGGATGCACTCGTACAGGCCGTTGAGCTCTTCGCGCTCTTCGGGCGACTGCAGGCGTTCCTTCTCGGGCGGCACGCTGTCGTTCTGCAGGTACGGCTTGATCGAGTTGTACTGCTTGAAGAACTGGGTCATGTCCACGATCAGGTCGCGGATGACGGGCAGGCCCGGCAGCGGCTTGAGCACCACGGTGCCCTTGAGCGTGTTCATGTTGGTCAGGCAGGCCAGACCGTTCTTGCCGTTGATGTTCATCGCATCGGAGCCGCAGACGCCTTCGCGGCACGAGCGGCGGAACGACAGGGTCGGGTCTTGCGCCTTGAGCTTCATGAGTGCGTCGAGCAGCATGCGCTCGTGGCCGTCGAGTTCGATCTCGACCGTCTGCATGTAGGGCTTGGCGTCCTTGTCCGGGTCGTAGCGGTAAATCTGGAATGTGCGCTTCATCGTAGTGACCTTGTGAATGCTTTGACTGAGCTGAGCGTTAGAACGTGCGGACCTTCGGCGGAACCGAGGCCACGGTGAGCGGCTGCAGCTTGACCGGCTTGTACGAGAGGCGGTTGTCGGCGCTGTACCAGAGCGTGTGCTTCATCCAGTTGGCGTCGTCGCGGCCGAGCGGGGCGACCGGGTCGTCCGCCGGGCGCTCGTAGTCTTCCACCGTGTGGGCGCCGCGGCATTCCTTGCGGGCGGCGGCCGAAACCATGGTGGCCTGCGCCACTTCGATCAGGTTGTCGACTTCCAGCGCTTCGATGCGGGCGGTGTTGAACACCTTCGACTTGTCCTTCAGGCCGATGGCCTTGACGCGCTCGCGCACGGCGGCGATCTTGACCACGCCTTCGTCCATCGAGGCCTGCTTGCGGAACACGGCCGCATGCTGCTGCATGACGGCGCGGATCTCGCCGGCCACGTCCTGCGCGTACTCGCCGCCGGTGGTGGCTTCGAGACGGTTCAGGCGCTCCAGCGTGCGGTCGGCCGCATCGTTGGGCAGGGGCTTGTGTTCCTTGAGCTTGTCGTTGAACTCGACGATGTGGTTGCCGGCCGCGCGGCCGAACACCAGCAGGTCGAGCAGCGAGTTCGTGCCCAGGCGGTTGGCGCCGTGCACGCTCACGCAGGAGCATTCGCCCACCGCGTAGAGACCGTTCACGACGGCGCTGTTGTCTTCACCCTTCTGCACCACGACCTGGCCGTGGATGTTGGTGGGGATGCCGCCCATCTGGTAGTGGATGGTCGGCACGACGGGAATCGGTTCCTTCGTGATGTCGACGTTGGCGAAGTTGACGCCGATCTCGTACACCGATGGCAGGCGCTTGTGGATGGTGTCCGCGCCAAGGTGGTCGAGCTTGAGCAGCACGTAGTCCTTGTTGGGACCGCAGCCGCGGCCTTCCTTGATTTCCTGGTCCATCGAGCGCGAGACGAAGTCGCGCGGCGCCAGGTCCTTCAGCGTGGGCGCATAGCGCTCCATGAAGCGTTCGCCGTTGCTGTTCAGCAGGATCGCGCCTTCGCCGCGGCAGCCTTCGGTCAGCAGCACGCCCGCGCCGGCCACGCCGGTCGGGTGGAACTGCCAGAACTCCATGTCCTGCAGCGGAATGCCCGAGCGCGCTGCCATGCCGAGGCCGTCGCCGGTGTTGATGAAGGCGTTGGTCGAGGCCTGGAAGATGCGGCCCGCGCCGCCGGTGGCCAGCAGCACGGTCTTGGCCTGCAGGATGTGCAGGTCGCCGGTTTCCATTTCGAGCGCGGTCACGCCGACCACGTCGCCTTCTTCGTCACGGATGAGGTCGAGCGCCATCCATTCGACGAAGAACTGGGTGCGTGCCTCGACGTTCTTCTGGTAGAGCGTGTGCAGCATCGCGTGGCCGGTACGGTCGGCCGCGGCGCAGGCGCGCTGCACGGGCTTCTCGCCGTAGTTGGCCGTGTGGCCGCCGAACGGACGCTGGTAGATCGTGCCGTCGGGGTTGCGGTCGAAGGGCATGCCGAAGTGCTCGAGCTCGTACACGACCTTCGGTGCTTCGCGGCACATGAACTCGATCGCGTCCTGGTCACCGAGCCAGTCGGAGCCCTTGATCGTGTCGTAGAAGTGGTAGTGCCAGTTGTCCTCGCTCATGTTGCCGAGCGAAGCGCCCACGCCGCCCTGTGCGGCGACGGTGTGCGAACGGGTCGGGAACACCTTGGAGAGCACGGCCACGTTGAGGCCGGCACGTGCGAGTTGCAGCGAGGCGCGCATGCCGGAGCCGCCGGCACCGACGATCACGACGTCGAACTTGCGCTTGGTGATTTTTTCTTTTGTGTAGGTCATGGTGGGTCAGATCTTCCAAAGCACTTGAATGGCCCAACCCGCACAACCGACAAGCCAGACGATGGTGAAAACTTGCAGCACGAGACGGATGGCGACGGGCTGGATGTAGTCCATCCAAACGTCGCGCATGCCGACCCACACGTGGTAGAGCAGGGAGACGATCACGGAGAAGGTCAGCACCTTCATCCACTGGGCGGCGAAGATGCCGGCCCAGAGGTCGTAGCCGATGGGGCCGCGGGTGAAGATCAGCTGCGCGAGCAGGATGATCGTGAAGAGCGCCATCAGGCAGCCGGTGATGCGCTGGCTGAGCCAGTCGCGCAGACCGTAGTGGGCGCCGACGACGACGCGCTTGGAGCCGTAATTCACAGACATGGTTGGCTCCTTCTCAGTACAGGCCGAACAGCTTGGCGCCGAGCACCAGCGTGAGGATGATGCTCGCGCCCAGCGTGAAGATGGCGGAGGTGTTGCCGAACTCCTTGTTCACCGCGGAGTGGCTCACGTCCATCCAGAGGTGGCGCAGGCCGGCGATGAAGTGGTGCAGGTAGGCCCAGATGAGCGCGAGCGCGACGAGCTTGAAGAACCACCCCGGAACAAAGCCAAGGCCGCTGTTGAAGGCGGCCTTGAAGCGGGCGAACGAATAGTCGGAAGACAGCGAGGTGTCGAACATCCAGATGATGAACGGCAGCAGCAGGAACATCAGCACACCGCTGACGCGGTGCAGGATCGACACGATGCCCGCCGGCGGCAGCCGGTAGGTCGTGAGATCGGTGAATGCATTGATGTTGCGGAATTCGCGACGCGGTGGCCGGGGGGGAGTTGCAAGCTCTGTCATTGGGGGATGGCTTTCGTGGCTTTGTGACTTGTTGGCTTGTTCTGAGAGCGAACGCTTTTGTTTCTTCTGCGGAAGTGCAAACAACGCAAAATTCTATTGCAATGCACCATCGCGCTGCGGACACGCACGAGTCAGCGCACCGTTGCAGTCGGATGCTATTGAC
The DNA here is from genome assembly GCF_048301545.1 of Variovorax sp. NFACC27. Taxonomy (NCBI): domain Bacteria; kingdom Pseudomonadati; phylum Pseudomonadota; class Betaproteobacteria; order Burkholderiales; family Comamonadaceae; genus Variovorax; species Variovorax sp. NFACC27. Next base: position 2,176,139 of record NZ_CP157613.1, read on the forward strand.
TTCGTAGCGCAACGCGCACGTTGCATGCGAGTGCTGGAGCCGATGTGTTCTGCCTTCTTCGTGTGCATCGGGTCAGCCCAGCTGGTTCCTGTAGTGGTGCGTGTCGGTGCGATAGAGCCCGCGGCGCAGTTCCATCGGCGTGTCATGGTAGGTGTGCGCGACGCGTTCCACGCTCAGCAGGGGCATCTGCAGCGTCACGTCGAGCAGCGCTGCCTGTTCGGCATCGGGCAGCACGGCGCGGATCTTTTCCTCGGCGCGCACCATGCGCACGCCGAACTCGGTTTCGAAGAGCGCGTACATCGGGCCGGGCCACGCGCGCAGCCGCTCGGCGGTGAGGCCCTTGAAGGGCGCGCCGGGAAGCCACAGGTCTTCGAGGATGGTGGGTACTCCGCCATAGGCGAGCACGCGGCGCACCTGCAGCACGGCGTCCGCCGTGCGCAGGCCGAGCGCTCGAGCCACGTCGGCCGATGCGCGCAGGCGCTTGCAGTCGACGATGGTGCGCACCGCCGGGCCCTCGGTGCTCGGGTCGCCTTCGTCGGGTACGAGCTTGAGGAAGCGGTACTGCACATGCTGCTCGGCATGCGTGGCGACGAAGGTGCCCTTGCCCTGGCGGCGCACCACCAGGTTTTCGGCGGAGAGTTCGTCGATGGCCTTGCGCACCGTGCCCTGGCTCACGCGGTAGCGCACGGCCAGGTCCATCTCGCTCGGGATGGGCTCGCCCGGCTTCCACTCGCCCGCCTGCAGGCTCTGCAGGATCAGGGTCTTGATCTGCTGGTAGAGCGGACTGAAGGACGGCGTCGCGGGCTCGTCGAATGGGGTGGGCGTGTTCATGGCAGCGGTGGGGTGCGCCTTGGCGGACCCCAAGAGGATATCTTATATAAGACATAAGACGAGGCTCATTGAATCGGCTTAAAATGCTGCCGGTCTCGCGCTGCGGGAAGGTGTTTCATCCCGCAGAACCCCTGGCGCCCCACGAGAGCGCCGACACCGTTTCATTACCTTCTGGAGTCTTCCCATGAGCAAAAAGCCCGTCCGCGTTGCCGTCACCGGTGCCGCCGGTCAAATCGGTTACGCCCTGCTGTTCCGTATCGCCTCCGGTGAAATGCTCGGCAAAGACCAGCCGGTCATCCTGCAACTGCTCGAGATCCCCGACGAGAAGGCCCAGAAGGCGCTCAAGGGCGTGATCATGGAGCTCGAAGACTGCGCCTTCCCGCTGCTGGCCGGCGTGATCCCCACCGGCGACCCGCTGGTGGCCTTCAAGGATGCCGACTACGCCCTGCTGGTCGGTGCCCGTCCCCGCGGCCCCGGCATGGAGCGCGCCGACCTGCTGGCCGCCAACGCACAGATCTTCACGGCACAGGGCAAGGCGCTCGACCAGGTCGCCAGCCGCAACGTCAAGGTGCTCGTGGTCGGCAACCCCGCCAACACCAACGCCTACATCGCCATGAAGAGCGCGCCCAGCCTGCCGCGCGAGAACTTCACCGCCATGCTGCGCCTGGACCACAACCGCGCCGCCAGCCAGATCGCCGCCAAGACCGGCACGGCAGTGGGCGACATCGAGAAGCTCACCGTCTGGGGCAACCACTCGCCCACGATGTACGCCGACTACCGCTTCGCCACCGTCGGCGGCAAGAGCGTCAAGGACCTGATCAACGACCAGGTCTGGAACGCCGACACCTTCCTGCCCACCGTCGGCAAGCGCGGCGCGGCCATCATCGAGGCACGCGGCCTGTCGTCGGCTGCCTCGGCCGCCAACGCAGCCATCGACCACATGCGCGACTGGGCCCTGGGCTCGAACGGCAAGTGGGTCACGATGGGCATCCCGTCGGACGGCCAGTACGGCATTCCGAAGGACGTGATCTTCGGCTTCCCGGTCATCACCGAGAACGGCAAGTACAAGATCGTCGAAGGCCTCGAGATCGATGCATTCAGCCAGGAACGCATCAACAAGACGCTGAAGGAACTGCAGGACGAGCAGGCCGGCGTCGCCCACCTGCTGTAAGCCAGCCCACCGACCAGCATGCTCGACTGGAACCCCGCGCTCTACCGTCGCTACGAGGACGAGCGCACCCGTCCCGCGCAGGAACTCCTTGCGCGGGTGCCGCTGACCGAAGCGGCCCGCGTGGTCGACCTCGGGTGCGGCCCGGGCAACTCCACCGAGCTGCTGGTCAACCGGTTCCCGAAGGCGCAAGCCCTCGGAACCGACAACTCCGAAGCCATGCTGGTCAGCGCGCGCGAGCGCCTGCCGCAGGCACGCTTCGAGCAGAGCGACATCGCGACCTGGGCGCCGCAGTCCGCTGAAGAAGCGCCCAACCTCATTTATGCCAACGCGTCCCTGCAGTGGGTGCCCGATCACGAGAAGCTGATCCCGCGCCTGTTCGACGCGCTGGCGCCGGGTGGCGTGCTCGCCATCCAGATGCCCGACAACCGGCAGGAGCCCACGCACCGGCTGATGCGCGCTCTCGCCGCCGAAGCTCCCTGGGCGGAGCGCATCGGCGACGCGGACAAGCTGCGCACGCTGCTGCTCGACCTGCGCGGCTACTACGACCTGCTGGCGCCGTGCGCCGCGAACGTCGATGTCTGGCACACCATCTACCAGCACCGCATGGCCGATGCGGCCTCCATCGTCGAATGGGTGCGCGGCACCGGCCTGAAGCCCTTCGTCGATCGCCTGCCGCCCGACCTGCAGGCGAGCTACCTCGCCGAATACCAGCGCCGCGTCGACGAGGCGTATCCCGTGCGCACCGACGGCAAGCGGCTGCTGGCCTTCCCGCGCATGTTCATCGTCGCGCAGAAAAAAGCATGACGAGCACGGCACACCCCGCTGAAGTGCTGCTCGGTGCACAGGCCGGCGCGGTGACGCTGCCCGTGTGCGACCACTACAGCGGCGTGGAAGCGCGCATGAAGAAGAGCCTCGCGCTCCAGGCCGAGATGGCCGAGGAGTTCGGCGCCTGCGTGTTCGACGTCACCCTCGACTGCGAGGACGGAGCCCCCGTGGGCGGCGAGGCCGAGCATGCCGCGCTCGTCACAGAGCTCGCGCTGGCCGCGAAGCCCGGCATGCGCGTCGGCGTGCGGGTGCATCCGGTCGACCATCCCGCCTTTGCGGGCGACGTGGTCACCATCGCCGGTCGCGCCGGCTCGCGCCTGAGCCACCTGATGGTGCCCAAGGTCGAATCGGTGGCCGATGTGTTGCAGGCTGTTGCCGCGCTCGACGCGGCCGATGCCGGCGCGCTGCCGCTGCACGTGCTGATCGAATCGCCCCTGGCGGTACACAACGCCTTCGAGATCGCGGCCCATCCGCGCGTGCAGTCGCTGAGCTTCGGCCTCATGGATTTCGTTTCGGCGCATGCCGGCGCCATCCCGGCCGACGGCATGGGCGCGGCAGGGCAGTTCAGCCACCCGCTGGTGGTACGCGCCAAGCTGGCCATCGCGTCGGCCGCGCATGCCTACGGCAAGGTGCCGTCGCATTGCGTGGTCACCGAGTTCAACGATGCCGATGCGATGCGCACCGCGGCGCGCAAGGCGGCCGGCGAATTCGGCTACACGCGCATGTGGAGCATCCATCCGAACCAGATCTGGCCCATCCTCGAGGCCTTCGCGCCCGACGAGTCGCAGATTCAAATTGCCACAAAAATCCTTGTAAAGGCGGCAGCTGCGGATTGGGCTCCGACACAAATTGATGGCACATTGCACGACCGCGCGAGCTACCGCCATTTCTGGCAGGTTCTGACGCGTGCCCACGCAACAGGGCGCGCGTTGCCCTCCGAGGCGAAAGCCTGGTTTGCATTCGCGGCCTCCTGAAACGAAACCTTCGAACCCAGCCTCAAGGAAACCCACACATGAAGAAAATTGCCCTGATCGCCGCTGTGGCCCTGGCTCTGCCGCTCGGCGCCATGGCGCAGAACGCAGCGCCCGCCAAGCCGGCCGCTGCCAAGTCCACCGAAGCCAAGAAGGCTCCCCCGAAGCGCCAGGTCACCCGCAAGGCCGCCAAGGCCGTCGAGGAAGTCACGCCGATCAGCGACGACACCAACATCGTCCTCACCGATGCCGACCTCGAAGTCGCCAAGCGCGTGTCGGTCGGCAAGGCCCAGTGCGAACTCGGCGCCGACGTGACCGTCACGCCCGACGAGAAGAAGCCCGGCTTCTTCACCGTGAGCACCAAGGGCCAGAAGTACCGCATGCACCCGGTCGAAAGCCGCACCGGCGCCATCCGCCTCGAAGACCCGCGCGCCGGCGCCATGTGGCTCCAGCTCGGCAACAAGTCGATGCTGATGAACCAGAAGGCCGGCCTGCGCATCGCTGACGAATGCCAGACCGACGCACAGATCGCCTTTGCCGCAGAAATGAAGAAGAACCCGCCCAAGGCTCTCTTCGACGGCGCCGACGGCGAGAAGAAGTAAGCGTACCCACCACGGGGTGCGGCGCGGCTCTTGCTTGACCGCCTGGGCCGCCTCGCACGCCCGCCAGATCAGTTTCCGGAGAAAAGAAGATGTTGCAAGCCTACGTTGACCATGTTGCCGAACGCGCCGCGCTCGGTATCCCGCCGCTGCCCCTGAGCGCGAAGCAGACCTCTGAAGCGATCGAGCTCCTCAAGAGCGCTACGCCCAAGGACGGCGCCTTCCTGCTGGACCTGCTCACCTACCGCGTGCCTGCCGGCGTCGACGACGCCGCCAAGGTCAAGGCGAGCTACCTCGCGGCCGTGGCCCACGGCACCGAGAAGAGCGAGTTCATTTCGCGCGCCCGCGCCACCGAACTGCTCGGCACCATGCTCGGCGGCTACAACATCAGCCCCCTGATCGACCTGCTCGACGACGCCGAAGTCGGCGCCGTGGCGGCAGAAGGCCTGAAGAAAACCCTGCTGATGTTCGACCAGTTCCACGACGTCAAGGAAAAGGCCGACAAGGGCAACGCCAACGCCAAGGGCGTGCTGCAGAGCTGGGCCGATGCCGAGTGGTTCACCAGCCGTCCCGAAGTGCCGCAGAGCCTGACCATCACGGTCTTCAAGGTCCCCGGCGAAACCAACACCGACGACCTCTCGCCCGCGCCCGACGCCACCACGCGTCCCGACATTCCGATGCACGCGCTGGCCATGCTCAAGAACAAGCGTGAAGGCACCGCGTTCCAGCCCGAGGAAGACGGCAAGCGCGGCCCGGTCAAGTTCATCGAGTCGCTGAAGGAGAAGGGCAACCAGGTCGCCTACGTGGGCGACGTGGTCGGCACGGGCTCCAGCCGCAAGTCGGCCACCAACTCGGTGCTGTGGTTCACCGGCGAAGACATTCCCTTCATCCCCAACAAGCGCTTCGGCGGCGTGTGCCTGGGCTCGAAGATCGCCCCGATCTTCTACAACACCATGGAAGACGCGGGCGCGCTGCCCATCGAGCTCGACGTGAGCCAGATGGACACCGGCGACGTCGTCGAGCTGCGCCCCTACGAAGGCAAGGCGCTGAAGGACGGCAAGGTCATCGCCGAGTTCAAGGTCAAGAGCGAAGTGCTGTTCGACGAAGTGCGCGCCGGCGGCCGCATTCCGCTGATCATCGGCCGCGGCCTGACGGCCAAGGCGCGCGAGGCGCTGGGCCTGCCGGCTTCGACGCTGTTCCGCCTGCCGCAAAGCCCTGTCGACACCAAGAAGGGCTTCTCGCTGGCGCAGAAGATGGTCGGCCGCGCCTGCGGCCTGCCCGAAGGCCAGGGCGTGCGCCCGGGCACGTACTGCGAACCCAAGATGACCTCGGTCGGCTCGCAGGACACCACCGGCCCGATGACGCGCGACGAGCTGAAGGACCTGGCCTGCCTGGGCTTCTCGGCCGACCTCGTGATGCAGTCGTTCTGCCACACCGCCGCCTATCCGAAGAAGGTGGACGTGAAGATGCACCACGAGCTGCCCGACTTCATCAGCACCCGCGGCGGCGTCTCGCTGCGCCCGGGCGACGGCGTGATCCACTCGTGGCTCAACCGCCTGCTGACGCCCGACACCGTGGGCACCGGCGGCGACAGCCACACCCGCTTCCCCATCGGCATCAGCTTCCCGGCCGGCTCGGGCCTCGTGGCCTTCGCCGCCGCCACCGGCGTGATGCCGCTGGACATGCCCGAATCGGTGCTCGTGCGCTTCAAGGGCAAGATGCAGCCCGGCGTGACGCTGCGCGACCTGGTCAATGCCATTCCGCTGTACGCCATCAAGTCCGGCCTGCTGACGGTCGAGAAGAAGGGCAAGAAGAACATCTTCTCCGGCCGCATCCTCGAAATCGAGGGCCTGCCCGACCTGAAGGTGGAACAGGCCTTCGAGCTGAGCGACGCCTCGGCCGAACGCTCGGCCGCCGGCTGCACGGTGCACCTGAACAAGGAACCGATCCAGGAGTACATCAACAGCAACATCACGCTGATGAAGTGGATGATTGCCGAAGGCTACGCCGACGCTCGCACGCTGCAGCGCCGCATCGCCGCGCAGGAAGCCTGGCTCAAGGACCCGCAGCTGCTCAAGGGCGACGACGACGCCGAATACGCTGCCGTCATCGAGATCGACCTGGCCGACATCCACGAGCCCATCGTGGCCTGCCCGAACGACCCCGACGACGTGAAGACGCTGTCGGACGTGGCCGGCGCCAAGATCGACGAAGTGTTCATCGGCTCGTGCATGACCAACATCGGCCACTTCCGCGCAGCGTCGAAGCTGCTCGAGGGCAAGCGCGACATCCCGGTCAAGCTGTGGATCGCACCGCCCACCAAGATGGACGCGCAGCAGCTCACCGAGGAAGGCCACTACGGCGTGTTCGGCAATGCCGGTGCCCGCACCGAAATGCCGGGCTGCTCGCTGTGCATGGGCAACCAGGCACAGGTGCGCGAAGGCGCCACCGTCATGTCGACCAGCACCCGCAACTTCCCGAACCGCCTGGGCAAGAACACCAACGTGTACCTGGGCTCGGCGGAGCTGGCATCGATCTGCTCGAAGCTCGGCCGCATCCCGACGCGCGAGGAGTACATGGCCGACATCGGCGTGATCAACAGCAACGGCGACAAGATCTACCAATACCTGAACTTCGACAAGATCGAGGACTACAAGGGCGTGGCGGATACGGTCGCGGCCTGATCTGGCCCTTCAGGCGATCCACGGGTCGCCTGAATGAAACAAGCCCCGCTTCGGCGGGGCTTTTTCTTTTTCTCTTTTCTGTTCTCAGATCGGCGGCTGGTTGGGCTGCAGGTGTTCCCGGCCCGCGAGCACCATCTCCGCGCCGGCCGGACCGCCGACCGCATGCGGCAGCGCAGTCAGCAGCGAGTTCGCGAAGTCGCCGCGGTAGAGCTTGGCGCCCTGGTGTGTCAGGTTGGAGTTGGCGTCGATGTAGATCGACTCGCCCAGCCCCGTCCACAGGCGGCAGAAGCCGTAGTCTTCCGACAGGTAGCGGCGTGTCTGCGGATCGACCATGACGTCGAAGAAGCGATAGTGCAGGCCGAGGTCGGCCTCTCCGATGCTGTCGGGCACGTAGTTGAGGTCGGGGTAGCTCGCCATGAGCCGCTCGAATACGCTGCGCTTGATCACCATGAAGCCGGTCGGCGCCTCGGTCATCTTCATGAAGCCGTCGGGCTGCACCTCGAGCTCGACCCGCGAGGTGGTCTCGGAAGCCTTGGCGTTGACCGTGTAGCGCGTGAAGGTGGACTCGAACTGCTGCTGCGTCGTGCCCTCGGCCACTCCGCCCTCGGGCCAGTTCTCCCGCTTCAGCGGATAGACGCCCGCCGCCACGTCGTAGCCCGACAGCAGCAGGCGGAAGGCGGCCTGCGCCGAGAAGCCGATGTCGGCGTCGATCCAGAACAGGTGCGTCCACTGCGGATTGCCGAGGAACTGGGCCACGCAGTTGTTCCGCGCGCGCGTCACCAGGCTCTCGCCCTGGTGCGTGAGCACCTGCAGCCGCATGCCGGCACGCTCGGCCTGGACGGTGAAGTTCAGCATCGAGGTGAGGTAGTTCAGGAAGACCTTGCCGTCGTGGCTCGGCGTGACGATCACGGGGAAGATCTGCCGGAGTTCGGATGGGTCGAGCATGTCGGGTTCCGTGGGCCTATCGGGCGGGGCGCTGCATCAGGCCGAGCAGCAGGTTGTCGTAGACCTCGGTGGCCGCGGCGTTGCCAGGGAGGTAGCGGTCGATCAGCGTGCGCTGGCGCGCGCGGTAGTTTGCCGCGTCGGCATCGTGCGTGTCGATGGCCTCGAGCACGCGGGCGCTGCCCGCGGCCACGTCGTTGCCCTGGTAGTAGTAGCCGAGGTCCGCGCACAGGTGCGCGTTGTGCACCAGCGGGTAGCCCTGCCAGCAGGTCTCCAGGTAGAAGTAGTTCAGTGGGTTCTCCCACTGGTGCGAGACCACGATGTCGGTGTTCTGCGCCAGGAACACGGGTGTTTCGTGCCGGCCCAGGAACACCGCCTTGTGCTCGCGGACCAGGTCGAGCTGGTTCATCAGCGTGATGAACTCCATGTTCTCCTTTGCCAGCCGCTCGGCATTGGTGACCTGCAGCAGCGCGATGGCCTCGGGCCGCGAGCGATACGCCAGCTCGGCGATCAGCACCGGGTAGAGGCAGAACTTCACCACGTTGATGTTCGGCTCCATCACGCTGAGCCGGCGCGCTCCGGCATGCGGCTGGTAGACGCCGCCGTCGGGCAGGTTGCGCGTGCGCTCGTCGAGGAACACCGGGCTCCACACGAAGGGTACGGCGCGAGCCTCGGCCCGACGCAGCACCTCGAAGTAGGGCTGGCTGATGTTGGCCACCTGCGGAACCATCCAGATGTCGTCGTAGCGCTGGTTCACGAACAGGTTCTGTCCCCACAGCGGCTTGCCGAACAGCATCGACTCCATGGCGTGCACGTATTCGAAACCGCAGCAGTACGACACCAGCCGCGCGCCGCGGCGCTTCAGGTAGTCGGTCTGCGCCGCGTCGATCTGGCCGCCGAGCTCGATCAGCACGTCCACGCTGTCCTTGGCCGCCTCGAAGGTCACCGTGGGCCAGCGCGCCTGGTCCCAGGGCAGGGCAGGGGTGATGGGGATGGCCGTCGTGTTAACGAGCACCACCGAAGCCACCGCCGGGCAGTGCTTCAGCGCTTCCGCCAGGAACACGGCGTTCTGCTTGATGCCGTTGTTCCAGAGCGTTTCGGCCTCGTGATGGAGGCCGATGGTGATTCCAATGCGAAGCCTGGATGCGTGGGGCATTGAATTGTTTCTTAAATGTTAATTAGGGCTGGTGGCTATTTTTACGTGAAAAAAATCACGGGATTTGATTTGTGGCGGCGTGATTAATTTCACGATTCTAAATAGCCCTGTGAACTTTTTGGCAAAAAACGAGCGCTGATATGGCGTCAGGAAAAAATCAGCCGGAAGGAGGCGAGATGGGTGAAGTTCGTCGCAGATAAGGTGGTTGAGTGGCCTGTTGGGTGTCAATTGGAACCTCGTTTCATGGTCCTCGGCTGATTTCAAGGTCCTCGATATCGGATGCTTTTTGAAATTTTTGTGAACTAAATCATCAGAGGTGATTTTGAAGATTGCTGCAGCGCACCTGAAATGTAAACAACTCCGTACATTCCAGCATTCCTGTAATTGAGTGCTGCCGAGACCGGCGCTCCAGCGATGGACCCTGACGTGGGATGCATCGCATTTCTTGTCGATACGAACCGAGTCCATCCAATCACCGCGAGCCGAATAGCAAATGAACAAGTCCTACAGAAGCATCTGGAACGAATCCCTGGGAGCCTGGGTTGCAGCCTCGGAGATCACTTCTGCACGCGGCAAGCGAAGCGGTTCGAGCGTGACTGCGGTGGCGGCGGCGATCGGCCTGGTGATTGCTTCCTTCGGCTTCGCTCCGCAGGCGGGGGCCACTGTGATCGGGCCGACGACGGGGTGCACGACCGGTAGCGGCACCGGGCCCGACGGCACGACCAGCTATGGGGCGACCGCCAATCCCATCGACGGTTCGGGTGTCTGGTCGAACGTTGCCGGCTGTTCCGCGAACGGCGGCAACTTCCTGGGCGTGACGCTGTTCGGCTCCTTCACCACCGCCCAGGGCGTGGGCGCCACGGCGGTCGGCATGGGGTCGGTGGCCAACAAGCTGGCCACCGCGCTGGGCCATCAGGCACAGGCCACTGGCATCACGAGCGTGGCGGTCGGTTTCAATGCCCGTGGTGTCGGTGACAACAGCGTAGCCATGGGCAATGCGGCCAGCGCGCAGGGCGTCAACGGGATCGCCATCGGCCTGAACGCAAATGCCGCCAGCGTCGGTTCCAGCAACCTGGCGATCGGCTGGGGCGCCAACGCGAGCGGCACGGCCGCCGCCCTGGGTGACTCGACCGCGATCGGCACGAGCGCCAAGGCCACCGGCCAGGATTCGACCGCCATCGGCGGCCAGACCACCGCCAGCGGCAAGAACACGCTGGCCATCGGCAACAACGGCACGGCGGCCACTGCGGACGGCGCGACGGCCTTCGGCGTGAGCGCGGCCGCGTCCGGCAAGAACTCCCTGGCGGCCGGTAACGGCACCGTGGCATCGAACACGGGCTCGATCGCCATCGGCAGCAACCTGAGCGGCGTCGCCAATTCGGCGGCCGTCGACGGCATCGCGATCGGTGGTCAGTCGTCGGTCGTGGCCGCCGCCACCTCGGGCATCGCCGTCGGGCGCGGCGCGGTGGTCAACGGCGCCTTCGGCATCGCCCAGGGCGATGGCGTGACCAGCGGCGCCACGGGCCAGAACGTGGCGATCGGCTCCGGCGGCACCACCGCAAACAGCAGCACCGCCGCCGGCGGCGCCGTGGCGATCGGCCGCGGCCAGAAGGCCACCGGCAACGGCGCGGTGGCCATCGGCGATCCGAACACCTCCACTGGCACCGGCGCGGTCACGGTGGGTGCCGACAACACGGCCAACGGCACCGGCGCCATCGCGCTCGGCAACCTCAACAACGCGACCGGCAATGCGGCCGTCGCGCTCGGCAACGCTTCCAATGCAACTGCCGGCGGCGCCGTGGCAATCGGCAGCGCGGCGAACGCCTACGCCTCTGACGCAGTCGCCATCGGCACGGGCGCGCGCGCCAACACCTTCGGCACCGCCGTCGGCATCAGCTCCAACGCCTACGGCCTCAGTTCCTCGGCCTATGGCCAGGCGGCGAGCGCGCAGGGCCTGAACTCGACCGCCGTGGGCTTCAAGAGCACGGCATCGGGTGCGTCGAGCACCTCGTTCGGCGAGAGCTCCAATGCATCGGGTGACTTCTCGCTGGCCATGGGCAACAGCGCGAACGCCATCGGCACGAACAGCGTGGCCGCCGGCGCGGCAGCGCAAGCCAACCAGAGCTCGGGCACTGCCGTGGGTACCTTCGCGCAGGCGACCGGCGCTTCGTCGACCGCCCTGGGCGCGGCCTCCAACGCGGTCGGCGACAGGAGCGTCGCGGTCGGCCGTTCCGCCGTGGCCAACAACACCGGCGGCGTCGCCGTCGGCAATCTCGCCAATGCCGTGGCCGCCAATGCCGTGGCCGTCGGCGTCACTTCCATCGCCACCGGCGCAGATTCGCTCGCGCTGGGCACCAACGCGCGTGCGGCGGCCGACGGCTCCATCGCCATCGGCAAGAACTCGGCGATCGGCTCCAGCACGGATGTCAACACGATCGCCATCGGCACGAACGCGAACAGCTGGGGCGGCAGCATCGCGCTGGGTACCGGCGCGTCGGCCGACCAGATCGGCGTCGCGGCCCAGAACGCCGGCATCGCCATCGGCGGCAACGCCACGACCGATGACCGGACGACCCGCAGCATCGCGATCGGCAATGGCGCGACGGTCAAGCCGCCAGGAGCGACGGTGGTCGATGCCGCGATCGCGCTGGGCGCCAATGCGACCGGCGCCGCGTCGAACACGGTGGCCATCGGTACGCTTGCGAACGCAACGTACGCCAACAGCGTCGCGATCGGCGCGGGCAGCGTGACCGGCGCGGCAGCGCCGACCGGCACGGGCTTCCTCACCGGCACCGCCGCGCCTGCGTCCGAAGTCTCGGTGGGCTCGTCTTCCGCCCTGCGGCGGATCACGAACGTGGCCGACGGCTCCGCCCTCCAGGACGCCGTGACCGTGGCTCAGCTGAGCACCGGCATGAGCACCACGGCCAGCAGCATCGGCAGCCTGTCGACCTCCACGTCGACCGGCCTGAGCACCGCCACCAGCCGCATCAACAGCCTCTCGACGGGCCTGAGCACCACGAACAGCAGCCTCGCGAGCCTGTCGACTTCCACCTCCACCGGCATCGGCAGCCTGTCGACGGGGCTGAGCACGACGAACAGCGCCGTCACCAGCCTCTCGACCGGTCTCAGCACCTCGGCGAGCGGCATCGCCAGCCTGTCCTCGGGCCTGAGCACGACCAATAGCACCGTTGCGAGCCTGTCGACCTCCACCTCGACGGGCATCAACAGCCTGTCGACCGGCCTGAGCACGACCAACAGTGCCGTTGCCAGCCTGTCGTCTTCCACGTCGACCGGCATCACCAGCCTTTCCACTGGCCTGAGCACCGCGACGAGCAGCATCGGCAGCCTGTCCACCGGTCTGAGCACGACCAACAGCAGCGTCGCCAGCTTGTCGTCCTCCACGTCGACGGGCATCCGCAGCCTCTCGACCGGCCTGAGCACGACGAACAGTGCGGTCGCCAGCCTGTCGTCTTCCACGTCGACCGGCATCAGCAGCCTCTCGACCGGCCTGAGCACGACCAACAGCGCTGTCGCCAGCCTCTCGTCCTCCACGTCGACGGGCATCAGCAGCCTCTCGACCGGCCTGAGCACGACCAACAGTGCTGTCGCCAGCCTGTCGTCCTCCACGTCGACGGGCATCACGAGCCTCTCGACCGGCCTGAGCACCACCAACAGTGCCGTTGCCAGCCTGTCGTCCTCCACGTCGACCGGCATCACCAGCCTCTCGACGGGGCTGAGCACCACCAATAGCGCGGTTGCCAGCCTTTCGACGTCGACCTCCACGGGCCTGAGCACTGCGACTAGCAGCATCGGTAGCCTGTCTACCGGCTTGAGCACGACGAACAGCGCCGTGGCCAGCCTGTCGTCTTCCACATCGACCGGCATCACCAGCCTGTCGACCGGCCTGAGCACTGCGACCAGCAGCATCGGTAGCCTGTCGACCGGTCTCAGCACGACGAACAGTGCCGTCGCCAGCTTGTCGTCCTCGACCTCGACCGGCATCACCAGCCTATCGACGGGCCTGAGCACTGCGACCAGCCGCATCGGTAGCCTGTCGACCGGTCTCAGCACGACGAACAGTGCCGTCGCCAGCTTGTCTTCCTCCGCCTCGACCGGCCTCAGCAGCCTGTCCACCGGCCTGAGCACCGCGACGAGCAGCATCGGCAGCTTGTCGACCGGTCTGAGCACGACGAACAGTACCGTCGCCAGCCTGTCGTCCTCCACGTCGACCGGTATCAGCAGCCTGTCGACAGGTCTGAGCACCGCGACGAGCAGCATCGGCAGCTTGTCTACCGGCCTCAGCACGACCAACAGCGCTGTCGCCAGCCTGTCTAGCTCCACCTCGACCGGCATCAGCAGCTTGTCGACGGGCCTGAGCACTGCGACCAGCAGCATCGGCAGCCTGTCGACTGGCCTCAGCACGACCAATAGCGCCGTGGCCAGTCTGTCGTCTTCCACCTCGACGGGCATCAGCAGCCTGTCGACAGGTCTGAGCACGACCAACAGCGCTGTTGCAAGCCTGTCATCCTCCACCTCGACCGGCATCACTAGCCTCTCGACCGGCCTGAGCACCGCGACCAGCAGCATTGGCAGCTTGTCTACCGGCCTGAGCACGACCAACAGCGCTGTCGCCAGCCTGTCGTCTTCCACCTCGACCGGCATCACCAGCCTCTCGACGGGCCTGAGCACCGCGACGAGCAGCATCGGCAGCCTCTCGACCGGCCTGAGCACGACGAACAGCGCTGTCGCCAGCCTGTCGTCCTCCACCTCGACCGGCATCAGCAGTCTCTCGACAGGTCTCAGCACCGCGACGAGCAGCATCGGCAGCTTGTCTACCGGCCTGAGCACGACGAACAGCGCCGTCGCCAGCCTGTCGACCTCCACCTCGACCGGAATCAGCAGCCTGTCCACCGGCCTGAGCACCGCGACCAGCGGCATCGGCAGCCTGTCGACCGGCCTGAGCACGACCAACAGCAACCTGAGCACCCTGAGCTCGTCGGTCAGCTCGATCTACAACACCGGCACGAAGTACTTCCACGCCAACAGCACCGGCGCGGACAGCCAGGCCATCGGCGCCAACAGCGTGGCCATCGGCCAGAACGCGATCGCCACCGGCGACAACAGCGTGGCGCTCGGCGCGGACTCCGCGGCCAGCCGCACCGCGGCGGCGATGACGAACTACGACGCCTTCGGCCTGACGAGCAAGCAGAGCGCCGCCGGCGAGGTGAACGTGGGCAACCGCGTGATCACGGGCGTGGCGCCCGGCACCGCGGACCAGGACGCGGTCAACGTGCTGCAGGTGAAGACGGTCACCGCTTCGCTGTCCAGCGGCCTGAGCACGACCAACAGCAGCGTCGCGAGCCTGTCGACCTCCACGTCGACCGGCCTGAGCACTGCCACCAGCAGCATCGGCAGCCTGTCCACCGGCCTGAGCACCACCAACAGCACCGTCGCCAGCCTCTCGACGAACCTCAGCTCCTCGACCAGCGCCATCAACAGCCTGTCCACGGGCCTGAGCACTGCCACCAGCAGCATCGCCAGCCTGTCGACCTCGACCTCCACGGGCCTGAGCACGGCGACGAGCAGCATCGGCAGCCTCTCGACCGGCCTCAGCACGACGAACAGCAACGTCGCGAGCCTGTCGACCTCCACGTCGACCGGCCTGAGCACCGCGACGAGCAGCATCGACAGCCTGTCCACCGGCCTCAGCACGACCAACAGCAACGTGGCGAGCCTTTCGACTTCGACGTCGACCGGCATCGGCAGCCTGTCGACCGGCCTGAGCACGACCAACAGCAACGTCGCGAGCCTGTCGACCTCCACATCGACCGGCCTGAGCACGGCAACGAGCAGCATCGACAGCCTGTCCACGTCGACCTCGACGGGTCTGAGCACCGCCACCAGCAGCATCAACAGCCTGTCGACCGGTCTCAGCACCACGAACAGCAACGTTGCAAGCCTCTCGAGCTCCACGTCGACCGGCATCAGCAGCCTGTCCACCGGCCTGAGCACGACGAACAGCAGCGTGGCGAGCCTGTCGACCTCGACCTCCACGGGTCTGAGCACGGCAACGAGCAGCATCGACAGTCTGTCCACGTCGACCTCGACGGGTCTGAGCACCGCGACCAGCAGCATCAACAGCCTGTCGACGGGTCTCAGCACCACGAACAGCAACGTCGCCAGCCTGTCGACCTCCACGTCGACCGGCATCAGCAGCCTGTCCACCGGCCTGAGCACGACGAACAGCAGCGTGGCGAGCCTGTCGACCTCGACCTCCACGGGTCTGAGCACGGCAACGAGCAGCATCGACAGTCTGTCCACGTCGACCTCGACGGGTCTGAGCACCGCGACCAGCAGCATCAACAGCCTGTCGACGGGTCTCAGCACCACGAACAGCAACGTCGCCAGCCTGTCGACCTCCACGTCGACCGGCATCAGCAGCCTGTCCACTGGCCTGAGCACGACCAACAGCAACGTCGCGAGCCTGTCGACCGGCCTGAGCACGGCGACGAGCAGCATCGACAGCCTGTCCACGTCGACTTCGACGGGTCTGAGTACTGCCACCAGCAGCATCAACAGCCTGTCGACGGGTCTCAGCACCACGAACAGCAACGTCGCCAGCCTGTCGTCCTCCACCTCGACCGGCATCAGCAGCCTGTCGACGGGTCTCAGCACGACCAACAGCAGCGTGGCAAGCCTGTCGACTTCCACGTCGACCGGCATCAGCAGCCTGTCGACCGGCCTGAGCACGACGAACAGCAGCGTGGCGAGTCTGTCGACCTCGACCTCCACGGGCTTGAGCACGGCCACGAGCAGCATCGACAGCCTCTCCACGTCGACCTCGACGGGTCTGAGCACCGCGACCAGCAGCATCAACAGCCTGTCGACTTCCACCTCGACCGGCATCAGCAGCCTGTCCACCGGCCTGAGCACGACGAACAGCAGTGTCGCGAGCCTTTCGACGTCGACGTCCACGGGTCTGAGCACAGCCACGAGCAGCATCGACAGCCTCTCCACTTCGACTTCGACGGGCCTGAGCACGGCGACGAGCAGCATCAACCGCCTGTCGACCGGCCTCAGCACCACCAACAGCAACGTTGCAAGCCTGTCGACCTCCACCTCGACCAGCATCGGCAGCCTGTCGACGGGGCTCAGCACGGCCACGAGCAGCATCGAGAGCCTGTCCACGTCGACCTCGACGGGCCTGAGCACCGCGACCAGCAGCATCGGCAGCCTGTCGACGGGCCTCAGCACGACGAACAGCAATGTCGCCAGCCTCTCCACCGGCCTGAGCACGGTGTCGAGCACGGTCGACAGCCTGTCCACCGGCCTGAGCACCACGACGAGCAACATCGGCAGCCTGTCGACGGGCTTGAGCACGACCAACAGCAGCCTGGCGAGCCTGTCGACCTCGACGTCGACCGGCCTGAGCACGGCCACGAGCAGCATCGACAGCCTGTCCACGTCGACCTCGTCGGGCCTGAGCACCGCGACCAGCGGCATCAACAGCCTGTCGACGAGCCTGAGCAGCACGAACAGCAATGTCGCGAGCCTGTCGACCTCCACGTCGAGCGGCCTGAGCACGGCGTTCAGCGGCATCGGCAGCCTCTCGACCGGCCTGAGCACGACCAACGTCAACCTCAACAGCCTGAGCACCTCGGTCAACAACATCTACAACACCGGCACCAAGTACTTCCACGCTAACTCGACGGCCGGCGACTCGGTGGCCAGCGGCCAGGAAGCCGTGGCGATCGGTCCGCAGTCGGTGGCCAGCGGCGCCAACTCCTTCGCCGCCGGCAACGGCGCGAAGGCGATGGCCGACGGCGCGGTGGCGGTGGGCTTCGGCGCACAGGCGACGGGCACCAACGCGATCGCCATCGGCACCGGGGCATTGGCCACGGGCTCGCAGGCCATCGGTGCCAATGCACGTGCCGGCGGCGGCGGCGTGGCCCTGGGCGACAACGCGGATGCCGGCGGCACGCCGCTGAGCCAGGCGCAGAACGTCTCCAAGGGCACGGCCATCGGCTTCGGCGCGGTGGTGCAGCAAAGCGGCGGCGTGGCGCTGGGCTCGGGCTCGGTGGCTTCCACCGCGGCGGGCGTGGCCGGCTACGTGCCGGGCAGCGCGACGGCGCAGGACCAGGCGGCCATCAGGGCGACCACCAGCACCCAGGCAGCGGTGTCGGTGGGCGACGCGGCCAACGGCCAGTTCCGCCAGATCACCGGCGTGGCGGCGGGCACGGCCGACAGCGACGCGACCAACGTGGCGCAGCTCAAGGCCGCGTCCGCGGCGGCGAAGGCCAGCAGCGTGCAGTACGCGACCAACCCCGACGGGTCGGTCAACTACAACCAGATCACGCTGGGCAACGGCCAGGCCCCGGGCGGCACGCGCATCAGCAACGTGGCGGCGGGCATCCTGCCGGGCGACGCGGTCAACGTGCAGCAGCTCAACCAGGTGCAGGGCCAGGTCGGCGACGTGGCGCGCATCGCCTACTCGGGCACGGCCATGGCCTTCGCGATGTCGGGCACCTACCTGCCGACGCTGTACCCCGGCGAGAAGACCGTGGGCGTGGGCCTGGGCAGCTACAAGGGCTACAGCGCCGTGGCGCTGACCTTCAAGGCGCTGTCCGACGACGGCAAGATGTCCTGGGGTGCGGGCCTGACGACCACCGGCAAGGAATGGGGCATCAACGCCGGCATCGGCTGGAAGTGGAAATAAGCCACTGAAAGGCCAACGGCCAGCCCTCCAACGGGCGGCTCCCGCGCTTCACGGCGTGGGAGCCGTTCTTTTTGGTACACACTCCGCCTCATGCGCATCGGTATTTCAGTCCTTACCCATGCGGGGCAGAACATCTGGGAGAACGGAATGGGGCAGAACGTCCTGTTCCTGGCCCGGCTGCTGCAACGCATCGGCTTCGTCGAGTCCGTGACCCTCATCGACGCCGGAGACCAGCAGAACATGCCGCCCCAGGTCGACACGGCGGCCATGGGACTGGCCTTCGGACGCGCGCGCGAACTCACCGATTCGCTGGACGTGGTCATCGAGATGGCCGGCGCGCTCGACGTGCAGTGGCTCTCGTACTTCCGCGCATGCGGCGGCCGCGTGGTGTTCCATTGCGTGGGCCAGCCTTTCGCGGCGCTGGCCGAGCCGATCGTCTTCACCGACAAGGGCCACTTCAGCAGGCCCGACCGCTGCGACGAAGTGTGGCTGCTGCCGAAGGATGCGACCTTCGCGCCCATGATGCGAACCATGCACCGCTGCCCCGTGTTCGAGGTGCCGTACCTCTGGTCGCCGCAGTTCCTGGCCCAGCGCGTCGCCGAGGTCGAGGCCGCGGGCCACCGCTTCGGCTATGTGCCGCGCACGGCAGAGCAACCGGGCTTTCGCGTCGCGATCTTCGAGCCCAACATCTCGGTGGTGAAGTCCAGCAGCGTGCCCATGCTGATCTGCGACGGGGCCTATCGCGCAGACCCGGCTGCCGTCACATCGATGCAGGTGCTCAACACCCTGCACCTGAAGGACCACCCGACCATGCTCTACCTGGCGAACTCGCTCGACATCGTGCGCCAGCACAAGGCGATCTTCCACGGCCGGCACGACTTCGCGGGCTTCATGGTGCAGTTCGCCGACGCCGTGGTCTCGCACCAGTGGCAGAACGACCAGAACTACAGCTACCTCGACGCGCTCTACGGCAACTACCCGCTGGTGCACAACTCGCCCTGGCTGCGAGACGCGGGCTACTACTACCCCGACTTCGACATCGCCGCCGGCGCGGCGCAGCTGCTGCAGGCCGTGCGCGGCCACGACCGGCAGCTCGACGACTACCGTGCCCGCTCCATGCGCGTCTTCGAATCGCTCGATCCGCTGCATCCGGCGAACGTCGAGGGCTACGCGCAGCGCCTGCTGCACCTGGTGGGCGGCGACCCCGCGTTCCGCGCCGATGCAGCGAGGGCCGCCGCATGATGCCGGCGAAGCTCAAGGTCGGCGTCTCCATCTTCATCCGCAAAGGCGAGCAGAGCCTGTGGGAGAACGGCGTCTACCAGAACTGCCTGTTCCTCGTGATGCTGCTGCTGCGCTCGCCGCGCGTGGAAAGCGCGGTGCTCGTGGCCGGCGGCGGCGACGGCGGCCCGGCGGACGCCACCAGCTTCCTTGCCGATTCACCTGTGCCCATCATCGACATGGCCACTGCCGGGCAGCAGCTCGACCTCATGATCGAGATGAGCGCCCAGCTCGCCATGCCGTGGTCGACGGCCTTCCGCGAGCGCGGCGGCAGGATCGTCTCGATGCGCGTGGGCAACGACTACGTGATCGACATCGAGCGCATGATCTTCGACAAGCCGCACGGCCTGCTGATCTCGGGCGCGCCCTACGACGAGGTGTGGACGATTCCCGAGTACGAGGTGTCGTGCAAGCCCTATTTCGAGAGCACCTTCCGCGCGCCAGTGCGGCTCATGCCGCACCTGTGGAGCCCGATGGTGCTGGAGCGCGCCATGGCCCGTGCGCCGCAGAGCCTGCCCTTCGCCTACGAGCCCGGCCGCAAGCAGTGGCGCGTGGCCATCTTCGAGCCCAACATCTGCATGGTGAAGACCAGCTTCATTCCCATGCTGGGCTGCGAGGCGGCGCACCGCGCGCAGCCGAGGCTCATCGAGAAGATGTGGGTCTTCAACAGCTTCCACCTGAAGGACAAGCCGTTGTTCGTCGGCTTCGCGCAGAGCCTGGACATCGTGCAGCATGGCCTGGCCACCTTCGAGGGGCGCTTTCCGGTCTACCAGGTGATGCCCGGCAAGATCGACGCCGTGTTCGCGCACCACTGGGAGAACGCGCAGAACTACGTCTACTACGAGGCGCTGTACGGCGGCTACCCGCTGATCCACAACTCGCACCTCATCGGCGACTGCGGCTACCGCTATCACGGCTTCGACTGCGAGGAGGGTGGCCTCGCGCTGCGGCGCGCCTTCGCCGAACACGACGCCGACCTGCCTGCCTACCGCGAGCGCGCGCGCCGCTTCATCGCCACGCTCGACCCCGAGGGCGAGGAGAACGTGCGCATCTACACCGCTGCCATCGAGAACCTTTACGCATGAGGACCGGTATGAAGCCGACTCCACGATTCCCCCGCCTGCTGCTCGCCATCCTGGCGTGGACTGCCGCCGGTGCCGCGTTCGCCCAGGGCGTGCTGGTGCCGCAGGCGCCGCCCGCGCAGCCGCAGGACACGCTCACGCGCGCCGCCACCAGCGTGGGCGTCAAGCGCTGCCTGCCGGCGATCACGCGGCTTTCCACGCTCACCGTGCAGGGCAGCCGCAGCCACGACGTGCTGCTCGACTGGGACCGCAAGCGTCCCGACGGCGGGCCGATGTTCTCGCTGATCGGCATGGAGTTTCCGAACGCCGGCGTGGCCGCGTCGATCACCGCCGTTCCCGACGACAGCGGTGCCTGCACCGTGTCGGCCGAGCGCATCTCGGTCGCGCCCTTCACCTGCGCGAGCGTCGGCCAACAGGAACTCTCGACCTACAAGATGACCCGGCTGCTGCCCAACTACACGGTCTACACCGACGAGAAGGAGCCGACCTCGTCGGTCTCGCTGATCGACTCACCGCCGGGCTGCCTCATCATCCGGCGCTATGTGGAGTACGGCTGGCGGGACCCCGCCGCAGCGGGGGCGTCGCCTGCTGGCGCAGCTGCTGCCCAGCCGCCGAAGAAGCGATAGGCGTCCGTCTCCGACAAGCGGGGAGGCCCTTGGCTGGCCCCTGGGGCCCGCCGTGGGCCTGAAGAATGGTCTCGATCCGCGCGAGTCCACCATTCGTCGCGGCAGGAGACGCACCATGCCTCTGGCTTCACTGATCGGCCGATGGGCCATGCAGCCCTTCTCGAAGGCGCTGCCGCCGCTGGGCGACACCGAGCGCGCGGCGCTGGAGGCCGGCACGGTCGGTTTCGAGGGGCGGCTCTTCGCGGGCCGTCCCGACTTCGATGTCCTGGCCGCCATGGGCCCGAACCGGCTCGACGAGCGCGAGCAGCGATTTCTCGACAACGAAGTGCGCGAGCTGTGTCGCATGCTCGACGACCATGCCATCGACGAGGCGCACGACCTGCCGCCCGAGGTGTGGCGCTTCCTGCGCGAGAAACGCTTCTTCGGGATGATCATTCCCGAGGAGTTCGGCGGCCTCGGCTTCGGCCACCATGCGCACGCCACGGTGGTGGCGCGCATCGCGACCGTGAACGTGGCGACGGCCGTCACGGTCATGGTGCCCAATTCGCTCGGCCCGGCCGAACTGCTGCTGCGCTATGGCACCAACGTGCAGAAGGCCCACTACCTGCCGCGCCTCGCGGACGGCCGCGAGCTGCCGTGCTTCGGGCTGACCTCGCCCTATGCGGGCTCCGACGCGGCATCGATTCCCGACCGCGGCGTGCTGGTCGAGCGCGAGATCGGCGGGCGCACGAAGCGCGGCTTCCTCGTCGATTTCGACAAGCGCTACATCACGCTCGCGCCGGTCGCCACCGTGGTCGGGCTGGCCTTCCATGCCATCGACGAAAGCAGGCCGGAAGGCGAGCGCGAACTGGGCATTACCTGCGCGCTGATTCCCGTGCCGCAGGCGGGCATGGAGATCGGCCGTCGCCACCATCCGATGGACAGCGCCTTCATGAACGGCCCGATTCGCGGCCGCCAGGTGTTCGTGCCCATGGAGTGGATCATCGGCGGCGAGCCGCAGGTCGGCCAGGGCTGGCGCATGCTGATGGAGTGCCTGGCCGCGGGTCGCGCCATATCGTTGCCGGCGCTGGGCTCGGCGATGCAGCAGACCGCGCTGTACGTGGCCAACGGCTACGGCCGGATTCGCGAGCAGTTCGGCATGCCGGTGGGCAGGTTCCATGCGGTCGCGGGGCTGGTGGCACAGATGTCGGCCGAGCTCTATGCCTCCGATGCCGCTCGGCGCTTCACGGCCGCCGCACTCGACAAGGGCGAGCGGCCCAGCGTGGCCAGCGCCATCCTCAAGGTGCAGCTCACCGAGGCGGGGCGGCGCGCGGTGAACCGCGGCATGGACATCCTCGGCGGCAAGGGGATCATCTCGGGCCCATCGAACCTGCTCGGCGTGGCCTATCGGCAGGCGCCGATCGCGATCACGGTGGAGGGCGCGAACATCCTCACGCGCGCGCTGATCGTGTTCGGGCAGGGCGCGGTGCGATGCCATCCGCATGTGCTCGACGAAATGGCCGCCGTGCAGGCCGGGGACGAGAAGGCGCTCGGCAAGGCCTTGATGGCGCACGGCAGGCATGTGGCGCTGAACCTGTGGCGCAGCCTTTTCGCAGCGCCGGTGCTCGGATCGCCGCCCGACGACCTGATGCACGAGGCGCGGCTCATCGCGCGCATGAGCGCCAAGTACGCGCTCACGGCCGACCTCGCGATGGGCCTGCTCGGCGGCAAGCTCAAGCGCATGGAACTGCTGTCGGCGCGCCTGGGCGACGTGCTCGCGCATCTCTACCTGGCCAGTGCGTGCGTGTGGCGCTACCGGGTCGAGGTGGCGCCCGAGATGCTGCCTTTCGCGCGGGCGGCGATCCGCCTGCAGATCGACGAGGCCGGCAGCATCCTGCGCGACCTCTACGCGAACCTGCCGACCGCCGGGCGGCGCGTGATCGGCGCGCTGGTGCTGCGCCGCACCGCGCACCTGGCGCCGCTGCGCGACGTGCAGCTGCTCGAGCTGGCGGAGCTGCTGCGCAAGGAACCGCGCATCGTCGCGCGCCTGGCGCCGGACCTGAGCGAGCCCGCGGCGGGCGGCCTGCTCGACCTGATGCACGCGATGGAACTGGGCACGAAGCTCGGCGAGGGCACGGCCGCGCTCAACAAGGTGCTGCGCCGCACGAATTCGCTCGAGGAGGCCGCCAGTTCGGCGCCCGACCCCGAGCTGGCGCTGGCCTACCTGAAGGCGGCGGACAAGGTCATCCAGGTCGACGACTTCGAGGGCCCGCCGCGCGATGCGCAGGGCAGGGCGGACCTCAGGCCGGCTGCTGCTGCTGCGCCACCAGGGCAGCCAGCGCAGCCGCCGTCTGCTCGTCCGCCGGAAAGAACGATTCCACCGCGAGTTCCTGCAGCGTGACGTCCACCGGCGTGCCGAAGATCGTGGTGGTGCTGATGAAGCTCAGCATGCCGCTGGGCATGACCACCTGGAAAGGCACGGCGACCGCCGACAGCGCGGTGTCGATGACGGGCGCGTCGTGGCTCACGGCCGGCGGCGGATAGGCCTCCAGTTCGTCGTGCAGTGCCTGCAGCACCGCGTCGCCGGTGGCGGCGATCTGCTGCTGCAGCCTTTCGAGCAGGTGGACGCGCCACTGCGCGAGGTTGGCGATGCGCGGCGCCACGCCTTCCGGGTGCAGGCTCAGGCGCAGCACGTTGATCGGCGGCTTCAGCAGCTCGGGCGCGGCGCCCTCCATGAGCAGCGGCACCAGCGCGTTGTGCGCGACCAGGTTCCAGTGGCGGTCCACGGCCAGCGCCGGAAAGGGCTCGTGGCCTTTAAGCACCAGGTCGATGGCCCGGCGCGCGGAGGCCATGGCCGGATCGTCCAGCGAGCGCTGCCTGTACATCGGCGCGAAGCCGGCCGCCACCAGCAGGGCGTTGCGTTCGCGCAGCGGCACCTCTAGCCGCTCGGCCAGGCGCAGCACCATCTCGCGGCTGGGCGCGGCGCGGCCGGTCTCGACGTAGCTCAGGTGGCGGGTCGAGACCTCGGCCTCCTGCGCCAGGTCGAGCTGGCTCAGGCGGCGATGGGTACGCCAGTGCCGCAGGTGGACGCCGAAGGGATCGCGCGCGCCGGGCTGGCCGGCCTTGGACGAGTGGGAGTGGGTTGTGCTCATGGGGCCGCATTCTGGCGCGGCTGCGGCGCGCCGCCATGACCTCCCAGGTCATCGACCCGATGCTCGCCGCCCGGAATCATCGACCCCAACGCGGCAGGACCGGCTTGCAGCGTAACCACCCAAGGAGAGATTCCATGTCCGTCTTCGCATCCCCCCGCTTCCTGCCCAACGTGATGTGGGCCGACGCCGCCTCCTGCGCCGCGACCGGCGCGCTGCAGGTGGCTTTCACCGACGCGCTGGCTCGCCTGACCGGGCTGCCCGCGCCGCTGCTCATGGGCACCGGCGTGTTCCTGCTGGCCTACGCGGCCATGGCTGCCTTCATGGCCAGCCGCGCCACGCCGCCGCGCACGCTGATCGGCCTCGTCGTCGTCGGCAATTTCGGCTGGGCCGTGGCCTGCATCTCGCTGCTGGTGAGCGGCATCTTTCCGGTCACAGCCGTCGGCGTGGCCTGGGTGCTGGCGCAGGCCGTGTGCGTGATCGTGCTGGCCGAGCTGCAGTGGACCGGGCTGCGCCGCAGCCGCGGCGGCGCGACCATGGCCCTTGCCTGAAGGGTTTGCGAGGAATGCCGGCGACGCCTTTGTACCCGGCATTTTTCGCCATGAGGAACGCGGCGCGACAAGACGATGACAGGGAAGACCGACTAAGCCTGTTGACATTGATCCCCGCTATCCTTGAGAGGCTTCCACGAACAAACAGGAGTCTCTCTATGGCCAAAGCCCCGGCGCATGCCTTTGCGTCCACCCTCAAGACCTTCAAGACCCCGTCGGGCAAGTCCGGCAAGTACTGGTCGCTGAAGGAGCTGGCCAAGCAGTACCCCTCCGTCGATCGCCTCCCCGTCTCCATCCGCATCGTCCTCGAATCGGTGCTGCGCAATTGCGACGGGCAGAAAGTCTCCGCCAAGCACGTCGAGGAGGTGGCCAACTGGGCGCCCAACGCCGAGCGCGTCGACGAGATCCCCTTCGTCGTCACTCGCGTCGTGCTGCAGGACTTCACCGGCGTGCCGCTGCTGGCCGACCTGGCCGCCATGCGTAGCGTGGCCGCCAAGCTGGGCAAGTCGCCCAAGACCATCGAGCCGCTGGTGCCCGTCGACCTGGTGGTCGACCACTCGGTGATGGTCGACTACTACGGTACGCCCAAGGCGCTCGACCTGAACATGAAGCTGGAATTCCAGCGCAACAACGAGCGCTACCAGTTCATGAAATGGGGCATGCAGGCCTTCGACACCTTCGGCGTGGTGCCGCCGGGCTTCGGCATCGTGCACCAGGTCAACCTCGAATATTTCGCGCGCGGCGTCTACAAGAGCCCGAACGACAAGGAAGACAAACCTACGTACTACCCCGACTCGCTGGTCGGCACCGACAGCCACACGACCATGATCAACGGCGTCGGCGTGGTCGGCTGGGGCGTGGGCGGCATCGAGGCCGAGGCGGCCATGCTGGGCCAGCCGGTCTACATGCTCACGCCCGACGTGGTGGGCTTCGAGCTCACCGGCCAGCTGCGCGAAGGCGTCACCGCCACCGACCTGGTGCTGTACGTCACCTCCATCCTGCGTGCCGAGAAGGTGGTGGGCAAGTTCGTCGAGTTCTTCGGTCCCGGCGCCGCGTCCATCGCGGTGCCCGATCGCGCGACCATCGGCAACATGGCGCCCGAGTACGGCGCGACCATGGGCTTCTTCCCGGTCGACGAGATGACGGTGGCGTACTTCGAGGGCACGGGCCGCACCAAGGAAGAGGTCGAGCGCTTCGAGGCCTACTACAAGGCGCAGGGCCTGTTCGGCATGCCCAACCCTGGCGACATCGACTACACGAAGATCGTCAGGCTCGACCTCGGCACCGTGTCGCCCAGCCTGGCCGGCCCGAAGCGCCCGCAGGACCGCATCAACCTCGGCGATCTTTCCACCAAGTTCTCGGAGCTCTACAGCAAGCCGAACGACGCCAACGGCTTCAACCAGCCGGCGGACAAGCTCAAGCTGCGCTACCCGCTGATCGCGGCTGGCAAAACCGGCGACGAGGAAGCCGCGCCGCCGCCCGCCGGCGCGCCGCTCGACGTGGTCGAGATGGTGGCCAACCGCTCGACCAAGGCCGCCGCGCACGTGAGCGCCACCGCGCCATCGGCGCCCAAGGGTGAAGTGACCATCGGCAACGGCGACGTGCTGATCGCGGCCATCACCTCGTGCACCAACACTTCGAACCCCAGCGTGATGCTGGCCGCCGGCCTGCTGGCCAAGAAGGCGGTGGAGGCCGGCCTCACGGTCAAGCCGCACGTGAAGACCTCGCTGGCCCCGGGCTCGCGCATCGTCACCGAATACCTCGAGAAGGCCGGCCTGCTGCCGTACCTCGAGAAGCTCGGCTTCTACCTCGCGGGCTACGGCTGCACCACCTGCATCGGCAATGCGGGCGACCTCACGCCGGAGATCAACGAAGCCATCACGAAGAACGACCTGATCGGCGCGGCCGTGCTCTCGGGCAACCGCAACTTCGAGGCGCGCATCCATCCGAACCTGAAGGCCAACTTCCTGGCCTCGCCGCCGCTGGTGGTGGCCTTCGCCATCGCCGGCAACGTGATGACCGACCTGATGACCCAGCCCGTGGGCAAGGGCAAGAAGGGCAAGGACGTCTACCTCGGCGACATCTGGCCGACCCCGAAGGAGATCGACCAGAACCTGCGCTACGCGATGAACGCCAAGTCGTTCCGCGCGAACTACGACAAGGTCAAGACCGATCCGGGCAAGTTCTGGAGCAGCATCAAGGGCACCAAGGGGCAGGTGTACGACTGGCCGAAGTCGACCTACATCGCCGAGCCGCCGTTCTTCGAGGGCTTCAAGATGAAGCCGCACGCGTCGGACGCGGGCATCAAGGGCGCGCGCATCATGGCGCTGTTCGGCGACTCGATCACCACCGACCACATCTCGCCGGCCGGCTCCATCAAGGAAAGCTCGCCCGCAGGCATCTGGCTCAAGGCGCACGGCGTGGCCAAGGCCGACTTCAACAGCTACGGCTCGCGCCGCGGCAACCACGACGTGATGGTGCGCGGCACCTTCGCCAACGTGCGCATCAAGAACCTGATGATCCCGCCGGACGCCAACGGCACGCAGGAAGAGGGCGGCGTCACGCTGTTCCAGCCGGGCAACCAGAAGATGTTCATCTACGACGCCGCGGTGAAGTACATGGAGCAGGGCGTGCCGACCGTGGTGTTCGGCGGCGAGGAATACGGCACCGGTTCCTCGCGCGACTGGGCCGCCAAGGGCACGCAGCTGCTGGGCATCAAGGCCGTGGTGGCGCGCAGCTTCGAGCGCATCCACCGCGCCAACCTGGTCGGCATGGGCGTGCTGCCACTGCAGTTCCGCGGCGCCGATTCATGGCAGACGCTGGGCCTCACGGGCGACGAGCAGATCGACGTGGTGATCGGCGGCGAGCTGAAGCCGCAGATGGACGTGAAGCTGGTGGTGCACCGCGCCGACGGCTCGCACCAGGAGGTGACGGTGCGCCTGCGCATCGACACGCCGATCGAGGTCGACTACTACAAGCACGGCGGCATCCTGCCGTTCGTGCTGCGGCAACTCCTGGAATAACCCCCCGGGCTTCTCGCACTTCGCGTCGCTTCTCCCTCCTCGCGAAGGGGGGGCCCGTCCTATTTCGGGATGCCGTCGAGGCGTTGCGCGAGGCGGTCGAGCACGGGACGGATCTTCTCGCCGACGCTGATCTGCGGGTTCGAGAAGCCGTCTTCCTTGCCGCCCTCGATCTCGCGCTGCTTGATCACCGGCACGGCCGCGGCGAAGGCGGCCTCGAAGGAGCGGGTCTTGCGCAGCTGCTCGTCGAACATCGCTCGGCCGAAGAAGGTCAGCTCGGACAGCCGGCCGCATCCGTACGAGGTGTGGGTGGCGTCGGCGGCGGTCATCACCAGCGTGTCCTCGCCGGCCAGCGGTTCGATCCACCCTCCCGAGTAGCAGGCCGAGACCGCCACCACCCGGTGGCGGATGCCGGCGCCGTCGAGTTCCTCGCGCAGCTCCTCCGGCGTGAGCCACGGCACCGTGAGCGGCCAGTGCGTCGCTGCCAGCCTGTGGTCGCGCGCACCGTGCGAGGTGAGGTAGATCACCAGCACGTCGTTCTCGCGGTCCATGCGCGCGGCCAGCGCGGCGATGGCGCGGCGCAGGTTGAGCGGCGTGGCCCAGGGCAGCGTCTCGGCGGTGGTCGCGTGGTTCATGAGGTGGATCACGCGGCCCCTGGCGTCGAAGCGTTCCTCCAGCACCTGGGTGACCATGTTGCTCTCGCGCAGGAACACGTCTTCCGATGCATAGGGCGCGAACACCAGCCCGTAGACGTTGGCCTGTCCCGGCTTGCCTGCCGGAAGGGCCTCTACCGTGCGTTCCCACACGGCCTGCTGCTGTTCGAAGAGCTCCTGCGTCAGCTCCATGCGCGGGCGCTCGGGCTCGGCCGACGCGCTGCCGTCGGGCAGCCACATGCGTTCCTGCGTGTAGAGCGATTGCACGAAAGTCAGCGCCAGCAGCGCCATGAATGCGGGCGCGAAGAGCGCGAGCCGCCAGCGCGTGGCGGCATCGCGCGCGGTGAGGCGCACCAGCGCCACGATCAACCACGCGCACCCGAGGCCGAAGACGACCCAGTAGCCGCGCGAGTTCGCGAGCACCGAAGGCAGCCAGCCGCGCGCATAGCCGAGGGCCAGCAGGCAGAGCAGCAGGTTGGCCGGGAACATCGTCCAGGTGGCCAGAGCGAACCAGCGCGCCAGTCCGCCGCCGCGAGCTCCTCCGGACAGTGCGAGCCAGCCCAGCCACGCGAGCACGGCCAGCACCCAGAGCGTGTTGAGGCCGACGCTTGCATGAAGGCTGGCGGGCCCGGCGATCTCGAGCCGTGCCAATCCGGTCCAGGCAAGCTCGGGCAGCAGCACGAGCAGCAGCAGTTGCCATGGAGCGGGGCGGGCGTCGACGCGCGGATCCAGCAGGCATGCGGCGCGCAGGCCGCCGACGATCCAGCGCAGCAGGCCCGCGCGCGGCGTGGCGTCCGGCGCGGCGGGCGGCGGGGCGGTTGCCTCCACGGCGTTTTCGGAAGAAGGCTGCTGCGGTGCGATGATGTCCTCGGGCATGGCGCCGATCATGCCCCTGCCGGGCGCGTTTTCCTCAACAACCTTCTTCCTCTTCCTCCTCTTCTTCCCGCTCCTTCCATGCTTCGCATCGGCCTGATCTCCGACACCCACGGACTGCTGCGCCCCGAGGCGCTCGCCTTCCTGAAGGGAAGCGACTTCATCGTCCATGGCGGCGACATCGGCAACGCGGAAATCCTCGAGACGCTCGCGGCCATCGCGCCGCTGACGGTCGTGCGCGGCAACAACGACCGCGAAGCCTGGGCGGACAGCATCGCGGAAACCGAGCTGGTGAAGTTCGGCGACGTGCGCCTCTACGCCATCCACGACCTTGCGCAAATCGACATCGATCCGCGCGCGGCCGGCGTGCGCGTCGTGGTCTCGGGCCATTCGCACAAGCCTAAGGTGGAGGAGCGCGACGGGGTGCTCTACGTCAATCCGGGCAGCGCGGGGCCGCGGCGGTTCCGGCTGCCGATCGCGGTGGCCGAGCTGCGGATCGACGGCGGCACCGTCGACGCGCGCATCGTCGAACTGCCGGCCTGAAGCCCCCGCCTCCGGGAGGAGGCAATCATTACCATTCGGCAAGAAAAGCCCACAGATGAGAATGTTTCTTATTTGATGGGATATGCTCGTCCGCTCCTCCACGGAGCCAGGACCAAAGGCGAACGCAGATGCGAGCGCCGATCCATGCCGGCTCCGGAGGGCCTTGATTGCCTCCATTTCCGAAGCCGATGCTCATCCCCTTTCTCATCATGCTGCGCGAAGGCATCGAAGCCGCGCTGATCGTCGGCATCGTCGCCAGTTACCTCAAGCAGAGCGGACGCGGCGCGCTGATGCCTGCGGTGTGGGTCGGCGTGCTGCTGGCCACCGCGCTGTCGCTGTTCGCGGGCGCCGGCCTGCAGCTGCTGGCGGCCGAATTCCCGCAGAAGCAGCAGGAGCTGTTCGAGGGCGTGGTCGGGCTGATCGCGGTGGTCATGCTGACCTCGATGGTGTTCTGGATGCGCAAGGCCGCGCGCTCCATCAAGGGCGAGCTGCAGGCCTCCATCGACAAGGCGCTGAGCAAGGGCGCCGACGGCCAGGGCTGGGCGCTGATCGGCATGGTGTTCCTCGCCGTGGCGCGCGAAGGGCTGGAGTCGGTGTTCTTCCTGCTGGCCGTGTTCCAGCAGAGCAGCGGCTGGGAGGCGCCGGTGGGTGCGCTGGCCGGCATCGCCGTGTCGGTGGCGATCGGCTGGGGTCTCTATTCGGGCGGCGTGAGGCTCGACCTGCGGCGCTTCTTCCGCTTCACCGGCCTCTTCATCCTGCTGGTGGCCGCGGGCCTGCTGGCCGGCGTGCTGCGCAAGCTGCACGAGGGCGGCGTGTGGAACCACCTGCAGACGGTGGTGTTCGACATGAGCACCACGTTGCCGATGGACAGCCCCCTTGGCGCCGTGCTCTCGGGCCTGCTGGGCTACCAGGCCGCGCCCGTGGTGGGCGAGGTCGTCGTCTACCTGGCCTTCCTGGCCGTCTCCCTGTTCTTCTTCCTGCGTTCGGCCCCGGCGCCGGCGCCTCGCGCGGCTGTGGCCCGCTGAAACCTGCAATGTCTTCCTCTTCTTCCGACAACAACAAGCCTTCGTCCTCCAACCTGATGCGCGTGGCGGTGGCCGCGTCGGCCCTGCTGGTGGTCGCCGGCCTCGCGGCCTTCTGGTATGCCTCCAACGAAGCGAAGAAGGCGCCGGCCAAGGCGGCCGACAACGCCGTCACCGTCACGATCCAGGGCAACGCCTGCGAGCCCAACGAGATCACGGTGCCGGCCGGGCGCACCACCTTCACCATCGTCAACAAGTCGAACCGCGCGCTCGAGTGGGAAATTCTCGACGGCGTGATGGTGGTGGAGGAGCGCGAGAACATCGCGCCGGGCTTCTCGCAGACCATGACGGTCAAGCTGCAGCCGGGCGAGTTCGCCATCACCTGCGGCCTGCTGAGCAACCCGCGCGGCAAGCTGCGCGTGACGCCATCGGCCGCGTCGGATGCCGAGGCGGCGCGGCCTTCGCTGGTCAACTACGTGGGCGCGCTGGCCGAGTACCAGACCTTCCTGCGCCTGGAGGCCGGCTCGCTCGACGACGCGGCGCGCGCCCTGGCCGACGCCATCAAGGCCGGCGACCTGCAGCAGGCGAGGGCGCTCTACGTGCCGGCGCACCAGGCCTACAAGCGCATCGAGCCGATGGCGGAGCTCTTCGCCGACCTCGACACCCGCATCAACGCGCGCGCCGACTACTTCGAGAAGCGCGAGGCCGACCCGGGCTTCAGCGGCTTCCACCGCATCGAGTACGCGCTGTACGGCCAGAACGACCTGAAGAGCGTCGTGCCCGTGGCCGACAGGCTGATCGCCGACATCGGCGTGCTCAAGGAGCGACTGCGCGGCCTGAACGTGCCGCCCGAGCGGCTTGCGGGTTCGGCATCGAAACTGCTGCGCCGCGTGGCCGACAACCTGCCGGCCGGCGGCGAGGACCACTACGGCCACGCCGAGGCGGCGAACCTGCAGGGCAGCTACGAAGGCACGAAGAAGATCGCCGACCTGCTGCAGCCGCTGCTCGTGAAGGCGGCGCCCGCGCTGCAGAAGAGCGTGGACGAGCGCTTCGCGGCCCTCGATACCGCGCTGGGCCCCTACCGCGAAGGCGACGGCTTCAAGCCCGCGCCGCTCGACGAGGCGCAGCGGAAGGCCTTGGCCGATACCGTGCGCGCCCTGGCCGAGGAACTCGGCAAGGTGAATGCCGCGCTCGGCCTGGAATGAGTTGAGAGACAGCAGCATCATGGACAAGTCGAACGAGCCCGTTTCCCCGCACCGCCGCCGCATGCTCGGCGCGGCAGGCGCAGCCTTCGCCGGCCTTGCCGCCACATCGGCCCACACCGTCGCGGCGCCCGCTGCCGCGGACAGCGGCGCGCAGGTGACCGACGCGCCGCAGAGCACCCACACGCAGGACCGCGTGCCCTTCCTCGGCACGCACCAGGCCGGCATCGTCACGCCGCGCCCGACGGCCGGGATGATCGCGTCGTTCTACGTGCTGGCCGAGAACCGCGCCGACCTGGAGCGGCTGTTCCGCACGCTCACCGAGCGCGTCGCCTTCCTCACGCAGGGCGGGCCGCAGACAGACCCCGATCCCAAGCTGCCGCCGGCGGGCTCGGGCATCCTCGGGCCGGTGGTACAGCCCGACGGGCTGACGGTGACGGTGTCGGTCGGCGCCTCGCTGTTCGACGAGCGCTTCGGCCTCGCGAAGAAGAAGCCGCTGCGGCTCAGCCAGATGCAGCGCCACCCGAACGACGCGCTCGATGCCGCGCTGTGCCACGGCGACCTGTCGATCCAGTTCTGCGCCAACACGCCGGACACCAACATCCACGCGCTGCGCGACATCATCAAGAACACGCCCGACTTGCTGGTGCTGCATTGGAAGCAGGAAGGCACGGTGCCGCCGATTCCGGCGGTGCCGGGCAAGCCGGCCGAGAGCGCACGCAACTTCCTCGGCTTCAGGGACGGCTCGGCCAACCCTGACTCGGCCGACGGCGGGCTCATGGACCGCATCGTCTGGGTGCAGCCCGGCGGCGACGAGCCGGCCTGGGCCGCGGGCGGCAGCTACCAGGCGGTGCGCATCATCCGCAACTTCGTCGAGCGCTGGGACCGCACGCCGCTGCAGGAGCAGGAGGCCATCATGGGCCGCCTGAAGCCCACCGGCGCGCCCATGGACGGCGGCAAGACCGAGCACGACGTGCCCGACTACGCGAAGGACCCCGAAGGCAAGGTCACGCCGATGGATGCGCACATCCGCCTGGCGAACCCGCGCACCAAGGCTTCGGACAAGAACCTGATGCTGCGCCGGCCCTTCAACTACTCGAACGGCGTCACCAAGTCGGGCCAGCTCGAGATGGGGCTGCTGTTCATCTGCTACCAGGCCGACCTCGAGAACGGCTTCATCGCCGTGCAGAAGCGCCTCGACGGCGAACCGCTCGAGGAATACATCAAGCCCATCGGCGGCGGCTTCTTCTTCACGCTGCCGGGCGTGCGGGACGAGCGCGACTGGCTGGGGCGCTCGCTGATGTCCGCCTGAAGTCCACAAGTTTTTTCACCAACCCAAGAACCAGGAGATCCATGACCGTGCAGTTCCGCCGCCACTTCCTCGCCACTCTCGTCGCAGGCTTCGCCGGGCTCCATGCCATCGGCGCGCAGGCCGCCGTGTCGCCGCTCGAGCTGGTCGGACCGATCTCCGACTACAAGATCTACGTCGCCGAGAACGTGCGCAAGCTGGCAGCGGACACGCGCGCCTTCACCGCCGCGGTGAAGGCCGGCGACATCGAGAAGGCGAAGAAGCTCTATGCGCCGACGCGCACGAGCTACGAGCGCATCGAGCCGGTGGCCGAACTCTTCAACGACCTCGACAAGGCCATCGACTCGCGCGCCGACGACCACGAGAAGGCCGAGAAGGACCCGGACTTCGGCGGCTTCCACCGTATCGAATACGGCCTGTGGGTGCAGAAGAGCACCAAGGAGCTCGCCCCCGTGGCCGACAAGCTGCTGGCGAACGTGCTCGAGTTGCAGAAGCGCCTGTCCGCGCTGACCTTCCCGCCCGAGAAGGTGGTTGGCGGCGCCGCGGTGCTGATGGAGGAAGTGGCCGCCACCAAGATCTCGGGCGAGGAGAACCGCTACAGCCACACCGACCTGTGGGACTTCCAGTCGAACTTCGAGGGCGCCTACAAGATCGTCGAGCTGCTGCGCCCGCTGGTCGTGAAGGAGAACAAGGCCTTCTCGGACAAGGCCGAGGCCAATTTCAAGGTGGTTTTCGACACGCTGGCCAAGTACAGGACGGCCGACGGCGGCTTCGAAACCTATTCGAAGCTCAGCGAACGCGACCGCAAGCTGCTGGCCGGGCGGGTCAACACGCTGGCCGAAGACCTGTCGAAGCTGCGCGGCATGCTGGGGCTGAACTGATCGAAAACCCCCGGTTTGGCTGATCCCGAACGCTTTTGAAGGGGTTTGGTCAGGTTTTCGCGAGTGAGAATTGCTAGCATCTAGGTTTTGCTTACAGGTGCGCCCGGTATCCAGGGCGCCGCCCCACCGTGCGAACCAACGATTTCGGCACCGCGCCGGCCCCGACCGCCGTCGCCCTGCGCCTCGACCAGCTTCCCAGCAACCAATGGGCCACCGTGCTCGACGTGGCCCGTCCCGAGGGCGCGGACGACCGTGAACTCGTCCTGCGCCTGACCGAAATCGGCTTCGTGCCGGGCGAGGCGGTGCGAATCGTCGCCAGCGGCATTCCGGGCCGCGAACCGCTGGCGGTGCGCCTGGGGCACACCACCTTCGCGCTGCGCCGCCACGAGGCTGCGCTGATCCACGTCACGCCGGGAGCCGCGAACCATGGTTGAAGCCGTCGTCCAGGGCCCGGGCCGCCTCGCGCCCACCGCGCAGCCGGGCCGCATCGCCTTGCTGGGCAACCCCAACTGCGGCAAGACCGCGCTGTTCAACCTGCTCACCGGCAGCCGCCAGAAGGTGGCCAACTACGCCGGCGTGACCGTCGAGCGCAAGGAAGGCTCTCTGCGCACGCCCTCGGGCCGCCGCGTCTTCGTGCTCGACCTGCCGGGCGCCTACAGCTTGAACGCCCTGAGCGCCGACGAGGCCGTCACGCGCGACATCGTCACCGGCCAGAGCAAGGAAGCTCTGCCCGACCTGCTGGTGTGCGTGACCGACGCCACCAACCTTCGCCTGAACCTGCGGCTGGTGCTCGAGGCCAGGCGCCTCGGCCTGCCGATGGTGGTGGCGCTCAACATGACCGACATGGCGAAGAAGCAGGGCATCGTGGTCGACACGACAGTGCTCGCGCGCGAGCTGGGCGTGCCGGTCATCGAGACCGTCGGCGTGCACACCGGTGGCGCGCAGGGCCTGCTCCAAGCCCTCGACACGCCCGTGGCCGCCTCCGCGCCGAAACCCTGGCAGGCGCCGGACCTCGACGACGTGCTGGCCACGCAGCGCGAGGTGCGGCGCATCCTTGGCCTCGCGGTGAAGGAACCGGTCGGCAGCCTCGCCACCAGCGACCGCATCGACCGCGTGGTGCTGCACCCCGTGTGGGGCATGCTGGTGCTGGCCGTCACCATGTTCCTGATGTTCCAGGCCGTGTTCAGCTGGGCCAACGTACCGATGGACGCCATCAAGGCCGGCACCGAGGGCCTGGGCAACCTGCTCAAGACCTACATGCCCGAGGGCATGCTGCAGAGCCTGCTGGTCGACGGCGTGATCGCCGGCGTGGGCGGCGTGATCGTCTTCCTGCCGCAGATCCTGATTCTTTTCCTCTTCATCCTCGCGCTGGAAGACTCGGGCTACCTGCCGCGCGCGGCCTTCCTGCTCGACCGGGTGATGGGCACGGTGGGGCTGTCGGGCCGCTCGTTCATTCCGCTGCTGTCGAGCTTCGCCTGCGCCATTCCGGGCGTGATGGCCACGCGCACCATCAGCAACTGGCGCGACCGCATCACGACCATCATGATCGCGCCGCTCATGACCTGTTCGGCACGGCTGCCGGTGTATGCGCTGCTCATCGCGGCCTTCATTCCGGCGCGCACCGTGGGCGGCATCTTCAACCTGCAGGGCGTGGTGCTGTTCGGGCTGTACGTGTTCGGCATCGTCTCGGCCATGACCGTGGCCTGGGTCATGAAGCGCTTCCGCGACAACGCGCAGCACTCGCCGCTGCTGATGGAGCTGCCGGCCTACCGCTGGCCCAACCTGCGCAACCTGGCGCTGGGCCTGTACGAGCGCGCGTGGATCTTCATCCAGCGCGTGGGCACGATCATCCTCACGCTGACGATCCTGCTGTGGTTCCTGTCGACCTTCCCGTCGCCGCCCGAAGGCGCGACCGGCCCGGCCATCCAGTACAGCCTGGCCGGCATGATTGGCCGCGGCCTCGAGCACATCTTCGCGCCCATCGGCTTCAACTGGCAGATCTCGATCGCGCTGGTGCCGGGCATGGCTGCGCGCGAGGTGGCCGTGGGCGCGCTCGGCACGGTGTATGCGCTGTCGGCCACGGGCGACGATGTGGCGGGTGCGCTGGAGCCGCTCATCGCCGGCAGCTGGACGCTGGCCACCGCGCTGTCGCTGCTGGTCTGGTACGTGTTCGCGCCGCAGTGCATCTCGACGCTGGCGGCGGTGAAGCGCGAGACCGGCTCGTGGAAGTACGTCTGGATCATGGCGGGCTACCTCTTCGCGCTGGCCTATCTGGCCTGCTTCGTGACCTACCACGTTGCAGTGGCACTCGGAGCCGGTTAAAACCGCCGCTGACGCTGAAAGGTTTGAAGAAAAGGTCGAAGAAGAAATGGCACAGCAACTGATCGTCGGATTGATCGTCGCGGCCGCCGCGTTCTACGCGGTCTGGCGCTGGATGCCCGCGGGATGGCGCCGTGGCGCCGCGCAGAAGCTCGCGGCCGGCACGCAGCGCGCGGGCCTGATCGACGAGGAGCGCGCGAAGGAACTCGCCACCTCGCTCGCCAAGACATCGGGCTGCGGCTCGTGCGACACCTGCGGGAGCTGCGCTCCCAAGACCCCCGTCAAACAATCGCAAGCCGACCAGGCCGTCAGCCCCAGCCCGTCCACGCACGGCCGCTGAGACCGATGCCCGCTCACATCCTCGTCGCCGGGGGCGGCATCGGGGGGCTGGCCACCGCGCTGGCGCTTTCCAGGAATCGTCACCGGGCCGACGTCTTCGAGCAGGCGGCGGTCTTCGGCGAGATCGGCGCCGGCGTGCAGCTGGGCCCCAACGCCACGCGGCGTCTCGGGCAACTCGACCTGGGCACAGGGCTCGCGGCCATCGCGGCGCGGCCCGAGGCGCTGGTGGTGCACAGCGCCGAAAGCGGCTCCGAACTGGCCCGCATGCCGCTCGGCGACGCCATGCAGCGGCGCTACGGCTCTCCCTATTTCTGCGTGCATCGCGCCGACCTTCACGGCCTGCTGCTCGACGCCGTGCGCGCGCGCGGCAACGGCACGCTGGTGACCGGCGCCCAGATCAGGCAGGTGGAAACCAGCGACGACCTCGTCTGCCTGTCGAGCGCCGACGCGCGCGCCTGGGAGGGTGAAGCCATCGTCGGTGCCGACGGCCTCTGGAGCACGGTGCGGCGGCGGCTGGACAGCGAATCCGCCGCGCAGCCCCCGCGCGTCACGGGCCACACGGCCTGGCGCGCGTTGATCGAGCAATCGGCCCTGCCGGCCGCACTGCGCCGCGGGCGGGTCGATGTCTGGCTCGGTCCGCGCCTGCATGCGGTGGCCTACCCGGTGCGTGGCGGCGACTGGCTCAACGTGGTCGTGATCGCCGAGTCCGCCCCCGCCGGCGACGCGCGCGACTGGGACCAGTCGACCAGCATCGCGGCCCTGAAGCAGGCCATGGGCCGAAGCTGCGCGAGCCTGCAATCGCTGCTCGACGCCATGCCTGCCTGGCGCGCATGGTCGCTGGGAGACCGCGCGCCGATGACCGGCCCGGCCGACATGGCGCACGAACGTGTCGCGCTGGTGGGCGACGCGGCGCACCCGATGGTGCCGTACCTGGCGCAGGGCGCCGGCATGGCCATCGAGGATGCCGTGGCGCTGGCCGATGCGATGACCGATGCCGATGCGGCCGACGTGCCCGCCGCCTTCGCGCGCTATGCCGAGGCACGTTGGGCACGCAACGCCCAGGTGCAGGCGCGCGCGCGCCGCAACGGCGAGATTTTCCACGCCACGGGCGCGGTGAGGCTGGGCCGCGACATGGCGATGCGCCTGCTGGGCGCGAAGCTGCTCGACCAGCCCTGGCTGTACGGCGGTTGACGGCGCCGCGCGCCGGCGCGCTCAGAGCCGGAACGTCTGCAGGTGATCGATGCGTTCGGCCAAACCTTCCTGCCCCAGGTAGTGGCCGTACTTGCCGCCCTGCATCTTCGCGAGCGAGCCCTCCAGGTCGAGCAGCATGGCATCGCGCTCGGCGACGAAAGCCGGTGCCACGTCGATGCCCGCCTTCGCGCAGGCATCCGCGATCAGGTGCGCGCTCGCCGGCGCGCCGCAGGCCGCGCACTTGACGATCGCCGCCACGTTGGGCTCCGCGCCGTTGTCCAGCAGGGCGCTCGTGAGTTCGGGCGAGATCTGCCCGTCGATGTTGCGCAGCGCATCGGCTGCCACCGGCGCGCCAGCGCGCACCAGCGCAGCGGCCGCTGCGAAGGCCCCATGGCTCACCGCGACATCGGTGGCCAGCGCGCTGCCTTGCTGCGGCCCGTCGAAGTCCACGCCGGCGGCCGCGAGTTCGGCAACGAGCTTCGCGTCGTCGGTCGCGATCGCATGGCGCAGGGCCACGCGCGCGAGCTGCGGCTGGTGGCGCAGCGTGCCTTCGGCCAGCGGCGTGCGCCAGTCGACCACGGCACGGCAATAGAAGGTCACGACCTTGTCCATCAGGTCGAGGTCGAGCCCGTGGTCCTGGTGCCGGTCGTCGAGGTAGCCGAGCAGCGTCTGGCCCGAGAAGTAGTCGCCGGTGGGAGCCAGCGGGTCTTCGTCGAGGCGCAGCGCCGCGAACGCGCCGCGCAGGTCGGGCGCGACGGTGTTCACGCTGTCTTCGTGCAGCGCGTGCGTCCAGGCCGGCGGCAGGCCCTTCTTCCAGGCGACGATCTGACCGTGCCCCGCGCCGGGCTCGACCACCGCGTAGATGCGGTCGGTGTACTCGAAGCCGCCGAAGGGCAGGTGCGTGAGCTTGCCGGTCCAGGGCGTGCCGTTTTCCTCGGCGGCCTCCTGGGCCAGTTCCTGCTCGTGCTCGATCCAGCCCTGCAGGTCGTGGTAGCCGTCGCTGCCGTCCCAGAAGAGTTCGTTCCAGCTGATGCCCTCGAGGTTGCCGTTCATCTCGAGCGACAGGTCGTAGTCGAGACGTCCGCCGGCGGTTTCCTGCCACAGCGCGACCAGCGCTTCGGGAAGTGGGCCCGAGCACAGGGCCTGCACGGCCTCGATCTGCTGGCTGGGCATCGGCGGTTGCGCGTCGAAGATCACGCGCTCGGCGAACAGCACGATGCCGTGTTCGCGCAGGGTGGAGAGCTCGTCGGTTGTGAACCGGATGTCGTTCATGGCTGGGCCTCCGTTGTTTTCCAAAAATGTAGCGCTTTGCGCTCGCAGGGCAATCCGGGCCACCCCAGCTTCATGAGGGCGTTTGCGTGGCTTTCGTCCAGTCGATGCGTTCGAAGAGCCGCATCAGCCTGGCCTTGCGCGCCGCGTTGAACTGGCCGATCCATGCGATGTGGCCCAGCAGGTGGCCGCGGAAGTCGTCCAACTTCGCCCGGTTCTGCGCGGCGGGGCCTTGCGTCGCGCAGCGATGCAGCACGGCCCGGAGCCTGTCGAAGTCCTCGCGCGGCGCGTTGGCCCTGTCGTTGACGACCACGCCGGTCACGCGCTGCTGGCGATGCCGCGGCATGCAGCGCAGCTTGCGCGGGTGCAGCTCGAAGCCCTCGTCGGCCGCGATGCCGTCGACCCAGGCGCGCAGGGCGCCGAACTGCGCGCGCAGCGAGGCCGGCCCGGAGAACACGAGGTCGTCGGCATAGCGCGTGTAGGTGGCGCCGAAGACCCAGGCCAGGCCCTCGAGCCGCAGGTCGAGCCTGAAGGCGCAGAGATTCGCCAGCGCGGGAGAGCAGGGCGAGCCCTGGGGCAGGTGCGGCGCGGCGAGACGCTTGGCGCCCATCCAGTCGAGCCCGCCGTCGTCGCGCAGGCGCTCGATGATGGCGGCGTCGGTGCGATGCGTGCAAAGGGCGGTGAGGGCGCGCGCCACGCCCTCGGGATAGCCCAGTGTGCGCCACGTGGCGTGCACGCGCGAGGCGCGGATGGCAGGGAAGAAGTCGCGCAGATCGAAGCCGATCACCACTTCCTTGCCTGCATGCGCGGCCGCGTGGCTCGCGACCGACCGGCCCTGCACGAAGCCATGCGCCGCCTCGTGCACCGGCACGTGCCGCAGCAGCTCGTCGAGGATGCGGCGCTGCGCGCGCTTCAGGTCGGCCTTCGGGATTTCGAGCAGCCGCAGGCCGCCGAGGCGCTTGGGCTGGAGCTGGTAGCGGTAGTGCGATGCGGGCTGGGAGCCCGGCGCGTCGGACGCGCGAAAGGCCTGTGCCGGCGATGCGAGCCAGGCCAGCCGGTCCGCGTCGAGTGCGAGCCATTGCGCGAGGTTGGCGAGCGTGGGGATGTCGGGCAGCGCGAAATGGTCCAGCCCCATCGGGCGCGGCAGCATCTGCGCGGGCCGCAGGATGATGCGCCGCACGCGCGGCCGTTCGTTCTGCTCGAAGGCCGCGTCCAATTCGGGCATGTCGTGGATCGCCTTCGCCAGCGCGGGCAGGTCGGTGCGCTGCCAGGTGGCCTGCGAGCGGTTGCCGAGCGCTTCGGCCAGCGGCTTCAGCCAGGGCGAATCGGCACCCAGCGTGGCCGCGGCCCGTGCACGCAAGGCGCCCGGCGCGGTGCCGCCGGGCTGCCTCGCATCGGCGAGCAGGGCCCGCGCGAGGCTGCGTGCGATCCACTCCCTGTAGCTCAGTTCACGCGTCATGGATGAATGCGGGCCGTGAAGCCGGTGAAGACGGGTGGCAACCGGCCCTTCAACCAGCCGGTGATGCGCTAGCCGGGCTGCGCGGTAGCGCAGTTCCGCTCACGCGCCGGAATATCTAGCCATCCATCCACCACGGGGTTACCCCGCAGCACAAGACCAGGCGACGAATCGCGAAGCCTTGTCGAGTCTTGAAGAGCCGGTGCCGGGCGGATTGTAGGAGCCGGCTTCGGGCAGCGGGCCTACAGGTCGGTACGCAGCTTCCAGATCTCGGGGAACAGCACCACGTCCAGCATCTTGCGCAGGTAGCTCACGCCGCCGGTGCCGCCGGTGCCGCGCTTGAAGCCGATCACGCGCTCGACCGTCGTCACGTGGCGGAAGCGCCAGAGGCGGAAGGCGTCTTCCAGGTCGGTGAGCTTCTCGCCGAGCTGATAAAGGTCCCAGTGGTCGTGCGGGTTGCGATAGACCGTGAGCCAGGCCGCCTCGACGCCGTCGCTGGGTTCGTAGGGCTGCGTCCAGTCGCGCTCCAGCCGGTCGGCGGGCACGGGCAGGCCGTGGCGCGCCAGCAGGCGCAGCGACTCGTCGTAGAGCGACGGCGCGCGGTAGGCCGCATCCACCTGCGCCAGCAGGTCGGCGCGGTGCGCGTGCGGCTTGAGCATGGCGGCGTTCTTGTTGCCCAGCGCGAATTCGATGCAGCGGTACTGTGCGCTCTGGAAGCCGCTGGAGTTCGCGAGGTAGGGGCGCATCGCCGTGTATTCGGGCGGCGTCATGGTCGAGAGCACGGTCCATGCGTTGACCAGCTGCTCCATGATGCGGCTCACGCGCGCGAGCATCTTGAAGGCGTCGGGCAGCTTCTCCTGCGCGATGCAGGCGATGGCGGCGTGCAGCTCGTGCAGCATCAGCTTCATCCAGAGCTCGCTGGTCTGGTGCTGCACGATGAAGAGCAGCTCGTCGTGCGCGGGCGAAAGCGGATGCTGGGCGCTGAGGATCTCGTCGAGGTGCAGGTAGTCGCCGTAGCTCATGGACTTGCTGAAGTCCAGCTGGGCCTTTTCTTCGTGGACGATGTTCTCGGTTGTCTTTTCGGTGCTCATGATGTTTGCCGGCAGGTCATCGCCAGACAACGGCGGTATAGGAGGGCAGGCCCGCGCCGGACTCTTTCCTCGGGTAGACGAATCGCACGACCTCGTTTCCGCGCTTGAATTCCTGGTATGTCTCGCCGCCTGGAATGCGGCCCTTCTCGCCCGGCCTGTAGCCGGAGTCGCGCGCTTCCTTCACGAGGCGCTCGAAGGCGGCCTTGTCGGTGAGGGTGAGCTGAATGCCGTCCTCGCCGCTGCGGCTGGCCACGTAGGTGGACTTCATCAGGCGCGTGGTCTGGCCATCGACGAACTTCTCGTACTCGATCATGCTGACCTGGTCGGTCACGGTCTTGTCGGCATACGAGAAGCCCTGGCTCTTGATCTGCGTGCGGAAGGCGTCGGGCGCCACCTCGGCGAAGGCTTTGAGCTGCGGCAGCGTGAAGGCCGGTTGCTGAGCCATGGCAGGCGCCGCCAGCATCAGCAGCAGCGCGGCGGAAAAAGCGGACAGTCGGTGTTTCATTGCCATGCGCCGCTCAGGTCACCGCGTTCTTGCGGTTGAACTCCTCGCGCTTCCACTCCGCGGTCTCGAGCACCTGCACGAGGTGCTCGACCGAGTTCCACACGTCCTCGAAGCCGATGTACAGCGGCGTGAAGCCGAAGCGCAGGATGTCGGGCATCTGCGAATCGCCTGCGCGGTAGTCGCCGATCACGCCGCGTGCAATCAGCGCCTGCACGATGGCGTAGGCGCCTTCCTCGCGACTGAGGCACACCTGCGAGCCGCGCTGCTCGTGTTCGCGCGGCGTGACCAGCGAGAGACCGTGGCCGGCGCAGCGCTCCTCGACCAGCCTGATGAACATGTCGGTGAGCGCGAGCGACTTGGCGCGCAGCGCGGACATTGCGCCATGGTCACCGTTGAAGGACTCGGCCGCCAGCACCGTGTCGAGCCCGCATTCGAGCCCGGCCAGCGCGATGATCGGCTGCGTGCCGCACAGGTAGCGGCCCACGCCCGGAGCGGGGCGGTAGTGCGGCGTGAACTCGAAGGGCGCCGCGTGGCCCCACCAGCCGGACAGCGGCTGCTCGAACTCGCCCGCGTGCTTCGTGTGCACCCACGCGAAGGCAGGCGCGCCGGGTCCACCGTTGAGGTACTTGTAGCCGCAGCCGATGGCGTAGTCGGCGTTGCTGTCGTTCAGCGCCACGGGCACGGCACCCGCGCTGTGCGCGAGGTCCCACACCGTGAGCGCGCCCACGGCGTGCGCTGCGGCGGTGACGGCCTTCATGTCGTGCATGGCGCCGGTGCGGTAGTTGACGTGCGTGAGCATCAGCACGGCCACTTTTTCGGTCAGTACCGAATCCGGGCCTTGCAACTCGCTCGCGTCGATCAGCTTGAGCGTGAAGCCGCGCTCGCGGCACAGCGATTCGGCGATGTAGAGGTCGGTGGGGAAGTTGCTGCGCTCGCTGATCACCAGCTTGCGGCCGCTGTCCTTCTGCTGGGACAAGGCGGCGAACAGCACCTTGTAGAGGTTCACCGAGGTGCTGTCGGTGCACACCACCTCGCCGGGCGCGGCGCCGATCAGGCGGGCCACCTTGTCGCCCAGGCGCTGCGGCAGGTCGAACCAGCTGGCGGTGTTCCACGAGCGGATGAGGCCTTCGCCCCATTCCTTGGTCACGACTTCGGCGATGCGCGCCGGCGCGGCCGTCGGCATCACGCCGAGCGAGTTGCCGTCGAGGTACAGCACGCCTTCGGGAATGGTGAATTGGTCGCGCAAGGCGCGCAGCGGGTCTTGCGCGTCGAGCGCGCGGCAGTCTGCAAGAGTCGTCATGTCGGAGGTTTCAGCGAGGGAGTTCGCGCAGCACGGCGCGAACGGGGGAGGCATCGGCGCTGACCAGCTTGAGCGGCAGCGCGATGAGTTCGTAGTCGCCCTCGGGCACGTCGTCGAGCACGAGGTTCTCGAGCACGCGAAGGTCGAGGCGGCGGATGCGTTGGTGGCTTTCCAGTGTCTTGCTGTCGGCCGGGTCGATGCTGGCGGTGTCGATGCCGATGAGCTTCACGCCCATGGCCGCCAGGCGCTCGACGGTGGCAGGGGCGTAGGCGGCGAGTTCCGGGTCCCAGCGGCCGACCGGCATGGTTGTGTAGGTGCGGACCAGCACGCGCGGGGGCAGTGTGCTGTCGACGGCGTGGGCGATGTGCTCCCACTCGATCAGCGCGCCCTTGTCGATCGCGTGGATCACGCGGCAGGGGCCGAGGAAGGGCGTGAGGTCGACGTCGCCGATGGTCTGGCCCTCGGGGTCGTAGTGCAGTGGAGCGTCGGCATGCGCGCCGACGTGGGGCGAGAGCTTGATCTCGCTGACGTTGACCGGACAGCCCGGCGAAATGGTCGCGGCCCAGCGCTGCTGGTAGGGCGTGTCGCCGGGAAAGACCGGCGCGCCTTCATGCACTGGCGGCGAGATGTCCCAGATTCGGGGGCGGGGTTGCTGTGAACGCATGGCGCGAAGTTAGCGCCGGGCGAGAGGTCGTGGTGTCGGTTATTTCCAACACCAGACGTGACAAGTTGAAGCGCGATCGTTCAGTGCAGCGAAGACAGCGCGGGCAGGCCGTGGCGGGCCCGTGCGCGTTCGCAGGCGTCGCTGCCGGCCTGCAGTTCGTGGCACGGGTTGGGGCGCCATTCGTAGATGCCGCAGCCCACGGACTGGCCGATCTTGCCGGTGAGCGCGGCGCAGCGCGGGGATGCGTGGTCGGTGCCGCGCATGCGGCAGATGGCGTCGTTCACCTCGACGGCGAGGCCCGAGGGCACCTTGCCGCCGTTGTCGTCGAGTTCATGCACGCTGAAGTCGACGCGATAGCTGGCGCAGCAGGCGCCGCATTGCTGGCAATCGGACATGCTGCGGCGCCTTTGCCTGGTTTGTCGATCAGAGCCTGCCGAGGAGCAGGAACTCCATCAGGGCCTTCTGCGCGTGCAGGCGGTTCTCTGCCTCGTCCCATACCACCGACTGCGGGCCGTCGATGACCTCGGCCTGCACTTCCTCGCCGCGGTGGGCGGGCAGGCAGTGCATGAAGAGGGCGTCGGGCTGGGCCGCGCGCATCATTTCCTCGTCGACGCACCAGTCTGCAAAGGCCTTGCGGCGCGCCTCGTTCTCGGCCTCGTAGCCCATGCTGGTCCAGACGTCGGTGGTGACGAGGTCGGCGCCGCGGCAGGCTTCCATCGGGTCCTTGAAGACCTTGTAGCTGTCGCCCGAGCGGATGCCGGCGATCGACTGG
This sequence comes from Variovorax sp. NFACC27, assembly GCF_048301545.1. NCBI lineage: Bacteria > Pseudomonadati > Pseudomonadota > Betaproteobacteria > Burkholderiales > Comamonadaceae > Variovorax > Variovorax sp. NFACC27. Next base: position 2,221,108 of record NZ_CP157613.1, read on the forward strand.
TCCACCTCGTAGCCGCTGGGCGTGCTCACGTGCACCGTGAAGCCCAGGATCTCGGCCGCCTGCAGCCAGGTGTTGGCCATGTTGTTGCCGTCGCCGACCCAGGCGACCGTCTTCCCCTTCAGGCAGGAAAGCACGTCGCCTCCGGAACCGTGGGAACCGCGGTGCTCGATGTAGGTGAAGATGTCCGCCAGGATCTGGCAGGGGTGGAACTCGTTGGTCAGGCCGTTGATGACGGGCACGCGCGAATGCGCGGCGAAGGCGTCGATCTTGGTCTGCTCGTAGGTGCGGATCATCACCAGGTCGACCATGCGGCTGATGACCTTGGCGCTGTCCTCGATGGGCTCGGCGCGGCCGAGCTGGCTGTCGCCGGTGGTCAGGTGCACCACGCTGCCGCCGAGCTGGTACATGCCGGCCTCGAAGCTCACGCGGGTGCGCGTGCTGGCCTTCTCGAAGATCATGGCCAGCGTGCGGTCGACCAGCGGCTGGTGCTTTTCGTAGGTCTTGAACTTCTTCTTGATGATCGCCATGCGATCGAAGAGGTAGGCGTACTCGTCGGCGGTGAAGTCGGCGAACTGCAGGTAGTGCCGGATGGGGTTCGCGGTGGCGGTCGTCATTGGGGTGCGGGCTCCGACAGGAAGGCTTTGACGATGGGCGCGAGGATGGCGACGATCTCGTCGGCCTCGGCAATGCTCAGGATGAGCGGCGGCACGAGGCGGATCACCTTGTCGGCCGTCACGCTCAGCAGCAGGCCGGCGTCGCAGGCGCGGTTGAGGATCACGCCGCAGGGACGGTCGAGCTCGATGCCGATCATCAGGCCCTGGCCGCGGATTTCCTTCACGCCGGGCAGGCCGCCGAGTTCGCGCTCCAGCGCGGCCTTCAGGTGGGCGCCCACTGTGGCGGCGTTTTCGAGCAGCTTGTGCTCTTCCATGATGCGGATGGTTTCGACGCCGGCGCGCATGGCGAGCGGGTTGCCGCCGAAGGTGGTGCCGTGGTTGCCCGGGCCGAAGATGTTGGCGGCCTTGGGGCCGGCCACCACGGCGCCGATCGGCACGCCCGAGCCCAGGCCCTTGGCCAGCGGCATCACGTCGGGCTTGATGCCCGCCCACTGGTGGGCGAACCACTTGCCGGTGCGGCCCATGCCGCACTGCACCTCGTCGATCATCATGAGCCAGTCGCGCTCATCGCACAGCTGGCGCACCTGCTTGAGGTATTCCCAGCGCATCGGGTTGATGCCGCCTTCGCCCTGGATGGTTTCGAAGAACACGGCGACCACGTTCGGGTTGCCTTCGGTGGCCTTCTTCAGCGCCTCGATGTCGTTCAGCGGCACGCGAATGAAGCCCTCGACCAGCGGGCCGAAGCCGGCCTGCACCTTGGGATTGCCGGTGGCCGAGAGGGTGGCGATGCTGCGGCCGTGGAAGGCGGCTTCGTAGACGACGATCTCGGGGCGCTCGATTCCCTTGTCGTGGCCGTACTTGCGGGCCAGCTTCAGGGCGGCTTCGTTGGCCTCGAGGCCGGTACAGCAGAAGAAGGCGTTGGTGAGGCCCGAAATTTCGGTCAGCTTGGTGGCGAGCTGTTCCTGGCCGGTCACGTGGTAGTAGTTGGAGCTGTGGATCAGCTTGGTCAGCTGGTCCTGCAGGGCGGGCACCAGCTCGGGATGGTTGTGGCCCAGCGTGTTCACCGCGATGCCGCCGAGGCCGTCGAGGTAGGCCTTGCCCGCGGTGTCCCAGACTCGGCAACCCTGACCGTGCGACAGTGCGATCGGCAGGCGACCGTAGGTGTTCATGACGTGGGGCGAGGTGGGCTGGGCGGTAGCGCTCATTCGGGTTCTCCAGATAGGGAAGGCGGATTCTAGGCGCGCGGTTTGACGGCTTCGTTGAGGATTCCGCATTACAGCAATGCCCCATGTTCAGGATGCAAAAAGGGGCGCGGATAGAATCGCTTGCTGCACCGCAGCACCTGCTCCGGTCGCCTCATTCAACGATGATTTCCCCCACAGCCAAAGAAATCTTCATCCAGGGCATCACCAAGGATGGACGGACCTTTCGCCCCAGCGATTGGGCCGAGCGTCTGGCCGGCGTGATGTGTTCCTTCCGCCCGGGCGGCGCCTATCCGGGCAGCCACCTGAGCTATTCGCCCTGGTGCATCCCGACGACCATCAACGGCGTGAAGTGCGTGGTCGTGAACCGCGCCCTGCGCGACGCCGAACCGATGGCCTGGGACTTCTGCGTGAACTTCGCCAGGGACAACGACCTGCAGGTAGCCGAAGCCTGTCTCGTGCCCGACGCACCCATCCCCCCGAAAAAGGCCTGACAGGCCTTTTTCTTTGCCTGTCTGCCTGCTTTTTTGGCCCGGCGTCCGGGTTCAGGAAACGAACGGGCATGAAAAAACCGCCCGAAGGCGGTTTTTCACTTTGCTGCAGCGCACCCCGATCAAACGGCGGACCGGAGGATTCCGGTCCGGGCTTGCCTGACAGGTGTCAGGCGGCGGCCTTTGCAGGCGCGAGGGCGAGGGCCTTGACCTTGGCCGACAGGCGGCTCTTGTCGCGGGCGGCCTTGTTCTTGTGGAAGATGCCCTTGTCGGCGATCGCGTCGACGATGCTCTGGGCCTTCGCGAACAGTTCGCTTGCCTTGGTCTTGTCGCCAGCCAGAACAGCCTTTTCGACGTTCTTGACAGCGGTACGGTACTTGGAGCGCAGCGAGGTGTTCGCAGCGTTCAGCTTGGTGTCCTGGCGGACGCGCTTACGGCCGGAGGCGAGGCGCGGGTTCTTTTTCTTGGGCTTGGCGGATGCCATGATTTATGTCCTTAGGTGTCTGAGGATGATGCAGCAAAGCCCTCCATTATAGGCTGGGTCGGCTTTTCCGGCGAATCCGGCCGTTTCGGGCCTCCGGCGGGGCCTAAACTCGGCCCCCGTGTCCCTGCTCAAATCCGCCTCCACCGTCTCCCTGCTGACCCTCGCCTCGCGGATCACGGGCCTCGTTCGCGACGTGCTTTTCGCCTCGGTTTTCGGCGTCAGCGCGCTCACCGACGCCTTCAACGTCGCATTCCGCATTCCGAACCTGTTCCGGCGGGTCTTCGGCGAGGGGGCCTTCAGCCAGGCCTTCGTGCCGGTGCTGGCCGCCCGCAAGACCGAAGCGGGGGACGAGGGCGCCCGGCAGCTCATCGACCACGTCGCCACGCTGCTGACCTGGACGCTGGTGATCGTCTGCGTGGCCGGCGTGGCCGGCGCGCCGCTGCTGGTCTGGGCCATGGCCAGCGGGCTGCCCGGCTTCGACGCGGCGGTGGTCATGACGCGCTGGATGTTCCCGTACATCGGCTTCATGTCGCTGGTGGCGCTGGCGGGCGGCATCCTCAACACTTGGCGCAAGTTCGCGGTGCCGGCGGCGTCGCCGGTGCTGCTCAACGTGGCGCTGATCCTGTCGATCCTGGTCGGCGCGCCGCTTTTCCGGCACTGGGGCATCGAGCCGATCTATGCGCAGTGCGTGGGCGTCATGGCCGGCGGCGTGCTGCAGCTGGCCCTGCAGTTTCCCGCCCTGCGCAAGCTGGGGCTGCTGCCGCGCCTGGGCCTGAGCCTGCGGGCGCTGCGCACCGCCTGGACCGACCCGAACACGCGCAAGGTGCTCAAGCTGATGCTGCCGGCGCTGCTGGGCGTGAGCGTGGCGCAGATCTCGCTGCTCATCAACACGCAGATCGCCTCGCATCTCGCGGTGGGCAGCGTGACCTGGATCACCAATGCCGACCGGCTGATGGAGTTCCCGACCGCCATGCTCGGCGTGGCGCTGGGCGTGGTGCTGATGCCGCAGCTGGCCGGCGCCCGCGCCGCCAAGGACGACGCGCGCTATTCCTCGCTGCTCGACTGGGGCCTGCGCCTCGTGGTGCTGCTGTCGGCGCCCTGCGCCATCGCCTTGCTGCTGTTCGCGAAGCCGCTGGTGGCGGTGCTCTTCCACAACGGCGCCTACAGCGGCGAGGACGTGGGCCGGACCACCGTGGCGCTGATGGGCTACGGCGTCGGCCTCGTCGGCATCGTGGCCGTGAAGGTGCTCGCGCCGGGCTACTACGCCAAGCACGACACCCGCACGCCGATGCTGATCGCCGTGGGCGTGCTGGTGCTGACGCAGATCCTCAACGTGTTCCTGGTGCCGGTGCTGCAGCACGCGGCGCTCACGCTGACCATCGCCATCGGCGCGCTGGTCAATGCGGCGTGGCTGCTGGTCGGGCTGATCCGACGCGGCAGCTACAAGCCCGAGCCGGGGTGGGGCAGGTTCGCTCTGCAGGTGATCGCCGGCACGGCGGTGCTCGCGGGCCTGCTGGTGTGGGGCTCGGCGCATTTCGACTGGGTCGCCCTGCGCGAGCAGCGCTTGCTGCGCATCGGCCTGCTGGCCGCACTGGTCGCCGGCTCGGCGCTGCTCTACTTCGGCGTACTGGCGGCGGTCGGCGTTCGGCTGCGCAGCTTCGTCCGCCGCTGAAAGCTCGCGCCGGGGCGGTGGCGGCGCTCGCGCAATACGCGTGTGCCCTGCCTTGACGCTCCCTGAATGCTCCTCTACAAAGCCACATGACGTTCAGCTTTCAGGTTCCAACCGCCCTGGAGTATTTCGAATCGCTGGTCCGCAGCGACGACCAGTTTCCGCTGCTCGAGGCCGCCGCCAGCCTGGCCCAGGACGAATACCCCGACCTCGACGTGCAGCAGGTGCTGGGTGACGTCGACCAGCTCCTGGCCCGCCTCAAGCGCCGCCTGCCCGCCGACGCGGCGCCCCTGGCCCGGCTGCGCGCCCTGAACCAGTTCTTCTTCAACGACCTGAACTTCGGCGGCAACGTCAACGACTACTACGACCCCGACAACAGCTACCTGAACGCCGTGCTGCGCACCCGCCGCGGCATCCCGATCTCGCTGGCCGTGCTGTGGATGGAGCTGGCGCAGGGCCTGGGCCTGCAGGCGCGCGGCATCGGGTTTCCGGGGCACTTCATGCTCAAGGTGACGCTGCCCAAGGGGCAGGTGGTGATCGACCCGTTCACCGGCAAGTCGCTGTCGCGCGAGGAACTGAGCGAGCGGCTCGAGCCCTACAAGCGCGGCAACGGGCTGGTGGGCGACTTCGACGTGCCGCTGGGCCTGTACCTGCAGCCCGCCAGCTCGCGCGAGATCATCGCCCGCATGCTGCGCAACCTGAAGGAGGTGCATCACGCGCAGGAAGACTGGCAGCGTGTCATCGCCGTGCAGGACCGCCTCATCGCCCTCTTGCCCAGCGCCTGGGGCGAGTACCGCGACCGCGGCGTCGCGCATGCGGAGCAGGGCAACACGGCCCAGGCGGTGCGCGATCTCGAAACCTACCTCGCGAAGGCCGAGGACGCGCTCGACCTCGACGCGATCGCCGAGCGCGTCGCCACGCTGCGCCGCATGGCCAGCTGAATGAAATGAACACCCAGGCCGGCGTGAGCCCGGCGCCCGACCTGGGCACCCTGCATGAATTCCACGGCGTGCAGCCGGTGCTGCCGGTGTCGGACGTCACGCGCGCCGCGCGGTGGTTCCGCGACGTGCTGGGCTTCGAGCTCGACTTCATCGCCGGCGAGCCGCCCAGTTACGCCCGGGTGAAGAAGGGCGACCGCAGCTACGGCGACCCGGTCTACCTGCGGCTGTGGCAGTGCAATGCGCGCGAGGCGAAACCCTGGCGCGGCGAGATCGTGATCCACGTGGGCAAGGACATCGACGGCCTGCACGCCGCCTACGTGAAGCGCGGCGTGACGGTCATCGAGCCGCCGACGTCCCAGCCCTGGGGGCTGCGCGAATTCGCGATCCGCGAACCCGACGGCCATGTGCTGCGCTTCTGCGGCTACCTGCCGTGAATGCCGTGGCCGGGTCGAATTTCTGAAACACAAAATTACAAATGGATCGACGCAGCCGTGTCGATCCGACTTGCGCTCGTCCGACGTGTGAACAGGAGCAGGCAGATTTCGAAGCCGCTTCACCACCATCAACCTTCAGGAGAAACGACATGCGATTCATGATTCTGGTCAAGGCCAACGCCGATTCCGAAGCCGGCGTGATGCCCAACACCGAAATCCTCACCGCCATGGGCAAGTTCAACGAGGAACTGGTCAAGGCCGGCGTGCTGCTGGCGGGCGAGGGCCTGCACCCCAGCTCCAAGGGCGTGCGCGTGCGCTGCGAGGGCCCCACCAGGCGCACCGTCATCGACGGCCCCTTCGCCGAGACCAAGGAACTGCTGGCCGGCTTCTGGCTGTTCCAGTGCAAGTCGAAGGAGGAGGCCATCGAGTGGATCAAGCGCAGCCCTTTCCAGGAAGGCGAGATCGAGATCCGCCAGGTGTTCGAGGCTGCCGACTTCGGCGACTCCATGACGCCCGATCTCCTCGCCCAGGAAGACCGCCTGCGTGCCGAGACCGAGGCCCGTACCAAGGCCGCCGGCTGAGCCGCGGCCAGCACAACCGAACCCAAGGAGAACCGCCATGCGATTCATGCTGCTGATGATTCCCCACGGCTACGAAACCGCCGCGCCCGGCACCATCCCCGACGACGTCGAGGCGGTGTCGGCCATGATGGCCTATAACGAGTCGCTGCAGAAAGCCGGCGTGCTGATCAGCTGCGACGGCCTGCACCCGCCCTCGATGGGGGCGCGCGTGAGCTTCAAGGGCCGCAAGCCCAAGGTCGTCGACGGCCCCTTCGCCGAGGCCAAGGAAGTGCTGGGCGGCTTCTGGATCATCGACGTGCCCTCGCGCGCCGCCGCCATCGAATGGGCCAGCCGCTGCCCCGGCGGCGACAACGAGGTCATCGAGGTGCGCCAGATCCAGGAGATGGACGACTTCCCGGCCGACGTGCAGGCGGTGGCCGGCGAATTCACCTCGATGCAGACGGTGAAGAAGACGGATTCATGAGCCACGGCGGGGGCCGCGCGGACATCGCCGCCATCCACCGCACCATCGAGGCGGTGTGGCGCATCGAGTCCGCGAAGATCATCGCCACCGTCGCGCGCATGGTGCGCGACGTGGGCCTGGCCGAGGAGCTGGCCCAGGACGCGCTGGTCTCGGCCCTCGAGCAATGGAGCGAATCGGGCGTGCCCGACAACCCCGCGGCCTGGCTCACGGCGGTGGCCAAGCGCCGCGCCCTCGATCGCCTGCGCCATCTGCAGCTGGCCGAGCACAAGGCCGGCGAGATCGGCCGCGAGATCGACGCGCAGCACGAGATGGCGCAGGACGATTTCGCCGAGGCGGTCGATGCCGCGCTCGACGACGACATCGGCGACGACCTGCTGCGCCTGGTGTTCACCGCCTGCCATCCCGTGCTGTCGACCGAGGCCCGCGTGGCGCTCACGCTGCGGGTGATGGGCGGCCTGACCACAGACGAGATCGCGCGCGCCTTCCTCGTGCCCGAGGCGACGGTGGCGCAGCGCATCGTGCGTGCCAAGCGCACGCTGGCCGAAGCGCGCGTGCCCTTCGAGGTGCCGCGCCGGCATGAGCTCGAAGCGCGGCTTGCCTCGGTGCTGGAAGTGATCTATCTCGTCTTCAACGAGGGCTACTCGGCCACCGCCGGCGACGACTGGATGCGCCCCACGCTCTGCGAGGAAGCGCTGCGCCTGGGCCGCATCGTGGCCGAACTGGTGCCGAAGGAATCGGAAGTGCACGGGCTGGTGGCGCTGATGGAAATCCAGGCCTCGCGCACGGCCGCCCGCATGGGGCCCTCGGGCGAGCCGGTGCTGCTGCTGGAGCAGAACCGCGCGCGCTGGGACCAGATGCTCATCCGCCGCGGCCTCGCCGCGCTCGCGCGTGCCGAGTCGCTGGGCGGCGCGCTCGGCCCCTACGCGCTGCAAGCCGCCATCGCTGCCTGCCACGGCCGGGCACGCACCGCCGACGAAACCGACTGGGGCCGCATCGCCGCGCTGTACGACGCGCTGGCCGAGCTCACGCCGTCGCCCATCGTCGAGCTCAACCGCGCGGTGGCGCTGTCGATGGCCTTCGGTCCGGCGGCCGGGCTGGAGGTGGTCGACGCGCTGCTGGACGAGCCCTCGCTCAAGAGCTATCACCTGCTGCCGACCGTGCGCGGCGACCTGCTCTTCAAGCTGGGCCGCCGCGACGAGGCGCGCAGGGAGTTCGACCGCGCCGCGACGCTCACGCGCAACACCCGCGAGCGCGCGCTGCTGCTTGCACGCGCCAGGGCCTGTACCCAGCCGGCGAGCTGAACGGCATCTGAAGCATTCGAGGGCCGCGCGGGAGCAGAATGCGCAGCCATGCTGCGTTCCCCCTCCCTCCAGCGCCTGTGCGCCTCCGGCCTCGTCCTGCTGTCGGCCGTTCCGGCGCAGGCGCAATTCGATCCCTCCAAGGCATGGGTCGAACCGCCCGTTATTGCTGCACGCTTTCCCGATCCGCCGGTGAGCTACGCCACGCCGGGCTTTCGCGCCGGGCGCACCGACTTTCCCTCGCATGCCGAAGTGCTGGCCTTCTTGGACGGGCTGGCGCGCCAGTCGCCGAACGTGCGCATCGAGCGCCTGGGCCAGTCGCAGCAGGGGCGCGAGATGCTGCTGGTGGTGCTGGCGGAGCAGGGGCGCATCGATCCGGCCCGGCCGACCGTGATGGTGATCGGCCAGCAGCACGGGAACGAACCGGCGGGCGGCGAGGCGGTGCTGGCGCTCGCGCAGCAGTTCGCGACCGAACCGGGCTCGGCGCTGCTGAAGAAGGTCAATCTCGTATTGATTCCGCGCGGCAACCCTGACGGCGCCGAACGCTTCACCCGCGTCACCGCCAACGGCATCGACGTGAATCGCGACCACCTGTTGCTGCGCACGCCCGAGGCGCGCGTACTTGCGGCGGCCACCCTGCGCTACGCGCCGCAGGTGGTGCTCGACCTGCACGAGTTCACCGTCGGCGGCCGCTGGATCGACAAGTTCGGCGCCGTCATGAAGTACGACGGCCTGCTGCAGCCCGCCACCGTGGGCAATCTCGACGCCGCCATCGCCACCAGCGCGCAGCGCGACTACGTCGATGCCATCCAGGCCGCCTTCTCGCAGGCCGGATTGCAGGGCTTCAAGTACCACACCACCTCCGGCGGCAAGGCGGACGACCGCACCGTGTCGATGGGCGGCGTGCAGCCCGACACCGGCCGCAACGTGAGCGCGCTGCACCAGGCCGTGAGCCTGCTGCTCGAGGTGCGCGGCGTGGGGCTCGGGCGCGCGCACTTCGCGCGTCGCGTGCACACGCAGGTGCTGGCGGCCACCACGGTCATCGAGACGGCAGCGAAGCAGGGGCCGGCGCTGATGCAGCTTACCGCGCAGGCCGGCCAGCGCGCCAAGGCCGATGCCTGCCGTGGTGAGCTGGTGGTCGAGGCCTGGCAGACACCGACGCGGCAGCGGCTCGACTTCCTCGATGCCAAAACCGGCGAGGACAAGGCGGTCGACGTCGACTGGCGCGCCGCCGAGCCGCTGAAGATCGTCAATGCGCGGCCGCGCCCCTGCGGCTACCTGCTCGCTTCGAGCGAGACCGTGGCCGTGCAGCGGCTGCAGATGCTGGGCGTGCGCGTGGAGCGCATCGACAGCGCGGCGCCGTGGTCGGTGGAGCGCTACGAAATCCTCTCGCAGACCGACGGCCAGCGGCAGGATGCGCGCGGCGCCATCGAGGACGGCGAGGCCATCCGCAGCTTCCGGGTGCGGCTGCGCCATGGCCGCGCGGTGGTACAGCCGGGCAGCTTCTACGTGTCGCTGGCGCAGCCGCTGTCGCCGCTGGTCAGCGCGGCGCTGGAGCCCGATTCGCAGAACAGCTACGCGGCCAACCGGCTGCTGGAGGTCGGCGACGACAGGCTGCTGCGCGTGCCGGGGCCGGCGCCCGCGGGCGTCTGGCACTGAGCGGCGTCAGGCGCGGGAAGACGAACCCGCTTCCGAAGGCGATCCCGGCAGCCCGAACTGGTGCCATGCGCGGCGCAGCTGCGTGTCGGAGCCGAAGCCCGATTGCTCCGCCGCCCGCGTGACGCTTGCGCCCGAGGCCAGCGCCAGTTGCGCCGTCGCGAGCCGCAGCCGCCGCAGGTAGGCCAGCGGCGCGACGCCCGCGTGCTCGACAAAGAGCCGTGTGAGATGCCGCGCCGAGGTATGCGCCACCTCGGCCATGCGCGGCACGCTCCAGTCGGCCTGCGGCTGCTCGCTGACGGCGTCCTGCACGCGATGCAGCGCGGCATGCAGGTGGTTGCGGTAGGCGAGGAAGGGCGACAGCTCCGGGTCCTGCGGGCCGCGGCGCAGCGCCACCACCATGGTCTGCGCGACCTGCGCCGCGAGCGCTTCGCCGCACAGCCTGGCGATACGGTGGAGGATCAGGTCCACGCCGGTGGTCACGCCCGCGCTGCTGTAGAGCGGCGGATCGATCACGAACACGCGGTTGCTCACCACGTCGCAGCGCGGCTCCACTTCGCGCAGTTCGCCCAGGTGATGGTGATGCGTGGTGGCGCGCCGTCCCGCCAGCGCCCCGGCGTGCGCGGCCAGCACGGCGCCGGCGCAGACCGTCACCAGCTCCAGCCGGTCGCGCTCGAAGCGCAGGCCGCGCAGCCAGTGCAGCAGGTCCTGCGTCTCGGGGTTGTCGATGGCGATGGCGTCGCCGGGCAGGCCGACCAGCACGACCCAGCCGGGGCCGTCCCATGTGGTCGGCAGCGGCGAGAGTCCGGCCAGCGCCACGCCCACCGAGCCCATGGCTGTCGGCCGGGGGCTGGCGAACTCGATGGCGAAGCGCTCGGGCTGGCCCATGGCGCGCAGCCGCTGGTTGGCGATGCGCAGCGCCTCGGCCGGGCCGGCCCAGTCGAGCACCAAGCTGTCAGGCAGGAGGACGAAGACTACGCGGATGAGGGCTGGCTGGGGTTGCGGTTCCATTCGTAGTCCATCTGGCGCGCGGTGCGCTCGGCCAGCTCGCGCCCGGCCAGCCGCTCGACGAGGTGCAGGCTCATGTCGATGCCGGCGCTGATGCCCGCGGAGCTGACGATGTGGCCGTTGTCCACCCAGCGCACGCCCTCGCGCACGTCGAGCGAGGGGAAGCGTTCGCGCAGCTCGGCGATGTCTTCCCAGTGGGTGGTGACAGAGTCGTTCGTCACCACGCCGCTCTCGGCCAGCAGGAAGGCGCCGGTGCAGACCGAAGCGACGATCTTCGCGCCGGCTGCCTGATCGGCCATCCAGCGCAGCGTGTCGGGGCTGGCCATCGGCTCGTCGACCACGCCGCCGGGGACGATCAGCACGTCGGCAGCGGGGCTGTCGGCCAGCGTGTGGTTGGCCAGCAACTGCAAACCGGCGCGCGCCTGCACGGGCTGGCCGCGCTGCGCATGGGCCACCGAGGCGACATCGAACGGCGCCGCCGTGCCCGGCCGCATCCGCTGGCTGACCCGGCTCGCGGTGGTGAACACCTCGAAGGGGCCGGCGAAGTCCAGCGCCTCCACGCCGTCGAAGGCGAGGATCAGCACGCACAGGGTCATGCCGTTCACGCCACGGCCCGTTCGAGCGCCTGCGCCACGGTGCAGACGGTGGCGAAGCGGCCATGCAGCACGGCGGCGGTGCGGGCCTTGATGTCGGCGGCCGCGAGCGGGCTGCCGTCGGGGTGCTTCATGTCGAAGGTGAGGGTGGCGTCGGTGACGTAGTCGACCTCCCAGCCCAGGTCGGATGCGTGGCGGGTGGTGGTCTCGCAGCACTGCTCGGTGCGGATGCCGCTCACGATCAGCCGGCCGATGCCGTTCTGCGTGAGCCACACGTCCAGCCCGCTGTTGACCAGCGCGCTGTGGCGGTGCTTGGTGAAGGTGGCGGCCGCGTCGAAGGCGGCCAGGCCGCCGATGGGGCGCACGTGGCCCGACTCGACCGCGAAGGGGTTGCCGGCGTCGGAGGGCTCGTCGGTGTGGAAGACCCGCACGATCGGCAGGCCGGCGGCAGCGCAGCCTTCGATCAGCGCGTTCTGCGCGGCGAAGTACGGGGCCGCCTGGCTTTCGTTCCAGTAGGCGCGCTGGCGGAACGACTCCTGGGCGTCGATCACAATCAGACAGGTTTTCATGGCGGGGCTCGCGGGCGAGGGCGGAGTGGATGATGCCGCCTATTCTTCTGGCCCGCCAGCCGTCGGTCCGCTCACGGCCGGACCGGAATCGATCAGATTCGGACTTCGAGGGGCGGCAAAGGCCCCGTCAGACCAGCCGAGCCGCCTGCAGCTCTTTCTTCAGGTACGCGTAGTACAGCGGCGCCGCCACCAGCCCGGCCGGCCCGAACACCGCCTCGGCCACGAACATCACGGCCAGCAGTTCCCACACGCTCATCTGCGTGCGCGCGCCCACCACCTTGGCGTTGATGACGTACTCGGCCTTGTGGATCACGATCAGGAAGATCAGGCAGGCGGCAGCCGTGACCGGCGACACCGACAGCCCCACCAGCGTGATCACCGAGTTGCAGACCAGGTTGCCCACGATGGGCACCAGCCCCGCGAGGAAGGTGAGGGTGATGAGCGCCGGCGTGTAGGGCAGGTGCGCGTCCCACAGCGGCATGACGAAGAGCAGGAAGATGGCCGTCAGCAGCGTGTTGAAGGCCGCGATCCAGAACTGGGCCGCGACGATCTGGCCGAAGGCCTCGCCGAAGGTCTGCACGCGCTGGTGCAGCTGTTCGGCCAGCGGCAGGCGCCGCACCGGCGCATGCGCCACGGCGGCCAGGCCGCCGACGATCAGGCCCACGTACGAAAAGAGGATGCCGTGCAGCCAGGCGCGTCCGGCCACGGCCAGCGAGCCGGCCTGCGCGCGCAGGTAGTTGGCGATCACGCGCTGAACTTCGGCCGCGCCCTCGGGCAGGTAGACCGCGATCTCGACCGGCAGCTTGGAGCGCAGCTCCAGCACGGTGCGCGCCGTGTAGTCGAGCAGTTCGCGGTACTGGTCGGGCGCGTCGACGATGTATTCGCGGGCCTGCGACAGCCCCAGCGTGACCAGGGCGATGGGGGCCAGCAGCACCAGGGTGACGGCCAGCACGCCGGCCCAGCCGTCGGCGCTTCCGGGCCGTTTGGCCAGTGCCGGAATGCGCTGAAACCCTGAAGCCAGCAGGCGCGAGAACCAGCGCGTGACGAGGAAGCCGATGCACACGCACAGCAGGCCCGGCAGCAGGTGCTCCCACATCACCAGCAGCAGGGTTGCCAGCATCAGCAGGTAGCTGGCGATGGTCACGCCGCGCGAGGCCGCGGGGCGGATGGCGGGGGCCGTCGAAGCGGCTGTGGTGTCGGGCTGCGGCTTGTTGGCCATCCGGTGCGTCGCGTGCTCGGTTCGTCGGTGCTTGTGGACGGAGCCGCCGGCGTTCAGCCGACGACGACGGCCGCGCCTTCGCCGCGCTCGGCGATCGAGCCGATCTCGTACACCGTCTCGCCGGCGGCCCGCAGCGTGGCGGCGCAGGCGGCGGCTTCGGCCGCGTCGATGACGACCACCATGCCGATGCCGTTGTTGAAGGTGCGGTTCATCTCGATGTCGTCGATGCCGGCCACCTTCTGCAGCCAGGCGAACAGCTCGGTCTGCGGCCAGCTGCCCTTCTTGAGGTGGGCGGCGGTGCCTTCGGGCAGCACGCGCGGGATGTTCTCGAGCAGGCCGCCGCCGGTGATGTGGGCCAGCGCTTTGATCGGGTGCTTGCCCAGCGCCTCGAGCACCGGCTTCACGTAGAGGTGGGTGGGCTCCATCACGGCTTCGCGGAAGGGCTTGCCGTCGAGGGTGGCGGGCAGGTCGGAGCCTGCGCGCTCGATCACCTTGCGCACCAGGCTGAAGCCGTTGGAATGCACGCCGGCCGAGGCCAGGCCCAGCACCACGTCGCCGGGCTTGACGTTCTGGCCCGTGAGGATCTTCGACTTCTCGACCGCGCCGACCGCGAAGCCCGCCAGGTCGTATTCGCCGGCCGGGTACATGCCGGGCATTTCGGCGGTTTCGCCGCCGATCAGGGCGCAGCCCGAGAGCTCGCAGCCGCGGGCGATGCCGCCGACGACCGCCGCGGCGGTGTCCACGTCGAGCTTGCCGCAGGCGAAGTAGTCGAGGAAGAAGAGGGGCTCGGCGCCCTGCACCAGCACGTCGTTGACGCTCATGGCCACCAGGTCGATGCCGACCGTGTCGTGCATGTTCCATTCGAAGGCCAGCTTGAGCTTGGTGCCCACGCCGTCGGTGCCGCTCACCAGCACGGGTTCCTTGTAGCGCTTGGGCACCTCGAACAGCGCGCCGAAGCCGCCGATGCCGGCCAGCACGCCTTCGCGCAGGGTCTTCTTGGCCAGCGGCTTGATGCGGTCGACCAGGGCGTCGCCTGCATCGATGTCGACGCCGGCGTCCTTGTAGCTGAGCGGGGTGGGCGTGGAGGAAGTCATGGGTGGTCGAGGTCGGGAGGGACGCAAAGAGTGGGGGCGGAAGGGGCGCCGGTAACCATGGTGGCCGGGCCGATAGAATTCCTGATGATTTTAAGGGCCCTCGCGGCCCCCTCCATGAACCTTCCCGGGATGAAACAGCTCGCGCTCGATATCGGCATTGCGACGGGCCCCAGCTTCGACGCCTTTTTTGCCGGCCCCAACGAGGCGGCGCTGCGCCACCTGCAAGTGTGGGTGGGCAGTGCCGGCAGCCCCGCGCTGCACTCGCCGGTGCCCACCTACCTGTGGGGCGACGGCGGCAGCGGCAAGACCCATCTGCTCGAATCGGTGCGCGTCGCACTGGGCGAGCAGGGCGCCAGCGTGGGCTGGCTGCACGCCGGCCTGCTGGAGCCCCCCGAGTTCGACGAGCGCTGGGGCGCCGTCCTGCTCGACGACGTGCACCTCTACACCGCCGTGCAGCAGCACGCGGCCTTCAACTGGTTCGTCAACGCCCAGACGCTGCAGCGCGGCGTGGTCGCCGCCGGCGCATTGCCGCCGGCCGACCTGCCGCTGCGCGAGGACCTGCGCACCCGCCTCGGCTGGGGCCACGTGTTCCACATGCAGGTGCTCAGCGAAAGCGAACGCCGCGCGGTGCTGCGCCAGGCGGCCGACGCGCGCGGCGTGATGCTGTCGGACGACGTGCTCGACTACATGCTGCACCGCTTCAGCCGCGACCTCGGCAGCCTGATGGAGCTGCTCACGCAGCTCGACGGCTACGCCCTGCAGACGCAACGCGCGATCACCATTCCGCTGATCCGCTCCATGCTCGAGAACGAATAAAAGAGCGAACAAGGCTTCCAACCAACAATGATCAAGAAATTCATCGACAAGCTGCTCGGCAAGGGTGCCGGCGGCACGCAGGGCAAGAGCCGTTTCGGCAAGCGCCAGGAGGTGCCGGCCGAAGTCCACGGGATCGATCCGGCCCTGGTCGACGAACGTGCGAAGAACGTGGTCACCACGCTGCAGCAGGCCGGCTACGAGGCCTACGTGGTGGGCGGCGCGGTGCGCGACCTGCTGCTGGGCCTGCGCCCCAAGGACTTCGACGTGGCCACCAACGCCACGCCGGAGCAGGTGAAGTCGCTGTTCCGCCGCGCCTTCATCATCGGGCGGCGCTTCCGCATCGTGCACGTGGTGTACGGCCGCGGACGCGAGCACGAGGTGATCGAGGTCTCGACCTTCCGCGCCTACATGGACAACGCCGCGGCCGAGCAGGTGGCGGGCAACGAGCGCACCAGCAAGGGCGAGCTCGCGAGCATGAAGCACGCGGTGGACGCCAGCGGCCGCGTGCTGCGCGACAACGTCTGGGGCCCGCAGGAAGAAGACGCCGCCCGTCGCGACTTCACCGTGAACGCCATGTACTACGACCCGGCCAACCAGGTCGTCGTGGACTATCACAACGGCATCAAGGACGCCCAGAAGCTCACGCTGCGCATGATCGGCGACCCGGCCACGCGCTACCGCGAAGACCCGGTGCGCATCATCCGGGCCATCCGCTTCTCGGCCAAGCTCGCTGCGCTGGGCTTCAAGCTCGAGGCAAAGACGGCCGCTCCGCTGGTCGAGTCGACCAAGCTGCTGGCCGACGTGCCGCAGAGCCGCCTGTTCGACGAGATGCTCAAGCTGCTGCAGACCGGCCACGCCATCGCGACGGTCGAGCAGCTGAAGAAGCTCGGCCTGGCCCGCGGCATCTATCCGCTGCTCGACGTGGTGGTGGAGCGCGCCGACCAGCCCTTCGTGAAGGCCGCCCTGCAGGACACCGACCGCCGCGTGAGCGAGGGCAAGCCGGTGGCGCCCAGCTTCCTGCTGGCCTGCGTGCTGTGGGCCGACGTGCGCGACGGCTGGGCCCAGCGCCAGGAAGGCCGCAACGGCCAGCGCCCGCAGCCGCCGTTCCCGGCGCTGCAGGATGCCATCGACGACGTGTTCAACGCCCGCATCGGCGACGTGTCGGGTCGCGGCAAGCTGGCCGCCGACATGCGCGAGATCTGGATGATGCAGCCGCGCTTCGACAAGCGCACCGGCTCCACGCCCTACAGCCTGGTCGAGCAGGCGCGTTTCCGCGCGGCCTTCGACTTCATGCGCCTGCGCGCCGACGTGGGCGAGGTGGGCGAGGCCATCGCCGAGTGGTGGCAGGAGTTCAGCACCTCCGACGACGCCCGCCGTACCGACCTGCTGGAGCAGGTGCGCGAGGAGCAGAAGGTGCGCCAGCGCGTGCGGGTGCGCGAGACGCCCCAGTCCCCGAAGCCGCCGAAGCCTCATGGGGAGCCGGCAGGGCGCCGCGCCGCGGATCCGGGCCGGAACGACGATGTCGAGGTCGAGACCCTGGCCGTGCCGCCAGACGGCGAAGCCATGGCGCCGCGCAAGCGCCGGCGCCGCCGCAAGCCGCGTCCAGGAGGTGGTGGTGAGGGCGGCGGGAGCGCCGCAGACGCATGAACAAGCCTGATCGGCCCAAGGGCGACGGCAGGAAGAGCGGCCCGCGGCCCGCTCCGGCAGGCAAGCGCGCGGCACCCGCGAAGCGGGCCCAGGCCCGGCCTTCCGGAGGCGGCCAGGCCATGCGCCGTTCGAAGGAGGACTACCCGACCGTGCAGGCCTTCGTGGCCATCGGCGCCAACCTGGGCGACGCCCAGGCGGCGGTGAAGGCGGCCATGGACGCCATCGGCACCATCGAGCGCACCGTGGTCACCGCGCGTTCGTCGCTCTACCGCAGCGCGCCCGTCGAATCTTCGGGGCCCGACTACATCAATGCCGTCGTGGCGGTGCGGACCGGCCTGACCGCGGAGGCTTTTCTTTCCGAGCTGCAGCTGCTCGAGGACCAGGCCGGGCGCGAGCGGCCTTTTCCCAATGCACCGCGCACGCTCGACCTCGACCTGCTGATGCACGGCAACACGGTCAAGGACACGCCCAAGCTGAGCCTGCCGCACCCCCGCATGCGGGAGCGGGCCTTCGTGCTCAAGCCGCTGGCCGAGATCGCTCCCGACAAGGTGCCGCGCGCGGCGCTGGCGCGGGTTTCAGGCCAGGTCATCGAACGCATCCGCGGCTGACCGGCGGCGGGGCGGGAGCCCGGCCCGCCGGCCCGGCTTCGCCCTCCCATTACACTTGCACGGTTTTTCATCACCCTGTCACGCGGATGTGGCAGGCAAGTTCCGAGATCCCAGGAGAGCGCCACATGTTCGGCAAGCTGCTGCCCCGCGAGGGGAATTTTTTTGAGATGTTCAACCAGCACGCCGAGCGCATCGTCGAGGCGGCGCGGGCGTTCGAGCAACTGGTGACTAATTACAGCGACGTGCACCTGCGCGAGCAGTACAACCGCGACGTCGACAACGCCGAGCGCGCTGCCGACCGCGTGACGCACGACGTCAACCGGCTGATCCACAAGACCTTCATCACCCCCATCGACCGCGAGCAGATCCACAAGCTCATCA
The DNA here is from genome assembly GCF_048301545.1 of Variovorax sp. NFACC27. NCBI lineage: Bacteria > Pseudomonadati > Pseudomonadota > Betaproteobacteria > Burkholderiales > Comamonadaceae > Variovorax > Variovorax sp. NFACC27. The sequence continues at coordinate 2,238,876 of NZ_CP157613.1, forward strand.
ACACGATGGATGACGTGGCCGACCTGATCCAGGACTCGGCCGAGACCATGGCGCTGTACGACGTGCGCCACATGACCGACGAGATCGTGCGCCTCACCTCCCTGAGCGTGAAGTGCTGCGACCGCCTGAAGGACGCCGTCAAGTTCCTGGGCCGCATCGCCGACCCGGCCGTGGCCGAGGCCACGCTGAAGACCTGCGAGGAAATCGACCGCCTCGAGTCGGACGCCGACCGCGTGATGCGCAGCGCCATGAGCAAGCTGTTCCGCGAGGAGCCCGATGTGCGCGAGGTGATCAAGCTGAAGGCGATCTACGAGCTGCTCGAGACGATCACCGACAAGTGCGAGGACGTGGCCAACGTGATCGAGGGCATCGTCCTCGAGAATTCGTAAGCGGGCAGCGACCGATGGCAACGGTTCAGGTCGCCCTCTGGGTGGTTGTGGTGCTGGTCGCTCTGGCGATCCTGTTCGACTTCATGAACGGATTCCACGACGCCGCCAATTCGATCGCGACGGTGGTGTCCACCGGGGTTCTCAGGCCGGGGCAGGCCGTGGTCTTCGCGGCCTTCTTCAACCTGATCGCGATCTTCATCTTTCATCTGAGCGTGGCTGCCACGGTGGGCAAGGGCATCGCCCAGCCCGGGGTGGTCGACGTGCACGTGGTGTTCGGCGCTCTCGTGGGCGCCATCAGCTGGAACCTCGTGACCTGGTACTACGGCATCCCGAGCAGTTCGTCGCACGCGCTGATCGGCGGCATCGTGGGCGCAGTGATCGCCAAGACCGGCACCAGCGGGCTCGTGGCCTCGGGCATCTGGAAGACGGTGGCCTTCATCTTCGTCTCGCCGGTGCTGGGCTTCCTGCTCGGGTCGCTGATGATGGTCCTGGTGGCCTGGGGCTTCCGCCGCGCCACGCCCTCGCGCGTGGACCGCTGGTTCCGCCGGCTGCAACTGGTCTCGGCCGGCGCCTACAGCCTGGGCCACGGCGGCAACGACGCGCAGAAGACCATCGGCATCATCTGGATGCTGCTGATCGCGACGGGTTACGCCTCCTCCAGCGACGCGACGCCCCCGAACTGGGTCATCGTGAGCTGCTACGCCGCGATCGCGCTGGGCACCATGTTCGGCGGCTGGCGCATCGTGAAGACGATGGGCCAGAAGATCACCAAGCTCAAGCCCGTGGGCGGCTTCTGCGCCGAGACGGGCGGGGCGCTGACGCTGTTCCTGGCCACCGCGCTGGGCATTCCGGTGTCGACCACGCACACCATCACCGGCGCCATCGTCGGCGTCGGCTCCGCGCAGCGCGCGAGCGCGGTGCGCTGGGGCGTGGCGGGGAACATCGTGTGGGCCTGGATCTTCACGATTCCGGCTTCGGCGTTCGTGGCGGCGATTGCTTATTGGGTTAGCTGGCAGATCTTCTGAGCCGGCTTTCGTGTCCGGGGCGGCGCCTGAATCAGCGATGGCATACTGCAACAAATTGTCAGTTTCCGAGCCGATTCATTCGTGAGGCGACCGCATGCGCCATCTTGCGCCCGAGAAATCAACAACCGGAATCGCGTGCGCGGTAGAGCGCTACTCGTTCTTCCACGAGACCGTGCACCTCACCGGCCATGCGCTGGGAGACCAGGACGACGTGGCGAGCGTGGCGCTGGTGCTCGGTGATGGCCGGACTTTCCCGATCGCGCAACACCGGTTGCCGAGTCCGGACCTGACACGGCGCTACGGCCAACGCGCCAGCGCATGCCGCTTCGACGAGCTGCTGCGGGTCGGGGCGGACACCCAGTCCCTGTGGCCCGCATCGGTGGTGCTTACCCTGGCCGACGGCCGGACGCACACTGCGTCGATCGATCCCGTCGTCGAGGAGCCCTCCCTCGCACTGATGCAGCGCTTCTTCGGAATGCTCGCTCAGAGGCCGCCGGGCCACATGCTGGAGATCGGGTCGCGCATGCGGACGGGCGCGCTCTACACGGGCCACCTTCCGCCAGGCTGGCGGTACACGGGGCTCGACGTGATGGAGGGCCCGAACGTCGACGTGGTCGGCGACGCTCATCAGCTCAGCCGGCTGCTGCCGCTGCAGGAGTTCGATGCCGCCATGTCCTTCGTGGTCTTCGAACATCTGCTGATGCCCTGGAAGGTGGTGCTCGAGATGAACCGTGTCATGCGCGTCGGCGGGCTCGGCCTGGTAATGGCGCCGCAGACCTGGCCGCTGCACGAGGAGCCGTGCGACTACTTCCGTTTCTCCAGGCATGCATGGAAGGCGCTGTTCAACCGCGCGACCGGCTTCGAGATCATCGAGGCGGTGCATGGAACCATGGCGTACGTGGTGCCGCACAACTTCTCGCCGGGGGCCAACTTCGGCGAACTTCACACCGTGGCGCTGATGTCCTGCGTGCTCTTTCGAAAGGTCGGCGAGACCACGCTCGACTGGCCGGTCGAGATGGACGAGATCGCCGAGGACGTCTACCCCTTCTGAATCGCCGTCCGGCGCGCCAGGATCGACAGCGCCGGTCCGGCCGGATGGCCGGCTTCCTCGTGCTGGATGTCGATGCGGTCGAAGCCCAGCATGCCGAGCGCGAGAAGCAGGTCTTCGCGCTCCATCCACAGCGGCTCGGCCGCGGCGCTGCCGCAGAAGCGAACGTCGGTGACGGGGCCGTAGGGGCGTCGGTGCAGCCGAACCGTCTCGTCGCGCCAGCGTTTCTCGAGCGTGCCGGTGAGCGCGGCGCGACGCGGATCGTCGACCGGCATGGCCGTGGCGTCGACGACGTGCGTCCACAGGAACAGCGTGTCGGTCCGGGCGGCCAGCAACTCGAGCAGCCGCAGCGGATCGGCCATGTGATAGAGCACGCCGCTGGCCACGATCAGCGGCCACCGGCGCGCGTCGGATTCGAGAAAGGCGCAGAAATCGCCGAGCAGGAAGCGCGCGTCGCGCAGCCCCATGACTTCCTTGGCGACCAGGCAGCGCAGGTAGGCGTCCTTGTTGGCTTCGATGGCCAGCACCGATCGGGCGCCGGCGTCGAGCAGGAAGCCCGTGTGACTTGCCTCGAGCGGTCCGAGCTCGAGCACGTCGAGGCCCTTCACGCCATCGGTCATCTCCACCAGCCATTTCAGGCGGATGTCGTCGTGCAGCGCCACGTTGCCGGCCTGCAGCCTCGAGTCGGCCGGAAACGCCGAAACCCATCTGCCCTTGAACAGGTCCACGGCATGCTGCGGATGGGGCATCTCGTTGACGTAGCCGAGTTCCACGTCGATGGTCGCGGAGGGCGTGACGGCAGGCGCTGCCGCATGCACGCCGCCGCGCGCCGCTTCCAGGATGGCTTCGCGCGCCAGCGCGCTGCGCTCGGGGATCGGTCCGGCGCCGCCGCGTGACAGCGTGATCATGAATTCGCAGTCCACGCTCTCGTGGAAGAAAACCTCGCCCATCGAGATCAAACCCATGGTGCGCAGGTCGGCAAGGATCAGCCGCATGCTCGCGGGCGTGAACACCCAGGCATGGCAGTCGACGTAGTCGGAGCCTTTGTTCACGGCGTTCGCATAGCCAGCGAGCGGCGTGCTGGCGAAGGCGATGTGGCCGCCGCCGCTGTCGCCCCAGACCTGAACGCCGTCGCGTGCCGCATTGGAGGCGTAGTGGTCGTACAGCGCACCGGCGTCATGGCGGCGCTGCTCGCTCAGGTAGGCCCGCAGCAACTGCCCGGTCGTGCTGACCGGGCGCAGGTAGTCGAAGGTGAACCGGCGATCGGGAATCAGCAGCACCAGGCGGCCTTTTTCGCCGAGCGCGCGTTCGCAGCGCTGCAGGAAATGGATCGGGTCGGGCAGATGCTCGAAGACGTGGCTGGCGAGGATGAAGTCGAAAGAGTCGCCTTCCTCGAGCAACTGCGTGAATTCCCCGCCGTCGTCGATGGCGTCGACCGGCTCGATCCTACGGGTATCGACGCCCATGGCCCCGTACTTGGCGCGCAACTGGTCCTGGTCGGCGTGGTCGATCACGAACACGTCGTAGCCCTCCGACTTGGGAAGGATCGGCGCATAGGAAGCGCCGATCTCGATGCCCTTGTCTGTCTTGGACGTGGTCTGACGGATGTGGCTGCGGAAATCCATGGGGCGACTTGTCTGGAATAGGGCACCGGATCGGGGGAGCAGCTCGCGCCCCGGCAGCAGGGCTATAAACTGTGAAACAAATGTTAACCGAGGATTACCGGAAGGAGATTCCATGAGGGGACTGCTCAGGATGCTTCGTGCGATGGCGACCCGCCTCGCGTACCACTCCTACTGCACGGCGACCAAGATCCGCCAGTGGCCCCTGATCCTCCGCGAGCGCCGGCCGGCCTTTCTTTCGGACGAGTCGCAGCGACCGGCCCGGGGCGACGTCTATGCCATCGTCGTCAAGTACGCCAAGTTCGGCCTGGCGCCCGACTTCCTCGACCTGCTGCAGTCGCTGGAGGCTGGCGGAGTCAATGCCATCGTGGTGTGCAACGGAAAGCTCGATGCGGCCTCCCATGCGCTGCTGCTGCGCAGCGCACACCGGGTGCTGGTCCGCAGGAACGTGGGCCGGGACATGGGGGCTTACAGGGCGGCCACCCTGTACCTCGGCGAGCAGGGTTTGGAGCCCGGGCGGATGCTCTACCTGAACGACAGCATCTTCTTCCTCAAGAGCAAGGAGCTCGACGACCTGGTCGAAGCGCTGTGCCAGAGACGATTCGATGTGACCGGTGCTTTCGAGAACCATGAGAAATCGCACCATGTCGGCTCCTATGCGCTGGCGGTGTCGGGCAAGGTCTTCTCGGATCCCGACATCCAGCGGTTCTGGCAGCGCTACCGCCCCTATGACCTGCGACCCCATGCGATCCTGCATGGCGAGGTTGCCCTGTCCGCCTGCCTCAAGCAGGGCGGCTACAGCATCGACGTCATCTACGGCGCCGAGAAGCTGGTGCACCAGCTGAATGCGCTCGATCTCCGTGGGCTGATCGCCCTAACCCAGGTCATGCGGCCGGCATTCAGGCTGCAGCCGCTGGACGGGCTGATGGCGCAGTCGATGGCTGCGCTACGGCTGGTCGAGCCCTTGTCGGTTTCCAGCCAGGCCAGGCCGGCCGCGGCTGCTGCAGCGGTCGAGCCCGTCGCCCCCGTTCTCACTGCGTCGGGCACGCCGACGCTGGCCAGCTACCGGGCGAGGCGGGCACAGCTGGCCCAGCAGGCGCCACCGCCTCCCCCGGCTCCCGTCGACGACCAGTCGTTCAAGGTGGCGGAGGCGCTGGCGCGCCGCGCGCTGGTCGATCGGATCATGATGGAGGTGACACAGGGCAGCCAGATTCACCTTGGCTTCGGACTCTTTCGCACGCTGATGCGTTGCCCGATCGTCAAGAAGGACTTGATCGCGCGCGACATCTATTTCGAGCACGACTGCGAAATGATCCTGCAGGACGTCGAAAGCGAAATGCGCTCGATGATCGTGCGCGAGATGGTGAACCGGGGGCGGCCGATATTCGCGCAGGGGCGCCTGCGGTTCCTGCTCGACCACGGCCTGGTGTAGGCCGCGCCGCGCTACTGCGAGATCTTCCGCCCCTCTTCGATCTGGTGCTCGAAGTACCGCTGGAAGCTGAACACGATGCTGGCCATCAGGATCGTGCTGCCGAAGAAGAGGGCCAGCACGACGGCGCCGATGGTGAACCAGTTGGTGCGGCCGGGTTCGGCGTCGGCCGGTGCGCTGGCGTTGAAGCGGGCGTTCCACTTCTCGGGCGTCATGAGGCCGTAGACGATGGCCATCAGCGCGCAGCCTGCGATGGTGAAGCCCAGCAGGGGAATCAGCGCCCAACTCAGGCCGTCGTCCACGCCGTACATGCGCACGCGCTCGATGCCGTAGACGCCCAGTGCCGTGGGAATGGGCAGCAGCCAGCCGAGCCAGTCGCCCATGCCGCGCAGATAGAAGCGATGCAGCCCGAGCGGGCCTCCGAGGAGGGAAAGCCAGGCGGCGAAGGTCTTGTTTTTCATTCGGGTCTGGTGGTGCTGCCTTCGCCGAGCACCTTTTCCATCAATACGACGTCACGCCATTCGCCGAACTTCCAGCCGCAGTCCTTCAGCACGCCGACGTGCGTGAAGCCCTGGCTGCGATGCACGCCGATGGAGCCTGCGTTGGCCGAGTCGCCGATCACCGCGATCAGCTTGCGCACGCCCGCTGCCTCGGCCGCCTGCGACAGCGCGGCCAGCAGCTTGGCGCCCAGACCCTTGCCGCGTGCTGACTCCGCCACGTAGATCGAGTCTTCGGCCGAAAAGCGGTAGGCCGGGCGGGGCTTGAACCAGTTGCAGTAGGCAAAACCCAACACTTTTCCGTCTTCCTCGGCAACCAAGTACGGCAGGTTCCTGGCCAGCACGTCCGCGCGGCGGGCGGCCATGTCGGTGGGGGAGGGAGGTTCCGTCTCGAAGGTGCCGGTGCCGTGCAGCACGTGGTGGGCGTAGATGGCCGTGACGGCTGCGATATCTTCTTCGCGGCTGGGGCGGATGGCGAGGGGCATGCGGGTGAAATGGACGGCGCGAAGCCGGAATTCGGAGAAAAACGCGGGTCGGGCTATAATCGCGGGCTTTTCAGCGTGTCGCTGGCCGGGTGGCCAGTCGCGTGTCTCGACGCTGGAAGAACATTGTGAGCGGGCCTTCTTCAATCCACTAGGCCTGCTGACCACCCAAGGATAAATCATGGTCGTCATTCGACTCTCCCGCGGCGGCTCCAAAGGCCGTCCGTTCTTCAACATCGTCGTGTCGGACAAGCGCGTTCGCCGCGATGGCCGTTTCATCGAGCGCCTGGGCTTCTACAACCCGACCGCCAAGGAAAACGAAGAAAGCATCCGTATCGCCCAGGACCGTCTGGCCTACTGGAAGAGCGTCGGCGCACAAGCTTCGCCCACCGTTCTGCGCCTGATCAAGCAAGCTGCCTCGGCAGCCCCCAAGGCGGCAGCCTAAGCCGCCCGCACGGCGATGTTGCCTGCACTCGAAGCCGCCGAATTGCCGGCGGATGCGATCGAAGTAGGGCGCATCGCCGATGCCTGGGGCATCAAGGGCTGGTTCAAGGTCCTGCCCCACAGCGCCCGACCCGAGGCGCTTTTTTCTTCCAAGCGCTGGTTCCTGCAGGCTCCCGGAGCCTCTGCGAGCACAGCCTTCCGGCTCGCGATCCGCGAAGCCAAGGAACATTCCGATTGCATCGTTGCCACGTCCGCGGACGTGCCTGACCGCAACGCCGCCGAGGCGCTGCGCGGGGCGCGCGTGTTCGTGCCGCGATCGAGCTTTCCTACCGCTGGCGACGACGAGTACTACTGGGTCGACCTGATCGGCCTGTCGGTGGTCAACCGCGAAGGCGTGGTGCTCGGCGCGGTGCGCGAGCTGCTCGCAACCGGCCCGCAGACCACGCTGGTGCTGGCCGCGGAGGAAGAGGGCAAGGCCATCGAGCGCATGGTGCCCTTCGTCTCCGCCTTCGTCGACAAGGTCGACCTGCCCGGGCGGCTCATCACGGTCGATTGGCAGCCGGACTACTGACCGGCGCCCTGCGCGGCATGCGCTTCGACGTTCTCACGCTCTTTCCCGAGATGTTCGCGCCCTTCGTGGCCAGCGGCGTAACGCGTCGCGCCTACGAATCGGGACAGGTCGAGGTCGTGCTGTGGAGTCCGCGCGATTTCGCGCAGGGCAACTACAAGCGCGTGGACGACCGCCCCTTCGGAGGCGGCCCCGGCATGGTGATGATGGCGGAGCCGCTGGCGGCCTGTCTCGATGCGGCGCTCGCGGCGCGTGGTGCCGGCGGCGAAGTGCCGGTCGTGCTGTTTTCCCCTATCGGCGAGGCGCTGCGGCACGAATCGGTCGAGCGCTGGTCGGCCAGCGAAGGGGCTGTGCTGATCTGCGGGCGCTACGAAGGCATCGACCAGCGCTTCATCGACTCGCGCATCACCCGCCAGATCAGCCTTGGCGATTTCGTGCTTTCGGGCGGCGAGATCGCGGCGATGGCCCTGCTGGACGCTGTGGCCAGGCTGCAGCCCGGCGTGCTTGGCGACGAGGCCAGCCATGTCCAGGACAGCTTCAATCCCGCGCTCGACGGCCTGCTCGACTGCCCGCACTACACGAGGCCCGAGCAGTGGAACGGGCAGGGCGTGCCGGCGCCGCTGCTCTCCGGCCATCACGCCCAGATCGAGCGCTGGCGCCGCGACCAGCGACTCGCGATCACGGCCGCCCGGCGGCCGGAACTGATCGAGGCGGCCCGCGCTGCCGGGCGTCTTGGCAAGGCCGATGAGGCCGTGCTGAAAAAAAAGCTATAATCCCCGGTTCCCCGATCCTCTGTCCGGCCGCGTCCGGTCTTCTTGCGGTTCTTTCCGCAAAAGCCAAAGGCGCCTTTTGTGTAGCCCGGCACGATCGAATATCAGGAAATCATGAACCTCATACAGACCCTCGAGCAGGAAGAAATCGCCCGTCTCGGCAAGACCATCCCCGAATTCATGCCCGGTGACACGGTCATCGTCAGCGTGAACGTCGTCGAAGGTACCCGCAAGCGCGTGCAGGCCTACGAAGGCGTCGTGATCGCCAAGCGCAATCGCGGCCTGAACAGCGGCTTCACCGTGCGCAAGATCTCCAGCGGCGAAGGCGTGGAACGTACCTTCCAGACCTACAGCCCGCTGATCGCCGGCATCGAAGTCAAGCGTCGTGGCGACGTGCGCCGCGCCAAGCTGTACTACCTGCGTGACCGCAGCGGCCGTTCGGCACGTATCAAGGAAAAGCTGCCGAGCAAGTCGACGGCTGCATCGGCCGCGTAATAGCTGCCTTCCTGTCGTGCAAAAAGCCGCCGCTCTGGCGGCTTTTTGCATTGTTGCCCCCGCTCAGCGACAACTTTCCCTTTTTCCGCTCTACTTCGTCCACCCGACTCCGGTACCTTTCATCTCTTGACCAACTCGTCCACTTCCCCGCAGGCCGCCTCCGCCGAAATCGTCAACGCCGTGGCGCCGCCCACGCTGCTGCAGTTCGACCCGCGCAAGGTGCCTTTCGTGGCTGGGGAAGTCCAGGGGTTGCCGGCTGTGGCGGCCTCGCAACTGACGGCACAGGCGCTGCGGTCGCGCTTCGCCACCCCGCCTGCCTGGACGCCCGAGCTGCGCCGTGAGCCGAAGATGACCGACCGCGTTCCCGCGCAGGCCGCTGTGCTGGTGCCTATCGTGCAGCGCCCGCAAGGCGCGACGGTGCTGCTGACCGAACGCACCTCGAACCTGTCGACGCATTCGGGGCAGGTCGCCTTCCCCGGCGGCCGCGTCGACCCGGAGGACGCCAACATCGCAGCCGCCGCGCTGCGCGAGGCCTGGGAAGAGGTCGGCCTCTCCGCGCAGTACATCGAGGTGCTTGGCAGCCTGCCGACCTATACGACGGTGACTTCGTTCATCGTGACGCCGGTGGTCTCGCTGGTTCAGCCCGACTTCGAACTCACCATCAATCCTTATGAGGTAGCAGAGGCCTTCGAGGTGCCGCTCGCGTGGCTGATGGATCCAGCCAATCACCGCCACCACACCGTGCCCGCACCCGACGGCACGCGGCGCCAGTGGTACTCGATGCCCTATCAGGACGGTGCCGATGAGCGCTTCGTGTGGGGCGCGACCGCCGGCATGCTGCGCAATCTCTACCATTTCCTCGCTGCCTGAGACGAGCCTGAATACGGCCTGAACCTTCGGGCGCTCTCGCTATCATCGAAGGATGAGCTTTTTTGCCATCCTGTGCGCTCTGTTGATCGAGCAGGTGCGGCCCCTGGGCCCGCACAACCCCGTGTACGGCGCGGTGCTGGCGTGGACACGCTGGACCAGCCGCAACTTCGACGCGGGCAAGCCGCATCACGGATGGATCGCCTGGGGTCTCGCGGTCTTCGTACCCACGATCGGCGCACTGGGCATTCACTGGCTTCTTGTGCTCACGCTGGGCCTGCCGTTCGCGGTGCTCTGGAGCATTGCCGTGCTCTACGTCACGCTGGGCTTCCGGCAGTTCAGCCACCACTTCACCGACATCCGAGATGCGCTCGACGAGGGCGATGAGCCGCTGGCGCGCTCGCTGCTCGCGCACTGGCAGGGCGTCGACGCGGCCGATCTCCCGCGCAGCGAGATCGTGCGCCACGTCATCGAGCACTCGGTGATCGCCGCGCACCGCCATGTGTTCGGCGTGCTCGCATGGTTCTCGATCATCGCGGCCATCGGACTTGGCCCGGCGGGCGCGGTGTTCTACCGCATGAGCGAGTTCGTCTCCCGCTACTGGGCGCACAAGAACGGCGCCGCGATCCAGCCTTCGAGCATTGCCGTTCAGGAGGCCGCCGATCGCGCATGGCACGCCATCGACTGGCTGCCCGCGCGCATCACCGCGCTGGGCTTCGCGGTGGTCGGCAGCTTCGAGGAAGCGATCGACTGCTGGCGCAACGACGCGCAGCGTTTTCCCAACGAGAACGACGGCGTGATCCTCGCGGCCACCTCGGGCGCCGTGAATGTGCGCCTGGGCGGCGGCTCGCTGCGTCCGATCCCGGTCACCGATCCGCTTCCGCGCGCCCAGGCCGGCGAATCGCTGGCCGACGGCCGCCGCACCGACAGCGGCAGCACGCCGGGGCGTGAACCCGAGCCCGGCCACCTGCGCAGCGTGGTGGGGCTGGTCTGGCGCTCGGTCGTGATGTGGATGGTGCTGCTGGCCTTGCTGACCCTGGCTCGCCTGCTCGGCTGAGCGGCAAAGGAACGCACAAGCCCATGACGCAAGAAGGACAACCGGCGCCTGTCTTCTGGAGCCCGCGCATCGCCGCGCTCGAGCCCTACGTGCCCGGCGAACAGCCGCGCATCGAGAACCTCGTCAAGCTCAACACCAACGAGAACCCGTACTCGCCGTCGCCGGTGGCCATCGAGGCCATCCGGCGTGCGGCCGAGAACGGCCTGCAGCTCTATCCCGATCCCGCATCGCTCGCACTGCGCGAGGCCGTGGCGCGGCGGCACGATCTGAAGGCTGAGCAAGTGTTCGCAGGCAACGGCTCCGACGAAGTGTTGGCGCACGCCTTCTTCGCGTTCTTCCAGCAGGCCGAGCCGCTGCTGATGCCCGACGTGAGCTACAGCTTCTACAAGGTCTACGCGCAGCTCTACGGCATTGCCTGCGAGCAGCAGCCCGTGGACGAGGGATTGCGCATCGACGTCGACGCCCTTGCGGCGCGCGCTCGCCAGGGCTGCGCGGGCATCGTCATCGCGAACCCGAATGCGCCGACGGGCATCGGCCTGCCGCTGTCGCGCATCGAGCAACTGCTCGAAGCCTGCCCCGATCGCGTGGTGCTGGTCGACGAGGCCTATGTCGATTTCGGCGGCGAGAGCGCGCTGTCGCTGATCGACAGGTATCCGAACCTGCTGGTGGTGCAGACCCTCTCCAAGTCGCGCTCGCTGGCCGGCCTGCGCGTCGGCTTTGCCTGCGGCCAGGCGCACCTGGTCGATGCGCTGGTGCGCGTGAAGGACAGCTTCAACTCTTACCCGCTCGACAGGCTGGCATCCGCGGGCTCGGTCGCCGCGCTCGAAGACGAAGACTGGTTTCGCAGCACCCGGAATAAGATCGTCGACACCCGCGAGGGACTCTGTCTCCAGCTCGAGGACCTGGGCTTCGAGGTGTTGCCGTCGCAGGCCAACTTCGTCTTCGCACGCCATCCGCAACGCGACGCTGCGGAACTGGCTTCGCTGCTGCACCAGCGCGCGGTGCTGGTGCGGCATTTCAGGCAGCCGCGCATCGCGCAGTACCTGCGCATCAGCATCGGCACGCGGGAGCAGTGCAGCACGCTGGTCCGGCAGCTGCAAGACATTCTCAATCCATCCCCCTGAAGGACTCTCTGGCATGTCGACATACGACACCGATCCACGCGCCGAGGCCTGCGCAAGCTTCTGGCAGGCCGTGAGCACCCGGCTCGAGAGCCTTCGCGCCTTGCCTGCCCGCGAACTGATGGAGGGGCTCAACGCACTGCTGGAGCCTCACTTTCCGCGACTGGCCGCCGAGGTGGCCGGCGATCCGCCCGTGTTCAAGCTGGTGCTGACGGCGCACGGATCGGTGGACGACTTCGAAGACCTGATGATGCTCGTGCAGAACAGCCCGAAGCTGCCGAAGGTCGAGGTGGAGGCGTTCCGCCAGCGTTCGCGCGATGGCTTCGGCATGCGCATGAACAACTTCGAACTGGCGAGCTCCGAAGTCCTGGTGAAGCACGAAAGCTACCGGGGGCGGGTGGCGCTGGAGATCGGCTTCGCCAAGCCGATCCCGATGGACATGCAGGACCATGCCCGCCACATGAGCCTCATCATGCTCGACCACATCCTGGGCGAGTACGACTTCGCGGTGAAGGTCGGCGCGGTCGACTATTGCGATGCCGATGCGCAGGCCGGTTTCGAAGGCGTGCCGCTCGACGATTTCGTGCCCCTGTTCGACGCCTGCTGGCGAGACGAACTCGGCCACACCGGCGTGTTTCCGCCGGGCGAGCATGCGTGGTCCGGCTTGAGCGCGACGCGCACCGCCGAGGACGGCCGCGAGATCGAGATGATCGTCATGCGCAACGACGTGGCGACCGCGCTGGTGGGGCGGGCCGACCTGTGCCATCGCCTGTCGGTGGCGGTGCCGGTCGAATCGGGCGAGGAACTCGAAGAGGCTCGCGCCTACGAAGACCGGTTGACGGCGCGGCTGCAGGTGCATGAGGCCGGCTGCTGCACGCACGTGGTGCTGGAGGAGGGCGTGCGCACCATTCACTTCCAGGTGGCCGATCCCGATGGCGCGATCTCGCAGGCGCAATCGCTGCAGGAAGACATGGATCTGGCGGTGGAGATGGAACTCGTCTTCGATCCCACCTGGCAGTCCTACCGGGTCTGGCTCGGCTGACGGACGAGACGAAGCCGCGCTTCGGTCAGTAGCGCTTCTGGCTCAGCTCGGCGAAGAGCTCGCCATAAATTCTGTAGCGGCTCGCGCTGATTGCGCCCGGCGCCTCGGCCGTCTCCACGTTCGCGATCACGCCGCAGCCCGGCTCGTGCAGGTGGGTGCAGTTGTAGAACTTGCAGTCGCCGGCATGCTCGGCGATGTCGGGCATGAGCCCGGCAAGCTGCATCGGCGCGATGTGGTTCAGGCCGAATTCCTGGAAACCCGGCGAGTCGATCAGGCCGGTGCTGCGGGCTTCGTCGATCCAGTACCAGGTGGTGCTCGTGGTCGTGTGCTTGCCCGAGTTCAGCGCCTGCGAAATCTCCTGCGTCAGCACGTCCGCGCCGGGCACCAGCAGGTTGGTGAGCGTGCTCTTGCCCGACCCGGACGGGCCCAGGACCAGTGTGCACTTGCCGGCGAGCAGCTTCATCAGGGAAGCGTGGTCTGCCTCCGCCGATGCCTTGAGCGACAGCGGCAGCACGCCGTGGTGCATGCGGCGGTAGGGAGCGAGCCTGGCCCATGCGCGCTCGAAGGGCTCGACCAGGTCGCTCTTGTTGAGTGCGATGATCGGCGCGATGCGCTCGGCCTCCGCGGCGATCAGCGCGCGGGCCAGCTGGTGTTCGGAGAACTCCGGCTCGGCCGCGATCAGGATCAGCACATGGTCGAGGTTGGCCGCGAACGACTTGGTGCGGATCTCGTCCTGCCGATAGAAGAGGTTGCGGCGCGGCAGCACCTGCTCGATGGTGCCTTCGTCTTCACTGGGCTGCCAGCGCACCCTGTCGCCGACCACCGCCTGGCTCTTCTTTCCGCGCGGATGGCAGATCAGCCGCTCGCCCGAGGGCGTTTCGACGATGCAGTGTCGCCCGTGGCTGGCAACGACGAGGCCGTCCTGGAGTGCCTTCGCGGCTGTGGTGGCAGCCGAGGGGGCGGCGCGGCCGGATTTAGCCAAGGGCTCGATCCGTCATCAGGCGGCGGGAGCGGCACCGACCAGCGCGTCGGTCTGGCGGGCGCAGTCGAAGTCGGTGACCGACAGGCCGCCCACGTCGTGCGTGTTGAAGCGCACCACGCAGCGGTTGTAGTGCACCGAAAGGTCGGGGTGATGGTCTTGCGTGTGCGCCACGAAGGCCAGCGCGTTCACGAACGCGATCGTCTCGAAGTAGTTGGCGAAGCCGAAGGTCTTTTCGATGGCGACATTGGCGCCGTCGCCGGTGAGCTTCCAGCCGTCGAGGCGCGCCAGGGCGGACACGATCTCGGTGGCGCTCAGCGCCTTGCGGGGAGGGAGGTTCTTCCAGTCCTTGGGCTTGAACATGCTGCTCATGATGGGCTTCTCCGGAATGCGGGGTTGGATAGGATCAGGCCGCCGTCGCCATGCGGGCGAGGCGCTCGGAAGCCGGAGGATGCGAGTAGTAGAACTTGACGAACACCGGGTCGGGTGTGAGCGTCGAGGCGTTGTCCTGGTAGAGCTTGAGCAGGGCAGCCGACAGGTCGGCGCCGCTGGTCTGTGCCACGGCATAGGCGTCAGCCTCGAACTCGTGCTTGCGCGACAGCCGCGCGGGCAGCGGAGCGACGAAGAAGCCGAACACCGGCACGGCGAGCATGAAGAGCAGCAGTGCCAGCGCGCTGTTGGGCGCCGCCATGTTGGGCTGCACGCCCAGGCCCGTGTAGAACCAGACCTGCGTCGACACCCAGCCCAGCAGCGCGAAGCCGGCCAGGCTCAGGGCGAACATCGCGATCAGCCGCTTCACGATGTGGCGGTGCTTGAAGTGACCCAGTTCGTGCGCGAGCACGGCTTCCACTTCGCCGGCATTGAGCTGGCGCAGCAGCGTGTCGTAGAACACCACGCGCTTGCTGGCGCCGAAGCCGGTGAAGTAGGCGTTGGCGTGGGCGCTGCGCGTGCTGCCGTCCATCACGAACAGGCCCTTGGCGGCGAAGCCGCAGCGCTTCATGAGCGCCGTCACGCGTTCCTTGAGCTTGGGGTCGTCCAGCGGCTGGAACTTGTTGAACAGCGGGGCGATGAAGGTCGGGTAGATCAGCATCAGCAGCAGGTTGAAGCCCATCCACGCGCCCCAGGCCCACAGCCACCACAGCTGGCCCGCCGCGCCCATGAGCCAGAGGATCAGGGCGGCGATGGGCAGGCCGATCACCGCGCCCAGCAGCGTCGACTTGAGTGCGTCGGCCAGCCAGAGCTTCCAGGTCATCTTGTTGAAGCCGAAGCGCTCCTCGAGCCTGAAGGTCTGCCAGAGCGTGAAGGGTAGTTCCAGCAGGCCGCCGATGGCGGCGAAGAGCGCCAGCAGCACCAGTTGCTGCGCCATGCCGCCGCCGATCCAGTCCAGCAGGAGCTTGTTGAGCACATCGAGGCCGCCGAGCAGGGTCCAGCCCAGCAGCAGCGCCGCGCTCCACGCCATCTCGATCAGGCCGAAGCGTGCCTTGGCGATGGTGTAGTCGGCCGCCTTCTGGTGAGCGGCGAGGGTGATGGTCTGCGCGAAAGCGGCTGGCACGGCGCCGCGATGCTGTGCCACGTGGCGCACCTGCCGCGTGGCCAGCCAGAACTTCACGAGCAGGCCCGCGACGATCGCTGCCGCGAAGGCGATGGTGAAGATGAGCGAATAGGACATGGATCGGCGAGTTTAGCCCTCGCTATCCGGGGCCGCAGCCCTTCGACGACAATCCTGCGATGCCCGAATCCCTTGACCCGACGCCCCTCGCAGCCCCGCCGACACTGAAGAAAAGCGACCAGAACCTGGTCTGGCTGGACTGCGAAATGAGCGGCCTCGACCCCGAGAAAGAGCGCCTGCTCGAAATCGCCGTGGTCGTCACCGGCCCCGACCTCACGCCCCGCATCGACGGCCCCGTGCTCGTCATCCACCAGAGCGACGCCGTGCTCGACGGCATGGATGCCTGGAACAAGGGCACCCATGGCCGCAGCGGCCTGATCGACAAGGTCAAGGCCTCCACCCTCGACGAGGCCGCCGCCGAGCAGCAACTGCTGGAATTCATCGCCAAGTACATCCCGCGCAGCGGCTCGCCCATGTGCGGCAACACCATCGGGCAGGACCGGCGCTTCCTGGTGAAGTACATGCCCAAGCTGGAGGCCTATTTCCACTACCGGAACCTCGACGTGAGCACGCTGAAGGAACTGGCCAAGCGCTGGAAGCCCGCGGCGTACAACAGCTTCAAGAAGCAGCAGGCGCATACGGCGCTGGCGGACGTTCACGAGTCCATCGAGGAGCTTGCCCACTACCGCGAGACCTTTTTGCGCCTCGCGGACTGAGTCAAGGCCACGGATTAGGTAAAAACCCGAATTCGTGCCATAATCGCAGGCTTCGCTGACAGGGCAGGTATTTTTGGCCCGGCCAGCGTTTCTTGCATCTCCCTATCTTGCACACCGCGCCCGATCGCATTCGCTGATCGAAAAGGGCCGCAGCCTCGGGCAATCGCCCGGAGTTGAATGTCGTTGGATGGTTGATGTTTTTAACCACCAACGGGGCGCCGCCTACGGCAGCGCTCGCGTTTGAGATTGACATTCATGACCGACGCTTTTGAAGCGCAGGGCGAGTTCGCGCCTGTGCAATCCGCTACCCACAACGAATTCACCGTCGCCACGGACACCGTGTCCGAGGCTCCCATCCTCGAAGCGCTGGACGGCACCGCTCCCGAAGCGGCTGCAGCCGAAGAGCCCGCCGCTCCCAACGGCTTCATCAAGCTGGGCCTCGCGCCCGAACTGATCGCCGCCGTCGCGGACATGGGCTTCACCCAGCCCACCGCAGTGCAGGAAAAGGTCGTTCCCATCGCCATGGGCGACCAGGACGGCGCGGCCAAGTCGGCGCGCTTCGTCGACCTGATGGTTTCCAGCCAGACCGGCTCGGGCAAGACCGCCGCCTTCCTGCTGCCCGTGCTGCACACGCTGATCAAGCGCCAGGCCGAAGCCGAAGCCGAAGCCCGGGCCGAGTTCCAGCGCCTGGCCGCCGAAGCCGCTGCCCGCGGCGAAGCCCCGCCCAAGAAGCCGAAGCGCAAGGACCCGACCAACGCCCGCCATTTCAAGGCCGCCACCCCCGGCGCTCTGGTGCTGTGCCCGACGCGCGAACTCGCGCAGCAGGTCGCGCACGACGCCATCGAACTGGTTCGCCATTGCCGCGGCCTGCGCATCGCCAACGTGGTGGGCGGTATGCCCTACCAGCTCCAGATCGCCCGCCTGCAGAACGCCGACCTCGTGGTCGCCACGCCGGGCCGCCTGCTCGACCTGCAGCGCTCGATGCAGATCAAGCTCGACCAGGTCAAGTTCCTGGTGGTCGACGAAGCCGACCGCATGCTCGACCTGGGCTTTGCCGACGATCTGGCCGAGATCAACCAGCTCACCATCGAGCGCCAGCAGACCATGATGTTCAGCGCCACGTTCGCGCCGCGCATCCAGCAACTGGCCGCCCGCGTGATGCGCGAGCCGCAGCGCGTGACCATCGACAGCCCGCAGGAAAAGCACGCCAACATCAAGCAGGTGCTGTTCTGGGCCGACAACGCCCAGCACAAGCGCAAGCTGCTCGACCACTGGCTGCGCGACACCAGCATCAACCAGGCCATCGTGTTCGCGAGCACGCAGGTCGAGTGCGACGGTCTCGCCAACGACCTGCAGCAGGACGGCTTCAGCGCCGTCGCGCTGCACGGCGCGCTGAGCCAGGGCCTGCGCAACCGCCGCCTGATGGCGCTGCGCAACGGCCAGGTGCAGATCCTGGTGGCCACCGACGTTGCTGCGCGTGGCATCGACGTGCCGACCATCACCCACGTCTTCAACTTCGGCTTGCCGATGAAGGCGGAGGACTACACGCACCGTATCGGCCGCACCGGCCGTGCGGGCCGCGACGGCATCGCCGTCACCTTCGCCGAGTTCCGCGATCGCCGCCGGATCATGGACATCGAGCACTACAGCCGCCAGCAGTTCAAGGCCGATGTGATTCCGGGCATGGAGCCGCAGCAGCGCATGCCGCAATCGCGCCCCGACTTCGGCGGCCGCGGCCGTGAAGGCCACTCGCGCGACCGCAAGTTCGGCGGTGGCGGTGGTGGCTACCGCGGCGGCAATGGCGGCGGCTACGCCGGCGCCAGCGGCTTCAACGACCGCAACTCGCGTGGCCCGGGTGCACCGGGCCCGCGCGGCGGCTATCAGGGCCAGAACGCCGGCTTCGGCGGCGGCCGTGACGAAGGCAGCAACGGCGGCGGCTATGGCCGCAAGCCGGGCTGGGGCGACAGCGCTCCGCGCGGCGGCCACGGTCACGGCCACGGTCACGGCGGCGGTCGTGGCGACGGTGGCTTCGCGCCCCGTGGCAATGGCGCCGGCCATGGTGGTCCGGGCAAGGTTTTCGTGCCCCGCGATGCGCAGAAGCGCGCCTTCAAGCCCGGCCGCTGATCCATTCAGGAGCGCAGCCTGACAGCTGCGCCATCCTTGCGAAAGCCCGCGTTCTCACGAGCGCGGGCTTTTTTCATTTCGGTCCGATTGCGGGTTTGCGAGCACGTGGATGTCTTTGGGTTTGATTGACATCTGAATCGATGAAAAGTAATGTAATGGCGCATTGCTTCCCCGGAGTCGCCCCGCGGCCGCCGGTTCATCGACACCTGCTTTTCGACTTTCGACATGAAAATTGCGATTCTTGGGGGTGGTCATGGCGCCTATGCGGCCGCCGCGGACCTGTCTGAAACCGGTCACGAGGTGCGCCTGTGGCGCCGCGACGCCAAGGCGCTCGAGCCGCTGCTGCGCGCCGGCGCCATCACGCTGAAGGACGCAGCAGGCGCGCGCGAGGTGCCCATTGCGCTGGCCACTGCCGACATCGGCGCCGCCATGCGCGACGCCGAGCTGATCGTCATCCCCACCCCCGCCATCGCCCAGCACGACATCGCGCTCGCGATGGCGCCGCACCTGGCCAACGGGCAGGTGGTGTTCCTGCCGCCGGGCACCTTCGGCAGCTACGTCATGGCGAAGACGGTGAAAGAGGCGGGCAGCCGCGCCGACGTCGCCTGGGCGGAGACCGGCACCTTGCCCTACCTGGCGCGCAAGCATGGCGAGCGCGAGGTCAACGTCACCATCCGCGCCATCCGCCTGCCGACAGGGGTCTATCCGGCCCGCAAGGAGGCACAGGCCATCGAAGTGATCCGCAGGGCCTACCCGGCCGTGCATGGTTGCGGCGACGCACTCTCTGGCGCGCTGATGAACGCGGGCCCCGTCATCCACCCGCCGCTGATGGTGATGAACGCAGCGCCGCTGCAGCACTTCGAGCGCTGGGACATCCATAACGAAGGCACGCAGCGCGCCGTGCGCGACGTGACCGACCGGCTCGACCAGGAGCGCATCGCGGTGCGCGAAGCCTTCGGGCAGGGTGCGCCGCACTATCCGCTGGCCGACCACTACAACAACGACCAGTGGATGTACGGCGATGCCCACAAGCAACTCGTCAAGTCGGGCGACTGGCGGGAGAACATCGACCTGCACTCGCACCGCTACATCACGGAAGACACCGAGCTCGGACTGGCCTTCCTGGCCTCGGCCGCGCGCCACGCCGGCGTGGATGCGCCCATCGCGCACGGCCTGCTGGCCATCGTCGGCGGCTTCCTCGGGCGCGATCTGCGGCGCGGCCCTCGCACCTTCGAGAGCCTGGGCTTCGCCGGCCTGAGCACGGCGCAGCTCAAGCAGAGGCTTCACGATGGCGAATGAAGCGGCCTCTCTGCCACGTTTCGCCGCCGTGGGCGCGGGCCGCATGGGGCGCGGCATCGCGATCGCGTTCGCCTATGCGGGCCATCGCATCTCGCTTATCGACCTGCGCCCGCGCGGCGACGAAGCATGGCAGCGCCTGCGCGACGAAGCAAAGGCGGAGATCGAGGCCAGCCTCTCGGGCCTCGCCCAACTGGGCGTGATCGATGCATCGCAGGTCGGGCCCATCGCAGCGCGCGTGGAGCTCGTCGACGCAACGGCCGCGCCGCGAGCGCTGGCCGCCGCCGAACTCGTGTTCGAAGGCGTGCCAGAAACCATGGAAGCCAAGCGCGAAGCCTTCGAGCACATCAACCGCCACTGCCGCGACGACGCGATCCTGACCTCGACCACCAGCAGCATCCTCGTGACGCAACTCGCGTCGCTCGTGCGGCTGCCGGAGCGCTTCCTCAACATGCACTGGCTCAACCCGGCCTATGTGATTCCGGTGGTCGAGCTGAGCTGCCACCCAGGTACCGATGCAGCCGTGCTCGCGCGCACCAAGGCGCTGATGGAAGAGATCGGCAAGCTGCCCGTGGTCTGCGGCGCCTCGCCGGGCTACATCGTGCCGCGGCTGCAGGCGCTGGTGATGAACGAGGCTGCGCGAATGATCGAGGAGGGCGCGGCCACCGCCGAGGAGATCGACAAGGCCACGCGCTACGGCCTGGGCCTGCGCTTCGCCGCGCTGGGCGTGGTCGAGTTCATCGATTTCGGCGGCTGCGACATCCTGCATCACGCGAGCCGCGAGATGTCGGCCTCGCTCGACGCCGGCCGATATACCGCGCCGGCCATCGTCGGGAAGATGGTCGAGCAGGGGCGGCTCGGACTCAAGAGCGGCAGCGGCTTCTACGACTACGAAGGCCGCGACGTCGCAGCCTATCGGCGCGACGTGCTCTCGCGCACGCTCGGCGAACTGCGGCACGCCGGCCTGTGGCGCGCGCCTGCCGACCGGACCCTGTCATGAGCATCCGCCGTGCCTTCGCCGACCTGTCGGTGGGGCAGGTGCACTACGCGGCCTGCGGCGATCCTGCTTCGCCAGCGGTGTTGCTGCTGCACCAGTCGCCGCGCAGCTGGACCGAATATCGCGCGGTGCTTCCGCTGATCGGCGCGCATCGCCGGGCCATCGCGATGGACACGGCGGGCTTCGGCGACTCGGCCGATGGCGGCGTGCCGGCGAGCATCGAGCAGTGGGCGAGCGTGGCTCGCGAGCTGCTCGACGCGCTGAACATCACGCAGGTCGACGTGGTCGGGCATCACACGGGCGGCGTCGTCGCGGTCGAACTCGCGGCTGCGTTTCCGGAGCGCGTTCGCAGCCTGGTGCTGTCGTCCACGCCGTACACGGACGAGCCCTTCCGGAAGGCACGGGCTCAGCGTCCGCCGATCGACGAGGTCGCACCGAGCGAAGACGGCACTCACCTCGCCGCGCTGTGGCAGAAGCGGCAGGGCTTCTATCCGCCGGGACGCCCCGATCTGCTCGAAGCCTTCGTGCTCGATGCGTTGAAGGTCGAGCGCGTGGAGGAGGGGCACCGCGCCGTGGCGTCGTACCGCATGGAAGAGCGTATCGATCGCATCGTCCAGCCTGTGCTGATCGTGCGCGCTACCGAAGACCCATTCGCGGCACCGCATGCGGCGGAGCTGCAGCATCACCTGCCGCAGGCGCGCATCGTCGACATCGAGGGCGGCATGGTTCCGCTGCCCGACCAGATGCCCGAGGCCTTTGCACGCGTGGTGCTCGACTTTCTGGAGGCGCTGCCTTGAAGGCCGTACGCATTCATGACTTCGATGCGACGCCCGTGCTGGAGGAGGTTGTCGATCCGACGCCTCGCCCTGGCCGCACCATCGTGCGCATGGAGGCCGCGACGGTCGGCCACATCGATCGCACCGTGTGGCGCGGGAACCTCCTGCGCCACCCGCCGCTGCCCTATACGCCAGGCGTGGAGGCTGCGGGTGTCGTCATCGAAAGCGGCCGCTACGAGGCCGGACAGCGCGTGTGGCTGCGCGGCAGCGGCCTCGGCACGCTCTTCGACGGCACCTGGTGCGAATTGATCGACGCACCCGACGAAGCGCTGGGCCTGCTCCCGGATGCGGTGCCGATGACGCTCGGCGCCGCGTTCTTCTCGCCCACGACCTCTGCATGGGTGGCGTTGCACGAAGTCGCGAAGCTGCGGGCCGGCGAGCAGGTTCTTGTGACGGGTGCGAGCGGCGCTGTCGGCTCGCTCGTGATGCAGCTTGCACGCGATGCCGGTTGCGTGGCGACGGCTGTGGCGCCTGGCGAACCTTCTCCTGCGGTCGCCAGTGCCGACCTGTTGATCGACACGGTCGGCGCAGAGGTGCTTGCCGGAACGCTGCCTTCGGTGCGACCCGGCGGCCGCGCGGTGCTGATCGGCTACACCGCCGGCCCCACGCTTTCGCTCGACATCGCGCACTTTCTTCAGCGCGACGTGGCGTTGCTGCCTCTGAACATGTTCCGGCGGGAAGCCGAAGGCCGTGCCGCGGCACCCGAGTTGCTGGCGAGGCTGGCCGACGGCCGCCTGCATCTGGATGTGCGTCCGTTCGCGCTCGCGGATGCCGCTGCCGCGCTCGACTGGATCGCGCAGCGCGGCCATCGCGGCCGCGCTGTTCTCGTGCCCCGCCTCTGAGCGACGGAGCCGGAGAGGCTCACTCTTCTTCCGGTTCGTCGCCCGGCACGCGCACGTGCAGGTCGATCATCTGCCGCAGCGTCTGCTTGAGCTCTTCCGCGCGCCGCAGGCCGAAGGGTTCGAGCACGCGCCGCTCGTGTTCGCGCGCCAGTTCCATCAGGTGCTCGACTGCCTTCAGGCCCTTGCGCGTGATGCGCACCAGCGTGATGCGGCGATCACTCTCGTGGGGCAGGCGCTCGACCTGTCCTCGTGCTTCCATGCGATCCAGCAGCCGCGTCACCGTGGGCTGCTTGGTCACGGTCACCTGCGCGAGCTGGCCGATGCTGATCGGCTCGCTGCCGGCGAGCGATGCCATCACGCGCCACTCCGACACGGAGAAGCCCTGCTGGCGCGCCACTTCGTGGAACTCCGAGGAGATCAGCTGGCTGGCCTGCGCCAGCAGCGCGGGCAGGTAGTCATCGACGAAGCGATGCGATTCGACGGGTTGATCAGCCATGAAGGCACCTCACAGTCGCCACGGGCACGCTGCTTGCATGTCTAGGGTAATTCATGATTGTGGATACATTCATTTGTCAACATTATAGAAAGCACGATGCAACTCCCAAGTCGCATCGTCCCACGACAGACAACAAGGACCCAGATGGCAGAGCGTTCATTCGTTGAAGAAGTCAAGAAACTGCGGCTTTCTGGTGGGGAAGTCTTCCGCGGCGAGGGCATTCTGGCGGTCACCAAGGCCCTTCTGGAGTCGGGAGTTTCCTACGTGGCGGGCTACCAGGGCGCGCCCATCTCGCACCTGATGGACGTGCTGGCCGATGCGCAGGACATCCTCTCCGAGCAGGGCATCCGCTTCGAGAACAGCGCGAGCGAAGCCACCGCGGCCGCCACGCTCGCAGCCTCCGTCAACTACCCGCTGCGCGGCGCCGTCACCTTCAAGGCCACCGTGGGCACCAACGTGGCTTCCGACGCACTGGCCAACCTGGCGTCGGGTGGCGTGACCGGCGGCGCTCTCATCATCGTGGGCGAAGACTACGGCGAAGGCTCCTCGATCATGCAGGAGCGCAGCCACGCCTTCGCGATGAAGTCGCAGATCTGGCTGCTCGATCCGCGCCCCAACCTGCCCAGCATCGTCGATGCGGTGAAGCAGGGCTTCGATCTCTCCGAAGCCAGCAACACGCCGGTGATGCTGCAGCTGCGCATCCGCGCCTGCCACGTGCATGGCCACTTCGTCGCGGGCGACAACAAGCGCGCGAAGTTCACGCTGAAAGATGCGCTCGAGAACCCGCAGCGCGACGTCGGCCGCATCGTGCTGCCGCCTGCGAGCTTCGTGCACGAGCAGGAGAAGGTGAAGGACCGCTGGCCCGCCGCGGTGCGCTTCATCGAGGAGCGCAAGCTCAACGAGTTCTTCTCTGAAGACGCCGACGACATCGGCATCATCGTGCAGGGCGGCAGCTACAACACCCTGATGCGCGCGCTGGAGCGCCTCGAGCTGGCCGACGTCTACGGCAACACCAAAGTGCCGCTGTACGTGATGAACGTGGCCTACCCCGTCATCGAGAGCGAGGTGATCCGCTTCTGCGAAGGCAAGCGCGCCGTGCTGGTGGTGGAAGAGGGGCAGCCCAATTTCGTCGAGCAGAACCTCGCGACCATCCTGCGCCAGGCTGGCTCCTCCACCGTGCTGCACGGCAAGGACATGCTGCCGGTGGCCGGCGAGTACACCGCCGCCGAACTGCTCAAGGGCGCACGCAGCTTCTGCGAGCGCTATGAACGCATAGCACCCTTGCCGGTGCCCGCGCCCGTGCGCAAGGTGATTCCGCTGATCGAGGTCGCTGAACCCGCAGTACCTTCCACGGCACTGGGCGAAGTCGTTCACGCCCGCCCGCCGGGCTTCTGCACCGGCTGCCCCGAGCGTCCCATCTTCAGCGCGATGAAGCTGGTCGAGCGCGAACTCGGCCCGCACCACGTGAGCGCCGACATCGGCTGCCACCTGTTCTCCATCCTGCCGCCCTTCAACATCGGCAACACCACCATGGGCTACGGCCTGGGTGGCGCGGGTGCCGCGGCGCTCAACGCGCCCGCAGGCAAGCGCGCGATCTCGATGATGGGCGACGGAGGCTTCTGGCACAACGGCCTGACCAGCGGCGTTGCCAACGCGGTCTTCAACAAGAGCGACAACCTCACCATCGTCGTCGACAACAACTACACCTCGGCCACCGGCGGGCAGGACATCCTCTCGTCGAATGCCGTCAACAAGACGCGCAGCACCGGCCACGAGATCGAGAGCGCGGTGCGCGGCGTGGGCGTCAAGTGGGTGAAGACGCTGCGCCGCACCTACGACATCGCCGGCATGCGCGATGCACTCAAGGAAGCGCTGACCACCAGGGAGAAGGGCCCGAAGGTCCTGATCGCCCAGTCGGAGTGCATGCTCAACAAGCAGCGCCGCGAGAAACCGCTGGTGCGCAAGGCGATTGCCGACGGCAAGCGCATGGTGCGCGAGAAGTTCGGTGTCGACTCGGACACCTGTACCGGCGACCACTCCTGCATCCGCCTTTCGGGCTGCCCCTCGCTGTCGATCAAGCCCAACCCCGATCCGCTGCGCAGCGACCCGGTCGCGACCGTGCTCGACAGCTGCGTGGGCTGTGGCGTGTGCGGCGAGGTCTCGCACGCGGCGGTGCTATGCCCTTCGTTCTACAAGGCTCAGATCGTGAGCAACCCCAGCCGCTGGGACCAACTGCGCGATCGCGTACGCGCGGCCGTCATCGGCTGGCTGCAGCGCGGCGAGGCGCGCCGCCGTGAAGCCTATGCCTTCTGAAACCATGACGAGCAACAAGGCTCAACCGATCAAGATCGCGATCCTCGCCATGGGCGGGGAGGGCGGTGGCGTGCTCGCCGACTGGATCGTCGACATGGGCGAGGCCAACGGCTACGTCGCCCAGACCACTTCCGTGCCGGGCGTGGCCCAGCGCACCGGCGCGACCATCTACTACGTCGAGCTGTATCCCGTGGCGCAGGCCGACGCCGATGGCGGCACGCCGGTGCTCGCGCTGATGCCGCTGCCGGGCGATGTCGACGTGGTGCTCGCATCGGAACTGATGGAAGCCGGCCGTGCCGTGCAGCGCGGCCTCGTCACGCGCGAGCGCACTACGCTGATCGCCTCCACGCACCGCGTGTTCTCCATCGCGGAAAAAAGCGCGATGGGCGACGGCCGCGTCGACAGCGATCAGCTTCTCGCACACACCGCGAATGCGGCCAAGCGATTCATCCGCTTCGACATGGCGCAGGCCGCCGAGGCATCGGGCAGCGTGATCAGCGCCGTGCTCTTCGGCGCCCTGGCCGGCTCGGGCGTGCTGCCGTTCAGCCGCACACAGTTCGAGGCGACCATCGAGCGCGGCGGCGTAGGCGTGAAGCCCAGTCTCAAGGCCTTCGGAGCCGCTTTCACCCGCGCACAGGATGCCGGCGGCGATGAGCCCGCGAAAGAAGCGCCGGCCGCCGTCCAGGCCCCGCAGCCGCGCCACCCGGCCGTGCGCGCACTGGTCGAACGCGTGCAGCGCAACTTTCCTTTGCCCGCACAAGACCTGCTGTTCGAGGGCGTGCGCCGCCTCATCGACTACCAGGACCCGGCCTACGCCGGCCTCTACCTCGATCGCATGGCCGCAGTCGAAGCGCTGCCGGGCAGCGACGACCATCGCCTGCTTCGCGAGACCGCACGCCACCTCGCTCTCTGGATGTCCTACGAAGACACCGCCCGCGTCGCGGCCCTGAAGACCCGCGCCACCCGATTCGAGCGAGTGCGCGGCGAGGCCCGCGTGCAGCCGGGCCAGGTGCTCGCCATCAACGAGTACATGCACCCGCGCCTGCAGGAAATCTGCGAGACCCTGCCCGGCGGCATCGGCCGCTGGCTGATGAACTCGACGTTGCCGAAGAAGATCATCGAGCGCTTCACGCAGCACGGTCGCGTGATCCAGACCAGCTCCCTGCGCGGCTATCTCATGCTGCGCGCCGTGGCGGCATGCAGGCGCTGGCGCCTGTCGACCATGCGCTATGCCGAGGAGAACCGCCGAATCGAGGAATGGCTGCAACGCATCGCCGCCACCGCGCAGCGCAATCCCGAGCTCGCCGTTGAGCTGGCCCAGTGCCAGCGCCTCGTCAAGGGCTACAGCGATACGCACGAGCGCGGCATCCGCAACTACGACACCGTGATGCGCGCCTTCGAGCGCGCGGGCGAGAGGCTCGCACCGGCCACGCTGCGTGAGCTGCGCGATGCAGCGCTTGCCGACGAGCACGGCCACAAGCTGCAGGCCGCGCTGGCGCAGCATGCACTGGCCTGAAGAGACGAGACGAAGATGACCGCTCCCACCGCCACCCTCTCGCTGCGCGTCGCCGAGACGCAGGCCTTGAACCCGTTGATCCGCATGCTTCGCCTGCGCGCCGAGGACGGCCGCGCGCTGCCCGGCTTCGCTGCGGGCGCACACATCCGCGTGCAGGTATCGCTCGCCGATGGCAAGACCGACTGGCGCCACTACTCGCTCATCAACTTCGACACCGCGCGCAACGCAACCAACGCACCGACCGAATACGTGATCGCGGTGCGCAAGGAGGCCGAAGGCCGCGGCGGATCGCGCTTCATGCACGAAGGGCTGAAAGAGGGCGACACCATCGCCATCGAGCCGCCGAAGAACGACTTTCCGCTGCACACCGGCCCGGGCGGCACGGTGCTCGTGGCGGGCGGCATCGGCGTGACGCCGCTGACCACCATGGCCGCGCGCCGCCGTGCCGAAGGCGCGGCCGTGCGGATGCACTACGCCGGCCGCAGCCGCGAGCTGATGGCCTTCCTGCCCGAACTGCAGGCGTTGCTGGGCGACGACCTGCGCGTGCATGCCGACGCCGAGGCCGGCGCGCCGCTGAACATCGACGCGCTGCTCGACAGCGTTCCCGCCGGCGACCGCCTGTATGTCTGCGGCCCCAAGGTCATGCTCGACGCAGTGCTCGAACGCACCCAGGCGCGCGGCTGGGAACACGACCGCGTGCACTTCGAGCTCTTCACCGAGCCTGTCGCGGAAGAGGGCGACCAGCCCTTCGAGGTGGAGCTTGCCCAGTCGGGCCAGCGCTTCACCGTGCCGGCGGACCAGAGCATCCTCGACTGCCTCATCGAGCACGGCTGCGACCCGATGTTCGACTGCAAGCGCGGCGAATGCGGCGTGTGCGCCGTGCCT
The DNA here is from genome assembly GCF_048301545.1 of Variovorax sp. NFACC27. Taxonomy (NCBI): domain Bacteria; kingdom Pseudomonadati; phylum Pseudomonadota; class Betaproteobacteria; order Burkholderiales; family Comamonadaceae; genus Variovorax; species Variovorax sp. NFACC27. The sequence goes on from NZ_CP157613.1 coordinate 2,266,341, forward strand.
GTGCTCGAAGGCGAGATCGACCACCGCGACTACGTGCTCACCGCCCGCGAGAAGGCGCAAGGCAACGTCATGCAGATCTGCATCTCGCGCGCCAAGGGTGCGCGCCTGGTGCTGGACATCTGAAGCAAGGATGAAGCAAGGAGCCACGAGAACCATGACCTCCTACAGAGACAACCCCGAAGCCATCCGCGCACTGGTGCAGAACGACCGCGTGCACCGCGACCTCTACACCAGCCAGGAGCTCTTCGAGCTGGAGCAGGAGCACTTCTTCGCCAACACCTGGAACTACGTCGGCCACGAGAGCCAGCTGCCCAAGCCGGGCGACTGGATCAGCAACGAGATCGCCGGTCGCCCGCTGATCGTCGTGCGCCACTCCGACGGCAGCGTGCGCGCGATGATGAACCGCTGCGCCCACAAGGGCTCGCGCCTCGTCAACGGGCCCTGCGGCAACACCGGCAAGTTCTTTCGCTGCCCGTACCACGCCTGGACCTTCAAGACCGACGGCGCGCCGCTGGCGATTCCGCTGAAGACCGGCTACGAGAACACCCAGCTGCACGAATGCGAGTCGGGCAAGGGCCTGACCACCGTGACGCACGTGCGCAGCCATCGCGGCTTCATCTTCGTGAAGATCAACGATGCCGGACCGGACTTCGAAGAGTACTTCGGCGACTCGCTGAGCTCCATCGACAACATGGCAGACCGTTCGCCCGAGGGCGAACTGGAAATCGCCGGCGGCTGCCTGCGCTTCATGCACCAGTGCAACTGGAAGATGTTCGTCGAAAACCTCAACGACACCATGCACCCGATGGTGGCGCACGAGTCCTCGGCCGGCACCGCCAAGCGCATGTGGGCCGACAAGCCCGAGAGCGAGCCCAAGCCCATGGCCGTGGAGCAGTTCGTGCCCTTCATGTCCGACTACAAGTTCTTCGAGGACATGGGCATCCGCACCTACGACAACGGCCACAGCTTCACGGGCGTGCATTTCAGCATCCACAGCAAGTACAAGGCGATCCCCGAGTACGACAACGCCATGAAGGCGCGCTACGGCGAGGAGAAAACCGCGCAGATCCTCGGCATGGCACGGCACAACACCGTGTACTACCCGAACCTCACGATCAAGGGCGCGATCCAGGCGATCCGCGTGGTCAAGCCGATCTCGGCCGACAGGACGCTGATCGAGAGCTGGACCTTCCGCCTGAAGGGTGCACCGCCCGAGCTGCTGCAGCGCACCGCCATGTACAACCGCCTCATCAACTCGCCGTTCTCGGTGGTGGGCCACGACGACCTGCAGGCCTATCGCGGCATGCAGGCCGGCCTGCATGCCAGCGGCAACGAGTGGGTGAGCCTGCACCGCGACTACGACCCGGCCGAACTCCAGGGCGGAGAGATCACCACCGGCGGCACCAACGAGTTGCCGATGCGCAACCAGTACCGCAGCTGGGTCCAGCGCATGACGGAGACGATGTGATGGCCGGCACCGCACCAGAAGTCACCCGCCAGGACCTGATCGACTTCGTCGTGCACGAGGCGCACCTGCTCGACACGCGCCGCTACGAGGAGTGGAATGCGCTCTTCACCGACGACGCCTTCTACTGGGTGCCGCTGATCCCCGACCAGGAAGACGGCCTCAACCACACCTCGCACCTCTACGAGGACAAGCTGCTGCGCGACCTGCGCATCGAGCGCCTGAAGAGTCCGCGTGCCTTCTCGCAGCAGCCGCCGAGCCGCTGCCACCACCTGCTGCAGGTGCCGGTGGTCGAGGAGTTCGACCCGGAAGCCAACCGCTACGTGATGCGTACCTCGTTCCACTACACGGAGTCGCAGGGCGACGAGCTGCAGTTCTACGTCGGCACCTTCTTCCACCACCTCGCGGTGCAGGACGGCGCGCTGCGCATGACGCTCAAGCGTGTCAACCTGCTCAACTGCGACGCGGCCCTGCCGGCCGTGCAGCTCTTCATCTGACGGGGACGCGATGTCACACGCCACCGTCCATCAAGTCTTCGCGGCCACCGCAGCGCGTACGCCGCAGGCCGAGTTCCTGTTCACCGAATCGGTGACCGCTGCCGCCTATGGCATCGAGGCGGGCGCCATTCGCTGGGGCGAGGCCACAACGCAGATCGAAAGCCTGCGCACGGCCTATGCGCAGGCGGGCTACGGCCACGGCCATCGCGTCGGCCTGCTGCTGGAGAACCGGCCCGCCTTCATCTTCCATTGGCTCGCGCTGAACGCACTGGGCGTGAGCGTGGTGCCGATCAACGCCGAGATGCGTTCGGCCGAGCTGGTCTATTTGATTGGCCACAGCGAAATCGGCTTGGCCGTCACGCTGCCCGAGCGCGCGGCCGACCTGCGCGCCGCGGCGGCACAGGCCGGCATCGCCTTCGAGACGATGGGGCCCGACGATGCCGTGCCCCTTGCGAAGACCGCGGCGCCGCGTGCCCACGAGCCCGTCGGCGTCGACACCGAATGCGGCCTGCTCTACACCTCCGGCACCACGGGGCGGCCCAAGGGCTGCATCCTGAGCAATGCCTACTTCCTGCGCGCGGGCGAGTGGTATGCGGCGCTCGACGGCGTCTGCAGCATTCGGCCCGACAAGGAGCGCGTCATCACGCCGCTGCCGCTCAACCACATGAACGCGATGGCCTTCTCCACCATGGTGGTGCTGGTCGCGGGCGGCTGCCTGGTGCAGCTCGATCGCTTCCATCCGAAGACCTGGCTGGCGAGCGCGAAGGAGAGCGGCGCGACCATCGTCCACTACCTCGGCGTGATGCCGGCCATGCTGCTGTCCGCGCCTGCATCGGCGGCCGACCGCGACCACGCCATCCGCTGGGGCTTCGGTGCCGGCGTGGACCGCAAGAACCACGCGCCCTTCGAGGAGCGCTTCGGCTTCCCGCTGGTCGAGGCCTGGGCCATGACCGAGACCGGCGCGGCCGCCTGCATCATGGCCAACCGCGAGCCGCGCCTCGTGGGCACCAGCTGCTTCGGACGGCAAGAGAGCTTCGTCGAGATCCGCCTCGTAGGTGACGACGGCAGCGATGTCGGTGTCGACGCTCCGGGCGAACTGCTGGTGCGTTCGGCAGGCCTCGACCCGTGGCGCCATTTCTTCTCCGGCTACCTGAAGGACGAGGAAGCTACGCGCGAAGCCTGGGCCGACGGCTGGTTCCACACCGGCGACCTGGTGCGCCGCGATGCGCAGGGCAATTTCTTCTTCGTCGACCGCAAGAAGAACGTGATCCGCCGCAGCGGCGAGAACATCTCCGCCGTCGAGGTCGAGAGCGTGCTCAACCAGCATCCGGCAGTGAAGACCTCCGCCGTGGCCGCCACGCCCGACGAGGTGCGCGGCGACGAGGTGCTGGCCTGCATCGTGATGCGCGAAGGCGTCGATGCCTCGAAGCCGGAGCAGACTGCGGCCAGCATCGTCGAGCACGCGCTGGCCCAGCTCGCCTACTACAAGGCGCCCGGCTACGTGGCCTTCGTCGATGCGCTGCCGCTCACGCCCTCGCAGAAGATCCAGCGCGGGCAACTGCGCGAGATGGCGCAATCGCTGCCCGGTCAGGCCCGTTGCATCGACACCCGTTCGATGAAGAAGAGGCAGGCATGACGGCGAAGCGCCTCTCCTATGAAGGCGTCGCGGTCGCGGTGCCCGTGACCGTGCCCTATGTGCGCTACTCCACGCGCACCGCGCACTGGTTCATCGGCCAGGCCATCGAGGCGCTGGTGAAAGCCAGCGGCGTGGCCAAGGAAGAGATCGACGGCCTTTGCCTCAGCAGCTTCTCGCTCGCGCCCGATACGGCCGTGGGCGTCACGCAGCACCTGGGCCTGTCGCCGCGCTGGCTCGACCACGTGCCCACCGGCGGTGCCTCCGGCGTGATGTGCCTGCGCCGCGCCGCGCGGGCAGTGCAGGCGGGCGACGCGGACATCGTTGCTTGCGTGGGTGCGGACACCAACCACGTCGATTCGTTCCGCCAGACGCTCGGCAGCTTCAGCAATTTCGCGCGCGACGCGAGTTACCCGTACGGGTCGGGCGGGCCGAACTCGATCTTCGCGTTCATCACCGCCAACTACATGCGCACCTACGGCGCCAGGCGCGAGGACTTCGGCCGCATCTGCGTGGATCAGCGCACCAACGCGCTGGGCAACCCCAACGCGATGTTCAAGAAGGCGCTGACGCTCGACGAGTACATGGCGGCGCGGGCCATCTCCGATCCGATTCATCTCTTCGATTGCGTGATGCCCTGCGCCGGCGCCGACGCCTTCCTCGTGATGAGCGAGGAACGCGCGCGCGACCTGGGCCTTGCGCATGTCGTGATCCGCGGTGCCATCGAGCGCCACAACGCCTACGCCGAAGACCCGGTGATGGTGCAGGGCGGCTGGCGCAAGGACCGCGACGACCTCTATGCGCAGGCCGGCATCCAGCCCGCGGAGCTCGACTTCGTGCAGACCTACGACGACTACCCCGTCATCGTGATGATGCAGTTCGAGGACCTGGGCTTCTGCGAGAAAGGCGAAGGCCCGGCCTTCGTTCAGGCCAACACCATGACCTTCGACGGCAGCTTTCCGAACAACACCAGCGGCGGCCAGCTCTCGGCCGGGCAGGCGGGTGCCGCGGGCGGCTTCCTTGGCATGGTCGAGGCGATCAGGCAACTCACCGACCAGGCCGGACAACGTGCCGTGCCGAATGCCCAGTCGGGCCTCGTCGCCGGCTTCGGCATGGTGACCTACGACCGCTGCCTGTGCACAGGCGCGGTGATCCTGGGGAGACCGGAATGATGAGCCCCCACATTTGCCGCTTCGCGGCTGCACTTCCCCCCGAGGGGGCCGCGCGCCTGCCTTGGGGCGGCCCGGCGGAGGCGCCATGACGATGCCCCTGATGCGCCCCCCGCGCAAGAACCCGGTGCTGCGCACCCGGCAGATGAACCTGCCACCCGGCGCGCGCGGCCGCGTGGCGCTCGGTCTCACTGCTGCCGCAGCCGAAGGCCGCTTCGAACTCCAGACCTGCGACGACTGCGGCACGGTGCAGTACCCGCCGCGCGAGGTCTGCCACAAGTGCCTCTCGGCCGCGCTGCGCTGGCGCGAACAGAGCGGCGAGGGCGAATTGCTCGGCAGCACCACGCTGCATCACAGCAACGACCTGTTCTTCCGCGAGCGGCTGCCCTGGCGGCTGGGTCTGGTGCACCTGGATGCCGGCCCCACGCTCATGGTCCACCTGCACGGCGAGGTTGGCGACGCGCCGCAGAGAGTGCGCGTGGGCGCACGGCTCGACCGTGCAGGGCAGGCCGTTCTCATTGGTTTTCCGAACGAAGGGAGTCCCCACATGGCCGACGACAAGATGCTGCGCGAGATGACCAGCGACCCCAAGTTCCGCAAGGTGCTGGTGACCGACGGCAAGACCGAGGCCGGACAGGCCATCGTGCGTGCGCTGGTGAAGGCCGGTGCCGACATCGTCTGGGTCGGCCACGCCGAGCCCTGGAAGAAGATGGGCGACGGGCTTGACGACATCTCGGCGCTGCCGCAGGTCACGCTGGTGCCGCTGGATTTGACCAACGGCCGCCAGGTGACGGAGCTTGCCGGCTCCATCGGCGGCAAGGTCGACATCGTCATCAACAACGCGGAGGTGCACCGCACCTTCGGCATCGGTGCACGGCGCGGCACGGACGTGGCCAAGGCCGAGATGGACATCAACTACTTCGGGCTGCTGCGTCTCGCGCAGGAGTTCGGGCCTGCGCTGAAAGGCCGCTCGGCCGATGGCGTGACGGGCGCGACGGCCTGGGTCAACCTGCTGTCTATCTACGCACTGAGCAACTTCCCGCCGCACGGCACCTTCAGCGCATCGAAGGCGGCGGCGCACTCGCTCGCGCAATGCCTGCGCGCCGAGATGCGGCCGGCCGGCATCCGCGTGATCAACGTGTTCCCCGGGCCCATCGACGACGAATGGAACCAGCACACGCCGCCGCCCAAGCTCGCACCCACCGCGCTGGCCAACGCCATCGTGAAGGCGCTGCGCGACGGCGTGGAGGACGTGTACCCGGGCGACGTGGCGCAGGAGTGGCTGGAGCGCTGGCGCGACAACCCCAAGGTGCTCGAGCGCGAGCTGGCTGCAGGCGGCTGAGACAGGAGCCACAAGAATGACCACCACGACCGAACTGATGTCCGCCGCCGAGATCCTCGGCGGGCTGGTGACCGCCATGGCCAGCGGCCGCATCCGCGTGATCGACCTCACGCAGACGCTGACACCCGAGTTCCCGCAGATCGCGCTGCCGCCCGAGATGGGCCAGTGCTGGCCCTTCCGCATCGAGGAAGTGTCGAAGTACGACGAGCGCGGGCCCGGCTGGTACTGGAACAACTTTTCCTGCGGCGAACACACCGGCACGCACTTCGACGCGCCGATCCACTGGATCTCGGGCCGCGACCTGCCGAACAACTCGGTCGACACCATTCCCGTGCAGCACTTCGTGGCGCCGGCCTGCGTGATCGACTGCTCGCCACAGGTGAAGGACGACCCCGACTACCTGCTGACGCTCGAGGACATCGAGGCCTACGAGGCCGCGCATGGCCGCATCCCGAGGGGCGCATGGGTGCTGATGCGCACCGACTGGTCCAAGCGCACCGACCCCGAGGCCTACCAGAACTTCGACGAGACGGGCCAGCACACGCCGGGCCCGAGCACCGCGGCCGTGCGTTTCCTGGTAGAGCAGCGCGACGTGCTGGGCTTCGGCTCGGAGGCCATCGGCACCGATGCCGGACAGGGCTATCACCTGCGCCCGCCGTACCCCTGCCACTACTACATGCACGGCGCGGGCCGCTACGGGCTGCAGTGCCTGAGCAACCTCGACCTGCTGCCGGCCTCGGGCGCGGTGCTGATCTGCCCGCCGCTGAAGATCGAGAAGGGTAGCGGCAGTCCTCTGCGCGTGCTCGCGCTGGTAGGAGCGCAAGCATGAGCGCAGCACCCAAGGTCGCAGCCGTCACCGGCGGCAGCGCCGGCATCGGCAAGGCCATCTGCGAAGACCTGCTCGCGCAGGGTTACGAGGTGGTGTCGCTCGCGCGCCGCAAGGCGGAGATCGACCACCCGAAGCTGCACAGCATCGAGGTCGACCTGAGCGACCGCGCCGCCACGGGCGAGGCGGTGCGCGAGCTGGTCGAGCGCTTCTCGCCCACCACCATCGTCCACAACGCCGGCGTGATTCGCGCCGCGCTGCTGCCCGATGTGAAGCTCGACGATCTCGACGCGCTGGTCGACCTGCACCTGGGCTGTGCGATCCAGCTCGTGCAAGGTGCATTGCCCGCGATGCGTGCGCAGCGCTTCGGCCGCGTGGTGCTGCTGTCGTCGCGCGCCGCGCTGGGCCTGGCCACACGCACCAGCTACTCGGCCACCAAGGCCGGCATGCTGGGCATGGCGCGCACCTGGGCGCTGGAGCTCGCGGCCGAGGGCATCACGGTGAACGTGGTGGCGCCGGGGCCCATCCGCACCGACATGTTCTACGACGTGGTCGAGGCCGGCAGCGAGAAGGAACGCGCTCTCGCCGCCTCGGTGCCCGTCAGGCGGCTCGGCGAATCGGCCGACGTGGCACGCGCCGTGCGTTTCTTCGCCGATGCCGACAACAGCTTCGTCACCGGCCAGGTGCTGTACGTGTGCGGCGGCACCAGCGTCGGAAGCCTCGCCCTCTGAGTTCGCAGTTTTTCTCACGTCCAACCAAAACCACCTCTGGAGCATCGCCATGAAAGTCATGAACCGAATTCGCACACTCGCGGCCGTGGCCGTGGGCCTCGGCGCGCTGAGCGCCGCGGGCGCGTGGGCCGCCGATCTCAAGGTCGGCTTCATCACTTCGATGTCGGGGCCGGTGTCGTCGCTCGGCATTCCCTACGACAAGGGCATGAAGGCGGCCGTGGCCTACAAGTCGGAGGTCGGTGGCCGCAAGGTGCAGGTGATCCAGCTCGACGATGCGTCCGATCCGTCCACCGCGGCGCGCAACGCGCGCAAGCTGATCGAGGAAGACAAGGTCGACGTCATCATCGGCACGGCCGGCGCGCCGGGTTCGCTGGCCATCGCCGGCGTGGCGCGCGAGACGAAGACACCGCTGATCTCCATCGCCAACGCCGACCTGCCCGGCGATGACGGCGCATGGATGGTGACGCTGCCGCAGCCCGCGCCGCTGATGATGGGCGCGATGGTCGAGAAGATGAAGCAGGCCGGCGTGAAGACGGTGGCCTACATCGGCTACTCCGACGCCTGGGGCGACCTGGTGTACGACGCGCTGATGAAGTCGGCGCCCGCTGCCGGCATCAAGGTGGTGTCGAACGAGCGCTATGCGCGCGCCGATTCGTCGGTGGCCGGCCAGGTGCTGAAGATCGTGGCGCTGCGCCCCGATGCGGTGATCACCGGCGCCTCGGGCACACCGGGCGCGCTGCCGTACCTCGCGCTCACCGAGCGTGGCTACAAGGGAAAGATCTACGGCATGCACTCGCTGATCAACCCCGACTTCATCCGCGTCGGCGGCCCCTCGGTCGAAGGCCTGCTGGCGCCCACGGGCCCCGTGGTGGTGGCCGAGCAACTGCCCGACAACAACCCGATGAAGAAGATCGCGATGGACTTCCGCGCCGCCTTCCAGAAGGCCAACGGCGCGCCGCCCACCGACACCTTCTCGGCCTACAGCTTCGATGCGTGGCTGATCTATCTCGACGCCGCTCAGCGCGCGCTGGCCAGCAAGGCCGAGCCAGGCACGCCGCAGTTCCGCCTGGCGCTGCGCGATGCCATCGTCAGCACCAAGGAGCTGGTGGGCACGCACAGCGTCTACAACTTCAAGCCGACCGACCGCTATGGCTCGGACGACCGCTCGCGTGTCGTCGTGAGGCTCGACAAGGGTCAATGGAAGCTGGTTCCCTGAGACGCCCCGACGTGAAAGCCCACATGAAAAAGACCCTCCGCATCCTCGCCGCCACTGCCGTCGCACTGGCCGCGGCGCAGGCCATGGCCGCCGACCTGAAGATCGGCTTCATCAGCTCGCTCTCCGGGCCGGTGGCCGCGCTGGGCGTGCCGTACGAGAAGGGCATCCGCGCGGCCATCGCGGAGCGTCCGGAGATCGCCGGGCGCAAGGTGCAGCTCATCGTGCTCGACGACGCATCCGATCCCACCACCGCCGGCCGCAACGCGCGCAAGCTGGTGACCGAGGACAAGGTCGACGTGCTCATCGGCACCTCGGGCGTGCCGGGCGCGATGGCCATCGCCTCGGTGGCGCGCGAGCTCAACACGCCGCTGATCTCGCCCACGCCGGTGACCATTCCAGGCCCCGAGGGCGCGTGGACGGTGACGGTGTCGCAGCCCTTCCAGCTCATGGTGGCGGGCGTGGTCGATCGCATGAAGAAGTCGGGCGTGAAGACGGTGGCCTTCATCGGCTTCTCCGACGCGCTGGGCGACCTGGCCTACGACTCGCTGATCAAGAGCGCAGACGCCGCCGGCATCAAGGTGGTGGCGAACGAGCGCTATGCGCGCAGCGATTCGTCGGTGGCCGGGCAGGTGCTGAAGATCGTCGCGGCCAGGCCCGACGCGGTGTTCGCCGGCAACTCGGGCACGCCGGGCGCACTGCCGTACATCGCGCTGGCCGATCGCGGCTACAAAGGAAAGATCTACGGCACGCACGGTCTCATCAACGCCGACTTCGTGCGCGTGGGTGGTGCTTCCATCGAGGGCCTGCAGGTGCCCAGCGGCCCGGTGCTGGTGGCCGACCAGCTGCCCGACACCAACCCGATCAAGAAGGTGTCGATGGGCTTTCGCAACGCCTACCAGAAGCTCAACGGCGCGGTGCCGACCGATGCCTTCTCGTCGTACACCTACGACGCCTACCTGCTGCTGGCCGACGCGGCCTCGCGCGCCAAGGGCGAGCCGGGCACGCCGGCCTACCGCACGGCGCTGCGCGACGCGATCGTGAGCACGAAGGAGCTGGTGGGCACGCACGGCGTCTACACCTTCAAGCCCGACGACCGCTACGGCTCCGACCAGCGCGGCGTGGTCATCGTGCAGATGACCAAGGGCCAGTGGAAATTGGTCCCGTAGCCTCGGACCGGCCACCGAGCACACAGCCATGACCACCTACCGCAACCGCCCCGATCTCGTCGCGGCGCTGGTGCAGGACGACCGGGTGCACCGCGACCTGTACCTCAGCGAGGAGCTTTTCGCGCTGGAGCAGGAGCACCTGTTCGCCGGCACCTGGGTCTTCCTGGGCCATGCGAGCCAGGTGCCGCAGGCCGGCGACTTCGTCACGCAGGAGATCGCGGGGCGGCCGCTGATCATGGTGCGCCAGCCCGACGGCGACGTGCACGTGCTCTACAACCGCTGCGCCCACAAGGGCACGCAGCTGGTGACGGACGAGTGCGGCAACACCGGCCGCTTCTTCCGCTGCCCGTACCACGCATGGACCTACAAGCTCGACGGCGCGCCGCTCGGGCTGCCGCTGAAGAACGGCTACGAAGGCACGCAGCTCAAGGCCTGCGAGTCGGGGCAGGGGCTGTCGGTGGTCAGGAACGTGAAGGTGTACCGCGACTTCGTCTTCGTACGGCTGTCGGACACCGGCCCCTCGTTCGAGGACTACTTCGGCGAGGTGTTGGGCGCGCTCGACAACATGGTCGACCGCTCGCCCGAAGGCCGGCTCACGGTGGGCGGCGGTGTGCTGCGCAACATCGTCCACTGCAACTGGAAGATGTACCTGGAGAACATCAACGACACGGTGCACCCGATGTCCACGCACGAGTCGGCCACCAAGGCGGCCGAGGCGCTGTGGGAAGGCCATTCGCCTTCCGACCCGAAGCCGATGGCGATGGAGCAGATCCTGCCCTTCGGCTCGGGCTACGAGTTCTTCGACAGGATGGGCGGGCGCGTGTTCGCCAATGGGCACAGCGTGCTGGGGGTGAACTTCAGCATCCACTCCAACTACGCGCAGCTGCCCGAGTACGAGGCCGCGATGCGCGCCGCGCACGGCGAGGAGCGCGCAGCGGAGATCCTGCAACGCTCGCCGCAGAACTCGGTCTTCTTTCCGAGCCTGTCGATCAAGGGCTCGCCGCAGGCCATCCGCGTGATCCGTCCGCTGGCGGCCGACCGCACGCTGATCGAGGCCTGGAGCTTCCGCGCGGCCGGTGCGCCCGCGCTGCTCTTCGAGCGTGCCATGAGCTACAACCGGCTCGTGTTCTCGCCGATGTCGGTGGTCGCGCATGACGACGTGCACCTGTTCGAGAGCATCCAGCAGGGTTTGCGCGCCGGCGGCAACGAATGGGTGAGCCTGCATCGCAACTTCGATCCAGCCGAGAAGCAGCAGTCCACGATCACCACCAACGGCACCAACGAGTTGCTGATGCGCAACCAGTTCCGCGCCTGGGCCAAGGCCATGGCGGCGGGCATGGAGGCCACGGCATGACGGACCCGCGCGATTTCGTCGCCCACGAGGCGGCGCTGCTCGACGAGCGCCGCCTCGACGACTGGCTGGCCCTGTTCGCGGAAGACGGCCACTACTGGGTGCCGCTGCTCGGCGCGGCGCAGGCCGATCCGTTCTCGCACAACTCGCTGGCCTATGAAGACCGGTTGCTGCTGCAGCTGCGGGTGGATCGACTGAAGAACCCGCGCGCGCATTCGCAGCACCCGGCGAGCCACAGCCAGCATGTGCTGCAGCCCTCGCGCGTGGAGCGCGAGGAGGGTGACGAGGCCTGGCTGCGCACGCCGTTCCTCTACGTCGAGGCGCGCGGCGAAGGCCAGCTCCTGCTGAGCGGCACGGCACGCCATCACCTCGTTCGCACATCCACCGGCTGGCTGATCCGCGAGAAGCGCGTCGACCTGCTCAACGCGGGGCGTGCCCTGCCGGCCATCCAGTTGTTCATCTGAGTTACCCAACCACCTCTGTCCATTCCAACAATCCTCACCGGAGCTACGACATGAAGAGCCTGATGCAGACCTTGACGCGCGGCACCCTTGCCGCCGCGCTGACCGCCTGTGGCATTGCCAGCGCCATCGCCGCCGACCTGAAGGTCGGCCTGAGCGTGTCGCTGTCGGGGCCGAACTCCTCGCTGGGCGTGCCCTACGCCAAGGGCATGCAGGCCGCGCTGGCCTACAAGCCCGAAGTGAACGGCCGCAAGATCCAGCTGGTGGTGCTCGACGACGGCTCCGACCCCACCACGGCCGGGCGCAACGCGCGCAAGCTGATCGAGGAAGAGAAGGTGGATGTGCTCATGGGCACTTCGGGCGTGCCCGCCGCCATCGCGATGGCGCAGGTCGGCAAGGAGGCGAAGACGCCGATGATCGGCCTCACGCCCATTCTGCTCGACCCCAACGAGAACCCGTGGGTGATGACGGTGGCGCAGCCCACGCAGCTCATGATCGACGCGGTGGTCGAGCGCATGAAGCGCAACAACGTGAAGACCGTGGGCTACATCGGCTTCTCCGACGCCTGGGGCGACCTGGTGTACGAGGCGCTGACGAAGGCCGCGCCCGGCGCCGGCATCAAGGTGGTGAGCAACGAGCGCTACGCGCGCTCCGACGCTTCGGTGACGGGACAAGTGCTGAAGATCGTGGCGCTGCGCCCCGACGCGGTGATGACCGGCGGTGCCGGCACGCCGGGCGCGCTGCCGTTCCTGGCACTGCAGGAGCGCGGCTTCAAGGGCGGCGTGTACGGCCAGCACGGTCTCATCAATCCCGACTTCGTGCGCGTGGTCGGCGCGGCCGGCCAGAACGCGCTGATGCCCACAGGCCCGGTGATCGTGGCCGAGCAGCTGCCGGACGAGTACCCAACCAAGAAGATCGCGACCGATTTCCGCGCCGTGTTCCAGAAGGTCAACAACGCGCCGACCAGCGATGCCTTCTCAGCCTATTCCTTCGACGGCTGGCTTGTGTTCGCCGATGCCGCCTCGCGCGCGATGAAGAAGGCCGAGCCGGGCACGCCCGAGTTCCGCGTGGCGCTGCGCGACGCCATCTTCAGCACGAAGGAAGTGGTGGGCACGCACGGCGTCTACACCTTCAAGCCCGGCAGCCTCTACGGCGTGGACGAACGCGCCCGGGTGATCGTCAAGCTCGACAACGGCCAATGGAAGCTCGCACCTTGAACCTCATGCAATCGACTTTCCGGAGGGCCGCGCGATGACGTGGGACGTGGCCCTGATCCTGATCACCGACGGCCTGGCCAACGGTGCCATCTACCTGCTGGCCGGCCTCGGGCTGGTGCTGATCTTCTCCGTCACGCGGGTGGTGTTCGTGCCCTTCGGCGACATCGCGGCCTTCGCGGCGCTGTCGCTCGCGGCTTTCGAGACCGGTCGCGTGCCGCCGACCATCGGCATGGTCGCCACGCTGGCGGCCCTGGCGCTGGTCACCGAGATCGGCAGCCTGCTGCGGCGCGGCGAGGCCGCGCGCATTCCGAAGGCGGTGCTGACCTGGGGCGTGCTGCCCGCCATCCCGTGCGTGCTGGCCTGGCTGGCGGCGCGGCCAGGCGTGCCCGTGGCGGTGCACATCGCCGTGGCGGTGCTGCTGGTGGTGCCCATCGCGCCGCTGCTCGCGCGGGTGGTGTTCCAGCCGATCGCGGATGCCTCGGTGCTGGTGCTGCTGATCGTGTCGCTGGCGCTGCACTTCCTGCTGTCGGGCCTGGGCCTGCTGTTCTTCGGGCCCGAGGGCTCGCGTACGACGCCGCTGACCAGCGCCGTCTTCGCGCTGGGCGAGGGCTTCACCGTCAGCGGGCAGGTGGTGCTTATGGTGGGAGCGGCCATCGTGCTGAGCGGCCTGTTCTTCCTGGTGTTCGAGCGCACGGTGGCCGGCAAGGCGCTGCGCGCCACGGCGGTGAACCGGGTGGGCGCGCGGCTGGTCGGCATCCGGCCGGTGCGTACCGCGCTGCTGGCGTATGGCTGCGCCTCGCTGCTGGCGGGGCTGATCGGCGTGCTGATCGCACCGGTGACGACGATGTACTACGACTCGGGCTTCATCATCGGCCTGAAGGCCTTCGTGGCCGCGATCATCGGCGGCCTCGTGAGCTACCCGATGACGGCACTGGGCGCGCTCGCGGTCGGCGTGGTGGAAAGCTTCGCCTCGTTCTGGAGCGGCGCGCTGAAGGACGTGATCGTGTTCAGCCTGCTGATACCGGTGCTGATGCTGCGCTCCTTCATGGCCGCGCATGCCGAAGAGGAAGAAGAGGAGGTGGACCAATGAGCGCCGGCAACAGCAACAACAAACGCAAGGTACTGGTCGCCGTGCTCGTCGTCGTGCTGGCGCTGGTGCCGGTGTTCGCGGGCAGCTTCACCGTCTCGCTGCTCAACGACATCGGAATCGGCGCGCTCGTGGCGCTGGGCCTCGTGCTGCTGACCGGCGTGGGCGGCGCGACATCCTTCGGGCAGGCGGCCTTCGTGGGCATCGCGGCCTACGCGACCGCGTGGCTCACGACCACGCAGAGCATGTCGCCCTGGGTGGGGCTGCTGTTCGCGCTGCTGCTCACGGGGCTGTCGGCGCTGGCCATCGGCATGCTCACGCTGCGGCTGGGTGGACACTTCCTGCCCTTGAGCACCATCGCCTGGGGGCTGTCGATCGCGATGCTGTTCGGCAACGTCGACGCACTGGGCCGGCACACGGGCCTCTCGAACATTCCGCCGCTGCAGATCGCGGGCTGGTCGCTGGCCGATCCGCGCGCGATGTACTGCCTGATCTGGGTGGTGGTGGGGTTGGCCTGCCTGTTCAGCCACAACCTGCTGCAGTCGCGGCCGGGGCGTGCCATTCGCGGCCTGCGCGGCGGCGCGACGCTGCTGGCGAGCGTGGGGGCGGATGCGTATCGCGTGCGGCTCTCGCTGTTCGTCACGGCGGCCCTCCTCGCGGGGCTGGCGGGCTGGCTCTATGCGCACATGAACCGCTTCGTGAGCCCGTCGCCGTTCGACGTGCGCGCCAGCATCGAGTACCTGCTGATGGCCGTGGCCGGCGGGCTCGGCCAGCTGGCGGGCGCGCTGGTGGGCGCCGCGCTGGTGCTGGTGCTGAAGAACAGCCTGCAGGACGTGCTGCCCATGCTGACCCAACGCGCGGGCCAGTTGGAGGCGGTGGCCTTCGCGGCGCTCTTCATCCTGCTGCTGCACTTCGCTCGCGGCGGGGTGATGGGGCTGCTGCGCCGCTGGACGAACCGCCGCGGCGGCACGCGCGGGCCTTCGCGCCACGAGGGCCCCGCGGTCGAGCCGCTGCCGCACCGCACGCTGCCCGCTCGCGGCTCGCCGGTGCTGTCGGTGAACGGCGCGGTCAAGCGCTTCGGCGGGCTGGTGGCGGTGAACGACGTGAGCTTCGACGTGAAGGCCGGCGAGATCGTCGGGCTGATCGGGCCCAACGGCGCGGGCAAGTCGACCATGTTCAACCTGCTGACCTGCACGCTGCCCATGAGCGCGGGCAAGGTGCGCTTCCTCGACCACGACATTGCCGGCATGCCGCAGCGCGAGGTGGCGCGGCTGGGGCTGGCGCGCACCTTCCAGCACGTGAAGCTGCGGCCGCAAATGAGCCTGCTCGACAACGTGGCGCTGGGCGCGCATTCGCGCACCCGTTCGGGCATCCTGAAGGCGGGGCTGCGGCTCGACCGCACGGAGGAGCAGCAGATCCTGCAGGAGGCGCAGCGCCAGCTCGACCGCATCGGCCTGGGCGACCGGGCGCACGAGCAGGCGGGCAGCCTGCCGCTGGGCACGCAGCGCATCCTCGAGATTGCGCGCGCGCTGGCCGCCGACCCGGTGCTGCTGGTGCTCGACGAGCCCGCCGCAGGCCTGCGGCGCAAGGAAAAGATGGCGCTCGGCGACTTGCTGCGCAAGCTGCGCGAGGAGGGCGTGACCATCCTCATCGTCGAGCACGACATGGACTTCGTGATGAAACTGGTGGACAGGCTGGTGGTGATGAACTTCGGCTCCAAGCTCGTGGAGGGCGTGCCCTCGGCGGTGCGCGCAGACGAGCGCGTGCAGGCGGCCTACCTGGGGAGCGTCGTATGACCGCGATGCTGGAGATTGGGGACCTGCACGTGTCCTACGGGCAGGTCGAGGCAGTGCGGGGCGTGTCGCTCGACCTGCAGCCGGGGCAGATCATCTCGGTAATCGGCCCGAACGGCGCGGGCAAGACCACGCTGCTGGCCGCCGCCATGGGCCTGCTGCCTTGCAAGGGCACGCTGCGCTTTGAGGGCGAGGACCTGCAGGGGCTCGACGTGGAGGCGCGCGTGGAGCGCGGCCTGTGCCTCGTGCCCGAGAAGCGCGAGCTGTTTGGCGAGCTCACCGTGCTCGACAACCTGCAGCTCGGCGCGTATGCCAAGCGGCTGCGCGGCGACGCGATGAAGAAGCGGCTGCAGTCGGTGTACGACCGCTTTCCGCGGCTGGCCGAGCGCCGCGCCCAGCGCGCCGACACGCTATCGGGCGGCGAGCGCCAGATGCTGGCCGTGGGGCGGGCGCTGATGTCCGCGCCACGCCTGCTGATGCTCGACGAGCCCAGCCTGGGCCTTGCGCCGCTGATCGTGCGCGACATCCTCGCCATCGTGCGCAAGCTGCGGGAGGACGGCGTCTCGATCCTGCTGGTGGAGCAGAACGCGCGCGCGGCGCTCGAGAGTTCGGACGAAGGCTACGTGCTGGAGACGGGCGAGATCGCGCTGTCGGGTGCCTCGGCCGAACTGGCGAGCGACCCCCGGGTGCAGGCCACCTACCTCGGCGGAGGCACGCACGATGACGAATGACCCGCGCGCCGTGCCGCCCGCGCAGCGCACGCTGCCGGCGATGCTGCAGCGTCAGGCCGGGTTGTTCGGCTCGCGCGCGCTGCTGCGCATTGCGGGTGGAGAGTGGACGCATCGCGATGCGGCGCAAGTCGCGGCCATGCGCGCGGGGGCGCTGGCTGCCGCCGGCGTGGCACGCGGCGACCGCATCGCGGTGATGTGCGGCAATCGCGTCGAGTTTCTCGAGAGCTTTCTCGGGGCTGGCTGGCTGGGTGCATCGACGGTGCCGGTCAACACGGCGTCGATGGGGCCGCAGATCGAATACTTCCTTGCCAACAGCGAGGCGAAGCTGCTGGTGATCGAGGCTGGCTTTCTGGAGCGCCTCGCGACGGCGGACCTGGCGCGCACCGGACTGAGAGAGATCTGGGTTGTCGGCGAAGCGAACGCAGGTGGCTGGCAGGCTCCGGCCGGCGTGCGCGTGGCGGCCTACCCGAAGGGCGGCGAGCCGGTCGCCCCCGCGCCGGTGCAGCCCGGCGATCCGCTCGCGATCCTCTACACCTCGGGCACGACGGGGCCCGCCAAGGGCGTGGTCTGCCCGCACGCGCAGTATTTCTGGTGGGGCGTGAACAGCGCGGAAGTGCTTGGCGTCGGCGCCGACGACGTGCTGTGCACCACGCTGCCGCTGTTCCACATCAACGCGCTCAACACATTCGCGCAGGCCTCGCTGACGGGGGCCAAGGTGGTGTTCGAGCCGCGTTTCTCGGCTTCGGGCTTCTGGCCGACGATGCGTACGAGCGGGGCGACCGTGGTCTATCTGCTGGGCGCGATGGTGCCGATTTTGCTGGCGCAGCCCGAAGGCGAAGGGGAGCGCGACCATCGCGTGCGCACCGGCCTCGGGCCCGGCGTTCCATCGGCCGCAGGTGCCGCATTCAAGGCGCGCACGGGCGTGTCGCTGCTCGAGGGCTATGGCTCGACCGAGACCAACTTCGCCATCGCCACCGCGCCCGATTCGCCGCGCGGCGGCGTGATGGGCTGGCTGCGCCCGGGCTTCCAGGCGCGCGTGGCCGATGAGGACGACGTGGAGCTACCGGCCGGCGAGGCGGGCGAGTTGCTGTTGCGTGCGGACGAGCCGCATGCCTTCGCGAGCGGCTACTTCAACATGCCGGAGAAGACCGTCGAGGCCTGGCGCAATCTCTGGTTTCACACAGGCGACCGCGTGGTGCGCGATGCGGACGGGGCCTTCCGTTTCGTCGACCGCATCAAGGACGCGATCCGCCGGCGCGGGGAGAACATCTCGTCCTTCGAGGTCGAGCAGGTGCTGCTTAGCCATCCGGGCGTGGCTTCGTGCGCCGTGTATCCGGTGCGCTCGGAGCTCGCCGAGGACGAGGTGATGGCCGCGCTCGTGGCCCGCGAGGGCGCGGTGATCGACCCTGCCGAGCTCGCGCGCTTCTGCGAAGGCCGGCTGCCGTACTTCGCCGTACCGCGATACATCGACGTGCTGGCGGACCTGCCGCGCACCGAGAACGGCAAGGTGCAGAAGTTCAAGCTGCGCGAACGCGGCGTGGGGCCGCAGACCTGGGACGGACGGCCCGCGAGGGCCTGAGGCGATGGCGAAGCCGGCGCTGCTTCCTCTCTCCGGACGCGTGGCGTTCGTGACCGGTGCGGGGCAGGGCCTGGGGGCCGCCATCGCGCGGGGATTGAGCGAGGCCGGGGCGCGCGTGGCCCTGGCCGACATCGAACCTGCGAATGCCGAAGCCGTTGCGGCGGAGATCGGCGGGCTCGCATTGCAGCTCGACGTGCGTGACGAGGCGGCGTTTTCCGGCTGCTTCGACAGGGCCGTCGCGCATTTCGGCGCCGTCGACATCATGGTCAACAACGCGGCGCGCACGCCGACGACCTCGCTCTGGGACATCACGTCCGGGGAGTGGGACGACGTGCTGGCCATCAACCTGCGAGGCAGCTTCTTCGGTTGCCGCATCGCCGGGCGCCACATGCGCGAGCGCGGCGAGGGCCGCATCGTCAACCTGAGCTCGATGGCCGGGCAGCAGGCCAGCAGCGCGACGGGCGTGCACTACGCGGCGAGCAAGGCGGGCCTGCTGGCGCTGACGCGTTCCTTCGCGCAGGAACTGGCGCCGCATGGCGTGACGGTGAATGCGCTGGCGCCGGCGGCGATCGGAAGCCCTGCGCTCGAGGCCATGGAACCCGCGCGGCGGCAGGCGCTGCAGGCCGGCATTCCGCTCGGCCGCTTCGGGCTGGCCGAGGAGGTGGCTGCGGCCGTCGTCTACCTTGCCTCTCCGGCGGCCGCCTTCATCACCGGGGCGACCCTGGACCTCAATGGCGGCCGTTTCATGCGCTGACAACCTGCCCGGCGCAGGTCGCTAAAATGATTCATAACTAAATCATTCAGGTATGCAATCAAATTCACTCACTGGCCGCCATGCGCTCGTCACCGGCGCGGCGCGCGGCATCGGGGCGGAGATCGCCCGCACATTGGCTGCTGAAGGCGCTGTCCTGACACTGCTCGGGCGCGACCGCGAGGCGCTGCAGCGCGTGGCCGATTCGCTCGCAGGGAGCGGGCACGGCGTGGCCGCCGCCGACGTGGCGAACCCCGAGGCGGTGCAGGCGGCGTTCGCCGAGGCCCGGGCGGCGCGCGGGCCCGTCGCGGTGCTCGTCAACAACGCGGGCGCCGCCGAGAGCGCGCCTTTCCTCAAGACCTCGTTCGAGCTGTGGCAGCGGATGCTGTCGGTCAACCTCACCGGCAGCTTCCTGTGCGCGCAGGCGGCGCTGCCGGACATGCTCGACGCCGGCTGGGGCCGCATCGTCAACATCGCCAGCACGGCGGGGCAGAAGGGCTACGCCTACGTGGCGGCCTACACCGCAGCCAAGCATGGCGTGATCGGGCTCACGCGCTCGCTGGCGCTCGAGGTGGCGCGAAAGGGCATCACGGTGAATGCCGTGTGCCCGGGCTATACCGACACCGACATCCTGCGCAACAGCGTCGCCAACGTGGTCGGCAAGACCGGGCGCAGCGAGGCCGACGCGCTGGCGGAGTTCTCCAGCGTCAATCCGCAGAAGCGCATCGTGCAGCCGGCCGAAGTGGCCGATGCCGTGCGCTGGCTGTGCGGCGCGGGCGCCGCATCGGTCACCGGGCAGTCGATTTCGGTTTCAGGGGGAGAAGTGACATGACGACACGCAACGACGCTTCGCATGCCGTGCTGAGCGATGCGGAAGAGCTGGGCCACGAGGCCCGCGCGGGCCACGACGACCACGCGGTGCTCAAGCTGTGGCTGCGCATGCTGGCCAGCACCACGCAGATCGAGTCCGAGATCCGCCGTCGGCTGCGCGAGCGATTCGGCATTTCGCTGGCGCGCTTCGACTACATGGCGCAGCTCTACCGCTACAAGGACGGCCTGAAGATGCGCGTGCTGTCGCGCTACCTGATGGTGACCGGCGGCAACGTCACCGGCCTGACGGACGAGCTCGAGCGCGAAGGCATGGTGGCACGCTCGCCCAGTCCCGACGACCGCCGTGCGTGGATCGTGAGCCTCACGCCCACGGGCCGCCGCACCTTCGAGACCATGGCGAGCGAGCACGAGCAGTGGATTCTCGAGATGTTCTCGGGGCTCGACATGAAGACGGTCAAGCAACTGCACACGCAGCTCGGCCTGCTGCGCGTGCACGTGATGCGCGGCGAGCCGGCGGGCGAGGAGGGCTGAGCGTGGCCGACGGCAACAACGAGTTCCGCAGGCCGCGGCTGATCCGCTTCTCGGACTGCGATCCGGCGGGGATCGTCTTCTATCCGCAGTACTTCGTGATGCTCAACGGCCTGGTCGAGGACTGGGTGAACGAAGGCCTGGGGCTCAGCTATCACGGGCTGGTGGCGCAGCGGCGCATCGGCCTGCCCACCGTGAAGCTCGAAGCCGATTTCCGCGCGGTGAGCCGTATGGGCGACCAGGTGACCTTGGGGCTGACCGTGGAGCGCCTGGGTTCGCGTTCGATGACCTTGCGGGTGCGCTGCTTCGAACCGGTGAGCGGCGAAGTGCGCATGCAGATGCAGCAGGTGCTGGTGACCACGTCGCTCGAAACCCATCGCGCCGTTGCCATTCCGGACGACATGCGCGCAGCCATCGTGCGCAACGCGCCCGAGCTGGGCTGAGCCTTCTTCAGGACGCGGGATCGCCGCCGGCAGCGGCGTCCTGCGCCCGTTTCTTCAGCCAGCCGGCGAGCTCCTTCTTTCCCTTGGCGTTGGCGCCGCGCCATGCCTCGCGGGCGGCGGCGATGAAGCGTTCTTCGGCTGCATCGGGCACTTCGCTGGGGCGATCTTCCTTGTCGAGCCAGCCGGACTCGACGCCGCAGTGCCTTTCGATCTGCCTCGCCAGGTTGTCGCCGATGGGGCGGGAGCTCTTGATCTGGCTCCACATGCTGGGGGAGATTTCGATCTTCTTCGCAAACGCCTGGTCCAGCCCCTTGGCTGGCAAGCCTGCGGCAACGGCCTCTTCGAGAAAGCGGCGGTGCAGCGCAAGCGCATTGCGGCGGCGCGCGACGGTGGTATTGGGCACTGTTCAAAAACAACAACAAGACAAAAAAAGATTGTCCCGGTTGTTGACGCAGTCGTAAACACTATTTACAGTTGCCCTCAATAGCGGCCCCAAGCCGTACCTTTTTTCCAACCCTTAACGGCCGACAGCGGCAATTTTTGACTCAGGACCCATCGTGAACACCGCACTGAACCTCACCAGCATTCGACCCGCCTCGGGTCGCTCGCTCGTGCGCGTCTGGGCGTGCGGTGGTTTCGGCGGCATGCCGTCGGTCCGATCGAACCAGCACCAGAACCACGCGTATTCCACGAAAGCCGCAGCCAGCCTGCGTTTCGGGAAAGTCGAGGATCAGGTGCTACCGGGTGGAGGTTGCGCATAGGCGCACACCTTCCAAGCTCTCTCATGTGGAGGCCCGGACGCCGCAAGGTTCCGGGCCTTTTGTTTTGGCTTTTTATTTCGGGTGTGCCTTCACCACACCACCAGAACCCACCGCGTAGACGGTCTGGCGGGATGTGCAGGAATTGATCACTCCTGTGCGGCGACGTCGTACGGGACAGCGCCCAGCGTGCTGTCCGTCGCGTGAGGACACAACCGAAATGGAAAGCGGGGCACCGTTTTTCGAGCAGGACAACAGAACAGAACCCGAGCGGGACAGGGCCATGCAGATGGTCCTCCCGCGGAAACCGGCCGCAAAGATTGGGCGGCGCCGGAACTCGTAACCGGACACTTTTTGTTTACGACCCGCGTTAGCTCAATGGATCAGAGCACTTGCCTACGAAGCAAGGGGTTGCACGTTCGAGTCGTGCACGTGGGGCCATTTCTTCGCCATTTTTCGTTTAGCTGTCACACCACCGAGGAGCCGCCATGCGCAAGCGCAATACCCCGATCCGGATGATCGCCGTCCGCCCGGCACAGCCGCGCGAGCGCGGCACGGTGCTGGGCCTGGCCCGGCGCTTCGGCCTCATGGCCGGTACGCGCTCCTCGAGCTCGTGCGAGCAGAGTCGCGAGTCGCCGCTCGACGCACTCGATCTCGACCAGCGCGTTCGCGCGGTCGGCGAGTGGTGAGCTGGTCACCCGCCTGTTCTTCATCTTCATGGTGCGCGTAGCTCAATGGCAGAGCCGCGGGTTGTGGTCCCGCTGACGACGGTTCGATTCCGTTCGTGCACCCCATGACTGCGTTTCGCTCGTCAACCTCGCACCCATCGCCGCGAAAGGAGGCGATTCATGCACCCTCACGTCCTGCAACTCGATATTCAGGGCACGCCGCAAGCCTGGATCTCGCTGGAGCAGGCGGTGTTGCATTACGCGACCGGCTCGGTCGCCTGGGAAGACGGCGACCTGCCGCTGGCCACGCTGCGCGGCGGCTTCAATGTGGCGCGCGGTGTGCAGTCGCGCATCGAGGTGGCTCCGATCATCGCGCTGCGCGGTGCGTCGAAGATCAATCTCTTCGACGTGATCCCGAGCGTCACCAAGAGCAAGCTGCTGCGCCGCGACCGCTACACCTGCGCCTACTGCGCGGGCGTCTTCCACGAACGCGAGCTGCAATGCGAGCACGTGCTGCCCGAGTCGCGCGGAGGTCCGTGGACCTGGACCAATCTCGTGAGCGCATGCGCGGTCTGCAACAACCGCAAGGCCGCGCGTACGCCGGAGGAAGCTGGAATGCCTCTGGTCTACCTGCCTTACGTGCCGAGCCGCTACGAGAACTTCCTGCTCGAAGGCCGCAACATCCGTGCGGACGTGCACGAATGGCTGGCGAAGCGCCTGCCCAAGGGCTCGCGGCTTCAGTAGGGGCGGGATCGTGATCCGGTCCTTCGCCCGTGAAAAAAGCCCGCTGTCCTGAGGACAGCGGGCTTTTGCTCGTGCGGGAGGGCCCGGGCGGTCAGCGCCCGATGCCGAAGAAGCGATAGGCGATCACGCCAGCTGCTGCCAAGCCGCCCACGATGGCCAGGATCACCTTGGTTGTACGGCCCGAGCCGCGCTTCGAGCGCGGCCAGTGGTCCGGTCCGATCAGGTCGATGGGGACGGTGGGTTTGCCTATGTCGGACGCCTTTTCCATGGGAGGAAATATAGCTCACGCCCGAAAGCGTGGTCCGGGGCCGGGCGCATTCCGTGGCCTCGGTGCATCGGCTTCGAATCCGGCTGCGGCCGGACAAAAAAATACCCGCGTGAGCGGGCCGAACGAGCCTTCTGGCTTCGAGTGGGTGTCCCTGTGTCTTTCTTGTTGCGCTGCGTGACAGCGCGTACAAGATGCCATGCCGGACCGGTGTCGTTTGCAACTTGGGTGCAAGATGACTTGCATGTGATGAACAAAACCGTGAAATATTCCCTATGAACAGAAAGATCATCCTCGAAAGCTTGACGCGCGCACTGGATAGCTGGGTTCGCAACGCTTCTGCGGCGCAACTCTGGCAAGTGCACCAGATGGGCGGCCTCGGAGCATTGATCGATGCGGACGAGGAGGTGGTGCAGGTGCGCATCGTCCTCGGCGGCTCGCGCGATGCGTTGTCGGACATCGGCAGGACCGATGGACGGTTGCCCGTCACCGAGGCCTTTCTCGGCAGCGCGGCCTGGGGAGCGCCGCCGGCGCAGGGAAGCCCGGAGCGTGAGCAGTGGTTCCTGTCGAGCGAACTTGCGCAGACGCATGCGCGCCAGTACCTGGTGGCCGAGGTGGGCGAGCGGCGCGATCTGCTCGAGCGCTGCGTCGACGAGTGGATCGCGCGACGGGGAGCTGCGCCCTAAGCGAACCAGTGACCGGAGCAGCCAAAGAAAAAGCCTCCTCAGGAAGACCATGAGGAGGCTTTGACGAAAAAATAGCGCGGAGACCGCGCTATTTTGGTGTTGGTGGTGGGCCCTGAGTGACTCGAACACTCGACCTACGGATTAAGAGTCCGCTGCTCTACCAACTGAGCTAAGAGCCCTTGCTTTGAAAACGTTTAGTGTTTTCTGGCAAGACCACGAGTATATCCCAGAATTTCTGACTTTCCAAAAAATTTGTGAGTCGCGGCGTTAGGATTCATCATCACCGATGGGGCAGGGCCCCTCAATCAGGAGAACCTCGATGAGCGACGCACAGACCACCCCCCATGTCCTGATCACCGGCGCCGCAGGCGCACTGGGCCGCGCGGTCGCGCAGCACTTCATCGATCAGGGCGCGCGCCTCGCGTTGGTAGATCACCATGCAGGTCGCCTGGCCGAGGTGTTCCCGGGTCTCGACAACTCCCACCACCTCCTGCTCGCGGGAGACGTGACTTCCACTTCCGAGATGGCGGCTCTCGCGGAGCAGGCACTCAAGTCCTTCGGCCGCATCGACACGCTGGTGCACATCGCGGGTGGTTTCGAGATGGGCGAGGCCACGCATGCACTCACGCGCGCGAGCTGGGACCGGATGATGAACCTCAACGCCTGGTCGTTCGTCGCAGTGACGCAGGCCGTGCTGCCCTCGATGATCGAGCGGCGCGCCGGCAGCGTCATCGCGGTCACTGCCAAGGTCGCCGCGCGCGGCGTGCCGGCCATGGCCGCGTATATCGCGTCGAAGAGCGCGCTGCAGCGCCTGGTGGAAGCCATGGCGGCGGAAGCGGCACCGCATGGCGTCAACGTCAACAGCGTCGCGCCGAGCGTGCTCGATACGCCCGCCAACCGGCAGGCGATGCCGGATGCGAATCCGGCCGACTGGGTGTCGACCTCGGTTGCTGCCCAGACGATCGGCTTCCTCGCATCGCCGGCGGCTGCGGCGCTGCACGGCCAGCATCTGACACTCGATACCTGAGTCGATCGCGAGAGAAAAAGAAAAAGGCCTTGGCGGATGCCAAGGCCTTTTTCGTATCGGTTGGTGGAGAGGAGGAGGATCGAACTCCCGACCTCCGCATTGCGAACGCGGCGCTCTCCCAGCTGAGCTACCCCCCCAACGCAGGGTGAATTTTAACCGGAACTCCCGTTTTGGCGCATGCCGCCGTGCCAAGATGCGCCCCTCGCGAAACACGGAGCAAGAGCGCATGACCTCGTTCGATCCTGCCTGGCTGGAAGGCATGTACAACAACCTTGCGAGGGTCAAGGATCACCCTGCATATTTCGAGCGCTGGGCGCGTGAATCCGCTGCGGCGCGGGAGGCCCTGCCGGCCCGCATCGACCTGCCGTACGGCCAGGGCGTGAATGAAACTCTCGATATCTTTCCTGCGCCGGTGCCCGATGCCCCGGTGATGGTCTTCATCCATGGCGGTTACTGGCGCGCGATGGACAAGAAGGATCATTCCTTCATCGCTCCAGCCTTCAGCGATCGCGGCATCTGCGTGGTCCAGCCCAACTACGCGCTTTGTCCCGGTACGCCGGAGCAGCCCGTCACGGTGCCCGGAATCATGCTGCAGATGGTGCGTGCGCTCGAGTGGACATGGCGCCACATCGCCGCCCACGGCGGCGATCCGACACGGATCACCGTCGCGGGCCATTCGGCCGGCGGACATATGGCAGCGGCGCTGCTGGCCTGCGACTGGAAGGCAGTCGCGCCCGATCTGCCTGCGCACCTGGTGCGCAACGCGCTGTCGATCTCTGGCCTCTACGATCTGCGCCCGCTGCAGCGCACACCGTTCCTTGAGAACACGCTGAAGCTGACCGATGCCGACGTCCTGCGCGCAAGCCCCGCCTCGTGGCCGGCGCCGAAGCGCGGCCAGCTGTACTCGGTGGCCGGCGGCAGCGAAAGCGAAGAATTCATCCGCCACAACGCGATGATCCGCGAGGCGTGGGGTCGCAACACCGTGCCGGTGTGCGAGGTGCTCCCAGGGCTTAACCACTTCGACGTGGTCGATGCGCTCGCCGATCCGGCGCACACGCTGCACCGGCACGCGGTGCAGCTCCTGGAAGCCTGATGGCCGTTACATCAGCAGGTGTTCGCCTGCGTTGTCGCCGCCCAGCGTGACGTAGTTGACCTTGCGGATGTCCATCAGCGTGCGGCCGCCCGCGTAGCTGATGGAGCTCTGCACGTCCTGTTCCATCTCGACCAGCGTGTCGGCCAGCTTGCCCTTGATGGGTTCGAGGATGCGCTTGCCCTCGACGTGCTTGTATTCGCCCTTGTTGAAGTCGCTGGCCGAACCGTAGTACTCCTTGAAGAGCACGCCGTCGACCTCGACGGTCTTGCCCGGCGACTCCTCGTGGCCCGCGAACAGCGAGCCGATCATGACCATCGAGGCGCCGAAGCGCACGCTCTTAGCGATGTCGCCGTGGTCGCGGATGCCGCCGTCGGCAATGATCGGCTTGGTCGCCACGCGGGCGCACCACTTCAGCGCCGACAGCTGCCAGCCGCCCGTGCCGAAGCCTGTCTTGAGCTTGGTGATGCAGACCTTGCCCGGGCCGATGCCGACCTTGGTCGCGTCCGCGCCCCAGTTCTCGAGGTCGATCACCGCTTCGGGCGTGCCCACGTTGCCGGCGATCACGAAGGTCTTCGGCAGCTTCTGCTTGAGGTAGCCGATCATGTTCTTCACGCTGTCGGCGTGGCCGTGCGCGATGTCGATCGTGAAGTACTCGGGCACGAGGCCCTGGGCCACCAGCTGGTCGACGGTGTCGTAGTCGGCCTTCTTCACGCCGAGCGAGATGGACGCGAACACGCCCTTGCCCTGCATGTCCTTGACGAACTTGACGTTGTCGAGGTCGAAGCGGTGCATCACGTAGAAGTAGCCGTTCTGCGCCAGCCACAGGCAGATCGACTCGTCGACCACCGTCTTCATGTTGGCGGGCACCACCGGCAGGCGGAAGCTGCGTTCTCCCAGCACCACGCTGGTGTCGCACTCCGAGCGGCTCTCCACGCGGCACTTGCGCGGGAGAAGAAGGATGTTGTCGTAATCGAAAATCTGCATGACCAGGCTCCTAGGAAGGAATCGTTGAAGGAAACGAATGAGCGCTTGGTCCGGCCGGCTTCTGCGGTGCGTTCTGCATATGAAACGCCCACAAAAAACCGGGCGCAAGAAACTTGGGCCCGGTGATTGATTTTACGCGGACTCGCGAAGGCAGGTCTTCCGCTTCTTCATATAACCCGCATACGCCGTGGTTTCTACAATTGGAGGATGTTGTTTAACGATCCTGCGGCTGACGATGCCCACTCCCCAGCGCTGCCGCTGCTCCAGAACCTGAACGCGGAGCAACTCGCCGCGGTCACGTTGCCCGAAGGCAACGCTCTCATCCTGGCAGGCGCCGGCTCCGGCAAGACGCGCGTGCTCACCACCCGCATCGCCTGGCTGCTGCAGACGGGCCAGGTTTCCGCGGGCGGCATCCTGGCCGTGACCTTCACCAACAAGGCCGCGAAGGAAATGATGACGCGGCTGACGGCGATGCTGCCCGTCAACGTGCGCGGCATGTGGATCGGCACCTTCCACGGCCTGTGCAACCGCCTGCTGCGTGCGCACTGGAAGCTGGCGAACCTGCCTTCCACCTTCCAGATCCTCGACACGCAGGACCAGCTTTCGGCCATCAAGCGCCTGATGAAGCAGTTCAACGTCGACGACGAACGCTTCCCGGCCAAGCAGACCCAGTGGTTCATCGCCGGCGCCAAGGAAGACGGCCTGCGCCCCGACGCCATCGAGGTGCGCAGCGACGACGACCGCAAGAAGGTCGAGCTCTACCGCCTGTACGAAGAGCAATGCCAGCGCGAAGGCGTGGTCGACTTCGGCGAGCTCATGCTGCGCAGCTACGAGCTGCTGCGCGACAACGAGCCGGTGCGCGAGCACTACCAGCGGCGCTTCCGCCACATCCTGATCGACGAGTTCCAGGACACCAACCGCCTGCAGTACGCGTGGATCAAGATGCTCGCGGGCAACACCGTCGAAGGCCGCTTCGTGCCCGGCCAGCACAACAGCGTGATCGCCGTGGGCGACGACGACCAGAGCATCTATGCCTTCCGCGGTGCGCGCGTGGGCAACATGACCGACTTCGTGCGCGAGTTCGACGTGCGCCACCAGATCAAGCTGGAGCAGAACTACCGCAGCTACAGCAACATCCTCGACTCCGCCAACGAGCTCATCGGCCACAACAAGAAGCGCCTGGGCAAGAACCTGCGCACCGACCAGGGGCCGGGCGAGCCCGTGCGCGTGTACGAGTCGCCCACCGATCTGGCCGAGGCGCAGTGGATGGTCGAGGAAATGCGCCAGCTGGTGCGCGACGGCTATGAGCGCAAGGAAATGGCCGTGCTTTACCGCAGCAATGCGCAGAGTCGGGTGATCGAAACGGCGCTCTTCAATGCCTCCGTGCCGTACCGCGTGTACGGCGGATTGCGCTTCTTCGAGCGCGCCGAAATCAAGCACGCGCTGGCCTACCTGCGCCTGCTCGAGAACAAGGACGACGACACCAGCTTCCTGCGCGTCGTCAACTTTCCGCCGCGCGGAATCGGCGCGCGCACGCTCGAAACCCTGCAGGACGCCGCGCGCGCGGCCAACCGTTCGCTGCACGACGCGGTGAGCGTGGTCGGCGGCAAGGCCGGCGCCAACCTCACGGGCTTCGTCGCCAAGATCGACGTGCTGCGCGAGCAGACGCAGGGCGTGAGCCTGCGGGAGATCATCGAACTGGTGCTCGACCACAGCGGCCTCGTCGAGCACTACAAGGCCGACCGCGAAGGCGCCGACCGTATCGAGAACCTGGACGAACTGGTGAACGCGGCCGAGAGCTTCGTCACGCAGGAAGGCTTCGGCCGCGACGCCGTGGCGCTGCCTGTCGACGAACTGCGGCAGTCACCCGCGAGCCAGGGTATCGACCCGAGCCGCCCGGTGCTCGACGAGCCGCTCGCGCCTGATGCGGAAACCGGCGAAACGCTGAGCCCGCTGGCCGCCTTCCTCACGCATGCCGCGCTCGAATCGGGCGACAACCAGGCGCAGGCGGGGCAGGACGCCGTGCAGCTCATGACGGTGCACGCCGCCAAGGGCCTGGAGTTCGACTGCGTGTTCATCACGGGCATGGAGGAGGGCCTGTTCCCGCACGAGAACTCGATGAGCGATTTCGAGAGCCTCGAGGAAGAGCGCCGCCTGATGTACGTGGCGATCACGCGCGCGCGCAAGCGCCTGTACCTGAGTCACTCGCAGACCCGCATGCTGCACGGCCAGACCCGCTACAACGTCAAGAGCCGTTTCTTCGACGAGCTGCCCGAGAGCGCCCTCAAGTGGCTCACGCCCAGGAACCAGGGCTTCGCGCCCTCGGCCTTCGGCTACGGCGGCGGCTATGGCAGCACGCGCGGTGGCTCCGGTGGATACGGTGGCGGATACGGCGGCAGTTCGGGCGGAAGCCGCGACAAGGACACCTTCGCCAGCCCGCCCGTGCCGCCGCAGAAGACTGCGCCCTCGCACGGCCTGCGCTCGGGCATGCAGGTGTTCCACAACAAGTTCGGAGAAGGCACGGTGACCGCGCTGGAAGGTAGCGGCGACGACGCGCGTGCGCAGGTCAAGTTCGCGCGCCACGGCGTGAAGTGGCTGGCGCTGTCGGTGGCGAAGCTCACGCCGATCTGACGCTGCCGGAAGGGCTGGGGAGCGTCGCCGGCCGCGGCGGCGTTCAGTCCGGATTGAAGGTGTCGCGGAAGGTGAACCAGTTCGACGCCTGCGCCATCGCGGCGAGCGTCATCACCGTGCCGAGCATCAGGATGTTGCCGGCGGTCATCGCGCCGGTGCCCGAGCCCAGGGAGCCCACGCCGATCACGATGGTGCCGACCAGCGCAGCCGCCAGCAGGCCGAGCAGCAGCACGCCGCACCATGCGAGCCAGTACAGCGCGTAGGCGCCGAAATTCCGGAACATCGCGACCAGGCTGAAGAAGATGCTCTTCACCGGCTCCACGCGGTGCCAGTGGACCAGCGCGGGTGCGTGCCACATTGCCGCGACCAGCGGCAGCGCGAGGCACATCTGGAGCAGGTTCGCCATCTGGAAGCGGCTGCTTTCCAGCACTTCCTTGGCCGGAGCTTCGCCGAGGAAATAGCTGCGCATGAACTGGCCGCCATCGACCAGCGCCGTCAGGAACACCGTCAGGAAGCAGTACACGGCCGAGATCACGCCGAGCACGGCCAGCGAGCGCCATTCCGTGCGCATGGCGCGAGCCACCGACAGGAACATGATCGCGCCCGTAGGCCGCTTCAGGCCGCCCGTGGTGTCCGCAGGGAAGTCGGTGCCGGCGGAGGTGCCGTTGTTGTTGCCGTTGCCTCCCGAGGCGTCGGCCACCGACGCTGCGACCATGAAGCCCAGCGTGGAGAAGGGCAGCAGCACGAACGGCAGGAACTTGCCGATCAGCGGAAGCTGGGAGATGGTCGAGATCAGCGCCATGAACATCAGGAACAGCGACACGAAGGCCAGCGGCTGTCGCCAGAAGTTCTTGAGCCCGAGGCGGACCCATTCGACGCCGGTTCGCGCCGGCACGAGGTTGAGTTTCATGTGTGAAGGTCAGGCAGCCAGCAGCGGCTCGAGGGCCTGCGCCATGGCATGCGGATGGGTGGCGCGGTCGCGCAGCACGCGCTCGAAGTGCGTGGGGTCATGGGGCTTGAGCATGCTCGCCTCGCGCGGCAGATGGAAGTCCCAGAGACGGGAGATCCAGAAGCGCAGCGCCGCGGCGCGCAGCATCGCGGGCAGCAGGGCGCGCTCGGCCGCGTTCAGCGTGCGCACGCTCTCGTAGGCCGACAGCAGCGCGTCGGCGCGCTCGGGGTCGTGCCGGCCGGTCGGCAGGTCGATGGCCCAGTCGTTCAGGCACACGGCCAGGTCGAACAGCCAGGTGTCGGTGCCGGCGAAGTAGAAGTCGAACACGCCGGTCAGCCGCGGGGCGTCGCCTGCGTCGCCATCGGTTGCGAACATCACGTTGTCGCGGAACATGTCTGCATGCACCGGCCCGCGCGGCAGGGCAGCGTAGGCGGACGACTCGGCAACGTGGTTCTGGTAGGCCAGTTCGGCGCGCAGCAGGTTCGCCTGCGATTCCTCGATGTACGGCAGCACCACGGGCACCGTCTCGTTCCACCAGGGCAGGCCGCGCAGGTTCGGCTGGATGCGGGGGTAGTCGCGCCCCGCGAGATGCATGCGCGCCAGCATCGCGCCCAGTTCGGCGCAATGCGCAGCGCCGGGGGCCAGCTCGCTGCGGCCCGAGAGCTTCTGCACCACCGCCGCGGGCTTGCCGGCCACGACGTGCAGCAGGTCGCACGCGGCTTCGGCGGGTACCGGGGGCTGCTGGCCCTTGCGGGGCTTCTCGGGGGCATCGGGCGTGGGCGTTGCCACGGGCGCGGGCACCGGCAGGCCTGCGCCGGCCAGGTGCTTCATCAGACAAAGGTAGTAAGGGAGCTGCTCTGCGCTCAGGCGCTCGAACAGCGTCAGCACGAACTCGCCGGACTCGGTGGTCGCGAAGTAGTTGGTGTTCTCGATGCCGCCCTCGATGCCGCGCAACTCGCGCAGCGGGCCCAGGCCCAGGCTCTGGACGAGCGCGTCTGCCTCGCCGAAGCCGACTTCGGTAAAAACTGCCATGGAGGTACTCAGCGCCGCATTGCTGCCGCGAAAACCGGAAAGGAGACTGCCTCCGTCACGGTCAGAACTTCATCACGTTCCAGACGCGGGGGCCGTTGGCGCCCGTTTCGCTCGAACCCTGGCGGCCCGTGGCGGCGTCGGCCGGCAGCACTTCGTAGCCCGGCATGTTCGACTTGGGCTTGACGTTGATGCTCTGCGTGCGGCCGCCATAGCGGACTTCGTCGACCGAGGCGCCGCTGTCCTCGGTGTGGATGTGCTCGACCTTCTGGTTGCGTCGGCCTTCGGCCTTGGCCTGCTCCTGATTTGGTAGCGCTTCGGCTGGAGCCGCCGCCGGGGCGGGCGCTGCCTGTTGCGCCTGCACGGCGGCAAAGGGGGTTGCGAAGGCCAGCGCCAGCAGGATGCGGCGGGCGACCAGGAGTGTGGAGCTAGGCATGCATGCATTGTAGGCGCGCGCCCGGTTCAGGGGCGTCGGTTGGCACCTCGTGGCGACGTGGTTCCGGGGGCCGTCGCGGGCACGGCAAAATGCCCCGATGACCGACAAGAAAACGCTGCTGCTCGTCGATGGCTCGAGCTACCTCTACCGCGCCTTCCACGCCATGCCCGACCTGCGGGCCGTGCCCGGCGATCCGAAGAGCCCGGCGACCGGCGCCATCCGCGGAATGATCAACATGATGACCGCGCTGCGCCGCGAGGTGCGCGCGGACTACGCAGCCTGCATCTTCGACGCGCCCGGCAAGACCTTCCGCGACGACTGGTACCCCGAGTACAAGGCCAATCGCTCGCCCATGCCCGACGACCTGCGCAGCCAGATCGACCCCATCCACGAAGTGGTGAAGCTGCTCGGCTGGCCCGTGCTCAGCGTGCCCGACGTGGAGGCCGACGACGTCATCGGCACGCTCGCCAGGGTCGCCTCCGCCCAGGGCGTCGAAGTCATCGTCTCCAGCGGCGACAAGGACCTGAGCCAGCTGGTCGACGAGCACATCACCATCATCGACACGATGAACGGCAAGAAGCGCGACGTGGCCGGCGTCACGGCCGAATTCGGCGTGCCGCCCAACCTGATGATCGACTACCAGACGCTGGTGGGCGACTCGGTCGACAACGTGCCCGGCGTGCCGAAGGTCGGCCCCAAGACGGCGGCCAAGTGGCTGCTCGAATACGGCTCGCTCGACGCCTTGATCGAGCGCGCCGCCGAAGTGAAGGGCGCCGCCGGCGAGAACCTGCGCCAGGCCCTCGGCCAGCTGCCGCTGAGCCGGCGCCTCGTCACCATCCGCACCGACTGTGACCTCGACGGCCACGTCACGGGCCTGCCGTCGCTCGACGGCCTGCCAGTGGGCGCGCCGCAGACAGCCGAGCTGAAGCCGTTCTACGAGAAGTTCGGTTTCAAGAGCCTGGTCAAGGCGCTGGAGGCGCAGGCCGTGCCGCCCGAGCTGATCGAGGAAAACCTCAAGAAGAAGGCGGGCTCCGCTGCCGCCGGCACCGACCAGGGCGGCCTGTTCGACGAGCCCTCCGACATGCAGGCGCTCGAGGCCGCTTCCCCCGCGAGCAACCTGAAGTACGACACCATCACGACCTGGGAGCAGCTCGACGGCTGGCTCGCGAAGCTCGAGGCGGCCGAGCTCGCCGCCATCGACACCGAGACCACCTCGCTCGACGAGATGGTCGCGCAGATCGTGGGCATCAGCTTCAGCGTCACGCCCGGCGAGGCCGCCTACATTCCGCTCACGCACAACTACCCCGATGCGCCCGAGCAGCTGCCCATCGACGAAGTGCTGGCGAAGCTCAAGCCCTGGCTCGAGAACGGCGCGAAGAAGAAGCTCGGCCAGCACATCAAGTACGACCGCCACGTGTTCGCCAACCACGGCATCGAGGTGCAGGGCTACGCGCACGACACCATGCTGCAGAGCTACGTGCTCGAGGTGCACAAGCCGCACGGCCTCTCGAGCCTGGCCGAGCGCCACCTGGGCCGCAGCGGCATCTCGTACGAAGACCTGTGCGGCAAGGGTGCGCACCAGATCCCGTTCAGCCAGGTCGACATCGCGAAGGCCGCCGAGTATTCGTGCGAGGACAGCGACCAGACCCTCGACGTGCACAACACCCTGTGGCCGCGCCTGCAGGCCGACGAGAAGCTGAGCTTCATCTACCAGCTCGAGATGGATTCGAGCGAGGCGCTCTACCGCGTCGAGCGCAACGGCGTGATGATCGACAGCCCCACGCTGGCCGCGCAGAGCCACGAGCTCGGCAAGCGCATCATGGAGCTGGAGCAGGAGGCCTACGAAATCGCCGGCCAGCCCTTCAACCTCGGCTCGCCCAAGCAGATCGGCGAGATCTTCTTCACCAAGCTGGGCCTGCCCGTGGTCAAGAAGACGCCCAGCGGCGCGCCCAGCACCGACGAAGAGGTGCTCGAGAAGCTGGCGGAAGACTATCCGCTGCCGGCCAAGATCCTCGAGCACCGCAGCCTGTCGAAGCTCAAGGGCACCTACACCGACAAGCTCGGCCAGCTCGCCAACCCGCGCACCGGACGCGTGCACACGCACTATGCGCAGGCGGTGGCCGTCACGGGCCGGCTCAGCAGCAACGACCCGAACCTGCAGAACATCCCGATCCGCACACCCGAAGGCCGCCGCGTGCGCGAGGCCTTCGTGGCGCCCGCGGGCAGCGTGATCGCCAGCGCCGACTACTCGCAGATCGAGCTGCGCATCATGGCCCACATCAGCGGCGACGAGTCGCTGCTGCGCGCCTTCACCGAAGGCATCGACGTGCACCGCGCGACGGCCGCCGAGGTGTTCGGCTCCACGCCCGACCAGGTGTCGAGCGAGCAGCGCCGCTACGCCAAGGTCATCAACTTCGGCCTGATCTACGGCATGAGCAGCTTCGGCCTGGCGAAGAACCTGGGCATCGAGAACAAGGCCGCGGCCTCGTACATCGAGCGCTACTTCGCGCGCTACCCGGGCGTGAAGGCCTACATGGACGAGACGAAGGCGCTCGCCAAGGAGCAGGGCTACGTCGAGACCGTGTTCGGCCGGCGCCTCTATCTGCCCGAGATCAATTCGCCCAACGGCCCGCGCCGCGGCGGCGCCGAGCGCGCGGCCATCAACGCGCCGATGCAGGGCACCGCAGCCGACCTGATCAAGCTCAGCATGGTCAAGGTACAGAACGTGCTTGACGAGGAGAAGCGAGGCACCCGGATGATCATGCAGGTGCACGACGAACTGGTGTTCGAAGTGCCCGAGGCCGAGATCGAATGGGTGCGCACCGAGATCCCTCGTCTCATGGCCGGCGTCGCCTCGCTGAAGGTACCGCTGCTGGCCGAGATCGGCGTCGGGCCCAACTGGGACAAGGCGCACTGACGGCTTCACTTCATTGAAGAAGCAGAGAACGAGACGAGACAACCAACCGAGAAGAAGCAAGCAGAAATGATTCAATTCCCGCACCGCAAACTCCTGATCGCCGCCGCCTGCGCGGCCTTCCTGGGCACCGCCTTCGCGGCGCCCGACGCCAGCATCGCCGCGCTCGCCGCCAAGGAAAAGCCCGCGCTGCTCGAGACGCTGAAGGAGCTGGTCTCCATCGAGTCCGGCAGCCGCGACCTCGACGGCCTCGAGAAGATCTCCGACCTGATCGCCGCCAGGTTCAAGGCGCTGGGCGGCGAGGTCGAGCTGATCGACCCGAGCGCGGAGGCCTACCGCATGGAAGACACGCCCGAGAAGATCGGCCGCGTGGTGCGCGCCACCTTCAAGGGCACGGGCAAGAAGAAGATCCTGCTGATCGCGCACATGGACACGGTCTACACCGTGGGCATGCTCAACAAGCAGCCCTTCCGCATCGACGGCGACAAGGCCTACGGCCTGGGCATCGCCGACGACAAGCAGGGCGTGGCCGTCATCACGCACATCGTGTCGATGCTGCAGGCGATGAAGTTCAAGGAGTACGGCACGCTCACCGTGCTCATCAACGGCGACGAGGAAATCAGCTCGCCCGGCGCGCGCGCGCTCATCACCCGCATGGGCAGCGAGCACGACGCGGTGCTGTCCTTCGAAGGCGCCTCGGTGAAGGACGACAAGCTCTCGCTCGCCACCGCGGGCATCGCCTCGGTCACGCTGAACGTCACGGGCAAGGCCTCGCACGCGGGCTCGGCGCCCGAGTTGGGCGTGAACGCGCTGTACGAGCTGTCGCACCAGGTCCTGCAGATGCGCGACCTGTCCGACCCGGCCACGGGCCTGAAGATGAACTGGACCATCTCGAAGTCGGGCACCAATCGCAACGTGATCCCGGCCAGCGCCACCGCGGCGGCCGACGTGCGCGTGCTGAAGGTCAGCGACTACGACCGCATCGAACAGCAGGTGAACGAGCGCGTGAAGAAGCAGCTCATTCCCGAGGCCAAGGTCGAGCTGAAGTTCGAACGCCGCCGTCCGCCGCTGGAGTCTTCCGAGGCCTCGATCGCCATGGCCCGCCATGCGCAGCGGATCTACAAGGACGAGCTCGGCCTGCCGCTGGGCGCCGACGACAAGGCCGCCGGCGGCGGCACCGACGCGGCCTTCGCCGCGCTCAAGACCAAGGCGCCGGTCGTCGAGCGCTTCGGCCTGCAGGGCTTCGGCGCGCACTCGGCCGATGCCGAATACGTGCTGGTCAATTCGATCGAGCCGCGCCTGTACCTCGGCACGCGCATGGTCATGGACCTGGCTCGCGGCAAGGCTTCCTCCGGCAACTGACACACCAGCCGCCGCTCGCGATGCGCCTGCGCCACATCGAGGTCTTCAACGCGATCATGCTCACGGGCAGCGTGAGCGCGGCGGCGCGGCTCATCAACATCACGCAGCCGGCGGTCAGCCGCACGCTGCAGCATGCCGAGCTGCAGCTGGGCTTTCCGCTGTTCCAGCGCGCCAAGGGCCGGCTCACGCCGACCACCGAGGCGCTCACGCTGTATCCGCACATCGAGCGGCTCTTTGCGCAGCTCGACGAGGTGCAGCGGCTCGCCGCCAACCTGCGCACGGCGGGCGACACGGGCGAGCTGCGCATCCTCAGCGTGCTGGCGCTGAGCTACGACATCCTGCCGCGCGCGCTCAAGGCCTTCCGCGAAAGGCATCCGGGCTACGCGATCACCGTGGAGTCGCTGCATTCGCCGCAGATCATGTCGGCGCTGCTGCTGCAGGAGGCCGACGTGGGCTTCGCCTTCAGCCCCGCGGTGCATCCCTCGCTCACGCAGGAGACGCTGGCCGACAGCCGCATGGTGTGCATCGCGCCCAAGGGCATGCTGCCGCGCGCGCTGGTGCGCAACGGTTCGGCTGCGCTGCACGACCTTGTCGACCGGCCGGTGATCGGCCTGGACAGCCGCGACCCCGTGGGCACCAGCCTGAGCCAGGCCTGCCGGCAGGCGGGCGTGGGCTTCCAGCAGGCGGTGGTCACGGTGCAGACCTACCACGCGGCGCTGGCCATGGCGCACCACGGCATCGGCGTGGCGCTGGTCGACGGCTGCACGGCGCGATCGGCCGACCGCGAGAAGGTCGACGTGCTGATGCTGGAGCCGCAGATCCCGGTGCCGATCCGCGCGCTGCGTTTCGCTGCACGGCCCGACTCTGTGGCGGTGCGCGGCATCACGCGCTGCATGCGCGAGGCGATCGAGCAGACCGTCTAGGAACCGTGGGGCGAAAGCGTGCCGGGCCATAATCCGGCGCCATGCACGCCCTTCGACGCTCCCACTCGCTGTACCGCCTGGTGCTCGCGTGGTTCATGGCGTCGCTGCTGATCGCGACGGCTTCGCCGATCGTGCATCCGCAGGCCATCGAACTGGTGTGCTCCAGCGCCGGCGCCGTCAAGGCCATCGTCCAGGGCGAGGATGGTCCGGTCGAACTGGGCGCCACTGCCATGGACTGCCCGCTGTGCCTGATCTCCGTGCCGCTTCCCGTGACAGCGCAAATCGCGCTGCCGACGCCACTGCCGCTGGGTCGCGCGCTGCAGTCCATTCCGGCCGCC
Source organism: Variovorax sp. NFACC27 (assembly GCF_048301545.1). Taxonomy (NCBI): domain Bacteria; kingdom Pseudomonadati; phylum Pseudomonadota; class Betaproteobacteria; order Burkholderiales; family Comamonadaceae; genus Variovorax; species Variovorax sp. NFACC27. The sequence continues at coordinate 2,303,965 of NZ_CP157613.1, forward strand.
CGCATCGCGGCGGCCACGGCTTCGCCGCTTCCTGCGCGCGGGCCTCCGACGCTCTCCTGACACCGTAGCTTCTTCCTTCACCCGCCGCCGTCCGGCCAGGACCCGCGGCGCGGTGAGCTTCCGGTCGTTGCGCGGCCGGCGTCGCCGTCCGGGCGCGCCGCCGCAAAGAGAGATTCCATGTCACGTCGTTCCCTGCTCAGGGGCGGCGCCGTCTTGCGCGGTGCCTTGCCCGTTCTTGTTCCATCCACTTCCACGCTCGGGCTGCTGGCCCTGTTCGGCACGGCCGGCGCGTCGGCCTGGGCCCAGCAATCCGCCACGCCGGTCGCGCCCGCCGTGCATTCCCTGCCGCAGGTCGAGGTCGCCGAGGACGCCATCGCGCCCAACGGCAGGCTCGACCTCGACACGCCTTCGGACACCGCGAGCCGCCTCGGCCTCTCGCCGCGCGAGACGCCCGCCTCGGTGACGGTGGTGAACCGCGCCGTCATCGATGCGCGCGGCGCGCAGAACACGCAGGAAATCCTGCGCGCGATTCCGGGCGTGACCGCGCACGACGCGCCGGGCAACATCGGCGTGAGCTACCGCGGCTTCGGCAGCAACTCCATTGCCCAGCTGTTCAACGGCATCAACGTGCAGTACTCGATCGCGGCCCGTCCGGTGGACAGCTGGATCTACGACCGCGTCGAGGCCATCGGCGGCCCGTCGAGCTTTCTCTTCGGTTCTGGCGCGCTGGGCGGCTCGATCAACTACATCACCAGGATCGCCGAGCGCGGCGACTTCACCGAGGCGCAGCTGCGGCTGGGCACGCAGAACCTCAGGGAGGCCTCGTTCGGGCTCAACCGGCGCATTGCCGGAGACGGCGGCGCCGGCAGCCACTACGCGCGCATCGACGTGAACCGGCGCGAGGCCGACGGCTGGACCGACGGCACGCACGGCAAGGCCACGCAGATGGCGGCCTCGCTGGTGTCCGACTTCGGCGGCGGCCTGAAGCACACGCTGGCCTACGAGTACCAGGACGAGCACGTCGACCGGCCCTACTGGGGAACGCCGGTCCTCAACCCCGTGACCGGCACGATGCGCATCGACCGTGGCATCCGCTTCAAGAACTACAACAGCGCCGACGGCATCTACGCCCAGCGCGTGCAGTGGCTGCGCTCGGTGACCGAGTGGCAGGCCAGCGACGCGCTGCAGTTCAGGAACACCTTCTATGCCTACGACGCGCTGCGCGACTACCGCAACGTCGAGAGCTACCGCTACAACGCGGCCAATACTGCGGTGATCCGCTCCGGCGCGCTGCTGCAGCGGCACGACCAGGACCTTGTCGGCAACCGCGTCGAGGGCGTCTACAAGGGGCAGCTCGGCGGCCTGCGCAGCGACTGGGCCTTCGGGCTGGACTTCAGCGTGAACCGGCAGACGCGCTTTCCCAACAGCCTGCCCGGGGTGGTGAGCACGGTGAACCCCTACGTCTTCGCCACCGAGCGCTTCTTCGAGGTGCCGGGCATGGTTCCGGGCTTTCGCCCCGACCGCGGCAACAAGGTCACCACGACGGCGCTCTACCTCGAGAACCGCACCGCGCTGCAGCCCTCGCTGCACCTGGTGACGGCGCTGCGCCACGAGCGCATCGACCTCGACCTGGTCAACCGGCGCACGGTGGATGCCGCGAATCCGGCGACCTTCCATCGCGGCTACAAGCCGACCACCGGGCGCATCGGCCTCGTGTGGGACGTCGCCCCCGGCGCCAGCCTCTATGCGCAATACGCCACCGCGGCCGATCCGCCCTCGGGCGTGCTTTCCACGGCCTCCTTCGCCGACGTGCGCAACAACAGCGAGCTCACCACGGGCCGGCAGGCGGAGGTCGGCGGCAAGCTCGATTTCTGGCAGGGCAAGGGCACGGCCACGCTCGCGGCCTACAGCATCCGCCGCAGCAACATCGCGTCGCAGGACCCGAACAACAGCGCGCTCACGGTGCTCGTCGGCGAGCAGTCGTCCAAGGGCGTGGAGCTGGCGCTGGGGTTGCAGCCCGCGCCGCAGTGGTCGCTGCAGGGCAACGTCACCTACGTCGACGCACGCTACGAGCGCTTCACGCAGGGCGGCGTTTCGCTCGCGGGCCGCACGCCGACCAACACGCCGGCCGTGGTGGCCAACCTCTGGGCGTCGTATGCCATCACGCCGCAGCTGCAGGTCAGCGCGGGGCTGCGTCATGTCGGCAAGGTCTATGCCGACGCGGCCAACACGACGAGCTGGCCCGCCTACACGCTGCTCGACCTGGGGCTGAGCTGGAAGCTGAGCCGCTCCGTCACCGTGGTAGGCCGCATCCGCAACGTGACGAACAAGGTCTACGCGGCCAACGTCGGCACCACCTTTGCCTACCTCGGCGCGCCGCGCACGGCGGATGTCGCGCTGCGCGTGAGCTTCTAGCGGAAGGGGAGGCGTCATGCATCTCAAGCGCTGGTTGTTTCTTGTCCATCGCTGGCTGGGCGTTGTCGCCTGCGCCTTCTTCGCGATGTGGTTCGTCTCGGGCGTCGTGATGATGTACGTGGGCTATCCCAAGCTCACGGAAGCCGAGCGGCTGCAGCACCTGCCGCCGCTCGACGCGTCGCAGCCGCTCCTGGGGCCTGGGCAGGCGCTTCAGGCGGCGGGCATCCAGGGGCCGCTGCAGTCGTTGCGGCTGGCGGCGGCGAGTAGCGGGCAGGCGGTGTATCTCGCGGTGCCGGCACGGGAGGCAGCAGCCGGCGGGCGCAGGCTCCCGCCGGGCAGCGGCACCGTCGTGATCGATGCGCGGACGGGCAGCGTGCTGCGCGAGGTCGATCGCCAGCGGGCGATTGCGAGCGCGCTGGCCTATGCGGGTGCCGGCGTGGCAGCGGACTATCGCGGCACCGTCGACGAAGACGCCTTCACGCATTCGCGCGGGCTCGATGCTCATCGCCCGCTGCATGTGGTCGAGCTCGGTGACGCGCAGGCCACGCGGCTGTACGTGTCGGGAAAAACCGGCGAGGTGGTGCGTGACGCGCCGAGAACAGAGCGCCTCTGGAACTACGCGGGGGCATGGATCCACTGGCTGTACCCCTTGCGTGGAACTGCGCTCGACCCGTACTGGGCCGACATCGTCAACTGGCTCTCCATCGTCGGCATCGCCGTCGCGCTGACGGGAACGGTCGTGGGCGTGATGCGCTGGCGCTTCAGGCGCGTCTACCGCAGCGGCTCGCACTCGCCGTACCAGGGCTTCATGATGCGCTGGCATCACGTCAGCGGATTGCTGTTCGCGATCGTCACGCTGACATGGATCTTCAGCGGGCTGATGTCGATGAACCCCTGGCGCGTGTTCGACGGCAAGGCAGCCGCGCTGCGCGTCGATGCGATGAACGGCGGGGCGCTGACGGTGCGCGCGGAGGACGCTCCGCCATCTGCCTTGCTGGCCTCGACGGGCGGCGGCGTGCGCGAGCTGAGCTGGGTGCGGCGCGCCGGGCAGACGCTGGTGCTGGCCAATACCGCCACGGGTCGGCCCGCGGTGCGCGCTGCGCTCACCGCGCAGCCCTACGCGCTCGACGCCGAGGCACTGAAGGGCGCGGTCGCACGCCTGTTGCCAGATGCCGTCGCGCGCATCGACGTGCTGCACGCCTACGACATTCACTACTACGCACGCGAGGCGCACACCATGACCGGCGGAACCGACAAGCCGCTGCCCGTCTGGCGCGTCGTGTTCACCGATGCGCCCGCGAGCTGGGTGCACGTCGATCCGCTGACGGGCACCGTGCTGGGCCGCATCGACAGCCATCGCCGCGCGAGCCGCTGGCTGTTCGCCATGCTCCACAGCTGGGACTGGCTGCCGCTGCTGGAGCGTCGTCCCCTGTGGGACGTGCTGCTGGTCGCATTGAGCCTGGGCGGCGCGGTGCTGAGCCTGACCGGCGTGGTGATCGGCTGGCGGCGCCTCGGCCGCAAGCTCAGGCTGCCGAAGCCGAAGGGTCCAGAGCCTGCGCGATCCGCAGCGCCGAGCCGAAGGCCAGCGTGAAGCCCAGCGCGCCGTGGCCGGTGTTGAACAGCATGTTCGACGGGGCGCTGCCGAGCCGTCCGATGATCGGCAGCCCCTTGGGCGTGGCAGGGCGCATGCCGGTCCACGGATGGAGTTCCTCTAGCCGGCTCGCATGCGGGAAGAGGGCGCGCGTGGCGGCCGCCAGCGTCTCGATGCGCGTGGCCGGAATGCTCGCGTCGTGGCCCACCAGCTCGGCCATGCCCGCCACGCGCAGGCGCGAGCCGATGCGTGCGAACACCACCTTGCGCGCGCTGTCCGTCACGTTCACGCGCGGCGCGGCGCCGGGCGCGGGATCGACTTCCACCGTGATGCTGTAGCCCTTGAGCGGATACACCGGCAGGTAGGCGCCGAGCGCACGGCCCAGCCTGTGCGATGCGGAGCCCAGCGCCATCACGAAGGCGTCGGCCTCCACGTCGCCATCGCCGGTGCGTGCCGCGGCGACGCGGTTTCCGTTGCGCACGAAGCCGTGCGCGTCGACGCCCGACATGAAGCGCACGCCGCGTGCGCTCAATGCCTTCGTCAGCTCGATGCACACCTTGAGGCAGTCGGCCGCGCATTCGCTGGGCGTATGAACGGCGCCGGCCATATGGCTGCGGTAGCCGGTGAGCGCGGGTTCGATGGCGACGCACTCCTCGGGCGTCACCAGCCGCTGCTCGCTGCCCATGGTGCGCTGCAGTTCGAGCTGCGCGCGTGCGCCTTCGAGCGATGCCTGGCTGGCATACAGCACCAGCTTGCCGGTGGCCGAGAAATCGCATTCGGGAGAGAGCTCCGCGCGCATCGCCTCGAATTCGACGCGGCTCGAAGCGGCCAGCTCCAGCAGCTTCGCCGTGGTGTCGCGCGAGGTCTGCGCGTTGCAGGCCGCGAGGAATTCCATGCCCCAGCGCCATTGCAGCGGATCGAGCTGCGGCCGCAGCTTGAGCGGCGAGCTGGGTGACAGCAGCAGCTTGGGCAGCTGCTTCCAGATCGACGGATCGGCCAGCGGTTGAACGTACGAATAGCTGAGCTGCGCGCCGTTGCCGCCGCTCGCGCCCGAGCCGGGCGCGGCGCGGTCGATCACGGTGACCTGATGACCCCGGCGTTCGAGCTGCCAGGCGGTCGCCAGGCCCACGATGCCGGCGCCGAGCACACACACATGCATGGGGGCGACTTTCCGCAAGGAGATTGATTGAGAACCGAGGCTTTGACTGTAGGCGCGCGCGGCTCGGGGCGGAAATGCCAAAAGAACCCCCGCCCATAACCTTTGGGCATGGGCCAGGTTTCAATTGGAATTGTCGTTTTGCTTCGCTACTTCCTAAACTGGCCGCCTGTTCAGTTCAACCGAATGAAGGCTCGAATGAAACTCTCCGTCCTGATGTCTTCCCTGGCCGCCACGGTGCTCTTCACCGCCACGGGCGCGCAGGCCGCCGACACGCTGGCCAAGATCGCCGAGTCCGGCAAGATCACGCTCTCCTATCGCGAGTCGTCGGTGCCCTTCAGCTACCTCGACGGCCCCAACAAGCCGATCGGGATGGCGGTCGATCTTTCCAACGCCGTGGTCGAGGCGGTGAAGAAGAAGCTGAACAAGCCCAACCTGCAGGTGGCGCTCATGCCCGTGACCTCGCAGAACCGCATTCCGCTCATCACCAACGGCACCGTCGACCTGGAGTGCGGCTCCACCACCAACAACACCGCGCGCGGCAAGGACGTGGCCTTCGCCATCAACCACTTCTACACGGGCACGCGCCTGCTGGTGAAGAAGTCTTCGAAGATCAAGAACTACGCCGACCTCGCGAAGAAGACCGTGGCCAGCACCACCGGCACCACCAACGCGCTGGTCATGCGAAAGTACAACACCGAGAAGAGCCTCGGCATGGACATCGTGCTCGGCAAGGACCACGCCGACTCCTTCCTGCTGGTCGAGAGCGACCGCGCCGCGGCCTTCGCCATGGACGACATCCTGCTGTACGGTCTGATCGCCAATGCCAAGACGCCGGGCGACTTCGAGGTGGTGGGCGATTCGCTGCAGGTCGAGCCCTACGCCTGCATGCTGCCCAAGGACGACCCGGCCTTCAAGAAGCTGGTGGACGACACCTTCGCCGGCATGATGAAGAGCGGCGAGTTCGAGAAGCTCTACAACAAGTGGTTCATGCAGCCGATTCCGCCGAAGAACGTGCCGCTGAACCTGCCGATGAGCCCGCAGCTGAAAGAGAACCTCAAGGCTCTCAGCGACAAACCTGCGACCTGACAACGGCGCGGCGAGAGAGAAAGAAAAGGAAGTTGCAGTGACGCAGGTTGTCGGCATTCTTGGAGGCATGGGCCCCGCGGCGGGCGCCGACTTCGTGCGGCTCTTCGTGCAGGCCTGCACGCAGCAGATGCGTGCGCGGGGCGAGCCGGTGCGCGACCAGTCCTTTCCCGAGCACTGGCTCGCGCAGGTGCCGGTGCCCGACCGCACCGAGGCGCTGGCTTCGGCCGGGCAGGGCGCGCACCAGCCGCTGGAGCCGATGCTGCAGGCGCTGGGCCGGCTGGCCGCCCTCGGCAGCCGCACGGTGGCCATCGCCTGCAACACTGCGCACGCATGGCACGCCAACCTGCAGGAGCGCTTTCCCCAGGTCGAGCTGCTGCACATGGCGCGCGAGACGGCACGCCACCTCGCCGCCCAGGGCGCGACGGGCGTGGCGCTGATGGCCACCGAAGGCACCTACCGCATCCGCCTCTACGAGCAGGCGCTGGCCGATGAGGGCCTGGAATGCCACGTGCCGCTGCCCGAGGAGCGCCAGATCATCACGCGCGGCATCTTCGAGGGCGTGAAGGCCGGCAACATGCAGCTCGCCGAGCAATGCTTCTCCGACGTGGCGCTGCGGCTGGCCGGGCGCCACGGCCCGGTCTCCATCGTCATGGGCTGCACCGAGGTGCCCCTGGGCCTGCAGGGCTCGGCCGCGGTGGCGGGGCTCGATCTGGTCGATCCCGCGCAGGTGCTGGCCGCGGCGCTGGCCCGGCGCGCCTACGGGGTGCCGCAACCCCACTGAGACCAGGGGGCATGGAGGCCCCGACCGATTTCGCCTACATTGCGGCGTGCGTTTTTTCATGGCGCAACGTCCCTTGTCCGACGATCCAACCGGAGCCCATTCCATGCCTCTCGACGACAGCCGTTCCGACTTCGACTCGCTTCGCCCCGGCGAAAGCACAGAGCAGGGCGCCACGCGCCGCACCGCCCTCAAGGCCGCGATCGGCGTGGGCTACGCGGCCGCCGTCATGCCGGTAATGGCGCAGACCGCCGTCAGCACCCCGGCCGACGGCCTGAAGGCCGGCCCGGTCAAGTACACCGTCAACGGCTTCGATGTGCCCGCCTACGCCGCAGCGCCCGAGGGCAAGACCGGCCTGCCGGTGATCCTGGTGATCCAGGAGATCTTCGGCGTGCACGAATACATCGCCGACACCTGCCGCCGCTTCGCCAAGCTCGGCTACCTGGCCATCGCGCCCGAGCTCTACGCCCGCCAGGGCGATCCGCGCGGCTACACCGACATCCCGAAGCTGCAGGCCGACATCGTCACCAAGGTGCCCGATGCGCAGGTCCTGGCCGACCTTGACGGCGCGCTGGCCTATGCCAAGGCCAACGGCGGCGACACCAGCAAGGCCGGCATCACCGGCTTCTGCTGGGGCGGGCGCATCGTCTGGCTCTATGCCGCCACCGGCAAGGTCAAGGCGGGCGTGGCGTGGTACGGCCGGCTGGTCGGCCAGGCCAGCGAACTCCAGCCGAAGCACCCCGTCGACATCGCTGCCAGCCTGCAGGCGCCGGTGCTCGGTCTCTACGGCGGAAAAGACCAGGGCATCCCCCTTGACACGGTTGATAAGATGAAAGCAGCTCTGGCAACCGGAACCCCGGCGGCCAAGGCGTCGAGCTTCGTCGTGTATCCCGAAGCGGGCCACGCGTTCCATGCCGACTACCGCCCCAGCTATGTAAAGAGCGCGGCGGAAGACGGCTGGCAGCGCGCCACGGCCTGGTTCAAAGCCAACGGCGTCGCCTGAACGGCGCCCGTCAGCCAATCCCCGCCGAAGGCCGTCCACGTGACGGCCTTTCTCTTTTTATGAACGGTATGCGGCCCTGAAATAGTCTCGGGGGCCGTCTTTCTTGCGCAAGCAGCTATGAATTTGATAGTCATCATCGTGGCGACCCTGGTTGCCGGTATCGGGAGCGTCTGGCTCGCGGCCCTCTTGCTGAAGGTGGGCGTGCGAAGCGGCTCCGGCGGCGTGAACCCGCAGCACCTGCTGAGCCTGGCGGCCGGCGCGCTGCTCGCCACGGCCTTCATGCATCTGCTGCCCGAGGCCTTCGAAAGCCGCATCGAGCCCGCGCTGCTCTTCGGGGTGCTGCTGTTCGGGCTGGTGTTCTTCTTCCTGCTCGACAAGGCCGAGCTGTGGCACCACGGGCATGAGCATCACCATGGCGACGGGAAGGACGGGCACGAGGGCCACGACCACCACGGACATGACCACGGCCACGATCACCCCCATTCGCACGACCACGGCCCCCGCACTGGCGGCTGGGCCGTGCTCACCGGCGACAGCGTGCACTGCTTCGGCGACGGCATCCTGATCGCCTCGGCCTTCACCGCCGACCTGCGCCTGGGCCTGGTGGCCGCCCTCGCGGTGCTGGCGCACGAGATCCCGCACCACATCGGCGATCTGGTCGTGCTGCGCCAGAGCTCGGCCAACCAGCGCGCCGCGCTGGTGAAGGTGTCGCTCGCCGGCACCATGACCGCGTTGGGCGGCATCGCGGGCTGGTGGCTGGTCGACCAGCTGCACGGCCTGCTGCCGTACTTCCTGGTGCTGGCCGGCAGCAGCTTCGTCTACGTGGCGCTGGCCGACCTGATTCCGCAGCTGCAGAAGCGTCTGCCCGCGCGCCAGACGGCCGCGCAGATCCTCTGGCTGGCCGCGGGCATCGTGCTGGTCACGCTGGTGAGCCGCCTCGCGCACGGCGAGCACGGGCACGACCACGGCCACGACGACCCGGGCCATGGGGAACACGGCCACGTGCACAAGGATTGAGGGCGGGCCGGGAGGGCTGAAGGGGATCGAAGGCCGGTCGGCGGCCTTCGCCGGAAACGTTCCGACACCGACGCCGCGCGCCGGATGACCCGCAACGCCCGAAACAGGCGCACCATAGGGGACCTGTCAGAAACAAGCCGAGGAGCTGATCATGAGCACCGTCGACGCCACTGCGCGTTCCGCCTCTTCCGCCGACGAAGACGAGGACAACCTGCCCGCCGATGACTTCGAAGAGCCCGATGACGAGATCTCCGACGACCTGTCCGAGGAAACGGGCATCGACCTCACCGACGCGAGCGAGCTCGACGCCGACAACGTGCCGGCCGACGAGGAGTTCGACCGCGTGATGAACGCCCCGGATTGACAGGCTGACCCCCAGGCTCCGCGCACTTCGTGTCGCTTTGCCAACCCCCTTGCAGGGGGCGATACCAGCGGCCCGGCAAAGCCGGTTCCGCGGTATCCCTGGACGGGATCAGTTCACTCGCGCTTCGCGCCGCGTGATCACCTGCCCGTTGCGCGCTCCGCCGTGCGCTCCGTTGCGCCAGGTCAGGGCGCCATTCACTATCACCGCATCGATGCCCTCGGCCGGCTGCATCGGCGATTCGTAGTTGGCCGTGTCGCGCACCGTCGCGGCATCGAAGATCACCACGTCGGCGTGGTTGCCCGGCTTCAGCGTGCCGCGTTCGTGCAGGCCGAAGTTGCGCGCGGTGAGCCCCGTCATCTTCCATACCGCCGTTTCCAGCGGGAACAGGCCGATGTCGCGGCTGTAGTGCCCCAGCACGCGCGGGAAGGTGCCCCACAGGCGCGGATGCGGCTTGTCGCCCAGCGGGATGCCGTCGGAGCCGATCATGGTTTCGTCGAAGGCGAGGATGCGCTGCACGTCGTCCTCGTCCATCATGAAGTAGATCGCGCTGCCGGGCTGCAGCCGCTTCGCGGCCTCTTCGCCCGACACGCCCCATTCGGCGGCGATGTCCTTCAGGTCGCGGCCCGCGCATTCGGGGTGCGGCACGCTAGAGGCGATGAGCACGCGGCCTTCCATCATCCCGCGGTCGGTGCGGATCATGGTGGAGCCGGCCGTGTAGGGATAGCAGTCGAGGCCGATGCACTGGTGCTTCATCGCCTCCTGGATGAACGGCAGCGTGACCTTCGTCTTGCCGAAGTTGCGCGTGTTCTGCACCTTGTGGTGCGACACCACCACCGGAATGCCGAGCGCGCGGCCGATGTGGAAGGTTTCCTCCAGCGACTCCATCACGCGGTCGCTCTCGTCGCGCATGTGCGTCACGTACAGCGCCTTGCGCGAAGTGAGCGGGCGGCCGACCTCGATGATCTCCTCGGTCGTGGCCTTCACTGCCGGCGGGTAGAAGGTGCCGGTCGACAGGCCGATGGCGCCGGCCTGCATCGCTTCCTCGACCATCGCCTGCATGGCCTTGATCTCGGCTTCGTTCGCGGGCCGGTCGAGGTCGCCCATCGCCACGGCGCGCAGCGTCGAATGGCCCACCATCGCCGCCACGTTCACCGACGACGGCGTCGCGCGCAGCGCATCGAGGTACGCGGCGAAGCTGGTGAAGCGGCCCTCTGCGGGCGAATCGAGCAGGCTCAGCGGCATGGGCAGGTCCATGTCGGCGCGAAGCGGAGCGGCGCTGATGCCGCAGTTGCCCGCCACCACCGTGGTCACGCCCTGCGACACCTTGAACGGCATCCGAGCCTGCGACAGCACGGCCTGGTCGTCGTGCGTGTGCGAGTCGATGAAGCCGGGCGCGACGATGCGGCCGGTGGCGTCGATCGTCTGCTCGGCCGTATGGCCCGCGAGCTTGCCGATGGCGACGATGCGGTCGCCCACGATGCCGATGTCGGCATCGAAGCGCGGCGCCTTGGTGCCGTCGATCACGGTGCCGCCGCGGATCAGCAGTTCGTAGTGGGGGAGCTTTTCGGACACGGGGGAATCCTTTCTTTCTTGCTTCTTCTCTTCAGCGGAAATGGCAGGCGACCAGATGGCTTCCGTTCGCGGACGACGACGGCCGCTCGCCCAGCTCCGGCGCCTTTTCCTTACACACGGCCTGCGCCATCGGGCAGCGGGTGTGAAAGCGGCAGCCCGAAGGCGGATTGGCCGGGCTCGGCGGATCGCCCTGCAGCAGCATGCGCCGCGCGGGCGTGCGCGGATTGGGCACCGGCACCGCCGACAGCAGAATCTCGGTGTACGGATGCAGCGGCGCTGAGAACAGCGTGTCGCGGTCGGCGATCTCCACGATGTGGCCGAGGTACATCACGGCCACGCGATGGCTGATGTGGCGCACCACCGCGAGGTCGTGCGCGACGAAGAGATACGCGATGCCGAATTCGGCCTGCAGGTCCATCAGCAGGTTGACCACCTGCGCCTGCACCGACACGTCGAGAGCGGACACCGGCTCGTCGCACACGATCAGCTTCGGGTTCAGCGCCAGCGCCCGCGCGATGCCCAGGCGCTGCCGCTGGCCGCCCGAGAACTCGTGCGGAAACTTCTTCACAGCCTCGGGCCGCAGCCCCACGCGCGAGAAGAGCCACTGCACGCGCTCGCGCCGCTCGGCCGATGCGCCCATGCCGAAGTTGCGCAGCGGTTCCGCCACGATGTCCCCGGCCGTCAGCCGCGGGTTCAGCGAGGCATACGGGTCCTGGAAGATGATCTGCAGGTCGCGCCGGCGCATGCGCATGTCCTCGGCGGAGAGCGACAGCAGCTCCTGGCCTTCGAGCTCCACCGAGCCTGAGGTCGGCTCCACCAGCCGCATCACCGACTTGGCCGTGGTGGTCTTGCCGCAGCCTGACTCACCGACCAGCGACAGCGTCTCGCCGCGCGCGACATTGAACGAAACGCCGTCCACCGCCTGGATCGACGGCTTGGCCGGCCGCAGCCAGCGCTTGGGCGACGTGTAGTGCTTGCGCAGGTTGCGCACCTGCAGCAATGGCGTTGCAGCGGTTGTCGTCATGCGGCGATCTCCTCGGCACCCGCCCAGTTTTCTTCGACGGCGAAGCAGGCCACAACGTGGTCGCCGCCTTGCTGCACCAGCCTCGGTGTCTCGGCGCGGCAGCGTTCGCGTGCCTGGCTGCAGCGAGCCGCGAAGGCGCAGCCGCGTCCCAGTTCGTGCGCGGCGGGCACCAGCCCCGGAATCTCGGTGAGCCGCGTGCTCGCGGTGTTCATCGCGGGCATCGAGGCCATCAGAGCGCGCGTGTAGGGGTGCAACGGGCGGTCGAACAGGTCGACCACGTCGGCTTCTTCCACCTTCTTTCCAGCGTACATGACCACGACGCGGTCGCAGCTCTCGGCCACCACGCCGAGGTCGTGCGTGATCATCACCACGCCCATGCCCAGCTCTTTCTGCAGCCGCTTGATGAGGTCGAGGATCTGCGCCTGGATCGTCACGTCCAGGGCAGTCGTCGGCTCGTCGGCGATCAGCACCTCGGGGTTGCAGGCCAGGGCCAGGGCGATCATCACGCGCTGGCGCATGCCGCCCGAGAGCTGGTGCGGGTACTCGTTCACGCGGCGTTCGGGCTCGGGGATCTGCACCACGCGCAGCATCTCGACCGCACGCTTCATCGCGTCGGCGCGGCTGGCCTTCTGGTGCAGCTGCACTGTCTCGGCGATCTGCCGGCCCACGGTGAGCACCGGGTTCAGCGACGTCATCGGCTCCTGGAAGATCATCGAGATGCGGTTGCCGCGGATCTGCCGCATCTCGCGCTCGCTCAGTTGCATCAGGTCGGTGCCGCGCAGCCGCACCGCGCCCATGTGACGTCCGGGCGGCGTGGGCACCAGCCGCAGGATCGACAGGGCGGTCACGCTCTTGCCGCAACCCGACTCGCCGACCACGCCGAGCGTTCGGCCCGCGCGCACCGTGTAGGAAACCCCGTCGACCGAGCGCACCACGCCCGCCAGCGTGTGGAAGTGCGTGCGCAGGTTGTCGACCTCGAGCAGCGGCTCGCCGGGTGCGAGCGCGGTGTGGGACATGGGGATCGTCATGGCATGTCCTCCTTCACAGTTGCCGTGCCAGGCGCGGGTCGAGCGCGTCGCGCAGGCCGTCGCCCAGCAGGTTGATGGCCAGCACCGTCGCCGCCAGCAGCAGACCGGGGTACAGGATGATGTGGAAGGCCACGGCCACGAAGTTGCGGCCCTCGGCCATCATGTTGCCCCAGCTCGGCGTCTGCGAAGGCACGCCCACGCCGAGGAAGGAGAGTGCCGCTTCCGTCAGCACGGCAGCGGCCGCGACGAAGGTGGCCTGCACGATCAGCGGCGCCACGGTGTTCGGCAGCACGTGGCGCACGAGGATCACCGGAAGGCGCGTTCCCACCGCATGCGCGGCCTCCACGAAGAGCTGCTCGCGCAGCGTGAGCGCCAGCGAGCGCACCAGCCGCACCACGCGCGGTATCTCTGGCACCGTGATGGCGACGATCACCGTCGTCAGGCTGGCGCGGGTCACGGCCATGAGCGCGATGGCAAGCAGGATGCCCGGAATGGCCATGAGGCCGTCCATCACCCGCATGATCGGCCCGTCCGCCCAGCGCACGAAGCCCGCCACCAGCCCGAGCGCGACGCCGAAGAAGGTGGCCAGCAGCGCCACCGAGGCGCCCACGATCATCGACACCCGCCCGCCCCACACCGCGCGGCTGAACACGTCGCGCCCCAGCGCGTCGGTGCCGAACCAGTGCTCGGACGAGGGCAGCTGCATGCGTGCGAGCGGATCGATGTCCTGCGGGTCGTGCGTGGCGATCCACGGCGCGGCGATGGAAAGCGCCGCCACCGCGATCAGCAGCAGCGCGCCGACGATCAGCGTCGGGTGCTTGCGCAGCCAGCGCAAGCGCGGAGGAACGAAAGGGGCCTCGACCGGCTGCGCGACTTCGGCTGCAGGCGTCGCGGGCATGTCGATGTCGCTCATGGGAAGTACGGTGGACATGGAGCGGGTCAGTGGGTCGGTCTAGTACTGGATGCGCGGATCGAAGAGTCGGTAGCTCAGGTCGATCAGCAGGTTGATCAGCACGTACACGCCCGCCGACAGCAGCAGCACGCTCTGGATCACCGGGTAGTCGTGCCGCTGCACCGAATCGATCACCAGCCGGCCCACGCCCGGAATGGCGAACACCGTCTCGGTGACCACCACGCCGCCGATCAGCAGCGCGATGCCCGCGCCCACGGTGGTGGCGATGGGAATGGCCGCGTTGCGCAGCGCATGCCCCAGAACGGGCAGCACGCCGAGGCCCTTGGCGCGCGCGGTGCGGATGTAGTCCTCGTGCAGCACCTCGAGCACCGTGGCGCGCGTCATGCGCGTCACCAGCGCGATGTAGACCAGCGCGAGGTTCACGCAAGGCAGCACCAGCGAGCGCAGCCATTCGCCCGCGCCCTCGGCGAAGCGCACGTAGCCTTGCACCGGGAACCACGGCAGCTGGATCGCGAAGCTGTAGACCAGCAGGTAGCCCACCAGGAATACCGGTACCGAGAAGGCCAGCACCGCGAAGAGCATCACCAGCCGGTCGATCCAGCTGCCCGCGCGATACGCCGCGAGCGTGCCCAGCGGCACCGACACCACCAGCGTGATGAGCATGGTCAGCGCGGCGATCGACAACGTGGGCTCCAGCCGCTGCCCCAGCAGCTGCGTCACCGGCATCTGCGTGAAGATCGACGTGCCGAGGTCGCCGGTGAAGAGCTTGCCGATCCACAGCCCGAATTGCTGCCACAGCGGCAGGTTCAGGCCGAGCGCGGCGCGCAGCTTCTCGATGTCCTCGGTGGTGGCGAGGTCGCCCGCGATGAGCGCCGCAGGGTCGCCCGGCGAGAGGTGGATCAGCAGGAACACCACCACGGCCACCACCGCCATGACCGGAAGCGTCGAGAGAAAGCGTCGAACGATGTAGCCCATGGCGATGCCCTTGAACTGTTGACTGGCTTGCTGGCGGAATGCTGGCTGGCGGGCTGGCCCTTACCTGTCGAGCGCCCAGACCGTCGGCATGCCGGACCAGAGCTTGTCCAGCCCCTTCAGGTTGGCGCGCGCGGCGAAGGCGGCCGAGTACTGGCCGGCGTTGATGTACGGCACGGCCTCGTAGGCGCGGGTCTGGAAGGCGTCGAGCAGCTCCTTGCGCTTGGCCGGCACGGTTTCCTTCAGCCATGAAGTGCGCAGGTCGTCCAGCGGCTTGTCGCAGGGCCAGCCGGGCAGGGTGTTGCCGCAGGCCGCGCTCAGGTAGGCGTTGCTGACGGGCGAGTTGGCATCGAACTCGCCGGCCACGGTGACGTACATGTTCCAGCCGCCGGCGTCGGGCGCATCGCGCTTGGCGCGGCGCGCGCCGATGGAGGCCCAGTCCATGGTCTGGGCATCGACGTTCAGGCCGATGCTCTTCATGGTCTGCGCAGCCATCAGCGCCTCGGCGTTCAGGTAGGGCACGTCGCTGGGCACCAGCAGCACCACCTTCTCGCCCTTGTAGCCGGCGTCGGCGAGCATCTTCTTCGCCTTGGCGAGGTCGGCCTTGCGGTAGGGCTCGGCGCCGGCGGCCGTGTCGTTGGGGCTGCCGCAGATGAAGTAGGTGGCGCAGTAGGCCATGCGCATGTCGAGCGGGAAGCCCATCGCCGCCATGAAGCGCTCCTGGCTCACGGCCTGCAGCAGCGCCTGGCGCACCTTCGGGTTGTTGAAGGGCGCATGCAGCTGGTTCATCACCAGGAAGCCCTGGTAGGCGCCGCCCGAGCCGATCTTCACGCCCGTGTCGGTGCGCAGCGGCGCGATGTAGTCGGGCGGCAGCTGCTCGATGATGTCGACCTCGCCGCGCTTGAGCGCAGCCACCGCGCTGTTGGCGTCGGGCAGGTAGAGCCACTCGACGCGATCGAAGCTGCTCTTCTTGCTGCCGGCCAGGCCGCTAGGCGGCTCGCTGCGCGCCACGTAGTTCGGGTTGCGCACGAACACGGCCTTGTTGCCCGGTACCCACTCGTCGCGCTTGAAGATGAAGGGGCCCGAGCCGAGCACTTCCGTCAGCGGCGCGGTGGCCGGCATCTTCGCCACGCGTTCGGGCAGGACCACCGGCGGAAAGCCCGAGGGCTTGGCCAGCGCGTCGAGCACCATGCCGAAGGGCTCGGAGAGCGTGAGCGTGAAGTTGCGCGCGTCGGTGGCCTTCCACTCGGCGCCGGCAGCCGTCATGGCGCGGCCCAGGCTGTCGCGCGCGGCCCAGCGCTGCAGCGATGCAACGGCGTCGGCGGAGGTGACGGCGCTGCCGTCGGAGAACTTGAGGCCCGGGCGCAGCGTGAAGCTCCACTGCTTGCCGTCCTTCGAAGTGGTGTACTTCTCGACCATCTGCGGCTGGGGCTTGCCGTTCGCGTCCTGCGCGAACAGCGTGTCGTAGACCATGTAGCCGAAGTTGCGCGAGATGTAGGCGGTGGTGAAGGTCGGGTCGAGGATCTTCAGGTCGGCGTGCGCCACCACCTTCAGCGTCTTGGCCTGGGGCGTCTGGGCATGCGCGGGAAGGCTCGCGGCGAAGGCGGTGGAAATGGCCAGGGCGGCGAGAGCGCCAAGCGTCCGTCGTTTCATCGTCGGTTCTCCGGTGAGGGAAGGCAGCAGGAAAAAGAAAGTGGAGGGGCTCAGGCCGCGGCGCCGATCGGCCACTTTGGGAGGCGGGCCTTGCGATAGGGCAGCGTGTTCAGGTCGAGCGTGACCGCACCCGGTGCGCCCGCGTAGATGACGTGCTTCGCCACCTTGGAGTACGACGCGTAGAAATGCTGCGACGACTTCACGACGATGATCTTCTTCGCGGCGAGGTCGCAGCCCAGCTGCGTGAAGAGGTCGGTGCCCATCGCCTGGTTGCGCAGAGTGATCAGCACGACTTCGATGCCGTTGGCCTCGACCAGCGCGCAGTCGCCCATCAGCGTGGGCGTGCCGGCCAGGCCGGTCATCACCAGGTCGTGCTTCAGCGCCTTCACGGTGCATTCGAGATCCAGCGGGTCGCCCGACAGCGGGCTGATCTTTCCGCCGATGCGCATCTGCAGCCTGGCGCCCACGCCCGCATCGAAGGCGATGCGCACCGCGATCGGGTCCCACAGCGGGCCCAGCGCCGCATTGGTGATGCCGCGCTCGACCATGCGGCGCAGGATGAAGGTGGAGTCGCTGGCTGCGCCTCCGCCGGGATTGTCGGCGCCGTCGGAGATCACCACGGGGCCGCCGTCGAAGGCCAGGGCCTCGTCGAGCGAGGCGTCGATGCCGGGGTAGTTCACGGTGAGACCGTCGCGCATGGCGATGACCTCGTCGGCGAGCTGGCGTGCCAGCAGGTCGGCCTGTGCCTTGTCTCCGTCGGTGTAGACCAGCACCTTGGTGCCCATCTCGGGCACGTCGCCCCACGAGAAGCCGTGCGTGAGCGAGATCGAGAGCACGCCGTTCTTGCCTTCGAGCGACTGCATGCGCTCGACGAAGCCGCGCGCCGGCTCGCGCGAGGTGTGCACGGTGACGATCATGTCGCAGTCGACCACCGCGGGCACCGGCCGCACCTTGCCTTCGACCGTCGCCGTGCAGATGTCGACCAGCTCCAGCCCGCGCTCGAGCACGTCGGTGTGCGGGTACTCCTTGAAGGAGATCATCACGTCGGCGTTGGAGATCATCTCCGGCGTGAGGTGATTGTGCGGATCGAGCTCCGCGCCGATCACCACGTCGGGCCCGACGATCTGCCGCACGCGCGCCAGCAGGTCGCCTTCGCAGTCGTCGTAGCCGTCGGCCACCATCGCGCCGTGCAGGCCGAGCAGCACCATGTCGACAGGCAGCACCGCGCGCAGGTCGTTCAGCAGCTCGTCGCGCAGCGTCTCGTAGGCGTGGCGCGTGGTGGTGCCGCTGGGCTGTGCGCCGGCCACCATGCCTTCGAACAGCGTCCAGCCCTTGTCGGCGCCGCGCATGCGGGCGGCCCACAGCGGGCCCGAGAACAGCGTCATCGCGTCGGGGTGCTTGCCCGCGGGGAAGTAGCCGCGGTCCTTGAAGGAGGCCAGGCCGGTCGGCATCGGACCGAAGGTGTTGGTTTCGGTGGCAAGGGAAGCACTGAAGACGCGCATGGTCGAACCTCGTGGGGTGGTGTGTCGTTTCTTGTTGTCGCGTGCGTGGCCGGGCTCAGCCCGCGGCCGTGCGCAGCCGCTGCGGGCCCAGCATTTCCGCCGTGAGCCCGAAGGAGGCGATGCGTTCGGGCAGCGGCAGTCCGCGCGCCAGCGCGGCGCAGGCCTCGCCCATGGCGGCCGAGGTCTGGATGCCGTAGCCGCCTTGCGCCGCCACCCAGAAGAAGCCGGGCACGCCGGGCTCGAAGCCGCCGACCAGGTCGCCGTCGGCCACGAAGGAGCGCAGGCCGGCCCAGGTGCGCGTCGGGCGGCGGATGGCGAGCGTGGTCGCCTCCTCGATGCGATGCATGGCGATGGCGATGTCCATCTCCTCGGGCTGGATGTCCTGCGGCTCGACCGGATCGGCGTTGGCCGGCGAGCCGAGCAGCATGCCGGCGTCGGGCTTGATGTACCAGCCCTCGTCGGCGCCGAACACCATGGGCCAGTGCGCGACGCTCTGGCCTTCGGGCGGCGCGAAGATGAATGCGGAGCGCCGGCGTGGCTCGATGCCCAGCGGTGGCACGCCGGCCATGCGCGCGATGGTGTCGACCCATGCGCCCGCAGCGTTGAGCACCACGGGCGCCTCGTACACGGCGCCGCCGGCCTCGACGCGCCAGCGTTCGCCGACGCGCTCGATGGCCGTCACGCCTGCATCGCACACCAGCTTGCCGCCCGCGCGCCGCATGCCGCGCAGGTAGCCCTGGTGGATGGCGTGCACGTCCATGTCGGCTGCGTCGGGTTCGTACACCGCGCCCTGCACCTGCTCGGGGCGCAGCGCCGGCACCATCTCGCGCGCCTGCTCGCCGCTCAGGCGGGAGGCGCCGGTGTCCATGGCGCGAAGCACTTCCCAGTGGGCTTCGAGCTCGGCCATGTGCTCGGCGCCCGCGACCATCATCGCGCCGCGCGGCGTGAGCAGCGGGTGTTCGGAGAAGCCTTCGGGCGGGTGCTCGAGGAAGGCGCGGCTCGCCATGGTGAGGGCGCGCACCTGCGCGGTGCCGTAGCTTTCCATGAAGAGCGCGGCGGAGCGGCCGGTGGAGTGGTAGCCCGGTTGCGATTCGCGTTCGAGAAGGATCACGCGTGCGTGCGGCGCGAGCCAGTGGGCCACCGAGGCCCCGGCGATGCCGCCGCCGATCACGAGGAAGTCAGCCACGATGGGCTCTGCAGTGCTGGAAGTCATCGCCGAAAAGTGTAGGAAGAAATTTGCGGATACGCAAATTGATTCGAGGGTACCAAGGGGAAACCATGGTGCACCGCATCGGTGAAATTTGCGTCAACGCAATTTGCGTATACGCAACTTCCGGGCCCGCGTCATGCGGGTTGGCATGGATGGCGCAGGCGCCGGCTGGCAGAATCCACCGGCATCACAAGAGAAAGCCAAGCGTGAATCCACACACAGGGACCAAGACGGGGATGAAGCCCAGGGACGAGCCGCCCACGCTGGACCGCGTCACCTTCGGCAACCGCCTGCGCACCGCGCGCAAGCGCTTCGGCTGGACGCTGGCGCAACTGGCCGAGCGCTCGGGCGTGTCGATCACCACCATATCGCGCGCCGAGCGCGGCCAGCTCGCGCTGGGCTACGAGAACTTCACCGCGCTGGGTCGCGCGCTGGAGATGGACATGAACGCCATGTTCGCGGGCGCCGGCGTCAAGCCCGCGCAGCTCGACGGCCCGGTGGTCACGCGCTCGGGCAAGGGCGTGGTCTACAAGGGGCTTTCCATCGCCTATGAGTTCCTCGGCACCACGGCGGCGGGCAAGCAGATGAGCCCCATCGTCGGCACGGTGCACGCGCGGCAGATCCACGGGCCGGAAGACTTCGTGCGGCACGGGGGCGAGGAGTTCGCCTATGTGCTCTCGGGCGAGATCGAGGTGCACTTCGAGAACGGCGAGGTGGTGCACATGGCGCGCGGCGACTCGCTCTATTTCGACAGCCGTCTGGGGCACGCATACATCAGCGTGAGCCGGCAGCTCGCGCGCATCGTCGGCATGACCATCGGCGAGAGCGGGCACATGAAGTCGGCGCGCGAAGGCGAGGCGCGCAGCCTGCCGGTGCCGGCCGCGAGCAAGCCTGCGAAGGCCCCGAAGCATTCGGCCAAGGCTCCCAGGAAGCCGGGGAAGGCAAAGGGCGGCTAGGCCCGATCGGGCGGCAATCGGGCTTCGTTCGCGCAGCCGAAGCCGGGCGCGCAAGCCTCCTCGCGGGGAGGCCATATCGACCCATTCATCCGGCTCCACGCTGCGGTGGTTCGACGTAAAACCTTAGTCCGCGAATTTCCAAAAAAGAGGCGCTGAAAAAGCCTCATTGGATTCTTTCGAATTGGAATCGGAGGCGAGTTGGCCGCGCCCCGGATTTGCCTCTTTCCACCGGAAATAAGCTATTAGTTATATCCGGCTAGGCCCGAATATGAATACCTTGCGGCGACCTGAACACCGCAGCAATGACATGGTGTTTCATTTTCGATTTGACTCGGTTGCCGTCTTCGGTTTGCTCCTCGTGAATCGAGGGGCGTTGCAGTGCCGATCACGTCGGCGCAATGCGCTGAAGTAGAACGGATTTTCGTAATTCAGTGGGTCTGCCAATTCCGAAGTTCTAGTCCTCCGGCGTCAGGAAATTTAAATGATGCGTCATTTGTGCAGCCTGCCAATTACTGTGCTGCAGCGCGGAATAATCGTGTGTCGCCTCGCGGCTATGCCGCGAAAAAAATCCATCCCGCCACCCGCAGCACTCGCGCTTTTTTCTACTTTCATCAGTTGACAGCGTGGGCTCCCGGGGAGCGCCCGTTATGCAGGAAGTGACCGTGGAAGCCGCTGCGCCCCCGACCCGTGACGACCCGGCCAGACTGCCGCCGCTGCCATTCCGCCGGCAAGGCGCCCGATCGACGTTCGTGCTCCTTTGGCTGAGCGAAACCGCCTTCGATCTGGGCACCACGCTGGTCAGCTTCGCCGTGGGGGTATGGATCTTCTCGCGCACCGGCTCGGCGCAGGACTACTCCTTCTCGGTGCTGGCCGCCGCGCTGGCGGCGATGCTGGTCACGCCTTTCGCCGGCGTGCTTGCCGACCGCCACGACCGGCGCTGGGTGGTGCTGTCGTGCGACATCGCCGCCATCGCCTGCACCTTCGCGATCGCGATGGCGCTGCTCTCCGGCCGGCTCGGTGTCGGCGCGCTGTATGCCTACGCCGCGGTCGCGGCGGCGGTGGGGGCGCTTCGGCGTCCGTCGATCCGGGTGGCGGTCAGCCTCTTCGTGCCGAAGGATCGCTTCGCCCAGGTAGGCGGGCTGACCGGCATCTCGCGTGCGCTGGTGCAGGTCGGCGCGCCCGCCGCGGCCGGCTTCCTGATGTCGCTGACGGGCGGCCTGCAGGGCGTGATGGCGACGCAGTTGTGCCTCCTGCTGGCCGCGGCTGCGCTGGTGTTCGCGGCACTGACCCGCGCCGGGGCGGAGGTGCGCGGCGGGCAGGGCAACGTCGGCGCCGCCAGGCGCGATGCGTCGCTGTGGCGCGGCGCGGGCGCCAGCTTCTCCGGTGCGCTCGCATACCTGCGCGAGCAGCCGCTGATGCGCGCTCTGCTCGGCTACGGCGCGCTGGTGCAGTGCCTGATGGTGCTGGCCACGGCCATGGTGACGCCGCTGGTGCTGTCCACGCACTCCAGCGGCGTGCTGGGCCTGGTGATGTCCGTGGGCATCGTCGGCGGCCTGCTCGGCTCGATCCTGGTCGCCACCGCGCGGCTTCGGCAAGGGCTGATGCAATGGGTGCTGGCCTGCGACGCGCTGCAATGCGCCGCCGTGCTCGTGGCGGGATGCGTGACCACGCCGGCCCTGTGGTGCGCGGCGGCGTTCGTCTGCCTGTTCTGCGGCAGCACCTCGGTCGCGTGTTCGCACGCACTGTGGATGCGCAAGGCACCGGCGGGCCGGCAGGGCAGCGTGTTCGCCCTGATCGCCGCATCCAACATGCTGGTGATGTGCGCGGTGCTGCTGGCCGGCGGCTGGCTCGCCGACGCGGTGCTGGAGCCGGCGATGCGCCCGGGCGGCGCGCTCGGCGACACCGTGGTGGGTGCCTGGTTCGGCACCGGGCCGGGCCGGGGCATCGGCTTGCTGTTCTTCGCGACCGGCGCGGCCGGCCTCGTGCTGACAGTCTTCGCGCTATTCCATCGGCGCCTGCGCCGGCTGGAAACGCTGGTACCGGATGGCGGTGAAGCATGAGCGGCCAGATCCTGCAGTCCCTGAGCTCGCCCCAGCAGGCCGTCTGGCTCGACCAGTCGCTGGCGCCCGACCTGCCTTGCCACAACATCGGCGTTGCGGCCAGCCTCGACGGGCCGACCGACCTCGACCGGCTCGAAGCGGCGATCCGTGCCGTCGTCGCGCGCCACCAGGCGCTGCGCATCGTGCTCGAGCGCGGCAACGACGGCGAGGCCATGCAGCGCTTCGCCGCGCCCGATGACGACGCTGCCGCCGGCACGGTATTGCAGCGCTTCGATTTCAGCGGCGAGGCCGATCCCGAAGCGAGCGCCTGGGCACATCTGCGCGCCGCCTTCCTGGCTCCCTTCGATCTCTATGGCGGGCGGCTGTGGCGCATGCAATGGCTGCAGGTCGCGCCTGAACGCGGCTACTGGCTGGCGTTCTTCCATCACTTGGTTGCCGATGGCTGGTCGGTCTCGCTGACCGGCAACGCCATCGCCGAGGCCTACAACCGCCTCGGGCGCGGCGAGGCCGCGGTCGAAGAGAAGGGAGACGGCGACGGTGAGGGCGACGACTATGCCGGCTTCATCCGCCTGGATGCCGAATACCAGGCCTCGCCGCGCTATGCGAGAGACCGCGCCTTCTGGCTGCAACGCCATGCACGCCTTGCCGCGCCGCTGTTCGAGGAAGGGCCCGCCCGGCGCGCCCATGCGGGCCGAAGCAAGGTCGAGCAGGCCGTCTGGCAGCTGGAACGCAAGGACCACGACCGCCTGAGCGAGGTGGCCGTGGCGCAGGGCGCATCGAGCACGCATTTCCTGGCTGCGCTGCTGGCCGTGTACTTCGCACGCCTGCACGGGCGCGAAGAAGGCAGCGAAGGTGAAGTCGTGATCGGCATGCCGGTGCACAACCGCACCACCGCGGCGCAAAGGCGCATGCCCGGCATGTTCTCAGGCGCGATTCCCGTCGGCATCGCGGTCGATCCGCGCGAGACCTTCGCGCAGACGCTGCGCCGCGTCGCGGCCGAGCTGAAGCAGTGCTACCGCCACCAGCGCTATCCGCTGGCCGACCTGCACCGCGAGCTGCTGGCCGGCACGGGCGAGCGCCGGGGCCTGTTCGACATGTCCCTGTCGATCGAGAGCTTCCAGGGCGACATCCGGCTCGAAGGCATCCGCAGCGCGGTGTTCCCGTTGCACAACGGCTACGAGCGCCAGCCGCTCGCGGTCTATGTGCGCGACTACGAGCAGGGGCGCCCGGTGCACATCGAGTTCAACCACGACCCCGCCCTGTTCTCCGCACAGGAGATGGCCGCCCACCTGCGGCGACTGCAGGTGCTGGCGCGCGCGGCGACCGATGCGCCGGACACGCCCGTGGGCGAGCTGCCGCTGATGAACGAAGCCGAGCGCGAACTGGTGGTGCATGGCTTCAACCGGCCGGTGCTCGATACGGGCGCGCCTTCATTGATCCATACGCTGTTCGAGCGCCAGGCGCAGCGAGACCCCGATGCCATCGCGGTGCAGTTCGAAGACGAGCGGCTCAGCTACGGCGAGCTCGACCGGCGTGCCAACCAGCTGGCTCATCATCTGCGCGAGCTGGGCGTTGGCCCGGATGCGCTCGTCGCGATCTGCATGGAGCGCGGGCCCGGGATCGTCGTGGCGATCCTGGCCACGCTCAAGGCCGGCGGCGCCTATGTGCCGCTGGATCCAGTGCATCCGGACGAACGTCTCGCCCACGTGCTGCGCGACAGCGCGCCGGTGGCGCTGATCGGCGACGGCGCCTCGCTCGATCGCCTGACGGGGTCGGCTTCGTGCCGGCAGGTGCGTCTGGACCTGCCATGGGAAGAGACGTCGTGGGCCAACGCTCCCACCGGCAATCCACGGGTCGAAGGCCTCGCTCCATCGCACCTGGCCTACGTGATCTACACCTCCGGCTCCACAGGGCTGCCCAAGGGCGTGATGGTCGAGCACGCGCAGGTCGGCCGCCTCTTCGCCGCGACGCGCGGCTGGTTCGACTTCGGCCGTGACGACGTATGGACCCTGTTCCATTCCTTCGCCTTCGACTTCTCGGTGTGGGAGCTGTGGGGCGCGCTGATCCACGGCGGCCGGCTGGTCATCGTGCCGCATGCGGTGAGCCGCGCGCCGAAGGAATTCCATCGCCTGGTGTGCGAGCAGGGCGTGACCGTGCTCAACCAGACGCCCAGCGCGTTCCGCCAGTTCGCCGCCGCATGCCAGTCCGCGGCGAAGGAACCGTCGGCGCATGCGCTGCGCCATGTGATCCTCGGCGGCGAGGCGCTGGAGCCGGCCACGCTCGTGCCCTGGTACGCGCAGCAGAGCAACCTGGGCACGCGCCTGGTCAACATGTACGGCATCACCGAGACGACAGTGCACGTCACCTGCCGCGTGCTCGGCCCGGACGATGCGGTGCGCGCCGGCTCGAGCCCGATCGGCAAGCGCATTCCCGACCTCAGCCTGTATGTGCTCGATCCGCGCGGCCGGCCGCTGCCTGTGGGCTGCGCAGGCGAGATCCATGTCGGCGGCGCGGGTGTGGCGCGCGGCTACCTGCGACGGCCCGAACTCGATGCGCAACGCTTCGTGCCCGATCCGTTCAGCGGCGTGCCGGGCGCGCGCATGTACCGCAGCGGCGACATGGGCCGCCTGCTCGCCGACGGCAGCCTGGAGTACCTCGGACGCAACGACCAGCAGGTCAAGATCCGCGGCTTCCGCATCGAGCCGGGCGAAGTCGAGGCACGGCTGATGCGGCTCGACGGCGTGGCCGATGCGGCGGTAGTCGTGCGCGAGGACCAGCCGGGCGATCTGCGCCTGGTCGCGTACCTCGTGTTCGCCGATGCAGGCACCGCCTTCGATCCTTCCGCTGCTCGCACGGCACTTGGCAGAAGCCTGCCCGACTACATGATCCCTGCGGCGTTTGTGCCGCTGGACGCACTGCCGCTGACGCCCAACGGCAAGCTCGATCGCAAGGCACTGCCCGTGCCCGAGCTTCACGCCTGGCGCCGGCAACGCGACCATGAGCCGCCGCAGGGCGCGGCCGAGCAGGCGCTTGCAAGGCTGTGGGCGGAAGTGCTCGGCATCGAGCAGGTCGGACGTGGCGACAACTTCTTCGAACTCGGCGGGCATTCCATCCTCGCGGTGCGGCTGGTCGAGCGCATGCAGCGCGAAGGGCTGGAGGTCGACATCCGTCAGCTCTTCACCGAACCGACGCTGGGTTCGCTCGCGGCCAGCATGGCGGGGATGCGGCAAGCCGTCGCGCCGACGCCCGTTCCGGCCAATGCGATACCCGGGCGATGCGAGCGCATCACGCCGCAGATGCTCCCGCTCGCGAGCCTGACGCAGGCGCAGATCGACCTGATCGCCGCCGGCGTTCCGGGTGGCATGCGCAACATCCAGGACATCTATCCGCTCGCGCCGCTGCAGGAAGGCATCCTGTTCCACCACCTGCTGCAAGGCGAGGGCGAAGGCGATGCCTATGTGCTGCCGGCGCTGCTGCGTTTCGACGATCGTGCGCGGCTCGACCGGTTCGTGGCTGCGCTGCAGCAGGTGATCGCGCGCCACGACATCCTGCGCACCGCCGTGCAGTGGGAAGGGCTGGACGCGCCCGTGCAGGTGGTTTGGCGTAGCGCCTCGCTGATGCTGCAGGAGCAGCATTTCGACCCGGCCGATGGCGATGTGCAGGCGCAACTGCAGGCCCACGCGAACGCGCGGACCGTGCGCCTCGACCTGCGCCGTGCGCCGATGCTGCAGGCCCATGCGGCCTTCGACCCGGCGTCGAGGTGCTGGCTGCTGCAGCTGCTGCATCACCACCTGACGCTGGACCACACCACCACCGAGCTGATCCTGCACGAGGTGGTGGCACTGCTGCAGGGGCGCGGCGAGAGCCTTGCCGCGCGGGTGCCGTTCCGCGACTTCGTGGCGCGCTCGCGCCAGGGCGTGAGCAAGGCCGGGCACGAAGCGTTCTTCGGCGCGATGCTTGGCGATGTGGACGAGCCCACGGCGCCCTTCGGTCTGCTCGATGTGCAGGGCGATGGCTCGCAGGTCGAGCAGGCGAAGTCGATGTTGCCGTCGGGCCTGTCGACACAGCTGCGTGCGCTCGCCATGCGTCACGGCGTGAGCACGGCCAGCCTGTTCCATCTGGCCTGGGCACGTGTGCTGGCCGCTTGCAGCGGTCGCGACGACGTCGTGTTCGGCACGGTGCTGTTCGGACGCATGCAGGGCGGAGCGGGCATCGACCGCGCGATGGGCATGTTCATCAACACGCTGCCTGTGCGCATTGCATTGGGCGGGCGTGGCGCGGTGCAAGGCCTGCGCGAGACGCACGCAGCATTGAGCGAGCTGCTTCGCCACGAGCATGCATCGCTCACGTTGGCGCAACGCTGCAGCGGCCTGGCGCCGAACACGCCGGTCTTCTCTGCGCTGCTCAACTACAGGCACAGCCGCGGCGAGAGCTTTTCCGGCGAAGGCGAAATCGAGATCGTCGAAGGCATCCACTACATCGGCGGCCGCGATCTCACCAACTATCCGTTCAGCCTGTACGTCGATGACCTGGGTGAGGATTTCGTGCTTACTGCCGAGATTCATGTCTCGGTGTCCGCACAACGCGTATGCGGGTTCGTCGAGCAGGCACTGCGGGCGCTTGCGGTAGCCCTGGCAGAAGAGCCGGGCAGGGCATTGCTGGCGCTCGAAGTCTTGCCGGCTGCGGAGCATCGGCGCGTGATCCATGGCTTCAACGACACGCATCGTGCATACGACGCGGCTGCCTTGGTGCACGAGGCATTCGAACGGCGAGCGGTGGCTCATCCCGAGCGCATCGCCTTGGAAATCGATGGCGCGCAGCTGAGTTACCGAGCACTCAACGAGCAGGCCAATCGGCTCGCGCGGCATCTGCGCGAGCTCGGCGTCGGCCCGGATGCCCGCGTGGCGATCTGTGCCGGGCGCAGTTTCGAGATGGTGGTTGCGATCCTCGCCACGCTCAAGGCCGGCGGCGCCTGCGTGCCGCTGGACCCCGCATATCCCCAGGAGCGGCTGACCCACATGCTGCGCGACAGCGGTACGAGGGTCGTGCTGAGCCAGCGTGGATCGATCGAGCGCCTGATGCCTATCGATGCGGCCGTGATATTGCTCGACGAGAACGTGCCAGCGTGGGTCGAAGCTTGCTCGGACAACCCGCGTGTCGAAGGGCTCTCGTCATCGCACCTGGCCTATGTGATCTATACCTCCGGCTCCACGGGCGCGCCCAAGGGTGTGGCGATGCCGCATCGCGGGCTGGCCAATCTGCTGGAGTGGCAGAGAGAGCAACTGCCCGAGCCTGCGCGCACCTTGCAGTTCGCGGCGCTGGGCTTCGATGTCGCCTTCCAGGAGATCTTCTCGACGCTGGCCGGCGGCGGCACGCTGGTGCTGCTGCGCGAAGAACTGCGCCAGGACCTTCCGGCCCTGGCCGAATGGCTCGCGGAGGAGTCGATGGAACGCCTGTTCCTGCCCTACATCGCGCTGCAGAACCTCTGCGAGCTGTGGTCGCAGCGCGGTGCGCCGCTGCCGATGCTGAGGGACGTCATCACCGCGGGCGAGCAACTGCGCATCACGCCGGCAATCCGGCTCATGTTCGTCAAGTACCCGCAGGCACGTCTGCACAACCACTACGGACCGACCGAGACGCATGTGGTCAGCACGCACACGCTGAGCGGCGCACCCGGGCAATGGGAAGACCTGCCGCCGATCGGCCAGCCAGTCGGCAACAGTCGCATCTACGTGCTCGACGCGCAGCGCAATCCGGTACCGGTGGGAGTTGCAGGGGAGCTCTATCTGGGCGGCATGCAGGTCGCTCGGGGCTACCTGTCGCAGCCCGGCTTCACCGAAGCACGCTTCCTTCCCGATCCGTTCGACAGCAAGGAAGGTTCCCGCATGTACCGAAGCGGCGACCTCGGCCGCTGGCGTGCCGACGGCAGCATCGAGTACCTGGGGCGCAACGACCATCAGGTGAAGCTGCGCGGCTATCGCGTGGAGCTCGGAGAGATCGAGGCACAGCTGGCGAAGCTCGACGGAATCCGCGAAGCAGCGGTGATCGCCCGCGAAGACCAGCCGGGCGACAAACGACTGGTGGCCTATGTCGTCCTCGTCGACGCCTTGGACGCGTCCTTGCTGCGTACTGCCTTGCGCGAGCGCCTGCCGGAGTACATGGTTCCCTCGGCCTATGTCTCGCTCGACGCACTGCCGCTGACCCCCAACGGCAAGATCGACCGCAGGGCCCTGCCTGCACCTGAGACTCACAGCCAGCGCACTTACGAAGCGCCACAGGGCGAACTCGAACAAGCCCTCGCCGACATCTGGTCCGATCTGCTCGACATCCCCCAGATCGGCCGCGACGACGACTTCTTCGAACTCGGCGGCCACTCCCTGCTGGCCATCCGGCTGTTCGAACAACTGCGTCGGCGCGGCTGGTCCACCGACATCCGCTCGCTCTTCACGCACCCGAAGCTGCGCGCCTTCGCCTCGACGATCCGGCGCGGCGAGGACGCGGCAGCGGTGCCGCCCAACCTGATCCCACCGGGCTGCGAAGCCATCGAGCCCGCGATGCTGAGGCTGGTCCGGCTCGACCCGACCGCCATCGCGCGGATCGTGAAAGCCACCCCGGGGGGCGCTGCCAACATCCAGGACATCTATCCGCTCGCACCGCTGCAGCAGGGCCTGCTGTTCCATCACCTGCTGGAGCGCGACACCGACACCTACGTGCTGCCGACGCTGCTCGAGTTCGACAGCAGGCCGCGCATGGACAGCTTCATCGCGGCGCTGTCGCGCGTGATCGAGCGCCACGACATCCTGCGCACCGCGGTCCACTGGGAAGGCCTCGCCGAGCCCGTGCAGGTAGTGTGGCGGCGCATCGAATTCGCGCCCGAGACATTGACGCTGGCGGCAGGCACGCTGCCAGCGCCGCAGCGCCTGCGGGAGCATCCGCGGGTGCGCGGCCTGCGCATCGACGTGCGCCGCGCACCCATGCTGCATGGTTTCGCCGCACATGACGAAGCCAGCGGGCACTGGCTGCTGCAGCTGTCGTATCACCACCTCGTGATGGACCACACCGCGCTGGAGTTGCTGGTGGAGGAAGTCGCGGCGGTCGAGCGCGGAGATGTTGCCGGGCTGCCCGCGCCGGTGCCGTTCCGAGACTTCGTCGCACGCTCGCGCCAGGGCGTGAGCGAAGCCGAACACGAAGCGTTCTTCAGCGCGATGCTCGGCGATGTGGACGAGCCCACGGCACCGTTCGGACTGCTCGACGTGCAGGGCGACGGCTCGCAGGCGGAGCAGGTGCGGCTGATGTTGCCATCCGCCTTGTCGTCGCAACTGCGCGTACTGGCCATGCGCCACGGGGTGAGCACGGCCAGCCTGTTCCATCTGGCCTGGGCGCGTGTGCTGGCGGCTTGCAGTAGTCGCGACGACGTCGTGTTCGGCACGGTGCTTTTCGGGCGCATGCAGGGCGGCGCAGGCATCGACCGCGCGATGGGCATGTTCATCAACACGCTGCCTGTGCGCATTGCATTGGGCGGGCGTGGAGCGGTGCAGGGACTGCACGAAACCCACGCCGCGCTGAGCGCGCTGCTTCGCCACGAGCACGCATCGCTGGTGCTGGCCCAGCGATGCAGTGCGATGCCTGCGCAGGTGCCCCTGTTCTCGGCCCTGCTCAACTACAGGCACGGCCGGCTTGCGCGCACCGAAGTTCTC
The DNA here is from genome assembly GCF_048301545.1 of Variovorax sp. NFACC27. NCBI lineage: Bacteria > Pseudomonadati > Pseudomonadota > Betaproteobacteria > Burkholderiales > Comamonadaceae > Variovorax > Variovorax sp. NFACC27. Next base: position 2,333,965 of record NZ_CP157613.1, read on the forward strand.
GACGGCATGCGCCTGCTCGACGTGCGCGACCGCACCAACTATCCGTTCGGCCTGCATGTGGATGACGACGGCAGCGGCTTCGGGTTGACGGTGCAGGTCGATGCTTCGCTGTCGGCCCAGCGCATTGCGGAGTTCATGCAGCAATCTTTGCAATCGATTTCGCGGGCTTTGGAAGAGGAGCCGCACAGGTCGCTGATGACGCTCGATGTGCTGCCCGCCGGGGAACACCGGCGCGTGGTCCATGGTTTCAACGAAACGCATCGCGCATGCGACGCGACTGCCTTGGTGCACGAGGCCTTCGAGCGGCAAGCGGTGGCACATCCCGAGCGCATTGCCTTGGAGCTCGATGGCGCGCAGCTGAGCTATCGCGTACTCAACGAGCGGGCCAACCGGCTTGCACGGCATCTGCGCGGGCTCGGCGTCGGACCTGATGTCCGTGTCGCCATCTGCGCCGAGCGCGGCTTCGCGATGGTGGTCGCGACCCTGGCCACGCTCAAGGCCGGCGGTGCCTGCGTGCCGCTGGACCCGGCGTATCCGAAGGAGCGATTGATCCACGTGCTGCGCGACAGCGCGGCTGCGGTCGTGCTGGGCCAGCAAGCTTCGATCGAACGGCTCGCGCCGGACGTCGCAGCGGTACCGCTTGATGAAACCGACGTAGCCTGGGCCGAAGTCTCCGCCGACAACCTGCAGGTCGAAGGACTAGTTGCATCGCATCTGGCCTACGTGATCTATACCTCCGGCTCCACGGGCGAGCCCAAGGGTGTGGCGATGCCGCATCGCGGGCTGGCCAACCTGCTGGAGTGGCAGCGAGAGCAACTGCCCGAACCCGCGCGCACGCTGCAGTTCGCGGCGCTGGGCTTCGATGTCGCCTTCCAGGAGATCTTCTCGACGCTGGCCAGCGGCGGCACGCTGGTGCTGCTGCGCGAAGAACTGCGCCAGGACCTTCCGGCCCTGGCCGAATGGCTCGCGGAGGAGTCGATGGAACGCCTGTTCCTGCCCTACATCGCGCTGCAGAACCTCTGCGAGCTGTGGTCGCAGCGCGGTGCGCCGCTGCCGATGCTGAGGGACGTGATCACTGCGGGCGAGCAATTGCGCATCACGCCAGCGATCCGCCGGATGTTCTCCCGGCATCCGCAGGCGAGGTTGCACAACCACTACGGACCGACCGAGACGCACGTGGTCAGCACGCACACGCTGAGCGGCCTTCCCGAAAAATGGAAAGACCTGCCGCCGATCGGAAAGCCCGTCGGCAACAGCCGCATCCATGTGCTCGATGCGCAGCGCAATCCGGTGCCGGTGGGTGTCGTCGGTGAGCTGTACCTGGCCGGAGTCCAGGTGGCTCGCGGCTATCTGTCGCGGCCCGAACTGAGCACCGAGCGGTTCGTGCCCGATCCGTTCAACCACGAAGGCACGCTCATGTACCGAAGCGGTGACCTGGGCCGCTGGCGCGCCGACGGCAGCATCGAGTACCTGGGGCGCAACGATCATCAGGTGAAGCTGCGCGGCTATCGCGTGGAGCTTGGAGAAATCGAGGCGCAGCTGGCGAAGCTCGACGGAATCCGCGAAGCAGCGGTGATCGCGCGCGAAGACCAGCCGGGCGACAAGCGGCTGGTCGCATATCTCGTCCTCGCCGACGCCTTGGACGCGTCCTTGCTGCGTAGTGCCTTGCGCGAGCGCCTGCCGGAGTACATGGTTCCCTCGGCCTACGTCTCGCTCGACGCACTGCCGCTTACCCCCAACGGCAAGCTCGACCGCAGGGCCCTGCCTGCACCTGAGGCTCACAGCCAGCGCACTTACGAAGCGCCACAGGGCGAACTCGAACAAGTCCTCGCCGTTATCTGGTCCGATCTGCTCGACATCCCGCAGATCGGCCGCGACGACGACTTCTTCGAACTCGGCGGTCACTCCCTGCTCGCCATCCGGCTCATCTCCCAGATCCGCGAACGCCTCGACGCCGAACTCCCGCTCGCCACGCTGTTCGCCCGGCCGCGCCTTGCCGCGCTGGCCGGCGCCGTGGCCGAGTCGGGCCCCGGCGCGTTGAGCGGGATCACGCCTGCCGACCGCAGCCGCCCGCTGCCCCTGTCCCCGGCGCAGCAGCGGCTGTGGTTCATCTCCGGTGTCGATGCGCAAGCCAGCGTCGCGTACCACATCGCCGGTGCACTGCGGCTGCGTGGCGAACTCGACAGCGCGGCCCTTCGCTCAGCACTGGATCATGTAGTGGCCCGGCACGAGGCGCTGCGCACGCGCTTCATCGAGTTGGACGGACAGCCTCGGCAGCACATCGACGCGCCGCGCGGTTTCGAATTGCGCGAGCAAGACATCGAGGCCGGAGAACCGACACGCATCGAAGCGCTATGCCGCGAAGCCGCTTCCGAGCCCTTCGATCTCGCGGCCGGCCCGCCTATCCGTGGTTGTCTGCTGCGCATCGCCGCCAACGACCATGTGCTCGTGGTCTCGATGCACCATATCGTTTCCGACGGCTGGTCGCTGGGCGTGCTGATGCGCGAGTTCGCCGCTGCCTACAGCGCGTTGCGCGACGGGCAGCAGCCAGGCCTGCCGACGCTGGCCATCCAGTACGCCGACTACACCGCCTGGCTGCATAGTCATCTGCAGGGCGCGACGGCCCAGGCCCAGCTTCGCGATTGGGCCGAGCAGTTGCAAGGCGCGCCGGCGCTGGTCGAGCTGCCGCACGACCACCCTCGGCCCGCGTTGCAGGACTATCGCGGCGCGAGCATCGAGGTCGGCATCGACGCAGACACCACGCGTGCCCTGCGCGCGCTCGGACAGCGCCACGGCGCGACCCTGTACATGGTCGTGCTGGCAGCCTGGGCCGCGGTGGTGGCGCGCTACGGCGGCCAGCGGCAGGTGGTGATCGGGAGTTCTCACGCCGGCCGCGGCCGCGTGGAAGTCGAGCCGCTGATCGGCTGCTTCATCAACACGCAGGCGATGAAGATCGCGCTGGACGGCGCCCCGAGCGTGGCCGACTTGCTGGCGCAGGTGCGCGAAAGCGCGCTGCAGGCGCAGGCACGCCAGGACGTGCCTTTCGAGCGCCTCGTAGAGCTGCTGAATCCGCCGCGCTCGATGGCCCATCACCCGGTGTTCCAGCTGATGCTGGCCTGGCACAACACGCCGCCGATTGCTCTGGAACTCGCGGGCCTCGAGGTCGAGCGGGTCGAGAGCCTGCCGGGCGGCGCGCAGTTCGACCTGGCGCTGGATCTGCAGGAAGAGGGTGATCGCATCGTCGGCAAGCTCAACTACGCCACATCGTTGTTCGACGAAGCCACGGTGCGCCGCCATTGGCAGTCGCTCGTGGCGATGCTGCGAGGCATGGTCGAGGGCGACGACAGCCGTCCAGTCGAGCGCATCGCGCTGCTCGACGATGCGGAGCGCGACCGCCTGCTGCACGCCTTCACTCAAAGCGCACCCGCATTGCCTGCACATGCGTTCGCCCATGCTGCCTTCGAGAAGCAGGCCGCGCTACGGCCGCAGGCCATCGCGCTGGAACACGATGGCGAACGACTGAGCTATGCCGAGCTCGACCAGCGCGCCAACCAGGTCGCGCACCACCTGCGCGGCTTGGGCGTCGGCGCGGAGGGTCGAGTCGCGCTCTGCCTGCCTCGCGGGTTCGACCTGATCGTCGCGGTACTGGGAACGCTCAAGGCGGGGGCCGCGTATGTGCCGCTCGACGCCGCCTACCCCGACCAGCGGCTGGCCTGGCAACTCGAAGACTGCGCGCCGGCGGTGCTGCTGACCCATTCCACCTTGCGCCCGCGCCTGCGTCCGCCGCCGCGCTGCACGACGATCGCGCTCGACGGGTACGAGCCGCTGGCGAACGATCCCGTGCACCTGCCCGAAGCAAGGGATCTGCCCGAAGACGGCTCGCACCTCGCGTACGTGATCTACACCTCCGGCTCCACCGGCACGCCCAAGGGCGTGATGGTCGAGCACCGGCAGCTCTCCCACCAGATCGCGGCACTGCAGGCGCTGTACGGCTTCGGTGCGGAGGACAGGGTGCTCCAGTTCTCCAGCCTGAGCTTCGACGTCGCGGGCGAGGAGATCTTCGGCGCGCTCAGCCATGGCGCGACGCTGGTGCTGCGCACCGACGAATGGCTCGCCGAGCCCGCGCGCTGGTGCGAGCTGTGCAGCGAGCACCGGCTCAGCGTGGCCAACCTGCCGACGCTGTTCTGGCAGCGGCTGGCGCTGTCGTCCGAAGCGGTGTTTCCGCCGTCGCTGCGCCAGATCGTGATCGGTGGCGATGCGGTCGGAGCGGCCGCGCTCGATGCATGGTGGCGGCGCGGGGGCCATCGCCCCGCGCTGGCCAATGCCTACGGGCCGACGGAAACCACGATCAACGCCACCGTCGCGCGCTGCCGCGCCGGGGACTCGCCGCTCGATATCGGCCGCCCGGTCGCCAACGCACGCGTCTATCTGCTCGATGCGCACGGCGAGCCGGTGCCGCTCGGTGCGGTCGGCGAAATCTGGATCGGCGGAGCCGGCGTGGCGCGTGGCTACCTGAATCGCCCTGAGCTGACGGCGCAGCGCTTCGCAAGCGACCCGTTCGTGGCCGCTCCTGCGGGCACATCGTCGCCGCGCATGTATCGCAGCGGCGACCTCGGCCGCTGGCGCGCCGATGGCTCCATCGAGTTCCTCGGCCGCGACGACCGGCAGCTGAAGATCCGTGGCTTCCGAATCGAGCCGGGCGAGATCGAGGCCGAGTTGATGCGCATCGACGGCATCCTAGAAGCGGCGGTGATCGCCACGCCGGAACGCGATGAGGAACGGCACCTGCTGGCCTATGTGGTTGCCGACCCGCTCGGCCCGCCGAACGATCCGTCGCAGCTGCGCGCGCGCCTGGCCGAACGCCTGCCCGAGTACATGCTGCCTGCCGCCTTCGTGCCGCTCGACGCTCTGCCGCTGAACGCCAACGGCAAGCTCGACCGCGCCGCGCTGCCCGCACCCGACGACGAAGCCCATGCACGGCGCGGCTACCGCGCACCCGAGGGCGAGCATGAGCAGGCGCTGGCGCTGATATGGGAGTCGCTGCTCGGCGTGGCCCGCATCGGCCGCGACGACGGCTTCTTCGACCTCGGCGGCCATTCGCTGCTGGCGGTGCGCATGATCTCGCAGCTGCGCCAGCGCTTCGGCATCGAGCTGGCGCTCACGACGGTGTTCGCGCGGCCACGGCTCGCGGAGCTTGCCGCGGAGGTGATGCGCGCAGTGCCCGAGGCGGCCGACCCGATCGTCGCCGCGGAACGCGGCGTGCTGCTGCCGCTCTCGCATTCGCAGCAGCGCCTGTGGTACGTGACGCGCATCGACGTGCAGGCCGGCGCGGCCTATCACCTGCCTGCCGCGCTGCGATTGCGCGGCGCGCTGGACCGCATCGCGCTGCAGCGTGCATTGGACAGGATCGTCGCGCGGCACGAGTCGCTGCGCGCGCGCTTCGTAGTGGTCGACGGCCAGCCGCGCCAGCGCATCGAAGAGGCGCAGAGCGTGGCGGTGAGCCTTCATGAGATCGACGGTCTCGACGAACTCGGCAACAGCACCCTGCGCGCGCTGTGCCAGGCAGAGGCCGCCGCGCCTTTCGACCTGGAGCGCGAGCCGCCGTTGCGCGTACGCCTGCTGCGACTGGCCGCGCACGAGCATGTGCTGCTGCTCACGATGCATCACATCGTCTGCGACGGCTGGTCGCTGGCTGTACTGGCGCACGAGTTCTCTGCGCTGTACGGTGCGTTCAGCCGTGGTGAACCCGATCCCCTGCGGGCGCTGCCGATCCGGTACGGCGACTACGTTGCATGGCAGCGGCGGCGCCTGCAGGGCGAAGCCGCGCAGGCGCAGCTGCGCTACTGGGTGGATCGCCTGCGCGATGCTCCGCCGCTGATCGGCCTGGCCACCGACAGGCCACGCCCGCCGCAGCAGGACTATCGCGGCGCGAGCATCGAGGTCGGCATCGACGAGGTACTGACCCGCGAACTGGGCGCCCTGGCGCAGCGCCACGGTGTCACCGTCTACATGGTGGTGCTGGCGGCATGGGCGGCGGTGCTCGCGCGCCTGGGCGGCCAGCCGCGCGTGGTGCTCGGGAGCGCCGTCGCGGGGCGCGACCGCACCGAGCTCGAGCCGCTGATCGGCTTCTTCGTCAACGCACAGGCCCTGCGCTTCGATGTCGACGAGGGCCTCGACGTGGGCGGGCTGCTGCTGCAAGCGAAGCAGGTCGCGCTGGAGGCCCAGCAGCACCGCGACGTGCCCTTCGAGCAGGTGGTGGAAGCGCTGAACCCGCAGCGCTCCAGCGCCTTCAACCCGGTCTACCAGGTCCGGCTGGCATGGCAGAACACCCCGCGCGCACGGCTGGCGCTCGAAGGGCTGGAGTTCGACAACCTCGCCAGCCATGCGGGCAGCGCGCAGTTCGATCTCTCGCTCGACCTGGAACCCGAGGGCGATCGCATCGCCGGCCAGTTCAACTACGCCACCGCGCTGTACGACGAGGCCACGGTGCGGCGCCACTGGCATGCACTGGTGGCGATGCTGCGCGGCATGGCAGCCGATGCCTCCGTGCCGGTGGAGCGCATCGGCCTGATGGCGCCACGGGAGCGCGAGCAGGTGCTGCACGGCTTCAATGCCGCAGCCGGGGAAAGCGGCGAAGGTGAACTTCTGCATCGCCTGTTCGAGGCGCAGGCCGCGAGCCAGCCGCGAACGCTGGCGCTTGCGTGCGAAGACGAAGCGCTGGACTACGCCACGCTCAACGCCCGCGCCAATCGCATCGCCCACCACCTGCGCGGCCTGGGTCTGCGTCCCGACGACCGCGTCGCGCTGTGCCTGGAGCGCAGCGTGGACATGGGCGTGGCGCTGATGGCCACGCTCAAGGCCGGCGGCGCCTGCGTGCCGCTGGACCCGGTGCATCCCGACGACCGACTCGCCCACATGCTGCGCGACAGCGCGCCGGCGGCGGTGCTGACCCAGTCCCGCCTGCTGGGGCGCCTGGCGGTGCCCGAAGGATGCGCGGTGCTGGTGCTCGATGGCGCCACGTCTCCATGGACGGATGAGCCAGGGCACGACCCCGATCCCGATGCGGTGGGGCTGACCCCGGCGCACCTGGCCTACGTGATCTACACCTCGGGCTCGACCGGCGAGCCCAAGGGCGTGATGGTCGAGCACCGCAATGTGCTGAACTTCCTGCGCGGGATGGAGCAGCGCATCCACGGGCCCGCGCCGGACTGCAGGCGCGTGGCATGGAACTCCTCCTTCGGCTTCGACATGGCCGTGAAGGCCTGGGGCCAGCTGGCCTTCGGCCGCAGCGTGTTCCTGCTGCCCGAGCGCACCCGTCTCGATGCGCAGGCGCTGCTCGATTTCCTGGAGCGCCACGCCATCGAGGCGATGGAGTGCACGCCCTCGCACCTGCGCATGCTGCGCTCGGCCGGCTTTCCGCAGCGGCGCGGCACCTCGCTGCGCAAGCTGCTGCTGGGCGGCGAGGCGCTCGACGCCGATACCTGGCAAGCCCTTGCCGAGGCCGGATCGGTGCAGTTCCACAACATGTACGGCCCGACCGAGTGCAGCGTGGACGCCACCTGCGGCCCGGTCGCAGGCGTGGTGCCGCACATCGGCCGGCCGATGCCGGGCGCGCGCGTCTATCTGCTCGATGCGCATGGCGAGCCGGTACCCATCGGCGTCGCGGGCGAGATCCACATCGGTGGCGCCGGTGTCGCGCGGGGCTACCTTGGGCGACCGGAGCTCACGGCGGAGCGCTTCCTGCCCGATCCCTTCGATACCGGCGGCGGAGCGCGCATGTACAGGACCGGCGACCTGGGCCGCTGGCGCGCCGACGGCAGCATCGAGTACCTGGGCCGCAACGACCACCAGGTGAAGATCCGCGGCTACCGCATCGAACCCGGCGAGATCGAGGCAAGGCTCGCGCGGCTGGACGGCGTGCGCGAGGCCGTGGTGATGGCCGATGCGAGCCAGCCCGGCGAGCCCCGTTTGATCGCCTATCTGCTGGCAGGGCAGGGCATGACACCGGAGCCTTCCGAGCTGCGCGCGCAGCTCGGTGCGCAGCTGCCTGACTACATGCTGCCCGCCGCCTACGTGGTGCTCGCGGCCTGGCCACTGAACGCCAACGGCAAGCTCGACCGCAAGGCGCTGCCGCCACCCGACGACAGCGGCCTTGCGCGTCGGGCCTACGCCGCGCCGCAGACCGAAATCGAGGTCCGGCTGGCGGCGCTCTGGGGCGAGCTGCTCGGGGTGGCACAGGTCGGCCGCCACGACAATTTCTTCGAGCTCGGCGGGCATTCGGCGCTCGCGATACAGCTGATCCACGCCATGGGAGAGCAGCAACTGCAGGTCGACGTGCAGATGGTGTTCAACGCGGCGACGCTGGCCGAGCTTGCCGCGGCCACCGTGCAGATCGAGGAGATCGTCCTGTGAGCCATCAGAACGTGACATCGTCGGAGCTGCTCGAAGCGCTGGCTTCGCGCGGCCTCACGCTGCGCCTCGACGGCGAGAAGCTCGCGCTGCAGGGCGACGCGCGGCTGCTCGCCGACACGACACTGGTGCAGGCGCTGCGCGAGCGCAAGGCCGAGCTGATCGCGCTGCTGCGCGAGGGCCGGGGTGTCGATCGGCTCGACTACCGCATCGACGAGTCGGCCGAGGCGATCACGCCGGAGATGCTGCCGCTGCTCGCGCTGGGGCAGGACGAGATCGACCGCCTCGTGGCGAAGGTGCCCGGCGGCGTGCGCAACGTGCAGGACATCTATCCGCTCGCGCCGCTGCAGGAGGGCATCCTGTTCCATCACCGCCTTCACCGCGAGAGCGAGGACGGAGGCGACGCCTACGTCATGCCGACCCTGCTGCGCTTCGACAGCCGCCAGCGGCTCGAGCGATTCGTTGAGGCACTGCGCGAAGTGATCGCGCGCCACGACATCCTGCGCACCAGCGTGCATTGGGAAGAGCTGCAGCAAGCCGTGCAGCTGGTGCAGCGCGAGGCGAATCTGGAGATCGCGATGCTGGCCTCGGCGCCCGCCGAAGTGGCGCGGGAACGTCTGCGCGCGCTGGCCGATCCGCGCAGCTGCCGCCTCGACGTGCGGCGCGCCCCGATGCTGCGCGGCCACGCCATCGAGGAAGAGGGCAGCGGTCGCTGGCTGCTGCAGCTGCTGCACCACCATCTGATTCTCGACCACACGGCTTCTCAGCTGCTGGTGCGCGAGGTCATGCTGATTCTTCAGGGTCGCCGCAACGAGTTACCCGTGCCGGTGCCCTTCAGGCGCTTCGTCGCGCAGGCACGGCAGGGCGGGGCGGAGACCGTGCATGAAGCCTATTTCCGTCGTGTGCTGGGTGACGTGGAGGCAACCACCGCGCCTTTCGGGCTGGACGAGGTACGCGGCGACGGCAGCGGCGTGCTGCAGTCGCGCGCCGGGCTGGAACCCGGGCTCGCGCGGCGCCTGCGCGAACAGGCGCGCCTGCGCGGCGTGGGCGCGGCCAGCGTGTTCCATCTGGCCTGGGCGCTGGTGCTGGCGCGTTGCAGCGCCCGGGACGACGTGGTGTTCGGGACGGTGCTGTTCGGCCGCCTGCAGGCCGGCGCGGAGGCGACGCGGGCGATGGGCATGTTCCTCAACACGCTGCCGCTGCGCGTGCGCATCGACGACGACACCGAGACCGCGCTTCGCCGCGTGCACGCCGACCTGGCCGAGCTGCTGCACCACGAACATGCCTCGCTGAGCCTCGCGCGGCGCTGCAGCGGGCTGCCGGCCGATGCACCGCTCTTCACCAGCCTGCTCAACTACCGCTACAGCGAGCGCCAGGGCGAAGACGGTGCCACGGGCGTGCCGGGCATCGAATCGCTTGGCGGCCACGACCGCACCAACTATCCCTTCGTGCTGCACGTGGACGACCACGGCGACGGCTTCGGCATCACCGCCGAGATCGACCGCAGCGTCGATGCGCGGCGAATCCGTGGCTTCGTCGAGCAGGCGCTGCGGTCGCTGGTCGATGCGCTCGAGGCAGAGCCCCGGCGGCCGCTGCGGCGCATCGACGTGCTGCCGGAAGACGAGCGCCGGCAGGTGACTGGCGATTTCAACGCGACTGCTGCTGACTACCCGCACGGCCTGCTGCACCAGTTGTTCGAGCGCCAGGCCGCGAGAAGTCCCGACGCAACCGCCGTGGTGTTCGAAGGCCGCAGCCTCAGCTACACCGAGCTCGATGCACGCGCCGACCGGCTGGCGCTGCAACTGCGCGCAATGGGCGTGGTGCCCGACGCGCGTGTGGGCATCTTCATGCAGCGCAGCGAGATGCTGGTCGTGGCGCTGCTGGCGGTGCTCAAGGCAGGCGGTGCATACCTGCCGCTCGATCCCTCGCATCCTCCGCGACGGTCGCTGCAGATGATTGAAGAAGCCGGCCCGGTGGTGGTTCTGGCCGACGCCGAACTTGCATCTGCCTTGCCGGCGACGGTGCGCACGCTGTCGGTGGATCGCGACGATCCCATGGAGGCTTTCGCCGGCGCCGAAGCCGATGTACCCGACACAGGTCTTCACGAAAGCCATCTCGCCTACGTGATCTACACCTCCGGCTCCACAGGTCGGCCCAAGGGCGTGATGAACGAGCACCGGGGCATCGTCAACCGCCTGCACTGGATGCAGCAGGCCTACGCATTGACGCCGGACGACGTGGTGCTGCAGAAGACGCCGCTGGGCTTCGACGTGTCGGTGTGGGAGTTCTTCTGGCCTCTGATGGCGGGCGCGCGGCTGGTGCTGGCGAGGCCCGACGGACACAAGGACCCTGCCTACCTCTGCGAGCTGATCCGCGCGGGCGGCGTGACGACGCTGCACTTCGTGCCTTCGATGTTGCAGCTATTTCTTGCCCGGCTCGATGAAGCCGGTGACGCGGCCGCCTGCGCCAGCCTGCGGCGCGTGGCCTGCAGCGGCGAGGCGCTTTCCGCCGGGCTCGCGCGCCGGTGCCGCGAGAGCCTGCCACACGCGCAGCTCCACAACCTCTACGGCCCGACCGAAGCGGCGGTGGACGTGAGCGCCTGGATCTGCGGGAGCGACGACGGCGACTCGGTGCCGATCGGCAAACCGATCGCCAACACCCGCCTGTACCTGCTCGACGATGCGCTGCGCCCGGTGCCGATCGGTGTTGCCGGCGAGCTCTACATCGGCGGCGTGCAGGTGGCGCGCGGCTACCTGAACCAGCCGGAGCTGACGGCGCAGCGCTTCATCGTCGACCCTTTCGGCGGGAGCGGCCGGCTCTACCGCAGCGGCGATCTCGGCCGCTGGCGCGTCGACGGCGCGATCGAATACCTGGGCCGCGCCGATTTCCAGATCAAGCTGCGCGGGCAGCGCATCGAGCCGGGCGAGATCGAAGCGCGGCTGCGCGCGATCGACGGGATCGCCGACGCCGCGGTGCTGGCGCGCGAGGACCGGTCCGGCACGCCGTCGCTGGTCGCGTACGTGGTGCCGGCCCCATCCGGTGAAGCGCCGGAGCCCGCGCGGCTGCGCCGCCTGCTCGGCGAGCACCTGCCCGAACACATGCTGCCCGCCGCCTATGTGCGCCTCGCTGCGCTGCCGCTGAGCGCCAACGGCAAGCTCGACCGCAAGGCGCTGCCTGCGCCGGGAGACGAAGCCTTCGACCGCCGCGCCTTCGTGCCTCCGCAGGGCGAGGTGGAGCAGGCCCTGGCCGCGATCTGGTCGCGGCTGCTGGGCGTGGAGCGCATCGGCCGCCATGACAGCTTCTTCTCGCTCGGCGGGCACTCGCTGCTCGCGGTGCAGATGTTGGAGCAGCTGCGCAGGCGCGGCTGGGCCATCGACGTGCGCGCGGTCTTCGCCCGGCCGGCGTTGGCAGCGATGGCTGCCGCCGTTCGCACCGCACCGGACGTGGCCGAGGTCCACGTACCGCACAACGCCATCCCGGCCCACTTTGCCCAGCAGGAAGCCGGATGGGACACCGAATCGGAAACTGAGGAGTTCAGACTGTGAATCTGGAAGTCGCGAGCACGCAATCACTGGACGCGCCGGCCCTTATCGGCCTGCTCGAAGAGCGCAGGGTCCTGGCGCGGATCGAGCAGGGCGAGCTGGTTCTGAAGGCGCCGCGCGGCGTGCTGACCCCCGGCGTGATGGCATCGCTGAAGCTGCACAAGCAGGCGCTGATGAGCTGGGTCGCCGCCAACGATGATCGCGCTGCTGCAGCAACACGGCAGCAGGAGCAGCAGCCGCGCATCACCCCGCGCATGTTGCCGCTGGTGAGGCTGGAGCAGGCCCAGATCGACCGCATCGTCGCCGCCACGCCGGGTGGTGCGGGCAACGTGCAGGACATCTATCCGCTCGCGCCGCTGCAGGAGGGCATCCTGTTCCATCACCTGCTGCAGCAGCAGGGCGACGCCTACCTGACCCGGCTGCTCATGGCCTTCGACAGCCGTGAGCTGCTGGACCGCTTCGTCGCCGCAATGAATGAAGCCATCGCGCGCCACGATGTGCTGCGCACCGCCGTGCAGTGGGACGGCTTGGCCGAGCCGGTTCAGGTGGTGTGGCGCCGGGCGCGGCTGGAAGTCGAGACGCTGGAGTTCGACGGCGGCGACCTGCAGGCGCGGCTGCAGGCCCATGCCGACCCGGCCCGCTATCGCCTCGACGTGCGCCGCGCGCCGATGATGCGCGGCTTCGCGGCCTTCGATGAGGCAGGTGGACGCTGGCTGCTGCAGATGCTCTATCACCACCTGGCGATGGACCACGTCACGCTGGAGCTGCTGGCCCACGAAGTCGGCCTCGTGATGCAGGGCCGTCGCGCCGAGTTGCCGCAGCCCGTGCCCTTCCGCAACTTCGTCGCGCAGGCCCGGCTGGGCGCGCGCGAAGCCGAGCATGAGCAGTTCTTCCGCGCGATGCTGGGCGACGTCGTGCAGCCGACCGCGCCCTTCGATCTGCTCGACGTGCAGGGCAACGGCAGCGACGCGGTGCAGGCGAAGCTGCGGCTCGAACCGGCGCTGTGCGCAGACCTGCGGCGCGTGGCGCGCGGGCGCGGTGTCGGCGCCGCGTGCGTGTTCCACCTGGCCTGGGCGCAGGTGCTGGCGCGCTGCAGCGGCAACGGCGGTGGCGACGTGGTGTTCGGCACCGTGCTGCTCGGCCGCCTGCAGGGCGGCGAAGGCGCCGACCGCGCGATGGGCATGTTCATCAACACCCTGCCGCTGCGGGTGCGGCTGGAGGGGCTCAGCGCGGGGGCGGCGCTCGGCGAGACGGCCGCCGCGCTCGCGGAACTGCTGCGCCACGAGCACGCGTCGCTGACGCTGGCGCAGCGCTGCAGCGGCCTGCCCGCGAACACGCCGCTGTTCTCGGCGCTGCTGAACTACCGCCACAGCCGCGAGCAGGCGGTGCAGGGCGAGGAAGGCATCGCCGGCATCCGTCATCTGGAGAGCCGCGACCGCACCAACTACCCCTTCGTGCTGCATGTGGACGACCACGGCCAGGGCTTCTCCATTACCGCCGAGATCGTGAAGCTGGTGGACGCCGCGCGCATCGCCGGCTGGATGCGCGAAACCCTCGAACACCTCGTGCGCGCGCTCGACCAGGCGCCCGACACGCCGATGCGTGACATCGAGACGCTGCCGGCGGCCGAGCGCGAGCAGGTGCTGCACGGCTTCAATGCCACCCGCCGTGACCATGGAGACATCGGCGAACTGGTGCACGCGCTGTTCGAGCGCCGGGCCGACAGCGACCCGCACGCGGTCGCGCTGGAATCCGCCACCGAACGATTGGGCTATGGCGAGTTGGAGGCCCGTTCGAACCAGCTGGCCCATCATCTGCGCACGCTCGGCGTGGTGCCCGATCAGCGCGTGGCGATCTGCCTGGAGGGCGGGGCCGCGGCGGTGATCGCGATCGTGGCCACGCTCAAGGCTGGCGGGGCCTATGTGCCGCTGGACCCGGCGCTGCCCGACGAACGCCTGATGCACATGCTCGCCGATAGCGCGCCGCTCGTGCTGCTGACGCAGGAGCGGCTGGCAGGCCGCCTCGGCACGCCACCGACCTGCGAGTGCGTACTGCTCGACGACATCGCCACAGCGCCATGGGCACAGGCCGCCGCGCCCCGGCCCGATCCGCACGCGCTGGGCCTGCGTGGCGAGCACCTGGCCTATGTGATCTACACCTCCGGCTCCACCGGCGTGCCCAAGGGCGTGGCGATGCCGCACGGTGCCCTGGCCAACCTGCTGGCCTGGCAGCGTGAGCAGTTGCCCGACGCGGCGCGCACCCTGCAGTTCGCGGCGCCGGGCTTCGACGTCGCGTTCCAGGAAATCTTCTCCACGCTGGCCACGGGTGGCACGCTGGTGCCGGTGCCCGAGGAGTTGCGACGCGACCTGCCCGCGCTGGCCGGTTGGCTCGGCGAGCAGGGTGTCGAGCGGCTCTTCCTGCCCTTCATTGCGCTCAACGCCTTGAGCGAGCTGTGGTCGCAGGACGGGGCGGCGCTGCCGCCGACGCTGCGCGACCTGATCGTCGCGGGCGAGCAGTTGCGCATCCCGCCGGCGATGCGGCGGCTGTTCGAAGGCGGCGGCAAGGCGCGCCTGCACAACCACTACGGTCCGACCGAGAGCCACGTGGTCACGACGTACACGCTCTCAGGCCCCGCTGAGGAGTGGAGCGACCTGCCGCCCATCGGCACGCCAGTCGACAACTGCCGGCTGTACCTGCTCGACGCGCAAGGCCGGCCCGTGCCGCGCGGCGTGGCAGGCGAGATCCACATCGCCGGCGCACAGGTCGCGCGCGGCTACCTGAACCAGCCCGCGCTGAGCGCCGAACGCTTCCTGCGAGATCCGTTCGCGGACGACAAATTCGCGCGCATGTACCGCAGCGGCGACCTCGGCCGCTGGCGCGACGACGGCACGATCGAATACCTCGGGCGCAACGACTTCCAGCTCAAGATCCGTGGCCACCGCGTCGAACCCGGCGAGATCGAGGCGCGCCTCGACGAGCTGCCCGGTGTGCGCGAAGCGGCAGTGGTCGCGCGCGAGGACGTGCCCGGCGAGAAGCGCCTTGTCGCCTACGTCGTCGCGAACGGCGCGCAGGACGCCATCGACCCGGCCGGGCTGCGCCAGCAACTGGCCGCGCGCCTGCCCGAGCACATGCTGCCGGGCGCCTTCGTGTCGCTCGTGGCCCTGCCGCTGACGCCGAACGGCAAGCTCGACCGCAAGGCGCTGCCGGCGCCCGAGGGTCTCGCCTTCGCCCATCGCAGCTACGAGGCGACGATCGGCGAGATCGAGGACACGCTCGCGCAGATCTGGTGCGAGTTGCTCGGCATGGAGCGCGTCGGGCGCAACGACAATTTCTTCGAGCTCGGCGGTCACTCGCTGCTCGCAGTGCGGCTGGTCTCGCAGCTGCGCGAGCGGCTCGGCGTGGAACTGCCGCTGCCCGTGCTGTTCACCCATCCACAGCTCGCCGACCTGGCGCGCGACGTGGCCGAGGCGAGCCAGAACACGCTGGGTGCGATCGCGCGCGCCGACCGCTCGGCACCGCTGCCGATGTCCTTCGCGCAGCAGCGGCTGTGGTTCATCGCGCGGGTCGACCCCGAGGCGAGCAAGGCCTATCACGTGCCCGACGCGGTGCGGCTGCGCGGCCCGCTGGACGTTGCGGCGCTGCAGGCCGCCTTCGATCGCATCGTCGAGCGCCACGAGGTGCTGCGCACCCGCTTCGTCGGCATCGGGGGCGAGGCTCGGCAGGTCATCGACGCGCCGCGCGGCTTCGCGCTGCTGCATGAAGACCGGCGCGGCATCACCGACGAGGCGCTGGAGCGCATCGTGCGCGAGGAGGCGCTGCGCCCGTTCGATCTCGCGCTGGGCCCGCTGATCCGGGGCCGCCTGCTCGTGCTCGGTCCTGACGACCACGTGCTGCTCGTGACCATGCACCACATCGTGTCCGACGGCTGGTCGGGCGGGGTGCTGGCGAAGGAGTTCTCTGCGCTGTACGGCGCTTTTCGCGAAGGCCGCTCCGACCCGCTGCCGCCGCTGGCCATCCAGTACGCCGACTTCGGCATGTGGCAGCGCCAATGGCTGCAGGGGCCGCTGCTGCAGCAGCAGTTGGAGCAATGGGTGCGGCAGCTGCGCGGCGCGCCGGCCTTGCTCGACCTGCCGACCGACCGGCCGCACCCGCCGGTGCAAGACTATCGTGGCGCCAACATCGCGGTCGAACTCGACGCCGAGTTGGGCCAGGGCCTGCGCGCGCTGGGCCAGCGCCATGGTACAACGCTGTACATGACGCTGCTCGCGGCATGGGCGGTGGTGCTGGGCCGCCTGAGCGGGCAGGAGCAGGTGGTGATCGGCAGCTCGCACGCCGGCCGCAACCGCGTGGAGGTCGAGCCGCTGATCGGCTTCTTCGTCAACACGCAGGCGCTGAAGATCGACCTCTCGGACAGCCCGGGCGTGGGCGCGCTGCTGGCACAGGCGCGGCAGACCGCGGTGCAGGCCCAAAGCCTGCAGGACGTGCCCTTCGAGCGGCTGGTCGAGGCGCTCAACCCGCCGCGTTCGCTGGCCCACCATCCGGTGTTCCAGGTGATGCTGTCGTGGCACAACACGCCCGAGGCCGGGCTCGACCTGCCCGGCCTGCAGGCGCAGAGCCTGGGCGGCGGCGCGGACAGTGCGCAGTTCGAGCTCTCGCTGGAGCTGCGCGAGAACGGGGAGGGCATCGCCGGCCAGCTCAACTACGCCAGCGCCCTGTTCGACGAGGCCACGGTGCGCCGCCAATGGCGTTGCCTGGAAGCGGTGCTGCGCGCCATGGTCGCCGACGACAGCCAGCCGGTGGACCGCATCGACCTGCTCGACGCCGACGAGCGCGCGGCGATCGTGGAAGGCTTCAACGAAAGCCATGCCGTCACAGCCCAGCCGGTGCTGGTGCATGCACTCATCGAGGAACAGGCGGCGCGCCAGCCCGATGCGCAGGCGATCGAATACGCGGGCCAGAGCCTGGGCTACGGCGAGCTCAATGCGCGCTCCAACCGGCTCGCCCATCACCTGCGCGCGCTCGGCGTGAAGCCCGATGACAGGGTTGCGATCTGCGCCGAGCGCAGCCTCGAGATGGTCGTGGCGATGCTGGCCACGCTCAAGGCCGGCGGCGCGTACGTGCCGCTCGATCCGGTTCATCCGGACGAGCGCCTGGCGCAGATGCTGGAAGACAGCGGTGCGGTCGTGCTGCTGACCCAGCAGCGCCTCGACGCACGGCTGCAGGTGCCGCAACGATGCGCTCGCGTGCTGCTCGACGCCGAACAGCCGGACTGGGCCACGGCGCCGTCCACCAACCCGGACCCGGCCGCCGTCGGCCTCACGCCCTCGCACCTGGCCTACGTGATCTACACCTCCGGATCGACCGGCGAGCCCAAGGGCGTGATGGTCGAGCACCGCAACGTGGCCTTCTTCCTGCGCGCGATGGAGGCCTGCGTGCACGGCACGGCACCCGATTGCCGGCGCGTGGCGTGGAACTCCTCCTTCGGCTTCGACATGGCCGTGAAGGCCTGGGGGCAACTCGCCTTCGGCCGCAGCGTGTTCCTGCTGCCCGAGGCGGACCGACTCGGCGCGCAGGAGCTGCTCGGCTTTCTGGAAACCCATCGCATCGAGGCGATGGAGTGCACGCCTTCGCACCTGCGGCTGATGCAGGGCGCGGGCCTCCTGCAAGGCCGCGCGCCGAGTCTGCGCAAGCTGCTGCTCGGTGGCGAGCCGATCGACGCGGCCACCTGGGGCACGCTGGCGGCCGTCGAAGGGCGGCTCTTCTTCAACATGTACGGGCCGACCGAATGCACCGTGGACGCGAGCTGCGGTGTCATCGACGGGCGCCGTCCGCACATCGGGCAGGTGATGCCGGGCGCGCGGATCTACCTGCTCGACGCGGCGGGGCAGCCGGTGCCGGTCGGCGTGGCGGGCGAGATCCACATCGGCGGTGCCGGCGTCGCGCGCGGCTATCTCGGCCGGGCCGAACTCACTGCAGAGCGCTTCCCGCGCGATCCGCTCGTGGACGACGCGCAGGCACGCATGTACCGCGCCGGCGACCTCGGCCGCTGGCGCGAGGACGGCACGCTCGAATACCTCGGCCGCAACGACCAGCAGATCAAGCTGCGCGGCTTTCGCATCGAGCCCGGCGAGATCGAGGCACGCCTCGCGCGGCTGCCGGGGGTGCGCGAGGCGGCGGTGGTCGCGCGCGAGGACAGCCCCGGCGACAGGCGCCTGGTCGCGTACGTGGTGGCCGGCACGGAGACGCCCGATCCGATGCAGCTGCGCGCTGGCCTGGCCGCGCACCTGCCCGAATACATGCTGCCTTCGGCCTTCGTGACGCTAGCTGCGCTGCCGCTCACGCCCAACGGCAAGCTCGACCGCAAGGCGCTGCCGGCGCCCGACGCTCAGGGCCTGGCGCTCGGCCGCTACGAGGCGCCGCGGGGCGAGGCGGAATGCACCATCGCCGCGCTGTGGTCGCAGCTGCTGGGCGTCGAGCGCATCGGCCGGCACGACAACTTCTTCGACCTGGGCGGCTACTCGCTGATGGTGTTCCAGGTCATCGAGGGGCTGAAGCAGAAGGGCTACGAGGTCGCGCTGCAGGACGTGCTGCTGGCGCAGCAGCTCAGCGCGCTGGCCGAGCTTATCGGCAAGCCGCGCGAAGACATCGCGGAGGCCGGTCCGAACGCACAGTGGGTGACCATCCGCAAGGGTGGCGCCACGCGGCGCGCGCTGGTGTTCATCCACGAACCCAGCGGCGAGGTGCTGTCGTACGAGCGGCTGGCGCGGCACGTCGATCCGGAAATCGGCCTCTACGGCATCCGCGCCGACCGCGACGCGGTGCAGGCCGGAAGCCGCTACGAGGACCTGGCCGCCGGCTACGTGCGCCTGATCCGCGAGGCGCTGCCGCAGGGGCCGTATCGGCTCGCGGGCTGGTCGGCCGGCGGCGTGCTGGCCTTCGAGGTCGCGCGGCAGCTGCTCTCGGCGGGCGAGCAGGTCGAGTTCCTCGGGCTGATCGACAGCTGGCACCGCGGCGAGGGCGAGCGCGGCGTTTCCGAGCTGGGCGAGCAGGACCGCAAGCTGCTGCTGGTGGCCTTCGCCGAGTACTACGGGCGCAAGCTGGAGGCGGGCGAGATCGAGCGGCTTCTCGCCACCGACGGCCTGCCCGCCGCGATCGCGCTGGCGCGCGCCGAGGGGTGGCTGAAGAAGGACATGAGCCCGGCGGAGTTCGACGCGCGCGCGGGGCTCTGGTTCGAGCTGCGCGCGGCGGCGCATCGCTATCACGCGCGGCCGCTGGAGATCGATGCGCATCTGTTCTCGGCGCTACCGGCAGGCGATACGGGCGATCCGGCCAACGGCTGGAGCCCGGTGCTTGGCAACCGGCTGCAGGTGCATCCGGTGGGCGGCGACCACTGGAGCATCATGATGGACGGCCGACACGCAGCGCGTGTCGGTGGGGCGATCGACTCGATCCTCGAGCGGCTCGATGGCACGCAAGCGCAGCCGGCCATGGCCAACCGCCCGCCAGCGCCAGGTGCCGTGGTGACCATCAGGAGCGGGAGCAACGGCACCGCCCATGCACGCAAGGTGTTCTGCCTGCCGGGTGCGGGCGCCAACGCAACGTCGTTCCTCGACTTCGCTTCGCGCAGCCCCGGCGATGCCAGCTTCATCGGCCTGGAGGCGCCCGCGCTGCTGGGCCGCGACGGCGAGCCGCCGACGCTGCAGGAGGCGGCGCGGCGGCATGTGGATGCGATACGCGCGCTGCAACCGCGGGGGCCCTATCACCTGATCGGCCATTCCTTCGGCGGCTGGGTCGCGCTGGAAACGGCACGGCAGCTGGCCGAGGCCGGTGCCACGGTCGCACCGGTGGTGCTCGTCGACACCGATGCGCCGCGCGCCGAAGGCTTCGGCGACCGCGCCCACGCGCTGCGCGAGTACCTGGCGCTGATCCGGCTGCAGGGCGGAAAGGAGCACGGGCTCGACGCCGGCACGCTGGCCGCGCTGCCTGCAGGCGAGCAGACGGCATCGGTCTTCGAGGCCATGCGGCGCGCCCGCCTCCTGCCGCCCAGCGCGCGGCGCGCGGACTTCGCGCCGGTGCTTGAGATGTTCTGCCGCCAGTGCGCGATCGGCTATCGCCCCGAGGGCGAGTTCACCGGCCTCGCGTTGCTGCTGCGGGCGGTTTCCGATGATGGAGACGAAGCCGTGAGCCTCGACGCCTGGCGCACGCATGAGCCCCGGCTGCGCAGCTTCGACGTGCCCGGCAGCGATCACCTGTCGATCCTCAGGCAGCCGCACGTCGATCGGGTGATCGAGATCGTCGGGCGGCACTGGTACCTGGGGCAGCGCGCATGAGCGGGGCGGCAGCAACCGTCGCGGACCTGCGCGAGGCCGAGGACTTCGACGACGACTTTCCGCATCTCATCCACGCCGATGCGGAGCTGGCCGGCGGCAGCGCGGCCGATGCCGAAGGCTGGTTCGGTGAAGCGATGCCGCGCCTGGAACCCATGCTGCTGCGTGCCGGCGCGCTGCTGTTTCGCGGCTTTCCGTTGCGCGAGGCCGAGGACTTCCGGCGCGCGGTCGCGGCGATGGCGTCGCAGCAGCTGCGCGACTACGCGGGCGGTACCTCGCCGCGCAGCAAGGTGGCCGACGGCGTCTACACCTCGACCGAGTACCCGAAGCAACTGGAGATACCGCTGCACAACGAGATGTCGTACAGCCTGCGCTGGCCGCAACGCCTCTACTTCTTCTGCGCTACCCCGCCGCAGACGGGCGGCGAGACGCCGCTGGCCGACTCGCGGCGCGTGCTGCAGGCAATGCCGGTCTCCATCGTCGAGGAGTTCGAGCGCCGCGAGCTGATGTACGTGCGCAACCTCGCGCCGGCGCACGCGCCCTACAACGCCTGGAGCAAGGCCTTCGAGACCGCCGACCGCGAGCAGGTCGAGGCGCATTGCCGCGAGATGGACATCGGCTGCGAGTGGCAGCCCGGCGGCGGCCTGCGCATCCACGAGCGGCGGCCGGCCACGCGCGTGCATCCGCTGAGCGGCGAGCGCGTCTGGTTCAACCAGGTGCACCTGTTCCATGCCTCCAACACGCCGATGGGCGCCAAGGTCGATGCGCGCATCGAGGCCGGGCTGCCGATGGCGGCTTACTACGGCGACGGCGGCCGCATCGACAGCGCCACGCTCGCCGACGTGCGCGAGGTGCTGCGCGCGCAGCGGCGCACTTTCGCGTGGCGCCAGGGTGACCTGCTGGTGGTGGACAACCTCCTCGCGGCGCACGGGCGGCTGCCATTCGACGGGCCGCGCCGCATCCTGGTGGCCATGTCCTGAAGAGATCAACGAACCGAATGTGTGAACGAACCCATGCAAATCACTTCAGCTTCCCGCGAGCCGCTAGCGCCCTGGATACGGCAGAACCGCGATCGCATCGACGAGGCGCTGTGGAGGGACGGCCACGTGCTGTTCCGCGGCTTCGAGGTCGGCGGCCTGCCCGGCTTCGAGGACTGCGCTGGCTCGGCCTGCGACGCGCTCTACAGGCACTACGGCGACCTGCCGCTGGCCAGCGCGAGCGACAACGTCTACTTCTCCACGCCGTACCCCAGGCACCTGGAGATCCGATTCCACAACGAGGCCTCGCATACGCAGAGCTGGCCTTCGCGCCAGCTGTTCTTCTGCCTTGAGCCGGCCACCGAGGGCGGCGAGTGGACCCTGTCGGACGGACGCCAGGTGATCGAGCGGCTGCCCGCGCAGATGCTAGAGCGCTTCCGCGAGCTGGGGCTGGTCTACCGGCGGCGCTTCATCCGAGGGCTGGACACCTCGTGGCAGCAGTTCTTCAAGGTCGAGACCCTGCAGGAGCTGCGCATGAAGATCGCGGGCAGCGGGCACGAGATCGACGCGATCTCCGAGAACGATCTCACCGTGTCGTACCGCACCCATGCCGTGCTGCGCATTCCCGAGCGCGGCACCGAGGCCTGGTTCAACCAGATCCTGCTGCACCACCCCGATGCGCTGCCGGCCGAGGTCGATGCGATGCTGGGCAAGCACTTCCGCCGCGACCAGTTTCCGCGCACCGTGTTCTTCGGCGACGGCAGCCCGATTCCGACCGAATGGGTGCGCACCATCGACCGGGTGCTGATGGAGTGCTCGGTCCGCATTCCCACCGAGGCCCACGACGTGCTGCTGGTCAACAACCTGCTGATGGCCCACGGGCGCCTGCCGTACAGCGGCAACCGCCAGGTGCGCGTGGCGCTCGGCGACATGCGCGAGGTGGCCGCGTGATCCGGCGCCAGCACATCGCCGCCGACTTCTTTCCGGAGGCCGAGGCCATGCGCGCGGCCTACGAGGAGAAGGTCGGCAACGCCTACCGGCAGTCGGTCCAGTGGCAGTACTTCTGCGATCCGCGCATGTACACCTACCTGCGCACGACGCCGCAGCAGGTGTTTCCGCTGCCGCTGTGGCGGCGCTTCGACCGGCACCTGAGGCAGTGGTGCATGGAACACGCCGGGCTGGTGCCGACCGGCGAGCCCAACCTGCACCTGATGGTCAACGGTTGCACGCTGGGCCTGCACAGCGACTTCCAGAACGGAACGCTGGGCTTCGTCTACTCGCTCACGCGCTGGCAGTCGCGCAAGTTCGCCGGCGGCGAAACGCTGCTGATGCGCGACGGCGTGCCCAGCTACAAGAAGCACCACGTGCACGGCGAGGCGCTGTACGAGCTGGTGCCGGCGCAGTTCAACCAGCTGCTGCTGTTCGACGACCGCATCGTCCACGGCACGCCCACCATCCAGGGCAGCATGGACCCGCTGGAGGCGCGCATCGCGCTGGTCGGGCATCTGCGCGCCGCTTCGCCCGTGGTGACGGGGCCGCTGGACGAAGCAGCCGCACGGGAAGTGGTCACCGGATTCCATCGCGCGCTCGCGGAGCCGCTGAAGCCCTTCAGGGACGTGCAGGGCGTGATGAGCTTCCGCCTCGCGGTGGCGGCAGGCGGCGGCGTGGAGTCGGTCGAGGTGCTGACCGACAACTTCGTCACCGCGCAAAGCGGCTATGAGTCCGACGACGAAGTCGCGGCGGCGCGCGCGCTGGTGCTCGATGCGGCGGCGAAGCTGCGCTTTCCGGCTGCAGGCGGGCCGTCGAAGCTCGTCGCCCCGGTGCTGCTGCCGTTGCCGGAACTGCGGCCGATCGAGATCGCCGTTGCTCATGCGGGACGCCCGGCCTTATTGCGCGAAGCGCTCAAGGCACAGCTGAAGGAGGTAGAGGCACTGGGCTTCAGGATCGAGCCGCAGGGCGACGACTTCGCGGTGCGCGAGCCGCTCGCGGGCACGATCCGGATCGAGAGCCATCGCATCGTCGCCTCCTTCGACGCGCCGATGTGGGTGCCCTCGCAGCGCGAGCATTTCCAGGCCGCGCTGAACGAGAAGCTGGGCATGCTGGCCAGGTACGCCGGCTGACGGACGACAACGGAGCCGGGCGATGTCGATGCTCGATGGCGCGATCGTCCTGGTCGCGGTCGGCCTTGCGCTGATCGCGGCGGTGACGAGGCGGGTGAATGGGCGCGTGGTCATCGCCGTGTCGGTTGCGTTGCTGGTGGCTTGCGTCTTCCAGCTCTGGCGCGATGGCCTCTATTGGCAATACCTGCCTGTCCATGCGCTGCTTGCGGCACTGCTGGTGCTGGGCTGGAGGCGAAGCCGGCCGTCGCCGCGACGCGCGCTGGCATGGCTGGGTCGTGGCGGCGTGGCGGGGCTGGCCATGGTCACGCTGCTTGCGTGGAGCTTCGTGCCGGTGCCGGAGCTGCCCGCGCTGCGCGGGCCGTATGCGGTCGGCACCCAGGTGTTCCGATGGGTGGACGGCGAGCGGGCGGAAGATGCGACCGCCGATCCTGATGACCGGCGCAACGTCGTGGTCCAGGCCTGGTATCCGGCAGTGTCAGGGCAGGGCGCGGCGCCGCGCTACATCGACGGCCTCGGCCGGCTGCCGTCCTTCGTGTCGCTGATACCCGGACTGGTGATGCAGCGCTACGACCGAATCGACACGCATGCGCGCGTCGACGCGCCGGTGGCCACGCAACGGACGCGCTGGCCGGTGGTGCTGTTCTCGCCGGGGTATGGCGCGTCGCGCGCGTTCTATTCCGGACTTCTTGCCGACCTGGCGAGCCGTGGCTTCGTGGTGCTCGCGCTGGACCATGCCTACGAAGCGCCAGTGGTCGAACTGGCCGATGGCCGGCTCGCGACGCCGGTCGAGCGCTTCCTGCCCGACGATCCGGATCGCCTGCGCTACATGAGCGAGCGGCAGTCGGTGCGGGCGGCCGACCTGCGCTTCGTCGCCGGACAGATCGGCCGGCCTGGCGCCTTCGGCCCGCTGCTGTCGGAGCGGCTCGATCCGCAGCGCATCGCCGCGATCGGCCATTCCTTCGGCGGCGCGAGCGCGGTCGAGGCGGCCATGGGCGATGCGCGCATTCGCGCTGTCGCGAACATCGACGGCACGCTGTACGGCCGCGCTGCCATCGACCCGATGCCGGTGCCGTTTCTTCTGCTGGAAAGCGATCATCGCGAGACGCGGCATTCGCGGCACTACCTGCAAGGCAATCTCTCGCTCGTGCAGCATGCGCGCGCGGGCGGGTATCGCTACCAGATCGCCGAGGCGAATCACTATGGCTTCACGGACGTGCCGCTGTACCTGTCGGCGCCGGCGCGCTTCGCCGCCGTGGTGCTGATCGGCGGGTCGCGCGGCCCCGCGCTTACGCAGGCGGCCGGCAACGACGTGCTGGCTGCGTTTCTCGCGGGACCGTTGCCGGATGCGCCGGCCGATGTCGCTGCTGCGGCGGCGCGGCATTCCGGGCTGGGCGGCGGAGCACTATCGTCGCGGTCGGGCGAAGGGACTCGACCGTAGCCGAACTGATGCCTTTTTCATTGGGCCCCGGCAGCCTCGGGAGTCCTTAGGTTCTCATTCCCGTTCGATGCGATCCGAGCCTGCGAATCTGTAATGGGACGAAATGGATCGACGCATGAAGAGGGGCCACAGTGCCCTGGCCTTCGATTTCCGTCAGGGCGTGAAGGCAGGTGAGTAGTGGGGGAGAAGGAGAGGAGGAGAAGGCGCGCTGACATCCATTCACCCGAGCAAGGAGCACAGCCATGTCTTTCAAGATTCTCTGCTGCGACGGCGGCGGCATTCGCGGTGTCATCACGGCACTGATGATCCAGGACCTGGACAAGAGTTTCGGCATCGTCGCCAACGCGAACGGTTTCGCCGGCACTTCCACCGGCGGCCTGATCTCGCTGGGCCTCGTGAACGACGTGGGCATCGACGCCATCGTCGATCTCTACGAGACCAAGGGCTCCACCATCTTCAAGCCCAACGGCTGGCTGCTGGACGCACAGGCCAAGCAGCAGGACAAGGCACCCGCGCAGTCGCCCGAGGAGCTGCTGGGCAGCGGCCCGGGCATCTTCAAGTGCCAGTACGTCAACACCGGCCTGCAGTCGGTCGCCGAGACGCTGGTCGGCAACGGCGCGCTGTCCTCGGCGAGCCGCTTCGTGGCGGTCAACTCCGCGCGGCTGTGGGACGCGAGCCAGAACAGCTGGGAGCCGTGCACCATCTCCAACGGCCCGAGCAACGCCTATCGCGGCATCAGCATGGTGGAGGCCGCGCTGGCCACCTCGGCTGCGCCGACCTACTTCCCGCCTTACCAGGTGGGCGACTTCGGCTACTTCGCCGACGGCGGCACCTTCGCCAACAACCCTTCGATGACGGCGATCGTGGAAGCCATTTACCAGGGCTACGCCAGCGCCACGTCGGACATCGTGATGCTGTCGCTGGGCACCGGCGCCAACCCGGTGGGCGTGCCGACCAGCGCCGTGCCGAATCCGCTCGACTGGGGCGTCACGCATTGGCTCTGGCCGTTCAGCAATGGCGTGGTGCCGGCCACGGCACTGCTCAATCTCACGATGGACGCCACCGCGGAACTGGCGGCGACCCAGGCCGGCCAGTTGCTCGGCGGCAACTACATGCGCGCCAACCTGCCGCTCGCCCAGCCGTTCGGCCTGGACGACTACAAGAACGTGGGTGAGCTGGTGAGCGCGACGCTGAACTACATCGAGACCTCGACGCAGTGGGCGCAGGTGCGCAGCTGGGTGCAGGAGAACTGGACCTGACCCGGCCGTTGCCTGCCGCCCGGGCCCGGGCTTCAACGCAGCTCGACGGTCTGGCGCAGCAAGCCTGATTGCTCGGCGCTCGGCCCGACGAGGATCTCGACCTCGCCCGCCTCGAACAGGGGCTGCAGGTCCGGCCCGAGATAGCGCAGCTCGGACGCCGGCAGCTCCAGGCTCACCGAGCCGGCTTCGCCGGGCTTCAGCCGCAGCTTCGCGTAGCCCTTGAGTTCCAGCAGAGGCCGGGTGACACGGCCGAGCTTGCCGCGAGCGAACAGGAAGACAGTCTCCTCGGCCTCGCGCGCGCCGACGTTGCGCAGCCTCACGCCGATCTTCAGCGTGTCCTGCTCGCGCACGCTCCGCGGCTCGACAAGAAGCTCGTCGTAGACGAACCGGCCGTAGGTCAGGCCATGGCCGAAGGCATACAGCGGTGAGTTCTCGACGTCCTGGTACCTGCTCGTGAAGTAGTCGGCAGGGTTCATCGGCCGGCCGGTGGGACGCTGGCCGAAGAAGATCGGCACCTGCCCCACGGCGCGCGGCCAGCTCATCGGCGTGCGGCCACTGGGCGACACCTGGCCAGTGACAACGTCGGCGATCGCATGGCCGGCTTCGACGCCGAGGAACCACGCTGCCAGCAGCGCATCGGCGTTTTGGGAGAGCCAGGGAACGACGAGCGGGCGACCCGAGAACAGGATCGCGACGACGGGGATGCCGAGCGCGTGCGCGCGTGCCGTCACCGCTTCGGCCAGCGCCTGTTGCCGGCCCGGAAGCGCCGGCGTGGCTCGGCTCGCCGCCTCGCCGCTCATCGTTGCACGCTCGCCCAGGCACAGCACGACGGCCTCGGCGCCGTCGCACAGCGCGACGGCGGCTTCGATGCCGCTGTCGTCGTCGCTTTCGATGGCGACGCCCGGCGCGTGGCGTATGTCGGCCTGCGGCAGCGCGGCGCGCAGGCCGGCCAGCACGGTGACGGCCGGCTCGTGCTCGCCGGCACCCCACCATGGGCCTTTCATCTCGGTGACTGCATCGGCCAGCGGGCCGATGACGCACAGCGTCTTTGCCGTCGCAGGCAAGGGCAGGGTGTCGCCCTCGTTCTTCAGCATGACGATGGCCTTGCGCGCGGCGTCGCGCGCCACCGCGTGCCGCTTCACGACGACCTCGGCTGGTTCGGGCGTCGCGCCGCGGCGGTAGGGGTCGTCGAACAGGCCGAGCTGCTCCTTGAGCCGCAGCACGCGGCGCACGCTCGCGTCGATCTCCTCTATGGTCACCCGTCCCTGCTCGATCGCGACCGGCAGGCCCTTGCGGTATGCGTCGGCCATCATGTCGATGTCGACGCCGGCCTTCAATGCCAGCACTGCGGCATCGACGAGATCGGCTGCCACGCCGTGCCTGATCAGTTCCGCGATCGCGTTGTAGTCGCTGACGATGACGCCGTCGAAGCCCATCTCGCCGCGCAGCCAGTCGCGCAGCAAGGGGATGTGCGCCGTCATCGGCACGCCGTTGAGATCGGTGAAGGCGGGCATCAGCGTCGCGACGCCGGCGCGCACGGCTGCCGCGAAGCCCGGCAGATGCACCTCGCGCAAGGTGCGCTCGGAGATGTCGACCGACGCATACTCGCGCCCCGCATTGACCCCGCCATATGCGACGAAATGCTTCGCGCAGGCGGCCAGCGATTCGGCCGACGACAGGTCGGCACCCTGGAAGCCGCGCACCTTGGCTTGCGCGATGCGCGCGTTGAGCCAGGGGTCTTCGCCGGGCCCTTCCGCGGTGCGGCCCCAGCGGGGATCGCGCGATACGTCGAGCATTGGCGCGAAGGTCATCGCCAGGCCGTCGGCGGCGCCTTCGCGCGCGGCCTCGCGTGCCGTGCGCTCCCAGAGCTCTTCGTCGAAGGCGCCGGCCTCCGCGAGCGGGATGGGGAAGAGCGTGCGATGGCCGTGGATGATGTCCAGGCCGATCAGCAGCGGAATGCCCAGCCTCGACTTCTCGACGGCCAGCCGCTGCATCTCGTGCGTGGGCCCGGCGCCCACCATGTTCAGCAGGTTGCCGACGGTGCCGTCGATGATCGACTGCGTGGAGTCTCCCGCGAGCACCGGTCCGGTGACCGTGTAGCTGGAGGCAGTCATCGTCAGTTGGCCCAGCTTTTCGGCAAGCGTCATCCGGGCCATGAGGGTATCGATGCGACTCATCAGGGATTTCGAATAGAACCCAGGGGACCTAATGATGGCATGCTGCGGGTGAGGACCATCGGCCGTGTGGCGTCGATGCCTCGATGAAACCGGAAGTGACATGCCGGTACAACCACGAAAGGAAGCGTTCGTGCTGAAGGATGACAAGAGCCCCGGGGCACTGGCTGCCCTGCCCGATGAAGCCTTGATCGACGCCGTGCAGCGCCGGACCTTCCGCTATTTCTGGGAGGGCGCGGATGCCGCCAGCGGCCTGGCGCTCGACCGCCGCACGCTGGTCCGCGCCACGGGCGAAGACCTGGCCGACGAAAGGGTCGCGATCGGCGGCACGGGCTTCGGCATCATGGCCCTGATCGTCGCGGTGGAGCGCGGCTGGGTCTCACGGGACGCGGCGCTGGAGCGCCTCGGGCGCATGCGCGACGCCCTCTTTCGCGCCAGGCGCTACCACGGCACCTTCCCGCACTTCATGGACGGGGCGAGCGGCGAGACGATCCCGATGAGCCCCAAGGACGACGCGGGCGACCTGGTCGAGACCTCGTTCCTCTGCATGGGCCTGCTCTGCGCGCGCCAGTATTTCAACGAGGACACGGCCATGGTGCGCCGGCTGCGCGCCGACTTCGACACGCTGTGGCACGAGGTCGAGTGGAACTGGTTCACCCAGGGCGGGCGCGACGTGCTGTACTGGCACTGGAGCCCGAACCACGGCTGGGCCATGAACCACGAGGTGCACGGCTGGAACGAGTGCCTCATCACCTACTTCCTGGCGGCTGCCGCGCCGCGCCATGCGATCGACCCTCGGGTCTACCACCGCGGCTTCGCCTCGGGCCCCGACTTCCTCAACGGCCGCTCGTACCACGGCATCGAGCTGCCGCTGGGCCCGCCGAACGGCGGTCCGCTGTTCTTCGCGCACTACTCGTTCTGCGGCCTCGATCCGCGCGGCCTGAAGGATCGCTACGCGGACTACTGGGAGCTCAACAGCCGGCACGTGCAGGTCAACCGCGCGCATTGCATCGCCAATCCCCGGGGCTTCGCGGGCTACGGCGAATCGTGCTGGGGCCTGACCGCGAGCGACGACCCTGACGGCTATCTCGCGCACGATCCGAACAACGACAACGGCACCATCTCGCCGACGGCCGCGCTGGCCAGCCTGCCGTACGCGCCCGCCGAGGTGATGAAGGTGCTGCGGCATTTCCTCACCGCGCATGGCGAGCGCGTGTGGAGGGACTACGGCTTCGTCGACGCGTTCTGCGAGTCGCGCGGCTGGTTCGCGGACACCTACCTTGCCATCGACCAGGGCCCGATCGTCGTGATGATGGAGAACCATCGCACGGGCCTTCTGTGGAAACTGTTCATGAGCGTGCCCGAAGTGCAGGCCGGGCTGCGCCGGCTGGACTTCAGCAGCCCGCACCTGGAGTCGCCTGAGTGAGCTTCGGCGCGGCGAACCGGCAAGACCCGGCCTTCGAGGCCTGGATCGAGCGGCAGCTCTCGCATTCGGCGAGCGCGATGCTGTCGAGCATCTCGCCGGTGTCGATCGTCAAGCACCGCGAAGGCTTCGGCCAGACCGTGCGGCCGGTCGCCGGTGCCATCGTCGCCTCGCCCGTCCTCGGCAACTACGACCCGGACCCGGACTACTTCTTTCACTGGTTCCGCGACTCCGCCGTCGTCATCGATGCGCTGCGCCTGCTCCATGCCGACCGGCGCATCGGCGACGAAGCCTTGCGGCACCTGCGCGATTTCATCCGCTTCAGCCTGGCCCTGAACGGACTCGACGGCCGCGCGGTGACCGCGGTGCAGGACCGCAGGGCGCGCGTGGCGCCCGAACTCCTGCAGTATCTGCGCGAGGACCATGAGCTCGCAGGCGTCCACGGCGACGCGGTCGTCGCCGAGACGCGCGTGAACCCCGACGGCACGCTCGACATCCTCCGCTGGGCGCGCCCCCAGCACGACGGACCGCCGCTGCGCGCGCTGGCGCTGCTGCGCTGGGCGGGCGGCGGGCATCTCGATGCGGCACTGCTGGCCGAGGTCGCGCCGCTGATCCGCTTCGACCTCGACTTCACGCTGCGCCGCTGGCGCGAGCCGTCGTTCGACATCTGGGAAGAGGAAAGCGGCCATCACTACTACACGCTGCGCGTCTCGGCCGCGGCGCTGGCCGAGGGCGCGGCATGGCTGGAGGCGCAGGGCGAGACGGCGCAGGCGCAGCGATGCCGTGAAGAGTCGCAGGCCGTGCTGCGAGTGCTGGACGGGTACTGGGTGGATGAACGAGATGACGACGATCGCGCCCTGGCGCACGGCTACTACCGATCACGTGTTCTCGCGGACGCACGACCCAGCCCGAAGGCGCTGGACATCGCCGTGATCCTGTCGGCGATCCACAGCCTCGGCAGCGAGTTCGCGCATGGCCCCTCCGATGCGCGCATGCAGGCCACGCTGGAGCGGCTCGACGCGCTGTTCGATGAGGCCTATGCAATCAACCACGGCCGTGCCGCAGGCCGCGGCACGGCGATGGGGCGGTACGCCGGCGACGTGTACTGCTCGGGCGGCGCGTACTACTTCTCGACGCTCGGCGCCGCCGAGTTCTGTTTCCGCGCCGCGGCGGCGGAGGGCGACGACGCAGGCCGCTGGAGCCAGTGGATGGCGCGCGGCGACGCCTACCTGGCCACCGTGCGCGCATACACGCCGGACAGCGGCGACCTGTCGGAGCAGTTCGACCAGCACAGCGGCGCGCAGACCTCGGCGAAGCAGCTCGCCTGGAGCCACGCCGCCTTCATTTCGTGCGTCTCGGCGCGCCGCATCGCGGCCGCCGCCTCCAGGGCAACGCGGGGGCGATGAGCGCGAGGCCGGAAAACCATGTCGAGCCGGTCGCGAAGGCCGGCGTCTTCCGTCAGGTCGGCGAATTGCTGGGTGCCTTGCGGGTGTCCCCGGTCGCGAAGAAGCTTGTCGTGCTGATGAGTGCGATCGTCGTGGTGGTCGGGCTCACGGCGTACGGGCAGATCGAGCTCAACAGCTGGAACAAGCCTTTCTACGACGCGATCTCGAGGCGCGACCTGAGCGAATTCATCGTGCAGGTCGGCGTCTTCGCGGTGATCGCGGGCGCACTGCTGGTGTTGAACGTCGCGCAGAGGTGGCTGGGCGAGACCCTGCAGCTGAGGCTGCGCGAGGCCGTGGTCAACGACCTCGTGGGGCTTTGGCTGCAGCCGCGCCGGGCGTTCTGGCTGCAGGCCAGCGGCCCGATGGGTGCCCATCCCGACCAGCGCATGCACGAGGACACGCTGAAGCTGTGCGACCTGTCGGTCAACCTCGGCGTGGGCCTGCTGCAGTCGGCGATGCTGTTCGGCAGCTTCGCGAGCGTGCTGTGGGTTCTCTCCAAGGACTTCAGCATCTTCTTCAATGGCCAGGACCATGTGCTGCCGGGCTTCATGCTGTGGGCGGCGATCGCCTATGCGGTCGCCGGCTCGCTGGTCACCTACTGGGTCGGCAACGGCCTGATCTCGCGCAACGCCGAGCGCTACGCCCGCGAGGGCGAGCTGCGCTTTTCGCTGACGCGCATCAACGAGCACCTCGACGGCATCTCCCTGGCCGGCGGCGAAACCGACGAGAAGCGTCGCGTCGCCGTGCATTTCGGCGACGTGCTGCGCGCCACGTCGCGGGTGGTGCTGGGGCTGACCAACCTGACCTGGGCCACCGCGGGCTTCGGCTGGGTCACCGTCATCGCGCCGACGCTGGTGGCCGCGCCGCTTTACTTCTCGGGCAAGGTTTCGTTCGGCGGCCTGATGATGGCCGCCGCGGCCTTCACGCAGGCGCAGTCGTCGCTGCGCTGGTTCGTCGACAACTTCAGCATCATTGCCGACTGGCGCGCCACGCTGCTGCGCGTGACCGACCTGCGCCGGATGCTGGCGTCCGACGACCTGGAGGCGCAGGCCGGCGGCAGCCGCGTCGCCTACGAGGAGGGCGACGCCGGGACGCTCGCGATGAAAGCGCTCGAGGTCCGTTCCTGGAGCGGCCACGACCGGCTGGACGTTCCGGCGCTCGTCGTGCAGCGCGGCCAGTGCGCCCTGATCCTGGGCACGCCGGGCACCGAGAAGACCCTGCTGTTCCGGGCGATCGCGGGCCTGTGGCCCTGGGGCTCGGGAACGGTGCGCCGGCCCGACGGCGAGACGATCCACTACATGCCGCGCGGCACGCCCTACATTCCGCGCGGCACGCTGGCCGAAGTGCTGTCGTATGCGATGGAGCCGACGACCTACCCGAGAGAAGCGATGGTGGCCGCCCTGGAGAGCGTGGGCTTGCAGCGCCTGGAGCCGCTGCTGGACAGGACGGCCCGCTGGGAAAGCGAGCTCAGCATGGACGAGCAGCTGCGGCTGGGCTTCGCCCGCGTGGTGCTGCAGGCACCGCCCTGGCTGGTGATGGACGAAGCCTTCGGCGCGTTCGACGACGACACGCTCGAACTCATCGTCAGCGCACTTGGCAAGCTCACGCGCACGGGCATCATTCACATCGGCTCGGCCGGCGGGGCGCACGACCGGCTGTTCACGCAGGTGGTTCATCTGGTCAAGGCGCCGCACGCAGTTCCCGAGGAGCAGCGACCATGAGACGCCCCGTGTCGACCGTCAGCCGCGCGCGCCGCGCCCTCATGCGGGTGGTTCTCGCGCTGCCCGCCTGGCCCACCTGGTCCAGGGCGGCGGACTTCGGCTTCCGGCCGCCGCGCGACCCGGACGATGCCGCCGCCGAGGGCCTGATGCGGGACCTGGCCGAGCGCATCCTGCCGGTGTACCAGGACGCGGACAAGGATGCCTTCCTGGCCAACGTGACGGCCCTGCAGATCGTCAGCGGTGCCTACCGCGCGGCGCAGGACAGCAGTCGCTCCCTGCGCGAGCGCCGCAAGGGCAAGCCCTTCGACGGCCTGGTCGAGCGGGCGATCCTCGACGGCATCTATTCGAACGCGCGCATGCTCGAGGCGGAGGGGCGCGTCGGTTTCGCCGAGGCCTACGCGCGCTCGTTCCGTGAGCTGGTGTCGCCGCTGGACAACGCGCAGGCCCAGGCCATCATGACCCGGCTCGAAACCCCGCTGGCGACCTACAGGGAGCAACTGCGCCGGGCCTTCGACCTCTGGCGCGCGAAGGGCAGCCTCCCGGAGGCCGACGCCCTGGCGCTCGTGCGGACCTGGCTTTCCTACGATTCGCGCCGCAGCTTCAGTGCGCTGCTGCCCGAATTGTTCGCGGCGGAAAACCGCGGCCGCTACGTGGCGGAGGCCGACCTCAGGATTCCGGTGCGCGGCGGCGTCATCCATGCCAGCCTGGTTCGGCCCGGCCGCGCGGACACGGCCCTGCCGGCGCTGCTGCGCTTCACGCTCGACCCGGCCGAGGACGACGCGCGCCTGAGCGCCGCCAAGGGCTATGTCGGCATCACGGCGTACGTGCGCGGGCGCACGCCCGACGGCAAGGGCGCCGCGTGGCCGTTCGTTCGCGACGGCGAGGACGCCGCCGCCGTCATCGACTGGATCGCCCGGCAGGAGTGGAGCGACGGCCGCGTCGCCATGCTCGGCGACGGCTACTCCGGCTACGCCGCCTGGGCTGCCGCGCGCAGGAGACCGGCGGCGCTCAAGGCCATTGCCACCATCGCGCCGATGGCGCCGGGCATCGACTTCCCGATGGCGGGGCAGATCTTCCGCAACGCGATGGTCCGCTGGGCGCAGGAGCACGCAGCTGCCGAACCCCTGCCGGCCGCTGCCGGCGCCGACGCCGATGCGGGCCCCGATGCGATCTGGCAGGCCCTCGACGCGCGCTGGCACCGCGGCAATCGCCCCTACTGGGACATAGACCGCGTCCTGCTGGGCAAGCGCAGCAGGCTCGTCCGGACCTGGCTGACGCACCCGAGCCACGACCGCTACTGGCAGAAGTTCCTGCCGTCGGCGGAGCAGTTCGCGCGCATCGACATCCCGGTGCTGAGCTTCGCCGGCTACTTCGGCGCCGACGCCGGCGCGCTCTACTTCCACAACGAGCATCGCCGCAACCGGCCGCAGGCCGACACCACGCTGCTGCTCGGCCCCTACGACGCGATCTCGATCCGGCGCGGCACGGTGCCGGCGCTGCGCGGCTACACGCTGGACCCGGTCGCGCGCGTCGACCTGCCCGAGCTGCGCTACCAGTGGCTCGACCACGTCCTGAAGGGCGCGGACAAGCCCTCGCTGCTGCTGGACCGCGTCAACTACCAGGTGATGGGCGCGGACCGGTGGCGCCATGCGCCGGTGCTTGAGGCGCCGGAGCGCACCCGGCTGCGTTTCTATCTCGACACCCGGGGGCGAGACGAGCCGCACGGCCTGCTGCCGTCGCCGTCCGAGGGCGGCGGCAACGCGCGGCTCTCGGTCGACCTGGCCGATCGACGCGACGCGCGCATCCCGTGGCCGGACGCACTGCGCGCGAGCCAGCTGCCGGCGCGCAACAGCATCAGCTTCGTCAGCGACCCGCTGCCGGAAGACACCGAGATCGCCGGCAGCCTGCGCGGCGTGTTCGACATCACGCCCTCGCGGCAGGACATGGACTTCAACGTCTCGCTGTACGAGCAGACGGCGAGCGGCGAGTACCAGCTGCTGTTCGACCCCTACGACTTCCGCGCCAGCTACGCCGGCCATCGCGTGCGCCGGCGGCTCCTTCGGGCCGGCGAGCGTCAGCTGCTTGCGTTCACCACCGAGCGCGTGACGGCTTCCAGGCTCGCGGCGGGCAGCCGCATCGTGCTGCTGGTCAGCCTCAACAGGCGCCCCGACCGGCAGGTCAACTACGGCAGCGGCAAGGACGTGAACTCCGAAACCATCGCCGACGCGAAGTGGCCCGTGCGCGTGCGCTGGCATGCGCGCAGCTACGTCGAGATCCAGGCCGCCAAGTCCTGATTCGTCAGCGCGTCGCCGGACCCTTGCCGATCACGATGCCTTCGCCGGGTGCCAGCACCAGGGGGCCTTCGATCGATTCGGCGCGTTCGGGGTCGGTCGATGCCAGCACGACCGGCTGGCGCGGCATGTGCGGCATCAGCGTCTGTGGCATCGGCGCCGGGGTGGTGCCGAAGTTCAGTATCACCACCAGCCGCTGTCCTTCGCTGTCGCGCGCATAGGCGAGCAGCTCGTCTCCGGCCTCGAGCGCTTCATAGGTGCCCCGGTGCAGCGCAGGCTGCGCGCGGCGCAGCGCGATGAGGCGCCTGTAGAACGTCAGCATGGAGCGCGGGTCATGCGACTGGGCCTCGACGTTGTGCGTGGGCCAGTCGGCCGCCAGGCGCAGCCACGGCGTACCGGTCGTGAAGCCCGCATGTTCCGCGGCGCTCCACTGCATGGGCGTTCTCACCGGGTCGCGCCCGAGGCCCATGCCGGGCTTGTTCTTCTCGAACGGGTCCTGGACTTCGTCGGCGGGGATGGGGACGTCCGTCATGCCGATCTCGTCGCCGTAGTAGAGCGTCGGCGTGCCGCGCAGCGTGAGCAGCAGCATGGCCGCGAGCCGGGCCAGCCGTGGTCTGGCGCGGCTCGCAATGCGGGACTTGTCGTGATTGCCCAGCACCCAGTTCGGCTGGGCGCCGGGGGGCAGGGCGGCTTCGTAGTCGCGCACGAAGCGGCCGATGTGCGCCGCCTGCCACTCGGTCGAGATCAGCTGGAAGTTGAAGGGCAGCTGCAAACCTTCCGCATCGAGGCCGTAGTAGGCGACCAGCCGGTCGAGCGGCAGATAGAGCTCGCCGATCAGCACGCGCGACGAGCGGGCGTCGCTGAACTCGTCGACCACGCGGCGCATCTCCGCCACGATCGGTTGCACCTCCGGCAGGTCGGTGTTGTAGAGCATCGTCAGGCGCAGAAACGGGTCCTGGCCCTCGACGAAGTCCGGGTTCGGCGGGTTGTCGCGGAACTGTGCGTCCTTGACGATCTGCGAGAGCACGTCGACGCGGAACCCGTCGACGCCGCGCCGGAGCCAGAAGCGCAGCACTTCGTACATCGCGGCGCGCACCTCGGGGTTGCGCCAGTTGAGGTCGGGCTGCTCCTTCAGGAACGAATGGGCGTAGTACTGGCCGGTGGCCGCATCGAAGGTCCAGGCCGGGCCGCCGAAGTTGCCGAGCCAGTTGTTGGGCGGTCCGCCGTCCGGCGCCGGGTCGCGCCAGATGTACCAGTCGCGCCGCGGATCGCCGCGCGAGCTGCGACTCTGCGCGAACCACGGATGGCGGTCCGACGTGTGGTTGGGTACGAAGTCCAGGATGAGCCTGAGCCCCCTCGCGTGGGCCTCCCGCACCAGCGCATCGAAGCTATCGAGCGTGCCGAAGCGCGGATCGATGTCGCAGTAGTCGGAGATGTCGTAGCCGAAGTCGGCCATCGGCGACGGGTAGATCGGCGAGATCCAGACGGCATCGACGCCGAGCGAGACCAGATGATCCAGCCGCTCGCGGATGCCGTCCAGGTCGCCGATGCCGTCGCCGTCGCTGTCCTGGAACGAACGCGGGTAGACCTGATAGACGATTCCATGCTTCCACCAGTCGTCGGCTGACATTGCGATCCCCTCATGCCCGGTTTGCATCGGTCCATTGTCTCCAGAAAGCGGGCGGGACATCAGCGGGGACCCGCTGGCCCCCCGGCGGGCCGATATCGGAAAATCAGGCATGAACCTGCGACAGATCGAGGTATTCCGTGCGGTGATGATCACCGGCTCCGTCAGCGGTGCCGCACGGCTGCTCCACGTTTCCATTCCTGCCGTCAGCCGGCTGCTCTCTCATACCGAGACCCGGCTGGGCTTCCTGCTGTTCGAACGGGTGAAGGGACGCCTGCATGCGACTGCAGAGGCGCGGCGCCTGTACCTGGAAGTCGAGCAGGTCTACGGGGGCGTGCAGCGCATCGGCAGCCTTTCGCACGAGCTCGCGCTGCGGCGGCGCAGCCTGCTGAGCATCCTCTCGAGCCCCAGCATCGGGCAGACGCTGGTGCCGCTGGCCATCGCGCAGCTGCGCAACGCGATGCCCGACGTGCAGGTTCATTTCCATTGCCTCACGCACGAGGCCTTGAAGGAACGCATCCTGCAGCAGCGGGCCGACCTGGGCATTTCCACCTTTCCGGTCGACCATCCGAACCTCGCCACCAAGCCGCTGGCGAGCAGCCGCCTGATGTGCATCTGCCCGCGCAACCACCCGCTGGCCGGATACGAGGAAGTCGGCCTGGACGAGCTGCTGCCCCACGAGTTCATCGGCTATCCGCACGGCTCGCCGCTGGGCCTGCGCATCGACCAGATGTTCGCGACCCGCGATGCCGCGCCGCGCATCAGCGTGGAAGTCACCTCGCCCCAGTACGCCTGCTCGCTGGTGCATGCCGGCGCGGGCATCGCGCTGGTGGACGAGTATTCCCTGCAGGGCTGGCTGGGGTCGCATTTCATGGCGATACCGGTGCGCGACGCGCTTCCGATCGTGGCCGACCTGGTGTACCTGCAGACCGAGCCGCTGTCGACCGCGGCCCAGGCGCTGCTGCGTGCGCTGCACAGCGTCCTGCTGCAGCGCGGGCTGGCCTTGCCGCTCGCGGACGACGACGAGATTCTGCGCTGAACCCCAGGGCGCCCGCCGCCCGGGCACCACTTCGCGCGGCTTTCCGTGCCCTGCGCCGGTGCAGGCCCGCGCGTGCGCACCATCGCAAGGCAGGCCTTTAGCACGCTGTTAAACCCAAGCGACAAATCGGCATTCGACGTCGCGCGAACCGCTTCGAATAATCGATTGCACCGGCAACACGGTAGCAACGAAGAAGGTTCAAATGACATCGCGCCCAGGCTCTCCCCCTCGTTTTCTCGGCCTCGCCGTCGCCCAGATGGGCCCGGTCCACCTGTCCGACAGCCGGCAGTCCGTGGTGGTCCGCCTGGTGGACATGCTGCGCCAGGCCCACAGCCGCGGCGCGGAGTTCGTGACCTTCCCCGAGCTCGCGCTCACCACCTTCTTCCCGCGCTACTGGATGACCGAGGAAGACGCCCACGAGCGCTTCTTCGAGCGCAGCATGCCGGGCCCGGTGACGCAGCCGCTGTTCGACGAGGCCCGCAGGCTCGGCGTGGGCTTCTATCTCGGCTACGCGGAGCTCACCGAGGACGGGCGCGGCTTCAATTCGGCGGTGATCGTGGGGCGCGACGGCAACATCGCTGGGCGCTACCGCAAGATCCACCTGCCGGGCCATTCGGAGCACAAGCCCGAGGCTCCCTTCCAGCATCTTGAAAAGAAGTTCTTCGAGGTCGGCGACCTGGGCTTCCGCGCCTTCGACACCGACGGCGTGCGCATGGGCATGTGCCTGTGCAACGACCGCCGCTGGCCCGAGACCTACCGCGTGATGGCGCTGCAGGGCGCCGAGGTCGTGGTGCTCGGCTACAACACGCCCTCGCTCAACATCCACTGGAACGAACCGACGCACCTGCGCACCACCACCCACCTGATATCGCTTCAGGCCAACGCTTACCAGAACGGCATCTGGGTGGCCGCGGCCGCCAAGTGCGGCTCGGAGGACGGGCACCACATGATCGGAAGCTCCGTGATCGTGGCGCCGACCGGCGAGATCGTCGCTCGGACGGTGAGCGAGGAGGACGAGGTGATCTGCGTGCGCGCCGACCTGGCATTGGGCGCGCACTTCCGCGAGCACGTCTTCAACTTCGCCAAGCACCGCCGCCCCGAGCACTACCGCCTGATCGTCGAGCGCACCGGCGCCGGAGATCCGCTGCCATGAGCGGGCTGCCCGCATCCGCGCCGAGGGCGCTGGGCATCCTGGGCGGCATGGGCCCGCTGGCCGGCGCGACCTTCGCGCTGCGGATGGTGCAGCTGACCGAAGCGGCGGTCGACCAGGACCACATTCCCACGATCCTGTGCAACGACCCGCGCATTCCCGATCGCTCGAGCGCCATGCTTCAGGGCGGCGAGAGCCCGCTGCCGGCCATGCAGCGCGGCATCCGCCTGCTGGAAGCGGCCGGCGCCGGCTGCATCGCCGTGCCCTGCAACACCGCGCACCTCTGGTTCGACGACCTGAAGGAAACGACCCGGCTGCCGGTGCTGAACATCGCCGAGGCGGTGGTGCAGAACCTGCGACGCCACGGAATCCTGCGGGGCACGGTGGGCGTTCTCGGCACGCCGGCCACGCTGGCGCTCGGGCTCTACCAGCGGACGCTGCAGCAGGCGGGGTACGAGGCGATCGTTCCCGAACCCGACGAAGTGCGGCGCCACTGCGTGGCGTCCATCGCCGCGGTGAAGGCCGGCCGTCTCGATGCCGCGTGGGAGCCGGCCGCCGGCGGCATCCGGGCATTGGTGGCGCGCGGTGCGAAGGCCGTGGTGCTCGGCTGCACCGAGCTGCCGCTGGCGGTTCCGCACGACAGGCGCGGCGAGTTCGATTGCGTGCTCACGGACTCCATCGATGCCCTGGCGCTCGCGGCGATCGCGCACTGCCGCCAGAAGAACTGAAGCCGCCGCAGCCGGGATCCGCGCCCGCGCATTTCCATCCACTTCCAAGAAAGAACTCCTTCCGATGACTCTTTGCAAGTTCTCCCGCCCGATGGCCGCGCTGGCCGCCGCCTTCGGCCTGCTGGCAACTTCGGCCCCGACGTGGGCCGCATGGCCCGACCGGCCCATCACCTTCGTCGTGCCCTCGGCGGCCGGCGGCTCGCCCGACGTGCTCTCGCGGCTGGTGACCAACGAGGTCTCGAAATCGCTCGGCGTGCCGGTCGTCATCGAGAACCGTCCCGGCGCGGCAGGCAACATCGGCATCATGCAGATCAAGAGCAAGCCGGCCGACGGCTACACGATCGGCTACGGCAACGTCAACACGCTGGCGGTCAACCGGACGCTCTTCAGGAAACTGCCCTACGACGTGGAGCGCGACCTGGTTCCGGTGGCCCAGGCGTTCGACCTCTACAACGTGCTGATCGTGCCCAAGGACTCGCCCATCCAGGACGTGTCCGGGCTGGTGGCTGCGGCGCGCAAGCAACCGGGCAAGCTGTCCTTCGGCGCACCCGGGATCGGGACCACCGGCCACATGGGCGGCGAGCTGTTCCGCAGCATGGCCGGCATCGACGTGCTCTTCGTGCCGTACAACGGCGGCCCGGCTGCGCTGCAGGACCTGATGGGCGGGCGCATCGACTACCTGTTCGCCAACTCCTCCGAGGTCGGCCCGCTGGTCGCATCCGGCAAGGTGCGCGCGCTCGCGGTGAGCAGCGCCAGGCGGATCTCCCTGCTGCCGAGCGTGCCCACGCTGGACGAAGCGGGCATCAAGGGCTACGAGACCGTGGCCTGGGGCGGCGTGGTCGCGCCGCGCGGCACGCCGCGCGAGGTGATCGAGAAGCTCAATGCCGCGATCAACGCGGCGCTGGCCACCCCCAGCGTGCGCGAGGGCCTCGCCAAGCTGGGCGCCGTGCCGGCCGGCGGCACGCCCGCCGACTTCCAGCGCACCATCGACCGCGAGACCAGGCGCTGGGGCGAGCTGATCGAGCGCAACCGCATCGAGAAGCTCGACTGATGGCGGGCCTCTCGACCCCATCGCGGCCGTTGCTGCTGCTGCGTGGCGGCACGGTGATCGACGGCAGCGGCGCACCGCCGCGCCGTGCGAACGTGCTGCTCGAGGGCGACACCATCGCGGCCATCCTGGCGCCTGATGCCGAAGTCGCCGGCGCCGAGAGCATCGAGCTCGACGGACTGGCCGTGGCGCCCGGCTTCATCGACTCGCACACGCACGACGACGGCTACCTGCTGGCCCACCCGGACATGGTGCCCAAGGTCTCCCAGGGCGTGACCACCGTGGTGACCGGCAACTGCGGCGTGAGCCTGGCGCCCGTGCCGCCGGGCTGCCCGCTGCCGCAGCCGCTGGACCTGCTCGGGCCGCCCGAGCTGTTCCGCTACCCGACCTTCTCTGCCTGGATGGACGCCCTGCGGGCGGCTCCCGCGGCGGTCAACGTTATTCCCCTCGTGGGGCACGCCAGCCTGCGCGTGAGCACGATGAACGACCTGCAGCGGCCCGCGACCCCGGAAGAATGCGCCGGCATGCGTCGGCTGCTGGCCGAAGCGCTGGATGCGGGTGCGTTCGGAATGTCCACCGGCACTTTCTATCCGCCCGCGCAGCACGCCACCACCCAGGAAATCATCGACATCGGCGAGACGATGCGAGGCCGGGGAGGGATGATCTATGCGGTCCATCTGCGCGACGAATCCGACCGGATCGACGAAGCGATCGAGGAAGCCCTGGAGATCGGGCGCTCGCTCGCGGCACGCGTCGTGTTCTCGCACCACAAGCTGGCCGGCGAACGCAACCATGGCCGGTCGGTGCAGACCCTTGCGCGGATCGAGGAGGCCGGCGCGATGCAGCCGGTCTGCCTCGATTGCCATCCCTATCCGGCCACCTCGACCATGCTGCGGCTCGACCGCGTACGGCTGGCGCGCCGCACGCTCATCGCCTGGTCCAAGGGCGATCCCTCGGCCCAGGGCCGCGACTTCGCGGAGCTCCAGCACGAATGGGGCCTGGACGACGACGCGATGCTGCAGCGGCTCGCCCCCGCCGGCGCCATCTACTTCCTGATGGACGAGCGCGACGTCGAGCGCATCCTGGCGCACCCGCGCACCATGGTCGGCTCCGACGGGCTGCCCTTCGACCCGCATCCGCATCCTCGCCAGTGGGGCACCTTCACGCGGGTGCTGTCGCGGCTGGTTCGCGACAAGGGCCTGCTGACGCTGGAAGCAGCCGTCCACAAGATGACCGGCCTGGCCGCGGCCAACTACGGCTTGCGCGACAGGGGCCTGCTGCAACCCGGCCTGCGTGCCGACCTGGTGGTCTTCGATCCGCAGCGCGTGACGGACCTCGCGACCTTCGACAACCCCGTCCAGGCCAGCCGCGGCATCGAGGGCGTCTGGGTCAACGGGCAACGGGTCTGGGACGGACAGCGCGCCACCGGCCTGCGGCCGGGCAGGGTGCTCGAACGGCACTGATCCGGGCTTTCTCTTCCTCCTTCCTTCAAAACCGTCGAATCATGAACCCCAAGAAAATCGCCTTGACGTTTCTGGCAGCCATCGGCCTCCTCGGAGGCGCCGGGCAAGCCACCGCGCAAACGCAGACGCAGACACCGGCCAAGCCCAACGTGGTGATCCTGGCCACGGGCGGCACCATCGCCAGCCGGGGCGCGGACAGCCTGGCGCTCACGGACTACGGGCTGAGCAAGGGGCTCAAGCCCGTGGGCATCGAGGCACTGGTGGCCGCCGTGCCCGAGATCGAGAAGTTCGCCAACATCACGGGCGAGCAGATCTTCAATGTCGGCAGCTCCAAGCTGGGCATCGACAACTGGCTCACGCTGGCAAAGCGCACCAACGAAATACTCGCGTCGAAGAACGTGGACGGCATCGTGATCACCCACGGCACCGACACGCTCGAGGAAACCGCCTACTTCCTCAACCTGGTCGTCAAGAGCGCGAAGCCCGTCGTGCTGGTGGGCTCCATGCGTCCGAGCACCGGCATGAGCGCGGACGGCCCGCTGAACCTGGTCAACGCGGTGGCGCTGGCCGCGAGCCCCGCGGCCAGGGACAAGGGCGTGATGGTGAGCATGAACGAGGTGATCAGCAGCGCGTTCAGCGTCACCAAGACCAACACGACCAACGTCGCCACCTTCAAGAGCCTGGACGGCGGGGACCTGGGGTACATGCAGAACTCCACGCCGTTCTTCGTCGCGCAGCCCCTGAAGCGGCACACGGTGCACAGCGAGTTCGACGTGTCCGGCCTGCAGAAGCTGCCGCGCGTGGACATCAACTACACGACGCTGGGTTCCGACGGCGTGCTCGTCGACGCGGCCGTGGCCGCCGGCGCCAAGGGCATCGTCAACGCGGGCGTGGGCCATGCGAACATGCCCGACGTCACGATGCAGAGCCTGAAGGCCGCGCAGCAGAAAGGCGTGGCCATCGTCGTCGGTTCCCGCGCCGTGAGCGGCATCGTGACGCCGACCGGGCAGTTCGCCGAAGCCGGCTTCGTGACCTCGATGATGCACACCACGCAGAAGGCGCGGATCCTCCTGATGCTGGGGCTGACCAGGACCAACGACCCCAAGGAACTCCAGCGCATCTTCGAACAGTACTGAGTACCGGGGGCGGGACTGAATCCCGGCACCTGACAGTCTCACAGCCTCGCAGCCAGCCGCGGTCGCGGCGTGTCTCCGATTTGCTCGTCATGCGGGGGCTCCTGGCTATGCTGTGCGCCGTCATCCACTCCCGAGAAAAACACCATGACCTTGCGTTTGCCCTCCTTTCCGCTTCGTTCCATGGCCCTGGCCTGCGGCCTCGCGCTCGGCGCCGCCGCCGGTGCGCACGCCGCGCCCGATGCGAAGCTGCTCGCCGCCGCCGAGAAGGCGCAGCCGGCGGTGATCGACAACCTCAAGGAAATGGTGCTGATCGAATCGGGCAGCCTCAACGTCGACGGCCTGCTCAAGATGGCCGACGTGGTGGAAGGCCGGCTGAAGGCCGCCGGCTTCAAGACCGAGCGCCGCAAGGCCACGGCCGGCGCGGGCGCCGACATCGTGATCGGCACTCTCAAGGGCACGGGCAAGCGAAAGATCATGCTGCAGGGCCACATGGACACCGTGTACGCGGCGGGCATCCTGGGCAGCCAGCCGTACAAGGTCGACGGCAACCGCATCTACGGCCCCGGCATCGCCGACGACAAGGGCGGCCTGGCGGTCATGCTGGCCTCGGTGAAGATCCTGGCCGACGCCGGCTGGCGCGACTACGACACGCTCACCGTGCTGATGAACCCCGACGAGGAAGTGGGCTCGGTCGGCTCGGGCGAACTGATCGCGACCACGGCCGACCAGCACGACACGGTGCTCTCGTTCGAGCCGACGGCCGCGAAGTCGGTGGTCAAGGGCGAGTCGCTGCTGCTAGGCGCGGCCGGCATCGCCACCGCCACGCTCGAGGTGAAGGGCCGCGCATCGCACGCGGGCGCCGCGCCCGAACTGGGCCGCAACGCTCTGTACGAGCTGTCGTACCAGATGCTGCAGACCAAGGACCTTGCCAAGGACATCCCCGGCGCCACGCTCAACTGGACCGTGGCGCGCGCCACCGGCCCGCTCAACCAGATCACCGAGAAGGCGCAGGCGCAGGGCGACATCCGCATCACGCAGCCCGGCGCCGAGAAGAAGCTCGCCGAGGCGCTGCAGGCGAA
The DNA here is from genome assembly GCF_048301545.1 of Variovorax sp. NFACC27. NCBI lineage: Bacteria > Pseudomonadati > Pseudomonadota > Betaproteobacteria > Burkholderiales > Comamonadaceae > Variovorax > Variovorax sp. NFACC27. The sequence goes on from NZ_CP157613.1 coordinate 2,378,361, forward strand.
GATCGCCTCGGGCAAGCTGATTCCCGACACCGAGACCACGGTGAAGGTCGAGGTGGGCCGCCCGGCCTTCATCGCGGGCGACAAGGGCCGGGCTCTCGCCGAGAAGGCGCAGGCCATCTACAAGGAAATCGACCGCGACCTCGCGCTGGCGCCGATGACCGGCGGCGGCACCGACGCGGGCTACGCGGGCCGTTCGGGCAAGGCCACGGTGGTCGAGAGCTTCGGCCTCGCGGGTTTCGGCTACCACGCGCGCGACGAGTACATCGAGGTCGACTCGATCGTGCCGCGCATCTATCTCGTCACGCGCCTGCTGACCGAGATCGGCAAGAACTGAGGCTGAGGGTGCGCGCCGCCGCCCGGGCGGTAGCGCGGGCGCGCTATTGCTGCTGCTGCCTGGGGTCGCCGGGCCGGCGCTGCTGGTGCTGTTGTTGCTGTTGCCGTGCGGCGGCCGCGGCAGCCATGCGTTGCTGCTGTTGCTCGGCCTGCTGCTGCTGGTGTTGAGCCTGTTGCTGCGCCTGCTGCTGTGCGCGGGCCTGTTGCTGCTGCATCTGCTGCTGGCGCTGTTGCTGCATGGCCTGCATCTGCTGTTGTTGCTGCGCGCGCGCGGCCTGCTGCTGGGCCTGTTGCTGCGCCTGCTGCTGACGGCGCATCTGCTCCTGCTGGGCCATCTGCTGTTGCTGCTGGCGGGCCTGGTTCTGAGCCTGTTGTTGCTGCATGGCCTGCTGGCGCTGGATCTGTTCCTGTTGCCGCTGGGCTTGCTGTTGCGCACGCGCCTGCTGATCCGCCTGCTGCTGGCGACGCATCTGGTCCTGCTGCGTCTGCTGTCGGCGTGATTGTTCGAGCTGGGCCTGCTGCTGGCGTTGTTGTTCCTGCGCGGCCTGTTGTTGCTGGCGCTGGTGTGCGAGCTGTGCCTGCTGGCCCGGCTGCTGCTGTTGCTGGGGCTGCATCAGGCCACGCGCCTGCCTTGCCTGCTGATCGCGCGCCTGTTGCTGTGCTTGCTGCTGGGCCTGTTGCTGGCGGCGCACCTGCTCCTGCTGGGCTGCCTGCTGTTGTTGCTGGCGGGACTGGTCCTGCGCCTGGCGTTGCTGCATTGCCTGCTGGCGCTGGACCTGTTCCTGTTGCCGCTGCTGGGCTTGCTGCTGCGAACGCGCCTGTTGTTGCTGCTGCTGCGCGAGCGCGGCCTGCTGCTGGAGGCGCTGTTGCTGCTGCGCCTGTTGTTGGGCCTGTTGCTGCTGGGCGAAGAGAGCCCGCTGTTGTTGCTGCAACTGTTGCGCGGCGCCCGGGCCCGCGGCGAAATTGGGCGGCGCTCCCGGCGGCAACACGCCGCGCGGTCCGGCATTGTTGTTGTAGACATTGACGTTGCGCACGTTGTTGACCACTGTGGTCGAGCGCGAGACGTAGGTGCTGTTGTTGTAGACCACCGCGGGCCGCGCGAAGGCCGGCGCCACCGGCGCGGGGCCGCGGTCGCGGTCACGCCAGCGCGGCGCACCCCAGTTCATGTTCCACGAATGCCAGCCCCAGTCGTGGCGCTCGAGCGCGGCGCCCACGATCACGCCCGCGCCGAACGCGAGCGCGCCGGCGGCAAGCACCTGGCCGCCGCTGTAGCCCGGCGACACCACCTGGACAGGCGGCGCGTAGGCATAGCCCGGATACACCGGCTGCGGCGCGCCGTAGATCACCTGCGGGTCGTAGGCAGGCACGTACACAAGGTCGGGCTGCATCGGCTCGATGGTGATGAACTCCTGCGGCGGCTCGATCACCGCCGGGCCCGCGTACACGGGCTGCAGGTCGGGGGCGGGCGCGTAGTTCGGAGGCGGCGCGTCGGTGACCACGCGCATCTTGTCGTTGTTCTTGAGCCGGCCCGCCTTCGCGGCGCGCTGGCGCATGACCTGGATCGCGTTCATCACGTCGGCCGGGTCGTTGTAGTAGGCCTGCCCGAGTGCCTGGGTCCACGGAATGTTGCCGGCCATCTGGTCGATGACGGGGCGGAACGCGGTGAGCGACTTCACGCTCGGGTCCCAGGGCTGCTGGTTGGCCGCGTCGGCCAGCGGGCCGGCCTTGAGGTTGCGGTTCTGCGCGAGCCATTCGTGCGCCGCGGTGATCTGGTCGGGATAGGTGGCGCCGGCCAGGATCTGCGCCACCAGCTTGTCGGGATAGAGCGCGATGGGTGCGACCATCTCGTAGAGCTTGTCGGCGCTGGGCGGCGTGTAGGCGGCCGGTACGGGGGCGGCGGCAGGCGGCTGCGTCTGCGGCACGGAGGGCGCGGGGATGGTGGTCGCCGGATCCTGCGCCGAAGCAACGGCCGCGGGGGTGTTCGAGGGGGACTTGTCGCAGCCTGCGAGGACGAGGGCGCCGATGCACAGCGAGATCGTCAACAGCCGCGGGGCGGTGGGGAGATTTGTCATCTGGATTTCCATGAAGACGCCGGCGTCGTGCCCGGACTTCTTCAACGGAGCGCGGCGGCAGGCGATGACAGAGCCTGCGCCGCGGATGCAACGGTCTGTGTCGGTTCCGTGCCGTCAAGCCTGTCGGCGCAGAACCACACGGCCCGGAGGCCGCGACCTTCCAGGTCTTCTACTTCGAGCCGCCGGTGTACTTGGTGACGGTGGCGGCGCTCACGTGGTAGCCGCTCACGCCCATCATCGAATCGTTGCGCAGGGTCTGAAGCTTGCCGGTGACCCACACGGTGTCCATGGCGCGGAACTTGGCTCCCTTCTGCGGCACCACGTGCAGGATCTGGTTGGCCGGCGGCGGCGGCGTGTGGATGCAGGCGCCGAAGTAGGGCACCAGCAGGAACTCGGTGACCTCGCCCTTGGCTTCTTCCAGCGGCACGATGAAGCCGGGGATCTTGATCTCGGTGCCGTTCATCGCCGGATTGGTCGGCGCGTTGTTCGACACCTCCTGCATCTTCATGAGCAGCTCGTTGGCGCGCGGATCGCCGTCGTCGAGCGCGCTCAGGTCCATGCCCTTGAACTCCTTGGCCGGGTCCCAGTCCTTGGGCACCAGTTCTTCCCAGGTGATCTGGCGCGGCTGGCCCGGCGCGGCCTTGGCCGCGGCAGCAGGTGCGGCCTTGCCGCCCAGCGGGTTGGCGGCGGTGGTGTCCTTGGGCGCGGGCTCGGCGGCCCAGGCGGCAGCGGCGAGGCCGGCGCCTGCGAGCAGCATTGAAAGCCGCGTGAAAGCTTTGCTCGTGGACAACGTCGACAACGTCTTTTCTTGTGCGAAGGGCATGGTTCAAATCCTCGGCGAGAGGCCGTCTGCAAGGGAGAGGCGATAGGCGCGGATGCCGGGCAAGAGGCTCGCCAGCCATCCGGCGACCAGCAGGCTTGCCATCAGCAGCCATTCGTTCAGTGTAGGTTCTGAGAGGCTCAGTGTCAGCCCGAACTGCGACTGCAGCCATGGCGAGAGCAGGGCGATGCCGAGCACCGCCATCACCAGGCCCAGCGCAACGCCAAGCACGGTGACCAGCGCGCCTTCGAGCGCGAGCAATGCCAGCACATGGCGCAGGCCCGCACCGACGGCGCGCAGCACCGCGAGTTCGCGGCGGCGTTCGTTGAGTCCGGCCATCACCACCGACACGAGTCCTGCGAGGCTCACCAGCGCGACCAGTGCCGACATCAGCAGCAGCGCGTTCTCGCCGATGCCGATCACGCTCCACAGTTCATCGAGCGCCACGCCGGGCAGGATGGCCATCAGCGGCTCGCCGGTGTAGGTCGAGATCCAGCGCTGCACGCCGAACACGGCGGCGCGGTTCTTCAGGCCCACCAGCACGGCAGTCACGTTCTTGGGCGTGAGGTCGAACTTGCGCACCTGCTCGGCCGGGATGTGCACGCCCGGCATCGGTGCGCCGCCCACCCATTCGAGATGGATGGCTTCCATCGCCGCGAGGCCGATGTGCACCGTGCGGTCGACCGGCGTGCCGGTGCGCGCGAGCACGCCGACCACGGTGAAGGGCTTGTCCGCGTGCTCGGCCACGTTGAGCTCGCCGCTGCCGTGCGCGAGCGTGATCTTCTGGCCCACGTGATAGCCGAGCTTGTCGGCCACCTCGGCGCCGACCACCGCGTCGAACAGCTCGCTGAAGGGCTTGCCCTCGCGCAGCTTCAGCGTCTGCCTGTCGCCGTAGCGGAAGTGCGTGAAGTAGTCGGTGGAGGTGGCGAGCACAGCGAAGCCGCGATGCGAATCGCCCAGCGACAGCGGCACGACCCAGTCGACGCCCGGATGCGCGGACAGCGCCTGCACGCTCTTCCACGAGATGTTGTTGGTGGCCGCGCCGATGCGGAACACCGAGTACAGCAGCAGCTGCGTGGAGCCTGTGCGCGCGCCGACGATCAGGTCGGTGCCCGAGACGGACGACGCGAAATTCTCGCGCAGCTCGGTGCGGATGCGCTCGACGCCGAGCAGCAGGAATGTAGAGAGCGCGATCGAGAACACCGTCAGCGCGAGCGTGAAGCGCCGGTTCCAGGCGCTGCGCCATGCAATGGAAAAGAGTGCTTTCATGCGTCCACCGCCATGGCGCTGGTGGCCGCGCGGTTGATTTCGGGAAGCAGCACGTGCCGCGCGAAGCGCTGCGCGATGCGCTGGTCGTGGCTCACGAACACGAGCGCGCTGTGGTGCTCGGCGCAGGCCGTGAGCAGCACGTCGAGGAAGGCTTCGCGCCGGTCTTCGTCGAGCGCGGAGGTGGGCTCGTCGGCGATCACCACTTCGGGCTGGCCGATGAGCGCGCGCGCCGCGGCCACGCGCTGCTGCTGGCCGACCGAGAGCTGCAGCGCCTGGCGCTTCCACAGGTTGCGGTCCAGGCCCATCTGGTCGAGCAGGTGTTCGGCCTCGCCGCGCGAGCTGCCGCTGCGCGATGCGTTGGCCTCGCGCCGCTGCGAGAAGCGGCAGGGCAGAAGCACGTTGTCGATCACGCTCAGGTAAGGCAGAAGATTGAACTGCTGGAAGATGTAGCCCACGTGCGCCACGCGGCTGCGGTCGCGCTGGGTGCCCGAGAGCTTCGACCAGTCGTGGCCCAGCAGCGCGACGCGGCCTTCGTCGGCCACCAGCACGCCGGCCAGCAGCGACAGCAGCGTGCTCTTGCCGCAGCCGCTCGGGCCGTGCAGGAACACCGATTCGCCGGCTGTGATGCGAAAGGCCTCTATGTCGATGCATGGCGCCTTGGCGGCCGGCCAGCTGAAGCGCAGAGCCTCGGCGGCGAGCACGACGCGCAAGGCCGAGGTTTCGGCCTGTGGAAGGTCGTTCACGGTGTCACTTGCCCCAGCTCAGGCGTGCGGGCTGGGCCGCCTGCGCACCGGCGGGTCGCTTCAGCTGGCGCTTGAACTGGCCCTGCGCGGTGGCGATCTGCGAGTCGATCTGGCGCAGGCCCTTGAATGCACCGAACAGGTTCAGGTCGATGAACTTCGCGGCGGCCGCGTTGGTGCAGTTGAAGGAGAAGGTTGCGTCGAGGTCGGCATGGCCGACGGGCTCGCTGGGATCTGGGTTGCCCAGGCCCAGCGCGCCGGAGCGCAGGTCGACCGGCCCCAGCTTGCAGTTGGCGGCCGGGTCGACGATGAAGAGCTTGTCGGCCGCGCGCAGCTGGGCGACGGCGTCTTCCACGATCTTCTTCTCGGCGTCGGTCTTGGGGGCGCGCTCGAAGCCGACGATGTTGTCGAGCGGGGATTCCATGTCGATCACCACCGTGGGGCCGTCGACGGCCACGTCGAGCTTGAGCTGGCCGTGCACGTGTGCGTGCTGCTGCTGGGCCTGGGCGGTGAGGAACGGGGCGGCCGCGAACATCGCGGCGGCTGCGATTGCGAGACCGGTGGTACGTCGGAGTCGGATGTGCTTCATGGTTCAGCGCCTTGCCGGGTCGGCAGCCCCGGCGTATTGCTCCATTCGCTCCAGCTGCCGGCATAGAGCGCGGTCGTCCCGAATCCCGCGATCTGCATGGCAAGCAGATTCGGCACGGCGCTCACGCCGCTGCCGCACTGGTGGACGACGGTCGCCGCGTCGCGTCCCGCGAGCAGCGCTTCGAACTCGGCACGCAATTGCGATGCCGGCTTGAACTTGCCGTCGGGGCCGAGGTTCTCGGCGAAAGGCCGGTTCAGGGCCCCGGGGATGTGACCGGCGATCGGGTCCAGAGGTTCCACCTCGCCGCGGTAACGTGCACCGGCACGTGCGTCGATCAGGTTCTGGTCAGGCTGACCCAGCCGGCGCACCACCGTGTCGGTGGTGACGAGCCTTGCAATCGGCTCGCCTGCGACGAAGTTCGACTGGAAGCGCGCGGGCTCCTCGCGGCTCGTGACTTCGCCGCCCGCGGCCTGCCAGGCCTGCAGTCCGCCGTCGAGCACGGCCACGGCGTCGTGGCCCATCCACTTGAGCATCCACCACAGGCGGCCGCAGTAGTTGGCGCCGTTGCGGTCGTAGACCACGGCCTGCATCTCGTTGGCGAAGCCGACGCTGGAGAGCCACGCCGCGAACTTCTCGCGGCTGGGCAGCGGGTGGCGCCCGCCCGAGGCGGGAGGACCTTCCTCGGTTGCCACGACCACTTCGCCGTGGGCTCCGGGAGCGCCGTGCTTCGCGCTGAGGTCGGTGTCGAGGTTGGCGTAGAGCGCGCCCGGAATGTGCGCGGCCTCGTACTGCTGCGCACCGGCTTCGGGCTTCATGAGGTCGAAGCTGCAGTCGAACACCATGAAGGGCTTGCCGCCGGCCTGCAGCTGCCGGAGTTGTTCGACGGAGATGAGGGTGGTGTACATGGCGCTTGCTCCTTCGAAGTCTCGAGATCTGGAAATGCAGTTGCGTGCTTCAGTGTTCCTCGGCCGGCGCCTTGGGCACCGCCCGCTGTCGCAACACGGTTGCAGCAATGCCGCTGGCGATGATAAGGGCCATGCCGGCCCAGCCGGCGGAGTCGATGCGGTCGTCGAACAGCACCACGCCGTAGAACGCCGCGAACACGATGCCCGAATACTGCAGGTTGGCGACCACCAGCGTGCCGGCCTGCGTCTTGGCGGTGGCGTAGGCGCGGGTCATGCAGAGCTGTCCGAGCGCCGCGAGCAGGCCGATGGGCAGCAGCCATAGCGCATGCTGCCACGTCCAGGAGCCGCCGCCCGAAAACCCGGTGAATGCCGTGGCGATGCCGCCGGCCACGGCAGAGCCGACCGCGAAGTAGAAGACGGTGCGCAGCTCGGGCTCGCCGATGCGCGACAGCGCCACCACCTGCATGTAGGCGAAGGCGGCCGTCAGGCCCGACAGCAGGCCCAGCAGCCCCGCGAAGCCTTCATTGCCGTTGACGGTGGGCTTGAGCATGAGCACCACGCCCACGAAGCCCGCGAGCACCGTCATCGCCAGCGTGCCCTGCAGCGGCGGGCGCTCCACGCGGCCGTCGCGCCCGGGCACCGGCACCCAGGCCAGCAGCGCGCCGCCGACCAGGAAGGCCGCGACCCACACGCTGCTCATGTAGTTGAGCGTGACGGCCGTGGCCAGCGGCATGTGGGCGATGGCATAGAACCACGCGCCGAGCGACACCACGCCGATGGTGCTGCGCCAGGCATGCATGCCCGGGTACTTCGTGGCCAGCGGCACGCCGCGGTTGCGCGCCAGGAGCCAGAGGAAGACGATGCCGATCAGGCCGCGCCCGAGCACCATCTCGCCGCTGTTGAACCACGCCGAGGCGACTTTCACGACCACGCTCATCGTGGCGAACAGGAAGGCCCCCAGCACCATCCACAGCGCTTGCATCGTTTCGAATCCGGATCAAGAAAAAAGAAAGCCCCGGCAAATGCGGGGCGGAAAGGGGCTCGGGTTCAGGCCGGTTGCTGCATGGCAGCTCTGTACCACTCGTGGAACTGCTGCATGCCGTCTTCCATCGGGCTCTGGTACGGGCCGGTCTCGTTGTCGCCGCGCAGCATCAGCGCGCGGCGGCCGGCATCCATGCGCTCGGCGATCTCGTCGTCTTCCACGCAGGTTTCCATGTAGGCGGCCTGCTGGGCCTCGACGAACTCGCGCTCGAAGGCGACGATTTCCTCGGGGTAGAAGAACTCGACCATGTTGAGCGTCTTCGTCGGGCTCACGGGGTGCAGGGTCGACACCGTGAGCACGTGCGGATACCACTCGACCATCACGTGCGGGTAGTAGGTCAGCCAGATGGCGCCGTACTTCGGCGGCTTGCCCTCGCGGTACTTGAGCAGCTGCTCCTGCCACTTCTGGTAGACCGGGCTGCCCGCGCGGCCCAGGCGGTTGGCCACGCCCACCGTCTGCACCGAATAGCGGGGCTTGAACTCCCAGCGCAGGTCGTCGCAGGTGACGAAGCTGCCCAGGCCCGGGTGGAACGGGCCGACGTGGTAGTCCTCGAGGTAGACCTCGATGAAGGTCTTCCAGTTGTAGTTGCACTCGTGCAGCTCCACGCGGTCGAGCGCGTAGCCGCTGAAATCCAGGTCAGCCTGCGGGCCGAGGCCCGCCATGTCGGCCGCCACGTCGGGGCCGGAGCCGTCGACGTTCTTCTCGAACAGAAGGCCGTTCCATTCGGTAAGCGGATAGTTGTGCAGGTTCAGGCAGGGGTCCTGCTCGAAGTGGGGGGCGCCGATCAGCGTGCCGGTGGTGCGCGGGTCGCTCGCGGCGTAGGTCCAGCGGTGCAGCGGGCAGACGATGTTGCCGCCCGACTGGCTCTCGAGCTGGCCGCGGCCCTGCAGGATCAGGGCCTGGCGGTGGCGGCAGACGTTGGAGATCAGCTCCACGCCCTTGGGCGTGTGGACGAGCGCACGGCCCTGGTGCTCCTGGGGCAGGGTGTGGAAGTCGCCCATTTCGGGCACGGCCAGGCGATGGCCGACATAGCGGGGCCCTCGCGAGAAAAGGTTCTGCATTTCGCGGGCATAGAGCGCCTCGTCGAAATACGCGGAAACTGGAAGTTGGCTCGCGGCCTGCTGCAGTTGAAGACTTAAATCAGACATGGAGGACCTGACCAAGCTCCCCACAGGGAGAAAAGGAAGAAAAGAACGGAAGGCGCCGCCATGAGGATTCGGCGGCCCGGAGCAGTGTTGAACGTCGTCAACGAGAGAAGTTCGCATTGTACCCGGGGCCATTTTTTCGGCCCCCGGGGCTTCCCGCGCCGTTTCGCAATGTGCGATCAGCCTCCGCGAGGGCAGGGGGGCGGCCCGCCCGCCATTTGTTCCGGTCCCGGTCCTAAAATGCCCCGTTTCACCCACGTTTCGCTTGCATGCCCAAGGTGCCCCCTCCTTCCTCGTCCAGCCCGGCGGCAACGCCCGACACGGGTCCGCTGCCTGCCAGTTACGAAGCCGGGCTTCAGGAACTGGAGCAATTGGTTGCGGAACTCGAATCGGGCCAGTTGCCCCTGGACCAGTTGCTCGTGAGCTACCAGCGCGGCGCGGCGCTGCTCGCCTTCTGCCGCGACAAGCTGCAGGCGGTCGAAGACCAGATCAAGGTGCTCGATTCGGGCAGCCTCAAGGTCTGGACGCCTGAATGAGCGCCGCCACGCTGAATTCCGGCCACTGGGACGCCCGCACGCTCGCCGGCTGGAGCGAGCCTCACCTGGCGAACGTCGAATCGGCGCTGTCGCGCTGGGTCGGCGTCGATGCCCCGGTGCTCCTGGGCGACGCCATGCGCTATGCCGTGCTCGACGGCGGCAAGCGACTGCGGCCCCTGCTGGTGCTGGCCGCCAGCGAGGCCGTCGGCGGCAACCAGGCTGCCGCCCTGCGCGCGGCCTGCGCCACCGAGCTGATCCACGCCTATTCGCTGGTGCACGACGACCTGCCGTGCATGGACAACGACGTGCTGCGCCGCGGCAAGCCCACGGTGCACGTGAAGTTCGGCGAGGCCGACGCCCTGCTGGCCGGCGACGCGCTGCAGGCCCTGGCCTTCGAGCTGCTGACACCCGAGGGTGACGAGATTCCCGCCGCCACCCAGGCCCAGCTGTGCCGCCTGCTCGCGCGCGCCGCCGGCAGCCAGGGCATGGCCGGCGGCCAGGCCATCGACCTGGCCAGCGTCGGCGTCGCGTTGAACGAAGCGCAACTGCGCGAAATGCACCGCCTGAAGACCGGCGCGCTGCTGCAGGGCAGCGTCGAGATGGGCGCCGCCTGCGGCACGGTGAGTGCTACGGCGCTGGCCGCGCTGCGCGACTACGGCGCGGCCATCGGCCTCGCATTCCAGGTGGTCGACGACATTCTCGACGTCACGGCCGACTCGCAGACCCTGGGCAAGACCGCCGGCAAGGACGCCGCGGCCGACAAGCCCACCTACGTGTCGCTGCTCGGCCTCGACGGCGCCCGCGCCCAGGCCCGCCAGCTGCTGGCCGACGCGCTCGCCGCGCTCGAACGTAGCGGCCTGGCTGACACCGCTGCGTTGCGCGCGTTGGCCCACATGGTGGTCGACCGCGACCGCTGAGCAAAGAACAAACCTTCCCCCATGGCTGCACCGCTGCTTCCCACACTCCACGACCCTTCGCCCATCCGCAAATACGACCGGGCCCAGCTGCGCCAGCTGTCCGACGAGGTGCGCGCCTGCGTGCTCGACAACGTCTCCCGCACCGGCGGCCACCTGAGTTCCAACCTGGGCACCGTCGAGCTGACGGTCGCGCTGCACCACGTCTTCAACACGCCGCACGACCGGCTGGTGTGGGACGTGGGCCACCAGACCTATCCGCACAAGATCCTCACGGGCCGGCGCGAGCGCATGCCCACGCTGCGCCAGATCGGCGGCATCTCGGGCTTTCCGCAGCGCACCGAGAGCGAGTACGACACCTTCGGCACCGCCCACTCGTCGACCAGCATCTCGGCGGCGCTGGGCATGGCCATGGCCGCCAAGCAGAAGGGCGAGGACCGCTACACCGTGGCCATCATCGGCGACGGCGCGCTCACGGCCGGCATGGCCTTCGAGGCGCTGAACAACGCGGGCGTGTGCGACTGCAAGCTGCTCGTGATCCTGAACGACAACGACATGTCGATCAGCCCGCCGGTGGGCGCGCTCAACCGCTATCTCGCGCAGCTGATGAGCGGCAACTTCTACGCCGCCGCCAAGAGCGTCGGCAAGAGCGTGCTGCGCAACGCGCCACCGCTGTTCGAGCTGGCCAAGCGGCTGGAGCAGCATGCCAAGGGCATGGTCGTGCCGGCCACGCTGTTCGAGCAGTTCGGCTTCAACTACGTCGGCCCGATCGACGGCCACGACCTCGACTCGCTGGTGCCCACGCTCGAGAACCTCAAGCACCTCGACGGCCCGCAGTTCCTGCATGTGGTCACGAAGAAGGGGCAGGGCTACAAGCTGGCCGAGGCCGATCCGGTGGCCTACCACGGCCCGGGCAAGTTCGATCCGCAGGTGGGGCTGGTCAAGCCGGCCTCGGCGCCCAAGCAGACCTTCACGCAGGTGTTCGGCCAGTGGCTGTGCGACACGGCCGCGGCGGACGGCCGTCTCGTCGGCATCACGCCCGCGATGCGCGAGGGCTCGGGCCTCGTCGAGTTCGAGAAGCGCTTCCCCGATCGCTACTACGACGTCGGCATCGCCGAGCAGCACGCCGTGACCTTCGCCGCCGGCCTGGCCTGCGAAGGGCTGAAGCCGGTGGTCGCGATCTATTCGACCTTCCTGCAGCGCGCCTACGACCAGCTGATCCACGACGTCGCCATCCAGAACCTGCCGGTGGTGTTCGCGCTCGACCGCGCGGGCCTGGTGGGCGCCGACGGTGCGACGCATGCGGGCGCGTACGACATCCCGTTCCTGCGCTGCATTCCGAACATGAGCATCGCCTGTCCGGCCGACGAGCGCGAAACCCGCCAGCTGCTGACCAGTGCCTACGAGCAGAACCATCCCGTGGCCGTGCGCTATCCGCGTGGCTCGGGCGCCGGCGTCGCGCCGCACCTCACGCTCGACGCGCTGCCCTTCGGCAAGGGCGAGATCCGCCGCGAGGGCCAGCGCATCGCCATCCTGGCCTTCGGCACGCTGCTGTATCCGGCTCTCACGGCAGCGGAGTCGCTAGACGCCACGGTGGTGAACATGCGCTGGGCCAAGCCGCTCGACGTCGAGCTGCTGCTGAAGGTCGCGGGCACGCACGATGCCATCGTCACGCTGGAAGAGGGCGCGCTCATGGGCGGCGCGGGCAGCGCGGTGCTCGAGGCGCTGCAGGCGGCCGGCGTGCAGAAGCCGGTGCTGCAGCTGGGCCTGCCCGACCGCTTCATCGAGCATGGCGATCCGGCGAAGCTGCTCGCATCGATCGGGCTGGACGCGATCGGCATCGAGGCGTCGATCCGTGAGCGCTTCGTTCGCGGCAGCAGCAACAGCGCAGGGTAAACCCGCCCCGGGGCGTGTAAGCGCGTTTTTACAATCCCCGGGACTTACACAAAAGTCCCCAACGCGGTCACAAGCCGCGTTTCGTTTTTTCAAAGAACTCGGAGAGCTATCTAATGGATCGTCGTTCCCTCATCAAAAACGCCGGCATCGCGGGCGTTCTGGCTGCCGGCATCGCCCCCGCGGTTCACGCGCAAGCCACCGTTCGCTGGCGCCTGGCGTCGAGTTTTCCCAAGTCGCTGGACACCATCTTCGGCACCGCGGAGGTGTTCTCGAAGAGCGTCAGCGACATGACGGGCGGCAAGTTCCAGATTTCCGTGCATGCCGGTGGCGAGCTGATGCCCGCGTTCGGCGTGGTCGACGGCGTGCAGAACGCCTCGGTCGAAATGGCCCACACGGCTCCGTACTACTTCTACGGCAAGGACCCGACCTTCTGCCTGGGCTGCGCGGTGCCCTTCGGCATGAACACCCGCCAGCAGAACGCCTGGATGTACGAAGGCAACGGCCTGAAGCTGATGCGCGCCTTCTACGCCAAGTACAACATCATCAACCTGCCGGGCGGCAACACCGGCGCGCAGATGGGCGGCTGGTTCCGCAAGGAAATCAAGTCGGTCGCCGACCTGAAGGGCCTGAAGTTCCGCACCAACCCGTTCGCCGGCAAGGTGCTCGAGCCCTTCGGCGTGATCCCGCAATCCATTCCCGGCGCCGACCTGTACCCCGCGCTCGAGAAGGGCACGCTGGACGGCCTGGAGTGGGTCGGCCCCTACGACGACCAGAAGCTGGGCTTCAACAAGATCGCCCCGTTCTACTACTACCCCGGCTGGTGGGAAGGCGGCCCCGAGCTGGACTTCTACATCAACACCAAGGCATGGGAAGGCCTGTCGGCCGAGTACAAGGCCATCGTCGAAGCGGCTGCCTCGCACGCCAACATCACGATGACGGCCAAGTACGATTCCAAGAACCCGATCGCGCTGAAGCAGCTCGTCGGATCGGGCACCAAGCTGCGCCCGTTCTCGCAGGACGTGATGAACGCCGCCTTCAAGTCGGCCCAGCAGATCTACTCGGACCTGAACAACACCAACCCCGAGTGGAAGAAGATCTACGGCGACTGGTCGAAATTCCTGGCCGACCAGAACGCCTGGTTCCGCTACACCGAAGGTACCTTCGACCGCTTCATGCAGCAGCAGAAGCTGTAAGAGGCAGCGGCGCCTTCACGGCGCCTCGTCTCGAACGGGATGGAAGCCCTGCCGGTATCGGCGGGGCTTTTTTTCGTCGATGCTCCGCTCTCCAATCTCCAGAACTCGCCCGATGCCCCGAATGCCGTCTTTCGCCGCGATGCTGTTCATGGCCATGCTCGCTTCGGGCGCCCAGGCCACCGGCGGCACGGGCGGCTACACGCTGCCGTGGAACACGCCGGACGAGGTGCTCGAATACCGCTCGTGCGGCTGCGGCGATTCGTGCTGGGTGGCCGAGCTGCGCAATGCGCGCACCAAGGCTTTGAAGGGGCGGCTGCGCTGCGACTGCGAGCGGCTCCACGCCACGGTGGGGCCGAAGGGCAAGGAGAGGGCGCAGGCGGCCAGTTGCCCGGCTGGCGGCGACGGTGTCGAAAAGCCGCGGGCCATCCGCGAAGCGATGGAGCGGCTGCTCCACCGATAAGGCGCTGCTGCTACGTCTGCGGCGGCGATGGCGGTATCGAGCGCTTCGCCACCTGCTCGCCGAAGGCGACGAGCACGCTTGCGTCGGCCGAGTGGAACCACGTCATGCCGCCGAAGCGCCGGCGCACCAGCAGGCGCGGCGCGATCACGCGCTCCAGCATTCGGATGTGCACCAGCTTGAGCTGCGCCACTTCCTGCGCGCTCACGCGCTTGTCCCAGAGCCAGGTCTGCACCAGCACGTCGCCTTCGAGCCGGGTGCGGCTGTAGACGATCCAGTAGCCCACCCACACCACGCACAGCGCCGCGATGCCCATCACCACCAGCGCACTGGCTGACCAGTCGGCCGTGCGCAGCGAGGGCAGGCTCCAGGCGGCGAAGACGAAGAGATCGATCACCAGCACCACCGCCAGCGTGCGCAGCAGCGGCGGGAAGGCGGGGCTTTCGATGATGGCCCCGGCTGCTTCGTCGCCGGGGCTGTTGTCGTTGTCTTGTTGTTTTGGTTTTTCAGCGGGGCCGCGGGCTTGGTCGCTCACGGCTTGGCGGCTTCACCGGAAGCCGGCGGCGCATCGGTGGACGGCGGCGGCGTGGAGGACTCGTCCTTCTTCTCGTTGCCGAACGGGTCTTCCATGTTCACGCCGTTGTTGTCGGGCGAGCTGGGCTGCTCTTCCACCGGCATGTCGAGGTTGACCTTGTCGATGTCGACGACCTTTTCCTTCTCGAGGAACACGGTGACCGTCTGCGGGAAGAAGATCACGATGGCCACCAGCAGCAGCTGCATCGCCACCCACGGCACGGCGCCCAGGTAGATGTCGCGCGACTCCACCTTCTTGGGTAGCGCCCCGTTCTTGAAGAGCGTGTCCGCTATGCCTCGCAAATAGAACAGCGCGAAGCCGAAGGGCGGGTGCATGAACGAGGTCTGCATGTTCACGCACAGCAGCACGCCGAACCACACCATGTCGATGCCCAGCTTGTGGGCCACGGGGCCCAGCAGCGGCAGGATGATGAAGGCGATCTCGAAGAAGTCGAGGAAGAACGCGAGGAAGAACACGAAGATGTTCACCGCGATCAGGAAGCCGACCTGGCCGCCGGGCAGGCCCGACAGCATGTGCTCGATCCACTTGGCGCCGTCCACGCCCTGGAACACCAGCGAGAACACGCGCGAGCCGATCAGGATGAACACCACCATGGCCGTCAGGCGCATGGTGCCTTCCATGGCGTCCTTCAGCAGCTGCCAGTTCAGGCGGCGGTGGATCAGCGCGAGGACCAGCGAGCCCACCGCGCCCATGGCGCCGGCTTCGGTCGGGGTGGCGATGGCCTTGTCCATGAAGGGCAGGCCGCCCATCGAGCCGAGCACCGCGAAGATCAGGATGGCCGAGGGGATGATGCCGCGCAGGCACTTGCCCCACAGCGCCCAGCCGTTGAGCGTGCGCGCGCTGGCCGGCAGGCCCGGCACGAAGTGCGGGCGGATGCGCCCGACCATGAAGGTGTAGATCGCGAAGATCAGCACCTGCAGGATCGACGGACCCCAGGCGCCCTTGTACATCTGGCCGACGTCGGTGCCGAGCTGGTCGGCCATGACGATCAGCACGAGCGAGGGCGGCACCAGCTGCGTGATGGTGCCCGACGCGGCGAGCACGCCGGTCGAGTAGCGCATGTCGTAGCCGTAGCGCATCATGATCGGCAGCGAGATCATCGCCATCGCGATCACCTGGCCGGCCACCGTGCCGGTGATGGCGCCGAGGATGAAGCCCACGATGATCACCGAGTAGCCGAGGCCGCCGCGCACCGGGCCGAAGAGCTGGCCCATGGAGTCGAGCATGTCCTCGGCCAGCCCGCATTTCTCCAGTACGGCTCCCATCAATGTGAAGAACGGAATCGCGAGCAGCGTCTCGTTCGACAGGATGCCGAAGACGTTCAGCGGCAGGTTGGCCATGAAGCCGGCCGGGAACCAGCCCATCTCGATGGCGAAGAAACCGCAGATCAGGCCGAGGGCCGAGAGCGAAAACGCGACCGGGAAGCCGATCAGCATGATCACCACGAGCCCCGCGAACATGATCGGGGCGAAATTTTCCATGTGCATTTCTACTTATCCTGCGGTGCGGGAGAGGGCGATGGCGGAAGGCGCGCGAAGAACTGCGCCCGTCACTGCACCGGCTTCTCGTAGTGCGTGTCCATCTCGATCAGGCCGCGCAGGTAGGCGATGCGCTTGATGATTTCCGAGACGCCCTGCAGGAACATCGCCGCGAAGCCCACGGGCATCAGCAGCGCGGCGGGCCAGCGGATGAGGCCGCCGATGTTGCCCGACATCTCGCCCGTGACCCACATGTTCCAGAAGAAGGGCCAGGTGAGGTAGGTGAAGAGGCCCATCACCGGCAGCAGGAAGAAGATGAGGCCGAAGAGGTCGACGTAGACCGGCCCGTAGCCCTTGAGCTTGCCGTAGATGATGTCCACGCGCACGTGCTCGTTGAAGCGCAGCACCACGGGGGCGCCCAGCATCACGGTGGCGGCGAACAGGTACCACTGGATCTCCAGCCAGGAGTTGCTGCTGAAGTCGAGCCCGTAGCGGATGAGTGCGTTGCCGGCCGAGATGAGCGATGCCGCGAGGACGGCGTAGCCGGCGATCTTGCCGAGTTTTTCGCTGATCCAGTCCATGCCGGTCGCGAACTTGAGGAATGCAGACAAGGGGGTGTCTCCCACGAATCCCGATGATGGAGCGCCGGCCCCTGGTGGGGGCTGCGCAAAGCCCGCGATGTTACCCCGGTGAACCTTTGTATTGCCTTGCAACCTGGGGAGGGGTTTACCCGGAATGCGGGCCGGGCGGCCGGCGGGGCGGGTGGCCGGTCGCCATAATCTTCCATGTCTTCGCGTCTTCCGCCTTCCACGCCTTCGGGCGCAGCTGGCCAGCCCCATTCGATCGATTCGCCCGACATGTGCCGGGCCGGCAAGGAGCTGCTGTCGCTGGCGCTGATCGACGCGCGCAACCACACGCTGCACCTGCTGTCGCTCTACGAACAGGCGCTGGGCTCCGAGGCGCTTTCCCGGCCGCCGGAGCCCGGGGAAGACGGCGTGGTGCCCGCGGCCTGGCTGGCCGGCCACATCGGCTGGTTCGCCGAATGGTGGATCGGGCGCAACACCCAGCGTGCCTTCGGCGCCGACTGCCCGATGCGACCCACGCGGCTGGCCGCCATCGACCCGGGTGCCGACGACTGGTGGAATCCGGCCCATTCAGGCCCGGGACGCCGCTGGCCGCCCGACCTGCCGGACCTCTCCCAGACCAAGGCCTACCTGCTCGAAACACTGGAGAGCACGCTCGAGCTGCTCGACAACGCCGCCGAAACCGACGCCGGCCTGTATTTCTACCGCCTCGCCCTGTTCCACGAGGACATGCGCGGCGAGCAGTTCGTGGTGATGGCGCAGACCATGGGGCTGCCGCTGGGCGTCGAGCAGGCGCCCATCGCCGTCACGCGCGAGCCGCTGCTGCTGCCGGCCACGCGCTGGGAGCTGGGCATGCCCGAAAGCGGCTTCGCCTTCGCGCAGGAACGCGCGGCGCACCGGGTGGACGTGCCCGAGTTCGAGATCGACGCCCAGCCCGTCACCTGGAACCAGTACATCGAGTTCGTCGAGGACGGCGGCTACGACCGCGAGGAGCTCTGGCACGGCGAAGGCTGGCGCTGGCTCTCGGCGCAGATCGAGGGGCGGCGCGGGCCGCGCCATGTCGAGCAGATCGGCGCGGCGCGCAACGGCACCGGCGGCTCGGTGCTGCAGCAGCGCTTCGGTGCCACCGTGCGCGCGGCCGGCCATCACAGCGCCGTGCACCTGAGCTGGTGGGAGGCCGATGCCTGGGCGCGCTGGGCCGGGCGGCGCGTGGCGACCGAGGTCGAATGGGAGATCGCCGCGCACACGGCGGCGCGCCGCGGCTTCCGCTGGGCCGACGTGCACGAGTGGACCGCGGGCACCCTGCAGCCCTGGCCCGGCTACCGGGCCGACCCGTGGAGCGCCGGCACCGAGTTCGATCCGGCCGCCGCCTTCGGACGGGCGCGCGTGCTGCGCGGCGCCTCGTTCGCGACGCGTGCGCGCCTGCGGTCGCCGCGCCGCCGCGACTTCGCCTTTCCCGGGCGCGACGATGGCTTCATCGGCTTCAGGACCTGCGCGCTCTAGCCGCAGCGGAGCAGCTCAGCGCTCGCCGCCGGCTTCCGAGGACAGCGGCGGCGCCACTTCCTCCAGCGGCTTGCGTTCCGCGTCCGCCGCATGGCGCAACGCCAGCAGCCCTGCCACGATGACCAGCCCGGCGCCGATGCAGTAGCCCACCATCACCGCGCCGCGGCTGCCTGTCTCTATCAGCAGGCCGAACAGCAGCGGCGCCGCGAAGCCGCCCGCGCCCATGCCCACCGCGTAGAAGATCGCGATGGCGATCGCCCGCATCTCCAGCGGAAACACCTCGCTCACCGTGAGATAGGCCGAGCTCGCCGCGGCCGATGCCAGGAAGAACACCGCCGACCAGCACAGCGCCTGCCCGCGCGCATCGAGCCAGCCCTGCATGAAGGCCCAGCCCGTGAGCGCGAGGCCGACGCCCGCGAGCACATAGGTCAGCGCGATCATCCGGCGCCGGCCCACGCTGTCGAACAGCGGGCCCAGCAGCAGCGGCCCCAGCACGTTGCCCAGCGCGAAGGGAAAGATGTAGAGCGCCACGCTGCCTTCGGGCACGCCGTAGAAGCGCGTGAGCACCAGCGCGTAGGTGAAGAAGATCGCGTTGTAGAAGAAGGCCTGCGAAATCATCAGCGCCAGCGCGACCACGCTGCGCTGCGGATAGCGCTTGAGCAGCACACGCGCCACCTGGCGCATCGGCGGGCTGTTGGGGCGCGCGGCCGTGTAGTTCACGACGAAGCCCTGCGCTGCCGGCAGCGGCCCGTGCTGCGCCTCGACCTCCGCCTCGATGCGCTCGACGATGCGCTTCGCCTCCTCGGCCCGCCCATGCGCGACCAGCCATCGCGGGCTCTCTGGCACGTGGCGCCGCACCAGCAGGATGGCCACCGCCAGCACCGCGCCCAGTGCGAAGCCGGCGCGCCAGCCCCACACGGGCCCGATCACGCGCGCGTCGAGCAGCACGAGGCTGAGCGCCGCGCCCAGCGCCGCGCCGATCCAGAAGCTGCCGTTGATCGCGAGGTTGACGCGCCCGCGCACGCGCGCCGGAATCAGCTCGTCGATGGCCGAGTTGATGGCCGCGTACTCGCCGCCGATGCCAAGCCCGGTGACGAAGCGGCACAGCGCGAAGAAGGCGAAGTCAGGAGAAAAGGCCGTGGCCAGCGTGCCGACGGTGTAGACCGCCAGCGTGATCAGGAAGAGCTTCTTGCGCCCGAGCCGGTCGGTCATCCGGCCGAAGAGCAGGGCGCCGAGCACCGCACCCGCGACGTACACCGAGCCCGACAGCCCGATCTCGCCGGCCGTGAGCCCCAGCGTGTCGGGCCGCTCCAGCACCGCGCCGATGGAGCCCACCAGCGTGACCTCGAGCCCGTCGAGCACCCAGGCCACGCCCAGCGCGATCACCACGCGCCAGTGCCAGCGCGACCAGGGCAGGCGGTCGAGGCGGGCGGGGATGTCTGTTTGCAGCGTTGTCATCGGCAGCCCGGCAGATTCTGGGAACCTGCGGGCCGCGGGGGTGTAGGACCGCGCCGCTCACGGGCCGTCGCCTGGTCGGCGGTGCGGCGGCCCCTGTAGCGCTAAAGGATCAGGCCGTCTCGGCCAGCGCGTCGGCCAGTGCGTTCACCAGGCGGTCGATCTCGGCCTTCTCGGCGATGAAGGGCGGGGCGAGCTGGATGGTGTCGCCGCCGTAGCGCACGTAGAAACCCTTCTTCCAGCAGTTCATCGCGATCTCGTAGGGGCGGCGCGCGGGCTCGCCCGGCAGTGCTGCGATCGTGAGGCCGGCGGCGAGGCCGTAGTTGCGGATGTCGGTCACGTGCTTGCTGCCCTTGAGGCTGTGCACCGCGTTCTCGAAGTGCGGTGCCAGTGCCTGCACGCGGCCGATCATGTCTTCCTTCTGCAGCACGTCGAGCGCCGCGATGCCGGCGGCGCAGGCCACCGGATGCGCGCTGTAGGTGTAGCCGTGCGGAAACTCGAGCATGTAGTCGGGGCCGCCCGCCGCCATGAAGGTGTCGTAGATGTCCTTGCTCGCGACTACCGCGCCCATCGGCTGCGCACCGTTGGTGATCTGCTTGGCGATGTTCATGATGTCGGGCGTCACGCCGAAGGCTTCGGCGCCGGTGAGCGCGCCGCAGCGGCCGAAGCCGGTGATGACCTCGTCGAAGATCAGCAGGATGTTGTTGGCGGTGCAGATGTCGCGCAGGCGTTTCAGGTAGCCCTTGGGCGGGATCACCACGCCGGCCGAGCCCGCGAAGGGCTCGACGATCACGGCCGCGATGTTCGATGCGTCGTGCAGCGCGATGATGTCGAGCAGGCGGTCGGCCAGCTCGGCGCCGTTGTCGGCCATGCCGCGCGTGAAGGCATTCGAGGCGAGCTGCGTGTGCGGCAGGTGGTCGGCCTCCACGCCCTGGCCGAAGAGCTTGCGGTTGGCCGCGATGCCGCCGACCGAGATGCCGCCGTAGTTGACGCCGTGGTAGCCCTTCTCGCGGCCGATCAGGCGGGTCTTGCTCGCCTGGCCCTTGGTGCGCCAGTAGGCGCGCGCCAGCTTCAGCGAGGTGTCGGCGGCTTCCGAACCCGAGCCGGTGAAGAACACGTAGTCGAGGCCGGCGGGCGTCATGTCCTTGATCCTGTTGGCCAGCTCGAAGGAGAGCGGGTGGCCGAACTGGAAGGCGGGCGAGTAGTCGAGCTTGGCGATCTGGCGGCTTACCGCCTCGGTGATCTCGGGGCGACCATGGCCCAGGCCCGAGCACCACAGGCCCGAGAGGCCGTCGAAGATCTTGCGGCCGTCGGAGTCGGTGAAGTAGGCGCCCTTGGCCTCCACGACGATCCGCGGATCGGCCTTGAAGTTGCGGTTGCCGGTGTAGGGCATCCAGTGCGCGTCGAGCCAGGCGGCGTCGGTGCGCACGGCGGGCGTCGATTCGGTGACGGGCGTTGCGATGGTCATGGCGTTTCCCGCGCTGGCGGGCTCCGGGGGTGATGGGATGCGCCGATTGTTCGCAGAGCCTTCAGTGTGGAGAATGGCGCAATATCAATGTTCACTTGACGTTTCATGCAAGTAAAGGCCAAAGCCCGAACCGCCACCGAAGCCGGTACCCAAAGCGGTGCCCGCAACCGCGCCGTCCTGGGGCAGCTCAGCGACATGGACCTGCGCCTGCTCAAGGTGTTCAAGAGCGTGGTCGACTGCGGCGGCATGGCTGCCGCCGAGCTGGAGCTGAACATCGGCACCTCCACCGTGAGCCGCCACGTGAAGGACCTGGAAACGCGCCTCGGACTGGTGCTGTGCCGCCGGGGCAGGGCGGGTTTCGCGCTCACGGCCGAAGGGCAGCGCGTGTACGACGAGACGCTGCGCCTGCTGGCCTCGGTCGACGCCTTCCGCGGCAGCATCGACGACATCCACAACCGCATGGGCGGGCAGCTCGACGTGGCGCTGTTCGACAAGACCGCGACCAATCCGCAGGCCCGCATCGGCGAGGCGATCGCGCGTTTCACCGAGATCGCGCCCGAGGTGCGGCTTGCCGTGCACGTGGGCTCGATCAACGCCATCGAGCAGGGCGTGCTGGAGGGCAACTTCCAGATCGGCATCATTCCGGCGCACCGCGCCTCCAAGAGCCTCGTCTACGCCGACCTGTTCGACGAGACCATGCTGCTGTACTGCGGCGCGGGGCATCCGCTCTTCGGCGTGAGCCACGACAGGCTCACCTGGGCCCGGCTGCGCGAACATCATTTCGCGGGGCTGGGCTACCACTCGCCCAACATGGAGCTGAGCCACCGCGCGAAGCTGTCGCGCATGGCCACGGGCTTCGACCAGGAGGCGATCGCGACGCTGATTCTCTCGGGGCGCTTCCTGGGCTTCCTGCCCGACCACTACGCGCAGGTGTTCGAAGAGCGCGGGCTCATGAAGGCGGTGCTGCCGGCGCGCTTCAACTACGCGTGCCGCTTCGTCAGCCTGCTGCGGCGCTCGCCGAAGCCGTCGCGGGCGGTGCTGGCGTTCCAGGAGTGCCTGGAGCAGGCGCACCGGAAGTAGAAGTCAGCGGGTCAGCGCTGCCCGCTCGGCAGCAGCAGGTGCTTGGCGCCGATGTGCGCTTCCATCTCGTGCATGTGCTGCTCGGCGTCGACCATGTGCTCGGTCATCAGCCGGCGCACCTCGTCGGCGTCTTCCCTGCGGTAGGCGGCCAGCAGCTGCGTGTGGTAGTCGACGTTCGCTTCGCCGAAGTGATGATGGTCGAGCGCCTTCTTGTAGACGACGAGGTCGCGCAGCAGGTCGTTGAGAAAGCGGCACATGAAGGAGAGCACCGGATTGGGGCAGCTCTCCGCCAGCATGGTGTGGAAGGCCAGCTCGGCTTCGCGCTGGGCGCGCAGTTCGTCCTCGCCGGTCGGCTCGACCGTGCACAGCCGCACGTTCTCTTCCAGCTTCTCGAACTGCTCCGGCGTGAGCTTGCCCACCACGCTCACGGCGAGCTCGGGCTCCAGCGCCTTGCGCAGCTGGTAGATGTGATGGCCGTCGAGATGGTGGAAGTGCAGGAAGTTGCGCAGCGGCTCCGAGGCGTGCTCGACCGACACCTGCTGCAGGTAGGCCCCGCCGCCGGGGCCGGTGCGGATGGAGATCAGGCCGCGCACCTCCAGCGCCTTCAGCGCCTCGCGCACAGTGCTCTTCGAATAGCCGAAGAGCTCGATCAGTTCCTTCTCGTTCGGTAGCCGGTCGCCGGGCTGCTTGCGCTCCGCCACGATCCAGCGCTTGACGTCTTCGACGATGACGTCCGAGAGCTTTTGCCGCTTGGGACGGTTCTGCCCCACTTTCATTCGCTCACCCCCAGGCTGCGCGCACTTCGTGTCGCTTCGCCCATCCCCTCGCCGGGGGCAATGCCAGCGGCCCGGCAAAGCCGGTTCCGCGGCATTTCACGATCAGATGGAGACGAATTCATGCGTTCGGAGCGATGGAAAAACAGAAGGTGACCTGTAAGCAGGTATTGGGCCCCAAGGGGAGCGCCGCAGATTTTGGCACGGCTGTTGCTAGCGGGTTTTTACCAACATATTAATCCAATTTATCCGCTTAAATTCGCCGCGATCGCTGGCGTCCCTTTTCCTTACTTCCCACCACGACCGGAGAACTCATGCAACGCAGACAACTTCTTCAGCTGGCCGCTTTGTCGGCTGCCCCCGCCTCGCTGCTCGCGGGCCGCGCCGCCTTCGCACAATCGGCCGAGGCGATCCGCTTCGGCTGCCCGGTCCCGATGTCGGGAGCCTTCGCCGCCAACGGCAAGTTCGCCGACCTGGGCATGAAGCTGGCCATCGAGCAGTACGGCAGCGTGCTGAAGCGCCCGCTGGCCTACACGGTGCTCGACACCGAGGGCAAGCCGGCCACGGCGGTGCGCAAGGTGCAGGAAGCCTCGCAGCAGCAGGGCGCGAAGTTCTTCGCCGGCGGCATCCTGTCGTCGGAAGCGCTGGCCATGGGCAAGGAGGCCGAGAAGGCCGGCGGCCTCTTCATCACCACCGCCGGCGCGGACGAGATCACCGGCAAGGATTGCAACCCCGCCACCTTCCGCTGGTCGGTGCCCACCTTCGGCGCGATCGAACAGACGGTGCGCCCGCTGATCGCCTCTATGCCGAAGGCCAAGCGCTGGTACACCATCACGCCGCAGTACGTGTTCGGCGACGGCCTGCTGAGTGCCGCCAAGAACATCTTCCAGGAGAAGGGCATCGAGCACGTGGGCAACAGCTACCACTCGCTCACCGAGAAGGAGTTCAGCGGCTACCTCACCAACGCCATGGCCGCCAAGCCCGACGTGCTGCTGCTGCTGAACTTCGGCGCGCAGTCGTCGGCCGCGCTGCGCCAGGCCGTGAGCTTCGGCATGCACAAGAACATGACGATCCTGATGGCCTGGGCCTCGGGGCTCGAGCAGTTCGACGAGCTGGGCGCCGACCTGTGCGACGGCGTCTACTTCGGCGCGCAGTACTGGCACACCGCCGACACGCCGCTCAACAAGGACCTGGTGAAGCGCACCGCCGACAAGCTCAAGATCGTGCCCAACTACAGCCTGGCCGGCTCGTACATCTGCACCAAGATCCTGATCGACGGCATCGTGAAGGCCGGCTCGGTCGACCAGAAGGCGGTGATCGCCGCGCTCGAGGGCATGAAGTTCGACGGGCTCACGGGCAGCGAGGAAATCCGCAAGGCCGACCATCAGGTGGTGAAGGACTACTACCTGCTCAAGGGCAAGGCCAAGTCGAAGATGAAGGGCGCGGCGGACTACGTCGACGTGGTCAGCTCGGGCAAGTCCTTCCTCCCGGTAGACAAGACCGGCTGCAAGCTGGCCTGACGCCGCCCGGACCGATGCCTTCGCCCGCACCCGCTCGGTGTGCGGCGGGGCCCCGGTCCGCCCGCACGTACCTGCGCGTACCCCTCGACTCCCATGTCCGTCTACCTGCTACAGACCATCAACGGAATCGGCATCGGCATGCTGTATTTCCTGCTGGCGGTCGGCCTGTCCATCGTGTTCGGCCTGCTGCGCTTCGTGAACTTCGCGCACGGGGCCTTCTACCTGCTGGGCGCCTATCTCTGCTTCCAGGCCCTTCAATGGGGCATGAACTTCTGGCTCGCGCTGGTGCTGGTGCCGCTCTTCGTGGGCGCGCTGGGCTGGCTGGCCGAGAAGCTGCTGCTGCGCCGCGTGTACGCCAAGGCGCATGAGTTCCACATCCTCGTCACGGTGGGCCTGGCGCTCGCGGTGCAGGAGATCGTGATCGTGTTCTGGGGCCCGCTGGGCAACAGCGTCGCCACGCCCGACCTGCTGCAGGGCGTGGTCATGTGGGGCTCGTTCGTCTATCCCAAGTACCGGCTCTTCGTGATCGGCTTCACCGCCGTGCTCGCGGTGCTGCTGTGGTGGGTGCTCGAAGGCACGCGCCTGGGCAGCGCGGTGCGCGCGGGCAGCGAATCGACCGAGATGGTGTCGCTGCTCGGCATCAACGTGTTCCGTGTGTTCAGCCTGGTGTTCGCGCTCGGCGCGGCCACGGCGGCGCTGGCCGGCGTGCTGGCCGCGCCCATCCGCGGCGCAGAGCCCTTCATGGGCGTGGAAGCGCTGGCCGTGGCCTTCGTGGTCGTGGTGATCGGCGGGCTCGGCAGCTTCGGCGGTGCGCTCGTGGGCGGCCTCTTGATCGGCATCGTGCAGAGCCTCATGAGCACCATCTGGCCGCCGGGTGCGAGCCTGATGGTCTACATCGCGATGGCGGCCGTGCTGCTCTTGCGCCCCCATGGCCTCCTCGGCCGGAAAGCATGAACGGACACGCCATGCCGAGAAAAATCACTTTCCTCCTGGCACTCATCGCCGTGCTGGGCCTGCCGCTGGTGCTGAGCTCGGGTTCGCTCGCGAGCGAGGTGCTCATCTACGCTCTGGCCGCGCTGGGCTGCAACCTGCTGCTGGGCTACACCGGGCTGCTGTCCTTCGGGCAGGGCATCTTCTTCGGGCTGGGCAGCTACACCATCGCCATATTGCTCACGCGGCTGCAGCTGCCGATGCCGCTCGCGCTGGCCGCTGCCGTGGCCATGGGCGCGCTCGGCGCGGCTGTGGTGGGCTGGGTTGCCATCCGCCAGCGTGGCACCTACTTCGTGATGCTCACGCTGGCCTTCGCGCAGATGTTCTATTTCATCGCCTACACCGCCACCGGCCTCACCGGCGGCGACAACGGCCTGCTCGACGTGCCGCGCCCCGGCTTCATGGACACGCCCTGGAAGTACTACGCCTTCGTCGCCGTGATGTTCCTCGTCGCCTTCGGCCTGCTGCTGCGCGTGACCGATTCGGTCTTCGGCCGCACGCTGCTGGCCATCCGCGACAACGAGGACCGCGCCGCCGCGGTGGGCTACGACCTCAAGCGCTTCAAGCTGCTGGCCTTCGTGATCTCGGGGGCCGTCACCGGCCTCGCGGGCGGGCTGCACGCGATGATGACCGGCATCGCGCCGCTGTCGAACGCCGAGTACCACACGAGCGAGATGATCCTGGTCATCACCGTGATCGGCGGCACCGGCAACCTGTTCGCCTCGGTGCTGGGCTCGGCCTTCTACGTGCTGCTGGCCGACTGGCTCTCCACGCTGTGGCCGCGCTGGCTGCTGTTGCTGGGGCTGCTGCTGATCGGCGTGAGCATCGGCATGCAGCGCGGGCTCTGGGGGCTGGGTGAGGGCGCCTGGAAACGCATCTTCCGCAAGACGCCGGCGGCTCCGGCCGCGCCTGTTGCTCCTGCCTCGCCTGTTTCGCCTGCCGCGCAAGGAGAAAAAGCATGAGCGACGTTCTCATCGAAGCCGTCGGCGTCACCAAGCATTACGGCAAGTTCGCCGCGCTCGGCGGGGTCGATCTGAAGATCCGGCGCAACACCGTGCACTCGGTGATCGGCCCCAACGGCGCGGGCAAGACCACGCTGTTCCACATGCTCACCGGCACCGGCACCGGCATGACCACCGGCGGGCGCATTTTGTTCGACGGCCACGACGTCACGCGCGAGCCCGATCACAAGCGCGTGCAGCGTGGCATGGCGCGCTCGTTCCAGGTCACGGCGCTGTTCGCGAGCCTGCCGGTGCGCGAGAACCTGCGCGTGGCGGCGCAGGGCATTTCGCCGCGCCAGGCCATGAACTGCTGGCGGGCGCCGGTCGGCGAGCTGGCCCGCACGCAGGTCGTGGACGAGGTGCTGCAGCGCATCGGGCTGGAACGCCTGGCCAACACGCCGGCCGGCGAGCTCTCGCACGGCCAGCAGCGCCGCCTCGAAGTGGGCATGGCGCTGGCCGCAAGGCCGAAGGCGATCTTCCTCGACGAGCCGACCTCGGGCATGGGCATCGATGACCTCGACGACATGAAGCAGCTGATCCGCGGCCTGCGCGACGCGCACACCGTGGTTCTCATCGAGCACAACATGAACATCGTGATGGACATCTCCGACACCGTGACCGTGATGCAGCTGGGCCGCGTGCTCGCCGAGGGGCTTCCGGGCGACATCCGTGCCGATGCGCGCGTGCGCACCGCCTACCTGGGCAACATGATCACCGGAGGCAAGGCATGAGCAACATCCTTGAAGTCGAGGGCCTGCACGCGCACTACGGCAAGAGCCACGTGCTGCAGGGCGTGTCGATGACCGTGGGCGAGGCCGAGCTGGTCACGCTGCTGGGGCGCAACGGCGCGGGCAAGTCGACCACGCTCAAGAGCATCGCTGGCGCGGTCGCGCCCACCGGCGGACGCGTGCGCTTCCAGGGCGCCGACATCGCGGGCATGCCGGCGCACCGCATCGCCACGCGCGGCGTGTGCCTGGTGCCGGAGCATCGGGGCATCTTCAAGCTGCTGACGGTGGAAGAGAACCTGCTGCTCGGCCTGCGGCGCCAGTCGCCCTGGCAGCTGGCCGACATCTACCGCATCTTTCCGCGGCTGAAGGAGCGCCGGCGCAACGGCGGCGGGCAGCTCTCGGGCGGCGAGCAGCAGATGCTGGCCATCGGCCGCGCGCTCATGAACCACCCGCGCCTGCTGATCCTCGACGAGCCGGTCGAAGGCCTGGCGCCGGTGATCGTCGAGGAGATCGTGGCGCAGCTCAAGACCATCAAGGCGGCCGGCGTGGCGATCTTGCTGGTCGAGCAGAACCTCGAAGTCTGCGTGCAGCTGGCCGACCGCCACTACATCGTGGAGCAGGGCGTGATCGTGCACGAGGCCGGCAACGAAGCCTTCATGGCCGACCATGAAGTGAAAGACCGCTACCTGGGCGTGGGCCTTGCTTGAGGCTTCCCGCAGTCCCTTCCTTCTTCCTGGAAAAGCCATGAAAAACTCACACGACGAACTCCGCATCGACGGCCAGCGGCTCTGGAACTCGCTGATGGAACTGGCGCAGCTCGGCGCCACCGAGAAAGGCGGCGTCTGCCGCATCGCACTGACCGACCTCGACCGCCAGGGGCGCGACCTGTTCTCGCGCTGGGCCCGCGAGGCAGGCTGCGAGGTGCGCGTGGACGCCATCGGCAACATCTTCGCGCGCCGCGCCGGCCGCAACAACGCGCTGCCGCCCATCACCACCGGCAGCCACATCGACACGCAGCCCACGGGAGGCAAGTTCGACGGCAACTACGGCGTGCTCGCCGGGCTCGAAGTGATCCGCACCTTGAACGACGCCAAGGTCGAGACCGAGGCGCCGCTCGAAGTGGCGGTGTGGACCAACGAGGAAGGCTCGCGCTTCGTGCCCGTGATGATGGGCTCCGGCGTGTTCGCCGGGGCCTTCACGCTCGAGCATGCACTGGCGCAGCGCGACAACGACGGAGTGAGCGTGTCCGAGGCACTGGCCTCCATCGGCTACGCGGGCAGCACGCCGGCCTCGGCCGCCGCGTCGCCCGTGGGCGCGTACTTCGAGGCGCACATCGAGCAGGGCCCGGTGCTCGAAGCCAACGAACGCGTGATCGGCGTGGTCGAGGGCGCGCTGGGCCAGCGCTGGTACGACGTGGTGGTGCAAGGCATGGAAGCCCATGCCGGCCCCACGCCGATGGAGCTGCGCAAGGACGCGCTGCTCGCAGCCTCCGAGCTCGTGATCGAGGTCAACCGCATCGCGCTTGCCCATGCGCCGCATGGGCGCGGCACGGTCGGCTGGATCGACGCGTATCCGAACTCGCGCAACGTGATCCCGGGCCGCGTGAAGCTCAGCGTCGACCTGCGCGCGGCCGACGACGTGGTGCTGTCGGCCCTCGACGCCGCCCTGAAGGAAACCGTGCAGCGCATCGCGGCGAAGGCCAAGGTCGAGATCTCGGTGGAGCAGGTCGTGTACTTCCCGCCGCAGCCCTTCACGCCGAAGCTGGTGTCGGCCGTGCGCGATGCGGCGCAGGCGCAGGGCATGACATGGATGAACGTGATCAGCGGCGCGGGTCACGACGCTGTGTACCTCGCGCGCGTGTGCCCTGCGGCCATGATCTTCGTGCCCTGCCTCGACGGCATCAGCCACAACGAGATCGAGGACGCGCAGCCCGACCATCTCGAAGCCGGCTGCAACGTGCTGCTGCAGGCGATGCTGCAGAGCGCGGGAGTCGCGTCGTGAAGGCCTGGCGTCTTGCCCTCGCGGCGCTGACCCTGGCGTGGGCCGCGGCGACGCCGGCCGCCGAGCCCATCCTCGTCGGCCAGTCCGCCGTGCTGACCGGACCGCTGGCGCCGAACAGCCTGGCGTTCATGGAAGGCCAGAAGCTGCTGTTCGACCAGCTGAACAAGGCCGGCGGCGTCGGCGGGAGGCCCGTCAAGCTGATCACCTACGACGATGTCTACGCGCCGGACAAGGCGGCGGCCAACGCCGAGAAGCTGCTCGGCACCGACCGCGTGGTCTGCCTCTTCGGCACCATGGGCACGGGCATCGGCGCGGCCATGGTGCCCGTCGCGGCGAAGTACGACAGCTTCATCTTCGGCGGGCTGACCGGCGCGGCCGTGCTGCGCGGGCCGAAGGTGCCGATCTACCACGTGCGCGAGTCGTACGCCGACGAGGTGCACCGCGTGATGAACCACCTGAAGACGGTGGGCGTGGTGCGCATCGCCGTCGTGTCGAGCGACGACGCCTACGGCAAGGGCATCGAGAAGGATGCGCTGGAGGCGCTGCAGAAGAACGGGCTGTCCCCGGTGCTCTCGCTGCGCTTCGATCCGCAGGAGAAGGAACCGGCGCGCACCGCGCAGCAGGTCATCGCCAGCGGCGCGCAGGCGGTGTACGTCATCGCGGCGGGCATGCCGGCCATCAACGTCATCCGCGCGCTGGTCGCGGCGCCGGTGCATCCGCAGATCTACACGAACTCGGTGGCCAGTTCCTTCCTGCTCTACAAGGAGCTGGGGGACAAGAGCCGCGGCATCGTGCTGTCGCAGGTGATGCCGCCTTTCTGGAAGACCCGCTTTCCCATCGTCGACGAATACCAGCGCGCGCGCAGGAGCGCGGGCAGCGAGGGCGAGGGCTCCTACCTGGGCCTGGAGGGCTACATCACGGCCAAGGCATTCGCGGAAGCGCTGCAGCGCGTGAAGGGGCCGGTGACCACCGAGTCGCTGCGGCGCAGCATCGAGACTTCGCCTCCCATGGACCTGGGCGGATACACGCTCGCCTTCAGGCCCGACAACCGCAACGGCTCCAGCTTCGGCGACATCACCATGCTGGCCAGCGGTGGAAAGTTTGCGCAATGAAAGTACTGATCGCACGTCTCAACCACGAAACCAACACCTTCTCGCCGGTGCCCACGCCGCTCGCGGCCTTCGGGCCCGACGGCCCGACCTTCGGCGAGCAGGCCTACAAGGACAACAAGGGCATGCGCACCGCGATGTCGGCCTTCATCGAACTGGCCGAGGCGGCAGGCGCTGAAGTGGTCACGCCGGTGTCGGCCTCGGCCAATCCGAGCGGGCCGGTCGATGCACGGGCCTACGACCTGTTGACGCAACGCATCGTCGACGCGGCCCCGGGCTGCGACGCCATCCTGCTCGACCTGCACGGCGCGATGGTGGCGCAGAACAGCGCCGACGGCGAAGGCGACCTGCTGCTGCGCCTGCGTGCGGCGGCGCCGGGCGTGCCCATCGGCGTGGCGCTCGACCTGCATGCCAACGTCACGCCGGCGATGGTGGAGAACGCCGATGTCATCGTCGGCTTCAAGACCTATCCGCACGTCGACATGTACGAGACCGGCGAGCACGCCGGCCGCCTGCTGCTCGACCTGCTGGCCGGCCGCAGCAAGCCTGCGATGCGCTGGCACCGGCTGCCGCTGATGGCACACACGCTGCGCAGCGCCTCCTTCACCGGCGCGATGAAGCGCGCGATCGAAGCGGCTTGCGAGGCCGAGAAGTCGGAATCGCTGGCGGTGTCGATCCTGGCCGGCTTCTCGCTGTCGGACATCGAGGCGCCGTGCATGAGCGTGATCGTCGTCGACGCGCATTCGCCCGAGCGCGCGCAGGCCACGGCCGACCGCATCGCCGCGCAGATGTGGGCGGAGCGCGAAGCCTTCGTCTACCGCAGCGAGCCGCTGGCGGAGTCGGTCGCACGCGCCAAGCTGATTGCCGAAGGCGCGACGCGCCCGGTGCTGCTGCTCGACCACGGCGACAACTGCATGTCGGGCGGCAGCTGCGACACCATGGACGTGCTGCAGGAAGCGCTCGCGCAGGGCCTGCACGGCATCGGCGTGGGGCCGCTGTGCGACCCCGAGGCCGTGGCGCAACTCATCGCGGCGGGCGAGGGCGCGCAGGCGACGGTGGCACTCGGCAACAAGGTCTCGCTCGCGGGCATCGGCCTCGAGAAGACGCCGGTGCGTCTGACGGGCACGGTGCGCGCCATCTCCGACGGCGAGTACGTGATCACCGGCCCCACCTACACCGGCCAGCGCAGCAGCATGGGGCGCACAGTGCTCTTCGACACGGGCGCGGCGCGAATCGTGGTGACCGAGCGCACGCAGGAGCCGTGGGACATCGGCGTCTTCGAATGCGCGGGGCTCGACCCGCGAAACGAACGCTTTCTGCTGCTCAAGTCGCGCATGTACTGCCGGCCCGTGTTCGAGCCGCTGTCGGCCGCGCTGGTGGAGTGCGACAGCCCCGGTGTCACCAGTTCGGATTACAGCCTGTTCCCGTTCAGCAAGGTAAGGAGGCCGGTGTTCCCGCTCGACGCGGTCTGACGGGGTCTTGGCTTCAGGTTCGGCGCCGGAATGTCACTACCATCGCTCGCACAAGACACAGGAAACACCGTGAAGCGATCTCCGTTCATTCCCGCCGCCTTGCTGGCCGCACTGTCGTTCGTCGCGCCGGCGCAGGCGCAGACACTCAACTGCAATCGCGACTTCGCGCAGAAGGGCGATTCCAAGTTCACCATCCTGCAGAAGTGCGGCGAGCCGGTGTTCAAGGACAACTTCTGCGCCAAGCCCGACCCGAACCCGCAGGTGATCGTGCCGCCGGCTTCCTCGACCGGAAGCAAGACCGTCATCGTCAACAACAACAGCAATTGCGACCAGAGCGAGGAGTGGACCTACCGGCCTGGCTCGGGGCAGTTCGAGACGATGCTGCTGTTCCAGAACGGCGTGCTCAAGAGCATCCGCTACGGCAGCCGGATCCCATGACCTGAGAGGTCATCGACGCGAATCGCGTGCGACGCGACCATTCCTTCACCCCGCGATGTTGCGGGTCTGGACACCGAAAGGAATGGTCACCATGAACACCGCCGCACACGACGCCACCGCCATTGCCCAACGCTACATCGCCGTCTGGAACGAAACCGACGCGGCGCGCCGCGCGGCGCTCATCGAAGCCGGATGGACCGCCGACGCGCACTACGTCGACCCGATCGCGCAGGCCAGCGGGCACGAGCAGATCAGCGCGCTGGTCGGCGCGGTGCACCAGCGCTATCCGGGCTTCCGCTTCAACCTGCTCGGCAAGGCCGACGCGCACGGCGACCACCTGCGCTTCTCGTGGACGCTGGGGCCGAGCGGTGCGGAAGACCTGATCCAGGGCACCGACTTCGCGCAGGTCGACTCGGGCAAGCTGCGTTCGGTGACCGGCTTCCTGGACAAGGTGCCGGTCGGCGCCTGAGCGAAGAAAACTGAACGAGGGATGAACGGCCGGGCCTTCAGCCGCGAGCTCAGTCCGGCGCGCCGGCGGGCCGTCCGCGCCACAGCTTGCGGTAGACGGTCGCCCGGCTGATGCCCAGGGCCCGCGCGGCCTCGGCCACGTTGCCGCGCGCATCGGCCACCGCCTTGCGGATCAGCGCGGTTTCCACGTCGCGCAGCCGCGGCCGGTTGTCGGAAACGTTTGCGGGCGCCGTGCCGCCGTTGCCGCCGCGCTGGGGCCGTACCTGCACCCGCAGGCCCGACCAGAGCGGCACCTCGAGCACGGCGTCGCCGCGGCGGGCCGCGTCGAACATCATGTGAAGCGGCAGCGCGAAGAGATCGTTGAAGTTCAGCGCATGCTCGCTGCGCGGCAACGGCTGGTGCAGCATCTGCCGCGCCGCCGCGTTGGCGCCCGTCACGTTGCCCACGGCGTCGATGCACAGCAGGCCCTCGGTGGCCTCGCTGCCGGAGTTGCCCGGCCAGGCCAGGCGCAGCAGCAGCTCGCAGGGCTCGCGCATCACCAGCATGTTCTCGATGCTGCGCGCGGAAAGGGTCGCCAGGTGGCGCAGCTCGGGCCGCTCGACCACCTGCACGCCGGTCAGGTCGAGCATGCCGATGCAGTCGCCCCGGGGACCGAAGAGCGGAGCGCCGGCGCAGCTGTAGACGCTGGTGTCGTCGAAGAAATGCTCGCCGCGGTGCAGCCAGACCGATTCCTGCTCGGCCAGCGCGGTACCGATGGCGCTGGTGCCGATGGCGCGCTCCGACAGGTCGACGCCGATGCGCGCGAGGTCGCGCGCATAGCGGGTGGCGGCGTCGGTACCGTCGGGTAGCCTGCCCACGTCGACCACGATGCCGTCGGCATCGGTCAGCACGGCGAAGTAGCGGGTGTCGGCGATGGCTCGGGAGAGCTGGTCGATCACCGGTCGGGCCGCCGAGACCAGCGCCCGGTTGCGCTCGGCGATGTCGATGCTGGCCGACCGGCTCACCGGATCGAAGCTGACGCGCTGCCGCGGGCTGTGCCCGGCCTCGATGCAGCGCTGCCAGGAGCGGGTGATCCACGAATCGATGCAGTCGGCCCCGCGAGCCCGTACGGGCGACTCGCCTTCGATCAGTTCGCGGCGGGCTTGGGCAATGGCCAGGGAACGCTCAGGAGGCGGCGAAACGATTGATACAGACATCGTGGTTTTTCGCGCATGTATGCAGGCTTTTCCTGGCCCGCCGGATGGCAAGCTGTTTCATTTTGAGAATTTCGCGCGGTCTGTGCAAGTGTCAAGGGTTTTGCCTAGGATAGTGCGAAAGGTCGGCATCCAAGATGCTTTTGCTGAAACAGCCATCACCTTTTACGGAGACAGCCAAATGCAGGTCGCTTTCAAGGTCAACGGCCGTCAGGTCACGGTCGACGCTCCTCCCAACACCTTCCTGGTCCACGCTCTCCGAGAGCACCTCCACCTCACCGGAACCCACGTCGGCTGCGACACCGCCCAGTGCGGCGCCTGCACCGTCCACGTGAACGGCCGTGCCGTCAAGTCGTGCAACGTGCTGGTGGCCCAGGCGGCCGGCGCAGAAATCACCACCATCGAGGGCATCGCCGAGGCCGACGGCACCATGCACCCCATGCAGGCGGCCTTCAAGGAATGCCACGGCCTGCAGTGCGGTTTCTGCACGCCCGGCATGGTCATGAGCGCCATCGACCTGTGCACCCACCACCCCAAGTCGAGCGAGTCGGAAATCCGCGAGCTGCTCGACGGCAACCTGTGCCGCTGCACGGGCTACCAGAACATCGTGAAGGCAGTGAAGATGGGCGGCGAGGCGATGGCCTCGGGCACCCCCGTCAAGACAACCGCAATGGCTTGAAGGGAGTGACATCATGGGCGCTTCCGACTTCTCGAACCTGCCGCACATCGGCGAGGCTCTGCGGCGCAAGGAGGACTACCGCTTCCTGACCGGTGCCGGCAACTACACCGACGACATCACGCTGGCCAACCAGAGCCATGCGGTCTTCGTGCGCTCGCCGCACGCCCACGCCGCCATCAAGTCGGTCGACACGGCCGAGGCGCTGAAGATGCCCGGCGTGATCGGCATCTTCAGCGGCAAGGACATCGAGGGAAAGATGGGCGGGCTGCCCTGCGGCTGGCTCATCAACAACCCCGACGGCACCCCCATGAAGGAGCCGATGCACCCGATCCTGGCGATCAACAAGGTGCGCTACGTGGGCGACCACGTGGCCATGGTGGTGGCAGAGACCGTCGAGCAGGCGAAGAACGCGGCCGAGGCGGTGGTGGTCGACTACGAGGTGCTACCCGCGCTCGTGAGCGTGGCCGACGCGGCGAAGAAGGCCGGCGGCGTCACCCTGCACGACGAGGCGCCCGACAACCAGTGCTACAAGTGGGCGCTGGGCGACAAGGCCGCGGTCGACGCTGTGTTCGCCGGCGCGGCGCATGTGACCAAGCTCGACCTGATCAACAACCGGCTGGTGCCCAACCCCATCGAGCCGCGCGTGGCCATCGGCAGCTACAGCCGGGCGAGCGACGACTACACGCTGTACGTGTCCAACCAGAACCCGCACGTCGAGCGACTGCTCATGACGGCCTTCGTGCTGGGCCTGCCCGAGCACAAGGTGCGCGTGATCGCCCCCGACGTGGGCGGCGGCTTCGGCTCCAAGATCTTCTTGTATGCAGAGGACGTGTGCCTGACCTGGGCCGCCAGACAGCTCAACCGCAACATCAAGTGGACGGCCGAGCGCTCCGAATGCTTCCTGTCCGACGCGCACGGCCGCGACCACGTGAGCCACGCCGAGATGGCGATGGACAAGGACGGCAAGTTCCTCGCGCTGCGCGTGCATACCGACGCCAACCTGGGCGCCTACCTGTCGACCTTCTCGACGGCGGTGCCCACCATCCTCTACGCCACGCTGCTGGCGGGCCAGTACACCACGCCGCAGATCTACGTCGAGGTGGATGCCTGGTTCACCAACACCGCCCCGGTCGATGCCTATCGCGGGGCAGGGCGGCCCGAGGCCACCTACTTGCTGGAGCGCCTGGTGTCGCGCTGCGCCTGGGAAATGAACCTGGGGCAGGACGAGATCCGCAAGCGCAACTTCATCAGCAGCTTCCCGTACCAGACGCCGGTGGCGCTGCAGTACGACACCGGCGACTTCCACGCCTGCATGGACAAGGCCCGGGTGCTGGCCGAGGTCGACGGCTACGCCGCGCGCAAGACGGCGAGCGAGGGCAAGGGCAAGCTGCGCGGCATCGGGTATTCGAGCTACATCGAGGCCTGCGGCATCGCGCCGTCGAACATCGCGGGTGCGCTCGGTGCGCGGGCAGGCCTGTTCGAATGCGGCGAGATCCGCGTGCACCCGACCGGCAGCGTGACGGTGTTCACCGGCTCGCACAGCCACGGGCAAGGGCATGAAACCACCTTCGCGCAGGTGGTGGCGGCGCGGTTGGGCATTCCGGTCGAGAACGTCGACGTGGTGCACGGCGACACCGGCCGCGTGCCCTTCGGCATGGGCACCTACGGCTCGCGTTCCATCTCGGTGGGCGGCGCGGCCATCATGAAGGCGCTCGACAAGATCGAGACCAAGGCCAAGAAGATCGCCGCGCACCTGATGGAGGCGAGCGACGCCGACATCGAGTTCGCCAACGGCGAGTTCACGGTCAAGGGCACCGACAAGAAGATCCCGTTCGGCCAGGTGGCGCTCACGGCCTATGTGCCGCACAACTACCCGCTCGACAAGCTCGAGCCGGGCCTGAACGAAACCGCCTTCTACGACCCGACCAACTTCACCTTCCCGGGCGGCACCTACATCTGCGAGGTCGAGGTCGACAAGCAGACCGGCGAGGTCAGGGTCGACCGCTTCACCGCGGTGGACGACTTCGGCACCATCATCAATCCGATGATCGTCGAGGGCCAGGTGCACGGCGGGCTGGTGCAGGGCATCGGGCAGGCGCTGCTCGAGAACTGCGTCTACGACAAGGAAACCGGCCAGCTGCTCACCGGCAGCTTCATGGACTACGCCATGCCGCGCGCGGGAGACTTCCCGCAGTTCAAGCTCGACACCGTGTGCACCCCGTGCACGCACAACCCGCTGGGCACCAAGGGCTGCGGTGAGGCCGGGGCCATCGGCTCGCCGCCGGCCGTGATCAATGCCGTGCTCGACGCGCTGGCGCCGCTGGGCGTCAAGGATTTCGACATGCCTGCCTCGCCCAGCCGCGTCTGGGAAGCGATGCAGGCCGCAGCCGCCAACCCTTAAGTACAACAAAGAAGGAATCACGCCATGTACGCCTTCACACTCGAACGGCCCGCTTCCGTGGCCGACGCGGCCAAGCTCATCGGCGCCGGCGGAAAGCCGCTGGCCGGCGGACAGACCCTGCTGGCTTCGATGAAGCTGCGCCTCTCGGCCCCCGAACAGCTCGTGGACCTGAGCGGCATCAAGGAACTCACCGGCATCGCGAAGAACGGCAATGCCATCACCATCGGCGCCATGTCGCGCCACCTCGACGTGGCGAACAACGCCGACGTGAAGGCCGCCTACCCGGCGCTGGCCGACCTGGCCTCGCGCATCGGCGACCGGCAGGTGCGCGCGATGGGCACCATCGGCGGCTCGGTGGCCAACAACGACCCGGCCGCGTGCTACCCCAGCGCGGTGCTGGCCTCGGGCGCGACCATCGTCACCTCGAAGCGCGAGATCGCCGCCGACGACTTCTTCCTCGGCCTCTTCACCACGGCACTGGAAGACGACGAGCTGATCACCGCGATCCGCTTCCCCGTTCCGAAGCGCGCCGTCTACGAGAAGCTGCGCCAGAAGGCGTCGAATTTCCCGCTGGTCGGCGTGTTCCTCGCGCAGTACGACAGCGGCGTGCGCGTGGCGATCACCGGCGCGGGCAACGGTGTGTTCCGCCACGCGGGGCTGGAAGACGCGCTGAACAAGAGCTTCACCGCCGCGGCCGCCGCCGCCGTGAAGATCGACGCGAGCGACCTGAACAGCGACCTGCATGCGTCGGCCGCGTATCGGGCCAACCTGATCAGCGTGCTGACCCAACGCGCAGTCACCAAGGCCCTGGGCTGAAGAACCCCGGGGGCGCTCTGTTCGCTTGCTGGAAGACGCGACAGCCTCGCGTCTTCCGCTACGCTTCGCCATGATCTTCCCGAGCATCGATTCCCTCTCCGCCGGACTCGTGCAGGCCGGCTACTTCGCCGACCGCCGGCTGGCCACGGCCGTGTTCCTCGCGCTGAAGCTGCAGCGCCCGCTGCTGCTCGAAGGCGAGCCCGGCGTCGGCAAGACCGAGCTGGCGAAGGCGCTGTCGACGGCGCTGGGCCGCGAGTTGCTGCGCCTGCAGTGCTACGACGGCCTGGAGCAGCGCGAGGCGCTCTACGAATGGAACTACGCAGCGCAGTTGCTGCACATGCGCGCAGCCGAGGCCACCGGCGCGGCGCGCGACGTGGAGGCCGAGGTCTACCAGCCGCACTACCTGATCCGCCGGCCGCTGCTGCAGGCGCTGCAGACGCCGCTGCCCGGTGCCGTGCTGCTGATCGACGAGGTGGACCGCGCCGACGAGCCCTTCGAGGCCTTCCTGCTCGAGTACCTGGGCGAATACCAGGTGAGCATTCCCGAACTGGGCACGGTGCGCGCGGTGGCGCCGCCCGTCACCATCCTCACGAGCAACCGCACGCGCGAGCTCAACGATGCGGTCAAGCGCCGCTGTCTCTATCACTGGCTCGACTACCCGGAGCGTGAGCGCGAGCTGGCCATCGTGCGCGCGCAGGTGCCCGAGGCCGGCGAGAAGCTGTCGGCCCAGGTGGCGACCTTCGTCGCGCGGCTGCGCGAGGCGCCTTTCGCCAACGCCTTCCAGCGCGCGCCCGGCATCGCGGAGAGCGTCGAGTGGGCGAGGGCGCTGATCGCGCTCGACACCGTTGAGCTCGATCCCGAAGTAGTGGTCGACACCGCAGGCATCCTGTTCAAGCAGCGCGACGACGTGGCCGCGCTGACGCAGGAGCTGGCGTCGGACCTGCTCAAGCCCGAGGCGTGAGCTGTCGATGGCCACCACCGGCGTGCAGCAACTCGGCGACGTCCGCAGCGGCAAGCTCGCGGGCAACATCGCCGCGTTCGGCAGGGCGCTGCGTCGCGCGGGCGTTCGCACCGACGCCATGCGCATCGCGCTGGCCGCCGAGGCCGCCACGCTGGTGGGCGTGGAAGACAAGCTCGACCTGAGCGCAGCCATGGAGGCGGTGATGGTCAGCCGCGAGCAGGACCGCATGGTGTTCCGCGAACTCTTCGATGCCTGGTTCCGCGACCCGGAACTGGCCAACAAGCTGCTCGCCCAGATGCTGCCGAGCGCAGAAGGCAAGGCCGAGCCCTCGAAGCGCCGCCCGCGCGTGCGCGAGGCGCTCAGTGCGCCACGCACCCTCGCCAAGCCGGTGGAGCCGGCCAAGCCCGACCGCGAGATCGAGTTCGATGCCGCCATGACCTCGAGCGACAGGCAGCGCCTGCAGCATGCCGACTTCAATGCGCTCGGCGCCGCCGAATACCGGCTGGTGGAGCGGCTCGCGCGCGACATCCGCCTGCCCATTCCCGAGCTGCCGTCGCGCCGCCTGCGTGTGGCCGGCGACGCGGGCCGGCAGCATGCGCGCATGCACTGGCCGGGCGTGCTGCACGAGGCGGCGCGCACCGGCGGCGAGATCATGCGGCTGCCCCGGCTCGCCCGGCGTGAGCAGCCGTTGCCGCTGCTGGTGCTGGTCGACGTCTCCGGCTCGATGGAGCGCTACGCACGCCTGCTGCTGGCCTTCCTGCATGCCGCGACCCGGCGGGCCGGCCGGCGAGACGTGTTCGCCTTCGGCACCCGGCTGACCGACCTGACGCCGGCCTTCCGGCTGGCCGACACCGACGCCATGCTGGGCGCCGCCAGCCTCGCCATCGACGACTTCGCGGGCGGCACCCGGCTCGGCGCCTCGCTGGCCGAGCTGCGCCGCGCGCATGCCCGCCGCCTGACCGGCCGCCGCACGCTGGTGCTGGTGATCAGCGATGGCCTCGACACCGGCGAGCCCTCGCTGCTGGAGCAGGAGTTGCTGTGGCTCAAGCGCCATTCGCGCCGCCTGCTGTGGCTCAACCCGCTGCTGCGCTTCGAGGGCTACGCCCCTCTGGCGCGTGGGGCCGCCGTGTTGCACCGGCAAGCGGACGCGATGCTGGCGGTTCACAATCTCAGCGCACTCGAACAGCTCGCAGCGAGCCTGGCCACCCTGATGCGGTCCGGCCGCTAGCGGCGCACGGGAAGGAAGACAAAGGAAACCCACCATGGAAATGCTCGGAAACCGCCGCCTCGGCGTCACCCAACAACAGGCCTGGGAAGCGCTCAACGACCCGGAAACATTGAAGAAGTGCATTCCCGGCTGCGACAAGTTCGAGCTCACGGGCGACAACCAGTACAGCGTCGCGCTGGCGGTCAAGATCGGCCCGGTCTCGGCCAAGTTCAACGGCAAGGTGCTGCTGTCGGACATCGTGGCGCCCGACGGCTACAAGCTCACCTTCGAAGGGCAGGGCGGCGTGGCCGGATTCGCCAAGGGCTCCTCGAGAGTCACGCTCAAGCCCGTGGCGGCTGAAGCGCCTGTTGCTGTTGCCGCACCGGCGGACGCTGGCATCGCGCACGAGGCGGATGCCGCCACACCGCCTGCTCCCGCCGCAGGCTGCGAGCTCGACTACACCGTGCAGGCCCAGGTCGGCGGCAAGATCGCCCAGCTCGGACAGCGCCTGATCGATGGCGCGGCCAAGTCCACCGCCGACGATTTCTTCAAGCGCTTCGAGGCCGAGATGCAGAGCCGCTACGGCCCGCCGCCCGCGCCCGCGGCGGAAGCCGCCGAGGCGCCTGCCGAGAAGGCCGGGATGATGTCGGGCCTCATGAAGAAGATCGGCCTCGGCAAGAAGGACGACAAGGACGAGCCCGCCGCACCGGGCGGCGACGCTGCCTGAAACTGCGGGGCTTGCCGTCATGGAAAACCTCGACGTCATGGTGCTTCGCACGCTGCGCGACTGGCGGCGTGCCGGCAAGCGCGCGCTGCTGGCGACGGTGGTGCGAACCTGGGGCTCGTCGCCCCGGCCGGTGGGCTCGATCATGGCCCTGGCCGAAGAAGGCGCGGTGGTCGGTTCGGTCTCGGGCGGCTGCATCGAGGACGACCTGATCGCGCGCTACAGCCACGCCCACGGAAAGGCCGAGAACGTACCGCTGGGCGCGCCGCCCTCGCTCGTGAAGTACGGCATCACCGCCGACGAGGCGCACCGCTTCGGGCTGCCCTGCGGCGGCACGCTGGAGCTGCTGCTCGAGTACGCGCCCGATGCCGGCTCGCTCGAGCTGCTGGTGGCGCAGCTGGAGCAGGGCAGGCTCATGCAGCGCACGGTGACGCTCGCCACCGGCGCGGTGAGGCTTGCCGAGGCGACGGCGCCCGACGAGCTCACGGTGAACGACACCGAGCTGACCAACACCTTCGGCCCCGAGTACCGCATGCTGCTGATCGGCGCCGGCCAGCTCGCCGAGTACCTGGCCACCATGGCCAAGTTCAGCGGCTTCGCGGTCACGCTGTGCGACCCGCGCGCCGAGTACCGCACAGCCTGGTCGCTGCCCGGCGTGCAGATCACGACCGAGATGCCCGACGACGCGGTGACCGCCTTCAGGCCCGACCGCCGCAGCTGCGTGGTCGCTCTCACGCACGACCCCAAGCTCGACGACCTCGCGCTGCTCGAAGCGCTGCAGAGCGATGCCTTCTACGTCGGCGCCATCGGCTCGCGGCGCAATGCCGACGCGCGGCGCGACCGCATGATCGAGCACTTCGACCAGACCGAGGAATCGCTCGCGCGGCTGCGCGGGCCCATCGGCATCTACATCGGCAGCAAGACGCCGCCGGAGATCGCGGTGAGCGTGATGGCGGAAATTCTCGCAGTGAAGAACGCGGTGACGCTGCCGCGCGAGATGGAAGTGGCGCAGGCCAAGGAGCGGCTGCTGGCCGCGTGACCCCGCTGCAGCCTTCTTTCGATCAGCCCTCGTAGGGCGGGATCGGCCCCTGGTCCGAAGGCGAGGGCGGCGGCACGTCGCCGTTCTTCTGGCGTTCGCGGAACAAGGCGGCGCGCATCAGGAAGATGGTGGTGACCGGCGTGGTGAGCGCCACAAAGAGCACGATCAGCACGCCGTGCAGCGAGAGGCTGTGGCCCTGCACCGAGAAGTACACGATGGTGGCGACCGTCATCGACCACACGCCTCCGGTGGCGCCCAGCGTGGGTGCATGGATGCGGCGGAAGAAGGTCGGCAGCCGAACCAGGCCGAAGGAGCCGATGGCGGCGAAGGCCGCGCCCAGCACCGCGAAGACGGCGGTGACGATCTCGGCCCACAGCGGCAGCGGGCCCAAGATGAAATCGTTCATTCAATCACCTCCCCGCGCAGCAAGAACTTGGCCATCGCCGTCGAGCTCACGAAGCCGAACAGCGCGATCAGCATCGCGGCGGCGAAGTACACGTCGCTCGCGTAGACAATGCCCAGCACCAGCATCATCAGCATGCCGTTGATGTAGAGGCAGTCCAGCGCCATCACGCGGTCTTGCGCGGAAGGGCCGATCAGCAGGCGCGCGACGGCGCAGAGCATCGCCACAGCCAGCAGGAACAGCGCGAACTTGAGCGACCAGAAAAGGATGGGCGTCATGATTCGAAGATCTCCATCAGCGGACGTTCGTAGCGGCTCTTGATCTGCGCGATGAAGGCCGCCTCGTCCTCGAGGTCGAACACGTGGATCAGCAGGGTGCTGCGATCGAAGGCCACCTCGCCCCAGGCGGTGCCGGG
The DNA here is from genome assembly GCF_048301545.1 of Variovorax sp. NFACC27. NCBI lineage: Bacteria > Pseudomonadati > Pseudomonadota > Betaproteobacteria > Burkholderiales > Comamonadaceae > Variovorax > Variovorax sp. NFACC27. Next base: position 2,420,773 of record NZ_CP157613.1, read on the forward strand.
CGTGAGGCACATGATCATCGAGAGCACCGCGAGCCCGTTGGGATCGCGCATGTCGAGCGGGATGCGCAGGAAGCTCGCCTGGATGTGCTCGCTGCGGCGCGTGAGCAGCGCGCGCGACACCGCGAACACCGACACCGACATGTCGTAGAGCACGATGCAGCACAGCCGCAGCGCCACGCCGGGGCGGCGCATGCGCACCGTGGCGGGCCGCAGGCCCTGGGTCAGCAGCGGCACGGCAATGGCCAGCAGCACGCCCGACAGCAGCGTGCTGGCCTCGAGCGACTGGTTGAGCAGCAGCCAGATGACGAGCAGCGCCAGCGAAAGCGGCGGGGAGGGAATCAGGCGTTTCATGGCGTGGCGCCCTTTCCTTCGGCCTTGGCGGACGGCACCGGATTCGGCACCTGCCGCGCCTCCATCACCGCTGCGCGGTAGGCCGTTGGCGTGCGCAGGCCTTCGGCTGTGGCTTGCGCGTGGCGCAACACCGGCTCGGCCCAGACCGTGAGCGCGATGCAGGCCACGATGAGCCCGGCCACCGGCAGCACCTCGAGCGCTGGCAGCGAGGGCAGGTTGCCGTGCGGCTGGGTCCAGAAATGGCGGATGCCGGTGCGGCTCAGCGCGATCAATGCGAGGAAGCCGGAGGCGATCAGCAGCACCAGGAAAGTCCAGTCGGTCGCGCCGATCGCGCCGCTGCCGCCCATGAGCCCCGAGAGCATCGCGAACTTGCCGACGAAGCCCGACAGCGGCGGCAGGCCGGTCAGCAGCAGCGTGCAGATCATGAAGCTCAGGCCGAGGAAGGCGACGCCGGCCGGAATCGCCCGCCCGTAGAGCGCCTGCGCGTCGTCGTCGAGGTTCACGTCGCTCAGTGCGCTCAGGTCCTCGGCCAGGAAGGGCGCGGTGCCCGCGGCCTCGTGCGGCGCCACGCTCATGCCGGCATTGCGCCAGCGCTCGATCATGTCGATCAGCAGGAAGAAGGCACTCACCGCGAGGGTGGAGCTCAGCATGTAGAAGAGCGCGCCGGCCCACACGGCCGGCTGCCCCAGCCCCACCGCGGCGAGCAGCGTGCCGGCCGACATCAGCACGCTGAAGCCCGCGAGGTTGGAAAGCCGTTGCGTGCCGAGGATGCCGAAGGCCGCCACGAACAGCGTGGCGATGCCCGCGCCCACCAGCACCGGCTGGCCGAAGGCGGCCGACGCGCCGGTGTCGGGCGCGAAGAGCACAGTCCACAGCCGCAGCACGGTGTAGACGCCCAATTTGGTGAGCAGCGCGAACACCGCGCCCACCGGCGAGACTGCGGAGCTGTAGGCCGGCACCAGCCAGAAATTGAGTGGCCACGCGCCCGCCTTGGCGAAGAAGGCTGTGAAGAGGATCGCCGTGGCCGCGTGCACCAGGCCGCGGTCGCCCGGCGCGAGCTCAGCGATGCGCATGCCCAGGTCGGCCATGTTGAGCGTACCGGTCACGCCGTAGAGGATGGCTGCGCCGATCAGGAACAGGGAGGACGCCGCGAGATTGATCGCGATGTAGTGCAGCCCAGCCTGCACGCGCAGCCGGCCCGAGCCGTGCAGCAGCAGGCCGTAGGAGGCCGCGAGCATCACCTCGAAGAACACGAACAGGTTGAACAGGTCGCCCGTGAGGAAGGCGCCGTTCAGGCCCATGAGCTGCAGCTGCAGCAGCGGATGGAAATGCACGCCCGCGCGGTCCCAGCGCGAGGTGGAATAGATGGACGCGGCGAAGGCGATCACGCCGGTGAGCGCCACCATCATGGTCGAGAGCCGGTCCGCCACCAGCACGATGCCGAAGGGCGCGCGCCAGTTGCCCGGCAGGTAGACACCGATGGAGCCGGGCCCGCCGCCGGTGTCGGGTGCGTTCACCCAGCGCAGCAGCGCGAGCGCGGCCAGCAGGCCGACGAGGCCCGAGACCACGCTCAGGGCCGACTTGGTGCGCCGGCGGTTCTCGCCCAGCAGCAGCATGAGCGCTGCCGTGAGCATGGGCACGAGGATCGGCACCGCCACCAGGTGCGGCATGCTGAACTCGAGCAGCCGGTCGAGCAGATGGAAGAGTTCCGTCACTCCGCCTCCTGCCGTTCTTCACCGTCCACGTGGTCGGTGCCGGTGATGCCGCGCGAGGCGAGCATCACGACGAGGAAGAGTGCCGTCATCGCGAAGCCGATCACGATGGCGGTGAGCACCAGCGCCTGCGGCATCGGGTCGGCCGTGTTGGCCAGCGTGGCGGTCAGGCCCTTGATGAGCACCGGCTCGCTGTCGACCTTGAGCCGCCCCATGCTGAAGATGAAGAGATTGACCGCGTACGAGATCAGCGTCAGGCCCATGATGACCTGGAAGGTGCGCGGGCGCAGCAGCATGTAGACGCCCGAGCCGGTGAGCACGCCGATGGCGAGTGCGAGCACGATTTCCATCAGCCGGCTCCTCCCTCGGAGGTGGCGGTGGCGGTCGCCTCCGCCTCTTTTTCTTTTTGCTCGTCGGCCCAGCGGTGGCTTCGTATCGACTGGTGGGCCAGCGCGGTCAGGATCAGCATGGTGGCACCGAGCACCAGCGCGAACACGCCGATGTCGAAGAAGAGGGCGCTGGGCACGTGCACTTCGCCCAGCAGCGGCAGGTGCAAGTGCGCGGTGTGCGTGGTGAGGAAGGGGTAGCCGAAGAACACGGCGCCGCCTCCGGTGGCCAGCGCCAGCAGCAGGCCGATGGCGATCCAGCGGCGCGGGTAGATGCGCAGGTGCTCTTCCACCCATTCGGTGCCCGACACGATGAACTGCAGCACCAGCGCGACCGACATCACCAGCCCCGCGACGAAGCCGCCGCCCGGCGCGTTGTGGCCGCGCATGAAGAAGTAGACCGACACCAGCACCGAGACGGGCAGCAGCAGCCGCACCAGCACGGCCGGCACCATCAGGTAGCCCACGGCGGTGTCCTTGGCGCGGCGCGGGTTCAGCAGGTCGCTGCTGCCGTCGTCGGCCTGCAGCCGCTGCTGGATCGGCAGCGCCATCGATTCGATGGCGGGGCGGAAGCGCCGCAGCAGCGCATACACCGTGAGCGCGACGATGCCCAGCACGGTGATCTCGCCGAAGGTGTCGAAGCCGCGGAAGTCGACCAGCATCACGTTGACCACGTTGGTGCCGCCGCCCTCGGTGAGCGCACGCTCGAGGAAGAAAGGCGAGATGCTCTGCGGGAAGGTGCGCGTCATCATGGCCCAGGCCAGCGCGGCCATGCCGCTGCCCGCGATGGCGGCGATCAGCAGGTCGCGGCCGCGGCGGCCCCAGGGCTTGAGCCGTGCGCGCGCGGGCTGCACCACGTCCTTGCTGCGCATCGGCAGCCAGCGCAGGCCCAGCAGGATCAGCACGGTGGTGACGGCCTCGACCACCAGCTGGGTCAGCGCGAGGTCGGGCGCCGAGAACCAGATGTAGGTGACGCACGAGACCAGGCCCGCGCCCGCGGCCAGCATCAGCGCCGCCAGCCGGTGGAACTTGGCCTGCCACGCGGCAGCCACCGCGCAGGTGCCGCCGATGAGCCAGGTCATGGCGAACATCGGCGAGAAGGGCAGCAGCTCGCGCGTGCCGGGCGCGGCGGGCGTGAGCCACAGCGAAGCGCTTGCGCCCGCGACGGCCACCACCACCAGCAGCAGCAACTGCCACTGCATGCGCTTCGTGCCGAAGAGGCGGCGGCTGCGGCGGCCGGCTTCGCTCAGCAGCGCGATGAGGTGCTCGAAGATGACCTGGCCGTCGAAGCGATGCAGCAGCGGCGTGTTCTCGAGGCCGCCGCGCGCGCGCTGGCGGCGCTGCAGCAGGTACAGCGCGGCGCCGCCCGCCAGCGCCACGAAGCTCATCAGCAGCGGCAGGTTGAAGCCGTGCCACACGGCGAGGCTGTATTCGGGCAGCGTGCCGCCGACGACAGGCGTGGCGGCCGCCGCGAGCATCGGCCCGACGGACCACGCCGGCGCCACCCCTACCACCAGGCACACCAGCACCAGAAGCTCGACCGGCACGCGCATCCAGTGCGGAGGCTCGTGCGGATGCTTGGGCACCTCGTCGCCGCAGGGCGGACCGAAGAACACGTCGAACACGAAGCGCGCCGAGTAGGCCACGCTGAAGATGCCCGCCAGCGTGGCGATCAGCGGCAGGCTGGAGTCGACCCACGGGGTGGCCTGGATGAACACCGTCTCGGCGAAGAACATTTCCTTCGAGAGAAAGCCGTTGAGCAGCGGCACGCCGGCCATCGAGGCGCTGGCGATGATGGCCAGCGTGCCCGTGATGGGCATGAGCCGCATCAGGCCGCTGAGCTTGCGTATGTCGCGCGTGCCTGTCTCGTGGTCGATGATGCCGGCCGCCATGAAGAGCGACGCCTTGAAGGTGGCGTGGTTCATCACGTGGAAGACCGCCGCCACCGCCGCGAGCGGGCTGTTCAGGCCCAGCAGCAGCGTGATGAGCCCGAGGTGCGAGATGGTGGAGTAGGCCAGCAGCGCCTTCAGGTCGCGCTGGAACATCGCGATGAAGCCGCCGAGCAGCAGCGTGATGGCACCGGCGCCGCCCACCATCCAGAACCACTGCTCGGTGCCCGAGAGCACGGGCCACAGCCGCGCCATCAGGAACACGCCCAGCTTCACCATGGTGGCCGAGTGCAGGTAGGCCGACACCGGCGTGGGCGCGGCCATGGCGCGCGGCAGCCAGAAATGGAACGGGAACTGCGCGCTCTTGGTGAAGGCGCCGAGCAATATCAGCGTGAGCGCGGCCGGGTAGAACTCGTGCGCGCGAATGAGATCGCCCGAGGCCAGCACCTTGTCGAGCTCGTAGCTGCCGGTGATGCGGCCCAGCACCAGCACGCCGGCCAGCAGGCACAGCCCGCCCGCGCCGGTGACGGTGAGCGCCATGCGCGCGCCGCGCCGCGCGTCGCGGCGGTGATGCCAGTAGCCGATCAGCAGGAATGAGAACAGGCTGGTGAGCTCCCAGAACAGCACCATCTGGATGAGGTTGCCCGAGAGCACCACGCCCATCATCGCGCCCATGAACGCGAGGAAGAAGGAGAAGAAGCGCGGCACCGGGTCGGAGGCCGACATGTAGTAGCGCGCGTAGAGCACCACCAGCGCGCCGATGCCCAGTACCAGCATGCAGAACAGCCATGCGAAGCCGTCCATGCGGAACACGAGGTTGAGGCCCAGGGCCGGCAGCCATTCGATCTGCTGCCGCAGCACTCCGCCGTTGGCGATCTGCGGGAAGAACCACGCGGCCTGGATGGCGCAGCCCAGCGCGACCAGCCCCGCGAGGGTCGACTCCCTGTTGCGCGCGTTGGACGGCATCAACGCGGCCAGCACGCTGGCGATGAAGGGGAGTGCGACGAGAAAGACCAGGGGCATTGGGGTCGATTCTATCGGCCGACCCTATGGAAAGCCTTATCTATAACCGCAAGACATAAGGCAGTTTTTCACCTGGTTTTCATGCAATTCAGGAGGAGAACGCCTGAACCGTGCGCAGCCCGAGCCAGGTCATGCACAGCGAGCCGCCCAGGTGCAGCGCGATGGTGCCCATTGCGAGTCCGACGCGGCCGCCGGTCAGCATGCCCACGACTTCCGCCGAGAAGCTCGAGAAGGTGGTGAGCGTGCCGAGGAAGCCGGTGATGACCATGAGCCGCCATGCGGGGTTGATGTCGGGCAGGCCGCTGAACACGCCGATGGCCACGCCGATGAGATAGCCGCCGATCAGGTTCACGGCCAGCGTGCCCCAGGGCAGGATGCCGCCGGGGTTGAGCCAGAGGGCGAAGCCCCAGCGCATGAGGGCGCCGACGCATGCGGCGAGACAGATGACGATGACGTTCAGCAGCATGGCCGCGATTATCCGCAAGCCGCGCGGCGGCCCGGCCGGGCTACTTCTCGCGGCCCATCACGACGTCCGGCAGGATCGTCACGATGCTCGGGAACAGCGTGATCAGCACGATGCACAGCACCAGGCAGAAGAAGAACGGGATCGCCGCCTTCGCGATCACGTTGCTGTCCTTGCCGGTCATGTTCTGCAGCACGAAGAGGTTGAAGCCCACCGGCGGCGTGACCTCGGCGATCTCGACCAGCAGCACGATGAAGATGCCGAACCAGATCAGGTCGAAGCCCGCCTTCTGGATCATGGGCAGCACTACCGCGCTGGTGAGCACGATCATCGAGATGCCGTCGAGCGCGGTGCCCAGCACCAGGTACACCAGCACCAGCGCGCCGATCAGCGCGTAGGGCGACAGGTGCATGCTGTCGACCCACTCCGCCAGCTCGCGCGGAATGCCGGTGAAGGCCATGGTCTTGGTGAGGAAGGCGGCGCCGGCCAGGATGAACATGATCATGCAGCTGGTGCGCGTGGCGCCCATGATGCCGTCCTTGAAGTTCTTCCAGGTGAGGCTGCGGCCCCAGGCCGCGATGGCCAGCGAGCCCAGCACGCCGAAGGCCGCGCACTCGGTGGCGGTGGCCCAGCCGGCCACCAGCACCCAGACGATGAAGACGATCAGCAGCGCGCAGGGAATGAGGTTGCCCGACAGCCGGATCTTCTCCATGAAGGTCGTAGGCGGATCCGCGGGCGGCACCTGGCCCGGGTTGCGCAGGCTCCACCAGCCGATGTAGCCCGAGAACAGCACCATCAGCAGCAGGCCCGGCAGGAAGCCGGCCAGGAAGATGCGGATGATCGAGGCATCGGCCGCCACCGCGTACACCACCATGGTGATCGACGGCGGGATCAGGATGCCCAGCGTGCCGGCGGTGGCCAGCGAGCCGATGGCCAGCTTCTCGTTGTAGCCGCGGCGCTTGAGCTCGGGCAGCGCCACCTTGGCGATGGTCGCGCAGGTGGCGGCCGACGAGCCCGAGACCGAGCCGAACACGCCGCAGCCGAGGATGGTGGTGTGCATCAGCCGGCCGGGCACGCGGTTGAGCCAGGGGCGCAGGCCCTCGAACATCTCCTCGCTGAGCTTGGTCCGGAACAGGATCTCGCCCATCCATATGAAGAGCGGCAGCGCCGCGAGCTCCCAGCTCGCATTGCTCTCCCAGAAGGCCGAGAACAGGTTCTTGCCCGGCAGCGTGTTGGTGAAGAAGGCCTGGCCGACCCAGCCGACGATGGCCAGTGTCATCGCGATCCACACGCCGCCCGCCAGGAGCAGCAGCATGATCGCGAGCAGCAGCGCGCCCATCCAGAGGTTTTCGAACATCGGGTGTCTTTGCTGTTGTTGTCGTTGTGTCGTGTGCGCTCAGACGTCGGATGAGAAGTCGCCCGCCGCGTGGCGCTCCTCGATGGCGCGCTGGTAACTGGGCTTCTCGCCGCGCACCACGCCGACCAGCTCGTCGATCATGGCGATCAGCAGCAGCCAGCAGCCGATCACGAAGGTCGATTGCGGAATCCAGATCGGAATGACGACCAGGCCTGTCGCCATCTCGGCGAACTCGTAGCTTTCATAAGTGAAGCTGGTGGCCCAGTAGGTGAGGTAGGCCACCGACACCGCGGCGATCAGCAGGCAGGTCACGTCGAGCGCGCGGCGCACCTTGGGCGACACCGCTTCCAGCAGCAGCGTCACGCGCACGAAGTCGCCGTGGCGGAACGCATGCGCCATCGCGAAGAACGCGGCGGCGGCGCACAGCCAGGCCACCACGTCGTTGAGGCCGCTCACGTGCCAGTTCATCTGCCGGCCCACGCCGGCCAGGATCATCAGCACGAAGATCAGGAACACGCAGAGCGCGCCCAGCGCGCCTGCACCGTCGTACAGGCGGTCGAGGAGTCGGCGCATGGCTCAGGTCTCCCGCCGGGCCGCCCCAAGGGAGGCCTGCGCCCCCTCGGGGGGCAGCGATACGCGAAGCGATGAGCGTGGGGGCGTCATCATTTCTTCTTGTAGGTGTCGACGATGGCAGCGCCGTCGGCGCCGGCAACCTTCAGCCAGTCGGCCTGCATGATGCCGCCGACCTGGCGCATGTCGGCGTCGAGCTTGGGCGAGGGCTTGTGGATCTTCATGCCGCGCTCGGCGAGCAGGCGCTTGTATTCCTCGTTCTTCTCCTGGGCCACCTTCCAGCCGCGTGCCTCGGCATCGGCTGCGGCCTTGGTGACGGCGGCCTTGGTGGTCGCGTCGAGCGCGTCGAAGGCCTTGGCATTCACGAGGATCGCGTTCTTGGGGATCCAGGCCTGCGTGTCGTAGAAGTTCTTGATGTGCTCGTAGGTCTTGGTGTCGTAGCCGGTGGAGCCGGAGCTCATGTAGCTCTCGATCACGCCCGTGGCCATGGCCGCGCTGAGTTCGGCCTGCTGGATCTGCACCGGCTGCGCGCCGATGAGTTCGGCGATCTTGGCTGTGGCCGGGCTGTAGGCACGCCACTTGATGCCGCGCAGATCGGCCACCGAGCCGATTTCCTTTTTGGTGTAGATGCCCTGCGGCGCCCACGGCACCACGAAGAGCACCTTGATGCCCTGGGCCGCGAGCAGCTTCTCCATGGCGGGCTTCGATGCGTCGTAGAGCTTCCTGGCGTCGGGGTAGGTGGTGGCGAGGAAGGGAACGCCATCGAGCGCGTAGATCGGGTTCTCGTTGGCGAAGTTGGCCAGCAGGATCTCGCCGGCCTGCGCCTGGCCGCTCTGCACCGCGCGCTTGATCTCGGGCGCCTTGAACAGCGAAGCGTTGGCATGCACCGTGATCTTCACCTTGCCGCCCGTGGCCGCGTCGACGTCCTTCGCGAACTGCGTGATGTTTTCCGTGTGGTAGTTGGTTGCCGGGTAGGCGGTGGGGAGGTCCCACTTGGTCTGGGCGAAGGCCGCGGCGCCGAGGGTGAGGCCCGCGAGGGCAATGCCGAACTTGTGATTCATTGACTCGCTCCGGAATGTAGTGAAAGCAAAACGAAAGGAAGCTTACGTGCAAATTCCGGGCCACTTCCTGAGGCTTTTCCCTGCCATCGCGTGCATGCTCGCGCGCATGAAAAAGCCGCCCGAAGGCGGCTTTGCATATTTCTACCTAAGCGGAATCAGGGCTTGGCGGCCTTCGCTTCCTTCGTTCCCTTCTCTCCCTTCGATGGGGCGGGCGCCGCGTCGCCGAAGCTCTTGCCGTTGACGGTCAGGCCTTCTGCCGAGAGCTTGGCCGCCTTCTTCTCCTTCACGCCCTTCACGCGCTGCATGAAGTCGGGCCAGTCCTTGAACTCGCCCGTCTTGCGTGCATCGAGGATGCGCTTGGACATCGACGGGCCGACGCCCTTGATGCCGTCGAGATCGGCTTCCGTGCCCTTGTTGACGTCGACGGCGGCGAACGATGCGACCGCGAACAGCATGGCCGTGGTAGCCAGGATCTTCTTGAACATGGTAATTAAAACTCCCTGAATCTTGTTGATGAGTGACAGCCGACGGAAATGTCGGCCCGCGCTCAACGAGACACGAAAGCAGGGCGTTGACGCATGAAGGCCGTGCCGGCCTCCACGTGACCATTGTTCAGAAAAGTGATCAGAGTTCTTCGACGCGGCGCGGCGGATAGCTGTCCCAGGCCTGGCAGCCGGGGCAGTGCCAGAAGTACTGGTGTGCCTCGAAACCGCAGGCCGCGCAGCGGTAGCGCATGAGCGGACGCGTGGCCTGGTCGAGCGCGCGCTGCACCTGCGGATGGAACTGCTCGTGCTCGAACTTTTCGCCCGCGAGCCAGCGCGACGCGGCGACCAGCGAGGGCTGCTGCGCGAGATGTGCAATGTAGCCGTCGCGCGGCGTGGGGTTCGGTTCTTCCGTGGTCGCGGACGGCTTGCCGCCGAGCGCCATCAGCGCCTCGAGCACGTCGATGGAAGGCGACTCGACATAGCGCCGCTGCAGCAGTTCGAGCGCATCGGCCTCGCGATGCGCGGCCACGGCGGCCTGCTGCAGCGTGGCGGCATAGAGCGGCAGCGCCAGCGGCGCGGTGTCGCTCAGGGCCACGAGCGTGTCGAAGGCCGCGTTCGCGTCGCCCTTGCGCATCTGCAGGCTGGCGGTGTCGATGGCCGGGCGTGGAGCTTGGGGCGCCAGCTCGACGGCCTGCGCCAGCAGCTTTTCGGCGCCGGGCAGGTCGCCTGCGGCGACGCGTTCCGTCGCCTGCTCGCAGAGGTGGTGCGCGCGGCGCGTGCTGTAGCTGGCCTGGTCGGACTCGTCGAGCTTCTGCGCCACGTCGGCGGCCTGCGCCCATTCGCGCGAGCGCTCGTAGATGGCGAGCAGCGCGAGCCGTGCCTCGTTCTCGTAGCGCGTGCCTTCGAGCTTCTGCAGCGCGGCCTCGGCGCGGTCGAGCAGGCCGGCGCGAAGGAAGTCTTGCGCGAGTGCGTGCTGCGCGCGCTCGCGGTCGCTGCGGCTCAGGTCGCCACGTCCCAACAGGTGCTCGTGCACGCGCACGGCGCGCTGGTACTCGCCGCGGCGGCGGAACAGGTTGCCGAGCGCGAAGTGCAGTTCCTGCGTGTCGGGGTCGTTCTGCACGGCCTCGATGAAGGCGTCGATGGCCTGGTCCTGCTGTTCGTTGAGCAGGAAGTTGAGACCGCGGAAGTAGGCCTTGGGCGCCTGCCGGTTCTCCAGCTTGAGCTGGCGGATGTCGAAGCGCGATGCGAGCCAGCCCAGCACGAAGGCGACGGGCAGGCTGATCAGCAGCCAGCTGGGATCAAAGTCCATGTTGACGTACGGCGGGGAGATCGGTGGCGGAGATGGTCGGTGCTGCCGGGGTTGCGGCTGCCGCGGTGGCCGCCGGTGCGGGCGGCTGGGCTTCGGTGCTGGCCGGTGCCTGCGCTGCCGCGGCGCGATGCTTCCACCAGCCCGGCAGCATGCCCAGCGCTCCCACCACGAGCCCGCCCGCAAAGGCCGCGAGCACCACGAGCACCAGTGGCGCGCGCCAGTAGGTGCCGAAGAAGAAGTAGACGGTCGCGTCGTGCTGGTTGTTCAGCGCGAAGGCGAAGAGCGTAAAAAAAATGGCTGCCTTGAGCAGCCACAGGAGGTATTTCATGCACGTTCCCGTTGGCGGTGAATTATTGCTCGCCCCCAGGCTGCGCGCACTTCGTGTCGCTTCGCCAACCCCCTACCGGGGGCGTGCCGGCCGCTTCGGGCGGCCGCGCGCAGCGGCCCCCTGAAAGGAGCTGTGCGATTGTCACTTGAGTTTGCTCTTGGCGTCCTTGGCGTCGAGCTCGACAGTCTTTGCGTCGACGGCTTCGCGCAGTGCCTTGCCAGGCTTGAAGTGCGGCACCCGCTTCTCGGGGATCTGCACGCTCTCGCCCGAGCGCGGGTTGCGGCCGATGCGCGGCGGGCGTCGGTTGACCGAGAAGCTGCCGAAGCCGCGGATCTCGATGCGGTGCCCGCGTACCAGCGCGTCGCTCATCGCGTCGAGGATGGTCTTGACGGCGTATTCGGCATCGCGGTGCGTGAGCTGTGCAAAGCGGGCTGCGAGTTCTTCGACGAGGTCCGAGCGTGTCATAGGCCAAACATAAACGAAAAACGTGGACGAAAAAAAAGACAGAGCGGCCCCAGGGCCTGCTCTGTCTTCCGGCTCAGCTTACTTGCTGTCGTTGTTGTCCAGCTTGGCGCGCAGCAGGGCGCCCAGGCTGGTCGTGCCCGCGTTCTCGCGTGCCGACTGCTGGCTCAGGCTGGCCATGGCGCCTTGCTCGTCGACCATGTCCTTCTGCTTGATCGACAGCTGGATGTTGCGGGTCTTGCGATCCACGTTCACGACGATGGCCGTGACTTCGTCGCCTTCCTTCAGCACGTTGCGGGCATCTTCGACGCGGTCGCGCGAGATTTCCGAAGCACGCAGGTAGCCGACGATGTCCTCGCCCAGGTCGATCTCGGCGCCGCGGGCGTCGACCGTCTTGACCTTGCCGGTCACGATCTGGCCCTTGTCGTTCACCGTGGTGAACGTGGTGAACGGGTCGCTGTCGAGCTGCTTGATGCCCAGCGAGATGCGCTCGCGGTCGACGTCGACTGCCAGCACGATCGCTTCGACTTCCTGGCCCTTCTTGTAGTTGCGAACGGCGGTTTCGCCAGCTTCGTTCCACGAGAGGTCGGACAGGTGAACCAGGCCGTCGATGCCGGCAGCCAGACCCACGAACACGCCGAAGTCGGTGATCGACTTGATCGGGCCCTTGACGCGGTCGCCGCGCTTGGTGTTCTGCGCGAACTCTTGCCACGGGTTGGCCTTGCACTGCTTCATGCCCAGGCTGATACGGCGCTTGTCTTCGTCGATTTCCAGGACCATGACTTCGACTTCGTCGCCCAGCGAGACGATCTTGTTCGGAGCGATGTTCTTGTTGGTCCAGTCCATTTCGGAGACGTGCACCAGGCCTTCGATGCCGGGTTCGAGTTCGACGAACGCGCCGTAGTCGGCAATGTTCGTGACCTTGCCGAACAGACGGGTGCCTTGCGGGTAGCGGCGCGAAACGCCCATCCACGGGTCGTCGCCCATCTGCTTCAGACCCAGCGACACACGGTTCTTCTCGGTGTCGAACTTGAGGATCTTGGCGGTGATTTCCTGGCCGGCCTGAACGACTTCGCTCGGGTGACGCACGCGACGCCATGCCATGTCGGTGATGTGCAGCAGGCCGTCGATGCCGCCGAGGTCCACGAACGCACCGTATTCGGTGATGTTCTTGACCACGCCGCGCACGACTGCGCCTTCCTTCAGCGTTTCCATCAGCTTGGCGCGTTCTTCGCCCATGCTGGCTTCGACCACGGCACGGCGCGACAGCACGACGTTGTTGCGCTTGCGGTCCAGCTTGATGACCTTGAATTCGAGGGTCTTGTTCTCGTAGGGGGTCAGGTCCTTGATCGGACGCGTGTCGATCAGCGAGCCCGGCAGGAACGCGCGGATGCCGTTGACCAGGACGGTCAGGCCGCCCTTGACCTTGCCGCTGGTGGTGCCGGTGACGAAGTCGCCCGATTCCAGTGCCTTCTCGAGGGCGAGCCACGAAGCCAGACGCTTGGCGGTGTCGCGCGAGAGGATGGTGTCGCCGTAGCCGTTTTCAACGCTGCCGATGGCAACGGAAACGAAGTCGCCGGCCTGCACTTCGAGTTCGCCCTTGTCGTTCTTGAACTCTTCGATCGGCACGTACGCTTCGGACTTCAGACCGGCGTTGACGACGACGTGGTTGTGTTCCACACGCACGACTTCGGCGGTGATGACCTCGCCCGTGCGCATTTCGGAACGCTTCAGGGACTCTTCGAACAGATCGGCAAAAGATTCAGACATTTATGTTTCCTTCCGTCAGGCAGGGTTGGCAGGCGCTCTTGCGAAATTGCGTGCGGCTGCTGTGGGTCTGTAGACGGCGGTTTTGTGGGCATGAGCCCGGTTGGTTGAACAACCAGCAGGCCGGTGCGCTGTCGCGCGGAAGGAGCCTGCTGGAGCGGTATGCGCCTCCGGATATTCCGTCTGGCGCCAGCTTTTCAAGCGGACTTGAAAGGCTGTCACTTCAAACCGCTCAAGCGGGCTTGAACGGCTGAATTTCCTGCCACCAGTCCAACACCGTATCGATCGATTGCTCGATGGACAACTGGGAGTTGTCGAGATGGCGGGCGTCCTGCGCCGGCTTCAGGGGGGCGACGCTGCGGGAAGAATCCCTGGCGTCACGTGCCTCCAAGTCGGAGCGAAGACTGTCGAGTGTAGTCGAAATTCCCTTTGAAATCAACTGCTTATGCCGCCGTTCGGCACGCTGGGCGGCGCTGGCGGTGAGGAAGACCTTGAGCGTGGCGTCGGGGAAAATCACGGTGCCCATGTCGCGGCCGTCGGCCACCAGTCCCGGCAGCCGGCGAAAACGCTGCTGCAGGGCCAGCAGCGCCTCGCGCACGGCCGGCAGCGTGGATACGCGGGAGGCGTCCATGCCGGCAGCCTCGGTGCGGATCTCTTCGCTGACGTCTTCCCCGTTCAGCAGCACCTTGCCCTCGGTGAACTGCAGGGGCAGGGCGGCGGCGAGGGCGGCTATCTGAGCCTCGTGCTGCGAATCGGCGCTCAGGCCGGCGCGGCGCATGGCCAGGCCGGTCACGCGGTAGAGCGAGCCCGAATCGAGGTAGTGGTAGCCCAGCAGGCGCGCCACTTCGGCCGCCAGCGTGCCCTTGCCCGAGGCGGTCGGGCCGTCGATGCAGATCACCGGCACCTCGGCGGTCTCGGCCACCGAGAAGAGCGTTTCGAAATAGTCGGGGAAGGTCTTGGCGACGCAGTGCGGATCGAGGATGCGCACCGGCACGCCGGCCGGGTTGAACGCCGCCAGCGAGAAGCACATGGCCACGCGGTGGTCGTCATAGGTGCGGATGCTCGCGGCGCGCCAGCCGGCCTGCGCCAGCGGATGCACCCGGATGAAATCGGGCCCGGCCTCGACCGTGGCGCCGAGCTTCTGAAGCTCGTTGGCCATGGCGTCGATGCGGTCGGTTTCCTTCACGCGCCAGCTCGCGATGTTGCGCAGCGTGGTGGGGCCGTCGGCGTACAGCGCCATCACGGCCAGCGTCATCGCGGCGTCCGGAATGTGGTTCGCGTCGAGGTCGATGGCCTTGAGCGGCCAGGCGCCGCGGCGGATCTCGAGCCAGTTCGGCCCGCTGTCGACCAGCGCGCCCATCTGGCGGGCGGCGTCGATGAAGCGGATGTCGCCCTGGATCGAGTCCGCGCCCACGCCCTCGATGCGGATGCCGTCCTTGCCGGAAACACCCGTGGCGATGGCGCCGAGCGCGATGAAATAGCTGGCGGACGAGGCGTCGGCCTCGACGTGGATGTCGCCGGGCGAGCTGTAGCGGCTGCCGGCGGGGATGGTGAAGCGCTCCCAGCCTTCGCGCTGCACCTGGATGCCGAATCGCGCCAGCAGGTTCAGCGTGATCTCGATGTACGGCTTGGAGATCAGCTCGCCGACCACCTCGATCACGATGTCGCCGGCCGCCGCGATCGGCAGCGCCAGCAGCAGCGCGGTGAGGAACTGGCTCGACACGTCGCCGCGCACGCGGATCGGGGCGTCGAGCGCCAGCTCGCCATGCGGCACCGGGCGGATGCGCAGCGGCGGGTAGCCGGGGTTGCCGAGGTAGTCGATGCGGCAGCCGAGCTGCGTCAGCGCGTCGACGAGGTCGCCAATGGGGCGCTCGTGCATGCGCGGCACGCCACTGAGCTCGAATTCACCGCCCAGCAGCGACAGCGCCGCGGTGAGCGGGCGCATGGCCGTGCCGGCATTGCCGAGGAAGAGGGGGAGCAGCGCCTCATTGGGCTTCTTCAACTGCCCGCCGAGGCCGGTGATGCGCAGCGTGCTGCCGTCGGGATCGACGCCGCAGCCCAGGGCGCGCAGCGCGTCGAGCATCACGCGCGTGTCGTCGGAGTCGAGCAGGTCGTGGATGGTCGTGGTGCCGCTGGCGAGCGCCGCCAGCAGGAGCACGCGGTTCGAGATGCTCTTGGAACCCGGCAGCCGTACCGTGCCGGCCGCGCCCGTCAGGGGCGGGAGGTCGAGGAAGGTCGTCGAGAACATCTCAGTTGTCCTGCTGCTGCGACGCGGTGTCGGCGGCCGGCTTCCAGGCCGCCCGCGTCTTGCTGGCCGCGGCGATGGAGAGCTCCAGGCCCTGCAGGTCGCTTGCGGACATCATCGCCTCGAAGTCGTCCAGGGCCTTGCGGAAGGCGCGCGACTGCTCCAGCACGTGCTCGCGGTTGGCCAGCAGCACGTCGCGCCACATGACCGGATCGCTCGCGGCGATGCGCGAAAAGTCGCGGAAGCCCGGCCCGGCGAGGCTCAGGAAGCGCTCGCCCTGCGGCTGCGCGGCCAGGCCGTTGATGTACGCGAAGGCCAGCAGGTGCGGCAAATGGCTCACGGCGGCGAAGGCACCGTCGTGCTCCTCGTGCGTCATCGTGACGACGTTGGCGCCGATGCCGCTCCAGACCTGCGTGGCCCGCTGCACGTTCGAGCGCAGCGTGGTCTTCACGGGGGTCAGCACGACCTGGCGGCCGGTGAAGAGCGAGGCCTCGGCATGCTCGATGCCCGAGAGCTCCTTGCCGGCAATGGGGTGCGCTGGAACGAAGCTCGCGAACTGGCGCTGCAGGCCGTTGCGTGCGGCCTCGATCACGTCGCCCTTGGTCGAGCCCACGTCCATGACCAGCGTCTCGCTCGAGATGCCGTGGCGGATGGCCTTGAAAGTGGCCTCCGACGCTGCCACCGGCACCGCCAGCAACACGATGTCGGCACCCGACACCGCCAGCAGCGCCGAGGGCGCCGCCACGTCGATCACGCCGAGCTGGCGCGCCCTTTCGGTGGTGGAGGGCGACTTGCTGTAGCCCACCACGCGTTTCACCAGCTTCGCGCGCTTGAGTGCGAGCGCGAAGGAGCCGCCCATCAGGCCGCAGCCGATCAGTCCCAGTTGTTCGAACATGCTGTCTCTGTGTGTCTGCCTGCCGTTCAGGCCTTGACGGGATAGGCGCCCAGTACCTTGTAGAAGGCGCAGAGTCCGCGCAGCTCGGCCAGCGCGGCAGCCACGTTGGGCTGCGAGGGGTGGCCGTCGAGGTCGATGTAGAAGTAGTACTCCCACTGGCCGGTGCGCGCGGGGCGCGACTCGAAGCGCGTCATCGAGACGTTGTTGACCTTCAGCGGCACCAGCAGGTCGTGCACCGCGCCGGGGCGGTTCGGCACCGAGACGATCAGGCTCGTGCAGTCGCGGCCCGATGCCGGCGGCATGGCCAGCGTCTGCGGCAGGCAGATCACCGAGAAGCGGGTGCGGTTGTAGGAGTCGTCCTGGATCGCGTGCGCCACGATGTGCAGGCCGAAGCGCGTGGCGGCGCGTTCGCCGGCCAGCGCGGCCCAGTTCGGATTGGTGGCCGCGAGTCGGGCGCCCTCGGCGTTGCTCGACACGGCGCGCCGCTCGGCGTTGGGCAGGTGCTTGGACAGCCAGGTCTGGCATTGCGCCAGCGCCTGGGGATGAGCCAGCACGGCCTCGATGCCTTCGAGCGAGTTGCTGCTGCGCAGCAGGTGGTGGCGGACCAGCAGGCTGACTTCGCCGACCACATGGGTAGGCGAGTGCAGGAACAGGTCGAGCGAACGCGTGACCACGCCTTCGGTCGAGTTCTCGACGCCGACAACGCCGTACTGGGCGCTGCCCGCGGCGGTGGCGTGGAACACCTCGTCGAAGCTGGCGCAGTAGATCAGGTCGGCGGCGCCGCCGAAGTACTCGATGGCGGCCTGTTCGCAGAAGGTGCCTTCGGGGCCGAGCACGGCCACGCGCTGCGGCGACTCGAGCGCCAGACAGGCCGACATGATCTCGCGCCAGATGGCGGCCACGTGGATGTCCTTGAGCGGGCCGCCATTGCTCTTCTGCATCTTGTCGATGACCTGCGCCACGCGATCGGGGCGGAAGTACGGCGTGCCCTCGCGCTTCTTGACCTCGCCGACCAGCTCGGCCACGTGGGCCCGCTCGTTGAGCAGGCTGAGCAGTCGCTGGTCGAGCGAGTCGATCTGCACGCGCAGATCGGCCAGGCTTTCGGAATTGTCGGGAGAGGAGGAGGGCGGTGTGGGTACGGAGGCGGTCATCGGTGCGAGCGGCTGGGCATGCGCCTAGGCATGCGATCGCTCGAATTCTCGCATGTAGGCCACGAGAGCCTGCACCCCTGCCAGCGGCATGGCGTTGTAAATGCTCGCGCGCATGCCTCCGACCGACTTGTGGCCCTTGAGCTGCAGCAGCCCGGCTTCGCGCGCGCCGGCCAGGAAGGCCTCGTTGCGGCCCTCGTCGGCCAGGAAGAACGGCACGTTCATCCGCGAGCGGCAGGTCGGGTCGATACGGTTGGCGTAGAAATCGGAGCCATCGATGAAGTCGTACAGCAGCTTCGCCTTGGCGATGTTGCGCTGCTCCATGGCGGCGACACCGGTGTGGGAGCCCTCGGTCTGCTCCAGCAGCCACTTGAACGTGAGCCCCGCCATGTAGATGCCCCAGGTCGGCGGGGTGTTGTACATGGAGTGGTTGTCCGCCACGGTCTTGTAGTTGAACGCGCTCGGGCAGATCTCGAGCGCATGGCCGAGCAGGTCGTCGCGCACAACCACGATGGTCAGGCCGGCGGGGCCGAGGTTCTTTTGGGCGCCGCCGAACGCGAGGCCCACGCGGCTCCAGTCGACGCTGCGCGAGGCGACGTGCGACGAGAAGTCGATGACCAGCGGCGCACTGCTGCCGAGCGCGGCCAGGTCGGGCAATTGCTGGAATTCGATGCCGTTGATGGTCTCGTTCGAGCACACGTGCACGTACGAGGCATCCTTCGAGAGCTGCCAGGTCGCGGGATCGGGCAGTTTCGTGTGCTGGTCGTCGGCATTGCTGGCGGCCACGCGAGCGGCGCAGTAGCGCTGCGCTTCCTTGTGCGACTTGCTGCTCCAGCTGCCTGTGATGACGAAGTCGGCGGTCTTGCCGCGCGACAGGTTCAGCGGAACGATGGCGTTCTCGCCGAGCCCGCCGCCCTGCATGAACAGGATTTGGAAGTTCGAGGGAATCGCCAGCAGCGTGCGGAGGTCGGCTTCGGCCTGCGTGCAGATCGAACCGAACTCCTTGCCGCGATGGCTCATCTCCATCACGCTCATGCCACTGCCTTGCCAGTCGAGCATTTCGGCGGCGGCGCGTTGCAGCACCGCCTCCGGCATGGCGGCCGGACCGGCCGAGAAGTTGTAGGGACGCTTGCCGGTCGGGGTCTGCTGCTGGGTCACGTTGCCCTTACTTCTTGGCTGGAGCCTTGGCAGGTGCCTTGGCGGGAGCGGCACCGTCGGTCGGAGCGCCGAGGGCCTTGGCGACGGCGGTGTCGAGTGCCTGCATCTTGGGCTCGACCGTTGCACGCGTTTCGGACACGAGCTTTTCCGTCAGGGCGGTCTGCATCTTGGGGTTCAGCTCCTGGTACTTCTTGCTCAGGGGCGAGTTGATCCAGGCCAGCAGCTGCTTGAGCTCGTCTTCGTTGAAGTTCTGCTCCATCAGCGGGGTGAGGGCGCCGGGCGCCAGCTGCACTGCCTTGTCGCGCACGATGGGGTAGGTCTCGTCGAAGTACTTCTTCAGCTCGGCGTCGGCTGCCTTGGCGGCGGCTTCGCGCTTGGCTTCGGGCACTTGCGTCTGCAGGTACTGCGAACCCGCCTGTGCGATCGGGGCGCTCGACTGCTCGACCAGGCCGCGTGCCAGCGATTCGATGCCGGGACGCTGGATGTCGATGAACTGCTTGATGAGCGTGGCCTTGTCCTGGGCCATCGCCGCCATCGAGCTGCTTGCCAGGGCGACCGTCAGAAGTGCGAGTTTGATTGTTTTCACTGAGGATTCTCCGTTGAAGATGAGGAAGTATCGTCCGCGTCCGGCTCGGTTTCGCCGTTCGCGTCGTTTTCGACGATACGTTGTAGCCCGCTGAGTTTGGCGCCTTCGTCGAGCCCGATCAGCGTAACGCCTTGCGTCGCGCGACCTAGTTCACGAATTTCGGCAACCCGGGTGCGCACCAGCACACCCTTGTCGGTGATGAGCATGATCTCATCATCGGCGTGCACGAGAGTCGCAGCAACGACCTTGCCGTTGCGCTCACTCTGTTGAATCGCGATCATGCCCTTGGTTCCCCGTCCGTGACGGGTGTATTCGGTAATGCTTGTTCGCTTTCCGTAACCATTTTCCGTGGCGGTGAGCACGCTCTGCTGCTCGTCCTCGGCCACCAGCATGGCGATCACGCCCTGGCCGGCTTCGAGCGACATGCCGCGCACGCCGCGGGCATTGCGGCCCAGCGGGCGGACGTCTTCCTCGTCGAAGCGCACGGCCTTGCCGCCGTCGCTGAAGAGCATCACGTCGTGCTTGCCGTCGGTGAGGGCGGCGCCGATCAGGTAGTCGCCCTCGTCGAGGTTCACGGCGATGATGCCGCCCTTGCGCGGGTTGCTGAACTCGTCGAGTGCAGTCTTCTTGACCGTGCCCATCGAGGTTGCCATGAACACGTACTGGTCGGCCGGGAAGTTGCGCTTTTCACCCGTCAGCGCGAGCGCGACGTTGATCTTCTCGCCTTCCTGCAGCGGGAACATGTTGACGATGGGGCGTCCGCGCGAGCCGCGCGAACCCGCCGGCACTTCCCACACCTTGAGCCAGTAGAGCCGGCCACGGTTGGAGAAGCACAGGATGTAGTCGTGCGTGTTGGCGATGAAGAGCTGGTCGATCCAGTCGTCGTCCTTGGTGGTGGTGGCCTGCTTGCCGCGGCCGCCGCGCTTCTGTGCGCGGTACTCGCCCAGCGGCTGGCTCTTGATGTAGCCGCTGTGCGAGAGCGTGACCACCATGTCGGTCGGCGTGATCAGGTCTTCGGTCGATAGGTCGTAGGCGCTGTGCTCCACCTGGCTGCGGCGCGCGCCGATCTTCGACTGGCCGAACTCCTGCTTGAGGGTGCCGAGCTCTTCGCCGATGATGGTCGAGACGCGCTCGGGCCGGGCCAGGATGTCGAGCAGGTCGTCGATCTCGGCCATGACTTCCTTGTACTCGGCCACGATCTTGTCCTGCTCGAGGCCGGTCAGGCGCTGCAGGCGCATCTGCAGGATTTCCTGGGCCTGCGTTTCCGACAGGCGGTAGAGGCCGTCGTTGCCCATGCCGAATTCGCGCTCGAGGCCCTCGGGACGATAGTCGTCGGCGTTGATCACACCGCCGTCAGCGCGCGTGCGGGTGAGCATCTCGCGCACCAGCTTGCTGTCCCAGCTGCGCGTCATGAGCTCGGCTTTGGCCACGGGCGGCGTCGGCGATTCGCGGATGATGCGGATGAACTCGTCGATGTTCGCCAGCGCCACCGCCAGGCCTTCGAGCACATGGCCGCGCTCGCGTGCCTTGCGCAGGTTGAAGACCGTGCGGCGGGTGACCACCTCGCGGCGGTGCTGCAGGAAGACCTCGATCAGGTCCTTCAGGTTGCACAGCTTCGGCTGGCCGTCGACCAGCGCCACCATGTTGATGCCGAAGGTGTCCTGCAGCTGGGTCTGCTTGTAGAGGTTGTTGAGCACCACCTCGGGCACTTCGCCGCGCTTGAGCTCGATGACCAGGCGCATGCCCGACTTGTCGGACTCGTCCTGGATGTGGCTGATGCCTTCGATCTTCTTCTCGTGCACCAGCTCGGCCATGCGCTCCTGCAGCGTCTTCTTGTTGACCTGGTAGGGGAGCTCGTCGACGATGATCGCCTGGCGCTGGCCGCGGTCGATGTCCTCGAAGTGGCACTTGGCGCGCATCACGACCTTGCCGCGGCCGGTGCGGTAGCCGTCCTTCACGCCGTTGATGCCGTAGATGATGCCGGCCGTGGGGAAGTCGGGCGCGGGCACGATCTCCATCAGCTCGTCGATGCTGGCTTCGGGGTTGCGCAGCAGGTGCAGGCAGGCGTCTACAACCTCGTTCAGGTTGTGCGGCGGGATATTCGTGGCCATGCCGACCGCAATACCGCCGGAGCCATTGACCAGCAAATTCGGCAGCTGGCTCGGCAGCACCTTGGGCTCTTTTTCGGAGCCGTCGTAATTGTCCTGAAAGTCGACAGTTTCCTTGTCGATATCGGCCAGCATTTCGTGTGCAATTTTGGCCAGCCGGATTTCCGTATACCGCATTGCGGCCGCGTTGTCTCCATCGACCGACCCGAAGTTGCCCTGGCCGTCGACCAGCATGTGACGCATCGAGAAGTCCTGGGCCAGGCGGACGATGGTGTCGTAGACCGACTGGTCGCCGTGCGGGTGGTACTTACCGATGACGTCGCCGACGATACGGGCCGACTTCTTGTACGGCCGGTTCCAGTCGTTGTTGAGCTCGTGCATCGCGTAGAGCACGCGGCGGTGCACCGGCTTGAGGCCGTCGCGGGCATCGGGGAGCGCTCGGCCCACGATCACGCTCATGGCGTAATCGAGATAGCTGCTGCGCATTTCCTCTTCGAGACTGATGGGCAGGGTTTCTTTTGCGAAGGAGGTCATGAGCAAGGGGCTGGCGGCAGGAAGGCGAAATTTTACGCTGTGAGGGGTGTCGCACCGCCGCAACACAAGGCGCCTATTCCGCCTCCGTCCTACGCTTCCGGGCTGTCCAGCGGCCTGTTTGCCAAAGACCCTATGGCACAATCGCCTCAACGTTTTGGGTGGTGGTCACTTAAAGCGTCCTTGATTCGCAGCGCGGCTGCGGCTTTTTCCCCAAGAGGAGAACCATGAAGAAACTGAATAAAGTGGCGATGATGTTTGCAGTCGCTGCGCTCGCCACTGCCGCCGGCGCGCAGACCCGTGTCACCGCTGCGGACGGCGGTCCTACGATCGACAACTGGCAAAACGGCACCGGCGAACTGGTTTGGAAGAACGGCACGAACGAACTGTGCTGGCGCGATGCCAACTGGACGCCCGCAACGGCTGCTGCTGGTTGCGACGGCGCTCTGGTTCCTCCCGCTCCGGCTGCCGTGGCTCCGACCCCCGGTACCCCGACTCCCCCGCCCGCTGCTCAAGTCGCTGCTTCGAAGGTGACCTTCGCTGCTGACGCCTTCTTCGACTTCGACAAGTCGGTTCTGAAGCCCGAAGGCCGCGCCAAGCTGACCGATCTGGTCGAGAAGATCCGTGGCGTCAACCTGGAAGTCATCATTGCCGTGGGCCACACCGACTCGATCGGTACGGACGCCTACAACCAGCGTCTGTCGGTGCGTCGCGCCGAAGCCGTCAAGGCCTTCCTGGTCTCGAAGGGCATCGAACGCAACCGCGTCTACACCGAAGGCAAGGGCAAGAAGCAGCCTGTGGCTGACAACCGCACCAAGGAAGGCCGCGCCAAGAACCGTCGCGTGGAAATCGAAGTGGTCGGCACCCGCGCCAACTAATCGATCGATTCCATCGACAATGAAACCCCGCTTCGGCGGGGTTTTTTTATGGCTGCCGAATTCGCGATTGATCTTCGGTAAAGACTGCTCGGTGTTTATCGGACATCGCTCGTTTCATAATCGCTTCATGACAGAAAACCTGAATGCGGATCCGGCCGAACTGGCCAAGTTTTCAGAGCTCGCGCATCGCTGGTGGGATTTGGAAAGCGAATTTCGCCCGCTGCATGAAATCAATCCATTGCGCCTGGAATGGATTGACGGTATTGCGCCAATTTCGCAACGTCGTGTGTTGGATATCGGCTGCGGTGGCGGCATCCTGGCCGATTCGATGGCCCGCAAGGGAGCCGAGGTTCTGGGGATCGACCTCGCGGGCAAGGCGCTCAAGGTTGCGCAACTGCATGCGCTCGAGGCCGGCACCAAGGGCGTGAAGTACCGCGAGATCAGTGCTGAAGCGCTTGCTGCGGAGCAACCGGGGAGCTTCGACGTCGTCACCTGCATGGAGATGCTCGAGCATGTGCCGCAGCCGGCCTCGGTGATCCAGGCCTGCGCCTCGCTTGTGAAGCCTGGCGGGTGGGTGTTCTTCTCGACGATCAACCGGAACCTGAAAGCTTTCATGCTGGCGATCGTGGGCGCGGAGTACGTGCTCGGCATGCTGCCGCGCGGCACTCACGAATATGCGAAGCTGATCCGGCCCAGCGAACTGGCCGGCTACTGCCGCGCGGCTGGCCTCGATCTGAGGCAAACCCGCGGGCTGGAGCACAACCCATTGACCCGCCGCTACTGGCTGAGCAACGACACCAGCGTCAACTACATGTTCGCGACGCAGAAACCGGGATCGCAAGGATGATGGGCGTCGAGACAAAGGCCGTGCTGTTCGACCTCGACGGCACGTTGATCGACAGCGCTCCCGACCTGGGCGCTGCGGCAGACAAGATGCGTACAGACCGCGGCCTCGACTCGCTCCCGCTGGAGCGCTACCGCCCCATGGCCGGAGCGGGCGCACGCGGCATGCTCGGAGTTGCGTTCGGCATCACGCCGGAGTCGCCCGAGTTTCCCGAACTGCGCGAGGAATTCTTCGTGACCTACGAGCGCCGCATGCTGCTCAACACCCAGGTGTTCGACGGTATCCAGGCGCTGATCGAGGCGCTGCGCGAGCGTGGGCTCCTGTGGGGTGTCGTGACCAACAAGTCGATGCGCTTCACCGATCCGCTCACGCGGGCCATCCCGTTGTTCGGGAGTGCGGGTGCGGTGGTGAGCGGCGATACCACGCCGTTCGCCAAGCCGCATCCCGAGCCTCTGCATGAGGCTGCGCGCCGGCTTGGCGTGCCGTCCGAGGCGTGCATCTACGTCGGCGACGACGAGCGCGACATCATCGCGGGCCGCGCGGCAGGCATGCGCACCGTCGCGGCGACATACGGCTACATGGGAAACCAGGCCGATTCGACGCTCTGGGAAGCAGATGCTTCGATAACTTCACCCCTCGAGCTCTTGAAGTTGCTCGATACCGCCTAAAATACTCTTCCCTTGGGGCTGCACTGGTTTCGACGTGGGTTCGGAGTCGCAGCGGGGCATGTCGAGCTGAATGCGCTCGTAAAACAGATTCAAACAAACTAACTGCAAACGACGAACGTTTCGCACTCGCTGCTTAATTGCCAGTGAGCCTTGCAACAGTTGGCCGATGGGCTGGGCAAGGGGGTCTGGAGCAATCCTGACCTCCCGGCTGCAAGGATAACTACATGGGCTGGCTCCGATCCGGGTACCTTGGGTCGGGGCGAGAAAATAGGGTGCTGGCGTCCGGTTTAGCGTGTGACTGCGCGACTCCGGAAGCGAGATTCAAAACAGATCACTAAACATGTAGAACTGCGCGATGAAGGCTTGCGGACGGGGGTTCAAATCCCCCCAGCTCCACCATATTCCTTCCTGATGAGGGCGACGCCCTTCATCAGGTGAAAGGCTCACTGAAGAACGTACTGCAGCGGTACGTTTCGAGCCTTCCCTTGGTTTCCTTGAGGCGGCGCTCAGCCGCCCGACTTCAACTCAGTAGCACTGAAAGAGCACGCCCTGTTCCGCAGGAGCCCTGCCAAGCCAGCGCGGCGTCTTGTCGCGCGCATCGCAGTAGTCCGAGGCCTGGACATAAGTCATGGCGCGCAGCACGCCTTCGCGGACTTGCATCACTTCGTTGGGAGGGGTCGAACAGCCGGCCAGGACCAGGAGAGCAAGCGGAAGCAGTGTGCGCCAATTCATCGGGGCATTCTAAGACCGCGGATCGTTCGAGCTGCGCCCGCGCTCGGGGTAGAGATACTTGAAGTATTCGCCCGACCGCCCGAACAATTGCCGCGCCAGCTGGACCGGATCTTCGCCCTTGTGCTTCTCGTAGAGCACGGGGCCCCAGATGATGAAGCCGTCGATGCTGAGGCTCTTCGGGGAGGGCTCTATCGCCTTCCATGCATGTGCGAACTTCGAGATCCAGGCCAGCGCTTCCTTGAGCGCATGATTGGGCGGGGCGGGTGTTTCTTCGGTTGGGGACATGGCGGGCATCCTTGCTGAAAGACTGTACAAATATACAGTAGACTATGCCCATGGAAAACAAGCTGTTCACAAACCGGTCCCACGGTTCGCTGCCTGCTTGTCCTGTCCATCCGATTTCTCCTTGACGGGTAAACCGTCCCCCGCTGGTCAACCTGTGCGGGGGCCTTGATGCATTGCCAAGCAGATAGGCGTTTCAAGCCCAGCCTCGTGCTGGGCTTTTTTTATGCGTGCGGTGTTCGCGATGCAGCCCCGTGCAGCTGCGCTTCTTTTTGCCTGGGCGCGAGGCTATAGTCGGCAAGCACTGTCACATTGCAGTCACTGCAATCTCCCGCTCTTGCTGCCTGCCCAGATCCCGAAAAGGACGCCCGTGTCGGATTCCCTGACC
The DNA here is from genome assembly GCF_048301545.1 of Variovorax sp. NFACC27. Taxonomy (NCBI): domain Bacteria; kingdom Pseudomonadati; phylum Pseudomonadota; class Betaproteobacteria; order Burkholderiales; family Comamonadaceae; genus Variovorax; species Variovorax sp. NFACC27. The sequence continues at coordinate 2,446,399 of NZ_CP157613.1, forward strand.
TCCGAGTTGACGAATTACTACGACGCGGTGCCCTACGACTCGCATCCGTTCCCTCAGTCGGCGATGGAGCATCTGGAAGCGCTGGCTTTTCTCTTCGGTCTCGACGTTCCTCCGCCCGCGCGAGCCCGCGTGCTTGAGCTCGGCTGCGCGGCCGGCGGCAACCTGATTCCGTTCGCGGCACGCCATCCTGAGGCGCGCGCGATCGGCGTCGACCTGTCGACGGTGCAGGTGGCTCAGGGCATGGCGGTCATCGGGCGTGCAGGACTGTCGAACATCGAGCTCAAGGCCTTCAATCTCGCCGACATCGATGCCTCGTTCGGCGAGTTCGACTACATCGTCTGTCATGGCGTCTACAGCTGGGTGCCGGGGCCGGTGCAGGATGCGATCCTGCGCATCTGCCAGGAGAACCTCGCACCCAACGGCGTGGCCTACGTCAGCTACAACGTGTACCCCGGCTGGAAGGCGCGCGAGATCGTGCGCGACGCGATGATCCTGCGCGGCGGCCCGCGCGACACGCCGGAAGAAAAGCTCTCCTACGCGCGCGGCATGCTCGACTTCCTCGAGCAGTCGGCCCGCCCCGACAGCGTGCTCAAGAAGACGCTCGAAGAGGCGATGCCCATCGTGCGCAGCGCCAACAGTTCGTACCTGCTGCACGAGTTCCTCGAGCCCTGCAACGCGCCTTGCTACTTCAAGGAATTCGTCGCACGCGCTGAAGCCCGTGGCCTGGCCTACCTGTGCGATGCCGAGCCGTCGACGATGTTCGTGCAGAACTACGGCGACAAGGTGCGCGACCCGCTGCTGCGCGAATGCGGCGGCAGCCAGGTGATGATGGAGCAGTACCTCGATTTCCTGATCAACCGCACCTTTCGCCAGACTCTGCTCGTCAGGCAGCCGCAGGCCGGGCGCATCCGCTACAAGCTGGACCCAGCGCGCATCCGCCGGCTCGAATTCGCCGGCATGTTCAAGACCGACGATGGCGGCGCGTTCACGCTCGATGCCCGCGAGCAGCCGTGCACCGCGATCCGGAATCTGAAGGTCACGATGCGCCAGCCAGTGCAGAAGGCCGTGGCGCATGTGCTCGACACGCGCTATCCCGCCTCGATGTCCGTGTCGGCCCTCGTCGAGGCCGCGGCCGGGCTGGCGGGGCAGCCCCCGGCGGCCGCTGAACCGGTCGTGATGGCGATGGTCGAGGAACTGCTGATCCTCGGCGCCTTGCGCATCAGGCGCTCGCCGGTGCCCGCGGCCGATGCGGTCTCCAACCTGCCTCAGGCGTTGCCCGCGGTGCGCAACACGGTCGGCCTCGTGCAGGGCTCCGGTGTCACGATCAACACCTGCAACCAATGGCACGAACACGTGACGGTGTCGCTGCTCGAGCGAAGCCTGCTGCCGCTGCTCGACGGACGGCATTCGCACGAGGCGCTGGCCGAGCATCTCGAGGCTGAAGTGCGCAGCGACCGCCTGCGTTTCGTCAAGGACGACAAGCCGTTGACCGAGCCGTCGGTAATCAGGGAATTCGCTCGCGGCCAGGTGGCCGTGGCGCTCGATGCCCTGCGCCGCAAGGCGCTGCTCACGGCCTGAACCGCGCTCGTCCATCCATCCTTCTTTCATTCATCCGCTCACCTTTCCTTCATCACGCTCTAGAGGAGACTCTTACATGCAACAAATCCACTGGACTCCCAAGCTACGCACCGCCGTCGCGGCCGTGCTCGCGCTGACGGCCGCCGGCGCGTCGACCGCCGCGTCGGTGGCGCCCGTCGCCGCCGAGAACGGCATGGTCGTGAGTGCGCAGCACCTGGCCACCAAGGTCGGTGTAGACGTGCTCAAGCGCGGCGGCAATGCCGTCGACGCGGCAGTGGCCGTGGGCTATGCGCTCGCCGTGGTGTACCCCGCGGCCGGCAATCTCGGCGGCGGCGGCTTCATGACCGTGCAGCTGGCCGACGGCCGCAAGACCTTCCTCGATTTCCGCGAGAAGGCGCCGCTGGCCGCCACGGCCAACATGTACCTCGACAAGGACGGCAACGTCATCAAGGGGCTGAGCACCAAGGGTCACCTCGCCGTGGGCGTGCCGGGCAGCGTCTCGGGCATGGAATACGCGCGCGAGAAGTACGGCACCATGAAGCGCGGCGAGCTGCTCGCCCCGTCGATCCAGCTGGCGGACAAGGGCTTCGCGCTGCAGCAGGGCGACATCGACCTGCTCGCTACCGCCACGGCCGACTTCAAGGACGACGCGGCCACGGCCGCCATCTTCCTGAACAAGGGCGAGCCCTACAAGGTCGGCGACAAGCTGGTCCAGAAGGACCTGGCCAAGACCCTGCGCGAGATCAGCTCCAAGGGCACCGACGGCTTCTACAAGGGCTGGGTCGGCAGCGCCATCGTGGCGTCGAGCCAGGCAGGCAAGGGCCTGATCACGCAGGCCGACCTCGACCAGTACAAGACGCGCGAACTCGCGCCGGTGGAATGCGACTACCGCGGCTACCGCGTCGTGTCGGCGCCCCCGCCGAGCTCGGGCGGCGTGATCATCTGCGAGATGCTCAACATCCTCGAGGGCTATCCGCTCAAGGACCTGGGCTACCACTCGGCACAGGCCGTGCACTACCAGATCGAGGCCATGCGCCACGCCTACGTGGACCGCAACAGCTACCTGGGCGACCCGGACTTCGTGAAGAACCCGCTCGATCGCCTGCTCGACAAGGGCTACGCCGAGAAGATCCGTGCCGTCATCGACCCGAAGAAGGCCGGCGTTTCGAAGGACATCAAGCCCGGCGTCGCGCCGCATGAAGGCAGCAACACCACCCACTACTCGATCGCCGACAAGTGGGGCAACGCGGTCTCGGTGACCTACACGCTGAACGACTGGTTCGGCGCCAAGGTCACGGCCGCCAAGACCGGCGTGCTGCTGAACGACGAGATGGACGACTTCACCTCGAAGGTGGGCGTGCCCAACCTCTACGGCCTGGTGCAGGGCGAGGCCAACAAGATCGAGCCAGGCAAGCGCCCGCTGAGCTCGATGAGCCCGACCATCGTGTCCAAGGACGGCAAGCCGGTGATGGTGGTCGGCACGCCGGGCGGCAGCCGCATCATCACCGCGGTGATGCTGACCATGATCAACGCCATCGACTACGGCATGAACGTGCAGGAAGCCGTCGATGCGCCGCGCTTCCACCAGCAGTGGCTGCCCGACGTCACCAACGTCGAGACCTACGCGCTGAGCCCCGACACCCGCAAGATCCTGACCGACATGGGCCACAACCTGGGCGTGCCGCAGCCGGCCAACCACCTGGCGGCGATCATCGTCGGTGCGCCGTCGCTGGGCGGCAAGCCGGTCGGCAACAACCGCTTCTACGGCGCCAACGACCCGCGCCGCAACACGGGCCTGGCGGCAGGGTACTGATCCTGCGGCAAACTCGAAGGCGGTCGTGCCCCTTGCGGCGCGGCCGCTTTTTCATTTCTCCATGCATCTGCAAGACATCCTCTATACCCAGGGCTTCGGCACGCGGCGCGTGTGCGCGGGGCTGGTCCAGCAGGGCCACGTGATCATCGGCGGCAAGGCGGTGGACGATCCGTTCGCCGACATCGACCCCGAAGGCCTCCAATACACGGTGCAGGGCACCCCGTGGGAGTACCACGAGAAGGCCTACCTGATGCTGCACAAGCCCGCCGGCACCGAGTGCTCGCAGAAGCCCTCGACCTACCCGAGCATCTACACGCTGCTGCCGTCGCCGCTGCGCCTGCGCCCCAACAAGGGCGCGGTGCAGGGCGTGCAGGCCATCGGCCGGCTCGACCAGGACACCACCGGCCTGCTGTTGCTGACCGACGACGGCCAGTTCATCCACAAGATGGGCTCGCCCAAGCACCACGTGCCCAAGGTCTACGAGGTGACGGCCAAGCATCCGGTGGACGAGGCCCAGATCGCGAAGCTGCTGGCCGGCGTGGTGCTCGACGACGACCCGAAGCCGGTGCGCGCCGCCGCCTGCGAGTCCGACAGCCCGCTGCACCTGCGGCTCACGCTCACCGAGGGCAAGTACCACCAGGTCAAGCGGATGCTGGCGGCGGTCGGTAACAGGGTCGAGGGGTTGCACCGTTCGCGCATCGGCGACCTGGCGCTGCCGGCCGACCTTGCGCCTGGGCAGTGGCGCTGGCTGGCCGCCGACGAGGTCGCGGCCCTGCGCGCACCTGCCAAGCCCGCCAAATCTGGGAAAGCGCCGAAATAGACGGGAAAAGCGGGGGAAAGGGCACAGTCCCGGTCAGCCAGTCTTAAGGGCGGGCCGTTAACATTTCGAACTCTCTCCCGGAACCTTCCCTTGCGACTTCCTGCCCGATCGAACGGCCGCCGCGTCACGGCCTTCCTGTTCTCCTGCCTGACGGCTCTCGCGATGTACCCGGCCGCCGCCACGGCGGCCGAGCCTCCCCCGATCTTCGTGCTCAACTCGCTGGACGCCAACGTGAGCGTCATCAATCCGGTCGACTGGACGGAAAAGCTGCGCATTCCCACCGGCAAGGAGCCGCACCACATCTACATGACGCCCGACGAGAAGTCGGTCATCGTGGCCAATTCGGCGGGCGATTCGCTGACCTTCCTCAACCCGCGCACGGCGGAAGTGCAGCGCGTGGTCTACGGCATCCTCGATCCGTACCAGCTGCAGTTCTCGCGCGACATGAAGTGGTTCGTCACCGCCGGCAACCGCCTGAACCACGTCGACGTCTACCGCTGGGACGGCAAGGACCTGAAGCTGGCCAAGCGCATCGCCAGCGGCAAGACGCCCAGCCACATCTGGATCGACAACACCAGCACCATCGCCTACGTGACGATGCAGGACAGCGACGAGATGATCGCCGTCGACCTGCCCACGCAGACCATCAAGTGGCGCACCACCACCGGCGCCATGCCGGCCGACATCTTCGGCGTGCACAACGACAAGACGCTGCTCGTGGGCCTGACCGGCAGCGACGGCGTGCAGGTGTTCGACGTGGCCGGCGCCGAGCCCAAGCTGGTCGGCAAGATCCCCACCGGCAAGGGCGCCCACGCCTTCCGCTCGGCCGGCGACGGCAAGAGCGTCTTCGTGAGCAACCGGGTTGCCAACTCCATCAGCCGCATCGACCTGACGACGCTGAAGGTGGTCGCGACCTACCCGGTGCCCGGCGGCCCCGACTGCATGGACGTCTCGGCCGACGGCAAGACGCTCTACGTGACCTCGCGCTGGGCCAAGAAGCTCAGCGTTGTGGATCTGGCCAGCAACAAGGTCGTGCGCCAGGTCAACGTCGGCCGTTCGCCGCACGGCGTGTGGACACTGGACCATGCGAAGCGCATCTAGGCACGTCGGAGTCGCCGCCGCGGCTTCCATGGTCGTCCTGGCGGTGGCGCTGTCGCCCGGCGCATGGGCGGCCACGGAACCGGCCGCCTGCGAGAAGCCCGTCTACCTGACCTTCGACACCGGCCACATGGGCATAGCGCCCCTGGTGGCCGACGTGCTCAAGCGGCAGGACGTGCGCGTCACCTTCTTCGCCGCCGCCGAGCGAACCCAGACCGACGGCGACAGCCTCGACGACCACTGGGCGCCCTGGTGGAAGGCGAGGGCGGCCGAGGGCAACGAGTTCGGCTCGCACACCTACGACCACTCCTACTGGCGCGCCGACGTGAAGGGCTCGCCGCCCAGCTTCCGCATCAAGCCCTCGGCCGGCCCGCAGAACGGCAAGGAATCGACCTGGAGCGCGGCCGAGTACTGTGCCAACATCAAGAAGGCCTCCGACCGGCTGGCGGCAGTCACCGGCAAGAAGCCGTTGCCGCTGTACCGCGCGCCGGGCGGCAAGACCTCGCCCGCGCTGCTGGCCGCCGCCGAGGGCTGCGGCTACAAGTACGTGGGCTGGGCACCCGCCGGTTTCCTCGGCGACGAGCTGCCGAGCGAGAAATTCAGCAACGCGAAGCTGCTGACGCAGGCCCTGGACACCATCCGCCCCGGCGACATCCTGCTCGCGCACCTGGGCATCTGGTCGCGCAAGGATCCGTGGGCGCCGGCCAACCTCGAGCCGCTGATCGTCGGCCTGAAGGCCAAGGGCTTCTGCTTCCGCACGCTGCGCCAGCACCCTGACTTCAAGGCCTGGATCGCCTCCCACCCCTGAACGACGAGTTTCCTGATCGTGATCGACTGGCTGACAGACGCCTTTTCCGCCATGCAGGGCTGGTTCTTCGAGACCGCCGTGCAGCCGCTGGTCTACGCCGTGGGCCTGGGTGGCTGGACCGAGGACGCCTTCGACGCCACCGGCTGGCTGCTGGTGGGCGTCATCCAGATCCTGGTGCTGATCGCGGTGATCGGCCCGCTGCAGCGTTGGCGCTCGGTGGAGCCAGTGGTCGACCGCCACGCGATCCGCATCGACGTGCTCTACACGCTGATCCACCGGCTGGGGCTGTTCCGGCTGGCGCTCTTCTTCACGCTGCAGCCCTTCTTCGATGACGCCTTGGGGGCGCTGCGCACGGCGGGGTGGGGCACCTTCCACCTCGACGAGGTGTGGCCCGGCGTGACCGACATCGCGTGGGTGGCCTTCGCCATCTACCTCGTGGTGCTCGACTTCGTCGGCTACTGGATCCATCGCGGCCAGCACCAGTTCAACTGGTGGTGGGGCCTGCATTCGCTGCACCACTCGCAGCGCCAGATGACCATGTGGAGCGACGACCGCAACCACCTGCTCGACGACATCGTCCACGACACGCTGATCGTCATCGTGGCGCAGCTCATCGGCGTGGCGCCGGGGCAGTTCATCGCCTTCGTTGCCTTCACCCAGCTCAGCGAGAGCCTGCAGCACGCCAACCTGCGGCTGAGCTTCGGCGCCATCGGCGAGCGGCTGTGGATCAGCCCGCGCTTCCACCGGCTGCACCACAGCATCGGGCTGGGGCATGAATCGAACGGGCGCAGCACGCTCGGCGGCCACAACTTCGGCGTGCTGCTGCCCTGGTGGGACATGCTGTTCCGCACCGCCAACTTCGAGGACCGCTACGACCCGACCGGCATCCGCGACCAGGTCGAGCCCGGCGCCGACGGCCGCGTGCGCGAGTACGGCCGGGGCTTCTGGGCCCAGCAGTGGCTCGGGCTGAAGCGAATGGTCGGTCGCGGCTGAGGGGCTCCGGGCCCTGAGCGGCCCGCCCGAGGCGTTATCCTCGCTGCTTCATGCGCCTGCTCCTCGACTCCTTCTGGCGCGCGGTCGCCTACTGCATGCTGCCGCGCGTGATCGTGCTGTCGCTGCTTCCGCTGGGGCTGATGATCGTGCTGGCCTCGCTGCTCGGCTACTTCTACTGGGACGCCGCGGTGAACTGGACGCGCGGCGCGCTCGACGCCTGGCCGCTGCTGTCGAGCTTCTGGGCCTGGATCGGCCGTCTCTTCTCGGGCGACGTCACCTCGGCGCTGGCCGCGCTGGTCGTGGTGTTCGCCGCCACGCCGGTGATCGTGGTGGTCTGCCTGTTGATCGTGGCCGGCTTGATGGCACCCGCCCTGACCAAGCTGGTGGGCGTGCGGCGCTTTCCGGCGCTCGAGCAGAAGAAGGGCGCCTCGTTCTTCGGCAGCGTCGCGCGCTCGCTGGGCGCCACCGTCCTGGCGCTGATCGCCCTCGTCGTTTCCATGCCGCTGTGGCTCATTCCGCCGCTGGTGCTGATATTGCCGCCGCTGATCTGGGGCTGGCTCACCTACCGCGTGATGAGCTTCGACGCGCTGGCCGAGCACGCCAGCCCCGAGGAGCGCGCCGCGCTGCTGCGCGCGCACCGGCTTCCGCTGCTGTGCATCGGCGTGCTGTGCGGCTACCTGGGCGCCGCGCCCAGCATCGTCTGGGCCTCGGGCCTGCTGTTCGCCGCCGCATTCTTCGTGCTGGTGCCGATCGCCATCTGGATCTACACGCTGGTTTTCGCCTTCTCGGCCCTGTGGTTCGCTCACTACTGCCTCGATGCGCTCGCGCAGCTTCGCGCCCAGCGCGCGGCGGCCGAAGCACCGGCTGCCGGCGGCGGCACGCCGGCCATCGAGGCCGACGAAGCCAGCAAGGCCGCTCTTTCCCAATGGGGTTCTCCATGACACGCGCATTCGGTCTCATCGTCGTCGGCGACGAGATCCTTTCCGGCAAGCGTGCCGACAAGCACATGGCCAAGGTCATCGAACTGCTTGCCGCGCGCGGCCTTCAACTGAGCTGGGCCGAGTACGTGGGCGACGAGCCCGAACGCATCACCGCCGCGCTCGAGCGGGCCTTCGCCTCTGGCGACATCGTCTTCTCGACCGGCGGCATCGGCGCCACGCCCGACGACCACACCCGCCAATGCGCCGCGAAGGCGCTGGGCGTGCCGCTGGCGCTGCACCCCGAGGCCGAGTTGCTGATCCGCGAGCGCATGCAGGACACGGCGCGCGAGCAGGGCCTGCCCTACGAGCCCGACCGGGCCGACAACGTGCATCGGCTCAACATGGGCGTGTTCCCGCAGGGCGCCACGCTCATCTACAACCCGTACAACAAGATCCCGGGCTTCAGCGTCGGCGACGTGCACTTCGTGCCGGGCTTCCCCGTCATGGCCTGGCCGATGATCGAATCCGTGCTCGACGGCCGCTATGCCGGCCTGTTCGCCAGCAAGACCGTCGCCGAGAAATCCGTGATCGTTTTCGGTGCCATGGAGGCCACGCTGACGCCGCTCATGCAGGCCATCGAGGCCACCCACGCCGGAATCAAGGTGTTCAGCCTGCCCAGTGTCGACCATCCGACTTACGGCCGGCACATCGAACTGGGCGTCAAGGGCGATGCCGAGCGGCTCGATGCCGCATATGCTCAGCTGATCGAAGGCCTGCACACTTTTGACGCCAAGCTCGGCCCCGAATTGGTGCGATAAAAATCAATGCACCAAAATAGTGAATTTCCGCCTTCATTTGGGTTCTGCGGCGGCCATCGAAGCCTCATCCGGTGAGGCGACAATGGCACAGAAACTGCATCCCACGTCCCTGTATTCCTAACCACCATCCAACTCAGGAGAAACTGATGGCAAAGACCGTCGCCGATGTACTCAAGCTCGTCAAGGAAAACGAGGTCAAGTTCGTCGACTTCCGCTTCACCGATACCCGCGGCAAAGAGCAGCACGTGACCGTGCCGGTCTCGGCTTTCGATGAAGACAAATTCACCTCGGGCCACGCATTCGACGGCTCGTCCATCGCCGGCTGGAAGGGGATCGAAGCTTCGGACATGCAACTCATGCCCGACCCGAACACCGCCAACATCGATCCCTTCTTCGAAGAAACGACGCTGATCCTGACCTGCGACGTGATCGACCCCGCCGACGGCAAGGCCTACGAGCGCGATCCGCGTTCGCTCGCCAAGCGCGCCGAGGCCTACATGAAGGCATCGGGCCTGGGCGACACCGCCTACTTCGGTCCGGAACCCGAATTCTTCGTGTTCGACGGCGTGCGCTGGAAGAACGACATGTCGGGCTGCTTCGTGAAGATCGAATCCGAAGAAGCCTCGTGGAACACCGACAAGGAATTCGAACACGGCAACACCGGCCACCGTCCCGCGGTCAAGGGCGGCTACTTCCCGGTTCCCCCGGTCGACAGCTTCCAGGACATGCGCTCGGAAATGTGCCTGGTGCTCGAATCGCTGGGCATCCCGGTCGAAGTTCACCACCATGAAGTGGCCAACGCCGGCCAGATGGAACTCGGCACCAAGTTCAGCACGCTGGTCCAGCGCGCCGACTGGGTCCAGCTGCAGAAGTACGTGATCCACAACGTGGCCCACGCCTACGGCAAGACCGCCACCTTCATGCCCAAGCCCATCGTCGGCGACAACGGCTCCGGCATGCACGTGCACCAGTCGGTCTGGAAGGACGGCAAGAACCTGTTCGCCGGCGACGGCTATGCAGGCCTCTCGGACTTCGCCCTGCACTACATCGGCGGCATCATCAAGCACGCCCGTGCCCTGAACGCCATCACGAACCCCGGCACCAACAGCTACAAGCGCCTGGTCCCCGGCTTCGAAGCCCCGGTGAAGCTGGCCTACTCGGCCAAGAACCGCTCGGCATCGATCCGCATCCCGTTCGTGGCCAACCCGAAGGGCCGCCGCGTCGAAGCGCGCTTCCCCGATCCGCTGATGAACCCGTACCTGGGCTTCGCCGCGCTGCTGATGGCCGGTCTCGACGGCGTGGAAAACAAGATCCACCCGGGCGAAGCCGCCAGCAAGGACCTGTACCACCTGCCGCCGGAAGAAGACGCACTGATCCCGACCGTCTGCCACAGCCTCGACCAGGCCCTGGAATACCTGGACAAGGACCGTGCGTTCCTGACCAAGGGCGGCGTGTTCACCGATGCCTACATCGACGCGTACATCGAACTGAAGATGCAGGAAGTCACGCGCTTCCGCATGGCGACGCACCCCGTCGAGTTCGACATGTATTACTCCCTGTAATTGGCTCGCCCCCAGGCTGCGCGCACTTCGTGTCGCTACGCCAACCCCCTTCCGGGGGCGATACCTGCGGCCCGGCGGAGCCGGTTCCGCGGTATCTCCCGAAGGGGGCAGTGATTGGGGATGTAAGCCTGATGGGTTATGGAAGGACGGCCTGGCCGTCCTTTTTCTTTGGGGTGGAACATCTGGTCACTTTTACCGTCGAATTGCACGAAAATGCCCCTTTGTCGCCGCTCTCCACCGATACACATGAAGACAGCTTCCCTCATCTTTCTGGCCGGTTCACTGATCGCGCTGCCGGCGCTCGCGCAGGAGCGTGTCTGGCGTTGCGGCAACGAGTACACCAACAACGCCACCATCGCGCAGCAGAAGGGCTGCAAGATCATGGAAGGCGGCAACGTCACGGTCGTGCAGGGCACGCGGGCGTCGGGCGGCGGTTCCGCTTCTTCCTCGTCGTCGGGCGGTTCGTCCGCGGCGCGTTCGCCGGCAGGCAGCCCGCGCGTGGAAGGCGTCGACCAGCGTGCCCGTGACGGCGAGGCGCGTTCGGTGCTCGAGGCCGAGCTCAAGAAGGCCGAGGCGCGCCAGGCCGAGCTGCAGAAGGAATACAACAACGGCGAGCCCGAGAAGCAGGGCAGCGAAGGCCGCAACTACCAGAAGTACCTGGACCGCGTCGCCGAAATGAAGTCCGAGCTGGCGCGCAACGAGAGCGACATCGCCGGCATCCGCCGCGAGATCGCCCGGCTGCCTGCCAAGCAGCAGCCTCAGTAAGACGTCATGGTGTTCGGGAAGAAGGCGGCCGGCGCCAACTCGCGCTTCCAGTCCTTCGACCTGCTGTCCACGATGATCGCCGTGGTCAACAGCAACGGCTCCGTGCTGTTCGCCAACGCAGGCCTCGAAGACGCACTGGGCACATCGCGCCGCACCCTCGAAGGCTCGCAGTTCGGCGCATGCTTCCATGAGCCGCAGGTGCTGCGCACGGCCATCGACGGTGCCAGCAGCAACGACTTCGCCACGCTGCGCTACGAAGCCTTCCTGCGCCGCGTGAACCACGAGCTGATGCCGGTGCAGGTGTCCCTCGCGCACGGCGAGAAGAAGGGCGAGCTCATCATCGAGATGTCGCCGCTCGAGCAGCAGGTGCGACAGGACCGCGAGGAGCGGCTCATCGACCAGGCGCAGGCCAACAAGGAACTCATCCGCAACCTCGCGCACGAGATCAAGAACCCGCTGGGCGGCATCCGCGGCGCGGCGCAGCTGCTGCAGATGGAGGTCGAGTCACGCGACCTCATCGAGTACACCCAGGTCATCATCCACGAGGCCGACCGGCTGCAGACGTTGGTCGACCGTCTATTGGCGCCGCACCGCCGCCCGCACGTGGTGGGCGACGTCAACATCCACGAAGTCTGCGAGCGCGTGCGCTCGGTCATCCTCGCGGAGTTTCCGCGCGACCTGCACATCGAGCGCGACTTCGACGTCTCCATTCCCGAGTTCCGCGGCGACCGCGAGCAGCTCATCCAGGCCACGCTCAACATCGCGCACAACGCGGCGCAGGCGCTGGCCGAGCGCCGTGCGGCGGGTGATGCGCAGATCACTTTCAAGACGCGGGTGGCCCGTCAGGTGATCTTCAACAAGCAGTGGTATCGATTGGCATTGGAATTGCATGTAATCGACAATGGACCGGGTGTGCCGGACACGATCAAGGACCGCATCTTCTATCCGCTCGTATCGGGCAGGGAAGGCGGGACCGGGCTGGGATTGACGCTTGCACAAACTTTTGTGCAACAGCATCACGGCGTGATCGAGTGCGACAGCGTCCCGGGCCGAACCGATTTCAAGATATTGATACCGCTGCCCTAGCGCAGCCACCGGCAACAGAGGAGATGCATGAAGCCGATCTGGATAGTTGATGACGACCAATCGATTCGCTTCGTGCTCGAGAAGGCTCTGCTGCGCGAAGACCTGCCCACGCGCAGTTTCACCAACACGCGCGAGGTGCTCGCAGCACTCGAACAGGCCGCCGACGACGATCAGCTGGCGCCCCAGGTCCTGGTGAGCGACATCCGCATGCCCGGCGGTTCCGGGCTGGATCTGCTCGACAAGATCAAGGCCCTGCATCCGGGCCTGCCCGTCATCATCATGACGGCCTTCTCCGACCTCGACAGCGCCGTCTCGGCCTTCCAGGGCGGCGCCTTCGAATACCTGCCCAAGCCCTTCGATCTGCCGCGCGCGGTCGAACTCATCCGTCGCGCCGTCGACGAGAGCCAGCGCGAGGAAGTGGCGGAAGAGCGCATGGTCGCCGCCCCCGAGATGCTCGGCCAGGCGCCCGCCATGCAGGACGTGTTCCGCGCGATCGGCAGGCTCTCGCAAAGCAACGTCACGGTGCTCATCACCGGCGAATCGGGCTCGGGCAAGGAGCTGGTGGCGCGTGCGCTGCACAAGCACTCGCCGCGCGCCAACGGCCCGTTCGTGGCCATCAACACGGCCGCCATTCCGAAGGACCTGCTGGAGAGCGAACTCTTCGGCCATGAGCGCGGCGCCTTCACCGGCGCGCAGACCATGCGCCGCGGCCGCTTCGAGCAGGCCGAGGGCGGCACGCTCTTCCTCGACGAAATCGGCGACATGCCCTTCGACCTGCAGACGCGCCTGCTGCGCGTGCTGAGCGACGGCCATTTCTACCGCGTGGGCGGCCACAACTCGGTGAAGGCCAACGTGCGCGTCATCGCGGCCACTCACCAGGACCTGGAACAGCGCGTCAAGCTCGGCGGCTTCCGCGAAGACTTGTTCCACCGCCTCAACGTGATCCGCCTGCGCCTGCCGGCCCTGCGCGAACGCGGCGAAGACGTGCCCGCGCTCACGCGTCACTTCCTGCAGGTGAGCGCGCGCCAGCTCGGCGTGGAGCCCAAGCGCATCTCGGATGCCGCATTGGCGAAGCTCGCGGCATTCAATTTCCCGGGCAACGTGCGCCAGCTGGAGAACATCTGCCACTGGCTGACGGTGATGGCGCCGGCCCAGCTGATCGAGGCGAAAGATCTGCCGCCGGAAGTGATGGCGGGCGGCGGCAGCGCCGAAGCGCATGCGGCATCCGAAGCACCGGCCGTTGCATCGACCCTGACGGCGCAGCCCGCGCCGTCGTTCCCGGCGTCGGGCGGCGAACTGGCGTCCCCGGTGCATGCCGTTTCCGAACCCGCCGAAGCCCATGCTCCCGCAACCGGCACCAGCAACTGGGAAAGCGGCCTAGAGGCCGAGGCCCAGGCCCTGCTGGCCGCCGGCCGCACCGACGTGTGGGACGTGCTCTCGCGCCGCTTCGAGTCGAGGCTGATACTCACCGCGCTGGCCAACACGCGCGGCCGCCGCATCGAGGCCGCGCAGAAGCTGGGCATCGGGCGCAACACCATCACCCGGAAGATCCAGGAACTCGGCATCGAATGAAAAAGGCCCCTTCAGGGCCTTTTTTCTTTCAGCGGCTTCTTTGCCCCTGGGTCAGCGAATCGATCTGGAACTTGTCGCTGCGGTCCCAGAGCCAGGTGTCCACGTAGGTGTGGCCGCCCAGCTTGCCCGGACTGGGCAGGGGCGACGCGGCCTTGATCATCTCCGCGATCATCGGCGCCACTTCCGGCGCGTGGCTCGGCGTGCGGCTGAAGGTGACGTTCGTCACCTTGCCCGTCGCGTCGATGTCGGTCTCGACCACCACCACGGCGTACACCAGCGGCGGAAGCTTGCCCTTGTAGATGCGGTTCGCGTACTTGTTGTAGATGTGGCGTGCGCCGATCTTGCGGTAGGTGCGTATCGCGGGCGTCTGCGCGGTGATCAGACGCACCGTCGGCACATCGCGGCTGTCGGTCGCCGTCTCGCCGGAGGGCGTGGTCGCGGTGGTGCCCTTGTCGCCTTCCCCGGCCTTGTCGGCCGGCTTCAGCAGCGAGCAGGCCGCGAGCGATAGCGCCGCCGCTGCAAGCGCCAGATGACGGCCGGTCCGAAGGAGCGTCGAGCGCATGGGGTCAGGCACCACGGTCGAGGTCGAGCACCACCGGTGCGTGGTCGCTCGGCTTTTCCCACTTGCGCGGCACGCGGTCGATGATGCAGCCCTTCACGCTCGGCACCAGCGACTCGCCCACCAGGATGTGGTCGATGCGCAGGCCGCGGTTCTTCTGATAGCCCAGCATGCGGTAGTCCCACCACGAGTAGCTCTTCTCGGGCTGGTCGAACATGCGGAAGCTGTCCTTCAGGCCCAGGTCGAGCAGCGCCTTGAAGTGGTTGCGCTCCTCGGTCGTGTGGTGGATCGTTTCCTTCAGGCCCACGGGGTCGAAGCTGTCGCGGTCCTCGGGCGTGATGTTGAAGTCGCCCAGCAGCACGAGGTCGGGGTTGCTCGCAAGCTCCTGGCGCAGCGCGTCGCGCAGGGCATCGAGCCACTTCATCTTGTATTCGAACTTGTCGGTGCCCGGCGCCTGTCCGTTCACGAAGTAGCCGTTGACCACGCGCAGCGGGCCCGAGGGCGTCTCCACCGTGGCCGCGATCACGCGCGACTGGTCGTCGCTGAAGCCGGTGATGTTCCTCACCACGTCGCGCACCGGCGCGAGGCTCAGGATCGCGACGCCGTTGTACGTCTTCTGGCCGAACACCGCGGCCTCGTAGCCGGCCGACTTGAGCACGTCGAGCGGGAATTTGTCGTCCGTCATCTTGAGCTCCTGCAGGCAGAGCACGTCGACAGGGTTGGCGATGAGCCAGTCGAGCACGTGCTGCAGGCGCGCGGTGAGGGAGTTGACGTTCCAGGTGGCGATTTTCATGAGGCTCTCGGAGGTCCTGATTTCAAGGGGATTTCGTTGTTCTCGATCTCTTGCTGTCGCCGCATGCCCAGGCAAGGCACCCGTCTTGGCCGGGGACGCTGCAGTATGGCGGCGGCGCGCGGGCGGCCAGCTTAGCAAAAGCACTCGATTTCCCCGTGGCACGCAGGGTAAGCAGGTGAAACGGACGGAGGGAGAGAGGGGGCAGGGAGGGGCGGCATTGCCCGCGCGCCCCTGGGGCAGCATGCAGATCGCGCATTGCTTGCCAAGGCCGCGAGGCCGGCGGCTGCCTGCGGGCGGTCGGGGCTGCCTTTTCAGCGCTCGTGGAAGACCGGAAGCACGTAGCTGCCGATCTCCTCCAGCACCTCCGCCACGGGCCGCTGGCAGCGGCGCAGATGCAGGCCGATGTGCTGCACGCCGGCTTCGCGCATGGCCTCCAGCTCGGCAATCAGGCCCTGGCGCCCCGTCATCACCCCGAAGTGATGCCGCGTGACCGGTGCGTCGGCCTGCGCAAGCAGGTCGAGGTGGATGAAGCTCGTGTAGGGCTTGGCCGGACCTGCCACGGCGTGCCATGCGCGGGTGCGCACGAGGTGCTCTTCCGGCGTGCGAGGATAGGCAAGCAGTCCGTCCATGTGCCGGCCCACCCATTCGATCGACTGCTGCCCGAGGCCTGCCACCAGCAATGACAGCGGCCGGACGGGGCGGGGCAGGACCTCGAGTCCCTCGCCCAGGGCGTCCGAGGTCCAGCGGCGCAGCATCCCGACCTGTTCGCGGAAGGCGTCGCCGCGTGCCTCGAATGAGCGGCCGAACACCGGGTACTCCACGGGCCGGTCGCCGCTGGCCACGCCCATCAACAGGCGCCCGTTGCTCAAGATGTCCGCCGTGGCCGCGGCTTTCATCGTGAGCACCGGTTCGCGCAGCGGCAGCACCACGGCGGCCGTGCCGAGCAGGATGTCGCGCGTCACACCGGCCAGGAAACCGAGGTAGGTGAAGACCTCGAACACCTGAGCCGCGTCCCCGAACTTCGGGTCGTACAGCGGCACGTCGCGCACCCAGAGCGCCCGGAAGCCCAGCCGGTCCGCCAACTGGGCGAGCGTCGCGTGCCGCGCGATGTCAGGCTCGCCGCGCAGGCGGCCGGCGGCCTGGCGCGCCGCTTCGCCGGCAGCGCTCCAGTCGTTGTCCAGCGGCAATTCCAGTCCGATGCTGAAGCCCCCGTGCAACAGGCGCTCCAGCGCGGCGGTCACGCGGCCTCCGCGAAGGCGGGGTAGTCGGTGTAGCCCTTGCCGTCTCCGCCGTAGAAGGTGGCATGGGCGTCGTAGTTGACGGGCGTGAGCGCATGGTCGTTGGCAATGCGCGCGACGAAGTCCGGGTTGGTGATGAAGGGCTGGCCGAATGCGACGAGGTCGGCAAGGCCTTGATGCAGGATTTCCTGCGCGCTTTCCTTGGTGTATTTGCCGGCCACCATGATCGGGTTGCGATAGAGAGCGCGCGCCTCCTGGCGGTAGGCCGGCGGCATGGTCGTGTAGCGCGAGATGTTCTCCGAGAAGTGCACGTAGGCCAGGTCCATCGGGGCCAGCGCCTGCAGTGCCTTGAGAGTCACGGCGGGAATCTCGGGGTCTTCGTCGGCGTAGCCCTCGGTCACGAAGGGTGACACGCGGATGCCGACCCTGTCTGCGCCCACCGCGTTCGCCACGGCCTGCGTGACCTCGTGCAGCAAACGCACGCGCTTTTCCTGGCTGCCGCCGTAGGCGTCGTTGCGCTGGTTGCTGTGCAGGCGCATGAACTGGTCGATCAGGTAGCCGTGGGCGGCGTGCAGCTCCACGCCGTCGAAACCGGCCTCGATGGCGTTGCGTGCGGCGGTGACGAAGTCGCCGATGGTGTCCTCGATGTCGGCGAGCGTCATCGCGCGCGGCATGCCGGTCTCGATCATCCCGAAACCACCCTCGGGCAGCGGGCCGTAGACCTTGTCGGGGTGCTTCACGGCCGAGGCCGACACCGGCGTATGCCCGGAGATCGACGCATGCGAGCGGCGACCCACGTGCCACAGCTGCACGAAGATGCGGCCATCGCGGCGGTGCACCGCATCGGTCACCTTCTTCCAGCCCGCCACCTGGGCCGGCGAGTAGATGCCGGGAGTCAGCGAGTAGCCGCGCCCCACCTCGGAGACCGGCGTGCCCTCGGTGACGATCAGCCCGGCACCGGCGCGCTGGGCGTAGTAGGTCGCCATCAACTCGTTGGGCACGTCGCCGGGCTGGTCCGCGCGCGAGCGGGTCATGGGGGCCATGACGACCCGGTTCGCCAGGTTCAGGCGGCCGAATTTGTGAGGGGTGAACAGCATGCGTGTCTCCTTGGATGAACGATGCCCCCGGACTCTAGGGAGACCCGAGTCGGTGAACTAGACTCACAGTTGGAATAACAGTTGTGAAATAACTTCGCATGGCCCGCCAGGAGATCAATCGTTCAGGCGAGATGGAAGTCTTCGTGCAGGTGGTGGACTCTCAGAGCTTCTCCGCCGCGGCGCGGCGCCTGTCGCTCACGCCGTCCGCGGTGAGCAAGCTGGTCGCGCGGCTCGAGGCGCGGCTGGGGGCGCGTCTGCTGGTGCGTTCGACGCGGGGGCTGCACCTGACGCCCGAGGGCGCAGGCTTTCACGAGCGCGCGCGCGGCATCCTCGAGTCGATGGCCGAGGCCGAGCGTGAGGTGTCGCAGGCCTCCACGCCGCGCGGGCGAGTGCGCATCAACTCGAACGTGCCCTTCGGCCGGCGCTGCCTGCTGCCGTTGATGTCGGAATTTCTCGCGCGCTATCCAGAGATCTTCATCGACCTCGTGCTGACCGATCAGGTCGTGAATGTGCGCGAGGAGAAAACCGACATCGCCATCCGCACCGGCCCGCTCAAGGACTCGGGGCTCGTCAGCCGTGAGCTGGGCCAGAGCCGCTTCGCGGTGGTCGCTTCGCCGGCCTACCTCGAAGGCCGCGCAACGCTGGTGCACCCGCAGGACCTGGCCCGCCACAACTGCCTGGGCTTCGGCTTCATCCGCCACACACAGGTCTGGCCTTTCGTCGAGGCGGACGGCACACGCCTGTCGGTGGTGCCGCGCGGCAACATGCACGTGAGCGACGGCGAGACCATGCGCCAGCTGGCGCTCGAAGGCGTGGGCATCGCGCGGCTCGCGCGCTTCCACGTGGGCCGCGACCTCGACGAGGGGCTGCTCGTGCCGCTGCTCGAGTCTTTCAATCCCGGCGACACCGACCCGGTGCACGCCGTGTTCATCGGCCCGGGCAAGGAACTGCCGGCGCGGGTGCGCGCCGTGCTCGACTTTCTCTACGAGCGCGTCACGCTCGACGAATAGCGCGGCTCAGCTGCGTGCGTTCTTGAGCACCATCGGCGTGCCGGCGAGGAACGCGTCGACGCGAAAGCCGATCGTGCGATCGAGATCCTTCGGCACCGGCTGTTCGTACACCCACTTGCGAACGCCGATGTAGAACACGCTGGAGTGCATGGCCCAGACCAGCTCGAGCTCGTCTTCCTCCTCCTGTGGCGTCTTCGGATCGGGGATGCCGAAGCTGTGCCGCATCTCGGCGGCGATGACCTTGAAGTGCCGCTCGCGCAGGCGGCTGAGGTACTTCTGGTTGATGCCGCCGCGCGTCAGTCCGGCGAACATGAAGATACGCACCCATTCGCTGCGCAGGATGAAGCGCGCGTAGTCCTGCAGGTATCTCTTCAGGCGGTCGGCCAGCGGCACCGCGCGGTCGGCGAGCCACTCTTCCCATTCGGGGTTCCAGCGCCGCACGAAGATTTCCTCGTAGACGCGGTCCACCAGTGCGTCCTTGGTCGGGAAGTAGCGATACAGCAGCGGCTGCGTGATGCCCAGTTCCTTCGCGAGGTCGCGGGTGCTGGCCTCGAAACCGTGGCTCGCATAGAAGGCGATCGCCTTCTGGACGATCTGGTGCTCCCGGTCCTCCGGCGCGAGGCGCCGCCGCGCGGCCGGGGCGGCCTCGTCGGCGGCGGATGCGGTGCTCGTCGTGCGCATGGGCTTGCTGCTTTCGTTGGGTATTTTAATTATCGATTGAACATTAAATTGGCGGGTGGATGGCTCTCTGCATGGGCACGAGGAGTTCCCTGCCGCCCTGCATGTTAGGGGATCGCCCGGCGCTACGGCTTCCAGACACTCCATCCTCGTAGGTTCGATACAAAAGGCATCTCTAGCACCACGGCCTTTCTTTCTTCCCATCCATTGCAACCTAGGGAAAACGAGATGTCTCCATCGGATTCTTGCAAACTACTATTTATCAATCGATCATTAAAAGGATGCAAAAGATGCCCATCTCGCGGCTCGGTCACTACTCGGTGCGGACAGCGCAGCTCGCCGCGTCCGTGCAGTTCTATACGCGGGTCCTCGGCCTGCGCGAAGGCTTTCGCCCCGCGTTCGATTTCCCCGGCGCGTGGCTCTACAACGGCGACGACGAGTCCGACTACGGGGTGGTCCACCTCATCGGCATCGACGAACGCAACCCGTCGGGTCTGCGCGACTACCTCGGCGACAAGGCCGCGGCCAGCGGCACCGGCACGCTGGACCACCTCGCGTTCATCGCCACCGGCGTCGCCGAGTTCCGCAAGGGCTTGTCGCGCGAAGGCGTGGCCTTCCGCGAACGCACCGTGCCCGGCCTGCGCCTGCACCAGGTGTTCTTCGAGGATCCCTCGGGGGTCACGATCGAAATGAACTTTCCCGCGCACGAGGTCGCCTAGAGCCCCGGCGCCAGCCCTGCTGCCTTCCAGCTTCTGCCTTTCAACAAAACCGGAGACAAACCATGAACCCCACCTTCCAGCGCAACCTTCGCCGCGTCCTGCCGGCGGTCGCCTTCGCCGCCGCGGCCACCGCCGTCTCGGTATCGAATGCAGCCGAGACCTTCCTGCCCGCCTGCTACAAGCCCGCAGCCGGTGTCAGCACCACCGTGAGCTACCCGGCGCGCAAGGGGCCTTACCGCGTGGCGCTGGTCAACGGCCATACCGGCATCCCATGGCGCATGCAGATGATCCAGCAGACCCGCGCCTGGGCCGCGCGCCCCGACGTGGCCAAGGACATCAAGGAGCTGAAGGTGGTCAGCACCGGCGCCGACGTGGCGAGCCAGATCGCCGCCATCGACAACTTCATCCAGGCCGGATACGACGCCATCGCCTTCATCGCAGTGAATCCCAAGGCCTTCGACGCCGTGATCCGCCGAGCGAAGAAGGCGGGCACCGTGCTCGTGTCCTTCGACAACCCGGTCGACAGCCCGGACGTGCTGCGCATCACGCCCGAATGGGTCGAGTTCGAGGGCGACATCAAGACCCAGGCCGTGGTCGACCTGATGCCGGTGAAGAAGGGCAAGCTGCTCGAGGTGCGCGGGCTGCCCGGCAACTCCACCGACCGCGACCGCCATGCGGGCGTGCGCAAGATCCTCGACAAGTACAAGGACATCTCGGTGGTCGAGGTCACCGGCAACTGGGACACCGGCACCGTGCAGAAGGTGGTGGCCGACGCCATCGCGGTCAACGGCAAGTTCGACGCGGTCGTGTGCCAGCATGGCTGCCGCGGCGTCACCAGCGCCATGAAGGCCGCCAACCACCCGCCGGTGCCCGTGGGCGGCGACGCGGAGAACGGCTTCGTCAAGGCGTTGATCGAGCAGAAGATCCCGGGCATCTCGGTGTCGACTTCGCCGGGACAAGGCCCGGTCGCGATGCGCGCGGCCATCGCGCTGCTGCAGGGCCAGACGCTGCCCTCGCTGGTGAACCTGCCCACGCCGAACGTGCTGACGAAGGACATGAAGCCCGACGTCAACTACTTCCCGAACCTGCCCGACAGCTACGAGACGGTGTCGAGCTACGCGAGCTGCGGCATCAGCTTCACGCCCGACGAGATCAACAAGTTCAACCCGGACAACAACTGAGCAGGCCCCGGCCTGCAAAGCCAGGAGATTCCGAGTGAACAACGACTATCTGCAGCTCGTCGGCGTCAGCAAGCGCTACGGAGGCATCGCCGCGCTCAGCGACGTGTCCTTCAGCGCCGCGCGCGGCTCGATCCACGCCATCCTCGGCGAGAACGGCGCGGGCAAGAGCACGCTCATGAAGACGCTGGCCGGCGTGGTGCGGCCCGACGCCGGCGTGGTGCGGCTCGACGGCCGCGAGCTTCGCATGACGGGGCCCGCGCAGGCGCTCGACGAAGGCATCGTCTGCATCTTCCAGGAGCTGTCGCTGGTGCCGCACCTGAGCGTGGCAGCCAACATCTGCCTGGCGAATCCGCCGCGCAACCGGCTGGGCCTGATCGACCGGCACCGCCAGAACGAGATGGCGCGCGAGGCGCTCGCGCGCATCGGCTGCGACCGCCAGATCGACCTGCGCGAGCGCTGCATCGATCTGCCGCTGTCGCAGCGGCAGATCGTGGAGATCGCCAAGGCCGTGGTGCGGCGCCCGCGCGTGCTGATCCTCGACGAGGCCACCTCGGCGCTCACTGCGGAAGACGTGGAGAAGGTCATGCGCCTGCTGCGCACGCTGCGCGAGGAGGGCACCTGCGTGCTCTTCATCTCGCACCGCATGCACGAGGTCGACGCGCTGGCCGATACCTGCTCGGTGTTCCGCAACGGCGAGCACGTGAGCACCTTTCCCGCGGGCTCCAAGCCGCACGAGGAGATCGTGCGGCTCATGATCGGGCGGCCGATCGCACAGGTGTATCCGCCCAAGCCGCAGCCGCCGGCTGCCTCCGTGCGGCCCTACCTGCAGGTGAGTGGCCTGCGCTCGGGCACGCAGCTCAAGGGCGTCGAGCTCGCGGTGCGTCCCGG
This sequence comes from Variovorax sp. NFACC27, assembly GCF_048301545.1. Lineage (NCBI taxonomy): Bacteria > Pseudomonadati > Pseudomonadota > Betaproteobacteria > Burkholderiales > Comamonadaceae > Variovorax > Variovorax sp. NFACC27. The sequence continues at coordinate 2,468,395 of NZ_CP157613.1, forward strand.
CGAGATCGTCGGCCTCGGCGGCCTCGATGGGCAGGGGCAGCGCGAGCTGATGCTGGCGCTCGCGGGGCTGCTGCGCGACGTGCGCGGGGACATCCGCATCGGCGAGCAGTCCACGCCGCCGAACGGGCCGCGCGGGGGCAAGCGCGAGGCCTACCGCATGGCGCTGATCCCCGAGGACCGCAAGACCGAAGGGCTGGCGCTGGGCCAGTCGGTGCACGACAACCTCGGCGTCTGCGCGCTCGACCGCATCAGCCGCTGGGGCGTGGTCGACCACGCCGCCGAGCGCGCGCTGATCGCCGACCTGGTGAAGACGCTGCAGATCAAGGCGCCCGACACGCGCGTGGCCGTCTCCACGCTGTCGGGCGGCAACCAGCAGAAGGTGGTGCTGGCGAAGTGGCTCGCCACGCAGCCGCGTCTGCTGCTGCTGATGGACCCGACGCGCGGCGTCGACGTCGGCACCAAGCAGGAGATCTACCGCCTGTTCCGTGACCTGGCCGCCAAGGGCCTGGCCATTCTTTTCTATTCGACCGACTGCGACGAGCTCATCGGCCTGTGCGACCGCGTGCTCGTGATGTACGACGGCCAGGTCCGCGCCTCGCTCGCGGGCGCGATGCTCACCGAAGAACAGATCCTCATGAACGCTATGAATCTCGGGCGCAGGGATGCGCCCGCCAACGACAGCCGGGTGCATGCCGCGGCCTGGGAGTGCGCAGCATGAAGTCCGCCTCCCTTCACCTGCGCCACCATGCGCGCACGCTGCTCGCGTTCGGTCTGCTGGCCGTGCTGCTGGTCGCCTTCCTGGCCATTCATCCGCGCGGCGCCTCGGCCAGCGTGCTCACCGCCTGGTTCAACCAGGGCGCGGCGCTCGCGCTGGTCGCCATCGGGCAGACGCTGGTAGTGCTCACGAGCGGCATCGACATCTCCATCGGCGCCATCATGGCGCTGTGCAACTGCGTGGCCTCGGTGCTCGTGCAGGGCGATCCCTTGCAGGTCGCGCTGGGCGTCGCAGCGGTCCTGCTGGTGGGCACCCTGTGCGGCGTGGTCAACGGGATGATCGTCGTCTACGCGCGCATCCAGCCCATCGTCGCGACACTGGCCACCGGCACCATCTACACCGGCGTCGCGCTGCTCGTGCGGCCCACGCCGGGCGGGGAGGTCGACGCAGGCCTGAGCGACGCCATGACCGGTACGCTGGGCGATCTCGTGCCCACCTCGCTGGTCGCGCTGGCGCTGGTGGTGCTCCTGGTGTGGGAGCCGCTGCGCCGCTCTCTCACCGGCCGCACGCTGTTCGCGCTGGGTTCTGCCGAGCAGGCCGCCTACATGTCGGGCCTGTCGGTCGACCGGGCCAAGGTCGTGGCCTATGCCACCGCGGGCCTCTTCGCGGCGATGGCGGGCCTCTTCCTCGGCTTCCAGACCGCCAGCGGCGACGCCGCCATCGGCCTGCCGTACACGCTCAACTCGGTGGCCGCGGTGGTGCTCGGCGGCGCGGCACTCAGCGGCGGCGTGGCCAGCGTGCTCGGCACCATCGCCGGCGCCTTCATGTTGCGCACCATCGGCAGCCTGATGTTCTTCACCGGCGTGCCGCCGCTCGCGCAGCCGCTGTTCGAGGGGCTCGTGCTGATCTGCGCCGTCGCGCTCGGCGCCACGCGCCTGCTGCGCATCCGCAACCGCCTGGAGATCTTCCGATGAGCACGCTCGCACCCAGTACCAATCTGCGCTCCCACTTCAAGACCCCCACCGGCGCCGTGCTGCTGGCGCTCGCGGCCCTGCTGCTGCTGGGCGGCACCCTCAACAGCCAGTTCTTCTCTCCGACCTACCTGCTGCTGCAGCTGCAGAGCGGTGCGTTCCTCGGTGTGATCGCCGCAGGTGCGACGCTGGTCATCCTGCTCGGGCACATCGACCTGTCGGTGCCCTGGACGCTGACGGTCGCGGCCACCGTCGGCACGGCCGTGACGCGCGCCGGCGGCGGCGCCTGGGCCGAGCTCGGCCCGCTGGCGGGCATCGCCGCCGGCGCTCTCATCGGGTTGCTGAATGGCGTGGGCGTGGCCTATCTGCGCATTCCGTCGCTGATCTGGACCCTGGCGGTCAACACCATCCTGCTGGGCGCGGTGGCCTTCTATGCCGGCAACACCGTCATATCGAGCGAGCCCTCGCCCGTCATGGCCGCGCTGGGCGCGGGCCGCAGCTTCGGCGTGCTGCCCAACGCGGTGCTGGTGTGGCTGGCGGTGTCGGCCTTCGTGGTGTGGGTGCTGCGGCGCACGTTGATGGGGCGCTACATCTACGCGGTCGGCACGCGCGAGGTGGCTGCCCACATGTCGGGCATCGACACCCGCCGCGTCATCCTCGGCGCCTTCGTGGCCTCGGGCGTCTGCAGCGCCATCGCGGGGCTGCTGCTGGCTGGCTACGCCGGGCAGTCGTACCAGCGCATGGGCGACCCGTTCCTGTTGCCGGGCATCGCGGCCGTGGTGGTCGGGGGCACCAGCATCCTGGGCGGTCGCGGTCGTTACAGCGGCACCGTGGCGGGCGTGCTGCTGATCACGCTGATGAGCAGCATGCTGTCGCTGATGCACGTGCCCGAGGCCGTCAAGCAGATCTGCTACGGGCTGGTCATCGTCGTCATGGTCGGCCTCTACAGCCGCAGACAGGGCGGCTGAGGTCGCGGCCCTTGCTGCTTTCACATCGAAAGGAATTCCATGTTCGACAAACGCGCACTCATCGTCGGCGTCACCGGCATAGTCGGCAACAACCTCGCACGCCAGCTGCTGGCCGAAGGCGGCTGGGAGGTGCTGGGCATCTCTCGCAAACCGCCTTCGGGCCTGTCGCGCGTGAAGCACGTCGCGCTCGATGTGCTCGATGTCGAGGCCACGCGACGCGCGCTGGCCGATGCTCGGCCGACCCACGTCTTCTTCTGCACCTGGACGCGCATGTCCAGCGAGGCCGAGAACTGTCGCGTCAACGGCGCGATGGTGCGCCACGTGCTCGATGCCGTGAGCGGCCCCGGTCAGGTCTCGGTGCGGCACGTAGCCCTTGTCACCGGCACCAAGAACTACCTCGGACCGTTCGACATGTACGCGCGCAACCAGCCCGAGACGCCGTTCCGCGAGGACCAGCCGCGCCTTCCGATCGACAACTTCTACTACGTGCAGGAAGACGTGGTGTTCGAGTTCGCCGCGCGCAACGGCTGGTCGTGGAGCGTGCATCGGCCGCACACCATCGTCGGCTACGCCGTGGGCAATGCGATGAACATCGGCGTCACGCTTGCGGTGTATGCCTCGGTCTGCAAGGCGCACGGACGGCCCTTCCTGTTTCCCGGCTCGCCCACGCAGCATGCGGGCCTCAGCGACGTGACCGATGCGCGCCTGCTGGCACGGCACCTGGCCTGGGCCGCCACAGCGCCCGCGGCGCGCAACGAGGCCTTCAACGTCGCCAACGGCGATGTGTTCCGCTGGAAGCGGCTGTGGAGCGTGATCGGCGGCTACTTCGGTCTCGAGGCCGCGCCGTATCCGGGCGAACAGGTGCCGCTGAAGCAGCAGATGGCCGACATGGCGCCGCTGTGGAGCGGCCTCGTGCAGGCGCATCGCCTGCAGCCGCACGGCATCGACGAGCTGGCCTCGGCCTGGCACACCGACCTCGACCTGGGCCGCCCCATGGAGTGCGTCAACGACATGAACAAGAGCCGGCGCCTGGGCTTCCTCGGCTTCCAGGACACCGAGCGGTCGTTCCTCGACCTGTTCGACCAGCTGCGCCACGAACGAATCATTCCCTGAAGAGACAACCAACGGAGAACAACACCATGGACAACAGCTTGAAGGATCGCGTCGCGATCGTCACGGGCGCTGGAGCCGGCATCGGCCTGGCGACCACGCGGCAGTTTCTGGAGGCCGGTGCGCGCGTGGTCGCCGCCGACCTCGACACCTCGGCGCTGCAGGCGCTGGCTGGCGACGGCCTGCACCCCGTGAAGGCCGACATGCGCGACGCCGACGCCGCCGGGCAGCTCACGCGCGAAGCGCTGCAACGCTTCGGCCAGATCGACATCCTCTTCAACAACGCGGGCGTGGCGACCGCGCGCGACGGCTTCCTGAAGATCAGCGATGAGGACTGGCAGGCGACCTTCAACCTGAACCTCATGGGCTACGTGCGCATGAGCCGCGCGGTGCTGCCGCACATGCTCGAGCGCAAGCGCGGGGCGCTGGTGCACTGCGCCTCGGAGACGGGGCGCATCCCGCATCCGCTGTTGCCCGACTACAGCGTGTCGAAGGCAGCGATCCTGATGTTGTCGAAGATCCTCGCGACCGAGTTCACCGGCCAGGGCGTGCGCTCCAACGTGGTGTCGCCCGCGCATGTGCGCACCGCGCTGTGGGACCGCCCCGGCGGCTTCCTCGACTCGCTCGCCGCCAAGTACGGCTCGGGCCGCGAGGAAGCGGTCGACATCTTCCTCAAGACCGCGAACATCCCCTCGGGCCGGTTGGGTCGCCCCGAGGACGTGGCGGCGGCAGTGTTGTTCCTCGCCTCGGACCAGGCCGACTTCATCACCGGCGTGGAGCTCGCGGTGAACGGCGGCGTGACCAAGTTCGTGTGAGGAGCGCGGGCATGCAACGCTTCGAACAGCGCATCGTGCTCGTGACCGGCGCGGGCTCGGGCATCGGCGCTGCGATCGCACAGCGCCTGGCGCAGGAGGGCGCCGCGGTGGTCGTGGCCGATCGCGACCTGTCGGCCGCTACTGCCGTCGCCGCTTCGCTGGAGGCCAAGGGGCAGGGCGCATTCGCCATCGGGCTCGATGTCACGAGCAGCGACGACATCGCCGCCGCCATCGAGCGCATCCGCGCGCGGCACGGCCGGCTCGACGCGCTTGTGAACAACGCGGGCATCCACCACGGCGGCAGTTTCGAGGAGACCGACATGGCGCACTGGCGCCGGCTCATGGCGGTGAACGTCGAAGGCACCATGGGCCTGTCGCTGGCGGCACTGCCGCTGCTGAAGGCGGCGGGCCGACCGACGGCCATCGTCAATCTCTCCTCGATCTCCGGCCTGGGCGGAGACTTCGGGCAGGCGGCCTACGCCACGAGCAAGGGTGCCGTCACGCACCTCACGCGCAGCATGGCGCTCGACCTCGCGAAGTTCGGCATCCGCGTGAATGCGGTGTGCCCGGGCTCCGTGAGAACGCCGATGTTCGACGCCGCGATCGCGAAGCTCGACCCAGCCAAGGTCGAGGAGGCCTTTGCCAGGGCCTACCCGATGGGTCGCATCGCGGAGCCGGCCGAGGTCGCTGCTGCCGTGGCCTTCCTTGCTTCGGACGATGCCTCGTTCGTCAACGGCGTCAACCTGCCGGTGGATGGCGGGCTGACGGCGCACAACGGGGCGCCGCGCTTCGACGGCTGAAGGCGGTCAGCCGCTTCCTCCAAGAAATCTTCCTCCACGACAACAGGACACTTTATGGATCTCGGACTCGAGGGCGCACGCGCGCTCGTCACAGCATCGACAGGCGGCATCGGACGCGAAATTGCCCGCGCGCTGGCGCGCGAAGGCGCCATCGTCCACGTCAACGGACGCACCGCGCAGGCGGTCGACGCCGCGCTCGTCGACCTGCGCGAGAGCGCGCCCGGCGCGCGGCTCGAGGGGCTGGTCGCCAACAACGGCGATGCCCGGGGCTGCGGCGAGACCATCGCGCTGCTGCCAGAGATCGACATCCTCGTGAACAACCTCGGCATCTACGAGGCCGTGCCTTTCACGCAGACCACCGACGCTCAGTGGCTCGAGAGCTTCGAGGTGAACGTGATGAGCGGCGTGCGGCTGGGCCGCCACTACATACAGGGCATGCTGCAGCGGGGCAGGGGCCGCATTGTGTTCCTGTCGAGCGAGGCGGCCATCGTGCCCGCACCGGAGTTGCCGCACTACAGCGCATCGAAGTCGATGCTGCTGTCGGTCTCGCGCACGCTGGCGGAGCTGACCCGGGGTTCGGCCGTGACGGTCAACGCCGTCGTGCCCGGATCTACCCGCACCGAGGGCGTCCGGGCTTTCGTGCAGGAGCTGTTCCCGGAACTGCCCTACGAGGAAGCCGAGCGACGCTTCGTCGCGGAGAACCGCGGCACATCGATCATCGCGCGGCTCATCGATCCGTTGGAAGTAGCCGATCTCGTGGCCTTCGTGTGCAGCCGGCGCGCGAGCGCCATCAACGGCGCGGCGCTGCGCGTGGACGGCGGCATCGTCCGTTCCATCTACTGATGAGCGACGCACCTTCCTATCGGGCGCTGCCGCACGTGCCCTTCGCCGACCTGCTCGACTTCAGCGGCAAGACCGCCGTGGTGACGGGCGGTGGCGAAGGCATCGGCCTGGCCATCGCCCGGCGTTTCGCGGAGGCCGGCTCGCGCGTGGTCGTCGGCGATCTTCATCCAGGTCGCTGCGGCGAACTCGCGGCTGAAGGCTTCGACGTGCGCCATGTCCCCACCGACGTGACCGAACACGACCAGATCGAGGGCCTGCTCGATGCGGCGGTCGCCATGCACGGGCGCATCGACGTCTTCGTGAACAACGCGGGCATCTATCCGCTGCGCGCGATCGAGGAGATCGATGCCGCCTTCTGGGACCACATGTTCGCGGTGAACTGCAAGGCGATGTTCTTCGGCGCGCGGGCGGCGAGCCGGCGCATGAAGGCGCACGGGCAGGGCGGGGCGATCGTCAACCTGTCGTCGATCTGCGGCCACAAGCCCATGCCCAACCACTGCGCCTACGACGCATCGAAAGGCGCCGTGCTGGCGATGACGCGCAGCCTCGCGCTCGCCCTGGCGCCGCACGGCATCCGCGTGAACTCGGTGTCGCCGGGGCTGACCGCCACGCCGGGAAACCTCAAGCCGGAGCTGTTCCGCCAGCTGCAGGACAGCGGCGTGCTCGACAGCATCCCGCTGCGCCGGCAGGCCGAGCCTTTCGAGATCGCGAGCACGGTGCTGTTCCTGGCTTCGCCAATGGCGAGCTACGTGACGGGCACCGACTTGATGGTCGACGGTGGATGGTTCCTGCACGGCATCTGAGCCGCGCCACGCATTTCTTCTCTTCCTGCAACTCACTCACTTTTCGTCAACGACACATGAAAACCAAAGCCGCCGTCGCCTGGAAATCCGCAGCCCCGCTCACCATCGAAACCGTGGACCTCGAAGGCCCGAAGTTCGGCGAAGTGCTCGTCGAGATCAAGGCCACCGGCATCTGCCACACCGACTACTACACCCTCTCGGGCGCCGACCCCGAAGGCATCTTCCCCGCCATCCTGGGCCATGAAGGCGCGGGCATCGTGGTCGACGTCGGCCCCGGCGTCACCACCCTGAAGAAGGGCGACCACGTCATTCCGCTGTACACCCCCGAATGCCGCCAGTGCAAGTTCTGCCTGAGCCGCAAGACCAACCTGTGCCAGCTCATCCGCGGCACCCAGGGCAAGGGCCTGATGCCCGACGGCACCAGCCGCTTCAGCCTCGACGGCAAGCCCATCGCCCACTACATGGGTACCAGCACCTTCAGCAACTACACGGTGGCGCCCGAGATCTCCCTGGCCAAGATCCGCGAGGACGCCCCCTTCGACAAGGTCTGCTACATCGGCTGCGGCGTGACCACCGGCATCGGCGCGGTGATCTTCACGGCCAAGGTGGAAGCAGGTGCCAACGTGGTCGTGTTCGGCCTGGGCGGCATCGGCCTGAACGTGATCCAGGGCGCGAAGATGGTGGGCGCCGACAAGATCATCGGCATCGACCTGAATCCCGCGCGCGAGGAAATGGCACGCAAGTTCGGCATGACGCACTTCCTGAACCCGAAGGACCACGAGAACATCGTGGATGCGATCGTGCAGCTGACCGACGGCGGCGCGGACTACAGCTTCGAGTGCATCGGCAACACGAAGGTGATGCGCCAGGCGCTGGAGTGCACGCACAAGGGCTGGGGGCGCAGCATCATCATCGGCGTGGCGGAGGCTGGTGCGGAGATCAGCACGCGGCCGTTCCAGCTGGTCACGGGCCGCAAGTGGGAGGGCTCGGCCTTCGGCGGCGCACGCGGGCGCACGGACGTGCCGAAGATCGTGGACTGGTACATGGAAGGCAAGATCGACATCGACAGCCTGATCACGCACACCATGCCGCTGGAGAAGATCAACGAGGGCTTCGACCTGATGAAGCGCGGCGAGTCGATCCGCGGCGTGGTGCTGTTCTGATGGAGTTCGTGCAACAACTGCGGACGCTGGGCGAGCACCGTTGCTTCGGCGGCATCCAGCGCTTCATCGAGCACGACTCGCACGAAATCGGCTTGCCGATGCGCATTTCGGTGTTCCTGCCGCCACAAGCCGCGCTGGCCCGCGTGCCTGCACTGGTGTACTTGGCCGGGCTCACCTGCAACGAAGAGACCTTTGCGGTGAAGGCGGGCGCACAGCAGCTCGCGGCCGAGCTCGGCATGGCCCTCATCGCACCCGACACGAGCCCGCGTGGCGCGGATGTGCCGGGTGAGGCGGAGAGCTGGGACTTCGGTGTCGGCGCAGGCTTCTACCTTGACGCGACGCGGGCCCCGTGGGCCGCGCACTGGCGGATGGAGAGCTACCTGCTCAACGAACTGTTGCCGATGCTCGGCGACCGCCTGCCCATCGACACGCGGCGGGTGGGCCTCACCGGTCATTCGATGGGCGGCCACGGTGCGCTCACGCTGGCCCTGCGGCATCCGGGGAGATTTCGATCGGTGTCGGCGTTGGCGCCGGTGTGCGCGCCCACGCGATGCCCGTGGGGCCGCAAGGCGCTGGCGGGCTATCTGGGGGCGGACAGCGGGCACTGGGCCGAGCACGACGCCTCCAGCCTGATGTCTCGCCAGAAGGCCGCCCCCTATCCGCAGGGCATCCTGATCGACCAGGGCCTCGAGGACAAATTCCTCTCCGAGCAACTGCATCCGCATCTCTTCGAGGCGGCATGCCTCGCGGTCGGCCAGCCGCTCAACATGCGCCGGCACATCGGCTACGACCACGGCTACTACTTCGTGCAGAGCTTCATGGCCGACCACCTGAGGCATCACCACCGCATTCTTTTCCAACCCTCCTGACCTTCATCAACGAAAGAAGAAACCATGCCCAAGCTTTACGACTGCGACATTTCCGGCAGCTGCTACAAGATCCGCCTGTTCCTCAACATCCTCGATGTGTCCTACGAAGCGGTGCCCGTCGACTTCGTCAACAAGGAACACAAGACGGCTCCCTACCTCGCGCTGAACCCGTTCGGCGAGATCCCGATCTTCGAGGACGGCGATCTGCGCCTGCGCGACGCGCAGGCCATCCTGATCTACCTGGCACGCAAGTACGACAAGTCGGGAAACTGGTTTCCCGCAGACGCCAGGTCGCAGGGCCAGATCGCGCAGTGGCTGTCGACTGGCGGCGGCGAGATCATGAATGCAGCGGGCGCGCGGCTGGTGAAGGTGCTGAACTACCCGCTCGACCTCGAGAAGCTGCATGCCGGCGCGAACCGCGTGTTCGGCATCATGGACGCGCACCTGGCGAGCCGCGAGTTCCTGGAACTGGGCCACCCGACGATCGCTGATATTGCTTGCTTCCCGTACACGGCGCTGGCTGGCGAAGGTGGTATTGACCTTGCCCCGTATCCGAATGTGCTGGCATGGATCGAGCGAATGAAGCGGCTCCCGGGGTTCGTGGGAATGCCTGGTATCGCAAAGCCCTGATCCCCGGCAGGAGCTTCATGCTTCCGCATTCAGGTGGCATTTCGACGCCGAGCCGAATGATCCGTGCTCACGCGAAGCAGCAACGGAGCGTGAGGCGCCATGCCGTGGCATAGGCGGCTCGAGAGATGTGGCCATCTGCACCCGGCCTCTCGAGCGTCTCTCCGGATCGAGTGACGGAGCGGGAAGGCCGGCGTTAACCTGCGCTGGCCGCCTGGCGCACCTGGGCCATCAGCTGCTGCGCGACCGCCTCGAAGGGGTCAAGGCTCCGGTCGGCTCGGCTTAGCACCACCGCGCCTTCCGCCGAGGCGATCAGCATCATGGCGAGCGAGCGGGCCCGCGCCGGCGGGAGGCCACCCTTGTGCAGCAGATCCGTCAGACGCTCGCGCCAGGCGCGAAACACGGCGGTGGCGTGCGAGAGCAGCTCGGCTGAGTCAGTGGCCACCGTGACGGCCAGCACGGCGCAGCCGGCCTCGCACTGGGAGCGCGTGAGTACGGCGCGCCAGATCGCGAGGAAACGCTCGACCACCGCCTCGGCCGGTGCGCCGGCGATGGAGGCCATCGCGTCGGTCAGCACGGCGCCCGCGCGGTCGACGGCTGCGGCCACAAGCTGGTCTTTGCCATCCGGGAAGTGGTGGTACAGCGATCCGCGCGGTGCCCCCGTGGCCGCGAGTACCTCGGAAAACGACGTGGCCTGCAAGCCGCGCTGCGCCAGCAGCGCCATCGCCCCTTCGACCATGCGATCGCGTACGTCACCCGCCATGCCGTTGTTTCCTTGTTCGAGTCGGACTCACAAAAATCTATGACGGCCATCATAATTTGGACTGCTATGACGACTGTCATAATTTCAATCCGAGGAACACACCGTGCCCGTTCGCCGCCATGCCCTCCTGTCCATGACCCTGCCTCTGGCCCTTGCCGCCTGCGGCGCGATCCCCTCCACCTCTTCTTCACCCTCTCCAGGAGCTCCATCCATGACCATCGAACAGACCAGGCAGGCCATCATTGGCGACTGGATCAGCATCGCCCCCGAGATCCGCCCCAGCGCCCAGAGGGCCCCCGATGGCGCGCTCAAGCCCTTCTATCTGAAGCGCGAGTTCAAGGTGTTGGTGGGTGATCGTTTCGAGCTGGTCATCGCCAACTCGGCCGATCCCTACGGCAAGGTGCCGCTGGCGAAGATCCTGATCAGGGGGCACATGCACTGGAAGGGCGAGCATCCCATTGCCCCCGGCGCGCAGAAGGTGGACTTCGTGGCCGACGAGGCCTACGAGGTCACGCCCTTGCTGCAGGCCTTCGCCGATGTGCTCAACCAGGTCGCCGTCCAGGGTTACGCCAAATGGGAGGTGGGCCAGACGCAGAGCATCTTCGGCAAGAGCTTCACGCCCTTCGGCCTGAGCGCAGGCAAGAACTTCATGGAGTACGACTTGGTGTACGTCTCGCACGGCCTGCTGTTCTGGGGCGCGCGCAACGTAGACGGCCGAGGTTTCGACACCGAGCAGAACCGGCCAACCAATCTGCAGATCCCGCTGGCGCGCAAGTAGGGCCGCACAGATGGCCACCTCCAACGGGCCTCACCTCACGGCCGCAGCATGGCCTGCGACGCAGCAAGGGATGGGATGGAAGGGAGATGACGAGGCTTGCCAGAGTCACTTCCAGGTGGCGGAGGAGCAAGGGGGCGGCCGACACACGAGCCTGTGATCCTCGAACACATCCACCCATTCGCCACGCCAGGCGTCTGCCTATTGCGGCAGGAATGCGGGATTCGATGCGGGAAGCTCCCCGTCGAGCTCGCGTTCGTAGATTTCCAGCGGCTGCGGCACACCGAACAGGTAGCCCTGGCACAGGCCGCAGCCGTGGCGCACCAGGAAGTCGCGCTGCGCAGGCGTCTCCACGCCTTCGGCCACGATCTCCAGTTCCAGGCTGCGCGCCATGCCGATGATGGCCTGGATGATCGATTCCACCTTCGCATCGAGCCCGATGCGGTGCACGAAGAACTTGTCGACCTTCACCTGGCTCAGCGGCAACTGGGTCATGTAGGACAGCGACGAGTAGCCGGTGCCGAAGTCGTCCATGGAGAACCGGATGCCCAGCGCGGCGAGCGCTTCCATCTTCCCGATCGCGTCGGCCACCTTCTCGTGCAGCAGGCTCTCGGTGAGCTCCAGCTTGAGCTTGCGCGGATCGGCGCCGGTGCGCGCCAGCACCTGGCTCACCTGGTCGACGAAGTCTCCCTCGCGGAACTGCCGGGCGCTCACGTTGACCGAGAGCTGCAGGTGCTGCCGCTGCGGGTCATCGCGCCATGCCGTGAGCTGCCTGCAGGCTGTCTCCAGCACCCACAGGCCCAGCGGAATGATGAGCCCGGTGTCCTCCGCCACGTCGATGAACTGGCCCGGCAGCAGCAGCCCGCGCACCGGATGGTGCCAGCGCACCAGCACTTCCGCGCCCACCACCCGGTTCTCGCTGGTGACCTGGCTCTGGTAGTGCAGCACGAACTGCCGTGCCGCGATGGCGGCGTGCAGTTCGTTTTCCAGCGCGGCGCGTGCGGTGATGCGGGTCTGCATGTCCGCCTCGAAGAAGCGCAGCGCATTGCCGCCGTCCGCCTTGGCGCGGTACATGGCGATGTCGGCCTGCTTGAGCACCTCCTCGATCGAGGCTGCATGGGCATCGAACAGGCAGGCACCGATGCTGCACGTGCCGTGATGGTGCTGCGCGCCGAGCTGATAGGGCTGGTTCAGGTGCGCGAGGATGGCAGCGCCCACGGTCTGGGTTTGCGAGGTGGCCACCGCGACCTGGTCGCTCAGGTTCTCCAGGACGACAACGAACTCGTCGCCGCCCAGGCGCGCCACGATATCCCCCGCACGCAGACGACTCCTGAGCCGCTGCGCCACCTGCTTGAGCAGCAGGTCGCCGACATCGTGGCCGAGCGCGTCGTTCAGCGTCTTGAAGTTGTCCAGATCGAGAAAGAGCAGCGCGCACAGCCCCGGGTGCCGCGCGGCGTCGCCGGTGGCCTGGTGGAGCCGGTCGAGCAGCTGCCGCCGGTTGGGCAGGCCGGTGAGCGTGTCGTAGAAGGCCAGGTGTTCGATCTCGCGTGCCGCGCGCTTGCTCTGCGTGATGTCGCGCAAGATCACGATGAAGCGCGCGCAAGGCGCCTCGGTCTTGCCGGCGGGATCGTCGACCGTTTCATCGACTGTCTCGTCGACCGACTTTCGCGATGCCGAGATCTCGAACCAGGTGCGTTCGCCGTTGTCGCGTCGCTCGAACTGGCGTCCGGCCGAGTAGCCGTTGGCGTGGGCTTCGCGCAGCGCGGCCATCACGTGCGAGGCGGCCGCGGCCGGCAGCAGTTCCTGCAGGGTGCGGCCCACGGGGTTCTCGAGGCCGGCTGCGGGGAAGGGCACGCGCGGCGCGTGATGGCCGTGGCAGCGGCCCTCCAGGTCCACCTCGAGCAGCAGGTCGGGCAGGGCGTCTAGCGTGGCCTGCAGCTGCGCCTTGCTTTCGATGATGGCGGCCGTGTGGCGGCGCCTCTCGGTGATGTCGTGGTAGACGCAGACCAGGCCGCCGTCCGGCGTGCGGCTGCGCGTGGCGCGGATCACCTGGCCGTTCTTCAGCAGCGCCTCCTGCTCGGAGTGCGGCTGCGTCATCTGCGGCGCATTCAATGCCGACCAGCCGGCGGGCCCCCGGCCGTGCACCACATGCTGCGCGGTTTCGTCCATGATGCGCCGAAAGGGCAACTGCGGCGCGATGATCGATTCGGTCCACGGGAACATCGCGACGAAGCTGCGGTTCCAGGTGAGCACGCGGTGCTCGGCGTCCAGCAGGATGAAGCCATCGACCATGGATTCCAGCGCCTGGTCCTGCGTGGCCTTGGACCGCACCAGCTCCATGCGGGAGCGCCATTGCCGGCGCAGCTGGACATGGGTGAAGCGCGCCACCGCCACGATCATCAGAGCGGTGACCGCGCCGGTCCACGCGATCAGGTCCCGCTCGCGACGCCAGTCCCGCAGCGCCGCGCTCAGCGGCATGCTCGCCACGATCAGCAGGTTGCGGTGCAGCGTGGGACGGGCCACCACGATGGCCGGTTCGCCGCTCAGGCGCGCGGCCATGCGCTGCGGCTTGCCGTCGCTGGTCTGCTCGTGCAGGGCCGGCTCGATCTGCCGGCCACCGAGGTCGTCTCGCGGCGGCAGGCTCGCCAGGAGCGGGCCGGCGTCGCGTTCCAGCGTGACCTCCAGGTCGCGCACGCCGGTGCCCTGCGTCATGATCGTCGCGAGCAGCGACAGCTGCACCTCCGCCACCGCCAGCATGCGCGAGCCGTCCGCAAGCGTTACGGCGCGGGCGAAGTACAGCACCTTCTGCGAGGTCACCGGGCTGATGGCCGGCGCGCTGATCGCCAGTGTCGAGACGGGCTTGGCCAGCACGCTGTCCACGAAGCCCGGGGGCAGGGCGAGCGGCGCGGTGGCTGCCTCGTCGGACCGACGCGGCAGCCACCTGCCGCTCGCATCGACGAAGGCGACGTGGCGCACCAGCAGGTTCTGCCGCACCATGTTCTCGAGCAGCTGGTGCGGAGCGGGGCTGCCCGCGTCGTCGCCGGCGCTGGCGGCTTTCGAGCCGCGCAGGATTTCGTTGGCGCCCGCGAGCAGCATGTCGACGCTCAGCAGCGCGCGATTGAGTGCGGCCTCGGAGCCGGTCACGAAGCGGACCGTCTGGTTCTCGTGATCGGTGATGGCCTTCTGCCTGGCCTCCCAGACGATCACGGAAGCCACCGTTCCCACGGTGACGAGGAAGGCCAGTGCCACGCCATAGATGATGGCGGTGATGCGGCGGGGGAATCGAGGTGTCACTGTGCCGTAGCCCGGGCCTGGATGCCGACCACCGGTGCGAGCGTCTGGTTCCACGCCGTGGCGCACACCGGGCCGCAGCGCTGCACCCACCCGGGCAGCACGCGGGTCGCGAAGATGTCGCGGCGGCGGGCCTCGTCCTGCGGCGAGGGCCGCACGGCCAGCATGCGTCCCTTGGTGGGCCTGCTGCAGCCCGCGGCGCCCGTGTTGCAGGCGATGCCTTCCTCGGTTTCGCGCTCCGACTGGGCCCACACCGCGGTTTCCAGCCGCGGCAGCTCCTTGCGCAGCAGTGCCTGAAGGTCGGTCGGCAGCGCATCGAAGCTCTCGCGGTTGGCGGCGAAGACCGCCACGCCCCAGTTCAACGGCATGGCATAGAGCACGCTGGTCACCTGATGCAGGCCCAGCGTGTGCCCGGACATGGTGCCGGTGATGGCGCAGTCGGTGTTGCCCGATTTCATGTTCGTCATGATCTGCGAGAACTCTGTGTACACAGGCGTGCCGCCGAGCGCGGTGATGAAGTCGGCCTGCGTCGAGCTGGACACGCGTGTGCGCCTGCCCGCGAGGTCGCCGAGCTGCTGCATCGGCTTGCTGCAGAACACCACCTGCGCCGGATAGATGTAGACCGCCAGCACTTCCACGCCATAGCGTTCGCGCAACGCCTGCGACAGGTAGGGGCGGAATGCACCGACCACCCGGCGCAGCGTGGCGATGTCGGGGTTCAGCCCGGCCATGTCGGGAGCGCCGAGCTCCGGCAACTGGGTGGATATCTGGCTCATCAGCGCCGTGCCGAAGGGCACCACGCCCAGTTGCATCAGGTTCAGCATTTCCTGGCCGGGCACGCCGGCACGGTCGAAGGGCACGATGCTGGCGGTGTAGCGCCCGCCGGACAGCGCCGCGAGGTCGCGCGTCCAGAACTGCTCCTCCTGCCCCGTGTACTGCGTGACCCCGGCCAGCCCCCCGACGATACGCAGGCGCTGAACAGGCGCCGTCTGCGCATGGCACAGCGATGCGACGAACATCAGAAGCGCGACGAGGTAGGCCAAGGTGACGCTGTGCGAGCAGGGCGGGGCAGCGCCCGGGTACGGGGGAGGAAGTGGATCGGTGAACTTCATCATGGCACAGGAACGCCGGGCAGCGATATGCCGGGGCGCCACGTGTTGTGTGGCGGGGACGCTTGCATTCGAATGACAACGAGCAGATGCAGTCGCACTCGACCGCGTGGAGGCCGCAGCCTGCTATCCCTGCAGAGTCCACAAGGCAATACCGGAATCGTTTAATGGGCAGTCCGTCCGAAAGCTGCCTGTAATGAGGCGAAATGGATTGGCGTGCTAAGAGGCGTCACAGTGACCAAATTTCAGTCTCTGTCCGCGGACGATCACACAGCCGCAGATCTGCCCGGACTCCTGAGCAGGCTTACCACGCTCCCTGCCAGAGCCGCCGATGCAGCCATCGCCAGCCCCAGATGCACGGCGCTGTGCGAAGGCAACAGCCCGAACATCAGGCTCATCGCCAGGCTGCCGAGTGTCAGCCCCGTGAGCCGCGCCGTCCCTTGCGCTCCACCGGCCGCGCCGCTGCGCTCCTTGGGGGCGGAGAGCAACATGTTCTGGTTGTTGGGTGTCTGGAAGAGTCCGAAGCCGAAACCGGCGAGGCTCGTGAAGAGTGCGATCGGCAAGGCAGGGTTGCCATGGATCGGCCACAGCGCGCACAGCGCCAGGCCTGTCGCGAGAAACGCGCTTCCGGCCGCGCAGAGCCAGGCTGTCGGCACTCGCTGGGCCAGGCGCGCGGACAGCGGTGCGGCCAGCATCACCGCGAGGGGCCACGGCGTCATCAGGAGGCCGGTGGTCGCGGTGCTCTGGCCCAACTCGTGCTGGATGTAGAAGGGCAGTGCCACGTAGCTCGCCATCTGGCCGGTGAAGCAGCAGACGGAGGCGATGACCGAGATGCGGAAGGAGTGCACGCGCAGCAGGTCGAGCGGGACGAGCGGCGCCTTCTTTGTCATCTCGCGGCGCACCAGCAGCACCATGCAGGCGATCGCCAGTCCGAGCAGTGCGCCGCCATGCAGCAGGTTCGACGGCAGCCTGTCGCTCCCGAGCACGAAGGAGGCGAACATGATCGCGTTGAGCGCGATGCTCCAGAGGTCGATGCGGTCCTGCGACGGCGCAGGGCGCGGCAACTTCGCGCAGGCGGCCAGCACGAGGATGCCGATCGGAAGGTTCACCGCGAAGAGCCACGGCCAGCTCGACGTGGAGAGGATGAAGGCGCCGATGGAAGGGCCTGCCGCGGTGGCACCCGCGATCGTGAGCGCATTCCAGCCGATCGCGCGCGCCAGCAGCCGGCGTGGATAGGTGAAGCGCAGCAGCGCCAGGCCGAGCGGCATCACCGCCGCCGCGCCCAGCCCCTGAAGGCATCTTGCAGCCACGAGCCATGGCAGCGATGGAGACATCGCGCACAGCACCGACGCCGCGGTGAAGAGCGCGACGCCGCCAGCGAACACGCGGTGATAGCCCAGCCTTGCGCCGATGGCTGAGGCGGGCAGCAGGAACATCACGACCGCGAGCTGGTAGGCCGTGATGATCCAGACCGCATCTGCGGGTGCCGCATGCAACTGCCGCGAGATGCTCGGCAGCGCAACATTTGCGATCGCGCCGTCGAGCACGACGAGGGTGCCCGCGCCCAGGATGGCGGCGACGGCTGCGATGCGCCGCGGCAGCGGCAGGCCATCGGCATCGTCCGCCGCCTGGGTATCGGCGTTGCGAGGGCCGGTGGAAGAGGAGGTACCGGATCGAAGGGGAGGTGAGAGCAGCATGGGAGTGACCTGAAGAGACGCTCGATTGCGTCGGCTCAGAATAGGACGCCATGAAGCGCCGGCCCAGAGCGCGGCGTGCAGGTTGTTCCTGCATGCCGCGCCTGTCCGGGTGTGCGGCTCTGTGCTAGCGTCGGGCATGCCGGACGCCGACCTCAACCTGCTGACCGCGTTGAACGCATTGCTTTCCGAAGGCACCGTTGCCAAGGCCGCCGAGCGCATGGGATTGAGCGAATCGGCCATGAGCCGCACCCTGGCGCGGCTGAGGGAGGCGACCGGGGATCCGCTGCTGGTACGCGCGGGACGCGGCATGGTGCCCACGCCGCATGCGCTCGCACTGCGCGACCGCGTGAGGGATCTGGTGCAGGAGTCGCACGCGGTCCTCCAGCCAGCCGACGCGAGCATGGACCCGCGCACGCTCCAGCGCCTCTTCACCATACGGGCCAACGACGGTTTCATCGAGGCCTTCGCCCATGTGCTGGTGGCGCGCGTCGCGCAGGAGGCGCCCGGCGTCCGCCTGCGCTTCGCGCCCAAGCCCGACAAGGACGTTCGTCCGCTGCGGGAGGGGCTGATCGATCTCGATGTCGGTGTCCTGGGCGAGTCGGGGCCGGAAGTGCGCATCCAGGCGCTCTACAGGGACCGCTTCATCGCCGCGGTGCGCGAAGGCCATCCTCTGCTGGCCGAAGCCGAGATCACCCCCGAGCGCTACGCCGCCTGCGACCACGTGGTCACCTCCCGCCATGGCCGCACGGAGGGCCCTGTGGACGTGGCTCTCGCGGCGATGGGGCTGGCGCGCAACGCCGCGGTCGTCGTGCCCAGCTTCGGCACCGCCTTGTCGATAGCGGCAGCAACCGATCTGGTCGCGCTGATACCGGCCTCGTACTTCGAGCGCCTGAGAGCGCAGAGCACGCTGCGTTCGTTTCCGCTGCCCGTGCCCGCGGAGCAGATCACCATCTCGCAGATGTGGCACCCCCGTCTCGATCGGGACCCTGCGCATCGATGGCTGCGCGGGATGGTGCTGGAGCTGTGCCGGACGCTGACCGAAGGCGGGGCTGCTTCCTAGCCGGCCGGCTTTTCCTTCTCTGAAGCGCCTGCAAGGCTTCATCCCCATGCCCGGGGGGCGCGAAGCCCTGACGAGCCGAGGCTGGCGCAGCCTGGCCCGGCATTCGCAGGCTACCGACGCAACGGGTTCGATGCCGGTTCGATCTGGGGTGTCTCCGCGGCGGCCCCTTTCATGAAGAGCTCGAGGCACAGGGGAGAAACAGGGCGTTGCGAGTGAGCCGGCTCGCTCGCGTGTTCCGCCAGCATGGCCCTGCCGACGGCGTGCAGGCCGCGCGCGACGGCCATGGGAGCCAGGCCGGCGCGCAGCTGGCCGCGGCGATGGGCGATCGTCATCACGCGGCCCAGGCGTTGCACGGTGCGGGCCATCGTCTCCTCCAGTTGCGCCAGCGGGGCCCCACCCAGTTCCGACCGCACGCCGTGGCCCAGCACCAGCTGCACCTGCTGCCATTGGCGCGTGGCGCTCACGCATCGCTCCATCTGCCGCCACAGCTGCAGGCGCAGCAGCCGAAGCGGCAGCGGATGCTCGCGATAGCTCTCGATGTCCGGGCCGATGTCGAGCGGCCATTCGAGTCCGGAGATCACTTCCGAGACCAGCGCCGGCTTGTCCGCGAAGTGCCAGTACACGGCGCCGCGCGTCACTCCGGCGCAGGCGGCCACGTCCTCCAGCGTGGTCGCGCGCACGCCGCGCCCGGCAAATGCGGCCAGCGCTGCTTCGACGATCCGCGTGCGCGTGAGCTGTGCATCAAGCTTCGTCTGCCGTGCCACGAGCTGTCCTCATGGCGTTGCCCGGGCACTCTTTTCCGAAGGTGCCGCGGCCACGGGAACGGAGGCGCCCGTGGTCTCGTTCCATCCACCACCCAGCGTCTTGTAGAACGTCACCAGGTTGGTGAAGCGCGACAGCCGGGTGCCGATCAGGTCCTGCTGGGCGGTGTAGAGCGAGCGCTGCGAATCGAGCACGCTCAGGTAGCTGTCCACGCCGCGGCTGAAGCGCGCCTGCGAGAGCCGGTAGCTGTCCGCCGTGGCATTCACCAGCGATTGCTGCGCGTCGAGCTGGCGCCCGAGCGTGTTGCGCTGCGCGAGCGCGTCAGAGACCTCGCGGAACGCGGTCTGGATCGCCTTCTCGTACTGCGCCACCGAGATGTCGCGGCTCACCGTGGCGATCTTGAGGTTGGCGCGGTTGGCGCCACCGTCGAAGATCGGCAGCGTGACCTGCGGCGCGAAGCTCCAGCTGCCGGAGCCGCCCTTGAACAGGCCCGAGAGCTCGCTGCTCGACGAGCCCGCCGAGGCCGTGAGGCTGATGCGCGGATAGAAGGCCGCGCGCGCCGCGCCGATGTAGGCGTTGGCCGCCCTGAGGTCGCGCTCGGCCTGCAGGATGTCGGGGCGGCGCTGCAGCAGTTCCGACGGCAGGCCCGGCGGAATGGCCGCCAGCGGGTTCGTGGCCGCCGTCGCTCCGTCGGGCAGGGCCTGCGGCAGCAGTTCGTCGGGCACGTCCGCGCCCACGAGCAGCACCAGCGCATTGCGGTCCTGCGCGACCTGCGCGGTGTAGCGCTCGACGTCCACGCGCGCACTGTCCACGCTGGTCTGCGCCTGGCTCAGCGTGAGCGCCGAGGCCGAGCCCAGCTCGAAGCTGCGCTGGTTGAGCCGGTAGGAGTCGCTCTGGTTGCGCAGCGTGTCGCGTGCGAGCTTCAGCCGGTCCTGGTCGGCGGCGAGCGTGAGATAGCTGGTCGCCACTTCGGCCACCAGGCTGATCTGCGTGCTGCGGCGCGCCTCGGCCGTGGAAAGGAACTGCTGCAGCGCCTGCTCGCTCAGGCTGCGCACGCGGCCGAAGAGGTCGATCTCGTACGAGCTGAAGCCCAGCGAGGCGCTGTACTGGTGGGCGATGAGGGTCTCGCCGGTGGACGACAGGCTGGCCGGCGTGCGGCTGCCGCTGCCGCCCGCGCTCGCGTTGACGGTGGGGAAGAGCGCCGCGTCCTGCACGCGGTACTGGGCACGCGCCTTCTCGATGTTGAGCACCGCCACGCGCAGGTCGCGGTTGTTGGCGAGGCTCATCTCGATCACGCGCCGCAGCGACGGGTCGGTGAACACGTCGCGCCAGCCGAGGTCGGCCACCGGCGCGGACGTGGAGCCGGCGTCCGTCGTATCGCCGGCGAACTTGCCGGGCACGGGGGGCGCGGGCTGCTGGTAGGCGGGCATCAGGCTGCAGCCGACCATCAGGGCGGCTATCGTGAGCGATGCCGCGAGCGGTGCAAGGCGAAAGGGATTCATGGCATATGCCTCGTTCAGGATGCGGCCGCGGCCGGTTGCGGGTGCGTGGCCGGCGCGGCTGGCTCGTCGTGCGTGGAGGAGCCGCCCTTGAAGAGCCCGCGCACCAGCACGAAGAAAAGCGGCACGAAGAAGATCGCGAGCACGGTGCCCGACAGCATGCCGCCGATCACCGCGGTGCCCAGCGCGTGCTGCGCGCCGGCCCCGGCGCCGCTGCCCAGCACCAGCGGCAGCACGCCGAGGATGAAGGCCAGCGAAGTCATCAGGATGGGGCGCAGTCGCAGGCGCGCGGCTTCCAGCGCCGACTCGATCAGCCCCTTGCCCTGCGCGTGCAGGTCCTTCGCGAACTCGACGATCAGGATGGCGTTCTTCGACGCGAGGCCGATCGTGGTGAGCAGGCCCACCTGGAAGTACACGTCGTTCATCTTCCACGTGAGGAAGGCTCCGAGCAGTGCGCCGAACACACCCAGCGGCACCACCAGGATCACCGAGAGCGGGATGGACCAGCTCTCGTAGAGCGCGGCCAGGCACAGGAACACGATGAGGATCGACAGCGTGTAGAGCAGGGTGGTCTGGCCGCTGGAGGCCTTCTCCTGGCGCGAGAGACCGGTCCATTCGTAGCCGATGCCGGCGGGCAGCTTCGACACCGCCTCCTCGACGATGGCGAGCGCCTCGCCGCTCGATGCGGCTCCCGGCATCGCCATGCCCAGGATCTCGACCGAGGGAACGCCGTTGTAGCGCTCCAGGCGCGGCGAGCCCGAACTCCAGCCGGCCTTGGCGAAGGAGGTGAAGGGAACCATCGTGCCCGCGCTGTTGCGCACGTACCAGCGGTCGATGTCCTCGGGCAGCATGCGGTACTGCGCGTCGGCCTGCAGCATCACCTTCTTCACGCGTCCCTTGTCGATGAAGTCGTTGACGTAGCTGCTGCCCCAGGCGGCGGAGAAGGTGTCGTTGATGTCGCTCATCGAAAGCCCCTGGGCCTGCGCCTTGTGCGGGTCGATCTCCAGCTTGAATTCCGGCGAGTCCTCCAGGCCGTTGGGGCGCACCGCCACCAGGCGCTTGTCCTTGCCCAGCGTGGCGAGCAGCTGGTTGCGCGCCTGCATCAGCGCCTCGTGGCCGAGGTTGGCGCGGTCCTGCAGCATCAGATCGAAGCCGGTGGCGTTGCCCAGTTCGGCGACAGCCGGCGGCGCGAAGGCGAACACCCTCGCGTCTCGGATCGTGTTGAAGAAGACGCCGGCCTTCGCCGCGACGCCGGTCACGCTCAGCGCCTCGCCCTTGCGTTCGTCCCAGGGCTTGAGCTTGATGAAGGCGAAGCCCGTGTTCTGCCCGCTGCCTGCGAAGCTGAAGCCGGCCACCGTGAAGAGGCCCGAGACCGCGTCCTTCTGGTCGACCAGGAAGTGGTGCTCCATCTGGCGCATGACCTCTTCCGTACGGGCGTTCGTCGCGCCCGGAGGAAGCTGCACCAGCGCGAACATCGTGCCCTGGTCTTCGTCGGGCAGGAAGCTCACCGGCAGCTTCATGAAGCCGGCCACCACCAGCGCCAGCACCACCGCGTACGCGGCCATGTAGCGCCAGCCCTTGCCGATCATGTGGCGCACGATGCCCTGGTAGCGCCGGTTGCCGCGGTCGAAGCTGCGGTTGAACCAGCCGAAGAAGCCGGTGCTCGCCATCGCGTGGCCCTTGGGCACGGGCTTGAGCAGCGTCGCGCACAGGGCCGGCGTGAGCACCATCGCCACCAGCACCGACAGCGTCATCGCCGAGACGATGGTGATCGAGAACTGCCGGTAGATCACGCCGGTGGAGCCGCCGAAGAAGGCCATCGGCACGAACACGGCAGCCAGCACCAGCGCCACGCCCACCAGCGCGCCGGTGATCTGGCCCATCGACTTGCGCGTGGCCTCCTTGGGCGAGAGACCTTCCTCGGTCATCACGCGCTCGACGTTCTCGACCACCACGATCGCGTCGTCCACCAACAGGCCGATGGCCAGCACCATCGCGAACATCGTGAGGGTGTTGATGGTGAAGCCGAAGGCCGCGAGCACGCCGAAGGTGCCCAGCAGCACCACCGGCACCGCGATGGTGGGGATGAGCGTGGCGCGGAAGTTCTGCAGGAAGAGGTACATCACCAGGAACACCAGCACCACGGCCTCGACCAGCGTGCGCACCACTTCCTCGATGGAGATGCGCACGAAGGGCGTCGTGTCGTAGGGCTTCTGCACCTTCATGCCCTGCGGGAAGAACTTCTCGAGCTCGGCCATGCGCGCGTCGATGGCCTTGACCGTGTCGAGCGCGTTGGCGCCCGCGGCCAGCTTGATGGCCAGGCCGGCGGCCGGCTTGCCGTTGTAGCGGCCGACCGTGTTGTACGACTCGCTGCCCAGCTCGATGCGCGCCACGTCGCGCAGGCGCACCTGGGCGCCGTTGGTCTGCGTGCGCAGCAGGATGTCCTCGAACTCCTGCGCGGTCTTCAGGCGCGTCTGCGAGGTGATGGTCGCGTTGATCTGCTGGTTGGCCGCCGCCGGCATGCCGCCGAGCTGGCCGGCCGACACCTGCGCGTTCTGCGCCTGGATCGCGGTCTTCACGTCCAGCGGCGTGAGGCTGAAGTTGGAGAGCTTGTTCGGGTCGAGCCACACGCGCATCGCGTACTGCGAGCCGAAGAGGGTGGTGTCGCCCACGCCTTCCACGCGGCTGATGGCTTCCTGCACGTTCGCGGCCACGTAGTCCGACAGGTCGGAGCCGTTCATGCTGCCGTCTTCCGAGGTGAAGGCCAGCACATTGAGGAAGTTGGTGGCCGACTTCGTGACGGTGACGCCCTGCTGCTGCACTTCCTGCGGCAGCAGCGGCGTGGCCAGCGAGAGCTTGTTCTGCACCTGCACCTGCGCCGTGTCGGGGTCGGTGCCGTTGTCGAAGGTGAGCGTGATGGTGACCGAGCCCGAGGACTCGCTGGTCGATGCCATGTAGCTCAGCCGGTCCAGCCCCTTCATCTTCTGCTCGATGACCTGGGTGACGGTGTCTTCCAGCGTCTTTGCGGAAGCGCCGGGGTAGTTGGCGGTGATCGCGACGGCGGGCGGCGCGATGCTCGGGTACTGCGCGATCGGCAGCGTGGCGATGGACATTGCGCCGCCCAGCATCACGATGATGGCGAGCACCCACGCGAAGATGGGGCGGTCGATGAAGAAGCGTGCCATGAAGGTCTCTCTCGATCGATCAGTTCGCCGCGCCGGCGTGCCCGGCCGGGGCCGCGCTGGCCGTGTCGGTGCCTGTCTTCGGCCTGGGGCTCCACTGCACCGTCTTCACGGCAACGCCGGGCGCCGCGCGCTGCTGGCCGTCCACCACGAGCTTGTCGCCTGCCTGCAGGCCGCTGCGCACCAGCCACTGGTCGCCGATGGCGCGTTCGGTCTCGAGTGCGCGTCGCTGCAGCTTGTTCTGCGAGTCGACCACGTAGGCCGTCGGCTTGCCGGCGCCGTCGCGCGACACAGCCTGCTGCGGCACCAGCAGTGCCTGCTCCTTCTCGCCTTCCTGAAGCACGGCGCGCACGTACATGCCGGGCAGGAGGATGGCATCGGGATTGGGGAACACCGCGCGCAGCGTGATCGCGCCGGTGTTCTGGTCCACGGTGACGTCCGAGAACTCGAGCTTGCCTTCGAGCGCGTAGGTGCTGCCGTCTTCCAGCTGCAGCCGCACCTTCGCGGCATTGGCGCCGCTCTTCTGCAGGTCGCCGCGCGCCATCGCCTGCCTGAGCTGGAGCATCGCGGCGCTGGGCTGGGTCACGTCGACGTAGATCGGGTCGAGCTGCTGGATGGTCGCGAGCGCGCTCGACTGGCTGGCCGTGACCAGCGCGCCGGGCGTGACCGACGACTTGCCGATGCGTCCCGAGATCGGCGCGTCGATGCGCGCGTAGGCGAGGTTGATGCGGCTGGTCTCGACATTGGCCCTGGCCGCCGCGACATCGGCCTCGCCCTGGCGCAGCGAGGCCGCGGCGTCGTCGTAGTCCTGCTGGCTCACCGCCTTGATGGCCACCAGCTCCCTGTAGCGCTCGGCCTTCAGCCGCGTGGTGCCCAGGCTGGCCTCGGCCTTGGCGAGCGCGGCGACATTGCTGTCGTAGGTCGCCTTGTACGTGGCGGAATCGATCTGGTAGAGCGCCTCGCCGGCCTTCACGTCGCTGCCCTCGCGGAACTTGCGCGACTTCACGATGCCGCCGACCTGCGGGCGCACGTCGGCGATGAGGAAGGGCACGGTGCGCCCGGGCAGCTCGGTCGTGATGGCCACGCGCTGCGGCTGCACGGTGACGATGCCCACCTCCGGCGTGCCGGCCGCCGGGGGAGGTCCGCCCGGCGGCTTGCCGCAGGCGACGAGCATGAGTGTGGACACGACGGCCGCTGCGAAGGTCAGGCCGTAGGTGAGAGGGGGGCGCATTGCGGTTCTCCTGGGAAAACGACCGGACGCTGAGAGGTTCAGTCGGCGTTTAAATAGACGGTGCTGTACGGAAATGTATTTTGACTTGAATGGCCTGTCAATTAAAATAGTCAGACGTGTACAGAAATAAGGAGGGACACGGTATGCGGGTAAAGACCGAAGCGAAGCGCGATGCCATCGTCCAGGTGGCATCGGAAGTCTTCAGGGAGCTGGGATTCGAGGGCGCCTCGATGGTGGAAATCGCCGCGCGCGTGGGCGGCTCGAGAGCAACGCTCTATGGCTACTTCGCTTCCAAGGAGGAGCTGTTCGTCGCGGTGATCCACAACGCGGCGAAGCACCACTTCGAGCCGATCTTCGCGGCGCTGGCGCAGGAGGGCGACGACGATCTCGAGCTCGTCCTGCAGCGCTTCGGCGAGAAGGTGCTGGTGGCGGTGTGCTCGCAGGAGGTCATCCAGGCGCACAGGGCGGTGATCGCCGAATCGGGCCGTACCGACATCGGACGGCTCTTCTACGAGGGCGGACCGAAGAAGGGCGTCGCCGAGCTCGCGGGCTTCCTGGAGCGGCAGATGCACAAGGGCCGGCTGCGCACGGCCGACACGCATATAGCGGCCCAGCACCTGATGGCCTTGCTGCACTCCGAGACCGTCACGCCCAGCTTGCTGGGCATCCAGGGACCGATGACCCGCAAGGATCTGCGCGAGGCGACGCGACGTGCGTTGCAGGTCTTCCTTGGTGGCTACGCGCCGGTGGAAAAGACCAGCCGGTGAACTGACGGAGGCCGCCGCGGGCGCGCCGCGGCCTCCACTCGGGCTACTTCAGCGCTTCCCGCGAGAACGCTTCCGAGGACGGCTGCGCCAGCATGCCGTGCCTCAGGCTCCACACGCAGGCGCCCAGCCTGAGCAGCCTTTCCACGTTGGCGTCGTGGAACGGGCTCTCCGCATCCTCCTGTTCGATCAGCTCGGAGATGCAGGCGAGCGCATCGGTGGGCGTGAAGCCCAGGCCCGCGCGAGCCATTCCCATCACTGTCACGAGAACATCGGTCTTCTTCATTTCTTCCTGCTTCCGGTAGGCGGGGCGCGTTGTTCGCCGTTGCGGTTCGCCCTCAGCGTGCGCCGGCGATGAGCCTGACTTCGCTGCACAGCCGGGGGCCGTAGTCCTCGCAGCGTACCTCGAAACCGTAAGCGGCGGCCCGGCGCAGCGCGAAGGCGGTCACGTCGCGCAGGTAGGTGCACCCCGGCTTGCGGCCCGCGGCGGCGCGGGCCTCGAAGTCGGCCTGGAAGTCGCGCGCCCATTCCTCGTAGAGCCTGTAGCGGTCTCCATGGGCGTCGAGGAAGCCCGCGCGCGCCAGCGTCTGGGCGATGTCGACCAACGGCACGGTGATGGGGATCTCGTCCTTGCGTTCATGCATGGCCGGCCCCGTCAGAACTTGCCCAGCACGTTCAGGAACCACCCCTTGCTGCGGTAGCTCATGTCGGTGAGGTTGTCGGAGTAGTCGGTGAAGTTGTAGCCGATGCCCACCTTCAGGTTCTCGTTGACGTGGTAGTAGGCGGCGGTGACCCAGCCGCTCTTGCGGTCCTTGAGTTCCTTCGCGCGCAGCGTGCGCCATTCGAGCATCCAGTCCCAGTTGCGCACCAGCTTCCAGTCGACGCGCAGCACCGCGAGTTCGGCCGAGCTCTTGAACCAGGGCGACGAGTTGTCGCGGCTCGCGCGCAGTTCGCCGCGGCGCCAGGCGTACTTGCCGCCCAGCGTCCAGCGCTCGTTCAGGTCCCAGGTGGCGTCGATGGCGAACACGTGGCTGCGCTGCTGGTAGTCGATGCCGGTGGTCGAGACGGTACCCAGGCCCGAGTCGACGCCGCCCGACACCACCTGGCCCGGCGACGAGAGGTCGTACAGGTAGGTGTACTTGAAGAGCAGGTTGAGCTTGTCGTTCAGGGCCGGGCGCAGCGCGTAGCCGAGCATGGCTTCGGTGTACTTGGCGGCGGCCAGCGTGCCGGTAGTGCTGTCGCTGTCGGCCCAGTTGAACTTGCCGATCCAGCGCGAGTCGTCGTCCACCTTCCAGCTGAAGGAGTTCTTCACGAGCCAGCTGGTGCGCGTCTCGGCCGTGGTGCGGTCCTTGCGGTATTCGAGGCCGCCGCTGTACTTCAGGCGTTCGCTCGAATAGCCGCTGGTGAAGGCCACCGCCTGGCGTCGCGTGGCGCCCAGCGTCTCGGCGCCGACCCAGCCGTTCTCGAAGTTCACGCCGAAGGTCCAGCGCGTGTCGGGCGCGTACTGCACGCCGTAGGCATGCGTGAGGCCCGGCTGCGTACCGGTGGCCTGGCGGTGCTCGGTGAACATGGTGAGGCCGTCGCCCACGCGCGAGCGCACGCCGGTCACCAGCGTGCCGCCGCGGCCGATGAGGTTCTCGTCGGTGCGGCCGGTGTCGGACACGTAGGTCATGTAGAGGTTGGAGCGGTCGTCGTACTGGTAGTCGATGCCCGCCTTGCCGGCGAAGCCGCCGTCGCCGGTGGAGACTTCGCCGCGCAGCGCGAGCTTGTCGTTGACGCGGTAGCGCCCGCCGAAGCCCAGCCGGTCGTTCTCCAGCCGCGTGCCGGTGCGCCGCAGCGTCTTCTGCGCGAAGCCGTAGGCGCTCCAGCGATCGGCGCCGGTGTATTCGAGCTGCACGGCTGCGTCGGCACGCTCGCCAGATACCGCCTGCGTGGTCGGCAGCGACGGGCTGGTGATGAGTGCGTCGCCGGTCTTGTCGTCGTAGCGCAGGCCGAGGCCCAGCTTCCATTCGGGCGACAGGGCCAGCGAGTACTGCGCGTCGAACACGCTGCTGTTGTAGCCGTTGCGCTCGTCGCGGCGGTCGGCCTTCAGGCGCAGCTCGCCGTTCTCTCCCTTCTCGCCGAAGGGCACGGTGGCCTGCACGCCGACCTGGCGCGTGGCGTTGCTCGCGTACTGGCCCGGCGCGGAGAAGCCCGCGTCGCGCGACTGCGCATAGGCGCTCACTCGGCCGCCGCCGCGGATGTCGAAGTCGCCCAGGTCGGCCTGGCCTTCGAGGCGCCAGGCGTTGGCGTTGCCGGTGGGGCCGTTGCCCAGGCCGTTGGTCAACGAGCCATTGCGGCCGGTGAAGCTGAAGCCGCCGTCCATCGAGTCGAGCTGCGTGGTGCCCGGGCCCTTGCTGCGCGCGAACTCGCCCTTGAAGTAGGTGTTCTCGGTCTTGCGCAGCGTGAGGTCGGCGCCGGCCAGGCGCTGGTCTCCGCCGATCTGGTCCTGGCGCGATGCGGTCACGCCCACGCCGACGTGGTCGTTGGCCCACCACGAGACGCGGCCGCCCACGGCGAGGGTGTCGAGCGAGGTGGTGAGCGGCGTGTATTCGTAGTCCACCACCAGGTAGGTCGGCATGCCGGTGAAGCCGCCGGCGCGCACCAGCGAGCCGTCGTCCGACAGGCTGGGCAGCGGCGCCGACAGCAGCACGCGGCCCTGCAGGTAGTCGATCTCGTAGTCGGTGCTCGGCACCAGCTGCGTGCGCTTGAGCACGAAGCCGGAGTCCTTGTCGCGGATTTCCAGCGTCACGCGTTCGGCGCCGCGCGTGATGTCCTGGTTGCGCAGGTAGTAGAGCGAGCCGCCGGTGCCGCGGAATTCTTCGCGCGCCGCCAGCGTGCCGGGCTCGGCCGCGTAGGCGTCGATCTTCAGGCGGGCTTCGCCGAAGGCAGTCGATTCCTCGCCGAGGTAGCGGCCGTGGAAGCCGTAGAGGCCGCGGCTCACGCGGGTGAGCTCGGTGTCGCCGAAGTTGAGCTTGAAGTTGCCCCACATCGCCTGCGAGCGTCCGTCGTCCACGCGCAGGTAGAAGCGGCCCTGTGTGGGCGCGTCCTCGATGGTGGTGGAGTCGTCGCCGAAGGTGCTCCACGAGTCCTCCGGGTCGAAGCGGCGGAAGAGGGAGGTCGGGTCCTTGCGGTCGAGGTTGCGGAACAGCTCCTTCAGCGGGCGCTCTTCGGTGTCGACACTGGCCGTGAGCGTCCAGCGGTCGTTGAGCTGGCCCTTGGCGTAGCCGGCGATGCGGCCTTCGCTCCAGCCGCCACCGCCGTAGCGGTTCTTGTCGTTGGTCATGATCGCGGCCGGGCCGCTCACGCTGTTGCTGCCCACGGTGAGGTCGGCCTGGCCCACGAAGAACCAGTCGCTGCTGGGCAGGTCGAAGTCGCGCCGGTAGACGCGCGTGGCGCCCTGCGCGTCGGTGACGGCGATCTCGCCTGTCTGCACGCGGCGCGGCACCAGCTGCTGGAACACGAAGCGCCCGCTCTCGTCCACCGGCACCGCGAAGCCCAGCGCCCGTACGCTCTCGCCGGGGCGGATGGCCGCGCCGCTGGCGGTGACGGTGCCCGCACTCAGCGGAATGTTGGCGATGGCGATGTTGTTCTGGCCGTAGCCGCGCAGCAGCTCGCGCGCCGGGTCGGGCGGCGTGCCGGTCTCGGGCTTGTGGCGCTGGACCAGCGTGAGCGAGAGATCGTCGGTCTCGTCGAAGCGGCCCTGGCGGTCGTATACGCGCACGCGGTAGTAGAGCTTGCCGGTCGAGCCCTCGGCCACGCGGTTGAGCAGGCCCTCGGGCACCTGCCATTCGCCGCGCAGGCCGGCGTCCAGCGGCACGGTGGCGACCTGGCGGCGCTGCATCGCCTCGTTGGCGGTGTACACGCGCAGCTCTGCCTTCGAGGTGAAGAGCAGGTAGTTGCTGTAGCCGGCGAAGCGCACCGTGTCGCCGGTGACCACGGTGGTGGGCCAGGCACTGGCGCTCAGGCGGCGCGGCTGCGAGAGGTTGTCGTACTGCAGGCGCAGCTGGTTGCGCTCGAGCTGCACGTCGACGCAGCGCTGGCGGTCGGCGCTGGTGGTGCCATCGGCCGAAGGCTGCTTGCCGTCGGCCGACAGCAGCTGGCCGTCCACGCTCAGGCGCAGCGGCGCGTCGTCGGTGCCGAAGGCGGTAAAGGTGCGGCACACGCCGGGGTCGACTGCTGCTGAAGCCGGTGCGGCTGCAACGGGCGCATCGCGCCAGTACACGCGCACTTCGACGCGGCGGTTGGCGGCCCAGTTGGCAGGGTCGGTGGCTGGTGTCGCAACGGGCGCATCGGGGCCGCGCGAGCTCGCGGATGCGGCCGTCTCCGGCAGCCCGAGCCGTTGCGTGAGATAGCGCGCGGCCTGCTGCGCGCGGGCCAGGCCCAGCGCGTGGTTGTCAGCGAAGCGTTCGCGCGACTTCGCGCTCAGCGCCTGCGTGTCGGTGTGGCCGACGATCTCGAAGCGCAGTCCGTCGCGGCCCTTCACCTGGTCGGCGATGCGGTCGAGCTGCGCACGGTCGGCGGGGGAGAGCGCGTCGGCGCCGGAATCGAAATGCGGCGTGCTGGCGTCGCTGCGTTCGGCGGGCATGGCGACTGGCGATGCCGCTGCGGCCGCCGGCACTTCGCGCTCGTCGCCGAGCAAGAAGGTGGCCTTGGGCAGCTCGCGTTCGCTGCCGCGCGGCAAGTGGCGCGCGGCGTCGATGTCGACTGCGCGCGGGTCGGCCGCGGCGCGGTCGAGCATGCGGCCGCGCACGGCGGTTTCCTGCGCGGCGGCCAGGCCCATGCTCAGGCAGGCGGCGGTCACGGCGCCGGCAAGGGCCATGCGCCTGGGCAGCGTCTTCTTCTTTCTTCTCATGTCGGCTCGCTGAATCGGGTTCGGTGTCTGGGGGCGGGGCATGGCGGTGATGTTTCTTCCTCGCGTCATGGCTTTGCCTCCCCGGAAGAGGCGGCGGCAGGCACCAGCTCGATCTCGACGTCCAGGTTGAAGAGCGGTGGCTCGTTGCGCGAGGCGCGCTGCTCGCCGAGCTGCTTCCAGCGCGAGAGCACCGCGGTCTTCACCGCGTCGGTGCGGTCGCGGCCCAGCGATGCGGGCTCGCCCGGCGCGGCCTTGTAGGCCAGCCGCAGCACCGATGTCTTCTCGGCCAGCACGGCCACCGTGCGATCGATCTCGCCCGCGAAGGCGGCGCGCAGCGTGGCGGCGCCGTCGTCGAAGGCCGCGCCCTGCAGCGCGAGGCGCACCACGCGGTGCACGGTGGCGCCGAAGTTGATCTTCAGCACCTTGCCGCGCGTGGCGCGCTCGGCCGCCGGGTTCTCGCTGGTGGTGCGATAGCCCGAGGGCAGGGTGCGCTCGTCGAGCTTGAGCACCAGGTTGCTGCCGGTGCCTTCCTTCGGAATGGCGGCGCAGGCGATGTGGTAGCGGCCTTCGGCGTCGGTGGTGGCCAGCACGCCGTTGACGGTGGCGATGCGCACGTTGGCCAGGCCCGGTTCGCCGTCGTCCTGGTAGCCGTTGGCGTTCCTGTCGTCGTAGACCTTGCCGATCACGTCGGTGCAGTCGAAGAGGGCATCGGGCACCACGCGCACGCTGGCGGTGGCCAGGTTCGACAGCGTCCTGCCGCCCACGCCCTGCAGCGCGACGACCTGGTTGACGAACTCGCCTTCGCCCACGCCGACACCCACGCCCGCGACCATCAGGTATTCCTTGGTCTCGTTGGGCGCGAAGTTCTGGCCCGGCATCACGATCTGGCGACCGTTGATCTGCGGGATCACCGGCAGCGCCACGCCGCCCGGCAGCGTGCGCACCGTGAGCGAGCCCTGGATGTAGCGGAAGCCCGGCGGCAGCGTGTCGACCACGGCCACGCCCGGCAGGGCGGTGCCGCGCGTGTTGCGCGCCGTGATGCGGTAGGGCAGCAGCTCGCCCTTCTTCACGCTGAGCTTCGAGGTGGTCTTGCGCAGCTCGATGAGCGTGGCGTCCGACGGGTCGAGCGGGATGTTGTTGGCCACCACGTGCTGGCCGCCGCCTGCCGGCTTCTGGAACAGCAGGTAGTAGCCAGCGCCGGGCACCAGCGCCGCGCCGGGGCTCACCACGCAGGGGTTGGTCTGCGCGGGCGCCGGTCCGTTGGCGGGCGCGGAGCACGACTGCGTGCCCAGCGCGCCGGCCGCGGCCGGGTACATCGACGAGGGCAGGTAGGCGCCCGGCGGCGTGATGACGAGGCGGTATTCGCCCGCCGGCGCGCCCGGCAGCACGAAGAAGTCGTAGTAGCCGTTGGGGCCGGTGGTGTAGCTGTCGCGCTTGTCGAGCAGGTGCTGCTCGGGGTCGAAGCCGGCGGGGCCGACCATTCGCACCACGGCGCCGGGCACGGGCGTGCCGCTCACGCTGTCGTACACCACGCCGCCCGGGTCGTAGGGCAGGTCCTGCTTCTGGATGTTGGCGCCCGCGCTCACGCGCACCTTGATGCTGAAGCGCGGATCGCTCGCCGCGGGCGTCGGGTAGGGGCCGTTCGCGCCGTTCTGCGCGGTGTCGGTCGGCCACACGCCGCCCACGACGCGGCCGTCGGGCGAGCGGAAGCGCACGCGGTACTCGCCGGGCACCAGGTCGCCGAAGCGGTAGCTGCCGTCGGCGTTGGTGGTCACGGTGTAGAGCACGGTGGCCGCGTTCTCGGCGCAGGCGTTGCCGCCGTCGGCGCAGCGCAGCAGCTCCACCGTCCAGCCTTCGCCCTGGCCTTCGCCCGATTCGCGGCTGCGGTTGTGGTTCTGGTCGAACCACACTGTGCCGGTGAGCGATGCGGGCTGGCTGCTGTGCTCGGTGAAGTCGTAGCCGGTGCCGTGGGCTTCCAGGCCGGTGAAGTTCACGCGGATCTGGTTCGTGCCCTGCGCGGTGCCGCCCAGCGTGCCGGGAATGGCGACGCCTTCGTCGTAGCCGCTGGGCTGCGTCTCGGTGACGGTGTAGCCGCCGCTGCCGGGCAGGGGCAGGCCGGGCAGCTCGTAGCGGCCGTTGGAATCGGTGACGGCGGTGCGCGTCACCGGCTGGCCGGCGGCGTCGGTGCCGGTGAGCGTGATGGTCACGCCTGCGATCGGCAAGTCTTGCGGCTCGCGCTTGCCGTTGCGGTTGGCGTCGTTGTAGACGGTGCCCGCCAGCGATGCGCCGCGTTCGCCGAAGTTGTAGTTGTCGCCGTTGCCGCCGCGGTAGGCAATGGCGCCGATGACGTCGTTGCCCAGCGTGCCGGTGGCCGCGCCCTCGACCGTGCCCACGGCGTCGAGGCCGTCGGCGTACGTCACGGGCTGCGTCTCGCGGATGGTGTAGCCCGCCGCGTCGGCCGGCAGCAGGCCGGTGAAGACGTAGCGGCCGCTGGCGTCGGTGACCACCGTGGCGTTCACCGCGAGGCCGCTGGCCGAGCGGCCGGTGAGCGTGAGCGTCACGCCCGGAATGCCGGCCTCGGAGGGCTGGCGGATGCCGTCGTTGTTGGTGTCGACGTACACCCAGCCCGCGATCTGGCCGCCGCGCTCGCCGAAGTTGTAGTCGATGCCCGCGTCTTCCGACACGAGTGCGAGGCCGCCGAAGCGGTCGTTGGTGCCGCCGGGGTTGGCGGTGCCGCGCGGCGCGCCGCCCACGGTGCCGAGCGACTCGGGGCCGTCGGCCACGCCGGCGGGTTGCGTCTCGTCGATCTGGTAGGTGCCGGGCGTGAGCGCGTCCACCAGATAGCGGCCGTCGGCGGCGGTCTGCACCGTGCGGTCGACCGCGTTGCCCTGGAAGTCGGTGCCGGTCACGCGGATGGTGGTGCCGGCGATGCCGGGCTCTCCGCTATCGCGCGTGCCGTTGGAAGGCGCCACGTCGGCATACACGTAGCCCGAGAGGCTCGCCGGCTTCACGGCCGAGAAGTTGTTGCCGGTGGAGCCCGCGCCCGCCGCGCCGAGCACGATGTTCTGGATGACGTTGGCGTTCGAGCCGTTGGGGCCGTTGGTCACGCCGGTGCCGCCGGTGGGAACCGCACCCGGCGTGCTGCCCGCGCCGCTGACGTTGCCGGCGCGCGTGATGCCGGGCAGGTAGCCCGCGGGCCGCGCCTCGGTCACGGTGTAGCTGCCCGGCGCGAGGTTCGGGAAGCTGTAGTCGCCGCTGGCGTCGGTGACGGTGGTGCGCGACACGGGCTGGCCGTTGACGTCGGTGCCGGTGAGCGTGATGGTCACGCCCGCCAGGCCCGGCTCGGTGGCCGGCGCGCCCTGTGCGCCGTTGCCGTCGCGGTCGTAGTACACGCGGCCCGAGATGCCGCCGGGCAGCAGCTCGCCGAACCAGTACTCGCCCTGAGTCGACGGCACGGCGGTGCCCGAGACGGTCACGCCGGTGATGACGTTGCCGCCGCCTTGCGGCGTGCCGGGCTGGCCGTTGTTGTTGGCCTTGCCGGGTGCGTAGTTGGCAGGCTGCGTCTCGGTGATGGTGTAGCCGCCCGCGCCCGAGGGAGGCACGTTGCGGAACTCGTAGGCGCCCGTGGTGCCCGTGGGCACGGCGAGGATGTTCACCGCGTTGCCCGCGGCGTCGGTGCCCGTCAGGCGCAGCTCGACGTTCGGGATGCCGGTGTCGCCGGCCTGCGGGATGCCGTCGTTGTTGCCGTCGACGAACACGCGCGTCGTGATGCGGGTGAGCTGCTCGCCGAAGTCGTAGCCGGTGCCGGTCACGTTGGAGTGCAGCGCGATCGCGCTCACCACGTCGTTGCCCGCGGTGCCGCCGGCGGTGCCGGCTGCGTCGCTGCCGTCGACGAAACCGGCCGGCTGCGTCTCGGTCAGCGTGTAGCTGCCGGGCGTGAGGTTGTTGAAGGCGTAGTTGCCGGTGCCCGCCGCCGTGGTGGTGGTCAGCGACACCGGGTTGCCGTACATGTCGGTGCCGGTGAGGGTGACGCTCACGCCGGCGATGCCAGGGTCGCCCGCGCTCGAGGCGCCGCTGTAGTCGGCGTCCTGGTAGACGCGGCCGGCCAGGCTGGCCGCGCGCACTTCGCCGAAGTTGTTGGCCGTGGACGCGCCGCCCGTGCCGAGCACGATGTTGTCGATGCGGTTGGCGTTGGAGCCGTTCGGACCGTTGCCGGTGCCCGGCGGCACGGTGCCGGCCGTGCTGCCCGCGCCGCTGACGGTGCCCGCGCGGGTGATGCCGGGCAGGTACGCCGCGGGCTGGTCTTCCACCACGCTGTAGGTGCCGGCGGGCACGGTGAAGCTCCAGTTGCCGGCGGCGTCGGTGGTGGTCGTGAGGGCGATGGCGTTGCCCGAGCTGTCGGTGCCGTTCAGGCGGATGGTCACGCCGGCGATGGCGGGTTCGCCGCTGTCGATCAGGCCGTTGCCGTTCAGGTCTTCGTACACGCGGCCCGAGAGCGCGCTGTTCTGCACCGTGACGCTGCCGTCGTTGAAGTTGTTGCCGCCGTCCGGATCGGTGCCGCCGTTGGTGTCGCCCGAGCCGGTGGTGACGATGTGCGCGCGGTTGGTGAGCACGGTGCCGTTGGCCGGCGCCGCGCCGCTGAAGCGCACCGGAATGCGCACGGTGGCCGTGCCGTTCGCCGGCATCGATGCGATGGCGCAGCTCACTGCCGTGCTGCCGGCCGTGCCGGTGCAGGTGGGCGCGGCGGGCGTGAAGCTGCCGCCGGTCACGGTGAACACCGGCGGGCCGGCCAGCACCAGCGATGCGGGCAGCGTGTCGGTGAAGCTGGTGGTCTCGGCGCTGTCGGGGCCGTTGTTGCGCAGCTGCACGAGCCAGTCGAAAGGCACGGCCGACGACACGGTGGTCACCGGCGTGGCGGTACCTGCGGTGACGGCGGTCTTGGAGACCACCTGCACGTCGGCCTTGAAGCGGAAGGTGGTGTTCTCGGCCACCGCGTTGTTGCCCTGAACGGTGTCGAAGGCGTTGCGCGCGGCGTCGAAGAAATCGACCCTGGCGTTGTTCTGGAAGGTGCCGCGCGAGACGCCGCGCAGCACCACGCGGAACTGCAGCGTGTTGGGCTCGCCGGTGGAGGTGGCGCCCGAGCCGCCCAGCGTCGGGATGGTGAACACGATCTGCCCGCCGGCCGAGCCGATGGCGGCGCCGCTGGCCAGTGCGAAGGTGGTGCCGCCCGGGGCGGTCACCGACACCAGCGTGGGCGGTGCCTCGCCGCCGGGGCCCGGCAGCGGCAGCGTGTCGACCAGGCGCACGTCTTCCGCCGTCGAGGCGCTGTTGTTCGACACCGTGATGGTGTAGCCCACGTCGTCGCCCACGTTCACCGGGTCGACGTCGTCGCGCTTGGTGACGACCAGGTCGTAGGCCGGCGCGGTGACCGTCGCCGGCACGGCGGCGTCGTTGTTGGTCGTGTTGAGCTCGGGCGTGCCGGTGGAAACGTGCACGGTGTTGGTCACCGTGGAGCCGTTGAGCACGTACAGCGGACGCGCGCGCACCGTCACGGTCTGCTGCACGTTGCGGTCGAGCGAGGTCCAGGCGCACTCGAGCTGGTTGTTGGTGACGCCGGTGCCCGTGGGCTGGGTGGTGCTCGGCACCGTCGAGCAACTGCCGCCGCCCGAGGCGGTGGCCGAGATGAACATCAGGTTGGCCGGCAGCGTGTCGACCACGTGGACGTCGTAGGCGCGGCTGAGGCTGCCCTGGGCGAGGCTCTGGTTACGCGCGGTCAGCGTGTAGGTGAGCAGCTGGCCCACCGGCACCGAGGCGGGGCTGGCCGACTTGGTGACCGTCACGTCCGTGCGTGCGAGCAGGTAGGCGGTGGCGCTGCCGTCGTTGTTGACCAGGTTCGGATCGGCCGGCGTGGTCGCCAGCGCATTGGCCGTGTTGTTGATCTGGAAGCCGTGATCGGTGGCCGAGGCGCCGTCGCCGTAGTGCTTGGCGACGACCTGGATGACCGGGCACAGCGGCAGGGCGCTCGCGGGGTCGGTGCTCGCGCGGCACACCGGCAGGATCGACAGCGTGCAGTTGGAAAGCGACGCCTGCCCGAAGCCGCTGCCGTTGGCCGGCAGCGCGCAGGTGCCGGCGAAGGTGCCGCCGTTGGCCGTCTGCGAGACGCTGCCCGCGCCGATCACCTGCGCGAAGGCGTCGGTGACGACCACGTTCTGCGCCTCGGAGGGGCCGGCGTTGACCACCTCGAGTTCCCAGGTGACGTTCTGGCCCGCGACCTGGCGGTTGCCCGCGCTGTCGCCGATGCCGACCACGCGCTTGAGCACCTTCACGTCGGCTGCGGTGGCGGTGTCGTTCACGCCGGTGCCCAGGCTCACGCAGTCGTTGCCGGTGTTGGCGTCGGGGTCGGCGCCGAGCGTGGGCGCGGCCGCGGGCAGCGCCACGTTCACGCACATGCTGTTGACGATCTGGCCGCCGCCCGAGGGCAGCGCCGGGATGGTGGCGTTCACGATGATGTAGCCGCCGTTGCGCGCGCTGTTGCCGGCGGACAGGTCGACGCTGATGTCGGAAGCGAGCGTGCGCGTGCAGGTCACCGTGGCGGGGCCGGGCACCGGCGTGGCGGGTGTCGGAACGACGGTGGCGCCGCCCTTGGTCACCGTGCAGGTGTAGCCGTCGCGCTGCGTGACGCTGTTGATCTGCACGCCGGCCGGCAGGTCGTCCACCAGCTGGATCGTGCTGCCCGCGAGCAGGCGCGTGCCGCCGAGGTTGGTGCTGCCGACCTGGTAGTCGAAGGCCTGGCCCAGCGGCACGTTGTTCTGCGGCCAGCCGCGGCGCTTGTCGGCGCGGAAGTCGGTGGCCGATACGGCCACGTCGGCCGGCACGCTGCCGGTGGCCGAGTTGGCGATGGGGCCGGTCGCGCTCACGGTGGCTTCGTTGACGACGCCGGTGCCGGCGGTCATGGCCATGACCGGCACCAGGATGTCGCCGAGCGCCACGTTGGCGCCGCCGCTGCCGCCGATGTTGCTGCGCGTGCAGCTCACCGTCTGGCCGCTGACGGAGCAGGTCCAGCCGGCGGCGGCATTGATCGGCGTCTGGATCGCGAAGTTGGCGGGGATGGTGTCGCTCAGCGTCACGCCCGTGGGCGCGGTGCCGCTGAAGCTCGGGCTCAGCCTGAAGTTGAAGCGCTGGCCCACCAGCAGCTGGCCGCCGTCATGGCTCTTGGCCAGCGCGAGCACGTAGCCCGCCGTCACGGTGGTGTTGGCGGTGGCGCTGTTGTTGGTGGAAACGCCGTCGCCCACCGCACCCGCGGGTGCCACGGCCGGCTGGTGCGTGATGGTGGAGCCCGCGCCCGCGGTGACCACGCCGTTGATGGTGAAGGTGCGCGTGTTGCTGCCGGCGCCCGCGGGCGTGGCCGGCACGTTGCAGGTCAGCAGGCTGCCGCTGATCGAGCAGCCCGAGGGCAGGCCGGTGCCCGAGACCGACAGGCCCGTGGGAATCGGGTAGGTCAGCGTCGAGCCCGTGCTGGTGTCGGGGCCGTTGTTGGTGACCGTGAAGACGATCGGCACCGTGGAGCCGCTGGGCGCGGTGGCCGGGGCGCTGATGGCCACGGCCACGTCGGCGCCCTGGTTCACGGTGATCGTCTTGGTCTCGCTGGAGCCGCCGCCGCTGGGCGCGGCGGTCACGCTCAGCGTTCCCTGCGTGACCGTGCGCAGCAGCACCTCGAAGTTGCGCAGCTGGTTCGCCGCGAGCGTGATGCCCGAGCAGGTCAGCGTGCCGGGGCCGGCGGAGCCCACCGACACGTCGGCCGAGCAGGTGCCCACGGGAACCGCGCCGGTGCCCATGTAGATGCTGTTCCCTGGGATCGTGTACGTGAAGGACGCACCCGGCGCGCCGATCGGCAGGCTGTCGGTCTCGGCGATGGTGACGGTGCTCGTCACCGTGCCGCCGGCGGGAAGGATGTCCGGCGAATGCACCAGGCTCGACACCTGCGGCACCGCATGCGCGGCCGTGGCGAAGAGCAGCCCGGCAACGGGTGCGGCAAGGCGCGTGAGGCAACGGCGCCAAAGGCCGTGCCGCAGGCGCGCGGCGTTGGAAGACACGTCGCGCCGCGCCTGCGCGTGCGACAGATTCGATGGGGTCCTGAACATCCCGTCCCTCGTGATGGCTCTGGTGGCCGGGCACCGTTTCTTGTGGCGTCGCGAAGGCGACGGGTGCTCCGGAAAGGGCGGGATTCTTCGGCGGGGCCCCGAAGGGAGCCTTTGCGAATCAGGACGAAAGCTTTGCTAATGATGACATTTGTTTACCAATGCAACATAATGTGAACTGAATGTGAACTAATTCACGCTGCTTTTCGGCGACGCACTCCTACGCTCGACGCCCATGTCCTACTGGTCGACCACGCCGCCCCGGCGCGCGCACATCCTCGTCATTGACGACAACATCGAAGAGCTGCAGTTGCTGCTAGGCGTGTTGCGCGAGGCGGGGCACCGCATCAGCCTGGCGTTCGATGCGCTGGAGGGCTATCGCCGGGCGACCGCGCTGCAGCCCGACCTGGTGTTGCTCGACGTGCGCATGGGCGCCACCGACGGCTACGCGACCTGCCGGCTGCTGAAGGCCGACCGCGCGACGGCGCGCATCCCGGTGATCTTCGTGACTTCCTCCAGCTCGGTGGAAGAGCGCCTCACAGGCCTGCGCGAAGGCGCGGTCGACTACATCCTCAAGCCCTTCGAGCCGGCGGAAGTGCTGGCGCGCGTGGCGGTGCACCTCGCGCTCGCGAGCTGCAGGCACCAGGCGCAGGCCTGCATGGAAGAGGCGGAGAGCGCGCTGGAGCACGCCAAGGGCGAACCAGCCGCCGACCACGCCGACCGCGTGCTCGCGCAGGCGGTCGAACGGCTGGTGCGTTCCGACCTCGCGAACGTGCCGGCGTTGCCCGCATTGGCCGCGAGCGTGGGCACGCACGAGAAGCGCCTGTCGCGCGTGTTCAAGGAGCAGACCGGCCGCACGGTGTTCGAGTTCGCGCGAGAGGCACGCCTTGCGGAGGCGCAGCGGCTGCTCGTGAACTCGGCGCTCAGCGTGGAAGAAGTGGCCTTGGCCGTCGGCTTTTCGGGCG
Organism: Variovorax sp. NFACC27; assembly: GCF_048301545.1. Classification (NCBI taxonomy): domain Bacteria; kingdom Pseudomonadati; phylum Pseudomonadota; class Betaproteobacteria; order Burkholderiales; family Comamonadaceae; genus Variovorax; species Variovorax sp. NFACC27. The sequence continues at coordinate 2,508,209 of NZ_CP157613.1, forward strand.
CGGCCAATTTCTCGACCGCATTCCGCGAGCGCTTCGGCACCACGCCCACCGCCTTCCGCCAGGCGCGGCTGGCTCCGGTCGCGCCGCCGTCGGTGCCTTCGGCCTGACGCGGCACCGGCAAAGGCGGTGACCACCCCGGGCCTTGGCGGCACTCGCGCGCTCCTGCTTTGCGCCGTCTTCTGGCTGATGGCGACGGCGCTTCCCGCCGCCTGGGCGGACGTGCTGCGCATCGACGACGAGACCCGCTGGCCCATTGCGCTCGATACGCGCGTCGAAGTGTTCGAGGACACCGGCGCGCGCATGTCGCTCGACGAGGTCGACGCTCTGCCGGGCGACGGACCCGACGGCTTCCAGCCCGGCACGCCCGCGCGCATGCGGCCGGGCTTTTCGAAGTCGGCGTTCTGGCTGCGGCTGACCGTGGTGAACGGCAGCGACGCGATCCAGCCGCTGCGGCTGGTGCTCGATGCGACATGGCTGCAGCACGTCGATTTCCATGCCCGCCGCGAACTCGCGGGCTGGGCCACGTGGACGCACGAACAGGCCGGCGTGTCGGTGCGTTCGAGCGCCGCTCGCGACCACGACCGCGTGCCCACGCTGGACCTCGACCTGCGCCCCGGCGAGCAGGCGCGCGTGCTGGTGCGGGTGCGCACCAACAGCAGCGTCAAGCTCGTGCCGAAGCTGTATTCGGCGGACGCGTGGCGCATGTCGGAAAGCAGCCATGCGCTGCTCGACGGCCTGCTCATCGGCGGCCTGCTGGTGCTGTCGGTGTATTCGCTGTCGCTGTGGGTCATCTCGCGCCACCTGGCGATGGCGCTGCAGAGCATGGGCTTCGCGCTGGTGGCGCTCTACGAGAGCACGTATCGCGGCCACGCGCGGCTCGCACTGTGGCCAGACAGCATCGAGTGGAGCTACCGCGCGGCGGGCGTCACCGCGGGCTGCTGCGTGCTGTCGCTGATGTTCTACCTGTACACCGTGTCGCGGCGCGGTCCCGTGCGCGTGCCCGGGCTGCGCTGGCTCGTGGTGCTCGCGCTGGCGCAGTGCGTCGTGGTGCTGGGCACGCTCCTCGGGCCCTACGCGCCCTTCGCGACAGCGGGCACGCTGAGCGCGCCGCTGGTGGTGCTGTCGCTCACCGTCAGCACCTTCGTCTACATGCGCCGCGCTGGGCCCGGCGGTCGGCTGGCATTTCCGGTGATGACCATCGTCGCCGTCGGCGTGTGTTTGCGGCTGGTCGAACTGGCGATGCCATCGCACATGATTCCCGGCTTCGACGCCTACGCGCTGGGCTTCCCGGGCATGCTCGTCGGCCTGGTGGCGCTGGCGGTGTGGGCGCACCACCTGTCGCGCCAGCGGCATTCCGCGCAGCGCACGCTGGCGCACTGGCAGGCGGAAGAACAGCAGCGGCTGCAGGACGAGGTGGAGCGCAAGACGCACGCGCTGAACGCGGCGCTGGAGCAGGCCGAGCAGCAGTCGCGCGACCAGACGCAGCTGCTGGCCTACATCAGCCACGACCTGCGCGCGCCGCTGTCGACCATCGTCGGCAACGTGCGCCTGCTCGACGTCGACGGCCCGCCGCCGCCCGAGCGGCTGCAGGCCATCGAGCGCAGCGCGGCCTACCAGCTCGCGCTCATCGACGACCTGCTCGACTACGCGAGGAGCGAGCTGCTTCCCTTCTCGTTCGAGCCGCGGCCGGTGCACCTGCGCGCGCTGATCGACGACATCGCGCAGTACGCCGACACGCTCGCCCAGCGCCAGCGCAACCTCTTCGAGCTGGATGTGCTGGGCGCGCTGCCCACCGCCGTCCAGCTGGACAGCAAGCGCTTCCAGCAGCTGCTGCTGAACCTGCTGTCGAACGCCGCGAAGTTCACGCGCGACGGCAAGATCGGCCTGCGCGTGCAGGCGCGCCCGCGCCAGGACTCATGGCGGCTCGAGTTCGACGTGTGGGACAGCGGCGTCGGCATCGAAAAGGAAGACCAGGCACGCATCGTGAAAGCCTTCGAGCAGGGCGCACCCAGCTCGAACGGCCACGGCTTCGGGTTGACGATAGCGCGGCGCATCGTGCAGCACATGGGTGGGCGGATGCAGCTGGAAAGCCGCCGCAACCTGGGAACGCGCGTGCGCTTCTCGGTGATCGTGAAGGAGGCTCCGAAGGAACTGGTGCCGGTGGTCGTGAAGCCGCCGCCGCGCCCCGTGCTGCCTGTTCCGGCGCCCGCCGGCAAGGCCAGGCGCATGCCGGTGCCCGCGATAGCGCCGCTGCCCGCGGCGGTGCGCGACGAACTCGAGACGCTCGCACGCGACGGCCGCTGGAGCGACCTGCACGAGTGGGCCGACCGCCTCGCTGCCGATGCGCGACATTCGGCGCTGGTCGAGGCGGTGCGGCATGCGCTGGACCTGCTCGATTTCGAGCACATCCGGCTGCTGGCGCGCGCCACGCCGAACGCGGGCCAGTGAGTGATCTTCGACCTGGCTGCCGCCGCGGCTATTGCGGCGAGGCCGGTGCCTGTGCTTCCGGTGGCGGTGTCTGTGCCTGCTGCTGGGCCTGCTGCGCGTCGGGCGCGGCGGCCGCTTCGCTTTGGCCGTGATGTCTTATCGCGATGCCCTTGACGAGGTGGCGGGGCAGGTGGTGCGTCTTCCGCAACAGGGCCAGCGCTTCGCTGCGCGCCGGCTCGCATACCGGTAGAAACATGTGCAAAACGCTCATGGTGTCGTCCCGTGGAGTAACCGGCGGACATTGTGAGCGCATGAAGTCCGCAATGGGGGAATCGCCCTCCTGGCGCAGATGGCTTCGCCGGAGGGCCGCTTCACCTGGAGATCACCATGGCAGCGAGTAGGTCTTGGTGTTGGTGAAGCTCTTCATCGCCTCCAGCACGCCTTCCTTGTAGCCAAGGCCCGAGTCCTTGATGCCGCCGAAGGGCGTGAGCTCCAGCCGGTAGCCCGGCACCTCGCGCACGTTCACGCTGCCCACGTTCAGCTCGCGGATGAAGCGCGTGATGTAGTCCATGCGGTTCGTGCAGACCGCCGACGAGAGGCCGTAGGCCGTGCCGTTGGAGATGCGGATGGCCTCCTCGATGCTCGAGAAGCGGATCACCGGCGAGACTGGCCCGAAGGTTTCGTGCTTCGCGACCGTCATCCCCGGTTCGACGTGGTCGAGCACAGTGGGCGAGTACAGCGCGCCACGCCGCACGTTGCCGTACAGCAGCTTCGCGCCGCCGGCAATGGCCTCGCCGACCACCGACTCGAATTGCTTCGCCGCAGCCTCGTCGATCACCGTGCCCATGTCCGTGTGCGGGTCCATCGGGTCGCCGTACTTCAGCGCCTCGGTCTTGCGCACCAGCAGCTCGACGAAGCGGTCGGCCACCGCCTCGTGCACCAGCATGCGCTTGATGGCCGTGCAGCGCTGGCCCGAGTTCTTGTAGGAGCCGCTGGCGGCCAGCGTCGCGGCTTCCTCCACGTCGGCGTCTTCCATCACGATGATCGGATCGTTGCCGCCCAGCTCCAGGATCTGCCGCTTGTAGACCGCCTTGCCCGCGATGTACTTGCCGATGGCCACGCCGCCTGTGAAGGTGACGAGGTCGACGTCGGCGCTGGTGAGCATCTCGTCGGCAATCTCGCGCGGGTCTCCGGTGATCACTGACAGCATCTGCGGCGGAAGGCCCGCCTCGTACAGGATGTCGGCGAGGATGAAGGCCGAGAGCGGTGTCTTCTCGCTGGGCTTGAGCACCATGCGGTTGTTGGTGGCGATGGAAGGCGCCACCTTGTGGATCACCTGGTTCAGCGGATGGTTGAACGGCGTGATCGCCGTGATCGCGCCCTGCAGCGGCTCGCGCAGCGTGTAGACCTTGCGGCTCTTGCCGTGGTGCGTGAGGTCGCAGGAGAACACCTGGCCGTCGTCCACCAGCGCCTGGTTGGCGGCGAACAGCAGCACGTCGGACGCGCGGCCCACCTCGTACAGCGAATCCTTGCGGCACAGGCCCGACTCCAGCGTGATGGTGCGCGAGATCTCGTCCAGGCGCGAGGCGATGATCTCGCCCGCGCGCATCAGGATGCGATAACGCTCGTAGCGCGTGAGCGTCGGCCTGTAGTCGCAGGCGATGCGATAGGCGCGCCGCACGTCCGCCAGCGTGGCCTTCGGCACGGTGGCGATCACTTCGCCGGTGTAGGGATAGGTCACCTCGATGACCTCGTCGCGGTAGACGCGTTCGCCGGCGATGCGCAGTGCTTCGTGGTGGACTTCGTTGGTCTTTTGCATTGGCTGGTTCATGGCGGGTCTTCCGGGCGGTTACTGGGCGTGGTTCAGCGCGAGGTCGAGCGCATCGAAGTTGCGCAACCGGCGATCGGCCGCGACGCCGGCGACGGGGCGGTTGCAGATCAGCGGCACGCGCTGCTCCGAGACGCCTCCGTGCGAGCGCAGCGGCACCTCCAGCGCCGAGAGGTCGTGCCGGCTCGCAGACGTGCCGATGACCGTGCTGCGCTCGCTGACGACCACGATGTCGCCGATGCGGTCGGGCGGCAACTCGAAGCGCTGGGCCGCGTCCTTGCGCGAGAGCACGAGCTCCATGCCGGGCAGGCTTTGCAGTCGGTCGATCCAGCCCGGCACGCGGGCCTCGTCGGGTGCGTACACGGTGGCGAAGGAACCGAGCGCGCCGTGGTGCACCACGTAGGGATCGGTGATCGGCAGGATGACGCGCGCTTCGTCCTGGCCGTACCAGTCGTCGAGCACGTCCTGCAGGTAGACGACCTTCGGCGCACCTTGCGCGTCGTGCTTGTCGTTCATGCCGTGGTCGGCGGTGAGGACGATGGTGGCGCCCAGTTCGTCGAGCCGTGCGAGGTAGCCGTCCATCATTGCGTAGAAGGCATTGGCTGCGGGGCTGCCGGGCGCAGCCTTGTGCTGCACGTAGTCGGTGGTCGAGAGGTACATCAGGTCGGGGCGGCGCGACTCCATCAGCTTCACGCCGGCCGCGAACACGAACTCCGACAGCTCCGCGCTGTACACCGAGGGCACGGGCATGCCGACCATCTCGACCACGCCGTCGATGCCGTTCTCCTCCACGGTGGCCTGGTCGGCCTTCTCCGACGAGAAGCAGATGCCCTTCATGCGGTGGCCCAGCAGCTTGCGCAGCTTGTCCTTGGCGGTCACCACTGCCACTTTGGCGCCGGCATCCGCGAAGGCCGCGAGCACCGTGCCGGCGCGCAGGTACTTCGGGTCGTTCATCATCACTTCCTGGCCGAGCTCGCGGTCGAAGAAGTAGTTGCCGCAGATGCCGTGCACCGCGGGCGGCGCACCGGTCACGATCGACAGGTTGTTCGGGTTGGTGAACGAGGGCACCACGCAGTCGGCCAGCAGGTCGGCGCCGGTCTTTCTCATGCGCTCGATGTACGGGGCCATGCCGGCGGCGATGGCAGCGTCGAGGTAGGCGGGCTCGCAGCCGTCGACGCACACGACCACGACGGGGCGGCTCATCCAGCGGTAGCTGCGGGCGTTGACTTCCAGCGATTCGGGTTTCATGGCAGAGGGTTCCTTGATGGAGATGGATGGATCGATCGATCGGTTGGATGAAGGGAAGGGCGGCCCGCCTCAGCGCCGGATGAAGACCGCGATGGCGGCGCTGATGAGGCAGCTGGCCGCGACGATCGGGAAGACCATCGACGTGCTGCCCGAGTGGTCCAGCAGCCGGCCGATCAGCGGCTCGCCGAGGCCCGCCAGCAGGTAGGAGAAGAAGTTCATGACGCCGGTGGCCGTGCCCGAGCGCTTGGCTCCCACGAGGTCGGGGCACAGGGCCCAGAAGGAGGAGGCGGGGCCGTAGACGAAGAAGCCCGCGAGGAAGAGCAGCGCCAGCCCGGCGATGCTCGTGGGCGTGAGGTACATGCCGATCGAGGCGGCCGCGCCCAGCAGCATGTACAGCACGATGGCCTTGTAGCGCTTCGAGCCGAACACGCGGTCGGAGATCCAGCCGTTGGTGAGCGCGCCGAAGGCCATGCCCACGGGCAGAGCCACCGAGATCCAGGCCGGATCGATCATGCCGTCGGCCATCTTGCTCCAGTCCTTGCCGAGGAAGTGCACGGGCACCCAGACGATCAGGCCGTAGCGCGCCGCGTTCTGGAAGCCGATGGCGAGCGCGGCGATGAGCAGCCTCGGGTTGCACAACACGGCCTTGTAGCGGCTCCACGAGCTTTCCTCGGGTGCGGCGTGGCTCGCGGCGGCGGCCTTCGCGTCTTCCGCGTTGGCGATGCCGGTGTCGGGCGACTTGAAGCCCAGGTCCTCGGGGCGTTCACGGGCGATCAGGTAGAACGCGATGCCGCCCACCAGCATCAGCAGCACGGGCAGCCTGAAGATCCAGCGCCAGTCCAGGTGCAGCACGTTGACGACGATGATGGAGGTGACGAACGACAGGATCGACGCGCACCCCGCCGCGAAGGTGTAGAAGCCGAACACCTTGCCGCGCTCGCTCGTGCCCCACCAGTTCGACAGCAGGCGGCTGCCCGGCGCCCAGCCGAGCGCCTGGAAGTAGCCGTTGACGCCCCATGGAATCGCGAGCGTCTTGAAGCCGACGGCGAAGCTCACCACCCAGTTGGCCGCGCACGAAAGGATTGCGCCCGCGGTCATCACGCGGCGGCCGCCGAACTTGTCGGCGAGGTTGCCGTTGATCGCCTGGCCGATGGCGTAGCACCACAGGAGGCTGGCCGAGGCCCAGCCCAGCACCTCCTTCGACAACCCGAATTCCTTCTGCAGCCCCGGAATGGCGAAGCCGAAAGTCTGTCGGCCGGTGTAGAAGAAGAGGTAGCAGAACATGGCGGCCAGCAGCATTCGCCACTGCGCACGCCGGAATGAAAACTCGTGGGGCTGCGCGTACGCGCCGGCCTGCAAACCCTGGTTCGCCAGTTGCATGTCTTGTCTCCTGTTTTTTCCTGTTCCCGACGGACCTGGGTCCGTGGAACCGGCTGTGGCACCGGTATCTTTTTCTTGCCGTTCTTCGGCTTCGACCGGCTAGGCCGACACCGCGCCGATGAAGTTCCTGCCGCGTGCCCCGTCCATGGCGCGCGCGATCATGGCCGTGGCCTCGGCGTCCGCCACGCCGTAGTCCGCGAACTCGGTCTTCACGCCCAGCCCCTGCAGGAAGTCGCGCAGGCGCAGGGCAGCGGCGCGCAGGTCGGGCCCGAAGAGGCGCTGCAGCGTGCGGTCGCGATCGGGCGAGCGCGCCCATGCCTTCTCGAGAACGATCGGCAGCGTGAACGAGCAGGCGATGCCGTGAGGCAGGCCGTAGCGCAGCGTCATCTCGTACGAGATCGAATGGGCCAGCGCCGTCTTCGTGTTGGAGAACGCGAGCCCGGCCTTCAGCGCGGCCATCGCCATGCGCTCGCGCAGTTCGATGCTGCGCAGATCTTTCACCAGGGCCGGCAGGCATTCGAAGATGTCCTGCACGGCGGAGATGGCGAAGGTGTCGGAGACCGGGTTCGCATTCACGTTCCACACCGACTCCAGCGCATGGGACAGCGCATCGAGCCCGGTCGACACGGTGGTTCCCGCCGGCACCGAGAGCATCAGCTCGGGATCGACGATGGCTGCCTCGGGCCAGGTGGCCTGCAGGTGCAGCGAATACTTCTTCTGCCGGGCTGCGTCCCAGATCGTCGCCCACGGCGTCACCTCGCTGCCGGTGCCGGCCGTCGTCGGCACGGCGATCAGCGGCTTGACGCTGGCGGGCTCGAAGGACTTGCCCGCCGACAGCAGGTCGACCAGTTCGTCGAAGCGACCGCTCGCCGTGCCCACCATCAGCGCCTTGGCTGTGTCGATGGCGCTGCCGCCGCCGACTGCCACGATCGCATCGCAGGCATCGGGCGTTTGCCAGAAGCGGTCGTACAGGGCGCTCAGGTGCGCCACGTCGGGGTTGGGGCGCACGTCGTCGATCACCTCGACAAGCGAGCCGGGCAGGAGCTTCTCGAGGCGCTCGACCAGCCCGAGCTCGCGCGCCTCGGGAAAGGTGACGACCGCGACGCGGCGGCCGGCGAGTATCGATGGGAGCCGTTCAAGGCTGCCTCGGCCGCTGTGGATGGATACGGGGTTGTGATATGCGTGGGGCATCGGGTTTGTCTCGTGTCGGCGGTTGCTTCGGTGGCTTCTCTTTTCGCTGCTTCTGCATCGCGCTGTGCCGCGCGTTTCTTTCTTGGTGAAGGCAGTGTCGAAGCGGCCCGAAGTTCCGTCCAATCGCATTTCCGGTGTGCGCCTGGTCGAAAACCGATGGATGAACGGCCCGCGCCGGCATCACGACCCGGGGAAAGCGCCCATTCGCGCGCGGGCGCGCCTGTGAGAGGCTGCACGCCCCCGGGACCCGAATCCATGTTCCACCAGTACTACAAATCGATCAGATGCTTTCACGCCGTGGCGAAGACCGGCGGCTTCACCTCGGCGGCGCAATACCTGCACATCGGGCAGCCGACGGTGACGGACCAGGTCAAGTCGCTGGAGACCCGCTTCAGCGTGGAGCTCTTCCTGCGCAGCGGCCGCAGCGTGAAGCTCACTGCAGCGGGCGAGCGGCTTTATGCCATCACGCAGGGCCTGTTCGGGCAGGAGGAGGAAGCCATGCTCTTCCTGCAGAGCGCGCGCAAGCTCAAGGTGGGGCTGGTGCGCGTCGGCGCGGTGTCGCCGCCCATCGCGATGGAGCTGGCGCGCAACTTCAAGGAAGCACACCCGCCGCTGGACATCACGGTGTCGATCGGGTCGGAAGAGTCCACCTTGCAGGGCCTGCAGGACTTCAGCATCGACGTCGGCATCGTCGTCGATCCGGCCGGGGCGGAAGGCCTGCACATCGAGCCCTATCGCACGGAGCGCATCGTCGCGGTGGTGCCCGAGGGCCATGCATGGACGAAGCGCAAGTCCATCTCCACCCGCGACATCGAAGGCGAGACGGTCATCATGCGCGAGCCCGGCTCCAAGACTCGGCATCGCGTCGAGCGCGCCTGCCGGCAGCAGGACGTGAGCCTGCACTGCGCGATGGAGATCAACAGCCGCGAGGCCATCCAGCACGCGGTGGCCAATGGAATGGGCGTTTCCTTCGTCACGCAGGTGGAGTTCATTCCGCTGCCGGGACTCGTGGCGGTCGCCGTCGACGACGAGCAGCTGTCGATCAGCTACTCGCTGTGCTGCCTGTCCATCCGCAGGGAACGGCCGCTGATCGACGCCCTGTTCGCCGTCGCGCTCGGATGAGCCCTGGGTGAGGCCCCGGGCGGGGCTCCGGTGGCTGCGGGATTTCACCAAGCTTGCGCTCCAGCCTGAGCGGCGCATACTCCGCCAAAAGCGCCACAAGCCACTCGTCGGCCCCTCCGGGGTTCCGGGCGACAGCCAGGAGACACGTGTTGCAGCGAACGAACATTGCCAACCCGGCCTATTTCCACAAGGTCGTCGATTGCCAGTACGCCTGCCCGGCGCACACTCCCGTCCCCGAATACATACGCATGATCGCGCAGCGCCGATACGGCGACGCGTACATGGTCAACTGGGTCTCCAACGTCTTTCCGGGCATCCTGGGCCGCACCTGCGACCGGCCCTGCGAGCCGGCCTGCCGCCGCGGGCGGGTGGAAGAAAGCAATACGCAGGCTCCGGAGCCGGTGGCCATCTGCAGGCTCAAGCGCGTGGCCGCCGACATGAAGGAGGACGTGCGCGCGCGCATGCCGAAGACGGAACCGAGCAACGGCAAGCGCGTCGCATGCATCGGCGCCGGGCCGGCCTCGCTCACCGTCGCGCGCGACCTCGCGCCGCTGGGCTACGAGGTGACGGTGTTCGACGGCGAGGCCAAGCCGGGCGGCTTCATTCGCACGCAGATTCCGCGCTTCAGGCTGCCGGAGTCGGTGATCGACGAGGAAACCGGCTACGTGCTCGACCTGGGCGTCGAGTTCCGCGGCGGCGAGCGCATCGACTCCATGACCGCGCTGCTGGGGCAGGGCTGGGACGCGATCTTCGTCGGCTGCGGCGCGCCTCGCGGGCGCGACCTCGACATTCCGGGTCGGCGTGAAGCGGCCGAGAGCATCCACATCGGCATCGACTGGCTGAACTCCGTTTCCTTCGGCCACGTCAGCAGCATCGGCAAGCGCGTGATCGTGCTCGGTGGCGGCAACACGGCCATGGACTGCTGCCGCTCGGCGCGCCGGCTGGGCGGCACAGACGTGAAGGTCATCGTGCGCAGCGGCTTCGAGGAGATGAAGGCCTCGCCCTGGGAGAAGGAAGACGCCCAGCACGAGGGCATTCCGATCATCAACTTCCATGTGCCCAAGGCCTTCGTGCACGAGAACGGCAGGCTCGTCGGCATGAGCTTCGAGATCGTGAAGGCGGTCTACGACGACAAGGGCCGCCGCACGCTGGAGCCCACGGGCGAGCCCGACGCGTACTTCGAGTGCGACGAGGTGCTGGTGGCGGTGGGCCAGGAAAACGCCTTCCCGTGGATCGAGCGCGACTGCGGCATCGACTTCGACAAGTGGGGCCTGCCGGTGCTGGACGCGAGCACCTTCCAGTCGTCGGTGCCCAACGTGTTCTTCGGCGGCGACGCGGCCTTCGGGCCGAAGAACATCATCACCGCGGTGGCGCACGGCCATGAGGCGGCCGTGTCCATCGACAAGCTTCTGCGCGCCGAGCCGGTCGACGACCGGCCGCCGCCCATGACCAACCTGGTGTCGCAGAAGATGGGCATCCACGAGTGGAGCTACGACAACGACACCTCCAACGACCTGCGCTACAAGGTGCCGTGGGCCAAGGCCGAGGCGGCGCTGGCGAGCATCCGCGTGGAAGTGGAGCTGGGCTTCGACGCCGCCACCGCCTTCAAGGAAGCCGGACGCTGCCTGAACTGCGACGTGCAGACCGTGTTCACCGAAACCGCCTGCATCGAGTGCGACGCCTGCGTGGACATCTGCCCGATGGACTGCATCAACTTCGTCGACAACGGCGAGGAAGAAGGGCTGCGCTCGCGCCTGAAGGCCCCGGCGCTGAACCTGGCGCAGGACCTGTACGTGTCCGGCGGACTCAAGACGGGCCGCGTGATGGTCAAGGACGAGGACGTCTGCCTGCACTGCGGCCTGTGTGCCGAACGCTGCCCCACGGGCGCGTGGGACATGCAGAAGTTCCTGCTGAAGATGTCGCTCGCCGGGCAGGCGCAGGGCCAGGAGGTGCCGGCATGAAGCAGATCGAGGCGGTGAACGACTTCGTCATCAAGTTCGCCAACGTCAACGGATCGGGCTCGGCCTCGGCCAACGAACTGTTCGCCAAGGCCATCCTGCGCATGGGCGTGCCGGTGAGCCCGCGCAACATCTTCCCCAGCAACATCCAGGGGCTGCCCACCTGGTACGAGGTGCGCGTGACCGAAGAGGGCCACCTCGGCCGGCGCGGCGGCACCGACATGATGGTGGCGATGAACCCCCAGACCTGGGACGCCGACGTCGCCGAGCTGGAGCCCGGCGGTTATCTCTTCTACGACAGCACGCGGCCGCTGCCGCCCTCGAAGTTCCGCGACGACATCCGTGTGATCGGCATGCCGCTCACCGAGATCTGCAACGCGGTCTATCAAGACCCGCGACAGCGGCAGCTGTTCAAGAACATCGTCTACGTGGGTGCGCTCTCGATCCTGCTGGGCATCGAGCCCGAGGTGGTCGAGAAGCTGTTCTCCGAGCAGTACAAGGGCAAGGAGAAGCTGCTGGCCTCCAACGTGCAGGCGCTGCACCTTGGCTGCGACTTCGCGCGCGAGAACCTGCGCGAGCCCGTGGGGTTGCGGGTGCGGCGCGCCGACCGCGTGGGCGACAGGATCTTCGTGGACGGCAACAGCGCGGCGGCGCTGGGCTGCGTGTACGGCGGCGCGACGGTGGCGGCGTGGTATCCGATCACGCCTTCGTCATCGGTTGCCGAGGCCTTCCAGAAGTACTGCACCAAGTTCCGCGTGGACCCGTCCACGGGCCAGCACCGCTTCGCCATCGTGCAGGCCGAGGACGAACTCGCGTCGATCGGCGTGGTGGTCGGAGCGGGGTGGAACGGCGCGCGGGCCTTCACCGCGACCTCGGGGCCGGGCATATCGCTGATGACGGAGTTCATCGGGCTGGCCTACTTCGCGGAGATTCCGGTCACGCTCATCAACGTGCAGCGCGGCGGCCCTTCCACCGGCATGCCCACGCGCACGCAGCAGGCCGACATACTTTGCTGCGCCTACGCGTCGCACGGCGACACCAAGCACGTGCTGCTCTTTCCCGAAGACCCGCACGAGTGCTTCGAGCACGCGGCGGCGGCGCTGGACCTGGCCGACCGGCTGCAGACGCCGGTGTTCGTGATGACCGACCTGGACATCGGCATGAACCAGCGCCTGTGCAAGCCCTTCGAGTGGGACGACAGCAAGGCCTACGACCGCGGCAAGGTCATGAGCGCCGAGGAGCTGGAGGCCGGCCGCGACTTCGGCCGCTACAAGGACGTGGACGGCGACGGCATTCCGTGGCGCACGCTGCCCGGCACGCATCCGACCAAGGGCAGCTACTTCACGCGCGGCACGACGCGCGATGCCTACGCCCGCTATTCGGAGCGCGGCCCGGACTACATCTACAACATGGAGCGGCTGCTGAAGAAGTTCGCGACCGCGGCCACGCTGGTGCCTCAGCCCGTGCTGAAGCCTGCTGCCCGGAAGACCGACCTGGGCGTGATCTATTTCGGCTCGACCAGCCCCTCGATGCACGAGGCGCTGCAGGCGCTGGAAGAACGCGGCATCCATCTCGATGCGCTGCGGCTGCGGGCCTTTCCGTTCCCTGACAGCGTGGTGCAGTTCCTGGCCCGGCACGAGCGCGTGTTCGTGGTCGAGCAGAACCGCGACGCGCAGATGCGCAGCCTGCTGGTCAACGAGCTGGACGCCGATCCGGCGAAGCTGGTGCGGGTGCTGCACTTCGACGGCACGCCCATCACCGCGCGCTTCATCGTCCAGGCGATCGAAGCGCATGTCGGCAAGACGGCGCACACGCCAGGCACCGCCGGTGCGAAGGAGCCCGCATGACCTACCTCGCCAAGCCCAGGCTGCGGCACCCGACGCTGGCCACCAACAAGGTCGGCTACACGCGGCGCGACTACGAGGGGAAGATCTCCACGCTCTGCGCGGGCTGCGGCCACGACTCGATCTCGGCCTCCATCATCGAGGCCTGCTGGGAGCTCGACATCGAACCGCATCGCGTGGCCAAGCTCTCGGGCATCGGCTGCAGCTCGAAGACGCCGGACTACTTCCTCGGTGCGTCGCACGGCTTCAACACCGTGCACGGCCGCATGCCCAGCGTGCTGACCGGCGCCAACCTGGCCAACCGCGACCTGCTGTACCTGGGCGTGTCGGGCGACGGTGATTCGGCCTCCATCGGCCTGGGCCAGTTCGCGCATGCGATGCGCCGCGGCGTGCGCATGGCCTACATCGTGGAGAACAACGGCGTCTACGGCCTCACCAAGGGCCAGTTCTCGGCCACGGCCGACCAGGGCTCGAAGAGCAAGAAGGGCGTGGTCAACACCGACAGCCCGGTGGACCTCGTGGCCATGGCGCTGCAGCTCGGTGCGAGCTACGTGGGGCGGGGCTTCTCGGGCAACAAGGCGCAGCTGGTGCCGCTCATCAAGGGTGCGATCAGCCATGGCGGCTCCGCCTTCATCGACGTCATCAGCCCCTGCGTGGCCTTCAACAACCATCCCGGCAGCACCAAGAGCTACGACTACATCCGCGAGCACAACGAGGCGGTGAGCCGCATCGACTTCATCAGCGGACGGGAGGAAATCGCCGTCGACATCGAGCCTGGCGAGGTGATGGACGTGCGCCAGCACGACGGCACGCTGCTGCGCCTGCGCAGCCTGCACCCGGACTACGATCCGGGCGATCGTTTCGCCGCCATGGCCTACATGCAGCGGCATCAGGAGATGGGTGAGGTGGTCACCGGGCTGCTGTACGTCGACCCGCTGGCCACCGACCTTCATACGGCACTCAACACCTGCGACCGGCCGCTCAACGCACTGGGGCCGGAACAGCTGTGTCCCGGCGCGCAGGCGCTGGAGCGGCTCAACGCCTCCTTGCGCTGAGCAAGGGCCGGCGGCACCATTCAGGGTTGCACTCACGGAGGGCGCATCATGGCCGAGCGCACCGTTTTCCAATCGATTTCGCGTAAGCACGTGCTCAGCCTGGCACCGCAGGCCAGCGTGCGCGACGCAGCCTGCGCGATGACGCGGGCCAACTGCGGCAGCGTGCTCGTCATGGAGCTGCCCGACACGCTGCTGGGCATATTGACCGAGCGCGACCTCATGACGCGCGTGCTCGCCAAGGGGCTCGATCCCGACGCCACGCCGGTGCGCGAGGTGATGACGCCCAACCCGATCTGCGTGCCGCCGGAGACGCTGGTGTCCGATGCGGTGGTGCTCATGCTCGAGCGCGGCTTCCGCCATCTGCCGCTGGTGGCGGGTGCGAAGGTGCTGGGCGTGTTCTCGGTGCGCGATGCGCTGCCGAGGGAGATCGGCGCGGCGGTCAGCCTGAGCGAGTTCAGGGAGCAGGTGAACGACGCGCTGGGCTGAAAGGGCAGGGAAGCCCTTTCAGGGAATCACGTAGTCGGGATACTGCTTGCAGATTTCGTTCACCGCGCTGAGCGTGCCCGACAGGTGCTTGCGCAGCGCGGCCTGGGCTGCGTCCGGGTCCTTCGCCTCGATGGCGCGCGTGATGGCGCGATGGTCGCGAAGAATCGCCTCGGTCTTGCCGGCGGTCGGCAGGTGCAGGCGGCGCAGGCGGTCGACGTGGCCGGAGACGCGGCCCACAAGGTCCCAGAGACCGAGCACGCCGCCGGCTTCGTACATCAGGCGATGGAATGCGCGATCGGCGTTGACGAAGTCGCCGTAGCGCTGTGATGTCGCAAGCGCGGCCTGCTGGGCGATGACGCCTTTCAGCTGATCGACCAGGCCCGGTGACTCTTCGACGGCCAGCTGGTGCACCAGCTCCAGTTCGATGGAGCGCCGCAGGAAGTGCGCTTCGCGTGCCGCGGAGATGTCGATTCGGCTGACCAGCGTCGCGTGCTGAGGGAACACGTCCACCAGTCCTTCCTCGTTGAGCCGAAGCAGGGCCTCGCGCACGGGCGTCTGGCTCACGCCGAAACGGTCGGCGAGCTCCTGCCGCTGCAGCACGGTTCCGGGAACGAGTTCGAGCGCGAGGATGGCTTCGCGCAGTTTCTCCAGCACCTGCGGCGCGGCAAGGCGGGTGCGGTCAAGTCGGATCTTCGGGGAGGCGCTCATCGCCGGCGATTGTGTCATTGACGCACTAATATACTAGTGTTTTAATTCGCCGGACGACGCCGGCGAAGGCCGGCAAGGCCGCACTTTTCACGCAGCGGCCATGGAGACAACCCCTTGACGAAACGCACCTACGAATCCCTTCGCAGCGCCCGCTGGTTCGCGCCCGACGACTTCCGCTCCTTCGGCCACCGCTCGCGCGTGCTGCAGATGGGCTACAGCTACGCCGACTGGATGGGCAAGCCCGTCATCGCTATCGTCAACACCTGGAGCGACGCCAACCAGTGCCACTCGCACTTCAAGCAGCGCGTGGAAGACGTGAAGCGCGGCGTGCTGCAGGCCGGCGGATTTCCGCTCGAGCTGCCGGCGATCTCGCTTTCGGAAAGCATGGTCAAGCCCACGACCATGCTCTATCGCAACTTCCTCGCGATGGAAACGGAAGAGCTGCTGCGCAGCCATCCGATCGACGGCGCCGTGCTGATGGGCGGCTGCGACAAGACCACGCCCGGCCTCACGATGGGCGCGCTCAGCATGGGCATTCCCTTCATCTACCTGCCGGCCGGCCCCATGCTGCGCGGCAACTGGAAGGGCAAGGTGCTGGGCTCCGGCTCCGACGCCTTCAAGTACTGGGACGAGCGCCGTGCCGGCCGCCTTGGCGAGCAGGCATGGGCCGAGATGGAAGCCGGCATTGCCCGCAGCCACGGCACCTGCATGACCATGGGCACGGCGGCAACCATGATGGGCATCGCCGAGGCTGTGGGCCTGACGCTGCCCGGCGCGTCGAGCATTCCTGCGGCGGATGCCAACCACATCCGCATGAGCGCCGACTGCGGCCGCCGCATCGTCGAGATGGTCTGGGAAGACCTCACGCCCGCGAAGATGCTCACGCGCGCCAACTTCGAGAACGGCATCGCCTGCGCGATGGCCATGGGCTGCAGCACCAATGCCGTCATCCACCTGATCGCGATGTCGCGCCGCGCCGGCCACGCCGTGAGCCTCGAGGACTTCGACGCCTTCAGCCGTCGCGTGCCCGTCATCGCCAACATCCGGCCCAGCGGCGATGCCTACCTGATGGAGGACTTCTTCTACGCGGGCGGCCTGCCGGCGATGCTGGAGCGCATCCGCGGCCACCTTCGCACGGAGGCGCTCACCGTCAACGGCCGCAGCATCGGAGAGAACATCGAAGGCGCCGAGGTCTACGACGACGACGTGATCCGGCCGTTGTCCAACCCGATCTATGCCGAGGGAGCGTTGGCCGTGCTGCGCGGCAACCTCGCGCCCGACGGCGCGGTCATCAAGCCCAGTGCCTGCGCGCCGCATCTGCTGAAGCACACCGGCCGCGCGCTGGTGTTCGACGACTACCCGTCGCTCAAGAAAGCGGTGGAAGACCCCGACCTCGACGTGACTGGCGACGACATCCTCGTGCTGCGCAATGCCGGCCCGCGCGGCGCCGGCATGCCCGAGTGGGGCATGCTGCCCATCCCGACCAAGCTGCTGAAGCAGGGCGTGAAGGACATGCTGCGCCTGTCCGACGCGCGCATGAGCGGCACCAGCTACGGCGGCTGCCTGCTGCACTGCTCGCCCGAAGCCGCCGTCGGCGGACCGCTCGCGCTGGTGCAGACCGGCGACCGCATCACCGTCGACGTGCCCGCGCGCCGCATCCACCTCGAGATCGACGACGAAGAACTCGCGCGCCGCAAGGCCGCATGGACTCCGCCGCCGCCGCGCTACGAGCGCGGCTACGGCTGGATGTTCGGCCGCCACATCAGGCAGGCCGACGAAGGCTGCGACTTCGACTTCCTCGAGACCAGCTTCGGCAAGCCGGTGCCCGAGCCCGACATCTTCTGACCCGCCCATCAACCCGATTTCATTTCAGCCGACAACGGAGACCACACGTGAATCCCGCCACCCGCGACCAGCTCATGAAGGTGAGCACCGCCACCCTGTGCACGGCCTTGTTCAAGCGCGGCCTGCGCCACCAGTTCATCCAGGACGTGCGCCCGCTCAACCCCGGACTTCCCAACATGGTGGGCGAGGCCTTCACGCTGCGCTACATGCCGGCGCGCGAAGACCTGAACCAGATCAGCGTCTTCCTCGACCGCGACCACCCGCAGCGCAAGGCCGTGGAGCAGTGCCCCGAGGGCGCGGTGCTCGTCATCGACAGCCGCAAGGACGCGCGCGCCGCATCGGCCGGCGGCATTCTCGTCACGCGGCTCATGAAGCGCGGCGTGGCAGGCGTGGTCACCGACGGCGGCTTCCGCGACAGCCCCGACATCGCGAAGCTCGAATTTCCCGCATACCACCAGCGCCCCAGCGCGCCCACCAACCTCACGCTGCACCAGGCCATCGACATCAACGTGCCCATCGGCTGTGGCGACGCGCCGGTGTTCCCTGGCGACGTGGTCGTCGGCGACGCGGAGGGCGTGATCGTCATCCCCGCGCACATGGCCGACGAGGTCGCTGCGGAGGCTACCGAGATGACTGCCTTCGAAGACTTCGTGCAGGAGAAGGTGCTCGAAGGCCGCTCCATCCTCGGCCTCTATCCGCCCACCGACGAGCAGAGCCGCACCGACTTCGCTGCGTGGCGCCAGGCCAACGGCCGCTGAGGCCGCATCGACCACAGAAAACCAAGGAGACAAGACATGCGTTTCATCCGCCTCGCCGCGGCGCTGCTTTCGGCTGCGCTCGCTCCACTGGCCGCGTCGGCCCAGACAACAGAATGGCCCGCAGCCAAGCCCATCGTGTACGTCGTGCCGTTCACGCCCGGTGGTTCCACCGACATCGTGGGCCGCACGCTGGCCCAGAAGCTGGGCGAGAGCCTCAAGCAGTCGGTGGTTGTCGACAACAAGCCCGGCCAGGCCGGCGGCATCGGTGCCGCCTACGTGGCGAAGGCCGCTCCCGACGGCTACACGCTCTTCGGCGGAACCATCAGCACGCACGCCATCAACGCCAGCCTCTACAAGAAGCTGTCCTACGACCCGATGAAGGACTTCGAGCCCGTCTCGCTGGTCGCGCGCCTGCCCAACGTGCTCATCGTCAACAGCCAGCTCGGCGTGAACTCGGTGGCCGAGCTCGTGGCCCTGCTGAAGAAGGACGAGAGCAAGCGCACCTTCGCCTCTTCAGGCGCGGGCACCTCGACGCACCTCGCGGGCGAGATGTTCGCCGACCTCATCGGCGTGAAGCTCACCCACGTGCCGTACAAGGGAACACCCCCGGCGCTGACCGACGTGGCCGCGGGGCAGGTGCCCTTCATGTTCGACCAGGTGACGGCCGCGCTGCCGCTGGTCAAGAGCGGCAAGCTCAAGCTGCTGGCCGTGACCACGGCCAAGCGCATCGCCCTGGTGCCCGACCTGCCGACCATGATCGAGTCGGGCATCCCCGGCTTCGAGATGTCGTCATGGCAGGCGGTGTATGCCCCCAAGGGCACGCCCAAGCCCATCGTGCAGCGCCTCAATGCCGAGATCGTGAAGGCCCTGCACCAGCCCGACGTGCAGGCCAAGCTCTCCGGCCAGCTCGCAATGGAACTCGTGGGCAGCACGCCCGAGGAGCTGCGCGACCACATGGCCAGGGAGATTCCGCGCTGGGCCGAGCTGGTGAAGAAGTCGGGCGCGGTGGCCGACTGAGCATTCTCGAACGACCATCCAAGGAGACATCCGATGCAGAACAAGACCAACAACGAACGGCGCCGATTCCTGAAGACAGCTGCGGGCGTCGGCACCGCAGCCCTCAGCGGACTCGCCGGCGCGCAATCCTTCGACTTCAAGCCCAGCCAGCGCTATCCCGATCCGGCGGTGCTGATCCTCGACCCCAGCTTCACCAAGTACCGCATCTACAGCAGCACGCTTGAGCAGCTGGGTTCCGGCATGCGCTGGGCCGAAGGGCCGGTGTACTTTCCCGAGCACGGCTACCTGCTGCTGAGCGACATCCCGAACAACCGGCTCATGAAGTACGACGAGAAGACCGGCAAATTCAGCGTGCACAAGACGGGCGTCAACTACGCCAACGGCAACACCCGCGACCGCCAGGGCCGGCTCGTCACCTGCGAGCACTCGGTGACGCGACGCGTGGTCCGCACCGAGAAGGACGGCCGCATCACCGTGCTGGCCGACAACTACCAGGGCAAGCGCCTCAACGCGCCGAACGACATCGTCGTGAAGTCCGACGACACCGTCTGGTTCACCGACCCCACCTTCGGCATCAACGGCGAGTGGGAGGGCAGCAAGGCCGCCTCCGAGCAGGCGGCGACGAACGTCTATCGCATTGCGACCGATGGAAAGCTGACGGCGGTGATCACCGACCTCGTCAACCCCAACGGCATCGCGTTCTCGCCCGACGAGAAGAAGCTCTACGTCGTCGAGTGGAAGGGAACGCCCAACCGCAGCATCTGGAGCTACGACGTGTCACCGGACGGCACGGGCGTCTCGAACAAGACCAAGCTCATCGACGCCGATGGCCCAGGTTCGCTCGACGGCTTCCGCGTCGACCGCGACGGCAACCTCTGGTGCGGCTGGGGCCATTCAGGCGCCATCGCGTCCGAGCCCACCGACGCCGGCGGCGGCATGAAGGCCTACCTGCCCACCGGCAAGTCGGAGGAAATGGATGGAGTGAAGGTCTTCAACCCGCAGGGCAAGCCCATCGGCTTCATCCGCCTGCCCGAGCGCTGCGCGAACCTCGAGTTCGGCGGGCCGAAGCGCAACAGGCTCTACATGGCGAGCAGCCATTCGCTGTATGCGCTGTATGTGGAGGCGCACGGGGCGGTTTGAGCGGGGCGGAGCTGGCGCCGGTTGCCGGCCGCCAGCCGTCTTCGTCCTAGAGCGCAATCACATCCGCAATCGGCTTGTTCGCCTTGAAGCAGGACAGCGCCTCCATCTGCTTCCACGCCTGCAGCTGCGTGAAGTTCGTCTGGTACTCGATGTAGCAGCTGGTCAGCGCCTCGTCGATGATCTTGTCGGCCCGCTCGAACAGGATCTGGTTGTCCTCCAGGTCGCGGAAGTAGGTGCGCCAGGTGTCGCGCTCCTTCGACTGTCCCAGCAGGGTGAGGTAGGCGCTGTAGTAGAGCGAATTGAACGCCCGGCCGATGTTGTCCTGGTACACGGTGAACTCGCCGCCGCCGCCCGCGCCCACGCCGACCGTCAGGTCGGCCTCGATGCCCAGCTTGGAGCCGCCGAACGCCGACGATTCGAATTCCAGCGAGAAGGACGCACCCACGCCCGCCGACAGCGAGCCCTTGGCCGTGCCCTTGATGATGTCGTAGCCGCACATGCGCACCGAGAGCGACGCCTCGCCCTTGATGCGCGCACCGGCAAAGGCCTCGGCTTCCACCTTGAACTTCACGCCGTCGACCGTGGCGTTGAACTCGACCTCGGCCTTGGCCATCGCACCCGCGAACGCCTCGGCGCTGGCTTCGATCAGGAAGATGTCGGACACGTCGATCTTGGCATCGAGCTTGATCTTCACGCCGACCATCGCCTCCACGCTCGCCTTGGCCGTCACGCCCTTGCCGCGCTCGTAGCTCGCTTCCGCCTCGGCACTGGCCGATGCGCCGACGAACGCATCGGCCTTGAACTCGGCCCGCAGCCCGGTGATCTCGATCACGCACTCGCCCGTGGCACGCACGCCGTAGCCCACGGAGGCCTCGGCCTTCACGGCCTTCTTGAATTCCTCGTCGGTCCAGGTCACCTTGCTGAACTTGCCGTTCTCGCCGCCGCGCATGAGGCCGGTCTCGACCGTGCCGCTGGTCTGCAGCCACGGACGCGGATCGCCGAACTTGATCTTGGTGAGGTCCTTGCACAGTACGTCGAGGAAGAGGCGCACCTTGGCGGGCTCGTTGTTGCCCATGTACTGCAGCGAGAGCGACACGTCGTCGAGGTGCTCGCCACCGTCGCGCAGGCCGTCCATCCAGAACTTGAGCAACTGCTTCTTGCGCACGATGAGGTCGCGGCGCACCGCGTTCACGGCCATCCTGTCGGCGACCGACGCGAGCTCGTTGGGCAGGCGCAGGATGGGCATGTCCAGCAGGCTGCCGAACTGCCGCTTGTACTCGGCGTTGAAGTCGTTCATCTTCTGCATCACCTGCGCCGGCTCGGGCGAATGCGTGCCGCGCGTGAGCTTCTCCAGCATCTGCTTGTAGACGTAGAGGAACTGCAGGAACTCCTGCGCCAGCGCCTTGCGCTCCTTGCTGGAGGGTCCGCCGATCACCTTGCCGAGCAGCTTGAGCCAGGCCTTGGTCTTGGTGTTGAACTCGGCGCCGGACAGCTCGGCCCAGACGACTTCGTACTTGTGCGTGAATTTGGCGCTTGCGAGCGCGTTGAACAGGGGAGTGGAGGTGGTCATGGCGAATCGCTGAAAACGTACTTTGGAAAGAGACGGCGTGCGGACGTGGTGCAGCAAGCCGATGGTCGAGAAACCGTGGTGGAGGTCGATCTTGCGGTGCAGGGGCTCAGCGAGCAAAGCCCTCGGGCGGTTCGTCCGGGATGTCGAAGAAGCTCCGCGTGCTCTTGGCCTTGCTGTGTTCTTTGGGAACAGCATCGATCCGGCGCTGTGCCTCTATCGCACTGACAAAAAGATAGAACTTGTACCAACGGTGATCGCGGCGGTACGTCAGTGTTTCCTCGCCCTGCCAAATGCCGAGGCCTGCGAGTTTCCAGGCACCTTCGACTGCTGTGAATGTCTCTGAACCATTCTCGTCGTCACCCGTATGCGATATCGCCACGACCCTCTTGCCCAAGTCCTTGAAGCGAATGGCGACAAGGGGAACACTCTCTCGGATGAGGACTTCACGTGTTCTGATGACATCACGTGCAGCCAGGTGCTTCTCCTCTGAAAGAGCGCGCAGGGCCAGATTCAGGTGAGGCGGTGTGGGTGGATTCAGCAGCGCGTCACCGGTGGTGCCGAAGTGGTGAAGCGCGTCTGGTGTGTGAAGGTCGTAGATGTCCTGGCCCGGCACGAACGCCAGATCGATGATGACCTTGCCGAACACGCTCGTGAACTCTTCGCCACGGGTCGAGTAGACGGTGCGCGAGGTCGTGGTCGCCGAGATGAAGCGCTTGTTCCAGCCGCGCGTATGGCTGAGGATCTGCTGGTCCATGCTCAACTCCGTGCCCTCGGCGACGTTGTGCCTGCCGATGGCGTCTTCCTGGCGTATTTCCATTGCTTTGGCTGTGCTGCCCGTGGCCGCCGCTTGCAGGGCCGACTTCGCCGCGATCTGCACCGAGTCGTTCTGATTCAGTCCCCGGACAACGTATCTCCTGATGAAGTGCTCCGCTCCGTCGCGCAGATAGCCGACGTAGTGCTGGTGAGGCTGCGTGCGTTTGACGTACACGGTGTTCACGACATCGGGAGGTTGGGGTGTCAGCAATTCGAATCTGCCGTTGCCGCGGTAGATGCTGCCGATGACCACCGGCGGCACCGCCACACCGGGTGCCACCCGCGCCTGAACCCGGATGCTCCAGGAGTTGGCTCCGTTAGCGGCGTAGGTGAGGTCTCCGACCGAGTCCGGGTGAGGTAGGGGGTTGCTCCATGAAAAGGGCCAATTCCAGTATGTGTCCCGGTAGGCCTTCAAAACCGTCGATCTGAGATCGGTGATCAGTTGTCCGATGGTTGCGGTGCCGATCTTCAGGTGTGCCTTTTCAAAGATGATCTGGTGATCTTTGACGTAAGAAAAGCTGGACTGCCCGGACTTCGCGGCCATGGCTTTCTGCAGGGCTTCGGCTGCCAGATTCGCACTCGCCTTTCTTTTCTTCTTTTCACCGGAAAAGTAGTCCGCCACCAGATTGCGCATGCACTCGAGATGGCTCCCGGCGATTGCAGGAACACCGGAAGGTTCAAAGATGTACTTGTCTCGCATGGCGTGCTCCAGCGCATTGGTCTTGAAGTCGTCGGCAATCCGTGTCGTCCAGCGTCGAGCGAGCCCTAGGCGTCAGGCCTGACGCCGATCATCGAGAAGTAGCGATTCAGGTCCCCGTCCTCGCGCAGCACCTCCTGCATCAGCTGGGGCAGCGGCATGCGCCCCCATGCCACCGCACGGTTGACCAGGTAGGGCGTCGGGCTGTGCGGCTCCTCGCGCATCAGGTAGGCGGCGGCCAGCTCGAGCAGTTGGTAGGCCTCGGCGCGGCTGCCGATGCGGCCGCTTGCCATGGCCTGCGGGAGCGCTTCGGAGGAAAAGGGAGGAAAGGAGGGAGAAGGAGCGTCGCTCATGTGGTTGTCGTCCATCGGGGTTGCGGCAGGCGCAGGTTCGGCGTCCGGCATCCAGCCTGCCGACGCTGGCATCTCCGGCTTCTCTTGGTCACGCGGATCGCGCCCCTGCAGCAGGCTGCGCAGCGCCTGCCGCATGCGGGCGAGCATCTCCGTCACCTTCGACAGGCTGGGCGCGTCCACGCCCAGCCGCTCGTCGAGCAGGGCTTCCAGGCTGCGCCATGCGTCTGCGGCCACGGCGACGCGATCGTCGAGCGCGGCGAGCGCACGCAGGTCGCGCGCGGCGTGGTCCAGAATGTCCTGGCGCGACACGGTCTGCGCGCTCGGCTCCTCCGCCACTTCGTTCGCCTTTGCCTTGGCGTTGCCCGCCGCCCCGGTGGCGCCGGCGCCGTACTCGCTGGTCAGCGCACGCTGCCAGTCCGCCAGCGTGATGAAGGGCGGGGAGAAGTCCGGCCACTCGAGCAGCGGAACGCGCATCAGCAGCACCTGCGCGATGGTGTCGTTGACCCACACGAAGGTGGCGGTGCGCATGTCGGCGTCGCCGTCGTCGCCGATGCGCGGATGCACGTCTTCCCAGAACTCGCGCGCCAGCCCTTCGAGCAGGCGCGCGCCCGCGCCCAGGCCGTCGATCGAATGGCGGTGCACCCAGGCCTCGGTGAGCCAGGCGGCCATCTGCAGGTCCTTGCTGCGGCGCTGCAGGACTTCGGTGCACAGCATCTCGGCGGTGCGCCAGTCGGCCTTCTTCAGCGGGCGGGTCCATTCGCCCATCGGCAGGCTGGCGTCTTCCTCCGTGCGTGCCTCGCGGATGCGGGCGCACACCGGGTCGTAGCGCAGCGGGGGGCCGGCCGGGCCTTCGGGGCCCTCCAGCGGCGAGAGAAAGATCGTGAGGTCCGGCGCGAAGCCGCCGGTGGCTTCGTCGACATCGGCATTCAAGGGGGACAGCAGGGCGGCCATCAGGGCATGTTCCATTCGGGAGCGCGCGTGGGGAAAGCGGTGGGCCAGATCAGGGCGTTCTTCTTGCCGGCGGGGCTGGCGGCGATGCGCAGGAACACGCGTGCGCGTCCTCCGTCGGGCGCCTGGGCAGCGTCGCCGGCCGACTGGGCCACCAGCGGAAACTCGAACTTCAGCAGCTGCGAGCGGCCGTCGGGCCGCTGCGCCGGGTCGCCTTCGCGCTGGCGCTGGGCCAGCGTGAACAGCGCCCACGGGTCCGCGAAGCGGAAGGAGACGGTCTGGCCGTCGGTGATCAGCGCGTGCTGCTGCGGGTCGGCGCGCGCCATCAGCGGCGAGTCCTTCGCGATGCGCAGCACCAGCGCCACCGGCATGCCGTACTCCCAGCGCAGCGTGCGCGGCGCGTCGCGCAGCCGGAGCACCTGGTCGCCGACCTCGAAGGACCAGTCGATGATCTTGCTGCCTTCGATCTCGGCCGTGGTGTTCGCGCGGAAGTCCACGCTCAGGTCGTAGCCCGGCGCCGCACCGTCCTCGGTGGGGAAGAGCGGCAGCAGGAAGTCGCGCGCGCGGCCGAACTGCTCGGCGAAGCGGCGCGCGCCCGCGCCCTGCATGCCGGGGCCGCGCATGCCGCCCGCGTCGATGCCGCGGTTCTCCTTCAGCGCGCGTGCCAGCGGGTCGAAGGCGCGGGCCAGGTCGTTCACGTCCGCCGGGTCCGCCAGCTCGAAGGCGCGGCCGGTGGCCGGGCCGAACGGGTGGCGGCCGGCCAGCGAGCGGTTGAAGCGGGTGGAGAACTGCGTCCACAGCTCCTGCTGGTCGCCGAACTGCAGTTCCTGGCAGCGCGCGAGCAGTGCGCTGTAGATCTGCTGGTGGCGGTCCGCGAAGTAGTCGCCGATGCGCGTGGCCGGCGCCTTGCCGGCCAGCTTCGCGCCGCAGGTCTCGCGATCGATCTCGGCGCCGGTCGTGCCGAGGAACTGCTCCAGCAGCAGCAGGCTGCTGTTCGGGTTCTTCAGCCGGTAGCGCTCCAAGTCGCGGTTGATGGCCTGCCAGCGCTGCGCGAGCACCGAGCCGGCGCCCGCGCCGTCGAGCGCCGAGATGTAGCTGTCGGCCAGCTTGCCCAGCGCTTCGGTGCGGTTGAACTGCTGCCCCAGGTAGGCCGCGAGCGAGCCCGCGTCCGAGACGCCGAAGGCCACCAGCATCGGCCCGCGCTCGCCGCGCCAGCCCTGGAAGTCGCGCCCGCGCATGGCGTACAGCTCCGACTGGTTGAAGGCCTCGTCCACGGCCTCGAGGCGCTGCAGCGCGTCGCGCGAGATCATCGCGCGCAGGTCTTCGGCGCGGGCGCCCGCGCCCAGCTCGTACAGCAGCGCCTGGATCTTGGCGAGGCGCTGGCGCGAGGCCTCGTAGGCGGCGGCCTGCGTGTCGGTGGCGCGGCCCCCGTCGCTCATGCCGTTGGCGGCCTCCGCGACCTGGTCGACCACCAGCTGCGCGAAGTGCGCGTTCAACGCGGCCTCGATGCCGGGGCGCAGCGTCGCCGGAAATGCCTGCATGCCTTCGCTCATGTAGCGCTTGCGGATGTCGCCGACGGCCAGCGCCTGGTCGAGCCTCGGCAGGTCCCATGCGGCCATGCCGCGCATGCCGGCGCCGGGCAGTTCTCGGTCGCGCGCGGCGGCCATGAAGGGCTGCGCCAGCAGCGCGGTAAGCGCGTCGCGCAGCGCGATGCGCTCGGGTGCGAGCGCGAAGCGGCCTTCCTTGTCCTGCCACACCAGGCCGGGCTGCGCGCCGCCAAAGCGCAGGTTGAACTCGGCGCGGAACTTCTGGAAGGCGTCCTGCGCGCGCGAGCGCACGGCGTCGGCGGGCTCCAGCCCCAGCAGCCGGTTCTGCTCGATGCGCGCGATCGTGCGGTCGTAGGAGGCGCCCAGCACCAGCACCGGCTGGCGCATCCAGCCGCCCTTGCCCGAGGCGATCAGGTCTTCCTGGTCCTTGATGGCGGCGATCACTTCGCGGTAGCTGGCCGTGGTGCGTGCGAAGGTGCCGGTGCTCGCGAGCGAGGGCAGCAGCCGCGCCAGCGACTGCTCGGACACCAGCAGTTCGTTGTTGACGAAGAGCCGTGCATCCAGCTGCGCCGTGCCCTTGTCGAGCGCGCAGCGCAACGCCGATTGCACGGGAGCAAGCGGAATGGCCAGCGCATTGCCTTCGGCCGCCTGCCTGAAATAGCGCAGGTTGCGGCTCAGGTCGGCCGGCAGCTCGGCACCCAGTGCGTAGCGCACGGCCACGCGCAGGTCGTCGGCATTGCCCGTGGAGGGTTGGCGCAGGCGCTCCACCGCCTGCAGCGCGGCGTCGAGCTGCTCGACGGAACCCAGGTAGCGCTGCAGCGCGCCGAACTCGGGCTGGTCTTCCACCAGCAGGCCGTTCTTGCGCGGCGCATCGCCGATGGTCTTGAAGCTGGGCGGCAGGCCGCAGCTCGCGCCGGTGATGAATTCGCCGGTGGCTTCGTCCTGCTCCACGCCGCTGAGCTGGCTCACGCGCGCCATCAGCTCGCGCCGCAGCGTGCTCACCGCGATGTCGCCGAACTCGCGCTCGATGCGCTCGATCACGCGCTCGTTCAGGTCGTCGAAGGGCTGCCAGGAGCCAGGCATGAAGAACGAATACGTGCCGTCGGTGCGCAGCCGCTCGTTCATGGCCAGCAGCGACAGCGCCTTGTTGCGGTACCACGCGGTCGGAATGGTCTCGCCGCGCTGCAGCGCGCGCATGCGGTATTGCGCGTCGTGTTGCAGCTGGGAGAGGGCGGAAACCAGCGTCGCGTTGTGCCTGTTCAGCTGCCAGGTCGCCACCATCAGGCCGATGCCCCAGCCGCCGAGGAAGAGCACCGCCGCCCAGCGCAGCGCGCGGTGCAGCACCGGGCGCGTGAGCGTCTGCGTGCGCGAGGGCCGCGTGAGGCCGTATTCGAGGAAGATCTTCTTCTCGAACAGATCGCGCAGGAAGGCCGGCTGGCGCATCAGCTGCGCGATCAGGTCGCCGCCGATGGGCTCCAGGTCCTTCTGGCCGTAGGCGTCATGTTCCGAGTCGATGGCCGCGACTGTCTGCGCCGATTCGCCGCTGTCGCCCGTCAGGTAGATGCCGCGGAAGAAGAAGGGTTCGTGGTACGCGCTCGGGCGCATCAGCTCGTCGACGTACAGCTGCAGCTGGCCGCGCAGCGCCTCGATGCGCGATGGCAGCAGCAGCTGCGGGCCGGCGCCCTGCGGCTCGGTGCCGGTGGCGAAGAGCTCGGCCGACACGTCGGACACCGAGCGCACCACGGTGCCCACCGCCTCGTCGACCCAGGCCGGCTGGTAGGTGGTCGACAGGTCGTAGGGCGAGGACCAGCCCAGCATGCTCGCGCGCAGCGGCTCGGGCAGGGCGCTCGCGAAGGCGCTGAAGCCCTCGAGGTGCTCCGCGCCGGTGACCAGCACGTACACCGCGAAGCGCATCGCGAAGCGGTTCTGCGCGAGCCACAGGCGCCGGTGCGCGAGCTTGGCGCGCTTGGAGAGCTCGAGCCGGCCGTCGGTGCTGTCGTCGAGCAGCAGCGCCGCCGGAATGGTGATGACCACCGAGTCGAAGGGCCGCTGCGGCCGGTACGACCGGCACATGCCCAGGAACTCGTCCCACGGCTTCTCCGATGCATCGTCGTCGTCGGGCGAGCCGAGGTAGGCGCCCTGGATGTCGATGACCACGCCGCGGTCGAAGAAGTGCCACGAGATGCCCTGCGTGGTCGCGGCCGAGGCCGATTCGGTGCTCAGCGCGCTCGCCACGCCCGACTGCTCGATGGGCAGCTGGCGGTGGTCGTCGCCCTCGTTGAGCAGCATGATCCACGGGATGCCGTAGCGGTCGGCGCGCGAGGCGATGTTGCCCTCGATCAGCTCCACCGCCTGGCGGAACGAGCTGCGCAGCGAATCGAAGCGGATGCGTGCGACCTTCGGGTCGCTCGAGGGCTTGGCGTGCGAACGGCGTGCCGCGAAGTACAGCACCATGCCGAGCACGAGCAGCACCACCAGCGTCAGCACCGCGATGGAAATGAGGAAGAGCTGGTCTGTCAGCATGTCGACGACCTCCTGATGCTCCTTGGGTGGTGCAGGTCGTTCATCGCTGGTAAGCCCCCGATGCGTCGACCGCGCCCGGCTGCAGCACCTGCCGCACCGGCCACGACTGCCACAGCCACAGCAGCTCCGACACCGCCAGCAGCGTGGCCACGCCCAGCATGAACAGCACCGTCCAGCGGCTCAGCGTGGGCAGCTTGCGCGGCGCGATGTGCGAGAGCGTGCTCGCATAGGCCCGCTCGGACACCACGCGGTCGCGGCCCGAGAAGTCGGCCGGCCGCTGGTAGACGAACTGGAACAGTTCCTCGCGGTAACCGAGCAGGCGCGCTTCCTCCCCGCCGCCGCGGTACTTGCCCTGGAAGCCCAGCGCCAGCGCGAAGAGGTAAAGCCGCGCGATGTCGCGCTTGGAGGGCTCACGGCCCGAGAGCAGCTCTTCGATGCGGCTGAAGACGAGGTCGCCCGCGATGTTGGTGCGGAACAGCGACGACTCCAGCAGGTGCGCCGTCCAGCGCTCGCGCCCGATCCACGGCGTGTGCAGCAGGATCTCGTCGGCCAGCGCGGCCTTGAGGTAGCGCGCGTCGGCCACGTTCTCGAGCTCGAAGCGCGTGCTCTCGCGGCGCGACTCGAGCGACTGCAGCTCCAGCAGGTTCTCCAGGTGGCGGGCCAGCGTCTGCGCCACCATGTCGATGTCGGTCTCGCGCGACTCGGCGGTGCGGTCGCGCGCCTTCACGATCTCGTCGTAGAAGGCGCGGAACTGCCGGGTGATGTGGTCGTCGACTGCCAGCTCGGGTAGGTTGCGTGCCATGGCTTCAGTCCTTGATGAACAGGACGATTTCCTGCGGCGGCTGGGCGGTGGCGCCTTCGTTGGCGTTCGCGATCACCAACGGCTCGCCCGCAACGGTGAGCGCTGCGCTGGTCTGGATCGCGTAGAGCAGGTAGCCCGAACCGGGGCGCAGGCCGAGCTCGTCGGCCGATTCGATGGAGCGGCGCACCGCGCCCAGCACGCGGCGCTCGCGCAGCGAGGGGTAGGCCGACTGCGAGCCGACGATGGCGCTGTCCATCCAGGCCAGAAGGTCCTTGTCGGACTGGCCGCGCAGGCCGACCACGATGCGCGCGCCGGCCACCCATTGCGGCTGCAGCGTGGTCTCGAAGGCGCCCTGGCGGAAATCGAACTTGTGCTCGCGGTACTCCTGGCTCACCTCCGACACCGCGTCGCGCAGCGCCAGCAGCAGCGGCTGGAACACGCGCGAAGGATCGGCGTGGTCGTAGTCCATCGGCACCGGCGGCACGCCGCCGGGACGCAGCAGGCTCAGCGAGGCCAGCAGCGCGTACAGCGACCAGTACATCGGCAGCGGATGCAGGTGCGGCGTGCGCAGCACGGCCTCCGCATGCGGCAGGCCCGACAGCAGGCTGCGCAGCCGGTCCTTGAGCTCCAGGTGCGCGAGGCGGTCGTCGATGCGCGAGGAGGGCACGGCCGTCTGCTTGGCCACGAAGGCGGCCTTGCCGCGCAGCTGGCCGAGCAGAGCGGACGCGGCCGTCCACAGCGGATTGTCGCGCGCCACCTCCAGCAGCGGCGGCTGCGCGTCTCCGAGCTTCACCACCTCGTTGTCCTTGAACACCTGGCCCAGGCGCAGGTGCACGTGCGTGCCGGGTGGCACCGTGCCGGCGCTGAGCGCGAGGCGCGGCAGCATGCGCGGGATGTTCGCCGGCTCGGCGTCGGACACCGCGTCTTCCACCGGCGCGCCGGCCACCGAGCGGAAGCGCACGGTCGCGGCGCGATGCCGGTTGGGGCCGGTCACCGGCAGCGTGAGGTAGATGTCCAGCGGCTCGTTGGCCAGCCGTTCCGCATGCGGCGCGAGCGACAGCTCGAGAGCGCCGTGCACGGCCTCGGCGGCCGAGTACTCCACGGCGGTGCCATCCGGCAGGATGGCTTCGAGCGCCAGCACGCGCAGCAGCCCGACGGGCAGCAGGCTCTGGTCGAACACCAGGCGGCGAACGCCCCAGCTGAAGGGGGCGGCGGCCAGCGTCTGCCAGGCGACGAGGGAGTCCATGCGCGCGGAGAACTGCTGGAAGTGCTGCGGCGACAGCAGCATGCCTTCGTGCCATTCGACGCGGTCGGTGATGGGGGCGGCGCGGTGCAGGTCAGACATGGCGTTCTCCCGCGCGGCTGTATTGAAGTTCTTTGTTCACTTGAAGGAATCCGTGTTGTTCAGCGTGGCGCGGTGGACACGTCGAAGCTCTGTGCATCGAAGCGGGCCACGATCGAGCCCTTGAGGTCTTCCACCCGGATGCGGTTCGCGCCGGGCGTTGTGTAGTTCGCGAAGACGAGCACGGCCGCCACGCGCGGCGAACCGATGGCGCTGGCGGGCACGCGGATCGTCTGGCCCGGCACCAGCTCCCACGAGAGGTACGACAGGCTCTGCGGAAAGGTCTTCTGCAGGTCGGCGCGCGCGCCGAACCACTTGGCGGCGGTGAGCTCGGTGACGCGCGCGAGCATGGCGTCGTCCAGCACCATCACCACGTCGACGGCCACGGGGCTGTTCTGGTTGGCGCCGGGCGCGGCCGACAGCGTGAGCTCGTTCCAGCTCACGCGCGTGCCCTTGGGAAAGAGGCTGCCGCATGCGGCCAGCTGCGCGGCGAGCAGCAGCGCCGCCATCCACTTGAGAAATGTCTTCGTCCGGTTCATCGCGAAATTCCTGGGTTCGCCGCGGCGGCGGTGGCGTGCTGCATGGCGGAGGCCTGCGCCTGGCGCGCACCCACGGCGATGCCCATCAGCAGGATCAGCACGGAGGCCAGCACGCTGCAGCCGGTGAGCAGCATGACGTTGCCGCGAGTGAGCACGAAGCGCAGCGGCTGCGCGGGTGCCACGTCGGCGACCGGAGCGGCCACGCGCTCCGATGGCAGGCCGGCCGACACCACGGAAATCAGCGCGCAGGTGGCCAGCAGCGTCAGCAGGTTGCGCGGGCCCTCGCAGATGAGGTCGATGGCCAGGAACAGCGCCAGCGCCGCCTCGATCGGCAGTTGCAGCATCGACAGCACGATGCCCGCGTAGCCCACGTTGGTGAGGCTGCTGTTGCCGGCGGAGGCGAAGGCCGCGATGGTCGCGCCCGTGCCGATCATCCCGATGTCGGCCGCGCTGAGCGTGCGGTCGTAGAGGTTCGCCACGAAGAGCGCCGCCAGCACGTAGTACAGCGCCGAGCCCGCGCGCAGGAACACCGAGGCCGTGGGCACCACCAGTTCCACGATGCCCCGGCTGAAGCCCAGGCGCGCGCTCATCGCCTCGATGGTGTGCGGAATGCTCGCCGTGGTGCTCGACGACATCAGGCTCACCAGCATCGGCGTCTTCAGGTGCTGGAGCACCTCGGCCAGTGGCTGGTTGCCGCGCCGGTGAATCACCGCGATGGCCAGCGCGCCCAGCAGCGCAACCAGCACGACGAAGTGCAGCAGGAAGCCGCTCATGGCGCGGATGGTCAGCGCGTCGGTCTGCGAAAGCACATGCGCCGACATGCCGAAGGCCACCACCGGAAGCAGGATGTTGGCGCGAGCGATGATGAGCTCGAGCGTGCGGTAGATGCCCTCGAACATGTGATTGAGCGCCGCATGCTGCGTGCGCGCCAGCGCCGCGAAGGCCAGTCCGAACAGCAGCGCGCACGAGAGGATGCCCAGCGAGCGGCCCTCGGCCAGCACGCGGAAGAAGTTGTCGGGCACCACGGTGGCGCGCGGGCGCTCGATGGGCGTGGCCTGCGTGCCGCTGTCGTGCAGGCGCATCTCGATGTCGCCGCCGTCGCCGGCCCGCTGCACCAGTTCGCCGAGGTGCTCGCGCGCTTCGGCGTCCAGGTGCGCGCCCGGTGCGTTCACCCAGCCCAGCGCCAGCCCGGTGGCCGCGCAGCTCACCACCAGCAGCAGCGCGAGGCCCGCGATCATCGCGATGCGCCGTCCCGGAAAGGGCAGCCCCATGGTCTGGCGCAGGCCGAAGAAGGTCGCCACCACCAGCAGCGGAATGGCCGCCATGCTCACGATCGCCAGGTAGACCTGTGCCGCCGTGTACGCAACGTCGCCCAGCGCGGGCGCATACACGCCCGCGACGGCGCCTGCCGCCATGCACAGGAGCAGGGCGAGCAGGCTGTGGGACATGCGCGTCAGGAAACCCATGTCGGCTTGTTCCATCCCTTGTCGAGCGCGAATGCGACCGTGGCGCGGGCCAGCTCCAGCGAGCTGTCGACCAGCGTCAGCGGCGTGTGTTCGGCGGCGTGCGCAGCCTGCGCGGCGATGGGCAGCTCGGTGCAGCCCATGATGACGGCGGTGGCGCCCGTGGCGGCCAGCGCCTGCAGCGCGAGCCCGAACGCGGTCGCGCCAGCCTGGATGTCGCCGCCCTTCACGGCGCGGATGCAGGCGTCCACGTGGTCCTGGCCGGTGTCTGCGTCGGGCACGAGAAAGTCGATGCCGCGCTCGCGCAGCGCATGCTGGTAGAAGCCGGAGGCCAGCGCGCCGCGCGTGGCGAGCACCGCGACGCGCACCGGCCGGTCGTCCGATGCCGTCGCGATGGCGGCCACGCACGACTGCGCGATGTGGATCACCGGCGCGCGGCTGTGCGCCGCGATCTGCGCGTACCAGTGGTGCGACGAGTTGCACGGAATCGCGATGACGCCCACCCCGGCGTCGTTGAGCACGTCGATGCCGGAGAGCAGCGCGTCCAGCGGGTCGGGCCCGGTGCCCAGGATGGCGCTGGAGCGGTCCGGCACGTGCGGCAGGTTCGCGACGATCACCGGCAGGTGCTCCTGGTCGCGCGTGGCCGGCGTGAGCTGGATGATCTTGTCCATGAAGTCCACCGTCGCCGATGGACCCATGCCGCCGAGAACGCCTATGCGTGACATGAAGGCGCGCTCCCTAGATCTTCAGAGGCCGCGGGCACACCACGGCCACGGCGGCGGTGTTGCCGATGACCAGCACCAGCGTGCGCAGCATGTCGCACACCGGGTCCACCGCCAGGAACAGGATGAAGGCCGCCTCGAAGGGCAGGCCCAGGTAGGTGCAGGTCATGCCGATGAGCGACACCGTCACCAGCCCCGTCATGCCGGCCGAGGCGAAGCCGGCGAGCACCGAGGACGTGAGCACGATGCCGATCTCCACCGGCGTGAGCGAGCGACCGTAGATCTGCGCGATGAAGAGCGTGGCGCACACGTAGTACACGACCGGCCCGATGCGCAGCAGCGACACCGTGAGCGGCACCAGCAGCTCCACCCGCGAGCGCGCGAAGCCCAGGCGCGTGACCAGGCTCTCGATCATGATCGGCATGCAGGTGGCGCTGCTGCGCGTGGCCAGCGCCAGCGCGAAGGGGCCGCGCAGGGCGTTGAGCGTCTGCCCGAGCGTGCCGTTGGAGCGCTTCCAGATGATGATCGCCGCCACCGCCAGCAGCAGCGCCGACACGATGAGGAAGGCGACCACGAAGGCGCCCATCGCTTTCAGCGGCTCTATGCCGGTCTTGCCCAGCTGTGCCGCGCTCATGCAGAACAGCACCACCGGCAGCGGGAAGCTCAGCCACCGCATCAGCGTCTGGCAGGCGTGGTAGACGGTCTCCAGCGCCTGCGTGAGGCCGTCGGAGATGCGCGTGGGCACATGCCCCACGGCCAGGCCGAACAGCAGTGCGAACACCAGCGTCTTCAGCGTGTCGCCGTTGGCCAGCGCCGAGAAGATGTTGGCGGGCACCAGGCTCACCAGCATGTCTGCGAAGCTGGCGGTCTTCTTGACCTCGTCCACGCCGCGCAGGTTCATGGCCGTGTCGCTGGCGCTGAGGTCGCCGCCCACGATCTGCCCGAAGGTCTGCATGGTGCTGGCGGGCAGGTTCTCGCCGGGGCGAAGAATCAGCAGCGTGACCGCGCCCGCGATGGCCACGAAGGCCGAGAAGCCGAGGAACACGAGCGCCACGCGGCCCAGCAGGCTGGCCGTGCCGCCGTCGCGGAACAGGCGCTGCAGGCTGAAGATCACGGCGGAGACCATGAAGGGCAGAGTGATCATCTTCAGCAGGTCGACATAGATGTCGCCAACGAAGGCCAGCGGCGTGGCGAGCAAGGGCGCGAGCATGCCGAAGGCGACACCGGCGCCGAGGCTGATGATCACGACCCACGGGTTGAGGACGAAGGCGTAGATCCTGGAGGTATTCATGATGGTTTGCGTGTCCTGTGCCGTTCAGCGGTCGAGTGCCTGCAGCACCTTCTGGATGTCCAGCTTCTCGGCGCGCTGCGCGAGGAACTGGTTGACGTAGGCCAGCAGCGTGGTGTCGGTCACGGCCACGCCGATGCCCAGTGTGTCCTCCAGGTCCTTCAGCGTCACGGTGCGCAGCACCAGCGAGACGGTGGGGTCGGCCTTGAGCACGCGCTTGACCTCGAACTCGTCGCGGTAGGCGCTCACGATCTCGCCCTTGTGCACGGCCACCAGCACGTCGTTCCAGGTGGGGTACTCCTGCACCTTGGCGTGCGGGAAGTTGGTGCGCGCGTAGTCGGCGAAGGACGACTTGGCGATCACGCCGATGCTGCCGTCGAAGTTGCGGATGACCTCCGGCAGCGGCCGTCCGCGCGAGAGCTGCGCGAACTTCACGCGGTTGAGGATCAGCGAGTGGTTCAGCGTGAGGTACGCGTCGCTGAAGGCGATGGTCTGCGAGCGCGCCAGCGTGCGCGACAGCTTGCTGATGGCCAGGTCGGCCTGGCCGTTGGCCAGCAGGTCGACCACCGCGTTGAAGGTGCCGGCCTCGCGGTTGAAGCGCAGCTTCACGCCGAGTTCCTTGGCGAGCGACTGCGCGAGGCCCACCTCGAGACCGGTCCACTGGCCGCCGTCGTCGAAGAAGAAAAAGGGTGGCGTGTCGACCTTGAGCATGGCCACCACCAGTTCGCCGCGCATCACGATGCGGGCGATGTCGGGCGCGAGCAGGCGGCCGTCGGGTACGCGCACGAGGCCGTTGGTGAGCACCGGGGGCGGCGTGGGTGCGGCGGCAGGCTCCACTGCGAAGGTGGCGGCCGCGGGGGCTGCGGGCGCCGCGACGACGGGCGTCGCGACCACGGCAGCGGCAGCAGCAGGTGCAGCGAGCGTGCCCTGCGCCACGGGCCTTTCGCCGGCGGCAAGGGCGCTCGTGCCCGCGCTGAGGCCGGCCAGAGCCAGCAGGGCAGGAAGGGCAAGGCGCCGCAGCGCGTTGTGCATGCCCGTGAGGTGTCGTGCGTTGTTCGACATGCTTGGAGTGGGTTTGGTCATTGGGTGGGGGCCGTGGGAGCGGGTGCCGGCGCGGAAGGCGAAGGGGATTGCGGCAGCGGCTGTTGCTGCTGCTGTGAAGGCGCCACCGCCGCGGGAGCAGGTGCGGGCACCGGCGCGGGCGCCAGCAGCTTGCCGATCTCGACGCCCATCAGGAACAGGAGGACGCACAGCAGCACCAGGCAGGCCGCCGTGATGGCGACCATGCGCGAGCTCATGGTGAAAACGTATTGGGACATGGGGTGGTCGGTGTGTGCCGCTCGTTCGTCGTTCGTCGTTCGTGTCAGGGAACCATGGAAGTGAACTGCCCGGGCGCGACCACCTGGATCACGCCGCCCCAGTTGCAGGCGAGCTTCGAGCTGTCCTGCAGCGCGGGCATGTTGCCGACCAGCACCGTGGGCGAGCCGGGCGCCCAGGGCGCGGCAGTCACCGGGATGCAGGGCATGGGCGTGAAGGCGCCGAGCGCGGCGGCGGTGGCCGCGGCCACCATCGGGTTCGACATGCTGTTGCAGGTGCCGAAGGGCAGGATGTTGACGATCGGCTTGTTGTCCATGATGTTGGCGCCCGGCGTGCCACCGGTGAGCACGCTGCTCACGGGCAGCACCACGAGGTTGGACGGCGCCGCGCCGAAGCTGCACTGCAGCGTGGCTCCCATGCAGACGTGCATGCCCATGGTTCAGCCTCCCCTCACGAGCTTTTCCAGGCTCTTCATGAAGCCCGGCGACGCGGCGGTTTCCACGATCTCGCGGCCCGCCTCGTCGAAGCGGCGCGGCTTGCCGTGCGGCTTGCCCTGGCGGTAGGCGATCTCTTCCATCAGCTGCCCGCCGGGCCAGTAGCGGCGCAGCGGGCCGTGCAGCACGTTGGCCACGTAGGTCGACGACTGCGCCACGCCGCCGTCCGGCGCGTAGTCGGTGACTTCGCCGTCGAGCAGCCCGGCGCGGTAGCGCTCGCGCCGCACCATGCGTCCTTCGTGAAAGTAGCTCGCCTCGCCTTCGAGGCGGCCTGCCGCGTAGGGCAGCCGCGCCGTGACGTCGCCCGATTCGGCATACGACACCGCTTCGCCGTGCTGCACGCCGCGCACGTGCTGCCGCGTCTGCATCAGCTTGCCGCTGGGGTAGTAGCTGCGCGTGACGCCTTCGGCCAGGCCGCCGAGGCGCTGCGTTTCCTGCAGCAGCTGGCCGCGTTCGTCGTACATGCGCATCGCGCCGTGGGGCAGGCCGGCCTGGTAGGAGGCGTCGAGCACGGGCTTGCCCGTCGCCGAGAAGACCTGCATCGGCCCGTGCGGCAGCTCGCCCACGAACGAGGCGCGCGCCACCGTCCGGCCGGCGTCGTCCAGCGTCTCGCGCACCACGGCGGCAGGAAGGGCGGCGAGGTCCTTGGCTGGGAGGGAGGAAGGAAGTGCCATGGCGCCGCTCAGTTGATCTTCACCAGCCCGCCCTTGAGCGTGACCATGCCGCCGCCCTCGACGGAGTTCATGCCCGAGGCCTTGCTGCTGATGGAAGGCGCCTCGTTCGACAGCGTGGCGCCGCCCTTGGCCGACAGCGCCACGCCGGCTTCTGCCTTGAAGTTGAGGCCGGCGTTGGCGCCCAGGTCGGTGCCGGCCTTCAGGTCCAGCGTCTGGGCCGACTTGATGAGCAGCGTGCCCGACACGTCGATCACCAGGTTGCCCGTGACCTTGAGCTCGTAGTTGCCCGTGACCGTCTGCGTGAAGTTCGCCTTGTTGTCGTGCGTCTCGTTGCCCGTGACGTCGAGCGCGCGCGTGCCCTTCACCGAGTGTGTCTCGTTGCCGGTGTCGACCTTGACGGTGCGATTTCCCTTGGTGACGGTGTGCAGCTCGTTGCCGGCCTTCACGGTGGTGGTGAGGTCGTTCTCGATCTCCACCAGCATGTCTTTCTGCGCGTGCAGGTAGAACTCCTCGGAGCCCTTCTTGTCCTCGAAGCGCAGCTCGTTGAAGCCCCCGCCGCCCTTCGTCGAGTTCGAGCGGATGGTGCTTTGCGAGGAACTGCCCGGCAGGGCGACCGGCGTGGCGTGCGTGCCGTTGTAGACGCTGCCCGAGACCAGCGGCCGGTCGGGGTCGCCATCGACGTAGCTCACGACCACCTCCTGCCCGATGCGCGGCAGGAAGAGCGCGCCCCAGCCTTCGCCGGCCCACATCTGCGAGACGCGGATCCAGCAGGAGCTTTTCTCGTCCTTCTTGCCCAGGCGGTCCCACGGAAACTGCACCTTGATGCGCCCGTGCTGGTCGGTCCAGATTTCCTCGCCGGCCGGGCCCACCACCCGCGCCGTGTGGCTGCCGGCCACCACCGGCCGCGGCGTGAGGCGCGGCGGGCGGAAGGGCAGAGCGGGAGGCAGGGTCTCGAAGCTGTTGCCGTAGTGCTCGAGATCGGCGTGGTGCCGCACGCTGTGGACCATGTGCTGCGCGTTGAGGTCCGCGCGCGGATGCTCTTCCAGCGTGAAGGTGGTGCCGGGCGTGAGGTAGTGGCAATGGCTGTCGCCGCGGCCGGACTGGCTGCCGCTCTGGTGCGCCTCCAGCCGGGTGCGCGCGCGCGGCTCTCCTGCCGACAGCGGCACGCGCGAGGGATATTCGTAGTCCGTGCCGCGCCCGGTCTTGCCTTCGACCTTCTTCAGCAGGCTGGTGTCGGGCGTGAGGAAGTCGTAGTCGTCCACTTCCTGGCCCTTGGTCACCAGCCGCGCGTCGGACTCGAAGCGGGTGACGGCGTGGGCATGCGCGAAGCCTTCCTCGGAACTGCGCACGACCAGCTTGTCGGCGTGCGGGCACGGCGTACAGGCCGAGTTGGCGTCGGCCAGCACCAGCGTGTGCTCGCCGTCCGCGAAGGTGAAGAAGTAGAAGATGCCTTCCTCTTCCATCAGGCGCGAGACGAAGTCGAAGGCCGTCTCGTCGTAGCGCACGCAGTACTCGCGCGGCGTGTAGGTGCCGCTGAGCTGTAGCGCGAAGCTCACGCCGAAGTCGCCGAGCACCTTCTGCACGATGTCCGGCGTGCTCATGTTCTGGTAGATCACGCGGTCGCGGCCCAGCGTGAGCAGCCACATGCGCGGCACGAGTTCGAGCGTGTAGGTCGCGAAGTCGCGGTTGCTGCCCATGTAGGTGAAGCGCGAGACGATGCCGTTGAAGAAGCGGCTTTCCTTCTCGGGCCGCTGCAGCACGACCGTCGCCGAGGTGCCGATCACGGTGGCGGAATCCAGCGCGTCGTCGGAGGAGCGCATGGTCAGCGAGCAGGCGAAGAGCTGCGACAGGCCCTCGGTGGCCTGGAACGATTCCAGCAGCAGCGTGTCGGGCCCGAACGCGGTCTTCACCGTCAGAAAGGCGGCGTGCTGGGTGAAGCCTTCGCGCATGTTCATTGCTTCGTCGGCTCGGCTCAGCTCAGCGTGGACGGCTCGAAGCCGAAGGCGAAGGCGCCGTCGGCGCCCACGCCCATGTGCACCGCGGTGAAGGCGGCGGCCATCGAGATGCGCTCCAGCACCTGGCGCGAGAGCTCGGGCAGCACCGCGTGGGCCAGGATGTGGTCGATGTTGCGCGCGCCGCTGTCCACCTCGGTGCAGCGCGCGGTGATGGCGTCTTCCACCTGCGTGTCCCAGGTGAACTCGGCGTGATGGTTCAGCGCGAAGCGCCGCGCCAGCTTGCCCAGCTTGAGATTGACGATGGAGCGGATCTGCCCGTCGCCCAGATGGTGATAGGGCACCAGCGCCAGCCGGCCGAGGAAGGCGGGGCTGAACTGCTTGAGCAGCTCGGGGCGCAGCCGCTCCACGAGTTCCTCGGGATCGGGCCTGCGCCCGCCCTGCGATGCCTGCGTGATCACGTCCTGCGCCGCGTTGGAGGTCAGCAGGATCAGCGTGTTCTTGAAGTCGATCTGCACGCCTTCGCCGTCTTCCATGGTGCCCTTGTCGAACACCTGGAAGAACAGCTCCAGCACGTCAGGGTGCGCCTTCTCCATCTCGTCGAGCAGCACCACGCTGTAGGGCCGACGGCGCACCGCCTCGGTGAGCACGCCGCCGCGTCCGTAGCCCACGTAGCCGGGCGGCGCGCCCTTGAGGCTGGAGACGGTGTGCACCTCCTGGAACTCCGACATGTTCACGGTGATGACGTTGCGCTCGCCGCCGTACAGCAGGTCGGCCAGCGCGAAGGCTGTCTCGGTCTTGCCCACGCCGCTCGGGCCCACCAGCATGAACACGCCCACGGGCTTGCCGGGGTCGTCGAGGTCGGCGCGGAAGGTGCGCACGCGCCGCGCGATGGCGTCGAGCGCGTCGTCCTGCCCGACCACGCGCTCGGCGAGCTTCTCTTTCAGGTTGAGCACCGTGTGAAGCTCGTCGGTCATCATCTTGCCGACCGGGATGCCGGTCCAGTCGGAGATGACCTCGGCCACCATCGTGCCGTCGACGCACACGGGCACCATGGGCTCGTCGTTCTGCAGCGCCTCCAGGCCTTTCTCCAGCCGGCGCAGCGCGGCGGTGAGCAGGGCGGGCTCGTTCTCCTCGTCGGCCGGCGGCGCGTCGCTGCGCAGGCTGTCGGCGATCTTTCGGCGCAGCGCGACGATCTCCATCACCGCGTGCTTTTCCTCGTCGACCTTGTCCGACAGGCGCTTGTGCTTCTGGCGCAGCGTGTCGAGCCGCGCCGAGAGCGCGGCAATGGCTTCCTGGTGGTCGCCTCCCGTGGCCGCTTCATGGCGCAGCACGCGCAGTTCGCTCTCGCCCGTGGCGATGTCGCGCGCCGCCGATTCGAGTTCGGCCGGCAGCCCGTTCTGCCCGATGGACACGCGCGCGCAGGCTGTGTCGAGCACGCTGATGGCCTTGTCGGGCAGCTGGCGGCCGGTGATGTAGCGGTGCGAGAGCTTGACGGCCTCGCGCACCGCGTCGTCGACGATCTCCACGCCGTGGTGCTTCTCCAGCGTCTCGACCATGCCGCGCAGCATGTCGATGGCGACTTCCTCGCTCGGCTCCTCGACTTTCACGACCTGGAAGCGGCGCGCGAGCGCCGGGTCGCGCTCAACGTATTTCTTGTACTCGGCCCAGGTGGTCGCGGCGATGGTGCGCAGCTCGCCGCGCGCCAGCGCCGGCTTGAGCAGGTTGGCCGCATCGCCCTGGCCCTCGGCGCCGCCCGCGCCGATGAGCTGGTGCGCCTCGTCGATGAACAGGATCACCGGCGTGGGCGAGGCCTTGACCTCGGCGATGACCGACTTGAGCCGGTTCTCGAACTCGCCCTTCACGCCGGCACCCGCCTGCAGCAGCGCAAGGTCGAGCGAGCGCACCGACACCTGGCGCAGCGCGGGCGGCACGTCGCCCTGCACCACGCGCTGCGCGAAGCCTTCGACCACGGCTGTCTTGCCCACGCCGGCCTCGCCGGTGAGGATGGGGTTGTTCTGGCGGCGGCGCAGCAGCACGTCGATGATCTGGCGGATCTCGCCGTCGCGGCCGCGGATGGGGTCGATGGCGCCGTCGCGTGCGAGCTGCGTCATGTCGACCGTGTACTGGTCGAGCGAAGGCGTGGCCGAGCTGCTGCGGCGCGCGGTGGGCATCTGCATCGCGCCGGCTTCGGGCGCGGGTTGCGGCGCGGCAGGCTGGTTCGTTGCAGGGGCGGAGTGGGCGGAGGGCGCCGGTGCGATCGGCGCGGCGGCCAGTGCCGCACCCGCCGCGTCTTCCGGCGAGGACTGCAGCAGGCCGGCCAGCTCGTCGCGCAGCGAGCCGCGCGGAATCTGCAGCAGCGCGGGCGCGGCGTCCACCAGCCGGCCGCGCAGGCGGTCGACCTCGAGCAGCGCCAGCATCAGCGTGCCCGAACGCACGTGCTGCTGGCCCAGCAGCATCGAACTCATGAGCCAGGCTTCCTGGAAGAGCGGCGCGAAATCGGGTGCCAGGCTCGGCGTGCGGCCGTTGCCGCGCTTGAAGGTGTCGAGCGACTTCTGCAGCTGCGCCTGCACCGCGTCGGGCCGGATGCCGAAGCGGCCGAACACCAGTCGCAGGTCAGGCGCCTCGTTGTCCACCAGCTTCATCAGCAGGTGTTCGATGTCGACGTTGTAGTGCGTCTGCTGCACGCACAGCTCGGCGGCCTGTTCCATGGCGCGCTTGCATTCCGGGTTGAGCCGGCCGAGCAGGGTGCGGATGTCGATGTCCATAAAAGAGAGTGGTCGGATCAGCCGTGGGGCGCGTCGCCGCCGTCGCTGGTCAGGGTGTGTTGAACGGGCGGCAGCGTGCCGCGGAAGCCCGGCCCGGCGACCCAGGAGGTCCAGCCCAGGCGCATGGGGTTGGCGGCGCCGAGCACGCTGCTGCGCCTCTCGGCGGGCGCCAGCCGGAGTTCCATCTCGACCTTCAGGTCCTGCGGGATGAAGCGGCGCACCAGCCACTTGGCG
Source organism: Variovorax sp. NFACC27 (assembly GCF_048301545.1). Lineage (NCBI taxonomy): Bacteria > Pseudomonadati > Pseudomonadota > Betaproteobacteria > Burkholderiales > Comamonadaceae > Variovorax > Variovorax sp. NFACC27. The sequence continues at coordinate 2,550,262 of NZ_CP157613.1, forward strand.
AGCGCGTGGTCGGCACCGCGCGGCAGCAGGTCGCGCAGCCGCTGCTGGCTCAGCTCGCTGAAGACGAGCCGGATGCCCGCGCCCTGGTCCCACACGCGCTTGCCAAGCACGGCGCCGCCGCCCAGCGGCTGGCGCATGTCGAGCCGCGCCGATGCATCGGGTTCCAGCGTCAGCCAGCGGCCGCGGAATTGCGTGCCATCCACCTGCACACCGAGGCGGTCGCGCAGCAGCGCCAACAGCGCCGTCATGCCGCGCGGCGCACCGCCGAGCAGGCCGGCATGGCGCAGCCACAGCGCGGAGCCGTCGGGTGCGCGCACGCCGGCGCGCAGGCCCAGTGCGCTGGCGGCGTCGAGCGTGGCGGCCAGCGTGGAGCGCGAGGGCGACTGCGGATTGAGCGCGACGTGGTGCTTGCGGCGGCTGCGGTACAGGAAGGCCAGGAAGCGGTGGTTGAAGATGTCGAGGAAGTCCGCCGTGGCGTGGTCGCGCTGCTGGCGGCGTTCCAGCAGCATCTCGGTGAAGGGCATCGGCAGCGGACCGCCGCTGCCGGCCAGCGAGAGCGCGGGCGTGGTGAGCGTCCAGGGCTCGCCGGTGGGCGCGCGGGTGCCGACCGCGCGCACGTCGCTGGCCTCGAAGGCCAGCGAGACGAAGGCATGCAGCCGCACGGCCTCGCGTTCGCGCGGGCCCTGCGAGCGGCCCACGGGCACCGCGTCGGGCGTGGCGCGCTCGAGCAGGCTGATGGCCTGGAACAGGTTGAAGTCCTGCGGGCGGGCGCTGAGTTCCTCGACGATCACAGCACCACCTGACGGCCCGTCATCGGCGCCCATTGCTTGCGAATCTCCTCGCCGCTGCGCACCGCGAGGCGCACGAAGGAGTTGACCGAGGTGTACATCGCGAAGAAGCGCGCGAGCACCGCCGACATCATCAGCGGCGAGCCGCCGACGAAGGCGTCGTCCTCGAATTCGAGCGTGACCTGCGTGCCACGGCAGTAGCCGCGCCAGGCCTCGGTGCCCACGTGCGCGGTGACGCCGCGCGCCGTGAGCCCGGCGATGCCGCGGATCTGCGCATGGTCGCGCCGGCTGTCGGAGGCGAACAGCAGCAGCATCTCGCGCAGCTGCTCGCGGCCGGTGGAACCATCGACCAGCGACTGGTGGTTGAGCGTGAGCAGCGACACCAGCCGCCACAGCGTCTCGCTGCCCAGCGGCGGGTCGCGCTGGGCGGTGGGTTCGTAGAGGCAGCGCACGTGCGTGGGCTGCGGCGGGCCTTCGGCCAGCAGGCGTGCGCCCACGGGCACCTGTTCGGCCAGGCGGCGATTGGTGCACAGCAGGTGCGCGTAGACCACGGGCTGCGCGGGCCGGGTGTGCGCCTTGCCCTGGTCGACGAAGGACAGGAAGACGTCGGTGCCGGGAATGTTCTGGCGCAGGCAGGGCTCGCGCCGCGCGGACCAGAACACCGCCTCCTGCGTGCCCCTGGCGCCGTCGACGTGGCCCAACGCGGCGAAGCCCGGCACGTCGACGGGCTTGTCGGCGTCCGGGTCCGAGGCGACCACCGAGACGATGGAGTGCACCTCGGTGGTGGCGTCGCGCTGGCGGTCGGGCACCAGCAGGTATTCGTAGTGGCGCTGGTCCATCGCCAGCGGCTCGCTCACGCGCGGGAACAGGTTGACGATGGGCGTGCAACCGAGCTGGAAGTTCTCGGCGTCGATGTAGCGCAGCGCGCGCGTTGAGCGGTCGAGCTGGAACGCCAGCTCGCAGCGCCTGCCGCTGCCCAGGCGCGAGCGCAGGTGATGCAGGTCGAAGAAATGGAACTTGCGCGGGAACGCGAAGTACTCCTGCAGCAGGCCGTAGGCGGGCTGCGCGTTGGCGGGCTGCGGCAGCACTTCCTCGCCCTCGGCGAAGCCGACCTCGCGCCATGCGTCGGCCGGCAGCACCTGCGGCATGCCGCCTTCGGGAATGACGGTGACCGACTTCACGCCCGACACCAGTGCGTCGTACAGCGGCATGGTGGTCATCCAGTCGCCCTGCAGGTGGATGCGCAGGCTTTCGATCTCCAGCGCGGAGAAATCCGCCTCGGCCTCGCATTCGAGCACCAGGCGCAGCACCGCGTCGGCATCGATGGCGGCGTGCGCGATGCGCAGCGGCCACAGCAGCGTGTCCCAGGCGGTGCGGAAGCGGCAGTCCTGCGACGATGCCCCCGGCGCGTGCGGCGAGGTGCGCGCATGCAGCACGGTGTGGCGCGGCACGCGAAAGCCCGCCGTGACCTTGCCCTGCGCGGGATCGAGCCCGAACTGCGCCACCGACATCGAGGGCAGGGGCTGCACCAGCGAAGGGCAGAGGTTGTCGAGCAGGGCGTAGGCGACGTCGGGAAATTCCTGGTCGAGGTCGCGGTGCACGCGCGCCGACAGGAAGGCCACCGACTCGATCAGCCGTTCGGTGTGGGGGTCGAGCGATTCGCCGCCGTGCAGCGAGAGGCGCGATGCGACCTTGGGATAGCGCTGCGCGAAGTCCGCGCCCTGTCCGCGCAGGTAGGAAAGCTCGCGCTTGTAGTACTGCAGCAGGTCGCTGTGCTGTATGTCGGACACGTCAGGCGACTTTCATCAGGCTGTCCGGCGCGCCGAGCAGCATCTCGAAGTCCACGCGGCGCAGGGCGAGCCCGGCGCGCGCCTGCGCGCCGATGCGCACCAGCGCCACCTCGTGCCGGTTGGCCGCGGCGCTCACCTGCACGCTCACGTCGGTGAGGCGCGGTTCGTAGCGCGAAACGGCCGTGCGCAGCAGCGCCGCCAACTGCTGCAGGTCGGCTGCGTTCTGTGCGCTGAGCGAGGAAAAATCGGGAATGCCGTACTCCAGCACCGTGCCGCTGCCTTGCGCGTACTCGTCCGCCGACAGCGGCGAGCGCGTGTTGAACAGCCGGCGCAGCTCCCGGCCGATGGAGTCCTGCACGGACTCCATCGTCTCGAGATGCGCGCCTCCACGGGCATGCTCGGACTGCTGAGGCGACGCCAGCCGGTCGAACAGGGGGGTGACGCCCCCTTTGACGAGTTCGGACACGGTGGGCGCCGGGTGTCAGCGTCGGGCCATCATCAGGTGGCCGCGACGTTCTTCGAGATATCCCAGCCGAACGGTGCGACGCCTTCCTGGCCGCCTTCTTCCTTCTGCTTCGTGTACTCGACCTTGATGGCCGCGTAGTTCAGGGAGATGCTTTCAGATGGCAGGTCGCCGCCGCTGGAGACCGAGAAGCCGCTGAGGATCACGTCGGTCAGCGTCACCACCATCAGGGGCAGCAGGCCGCTCTTGTCCTCGCGCGGGAAGGTGATGACGGTGTCGCCCGCCAGCACCTCGCCGCCGGCGAGCTTCTGCAGCAGCTGGGGCGTGGCGGAGTCGGTCGTGCGGGTCACCGTGATTTCGGAGAAGCTGGGCTTGCCCGCGGTGCGTTCCTGGTTGGAGGTGCCCGCGGTCACGGCGAGGCCGGCACCGAACTGGAAGCTCTGGACTTCCATCTGGTCTTCGTGGCCCTTGATCTGGGTCTGACCTTTGACCCCTGGCATCTTGAGATAGATAGGCATGTGCGTGTTCTTTCAGGTTGTCTGTATGTCGACGTAGAAGTTGTGGGGCGTCAGGCCGCGGCGGCCGGCAGGTCGGCCACCAGGCGGATCGAGGCCGAGAGTTCCTCGAGCTGGAAGTGCGGCTTTAGGAAGGCGATGGCGCGGTACGAACCCGGCTTGCCCGGCACTTCGGTCACGTCGACGCGGGCCTGGCTCAGCGGGTACTTGGCCTTCATTGCCTGCGGCGCCGACGGGCTCACGAGCACGTAGTTGGCGACCCAGTTGTTCAGGTGCTTCTGCATGTCGGCCTGCGTCTGGAAGCTGCCGATCTTGTCGCGCACGATCACCTTCAGGTAGTGGGCGAAGCGCGACGCGGCCAGGATGTAGGGCAGGCGGGCCGACACGGCGGCGTTGGCGTTGGCCGCGTCCTTGTCGTACACCTTGGGCTTGTTCACGGTCTGGCCGCCGAAGAAGGTGGCGGTGTTCGAGCCCTTGGAATTGACGATGGCGATGAAGCCCAGGTCGCTCAGCTCCTTCTCGCGGCGGTCGGTGATGGTCACTTCCGTCGGCGGCTTCAGGGCGATGTCGCCTTCGTCCGTCTTGTAGGCGTGAGCCACCATGCCGTCGACCTTGCCGCCGCCTTCCACGCCGCGGATGGCGGTGGTCCAGCCGTACAGCGAGTGCGCCTGCGTGATGCGAAGGCCCAGCTGGTAGGCCGCGTTGGCCCACAGGTACTTGCCGTGGTCGGTGCCGTCCACGTCTTCCTCGTAGTTGAAGTTCTCCACGGGAATGGTCTTGGCGCCGTAGGGCAGGCGGGCCGCGTAGCTGGGCAGCACCAGCGACACGTAGCGCGAGTCTTCCGATTCGCGGAAGCCGCGCCACGAGGCGAGCTCGGCGCTCTCGAAGGTCTTGGACAGGTCGCGCGGAATGCCCAGCTCGGTGAACGACTTGAAGTCGAACAGGGCGGGAGCGGCCGCGGCGATGAAGGGCGCGTGCGCGGCGGCGGCCACGCGGGAGATGCGCTCCAGCAGTGCGATGTCCTGCGGGTGGCGGCCGAAGTAGTAGTCGCCGATCAGCAGCGAGTAGGGGTGGCCGCCGTAGGTGCCGTATTCCTCTTCGTAGATCTTCTTGAAGAGCACGCTGGTGTCGTGGTCGACGGCGGTCTCCAGGTCCTTCAGCAGGTCCTTCTTGCTCACGTTGAGCAGGCGCAGCTTCAGGTTGCTGCCGGTCTCGGTGCCGAACACCAGGTCGTGCAGGCCGCGCCACGAGGCTTCGAGGGCCTGGAACTCGGCGGCGTGCAGGATCGCGTTGAGCTGGTCGGTCAGCAGGCGGTCGATTTCGGCGACGCGCTCGTTGATCAGCGTGACCACGCCCTTGTCGGGGCTGGTCTTCATGCCTTCGTCGAGGATCTGCGAAGCCAGCTGGCCGATCAGCTTCTTCGCGTAGGCGCCCTGCGAGGGCTCCGTCGTCATGTTGCCTTCGTAGACGATCTTGTCGAGCAGGCTCAGGTCACTGGTCGTGACGGTGGTTGCTGCGCTGCCGGCTTCGGCTGCCTTGGATTTGTTGGCCATCTCTATCACCATTCATGAAGTGCCGGGTCGCGCGCAGGCGCGGCGCCGGCGTGGTTGATCACGCTGCCGGTGCTTCGGCTTCGGGGGACGATTGGGTCTGCGCGGCTTCGGGCGCTGCCGCGGCGGCTTGCGTCGAAGCGGCGCCGGCTTCGGCCCTGGCCTGGCTCTGGACCGCCTTCAGGTCTTCGCTGTTCTGGACCACGCGCTCGAGCAGGCCGTCGAGTTCGTCGTTGCCGTCGAGCTTGGCGAGCAGGTCGCGCAGCTGCTGGCGTGCCTCGAGCAGCTTGGCCAGGCGGGGCACCTGGCTCACGATGGCTTCGGGATGGAAGTCGGCGAACTCCTTGAAGTTCAGCTCGATCTTCAGGTTGCCGTCGCCCTTCATGGTGTCGGGCACGGAGAGGTCGAGGCGCGGCGAGATGTTGCCGAGCACGCCGTCGAAGTTGTCGCGGTCGATCTCGACGAAGCGGCGCTCCTTGAGCTTCGGCAGCGGCTGCTCGGGCTGGCCGGACAGGTCGGCCAGCAGGCCCACCACCAGCGGCAGCTCCTTCTTCTCGACTGCGTCGCCGATCTCGACGTCGTAGGTGATCTGGACGCGCGGCGGACGATTGCGTCCAACCCATTTTTGCAGGCTATTCGACATTTTTCGCTCTCAGAAAAGGTTGATGTGACAAGAACACTCGTTGCGGTTTTCGACGCCCGTCGCCTGGTCGGGCGGCGCGCGGTCCGTTGCCGTTGCAGTCCCGGCAATGCATCAAAGACGGCACGAAAGATACAAATCGAGATATCTGCTAACAATCCCCAGAATTGGGTAGGTACCCCATGTCACGGTTAGCAGTCGATGAAAAAGCAAGAGATTGCGTACCCAAAAACTCCTCTTTTGAGGGTTTCGTCACGTAATTGACATGCAAATGGCCGGCGTGCTACCGAATCGGCGCGCGAGCAGGCGCATCCGGCCGCGCGGATGGCATGAGAGGAGGGGCGTGGAGTGTTCGCGAGCCGGTCAGTGCACGCGAAAAAAGAGGGCTATTTGTAACAGCCGGAATGGAGGCGCCGCAGCCATGGCGGCGGCATGAAAGAGGAGGCTTGCGCGGAGGAAAACGCCGCGGCGCTTTCCGCGTTTGCCTAGAGCTCGATGAATGCCGAGGTGGCCTTGTTGAGCGCCAGCCTGCCCTTGGCCGTGATCGACTCGACCTGGGCGAGCTGTTGAATCGCGCGCACGTCGGGGGCGCGATCCGAAGGCGGGATGAAGGCCGTCACCAACTCCGCCGCACGCAGCACGCGGACCCTGTCGATGTCCGCCGGCGTGTGGATGACATATGGCAATTTCTGCTCGGCGATAGCCCGAAGAAATTCCATGGACATGAGCCGTCTCCTTTTGGTTGAGGGCGTTGCGGACATTGTGCGCACAAACAATTAGCGTTGTCTAAACCCTGCGCTGCGCGTGCCTTTCTTCGCGTGTACCGAAGTGTTCCTTTCGCGCCGTGGAGGCGACGAAGGTGCCAGTTTGTTTCCGGCAACCTGCCTGTGGGCTGACCAGTTTTTCGCGTCGTCGCGCCGCTAGCTGACGGCCTGGACGGGCCACGCGGTGGTGTCGGGCATCACGACATGCCACCGGACCGGATCGATGTCTTCGAAGGTCGCGCGATAGCGATCGGAGGTGCGGCTCTCGCCGGTCACGTCGCGTATCACGATGCTGTCGATGCGCTGCGGATGCGAGCGAAACGTTTGCGCGTAGATCTCGGGATCGGCCTCGCCCGAATCGCCCACCAGCACGAAGCGCCGCTGCGGAAATTCGGCGAGCAGCCGCTCGATCACGCCGAGCTTGTGCCCGCGCGAATCGTCCTCGCCGGGAATCAGCGTGCGCCAGGTCGTGCTCTCGCGCAGGTGCATGCTGCCCGCGGGAAAGTCCGAGGCGCGGATGAAATCCGAGAGCGCGGGGTACAGCTGTATGGGGCTCGCCGAGAGATAGTGAAAGCGCGTGTCGGGTGTCTTCGCGAGTTCGCGGTACCAGCCCGCCATGCGCGGTGCCGCCTCGAAGCGGCGCGCGAAGGTGTTGAGCAGCATCTCGCGCCGGTCGCGCACCTGTGTGCGCTTGATGGTGTCGTCGATGTCCGAGATGACCGATACGCCCTGCGCGGGCACGACGAGCGCCTGGCCCCTGAAGCGGTGCAGCAGCTCGCCCGGGCCCGTCACGCCATGGAACTGCACCCACTCGCGCGGCGAGGGCGAGGTGGGCAGCAACGGTGCGCGCGGCACGTCGATCACGATGCGGAGGTTGGTGCGGCCGTCCTTGCCCGAGGCGGGCATCGTCACGCGATCGGAACTGTTGTCGAAGGCGACGTCGATCACCTTGTCTTCTTCCGACTCCGCATGGAACAGCGCCGTGCGCTGGCTGAAGCGCAGGCGCGCGGCGGGAGAGAGCTTCTTCAGGCTCAGGCCGAGATAGCGCGCGAGGGCAGTGTCGAGGCCCCAGCGGCGTTCGCGCTCGAAGATCCAGGCGTGGATGTCGACTTCGAGCCGGCCATCGATCGTGGGGCGCGCGATGCCCGTCATGAAGAGTGCCTCTTCGTCGGGCTCCAGAGGCTCCGCGGCCTGCAGCGCCCGCATCGGCGCGAGTCCCGCGAGCAGTGCCGCGCCCGCCAACACCGAACGGCGCCGCGGGCCGGGCAGGGTCGGCCGGTGCGCAGCGGGGCCGTTCATCGCTTCACTTCGTCGCGGGGGCGACGCGCTCGTAGGTCACGAAGCTGAAGCCCAGGCCTTCCTTGGCCGAGACATGCGATTCGCGCTGCGTCTCGCGCCAGGAGGCGGCATCGAGTTCCGGTGCGTAGGCATCGCCTTCGTAGTCGCGCGCGACCTCGGTCACCACCGCGCGCTGCGCGAGCGGCTCGGCCTCGGCGTAGATCTGCGCGCCGCCGATTACCCAGGCGGTGTCGACCTCCGGCGATTCGCACAGCGACAGCGCCTCCTGCAGGCTGCCCGCGCGATGCGCGCCCTCGGCCTGCCAGCCGGCCTGCCGCGTGACGACGATGTTGCGCCGGCCCGGCAGCGGGCGGAAGCGCGGCGGCAGCGAGTCCCAGGTCTTGCGGCCCATGATCACCGGCGCACCCGCGGTCTGCTGTTTGAAGTGCGCCATGTCCTCCGGGATGTGCCAGGGAATGGTGTTGTTCACGCCGATCACGCCGTTGGCGGCGCGGGCGAAGATGAGGTTGATGCGGGGCTTGCTCATTCCACTCGCGCCGCTCACACCGCCACCGGTGCCTTGATGGCTTCGTGGTGCCGGTAGTCGAGCACCTCGAAGTCCTCGTACTGGTAGTCGAAGATGGACGCCGGCTTGCGCTTGATGTTCAGCGTGGGGTAGGGGTAGGGCGTGCGGCTGAGCTGCAGCGCCACCTGCTCTGCGTGATTGCTGTAGATGTGGCAGTCGCCGCCGGTCCAGATGAAGTCGCCCACGTCGAGGTCGCACTGCTGCGCGATCATGTGCGTGAGCAGCGCGTAGCTCGCGATGTTGAAGGGCACGCCAAGGAAGATGTCTGCGCTGCGCTGGTAGAGCTGGCAGCTGAGCTTGCCGCGTTCGCCCTCGGCCTGAGGCGGCGCCACGTAGAACTGGAAGAAGGCGTGACAGGGCATGAGCGCCATCTTCGAGAGTTCGGCCACGTTCCACGCGCTCACGATGATGCGGCGCGAATCGGGGTTGGTCTTCAGCGTCTTGATGACTTCGGCGATCTGGTCGATGTGGCCGCCCTCAGGCGTGGGCCAGCTGCGCCATTGAACGCCGTACACCGGGCCCAGGTCGCCGTCCTCGCGCGCCCATTCGTCCCAGATGGTGACGCCGCGCTCCTTGAGCCAGTTGTTGTTGCTCGATCCGGTGAGGAACCACAGCAGTTCCTGGATGATGGACTTCAGGTGCACCTTCTTCGTGGTGACCAGCGGAAAGCCCTCGTTCAGGTCGAAGCGCATCTGGTGGCCGAACACGCTCTTGGTGCCCGTGCCCGTGCGGTCGCTCTTGAAGACGCCATGGGTGTCGACATGGCGCATGAAATCTTCGTACTGGGAGCGGACGGGGCGGGCGGGCGTGGAGGTCATGGGGGAGGGGCTTCCGGGGGGATCTGGCGGGAGGCTTCGAATTTTAAGTGCCCGGGCGTAGCATCGCCCGGATGAGCCCGAACCACCCCCACGACGACCACCAGCATCACGACCACGACCACGGCCACGAACACAGCGAACTCGGCGAGATGGACCTGCGCGTTCGCGCGCTCGAGAGCGTGCTCGCGCAGAAGGGCTACATCGACCCCGCCGCGCTCGACGCGCTGATCGACACCTACCAGACCCGCGTCGGCCCGCGCAACGGTGCGCGGGTGGTGGCGAGGGCCTGGGTCGATCCGGCCTTCAGGCAGTGGCTGCTGGCCGACGCCACCGCGGCGATCGCCTCGCTCGGCTACACGGGCAGGCAGGGCGAGCACATGGTGGCGGTGGAGAACACCGACGAGCTGCATCACATGGTGGTCTGCACGCTGTGCAGCTGCTACCCGTGGCCGGTGCTGGGCCTGCCGCCCACCTGGTACAAGAGCGCGCCGTACCGCTCGCGCGTGGTGAGGGATCCGCGCGGCGTGCTCGCCGACTTCGGCACCGCGCTGCCCGAGAGCAGGCGCATCCGCGTGTGGGATTCGACCGCCGAGGTGCGCTACCTCGTCATTCCGCAGCGACCCGCCGGCACCGAAGGCCTGGGCGAAGAAGAGCTTGCCGCGCTGGTCTCGCGCGATTCGATGATCGGCACTCGGCTGGCCGGCGCGCCTGCCGAATCGGGGAGCGCCGCATGAGCTACGTGACGAAGGCCGACCTCGGCGGACAGCCGGGCTTCGGCAAGGTGGTGCCCGAAGCCGAAGGCGAACTCTTCCACGCCGACTGGGAGCCGCGCGCGCTGGCGCTGGTGCTGGCCATGGGCGCGACGGGCTCGTGGAACATCGACGCGAGCCGTGCCGTGCGCGAGACGCTGCCGGACTATCGCGAACTGAGCTACTACCAGATATGGCTCGCCGCGCTGGAGCAGTTGATGCTGCAGCGCGGACAGGTCTTTCCGGACGAGATCGAGAGCGGGGAGATGCGCCACGCGGCCGCGCCCGTGGCCCGCGTGCTGCAGGCGGCCAATGTGCCCGCCGTCCTCGCCAAGGGCTCGCCCACCGAACGACCGGCGCCGGCCCCGGCACGCTTCGCACCGGGACAGCCGGTGCGCATGCACCTGGGCAAGGTCGACCACCACACGCGGCTGCCGGGCTATGTGCAGGGCAAGCGCGGCACCGTCGTCCACGTGCACGGCGCGCACGTGTTCGCCGACACGAACGCGCAGGGGCTCGGCGAGCAGCCGCAGTGGCTCTACACGGTGGAGTTCGACGAAGCCGAGCTGTGGGGCGACGATGCGCCGCGCCAGAACCTCTCGGTGTCGGTCGATGCGTGGGAAAGCTATCTGGAGGCGGTGGCATGAGCGGCATGCCTCTTTCGCCCGGCATGCCTCGCGACGCCGACGGCCCCGTCTTCAACGCCCCCTGGGAAGCGCAGGCCTTCGCGATGACGCTGGCGCTGCACGAGCGCGGCCTCTTCACCTGGCCGGAATGGGCCGAGGCGCTGGCCGTGCAGATCGCAACTGCGCAGGCAGCGGGCGATCCCGACAACGGCACCACCTACTACCGCCATTGGCTCGCCGCTCTCGAAGGCCTGGTGGCCCGCAAGGGCGCCAGCTCAGGCGACGAGCTCGCCCGCTACCGTCATGCCTGGGAGCACGCGGCCGGTCGCACGCCGCACGGCCAGCCGATCGAGCTGCGCGGGGAAGACTTTCCCGGCTGAGGTGCCTGCGCCGTATGTAGAGTGCGGGCGGCAGCACCCGCGCCGCGAGCTTGATCCGTTCGCGAGGCGGGTGGTAGCCTGCCGCGCCTCTCCCGGCTTTCCATCAACAGAACGGACAACATGACGACTCACTCGCGCCATCTTTCCCCGGCTCCCTTCCCGGCTCCTTCGGCCATGAAATCCGCGGCACCCGCCCGCCGCCGCATGCTCGTCGTCGCCCAGTGCGCCGCGCTCGCATGCGCGTTCCTCGCCGGCAGCGCGATGGCCCAGAAGCCGCACCAGGGCGTGCTCGATGCGGCCACGCAGAGCAAGGACGGCGCGCTGAAGATGCTGGAGACGATGGTCAACATCGATTCGGGATCGGCCGACACCGCGGGCCTGGCCAAGGTGCGCGAGCTGGCAGTGGAAGAGCTGCGCAAGCTCGGCGCGCGCATCGAGACCTTTCCGGCCGATCCGCATCCCGGCACCAACGTGGTGGCCACGCTGACGGGCCAGGGCAAGAAGAAGATCCTGATCCTCGCGCACATGGACACCGTCTTCAAGGAAGGCACGGCCGCGGCCAAGCCCTTCTACATCAAGGACGGCCGAGCCTACGGCCCCGGCGTGATGGACGACAAGGGCGGCGTGGTGGCGGGCCTCTACGCGCTGAAGATCCTGCAGCAGATCGGCTTCAAGGACTATGGACAGATCACCTTCCTGCTCGACACCAACGAGGAGACCGGCTCCGTGGGCACCAGCGCGCTCATCGAGCGCGTGGCCAAGCAGCACGACGTGGCGCTGAACCTGGAGCCGGGCCGCCCGGCCGACGGCCTCGTGGTCGAGCGCAAGGGCTCGGCCACCGCGCTCGTCGAGGTGAAGGGGCTTGCCGCCCACGCGGGCGTGGCGCCCGAGGCGGGCCGCAACGCGGCGATGGAAGTGGCGCACCAGGTGCTGCAGCTGTCGAAGACTGCCGACGCGGCGAAGAAGACCACCGTCAACTTCACGGTGCTCACGGCCAATGGCCCGACCAACGTGATCCCCGCGACGGCCAGCGCCAAGGGCGACGTGCGCGCCGCCACGCCCGAGGAACTCGACCGCGTGGAGAAGGACCTGGTCCGCATCTCGCAGAACAAGCTCATTCCGGAGACCGAGGTGCGCGTGCGCCTGATCCGCGGCCTGCCGCCGATGCCGCGCTCGCCCGCGTCCGACAAGCTGGTGACCATGGCCGAAGGCATCTACGCCGAGATCGGCAAGAAGCTCACCATCGAGAGCAGCGGCGGTGCGGCCGACGCGAGCCTTGTGGCGGGCGTCGGCGTGCCGGTGCTCGACGGCTTCGGCATCGTGGGTGGCGGCATCCACACGCCGGAGGAATACGCGGAAGTCGAGAGCGTGGTGCCGCGGCTCTACCTGCTCTCGCGCATGCTGATGGATCTGTCCGGCAGCAGCAACTGAGGCCGCTCAGCCGCGCTTCGGAATGCCCAGCCCCGCCACGACGGCGGGGCGCGCCACGAAGGCCTCGAGCGCGCGCGCGACGTTCGGGAAGTCCTTGAAGCCGACCAGATCGCCCGCCTCGTAGAAGCCGATCAGGTTGCGCACCCAGGGGAAGGTGGCGATGTCGGCGATGGTGTAGCTGTCGCCCATGATCCATGCGCGGCCGGCGAGCCGCTTGTCGAGCACGCCCAGCAGGCGCTTCGACTCGTTCACGTAGCGGTCGCGCGGGCGCTTGTCTTCATAGTCCTTGCCGGCGAACTTGTTGAAGAAGCCGAGCTGGCCGAACATCGGTCCGATGCCGCCCATCTGGAACATCACCCACTGCAGGGTCTCGTAGCGGCCGGCGGCGTCCTGCGGAATGAGCTTGCCGGTCTTCTCGGCCAGGTACACGAGGATCGCACCCGACTCGAAGAGTGCCAGCGGCTTGCCGCCGGGGCCGTCGGGGTCGAGGATGGCCGGGATCTTGTTGTTCGGATTGAGCGACAGGAATTCCGGCGACATCTGGTCGTTGGTCTCGAAGCTCACGAGATGCGGCTCGTAGGGCAGGCCGGTTTCCTCCAGCATGATCGACACCTTCACGCCGTTGGGCGTGGGCAGCGAGTACAGCTGCAGCCGGTCGGGGTGCTGCGCGGGCCACTTCTTCGTGATGGGGAAGCTCGAGAGGTCGGTCATGAAAGGGTCCTTGAGAGGCAAACTGCAAGCGCAGGATTCTGCCCGGGCCGTCACCCGGGCGTGCGCGTGCGGTCTTGCCCCAATCAGATCCCGAGCCAGTTCATCAGCGAGGCTTCGACGTCGGCCGAGGGCTTGACGAAGCCCACGTAGCTCGATGCCGCCAGCGCGCGCTTGCCCGCGTCGGTCTGCGCCAGGCCCAGCAGCGCGTCGCGCGCCGCGCTCACCGTGGCCGCGTCGAGCTTGCTGGACGCGAGCCATTGCTTGATCGGCACCGCACGCGATTCCGCGCAGATCTTGCCGCCGCCGTCCTTCCAGGTCTTGACCACGCTCGAGGCGGCGGTCGCGCCGTAGGCCGCGAAGCCGTTCTGCACGTAGAAGGGCACCGCCTCCTGGAAGCGCGTGTTCGTCACCTTCACGGCCGTCGCGCCCTGCAGGCCCTGCTCGCGCAGCATGGCTCGCGTGATGACGGAGGTGATGGAGTCCGCGTCGGGCATCACCAGCTGCTTGCCGGCCACGCTCTTCCAGTCGGAGATCGGCTGCTGCTCCTTGCACAGGAACGACACCTTGTAGTCGGTGTAGCCGGTGGTCCAGGCGAAGGCCTTGTATTGCCCGCTCTTGATGGCGCCGAGCGCCACGTGCGAGGGATGCACGAAGGCAAGGTCGACCTGCTGCTGCTTCAGCGCCTCGCGCGCGCCGTTGTACGAGTTGAGCACCTTGACCGTCACCGGCTGCTTGAGCGCCTTGGAGAGCACCTCGGCGATGGGCTCGAAGCGGGCGGTGATCTGCGCGTCGGACACGTCGTAGCTCACGCCTTCGCTGACGCCGATCACGAAGGCGTGCGCCGAGGCGCTCGCCGCGAGAAGCGCGCCCGCGGCGACGCGGACGGTGGTGCGAAGCGAAGGATGAAGGGGCAGGCGTTGCATGGCGGGGCTTTCTTCGGAGGAGGGTGGTTGTGAATTTTGTAACTAAATTATTACATTGATCCAGTCTGGTGCACCAGTCCCGTGCGATCGATGGCGCGTCGATGGCGGCCGATAGTAGGTTCGTGCTACGGACTGCGCATTGACGCGGGTCAACGGGCCAGCCTCGGGCGGCAGCACGCCCCGCCACCTGTCGGGGACGGAATACGAGGCGCACCAGCTTTGTCCGACGCGACCGGAGTCCGGGGACACGCAGGCTCCTGCCGTCCTCAACCGGAGGAAAAAGAGATGAGACCTTGGCCATGGGCAGCACCGAGGGCGAGGTGCCGAAGGTGAGCTGCGTGACGGTCAGTGGGAGCTGCCCGCGCCGGGAACGGTCGCCGCGCCGACCGCGGTGCCGGTCAGGCCCGATGGCTGCGTGGCGTGGGTGGGCGACGGCGCATCGGATGGTCTCCATCAGGCGATGAACAACAAGTGGTTCGGCGCCTGAGCGGAAGCACGGTCACCAGGGCTTCCACCAGGGCCGCTTTCCCTGCCGGTGCTCAAGCGACCGCAAGTCGAGCGTGTCGTAGCCGGGACGGTGGACGCCGGCGCGCCGGCGCAGTTCGGCCTCCAGCTGATGGGCGATGCCGCGGGCGTGCAGTTCGCCTTGCAACGCCCGCCGACGCCACTCCGTGGCCTGAGCACCCAGTTCTTCATCGGGCAGCGTCTCTGTCTCGATCATGGTTCGGATGGTGATGAGGGTCTGGGGCTTCACTGAAAACAACGCGCTCCGTGCAGTCCCGAGCCTACGGGTTTGCCGCATGTCTTCATCGCCAGAACATGGGATGCGCGAAGTCCCCAATGTGGGGCTCCGCTCCCTGAATCGGGGGCTGGTTCGCGAATTGCGCACCACGTTTGTCCTTCTCCTGCGGTGCACGAGTCTTGTATACCACTGGCACGGTTCGTGCGGCTCGTGGCCTGCGCGGCCGGCCCCGGCCGAGCGCTCGACATCAAACCCACAACCACTCGTCATCGTTCAGGCATCATGAAACTCGGCAGACTGCAATTCGTTCTGGGGCTGGCTCTCGGCGCCCTCATGGCAACCGGTGCGGTCCATGCGCAAAGCGCGCTGGACACCATCCTGAAGAACCGGAAGATCGCCATCGCGGTTCCCCCCGATTTCCCGCCCTACGGCTCGATGGACCGCGACTTCAAGATGCACGGCCTGGACATCGACATGGCCAACTACATCGGCAGCAAGCTCGGCGTGGAGGTCGACCTGATTCCCGTGACCAGCGCCAACCGCATCCCGACCCTGCAGAAGAGAAAGGCCGCGCTGGTGATCGCCACCCTGGGCAAGAACCCTGACCGCGAGAAGCAGATCGACTTCACCGCCGCGTACTCGCCGTTCTACCAGGCCATCTTCGGCGCGAAGAGCCTGAACATCAGGAGCTTCGCGGACCTGTCGGGCAAGTCGATCGCGGTCACGCGCGGCTCGGTCGAGGACCAGGAGCTCAACAAGGTCGCGCCCCCGGGAGTCGACGTCAGGCGCTTCGACGACAACACTCGCACCGTCGCGGCGTTCGTTTCCGGGCAGGCGCAGCTGATCGCCACGGGCGCGTCGGTCGCGAACACCATCATGGTCAGCAACCCCGCGCTGGGCACCACGTACAAGCTGCTGCTCAAGGAAAGCCCGAACTACATCGGCGTGACCAAGGGCGAAGACGCGTTGAGGCAGAGGGTCAACGCCATCATCGACGAGGCGAAGAAGAGCGGCGAGCTCGACCGGCTGTCCATGAAGTGGCTGGAGCGCCCGGCCGGAGAGTTGCCGCAGTAGGCCCCTGAAACCGGGCGGGCGCAGATGCTCAGTGCCCGGCCGCCTCGACGATCACCCTGGTGACCGCCTCGGGCTGGGAGGTCATCACGACGTGCGATGCGCCCTTGACCACCACCGTCTTCTGAGCATTCGCGCGCTGCGCCATGAAGGCCATGGCTTGCGGCGGGATGTTCTTGTCGCGATCGCCGTAGACGAACCATGACGGCACCGACTTCCATGCCGGAGCCTGCGCCGCCTCGTTCAGCGCCGCCTCGGCGATGGGCCGCTGCCCCACGGCCATCAGGCGCGCCTTGGCGAGCGGAACGTCGGCCGCGAACTGCGCGGGAAACTTGTCCTGCTGGATGTACAGGTCCTTGCCGCCATCGGCGAGAGGCACCGCCGGCGCCAGCGTGGGGCCGAGCGTGCTGCCCGGGAACTTGCCCGTGAGGCCGAGCGCCGTTTCGCCGGCCTCTGGCGCGAAGGCTGCCACGTAGACCAGCGCCTTCACGTTCGGCTTGCCGTTCGCGGCTGCAGAGATGACCGAGCCGCCGTACGAGTGCCCGACGAGCACCACGGGCCCCTTCACCGCATCGACGATGCCGGCGACATACGCCGCATCGAACGATGGTCCGCGCAGCGGGTTCGCGGCGGAGATCACGGAATAGTGCCGTGCCTGCAGGCGCTGCACCACGCCGTCCCAGCTCGACGAATCGGCGAAGGCGCCATGCACGAGCACGATCGTGGGCTTGGCTGACGAGGCGGGGTCCGCCGGCTGCGCGAACGAGTGCAGGGGCGCCAGCGCGGCCAGGCCGAGCGCATGGGCCATCAGGGTCGCGGCGAGGCGGCGAGAGAACTTCTTCATGACGATTCTTCCTTGGTTGGACTTGTGGAAACAGGATCGACCCGGGTCGATGGCGCTGAATCTATGGGCGATGCGAAGCAAGTCCGGCCCGGTCTGTATGCCTGTGTGTCCGAGGGGCGTGCGGTGACATTACTTTTCAAGCGGACCGGCCGAAACCGCCGCGGCGCATGCCCGCGCCTAACAACGCCTAACACCAGCCAACGACCGCAGCGCCAATCTCGCGATCGGCGGAGTTCCAATGGCATCCGTACCCGAGTGCACCCCGTATGCGCCCGAGTGCGCCCGAAGACGGGGAGAAACAAGAACAACGGCGGGCTCCGCTCGCGCCCACGCATTTCGCGGCCCGGCCGGCCGCAGAGGCCCACATCCATGCCCATGCAACATCAGGAACCCCCCGGACAAGAAGACGCAGAAGCAGTCCTGCCGGATGCTCCCGTTGTCGCGCAGCACGGGACCTCGTCGGTGCGATACCGGGACTTTCGCGAGCTGGGCGCAGGCACGCCGCGCCTGGAGCGCGCACGGGCGCACGGCGTGGCCTCCTCGCTCGTGGCCGGGCGCGGCCAGACCACGCCGGCCACTGCCGCGCTGCTTCAGCGGGAGTACTCGTTGCGCCACGTGCTTCGCGACGAATGGGCCGCGGTGCCGGTCGCGCTGGTGCCCCATGGAGAGAGCTTCCTGCTGATCCTGAAGGACCCCGGCGGCGAGCCGCTTCCCCGCAGCGGCGCACCGTGTACCGATGCGGGCGCTTTCGTCGCGTTCGCGCTGCGCCTCACCGCCGCCGTGGGCGCGATGCATGCGGCCGGCGTGCTGCATCGCGCGCTCACGCCCGACCGCATGCTGCTCTGCGAAGACGGCCGGGCCTGCCTCACCGGCTTCGGCCAGGCAGCCACCTTCGGCGGCGAGGACAAGGTCGCAGGCGACGACCAGCTCTCCTGGGACGAGGACAGCTTTAACTACATGGCGCCGGAGCTGGGCGCGCGCATGAACCTGCGCGTGGATGCGCGGGCCGACCTCAACGCGCTCGGCTGCATCTTCTACGAGTCGATGACCGGCAGGCTTCCTTTCGAGGGCGCCGACGCCGCCGCGCGCGTGCACGCGCATGCGACCCGCGTCGCCCGTGCGCCCGCCGAGCTGGTGCCGGGGCTTCCGGAGCAACTCTCGCTGCTGGTCATGAAGCTGCTCGAGAAGACGCCGGAGCACCGGTACGCGGACGCTGCCGGCGTGCTGGCGGACCTGCGGCGTTGCGAGACCCTGCTGCGCCAGCACGGGCGCATTCCCCGTTTTGCGCTCGATGCCCATTCGGCCCTGCGCAAGCCCGGCGGCACGGGCCTCGTGCTGGGACGCGACGCCGAGCTGCAGGCATTGCTCGCGCTCTACCGCGAGGTCGCGGACAGCGCCCGTTCGCGCGCGGCCTGGGTCTCGGGCCCGTCGGGCATCGGCAAGTCGACGCTCCTGCGCGAGGCGGTGGCCCGCATGCAGCGCCCGGGCGCGCCGCTGCTGGCCGCGGCCAAGAGCGAGCAGGGGCGCCGCGGCAAGCCGTATGCGCTGCTGGTGGAGGCGCTCGATCCGCTGCTGCAGCACGTGATCGGCTGCGCGAACGAAGAGTTCGCGGTCTGGCGCAATCGCATCGCCGCCGCCGCGAAGCCGATGGAGCGGACCCTGGCGGGCCTGCTGCCTGCGCTCGGCGTCATCCTCGGCGCGCCTTCCGGGCAGCCCGTGCCCGCTCCCCCCGACGCGGCCCCCGCGCTCGAGCGCGAGCGCGTCCTGCAGGGCATGGCGCGGCTGATCGCATGCTTCGCCGCGCCCACGCGTCCGCTCGTGATGCTGCTCGACGACCTGCAGTGGGCCGACGTCGAAACCCTGCAGGTGCTCGAGCGCCTGCTGTACCAGCACGACGATGCCGCGCTGTTGCTCATAGGAACCTTCCGCGACAACGAGGTGGATGCGGCTCATCCGCTGCGCGCGGGCCGGCTCGCGGAGGTGCCGCAAGCCGTGCGCATCGAGCTCGGTCCATTGGACGAGGGCGCCTTGCGCGAAATGATCGCGCTCACGCTGCAGCAGGACGCGAGCGTCGTCGGCGAACTGGCCGACCTCATCGGCCGGAAGACCGAGCGGAATCCGCTCTTCGCCCGGCACCTGCTCCATCTGCTGGCTGACGATGGCCTGCTTGCCTACGACGCGGAGACCGCCTCGTGGCGCTGGAGCCTCGAACAGCTCGCGTCCCACCCCGGCGCCGATACCGTCGGCGACCTGATGGCGCGCCGCTTCGAACAGCTGCCCGCGGCGACGCAGGAGGTCCTGCGCGTGATGGCATGCCTCGGTCACCGGACTTCGGGCGAGGAGCTCGCGCTGGCGATGGACGTGCAGCCCGGAACCGATGCGGACAGGCGCCTGCAGGCTGCACTCGACAGTGCGCGTGAGGCAGGCAGCATCCAGCGCGACGGTGAGGACTGGAGCTTCTGGCACGACCGCATCCGCGAAGCCGCCTACGCCTCGATCCCGCCCGGGGAGCGGCCGCGCATGCATCTGCAGATCGTGCGCCGCCAGCTGCGGCATGCGTCCGACTCCGCGCGGGTGTTCTCGCTCGCAGCGCAGGCCGGCCTCGCGCGCCCGGCTGTCGAGGCACCGCAGGAGCGACGCGACTTCGCACGGCTCAACCTGGAGGCCGGCCGGCAGGCGAAGGCCGCGACCGCCCACCATTCGGCGCTCGGCTTCTTCCGCGCCGCGCTCGCCTTCCTGGGCGAAGCCGACACCAGCGAAGACGGCCTGCACGCGCGCGCACTCTGCGGCGAGGCCGAGTTCATGACCGGGGCGCTGGAGGCCGCGGAGGGCCGCCTGTCGGCGCTGGAGGAGGTCGCGGGGGACGGCATCTTCGGGGCCGATCTCGCGCGCCTGCGCGCGGCGCTGTACACCACGCTCGGCAACTTCGACCGGGCGCTGGACGTGGGGCTGGCCTTCCTGCGCAAGTCCGGCATCGTCATGCCGAGGCGGCCCGATGCCGCGGCGGTCGACCGCGAGCACGCGGTGCTGCAGGAATGGATCGACCGGCACGGCATCGGGGCCCTGCGCCAGCTGCCCGTCGTGGCCGACCCGTTGCGCCGTGCGATCACCGACATCTTCGCGGACCTCATTCCGCCGGCGCTGTACACCGACCAGAACTTGGTCGACCTGATCCTGCTGCGCATGATCGGCCTCAACATCACGCAAGGCCACTCCGACGCTTCGGCGGACGGCTACGTCTGCATGACGCAGGTCTTCGGCGTGCGCTACGGCAACTACGCCGCCGCGCGGGAGTTCGGCGCGCTCGCGCTGCACCTGGTCGACGAGCGCGGGCTCGCCCAGTACCGAGGCCGGGTCTACATGACCTTCGGCACCATGGTGGTTCCATGGACACAGCCGGCGCGCGCGGCGCGCGACTACATCCGGCGCGCCTACGACGTGGCCGTGGCGAGCGGCGACCACACCTTCGCGATCTACTGCGGGCGCAACCAGGCCACGGGCATGCTCTTCGCCGGCGAATACCTCGGCGACGTGCGGGACACGGTCGAGCGCGGGCTGGCCGTTGCACGCGACGCGAATTTCCAGCTCGTGATCGAGGCGCTGCTGGCCCAGAAGGTGCTGCTGGCGCAGCTGCAGGACGGGACCATCGGCGATCGCGAAGAACAGCCCAGCCCGCCGCGGGAAGACCAGCCCGCAACGCTCGTCGACTTCGCCTACTGGGTCTACAGGCTGCAGGCCGCGCTCCTCGGCGGCAGGCTCGCCGAGGCGATCGAGGCACGCCACCGGGCAGAAGCCTGCGCGGCCTCGGGTCGCACCTTCGCCGAGAGCGGCGACCTGCCGTTCTACGGCGCGCTCGCCTTGCTCGCGCTCCCGGCGCGCGATGCGTCGCAGCAGGCCGCGCTGCAGCGGGACGTGAAGCAGCTCCAGGCCTGGAGCCAGGCCTGCCCGGCCAACTTCCTGGCCCGCTTCCAGCTGGTGCGCGCGGAGATGTGCCGCATCGACGGCGATCCGCTCGCGGCGGTGGAGGCCTATGCGCGGGCGGTGTCGCATGCGCGGCGCCACGGCTTCACGCAGGTCGAGGCCCTGGCGGCCGAGCATGCCGCGGCCTTTCATGCCGGGCGCGGCGACGACCTGTCGGCCCACGGCAACCTGCGCCACGCACGCGGCGCGTGGCAGCGCTGGGGTGCCACGGCCAAGGTGCGCCAGCTGCAGGCCTCCCACCCGGGGCTCTTCGAGATCGAGGACCCGGTGCCGAACACGCGTCGGATGCAGGGACTCGATGCGCAGGCCGTCCTGCGCATCTCGACGGCGCTCGCCGGCGAGATCGTGCCGGTCCGCCTGGTCGAGACGCTGCTTCGCACCGCGCTCGAGAACGCCGGGGCCGAGTCCGGCACGCTGGCGCTGTTCCGGCACGAGGCGTGGCAGGTGCGTGCCCAGGCGCGGGTGCTCGACGGTGCCGTCACGCTCACGCAGGGTGGCGTTGCCTTCGATGCCGGGACGCTGCCGGTCTCCATCGTCCAGGCGGTCGCGCGCACCCAGCAGCACATCGTGGTGGACGACGCGCGCGAGAGCGCGTCGCTCGCGCAGGACGACTACATCCGCCGCCGGCGTCCGCGCTCGATCCTGTGCGTGCCGCTGATGCGGCACGCCATGCTCGTCGGCGTGCTCTACCTGGAGAACAACCTGGCCTCCCACGTGTTCACGCCCGCCAAGGCCGAGGTGCTGGAGGTGATCGCCTCGCAGGCGGCCTTCGCGCTGGAGAACGCGCGGCTGTACGAGGAACTGATCGACCAGAACCAGCAGCGCGCACAGGCCGAGGAGCAGCTGCGCAGCACGCTCGCAGAGCTCGAGCGTGCGACCCGCCTGAAGGCGATGGGCGAGCTGGTGGCTTCCATCGTGCACGAGGTCGGCCAGCCGATCGCCGCGGTCGACACCTCGGCCAGCGCCGCGCTGCGCTGGCTCGACCGCAGCCCGCCCGACATCGGCGAGGCCCGCGAGATGCTCACGCACATCAGCAGGAGCGCATTGCGCGCCCGCACCATCATCCAGGGCCTTCGCGCCAAGGCGCGCAACGCGGAGCCGCAGTTCGGAGTCTTCGATCTCGGCGAGGCCCTGAGCGAGGCGGCGACGCTGGTCGCCGGGGCGCTGGACACCATGGGCGTCACGCTGGAGACGACGGGCCTGGACGCGCCGCTGGCCGTGCACGGCGACCGAGTGCAGCTGCAGCAGGTGGCGGTCAACCTGCTGATGAACGGGGCCGAGTCGATGGCTTCGCTCCCACCCGGCCCGCGCCCGTTGTCGATGGCCTGCGTGCACGACGACGAGCATGTGCGCATCGTGGTGGAAGACGCCGGGCCGGGCGTCGTCCTCGGGGCGGCGGAGCATCTGCTCAAGCCGCTGTTCACCACCAAGTCCAACGGCATGGGCATGGGGCTGGCCATCTGCAAGTCGATCCTCGATGCGCACGGCGGAACGCTCGAGCTGCGGCAGCGCGAGCCCACGGGCATGCGCGCCGTCTTCAGCCTGCCGCGGCCGGGCCCAGGCCATCGATGAAAGGGCAGGCGACCCCGATGCCCTCACCAACGTTTCGTTTCATGCGTCCTTCCGATCCACTTCAGGCACCCCTTCGTTGCGTATTCATCGTCGATGACGACGAACTCGTGCGCGATGCGCTGAGCAGCCTGCTGCGCTCCATCGACCTGGCGGTGCACGCCTTCGCCACGACCGAGGAATTCCTCGCCGCACCGCGCTCCGGCGAGCCCTCCTGCCTGGTGCTGGACGTGCGCTTGCGCGGCCAGAGCGGCCTTTCCTTCCAGCAGGCCCTGCTGGAGCGCGGCGAGCCTCACATGCCGATCGTGTTCATGACCGGCCACGGCGACATCGCCATGACCGTGAAGGCGATGAAGGCCGGGGCCGTGGATTTCCTGGCGAAGCCTTTCCGCGACCAGGACATGATCGACGCGGTGATCGCCGCGCTGGACCGCGATGCGCGGCGCCTCGAGAGCGCGCGCCTGATGCAGGCGGCGCGTGCCTGCTGGGAATCGCTCACGCCGCGCGAGTGCGAGGTGGTGCAGCACGTGGCCGGCGGCCTGATGAACAAGCAGATCGCCGATCGCATGGGCATCGCCGAGATCACCGCCAAGATCCACCGGGGCCAGGCAATGCGCAAGATGAACGCGCGCTCGGTCGCCGAACTGGTGCGCAGGATGGAGGCGCTGGGTGTGGTGGAGAGCGCCTGCTGAGGCGGTGCCATACCTATGGATGATGGCGCCGCGCGCCGGCGCCGGTATCCTGCAATCCTGGGCAGGGGCGGGAATGTTCCTGTGCCTTCACCGGAAACCCCCGGGGTAGAGAACGGGCTTCCTCCTTGTCCCTGTCAGCAGCCATCGAACTCGTTTCCATCGTCGACGACGATCCCTTCGTTCGCGCCGCGACGAGCAGTCTCGTTCGCTCGTTCGGATGGGAGGCTCGCGCGTTCGAGTCGGCCATCGACTTCCTTGCGTCCGACGTTCCCGCGCGCACGCGCTGCCTCGTCTGCGACATCCAGATGCCGGCCATGGACGGCATCGCGCTGGTCGAACGCCTCGAACGCGAGGGGCTGCGCCCGCCCGTCATCTTCATCAGCGCCTTCGCCAACGCCCGCACGCGGGAGCGCGTGCAGGCCAGCGCCGCCCTCTGCCTGATCGAGAAGCCGATCGACGCCGCCGAACTCGAGGCCTGGATCGGCCGCGCGCTGAGCCGGGACTGAAGCGCCAAGGAGGGGCGAGCCGGCCTCGCGCTACTCCGGCGCATGAAGGGGTAAACCTTCGTAGGGGTGCGACAAACGCTGATGCAATGGTGTGCGCTCCCCCTCGCGTGATGTCATCTCTCCCATGCCGGCCCGTGCGCCGGCAGCAGGAGAAAACCAATGACGAAGAAGTCCCGCGCATCCATCAGTTCCTTCCATCCGGCGTGCGTATCCGACGCGCGCGCCGGGGCTGTTTCAAAAACTGCACAACCCGCTCGCCGTTCGCAGGGCCTGGCGTTGGTTGCGGCGCGCGCGATCGCGGTGGCCACGCTCGGGCAGAACGTCCATGCCGCGACGCTGTCGCCGCTGAGCTGCCCGCTCGACGACAGCCTGCGATGGATCGTGTGCGTGTCGGTGCTCGTCGGCCTCATGCTGCTTGCCGTCTTCCTCTGGCTGGAGGCGATGGACCACCGTGCGGGTGCGGCGCGCCTGGCGCGTGCCATTGAGCACCGCGGCAGCGGCGCCGGCGTGCCCGAGCTCGTCGAAAGCGGCCCGCGCGCCATCGTGCGGCTGGCGCGCGCGATCAACAACCTTCGCCGCCGCCAGGCCGAGCGCGACGTGGCGCACCTGGACGTGCAGGCCGCCTATGCGCACGACCTGCGCACGCCGCTGACCCGCATGGGGCTGCGCTGCGAGATGCTGGAGGACCATGCGCTGCGCGAAGCCATGGAGCGCGACCTTGCCCAGATGCGCGAACTGGTCGAGGCCAGCGTGGCCAGCGCACGGATGCAGCGCAGCGTGGCCGAGCCGCTGCAGCGCGTCGATGCCGACGGCCTGCTCGGCAGCATGATGCGCGACTATCGCGAGGCCGGCCGGGCGATCGTCCTCGACGGCCGCATCGGGCAGCCGGTGATGGCCTGTCCCCTCGCACTGCGCCGCGTGCTCGCCAACCTGATCGACAACGCGCTGCGCTACGGCCGCGACGTGCGGGTCTGCGCCCGCATCGATTCGACGAGCCTCGTGCTGGCCGTGGTCGACTCGGGGCCGGGCATCCGGCCGGCACAGATGGAGGCGGTCTTCGCGCCATGGGTCCGGGCAGGGCAGGGCGGTTCCGAGGGCAAGACCGGGTCGGGTCTCGGCCTCGCGATCGCCAGGCGCCTGGCCCGCTCGATGCAGGGCGACCTGCAGCTGCAGAACCGTCGCTGCGGCGGGCTCGAGGCACGGCTCACGCTGCCGCTCGTGGTCGCATGACGCAACCCCGGTCAGCGCAGCGACCTGAACGCCGCGCGCACTTCCTGGCTGAACAGCGTCGGCTGTTCCCACGCGGCGAAATGACCGCCGGTGTCGACCTCGTTCCAGTAGATCAGGTCGTGGTACGCGCGGTCGGCCCAACTGCGCGGCGCCTGGTAGATCTCGCCGGGAAACACCGTCACGGCAGCCGGCAGCGAGATGTCGACGGCGTTGAAGTTGTTCGAATGGTCTTCCCAGTAGATCTGCGCGGCCGAGGTCGCGCTGTTGGTCAGCCAGTAAAGCGAGATGTCGTCGAGCATCTCGTCGCGCGCAAGCACCCGTTCGGGCACGCCGCCCGAGTAGGTCCAGGTGGCGAACTTGTCGTAGATCCATGCGGCCTGGCCCACGGGCGAGTCGGCCAGCGCGTAGCCCAGCGTCTGCGGCCGCGTGACCATCATCGCGGAGTAGCCCGAGCTGTTCCTGTAGAAGTCGTCCAGCTTGTCGAAGGCCGCGCGCTCCTTGGTCGACAGCCCGGCGGGCGCGGGGCCGCCCGCGGCGAGGATCGAGGCGATCTCGGCGGGCACGGTGCCCGGCATGTTGACGTGGATCGCCATCAGGCCCGGCACCTTCTGCATCGCCATGCGATGCGAGATGACCGAGCCGCAGTCGCCGCCCTGCGAGACGAACTGCTTGTAGCCCAGGCGCGCCATCAGCACGCCCCACGCGCGCGCGATGTGGTTGGAGTCCCAGCCGGTGCCCTTGGGCTGGCCCGAGAAGCCGAAGCCGGGCAGCGAGGGCAGCACGAGATGGAACGCGTCCTGCGCGCGGCCGCCGTGGGCTGTGGGGTCGGTCAGCGGGCCCACGACCTTGAGCAGTTCGAAGATCGAGCCCGGCCAGCCGTGCGTCATGATCAGCGGCATCGCATCGGCGTGGCGCGAGCGGATGTGCGCGAACTGGATGTCGAGGCCGTCGATGGTGGTCACGAACTGCGGAACGGCGTTGAGCCGGGCTTCGCCCTTGCGCCAGTCGTAGTCGGTGGACCAGTGGCGCACCAGCGAGCGCAGCGTGGCGAGCCGCACGCCCTGCGAGTCGTCGGCGACGGTCTCGGCGCTCGGCCAACGGGTGGCGCCGAGCCGACGGCGCAGGTCTGCGAGCGCTTCGCGGTCGACGCTGATGCGGAACGGCCGCACCGAGGTGTCGTCGGGCCCGGAGGCGCTGGACGGCCGCAACATGGCGAAGGCACTGGAGGCCGCCGACGCCGCGCCGAAGGCGATCGACGTGGCCAGGAGGTGGCGGCGCGAGAGGGATGGATGGAGGGTGTTCATGCAGGCATTTCCGTGAAGTTGAAACGCCTTCATTGAAGTGGGCGGATGTATCCCGCGTGTGTGAAGAAAGGGCCGAATCGCATGCGCAGGTACCTCGGGGGCGGGCCGACACACGGCCATACAAATCGGCTGGTGCTGGGCGTGCTGCGACCCTCGGTTATGCTCCGTCCGCCCGCGCTGCCGAGGCGGCCGGCGGGTTCGCCGGGCCGATCGGATCGATCGCGTCCGGCTTGGCATTGCACCGCCTGCGCGGCACGCCGCAGTTCCCCATCTCCATGAGCGACGACACCTCTTTCAAGACCACCGGCCCCGTCTCCTTCGGGCCGTTCACCCTGCGCGTCGCGCAGCGGCTCCTCGAGCGCGACGGGGTGCCGGTGGATCTTGGCGGGCGGGCGATGGACGTTCTGCTCGCCCTTGTCGCCAATGCCAACACCATCGTGAGCAAGCGGGAACTCATGGCGCTGGCCTGGCCCGGCATGGTGGTTTCGGACGGGAGCCTGCGCTACCAGATCGCGATGCTGCGGCAGGCGCTGGGCGACGGGCAGGAGGGCGCGCGGTATCTGTCGAACGTCGTCGGGCGCGGCTACTGTTTCGTGGCCCGCATCGCCCCGGCGGCTACCGCCCCCGACACGCAGCCGGAACCCGAGGCAAGCCCTGTCGAACCCGGTCTTCCCGCGCAGCCGGTGGAACTGCTCGGCCGTGCGAAGGACCTGGCCGCGATCCCGGCCCAGCTGGCCAGGACGCGGTTCGTCACCATCGTTGGCTCGGGCGGCGTGGGCAAGACTTCCGTCGCAGTCCGCACGGGGCAGGACATGCTCGGCGAATTCAACGGTGCCGTGGTGTTCGTGGATCTTTCGATGCTGCTGGACCCCAGCCTGGTGCCGAGCGCCATCGCGTCGATGCTGGGGCTGTCGGTGCGCTCCGCCGACCCGATACCGAGCCTGATCGCCTACCTGCGCGAAAGGCGGATGCTGCTGATACTGGACAACTGCGAGCACGTGATCGCGGCAGCCGCCTCGCTGGCCGAGCGCTTCTTCCAGGCGGCGCCGCGCATCCACATACTTGCCACGAGCCGCGAGGCGTTGCGCGTGCAGGGGGAGCACATCCATCTGCTCGATCCGCTGGACAACCCGCCCGACCAGCCCGGGCTCGCGGCGCGCGACATCCTCATGTATCCCGCCACTCGCCTGTTCGTCGACCGGGCCGGCGCCAGCGGCGCGATGCCCGAGCTGAACGACGAGGACGCACCCGTCATCGCGAGCATCTGCAGAAAGCTCGACGGGGTCGCGCTCGCCATCGAACTCGCGGCCAGGCGCGTTGCGGCCTACGGGCTCCAGCAGACGGCAGCCCTGCTCGACGAGCGCCTGTCGCTCTCGTGGCTCGGGCAGCGCACGGCGCAGCCCCGGCACCAGACCCTGCAGGCCACGCTGGACTGGAGCTACGAGCTTCTGGACATGCCGGAGCGCCTGGTGCTCTGCCGGCTGTCGGTCTTCGTGGGTCACTTTTCGCTGGAAGCCGCGCGCGAAGTGGCGGCGGACCAGGAGCTGACGCAGGTACAGGTGGTCGATGCCGTCGCGAGCCTCGCGGAAAAATCGCTGCTCTCCATCCGGCGCTCCGGCACCTCGACCCAATACCGCTTGCTCGAGAGCACCCGCGCGTACGCGCATTCGAAGGCCGGCGCCGATTTGGCCGACTCGGCTGCTCGGCGCCACGCGGTCTACTTCCGCAAGCGCCTGGAGCAGATGGCCGAGCAGGACGACGCCTTCTCGCGCGACACGGCGCGCGCGTCGGATCTCGCGGACCTCGGCAACGTGAGGGCCGCGCTCGCCTGGTGCTTCGATCGCGCCGATGCAAGGGAGCTGGGCGTTTCGCTGGTGCTGGCGGCCGTGCCGGCTTTCATGGCGATGTCGTTGCTGGCGGAGTGCCACGACTGGTCGAAGCGCGCGCTCGCTGAGCTGGGTACGGCCTTTGCAGGCAGCGCCGCCGAGATGCATCTGCAGGCGGCCGTCGGCCTCTCGCAGATGTTCACCCGCGGCCACAGCGACGAGGTGCGGCACGCGCTCGAACGCAGCCTCCAGGTGGCGGAAGAGCTCGGCGACTCGCGCAGCCAGGTCGAGCTGCTGGGCCGGCTGCAGATCTTCCATGAGCGCATCGGCGACTTCGTCGAGTCGCTCAGCCATGCCAGGCGCTGCGCCGCCGTGGCCGCTTCCATCGACGACGCGACTGCGCAGGCAACGGCCAATTCGCTGGTGGGCCTCTGCCATCACCTGGTGGGAGACCAGCCCCGTGCGCGCCATTTTCTGGAGGCGGCTATCGCCGGCGCCCCGGTGTCCCGGCAGCGCAGCAGCATCCACGCCGGCTTCGATTTCCACAACCGCGCATGCATCGCGCTGGCCAGGACCTTGTGGCTGCAGGGGCAGCCTTCGCAGGCCGTTATCGTCGCCCAGCGCGCGGTCGAGGAGGCGCGGCACCTGAACCATCCCGTGACGCTGTGCATCGCCCTGATATGGGCCGTGTCGGTCTACATGTGGGTTGGCGACCTCGCGCGCGCCGAGCAGGACATCGACCGGTTCATCGCCTATGCGGAGTCGCATTCGCTGACGCCGTATCTCGCGGTAGGCCGCGGCGTCAAGGGCGAACTCGCCATCAAGCGCGGCGACGCCGCACGGGGCGTGCAGGCGATCCAGGATTCGCTGATCGAGCTGCGTGCGTCGCGCTACGAGCTGCTCACCACGTCGTTCAACATCACGCTCGCCGAAGGCCTGAACGCGATCGGCAGGAACAGTGATGCGCTGGAGCTGATGAACGACACGCTCGCACTGGTGCACGCCAAGGGCGATCTCTACAACCTCCCGGAGCTTCTTCGCGTGAAGGCGCGTGCCCTCTCGGGTGCGGTGACGCCGGACGCGGCGAGCGCAGAAGAGTCGCTGCTCGAAGCGCTGGCGGTGAGCAGGCAGCAGGGCGCGCGCTCGTGGGAATTGCGTGTGGCGATGGACCTGGCCCGCCTGTGGGAGAAGGCCGGGCGCGGAGGCGAGGGCAAGGAACTGCTTGCCGGCGTGCTCGCCCTATACACCGAGGGCTTCGAAACTGCGGACCTGCAGGAAGCCGAACGGCTGCTCGACGTGTCGATGGACTAGGGCAGGGTGCGGTCCGCTGCCCTTGCAGCCACGCCGCGCTTCCTTGACCAGGAACGAGCGGCGGGCTGCTGCCGGGAAAGGACCATCTGGATTTCCCGGCGTCAGGAGCGATGGAAGCGGATGCGCATCGGTGGTGGCCGCTTACAGCGTTCCCTCGGTCACGCCGCGGGCCGCCGTTGCGCGTGCCTGCGCACGCACCGCCGCGCGATCGAGCGTGCTGGTGAACGCACGGGGCGCATCGGCATTGGCGCCGTCCGCGTAGATGTTGCCTGCGCGGGCTGCCGCCACGGCTTCGGCACGCGTGTCCGCGCGCATTGCCAAGGTGGGCAGTGCGGGAGCGACGTCTGCCGAAGCACCTTCGCGGTAGGGGTCGGCGCCGTGCGAGGCAACGACGGCCTCGGCCCTGACGCTGACGCGGCTCGCGCTCGAATGGAACTGGAGCACGCCCTGGTATTGCTCGGCGCTCGCGCTCAAGGCGAACAACGAGGAGACGGCAGCGGCGGCGAGGAGGACAGAAGCTTTCATGATGAATCCTTTCGGGTAGGTGATGACGATTCGGAAGAGCGGTTGTCAGTCGGATCGCATGTGCTTTTCCGAACTGATGGAGAGATTGTTCGGCCGCTCAGGCACCTCATGACCGGTTTGCGTATGCCTCTGTATCCGGGCCGTGTTCGTCAACACTAAATTTCAAAATCGCAGGTGCGAGCCATCGGCTGCGACCCGTCAGGGCGCGAGCCGCGTGAACACGTAGTCGTGGTTCTTCACAAGCGACTGATGGCAGGCAAAGCAGGTCTGGTGCTGTGCCAGGTCCGCGGGCTTGCCGTCGATGAATCGGCCGAAGCCCCAGCCGCCGGTGGCGGCGTACTTCTTCGAGTCCTTCACCATCACCTGCACGGTGGTGGCTGCACCCGGAATGGATGCCGGCGCGAACTCCGGCGACTGCACATGCTTCCAGGCGAGCTTGACGAGCACGGTTCCGTCGGGAAAGGGCAGCGTGCCCTGGTCGTAGGCCTTGATCGCCTTGGCGTTGCCGAGCACGGCGCGCAACTCGTTCAGCGGCTCCGCCTCGATGGCGGGCGCGATCAGCTGCCATTGCCGGTAGCCCTTGGGGATGGTGACGCCGTAGATCGGCGACGCGTCGGAGCTTGCCGCGGCGGTGCGGGTCTCCTTCGCCGCGATGGGCGCGACCGCGAAAGTGGCCAGCGCGGCAGCGAGCGCGAGGAGGCCGAAGCTGGCGAGCTTCGCCGGCGCGCCCTTGAAGGAACGGGACGATGCCTTCGCTGCGTCCATGCCGGAAGGCTGATGTGTGTGTGGATTGTTCATGGGTGTGCGGTTGTTGGTTGGACAAGGTCGAGATGCCGACGGGACGCAGGTTCGCGCCCCGGGGCGCGCCGATGGTCTGCCGCCTTCTTCCTTGTCCCCGCATGTTGCGTATGCGCGTGTATCGCGCTTCGCCGGTCCACACACTACGTTACGGCGGCCGATCGCACCTGCGCATCGGTCCGGTGCATTTCCAGCGCGGCGTGCACCGTCTTCGCCGCGTGCACCTGCCTCGCGCATCTCGTTGCGAGATACGCCGATCTTCAATCCATATGAATATTGCGTGGAAACCCGCAGCCGAGCGGCGGGGGCGGACGCGACCATCGCGTGCAGCCGAACCAGGCGAAGGAAAGCGACGCACCCATGAGCACCAGCACCATCGCGCAGCCCTACGAGGGCCGCTTCGACAGCACCTCCGATGCCGTCTACCGCAAGGTCGGATGGCGGCTGATTCCGCTGCTGTTCCTCTGCTACATCGTGGCCTACCTCGACCGCGTGAACGTGGGCTTCGCCAAGCTGCAGATGCAGGGCGACCTGCAGTTCAGCGACGCGGTCTACGGGCTGGGCGCGGGCATCTTCTTCATCGGCTACTTTCTCTTCGAGGTGCCGAGCAACGTGGTGCTGCACCGCGTGGGGGCGCGCCGCTGGATCGCGCGGATCATGATCACCTGGGGCCTGCTGTCGGCGGGCACCATGTTCGTGAGTTCGCCCACGTCGTTTTACCTGATCCGCTTCCTGCTCGGCGCGGCCGAGGCGGGCTTCTTCCCCGGCATCATCCTGTACCTCACCTACTGGTACCCGGCCGCGCGGCGCGGCAAGGCCACGTCGCTGTTCCTCGCGGCGATCCCGTTCGCGGGCATCCTCGGCGGGCCGTTCTCGGGCTGGATCCTGCAGGGCATGGGCGGCGTCAACGGCTGGGCCGGCTGGCA
Source organism: Variovorax sp. NFACC27 (assembly GCF_048301545.1). Lineage (NCBI taxonomy): Bacteria > Pseudomonadati > Pseudomonadota > Betaproteobacteria > Burkholderiales > Comamonadaceae > Variovorax > Variovorax sp. NFACC27. The sequence continues at coordinate 2,581,599 of NZ_CP157613.1, forward strand.
GTGGCTGTTCCTGCTGCAGGGCCTGCCGACCGTCGCGCTGGGCCTGATCGTGTGGCGCTACCTCGACGACCGCGTGAAGGACGTGCGCTGGCTCACGCCGGCCGAGCGTGAGCTCATCGCCCGCGACATCGCCGCCGAGGCGGCCGGCAAGGCCGAGCCGCGCATCGCCAGCGTGCTGGGCAACGGCCGCGTATGGCTTCTGGCGCTGGTGTACTTCGCCTACACCTCGGGGCTCTACGGTATCTCGTTCTGGCTGCCCAGCATCATCAAGGCGACGGGCGTGAAGGGCGCGCTGGACATCGGCCTGCTCAGCGCCATTCCGTGGACCTTCGGTGTGGTCGCGATGTACTTCATGGCCCGCAGCGCGGACCGCCGGCTCGAATACCGCTGGCACAGCGCGATCGGCGCGGTCGTCGGCGCGGCGGGGCTGGTGCTGAGCGTGGCCTCGCACGGCAACGTGACGCTCGCGATGGCAGGGCTCACGCTGGCAACCATGGGCATCATGTCGACCTTCCCGGTCTTCTGGGGCATGCCCACGGCCTTTCTGGGCGGTGCGGCGGCGGCGGCGGGCATTGCGCTCATCAACTCGTTCGGCAATCTCTCGGGCTTCAGCGCGCCGTACCTCATCGGGCTCATCAAGGATGCGACGCAGAGCACCGACGCGGGGCTGCACATGCTGGCGGCCCTGCTGGTGATCGGCGCGGTGCTTGTGCTGTTCGTCAGGCCTGGGCGCGCTTCGTCGCAGCGCTGACCGGCATTCAGGAGGCTCCCATGGATTCGGTCGTGAACATTCCCGTGCGTTCGAACACGCGGCGTTCCCCGTCGCCGGAACTGCTTGCGCTGTTGCAAGGCAGGTTCGCTGAACGCTTTTCAACCAGCAAGGTCGTGCTGCTGCAGCACGGCACCGACGAATCGACCTACCCGCCGCAGCCGCCCGACGCGGTGGTGTTCGTGCGCAGTACCGAGGAGGCGGCTTTCGTGGTGCGTGCATGCGCTCGGGAGCGCGTGCCGGTCATCGGCTTCGGCGTGGGGTCGTCGGTGGAGGGGCATCTGCTGGCCGTCGAGGGCGGCGTGTGCGTCGACTTCTCGCAGATGAACAAGGTGCTGGCGATCCGGCCCGGCGATCTCACGGCCACCGTGGAAGCTGGCGTCACGCGCGGGCAGCTGAACGCGGCGCTGCAGGGCACGGGGTTCTTCTTCTCGGTCGATCCCGGCGCCGATGCGTCCATCGGCGGCATGGTCGCCACGGCTGCATCGGGCACCAACACCGTTCGCTACGGCACGATGCGCGACAACCTCGTGAGCCTGACGGTGATCACGGCCGACGGCGACATCGTGCGCACCGCCTCGCGGGCTCGCAAGAGCTCGGCGGGCTACAACCTCACACAGCTGTACTGCGGATCCGAAGGCACGTTGGGGCTGATCGCCGAGGCCACGGTGCGGCTGCATCCGCACCCGGAGACGTATGCCGCGGTGGTGGTGCATTTTCCGTCCGTGCGCGCGGCGGTCGACTGCGTGATCGAGTCGATCCAGACGGGCGTGCCGTTGGCGCGCGCCGAGCTGCTGGATGCGCTGACCATCCGCGCGGTGAATGCGCACAGCCGCACCACGCTGGGCGAACACCCCACGCTGTTCCTGGAGTTCGGCGGCAGCCAGGCGCAGGTCGACGAGCAGGCTGCGGTCGTGCGGGAGATCGCGGGCAGTCACGGGGGTGGCGCCTTCCAGTGGGCAAGGCTGCCGGAGGAGCGTTCGCGGCTGTGGACACCACGCCATCACGCCTACTTCGCCTGCCTGCAGCTGAAGGCGGGCAGCCGCAGCCTGAGCACCGACGCCTGCGTGCCGCTGTCCGCGCTCGCGCAGTGCATCGAGGAGACGCAGGCCGACATCGCCGAGCACGGCCTGCTCGTGCCGGTGCTGGGTCATGTCGGCGATGGCAATTTCCATTGCCTGGTGCTGGTGGACCCCGGCAGCGCACAGGAGAACGAGGCCGCCGAGGCCTTCAGCCACCGTTTGGTGCAGCGCGCGCTGCGCCACGGCGGCACGTCGACAGGCGAGCACGGCGTGGGGCTGCACAAGATGAAGTATTTGGTCGAGGAGCACGGCGCGCACGGCGTGGCGCTGATGCGCGCGGTGAAGAAGGCGCTGGATCCGCACGACATCTTCAACCCCGGAAAGGTCGTCGGCCTGGCGGAAGGCTGAGCGCGGCGGGCAGGGTGTGCCGCCTAGAATCTCCGGCCTCGCCCGCGCTCCGCGGCGTGCGGCCGGAGGTCTTTCGATGGAGTTGCGCCAGTTCAAGTACTTCGTTGCCATCGTGGATTGCGGCAGCCTGTCGCGCGCCGCGCAGCAGCTCTTCATTGCGCAGTCGGCCCTGAGCAAGCAGATGGCCGAGCTGGAGAGCGAGCTCGGCACACAGCTGCTGCTGCGCAGCCGCAACGGCGTGGCGATGACCGAGGCGGGCAAGGTCTTCTACGAATACGCGCAGGGCATCACCAAGCAGGTGCGCGACGCCAGGGCCGCGGTGCATGTGGCGGCCGAGTCGGTGTCGGGATCGGTGGTCGCGGCGCTGCCGCAGAGCGTGTCGCCCATGATCGCGCTGCCGCTGATGCGCGCGGCGGCACGCCGCTATCCCGACGTGGTGCTGCACCTGAACGAGGAGCTCACCGGCAACATGGCCGACCAGCTGCTGCGCGGCCGGGTCGACGTGGCTATGTTCTCGCCCGCGATGCCGGCGGAGGACATCCAGTTCACTCCGCTGGTGGAGGAAGACTTCGTGTTCCTCGATTCCCCGCAGAGCCCGCATGCGCTGCCGCCCGGCGACGTGAGCATCCAACAGGCCACCGCGCGGCCGCTGGTGTGGCCAGCGCATGCGCACGGCCACTGCACGCGCTGGCTGGTCGATGCGGTGCTGGAGCAGGCGGGGCATTCCGCGGCACAGGTGGTCGCGGAGATCAACTCGGTCTATACGCTGAAGGCGGCGGTGGAAGCGGGGCTGGGGCCGACCATCATGCCGCTCGGCCTCGCGCAGCGCGAAGTGCAGGAAGGCCGACTCGTTGCGCATCGCATCGATCTGCCGTCGATGCATCGCACGCTGGGGCTGTGCGTGTCCGTGCATCTGCCGGCCACCAACGCCAAGCGTGCGGTGTGCACGCTGATCGCGGATGTGGTGCGCGACCTGTGCGAGAGCGGCCAGTGGGCCGGCGCGCGCGCGCTCGCGCCGGCGAGGAAGGCGAAGTAAGGTCCGTCGCGCTTCAGGCGCGGCGCTTGCGGGGCGCGGCCGCCTTTGCAGGCGGCGTGAAGAGGCGGCCGATGGCTTCGCGCACGTCGGCCTTCAGGCTGTCGACGGCCTTCGCATCGCCCGACATGTGCTTGAGCAGCGCCTGCTGGAAGAGCCCGTCGAACAGCGCGTAGGTGGCAGAGGGCGACATGCCGGGCTCCTCGCCCGAGAGCTCGGCGAAGCGGCTCATGATCCGCCAGATCATGTCTTCGAGGCTCTTGTCGATCTGCACGACGTCGGCGCGGAAGGCTTCCTCGAAGAGTGCCTGCGAGCGCAGGTCGTACCAGAGGCGGTGCACGTGGCCTTCGTCGCAAAGGGTGGCGCCGAGGCTTTGCAGGAAGCCTTCCATCAGCTCGTCGTAGGTGGTGGCGCTTTCCACCGCGTGGTCGTAGCGCGTGACGCAGCGGGCCTTGTACTGCTTCACGCTGCAGATGATCAGGTCGACCTTGTCGCTGAAGTAGTAGTGCAGGACGCCGTGCGAGAACTCGGAGTTCTGCGCGATCTCGCGCAGGCTGGTGCGTGCGTAGCCCAGCGCCGCCAGCGTGGTCAGCGCGGCTTCTCCCAGTTCGGCGCGGCGCTCCGAGAACTTGTCGACCCGTGCCTTGGGCACCCGTTCGGCGTGCTTCTTTACCCGTTGATGTGTCGTCATTGAAAAGCCGGGCCGCATGCCTGCCGGCCCCTGTGTTCCTCGTGATCGCAAACCATAGCACGCAAGCGGGAGAACCCGCATCCGGCGTGTCACGGATGCCATTTTATAAAAACTTGACGAGTGACAAGAAAAATCTTGACAGTCGTAAAGTCGATTTCTAGGATGACCGCTCCATCTCACAACACATCCACAGGAGACAAGTGATGGCCAAGTTCGACTTGAAGGGGCGCCGTGCGCTCGTGACAGGCGGTGCGCGCGGCATTGGCGCGAGCATCGCCGAGGCGCTGGCCGCGGCCGGCGCTTCCGTGATGATTGGCGACGTGCTCGCCGACCTGGGGCGCGAAACCGCCGCCAGGTTGTCGGCGTCGGGGGCGAAGGTGGGCTTCGTCCCGCTCGACGTGACGAAAGACGGCGACTGGGCCTCGGCCGCCGAGACCACGGTGAAGGAGCTCGGCGGCTTCGACATCCTCGTCAACAACGCCGGCATCGAGATCACCTCGCTGGTGGTCGACGTGAATGCCGACGACCTGCGCCGCATGCTCGACGTGAACGTGGCCGGCACGCTGCTCGGCATGAAGCACGCGTTCCGCGCGATGCGCCCCGGCGGCAGCGCGGGCAACGGCGGGGCGGTGGTCAACATCGCGTCGGTCGCTGCGACCATCGCCTTCCCGGCCATTTCCGGCTATTCGGCCACCAAGTCCGCCGTCGACCGCGCCACCCGCGTCGCCGCCATGGAGTCCGGCAAGCTGGGCTACGGCGTTCGCGTCAACTGCATCTATCCGGGACTGGTGCCCACCGACATGGGCATGAAGCTCGCCCACGACATCGTCGCCGCCGGCCTCGCGCCGAGCGTGGAGGCGGCCGTGGGCGATGTGGTCGGCCAGACGCCGCTCGGGCGCCTGGGCGAAGTCGGCGACATGGCCGACGTGGTGGTCTTCCTCTGCTCCGATGCGGCTCGGTTCATCACCGGCGCCGGCATCGCGGTGGACGGCGGCATGGGCATGTGAGCACGTAGAAAAAGGAGACACGACATGAGCAGCAGCAAGAAGAAACCCGTCGTCGTATACGGTGCCTCCGGCTACACCGGCCGGCTGGTGTGCGAATACCTGCGCGAGTACAACATCCCCTTCATCGCCGCGGGCCGCAGCGCGCAGAAGGTGGAGGCGGCGATGAAGTCCAACGTGCCCGGCATCGAGACCGCGAACTACGAGGTGGTGGAAGTGGCGCATTCGGTGAGCGCGCTCACCGAGCTCTTCACCGGCGCCTCGGTGGTGCTCAACACGGTGGGGCCCTTCGCCAGGTTCGGTCCCGAAGTGGTCGATGCCTGCCTGGCAGCCGAATGCCACTACACCGACACCACCGGCGAGCAGGACTGGCTCATCACGCTCGACCAGAAGTACGGCGCGAAGTTCGCCGCCGCTGGCCTGCTGCTGTCGCCGGGCCTCGCGCACATGTACACCACCGGCGAGATCGCCGCGCAGCTGTGCCTGGAGACGCCCGGCCTCGACACGCTCGACATCGCCGTGTTCTGGGGCGGCAGCCCGACCATCGCGTCCACCCAGACCATCCTGGTCAATGCCGCCACCTCGAAGGCCTACTACCTGGAGCAGAACGAGTACGTGGAATGGCAACCCGACGCGGGCCTGTACCACCTCTCGATTCCCGGCCAGCACGAGGCTGCTCTGGCGCTGCCCTGGGGCGGCACCTCGCACCCGGTGTGGTTCAAGCGCGATCCGCGCGTGGCCAACGTGAAGGTGCTCGGCGGCGTCTTCAACAAGCCGCTGATGCAGGGCGTGCCGCATATCGTGGCGGCCGCGCTGAAGGCCACCGAAGGCATGAACGACGAAGACCGCTATGCCGCGCTGGCGCAGACCGCGGCGGGCGTGATGAACACCATGCCACCGCGCGAGAACCCGCGCATCAACAAGTCCGTCGACTCGGTGCACGCCTCCGGTCCGCTGGGCCGCGTGCACTGCGTGATCTTCGGCAACTGCAACTACAAGCAGACCGGCCTGCTGCAGGCCTATGCGGCGGCCTCGCTGCTGCAGCAGCCGCCACGGCGCGCAGGCTTCGCATCGGGCTGCCAGGCCTTCGGGCATCGTGAGCTGCTGGGCGCGCTGCGCGGCTTCGGGCTGGTGCAGGAGCCCGTGATCACCCGGATGGGTTGATCCCATGCGCCTGGTCGACTACCTCGACAAGGGCGCCCAGCTCGGCGCCCATTCGCCGTGCCTCACCATGGGCGGCACCAGCCTGAGCTATGCCCAGGTGCAGCGCATCAGCTGGCGCGTGGCGCGGGGCCTGCAGCGCGCCGGCATCCGGCCCGGAGACAAGGTGGCAGTGCTGTCGAGCAACGACGCGACGGCATTCGCCACTGTCTTCGGCATATCGCGCGCGGGCTGCGTGTGGTGCCCGATCAATCCGCGCAACGAGGCGGGCGAGAACGCCTACGTGCTCGATGCCTTCGATTGCGCGTGCCTGGTCTTCCACGGCAACTACGCGCCCATGGTCGAGCAGATGCGGTCGCAGCTGCCCAAGCTGCGGGCGCTGGTGTGCCTGGATCAGCGGCAGCCTTTCGCACCCTCGATGGACGACTGGCTGGAGGGCCTGGACGATTCACCCTTCGACATCGCCCCGCCCGACGACGTCGCGATGATCGCCGGCACAGGCGGCACCACCGGCCAGCCCAAGGGCGTGATGCTGTCGGGGCGCAATCTCGAGGCGATGTCGGCGCTGACGCTGATGGGCTATCCCTTCGAAGGCCGACCCGTCTACCTTGCGCTGGCACCGCTCACGCATGCGGCCGGCGTGCTGTGCCTGCCGGTGATGGCGCTGGGCGGGCAGGTCGTGATCATGCCCAGGCCCGACCTGGGCGAGTTCCTCGGCCTTATCGAGCAGCATCGCGTCACCCACACCTTCCTGCCGCCGACGCTGATCTACATGCTGCTGCAGCACCCGCAGCTCGCACAGACGAAGCTCGATTCGCTGCAGTGCTTCTGGTACGGCGCCGCGCCCATGTCGGCCGCGAGGCTCGAAGAGGCGCTGCAGAAGATCGGCCCCGTCATGGCCCAGCTCTTCGGGCAGACCGAGGCGCCGATGATGATCTCGATGATGTCGCCGCGCGAGCACTTCAACGCCGACGGTACCGTCGCGCGGCATCGCCTGTCCTCGGCGGGCAGGCCGGGTCCGCTCGTGCAGGTGGGCGTGATGAACGGCGATGGCGCGCTGCTGCCCACGGGCGAGAGCGGCGAGATCGTGGTGCGCGGCTCGCTCGTGATGCTCGGCTATTACAGGAACCCGCAGGCCACCGAGGAGGCCTCGCGCCACGGCTGGCATCACACGGGCGACATCGGCTACCTCGATGCCGACGGCTTCCTCTACATCGTCGACCGCGCCAAGGACATGATCATCTCGGGCGGTTTCAACGTCTACTCGGCCGAGGTCGAGCAGGTGCTGATGCAGCATCCCGACGTGCAGGACAGCGCCGTCGTCGGCCTGCCCGACGAGAAGTGGGGCGAGCGCGTGGTGGCCGTGCTGCAGCTGCATGCCGGGCGGCAGGTGGACCCGGACGAGATCAAGTCCTTCGTCAAGGCGCGCATCGGCAGCGTGAAGGCGCCCAAGCAGATCGAGCTGTGGCTCGACCTGCCGCGCTCCAAGGTGGGCAAGGTGCTGAAGAAGGAGGTGCGGGCTGCGCTGCTGCAGCGCGCGGATCAGCCGCCGCGCTGATAGTGGTCGTGGTGCGCCCGGCGCAGCTCGAACTTCTGGATCTTGCCGGTGGAGGTCATCGGTAGCGCCGGCAGGAAGACGACCTGCTTCGGCACCTCGAAGCCGCCCAGGTGCTCCTTGCAGTGCGCGATCAGCGCGGCCTCCTCGAAGTCCGCGGGCGCGTCGGGCCTGCGCGTGACGAAGGCGGTGATGGCCTCGCCCCAGCGCTCGTGCGGCAGGCCCACCACCGCGGCGTTGAGCACGGCGGGGTGCCGCAACAGCACTTCCTCGACCTTGATCGACGGCACGTTCTCGCCGCCCGACTTGACCATGTCCTTCAGCCGGTCGAGGAAGACCAGCTGCCCGTCAGCGTCGAGCTTGCCCAGGTCGCCCGAGTGATGCCAGCCGAAGCGCTGTGCGTTCGCCGTCGCCTCGGGGTCGTTGTAGTAGCCGAGCATCACGTTGGGGCCGCGAAAGACGATCTCGCCGACCTGCTCGGGCCCCAGCAGCGCGCCGTCGTCACCCATCACCGCGACCTCGTTCACCAGCGTGGCCACGCCCCAGTAGGAGCCGAAGCGCCGGCGCTGTTCGTGCGTCTCGAAGATGGTGGCGCCGGGGTACATCTCTGTCTGGCCCGAGGCCAGCGCGAAGTTGGGGCAGAACTCCTCGAGCAGGCGCAGCAGCAGCGAGCGCGACATCGGCGCCATCGCGTAGACGCAGAGCCTCAGGCTCGAGAGGTCGCGCGTCGCGCGCTGCGGGTGCGCGAGCAGCGCGCCGTACATCATCGGCAAGCCCACCGTCACGGTGATGCGGTGCCGTTCGATGGCCGCGAGCATCGCGCCCGGATCGAAGCCGCGCAACACCACCAGCGAGCCGCCCACTGCCAGTGCCGACATCGCCACCGTGTGCTGACCGCAGTGGAAGAGCGGCAGCACGGCGCTCCACACGTCGGCGCGCTCGGGGCTGCTGCCCCATTCGACCATGTTGCTCAGCAGCACCGAATGCACCGAGGCGTGCGAATGCATCACGCCCTTCTGGCGGCCGGTGGTGCCGCTCGTGTACATGATGAGCGCGAGTTGCGTGCTGTCGATGTGCACGTCGGGCAGCGTGGTGGGTCCTTGCGAGATGACCTGCGGCACGGTCGGCAGGCCGGCCGGCGGCGTGTCTCCGTCGAGCACGCACAGCATCGGCGCGATGCCGTTCGCATCGAACAGGCCACGCAGTTCGGGCTTCGCGTGCAGCGCGGTGTCGATCACGATGTGGCGAACGCCAGCGTGCGCGAGGATGTAGCCGACGGCCTCCACTGCCAGCGCGGTGTTGATCGGCACCCACACCAACCCAGCCTTCTGGATGCCCAGCATGGCGACAACCATCTGGATCGAGTTGTTGCACAGCATGCCGACGCGGTCGCCGCTCGCGAGGCCAAGGCCCAGCAGGTGGTGTGCGAAGCGGTTCGACGCGGCGTCGAGTTCGCCGTAGGTCATGCGATGCTCGCCCTCTATCAGCGCGGTGCGTGCGCCGAAGCGGCGGGCGCTGCGATGGATCACGTCTCCCAGCGCGATGCGCGAGATGCGCGAATGGAACTGCGGCGGCACAGGGCCGGTGGCGGCTGCGGGCATGCTCTTCGTCTCCGTTCTTCGATGGTGGGCGCAGCCTAAGGCCGTGCGCCGAACCGCGTCTTGCGAAGACTGGCTGCCGCGGCGCTAAAGTGCCGCCATGCGCAGACACCTTTCCACGACCACCGGTCCCCAACGTCTTCTCTACGGTGCTGTCGCCGGCTGTGCCGTCACGGCCGCGCTGATGTCGGTGCCCATGAGCGGCATGACGCGCGGGCTGACCGGATGGTGCACGGCGGTGGGCGTGCACCAGGTGCTGGCATGGTGGCTGGCCTGCACCTTCGACGCGAAGCGCACGCGCGAACGGGCGCAGTCGCTGGACCAGCCCAACGTGGTGATCCTCGTGTCGATGCTGGTGGTCGTGGCGATGAGCGTGGTGGCCATCGCCCTGCTGCTCCAGCAGGTGAAAGGATTGAGTGGCTGGGAGCGCGCCGGGCACGTGGCGCTGGGCCTCGTGGCGCTGGCTGGCTCGTGGCTGACGATGCACACCATCTACGCCTTCCACTACGCGCACCGCTACTACATCGACCAGCGGGACGGAACGCCCGACGGCGGCCTCGACTTTCCGGGCAAGGGCGACGACGCCCCCGACTACTTCGACTTTCTCTACTACTCCTACGTGATCGGCATGACCTCGCAGGTATCCGACGTGCAGGCCACCTCGAAGGAGATGCGGCGCATCACGCTGCTGCACAGCATGCTGGCCTTCGCCTTCAACATGCTCGTGCTGGCGCTTTCGGTGAATGTCGTCGCGGGCGCCGTCTAGGCGCCCCCGCGATGCAGGCTCAGGCCGGGGCCTTGCGCGGCCATCCCGGCTTGACGATACCGGTCGACAGCGCCACGCCGCACACGATCACCAGCGCGCAGATCAGCATCCACTGCGTGATGTTTTCGCCCAGGAACACCGCGCCGTAGAAGAGCGCGAACACCGGCACCAGGAAGGTCACCGTCAGTGCGCGGGCCGGCCCGGCGCGCTCGATCAGCCGGAAGAACAGGATGTAGGCCACCCCCGTGCAGGCGATGCCCAGTGCCAGCAGAGCGAGCCATGCGCGCAGGCTCGGCATCTGTGCCGGCCAGAGCAGGATGGCGGGCAGGGCGAGGAAGGCGGTGGCGCCGATCTGGCTGCCGGTGGCCGTGGTCAGCGCGGGCACGCCGCCCAGGTAGGCGCGCGTGGCGCTGGCCGAGATGCCGTAGCACAGGCAGGCGCCCAGGCAGGCCAGCACCGCGAAGAGCGCGGCATTGCTGCTGGCGCCGGCATGCAGGCCGGCGCTGCGGCTGGCGAGCATCGCCACGCCGGCGAAGCCGATCAGCAACCCGACGAGGCGCCAGTTCGCGGGGCGCTCGCGAAACCAGGCCCAGGCCACGAGCGCGCCGAACATCGGCGTGGTGGCGTTGAGCACCGCCGCGAGGCCGGTGTTGATGGTCAGCAGCGCGAAGCAGAAGAGCGCGAAGGGCATGCCCGAGTTGAAGACGCCGACCAGCAGGCTGGCCTTCCAGTGCTTCGCCAGCGACGGCCCCTGTCCACGCAGCAGCGCGATGGGCAACAGGAACAGCGCGGCGATCGCCACCCGCACCGCGGCCGTCGGCAACGCGCCGAACTCCGCGGCGCCTATGCGCATGAAGAGAAAGGAAGCGCCCCACAGCGCGCCCAGCAGCACCAGGTCGATGAGCCAGGCGGTCGGTGCGAGGGGTTTGGCGGCGGTGGCGGTTCCGGTTGCGGGGGCGTTGTTGTTCTGCGTTGTGGTCATGCGTCCTCGGTCGTTCTTTTCTGCTGTGCGCCCGGAAGGCTCAGATTGCCTTTTCGAGCTGCAGCAATGCTGTCTTGCGTTCGAGCCCCCCAGCGTAACCGGTCAGCGAGCCGTCCGAGCCCAGCACGCGGTGGCAGGGCACGATCACGCTGATCGGGTTGCGCCCCACGGCCGCTCCCACCGCGCGCACCGCGGCCGGATTGCCCACGGTGACGCTGAGGGCGCCATAGCTGGTGGTGGCGCCCGCCGGAATGGCCAGCAATTGCTGCCACACGCTCTGCTGGAAGGCGGTGCCGTGCGACAGGTCGAGCTTCATGTCGAAGCTGTCGCGCTTGCCGGCGAAGTAGTCGCGCAGCTGGGCGGCGGCTTCGACCAGCGCGGGGTGGTCTTCCTTGGTGACCCAGCCGCTGGTGTCGGGCCAGTGGCGTTGCTGGTCGAACCAGACGCCGGCCAGCCCCTTGTCGGTGGCCGCCATCGTGAGGCCGCCGAGCGGCGTGTCGATGTGCGAGGTGTAGATGACTTTGCTCTTGAACTTCATGACGCTTCAGGCTGCGACGCCTGCCGTGGTGATTGGAGGAGATTCGGTGTCCGCCGTTTCGGCTGCATTGGCGGAGGGTGCCGGGGCAACGGCGGTTGGCGCATGCCAGGCCCGCAGCACCGCGTAGCTGCGCCAGGGCCGCCATGCCAGCGAGGCCTCGCTGGCGGCGCGGGCCGTGGTCACGCCCAGCGCCTTCTGCAGCGCGACGTCGCCGGCCGGAAAGGCATCGGGCCAGCGCAGCGCGCGCATCGCGATGTACTGCGCGGTCCAGGCGCCGATGCCGGGCAGCTCCTGCAGCGCGGCGATGGTGGAAGGCACGTCGGCACCCGCATGCAGCGCCAGCTTGCCTGAGGCGACTTCGCGCGCGATGGCGTGCAGCGCGGTCTGCCGCTGCCGCACGATGCCGAGGCGGCCCAGCTCGTCGCCGCTCGCGGCGGCAATCGCCGCAGGAGTGGGAAACAGGCGAGTCAGCCCCTCGATGGGCGCGGCCAGCGGTTCGCCGAAGGCCTCGACCAGCCGCGAGCCGAGCGTGCGCGCCGCGGCCACCGTGATCTGCTGGCCCAGCACCGCGCGCACCGCGAGCTCGAAGCCGTCGACCGCGCCGGGCACGCGCAGCCCGTCGCCATGCGGAAAGGCCGCGTGCAGCGCCGCGTTGATGGCCATCGGCTCCGCATCGAGGTCGAACAGCGCGCGGGCGCGGCTGATGACGATGGGCAGCACCGCGGCCAGCGAATCGCTGACCGACAGCAGCATCTGCTCGCGCTCGAGGTCGAAGCGCAGCTGCAGCCAGCCGGCGTGGGCCTGTCCGCCGTGCTGGATGCGCAGCGTTCGGGTCAGCTTCGAATAGACCGGCGTGCTGCCCTTGGCGGGCTCCTTGCCGTCGGCCGTGGAGACGACCTCGACGCCGCGCAGCGCACGGCGCGCGAAGAAGCCGAGCATGGCATTGGCGTCGTAGGGCGGGCGGAAGCCCAGCCGCACCTCGATGGCCCTGCCTTCGCCGCCCTCGGCGATGGCGCCGCCGGCACGCCGCAGCGCGCTGGGGTTCAGGCCGTAGTGTTCGAGGAAGGCCGCGTTGAAGCGCCGCACGCTCGCGAATCCGCTGGCCAGCGCCACCTGCGTCATCGGCAGGCGGGTGTCGGCGATGAGCTGCTTGGCGGCCAGCAGGCGGCGCGTTTGCAGGTATTGCAGGGGCGAGACGCCGAACTGGGCCTCGAAGATGCGCCGCAGATGGCGGTCGCTCACGCCCAGGCGGGCCGCGATCTGCGCCGCGCCGGGGCCGTCTTCCGACCAGGCGTCGGGCTCGTCGATCAGCCGCGCCGCCTGCAGCGCGAGGATGCGCGAGGCGTCTTCGGTCGACCAGCTGGCCGCGCGCGGCGCGAGCTCGGGCCGGCAGCGCAGGCAGGGGCGGAAGCCGGCGGCCTCGGCCTGTGCCGCATGGCGGAAGAACCGGCAGTTCTCGCGCCGCGGCAGCTTGACGCGACAGACCGGTCGGCAATAGATGCCGGTGGAGGTCACTGCGGTGAAGAACGACCCGTCGAAGCGCGCGTCATGCGTCTTCATCGCCAGGTAGCAGGCGTCGCTCTCGAGCGCTTCGGTGGAGGTTTGGTTGGCGGGCATGAAGAAATGATACGGTTTCGACTCGTTTCAACTGGCCGTTTTCGGACATGTGGGCACCCTGGGCCTTGCCTACAATGCCCCGTTTACATATCCACAGCAGGGAAACGCCTTTCATGCAGCTCAGCGCGTCGATCTTCAAGGCCTATGACATTCGCGGCGTCGTGCCGGTCACTCTCGATGCGGAGGTGGCGGAAGCGCTCGGAAGGGCCTTCGGCAGCGCCGCGCGCGCGGCGGGCGAGAAGTCGGTGGCAGTGGGACGCGACGGCCGCCTGTCGGGCCCCTCGCTGTCCGAGGCGCTGATCAAGGGCCTGGTGGCCACCGGCATCGAAGTGATCGACGTCGGCGCCGTGACCACCCCGATGCTGTACTTCGCGGCCCACACGCTGTGCAAGAGCGGTATCCAGGTCACCGGCAGCCACAACCCCAAGGACTACAACGGCTTCAAGATGGTGCTGGCCGGCCGCGCGATCTACGGCGACGAGATCCAGGGCCTGCGCAGGACCATGGAGTCTGGCTCCGCCCAGCTCGCTGCGGGCGGCAGCGTGCGCAAGGTCGACGTGACCCAGGCGTACATCGAGCGCATCGCGGGCGACATCAAGCTGGCGCGGCCGATGAAGATCGTGGTCGATTCGGGCAACGGCATCGCCGGCGCCTCGGCCCCGGCCATCTTCCGCGCCCTGGGCTGCGAGGTGACCGAGCTCTACAGCGAGGTCGACGGCAACTTCCCCAACCACCACCCCGACCCCAGCAAGCCCGAGAACCTGAAGGACCTGATCGCGGCGCTGGCCAAGGGCGACGCCGAACTGGGCCTGGCCTTCGACGGCGACGGCGACCGGCTGGGCATCGTCACCAAGGACGGCCAGAACATCTTTCCCGACCGCCAGATGCAGCTCTTTGCGCAGGACGTGCTCTCGCGCGTGCCCGGCGGCACCATCGTCTACGACGTGAAGTGCTCGCAGCGCCTGGCGCCGGCCATCGAGGCCGCGGGCGGCAAGCCGATGATCTTCAAGACCGGCCACTCGCTCATCAAGGCGAAGATGAAGGAAATCGATTCGCCGCTGGGCGGCGAGATGAGCGGCCACATCTTCTTCAAGGAGCGCTGGTTCGGCTTCGACGACGGCACCTATGCGGGCTGCCGGCTGCTCGAAATCCTGAGCAAGAGCCCGGACGCGAACGCGGTGCTCAACGCGCTGCCCACGAGCTTCTCGACGCCCGAGCTGAACGTGGCCTGCGCCGAGGGCGAGCCGCACGCGGTGGTCGACAAGCTGGTGAAGGGCGCGAACTTCGCCGCCCCCGCCAAGGTCTCGACCATCGACGGCCTGCGCGTCGACTGGCCCGATGGTTTCGGCCTGATCCGCGCTTCGAACACCACCCCCGTGCTGGTGCTGCGCTTCGAAGGCCAGACCGATGCCGCGCTGAAGCGCATCGAGGCCGAGATGCTGGCCCTTTTGAGAACCGCGAAGCCCGACGCCAAGCTGGCCGAAGCGGCACATTAGGATGACCCCCAGTCTTCGCGCACTTCGTGTCGCTGCGCCAACCCCCTTCCAGGGGGCGATACCGGTGGCCCGGCAAAGCCGGTTCCACGGTATCCCTGGCGTGAAGGGCCGTGCCGGCTTCACGCGTTGCGGGTTCTGCAACGGTGTGAAGGGGCGCTGAATCGTGCGTTCCCTGCTGCTGCGCCTCTACGGCGTCTTCACCACCGTCGTGCAACCGCTGGTGCGCCGCAAGCTGCGACGCCGCGCGGAGGCCGAGCCGGGCTATGGCGTGGCCGTGGAGGAGCGCTTCGGCTACTACGACGAAGCCACCACCGGCCAGGCCCAGTGCTGGGTGCATGCGGTCTCGCTCGGCGAGACGCGCGCGGCGGCCATCCTGATCGCCGAGCTGCGGCGCCAGTACCCGGGCGTACCGATCCTGCTCACGCACGGCACCGCCACCGGCCGCGAGGAGGGCGCCAAGCTGCTCGAGCCGGGCGATACGCAGGTCTGGCAGCCCTGGGACACCCCTGGCGCGGTGCGACGCTTCCTCGACCGTTTCCAGCCGCGCATCGGCGTGCTGATGGAAACCGAGGTCTGGCCCGAGATGACGGCCGCCTGTGCCGAGCGCCGCATTCCGCTGGTGCTGGCCAATGCGCGCCTCAACGAGAAATCGCTGGCGGCCGCCGAGCGGCTGGCCTGGCTGGCGCGCCCCTCCTACGCGGCCCTCACGGCCGTCTGGGCGCAGACCGAGGCCGACGCCCATCGCCTGGTATCGCTCGGCGCCAAGGTGGCCGGCATCTACGGCAACCTCAAGTTCGACGCCACGCCTGACGCGCGGCAGCTCGCCACGGCCAACTCGCTGCGCGAGCGCCTGCCCAAGCCGATGGTCGTGCTCGCGAGCTCGCGCGACGGCGAGGAGCGCATGCTGCTCGAAGTGCTCAAGCGCTTCGGCGCGACTTCACCGGTGCCGCCGGAGCAGGGCGCGATCCGCTCGATCTCCAAGCGGGTGCACGACGTGCAATGGATGATCGTGCCGCGCCATCCGCAGCGCTTCGACGAGGTGGCCGAGCTGATCGAGGCCGAGGGCTTCGCGGTGGCGCGCCGCAGCGCCGCCGGCCAGCCGGCCGAGGCCGAGATCTGGCTCGGCGACTCGCTGGGCGAAATGGCGCTGTACTACGGCCTGGCCGACGTGGCGCTGCTCGGCGGCAGCTTCGAGCCGCTGGGCGGGCAGAACCTGATCGAACCAGCGGCCTGCGGCTGCCCGGTGGTCATGGGGCCTTCCACATTCAACTTCGCCGAGGCGGCGCAGCTCTCGCTGGCTGCCGGCGCATCGCTGCGCGTCGAAGGCATGGAGCAGGCCGTGACGGCCGCGCTGAAGCTGGTGGAGAACCCCGAGCGCCGCGCCGCGATGGCGCAGGCCGCGCTGGCGTTCTCGTCGTCGAACCGCGGTGCGGCCGAACGCACGGCCGCTGCGGTGCTGGCGATCGCGCAGGCGGCGGAGCCGGTGACGGAGCAGGGCGTGCCGGTGGAGGCTGTCGAGCCTGCGCGGGCCGAGCCCACGCTGGACTGATCGAGGCCGGAGCTCCGGCGCTCAGCGCACCGGCGGGTTCAGGATCACCGGCGGCACGGGTGCCGTGGGCATCGTCGGCGCCGGCGGATTGAAGGGCTGCACCGGCACGGGTGGAACTACCGGAATGCTCGGCGGCGTCACAGGCACCGCGGGCGCCGTCGTACCGCGATCGGGGCCGATGGCCGGCGGCACGGCCGGCACGCTGCCGTTGCTCGCCAGCGTGGCGTTGATCGCATTCATGTCGTCGGTCGTCAGCGTGCCGTTGGCCTGGCGCAGCTTCAGGTTGCCCAGCAGCACGTTGTAGCGCGCCTGCGCGAGGTCGCGCTTGGTCTGGTAGAGCTGGCTCTGCGAGTTCAGCACGTCGATGTTGATGCGCACGCCGACCTGGTAGCCGAGCCGGTTGGCGTCGAGCGCGCTCTGACTCGACGCTTCGGCCGCTTCCAGCGCCTTCACCTGTCCCGCGCCGGAAACGAGCCCGAGATAGGCCGCGCGCGTGGCCTGCGCCACGCTGCGGCGCGTGCCCTCGAGCACGCTGCGCGACTGGTCTTCCAGCGCCAGCGTTTCCTTGATGCGGTTCTCGGTCGCGAAGCCGGCGAACAGCGGCATGTTGAAGGTCACGCCCACCGTGGTCGCGTTGACGCGGGTGCCGACGGTGCTCGTGCTGGTGCCGGTCGGGTTGCGCGTGATGTTGTAGCCAAGGTTGGCGTCGAGGGTGGGCTTGTGGCCGGCCTTGGCCTTGTCCACCTCGAGCCCGGCCACGTCGAGGCCCAGGCGGGCCTGCTTGATGGCGGGATGCACCTCGTCGGCCTGCGACACCCAGGCGTTGATGTCCGCGGGCGTGGCCGTGGGCAGCACCACCGGCACCGTCAGCGGCACCGGCACGCTGCCGGGCCGGCCGACCAGCTGGTCGAGCACCACCTTCTTCACCTGCAGGTCGTTCTCGGCGGCGATTTCCTGCGCGATCACCAGGTCGTAGCGGGCCTGCGCCTCGCGCGAGTCGGTGATGGTGGAGGTGCCGACCTCGAAGTTGCGCTTGGCGGAAGCCAGCTGCTCGGCCACCGCGACCTTCTGCGCGCGCACGAGCGCCAGGCTGTCCTGGCTCGCGAGCACGTCGAAGTAGGCCTGGCTCACGCGCACGATCAGGTCCTGTTCCGCGATGGTGAGCACCGCCTGCGCGATGTCGGCCTGCCGCTTGCCCTGCTCGTAGGTCGCCCAGTTGGCGGGGCGGTACAGCGGCTGGGTGGCGTTGATGCCGACGTTCTGCGTGGTGAAGTCGCGCGGCGTGCTGGTGCCGCGGCCGGTGCCCGTGAGGGTTTCGATGTCGAGGTCGCTGCGCGTCACGCCGGCCGTGAGCCCCACGGCGGGCAGGATGCCGGCCTTGGCCTGCGCGGCGCGCGCGATGCTCGCGTCGTACTGGGCCCGCGCGCCCTGGTAGGTGGCGTCGAAGCCGCGGGCGGATTCGTAGAGTTCGTTCAGTGTCTGGGCCTGGGTCAGGGCCGGCGATGCGAGCAGGGCTGCGAAGGTGGTTGCGAGCGCTGCGGAAAGAGGCGAAAGCCGGGGCCTGGAAGGCATTGAACGTCCTTGGGGAAAGAATCAGTAGCGCGGGACCGTGGGGTCGTGCGAGGACCAGGCGTCGATGCCGCCCGCCACGTTGGCGAGCTGGTCAAAGCCGTTCTGGTTCAGGAAGGCGGCCACGCGCTGGCTGCGCGCGCCGTGATGGCACAAACAGGCGATGCGTTGGCCGTCATTCAGCTCGGCCAGCCGCCCGGGGATCTCGTTCATCGGAATCGCCACCAGGGTGAAGCCCTGGGGCGCGACGCTCGCCGTCTGCAGCTCCCAGGGTTCGCGCACGTCGAGCAGCACGGGGGCTGCGTCGGCGTTCTGTGCGAACCAGGCGGCAAGGTCGGCGGGGCGGACTTGATCGATCATTCTTTGCTCGACCGTCTGCTCAGAACGAGAAGCGCGAAGGCTCGGGGAAGTTCAGCAGGCGCGGGGCCATCGTGTCCCAGGGCTGGATGGTTTCCCACTTGCTTTCGCTGGTGCGGGTGACGAAGTGGGCGCGCATCATGGGCTCTTCGCCCACGATGGCCGAGAGGCGGCCGCCGACCTTGAGCGAACCCAGCAGGTTCTGCGGAATGCGGGCGACGGAGCCGCTGAGCACGATCACGTCGAAGCTCGGGCCGCTGGGCAGGGGCACGGCGCCGTCGGCATTGCGCACCTCGACGTTGGTCACGCCGTTCTGGCGCAGCGTCTCGGCGGCGCGGGCGGCCAGCACGGGGTTGATTTCCAGCGAGAGCACCTGGGCGGCGCGGGCGCCGAGCAGGGCGGCCATGAAGCCGGAGCCGGTGCCGATCTCGAGCACGGTCTCGTGCTTCTGGATGTGCAGGTCCTGCAGCGTGCGGGCCTCGACCTTGGGCGACAGCATGATCTCGCCGGGCACGGAGCCGTCGAGCAGCGGCAGTTCCATGTCGAAGAACGAGAGCGTGCGGTGCGCGTCGGGCACGTAGTCCTCGCGGTGGATTTCGGCCAGCAGCTCGAGGATGTCGTTGTCGAGCACGTCCCAGGGACGGATCTGTTGCTCGATCATGTTGAAGCGCAAGCGCTCGAGGGTAGGGGTGGGGTTCATGGCGTGGCTTTCCTTGTGGGCTCAGGACAAACCTTCAATTTTAGGTGCCGCCGATGACACCCCCGGTTCGGTCGGCCTTCCGGAGCGCACGCTGAGCCCGTTGATCACCACTTCGGCCTGGGTCGCCAGGTATTTTTCGGGGTCCAGCGCCGCGGCGCCGTCGACGCAGACCATGGCCGAATGCTTCCAGAGCATGAGGAAGACCATGGGCGCCACCACCGAGTAGATCGCATGGTCGACGTCCATCGGCGCGAACTCGCCGCTGTCGATGCCGCGCTGGAAAATGCGCCGCAGCAGATCGTGGCCGGGCCGGACCACCTGCTCGCGGTAGAACTCCGCGAGCGCGGGAAAATTGGCGCCCTCGCTCATCATGAGCTTGGTCAGGCCCGAGGCCTGGGTCTTGCCGACGCGTTCCCACCACACGTTCATGCAGTAGCGCAGCATGTCGGCGGTGGTGCCCTCGAAAGCCTCGAACTCGGCATTCCACTCCGTGAAACGGCCGCCGAGGTTTTCGATGACCACGGCCTTGAACAGCTCTTCCTTGCTCGGAAAGTAGAGAAAGAGGGTGCCCTTGGAAACGCCGGCGCGTGCCGCCACTTCCTCGGAGCGGGTGGCGGCGAAGCCCTTTTCGACGAACAGATCGAGCGCGGCCGCCAGCAGTTCGCCGGGGCGCGCCTCCTTCCGGCGCTCGCGCTTGGCGCGTACCGGACAGATCTTGTCGACGAAGGAACGGGGCGTGGACATGCTCTTAATGACTCGTTGGTTAGTAATGTAGTGACGGGCATCCGCCACGTCAAGCCGCGACAATATCGGGTCCGCCTTTTCAACCTCCTCCGGAGCAGCACCATGTCCACTTCATCGTCGCCCACCGAAACCATCGTTTTGGGCGGGGGCTGCTTCTGGTGCACCGAGGCGGTCTTCGACCGCGTCCAGGGGGTGCTCGACGTCGAATCGGGCTACTGCAACGGCCAGACCGTCAATCCGAGCTACGAGCAGGTCTGCACCGGCCGCACCGGTCATGCCGAGGTGGTGAAGCTCGAATTCGACCCGGCGCAGATCGGCCTGCGCGAAATCCTCGAGATCTTCTTCGTCGTGCACGACCCGACCACGCTCAACCGCCAGGGCAACGACGTCGGCACCCAGTACCGCAGCGGCATCTACTACACGGACGATGCTCAGAAGCAGGTGGCCGAGGACGTCATCCGCGAGATCGAGGCCAGCAAGACCTACCGTTCGCCCGTCGTGACCGAGGTGGCGCCGCTTTCCAACTACTCGGCGGCCGAGGCCTACCACCAGGACTACTTCCTGAACAACCCGAACCAGGGCTACTGCGCGTTCGTCGTGGGCCCGAAGGTCGAGAAGTTCCAGAAGACCTTCGCCTCGCGACTCAAGGCCTGAGCGGTCGGCCGATACATTTTTCCGTGCACCTCGCCGTCCGCCAGCACCGCACCCCCTCGACCCGCGCGCTTGTGTTCGCGCTGGCGGTCGCGCTGTGGTTCGCGGGCACGCTGGGGCTGATGCACCGCGCGCTGCACGTGCCGGGCCTGCCGGCCGCGGCGGAGCATGCGTCGCAGGTCGTCCACAAGCATGCCGGGCATCAGCTGGCCAGCCTGTTCGGCGATCACACCGATGCCGAGTGCCGGCTGTACGACCAGCTTTCCCACGGCTCCGCAGCGCCCGGCGTGCCCCTGGTGGTGCTGCCGATGCTGCTGCCGTCGGCCACCTTCGCTTTCCTGCAGGGCGAGGCCATCGCCCGCTGGGTCGCGCTGTTCGACGCGCGCGGCCCGCCTTCCACTCGCTGAATCCCCCGTTCCCGATTGCTGCACCCGCTTCGCGCGCGGTGGCGGTCGGTCGTCCCTTGATTCACCGAGTGTCCATTCATGACTCCCAATTTCCGTCGCAACGCCATCGGCGTTGCCGTTCTTTCGCTTGCCTCCTTCGCGAGCATGGCCCAGACGCAGGCACCTGATACCGCCCAGGCCGCCCCGGCCGCCCAGCCCCAACCCGCCGACGCCGCGAGCCTGCGCGAGATCACCGTCACCGGCAACCCGCTCGGCGCCTCCGACCTGATCGCGCCGACCACCACGCTTTCGGGCGACAAGCTGCTGCTGCGCTCCGAATCGACCCTCGGCCAGACGCTGGACAACGTGCCCGGCGTGAGCAGCAGCTACTTCGGCCCCAACGCCAGCCGCCCGATCATCCGAGGCCAGGACGGCGACCGCATCCGCATCCTGCAGAACGGCGGCGCCGCGCCCGATGCCTCGTCGCTGAGCTACGACCACGCCGTGCCCGTCGATGCGCTGGTCACCGAGCGCATCGAGGTGCTGCGCGGCCCGTCGGCGCTGCAGTACGGCGGCAGCGCCGTGGGCGGCGTGGTCAACGTGATCGACAACCGCATTCCCACGGAGCCCATCAACGGCTTCGGCGGCCGCGCCGACCTGGGCTACGCCACCGGCAACAAGGAGAAGAACGGCGGCGTGGTGCTCGAAGGCGGCAACGACCGGGTCGCGGTGCACGTCGACGCCTTCAACCGCGATTCGAAGGACGTCTCGGTGCCGATCACCCTCGAGTGCAGCAAGCCGGGCTCGCCCTGGACGGCACGCAAGATCTGCAACTCCGCCAACGAGGCGAACGGCGGCGCGTTCGGCGGCACGGTGTTCTTCGACCAGGGCTACATCGGCGCCTCGGTCAGCAGCTATCGCAGCAACTACGGCACCGTGGCGGAGGACGACGTCACCATCCGCATGAAGTCCGATCGCTACGCGCTCGAGGGCGAATGGCGCCCGGGCGGCTTCATCAGCAGCATCCACGCGAAGCTCAGCCACACCGACTACCGCCACACCGAGTTCGAGGGCGGCGCGCCCGGCACCACCTTCTCGAACATGAGCAACGACCTGCGCATCGAGGCGCGCCACCAGAAGATCGGCAACTTCGAGGGCCTGGTCGGCTTCAGCAGCGAGACCAACCGCTTCGCCGCCGACGGCGAGGAGGCCTTCGCGCCGCACAGCCGCACGCGCACCAACGCGCTGTTCCTGTTCGAGGAGTACGGCACCTCGTGGGGCCGCCTGAGCTTCGGCGCGCGCACCGAGCAGGTCCGCATCCGCTCGCTGGGCTACCCCGACGATCCGACGGTCACGCGTTTCGCCATCGGCGAGCGCACCTTCAATCCGCACAGCGCGGCCTTCGGTGCGCTGGTCAACCTCGCGCCGCAGTGGCAGCTGACCTCGAACCTCGCCTACACCGAGCGCGCGCCCAAGGACTACGAGCTGCTGGCCAACGGCCCCCACGTGGCAACGGGCGCCTGGGAAGTGGGCGACCCGAACCTGAAGAAGGAGAAGTCGACCGGCTTCGACCTGGGCGCCCAGTGGAAGTCGGGCCCCAACACGGCCCGCGTGAACGCCTACGTCACGCGCTTCAGCAACTACATCGGCCTGACCGCGACGGGGCGCAACCTCGACGAGGAAGGCAACGTGGCCGAGGCCGGTGCCACCGACACGCTGGCCGAGTACGTCTACGGCGGCGTGCGCGCGCGCTTCACCGGCATCGAGGCCAACGGCAACCTGCGCCTGCTGGGCTCCGACGGCTTCGCGCGCATGGGCGACGCGGGCACGCTCGACCTGGAGTGGCGCGGCGACATCGTGCGCGCGAAGAACCTCGACACCGGCGAGCCGCTGCCGCGCATCGCGCCGCTGCGCCTGGGCGCGACCCTGGCCTACAACAACGGCCCGTGGGGCGCGCGCTTCGGCTTCGACTACAACGCGGCGCAGCGCCGCGTGCCCTCGGTGGGCGCGCGCGAGACCGATGCCTACACGCTGTGGAACGCGGCCATCACGTACCGCATGAAGGTGCAGCGCGCCAACCTCACCTGGTACGCGCGCATGGACAACATCACGAACAAGCTGGCCTACAGCGCCACTTCGATCCTGACGACGACGGTGTATCCGAACGCCCCGCTGCCGGGCCGCTCGCTGAAGGTCGGCCTGCGCGTGACGTTCTGATCCTGCCTTGCTCCCTCCCCCTCTGGGGGAGGGCAGGGGTGGGGGCAAGCGGCCTTTGAGAGCGCCATGGCTTCTGCCTGCGCCGTCTGCCCCCATCCCGACCTTCCCCCAGAGGGGGAAGGAGCAGGGCGGCTGCACCCCTGGGCTATCCTCGCCGGGTGAATTCCTTCGTCATCTCCTCGCTCGTGCCCGTGGTCGTGCTGATCGCCGTGGGCTACCTGGCCGGCAAGCGGCGCTGGATCGGCGGCGGTGCGGTGAAGGACCTTTCGCACCTCATCTTCCTGCTGCTCGCGCCGGCGCTGCTGTTCCGCGCCATGAGCACGGTGCACGTCGAGCAGCTGAGCCTCAAGCCGGTGGCGGCGTACTTCATCGCCTCCGGCCTGCTGTTCGCGGGCACGCTGGCGCTGCGCGGGTTCAACCGCACGGCGGCGGTGATCGCGCTGGCCAACACCTACAGCAACACCGTGATGATCGGCATCGCGTTGATCGGCCTGGCCTACGGCGAGGAAGGCATGGTGGTGCTGCTCACACTGATCTCGCTGCATTCGCTGGTGCTGCTCACCAGCGCCACGGTGGTGCTGGAGCTGGCCGTGGCGCGCGAGCAGGCCGGTGCCTCCGGCAACGAGAAGCGCCCGTCGATGGCACGCACCGTGATGCGCGCGCTGCGCAACGCCATCATCCACCCGGTGCCGCTGCCGATCATCGCGGGCCTGCTGTTCGCGCAGAGCGGGCTGGTGATGCCCGAGGCCATCGACAAGCCGATCCAGCTGCTGGGCCAGGCCTTCGGTCCGATCGCGCTGGTGATGGTGGGCATCACGCTCGCGCTCACGCCCATCGGGCGGCACTGGCGCGGCGCGCTGGTGCAGGCGCTGGTGAAGAACCTGCTGCATCCGCTGCTGGTGGCCCTCATCGGCTGGCTGCTGGGCGTGCGCGGCATTCCGCTCACGGTGATGGTGGTGGCGGCGGCGCTGCCGATCGGCGCCAACGTGTTCCTGTTCTCGCAGCGCTACCGCACGGCCGAAGACCTGGTGACGGCCAGCGTCGCGGTTTCGACGGTGCTGGCGCTGGCCACGCTCACGCTGGTGATGATGTGCGTGCAGTGGCTGCCCTGAGTCCTTCGGGCTCCTTCCGCTAGCTTCCCGCGCACTTTCGCCTTAGCGCCTTCATGCGGCGCGCCTATGCCGTTCGGCAGGGTGGCCGTTTGGCGAGATGCCGCGCGGCCTTCGGGCCCCTACATTTGCCGGCTGATGATTCACCCGGCGCGCTCTTCGCCCCTTCTTGCTATGGCGGTGGTCGCGACGGTGATCGCGCTGCACGGCCGTCCCGTGCGGGCCGCGGACGCTGCCGAGGCCAAGCCGTGTCGCACGCCGTGCCTGTCGGTGAACGTGCCGCGGGAGCGGGCCGAGCCGCCCGGCGCCGGCAAGGCCGAAAAGGCCGAAAAGGCAGAGAAGGCCGACAAGGCGGAGGAAGCGCCGTCGAGGCCGAAGCCGGTGGTGGCCAGGACGCGCCCGCAGCCGGTCGCGCCGCCGCCGTCGGCACCCCCGCCGGTGCAGAGGGAGGCTGCGGCGGCGCCGCGCCCCGCGCCGTCGAAGCGCTGCAGCGAAATCAACATGCGCGCCGCCGTCGGCGAGCCGCTGTCGGACCAGGACATGAAGACATTGAGGAGCCAATGCTGATGACGACACCCATCCAACGAGCCCGCCTGGCACTGCGCATGTTTGCGCTGTGCGCCGCCGCCGTGCTCGCCGCGGCCTGCGCGCACCGCCCCGCGACCGGCAACGCCATGCCCTTCGACCAGGCCGTGAACCAGGCGGTGGACGACCTGATGGTGCAGACCCAGAAGCTGCCGGCCTTCCTGGCGAAGGTGGAGTCGACGCTCACGCAGCGTCGCATCGTGATCGACCCGCTGCTCGAAGGCGCGAGCGGCCAGCAGACCGAAGTGACCCGCGTGGCCGAGCAGCGCATCGTCCAGCGCATGCAGGCGCAGTTCAAGCAGTTCACCGTCTCGCCATTCAATGCCACGGAGATCGGCAACGCGCAGTACGTGCTCAACGGAACGCTGGTGCGCGACAAGGACGCCTCGGGCGCTCCCTACCGGCTGAACCTCGCGCTCACCGAGATCAAGAGCGGCGTGGTGATCGCGCAATCGGTGACGCGCATCAGCGACGCCTCGCTCGACACCCGCCCCACCGCCTTCTTCCGCGACAGCCCGGTGAACGGCAAGGACCGCGGCGTCGAGGGCTACATCCGCACCGCCGAAACCCAGCCCGGCCAGGCGGCCGACGCGCTGTACCTGGAGCGCCTGCCGACCGCCACCGTGCTGCAGGAAGCCACCGCCGCCTACGAGGCCGGCCGCATGAGCGAGGCGCTGAGCCGATACGAGGCCGCGTCGAAGCGGCCCGACGGGCAGCAGCTGCGCATCTACAGCGGGCTGTATCTCACGCAGTCGCAGCTCGGCCGCACGGCCGATGCGGAGAAGACCTTCGGCACCATCGCGCGGCTGGGGCTCGAAACCAACAACCTGAGCGTGAAGTTCCTGTTCAAGCCGGGCTCGACCGACTTTCTTTCCGATCCGAAGATCAGCGCCGCCTATCCGATGTGGCTGCGCCAGATCGCGCGGCAGGCGGCGCAGATCGATTCGTGCGTGGTGGTCACGGGCCACACCAGCCGCACGGGCTCGGAGGCGGTGAACGAGCGGCTGTCGCTGCAGCGCGCGACCAGCGTGAAGACCAGGCTGGTGGGCGAGGCCCCGCCGCTGTCGAAGAAGCTGCGCGAATCGGGCATGGGCTTCCGCGAGAACATCGTCGGCACGGGCGCCGACGACGCGAGCGACGCGCTCGACCGGCGCGTCGAATTCAAGGTCGTCGGCTGCGAGGCCTGACGACGATCCGCCTCACGGAGCCAGGCGCTCGCGCACCCAGTCCGCGCCTTCGAGCCTGTAGCGCAGCCGGTCGTGCAGCCGGCTCTTGCGGCCCTGCCAGAACTCCCAGCGGTCGGGCACCAGCCGGTAGCCGCCCCAATGCGGCGGGCGCGGCGGCGAGAGCAGGTGCTTGGCGGCGAACACGGCTGCGTTCTTCACCAGCACCTCGCGGCCGCTGATCACTTCGCTCTGCGGGCTGGCCCAGGCGCCGATGCGCGAATCGAGCGGGCGGCTCGCGAAGTAGGCGTCGCTTTCCTCGGCGCCGGCTTTCTCCACGCGGCCCTCGATGCGCACCACGCGCTCCAGTTCGACCCAGTGGAACTGCAATGACGCATACGGATTGCCCGAGAGCTCGCGGCCCTTTCGGCTCTCGTAGTTGGTGTACCAGACGAGGCCGCGCGCGTCGTAGCCCTTGATGAGCACGATGCGGCTGGAAGGCCGCAGGTCGCTGCCCACGGTGCACAGCGTCATCGCGTTGGGCTCGGGCACCTGGGCGTCGACGGCCTCGGTGAGCCAGCGTTCGAACTGCTTCAGCGGATCGTCGGCGCTGCGGGTCTCGTCGAGCTCGGCGCGCTCGTAGCTCTTGCGCAGCGCGGCCAGCGCGTCTTTGGAGAGAGGGGAAGTCATGCCGGGATTGTTGCGCACATACTCGGCCCATGACGATGCAGAAGGCGAATTCCCCGGTGGTGATCGTGCTGGCCTCGGGCCGAGGCGAGCGCTTCATCGCGGCCGGCGGCACCGGCTCCAAGCTCGAGGCGCTGCTGGCCGGAAGGCCGGTGCTGGAGCGCACGCTCGACGCCGTGCGCGCCAGCGGCCTGCCCTGGCATGTGGAAGACGCCGGGCACCCCGGAATGGGAGATTCGATCGCGGCCGCCGTGCGCGCCACGCCGGGCGCCGCGGGCTGGCTGATCCTGCCGGGCGACCTGCCGCTGGTGCAGCCAGGGACGCTTCAGGTCGTGGCAACCGCTCTCGGTGGCGCGGTGAATGCAGTCCAGCCGCAATACCAGGGTGAGCGCGGCCACCCCGTGGGCTTCGCCGCGGCGTGCGGCGCGCAGCTTGCGGCGCTGGAAGGGGCTGCCGGCGCGGCGTCGGTGCTGCGAGCGATGCGCGCCATCGGCTCGGTCGCCGACCTCGCGGTGGACGACGTGGGCGTGGTGACCGACATCGACACACCCGAGGCGCTGGCGCAGGCCGAGGCGCTGTGGCTGGCGCGCGAGGGCGCCTAGCGTTCTTTCTCTCTTCTTTCTCTTCTTCTTCTATCAGGGCTTGGCGATCACCGAGCAGGCGATGCGGGGGCCGGAGTTGCCCGCGGGCTGCGTCGTGAAGTCGTCGGGGTCGCGGTGCACCACCAGTGCGCGGCCGATCACGCTGTTGGCGGCGCCCGGGGTGAGCGAGATCGAGTGGTCTTCCACGCTGAAGCGGGCCACGCCCTTGGCGTCGGCCACCAGGCTGGGCAGTTCGCCGGCATGACTGCCTGGGGCGCCGAACTTGCCGTGCGTGCCGCCGGTCGGGTTGAAGTGGCCGCCCGAGGCGTTGCCGTTGTCGCCGCAGTCGCCCTTTTCATGGATGTGGAAGCCGTGCTCGCTGCCCGGCACCAGGCCGCGCACCTCGCCGGCCACGCGCACGCCGTGGTCGAGGGCGGTGAAGGTCACCGTGCCGCGCGTCGGGTTGGGCGTGATCGCGGCGGTCGGCACCAGCTCGACGGCGGTGCTCGGCTTGCCGCCCATGCTGCCGCAGGCGGCCAGGAGGGCCGAGGCGAGGAGGGCGGCGCCGGTGGCGATGAGACGACTTTGGTTCATGTGTTTTCCTTGTTGGATCCGGAAGGTTGGGAAGAAGACTTGTCTGCCGACCCCGGAACATATACCGGAGCCTGCGGCGCATCGCAATCAGCCGCGTTCTCCGATGCGAGCTGCTGCCTCACTTCGGCCAGTGCCACCAGCCGAGCCAGCGCGGCATCGTGGATCGAATGGCGCTGCAGTTCCAGCAGCGTCTGCTGGGCGTAGTCGAGCGAACTGCCGTAGCGGCCCACGGCATTGGCGAAGATGTGGCGGTAGCGCTCGTCGCTGAGTTCGCCCGTGAAGTTGGGGCTGCGCCGCGAGAGCGTGAACGCCAGCGCGCGCACATTGCCCTCGGCCGTGCCGCAGCGCAGCCACTTCGGGTCGTACACGCCGGTCGGCATCTCGCGCAGCCAGAGCCGGTGCAGCGTTTCGAGGCCATCGGCCTTCGGTACGCGGAACACCATGCCGCGGCAGCTGCCGCCGGAGAGCAGCCCGAACACGAGGCCGGGCGTCTGTACGCTGCCGCGGTTCACGCGGCTCCACATCTTCAGCGCCCGGTGCCAGCCGTGCACCCAGGCCGGGCGGCGCTCGGTGAAGCCGAATTCGGGCCGCCAGATCAGCGAGCCGTAGCCGAATAGCCAGAGGTCCTCGTGCCCGCCCCAGTCGGCGATGGCCCGCTCGAGCATCGGCTGCGGATCGCGCAGGGGCCTGGGCATGGGATCGAGCCCCGGCGGACCGGGGTTCGGCGCAGGGTCCGACACGGGCGTGACGGAACCGGCACCTACAATTTCCTGATCATGGTTCACCGCACCATTATTTACCGGCCACTTCCCTATGGAGCAAGACCCCCGATGAGTGACGACGACAGCCAACAGAACTTCATCCTCGGATTCGTCATGGCGCTGATCGCCCTGGTGATCTTCTTCGTGGTCGGCATCGTGCTCTGGCACAAGGGCCACAACGTGGCGGCCGCCAAGCCCGCGCCCGCGGCCGTGGTGATCTCGGCGCCGCCGGCCGGCGCGGCGCCCAGGCTGGCCGAAGTCACCGAGACGGTGACCGTGGTCATCCCCGACGGCGCGAGCATCCGCGTGGTCGACGGCGTGGTGAACTTCTATTTCGCGACCGGCAGCGCCGACCTCGCGCCTGGCGCCGCCGAAGCGCTGGCTGCGGTCATCAAGGGCGTCGAGAGCGGCCGCAAGGCGGTGATCTCGGGCTTCCACGACACCACCGGCGATGCCGCCATCAACGAGCAGCTCGCGAAGAAGCGCGCCGAGATGGTGCGCGACGTGCTCGTGGGCCTGGGCGTGCCGGCCGCCAAGGTCGACCTGCAGAAGCCCGCGGTGACGGCCGGTTCGGGCAACAACGCCGAGGCACGCCGCGTCGAGGTCAAGCTGGTCGACTGAGGGCTGCGCCCCTCGTTGCCCTGATACCGACTCCAGCAGAAGAAGCCCGGCTATGCCGGGCTTTTTCGCATGTGCTTCGTCACAGGATGCAAATGGGTAAATTCGTATTGCCCTGCGCCCGGATTTCATCGGGCTCGCGCACTTGAGTTGTTACCATGGGCCTCCAGGCCCACAGTCGCCCTGGCGACATGCAGCAAGAGCCATCGACCCCCATGAGCAGCAGCACGAACCCCACCGTCCGCGACGTCACCGATCGCATCCGCGAGCGCAGCCACGGGCTGCGCAGCGCCTACCTCTCCCGCCTTGCCGAGATCCGCAGCCGCGACCGCGGCTCCGACCGCATGGGCTGCGCCAACGTCGCGCACGCCGTGGCCGGCATTCCGGCCAACGACAAGTTCCGCGTGGTGACCGAGCGCGCGCCCAACATCGGCATCGTCACCGCCTACAACGACATGCTCTCGGCCCACGCGCCGTACCAGGGCTATCCGGACATCATCAAGAACGAAGCCCGCAGCCTCGGCGCCACCGCGCAGGTGGCCGGCGGCGTGCCCGCCATGTGTGACGGCGTGACGCAGGGCACGCCCGGCATGGAGCTCAGCCTCTTCAGCCGCGACCTCATCGCCATGAGTACCGCCGTCGCGCTCACGCACGACATGTTCGACGCGGCGCTGATGCTCGGCGTGTGCGACAAGATCGTGCCGGGCCTGCTGATCGGCGCGCTGCATTTCGGCCACCTTCCCACGGTGTTCGTGCCCGCCGGCCCGATGCCCTCGGGCCTGTCGAACAGCGCGAAGTCGAAGGTGCGCGAACAGGCGGCGCAGGGCCTCGTCGGACGCCAGGGCCTGCTCGACGCCGAGATGGCCGCCTATCACACACTCGGCACCTGCACCTTCTACGGCACGGCCAACAGCAACCAGATGCTGCTCGAGGCCATGGGCCTGCACGTGCCCGGCACGGCATTCATCCAGCCCGGCGACGCGATGCGCGAGACGCTCACGCGCGAGGCCGTGCGGACCGTGCTGGGCAAGGCCGGCAGCGCTCCATTCGACTGTCCGCCGATCGGCGAGATGGTCGACGAGCGCTGCGTCGTCAATGCCATGGTCGCGCTGCTTGCCACGGGCGGCTCCACCAACCACCTGATCCACTGGGTGGCCGTGGCGCGCGCCGCCGGCATCCTGATCGACTGGGACGACTTCTCGAAGCTTTCCGACGTGGTGCCGCTGCTGACCCGCGTGTACCCCAACGGCAGCGCCGACGTGAACGAGTTCCAGGCCTCGGGCGGCCCCGGCCTCGTGATCGGCGAGCTGGTCGATGCCGGCCTCATGCACGCCGACGTGCTGACGGTGCGCTCGGGCGGCATCCGCGAATTCGCCAACATCCCTTCACTGGCTGGCGAGTCGGAAGAGAAGCGCCTGCAATGGACACCGGGCGCGGCACTGCAGAACGACGCCGTCACCCGCACCGTTGCCGATCCGTTCAGCGCCACCGGCGGCCTCAAGCTGCTGAGCGGCAACCTGGGCCGCAGCGTCATCAAGGTTTCGTCGGTGCCCGACGACCGCCATGTCATCGAGGCACCCGCGCGCGTGTTCGACTCGCAGGCCGCGCTGCAGAAGGCCTTCACCGCCGGCGAACTGGAGCGCGACGTGGTCTGCGTGGTGCGCTGGCAGGGCCCGCAGGCCAACGGCATGCCCGAGCTGCACAAGCTCACGCCGCCGCTGTCGGTGCTGCAGGGCAAGGGATTCCGCGTGGCGCTGGTCACCGACGGCCGCATGAGCGGCGCGTCGGGCAAGATCCCGGCCGCGATCCACGTCTCGCCCGAGGCCGCCGCGGGCGGGCCGCTCGCCAAGGTGCGCGACGGCGACCTGATCCGCCTCGACTCGGTAGCGGGTACGCTCGCGGTGTTGTTGCCCGAGGACGAATGGGCCGCGCGCGAGGTCGCGACGTTGTCCGAGGCACAGCGCATCGCCGACGGACACGGCCTGGGCCGCGAGCTGTTCGCCGGCATGCGCCGCAACGCACTGACCGCCGAAGAGGGCGCCTGTTCCTGGCTGTGACCAGGGCTGCCCGCGAAGCGATGCGCAATGAATTGGAGCCAAGAAATGACTGAAAAACTCACCCCCCTCGAAGTGATGCGCGATGCCCCGGTCATTCCGGTCATCGTGCTGAACGATGTGAAAGACGCCATTCCTCTCGCCCGCGCCCTGGTGGCCGGCGGCATCCGCATGCTCGAGGTCACGCTGCGCACGCCGCAGGCGCTGCAGTGCATCGAGGCCATCGCCAAGGACGTGCCCGAGGCCGTGGCCGGCGCAGGCACCATCCGCAGCGCCGCCGACGCGCAGGCTGCGGCACTGGCCGGCGCCAAGTTCGGCGTGAGCCCCGGCTATACGCGCGCGGTGGGCAAGGCCTGCCACGACATCGGCCTGCCGCTCCTGCCCGGCGTGGCCACCGGCAGCGAGATCATGACGGCGCAGGAAGACGGCTACACCCAGCTGAAGTTCTTCCCCGCGCTGCAGGCTGGCGGCCTGCCCATGCTCAAGGCATGGCAGGGCCCGTTCGGCGACGTCACCTTCTGCCCGACCGGCGGCATCCACGCCGGCAACGCGGCCGAGTTCCTCGCGCTGTCGAACGTGGCCTGCGTGGGCGGCTCCTGGATCGTGCCGACCGACGCGATCCGCGACGGCGACTGGGCCCGCATCGAGCAGCTGGCACGCGCCGCGAGCCAGCTGTCGCGCTGAGCGTCGGTGCCATGAGCAGCGCGGATTTCGACGCGAGCGACCTCAAGGTCATCGCGTTCGACGTCTTCGGAACGGTGGTCGACTGGCACAGCGGCATCGCCGCCGAGGTCGAGCGCGTGTTTCCGGGCGTGGACGGTGCGGCCTTCGCGCTGGCCTGGCGCGCCGGCTACCAGCCCGCCATGAAGGCGGTGATGGAGCGCATCGCCGCGGGCGAGGGCGGCTTCACGCTGCTCGACGAGCTGCACCTGAGCATGCTCGACCAGGTGCTGCACGACTTCAGCCTGGCCGATCGCATCGACTCCGCCGCAAGGCGCGACCTGAGCCGTGCCTGGCATCGCCTGCCGGCATGGCCCGATTCGGTGGCGGGGCTCGCGCGGCTCAAGAAGAAGTTCACCATCTGCACGCTGTCGAACGGCAACATCGGCCTGCTCACCGAGATGGCCAAGCGCGCCGGCCTGCCCTGGGATTGCATCCTGTCGGCCGAAGTGTTCAAGGCCTACAAGCCCGACCCGCGCACTTACCTCGGCGTGGCGGGGGTGTTCGACGCGACGCCCGGACAGGTGATGCTGGCTGCCGCGCATCACGACGACCTGGCCGCCGCGCGCACCTGCGGCCTGAAGACGGCCTACATCGAGCGGCCCCACGAGTTCGGCCGCGCGAGGCCGAAGGACGTGTCGCCGCAGCCGGACAACAACCTGCACGCGCGCGACATCGACCAGCTGGCCGATCTGCTGGGCTGCTGATCAGTCGCCTAGCAGCTTTTCCACCGTGCGCAGGTTGCGCGTGGTGGTGCTCGTCTTGTAGCGGACCTTGCCGAGCAGCTTGGCCACCGGCGTCTCGAGGCTCTCGCCGCGAGGGCACTGCCAATACAGCACGCCCTTGCCGCGCTTCAGCTGCTCGGTACCGGCATCGACCGTGCCCGCCTTTTCCACGATCTCGTCGAGCATCGCGGCGTCGGAGCCGAACACGATGTACGGATGGCGTTCCTCGTCGATGCGCTCGAAGGGGTAGCCCGATGCCATCTCCGCCACGGTCTTCTGCGTGAGCAGCACGATCCAGGCGTCGTAGCCGAAGCGCTTGCGCAGGGCCTGCTCGATGCGCGTGCGCAGCGCGGCGGCATCGCTTTCATCGGTGTCGAAGAGCACGTTGCCGCTGGCGAGCACGGTGCGCACCGCGCCGAAGCCCAGCTCGACGAAGAGCGCCTTGAGGTCCGCGCTCTTGATGGTGATGCCGTTGACGTTCACGCCGCGCAGCAGCGCGACATGACGGACCGCGGCCTGCTTCTTCTTCGCGCTGCTCGCCATGGCTCGTCGGGCGTGGTGGTCAGCGCAGGCCGCCGCCGGAGGCGTTCTCGTCGCGCTGGATGAGTTCCACCTTGTAGCCGTCGGGGTCCGTCACGAACGCGATCACGGTGGTGCCGCCCTTGACCGGGCCGGCCTCGCGCGTCACGTTGCCTCCCGCGGCCTTGATCTTCTCGCAGGCCGCGTAGGCGTCGGGCACGCCGAGCGCGATGTGGCCGTAGGCGGTGCCGAGTTCGTAGTTTTCGGTGCCCCAGTTGTAGGTGAGCTCGATCTCGGCCTGGTCGGGGTTGCCGTTGCCGTAGCCGATGAAGGCGAGGCTGTACTTGTACTCGGGGTTCTCGGAAGTGCGCAGCAGGTTCATGCCGAGCACCTTGGTGTAGAAGTCGATGGAGCGCTGGAGGTTGCCAACGCGAAGCATGGTGTGGAGGAGTCGCATCTCGTGGTGCCTTGTAGTTGTCCGAAAGGGAGTCCGCTATTGTGGGCCTCCCGGCGAGGCGATCAAGCCGCCAGCGTGAGCAGGTGGGCCTGGTGGCGCTTCAGGAACTCCATCAGGTGCCGCGGGTACTCGGGCACCACCGCGTCGCGCACGCTGGGGCGCGCGGCCAGCGCCTTGCGCCATGCGTCGACCTTGGGCAGGGCGTCGAAGATGCGCGAGTCGCTGATCGCGTCGAACACCTCGAAATAGCGGAACACCGGCGCGAACACGGCATCGACGAGGCTGAAGCCGCTGCCGGAGAAGTAGGGGCCCTGGCCCAGCGCCGCTTCCACGCGCTGGAACTTGGCGAGCAGCGCCTGCCGCTTCTGCTCGAACACGGCCGCGTCCTGCGTGGTCTCGTAGCCCCAGAGGTCGCCGAGGATGGCCGAGCCGAATTCCATCCATGCGCGATGCTCGGCGCGGGTGAGCGGGTCTTCGGGGTGCAGGCGGGCGCCGGGCTGGGTTTCTTCCAGGTACTCGCAGATCACGTTGCTCTCGAACAGCACGGCTTCGCTGCCGTCGGGCCGCCGCACTTTCAGCAGCGGCACCTTGCCGAGCGGAGAGATGTCGAGGAACCACTGGGGCTTGTCGGCGAGGTCGATCACGACGCGCTCGAAGGGCACGTTCTTTTCATGCAGCGCGATCGCGGCGCGCTGCACGTAGGGGCACAGCAGGTGGCTGACTAGGGTGAGGGCTTGTTGCGTCATGGGGCTTTCCTTTGTTGGGCGGTGCAGGTCCGGAACGCCGCGATTCTTGCGAGCCCGAACAACCTTTTCCCGGAAAGCCCATTCGTGAAACGGGCGGCTTGTGCTAAGCCAGCTAGGCCACGGTATCGAGCCAGTGCGTGATGCGTCCGCCGTGCATCACGCCGATGCGGTCGGCCATCGCGTGGGCTTCTGCCTCGTTGTGCGTGACCAGGATGGCGGTCTGACCGGCCTGCTTGAGGATGTCGCGCACTTCCGCCGTCAGCCGCTCGCGCGTGCCGCCGTCGAGATTGGAGAAGGGCTCGTCGAGCAGCAGCAGGGCCGGCGAGGGCGCGAGCGCGCGGGCCAGCGCGATGCGCTGCTGCTGGCCGCCGGAAAGCTCGTGCGGATAGCGCTCGCCCGCATCGGCCAGTCCGACCAGCGCGAGCATTTCCGCAACCCGCGCCTGCTGCGCGGCGCGATCCAGCCGGCGCAGCCCGAAGGCCACGTTCTTCGCGGCCGACAGGTGCGGGAACAGCGCGTACTCCTGGAACATCATGCCCACGCGGCGCTGCTCGGGCGGCAGGTGTTTCTGGCCGGACGACAGCAGCACCTCGCCGAGCCGGATCGTGCCGGCGCGCACCGGCTCGAAGCCCGCGATGGCGCGCAGCACCGTCGTCTTGCCGCAGCCGGAGGGCCCGAACAGGCAGGCGATGTCGCCCGCTTCCAGCGACAGCGAGAAGCCGTCGACGACCGTGTGCGGGCCGCGCGGCGTGTCGTAGGCGAGCCTGATCGCGTCGAGATGCAGTGGGGAGCTCATGTCATGTCTTCTCGGCGGCCAGTGTGGCCGAAGGCGTGCCCAGCTGGTTGCGCGCGAGCAGCACCACGGGCAGCAGGCCGGCCAGCACGATGGCGAGCGCGGCGATCGCGCCTTCCTCGTACGTGCCGCGCGCGGCCTCGGCATAGAGCCAGGTGGCCAGGGTATCGAAGTTGGCGGGTCGCAGCAGCAGCGTGGCCGGCAGTTCCTTCATCGCGTCGACGAACACCAGCAGCGCCGCGGAGGCCATGGCAGGGCGAAGCAGCGGCAGGTGCACGCGTCGCAGCGTGCCGGCGGTGGTTTCGCCGAGCAGGCGCGATGCCTGCTCGATGGCGGGCGGAATGCGCGAGAGGCCGGCCTCGATGCCGCCGACCGGCATTGCCAGAAAGCGGATCGCGCAGGCCACGACCAGCACCACGCCGCAGCTCATGAGCGGCAGGCCCTGCCAGCCGAAGGCCGTGGCCAGCGCCGCGTCGAAAGCCAGCGCCGGCGTGAGCAGCCCGATGGCCAGCACCGTGCCGGGCACCGCGTAGCCCAGCGTCGCG
The DNA here is from genome assembly GCF_048301545.1 of Variovorax sp. NFACC27. NCBI lineage: Bacteria > Pseudomonadati > Pseudomonadota > Betaproteobacteria > Burkholderiales > Comamonadaceae > Variovorax > Variovorax sp. NFACC27. The sequence continues at coordinate 2,617,069 of NZ_CP157613.1, forward strand.
GCGCGCGCCTGCCAGCGGGCGCGGCCGGGGCCCGAGCCCTGGCTGCGCGCGGCCCACGCCACGACCAGCCCCGCCGCCACCGCGACGATTGTGACGCCCGAAGCCAGTGTCAGCGTGTTGCCCAGGCTCGCGACCAGTCCCTGCGAAATGCCACCGCCCTGGCGCAGCCGCTTGGCGCTTTCCCAGACGAGGTAGGCAGCGGGAGCCACGAAGCCGATCAGCACCGGCAACGCCGTGGCAGCCGTCGCGGCCCAGGCCGCGCCGCCACGCAGCCGGCGCGGCTGCACCGCGCGCATGCGCTGGGCCGAGCCGAAGCGCTGGTGCCGCCGGCCGTTGCGCTCCAGCCAGACCAATGCCACCACCACGAACAGCATCGCGCAGGCGATCTGCGCTGCGCCGGCGAGGTCGGAGCGAGTGATCCAGGTGGTGTAGACCGCCACAGTCAGCGTGTTCACGCCGAGGAATTCGGAAGCGCCGATGTCGTTGAGCGTCTCGAGCAGCGCAAGGCTCAGCCCAACCGCCAGCGCCGGCCGCGCCAGAGGCAGCGCTACGCGGAAGAAGGCGCCGCGCCTGCTCTCGCCGAGCATGCGGGCTGCTTCCATGAGGTGCGCCGGCTGCGTCATGAACATCGCGCGCGCCGTCATGTAGACGTACGGATACAGAACGAAGCCCAGCACGAAGATCGCGCCGGGCATGGAACGCAGGTCGGGCAGGCGGAACTGGCGCGGGCTGTCGAAGCCCAGCATCCAGCGGATCGCGCCCTGTACGGGGCCGATGGGGTGCAGCAGGTCGAGGTAGGCGAAGGCGACGATGTAGGTCGGCATCGCCAGCGGCAGCAGCAGGGCCCAGTGCAGCACGCCGCGGCCAGGGAAGTCGTGGGCCGTCACCAGCCAGGCGCAGCCGGTGCCGATCAGCAGCACCAGCGTGCCCACGCCCGCGAGCAGCACGGCTGTGTTGAGCGTCGCCTGCGGCAGCACGTGGGCGAACAGCGGCCCCCAGTGGCCGATGCCCGAGCCGAACGCGAGCCACGCCAGCGTGAGCACCGGCGCGAGCACGCCGATGGCGATAAGGAAAGACGCGCAGCGCCAAGCCGGGCCTGCGGCTTGCAGGCCCGGCGGCTGGCGCCGCGGGAAGATCATTCAGTCAGTCGCCGGCAGGCATGCCCGGCGCTCGTCGCTGTCACTGGTCGAAGCCAACCTTGTCTACCAGGGCGCTGGCCTGCTTGCGGTACTTCGCGATCTCGGTCAGCGGCAGCGGGTCGACCTTCAGCTCGCCGATGGTCTGGCCGATGATCGGGTCGAGCGCCACGCCCTTGCGCACCGGGTATTCGTAGTTGGTCTGCGCGTACAGGGCCTGCGCGGGCTCCGACACCAGGAACTCGAGCAGCTTGACCGCGTTGGCGCGCTGCGGCGCGTTCTTCGCCACGGCCGCGCCGCTGATGTTGACGTGCGTGCCGCCGCTCTTGGCGTTGGCGAAGGTCGGGCGCACCACCTTGATGGCGTCGCCCCACTTGCGCGCGTCGGTGCCTTCCTTGGCGCTCTTCATCTGGCCGACGTAGTACGAGTTGGCCAGGCCCACGTCGCAGATGCCGCCGAGGATGTCGCGCGCCACGTCGCGGTCGCCGCCGGTGGCCTTGCGGGCCAGGTTGGCCTTCACGCCGCGCAGCCACTGCTCGGCCTTGGCTTCGCCGTCGTGCGCGATCAGCGAGGCGACCAGGGCGGTGTTGTAGGGGTGCTGGCCGGCGCGGATGCAGACCTTGCCCTTGTACTTCGGGTTGGCCAGGTCTTCGTAGCGGAAGCTGGTGAGCGGCAGGTTCTTGTCGGCGTACAGCACGCGTGCGCGCAGCGAGAGCGAGAACCACTGGCCGTCGGCGCCGCGCAGGTTGGCCGGAATGGCCGACTCGAGCGCCGCCGACTTCACGGGCTGCGTCACGCCGCCGTCGACCAGGTCCATCAGGTTGCCGATGTCCACCGTCATCAGCACGTCGGCGGGCGAGCGGGCGCCTTCGGCCTTGACGCGTTCCAGCAGGCCGTCCTTCACGAAGACGGTGTTGACCTTGATGTTGCTCTGCGCGCTGAAGGCCGAGATGAGGGGCTGGATCAGCGCCGGTTCGCGCGTCGTGTAGAGCGTGAGCTCGTCGGTGGCGGCCAGTGCGGGGACGGCGGTGGCGGCAAGCCAGGCTGCGCTGGCGCCGAGCAGGGCGCGCGCGGCGCGGCCTTGGACGCGTGAGCGTTCGGTCATGAAGATCCTCCAGGAGCGGGTTTTCTAGAAAGCTCCGGCGCCGGCCGCAGGTGTATTGCTGGGTGTTGTCGGTACCGGATGAGAATAATTATCACTGGGGGCCAGGATCAAGATGCCTTTGTACTTACAGATCGAAGGCCTACTGCACATCGTTGCAAACAAGGCGTCCGCGCTGCTCGACAACTCGCTACCGGCCCGCTAAAACGGCCCCAGCTTTTTCTCGAAACGGAGGGAGTGCCGATGAGTGGTAGAGAGTTCTGCGCGCCGGACAACGCCAACTATCCGAAGTGGACGTCGTGGGATGCCTTCAAGTGGCAGATGCTGCCCCAGCGGCTCGGAGGCGGCTTTCCGCACCTGAGCGACTACAAGGACGCCTGGGTGCTCTACAACCGCCTGCGCATCGTCGCGGTGGCGAAGAAGTACCAGATTTCCCCGGTGCTGCTCGGCAGCGTGGCGTGGGCGGAGGTGGGCGGCAAGCCCGACGGGAGCAAGCGGCCCATGTTCGCCCTGCGCAGCTTCGACTGGAGCGGCCCCGACTGGGTCGACCGCAACCTCACGATCACCAAGCCGCCGGGCCAGACATCGTTCGGCGCGGTGAGCATCCAGATGCGCGCCGCGACGCGCGAACTGGGGCTGGACCCCGACAGCCTGAGCTACGAGGAAGAACTGAAGCTGGTCTCCTGCCTCGAGCAGGACCTCTTCAACCTCGAGATCGTCGCCAGGCATCTGCAGGGGCTGGTGTTGCACGACTACCCCGGGGCGGACACGGAAAACCTCTCGGAGGAGCAGTTCGTCGTGGCCGGCGCGCGCTACAACCGCGGCATCGAGCGCCAGCTCTCCGACATCGTCGATTCGCTGAAGGCCACGCCGGGCAGCTCGGGGCGCGAATACTCGTCCTACGGCCGTGCCATGGTGAAGCACCGCGAGCACGTCGAGTCGCTGCTCGGCAGGTGACCCGGCGCACGCACGCGATTCGATGAGCCTGAAGCGGTCAGTCTTCGCGCTGGTGTCGGCGCTCTATGCGCTGTTCTGCGCCGCGATGCTGTTCGCCATTCCGCGCAACCGCTTCGAGTGGATGCTGGAAGACCCGGCGATGCGCGGCGACGGCCTGACCTTCTGCACCCTGCCCATCGACCACGGACTGGACGCGCGGATCGAGTCCTTCGCGTACCTGGTTCCGCTGCTGGTCGTGGCCGCGGTGCTGTCGGTGCGGCGGCGCAGGCCGCACTGGCTGCTGTGGGTGGGCCTGGGGCTGGTGCTGCTCTGGGGCGCCCGCTTCGTGCTGCTGGCGCCTTCCTGTCCGGTTCGCTAGCGCGCGGCGGGCACCTCGAACACCAGGCAGGTGGTGGTGGCATGCGCGTACAGCGTGCCGTCGGGGCCGTAGAGGCGGGCTTCGGCGGTGGCGAGCTGCTTGCCGCAGTGGATCACCTTGCCCTCGGCGCGCACGCGCTGCACCTTGGGCGTGAGACCCTTCACGTAGTTCACGCCCAGTTCGGCGGTGGTGTAGGCGCGGCCGGGCGGCATCATCGTGTGGACCGAGCAGCCCAGGGCCGAGTCGAGCATGGTCGCGACCCAGCCGCCGTGGATGGTGCCCAGCGGGTTCAGGTGCTGGGGCAGCGGCGTGCCCTGGAAGATGGCCACGCCCAGGCGCGCCTCGATGATCGTGAAGTCCAGCGTCTTGGCGATGGCCGCGTAGGGAATGTCGCCGTTCAGCATCGCCTGCATGATCTCGAGCCCGGTCTTGCCGGCGATCTGGTCGGGGCGGGCGAGGCCGGGGCCCGGGCCGGCCTCGAGGCGGCCGGTGATCTTCTGCTCCTCGGCGATCCATGCGTCGAGCTGGCTGGTGGCTTGTGTCATGCCTGTGTTCCTTCTGGGGGCTTTGGCCCGGGGTGTTGATTGCATATGCAATAGTTGCACATACAATAATATCCCATGGACACCCCCACCAAGCCACGCGGCTGCACCAGCTTCAAGGTTCGCCAGCTGTCGCGACGACTCTCGCAGCACTACGACGCCGAGGTCTCGCAGAGCGGCCTCAAGACCACGCAGTACTCGCTGCTGTCGCACCTCGCGCGACTCGGCCCCACGCGGCCCGTCGACCTGGCGGCCGAGCTCAAGATGACCGCCTCCACCCTGAGCCGCAACCTCCAGCCGCTGATCGTCGCGGGCTGGATCACCCAGGGCGCGGGCGCCGATGCGCGCAGCCGGCTGGTGCAGCTCACCGAAGAAGGCGAGATCAAGCGGCGCGAAGCCCTCGCGCACTGGAAGACCGCGCAACAGAAGCTGAACGCGCTGCTCGGCGTCGAGCGTGTGCTCGCGCTGCACCTGCTGATCGACGAAGCCATGGAGCTGCTGGGCGGCGAGGACGAGCCCGTCGGCGACGACTGACCCTTCACTTTTCCCTTGCCAACACCCCATTCATTCATCGTGCGTCAAGCCGCGCGAGGGACCCGTTTCGCCTTTTTTCTTTCCTCCATTCCATTCCAACAGCAGAGGCCCCATGTTCGCCACCCCCGTTTCCGCATGGCTGCAGCGCCGCGGCATCCACTACGGCTGGATCGTCGCCGCCATCACCTTCCTCACCATGCTGACCATGTCGGCCGCGCTGGGCCTGCCGGGCGCCATGCTGCAGCCGCTGGGCAAGGAGTTCGGCTGGAGCACCGAGCAGATCTCCTCGTCGCTCGCACTGCGCTTCGCGCTCTTCGGCCTCATGGGCCCCTTCGCCGCGGTGCTGATGGAGCGCTACGGCCTGCGCGCGGTGATCTGCACCGGCCTCGCGCTCGTCGGCCTGGGCATGGCGCTGGTGACCATGGCCTCGCAGCTGTGGCAGCTGTTCGTGCTGTGGAGCCTGATGCTGGGCCTGGGCACCGGCATGACCGCGCTGGTGCTCGGCGCGGTGGTGGCCAACCGCTGGTTCGTCGCGCGGCGCGGGCTGGTGGTGGGCATGCTCACGGCCAGCTCGGCGACCGGGCAGCTGGCCTTCCTGCCGCTCGCGGCCTGGATGATCGAGCACTGGGGCTGGCGCTCGGCCATCGTTCCGGTCGTGATCGGCACCATCCTCATCGGTCTGCTGGCGCTGTGCTTCGTGCGCAACCGGCCTTCGGACGTCGGCCTGCTGCCCTACGGCGAAGCGCCCGGCACCCAGCCGGCCGCGCCTGCCGCAGCATCGCCGGCAATGAACTTCGCCACCCCGTTCCGCGTGCTGAAGGAAGTCTCGACCAACCGCACCTTCTGGGTCCTGGCCGGCACCTTCTTCATCTGCGGCCTGAGCACCAACGGGCTCGTGCAGACGCACTTCATCTCGCTGTGCGGCGACTACGGCATGAGCGCCGTGCCCGCGGCCTCGGTGCTCGCGATGATGGGCGCCTTCGACTTCGTCGGCACGATCCTCTCGGGCTGGCTCTCCGACCGCTACGACAACCGCAAGCTGCTCTTCTGGTACTACGGCCTGCGCGGACTGTCGCTCTTCTGGCTGCCGCACTCGGAATTCACCATCTACGGCCTTGGCATCTTCGCGATGTTCTACGGCCTCGACTGGATCGCCACCGTGCCGCCGACCGTCAAGCTCGCGGGCGCCGCCTTCGGCCCCGCCAAGGTCGGACTGGTGTTCGGCTGGGTCTTCGCCGCGCACCAGCTGGGCGCCGCCACGGCCGCCTACGGCGCCGGTTTCGCGCGCACGCTGCTGCTGACCTACACCCCGGCGCTCTACACGGCCGGCGCGGCCTGCCTGGTGGCGGCGCTGATCGTGATGACGATCCGCCGCCCGGCAGCCAAGTCCGGCACTCCGGCCACGACGGCCGCAGCCCGCGCCTGAACCCGCCGAGGCTCCAGCCATGACCGCTCCCCACGGAAACACCGAACTCGACCCGCGCACGCGCCGCCTGCTCGAGGCGCCCATCGTGCCCACGCTGCTGCGCCTGGCCGCGCCCAACGTGCTGGTGATGGTGGCGCAGGCCTCCGTCGGCCTCATCGAGACCTACTTCGTCGGCAAGCTCGGCACCGATGCGCTCGCCGGCATGGCGCTGGTGTTTCCCATCGTCATGCTGATGCAGATGACCTCCAGCGGCGCCATGGGCGGCGGCATCGCCTCGTCGATCGCCCGCGCACTCGGAGCGCGCCGCCGCGACGATGCCGACGCGCTGGTGTGGCATGCCATCGTCATCGCGCTGGGCTTCGGCCTGTGCTTCACGCTGGCGCTGCTGCTGGGGGGGCGCTGGCTCTACGGCGTGATGGGTGGCTCAGGGGCCGCGCTCGACGCGGCACTGACGTACTCGAACTGGGTGTTCGCCGGCGCGACGCTGGTCTGGCTCTTCAATTCGCTCGCGGCCATCATCCGCGGCACAGGCAACATGTCGGTGCCGGCCAACGTCACGGTGGTGGGCGTGGTGTTCCTCATTCCGGCTTCGCCGCTGCTGATCTTCGGCATCGGGCCGCTGCCGGGCATGGGCATCGCGGGCGGCGCGATGGCGCTGCTGCTGTACTACCTGCTGGGCTCCATCGCGCTCATCGCATACCTGCGCTCGCCGCGCAGCCTGCTCAAGCCCACGCTCGACGCGCTGAAGCTGCGCTGGCCGCTGTTCCGCGACATCCTTCGCATCGGGCTGGTGGGCGCCGTATCGACGGTGGCGACCAATCTCTCCATCGGCATCGCCACCGCGCTGACCGGGCATTTCGGCTCGGGCGCGCTGGCCGGCTACGGCACGGCCTCGCGGCTCGAATACCTGCTGGTGCCGCTGGTGTTCGGCCTGGGTGCGCCGCTGGTGGCGATGGTCGGCACCTGCATGGGGGCGGGGCTGCGCGAGCGTGCCCTGCGCGCGACCTGGGCCGGCGCTGCACTGGCCTTTGCGCTGACCGAGGCGATCGGCCTGGCGGCGGCGCTGTTCCCGCGCCCCTGGCTGCTGCTGTTCGGCAACGACCCGGCGATGCTCGAGACCGGCGCGCACTACCTGCGCGTGGTGGGACCGATGTACGGCCTCTTCGGTGTCGGGCTGGTGCTGTACTTCGCGTCGCAGGGCGCGGGCCGGCTGCTGTGGCCGGTGCTCGGCAACATCGCGCGCCTCGCGGTGGCCGCCACGGGCGGCTGGCTGGCGCTGCGCTGGGGCGGCGGGCTCACCGGCGTGTTCGCGGCGCAGGGCGTGGCGCTCGCGGTTTACGGCATCGTGATCGCATCGGCCATCGCGGGCGGCGCCTGGTTCGGGCGCGTGGGCTGGCCGCGCACCACCAGCGGCCTGCTGCGGCGCGTGGCGCAGGCCTGAACCGGACGATCAGTTTCCCAACGACGACTTCCATCAACGAAAGACGCATTATGAAAATCAAGGACTCCGTGGTCTTCATCACCGGCGCGAATCGCGGCCTCGGTCTCGCATTCGCCAAGGCAGCGCTGGCTGCCGGCGCGCGCAAGGTCTATGGCGCGGCGCGCGACCCCAAGAGCATCACCTTGCCGGGCGTGACGCCCGTGGCGCTCGACGTGACGCAGCCGGCGCAGGTCGAGGCGGCCGTGCGCGCCTGCGGCGACGTGACGCTGCTGGTCAACAACGCGGGCATCTCGCGCGGCTCGAGCTTCCTCGGCTCGCCCGATGCGGTGGCCGACGCGCGCGCCGAATTCGAAACCAACTTCTTCGGCCCCTGGGCGCTGACGCAGGCCTTCGCACCGGTGCTCGCGGCCAACGGCGGCGGAGGCGTGATCAACGTGCTCTCGGCCCTGGCCTGGACCACCTTCCCGAGCGTGGCGACCTACAGCGCGACCAAGTCGGCCGCCTGGTCGCTGAGCAACGGCCTGCGCAACGAGCTGGCCGGGCAGGGCACGACAGTGACGAGCCTGCACGTGGGCTACATGGACACCGACATGGCCGCGCATGTGCAAGGCGCCCCCAAGGCATCGCCCGACGACGTGGCCCGCCAGGCGCTGGCAGGGCTCGAGGCCGGGAAGCCGGAAGTGCTTGCCGACGAGCCCTCGCGGCAGCTCAAGCAGGGCCTGTCGAGCCCCACGCCGCCCTACGCCGGCACGGCCCCGGCGGCCTGAACGAAAAACCCGGGCTCGCGGCCCGGGTTTTTTCATCAGTAGCGGTAGGGATTGTTGGGCCGGCGGTCGTAGCGGTTCGGCACGCCGTCGCCGTCGTTGTCCCGGCGGCCGTAGCGGCGGCGATCGTCCCAGCGGCGGTCGTAGTGGTGGTCGCGGTGGTAGCCGGGGCCGTAGTAGTGGCGCGGCGGAGGCGGCGGCGCGTAGTAGCGGCGCGGAGGCGGCGGCGCGGGCACGACATACACCTGTGCCTGGATGAAGTTTCCGCCCGTCTGGGCCTGGGCCGGCGTGCCCAGCATGGCCAGCGACATCAAGGCCGCGGCGCCGAATGCATAAGTAAGCTGTTTCACGTGATCCCCCGGTTTGTGGTTGGAAGCCTCATCCTCGCGGCCTTTTGTGAAGTTGTTGTAAGGCTGGAGCGAATTCGGATGAAGAGCTGTAAGGCCGTGCGCGCAAGGCGCGGCACGCCCAAGACACAATTGTGAATGGACTTTGCGCCGCGGAACACATCCGCGGGTAGGCCATCGGCTCTATCGGCCGAAGGTTCAGCCGCGCGGCGCGGGCAGGAGGCGGCGCAATGCCTCGAAGAACAGGTCCGACTGCTCGCGTTCGCCCTGGATCTGCGCCGCCACGTGGGCGGCCAGCTTCGGGTTCACAGGCGCCAGCGGCCGGCCGGTGGATTGCGCGATCACCTGGTGCAGGCAGGCGCGCTCCAGGTAGTAGAGGTCGTCGTAGGCATGGGCGATGTTGCCGCCGGCCACGATCACGCCGTGGTTCGCGAGGAAGGCCACGTCCTTGCCCGCCATGGCGCGCGCGATGCGCTCGCCCTCGGCGTCGTCGAGCGCCAGGCCGTTGTACTCGGCGTCGACGGCGATGCGGTTCATGTAGCGCATCGCGTTCTGGCTCGCGGTCGGGTCGAGCGCGCGGTCGACCGTGATCGTGAGCGCCGTGGCGTAAGGCATGTGGCAGTGCAGCACCACCGCATGGCCCGTGATCCGGTGCACCGCGCCGTGGATGAACAGGGCGGTTGGCTCCACGCGGTGGCGGCCCGCCAGCACCTCGCCGTGCACGTCGATGAGCACGATGTCGTCGGGGCCGATCTCGCTCCAGTGCAGCCCGCGCGGGTTGATGAGGTAGCGGTCCTGGGCGCCCGGCAGCATCACGCTGAAATGGTTGCAGACGCCTTCGGACAGGCCGTGATGGGCGGCGGCGCGCAAGGCGAGGGCAAGGTCTTCGCGCAGCTTGCGTACGGCGGGGCTGGCGTAGTCGGCATCGGCGGACATCTCTGTGGGGCTCCTCTTTTCTTGTTGCAGGGAAAGGACGTGGCTTGCGGCTCAGGCGGGCGGCAGGCTCTTCCACGCCACGACGAACTTCTTCGCGTCCTCGCGCACCGCCGCGGCCTGCTTGCCGGGCTTGTAGAGCGAGGAGCCGATACCGAAACCGGCGGCGCCGGCCGCGCGCCATCCGGCCATGTTGTCGGGCGAGATGCCGCCCACGGGCATCACCGGCGTGCCGGAGGGCAGCACGGCCAGCAGTGCCTTCACCACGGCGGGCGAGGCCAGCTCGGCGGGAAACAGCTTGAGCCCGGTGGCGCCGGCCGCGAGCGCGCCGAAGGCTTCGGTCGGCGTCATCACGCCGGGCAGGCACACCATGCCGAGGCGCGCGGCCTCGGCGATGACCTCGGCGTTGAAGTTCGGCGAGACGATCAGCTCGCCGCCGGCCGCATGCACTTCGCGCACCTGCTGCGCGCCGAGCACCGTGCCGGCGCCGACCAGCGCCTGCGGAAAGCGCTTGCGCATCAGCGCGATGCTTTCGAGCGGCTGGGGCGAGTTGAGCGGCACTTCGAGCAGGCGAAAGCCCGGCTCGACGATGGCGTCGCCGACATCGGCCGCCTCGGCGGGCGAGAGGCCGCGCAGGATGGCCACCAGGGGCAGCTCGCGCATCGCGGCATCGAATTTTTCGAGGGGAGTGGGGGCGGTCATGCGGGAGTCCTGTCGGAATCGAGGAAGCCGGACAGCACATGCAGCCCGGCCCAGGTGGCTTCGGCGCCGAGCGTGCGCGTGGCGACGCCGGTGGCGCGCAGGGCCAGCGTGTAGCGCTCGGTGAGGTTGGACGAGCCGATCAGGATCACTTCGCCGGATGCCTGCAGTGCCTGCGTGCGCAATTCCTCGCCGATCAGCAGGCCCGAGAGGTAGCTCGACAGCTCCTCCTTCGGCATGCGCTCGAACAGCGCGAGCGTGCGCGTGCCGAAGGCGTTGTGCAGCAGGCCGTGTCCGTTCTCGGAGCGGGTCACGCCTTCGAGGAAGGCCGCCTCGTCGAGCGGCGCCGAGGCGTCGAGCGTGCGCGCCAATATGGAGTGCTGGCTCAGCAGCGCGTAGAACTCGCCCGTCATGTAGGTGCGGAAGCCCGCCACGCGGCCCTTCTTCACGGAAGCCCACTTGTTGTGCGTGCCGGGCAGCACGAAGACGCCTTCGCTCAGCCCGGTGAGTTCCATCGCGCCGAAGATCTGCACTTCTTCGCCGCGCATCACGTCGGGCACGCCGGCGTGCTCGTCGCTCAGGCCCGGCACGATCGCGATGCGCGCACCCGGAATGGCGTCGATGTCGATGATCCTGCGGCCCACTTCCACGCGGCCCGCGGGGCAGGCGGAGTAGGGCGCTTCCACCCAGCCCTGCTTGCTGCCGGCCATGCCGGAGATCAGGCAGCGTGCACCTTCGAGGCGCATCCAGTCGCCGAACAGCTTGTCGAAGACGGTGGGGAAGCCGCCTTCGGGCACGGTGAGAATGCCGCGCGCATCGCTGCGCTCTTCCAGTACCTTGCCGCCGGCGTCCAGCAGCGCGCCGCGCAGTGAACTCGTGCCCCAGTCGATTGCAACCAGTCTTGTCATCTAGTGATTGTCGCGCGGCACGAAGGCACCGCGGCGACCGCGCAGGAAGGCCAGGTCGGCGCCCTGGTCGGCCTGCAACACCGTATCGACATACAACTTCCAGTAACCGGATTCGAGCGGCGCCTTGGGCGCGACCCATTTCTCGCGCCGCTTCGCGAGCTCTTCGTCGCTCACGTGCAGGTGCAGTCTGCGGTTGGGCACGTCGAGCTCGACGATGTCGCCGTCCTGCACCAGCGCCAGCGGGCCTCCCGCGGCCGCCTCGGGCGCGGTGTGCAGCACCACGGTGCCGTAGGCCGTGCCGCTCATGCGCGCGTCGCTGATGCGGACCATGTCGGTGATGCCCTTGCGCAGCACCTTCGGCGGCAGCGGCATGTTGCCGGCCTCCGCCATGCCGGGGTAGCCCTTGGGGCCGCAGTTCTTGAGCACCATGACGCAGTTCTCGTCGATGTCGAGGTTCTCGTCGTCGATGCGCTTGTGCAGGTCGTCGGCGTTCTCGAACACCACCGCGCGGCCCTTGTGCACCAGCAGCTCGGGCGTGGCCGCGCTGGGCTTGATGATGGCGCCGTTGGGCGCGAGGTTGCCGCGCAGCACGCAGATGCCGGCCTTGTCCTTGAAGGGCTCGGCCTGGGTGCGGATGACCTGCGGATTGAAGTTCTCGGCGTCCTTCACGTTCTCCCACACGCTCTGGCCGGTGACGGTGAGGATGTCCTTGTGCAGGTGGTCGGCGATCTCCTTGATGACCACCGGCAGGCCGCCCGCGTAGCAGAAGTCTTCCATCAGGAACTGGCCCGAGGGCTGCAGGTTCACGAGGCAGGGCAGTTCGGAGGCGAGGCGGTCGAAGTCCTCCAGCGTGAGTTCGACGCCCATGCGTCCCGCGATGGCCAGCAGGTGGATCACGAAGTTGGTCGAGCCGCCGATGGCCGCGTTGACCTTGATCGCGTTCTCGATGGCCTGGCGCGTGAGGATTTTCGACATGTTCATGTCTTCATGAACCATGCCGACGATGCGGCGGCCAGCCTGCCGCGCGAGCACATTGCGGCGGCCGTCAACGGCAGGGTAGGCCGCGTTGCCCGGCAGGCCGATGCCCAGCGACTCGACCATGCTTGCCATGGTGCTCGCGGTGCCCATCGTCATGCAGTGGCCGTGGCTGCGGTGCATGCAGCTCTCGGCCTCGAAGAATTCCTGCAGCTTGAGCGTGCCGGCGCGCACCTGTTCGCTCATCTGCCACACGCCGGTGCCGGAGCCGAGCTCCTGTCCGCGCCACTTGCCCGAGAGCATCGGGCCGCCCGACACGCCGATGGTCGGCAGGTCGACGCTGGCGGCGCCCATCATGAGCGCGGGCGTGGTCTTGTCGCAGCCCATGAGCAGCACCACGCCGTCGAGCGGATTGCCGCGGATGCTCTCTTCAACGTCCATGCTCGCGAGGTTGCGATACAGCATCGCGGTGGGCCGCAGCAGCGTTTCGCCGAGCGACATCACCGGGAATTCGAGCGGGAAGCCGCCGGCTTCGTACACGCCGATCTTCACCTGCTCCGCGAGCGTTCTGAAGTGCGAGTTGCAGGGCGTGAGTTCGCTGAAGGTGTTGCAGATGCCGATGACCGGGCGGCCGTCGAACTGGTCGTGCGGAACGCCCTTGCCCTTCATCCAGCTGCGGTAGATGAAGCCGTCGCGATCGTGGCGGCCGAACCATTGCTGGCTGCGAAGTTCTTCGGGTTTCTTCCTGGGGGCGGTGCTCATGGATGTCTCTCTTTGTTGTCGAAACCTGGGCTGGATCGTCAGGGTTTGTCCTGCCGATAGAGCGTTTCAATCATCATATGATAAGCGCGAACAATGCGCCGGACCCTTAGTGTTTTCGAGCGCCGGGATACCAGTTTTCACATCACGCATGATCAAGAACATCCACGGTCGCACGCTCGAACTCCTCGGTGAAGCCGTGGTGTCGGGACGCTATGCGATCGGCGCGTCGATCCCCTCCGAGCCCGTGCTCGGCGAGGAGCTGGGCGTGAGCCGCACCGTGGTGCGCGAGGCGGTCAAGTCGCTGGCGGCCAAGGGCCTGATCGTGACGGGCCCGAAGGTCGGCACGCGCGTGCTGCCCAAGGAGAAGTGGAACTGGTTCGACCCCGATGTCATCACCTGGCAGGCGCGCGCCGGCCTCACGCCCGAGTTCCTGCGCGACCTGCAGGATCTGCGCCGCGCGGTGGAGCCTGCGGCGGTGCGGCTGGCCGCGGAGAGGGCCACCGAGGACGACATCGACGAGATCGAGCGTGCCTATGCAGGCATGAAGGAAGCGGTGGAGAACGGCGGCGACTACGTCACCTTCGACCTGCGCTTTCACAACGGCCTGTTGAGCGCCGCGCGCAACAGGATGATTGCGCAGATGAGCAAGGTGCTCAACGCATTGCTGCGCACCAGCTTCGAGATATCGACCACCAAGCCCGACGGCCCCACGCTCTCGCTGCCGCTGCATCGCGCGGTGCTCGACGCGGTGATCGCGCACGACCCCGACGTTGCGGAGCGCGCGATCCTGCGGCTCATCGATGGCGCCCGCCAGGACATCGAGGACGTGCTGGGCTCGCGCCGCCGGCTGCCGCGCCTGAGCCGGCCGCCACCGCGGCTCAAGGCCGGCTAGCCGCCCGGGCCCGCCCGCAGTCCTCATCCGGTTTTTCACCCCACGCTCGCGCGTCGAGCAGATTCCACCCCAGAAGAGAAGGAGACAAAGTCCATGAAACTCGTCAAGTCGCTGATCGCGCCGACGCTGGTCGCGATGGGCCTGCTGTCGGCAGGCCACGTCGCCGCGCAGGAAAAACTCACCGTCTGGTGGGTCAAGGGCTTCTACAAGGCGGAGGACGATGCGCTGTACGCAGCCATCAAGAAGTTCGAGGAGAAGAACAAGAACGTGAAGATCGAGCTGTCGCAGTACCCGATCCAGGACATGATCCCCAAGACCGTGTCCGCGCTCGACTCGGGCAGTCCGCCCGACGTGGCGTACGCCGACGTGTACGACTTCCAGGTCACCGGCAAGTGGGCCTTCGACGGCAAGCTCGAGGACATCAGCAGCGTGCTCACGCCCATGAAGGACCGCTTCGCGCCCAACACGCTCGAGACCACCTACCTCTACAACGACCAGACCAAGAACAAGGCGTACTACGCCTTCCCGATCAAGCAGCAGACGATGCACATCGAGTACTGGCTCGACATGCTGACCGAGGCAGGGTTCAAGGAGTCCGACATTCCCACCGCCTGGAAGGACTACTGGTCGTTCTGGTGCGAGAAGGTGCAGCCGGCCAGCCGCCAGAAGAGCGGCAAGCGCAACTTCGGCATCGGCATGCCGATGGGCGTGGATTCGAGCGACGCGTTCTATTCGTTCCTGACCTTCATGGACGCCTACAACGTCAAGCTGGTGGACGACAACGGCAAGCTGCTGGTCGACGATCCGAAGGTGCGCACCGGCCTGATCGGCGCCATGACCGACTACACCATGCCCTACACCAAGGGCTGCACGCCGCCTTCTTCCACCAGCTGGAAGGACCCGGACAACAACGTCGCCTTCCACAACAAGACGACCGTGATGACGCACAACGCGACCATCTCCATCGCCGCCAAGTGGCTCGACGACTCGAACAACGCCTCGCTCACGCCCGAGCAGCGCGAGGAAGCGCGCAAGAACTACACGGAGCGCATCCGCACGGCCGGCTTTCCGAACAAGCCCGACGGCAGCAAGATGGTCTACCGCACAGCGGTGAAGACGGGCGTGGTGTTCAAGGACGCGAAGAACAAGGCCCGCGCCAAGGAGTTCGTGTCGTTCCTGCTGCAGGAAGAGAACCTCACGCCGTACGTCGAGGGCTCGCTGGGCCGCTGGTTCCCCGTGACCAAGACCGCGCAGCAGCGTGACTTCTGGAAGGCCGACCCGCACCGCCTGTCGGTCTACAACCAGTACGCCGCCGGCACCGTGACCTTCGAATTCACCAAGAACTACAAGTTCACCGTGCTGAACAACGAGAACGTCTGGGCCAAGGCCATGAACCGCATCGTCACCGACAAGGTGCCGGTGGACAAGGCGGTGGACGAGATGATCGCCCGCATCAAGACTGTGGCGGGGCAGTAAGCCGCCCAGGCACGACACCCGTCGACACCGTCAACAACAGCAGCAGCACGCCATGAGCGCCACTGCCACCACCGCCGCCGCGCCGAGTACTTCGGCGCCTGTCGTCAATCCCGGAGCGCGGCATGCGCGCTGGCAGTTCTGGGGCGCGGTCATGGTCGTGCCCTACCTGCTGGTGTTCGTGGTGTTTGTGCTGTACCCGGTGGGCTATGGCCTCTGGCTGGCCCGCCATCCGCAAAGCTACGTGAAGCTGGTCGAGGACCCGATCTTCTTCCGTTCGGTGATCAACACGGCCATCTTCCTGGTCGTGGCGATCAACATCAAGATGCTCGTGGCGCTGGTGCTCTCGGGCTTCTTCGTGACGTCGCGCTGGTGGATCAAGATCGTCTCGGCGATCTTCATCCTCCCGTGGGCGATGCCTTCGATTCCGACCATCCTGTCGATCCGCTTCATGCTGAACCCGGAGTGGGGCGTGATCAACAGCACCATCTTCCGCCTGACCGGCGCGGACGGCCCCAACTGGCTCAACGATCCCACGCTGGGGCTGGCCTTCGCGATGCTGGTGCATACCTGGAAGTCGCTGCCGTTCTGGACGCTCATCCTCGTGGCGGGGCGGCTGGCCATTCCCACCGAGCAGTACGAGGCGGCCTCTGTCGACGGCGCCTCGTCGTGGCAGAAGTTCCGCTTCGTGAGCTGGCCCGCGCTCAAGACGCTCTACATCACCTCGCTCATCCTCTCGATGATCTGGACGCTGGGCGACTTCAACAGCGTCTACCTGCTGACCGGCGGCGGCCCCGCCGACCTGACGCACGTGCTCGCCACGCTGGGCATCCGCTACCTGCGGCTCGACCAGGTAGACCTGTCGATGGCATCGATCGTGGTGGCATTGCCGCTCGTGCTGCCCCTCGTGTACTTCATGATGAAGAGGCTCTCGAAATGAAGCGCTGGACCCCACGAGCCGTGCTGACCGAGGCCCGGCTGTTGCTCATCGGCATCCCGGTGCTGCTGTGGACGCTGATCCCGGTCTACCACATGGTGCTGTTCGCGATCTCGTCGAAGGACTCAGCGACCTCGGGCCACCTGTGGCCCAAGAACGCGACGCTGGACAACTTCCGCATCGTGTTCCAGCAGAAGCACTTCTACCTCGACCACTTCTGGTTGCAGCTGTGGAATTCGCTGCTGATCGCGGTTTCGGTGGGCGCGCTCACGCTCTTCGTGGCGACCACCGCCGCGTTCGCCATCAGCCGGCTGCGCGTGCGCGGCGGGCGCACGGTGATGAACATGGCGCTGTTCACGTACTTCATCCCGGCCGCCTTCCTCGCGGTGCCCATGTACAAGACCATGGGCAACTACGGCCTGCTCAACAGCCAGTGGGCGCTGATCCTCGCGATGGTGACCATCGCCTCGCCGTACTGCATCTGGGTGCTGAAGCAGGCCTCCGACAAGCTGCCCTACGAGCTCGACGAAGCCGCGCGCATGGACGGCGCCTCGCCGCTGCAGCTGTTCCGCCTCGTGTACCTGCCGCTGATGGTGCCGTCGCTGGTGGCCGTGGGCACGTATTCGCTGCTGCTGGCCTGGAACGAGTACCTCTATGCCTTCCTGCTGCTGTCGAACGACAAGAGCGTGACGCTGGCGGTGGCGCTGGGCAACTTCCTGTCGGCAGACGATTCGCCGTGGGAGCTGCTGATGGCCACCGGCCTCATCTACGCGCTGCCCCCGGCAGCCATCTATTACGCATTCAAGCGCTACATGGTCGGCGGCATCACCGCCGGAGCGGTCAAGAGCTGAAAGAGCCCACGCAGGAAACGAAAAAATGGCATCCGTATCCTTTCGCAATATCCAGAAATCCTTCGGCAAGGTCCACATCATCAAGGGCCTGGGCTTCGACATCACCGACGGCGAGTTCGTCGTGCTGGTCGGCCCCTCGGGCTGTGGCAAGTCGACGCTGCTGCGCATGCTCGCGGGCCTGGAGGACATCAGCGGCGGCGAGATCGTCATCGACGGCCGCGTGGTCAACGACCTCGAGTCGAAGGACCGCGACATCGCCATGGTGTTCCAGAGCTATGCGCTCTACCCGCACATGACGGTGGGCGAGAACATGGGCTTCAGCCTGCGCCTGCGCAACGCCGAGAAGTCGGTGACCGACGAGCGCGTGGCCAGGGCCGCGAAGATCCTCAACCTCGACGCGCTGCTGGGGCGCTACCCGCGCGAGCTCTCGGGCGGCCAGCGCCAGCGCGTGGCCATGGGCCGCGCCATCGTGCGCGACCCGAAGGTGTTCCTGTTCGACGAGCCGCTGTCGAACCTCGACGCCAAGCTGCGCGTGGCGATGCGTGCCGAGATCAAGGCGCTGCACCAGCGGCTGAAGACCACCACCGTGTACGTGACGCACGACCAGATCGAGGCCATGACCATGGCCGACCGCATCGTCGTGATGCACGACGGCATCGTCGAGCAGATCGGCACGCCGCTGGAGCTGTACGACCGGCCCGACAACCTGTTCGTCGCGCAGTTCATCGGCTCGCCGTCGATGAACGTGATCGAGGGCACGGTGCGGCGCTCGGGCGGGGAGTGCTGGGTCGAGTCGCAGGGCGCACGCTGGCCCGTTCCGGCCGCCACCGCGGTGCCCGACGGCCAGCCGGTGCACTACGGCATCCGGCCCGGCGACATGACACTGGGCGGCGGCTCGCACGGCGTGGAAGCCAGGGTCATCGTGGTCGAGCCCACCGGCGCCGAGACCGAACTGCTGGTGCAGGTCGGCGAGGCCAGGCTGGTGCTTGCCGTGCACGGCCGCGTCGACGCCCGGCCCGACGACACGGTGCGGTTGGCCATTGAGGCCGAGAGCGTGCACCTGTTCGACCGGCAGACCGGCCGCCGCATGGGTTGACTCCGCCTGAAACCAGGGCCCGCCGCGAAGGCGCGGCCTGTTCGTGTTCGCGCGCGCGGAACCGGCTTTGCCAGGCTGCTGGGTGCGCCCCGTGAGGGGGTGTCAGAGCCACACGAAGTGTGGCGAGGCTGGGGGCGGGCCTAGCTTGTGCGCAACCTGAGAAGGGCGCGCACGAAGCCGTGATCGGAGCGCGAGCGATCGCGTCCCTCGTGCAGGTGGTCGTTGAAGTAGTCGACCCGCCGCACGTCGCCCAGGCTGTGCCGGCTGGTGGCGACGAACTCCTCGCTCACGAAGATCTGGTCGAGCACCTCCGGGTAGCCCTGGTGGACGTGCGAGTAGGCCACGTCCTTCTTGAGCGCCGCCTCGCCCTGCATCTCGTAGGCGTTGAACAGGGCCACGTCGCGCGCGGCCTTGTCGTAGGCCACTTCGGAGGTGGCCGCCACGAGCTGCGTGGTCACGCTGTGCGGGTTGTCGTTGAAGTCGCCCATCACCACCAGCGGCACGTTCGTGCCCTGCAGCAGGTCGATCACGATGCAGCGCAGGGCGGCCGCTTCAGCGCCGCGCATCAGCAGCGAGCGCAGCGAGGCCATCACGCCCACCTTGCGATCGTCGCGGTCCTCGAGGTGATTGCCTTGCGCATCCTGCAGGAACTTGGGGCGCTTGGACTTCAGGTGCACCGTGAGCACGTGCACCTGCTGGCCGTGCTTCATGCGCACCGTTGCGAGCAGGGGCGGCCGCTCGAAGCGCGTGTGGGGGCCGAGGCCCGGTATTTCCACGCCGAAGCCCGGGGGGAAGTCGACGAAGGAGCGGACCTCGTCCACCTTCAGCCTCGTTGCGATGCCTACGCGCGGCGTGCCCTGCGCGCCAGGCCGCGCGGGCGTGCCTTCGGGGCTGCCGGGCGGCGGCGTGTTTTCCGCGCCGGGGGCCGAAATGAAGTCGTAGCGCAGGCCGCTGCGCGCGATGCAGGCCTTCAGCGCGGATTCGTCCCACACCTCCTGGACCGCCAGCACGTCGGCGTTCAGCGCGTTGAAGCGCTCGCCGATCCAGTCGATCTTTCGCTCGTACTCGCGCTCGGTGTAGGCGTCCTGGTTCTCGTAGTACACGCGGTTCGGGGCCGCGAGGTTGAGGAGGTTGCAGGTGGCTACGAAGAGGGTCGCGTAGTTGGGTGGGATGTATTGCATGGCGTGACGATTGTGGCTTGAGTTTGCACTCTGCAGCCTTTATGTCGCCGCACTGGGAGGTTCCTCGCGGATGCTGCTGACGTTGGTGATGCGAGGGCCATCACGCCTGTACGGACTCGCGATGCTTCACGACACAGGTCACCTCGTGACTTCCGGTACTTTTCAACGGATGCCGCGAACTATCGGCCCGCTTCACAGGTTTGACCGTTCCGCTGGGCAAACTTCAAGAGTTCGATGAAGCGCACCAGCTCAAGGTTTGCGATGCAAGGCACCCGGACTCTCCAGGTTCAGGATGTCCCCGCGCATTGCACTCGCTTCGGTACTCGCGTTGGCTCGCGCCTTCGCGCCAAGCCAATCCACTGCTCCTGATTCCTTCGCGCCGGGCAACTGCGGACGGAGGATCTTCGGGCGTCATTGGCTGCGCCATCGAACAAGAGGAGGGCCGGGTGAATGCGATGCAAGCACATCGCATTCTTCATGGCTTGAAGATCATTAAAAAGAGAGGGATGGGCATGACGATGCCGATGGTTTTTTCGAGGTACTTGATGGGAGCCTGCCTCGCAGGACTCATGACAGCATGCGGAGGTGGAGGTGGAAGCAATGGCGGTGGCGCCGTCTTCGCGGGTTCGGGCGCAGCGGCGTCCACGGCAACGGCGCCGGGGGCAGGAACAGGGGCAGGGGCCAGTGAAGGGGCAAGCGCAGGGGCGTCCTCGAATCCGCCCGCGGAGCCAGCGCCGGTTTTCTGTTCGAAGTCCATCGATCTCGCCTTGCGGTCCGGAGATCCGGAGGGGCTGACGGACGCTGCGGCCATAGCCAGGTGCGCGCACGATTTCGCAAAGGAGCTCTCGACCCGGCAAGCGGACTTGCCAGCGGCGCTGTACGGTGTCGAGAGCAGTGAGTACAAGCCGGATCGAAACTCCCAGTTCGTGCTGCCGGCGAACGTCGAGACCGCCCAGCCCCTGGTCGTCGGCGACAAGGGCAAGGTTCTCGCCACCGTGAGCACGGCGGCAGGTGGCCGCAGTGCGGGCTACGGCGCGAACATCCTCCAGCAGTTCGATCAGTCGCAGAACCTCGCGCATGCACCGGCGTTCCGGCGCCTGCTGAGCTGGCTGCTCACGGCGGATGCCTCGAAGCCGCTGCCGGACTCGATCAAGCTGAGCTACGCAGGCATCGATCCGACGGTTGTGAAGAATGGCTTCAAGCGCGCAGGCGTGGATGTGTCCGTGACGGCATGCGACCCTTCGGTCGCCGACAGCTGCGGCAACGGCTCGCAATTGCTGTTGCTGGGATCCGAAGTCACGAACAACCCGGCGCTCGAGACGCAGATGGCCAGGCTGGTAGCCGCGGGCCAGCCGGTCCTGTACGTTCATACGAAGTACTGGAACGAAAACCAGGCGAGTCGCAGGGTGCTGTCCGGCATGGGGATGCTGCTCGGCGGACACGCCGGCAATTTCTTCTACGACGACGCCGTGGCGCATGGGCGTAACGCCGCTGCAAACAAGGCTGCGCTTGCTCAGTTCGGCGGCGTCGTGCCGCTGCTGCGGAGGATGGTCGAGAACGACTGGCGCACCGACTACGACTGGAGCGCATGCAGGGAGAACGACTGCAGCAGGGTCGTCGACCTCCAGCGCGATGTGCTCGTACCTGCCGAGATGTTCAGGGAAAAGATCGACGCCTTGAGTCTCTCCGGTCGCAATCTCTTCGAGCAGCCGTCGACGAACCTGTCTCGCCTGCTCGTGCTCTGGGCCGACGTTACGCGGCGAGGGATCAGGTACCCGATGAGCAAGGAGAGCCAGGCCGGGGCTTTCATGCAAGCAGCTGTGGCCGACAGCCTGGTTGCCTATGTTCGACCCAAGGGCGGTGCCCAGTCGGATCTCGGCTCGTTCATGAAAGGGACAGCGGCGCGGTTCGAAGTGTCGACCGCCGACGAGGTGGTGACCATCCCGCTGACGCAGGAGTCCGGCTTCATCGCGCTCGGGCGTTTCGCAGTTCCCGGCCGGACGGTGGCCGTGCAGGTTGTCGATGCAGCGGGCGCGACTCTTTCCCTGCAGATCAACACCCAGGACCCCAACACGACGAAGCTGTGGTCCGAGAAGTACGACCGCCCCCGGTTTGTCCGAAGCCCGGCCATTGCGCTGGACGCACAGGCCGTCACCCACATCACGAGCCCGTATGGAGGAACGCTGCAGCTGGTGTTTGCCGGTGCGCCTGCCGATGCCAAGGTCCGGCTGCGCATTCGCGGCGTTGCCCGGCATCCGTTCCTCGATCTTTCCAACGATGGCAGCGTTGCCGACTTCAAGGCGAAGTTCGATGCCACGGACTTCGACTGGGCCGAGATCAGGCTGCCCGGCGTCGAAATTCACACGCGCGTGGACATGATGAAAGAGGCCTTGAAGGATGCCGTCTTCGGTGGCGATCTGGGCCGCTATCTGCAGGAGTTGCGCGGCTACGTGGTCGATGATGCTTACCATCTGGCTGGTCTGGTGGTTCCGGGCAAGACGCTGCCGACGGCAATCCTGAAGAACTGCGCGGCGTGGGGTTGGGACTGCACCAACGACAAGCTGCACCGGACTCCCGACATCCAGCACTTCAACGCGGATTTCCGTGCCAGGTGCGGAATCGGTTGCGCGGGCAACCCTGTCGACATCTCCTGGGGCTTCAATCCGCGCGGCTGGGGTGAGAGCCACGAGCTGGGGCACAACCTGCAGCAGGGCGCTCTCAACGTCTACACCGACCGCAGCGCGGAGGTCTCCAACAACCTGTTCCCGCTGCACAAGAACTGGCGATTGCTGCGCGAGCTTGGTGTCGATCTGGAGAAGGGTCGGGTCGACTATCGCTCGGCGTTCGACATGATCGTGGCCGCTCGCGCCGAAGCGGACCCCGTTCAGGGGGCCTACCGCCGCATCTGGGGTTCGGCTGAATACGCGGCACAGAACGGGGAGCGCCTGGCGTTCTATGTCCAGTGGATCCACTACTGGGCGGAACGCACGGGCGACAAGGCGCGCGGATGGGAGCTCTTCACTCAGCTCTACCTGCACCAGCGCCTGCTCGCCAAGGCCGATTGGGCTGCATACAAGGACAGGCTGGGATATGGGAACTACGCCCTCCGACCGCAGGATCCGAGTGGCAATGACAACCTGCTCATCGCGCTGTCCTGGATGACGGAGCGCGACCAAAGGGCGACGTTCGACCTCTGGGGTATCACCTATTCGGCTGCAGCGGCTGCCCAGGTGAGCAGCTACGGCTTCGCGAAGGAGGCCGCGCTGTTCTATGCCAACGACAACACCAACAACCACGACACCGCCGTCAGGGTCGACATGACGGCATCGAAACCGGCCTGGCCGTTCTAGGTCTTCGGCCCCGGGCTTGCCGGGGCGGGGCGGTGATCGGTTCTCCGGCTCCGCCCGGGATTGTTGTCGCAGGAAGGGGCGGGTAGCTCGTACTACCCGCGCATCTCAGCGGCCGAACGAACGGCCGCCACCGCCACCGGAGCGGTTGCCGCCGCCATAGCCACCGCCACCACCCGAGCGGCCACCGCCGCCCGAACGGTTGCCGCCACCGTAGCCACCGCCACCCGAACGGCCGCCGCGTCCACGGCCACCCATGTGGTCGACGCTGGTGCGAAGCGGATCGGGCTGGCCGGCACCGCCGCCACCGACCGATTCGGCGCGCAGGTGCGCGACCTGGTTGGCCTGCGTCGGGCTGTGGCTGTTGCCGTGGTGGCGCGGCTGGCGCTCTTCATGCGGTGCGTGATGGTGGCGCTGCGGCGCGCGTGCCGGGCCCTGCGGGCCGCGGGCTTGCTGCGGGCGGGGGGCCTGGCCGCGTGGGCCCTGGCCTTGACCCTGGCCGCCGCCATTGGCGTTGCGGCCCTGGCCGTTGCCGCCGCCCTGGCCACCGCCACGACGCTGGCCACCGTTGCCACCGCCGTTGCCGCCGCTGTTGCCGCCGCTGTTGCCGCCGCCCTGGCCGGCCTTGTTCTCACGGATGCGCTGCAGCATCTCGGTGCGCGCAGCCTTGGCGGCCGCCTGCATCACTTCGCGGCTCGGCGGACGGCCGGCGCCGCCCCAGATGGTCTGGCGGCCCATGGCGATGGGCTCGGCGCGTTCGCCTTCCTCGGGGCCGTAGCCCTCGATGACCTGCACGGGGATCGTCTGCTTCGTGAAGCGCTCGATCTCCTGCATGAAGCCTTCCTCGTCCAGGCACACGAAGCTCACGGCCTCGCCGCTGGAGCCGGCGCGGCCCGTGCGACCGATGCGGTGCACGTAGTCTTCGCTGACGTTCGGGATCTCGTAGTTCACGACGTGCGGCAGCTCGTCGATGTCGATGCCGCGGGCGGCGATGTCGGTGGCCACCAGCGCGCGCAACTCGCCGCTCTTGAAGCCGGCCAGTGCCTGGGTACGGGCGCTCTGGCTCTTGTTGCCGTGCAGCGCCATCGCCTCGATGCCGTTCTTGGTGAGGAATTCGGCCACGCTGTTGGCGCCGAACTTGGTGCGCGTGAACACGAGCACCTGGCTCCACTTGTTCTCGTTGATGATGTGCGCGAGCAGCGCCTTCTTCTTGCCGCGGCCCACGGGGTGGATCACCTGGGTGATGCGCTGCACCGTGGTGTTGCGCGGCGTGACCTGGATGCTCTGCGGGTTGCGCAGCAGCGTGGCGGCCAGGTCGCGGATCTCGTCGCTGAAGGTGGCCGAGAACAGCAGGCTCTGCTTTTCCTTGGGCACCAGCGCCAGCACCTTGCGCACGTCGTGGATGAAGCCCATGTCGAGCATGCGGTCGGCTTCGTCGAGGATGAGGATCTGGACCTGGCTCAGGTCGAGCATGCCCTGCTGCTGCAGGTCGAGCAGGCGGCCGGGGGTGGCCACGAGGATGTCGACGCCGCTCTTGAGCTTGCTGATCTGCGGGTTCATGCCGACGCCGCCGAAGATCACGGTCGAACTCAGCTGCAGGTACTTGCCGTAGGTGCGCACCGATTCCTCGACCTGCGCGGCGAGTTCGCGGGTGGGGGTCAGCACGAGGGCGCGCACGCCGGTGCCGCCGAACTTGTTGGTGGCGCTGCGGGTCATGCTGAGCTTGTGCAGCATCGGCAGCGTGAAGGCGGCGGTCTTGCCGGTGCCGGTCTGGGCGCCGCCGAGCAGGTCGTGGCCCTCGAGCACCGCGGGGATGGCTTGCGCCTGGATGGGGGTGGGGGAGTCGTAGCCGTGTTCGTGCACAGCCTTCAAGATGGCGGGGGCCAGCTTCAGTTCGTCAAAAGTCATTGGAAACAACAAGCGCCATACACGGCGCGGTGGCATCGGCCCGCCAGGCGTCTAAAGACGACGCCGAGCCAGTCAAGGCAGATGAGGGTCAGGGGTGGGAGCCGGAAAGTCCGCCCTTGCGAAAGGGTTGAAATGGCGCTTTCTTCGTCCCCGGCAGAGAGCCGGTGTTGCGGGCAACTGGACCCGGCAACGGGGTCTATTGTCGCATGAGTCGATAATCGGTGGTTTGCCGCGCCCGAATGCCTCCATTCCGGCGACCGCGCATCCCTTCGAATCCCGCTACCCAAGGTAACCAACCACACATGGCTCAATACGTCTATTCGATGAACCGTGTCAGCAAGACCGTGCCGCCCAAGCGGCAGATCTTGAAAGACATTTCGCTGTCCTTCTTCCCCGGCGCCAAGATCGGCGTGCTCGGCCTGAACGGCTCGGGCAAGTCCACGCTGCTCAAGATCATGGCGGGCGTCGACAAGGAAATCGAGGGCGAGGCGCTGCCGATGCCCGGCCTGACCATCGGCTACCTGGAGCAGGAGCCCAAGCTCAATGCCGAGCACACCGTGCGCGAATCGGTCGAGGAATCGATGGGCGCCGTCAACGCGGCCAAGAAGCGCCTGGAAGAGGTCTACGAGCTGTACGCAGCCGAAGACGCCGACTTCGACGCACTTGCCGCCGAACAGGCCGAACTCGAGGCCATCATCGCCACCGCCGGCACCGATTCCGAGCACCAGCTCGAGATCGCCGCCGACGCCCTGCGCCTGCCGGCCTGGGACGCCAAGATCGGCGTGCTCTCGGGCGGCGAAAAGCGCCGCGTGGCGCTGTGCCGCCTGCTGCTGAGCAAGCCCGACATGCTGCTGCTCGACGAACCGACCAACCACCTTGACGCCGAATCGGTCGAGTGGCTCGAAGTGTTCCTTCAGCGCTTCCCGGGCACCGTGGTGGCCATCACCCACGATCGCTACTTCCTCGACAACGCCGCCGAGTGGATTCTCGAACTGGACCGCGGCCGTGGCATTCCATGGAAGGGCAACTACAGCACCTGGCTCGAGCAGAAGGGCGAGCGCCTGGCGCAGGAGCAGAAGAGCGAGGAAGCCCACGCCAAGGCCCTGAAGAAGGAACTCGAGTGGTCGCGCCAGAACCCGAAGGCCCGCCAGGCCAAGAGCAAGTCGCGCCTGGCCCGCTTCGAGGAGCTGAGCGACGTCGAATACCAGAAGCGCAACGAAACGCAGGAAATCTTCATTCCCGTGGCCGAGCGCCTGGGCAGCCAGGTGTTCGAGTTCAAGAACGTCAGCAAGTCCTTCGGCGACCGCATGCTGATCGACAACCTGAGCTTCAACATCCCGGCGGGTGCCATCGTCGGCATCATCGGCCCGAACGGCGCCGGCAAGTCGACGCTGTTCAAGCTGCTCGCGGGCAAGGAAAAGCCGGATTCGGGCGAGGTCGTCATCGGCCAGACCGTGAAGATGGCCTTCGTTGACCAGTCGCGCGACGCGCTGGGCGACCAGAAGACCGTGTGGGAAGACATCTCGAACGGCCTCGACATCATCAACGTCGGCAAGTTCCAGATGGCCAGCCGCGCATATGCGGGCCGCTTCAACTTCAACGGCGCCGACCAGCAGAAGAAGGTCGGCACGCTGTCGGGCGGTGAACGCGGCCGCCTGCACCTGGCCAAGACGCTGATCGCCGGCGGCAACGTGCTGCTGCTTGACGAACCGTCGAACGACCTGGACGTGGAAACCCTGCGCGCGCTCGAAGACGCGCTGCTCGAATTCGCCGGCACGGTCATGGTGATCAGCCACGACCGCTGGTTCCTCGACCGCATCGCCACGCACATCCTCGCGGCCGAAGGCGACAGCCAGTGGACCTTCTTCGACGGCAACTATCAAGAGTATGAAGCCGACAAGAAGAAGCGCCTTGGTGAAGAAGGCGCCAAGCCCAAGCGCATGCGCTACAAGGCCCTTAAATAAGGCTCGCCCCCAGGCTGCGCGCACTTCGTGTCGCTACGCCAACCCACTACCGGGGGCAACACCTGCGGCCCGGCAAAGCCGGTTCCGCGGTGTTCCTGGAATGGGTTCAGATTGCTTCGACAAGAGCGCGCGGTTCCGCAAGGAGCCGCGCGCTTTTTTCATCCTCCGCCGCGAAAACCTCACGTGCGGCGAAGATGCCGTTGAGCGCCGCAGGGAAGCCCGCGTACACCGCCATCTGCATCATGATCTCGACCACCTCGTCGCGCGTCACGCCGACGTTCAGTGCGGCCTGGATGTGCACCTTCAGCTGCGGCGCGGCATTGCCCATGGCGGTGAGCGCGGCCACCGTCGCGATCTCGCGGGAGCGCAGGTCGAGGCCGGGGCGCGAGTAGATGTCGCCGAACGGAAACTCGATCACCAGGCGGCCGAAGTCCGGCGCGATGCCGGCCAGGCTCTCGACCACCTTGACGCCGCCTTCGCCGTCGATCTCATGAAGCTTGGCCAGGCCACGCGCGTAGCGCTGGTTGTCGCTTTGGCCCTGGTCTTTTTGCGTGTTCGTCATCGCTCGTCTTTCCTTCCCGGGCCTTGCCCGACTTGGGAGGACGCTTCTGCGTTTTCTCGATCTCGCTGTAGTGGTCGATCTTGAACGACAGCGCCTGCATGGATTGCTGCAGCGCCGCCACCTTGGCCTGAACTTCGGCGAGGTGCCGTTCGAGCATCTCGCGCCGTTCGCCGACGCTGGCGTCCCCCTGGCTTCGAAGCCTGACGAAGGCCTGCATGCCCTGGATGGACATGCCGGTCTCGCGCAGGCGCAACAGGAAATCCAGCAGGTCCATGTCGGCGCTCGCATAGCGCCGCTGACCGCCGGGTGCACGGGACACCGCGGCGATCAGCCCGATGCGTTCGTAGTAGCGCAGCGTGTAGGCCGTGAGGCCGGTTCGTTCCGCGACTTCCGCAATGGTCAGACTGGTTTCCATGGCGTTGATTCTCGAAATTAGAGCGCGCTCTAAGTCAAGCGCGTAGTCGAACTATTTTTGAAAGCCGTCCAGGTCGGCATCCAGCCAGCCGCGCAGGCTGTTCACGAAGGCCAGGGCCCGCACCCGGGGCAGATCGTCCACCCGAACGACCGCTTCGGCAAGCTGGCCGCCGCGCACGCGGTTGGCGCGGCCGATGCCGTTCAGCAAACCGCAGTGCAAGGGCGGCGTGACCCAGCGGCCGTCGAGCAGCAGGGCGATGTTGCCGCGCGTGCATTCGGTGATTTCGCGGTCGCGGTTCCACAGCAGGGTGTCGAACACGCCCGGGGCGGTGGGCGCGAAGGCTTCGTAGTGGGCGCGGCGGGTGGTCTTGAATCGAGTGAAGTCGCCGTGGGCTTCGTCGAATGGCCGCTCTGCGAGTTGCAGGCGCACGCGCGCCGGCGGCGCTTCCATCGCGAAGGCCTCGGCACGCGGCGTGCCCTGCGCATCGAGCAGCAGGCGCACGCGCCACATGCCCGCGGCATGACGCGCCTTCAGTCCGTCGAGGCAGCGGGCGACCGTCTCCTCGTTCCACGGGCGGCCGAAATGCGCTGCCGCGGCCGCCATGCGCGCCAGGTGCTCGGGCGCGTCGCGCAGTTCGCCGTCCGCCAGCGCGAGCGTTTCGAGCAGGTCGAACGATGGCGTCGAGGCCTGGCCTGCCCGGTCCAGGAAGGCGCGCTTGTGATGCCATTCCTCCCACTCCGCATCGGCCCGCGCATCGGCCGTGATGCCGCTGCCGATGCCGCAGCGCGCCTCGCCGTTTCGCAGCGTCACGGTGCGGATCGGCACGTTGAAGGTGGCATGGCCTCCGGGCCGCACGATGCCCACGGCGCCGCAGTACACGCCGCGCGCCTCGGGTTCAAGCTCGCGGATCATGCGCATCGCGCTGACCTTGGGTGCGCCGGTGATCGAGCCGCAAGGGAACAGCGCCCCGAACACGTCGGCCAGCGTGGTGCCTTCGCGCACGAGCGCTTCTACGTCGGAGGTCATCTGCCACACGGTCGGCAGCGCCTCGGTGTGGAACAGGCGCGGCACGCGCACCGAGAAAGGCCGCGCCACGCGCGAGAGGTCGTTGCGGATCAGGTCCACGATCATCACGTTCTCGGCCCGCTCCTTCGGCACCGTGCGAAGCCGCTGCGCGAGCGCCTCGTCCTCGGCGGGCGTGGCACCGCGCGGGGCCGTGCCCTTCATGGGGCGCGTCAGGATGCGGTCGCCCTGCCAGTCGAAGAAGAGTTCGGGCGACACAGACAGCACCTGCTCCTCGCCGGTGTCGATGAAGGCGGTGTAGCCGTCGGGCTGGGCCTGCCGCAGCGCCATGAACAGGGCCTGCGCGTCGCCATCGAAGCGGGCATGCAGCGCGGCGGTGTAGTTGAGCTGGTAGAGCTCGCCGTTCGAGATGGCGCGGTGGATGGCCTGCATGCGCCGGTCGAAGTCGGCGCGCGAGATGCCGGGTTGCCAGTCGATCGAAGGCGCGGCGTCGTCGCCCGGTGCTTCAGGCCAGGGCAGGGCCTCGTCGTGCACGCCGAACCAGGCCAGCGGCCCGTCCTCCGCGTGCACCGCGTGCACCGCGAACGCGCGGTCGAAAGCCGCGGCGGCCTCGTAGCGCAGGTAGCCCACGCACCATCGCCCCTCGCGGGCGAGCGCCTCGACGGCATCGAGCACGGGGCGTACCTCGGCCGCGGTGCGCGCCACCAGAACGCGCGACGGTGCGCCGAAGCCCAGGCGCAACCTGCGCGCGTCGCCGTGCGGCTGCGCGAAGTCGATCAGCGTGCGCGGGGTCGTGGGCCGGGTCTTGTCAGACGGCATCGTTCGCCGCTGCCGTGGCCGCGCCGGCCACGCCCGCCTGCGGCGCCTTGGCCAGCACCCGCTTGCGCACCGCGTAGATGTTGTTGCGCAGCGCGTAGAGCTCGTCGGCGTACGACAGCGGCACAGCCACCTTGTTGACCACGCGGTCGAGCTGGTCGAGGTCCTCGAGCAGCGACTTCCGCTCGTCCTCCTTCGCCAGCGTTTCCGTATCGACCTTCGCCTCGATGTCGCGCAGCCGCGCATACCAGCGGAACACGCGTCGGCGCACGCGGAACTGGTACAGCGGCGGCACCACGCGGCTCAGCGGCAGCATCAGCACCAGCAGGCCGCCCAGCACCAGCCACATGCGTTCGACGAGGTTGCTGGCCCAGAAGGGCAGGTAGCGCTGCCAGATCGGCGGCGTGCCGTTGATGGCGCGGTCGCCCTCGGGGCTCACCGGCAGTTCGCTGGTGCGGGTGTTGGGGAAGTCGCGCGTCCGGTTGAACCAGCCCGCGCTGCTGTGCACCGACTGCGCCGCCTGCGCGAACAGCTGGCGCAGGGCCGGGTGCGTCTCGTCGCGCGACAGCAGCGAGGTGGTGGCCGCGAGCAGCGACACGTCCTGCGGCGGCATGTCCTTCGACAGCTCGATCATCCCGCGCGGCAGCGTCACCGGGGAGAGGAACGGGAAGCGCCGCGAGTAGGCGTCGGCCTGCCCGAAGTCCATGAGCTTCACGTCGCCGGAGCGCAGCAGCCGCTGCACCTGCGGAGACTGCGGCGCGGAAGACAGCACGATGGCGTCGAGGATGCCGGCCTCCAGCGCCTCGGCGGCGGAGGCCTGCTCCAGGTTCGACAGCAGCAGGTCGTCCGGGCCGAGCCTGTTGGCCTTGAGCATGCGCTCCATGATGTCGGGCAGCCCGCTGCCCGGCAGGTCGACGTTCACGCGCAGGCCGCGCAGCTGGGCGAGCGAGGTCAGCGTGGCGGTCTTTCGGTCGATCTTCTGGGCCGACTCGGTGCGGTAGAAGAGCCAGATCGGCTCGTAGAACAGGCTGCCCAGCGAGGTGAGCCCGGCTTCCTCGTCGGCCACCGGGTCGGCGCTGCCGCCGCGCACGAAGCCCACGTCGGCGCCGCCGGTGCGCAGCAGCTGCAGGTTCTCGGTCGAGCCCGAGGTGGGCTTGAGCTCCACCTCGATGCCGTTGTGCCGCAGCGCCTCGGCATAGCGCTTGCCGAACTGCGCGTAGGCGCTGCCCGTGGGGCCGGTGGCCAGCGTCACGTGCTTGGGCGGCTGGGGCTGGAGCCACCAGTAGGCGGCGATCAGCAGCCCGATGACGATGAACACGATCGGCCCTGCCGAAGCGATCAGGTCGCGGATCGACAGCAGTATCAGCTTCAGGGTTCTGGGGAACGCCATGGTGGTCCCTCCTGTTTTCAGCCGCGCGCCGAGCCCAGGTCCGCCGCGCAGGGAATGTGCAGGTCGCCCACCGTCACCGTGCGCGCCGCGTGCACCGCGCGCAGCGTGGCGATGGCGACGGCCTCGGCGGCCATGGTGCTGAGCACCGTCATGCCGGGAGCATCGCCCTCCAGCGGCACGCGGCCGGTGGCCAGCGCGAACAGCGTGTCGCCGTCGCTCATGGTGTGCACCGGATTGATGGCGCGCGCCAGGCCGTCGTGGGCCACGTTGGCGAGCCGGTTGGCCTGCACCTTGGTCAGCACCGCGTCGGTGGCGATCACGCCGATGGTGGTGTTGGTGCCCGCGAGCAGGGGCTTGGGGCTCAGGCCGCGCAGCAGAGCGCGGCGCGTGTCGAGCAGGGCCTTGCCGTCCTCGGTGCGCGCGCCGGCCACGGGCTGGCCGGTGTTGTGGTCGATCACGTCGCCCAGCGAGTTCACCGCGATCAGCGCGCCTACGGTGATGCCACCGACCTTGACCGAGGCGGTACCGATGCCGCCCTTCATCGCACGTTGCACGCCGAAGAGCTTGCCCACCAGCGCGCCGGTGCCGGCGCCCACGTTGCCCTCGGCGGGCGCGGCGGTGCCGGCGGCCTCGCAGGCGGCATAGCCGGCCGCGGCATCGGGGCGGATGCGCGCGTCGCCCATTGGCAGGTCGAACAGCACGGCGGCCGGCACGATGGGCAGGGTGCCGAAGCGCACGTCCATGCCGATCTTGCGTTCCTCCATCCAGCGCATCGCGCCCTCGGCGGCCGCCAGGCCCCAGGCGCTGCCGCCCGCGAGCACGACGGCGTGCACCTGCTGCACGAAGTTGCCGGGCGCGAGCAGGTCGGTCTCGCGCGTGCCGGGCGCCGCGCCGCGTACGTCCACGCCGGCCACGGCGCCGTCGCGCGCCATGATCACGGTGCAGCCGGTGGGGCGGCGGGTTTCGGTGAAGTGGCCGACCTCGATGCCGGCGACGTCGGTGATGGCACCGGCGGAATGTGAGAGTGAAGAAGACGGGGCTGACATGGCGGCCGATTATGAGACCGCACCCCTTACGATTCCCGGCATGACGGTTGCAAGAAGTTTCTCTTCCGCCGCGGGTGCCGCCGACGACAGGCGCCACGTGGTCGTGATCGGTGCCGGCGCGGTAGGCAGCGCCACCGCCATCGAGGCATTGCGCGCGGGCCTGCGCGTGACGGTGGTGGAGCCCGGCGAGCCGGGCGGCCCGCACGCGACGAGCTACGGCAATGCCGGCTGGCTGTCGTCGCATTCCGTGGTGCCGCCTGCGCTGCCAGGGGCGTGGCTCAAGGTGCCGGGCTGGCTGGCCGACCCGCTCGGGCCGCTCGCCCTGCGCTGGCGCTATCTGCCCCGCGCCTTGCCGTGGCTGCTGCGCTACCTGGCTTCAGGCTGGACCGAGGCGCGCGTGCAGCGCACGGCGAACGCCCTGCGCACGCTGCTGGCCGATGCGCCTGTCCTGCACGCGCGGCTGGCCGCCGAGGCCGGTGTGCCGCAGCTTGTCGAGCGGCGCGGTCTGCTGCACGCCTACCTGTCCCGCGCCGAGTTCGACGGCGACGCGCTCGGCTGGCGTGTGCGCCGGCGGACCGGGGTGCAGTGGGAGGAATGGCCGCAGGACGAACTGCGCCGCCGCGAACCCGACCTGCATGCGCGCTACACCTTCGGCATTTTCGTGCCCGAGGCCGGCCATTGCCGCGATCCGGGCAGCTACGTGGCGGCCCTCGCGCGGCATGCGCTCGAGGCGGGCGCCGAACGCATCGCGACCCGCGCGACGGGTTTCCGCATCGAAGGAGGCCGGCTGCGCGCGGTGCTCACCGAAGCCGGCGAGATCGCCTGCGACGGCGCCGCCATCTGTGCCGGCGCGCGCTCGGGCCCGCTGGCCGCGGCGGCCGGCTCCACGGTGCCGCTGGAATCGGAGCGCGGCTATCACGTGGTCGTCGAAGACGCCACCTCCGGACCGCGCACGCCGACGATGGTGGCCGACGGCAAGCTCATCGCCCACTGGATGGACGGCGGCCTGCGCGCGGCCGGGCAGGTGGAGATCGCCGGGCTCGAGGCAGCGCCCGACTGGCGCCGCGCGGAGATCCTGCACACGCACCTTCGATCGATGTTTCCCTCGCTGGCTCGGCCCGCGCCGGGCTCGCCTTCGACGGTGAAGCACTGGCTCGGACACCGCCCGAGCCTGCCCGACGGGCTGCCCTGCATCGGCCCGGCGGCGGCCAGCGCCGACGTCGTGCTGGCCTTCGGTCACGGGCACGTCGGCCTGTGCGGCTCGGCGCGCACCGGGCGGCTGGCGGCGCAGCTGCTCGCGGGCATTGCGCCGGAGATTCCGCTGAAGCCCTTCGACCCGGCTCGCTTCTAGCTCTACGCTAGAACTCGCCGCGCTCCAGCTCGGCAAGCAGCGCGTGCGTCGCGCGGCTGAGAAACGCCGAGCGGCGCACGACGCACGCCACCGGAACGCGCACGTCCAGGTCCGCGACGTGGATCAGCGCGAGGCTTCCCCGCGCGACTTCCTCGGCAATGCCGCTTTGCTGCAGGAACGCCAGGCCGAAGCCGGCCTCGACCAGCCGCTTCTGCGCCGTGAGGCTGTCGACGGCGCTCCAGTCGACCTGTTCCACGCCCCGCACCAGGAACTGCGAAAAGATCGCCTCCGCATGAGGCTCGGTGCGCCGGGGCGGCTGGGGAAAGGCCAGCCACCGCTCCTTCGAGAGCCGCACCAGCGACTTCAACCGCTTGCCCGCGAGCGGATGAGAGGGCGCGCATGCCACCACCAGTTGCTCGTGGTGGACGACCTTGCACAGGAGGTCGGGCGACGGGTCTTCGTAGTAGCGCAAGCCCACCGCAACGTCGCTGGCGCGCACCTTCTCGCTGACCTCCGCGCTGGTGGCCGTCTGCAGCCGGATGTCGAGGCCCGGAAGCGACGCGCGCAGCCTCGCGAGCACCGCAGCCAGTCCCGAGCTCGCGAGCGTGCCGACGGCCGCGATGTGAACGGTGCCCGCCGCGTCCGACTTCGCGGCCTGCACGGCGGCGACCGCATCGCCCAGCGCCGCGGCCACCTTCTCGGCATGCGGCAGCAGAGCCTCTCCCGCCTGGCTCAGCCGGAGCCCGCGGCCCACGCGTTCGAACAGCGCGGCGCCGAGTTCTTCCTCGAGCAGCGCGAGGCGGCGGCTGATGGCCGACTGCGTGCGCGACAGCGCGGTCGCGGCGGCGGAGACGCCTCCTTGCCGGTGGACCATCAGGAATGTGGCGAGTGCTTCCGAATCCATGCGATGCAATCCATGCAAGAAATAGATGGGTTGGAGAAATATTATGCGTTTGACGCACGCCGACCCGAAATCCACCATCGAGGCCTTTCATCGACCACGACGGAGCCGGAATGGACCAGAAGACACGTGCGGCGCACGGCCGCGCCTTTCTCGAACTGCACAGGACGGGCGGCGGTTTCGTCATGCCCAACGCCTGGGACCCGGGCAGCGCCGTCCTGCTCGCATCGGAAGGCTTCAAAGCCATAGGAACCACCAGCGCGGGCATCGCCTTCTCGCTGGGACGGCCCGACTACAACGTGAGGGACGCCCGCCTCTCGGTCGGCCGTGAGGAGATGCTCGAGGTGGTGAGGAAGATCGCCGCGGCGGTGGACATTCCCGTGAATGCCGACCTGGAGGCAGGCTACGGCGACGAGCCCGCGGACGTCGCCGACACCATCCGCATGGCCATCGATGCGGGCGCGGCGGGCGGCAACATCGAGGACACCGATGCCGCGCGCGGGCGCCTGTTCGACGAGAAGCCGGCCGTCGATCGCATCGCGGCGGCCCGCGGCGCGATCGATGCCGCGGGCGGCGGCTTCGTGCTGAACGCGCGCACCGACGCGTTCCAGTTCCGGTTTCCCGGCGACGACGCGCTGGGCATCGCGATCCGGCGTGCCAACCGTTTCATCGAGGCGGGCGCGGACTGCGTGTTCGTGCCGGGCGTGACCGACCCGGCTCTCGTGCGCACGCTGGCGCGCGAAATCGCGGGCCCCCTCAACATCGTGGTGGGGCTGAACGACGCGACGGCCGGCGCTTTCGAGTTGATCGAGGCCGGGGCCGCGCGGATCAGCGTGGGCGGCTCGATCGCGCGCTCGGTGATGGCGCTGGTCAGGCGCAGCGCGCAGGAGCTGCACGCGCTCGGAACCGTGTCCTACGCGCGCAGCCAGATCCCGCAGCGCGAACTCAATGCCCTGTTCGAAGCGGCATTGAGGACGAGGGCGAACGCAGGCCTCAGTTCGACGGCGCGATCGACAGCACCGTGAGCGCGCCGTCGACCTTGTCGGCCGTGAACTGCACCTTGTCGCCGGGCTTCACCTTCGTGAGCAGCGCAGGGTCGCTCACGCGGAAGACCATCGTCATGCCCGTCATCTCGAGGTTGGGAATGTCGCCGTGCTTCAGCGTGATCTTCTTCGCGTCGGTGTCGACCTTGCGGACTTCGCCCTCGACGGAGGGCAGGGCGGCTTGCGCGAAGGCGGCAGCGGCGAGCAGGGCGGCGGAGAGGGCGGTGAACAGTTTCTTCATGATGGGTTCCTTGGGGGATGAGGGGATGAGGGAATGAGAGGTGGTTTCAGCGATAGCTCTGGTAGACGCGCGTGCTGCCGTCGGCCAGTACCAGCAGCACGTCGTAGGGATCGCGCTGGTCGCCGTAGGCGGGGCCTTCCATGCCCGGCGAGCCGACCGGCATGCCGGGCACCGCGAGGCCGACGGCCTTGGGCTTTTCCTTCAGCAGCCGCTGCACTTCGCGCGCGGGCACGTGGCCTTCGATGGCGTAGCCGCCGAACAGGCCCGTGTGGCACGAGCCCAGCTTCGCGGGAATGCCCAGCCGGTTGCGCGCGGCCGTGTTGCCTTCGTCGTGCACGCGAGTGGCGAAGCCGTTCTTGTTGAGGTGCTTCACCCAGTCCTGGCAGCAGCCGCAGTTCGGGTCCTTCCAGATCTCGACCATCGGCGCGGCGGCCAGTGCGGTCGTCGTGGCGAAGGGCAAGGCGGTGGAGGCCAGCGCCAGCAGCATCTTTCTTCTGCGCATGGCGTTCTCCTTCAGGACTTGCCGGCGGCGGGCAGCACGCGCACGCGGCCGGCCATGCCGAGCTCGTAGTGATCCTTCACGAGGCAGGCGAAGTCGAAGTCGCCGGCGCGGTTGAAGGTCCAGACCATGCTGCCGGTCTTGCCGGCGGGCACGTGGACCATCCACGGGTCGTCGTGCTCCATGTCGGGAAACTTCTTCATCATGGCCGCGTGGGCCTCGATCTCGGCGGTGGTGCCGAGCACGAGCTCATGCAGCTCCTTGCCGCGGTTCTTCAGCCGCAGGCGGATGGTGTCGCCTTCACGAACCTCGATGACCGAGGGCGTGAAGGTCATGTCGTCGGCCATCGCGATGTCGATGGTGCGCTTCACCGCGGCGGCCTTGCCCGCGATGCCCCAGGGCTTCTGCTCCGGGGCGAGTTCGGCCGCGCCTTTCGGCTTGGGTTTGTCGTGGGCCTCGTGCGCGAACGAGGCGCTGGCGAGTGCCGCGAGCATGAGGCCGGCGGCGATGGACTTGAGGTGTGTCTTCTTCATGAGGTGAGCTCCGTAAAGAAAGGAGGAGAGGAGAAGGGGTCAGTGGTTGTGCGCGTCGTGCCCCGAGGGCTTGCGCACGGTCGCGTCGGGCTTGCCGCCCTTTGGCGACGCAGGCGTTTCCTTGCGGGTAGCCGGCGGCACGTTCGCGTTCGGCACTTCGCGCGCGACCGTACCGGCCGGATGCCTGAACCAGCCCGGATCGCGGTAGTCGCCCGGCTTCTGGTCGCGCCGCACCTTCAGCAGCGTGAACATGCCGCCCATCTCGGCCGAGCCGAAGGGGCCGGTGCCGGTCATCATCGGCACGGTGTTGTCGGGAATGGGCATCTCCATCTCGCCCATGTCGGCCATGCCCTTGTCGCCCATCACCATGTAGTCGGGCACGAGCTTGCGGATCTTCTCGGCCACGCCCTTGTGGTCGACGCCGATCATGGTCGGCACGTCGTGGCCCATCGGCCCCATGGTGTGGTGCGACTTGTGGCAGTGCAGCGCCCAGTCGCCTTCCTCGTCGGCGATGAACTCCATCTGCCGCATCTGGCCCACCGCCACGTCCACCGACACCTCGGGCCAGCGCGCGGTGCGCGGCACGGGGCCGCCGTCGGTGCCGGTCACCTCGAACTCGTGGCCGTGGATGTGAATGGGGTGGTTGGTCATCGTGAGGTTGCCCGCGCGGATGCGCACGCGGTCTCCCTTGCGCACGTTGAGCGTGTCGATGCCCGGGAACACGCGGCTGTTGAAGCTCCAGATGTTGAAGTCGGTCATGGTGTTGACCTTGGGCGTGGCGCTGCCGGGCTCCACGTCGAAGCTGCCGAGGAGGAAGCAGAAGTCGCGGTCGACCTTCTCGATCAGCGGGTGTTCGGCCTTCGGGTGCGTGACCCAGAAGCCCATCATTCCCATCGCCATCTGCACCATCTCGTCGGCGTGCGGGTGGTACATGAAGGTGCCGGGGCGGCGCGCGGTGAACTCGTAGACGAAGGTCTTGCCCGGCGGTATGTGCGGCTGCGTGATGCCGCCCACGCCGTCCATGCCGTTGGGCAGGCGCTGGCCGTGCCAGTGCACGGTGGTGTGCTCGGGCAGCCTGTTGGTCACGAAGATGCGGACCTTGTCGCCTTCCACCACCTCGATGGTCGGGCCGGGCGACTGGCCGTTGTAGCCCCACATGTTGACCTTGAAGCCGGGTGCCATCTCGCGCACCACGGGCTCGGCGACGAGGTGGAATTCCTTGACGCCGGCGTTCATGCGCCAGGGCAGCGTCCAGCCGTTGAGCGTGACGACGGGGTTGTAGGGCCGGCCGTTCGGCGGCACCAGCGGCGGCGCGGTGGCGGTGGAGCCCTGGGAGACGGGTTCGGGCAGCGCTGCCATCGACACGCGGCTGACGGTGGTGGCGGCGACGGCCGTGGCCGCGCCCGCGAAGAAGTTTCGACGGTTCATTTCAGTGGCCTCCCGTTGCGGGGGCATCGCCGGCCGCCGCGGTCTGCGGCGCCGTCATTGCACCGGGCGAGCTGCCCGTGAGCACCAGCTGCAGATCGGTGTCCGCCAGCCAGAAATCGCGCTGCGCCTCGATGCCCGCGTTCACCGCGAGCATGCTGGCGCGCGTTTCGCCGAGCAGTTCCCAGACGCTGGCGAGCATGCCGTTGTAGCGAAGGACCATCTCCTCGTTGACCTTCTTGCGCAGCGGCAGCACATCGTCGCGGTAGCGGCGGGCCAGCGCATAGGCCGTGTTCCAGCCCTGCCATGCCTCGCGCGCCTCGCTCGCGGCGAGCACGCCCACGTCGCGCACGCGGGCCGCCGACTGCAGGTACTGCGCCTCGGCACGGCCGTTGCGCGACTGGCCCCAGTCGAAGATCGGGATGGGCAGCTCCAGCTCGAAGCCGCGCTTGGTCTTCTTCGTGCGGTCGGCGTCGTTGTCGAAGGTGGTGTTGCGCACCACGCCGAGTTCCATCGCGTTGATCACGCTCGTGGCGTGTGTGAGGCCGAGCGAGCCGGCCACGGCGGCGTTCTGCGCCTGCGCCGAGCGCACGTCGAGCCGGTCGCGCAGCGCCAGCGCCTGTACGTCGCCGAGCTCGGGCGGTGCCTTCGGCAGCGGCGGCAGGCGATCGGGCAGTGTGTAGCTGGCGGCGCGCTCGCCGCTCAGGCCCATCAGCCGCGTGAGCTGCTCGCGCGAAGCCACGGCCGCTTGCTCCGCGCGTGCAAGCTGCGCGGCGGCATCGGCCAGCAGCAGTTGTTCACGCGTGCGCTGCAGCGCGCTCCAGTTGCCGACCTGGGCCATGCGGTGCGCGAGTTCGGCGCCGGCTTCGGCGGCTTCCTTCGCGTCGCGCAGGTACGCCACGCTTTGCTGCGCCGCCACCGCGCGCACCCAGGCGCGGCGGGTGTCGGCCGCCAGCACCAACACGCTCTGCGCGGCCTGCAGCTTGGCCGCCTCGTGCCGCTGGCCGGCCCACCGGGCCTGCCAGGGCAGCGTGACGAGGCCGAGCACGTTGAAGCTGAGCATCCGCTCGAACTCGCGCTCGCTGCCCTGCGCCAGGCGGCTGAAGGAGAGCACCGGGTTCGGCAGGCTCGCGGCCTGCACGCGGTCGGCGTCGCTCAGTTGCAGGGTGGCGAAGGCGTCCTGCACGCGCGGGCCGTTGATGAGCGCGATGCGCACCGCGGCCTCGACGTCGAGCGGCCTGGCGAGCAGCGCGTCGACGCTCTTCTGCGAGGCTTCGTCGGGCGTGCGCTGCGCCGTGGCGCCGGCCATCAGCGGGTTGTTGCCGACCAGCGCCTGCACGTCGGCGCTGCCGCCGTCCGGCGACAGGCTCGCACAGCCGGCGAGCACCAGCGCGGCGGCCAGCGCGGCGCCGGACCTGATGAATGAAAGCGGGGGCCTGCGAACTGCAGGCGAATCCGGTTCGCTACGCTTCCGATAGCGAAGGAGGCCGGCAGGCTGCCGGCGGACAGGGGAATTCACGTTCGATCTCCATGAGCAATACGACGGACGCGGCGAGCCGGAACGGGCTCACTGCGGACGGACTACGGGCAGGGAGATCAGGAAATGGGTGGCTTCAGGCCCGAAACGGGCTCGGCGCTGACGAAGCGCGCGGCATGCGCCGTGGGCTGCATGCGGGGGACGTCATTCACGGTATCGGCAAGGGGCAGGCCGCCCAGCGCCACCGTGTGGCAGACCTGGCACGCGGTGCAGGTACCGCAGCCCTGGTGATCGGAGTGATCGGAGCTGCTGCCGTCATGGCTGCTGCCATGGGAGGACATGTCCATGCTCATGTCGCTGCCACCGGCATCCATCGCCTCGTGGCAATGGGCCTCGGCTGCCGCGGTCGCCATGGGCGCCGCTTCCTGCGAAGCCATCGCCATCGCCGCCGGCAGCGAATGCCGCACCATCTCGACCGCCATGGCATCGCCGAGCCAGCCGCGAACGGGCAGCAGGACGATCATGATGGCGAGCAGCAGGGTGCGCATGGGGCGGGATGATAAACCGGTGCCTCAAGACACCAGCTGGTTCCGGGCCTTGTCCGCCCACACCTGCAGGTTGTCGAGCAGGTCCTTCTGGCTGAAGGAACAGCTTTCCTCGCTGAAGAGCGCGCCCGACTCCAGCCGGTCGAGCAGGTTCAGCAGCACCTCGCCGTAGCGCGGGGGGAGGGCGCCCAGCAGCTCGGTGCTGGCGCGGGCCTCGTTCGACAGCGTGGTGATCGATCCGCCGCCGTCGCGCAGGGCCGCGATGCGCGCGGCGATGGCGTCGAGTTGCAGCGCGACGCTCATGACTTGCTGTTCTTTCCCGGTGGCGGCAGCGACAGCCCCCGCTCGCGCATCAGGTCGCGCAGGATGTCGGGGTAGTCGGTGATGATCCCGTCCGCGCCCCAGTCCATCAGCCGCTGCATGTCGGCGCGCTGGTTCACGGTCCAGGGCAGCACCTTCATGCCGATCTTCTGCGCTTCCCTGATGACTTCCGGCGTCAGGTCGGCGAAGGCCGGCGACCAGATCACCGGACTCGGCGCGTTGGCCGACGCCGCCCTGACCATCTGCGGCACCGAGGCGAAGCTCGCCGGGTCGAAGCCGTCGGTCCAGCGCTTGTCCTTCAGCGTGCGGGGCGTCGTGAGGTAGGCGCGCGGCATCTGCGGCGCGAGCTTGCCGACCAGCGTCAGCGTGCGCCAGTCGAAGCTCTGGATGGTCACGCGGTCGGCCATCTTCGCCTTGTCGATCTCGGCGAGCAGTGCGCGCACCATCGGCTCGGGCGCGGCAGTCTCGTCGGGCTTCGACGGGTCGATCTTGGTCTCGATGTTGAAGCGCACCGTGGCCGCGTCGGCGCCGCGCGCCTGCACCTGCTCGAAGAGCGAGGCCAGCGTGGGAATGCGTTCGCCGTCGCGCGGAATCTGCAGCGCGAACTGCTTGCCGTAGTTGCTCGCCGGGTCGAGGCGGCCCACGTCGTAGCTCTGCAGCTGCGCCAGCGTGAGCGAGCGGATCGGGGCGCCGCTCTTCGGTGCCAGCCAGGCACCGCTCGCGTCGCGCGTGTGGTCGGGGTTGAGCGATGTGTCGTGCGAGATCACGACCACGCCGTCGGCGGTGAGGCCGATGTCGAGTTCCAGCGTGGTCACGCCCATGTCGATGGCGTTGGAGAACGCGGCAAGCGTGTTCTCGGGCGCCAGCCCGCGTCCGCCGCGATGGGCCTCGAGGTCGAAGTGCTGGCGGGCCGTGGGCGCGATGGCGGCGCAGCCGGCCAGGACGAGCGCGCCGGCGAGGAGGGCGGATGTCTTCATTTGAGCTGCACCTTGATCCCGTTGTCCTGCACCGTGATGTCGCCGATCTCGTAGGTCTTGCGCCCGACCGTGAGTTCGTCGGCCGTGAAGCTGCGCAGCACCTGGCCCTGCAGCAGTTCCTGGGCGACCACCGCACCCACCTTCTGCAGCCGCTCGGCGTCGCG
This sequence comes from Variovorax sp. NFACC27, assembly GCF_048301545.1. Classification (NCBI taxonomy): domain Bacteria; kingdom Pseudomonadati; phylum Pseudomonadota; class Betaproteobacteria; order Burkholderiales; family Comamonadaceae; genus Variovorax; species Variovorax sp. NFACC27. Next base: position 2,658,331 of record NZ_CP157613.1, read on the forward strand.
GCCCTCGACGCCCTGCAGCTCGAGGCGCTCGGCCTTGGGCTGGTCGAGCCGCAGGGCACGCGCGTTGGCGTCGTACTTCAGCGCGCTGCTGACCGACACCACGCCCTGCACCGGCGAGGCGGCCAGCAGGGGGCTCGCGATGGTCAGGGTGGCGGTGATGGCCGCGCGGTTGGCCTGCGCGTTCAGGCCCAGCTGCGGGTCGCGCAGGCCGACCATGAAGATCTCGGCGTAGCGCTCGGCCACCGGGAAGCGCTTGGCGATCTGCGACTGCAGCTCGTCGCGGCTGGCCGTGTATTCGCTGGTGAAGAAATTGAAGCCGGCCAGTGCCGCGAAGGGCGCCTGCAGGGCTGCGGCGCCCAGCAGCGCGCGCAGGAGCCGGCGGCGGGAGGTGGGATGCAGGTTACGAATGTTCATGCTTCTCGGAGCTTGCCACAGGCGTGGGCCGCTTCCCTGACGCGGCGAAGAAGGCGGGAAAGGACGGGCGCGGTTTTTTAACGGTTCGTAAAGTTTTCTGTCTGAATTGCAAAGTGTCGTAGTAAATAGTGTCTATATTCCCGCCTGCGCACCAGGCAGCGTTTCCCGCGCGGTGGAAATGCCAACCCATGCGAGCGGCGGAGCAGCCTCGGCGCCTGCCCGTTTCCTCCTCACACGGATGCTCTTCATGCTGCTTCAACCCGACAGCTCCGGGGATGCGGGTGGTCGCCCGACCGGCCTGGAAACCCGCGACGCCCCGGCATCGTCGCCTTGTCGTTCCGCGAACGCCCATCTGCCCGACGCGGTGGCGTGGATGGCGGTCTGGGCGGTCGCGTGGGTTTCGGTCCTCATGGCCCTGAGCTGGTCGCCGCCCACCGACTCGGTCGAGCAGCTCGTCTGGGTGCGCTCCATCGAGTGGGGCTACCACAAGCATCCGCCGCTGCCCACGATGATGATCTGGCCGCTGGTCCAGCTCTTCGGCATTCACGAATGGGTGGTCAGCGCCGCGGGCGCGCTGGTCATCTCGGGGGCGCTGCTGATTTCATGGCGGCTGGTGCGCGAGTTGGCCGGCAGGCATTTCGCGGCCCTGGCCATGCTCGGCTCGCTGAGCATCACCTACTACAGCGGCCGCACCAACTTCTACAACCACAACACGGTGCTGCTCCTGTTCGTGGCGGCGGCCGCATGGTTCTGCTGGCGTGCCTTCGCGGACCGATCGCCGAGGGCCTGGCTCGCGCTGGGGCTGATGCTCGGGCTCGGCGCGCTGGCCAAGTACCAGGTCGTGCTGGCCGCCCTGTGCGTCATCGTCTTCTGGCTCACGCAACGCGGCTGGCGCGATCCGCTGCACCTGCGCGGCCTGCTGAACGCCGCGATGGTCGCGGCCGCGGTCTTCGCGCCCCATCTTTGGTGGCTGGTGGCGCACGACTTCCTTCCGTTCCGCTACGCGGCTCATACCTCGCTGGGCGCCGCGATGGCCTGCGCGCAGCGCGCGGCCCACGCGGTGCACTGGCTTGCCGACCAGTGCAACAGGCTGAGTCCGGCGCTGCTGCTGGCGGCCGGCCTGCTGTGGAAGACGAGGCGCGAAACCGTGCCCGCTTCGCCCGACCCGGTTCCCGCCGTCGCCCCGGATGCCCGCGTCTTCCTCCTCATCTGGGGGCTGCTGCCGCTGCTGACCATCGTGCTGATCGGCCTCGTCACCGGCGCCGACCTCCAGTTCCAGTGGGGGACCGCCTTCATGTCCTTCACCTGCGCGGCGCTGATGCTCCTTCTCCCCGAGGGCCGGTGGCACCGCATCGAACGGCGCGACGCCGTGACCGGCTTCCTCGCGGTCCAGATACTGCTGTTCGCCATGACCTGGGTGATGTCGCCGATGAGCGGCCTGGGCCTGTCGAAGAGCAGGTCCGCCGGGTTTCGTTCGGAGCACTTTGCCGCGCGGATCGGGCCGCCGGCTCGTACCGTGCTCGGCGGCCCGGTCAGGATCGTCGCCGGCTCCGCCCGGATCGCGAGCGCCTTCGCGCTGCGCATGCCCGAGCGGCCGCTGGTCCTGCTCGACGGCGACATGACGGCCAGCCCATGGCTGAGCGTCGCGCAGATCCGCCGGCACGGCGTGCTGTGGGTGGGCGACGAGAACTCCGCGCCGCCGCCCGGCCTGGAGCGGCACTGGGTGACGGGCAAGCTGTGGTGGAGCGTGCAGCAGCCCGAGCCCGAACCCGACCCCTCGGCTCAGGAAGACGAGCTGTCGGGCGACTGAACCGCGAGTTCGTAGCGGGCGAAGGACGATTCGCCCTTGCGGATCACGCTGTGCAGCGAGAAGCCGAAGCGCTCGTACAGCGAGCGCAGCGGCGCCCGGTCGGCCACGCAGTCCAGCCGCAGGAAGGGCCGGCCGATGCCGCGGGCGCGTTCGCGCGCGAAGGCCAGCAGCTGCAGGGGCACGCCTTGCCCCGCGGCTGCGCGTCGCACCGCGAGCTTGTGCACGTACAGCGATGTGCCGGCCTCGATCTCGGGCCAGAAGTGCGGATCTTCGAGGTCGAGCCGCATGACGCCGGCCACGTCGCCGTTGCTGCGCGCGATGAAGTAGCTGCCGACATCGGTGTCGCGCTGGATGCGCTCGAGGGCGACGTCCGCCGCCGACCACAGCGGCCGGCCCTCGGCGGCGATCCATTGCGCGGCTTCGTTCAACACGGCCGCGACGGTGGCGGCTTCGGTGGGCCTGGCTTGTTCGATCTGCATGGGGCACGGAGCATAGCGGCCCTGGGCGTCAGGCATGCCTCACGACGGTGAAGCCTTCCTGCGGCGACGGCGCGGCGAAGTGGCTGGTGATCAGCTCGAACTGCTCGTCCGTCGTCTCGAAGGGATGGGTGCCGCTCGCGTTGCGCGCGCGCAGGCGCTCCTTGCAGACCGCGTCGGGCACGTCGAGGAAGTGCAGCGCGTGCGCCGCGCCGGCCGCCTCGAAGATGCCGCGCATCCACCGGCGGCTGGCCACGGTGTTGGCGGGAAAGTCGAGCACCACCGACACGCCGGCCCTGAGCAGCTCGGCCACATGGGGCGCCATCGCCTGCTTCAGTCGGCCCGCGCACCGCATGTAGTCAGGCAGTTCGCGGATCTCGCCGGGGTAGAGCGTGGCGAGCCATGAGTCCTCGCTGATCAGCACCGTGCCGGGCATCGCCGCCAGCTGCCGCGTGAGCGTGGACTTGCCCGCGCCGATCTTGCCGCAGACCATGTGAAGCACGGGTGTGGATGGGACGGTCAATTCGTTTCTCCTGAAGGTTCGGTCTTGAAGAAGCGCCCCCAGGAAACGAAAAACCCGCCTCTCGGGGCGGGTCGTGTGGCGTGTGCTTGTGACGCCGCGCGCTAACCCACCATCCCTTTCGGAATGATGCGAATGATCGACGCGATGTACAGGCAGGCCACGGGCAGAGGATAGCCCAGGCCGGCCCGCTCAGTCGTGCAGCGACGACAGGAACTGCTTCAGCTCCGCCGTCTGCGGATTGCCGAACAGCTCCGCCGGCGGTCCCATCTCGTGCACGCGGCCCTGGTGCATGAAGATCACGCGGTCGCTGACCTTGCGCGCGAAGCTCATCTCGTGCGTGACCATCAGCAGCGTCATGCCCTCGTCGGCCAGCGACTCCACCACGCGCAGCACCTCGCCCACCAGCTCGGGGTCGAGCGCGGACGTGATCTCGTCGCACAGCAGCACGGCCGGCTCCATCGCCAGCGCGCGGGCGATGGCCACGCGCTGCTGCTGGCCGCCGGAGAGCTGGTCGGGCATGGCGTCGAACTTCTCGGCCAGGCCCACGCGCGCGAGCAGCTTGCGCGCCTGCGAGGCGGCTTCGAGGCTGCTGCGCTTCTTCACCAGCGTGGGCGCGAGCATCACGTTCCTGCCGACCGTGAGGTGCGGGAACAGGTTGAAGCTCTGGAAGATCATTCCCACGCGCTGGCGCAGCTCGCGCATGGCCATGGCGCTTTCGTGCAGCAGCGGCTTGCCGTCCACCGTGAGCGAGCCTTCCTGGAAGACCTCCAGGCCGTTGATGCAGCGAAGCAGGGTGCTCTTGCCCGAGCCGCTCTTGCCGATGATGGCGATCACCTCGCCGCGCTTCACGTCGAGGTCGATGCCCTTGAGCACCTCGTTGGTGCCGTACGACTTGCGCAGCGCCGTGATGCGCACGATGGGCGAGCCCACCGAGGTGGCGGGTTGTTGTTGCGGTTCAAGTACGGCGGCCATGGGATTTCCTCTCGAGGTTCTTGGCGTACAGGCTCACGGGAAAGCACAGCACGAAATAAAGCAGGGCCACGCAGCTGAACACCACGAAAGGCTTGAAGGTGGCGTTCGAAATCATGCTGCCGGCCTTGGTGAGTTCGACGAAGCCGATCACCGACGCGAGCGCCGTGCCCTTGATGACCTGCACCAGGAAGCCTACGGTGGGCGCGATGGCGATCTTCACGGCCTGCGGCAGGATCACGTGGCGAAGCTGCTCGCCGAAGCTCAGCGCGAGGCTGCCCGAGGCCTCCCACTGCCCCTTCGGTATGGAGGCCACGCAGCCGCGCCAGATCTCGGTGAGGAAGGCGCTGGTGTAGAGCGTGAGCGCCACGCTGGCGGCGGTCCACGCCGACACGTCGATGCCGAAGAGTGCGATGCCGAAGTAGGCCAGGAACAGCTGCATCAGCAGCGGCGTGCCCTGGAACAGCTGCACGTACAGGCCCACGACCTTGCCGATCGCCTTGCCGCCGCGCAGCCGCAGGAAGAGCAGCAGCGCGCCCACGATGCCGCCGCCGATGAAGGCGATGAGCGAGAGAACGACGGTCCAGCGCAGCGCCAGCAGCAGGTTGCGCAGGATGTCCCAGAGAGAGAAGTCAGCCATGATGAAAAGGGGCTTTCTTGCCGTGTCCGCTCAGCGGCCGAAGAAGAACTTCGGCCCCGCCCAGTCGAGCAGCCGCCGCAGCGCCACAGACAGCGCCAGGTAGACCAGCGTGGCGACGATGAAGGCCTCGAAGGCGCGGAAGTTTCGGCTCTGGATCAGGTTGGCCGCGTAGCTCAGCTCCTCGGTGGAGATCTGGCCGCACACCGCCGAGCCCAGCATCACGATGACGATCTGGCTCACCATCGCGGGCCACACCTTCTTCAGCGCCGGCGGCAGCACCACGCGCAGGAACACCTGCGAGCGGCTCAGCGCCAGGCTCACGGCCGCCTCGATCTGCCCCTTGGGCGTGGCCTCGATGCCGGCGCGGATGATCTCGGTGGAGTAGGCCCCCAGGTTCAGCACCATCGCGATCACCGAGGCGACCTCCGGCGTGAGCTTGACGCCCGCCGCCGGCAGCCCGAAGAAGATGAAGAACAGCTGCACGATGAAGGGCGTGTTGCGGATCAGCTCCACGTACGTGCCCACGACGGCGCGCAGCCACCCGGGGCCGTCGGCACGCGCCCACGCGCAGAAGGTGCCCACGATCATGCCCAGCACGGTGCCGATGGCGGTCAGGCCGACGGTCCATGCCACGCCGCGAAGCAGCAGCGGCCACTCGGAGAGCACCGCACCGAAATCAAACTCGATGTTCATAGGTCAGTCTGTTCGTGGAACGCCGCGGAACCGGCTTCGCCGGGTCGCGGGCGTTGCCCCCGGCGAGGGGGGCGCAGCGACACGAAGTGCGCGAAGCATGGGGGAGTGCCCGTTCAGACCGGCAGGTCGCCGGCGGCCTTGCCGAGCCACTTCTTGGACATGGCGTCGAGCGTGCCGTCCTTCTTGGCCGCCGCGATGATCTCGTTGACCTTGGTCTTCAGCGCGGTCTCGCCCTTGGCGACGCCGACGAAGCAGGGGCTGTCCTTCAGCAGCAGCTTGAATTCGGCGCTCACCTTCGGGTTCTTGGCGAGCATGTCGCCGGCGACCGCGGCGCTGGTCGCGATGGTCTGCGTCTGGCCGGCCACGAAAGCGGCGATGGTCGCGTTGTTGTCCTCGAAGCGGCGGTAGTCGACGTTCGGCGGCGCCACCTTGTTCAGCTCCTGGTCTTCCATCGCGCCGCGCGTCACGGCGACGGTCTTGCCGGCCATGTCGGCGAAGCTGGTGAGCTTCATGCTCTTGGCGGCGTACACGGCCTGGAAGAAGGGGGCGTAGGCCGACGAGAAGTCGATCACCTTCTCGCGCTCCGCGTTCTTGCCCAGCGTGGAGATCACGAGGTCGGCCTTCTTCGTCTGCAGGTACGGGATGCGGTTGGCGCTGGTCACGGGCACCAGCTCGACCTTCACGCCGAGCTTGGCGCCGATGAGCTCGGCCATCTCCACGTCGAGGCCCTGCGGCTTCATGTTCTTGTCGACCGAGCCGTAGGGCGGGTAGTCGGTGGGCACGGCGATCTTGATGGTCTTGGCCTTGAGCACGTTGTCCAGCGCGTTCTGGGCGTGCGCGGCGCCGGCCGAGGCCAGCATGGCGGCGGAAGCGAGCGCCAGGGCGACGCGGCGTTTGGAAGCAGAGAAGGTCATAGCAGGGCTCCTAGGTAAGTCGAAGAATCGGAATCGGGGGACGCGCCGGGCTTGCGGCGCTTGCCCTTGGGCGTGGCGGGCGCAGTGGGCGCGGCCGTGTTCTGCAGCGGCGCCAGCGCGTCGCGCAGCTGGGCCAGCGGATCGGTGGGGGCCTGCACGCGAAGGGCGGACTGCACCGTGCCGATGTGCTCGGCCATCAGCGCCTCGGCGGCGGCGTGGTCGCCGCGCTCCAGCGCCGCGACGATCTGCACGTGGTCTTCGCAGGACTGCACCGCGTCGTGCGTAGACTGGTAGAGCATGGCGATCAGCGTGGTGCGGGCCGTGTAGTCGCGCAGCGTGTCGGCCAGCAGTGTGTTGCCCAGGCACTCGGCCAGGCACACGTGGAAGTCGCCCAGCAGGAAACTGCGGTTGCCGACGTCGCTCTCTTTCAGTGCGGCCTTTTCACGCTGCAGGTGCGCTTTCAGCTGGCGCAGGGCGGTCTTTTCGATCTTGCCGGCGGTGCCCGCGCTGCGGATGAGGCCGAGTTCGATCACGCGCCGCGCCTCGAAGGCCTCGCGTGCCTCGTCCTGCGAGGGCTCGATGACGAACCAGCCGCGCCGCGCGCTCACCGTGACGATGCCGCGCGCCGCCAGCCGGGTGAGGGCCTCGCGCACGATGGTGCGGCTGCAGTCGAACAGCATCGCCAGCTGCTGCTCGCCCAGGCGCGAACCCGGCGCGAGCTTCTGCGCCATCACCGCCTCGACGATGCGTGCACTGATTTCGGATGCGGAAATGGCCATAGGCCTGCATACCAGCAGCTTCTGTGCCAACTGGTATGCAAGATTTGCGCACCTGAATGGAGCACGGCCCCGGTGGGGGCCCTCGCGGCGTGCGCCGGTTCAGTGCCGAGCGCGGCCCAGCGCGCTGGCCGGCAGCGCTGCAAGCATGAGCAATGCCGACAGCACCAGCGCTCCGCTCAGCACATAGAGACTGGGGGTGAAGCTGCCCGTCAGCGTCTTGAGCCAGCCGACCATCATCGGCGCCACCAGCCCGGCGCTGCCCCCGATGGTGCTGATGAGCGCGATGCCCGCCGCAGCCGCGCTCTTCGACATGAAGTTGCCCGGAACCGCCCACAGCACGGTGAATGCCGCCGAGATGCCCATGGCCGCCAGCGACAGGCACAGCACGGCGGCGATGGCGTTGTGCATGAAGAGCGTGGTCAGCGCCAGCCCGGCGGCTCCGACGACGGCACTCAGCGCGAAGTGCCAGCGGCGCTCCTTGCGCCGGTCCGAATGCCGGCCCACGACGATGTTGGCCGCGATGCCCGCCAGCGCCGGAATCACCGAGTAGAAGCCGATCTGCAGCACGCTCAGCCCCATCGACTTGAGGATCGTGGGCTGCCAGAACGACAGGGCGTAGATGCCCAGGATGATGAGGAAGGACATGAATCCGATCAGCCAGACCCGGCCGTCGCGCATCGCCGCGCCGAAGGTGTGGCGCCCGGCGGCGCCGTGCGCGGTCTGATCCTCGGCGAGCAGGCGGGCCACGCGCTGTTTCTCGGCCGCCGACAGCCAGGCCGCCTGCGAAGGACTGTTCGACAGCCAGCAGAAGGCCGCCACGCCCAGCAGCACGCTCGGCAGCCCTTCGAGAAGGAACAGCCACTGCCAGCCCCGCAGCGACAGCACGCCATCGAGATACGTCATCGTGAGCCCGGCGATCGGCCCGGCCACGATGGGCGCCGCGCCGAAGGCCATGAAGAAGAGCGCCGTGGCCTGCGCGCGGCGGTGCGAGGGGAACCACAGCGTCAGGTAGAACAGCACGCCCGGCGCGAAGCCGGCCTCGAACACGCCGATGAGAAAGCGCAGCACGTAGAACTGCGTGGGCGTGGTCGCGAACATCATCGCGGCCGAGGCCAGCCCCCACAGGCCCATGATGCGCAGCAGCGTCGCGCGTACGCCGATCTTCGCGAGCATCAGGTTGCTCGGAATCTCGAACACCGCGTAGCCGATGAAGAAGATGCCCGCGCCCAGGCCGAACACGGCGTCGCTGAAGCCCAGCTGGTCCTTCATCTGCAGCTGGGCGTAGCCTACGTTGGTGCGGTCCAGGTAGTTCAGCACGTAGCAGGCGCACAGCAGCGGCATCAGGCGCCAGGTGATCTTGCGGAAGAGGGCCGCGTCGTCGCGCGCGCTCGCATCGGTCGAAGTGTCCGGCGAGCGCGAGTCGGCGGCAGCCAGGGCGGCGGTGTTCATCGATTTGTCTCCTTCGTTTTTCCGGTCGGCCTCAGGCGAGGGTGGGCGTGCCGTGGCTGGTCTCGCCCCACAGGTGGCTGGTGGGCGCGCCCGGAAACAGCCAGTGCGGCGTGCATTCGGCCGAGGGCACCACGTTGCTGAAGCCGTGCGCGGCCGAGGTGCCCGCGAGCGTCTTCTCCAGCACCATCGACAGGTACTGGTCGTTGCTGCTCTCCTGCGTGTTGCCGTTGAGGATCACTTCCGCGCCGGTCGCCTTCGCATAGCGGCGGATGCCGTTGTGCCGCGACTGCAGCGGTGCCCAGCTGTCGGCCGACACGCCGTTCTCGCTGCTCACCCGCAGGCCGTCGCCGCTGCGGTAGACCAGCGAGTGGTTGCCCTCGGTGTGGCCCGGCGTGTGCACCAGCGCCAGTCCGCGGCCGAGCTGGATGCTGCCGTCGAAGGGCACGATGCGTTCGGCCGGGATGCCGTCGAGGCCGTGCGGGCAGTACCACTCGGCCTGCACCGGCAGCAGGCCCTGCACGCTGGCGAGTTCCTGGCGGTGCACCAGCAGCCTCGCGTTCGGCAGCAGGCCGGGTGTGCCGGCGCCGCCCAGCCAGCGGCGCAGGTCCTGCGTGTGAAGGTGGTCGTAGGTGATGTAGTCGATCTGCTCCGCTGCGATGCCGCAGCTCGCCAGCGCCTGCGGCACGGTCTGGTAGACCGGCGCGATCGCCTTGTGCAGGAACTTCGGTGTCTGCTCGGCCAGTCGCTTGAAGTAGGGCGTCTCGTTGCCGGCCTCGAAGTCGGCCGGCGTGAACAGCAGCGTGCGCAGCCGGCCCTCGAAGTCGTCGTACTGGATCAGCACGGTGCGCGCCAGCAGATGCACCATGTGCGGCTTGAGCAACTGCTGCGAGTACACGCCGGTGAAGGCGAACCATGCGGGGTACGGAATGCGCAGCAGGTTGAAGCTGCGCGCGAAGCGCACCGGCGGCGCGTCGAGCAGGCGCTCGCGCAGGACCTCGGCGGCGCGGCGGATGGCGCGCAGGCGGTCCTGCGGCATGGCGGCGTCGCGCGCGCCGTCGAAATCCGCCAGCTGCGCGAGCCCGGAGGGTTCTGGGTCTCGGATCATGTGGGTCTCCTTGTCGGCCTCGAAGGAAGCGAAGCGAAATGGATGGGGCGCACTCAGTACATCGAGCGTCCGCCCGAGATGTCGAACACCGCGCCGGTGCTGAAGGAACAGTCGTCCGACGCGAGCCAGGCGGCCATGGCCGCCACCTCGTCGACCTCGACGAAGCGCCCCATCGGCACGCGCGAGAGCAGGGCGGTGCGCAGCTGTTCACGGTGCTCGGCAGGCACGGCCGCGAACACCTCGGTGTCGGCTGCCGAAGGCGTGATGCAGTTCACCAGCACGCCCGACGAGGCCAGCTCCTTGCCCAGCGACTTGGTGAGCGCGATGAGCCCGGCCTTCGAGGCGGAGTACGCGGCGTTGAAGCCGTTGCCCTCCTTGCCGGCAACCGAGGCGATGTTCACGATGCGGCCCCGCCGCCGGGCGAGCATCGCCGGCACGATCGCGCGACAGCACAGCCATGCGCCCGTGAGGTTGATGTCGAGCACGCTGCGCCACTGCGCGGGCGTGTGCTCCCAGGCCGGCACGGTCGGGCCGAGCACGCCGGCGTTGTTGACGAGGATGTCGATGCCGCCGAAGCGTTCCTGCGACTGCGCGGATGCGCGGGCGATCTGGTCTTCGTCGCGCACGTCGACGACTGCCGACGTGGCGGTGCCGAGCGGCGCGAGCGTTTCCAGGGCATCGGCGAGCGCTGGCGCATCGAGGTCCCACAACGCGACGCTCGCGCCGGCCGCGAGGTATCGCCGAGCGATCGCCAGTCCGATGCCGCGCGCGCCGCCGGTCACGATGGCATGCCGGCCCGCGAGCGCGTCGCCGCGCAGCGCGCTCATGCGGCCGCCGTCTCGGCTGCGCGCGCGGCGGCCGGCTGCTGGCCCAGCAATCCGCCGACCAGCGCGGCGACATGTTCCGCGGGCACGCCCGCCAGCAGCTGCCGCAGCATCGTCAACGTGTCGAAGTACACGCGCTCGCACACCAGCCGGTCGCCCTCGAAGATGAAGAAGGCGTTCATGCGGCAGCGGAAGCTGTTGCCGGTGGGCGGCAGGCCCTTCAACGGACCCTTGTGCGTGCCCAGCAGCCAGAACTCGACCACCACCGAGTCGTCGGCGTGGCGCAGCTGGATGATCTCGTGGCGCTGGTCCGGGAATGCGCGGCGCGTGTCGATGTAGTACTGGCGCACCTCGGCCATGCCGTCGTGCACCTCCCCGCTGGGAATCAGCTCGTAGTGCGGATGCGGGAAGGTGCCGAGCACCGCGTCGAAGTCTTGCCGGGTCTCGTCGGCGAAGTGGTCGAGCACGAGGCGCTCGCGGCGGGCCTGGAGTTCGGTGCGTGGGGTGTTGTCGTTGCTCATCGGGGTGTGCTCCATGTGACAGGAATGGCTGGTGACATCGGGTTGCCGCGAATGCGGCTATCCGGGCTCGCTGCGTACTATCGGCACGCCCCTGAAACAAGACTGTCCGGTGTTGGCAATCGCCGCTACGGACAAACCCGCGATGCCACGCACGCCCCCTTCATCTCCCGACACGCCGCCGGACGCGCAGCCTTCGCCGGTGCACAACGGCGACATGCGGCTGGCCGAGGACGTGCAGCAGCGCCTGCTCGCGGTGGCGCACCGGCGCACGCTGGCGCGCGGCGAATCGCTCTTCCACAAGGGCTCGTCGCCCGACGCACTCTTCGGCGTGGTGGCCGGATCGCTGCGTGTGAGCGTGGTCGCGCCGGGCGGGCGCGAGGCGGTGATCGCGATGCTCGAACCCGGCCACTGGTTCGGCGAGGTGTCGCTGCTGGTGGGGCGGGAGCGCGTCTACGACACCTGCGCGGTCGACACGACCGAGATGGCGGTGGTCGCGGCGGCCGATTTCCATCGCCTCGTGGCCGAGCATCCCGACGTGCACATGGCCTTCACGCGGCTGGTGTGCCTGCGGCTGCGCCAGGCGCTGGCGTGGATCGACGACGTGATCCTGATGCCGTTGCCGGTGCGGCTCGCGCATCGCCTGCTCACGCTGGACGCGCGCGCGGAGGGCACGGGCGAGGGCGGCGGCACGCTGCTGGGGGTGTCGCAGGAAGACCTGTCGTTCATGCTCGGCGTGTCGCGCCAGAGCGTGAACCGGCAGTTGAAGCTGTGGGAGGAAGACGGCACGCTGCGCGTGCGCTACCGCGCCATCGAGTTGCTGGACCGCGTGCAGCTGGAGCGGCACGCGGCCACGTCGCCCTGAGCCTTGCCGGGCGGCGGCGTGGGGCTCAATCCATCCGCGCGCCGGATGCCTTCACCGCCTTTTCCCAGCGCGGGGTTTCCGTCGCCAGGAAGCGCGCGAAATCCTCGCTGCCCAGGAAGGCCGGGTCGGCGCCCTGGCTCACCATGCGCTCGCGCACCTCGGGGTTGTTCAGCACCTGCTTGAAGGCGTCGCTCAGCTTGGCGACGACGTCCTTGGGCGTGTCCTTCGGCGCGAGGAAGCCGTAGAAGCCCACCACCTCGAAGCCCTTGACGCCCGACTCGATCACGGTCGGGATGTCGGGCAGGGCGGGGTTGCGCTCGCGGCTGGTCACGGCCAGCGCGCGCACCTTGCCCTGCTTGTGATAGTTGGCCGCCTGTGGGATCGACTCGGCCATGAACTGCACCTGCCCGCCCATCAGGTCGGTGAAGGCCGGCGCGCTGCCGCGGTAGGGGATGTGCACCATGAAGATGCCCGTGGCGGTCTTGAACATCTCCGGCACCAGGTGGCTGATGCCGCCGTTGCCCGCCGAGCCGTAGTTGACCTGGCCGGGCCGCGCCTTGGCGTAGTCGATGAACTGCTTCAGGTTCTGCACGGGCAGCTTGGGCGTGACCAGCAGCGCCAGCGGCTGCATGGCGGTGCGCGCGATGGGCACGAAGTCGCGCTGCGTGTTGTAGGGCAGCTTGCTGTAGAGCGCGCCGTTGATCACCGCCACGCCGGTGTTCGCCAGCATCAGCGTGTAGCCGTCGGCCGGGCTCTTGGCGACCGCGTCGGCGCCCACCGAGCCGCCCGCGCCGGGCTTGTAGTCGACGATCAGCGGCTGGCCCAGCACGGCCTGCAGCTTGTCGGTGAGCAGGCGCGCATGCTGGTCGAGCGGGCCGCCGGCCGGGAAGCCGATGACGATCTTGATCGGCTTGTCGGGAAAGGCGGCCATTGCCGCTGTTGTGCCGAGGCCGAGGGAAAGGACCGCGAGCGCGGTCCGGATGGGCTTGTTCATGATCCGTCTCCTGTTTTTGTGAGGAGACGATCATAGGCAGCGCCCTCAGCCGGCCAGCGTGGCCTTCAGCGTGATCTCGGGCACGCTCGCCAGCGCCTTCGACAGCGGGCAGCCGGCCTTGGCGGCGGCCGCGATCTGCTGGAACTTCGCCTCGTCGAGGTTCGGCACGCTGGCGTCGAGTTCGAGCGCGATGCGGTCGATCCTGAAGCCCTCGCCATCCTTGGCCAGCCGCACGGCCGCCCGGGTGTCGATCTTCGTGGCCGCCAGGCCTTCTCTTTCCAGCGCGAAGGCGAAGGCCATCGTGAAACAGGCGGCGTGCGCGGCGCCGACGATTTCCTCGGGGTTGGTGCCGCGCTTGTCGTCCTCGAAGCGGCTGGCGAAGCCGTAGGGGTAGTCCTTCAGGGCGCCGGTCTCGGTGCTGACCAGGCCCTTTCCGGTCTTGCCGGCGCCTTCCCAGTGAACGCTCGCGTGCTTTTCTGCTGCCATGGAAGCTCCTTCGGTGGGGTGAGTGGGTGGATGGAGAGGGGAGGCTGCAGGTATCGCTCGGGAAGCGGCGCTTGTCTGTAGTCGCAGGGCGCATCCGGGGACGGCCAGGCATGTGAGAAAAAATGGCGTCGCCTAGGCGACGCCCCCCGGGGGCTTCCCCGATGGGAGCGGCGCACGCGGCGGCTTAGGCTGGCGGGCATCCCTCTTTCCGTCCTCCCGTCCCCCCGCCCGTGACCACCATGGAACAACGCCCGCATCACAAGTTCTGGCCCAAGCGCCTTCCACACTCCATCACCGTCCCGGCCACCTCGCTGTGGCACAACCTGACCACCTCGGCAGCGCGCTATCCCGACAAGCCCGCGCTGGTGTTCTGCGGCCGCGTCGTCAGCTACCGCGAGTTCGCAGCCCAGGCCGAGCGGCTGGCCGGCGCGCTGCATGCGCTGGGCGTGAAGCGCGGCGACCGCGTGATCCTGGACATGCAGAACTGCCCGCAGCTGGTGATCGCGCATTTCGCGATCCTGCGCGCCAACGCCGTGGTGGTGCCGGTCAACCCGATGAACCGGGCCGAGGAGCTCAAGCACTACATCACCGACCCGGACGCCAAGGTGGCCATCATCACCGGCGACTTGGCTGGCGAACTGGCCAAGGCCAGCAACGCGCTGCCGCCCGAGCAGCGGCTGGCCCACATGATCGTGACCCAGTTCACCGACGCCTTCGATGCCGACGCATCGGGCGACGACGCCCCGGCGCCCGCCTGGAAGGACTGGCTCACCACCCGCCACCCGCTACCCGAACTGGAAGGCGGCAAGGTCGTCGCCTGGACCGACGCGCTCGAGGCCGGCCACACGCCGCCCGAGCACGTGGTGGGCGCCAACGACATGGCGCTGCTGCCCTACACCAGCGGCACCACCGGCCTGCCCAAGGGCTGCATCCACCACCATTCGAGCCTGATGCACAACGCCTTCGCCGGCCTGATGTGGGGCGGCTCGACCTCGGAGACGGTGGTGCTGGCCGTGGTGCCGATGTTCCACATCACCGGCGTGGTGAGCATGATGCACACCGCCATCCTGGCGGCGGCCACGCTGATCATCATGCCGCGCTGGGACCGCGACGTGGCCGGCCGGCTCATCTCGCGCTGGAAGGTCACGGCCTGGACCAACATCCCGACCATGGTCATCGACCTGATGGCCAGCCCCAACTTCGCGAACTACGACCTGTCGAGCATGACCTACATCGGCGGCGGTGGCGCCGCCATGCCGCAGGCCGTGGCGCAGCGACTGCTGGAACAGTACGGCCTGAAGTACCAGGAAGGCTACGGCCTCACCGAGACCGCGGCACCCTCGCACACCAACCCCTCGGACCACCCCAAGCAGCAGTGCCTTGGCATTCCGTTCATGAGCACCGACGCGCGCGTGGTCGACCCCGACACGCTGAAGGAAATGCCCATCGGCGAATCGGGCGAAATCATCATCCACGGCCCCGAGGTGTTCCAGGGCTACTGGAAGCGCCCCGACGCCACCGCGGCCGCCTTCGTCGAGTTCGAGGGCAAGCGCTTCTTCCGCTCGGGCGACATGGGCCGCATGGACGAGGACGGCTACTTCTTCATCACCGACCGCCTCAAGCGCATGATCAACGCGAGCGGCTTCAAGGTGTGGCCGGCCGAAGTCGAGCTGCTCATGTTCCGCCACCCGGCCATCCAGGAAGCCTGCGTGATCTCGACCAAGGACGACTACCGCGGCGAATCGGTCAAGGCGGTGGTGGTGCTGCGCGCCACGCACAAGGACACCACAGAGCAGCAGATCATCGACTGGTGCCGCGAGAACATGGCGGTCTACAAGATCCCGCGCAAGGTGCAGTTCGTGGACGCGCTGCCCAAGAGCGGGAGCGGGAAGGTGATGTGGAGGCTGCTGCAGGAGGCGGAGAGCGAGGCGAAGTGAGATCGGCGGGCAGCAGGCCGCCCACCCGCCTGCCTTGTCCTTCTCGTTCTATTGGCGCGTCCTGATCCAGTTCAGCATCTCGAGCACGCCATAGGCCGTGGCGGGTATCTGCTCGAGGTTCGAGCGGGTCTCGATGCGAGCGCGATCTTCGGCGGTTGTATTGGCTGTGACCCAGCCCTCCAGCAACGCCTGAACGGCGCGCTCGCGTTCGTCGCCGCGTGCCACATTCCTGGCGTAGGGGAAACCGAAGCAACTGCACCCGATGGCCATGGGTTGCCTGTCGGACTCGACGTAAAGGCTCCCCTGGCGGATCGCGAAGAGGCGCTTGCCGTTGGCGCCTTTCAGCTCTACTACCAGCGTTCCGCCATCGGCGAGGAATGACACCTCGTCGATGGATACCGGCTGGGCGAGGTCGCCGGGCTCGACGATGCAGAGCTGGAGTGCAATCAGAGCCAGAACCGCAAGCGACACCAGGAGCGTCAGCGCATACCGTAGAAACTTCACTTGCGGCCCAGCGACTTCAGCAGCTTCCCGGCTTCTTCCCTTCCGTTCGGCGTGACGTACTGCGCCGCCACCGCCTTCGTCAGGTAGTCGACGACCTTGCGGTGGTTCTTGTGCGGGCCTTCCCAGAGGAAGAGGCGGCCCAGCTCGAGCGCCGCGTCGCCGTCGCCCTTGGAGTAGGCGCGCTCGAACCAGTAGCGGGCCCAGCGGAAGTTGCCTTCGTCGCGGTAGCAGATGGCGAGGTTGGCGCAGCCTGCCACGTCGCCCGCTTTCGCGGCCTTGCGGTACCACTCGCGGGCGGCGGCGCTGTCCTGCTTCACGCCGATGCCGTGGTCGAGGAAGTAGCCGACGCTGTTGAGCGCATGAATCTCGCCGGCGGCGGCCGCCTTGAGGAACAGCGACAGCGCCTTCTTGTGCTCGCCGGCGTCCCAGGCGTCGTTCGCCGCGGAAAACCAGTCGTCCCGGGTGGGTTCCTGCATGTGAGGGGTCTCCTTCGAAGCGCCGTTCTGGGAAGAACGCGAGAAAGAAAAAAACTGTGTCCCGATCCCTCCCGGCGCATGGATCACTTAGCCTCGATCGGTTTGGCGATTCTGCCAATCTCCAGGTCTCTCCGGCTCTTTCATGCACTTTCGCGCGCTGCTTTCCAGTCTTCTCCTGCTTGCCTTTCCTCTTCTTTCCCAGGCCGCACCCCGCAACTGCCTCGTCGTCGGCATCAGCGACGGCGACACGCTCACCGCCCGCTGCGGGCGCATCGGCGCCTACGAGCGCGTGAAGGTGCGCATTGCCGCCATCGACGCGCCGGAAAAAGCCCAGCCCTACGGCCAGCGCAGCAGGCAGGCGCTGAGCAGCATCTGCTTCGGCGAGCAGGCGCGCATCACCGAGATCGACACCGACCGCTACGGCCGCACCGTGGCGGACGTGAGCTGCAACGGCGAGGACGCCGGCAGCCGCATGGTGGCCGACGGCTGGGCCTGGGTGTACGACTACAACCGCCTGGCCACCAAGCGCGGCGGCGGGCTCTTCAAGCTGCAGGACAGCGCCCGGTCCCGGCGTGCGGGCCTCTGGGCCGACCCCAGGCCGACGCCGCCCTGGGAATGGCGCAAGCACCAGCGCGAGGAGCAGCAGCACTGGGGCGGCAGCCACTGGGGCAGCCTCTTCTGATTGCCCCCGGGGCCTCCGCGACAGGCCCCATGTCACGGCGGATTCACGGGACCGCGGGACCATTTCGGGTTCCCACAATCCCCCGCGACAACAACATGGCCAAAGACTTCGCCCGCATGGAGGACTCCAACCCCTCCGCCAACCCCACCATCCATGAAGTTTCCGATCCGTCCCGGCGCGTGTTCGTGCGCGGCGGCATGGCGGCGGCGGTGGCAGGGCTCTTCGGCCCGCTGGCGGCCGGCACCCTGGCCGGATGCGCCACCACCGGCGGCAGCGGCAATGTGAGCGGCCTGGGCCGTGCCATCGGCTTCAAGAGCGTGCCCATGGCGGCCGTCGACACGGTGGTCGTGCCCGAGGGCTACAGCACACAGGTTCTCTACCGCTGGGGCGACCCGACCGGCATCGCGGGCGCCATGCCCGCCTTCAAGGCCGACGCCTCCAATACCGCCGAAGAGCAGGCGCTGCAGGCCGGCATGCATCACGACGGCATGGCCTTCTTTCCGCTCGAAGGCTCCAACCGCGGCCTGCTGGTGCTGAACCACGAATACGTCGACGACGGCCTGCTGCACCCAGACGGCATGAAGACCTGGACGCCCGAGAAGGTGCGCAAGTCGATGAACGCGCATGGCGTGTCGGTCATCGAACTGCAGCGCGACGGCGCCGGCAAGTGGACGCAGCTCGCGCCTTCGCGCTTCGCCCGCCGTGTCACCGCGCTCACGCCGATGACGCTGACCGGCCCCGCCGCCGGCCACGCCATGCTGCGCACCGCCGCCGACCCCTCGGGCACGCAAGTGCTGGGCACCTTCAACAACTGCGCAAACGGCCACACGCCGTGGGGTACCTACCTCACCTGCGAGGAGAACTTCGCCGACTACTTCGAGGGCACCGACACGCCCGACGCCCACCAGAAGCGCTGGGGCATCAAGAAGGGCAACGGCGCCAAGTACCGCTGGCACGAGCACGAGGCGCGCTTCGACGTGTCGAAGCACCCGAACGAGTCGAACCGTTACGGCTGGGTGGTCGAGATCGACCCGCAGGATCCGACCTCCACGCCGCGCAAGCGCACCGCGCTGGGCCGCGCCGCGCACGAAGGCGCCGCCACCGCGCTCACCAACGACGGCCGCGCCGTCATCTACATGGGCGAGGACTCGCGCTTCGAGTACATCTACAAGTTCGTGAGCCGCGACACGGTCAAGCCCGGCGGCGCCGCAGCCAACCGCGACCTGCTCGACCACGGCACGCTGTACGTGGCCCGCTTCGACGTGGACGGCACGGGCGAATGGCTGCCGCTGGTGCAGGGCAAGGGCGGCCTCGTGGCCGACAAGGGCTTCACCACGCAGGGCGACGTGCTCATCAAGGCGCGCCAGGCCAGCGACCTGCTGGGCGCCACCAAGATGGACCGCCCCGAATGGACCACGGTGGACCCGCTCACCAAGGAGGTCTACTGCACGCTGACCAACAACAGCAACCGCGGCGGCGCCGGCCAGCCTTTCATGGACGCGGCCAATCCGCGCTCCAACAACACGATGGGCCAGATCATCCGCTGGAAGGAAACCGGTGACCTGGACGCGACCAAGTTCGCCTGGAACCACCTCGTGCTCGCGGGCGACCCGAAGCAATCGCGCTACGAGGCGCAGGGCAACATCAAGGGCGACACCTTCGGCAGCCCCGACGGCCTGATGGTCGACGCGCGCGGCGTGCTGTGGATCGAGACCGACGTGTCGACCTCCACGCTGGGCAAGGGCGAGTACGCCAACCTGCCCAACAACCAGATGCTGGCCTGCGACCCGACCAAGGGCGAGATCCGCCGCTTCCTGCTCGGCCCGGCCGGCTGCGAGATCACCGGCCTCACGGCCACGCCCGACCTGCGCACGCTGTTCATCAACATCCAGCACCCGGGCGAGCCGGCCAACGAGCGCAGCGACCCCGAGCGTCCGCTCGCCGTGTCGAAGTGGCCCGACGGCTCGGGCCGGCCGCGCTCGGCGACCATTGCCATCACGAAGAACGACGGCGGCGTGATCGGGACCTGAAGACCTGAAGGCGCGCGCGCTTCAGCAGGTTCCCCAGCATCGCAGCGAGGGCACGAAAAGCCCCGCCGCGAAGCTGACGGCACAGAAGAACAGCAGGATCAGCGCCGCCAGCTTGAGCCCCTCGGCGCTCCAGCGCGGCGCGAAGGTGCTGATGAGGCCCGAGGCGAAAGTGCCTTCGAGCCGCTCGGCACCGCCCCAGCGCAGCACCCAGAGGCAGAACAGCGCCTCGGCGGCGTGCGCGACGGTCCACACGAGGAAGGACAGCATCGCCAGCCTTCCTCCCTCAGGATTCGCTCTTGCCTTGCACGTCGGCTACCACGCGCGCGTTGCGCTGGAAGCTCCAGTACGCGCCGGCCCAGTCCATCATCACGACGACGCGGTTGCGAAAGCCGATCAGGAAATACGCGTGCGCGAACAGCCAGAACAGCCATGCGAGCCGGCCGCTGAAGCGCAGAGGGCCGAAGGGCGTGCCGAGGTCGACCACCGCCGAATTGCGGCCGATGGTGGCGAGGTTGCCGTAGTCGGCATAGCGGAACGGCACCGTCGGCTGGCCCGCGATGCGGCGCAGGATGTTGGCGGCCGCCGCACGCCCCATCTGCTTGGCGCCGGGCGACACGCCGGGCACGGGTTTGGGCGGCTTGCCGGGCGCGTGGCTCATGGCGGCGGCGAGGTCGCCGACCACGCTGATCTCGGGATGGCCCGCGAGGCTCAGGTCTGGCTCGACCTTGATGCGTCCCGCGCGGTCGCATTCGACGCCCGTGGCGGTGCCCAGCATGCGGCCCAGCGGAGAAGCAGCGACGCCCGCCGCCCATACCACGCAGCTGCTATCGATTCGGTAGCTGTCGACCGGCGATCCGTCTGCGCCGCCACCGGTCTGCACCTCGAGCCCGTTGGCATCGATGGCCGTCACGCGCGCATTCAGGCGTACTTCGACGCCCAGCCGCTCCAGCTGTTCGAGCGCCTTCTGGCTCAGCGATTCGGGCATGGCCTGCAGCACGCGCGGGCCGCCCTCGACCAGCAGCACCTGCGCGCTGCTCGGGTCGATGTGGCGGAACTCTCCCGACAGCGTGTGCTTGGCGATCTCGGCCAGCGTGCCGGCCATCTCGACGCCCGTGGGGCCGGCGCCGATCACCACGAAGGTGAGCAGGGCGCGGCGCTTTTCCAGGTCGGCCGTGATCTCGGCGGTCTCGAACGACAGCAGCACGCGGCGGCGGATCTCGAAGGCATCGGCCAGCGTCTTCAGCCCGGGCGCCACGCTCGACCATTCGTCGTGCCCGAAGTAGCTGTGCGTGGCGCCGGCCGCGACGATCAGGTGGTCGTAGGGCACGCGGTCGCCGTTGGCAAGGTGCACCGACCGGGTGGCCGGATCGATGCCGGCCACCTCGCCCAGCAGCGTCGTGATGTTCGGCTGCTTGCGGAACAGCGAGCGCACCGGCGCCGCGATCGACGGAGCGGCGAGCCCGGCGGTCGCCACCTGGTACAGCAGCGGCTGGAACAGGTGGTGGTTGGTCTTGTCGATCACCGTCACGTCGACGTCCGCCTTCTGCAGCTTGCGCGCGGCTTCGAGTCCGCCGAATCCGCAGCCGACGATGACGACTTTGGGCCTGCCCGATGGGTTGGTCGTTTGCATGCGACGGATGATACGCAGCCGCCCTGCACGCCCCGGCGTCTTGTGCCACAGTGGCTGCCCCTTGCGCCCGTTGGCGCTCTTTGCCGAAGTCGCGGCGGCAGGCCTGCGGCGTTTTGTCCTACGTGCCGCCGCGACCCGGATGGGCTACAACTTGCGGCTGACCCGACTGGAGACTCCATGACGCTTTCCCGGCCGATCACTCAGGCGGCGGGCGCACTGCGCGACAGGTTCCGCGAGGTGCGCGCCACGAGCCTGGCGCTTGCCGCTCCGCTCTCCGCCGAAGACCAGTGCATCCAGTCGATGCCCGACGCGAGCCCGACCAAATGGCACCTCGCGCACACCACCTGGTTCTTCGAGAGCGTGCTGCTGCAGCCGCATGCCGGCGGCTACCAGCCCTTCGACGCGCGCTTCCTCTACCTCTTCAACTCGTACTACGAGGCGCTAGGCCCGCGCCATCCGCGTCCGCAGCGCGGACTGCTGACGCGGCCCTCGCTCGACGAGGTGCACGAATACCGCCGCCATGTGGACGATGCGGTGGTGGCGCTGCTGGAAGAGGGCGGGGCCGACTGGGCCGTGATCGAGCCCATCGTCACGCTCGGGCTGAACCACGAGCAGCAGCACCAGGAGCTGCTGCTCACCGACATCCTGCATGCGCTGTCGTGCAACCCCATGCTGCCCGCCTACAAGCCCGCGAACGGCCCCGCGCTGCGGCTGGCCGCCGTGCCGCCTGCCGTGCGCTGGATCGAGCGGGCCGGCGGCATGGCAGAGGCGGGGCACGAGGGCGCCGGTTTCTCCTTCGACAACGAAACGCCGCGCCACCGCGTGCTGCTGCAGCCTCATGCCATCGCCGACCGCCTGGTGAACTGCGGCGACTATGCGCAGTTCATCGCCGACGGCGGCTACCAGCGGCCCGAGCTGTGGCTGTCCGACGGCTGGGCCGCGGTGCAGGCGAACGGCTGGCGGCATCCGGCGTACTGGCTCGCGCAGGACGATCCCCGCCTGCGCTTCGCCGGGCCCTCGTCGCAGGCGGCGGGCGACTGGCATGTGTTCGGCCTGAACGGCGTGCGGCCGATGGAGGCTGATGCGCCGGTCTCGCAGCTCAGCTTCTATGAAGCCGCCGCGTATGCCGAGTGGGCCGGTGCGCGGCTGCCCACCGAGTTCGAATGGGAAGCCGCGTTCGATGCACCCGGCATCTCGCAGATGGCCGGGCACGTCTGGCAGTGGACGCGCTCGTCGTACGACCCGTATCCGGGATTCCGCCCCATGCCGGGCATCGCGGCCGAATACAACGGCAAGTTCATGGTGGGGCAGCTGGTGCTGCGCGGCGGCAGCGTCGCCACGCCGGCCGGGCATTCGCGCCCCAGCTATCGCAACTTCTTCCCGCCGGCGGCGCGCTGGCAGTTCACGGGGCTGCGGCTCGCGAAAGACATCTGATCATGCGCAATCCAATTTCTTCGTCCTCGCTGTCGTCCTTCGTGCCCGCGAAGTCATCGCAGAAGCCGCGCGCCGCATCGCCGGCGGCAGCCGCCACGCCGCTGTCGGAGTTCGGCCGCGAGATGCAGGCGGGGCTCGCGCGCTCGCCGCGCAGCATTTCGCCGAAATTCTTCTACGACGCCGCGGGCTCGCAGCTGTTCGACCGGATCTGCGAACTGCCCGAGTACTACCCGACGCGCACCGAGCTTCGCATCCTCGGCGAGTGCGCCGGCGAGATCGCCGGGCAGATCGGCCCGAATGCGGAGATCGTCGAGTTCGGCGCGGGGTCGCTGACCAAGGTGCGGCTGCTGCTCGATGCGCTGGAGACGCCGAAGCGCTATCTGCCCATCGACATCTCCGGCGAGCACCTGGAGGCGGCTGCCGAGCGGTTGAAGGCGGACTATACGGAGCTGGTGGTGCAGCCCATCGCTGCTGACTACACGATGCCGTTGGTGCTGCCTGCGCCGATGGCCGGGGCGGGGCGGCGAGTGGGGTTCTTTCCGGGGTCGACTATCGGGAACTTCGAGCCCGACGAGGCGCTGGCGTTCTTGCAGCTGGCTGCGCGGATGTTGCGGGGGGGCGGGTTGCTGATCGGGGTGGACCTTGTCAAGGATCCTGGGCGCCTGCATGCGGCATACAACGATGCGCAGGGGGTTACGGGGGAGTTCAACCTCAATCTGCTGCGGCGGGCGAATGCTGAGCTGGATGCGGACTTCGATCTTGATGGGTTCTCGCATGCGGCGTTCTATAACGCGCCTCGGCAGAGGATCGAGATGCATCTTGTGAGCCGGCGGGCTCAGAGCGTTTCTCTGAATGGGGAAGTGTTTGGGTTTGCGGAAGGCGAGACTATTCATACGGAGTACTCGCATAAGTTCACTGTTGAAGGGCTTCGGGCTCTGGCTGTGAGGGCTGGATTCAAGCCTGGGGCGGTTTGGGTGGATCCGGAGAGGCTCTTCAGCGTTCATTGGCTTGCTGCTTAGCCTTTGCTTCCCGGGGCCGGGAGTTCCGCCCGGCGGCCGACCTACTTTTCTTTGCTTCGCCAAAGAAACGTAGGCAAAAGAAAGGCGACCCCACTGTCTGCGACCCCTGCGCTTCGCTACGGGGCAACCTGCGGTGCTCGCGTTTCGCGGGGTCTCGCAGAACTCGCTTCGCTCAAACAGCTGCGAGCCCTTGTCCGCGAAACGCTGCGCTCCTCGGCGCAGCCAGAGGGGATTGGAAACCTGCGGGCCATCGCGTTGCTCGGCCATCAAGGCACAGCAAGCGCTTCGCGCCTGCTGTGCTTGGAACGAGGCGTTGGGGCGGCTGAAGCTTGAAGCGGTCGCGATTGGCTTGAGATTCCGGGCCGAGCGAAGCGAAGGCCAGTGTGGGCTGTTCAGAAGGCCGAGCAACGCGATGGCCCGCAGGTTTCCAATCCCCTCTGGCTGCGCCGAGGAGCGCAGCGTTTCGCGGACAAGGGCTCGCAGCTGTTTGAGCGAAGCGAGTTCTGCGAGACCCCGCGAAACGCGAGCACCGCAGGTTGCCCGCAGCGAAGCGGAGGGTCGCAGACAGTGGGGTCGCCTTTTCTTTGCCTACTTTCTTTTGGCGAAGCAAAAGAAAGTAGGTCCGCAGCCGGGCGGAGACCCGGCCCCGGAAAGCAAACTCCCTAGCAGGGGCAGATAAGCACTGGAAAAAGGCCAAGCTCGTAGCAACGGCACAATAACCCCCGAAAGCGGCACCCGGCCGCCCCCGGAGACCCCCAACCCATGAAAGCAACCTGGAACGGCGTAACCATCGCCGAAAGCGACGACACCGTCCTCGTCGAAGGCAACCACTATTTCCCGATGAGCGCGCTCAACCGCGACTTCGTCACCTTCAGCAACCACAGGTCCACCTGCCCCTGGAAGGGCACCGCGAGCTACTACTCGCTGCTGGTCAACGGCGAGCTCAACACCGACGCCGCCTGGTACTACGCCGATCCGAAGCCCGAAGCCGAAGAGATCCGCGACCGCGTCGCGTTCTGGAAGGACGTGAAGGTCAGCGCCCAGTGACCACCGCCGCATTCACCCCCCCGTTCATCGCTCCCGCCGAGCTGCCCGCCGCGCTGCGCGACCAGGGCTATGCCGTGCTGAGCCCGCAGGGCGTCGGCGAATGGCTCGGTGTTCCGGTCTCGCAGCTCGAAGCGCTGCACCCGGACTGGAACGATCTTCCGCCCGACGATTACCTGAAGGACGGCGGCCGCTACCGCACCCGACGCCATGCCTGCTTCACGGTCGAGGCCGACGAGCAGGCCACGCTGGCGCAGGTGCCGCATCGCGCGCATTGGCAGCCGGTCGAATACAACGCGCTGCATGGCGGCATGCAGCGCTGGTTCGCGCCGATGCTCGAGGCCACCGTCGCACAGCCCGTGTGGCATCGGCTGCTCCAGCAGCTGGGCAGGGCCAGCAGCGAGATGCGCGGCGAGGCGCAGCGCTGGTACGTGGAGGCGCATCAGTTCCGCATCGACACCGCGGGCGGCATCGGCCGTCCCACGCCCGAGGGCGCGCACCGCGACGGGGTTGATCTCGTGGCGGTGGCGCTCGTGGGCCGGCACGGCATCAAGGGCGGCGAGACGCGCGTGTTCGAAGCCAACGGGCGTCGCGGCGAACGCTTCACGATGACCGAGCCGTGGACGCTGCTGGTGCTCGACGATGCGCGCGTGATCCACGAGTCGACGCCGATCCAGCCGCTCGAGGAGGGCGGCGAGGGCTGGCGCGACACGCTCGTGATCACCTGCAGGGCCAAGGGTTTCCAGGGGGATTGAACTCACCCTGCGGCGGGGCAGTCCTACAGCCTGCGGCGCGCAACAGCGGTTAAATTCGGGGCCGGCCCCATGTGGGCCGTGTGTCTGTCTGCGAACGAAAGCGAGGTCCCGCCATGTTCAATCACATCCTGGTTCCGATCGACGGCTCCGAAACTTCCATGCTCGCCGTCAGCAAGGCCAGCGGCCTCGCGCTGGCCTTCGGTAGCCGCATCACGCTGATCCACGTGATCGACAACTATCCCTTCATCGGCGTCGGCGCTGACTACGCGCTCGGCCAGAACGAATACCTCGCGGCGGCCACCGCCAGCGCCAATGCGGCTCTCGCGCGCGGCGTGGCGGCGCTCGCGGCCGAAGGCCTGCACAGCGACCAGCGCGTGATCGACGGCCACGTGGTGCACGAAGGCATCGTCGACACGGCCATCGCCATCGCGGCCGACCTGATCGTGATGGGCTCGCACGGCCGCAGCGGCATCGAGAAACTGCTGCTGGGCAGCGTGACGCAGCGCGTGCTGCAGGACGCGAACATGCCCGTGCTGGTCGTCAAGGGCGGCTGAGCGGCGGCATCCGCAACAACGGAAACCGCGGCGTAGCGGAATCGGGGATCAGGGGACGACGAAGCCAGACGGCCGCTCGAAGCAAAGCTCCTGCCCCGTCGCCGGATGCACGAACCCCAGCTCGCTTGCATGCAGCATCAGGCGCGGCGCTCGCGCTCGCAGGGCCGCGTCGCCGTAGAGCGCGTCGCCCAGGATCGGATGCCCGATCGACAGCAGATGCACGCGCAGCTGGTGCGAGCGGCCTGTCAACGGCTCCAGCAGTACATGCGTGGCGGCGGGCTCTCCCGGCAACACCGAGAGCGCCTTCCATCGCGTGACGCTGGGCTTGCCGGCCGGGTCGATTTTCTGCAGGGGACGGCGCGGCCAGTCGGCCATCAGCGGCGCGTCGATCACCGACCAGTCTTCGCGCAGCGGCATTTCGCCGTCGACGACGGCTTCATAGCGCTTGTGCACCCGGCGCTCGGCGAATTCGGCGCTCAGCGCCCGCTGCATCTCGATGCCCCGTGCCATCACCACCAGCCCGCTGGTGGCCATGTCGAGGCGGTGCACGATCAGCGCGTCGGGCCACTGCCGCATGGCGCGTGCGCTCAGGCAGTCCTGCTTGTCTTCGCCGCGGCCGGGCACGCAGAGCAGGCCGGCGGGCTTGTCGAGCACCAGCAGGTGGGCGTCTTCGTGAACGGGTTGCAGCGGCGGCGGGGCGGTCATGGGAGCCGCCGAGTGTAGACAGCAGCCCGCGAGGTGGCGCGTGGGGCCGCCGCCGGCCCTCATGCCCTGCTCATCCGGCCTCGGCTATCCTCGGACGAATGTCCGGCCCCGCCCCAGCTTCCGCTTCCCCCTCTCCCGACGCCGCCCTGCAGGGTGCCGCGGCTTCTCCCCCCAGCTTCTCCGACCTGACGCGCGAACGCCCCTTCATGCAGATGTGGACGGCGCGCCTGTTCGGCACGGCCGCCTCGCAGATGCTGCTGGTGGCCATCGGCTGGCACATGTATGAGCTCACCGGAAGCGCCTGGGACCTGGGGCTGGTGGGCCTCTACCAGTTCGTGCCCGCGCTGCTGCTGGCGCTGCTGGCCGGGCACATCGTCGACCGTCACCATCGCGGGCGCATCGTCGCGGCCTGCTTCGCGGTGCAGGGACTGGTGGCGCTCGTGCTGCTGCTGGCGGTGCTCGAAAAGCACGACACGCGCGGCCTTCTGCTGGGCCTGTCGCTGGTGCTGGGCGCGGTGCGGGCGTTCCAGATGCCGGCCCAGCAGGCGCTGACGCCGCTGCTGGTGCCGCCTGTCATGCTGTCGCGCGCGATGGCCTTCAGCTCGGCGGGCATGCAGGGCGCGATCATCGGCGGGCCGGCCCTGGGCGGGCTGCTGTTCGTGGCGGGCATGGCGGTGGTGTACGGCGCGAGCCTGGTCTTCTTCGCCGTCGCCTGCGCGCTGGTGCTGCGGCTGCGCTACGCCTACACGCCGGCCGCGCGCGAGCCGGTCACGCTGTCCACGGTGTTCGCGGGCGTCGACTTCATCTGGAAGCGCAAGCCGGTGCTCGGCGCGGTCTCGCTCGACCTGTTCGCGGTGCTGCTGGGCGGCGCGGTGGCGCTGTTGCCGATCTATGCCAAGGACATCCTGCACACCGGCCCCTGGGGGCTCGGCCTGCTGCGCAGCGCGCCGGCGGTGGGGGCGCTGGTGATGTCCATCGCGCTCACGCGCAGGCCGGTCGAGCGCAACGTGGGCCGCACGCTGCTGCTGGCTGTCGGGCTCTTCGGGCTGTGCATGGTGGTGTTCGGCATCTCGAAGAGTTTTGTCGTCTCGCTGGTCGCGCTCGCGGTCTCGGGCGGCGCGGACATGGTCAACGTGGTGATCCGCCAGACGCTGGTGCAGCTGGAGACGCCCGACGCCATGCGCGGGCGGGTGAGCGCGGTCAACTCGATCTTCATCGGCGCGAGCAACCAGCTCGGCGAGTTCGAATCGGGCGCCACGGCGGCGCTGCTCGGGCCGGTCGGCTCGGTGGTGGTGGGCGGAGTGGGGACGATGCTGGTCGCGCTGACCTGGTTCAGGATCTTTCCCTCGCTGGCGCACCGCGACCGGCTGGTGGTGGCTGCGCCTTCGGTCAGGCCGCCGGCCTGACGGCGATCAATCCGCGAACAGGGCGCGTGCGCCGGGCACTTCGAGCGTGATGTCGCCGAGCGCCTGCGCCACGCAGGGCAGGATCCAGCCTTCGGCCTTTTCCTCGGCGCTCAGGCCGGGCCATTCGATGACGTGGCGGGTTTCGCCCGCGAGCCGCAGGCAGATGCAGGTGCGGCAAGTGCCGTTGCGGCACGAGCTCGGAAGCTCGATGCCGGCGGCTTCCGCGGCCTCGAGGAGGGTGATGTCGCCGTCGGTCTCGAAGTCGAGGCCCGAAGGCTCGAGCCGGACCTTCATGGCTGCTGCTGTTGTTGTTCGCGGCGCTGCTCGCGCAGCATGAAGAGATAGAGGCTCTCGACCTTCTCGCGCGCCCAGGGCGTCTTGCGAAGGAACCTGAGGCTGGAGCCCACGCTCGGGTCGTGCGTGAAGCAGCGGATGGGAACGAGCTCGCTCAGCCTCGGCCAGCCGTAGTGGCCGGCCAGCGCCGTGACGATGGCCTCCAGCGTGACCCCGTGCAGCGGATTGCGCGGCTGGGCCTGCGTGGCCGCGGGGGCGGGCGGTGGCGTGGGCGAGTCGTTCGTCACTTGCTTGCTTGTCTACTTGTTCTTGAGCTTGCCGCGGGGAATCACCTCGGTCGTGACCGTGCGGACAGGCTCGATTCCGCCGGTGCTCACGGGCTTGGGCGGCGAGGTGTCCTTCTTCGGTTTCTTCGCTTCCTTGTTGCTGCGCTGCTGACCCTTGGCCATGTCGGTTTCTCCTGTAGTTGCGACGTATGCGGGCTGCAGTTTAGCGGTGAGGCGACAATACGCGGTTCCATCCGATTTCCCGCATTCATGTCAGATTACGAAGTTCGCCCCGCGACCCTGCGCGACGCCAAGGCCGTCGCAGAAATCCACGCACTCTCCGTCAAGGCCGCCTACGAAGGCATCCTTCCCGAGGAAGAACTGCGCGCCCTGGCTCCCGCCACGCGCGAAGCCAAGTGGCGCGAGGCCATCGAGTACAGCGAACCCCAGGTCCACGTGGTGGTGCACGGCAGCGAGATCGTGGGCTTCGTGGGCTTCGACCGCTCGCGCGACCCCAAGACCCCGCCGACCACCGGCGAGATCTGGGCCATCTACGTCAAGCCCGAGCACTGGGGCAAGGGCGCCGGCGTGGCCCTCTGGGACGCCGCCCGCGAAGGCCTCGAGGACGAGGGCTGCACCACGGTCACCATCTGGGTGCCGATCCGCAACGACCGCGCCATGCGCTTCCATGAACTCGCGGGCTTCAAGCGCGAGATGAAGACCGCCAAGACCACCGCCATCGGCACCGTGCGCATCGAGGAAATCCGCCTCAAGCGCAGCGTGGCCTGAGCCGGCGCGACGCCATGGACGCCGCCGGCGGTTCTTCTTCCCTCGGCCACGCCGCGCGCGTGCGTTCGCACCAGCGGCGCACGGCCGCCGTGCAGTGGATCCGCCGCACCCACGGCTGGTTCGGCCTCTGGGGCGCGGTGCTGGGGCTGCTGTTCGGCTTCAGCGGCATCTGGCTCAACCACCGCAACGTGATGAAGCTGCCGCAGGCCCAGGAGCGCACGCGCGCCCAGCTCGCGCTGCCCGACCCGGTGCCGGAAACGCCCGAGGCCATGAGCCGATGGCTGCAAGAGGCGCTGCGTATGAGCGGCCCGCCCAACTCCAGCCGCATCGAGCCCTCCAAGCCCGTCGCCTGGGCCGACAAGGGCGACAAGAGCGCTCCGGCCCTCACGCAGCCCGCGCACTGGGTGTTCAACTTCGGCGGCCCCAACGAGATCGTGCAGGCCGAGTACTGGCAGGGCAACCGCTCGGTGGGCGTCACCACCACGCACAACGGTATCGTGGCCACGCTCACCAACATGCACAAGGGCGGCGCCATGCCGCTGCCGTGGATCCTGCTGGTCGACACGCTGGCCGGCAGCCTGATCTTCCTGTCGATCTCGGGCGTGGCGCTGTGGATGCTCACGCATCGCCGTCGCCGCGTGGGCCTGGCGCTGTTCGGTGCCTCGCTGGCGGCCGTGCTCGTCATTGCGCTCGGCGCTCTCTGAACCGCTCCCGGACCCGCTCCAGCGCTTGTTCGGGGAGCGCCCCCGTACGGGTATTGACGGGGCGGGCAGCGGCTGCGGATAAGCTCGCCGCTTCTTTTTCAGCCTGAATCCTGCCAATGGCCTCCAGCCTGCTCCTGCTGCTCGACGACATCGCGACCGTCCTCGACGACGTATCGGTCCTTACCAAGGTAGCCGCCAAGAAGACAGCCGGCGTGCTGGGCGACGACCTCGCGCTCAACGCGCAGCAGGTCACGGGTGTCAAGGCGGAGCGCGAGATTCCGGTCGTGTGGGCCGTGTGCAAGGGCTCCTTCATCAACAAGGCGATCCTCGTGCCCGCCGCGCTGGCCATCGGCACCTGGCTGCCCTGGCTGGTCACGCCGCTGCTGATGATCGGCGGCGCCTTCCTGTGCTTCGAGGGCGCCGAAAAGCTCGCCCACAAGTTCCTGCACAAGAAGGAGCACGACGCCGACACCCAGCGCCACGAGAAGGCCGTGGCCGACACATCTGTCGACGTGGTGGCGGTCGAGAAGGACAAGATCAAGGGCGCGGTGCGCACCGACTTCATCCTCTCGGCCGAAATCATCGCCATCACGCTGGGCACCGTGCAGGGCCAGCCTTTCACGACGCAGCTGAGCGTGCTCGTCGGCATCGCGCTCATCATGACCATCGGCGTTTACGGCCTCGTGGCCGGCATCGTGAAGCTCGACGACGCGGGCCTCTACCTGAGCCAGCGTGCCAGCGCGGGCGCACGGGCGCTGGGCCGCGGCATCCTGGCGGCAGCGCCCTGGCTCATGAAGGCGCTGTCGGTGGCCGGCACGGCCGCGATGTTCCTCGTGGGCGGCGGCATCCTGGTGCACGGCGTGCCGGCACTGGGCCACGCGGTCGAAGACTGGGCCAAGGCCACGGGCGGCGTGTTCGGCACGCTGGGCTCGATGGGCGTGAATGCCGGCGTGGGCATCGTGGCCGGTGCCATCGTGCTGGCGGTGGTGGAACTGGTCGGCAAGATGCGCGGCAAGAAGGCCTGACGCGCGCCTGCCGACTGCCAACGAAACCCGCCGCGAGGCGGGTTTCTTATTGCCGGCGCGATCTGCCGAGCTTCACCAGCTCGACCACGATCAGCGCCACGCCCAGCACCACCGCGAACCAGCCCACCAGATAGGCCCCCGCCACCATCTCGAACCAGCGCGTGCCCTGCAGGAAACGCGGCCCCAGCAGGACTGCGACGCCGATCACGAGGCAGAGGATGCCGCGTTCGAGCGTGCGGAGAGGTCGTTTGGGTTGCGCCATGGGTCTTCGTTCTTTCGCAGGAGTGCTGGTCGGTCAGTGCGTCATTTTCCCGCGCATCGCAGCCGGATGGCCCTGCAGCTGGAACGACTTGCCCGTCGGCACCAGCGTGTCTCCATCGAGCCGCAGGATCGTGATGTCCTGGTCGATGAAATTCCCCACGTACAGGTATTTCCCGTCGGCGCTCCACACCGCACCTTCGGGCAGCCCGCGCACCACAACCTCGTTGGCGCGCGTGACCTTCTTGCCGTCGATCTTCAGCAGCACCACCGAGCCGTTGCGGTTGTAGAAGTAGGCGTTCTTCGCCGCGTTGCTGCCGCGCAGGATCACCGCCACGGCGTGCCGGCCGGTCGGGCTCACGGCCAGGCCCTCGGGGCCGTCGCCGACGACCACCTTGTCGATCACGCGCGGCGGCGCGGCTTCCATGTCGATCACGCTGACCGTGTCGACCTGGCCGTCGGAGGCGCCCGAGTTGCCGTTGTCGGCGGTGAGCGCGAGCTTGCCGTCGGGCGTCACGTCGACGTTGTAGGGCCACAGGCCGGCGGCGAGGTCGACCTTGTTGTAGCTGACCTTCTCGCCGTTCACCTCGAGCAGCGCGATCTTGTGGCTCGGGAACTTGGCCGCCAGTGCGCGCTTGCCGTCGGGCGTGAAGCGCACGTGCGCCACCGAGTCGCCCATGGCCACGGTGTCGACCAGCGTCACCTTCTTGCCCGAGATGCGCAGCACGCTCACAGAGTTGTCGGCACGGTTGGCCACCAGCGCCAGGTCGCCCGTGCGGTTGATCGACAGGCCCGAGGGCTGCTTGCCGACCTGCAGCGTGTCGAGCAGCTTGGGCGGCGTGGTGGTCAGGTCGATCACGAAGAGCCGGTTGTCGGGCACCTGCTTGCGCGCGCCGTTCTCCTCGACCACGTTGAGCGAGTTGGC
This sequence comes from Variovorax sp. NFACC27, assembly GCF_048301545.1. NCBI lineage: Bacteria > Pseudomonadati > Pseudomonadota > Betaproteobacteria > Burkholderiales > Comamonadaceae > Variovorax > Variovorax sp. NFACC27. The sequence goes on from NZ_CP157613.1 coordinate 2,690,227, forward strand.
GACCAGCGCCAGCGTTTCGCCGGGCGTGATCGCGAGGTTGGTCGGCGGGCCGGCGATGGTGTTGTCCAGCTGCAGCGTGCCGAGCACCTTGGGCGCCAGCGGATCGGTGCCGATGTCCAGCACCTGCACCGTGTCGCGCCCCATCGGGCCGAGGATCACCGCGCCGGCGTCGTTCCACGACTGCTTCTCGTCGTTGGCGACCAGCATCAGCTGGCGCTGGGGCACGGTGGGGGTGAGGTTCGTGCAGCCGGCGAGGACCGCGAGGGCCGCTAGCGCTGTGAGAGGGAAAAGGCGGAACTTCACGGTGTCTGTCTCCGGTGTTGTTGTGAGCGCGCATGGTAGCGAACGGCACAATCGACGGCCCGAACGCCCCGAGGAACGAACCCCATGAGCATCGAGATACCGAAGGAAGCACGCCAGCAGGCCATCACCTCCATCGAGCGCTATTTCCGCGAGAACATGGAAGAGCCCATTGGCAACATCGGGGCCGGTGCGCTGCTCGGCTTCTTCCTCGAGGAGATCGGTCCGCTCGTCTACAACAAGGCTGTGGCCGAGGTGCAGGAACGGCTGCAGTCGCGCATTTCGGAGATCGATCTCGAGGTGCACGAGGACGAGTTCCAGTACTGGCGCAAGTTCGACAAGCAGAAGAAAGGCCGCTAGCAGCGCAGGCCGGCGTGGTGCCGGCGCATCGCGGCGAATTCAAAGATGCTTCAAAACGTTGCAGAATTCGGGGCCATGCACCTCCACCGCACCACTCATCGCCGCGCACCTTCCCCCGTTCTGCGCGCCCTTGCGGCCTTGCCCTTCGTGCTCGCCGCGTCCTTCGCCACCGCACAGCAGGACCCCTCGGGTTTTCCGCTCGACTCGGTCGGCTACCTGAACGAGGAGCTGCCCCGCATGGAGGCCGCCATCGCCGCCAAGGACCGCAGCTTCTTCCACGGCGCGATGGTCCGCACGGTGCAGTTCTCGGAGCGCTGGGGCTTCAAGAGCAAGGCCAATCCCGAGCTTGCCGCATACCCCATGTGCACGGCGGCGGTGATGGACTACGCTGTGGTCGGCATGTGCAGGCTAGCCCCTTCCGACGAGTGCGAACCGGGCCTGGCCTCGCGCTTCGACGCAAACGTGCAGCGCTGCCGGGAAGTGGCGGCAAGAAAGTAGCCGAACAACCGAAAGAGACCCTGCAATGGACTACGCCGCCCGCTACAAGACCCTCGCCATCGAGCGCCGCGGAGCGAACGGCGCGGTGCTCGACATCCGGATGCTGGCGGCCAACGGCAAGCTGCCCACGGCGGGCCATGACGGTCATCGCGAGCTCGCCGAGATCTGGCGCGACGTGTCGGCCGACGACAGCGTGCGCTGCGCCGTGCTCCGGGGCGAGGGGCTGGGCTTTTCGGGCGGTGGCGACCTGGCCATGGTGCAGGACATGACCACCGACGACGCGGTGCGCCAGCGCGTGTGGCGCGAGGCGCGCGACCTCGTCTACAACATCATCAACTGCGACAAGCCCATCGTGAGCGCCATGCACGGCCCGGCGGTGGGCGCGGGGCTGGTGGCGGGGCTGCTCGCCGACATCTCCATCGCCACGAAGAACGCGAAGATCGTCGACGGCCACACCCGCCTGGGCGTGGCGGCGGGCGACCATGCGGCCATCGTCTGGCCGCTCCTGTGCGGCATGGCCAAGGCCAAGTACCACCTGCTGCTGTGCGAGCCGGTGAGCGGCGAGGAGGCCGAGCGCATCGGCCTCGTGTCTCTCGCGGTGGAAGAGGCGGAGCTCTTGCCGCGCGCCTACGAGGTGGCCGACCGGCTCGCGGCCGGCAGCCAGAGCGCCATCCGCTTCACCAAGTACGCGCTGAACAACTGGCTGCGCCAGGCCGGTCCGACCTTCGACGCATCGCTGGCGCTCGAATTCATGGGCTTCGCGGGGGCCGACGTGCGCGAGGGCGTCGCCTCGCTGCGCGAGAAGCGCGCGCCGGACTTCGGCTGACCGGCCTCGGATTATTCGCGGGACACCGCGGAACCGGTTTTGCCGGGCCGCTGGTGTCGCCCCATGAAAGGGGGTTGGCGAAGCGGCACGAAGTGCGCGAAGACTGGGGGTCAGCTCGCTTTCAGGCCCTGCAGCGTCTGCAGCAGCACGACGCGCGTCTGCCCCAGGATCATTCCCTTCCACTCGTCGTTGTCGCAGTAGAAGCCGTCGCGCAGCCGCGTGCGGATCTCGCGCTTCTGCGCTTCCGGCGCCTCGGGGTGGCGGCGCAGCCAGGTGTCGGCGCGCAGGCGGTCCAGCACTTCCAGGTCGGGCAGCGTGCCGAACTCGAGGCCCATCGGCGCGATCTTCGCGTTCGGGCATTCGTCGTAGGCGGTCGAGATCACCGGCCCCGACACGTCGGCCGAGGCCGAGTCGCCGGCGAAGGGCGCGAACACGTCGGCGCCCCACCAGTCGTGAGCCCGCGCCAGGTCTTCGGGCGTGTTGCGGCCCGGGTAGATCTTCTCGCCGTGGCCGTAGGGGCCCAGGCCCGTGTGCACGTCGATCCAGCCGAGGTGCGTGGCAGAGGCGGCGTACTTGCGCAGGATCTTGCGGATGGTCCTGTTGCTCCACGAGGGTGCGGTGCCGCCGTAGAAGAGGCCATCGGGCGAGGTGTACTGGCCGCGCGTCACGGCGGCGCGGAAGGCGCGCATGCCGTGCTTCGCCACGTAGGCCGCCACGGCCGCTTCGTCGGCGGGTGTCGGCGGCCAGGTCGCGGGCAGCACCAGCGGCTCGACATCGGCGTATTCGGCGTTCACCGGCAGCGGCGCGTCGAAGTCGATGTGGTTGCGGTTCAGGTCGATGTTGTCTTCGTTCGTGCGGTGCAGGTGCGAAAAGCCGTGCGGGTTGACCGCGTGCACCAGCAGCAGCGAGACGCCGGCCTGCTCCAGGCGCGAGAGCAGGTCCGCGTCGTTGAGCGTGGCGATCTGCGTGCCCGAGCCGCAGAAGCCTTCGGGGCCGTGCGTGCCGGAGCTCACGAGCAGCACCTTCTTCGCGTCGATGGCGCCGATCAGCGCGACGTCGGTGGCCAGTTCTTCGCCGAGTGCGCCGCGGTGCGCTTCCAGCACGAACGATTCGACGGCCGCGCCGCGCTGCGCGGCGGCTTCGAGGAACTTGGCGCGGGCCTCGACGTAGGTGCCCGAGAAGAACCGCGTTGCTGCGGTGGCTTGTGCTTGCATGAGGTGGGGACTCCTGTGCTTGGAATGATGGGGAAGATCGTCAGGCCGATGCGGCGTGGGCGTCCGCGGCGTCGATGTCGCGGCCCGTATGGTCGCGCAGCCAGATCAGGCCCAGCAGCGAGACCACCGTCATCGCCACCAGGTACCAGGCGGGCGCGAGCTTGCTGCCCGTGGCGTTGAGCAGCCAGGTGCTGATGAAGGGCGCGAAGCCGCCGAACAGAGCCACGCCCACGCTGTACACCAGCGACATGCCGCTGGCGCGCACGGCCTTCGGGAACATCTCGGGCAGCATCGTGATGCCGGGCACCGTCTGCACGACCAGGCCGAAGCTGAACACGCCGAGCACCACGAACAGCACCGTGGGCGTGGGCGAGGCGTTGAGCCACAGGAAGCCGGGGTAAATAAGCACCGCCAGCGCGATGCGGCTCCACACGATCAGCGTCTTGCGGCCCACCACGTCCGACAGCTTGCCGACGAAGGGCGCGAAGGCGAACGAGATCAGCCCCGTGAGCGCTGCGCCGAAGAGCGCCACCGACGGCGTGAAGCCGAGCTCGCGCACGGCGTAGGTCGGCATGTAGAAGGTCACGACATACGCGGCCGTGGTGCCGCCCACCAGCGTGAGGATGGCGGCCAGCACCGTCTTGCCGTGCTGCGTGCAGACGATCTTCAGGCTGCTCTCGCGCGGCGCGGCGGCCTGCTCGGGCGAGACGTGCAGCGATTCCTCGAGGTGGCGGCGGATGTACATGCCCACCGGCGCGATCAGCATGCCGATGACGAAGGGCACGCGCCAGCCCCAGCTCTGCATCGATTCCGTCGACAGCGTGAAGGTCAGCAGGCCCACCACGACGGCACCGAGCATCACGCCCAGGCCCTGGCTGGCGAACTGCCAGCTCGCCATGTAGCCGCGGTTGGCCGGCGTGGCGTGCTCCACCAGCAGCGTGGTCGATGCGCCGACCTCGCCGCCGGCCGAGAAGCCCTGGATGAGCCGTGCCAGCACGATGACGATCGGCGCCGCGACGCCGATGGAGGCATAGGTGGGCGTGAAGGCGATGAGCGCGCAGCCCAGCGCCATCAGGAAGATGGTGAGCGTCATGGCCTTCTTGCGGCCCGCGCGGTCGGCATACGCGCCGATGACGATGCCGCCCAGCGGCCGCATGATGAAGCCCACGCCGAAGCTCGCCACCGTCAGCAGCAGCTGGCCGTAGGAACTGAAGGTCGGGAAGAACAGCTTGCCGATCACGAGCGCCAGGAAGCCGTAGACGGTGAAGTCGAAGAACTCCAGCCCGTTGCCGATGGTGGTGGCCACGATGGTCTGGCGGCGGCGCGCGGGAGAAGGGGACGGCGCGGGCCGGATGCTTGGGGTGCTCATGTGTCTCCAGTGTTGGCTTGCTTTTCGGAATGTCGGTCGAAGGTCTACGCCTTGGCCGCGCCGGATGCTAGAGATTCGCCGCTGTCATGAAAAGACAATAATTGGGCGTCGAAGATAACTTTTTGTTTTCATGAAACCCAACCAGCTGCATGCCTTCGTGGCCGTGGTCGAGCAGTTGAGCATCCGCGCCGCCGCGCGCGTGCTGGGCATCTCGCAGCCGGCCGTCACCAAGATCGTGCGCGAGCTGGAGCGCGAGGTCGGCGCGCCGCTGGTGGAGCGCAGCGTCAAGGGCGTGCAGCTCACCGAGTTCGGCAAGGCCTTCGCGCCGCGCGCACGGCTGCTGCTGGCCGACATGCAGCGCGCCCGCGACGAGATCGCACAGATCCGCGACGGCCTCACCGGCAAGGTGGCGCTGGCCGTCAGCACCTCGTTTGCGCTCACGGTGCTGCCGGCCGCCTTCAAGGACTTCCACGCGCGCCTGCCGGCGGTCGACGTGCAGTTCAGCGAAACCGTGCTGCCCTGGATGCTGGCCCGCCTGCGCGAAGGCTCGCTCGACTTCGCGGTGGCGCACGTGGTGCCAGGCCGGCTCGACCCGCAGTTCGAGGCGATGGAGCTCTTTCCGGTGAAGCTGGTGGTGGGCATGCGCGAGCGCCATCCGCTGCGCGGCAGCCGCTCGATCCGCGAGCTCTACAAGGCCGAGTGGATTCTTCCGGGCGACGACCACTTCAGCGGCCGGGAGGCCGTGTCGCCGCTGCTGCCGCTGGGCTTGCCGCCGCCGGCGAGGGTGATACAGGGGCAGTCGGTCACGGTGGCGCTGGCGCTGGTCGGGCAGATGGACCTGGTCGGCCTGTTCGTCGAGCCGCTGGCCACGCTGACCTTCAAGCGCCACGGCATCCGCCGCGTGGAGATCGAGGAGGAGCTTCCGATGCTCAGCGTGAGCGTGATCAAGCGCCGCGGGCAACTGCTGACGCCGGCCGCGCAGCATTTCGTCGAATGCATCCAGCGGGCCTCGGCGGCGGCGATGGCGGGCTAAGGCGAAGGCGGAAAGTCGACGCCGTTCTCGCCGGACTTCCAGGGCGCGTACTTGTGCATCGCTCGCTCGAAGATCCTGGAGGCGGTCCAGCCCGACAGCCAGGCCTGCAGGCGCGGCCACGGCTGCGAGTCGAACCATGCCTGATCGACCATCGCGAACTGGCGCACGAAGGGCATGACGGCGGCGTCGGCCAGTGTCGCGTGCGAGGCGGCCAGCTGCGGCGAGCGGGCCAGCCTGGCTTCCAGATCGCGCAGGAAGGCGGCACCGCGCTCGCGAGCGGTTTCGCCGCCGTCCGCGTGGCGCTCGGGGTACTTGTAGCGGTCGAGCTGGGGCTTGAACTCGTCGTCGCACGTCGCGACCAGCGCGAGCATGTCCTGCAGCGTGCCGTTGGCGGGCTGCAGCCAGCGCAGCGGGTCGTCGCGGCGCAGGGCCCACAGCATCACGTCGAGGCTCTGCTCCAGCACCGTGCCGTCTTCCGCGAGCAGCACGGGCACCGTGCCCTTGGGCGATGCCGCGAGCATCTCGGCGGGCTTGTTGCGCAGCACCACCTCGCGCAGCTCGCAGCGCTGTCCGGCGGCGACCAGCGCGAGGCGGGCGCGCATCGCATAGGGGCAGCGACGGAACGAATAGAGAACGGGCAGGGCGGAAGGCATTCGATTCGGACAGGCGAGGCGGCCGATTTTCGGCCATGCCCGGGCGGGTTTTTCAACACAATCGGTGCCCATGGCCGAACGCCTCTTCCTCCGGCTCGACGACGACCCCCTGCACGGGCCGGAATCGGGCGTGCCTGCCGGCACGCTGCGCGCGTTTCCGGTCGAGGCCGCGCTGCGCGGGCATGTCTCGCACGTCATGCTGTACCGAGAGAGCTTCGCCGACGGCCACGAGGTGCACGAGCGCGTCTTGCCTGACGGCGCCGTGCGGCTGGTCTTCAACTTCGGCGATGCGCCCTCCGTCGGCGACGAGCAGGGGCAGGCGGTGGAGGCCATCGGTGCCTCGACCACGCCGGTCGTCGTGCGCATGCGGCGGAAGGTGGAAGGGCTCTCCGTCACCCTTCGCCCCGGTGCCGCCGCCGCGCTGCTGGGGCTGCCGGCCGGGGAGATCGGCGGCACGGCCGTGCATCTCGATGCGCTCTGGCGTGGCGAAGGCGCGGAACTGCTCGAACGCATGATCGATGCGCGGGACGACGCGGCGCGGGTGGCGCTGCTGCAGGCCGTGCTGCAGCGCAGGCTTCGCGACGGCAATCCGGGGGGCAGTGCCGGCAACGCCGGTGCCATGCATGCCGCGCAGCTCATCGCCGACTCGGGCGGGCGGCGTCCGTTGCGCGAGGTGGCGGCCGCCGTCGGTGTCGGCGAACGGCGCCTGCAGCAGCTCTTCCATGCCCATGTGGGGCTCTCGCCGCGCGCCTGGAGCCGGCTCGCGCGCATGCACGGCTGCCTGCGGGCGCTGCGCCTGCAGTCCTCGCCCGCCTGGGCCGAGGTGGCGCTGGAGGGCGGCTTCTACGACCAGTCGCACCTGGTCAACGAGTTTCGCGCGCTGTGCGGCGTCACGCCGACCGAGTTCCTCGATCAGGCGGTTTCGGGTTCTTCCAAGACGGCGGTTTGAGCGCTGGCTATCTTCATCCGCTCTGAGGCCAACGGATCAAAGGAACGAACAGGATGAACAACGAAGAAAACACGGCAGGCCGCCCGCTGAAGGACTGCGTGGCGGTTGTGACCGGCGCGAGCCGCGGCGCGGGACGCGGCATCGCAGTGGAGCTGGGCGCGGCCGGCGCCACCGTGTACGTCACCGGGCGCAGCACGCGCGAGCGGCCCGCCGACACCTACGGCCAGCTGCTGGCACTTTCCGACATGGCGACGGTGCCCGGCAGCATCGACGACACGGCGGACGAGGTCACGCGCATGGGCGGGCGCGGCATCGCGGTGCGCTGCGACCACACGAACGAAGAGGAGGTCGCCGCGCTCTTCGCCCGCGTGGAGCGCGAGGCCGGCCGCGTCGACCTGCTCGTGAACAACGCCTGGGGCGGCCACGAGACTTTCAACGGCGTGTTCGAGGCGCCGTTCTGGGAGCATCCGCTCGCCAACTGGGACTCGATGTTCGACCGCGGCGTGCGCAACCACCTCGTGGCCAGCCGCTGCGCCGCGCCGCTGATGGTGCGGCGGAAGAAGGGCCTGATCGTCACCACCACCTTCTGGGACCGCGGCCACTACCTGCGCGGCAGCCTCTTCTACGACCTGGCCAAGGCGTCGATGACGCGGCTGGCCTTCGGCATGGCGCAGGACCTGAAGCCGCACGGCGTGGCATCGGTGGCCGTCTCTCCCGGCTGGATGCGCACCGAGTTCGTGCTGGCCGGCCACAAGACCGACGAGGCGCACTGGCAGGAGCGGCCCGCGCTGTCGCGCACCGAGTCGCCGCGCTATCTGGGGCGGGCCGTCGCGGCACTGGCCGGCGACCCGAAGGTGATGGACAGGAGCGGCGAGGTGCTCCGGGTGGCCGACCTCGCGCGCGAGTACGGCTTCACCGACATCGACGGCCGGCAGGTAGCGGCCTTCGAGATGTAGCGCTACCGCAGCGCCCGCACGTCGATGCGAAAGCGCAGCTCCGGCGTGCCGCCAAGCCCGGGCAGCTTGACGAACTCCTCGACCAGCACGCCGCCGTTGGCGCGGATCACCTGCTGCGAGGCGATGTTGTCGGGGTCTGTCGTGATGTCGACGTGGTCGAGGCCCCTGGCGCGCGCCTCGGGCAGCAGCGCGCGCAACGCGGCCTTGGCGTAGCCCCGGCCGCTCTTCCAGGGCACCACGGCGTAGCCGATGTGGCCGAGGCAGTAGTCGGGTAGGGCGCTGGTGCCCGGCTGCCAGCGCAGCTGGATGCTGCCGCAGAACTCGCCGTCCCACATCCAGCGCCGGTAGCCCGGCAGGCGGGGCACGGTGCCGCCGTCGGGCAGCGCGACGGGCGGGCCCTTGGCTTCGGGGTCGACGAGGCTGGTCAGAAAGCTTTCGGGGTCGGCGTGGATCTGTGCAAGGTCTTCCCGGCCCGCCTCGGGCCGAAGGTTGTTGGGCGACCAACCGCGCTCGAGCGCGGCGATGTAGCTGGAGAGATGTTCCCGCGAGGGCCAGACGAGTTGCATGGAGAGTCTTTTCCTTCAGTAGGAGCGCAGCGAGATGCCCCAGCGCTCGCCGGTCCTCACGACGATCCACAGGTTGACGTGCGTGCTGAGCACGGCGTCCGCCGCGTCGCGCCGCGTGTAGGTCACGACGAAATGGACCTTGTCGTTGCCCGCCAGCACCGGCTCTTTCTTCTCGTACTGCGTGCGCGCCCAGCCGGTGGCCTTCAGTGCCTCGAAGAAGCCGGGCGGGTGCTGGCCCGGGCCGACCCAGTCGAGCCGCTGCGCGCCCGACAGCATCACGTGCGGAAAGTGCAGCTCGGCGTCCATGCCGCGGGTGTCCGATGCGTTGAATGCGGCGGTGAAGCGGTCGAGGCAGGCCGAGGCGGCGTCGACCGCCGCGGCATGGGATTCGCCGGAAGGCGGCGGCGCGACGAAGGCGGAGAAATCGGAGCGGGCGGTCATGCCGCCGATGGTAGGCCAAGGCCCGGCATCGCAACAAATGCAACGCAGTTGCATTGGATTCATATAATGCAATCCTGTTGCATATATGGAGCCTCCTCCCATGGCCGACCGCCTCCCCGTCACCGTGCTCTCCGGCTTTCTCGGCGCCGGCAAGACGACGCTGCTGAACCACATCCTCCACAACCGCGAAGGCCGGCGCGTCGCCGTCATCGTCAACGACATGAGCGAGGTCAACATCGACGCCGCGCTGGTGCGCGACGGCGGCGCCGAGCTCTCGCGCACGGACGAGAAGCTGGTGGAGATGAGCAACGGCTGCATCTGCTGCACCCTGCGCGAAGACCTGCTGGTCGAGGTGAGGCGCCTCGCGAAGGAGAAGCGCTTCGACCAGCTCGTGATCGAGTCCACCGGCATCTCCGAGCCGCTGCCGGTGGCCGAGACCTTCACTTTCGCGGGCGAGGACGGCAAGAGCCTGTCCGACGTGGCGCGGCTCGACACCATGGTGACGGTGGTCGACGCCTTCAACTTCCTGCGCGACTACGGCTCGCCCGACAGCCTCGGCCAGCGCGGACAGTCGCTCGGCGACGAGGACACCCGCACCGTGGTGGACCTGCTGATCGAGCAGATCGAGTTCTGCGACGTGCTGGTGGTGAACAAGACAGACCTCGTCTCGCCCGAGGAGCGCGAGCGGCTGATGGCGATATTGCGCAGCCTGAACCCGCGCGCACGAATCGAAGTCTCGGAGTTCGGCCGCGTGGCGCTCGACCGCGTGCTCGACACCGGCCTCTTCGACTTCGAGCAGGCCGAGCAGGCGCCCGGCTGGCTGGCCGAACTGCGCGGCGAGCACGTGCCCGAAAGCGAGGAATACGGCATCCGCAGTTTCGTCTACCGCTCGCGGCTGCCGTTCCATCCGATGCGCTTCTGGAAGCTGGTGCAGAGCGAATGGGAGGGCGTGGTGCGTTCCAAGGGCTTCTTCTGGCTCGCCAGCCGCGCCACGCGCGCGGGCTCGTGGTCGCAGGCCGGTGGCGCATGCCGCTATGGCGCGGCGGGTTTCTGGTGGGCGGCGGTGCCGCGCGAGCACTGGCCGACCGACCCCGATGCGCTGGAACTCATCCGCAAGAACTGGGACCCGGCCACCGGAGATGCCCGCCAGGAGCTGGTGCTGATCGGCATCGGCATGGACGAGGACGCCCTGCGCGCCCAACTCGACGCCTGCCTGCTCACGGAAGACGAGATGCGCTTCGGCGCCTCGTGGTGGCAGAACTTCCCGGATCCGTTCCCGTCTTGGAACGTCTAGAGAGCGGCTAGCGGGCGCAGTCGCCGCAGGTGCCGTGCAGGGTGAGGGCGGTGTGGCGGGTGTCGATGCCCTGCTTGCGCAGCGCCCGCCCCAGCCGGCCCATCACCTTCGGCAGCTCCGGGTCGGAGGGCAGCGCCAGCACCTTGTGGCACTGGTCGCATTCGAAGGTGTTGCCCGACTCGGCTTCCACGTGGCGCGAGAAGCGGTTGACGCGGTCGGCGCCCACGCGGCGGTCGCACAGGCCGGCCTCCACCAGGCGGTCGAGCACGCGATAGACCGTCACCCGGTCGGGCGCCTCGCCGGCGGTGGCGGTGTAGGCGGCGGCCACTTCCTCGTGCGTCAGGGGTTGCGAGCTGTGCTCGATGAGCTCGAGCACGGTCTGGGCGGCGCGCGTCACGCGCAGGCCGCTTTCGCGCAGCAGCGTTTCGCTGTCGAACGGGGCGGCGCGCGGGGGCTTCGGGTGCGAGGGCGTTGTCTTCATGCGGTCTTCTTGCGAAACGCCATTGTGTTGCATCCCGGGGCGCCATGGGTAGCGGGCGGCCGAATCGCCCGCCTGGCATGCCAGATAATCGCCGCCATCTCCGAGACAGACAGACCACCGGGCGGCACGAACAGCATGGACACAGAGCGGGACGGCGACGTACTCAGCCATGTGCTTGCGACGTACAGGTCCGAAAGGGCCGTGACCGCGCGCTTCTCGCTGTCCGCCCCATGGTCGCTGCACTCGACCGGCGTCGCCGGCCCGCTGATCCGCATGTGCACCGGCGCGCCGTACTGGATCGCGGTGGACGGCGCCGAGCCGGTGCAGGTCGCGCCGCACGACATCGCGATGCTGCCGCAGGGCGGGGCGCACACCGTGTCGTCGGCGCCGGGGCTGGAGCCGATGCCGTTTCGCACGCTGATCGAGGCGCACTCGGTCGGCCGGCACGGCGACCATCCCATCGTCTTCTCGCACGGCGGGGGCGGCCCGGCCACCGAGCTCTTCTCGCTGCACCTGTGGATGCCCGCGCAGGGGCTGGGCTCGATCATCGGCAGCCTGCCGCCGCTGATCGTGCTGCGGCAGGCGCAGATTCCCACCACCGCCTCGCTCGCGCAGGCCATGGAATCGCTGGTGAACGAGACCGTCGCCCAGCGCCCGGGCTGGCAGCTGTCGGCGGCGCGCATGGCCGACCTGCTGCTGGTGCACATCCTCTGCGAGCACCTCTACGCCCAGCCGCAGGCGCAGGAGCACGGCGGCAGGTTCGGCAGCCTGCGCGGGCTGGACGACGAGAGCATCTCCCGCGCGATCTCGCTGATGCACGAGAAGCCGGGGCACCCGTGGTCGGTCGCCTCGCTGGCGCAGGCCAGCTACCTGTCTCGCACGGTCTTCAGCGAACGCTTCCGCGCGCTGGTGGGCGTGACGCCCATGCACTACCTGGGCTCCTACCGCATGACGCTGGCGGCCGAAAAGCTCAAGAACCGGCAGCTGAGCCTGCACCAGGTGGCCGAGGCGGTCGGCTATGAGTCGGAGAAGGCGTTCTCGCGCGCTTTCCAGCGCTGGACGGGCATGACGCCCAGCGCGTACGCGCGCCGGCACGGCGAGCCCGGCTGAAGAAGGAAGGCACCGGCCGTCCGTACGCCCGGTGCCCAAATCCGGCCTGCCGGAGGTTGAGGCCGCCGCGCACGCGCCGAACAATCGGCGCATGGCCACCACCCCACGCAAGAGAGTCGTTCCCGAAGTCCGCAACCCCGCGCTCGAGCTGTCGCTGGTGAAGCCCATCGCCACCGGCGACAACACGCAGCGCGCCACGACCGTGCGCGACACCGACGGCGAGCCGCTGACCGCCTTCGAGGGCACCAGCAACCCCTACCTGGAGCACCAGCGCAACGACCTGCTGCTGAGCCTTCAGCACATGCGCAGCGAAGGCCACGACGAGATGGTCTTCATGTGCATCACGCACTGCAAGGAGCTCACCTTCAAGGCCATCCACTACGAGCTGGCCAACATGCAGGCGCGCGTGCGGGCCGACGACGTGGCCGGCGCGCTGCAGCTGGCGCCGCGCGTGAAGGCGCTGCTCGAATTCCTCGGCAAGACCTGGGACGTGCTCTCGACCATCACGCCGCACGAGTTCAACCAGTTCCGCAACACGCTGGGCATCGCCTCGGGGCAGCAGTCGTACATGTACCGGCACGTGGAGTTCATCCTCGGCAACAAGTCGGTGCCGCTGGCGCGGGCGCATGCCAACAACCCCGACGTGTGGCCCTGGATGGAGCGGGCTCTGAACTCGCCGAGCCTCTACGACGACGTGCTCGCGCTGCTGCACCGCCGCGACATCGCTGTGCCGCCCGAGGCGCTGTCGCGCGACTGGTCCGCGCCCTACGTGACGAACCCCGGCGTGGAGGCGGCATGGCTGTGGGTGTACGGCGACCCGACGCCCGAGAGCGAGCTCTACCGCCTCGGCGAGGCGCTGATGGACATCGCCGACGTGTTCTCGCAGTACCGCTGGCGGCACTTCGTGTCGGTCGAGCGCATCCTGGGCTTCAAGCCCGGCACGGGCGGCTCGGCCGGCGTGGGATGGCTGCGCAGCGTGGTCGACCACCGCTTCTTTCCCGAGCTTTGGTCGGTGCGGACGCAGCTCTGAGGCTGTCTCTTTTTCTTTCTCCTGGAGCTCCTGTGTTCGATCGACTGCCGGCGTACGCCGACGACCCCATCCTCGGCCTGTTCGAGACCTACAAGGCCGATCCGCGACCCGACAAGGTCAACCTCGGCATCGGCATCTACTGCGACGAAGCGGGGCAGGTGCCGGTGCTCGAATCGGTGAGGGCCGCGCGTGAAGCGGGCGCGGGGGCGCGAGGCCCCAGCGTCTACCTGCCGACCGAGGGAGGCGAGGCCTACCGCCATGCCGTACGCGAACTGGTCTTCGGCGGGAACGTCGGAAACGTCGTGGTGGTGCAGACCGTCGCCGGCACCGGCGCGCTGAAGGTCGGCGCCGATTTCCTGAAGGGCGTGCTGCCCGATGCCGCGATCTGGATGCCCGACCCGACCTGGGCCAACCACGCGGCCATCTTCGCCGGCGCGGGTTTCCGCGTCGAGAGCTATCCGTACTACGCGAAGTCGACCGGGCGCTTCGACATCGACGGCGCCGTCGCGGCGCTGCGGAAGCTGCAGGCCGGCAGTGTGGTGCTGCTGCACCCGTGCTGCCACAACCCGACCGGCGTCGATCCGTCGCAGGCCGAGTGGCGGGCACTGCTCGGCGTGATCGAACAGCGCGGCCTGCTGCCTTTCTTCGACATGGCCTACCAGGGCTTCGCGCACGACGTGGACGAGGACGCATGGGCGGTGCGCGAATGCGTGCGGCGCGGCATTGCCTGCCTGGTGGCGAGTTCGTTCTCGAAGATCTTCTCGCTGTACGGCGAGCGCGTGGGCGCGCTGGCCGTGCACGCGCCCTCGGCGGACCAGGGGCGGCTGCTGGGGCAGCTCAAGCTGGCGATCCGCCGCAGCTATTCGTGCCCGCCGGCACAAGGGGCTGCGCTGGTCGAGGCCGTGCTTTCGAACGCAGTCTGGAACGCGCAGTGGCGCGCCGAACTGGACGCCATGCGAGCCCGCATGCGCGCGATGCGCACGGGCCTGCACCGCATGCTGGGCGAGGCCCTGCCAGGGCAGGACTTCGGCTTTCTCGTCGAGCACAACGGCATGTTCAGCTACTCGGGGCTGTCGGCCGGGCAGATCGCGATGCTGCAGTCGCGCCACGGGGTCTACGTGGTGGGGTCGGGGCGCATCTGCGTCGCGGGGCTCAACGGGTCGAACATCGCCCGCGTCTGCGAGGCGCTGGCCGACGTGTGCGGTGGCGAGGTGGCGCGATGATGCAGGCGGCACGGGTATTGATCGTCGGCGCAGGCATCGCGGGCTGCTCGGCCGCCATCGCGCTGGCCGACCGGGGCTTTCGCGTCACGCTGGTCGAGAAGCAGGCCGAGTGGCGCTTCCAGAGCTCGGGCATCTTCATCTACGGCAACGGGCTGGAGGCGCTGCGCCGGGTCGGGGTGCTGCCGGAGATCCTGCAGGCGGGCTTCTCCATCGAGGACGGCCGCAACGTCTACCTCGACCACCACGGCGAGCCCATCGTCGACGTGTTCTATCCGCGCTCCAGCGGCGGCGCGGCGCCCATCGCGGGCATCAGGCGCGCGGAGATGCATCGCATCCTGGCAGCGCGGCTCGATGCGCTGGGCGTGGAGATCCGCCTGGCCACCACCGTGACGAAGATCGAATCGCCGGAAGGCAGCGATCGCGCGGAGGTCGTGTTCTCCGATGGCACGGCGCAGCGCTTCGATCTCGTCGTCGGCGCCGACGGCATCCGCTCGCAGCTGCGCGAGGCCGTCGCCGGCCCCATCGCGCCGCGCTACACCGGCTTCGGCGTCTGGCGCAGCGTGCACGAGCGGCCGCGCGAGCTGGACGCCAAGATCATGATGATGGGCATCGGCAAGCGGCTGGGCATCATGCCGATCAGCGACGACAGGCTCTACATCTTCGGCACGGTGAGCGAGCCGGCCGGGCGCTGGTATCCGAAGGAGGACTGGCCCGCGCGGATGCGCGAGCGCTTCGCCGAGTTCGGCGGGCCGGCCCGGCAGTTCCTCGACCAGCTCGGCGCCGGGTCCGAGGTGCTCTACACGGCGGTCGAGGAAGTGCAGGCGCCGCTGCCCTGGCACGCGGGCCGCGTGCTGCTGATCGGCGATGCGGCGCATGCCTCCACGCCCTTCATGGGGCAGGGCGGGGCGATGGCGGTGGAAGACGCCGTGGTGCTGGCCGACATGCTGGCGCGCGACGGCATCGGCGAAGCCTCTCTGCGGGCGTTCGGCGAGCGCCGGTTCCCGATGTGCCGCTTCGTGCAGGACGCTTCACGCAGGGTTGGCGAGGCGGGCGCGCTGGAAGACGCCGAAAGCTGCGCCCGGCGCAACGCCGCCATGCGCGAGGGCGCGCAGCAGCAGGTCGATGCCTTCTATGGCCAGCTGGCCGGGTTCGCGGCGCCGCATATGCCGGAACCGGCCTAAGCATCTGACAAATGGGTCGTTCGCTTGCGGGCGAGGGCGCGACAGAATCGCGCCCTTTGTCTCCTGCAATCGAAAGTTCGTCATGCGCGCCCATTCCCCTTTGTCGAAGCTGCTGAAACCCGCCCTCGTGCTGCTGGCGTGTGCTTCGCTGGGCGTGGCCGCTCAGGCGCAGACGGCCGCGGCGGCCTATCCGTCGAAGCCGGTGCACATCACCGTGGCGAACACGCCCGGAAGCTCGCCCGACGTGCTGGCGCGCTACCTGGGGCAGCGGCTGTCGGAGCAATGGAAGCAGCCGGTGGTGGTCGACAACCGCGCCGGCGCGGCGGGCATCCTGGCAGCCGACGGGCTGGCCAAGGCGCAGCCCGACGGCTATTCGCTGCTGGTGGGGGCGGACGGCCCCATCACCATCCTTCCCAACATCCAGGCCGGTCTTCCCTATGACGCGCGGCGCGACCTGGTGCCGGTGGTGTCGCTCGGCCAGATCGACTTCGTGCTCGTCGCCAACCCGAAGACGGGTTTCCGCACGGTGGCCGACTTCGTGCACGCGGCGAAGGCCCGTCCGGGGCACATCAACTACGCATCGGCCGGCAACGGCAGCCCGCAGCAGCTCAGCATGGAACTGCTCAAGCAGAAGGCAGGCATCTACGTCACGCACATCCCGTACCGCGGCGGTCCGCTGGGCATGCAGGACGTGATCGCGGGGCAGGTCGACGTGATGTTCATCGCGGTCGGACCAGCGCTGCCGCACATACGCAGCGGCCGGCTGGTGGCGCTGGGCACCAGCGGCGAGAAGCGCCATGCGCTGCTGCCCGAGGTGCCGACCGTGGCCGAGAGCTACAAGGGCTACCGCTCGGGTACCTGGTTCGGCCTGTTCGCGCCGGCGCGCACGCCGCAGCCGGTGCTCGACGCCATCGCCTCGGAGGCCGGGCGCATCGTGCAGGCACCGGCCGCCCGCGCCGAGCTCGCGGCGCAGGGCATCGAGGCCACGGGCTATCCGCAGCGGCAGTTCCAGACGCAGGTGTCGGCCGAGTACGAGCGCTATGCGCAGATCGTCAAGGCCGTCGGCATCAAGGCCGAATAGCAACGTTTCGCCCCTCGAGGTAACGGCAGGGCCGCACATCGAAACGATGTGCAAGTCGGCCTACCGGCCGTTTCGGAGGCCCGGGCCGGGATGCGCTAAGGTCCGGGCATCCGAGTTCCCGAATACCTTCGCCCGACCATGTCCCGTCCTCCCATCGAGATCGAAACCGCCCCCAACCCCACCGCCACGGTGATTGTGATGCACGGCCTCGGCGCCGACGGCAACGATTTCGTGCCCATCGCCGGCGAGCTCGACCTCTCGGCCGTGGGGCCAGTGCGCTTCGTGTTCCCCAATGCGCCTGTCATGCCGGTGACCATCAACGGCGGCTACCAGATGCCTGCCTGGTACGACATCGTCGTGCCCGACCTCGAGGCTGAGGAAGACGAAGCCGGCCTGCGCCGCTCGCAGGCGACCGTCGAGGCCGTGATCGCAGGCGAGAAGGCCCGCGGCATCGCCGCCGACCGCATCGTGGTGGCCGGCTTCTCGCAAGGCTGCGCGATGGCCCTGATGACGGGCCTGCGCCACACCGAGCGGCTGGCCGGCATCGTCGGCCTCTCGGGTTACCTGCCGATCGCGGCCACCACCGCGGCCGAGCGGCATGCGGCCAACCACGAGACGCCCGTTTTTCTCGCCCACGGCCGGCAGGACCCGGTGGTCCCCTATGCGGCGGCCGTGCGCACGCGCGAGGCGCTCGGCACGCTGGGCTATGCCGTCGAATGGCACGAATACACCATGGCGCACTCGGTGTGCATGGAAGAAGTCGCCGACCTGAACCGCTTCCTCCTGCGGGTGCTCGGCTGAACCTGAATCAACGCTCGCACGAAGGAGCCGCAAAATGATCCTCGTCATCGGACACGCGCTGGCCAAGCCGGACACCCTGCAGGCCATGCTCGCCATCAGCACCGAGCACGTGCTGCGTTCGCGCGCCGAGCCCGGCTGCATCTCGCACGAGGTGTCGACGGACGTGCAGGAGCCGCTGCGCCTGACCTTCGTGGAGCGCTGGAGCGACATGGACGCGCTGCAGGCGCACTTCCGGGTGGACGCCTCGCGCGCCTTCGCCAAGGCGCTCTCGGCCATGGCCGAGGGCACGCCGGAAATCCATGTGTACCGGTCGGAAGAGATCGACCTGTCGGCGGGCCGCTCCAGGGCCTGAGCGGGATCCGGAATGCCGGCAGCTATCAAAAACATAGCGCGCAACAGGGTAGCCAGCCCCGGGATTCCCTGCACGAGCAGTGCCCGCTTGCCCGTGCTACCTTCCTGCCCCTCAGAAGATTGATGGGTCATAACAATATGAGCAACAGATTGCAGGAGAGGTTGGGTGCACTTTCAGCCGCACGACTGAAGGGCATGCGACGCGGAATCGAGAAGGAAAGCCTGCGCGCGCTGCCGGACGGCAAGCTCGCGCTGACGCCGCATCCGCTCGCGCTGGGCTCCGCGCTCACGCATCCGCACATCACCACCGACTTCAGCGAATCGCAGCTCGAACTCATCACGGGCGTGCACGCGGACGTCGATTCGGCGATCGAGGAACTCACGCGGGTTCACCAGTTCACCTGCCGCGTGCTCGACGGACTGGGCGACGAGCGCCTCTGGGTGTCGAGCATGCCCTGCGGCCTGCCCACCGACGAGACCATTCCGATCGGCCGCTACGGCTCCTCGAACGTGGGGCGCGCCAAGAGCGTCTACCGCATGGGCCTGAGCCACCGCTATGGTCGACGCATGCAGACCATCTCGGGCATTCACTACAACTGGTCGCTGCCCGATGTGTCGAGCGAACAGTATTTCGCGCTCATCCGCAACTTCCGCCGCCAGGCCTTCCTGCTGCTGTACCTGTTCGGCGCCTCGCCGGCGCTGTGTTCGAGCTTCGTGGCGGGCCGCCCGCACGAGCTGCAGCCGCTGGGCGACGGCAGCATGTTCATGCCGCACGGCACCTCGCTGCGCATGGGCCGCCTGGGCTACCAGAGCGACGCGCAGGCCTCGCTGGCCGTGAGCTACAACAGCCTCGAGGGCTACGGCGCCTCGCTGCAGGACGCGCTCACGCGCCCGTGGCCGGCGTACGAGGCCATCGGCATCCGCAACCTCGGTGGCGACTACAACCAGCTCGGCACCAGCCTGCTGCAGATCGAGAACGAGTTCTACGGCACCATCCGCCCCAAGCGCGTGATCAACCCCGGCGAGCGCCCGCTGCATGCGCTGCGCGAGCGCGGCGTGGAATACGTCGAAGTGCGCCTGATGGACCTCGACCCCTTCGAGACCGTCGGCATCAACGCGCAGACCATGCGCTTCATCGACGTGTTCCTGCTGCACTGCCTGCTGAGCGACAGCCCCGACGACACGCCGCAGGAAATCGCCGACCTCGCGCAGAACCAGCACCTCACCGCCGCGCGCGGCCGCGAGCCGGGCCTGAAGCTGCGGCGCAACGGCGCCGAGGTGACGCTGGCCGACTGGGGCCTGGAGCTGGTCGAGCAGTGCCTGCCCATCGCCGCCGCGCTCGACGCGGCGCAGGGCAGCGGCACGGCGCATGCCGATGCGGTGCGCGCCGCCAGGGCCGCGCTGCAGGACCCCGACAGCCTGCCTTCGGCGCGCGTTCTCGCGGCCATCGAGAAGGAGCACGGCAACTCCTTCATCGGCTTCGTGCGTGCCCGCTCCGAGCAGACCCGCGCCACGCTGCTGGGCCTGCCGTTCTCGGCGGCGCAGCAGGCGGAGTTCGAGCAGATGACGGCCGAGTCCATCCAGGAGCAGAAGCGCATCGAGGCGGCCGACACCATGCCCTTCGAGATCTACCGCGAGCAGTACGTCTCGCCCGCGCGCCTGGGCATGCCGCGCAGCCGCGCGGCGGTTGCCGCCTGACTCCTTTCCTGACGCGCTGGCGACTGGGGCAGTCGCGCGCGGGCTGCCTCGCGGCCGCTTTCTGGGGTAAAACGCCACGCTGCCGACCGCCGGGGAAGCCCCCCGGCACGGCAACGAACAACGGCAACTCCCATGGAAGGCGACACAGAGACATGAGCAACGGCAGCAGCAACCTCGATTTCAAGGGCCGCGTGGCCATCGTGACCGGCGCGGGCGGCGGCCTGGGCCGCCAGCATGCGCTGGCACTGGCGGCGCGCGGCGCGAAGGTGGTGGTCAACGACCTGGGCGGCGCGCGCGACGGCTCCGGCGGTTCGGTGAGCGCCGCGCAGGCGGTGGTCGACGAGATCAAGGCTGCCGGCGGCGAGGCCATTGCCAACGGCGCCTCGGTCACCGACTTCGAGGCGGTGCAGGCCATGGTCAAGGAGGCGGTCGATGCCTGGGGCCGCGTCGACATCCTCGTCAACAACGCCGGCATCCTGCGCGACAAGAGCTTCGCCAAGATGGACCTCGCCGACTTCAAGCTGGTGGTCGACGTGCACCTGATGGGCGCCGTGAACTGCACCAAGGCCGTCTGGGCGCTCATGAACGAGCAGAAGTACGGCCGCATCGTGATGACCACCTCGTCCACGGGCCTGTACGGCAACTTCGGCCAGAGCAACTACGGCGCGGCCAAGCTGGCGCTGGTGGGCCTGATGCAGACGCTGAGCATCGAGGGTGCGAAGAACGACATCCGCGTGAACTGCCTGGCGCCCACCGCGGCCACGCGCATGACCGAGGACCTGTTCCCCAAGGAAATGCTCGAGGCCTTCCGCCCCGAGGCCGTGGTGCCCGCCATGCTGGTGCTGGCCGCGCAGGACGCGCCCAACCGCACCGTCCTCTGCGCGGGCGCCGGCACCTTCGAGGCCGCGCACATCACGCTGACGCAGGGTGCCTGGCTGGGCATCGAGGCCGACACGCCCGAGCAGCTCGCGGCGCGCCTGTCGGAGGTGACCGACCGCGAAGGCGAGGCGGTGCCGCAAAGCGGCGCGGCACAGGGCGCGAACGAAGTCGCCAAGGGCATGGCGAACGCGAAGCGGGGCTGACCACCGGACCAGTCCGGCACCGTGTTCATGGCGCGCTTGACCTAGAGCGCACTCGAGCATTTCCAATGAATTCACCGGGTATCCGGTTCATTCAACAAGAGGAAATCAAGCCATGAACACGATCGAGAACAAGGCCCTGGTCCAGCACATCCACGACGAGCTGGACAAGGGCAACGGCCGGGCCTTCGTCGACAGCCTTGCCGACGACGCGAGCTGGAAGCTCGAGGGCAGCACGGCGTGGTCGCGCACCTACCGGGGCAAGAAGGCGATCCGCGAGGAGCTGCTCGACCCGCTCTTCGCCCAGTTCGCCGCGCCCTACAGGAGCAGGACCGAACGCGTCATCGCCGAGGGCGACCGGGTGGTGGTGCTCTTCAGCGGCGACGTGCCCACCAAGGCCGGCAAGCGCTACAACAACCGCTATTGCTACGTCTACCGACTCGAAGGAGGCAAGGTGAAAGAGCTGACCGAATACTTCGACACCGCGCTGGTGCAGGAGGCGCTGCTGCCTCCGGCCGTCGTCCATGCCGGCTGAAAGAGGGACTCCCTTCCACATCGGCGAGCTGGCTGCGCGCACCGGCCGCACCGTGCACGCCATCCGCTGGTACGAGACGCAGGGCCTCGTGCCCGGCGTGGCGCGCGACGAGGGCGGCCGGCGGCTGTACGTCGAGCTTCACGTGGGCTGGCTCGACCTGATGGAGCGGCTGCGCCGCACCGGCATGTCGATCGCCGAGATGCGCGAATACACCGCGCTCGCGCTGCAGGGCAAGGTCACGCTGCGCGAGCGGCGCGACATGCTCGCGGCGCACCGCGAGCGCGTGAACCAGACCATTGCCGAGTGGAAGAGGGCGCTGTCGCTCGTCGATCGCAAGATCGACTTCTACGACGAGTGGATGACCAGCGGCCACCGTCCGCCGCTCATTGCCGCGGAGCCCTCCGCCGTGCCCGCCAGGCGCGGGCGTGGCGCTACTCGGCGATGAAGTTCGGATCGGTGCGGATCGAGCCCCGGTCCCGGTGGTTGTGAAGCCGCCCCAGCGTGTTCTCGATCAGGCGCTTCAGCTTGTCCGACGCGCCCCGGAAGGCCTCGTCGAGGCTGGCCGCGTGCTGCGTCACCGCGAGCGGTTGGTGGTGCGCCAGGCGCGCCTCCATCACGCAGCACTTGTCGCCGCTGCCGGCCTTGTCGTGGTTCTCGTCGCTCAGGTGTACCTCGACGCGCGTCACGTCGTCGACGAAACGGCTCAGGTTCTGCTTGATCTCCGCATCGGCCCAACGCTCCAGCGCGTCCTTGTTGGTGATGCCGTTGCTCGTGTTGACCTGTATCTGCATTCAGTGTCCCCGCTGGATGGATGAACGAAAGCCCACTGTGCGCCATGAGGCGCCGGAGGGTGCGTAGGTCTATTCCCTACCCGCGCGCCGGGCAGGGTCTGCGATGGCGCGGACCGGCTCAGCTCTGGATGTAGGTGGTCAGCTGCTCGATGGTGGCTTCCTGGTCCGTGATGATGTCGTCCATCAGGTCCTGGATGGAGATCATGCCGACCACCTTGTCGCCGTCGACCACCGGCAGGTGGCGGAACTTGCGCTGACTCATGAGCGCCATGCAGGCGCGCGTGCGGGTCTGGGGGGTGACGGTCATCACGTCGGGCGTCATGATCTCGCGCACCTTCACTTCCTTCGAGTTCTTGCCCTGCAGCGCGACCTTGCGGGTGTAGTCGCGCTCGGAGAGGAAGCCCACCAGCCTTTCGCCGTCCATCACCATCAGCGCGCCCACCTCGAAGCGCGCCAGGATGGAAAGCGCGTCGAACACGCTGGTGTCGGGGGAGGTGCGCCATGCCGCGGAATCATGGCGCTTGAGCAGTTCGGAGACGGGTTTCATCGTTGGCAACTCCATCAAAGGGTTTCGATTCGACCGACGCTCGGGCGCCGCACTCGGTCAAATCATAGGGGCGATGAATGACCGCGCGGCGCAAAAAACTCTAAGGGAATGCGCGTGTGTGCAAGACACGCGCAATGCGCGAGAACTTAAGGCTGCGCAGCCGAAGTCGCGACGAACACGCGGCTCAGCGCCACGGCGTCGCCCACCACCGCCTTCACGAGGCCCTTCTCGTCGAACTGCACTTGGAACTCCGACCAGCTGTCGCGCCAGTAGCGCCACACGGGCGCGTCGAGGCTGGGGTTCTCGCTGGCCACCGGATAGGCGATGGCCATCAGCACCTGCTCGCGCGTCATGCCGGTCATCACCTTGCCGGCGAGGATGGCGTCGCGCACCGGAGCGGGGAAGGTCGCGAGCTTCTGCTTCGGGTCCTGGGTCACGACGTAGCGCTGCGCGAAGGTGGGCAGCGGGATGTTGCGGCTGTAGTCGTTCTTGATGCGCTGCTGCTTGCCGCCGAGCTCCACGCCGAACCAGCGGAAGTCGTAGGTCGTGACGCGCGCCGGAGTGCCCACCGCCACGATGCTCGTGCCTTGCTCGTCGTAGTTGATGTCGCTGATCGAGTCGCCGTAGGTGCGCATGTTGCAGCACAGGAAGCCGCTGACCAGCGGGCCGGGCGGCGGGGAGGGCCGCTGGGCGTGGGCGACGGTGACGAACGCGGGCACGACGGTGGCTGCCAGCAGGGCGGCAGCGGCAAGGCGCTTGAACATGGATTTCCCTCGGAGTTGTTGGAGTAACTGCCGCACCGGTGCCGGTTGGCAGCGAAGGGATTCTAGGAGCGAACAACCCGAAAGCGAAGGCAGAATGCCCGCCTGCAGCTATGGAAAGCGTAGCAACAAGCTCCCGTTCAGGTTCCCGGTTCACAATGCGCACCGGCCCCCGCGGGCCGCCCCATTCACAGGCAGAGACAGCGCGAAAGAAAGAAGAGCCCACGATGGCGATCCAGTGGTTCCCCGGTCACATGTATTCGACCCAGAAGGCCATCACCGAGCGGGTGAAGGACATCGACGTGGTCATCGAGCTGCTCGACGCGCGGCTGCCCGGCTCCAGCGCCAATCCGATGCTGGCCGAGCTCACGGCCGGCCGGCCCACGCTGAAGGTACTCAACAAGCAGGACCTGGCCGACCCCGAGCGCACCGCACTCTGGCTGGCGTACTACAACGCGCTGCCGGCCACCCGCGCCATCCCCCTGGACGCGAGCCAGACCACCCCGGCCCAGCAGATCGTGAAGGCCTGCCACGAGCTCTCGCCCAACCGCGGCGGCCTGGCCAAGCCGATGAGGGTGCTGATCTGCGGCATTCCCAACGTGGGCAAGTCCACCCTCATCAACACGCTCACCGGCAGCCGCAAGGCCAAGACCGGCGACGAGGCCGGCATCACCAAGCTGGAGCAGCGCATCACGCTGGCCGACGACTTCTACCTGTGGGACACGCCCGGCATGCTGTGGCCGCGCATCATCGTGCCCAGGAGCGGCTACAACCTCGCGGCCAGCGGCGCGGTGGGGCGCAACGCCTTCGACGAGGAAGAGGTTGCGCTCGAGCTGCTCGGCTACCTCAAGTCGAACTACGCCGCCGGCATCGCCGCGCGCTTCAAGCTCGTGGAACTCGACGCCGAGACCATGGCCGGCATGAAGGATGAGGCCCTGCTCGACACCATCGGCCGCAAGCGCGGCGCGCTGCTGGGCAAGGGCCGCGTCAACCTGCAGAAGGCGGCGGAGATCGTGATGCACGAGTTCCGCGCCGGCAACCTCGGGCGAATCACGCTCGAGACGCCCGAGGAGTTCGCCGTGTGGCTGGCCGAGGGCCAGCGTGCGGACGCCGAACGCGCCGCGAAGAAGGCCGCGCGCAAGCAGAAGGGCAAGCCGAAGCCCGAGGCCGCGTCCGGGCAGGACGCCTGAGGCAGCCGGAGATGCCTGCCGAGCCCGATGACGCCTCGGCCTCGCGCTCGGCGCCCTGTTCGCAGGGCGGCGGTTCAATCCAGCGCGAACAGCGCCGCCGCGGCCTCGTCGAGCGCCGCGACCCGGCGCGAGTCTGAGCGCGGGCCGGCCGCCTGCAGCGCACGCTGATACATCGCCAGCCGCGTGGCCGACACCGGCCTGCACAGCGGCCTCCCGCGCGTCTGCGCAATGCCGCGTCCGGGCACCACGTAGCGCCCCGGGTTGAGTCGCGCGAAGCGGATGTACGCCTGCAGCGTGGGCAGGACGTCGGCGTGCAGGGCGTTCATGCGCTTTTCAGCGTCCTTGCCGATCTGCGCGAGGCCCTTCGCGTCCTTCGTGATCGGCAGGCCCAGGATGTCGGCCATGTCGATCTCGAAGTGCGTGAAGTCGCCGTAGGGGCGCTTGCAGTCGATCACGAAGCTGTTCCAGTTGGCGTGCTGCAGCAGGCGGATGTGCTCGGCCGTCACGTCGAAGGCCGTGCGCTGCTCGAAGGGCGGCTCGAAGGCGTAGTGCCCGGCCACGAAGTTCGCGTGCAGGAAGAAGGCGGCCGCCACGTTCACGAAGCGGTCGAAGACCGGCGAGCTGCCGCCGTCGAGCACGTCGCCGAACTGCTCGAGCGTCATGTCGGGCGGCACGATGGCGGGCGCGCCGGATTCGCAGCCGACCCACTCGGCATGGCTGCGGCGGAACCAGTCGATGTCCGCCTGCGTGATCTCTATGCTGCCCGGCTGGGGCGGCGGCGTCGCCGGGGCGGCCGCGGGCGCGTCCTGCGATTGCCCGCAGCCCGACGCGGCCAGCAGGGCGGTGGCGGCGCATGCGGCAGAAAGTACCAGCGCATCCCGCCGATGGAACCATCTCACGTTGTTCTCTCCACTGAAAAAGCTGTCTATCTCTGTCTGTTCGGCGCACGAGGATGCCATGCGGGCCTGACATCTGCCTGAGGGCGGCCGGGGCCGGTGTAGGCTTGCCGCCATCGATATC
Source organism: Variovorax sp. NFACC27 (assembly GCF_048301545.1). Taxonomy (NCBI): domain Bacteria; kingdom Pseudomonadati; phylum Pseudomonadota; class Betaproteobacteria; order Burkholderiales; family Comamonadaceae; genus Variovorax; species Variovorax sp. NFACC27. The sequence goes on from NZ_CP157613.1 coordinate 2,715,565, forward strand.
GCAAGGAGCGCAAGGAGCGACATGACCGAAGCAGCGCAAGGCCGGGACGCCGACGACGACGAAGATCTCTCGCCGGGCTGGGACGCCATCACGGCCGCGCTGGAGCGCGTCTACCCGGGCCAGGAGCCGAAGCACTACGCCACGGTCATCAAGTGGATGCTCGGCGGGCCCGACCCGCTCGACGGCGTGAGCGTGTGGAAGCGCATGGAGCCGGTGCCGCACTGGCACTACCTGAGCTACGGGCTCAGCGAGCTCTACACCAAGGAATCGAACGATGCCGAAACCAGCGGCTACGGCTTCGAGCTGAGCTTCCGCCTGGCCTGCGAGCCGGACGACGAAGACCCGCCCGCATGGGCCGTCAACTTCCTGCAGAACCTCGCGCGCTACGTGTTCAAGAGCGGCAACGTGTTCGACGACGGTCACTGGATGACCGCCAACGGCCCCATCGCGCTCGAGCAAGAGACGCTGATCCGCTCGATGGGCTTCGTGTTCGATCCCGAGCTGCCGGCCATCGACACGCCGAACGGCCGCATGAGCTTCATCCAGGTCGTCGGCCTCACGGAAGACGAGGAGCGCGCCGGCAAGCAATGGGATACGCGCAAGCTGCTCGAAGCGCTGCTGCCCGCGATGCCGCTGTGGGTGACCGACCTCGCCAGGCCCTCGCTGCTCGACGACGCCGAAGTTCGCCGGCGCGTGGAGGAGGGCGCGGCGCGCGACGGATCGTCCAGTGGTTTTCTCTTCACCGAAGTGCTCGGCTGGGAGACGAGCAAGCGGCTGCTGCGCTCGCCCGTCACCGAGATCACCCTCGGCGCGCGGCAGGTCGACGAGCTGGTCGCGCTGCTGCCGCTGCGGCTGCCTTTCGGGCGCGACTTCCACTTCGCGAGCCGCGAGAAGGCACTGGTCTTCGAGCATGGCGAGACCGACAGCGTTTCCGAGGAAGACGACAGGCTCGTGATGCGACTGAGCGACGCCACCGTGCGCGAACTGGCCCGCACGCTGAAGCCGGTCGCCGGTACCTACGAGGTACGGGGTTTTGGCGCCGTGCACTGGAAGGTGCAGAAGACGACAATCAGGGACCCGCAGGGGAACGTGGTCCGCACCATCGGCTGACCGGTCGCCCGCAAAGCCAGCCCCGAAGCCAGCTCCAGAATCCAGATGCAACGTCTCACGCGTCAACGCAACGCCGTCTTCTCCGCCTTCAGCGACGCAGGCCGCGTCCTCACCGCTCCCCAGATCCTGGCGCACGCGCGAGAGATCGTTCCCGAGATCAGCCTCTCGACCGTCTACCGCCAGGTCTCGCTGCTGCTGGCGGACGGCGAGATCGCCAAGGTCGAGCTGCCCGGCGAGCCCGCCCGCTACGAGGTGGCGTGCAAGCCCGAGGCGCATGGAAAGCCTGGCCACGGCGCCAAGCACGCCGACCACCACCATCACTACTTCCATTGCTCTAGTTGCGGGCAGGTGTACCTGCTGCACTCGTGCCCCGGGCCGATGGACGACCTGGTACCGAAGGGCTTTCAGGTGAAGAGCCACGAAGTGACGCTGCACGGCGTGTGCGCGTCGTGCGCCGGCGCGTCAACGTCCGACAAGGGGCGTGCAGGCAAGGCGCACTGACCGGCCGCCTTTCATCCGGCTTTCGATTTATTGAGAATGAATTCTCAATAACGTATAGTCGCGGGTCCGAATCCTCTGGTTCCGATCCCGACCATGCAAGTCCTGTCCTCGCTCAAAGAAGCAAAGAAACGCCACCGCGACTGCCAGGTGGTGACGCGGCGCGGCCGCACCTACGTCATCTGCAAGTCCAATCCGCGCTTCAAGGCCCGCCAGGGCGGCGCGAAGAACAGGCACAAGCGCTGAGCACACGCGCTTGTCGGCGCCCCGGCTGAATCGCCGGCGCCGCGGGCTTCCCAATCACTGAACGACCGCTTCGGCGCGCATGCGCCGGCGCGCGGCTGCGCTCGTCGTTTTTTTCTTCTCATACCGGGTCCCTTCCATGCTCCGAGCCATCGGCCTCACCAAGCAGTACGGCGCGCACACCGCGCTCGACCGCCTCGACCTCGACATCCGCGCCGGCGACATCTACTGCCTGCTGGGCGCGAACGGCGCCGGCAAGACCACGACCATCAACCTGTTCCTGAACTTCGTCGAGCCGAGTTCCGGCACGGTCGAAATCAACGGCATCGACGTCGTGCGCCACCCGGTGGCCACCAAGCAGCACGTGGCCTACATCCCCGAGCAGGTCACGCTGTACGGGCCGCTCTCGGGGCTGGAGAACCTACGCTTCTTCGCCGGCCTGGCGCTGGGCCGCGAGCTGCCGCGCGAACGACTGCTGGAGCTGATGACGCAGGTGGGGCTCGACCATGCCGCGGCCGACAAGCGCGTGTCCGCGTATTCGAAGGGCATGCGCCAGAAGGTGTGGATCGCGGTGGCGCTGGCCAAGCAGGCCAAGGCGCTGCTGCTCGACGAGCCCACCTCGGGGCTCGATCCGCAGGCGGCCAGCGAGTTCTCGGGCCTGTTGCGCAGTGCGGCCGACAGCGGCGTGGCCGTGCTCACCACCACGCACGACCTGTTCCACGCGCAGCAGACCGCCACGCGCGTCGGGATCATGAAGCGCGGCCGGCTCGTCGAGAGCCTGGACGGCGAGGCGCAGATCGCGAAGACCGATCTGCAGTCCCTTTACTTGCAGCACATGAGGGCCTGACATGCTGACGAGCTGGATCGCACGCCGCGAATTCCTCGAGCGCCTGCGCGACGGGCGCCTCTACTGGGCCGGCGGACTGGTCGCCGTGCTGCTGCTCACCGCGCTGGCCGTGGGCTGGGCGCACCAGCGCGCCGCGCAGGCCGAGCAGCGCACCGCGCAGGCCATGGACTACCGCGACTGGCTGCGGCAGGACCGCCGCCATCCGCACGACGCCGCGCACCAGGGCATGCATGCCTTCAAGCCCGAGGCGGCGCTGTCGATGATCGACGCGGGCATCAATCCCTTCATCGGCAGCACCGTGTGGCTGCAGGCGCACCGCCAGAGCGAAGTGAAGTTCAACGCCGCGCAGGACGCGACCGGCCTGCAGCGCTTCGGCAATCTCTCGGTCGGCTGGATCCTGCAGGTGCTCGGGCCCCTGCTGGTGATCGTGCTGGGCTTCAACGCCTTCGCGGGCGAGCGCGAACAGGGCATCCTGCGGCAGACGCTGAGCCTGGGCGTGCCGCCGCTGCGGCTGCTGGGCGGCAAGGCACTCGCGCTGGCCGGCTCGCTGGCTGCGCTGCTGGTGCCGGCCGCGCTTATCGCCGCGGTGGCGGTGGCCGCCGGCGCGGGAGAGGGCGAGCGGCTGGACGCTCTGATCCGGCTGGGCGCCTGGTCGCTCGGCTATGCCGTGTACCTGGGCATCTTCGTGTTCGTGGTGCTCGGCGTGTCGGCCCTCTCGTCGACCTCGCGCATGGCGATCACGCTGCTGCTGGCGCTGTGGATCGCGCAGGCGGTGATGGCGCCGCGCGTGCTGTCGGAGCTGTCGCGCGCGTGGTTTCCGAGCCCGACGCGGCTGGAGTTCAACCAGGCGCTCGGGGCCGAGCTCAAGACGGTGTCCGACGGCGTCTGGAAGAAGAACTTCGGCTCCACCGAGCGCTGGGGCCGCGACGTGCCGTTGAGCAAGTGGGGCATCGCGCTGCGCCTGGACGACCAGGCCTCGTACCCCGTGTACGACCGCCACTACGGCCGCCTGTGGGACACCTGGGAGCGGCAGCAGGCGGTGCAGGAATGGAGCGGCCTGCTGCTGCCCATCCTCGCCGTGCGCAGCTTCTCGATGGGCATGGCGGGCACCGACTTCGCGCACCACCGCAGCTTCACCACCGCGGCCGAACTGCATCGCCGCCGCATCCAGGACCTGATGAGCGAAGACCTCGTGGCGCACGCCGATCCGCTGGGCGACCGCCATTTCGCCTACCAGGCCGCGCCCGACCTGTGGGCGACCGTGCCGCCCTTCGACTACCACCTGCCGCACGCGGGCTGGGCGTTGCGCCACCAGGTGCGCAGCTTCGCGGTGCTGTGCGCCGGCCTGCTGCTGGCGGCGGCCTTTGCCGCCTTCGCCGCCTCGCGCCAGCGCGCGCTCTGAAGCAGGCAAGGCATGACAACGACCATGACACTCCCCATCGATCCACCGCAGGGCCGCCGGCTTCTGTCCGTGATGCGCCAGGAATGGCGCCTGATGCTCGCCGAGCGCACCCTGTGGGCCGTCGGCGCGCTGTTCCTGCTGCTGGTGGCCTATGCCCTCGGCAACGGGCTGCTGCAGACCGCGAGCCGCGACCGCGCGCAGGCGGCAGTCGCCCGGGCCGACCATGACGCCCGCGCGGCGCAGCGCGTGCTGCTGGAGAACATCCTCGCCGGCACCGCGCAGCCCACGCCCTTCGAGAACCCGGCCGACCCGTCGCGCATGGCCAGCGGCTACGGCGGCCATCACGCGATCCTGCCGACCGCGCCGCTGGGGCCGGTCGCGCTGGGGCAGAGCGACCTGTTCCCGAGCCAGTTCAAGGTCACCGGCCAGAGCCGCGTGGTGTTCATGAACCCGAGCGACATCGAGAGCCCATGGCATCTGCTGAGCGGGCACTTCGACCTGGCTTTCGTCATCGTCTACCTGTTGCCGCTGCTGATCTTCGCGCTCGGCTACAACCTGCTGTCGGCCGAGCGCGAGAACGGCACGCTGCGCCTGCTGCTGTCGCAGCCGCTGCGCCTGCGCACGCTGCTCGCGGGCAAGCTCACGGTGCGCGCGGCGGTGCTGCTGGCCCCCGCTGTGCTGCTGCCGGTGGCCGTGCTGCTGGTGGCGCGGCAGGCGGGCCTGGCCGGCTCGCCCGGCGCCACGCTGTGGTGGTGGGCGCTGCTGGTGGGGGCGTACGCGCTCTTCTGGTTCGCGCTGGTGGTGGCGGTCAATGCCTTCGGTGCCTCATCGGCGACGAACGCGATGGTGCTGGTCATCGCCTGGGTGCTGCTCGTGCTGGTGGCGCCGGTGCTGCTGAACCTGGCCGTGACGCAGGCCAGCCCCGCGCCTTCGCGCACCGAGCTGGCCACGCGCCAGCGCATCGTGACCGCCGAGGCGATGAAGCGCCACGCCGACCTGATGAGCACCGACTACCAGCACGTCGGCCGCGGTGCGATCCTCGTGCCGCGCGAGGGCAAGATCGAGATCGCCGGCCGGTTGCTGGGCAACTACCTGATCGAGAAGGAAGTCGACGAGGCCATCAGGCCCGAGCTCGACCGCTTCGACGCGCAGCAGGCCGGGCAGCAGGCGCTGCTGGGCCGCTTCAGCGCGGTGTCTCCGGCGGCCGTGGCCTACGAGGGCATGACCGCGCTGGCCGGCACTGGCACGCGTCGGCAGGCGCGCTTCGAAGCGCAGACCGTCGCCTACCACGAGGCATGGAAGCGCTTCTTCTTCGCGCGCATCGACTCGCGCGACGCGCTCTCGCCCTCCGACTTCGATCGCATTCCCGCGTTCGCCTGGCAGGAAGAGCCCGCCAGCCTCGTGCGCGGACAGGCCGCGCTCGCCGTGCTGCAGCTGCTGGTGCCGAGCCTGCTGCTGTTCGGCCTGGCCGCGTGGCGCCTGCGCCGCTTCTCGGTCGCGTAGCCGCGCCCCGGTTTTCTTTCCTCATTGCAATTCAGAGCAAGCAATCCAATGACCATGTTCATCCGCACGGCCATGGCGGCGGCCGCCGTCACCGCATTCCAGGCTTCGTACGCGCAGGAGGGCGCGGAGCTCGGCACCGTCACCGTCGAGGGCAGCCGCGATGCCAACAGCCTGCATCTGGGCGAATCGAGCGGCACCGCCTCGCGCCTGGGGCTTTCGGTGCGCGAGACGCCGGCCTCGGTCGAGATCCTCACGCAGGACGCCATCCAGCAGCGCGGCGCGCGCACCTTCAGCGAGGCGCTGCGCGGCATGACGGGTCTCACCGGCGGCGGTCCGCCGTCGTCGCCGACCACGCTGTCCACGCGCGGCTTCACCAGCCTGCAGTACCTTTACGACGGCGTGCGCAGCTCCGGCGCGGGCGTGACCAACCGCGTGCAGGACACCTGGAACTACGAGCGCATCGAGGTGCTGAAGGGCCCGGCCTCGGTGATCGACGGCGAGGGCGCCATCGGCGGCGTCGTCAACTTCGTGACCAAGCGGCCCGACCGCAGCAACCCGAACAAGGAGGCGTTGCTTTCGTACGGCAGCTACGGCTCCACCCGCGCTGCCTTCGGCTTCGGCGGCGCGCTGGGCGACGCGAGCGCCTACCGGCTGGACTACAGCCGCAACGACACGAAGGTCGGCACCATCGCCCGCAACGGCGAGCGCATCGACCACTTCACCAGCGGCCTGATGGTCGACTTCGGCGGCTCGGTGAAACTGGACCTTTCCTTCGACTACCTGCGCGACGACAACCAGGCCTATTGGGGCACACCGCTGGTGCCGGCGAGCTTCGCCACGCAGCCGACGAACGTGGTCAGCACGCCCGACGGCCGCGTGATCGACCGGCGCCTGATCCGCAACAACTACAACGTGCCCGACGACAGGAATTCGTCGGAAACCTACTGGCTGCGCGCGCGCCTCACGGGCCAGCTCGACGGCGGCTGGTCGTGGCGCAACGAGTTCTCGGCCAACAGGGCGAACCGCGTGTTCCGCAACTCCGAGAGCGCGGTGTTCGTGGCGCCGGCCAACATCGCGCGCGACCAGACGCTGATCACGCACGACCAGGACTTCTGGCTGAACCGCTTCGACGCCACCCACAAGGGCACGCTCGGCGGCATGGACAACCGCTTCGTCGTCGGTGGCGAATACAGCGAGACGCGCTTCGGCAGCCAGCGCCGCTTCTCCGACAGCAGTGCCGCCACAGCCAGTCTGCTGCGCGTGCCGGTGTTCGACCCGTACCTCGCGCCGTTCAATGAGAACCCCGCGCTCAGCACGGGCGCCGGCAACCGCACCAACACGAGCGCGAACGTGAAGGTGAGCTCGGTCTTCGTGGAAGACGCCCTGAAGCCGCTGCGCAACCTCACGCTGGTGGGCGGCCTGCGCCACGACCGCACCGAGGTCGAGCGCGGCATCGCCGACCTGAACCTGGGCAGCTACACGCGCTTCGGCGCCAGCTACCGTTCGACCTCGGGCCGCATCGGCGCGGTGTACGACATCACGCCGCAGTCGAGCGTGTATGCGCAGTACACCAACGCCACGCTGCCGGTGAATTCGCTGTTCCTTCTGTCGGCGTCGAACGCGACTTTTCCGATGTCGCGCGGCAAGCAGGCCGAGGTGGGTTTCAAGCAGAGCATTCCCGAGGCGAACCTGGAGTGGACGGCCGCCGCCTACAAGATCGCGCTCGACAACGTGCTCTCGCGGGACCCCAACGACGCCCGCAACACCGTGAACAACGGGCGCCAGTCCTCGCGCGGCATCGAGCTCTCGACCGTGTGGCGGCCGACGCGCGAATGGACGCTGGCCGGCAACCTCGCCGCGCTCGACGCGCGCTACGACACGCTGATCGAGGCCGGCGGCGTCTCGCGCGTGGGCAAGACGCCGCCCAACGTGCCCGAGCGTGTGGCCAACCTGTTCGCCACCTATCGGCCCGACGGGTCGAAGTTCGAGTACTTCGCCTCGCTCAACCACACGGGCCGCATGTACACCGACAACGCCAACCAGATCCGCATCAACGGCTTCACCACGCTCGATGCGGCGGTGAGCTACCGCTTGCAGAACGTGCTGCTGAGCTTCCGCGTGCGCAACCTGACCGACAAGCTCTACGCCACTTGGGCCGGCCGCGCGACCAGTCAGGTGCTGCTGGCGCCGCGGCGTACCTTCGAGCTATCGGCCAAGTTCGACTTCTGAGCTTCTGAAAGTGCCCGCTCAGCGCATCTGCAGGCGCGCGTCCTTCGGATAGCCGATGGTGTAGTCGGCCGTCACCCGCGCGGTCTGGCCGGCCGCCAGGTCGAGCTGCCACATGGCCAGGCCGGGCTGCTTGTTCCAGGCCAGCTCGGCGGGCTGCGGCGAGAACTCCGAAGCCACGCGCACCTTCTCGTCGACGGACACCGGGGCGGCCTCGAGCACCTGCACCGTGACCGGCGTGCGGTGGCGGTTCTCGACCACGTAGGCGCGCTGCACCTTGCGCTCGGCGCGCGAGCCGGCGAAGCCGCCGGTGCCCTGGTTGTCGCGCTCGGGCTCGGCCTGCACGCGAACCAGTTCGTCGCGGCCGAAGGACAGTGTCAGGCGCGCATCGCTCGGCGCGTTCCACCGGCCGCTGCCCACGAAGGCGCCGTCGCGGTAGAGCTGCATGGGGCCGGCGGGCCACACGCCGGCGGGCTGGTCGAGTTCGGCGACGAGGAAGGCGCTGGCGTCCACGCGCGGGCTGGTGCGCGCGGCGAGCTTGGCCGTGTCTTCGTGCTGGCCCAGCGCCATGGTCACGCGCTGGCCGTTGGAGGGCACGTCGATGGCCTGCGGCACCGAAAACTCGGTGGCGAAGCTGTTGTCGAACACGCTCACGTCGAACAGCGGCTCCGCCCGGCGCTCGCGGCTGTCCATGGACTTGCTGGCCATGATGGGCGATGGCGCCATGGCCGCTGCAGGCGCGGCGGGGTAGGCCATCTCGGCTGCCGGACGCGGCGGCGGCTCGATGCCGATACGCCATGCCGTGGGCAGGCGGCCGGTGGTCTCGCGGCGCGGCTGGCCGGTGGAAAGCACCAGCTTCACGCCGCGCCAGTCCTCGCCGGTGGCCTGCGCCACCAGGGCCTGGCGCTCGATGCGCACCTTGCGCGTGGTGGTGTCGAGCAGCGCGCGGTAGGTGGGCGTCCAGCCCGGGCCGTTGACCTGGTAGCTGAGCTTCACGTCGGCATCGGCGCCCGCGGCCAGCGTCACAGTCACGGCCGTCACCTGGCCGCCGTTGCCCTGGGTGCGCGTGCGCTCGGCCAGCAACGGGTTGAGCTGGCGGTCGATTTCTGCCTGCCTGCGCTGGATCTGGTGCTGCTTGAGCAGCGAGTCCTGCCCCGCGCGGCGCATTGCCTCGGTCATCGCAGCGAGGTTGCGCGCGTCCATCGGTGCGCGAGCGCCTGAAGTGGCATCGCTGCCGCCTGCCAGCCCCTTGAGGTAGCCGGTGACCATGCCGAGCGCGTCGGTCTCCGCCTGCAGGGCGGCCTTCTGGTCTTCGAGTTCGCGGATGCGGCCGTCGAGCGGGCTGGTCGAGCATCGTGCGGAGAGTTCGCGCTGCTCGCTGAGCACCGAGGTCTCGCCGATGCGCACCGAGGCATCGGCCGACACCTGCAGGCTCTGCACGTCGAGGCCCGCCGGCAGGCAGGCGAAGGTGACCGATCGCGCGCCGGCCGCGACGCGGGCCACGCGCTCCACCGTGGCGCTGCCGGGGTAGACCTTGACCTGCGTGATGCGCGAGTCGGCCGCCGGGGCCTGCGGCGTTGCCGCCTGCCCCTGGGCGCTGAGGCTCAGGACCAGCAGGACGGCGGCGCCGGCAGTGGCGCGGAGGAGGGCGGAAGTCGATGCTTTCATGGGGTGCCTTTGGAGCGGAAGTGATGAATGACCCCAGCTCATACGGACGGCCCCGGCGATCGGGGTTAAGGCATCGTCAAGAAAATTTCACGCAGCCCGGCGGCGCTGTCGCCAATGCAACCGCCGCGGCGTTTCCGGTCGCACGCGCGACGGCGGATGCCGGGCGTGCTTCATAGAGTGGCCGCATCGTCTTTCCACCAACCCAGGACAAGGACACACAGCCATGCTCGACACCATCCAGGCCATCAACAAGACCGCCGCCTTCAACCGCTGGGCCGGCTTCGAAGTCACGAGCGCCGCCAACGGCGAAGCGGAACTGCGCATGAACTGGCGCGAGGAGGACATGGGCCAGTACGCCGGCTTCCTGCATGCCGGAATGATCGGCGCGATGCTCGACACCGTGAGCGGCTACGCGGCCGCCACCGTGGCGGGCCGCGTGCTGGCATCGCATTTCTCGGTGAACTGCATCTCGCCCGCCATCGGCCGCGCGTTCGTGGCGCGCGGGCGGGTCGTGAAGGCGGGGCGCAAGCAGGTGTTCGCGGTGGCCGAGCTCTATGCGCAGGGTGACGGCGAGGGTGCCGATGCGCTCAAGCTCGTGGCGACGGGGAACGCAATCCTTGTTCCGGTCGAAGAGCCTGCTTCGGCGCCGAAGAAGCCAGCGGCCGCCGCCTGAGCTTCAGCCCGAAGAGCGGACGCAGCAGGTTGGTGCGGCGGATCAGCCCGTCCGTCAGCAGCCAGCAGCCGAGCAGCGTCAGCGCCACCAGCAGCGCGGGCTCGATCACCGGGCCGAGCGCGAGCGGCGCCAGCAGGCTCACGCCGACGATGATCAGCGTCTGGTGCAGCACGTACCACGGGTACACCGACTCGTTGGCCCAGCGCAGCCAGGGCCACGGGCGGTTCAGGTAGCGATGGCCGTGGCCGAGGATGGTCGCGACGGCCAGCCAGAGGTAGAGCACGCGCAGGGTGTCCATCAGCGGGCCGGAGGGCGGGGCCTTCACGCCTGCGCGCAGCGCGATGAAGGTGGCGATCACCGCGACCGCCAGCGCGAGCGACACGCGGCGCAGCCGCTCCAGTTCCTTCCACACGCCGGTGTCGACGCCCATCCAGTAGCCGTAGAGGAACATCGTGAAGTAGAGGCTGTGCAGGTGGAAGTCGCGCACCAGGTTGTGCGTGGCCGGAAAGCGTGAGGCCAGCAGCATCGTGAAGATCAGCAGCGGCACCACCGGCAACAGCAGCAGCTTCCAGCCGCGCAGGCCGTTGAAGGTGCGGCGCACCCATTGGCCGGCGGCGGATTTCCACAGCGGCAGCGTCAGCGCGACCAGCGCCGTGTAGGTGAAAAGGTAGGGCAGGTACCAGAGGTGGTTCCAGGTGATGCCGAACTCCGCGCCGTCGAAGGCATGCTTCGGCCAGGGCTGGGCCATCGACAGGTAGCGCAGCAGGAAGGCACCGAAGCCTGGCGCGACCAGCCCGTTGGCCACGCCCTGCGCGTAGGCCTGGTAGGGCACGACCACCGCCATGCCGAAGGCGAGCGGCAGCATCAGCCGCAGGCTCCGGCTGCGCAGCAGGCCCCAGGTGCCCTGGCCCCGGCTCAGGAAGCCGAGCGACACGCCCGAGATCAGGAAGACCAGGTCCATGCGCCACAGGTTCAGGACGCGCATCGGCCATTGCAGCCACTCGGCCGCGTGCGGGCTCTTGAGGTGCCAGGGCCAGTCGGCCACGTAGTACATGCCCACGTGATAGAGGATGACGAAGAGGAAGGCCAGCGCGCGCAGGGCGTCGATGTCGTGGCGGCGGTGGTCGGGCGGGGTGGGGTCGGCGGTCATGAACGGTTCCTCGAAGCGGGAAGGCCGCCATGCTCGGCCCGGCCGCCTCCGCATGGCGCGGCCAGGGGACGGATCGCCCCGGCTTTGTGACGAGCGGTGGCCTGCGGGGACGAAATCCGGGGCGAAAAAGCCGGCCCGGGGGCCTGTTTTCGCGAGAATTCCCCGCATGGGAGACCCCCGCAAGAATCTGTACGAGCGCTACGCACCGATCCGCCGGCCGCTGGAGGTGGCTTTCTGGATCGTGCTGATGAGCCTTCACGCCGTGTTCAGCACGATGGTGGCGATCGTCGACATGCGCACCCGGGCCGTGCCCCGGCCCAACTGGGAGGTCGCGACCTGGGAAGGGTCGAGCCACCTGGTGTTGCTGCTGCTGGTGCCCGTGCTGGCGGCCGTCGAGCGCCGGCTGTCGCCGCTGGCGCGCACCCATCTGCCGCGCTTCCTGGGCTTGCACCTGGTGGCGAGCGTGGTGTTCAGCGTAGCCCACGTGGTCGGCATGTTCGGGCTGCGGGCGCTGGTCTATGCCATGGCGGGGGAGCGCTACGACTTCTGGGGCTGGGCCGGCCAGTGGAGCTACGAGTACCTGAAGGACGTGCGGGGGTACGTGAGCATCGTCTTCGGCATCTGGGCCTACCGGCTGTTCCTGCTGCGCCTGCAGGGCGAGGCGCGGGTGCTCGACGCGCCGGAGGAGGGCGTGGCGATGCCGCCTCCGGCCCCGGCTCCGGCTTTGGCGGAACCGGTGGGTTTCGAACCCCCGGTGCCGGAAACACCCCAGCCGCCGCCATCACCACCACCGCCGCCCGCGCGCCCCGAGCGCTTCCTGGTGCGCAAGCTGCGCCGCGAATTCCTCATCGCCGCCACCGACATCGACTGGCTCCAGGCCGAGGGCAACTACGTCGGCCTGCACGTCAACGGCCACGACTACCTGCTGCGCTCCACGCTGACCGACTTCCTGACCCAGCTCGACCCCGCGCTCTTCGCGCGCGTGCACCGCAGCCATGCGGTGAACCTGGGGCGCATCAAGGAAATCGAGCCGCTGGACGGCGGCGACGCCCGGCTGCACATGCACGACGGCACCACCGTGCCGTGCAGCCGCCGCTACCGGGACGCCCTGCGCACGGGCATCGGCGCGGCCTGATCCGGTGCGTGACGGGCCGTGATTGGCCCGCTATTGGTTCATTTCGCACCATCAGAGAGCTTTTTGGCACCATTTTTGCTTCATTGGCCGGCCGCACTGGTTGATTCGGGTGCGGCGCACCAATTCAAACCAAAAATCCGCAAGAAGCTCCAATGGACGCACTCAAACAGGGCGCAGATGCGCTGTTCATCCTTCTCGGCGCCATCATGGTCCTGGCCATGCACGCCGGCTTTGCCTTTCTCGAACTGGGCACCGTGCGCAAGAAGAACCAGGTCAATGCGCTGGTGAAGATCCTGGTCGACTTCTCGGTCTCGACCATCGTGTATTTCCTGGTGGGCTACGGCGTGGCCTACGGCACGCATTTCTTCGTGAGCGCCACCGAACTGTCGGCAAAGAGCGGCTACGAGCTCGTGAAGTTCTTCTTCCTGCTGACCTTCGCCGCGGCCATTCCGGCCATCATCTCGGGCGGCATCGCCGAGCGCGCCAAGTTCTGGCCGCAGCTGATCGCCACGGCGGTGATCGTCGGCTTCGTCTATCCGCTCTTCGAGGGCATCGCCTGGAACAAGCACTTCGGCATCCAGGAATGGATCGCCTCGCTCACCGGCCACGAGTTCCACGACTTCGCGGGCTCGGTGGTGGTGCACGCGGTGGGCGGCTGGCTGGCGCTGCCGGCGGTGGTGCTGCTGGGCGCGCGGCGCAACCGCTACAGGGGCGACGGCTCGCTGAGCGCGCATCCGCCGTCGAACATTCCTTTTCTCGCGCTCGGCGCCTGGGTGCTGTGCGTGGGCTGGTTCGGCTTCAACGTGATGAGCGCGCAGAGCATCGACAAGATCTCCGGCCTGGTAGCCGTCAACTCGCTGATGGCGATGGTTGGCGGCACGCTGGTGGCGCTGGCCATGGGCAAGAACGACCCCGGCTTCGTCTACAACGGCCCGCTCGCCGGCCTCGTGGCCGTGTGCGCCGGCTCCGACCTGATGCACCCGCTGGGCGCGCTGGTGGTGGGCGGCGTGGCGGGCGGCATCTTCGTCAAGCTGTTCACGCTCACGCAGAACAAATGGAAGATCGACGACGTGCTGGGCGTGTGGCCGTTGCACGGCCTGTGCGGCACCTGGGGCGGCATCGCGGCCGGCATCTTCGGCACGCAGGCGCTGGGCGGCATCGGCGGCGTGAACGTGTGGGCGCAGCTCATCGGCACCGTCATGGGCGTGGCCTGGGCGGCGCTGGCCGGTGCGGCGGTGTACGGCGCGCTGAAGGCGGTGGCGGGACTGCGGCTGTCGCAGGAGGAGGAATACGACGGCGCCGACCTGTCGATCCACCACATCTCGGCCACGCCGGAGCGTGAGGTCAACTGGTAGGCAGGCGCCCAGCAGGGCCGGCCTGCCTCGGCTATTCTCGGCGCCCCTTCAAACCACCGAGGAGCCGAACCATGACAACAACACCCGCTCGCTGGCTGCGCCAGGGCATCGCCGCGCTGGCCGGCAGCCTGCTGATGCTTTCGTTTTCTTCCACGGCGCTGGCCGGCGCGCCGCAGGTCAAGACCCAGGCGCCGGGCTTCTACCGCATGATGCTCGGCGACTTCGAGGTGACGGCGCTCTTCGACGGCACCCTCGACCTCGAACCCAAGAAGCTGCTCACCAACACCACCCAGGAACAGGTCGGCAAGCTGCTCGACCGGGGCTTCGAGAAGGACGCCGTGCCCACTTCGGTGAACGGCTACCTCATCAACACCGGCAGCAAGCTCGTGCTGGTCGACACCGGCGCCGGCGGCCTCTTCGGCCCCACGCTCGGCAACCTGCAGGCCAACCTCAAGGCAGCGGGCTACCAGCCCGACCAGGTCGACGACGTGCTCATCACCCACATGCACGGCGACCACGTCGGTGGCCTGGTGCAGGACGGCAAGCTGGTGTTCCCCAACGCCACCATCCACGCCGGACAGGAAGACGCCGACTTCTGGCTGAACAAGGTCAACCTGGAGAAGGCCTCGGCCGAGATGAAGGGCTTCTTCCAGGGCGCGATGGCCTCGCTGAACCCCTACGTGGAAGCCGGCAAGTTCAAGGGCATGAAGGGCGGCACCGAGCTGGCGCCCGGCATCAGGGCCGTGCCCGCCCACGGCCACACGCCCGGCCACAACATCTACGTCGTCGAGTCCAAGGGCCAGAAGCTGGTGTTGTGGGGCGACCTGATGCACGTGGCCGCGGTGCAGTTCGCGCAGCCGCAGATCACCATTTCCTTCGACGTCGACTCCAAGCCGGCGGCGGCCGAGCGCAAGAAGGCGTACGCCGATGCGGCCAAGGGCCGCTACCTGGTGGGCAGCGCGCACCTGCCGTTCCCGGGGCTGGGCCACGTGCGGGCCGAGGGCAAGGGCTACGTCTGGGTGCCGGTGGACTACCAGCAGATCCGGTAGCCGGCCCGGGGTGAAGGTTGAGCGTCGCGCGCCGGTGTTGCCGCGCGGGCGGGCGCGAACGCGCGCCCTGTAGCAAACTTGCCGGTCGCTTCGCTTCAACCATTCGCCCCATGACCCAAGCTCCCCCCGCCCTCGAAGTCCTCCCGCGCGATCTTTCCGCCTACCGCAAGGGCAACGTGGGCGTCGACTACGTGCACCGCTTCGAGTCCGGCAAGCCCGGCCCGCACGTGCTGATCAACGCGCTCACGCACGGCAACGAGATCTGCGGCATGACGGCCGCCACGCACCTGCTCGACAACAATGTGCGCCCGAAGATCGGCACGCTCACCGTGAGCTTCGCCAACGTGGCCGCGTACGAATCCTTCAACGAGGCACTGCCCTTCGACAGCCGGCAGCTCGTGCACAACCTCAACCGCATCTGGTCGCCCGAATGGCTCGACGGCACCGAGGACAGCCCCGAACTCAGCCGCGCGCGCATCCTGCGCCCGGTGGTCGAGGCGGCAGACCACATCCTCGACATCCACTCGACCAGCCAGCCCGTCGTGCCTTTCTGGGTGTACCCGGGCTTCGAGCGCAACGCCAAGGTCGCGCTGGCCATCGGCCGCCCCTCGGTGCACCTCGTGATGCCCGACGGCCTGGGCTCGGGCACGCCGCTCATCCAGTACGGCAGCCACGGCGGCCCCGACGGCAAGGGCGTGGCGATGGTGGTCGAGTGCGGCCAGCATTTCCTGCGCTCGGCCTCCGACCTGGCCACCGCCGTCACCTACGACTTCCTCGCCTACTTCGGCCTCGTCGACAAGGACCCGGCCACCCCGCCGGCCGAGCCGCAGCGGCGTTTCCAGCTGCTGCAGACCTTCGTCATCAGGTCGCCCGACTTCGCCTTCGTGCGCCCGCTGATCGGCTTCGAGACCTTCGCCAAGGGCGAGCTGATCGCGACCAATGGCGACGAAGAGATTCGCGCGCTGTGCGACGACTGCACGATCTTCATGCCGGCGCAGCGCGCGATCGTGGGGCGCGAGGCGGTTTACCTGACCAAGCCGATCTGATACTCGGCGTCCCTGCGCCAGCCAGTGTCGCAGGGGGCTCAGGTTTCCAACAGCCGCACGACCTGCTCGCGAAGCGACGGCAAATCGTGCTGGATGGTTTGCCAGACAAGGGTGTGATCGATGGTGAAGTAGCCGTGGGAAAGCGCGTTGCGCATCTCGTAGGCGAAGCGCCATGGAACAGCAGGGTGGGCCGCCGCGAATTCCGCATGGTGCTTCACGATGTTGTTGCTGGCTTCGCCGATGACTTCCAGGTTGCGCACCACCGCGTCCTGGGTCTTGCGATCGGCCATATAACTGCCGGCTGTAGCGCCGCTCGTGTATTCGCGGATGCTGTCGATCGCTTGCAGGATATGGCCCAGATAATCTGCCACCCGTTGCGGATCTCTTCGGCTCATACCGGCACAGCCTCGCGCAGCACCTGATCGCGAAACTTGGGAGGCAGGCCGTTGGGCGTGAGTACGTCCACTTCCATGCCCAGAAGGCTCTTCAGCTCATGCCTGATGGCCCCAATGTCCATGAGTGTGGTTTGCGCCGTGGGCTCGACCAGGAGATCGAGGTCGCTGTCGGTATCGTCCTCGCCGCGCAATGCTGAACCGAACACTCGCACACTGCTCACATGGTGGCTCAGTGCGATCTCGCGGATGCGATCACGATGCAGCGACAGGGCTTCGGAGGGGCGCATGGGGCCGAGTGTAATGTTTGGCTGCTCCAGGGCCCTCAGGCCGCGAAGCTGGTCGGTCAGCCAGCCAGCCAGCCAGTCAGCAGATCAGCAGGTGCCGGGGCTTGTCCACGGTGCTGTAGTCCGCGTGCCAGTAGTGCGGATCGTCGCAGAGGCTGAAGACGGCCTCGGCGCTGGCATGGCGGTTGTCGAAGTGCCTGTCGAGCGTGACATGTACCGAACCGGTGTCGGGCCAGTCGACGCCGGCGTCGCAGACGCGATTTCCTGAGGCGACCTCGGCCGCGACGATGGCCTGCAGCGCTGGGTGCATGCGCTCGTTGAGCAGGGCGAGGATGGTCCGCCGGCTGCCGGGACGGAGCGACGTGGCGAGGCAGGCTTCGGTGAAGGCGGGCGCGGCGGACATCGTCACGGCGATTCCGTGTCAGGCCGCAATGAACAACGCCGGATCCACCATCGCCCGGTTCAGCATCACCGACCAATGCAGGTGCGGCCCCGTCACCCGTCCGGTCGCACCCACGGCTGCCAGTGGATCGCCCGTCTTCATCACGTCGCCGACCTTCACGTCGATGCGGCTCAGGTGGCAATACATGGTCAGCAGGCCGCCGCCGTGGTCGAGCCAGACGGTGCCGCCGTTGAAGAAATAGTCTCCCGTGTCGATCACCTTGCCGGGCAGCGGCGCGAGCACCGGCGTGCCGGTGCCGGCGGCAATGTCCATGCCGCTGTGCGGATTGCGCGACTGGCCGTTGAACACGCGGCGCAGGCCGAAGGAGCTGGAGCGGCGGCCGGGCACCGGCACGCGCATCTTCAGCACGGTGTCGGGGCGCATGTCGGTGAGGGTGGCCATCACGCCGGTGAGGTGGTCGCGCTCCTTGACATAGCGCGCCTCGTCCTCGGGCGACAGGTCGACGGTGCGCGGGGCCACCGTGAGGCGTTGTTCTCGGTATTGCTTCGGGGCGACCGTGTAGGCGATCTGGCGCTCGGGCTTGCCTTCGGCGCGCACCGTGATGCCGGCCTCGCCGGGTTCGGCGGCGAGGGGAATGCCGGTCAGCGCGGTCCATTCGATGGCGTCGCCGAGCACCAGCAGGGGGATGTCGCCCGCGAAGGCCTGGGGCCGCTTCGCCGACGGGCCCAGCGACAGGCGGGCCACGCCGCCCGGCACCTGCGATGCGCGCGGCCATACCTCGGGGGCGGGCGCGGGTTGCTTCTTCGATGCCTTGGCTTGGGCTGCGGCGCTGGCGTGCGCGGCGGGCAGCGCGGCAAGCAGGCCGATGGTGCCGAGCATGACGCTGCGTCGATCGAGGTTCGCGGGAGCAGGGAAGGAAGAGTGCGTTTGCTTCATGAGAGGAAGACGTGAATGGTTCGGATGAAGGCCGTGTGGTCTGTCTGTTGCGGCGCTATTCGCGCCAGGTTCCGGGCGCCAGGCCGTCGATCGTGTGGGGTCCGATCGCGGCGCGGATCAGCCGCAGCGTGGGCAGCCCCACGGCGGCCGTCATGCGCCGAACCTGGCGGTTGCGCCCTTCGCGGATCGCCAGTTCGATCCAGGCGGTGGGAATGCTCTTGCGCTCGCGGATGGGCGGCTGGCGCTCCCACACCTCGGGTGGCGGGTCGAGCAGCCGCGCCCGCGCGGGGAGAGTGGGGCCATCGTTGAGCTGCACGCCGTTGCGCAGCGAGGCAAGCGCCTCTTCGCCGGGCTCGCCTTCGACCTGCACCCAGTAGATCTTCTCCATCTTGAAGCGCGGATCGGCGATGCGGGCCTGCAGCTTGCCGTCATCGG
This sequence comes from Variovorax sp. NFACC27, assembly GCF_048301545.1. Classification (NCBI taxonomy): domain Bacteria; kingdom Pseudomonadati; phylum Pseudomonadota; class Betaproteobacteria; order Burkholderiales; family Comamonadaceae; genus Variovorax; species Variovorax sp. NFACC27. Next base: position 2,733,923 of record NZ_CP157613.1, read on the forward strand.
TGAGCAGCAGAAGCCCCTCGCTGTCGGCGTCGAGCCGGCCGGCGACGTAGACGCCCGGAATGTCGATGAACTCCTTCAGGCCGCGCCAGCGGCCCTCGGGCGTGAACTGGCTGAGCACGCCGTAAGGCTTGTTGAAGCGGATCAGCCGGGAGGAAGAAGATGAACGAGAAGAAGGGCTCGGACGATTCATGTGCCGACAGGATAGCCCGGGTCTGTCCTGCAACCTCCGGAGGCTGCGGCGGCTCCAATCGACTGGTTCATGACACAGGGGAATCCGGTATGACGACGATGCGAAGCTCCATCCAACTAGCGTGCACGGCGGCGATCGCCGGCCTTCTGCTGGCGGCATGCAACAGCCCGGGCATCCGCGTGGGCGGCGCGCCCGAGGCCAGCGTGAAGAACTGCGTGACCGCGGCCGCGCGCGAACTCAGGGTGCCGCCGGGCAGCATCGTCGCCGACAAGGGCACGACGCCGCGCGACGGCGTCTACACGATCAACCTGAAGGTCGGGCCGCAGGGACGATCCGCCGTGTGCACCACCGACGAGAACAGCGCGGTGATCGGGGTGGTCTACAAGCGGCCCGAATAGAGACAGAGGGACAGCGGGTGGGGCTTACTTGCCCCAGCTGTCCCGCATGCCGGCCGCGCGGTTGAACACCGGCTTGCCGACGATGCCGCTGGCCTTCGCGTCGAGCACGAAGTAGCCGTGCCGCTCGAACTGGATGCCGACGCCGGGCTCCGCCTTGGCCAGCGAGGGCTCGACGAAGGCCGAGCACACTTCCAGGCTCTGCTTGTTCAGCTCTTCCAGCAGTTCGCCGCTGCCCGGGTGGGCTTCGGCGAACAGGCGCTCGTAGAGACGCACTTCGGCCTGCACCGCGTCGGCGGCCGCCACCCAGGTGATGTTGCCCTTCACCTTGATCGCGTCGGCGCCGGGCGTGCCGCTCTTGGTGTCGGGCACCAGCCTGGCCTGCACTTCGACCAGCTTGCCATCGGCGTCCTTGGTGCCGCCGATGCATTCGATGACGTGGCCGTACTTCAGCCGCACCTTGTTGCCGGGGAACAGGCGGAAGAAGCCCTTGGGCTGCACTTCCTCGTAGTCGGTACGCTCGATCCAGACTTCGCGGCCGAGCTTGAAGTGGCGCTGGCCCATCTCGGGGTGGTGCGGGTGCACCGGGGCCGAGCACGAGTCGAGCGCGTCGTCACCGCCCATCAGCTCGCCCCAGTTGGTGATGACCAGCTTGACCGGGTCGAGCACGGCCATGGCGCGCGGGGCGACGGGGTCGAGGGTGTCGCGCAGCGCGGCCTCGAGGCTGGCGTAGTCGATCCAGCCGCCCGACTTGGTGGTGCCGCTGCGTTCGCAGAACAGGCGCAGCGCCTCGGGCGTGTAGCCGCGGCGTCGCAGGCCGGCAATGGTGGGCATGCGGGGGTCGTCCCAGCCGTCGACGTATTTTTCTTCGACCAGCTGGCGCAGCTTGCGCTTGCTGGTGAGCACGTGCGTCACGTTCAGGCGCGCGAATTCGTACTGGCGCGGGTGCGGGCTGGCGATGAGGCCGCCCTCGGCGAGGCGGTCGAGCAGCCAGTCGTAGAAGGGGCGCTGGTCTTCGAACTCCAGCGTGCAGATGCTGTGGGTGATCTGCTCCAGCGCGTCCTCGATGGGGTGCGCGTAGGTGTACATCGGGTAGATGCACCACTTGTCGCCCGTGTTGTGGTGGTGGGCCCGGCGCACGCGGTACAGCGCGGGGTCGCGCATGTTGATGTTGGTGCTGGCCATGTCGATCTTGGCGCGCAGGATGGCGGCGCCGTCGGCTACCTGGCCGTCGCGCATGGCACGGAAGCGCGCGAGGTTTTCCTCGGGCGTGCGGGTGCGGAAGGGGCTGTCGGTGCCGGGCGTGTTGAAGTCGCCGCGGTTCGCGCGCACTTCATCGGCGGTCTGCTCGTCGACGTAGGCCAGGCCGGCGCCGATGAGGTATTCGGCGGCTTCGTACATGAAGTCGAAGTAGTTGCTGGCGAAGTACTCGTGCGGCTGCAGCGTGCCGGGGGCGCTGGGGCGGTCGGCCAGGTAGGTCTCGTAGCCGAGCCACTTCACCGCATCGCGGATGGAGTCGACGTATTCCTGGTCTTCCTTCTCGGGGTTGGTGTCGTCGAAGCGCAGGTGGCTCACGCCGCCGTATTCCTTGGCCAGCTCGAAGTTGAGCCAGATGCTCTTGGCGTGGCCGATGTGCAGGTAGCCGTTGGGCTCGGGCGGAAAGCGCATGCGCACCTTGGCCGGGTCGGCCATGCCCTGCGCATGATGAGCGGCGTTGCCGGGCGATCCGCCCCACTTGCGGCCAGAATAGGCACCCTGTGCGAGGTCGTTCTCGATCACGTGGCGCAGGAAATTGCTCGGAGCGGCGGTCGTTTTGGTACCGTTTTTGTCGGTCGGGGAGGTCATCGTTGCATTTTAGGGGTCACCCCTTATGGGTTACCTTTGGCAACTTTCTTCACAATGCCGAGTGCACCCTCTTTGCATTTGCCGCGTTCAATACATCACATGGGCGGTTCAGACCCGAACGCAGCCCGACCAAACAAGGAGTGCAGGATCATGAGCTTCACACGTTCAACCTTTTTCAAGTGGGCCGCCGCAGGCGCCGTGGCAGCCGGTGCATTGTTCGCCGCCACTTCGGCCAGCGCCCGCAGCGACGTGAGCTGGTCGATCGGCGTCGGCGTTCCAGGCGTGGCAGTGGGCGTGGGCAGCCCGGCCTACTACCCGGCCCCGGTCTACGTGCCGCCGGCCCCCGTCTATTACGCACCGCCGCCGCCGGTCTACTACCGCCCGCCGCCGGTGTATTACCGTCCGGCCCCGGTCTACTACGGCCCGCCGGCCTATTACGGCCCGCGCTACTACGGTCGCGGCTACTACCGCGGTCATGGCCACGGCCACTGGCGCTAAAACGCAACGGCATTCGTGACTGAATGAAAAAAGCCGGCCCCGAAAGGGCCGGCTTTTTCTTTGGGCGCTCGCCTGCCCGATTTCACATGGCGCGAAAAAGATGGGCGTACAGCCGGCTGACCGGAATCTTCTCGGCCCGCCCGCGCAGCATCAGGTGCAGCTTGCCGGCCTCGTCGCGGTGCACCGATTCGATGGCCGAGCTGCGCACCACCACCGCCCGATGCACCTGCCAGAAGGTGTCGGCGTCGAGCTGGGGCAGCAGTTGCTTCAGCGGCGTGCGGATCAGGTATTCGTGCGTGGCGGTCAGCACGCGCAGGTATTTGTCGGCGGCCTCGAAATACAGCACTTCGTCGATCGGCACCATGCGCACGGTGCTGCCGCCGGCGTCGCTCGCGGCGATCATGCGCAGCGGAGCGGGCGTGGCCGAGGCCGCTCCGGCTCCTGCCGCGCCCAGCACCTGGCGCCACTGGGCGAGCGTCTGCTCCAGCGCCGCGTCGGCCAGGGCCGGCGTGGAGGGCGCCGGCTGCCTGGCTGTCAGCGCCTGCTGCAGCCGGCCCACGGTCTTGCGCAGGCGCTCGGGCTGCACCGGCTTGAGCACGTAGTCGATGGCCTGGGCCTCGAAGGCGCGGGCGGCGTATTCGTCGTAGGCCGTCACGAACACCAGCTGCGGCATGGGCGCTTCGTCGGCGGGCCAGCAATCGGCCAGTTCGGCGGCGGCGCCGAGGCCGTCGAGGCCGGGCATGCGGATATCGAAGAACAGCACCTGGGGCAGCAGCCGCAGGGCCTCGCGCACCGCGCTGCGGCCGTCGCCTGCCATGGCGACGATCTGCAGCTCGGGCCATGCGGAGGCCAGTTCGGCCTTGAGGGCCTGCGCGAGCAGGGGCTCGTCTTCTGCGATGAGGGCGGTAGGGTTGGTCATCTTGTCGTTGTTGTTCCGTGGGGTGTTCGCATTCAGGCGGATGCCGGAAAGCTCAGCGTGGTGCTGGTACCGCCGGAAGGCGAGGGCCCGATGCTCATGCGGCCCTGTGCGCCGTAGACGGTGGCGAGCCGCTCGCGCACCTGCTCCAGCCCGAAGCCGCTGCCTTCCGAGGGCGGCGCCGCGCCGAGGCCCACACCGGTGTCGTTCACCTCGATCACCAGCTGGCCGGCTTCCGTGCGCGCACGCACGACGATCTCTCCGCCTTCCACCTTCGGCTCCAGGCCGTGGCGGATGCTGTTCTCCACCAGCGGCTGCAGCAGCAGCGGCGGCACTGGCGCGTCGCGCAGCTCCTGCGGCAGGTCGAGCGTGTAGCGCAGGCGCGCACCCATGCGCACCGACATCAGCTCCAGGTAGTCGCCCAGCCGCTCGAATTCGGCCGACAGCGGATGCGAGAGCGCGCGCGAGCCGCTCAGCGTCATGCGCAGGTAGCTGTTGAGCCGGTCGAGCATGGCCACGGCGCGCGGCGGGTCGACGGTGATCAGCACCCGCAGGTTGGCCAGCGTGTTGAAGAGCATGTGCGGCTCCAGCTGCGTCTCGAGCAGCTTCAGCCGCGCCTCGGTGGCGTTGCGCTGGGCCAGCTCGATCTGGCTCTGCATGTGCTTGCTCTTGCCGAGGCTGTAGAAGAAGAAGCACATGCCGACGGTCGCGATGATGGTGATCGTGACGCCGGTGGCCAGCTTGTGGCCCCTGATGTCGAGGAAGTCGAACCGGGGAGCGCCGAACACGGCGTCGCCGATGAGGTTGCCGACGAGGAAGCCGACGGCCACGCCCAGCGCGATCAGCATGAAGCCCCAGGGCCAGTTCGGCCAGTGGGTTTCACTGGCCCCGCTGAGCAGGAGCCGCCCCGTGTCGATGAACAGCCAACTGACCATCCCGATCGCCAGCGAATAGACCAGATGACCGGCCCAGTTCTCGCCGCCGGTGATGGTCATTGCGATGGCGATGAGGCAGCAGAAGACGGCGGTGATCAGGCCATGCCGCAGCATGTCCCGGATGTTTTCCGCGCGGAAACGGCCTGGCGGCGTAGAGCTCATCCCCGGTCCCGGCCCCCCAGCGCGCGGCGTTCGCGCTCCACCAGCCGGTCGTAGAAGCCACCGCCGGGAGCGATGAACCAGACCACGGCGCCATGGATCAGCAGGCCCAGGCCCCAGCCCATGAGCGGGTACATGGCCCAGCTGCGGCCGTTGGCGGCCGAGATAGTGACGAGGCCGACGTTGACCAGCACGTAGACGAAGGCGTGGATGCACCAGCCCATCTTGGCGCCGGCGCGGCGGCGGGCGAGGCGCTCGATGTCGGAGCGGGAGGAATCGGAGGATGCGTAGGAAGTCATGACAGTTCCTTGTATTGGACAGGAAGGAAATCGGAGGCGACGGCCGGCTGCCCGGCCGGCACCGCCTGCAGGGCCGCGCGCTGGCGCAGCTCCTCGGTGGTGTCGCCGGGGCCGTCGGGCTTCCACCCCGGCGGCTTCACGAGGTAGCCGACGAAGGCGCGTACCGAGCGGGCCGAGGCGAGGTCGCGAAAGAGCGCGCGCCACTGGCCGAACTCGATCTCCAGGATGTTGTGCGTGGTGACCGGGTTGACCAGCCCGTAGCGGCAGGGCAGGTCGGCGCGCTCGGGAATGTAGGTGCCGAACAGGCGGTCGAACACGATCAGCACGCCGCCGTAGTTGCCGTCCAGGTATTCCAGGTTCGAGGCGTGGTGCACGCGGTGGGCCGAGGGGGTGTTCAGCACCCATTCGAGCGGGCCAAGGCGCGGGATCCAGGTCGCGTGGATCCAGAACTGGTACAGCAGGTTCAGCGTGAGCATCAGCAGGATCACTCGGGGCGGCATGCCCAGCAGCGGCGCCAGCATGAAGAAGGCCAGGGTGCCGGTGAGGCGGCCGGTCCAGCCGAAGCGGTAGGCGGCCGACAGGTTCAGCTGGTTCGGCGAGTGGTGGATGGCGTGGGTGCACCAGAACCAGCGCACCCGGTGCGCCGCGCGGTGATACCAGTAGTAGCAGAACTCCTGGCCGATGAAGCAGGCGGCCCAGCCGGTCCAGTGGTCCATCGGCAGGGTGAAGAGGCGGTGGGCGTAGAACCAGTCCATCGCCCCGGTCCAGAAGGCCAGCGGCAGCAGCCAGCGCAGGGGGTATTCGCGCACCAGGAAGTCGAACACCGAGACGCCGGCGGCCTTCCAGTCGTAGCTGCGCCAGCCGTTGCGCCACGACAGCACCAGCGCCTCGGCGATGGAGGCGACGAGCACCACCGTGACGGAGATCTTGAGGATCAGCAAGAGCGCGTTCATGGCGGCGGTCCGGGAAGTCGTGGCTCGGGAATATTAGGCGGCGCAGGCGGCGGCCGACATAGCGTCAGTGCGGATGGCCAGCTTCCACAGCCGTACGGCGCGGGCCACGAAGACACCGGTGAAAGCGCCGTAGAGCACGGGCACCGCGAGGGCGAGGACGGGCTGGTGGCGCATTTCGGGGTGCATGGCCAGCGTGGCGCCGACCACGTACTTGGTCAGGAAGATGCCCATCATGAGCATGAGCGGCACCGGGCTGCCGGCCACCTGGAACTGGCGCGCGGCCGCGTCGTAGCGGGTGGCGGCTGGCAGCGGGCGCTGCAGCACCAGTGCCGCCATCACGGCCGCGGCGGCAGCCCAGCCGAGCAGGGCGCCGAAGGAGTCGCCGAAGACCGAAACCACGCCGTAGACCGACAGGCCGCCCATGGCGACGGGCATCAGCGTCACGCGGGTCAGGCTCACCTCGTTGGTGAGCAGTTGCCGGGCGCCGAGCCACAGCAGCAGGAAGAACACGGCGAAGACCCACTTGGGCGTGTGAAGGATGATCTGCATCAGCATGGCGGCACTCCGTGGAAGGTGAAGGAATCCTGAAAGGGGACTGGAATCGATGGAGCAGACTGTGCCGGCGCCCGCCCGCAGCCGCCATCGGCATGCGACGGAATGCATGCACGCGGCGCGAATTGCAGCCCGGCGGCGCGAATTGCGCAGGCCTGGTGAACAGCTTTACCGCCCCTTTACGGGGCAGCAAAGAGCGGGGCTACCATTCCGCGCTGTACTACGCTGGTTCGCTTTCCGCACCTTTCGCACGCACCGTCCATGGAACAAGAAAAACCGACCGAGCCGCTGCCTTCCACCGTGTCTCCGACACATCCGACAGTGCGCAGGCGCCGCTGGGTGGGCGGCCTGCTGACCCTGCTGCTGCTCGTGGTGCTCGGCGGCAGCGCCTGGTACCTGATCCAGCGCTCGAAGACGCCCGCGGCCGGTCCCGGGGGCTTCCCCGGCGGAGGCCGGCAGGGCGGTCCCGGAGGTCCGGGCGGCCCTGGCGGTCCCGGGGGCCCCGGACGCGGCGGCGGCGGAGCGGCTTCCAGCACCGTCGGCATCGCCACGGCCCGACAGGCCGACATTCCGGTGCAGCTGGAGGCGCTGGGCACCGTCACGCCGCTGGCCAACGTGGTCGTCCAGCCGCAGGTGTCGGGCGTGCTCACCTCCGTGCTCTTCCAGGAAGGGCAGATGGTCAAGAAGGGCGACGTGCTGGCCACCATCGACCCGCAGCCTTTCCAGAATGCGCTGGACCAGGCCTCCGGCGCCCGGCAGCGCGACGAGGCGCAGCTCGCGGCGGCGCGCGTCACGCTGCAGCGCTACCAGACCCTGCTGGGGCAGGACTCCATCGCCCGGCAGGACGTGGACACCCAGGCCGCGCTGGTCAAGCAGCTCGAGGGCACGGTGGCCATCGACCGCGCCAACGAGAACACCGCGAAGCTCAACCTCGCCTGGAGCCGCATCACCGCGCCGGCCAGCGGCCGCATCGGCCTGCGGCCGGTGGACGCGGGCAACTACATCTCCACGGGCACCACCAACGGCGTGGCGACCATCACGCAGATCGCGCCCATCGACGTCGAATTCGCCATTCCGCAGGACCGCGTGCCCGAGGTGCAGGAGCGCCTGGGCCAGGGCGCGAAGCTCGACGCCACCGCCTTCGACCGCACGCGCACGCGGCGGCTGGCGAACGGCACCTTCTCCACGCTCGACAACATGGTCGACACCGCCACCGGCACCGTGAAGGCCAAGGCCCGTTTCGCCAATGCCGACAACGCGCTGTTCCCGAACCAGTTCGTCAACCTGCGGCTGCTGCTGCGCACCGTGAACAGCGCGGTGGTCGTGCCCGTCACGGCGCTGCGCCACGGGCCCAACGGCGACTACGTATACGTGCTGAACGACGACAGCACGGTGTCCCAGCGTCCGGTGACGCGCGGCGAATCGAGCGTGGACAACGTGGCGATCATGTCCGGCCTGAAGGCCGGCGAGCAGGTCGTGACCGAAGGCGGCGACCGGCTGAAGGACGGCGCGCGGGTGCAGACCCAGGTCGACCGGCCGGCCGGCGCGGCGTCGGCACCCGCCGGCGGTGCGCGCGGCGGGCGCCGACACGGCGGCGCCGGCGGTGCCAACGGTACGGCGGGGTCGAAGGGCGAGGCACCGGGCCAGGCCCCGGCGGCTCCCGCGGCACCTGGCGCTACGCCGGCTGCCCCGGCTGCTCCGTCGGCGGCAACGGCTCCTGCCGCCCCGGCGGCGCCGGCGGCTCAGGCCCCGGCCGAACCAGCCCCGGCCCCCGCAAAGCTCCCGACCGCCGAGCAGCGCCAGCGCATGCTCGATTCGGCCAAGGACAACCCCGAACAGCTCGAACGCCGCAAGCGCTTCCTGGAAGCGCTGGACCGCGGCGACCCGGCGGCGCTGGAGCGCTGGCAGCGCATGTCCGAAGGCCGCGGCGAAGGCGGGCAGGGCAGGCGCGGCCCATGACGAGCGGCGCTGAACGCAATCGCGCGGAGGCTTCCCGGTGAGTCCGTCACGTCCGTTCATCCTCCGGCCGGTGGCGACCTCGCTGCTGATGGTCGCCATCGTGCTGGCCGGCCTGGTGGCGTTCCGCTTCCTGCCGCTGTCGGCATTGCCGCAGGTCGACTACCCGACCATCCAGGTCCAGACGCTCTACCCCGGGGGCAGCCCCGAGGTCATGAGCAACACCGTCACCGCGCCGCTGGAACGCCAGTTCGGCCAGATGTCGGGGCTCGACCGCATGAGCTCGACCAGCGCCGCGGGCGTGTCGATCATCACGCTGCAGTTCTCGCTGGGCCTCACGCTCGACGTGGCCGAGCAGGAAGTGCAGGCCGCCATCAACGCCGGCGGCTCGCTGCTGCCGGCCGACCTGCCGGCGCCGCCGGTGTACGCCAAGGTCAATCCGGCAGACGCGCCGGTGCTCACGCTTTCCATCACCTCCGACACGCTGCCGCTCACCGACGTGCAGAACCTGGTCAACACCCGGCTCGCGCAGAAGATCAGCCAGGTCTCGGGCGTGGGGCTGGTGTCGCTCAGCGGCGGGCAGCGCCCGGCGATGCGCATCCAGGCCAACACCCAGGCGCTGGCGGCCAACGGCATCGGGCTGGACACGCTGCGCACGGCCATCTCGGCGGCCAACTCCAACGGCGCCAAGGGCAGCTTCGACGGACCGAAGCGGGCCTACACGATCAACTCGAACGACCAGCTGATGACGGTCGACGACTACAAGAACCTGATCGTCTCGTACAAGAACGGCGCGCCGATCCGCATGGTCGACGTGGCGCAGGTGGTCAACAGCGCGGAGAACAACCAGCTCGCCGCCTGGGCCGGCAACAAGGCCGACGGCACCAACAAGCTGTCGCCCGCGATCATCATGAACGTGCAGCGCCAGCCGGGCGCCAACGTGATCGCCACCGTCGACGCCATCAAGAAGCAGCTGCCCGAGCTGCAGGCCGGCCTGCCCGCCGGGCTGAAGATCGAGGTGCTGAGCGACCGCACGGCCGGCATCCGCGCCTCGGTGGAGCACGTCGAGATGGAACTGGTGCTGGCCGTGGTGCTCGTGGTGCTGGTGATCTTCGCCTTCCTGGGCAGCCTGCGCGCCACCGTCATCGCCAGTGTCGCGGTGCCCATCTCGCTGATCGGCACCTTCGGGCTGATGTACCTGCTGGGCTACAGCCTCAACAACCTGAGCCTGATGGCGCTGACCATCGCCACCGGCTTCGTGGTGGACGACGCGATCGTGATGATCGAGAACATCGCGCGCTACATCGAGGAGGGCGAGAAGCCCCTGCAGGCAGCGTTCAAGGGCGCGACGCAGATCGGCTTCACCATCATCTCGCTGACCGTGTCGCTCATTGCGGTGCTGATTCCGCTGCTCTTCATGGGCGACGTGGTGGGCCGCCTGTTCCGCGAGTTCGCGGTGACGCTGGCCATCACCATCCTGATCTCCGCCGTGGTGTCGCTCACGCTGGTGCCGATGATGTCGGCGCGCTGGCTCAAGCACGAGCAGAAGAAGCAGGTCTCCGACAAGGGCTTCGGCGCCCGCGCCCAGCGCTTCTTCAGCGGCGTGATGGTGCGCTACGACCGCTCGCTGCACTGGGTGATCGATCACCAGGCGCTCACGCTGCTGGTCGCGCTGCTGACGCTGGTGTTGACGGTGGTGCTCTACCTCTCGATTCCGAAGGGCCTGTTTCCCACGCAGGACACCGGCCAGCTCCAGGCTCGCGTGCAGGCCGCGCAGGACGTGTCCTTCGACCGCATGTCGCAGCTGCAGCTGCAGGCGGCGCAGGCCATCCTGGAAGACCCGGCGGTCGAGAACCTCAGTTCCTTCGTCGGCGTGGACGCCGCCAACAACACCATGCTGCACACCGGCAGCATGCTCATCAACCTGACGAAAAGCCGCGACAGCCAGCAGGAGGTGATGGACCGCCTGCGCGAGCGCGTGCGGCAGGTGGCGGGCGTCACTCTCTACCTGCAACCTACGCAGGACCTGACCATCGACGCCGAGACCGGCCCCACCGAGTACCGCATGTCGCTCGAGGGCGTCGACAGCGCGGCCGTCACCGAGTGGATGAAGAAGCTCGTGGCGAAGCTGCAGGAGTCGGGCAAGGTGCGCAACGTGAGCAGCGACGCCGGCGCGCAGGGCCTCGCGGCCTTCGTGAACGTGAACCGCGACACCGCGGCGCGGCTGTCGATCACCGCGAGCACCGTGGACGATGCGCTCTACAGCGCCTTCGGCCAGCGCATCGTCTCGACCATCTTCACCGAGACGAACCAGTACCGGGTGATCCTGGAGGCGCAGCCCGGCATGGTGAACACGCCCCAGACGCTGGGCCAGCTCAGCCTGATCGCCGGATCGGGCACGGCCACGCCGCTGTCGGCCATCGCCCAGATCTCGGAGCAGCAGGCGCCGCTGCAGATCACGCACGTGGCGCAGTACCCGGCGAGCACGCTGAACTTCGACACCGCGCCGGGCGTCTCGCTCGGCGCATCGGTCGATGCGATTCGCGCCGCCGCGAAGGAGATCGGCTTGCCGAGCAGCCTGACGATGACTTTCCTCGGGGCCTCCGGCGCTTACGAGAAGTCGCTATCCAACCAGTTGTGGCTGATTCTTGCGGCCGTGGTCTGCGTGTACATCGTGCTGGGGGTGCTGTACGAGAGCTACGTGCATCCGCTGACGATCCTGTCCACGCTGCCGTCGGCGGGGGTGGGGGCGCTGCTGGCGCTGATGATCACCGGCAACGACCTGGGGGTGATCGGGATCATCGGGATCATCCTGCTGATCGGCATCGTGAAGAAGAACGCGATCATGATGATCGACTTCGCCATCGATGCCGAGAGGACTCAGGGGAAGTCTCCTCGGGAGGCCATTCACCAAGCCGCCTTGCTGCGGTTCCGGCCTATCTTGATGACTACGCTGGCGGCTTTGTTTGCTGCCGTGCCGCTGATGTTGAGCTTTGGGGATGGGGCTGAGTTGCGTCGTCCGCTTGGGCTTGCGATCTTCGGCGGGTTGATCGTCAGTCAGCTGCTTACTCTGTTCACTACGCCTGTTATTTATCTGGCGTTTGATCGGCTGGGTGGGGGGAGTTCGCGGCGGGTTGTTATTGAGGAGGAGGCGGTTTGAGTTGTATTGCCTCCTGTCGGTTGTTTGTTTTCCGGAGCCGGGTCTCGGCCCGGCGGCCGACTCACTTTCTTTTGCTTCGCCAAAAGAAAGTAGGCAAAAGAAAGGCGACCCCACTGTCTGCGACCCCTTCGCTTCGCTACGGGGCAACCTGCGGTGCTCGCGTTTCGCGGGGTCCGCAGAACTCGCTTCGCTCAAACAGCTGCGGCCCTTATCCGCGAAACGCTGCGCTCCTCGGCGCAGCCAGAGGGGAGGGGGAACACCCGGGCCATCGCTTTGCTCGGCTTTTGAACAGCCTGGACTGGCCTTCGCTTCGCTCGGCCGCGCATTCAACCCCAGCGAACCAAACAAGACCAACGACCCATTCCAAGCACAGCAGGCGCGAAGCGCTTGCTGTGCCTTGATGGCCGAGCAACGCGACGGCCCGCAGGTTTTCAATCCCCTCTGGCTGCGCCGAGGAGCGCAGCGTTTCGCGGATAAGGGCCGCAGCTGTTTGAGCGAAGCGAGTTCTGCGGACCCCGCGAAACGCGAGCACCGCAGGGCCCCTGTAGCGAAGCGAAGGGACACAGACAGTAGGGTCGCCTTTCTTTTGCCTACTTTTCTTTGGCGAAGCAAAGAAAAGTAGGTCGCCCGCCGGGGCGAGACCCGGCTTCCGCCCTCCGCAAGGAGAGCAAACGAAGCAAGTGGAGCAGCAGCAATGAACCTGTCGCTCCCCTTCGTCCGCCGCCCCATAGGCACAGTCCTGCTAACCATCGGAGTAGCACTGGCCGGCATAGCCGCCTTCTTCGTCCTGCCAGTCTCCCCCCTACCGCAGGTCGACTACCCAGTCATCTCGGTAAGAGCCTCCATCCCCGGAGCCAGCCCCGAAACGATGGCCACCAGCGTAGCCACCCCGCTGGAGCGTCACCTGGGCACCATCGCAGGCGTCAACGAAATGACGTCCACCAGCTCGGTAGGCTCCGCCCGGGTCACCCTGCAGTTCGACCTCAGCCGCAACATCGACGGCGCGGCAAGAGAAGTGCAGGCCGCCATCAACGCGAGCCGCGTCGACCTGCCCGCCACGCTCAGGAGCAACCCGACCTACCGCAAGGCCAACCCGGCGGCTTCGCCGGTCATCATCCTGGCCCTCACGTCGAAGACGAAGACGCCGGGCCAGATCTACGACGCCGTCTCGAACATCGTCAGCCAGCGCCTGTCGCAAGTCGACGGCGTGGGCGACGTGGAGATCGGCGGGGGCTCGCTGCCGGCCGTGCGCATCGAGCTGCTGCCGTTCGCGCTCAGCCGCTACGGCATCAGCACCGACGACGTGCGCGCCGCCATCCAGGCTTCGAACGCCAACCGGCCGAAGGGGTTGGTGCAGGGCGACGGGCGCAAGCTGCAGATCTATACGCAGACGCCGGCCCTGCGCGCGAGCGACTACGCGCCGATGGTGATCGCCTGGCGCAACGGCGCGGCGGTGCGGCTGCAGGACGTGGCGGAGGTGCTCGACGGCGTGGAGGACACGCGCACGCTGGGCCTGTTCAACGGCGAGCCGGCGATCATCGTGCTGATCACGCGGCAGCCCTCGGCCAACATCATCGAGACCGTGGACAGCGTGCGCGCGCTGCTGCCCGAGCTGCAGGCGCAGCTGCCGCCTGACGTGACGCTGCAGGTGGCGTCTGACAGCACCAACTCCATCCGCGGCTCGCTGCGGGAGGTGGAGCTCACGCTGGTCATTTCCGTCATCCTGGTGGTGCTGGTGGTCAGCCTGTTCCTGCGCAGCGTGCGCGCGACCATCGTGCCCGCGGTGGCGACGGTGGCCGCGCTGCTGGGCACCTTCGGGGTGATGTACCTGCTGGGCTTCAGCCTCAACAACCTGAGCCTGATGGCGCTCACGGTGGCCACCGGCTTCGTGGTGGACGACGCCATCGTGGTGCTGGAGAACACGAGCCGGCACATCGAGTCGGGCATGACGCGCATGAAGGCGGCGCTGCTGGGCGCGAAGGAAGTGGGCTTCACCGTGCTGTCGATCAGCGTGTCGCTGGTGGCGGTGTTCATTCCGCTGCTGTTCATGGGCGGGCAGGTGGGGCGGCTGTTCCGCGAGTTCGCGGTGACGCTGTCGGCGGCGGTGCTGATCTCGCTGGTCATCTCGCTGACCACCACGCCCATGATGTGCGCCTGGATGCTCAAGCCCGGCGGCGAGCGAGACAAGAACAAGCCGCAGGGGCCTGTATCCCGAGTATTGGGCCGCATCGCCGCGCGCAGCTACGACTGGGTGCTCAAGCGCTACGAGCACAGCCTCGACTGGGCGCTCGACAGCAAGGCGCTGGTGATGATCATCCTGGTGGCGGTGGTCGGGCTCAACGTGTATCTGTTCAGCGCCGTGCCCAAGGGCTTCTTCCCGCAGCAGGACAGCGGTCAGCTCAACGGCGGGCTGCGCGCCGACCAGAGCATCTCGTCGCAGGCGCTGGCCGAGAAGCTGCGGCAGGTGGTCGACATCATCCGCAAGGACGAGGCGGTCGACACCGTGGTGGGCTTCACCGGCGCGGGCCGGGCGGGAGGCGGCTTCATGTTCGTCAACCTGAAGCCGGCCAGCCAGCGCAAGGACAGCGGCCTGGCCGTGATCGCGCGGCTGCGACCCCAGCTCAACCAGGTGACCGGCCTGCGGGTGTTCCTGGGCACGGTGCAGGACGTGCGCTCGGGCGGGCGCTCGAGCAACTCCACCTACCAGTACACGCTCAAGAGCGACAGCCTCGCCGACCTGCGCACCTGGGCGGTGAAGCTGGCCGACGAGCTGAAGATGCAGCCGGTGCTGACCGACATCGACACCGACCAGGACCAGAACGGCGTGGAGACGGTGGCCAAGGTCGACCCCGACAGCGCACGCCGGCTCGGCCTGACTTCCACGGCCATCGACAACGCGCTGTACAACGCCTTCGGCCAGCGGCAGGTGGCGACCATCTACACCGAGCTGAACCAGTACCACGTGGTGATGGAATGGGCGCCGCGCTACACGCGCGGGCCGAACGCGCTGAGCGACGTGTACGTGCCGGCCACCAAGACATCGGTGGTGGCGGGGCAGACCGTGACCACGCAGGTGGCGGCGAGCACGACGACGGGTTCCTCCTCGTCATCGTCTTCTTCGTCGTCGTCCAGCACGGCCAGCAGCAGCTCCGTGCCGGTGTCGGCCAACCCGGCGCTGCGCAATGCCTCGTCGGGCAACGTGCTGAGCAACACGGCCACCGCGCTCGTGCCGCTGTCGGCGGTCGCGAAGTTCGAGGAGCAGTCGGTCGCCACTTCGGTGAGCCACGAAGACGGCGAGCTGGCCACCACCATCTCGTTCAACCTCGCCGAAGGCGCCAACCTGGGCGACGCGCGCGAGGCCATCGCCAAGGCCGAGGCCAACATCGCCATGCCCACCAACGTGCGCGGCTCCTTCGCAGGCACCGCGCTGAGCGCGCAGCAGTCGCAGGGCCAGCAGGCGATGCTGATCCTGGCGGCGCTGATCGTGATCTACATCGTGCTGGGCATCCTGTACGAGAGCCTGGTGCACCCGATCACCGTGCTGTCGACGCTGCCCTCGGCCGGCGTGGGCGCGGTGCTGGCGCTGCTGATGTTCCGCATGGAGTTTTCCATCATCGCGCTGATCGGAGTGTTCCTGCTGATCGGCATCGTGAAGAAGAACGCCATCCTGATCATCGACTTCGCGCTCGAAGCCGAGCGCTCGCGCGGGCTCACGCCGCTCGAAGCCGTGCGCGAGGCCTGCCTGCTGCGCTTCCGCCCGATCCTGATGACCACGCTGGCGGCCGCGCTGGGCGCGCTGCCGCTGGCCATCGGCTTCGGCGAGGGCGCCGAGCTGCGCCGGCCGCTGGGCGTGGCCATCATCGGCGGGCTGATCGCTAGCCAGCTGCTGACGCTGCTGACGACGCCGGTGGTCTACCTGCTGCTCGACAAGCTGCGCCGTCGCGGCAAGCATGAGCACGAGCTGAGCAAAGTCGCGCCGCAAGCCTGAGAACAACATCGCCATGAACGCATCGTTTTCCCTTTCCTCCCTTCGCGCGAGCCGCTTTCCGCTCTCGGCGCTTGCCTTGGCTGCCGTGCTCGCGGGCTGCGCGGTCGGCCCGCGCTATGAGCAGCCGACCACCGCGGCGTCCGTCAACTGGAAGGAGCAGAAGGCGGCCGAAGGCTGGCTGCCCGCCGCGCCGGCCGATGCGCTCGACCGCGGCGAGTGGTGGAAGCTGTTCGGCGACGCCAAGCTCGACGAGCTGGCCGGCCGCGTGCAGGTGTCGAACCAGAACATCGCCGCGGCAGTGGCCAACTACTCGCAGGCCCAGGCGCTGGTGCGCGGCGAGCGGGCGGCGCTGTTCCCGTCGGTGTCGCTCGACGGCAGCGGCAAGCGCTCGGGCACCGTGGGCGGCAGCAGCACGTCGAGCCCGACCAACGCCTTCTCGGCCACCCTGGGCGCCAGCTGGACGCCGGACGTGTGGGGCCGCCTGCGCGAAGCCGTGAGCAGCGCGCAGGCGAACGCCCAGGCGAGCGAGGCCGACCTGGCCGCCGCGCGCCTGTCGGCCATCGGCGACCTGGCCACCAACTACTTCTCGCTGCGCGAGGCCGATGCCGAGATCGTGCTGCTCGACGAAACCATCCAGGGCTACCAGCGGGCCTTCGAGATCACGAGCAACCGCTATGCGGCGGGCATTGCCGCGCAGACCGACGTGCTGCAGGCGCAGACGCAGCTCGTCAACGCCAAGGCCGAGCGCGTGGGCCTGCAGCGCACCCGCGCCACCTACGAGCATGCGATTGCCGCGCTGCTGGGCGTGGCGCCGGCCGACTTCAGCCTGCCGGCCGCGCAATGGACTCCCACGGTGCCCGGCGTGCCGCTGGGCGTGCCTTCGACGCTGCTGCAGCGCCGGCCCGACATCGCCGCCGCCGAGCGCTCGGTGGCCGCGGCCAATGCGCAGATCGGCATTGCGCGCGCGGCCTACTTCCCGAACATCAGCCTCACGGCTTCGGTGGGCAGCAACGCCAGCCGCGTGAAGGACCTGTTCAGTTCCGCCAACTCGCTGTGGTCGCTGGGCTTCTCGGTGGCGCAGGTGGTGTTCGACGCGGGCGCCATCGCCGCCAACGTCGACTCGGCCAAGGCGGCCTACGAGTCGAGCGTGGCGCGCTACCGCCAGACCGTGCTCACGGCCTTCCAGGCGGTGGAAGACCAGCTCACCGCGAGCGCGACGCTGGCCGAGCAGGAGGGCTTTCGCCGGGAGGCATCGGCCGCGGCCGACAAGACCGAGCAGCAGTTGCTGAACCGCTACCGCGCCGCGCAGGTGAGCTATACCGACGTGGTCACCGCGCAGGCGGCCGCGCTGAGTGCGCGGCGCACGCTGGTGCAGCTGCAGGTCAGCCGCCAGACCACGGCCATCGCGCTGATCCAGGCGATGGGCGGGGGCTGGCAGGCGGAGTGGATGGGCGGCGGCAACGCCGGCGCGGAGCCGGCAGCACCTCGACCCGCCGCTCCCCGCACGCAGTGAGCGGTTGATCGAAGTAGAGGCCCGGCATCGGCGCGAGCGCCTTGCCGGACCTGGCCGCGCTATCGGCAGCGCGTGCCGGGGGTCAGGTCAATGCGCCGGGCGGTCGATGGTGTGGCCCAGGTAGTCCTTGTCGGTCACGAGCACCCACAGCGCAAGCACCAGGATCACCGCGGCGACCAGCACCGCATTGACCATTGCCGTTTCATTGCTGCGGAAGCCGAGTACCCAGGGCGACACCGCGAGCCAGGCCGCGAGCCCGACCTCGGTCCATTCTTCCCACTGTCGTGGCACGAAGGTCGCACCCAGCGCCACCGCGCCGAGCACTATGCCGGTCGCCACCATCGTCCACATGGCGGGTGTCATGCCCGAAAAGCCCAGAACCCAGGGCGAGACGATCAGCCAGGCGCCGGCTACGGCGTTGACGGGGTCTTGCCAATGCTTCACTTGCTTCATGGTCATAGCCTCCTGTCGCGACAAGTCGCCGCGACAGCAGTTGGACTTCGGGTTCCGTGGAAGGGTTCCGTGGGGGAGGGCGGGGCTCCCGGCGACGGCGGCGCGGGCTTAGCATCCGGTCTCGACGCCACCCTCCCGGGAGATCTCCCATGCGCGGATGCAGGTACTGGATCGCGGGTTTCCTGATCGCACTGGTCGTGCAGGCCCATGCGCAGACCACGCAGAAGGTGGTCGACATTCCCACCAGGCCCGGCGTGACGCAGCGGATGCTCGTGCTGTCGCCGCCGGAAGCGAAGGCCGCGGTGGTGCTGCTCGCGGGCGGGCACGGCGGGCTGCAGATCTTTCCCAACGGCTCGTTCAACTGGGGCGCCGGGAATTTCCTCGTTCGCACGCGGCAGCTGTTCGCGGACCGGGGGCTGATGGTCGCGGTGGTCGATGCACCGTCCGATCGGCAGAGCCCGCCCTTCCTGAGCGGCTTTCGCCAGAGGCCGGAGCACGCGGCCGACATCAAGGCGGTCATTGCTTGGATGCGCGAGCAATCGAAGGTGCCCGTGTGGCTTGTGGGCACCAGCCGGGGCACGCAGTCCGCGGCCTACGTCGCCACGGAGCTGGCGGGCCCTGAAGGACCGGACGGCATCGTCCTGAGCTCGACCATCCTCACCGACAACAGGGGGCGGCCCGTTCCGGCGATGCCGCTGGAGAAGATCCGCGTTCCCGTTCTCGTCGTGCATCACGAGCAGGATGGCTGCGCGCTCTGTGCCTTCTCCAACGTGCCAGCCCTCATGGAGAAGCTCGGCAACTCGCCGAGGAAGGAACTGCTGAGCTTCAAGGGCGGGGAGAACCGGGGCGATCCGTGCGAGGCCATGGCGTATCACGGCTTCAACGGGCTCGAAGGCGAAGTCGTTGCGCAGATTGCCGCCTGGATTCTTGCCAGGTAGGCCGCTTGAAGCCGCTTGCACGCCACCGGAAGGCGTTCCTATAATTGAGTATGTACTCAATCAATAAAGGCCGACGCTAGCCATGGCCAGACCCCGGAGCGAAGACAAGCGCAACGCGATCCTCGACGCGGCCATTGCCGAGTTCGCCATTCGCGGCGCATGGAGCACGCCCACCTCGGCCGTCTCGCGCGCCGCGGGCGTGGCCGAGGGCACGCTGTTCACCTACTTCGCGAGCAAGGAAGTGCTGGTCAACGAGCTCTACCGCCAGCTGAAGACCGAGCTGGCCGAAGTCATGCTCGCCGACTGGCCCGAGGAGGCCGACCCCAAGACCAAGTACCGCCATGTCTGGGACCGCTACGTGTACTGGGGCGTCGACAACCCGGAGAAATTCAAGGTGATGTCGCAGCTCAAGGTGTCCGACCAGGTGAGCGACGAAAGCCGCGCGGCCGGCATGGCGCCGTTCCTGCGGCTCGAGGTGCTCTCGACGGACTGCATCAAAAAGAAGCTGATCCGCGACCAGCCGCTGCCATTCCTCGGCGCGATGTTCGGCGCGATGGCCGAGACCAGCATGGCCTTCGTCGCGCAGGCAAGCGGCAAGAAGGCCGGTGCCGCCTATTGCGAGGCCGGCTTCGAGACTTTCTGGCGCGGCATCGCCGAGAGCTGACCCTGCGCCGGAACGAAAAAAGATTTCCCCACGAAAGAACCATGTCATGCCCAAGCTCAAACGCCGTCATTTCGTTCTCGGCACGGTAGGGGCCGTCGGCGCCCTCGTCGTCGGCTGGTCGGCCACGCCGGCCGCCCCGCGGCTCGTGCCCGCCCAGCCGTTGCCCACCGCCCCGGGGCAGGTCGCGCTCAATGGCTGGGTCAAGGTGGGCAGCGACAACACGGTCACGCTGATGATGTCGCAGTCGGAAATGGGGCAGGGCACGCACACCGGCCTGTCGATGCTGCTGGCCGAGGAGATGGGCGCCTCGCTCGAGCAGATCCGCCACGAGACGGCCTGCTCCGACGCCATCTACAACAACCAGGCGGCGATCCTCGACGCGCTGCCTTTCCGGTCCGGCGACGAGGGCGCGATGAAGCGCTCCACGCAGCACGTGGTGGGCAAGCTGCTGCGCGCGATCCCGGGGCTTTCGGGCACCGGCGGTTCCTCGAGCATCACCGACCAGTGGATGCCGCTGCGCGAGGCCGGCGCATCGGCGCGCGTCATGCTGGTGGGGGCCGCGGCCGCGCTGTGGCAGGTGCCGGCAGCCGAATGCTGTGCCGAGGCGGGGCGCGTGCTGCACCAGGCGAGCGGCAGGAGCGCCAGCTTCGGCGAACTGGCCCCGAAGGCCGCGCAGCAGCCGCTGCCGGCGCAGGTGGCGCTGAAGAAGGCGGCCGACTTCAAGCTCATCGGCCAGCCCGCGCGGCGTGTCGACGGTGCGGCCAAGCTCGACGGCTCCGCCATCTTCGGCCTCGACGTGCTGCCGCCGGGCCTGCTGTACGCGAGCATCGCGATGTGCCCGACCACCGGAGGCCGCGTCGCGAGCTTCGACGCCACCGCCGCGCAGAAGCTGCCCGGGGTGCGCAAGGTGATGGCGCTCGATCCGGTCGGCGCCACCCTCATCGGCACCGGCGCCACGCCGGGCGGCGTGGCCGTGATCGCCGATACGCCGTACCACGCGATGCGCGCGGTGAAGGCGCTCCAGATCGAATGGGACCACGGCCCGGCCGCCAGTCTTTCGAGCGCGGAAATGGTCGAGCGCCTGTCGCAGACGCTGCGCGCCAAGCCCGGCAACGCCCGGCTCGACGACGGCGACGTGGCCGCGGCACTCCGCTCGGCGGCGAAGACCATCGAGGCCGAGTACCGCGTGCCCTTCCTGGCCCACGCCACCATGGAGCCGATGAATTGCACCGTGCAATTCAAGGACGGCGCGGCGACTGTCTGGGCGCCGACGCAGGCGCCGGGCTTCACGCGCGGCGCGGTGGCCAAGGCGCTGGGCATCGATACCGCCAAGGTCGACCTGCACGTGACCTACCTCGGCGGCGGCTTCGGCCGGCGCTACAGCACCGACTTCGTCACGCAGGCCGCCACGCTGGCGCGCGAGACCGGGGGCGCGCCGGTGCAGCTCTTCTGGTCGCGCGAGGAAGACATGGCGCACGACTTCTACCGGCCGGCCTACGTCGCGCGCTGCAGGGCGGGCTTCGACGCCGCCGGCGCGCTGGTCGCCTGGCAGACCACCACGGCCGGCTCGAGCATGGGCGCGCCCTCGCTCATGGACACCGCCACCGACGGCGCCTGGAACACGGCCTACGCCTTTCCCAATGCGCGCGTGGCCCACGAGCCGGTGGAATCGGCCATGCCAACGGGCGTGTGGCGCTCGGTCGCGCATTCGCAGAACGCCTTCTTCGTGGAAAGCTTCATCGACGAATGCGCGGCCGCCGCCGGCAAGGACCCGGTGGCCTTCCGCGCCGCGCTGCTATCGAAAGACGAGCGCCACATGCGCGTGCTGAAACGCGTGGCCGAGCTGTCCGGCTGGGGCCAGCCGCCCGCGGCAGGGCCCGACGGGGCGAAGCGGGCGCGAGGCCTCGCGATCCATCGTTCCTTCGGCAGCATCGTCGCGCAGGTGGCCGAGGTGTCTGTATCGCCCGAGAAGCAGCTGCGCGTGCACCGCGTGGTCTGCGTCATCGACTGCGGCGTGGCCGTCAACCCGAACCTGGTCCGCCAGCAGATGGAAGGCGCCATCGTCTACGGCCTCTCGGCCGCGCTGCACGGCGAGATCACGGTCGAGAAGGGCCAGGTGCAGCAGAGCAACTTCCACGACTACATGCCGCTGCGCATGAACGAGTGCCCCGTCATCGAGGTCGACATCGTCGCCGGCAGCGAGGAGCCCGGCGGCGTGGGCGAGCCCGGAACGCCGCCCATCGCGCCGGCGGTGGCCAACGCCGTCTTCGCGCTCACCGGCCAGCGCCTGCGCAGCCTGCCGCTGCGCCTTGTCTGATTCCCGACATTCGTACCTTTTACGCAAGAGAGACGCCATGACCACCACGATCACCGTCAACGGCAAGACCACCACCGTCGATGCCGAGCCCGACACGCCCCTGCTGTGGGTGCTGCGCGGCGAAATGAAGCTCGTCGGCACCAAGTTCGGCTGCGGCAAGGCCCTGTGCGGCGCCTGCACCGTGCACCTCGACGGCGAGGCGGTGCGCTCCTGCGTCACGCCGGTCGAGGCCGTGGGGGCCCGCGAGGTCACCACCATCGAGGGGCTGAAGGGCAAGGAAGCCGACGCCCTGCGCCAGGCCTGGGCCGAGGTCGACGTGGTGCAGTGCGGCTACTGCCAGAGCGGCCAGCTGATGTCGGCCTGCGCGCTGCTCAGGAAGACGCCGAAGCCCAGCGACGAGGACGTCTCCAGCGCCATGAGCGGCAACATCTGCCGCTGCGGGACCTACCCGCGGATCCGGGCCGCGATCCATCTCGCGGCCGGGTCGGTGGCCGGCTGACGGCAGGGCCTTCCGCGGGGCCCGGGAGGGGCCCGAAAGCCGGAAAGGGGCGGGCTAACGCTTTCGGCTACATGTATGTTTACAAAAATTAAGAAAATTTCCGTAATCATCGAAAAAGTCGCGAAATAAAATTTTTACGGAAACAGGGGATATGAAGCTTTTGTACGCCGCCGTACCATCCGCGCGGCCCGCTTCCGGCCGCCCCCAGTTCCCGATTTTCGATGACTCCCCCAGACCCTTCCCGGACACGAGCGTTGACCGTGGCCGAAACGCTGCGCGACCGAATCTTCGACGGCGAGATCGCGCCCGGCTCCCACTTGATGGAGATCACGCTGGCCAATGAGCTCGGCGTGTCGCGCACGCCCGTGCGCGGCGCCATGGCGCGGCTGGCCGACGAGGGGTTGCTGGTCTATCTGCCCAACAAGGGCTTCCAGGTGCGCCGTTTCAACGCCAAGGACGTCTTCGACGCCTTCAGCGTGCGCGCCACCCTGGAAGGCATGTGCTGCCGCCTGATTAGCGAGCGCGGCCTGGACGGCACGGCCCTGTCGCAGCTGACGGCCATGCTCGACGAGCAGCACGAACTCCTGCACCACACCGGGGAGTGGAGCGAAGGCCGGGCGGCGCGGTGGCAGGACCTGAACCTGGCCTTCCACCGCAAGCTGCTGGCCCTGGCGGACAACCGCTGGCTGACCGAGGCCGTGCAGCGGGCCAGCCAGCTGCCGCTCATCTTCGACAGCAAGCTGCGGCCCCACAACCGCGATGCCTCGATGCTGCTGCACCGGCACGAACAGGCCCTGCAGGCGCTGGCGGAGCACTGCCGCATCGTCGAGTCGCTGGGCCGGCAGGAAGCCTCCGAATCCGAAGCCTTCATGCGCGACCACATCAACACCAGGCGCGACATGCTGGTGCTCTACCTGAACCAGAAGAACCCCACCCGCACCCGGGCGCTGGTCTGACCCGATCGCTTCCTATCCGCCGCGCACCGCCGGCGCCGTGAGGTAGGCCCCCGACTCGAACAGCTGCGCCTCGGCCTGGTCGATGCGGCGGATCACCGGCTTGCCCGCGCGGCTGGCCAGCAGCTCGACCAGCGCTTCCGTCACCGCCACCCCGGCGGCGACCGAGGGGAAGAACGAGGGGCTGTGGATCGTGAACAGCAGCGTCTCGTCCGCCAGCAGCGACAGCGGCGAAGCCTCGCTGTCGGTGATGGCGACGATGCGGCAGCCCGCCGCCTTGGCTGCCTGCGTCACCTGCAGCGCCTCGCGGGAGTAGGGCGCGAAGCTCGCCACCACCAGCGCATCGCCCTTGGCGAAGGCGCGCTGCTGCATTTCCAGCGAACCGCCCTGGCCGTCGACCAGGTGCACGCTGGAGCGGAAGAGCCGGTACACGTAGACGAAGGAAAAGGCGATCGGAAAGCAGGCCCGGAAGCCGGCGGCGTGCACGGCCGGCGCCTTCTCGATCAGCGCGCAGGCCTTCTGCAGCGCCTGTCCGCTCTGCTGGTGCGTGGCCTCGAGATTGCGGCGCTGCACCTCGAACATCTCGCCGGTCAGCGTCTGGTCGCTCGCCCGGCCGACGAGCTGCTTGGCGCGCCCGCCATAGGTCTCGGAGCCCAGCCCCATGTCGGCGGCGAAGGCCTCCTTGAGCTGCGGCCAGCCCTCGAAGCCCATGTGCTGCGCGAAACGCACGAGGGTGGCGGGCGTGCTCTGCGAGCGCGTGCCCACGTTGCGCATCGAGCCCGTGACCACCTCGTTGGGGTGGTCGAGCACGTAGCGCGCCACCTGCTGCAGGGCAGGGCTCAGTTCGTTGAAACGCTGGCGGATCTGTTCCTTCGCGCCCATGGTCGTGTCTCTTTCGGCTGTTGTTGGAACAAATGTACCGGAGGCGGCCCGCCGCAGCTGTTGCCGTAACAGTTGACGGAACAAATGTTCCAAACAATAATTCAATGGAAACGTTAGTTCCATCCAGCATTCAACAGAACCCGACCCAACCCAACCCGAGCCCCGGATCGCCAGCCGCCATGACGCACGTCTTCCACCGCCACCTCCGCCAGACCCCGCCCGTCGCCGTGAGCTCCCACGGCATGTTCATCCGCGACGCCGAGGGCCGCGAATACCTCGACGCCTCGGGCGGCGCGGCCGTGTCGTCGCTGGGCCACGCGCACCCGGAGGTGATGGCCGCCATGCACGCCCAGATCGACAAGCTGGCCTACGCCCACACCAGCTTCTTCACGAGCGAAGTGGCAGAGCAGCTGGCCGACGAGCTGATCGGCTCCGCCCCCGAGGGCATGAGCCATGTCTACCTGGTGAGCGGCGGCTCCGAGGCGGTGGAGTCCGCGCTGAAGATGGCGCGGCAGTACTTCGTGGAAATCGGCCAGCCGCAGCGCACCCACTTCATCGCGCGCCGTCAGAGCTACCACGGCAACACGCTCGGTGCGCTCGCGGTTGGCGGCAACGCCTGGCGGCGCGAACCCTTCGCGCCCATCCTCGTGCCCGCCACGCACGTGTCGCCCTGCTATCCGTACCGCGAGCAGCGCGCCGACGAGAGCGCCGAGCAGTACGGCCTGCGCCTCGCGGCCGAGCTCGAAGCGGCCATCCTCGCGCAGGGCGCCGACCGCGTGATCGCCTTCGTGGCCGAGACCGTCGGCGGCGCCACCGCCGGCGTGCTCACGCCGGTGCCGGGCTACTTCAAGGCCGTGCGCGCGGTGTGCGACAAGTACGGCGTGCTGCTGATCCTCGACGAGGTGATGTGCGGCATGGGCCGCACTGGCTCGCTGCACGCCTGCGAGCAGGAGGGCGTGGTGCCCGACCTCATGACCGTCGCCAAGGGCCTGGGCGGCGGCTACCAGCCGGTGGGCGCGGTGCTGGCGCAGCGCCGCATCGTCGAGGCGATGTCCAAGGGCAGCGGCTTCTTCCAGCACGGCCACACCTACCTCGGCCACCCCATGGCCTGCGCCGCCGCGCTCGCGGTGCAGCAGGTGATCCGCCGCGACGGGCTGGTCGCCAAGGTGCGGGAAGACGGCATCGCCTTCGGCGCGATGCTGGCCGAGGCGCTGGGCGCGCATCCGCACGTGGGCGATATCCGCGGCCGAGGCTTCTTCTGGGGCATCGAGCTGGTGGCCGACCGCGCGAGCAAGACGCCGTTCGATCCGGCGCTGAAGGTCAACGCCACCGTCAAGAAGGACGCCATGTCGCGCGGCCTGCTGTGCTACCCCTTCGGCGGCACGGTCGACGGCCGCCAGGGCGACCACGTGCTGCTGGCGCCGCCCTTCATCGCCACGCGGCAGGACCTGCAGGAGATCGCCGCACGCCTCGCGGCCTCCATCGACGCGGTCACGCGCGCGGCAGCGACCGCAGCGGCGCGCTGAGCGCTACCACTTTCCCGTTCGTTTTTTCTTCAACCATCGTTCCGAGGAGCGTTCCATGCCCAAGCTTCGTCCGCTGTTTCCCTTCGTCGCTGCGCTCGCGGCAGTCTTCACCGCCCTCGTGCCGCTCACGGCCGCGCAGGCCCAGGAAAACGACACGCTCGCCAAGATCAAGGCCAGCGGCTCCATCACCTTCGGCTACCGCGAATCGTCCTTCGGCTTCTCGTACCTCGACGGCAACCTCAAGCCCGTGGGCTACAGCATCGAGATCTGCAACCGCATCGTCGAGGCGGTGAAGAGCGAACTGAAGATCCCGGCCGTCGAGATCAAGTACCAGGCCGTCACCTCGGCCAACCGCATTCCGTTGGTGCAGAACGGCACGGTCGACATCGAGTGCGGCTCCACCACCAACCTCGTCGAGCGGCAGAAGCTGGTGGCGTTCTCGCCGGACATCTTCCGCTACAACGTGCGCATGCTGGTGAAGGCCGATTCGGGCATCAAGAGCATTGCCGACCTGCAGGGCAAGACGGTGGCCACCACCAGCGGCACCACCTCGTTCCGCCTGCTGCGCGAAGCCGACCGCGGCCGCAACCTGGAGGTGAACAGCCTCGCGGGCAAGGACCACAGCGATTCCTTCCTGCTGGTGGAAAGCGGCCGCGCCCAGGCCTTCGTGCTCGACGACATCCTGCTGGCCGGCCAGATCGCGAATGCGCGCAACCCCAAGGACTTCATCATCACCGGCGAGAGCCTGCGCACCGAGAACCAGTCGCTGATGTTCCGCAAGGACGACCCGGCCTTCAAGGCGCTGGTCGACCGCGTGGTCTCGGGCATGATGAAGTCGGGCGAGATGGAGAAGCTCTATGCCAAGTGGTTCATGTCGCCGATCCCGCCCAAGGGTATCAACATCAACTACCCGCTGAATGCCGAGACGAAGGACGCCTTCGCGAATCCTTCCTCCAAGGGCATCTGAACTCTTGCCTTGAATCCATGACCCGCATTGCCCTGATCCACGCGCTCTCGCATTCCGTCGCGCCCATCAACGAAGCCTTCGCGCGCGACTGGCCGGCGGCCGTGCGCATGAACCTGCTCGACGACAGCCTCTCGGCCGACCTGGCGCGCAACGGCAAGGGGCTCGACGACGTCATGCACGAGCGCTTCCAGCGCCTCGCGCAGTACGCGGTCGACACGGGTACGCAGGGCATCCTCTTCACCTGCTCGGCCTTCGGGCCGTGCATCGAGGCGGTGGCGCGGCGGCATGCGGGCATTCCGGTGCTCAAGCCGAACGAGGCCATGATCGACGAAGCAGTGCAGGGGCAGGGCAGGCTGGGCCTGATCGCCACCTTCGCGCCCACGCTGGCATCGATGCCGCCGGAGTTTCCTTCGAACGTCGCGCTCGAAACCGCGCTGGCCGAAGGCGCGCTCGACGCCCTGAACGCAGGCGATACCCAGCGGCACGACGCGCTGATCGCCGCGCAGGCCGTCGCGCTGCGTGAACGCGGCTGCACGCGCATCGCGCTGGCGCAATTCAGCATGGCGCGGGCACGCGAGGCCTGCGAGGCCGCCAGCGGCCTGCCGGTGCTCACCACGGTCGACAGCGCGGTGCGTGCGCTGCGCCGGCGCACCGGGGCGGGCTCAGCGTAGGCGCGAGCCTTCGATCACCGAGAACAGCGCCGTCATTGCGATCTGGGCCGCGTCGCTGCGCCCCAGGTTGCGGACCAGGCCGGTCTCGCGGTCGGTCGCTTCCAGCCCTTGCGACAGGCGCCGGTAGATGTCCGCCGAGGGCATGCACGCCGAGGTGCCCAGCGCGTCGCAGTACGTGTCGGCGAGCACGCCCGCGAGCTGCTCGCTCTGCTCGTTCGAGAGCTTCATCGGATCGCCCGCGAACACGACGGCGATGCAGTGCATCAGGTAGGCCTGCGTCTCGAGCGAGAACGACTGTTGCCGCACGTAGCACTCCATGGCCGCCCAGAAGAGCGGCTCGGAGGTTCGGCGCCAGCTCTCGAGCACCTTGCGCGCCTTGGCCACCAGGTCGGCATGCGTGTCGCCGGGCTCGGTGGGCCGCAGCGCCAGCCCCTGCAGGGTGAGCGCGGCCTCGGAGCCGGCTGCGCCGAGGATGAAGCTCCAGAACTTCCAGCGGGCGTACCACTTCTTGTCGTGCGCGGGGTCCAGCGGCTCGAGCAGCCAGAAATCGATGCTCTGCACGGCGTCGCCGCGCTGCTCGGCCACGTGGCCGTCGCCCAGGTCCAGCGTTGCCATGCCCGACTGCATGCGGTCGGCCGCGATGTGCCCCTGCGCGACGATGCCCGCGCTGGAGCCCGCGCGGTCGATGTCGAGCAGCCGCTGCATCAGCTGCTGCAGTTCGTGGGCCGATGCGCCCGTGGCCTCGACCACGCGCCGCATCGAGGCACGCTGCTCGCGTTCGAGGTCCTGGGCGTTCTTGCGGCGGTCCTCGCCGTGGTCGTCGAAAGTCGACGCGTGTTCTTCCAGCCTGTCGCCGCGCGTGAACGTTCGCATTACCGATAACTCCTTCGGGCATCTCTGACACACCCTGAGACGTCACTGTGTGTCAATGGATGGGGCCTGAACATCACCGAAACAGGGGATGCTGAGCCGAGGCTGACCTGTCCCCTCGTGATAATGACTGCACTTGAAAAGGAGTACGCGTGGATATTGTTTTGCTGGCCAAGGCCGCCGTCATGGGCATCGTCGAGGGTCTCACCGAATTTCTCCCCATCTCTTCGACCGGCCACCTGATCCTTGCGGGCTCCCTGCTCGGCGGCTTCGGCGACAACCGGGGCAAGGTCTTCGAGATCGCCATCCAGACCGGCGCGATCTTCGCGGTGATCCTGGTCTACTGGCAGAAGATCCGATCCACCGTCGTGGCGCTGCCGCGACAGCCGAAGGCGCAGCGCCTGGCGCTCAACATCTTCATCGGCTTCCTGCCCGCCGTGGTGCTGGGCCTGTTGTTCGGCAAGGTCATCAAGGAGCACCTGTTCATTCCGACCGTGGTGGCCAGCACCTTCATCATCGGCGGCTTCATCATCCTCTGGGCCGAGAAGCGCCCGCCCGGATCGGTGCGCGTCGAGCATGTCGACGACATGACGCCGTGGGACGCGCTCAAGGTCGGCCTGGTGCAGTGCTTCGCGATGATCCCGGGCACCAGCCGCAGCGGCTCGACCATCATCGGCGGCATGCTGCTGGGCCTCTCGCGCCAGGCGGCGACCGACTTCTCGTTCTTCCTCGCCATCCCGACGCTGATCGGTGCGGGCCTCTACAGCATCTACAAGGAGCGCGCGGCGCTGTCGATGGCCGACGTGCCGCTGTTCGCGGTGGGTCTGGTGTTCTCGTTCATCAGCGCCTGGCTGTGCGTGCGCTGGCTGCTGAAGTACATCAGCAGCCACAGCTTCATTCCCTTCGCCTGGTACCGCATCGCCTTCGGCATCCTGGTGCTGGCCACTGCCTGGACCGGCACGGTCGTCTGGGCCGAGTGATCCGGCCCTGAAACTTCAGTCCGTCGAGTCCGCGGCGCCCAGCAGGGCGCTCGCGGCCTTCGCTTCCCGCCGCACGGCCGCCGCAATGGGGCCGTCGATGGCCGGATCGAAGCCGCCGGTGGCACCCAGCGCGGTGATCACGGCGCAGACCCTCCCCGCATAGTCGTAGACCGGCGCCGCCACGGCGCTGATGCCGCGCAGGTAGGTGTCTTTCACGCTCGCGCAGCGCGCCTGCCGCACCTCGCGGCGCAGCTGGCCGATCGGGTCCTTCGGGTCGAGCTGCGCGCGCATCTCCGGCGTGGCCTCGCCCAGCTCCTGTTCGGCCAGCGCGAGCACGCGCGATTCGTCGAGCAGGCCCAGGAAGGCGCGGCCGGTGGCCGACCACAGCATCGACATCACCGAGCCGGCGCGCACGTTCACCGTGACCGGCAGGCCCGGCTCCTCGAAGCGCACGATGGTCGGGCCCTTGTTTCCCATCACCGCCACGAAGCAGGTCACCTCCAGCGATTCGCGCAGCCGGATCAGGCAGGGCTCGGCCGCGCGGATCGGGTCGGCCTGCCGCATGGCAGCCAGGCCGATCTGGATCGCCTCCGTGCCCAGGTAGTAGTGCTGCGAGGCGGCGTCCTGCAGCACGAGGCCCGCTTCCATCAGGCTGGCGAGGTAGCGGTGCACCTTCGCCGGGCTCTCCGCGACGTGCGCCGACAGCGCGGTCAGGCTGCTGCGCCCGCCCAGGTGCGCCAGCCCCTTGAGCACGGACATGCCGGTTTCGGCGGATTGCACGCGCTGGCGGCGCTCGCGGGCGGGGGAGGAATCGGATGGCGAGGGCTGGGTCATGACGCTCGGATGTTAGGTGCTCGGTCGATGTGGCCGGGTAAACCCGCGATCCATGAATTACGCAATGCGTATGATAATTACGCAATACACAAAATCCAGTACGGAGACTCCCTTATGAAGAAGCAATTCGTCCGCTGCCTCGCGGCTCTTTCGCTGGCTGCCGTCGCCGCGGGCGCCAGCGCCCAGCAGGCCTTTCCGGCCAAGCCGATCCGCTGGATCGTTCCCTACGCGGCCGGCGGCGGCTCCGACTTCCTGGCGCGCACGGTCGCGCAGACGCTGTCCACCCAGGTCGCGCAGCCGGTGCTGGTGGACAACAAGCCCGGCGGCAACACCGCGCTGGCCGCCGCCGAGACCGCACGCGCGCCGGCCGACGGCTACACGGTGCTGTCGGCCGACAACGGTACGCTGGTGTTCAACCCCGCGCTCTACAAGTCGCTGAGCTACAGCCCCACCAAGGATCTCGCGCCCGTCACGCTGATGGGCAAGTTCCCGATGATCCTGGTGGTCGGCGCCAACTCTGGCTTCAACTCTGCCAAGGACTTCATCGCCCAGGCCCGCGCCAAGCCGGGCGGCATCAACTACGCCTCGGCCGGTGCGGGCAGCCCGCACCATCTGGCGATGGAGCTGCTGAAGGTGGAGGCCAAGCTCTTCATGGTTCACGTGCCGTACCGCGGCGCGGCGCCCGCGCTGGCCGACGTGGTCGGCGGGCAGCTGCCGGCCATGATGGTCGACCTCGCAGCGGGCTCCGGCTTCATCAAGGGCGGCAAGGTGAAGGCCCTGGCGGTCGCCAACCCGACCCGCCTGCCGCAACTGCCCGACGTGCCCACCTTCGCCGAGCTCGGCTACAGGAACGTCGAGGCCGCCGCATTGGTCGGCGTGGTGGTGCCCTCGGCCACGCCCGCCGACGTGGTGAACACGCTCAACCGCCAGCTCGTGACCGCCATCAACGAGCCCTCGGTGCGCACGCGCATGGTCGACTTCGGCGTCGAGCCGGTGGGCAACACTCCCGCGCAGTACGCCGCGCTGCTCAAGAGCGAGACCGAGCGCTGGCACAAGCTGATCCGCGACCTGAAGATCACCCTCGACTGAAGTCTTTCGCCATGTCTGCCGATACCGTCTCGCCTCCACGTACCTCCGGCTGTCCCGTCGCGCACGGCCCGCTGTCTTCCGAGCGCACGCCCACCGGCTGCCCCGTGAGCCAGCGCGCCGCCGGCTTCGATCCCTTCGAGGACGGCTACCAGCAGGACCCGCCCGAGTACGTGCGCTGGGCGCGCGAGCAGGAGCCCATCTTCTTCAGCCCGAAGCTGGGCTACTGGGTGCTCACGCGCTACGAGGACATCAAGGCGGTGTTCCGCGACAACATCACCTTCAGCCCGTCGATCGCGCTGGAGAAGATCACGCCCACCGGCGAGGAGGCCAACGCGGTGCTGGCCTCGTACGGCTTCGCGCTCAACCGCACGCTGGTGAACGAGGACGAGCCCGCCCACATGCCGCGCCGCCGCGCGCTGATGGACCCCTTCACGCCCGAGGCGCTGAAGCACCACGAGCCCATGGTGCGCGAGCTGGCGCGCGAGTACGTCGACCGCTTCATCGACGACGGCCGCGCCGACCTCGTCGACCAGATGCTGTGGGAGATCCCGCTCACCGTGGCGCTGCACTTCCTCGGGGTGCCCGAGGAAGACATGGACACGCTGCGCAAGTACTCCATCGCGCACACCGTCAATACCTGGGGCCGCCCGAAGCCCGAGGAGCAGGTGGCGGTGGCGCACGCGGTCGGCAACTTCTGGCAGTACGCCGGCAAGGTGCTCGACAAGATGCGGCAGGACCCCGACGCGCCCGGCTGGATGCAGTACGGCATCCGCAAGCAGATGCAGCACCCCGAGGTCGTGACCGACTCGTACCTGCACTCGATGATGATGGCCGGCATCGTCGCCGCCCACGAGACCACCGCCAACGCCACGGCCAACGCGGTGAAGCTGCTGCTGCAGCACCCCCATGTGTGGCGCGAGCTGTGCGAGGACCCCGGGCTCATTCCCAACGCGGTGGAGGAATGCCTGCGCCACAACGGCTCGGTGGCGGCGTGGCGCCGCATGGTCACGAAAGACACGCAGGTCGGCGGCGTCGACCTGCCGGCCGGCTCGCGCCTGCTGATCGTCACCTCGTCGGCCAACCACGACGAAGGGCATTTCTCCGATGCCGACCTGTTCGACATCCGCCGCGACAACGCCAGCGACCATCTCACCTTCGGCTACGGCTCGCACCAGTGCATGGGCAAGAACCTGGCGCGCATGGAGATGCAGATCTTCCTCGAGGAGTTCACGCGCCGGCTGCCGCACATGCGCCTTTCCGAGCAGCGCTTCACCTACGTGCCGAACACCTCTTTCCGCGGGCCCGAGCACCTGTGGGTGGAATGGGACCCGGCGGCCAACCCAGAGCGCGCGAACCCGGGGCTGCGCGACGTGCGCGTGCCGGTGCGCATCGGCGAGCCCTCGGCGCATTCCATCGCGCGGCCGGTGGTGGTACAGGGCGTGACGCCGGTGGCCGACGGCATCGTCAAGCTGCGCCTCGTCTCGCCCGACGGCAAGGCATTGCCCCGCTGGACTGCCGGCGCGCACATCGACGTGGAATGCGGCACGCCGGAGCTGTCGCGCCAGTACTCGCTGTGCGGCGACCCCGACGACACGGGCGCGTTCGAGATCGCCGTGCTGCACGAGCCGGGCGGACGCGGTGGCTCCGCGTGGGTGCACGCGAACGTGAAGGAGGGTGACCGGCTGCGCATCCGCGGCCCGCGCAACCACTTCAGGCTCGACGAGTCGCTGAAGAAGGCGATCTTCATCGCCGGCGGCATCGGCATCACGCCGGTGAGCGCGATGGCGCGGCGCGCGAAAGCGCTCGGCATGGACTACGAGCTGCACTACAGCGGCCGGAGCCGCGCGAGCATGGCCTTCGTCGACGAGCTGGCCGTGCTGCATGGCGAACGCCTGCACGTGCACGCCGCCGACGAAGGGCGGCGCAACGACCTGCGGGCGCTGCTCGCGCAACCGGTGCAAGGCGCGCAGGTCTACGCCTGCGGCCCGCTGCGCATGCTCGAGGCGCTGGAAGACTGCTGCGCCACATGGCCCGAGGGCGCGCTGCGCGTGGAGCATTTCGAGTCCACGCTGGCCACGCTCGATCCGTCGAAGGAACATGCCTTCGAGGTGGAGCTGAAGGATTCGGGCCTCGTCCTCACCGTGCCGCCCGACCAGACCTTGCTGACCGCGCTGCGCGCCGCGAACGTCGACGTGCAGAGCGATTGCGAAGAAGGCCTGTGCGGCTCCTGCGAGGTGCGCGTGCTCTCCGGCAAGGTCGATCACCGCGACGTGGTGCTCACTCGGGTGGAGCGCGACGCCAACACCAAGATGATGTCCTGCTGCTCGCGCGCCTGCGAGGGGCGGCTGGTGCTGGAGCTTTGAAGTCTCAGCCGGCCAGCGGCATGCGCAGCGCCACACTGGTTTCGCCAGGGCGGGACTGCAGATGCAGTTCGGCGCCGAGGCGGCGCGCCCGCGTGCGCAGGCTGCGCAGTCCGGCGCCGGCCGTCTGGTCCTCGACGGCGAAGCCGCGCCCGTCGTCGCGCACGCTGAGTTGAAGCTCGGCGCCCGCGCGCGCCACCGTCACGTCCACGCGCCGGCTCGCGCTGTGCTTGAGCACGTTGGTCAGCGCCTCCTGCAGGAAGCGCATCAGGTCCAGGCTCTGCGAGGGCGGCAGTTCCAGCGTGTCGATGCCCGACACCTGCCAGCGGCAGTCGATGCCGTTGGCATCGAGCAGCTCCGAGCTGCGGTGGCGCAATGGCACCAGCAGCTCGCCGAGCGCGCGGGCGCCGTCGTCGCGGCCGGTGGCATCGATGATGAGCCGCAGGTCGTCGCGCAGGCGCTTGAGCATGGCGAGCAGCTCGGGCGCGCTGAGGTTCTCGGGCTTGCGCTCCAGCGTCGCGATGCTGCCCACCAGCATGCCGCCCAGGCCGTCGTGCAGGTCGCTCACAAGGTTCACGCGCTCGCCGATGCGCGCGTGCGCGAGTTCCAGCGCATGCTGCTGCGCAAGCGTGGCCGCCAGCTCGGCCTTGGCCGCGTTCACTTCCTCGATCAGCTCGGTGTTGAAGTTCTCGATGCGCCGCAGGCTCTGCGCGAAGCGCGCGGCCTGCGTCAGTGCCATGCCCAGCAGCAGCACGTACGACGACATGTTGGTGTAGTAGATGTTGCTGTCGATCACCTGCGTGAACACCAGCAGGTCGTGCGCGCCCGTCACCGCCGAGAGCGCCATGAAGGGCGCGATGGAGCGCACCGGGCTGCCGCGATGGCGCCAGCCGTACACGAGGGCGCAGCTGTTCACCACGATGACGGTGAGGCCGCCCACCAGCGTCCAGATGGCGCGGTGCACCGCCAGCGATGGCTCTGGCGCCAGCCACAGGTCGAGCACGCCGGCCAGCGCCACCAGCGCGGCCGCGCGTTCGAGCCATGGCAGGCGGCGCCCGCAGTAGCGCAGCACGAACAGCAGGTACGACACGCTGAACACCAGCAGCAGCGAGGTGTTGAGCGCCTGCCAGTGGTGATTGGAGTCGAACGGCCAGGGGCTGGTCGCGATCTGGTTGTAGGCGAACAGCAGCCACAGCACCGACATCGCCGCGAACCAGCCATAGGCCGTCTCGCGCCGGCGCAGCCACCACCAGGCGGCGAAGAAGGCCGAGACCGCCGCGCTGACCGCGAGGCCCAGCACCTGCAGGTCGCGCCGCACCAGCCGCTCGCGCTCGAAGCGCGACTGCACGGCCGCCGGCTCGCCGATCTCGACCGGCCCCAGCCCCGCCTGGTAGGGCGCCAGCCCCGACACGCGCACCAGCAGCGTGTTGGTGCCGGGGTTGAGCAGCGGCGGCGCCAGCAGCCAGTAGCGCGGCGTGTTCCAGGCGCGCGTGAGCGGCTCGACCAGGCTTTCGTCGCGCGAGATCGTCGTGCCGTTGAGCGAGACCTCGCCGGCCATGTTCAGGTAGTTCAGCAGCAGGCCGGCTTCATGCACCTGTTCGGGCTGCTTCCACGTGAGGCGATACCAGACCACGCCATCGAAGCCGGGCCAGCGCGTGGCCCAGCTGTCGGGCAGGGTCACGGGCGTCCAGCCTGCGGCGGGCGGGGCTGTGTCGTTCCAGCCGGCGCCGCGCACGGCCTCCACGCGCAGTTCGGGCGCGGCCGTCGCGGTTGCCCGTGCGAGGGCCGGGCAGGCCGCGAGAAGAAGCAGAACGATCGCGCCGGTCAGCGCAGCAAGCCATGCCTTCGCGCTTCGAAGACGGCTTCGGTGCGCGAGCTGACGGCGAGCTTGCGGTAGATGTTCTTGGTGTGGCATTCCACGGTCAGTCTGGAGATCGAGAGCGACTCGGCCATGTCGCGGTTGCTCAGCCCCTGCGACACGAGCTCGAGTATCTTGCGCTCGCGGCGCGTCAGCGCGGCCGGTGCATCGGCCGCCGCCGCGTCGCCTGCCGGCGGCGCGGGCGCGTCGGCCGGCGGCTGGTGCGTGGCCAGCCAGCCGAGGATGTGGCGCGCGATGCTCGGATCGATGGGCGCGCCGCCCTGTTCGATGCTGCGCAGCGCGATGCCCAGCTCGATGTCGTCGCGCTCCTTCAGCAGGTAGCCGATGGCACCGGCGCGCAGCGCCGCGAAGATGATCTCCTCGGTACGCCAGGCCGAGATCACCACCGCCGGGATGGCCGGCCGGTTCGCCTGCAGCCAGCCGATGAGCTCCACCCCGCTGCCGTCGGGCAGGCCGATGTCCACCAGCACCACGCCGTATTCGTGCCCGTCGAGCAGCTGCCGGGCGCCGGCGACGCTGTCGGTCACCGCGATGCGGCTCTCGTCGCAGCCGAGCGACGACAGCACGCGGCGCAGGCGCTCCTGCATGGCCGGCTCGTCCTCGACGATCAGCGTGGGGCTCAGTGAAACGGGTTCGGCGTCTTCGACGGGGAGAGAGGACATGCGGCGGATTCTTCGGCCAGGCTGACGCGGCGAGTGGAGCGTATCTACTTATTTTCCCGTTTTGCTGCCAACTACTGCCGCGCCGGCCTGCACATGATCAGGTAGGCCGAATTCGTGACCGGCTCCAGGTGCTCCGCCGCGCCCCTGAAGCCCAGCCGCTCGTAGAAGGCCACGCTGCGCGGCGTGAAGGTCTCCAGGAAGCAGGGCACGCCCGCCGCGTCGGCCTCGGCCAGCGTGGGCGCCAGCAGCCGCGCGCCCAGTCCGCGCCCCTGCGCGGCCGGCGAGATGCCGAGGATCGACAGGTACCAGGCTTCGGGCGGCACCACGGCCGGCGAGCGCGCAGCCATGAAATCGACGATGCGGCGGTAGTTGTCGTGGCCGCGCGGGCCCAGTGCGCCGGCGAGGTATTCGCCCTTCGCCGCCGATTCGGTTGCATCGACCGCATCGGCGCGAGGCAGCAGCCAGGCGGCAGCGCCGAGCCGGGCATCCCTGGCCGTGAGGTAGCGGCCGGTGCGCGATGCCTCGCCCAGCGAGTAGGCGAAGTAGTCGGCGAGCACCGCCTTGCGCGCCGGCATGTCGTGCTCGAAATCGACGGAGATCGCCAGGTAGAACGGATCGACGATCAGGGCGTCGGCCAGCGCGGGCGCTGACGGGAAGTCGGGCTGCATGCGGGATCGGCAAGGTTCGGGAGTGACCCGGGCGATTCTAGGGAGCCCGCTCGAGCACGGCCTCAGTCCAGCGTGATGCCCCCGCTCATGTTGAGCACTGCGCCGGTCATCGCGGCGGCGCCCGCGGAGGCCGCGAACAACGCGGCGGCGGCCATCTGGTCCAGCGAAGGCAACCGCTCCACCAGCAGGCCGGGCGGCTTGGCCGCGAGCATCTGCTCGACCGTGAGCCCCATGCTCTCCGCAGCCGGACGGAAAACCTCGCGGGCGTGCGAGCCGGCCGTCACCGCCTCCGGAATGGCGTGCGAGCGGATGCACACGGTGCGGATGTTGAAGGCTGCCAGCTCGCCCGCCATGTGGCGCGAGAGTGCCTCCACGCCTGCGCAGGCGACCGCGTGGCCCAGGTAGCCCGGGCCCGGCAGGCGCGAGGCGGGCGTCGATACCGAAAGAATCACGCCGCCGCCGCGCTTCGTCATGTGCGGCGCAACGGCCTTGGCCGTGAGAAAGCAGGCGCGGGTGTAGGCCTGCACGGGAAGAAAGAAGTCTTCCAGCGCCAGCGCCGCGAGCGGCGTGCCCTGCACGTGCATGACGCCGATGGCGTTGAGCGCGATGTCGATGCCGCCGGCGCGCCCGGCAACTTCTGCGGCATGGCGCAGCATGGCCTGCTCGTCGAGCGCATCGACCACGGCAGCCTCGGCGCGCCCGCCCTCGGCCTCGATGGCCCGCGCCGCCGCGTCTAGCCTGGCGCGGTCGCGCCCCGTGATGAACACCCTGGCGCCCTCGCGCGCAAAGGCGCGGGCCACCGCGCCTCCGATGGCACCGCTGCCACCGTGAACCACCACGCACTTGTCCTTGAATGTCTGAGGCATCGTCTTCTCCTTGGTTTGCCGCCCGCGAAATGCGTGCGTTCCAGCCAAGGACGGGCAGCGGCGGCCCGATCCGACAACGCGTCAGTTTTTTTCTTTCAGACCTGCGGAATGCGCGCCGGAATCACGCCCGGGTCGTACCAGGTGACCGGCCGGATCTCGAACACGCCGCCCTCGAAGGCCAGCCGGTGCGCGGCATGCGTGGCTTCCTCCACCGACTCGCACTCCACGACGTAGATGCCC
This sequence comes from Variovorax sp. NFACC27, assembly GCF_048301545.1. Taxonomy (NCBI): domain Bacteria; kingdom Pseudomonadati; phylum Pseudomonadota; class Betaproteobacteria; order Burkholderiales; family Comamonadaceae; genus Variovorax; species Variovorax sp. NFACC27. Next base: position 2,771,600 of record NZ_CP157613.1, read on the forward strand.
ATGAGCTGCTCCTTCGTCTCGGTGAAGGGGCCGTCGGTGACCAGCGGATGCAGGTCGCCCGCGCGGCGCACCGTGCTGGCCACGTTCGGCATCAGCCGCAGCACGGTGCCGAGCTTGCCCTGTCCCTGGAGGTCCTCGCGCAGGTCGGTGTGGCGTTCGAGCATCTCCTCTTCGACGCCGGGCTCCCAGGCGGCCACCGTGGATTCGGAGCCGTAGATGAGGATGGAATAGAGCATGGTCTTCCTTTTCTTTCCGTGGTTCGTGGCGGGTGAGTCGAAGCGGGTCAGCCGGGCGTGCCGAGGCGGTCGAGCATCGCGCGGATGTGCGCGGCCTCGGCGGCGGTGCGGGCCATGCCGAGGGCGCGCGCGAATGCGGCCCGGGCTTCGTCGGCGCGCTCCAGCTGCATCAGCAGTGCGCCCTGCAGCCCGTGGAAGTGGAAGTAGCCGTCCAGCGCGCCCGCCAATGGCTCGGTCAGCGCCAGCGCGGTCTGCGGTCCGTGCAGCTTGTGCACCGCCACCGCCCGGTTGAGCGTGACGACGGGCGAGGGCTGCAGGGTTTCGAGCGCGGCGTAGAGCCGGTCGATCTCGGCCCAGTCGGTGTCTTCGGCGCGCGCGGCCTGGGCATGGGTGGCGGCGATGGCGGCCTGCAGCTGGTAGGGACCGGGCTTTCGCTGCAGCAGCGCGCCTTCGACCAGCGCCAGGCCTTCGTCGATGAGCGCGCGGTTCCAGCGCGCGCGGTCCTGGTCTTCCAGCAGCACGACCATGCCGCCGGCGTCGAGCCGCGCGTCGGCGCGCGCATGCTGCAGCAGGAGGAGGGCGAGCAGGCCCGTCAGCTCGGGCTCGCCGGGGAACAGTTCGAGCAGCAGGCGCGCGAGCCGTATCGCCTCTTCGCACAGCGCGGCGCGCACGTGCTCCTCGCCGCCGCTGGCCGAATAGCCTTCGTTGAAGAGCAGGTAGACGGTGGTGCAGACGGCGGCCAGCCGCTCGTCGCGCTCGCGCCGGCCCGGCGTGTCGAAGGGAATGCCCGCCGTGGCCACGCGTTTCTTGGCGCGGGTGATGCGCTGCTCCATCGCGCTTTCGCCGACCAAGAAGGCCCGCGCGATCTCGCGCACCGACAGGCCCGAGACGATGCGCAGCGCCAGCGCGATCTGCTGCGTCAGCGGCAGCTCGGGATGGCAGCAGACGAAGAGCAGGCGCAGCACGTCGTCGCGGTAGTGCGCCTGGTCGAGCTGCTCGACGAGGGCGGCTTCGGTGTCGTCTAGGTCGGAGACGAGCGCATCGTCCTCGGGCAGCGGCTCGTGCTGGCTGCGCCGGCGCACTTCGTCGAGCGCCGCGTTGCGCCCCACGAAGATCAGCCAGGCCAGCGGGTCGCGCGGCGGGCCGCTCTCGGGCCAGTGGCGCAGGGCGCGCAGGCTGGCTTCCTGGAAGGCTTCCTCGGCCGTGTCGAGCTCGCGGAAGTAGCGCAGCAGCGCTGCCACGGCGCGCGGGCGCGAGGCAGTCAGCGTGGTGGCGATCCAGGCGGTGTCGGCGTCGGTCATGCGGTGCGCTTGTTTGTCCTTCGTTCCTGCTCACCCAAGGACGCACCAGTATGCGTCGCGCCGACACGCTCGGCAAAATCGGACGCACTTTCCTCAACGAACAAGAAATGGAGCACTGCGAATGACGCTGGCAATGAGCTGGAGCGAATGGGCCGATCACGACGGCATCGGCCTGGCCGAACGGGTCCGCAAGGGCGACGTGACGGCGGTGGAACTGGCCGCGCAGGCGGCGGCCGGCATCGCGAGGCTCGATCCGCAGCTCGACGCGGTCGTCGAGGTCTTCGACGACGTGGTGGCCGATCCGCTCAAGGACGGCATGAACCCCGAGGGCGTGTTCGCGGGCCTGCCCTACCTGATGAAGGACCTGGGCCCCACGCTGAAGGGCCGGCTGCAGGAGTTCGGCTCGATGATGATGCAGGGCCATCGCCCGGCGACCGACAGCTTCCTCACCCGGCAGCTGCGCAAGGCGGGCCTGAACATCGTGGGCCGCAGCACCACGCCGGAGTTCGGCGTGTGCAGCTCGGCCGAGAACGCCTTCCACGTCACGCGCAACCCCTGGGACCTCGAATACACCACCTGCGGCTCGTCGGCCGGCACCGCGGCGATCGTGGCCGCCGGCGTGCTGCCGCTGTCGCACGCCACCGACGGCGGCGGCTCCATCCGCATTCCGGCGGGCGTGAACGGCAACATCGGGCTGAAGGTGTCGCGCGGCGTGTTCTCGCTGGCGCCGGGGCTGTCGGATCTTTCGGGGCTGGTGTCGATCCAGGGCTGCCATAGCCGCACGGTGCGCGACACGGCCGCCTTCGTCGACCATTGCCGCGGCGGCGCACCCGGCGAGTTCATGCCCTTCTGGTCGCCGGCCGAGCCGTACAGCGAGCTCATCAAGCGCGACCCGGGGCGGCTACGCATCGCGCTGTCGCACGAGTGGGGCGATTTCCGCGCCACGCCGCATTTCGTTGCCGAGCTGGAGCGGGTCGGCAAGTTCCTCGAAGGTTTGGGCCACCATGTGGAGTGGGTGCTGCCGGAGGTGGACTTCCAGACGGCTTTCGACGCCCAGACCACCTGCTACATCAGCAACTTCGCGCAGGTCATCGACGGCCACCTGCACCGGCTTGGGCTGGAGCGCCCGCCGGCGGAGCTGCTGGAGCCGATCAACATCAAGATCTGGGAAGCCGGGCTGCACACCTCGTACACCGAGCGCGCGAAGATGCAGGCGGTGTTCAACAGCACCTCGCGCGCCTTCGGCGACTTCTTCCAGCGCTGGGACATCATCCTCACGCCGATCACTGCACTGCCCACGCCCAAGGTGGGCACCAGCGAGTACCTCACGACCAGCACGAACCCCTCGGTACACGACTGGTTCGCCAACCTCTGGCAGAACTTCGCCTACACGCCGCTGGCCAACCTGTGCGGCATGCCGGGCATCTCGCTGCCGATGGCTGCTCAGGAAAACGGCATGCCGCTGGGCATCCAGGCGCAGGCGGCACAGGCCAACGACGGGCTGCTGCTGCAGCTGGCCGCGCAGATCGAGCGGGCGCTCGGGGGCAAGTGGAACGCGGGCCGCAGGCCCGGGGTGCACGTCACGCAGGCGTGACGGGGCTGCAGCCCCTCAGAGGAGGTTGCGCAGCGCGGCCTCGATGGCCGCCGCCGTCGCCAGCGGCTTTTCCATCGGGAAGAGGTGCGTGCCGTCCATCATGGCGATGCGGCCCTTGGTGACCTGCTGGGTCATCGTCATGCCCACGCGCTTCATCTCGGCCGACTGGCGCCCGCCGATGAAGGCCGCCTTGCACTTGAGCGGGTGTGCCCGCAGCAGCGCGCCCAGGTTGTGGGGCAGGGTGTTGTAGATGGCGGTTTCGACGTCGCGGTCGAAGCTCAGGGCGCGGGCGTCGTCCGCGTCGAAGGTGCCGTGGTCGATGTAGTCGTGCAGCACCTGCTCGTCCCACTTCGCGAAGGCCTTCTTGGCGCGGAAGTGCTCGAACACCGCCTCGCGGTGCTCCCAGCTGTTCTTGCGCTTGCGGCTGATGGCGCCGGGCGAGACGCTCTTCATGAGCGGCGTGCGCTTGACCACGTTGAGCGTGTTCGCGCGCCAGCCGCCGAGGATGGGCGAGTCGACCAGCACAACGCCGCGCGCCAGCTCCGGGTGCAGCGCGGCGCACATCAGGCTCAGGAATCCGCCCAGCGAATGGCCGATGAGGAACACCGGGCCGCCCGCGCGATCGGCGCGAGCCTTGGCGAAGTCGGCCAGCTGCTGCACCAGGTGCGGCCAGTTGTCGGTAACGGGGTACTTCGGGTCGTGCCCGAATTTCTCGATGGCATCGACCTCGAAGCCGCGGTTGCGCAGACTGTCGAGGACGACGCGGTAGGTGCTCGCGGGAAAGCTGTTGCCGTGCGAGAAGACGACGGGGGGCATCACGGCCGCCGCCGGGCCGCCCCAAGGCGGCCGAGCCGCCCCCTCGGGGGGTGGAGAAGCACACGAAGTGGCAAGCCGGGGGGCATCATTTCAGATGAGCTTTTCGTCGGGCGTGGAGATCTTGCGCAGCGGGCTGTGGCGCGTGGCCGGCATCTTCAGAGGGTGCTCGGTCTGGCTGTCATCCCACACCGGGTCCTCGATGCTGTCGAACACCTCGCGCAGCTTCTGGCCCCAGCTGTTGTGCACCATGCGGTAGTAGGGGTTGTCGGCGTCGATGCAGATCACGCGGTCGGTCTCGAGCTTGTTGGCCTCGTAGACCACCATGTCCAGCGGCAGGCCGACCGACAGGTTCGACTTCATGGTCGAGTCCATTGACACCAGCGCGCACTTGGCGGCTTCGTCCAGCGGCGTCTCGGGCGTGAGCACGCGGTCGAGCACGGGCTTGCCGTACTTCGACTCGCCGACCTGGAAGTAGGGCGTCTCGGTGGTGGCTTCGATGAAGTTGCCGGCCGCGTAGACCAGGAAGAGGCGCATGCCCTCGCCCTTGACCTGCCCGCCGAAGATGAAGGACACGTTGAAGTCCAGCCCCGCGTGCTTGAGGGCTTCGGCGTCGCGGTCGTACACGTGGCGCACCGCCGAGCCCAGCACGCGCGCGGCGTCGAACATGCTCTTGGCGTTCCAGATGGTGATGGGGTCGCCCTGCGTACCGTCTTCGCGGGTTTCGCGCAGTTCCTCGATCTGGAGGATTTCGCGCACCGACTGCGAGATGCTCAGGTTGCCCGACGACAGCAGCACCATGACGCGGTCGCCCGGCTGCTCGTAGACGATCATCTTGCGGAATGTGCTGATGTGGTCCACGCCCGCGTTGGTGCGCGAGTCGGAAAGAAACACCAGGCCGGCGTTGAGTTTGATGCCTACGCAGTAAGTCATGGGTTCAGGTTCATCTGGCATGAACTGTGCCGGGTCATGCGGCGCCGAGTTCACGTTTGTTCAGTTTCTGAAGGGCATACAAGGCATCGAGGGCCTCGCGCGGGCTCATCGTGTCGGGGTCGAGCGCGGCCAGCGCGGATTCTACGGCGCTGGCCATGGGTGTTTCGGCCACCGGGGGCGGCGCGAACAGGTCGACCTGTGCACGAGTTTGCGCATGTTGCGATTCGAGTGCCTCCAGCGCCTGCCGCGCGTGGTTGACCACCGCCGCGGGCATGCCCGCCAGCCGGGCCACCTGGATCCCGTAGCTCTTGCTGGCCGGGCCGGGCTGCATTTCGTGCAGGAACACGATGTCGCGGCCCGCCTCGGTGGCGCTCACGTGCATGTTCACCGCGCCGTGGTGCGTGGCGGGGAACTCGGTCAGTTCGAAATAGTGCGTGGCGAACAGCGTGAAGGCCTTGCTGCGGTCGTGCAGCTGGGCGGCGATGCCGGCGGCCAGCGCCAGGCCGTCGAAGGTGCTGGTGCCGCGGCCGATTTCGTCCATCAGCACCAGCGACTGCGCGGTGGCGCTGTGCAGGATCTGCGCGGCCTCGGTCATCTCGAGCATGAAGGTCGACTGCGCGTTGGCCAGGTCGTCCGCCGCGCCGATGCGGGTGTGGATCGCGTCGATCGGCCCGAGCCGGCAGGCGGCCGCCGGCACGTGCGAGCCGATGGAGGCCAGCAGCACGATGATCGCCACCTGCCGCATATAGGTCGACTTACCGCCCATGTTGGGGCCGGTGATGACCTGCATGCGCTGCTGGGGCCCGAGCTGCGTGTCGTTGGCGATGAATCCGCCCGACGACTTCTCGGCCAGCCGCGCCTCCACCACCGGGTGGCGGCCATGCTGGATTTCGATACACGGGTGCGAAACGAAGCTCGGCGCGCGCCAGTGCAGCGTGTGCGAGCGCTCGGCCAGCGCGCACAGCGCGTCGAGCGTGGCGAGGCCGCCGGCGAGCTGCGTGAGCGCGGGCACCGAGGGCTGCAGCGCGTCGAGCAGCTGTTCGTAGAGCCACTTCTCGCGGGCCAGCGCACGGTCTTGTGCGCTCAGGGCCTTGTCCTCGAAGGCCTTCAGCTCGGGCGTGATGAAGCGCTCGGCGTTCTTCAGCGTCTGGCGGCGGCGGTAGTTGTCGGGCACCTTCGAGAGCGCGCTCTGCGTCACCTCGATGTAGAAGCCGTGCACGCGGTTGAACTGCACCCGCAGGTTGCTGATGCCGGTGCGCTCGCGCTCGCTGATCTCGAGCTTGAGCAGGAAGTCGTCGCAGTTCTCGCTGATGGCGCGCAGTTCGTCGAGCTCGGCGTCGTGGCCGGTGGCGATCACGCCGCCGTCGCGCACCAGGGCGGACGGATCGGGCTTGATGGCGCTGGTCAGCAGGGCGGCGCAGCCCGGCGGCGGGGCGAGCCGGTCGGCGATCTGGCCGAGCAGCGCCGACGAAGCGGGCAGCAGCGGGGCGAGATGCTCCGCCTTCGAAAGCGCCAGCTGCAGCGCCAGCAGTTCGCGCGGGCGCACCTGGCGCAGCGCGATGCGCGCGGCGATGCGTTCCACGTCGCTGGTGTTCTTGAGCTGCTCGCGCAGCGTGCGCCAGGGAGCGGCCGTGGCCCCGAGCACCGTGGCCTGCAGCGCGCCGATGGCCTCGAGCCGGCCCTGTGCCTCCGAACGGTCGCGCCGGGGCGCGAGCAGCCAGCGCTTGAGCAGCCGGCTGCCCATGCCCGTCATGCAGGTGTCGAGCAGCGAGAACATGGTGGGCGAGTCTTCGCCGCGCAGCGTCTGCACCAGTTCGAGGTTGCGGCGCGTGGTGGGCGGCAGCTCGATCAGGTCGCCGTCGCGCTCAACCGACAGGCGCTGAACATGCGAGAGCGCGCGGCCCTGGGTGTGCTCGGCATAGCCCAGCAGGGCGGCGGCCGCGGCGTGCGCGTTGGCGAGCGATTCGGCGTTCCATGCCGCCAGGCTGTTGCTGCCCATCTGCTCGGCGAGCTTGCGCTCGCCCAGGCCGCCGTCGAACTGCCAGGCCGGGCGCACCGACAGCGTGAAGGGCGTGGCGGCGCGCGCGGCCTTCAGCCGCTGCTCGAAGGCGGGAGTCACTTCGGCGCTGTAGAGCAGTTCGCTCGGCGCGATGCGGGCGATCCAGGCTTCGAGCGCGTCGGAGGGGCATTCGGCCAGCCGCAGCTCGGCGCCGGTCACGCTGAGCCAGGCCAGCCCGCAGAAGTTGCGCGAGCCCGCGTGCACCGCGAGCAGCAGCGAATCGCTTTTGTCGTTGAGAAGTTCAGTGTCGGTCAGCGTGCCGGGCGTGACCACGCGCACCACCTTGCGCTCGACCGGCCCCTTGCTTGCGCCGACTTCGCCCACCTGCTCGCAGATGGCGACCGATTCGCCCAGCTTGATGAGGCGGGCCAGGTAGGTGTCGACCGAGTGGAAGGGCACGCCGCACATCACCACCGGCTGGCCGGCCGACTGGCCGCGCTGGGTGAGCGTGATGTCGAGCAGGCGCGCGGCCTTCTCGGCGTCGGCCCAGAAGAGTTCGTAGAAATCGCCCATCCGGTAGAACAGCAGGGTGTCCGGATGGTCGGCTTTCAGGCCCAGGTACTGGGCCATCATCGGCGTGTGCCCAGAGAGGTCTGTCTTGTTCATTTCAATCAGTAGCTTGCGATCCATGCCGCCGGGCTCCGGGGCAGGTGAGGGACATTCGTAGGCATTCTCCGCGCGGCGCTGCGTTCAGTCGGCATGGCGATTGCCCCCGAGCTGCCATTGCCTCGTCTTGAGCATGAACAGCTCGAACAGGCCGGGCGCCATCGAGCGGTCGCCGGCCTCCCATTGCTGCCATCCGCGCAGCGAGGCCTGGACCGTCTGCGCGGCCTCGGTCTGCGTGAGGCCTGCGGCAATGCGGGCGTCGCGGACGGCGGCGGGTGCCGGGCTGGATGGCTTGCTCGGGGAGGGCATGGGGAGCGTGGCGCCGCGACGCGTGCGGACACGGATGAAAGTGCCGCGGGCATTCTACGTTCAATGCGCGTATCTCCAGGCCGTTGCGCCGGTGCCGGGCGCACCCTCAGGCATCGGCGAACTCTTCCTCGCTCACGGCGCGGTTGCGCCCGCTTTCCTTGGCCTTGTACAGCGCGCGATCGGCGGCTTCGACGAGCAGCTGTTCCGGCTCGTCCGAGTGCCGGGCTTCCAGCGCCGCCACGCCGATGCTGACCGTGACCCGTCCATGCTGGCTGGCGCTGTGCGGGATGTCGAGCGCGAGGACCTGGGCGAGTATCTGTTCGGCGACCTTCCGCGCGCCCGGCAGGTCGGTGCGCGGGAGGACGACCGCCAGCTCCTCGCCGCCGTAGCGCGCCACCAGGTCGCCCGGGCGCCTGGCGCTGCGCCTCAATGCCGTGGCGACCGCCTTCAGGCACTGGTCGCCGGCCACGTGGCCGTATGCGTCGTTGAAGCGCTTGAAGTAGTCCAGGTCCAGCAGCAGGAGCGACAGGGCCGTGCCCTCCCTGGCCGCGCGGCGGCACTCGTGCGCCAGCACTTCGTCGAAGCTGCGGCGGTTGGCCAGGCCGGTGAGCTGGTCCTGCGTGGCCAGGACCTCCAGCCGGCGGTTGGCCCGCAGCAGGTCTTCTCGCGCGGCCAGCAGCGAAGCCTCGGCGCTGATGCGGCGCTGGATGTTGACGATCAGCCGCCAGCCCACGGCGGCGACGATCGCCAGCAAGGCCCCCACCACGCCGATCGTCAGCAGCGCCTGGTGCCTCCAGGCCTTCAACGCCTCGTCGCGGCCGAGCGCCACGGTGGTCAGCACCGGGTAGCGGTCGCTCTTGCGGAATGCGTAGAGCCGCTTCATTCCGTCGATGCTGGAGCGGAACGACGCGGTACCTGACGTGCCGCCGAAGTGGCGCTGGAAATTGGCCGATCCGGAAAAGTCGAGCCCGATGGCCTTTTCGCTGTAGGGGTAGAGCACCAGCATCTGCCCGTGGTTGGTGGTCAGTCCGATGGTGCCGGTGCCGGGAAGGGCGATGGTGCCGAACGCGCGCAGGAAGTTCTGCAGGCCCAGGCCGACGACGACGACACCGGCGAATCCGCCCTTGCCGTCTTCCAAGCGCCGGCTGACGGTGATTCCCCATTCGCCGGTGAAGGGGTTGCGGATCGGCGGGCTGATGAGGACGTCGTTCGAGCGCGTTTCGCGGTGGTGGATGAAGTAGGCCCGGTTGGCGCTGTTGGTGCCCGGCGGAATACGGCCCTTGGAGTACATCAGCCAGTTGCCCCGGGCGTCGAGGACGGCGAGGCCGTCGAGCTGGTCGAGCAGGCGCTTCTGGCGCTCGACCAGCGACTGCACGCGCTGCAGCCGCTCCGGCTCGTCGCCTTCGCCCTTCAGCGTCTCGGCCACGCCCTGCAGAAGCATGTCGCTCTGGGTGAAGACGCCCTCGGCGTAGATGTTCAGCGCATTGGCCAGGTTGAGATTGTTGGTGTCGGCCGCGGCCAGCGTCTGGTCGCGCGACGCGTACAGCTGCCAGCCCGTGGCCGCCGACACCGAAACAATGACGGCCAGCAGCAGGAATTTCGCAAGGCGAACGTCCCGCTTCACTTGAGCGACTCCCCGAACGAACCTGTTTTCACGGCCTTCCCTCTCCCTGTCGGCGCAGCGCCCGTTTCGCGCTGTGCCCCTGTTCATTTGTTCACCTGCCACGCAGATCCACGCGAACTCTAGCCGACCGGGCTGAATCGGCGGTGGCAGAACCGGAATCGCGGCGGCCCCGTGGCACCATCGAAAGCTTCCACCAACGTGAATTCCGAGGGGTATCGATGCTGATCAACTGCGTCGCCTATGAAAACGGCTCCAAGCTCGCCGACATATCGGTCGAGGACATCAGCGACTACATCAGCCGGCCGGGCTGCTTCGTGTGGGTGGCGCTGAGCGACGCGTCCGCCGAGGAGCTGGCCGTGATGCAGCATGAATTCGGCCTGCATCCGCTGGCGGTGGAAGACGCCCAGCACGGCCACCAGCGCCCGAAGATGGAGGAATATGGCGATTCGCTCTTCGTCGTCATGCACCTGGTCGAGCCCTCGGAGGAGGGCGAGCACTGCACCAACGTGGGCGAGGTCGACGTGTTCGTCGGATCCAACTACGTGCTGTCGGTGCGCAACCGCAGCAAGCAGGGCTTCCTGGGCGTGCGCGAGCGCTGCGAGCGCGAGCCGGATCTGCTGCGCCACGGCGCGGGCTTCGTGCTCTATGCGCTGATGGACGCGGTGGTCGACCGCTACTTTCCGGTGATCGACGCGCTGGAGGTGGAGCTGGAATCCATCGAGCAGCAGATCTTCGGCCAGGGCGGCGCGGCGCGCGACAAGATCAAGCAGCTCTACGACCTGAAGCGGCGCAGCATGATCCTCAAGCGCGCGGTGGCGCCGCTGCTGGAGGCCGCGGGCAAGATGCACGGCGGCCGCGTGCCGCAGATCTGCATGAGCTCGCAGGAGTACTTCCGCGACGTTGGCGACCACCTCGGGCGCATCAACGGCTCCATCGACGCCGTGCGCGACACCATCGGCACGGCGATACAGGTGAACCTGTCGATGGTCACCATCGAGGAAAGCGAAGTCACCAAGCGCCTCGCGGCCTGGGCCAGCATCTTCGCGGTGTGCACCGCCTTCGCCGGCATCTGGGGGATGAACTTCGAGAACATGCCGGAGCTGAAATTCCGCTACGGCTACGGGATCGCGCTGGGGCTGATCGTCAGCACCTGCGGCTATCTCTACTACCGGTTCAGGCGTGCCGGGTGGCTTTGAGGATGGGCTGCTAAGGCCCAACTAATAAACATGTAGATAATCGAGTCCCTTATGAAAAGGGACTTCACCCAGCGCTTCGGCTTTCTCGTCAAGAGCGTGGGCAAGCTCTACGGCGAAGAGTTCGACCGCCTCGCGCGCGAGCGCATCGGACTCACCAGCGCACAGTGCCGCCTGCTGGGCGTGCTGGCCATGCACGGCAGCCCCGACGAGGTCGAGCCGCTCTCGCAGGCCGAACTCGCGCAGCGGCTGGACCTGACCCCGATGGCCGTGGCCGGCCTGTGCGACCGCATGGCCGCGGCCGGCTGGATCCGCCGCGAGCCCAGCCCCACCGACCGCCGCGTCAACAAGATTCATCTGGAGCCCAGCGCCGAGAAGGCGCTCGACAGTGCTCTCGGCATCAGCGACGGGCTCAACGCCCGCGTGATGTCGGTGCTGTCGCAGGCCGAACGCGCCCAGCTGCTGGGCCTGCTCGCCAGGGTGCACGGCAGCCTCGTGGAGATCACCTCCGGCGAAGGCCGCAAGCCGTGAGCGTCGCACCGGGAACCACCGTGCCGCACCGCGGCATGATCACCATCTCGATCATGCTGGCGACCATCATGCAGGCGCTGGACACCACCATCGCCAACGTGGCGCTGCCGCACATGCAGGGCAGCCTGCAGGCCTCTCAGGACCAGATCACCTGGGTGCTCACCTCGTACATCGTGGCCTCGGCCATCGCGCTGCCGCTCACGGGCTGGCTGTGCGGGCACTGGGGACGCAGGCGCGTGTTCATCATCTCGGTGATCGGCTTCACCGTGGCCTCGGCGCTGTGCGGACTGGCGACCTCGCTGGTCGGCATCGTGGCCGCGCGGCTGCTGCAGGGCATCTTCGGCGCGGCGCTGGTGCCGCTGTCGCAGGCGGTGCTGCTGGACATCAACCCGCGCGAGAAGGTCGGCCAGGCCATGGCTATCTGGGGCGCGGGCATCATGGTCGGGCCCATCCTCGGGCCGCTGCTGGGCGGCTGGCTCACCGAGAACTTCGACTGGCGCTGGGTCTTCTTCATCAACCTGCCGGTGGGCGTCTTCGCCTTCTGGGGCATCGCGCGCTACCTGCCCGAAAGCCGGCCGCAGGGCGAGCGGCTCGACATCTTCGGCTTCGTCACGCTGAGCATCGCCATCGGCATGCTGCAGCTCTTCCTGGATCGGGGCGAGCAGCTCGACTGGTTCGAGTCGTGGGAGATCAAGCTCGAGGCCGCGGCCGCGCTGGTGGCCTTCTGCTTCTTCGTGGTCCACACATGGACGGTGCAGGGCGTGTCCTTCTTCGACCGCGACCTGCTGAAGGACCGCAACTTCGTCACCGGCCTGCTGTTCGCCTTCATCGTCGGCATGATCCTGTTCGCGACGATGGCGCTCTTGCCCAACTTCCTGCAGGGCCTGATGGGCTACCCGGTGATCTACACCGGCGAGGTGACGGCGCCGCGCGGCGTGGGAACGATGATCGCGATGATCATCGTCGGGCGGCTGGTGCAGCGCATCGACGTGCGCGCGATCATGGCGCTGGGCTTCGGCCTCACTGCGTTCTCGCTCTACCAGATGACTCGGCTCACGCTGCAGATGGACAGCACGCTGATCGTAGTCTCGGGCTTCATCCAGGGGCTGGGCATCGGCTTCACCTTCGTGCCGCTTTCCACCGCCACATTCGCCACGCTGGCGCCGAGGCTGCGCAACCAGGGCACGCCGATCTTCAGCCTGCTGCGCAACATCGGCAGCAGCGTCGGCATCTCGATCGTGCAGGCGCTGCTGACCGAAGGCTCGAGCAAGGCGCATGCGCAGATCGCGGCGACCGTTGCGCCGGGCAACGTCGCGCTGTCGACGCTGCCGCAGATGATGTCGCCCGATACCGCCACGGGGCTCGCGCTGCTCAATGCAGAGGTGACGCGGCAGGGCGCGCTTATCGGCTATCTCGACGACTTCGCCATCATGATGATCATCACGGTGCTGGCGATTCCGTTGCTGTTGCTCATTCGCAGCCCCAGGCGCAGCGCGACCGCATCGGGCCCGGCTGAAGTACCTCATTGAGTTTCTCCCTCCCCCGCTGGGGGAGGGCTGGGGTGGGGGCAGACTGCGTATCCGTCTTCAGCGGATCATCAAGCGCCGCTTGCCCCCAACCCAACCTTCCCCCAGAGGGGGAAGGAGCAAGACCAATCACTCGTCGTGCGAATCGTGCGTGGCTGCCGCGCCGCGGCGCCAGTAGCCCGATGCCCGGGTCCACTTCGGGTTCGCGCCGCGCTCGCCCACCAGGTGCGTGCGCAGTGCCTTGGCGATGGCCGATTCGCAACCCACCCAGGCATGGAAGTCACCGGCCGGCAGCTGCATCGATTTCAGCGCGTCGAGCAGCACGGGGCTCAGGCCCGGCTCGGCGCCGCGGCGGTGCACCCACTTCAGCGTGAGTTCGGCTTTCGTGTCGAACGGAAGCTCGTCGGCTTCGCCGTCGACTTCGGCCAGCACCACCACGCGCGTGCTGGCGGGCAGTTCGGCCAGGCGCCGCGAGATGGCGGGCAGGGCGGTGTCGTCGCCGATCAGCAGGTGCCAGTCGAATTCGGTCGGCACGATGAACGAGCCGCGAGGGCCGCCCACGCCGAGGATGTCGCCGGGCTTCGCCTGCTCGGCCCACTGCGTCGCGGGACCGGCTTCGTGCAGCGCGAAGTCGATCTCGAGCGCGCCTGCGGCTGCGTCATAGCGGCGCGGCGTGTAGTCGCGCATGGTCGGGCGTCCGTCGGGCCACACGGGGCCGTCGGGGCCGGCCGTGGGCAGCGTGAGCTTGCCGGCGGCGTCGGGGAAGAAGATCTTCGCGTGGTCGTCGAAGCCGAGGCTGGTGAAGCCGGCGAGGTCGTCGCCGGTGAGCGTGACGCGGATCAGGTGCGGCGTCACGCGCTGCACGGTCTTCACCGAGAGCCGGCGAAAGCGCAGGTCGTGGCGCACCCGGCGGGGCGTGCGATCCGGTGCGACGGGCGCGGTGGACGCTGGTGATGTACTGAAGTCAGTCATTGCGGAAATCCTGTTGCGAGACAGGGTTGGTTGGGATTCGGATTGCAGGCCTTTCAGATCTTTTCGATCTGCTGGGCCGCGGCGTCGAGCACTGCGGCGAACTCGTGGGCCTGCTGCTCGGTCAGTGGCGCGCCCGTCAGGCGCATGCGCATCGCGAGCTTGAGGTTCTCGATGGCGCGAGTGACCTGCGGCGGGCGTCCGCCGCGCGGGCCGGCGCCGTCGACGCCGCCGCTCATGCGGGCCATCATGGCGTCGGCCATCTCGCGGTTGGCTGCGAGGAATTCGCGGCCGCTGTCGGTGATGCTGTAGCTCTTGCGGCCGCTGCCGTCGGCGGTCTCGACGCTGAGGTAGCCCATTTCCTCGAGCAGCGTGAGGGTGGGGTAGACCACGCCGGGGCTGGGCGCGTAGCTGCCGCCGAGGCGGTCTTCGATGGCCTTGATCAGCTCGTAGCCGTGGGAGGGCTTGTCGGCGATGAGCTGCAGCAGCACGAAGCGCAGGCCGCCGTGGCCGAACACGCGTCCGCCGCCACGCCCGCCGCGGTGTCCGCGGCCGCCGGAAAGACCGTCTTCATGCTCGCCGCGGGCGGTGCGGCAGTGGTGATGGCCGAGGTGGAAATGTCTCATGTGGGGCATCCTTTCTAAGGTGTATCGGAATTATTTTAGATATATCTAAGATAAAGTCAAATCGATACACGCCGGATGCCCCGGCGCCGGGTGCTCAGCTCGCGCCGGCCCGGTGTTCCTGCAGGTGCGCCAGTGTCAGGGCCTCGCCGACGTGCGACATCTGCACGGCGGCGGCTTCGGCCGAGCCTTCCGCCGCCTCGATGACGCGTTCGAACATCTGCATTTCGTAATGGGTCACGGCCGCGGTCCAGTCGTTCTCCTGGGCCAGCGAGGCGGCGAGCTCGACGGCGTCGCGCATCGCCGCGTTCACGCCTTCGCCGCCGAACGGCGACATGAGGTGCGCCGCGTCGCCCAGCAGCGTGAGCCCGCGCCGGGGCGCCCAGCAATGGCCGACCGGCAGCGCGTGGATCGGGCGCGCGACGAACTGGTCGTTGCTCGCGCGGAAGAGGTCGGTGATGGCGTCGGCATAACCCAAGAACTCGTCGATCAGCGCACTGCGCACCGCAGTGGGCGACGAGAAGTCGAAGCGCTTCGACGCCCAGTCCGCCGGCACGCGGAAGATGGCATAGCCGCGGATGTGCGCGTTGCCGTTGCGCTGGGCGATGATTTCCTTGCCGTCACCCTGCGCCTCCAGCTTGCCCCGGCCGACCAGCTGCGCGATGGCCGGGTGGCTGCGGTCCACGTCCTCGATGCCGAATTCGATGAAGGTCAGGCCGCTGTACTGCGGCTTGTAGGGCGACAGCAGCGGGCGCACGCGCGACCATGCGCCGTCCGCGCCGACGACCAGGTCGAAGGGGCCTGCCTCGCCGCCGTTGGCGAACGAGAGATTCCATTGCCCGCCTTCCTGCAGCCGCATGTCGACGAGCGCGCAGCCCCATTGCACGCAGCCGGCCGGCAGCGAGGCCAGGAGCATGTCGCGCAGCGCGGTGCGGTCGACCTCGGGACGATTGCCGGCGGACGAGTCGGGCTCCTCGAACAGGACGCGGCCCGACTTGTCGAGCAGCCGCGAGCCCTGGTCGTCGTAGCGCGCGATGCGCAGGAACTCGCTCTCCAGCCCGGCGCGCCGCACGGCCAGCAGCCCGGAGTCTTCGTGCAGGTCGAGCGTGCCGCCCTGGGGCCGCGCGAGGGCGCTTTCCTCGCGCTCGAACACGGTGGCATGGATGCCGGAAAGATGAAGGAGCCGCGCCAGGGCGAGGCCGCCGGGGCCGGCGCCGATGATGGCAATTCGGGGATGCGTCTGCATGTGGATCGTTTTCTCTGAAAGGATAGGTTCCTATTCATATTAGCATAGGAGCCTATGAAGATAGAATACCGTCCATGACCGACGACGAAGCCTCCCATCCCCTGAAGCTCATCGGCCGCGTGACGCGCGGCTTCACCCGCATCGCCGACGGCGGCCTGCGCGAGTTCGGCTTCGCGGTGGGGCAGCTGCCGGTGCTGGTGTCGCTCAAGAAGAGCAAGGCGCTGTCGCAGGCCGAGCTCGCGCGCATCGCGCAGGTGGAGCAGCCCAGCATGGCGCAGCTGCTGGCCCGCATGGAGCGCGACGGGCTGGTCGAGCGCGTGCCAGATCCGGTCGACAAGCGCAGCCGCCTGATCTCGCTGACCCCGCTGGCCGCGCGGCGCCTGCCGAAGGCCAAGGCGCTGATGGACTCGCACGCGCAGGAAGTGCTGGCCGGCTTTTCCCCCGAGGAAGTCGAGCAGCTCACCGCGCTGCTGGCGCGGCTCAGCGCGAACGTCGATCGGATGGGCGGCGGCTAGCCGCGCTGCTTCGCGACCGGCGTGGCGGGTGCGGTGGGCGCTGCCGTCGCGTTCTTCTGATCCGCGTCCGTCAGCGTGCGCAGGAAGGCCGCTACGTCGCGGATCTCCGCCTCGGTCAGTGCCGGCTTGCCGCCGCGCTTCTGCCCGAAGGGCGCATCGGTGTTGATGTTGGCGTGGTACTGCGGTGGCAGGTCGTCGTACTGCTGCATGATGCCGTTCGCCGAGCGCGCATACCAGCGCTGCGGCGCGGTGTCGCGCTGCGCGTAGAAGCGGATGGCTTCCTCCAGCGAATGGAAAACGCCGTTGTGGAAAAAGCTCTGCCGCACCGCCACGTTGCGCAGCGTGGGCGTGCGGAACAGTCCGCAGTACTCCGGGTGGTCCTTCATGTCAGTGCGGTAGGGGCCGCACAGGCCCATATCGTGGAATGCCGGGTCGGCGTTCGCCTTGAGCTTGCGGTTGCGCGGCACGCCGAGCGCGATCAGCCCGAAGTCGGTGAAGAGAGGGAATGCTCCGTCCTGCGTGCGCTCGCTGATGTGGCACGAGGCGCAGTTGCCCTTGCTCTCGTCGTTGAAGAGCCGCAGCCCGCGCGCCTCGGCCACGCTGAGCTTCGCCTGTCCGCGCAGCACCGCGTCGTACTTGCTGGTGAACGGATAGAAGTCCTTCGGCGATTGCTGGAACACCTCCAGCGCAAGGCCGGCTGCCTTGAAGGCGGCCTCGGGGCTGCCGAACACGTCGTTGCCGAAGGCCTTGCGCAGGTCGTCCGCATAGGTCGCGCGCTCGAGCTTGGCCGCCACCTCCGCCATCGACGAGTTGCCCATCTCGGCGGGCGAGAGCAGCGGCATGCCCGCCTGCTCGTGCGCGGAGCCGGCGCGGCCGTCCCACATGTGGCCGCCGGTGGGGCCTGCGTCGATGCTGTCGTCGCCGTCGTTGTCGTGGTGGTGCTCGGAGAAGGCGGTGAGCGTTTCAAGGTAGCGCAGCGAGGGCGCGGCGCGCGGGCCTTCCTGCCTGCCGTCGGCGCCGCCGAGTTGCACCGACAGTGCGTTCGGCGGCCCCCATGCGTGCTGCGGATCGTGGCAGCTCGCGCACGACGCCTTGCCCGAGGCCGAGAGGCTGCCGTCGAAGAAGATGCGCCGGCCGATCTCGGTGAGCTGCGCGGCGCTGGGCTGGGGGCGGCCTGGCACGGGCGCGTAGGTGGCGCCGACGTAGGCGGGCTGCGCCGCGGCAGGCTTGGGGGCCGCTTGTGGCGCCGGTGCAGGCGTCGGTGACGACAGCGACTCGTCGCGGCCGCACGCCGACAGCAATCCGCAAAGCAGCGTGACCACGGCCAGCAGGGCCGGGCGGCGGTGAAAAAGGGGAATCGCGGGCACGTGAAGCTGGGAGGAAGGCGGGCAGGGCCGCAAGGAAGCCGGGAAGAATCGGCCGCCAATAAGTCAGCCGTGTGACAGGGCGGCGGCCTCTCCCGCCGCGACGAAGCGCCGCTGCCGCATCCACTTGGTCGCAACCCATTTCTCGCCGCGCAGCACCGGCGCTCCGGCGTGCAGCGAGGCGTGCTCCACCTGCCCGAGGCTGTTGCAGTAC
Organism: Variovorax sp. NFACC27; assembly: GCF_048301545.1. Lineage (NCBI taxonomy): Bacteria > Pseudomonadati > Pseudomonadota > Betaproteobacteria > Burkholderiales > Comamonadaceae > Variovorax > Variovorax sp. NFACC27. The sequence goes on from NZ_CP157613.1 coordinate 2,789,256, forward strand.
TCGAAGTACACGGCGCTGCCGGGCTGCGGCGATACCGACCAGCCGGTTTCCGGAAACACTGTCTCGCCGCCTTCCTCCACCTCGTTGAGGTAGCACACGAGCGTGCTCACGCGCTGTCCGCTGCGCGCCAGCGACGCCTTGTTGGCTTCGTTCGACGGTACCAGGAAGTCGAAGTGCGGCATGCTCTGCGCGCCCTGCGGGTAGTGCAGCACCTGCAGTCCCTCGCCGTTCTCCACCGGCAGGTTCATGAGCTCCGACACCCGCTGGTCGAGCCGCGCGATGAACGGGTTCTCGCGCAGCCGGAAGAACATGCCCTGGCTGCTGCGCCTGTCGCCCGCAAGATCGCATCCCGTCAGCGGGTCGACCGTCGTCGACGGCGCCAGGCGCGGCCTTGCCAGCGCGATCAGTTCCTTGCATTCCTGCGCGCTGAACACGTCGTTCAGCACCGCCAGTGCCGGCTGCGTGGCGCGCGCGGCCACGCGCACGAGCCTGTCCGAGGTGCGTATCGCCGTGCCCGCCGCCAGCCTCGGCGCTTCGTGGCGGAAGGCGGGCTCCACCTTCACCGAATCGACGGGCAGCGGGCTCCCCGTGCGCAGCGCGAAGACGAAGGCATCGACGATGGCCTTCGCCGCGTCGGCCGGCATGGCCTGCGCGCGCATGGCCCCGGCCACGTCGGCGGCCGTGCAGCCCTGGCGCAGGTTGTGGAGTATCCAGTCGCCCAGCGCGGGCTGGAAATGCAGCATCGTGTCCGTCATCGGCGGGCTCAGACCTCCGCCGGAACCCAGCCGGTGTCGGTGCGCCTGAAGTTCTGCTTCAGCTGTATCGTGCCGGCGCCGCGCACCACGCGGTCGACCATCGGGAACACCTTCTGCACCTCGGTGTCGCCCGTCCAGGGGGCGGCGTCGATCCTGTACGTGTAGGTCACCACCACCTCCGACGGCTCCTTTGTGTCCTTGCGGGCTTCCCAGCCGACGATCTTGTCGAGCGTCAGGTGGGCCGCGCAGAAGTCGCCCTGCGGCTCGCGCTCGAGGAAGTACTTCTTTCCTTCACCGGTCAGCGCATAGCGGGTGACCTCGATCTCGCCGGCCTCCTTGTCTTTCTCGTCCTCGACCTTCGCCTTCGAGGCGCTCACCAGCCCCAGCCGCTCCAGCACGGGCATCTGCAGCGCATTGCGCGCGCGCGTGCCGGCCTCGCGCTGCGGCACGTCGATGGGCCACCGGGTCTTGCCTAGGCACAGGTCTCCCTTCTTCGCGAGGTAGGCGTTCATTGCCGCCGTGAGGTTCTGCAGGTTGGCCTCGGGCTGCTGCGGGCCGCAGCCCGAGAGCAGCGCGAGCGAGGAGAGGAGGGCGGCGCCCAGGGCGGCCGGAAGAATCTTGTTGTTCATGAATGCAGGTGAATCAATTGACGCAGGCCCCAGGCTTGACGGGCGTTGCGGGCTTCGTGTCCGCGTCGCTGAGGGTGTTCAGGAAGCAGATCAGGTCCGCGATGTCCTGCTCGGACATGGGCGGTGCGGTGCCGGCGGCGCGGCCGTCCATCGGCAGTTGCGTGTCGATGTTCGGCGCGTAGGCCGGCGGCAGGTCGTCGTACTTCTGCACCTTGCCGCCCGTGTACTGCGTGGTGACCAGGCCATAGGTCGGAAAGTCCGGGTCGTTCTTCGCCTTGGGCGTTCCGCCGACGGTGGGGTACCAGAGCTCGGGCTGCGTGTCGCGCGTGTTGTAGAAGCGGATGACCTGTTCCAGCGAATGCATCACGCCGTTGTGGAAGAAGGCCTGCCGCGTCGCCACGTTGCGCATGGTCGGCGCCTTGAACATGCCGCAGAAGCTGTTCGCGGCATTCGGCGCGGCCGGTGCGTGGTCGGTGCGCAGCGGGCCGCACACGCCCATGTCGAAGTACTTCAGGTCGTTGTTGGCCGGAATGCCCGCGTTGCGCGGCACGCTGATCGCCTCGTACGAGAAGTCGGTGAACAGCGCCGAGCTGCCGTTGAGCCCCGCGCCCTGGTAGTGGCACGAGGCGCAGTTGCCGGTGTTCGGGTTGGTGAACACCTTCAGTCCGCGCGTTTCGGCCGCAGTGAGGTTGCCGCCGATCTTGTTGGCCGCGTAGAGGTCGAACTTGCTGCTGTACGGATGAAAGCTCGTGTCCTCCAGCTGGTAGGCCTGCAGGGCCAGCAGCGCATTGGCGAATGCGGCGTCGCTGTCGTCGAATACCTTCTCGCCGAAGGCCTTGGCCATGAGCGGCGCGTAGTCGGCCGCCTTGAGCTTGTTCACCACGTCGGCGCTGCTCGCGTTGGCCATCTCGATCGGGTCGAGCAACGGAATGCGCGCCTGCGCGGCCAGCGTGTCGGCCCGGCCGTCCCAGGTGAAGCCGCCGCCGGGGCCCGGCACGCTGATGCCGTCGGGGTTGTCCAGCAGATCGGCGTAGGCCGGTGTGATGTCCTTGTAGCGCAGCGAAGGCACCGCGCGCAGGCCGGCCTGGTCCATGTGCACGCCGCCGAGCTGCACCGACAGGTCGTTGGCCGGCGCGTGGGCATGCGCCGGGTCATGGCAACTCGCGCACGACATCGCGCCCGAGCCGGAGAGGTTCTTGTCGAAGAACATCTTCTGGCCCACCTGCGCCGCGAGGCTCAGCGTGCTGCCAGCAGCAGCGGGTGCCGCCGGCGAGTTTGCCGGTGCCGCTGGCGCGGCTGCCGGCGGCAAGGCGACAGCCGCCGCGCCGCCCCCGCCGCCGCATGACATGAGCACCCCGCCCGCGACGCCGGCCACTGCCAGCGTCGCCAGGCCGAGCCAGCCCGCGCGCGTCACCGCCGGCCCTTTCGGGCCCGAACGGTGCTCGCTCATTGCTTCAGCGACCAGACGTTGAACTGGTTTGCATCGGGGCCGACCTGCGCGGTCGTCGACACGTCACCCGATTGCTTCTGCGTGTAGCCGGCCGGGATCACGAAGGCATGGTTGATCGGGCGCACGCTGTCGAAGTGCGTGTCGGCGCTGCCCGTGTACTCCGGCAGGTTCAGGATGTTCTGGGCGATGAAGGCCTCGGTGTACTTCGAGCGGTTCATGTAAGAGCCGTCGATGGCCGGGTCCGCCAGCTGGAACATGTCCTGCAGCGTGCGCACGAACGAGAAGTGGCTGTAGGCATCGCTGTCGGACACGCCCTTCGGCGCGTCGGGCTGGTTCGTCAGGATGCCGAAGATGCTCTCGCCGTGGCCGCGGTTGCCATTGGTGTAGTTGGTGATCGTGGCATCCACGGACCAGGTGCCGTCGGCGTTCTGCTTGATCGGATTGGCCTTGGTGCTGTTCGCCACGTTCCAGCCGCAGCAGGAGTTGAAGCCGCTGGTGGCATTGCCTTCGTCGAACATCAGCACGATGGCCACGCGCTTCTGCGTGTTCTTCCACAGCGGCGAAGCCTGAATGCGCTGGACCGTGAAGTCGACGTAGTTGTCGCCGCGCGTGATGATCGGCGAGACCGAGCTGGCCGATACGTTGTTCGCGACGCTGCTGCAGTCGCTGGCGGTGCCGGTGCCGCCCACGCCCTTCACGCTGATGCCGTGCATGTCGTCGCACTGGTCGGGCACCAGGAAGTTCAGGTTGCCGACATTGCCGCTGGCCAGGTCGGTGCCGAGCTGGTCGTAGTCGTAGTTCGCGGGAATGGTGTAGTCGAGGCTGTTCTTCAGCGCTGTGTCCCACTGGCCGCCGCCCATGGTGCGGTTGCTGTACTTCCACTCGGGCGCGCTGCGCACGTTCTGGTAGGCCATGCCGGGGTGGTGCTTGGTTTTGTACAGGCCCGCCGGCAGCGGCAGAACCAGCGTGGGGTCGCCGATGGTTGCGGCGTTGCCGCCGAGCGTGCCCGGGGCATACACGTTGTCCTTTGCGGTGACGTTGTTGTCGGCCACGCTGTCGGTGCGGAAGTCCTGGCCCGGGTTCATCGACTCGCTGTAGGTGCGCCAGGTCAGGCCGGCGCTCGTCATGGCATTGAAGAGATTGGGCTTGTCGACGATGTTGTGGTTGGTGGCCTGTGCGCAAGTGGCCGAGAACGGCGACTTGCTCAGGCCCGGTTGGGAGGCATCGGGTGTTGGCGTGTCCTGCACGGCGTTGGTGCCGGTCGCGCCACAGTTCCACTGCGCGTCATCCGTGATGCCCCAGTCGTCCGCACCGCCCAGCGCCGTGTAGTTCGGCTCGCTCGGGTTGCCGGTGGCGTAGTAGCTCGCGAGCTGGTTGCCGGCCTTCAGGTAGCCGTTGATCTTGGGCGCGTAGGCCGAGTTCAGGATCGACATCGTGGCCTTGTTCTCCAGCATCACGATGAAGATGTTGTCGTAGCGCGGAACGCCTTCCACGTTGAAGGCGGCCTGCTGCGACTGCAGGAAGGTGATCTTCTTGCGGTTGTCGGCCACGGTGGCGGTGGCCGCGGTCACGCCGGCCATGCCGCTCAGGCGCGGGTCGCCGCCGGGGTTGGCGAGCGCGTCGGGGTACAGGTCGCCGCGGTCGAACTTGGTGGTGGCGAAGGCGAAGCGGTTGTTGAGCGCGTTCGATTCCGCGAGCAGGGCGGTCTGCACGCCGGCCGCCGCGGCGTTGACGTCGGCGAGCACGGCGCTAGCCGGCACGCCCAGGCGCGTGGCCAGGTTCTGCTTCTCGGTCGCGTAGCTCGTACCGTTGGCCTCGACGAGGCGGGCCACTTCCGACGACAGCGGGCTCACCACCACCGACGTGCCTTGCTCCTTCACCTGGTCGAGCGTCACGCGCAGCACTTCGCGCGTCGGCACGCTGGTGCCGGTGGCGGTGTTCTTCGCGCCGGTGCCGATGTCGGCGATGAGCGCCGAGGGGCCCGACAGCGAGAGGCTGAACTTGCCGCCGGCATCCGTCACGGCTGCCGGCTCGCCGCTGTCGCAATGGCCGTTGCCGTTGCTGTCCACGCAGACGGTGGCGCCGGCGTAGTAGCCGGCCGCGATCACCGGGTCTGTGCTGCTGCCGGGCTTGAATGCGCTGGCGGTGAGCACACCGCTGACGGTGGTGCTGCCCGAGCCCGAAGGCTGGCTGGCGGGCGGCGGGAGGAACGCGACAGGCGCTGAATCGCCGCCGCCTCCGCATGCCGCCAGCAGCGAAGCGGCGAGCACGGTCAGGGCGGGGTACAGCAAGCCGGATCTGGTTTTTTGAGTGGCTTTCAATTTCTTCTTTCGGGTGTGGGAGGAGCGCGAGAAACAGCAGGCGACGCCGCCGTGAGTTGGCGCCGCCGCTGCGGATCGCGGATGAATCTAGGTTTGCCCTGTGTCAGTCAAAAGGCAAAAGACTTAGGGGCGAATTAGTGGATGGCCGCGTGTTGGCCGCGCGATCGGGCAACGCGCGAAACACCTCGAACAGCGGCTGCAGGAGCCGCAAAGAAGCCTGATCAATACCTGACTCCGGCCTGACCTCCTGGCCGTCTGTGCATCTGAAATGCCGCTGTCACGGCCGGGGCAGAGCATCCTGCGGCCCGACCGCCGGTCTGGTTCATCCACATCTCATAACTCCACACATGATGACCCCCTCCCAATCCAGCAAGGCGTCCTCTCGCGGGCGCAAATTGGTTCGCCACCTGACCCCCTGGCCCACGGCCATCGCGGCGGCAGCGATGGTCGTGGCCTGCGGCGGCAGCGACAACGGCCCCGGCTTCCTCGCATTCCCTTCCGGCAGCGCCACGCCGACCACCTCGGGCGTGGTCACCGGCAGCTACTACCGCAACGCCAAGGTCTGCATCGACGCCAACAACAACGGCCGCTGCGACAGCGGCGAGGTCAGCGCCACCACCGACGCCAACGGCGCCTTCACGCTCTCGGGCCAGGGCGCCCTGGTGGTCGAGATCGGCACCTCGAGCAAGCGCTTCGATCCGGACACCAACACCGAGACCGCCGTCACGCAGCCTCTGGTGTTCCGTGCGCCGGCCGCCGCCAACGGCGTGGTGAGCGCCATCAGCACCGAGCTGGTCGCGCTGATGGATGCCAACGGCGGCAACCTCGCGGCCGCCCGCACCGCATTGGCTGCACGCCTCGGCGTGCCCGAAGCCCAGCTGCTGGCCGACCACAACAAGATCAGCGACCCGGCCATCAGGACCGCGCTGCAGAACGAGATCGACCAGTCCATCGAGCGCATCGCCGAAGCAGTGGCAGAAGCCGGCCCGGGCGGCGACGTGATCGCCGCGCTGCGCAACCGCTTCGCGCTCGACCAGATCACCAACGTCGTCGTCATCTACGCGGAAAACCGCGGCTTCGACAACCTGTACGGCCTGTTCCCCGGCGCCAACGGCATTCCGGGCGTGAACCCCACGTCGTCGACCGCCACGCCGGAGCCGCAGAAGGACTTCGACGGTTCGACGTTGCCGACGTTGCCGCCGGTGTGGGGCGGTGTCACTGCCTCAGGCCAGACCACCACGATCACTCAGCAGCAGACCGTGGGCATGCCCAACAAGATGTTCCAGATCGACGCCGACGCGGGCTTCTTCAACACCGGCACCAAGATCGACCAGACCGTCATCTCGCGCGACCTTGTGCATCGCTTCTACAACAACCAGATGCAGATCAACGGCGGCAAGAACGACAAGTTCGCCGCCTATTCCGATGCCGGTGGCCTCAGCATGGGCTACTACGACGGCACCAAGATGAAGCTGTGGCAGGTGGCGAAGAACTTCACCCTGGCCGACAACTTCTTCATGGGCGCCTTCGGCGGTTCGTTCCTGAACCACCAGTACCTCGTGTGCGCCTGTGCGCCGCTGTATCCGAACGCCGACGCCAGCACCTCGCCGGCCAAGGCCTCGATCTCGGCCATCGACACCGATGCCAACGGCAACTTCGTGCGCCTCACGCCTGCCGCCAACGCGTCGACCTCGGTGCTCAACGCCGCGCCCACGTACCTCAACGACAGCACGCTCACGCCGAAGGATGCCGCCGGCAACTTCTACGCCGTGAACACCATGCAGCCGCCGTTCCAGCCCAGCGGCAACGCGCCGGCGGGCACCGACACGAGCAAACTGTTCGCCGACCCGACCAAGGCCAACACGCTGCCGCCGCAGACGCAGGCCACCATCGGCGACCTGCTCAGCGCCAAGGGCCTGAGCTGGGCCTGGTACGGCGGTGCGTGGACGAGCACCACGGCCATCGCGACGGGCAACCGCCAGTTCCCGGCCGCCGTGCCGCCGGCCGCGCAGACGCCGAACTTCCAGTTCCACCACCAGCCCTTCAACTACTACGCGGCCTTCGACCCGAGCGCTCACCCCGACGCACGCGCCGCCCACCTGAAGGACTTCGACGCCGACTTCCTGAAGGACGTCGCCGCAGGCACGCTGCCCGCCGTGAGCTTCTACAAGCCGCAGGGCAACCTGAACCAGCACGCCGGCTACGCCAGCGTGGCCGACGGCGACGCGCACATCGCCGACGTACTCGCCAAGCTGCAGGCTAGCCCGCAGTGGAAGAACATGCTCGTGGTCGTCACATACGACGAAAACGGCGGCTTCTACGACCACGCCACCGTGCCGAAGGGCGACCGCTGGGGCCCCGGCACGCGCATCCCGGCGCTCATCGTCTCGCCGTTCGCCAAGAAGGGCTTCGTCGACAAGACCCAGTACGACACCGCCTCCACGCTGCGCTTCATCACGCACCGTTGGTCGCTGCCGCCGCTGAAGGGCTTGGTCGAGCGCGACGCCGCACTCGTGAAGAACGGCAGCCGTCCGATGGGCGACCTGACGAGCGCGCTGAGCTTCAGCAAGTAGTCCCGGGCTTCACGGCCGCGGAAAAAGCGAAAGGGAGGAGGGCGCGGGGCCCGTCTCCCTTTCCCGTTCCGCCGAGTGCCAAAGCGCGAGCGAAGAATTCATCAGAATCCCGGCCGGCGCTTCTGTGTAGCATCGCTCCCTTTCCGGGCTGCGGCGCGCGGGTCGCGCCAGGCCGGCACCCGCTCGCCGGCCGGGCAGCTCCCTTCTGTCTTCGATCACAGGAATTTCCATGGGAATGATGGATGCGCTCGGCCATGCGCTGATGGACAACCAGGAGCTTCACTTCGATACCGCCGACGTGCTCGTGGGCGAAGAGCAGTGGCTGGTCACGCTCAGTGCACCGCTCTCCGCCTTCAACGGCGACTTCATGAACGCAGTGCCCACCGGCAAGGACAGCGACGTGCTGCGCGACAGCATCGCCGAGGTCTGGAGCGTGCACGACCGCGCCAGCTTCGAGCAGACCGCCAGATGGCTCGTCGAGGAAGGGCAGCGCTCGGCCTACAAGCCCCTGTGGAAGGCCATTGCCGCGATCGACACGGCAACGCAGGAAACGCCCGCCGTCCTGCGCATGGTGATGGACGCCTTCTTCCCCTCGTTCTTCCAGATCAAGGCGCGCAAGAGCCTGGACTATCGCGAGCTCGCGGCGCAAAGCGGCAAGCCGATGGCGGAGCTGGCCCAGCTGATGACGGGCAGCCAGAGCTGGGTCGACGCGCTGCGCAAGCATTTCAAGGCTTCGCCCGATCAGATATCCGACCTGGTCGCATGGGACGCCGTGCGCCTGGCCAGCCTGTCGCGCTGGGCGGTGCAGCTCGGCTACATCGAGCGCGCGGAGTTCGCGGGCTTTGCCGGCGGGCTTGCGAAGCAGGTGCGCGAGGCATACACCGACTGGTCGCAGGTGAGCGCGGCGTACATCGCCGGCGGCCTGATCTGGAAGTATTCCGATGCGCGCGAAGAGAACCTGCTGCGCACCAACCGCATGCTGCTGAGCGGGGCGCGCAGTCCTTATCGCAGCGTGCCGTTCGCCGGCCGCATCGGCAGCTGATCCAGCTCCGGCCCGGGTTCGACCGGCGCTGATGCTTCTGCCGGAACGGGCAGATGCAGCAGCAGGCTGGTTTCCCCGGGCTGCGAGCGAACGGTGAGCGTGCCCCCCAGCGCCGCGGCACGCGTGCGCATGTTTGCGAGGCCCTTGCCAGCGAATGCGGCCTGCGTGTCGAAGCCCCGGCCGTTGTCGTGCAGCTCGATCTCGATGGCACGTTCTCCCGAACCTTCCACCAGCCTCGCGCCAAGGCCGGCCCGCGTCGCCTGTGCATGCGCCATCAGGTTGCCGAAGGCCTCGAACAGCAGCATCTGCAACTGGTGCGATTCGCGCGCGCTCCAGCCCGTCATGGTCGGCAGCGAGCCCACGTCCCATCGCAGGTCGATGCCGGCCGCCTGCAGGCGCGGCCCCAGGCGGTAGCGCACGCTGCCCAGCGCGGAGGCCACGTCGCCTTCGCAGCCGTGCATGGCGTCCACCGTGAGCTTGAGCTGGTCCACCGCGTCGCGCAGGTGCAGCGCCACGTCGCCCATGGCGGCGCCGGGCTGCTGGGCCATCTGCAGCAGGCCGACGAGCTGTCCGCCGAGTCCGTCGTGCAGGTCTTGCGTGAGGCGCTGCCGCTCCTCGAGCGCGCCGCGCGCCTTCTCGCCCTCGCGTTCGCGAGCGAAGACGGCTTCGAGCGCCGCATTGCGCTCGGCCAGTTCGGCTTCGAGCGAGGCGTTCATCTGCGCCATGGCGCGCACGTCCTTGCGCATGCGCTCGGCGATCACCCAGGCCAGGGAGATCGCGAAGCCCACCCACGCGAAGCGGATCCACGGCACCACCGCATAAGCCTCGGGCGATGTGCGCATCACCCAGTTGTCGCGCGCGGCGCTCAGCACCACCAGCACCACCGCCACGCCCAGCACGCGATGCTCCAGCACCGAGCTGCGCACCGCCACCTTCACGACCACCACCACCATCGCCAGCCCGGCCAGGAAGAACAGCAGCTGCCACGCCGGCATCAGCCACAGCAACGGCACCGTGATGCCGATCGTGGCCGTGACCGGCGCCAGCAAGGCCAGCAGGCCCAGGAAGCGCGCGAGCCGGGTGTCGCCCTTGCCCACCACCGCCAGCGCGAAGCGGCACAGCAGCGGCACCGCCGCCTGGAACGCCGCCAGCGGCACCACGCCCCACCACGGCCAGGGCAACGGCGCGTGCGTGAACAGCACGCGCGCCGTCTGCACGGACCAGAGCAGCTCGCCCAGCCCGTAGAAGAGATAAACGGATTCGCGCTGCCGCAGCCACACCAGCAGAGAGAGCGCCCCGAGCACGCCGCTCACGATGGCGATGAAGCGCCCGCCGCTGATCTGCCAGAAGAGGGCGTCTTCGTACAGCGGGCGAATCTCGGCCTCGCTGCCCGCCACCACCGGAGAGAGCCCGCCCTGGCGCGCGGCCTGCGCGGCGACGACGATCTCCACCCGATGCGGCCCGGCAGAGCCCGCAGCGGGCAGCGTGAAGTACTGCGGCGTGAACGAGGCATCGTCGTAGGGCCCCGGCGGGAAGGTGCCGAACCGCGCCAGCTCGCGCCCGTTCACCAGCACCCTGAAGCTGTTGCCGATGCGCGGCACGAACAGCGCCTGCGGCATGGCCGGGTCGGTCACGGGTACGTCGAAGGCGAACCGCGCCTCGCCGTCGACGGCGCCTTGCCGCTGGTCCCAGTTGTAGGGCAGCGAGACGGTGTGCGGTTCGGAGGGGGAGTCGGGGTTCGGCGCGGTGGCTTCGTGGCCGCGCAGGGTCAGCGTGAGCCGGGCCTGGTCGATGAGCGTCACGGCACGGGCGGAGGCACTCCATCCGGCTGCCAGTACCGCCAGTACCAACAGCATCAGCAGGCGCAGCCCGAGTTGTTCTTTTTGTCGACGCATGACGCGTACAACTTTAGCAATCTTTTTCGCGGCGAAGGGCAGGAGTTGCCTGCTTCCAACGCATCCGCCCGACTGCCGCCCCGGGGCGGAAGCACCCCTCAGGTCCGCGCTTCGATGATCGGATCGAGCTTGGCGCGCAGGCGCCGCACGGCCAGTTCGTGCCGCAGCGTCTGCGCGCCGCGCCCGTAAGTGGCCGCCTTGCGAATCAGCCGCAACTGCTCGCGCTGCAGGTGCGTCTTCAGGCGCCTGGCGCGCCAGCCGTAGGTCCAGCCCATTTCGCGGCGGACCTTGTAGCGCTGCATGGGCGCGCCCAGCCGCACCCATTCGTCGTCGCGGATCAGGTCGCGCTCGGGCACGAACCAGGCCGCCAGCGCGTGCAGGTAGGTGCCGTTCTCGCGCGCGGCCACCTGCCAGAAGAGCCCCGCCACGATGATCGCGGGCAGTCCCTTGATCACCAGCATGACGGCCATTTCGCCGTAGCCGCCGTCGAACAGGTCTTCGAGAAAGGGCGAGTTCCAGATGAAGTGCATAGCCCAGGCGAGCAGGAAGCACAGCACGGCAACCGCGATGCGCGCCACCATCGGCCGCTGCGGATGCAGCAGGAACCACGCAACGCCGAACGAAGCGATGGTGGTGTAGGCCGCATGGCTCCACAGCCCACTCAGCAGCCCGCGCGTGAACAGGTTGAGCAGCACCGGATAGACCTGGTTCTCCAGCGGAAAGTGGATGGAGGAGCGCACCGTGTAGCTCAGGTTCTCGATCACCTGGAAGCCCAGCCCCGCCATCGCGCCCACGATCAGCACCGACAGGTACGTCTGGAACTGGTTGCGCGCCACCAGCACCAGCAGGATCACGCCCATGAGCTTCAAGAATTCTTCGGTGATCGGCCCCGCGATGGCCGGCCCCCACACCGCCACGAACTCCGGCGACACCAGCTTCGCGCACAGGCTCTGTATGGCGATGTTCGCCGGCGCCGCGAAATACACCGCCCCCAGCCCGCCCCACGCGAAGGCCAGCACGTACGCCTCGGGCGGGTGCTGCTCCAGCAGGTCGAGCGTGCCGAAGGCCAGCACGAAAAGCAGCGTGTAGATGCCCCACACCGTCAGGCCCAGCAATGCGGTGACCGGCACCACCCGGAAGCCGATCGAGAACATGTAGGCCAGGTAGAAGAGCCCGTTGACGATCAGCGCCACCAGCACCCAGAAGGCCACGCGCCGCGGCTGGAAGAAGGAGTCGGTGCCTACCGGCCACGCGCCGGTGTCCTGGTTGGTGGGAATGCCCTGGTCGTTCCGGTCGAAGACGGGCGCGTTCACTGCGGCGCCTCCAGGTCCATGGAATCGAGCATGCTGCGTGCGTCGGCCAGCGCCTCTTCCATGCCGTCGCTGGCGCCGTAGAAATCGATCTGCACCAGCGACTTGCGCCGCTGGTCGACCACCTGCCAGAAGCGCCCCGCCAGCTTCGAGCCGTAGTACGCGAAGGTCTTGCCCTGCAGGCCCCAGGAGGTGACGAAGTCGGACACGTCGCCGTCCATCTGCAGCCGCTGGCCGCGCTCCATCAGCCGCTGCTGGCGCACCAGCGGGCCATCGGGCCCGCCCGCCCACGGGAAGGTGGAAACCAGGAACTTGTGGCCGCCCTTGAAGAGCATGAGCGACTGGCCCGCCTTGGAGCGCGACACGTCCATTTCCCACCCCTCGGCCGGCACGAAGCGGGCCTGGCCCGCCTCGACCGTCTTGCCCGCGGGAAGAGGGCGGTTGCCCGAGGTGTGGCGGTCCCAGTAGGTGAGGCCGCCCACGTAGGCCGCGATGGCGAGGAGCACCGCCAGCGCCCCCGGCCAGGTGCGATACGGTATGCGGCGTGACGGCTCGTTCATTCCCCGGATCGTGCCATACCGATGCGCCCGTCCACAGGTCACTCGCAGGCCGGCGGCAGGCGATGCGGCATACTCCCAGCCCCCTCTCCCAACCTCATCAACCTCAAGAAAATTCCGCTGAATGGACAAGGAAGTCGACTCCCGCGTACTCACTGTGATCGACGAGATGCGGCTCTCAGGCCCCCGGCTCACGCCGGTGGAAATCGTCGCCAAGATGGGTGTGTTCGACGCGCGCGACAAGCCATTCGAGCACGCATGGCTGGCTACCGGCGACAACGTCATCGCCACCATCTGGGCCGAATGGGTGAACGTGGCCGCCAACGGGCGCTGGTTCTACCTCGAGTCGCTCGACGTTCACCACCGCGCCGGCGGCGGCGAGCGCAGCGCCCAGCAGGTGCAGCGCGCCAAGGACCGCCTCGCGCTGCTCAAGCGCAGCCATGACGCCGGCGGCGGCTTCCGCGCCGTGGTGCAGACCAACCGCATCGCGATTCTCGAAGTGGAAAGCAACAAGGACGCCAAGGTGTCCACCCGCGTGCGCGACGACGACGAATGGCACGTCGCGAGCTGGGAGCCCGACCAGAAGCTCGCCGTGCTCGTGCGCGGCCCGCGCGGCTGGGCGCCCAGCGAAGCCGAAGTGCAGACCGCCAGGGAGCGCGGCAACGTGCCGCAGAAACTCTCCGCCGCCGCCAAGGCAGCCGACGACGACAAGGCCACGCCCGAGGCAGTGCAGGCCGCCGCCCTCGAATACGTGGTGAAGCACTTCACCGGCTACGGCTACAAGGCCGAGAACATGACCGGCAAGGGCTTCGACCTCGAAGTGTCGAACGCCAAGGGCCAGACCCTGCTGCGCGTGACCGTCAAGGGCACCGCGCCCGGCGTTCCCGGCTTCAAGCTCAGCAAGGAAGAAACCGCCTGCTCCACGCGCGAGCCGCTGTGGCGCCTGTTGGTGGTGACCGATGCGGGCAGCGGTGTGGCCCAGCACAAGATCTACAAGCCGAACGAAATCAATTCGGCGCCGGGGTTCGATCCCTCGTAAATAGCAACAGCACTCGCGCACGCCGGTGCGCGACTGTTGCAAACATGCATTGAAGGGGTAACCAGACTATTCATCGCCTCCGCGGAAGATTACATTTCGCGGAATTGTCAAAAGGCGATATGAACGAGAGTAGCCAAAAGACAGCGCATTCGATGATTTACCTGCCCGTGTCAGGTAAGTTTCTTATAGCGTTGATTGGCTCCGCGGCGTGGGTTGCCTTTTCGATCTGGGCCGCGCAGGCCTGGCTGACCGACCTGAAAAGCCATATCGGCACCGTGCTGGCTGTTTTTCTGGTTTACGGCATTGCCATTGTTCCGGGGTTCATGAATGCGTTCCTGGCCATCAGCCTGCTTCTGGACAAAAGGCCGCCGCATTCCACGCTCTTGACGTATCCCCCGATTTCCATCCTGATTGCCGCGTACAACGAGGAAGCCTCCATCGAGGAAACCCTCGTCAGCATCGAGCGGCAAAACTATCCCGGCGAATTGCAGGTCATCGTGATCAACGATGGCTCCAAAGACGGCACCGCCGCCGTCGTCGAGCGCGCCTGCGCCCGATATCCGTGGATCACCTTCGTCGATTTGAAGCAGAACGGCGGCAAGGCGCGCGCCCTGAATATCGGCTTCAAGCAGGTGCTGCACGACATCGTCATCACGGTCGATGCCGATTCATTCCTCTACAAGGGCGCGCTCACCAGCATCGTCGAGCGCTACCACTCCGACCCGCCCAATACGCGGGCCGTGGCCGGAAAAATCCTGGTGCGCAATTCGCGCTTCAACTGGATCACACGCTGCCAGGAGTGGGACTACTTCCACGGCATTGCGGCAATCAAGCGGGTGCAGTCGCTCTTCCAGGGCACGCTGGTGGCACAGGGCGCGTTTTCTCTCTACGACCGCGACGCGCTCACCGAGGTTGGCGGCTGGCCCGAATGCGTGGGCGAAGACATCGTGCTCACCTGGGCCCTGCTGAAGGCCGGCTACCGCATCGGCCATTGCGAGGACGCCTGCCTCTTCACCAACGTGCCCACCAGCATCCGGCAACTGGTGAAGCAGCGCCAGCGTTGGGCGCGCGGCATGACCGAGGCCTTCGTCAAGCACCCGGGCATTCTTCTGCAGCCGCGGCTGTCGACCTTCTTCATTTACTGGAACCTGCTTTTTCCGTGGCTCGACCTGGCCTACACCATCGGATTCATGCCGGGATTGGTGCTCGCGCTCTTCGGCTATTTCTGGATCGTCGGCCCGATGACCCTTGCGCTCATACCGGCCGCATTCGCATTGAGCCTGCTGATGTTTTCCATCGAGCGCCGGATGTTCAAGAAAACGGGTCTTGTCGTGCGAAAGAATTTCCAGGGCTTCTTCATCTACGTGCTGCTTTACAGCCTGATCCTGCAGCCGGCCAGCGTTCTCGGATACCTGGACGAGCTTTTCAAAAGGCCCAAGGCCTGGGGGACCAAATGACCCGGGCATCGAGGCATTCGGCCGCCGCTTTTCTTTTTCTTCCGGCACTCATGCTCATTGCTGCCGCGCCCTGCAAGGCGCAGGAAGAAAAAGAGAACAAGGAAAAGCCCACCACCATGGCCTTCGGCCCCGAGTTCTTCCTGACCAACGACAGCGACCACTTCCAGTCGCGCCGCGTGTCGGTCGAATTCTTTCCCGCCTTTGAAAATGCCGACCGCTTCCTGGGCTTCAGGCTCGGCGACTACCAATACAAGCAGGACAGCTGGCGAAGAAGCGGCCAGAAGCTCACGTTCCTCGCCCGCAACATAGAAACCAGAACTGCCGACGGCGGCACCATGGAGGCCGGCGTGTTCGAGCAGGGCGGCCACACGCTGCTGACGCTCGACGGCAGCTATCGCATATCGCCCACGAAAAGCACCGCGGTCGAATTCCTCGTCACGCGCGACTGGGTCGAAACCCCGAAATCGCTGGACAGGGGGATCGACTTCACATTCGTCGGCGTCGCAGTCGACCAGGGCCTCGGCAGCCACTTCACCCTCGTGGGTCTGCTCGCGCAGCAATACTTTTCAGACGGCAACCGGCGAGACCACGGGCGCGTGCGGCTCATCTACCAGCCCTCGCTCGACCTCGGCCTCACACTGCAGGCGCGCTACCGCACATACCGAAGCACCCACGACGACGTCGACAGGGCCTACTTCAATCCCACGAGCTACAGCGAGTCGATGTTCGCCATCGGCTGGCGCCACCGCTTCCAGGGATGGACCGCCTCCGTGACGGCCGGCCTCGGCAACGAGACCATCAACCACGATATGAGCCAACCCACGAGGCTCCTCGACGTGAGCCTGCAAAGCCCGGTGAGGGGAGCGCATGTGTTCCGCTTCGGTGCCGGCTACAGCCGCAGCACCACGTTCGCGGGGCCCAGCTATCAGTATCGGTATCTGCGCGGCGAGTGGATCATCCGGTTTTGAGGAAGGCGCGCGAGAGCGAGCGGTAGGCTCTCGGCAGCCCATCTCCGCAACGAACCATGGCCAACATTTCCCGATCAGTGGCAACGCTGCGCGTCGCAGGCGACGCGCTGGACCCAGAAGAAATCACCCGACTTCTAGGCCGCTCGCCCACGCGCGCATACCGCAAGGGCGATGCAATAGCCGCAGGTAGCGGCACGCGCATCGCAACCTTCGGGCATTGGCAGCTGCACGCAAAGGATGCCGAGCCTGAAGACGTGAACAGACAGGTTGCGGAGCTGCTTGCAAGGCTGACTCAAGACCTCCAAGTCTGGAGCCTCATCGCAAGACAGTACAGGCTCGATCTATTCTGTGGCCTGTTCATGCGAGAGCACAACGAAGGAGTCAGCCTTTCTCCAGCCACTCTGCATTCGCTCGGGCAGCGCAGCATCAAGCTGGACCTGGACATCTACGCCGCAGACGTAGATCGCTGATCGTCGCGCTTTGATGACGGCCCAGAAGCGCTCCTGAAAACTCCCGGGGACACGCCAAACGTCAGAGCTTTGTTTCTTGTCGCAGCGCCCCGGCAGATATCTCGCCGATTCGAGAAATCCTCGACGAAATCTTTTTCTCTTGCGCGGCTTCACTTCTCTACAGTGAATGCCCCTGTCGCAAGACGCCCCTCCTTGTGGGCGACGAACACTGATCGTGAAAGGAGCTCTCCCCAACAGCTGACCAAGTGAACTGATGAACCGCCTACCTCACGGCGGGTTGCCGGTGCTCCTCGGTGCACTGGTGCGAACGTGAGGCACAAAAGGCGACGGCCAGGGCGCGCAAACACCCTGACCGTCTGACCACATGACGTGCAACACCTTGGAAGGAAGGCACACCAAATGGCTACGCGAATTATGGCCGGGCGTTCCACGCCCAAATCTTCCCGCCGCCGCAGCACCACGCGCGGCACAACCACCAAGCCCACGGCGCCGACCCCGACGCCCGACGAGGCAAGGGAACTACTCGAAATCAAACTGGCGCAGCTGAACTCGCTACTGTGGTGCTGTTATGGCGACGGCAACGGGTGGTTCGAGGAGGCGGGGGAGAAGCATCGGGATCACATGCTCTGGATTGCCTCTGATTTGGCTCGGGAGGCGGAGATGTTGTTCCAGGTAAGTGGGAAGGGGTAAGGCTTTCGGATGTGTTGCTCCAGCCTGCGTGCGATGGGCCGCTCACCCCCTGCGGGTGCCAATGCGGCTGGGGTGCAGTCGTGAGAGTCGGTTCGCGCAGCGTCACGCTAGAAGCGGCATTGTTTTGCAATGATTGTTGTCTTTCAGCGTTGCTGTGCGAGCTTGGTTCAATATCAAACTAGCTGTGAAATAAGCTCGCAAGATATTGAGCTAATAATGCAAAGATGCTTGGGCAATTTGCATGAATAGGATTCGAAAAATCTTCCTTTGGGATTTTGAATGCTATTCTTTTAGCAACTGAATTCCTAGTCGTCTTTCCATTTGAGTCAATTCAGCATACATGCGTGTAGCCGCAAGCTGCGCATCATCAAACGCCAACGCTAGCATGCGGGTTATATCTGCTTCCGTGCTTTGTCGTTTTGCCAAGACATTTTTCATTCCTTGGGTCAGGATTTTGACGCAATCGTGCCCTTGCACGAGAATCCATTTTCCATATCTCTGCAGCCCTGCGAGATGAATATCAAGATCCTCCTTGGCTAAACCAGATAGTTGCAGAAATTGCTCGTGCAGCTCGTTTAGATTCAGACTCCAATCCGCTGCTCGAACAAAGCGATATGGCGAAAGGAATTCGAAGTTTACACCCAAACGATTTCGATGGTTGATGAACCTTAATTCGCCAAATTTCCGCGCAATTGATTCAATGTGGTCGGCTACGGTTGCATTGATTGACTGTTCGAATGAAATTACTTTCTCTGGCTCGGCGAGATGATCAAGAAGTCGATTTAAACAAGGGCTTCTGAGTAAGGTAATCTCAAGATCGTTTTCGTCGGTGATTGCGAGCAAATCGGCGTAGTGACGAATTCCGCTTAGATTATCAAAATCGGCATCGTAGATACCAACTACATAATCTTTCCCAGCTTCAGAGGCGTGTCGGGCCACTTCAATGAGATTTTCTTTCCCTTCGCAATCGATTATGGTTACCCTTTTGGGCGCGGTGCGCGCCCTCCAAAAACGAGAGTCATCATGACCTTCAACAATAAATCCTGTAATTTTATTTGCCGCGCGGAGCATTTCTATTTCGGCAACTACCACGCCAGGGGTTTTATTTGTGAACATCTGGTGTGCCTACTCAAAAGTCGATTCAGATTGGCCAGAAGATAGTACCGCCATTAAATCTGATCTGTCGCCGACAATGTACGGGGAATGAGTCGCGAGCAAGACGTCGAATCTTGCGAGCCTAATTACTTCTAGCAAATCATCGAGAAAGCTTCTCTGCCAACTAACGTGTAGAGACAGCTCGGGTTCATCAATGAGGACAAGAGTGTTTGGCGAAGTTTTAAAGAGCAAGTCGTAGAGTAGAACAATTTCGTGCTGCTCTCCCGAGGAGAGCGCATTAATGGCTATTTTTTGATTGTCCGATCCTTTGACGATTAGGCCGAATTCACGTGAAATGCCGACCGTTTTATTGGTGAATTTTTTATTTAAAATATTCAAAAGGAGTTCGACGCGAGATGCTAGGTTCTCGAGAACTTCTAACTTCATGACGGTATCTCTTGCATAGACCGACATGACCGAGATTTGTGTTGGATCTAAGTTGTCCAGTTGCGCGATTTGAAGTGGGTACGGGTTTTGCGCCTCTTCTCCTCGATCTAATAATCCAATTGTGCGAAGACGGCTACGCGAAGCCTCAACGCGTTGCATTTCTTCTTTTAAAATATTCAGGGGGAATGGTTGAACACTTCCTTCAATAAGTCTTTGAGGAAAGCTTTGATCTAGTTTTTGTGATTGTTTGGCGTAATTGGCCAGTGTTGCATCAATCTGTTTTTTTAAATCTTCAGAATATGCTTGAACAGTCTCAGTCATGCGGGACGAAGAGGGGCGGTATCGGTACTCTGGGCCGATTGCGTGCGCTACTCTAATTAACCGTTGTGCTTCAATGAAGTGAGATTTAATTCTATTTCGAAGAATACGAAGCCCTTTGGGTTCTTTGGAAGTGAGCTTTGCGCGAGTTCTCGGATGAGCATCTCCATAGCGCTCTATAAGTATTTCGGCGGTCAAAAATTCATCGGAGCCGCGATCAATAAATTCATCTGGCCCAACTTGAGTCACAAAGGGTAGCTGTTCTGCAAGGTTGGTTGCATGTTTTTGAATGTTGAGTGCGTCGCCTTGCAGTTCGGCCGTTGCCGACTCCCCCTTGGAGTCTGTGAATTTCACAATAATGGAGTCGGCTGTGCTTTTTTCTTTTGATCGAACGGATATCAATTCGGCTACGCTTCCGTCGCTGAACATTACTTCAAAAGTGTCGAAGCGTATTTTCGCAAATTCAGCATAACGCCCAGAAATGAAGGCGTGTGTCAGTTTTAAAAAGACCGTTTTTCCGACGCCATTTGGTCCATGAATGATTGTTACTCGATCGGCTGTCAGGTTGACGTTGTGAATATAGAGTCCGAAGAGTCCTGAGACTTTTATTGACCTAACTCGGACTAATTCTTCTGTGTCACTCATATATATCTCCCGCAGTGGACGAGCCGAAGTTGGCGGCCCCGAGTTTGAATGTACTTTTTTCTAGCATGGATCTCAATTATTTTGTTGGCGTATTTTTTGTGTCTTAGCTGGATACAGTCTTCGCGTGGCGCGCTCATTTTTGGCGGTCGCCTTGGCAGCCTCAGTGAGCGCTGCAAGAAGGCGCACTGCAGTTCTTCAAGGGTAACCAATACCGGGCAGTCCAAAAGTAGAGGTCGGATCTCCCCAGTTCGCCGCGCAGGTCTCCGAGTTATGTTTTTTGATGGTGACGCGGCCAGCCATATTGACAGTCTGCTTGTGAAGCATGTAGCGGAATATCACCCCATTGCCGACGGTACCGACAATCCTGTAATGCCAGGGGATATTCCATTCAAAGCTTGCAGCCTCGTAGGTTAGCCGCCCCTGCAAGTCAAGTATTGGAGCGCCCTGGGGCGTCGTCCTGTGCGCGCCCCATCCGGAGCGGACTTGGTCATACACCTGCCATTGGTTGTTTCCGGTAGCTGCTGTGCAGACGATTCCAGCCCACGGGCCCGGCGGATGATTAATGCCATTCAAGTTTGCGAAAGCCCCGCTGCCAACTCCATGAAAGCTGCCCTCGCGCACTTCGACGTTGGCGAATGAGACGCCGGAAGGCAGGATGTCGGCTTCACCGATAAAGCCGGCGCTCGCTTGATACTGTGTGTGTTCAATCGTCCCTCCTGCCACTCTTTTGAAGAGTACGTCATTTGGAGCGACTACCGTAATGTTGACGGTTGCCTGCTTTGCAAGCGGATTAACGCTCCATGCTTCCAGTGTCATCGTTCCGCCTGTGCTGCCTAGGGTCAAGGTGGCTGTGCCTGCAGCCGGATTGACCAAAGTGAGTGTTCCCGCGACACCGCCGGCCCGACGCCATGTGATGCCACCGAATGTTGCTATGTTGGAGGTGGCAGGCTTCACCTGCACACTCAAGCCAATCACCTCGCCGATTCCGTAGTGGCCGGCAGTACGGTTGACGACGGCGACAGCGGGGGTGAGAACGGTTTTGACTATTGCCATGCGGGAGCCTCCCCAGGGACTGTTGTCGAAATGCAGGTCGGTCTTCGCGTTGCCTTTGTTAGACACCTCGGGGCAGATAGCTGGAGTAGGAGAAATGCCTTGCTCCGGATGGCTGTGCGCTACGCAACCTGTGTGACAGGAATTGTTTTTTCGAGCGCGACATCGCGCCATCCCCTGAAAGAGTGATCTGGCCTCGCGCGTCGCGTCCGGCGTTCAATTTCAAGCCGCAACCTCGTCTGGGGGGGCGGGTTTGGGCGAAGGAAAATGGCGGGACGAAAATTCTGGAGGAAGAATGCGACGCCCTGTCCTTGCGGTTCTCATCGCTTGTGCAACGACCTCGTTGGCCGCTGCCGCTAAAGAAGATCTGGTCTATTTCCACGGCCTTGGCGCCGAAGGTTGCGATAAGCACATCGCATGGCGAAGAAACAAGAACATCGTCTATGAAGACGGCATTGTTCAGTGGTCATGGGGCTTCATCAGCGCCTTCAACAACGTGGCTCGGATACAGACGCCAAACAAGCCCCTTGCCCCCACAAAGGTGCTGGCGTACCTAGACAAGTACTGCCGAGATCATCCTCTGGAGCCGATCTATGGCGGCGTCGAAGACCTGATCACGGAGCTAGGTGGCCGACGCTAAGCCCGGAGGGCGGCGGGGCAGCCAAGCCGCCGCCTAGTGTCCAATGACACCCACCATGGACATCGAGCCCTTCACCCCCGCCGATGCCGCGCGCCGCGCGCGACTGGAAATGCCAATGCTCTACGCCTGGCTCAAGCCCGACGAGGCGGTGCAGGCCGCCATCGCCGAGCACCGCGCGCAGTGGGTCTGGCGCACGCAGCCAAAGCCCAGCTTGCCAAAGCCGCACCGGTTGCACATGACGCTGTGCCACATCTCGCCGCAGGGCGATGCCGCCGTCGAAGGCATCCGCCAGGCGTTGGGCGAGTTGCGCATGGAAGAAGACTTCGAGCTGCTGCTGGACTGGTCCGGCGTCTGGGCCCACAACGGCATCGCCATCGTGCGCCCGCAGCCGAACGCCGCGCTCGACCGGTTGCATCAGGCCGTCGTGCGTCAGCTCGCGCCGTGGCTGTCGGGGCGCCATGAGGACTGGGCGCCGCACATCACCATCGCCCGCAAGGCATCGGGGGCCGCTGCGCCGCCCATGCCGCCTGTTCGCTGGCCGGTGCGCGAGTTTCAGTTCGTGCGTTCGTGGCTGAAGACGCGGCCCGTGTGGCACGAGGTGCTGGCGTCCTACCCGCTTCAGTCCTCCGGCAGGAAGGCCGGGTTGTAGACCACTTCCCACAGATGCCCGTCCAGGTCCTGGAAGTAGCCCGCGAAGCCGCCCCAGAAGGTCTTCTGCGCGGGCTTCACGATGGTCGCGCCGGCGGCCTCGGCCTGCGCCATGGTGGCCTGCACCTCGGCTTCGCTGCGCAGGTTGTGGCCGATGGTGAAGTCGGGCGAGGCGATGCCGCTGTCGTGCGCCAGGCTGTCGCGCGGCCACAGCGCGAGCTTCAGGCCGGGCTGCAGGTCGAAGAAGGCGACCGCGCCGTGTTCGAATTCCTGGCCGATGATGCCCGGCGTCGCCAGGCCCAGGCCGTCGCGGTAGAAGCGCAGCGCGCGCTCCAGGTCGTCTACGCAGATGGTGAGAACGGAAATACGGGCTTTCATGCGGGAGGCTCCTGCTTCGCAGTTGTTGTTCAATGGAAGCCCCGAGATTGCTCCACGCCATGCCCGCCGACTTGAACAAAACGGCCACGCCACCGCTCGCGCAGGAGGTCGGCCGTTATGCCGAAGCCCCGGTGCCGCCTTCCTTGCGCGGCATCTTTGCCTGCCAGTGGATGCATGTGCTGCCCGCTGATGCCGGCGGCGTGCTGCCGCTGCTGGTGGTGCCCGACGGCTCGATCGACCTGCAGTGGATCGATGGCGTGGTGCGCGTGGCCGGCCCCGACCGGCAACCGCATGCCGAAGCGCTGCGGCCCGGCGCGCAGGTGCTGGGCCTGCGCTTCCACCCCGGCGCGGCGGCCGCGTGGCTGGGCATCGACATGAGCGCGCTCGCGGATCGCCGCGTTGCGCTGCGCGACCTGTGGGGTGCGCGCGCGGCGGCATGCCTCGCCGCGGACTCGTCTGCCCAATTCATGCACAAGGTGGCCGTGCGGCCACAGCCAGCCGCCAGTCTCACGCCAGATGCCGCGATGGCCGAAGCCTTCCGCTTGCTGCAGTCCGGCATGGCCCCCGAAGACTCGCCGCTGCGCTGGCTCTCCGAGCGCCTGCAGCAGCCCGAGCGCACGCTGCGCCGCCGTTTCGTGAAGCACTTCGGCTACGGCCCGCAGACGCTGGCACGCGTGCTGCGCTACCAGCGCTTTCTGCAGCTGGCGCGTGCGGAGCCATCGACGTCGTTGGCTCATCTGGCCGCCGAGGCCGGCTATGCCGATCAGCCGCACCTGGCACGCGAGAGTCGCCGGCTGGCGGGCCGCCCGCCCTCAGCGCTGCCGCGCGATCAGGCTTCCAGCACTCTGGCTTTCGGCCAGCGGGCGGCGTAGTTTTTCTGTTCCGCGCGTTGCCGGTAGGTGGCCAGGCTCACACGCGCTGCCTGGCATCTCTGACGAAACGGCAGAGTGGTAGCCCCGCCGTCGCCGTTCACCTCTGCGGCATGTCCTTCACCGAGTAGCCAAGGCTCACAGTCGCATCCTCCGGAATCGCCGGCATCGTCGCATTCCACGCCTGCCAGTCCGCCCGCATCGCAGCCAGCCTCTCCGGCTCCTTCTTCGCCAGATTCGCCCGCTCGCGCTCATCGCCGGGAATGTTGAACAGGTACTCGTTGCCGTCCACCTTCAGGTACTTCCAGTCGCCGTCGCGCATGGCTTCCTGCCCGCGATGGTTCATGCGCCAGTGCAGCGGGCGGCGGAAGCTCTTCGACGCGTCCTTGAGCACGGGCATCAGCGAGACGCCGTCGAGCGGGTAGTCGGGGTGCGCGGCCACGCCGGCTGCGTCGAGCATGGTGGCCGACCAGTCCATGGTCATGCACAGCTGGGTGCTCTCGCCGCCCTTGCCGATCACGGCGGGCCAGTGCGCGATCCATGGCACGCGGATGCCGCCTTCGGTCAGGTCCATCTTGCCGCCCACCAGCGGCCAGTTGTCGGAGAAGCGTTCGCCGCCGTTGTCGCTGGTGAACACCACCAGGGTGTTGTCGGCCATGCCGTGCTTCTCGAGCGCGGCCATGATCCAGCCGATGCCTTCGTCCATGTGATGGATCATGCGGCGGTACACGTTGATGTTGCCGCCGGCCAGGTCGAACAGGTTGTCCTTGATGCTCGGGGCCTTGGCTGCGTCGTCGCGCGTTTCCCACGGCCAGTGCGGCGCGGTGTAGTGCAGGCTCAGGAAGAAGGGGGCGTCCTGCTTTGCCATGCGCTCCACATAGTCGACCGCGCGCTTCGAGAGGATGTCGGTGAGGTAGCCCTCTTCCTGCCTGTCTTCCTCGCCGAACCACAGGTCGTGGCGGCCGGTGGAGTCGCAATGGGTGAAGTAGTCGACGCCGCCCGACATGGGGCCGAAGAACTCGTCGTAGCCCGAGCGCAGCGGGCCGAAGGTGGGCGGGTAGCCCAGGTGCCACTTGCCGATGAGGGCGGTCTGGTAGCCGCTGGCCTTCAGGAGCGAAGGCAGGGTGGGGTGGTCGGTGGGCAGGCCGAGGGTGGTGCTGCCGCGGCTCTTGCTGTTGATGGGCTCCTCGGCCGCGCCGCGCAGGCGGTACTGGTAGCGGCCGGTGATCATGCCGAAGCGCGTGGGCGAGCACACGGGCGAGTTCGAGTAGCCCTGGGTGAGCTTCAGGCCGTTGGCGGCAAGGCCGTCGAGCACAGGCGAGACGGGGCCGAACGCCGCGTCGCGGCCGCCGTAGCAGCCGAGGTCGGCATAGCCGAGGTCGTCGGCCACGATGAAGATGATGTTGGGTCTGGTCATAAATTGATCGCGCTTTCGAGGCTCGGAGGTCTTTTCGGGGAACACCGCGGAACCGGCTTTGCCGGGCCGCTGGTGTTGCCCCCTGGAAGGGGGTTGGCGAAGCGACACGAAGTGCGCGAAGACTGGGGGTTGTCCTAAGGTTGGTAGCCCGACTTCTGGACGACCGGCGCCCACTGGGCACGGTAGGCCTTGAGCATCGCGGCGGTCTGCGCCTGGGTGCTCACCACGGGCGTCATGCCCGAGTCCTTGAACTTGCGTTGGGTGTCCGGGTCCTGCATGACTTCGCGGATCACGACGGCGAGGCGCTCGGCCTTTTCCTTGGGCATGGTGGCCGGTGCGAAGAAGGTGTTCCAGCCGGTGGCGGCGAGGTCGAGGCCGGCTTCCTTGAAGGTGGGCACGTCGGGCAGGAAGGGCGAGCGCTTGGCGCCCGAGATCGCGAGGATGCGCAGCTTGCCCGCGGCGTGCTGCGGCACGGCCACGTCTTCGGTGTCGACGGCAACGGGCACCTGCCCGCCGATCACGTCGTTCAGCAGCGGGGCCGAGCCGCGATAGCCGATCACCTGGGTCTGCACCTTGGCCTTCTCGCCCACCATGAGGCCGAAGAAGTGCGGCAGGCTGCCGGTTGCCGGCACGCCCACGTTGGCCTGGTTGGGGTTGGCGCGCATCCAGGCGAGCAGGTGGTTCAGCTCGCGCACGGGCAGGGTGGGCGACACGGCCAGCGCGAAGTTGTAGTCGTTGACGTAAGACACGGGCACGAAGTCGCGCTCGGCGTCGTAGTTGTTGTCCTTGAAGACCAGCGGCGCCACCACCATCACGGCGGGGTTGGCGAGCATCAGCACGTTCTGGCTGGCGGGCGTGGCCTTCACTTGCTGCGCGGCAAGGCGGCCGCCCGCGCCGGGCTTGTTGTCGACCACCACGGGCACGCCGAGGCGGGAGGTGAGCTTGTCGCCCACGATGCGCGCCACGCGGTCGGTGGCGCCGCCGGGGGCGTAGCCGACCACGATGTGCAGCGGGGTGTCGAACTTGACCTGCTGTTGTTGCTGTTGAGCGGCTGCGCCGGTGGCGAAAGCCGTCGTGAGGCCGGCGATGGCCAGCATGCCGGCGAGGCGGCGGGTCATGGGGAGGGATTGGGTCGGCAGCATGGTGAGCAAGTCCTTGTCTTCGTCGTTCAGGCGATGGCGCGCCAGTGTGGCCGCGAGATCCGCAGTTGCGGACGATTCTGAAGACGCGGCACTCGATTGTTCAAATCAACCATTCCCCGGACTTACCCTTTGCTCCGCACCTTGCTCTGATTCTTGCTGCGCTCTGCTGCTCAGTCGACCTTCATGCCCGTCGCCTTGACGATGCGCCCGTAGCGGGCCTGGCTGGCCGCCAGGTGCTCGCTGGCCGCGCCGCCGGTTTCGCCGAGCGGCACCATGTCCAGAGAGGAAAGGCGCGACTTGATCTCGGGCAGCGCCAGCGCCTTCTGCAGCGAGCCGCGCAGCGTCTGCATCACCGGCTCGGGCGTGGCGGCGGGCACCATGGCGAGGTAGAGCACCTCGAATTCCAGGCCCTTCAGGCCCAGCTCACCCACGGTGGGCACCTGCGGCAGCAGCGGCGAGCGTTGCTTTCCGGTCGCGGCCAGCGCGCGCAGCTTGCCTGCCTGAATCTGCGGCAGCAGGCCCGGCGTGGCCAGGATGCCGGCCTGCACCTCGTCGCCCATCAGCGCCAGCACGGCCGGCGCGTTGCCCTTGTAGGGCACGTGGGTGATCTTCGCGCCCGTCTCGCTGGCGAAGATCTCGGCGGCGATGTGGCCGGGGCTGCCGTTGCCGGCCGAACTGAAGGTGGCGGGCTCGGCCTTGGCCTGGGCGATGAATTCGGGCAGCGTCTTCGCCTTCACGCCCTGCGCCACGCCGAAGGCAAGGCCCGAGGAGCTGAAGATCATCAGCGGCTTCAGGTCCTTGGCCGCGAAGGGCATCGAGGCGTACAGGTGCGGGTTGATGGTGAAGGTGCTGTCGATACCCATCAGCACCGTGTAGCCGTCGGCCGGGGCCTTGGCGACGAAGTCGGCGCCGATGTTGCCGCCCGCGCCGGGCCGGTTGTCGACGATGAAGGGCTGCTTCAGGTCTTTCTGCAGCGCGTCGGCCAGTGCGCGGGCGAGGATGTCGATGGGGCCGCCCGCCGGGAAGTTGGTAAGGAACTTCACCGGCTTGGTGGGGTAGGGCGCGTCGGCCGCGAAGGCGCCGGTGGCGGTGGCTCCAAGGGCGAGCGCCGCGCAGGCTGCGGCAATGGCGAGGCGGCGGCGGGTGCCGTCGAAGAAGGTGTAGGGCGTGTAGCGCGAACCGGTGGTCGTCATGTCGTCGTGTCTCCGTTATCCGGCCGACTCTAGGTGCGCGACCGAGGCGGCACAACTGAAAGCTCTTCTGCCAGCTATTCCGGCTGGTTATATTGAAGCAGCCACTCTCCCAAGGAAACGCCGTGTCAGCCATGAACTTTGCGCGCCTGAAGATGCGCCATCTGCAATGCCTCGTGATGGTGGCGCAGGAGCGAAACCTGGTGCGCGCCGCCAAGGCGCTGTCGCTCACGCAGCCGGCCGTCTCCAAGACGGTTGCCGAGCTGGAGGAGATCGTTGGCCGCCAGTTGCTGCTGCGCCGCCGCCGGGGCGTGGAGCTCACGCCGGCCGCCGAGGTGCTGGTGCGCCATGCCGTCTCGGTGCTGCGCGGGTTGCGCGAAGGGCTGGGGCTGGCCATGGACCAGCCCGAGGCCGACCAACTGCGCGTGGCCGTCGGCGCGCTGCCGAACATGGTGGCCAACCTGTTGCCGGAGGTGGTCGTCTCGCTGCATGCCTCGCATCCCGCGCTGCGGGTGCGCGTGGTGAGCGGCACCAACGCGCAGCTGATGACGCAGCTGCGCCAGGGCGAAATCGACCTCGTGCTGGGCCGCCTCGCGCAGGCCTCGGCCATGGCCGACCTGGCCTTCGAGCAGCTCTACAGCGAGCCGCTGCTGCTGGTGGCCCGGCCGGGGCACCCGCTGGCGGCGCGGCGCAAGCCGCCGCTCGATGCGCTGGCGGGCCATCCGCTGGTGCTGCCGGTGTCGGGCACGCTGATCCGGCACACGGCCGATGCATTCCTCATCGCGCAGGGCATGGCGCTGCCCGGCCGGCTGGTGGAGGCCACCGACACCAGCTTCGTGCTGGGGCTGCTGCAGCGTTCCGACGCCGTGTGGTTCGCGCCGCAGGGCGCGGTCGAGGGGTTGATCGCGCGCGGGGAACTCAAGCGGCTTGCAATCGACACCACCAGCACCGAGGGGCCGGTGGGGCTCACCGTGCGGCGCAGCGACGCGCCGGGCGAGGGCGCGCGACTGCTGATCGAGGCGATCCGAGAGGTGGTGGCCAAGCGAAAGAACCCGGTTGTCCCGAAGGCTTCAGGGGTTCTTAATAAATAGATCGACTAGTTAGTCTAATAATTGGCGCATGACCGCAAACCCCAAGTCAGCGCCATGAGAAAGATCGACCCCGAACGCCAGCAGGCCAAGCGCCGCCAGATCATGGAGGCGGCCGGCAACTGCTTCGCACGGCGCGGCTTCCACGCCACCACCACCGCCGAGATCTGCGCCGAGGCCGGCATGAGCCCCGGCAATCTCTTTCACTACTTCGACAGCAAGAGCGCCATCGTCGAGGCCATCGTGGAAGAGGAGCGCGCCGACACCGCCGCCTACTTCGCCGCGCTCGACGAGTCTTCAGACCTGCTGGAGGCGCTGCTCGACTTTCTCGACGCGGTGATGGCCTTTGCGGCCGACAAGACCTACGCCCGGCTGGCACTCGAAATCGCCGCAGAAGCGACGCGCAACCCGGCCATCAACACGCAGATGGCAGCCGGCGACGCGCAGACCCGCGCCGACATCGCCAGGCTGCTGCGCGGCGCCATGGCGAGCGGGCAGGTCGACGCAGGCCTCGAACCCGAACAGGCCGCGAGCTGGATCGTCGCGCTGATCGACGGCGTGTTCTCGCGCCTCGCCATGGACCCGGGCTTCGATCCGCAGCGCGAAGCACCCATGCTGCGACTCGTGGTGAGCCGCTTCCTGAAGGCCGGGAGCGCCCGATGAGCGCCTTCATGCCCGCGCCCGCATCGGTGTACGCGTTCGCACCGGCGCAGCGCCCCGCATGGGACCGCGCCAGCGGCCGCGTGTTCGGCAAGGTGGCGCTGGTGACGGGCGCGGCGTCGGGCATCGGGCGCGCGGCGGTGCTGCGGCTGGCCGCCGAGGGCGCGACCGTCGTCGCTACGGATATCGACGCGAAGGGCGGCGAGGAAACCGCCGGCCTTGCGCGCGCCACGGGCGGGCGAGCCATGTTCGTCGTGCACGACGTGAGCAGCGAGGCCGCGTGGAAGGATGTGATCGACGTGGTCATTGCCGCCCACGGCGCGTTGCACGTGCTCGTGAACAACGCCGGCATCGCGCTCGCGGGCAGCACCTTCGAGATGAGCGTGGAAGACTGGCGCCGCCAGCTCGCTGTGAATCTCGACGGCGTGTTCCTGGGCTTGAAGCACGGCGTGCCGCTGATGTCGAGGTCGGGCGGCGGCTCCGTCGTCAACATGTCGTCGACGGCCGGCCTGGTCGGCAATGCGGGGCTGTCGGCCTACTCGGCCAGCAAGGGCGGCGTGCGCATGCTCTCCAAGTCGGTGGCGCTGGAGTGCGCTCGCGCACGCAACGGCGTGCGGGTCAATTCGCTGCACCCGGGCGTGATCGACACGCCGATCTGGAGCACGAACGCCCGCGCGCAGCAGCAGCAAGCGGAGCAGCCTGGCGGCGGCGTGGCGTGCAGCCTGAGAAGGCTCTGGCGCCGCGCTGTCCTCGGCGCGGCGGGACGCAGCGCGGTGCCGCTCGGCCATGCGGGCACGGTGCTCGACGTTGCCAACGCCATCCTCTATCTCGCCAGCGACGAGTCGCGCTACGTGACCGGCAGCGAGCTCGTCATCGACGGCGGCCTCACCGCCGCCTGAAGCATGCAGGGCATGCAGAAAGAACACATGTCGTCGCTACCCAATCCTCCGGCACCACCCGGGGTCACGCGAGGCCGAGAGCGCCAGTCGCTGGTCGATGCATTGCGCGGCTTCGCGCTGCTGGGCATCCTCGTGGTGAACATCGCGAGCTTTTCCTCGACCTACTACGGCGCGGGCATACCCGACCCGATGGCGCAGTCGGTGCTCGAACGCGCGGCGCTGCTGGTGCGCACGCTGGTGTTCGAGACCAAGTTCTACCTGCTGTTCTCGTTCCTCTTCGGCTACAGCTTCACGCTGCAGATGCAGTCGGCCGAACGCGACGGCAAGGCTTTCGCGCCGCGCATGGGGCGGCGGCTGGTGGGCTTGTGGGTGCTGGGGCTGGTGCATGCCGTGGCGCTGTATCACGGCGACATCCTCACCACCTATGCGGTGCTGGGGGCGGTGCTGCTGATGCTGCGGCGGCGCGGCGATGTCTTCATGTCGCGCTGCGCCATCGGGCTGGTGCTGGTCACCTCGCTGCTGTGGGCGAGCATCGGCTTCCTGCTGACGAAGGCCGGCATTCCGTCGGATACGCGCACCGCCCATGCGGATGCCGTCGCCGCGCTGGCCGCGTATCGCGGAACGCCCTTCACGGTGATCGTGCAGCACCTGCGCGAGTTGTCGCAGATCTGGTGGATCACCGGCCTGGTACAGGCGCCGACCGCGCTGGCGATGTTCTTCGCGGGCTTCATCGCGGGGCGGCGCGAGCTCTTCGTGAATGCCGATGCTTACCGGCCGCTGTTCTGGCGCCTGCTGCTGTGGGGGCTGGTCATCGGGCTGCCGGGTGCGGCCGTGTATGCCTTCCCGTCGATCCGCCTGGACAACGCGGTCAAGGAACTCTACGGGCTCGCAGCCACGCTGCTGACGGCGCCTTTCCTCACGGCGGCCTATGCGGCCGGCATGGTGCTGCTGATGATGACGCCGCGCGGCCGGGTGCTCGAAGGCGTGCTGGCGCCGGCGGGGCGCATGGCGCTGACCAACTATCTGCTGCAGTCGCTCGTCTGCGCGTGGCTCTTCCTGGCCTACGGGCTGCGCTTGATCGGCACCATGGGGCCGCTGGCCGCCACGGGCATCGCCTTCGTCATCTTCGCGGCGCAGCTCGTGCTGAGCCGCTGGTGGCTGGGCCGCTTCGTCTACGGGCCGGTCGAATGGCTGTTGCGCGCCTTCACGAACCTGGAGCTTCCGCCGATGCGCCGCAAGCCGGTGGCGCCGGCTCAGCGCGGCAGCAGCGTCGACAGCTGATAGACCGCAAAGGCCAGCAGGATCGCGCCCGAGAGCCGGTTGATCGACTGCATCGTCTTCGCGCTGAGCTTGTGCCGAACCGAAGACACCATCGTCGACAGCCCGAGCCACCACAGCGCGGAGCCCAGGAACACGCCGAGCACCATCGTCGCCGCCGGGATGCCGCCACTGCCGCCGGCGTGGCCGGTCGAGATGGTGGCGAACACCGCGACGAAGGACAGGATCGTCATCGGGTTCGCCAGCGTCAGCAGGAAGACCGACAGCGTGGCCTTCAGCGGCGTGGTGGCGTCTGCCGCCTGGCGAGCCTGCGTGGCGACCGGCGCGCGAAGCAGCTGCACGCCCATCCATGCGAGAAAGGCGGCGCCGGCCAGCGCCAGCGGCACCCGCGCGGCCACCATCGACGCGATGACGGCCGATACGCCCAGCGCGCCGATGGCTCCGTAGCAGGCGTCGGCCAGCGCGGCGCCCAGTCCGCTGAGGAAGCCGATGGTGCGGCCGTGCGCAAGGGTGCGCTGGATGCAGAGCAGGCCGATGGGGCCGACGGGCGCCGCAATGGAGAGGCCGATGACGAGGGCCTTGAGGAAGAGGGTAGAGTCCATTTGTAAATTGTCTTTACGCCTTCGCCTGAAGAGAATGGCGAAGCTCAGGCGGAATGCGCCTCTTGCCTGAAATTCAAGAAGAATCACTCGCCGGAGCCTGAAATCCATGGAAATCGACAGCAAGAACTGGCAGATCCTCGAAGTGCTCCAGGCCGATGCGCGCACTTCGCTCACCGCGCTGGCGCGGCAGGTGGGCCTGTCGGTGCCCTCGACCTCGGAGCGCGTGAAGCGGCTGGAAGAATCCGGCGTGCTCGCCGGCTATCGCGCCGTGGTGCCGCCGCGCAAGGCGGGCTACACGGTGATGGCGCTCGTCGGCATGACTACGCCGCAGCCCGACAAGGCGCGGCTGCTGAAGCTGCTGGAGGGCAGGAGCGAGGTGCTCGAATGCTTCCACGTGACGGGGCAGGACTCGTACGTGCTGAAGGTGGTCGCGCGAGACATCGAGCACCTCGAAGCCTTCGTGAGCAGCATCAACCACCTGGGCGAGACGCGCACGTCGATCGTGATGTCGGTACCGATTCCGGCGCGCGCCATCACCGCGCCGGACGTGGACAAGCAGGCTCGCCGCTAGGGCGGAGGAAGCGGCCGCGACCACAGCCACGCCAGCACGCAGGCCATGCACCCGATGGCCAGCCCGGCCAACCACGCGCGATGCGCGGTGAACGAGACGATCACGGCGCACACCGTCATCGTGACGGTGGCGCTCCACTTGGCGCGGCGGCTCACGGTGCGGCCGTTGGCCCAGTTGTGCAGCAGCGGGCCGAAGAGGCGGTGGTTCAGCAGCCATGCATGCAGCCGCGGAGAGCTGCGCGCGGCGGCCCATGCGGCCATCAGGATGAACACCGTGGTCGGCATGCCGGGCACGACCACGCCGATGAGGCCCAGCACCAGGCACAGCACCGCGAAGGCATAGAGCAGCGCGCGCGTGAGCGCTGATTTGCGTTCGGGGGCCGGGGCTGGCTCTGGCTTCAAGGCCGGATCAGGCCGGGGCCTGTCCCTGTTGCGCCGGCTGCAGCTGTTCGCGCTCGGGCAGGCCGTCGGCCGAGATGCGCATCTTCGGCAGGAACTGCGGGTACTCGCGCTGCATGAAGTCGATGAGGCCTTCGCGCACGCTGCAGCGCAGGTCGAAGGTCAGGCCCGAGGTGGCGGCCGTGCACAGCACGCGGATCTGCATGGTGCGCTCGGTGGCGTCGGTCACGCGCAGGTTGAAGAAGCGGCCGTCCCACTCGGGCGCGGCCTTCACGATGCGCTCGACCTCCGCGCGCAGCGGCGCGAGCGGCATGCCGTAGTCGACGTAGATGAACACCGCGCCCAGCAGTTGCGCCGAATGCCGCGTCCAGTTCTGGAACGGCTTCTCTATGAAGTAGGTGAGCGGCAGGATCAGCCGGCGCTCGTCCCAGATCTTCACGACCACGAAGGTGCCGGTGATTTCCTCGACGCGGCCCCATTCGCCCTCGACCACCAGCACGTCGTCGATGCGGATGGGCTGCGCCAGCGCGATCTGCAGGCCGGCGATGAGGTTGCTGAACACCGGCTTGGCCGCCAGACCGGCCACGATGCCGATCACGCCGGCCGAGGCCAGCAGGCTCGCGCCCACCTGGCGCGCGCCGGGGAAGGTCATGAGCATCATCGCGCCGCCGGCCACCACGACCACCGACATGGCGGTGCGCGCGAGCACGCGCGTCTGCGTGAGCACGCGGCGGGCCTGCAGGTTGTCGGCGATGTCGGAAGGGTGCTGCGCCAGCACGCCCTCGGCGAAACCGCTGATGGCCTTCACCGCGAGCCAGGTGGTGGAGGCGATGAGCAGCAGGCCGGTGAGGTGGCGCACGTTGCCGATGAAGCGCAGGTCGTCGGGGGCACCCTGCCACACCACGGTGAGCGCCACCAGCGGGAACACCAGCCGCGCGGGCGCCCTGCAATTGACCACCATCGCATGCAGCGCCGGCGCGGGGCGGGTGATCCGCCTGAGCACGAGGCCGACGATGCGGTGGGCGAGAAGAGAGAGGGGAACTGCGATCAGCGCGGCAATCCAGGTGCCGAACCAGGGGTGGGCGAGTATCTCTTTGGTCATCAGGCGGTGGTCGTCTTCGCTTGTTCTGTTGTCTCGTTCAGAGGTTGAAGAATGCGCGCCGCGTCGTCGCGCAGCTGCGTGGCGAGTGCCGTTGCCAGGTCGAGCCTGCGAAGCAGCCAGGGGCTGATGTCGTTGTCGAACGGGTCGGGCAGGGGGATCGGGCCGCCGACCGTGGTCGAACCGGCGCTCTCGGGGTGGGAGGGACCGGTGGTTGGAATAGTTCCGATGGCCGCCTCGATGCGCTGCGCGGTGCGGCCGATGGGGCCCTCGACCTCCGCCGGCGTGAGGCGGTCGCGGCGCAGCACCAGCATCGACTTCACCGCGCTGAGCTGCGCGAGAAGCTGGTAGCTGTGGGCCTGCAGGTGTTCAAGCGGCTCCAGCGGCGGCTGCACCGCGCGCGGCTCCGACAGCGAGCGCTGCGTGGCCTGCACCAGCGCGGAGAGGCTGTCGTAGGCTTCGCGGCGCGCGAGGCGCCATTCGAGCTCGGGGCTGCTGTCGATGGCCTTGAGCTGGCCGAGGCCGAGCGCCAGCCGTGCATGTCGCGCCTGCGCCGTGAGCACGCGCGAGACCAGCGCCGGAATCTGCGTGCGCTCCCACGAGGGCAGTACGTAGCAGAAGCCCCAGGCCAGCGCCGCGCCGATGAGCGTGTCGGCGATGCGCTCGAAGAGCGCAAAGATCGGCGCGATGCCCACGTTCAGCATGTGGGCCTGTACCAGGCCGAGCACCGTGGCGGCCACCGCGGTGATGAGGTAGCGCCGCACCGCGAAGCTGTGCGCGATGGCCTGCGCCACCGTCACGATGACCAGCAGCATCAGCGCGGACGGGTGTGCCGACAGCAGGCCGACGGCGAGCACGCAGCCCAGCAGCGTGCCGGCCACGCGGGCATTGCGGCGCTCCAGCGTCTGCGAGAGGCTGCCGCGCAGCACGACCACGATGGTCAGCAGGATCCAGTAGTCGTGCGAGCCCCATGGCATCGACACCGCGATCGCGTAGCCGGCAGCGATGGCCAGCGCGGCGCGGATGGCGTGGCGCAGCGGCGGCTGGTCCCAGCTCCACAGCGTGAAGAAGGGGCGCAGCGACCAGTCGGTGGGGCTCACGAAGAGCTGCCAGTTGGCGCGCACCACGGCGAGGTTGGGCTCGGCGTCGCCGCGCGCCATGGCCGACAGGCGCAGCACCTCGTCGTTGATGTGGCCGATGCGACTGGCCAGCCCGCGCGCGAGCATGGCGGCCGTGGGGCCGATGTGGCCGCCGCTGGCGGTGCTGTCGTCCGCCGAGACGTGGATGGCCGCGAGGCGCGGGCGGCGGTCGGCCACGGCGTCGGGCTGGCGGCCCAGCAGGAGCGAATCGGCCAGCGCGATGGTTTCGTCGGAGAGCTCCTCGAGCACGCGGCGCATCTCGATGAGCGCTTCGGCATGCGCGGGGTGGGCGCGCAGGGTGTCGAGGTCGAGTTCGCTGGCCAGCAGTTGGTCGCGCATCTCGAGCACGATCACCAGCATGGCCGCCAGGCGCTGGCGGCGCGGGGTGCGCGGCGACTCGAGCACGATGTCGCGCGTGGCCTGCAGCTGGTCGGCCAGCGCGGCCTGCTCGCGCAGCAGCTGGCCCAGCATGGGCGCCGGGGTGTCGCGCACGTCGCGGGTTTCATCCTGCGGCAGGAACTGGCTGGCCTCGGTGCGCATGAGCGCGGCCAGCGAATACAGCACGTCGGCCACCGACTGGGTGCGAAAGCGCCCGTTGAGCAGCAGGTTGGCCAGCGTGGCCCAGATCACGTAGAGGCCCGCGCCAATGCCGAAGTGCCAGGTGCGCTCGATGGCGTCGGCCATGCCGGTGGGCGCCGGCGTGGCCATGGAGAACACCATCGAGAACATCACCGCGATGGCGATCGGGATGCCCCGCTTGCCCCAGGCCATGGCCAGGAAGGCCATGAAGGTGGCGGGCACCAGCACGAGGCCGAGGCGGATGGGTGCGCTGTGCAGCATCTGCACCGCGAAGAACAGCGGCAGGCCGATGAGCGGCGCCGGCAGCATCTGCAGGAACTTGCCGCGGCGCGGGCCGGGCAGGTCGGGCGGCGCGGTGACGATCACGCCGGTGGCGGCGGCCGAGGCCGCGAGGGTGCCCAGCCAGAGATGGACCCCGCCGGAGATGAAGAGCAGGCCCAGCGCGACGGTGAGCCCGCTCGCGACGTAGTGGCTCAGCGCGATGCGCAGAGCGGCACGGACCCGGGGCGCGGCGTTGCTGGGCCCCAGCATCGTCACTTGGCGGAGGAGTTGCCCTCGGAGGGCGCGCCGTTGGCGGGCGCGTCGCGGCGCACGCGCGTGAGCTTGCGGGGAGCGGGAGCCGCCGCTGCGACTGCCGGAGCCGGGGCTTCGGCGGCCTCGTCGGCGAAGCCCGGCACCGTGCTGCGGGCGTAGAGGTCGACCGATTCGTCGGCCTTGCTGGCCTTGGTGGAGGCGGACACGGCGCGCACGCGGTCGCTGGCGCGCAGCTTCTCGTCGATGGTGGCGAACTTGGAGTACTTGGCGAGCAGCGGCACCAGCTGGCCGTACACGCGCGGGGCGCCGGCCAGGCATTCGCGCTGGTCGATGAACTCGGGCTCGCCCGTGAAGTTGCCGATCAGGCCGCCGGCCTCGGTGACCAGCAGCGAGCCCGCGGCCACGTCCCAGGGGTTCAGGCCGGTCTCGAAGAAGGCGTCGGTGAAGCCGGCGGCCACGTAGGCCAGGTCGAGCGCGGCGGCGCCGGGGCGGCGCAGGCCGGCGGCGCGGGGCATCATGTCCGCCATGATGGCCAGGTACTGCTTGAAGTTGTCGCCGGTACGGAAGGGGAAGCCGGTGGAGATCAGGCACTCGTTGAGCCGGGTGCGCTTCGAGACGCGGATGCGGCGCTCGTTCATGTAGGCGCCGCGGCCCTTGGTGGCGGTGAAGAGGTCGTTGCGGGTGGGGTCGTAGACCACCGCCTGCTCGATCTTGCCGCGCACCGACAGCGCGATGGACACGCAGTAGACCGGGAAGCCGTGGATGAAATTGGTGGTGCCGTCGAGTGGATCGATGATCCAGACGTAGTCGGAGTCCTTGGCGCCGTACTGGCTGCCGGATTCTTCCGCCAGGATGCCGTGCCCCGGGTACGCGCCGAGCAGCGTCTCGATGATCGCTTGCTCGCTGGCGTGATCGACTTCGGTGACGAAGTCGTTGACCTGCTTCTGGGAGATGCGCACGGCCTCGACGTCGAGGGCGGCACGATTGATGATTGCGCCAGCGGCGCGTGCGGCCTTGACGGCCACGTTGAGCATGGGATGCAGGTTGGGGGACGACATTGGATTGTGGGAAGAACGGTGGGGAGGGCCCCCGGAGACGGCCCGGCGATGCGGGCGGCGAGAATCGGGGGATTTTACCGGCTCCGCCCGTTAGTGTCTCCAAACCCGTCATGCGCACCCGTTTCATCCTGATCCAGACCAGCCACGCCGGCAACGTGGGCGCCGCCGCCCGCGCCATGAAGACCATGGGTTTTTCCGACCTGGTGCTGGTGGCCCCGCGCTGGGCCAACGTGCTGCGGCGCGAGGAAACCATCCAGCGCGCGAGCGGCGCGCTCGACGTGCTGGCCAACGCCCGCATCGTCGAGACGCTCGACGAGGCCCTCGACGGCGTGACCCACATGTGCGCCACCGCCATGATCCCGCGCGACTTCGGCCCGCCCACCCGCACGCCCCGGGAACACCTGGAGCCGCTCGCGAAAGAGGGGGAAAAGGGCGACCAGCACGTGGCCTTCCTGTTCGGCTCCGAGCGTTTCGGCATGCGGAACGAGGACGTCTACCGCTGCAACGTGGCCCTGAGCATCCCCACCGATCCGAAGTTCGGCTCGCTCAACCTGGGCGCGGCCATCCAGGTGATCGCCTACGAATGGCGGCTGGCGCTGGGCGGCTACGAGGTGCGCGAGGCCATCCAGCCCGTGCAGGCGGCCGACGCGCAGGCCGTGGCCGGCATGCTCGACCACTGGGAGCGCTCGCTGGTGGAAATCGGCTTCCTCGACCCCGAGGCGCCCAAGAAGCTCATGCCCAGGCTGCGGCAGCTCTTCAACCGCGCCCAGCCCACGCCCGAGGAAATCCACATCCTGCGCGGCATCGCCAAGGCCATGAGCGACGCCACGCGCCCGCCCAGGGGTGGCGCGGGCTCCTGACGGATTGACTAAAACCCCATCGCCCGTACGCGAAGACCCCGGGCCTTAGACTGCGCGGCCCCTATCGATATAACGACAACAGACAGAAGGCATAAGGCAGCGATGTTCTCCAGACTGCGCGCCGACATCCGGTGCATCCTCGAACGCGACCCGGCCGCCCGAAGCGCCTGGGAAGTGATCACGGTCTACCCCGGCTTCCATGCCGTGGTGCTGCATCGCTGGGCGCACGCCTGTTGGACCCATGGCTTCAAGTGGCCCGCGCGCTTCATCGCGCACTGGGCCCGCTGGCTGACCGGCATCGAGATCCACCCCGCGGCCAAGATCGGCGAGCGCGTGTTCTTCGACCACGCCATGGGCGTCGTCGTGGGCGAGACGGCCGAGATCGGCGACGGCTGCACCATCTACCAGGGCGTGACCCTGGGCGGCACCTCGCTCTACAAGGGCACCAAGCGGCACCCGACGCTGGGGCGCAACGTGGTGGTGGGCGCGGGCGCCAAGGTGCTCGGCGGCTTCGTGGTGGGCGACGGCGCCAAGGTGGGCTCGAACGCGGTGGTCACCAAGCCGGTGCCCGCGGGCGCCACGGCGGTGGGCAACCCGGCGCGCATCATCGAGGCCGAAGCGGCCGCGCGGCGCGAGGAAACCGCCTCGCGCATGGGCTTCTCGGCCTACGGCGTGACGCAGAACGACGACCCGCTGAGCCAGGCGCTGCGAGGCCTGATCGACAACGCCTCCGGCCAGGAGCACCAGATCGCGCTGCTGTGGCAGGCCATCGAGAAGCTGTCGGCCCAGCCCGGCAGCAAGGACTGCGTGCCGGGCGACGCGGCGCGCGACGAGAGCTTCGAGGCCGACAAGCTCACGCAGCTGATCGGCAAGTAAACGGGGCGACGGGCGCTTGCCGAAAGGCCGCGCCCGTCGTGGCCCGTCACAGGCCGTCGTTCAGCGGGCAGTTTCCAGCTGCGTCACGGTCGGCTTGCCCTTCACGACCTCCACATGAAACCGGACCTTGTCGCCGGGCTTGATCGCGTCGAGCATCTTCCTGTCGGCCACGTCGAAGCCCATGGTCATGGCCGGCATGGCGAGGTTGGGGATGTCGCCGTGCTTGAGCACGACCAGGCCCTTGGCTGTGTCGATCTTCTGGACGACCGCGTCGGTCATCATGGCGCCCGCCTGTTGGGCCGGCTGGCCTTGCGCCGGCATCTTCATGGACGACATGTCGTCCTTCGGCATCTGAGCGTGCGCGACGGCAGCCGAGGCGGCAAACAGTGCGAATGCGAGGGCGTGCGAGACTTTCATTGGGTAGCTCCTTGGTTGAGATCGGGGGGAAGGGAAACGGAAGGCCGTGCCGCGCGGCCGCGGCGGCGCAGCAGGTACCACGCGGCGGGAACGACGAGCATGCTCAGCAGCGGCGCGGTGACCATGCCGCCCACCATGGGCGCGGCAATGCGGGTCATCACCTCCGAGCCGGTGCCGCTGCCCCACATGATGGGCAGCAGTCCGGCCATCACGACCGCCACGGTCATGGCCTTGGGCCGCACGCGCAGCACGGCGCCTTCGCGAATGGCGGCGAGCAGCGTCTCGTCGCTCTCCGGCTCGCCGGCTTCGAGGCGCCGCGCCAGCGCGTTCTTCAGGTAGACCAGCATCACCACGCCGAACTCGGCCGCCACGCCGGCCAGCGCGATGAAGCCGACCGCCGTGGCCACCGAGATCGAATGGCCCAGCGCCCAGATCAGCCAGAAGCCGCCGACGAGCGAGAACGGCACGGCCGCCATCACGAGGGCCGCGTCAGCGAACGACCTGAAGAGCAGGTACAGCAGCACGAAGATCACCGCCAGCGTGACCGGCACGACCAGCTTCAGCCGCTCGGTCGCGCGTTCCAGGTACTCGAACTGGCCCGACCACGACACCGCATAGCCCGAGGGCATCTTCACGGCCTTGTCGACGGTCGCCTGCATGTCGTTGACGGCGGAGCGCAGGTCGCGGCCGCGCACGTCGACGTAGACCCAGCCCGACAGCCGGGCGTTTTCGCTGCGCAGCATGGGCGGGCCGTCCTCGACGGCGATGCGCGCGACGTCGCCCAGCAGAAGCTGCGCGCCCTTGTTGGTCACGAAGGGCAGCTGCCGCAGCCGCTCCAGCGAATCGCGGATCTCGCGCGGGTAGCGCACGTTGATGGGGTAGCGCTCGCGGCCCTGGATGACCTCGCCGACGTTGTCGCCGCCGATGGCCGTCGACACCACGGCCTGCACGTCCGCCACCGAAAGCCCGTAGCGCGCGGCGGCGAGCCGGTCGACATCGACGTCGATGTAGCGCCCGCCCGTGAGCCGCTCCGCCAGCGCCGACGAAACGCCGGGTACGCCCTTGACCGCCGCCTCGATCTGCGTGGTCAGCGAATCGATGGTCGCCAGGTCCGCGCCCGCCACCTTGATGCCGACGGGGCTCTTGATGCCCGTGGCCAGCATGTCGATGCGGTTGCGGATGGGCGGCACCCACACGTTCGTCAGGCCCGGCACCTTGACCGCGCGGTCCAGCTCCTCGACCAGCCTGTCCGGCGTCATGCCCGCGCGCCATTGCGACCTGGGCTTGAACTGGATGGTGGTCTCGAACATCTCCAGCGGCGCGGGGTCGGTCGCGGTGTCGGCGCGGCCGGCCTTGCCGAACACGCGGGCGACCTCGGGCACCGTCTTGATGAGGCGGTCGGTCTGCTGCAGGAGCTCGGAGGCCTTCGACGCCGACAGCCCCGGCAGCGCCGAGGGCATGTAGAGGAGGTCGCCTTCGTCCAGCGGCGGCATGAACTCGCCGCCGAGCCGGCTCAGCGGCACGGCGGTGAGCGCAAGCAGCAGCGCCGCAACGGCGAGCGTTCCCTTGGGAAAGCGAAGCACCAGCTCCAGCGCCGGCCGGTACGCCGCCATCAGCAAGCGGTTCACCGGATTGGCCTCCTCGTGCGGGATGCGTCCGCGTATCAGGTAACCCATGAGCACCGGGATCAGCGTCACCGACAGGCCGGCCGCCGCCGCCATCGCGTAGGTCTTGGTGAAGGCCAGCGGCGAGAACAGCCGTCCCTCCTGCGCTTCGAGCGAGAACACGGGCACGAACGAGAGCGTGATCACCAGCAGCGAGAAGAAGAGCGCGGGTCCCACCTCCACGGAAGCATCGGCGACGAGCCGCCATCGCTGTGCCGTCGTGGGCTGCCGGCCCTGTGCCGTCTCGAAGGCCTCGAGGTGCTTGTGCACGTTCTCGACCATCACGATGGCGCCGTCCACCATCGCGCCGATGGCGATCGCGATGCCGCCCAGCGACATGATGTTGGCGTTGACGCCCTGCCAGTGCATGACGATGAAGGCAGCCAGCACGCCGACCGGCAGCGCCACCACCGCCACCAGCGCCGAGCGCAGGTGGAACAGGAAGACCGCGCAGACCAGCGCCACCACGACGAACTCCTCGACCAGCTTGCCGCGCAGGTTCTCCACCGCGCGGTCGATCAGTAGCGACCGGTCGTAGGTCGGCACGATCTCCACGCCCGGCGGCAGGCCGGGCTTGAGCTTCTCGAGCTTCGCCTTGACGGCCTCGATGGTCGAGCGGGCGTTCTTGCCCGAGCGCATGACGATCACGCCGCCGGCCACTTCGCCTTCGCCATCCAGCTCGGCGATGCCGCGGCGCATCTCGGGGCCGACCTGCACCGTCGCCACGTCGCGCAGCAGCACGGGCGTGGCGCCCGTCGCCGAAAGCGGAATGGCGCGGAAGTCGTCCAGTGAACGCAGGTAGCCGCGAGAGCGCACCATGTACTCGGCCTCGGCGAACTCGACGACCGAGCCGCCCGAGGCCTGGTTGGCCTTCTGCAGCGCCTCCACCACCGTCTGCTGCGTGATGCCGAGCGCGCGCATGCGGTCGGCATCGATCACCACCTGGTACTGACGCACCATGCCGCCGATGCTGGCGACCTCGGCCACGTCGGGCACGGTCTTGAGCTCGAACCTGAGGAACCAGTCGTTCAGCGCGCGCAGCTGGCCGATGTCGCGCGTGCCGGTGCGGTCGACCAGCGCGTACTCGTAGACCCATCCCACGCCGGTGGCATCGGGGCCCAGCGATGCGTTCGCGCCCGGGGGAAGCCTGCCCTGCACCTGGTTGAGGTACTCGACGACGCGCGAGCGCGCCCAGTAGGGATCGGTCTTGTCGTCGAACAGCACGTAGACGAAGGAATCGCCGAAGAACGAGTAGCCGCGCACCGTCTTCGCGCCCGGCACGCTGAGCATGGTGGTGGTCAGCGGATAGGTGACGAGATCCTCGACCACCTGCGGCGCCTTGCCGGGGAAGGGCGTGCGGATGATGACCTGCGTGTCCGACAGGTCGGGCAGCGCGTCGAGCGGCGTGCGGGCGACGGACCACCAGCCCGCGGCTACGAGGAACAGGGTCGCGATCAGCACCAGGAAGCGATTGCCGACCGACCAGCGGATGAGGGCGGCGATCATTGCTTGGCGCCCTGTTGCACGCGCTGGACGGAGACCAGCTCGTAACCCGTGGGGCCGCCTTCCATGAATTCGAAGCGCACCTGGTCGCCGGGCCTGATTCCGGCGAAGGCATCCGGCGACGCCTTCGCGAAGCCCATCGTCATGGCCGGCCACTTCAGCGTGGTGACGGGGCCGTGCGAGATGGTGATGCCGTCGGGCGCCACGCTCTCGACCTTGCCTTCCGCCTTGTGGATCGTCGTGGCCGGCGTGGCCGGCGTGGCTGCGGGCGCAGGCGTGGGGGGCGGTGCGGAGGGAGGTGCGGAGGCCGCCATGTTGCCGAGCACGGAGCGCAGACGGGCTTCCGAGTCGATCAGGAACTGGCCGCTGGCGACCACCTGCTCGCCTTCGTTCAGGCCCGCGAGGACTTCGGTGTCGTCGCCCAGGTCCGCGCCAAGCGACACATCGCGCGGCTCGAAGGCGCCATCGGCCTTGCGCACGATGACGACGGCGCGCCTGCCGGTGCGGATGACTGCTTCGGCGGGCACGACCAGCCGCGTGCTGGCAGGGCCGGTCACCTGCAGGCGCAGCAGCATGCCGGGCGTGAGCCCGCCGTTCCGGTTGTCGACCTCGAAGCGGGCCTTCAGGGTTCGTGTCGAGCCGCTGATCTCGGGAAGCAGCTCTTCGAGCGTTCCGTCGAAGGAGTGGGTCGCATCCGCCTGGAGCACCGCCTTGACCTTCTGGCCACGCGCGAGACGCGCCGCCTGCGCTTCCGGAATCTCGGCGACCGCCCAGACCTTCTCGAGCCCCGCGATGCGGAACAGTGTCATGCCCGGCGTGACGGCGGCTCCTTCGCGCACGCCAAGCTCGGCCACGACGCCATCGGACGGCGCCGAGAGCACATAGCGCGCCTGCGCCGTGCCGCTTTGCTCGCTGCGGCGGACGAGCTCGTCGGGGATGGACATGGCCCGCATGCGCTCGCGCGCTGCCGCCACGAGTTCCGGCGCTACGCCTGATCGCCTGAGCGCCAGAAACTCGTTCTGCGGCCCCAGCCACTCCGGCGCGAAGACGGTCGCCAGTGCCTGCCCCTTGCGCACGCGCTCCATGGGCGCGCGCACCGAAAGGCGTTCGACATAGCCGGCGACGCGCGTCTGCACCGCGACGTTGAGCCGCTCGTCGAATTGCACGCTGCCCACCGCGTCGAAGGACGCGGAGGTTTCAGCCTTTCGCACGTCGGCAAGGCGGATGCCGAGGTTCTGCCGCACTCCCGGGCTGACCTGCACCCCGCCTTCGCTGGCCGTGCCGGTCGAACTGTCCGCGTACACGGGCACCAGTTGCATGTCCATGAAGGGCGACTTGCCGGGTTTGTCGAAGCGTTGGCCGGGCACCATGGGGTCGTGCCAGTAGAGGACCTTGCGGCCGTCTGTCGCCGACATGGCGGGCGGCGTGTCCATGGGCTGCACCGTCTTGCGGCCCAGGTAGAAGGCGCCCGTAGCGAGCAGCAGGGCGGCCAGCAGCGACGCGCCGATCATGCGGGTTCTGTTCATTGCGCCACCTCGGCAGTGAGCGGCCGGAAGGCCAGTTGGACTTGGGTTTTCGCAAGGTCGCGCTGCAGCGTCAGCAGCTTGCGTTGCGCCTCGACTTCGGCGTGGCGTGCCTCGAACAGTGAGACGAGGCTCCCCTGGCCGGACCGGTACGAAGCCATCGCGGCCGCGGTTCGCTGGCCGGCGGGAACGACGACGCCGGCGCGATAGCGGTCGACGCGTTGCTCCAGGCGTTGGGCATCGCTGCGCAGCGACCGGTATTCGGCCGTCGCCGCCCGGGTTGCTTCGGCCAGGTCGGCCTCGGCCTTCGTGGCCAGCGCCAGCTTGGCGGCGGTGTTCCGGTCCTGGCGTTCGCCGGGCGCGACGGGCAGGGGGATGCTCACGCCCACCGACACCATGTCGGCATAGCCGGTGCGCTGGCCGTAGGCGATCTCCCAGGTCCAGTTGGGCTTGCGGTCGGACGCGGTGACATCGGCGGTCCGCCTTGCCACTTCGAGGTCGCGCTGCATCGCCGCGACCGTGGGGTGCGCGGCCACGTAGCTTTCCTCGGAAGGCAGAGCGATGGCGCCGGGAGGTTGCAGTTCGTCGGGCGGCACGCCGGTCCAGCGCTCGAACGCGATGGCGGCGGTGCCCTGCTGCTGCAGGATGTCGGCCGTCTCGTCTTCGGAAGCGCCTCTTGCGCCGGTCAGCGCCAGCGCTTCCTGGCTGCTTCCCGTGGCGGAGGACAGGCGTGCGCGCGATGCCTCGAGCTCTTCGTGCGCATGGTGCTCCATGAGCCTGGCGAGCTTCAGGCTCTCGCCGGCGTAGAAGGCATCGACGTAGGCGAGCGCGGCCTGCCGGCGGGTGTCGGCTGCAGCGGCCTGCACCAGCACCGTCTCGCGGCCGACCGATGCGTCGGCGGCTGCCTGCCGCGCGGCGCGCTTCTCGGCGGACAGCCATTCCTGGCTGATGCCGATGCGCTTCATCGTCATCGAGTCGCTGGTCGTGCGAAAGCGGTCGGGGCCGGTC
This sequence comes from Variovorax sp. NFACC27, assembly GCF_048301545.1. Taxonomy (NCBI): domain Bacteria; kingdom Pseudomonadati; phylum Pseudomonadota; class Betaproteobacteria; order Burkholderiales; family Comamonadaceae; genus Variovorax; species Variovorax sp. NFACC27. Next base: position 2,834,007 of record NZ_CP157613.1, read on the forward strand.
GCGGGCAGGTTGTCGATGCCGATGCGCAGCGTGGGGTCGGGAAGCTGCGCGGCGGAATGCGCCGCTTCGGTGGCGCTGGATGCGCCGGCGCGGGCGGCGCGCGTGGTTTCGGAGCGCCGGACTGCGAGCCGCAGCGCTTCCTCGAGGGACAGGGGGGCCGCCGTCGCGAGGTACGGCAGCAGCGCGACGGCCAGCACGGCCGCGCGCGGGAAAAGAATGGACATGAAAACTCCGCGGACGAACGAGGTGATCGCTGGCGGGCGGACAAGCCGCGCCAGCACCGGTCAGTCGACGGAGATTTCAGACTCGCAGTCTGAGCGTGGAGAGAAAAACGGGATCGGGCGGCGGATGCTGCCGCTCGGGCACGGCCTGCCGCGGAACGGCATGGCCTTCCGACGCCAGCACCAGCGGGAGGACCACGACCTGCACGATGGCGGGCAGCGAGGGTGTGGCCAGCTTCACGGGCTCGAAGGAGAGCGACATGTCGGCCGCATGCTGGAAGCACAGCACCGGCTGGGCCATGTCCATGCCTTCGCAGGGAGCGCCCGTCGCCATCATCTCGGCCATGGAATCCGTGTCCGGCGTGCCCGGGCAGACATAGCTTGCCAGTGCCAGCTGCGAGAACAGCAGCGACATGACCACGAGAAGCGCGGTCAGGCAGCGATGGATGGAATGCCGGCGGGCCATGTTCGGAAGGATGAGGGAGCGCAGTGTAGCGTTGCGTGCGCCGGTCCGGCCTTCGACCTTCCTCAGGCCGAGCGTTTCGCTCCGGTACCGTGCAGCGAGCCGTGCACGTGGCCCGCGTGCTGCCCGAAGGTCTCGGGCGCGAGCGCTGCGGTGTCCAGCTCCTGCAGGATGCCGCAGGCGTTCGCCGACTCGGGGCCGCAGCACTGCTGGCGCAATGCCTTCAACTGCTTTTCCAGCGTCTTCAGCTCTGCGATGCGCGCGGCCACGTGGCCGATGTGGTCGTCCAGCAGCTGGTTGACCTCGCCGCAGTCTTCCTGCGGCGCGTCGCGGAACTTGAGCAGGCTGCGGATCTCGTCGAGCGTCATGTCCAGCGAGCGGCAGCGGCGGATGAAGCCCAGGCGCTGGGCGTGGTCTTCGTCGTAGATGCGGTAGTTGCCGTCGGTGCGCGCGGGCTCGGGCAGCAGCTGCTCGCGCTCGTAGTACCTGATGGTCTCGACAGGCGTGTTCGCGACCTTGGCCAGTTCACCGATTTTCATGATGCGGCAAATGAAAGGGTGGAGATGGGTGGTTGACTCTACACCTGCTTCAGGGTTTCCAATCGATTCCATGACGACGAACCAGAACGCCCTGAAGCCGGTGACGCCGGCCCTTCATCCGCACGATCACGGCCACGAGCATGGCCACGGTCACGATCACTCGCATGGGCACGCGCATCCTCCAGCCGCGGCATCGTGCTGCGGCAACCCGGTCTGCGGCTCGTCGCCCGCAATCGACACGGGCGACATTCCCAAGGGCGCCTTGCTCTTTCGCATTCCCACGATGGACTGCGCAGTCGAGGAGTCGGAGATCCGCCGCGCGCTCGAACCGGTCGCGGGCGTCAGGGCGCTGCGCTTTCGCCTCGGCGAACGCACGATGGCGATCACGGCCGATACCGCAGCCTTGCCCAACGCGCTCGAAGCCATCCGCAAGGCCGGCTTCAAGCCCGAGCCTCTGGGCGACGCAACCGGCCCCGCCGCAGGCGCGCAGGCTGCCGTGGCCGCACCGGCACGCATCGCGGGCATGAGCGCGGGCCTGGCCCGCCTGGTCGCGGCGCTGGTGCTGGCCATCGCGGCCGAGTCGATCTCCTTTATGGGGCTCGAGGGCAAGGGCTTCATGGCGGCCGGAATGCTGCTGGCGCTGGGCGCCATCGGCCTCGCGGGCCTCGACACCTACAAGAAGGGCTTCGCCGCGCTGGTGCGCGGGCGGCTGAACATCAACGCCCTGATGGCCGTGGCCGTCACCGGCGCCTTCATCATCGGCCAGTGGCCCGAGGCCGCCATGGTGATGGCGCTCTACGCCATTGCCGAACTCATCGAGGCCCGTGCCGTGGATCGCGCGCGCAACGCCATCCAGAGCCTGCTGGCGCTCGCGCCCGAGCAGGCCGAGGTGAAGCAGGCCGACGGCAGCTGGAAGACCGTGATGGCCAGCGCGGTCGAACTCGGCGCCGTCGCGCGCATCCGTCCCGGCGAGCGCGTGCCGCTGGACGGCATCGTCACCGAAGGCAACAGCGCCATCGACCAGGCGCCGGTCACCGGCGAGAGCATTCCGGTCGACAAGACCGTCGGCGACCAGGTGTTCGCCGGCACCATCAACCAGACCGCCGCGCTGGAGTTCCGCGTGACGGCGGTGGCGTCGAACACCACGCTCGCGCGAATCATCCACGCGGTCGAGGAAGCGCAGGGCTCGCGCGCGCCCACGCAGCGCTTCGTCGACAGGTTCGCCGCCATCTACACGCCGACCGTGTTCGTGCTGGCACTGGCCATTGCAGTGTTCGCGCCGTTCTTCATGGACTGGACCTGGATGCAGTCGGTCTACAAGGCGCTGGTGCTGCTGGTCATCGCCTGCCCGTGCGCGCTGGTGATCTCCACGCCGGTCACGGTGGTGAGCGCGCTGGCTTCGGCCGCGCGGCGCGGCATTCTCATCAAGGGCGGCACCTACCTCGAGGAGGCGCGTAAGCTCAAGGCGGTGGCGCTCGACAAGACCGGCACCATCACCGAAGGCAAGCCGAAGCTGGTGGAGTCGTCGCTGATCGGCGATGCGGGCAATGAAGCAGCGGTGTTCGTCGTTGCCGCCAGCATCGCGGGCCGCTCCGACCACCCCGTGTCGAAGGCCATCGCCGAGGGCCTGAAGAGCGAACAGGGCGAAGTCTCCGACTTCACCGCGCTGCCCGGACGCGGCGTGCAGGCCGCGCACGCGGGGCAGGTCTACGTGCTGGGCAATCACCGGCTGATCGAGGAGCGCGGCCTTTGCACGCCGTCGCTCGAAGCCGAGCTCAAGCGCCATGAGGAAGCCGGCCGCACCGTCACGCTGCTGGCATCCGACAAGGCCGTGCTCGCGCTGTTCGCCGTGGCCGATACCATCAAGGAGTCGTCGCAGGCTGCAGTTGCGGAACTGCGCGCGCTCGGCGTGGTGCCGGTGATGCTCACCGGCGACAACACCGCCACCGCCAAGACCATCGGCGCCCACGCCGGCATCGAGGACGTGCGCGGCAACCTGCTGCCCGAGGAGAAGCTCGACGCCGTCAAGGCCATGCAGCAGCGCTACGGCGCAGCGGCGATGACCGGTGACGGCATCAACGATGCTCCCGCGCTCGCGCAGGCCGACATCGGCTTCGCGATGGGCGGCGCCGGCACCGACACCGCGATGGAAGCGGCCGACGTGGTCATCATGAACGACGACCTGCGCCGCATCCCCGAAACCATCCGCCTCTCGCGCCGCGCGCACTCGGTGCTGTGGCAGAACATCACGCTGGCGCTGGGCATCAAGGGCGTGTTCTTCGTGCTCGCCGTGTTCGGCAGCGCGACGATGTGGATGGCGGTGTTCGCGGATATGGGTGCGAGTCTGCTGGTGGTGGCGAACGGGTTGCGGTTGATGCGCGTGCCTTCGGGTGACAAGGCGCGCGGCTAAGGCAAGGCACCAGTGAAGAGGAGGCCTGTCGGCAGACCCTGCGGCCCGTCCCGCATCGACGGTCGCCGCAGGCGGGTCTAGCTTCCTTCTGCCGCGCTCCCGTCCCGGCGCAGCCGCTGCCCTTCCGCGCTGTCTTCGACTTGCCAGCCCAGCGTTTCAAGTGCATCGCGCAGATGGTCGGACAGTGCCCAGTCCTTGCCGGCACGGGCCTCCCGGCGTTGATCCAGCAAGGCCACTACATCCGCAGGTACCTCGGGTGAGTCTGCCTGCCAGTCGCACAACCGCAGCCCGAGCACCGCGTCGAAATGATCGACAGTGGCCCGCCGTGTCGCTGCCGATAGATCGCTTCGGCTCAACTCCCACAGAACGGCCAGAGCGCGCGGCAGGTTGAGGTCCTTGTTCACCTCTGCATTGAAGCGGGCCACGAAGCCCTCGTGTGCCGTGCCGCCCTCGGGCCAACTTGCATACGTGTTGCGCAACCGCTCCAGTGTGGCTTGCGCCGCGCCCATGGCCTCCTCGGTGAAGCGCAGCGTGCTCCGATAGTGCGCGGTAAGGCACAGGTAGCGATAGGCCAACGGGTCGAAGCCTCGGTCGATCAATGTCTGCAGGCGGAGGAAGTCGCCCTCCGTCTTGGCCATCTTCTTGTCGTCCAGCGTGAGGAAATGGCCATGCATCCAGAAGTTGGCAAGCCGGGTGCCGTGGCATGCCTGTGTTTGCGCGATCTCGTTGCTGTGATGCACCCCGATGTGGTCTTCTCCGCCGCAGTGAATATCGAACCACGGGCCCAGGTGCTTGGCCGACATGGCCGAGCATTCGATGTGCCAGCCGGGAAAGCCGCGTCCCCAGGGGCTGTCCCACTCCATTTGTCGTCTGCTGTCCGTGGGGCTGAATTTCCAGAGGGCGAAATCCGAGACATTGCGTTTTTCGCCCATTGCGACTCGCTTGCCGGCCTGCAGGCCTGTGCGCTCGAGGCGGGCGAGATGGCCGTAGTCGTCCTGCTTCACGGTGTCGAAGTAGATGCCGTCGGAGGTCCGATAGGTGTAGCCCTTGCGTTCGAGAGCGGCGATGAATTCCAGCTGCTCGGGAATGTGGTCAGTGGCACGCGGCCACTCTGCTGGCTCCAGCAGATTCAGCGCCCGCCAGTCGGACTGGAAGGCTGCCGTATGGCGTTGCGCAATGGACCAGGCAGTCTCTCCGGATCGCCTGCTCCCTTTCTCCATCTTGTCTTCGCCCTCATCGGCATCCGAGACAAGGTGACCGACGTCGGTGATGTTGACGATATGCCGCACGCGGTAGCCGTTCAATTCCAGCACGCGGCGCAGCACGTCTTCGAAAACGTACGTGCGCAGGTTGCCGATGTGCGCGTAGTCGTACACCGTCGGTCCGCAGCAGTACAGGCCCACATGCTCAGGTTGCAAGGGCGTGAACGGGCGCAGGGAGCGCGACCAAGTGTCGTACAGGGCAACGGACATGCGGGCCTTTCGTGATGCGAGGGTGGTCGTTGAAAAACAAAATGGCCACCGGTCTTGCAACAGGTGGCCATCAGGGATGCGGACGTGAACCGAAGCGCTAGCCGCAGACTCCCCTTGGCAGGCTCAGACAGCATGCGCGGAAAAGCAGGGAAGACAAGGATGCGAAAGCAAACATCGAAGTGATCGTAGCGTTCGCTCCGGGGCTGGTCAAACGGAAAGCACCATGCTGCGGACGCCACGTCACCAACGCGCCGCCCACTTCTCCAGCGGCACGCGCGCCGCATTGCACACGTAGCTCACCGAGTGGTACCAGCCCGCGAGCATCATCAGCTCGATGAGTTGCGCGTGGCTCCAGTGCGCGCGCAGGGCCTCCCAGAGCGCATCGTCCACGTCGCTGGTGTCGTGGAGCTGGTCGACCATCGACACCAGCAGCCGGTCGCGCGGAGCGAGCAGGGTGAGGTCGCCGTCGGCCGATGCCATCGCGCGGCGGTCGGTGTCGCTGAAGCCGGCGGCATCGGCGAAGCCGGTCCAGTGCACGCCCCATTCGTATTCGGCGCCGCAACGGAAACAGACGCGCAGGATGACGATCTCGCGTTCCCGCAGGCTGATGGCCGCCTTGCGGCCCAGCAGGTAGCGCCCCAGGTCCAGCGTGCGCTCGGCCAGTGCCGGGTTCACGGCCAGCACGCGGAACAGCGCGAGTACTTCTGGCGCTTGCGGCGGCGTCATGCGCACGAGCAGTTCGCCGATGGGCTCGGGGTAGGGGGCTTCGAGTGGAGGGATGCGCGGCGGGTGGTGTTCGGTGGTGTCGGTCACGAGGAGTCTCCTTGATGGCGATGAGGCTGAAATCGCTACGAAATACGTAGCGGTTGGATGCAGTCTATCGCTACGGATTGCGTAGCGCAAGCGCGTACACTCGCCTGATCGATCAAGCAAGGCCTCGTCATGGAAGAAGCACAACCCGCCGTATCGCGCCGCCCCGTCATGCGGCTGCTGGAGCAGCTCGGCCGCAAGGGCACGCTGCGCATCCTCTGGGAGCTGCGCGATGGCCTGCCGCAGAGCTTCAGGGCGCTGCGCACGAGCACGGACCAGATGTCGCCCTCGGTGCTGAACGACCGGCTCAAGGAGTTGCGCGCGGCCGGCGTGGTCGAGCTCGCGGGCGCGGGATACGTGCTGACCGAGGCGGGCGCGGAACTCGTCCGGCGCCTGCTGCCGCTGAACCAGTGGGCCAACCGCTGGCTGGACGACACGGCTTCGAACTAACATAGGCCGGATATCCCCTCCGACTCCAGTCCTTCGATGTCCGTCACTTCGCTCCTGCTGCAGCTCATCGTCATCCTGGTCACCGCCCGCTTCTGCGGCTGGGTTCTTCGCCACGTGGGCCAGCCCGGCGTGGTCGGCGAGATGGCAGCGGGCCTGATGCTCGGCCCGGTCGTGATGGGGGCGCTCTTTCCTTCGCTGCATGCGCAGCTGTTCTCCAAGGAGTCGCTGCAGGGGCTCTCGTCGCTTTCCACCCTGGGGCTGGTGCTGTTCATGTTCGTGGTCGGCCTGGAGCTGCGGGCTTCGAAGGGCGTGCGCGAGCAGCTTCGCTCGGCGGGCTACGTGGGCGTGCTGAGCGTGGTCGTGCCGATGGCGCTGGGCCTCGCGATCGCGCCGGCGCTGCATCCCTCGCTCGCGCCGGCCGGCGTCGGCTTCTGGCCCTTCGCGTTGTTCATCGCGGCGGCGTTGTCGATCACCGCCTTCCCCGTGATGGCGCGCATCCTGAAGGACCGCGGCATGACGCGCACGCCTTTCGGCCAACTCTCGCTGGGCGCGGCGGCGGTGGTCGACGTGTTCGCCTGGATCCTGCTGGCCTTCGTGGTCGCGATGGTCGGTGCGGGCGAGGGCTACCAGGGGCTGCTGAAGATCACGCTGGGCATGGCGGTGGTGCTGGCGGCGCTGTTCTTCGGGCTCAAGCCGGCCTTCGCGTGGCTGCTGCGCGTCAAGGCGCCCGAGGGCGAGCCTTCGACCACCGTGATGGCGGCGCTGATGATCGGCCTGCTCGCGACGTCCCTCGCCACCGAGTGGCTGCATCTGCACGCGGTGTTCGGCGCCTTCCTCTTCGGAGCCTGCCTGCCGCGCGACGACCGCCTGCTGAAGTCGCTCACCGAGCGCATCGAGCCGATCTCCATCGTGGTGCTGATGCCGCTTTTCTTCGCTCTCGCCGGGCTGGGCACCACGCCCAACGCCTTCTCGGGTGCCAGCCTGGGCGCGATGCTGCTGATCGTGGGCGTGGCCACCGTGGGCAAGATCGCCGGCGGCGCTGCCGGCGCGCGCATGGCGGGCTACGGCTGGCGCGACAGCCTGGCCACCGGCTCGCTCATGAATGCACGTGGGCTGATGGAACTCATCGTGATGAAGATCGGCCTCGACGCGGGGCTGATCGGCCCCGAGCTGTTCACGATGCTGCTTGTGATGGCCCTCGCGACCACCGCGATGACGGGGCCGCTGATCAATCTTTTCATCGGCCGCAAGCCGGCTGTGGCGGCCGACGCCGCGCACGCAGCCAAGCCCTGATGCCGGTCACTGACGCGCGACGGTGAACCCGATGCGCGTCTCGCCGCCCCCGCTGGCCGCGAACACCCGCCCGCCATGCATGCGGGCGATGGCCTCCACGATCGACAGGCCCAGCCCGTGGTGCCGGGTCGAGCCGTCGCGGGCCTGCGCGGCCCGGTAGAAGCGCTCGAACAGGCGGGGCAGGGCGGCCGGGTCGATGGGCCGGCCCTTGTTGACCACCGCCACTGCGAACTCGCCTGCGTTCTCCTCGCCGATCTCGATGCGTATCGTCGAAGCCGCAGTCGCGAAGCGGATGGCGTTGCCCAGCAGGTTGAAGAGCGCGCGGCGGACCAGCGCCGCGTCCACGTCGGCCATGGCGTCGCCGCGCACCTCGGCGCGCAGGCCGGCTTCTTCCAGCATGGCGTCGTAGAAGTCGATCACGTCGCCGGCCTGTGCCGCAAGGCTCGTCGCCGCTCGCGTGCGCATCGGCGCGCCGCGCTCGGCCTGCGAGAGAAACAGCATGTCGGTGACGATGCCCGAGAGCCGGCCGACTTCCTCGAGGTTGGATGCGAGCACCGTCTGCAGCTCCTCGTTGCTGCGCGGGCGCGTGAGCGCGAGCTCGGTGGAGCCGATCAGGTTGGCCAGCGGCGTGCGCAGCTCGTGCGCCACATCGGCGTTGAAGGACTCGAGCTGCACGTAGGCGCGCTGCACCCGCAGCAGCAGCGCGTTGAACTGGGTGATCCAGGGGCGCAGTTCTTCGGCGAAGTCGGTGGCGTCGATGGGCTGGTTGGCCTTGTCTGGTGCCATGGCCGCGGTGCGCTCGGTGAGCGTCTTGAGCGGCTTCAGGCCGCGCCGCACCAGCCACATGCCCGTGAGCGAGACCAGCGCCGTGCCCAGCGCAACGGCGCCCACCAGGGTCCACGCCAGCCGGCGCAGCAGTTGCGCCTCCTGCGCAGTGTTCACGCCGATGCGCACCGAGAGCTGCGTGGTGGCGCCGGCCTGCGTCCAGGGCACCTTCACGTCGCGCAGCATCCAGCGGCCGCCTTCGGCGGGCCTCGATTCGAAGAGTTGCGTGCCGCCGGCCGAGATCGACAGCCGCACGTCGTCCTGCATCGAAAAGAAATCCTCGAGCTTGTGCCGCAGGAAGGCGAGGTCGCCGCCCTTCTCGGCCTCGCTCAGCAGGTGCTGCACGAGCACCGCCTTGTGGTCGAGCTCTTCCTCCTGCTTCTGCCCGAAGTTCCAGGCCGTCACGAGGTAGATGGCGAAGCAGATCACGCTGAGCCCGAACAGGGTCTGGGCGGCGAACCAGAGCGACAGGCGGCTCTGGAGGGATTGCGGCCGGGCGGTCAAGTCATGCCCAGGAGCGGTCTTCCAGGACGTAGCCCATGCCGCGCACGGTGTGCAGCAGCTTCACCTCGAACGGATCGTCGAGCTTGCTGCGCAGGCGCCGGATGGCCACTTCCACCACGTTGGTGTCGCTGTCGAAGTTCATGTCCCACACCTGCTCGGCGAGCGTGGTGCGCGAAAGGATCTGCCCGCGACGGCGCAGCAGCACCAGCAGCAGCGTGAACTCCTTGGCCGTGAGGTCCAGCCGCGTGCGGTTGCGCACGCACTTGCGGCTGACGAGGTCGACCTCCAGGTCGGCCAGCCGCAGCACGGTGGATTCCTGCGGCTTGCCCCGGCGCAGCAGGGCCTGCACGCGCGCCAGCAGCTCGGAGAAGGAGAAGGGCTTGACGAGGTAGTCGTCCGCTCCCTGCTGCAGCCCCTGAACGCGGTCCTCGACCTTGTCGCGCGCCGTGAGAACCAGCACAGGCACGTTTTTGGTGCGCCGTATGGCCTGCAGCACGGCAAAGCCGTCGATGCCGGGCAGCATCACGTCGAGCAGGATCAGCGCGTATTCGCCCTCGGTGGCGAGGTACTTCCCCTCGATGCCGTCGCGGGCGATGTCGACGACGTAGCCGTTCTCCTCCAGGCCCTTCTTGAGGTAGTCGCCCAGCTTGGGCTCGTCTTCGATGACAAGGATTCGCATTGCGCGATGGTATCGAAGCACTTTCGATACGCGGGTTACGTTTTGGTAATCCTATTGACGGACAAAGCCCCGCCCGGGCGTCATACATTGCGCCGGGCCTGCTGTTCGCAGGGCCATTGCCGGAATGCCCGACAGGGGCCGCCGATATACTTTTTGCCTCCATGCGCCGCTGGTTCCTCATCTTCATGCTCGTCCTGCTGCCGTTCCAGTTCAGCTGGGCGTCGGCATCGGCGTACTGCCAGCATGAGCGCGACACGCGGCCCGATCACTGGGGCCATCACGAAAGCGAGACGCGCGGCACCGACCGCAGCCACAGCGGCGAAGGCGCGCAGAAGAACTCCAGCACCCAGCCCAATGCCGTCGTCGGCGATTGCGCGGTCTGCCATTTCGGCCATGCCCAGCACGCCGACGCGCTGGACGAGCCGCTGGAATCCGTCGCACGCGTGGCCCAGCCGCTGCGCGCGACGCCCGACGAGCGTTTCGCCTCGCATGTCTCCGACGTTCCGGTCCGTCCCGACTGGTCTCTCGCCTCCTGATTCGGCGAGAGAAAACCACCCCTTCCTGATACCAACCATCAGCTAGCCGAGCTCTCGCCGAATTCGTCCGTCCGTTGTTTCGCAACCCAGGAGAATTCGATGCGCACGCTCTTCGTGCCGCTGGCCGTGCTGGCCATGGCGGCGCCCCCGGCTTTTTCACAGGTCTCGCAGGCCTCAGCCGGTCCCCGTTACTCACAGGCCGCGCAGACAGGCGCGGCGGCCCGCATGCAGGAGCCCGCGGGCCCGCTGACCCTGCGCAGCGCCATCGCGATGGCGTTGCAGGCCAACCCCGGCCTGTCTTCCGCATTGCGCGAGCAGGAGGCCACCGAGGCCGCCATCGTCCAGGCCGGCGCCTGGCCCAACCCCACGCTCGACGCGCAGCTCGAAGACCTGCGCCGCGACAACCGCACCACCACGCTGCAGCTGAGCCAGCCCATCGAACTGGGCGGCAAGCGCTCGGCCCGCGTCACGGCAGCGGAGCGGGCGCGCGACCAGGCCGCGTCGGCGCTGGCCGGCCGCCGCGCCGAGATCCGCGCGGCCACCGTCACGGCCTTCTTCGAGGTGCTGACCGCGCAGGAGCGCCTGCGGCTCGCGCAGGATTCGGTGGGGCTCGCTCAAACGGCCACCCGCGCCGCGGCCAATCGCGTGGCGGCGGGCAAGGTCTCGCCGCTGGAGGAAACCAAGGCGCGCGTGGCCGAGGCGGGCATCCGCGTCGAGCTGATGCAGGCCGAGGGCACGCTGCGCTCCGCGCGCCAGCAGCTGGCCGCGCTGTGGGGCAACCCGGCGCCGCGCTTCACGCAGGTGGATGGCGCGGTCGACCAGCTGCCGGCCATGGCGTCGGAGCAGGACGTGGCCGGCCGCATGGCTGCCGCGCCCGTGGTGCGGCAGGCGCGGCTCGAGGTCGAGCGGCGCAAGGCGCTGTCCGACCTGGAACGGGCCAGGCGCATTCCCGACGTGACCGTCTCGCTCGGCGCCAAGCGCGTGCCGGCTTCCGAGGGCGAGACCGGCAGCAGCCGGCGCAACCAGGTGGTGCTGGGCCTCTCCGTGCCGCTGCCGATCTTCGACACCAACCGGGGCAACGTCGCCGAGGCCCTGAGCCGCGAGGAAAAGGCGCGCGACGACCTCGTCGCCGCCGAGCTGCAACTCGGCACCGAGGTGGCCCAGGCCTCCGAACGCCTGCGCTCCGCGCACGCCACCGCCGAGACGCTGCAGCGCGACGCGCTGCCCGGCGCCGAGAGCGCCTACAAAGCCGCGACCAAGGGCTTCGAGCTCGGCAAGTTCAGCTTCCTGGAAGCGCTCGATGCGCAGCGCACTCTGTTCCAGGTGCGCGCGCAATACCTGCTCGCGCTGGCCGACGCGCACCGCGCGGCCGGCGATCTCGACCGGCTGCTGGGCAATGAAGGCAGCGAAGGTGGCGACATCTCTCCCGCGACGACGACGGCGCCCGTGGCGCGCTGACACGCGCTGACAAGCAAGGAACTCACAGATCATGAACACAGAAGAACGCAAGTCTTTCGCCGAGCGTGTCGGCAAGAAGCAGCTGATCGCCATCGCGGCCGTGCTCGCGCTGGGCGTGGGCGCCGGGGCGCTGATCCTGCGTAGCGCGCCCGCCAAGCCCGAGGCAGCGGGCCATTCGGAGGCCGCCGGCCATGGCGACGGGGAGCATCACGAGGAAGAGGGCCACAAGGAGTCCAAGACCGGCGAGGACCACGACCACAGCCACGGCGAGGCCAAGGGCCACGGCGACAAGGAGCACCACGCCGAGGAAGAAAAGGGCGAAACCAAGGCTGCCTCCGGCGAAGCCAAGGGCGAGGAGAAGTCCGCCGCGCACAAGGAGGACGAGGAAAAGATCGCCTTCACCGACGAGCAGGTCAAGGCCTCGGACATCACGATCGAGAACGCCGGCCCCGCGCGCATCAAGCTGTCGCTGCAGCTGCCCGGCGAGATCAAGTTCAACGAAGACCGCACGGCCCATGTGGTGCCGCGCGTGGCGGGCGTGGTCGACAGCGTGTCTGCCAACCTGGGCCAGGAGGTCAAGCGCGGGCAGGTGCTCGCGGTGCTGTCGAGCCCGGGGCTTTCCGAGCAGCGCAGCGAACTGCAGGCGGCACAGCGCCGGCTGGAGCTGGCCCGCACCACCCACGAGCGCGAGAAGAAGCTGTGGGAGGAAAAGATCTCGCCGCAGCAGGACTACCTGCAGGCGCAGCAGGCCATGCAGGAGGCGCAGATCGCGGTTGCCAACGCCAACCAGAAGCTGCTGGCGCTGGGCGCCACGCCCGCCTCGTCGGCACTGGGCCGCTACGAGCTGCGCGCGCCCTTCGACGGCATGGTGGTCGAAAAGCACATCTCGCTCGGCGAATCGGTTGGCGAGGCGGTCAACGTCTTCACCATTTCCGACCTGTCGACCGTGTGGGCCGAGATCAGCGTGGCCGCCAACAACCTGAACCTGGTGCGCATCGGCGAACAGGTGAAGATCCGCTCGACCGCCTTCGACCAGACCGCGACCGGCAAGGTGTCGTACGTCGGCTCGCTTATCGGCGCGCAGACGCGCACCGCCACGGCGCGCGTCACGCTGACCAACCCCGAGCGCATCTGGCGCCCGGGCCTGTTCGTGAACGTCGAGCTGGTGGCCTCCGAGACGGAGGCGCCCGTGACGGTTGCGGCCGACGCGGTGCAGACCGTGGAAGACAAGCCCACCGTGTTCCTGCGCGTACCCGGCGGCTTTTTGCCGCAGCACGTGCAGACCGGGCGCAGCGACGGCAAGCGCATCGAGATCGTCGGCGGGCTGAAGCCCGGCGCGGCCTATGCCGCCAGCGGCAGCTTCGTCGTGAAGTCGCAGCAGGGCAAGAGCTCGGCCACGCACACCCACTGAGGAAGCCCGCATGTTCGAACGAATCATCCGCTTCTCCATCGAGCAGCGCTGGCTGGTCCTGCTCGCCGTGTTCGGCATGGCGGCGCTGGGCATCTTCAGCTACCAGAAGCTGCCCATCGACGCCGTGCCCGACATCACCAACGTGCAGGTGCAGATCAACACCGCCGCGCCCGGCTACTCCCCGCTGGAGACCGAGCAGCGCGTGACCTATCCGATCGAGACCGTCATGGCCGGCCTGCCGGGCCTGCAGCAGACGCGCTCGCTCTCACGCTACGGCCTCTCGCAGGTCACGGTGATCTTCAAGGACGGCACCGACATCTACTTCGCGCGGCAGCTCGTCAACGAGCGCATACAGTCCGCGCGCGAGAGCATGCCGCGCGGCATCTCGCCGGTGATAGGGCCGATTTCCACCGGCCTCGGCGAGATCTACCTCTGGACCGTCGAGGCGGAAGAGGGCGCGAAGAAGGCCGATGGCAAGCCGTACTCGCCGACAGACCTGCGCGAGATACAGGACTGGATCATCAAGCCGCAGTTGCGCAACGTGCCGGGCGTGACCGAGATCAACTCCATCGGCGGCTTCGCCAAGGAGTTCCAGATCGCGCCCGATCCGGCCAAGCTGCTGGCCCACGGATTGACGATGAGCGACATCGTGCTCGCACTGGAGCGCAACAACGCCAACGTGGGCGCGGGCTACATCGAGAAGCGCGGCGAGCAGTACCTCATCCGCGCGCCGGGGCAGGTGAAGTCGGCCGAGGACATCGGCAACGTGATCCTCGGCAACGCCAACGGCATTCCGCTGCGCGTGCAGGACGTGGCCGAGGTCGGCATCGGCAAGGAGCTGCGCACGGGCGCGGCCACCGACAACGGCCGCGAGGTGGTGCTGGGCACCGTGTTCATGCTGATCGGCGAGAACAGCCGCACCGTGTCGCAGGCCGTCGACAAGAAGATGCAGGAGATCAACCGCACGCTCCCCGCCGGCGTGAAGGCGGTGACGGTGTATGACCGCACGGTGCTGGTCGACAAGGCCATCGCCACGGTGAAGAAGAACCTGTTCGAGGGCGCGGTGCTGGTCATCGCGATCCTGTTCATGTTCCTGGGCAACATCCGCGCGGCCATCATCACCGCGCTGGTGATCCCGCTGTCGATGCTCTTCACCTTCACCGGCATGGTGAACCAGAAGGTCAGCGCCAACCTCATGAGCCTGGGCGCGCTGGACTTCGGCATCATCATCGACGGGGCGGTGGTGATCGTGGAGAACTGCGTGCGAAGGCTGGCTCACGCGCAGGCCCACAAGGGACGGCCGCTCACGCGCAGCGAACGCTTCCACGAGGTGTTCGCGGCCTCGCAGGAGGCGCGGCGCGCGCTGCTGTTCGGCCAGCTGATCATCATGATCGTGTACCTGCCGATCTTTGCGCTCACGGGCGTCGAGGGCAAGCTGTTCCACCCGATGGCCTTCACCGTGGTGATCGCGCTGCTGGGCGCGATGATCCTGTCGATCACCTTCATCCCCGCTGCCGTGGCGCTGTTCATCGGCAACAAGGTCAGCGAGAAGGAGAACCGCCTGATGCTGTGGGCCAAGCGCGCCTACGAGCCTCTGCTGGCGCGCGTGATGTCGGCAAAGCCGCTGGTCATCACCTTCGCGGCCGTGGCCGTGGTGCTGTCGGGCCTGCTGGCCACGCGCCTGGGCACGGAGTTCGTGCCGAGCCTGAGCGAGGGCGACTTCGCCATCCAGGCGCTGCGCATTCCGGGCACCAGCCTCACGCAGTCGGTCGAGATGCAGAAGCAGCTCGAAAGCACGCTGAAGAAGAAGTTTCCGGAGATCGAGCGCGTGTTCGCGCGCACCGGCACGGCGGAGATCGCGTCCGATCCGATGCCGCCGAACATCTCCGACGGCTACATCATGCTCAAGCCCGAGAAGGACTGGCCCGAGCCGCGCCGCACGCGTGCCGAGGTGCTCGCGGCGGTGCAGGAAGAAGTCGAGAAGCTGCCGGGCAACAACTACGAGTTTTCGCAGCCGATCCAGCTTCGCTTCAACGAGCTGATCTCCGGCGTGCGCAGCGACGTGGCGGTGAAGATCTTCGGCGACGACATGGACGTGCTGAACAAGACCGCGGCCGAAGTGGCCGGCGTGCTCAACGGCATCTCCGGCGCGGCCGAGGTGAAGGTCGAGCAGACCACGGGCCTGCCAATGCTCACGGTGAACATCGACCGCAGCAAGACCGCGCGCTACGGCCTCAATGTTGGCGACGTGCAGGACGCGATCTCCGCCGCCGTCGGCGGGCGCGAGGCGGGCACGCTGTTCGACGGCGACCGGCGCTTCGACATCATCGTGCGCCTGCCCGAGAACCTGCGCACCGACCTGGAAGCCATCAAGCGCCTGCCCGTGGCCCTGCCCAAGGGCGCGGGCGCCGAAGGCCTGCGCACCAGCTTCATTCCGCTGGGCGAGGTGGCCACGCTCGACATCGCGCCGGGCCCCAACCAGGTGAGCCGCGAGGACGGCAAGCGCCGTATCGTGGTCAGCGCCAACGTGCGCGGGCGCGACCTGGGCTCCTTCGTGGCCGAGGCCGAGGAAGCCATGCGCAACGTGAAGATCCCCACCGGCTACTGGACCGTGTGGGGCGGGCAGTACGAGAACCTCGCCTCGGCCACGCAGCGGCTGCAGATCGTGGTGCCGGTGTCGCTGCTGCTGGTGTTCACGCTGCTGTTCGCGATGTTCGGCAACATCAAGGACGGGCTGCTGGTGTTCACCGGCATTCCGTTCGCGCTCACGGGCGGCATCGTGGCGCTGTGGATGCGCGGCATTCCGCTGTCGATCTCGGCGGCAGTGGGCTTCATCGCGCTGTCGGGCGTGGCGGTGCTCAACGGGCTGGTGATGATCTCGTTCATCCGCAACCTGAGAGAGGGCGGCCTGCCGTTGGACGCCGCCATCCGCGAAGGCGCGCTCACGCGCCTGCGCCCGGTGCTGATGACCGCGCTGGTTGCCTCGCTGGGCTTCGTGCCGATGGCCATCGCCACCGGCACCGGCGCCGAGGTGCAGCGGCCGCTGGCCACGGTGGTCATCGGCGGTATCCTGTCGTCGACCGCGCTGACGCTGCTGGTGCTCCCGCTGCTCTACCGCATCGCGCACCGGCGCGACGAAGAAGAGGCAGAAGAGGCGCAGGTGGAAGGGCGGGAGCAGGCCCACGGCGCGCCGCTCGATCCTTCAGGTCCTTCACTGCGAGGTTCCCATGGCACATGAGCATTCGCACGCCACCGGCGGCAACGAGAAGGCACTGCGCTGGGCGCTGCTGCTGACTTCGGTCTATCTCGTCGCCGAGGTGGTGGGCGGACTGGTGTCGGGCAGCCTCGCGCTGCTGTCCGACGCCGCGCACATGTTCACCGACACCGTGGCGCTGGCGATCTCGCTGACCGCCATCTGGATCGGCAAGCGGCCCGCCGACAGGCGGCGCACCTTCGGCTACTACCGCTTCGAGATCCTGGCGGCGGTGCTGAACGCGGTGCTGCTGTTCTTCGTGGCGATCTACGTGCTGTACGAGGCCTACCGGCGCATCTCGGCGCCGGCCGAGATCCAGTCGACCATGATGCTGCTGGTGGCCGCCGGCGGGCTGGTGGTCAACCTCATCGGCATGCGGCTGCTGGCCTCCGGCAAGGACGAGAGCCTCAACGTGAAGGGTGCGTACCTGGAAGTGTGGGCCGACATGCTGGGCTCCATCGGCGTGATCGTCGGCGCCATCGTCATCCGCTACACGGGCTGGGGCTGGGTCGACTCGGTGATCGCCGTGGCCATCGGCCTCTGGGTGCTGCCGCGCACCTGGCGGCTGTTGCGGGAGAGCCTCAACGTGCTGCTAGAGGGCGTGCCCGACGAGGTGGACCTGCCGGCGGTTGAGGGTGCGTTGCTCGGCAGCGAAGGCGTCGCGAGCCTGCATGACCTGCATGTGTGGGCGCTGTCGAGTGGCAAGGTCAACCTGAGCGTGCACGTGGTGTGCGCGCCGGAGACGGGCGACATGGCGCCGCTGACGCAGCAGTTGCGCGCGATGCTCGCCGAGCGCTTCGACATCCACCACTCCACCGTGCAGGTCGAGCGGGTGCCATGCGAGCAGGCGGCCGATACGCACGGTTTCGGGGCGGCGAAGGCCTAGGAAAGGTTCCGAGGCCGATTTTTTGGAAGAAAGAGCGATCCGGCTGTCACAGGCGCGTGCGGCCGGACGTCTTGCAGGCGAGGGTCGCCATCGGGGCGCTCCTTTCGCACTCTTTCTCGACCAAGGAATCACCATGAAAATCGTCATCATCGGAGGCTCCGGCCTCATCGGCTCCAGGCTCGCCGCACGGCTGCGCCAGGCCGGCCACGACGTCAACGCCGCATCGCCCTCCACGGGCGTCAACACCCTCACCGGCGAGGGCCTGAAGGAGGCGCTCGCGGGCGCCCGGGTCGTCGTCGACGTGGCGAACTCGCCCTCGTTCGAGGACGAGGCGGTGCGCAACTTCTTCGAGACCTCGGGACGCAATCTGCTCGCGGCCGAGGTGGAGGCCGGCGTGGCGCATCACGTCGCGCTGTCGGTGGTCGGCACCGAGCGCCTGCTCGACAGCGGCTACTTCCGCGCCAAGCAGCTCCAGGAAGACCTGATCGAGGCTTCGCCCGTGCCCTACACCATCGTGCAGGCCACGCAGTTCTTCGAGTTCGTGGGTGGCATCGCGGCGTCCAGCGTGCAGGACGGCGTTGTGCGGCTTTCGGACGCGCTTATCCAGCCGATGGCGGCCGACGACGTCGCCGCGGCGCTCGCCGAAGTCGTGACCGAGCTCCCGGCACGCGGCCGGATCGAGATCGCCGGGCCGCAGGCCGTTCCGCTCGATGCGCTGGTGCGACGCTTCTTCGAGGCGACGGGCGACACGCGCAGGGTCGTGACCGATCCTGGGGCCCGCTATTTCGGCGTGCGCCTCGACGACCGCTCGCTGACGCCCGGCGCCAGTCCGCGCCTGGGGGCGATCCGCTTCGACGAATGGCTGGCGCAGCGCGCGGCGGCCTGAGCGCGGAGGACAGACAGCCATGACCCGTCTCATCAAGACCATCTGCATCCCGCTCGGCATCGCCCTCGGCGCATTCGCCGCGATGCCCACCTCGGCAGCCCCCGAAGCCGCCGTGACCGTGCTCAGCACGAAGGACCTGGCGGACATGCCCGGCAAGGAGGCCATCGTGCTCGCCGTGGACTTTCCGCCTGGCTCGGTCGACCCCGTCCACCGCCACGACGCCCACGCATTCGTCTACGTGATCGAGGGTTCCATCGTGATGGGCGTGAAGGGTGGCCAGGAGGTTACGCTGACGCCCGGCCAGACCTTCTACGAGGGCCCGGGTGATATCCATACCGTGGGACGCAACGCGAGCGCTACGAAGCCGGCGAAGTTCATCGTGACCATGGTGAAGAACAAGGGCGTGCCGTTCTTCATTCCGGTGAAGTAGCGCCGGGGCTGCCATTTCAGCTTGCCGGGCCGGGGTGTTGGACAATCGCGCCCGGACTACCTTCCCATGCACGCAGATCGATGAGCAGCAGCCGCTACGACAACAAGTCTTTCACCCCAGCAAAGACCGAGGCGCGCGCGTCGCAGCGCCGCAAGGTCCACGGCGGCTCGTCGGCGCAGCCGCCCATGGCCTTCGATGTCGGCTACGCAGCGGCGCCTCCCGCCGCGCGCGTGAGGACCTGGCGGTCGACGGTGGTGGGCATCGCGATCGGTTTCGGCATCGTGCTCGCCTTCGCCATGAAGTGGCTCATGAGCTACCAGATCGACAGCGCGCAGGAGCGCCACGAGCAGCAGAAGGCGATGCGCGCAGCCGCCGCGCGCTGCTACGAACTCGCGTCGAACGCGGCGATCAACGCCTGCCTTAAGGACGTGGAAGCCAGGGGGCGCGAGGCCCAGTAAGCAGCCTCAGCGGGCGCGGATGGCCGATTTCGGCCGGAACGCCTTGCAGACCGAGTCGTCCGTCTCGAGGTAGGGCCCGCCGATCAGGTCGATGCAGTAGGGCACGGCCGCGAAGATGCCCGGCACCACCTGCACGCCCTCGGTGTCCTTCAGCCCTTCGAGCGTCTCGGCGATCGACTTCGGCTGGCCGGGCAGGTTGATGATCAGGCTCTTGTCGCGGATCACCGCCACCTGGCGCGAGAGGATCGCGGTGGGCACGAAGCGCAGGCTGATCTGGCGCATCTGCTCGCCGAAGCCCGGCATTTCCTTGTGCGCAACGGCCAACGTGGCCTCGGGCGTCACGTCGCGCAAGGCGGGGCCGGTGCCGCCGGTGGTCAGCACCAGCGAACAGCCGGCGTCGACCAGCTCGATCAGCGTGGCGCTGATGCGTTCGGCCTCGTCGGGGATCAGGCGGGGTTCGAACTCGATGGGGTTCTTCAGCGCACGGCCCAGCCAATCCTTCAACGAAGGCAGGCCCTTGTCCTCGTAGGTGCCGCTGGAGGCGCGGTCGCTGACGGAGACGATGCCGATGCGCACCGGGTCGAAAGTGCCGGCTTCGCTCATGCGTCTTCTTCCCGGTCCTGTGCGGCGGCAGCTGCCGCATGGTCGTCGCCGCCATGCACAGCCAGCTGGGCGCGCACCAGCTGGAAGATCTCGCGGTAAGCCTTGCCCTGACGGGGGGCCTCGCCGGCGGGGCCGGACTTCATGTCCTTGCGGGCCTGGCGGACCAGGGCGCGCAACTGCTGCGAATCGGTGGCGGGGTGGGTTTCGATCCAGCCGCCGAGTGCGTCGTCGTCGGCAATCAGCCGGTCGCGCCAGCGCTCGGCCTCGTGCAGGGCGGCGACTTCGGCCGCGGGCACGGTGTTCTGCTCGGTCAGGGCCTGTTTCACGGCTTCCAGCACTTCGGGCTCCAGCTTGCGCATGAGCTTGCCGATGAACTGCATCTGGCGGCGCTTGCCCTCGAAATTGGTGATCCGCTTGGCCTCGGCGATGGCTTCGACCAGTTTTTCGTCGAGCTGGAGCGCGTCGAACAGGCCGGCGCGCAGGGTGAGCAGCTCGGCGCCCAGCTTCTGCAGTTCTTCGCTTTCGCGCTTGAGGTCGGTGCGGCTGGCGTCGTCGGAGCCCTTGAGCTCGCGCTTGAGCTCGAGGTCGAGCTCGCTGCCTTCGGCCACGAAATGGCCGCGGACGTAATAGCCTTTTTTGGGTTTGCGGGACATGGGATGGATTCTGGGCCGCGCCGTGCAGCGTTGCAACGCGCGGCGGGAAGCTGGGGGAAAACCGGAAATGGGGGGCGCAAGTATCATAGCCACCACATGACGACATCCTCCTCGCGCGCCGATTCCGGCTTCGCCTACAGCCGATCCTTCTTCGAAAACCTGGTCGACACCGCATTGGCGCATGCCAAGAAGCTCGGTGCCACCGACGCCGGGGCCGAGGCCTCCGAGGGCTGCGGCCTGAGCGTCTCGGTGCGCAAGGGCGAGCTGGAGAACGTCGAGCGCAACCGCGACAAGTCGCTGGGCGTCACGGTCTACGTGGGCCACCGCCGCGGCAACGCCAGCACCTCCGATTTCTCCGAGGCGGCCATCGCCCAGACGGTGCAGGCGGCCTACGACATCGCCCGTTTCACGGCCGAAGACCCCGTCAGCGGCCTGCCGGACGAGGAAGACATCGCCAAGGTCCAGCCCGAACTCGACCTGTTCCACCCCTGGGACGTGACCAGCGAGCAAGCCGCGAAGCTGGCCCTGGAATGCGAAGAGGCCGCCCTGTCGACCGACAAGCGCATCACCAACAGCGAAGGCGCGGGCGTCTCGGCCCAGCAGAGCCATTTCTTCAGCGCCCACACGCATGGCTTCAGGGGCGGCTACGCCAGCTCGCGGCATTCCATCTCGGTGGCGCCCATCGCCGGCAAGGGCGACGACATGCAGCGCGACGCCTGGTACAGCTCCATGCGCTCGGCCGACGAACTGGCCAGCCCGCAGGCCGTGGGCCGCTACGCCGCCGAGCGCGCGCTCAGCCGCCTGAAGTCGCGCAAGATCAAGACCACCGAATGCCCGGTGCTGTTCGAGTCGCCGCTGGCCGTGGGCCTGCTGGGCTCGCTGGTGCAGGCCGTGAGCGGCGGGTCGCTGTACCGCAAGAGCACCTTCCTGCTCGACTCGTTGGGCAAGCCCGTGCTGCCGGCGCACGTCGACGTGGCCGAAGACCCGCACCTGCTGCGCGGCAAGGGCAGCGCCCCCTTCGACGACGAAGGAGTGACCACCCGGGCACGCAAGGTGGTCGACGCCGGTCGCCTCGAGGGCTATTTCCTCTCGACCTACTCGGCCCGCAAGCTGGGCATGAAGACCACCGGCAACGCCGGCGGCTCGCACAACCTCACGCTCAGCTCGCGCCTCACGAAGCACACCGACGACCTCGACGCGATGCTCGCCAAGCTGGGCACCGGCCTGTTCGTGATCGAGCTGATGGGGCAGGGCGTGAACTACGTGACCGGCGACTACTCGCGCGGCGCCAGCGGCTTTTGGGTGGAGAAGGGCAAGATCGCCTTCCCGGTGCAGGAGATCACCATCGCCGGCAACCTGAAGGACATGCTGCTGGGTATTGAAGCCATCGGGGCGGATGCCTACACTTTCGGCGCCAAGACCACCGGATCGGTCCTGGTGAACCGCATGAAGGTCGCCGGCGCCTGAAGGCTGCGCCGCCGGCCTGCGCGCGAGGGCTTGTCGAACATGAGGCATAACGCAGCGCGAAAACCGGAACTCGAGCACGAACTGATGCGCGACCCCCGGCTCGGCTTCGAGCCGGCGGGCGGCAGTTCGGTGCGCTGCCTGCAGCACGGCGTGCCCTGGCCCTTCGACTGCTGGCACTACCACGACGAATACGAGCTGCAGTGCATCAACCGCAGCAGCGGCGACGCTTTTGTGGGCGACCACATCGGCCGTTTCGAGCCCGGCTACGTGGCGCTGGTGGGCGCCCGGCTGCCCCACACCTGGATCTCGCACGACGTGCCGCCCGAGGGCATCGCCGAGCGCAGCATGGTCATCCACTTCCGCGACGAGCCGCTGCGCAAGGGCACCGACCTGTTTCCCGAGCTGAAGACCGTGCTGCCGATGCTCGACCGGGCCAAGCTGGGCATCGAGTTCTTCGGTATCCACTCGCTGGTGCGCGAACGCTTCCTGCGAGTTCAGGCGCAGGAGGGCATGGCCCGGCTGGCGGAGTTCATCGGCCTGCTGCACGAGCTGGCCCGCTGGCCCGACTGGCGCCAGATTTCCAGCACCGCCGACCCGGCCGGGGAAGACCCGAGCGCCAACACCCGCATGCGCCGCGTGCTCGACTACCTCGACCGGCACCTGACCGAGGACCTTTCGCTGCCGGCAGTGTGCGCCGTGGCCAACATGGCCGAGAGCAGCTTCTCGCGCTGGTTCCACCGGCACATGGGCGCCACCTTCACCGACTTCGTCACGCGGCTGCGCGTGGCCAAGGCCTGCGAGATGCTGCAGGTGTCCGACCGGCTGGTGAGCGACATCTGCTACGAGGTGGGCTTCGCGAATCTCGCCAACTTCAACCGCCGCTTCCTGCAGCTCAAGGGCATGACACCCTCGGCCTACCGGCAGCAGGCGCAGGATCGCTTCGGCCTGCGCACGGCGCAGAACACGCCGCTCGCCACCACGGACTGAGCCGTTGCGGCTTCAGGAGGCCGTGTCCTGCGGCGTCTGGTGCCGCGTGAGCGCCCAGAATGCCAGCGCCACGCCGCTGACGAGGGCCCCGGCAACGCAGACGCCGTTCCAGCCCGCATGGGCGTACACCATCGTCGAGGCCATCGATCCGGTGGCGGACCCGATGGAGTAGAAGATCATGTACCCGGCCGTCAGTCGGCTCTGCGCCTCGGGGCGCACGCGGTAGATCAGGCTCTGGTTGGCCACGTGCACCGACTGCAGCCCGAAGTCGATGACGACCACGCCGGCCACCATTGCCCAGATGGACCACGGCAGCATCGCGATGAGCGGCCACGACAGCAGCATCGCCCCCAGGCCGATGAAGGTGGTGCGCTGCGCGCGGCCACGATCCGCCTGACGGCCCGCTCGGGCCGCGCCCAGGGCCCCGGCCGCACCCGCGAGGCCGAAAAGGCCCACCTGCGTGTGCGACAGAGAGAAGGGCGGCGCCGTCAGCGGCAGCACCATCGGCGTCAGCATCATGGTGATGGCCATGAAGATCAGCATCGCGAGCACGGCGCGGATGCGCAGCACCGGCTCCTGCGCGAAGAGCGCGAACACCGAGCGGATCAGCTGCACGTAGGAGATGCCCGGCGCGGGCCGCGCGCGGCTCGGCAGCACCATCCACAGCAGGCCGGAGACCAGCAGCGTGGCCGCCGCCGACGCCAGGTACACCGAACGCCAGCCGAAGAGATCCGACAGCGTGCCCGAGACCGCCCGCGCCAGCAGGATGCCGAGGATGATGCCGCTGGTGACCGTGCCCACCACGCGACCGCGTTCGCCCGGCGCGGCCATGCTCGCGGCATAGGCGACCAGCACCTGCGTCACCACCGCCAGCACGCCCACGGCGGCCATCGCCGGCAGCAGCACCGACGCGCCCGGCGCCAGCGCCACCGCCAGCAGGGCGACCGCCGACAGCAGCGATTGCCCGACGATCAGCCGTCGCCGGTCGACGAGATCGCCCAGCGGAACCACCAGCAGAAGCCCCAGCCCGTAGCCGATCTGCGTGATGGTGATGACGACACCGACCGTGGCGGGCCGGATGCCGAAGGTGTGCGACAGCGTGTCCAGCAGCGGTTGGGCGTAGTAGACGTTGGCCACCGCGAATCCGCAGGCGACGGCGAACAGCAGCGCCAGCGCGCCCGATATCGACGGCTCGGGGCATGGCCGCGCCCCCGCCGCATCGACGTTCAGTTCCATGACCGGGTTCCTCAGGCGTTCAGCGCGTCGTGGAAATGCTCGATGTGGGTGGCGATCACCTCGCCGAGCTCTTCGAGCGCGAAATGGCCCGTGTCGAGCAGCTTGAAGTCGACCCGCCGCAGGTCGCGCTGGTAGGGATAGGCGCCTGAGGGCGGAAAGATCACGTCGTTGGCGCCCCAGACGATCAGCGTCGGCGGCTGGTGCTGCCTGAAGTAGGCCTGCCAGGCGGGGTAGAGCGATAGGTTGCTGCCGTAGTCGTGCAGCAGCGCCGCCATCGCGTCCTTGTTGCCGGGGCGCGCCAGCAGGGCGCGCTGCAGCAGCCAGCTGTCGGGGTCGATGCGCTCCAGCTCCTTCACGCCGTGGGTGTAGTTCCACGCCAGGGCTTCGTCGGACATGGCGGCGTCGCGGATGCGCGCGTAGTTGGCGGGCGACGGGTCTCGCCACAGCTCGCGAGCCAGTCCCCAGAAGCTGTCGGGCAGGCCTTCCTCGTAGGCGTTGGCGTTCTGCACCACGAGGAAATCGACCTTCTCCGGGCGGCGGCTTGCCAGCCTGAAGCCCACCGGGCCGCCGAAGTCCTGCATGTAGAGGCCGTAGCGCTCGAGGCCGAGCTGGTCGGTGAGCTTGCCGACGATGTCGGCGAGGCTGTCGAAGGTGTAGCTGAACTCCGCGACCGAGGGCGCATCGCTGTGCCCGAAGCCTGGGTAGTCCGGCGCGATGACGTGGAAGCGATGGGCCAGCTGCTCGATCAGCCCGCGGTACATGAAGGACGAGGCCGGAAAGCCGTGCAGCAGGAGCAGGGCGGGCAGGGCCGGGTCGCCTGCCTCGCGATGGAAGATCTTCAGACCGTCGACGGTGGTGGTGCGGTAGTGAGTCATGGCGGTTGCGGCATCGCCGCTGTGGTTTCAAAAAAAGACCAGATGGATTCTATCGATATGGTTTTATGTTGCAACCGATGTGGCGATTGAAGCGAACCGGCGCGGCACCCATGCCCGCCTGACCCCGGCAAAACCCCAAGCAGGGTGGTCATGAAAATACCAGTGCCCCGGCTCGCGTGTACGCGGCGCCGCGCCGCCGCTGCCTACGCTTCGTCCCACCTGTTTCCGCCGCGATTCCCCGGCAATCCACGACAGGCTCAAAGGAGACAAAAGCGATGGCTGTTCAAGAAAACCGGTACCGGATGACGGGTTGCGCGATGGCGCTGGCGGCGCTGGCCGCATGGGGTGGCGCGGCCCAGGCGCAGCAGGTCTGCAAGGAGGACCTGCGCGTCCTGTCCCAGCCCCGCGACGGGCTGACCCTGCTCGAAAAGTACAAGGACGAGTTCAAGGCCCTCGCCGGTGCCTCGTTCAACATCGACAACCTCAACGAGAACGACCGCCGCACCAAGACCCGCGCGGACGCTTCCACTGTGGGCAAGTACCACGTGTACTACGTCGACGAGGCCAACGTGCCGCTGTTCGCCCAGTCGAAGTGGATCGTGCCGCTGGCCAAGTACTACCCCGCCGACTACGACTACGCCGACTTCGACCCCGGCCGCCAGAAGGTCGCCAGCTTCGACGGCCAGGTCTGGTTCGCTCCGCTCACCGGCGGCGGCGACCTGCTGGTCTACCGCAAGGACCTGCTCGAGAAGGCCGGCATCAAGCCGCCGACCACGCTCGACGAGTTCGTCGCCGCGGCGAAGAAGCTCAATGACCCGGCCAACGGCGTCTATGGCGTCGCGCTGCGCGGCCAGCGCGGCTCCGGTGCCAACGTGTGGCGCTGGATGCCCTTCTTCCGCGGCTACGGCGGCCAGTGGTTCGAGGGCGACAAGCCCGTGTTCGATTCGGCCGCCGCGGTGAAGGCCACGCAGACCTACCTCGAGCTGTTCAAGTACTCGGCGCCCGGCACCAAGACCGGCGGCTGGGACGAATCCACCGGCGCCTTCCTGGCCGGCAAGGTGGCGATGCTGGTCGAGTCGACCCCGCTGGCCGGCAACGCGCTCGACCCGAAGATGTCGACCGTGATCGGCAAGGTCGCCTACCTGCCGCCGCCCACGCCGCTGACCGGCGGCGGCTATGGCCACGGTCTGGCCATCGGCGCCAAGGCCAACAAGACCGAGGAGGCGAAGAAGTGCGCGGGCCTGTTCGTCGCCTGGGCCACCTCGAAGAAGCAGGAGCAGCGCCGCCTCGCGGAAGGTCAGTTCGGCGAGCTCAACCGCACCAGCGTGCTGTCGAGTCCCGAGTTCGCCAAGCGCTATGGCGCCGACCTCGGCAAGGCGCTGGCCGACACCGGCAAGGTCACGGCCGTGAACTTCTGGCAGGACCCGGCCTGGCCCGATCTCGGCGACCGCTGGGGGATCATTCTCGAAGAGCTGATCACCGGCTCGCGCACCGACATCAAGGCCGGCCTCGACGAACTCGACGGCTACGCGAAGCAACTGGTCGCGCGGCGCAAGAAGTAATGACGCTCAGGGAGAAAAAAAGGAAGACGACGAGGCTGCCTCTCGTCTTCATCGGGCCCGGGCTGCTGGTGCTGGCGGTGCTGGCACTGGTGCCCACCCTTTTCGCGATCGGCATCTCGCTGCAGGACCGCGAGCTCGGGCAGGCCGACACGGCCTGGGTCTGGCTGTCGAACTACATCCAGCTCTTTTCCGACCGGCGCTTCCTCAACTCGGTGCGCGTGTCGCTGGTGTGGGAGGTGCTGACGGTCAGCGCCACCATGGGCCTGGCGGTGTTGCTGGGCGTGCTGATGTTCCAGTGCACCACCGCGCGCTGGCGCAATGTGTTGTCGATGCTGTTCATCGTGCCGGTTCTGCTGCCGCGCGTGTCGGCGGCCTTCGTGTGGAAGTTCGCCTTCCACCCGCTGTTCGGCCTGCTGACCTGGCCGTACAAGGCCGTCACCGGCGAGCCGCTCGACCTGCTGGCCAGCCCGGTCACCGCGCTGCTCACCGTGGCTTTCGTCGACGTGTGGCAGTGGGGCCTCTTCTTCGCCGTCATCGTGCTCAAGCTGCTCGAGACGCTGCCGCCCCAGCCCTTCGAGGCCGCGCGCATGGACCATGCGAAGACCTGGGAGGTCTACGCCTACGTGGCGCTGCCGATGCTCAAGGCGCCGCTGGTCAGCCTGTGCTTCGTGAAGATGGTGGAGTCGCTGCGCGCCTTCGACCTCATCTACGTGATGACCCGCGGCGGCCCCGGCATCTCGACCGAGACGCTGGACATGTACGCCTTCTCGCAGGGCTTCATCGAGTCGGGCCGCATCTCGTATGCCTCGGGCATGGCGGTGCTGATGATGGTCGCCTCGACCGTGGCCTTCACCTACATCTGGAAATGGACGCGGCCGAAATGAGCGCTGCTGCAAAGAAGAAGTTCTCCGTCGGCACGCTGCTCGCGCGGCTGGTGCTGATCCTGGCCGGACTCTCGGCGCTGGTGCCGGTTCTGTGGACCTTTCTCAACTCGTTCAAGAACCGGGTCGACATCGTCTCGGCGGTGCCCAAGTTCTTCTTCACGCCCACGCTGGAGAACTACGTGTATGTGCTCAGCCGCGAGGCAGTGGCGCAGGGGCTCGTCAACTCCGTCGTGGTGGTGGGCGCGGCGGTGATCGCTGGCGCCGTGCTCGGGCTGCCCGCGGCCTACGCGCTCGCGCGCTACCCGCTGCGCTGGGCCAACGACATCCAGTTCTTCGTGCTCTCCATGCGCTTCCTGCCGCCGGTGGCTGTGGCCATTCCGCTGATGGTGATCTGGCTGCAGCTGGAGCTGTACGACACGCGCATCGCGCTCGTCGTCACCTACACGCTGCTCACGCTCTCCACCGTGATCTGGCTCGCCATTCCCGCTTTCAAGGCCGTACCCAAGGAGGTGGAGGAGGCCGGCCGCGTCGACGGCTACGGCCCCTATGCGATCTTCTTCAAGGTGGCGCTGCCGATCGCCGCGCGCTCGCTGATCGGCGCCATCGCCTTCGGCTTCGTGCTGGTGTGGAACGAGTTCCTCATCGCGCTGATGCTCACCACCTCGGACGCCAAGACGCTGCCCATCGTGGCCTCTGAGCTGAGCCAGCTCGGGCGCGACGTGCCCTGGGGCATCCTGAACGCGTCCGTCATCCTGCTTTCGCTGCCGCCGCTGCTCATGGTCGGCGTGCTCAGCGGCTTCCTCAATGCGGCGTTCAAGCGCAGGCGCGACGCGGCATGAATCCAGAGAGCCCACTTTCCCGGAACAACGAAATGTCCGCAATCAGCTGTCACAAGATCATCAAGCGCTACGGCGACACGCAGGTCGTCCATCAGTTCGACCTCGACGTGTCCGACAACGAGTTCGTCGTGTTCCTCGGCCCCTCGGGCTGCGGCAAGTCGACCATCCTGCGCATGCTCGCGGGCCTGGAAGACATCTCCGACGGCGACCTCATGATCGGCGGCCAGCGCGTGAACGACCTGCCGCCGCAGGAGCGCGGCATCGCCATGGTGTTCCAGAACTACGCGCTCTATCCGCACATGAGCGTGCGCGACAACATCGCCTTCGGCCTCAAGCGGCTGAAGGTGCCCAAGGCGGAGATCGACGCGCGCATCAAGGAGGTGTCGGACACGCTGGGGCTGGAGCGCTACCTGCAGCGCAAGCCCACCGAGTTGTCGGGCGGGCAGCAGCAGCGCGTGGCGATCGCGCGGGCGATGATCAAGACGCCCAAGGTTTTCCTCTTCGACGAGCCGCTGTCGAACCTCGACGCCAAGCTGCGCAATCACATGCGCATCGAGATCGCCCGGCTGCACCAGGCGCTGAAGACCACCACGGTCTACGTGACCCACGACCAGCACGAGGCGATGACGCTGGCCGACCGCATCGTGCTGCTGCGCGACGGGCGCATCGAGCAGGTCGGCTCGCCGCGCGAGATCTTCGAGCGGCCGCGCTCGGCCTTCGTGGCCGGCTTCATCGGCACGCCGCCGATGAACCTGGTGGAGATGGAAGTGCGCGAGGCCGCGCAGGCAGGGCCGACAGTCGAACTCTTCGGCCGTGAAGGCACCGTCCGGGTCGACGCGCACCGGTTCGCGCTCGAAGGCCGCAGGCGCGTCACGCTCGGCGTGCGGCCCGCGCACCTGCTGGTGGATGCCCATGGCGGGCAGCACGGCGGCTTCCAGGGCGAGGTGCAGCTCATCGAATACCTCGGCAACGAGGTGCTGGTGAGCTTCGGCCAGGGCGACGGCGAGATCGCCGCGCTCATGCCCTCCGCGCAGTGCCCCGGGCTGCGCGAGCGCGTGCGCTTCGTGGCCGACCCCGCACAGGTGCACATCTTCGACATCGATTCGGGCGCCTCGCTGCTGCGCGCTGAAACCTCATTGCATTGACCACATACCGACAACACTCCTTCAAGGACTCAAGACCATGAAAGCACTGGTTCTGGAAAAAGCGCACGAGCTCAGGCTGCGCGAGCTCGACATCCCGCTTCACGTGGGGCCGCGCGACGTGAAGATCCGCATGCACACCGTGGGCGTGTGCGGCAGCGACGTTCACTACTACCAGCACGGCGGCATCGGCCCCTACGTGGTGGAAGAACCCATGGTGCTGGGCCACGAGGCCTCGGGCATCGTGGCCGAGGTGGGCTCGGAGGTCACGCACCTCAAGCCGGGCGACCGCGTTTGCATGGAGCCCGGCATCCCGCGCATGGATTCGCGCGCTACGCTCGAGGGCATCTACAACCTCGACCCTGCCGTGCGCTTCTGGGCCACGCCGCCCATCCACGGCTGCCTCACGCCCTTCGTGGTGCACCCGGCGGCATTCACCTTCCGCCTGCCCGACAACGTGAGCTTCGGCGAAGGCGCCATCGTCGAGCCGCTGGCCATCGGCCTGCAGGCAGCGAAGAAGGCCGCGCTGAAGCCGGGCGACGTGGCGGTGGTCATCGGCGCCGGCACCATCGGCGCGATGACGGCGCTGGCCGCGCTCGCTGGCGGTGCCGCGCGCGTGATCCTCGCGGACCTCGTGCCCGAGAAGCTGGCGCTGTTCGCCGGCAACCCGGCCGTCACCACCGTCGATGTGCGCGCCGGCAAGCTCGCCGATACGGTGAAGGCGTTGACCGACGGCTGGGGCGCCAACGTCGTGTTCGAGGCCAGCGGCAGCGCGCGCGCCTTCGACGGCATCTTCGACCTGCTGTGCCCCGGCGGCTGCCTGGTGATGGTGGGCATACCCGCCGACAAGGTGGCCTTCGACATCGTGGCCATCCAGGCGAAGGAGGTGCGCATCGAGTCGGTGTTCCGCTACGCCAACATCTTCCCGCGCGCGCTGGCGCTGATCGCGTCGGGGCAGGTCGACGTGAAGCCCTTCATCTCGCGCACCTTCGCCTTCGAGGACGGCATCAAGGCCTTCGAGGAAGCGGCGGCCGGCCGCGCGACGGACGTGAAGATCCAGATCGAGTTTCCGGAGCCTGCGGCCGCCTGAGGGCGTCGGCAAGCCTTCGACGCAGGGGCTCCGGGCAAGGGGAAATGCCGGGGGGCGCGGCGCGCGTGCGCGGATAAAGTGGCCGGGCTTTTTGCCACCCGGAGCCCTCGCGCCAATGCCCTTGCCGTTTCGCAACGTCGTCCTCACCGGTGCCTGTGGCGGGCTGGGACAGGCGCTGGCGCGCGAGCTGATCGGCAACGGGGCGAGCGTGGCGCTGGTGGGGCTCGATGCCGGCAGGCTCGCCGAACTGGCCGCGCTCGCGCCCGAGCGCTGTGCGGCCTACACCCCCGACGTGTCGCAAGGCGCCGCCATGCAGGCCATGGCCGCCGACTGGATGGCGCGCGCCGGCGTGCCCGATCTCGTGATCGCCAATGCCGGCGTCGCGGGCGGCTACGACACCGCGCAGGCCGACGACCTGGCCGTATTCCGCCGCATGCTCGAGATCAACCTGCTGGGCGCGGCCACCACCTTCCAGCCTTTCGTGGGCGCGATGCGCGCGCAACAGCGCGGCGCGCTGGTCGGCATGGCCAGCATCGCCGGCTGGCGCGGCATGCCTGGCAACGGCGCCTACTGCGCCAGCAAGGCCGGGCTGATCCGCTACCTGGAAAGCCTGCGTGCCGAACTGCGCGAAACGGGCCTCACGGTGCACACGATCAGCCCCGGCTACATACGCACCGCGCTCACTGCCGGCAACCGTTTCGCGATGCCGGGGCTGCTGGAGGCCGACGAGGCAGCGCACCGGCTGCTGGCGGCCGTGACGGCGGGGCGCGAGAAGATCGTGCTGCCGCGCCGCATCGGCTGGCTCTCGAAGGCGCTCGACTTGCTGCCGGAGAAGCTTCACGACCGCCTGTTGCGAGGCCAGCCGCGCAAGCCCCGTGTCGGCGAAGCGGGCGCGACAGCCATTCCCGGTCTTTCGAAGGAGCCTCCGCCCCGATGACGTCCAACGCCGCCGCAGTACCGACCCACGAACAGATCGCGCTGATCGGCGCGGGCCCCTCCGGCCTTGCCGGTGCGCGCAACCTGCAGAAGCACGGCGTGCCGTTCCAGGGCTTCGAGGCGCATGGCGATGTGGGCGGGCTGTGGGACATCTCCAATCCGCGCTCCACCGTCTACCACTCGGCGCATCTGATCTCGAGCAAGCGCACCACCGAGTTCACCGAGTTCCCGATGGCCGACACGGTGGCCGACTACCCCAGCCACCGCGAGCTGCGCCGCTACTTCAGCGACTTCGCCGAGCGCTTCGGGCTGCGCGAACACTTCCGCTTCAACACGCGCGTGCTGCGCGTCGAGCCGGCGAGCGACGCGCCCGATACGCGCTGGCTCGTCACCACCGAGGACGGCGAGGGCACCGTCGAGACGGCCGAATACAGGGGCGTGGTCATCGCCAACGGCACGCTCGCCGAGCCCAAGCGGCCGAGCTTCGACGGCAACTTCGATGGCGAGCTTCTGCACACCAGCGACTACAAGCACCCGGAGCTCTTCAAGGACAAGCGCGTGCTGATCGTCGGCGCGGGCAACTCGGGCTGCGACATCGCCGTGGATGCCGTGCACTACGCCAGGAGCGTCGACATCTCGGTGCGGCGCGGCTACTACTTCGTGCCCAAGTACGTGTTCGGCAAGCCGGCCGACACGCTGGGCGGCAAGCGGCCGTTGCCGCCATGGCTCAAGCAGCGCATCGACTCGACGGTGCTCAAGTGGTTCACCGGCGATCCGGTGCGCTTCGGCTTCCCGAAGCCCGATTACCGGATGTACGAGTCGCATCCCATCGTGAACTCGCTGGTGCTGCACCACGTGGGCCACGGCGACATCGGCGTGCGCGGCGACGTCGCGCGGCTCGACGGGTGCACGGTGCACTTCAGGGACGGCAGCGCGCGGGACTACGACCTGATCCTCGCGGCCACCGGCTATGCGCTGCACTACCCGTTCATCGACCGCGAGCTGCTGAACTGGCAGGGCATGGCGCCGAGGCTGTACCTCAACATCTTCTCGCCGCGCTTCGAGAACATCGCGGTGCTCGGGATGATCGAGGCCAGCGGCATCGGATGGCAGGGCCGCTACGAGCAGGCCGAGCTGGTGGCGCGCTACTTTCGCGCGCAGGCGGGCGGCTCGCCCAGGGCTGGCGCGCTGCGTGCCGCGGCGCAGGGGCCGGCGCCCGACCTGTCGGGCGGCTTCAAGTACCTGCAGCTGGAACGCATGGCGTACTACGTGCACAAGGACACCTACCGCGCGGCCGTGCGCAACGCGGCCGCGGCGCTGGCCGACCCTGCCTGAAGACGAAGAAAGAAAAGAAGGAGGCCCCGCGCATGCTGCCCGTCGACGAGATACGCCTGCACTTCAACCCGGCCTCGCTGGTGCTGCTCAACGTGGTGCTGGGCTTTTTGATGTTCGGCATCGCGCTGGACACGCGCATCGAGGACTTCAAGCGCGTGGCGCGCATGCCCGGCGCCATGGCAGTAGGCATAGGCGCGCAGTTCATCGTGCTGCCGGCCGTGACTTACGTGCTCACGCTGATCCTCAAGCCGGGCCCGAGCATTGCGCTGGGCATGATCCTGGTGGCCTGCTGCCCGCCGGGGAACATCTCGCAGATCCTCACGCACCGCGCGCGCGGCAACGTGGCGCTGTCGGTGTCGATGACGGCGATCTCGAACGCGCTTTCCATCGTCGTGATGCCGCTGAACTTCGCGTTCTGGGGCGGCCTGCATCCCACGGCCTCGGCGCTGCTGAAGACCATCGCGCTCGATCCGCTGGACATGCTGGGCCATATCGTGGCGATCATCGGCGTTCCCTTCGTGCTGGGCGTGGCCTGCGCACACAGGTTCCCGGCGCTCACGGCGCGCATCAAGAAGCCGGTGGGCGTGCTGAGCTTCGTCGCGCTGATCGTGTTCATCCTCGGCGCCATCGCGGGCAACTGGCGCTTCTTCCTCGACTACGTGGGGCTGGTGCTGATGGCGGTGGTGATCCACGACGCGCTGGCCTTCGGCACCGGCTACCTATGCGCGCGGCTTTCGGGGCTTGGCGACTACGACCGGCGCGCGGTGTCCATCGAGGTGGGCATCCGCAACGCCGGGCTCGGGCTGGTGCTGATCTTCAGCTTCTTCGGCGGGCTCGGCGGCATGGCCGTGGTGGCCGGCGTATGGGGCTTCTGGGACATCATCGCCGGCCTTGCGCTGGCAAGCTGGTGGGGCCGCAAGCCCGCGAAGCCATGAGCGGCGAAGGACTCGTCGCGCGCCGCGTGCTGGTGACCGGGGCCGACGGCTTCCTGGGGCGCGGCCTGCTCGCCGCGCTGGCGAAGCAGGGCACGCTGGAAGCGCTGGTCGCGGTCGACGTGCGCGAGGTGCCGCCCGACCGACGCCTGATGGGCGTGGCCTACCAGCAGCTGGACGTGCGTGATTCGCGCATCGCAGAAGCCATTGCCGACCATGCCGTCGACACCGTGGTGCATCTCGCATCCATCGTCACGCCGGGCAAGGACTCGAACCGTGCCTTCGAGCATTCGGTGGACGTGGGAGGCACGCGCAACGTGCTCGAAGCCTGCGTGGCGAAGGGCGTACGGCACATCGTGGTGTCGTCCAGCGGCGCGGCCTACGGCTACCACGCGGGCAACCCGGCGTGGATCACCGAGTCGCAGCCGTTGCGCGGCAACGTGGTGTTCGCCTATGCCGACCACAAGCGGCAGGTCGAGGAGATGCTGGCCGGCTATCGCGAACGACATCCGGCGCTGGCGCAGACGGTGCTGCGCATCGGCACCATCCTCGGCGAGCGGGTGGACAACCAGATCACGGCGCTGTTCGAGAAGAAGCGGCTCATCGCGATCCGCGGCAGCGAGAGTCCCTTCGTGTTCGTGTGGGACGAGGACGTGACAGGTGCCATCGCCCATGCGCTCGGTGGCGCGCCGCCCGGCTGCTACAACCTCGCGGGCGACGGCGCGCTGACCATCCACGAGATCGCCTCGCGGCTGGGCAAGCACGCAGTCGACTGGCCGGCCGGCGTGCTGAAGACGGCGCTGGCGGTGGGCTCGGCGCTGGGCGTGAGCCGCTACGGGCCGGAGCAGCTGGACTTTCTGCGCTACCGGCCGGTGCTGCTCAACACCGCGCTGAAGGAGCGCTTCGGCTATGCGCCGAGCAAGACCAGCGGCGAGGCCTTCGATGCCTTCGTGGCGGCGCGGGCGCGGCTGGGTCGGCCTGTCACTGCTTCTTCCTGACTTCCTCGGGCGGCGGCGCGACCAGGTAATCGAGCATGCGCCGGGCGTTGAGCGGCAGGTCTTCCGACGAGCGCACGCAGGCCATCAGCGTGCGCTCGGCCCAGGCGTCGGCGAGCGAGGCGCGCGCGATCTTCATCGAACGGGCACAGCGCTCGGCCGCGGTCTGCGGGACGATGCCGACGCCGATTCCGTACTCGACCATGCGGCACACGGCCTCGAAGTTGCGCACGCGCACGCGGTAGGCCAGGTGCTTGCCGAGGGCGCGCACGTGCTGGGTGATCAGCAGCTGCAGCGCGCTGTCGGCGGGCAAGCCTACGAATTCGCTGTCGACCACTTCGGCCAGCCGCAGGCGGCGGCGCCCGGCCAGTGCGTGGCCGCGCGGCATGACGAGCACGAGGTCGTCGCGCCGGAAGGGATGGCATTCGAGGCCCTCGCTGTCGATGGCGTCGGAGACGATGCCGATGTCGCACAGGCCTGCTCGCAGCGCTTCCACCGTGTCGGGGCTGGGGCGCTCTTCCAGGTCGACCGAGATGCGCGGATGCTCGGCGAGAAAGCGGCTCAGCACCTCGGGCAGGTGCTCGGTCAGCGCCGAGGTGCCGCACATGAAGCGCACATGGCCCTTGAGGCCCTGGCCGTACTCGCCGAGTTCGCCGCGCAGCCGCTCCATCTGCTGCAGCACGACGCGCGCATGGTGCAGCAGCGTGCGGCCGGCCTCGGTGGGGCGCACGCCCTGCGCGTGGCGGGTGAGCAGGGGGCTGCCGAGGGCGTCTTCCATGCCGCGCACGCGCTGGCTGGCGGAGGCCAGCGTCATGTGCGAGCGGCCGGCACCGGCGGTGAGGCTGCCGGCCTCGACGACGTGGATGAAGAGCCGCAGGTCTGTGAGATCGAAGCGCATGGTGGGCGGAGTGTGCACCAGGAGCCTCAGTCCCAGCCTGAGGCCGGCTGCGCGAATGCCGCATTTCAGGGCGCGGGCTTCATCGGCAGACTCGGCCGCGATGACAGCAATGCAACCCACCGACACGATGATCTTCTGGGCCGCCGCCACGGCCGTCTACCTGCTGGCCGGGGTGATCAAGGGCGTGGTCGGCCTCGGGCTGCCGACGGTGTCGATGGGGCTGCTCGCGCTGTGGATGTCGCCGGCGCAGGCCGCGGCGCTGCTGATCGTGCCTTCGCTGGTCACCAACATCTGGCAGACCGGGCCGCGCGCGACCTTCATGCCGGTGCTGAAGCGCATCGGCGGCATGCAGGTGGGCGTGGTGGCCGGCACGCTGGGTGGCGCGCTCTGGCTGGGCGTGCCGGCCGGGGCGTGGGCGACGGTGGCGCTCGGCGTGGCGCTGATCGTCTATGCGGTCTGGGGGCTTACCGGGCGGCAGTTGCATGTGACCGACGCGCAGGCGCGCTGGGTGGGGCCGCTGGTGGGCATCGTGACCGGACTGGTCACCGCGGTGACGGGAGTGTTCGCGGTGCCGGCGGTGCCGTACCTGCAGGCGCTGGGCTTCCAGCGCGATTCGCTGATCCAGGCGATGGGGATTTCGTTCACCACCTCGACGGTGGTGCTGGCCATCGGGCTGGCCGGGAACGGGGGCTATCCGATGTCGGTGATCGGAGGCTCGGTCGCGATGCTCGCGCCGGCCATCGGCGGCATGGTGCTCGGGACCTGGCTGCGCAAGAGGCTGTCGGTGGCGGTGTTCAGGCGCTGCTTCCTGATCGGGCTGGCGCTGCTGGGCTTGTACATGGCCGTGCGCGCGGCCGGGGCGTGAGGATGGTGGCGTCTCAGGCCGCGAGCAGCAGGGCCGAACGCACGCGCTCGATGGTCTGGCGATAGGGCAGGGCGAAGTCGTCGAGCGGATCGCCGGCTTCGAGCCAGCTGAACAGGAACACCAGGCCTTCTTCCTCGGGACTGCCCGTGGCCGTGTGCGTGAAGCTCTCGGGCAGGGCGCCCTCGGCGCGCATCAGGAACAGGTGCCACAGCTGCGGGTGGCGGTGCGTGTTGCCTTCGACGCCGGCTTCGCATTCGCGGTCCAGCGTGCCCAGCGACTGCAGCTCTCCGGCGTAGTCGATGCCCGATTCCTCGAGCAGCTCGCGGCGCACCGCCACGTCGGGCGATTCGCCGGGCTCGATGGTGCCCTTGGGGAGCTGCATGCCGCCATCCTCGGGATGGCGGAACACCAGCAGCCGGCCCCGGGCGTCGACCAGGCAGGCACAGGCCTTGGGAATGGTGACGCTGGGGCTGCCGGCGTTCATGCTCAGGCGCCCGTCAGAGCGGCCTTGACCGCTGCGCTGACCTGGCCCATGTCGGCCTTGCCGGCCAAGCGGGTCTTGACCACGCCCATCACCTTGCCCATGTCGCCGGGGCCGCTGGCGCCCAGCTCGGCCACGATGGCCTTCACTTCGGCGGCGACTTCATCGGCGCCCATGCGCTGGGGCAGGTAGACCTCCAGCACCTTGATCTCGGCGGCTTCCTTGTCGGCGAGGTCGGTGCGGCCGCCGGTGGTGAAGGCGGCGATGGAATCCTTGCGCTGCTTGACCATCTTGTCGACGATGGCGACGACCATGGCGTCGTCGAGCTCCACGCGCTCGTCGACTTCCTTCTGCTTCATGGCGGCCAGCAGCAGGCGGATGGTGGCAAGGCGCTCGGATTCCTTGGCGCGCATCGCCGTCTTCATGTCTTCGTTGATCTGTGCTTTGAGAGTCATTCGGCAACCTTTCGGAAAAAACAAAAGCCGCGGCAGGTTTCCCTGGCGCGGCTGAGGCAACGGAGCGGCGGTGCTGACTTTCGTCTGGGCCTGCCGCCCGGGGCGTTGCTTAGTACAGCTTCTTGGGCAGCTGCATGCTGCGCACGCGCTTGTAGTGGCGCTTGACCGCGGCTGCCTTCTTGCGCTTGCGTTCGGCGGTCGGCTTTTCGTAGAACTCGCGGGCACGCAGGTCGGTCAGCAGGCCGAGCTTTTCGATGGTGCGCTTGAAACGGCGCAGGGCGACGTCGAAGGGCTCGTTTTCTTTAACGCGGATGGTGGTCATTGATGAATCGTTGAAATGAATTTGGCTTGGAGAGATCGAGGCCCCAAGCCGGGGTTCCTCAACTGAAATCTTTTGCGGCCGTTGAGGTAAGGCCAAGAGTTAGCCCGCGAGTATAGCACTCCCCCAGGCTGCGCGCACTTCGTGTCGCTTCGCCAACCCCCTCGCCGGGGGCGACACCTGAGGCCCGGCAAAGCCGGTTCCTCGGTGTCTCTGAAGGGGGCGAGAAGGTCAGAGGGACTGGGCGCACGCATGTGCGCTTGCCCAGGCCCACTGGAAGTTGTATCCGCCCAGCCAGCCGGTCACGTCGACCACTTCGCCGATGAAATACAGGCCCGGCTGCTTCGACTCCATGGTCTGGGACGACAGGTCGCGGGTGTCGACGCCGCCGGCCGTTACCTCGGCCTTCTTGTAGCCCTCGGTGCCGCTGGGAACGATCTGCCAGCGGGCGATGCGCTCCGACAGTATCGCCAGCGCCTTGTCGGCCGCTTCATTCACCGGCCGCTGCAGGGCCGGGTCCTGTCCGACCCAGGCGTCCGCCAGCCGGGAGGGCACCAGGGCGGCCAGTTCGTTGGCGATTCGTTTTTTCGACCGCAGCTTGGCCTCGCCCAATGCCTCGGCCACGTTCACGCCGGGGGCGAAATCCAGGGTCAGCGGGGCGCCGGGCTTCCAGTAGCTCGAAATCTGCAGCACCGCCGGGCCCGACAGGCCCCGGTGGGTGAAGAGCAGGTCTTCGAGGAACGCCATCTTTTCCTTCTTGGCGCCGGTCTCGATGCGCACCGGCAGCGCCAGCCCGGCCAGTTCGGCATAGGGCGCCCAGGCGTCGCCGCCGAAGGTCAGCGGCACCAGCGCGGGGCGGGGCGCGACCATCCGCAGGCCGAACTGCTCGGCGATGCGGTAGCCGAAGTCGCTGGCGCCGATCTGTGGAATCGACAGGCCGCCGGTGGCGACCACGATCTTTGGCGTTTCGACCGGCCCCCGGCTGCTCTCGATTCGATAGCTGCCTGCGCCCGTTCCGTCTGCATTGGAGGCGGAAAAAGCGATGCTCCCGACCTTGCACGGCTGCCAGCGCTCGACCCCGCCCGCCGCGCACTCGGCCAGCAGCATGTCGACGATCTGCTGCGAGGAGCCGTCGCAGAAAAGCTGCCCCTTGTGCTTCTCGTGGAAGGCGATCCCGTGCTTCTGCACCAGCTCGATGAACTGTTGCGGCGCATAACGCGACAGCGCCGAGCGGCAGAAATTCGGGTTGTCGCCGATGAAGTGCCGCTGCGGCGCGCGCACGTCCAGGTCGCGGTTCGTGAAGTTGGCGCGTCCGCCGCCCGAGATGCGGATCTTCTCGCCCACCTTCTCGCTGTGGTCCACCAGCAGCACCTTCAACCCGCGCTGGCCCGCCACGCCGGCGCAGAAGAGCCCGGCGGCCCCGGCGCCGATCACGACGACGTCGAAGCGCGACGAAGAAGAGCCAGCCGCGCTCAAGGGCCGTCGGCCGCCAGGATCGGCGGCGGGTTGTATTTCAGATGCCCGACGTAGCGCAGCGGCTGCGTGGCGGCGATGGAGGGCACGTCGCCCTCGCGCATGTGGAGCAGGTCGGCCGGGCTCACCCAGCGCGGGTCGGCATTGGTGATCGGCAGACCTGCCTGCCTGTAGGCCTCCAGCACGAACTGCGAGCAGAAGAACTGGTCGTCGCGGCTCGCGCCCAGCTGCACCATGGCCATGCCGCTCATGCAGTAGTGGCTGACGGCGGTGGGCATCAGCGGCAACTCGCACAGGCGGCGGTTCAGCACGAAGGGCGCGTTCAGCAGCACGCCCACGGTGTTGTAGCTGGTGCCGACCTGCGACATCGCCCACTCGCGCATGCGGGCGGCGCCGGCGTCGTCCACGCCCGGCACGCGGAATGCCACGACCATCTGCTCCTCGTCGACCACTTCGGCGAGCGGCCGCG
This sequence comes from Variovorax sp. NFACC27, assembly GCF_048301545.1. Lineage (NCBI taxonomy): Bacteria > Pseudomonadati > Pseudomonadota > Betaproteobacteria > Burkholderiales > Comamonadaceae > Variovorax > Variovorax sp. NFACC27. The sequence continues at coordinate 2,873,487 of NZ_CP157613.1, forward strand.
CGCGCACGCCGGTGCCGACGGCCTCGGCGATCTGGCCGTCGCCCAGGTACAGCACCGCGTGGCTCACCGGCGAGAAGGTGCCCAGCCGGATGCCGAAGGAGTTCACCGTGGCGATCGAGGTCAGCAGGATGTCGCCCGGCGCCAGCGCGTCGGCGGCGATGAGCTCGCCGCCGTTGCCCGGTGCGATCACCGAACTCTGCACGCGCAGGCGCAGGCCGTTGTCCTTGGTCGGCAGGTCGAGGCGGGTGGCGCAGGCGGAAAGCAGCAGGGCGGCGCCCGCGGCGACGATGGCCGCGGCGGCCCGGAAAGGAATTCGCATCAGCCCTTCCAGACGAACGGGAACTTCAGCTGCTTGAAGAAGCCGTTGGGCACGTAGTCGCCCAGCACGCCGTACTTCTCGGGCCAGAGCTTGGTGCTCTTCACGGCCGTGCCGAAGATGTAGTCGAGGAAGGCGTAGTGCGCCGCGTAGTTCTTGTCCAGTGCTTCCTGGTCCTGGCTGTGGTGCCAGTGGTGGAAGTTGGGCGTCACGATCAGGTAGCGCAGCGGGCCGAGCCGCACGCTCACGTTGCAGTGGTTGAACACCGCCTGGAAGCCCACCACCACGATGTAGGCGTCGATCACGTCCTTGCTGAAGCCCAGCACGTAGATGGGAGCCAGCACCAGCGTGCGCGTGATCAGCAGCTCCAGGATGTGCTGGCGCGAGCCCGCCATCCAGTCCATGCTCTTCACGCTGTGGTGCACCGCGTGCAGGCGCCACAGCACGGGCACCTCGTGGTAGGCGCGGTGCGTCCAGTACTGCACCAGGTCGGCCACCAGAATGATGAGCAGCAGCCCCGCCCAGAACGGCAGGTTGCCCACCCAGCCGCGGATGCCGTCGTTGGCCGCCCAGCCGAAGAGCTTGTGCACCATCAGGTTGGTCGCCAGCAGCACGAAGCCCACGATCATGTGGTTCACCACGAAGTGGTGGAAGTCGGTCTGCCACTCCTCGCGGAATACCGGCTGGTCCTTTCGCAGCGCGAACAGCTTCTCGATGAAGATGAAGATCAGCGAGGAGCCCAGCAGGTCGAGGATGAACCAGTCGAGCCCGATGTAGGGCGTGTTGTCCGCGAAGTCGTGCACCGGCACCTTGTGCCCGCCCAGCAGCGCCGAGGCCGCCACCAGCAGGAACGCGGCCGAAGACAGCCAGCGCGAGCGGTTGAAGATGATGTTGACCAGGGAAAGCCCGCCCGAGATGACCAGCGCCGTGAGCAGGATGACGCGCATCACGTCGACGTTGTAGCTCTTGCGCAGCTCCGGCGTCGTGAGGTACTGCGGGAAGTGGAAGGCCAGCACGCCCAGAAAGCACAGGATGGCAAGGCTCAGCGCGATGGTCCCGGTGACCAGCCCCTTGCCGCGGCGCAGTTCGCCGTGGCTTTCCGTGAATTCGTTGAGTTTCTCGAGCATTTCCGCCTCTCTCGCTTGTGTTTTTGTCGGGGCGCGATTTTAGAGGGGCTGCCGGAAAACGCTCACTTTCTGCGGATGGAGCGCCGCCGCAGCAGCGCGGCAGCGCCCAGCGCCACGCCCATGACCAGCAGCGACACCACGGTGGTCACGGTACCAAGTGCATAGATCGAAGGCGTGGTTACCGTCGAGGTCAGCCCCTGCAGCTCGAGCGGCAGCGTGTTCACGTCACCGATGGCCTGCGAGGTGCGGGCGATCTCGTCCCACGACAGCGTGAAGCCGAACATGCCGATGCCCACGATCGAGGGCCCGATCAGCGGCAGCACCACGAAGCGGAATGTCTGCCAGGGCGTGGCGCCCAGGTCGCGCGCGGCCTCCTCGTAGGCGGGATTGAAGCGGTTGAACACCGCGAACATGATGAGCAGGCCGAAGGGCAGCGTCCACGTCAGGTGCGCGCCCAGCGCGGAGCTGAAGAGGCCGAGCGCGGTGCCGTAGCCTTCGAGCAGCGCGGCGGCGTCCATCGCCGTCAGCACGCTCTTGATGCCGGTGTCGATCAGCCGGAACTGCAGGCCGATGCCCAGCGAGATGATGATCGACGGCATGATGAGGCTGGCGACCGTCACGAAGAACAGGGCGTTGCTGCCCGCGAGCTTCTTGCGGAACGCGAGCCCGGCGAGCACCGACAGCACCACGGTGAACGCCATCACCACCGCGCCCAGCACCAGCGAGCGCCTGAAGGCCGCGCCGATGTCGACCGTGCCCAGGCCCTCGGCCAGCTTGTGGAACCAGTGCAGCGACAGCCCGCGCAGAGGAAAGGTCAGCCCGCCCTCGGGCCCCTGGAAACTCAGCACGAAGATCGTGATCATCGGGCCGTACAGGAACAGCACGAAGAGCCCGAACACGGTGGCCAGCGGCCAGAATCCGGGCGCGCGCTGCGCGCCGATGTGTGTCTGCATCTCAGAGCTCCTTGCGGATGTCGACCATCCGGGTCAGCCCCCAGATGATCATCAGCACCACGGCCAGCAGAATCATGGCGTTGGCCGCCGCCAGCGGGAACTGCAGGTACGAGGTCTGCACCTGGATGATCTTGCCGATGGAGGCGATCTGCTGCCCGCCCATCACGCCGATGGTGACGAAGTCGCCCATAACGATGGTGATGACGAAGATGGAGCCGATGAGGATGCCGGTGCGCGACAGCGGCACCACCACGTTCCACAGCGTCTGCCAGCCCGAGGCGCCGGCGTCGCTGGCCGCCTCGAGCAGCGAGCGGTCGATGCGCATCATGCTGTTGAAGATCGGCACGATCATGAACATCGTGTACAGGTGCACGAAGGCCAGCACCACCGAGAAGTCGGAGAACAGCAGCCACTCCAGCGGCTGATCGACCAGGCCGATGCCCATCAGCGCCTGGTTGACCAGCCCGTTGCGTCCCAGCAGCGGCACCCACGAGATCATGCGGATCACGTTGGAGGTCCAGAAGGGCACCGTGCACAGCACGAACAGCACCGTCTGCATGGTCGAGGAGCGCACGTGGAAGGCCAGGAAGTACGCGACCGAAAAGCCGATCAACAGCGTGATGCCCCACACCAGCAGGCAGAACTTGAAGGTGCTCAGGTAGGTGTTCAGCGTCACGCAGAGGTCGCCGTTGTCGGTGAGCCTCGAGCAGCCTTCGAACAGGCTGAGGTAGTTGCGCAGCGTGACGGCAGGTATCAGCTCGTACTCGTTGAAATTCCACAGGCTGACCATCGCGACCAGCGCCAGCGGAATCAGGAAGAACAGCAGGAACACCAGCGCGAACGGTGCCGCCTGCCACCAGGCCTTCACGGCATGAACCGGGGCAGCGGCGGCATGGCTGGACACGACGGGTGTACTCATGGATGAAAGCGAAAGACTGTGTCCAAGGGCGAGCGAAGCGATGCCTGTTCGTGGGACACCGCGGAACCGGCTTTGCCGGGCCGCAGGTGTCGCCCCCGGTCAGGGGGAGGGAGAAGCGACACGCAGTGCGCGAAGCCTGGGGGCGAGCCTTCTTACGCAGCCACGAACTCGTTCCATTTCCTCACCATGTACTCGTTCTCGTCCATCACCGCGTTCCAGCACGCGATGCCGCCCATGCGCTGTTCGTAGCTGCCGCCGTCGCGTACCGAGCCGGCCTTGGCGATCACGTCGCCCTGCGGGCTCTTGATGTCCTGGGAGGCGGGCTTGCCTTCCATCCAGTAGGCCCACTCGTAGGCTTCCATCTTGGTCTTGGCGGTGTCGAGCACGGCGCTGTAGTAGCCCTGGCGGTTGAGGTAGGCGCCGGCCCAGCCGTCGAGGAACCAGTTGATGAACTCGTAGGCGCCGTCGAGCTTCTTGCCCGAGAGCGTGGCCGGCAGCCCGAAGCCCGAGGCCCAGGCGCGATAGCCTTCCTTGAGCGGCTGGAAGGTGCAGTCGATGCCCTTGCTTCGCACGGCCGTGACCGCGGGCGACCACATCGACTGGATCACCACCTCGCCCGAGGACATCAGGTTCACCGATTCGTTGAAGTCCTTCCACAGCGCGCGGAACTGGCCCGCCTTCTTGGCCTCGATCAGCGCCTTGATGGTCAGGTCGATTTCGGCCTTGGTCATGTTGCCCTTGTCGGCGTACTTGTGCAGGCCCTTGGCCTCCACCACCATCGCGGCGTCCATGATGCCGATCGAGGGAATGTTCAGGATCGCGGCCTTGCCCTTGAACTCGGGGTTCAGCAGCTCGGCCCACGAGCCGATGGGACGCTTGATGAGGTCGGGGCGGATGCCCAGCGTGTCGGCGTTGTAGGTGGTCGGGATCAGCGACATGTACTGCGTGGCCGCCTTGGCGAAAACCTTGCTCTTCTCGCCTTCGAGGTAGATCACCTTGACGGGTGCCGTGCCCTGGCTGCCGACTTTCTTGCCTGCCACTTCGCCCTTGGTGAAAAGCGAGGTGATCTTGTCGGCGTTCTTCACGCGCTTGGTGTCGATGCCCTTCAGGTTGCCGGTCGGCACGATCTTCTTGAGCGAGAAGAACTCGGTGTCGATCAGGTCGAAGCTGTTGGGCGCGGTGACGGCGCGCTTGGTCACGTCGTCGGTGGTCACGGCCACGTACTGGATCTCGATGCCGGTGTCGGCCTTGAACTTCTCGGCAATCGCCTTGTCCTGGTTCACCGCGGTGCCGAGGTAGCGCAGCACGATCTTTTCCTGTGCGTGCACGAAGGGCGCGATGCCTGTGGCCAGAATGCCGGCGGTGCCTTGCAGCAACGTGCGGCGCTTGACGCCGTTGAACGAGTCGATGGGTTCGGTCATTGCTGAGTCTCCAGAGAAAAAGGTGGAAAGAAACGAACGTGAGAAAACAAGAAACTGGTTGCCGATGCGCTCACAAGGTCATGGCGAGCGCGGCGGTGTCGTCGCGCTGGGCGGCCCCGGTACCGCTGGGCGCCGACGCCCGCTCGCCCGGCGGCTTGACGCCGGGGCCGAGCACGCGCGCGTCGGCTTCGGCCCACGAGAGGCGCACCGCTTCGCCGTGTGCATAGGGGCGAGCGAGGAAAGCGGCTTCGCCCAGCAGCACCGACACGCTCTGGCGCCCGGCGGCGGCGCCGTCGAGCGCGAGGCCGAGCAGCACGTAGGTGCCCTGGTATTCGACGTCGGTGACGGTCGCGGCGAGGGCCGCGCTGCCAGCGTTGTTTTCCGAAGCCGCGGCGATCCGCATGCGATCGTTGCGCACCGCGATCGGGCCGCCCGGCGTGTCGAACACGTTGTGGCCGCCCATGAAGCGCGCCACGAATTCGCTCGCCGGGTGGTTGTAGACCGCATGCGGCGAGCCGACCTGCTCGATCACGCCGTGGTTCATGACCACCATCGTGTCTGCCAGCGCCATCGCTTCCTCCTGCGAATGCGTGACGTGGATGAAGGTCAGGCCCAGCTCCTTCTGCCAACGGCGCAGCTCGGCGCGCATCTGGATGCGCAGGAAGGGGTCCAGCGCCGAGAGAGGCTCGTCCAGCAGCAGCACCCGGGGTTCGGTGATGAGCGCGCGCGCCAGCGCCACGCGCTGCTGCTGGCCGCCGGAGAGTTCGCCGGGCTTGCGTTCGGCCAGGTGGCCCATCGCGACGCGGGCGAGTAGTTCGTTGGCGCGCCGGTGGCGCTCGGCCTTGCCGACGCCTTTCATCTTGAGGCTGAAGGCCACGTTGTCGGTGGCCGAAAGGTGGGGAAAGAGCGCGAAGCTCTGGAACATCATCGCCGTGCCGCGTGCGGCGGCTGGCAGGTTGGTGATGTTGCGGTTGTCCAGCAGGATGTCGCCGCTGCTGACCGACTCATGCCCCGCGATCATCCGCAGGGTGGTGCTCTTGCCGCAGCCCGAGGGCCCGAGCAGGCAGCAGTAGCTGCCGCTGGCGATGCGCAGGTCGATCCGGTCGACGGCGGCCGGGGTGTCCGGCGCGTAGCGCTTGGTGAGGGCGACGATTTCTACCGCGGCGGGTTCAGGCGTGGCGACGACATTCATTGCCGTCGGCGCAGCACGATCCATGCCACGCCGGGGACCGTGGCATGAACGACGGTTCGGGGCGCGGCGCCGGCGCCGCCCCGGTCAGGAACCCGTCAGGTGCCGAACTTTTCCGCGCCCACCGGCAGCGCCGCCGCGGCCAGCCCGCGCAGCACGTCGCCCACCACGATCACCGCCGGGCTTGCCAGGCCTGCTTCGGCGATGCCGTCCTGCAGCTTGCCGAGCGTGGTCGCGATGTGCTTCTGGTGCGGCAGGCTCGCATGCTGGATGACCGCCACCGGCGTGTCGGCCGGCAGGCCGTGCAGCAGTTCGCGCTCGATGTGCGATACGCCCGACACGCCCATGTAGATCACCAGCGTGAGCCGCGCGTTGTACGCGGTCGCGGCCAGCGCGCGCCAGTCGGTCGGGTCTTCGGCGGCACCGGCGCCGGTCTTGGCATGGCCGGTGACGAAGACCACGCCCTGCGCGTGGTCGCGGTGCGTGAGCGGAACGCCCAGCGCGGTCACGGCAGCGAGGCCGGCGGTGATGCCGTTGACCACGGCGCATTCGATGCCGGCTTCGCGCAGGTGCTCCACCTCCTCGCCGCCGCGGCCGAAGATGAACGGGTCACCGCCCTTGAGGCGCACCACCGTCTCGCCTTCGCGCACGGCGGTGATCATCAGCCGCTCGATGAAGGCCTGCGGCGTGCTCTTGCAGCCGCCACGCTTGCCCACGTGCACGATGCGCGCGCCGGGGCGGGCGTAGGCCTGCACGATCTGGTCGTTCACGAGGTCGTCGACCAGCAGCACCGTTGCGGCCTGGATCGCCTTCACGGCCTTGATGGTCAGCAGTTCCGGGTCGCCGGGGCCTGCGCCCACCAGCGTGCAGCGGCCGGCGATGAGGGAGGTGGGGTTGTCGTTGTTCATGCGTGGGATGCCAATGCCAGTTGCGTGATGTGCCTGACCTGCGTCGCGATGGCCTCCGGCACGGGAAGCTCGCCGGCCAGCACGCGTCGCGTGTAGTCGGCGGTGGTTGCAACGTCGATTTCCTTGGGCAGCCCCGGCACCTCCGAGGCGGTGCCGGCTTGCTGCGACTGCAGCTCGGTGCGCACGCCGCGCACGAAGCCGTCGATCTGCGCGGTGCGGCGCGGGTCCGACACCACTTCGCCCTCGAGGCCGCGCGAGAGCAGGGCGGTCATGCCCGTGAGCTCGAAGGTCTCGCCCATGACGCGGGCGTATTCGGGGTGCGTGTAACTGGCCACCACCACGCAGGGGCCGGCGGTGGGCTGCATCAGCTTCACCACGCTGTGGCCGGGGTTGCGCAGGCCGACCACGCGGCGCACGTCGAGCAGGCGCTTGAGCGCGGGGTTCAGGAGTTCGGTGGGCGCGAAGGTCACCTCGCCGCTGGCGACGGGGCGGATGGCCGTCATCGGCGCATGGCCCAGGGCCGTCAGCACGTTCGACGCCAGCACGCGCGAGGTTTCGCTCGCGCTGCCGTGCACCAGCACCGGCAGGCCCTCGCGCGCCAGCAGCAGCGCCAGCAGCGGCGTGAGCACAGGCAGCTTGCGCGCGCCGTTGTAGCTCGGCAGAACGACCAGCGCGCGTTCGCCGGCGGGAATGAGGTTCAACCGCGCATGGGTGGCATCGAGGAAGCCGGCCATCTCCTCGGGCGTCTCGCCCTTGATGCGCATGGCCAGGCAGAAGCCGCCGATCTCGAGGTCGGTCACGGTGCCGTCCAGCACCTGGCCGAACAGGTCGGTGGCCTGTTCGCGCGTGAGCGGCTTGGCGCCTCGCGCGCCGCGGCCGATTTCCTTGATGTATTGGCTGATTCCCATGGGTAGGCGGATTGTCCTGCAACGCTTATGCCGAAACGTCATTCGGCTTATGCCCAGCGCAGTCACGGGGCCTCCGCCAGCGCTTCGGCGGGCGTCGCCCGCACCATGCGCTTGAGCTCGGGAATGCACGAGCCGCAGTTGGTGCCGCACTTCAGCGCCCCCTGCAGCTTCGCCAGCCGCTCGTCGGCGTTGCCGGTGCAGCGGGCCAGTTCGGTCTGGATCGCCACATCCGCCACGTTGAAGCAGGTGCACACCGTCTTGCCGCGCGACTGCACTGCCACCGGCGCCTTCGAGCCCGGCGACAGCAGCAGGCGGCCGTAGCTCTGGGCGGGTAGTTCCTCGCGCAGCAGGGTGGCGATCCACGCCTCGGCGCTGGTGTCGCCGCCCAGCAGGAAGGCTTCGAGGCCTGCGCTGCCGTCGGCACGGCGCACCAGCCGGGCCGTCCGGCGCTGGCCGCGGCGGCGGTCGGCGTAGCGCAGCGCGTCGGCGGCCTGCAGGCCGAGCAGCGTCTCGATCTTCTCGACCAGCGCGTCGTCGGGTGCGTCGTGCGCGGCGGCACGAAAGAGGATGCCGGTGCGCTCGGTGCCCTGCGTGTTGCCGGAAAACGGCACGCAGGTCGCAAACGGAAACAGCGCCATCATCGGCTGCAGCGCGCGGTGCGCGGCCAGCGCCTCGGCGGCGGGAAGCCAGGCCATGGCCAGCAGCGACCACGGCAGCTCGGCCTTGAGGACTTTCACCGGCGTGTGCTTCAGCTCCGGCTGCTTCGACGTGGGGCAGAAGGCCGGCGTGGTCAGCGCGTTGATGCCCGCCAGCCGCGTGCCGTTCGACGAGCAGCCGCTCAGGTACTCCTCGCCCCAGTGCATGGCGACGAAGGCCTGGCTCAGCCCCACCTCGGCGCTGGCGCGCGCGGGCAGCATGATCGAGCCCCGCTTAGAGGTCAGGTGCACCAGGTCGCCTTCGCCGATCTGGCGGCGTGCCATGTCCTGTGCGTTCATCTGCACCACGGGCTCGGGCACGTGGCCGAACAGGCGCCCGGCCGTGCCGGTGCGGCTCATGCCGTGCCACTGGTCGCGCAGGCGGCCGGTGTTCAGCGAGAAGGGGTAGCGGGCCTCGCGCGCCTCGGCCACCGGCTTGTAGGCGGTGTCGACGAAGCGGGCGCGGCCGTCGGGCGTGGGGAAAACGCCGTCCTCGTACAGGCGCACGCGGCCGGTGCTTTCGCCTTCCTTCAGCGGCCATTGCTGCGGGCCTGCGGTCTCCAGCATCGCGTAGCTCATGCCGGTGATGTCGAGGTCTCGGCCGCGCGTGGATTCGCGGTGCTCGTTCCAGACCGATTCGGCCGTCTCGTAGGGAAACAGCGTGAAAGTGCGGCCCAGCTGCCGCTCGAGCCGGTGAGCGAAGGCCACCGCGATCGACCAGTCGTTGCGCGCATCGCCCGGCGCCGGCACGGCCGGGCGCACGCGCGAGATGCGGCGCTCGCTGTTGGTCACGGTGCCTTCCTTCTCGCCCCAGGTGGTTGCGGGCAGCAGCAGGTCGGCGAAGGCGCAGGTGGCGGTGGTGGAGAAAGCCTCCTGCACCACCACGAACTCGGCGCGCTCCAGCGCACGCCGCACCGTGGCCTGGTCGGGCATCGACTGCGCCGGGTTGGTGCAGGCGATCCACAGCGCACGGATCTCGCCGTCGGCCGCGGCCTGGAACATCTCAACCGCCGTCTTGCCCGGTTTCTCAGGCACCGTGGGCACGCCCCACAGCGCGGCCACTTCGGCGCGGTGATCGGGGTTGGCCAGGTCGCGGTGCGCGCTCAGCAGGTTGGCGAGGCCGCCCACCTCGCGCCCGCCCATCGCATTGGGCTGGCCGGTCAGCGAGAAGGGTCCGGCGCCGGGCTTGCCGATCTGCGCGGTCGCCAGGTGCAGGTTGATGAGCGCGGCGTTCTTCGCCGTGCCGCTGGATGACTGGTTCAGGCCCTGGCAGTACAGGCTCAGCGTGGCTGGCGAGGTGGCGAAGAGCCGCGCTGCCTCGAGCAGGTCTTCCTTCGGGATGCCGCAGACCTGCGCCACCTTCTCCGGCGTGCACTCGCGCACCGTGGCCTTCAGCGCGTCGAAGCCATTGGTGTGCGACGCGATGTACTTCGCGTCGATCCAGCCTTCCCACAGCATCAGGTGCAGCATGCCGTTGAACAGCATCACGTCGGTGCCGGGCTGGATGGGCAGGAACAGGTCGGCGATCTCCACCGTGTCGGTGCGGCGCGGATCCGCCACCACGATCTTCAGCGCCGGGTTCGCGGCCTTCGCGTCCTCGATGCGGCGGAAGAGAATCGGGTGCGCCCAGGCCGTGTTGCTGCCAACGATGAAGAGGCACTGCGCGTCCTTCAGGTCGTCGTAGCAGGCCGGCGGCGCATCGGCGCCCAGCGTCTGCTTGTAGCCGGCCACGGCGCTGCTCATGCACAGGCGCGAGTTGGTGTCGATGTTGTTGGTGCCGATCAGGCCCTTGGCGAGCTTGTTGAAGACGTAGTAGTCCTCGGTCAGCAGCTGGCCCGACACGTAGAAGCCGACCGAGTCCGGGCCGTGGTCGCGGATCACCTGCGCGAACTTGCCGGCGGCGTTGTCCAGCGCGGTGTCCCAGGCGACGGCCGCGGGCGCTTCGCCGCGCGCGAGGCGCTGCATGGGCTGCAGCAGGCGCGTCTGCCGCGTGACCGTGGCGCTGGCCGTGAGATGCAGCGTCGAGCCCTTGGTGCAAAGCCGCCCGAAGTTCGCCGGGTGCTCCGGGTCGCCGCGCACGCCGGTGATCTCGTCGCCGGTCGACTCGATGATCACCCCGCAGCCGACGCCGCAGTACGGGCAGGTGGACCGGGTCTCCCGCGTCATGGGTTATTCCAGCGGAAGAACGGACAGCACGGCGAAAGGCTTCGGGCCGGCGACCGGGCGCTCCAGGTCGATGGCATGCGTCGCCAGTTCGGCGGCGTCGAGGTGCACCACGCCGTCTTCCACCTTCACGGCGAACTTCGGCGTGCAGCCTTCGTCGGGCGCCTTGGCGCAGCCGTCGTCCAGCCCGATGGCCCAGTTGTGCAGCGGGCAGGCCACGCTGGTGCCGAACACGATGCCCTGGCTCAGCGGGCCGCCCTTGTGCGGGCAGCGGTCGAGCAGCGCGAATACCTCGTTCTCGGCGTTGCGGAACACGGCGACGTCCAGGCCGGCGGGCCGCGCCACGCGGCGCGCGCCGAGCACGGGGATGTCGTCGATGCGGCAGATGACTTTCCAATCGCTCATGGTGGGGCTCTCTCGTCTAAGTCTTGATTTCCGAATACAGGCCGGTGACGCGATCCATGATCGCCAGCAGGTTCTCGCTGCTCACGAACACGTCGGACATCAGCGCGGGCGATGCCCCGGCGCCTTCGAGGCGCTGCAGGCCCCGATTGAAGAAGAGCCATTGCGCGTCGGCCAGCACCAGTTCCTGCCTGATCTGTGCCGTGGCCTCGGGTGCGTTGCGCAGCACTTCGAGCGCGCTCACGAATTCGGTGCGCGACTTGCCGATCTCGGCCGTGCTGGCCGCCGGGTCGATCTGCATGGCGGTGGCCAGGTAGAACTTGGCCATGCGCTGCGACAGCATGCGCTGTCGGCCCGCGATGTTGACCAGCTTGCCCACCGGCTTGCCCGAAGCGGCCTCGTACTGCCCGGTGCCCTGGTTGGCCAGCGCGAGCACGGCGGCGTCGAGCTTCACGACCCGGGCCGCTTCTTCCTTGCTCGGCGCGGCGTCGGTGAGTTCGTTCCTGAACGCGCCCCAGGCCGTCTCGAGCGACTCGTAGGTGGCGCGGATGGCCGGGCTGGGCGCGAAGGCCTTGAGCTCGCCCAGCTGGCGCTCGAACAGCGCGATCGACCTGTCGAGCACCTGCTGCGCGTTGCGCGACTCCACCTTCTGCACCAGCGCAAGGTAGGCCTTGCTGGCGCGCTGCGACAGCATGCGCTGGCGGCCGGCCTTGTTGATCGCGTCGTTGAGGTCGGCGACCTGGGCGTGGACGCCCGTGGCCGCGCCCAGGCCCGCGCCCATGGCGGCCGCCGCTGAAGCGATGAAGACTCTGCGTTTCAACCCGTCTTCTCCGCTCAGACCGTCAGCGGCGTGAACTGCCGCACGTCGACCGAGGCCTGCGCCGACTCGAACCACGGATCGGGCTCGCCGTCGAGCGCGAACTGCAGGCGCTCCCACAGCGCCTTGCGGCCCTCGACGTCGTCCAGGATCTTCTTCTTCACGTAGTCCAGGCCCACGCGGCCGATGTAGTGCACCGTGCGCTCCAGGTACCAGCCTTCCTCGCGGTAGAGCTGCAGGAATGCGCCCGAATACTCCATCACCTCGGCGGCCGTCTTCACCTTCACCAGGAACTGCGCCACCTCGGTCTTGATGCCGCCGTTGCCGCCCACGTAGAGCTCCCAGCCGGAGTCGACGCCGATCACGCCCACGTCCTTGATGCCCGCCTCGGCGCAGTTGCGCGGGCAGCCCGAGACGGCCAGCTTGACCTTGTGCGGCGAGTACATGGCCCACAGCGCGCGCTCCAGGTCCTTGCCCATCTGCGTGGAGTCCTGCGTGCCGAAGCGGCACCACTCGCTGCCCACGCAGGTCTTCACCGTGCGCAGCGACTTGGCGTAGGCGAAGCCGCTGGGCATGCCGATGTCCTTCCAGACGTTCTCCAGGTCTTCCTTCTTCACGCCCAGCAGGTCGATGCGCTGGCCGCCAGTGACCTTGACGGTCGGGATCTTGTACTTGTCGGCCGCGTCCGCGATGCGGCGCAGCTCGTCGGGCGTGGTGTGGCCGCCCCACATGCGCGGAATGACGGAGTAGGTGCCGTCCTTCTGGATGTTGGCGTGGCTGCGCTCGTTGATGAAGCGGCTCTGCGGATCGTCCTTCGCCTCCTTGGGCCAGGTGCTGATCAGGTAGTAGTTGATGGCCGGGCGGCAGGTGGAGCAGCCGTTGGGCGTGCGCCAGCCGAGGTTGCGGTACACCTCGTCGTGCGTCAGGTAGTGCTCCTTGCGGATGGCGTCGCGCACGTCCTGGTGGCTCGCGTCGGTGCAGCCGCACACGGCCTTCTTCTTCGGCGTGGCGGAGTAGTCGCCGCCGGCGGTGAACATCAGGATCTGCTCGACCAGCCCGGTGCACGAGCCGCAGCTCGCGCTGGCCTTGGTGTGCTTCTTCACCTCGTCGAGCGTGAACAGGCCCTTTTCCTTGATGGCCTTGCAGATCGTGCCCTTGTTCACGCCGTTGCAGCCGCAGACCTCGGCGTCGTCGGGCATGCTCGCGGCCTTGTTGTGGCCCTCGTGGCCGGTGTCGCCGATGTTCGACTCGCCGAACATCAGCTTGTCGCGGATGTCGTGCACGCTGCGGCCGTCGCGCAGCAGCTTGAAGTACCAGCTGCCGTCGACCGTGTCTCCGTAGAGGCAGGCGCCCACCAGCTTGTCGTCCTTGATGACCAGCTTCTTGTAGACCCCGCCGAAGGGGTCGCTCATGACGATCTCTTCGGTGCCTTCGCCGCCCATGAATTCGCCGGCCGAGAACAGGTCGATGCCCGTCACCTTCAGCTTGGTGGAAGTGAGCGAACCCAGGTAGCGGCCGATGCCGAACTGCGCCAGGTGGTTGGCCGCCACCTTGGCCTGCTCGAACAGCGGTGCCACCAGGCCGTAGGCGATGCCGCGGTGCGCCGCGCATTCGCCCACCGAGTAGATGCGCGCGTCGGTCACGGTCTGCATGGTGTCGGTGACGACGATGCCGCGGTTGCAGTGCAGCCGCATCTTCTCGGCCAGCTCCACGTTGGGGCGGATGCCGACGGCCATCACGACCAGGTCGGCCGCGGTTTCGGTGCCGTCCTTGAAGCGGGTGGCCTTCACGCGGCCGTCTTCCCCGCCGACCAGGTCCTGCGTCTGCGCGCCCATCAGGAACTTCAGGCCGCGGTCTTCCAGCGACTTCTGCAGCAGCTTGCCCGCCACGTCGTCGAGCTGGCGCTCCATCAGCCAGGGCATGACGTGCACCACCGTCACGTTCATGCCGCGCAGCATCAGGCCGTTGGCGGCTTCCAGGCCCAGCAGGCCGCCGCCGATGACCACCGCGTTCTTGTGCGTGCGCGCGGTCTCGATCATGTAGTCGGTGTCGGCGATGTCGCGGTAGGCGATCACGCCCTTCAGGTCCTTGCCGGGCACCGGCAGCATGAAGGGGTTGGAGCCGGTGCACATCAGCAGGCGGTCGTAGGCGGCCTCGGTGCCATCCTCGGCGCGCACGATGCGCTTGACGCGGTCGACCTCCACCACCTTCTTGCCGGCGTGCAGCGTGATGTTGTTCTCGGAGTACCACTCCCAGCTGTTGAGCACGATCTCGTCGATGGTCTGCTCGCCCGCGAGCACCGGCGACAGCAGGATGCGGTTGTAGTTGGGGTGCGGCTCCGCGCCGAAGACGGTGATGTCGTACAGGTCGGGCGCGATCTTCAGCAGCTCCTCGAGCGTGCGCACGCCGGCCATGCCGTTGCCGACCATCACGAGTTTCATTTTCTTCATGGGGCTTCGCCTTTCCTGGAAATCAAGCAAACGTCATCAAGCAGACAGGTGCCCCTGGCGCGCGTGGAGAATCGCGCCATGAGCTTTGAAGTGGACATCGGCTACAGCAGCCGGCGCGGACCGCGCGAGGTGAACGAGGACTTCGCCGGCGCGGTGCATGCGCCGCCGGGCGACGAGGCGCGCGGGCTCATCGCCGCGATTGCCGACGGCGTGTCCAGCGGCGGCCACGGCCGCGAAGCGGCGCAGACCACGGTGATGGGCCTTCTGGCCGACTACTTCGCCACGCCCGCCACCTGGGAGCCGACCGCCGCGCTCGACCGGCTGGTCGCCGCGCAGAACGGCTGGCTGGCCGATCACAACCGCCGCCGCCAGAGCAGGGAGGAGGGCGGCACCGCGCTCACCACGCTCACCGCACTGGTGCTGCACGGCCAGAGCTACACGCTCGCCCACGTGGGCGACACCCGCGCCTGGCGCGTGCGCGCCGGCGGCGAGGCGGCCGTGCCGCTCACGCAGGACCACGCCTTCGACCATCCCGACATGCGCAGCCGGCTCACGCGTGCCATCGGCCTCGACGACCAGGTGCGCGTCGACTACGTGCAGGGCGACGTTCGCGTGGGCGACTGCTTCGTGCTCACTTCCGACGGCGTGCACGGCGTGCTCAGGCCGCAGCAGGTGGCTGCGCTGGCCCTGCAGGGCGACGCCGAGGCGGCCAGCGATGCGCTGGTGAATGCGGCGCTCGACGCCGGCACGCGCGACAACGCGACCGCGCTGGTCATCCGCGTGGTGGGGCTCGACGCCCGGCAGCTCGACGACGAACTCGGCGACGGCCGCCGGCTCGCACCGCCGCCCGCGCTGAAGGTGGGCGACGTGCTCGACGGCTACGCCGTCACCGCGCTGGTGGCCGACACCGGCGTGCACCTGCTGTACCAGGCGCGCCATCCGGTCACGCGCGAGCTGGTCGCGCTGAAGACGCTGCATCCCTCGCGCGCCGGCGATCCGCAGGAGCGCGCGATGCTGGCGCACGAGGCGTGGCTGGGACTGCGCGTCGATGGCAACGGCTTCGTCCGTGTGCACGAGCGCGCCGAGAACGCGAGCGCGCTGTATGTCGTGTTCGACTGGCATGGCGGGCGCACGCTGGAGCAACTGCGCAAGGCCAACCCGCGCGGTGCGGTGGCCGAGGTGGTGGCCGCCGGCATCGAGCTCAGCCGCGCGCTCGGCCGGCTGCACCGGCAGGGCGTGATCCACCGCGACATCAAGCCCGGCAACCTGCACCTGGGCGACGACGGCCGCTGGCGCATCCTCGACCTGGGCGTGGCGCTGTCCGGCCGGGAAGGCGCGGCCCAGCGAGAGCTGCATGCCGGTACGCCCAGCTACATCAATCCCGAGCAGTGGGAGGAGGGCGGTGTCGCCGACGCGGGAAGCGACCTGTTCGCCCTCGGCGTGACGCTGTACCAGTGGCTCACCGGCCACCTGCCCTACGGCGAGATCGAGCCCTACCAGGTGGCGCGCTACCGGCGCGACCCGGTCGCGCTCTCGCGCCTGCGGCCCGACGTGCCGATCTGGCTCGACCATCTGGTGCGCAAGGCCGTGGC
The DNA here is from genome assembly GCF_048301545.1 of Variovorax sp. NFACC27. NCBI lineage: Bacteria > Pseudomonadati > Pseudomonadota > Betaproteobacteria > Burkholderiales > Comamonadaceae > Variovorax > Variovorax sp. NFACC27. The sequence goes on from NZ_CP157613.1 coordinate 2,889,347, forward strand.
CCGCGATCCGCGCGAGCGCTTCGAAACCGCCGAGGAGCTTCTGCTCGCGCTCGAGCGCGGTGCATCCCGCCCCGTGAGCGCGCCCGCCGCCACGCCGCTGATCCGCCGCGATCCGCTCGCGCTCTACCAGCTGGCGCTCGGCGTGTCCGTGCTGTTCAACGTGCTGCTCATCGTGTGGCTGCTCTTCCTGCCACGCTGAGCGGATGCGGGCGGGGCGAGTCATGAGCGTGCTGCCTTGCGAACGTGGTTGGCGGCCGCAGGGGCGGGCGCCGGCGTGACGCGCGCGCGGCCACCCTTCTCGGCCCAGGTGCGGGTCCAGCGGATCTGCATCACGCGCATCACGCCCAGCATCACGAGCGAGAGCGCCGCGAAGAAGATGAAGCCCCAGAGGTAGCTGCCGAGGTACTGCTTCGACAGGCCCATGGCGTTGGGCACGAGGCCACCGCCCAGGGCGCCGATCTCGCCGATCATCGAGCCTGCCACCGCGGTGCTCGCGGGCCAGCGCAGCGGCACCAGCTGGAACAACGCGCCGTTGCCCGCGCCCAGTGCCGCGAAGCAGACGATCAGCACCAGCGTGGTGACGGTCAGCGAGGCCGAGGAGAAACCCACCAGCACGAGACTCGCGGTCACCAGCAGCAGGACCACGGTGAGCGTGTTCACGCCGCCCCAGCGGTCGGAGATCCAGCCGCCCACGATGCGCACCGCCGCGCCCATGAAGGCCGCGAGCATGGTCAGCTGGCCGGCCTGCACCTTGCTCACGCCGAACTGGTCGTAGTAGTACGAGGGCAGGAAGGTGGTGAGGCCGATGAAGCCGCCGAAGGTCACGCCGTAGATCAGGCTGAACACCCAGCCGTCTTTTTCGAACAGGCAGGCGATGTGCTCGCGGAAGCTCGAATGGGCGTTCACGTCCGGCGGCTCCTTGGCGAAGAGCACCATCACGACCATCGGAATGAGGATGGCGACGGCGGCCACGCCGTACACCGCCTGCCAGCCCAGCCAGTTGGCCAGCGGCGGCGCCACCAGCACCGACACGGCCGTGCCCACGTTGCCCGCGCCCACGAGGCCCATGGCCAGGCCCTTGTGCTGCGGCGGGAACCAGCCCGAGCCCAGCGACAGCGCCACGCCGAAGCTCGCGCCCGCGATGCCCAGCAGCACGCCCATGGCGAGCAGGTCGTTGAAGCTCTTCACGAAGAAGAAGCCGAAGAGCATCGCCACCGCGATCAGCGCCATCTCGACCAGCGTGGCCTTCTTGCGCCCGATGTACTGCGAGAGGATGCCCAGCGGAAAGCGCATGAGCGCGCCCGCGATGATCGGCACCGACAGCATCAGCCCCTTCTGCGCGGGCGAGAGGCTGAAGGTCTCGCCGATGAAGGGCGCCATGGCGCCGTTCAGCACCCAGATGCAGCAGGAGAACGAGAAGTACAGGAAGGCCGCGAACAGTGTCGGACTGTGGCCTGACTGCAAGAAATTCCTGAAACCTGACATGGCGTTCAAAGATGCAAAAAGCCGCGGCGCGGCCCTGGAGAGGCCGTGTCGACGGACGGGGTTGGGAGCGGGGTGCCGGCAGCGGACGCTGTCGACGTGGAGGTGCGCGCGGCATGTGCGTTGCCGGGCCGGATGCAGGAGCCTGCAGCCTCTTCACCAAAGCGGTGCTTCGTTACACCGCGCCCTGTTTCATGCAAGAGGCGTGCCTGCGAGTTCGCGTTGGCGTGGCCTATGCTCGCGGTGCGTTCCCACACCGCTTTCCCACAAAGATGTCGCTTCTCGTTGTCCTGCCCGATCAACCTGCCGGCTTGGTGCTGCCCGAGGCGCTTGCGCAGGCGCTTTCGGGTGCCGGGCTCGATGTGCTGGGCCTTGCGGACTGCGCCGGCTTTGCCCGGCAGGTCGAGGCGCTGGCTCCCGGGCAGGCGCTGATCTGGTTGCCGCTGGTTACGCCTGAGCTGCTCGATGCCTTGCGCACGTGGTCCGGCCAGCCGCCGTGCGCGCTGAGCCTTGCCAGCGCGGCCTTGAGCGGCGCCGGGCATGAAGAACTGGTCGGACTCGGCGTGCACGCCTGGATGCAAATCGAAGCCATCGACGCGGATTCGGTCGCCGCATTGACCGCGCGCGCCCAGGCCCGATGGCAGCGCGAGGCCGCCCTGCGCACCGAACTGGAGAACCTGCGCACCCGCATGGACGAACGCAAGATCGTCGAACGCGCCAAGGGCCTGCTGATGTCCGCGCGCGGCATCGGCGAGGACGAGGCCTTCGGCCTGCTGCGCGGCGCGGCGATGCACGCCAACCTGCGGCTCGGCGAGGTGTCGCGCTCGGTCATCGAGGCGGCGCAGTGGGCGGACGCGATCAACCGCGCCGGGCAGCTGCGCATGCTCTCGCAGCGGCTGGTGCGCCTGGCGGCACAGCTGCTGGGCGGCATCGACGCGCAGCGGGCGCGGGTGCTGCGCACGCAGTCGTCCGAGCGGGTGCAGCAGAACCTGGATCATCTCGCGGCCCTCGGGCTCGGCGCAGCCAGTGTCGAGGCTCTCGCGCAGGCGCAGGCCGCGTGGAGCGGATTGGCGGATGCCCTCACGGCGAAGCCGACAGCGGCAGGGCTGGCCGACATCGACCGTCGCGCCGAAGTGCTGCTGGCTGCGGCCGAGGCCCTGACCGAGGCGCTCGAAACCTCGGGCGCGCGGCGTGCGCTGCGCATCGTCAACATCTGCGGGCGGCAACGCATGCGCGCGCAGCGGCTTGCGAAAGACGCATTGCTGGCTGCCGCGCTGAAGGAAGAAGCCGCCAGCGCGCGGCTGGTGCCGACCATGGCCGAGTTCGAAGCGGCCTTGCTCGAGCTGGAGCGCGCCCCGCTGAGCACCGCCGAGATCCGCGCCGCGCTGGCGAGCGCACGCGACGAGTGGCTGAGGCTGGTCGGCGGCGTGCAGGCACTCGACAGCGCCGACGGACGCGCCACGCTGGTGCGTTCCAGCGAGGCGCTGCTCGACACCTTCGAACGCCTCACGGCGTCGTACGAGCACAGCCTGCAAGTGATCATGTCCTGAACCTGGCACACCCCAGGCTTCGCGCACTTCGTGTCGCTACGCCAACCCCCTTGCAGGGGGCAACACCTGCGGCCCGGCAAAGCCGGTTCCGCGGTGTTCGCCGGAAGGCGGTCATGGCTCGATGCGCCTGGACGCCGCGTCGATCTGTCAGGCCGCGACCTTCTCCACGTGCGCCTGGCGCGTGTAGAGGAAGTCGATCACCGCCTTGCGCGCATGCACGTAGACCGGGTCTTCCGCCAGCTCGACGCGGTTGCGCGGGCGCGGGATGTCCACCGCGAGCACTTCGCCGATGGTGGCGGCCGGGCCGTTGGTGAGCATCACGATGCGATCGCTCAGCAGCACGGCCTCGTCCACGTCGTGCGTGACCATGACGACGGTGCTGTGCGTCTTCTGCACGATGGCGAGCAGCTCGTCCTGCAGCTTGGCGCGGGTGAGGGCGTCGAGCGCGCCGAAGGGCTCGTCCATCAGCAGCACCTTGGGTTCCATCGAAAGCGCGCGTGCGATGCCCACGCGCTGCTTCATGCCGCCGGAGATTTCGCCGGGGCGCTTCTGCGCGGCGGGCGTGAGGCCCACCAGCGCCAGTGCCGCGTCGGTGCGTGCACGAAGCTGGGCCTTGCTCTCGCTGGCCGCGAACACGCGCTCGACCGCGAGGTACACGTTCTCGAAGCAGGTGAGCCAGGGCAGCAGCGAGTGGTTCTGGAACACCACCGCGCGCTCGGGGCCGGGGCCCTTGATCTCCTTGTTGGCGCACAGCAGCGAACCCTGCGTGGGCGTGGTGAGCCCGGCGATCAGGTTCAGCAGCGTCGACTTGCCGCAGCCCGAGTGCCCGATGAGCGTGATGAACTCGCCCTTGGCCACGTTCAGGTTCACGTCGCGCAGCGCGACGAAGCGCCCCTTCGGAGTCTTGAACGCCTGCTCGACGCCGTGGATCTCGATGTACTTCGAATCGTCGGTCATGACTTCACCTCTTCGAACGTGAATGCGGTAGCCAGCTTGATGAGCGCGAACTCCAGCACCAGCCCCACGATGCCGATCACGAAGATCGCGATGATGATGTTGGCGACGTTGAGGTTGTTCCACTCGTCCCACACCCAGAAGCCGATACCGACGCCGCCGGTGAGCATCTCGGCCGCCACGATCACCAGCCAGGCGGTGCCCACGGCCAGCCGCACGCCGGTCAGCATGTAGGGCAGCACGGCGGGGAAGAGGATCTTGGTGAGGATCTTCCATTCGCTGAGGTTCAGCACCTTGGCCACGTTCATGTAGTCGGTGGGCACGCGCTGCACGCCCACGGCGGTGTTGATGACCATCGGCCAGATCGAGCAGATGAAGATGGTCCAGATGGCCGCCGGGTTGGCGCCCTTGAACACCAGCAGGCCGATGGGCAGCCAGGCCAGCGGCGACACCGGGCGCAGCAGGCTGATCAGCGGGTTGAACATGCGCGAGAGGAACTCGAAGCGCCCGATGGCGAAGCCGGCCGGAATGCCGACCAGCGCCGCCAGGCCGAAGCCCATCGCCACGCGCTGCAGCGAGGAGAGCACGTTCCAGCCCACGCCCTGGTCGTTGGGGCCCTTGCTGTAGAACGGGTCGCTGAACACCGTCACCGCCTGCTGCCAGGTGGCCGCTGGCGTGGGGAAGCCGGTGGTGCTCTTCACGGCCACCACCTCCCAGATCAAGAGCAGCAGGCCGAAGCCCGCGAGCGGCGGCAGCACGCGCATCCAGAAGGCGCGCAGGTCGAGCGGCGCGCGGGTGCGAGGCTCGGGTGCGGGGGCCGGCACCGGCTGCGGAGCCGCCGCCTTGGAGGCGGCCGGCTTGGGCGGGGCGGAGGGCGCCGACTGGGCGGCGGCCACATCGAGCGGCGAGTGGAAGACTGCGCTGACCATGGTGTTCTCCCTATGCATGGAGCTTGAAGGAGTCGGCGTACTTCTTCGGGTCCTTGCCGTCCCAGACGGAGCCGTCGAAGAGCTTGCTGCTGCGCATCGTTTCCTTGGGCACCGGCGTCTGCGTGGCGGCGGCGGCCTGCTTGTAGATGTCGATGCGGTTGATCTCGGTGGCCACCTTCAGGTAGTCGGGGTGCTCCTTCAGCAGGCCCCAGCGCTTGTGCTGCGTGAGGAACCACATGCCGTCCGAGAGGTACGGGAAGGTCACGGCGCCGCCGTTGTAGAACTTCATGTGGTTGGGGTCGTCCCAGCTCTTGCCCAGGCCGTTGGTGTAGCGGCCCAGGATGCGCTGGTTGATGGCGTCCACGCTGGTGTTGACGTAGCTCTTGTCGGCGATGGTCTCGGCCATCTTGTTCTTGTTCTGCAGGCCGGTGTCGATCCACTTGCCGGCCTCGAGGATCGCGGCGGTCACTGCGCGTGCCGTGTTGGGGTACTTCTTCGCGAACTCGCCGGTGGTGCCGAGCACCTTCTCGGGGTGGTCCTTCCAGATGTCCTGCGTGGTGATGGCCGTGATGCCGATGCCGTCCATGATGGCGCGCTGGCCCCAGGGCTCGCCCACGCAGTAGCCGTCCATGTTGCCCACGCGCATGTTGGCCACCATCTGCGGAGGCGGCACGGTGATGTTCTTCACGTCCTTGAACGGGTCGATGCCGGCCGATGCGAGCCAGTAGTAGAGCCACATCGCGTGCGTGCCCGTGGGGAAGGTCTGCGCGAAGGTGTATTCGCGCTTCTCGCTGGCGATGAGCTTGGCGAGCGATGCGGCATCGACCGCGCCCTTGTCGGCGAGCTTCTTCGACAGCGTGATGGCCTGGCCGTTGTTGTTGAGGGTCATGAGCACGGCCATGTCCTTCTTCGGGCCGCTCAGGCCCAGGTGCATGCCGTAGACCAGGCCGTAGAGGACGTGGGCGAAATCCAGCTCGCCGTTGGCCAGCTTGTCGCGCACGCCGGCCCAGCTGGCTTCCTTGCTGGGCACGATCTTCACGCCGTACTTCTTGTCGATGCCAAGCACCGAGGCCATCACCACGCTGGCGCAGTCGGTCAGCGGGATGAAGCCGATCTTCACTTCTTCCTTCTCGGGCTTGTCGGAGCCCTGGGCCCAGACGGCCGCGCGCAGGGCGGGGTCGATGCCGGCGGCGCCGATGGCCGCGGCTTGCAGTACGCGGCGTCGGCTGAGGCGGGTTTTGAGCAGGTCGGTCATGGGGCGGGGCTCCGGTTGAAGACAAACAAAACAAACAGGGCGAGACAAAAACGAAAAGGCGTCCGCACCGCGCAGGGGCTGCTCGAAAACGAGCCCTTGCGGGATGGGGACGCCTTTGTCCGGTTCGGTGGGAAGCACCCGCCGTTGGGTGCCGCCTGCCTGGAGACCCATCGAGGGCCTACGAACTTATTGCTTGCAAGCGGTGTGCCAGCTTCGAGATTCGCCGGCTGCTATCAAGAAAGTAGCTGGATATCGCACGAAGTCGCAGGGCGTCGCGGGTGAAGGGGCGGCCGGGGTGGCGCAGGGCGGTGGCACGGTTGTTGTGCAGTGCACCAAGTTGAACGCCGGAGCCGCTCGCTTCAACGCGGCGGTGCGCGGTCGAGCATGGGCAGGTAGTCGGCCATCGCGAGCATCGACTCGGCCACGTCGACCAGCCGCCGCTTCTGGTTCATGGCGGTCTGGCGCAGCATCTTGTGGGCGTCTTCCTCGCTGAGGCGGCGATGCGCCATCAGCAGGCCCTTGGCGCGGTCGACCCACTTGCGTTCGTTGAGCGAGGCGCGCACGGTCTCGAGCTCGTCGCTCATGGCCTGCAGGCGCCGCGACTGCTCCCGGACCATGTCGAGCACCGAGCGCTCCAGGTGGCGGCCGAACTGGGCCGGCGCGGCGGCCTGGGCATCGGCATCGTCGAAGAAGAGGGCGCCGGCCTGGGGCGCCAGCGAGTCGAGGAGTTGGCGGTATTCGCGAAGCTCGCTGCGGGCCTGCGCGGTCTTGTGCTCGCACAGCGCGCGCAGGTCGCCGGCCAGGCGTTCCTCCACGATCTTCATGGCGTCGATGCGGCGGGTGCAGCAGTCGAACCAGGCCTGGCTCAGCGGCACGTCGGCCGGCGCGGAAACCGCGCCGCGCCGGCGTATGCGCTCCAGCTCGGCCACCTCGGTGTCGGGCTGGCTGTCGCGCCAGAGCGCGAGCACCTCTTCACCCGAGAAGTCGGTGAAGACTTGGAAGCAGCGCTCCTGCGACTCGATCAGGTGCAGCCACTGCAGGCGCTGCGCCTCGTCGCTGCGGCCCAGAGCGAGCGCGGCGGAGCCGAATGCGCGCTCCTGGCCGGCGAACTCCTTGCCCTGCATGAAGTTGAACATCGCAACCAGCAGGCGCGAGATCTCGGGGTCGGTGGCGCCGTCGGCCGCCTCGAACACCACCGAGAGCAGGCCGGCGACGAGCTTGGCGAAGGCGGCGGTGGACTGGGCCGGCTTGAGTTCGAGCGCGTCGATGCGCCGGCGCAGGGCGGGCAGGGCGTCCAGGCCCGGCAGCACCCAGGCGATGCGGCTGAACAGGCGCGCGTTGTTGCCGGCGTCGGAGCCGCGGTGGTAGTTGTCGGCCTCGAGCTGGTCGAAGCAGGCGCGGACCTCCTGCTCGAGCACGACGCATTCGGCGATCTGCGGGCCGCGCTGCTCGGCGAAGCGGACGCCGCGCGAGGTGAGGAACATGTTCGACATGCCGCGCTCGCGCTGCAGCGCATGGACCAGCCGGCCGATCAGGCCCACCAGCTCGCTGGTGCGCGCGAGCCGGTCCAGCTCGTCGATTTCGCAGCGACGGGCGGCGATGAGGAAACTCAGTCCGGATTTCATGGTGGGGCGCGGGGCTCTGGCAGCGTCACTGCAACATCCGTGCCTCGCGAGGCGCCAATCGCCGCCGCTTTCCCCTTCGCGGGCGCCGGGAGGGGGCCGACGCCTACACTCGGCGGCATGCTCTTGTTGGGAATCGAATCATCCTGCGACGAGACCGGCGTGGCGCTGGTCGAGTCGCAAGGCAGCGCGCTGCCGGTGCTGCGTTCGCACGCGCTGCACAGCCAGATCTCCATGCACCAGGCCTATGGCGGCGTTGTGCCCGAACTGGCCAGCCGCGACCACATCCGCCGCGTGCTGCCGCTGACCGAGACGGTCATGGCCGAAGCCGGCCGATCGCTGGACGAGATCGATGTGGTGGCCTACACGCGCGGGCCGGGGCTCGCGGGCGCGCTGCTGGTGGGCGCGGGCGTGGCCTGTGCGCTGGGCGTGGCGCTGGGCAAGCCGGTGCTGGGTGTGCATCACCTCGAAGGGCACCTGCTGTCGCCGTTCCTGAGCGCCGATCCGCCGGAGTTTCCCTTCGTCGCGCTGCTGGTGTCGGGCGGCCACACGCAGCTGATGCGCGTGGACGGCGTGGGCCGCTACGAGCTGCTCGGCGAGACCATCGACGACGCGGCCGGAGAGGCCTTCGACAAGAGCGCCAAGCTGATGGGGCTGCCGTATCCCGGCGGGCCGTGGCTGGCGAAGCTGGCAGAGGGCGGCGATGTCGCGGCCTTCAAGCTGCCGCGCCCGCTGCTGCACAGCGGCGATCTCGACTTTTCCTTCGCCGGACTGAAGACGGCCGTGCTCACGCAGGCCAAGAAGCTGGGCGACGAACTCGAGGCCCGCAAGGCGGACCTGGCGGCATCCACGCAGGCGGCCATCGTCGAGGTGCTGCTGAAGAAATCGCTGGCTGCACTGGACCAGACCGGCCTCAAGCGGCTGGTGGTGGCCGGTGGAGTGGGGGCCAACAGGAGCCTGCGCGAGCAGCTGAATGCGGCCTGCGCCAAGCGCAAGGTGCGGGTGCACTACCCCGAGCTGCACCTGTGCACCGACAACGGCGCCATGATCGCCATGGCCGCCGCGATGCGGCTGCAGTCGGGGCTGTCGCAGGCGAGCGAGCGCTATGCCTTCGACGTCAGGCCGCGATGGCCCATGGCGTCGCTGTCCGAGCCCGAGGCGGCGTTACCTGAGACTGCGTAATCGTTTGCTTCGGCGACCTGCCGGCGGCCGGCAGCGGCAGCACGTCCAGCACATTGCGCCATAGCTGGCGCCATTGCGGCCAGTCGTGGCCGCCTTCGGTCGTGAAGACGCGCCCCGGCGGCAGGGCGTCGGCCAGCAGCTTGTGGTTGCTGGCGAAGCGGTCCTCGAGCCCGAACCCGAGGTACAGCGGCGGCAGGTTCTTCGACGGCTTGGCTTCCAGGTACTGCTGGAAGAAGGGCCAGAGCTTGCGGTCGGGTTCCTCGTCGGGCTGCGGCCCGGTGGGAGCCTGCCAGGCGCGCAGGCCGCCGGCCTTCTTGATCTCCGCGCCGAGCACCCGGCGTCCGAGGTAGGGCGCGAGCGCCACGATGCCGTCGACCGAGCCAGGCCGCGCCAGTTCGTGGATCAGCGCGCCGAAGCCGCCGATGGAAATGCCCACGAGCCAGATCGACTTGTAGCCCTTGGCGCGCTGCGGCTCGATGACCTCGGTGTGCAGGCGGTCGCTCAGGGTCTGTTCGTAGTAGTAGGAAACGTCCGCGTCGACCAGCAGGGCGTCGGCCGCCAGATGGCGTTCGCGCACCGCGTCGATGAAGCCCTCGCGCTCGAACTCGTCGGGCTTCAGGTACGCCCCGGGCAGGAACACCAGGAGCGTGTCGGATTGTTCGTTGGGATTGGCGGGCTGAAGATGCGTTTTCATGGTGCCTTTTGGGGGCACCCGAACCGCACCGTAGCTAGTTCAGTGCGTTTACAAGACGCCCACGAAGAAGAAAGTTCTAAGAAAACGTCACATCATGTGACGTTATCCAGCGCTATTGTGAATAAGGTGCTCGTTTAAAGTCAAAAAGCGGGCCTTACTAACATTTTCCTCTTGTGGGCATAGGCCGAATTAGTTGATTTGCAACTGCGTGGCCTGGCTCACCGGCACCAGCTTGCCGAGCTTCAGCGTGAGCACGCCGTTCTCGAGCTTCGCTTCGCTGGCGGCCACGTCGATGTCCTGCGGCAGTTCGTAGGCGGCCTTGAACTGGCGCTTGGCTTCTGCCTTGCTTTCGATGCGCAGGACGGCGCCTTCGATGCTGATCGCGAGGTCTTCGCGCGCGAAGCCCGGAACGTCGAGCGAGAGGGTCCAGCTCTTGTCGTCCTGCTCCACCAGGGGCGAGCGGCGGGCGCCTGCGAAGGCTTCGTTCACGAAGCGTTCGAACGAGCGGTCATACGCGCGGGGAGCGAAGCGGGCGGTGCGAAGGGTAGGGGCGAAAAACATGATGAAGAACTCCTGAATCAACACAATGGGGACAAGGAATGTGTGTCCCTTACACTGCGCGGCCGTTCAATCGTGAGTGCCGCTTGAGACCTCATCTAGGCGCAGCGGCACGCGTTTCAAGACAATGAATCCCCCCTTTAATTTGCGTCGCGAGGCCTTGAAATTCGCGGCGCTGGCGCTATGCGCGAGGCCCTTCGCGGCGCTTGCGCAGACGCCTCCGGCGCCCATCCGCCTGGCCCTCATCGAAAGCATGAGCGGCCCGTTCGCCAACACCGGCGAGGCCGTGTTCCGCAACCTGCTGTGGGCGGTGGAGCGTGTGAATGCGCGCGGCGGGGTCAAGCTGCCCGGTGTTCCCGGGGGGGCGCGCCCGTTGCAGCTCGACCGCTACGACAGCAAGGGACAGAACGAGGAAGCGCTTTCCGCGCTGCGCGCCGCGCTGGACGACGGCGCACGCATCGTGCTGCAGGGCAATTCGTCGGCCACGGCTGCTGCGCTGATCGACGCCATCGACAAGAACAACGAGCGCGATCCTTCGCGGCGCGCGATCTTCCTGAACTACGCGGCGGTCGATCCCTCGCTCACGAACGAGCGCTGCAGCTTCTGGCACTTCCGCTTCGACGCGCACGCCGACATGCGCATGGCCGCGCTGATGGACGTGGTGAAGGACGACGCAACGCTCAAGCGCGTCTACCTGATCGGGCAGGACTACAGCTTCGGCCAGGCCGTGCTGCGCGAGGCGCGCCGGCAGCTCGGCGCGCAGCGGCCCGACGTGGAGATCGTCGGCGACGAGCTGCACCCCATGGGCAAGGTGAAGGACTTCGCGCCCTATGCAACGAAGATCATCGCCAGCGGCGCGCAGGCGGTGGTCACGGGCAACTGGGGCAACGACCTCACGCTGCTGGTGAAGGCAGCGCGCGAAGCGGGCTTCAACGGCAGCTTCTACACCTTCTACGGCAATGCACTGGGCGCGCCGGCGGCCATCGGCGACGCGGGCATCGGGCGTGTGGTCGCGGTGGCCGACTGGCTGCCCAACGTGCAGACGGCACAGTCCGAGGCCTTCTATCGCGCCTTCCGGGCGCGCTTTCCGAAGCCATCCGACGACTACGTGCACATGCGGCTGCAGCTGATGATCGAGGCGCTCGTGCAGGCCGTCGAGCGCGCCGGCAGCGTCGAGGCGGTGCCGGTGGCGCGCGCGCTGGAGCAGGCCGACGTGAGCCTGTACGGCCAGCGCGGGCGCATGCGCGCGGCGGACCACCAGTTCCAGCAGCAGCTCGTGGTCGGCGTGATGGACCGGCAGGGCAGGCCGGGCGTGCAGTTCGACGTGGAAGGCTCCGGCTACGGCTTCCGCGTGGTCAAGACGATCGCCCCCGAACGCGCCGAGCTGCCGACCTCGTGCAAGATGAAGAAACCTTGACCTGAAGTTGACGAAGAACAGGAACACCGGACATGCGTGAAGCCATCCACAACCTCGAAGCATCGAAGATCCGCGAAGTCGCCAATGCCGGCATGGGCCGCGACGACGTGCTGGCCTTCTGGTTCGGCGAGAGCGACGAAGTCACCCCCGAGGTGGTCCGCCAGGCGGCCATCGAATCGCTGCAGCGCGGCGAGACCTTCTACGCCCACAACCTCGGCCTGCCCGAGCTGCGCGAAGCCATCGCGCGCTATTCGAGCGCGCTGCATCCGACGATCGATGCGGCGCGCATCGCCGTCACCTCGGGCGGCGTGAGCGCGTTGATGCTCGCCGTGCAGGCGCTGGTCGACGCGGGCGACGACGTGGTCGCCGTCACGCCCGTGTGGCCCAACCTGACGGCGCAGCCCGCCATCATGGGCGCGCACGTGCGCACGCTGCCGCTGGTGCCGGTGAATGGCCAGTGGACGCTCGACCTGCCGGCGCTGCGCGCGGCGGTCACGTCGAAGACGAAGCTGCTGATCGTCAACGCGCCGAACAATCCCACGGGCTGGACCATGACCCGCGAGGAGCAGCAGGCCGTGCTCGATCACTGCCGCCAGACCGGCACCTGGATCCTGGCCGACGAGGTGTACGAGCGGCTCTACTTCGAGCCCACGCCCAACGCCTGCGCGCCGAGCTTCCTCGACATCTCGAAGCCCGATGACCGCCTGGTGGTCACGCACAGCTTCTCCAAGAGCTTCCTGATGACCGGCTGGCGCCTGGGCTGGCTGGTGCTGCCGCCCTCGATGGTGGACGGCATCGGCAAGCTGATCGAGTTCAACACCTCGTGCGCCAGTGTGTTCACGCAACGCGCCGCCATCGCCGCCATCGAGCACACGGCCGAGATCACGCCGCGCGTGGTGGCGCACCTCAAGCAGTGCCGCGACACGCTGGTGCCGCTGCTGGCTGCGCTGCCAGGCGTGCAGGTGGCGCCGGCCAAGGGCGGCATGTACGCCTTCTTCCGTCTGGAAGGCTTCGGCGATTCGCTCGAGGTGGCCAAGCGGCTGGTGGCCGAGGCGGGCCTGGGGCTCGCGCCGGGCAATGCCTTCGCGCCCGAGGCGCAGGGCTGGCTGCGCTGGTGCTTCGCCTCGAAGGACCCGCAGCGGCTGGTGAAGGGCGTGGAGCGGCTGCGCGACTGGCTGGCGCGGCAGAAGTAGTCCGCCGGCTGCAATTTCGTTCAATACGCGGCGCGCAGGGGCCGCGAAGCTCGGGTTTTCTTTTCGGAAAGGCCCGGGATGTCGTCGCAACGGTTGAAAGGCATGGCGCTTTGCGCGCTGGCAATGGTCACGGTCGGGAGCACGGTGGTGGCCAGCAAGGTCATCGCGGCGGGGCTGCCGCCTTTCACCGCGACCGCGCTGCGCTTCGCGCTGGCGCTGCCGGTGTTCCTGGTGCTGCTGCGGCTGACCCGAACGCCGTGGCCGAGGCCCGATCGGCGCGACCTGGCGCTGCTGGTGTGCCAGGCCGGGCTGGGAAGCGTGGGCTACACCGTGCTGTTGATCCTCGGCGTGCGCTGGGCGCCGGCTGCCAGCGCGGGCGTGGTGGCGGGCACCTTGCCGGCGGTGGCGGCACTGGTGGCGGTGATCGCGCTGCGCGAGCGGCCGGGGCGGTATCTGGTGGGCAGCATCGTGCTGGCGACGGCTGGGGTGCTGGCGATCAGCTGGCCTGGGGCGGGGGCGGTTTCGGCAGGGGACTCGAAATCCCCTGCGGCGCTGATCGGCAACCTGCTGGTGCTGGGCGCCGTGGTCTGCGAGGCGATGTTCATCCTGCTCAACAAGCGGCTGCGGGTGCCGGTGAGTCCGCTGGCGCTGTCCACGCTGATGACGGCTTTCGGGCTGCTGCTGTCGCTGGTGCCCGCCCTGTTCGAGCGGGCCTGGGTGCAGCCCCTGCCTGCGGACGCCCTGGCCGGTGTCGCCTACTACGCGCTGGTGCCCACGGTGCTGGGCTTCGTGCTGTGGTTCGCCGGATCTTCCCGGCTGAATGGGGCCGAGGCGGCGCTTTTCACCGCCGTGCTGCCGGTTTCGGCGCTGGTGCTGGCGGCGCTCTGGCTGGGCGAAAGCATCAGCCCGGGCCAGATCGGCGGGGCCGCCTGCGTGCTGGGTGCGGTGGGGCTGGCGTCGCTCGACGGAAGGCCTTCCGGGCCTTCCAAGGGGGCGAAAAGCCCGGGAAGGGCGGTCGGGCTATAATCCCAAGGCTTTGCATGCCGCAAGGCGCACGGCGAGGGCAGTTCCAGTCCCCGCCGCAAGTCAAACATCCCGGAACAAGGAAATCAACATGATCGCAGCCTCCATCAAGGCCGAAGTTGTCAAGGACAACGCCCGCGCCGCCAACGACACCGGCAGCCCCGAAGTGCAAGTCGCACTGCTGACCGCCCGCATCAACGAGCTCACCCCCCACTTCAAGACGCACGCCAAGGACCACCACGGTCGTCGCGGCCTGCTGCGCATGGTGAGCCGCCGTCGCAAGCTCCTCGACTACCTCAAGTCCAAGGACGCCGACCGTTACACCGCGCTGATCGCCAAGCTGGGTCTGCGCAAGTAATCCAAATCGCATGAAAAAACGCCTGGGTTAGTCCGCTAGCTCAGGCGTTTTTTACTTCGCGATCCACTTTCGGAGTGCCCAAACAGAGCGAAGCTGTGTCATTCCAATGAAGTTCTCCCCGAGCTTCGCTGGAATGGCATCGTGTTCTGAGAAGCCTCCGTCACCTGCGGACTCCGTGTAGTTCGCTATCAAAACAGGAGCAAAACATGAGCCTCTTCAACAAAGTCACCAAGTCGTTCCAATGGGGCGACAAGACCGTGGTCATGGAAACGGGCGAAATCGCCCGCCAGGCCAGCGGTGCAGTGCTCGTCGACATCGACGGCACCGTCATCCTCGCGACCGTGGTCGCCTCCAAGTCGGCCAAGCCCGGCCAGGACTTCTTCCCGCTAACCGTCGACTACATCGAGAAGACCTACGCCGCCGGCAAGATCCCCGGCAGCTTCTTCAAGCGCGAAGCCAAGCCCAGCGAACACGAAACGCTGACCAGCCGCCTGATCGATCGCCCGATCCGCCCGCTGTTCCCCGAAGGCTTCCTGAACGAAGTGCATGTGGTCATCCACACGATCTCGCTGAACCCCGAAGTCGACGCCGACATCGCCGCCATGATCGGCGTGAGCGCCGCGCTGTCGATCTCCGGCGTGCCGTTCAACGGCCCGATCGGTGCCGCCCGCGTGGGCTACATCAACGGCCAGTACGTGCTGAATCCGGGCCAGACCGCCCGCAAGGATTCGCAGATGGACCTCGTCGTCGCCGGTACGCAAGCCGCCGTGCTGATGGTCGAATCCGAAGCCCTGCAGCTCAGCGAAGAAATCATGCTGGGCGGCGTGGTGTTCGGCCACGAGCAGGCCAACATCGCCATCAACGCGATCCATGAACTCGTGCGCGACGCCGGCAAGCCCGTGTGGGACTGGCAGGCGCCCGCCGAAGACGAAGCCTTCGTCGCCAAGGTCAAGGGCCTGGCCGAAGACAAGCTGCGCGCCGTCTACCAGATCCGCAGCAAGCAGGCGCGTACGCAAGCCCTGCGCGAAGCCAACGCCAGCGTTCTCGAGGCCCTGAAGGCCGAAGGCGCCGAATTCGACTCCGGCAAGGTCAGCGACCTGCTGTTCGCCATCGAATCGAAGATCGTGCGCAGCCAGATCCTGTCGGGCGAACCCCGCATCGACGGCCGCGACACCCGCACCGTGCGCCCCATCGAGATCCGCAACTCGGTGCTGCCCCGCACCCACGGCTCGGCCCTGTTCACGCGCGGCGAAACGCAGGCGCTGGTCATCACCACGCTCGGCACCGAACGCGACGCGCAGCGCATCGACGCGCTGGCCGGCGAGTACGAAGACCGCTTCCTGTTCCACTACAACATGCCTCCCTTTGCCACCGGCGAAGTGGGCCGCATGGGCTCGACCAAGCGCCGCGAAATCGGCCACGGCCGCCTGGCCAAGCGCGCGCTCGTCGCCGTGCTGCCGAACAAGGAAGAGTTCCCGTACACGGTTCGCGTGGTGTCGGAAATCACCGAGTCGAACGGCTCGTCGTCGATGGCATCGGTGTGCGGCGGCTGCCTCTCGATGATGGACGCCGGCGTGCCCATGAAGGCGCATGTGGCAGGCATCGCCATGGGCCTGATCAAGGAAGACAACCGCTTCGCGGTGCTGACCGACATCCTGGGCGACGAAGATCACCTGGGCGACATGGACTTCAAGGTGGCCGGCACGACCAACGGCATCACCGCCTTGCAGATGGACATCAAGATCCAGGGCATCACCAAGGAAATCATGCAGGTCGCACTGGCACAGGCCAAGGAAGCGCGCATGCACATCCTCGGCAAGATGCAGGAAGCGATGGGCGAGGCCAAGGCCGACGTGTCGCAGTTCGCTCCGCGCCTGACCACGCTGAAGATCAACCCCGAGAAGATCCGCGACGTGATCGGCAAGGGCGGCGCCGTCATCCGCGGCCTGCAGGAAGAGACCGGCACGACGATCAACATCGACGAAGACGGCACCATCACCATCGCCTCGACCGATCCGGAAAAGGCCGAGCTGGCCAAGAAGCGCATCGAGCAGATCACGGCCGAAGTCGAAATCGGCAAGGTCTACGAAGGCCCGGTCACCAAGATCCTGGACTTCGGCGCGCTCATCAACCTGCTGCCCGGCAAGGACGGCCTGCTGCACATCAGCCAGATCGCGCACGAGCGCGTCGAGAAGGTGACCGACTATCTGAGCGAAGGCCAGATCGTGAAGGTCAAGGTCCTGGAAACGGATGAGAAGGGCCGCGTCAAGCTGTCCATGAAGGCCCTGACCGAGCGTCCGGCCGGCATGGAATACAGCGAGCGCCCGCCCCGCGAAGACCGTGGTGACCGCGGCGAGCGTCGTGAACGCGGCGACCGTGGCGATCGCGGTGACCGTGGTGGTGATCGCGGCGACCGTGGCGAACGCGCACCGCGCTTCAACGGCGAGCAGCAACAGCAGCCGCGCAGCGAAGCCCCAGCCGGCGAGCAGCCGCAGCAGGCCCCGCGCGAGCCTCAGGAGTAAGAAGGGCGCAACGGCGGTCCCTGTGGCCGCCGCTGCTATCTTTTGAACGTCAAGCTTCGCCCCATCTGCGGGCGTTGGAGGCCGAAAGACCATGAAAGCCATTGAAATCACTTCGTACGGCGCCCCCGAGGTGCTGCGCGTCGCCGAGCGTCCCGACCCTGTGGCGGGCGTAGGCGAGCTGCTGATCCGCGTCGCGGCGAGTGGCGTCAATCGTCCGGACGTGTTGCAGCGCAAGGGGCACTATCCCGTGCCGCCGGGCGCGTCCGATCTGCCAGGCCTCGAAGTGGCTGGCGAGATCGTCTCGGGCGACGCCGCGGCGCTGGCCGAGGCGGGCTTCAAGGTCGGCGACCGCGTCTGCGCGCTGATCGCCGGCGGCGGCTATGCCGAGCTGTGCGTGGCGCCCGTGGCGCAGTGCCTGCCCGTGCCCAAGGGGTGGAGCGATCTCGAGGCGGCGTCGCTGCCCGAGACCTTCTTCACCGTCTGGAGCAACGTGTTCGAGCGCGGCCGCCTGCAGAAGGGCGAGACGCTGCTGATCCAGGGCGGCTCGAGCGGCATCGGCGTCACGGCGATCCAGATCGCCAAGGCGCTCGGCGCCATCGTGATCGTCACGGCCGGCAGCGACGACAAGTGCGAAGCCTGCCTCAAGCTCGGCGCCGACCACGCCATCAACTACCGCACGAGCGACTTCGTCGAAGAGGCGAAGAAGCTCACTGGTGGCAAGGGCGTGGACGTGGTGCTCGACATGGTTGCGGGCGATTACGTGGCGCGCGAGGTCGAATGCCTGGCCGAAGACGGTCGTCTGGTCATCATCGCGGTGCAGGGCGGCGTGAAGAGCGAGATCAATGCGGGCCTCGTGCTGCGCAGGCGGCTCACGATCACCGGCTCGACGCTGCGTCCGCGGCCGGTGGCGTTCAAGGGTGCCATCGCCAAGGCGTTGCGCGAGAAGGTCTGGCCGCTGCTGGAAAGCGGCGCGATCAAGCCCGTGATCCATAGCACCTTTGCTGCAGCAGGTGAGCCCAGCGGCGCGGCCCGGGCTCATGCGCTGATGGAATCGAACCAGCACATCGGCAAGATCGTGCTGACATGGTGAGTGACGAGAAGACGAACGCGATGACAACCAAGAAGAAGCTGATCGCCGGCAACTGGAAGATGAACGGCAGCCTGGCTGCCAACGAGGCGCTGGTGAAGGCCCTGCAGCAGGGCCTGGCCGCAAGCCCGGCGGCTTGCGACGTGGCCCTGTGCGCGCCCGCGCCTTACTTCGCGCAACTGCAATCGCTGCTGGCGGGTTCGCCGGCGCTGGGGCTCGGTGCGCAGGACATTTCGGCGCATCCGCAAGGTGCGTTCACCGGCGAGCAGTCGGCCGCGATGCTGAAGGACTTCGGTGTGCGCTATGCCATCGTCGGTCATTCGGAGCGCCGGCAGTATCACGGCGAGACCGACGATGTGGTCGCTGCCAAGACGGCTGCGGCGCTGGCCGGCGGCATCACGCCGATCGTGTGCGTGGGCGAAACGCTGGCACAGCGCGAAGCAGGGCAGACCGAAGAAGTCGTCAAGCGCCAGCTGGCTGCGGTCATTCATGTGAACGGCCATTGCATCAGCGAGATCGTCGTGGCGTACGAGCCTGTGTGGGCCATCGGCACGGGCAAGACGGCCACGCCTGAACAGGCGCAGGCTGTGCACGCGGTGCTGCGCGCACAGCTGCATCACGCGGCGAGCGAGCATGCCGCCGGCATCCGCATCCTCTACGGCGGCAGCATGAATGCGGCGAATGCCGCCGAGCTGCTGGCACAGGCCGACATCGACGGCGGCCTCATCGGTGGCGCATCGCTCAAGGCGCCCGACTTTCTGCAGATCATTTCCGCCGCTGCGCGCTGAACGCGCAACGGCTGCATCAAATTAGGAGTAAGAACGAATGAACCTGGTCCTCAACCTTCTGGTCGGCGTGCAGATGCTGGCTGCCCTCGCAATGATCGGCCTGATCCTGATCCAGCACGGCAAGGGCGCCGACATGGGCGCGGCCTTCGGCAGCGGCAGTGCGGGCAGCCTGTTCGGTGCCAGCGGCAGTGCCAACTTCCTCTCGCGCACCACGGCGGTGCTCGCTGCCGTGTTCTTCGCATGCACGCTGCTGCTTGCCTATTTCAGCCACGCGCGTCCCGCTGGCGGCGGCAGTCTTCTGGAGCGTGCAACGGTGGGTGCGCCTGCTGCGCCGACCTCCGGTGCGGCCAACGAAATTCCTGGTGCTGCTGCTCCCAATGCTCCTGCTTCGGCTCCTGCAGCCCCTGTTTCGGGTGCGGGCCAGATTCCGAGCAAGTAATCAACTCGTTTTCATGAGTTGCCCGTGAGAAATGGCTCCATTTCAGGGTAAACTCTAAATCTGTTCGGAAAGCCAAATTCCTCTTGCAGGTACCTCATGCCATCCGAACAGAAAAAACCGCGGTCGTGGTGAAATTGGTAGACACGCTATCTTGAGGGGGTAGTGGCGAAAGCTGTGCGAGTTCGAGTCTCGCCGACCGCACCAAATCTCATCGGCAGAAAACCTCATCCAGAGGTTCTTCCTGCCGGTGGCAAGCGGTGAAAAACTCTCGATGAATCTCGACTCCTACCTCCCCGTCCTTTTGTTCATTCTGGTCGGAGTCGGCGTAGGCGTCGCCCCTCAGGTCATCGGATACATTCTCGGCCCCAACAGGCCCGACGCCGCAAAGAACGCTCCCTACGAGTGTGGCTTTGAAGCCTTCGAGGATGCGCGCATGAAGTTCGACGTGCGCTATTACCTCGTTGCGATTCTCTTCATCCTGTTCGATCTCGAGATTGCCTTTCTCTTTCCGTGGGCCATTGCGCTCAAGGAGATTGGTGCTGTCGGCTTCTGGGCCATGATGATCTTTCTCGCCATCCTCGTCGTGGGCTTCGCCTACGAGTGGAAAAAGGGTGCGCTCGACTGGGAATGACAAGGAAGAAACACGATGGCCATTGAAGGCGTTCTCAAGGAAGGCTTCGTCACCACGACCTACGATTCGGTCGTCAACTGGGCGAAGACTGGTTCTCTCTGGCCGATGACCTTCGGCCTTGCATGCTGTGCGGTGGAGATGATGCATGCGGGCGCCGCCCGCTACGACATCGACCGCTTCGGCATGCTGTTCCGCCCCAGCCCGCGCCAGTCCGATCTGATGATCGTGGCCGGCACGTTGTGCAACAAGATGGCTCCGGCTCTGCGCAAGGTCTACGACCAGATGCCCGAGCCGCGCTGGGTTCTCTCCATGGGTTCGTGCGCGAATGGCGGTGGCTACTACCACTACAGCTATTCGGTCGTGCGCGGCTGCGACCGCATCGTGCCGGTCGACGTCTATGTTCCGGGTTGCCCGCCCACTGCCGAGGCCTTGCTCTACGGTGTGATCCAGTTGCAGCAGAAGATTCGCCGCACCAACACCATTGCCCGCGCCTGAGGGATTGCCGACGATGACTGACTTTGCAATTTCGCCGGAGGTGCTGCGCGCCACCGTCGCCGAGACTCTCGGCGCCAAGGCCAAGAGCGTGACCGTTGCCCTCGGCGAAGTGACCGTCGTGGTCGGCGCCGCCGACTATCTCGAAGCCTCCTTGCTGCTGCGCGATGCGCCCGGCTGCCGCTTCGAGCAGCTGATCGACCTCTGCGGCATGGACTACTCCAGCTACCGCGAAGGCGAGTGGCAGGGCGCGCGCTACGGCGTCGTCTCCCACCTGATGTCTGTGAGCCTCAACCAGCGCCTGCGCCTCAAGGTGTTCGCGGACAGCGATGACTTCCCCGTCGTCGACTCGCTGCAGTCCGTCTGGAATGCTGCCACCTGGTTCGAGCGCGAAGCCTTCGACCTCTACGGCATCGTGTTCGAAGGTCATGACGACCTGCGCCGCATCCTGACCGACTACGGCTTCATCGGCCATCCGTTTCGCAAGGACTTCCCGGTGTCGGGTCACGTCGAGATGCGCTACGACGAAGAACAGAAGCGCGTGGTCTACCAGCCGGTTTCCATCGAGCCGCGCGAAATCACCCCGCGCGTGATCCGCGAAGACAACTACGGCGGCGGTTTGCACTGACTGATATGGCCGAAATCAAGAACTACACACTCAACTTCGGTCCCCAGCACCCGGCAGCGCACGGCGTGCTGCGCCTCGTGCTCGAGCTGGACGGTGAAGTGATCCAGCGTGCCGACCCCCACATCGGCCTGCTGCACCGCGCCACCGAGAAGCTCGCCGAATCGCGCACCTTCATCCAGTCGCTGCCGTACATGGACCGTCTCGACTACGTGTCGATGATGAGCAACGAGCACGCCTACTGCCTCGCCATCGAGCGGATGCTGGGCCTCGAGGTGCCGGAGCGCGCGCAATACATCCGCGTGATGTTCGCCGAGATCACCCGCCTGCTGAATCACCTGCTGTGGCTCGGTGCTCACGGCCTGGACTGCGGTGCGATGAACATGCTCATCTACTGCTTCCGCGAGCGCGAAGACCTGTTCGACATGTACGAGGCCGTCTCCGGCGCGCGCATGCACGCGGCGTACTTCCGTCCGGGCGGCGTGTACCGCGACCTGCCGGATGCGATGCCGCAGTACAAGGTCAGCAAGGTCAAGAACGCGAAGGCCATCGAGAAGCTCAACGAGAACCGCCAGGGCTCGCTGCTCGACTTCGTCGACGACTTCTGCAAGCGCTTCCCGAAGATGGTCGACGAGTACGAGACGCTGCTCACCGACAACCGCATCTGGAAGCAGCGCACCGTGGGCATCGGCGTGGTCTCGCCGGAGCGCGCGCTGAACCTCGGCTTCACCGGCCCCATGCTGCGTGGCTCGGGCATCGAATGGGACCTGCGCAAGAAGCAGCCCTACGACGTCTACGACCGCATGCAGTTCGACGTGCCCGTCGGCAAGACCGGCGACTGCTACGACCGCTACCTGGTTCGCGTCGAAGAGATGCGCCAGGCCAACCGGATCATCCAGCAGTGCTCGGCCTGGCTGCGCGCCAACCCCGGTCCTGTCATCACCGACAACCACAAGGTCGCCGCGCCTGCGCGCGAATCGATGAAGGCGAACATGGAGGAGCTGATCCACCATTTCAAGCTCTTCACCGAAGGCTTCCATGTGCCCGAAGGCGAGGCGTATGCCGCCGTCGAGCATCCGAAGGGCGAGTTCGGCATCTATCTCGTGAGCGACGGCGCCAACAAGCCGTACCGCTTGAAGATCCGCGCCCCTGGTTTCCCGCACCTCGCCGCCCTCGACGAAATGTCGCGCGGTCACATGATCGCCGACGCTGTCGCGGTGATCGGCACGATGGACATCGTGTTCGGCGAGATCGACAGGTGAGAAAGAGCGAATGACTTCCTCGACCCACCACCATGACACGGCGCCCTCGGCGCCTTCTGCCCCTCTGGAGCCTGCGATCCTCGAGCGCTTTGCGCGCGAGGTGGCGAAGTACCCCGAAGCGGGCAAGCAGTCGGCCGTGATGGCCTGCCTGTCCATCGTCCAGCAGGACGAGGGCTACGTCAGCCTGCAGCGCGAGCGCGAGATCGCCGACTACCTCGGCATGGCGCCCATCGCCGTGCACGAGGTGACGACCTTCTACAACATGTACAACCAGCATCCGGTGGGCAAGTTCAAGCTCAACGTGTGCACCAACCTGCCTTGCCAGCTGCGCGATGGAGTCACCGCCCTCGTGCATCTCGAGAAGAAGCTCGGCATCAAGATGGGCGAGACCACGGCCGACGGCCTGTTCACGCTGCAGCAGAGCGAATGCCTCGGCGCCTGCGCCGATTCGCCCGTGATGCTGGTCAACGACCGCACGATGTGCAGCTTCATGAGCAACGAGAAGCTCGACCAGCTGGTCGACGGCCTGCGCAACGCCGCGCCGGCCACCAAGGGGGAGGCTTCCTGATGTCACCCGAACAAGTGCTCCAGCAGTTCCAGGCGACGGGTGTCCAGACCTGTTTCCACGACCGCCACATCGAGCCGCAGATCTACGCGGGCCTCGATGGCACCAACTGGCGCCTGGCTGATTACGAGGCGCGCGGCGGCTACCAGGCCCTGCGCAAGATCCTCACCGAGGGCCTCACGCCCGACCAGGTGATTGCCGAAGTCAAGGCCTCGGGCCTGCGCGGCCGCGGCGGCGCCGGTTTCCCGACGGGCCTGAAGTGGAGCTTCATGCCTCGCCAGTTCCCGGGCCAGAAGTACCTTGTCTGCAATTCGGACGAAGGCGAGCCGGGTACGTGCAAGGACCGCGACATCCTGCAGTTCAACCCGCACATCGTGATCGAAGGCATGGCCATCGCCGCATACGCGATGGGCATCAGCGTGGGCTACAACTACATCCACGGCGAGATCTTCCAGACCTACGATCGCTTCGAGGAAGCGCTTGAAGAAGCGCGCGCCGCCGGCTACCTCGGCGACAAGATCATGGGCAGCACGTACAACTTCCAGTTGCACGCGGCTCATGGCTTCGGCGCCTACATCTGCGGCGAGGAAACCGCGCTGCTCGAATCGCTCGAAGGCAAGAAGGGCCAGCCGCGCTTCAAGCCGCCGTTCCCGGCGAGCTTCGGCCTGTACGGCAAGCCGACCACCATCAACAACACCGAGACCTTCGCGGCGGTGCCCTGGATCATCCGCAACGGTGGCCAGGCATACCTTGAGTGCGGCAAGCCGAACAACGGCGGCACCAAGATCTACTCGGTGAGCGGTGACGTCGAGCTGCCCGGCAACTACGAAGTCCCGATGGGCACCCCGTTCTCCAAGCTCCTCGAGCTGGCCGGTGGCGTGCGCAAGGGCCGCACGCTGAAGGCGGTGATTCCCGGTGGTTCGTCTGCCCCGGTGCTGCCTGCGTCGATCATGATGGACTGCACGATGGACTACGACTCCATCTCCAAGGCCGGCTCGATGCTGGGCTCGGGCGCGGTCATCGTCATGGACGACAGCCGCTCGATGGTCGAGTCGCTGCGCCGCCTGTCGTACTTCTACATGCATGAGTCCTGCGGCCAGTGCACGCCCTGCCGCGAAGGCACGGGCTGGCTCTACCGCGTGGTGGACCGCATCCACAACGGGCAGGGCAGGGCGTCCGACATGGACCTGCTGAACTCGGTGGCCGACAACATCCAGGGTCGCACGATCTGCGCCCTCGGCGACGCGGCGGCGATGCCGGTGCGCGCCATGATCAAGCATTTCCGTCACGAGTTCGAGGCCCTGATCCCGGGCTACGTACCGAAAGCGCCCGTCAAGGCCTGAGCGCGAGAAACACACATATGGTTGAAATCGAACTCGACGGCAAGAAGGTCGAAGTCGCCGAAGGCAGCATGGTCATGCATGCGGCCGACAAGGCCGGCACGTACATCCCGCACTTCTGCTATCACAAGAAACTGAGCATCGCGGCCAACTGCCGCATGTGCCTCGTGGACGTGGAAAAGGCGCCCAAGCCGATGCCGGCCTGCGCCACGCCCGTCACGCAGGGCATGATCGTCCGCACCAAGAGCGAGAAGGCCATCAAGGCGCAGCAGTCGGTCATGGAGTTCCTCCTGATCAACCACCCGCTGGATTGCCCGATCTGCGACCAGGGCGGCGAATGCCAGCTGCAGGATCTGGCCGTCGGCTACGGCGGTTCCTCTTCGCGCTACGAAGAGGAAAAGCGCGTCGTCTTCCACAAGGACGTCGGCCCGTTGATCAGCATGGAAGAGATGAGCCGCTGCATCCACTGCACGCGCTGCGTCCGCTTCGGCCAGGAAGTGGCCGGCGTGATGGAGCTCGGCATGTCGAACCGCGGCGAGCACTCCGAAATCGAAACCTTCGTGGGCGACTCGGTCGACTCCGAGCTCTCGGGCAACATGATCGACATCTGCCCGGTCGGCGCGCTCACGAGCAAGCCCTTCCGCTACAGTGCCCGCACCTGGGAACTGTCGCGCCGCAAGTCGGTGAGCCCGCACGATTCGACCGGCGCCAACCTGATCGTCCAGGTCAAGAACAACCGCGTGATGCGCGTGGTGCCGCTCGAGAACGAAGACGTCAACGAATGCTGGATCGCCGACCGCGACCGCTTCTCGTACGAAGCCCTCAACGGCCCGGAACGCCTGACGCAGCCCATGCTGAAGCAGGGCGGCCAGTGGCAGCAGGTCGACTGGCAGACGGCGCTCGAGTACGTCGCCAATGGCCTGAAGCAGATCAAGGCCGATCACGGCGCGCAGAGCATCGGTACGCTGGTCAGCCCGCACAGCACGCTCGAAGAGCTGCAGCTCGCCACCATGCTCACGCGTGAGCTCGGCAGCGACAACATCGACTACCGCCTGCGCAACGCCGAATTCTCGGCCTTCGAAGGCGTGCGCTGGCTCGGCACCTCGATCGCCTCGCTCACGCAAGTGCAGCGCGCGCTGGTCGTGGGCTCGAACCTGCGCAAGGAACACCCGCTGTTCGCGCAACGCATCCGCCAGGCCGTGCGCAAGGGCGCCGCGCTGTCGGTGATCACGTCGGCAAGCCTGATGGCCGACCGCGACGCCTGGGCCATCAACGTGGCGCAGTCGTCCATCGTCGAAGCCGGCCAGTGGGTCGAAGCACTCGCAGCAGTGGCCGCCGCCATCGGCGAGACCAACGGTGCAGCTGCGCCGCTGGCACCGAAGAACGCACCTGATGCCACCGCGAAGGCGATCGCCGCCTCGCTGCTGAGCGGCGAGCGCAAGGCCATCCTGCTCGGCAACGCCGCCGCGCACCACGCCCAGGCGAGCAGCCTGCTGGCGCTGGCCAACTGGATCGGCGCGCAGACCGGCGCCACCGTCGGCTACCTGACCGAAGCCGCCAACACCGTGGGCGCGCAGATCGTCGGCGCATTCCCGAAGAACGGCGGCCTCGATGCCGGCCGCATGCTCGCCGCCGGCTCCGGCCTGAAGGCCGTGCTGCTGCTGAACACCGAGCCGGTGTTCGACTCGGCCGCAGGTACTGCCGCCGCCGATGTCATCGGCAATGCGCAGATGGTCGTCACGCTGAGCCCCTTCAAGGCCAACCTCGAATTCAGCGACGTGCTGCTGCCGATCGCACCGTTCACCGAAACCCCTGGCACCTTCGTCAATGCCGAAGGCCGCCTGCAAGGTTTCCACGCCGTCGTGAAGCCGCAGGGCGAAACGCGTCCGGCCTGGAAGGTGCTGCGCGTGCTGGCCAACCTGCTGGGCCTGCCCGGCTTCGCGTTCGAATCGACCGCCGAAGTGCTGGCCACCGTGGGTGACAAGGGCGCGGTGCCGGCGAATGCGCTGAGCAATGCCACGTCCGCGAATGCCGCCGCTTCGAACGGCGCGGTTGCCGCACCCGTGGTCGCGAGCATCTACCAACTGGATTCGATCGTGCGTCGCGCACCGTCGCTGCAACTGACCGCCGACGCACGCAACGCATCGGCCGGTTCGAACGTGTCGGCTCGTGCCGAGGAGGCACTGGCATGATCGTCGACACCATTCATGGCTTCGGCCAAGGGCTGGTTGCCGCAGGCTGGTGGACCGGCGTGGTCTGGCCGGTGGTCTGGACGCTGATCAAGATCATCGTCGTCGTCATTCCGCTGATGCTGGCCGTGGCGTACCTCACGCTGTGGGAGCGCAAGGCCATCGGCTTCACGCAGATCCGCATCGGCCCGAACCGCATCGGACCGCTTGGCCTGCTCCAGCCGATCGCCGACGCGCTCAAGCTGATGACCAAGGAAATCATTCTTCCGACGGTCGCCAACAAGGGCCTGTTCCTGCTCGGCCCGATCATGACCATCATGCCGGCGCTGGCCGCGTGGGCCGTGATTCCCTTCGGTCCCGATGTGGCGCTGGCGAACATCAACGCCGGCCTGCTGTTCGTGATGGCCATCACCTCGCTCGAGGTGTACGGCGTGATCATCGCCGGCTGGGCATCGAACTCGAAGTACGCCTTCCTGGGCGCGCTGCGCGCCTCGGCACAGATGGTGAGCTACGAAATCGCGATGGGCTTCTGCTTCGTCGTGGTGCTGATGGTCACCGGCAGCCTGAACATGACGGAAATCGTCAACGTGCAGGGCAAGGGCATGTTCGCCAACATGGGCGTCGGCTTCCTGTCGTGGAACTGGCTGCCGCTGCTGCCGATCTTCGTCGTCTACTTCATTTCGGGCCTTGCCGAAACCAACCGCCACCCCTTCGACGTGGTGGAAGGCGAATCCGAAATCGTGGCCGGCCACATGATCGAGTACTCGGGCATGAGCTTCGCGATGTTCTTCCTGGCCGAGTACGCCAACATGTGGCTCGTCTCGATCCTGACCGTGGTGCTGTTCCTTGGCGGATGGCTGCCGCCGTTCGAGTTCCTGAGCTTCATCCCGGGCTGGATCTGGCTGGGCCTCAAGACCTTCTGCGTGGTCACCATGTTCCTGTGGGTGCGTTCGACGTTCCCGCGCTTCCGCTATGACCAGATCATGCGTCTGGGCTGGAAGATCTTCATTCCCGTCACGCTCGTGTGGCTGGTCGTGGTCGGTGGCTGGATGCAGACGCCGTTCAACATCTGGAAATAACAGGGAGCGCCAACATCATGTCTGCCGCGCACACCGCAACACCATCTGCGCCTTTCTCGCTCAAGGACTTCCTGAGCAGCTTCATGCTGTTCGAGCTGTTCAAGGGCCTGGCCATCACCGGCAAGTACGCCTTCGCCCGCAAGATCACGGTGCAGTTCCCCGAAGAGAAGACGCCGCTGTCGCCGCGCTTCCGCGGCCTGCACGCTCTGCGCCGCTATGAGAACGGCGAAGAACGCTGCATCGCCTGCAAGCTCTGCGAGGCCGTCTGCCCGGCGCTGGCCATCACCATCGAATCGGACGTGCGCGACGACGGCTCGCGCCGCACGACGCGCTACGACATCGACCTGACCAAGTGCATCTTCTGCGGCTTCTGCGAAGAAAGCTGCCCGGTCGACTCGATCGTCGAGACGCACATCTTCGAGTACCACGGCGAAAAGCGCGGCGACCTGTACTTCACCAAGGACATGCTGCTGGCCGTTGGCGACCGCTACGAGAAGGAAATCGCAGCGAACAAGGCGGCCGACGCCAAGTACCGCTGACCCGGTTCAGCCCGAAACCCGTACCAATTCGAATTCCAATGGACGTCAAGACCGGTCTGTTCTATCTGTTTGCCGTGGTGCTGCTGTTCGCAGCATTCCGCGTCATCACCGCCCGCAACCCCGTGTACGCCGCGCTGTACCTGGTTCTGGCCTTCTTCCAGGCATCGGCCATCTGGCTGCTGCTGCGCGCCGAGTTCCTCGCGATCTCGCTCGTGCTCGTGTATGTGGGCGCCGTGATGGTGCTGTTCCTGTTCGTGGTGATGATGCTGGACATAAACGTCGACAGCTTGCGGGAGGGCTTCTGGAAGCACTTCCCGCTGGCGGCGGGCGTGGGTGCGCTGATCGCGCTCGAGATGGCGGCCGTGCTCATGGGCGGCTTCCGCCTGGGCGAGGCACCGCGCGCCGTTGCCGGTGCGGCGGCCAACACTTCCAATACGCTCGAACTGGGCAAGCTGCTCTACTCCGAATATCTCTACCCGCTGGAAATCGCCGCGGTCATCCTGCTCGTGGCCATCGTGGCCGCCATCGCCCTGACGCTGCGCACCCGCAAGGACAGCAAGTACGTCAACCCGGCCGACCAGGTTCGCGTGAAGGCCCGCGACCGCGTGCGCATCGTGCAGATGCCGGCGACGCGTGCGGCCGAACCCGTTGCGGCTGAAGCAGCAGCTGCGGACGCTGCAAAGGAAAACAAGGCATGACGCTCACGCTCGGACACTTTCTTTCGCTCGGCGCGATGCTTTTCGCGCTGTCCGTGATCGGCATCTTCCTGAACCGCAAGAACCTGATCGTCCTGCTGATGGCCATCGAGCTGATGCTTCTCGCCGTCAACATGAACTTCGTGGCCTTCTCGCACTTCCTGGGCGACATGCACGGCCAGATCTTCGTGTTCTTCATCCTGACGGTGGCCGCGGCCGAGTCGGCCATCGGGCTGGCACTGCTGGTCCTGCTGTTCCGCAACAGGTCGAACATCAACGTCGACGAACTCAACTCGCTCAAGGGTTGACAGCAACATGAGCGCAACCCTTTCCGCATCCACACTGCTGGCCGTGCCGCTGGCACCCCTGGTCGGCGCAGCCCTTGCCGGCGTGTTCGGCACCAAGTTCGGCGGCAATCACATCGGCCGCAAGGTCACGCACTCGCTGACCATCCTCGGCGTGCTGGTCGCCTTCATCATCTCGGCGATGACGCTCAAGAGCGTGATCGCCGACGGCGCCCGCTTCAACGAGACCATCTACGAATGGATGGTGGTCGGCGGCCTGAAGATGGAAGTCGGCTTCATGGTCGACGGCCTCACAGCCATGATGATGTGCGTCGTGACCTTCGTGTCGCTGATGGTCCACATCTACACCATCGGCTACATGGAAGAGGACGACGGCTACAACCGTTTCTTCGCGTACATCTCGCTGTTCACCTTCTCGATGCTGATGCTCGTCATGAGCAACAACATGCTCCAGCTGTTCTTCGGCTGGGAAGCGGTGGGCCTGGTGTCGTACCTGCTGATCGGCTTCTGGTTCAACAAGCCGACCGCGATCTTCGCGAACATGAAGGCCTTCCTGGTCAACCGCGTGGGCGACTTCGGTTTCATCCTCGGCATCGGCCTGATCGCCGCCTACGCCGGCACGCTCAACTACACCGAGGCATTCGCCAAGGCGGGCACGCTGGCCGGTATCACCTTCCCGGGCACCGAGTGGATGCTCATCACGGTGATCTGCATCTGCCTGTTCATCGGCGCGATGGGCAAGAGCGCCCAGTTCCCGCTGCACGTGTGGCTGCCCGACTCGATGGAAGGCCCGACCCCCATCTCGGCGCTGATCCACGCAGCAACGATGGTGACGGCCGGCATCTTCATGGTGGCGCGCATGTCGCCGCTGTTCGAGCTGAGCGACACCGCCCTGAGCTTCATCCTCGTGATCGGTGCCATCACCGCGCTGTTCATGGGCTTCCTGGGCATCATCCAGAACGACATCAAGCGCGTGGTCGCGTACTCGACGCTGTCGCAGCTCGGCTACATGACTGTGGCGCTGGGCGCCTCGGCCTACTCGGTCGCGGTGTTCCACCTGATGACGCACGCGTTCTTCAAGGCGCTGCTGTTCCTCGGTGCCGGCTCGGTCATCATCGGCATGCATCACAACCAGGACATCCGCTGGATGGGTGGCGTGCGCAAGTACATGCCGATCACCTGGATCACCTCGCTGCTGGGTTCGCTCGCGCTGATCGGCACGCCGTTCTTCGCCGGCTTCTACTCGAAGGACAGCATCATCGAGGCGGTGCACGAGAGCCACCTGTGGGGCGCGAACTTCGCCTACTACGCGGTGCTGGCCGGCGTGTTCATCACTGCGTTCTATTCGTTCCGCATGTACTTCCTGGTCTTCCATGGCAAGGAACGCTACGACCAGAACCCCGACGCGCACCATGACGACCATCACGGTCACGACGATCACGGCCATGGTCACCACGACCACAAGCCGCACGAGTCGCCCTGGGTCGTCTGGCTGCCGCTGGTGCTGCTGGCCATTCCCTCGGTGGTGATCGGCTTCATGACGATCGAGCCGATGCTGTTCGGCGAGTTCTTCAAGAACGCGATCTTCGTGGACGGTGCGAAGCACCACGCCATGAAGGAGCTGGAAGAAGCCTTCCACGGACCGGTGGCCATGGCCATCCACGGCTTGCAGACGGCTCCGTTCTGGCTCGCGCTGGCTGGCGTGGTCCTGTCCTGGTACATGTACATGATCAACCCGGCGCTGCCGGCGGCGATCAAGCGTGCCTTCGGCCCGATCTACCGCCTGCTCGAGAACAAGTACTACATGGACTGGTTCAACGAGAACGTCATCGCCCGCGCCACGCGTGCCCTGGGCACCGGCCTGTGGAAGGGCGGCGACCAGGCCCTGATCGACGGCGCCGTGGTGAACGGTTCCTGGAAGGTGGTGGGTCGTATCTCCGGCGTGGTGCGCTGGATGCAGTCGGGCTACATCTACCACTACGCCTTCGCGATGCTGCTCGGCATCTTCATCCTGATGACGTACTTCGTCTGGTTCAAACGCTGAGCCTAGCGCTGGAGAAAAAGAAAAATGGGTTTGTTGAGCCTTGCCATCTGGGTGCCGATCGCATTCGGCGCCGTGCTGCTGGCGTTTGGCCGTGACGAGCACGCCAAGGGCGTGCGCTGGGTCGCGCTCGTCGGTGCCATCGTGAGCTTCCTGGTCACGGTGCCGCTGTTCACGCGCTTCCAGAACGGCACCGCCGCGATGCAGTTCGTCGAGAAGACGGGCTGGATCTCGCGCTTCAACGTCAACTACCACCTCGGGATCGACGGCCTGTCGCTCTGGCTGGTGCTGCTGACGTCGTTCATCACGGTCATCGTGGTGATCTCGGCCTGGGAAGTGATCACCGAGCGCGTGAACCAGTACATGGGCGCGTTCCTGATCCTGTCGGGCTTCATGATCGGCGTGTTCGCCGCGCTCGACGGCGTGCTGTTCTACGTGTTCTTCGAAGCCACGCTGATCCCGATGTACCTGATCATCGGTATCTGGGGCGGCCCGAACAAGATCTACGCGGCCTTCAAGTTCTTCCTCTACACCTTGCTCGGCTCGCTGCTGATGCTGGTGGCGCTGATCTACCTGTACAACAAGTCGGGCGGCAGCTTCGACATCCTGTCGTGGCACAAGCTGCCGCTGGGTTCGACCGCGCAGACCTTCCTGTTCTTCGCCTTCTTCGCGGCCTTCGCGGTGAAGGTGCCGATGTGGCCGGTGCACACCTGGCTGCCCGACGTGCACGTCGAGGCGCCCACGGGCGGTTCCGCCGTGCTGGCCGCGATCATGCTGAAGCTGGGCGCCTACGGCTTCCTGCGCTTCTCGATGCCGATCGCACCCGACGCCTCGCACGAATGGGCCTGGCTCATGATCGCGCTGTCGCTGATCGCCGTGATCTACGTCGGCCTGGTGGCGCTGGTGCAGCAGGACATGAAGAAGCTGGTGGCTTACTCGTCGGTCGCCCACATGGGCTTCGTGACGCTCGGCTTCTTCATCTTCAACGAGCTCGGCGTGTCCGGCGGCATCGTGCAGATGATTGCGCACGGCTTCGTGTCGGGCGCCATGTTCCTGGGCATCGGCGTGCTGTACGACCGCGTGCACTCGCGCCAGATCGCCGACTACGGCGGCGTGGTGAACACCATGCCCAAGTTCGCCGCGTTCGCGCTGCTGTTCGCCATGGCCAACTGCGGCCTGCCGGGCACCGCCGGTTTCGTGGGCGAGTGGATGGTGATCCTGGGTGCCGTGAAGGCCAATTTCTGGATCGGCCTCGGTGCAGCGACCGCGCTGATCTTCGGCGCCGCCTATACCCTGTGGATGTACAAGCGCGTGTATCTGGGCCCGGTCGGCAACGACCACGTGAAGGAACTCAGCGACATCAATTCGCGCGAATTCCTGATGCTGGCACTGCTGGCCATCGCCGTGCTGTGGATGGGCCTGTTCCCGAAGCCGTTCACCGACGCGATGGACGCTTCCGTGACCGAGCTCCTGCGCCACGTGGCAGTTTCGAAGCTGCCTTCCTGATGCCACGCTGAAGAAGAGAACGAGATGATTGACAAACTCAGCTGGGTCACGATCTACCCCGAAATCGTGTTGCTGGTCATGGCCTGCATCATTGCGCTGGTCGACCTGTCGGACACGAGCGCCCGCCGTACCCGCACCTATGTGCTCACGCTGCTCACGCTGGCCGTGGTCGCCGTGCTGTCGGGCCTGCAGGCCGCGGAAGCCAAGACCATCTACGGCTTCGGCGGCATGGTCGTCAGCGACCCGATGGGCAACTGGCTCAAGTGCTTCGCCACCGTCGCCCTGATGGTCACGCTGGTCTACGGTCGTCCCTACGCGGCCGACCGCGAGATGCTGCGCGGCGGCGAACTGTTCACCATCAGCATGTTCGCGCTGCTGGGCATGTTCGTGATGATCTCGGGCAGCAACTTCCTGCTGATCTACCTGGGCCTCGAACTGCTGACGCTGTCGAGCTACGCGCTGGTGGCGCTGCGCCGCGACAACGCGGTGGCCAGCGAAGCGGCCATGAAGTACTTCGTGCTCGGCGCCATGGCCAGCGGCTTCCTGCTGTATGGCCTGTCGATGATGTACGGCGCGACCGGCTCGCTCGACGTGAACGAAGTGTTCAAGACCATCGCGAGCGGCAAGGTGAATCACCAGGTGCTGGTGTTCGGCCTCGTGTTCATCGTTGCCGGCCTGGCCTTCAAGGTGGGTGCCGCTCCGTTCCACATGTGGGTGCCCGACGTCTACCAGGGCGCACCGACGGCGGTCACGCTGCTGATCGGCGCGGCGCCCGAACTGGCCGCCTTCGCGATCATCATCCGCCTGCTGGTCGATGCACTGCAGCCGCTGGCCATCGACTGGCAGCAGATGCTCGCCGTGCTGGCCATCGCCTCGCTGCTGGTCGGCAACCTGGCCGCCATCGCGCAGAGCAACCTGAAGCGCATGCTGGCCTACTCGACGATCTCGCAGATGGGCTTCATGCTCCTCGGCCTGGTCGCCGGCTCGGACCAGCAGGGCACCTACAACGCCCAGTACGCCTACAGTGCCGCGATGTTCTACATCGTGACCTACGTGCTGACGACGCTGGCGAGCTTCGGCATCATCCTGCTGCTGGCGCGCGAAGGCTTCGAGAGCGAAGAGATCACCGACCTGGCCGGCCTGAACCAGCGCAGCCCGCTGTACGCCGGCGTGATGTCGATCGCGATGTTCTCGCTGGCCGGTCTGCCGCCGCTCGTCGGCTTCTACGCGAAGCTGGCCGTGCTGCAGGCGCTGATCGCCTCGGGCCATGCCATCTACATCGGCCTGGCCGTGTTCGCGGTGATGATGTCGCTGATCGGCGCGTTCTACTACCTGCGCGTGGTCAAGGTCATGTACTTCGACGCACCCGTCACGGCCACCACCGTGTCGGCGCCGCGCGACGTGCGTACCGTGCTCACGATCAATGGCGCGCTGATCCTGATCCTGGGCATCGTGCCCGGCGGCCTGATGACGCTGTGCTACGACGCGATCGTGGCAACCCTGGCCCACTGACGCGGCCGGCCTCGGGTGTCGCAAACCGCGTCGGTCTGGGTCGTATTGCTGGTGGCCCTGGTGGCCGCCAACCTGCCGTTCTTCAACGACCGCCTGTTCGGCGTCGTGCCGCTGGCGACTGCTCCCAAGTCGCTCGCGGTGCGCCTCGCCGAGCTGGTGGTCTTGTACTTTCTGGCCGGCGGCATCGGGTTGCTGTTCGAGCGCAGGGCAGGGCAGATCGCCGCTCAGGGCTGGGAGTTCTACGCGGTGACCGGCGCGCTGTTCATCGTGCTGGCCTTTCCGGGGTTCACCTGGCGCTACCTGATGAAGCACAGGCACTGAAGACGATCTCATGACCACCAAGCCCACCGACGCCACCGATTCGCACCTGAAGGAAGAGCTCCTGAGCCGCGAGGAGCTGTTCGAGGGCAAGTTCCTGCGGGCCCGGCGCGACACCATCCGCCTGCCCGACGGCCACAGCGCCACGCGGGAGTACGTGGTGCATCCCGGCGCCGTGGTCGTGATTCCGCTGCTGGACGACGGCCGCATCGTGCTGGAGCGGCAGTTCCGCTACCCGGTCGACCACGTGATGATCGAGTTTCCCGCGGGCAAGCTCGATGCGGGTGAAGACCCGTTCGACTGCGGCCGGCGCGAGCTGATCGAGGAGACCGGCTACACGGCACGCGAATGGGCTTACGCCGGTGCCATGCACCTCGCGGTGGCCTACTCGACCGAGATCATCCATATCTACTTCGCGCGGGGCCTTTCGCTCGGCGAGCGGCAGCTCGACCACGGCGAGTTCCTCGACGTTTTCACGGCCACGCCCGACGAACTGTCAGGCTGGTGCCGCGAAGGCAAGGTCACCGACGCCAAGACCCTGACCTGCACGCTCTGGCTGCAGAACGTCCTTTCAGGCGCATGGGCTCTGGATTGGCAGCCCGCGCCCGCTCAGGGCAGCGCGGGATAATCCGCGCATGAAGGTTCTCGATCTCCGCTGCACCCACGGCCACGGCTTCGAAGGCTGGTTCGCCTCGAGCGAGGATTTCGAGACCCAGCTGGCTTCAGGCTTGGTCGAGTGCCCGGTCTGCGGCGACACCGGCATCGTCAAGCTGCTGAGCGCTCCGCGCCTCAACCTGGGCAATGCCAAGGCGCCGCAGGAGGCGGCCGCGCCTGCGCCCGCGGCAGCAGCTGCTTCTTCCAACGTTCCCGCCGACATCTCGCCCGAAGCTCGCTGGATGCGCGCCGTGCGCGAGGTGCTGGCGAAGACCGAGGACGT
Source organism: Variovorax sp. NFACC27 (assembly GCF_048301545.1). Lineage (NCBI taxonomy): Bacteria > Pseudomonadati > Pseudomonadota > Betaproteobacteria > Burkholderiales > Comamonadaceae > Variovorax > Variovorax sp. NFACC27. Next base: position 2,924,436 of record NZ_CP157613.1, read on the forward strand.
CGGCGACCGTTTCGCGGACGAGGCCCGGAAGATGCACTACGGCGAGACCAAGGAGCGCGGCATTCGCGGCCAGGCGACGCCCGAGCAGACGGAAGCGCTGCTCGACGAAGGCATTCCGGTGATGGCGCTGCCGATTCCGGCCGGGTTGAAGGAAACCCTGCAGTAATCCGGCCAGGGGCGGGGCCGTTCAGGCCGTGAATTGGAGCGCGGCCAGCCGCGCATACACGCCGCCCTGCGCGACCAGCGTCGCGTGCGTTCCCTGTTCGACGATCCCGCCGTGGTCCAGCACCACGATGCGGTCGGCCTTCTGCACCGTCGCCAGGCGGTGCGCGATCACCAGCGTGGTCCGGTTCTCCATCGCCGACTCGAGTGCGGCCTGCACCATGCGCTCGCTCTCCGCGTCGAGCGCGCTCGTGGCTTCGTCGAGCAGCAGCAGCGGCGGGTTCTTCAGGATCGCCCGCGCGATGGCGATGCGCTGGCGCTGGCCGCCCGACAGGCGCACGCCTCGCTCGCCGAGGAAGGTGTCGTAGCCCTCGGGCAGTGCCTGCAGGAAGTCGTGGGCGAAGGCGGCGCGAGCCGCGGCCTGCACTTCTTCCGTCGTGGCTTCGGGGCGGCCGTAGCGGATGTTGTCCAGCGCGCTGGCCGAGAAGATCACGGCGTCCTGCGGAACGAGGCCGATACGGGTGCGCAGCTCGGGCAGGGCAAGGGACGCCAGCGGCGCGCCATCGAGCAGCAAGCGGCCCGATTGCGGGTCGTAGTAGCGCAGCAGCAGCTGGAACACGGTGCTCTTGCCCGCGCCGCTCGAACCGACCAGCGCCACGGTTTCGCCCGGCGCGATGTCGAGGCTGAAGTCGCGCAAGGCCGGAGTGCCGGGGCGGGAAGGGTAGTGGAAGGTCACCGCGTCGAACCTGATGGCACTGCCCGCGACCGGCACGGGGGCAATCGCCGGGTTCGCGGGCGAAACGATGGCCGCGGGCGCATGCAGCAGCTCCATCAGCCGCTCGGTCGCGCCGGCCGCGCGCAGCAGGTCGCCGTACACCTCGCCGAGCACGGCGGTCGCGCTGGCGAGGATGGCGACATAGACGACGGTCTGGCCCAGGTGGCCGGCGGTGATGTCGCCGCGCAGGACGGCCTGCGTGCCCTGGTAGAGGCCCCAGAGCAGCGCCGCCGAGGTCGCGATGATGATGAACGCCACCAGCACCGATCGCGCCCGTGTGCGGCGAACGGCGGTGCGGAAGGCGTTCTCTGTCGAGCCGCTGAAGCGCGCGGCCTCGCGGCCTTCGGCGGTGTAGCTCTGCACCACCGGAATGGCATTCAGCACCTCGGCGGCAATGGCACTCGAGTCGGCCACGCGATCCTGGCTGGCGCGCGAGAGCTTGCGCACGCGGCGGCCGAACACCATGCTGGGCAGCACCACCAGCACGAGGATGCCCAGCACCTGCACCATCACGTAGGGGTTGGTCCAGATCAGCACGGCCAGGGCGCCCACGCCCATCACCGCATTGCGCAGGCCCATGCTCAGCGAGGAGCCGACGACCGTCTGCACCAGCGTGGTGTCGGCCGTCAGGCGCGACAGCACCTCGCCGGTCTGCGTGGTCTCGAAGAAAACGGGGCTCTGCTTGAGCACGTGGCCGTAGACGGCGTTGCGGATGTCGGCCGTCACGCGCTCGCCCAGCCAGCTCACCGTATAGAAGCGCGCCGCCGAGAAGACGCCCAGCGCCACGGCCACGGCGAAGAGGGCGCCGAAGTGCTCGCGCAGCGCCATGGTCTGCGCGCCCTTGTCGGAGCTGATGAGGCCGTTGTCAATCAGGCTGCGCAGGGCGATAGGAAAAGCCAGCGTGGTGACCGCCGCCAGCACCAGAAACAGGCCCGCCAGCACGATCTGCACACGGTACGGGCGAAGAAAAGGGCTCAGGCCCGAGAGCGATCGGGGCGAGCCCTTGGCCATGGAAGACGGTGGGGTGGAAGCCATGCGCCGATTCTACCGATCCCTTGCCTCTACAAAGGTAGCCTTGACAATAATTGCCGAGGCAACTAATATTTGCTCCATGAGCGATGCCAACACCCCTCAAGACCCGTCGGTTCCCGCCGGCGAGGAGCGTCGTGCGTCCGTCGCTTTCTATAGCCCCGAAACCTACCGGGCAGAGGACAGCATCGGCTACCTGATGCGCCGCATCGTCACCGCGGTCGGCCAGTCGGTCGAAACCCGCATGTGCGAGCCGGGCAGTCCTACCTATCCGCAGTGGGTGCCTCTCTACAAGCTGCACGTCGGCGCCGCCACCACGGTGGCCGAGCTGGCCCGCGCCTGCGAGCTCGACACCGGCGCCATGACGCGCCTGCTCGACCGCCTCGAGGCCAAGGGCCTGTGCCGCCGCGTGCGCTCGCTCGAAGACCGTCGCGTGGTCAACATCGAGCTCACCGACGAAGGCCGTGCTGCCGCCAAGGAAGTGCCGCACGTGCTCAGCAGGGTGCAGAACGAGCACCTCGCAGGTTTCACCATGGAGGAGTGGGAGCAGCTCAAGGGTTATCTGCGCCGCATCCTCGACAACGCCCAGGCCCTCGCGGCCCGTGGAGATAAAAATGACTGATTCCCTCGCCGTGCGCGCCGTGCGTCGCACTCCCGTCGTGGCCGCCGCACTGCTGGTGGTCGCACTCGCCGGCTGCGCCGACATGGCCGGCATCGGCTCGCAGGCCAGGCTGCGCGACGCGTCGTCGCTGGGCATCGCGCCCGACAGCGCCGCGGTCCCGGTGTCCCGCCTGGATGGCCAGTGGTGGCTCGCCTTCGGCGATTCGCAGCTCAACTCGCTCATCGACCAGGCGGTGGCCGGCAATCCCAACCTGCAGGTCGCGCAGGCCCGCCTCGCGCGCGCGCAGGCTTCGGCCGACATCGCGGGCGCGGCGCTCAAGCCGCAGGTCAAGGGCGACCTCGACCTGAACCGCCAGAAGTTCAACAGCAACTACATCTACCCGGCGCCGCTGGGCGGCTCCACGCAGAACATCGGCCTGCTGCAGCTGAGCGCCAGCTGGGAGCTCGACTTCTTCGGCAAGAACCGCACCGCGCTCGACACCGCCATCGGCGCCGCCAATGCCGCCGCCGCCGACGCCGACGCGGCCCGCGTGCTGCTCGCGAGCAACGTGGCACGCAGCTACTTCCAGTGGGCGCGCCTGAACGACCAGCTCACCGTTGCCCAGCGCACGCTGGCCCAGCGCGACGAAACGCTGAAGCTGGTGCGCGACCGCGTTTCCGCCGGCCTCGACACCCGCCTCGAACTGCGCCAGAGCGAGGGCGGCCTGCCCGAGGCACGCCAGCAGATCGAATCGCTCAACGAGCAGATCGCGCTGCAGCAGCACGCGCTCGACGCGCTCGTCGCCCAGCCGAACGTGACCGCCTCGCTCAAGCCGCCGGTGCTGGCGGGCGTGAAGCCGATGGCGCTGCAGGCGAACATCCCGGCCGACCTGCTCGGCCGTCGCGCCGACATCGCCGCCGCGCGCTGGCGCGTCGAGGCCGCCACGAGCGACGTAGCCAACGCGAAGACGCTCTTCTATCCCAACGTGAACCTCACGGCCTTCGCGGGCTTCCAGAGCCTGGGCTTCGGCAAGCTGCTGAAGTCGGGCAGCGAGCAGTGGGGCGTGGGCCCGGCCATCAGCCTGCCGATCTTCGAGGGCGGCAAGCTGCGCGCCAATCTGCGCGGCAAGTCGGCCGACCTCGACGTGGCCATCGAAAGCTACAACGCCACCGTGATCGACGCGGTGCGCGACGCGGCCGACCAGGTCACGAGCGCGCAGTCGATCACCCGCCAGCAGGCCGAGCAGCGCGCCGCGCAGACGGCCGCCGAAGGTGCCTACGACATCGCCGTGCAGCGCTACCGCGCGGGCCTCGGCAATTACCTCAACGTGCTGACCGCCGAAACCTCCGTGCTGGCGCAGCGCCGCCTGGCCGTCGATCTCGCCGCCCGCGCGCTCGACACCCAGGTGGGCCTGGCGCGCGCGCTGGGCGGCGGCTGGCAGCCCCCGGCCACCGCCACGGCATCGGCTCCCTCGGCCCCGCTGAACTGACCGGCACAGCCCAGGTACAGCCCGGCCCGACCCCTTCGTCTTCGGAAAGAACTTCATCATGAGCGACAACAACACTCCGACGCCCGCTGCAGCCGCAGCTTCCGCCGCCCCCGAGGCGCCCGCCGGCAACGGCAAGCGCCGCCGCGCACTCACCGCGCTCGCCGCGGTGGTGATCGTCGCCGGCGGCGGTTGGGGCCTCTACGAATGGCTGGTGGCCAGCCACTACGAGGACACCGACAACGCCTACGTGCAGGGCAACGTCATCCAGATCACCCCGCAGATCGGCGGCACGGTGATGGCCATCAACGCCGACGACACCGACTTCGTGAAGGCCGGCCAGCCGCTGGTGCAGCTCGACCCGGCCGACGCCAAGGTGGCGCTGGAGCAGGCCGAGGCCGCACTCGCGCAGACCGTGCGCCAGACGCGCACGCTGTACGCCAACAACGGGTCGCTGGCCGCGCAGGTCGCGCTGCGCCAGGCCGACATCGTCAAGGCGCAGAGCGACATCGCCAAGGCGCAGGACGACCTGCAGCGCCGCCGCGCGCTGTCGGGCAACGGCGCCGTGTCGAAGGAAGAACTCAACCACGCCGAGACGCAGCTCGACACGGCCAAGAGCCAGCTCGCCGCCGCGCAGGCCGGCGTGACGGCAGCGCGCGAGGCGCTGGTCAGCAACCAGTCGCTGACCGAAGGCACCAGCGTGTCCCAGCACCCGAGCGTGCTGGCCGCCGCCGCCAAGGTGCGCGAGGCCTACCTCGCCACCCAGCGCGTGGCCATGCCCGCGCCGGTCGACGGCTACGTCGCCAAGCGCACGGTGCAGCTCGGCCAGCGCGTCTCGGCTGGCACGCCGATGATGTCGATCGTGCCGCTCAACCAGCTGTGGGTCGACGCCAACTTCAAGGAAGTGCAGCTGCGCAACATCCGCATCGACCAGCCCGTGAAGCTCACGGCCGACGTCTACGGCAAGAAGGTCGAATACTCCGGCAAGGTCGCCGGCCTGGGCGTGGGCACCGGCAGTGCGTTCGCGCTGCTGCCCGCGCAGAACGCCACCGGCAACTGGATCAAGGTGGTGCAGCGCGTGCCCGTGCGCATCGCGCTCGACCCCGAGCAGCTCAAGGCGAACCCGCTGCGCATCGGCCTGTCGATGGATGCCGAGGTCGACATCTCGCAGAAGACCGGCAAGATGCTCGCCGACGCGCCGCGCGCCACCGCGCTGACGCAGACGCAGGTCTACAGCCAGCTCGACCGCGGCGCCGATGCCGAGGTGGAGCGCATCATCGCCGCCAACCTCGGACGCAACGCGCCGGCCACCGCCGCTACTGCGACCAAGGGTCCCGCGTCGTCATCGGGCGGCGCTTCGGTGGCAGTGCAGGGACAGCCGGGCTGATCGCCCGCGCGTCCTTCCTCCGCTTCTTGTCCTACAGGTAAACAGCTCCGCCCATGGCCACCGCTGCTCCTGCATACGTTGCGCATCCGCCGCTCGAGGGCGCAGCCCGCGTCTGGGGCACGGTTGCACTCTCCGCGGCAACCTTCATGAACGTGCTCGACTCGTCGATCGCGAACGTGTCGCTGCCCGCCATCTCGGGTGATCTGGGCGTGAGCACCACGCAGGGCACCTGGGTCATCACGAGCTTCGCGGTGGCCAACGCCATCGCGGTGCCGCTCACGGGCTTCATGACGCAGCGCTTCGGACAGGTACGTCTGTTCATGGCCAGCGTGATCCTGTTCATGATCAGCTCGCTGCTGTGCGGCCTCGCGCCGAACATGACGACGCTCATCGCCTTCCGCGCGCTGCAGGGCTTCGTCGCGGGGCCGATGATCCCGCTGTCGCAGGCGCTGCTGCTGTCGAGCTATCCGCGCGCCAAGGCGGGCCTCGCGATGGCCATGTGGTCCATGACCACGCTGGTCGCGCCGGTGATGGGGCCGCTGCTCGGCGGCTGGATCACCGACAACATCTCGTGGCCGTGGATCTTCTACATCAACATCCCGGTGGGCATCGTCGCGGCCGCCATCACCTGGGCGCTGTACCACAAGCGCGAGAGCGCCACGCACAAGGTGCCCATCGACGCCGTCGGCCTCGCGCTGCTGGTGCTGTGGGTGGGCTCGCTGCAGCTCATGCTCGACAAGGGCAAGGAGCTCGACTGGTTCCACTCCGCGCAGATCGTGACGCTGGCGGTGGTGTCGGTCGTCGGCTTCGCGTTCTTCCTCGTCTGGGAGCTGACCGACAAGCACCCGGTGGTCGACCTGTCGCTCTTCAAGCGCCGCAACTTCTGGTCGGGCGCGGTGGCGACGGCGGTGGCCTACGGCCTCTTCTTCGGCAACGTGGTGCTGCTGCCGCTGTGGCTTCAGCAGTGGATGGGCTACACCGCCACGCAGGCGGGGATGATCATGGCGCCCGTGGGGCTGCTGGCCATCTTCTTCTCGCCGGTGGTTGGGCTCACGGTGGCCAAGATCGACCCGCGCCGCTACGCGACCTTCTCGTTCCTGGTGTTCGCGCTGGTGCTGTGGATGCGTTCGAACTTCAACACGCAGGCCGACTTCGTGACGATCATCATCCCGACGATCATCCAGGGCATCGCGATGGCGTTCTTCTTCATCCCGCTGGTGACGATCACGCTGTCGGGCCTCACGCCCGACCGCATCCCGGCCGCCTCGGGGCTGTCGAACTTCCTGCGGATCACCGCGGGCGCGATGGGCACCTCGATCACGACCACGCTGTGGGACAACCGCGCGACGCTGCACCACGCCCAGCTGGCCGAAACGGTCAACCAGGGCAACAACGCGGCTACGAGCACGATGGCCGGGCTCAACGCCAACGGCTTCGGCACCGACCAGGTGATGGGGCAGATCAATCGCATCGTCGACCAGCAGTCCTACATGCTGGCGACCAACGACATCTTCTATGCGTCGGCGATCCTGTTCCTGTTGCTGATCCCGCTGGTGTGGCTGGCGAGGCCTCAGAAGGGTGGAGCAGGTGGCGATGCCGCCGCCGGCGCGCACTAGGCTCTCCCCCAGGCTGCGCGCACTTCGTGTCGCTACGCCAACCCCCTTCCGGGGGCAACACCTGCGGCCCGGCAGAGCCGGTTCCGCGGTGTTCCACGAAAGAGCAGGCTTTCTTCAGGCGCGCAGCGCCTTGAGCACGTCGTAGCAGGCGCCCATCGTGTGGTAATCGGTCTTGCCGGCGGGGCTCTTCTCGTCGCTGAGCTTCCGGTTCTCCGGCGTGAGGATGCGGTACCAGGCGCCGTGGCGGTGATCGACGAAGTGCGTCCAGCTGTAGGTCCAGATGCTGTCGTACCAGTCCCAGTAGCCGGTCTCGCCGGTCCGCACCGCGAGCAGGGCGGCCGCGGCGAAGCTCTCGGCCTGCACCCAGAAATACTTGTCGCCGTCGTACGCCGCGCCGTCGGGGGCGAAGCCATAGATCAGGCCGCCGTTGTCCACGTCCCAGCCGCGGAACATGGCGGTCTCGAAGAAGTGGCGCGCGCGCGGCAGCGCCCAGTCGGCCGTGCGGTCCTCGGCGGCGAGATGGCTCTCCAGCTGCAGCAGCAGCTTGGCCCATTCGGTGAGGTGTCCGGTCTGGAAACCCCAGGGCCTGAAGATGTCGGACTTGTCGTCGCGGTTGAAGTCCCAGTCGACCGACCAGTCCTTCCGGTAGTGCTCCCAGACCAGCCCGTTGGCCAGCGCGGCCAGCCGGCCGGTCACGGATTCGGCCACCGCGAGCGCGCGGTCGAGGTAGCGCTTCTCCTGCGTGGCCTCGAAGGCGGCCATCAGGGCCTCGCAGGCGTGCATGTTGGCGTTCTGCCCGCGATAGGCGCCCACGTGCCAGTCGACGGTGGCTTCGTCGGCATAGAGCTGGTGCCCCGGCTCCCAGAAATGCCTTTCCATCAGCTGCCAGGTGTGGTCGAGCCCCGGGTACGCCTCCTCGATGCCGGCCATGAGCGCATGCGCCTGCGCGAGCAGGACGAAGTCCAGCCCGTAGCAGCGGTTGGTGTCGTCCTGCACAGTGGCGCGCCGCTGGTGCCAGTCGATCTGCCATGCATAGCCGCCACCCTGCTGCCTATGGGCACGCTCGATGAACGCGAGGCCGTGCCGCGCGGCCGTGAGATGCGCGGGGGTGCCGAAGCGCCGGTAGGCCATCGCGTGGTTGAAGACGAAGCGCGTGCTGCTCACGAGGTGGCGCGTGCGCCGGTCGTACACGGTGCCGTCGTCCTTGAAGAAATGGAAGAAGCCGCCGGTGGCGTCGAGGCTGCGCGGCTCGTAGAAGGCCAGCGTGTGCAGGATGTGGTCGGTCAGGAAGTCGGGAGAGCGGAAGTTCGGCATGTGAGGGGTGTCATTGGTCCCAGGGACGCAGCCCCATCTGGCATTTGCCGAGGGCCGTGAGGTCGTCGATGGTGGCTCGGCCCTTGAAGTCCGTTTCGTAGTCTTCGGGCGCGAAGTCGGGGCTGCTGCGGCCGGCCAGGAAGGCGGGCGCCTGCCGTGCCATGAAATCGCGATTCTTGTCGCACCAGGGCGTGGCGGCAATGTAGATGACGCTGCTGTGCTCGCTGCCCTTGTGCCGGTCTTCCACCGCGTGGATCACGTCGGGGTGCCACCACACGGTGTCGCCCGGCTCCATCAGCGGAATGGAGACCAGTCCCTCGCGCAGCGCCGCATGCCATTCGGGCGTGGCGCCGAGAGCGCGGCCAGGTTGCGCGCCGCAGAGGTCGCCTTCGGGCACGTCGGGCATCAGCGCGCGCAGCAGCATCCAGGGCGCGGTGCGCGCCATCGGCACGAGGCGCAGCGTGCCGTCGCCCGGCCCCTGGCGCGACAGCGCGGTCCAGCCCTGGAAGGTGCGGAAGGCGGAGCACACGGCAGGCGAGGGGATCTCTCGGGTTCCGGTGCGGCCTTCGGCATCGAAGGGATCGAAGCGCGCGAGATCGCCCTCGAAGACTTCGCGGTAGACGGGGCGGAAGCTCGGCTCGCACCAGCGCTCGACCGAGCCGCCGTCGGAGTGCGGCGACAGGCCCAGCGTCGCGTCGCCGGGCTCGCGGCGACGGATGCGGTCGGCGTAGTTCGCCTGCCGGTCGGGGTCGAAGAAGCGCACGCCGTTTTTCTCGTACGTCCAGAGCCGGTTGAGGAACGAACGCGTGCTGTCCATGGCTTCGGCCTGGCGCGCCAGCATCTGCGGACGCGACCAGTACAGCCCGAAGATCTGCGGACGGCCCGAAGCCAGCGCGCTGAAGTACTTGTCGAGCCCGGCCTTCGATCGCGCGCGCTCGAGGTATCCGTTGTCGTCGATGTAGCGGCGGATTTCCTCGTTCCACTCGAGCACCTGGGCCGGGTCGAACACGCGCCGCACCACGACGCAGCCGCGCCGGCGGATGCGCTCGATCTGCCGCCGCGACACGCGACCGTACGCGATGTCGTCGTGGGCGATCTCGGGCACCGCGCCGCCTGCGGCCTCTTCCGCGTGCACCAGTGCAACTTCGTCGCGCAGCCACTCGTTCTCGCACAGGAAGCGCCACTGCAAATCCGGAACACTGGTGCGCAGCGAGCGCTGGGCCTGCGCGACGGCGCGGGGTATGTCCTTCATCCAGTCTTGCGGCAGGTCGTTCTTCGGGTCGTGCATGGGACTTGGCGTATGAGTCCGGGGCAGTTTAGGTTGGCCTCCGCGACGCGGCGCGCTGTGCTTTCCCCAACGAAAGTCGGCGCTGCGAGCGCAACAAGCGGCGGGCCTTCGTCGCACCTCGAATGCCTCCTTTGTCGTCGAGACGACAGTCGTGCCGCACAAGCCCGGCAAGACCGTGAAATGGTTGCACTGCAGCATAGGCATTTGCCCCAGTATGCAAGCGGGAGACGCGCACGAACAATCGGTCCGCGCTCGATGGTGGCGCATTGAGATGGAGCGCATGACCGACTTTCTTTCCACGAACCCGGGCGACTTCGCGAGATGAGCGACGTCATTCTCGAAACACGCCAGCTCACCAAGGAATTCAAGGGGTTCACTGCGGTCAGCAAGGTCGACCTGTCCGTGGCGCGCGGTTCCATCCACGCGCTCATCGGGCCGAACGGTGCCGGCAAGACGACCTGCTTCAACCTGCTCACCAAGTTCCTCGAGCCCACCACCGGCACGATCCTGTTCAACGGACACGACATCACGGGCGAGCGCCCCGCGCAGATCGCGCGGCGCGGCATCATCCGGTCGTTCCAGATCTCGGCCGTGTTCCCGCACCTCACGCTGCTCGAGAACGTGCGGCTGGGCCTGCAGCGCCGCCTCGGCACCTCGTATCACTTCTGGAAGAGCGAGAAGTCGCTCAAGCCGCTGGATGCCAGAGCCCGCGAACTGCTGGCTGAAGTCGGCCTCGAAGAGCTTGCCGACGAACAGACGGTGAACCTTCCCTACGGCCGCAAGCGCGCGCTGGAGATCGCCACCACGCTGGCCATGGAGCCCGAGCTGATGCTGCTCGACGAACCGACGCAGGGCATGGGCCATGAAGACGTGCACCGCGTGGCCGAACTCATCAAGCGCGTGTCGGCCGGACGCACCATCCTGATGGTGGAGCACAACATGAGCGTGGTGTCGACCATCGCCGACACCATCACCGTGCTGCAGCGCGGTGCGGTACTGGCCGAAGGGCCGTACGCGGAAGTCTCGAAGAATCCCCAGGTCATGGAAGCCTACATGGGCACCACCGAAGGCCAGCTCCAGGGAGCCCACTGACATGACCGCCGCACTCGAAATCAAGGGCCTGCAAGCCTGGTACGGCGAATCGCACGTGCTGCACGGCGTCGACATGGTCGTGCAGCCGGGCGAGGTCGTCACGCTGCTGGGCCGCAACGGCGCGGGCCGCACCACCACGCTGCGCGCCATCATGGGGCTCACCGGCGCACGCAAGGGCAGCATCGAGGTCAACGGCCGCGAGACCATCGGCATGCCGACGCACCGCATCGCGCACCTCGGCATCGGCTACTGCCCCGAGGAGCGTGGCATCTTCGCGAGCCTCTCGTGCGAGGAAAACCTGATGCTGCCACCCGAGCTGAAGGGCGTGGGACAGGGCATGTCGGTCGAAGAGATCTACGCCATGTTCCCCAACCTGGCCGAGCGCCGCCACAGCCAGGGCACGCGCCTGTCGGGCGGCGAGCAGCAGATGCTGGCCGTCGCGCGCATCCTGCGCACCGGCGCGCGGCTCTTGCTGCTCGACGAGATTTCCGAAGGCCTCGCACCGGTCATCGTGCAGGCGCTGGCCCGCATGATCACCACGCTGCGGGCCAAGGGCTACACCATCGTGATGGTGGAGCAGAACTTCCGCTTCGCCGCGCCGCTGGCCGACCGCTTCTACGTCATGGAGCACGGCCGCATCGTCGAGAAGTTCGGCGCCTCCGAACTCGAAGCCAAGATGCCCGTGCTCACCGAGCTGCTGGGCGTCTGACACGGGCACGCGTCCACAAGACAGACCTTTTTCAATCCCACAAAGATTCCTCCAGGAGACAACACGCCATGATCAAGAAACTCGGTCTCATCGCTACCGCCATCGGCATCCTCGCGCTGGGTGCTGGCGCCGCGCAGGCACAGGAAAAGGTGAAGATCGGCTTCGTCACCGACCTGTCCAGCCTGTACGCCGACCTCGAAGGCAAGGGCGGCGCCACCGCCATCCAGATGGCCATCGACGACTTCGGCGGCAAGGCACTGGGCCAGCCCATCGAGCTGCTGACCGCCGACCACCAGAACAAGGCCGACATCGCCGCCTCCAAGGCCCGCGAATGGATCGACACCGCAGGCGTGACCATGGTCTTCGGCGGCACCAACTCGGGCGTGGCGCTGGCCACCGCGAAGGTGGCCGAAGAGAAGAAGCGCGTGTACTTCAACAACGGCGCCGGCAGCTCGGTGCTCACCAACGAGCAGTGCAGCCCCTACACCATCCACTACGCCTACGACACCGTGGCACTGGCCAAGGGCACCGGTGCGGCGGTCGTGGACCGCGGCGGCAAGAGCTGGTTCTTCCTGACGGCCGACTACGCCTTCGGCCACGCGCTCGAGGCAGACACCACCAAGGTGGTGAAGGAGAAGGGCGGCACGGTGGTGGGCGCTGTGCGCCATCCGCTGAACGCTTCGGACTTCTCGTCGTTCCTGCTGCAGGCGCAGAACTCCAAGGCGCAGATCCTGGGCCTGGCCAACGCGGGCGGCGACACCATCAACTCGATCAAGGCCGCCAAGGAATTCGGCATCAACAAGACGATGAAGACGGCGGGCCTGCTGGTCTTCCTGAGCGACATCCACAGCCTGGGCCTGAAGAACACCGAAGGCCTGCTGCACACCACCAGCTGGTACTGGGACCTGAACGACGAGACGCGCAAGTTCGCCAACCGCTTCTTCGAGAAGACCAAGCGCATGCCCACCGACGTGCAGGCCGCCGACTACTCGGCCACCATGACCTACCTGAAGGCCGTGGCCGCCGCCAAGACCACCGACTCCGACAAGGTGATGGCGCAGCTCAAGAGCATGAAGATCGACGACTTCTACGGCAAGGGCCAGATCCGCGCAGACGGCAGCTTCATCCACGACATGTACCTGGTCGAGGTGAAGTCGCCCGCCGAGTCGAAGAAGCCCTGGGACTACCTGAAGGTGCTCAAGACGCTGCCGGGCGACCAGGTCTTCACGACCAAGGCCGAGAGCAAGTGCGCGTTCTGGAAGTGATGCCCGTTCCCACGATTCTTCGTTCCTCAACCAGGAGATCCTGACCATGAAAAAGACGTTCGTGCTTTCCGGCCTGTCCCTTGCCGTTGCGTTGGCCGCCGGCGCCGCGCAGGCCCAGGAGAAGGTCAAGATCGGTTTCATCACCGACATGTCCAGCCTCTATGCGGACGTGGAGGGCAAGAACGGCGCCCTGGCGATCCAGATGGCCATCGACGACTTCGGCGGCAAGGTCAACGGCATGCCCATCGAGCTGCTGCAGGCCGACCACCAGAACAAGGCCGACATCGCCGCTTCCAAGGCACGCGAGTGGATCGATACGCAGAGCCTGACGATGCTGTTCGGCGGCACCAGCTCGGGCACCGGCCTGGCCATGGCCAAGGTGGCGCAGGAGAAGAAGCGCGTGTTCATCGTGAACGGCGCGGGTAGCTCGGCGCTCACCAACGAGCAGTGCAGTCCCTACACAGTGCACTACGCCTACGACACCGTGGCGCTGGCCAAGGGCACGGGCAGCGCCGTCATCGCGCGCGGCGACAAGAGCTGGTACTTCCTGACGGCCGACTACGCCTTCGGCCAGGCCCTCGAAGCCGACGCGACCAAGGTCGTGAAGGAAAAGGGCGGCACCGTGCTCGGCAGCGTGAAGCATCCGCTCAACACCTCCGACTTCTCCTCGTTCCTGCTGCAGGCGCAGAACTCCAAGGCGCAGGTGCTGGCGCTCGCGAATGCGGGCGGCGACACGCAGAACGCGATCAAGGCGGCGCGCGAATTCGGCATCACCAAGACCATGAAGATGGTCGGCCTGCTGGTGTTCGTGACCGACGTGCACAGCCTGGGCCTGAAGAATACCGAGGGCCTGCTGCTGACCACCAGCTGGGACTGGAACCTCGACGACAAGACGCGCGCCTTCGGCAAGCGCTTCTTCGAGAAGACCAAGCGCATGCCCACCGACATCCAGGCCGCCGACTACTCGGCCACCATGACCTACCTGAAGGCCGTTCAGGCCGCCAAGAGCACCGATGCCGACACAGTGATGGCGCAGATCAAGAAGACGCCGATCGACGACTTCTACGCCAAGGGCTTCGTGCGCGAGGACGGCCGCTTCGTGCACGACATGTACCTGGTGCAGGTGAAGTCGCCGGCCGAGTCGAAGCAGCCGTGGGACTACTACAAGGTGGTCCAGAAGCTGAAGGGCGAAGAGGTCTTCACGACCAAGGCCGAGAGCAAGTGCGCGCTGTGGAAGTAACCCCCCAGGGCTGCGCGCACTGCGTGTCGCTTCGCCAACCCCCTTTGCAAGGGGGGCGGGCCGGCCGCTTCGGGCGGCCGTGCGCGGCGGCCCCCGCGAAAAAGAAGAAACGGCCAGTGGCGTCCTGAACTTTCTATGAACATTTCCCTTCCCGCCTTGCTGAGCCAGCTCCTGCTGGGGCTGGTCAACGGCTCCTTCTACGCCATCCTGAGCCTCGGGCTGGCGGTGATCTTCGGTTTGCTCAACGTCATCAACTTCGCGCACGGCGCGCTGTTCATGCTCGGCGCCGTCCTGACGTGGATGGCCATGGAGTATTTCGGCATCAACTACTGGGTGATGCTGATCGCGGCGCCCGTGGTCATCGGCATCTTCGGCGTGGTCATCGAGCGGCTGCTGCTGCGTTGGATCTACAAGCTCGACCACCTCTACGGCCTGCTGCTCACGCTGGGCCTCACGCTGCTGATCGAGGGCGTGTTCCGCTCGATCTACGGCGTCTCGGGGCTGCCCTACGACGCGCCCGACGCGCTGTCGAGCGCCACCGACCTCGGCTTCATGGTGCTGCCAAACTACCGCGCCTGGGTGGTGGTGGCATCGCTGGTGGTGTGCTTCGCCACCTGGTACGTGATCGAGAAGACGCGCATCGGCGCCTACCTGCGCGCCGGCACCGAGAACCCGCGCCTCGTGGAAGCCTTCGGCGTCAACGTGCCGCTGATGATCACGCTGACCTACGCCTTCGGCGCCGGCCTGGCCGCCTTCGCCGGCGTGCTCGCCGCGCCGGTGATCCAGGTTTCGCCGCTGATGGGGCAGAACCTCATCATCGTGGTGTTCGCCGTGGTCGTGATCGGCGGCATGGGCTCGATCATGGGCGCCATCCTCACCGGCCTCGGGCTCGGCGTGATCGAAGGGCTCACCAAGGTTTTCTATCCGGAGGCGTCCTCGACGGTTGTGTTCGTGATCATGGTCATCGTGCTGCTCATCCGCCCCGCCGGCCTGTTCGGCAAAGAGAAATGAAGAGGCGAGCGGCATGAACAAGAAAAAAATCTCCACCGTCGTCTACGCGCTGCTGCTGCTCGCGCTGGTGCTGGCCCCGTTCTTCGGCGCCTATCCGGTGTTCGTGATGAAGCTCATGTGCTTCGCGCTCTTCGCGGCGGCCTTCAACCTGCTGCTGGGCTTCACCGGCCTGCTGTCCTTCGGGCACGCGGCCTTCCTCGGCGGCTCGGCCTACGTGGCGGGGCATGCGATCAAGGTCTGGGGCCTCACGCCCGAGCTGGGCCTGATCGCGGGCACGCTCACCGGTGCTTTCCTCGGCTGGATCTTCGGCGTGCTGGCGATCCGCCGGCAGGGCATCTACTTCGCGATGATCACGCTGGCGCTCGCGCAGATGATGTTCTTCGTCGCGCTGCAGGCCAAGTTCACCGGCGGCGAGGACGGCCTGCAGGGCGTGCCGCGCGGCAAGCTCTTCGGCGTGATCGACCTGTCGAACGACCTCACGATGTACTACGTCGCGCTGCTCATCGTGGTCGCGGCCTTCCTGCTGATCGTGCGCACCATCCATTCGCCCTTCGGCCAGGTGCTCAAGGGCATCAAGGAGAACGAGCCGCGCGCTCTCTCGCTGGGTTACGACGTGAGCCGCTTCAAGCTGCTGGCCTTCGTGATCTCGGCCGCGCTGTCGGGGCTGGCCGGCTCGCTCAAGACGCTGGTGCTGGGCTTCGCCACGCTGTCGGACGTGCACTGGACCGCCTCGGGCCAGGTCATCCTGATGACGCTGGTGGGCGGCCTCGGCACGCTCTCGGGTCCGCTGGTGGGCTCGGCGGTGGTGGTGCTGCTGGAGAACAAGATCGGCGAACTCGGCAACTTCCTCGCGCGCATCACGACGGTGGACTGGTTCAACACGCTGGGCGAGTCGGTGACCATGGTCACGGGCCTGATCTTCGTGATCTGCGTGCTGGCCTTCCGCAAGGGGATCATGGGCGAGATCATCGCGTTCATCGACCGGCGACGGGCGAAGTAGGACGCGGACAAACAAAAAGGGAGCCTTCCGGCTCCCTTTTTCGTTGAGGGCTCTGTGGGCCTGCGCCTCAGCAGTTGCCCTTCTTGGCCTGGCCGGGCGGGCAGAAATCGCCGCGGTCATGGCCGTGCCGGTGATCGCGTTCGTAGCGGTCGTGGCGGCGGTCTTCTTCCCATTCGCGTTCGCGGCGTGCCTCGCGGCGGGCTTCGCGGCGCCAGTCGCCGTCGTTCCAGCGCCAGCCGCCGCGGTCCTCGATCCAGCGGCCCGGTGCATACACGTAGCCCGCGCGCGCCGGTTGCCAGCCGCCCGCGTGCCATGCATAGGCACGGCCGTCCCAGACCCAGCGGCCCGGCACCCAGACGAAGCCGCCGCGCGGCGGGGGCAGGGGCTCGTAGCGCGGCGGGGGCGGGGCCGTCATCACCAGTCCGGGGACATTGATGTTGACCGAGACCTGCGCGTTGGCGGCCAGTGGGCTCGCGAGGATGGAGAGCGCGCCGGCCGCGGCCAGCATTGCGATTCGGGTTTTCATGGGGGCTCCTCTGAGTTGGTCGATTATTTATGGGAAATTTTCCCAACGCACGTAGGCGGTGTTCGGTTGTCAGCCCCCGAGCGTGGTGACAACAGTTACAGCTTCAGCGGCGAGGCGTAGCCTGTCATCTCCAGGTAGCCGCGTCCTACGCGGCGCCCCTGTGCGTCGAGCAGGTCGCTCACGCCTTCCCAGTAGACACCGCCCGTGGAGCCGCGGCTGTCCAGCTCCTGATCGTCGAGCAGGGCGCGCACCTCGAAGCTGCCGGCGGGCGTCTGTACGCGCCATCGTGTCGGGTACTTCGCCTGCGTGCGGGGGCTGTTCCAGGTCTTGAGGCCTTCGAAGCGCACTTCGTCGTTCCTGAAGATGCGGGCCGTGCCGTCGCGCGGGCGGAACGAGCCACCGGCCCACAGTGCGCTGCCGTCGCTGCGCCGCAGATGGAAGGCGGTGAGGGCGCTGCCGTCCTCGAGGTTCATGCCGATCCAGTCCCAGCCCACGGCCTCGGGGTGCATCAGCGCCTCGCTCCATTCGTGGTCCAGCCACGCGGTGCCTGCGATGTCGAAGGCCTGTCCCTTGAGCGTGAGCCTGCCCTGCGTCTTTAGCTGCGGCTCGCTGTAGTAGTAGCTGGCCTGCGACTCCTCCGGCCCTTTTCGCGAGAGACCGGCGCTGCCCTGCAGCAGCACCGGCTGCGTGGGCGTGAAGCGCAACTCAAGCGCGAACTCTCCCGCCGGAATGCGCGCGAGGTAGAGGCCGTTCTCGCGCACCAGCGACCAGTCGCGGATGCGCACGTCGGTATCGCTCGTGCTCGCCTCCGCAACGCCGAAGCCCGCGCGCGCGATGCGCTGGTCGTGCAGCAGCACGCGGCCTTCGAGGTCGGTGATCGCCGCGTGGGCGAACACGAGATGCTTCGCTGCGAAGGCCGAACGCATGTCCTGCGTGGCCTCAACGCGCGAACGGAAGAATGTCACCTGAAAGCCGAATTCACGCCCGGCCGATGTCTTCGCGTGGCCGGTGATGTACCACCACTCGGTGCGCAGCTCGGGGTGGCTGCCGAAGTCGCGCGGGAACTCCAGGCGACGCTCGGGCAATGCCCATGCGGCCAGTGGCCCCGATGCGAGCGCGGCCAGCAGCAGGCCTCGGCGCGAAAGAGAGAAAGAAGAAGGTGCTTGCTGCATGGGTGCGCCAGTCTACAAGTCGCGCCTTGTAACGCCCACGAGGTGCGCAAATCGGGATACTGTTCGCTGCCATCCATCAACGAACAAGACAAGGCAGGAGACGAGGCCCATGAAAAGAACAAACCTGCGCCCGGCATCGCGGCGCTCGTTAGGTCAAAGGCATTCCTTTCGCGCGACTGTGCTCGCATCTCTCACCGTTCTCGTGCTCGCGGGCTGTGCCTCGGGGCCTCCCGATGCGAAGACGCCGACGCGACCTTCCTCGTCCTTCGCGGTGCCCGGCCTCGAGAAACCGGCAGAGGTGCTGGTGGACCGCTGGGGCGTGCCGCATCTGTACGCGGGCACGCTCTACGACGCCTTCGTGGCGCAGGGCTTCATCGCCGCGCGCGATCGTCTCTGGCAGATGGACCTCTGGCGCAAGCGCGGCCTCGGCGAGATGGCGAAGGACTTCGGTCCCGCCTGGGTCGAGAACGATCGCGCCGCGCGCGCCGTGCTCTATCGCGGCGACATGTACCGCGAATGGCTGGCCTACGGCTCCGATGCCAAGCGCGTGGCCGAGGCCTTCACCGCCGGCGTGAATGCCTACGTGGCGCAGGTGCGTGCGCAGCCTTCGCTGCTGCCGCCGGAGTTCGCGCTGCTGGGCTACCAGCCTGCGACGTGGTCGCCCGAGGACGTGGTGCGCATCCGCCACCATGGCCTCACGCTCAACTTCACTTCCGAGATCGACCGCGCGCGTGCCTTCTGCGCAGGGGGGGCCGGCATCAAGGCCGACTGGCTGCGCCGCGAGCTCGATCCGCCGGTCAACCCGCGCGTGCCGCAGGGGCTCGACCCGTGCACCATCCCGACGGCCGAACTGCGCGCGGCCTACATGCGGGCCACCGAGGCGCCGCAGTTCAGCAAGACCAACACGAAGCTCGTCGCGACCACCGCGAGCCTGCGGCCCGATGCCGGTTCGACGGACGAGCAGCAGGCTTCGCAAGGCGACCCCACCGGCGCCTACGGCAGCAACAACTGGGTGATCTCGCCGAAGCTCACTTCCACCGGCCGGCCCATCCTGGCCAACGACCCGCACCGCGCGCACGGCGCGCCGAGCCTTCGCTACATGGCGCACCTGAGCGCGCCGGGCATGGACGTCATCGGCGCGGGCGAGCCTTTCCTGCCGGGCCTTTCGATCGGGCACAACGGCACCATCGCCTTCGGCCTCACGCGCTTCTACATGGACCAGGAAGACCTGTACGTGTACCAGCTCAACCCGCGCAACTCCAACGAGTACCGCTACCAGGGCCGTTGGGAGCCGATGGTGCGCGTCACCGAGCGCATCACGGTCAAGGGCGAGAGCGCGCCGCGCGAGGTGGTCAACACCTTCACGCGCCACGGGCCGGTGCTGCTGTCGGAGCCGGGAAAGCAGCGCGCGTTCGCGCTGCGCGCCGCGTGGCTGGAGCCCGGCATGGCGCCGTACTTCGGCTCGATGGACTACATGCGCGCGCGCAACTGGGACCAGTTCCGCGCGGCCATGAACCGCTGGGGCGCACCGGGCGAGAACCAGGTCTATGCCGACACCGGCGGCAACGTCGGCTGGATTCCCGGCGGCCTCACGCCCATCCGCCCCAACTGGGACGGGTTGATGCCCGTGCCGGGCGACGGCCGCTACGAGTGGTCGGGCTTCCGCAACGGCGACGAGCTGCCCTCGGAGTTCAACCCCGCGCGCGGCTATGTGGTGACGGCCAACGAGAACAACATTCCGCCGGACCATCCCGCGGCGAAGAAGGGCGTGGGTTACGAGTGGAGCGACGCGGCGCGCGCGCGTCGGCTCAAGGAACTGTTCGCGGCCAAGGTGGCGGCGGGCTCGCGCTTCTCCGTCGAGGACTCGGAGCGCATGCAGAACGACATCGTCGCCACGCCCGCGCAGCGGCTGCTGAAGCTGCTGTCGGGCCTGCGCAGCGACGATGCGCAGACGGCGACCGCGCTGCGCATGCTGCAGGGCTGGGACGGCACCATGGACCGTGACAGCGCCGCCGCCGCGCTCTACGAAGTGTGGAGCAGCAAGCCGCTGCGCGCCGCCGTGCTCAAGGCCGGCGCGGGTGATGCCGGCGCGGCGCTGGCCGCGCCCGGCGACAACACGCGCATGGTGCTGCTGCTGGAGAACCCGTTCGGCTGGGTCACGAACGAACAGCGCGACGCGCTGCTGCTCAAGACCCTGCCTGCTGCAATGCAGGAGCTCACAGCCAAGCTCGGCCCCGACCCTGCCGCCTGGAAGTGGGGGGCGCTGCACCGCGCCGAGTTCCGCCATCCGCTTGGCGGCGTGGTCGATGCTTCGACGCGCAAGAAGCTCGACGTGGGCGATTGGCCGATGTCCGGCTCTTCCTTCACTCCGATGGCCGCGACCTACCGGGCCAGCGACTACAAGCTGACCTCCGGTGCGTCGTTCCGCATGGTGCTGGACGTGGGCAACTGGGACGCCTCGCGCGTCATCAACGCGCCGGGCCAGTCGGGCAACCCCGAGAGCCCGAACTACCGCGACCTCGCGCCGCTGTGGCTGGAGGGCAAGTACGTGCCGCTGGTCTACAGCCGTGCCGCAGTGGAAAAGGAGACGCTGGAGCGGATCCAGCTCACGCCGGGGAAGTGAGTTCTCCTAGCGGCCGCTGACGAAAAATCCCCGATCCTGGGGATTTTTTGTTCGTGATGCCGGGGCTAGAGTCGTCCGTCGACCACTCCCCGAGGAACAGGCCGCCATGCCCACGCTCGCCGACACCCTGGACCCTGACCACAACACCTTGTGGGCGTTCAACTCGAATGCGGAAAAGCTGGCCGCGCTGCTGGACCAGGCCAACAACGTCGATCAGATCCCCACGATCAACCAGGTTTGCGCCCTCGCCACGATGTTGACGAACTACTGGACGCCCGATGCCGCGCAGCAGCGTGCGCTGGACAGGGTGATCGGTGCGTATGGGCCGCAGGGCCATGGCGGCGGCTTCCTGCAGGGGCAGGCCGCGCTGCCCTGGCGCCACTTTTCCCGCGAGCTGATCGCACTGCAGCTGGTCGTGAGGATCGTCCACTACAAGTACATCGAGCAGAAGGAACACCCGCTTTGCGGACCGGTCACGTTCATGCACGGCATCGCGCGGCGCAATATCGAGGAATACGTGCTGTACGTGACGGGCCTGGCCGAGATCCGCAGGGGCGACCTCGGGCCCAACACGGTGAAAGTCAAGTCGGGCTCGAACCTACTGGGCAAGCGTCCCAGGGCCAATGGAGCGGACCAGATCCGCGAGGCCGACTACATCGCGCTGGCCAGCCTGCGCGAAGGAAGCAACCTGCTTGCCTATCGCAGCGCCTCCACCAACAGGACGCTCGAAGGCATGTCGACGGCTACCACCATGAAGCAGTGGATGCGCGATGCCGGCTTCCGGAACGTGGAGGATCACATCCACAACGGGTGGCGCCTGGCCGGCCTGCTCAGGAAGGCCGACCGCACCAGAGTCGGCCAGAGCATCATCGAGCCGCACTTGCGGACACTGCGGCTACGGCTGGCTGGCGGCAACACCGTCATGCTGGTCGCCGCAGGCAGCCTGGGCGAGATGTCGCTCGGCAGGGACTACAGCCAGTCAGCGCTGATGCGCGTTTTCGGCGGCCACTTCATGCTGGCCCTGTCCGTCCAGATCAGCCAGACCGGCGCGACCTTCGGCCTCGTTACCTGGGGCAGGGAAAGTGCGGCGGACGTCGAGATTCCTTGGAGCAAGCTCGCGAGCTGGTATCGCGGGTACATCTGCGGGCTCCCTTGAGCTGAGGTGCCGCAGGGCTTGTCCCGACTACCAGTCTTCCTTCACTGCCAGCACCACGTCCTTGCCCGCGGCGGCCCGGCCGGCCAGCCAGGCCGTGACCGTGCCCGCGGCCACCACCGCGCCGCACAGCGCCAGCAGGCGCTCCCATGGCACCAGCAGGTCCATGGTCCAGTGGAAGCTCTGCGGGTTCACCACCTTCACGAGCACCACCGACACCGCGAGCCCGAGGCCCAGCCCCGCCACGGCGCCGATCGCGGTCCACGCCGCGCCTTCGCCCGCCACCACAGCCAGCACCTGCCGCCGCGTGAAGCCCAGGTGCGCGAGCAGCCCGAACTCCTTGCGCCGCGCCAGCACCTGCGCACTGAAGCTCGCGGCGATGCCGAACAGGCCGATGGCGATGGCCACCGCCTGCAGCCAGTAGGTCACGGCGAAGCTGCGGTCGAAGATGCGCAGCGAGGTCGTACGGATCTGTCCCACCGACGCGATCTCCACCGACCCGGCCGAGCCGTCGTCCTGGCGTGCGGCGAGTTCGCGCACGGAGTTCTGGACGGCGCCCTCCGATGCGCCGGGCGCGAGCCACAGCGCGACGTCGCTCACGTTGCGCTCGCCGGTGATGCGTTCGAAATCGCGCGCGTCCATGGTGATGGCGCCGAACTGCCGCGCGTAGTCGCGCCACACGCCGGCCACGAAGAACGACACCTGCGCCTTGCCCATGGCTCCCGACAGCGGCGCGAACGTCGTGCCCGGCTTCGCGCCGTAGAGCTCCTCCATCGGCTCGCTCACGTAGATGCCGACCTGTCCTTCGGGCACTGGCAGCGCGGAGCCCACGAGCGGCAGCGATTGCGCGGCACCGCCTTCCAGGCTGCGCGCGATCAGCGTCACCGCGGGCCGCGTCGCATCCAGCTGCAGAGACTGCGTGCGCAGCGTGCCGGTGCGCGCCACGCCGGGCAGCTGCGCCAGCGACTGCACGAAGGCCGGGGAAAAGGTCGCGGTGTCGGTGCTGCTGGCACCGCCGCTGTTGCTGCCGCGCCCGCCCGAGGTGGCGCGCACGTACAGGTCGGCGGGCAGCACCACGTCGAGCCATTGCGTCACCGAATCGCGAAAGCTCGCCACCATCACCGTGAGCGCGACGGCAAGGCTCAGGCTCGCGACCACGCCGCTGACCGCCACCGCCGCCGTGCCGCGCATGCGCCGCGCGCGTTCCACGGCCAGCATCGGCAGCACGCGCTGCGCGAACAGCGGCGCGACGCGGTCGTACAGCAGCGCGATCAGCCAGGGCAGGGCGGTGATGCCGCCCACCAGCAGGCATGCCACCGAGAGGTAGGCCGCCACCGGAATGCCGCCGATGGCGGGCAGCCTGGCCAGCACCGCGCCCAGCGCGATCAGTCCCAGCGCGAGCCAGTGGCCATTGCCCTGCGTGGGCGCCGCGCCCAGGCCCTTGAGCGTCTGCGCCTCGGGTAGCGCCTGCGCCGCGCGCGCGGGCCACCAGCCGCCGACCAGCGCGGCCAGCACGCCGAGCCCGCCGTAGAGCAGGGCGGCGCCCGCGCTCCAGTGAAGTGTGGGCGCCACGCCCTCGAAATACCCGCCGCCCAGGTCGCCGCCTAGCACGCGCAGCGCGAAGGCCGCCAGCGCCGTGCCCAGCGCGAGACCGGCAGCGCTGCCGATCAGGCCCAGCACCAGCGACTCGGCCAGCACCAGCCGCAGCCGCTCGCGCGGCGTGAGTCCGAGCACGCCGAGCAGCGCGAACTGTTGCGCCCGCTTGGCCACGCTGAGCGCCAGCACCGAGAACACCAGGAAGGCGCCCGTGAAGAGGGCCACCAGCGCCAGCACCGTGAGGTTCACGCGGTAGGCGCGCGACAGGTTGCTCACGCGCTGCGCCGCATCGCCGGGCTCGGCGAACTGTACGCCCGCGGGCCAGTCGGGCGACTTCTGCAGCGAAGCCATGAAGGCCGCCCGGTCGGTGCCGGGCGCCAGCCGGAGATCGATGCGGCTCAGCTGGCCGATGCGGCCGAAGAGTTCCTGCGCGGCCGCGATGTCCATCACCGCGAGCGCCTTGCCGCCGGCGGCCACGTGGCCGTCGACCGTGAGCGGGTGCCAGGCGTCGCCGCTGCGCAGTTGCACCGTTTCCGTGGCGCCTTCGCCGGGTGCCTGTGCAGGCAGGCCCAGCGCGTCGCGCGCCGCGAGGTTGAGGAACACGCGGCCCGGCGCGAAGAGCGCGAAGCGGTCGGCGCCCGCGGCCACCTGCGGCATCAGCGCGGGCGCGATGGTCGGCAGCACCAGTGCGTCGATGCCGATCACGCGGATCGGCACCTGTCGTTCGCCGGCCAGCGCCAATCCCTGGAACTCGAACACCGGACTCGCCAGCGCCACCTGGGGCTGCCGGGCCAGTTGCGCGAACACCGCTTCGTCGAAGCCGCCCTGCACGGCGCGCACCTCGAGGTCGGGCTCGCCGTTGACCGAGCGTACCGCGCTGGAGAACTCGTCGAGCGCAGAAGCGTTGATCAGCTGCACCGAGAAGGCCAGCGCCACGCCCAGCATCACCGCGAGCACGGCGGCCGCGTTGCGCCATGGATGGTGGCGGAGTTCCTGCCAGGAGAAGGTGGTGAGCAATGCGCGCATCGGGCCATTGTCGTCGTGGCGCTCGGGGCATGGCACGATGGCGGCTCTTCGACGACGCCTGAGGATTCCGACGATGCGGCTCCTGCCCCATGCCCCGCTGCTGTACCGTTCCTGGCTCGCGGCCTCGCTTCTCGTACCGTTGCTGGTGGCCGGCAATGCCGTCGCGCAACTGCAGCCGCAGCAGCAGACACAGCAGCCCCTGACGCTGGCGAGCGATCCGGCAGTCCTGGCCAGGGCCGCGCTCGGCGCGGAGCGCGGCACGCTGGTCGTCGGCACGCTGCGCAACGGGCAGGCGGCCTACGGCGCGGCCTACAACCCCGAGCCGCCTTCGGCCCCGCGCGCCATCGCGGCCGGCAGCGCCGAGCAGCCGATGTTCGAGATCGGCTCCGTCACCAAGGTGTTCACCGGCCTGCTGCTCGCGCAGGCGGTGCAGCGTGGCGACCTGAAGCTCGAGGACACCGTGGGCAAGCTGCTCGCCGGCAAGGTCGAGGGCCTCTCGCCGGCGGTGGCTTCGGTCACGCTGCGCCAGCTCGTCACCCACACCGGCTGCATGCCCGTGATGGCCGACGGCGTGACCGGCGGCGCGCCGCTCGTCGAGCAGTTCCACTCCTTCGACAAGCCCCTGTTCTGGGCCGCGCTCGCGCGCATCAGGCTCACGGCCGCGGCGCCGCCGTGCGAGGGCGCGTACAGCAACTTCGGCATGGCGCTGCTCGGCCAGCTGCTCGCCGAGCACTACGACACCTCGTGGGGCGAACTGGTGCGCGCGCGCATCACCGAGCCGCTGGGCATGAACGACACCGTCATCACGCTCGGCGACAAGGCCTCGCGCATGGCGCCGGCCTTCGCCGGCGACCGCCGCCAGCCGCTGTTCGACATGCAGGCCTACGCGCCCGCCAGCGCGTTGCGCTCCACGGCCGCCGACATGATGACCTTCAGCCGCGCCGTCCTCGCGGGGGCCAATGGCCCCCTGGGCCCGGCCGCCGCGCGCATGCTGACGCCGCTGGCGCGCTACGAGGGTGCCGAGATCGGCTACGCGGTGATGGTGCGCGGCCCCGAGGGCGGCCGGCGCACCTACTACCACGCAGGAGTCACCGAGGGCTACCGCACGCTGTGGCTGCTCGCGCCCGACACGGGCGAGGCGATGATCGTTCTCAGCAGCAACGCGCGCGCGCCGATGCAGTCGGTGATGCTGGCCATCGGCAAGAGCCGCTACCCGGTGCCGACGACGGAAGTGCCCCTCGACCCGAAGCGGCTCGACGACTACAAGGGCGAGTACCGCGTGACGAAGTCCAAGTCGCTGAGCTTCGCCGTGCGCAGCGGCAGGCTGCTGGTGCGCGAGACGGGGCGCGGCTACAGCGCGCTCACGCCCACGGGCGCCGACCGTTTCGCCGTGACCGCCATCGGAGCGCAAGTCGTGTTCCGTCGGGACGCGTCGAACGCGGTGGTCGCCGTGTCGCTGATGCAGGGAGGCAGCCAGCTCGACGGTCGCCGGGTGGGCGAGGCGGCCGCCGTCACGCAGGAGTGACCGACGGGCTCAGCCCGTCGACAGCGCCAGCAGCTCGCCGGCCATCCGTTCGATGTCGTCGCGCATCACGAGCTTGTCGAGCCAGTCGCGCGGAATGGCGTCGACACCGTAGAAGGCGCCCGCGAGCTGGCCGCAGATGGCTGCCGTGGTGTCCGCGTCGTCGCCGAGGTTGGTTGCGGCGAGCACGGCCTCTTCGAAGGAGCCGGTGTTCGCGAAGCACCAGAGCGCTGCTTCGAGCGACTCGACGCAGTAGCCCGATCCCCTGATCTGCTCGACGGGCTTCGAGGCGTAGGCGCCGCCCGCCAGCGCCGCGACCTTCGCGCTCAGCGGCGCCAGCGGTTCGGTCGAGAGGATCGCAGCCTTGTCTTCGCCGCGCAGTGCCGAACGCAGTTGCAGCGCGAAGAGCTGCGAGCATTCGATGGCTTCCTGCGCGCCGTGCGTGGTGCGCGTGCTCTCGCCGGCCTGCTTCCAGGCGGCCTCCGCGCTGGCCGCGTAGAACATCGGCACCGGGGCGAGGCGCATCAATGCGCCGTTGCCGGCGGTGCGCGGATCGGGGTCGCCGGCGAAGGGGTCGCCCGATGCGAGGTAGCGGGTGAGTGCGCCCGACACCGTCAGGCCGATGTCGAAGCAGTTGCCGGTGCTGCTCATGTAGCCCACGCTGCGCCAGTTGCAATACCGGTTCATCTGGTCGACCGCGTCGAAGCCCTTGCAGTGGATCAGGCTCGCCGCCAGGCACAGGGCCATCGAGGTGTCGTCGGTCCATTCGCCGGCGATCAGCCCGAAGGGGCCGCCGCCGTGCATGCCGGTGACCGGAGCGAAGCTGCCGCGCGAGCGGAACTCGACCGTGGTGCCCACCGCGTCGCCGCAGGCCAGGCCGAGCAGGCAGCCCTGGTAGCGCTCGATGGCGTTCACTGCTGCTGCCTCAGCGCATTGCGCGCGGCCATGAGCGCGAAGCCCAGCAGGTTGAGCCCCTTCCATTCGCGCGGGTCCTGTGCCGAAGGGCTGTTGGCCGCAAGCCCGATGCCCCAGATCGGGTCGACCGGGCTGGCTTCCACCAGCACCTGATGTCCGGTGCCGAGCAGGAAGGCGCCGAGCTCCGCGTTCTGCGCGAACTTGGCGATGTTGCCCTGCGTCACGATGTCCAGCCGCGCGGCAACCCACGCGGCCTCGTCGAAGCCGCGGATCTGCCGGCCCAGCTTCTTCGCCTCGCCGGGCGTGCGCGCGGCCAGGATGTGTTCGCAGACTTCGTTGTCACCGAACAGGCGTGCCTTGCCCGCCATCATGAAGTGCTCGGCCGTGCGGTACGAGACGCCGTCGACCTTGAACGCGGCCTCGAACCATTGGCTGAAGCAGCTCTTGTTCACGCCGGTCTTCGGTGCCTGGTGGCCCCAGAACAGCAGGTACTCGGGGCGATGGCCCTGCGCGAAGTAGGCGGGCAGGTCGCGGGTGCTGCGGGGTACGGTCGTCATTTCTTCTTTTCTCCTTCTCAGCCGATGACGAGCGGGTGCTCGACCGGGAGTTCCAGTTCGGGGTTGTTGTCCTGTGCCAGCGGGCGTTGTGCGTCCCCGAAGGCGCGCATGTCGATGACCTCCAGCAGCTCTTCGTGCGCGAATGCGGCCAACGTGCGGCCACGCAGTCCGAGCTGAATCGCGCGGCGTTCCAGCTTGCCGCCCTTCGGCGAGTGGTCGGGGTCCCATTGCAGGCGGACCTCGGACCGCTCCACGGCC
The DNA here is from genome assembly GCF_048301545.1 of Variovorax sp. NFACC27. Classification (NCBI taxonomy): domain Bacteria; kingdom Pseudomonadati; phylum Pseudomonadota; class Betaproteobacteria; order Burkholderiales; family Comamonadaceae; genus Variovorax; species Variovorax sp. NFACC27. The sequence goes on from NZ_CP157613.1 coordinate 2,951,759, forward strand.
TCCTGCCACGCTTCGGGGCTCGGGTAGCTCGCCGCATCGAAGGTCGACGGCACCGCCTCGCGCACCACGCGCTCGAAGAACGTGCGGCGCAACCGCAGGCCCAGCGTGACCTCCTGGCCTTCCTTGGTGCCCCAGCCCGAGCGGTACATCATCCAGAGGAAGTTCGGCTTGATCCAGCTCATGCGCGAGAGACTGAAGTCCGGCCCATCGAGTCGGCCGTGGCGGATGGCGTACTCGCCGATGGCGGAGCGATAGGCCTGGTAGACGATGACCGACGACTCGTCGTGATGAGCGAGGATGTGCCTGCCGCTTTGCGGCCAGCGTGCGCGCTGGGTGAGGTGCCGCTCGGTGGGCAGGGGTGTGACAGCGTCGTGCATTTCGTTCTTCTTTCCTTGTAGTTCTTGTTGCTCGGCTCTTATTCTGATGATAGTTGCTCTGTGCAACTAATTAAGGGTTGTATAGTACAACTAATAAACCGCGAGTCAAGCAACCTGTGAACCAGCCTTCTTCGAAGTTCCCGCCACTGACCTTCCCGCGTCCGCTGGTCACGGTCGACGTGGTGATGTTCACCGTGCTCGACGAAGCCCTGCAGGTCCTGCTGGTGAAGCGGCCGGCCGACAGCGAGGAGCCGTTTCCCGGCAAGTGGGCCTTGCCGGGCGGCTTCGTGAACATCGACGAGGACGCGACGCTGCTCGACTGCGCGCTGCGCAAGCTGCGCGAGAAGACCGGCGTGATCACGCCTTATCTCGAGCAACTCGGCAGCTGGGGCGGAGCGCAGCGCGACCCTCGGGGCTGGTCGGCCACGCACTGCTTCTATGCACTGATCCCCGCGCAGGCGATGCAGCTGCGCAGCGGCGCCAATGCGGCCGAGGTGGCGTGGTTCGAGGTCGATGCGGCTTCGCGCAAGCGGCTGGCCTTCGACCACGGCGAGCTGCTCGATGCGGCGGTCGCGCGGCTGCGCAGCAAGGTCGAGTACACCTCGCTGCCGGCCTTCCTGCTGGAGGAACCGTTCACGCTGCCGGCGCTGCAGCACACCTACGAAGTCGTGCTGGGCCGCGACATCGACAAGAGCGCCTTCCGAAAGCGCATGCTCGACGGTGGTTTCATGGAAGAGGCCGGCATGGTCACCGGCAGTCTCGGCCGGCCGGCCATGAGCTACCGGCTGCGCGACCGATCGCAGGCTGCGCTGTTCCCGCGCACCTTCAACGCGACGAAGTAGTTCCGGGCTTCAGAGCCGGTCCGACATCGCGTGCAGGTACGCGCGCACGGCGGCGTTCGTGCTCAGGCCGATGGCCCTGTCGAATGCCTGGCGCGCGGCGGAGCGTGCGCCGCCGGCCGCGAGCAGATGGGCGCGCGCCGCCCAATACGGCTGGTAGTTCGCCACGTCCTGCGCGGGAATGGCTTCGAGCGCTCGAAGGCCGATCTCGGGGCCGCGCGCGTTCGCGAGCGCGCAAGCAAGGCTGACCTGCGCGCCGATGCTGGAGCGCAGCGCCAGCAGTCCTTCGTACAGCGACACCAACGCCTCGGGCGGCACCGGCGCGCCCACCCGGCGCTCGCAATGGGCCGACTGGATCGCGGCCTCGAGCTGGTAGGCGCCCAGCGATTTCATTTCCGACGCACGGCGCAGGCAGAACTCCGCCTCCGCGAGCAGATCAGGGTCCCAGCGCAGCGGGTCTTGTTGATCGAGCGGCACGTAGGCGCCGGTGTCGCTGCGGCGTGCCGCCATGCGGGCCTCGCAGAACAGCATCAGCGCCAGCAGGCCCAACGGTTCGGGCTCGGCCGGCATCAGGCCGCAGAGGATGCGGCAGAGGTCGATGGCCTCGGTCGTGAGGCCGCGGGGCAGGGCGTCGGCGCCGTCGACGTCGTCCCAGCCCGTGCCGTAGGCCGCATAGATGCCGTCGAGCACGTCCTGCAGCCGCTGCGGCAGGTCGCGCGCCTGCGGGTATTCGAAGGGAACGCCGGCGGCGCGGATGCGGGCCTTGGCGCGCACCAGCCTCTGGCCGAGCGTGGAGGGCGCGGTCAGGAAGGCGCCGGCCATGCGCGCTGCATCGAGGCCGAGCACGGTCTGCAGCATGAGCGGCGCGCGCGCCGCGGCGTCAACGGCAGGATGCGCGCACACGAAGAGCAGGCGCAGCCGCTCGTCGGGAATGGCGCTGCTGCCGTCGGCGGCGTCGTCGACTTCGCCGGCTAGCAGCAGCAGGGTCTGGGTGGCCTGGTCCTGTACGCGGCTGTGGCGCCAGGCGTCGAGCTTGCGGTGTCGCGCCACGCTCAGCAGCCAGGCGTCGGGCTGCACCGGAATGCCGTCGGCGGGCCAGCGTTCGAGCGCGCGGGCGAAGGCATCGGCGAGCGCGTCTTCCGATGCGGCGATGTCATGGGTGCGCGCCGAGAGGATGGCCAGCAGCCGGCCATACGACTCGCGCGCCGCCCGCTCGGCGGCCCTGCCGACCGCCGGGTCGTTCATGCGGCAGCCAGGGCCGTGGCGACGAAGACGGGCCGCACCTCCACCCCGCCGCTGGTCGCGCAGGGCGCGCGCGCCGCCCATTCGAGCGCGGCGTCGAGGTCGGGCACGTCGATCACGAAGTAGCCGCCGAGCTGTTCCTTGGTGTCGGCGAAGGGGCCGTCCTGCACCTGGCGCTTGTCGCCGCGCACGCGCAGCGTGGTGCCGGTCATGGGAGGGAAGAGGCCGTGGCCGCCGAGCGAGATGCCCGACTGGCGCACGGCGTCGGCATACGCGACCCAACTGGCCCGGTAGGCCTGCGCGGATGCGTCCTCGCGGTGCTCGAATTCGGCCGCGGGCTGATAGAACATCAACATGTACTGCATGGTGTTTCTCCGTCGTGGAAAAGCTTGCTGAGCAGGATCGCTCACCACAATGACGGCCCGCCGGCGGTCATTTCGACACGGGCTTCGTGCCGAGCAGAATATTTTTTACGCGAACGCCCGCCGGCGCAACGGTGGCTGCACCGAGGCGGGCGGGTTCTCAGCTGGCGGTCAGGCGGCCTGGGCCTGGGCCCGCACCGGGGCCTGGGGCGCGAACAGCGCCTCCATCTCGCTGCGCACCTTGTAGGCGGCAGTGGTGGTGTCGATGGCCACGTCGGCCCAGCTCAGGCTCTGGCCCTTCTTCACCGGGCGCGCCAGCCTGACGTTGTGCGCCAGCCCCAGCGGCAGGCCGCCCAGCCGCAGCGAGCGGTCGGCCGGCAGCAGCTTGCCCCAGACGGTGTAGCCGCCTTCGCCGTCGAGCATCTCGCCGGCGGCGAGGTCGCGCTTGGCGGTGGCGACCACGTCGGCATTCCAGCAGGTGGCCACGCCGGTGGGCTCGCCGCGCAGAGCGACGCTTGCCACCGACATGCCCACTTCGAGCCCGATCAGGTGCCAGCGCTTGTAGAGCGTGAAGTAACGCCCGCTCGGATCGGTGTGGGCGTTGTACTCCTCGAAGCAGTTCCTGATGTAGTCGGTCTCGGCCTCGACCGTGACCCACACGCCCATGCGGATGTCGTACGGGATCTTCCGTCCGTCGGCTTCCAGCGAGGAGATCACCTCGACCATGCCCTTGCGCTCGAGCACGCCGCCTTCGCTCCTCGGCCGCGTGACGAAGGGAATGTCCTCCACGCTCGCGGGTGGGTAGAGCAGGCCGTCCGAGGGCACGGTGAGCCCGGTGGCGTTGGCCACCGCCGAGCTTTCGATCGAAGGCTTGGAGCCGTCGAGGAAGCTGTTGAACATCTTGGGGTTGAGCCCGCCGCGCTTCGCCTGTTCGGGCGTGAGGCCGTAGTTGCCCCATACCGTCTCGGGCGTCGATTCGGTGAAGTGCGGCAGCCACTTGTGGCCGCGCCCGGCCGCCACCACAGGAAAGCCGCAGGTGCGCGCCCAGTCGACCAGGTCGCAGATCAGCGCCGGCTGGTCGCCGAAGGCCAGCGAATAGACAACGCCGGCCTGCTGCGCCTTGCGCGCGAGCAGCGGGCCGCAGAAGGCGTCGGCCTCCACGGTCACGTTCACCACGTGCTTGCCGTGCGCGAACGCGTCGAGGCAATGGTCCACGGCGGCGATGGGGTTGCCCGTGCACTCGACCACGATGTCGATGGAAGGCTCGCGCGTCACGGCCTGCCAGTCGTCGGTGATCCAGGTGGTGCCGAGCTTCAGCGCCTCATGCACCGAGGCGGCCGCGGCGCGCTCGCGCTGCCAGCCCACGCGCTCGAGGTTGACGCGGGCCGCGTCCGGCGACAGGTCGGCTATCGCCACCAGCTGCACGCCGGGCGTGCGCGGAATCTGCGCGAGATACATCGCGCCGAACTTGCCGGCGCCGATCAGGCCGACGCGGATGGGGCGGCCTTCGGCGGCGCGCTGTTGCAGGCGGGAATGGAGGCTCATGTCGCTCAGGCCTCCACCGTGTCGAGGACATCGGGCGACGTGCGCAGCGCGCTCTCGGGCAGGCCGTTCTTCCACGGCACTTCCACCGGGTAGGGCTTCAGCAGGCAGTCGTCGGGCAGCAGCTCTATGGGCGTGAAGTCGCGGTGCGCGATGTACTCGGGCCGCTTGTGGCGGCGGATGTGGTTGCTGACCGCGCACAGGCTCAGGTACACAGCCACGCGGTTGAAGGGCGAGAGATTGCTGCCCGAGGCATGCACGAGGCAGCTGTGGAACAGGATCATCGAGCCGGCCGGCCCCTTGGGCGAGACGATGCCGCCGTGCTTGCCGCCGGCGCGATCCACCAGCTGGCGGATCAGGTCGTTGTCCACGGTCCACAGCGGGTAGCTGGTGGTCGTGAGGTCGTGCCTGGCATCGACCACGCCCTTGCGGTGGCTGCCCGGGATGAACATCAGCGGGCCGTTGTGCTCGTTCACGTCGTCGAGAAAGATCGCGACGTTCATCGCGCGCTCGGTGGGCATCAGGTCGTCGTTGAGCCAGGTGCCGTAGTCCTGGTGCCACTGCCACACGTCGCCTTCGAAGGCCATCTTTCCGTTGATCTTGAACTGGTGCATGTAGACCTCCTCGCCGAAGAGATCGGTCACCGGCTCGACCATGCGAGGGTGGCGCGCGAGCCGGGCGAAGGGCTCGCTCACGAGGTGCGCGGCGAAGTTCGTGCGCACGGCGTCGGAGCCTTTCTCGCGCACGTTGAAGGCCTCGCGCCTGGCGTAGAGCTCGGGCACCGCGTCGGTCAGCGCCCTGGTTTCTTCGGCCGAGAAGTGGCCGGGGAAGAACAGATAGCCGTCGCGCTCGAACTGCGCGCGCTGCTCGGATGTCAGTTTCATGCCTTGTCTCCTTTTCTTGCGGGTGTGGCCGTGGTGGTATGGGCGGACGCGGCATGTGCCCGCAGCCGCTCGTTCAATGCCTCGCTGGCCCGCGAGACGTGTTCCTCGCTCAGGCGCGCGGCGCGATCGGCATTGCCCGCTGCGATGGCTTCGGCAATGGCCTCGTGCTCGTCCCACAGCGTCTCGCGCTGCGGCTCGGCCTGCAGCACCGCGCCCATCGCGCGGCGCAGGTGGCGCCAGTGCGGATCGGCGCTCTGGCCGATGAGCGGATTGCCCGATGCTTCGTAGATGGCCTGGTGGAAGGCGACGTCGGCGTCGAGCATGGCCTCGACATTGCGCCCGCGCGCGGCTCTCCGGCCGCGTTCGATGAGCTTCGGGTCGATGCGAAAGCGCTGCTGCGCCGCCAGCCGCGCGGCCAGTGCGTCGAGCGCACCGCGCACTTGGTAGACCTTGCGCATCGCTTCGGCTTCCAGCGGCGCCACCAGCACGCCGCGGCCGGGCGCGTCGAGCACGAAGCCGTCTTTCTTCAGCAGGCGCAGCGCCTGCAGCACCGGTTGGCGCGACACCGAGAGGCGCTGCGCGATGTCTTCCTGAGTAATGCGCTCGCCGGGCGCGAGCGTGCCGCTGCTGATGGCGCCGAGCAGCGCGCGATAGACCTGGTCGACGAGGTCGGGAGCGACTTCGATGCTGACGAGCTGCGCGGGCATGGTTGTCTCCTTGCGCCGGTTTCTGAACTCTGTATACAGAGTACGGAGTTCGGATGCGCTCCGCATACCGGGTTTTTACCCATCGGGGCTGCAAAAAATTGCAAGCCGCCGCTAAGCTCGAACACATGCAACTACCTACCTACGACGACGTCATCGCCGCGGCCGCGCGGCTCGAAGGCCATGCTCACCGCACGCCGGTGCTGCGCTCCACCACCGCCAACGAGCGCTGGGGCGCCGAGTTCTTCTTCAAGTGCGAGAACTTCCAGCGCATGGGCGCGTTCAAGTTCCGCGGCGCGTTCAACGCGCTGTCGAAGTTCGATGCCACTCAGCGCAAGGGCGGCGTGATCGCCTTCTCGTCGGGCAACCACGCGCAGGCCATCGCGCTGTCGGCGCGCCTGCTGCAGATGCCCGCCGTCATCGTGATGCCCAAGGACGCGCCGGCCGCCAAGGTCGCCGCCACCAAGGGCTACGGCGCCGAAGTCGTGATGTACGACCGCTTCACCGAAGACCGCGAAGCGCTGACGAAGCGGCTCGCGCAGGAGCGCGGCATGACGATGATCCCGCCCTACGACCACCCCGACGTGCTCACCGGCCAGGGCACGGCGGTGAAGGAGCTGATCGAGGAAACCGGCCCGCTCGACCATCTGTTCGTGTGCCTGGGCGGCGGCGGGCTGCTCTCGGGCTCGGCGCTGTCGGCGCGCGCCCTGTCGCCGCAGTGCAAGGTCTACGGCGTGGAGCCCGAGGCGGGCAACGACGGCCAGCAGTCGTTCCGCGCGGGGAAGATCGTGCACATCGAAACGCCCAAGACCATCGCCGACGGCGCGCAGACGCAGCACTTGGGCGAGTACACCTTCGGCATCATTCGCCGCGACGTGGATGACATCTTCACCGTCACCGACGAGCAGCTCGTCGACGCGATGCGCTTCTTCGCCGAGCGCATGAAGATGGTGGTGGAGCCCACCGGCTGCCTCGCCTTCGCCGGCGCGATCGCGGCGGGCAAGGCCATCGCCGGCAAGCGCGTGGGCGTGCTGATCAGCGGCGGCAACGTCGACCTGTCGCGCTTCGCGGCGCTGATCGCGCCGCAGTAATCCCGCAGCCGCGGGCTCAGGCCCGGATGCCGCCGGCCGTCAGGTGAAGCAGGCGGTCGGCCTGAGCGGCCGCGCTCTCCGAGTGCGTCACCAGCACCAGCGAGGCGCCGTGCTCGCGGGTCTGGCCGATCAGCAGCTCCATCACCTTCGCCGCGGTGGTCGGGTCGAGGTTGCCGGTGGGCTCGTCGGCCAGCAGCAGGGCGGGGCGATGCACCAGTGCACGCGCGATGGCCACGCGCTGCAGCTGCCCGCCCGACAGCGTCTGCGGCAGCCGCGCGCCCATGCCGGGCAGGCCCACTGTCTCGAGCATGTGCGCGATGCGGCTTTCGCTGTCCTTCTGCTGGCCCAGCAGCATCAGCGGCAGCGACACGTTCTGCGCCACGTCGAGGTGCGGCAGCACGTGGAAAGCCTGGAACACGAAGCCCACGTGGCGCCGCCGCCAAAGCGCGCAGGCTTCGCCGTCGAGCGCGCCGACGTCGGTGCCGTCGTGCGTCACCGTGCCCTGGTCCCAGCTGTCGAGACCGGCCATGCAGTTGAGCAGCGTGGACTTTCCCACGCCCGATTCGCCCACGATGGCGACGAACTCGCCGGGCTCCACAGTGAGCGTCACGTTCTCGAAGACAGGCGCATCACCGTAGTGCTTGCCAAGGTTGGAAATGCGCAGCGTCATCTTTGAGCGACGGTCCTGGCGATCAGTTGAACGGCGGTCTGCACGGCATCGGGTGCGTCGCAGGCGATCACGGTGCGCTGCGGCATGCTGCGCAGCCAGGTGATCTGCCGCTTGGCGAGCTGGCGCGTGGCGGCGATGCCGCGTTCGCGCAGGTCGGCCATGGCCTTGGCGTCGGGCGCCGCATTGCCGCAGGCATCGAGCGTTTCCCAGGCCTGCCGGTAGCCGACGCAGCGCATCGAGGGCAGGTCGGTCGAAAGATCGCCGCGCGCGCGCAGGGCGCGCACCTCGTCGAGAAAGCCCGAGGCCAGCATGGCGTCGAAGCGCTCGGCGATGCGGCCATGCAGCCAGGCGCGGTCGGTGGGTTCGAGCGAGAACAGCGCGCCGCCTTCGACCGCGCTGGCGGTCTTGTTGTCGCTCGCATGAAAGCTCGACAGCGGCCGGCCGCTGCTTTCCCAGACTTCGAGCGCGCGCTGGATGCGCTGGCTGTCCTGCGGCGCCAGCCGCGCGGCCGTGACCGGATCGACCTGCGCGAGCCGCGCGTGCATGGCGGGCCAGCCGTGCGTTGCAGCGTCGGCGTCGATGCGCGCGCGCACCGCGGCATCGGCGGCGGGCATGGCATCGATGCCGTCGAACAGCGCCTTGAAGTACAGCATGGTGCCGCCCACCAGCAGCGGCAGCGCGCCGCGTGCGCCGATCTCGTCGATGAGCCGCGTGGCATCGGCCACGAAGGCTGCCGCGCTGTAGCTCTCGCGCGGATCGAGGATGTCGATCAGGTGGTGCGGCACGGCGGCCTGCTCGGCGGCCGTGGGCTTGGCCGTGCCGATGTCCATGCCGCGGTAGACCAGCGCGGAATCGACCGAGACGATCTCCACCGGCAGCAGGCGCGCGAGCGCCAGCGCGGCGGCCGTCTTGCCCGAGGCGGTGGGGCCGGCGAGGGCGACATAACGCGGTGGAAATCGGGGCGGGGTACCCGGCTGGGCCGGCGAGACCGGGGAGGCCGAGGAGACGGCCTTTGCGGCCGCGACGGAACTGGGAGACATGGTGCGCCGAGGGTAGCAAATGGCGCGAGCCCGGCCGGACGGCGGGGCTTGGTGGCGTGGCCTCAGGTCAGATCGCCGCGGGCGCGGGCTGCTCCAGCTTGCCGCTCACGTCCTGCGGGGTAGGCGCGCGGCCGGCCGCCGGCGGCGCGAGGCGCGGCGTCGGGCGCTGAACGCCGGCATTGCTGGCGACCATGTTCTCCGGCTTCATGCGGAACAGTTGCGTCAGCGCCGCGCGGTACTGCGCCTCGCCGACCGAGTTGGTGTTGTGGTGCGAGCCGCCCTCGACCAGCACGAACATCTTCGGCACGGTGGCCGCGTTGTAGAGCTTGCGGCCCAGCGTCGGGTTGATGAGGCTGTCGGCGGTGCCGTGCACCACCAGCAGCGGCGCGCCGATGTCCTTGACCGTGTTGATCGCCTCGAAGCGCTGCGTGATGAAGGGGCCGAAAGGCAGCCAGCCCCACTTGAAGCTGCTGACCACGTCGGCGATGGAGGTGAAGGTGCTCTCGACGATGGTGCCGCTCTCGTCCTTCACGTGGGCCGCCAGGTCGATGCCGATGGCGCCGCCGAGGGAGTGGCCGAAGATGTAACGGTGCTGCCTGGGGTGGCGCGCGGCGAGCCAGGTCCAGGCGGCGCGGGCGTCTTCGCGGGCCGATTCCTCCGAGGGCAGGCCCTTGGAACTCTTCCCGAAGCCGCGGTAGTCGATGGCCAGCACCGAGAAGCCCAGCTCGTGCATGCGCTGGATCCGTGGGGCCGAGCCCGCCACGTTGTAGCGGGCGCCGTGCAGGTACAGCATCACGGGCGTGTCGGTGGTCTCGGGGGCGCCGCCCAGCCACAGGCCGTGCAGCCGCGCCGGCTCGCCGGTGATGGAGGACTGGAAGTCGATCCACACGTCTTCCATGCCCTGGGCCATGGAGGCGGTGTTGCCCCAGCTGCGGTCACTGGGCTGGAAGATCCATTCGCGTTGCTGTTCGTCGAGCGTCGAGCAACCGGCGGCGAGCAGGGCACACAGCGATAAGACAGACGCGAGGAGGGTCCAGCGTTTCATCATGGGGTTGAGGGACAGCGAAGTCGGCCGGAAAGTTCACCTGCTTTCACCTTGATGCGCCGACACAGCACCTTGGTAACCCCCCGAAACAGCGCTCACTGGCGCTTTACAGAACACATGCAACGTATGTGCCCGCGGTTCCGCCGACTGAGGAAAACCCTAGAAAAAAGGCTTAAAAAGTCCGAAAACCGCTGATCGGCCCCGTCTACCCCGGTTATCGGCCACGCATGAAGAGCGAGTCGAGTTCGCGCACCGAAAGCTGGCGCCAGGTCGGCCGGCCGTGGTTGCACTGGTCCGAACGTTCTGTTTCTTCCATCTGGCGCAAGAGGGCGTTCATCTCGTCGATGGTGAGCTTGCGGTTGGCCCGCACCGCCCCGTGGCAGGCCATGGTGGACAGAAGCTCGTTCTGGGCGCGCTGCACGACGGTGCTCGCGTCGTGCTGGCCCAGTTCGGCGAGCACGCTGCGCGCCAGTTCCACCGGATCGCCGTCCGCCAGCGTTCCGGGCACGGCGCGCACCGCGAGCGTGCGCGCCGAGAAGGGCGTGATTTCCAGGCCCAGCGTCGGCAGCACCTCGGCGCAGGCCTCGGCCGTGGCCACCTCCTGCGGCGTGGCCGCGAAAGTGGCCGGGATCAGCAGCGGCTGGCTGGTGATGGCCGCGCCGTCGAGCTGCGTCTTCAGGCGCTCGTAGACGATGCGCTCGTGCGCCGCGTGCATGTCGACGATCACCAGGCCCTGGCTGTTCTCGGCCAGGATGTAGATGCCCTGCAGCTGGGCCAGCGCGCGGCCCAGCGGCCAGGCCTGTTCGTTGGTGGCGAGCGGCGCGGCGTTCGTGTTCGCGGCGGTGATGGGCAGCCCGACCGGGGGCTGGAACGTCGCCGGCGCTGCGCCGGCCTGCGGCCAGAGCGACGGTGAGGCCGGTTCCGAGACTCGGACCGGTGCCGGCTGTTCGTCTTGCCGCGGCCACATCGCCTCGAAATCGCCGGTACCGCGTTCGCGCGCTGTGAAATTGATAGCAGGCTGCGACCAGCTGGCGTTCGACGGCAGCGGGGCCGGCTTGAAGAACGGCTGCGGCGCCGTGCCGGAAGGTGCCACCGCGTCGCCGGAGCGGGGCGCGGCCAGCGCGTCTTCCACGGCATGGCGCACCGCCTGGTGCACCTCGCGTCCGTCGCGAAAGCGCACTTCGATCTTGGTCGGGTGCACGTTCACGTCGACCCGCGACGGATCGATCTCGAGGTACAGCGCGTAGATGGGCTGGCGCTGGCCGTGCAGCACGTCTTCGTAGGCGCTGCGCACCGCGTGCGACAGCACCTTGTCGCGCACGAAGCGGCCGTTGACGTAGAAGAACTGCTGGTCGCCGCGCGAGCGTGCCGCGTCGGGAATGCCCGCGCGACCGATCACGCGCACCGGACCGCCTTCGCGGTCTACCGCCACGCTCTGCGCCACGAACTCGTCGCTGAGCGCATCGGCCAGCCGCTGTTCGCGCGTGGAGGCCGCGCGCCACTGTTCGACCAGCTTGCCGTCGTGCCAGATCGAGAAGCCCACCTCCGGCCGCGCCAGCGCATGGCGGCGCACCGCCTCGATGCAATGGGCCAGCTCGGTGGCGTCGGTCTTCAGGAACTTGCGGCGCGCCGGCGTGGCGAAGAACAGCTCGCGCACCTCGACCGTGGTGCCTGTGGAGCGCGCCACGGGCCGCAGCTCGCCGGTGCGCCCGTCGAGTGCGAAGGCGGTGTCGGCGCCGGCGAAGCGCGAAAGAATGCTGAGCTCGGCAATCGAGTTGATGGCAGCCAGCGCCTCGCCGCGAAAGCCCATCGTGCCGACCGTCTCGAGGTCGATGAGGCTGGCGATCTTGCTGGTCGCGTGGCGGCGCAAAGCCACCGTGAGTTCTTCGCGCGGAATGCCCAGGCCGTCGTCTTCCACCGAGATCAGCCGCACGCCGCCCGAGGCCAGCCGCAAGGTGATCTGGCTCGCGCCGGCATCGAGCGCGTTGTCCAGCAACTCGCGCACCACCGAGGCCGGGCGCTCGACGACTTCACCGGCGGCGATCTGGCTGATCAGCTCGTCGGGGAGTTCGCGGATGGGGCGGCGTTCGGCAGGGGAGATGGAGGTGGGGAGGGCGCTCACCGGGGCATTCTAAAAGCCGTGCAGTTCTCAGCGCTTCATCAGCGTATTCGAAGGCAGCGTCTCGTCCAGCAGCTTGCGCGCGGTCTCGATGCCCGCCACCGGCAGCAGCTTCGCATCGAGCAGCCCCACCTGCACCAGCACGCTGGCCTGGTCCCAGTAGATGTGCTCGTGATAGAGCTTGTCGCCGCGGAACTTGATGACCGCCAGCAGCGGGATCTCCACGCGCTTTCCGGTCGGTGCCACGCCCGGCAGCATCCACGGGATCTCGGTGGTGTGGGTGAAGCAGAACAGCATCTCGTCGACCACCTGCGTGGCGCCCACCGTGCGCGAGATCGGCACCAGCGAGGTGTCGGGCGGGTTGCTGTTGACGAAGTGGTTCGTATAGAACGCGTGCAGGTTCTTGTAGCCCACGCCGCCGGTCATGGTCGGGATGTGGTTGACGTAGGGCTCGGCCACCATGGTGGACATGGTGTCGTCGACGTTGCGGGTGCCGAACTCGTACTCGCAGTGCTTGTCCCACAGCGCGGGCAGGTCGTAGTGCGGGCCGATGGTGCCTTTCAGCGCGGCAATGCTGCGCTCGTGGGCCATGAGGGCCGAGGGTTTGTGGAAATGCTCGCCGCCTAGGCGGGCGAAGGCGTGGTCCATGCCCGGATACACATGCAGAGAGACGCCGGGTCGGCCCTTGAGCGCGGAGACGATGCGCTCGCGCGCCTCGGGCGGGCAGAACTTGTCGAGCTCGGCGATGTGCAGCGTGAGGGGGCGCTGGATGTTGTCGGCCTCGTCGAGCGCGGCGTCAATGCCCACGCCGTAGTAGCCGACGGCGACGTCCGCGTCGGTGCGGCAGGCGCTGAGGTAGGCGAGCTTGCCGCCCAGGCAGAAGCCGAGCACGCCGACCTTCTTGTCGGGCACCTCCGCGCGGCCGCGCAGCGCGTCGATGGCGGTCTGCATGTCTTCCATGCCCTTGGCTTCGTCGAAGCCGCCGTAGAGCGCGAAGGCGCGTTGCCAGTCGGCTTCGCTGTAGCCGAGTTCCACGTTCGGCTCCTGCCGCCAGAACAGGTCAGGCACCAGCACCACGTAGCCCTCTTCGGCGTAGTAGTCGGCCACCTCGCGCATCGTGTGGTTGATGCCGAAGATTTCCTGCGCAATCACAAGGCCCGGGCCGGTATCGGCTCCGGGCAGTGCGAGATAGCCGCGGAAAGTGCCGCTGCCGTCCTTGGCTTGCATCTGGATGTACTGGCCTGTCATCGCGTGTTTCTCCTGTCGAGGGTTTGTGTATGTGAGAGCGCTGTCACTGCTGTTGCTGTTGCAACTGCTTGAACATGACGTAGGCATCGACGTAGCCGTGCTGCGGATGCCTGAACGCACCGGGCAGCGTGCCGACGATGGCGAAGCCCATCTTGCGCCACAGGCGCACCGCGCCCTCGTTGGTCGACACCACGAAGTTGAACTGCATCGCGCGAAAGCCCATGCGCAGGGCCTCCTGCTGCGAGTGTTCGCACAGCGCCGACGCCACGCCCATGCCGCGCGCTGCATCGGACACCACGTAGCCGCAATTGCTTACGTGCGAGCCCTGGCCGGGCTGGTTGGGGCGGATGACGTAGGTGCCGAGCACCTTGCCTTCGTCGTCGCAGGCCACGAAGGTTGCAGTGGGAACTTTCGTCCACGAATGGCGTGCCTGTTCCTCGGAGACGTCGGGCGGATAGGTGTAGGTGTCGGCGCGCCGGAAGGTGGGTTCGAGAACGGACCAGATGGCCGGCCAGTCCGCATCGGTGGCGGCTCGTATGTGCAGCATGGGGTGATTCACGAGGGCGTTCGGTTTCAGCAAGGATAATCCGCGGCCATGGAAATCATCAGCTTTCTCGTCGACTTCGTTCTTCATGTCGACAAGCACCTCCAGCAATTCGTCATCGCTTACGGCCCCTGGGTCTATGCATTGCTGTTCCTCATCGTCTTCGTCGAGACCGGCGCGGTGGTGATGCCGTTCCTTCCGGGCGACTCGCTGCTCTTCATCGTCGGCGCGCTGTGCGGTGCGGGCCTCATGAACTACCCGCTGGCCTGCGGCATCCTGATCGCTGCCGCGATCCTGGGCGACCAGTGCAACTACTCGATCGGCCGCTACTTCGGGCCGAAGGTGTTCCAGTGGGAGAGTTCGCGCTTCTTCAACCGCAAGGCCTTCGACCAGGCCCATGCCTTCTACGAGCGCTACGGCGGCATCACGATCATCCTCGCGCGCTTCATGCCCTTCATCCGCACCTTCGCGCCCTTCGTGGCCGGCGTGGCCGAGATGAACCGCGCGAAGTTCACCATGTTCAACGTGGTCGGCGCGCTGATCTGGGTGCTCGGCATCGTGACGGCGGGTTACTTCTTCGGCAACCTGCCGCTCGTGCGCGAGCATCTCGACAAGATCATCTGGGCGCTGATCTTCGTGCCGGGTCTGCTGGCGATCTATGGCGCATGGCGCGCCTCGAAGGCCGAGAAGGCCCGCGCGGCGCAGGCCTCGCAGGCCTGAAGCAGTCAGCCGATCAACCATTAAAAAAGCGCGCCACCGGCGCGCTTTTTCGTTCAGGCCCGGTCAGCGTCCGGGCCGCATTGCGGTGCCTCAGTAGTTCGGGCCGTTGCCCGGGTAGTAGCCGCTGCCGCGCGGATAGCGCTGCTGGTTGTAGTAGTTGCGCTCGTCGGCATTGCGGCCGATCTGGTTGCCGATGATGCCGCCGATGGCCGCACCACCCACCGTGCTCGCGGTGTTGCCGCCGATGGCGTTACCCACCAGCGCGCCGCCTACCGCGCCCACGCCGGTGCCGAGGTTCTGGTTGGGGCCGCTCGCGCAACCCGCGATCGTCATGACCGAGGTGGCTGCAGCAGCAGCGATCCAGAGACGTGTGTTCATGATGTCCACCTTTCGAGGAGTGATGCTTCATCATCTCCAACAGGTGGCCCCATGCCGTGTAGGAACCTGCCGCACGTGCCTGTGCGCGCTCTCGCGTCGCCAGGCGTGGGACAGGAGTGCACGCTTTGGCTTTACAGAAGCCCAGGCGTGCGATCAGAGTTGCCGGCTGCGCGCCAGCGGCGGGTTCTGCGCGAAGTAGCGCTGGATGCCGCGCATCAGCGCGTCGGCCAGGTTCTCCTGGTAGTCGACGCGGCGCAGGTTGGCTTCTTCTTCCGGATTGCTGATGAAGGCGGTTTCCACCAGCACGCTCGGAATGTCGGGTGCCTTCAGCACCGCGAAGCCGGCCTGCTCGACCGAGCCCTTGTGCAGCCGCGCACCGATGCCCTTGATCTCGCCGAGCATCGCGCCGCCGAGCTTCAGGCTGTCGTTGATCTGCGCGGTGGTGCTCATGTCGAGCAGCGCGCGCTGCACCTGCGCCTCGTGGTTGCCCACGTTCACGCCGCCCACGCGGTCGGCGTCGTTTTCCTTGTTGGCCAGCCAGCGCGCGGCGCTGCTCGAGGCGCCGCTCTGGCTCAGCGCGAACACGCTGGCGCCGCGCGCGGCGGGCGTGGTGAAGGCGTCGGCATGGATGCTCACGAACAGGTCGGCCTGCACGCGCCGCGCCTTCTGCACGCGCACGCCCAGCGGCACGAAGAAGTCTGCGTCGCGCGTGAGAAAGGCGCGCATCGGGCTGCCGTTCACGCTGCTCGCGTTGATGCGCTGGCGCAGGCGGTGGGCCACCTGCAGCACGATGTCCTTCTCGCGCGTGCCGTTGGGGCCGATGGCGCCGGGGTCTTCACCGCCGTGGCCGGGGTCGAGCGCCACGATGATGATGCGGTCGGTGCGGTTGGCCGTGGCGGCAACCGGTGGGGGCGGCGGAGCGGCCGGTGTAGCGGGCCTGACGGGCGCGGTGGCCACCACGGGAGGCGGTGGCGGCAGCGAAGGCCTGTCGCCGCCTGTCATTGCGGCGGGCGGCGGCGATTGCGGGCCGGGGCGCATCGACTGCTGGGCCATCAGGTCGCCGAGCGGATCGGCGGCCGGCGCAGTCGCCACCGCCGGCGGCGCAACCGTGGAGCCGCCGCCCGTGGAGCGGGGCGCATCGCGCAGGCGTTCGGCGATCAGTGCTTCCATCGGGTCGACTGCCTGCTCGGGGTACAGGTCGAGCACCAGCCGGTGCTTGTAGGCAGCCACGGGCGCGAGCGAGAACACCTGCGGCACCACGGCCTGCTTCAGGTCGAACACGATGCGCACCACCTTCGGCGCGTTCTGCCCGACGCGCAGGCCATTGATGTACGGGTCGCCGGGCTTGATCTTGCCGACCAGCTCGCGCAGCTCGGGGTTGAGGTCGATGCCCTCGATGTCGACGGCGAGCCGCGGCGGGCTGCCCACCACGAGCTGCTGCGAATTGAGCCGTGCGTCGGATTCGATGGTCACGCGCGTGTAGTCGGCGGCGGGCCATACGCGCACTGCGAGGATGGTGGCTCCGCGCGCGATCTGGTGCACGCCGAGCATCAGCGCGATGCTGCCGCCCTGCAGCAGCACGCGCCGTTTCAGGCCGGCCGCCTTCATGCGGCGATGCGCGCCAGCAGATCGCTGCCGCGAGGGGTGTTCGCGAGGAGGGTCACGCTGCGTGTGTCGTCAGTCATTGCTTCTATTTTAATAGCGAGGTCGGCAATTGGTGTGCGGCCCGCGGCGTTATCCGGCCATTCGGCCAGCTTGAGGCCCGGCCCGGCGAAGATGTCGCGGAAGCCGGCGTCGTCCCATTCGCGCGGATCGGCGAAGCGATAGAAGTCGAAATGGAAGATCTGCAGCCCGTCGGGCGCCTCGTGGGGCTCGACCACTGCGTAGGTGGGGCTCTTGATGCGCCCGGCGATGCCCAGGGCGCGCAGCAGATGGCGTACGAAAGTGGTCTTGCCGGCACCGAGGTCGCCATGAAGTTCGATGAAGGCGTCGCGCAATGCAGGCGATGCGGCCAGCGCCCGCGCGAAGGCGTCGGTGTCGGCTTCGCTGCACCAGCGCAGGCTGCGGGTGCTCTTGTGCGTTTCTACAATCGGCAAGTGATCGTCAGCCATCCACTCGTTGTGCGTATTCAGGCCTTGGCCCGGGAACTCGGATTCTCCCAAATCGGAATCGCGGGCGTCGATTTGTCGAGCGCCGAAGCCGGTCTGATGCAATGGCTGGCCCATGGGTTCCATGGCGAGATGCAATACATGGAAACGCACGGCACGCGCCGCGCCCGGCCGGCCGAGCTGGTGCCGGGCACGGTGAGCGTGATCACCGCGCGCATGGACTACCTGCCGCGCAGCACCAGCCCCGAGTGGCAGACCGTCGAATTCGACAGGCTCAAGCGGCCCGGCGAGGCCATCGTCTCCGTCTACGCACGAGGCCGCGACTATCACAAGGTGTTGCGCAACCGGCTCGCGAAGCTGGCCGAGCGCATCGCCGAGGAGGTCGGCCCCTTCGGCCACCGCGTCTTCACTGACTCGGCCCCCGTGCTCGAGGCCGAACTGGCCTCGCGCAGCGGCCAGGGCTGGCGCGGCAAGCACACGCTGGTGCTCGACCGCGACGCGGGCTCGATGTTCTTCCTGGGCGAGATCTACGTCGACATGGAGCTGCCGCCCAGCGAACCCGTCACCGCGCACTGCGGCAGCTGCAGCGCCTGCATCGACGTGTGCCCGACGCAGGCCATCGTGGCGCCGAAGAGGCTCGATGCCCGACGCTGCATCTCGTACCTCACCATCGAGCACGGCGGGCCCATTCCGGTCGAGCTGCGCCCGCTGATGGCCAACCGCATCTACGGCTGCGACGACTGCCAGCTGATCTGCCCCTGGAACAAGTTCGCGAAGAAGAGCACGCTGCCCGACTTCGACGCGCGCGAAGAGCTTACGGGCCGCACGCTGGCCGATCTCTTCGCGTGGACCGAACAGGACTTCCTGCGCCGCACCGAAGGCAGCCCGATCCGTCGCATCGGGCACGAGCGCTGGCTGCGCAATATCGCCGTGGCGCTGGGCAATGCGGCGCGGGCAGGCGAGGGCGGTGCGAAAGAGGCGCTGGCAACCCGTGCCGAACACCCGAGCGAACTGGTGCGCGAGCACGTCGCGTGGGGCCTCGCACAAGAGGCCGCGGGCTGAGGCTCTATCCGTTCAGGCCGGAAGGATCTCGCGCACGCGCTCCCACGGCCGGCACATCAGCGTGCCGCGCGGCGACACCACGATGGGGCGCTGCAGCAGGATCGGGTGCTCGACGATGAAGTCGAAGATCTGGTCGTCGGTCCACTTCGAGTCGGCCAGGTTCAGCTCTTCGTAGGGGGCTTCCTTGGTGCGCAGCAGCTCGCGCGCGCCCATGCCCATGGCCTTGGAGAGCTCGCGCAGCTTCTTCTTCGAGGGCGGGGTTTCAAGGTAGAGAACGATCTCGGGCTCCACGCCGCTTTCGCGGATCAACGACAGCACGTTGCGCGAGGTGCTGCAGTTGGGCTTGTGGTAGATCGTCATCGGGTAGGCGGTGGTCGGGGTGCGTGTGGTCATGGTGTCGATGATAGAAAACCGGCCTCAGCCTTCCTGTGCCGGATCGGGCGAGAGCGGAAAGCGCTTCGCCCAGAACTCAGCCAGCCGCGGATCGGCATCCACGCGACGCACCACCCGCGTCATGCGCGGTGCCACGCGGTAGAAGCGCCTGCGGCCCGGCGTCCAGCGCGACATCACGGTCACGTACAGGTCGAGCATGCTGATCCTGTCTCCGAGCAGGTAGGGGGCAGGTTCGTCGATCTGCGCATCCATCAGCTGCCAGCACTGCGCGATGCGTTCGGCGCTGCGCTCGAGCATCGCGGCCTGCGCGGCGGTATCCGGCACGAGGCGCGAAGGCTCGTCGCGCACCCAGAACAGCGAGTAGATCGCCGCCGGCAGGTAGACCATCCAGCGCAGATAGCGCGAGCGCATCGGGTCGTCGGGCGCTGGGCAGAGGCCGGCTTCCGGATAGCGGTCGCCGAGCCAGATCAGGATGGCCGCGCTCTCGGTCATCACTTCGCCCGAAGGCAGCACCAGCGCGGGTACCTGTCGCATCGGGTTGATGCCCGAGATGCGCTCGCGCTCGGCCTCGCTCTCCCAGGTGGCGACGTCGACGGTTTCGACCTGCGCGCCGATCAGCGTCAGCGCGGCGTGGATGGGCGTCGCACCCGAGCCGGGTGCGCCGTAGAGGGTGTAGCGGTCTTCGTGGGCGGCTGTGGATGGCATCCGCGCAGGTTACGCACGCCCACCCCCGTTGTCACGTAGGTCAGGCCGCCAACAGCGCGTCGACCTTCTTCAGGGCTTCGAGCGTCTTGAAGCAGGCCTCGGCCACTTCCGTTCCCTTGACCGCGAAGTGGCGGTGGAAGTATTTGCGGTGCTCCACGTGCTCGTGGAAGTGGTGCGGCGTGAGCACGGCCGAGAAGATCGGCACGTCGGTCTCGAGCTGCAGCGACATCAGCGTGCTGACCACCGTGTTCGCCACGAACTCGTGGCGGTAGATGCCGCCGTCCACCACCAGCGCGCAGCCGATGATGGCCGCGTACTTGCCCGAGTTGGCGAGCCGCTTGGCGTGCAGCGGAATCTCGAAGGCGCCGGGCACGTCGAAGATGTCGATGAGATCGCGCGCCACGCCGAGGCGGTCCATCTCCTCGAGGAAGGCGTCGCGTGCCTGGTGGACGATGTCGGAATGCCACTGCGCCTCGACGAATGCGATGCGCGTGCCGCGTGGCGAACCGGACGCGGTGACGGCGGAAAGGGGAAGGTCGTTGATCTGACTCATGGTGTGCCTCTTGAAAGCAGGTTTCCTGAATCAGGGCGCACGAAACCGCAAGGCCACTCGCGCGCCAGCACAAAGCGAAGCGCGCGGGCAGACCCGCATTTCGCGCTCTCTTTCATCCGGACTGTGACCGTCGGCTTCGGAATCGCACCGAAATCTGCTGACCCCGAAGCTCGTTGCAAGCTCCGGGCGCTCGCGGGCTTGTGCTGCTGTTCCTTCCGGAACGTGCCGCCATCACCGCCGGTGGGGAGTTTCACCCCGCCCTGAGAACGCTTGCCGCCCGGCGAGCCGGACAGCGGGGCGATTCTAGGAGCCCGTCGGGGCGCGGGTCTGTCGCCCGCGCGCCAGACCTTCGACCCAGCGGGGATTTTCTTCAGAAGCGATACGTGGCCGCCGCAGTCACGGTACGCCGCTGGCCGTAGAAGCAGTCGCCGCGCGCCAGGCAGGTGGTGAGCTGCACCTTGTCGGTCAGGTTGCCCACGTTGAGCGACAGGCGCAGCGGGCCGTTGTCCCACGCGAACATCGCGTCCAGCAGCGTCACCGAGGGCACCGGGTTGGCGTCCATGCCGTCCCACGACTTGCCGAGATAGCGCACGCCGCCGCCGACCGAGAAGCCGGGCACGCCGCCGATGGAGAAGCGCCGCATCAGCCAGGCCGAGGCCGTGTGCTTCGGTACGCCCGAGATGCGCTTGCCCAGGTCGGTGCCGTTGCTGCGCGAGACGCGCGCGTCGGTGTAGGCGTAGGAGGCGACCCAGTCCCAGTCGCGCCCGATGCTGCCCTTGTATTCGAGCTCCAGCCCCTTCACGTGCACTTCGCCGAGCTGGATGCTGTTGAGCGGGTTGGTCGGGTCGGTGGTCTTGCGGTTGGTGTCGCGCAGGTCGTACACCGCCGCCATGAACGAGGTGCGCTGGCCTTCGGGTTCCCACTTCACGCCGGCCTCCCATTGCTTGCCGCGCTGCGGCTTGAAGGGCGTGTTGTTCACGTCCACGCCGCCCAGCGGCAGGAACGATTCGGCATAGCTCAGGTAGGGCGCCCAGCCGCCGTCGGCCAGGTAGACGATGCCGGCGCGCTTGGTGGTGGCCTTGTCGTCGGCGGCAGCAGCGGGGCGGCCCTCGGTGTCGGTGGTGGCCTTGTCGTGGCGCAGGCCCAGCAGGCCGATCCAGCGGCCGTACTTGATCTGGTCCTGCACGTAGATGCCGGCCTGCTTCTGCAGCACCGAGGGCTGCCGGGTGAGGAAGGTGGGTGGCGTGTAGTTGCCATACACCGGTGCGTACACGTCGAGCGCGCCCGCGCGGCCGCGGCCGGTGGACTGCGAGGTCTCGTTGCGCTGGAAGTCCGCGCCGACGAGCAGCGTGTGCTCCACCGCACCGGTCTTGAAGTGAGCCTCGGCCTGGTTGTCCAGCAGCAGCATCTTGCCGCCGTTGAGCTGCACGATCAGGTCGCGCTCGATCGTGCGCTGGTCGGCGTTGAACACCGGTCGCGCCGGGCGTCCGGTGAGCCGGTTGGCCGTGAAGCTGGTGTAGGAGGAGTTGTAGAGCACCTTGCTCTCGGTCGAGCGCAGGTTCTGCCTGAAGGTCCAGGTGTCGTTGAAGCGGTGGCTGAACAGGTAGCCCAGCGAGGTGTTGCGCGTGTCGTAGCGGTCGAAGCCGGGCTCGCCGGTGAAGGTCGAGGTGGGAATCTGCCCGTAGAGCGAGGGCAGCAGCGTGCCCTGCCACGGGAAGAAGCCGATGAGCGAGCCGCTCTTGTCCTTCTGGTACAGCGCCTGCAGCGTGAGCGAGGTGTCGGCGCTCGGGCGCCAGGTGAGCGAGGGCGCGAGCAGGATGCGGTCGTCGGGCACGTGGTCGACCTGCGTGCCGCTGTCGCGGTTCACGGCCACCAGTCGATAGAGCCACTTGCCTTCGGTGTCCAGCGGCCCGGTGAAATCGGCCGCGACCTGCTTGCGGTTGTGGCTGCCCACCTGCACCTGCACTTCGCGCTGCAGCTCGGCCTGAGGCCGCTTCGAAACCAGGTTCAGCACGCCGCCGATGCCCCCTTGGCCGTAGAGCACCGAGGAGGGCCCGCGCAGCAGCTCGACGCGCTCCAGCGTGTATGGATCGGCCCGCGTGGTGTTGTAGGTGCCGTAGCTGCGCTGCAGCCCGTCGAGGTACTGGATGGCGTCGCCGCCGCGCACCTTGAACGAGTCGACGCGGCTGTCGAAGTAGCTCGACACCACGCCGGCCGTGTAGTTGGTGGTTTCTCGCAGCGTGAGTGCGCTCTGCGCCTCCATCTGGTCGCGCGTGACCACCGAGATGGCCTGCGGCGTTTCGATCAATGGCGTGTCGGTCTTGGTGGCGGAGCCGCCGCGCCTGGCGACGAAGCCGGTCACCGGGCCGGTCGCGCTTTCGCCCGAGTCGCCGGTCACGGTGATTGTGGGCAGGGCCTTGCGGGTCTCGGCGGATTCGTCTTTTTCCTGGGCGTAGGCCGGCACGGCGGCGCCCAGCGCCATGGCGGTTGCCGCGAGCGTGGCGCGGCGGGTGTGCGAAATGCGCCAAGTGGAGCGCCCAGCCGGGCGCCGATGCTTCTTCGATGTCATGTGCAGCTTCTCCTGTGTCCTGCGTTTGGGGGGAGTGGCTGCGGCGCGCGCCGTATGCGGGCGCGCCATGGCTTCTCTGATCCGGTCCTGTCAGATCCGGACGAGCGCAACCGGCGGCTCGCTTCGGGCTGGCTGCCGGTGGGTTTTATGGGTTCTTGTTGCGTCGTCGCGGGCAGCCGTTGCGGCTGCGGTCTTCGTTCCTTCGAAGACGGCTTGCGCGCCCGTTGCGGGCGGCTGGCTGAGCGGCGCGATTATAGGAAGAAAGGAATCAGCGTCCGCCGAGGAACTGCGTCATGCGCTGCAGTTCGTCGTCGAGCGCCGCGCGGAAGGCCGCATCGCGCGGCTTCTTGCCGGCATAGCCGAAGGCCGGTTGCAGCCTGCCCTCGGGCGCGCTCACGTTCGCCCAGCCGATCACGCGGTCGTGCCACAACACCGGCAGCGCGTAGTAGCCGAACTGGCGCTTGGGCGCGGGCGTGTAGGCCTCGAACTTGTAGGTCCAGTCCCAGAGCAGTTCGAAGCGGCGGCGGTCCCACACCACCGGGTCGAAGGGTGCGAGCAGGCGCACTTCGTCGTCGGGCGCATGGCGGCGCGAGGCCGGGTTCTCGTCGGCCGGCCAATACCAGGTCGTGCCGTCGATGCTGCAGCTCGCGAGTTCGTCGCGCGCGATGCGCAGCGCCGCCTGCGTCTGCGCTGCGAGATGCGGCGCGCCATAGCCGAGCAGGCGCACGAGGTAGGTGAGGCTGGAGGCCGGCAGCGGCGCGTACTTGCGCACCACCAGTTCGATGAGCGCCGCCGCACGGCGAGCACGGCCGGCGGGGCTGTCGTCGGCCGGCTCGTGCGTCACCGCCTCGTAGACGCGCGTGCCGCTGTCGCGCCGCACCACGCGCAGCATGCCGCGGTAGTGCATGCCGTCGAGCAGGTGCGTGGTCGCGTTGCTCGAGCCACCCCAGTAGTTCTTGATGCGGCCGTGCGCGAAGTGCTGCTCCACCTGGCGCGGATGCACCGGGCCGTGCTCCTGCACGTAGGCGAGCACGTCGGCCGCCTTGCGCCGCGTGTCGGCGTCCCATGCCTGCCTGGCCTCGCGCGGATGCATCAGCGCCAGGTGCTCGCGCGGCAGGAAGCCGTAGTTGACGAGGCAGTCTTCCTCGATGGCGAGGCGGGTGTAGCGGCTTTCGAGATCGCCCGCGTGGTAGTCCTTCACGCGGTGGCGCAGCGTGAGGTCTTGCGCGCGTGCGGGGGCGCGGATCGGGTCGGCCTGCACGAAGCCCAGCTGGCGGATCGCCGCGGGCAGCGTCGTGGGCTTGAAGAGGGTGCGCGCCACTGCGTAGCGGCGCAGGTCGTCGAGGGTCGGGGCAGGCATCTGCGGATTGCAGCACAGGCGGCGGACTTTCGCTTTGCTGCGTTGTGCGTTCGGCGCTGCTGCGGAAGCTGCATTTGTTGGCAGTCTCCGTGACTTCGTGCTGCAGCAGCGGCTGCTTTGCCGTGTTCTTCTCTAGAGTGAATGCCCCTGTCACTCAACACCCCACCAAGGGGAGAAGAAAGGCGCAACACACCCGAGTCACTCAGATGTTTGAAGGCTGCTTGCCTCGCGGCAGGTCGTCGGTGCGAAAGCAGCGATGCAGATGCGAGGTATCAAAAGGCGACGGCCGGGGTGTTACTAGCACCCCAGCCGTCTAACCAAGTTCGTGCAACACCTTGGAAGGACCGCACAAAAATGGCTACCAAGACTATAGCCCGGCCTCGCACGCCGGTAGCTTCCGCAGAAACCGCCCAAGACCCGGCGGATCTTCTTGAAAACACACTCTCTCAGCTCGAAGCTCTACTGTGGGTTTGCCACGGGGAAGACATCGATTGGTGCAGCGGGGATGGGCCTCGACGACTGGACAACCTGCTTTGGCTTGCGGCTGAGCTTGCGCGCAAGGCCGGAGAGCTGTTTCAGATGAGCGAGAAGGCGCGATGTGGGGCGCCTGAGACTGGCGGTTAGCGGCTGGTCCGCGGGCCGCGGATTTCGCGGCCCGCCTGAAGCATTCGTGGTGAAGGGAATTCGGGGCGATTGAGGTTTGCGAGGTAGGGCTTGATGGCGGCTATGTGTTCCGAGCTGATCCTCGGCGGTCAAGGCGAGCATCCGCTTTACAGCGGGTGCGGCCGATCACGGCCGCATCATGAACTCGCCGCCTCGGACACATTTCAAGCATTGCATTGCTGGCGCCAACGAGCGGTGCTGAGTGGTTTGCTGCCTTTGGCCGCGATCGGCGTTCTTATTAGTGAAGTCAAGTGTGTTGGTCCAGTTCAGCTATGGCCCGCAGGTAGCTGTTGACGACCTACATCACTGTTGTCTGAACAGCTTGGAAACGGAGTCTGCGACAGCACGGCCGAGAGCGAGAGGAACGCCATTGCCGATCTGACGAGCAATCGAGGATCGGTCCCCAAAGAACTGCCATTCATCGGGAATACCTTGCAGGCGGGCGCCTTCCCGCAGAGTCAAAACACGATGCTCTGTCGGATGAACGTAGCGGCCCTTTGATGCATTCTGGAAGGAGCAGCGCAACGTATTTGCGGGCGCGTCTAGTTCCATCCGTCCCCATACGTCAGTCGCCTGTGCGCCCATCCGAAGCCAGGAAGGTGGGCAGAGTTCCGGCGCGTGGCGCATAACGTCACGCTTATCTCCGTTCCGTGGAATGACTTTGAAGCGAGCCAGCGCTAGGTTTCCTGGAGCCGGGGCGACATGCAGATCCCGACCGCTGGGCTTTGAGGGCAAGCCAGCGAACGCTTCGCGTACCGTTCGGTGGCGCTTCATCGTTGGGATAGGGCGCTCAGGAAGGCCAATGCGGGAGAAGATTGCGAAAGCTCGCACGCGTAGCTGGGGCGCACCGAAGTCTGCTGCATTCAGCACCCAATGTGTGGACTTGTAGCCTTGACGATGCATCCGGCGTCGCAGTGTTTCCCAGTAGCGAGATTCCAAGAAGGGCGGCACGTTCTCGACAACCACGACATCGGGCTTGCTGGAGGCTGCCCAATCGGCGACGCATAGCGAGAGAGAGTTTCGCTCGTCGAAGTGATCGCGCTTCCCTAGGGAAGGTCTGATCAAGTCCACGGATGGCCGCTCTGAACGTTGAACACGCACGCTGAAGGAGGACCAACGATGAGCCAGATCAGTTTTTCGGATGCCGAGCATGCAGGCAAGAGGAAGAAGACGCGCCGGGAAGTCTTCCTTGCCGAGATGGAACTGGTCGTGCCTTGGAAGGCGCTACTCAAAGTCATCGAACCACACTACCCGGTGGCGGGGCGAGGACGCCGACCGTATCCGCTCGAAGCGATGCTTCGTGTGCACTTGATGCAGAACTGGTTCGCGTTGAGCGATCCGGCGATGGAGGAAGCCCTGTACGAGATCACCTCGCTGCGCACGTTCGCAGGCCTGGGCATGGAGTCGATTCCCGATGAGACGACGATCCTGAACTTCCGCCACTTGCTGGAGGCCAGCGATCTGGCGGAGGACATCTTCAAGCAGGTCAACGCCCACCTGGCCAGGAAGGGGCTGCTTCTGAAGAGAGGCTCCATCGTGGACGCCACGATCATCGCGGCGCCCAGTTCGACAAAGAACGAGAGCGGCGAGCGAGATCCGGAGATGCACCAGACGAA
The DNA here is from genome assembly GCF_048301545.1 of Variovorax sp. NFACC27. NCBI lineage: Bacteria > Pseudomonadati > Pseudomonadota > Betaproteobacteria > Burkholderiales > Comamonadaceae > Variovorax > Variovorax sp. NFACC27. Next base: position 2,977,593 of record NZ_CP157613.1, read on the forward strand.
GAAGGGCAACCAGTGGCACTTCGGGATGAAGGCGCACATCGGCGTGGACGCGGACTCGGGGCTGGTGCACACGGTGACGACCACGGCCGCCAACGAGGCAGACGTGGAGCAGGTGAGCGACCTGCTGCACGGCAAGGAGAGCGAGGTGTGGGCAGACTCGGGCTATCGCGGAGCACAGAGTCGGGTGAAGCGCAGCGTGCAGTGGCACATTGCAGGCAGGCCCAGCGACATGGCGAAGATGCCCGAGGGCCGAGCCAAAGCCAGAGCGCGCAAGCAGGAATACCAGAAGGCCAGCATCCGGGCAAAGGTGGAGCATCCGTTCCGGGTGATCAAGCGGCAGTTCGGCTTGGCGAAGGTGAGGTTCAGGGGGCTGGCCAAGAACACGGCGCATGTGATCACGCTGTTTGCACTGTCGAACCTGTGGATGGCCAGGAAGAAACTGATCGCGATGCTGGGACAGGTGCGTCTGCAGACGGCATGAAGGGCCGCAGGGCCTCTCAAACGCATGGGATGCTCGGTGAGACGAGCCTGTGAGCGCAACGACCAAATACGCGCGCTCGCCATCAAGCCAATTTACGACTTGATCAGACCTTCCCTAGCGTGCTGAAGCCCTGGCACGGAGGTCCTGCAAGCAAGATGCTGCACGGGATGCCCTCGCAAACCTTCCTGGCATCAATGTGCATTGCATCCGCACCCACGTTCGCCGCATAGGTGGCGCGTGCGCGTGCATCGGCTTCCACGGCCAAGCGAGCATGAAATCCGAAGTCTCGAAACGCCTGGCCCAGCAATCCTGCGCCTGCGAAGAGTTCGATCGAGCGGATTGGAGATTGATGATTCACGAAATGAATCATATGCCTTATGCTTCAAGCATGCAACAAGTAAAGCCTATGGAGGCTGCCAGCATTGTTTTGGATGCCCGCACGCGCCTAGGAGAAAGCCAGCGTGCCTTTGCGGCGCGCCTGGGCACGGCGCAATCCCTAGTATGCAAATACGAGCGCGGGGATGTGTCGCCTCCTGCCTCGGTTCTGATTCAATGTATGAATCTGCTTCAGATGCGTCCAGCAGACGTAAGTTCCGACGAGCTGGTGGCGTTGGTCAAGACTCGCCTGAGCGGCGATCAGATGGCTGCCGCGCGCCAGGCCGTAGCAAAGCTCATTCAGTGCCTTCCTGGGCACTGAATGGGCCAAGCAATGGGGGCCCGGCTTCTCAGGCTCCTGGACACGAACCCCGACAACTATTTGCTTTCGGCGGCGGCCGGTTCCGTGATTGCGGTCGCAGCCTCGATGGTCGCAGGGGAGGTCGGGCTCTCTACTTCGTTTTCCTTCAGCTCGCGCTCAAATGCATCAATCGCGTCGGAGTGAATAGTCTGGGCACGTTGCAGGAGTTGTTCGAGCCCGAGAACCTCCCAGGCTGTTTGTGCCGTCCACTCGCTCTTGATGGCGTACAGCAGATCCCGTTCACCGGCGGCTCGTGTGTCAGGATTTGGCATGGCTCCGATCAGGTAGCCGTGGACTGTGACCTTCTGCTTGAGTTCGTTTTCGATGAACTCTTCGACGCGGCGCATGTAGCTCTTGAGTTGCCCGAGATGCGTAATCGTCAAAGGGATCGTGGGCGATTTAAATTCGACGATCGTGACGACGTGCGGAGATGCCGTGTCTGACATAACAAACACTAGGTCGGGGCGATCAAGATCCTTTTTTCCAGCCTCGTCGACTAGGGTGTGGAAGTGGTCAACCTTGAGCCGCTGAGCGAGCTTGCTGGCCAGCTTGTTCAGGTCTTCGTCACTGGTTAGATACTTCGAATATTCGGGCTTTATCAGCCAGGGCTCATCCTTGAATAGCTGATGCAGGTCGGCCTCGATGCCCTTCTGCTTCCATAAGTCCTCACCCTTCTCAATCAGCTTGCGCAAACTGATAATTCCAGACTTCCTGCCGCGATAGAGCTTGAGAGCGTCACTACGCTCGATTTCAGCCAGCTCAAGCAGCTCGCCTGCGACCTGATGGACGGTTCTCGGATCTGTCTGCAGTTCAATAAGCCGGATCAAAACTTCGCCAGCGTTCACGGAGTTGACTACGAGCGGCGCCAACTCCTTGAACTCAAGGCTATCGGTGCCGTGACGCAGGGCAATGGTTCGAAGGAGTTTTCCAGCAGGCGCCCTGCTCCGTTTCGGAAGGTTCTCGATGATCTTGTTCATCCGCGAGCCTTCTTCGTTGGCCTTGATCTCTGCATCGACTTTGGCTTCCCTATGCTTTGCATGGGCCGCAAGTGCTGACTTCATCAGGTCGGACACGTGGGTCAAGATCGCCTCGACCACGTCGTTGTCTTCTCGAAGCTGTGTGCGATTGGTGTTCACGAAATCAACACCCAACTGATCCAGCGTGTCGGCCACCACAACGCACTCCAGGTAATCCTGAGCGTGGAAGTTGTGCATGCCGGTGCCGAGCTTGAACAGCGATGGCCCCGCAGCAAGCCTCTTGTTGCAATAAATTCGGGCGCCGCGTTTTCCGGCTGGCAAATGCTGCCCAGGCTTACGGAATCTCACCGCGTACTGAATGGGGAGGGTGCCGACGTCCGGAATGTTGACGAAGTCGGCGACAAGACTGCCGGACGTGGCTGCCACCTCAGGGAATACGAAATCGAAATCCACCACTGGCGGCGCAACAGGTGTGCCGTTTAGGGAGATAAGGAAATCCTCAGGCTCGATGCCGTAGAAGGCTTCAGCGAGAGTCGCGGTGATCTTGTCTGCCGACGAGCGCACTGCGTCTGGCTTGAGGCCTTTGAGCGTGATTGTTGTTCCGGACGCGTCCGTGTCAGGGTCGTCCTCATAGGTGGCTGGAATCTTGATTTCGCCGAGGTTGGGGGCGTTAGGGAAGGTCTGATCAAGTCCACGGATGGCCGCTCTGAACGTTGAACACGCACGCTGAAGGAGGACCAACGATGAGCCAGATCAGTTTTTCGGATGCCGAGCATGCAGGCAAGAGGAAGAAGACGCGCCGGGAAGTCTTCCTTGCCGAGATGGAACTGGTCGTGCCTTGGAAGGCGCTACTCAAAGTCATCGAACCACACTACCCGGTGGCGGGGCGAGGACGCCGACCGTATCCGCTCGAAGCGATGCTTCGTGTGCACTTGATGCAGAACTGGTTCGCGTTGAGCGATCCGGCGATGGAGGAAGCCCTGTACGAGATCACCTCGCTGCGCACGTTCGCAGGCCTGGGCATGGAGTCGATTCCCGATGAGACGACGATCCTGAACTTCCGCCACTTGCTGGAGGCCAGCGATCTGGCGGAGGACATCTTCAAGCAGGTCAACGCCCACCTGGCCAGGAAGGGGCTGCTTCTGAAGAGAGGCTCCATCGTGGACGCCACGATCATCGCGGCGCCCAGTTCGACAAAGAACGAGAGCGGCGAGCGAGATCCGGAGATGCACCAGACGAAGAAGGGCAACCAGTGGCACTTCGGGATGAAGGCGCACATCGGCGTGGACGCGGACTCGGGGCTGGTGCACACGGTGACGACCACGGCCGCCAACGAGGCAGACGTGGAGCAGGTGAGCGACCTGCTGCACGGCAAGGAGAGCGAGGTGTGGGCAGACTCGGGCTATCGCGGAGCACAGAGTCGGGTGAAGCGCAGCGTGCAGTGGCACATTGCAGGCAGGCCCAGCGACATGGCGAAGATGCCCGAGGGCCGAGCCAAAGCCAGAGCGCGCAAGCAGGAATACCAGAAGGCCAGCATCCGGGCAAAGGTGGAGCATCCGTTCCGGGTGATCAAGCGGCAGTTCGGCTTGGCGAAGGTGAGGTTCAGGGGGCTGGCCAAGAACACGGCGCATGTGATCACGCTGTTTGCACTGTCGAACCTGTGGATGGCCAGGAAGAAACTGATCGCGATGCTGGGACAGGTGCGTCTGCAGACGGCATGAAGGGCCGCAGGGCCTCTCAAACGCATGGGATGCTCGGTGAGACGAGCCTGTGAGCGCAACGACCAAATACGCGCGCTCGCCATCAAGCCAATTTACGACTTGATCAGACCTTCCTTAGCCAGCTCGGCAGAATCAAGCGTGAAAATCGTAGCGAAGTTATCGCCGGCGCGCTTGGTCTTGACGATGACTTGGCCAGCGATTCCGAAGCCGGCGAGCTTGCCCAGGCCCTTGCGGCCCATCACTGCGCGTTTCCCGCCTTCGGACTTGAGATTGGTTTCTTGGCCGGACGCGTCTGCTCGACGATGTCGATTAATTGGAAGGAATTTTTGGGCAATGTCGGCAGGGCTCATACCGTGGCCGTAGTCGCGAATCTCGATGGAGAGTTCGCCGGGCAAAGTTTTCTTGTATAGCGACACATCCGGAGGCGCAATGCTCATGCCGGATATTGCTGTGACAGGCGTGTCGTGGGCCGCACTGCTCGATGGCGTGCCAACGCTGGTCTTCTTTGCTTCTGCTTCAGTCTTCTTGGCCTCAGCCTTCGCCTTTTTGTCCGCTTCTTTCAGTGCGAGCCGTTGTGTTTCGATTTCATCAAATGGAATAGTGATTTCGACTTTTGGGGCATTGCTGTCGTAGGAATTCGCCACGAACTCGACGAGGCACTTTCCTAGCGTCGTATACATGTTGATCCCGAGAGCCTCCAACATGCCCCCTTGGATAGCGAGACTGAATTCGTCAGGTTTCTTGTTTGTTGTCGCCATGAATCTCACCTTGCATCGCCGTGGTTGATCCCGATGAACGGCCGTGGCGCGATTGTGTTAAACGCTTAGTCCAGCGCCCCACCGCAGGATGACAACCCGGCTGGGCGCACGCTTGCCCGCCATGGCGGGTGGCGCATCCTACATCGTTGGGGTTGACGAGATGGTCAAGCTATCGTGTGTCGGGCCCTTATATTTAGCGCCAGCTTGGCCGTGTCGGCAACCAGCCCTTCGGACTTCTGCTTGTCACTGCTCGTCCCTCACAAAAGAAGCTCAGTGGTGCGTCCCCGCATGTCCGACTGCGATCCGCAGCAGCGGTCAAGCTGCCAGCGTCACAGCTGCGCCCACTGTGCCCAGGCCATCGGGAGCTTTCGGCGGCGAAATAGGTAGGGGCCCGCAGGCCAGGGGACATTCGCGCAGGTAGTCTGCGCACGCGCCCTGAACAACGAGCAGCTCTAAACAGCCTGCTTGTGCCGCTCGATGCAGACGTCCAGAGTCTCGCTTCCAGGCCGCTGCCACCAATCGAGATTCGAAAAGATCTCCACCTCGCTGAACCCCGCAAAGCCCGCATCCTCCACCCACCCGCGGATCTTCTTCAACTCGACCACGCCATCCCCCATCATCCCGCGGTCACTCAGCAGATCGCGCGTAGGCGTGAGCCAGTCGCAGACGTGGTACGCCAGCAGGCGCTCGCGGCCGGCGCGGGCGATCTGTTGCTGCAGCTTCGGGTCCCACCACACGTGGTAGATGTCCAGCGCCACGCCGAGCATGCCGCTCCTGCCCGCGTCGAGTTCGTCGCACAGGTCGAGCGCGTGCTCGAGCGTATTGATGCACGCGCGGTCGGCAGCCTGCATCGGGTGCAAGGGCTCGATGGCCAGCGGCATGCCGACTTCGCGTGCGTATTCGAGCGACGCGGCGATGCCGTCGCGCACCTCGCTGCGCGCGCGGCCGATGTTCTTGTACGCGGCCTTGCCTTCGAGCGCGCCGGGCAGGGCGCCGACCACCAGCACGAGGCAGGGCGCATCAAGCGTCTTCGCCTCGTCGATGGCGCGGCGGTTGTCGTCGAGCGCGGCCTTCAGGCCGGCCGCGTCGGGCGCGGGGAAGAAGCCGCCGCGGCAATAGCCTGAGAGGCCGATGCCGTGCGCCTTCAGCTGCTTCGCAACCTTGTCGAGACCGACAGCCGCCACCTGGTCGCGCCAGGGGCTGATCGCACGGATGCCGCGTTCGGCGCACTGGTCGATGATGCGGTCCAGCGGCACCTCGGCGCCCGACTGCTTGCGCACCGTCGCGGTGTTGATCGACAGCCAGTCGTGGTTCTGCGAGAAATCGCGCATGCTCGTCTTCAGCCTTCCACGCCGTGCAGGGCCAGCAGGGTCTTCATGCGTCGCACCGCCAGCTCGGGCTGCTCCAGCAGGTTGGCGGCATCGGCCAGCCTGAACAGCTCCGCGAAGTGCTGCAGCGAGCGCGTGCTCTGCTGGCCGCCGACCATCGTGAAGTGCTTCTGGTGGCCGTTGAGCCAGGCCATGAACACCACGCCGGTCTTGTAGAAGCGCGTGGGCGCGGCAAAGATGTGGCGCGACAGCGGCACGGTGGGGCCGAGGATGTCGTGGAACTTCTTTTCGTTGCCCTGCGCCAGTGCGCCCAGGGCTGCGCTGGCCGCCGGCGCGATGGCGTCGAAGATGCCCAGCAGCGCATCGCTCTTGCCGTGCGTTGGTTCGCTGCCGAAGCCGTCGCCGGCGATCAGCTCGGCGTAGTTGAAGTCGTCGCCGGTGTACATGCGCACGCCAGGCGGCAGCCGGCGGCGCATCGCGATTTCCTTGTCCTTGTCGAGCAGGGAGATCTTGATGCCGTCGACCTTGTCCGGATGCGCCGCGATGATGCCCAGCGCGGTATCCATGGCCGCGTCGACATCGCTCGTGCCCCAGTAGCCTGCGAGCGCCGGGTCGAACATGTCGCCCAGCCAGTGCAGCACCACCGGCTGCTTCGCCTGGCTCAGGATGCGGTCGTACACGCGCTCGTAGTCGGCCGGGCTCTTCGCCACGCGGGCCAGCGCGCGGCTGGCCATCACGATCAGCTTGCCGCCCAGCGCCTCGATGGCGGCCATCTGCTCCTCGTAGCCGCGGATCACGTCGTCGACGCTCTTCACGCTGTCGATGTCCAGGTGGTCGGTGCCGCAGCCCGAGGCGACCAGCGCGCCGGGCACGTCCTTCGCTGCGTCTAGCGAGCGGCGGATCAGCTCCAGCGAGGTGGGCCAGTCCAGGCCCATGCCGCGCTGCGCGGTGTCCATGGCCTCGGCCACGCCCAGGCCCAGCGAGAACAGGTGGCTGCGGTAGGCGATGGTGGTGTCCCAGTCGACCGCGCACTGCAGCCACGGGTCGATGGCGGCCATCGGGTCGGCCACAACGTGCGCGGCCGAGTAGGCGATGCGGTTGAACTTCACGCCCGCATCGGGCTTCACCGGAACGGTGCCGCGCAGCGCGTAGGGCGCGAGCGTGCCGCCCGCGGTGGGAAGGTTCAGCGAGAGAGCCATGTCGCGAACCTCAGACCTTCAGCGCGGGCACGTCGACCCAGCGGCGGTCCTGCCACGACTCGAGCGCGGCCTCGACCAGCTGCACGCCCTTGGCGCCTTCGGGCAGCGTCCACTTGTAGGGGGCGTCTTCCACCACGTGGCGGATGAAGTGCTCCCACTGGATCTTGAAGCCGTTGTCGTAGACCTGCGAGTCCGGAATCTCCTGCCACTGGTCGAAGAAGTTCATGGTCTGCTTCTCGTCGGGGTTCCACACCGGGCGCGGCGTGGCCACGCGCGACTGGGCGCGGCAGCTCGAGAGGCCAGCCACCGCCGAGCCGTCTGTGCCGTCGACGTGGAAGGTCACGAGGTCGTCGCGGCGCACGCGCGTGACCCAGCTCATGTTGATCTGCGCGATGACGGGCTCGCCGTTGTGGCCGGTGAGTTCGCAGGTGGCGTAGGCCGCGTCGTCGGCGGTGGCCTCGTAGGGCTTGCCGGCTTCGTCCCAGCGCTTCGGAATGTGGGTGGTGCCCAGGCAGCTCACCGACTTCACTTCGCCGAACAGGTTGTCCAGCACGTAGCGCCAGTGGCACATCATGTCCAGGATCATCCCGCCGCCGTCTTCCTTGCGGTAGTTCCAGCTCGGGCGCTGGATGGGCTGCAGGTCGCCCTCGAACACCCAGTAGCCGAACTCCAGGCGCACGCTGAGCATGCGCCCGAAGAAGCCGGCGCGGCGCAGCATGTCGAGCTTGCGCAGGCCGGGCAGGAAGAGCTTGTCCTGCACGGCGCCGTGCTTCAGGCCCTTGGTCTTCGAGGCTTCCTCGGCCAGGCGTGCGATCTCGACGGCCTCGTTGAGGTTGGTGGCAATGGGCTTCTCGCAGTAGACGTGCTTGCCGGCGCGGATGGCCTTGGCCAGCAGGGCGGGGCGCATCTGCGTGGTGCCGGCGTCGAAGAAGATGGTGTCGTCCTTGTTCTCCAGCGCCTTGTCGAGGTCGGTGCCCCAGCGCGGGATGTTGTGTGCCTTGGCGAGCGCTTCCATCTTCTCGGCGTTGCGGCCGATGAGGATCGGGTCGGGCATGACCTTGTCGCCGTTCGACAGCGTGACGCCGCCCTGGGCGCGGATGGCGCAGATCGAGCGGATCAGGTGCTGGTTCATGCCCATGCGCCCGGTGACGCCGTGCATGATGATTCCTAGACGTTGGGTGGCCATCGTTTTCTTCCTTGGGTGCGAGAGATTGGTGCGGGCTGGACGCGCGCTTCAGTAGACGGAACGCATCGCGTCCCACGAGATGCCTGCGCCTGGCTTGCCGGTGGCGAAGCCGGGTGCGGCGGTGAGCGAGGACAGATCGAGCTGCCCTTCGCGGATGGCGAGGCGCGCTGCGCCGTCGCTGGTTTCGTAGAGGCTGGGGTGCAGCTTCATCAGCCCTTGCTGCTCGGCTTCGGGTGCCGCGGCAAGGCCGTTGACGTAGTGGTGGCCGTTTCGTTCCACGTGCGAAAGGCCCAGCCAGGCGACGAGCGCCAGGTCCTGCTGCACGCCGATGCCGGCCTGCATGGTGAGGTCTTCGCCGGAGAGGAAGTAGCGCGGCTTCTCCGCCGCCGCGTTCCACTGCGCGCAGCGCGCGGTATTGATGACCGACTTGTAGAAGTCCTTGCAGCTCTTGCTCGACACGCCGGTGTAGCCCAGCGCGCGGGCCTGCACGAAGGCATCGAGCGTGGCGTCCGATTCGTCGATGAGCAGCGGAATGCGCTTGCCCAGCGCGGACACGTCGCGTTGCAGCGCGGCATCGCGGCGGATCGGCTGTTCGACGAAGACTGTCTTCTGCGCGAGCTTCCACAGCACGGGCGTGGAAAGCATGCGGTCCAGGAAGGTCGCGAACGCATCGGCGTCCGCGTACTGCTCGTTGCCGTCGAGCGTCACGAGCTGGGCCTGGCCGTCGATCACGCGGGCGATACGCTGGAGCCGGTCGATGTCCTGCGCGGTGTTGCCGCACAGCTTGAGCTTGAAGTGCGTGTGGCCGTAGCGCTGCACGGCGGCTTGCAGCGTCGTGGGCAGGCCGTCGGCGGGCGCATCGGGCGAAGCGTCGCTGTCGTCGATGGCATCGGCCAGCCCGACGGTGTGCCGAGCCGCGATGCGGGTTCGCGGCGACTGCTTCGCCAGGAAGCCGGCCATGTCGAAGCCAGCGAGATCGTCGGCCAGGCCGCTGCCGGCAATGTCGATGCCGCAGAGGTTGCCGCTCATCGCCGCCGCAAAGCTCGTGCCGCTGTGCAGGCACAGCGCGTCGAGGAGGGCGCGGTCGATCAGCGCGGGGCCGTAGCTCGCCACCAGCGGCTGCAGGCCCTTGGCCCTGGCGCGCGACTGGAGCGCGGCATAGTTCGAGGCGAAGTGCGTCCACGCGGTCTGCGCGTCGGGCTCGGCGGTGTAGGCCTCGCGCGCGTCGCGCAGGGCGAAGCGCAGCTGCTCGAAGTTCTGTTCGTTGGTGAGCGCCGGGTTCTTGTCGAACCACTTCGGAATCATCATTTCCGCCGCGCAGCCCTCGGCCGTGCGGCCGTCGGCGAAGCGGATGCGCGCCTTCACGTAGACCTGCGGGCAGGCGGTGACGGTGGCCGCGCCGAAGCGGAAGGGCAGCCGCAGCGCCACGTTGCGCTCGGCGAAGCGGATCTCCTCGACGTGGAAACGGATCGCGTCCATGGCTCGCATCTGTTCTTCAGTGGTCCAGGATGCCCTGCGAATAGAAATGCGCGCGCACCAGCTTGGTGTAGGCGCCGAACTCGGGCGAGGACATGACGTCCAGCGTGCGCGGGCGCGGCAGGTCGATGTCGTACACGGCGGCGATGGAGCCGGGGCGCTCGCTCATCACCATCACGCGGTCCGACAGGAAGATGGCTTCCGGAATGCTGTGGGTGATGAGCATCACCGTCTTCTTCGACGTCATCCAGATGCGCTGCAGCTCCAGGTTCATCTTCTCGCGCGTCATCGCGTCGAGCGCGCCGAAGGGCTCGTCCATCAGCAGCACCGACGGGTCGTGCAGCAGGGCGCGGCAGATCGATGCGCGCTGCTGCATGCCGCCCGAGAGCTGCCAGGGGTACTTCTTCTCGAAGCCCTTCAGACCGGCCATTTCCATCAGCTCGCGGGCGCGGGCACGCGACGCCTCCGAAGGCAGGTGGCGCATCTCGGCCTGCAGCAGGATGTTGTCTTCCACGCTGCGCCAGGGAAGCAGCACCGCGCTCTGGAACACGATGCCCACGTCCTTCTGCGGGCCCTTGATCGGGTGGCCCGCCAGCGTGAGGCTGCCGCCGCTGATGGGCAGCAGGCCCGCCACCATCTTCAGCAGCGTGCTCTTGCCGCAGCCCGAAGGGCCGACGACGGAGACGAACTCGCCTTCCTTGATGGCGAAGTCGAGCGGTTTCAGCGACTCGACGGGGCCGTCCTTGCTTTGGTAGATCTTCGAGACGCCGCGCGCTTCGATCAGGTTGACTTGGGACATGGAATGCGTGAGAGGTGACTGCTGCGGAAAGCGCGCGGGCTCAGGAACGAAGGAAGGTCAGGGCAGGAAGTCGAGAGTGACGTAGTCCTCGGGCTTGCCGCGCGTGGACGCATCCATGCCGCCGTACTGCACCAGCAGGTCGAGCGAATCGCTCACGTTCTTCGTCGTCACGCGGAACGGGCGCTGGTTGGCCGTTTCCTTCGTGTGATAGAGCGCCACGCTCTGCTTCATGCCCACGATGAGCGTGTCGCGAACGCCGGCCTTGGGGTTGGCTTTGAGCATCGCGTCGACCGCGGCCTCGGGGCTCTTCTCGGCGGCTTCGGCGGCCTTGGTGGAGGCGCGCATGAAGCGCTTCACCAGGTCGGGGTTCTCGGTCAGCAGGTTCTTGTTGGTGATGATCCCGGAGCTGATCTGGTTCACGCCCGAGTCGGCGAAGCGGATCGGCGTCACCGGCTTGCCGGTGGCGTCCTGCAGCTTGATGGCCTGGTCCATCACGTAGCCCAGCAGCAGGTCGGCCTGGCCGTTGGTCACCGCATTGAGCTTGGTCTGGCCGTCGCCCGAGACGATCTTCACCTGGTCGGGCTTGATGTCGTTGACCTTCAGGAAGAGCGGCCACATCTGCGACATCGAGTCACCCGGCGTCACGGCCACCGTCTTGCCGATGATGTCCTTCGGCGTCTTGATGTTCTTTTCGGAGAAGCCCATCACCGACATCGGGCTCACCTGAAACAGCACGCCCGTCGACTTCAGCGGCGCGCCCTTGGCGGCGGCCTTGATCATGGTCGTGACGTCGATGTAGCCGAAGGTCGCCGACTTGGCTGCCACCGCCTGCGCGGTTACGGCGGAGCCGCGGCCTTCCTGGATGTCGAGGTCGATGCCTTCCTCGGCGTAGAAGCCCTTTTCCTTGCCGAGGAAGAAGGGCGCGTGCTCGCTGTAGAGGTACCAGTTGAGCATCAGCGTGACCTTGTCCTTGGGCTTGTCGCCTTGGGCATGCGCCGGGGCGATGGCGAAGGTGGCGAGCGCGGCCGCTGCGAGCAGCGAGGGAAGCAGTTTCTTCATGGTGTTGTCTCCGGGAGTTGTTGGCTTTGCGAAGGAACCTGGAACGGGAAGCTCAGTGGGTGTGGCGCTGCGAGGCGTGCCAGGGGATCATCACGCGCTCGACGATGTCGACGGCCACGAAAAGGATCACGCCGATGCTCGAGAGAACCACCAGCGCCGCGAACATCAGCGGCAGGTCGAAGTTGCCGTTGGCCACCTGCAGCACGTAGCCGATGCCCGAGTTGGAGCCGACGAACTCGCCGACCACGGCACCAACCACCGCCAGCGTGACCGACACCTTCAGGCCGCTGAAGATCTGGGGCAGGGCCTGCGGCAGGCTGATCTTGAAGAAGGTCTGCAGGCGGCTCGCGCCCATGGAGCGCGAGAGATCGAGCATGTCGGGCTCGACCGATTTGAAGCCCATCACCGTGGACACCACCACCGGGAAGAAGCCCAGCAGGAAAGCGCTGATCACCTTCGGGAAGATGCCGAAGCCGAACCACACCACGAACAGCGGTGCGATCGCCACCTTGGGAATGCTCTGCGAGAACACCAGCAGCGGGTAGACGTACGACTCGACGACGCGCGAGTAGGCGATGACCATCGCGATCGGGATACCGATCAGGATCGTCAGCCCGAAGCCGCCCAGCGTGGCGAGCGTGGTCTTCCAGCTTTCGGCGAGCAGGCGCGGCCACTCGGCAACGAGCTGCTTCACGACCTCCCACGGCGGGGGAATCAGGTAGGCCGGAATCTTGAACAGGCGGATCGCCAGGTCCCACAGCACAAGCAGCAACAGGATCAGGATGAAGGGGCGCAGGGCCGGGGAGAGCAGGAGCTTGCGGAACATGGCGAGGGCCGGGACTTTCGGTAGGGCTGGCTTGCGGTGCTTGCTGTTCTTACTGCTGGACCGAGAGGCCGGCCGCCTTCACGAGCTGGGCGTTGCTCGCGATCTCTTCCTTGATGTAGGCGTCGAACTGCTCGGGCTTGAGCGTCCACGGGTCGGCGCCCAGCTTGGCGAAGCGCTCCTTCACCTCGGGCGAGGCCAGTGCCTTCACTACTTCGGCGTTCAGGCGCTCGACAACGTCGCGCGGCGTCTTGGCCGGCGCCATCATTCCGATCCAGAAGTTGAATTCGGAGCCGGGCACGCCGGCCTCGGTGGTGGTGGGCACGTCGGGCAGGGCGGCGGCGCGCTTGGGCGAGCCCACGGCCAATGCCAGCAGATGGCCTTCCTTGATCTGGCCGATGACCGGCGCGATGGGCGAGAAGTAGTAGTCGACGCGGCCCGAGAGCACTTCGGTGACGGCCTCGCCCGATCCCTTGAAGGGGATGTTGGTGGCGTCGATCTTCGCGGCCATCTTGAACTTCTCGGCGTTCAGGTGCGTGGCGCTGCCCTGGCCGGCCGAGGCGAAGTTCATGCTGCCCGGCTTGGCGCGCGCGGCGGCCAGCAGCTGCGGCAGCGTCTTGATGTTCTTGCTCGGCGAGATCACCAGCGCGTTGGGCAGCGAGGAGATCGGCGTGACGCCCGCGAAGTCGTGCACCGTGTCGAACGGCAGCTTGGCGAAGGTGGAGGGGCTCACCGTGTGCGACGACGAATGGATCATCACCGTGTAGCCGTCGGGCGCGGCCGTGGCCACCGCCTGCTGGCCGATCGTGCCGCTGGCACCGCCGCGGTTGTCGATCACCAGCGTCTGGCCCATGCTGGCGCTCATCTTGTCGGTGATGGCGCGGGCAATGATGTCGGTGGTGCTGCCGGCCGCGAACGGAACGATCACGCGGATCGGCTTGGTGGGGTAGCCGTTCTGCGCGGCTGCCAGTGCGGGCAGCAGGGCTGCGATGCAGGTCAGCGAGGCAAGGACGGTGGTGCGTGCAGTGCTGGCAAAGAGCTTCATGAATGTCTCCGCGCGGTCGGGCCGCTTCTTGAATCGATCAATTCACCATTGAGTGAATTATCGATTGTAGGAACGCCCGCGCGGCAGCGTCAACCGGAGCTGCCTAGTGAATACCCGGAGGAGCGGTTCAGTTGTTCGTAGAGGAGATTTGCGCTGCGCGCGACACGTGAAACTGGCGCAGCCAAGGCCAGGAACACCGCGGAACCGGCTCCGCCGGGCCGCAGGTGTTGCCCCCGGAAGGGGGTTGGCGAAGCGACACGAAGTGCGCGAAGCCTGGGGGCGAACCTATTTCAGAACATAGCCCAGGACCAGGTCGGTCATGTGCGAGAGGCGTTGCGCCATCGCCTTGGGTGCACGCAGGTCGCGGCCGAAGATGGCCGAGAGCGTGTGGTTGTTCGAGAGGTAGAAGTAGCAGAGCGAGGCGATGGAGATGTAGAGCTGCACCGGGTCCACGCCCGCGCGGAACAGGTCGTCGCGACGGCCGCGCTCCAGCACGGTGTCGAGCAGTTGCACCAGCGGCGAGTTCATTTCCTGGATGCGCTCGGAGCGCTTCAGGTGTGCCGCGCAGTGTAGGTTCTCGCTGTTGAGCAGCGTGATGAACTCGGGGTGCTCGAGGTAGTAGTTCCAGGTGAACGACACCAGCTGGCGGATGGCCTCCACGGGGTCGATCTCTTCGAGGTGCAGGCGCTGCTCGGCTTCGCGGATGTCGGCGTACACGCGCTCCAGCACCGCGAGGAACAGGTCGTCCTTGCTGCCGAAGTAGTAGTAGATGAGGCGCTTGTTGAGACCCGCGCGCTCGGCGATGCTGTCCATGCGCGCGCCGGCGAGCCCGCGCGCGGAGAACTCGTCGCGCGCCGAGGCGAGGATGGCGAGCTGCGACCGGTCGGCGTCGCGCGAGCGGGGTTCGATTGCCTCGATGCTGATGTCGGGCGTGGAGTCCTTGGAGGCCTTCATGGCGCGAATTTAACCAATTGGGGAATTAACGCAAGGCGTCTGGAGCGGGCGCACATAATTGCCGAAGACATTTGCAGCTGAGGTTCTACTTCCCATGAGTACATCACAACCCGCCGGCCACCTGATCGTGGAATGCCTGGTCGAACAGGGCATGGAGATCGCGTTCGGCGTGCCCGGCGAGAGCTTTCTTGCGGTGCTCGACGGCTTCCATGCCTACCGCGACCGCACGCGCTTCGTCGTCAACCGGCAGGAGGGCGGCGCGGCCTTCATGGCCGAGGCGCACGGCAAGCTCACCGGGCGGCCGGGCGTGTGCTTCGTCACCCGCGGGCCGGGCGCGACCAATGCGTCGATCGGCGTGCACAACGCCTTCCAGGATTCGACGCCGATGGTGCTGTTCGTGGGCGACGTCGGCAGCGACTTCCGTGATCGCGAGGCTTTCCAGGAAGTCGACTACGCCAGCTTCTTCGGCCCGAGCACCAAGGGCTTTGCCAAGCGCGTGGAGCGCATTGACGATGCGAACCGCATTCCCGAATACATCGCGCGTGCCTTCGCCACTGCGATGAACGGCCGGCCGGGGCCCGTGGTGCTGGTGCTGCCCGAAGACATGCTGCGCAGCGAGACCGCCGCCCGACCGCTGGCGCGCGTGGAGGCGGTGGAGCCCTGGAGCGATCCGGGCGCGCTGCGCACCCTGCGCGAGCTGCTGCTGAAGTCGCGGCGCCCGCTGGTGATTGCCGGCGGCGGCGGCTGGACGACGCAGGCCGCGCAGGCGCTTCAGCGCTTCGCCGAGAACTGGCGGCTGCCGGTGGCGAACGCCTTCCGCTTCCAGGACACCTTCGACAACCATCATCCGCAGTACGCGGGCGACGTCGGCATCGCGATCAACCCGAAGCTCGCGCAGCGCGTGAAGGACGCCGACCTGATCCTGGCCATCGGTCCGCGCCTTGGCGAGATGACGACCGGCGGCTACACGCTGCTGGAGGCACCAAAGGCGAAGCAGACGCTGGTGCACATCCACGCGAGCGCCGAGGAGCTCAACCGCGTCTACCAGGCCGACCTGGCGATCAACGCCGGCATGAGCGCGGCCGCGCGCAGCCTGGAGGTGCTGAGCGCCCCGCCGACGCTGCGGTGGGAAGACTGGACGCTGCAGGCCCGTGCCGACTACGAAGCCAACCTCGTGCCGCAGGCGCTGGCCGGCATGCCCGCCGAGACGCCGCGCGGAGCGGTCGACATGGCAGCAGTCGTCGCGCTGCTGCAGAAGCACCTGCCGGCGGATGCGGCCATCACCAACGGCGCTGGCAACTTCGCGAGCTGGGTGCATCGCTACTTCAGCTACCACGGCCTCGCCAAGGGCGCGAAGACGCAACTGGCGCCGACCAGCGGAGCGATGGGCTATGGCGTGCCGGCCGGCATCGCGGCCAACCTGGCGACGGGGCGCGTGGCCTTCACGATTGCGGGCGACGGCGATTTCCTGATGACGGGTCAGGAGCTGGCGACGGCTTCGCAGCACGGCGGCAAGAGCATCATCGTGCTGCTCAACAACGGCATGTTCGGCACGATCCGCATGCACCAGGAGCGGGAGTATCCCGAGCGCACCAGCGGCACGGCGCTGCGCAACCCCGACTTCTGCGGGCTTGCGCGCGCTTATGGCTACGCGGCCGAGCGGGTGACGGAAACGGCGCAGTTCGAAGCGGCGCTGCTGCGCGCGCTGGAGGCAGACACCGGCACGCTGATCGAGATCCCGCTGGACCCCGAAGTCATCACCACGCGCGGCACGCTGTCGTCGATCACGCGCTCGGCGAAGCAGCAGGCGCAGGGCTGAGCGCGGCGCGATGACGGTCGACCTCCTCGCGCAGGGTTGGCGAGCGCAGTTCGAATACGTCGAACAGGCCGAGCGCGTCGAGGGTGGGGATCAGCGCGACCAGGTCCTGCCCGGCGGCTTGCCTGTCCGCGGCCGATGCGTCCGCGTCCTCGAGGATCCGCACGTTGGCGAGGAAGGCGCCGACCGATCCCTTGCGCAATGTGCGGCCGTTGATGACGGTGAAGTCGTCGCCGTCGGGGAGTACGTCCTGGGCTTTCATGGGTGTTCCTTGGTGGGAGTGAAGATGGGTTCGATGCTAGGCAGCAGGGCGCATCCGGGCTTGCGGCGCGGGGCCAATCGATATCGTCGGCGGGCCATCCATGGCTGACGAAGCTCCCGCAAGGCTCTGGATCACGGCCTACGAGGCGCCGCGCGTCACGGGCTATCACTCGCACGACACCGGCCAGCTCTTCGCCCTGCGCGAGGGCCTGCAGGTCATCGAGACGCCTGCAGGTCGATGGGTGCAGCCGCCGGGATGGATCGGCTGGATAGCGCCTCGCTGTGCCCATGCGGCCCAGAGCTTCGGTGCCACCGCGGGCTGGAGCCTGCACATCGATCAGGCGATTGCTGGGGCGTTGCCGGACGGGCCGCATGTGTTCGCCGTCACGCCGCTGATGCAGGCGCTGGTGGACCGGCTGACGTCGCTGGATGCTTCCGAGCCCCTGCTGGAGCCACGAAGAGCGCGTCTGGTGGCCGTGCTGGTCGACGAACTCGCTGCGAGCGGCGAGGCATCGCTGCACCTGCCGATGCCGCAGGACAGGCGCCTAGCTTCGATGGCGGCGGCGCTGGCCGACGACCCTGCGCTGCCGGACGGCATCGACGAATGGGCTGATCGCATCGGCATGGCGCGAAGGACGCTCACGCGGCGCTTCGCCGCGGAGACGGGACTGAGCTTCGCGCAGTGGCGCCAGCAGGCGCGGTTGCTGAAAGCCGTCGAACTGCTGAGCCTGCGAGAGCCGGTGACGGCCGTGGCGTTGACGGTGGGCTACAGCTCGGTGAGCGCCTTCATAGAGGCCTTCCGCAAGCACTTCGGCCGCACGCCGGCGCGCTTCTTCGAGGAAGGTGCGGCCTTGCCGCAGACGAAAAAAAAGCCCGCATGAAGCGGGCTTTTTGATTCAGGAGCTCGAGGCCCCTGAGCGCTTACTTGACGTGCTTGCCGATCAGCGCGGCCAGTTCGAACATCGAAACTTGAGCCTTGCCGAAGATTTCCTTCAGCTTGGCGTCGGCGTTGATGTTGCGCTTGTTGGCCTTGTCCTGAAGGTTGTTCTTCTTGATGTAGTCCCACAGCTTGCTCACGACAGCGGTGCGCGGCAGCGGCGTGGAGCCGACGACGGCGGCCAGTGCCGGGCTGGGGGTCAGTGCCTTCATGAACGCGGCGTTGGGCGTGCGCTTCTTGGCGGGAGCGGCCTTCTTCGCGGGGGCCTTCTTTGCAGGAGCCTTCTTCGCCGGAGCGGCCTTCTTCGCCGGAGCCGCAGCCTTCTTTGCGGGAGCGGCCTTCTTCGCCGGAGCCGCAGCCTTCTTTGCGGGAGCGGCCTTCTTCGCCGGAGCTTTCTTGGCCGGAGCCTTCTTTGCAGTTGCCATGGTTGATTTCCTTTTTTGGTTGAACAGTCACCAATGAAAAACTTGCGTCTCCAGTGGCAATGCGGATGCTAAAGGAGAAAAAACGCGTTTCCAAGGGAAAAAGCGCTTTTTTCATTGGGAGTTGTTGTTTTTTCAGAGGGGAGAAGGCCTCTTTTTCACGTTCGGCGCCCGGGCCACGTCGCGAGCACCACGCCGATGAGCGCAACGACGAACGCAACCAGCTGTGGGGAAGAGAGGCTTTCGCCGAGCACGAGCACGCCCACGAGGGCCGCGCTCACCGGCAGCAGCACGGCGAAAACACCCGCTTGTGCGGCTGGTACGTGGCGAAGTCCGGTCATCCACAACCACACGGTCCAGATGCTCGCGGCGAGTGCGTAGGCCACCAGCAGCGCCCAGGTGCCGAAGCGCACCGCGGTGAAATCGAACTGCAGCGCGAACCAGATGCCGAAGGGCATCGAGAGCACGAAGCCCCAGAGGTTGATGAGCGAGGCGATGCGCTTCGGTCCGAGGCGTCCCGTGAGCGACTTGCCGATCACGGCGTAGGCCGTCTCGCAGAGCACCGCGCAGAACACGAGCAGGTTGCCGAGCCACGGCATCGACGTGGAAGAAGCGCTGGGCGATGCCGGTGCGTGTGCCGGCGACAGCGCCAGCAGCCCGATGCCGAGTGCCGCGCACGCGATGGCCAGTCCGATGCGCACCGTGATGCGCTCGCGCAGGAAGAGCCAGCTCGCGACCGCAACGCAGGCAGGGATCGACGCCATGATCACGCCCGCCGATACCGCGCTCGTGAGGCTCACGCCGAACAGCATGCAGATCGAGAACATGAAGTTGCCGAGGAACGATTCCAGGAACACGAGCCAGCGGGTGCGTGACGTCATCGGCGGTTCGTCGGGCGCTCGCTTGAGCCAGTGCGGCATGGCCAGCGCCGCGATGCCGAAGCGCAGCCATGCGAGCAGCAGCACCGGAAAGGCGGCGACGAGGGGCTTGGAAAGGGCGACGTAGCCGCCGACGAGCGACATGCTCAGGGCCAGGCAGCCGTAGGCCACGAGGCGGCCTGATGCGTGGGCAGGGGAGTTCAATAGACTGAAGTGTTGTTGTTGCGAAGGAAGGAAGCGGTTTCGATGATGCCCCACGTTCTTGTTTACGGCACGCTGCGTCGCGGCGGCCGCAACGACATCGCGCGCTACCGGCCTGCGCCCTTGCTCGTTGGCGAGGCGGAGACCGCCGGCACGCTGTACGACCTCGGTGCCTATCCCGGCGTCGTGCTCGGCGGTGGAAGGCAGGTGAAGGGCGAGGTCTACGTGATCGAGCCGGCGGTCGAGGCGGCGCTCGACGTGCTGGAAGAAGTGGCGGACGACGATTCGGGCGAATACATCAAGCGTCGGGTGCGCGTGGAGGTGGATGGGCAGTGGCTCGATTGCCTGGTCTACGAGATCCATCCGACGCGCATTGCGGGCCGCCGCGTGATCGAAAGCGGCGACTGGATCGCGCATGCGGCGTTGGGCGGAGCATCGTTTTCACAACCGAAAGATTGATTGCGCATTGCGGAATCGATGGCTGCTGCGCCGCAATATTTTTTCTCGATATGAGAAAATAATTTTGCATTGAGGAATATCTCTGTAACTTGTTGATTTTGTTGAGTGAAAAATATGTCTTCTATAAGACATAAGAGTCCGACGGAGAGTTACAGTAACTCCACGGCCGCAGCGCCCAACCTTCAATCAACCTCACGGAGTGACCATGCCCCAGACCCTCACAGAACAACTGAGCCGCGAACAGCAAATCGCCGCACTCGAGAAAGAATGGGCCACCGACCCCCGCTGGAAGGGCGTCAAGCGCGGCTACAGCGCGGCCGACGTCGTGCGCCTGCGCGGTTCCTTCCCCATCGAGCACACGCTGGCCAAGCGTGGCGCCGAGAAGCTCTGGGAAAAGATCAACGGCGGCGCCAAGAAGGGCTACGTGAACGCCTTCGGCGCGATCTCCGCCGGCCAGGCGATGCAGCAGGCCAAGGCCGGCCTCGAGGCCGTGTACCTGTCGGGCTGGCAGGTCGCCGCCGACGGCAACACCTCCGAGACGATGTACCCCGACCAGTCGCTCTACGCCTACGACTCGGTGCCGACGATGGTCCGCCGCATCAACAACACCTTCCGCCGCGCCGATGAAATCCAGTGGGGCCGTGGCATCAACCCCGGCGACAAGGAGTTCATCGACTACTTCCTGCCCATCGTGGCCGACGCGGAAGCCGGTTTCGGCGGCGTGCTCAACGCCTTCGAACTCATGAAGAACATGATCACGGCTGGCGCTGCCGGCGTGCACTTCGAAGACCAGCTGGCTGCCGTGAAGAAGTGCGGCCACATGGGCGGCAAGGTGCTCGTGCCGACGCAGGAAGCCTGCGAGAAGCTGATCGCCGCGCGCTTCGCCGCCGACGTGCTGGGCGTGCCGACCATCGTCCTGGCCCGTACCGACGCGGAAGCCGCGAACCTGATCACTTCCGATCACGACGCCAACGACAAGCCGTTCCTGACCGGCGAACGCACGCAGGAAGGCTTCTACCGCGTCAAGAACGGCCTGGAGCAAGCCATCAGCCGCGGCGTGGCCTACGCTCCGTACGCCGACTTGGTGTGGTGCGAAACCGGCGTGCCCGACATCGGCTTTGCCCGCGAATTCGCGCAAGCCGTGCACGCCGCCTGCCCGGGCAAGCTGCTGTCGTACAACTGCTCGCCTTCCTTCAACTGGAAGAAGAACCTCGACGACAAGCAGATCGCTTCGTTCCAGGAAGACCTGTCGGCGCTGGGCTACAAGTACCAGTTCATCACGCTGGCCGGCATCCACGTCAACTGGTTCAACACCTTCCAGTTCGCCCACGCCTACGCTCGCGGCGAAGGCATGAAGCACTACGTGAACATGGTCCAGGAACCCGAGTTCGCGGCGCGCGACAAGGGCTACACCTTCGTGTCGCACCAGCAGGAAGTGGGCGCCGGTTACTTCGACGACGTGACCACCGTGATCCAGGGCGGCTCGTCCAGCGTGAAGGCGCTGACGGGTTCGACCGAGGAAGAGCAGTTCCACTGATTCGACGGACGGATTTTTCGCTGTCACTTTCAGCCCGGCCGCGTGCCGGGCTTTTTTGTTGCTGCGTCCGCCGCGAGGTCAGGCTTCGAGCCGCACTTCGCGCACGCCGCGTCCCAGCCGCTGGCGCAGCAGGGTGCGCAGCGTGACGCCGTCGGCGTAGCCGACCATGCCGGCGATCTGCTCGAGGCTCTTGTCGCTGGTCTTGAGCAGGTGCACGGCGCGCTCGACGCGCAGATCCTGCACGTAGGAAAGCGGGCTCTTGCCCAGCACCTGCTGCATGCGTCGGGCCAGCGTGCGCTTGCTCGTGCCGGCGGCCTGCGCGGCCTCGTCGAGCGAGAAGCCGTCGGCCAGCCGGCCGCGCGCCCATCGCTCGAAGCGCTCCACCAGCGGGTCGGAGTGAGAGAGGTGGTCGGAGATCACATAGGCCGATTGCGAGGGCCGCGAATCGACGATCAGGTAGCGCGCGACCAGCGTCGCGAGCTCGGGGCTTGCCTGGCGCACGATCCACAGCGCCAGGTCGACATGGCTCAGCGCTGCGCCGGCCGTGACCAGGTGGCCTGAGCTGACCAGCATGCGCGAGTCTTCCAGCTGCACGCCCGGGTAGCGCTGGCGGAACAGCGTGGCGAGCCACCATGTGGTGGTCGCCTCGTGCCGGTCGAGCACGCCGGACTCTGCCAGCACGAAAGTGCCGATGCAGGCGGCGGCCACGTTGGCGTTTCTGTCCGAGCGTTCTTTGAGCGCGGCGCAGGCGTCGCGCACGTCGGCGCGGCGCAACGCGGGCTCGAGTGTCTCGGGCATCTTGCAGCCCAGTGCGGGGACGATCAGCCAGTCGGCCGTTGCCGTGTCGAGTGTGCGAGCCACCGGAACCGCGAAGCCCTGCGAGGTTCGCACGCGCTTGCGAACGCCCGTCAGCGTGACTTCGAACGGCGGCACGTCGAGTTGCAGCATGGCCGTGAGTTCGTTGGCGGTGGTGAACACATCGAGCACTGTGGACAGGCCTGTGTCGAACACGCCGTCGAGGGCGAGTATGTCGAGCTTCATGGCCATAACGATATCAAAGATGTCAAAAATGCCAATGGCTACAGGGGCGATGGCTGCCTAGAGTTCATGCCAACGCCGCGCAATGTCGCGCGCCGTTCAACACTCAGGAGATTGACCCATGATCAAGTACGCACTGTTCGCCCGCCTCGAAGCCAAGCCGGGTAAGGAATGCGATGTCGAGAAATTCCTGGAAGCAGGCCTCGCCATGGCCCGCGACGAGAAGACAACGCCGATCTGGTTTGCGCTGCGCCTGTCGCCGACCACCTTCGGCGTGTTCGATGCATTCGAGAACGAGGCGGGGCGCCAGGCACACCTGACCGGCCCGATCGCCCAGGCGCTGATGGCGAAGGCTCCCGAGCTGTTTGCCGCGCCGCCGTCGATCGAGCCCATCGAAGTGTTGGGACTCAAGAACACCGGGGCCGCGTCCTGAGCGGGCAGCGGCTAGAATTGCCGGCTCTGCACTCAACAAGAGCGAGAAAGGCACCTTGGTTATGACACCGCGAACTACTCGGCAAGGTTTCAGCGGCTTTTTCTTCACTGAAGGAAAAGGCCGGTAGCCCGCGCTCGCTGGTTCCTGCCAGCTTCACAACCAAGCAAAGCGCGGTCATCCACCGCGCTTTTTTGTTTTTCTCCCCGAGGTTTCTTCAAATGATCCAGATCACGCTCCCCGACAACTCGCGCCGCGAGTTCCCCGGCCCGGTTTCGGTGGCCGAAGTCGCCCAGTCCATCGGTCCCGGCCTGGCCAAGATGACGGTGGCCGGCAAGGTCGACGGCAGGCTCGTCGATGCCAGCGACGTCATCGACCATGACGCGAAGCTGCAGATCATCACGCCCAAGGACGAAGAGGGCCTGGAGATCATCCGTCACTCGACGGCCCACCTGGTCGGCCATGCGGTGAAGCAGCTCTACCCGACGGCCAGGATGGTGATCGGGCCTGTGATCGAGGAGGGCTTCTATTACGACATCGCCTACGAGCGCCCCTTCACGCCCGAGGACATGGCGGCCATCGAGGCGCGGATGCGCGAGCTGATCGCGCAGGACTACGACGTGGTCAAGAAGATGACGCCGCGGGCCGAGGTCATCGAAGTCTTCAAGTCGCGCGGCGAGGACTACAAGCTGCGCCTCGTCGAAGACATGCCCGACGAACAGTCCATGGGCCTGTACTACCACCAGGAATACGTCGACATGTGCCGCGGCCCGCACGTGCCGAACACGCGCTTCCTGAAGGTCTTCAAGCTCACGAAGCTGGCCGGTGCCTACTGGCGCGGCGACGCCAAGAACGAGCAGCTGCAGCGCGTCTACGGCACGGCCTGGGCCGACAAGAAGCAACTCGACCAGTACATCCAGCGCATCGAGGAAGCCGAGAAGCGCGACCACCGCCGGCTGGGCAAGGAACTCGACCTGTTCCACATCGACGAAGTTGCGCCGGGCGTGGTGTTCTGGCACCCGAAGGGCTGGGCGATCTGGCAGGCGGTCGAGCAGTACATGCGCAACATCTACCGCGACACGGGCTACTGGGAAGTGAAGGGCCCGCAGATCCTCGACAAGAGCCTGTGGGAGAAGACGGGCCACTGGCAGAACTATCGCGACAACATGTTCACGACGGAATCGGAGAAGCGCGAGTACGCGCTGAAGCCGATGAACTGCCCCGGCCACGTGCTGATCTTCAAGAGCGACCTGCGCAGCTACCGTGACCTGCCGCTGCGCTACGGCGAGTTCGGCCAGTGCCACCGCAACGAGCCCAGCGGCGCGCTGCACGGCATCATGCGCGTGCGCGGCTTCACGCAGGACGACGGGCACATCTTCTGCACGGAAGATCAGATCCTCGACGAGTGCATCGCCTACACGGAGCAGCTGCAGAAGGTCTATGCCGACTTCGGCTTCACGGACATCCTCTACAAGGTCGCCACGCGTCCCGAGAACCGCGTCGGTTCCGACGAGCTGTGGGACAAGGCCGAGCATGCGGTGATGGAATCGCTGCGCCGCTCGGGCGTCGACTTCGTCATTGCGCCTGGTGACGGTGCGTTCTACGGCCCGAAGATCGAGTACACGCTGCGCGATGCCATCGGCCGCCAGTGGCAGTGCGGCACGATGCAGGTCGACTTCAACACGGCCGAGCGCCTGGGCGGCGAATACGTGACGGAATCGAGCGGCCGCGCGCACCCCGTGATGCTGCACCGCGCGATCGTCGGCAGCCTGGAGCGCTTCATCGGCATGCTGATCGAGCACCACTCCGGCGCCATGCCCGCGTGGCTCGCTCCGGTGCAGGTGGCGGTGCTCAACATCAGCGAAGGACAGGCCGATTACGCCTCGGAAGTTGCGAAAGCGCTGCAAAATCAAGGGCTTAGGGTCCAGCTTGACCTGCACAACGAAAAGATTACGTATAAAATACGGAAGCATTCGTTGCAAAAGCTCCCTTATATCGTTGTCGTGGGCGACAAGGAAAAGGAAGCAGGTGCCGTCGCAGTGCGCGCCCGAGGCAATCAAGACCTCGGTGCAATGTCCCTCGAATCGTTCGTGCAACGGCTCGTCCAGGATGTTGCCGACAAGCGTTGATTTGTCCTAGGAACACCCCATATGTTTCCCTGCCAAATCGTGCCGCTTGTCCGCGAGGGCTGAGCGGTTTCGCTACAGATTTTGTAGCAAATTTTGAAGGATTCCGACCATCGCTACTGCATTCCGCGACCGCCGCCACCGCGAGGAACGCCAACACCGCCTGAACCGGGAAATCATGGCCCCGGAAGTCCGCCTGATCGGCCCGGATAACGAGCAATTGGGTGTCGTGAGTCTTGCCGAGGCTCTACGCCTTGCCGGTGAGCAGGACGTGGATCTGGTTGAGGTCGTCGCGGCAGCCAATCCGCCGGTGTGTCGCCTGATCGAGTACGGCAAGTTCAAGTACCACGAGCAGAAGAAGGCGGCCGAGGCGAAGTCGAAGCAGAAGGTCATCGAGGTCAAGGAAATCAAGTTCCGGCCCGGTACCGACGATGGCGACTACAACATCAAGATGCGCAATATCCGGCGCTTTCTTGATGACGGCGACAAATGCAAGATCACGCTGCGCTTCCGCGGCCGCGAGATCACGCACCAGGAGCTGGGTCTGGCACTGCTGCAGCGCATTCGCGACGAGCTGGGCGATACGATCCTCGTCGAGCAGTTCCCGAAGCTCGAAGGCCGGCAGATGATCATGATGATCGCGCCGGGTCGCAAGAAGCCGGGTGGCGGTGCGCCGAAGCCGGCGGCAGACGCCGGTGCCGCACCGGCAGCGGCTCCCGCCGCGGCCTGAGTGGCCAGGGGCGCAGTAGAGAGGTTTTGAAGGGATTTCGCCTTTGCCCGCACTTCGCAAGAAGCGCAGGCAGGGGCGAGATGAAGAAGTGTCTCGGGGCCAACAAGTCCGTGGAGCATCCATGGCGCCTCACGAGCACAAACTAAAGGAGCATTCACATGCCCAAAATGAAGACCAAGAGCAGCGCGAAAAAACGTTTCCGCGTTCGTCCCGGTGGCACCGTCAAGCGCGGTCAAGCCTTCAAGCGTCACATCCTGACGAAGAAGACCACCAAGAACAAGCGTCACCTGCGTGGTGCAGTCGCAGTGCACGAGACCAACATGGTTTCCGTCGCCGCCATGCTGCCCGGCCGTGGCATTTAACTCAGACGAACAAGGAGTACACACATGCCTCGCGTCAAACGTGGTGTAACGGCTCGCGCCCGCCACAAGAAAGTTCTCGCACTCGCCAAGGGTTTCCGCGGTCGCCGCGGCAATGTCTTCCGCGTCGCCAAACAGGCGGTGATGAAGGCAGGCCAATACGCCTACCGTGACCGCCGTACCAAGAAGCGCGTGTTCCGTCAGCTGTGGATCGCGCGTATCAACGCCGCCTCGCGTGAACTGGGCCTGACCTACAGCCAGTTCGCCAACGGCATCCGCAAGGCCGGTATCGAGATCGACCGCAAGATGCTTGCGGACATCGCCGTGCACGACAAGGCCGCTTTTGCCGGCATCGTGGAGCAGGTCAAGGCCAAGCTGGCTGCTTGATTCTGCACAGCAGGGCGCTGCCTCCGGGCGGCTTCCTGCGCCCACGGCTCAAGGGCTGGCGCTTGAAAAGGCTCCAGCTCTTTTTTATTTCCCCTCGAAGATTTTTGTTGCTATGAACGAGTTGGACTCCCTGGTCGACACCGCACGCGCCGCCTTCGCCGAAGCGAAGACGCCCGCAGAGCTCGAAAACGCCAAGGCCCAGTTCCTCGGCAAGTCGGGCCGCATCACCGAGCTGATGAAGGGCATGGCTGCGCTGAGTGTCGAAGAGAAGAAGTCCCGCGGCGCTGCCATCAACGTCGCCAAGCAGGCCATCGAGGCCGCGCTGACCGACCGCCGCCAGCAGCTGGCCGACGAAGAACTCTCGCTGCAACTTCGCGCCGAGGCGCTCGACGTGAGCCTGCCCGGCCGCCGCCGCATCTCCGGCGGACTGCACCCCGTGAGCCGCACCCTGGAGCGCATCGAAGAAATCTTCTCGAGCATGGGCTTCGATGTGGCCGACGGCCCCGAGATCGAGAGCGACTGGCACAGCTTCACCTCGCTCAACAATCCGCCGAACCATCCTGCGCGCTCGATGCAGGACACCTTCTACGTCGACCTGAACGGCGACGACGGCATCCCCTACAACCTGCGTCCGCACACCAGCCCGATGCAGGTGCGCTATGCGCATCAGCACATCAAGAAGTACGCCGCCGAGTTCGCGGCAGCCGCAGCCGACACCACCGGCACCGTGAAGGCGCCCGAGATCCGCGTGATCGCGCCCGGCCGCACCTACCGCGTCGACAGCGACGCCACCCACTCGCCCATGTTCCACCAGTGCGAAGGCCTGTGGCTCGGCGAGAACGTGAGCTTCAAGGACCTGAAGGTCGTCTTCACCGACTTCTGCCGCACCTTCTTCGAGCGCGACGATCTCGTGCTGCGCTTCCGCCCGAGCTTCTTCCCGTTCACCGAGCCGAGCGCCGAGATCGACATCCAGTTCGCGAGCGGCCCTCTGGCCGGCCGCTGGCTCGAGGTGTCGGGCTCGGGCCAGGTGCACCCGAACGTGGTGCGCAACATGGGCCTCGACCCCGAGCGCTACATCGGCTTCGCCTTCGGCATGGGCCCCGACCGGCTCACGATGCTGCGCTATGGCGTGAACGACCTGCGCCTCTTCTTCGACGGCGACCTGCGTTTCCTCTCGCAGTTCCAGTAAGCAGCACCCCATCACAGAAAAAACCAGATCGAGATCGAAGAGATGCAATTCCCGGAATCCTGGCTGCGCGAGTTCTGCAACCCGCCCATCGACAGTGCCACGTTGGCCGAAACGCTCACCATGGGCGGCTTCGAGGTCGAAGAGCGCCGACCGGTGGCGCCGCCTTTCACGCGCATCGTGGTCGGCGAAATCAAGGAAGCGGTGCAGCACCCGAACGCCGATCGCCTGCGCGTGTGCCAGGTCGATGCGGGGCAGGGCGCTCTGCTGAACATCGTGTGCGGCGCGCCCAATGCGCGCGTCGGCATCAAGGTGCCTTGCGCGCTCGTCGGTGCCGAACTGCCTCCGGGCGAAGACGGCAAGCCCTTCCTCATCAAGCTCGGCAAGCTGCGCGGCGTTGAGAGCCAGGGCATGCTGTGCTCGGCGCGCGAACTGCAGCTGAGCGAAGACCACGGCGGCCTGCTCGAGCTCGATGCCGACGCGCCCATCGGTGCCGACGTGCGCGACGTGCTCAAGCTCGACGACGTGCTGCTCACGCTCAAGCTCACGCCCAACCTGGCGCACGGCCTCAGCGTCTACGGCGTGGCGCGCGAACTCGCCGCGCTCACCGGCGCGCCGCTCAAGACCCCGGCCATCGCGCCCGTGGCCACGTCGTTCGCCGACGTGCTGCCGGTCAAGGTCGAGGCGCCCGATCTGTGCGGCCGTTTCTCGGGCCGCATCGTGCGCGGCGTGGACACCAAGGTCGCCACGCCCGCCTGGATGGTCGATCGCCTTGCGCGCTGCGGCCAGCGCAGCGTGACGCCGCTGGTCGACATCTCGAACTACGTGATGTTCGAGTACGGCCAGCCCAGCCACATCTTCGACCTCGACAAGATCCATGGCGGCCTCACGGTGCGCTGGGGCAAGGCTGGCGAGCAGCTGAAGCTGCTCAACGGCACGACGATCACCGTCGACGAGAAGGTCGGCGTAATTGCCGACGACCGCGAGGTCGAGTCGCTCGCCGGCATCATGGGCGGCGACGCCACCTCGGTGTCCGACGATACGCGCAACATCTACGTCGAAGCCGCCTTCTGGTGGCCCGAGGCCGTGCAGGGTCGCTCGCGCCGCTTCAATTTCTCGACCGACGCCGGCCACCGCTACGAGCGCGGTGTCGACCCGAGCCGCACGGTCCAGATCATCGAGCGCATCACTCAGTTGATCGTCGAGATCTGCGGCGGCCAGGCCGGCCGGATGGACGACCAGACGCTGCGTGTGCCCGAGGCCGCGCCCGTCACGCTGCGCGTCGCGCGCGCGGCCCGCGTGATCGGCATGCCGCTGACGCAGGCGCAATGTGCCGACGCGCTGAAGCGCCTGGGCTTCGCGATCGCCGAGGGCGAGGGCACCCTGACCGTGACCCCGCCGCCGCACCGCTTCGACCTGCTGATCGAGGAAGACCTGATCGAGGAAGTCGCACGCCTGATCGGCTTCAACAACCTGCCGACCACCGCGCCGCTCGCGCCCATCACCGCCCGCGTGCGGCCCGAGGCACAACGCAGCCGCTTCGCGGTGCGTCGCAGCATCGCCGCGCTGGGGTATCAGGAAACGATCAACTTCAGCTTCGTCGAAGCGCACTGGGAGCAGGACCTGGCGGGCAACGCCAACCCGGTGAAGCTGCTGAACCCCATCGCCAGCCAGATGAGCGTGATGCGCTCGTCGCTGATGGGCTCGCTGCTGCAGGTGCTCAAGTTCAACCTCGACCGTAAGGCGCCCCGCGTGCGTGTGTTCGAGCTGGGTCGCGTGTTCATGCGCGACGACAGCGTCGTCACGACCGACAGCACCGTGCGCGGCGTGAACCAGCCGATGCGCGTGGCGGGCCTTGCGTGGGGCGATGCCGACGAGGCGCGCTGGGACGGCAAGCCCGAGCGCATCGACTTCTACGATGTGAAGGGCGATGTCGAGGCGCTGCTCGCGCCGCTGCAGCCGGTCTTCGAGGCGGCCGAGCATCCAGCCCTTCACCCGGGCCGTTCGGCGCGCGTGCTGGTCGACGGCAAGGCCATCGGCTTCGTCGGCGAACTGCACCCGCGCTGGCGCCAGAAGTGGGACTTTTCGCAGGCGCCCGTGCTGTTCGAGCTCGACCTCGACGCCGTTACCGCGCGGCTCGTGCCTGTGGCGCAGCCGGTGCCCAAGCACCAGGCGGTCGAGCGCGACATCGCCGTCGTGGTGGCCGAGGCCGTCACGCACGATGCGCTGATGCAGACCATCCGCTCCGCCGCGGCGGCGCAGGGCCTGCTGCGCGATGCGACGCTGTTCGACATCTACCGTCCGCAGCCGCTGCGCGACGGCGCAGTGGCCGCACCTGGCGCGCTGGCGCAAGGCGAGAAGAGCATGGCGGTGCGCCTGAGCTTCCAGAGCGACAGCGCCACCCTGACGGACGAGCAGGTCGAGCCCGCTGTCCGCTCGATCGTCGAACAACTGGGCGCCAAGCTCGGCGGCCGCTTGAGGGGATGATGAGAATGAACGCTGCCGAATTCACGCTCGAGGCTCTCGAAACGCCTGCGCTCACCAAGGCGCATCTCGCCGACCTGCTGTTCGAGCAGATCGGCCTGAACAAGCGTGAGTCCAAGGACATGGTCGAGGCGTTCTTCGAGCTCGTGGCCAACAGCCTCATCGAAGGCACGGACGTGAAGATCTCCGGCTTCGGCAACTTCCAGATCCGCGTGAAGGCGCCGCGGCCGGGGCGCAATCCGCGCACCGGCGAGGCCATTCCGATCGGCGAGCGTCGCGTGGCCACGTTCCATGCGAGTGCCAAGCTCAAGGAGCAGATTCACGGAAGCATCGACCAGGGCGGCGCGTCCGAGGTCGAGTGGAGCCTGGGTTCCACCGAATAAGTGCTTGGTGCTGTGCGCCTGCGTAGAGTAATCTCTGAGGTTTCCCGCGCACAGTCTTGATTTCAATGGAGAAAACGCTCCCGCCGATCCCTGTCAAACGCTACTTCACCATCGGTGAGGTCGGCGAGCTGTGCGGCGTCAAGCCGCACGTGCTGCGTTATTGGGAGCAGGAGTTCACGCAGCTGCGGCCCATGAAGCGGCGCGGCAACCGCCGTTACTACCAGCACCACGAGGTGCTCATGATCCGCCGCATCCGCGATCTGCTCTACGACCAGGGCTTCACGATCAGCGGTGCACGCAACAAGCTGCAGGAGCTCGTGCAGGGCGAGCGCGATCGCCGCAAGGCGGGCGAGGTGCCGCTCGAAGGCGTGGAAGCCATCGAGATCGACCAGGAAGAATTCGACGCCGCCATCGTGGAAGATTCCGCCGTGTCGGCTGTCGCTCAAACGGCCGATCTGTCGCAGTTGTTGCACCTGCGGCGCGAGCTCTTTGAAATTCGTGAGCTGCTGAGTGTGGGACGCTGAATTTTCGAGGCTATAATCGAGAGCTTCGGTGTGTGGCGCAGCCTGGTAGCGCACTTGCATGGGGTGCAAGGGGTCGAAGGTTCGAATCCTTTCACACCGACCATTTTTGCTAGATAGATCAACGGGTCAGGACCACAAGTCCTGACCCGTTTTTCTTTGCGTCTGACAAATGGATGGGGTTTCTGACAAACCCAACCCGTTTCAGCCTTCCTCGGGACCTTCAACCGAGGCCGGGGAGCGGCTCGAGGAGTTCCGATGACCGCTCCCATTCCAGCCGCCAACGTTCCAGCTCATCCGAGGTCTTGCCTCCGCCGGCATCGGCGCTACGAGATGTCGTCGGATCTGCCGGCGCGACGGCGCTTCCAGATCACGCCGTCCGCCAGATAGTGATGAAAGTTCAAGGTGAAGTGCGCAATGAGAATCGTCGGGAGCCCGAGCCAGAGAAGGCTTTCCCCTGCGCGACTGGCGGCCGCGTAGAGAAGGGCTCCGCAGATGGCACATGCGAGGAAGAAGGTCACCGGTGGCCTCAGCATCTCGGCCAGCGACTTGCGGCGTGCCGAATCACTGTCCGAGGCTTCGCTGTCCTTGCCCGTTGCGGTTCCGGGCTGCCGTTGACGGTAGACGAACATCAGGTACTGGATGTTGTGCCAGACATTGACCACCAGCCAGCCCACGGTGATGTCGCTGATCCAGACATAGCCAACCAGTGAAACGATCAAGTGGGACAGCACGAAGCTGTTGAAGGGCCCATCCGCCTGCTGCGCGCCCCTGGCGTGCCCCAGGCATGCAAACCAGCACAGTGATCCGACGGCGGCCGCGATGCCTGCTGCAAAGGCCAGTTCCTGCGGAACGGGAGGCAGCCAGATGGGATAGCCCAGGAAGCTGCCGGGTGCCTGCGCACTGCGGTGCAGGTAGCCCCATGCAGGGAGCAGATAGATCAGCAGGTAGGGCAGGTTGCGAAGGGGCACCTGAAGCCGACGGTCGTAGCGTCTGGCGATGCCGTAGCTCTGGCGAGTCACATGGAAGGCCTGAAGCGCGAAGTACAGGGCAAACAGTCCAGCCGCCTCGTATGCGAGCGCAACGACCGTCAGGCCCGCCAGGACCAGGATGGGCGCGATAACGATCAGGACCCAGCGCAGGCGTGCGCGCGACGACATTGCGCCGATGCGCGTATAGGTCGCGACGATGTGCGGATTGGCCAACAGCCAGATGTCGACATAGAGGACGGCCAGCATCATGGGCGTGGACCACGATGCGAGCGCTCCGGCCGAGAGCGCCGCGAACAGGTTGCCGAAGATAAACCAATGCTCCTGGCGCATCGCGGGATTCGTGGCGCCCCCTGATGCAGTCTGGGCGTGCACTGTCATGTCGCGACAGGTGGCGTGGGCGGAGGCGGCGGCGAGCCGAGTGGGGCTGGTTTGGGTGGCACCAAAAACCCGGAGCGAGGTCGCAGATGGCGCTCGAGCTCGGTCCGCATGTTGTCGTACGCCGCATTCCGGGCGGCCGTGAACCTTGACTCGAGGGTCGCGCGGCTCAGGACGCCGGACAAGCCCGCCGGGGGAAGCGGCTGGTACGGGTTGTACTGTTCGGTGGCCTCGCAGGGGTGGCAATGTCCGTCCGCGTCGTACTGGCTGCGGATCTTCACCTTGTAGACCACGCCGCCGTCCTTGGCCGGATCCAGAGGAAAGCTGAAGGCCAGGAGCAGCTCGGGAGCCTGCGACGGGACATCGCCTTCAATGGGTACGAAGCCGGCATTCCGATAGGCGCGGACGATGCTTTCCTTGAGGCCAGGCAGACTGATGCCGACGAAGGCGTTGCCGAACAGGTTCTGCTCGCCCGCCCACTGTCGCTTGTAGTTGAACCCGAACGAGGGGGCGAGATGCTCGCGCCCCACGGACTCGATCGTCGCGTACGCATTGTCGATCGCGGGGACGAGTCGAGCGCTCAGGTCGTACTGGGCCATCCATGGCAGCGCCTTGATATCTTGCGCATTCCTGATTTCGGCAAATCTCAGGAAACATGGGTTGCACTTCTTCCTGCCATCAAGCAACTCGTCGGCAGACACAAGAACCATCGGAGCCAGTCGTGTCTTCGGATCGACATCGAATCTGAACTCGAAGACCGTCGACTTGTCTTTCTGCGCATTCACGGCGACGAAAGAGAAGCCCGACTTCTGGAAGGCACTGCTTACCATCGACCTGAACTCCGGAACACCCATGTCGCGATAGGCAGCCACCGGGAAAGTAGGCCTTCCAATCCTGTAGCTCAGTTCCAGAACGCTCTGCTGCGGTTGCGGCCTTGGCTGCGCGAAAGCAGCCAAAGCCGCCAGCAAGAGGCATCCGCCAACCAAGGCTCTGTGAAAGCCCGAAGTACTCGTCATTTGTGCTCCCTGTGAAAGCGCCCGTCTGCGCGTGCCTTTGAATCACTGCGACCGGTTGCCGGCGCGGCGATCGATGGCGGTCCGGTTCCGGCCGGATTCTGCCGCAGCATGGCACGTGCACTGCTGCCGGGGTATGTGCCGTCTTCGCGACAGCGGCGCGCGAGCGACAGGCTCTCTTTCGTTCATCGATCCTCAGGTGGCACGGGCAAACCGATCCTTCGACGGAGTTCCGTGCGCCAGGCTGCTGCATTCTCCTGCTGCTTGTTGAGAACGATCCCCAGGATGTACGCCGTCAGGGCGGCGCCGATCAGAGCCACGCCGCTCTCGTAGACGATGTCGACGGCGAACTCCTTGAAGCCGTCCGAGAGGAAGGACAACAGAGCTGAATACTTCAACACCTTGGACGCGGCGACGAGCACGGTGCCCAGGGCGGCGCAGGCCCAGAGGAAGACCCTGTGGATGGCGATCGGCGCGGTGATCTCTTCGATCTGATCGGGATACCTGCGGAAGTACGCAACGTCGTCGTTCGTGACTTCTGCGGAGCTGCCGAAGAGCAGGCGGAGGAAGAAAGAGTCGCTGTCTCTTTTCTCGGGGCGGGTTCTCATGGTCGATCTTCGCTGTAGAAGGGAAGGGCGCGGCGTGCGCTCGCGGGAGCATCGTTTGTAGCCGGTCCAGGAACGACGGCCCCGTAGCCACGATCTGCGCGCAACGCGGTGAAGAGAGAAGGGCGCCTTCATCGAGCGTCCCGGCCTCTGCCTTGCTGACGCCGCAAAAAAAAGCTCGCACTAAGGCGAGCTGAAGGACCCCGTTCTCGCATGGGGTCGGAGGGAGGAGCCCGCCGGAGGGCGGCGGGCAAGCCAATGATCGCGACCAATCTGGGAGACATTGAGGATGAAGGGCGCGTCGGAGGCTCTTTGATGACGAATCCGAAGGAATCCTGAATACCTGGGAATTAATTCCTTTGGTTGCAGCGGCCCCGGTCCTATCCTCGACGCCCATCATGAGCGCCGCACAACAAATGCAACTTCTCGTCGACCTGCCCGATGGCTGGTCCAGCCGCATCGACATCAAGCAGACCAGCAGCGGCCGTTATGCCGGTGTCGCCGAACTGAACCTGCGGGGCCTGAAGCGCGGAGTGCTCGTCTTCATGCAGCAGCCCACGCTCGAGGCCGCGCTGCAGCGCGTGCGGCTGCGGGCCAGCCAGTTCGCGAGAGAAAGGCTCGGTCCGCAGGACGTGTCGTCGAAGATGCCGTCGCTGCACAGCTAGCCGCCGCGCCACGGTTGGGGTTTCCTATCTCGCGGATGAGGATTCCCAACCCACGAACCAGCCGCCCTGCGGCACCATGAGGCGTCATTCCCACCGCGAAAGGAAAACGCCATGAAGGCATTCAGAAGACTCGTGGGCGGCGCCATCTCCATCGCCGGAGCCGTGCTGCTCATTACGCAGCACTTGTAGTCGGAAGAGACGGCCGATCGCGCCTCATCGGACATTCGTCCAATGGCGGCGCAGGCCCCCGAAGCGGACAGTACGGGCTTCCCAATCACTCCTCTCCCGTACGAGATCCCGCCTCATGAAAACCATCCAACGCTTCAAGCTCGCCGCCGCTGCCGTCGCCATCGGCCTTTCGTTTTCCGCCGTCGCGGCAACGCCCGCTGCGTCGGGCGACGCTTCCAGGCCCAGCGTCGTGATCGTCCACGGTGCCTTCGCCGACGGCTCCGACTGGGCCAAGGTGATTCCGCTGCTCCAGGCCAAGGGCCTGCGCGTGGTCGCGGTGCAGAACCCGCTGAGTTCGCTCGAGGACGACGTGGCTGCTGCGAAGCGCGCCATCGACGCGCAGCCCGGCAAGGTCGTGCTGATCGGCCATTCGTGGGGCGGCTCGGTCATCACCGAGGCGGGCGCCAATGACAAGGTCGCTTCGCTGGTCTACGTGGCCGCCTTCGCGCCCGATGCGGGGCAGAACACCGCCGAACTCGGCAAGGACTACCCGCCCGCGCCCGGCTTCGCGCACATCGTGCCCGATGCTTCCGGCTATCTCTCGCTCACGAAGGAGGGCATGACGAAGCACTTCGCACAAGACCTGCCGGCTTCCGCCACCGCGGTGATGACCGCGACGCAGGGCCCGATATTCGGCAAGTCCTTCGAGCAGAAGCTGACGGTGGCCGCCTGGAAGACCAGGCCCTCGTGGTACCTGGCCACCAGCGCCGACCACATGATCCAGCCGGCGCTGCAGCTCGACATGGCGAAGAAGATCGGCGCGCACCTCACGCGCGTGAACGCCAGCCACGTGCCGCAGCAGTCGCAGCCGGCCAAGGTGGCCGAGGTGATCCTGGACGCCGTGCGCCAATCCAAGTAAGGTGCCGCGAGCCGCCCAAGGCGCATCGCGCGTCTTGGGCGGCTCGTCTTGCTTTTCCGCGTACCAGTGCCAACAGATCCAGTGCAGCCTTCTTCCTCCATCCGGGTCTTCGACGCCATCCGCGCTCTCGCCTTCGTCGGCGATCTCAGCATGGGCCAGCCCATCGACCATTCGGTACGCACGGGCTGGCTCGCTTCTCAGCTCGCCGCGGCCATTGGCCGCGATGCCGCGACGCAGAGCCATGTCGTATGCGTGGCCTTGCTGCGATGGTCGGGCTGCACGGCCAATGCGCCGGAGTTTTCCGACCTGCTGGGCGACGACGTGGGCGGGCGCCGCACCATGCTCGCCACCGCCTCGGCGCGCGCCGCGGCCGACTTCGCGAGTTCCGTCAGCCCGCTCGCCGAGATCCATTGCGAGGTCTCGGGCGACATCGCACGCACGCTGGGCATGCCCGCGGCCGTGGAGCTGCCGCTGCGCCACATCTTCGAAACCTTCGACGGAACCGGCAAGCCGGAGGGCCTCGACGCCTCGCGCATCCCCGCCGAGGTGTTCCTCGTCACCATTGCGGGCGACCTGGAAATCTTCTCGCGCGTGCACGGCCTGAACAACGCGCTGCGCTACATTGCCGAGCGTGCCGATGCGCGTTACCCGGCCTTCCTGGTCGATGCGGTGCGCGAGCATGCCGTGGACTGGCTCCACGTGCTGGAGCAGGGCGCGGCCGCCGAGCCGCAGCCGCCGTCCGCCGCGCTGCGGGACGCGACCGCGCCGCTCGAGCTGATCGCCGACGTGATCGACCTCAAGCTCCCCTGGATGACCGGCTTCTCGCGCAAGGTCGCGGAAGCGGCGTTGCACTGCGCCCGCGGCATGGGCCTGGGCGACGAGCAGCAGCAGCGCATCTATCGCGCGGGGCTGATCCACGGCATCGGCCGCGCCTCGGTGCCGAACGCGGTCTGGGACTCGCCGCATGCGCGCAGCGAAGCCGATGCCGAGCGGCTGCGCCTGGTGCCCTACTGGACCGAGCGCGCGGCGCGGCGCATCGACACGCTGCGCGCCGAAGCCGAAATAGCTTCCTTCGTCGACGAGCGCCTGGACGGCTCGGGCTTCTTTCGCGGAGCCAGGGGCGCGGCCATCGACGCCGAGGCGCGCGCCCTTGCCGCAGCCGCTCACTGGGTGGCGCTTTGCACCAGCCGGCCCGGCAGATCCGCGTTGCCACCAGTCGAGGCACTGGCCGCGCTGCACGCCGAAGGCGATGCCGGCCGGCTCGATCCGCAGGCCATCGCGGCGCTCACGGGCCAGCCGCAATCTGCTACTGCATCGGCTCAGCCGTCCGGCGAAGCCTCGGCGCTCCTTTCGGGCCGCGAGGTCGAAGTGCTCGGCCGCATCAGCCTTGGCGAAAGCAACAAGGAAGCTGCGCGCTCGCTGGGCATCAGCCCGAGCACGGTGCGCGCGCACCTGGAGAACATCTTCCGCAAGCTGGGCTGCACCACGCGGGCGGCCGCCACGCTGAAGGCGATGACGCTGGGCCTGCTCTGAGCTCGGAACTCGAGCAGGCCCGGCCGCCGATCAGCCGAAGGTGAACGCGTAGGCCTGCGCGCCCGCGTCGAGAAACTCGATCTCGAACAGCCGGTCCTTCTGGTTCGCCGCCTGGCGCACCAGCTGGTAGAGGCGCTGTCCGTCGATGACGCCGTTGCCTTGCGCGTCGGTGTCGGTGCCGTGGTCCGCGAGCGGCGGCGCGCCATCGATCCGCACCCTGAAGCGCACCGGCTTGCCGTCGGACGACGGGCCGAGCACCAGGTGCAGGTCGCGCGCATGGAAGCGATAGGCGATGCGGCCGTTGGCCTGCGCCAGCACCGCACGTTCGCCTTCCACCTTCCATTCGCCCGCCAGCGTCCACTGGTTGGGCTGCAGCGTGGCGACACCTGAATAGACGCGCGCCCGGTCGTTGGAAATGCCGCCGGGCGAGGCGAAGTTGCGCGCCTGCTCGTAGCCGAGGTAGGTCTCGCCCGAGAGGGCCGGCTCCGCGGCTGCGGCCGCCTGCGTGCCCTGGCCGTCGGGCGAGACAAGCCCCGCCGACGCGACGGGCCGGCCGGCTTCCGCCAGCAGTTGCTGGATGGCCTGCTCCGACTTCGCGTACCTGCCCTCGCCGAACTGGTGATGCCGGATGCGCCCCTGTGCATCGACGAGATAGAAGGCCGGCCAATACTGATTGCCGAAGGCGCGCCAGATCGCATAGTCGCTGTCGACCGCCACCGGAAAACCGACGCCCAGGTCCTTTACCGCGCGGCGCACGTTGGCCGGCTGCTTCTCGAATGCGAACTCCGGCGTGTGCACGCCGACCACCACGAGCCCGGCGTCCTTGTACTTCTCGGCCCATGCTCGGACGTAGGGCAGGGTGCGCAGGCAGTTGATGCAGGAGTAGGTCCAGAAGTCGACCAGCACCACCTTGCCGCGCAGGCCTTCGGGCGTGAGCGGGGCGGAGTTGATCCATTCGGTTGCGCCGGCCAGCGAAGGCAGCTTGCCCTCATCGGGCAGCTTCAGCGCGGGCGCCGCCGGAGCGGATTGCGCCGACACGGTCATCAGGCCCTCCGGGCCGGCGGAGGCCCGTGGCTGCGGCTGCGACTGCGGAGATGGCGCCGGCATGTCGAGCCTGTTCACGAGCGCCTGCTCCAGCGCCGACGTGGTGCCGACCGACAGACGGCTCAGCAGCCCCGTGTCCAGCCCCAGGGCGATGGCGCCGACGCCCGCGAGCACCGCCACGCCGGCCACGCGCCGCATCCATTCGCCGGTGTGCAGCGACTTCTTCATCGCTGAGAACAGCCGTCCGCTGAAGAGCAGCGCCGCCGCCAGCGAGGTGCACGCGCCGGCCGCATAGGCCAGCAGCAGCAGCGAGGTGCCGACGCTCGCGCCATTGAGCGCCGCGCCGGTGAGGATCAGCCCGAGGATCGGTCCCGCACAGGGGGCCCACAGCAGCCCGGTGCCGACGCCCAGCAGCAGCGGCGAGAACAAAGAAGCCTTTCTCGAGGCAGGCTCGGACAGCCGCAGCCCGAGCGCCACCAGCGGACGGGTCAGCCGGTCCGCCACCGACGGGAACAGCAGCGTCACGCCGAACACCGCCAGCAATGCGATCGCGGCGCTGCGCCCGTATTCGTTGAGCGCCACGACCCAGCCGCCGCCCACCGCCGCCAGCGTGGCGATGGCCGAGAACGCCAGCGCCATGCCCAGCAGCATCGGCAGGCCGTGCGAGCGGAACGGCCGGTCGGCGCGCGCGAACACGAAGGGGAGCACGGGCAGGATGCAGGGGCTCAGGATGGTGAGCACGCCACCCAGGTAGGCAACGATGAGGAGGAGCATGATCGGGTCCGTTCGGTGGATGTTGTGGGTGAATGAAAGCGAAGGCAAGGCGAGCGGGGGCCTTCGCGGTCTCGCCTGGCGAGCCGCTTGCCTGTCGGTATGGGTGGCGGTGGCGGTGGCCGTTGCCGCGCGGCGGCTCAGTCGTCGTGCGGTGCGTCGCGGGTGTTCATGGTCAGCCGGGCTTCCAGCCCGCCTTCGTCACGGTTGCGCAGCGTAAGCTCCGCGCCCATCGCTGTCGCCAGCTGCTGGGCGATGGCCAGGCCCAGGCCGGTACCGCCGGTGTTGCGGTTGCGCGAGCCCTCCACGCGGTAGAAGGGCTTGAGCACGTTCTCCAGCTGGTCGGGCGGAATGCCCGGGCCGTTGTCGACCACGGCCAGCGTCAGCCGGTTGCCGGCGCCTGCGTGCACCTGCAGCCGCACGTCGGTGCCGAACTTCAGCGCGTTGTCGATCAGGTTCGTCAGGATGCGGCGCAGCGCGTTCGGGCGCGTCACGATGGGCTCGCCCGCGCGGCCCTCGAGCAGCACCTGCTCGCCCGAGTCCTCGTAGTCGGCCACCATGCTCTCGAACAGCGCATCGGCGTCGACGCGGCGCGGCGGCTCGGTGGCGCCGTGCAGGGTGCGCGCATAGGTCACGCCTTCGCGCACCAGGGCGTGCATGGCGTCGAGGTCCTGGCGGAACTTGTCGCGGTCATGGCCGTCGTCCATCAGGTCGGTGCGCAGCCGCATGCGGGTGATGGGCGTCTGCAGGTCGTGCGAGATGGCCGCGAGGATCTCCACGCGCTCCGCCATGTAGCCCGCGATGCGCTTCTGCATCGCGTTGAAGGCGCGTGCCGCGTGCCTCACTTCGGTCGGGCCTTCCTCGGCCAGCTGCTGGCCCTTCAGGTCGGGGCCCAGCTCGTCGGCCGCATCGGCCAGCTGCGCCAGCGGCCGCGTGACCAGCCGCACCGCATACCAGGCGCACACGGCCAGCACCAGCAGCTGGACCCACAGCAGCCACATCACCCAGCTAGACACCGGCATGTCCACGCGCCGGGCATGCACCACCACCGAGGAGCCGTCCGACAGCCGCACCTGGATCTGCAGGCCCTGCGGCGGATTGCTCACCTGGCCGACCTTGACGATCTCGAACGGACGCATCGCCTCGGTGATGGCCGTGGCGAACTGCTGCGACGACGGCGTATCGGGCGCCTTGCCCTCGGCGCTGCCGCCGAGCACGAAGCGGTAGTTGCGCCGCTCCAGCCGCGCCAGCCAGCCTTCGCGCTCGGCGGCAGGCAGCCGGTCGAGGATGGCGACCGAGCTGGCGATGTCGCGCTCGATACCGATCATCATCAGCTCGCGCATCGCGATGCCGCGCTCGTAGCCGATGGCCATGAAGGTCAGCAGCTGCGCGATGGCCAGCCCGACGACGATGATCAGCGTCACCCGCGAGAACAGCGAGCGCGGCAGCAGCCGGCGCAGGCCGGTGGCGGCGGAGGGCGCGGAAGCGAGGTCGGCGGGAAGGCTTGCAGCGGATGTAGGCATGGCTGGTTTATAGACCCGGTTCCCCTCCGTGGCGCGCCGCTTTGTATTCCAGTGTGTTGGGCGGCGTCGCCCGACATACAACATTACCCGGCGTTGCGCCTGCCTTGCCCGCCGCCCGTGCGAGCAACATAGTG
Source organism: Variovorax sp. NFACC27 (assembly GCF_048301545.1). NCBI lineage: Bacteria > Pseudomonadati > Pseudomonadota > Betaproteobacteria > Burkholderiales > Comamonadaceae > Variovorax > Variovorax sp. NFACC27. Next base: position 3,018,032 of record NZ_CP157613.1, read on the forward strand.
TGGTCGCCCGGCCCTCCGGATACACGGGAATACAAAGCCGCCCGATCCGGCGCCCGCCCGGGCTACATTGCACCTACCCGTCGTGCTCACCTGTCGCGCCCGAGGGCGCATCACCGCACTGCCATGAACATTCCCAAGACCTCCGACCACATCCTCATCGTCGACGACGACCGGGAAATCCGCGAACTGCTCAGCACTTACCTGGTCAAGAACGGCCTGCGAGTGGTGACGGTGCCCACCGGGCGGCACATGCGCGCGGCGCTGGAGGAGTCGGGGCCCTTCGATCTCATCATCCTCGACCTGATGCTGCCCGGCGAAGACGGGCTCACGTTGTGCCGCGACCTGCGCACGGGCAAGTACAAGGCCACGCCCATCCTCATGCTCACCGCGCGCAGCGAGGAGGCCGACCGCATCCTCGGCCTGGAGATGGGCGCCGACGACTACCTGGCCAAGCCGTTCTCCGCGCGAGAGCTGCTGGCGCGCATCCGCTCGGTGCTGCGCCGCACCCGCATGCTGCCGCCGAACATGCGCTCCACCGAGGCGGCCTCGAGGCTGGCGTTCGGCGACTGGCAGGTCGACACCACCGCGCGCAACCTGATCGACGACAGCGGCGTGATGGTGGCGCTCAGCGGCGCGGAGTACCGGCTGCTGATGGTTTTCCTGGACCATCCCCAGAAGGTGCTGAGCCGCGACCAGCTGCTGAGCCTCACGCAGGGCCGCGAGGCCGAGCTCTTCGAGCGCTCGATCGACCTGCTGGTGAGCCGCCTGCGCCAGCGCCTGCGCGACGATGCGCGCGAGCCGCGCTACATCAAGACGGTGCGCAGCGAGGGCTACGTCTTCTCGTCGGCGGTGGAGGCGCTGGACTGAGGCCTACACTCGCGCAATGATCAAAGTACTGACGCTGCCGCTGGGTGCTCTCTTCATCGCCGCATGCGCCCAGCCCGAACCGCCCCGGGCCGTGGGCATGGCGAACCCGGCTTCGGTCTACTGCCAGAGCCTCGGGGGCAAGACGCTCATGAGGTCGAACGACAAGGGGCAGTACGGTATCTGCCAGCTTCCGGACGGCAGGCAGATCGAGGAGTGGGAGCTCTACCGCCGGGATCATCCGGCGAAGTAGCGAAGCAGGGCGGCTTCACTTCGACGGCTTCCGCGAGCGTTTGCGCAAGCCGTCTTCCTGTCTGGAGGAGATGCACTGGCAGCTCACCGGGTTGCGTACTTCGTGCGCGACGCCGCCTGCGAAGAAGAGCAGGGCGAGCCAGAGTTTCTTCATTTCTTTGCTCCTGTTTGGTCTTGTCGTGGACCGTGTTCGGGGTGCGTGCGAATGGCACCGGGTACTCCCTCCGCGAATGTCCTCCGGCCTTCGGCCTCCCCCTTTATTTCGCTGCGGGAGCACCCGGTGCCATTCGCACATGGGCGCTGCGCCTGTGCGGCCGGATCGACCGCCGCGTCCATCGATCACGACGATGGGGTGCCTTGCGCAGCGAAATAAAGGAGGAGGCCGCAGGCCGGGGGACATTCGCGGAGCAAGGTACCCCGTCGGCGTGATCGCGCCCCGGACAACAGCGCTGTTTCAGATCCCGGCAGGCGCAGGCTCGGCCAGCAGCGCCTGGATCTTCTTCTCCGTCGTGCCGTAGCTGCCCTCGCCGAAGTGCGAGTAGACGATCTTCCCCTGCTTGTCGATCAGGTACACGGCCGGCCAGTACTGGTTCCTGAAGGCCTTCCAGGTGCCGTAGCTGTTGTCCTGCGCCACCGCGTGCCTGATCTGCAGGCGCTCGATGGCGTCCTTCACGTTCTTCGTCGACTTCTCGTACGCGAACTCCGGCGTGTGGACGCCGACGACCACCAGGCCCTTGTCCTTGTACTTCTGGTTCCAGTCCTTCACGTACGGAAGGTGGTTCAGGCAGTTGATGCAGGTGTAGGTCCAGAAGTCGACCAGCACCACCTTGCCGCGCAGCTCGCTCAGCTTGAGCGGCTGCGAGTTGAGCCAGGTGTCGATGTTCTGGAATTCGGGCGCCGCGACGGCTTCAGAAGCCGGTATGTCGCCGCCGAACGGCGAGGGCGCCGCGAAGGTCAGCGTGAGGGCGGCCGCCGAGGCGGCGACGGCGACGGCGAAATAGAGGGCGGAAGAGCGAAAGCGCATGGCGGTTCCTTCGGAAGAGTGATGGGCGTTCGTCTGTGAACGGAACCGATTCTTCGCCGGGGCACCCGCCGGTGGAGCAGATTGCGTATTCCTCTGTATCCGCGGGACGCAGCCCGCACACTACGTTTCACGCGCCGCCGGGCGCGACGCTCAATCGACCCTGATGTTCCGCGAGCGAACCAGCGCGCTCACCCTGCCGGTCTCGTCCTGCACGAACTTCGCGAATGCTTCGGGGGTGGTGCCGGCCGGCTCCAGGCCCAGCTGCAGCAGCTTCTGCCGCACGGCAGGATCGTTCACCGCGGCCTGCACGGCTTTCCCGAGCTTCTGCACGATGTCGGCGGGCGTGCCCTTGGGCAGGAACACGCCGTTCCACTCGACCACGTTGTAGCCGGGCAGACCCGACTCGGCGAGCGTCGGCACCTCGGGCAGCCCCGGCACGCGCTTGAGCGAGCTCACGCCCAGCGCGCGCAGCTTGCCGCTCTTCACGTAGCCCAGCGTCGAGGCCACGTTGCCGAAATAGGCCGACACCTGCTCGCCCATCACGTCGGTCAGCGCGGGCGCGCCGCCCTTGTAGGGCACGTGCATGAGGTTGATCTTCGCCTGCTCGTTCAGCGCCTCGCCCGCCAGGTGCGAGCCGGTGCCGCCGCCCGCCGACGCGAAGCTCAGCTTGCCCGGGTTCTTGCGCGCGTAGTCGATGAACTCCGGCACGGTCTTGTAAGGGGCGGTCGCCGGCACGACGAGGATCTGCGGCGCGGTGGCCACCAGCGAAACGGGAATGAAGTCCTTCGCCGCATCGAAGGGCAGCTTGCGCAGCGACGGGTTCACCGAGAACGCCGAGGCGTCGTAGAGCACGGTGTAGCCGTCGGCCGCGGCCTTGGCCACGTTGTCGGCGCCGATCACGCCGCCCGCGCCGGGCTTGTTGTCGATGACGATCTGCTGCCCCAGCGAGGCGCTCATCTGCTGCGCGACGATGCGCGCCGTGTTGTCGGCGCCGCCGCCGGCCGCGTAGGGCACGACCATGCGGATCGGCTTGTCGGGCCACGCGGCCCAGCCCAGCAGGGGAACGGCGCAGGCGGCCAGCGTGGCGATGGATTTCAGGAGTCGCTTCTTCATTTCGATGTCTCGGGTCTTGTATTTCAGGAAAAGTCGTAGAGCCGCGCCGGGTTGTCGACCAGCACGTGGCGGCGCGCGGCCTCGTCGGGCACCCATTCGCCCAGCAGGTCGAAGAGCTGCGCGTCGTCGGGCTTGGCCGTGCGCTCGGTCGGATGGGGCCAGTCGCTGCCCCACACGATGCGTTCGGGCGCCTGCCGTGCCCAGGCACGGGCGATCTCGACGGTGTCGGCATAGCCGCCTTCGGCGCCGAGGGTGGAGTCGAGATATGCGCCCGACAGCTTGATCCAGGTGCGGCCGTTGTCGAGCAGCCGGCTCACCACGCCGTGTGCGGGGTGCGAGAGGCCGTCGGGCTGCGGCAAGCGGGCGAGATGGTCGAACACCACCGTGCAGGGCAGGCGCTCGAGCAGCGCCGAGTGCGCGGCGATCTGGTCTGCGCTCCAGTGCAGCTGCACGTGCCAGCCGAGCGCGTGAACGCGATGCGCCAGCGGCTCGACCATGGAGAAATCTGTCGTCGCGTTCGTTGCCGTGTACAGCGTGAAGCGGATGCCGCGGATGCCGCCCGCGTGCAGATGCTGCAACTCGGCATCGCTTACCTCGGGCCGCACCACGGCAACGCCGCGTGTGCGCTCCGCGCCCAGTGCCTGGATGGCCGCCAGCGTCACGCTGTTGTCGGTGCCGTGCACGCGCGGCTGCACGATCACCGTGCGTTGCGTGCCGGTGCGCTGCTGCAGCAGGCGATAGTCGTCGGCGGTGGCGTTGTCCAGCATCGCGTCGGGCGAGCCGTGCAGCGTGAAGCGGCGGTCGTACACGTGGATGTGCGCGTCGCATGCGCCTTCGGGTGCCGCGATGCGTGGCTTGCGCGTGCCGCTGCTGTGGGGCACGGCGGATTCGTCGTGCATGGCTCAGTCGTCCTTGCCCCGCGTGGCCAGCACGACCGACGTGTGCTGCCCAAGCGTCGGCGCCGCGAAAGGCTCCGGGCCCGGCGTGCGGCCGAAGCGCACAGGGCGGGTGAAGCCGCGGTAGGAACCCAGCGTGGGATGAGAAAAGTTCGCCACCATGTCCTCGGCCAGCACCTGCTCGTTGTCGAACATGTCTTCCACCGTGCGGGCGGCGGAGCAGGGCACTTCCTCGCCGAAGAGCTCTTCCCATTCGAGCGCGGTGCGCCCGGCCAGCGCGGCGCGCAGCTTCGGCACGATCTCGGCCGCGTGCTGCGCGCGCTTGCGCACCGAGTCGTAGCGCTCGTCGGCCGCCAGCTCCGGCAGCCCGACCTTCGCGCACAGCGCCTGCCAGAAGTGCGGCGTGTTGGCCGAGATGTAGATGTGCCCCTCGCGCGTGGGGTGGATGCCCGTGATGCCGCCCGAGCGCATGTCGCGTCCCACGTCCTTGGGCTCGCCCTCGGCCCACACCATGCGCGCCGACTGCATCGTGAGCGCCGAGCGCAGCAGCGAGACGCCGACGAACTGGCCTTCGCCGCTCTTCTCCCGCTCGTACAGCGCCGAGGCGACGCCGGCGGCCACCAGCGCGGCCGCATAGTAGTCGACCACCGAGCCGTAGATGATCTCGGGCGGCTCGCCGCGCTTGCCCTGCAGCGCGCACATGCCGGTCATGGTCTGCAGAACCTGGTCGTAGCCGGCCTTCTCGCGCAGCGGCCCCGTCTCGCCGTAGCCGGTGACGGCGCAGTAGATGAGCCGCTGGTTCACCGCCTTCAGCTGCTCGTAGGCGATGCCCAGCCGTGGCGGCACACTGGGACGGAAGTTGTGCACCAGCACGTCGGCGGTGCGCACCAACTCCATCAGCGCGGCCAGGTCTTCCCGGTTCTTGAGGTCGAGCATCACGCCAAGCTTGCTGCGGTTCACGCCGATGAAGGCGCGGCTCTCGGCTTCCAGCGTCGAGGGGTACTTGCGCAGGTTGTCGCCGGTGGGCGGCTCGATCTTGATGACTTCCGCGCCCTGGTCGGCCAGCAGCGAGCAGCCGTACGGGCCCGCGATGTAGGCGCTCAGGTCGAGCACGCGCAGGCCGCTCAGCGGGCCGGCGGGGCCCCGGCGTTCGGGCAGGCGCGTGTCGTCAGGGGCGGTGATGCTCATGGGCTTTCTCTTTCCTTGTTCAGTCTGCGGTGATGTTCTGTTGCTTTGCCAGCTTCTTCCAGCGCTCCACGTCGTCGGCGATGACGGTGCCGAACTGCGCCGGCGTGAGCGGCGTGGCGATGGCGCCTTCGCGCAGGAAGTTGGCGGTGATCTCGGGCTTCGCCAGGATCTGGTTGACCGCGCCGTTCAGCTTGGCCACCACGTCGGCCGGCGTGCCCGCCGGCGCCAGCAGGCCCCACCAGAGTTCGAACTCGTAGCCGGGTACGGCGGTGGAAATGGGCGTGAGGTCGGGCGCGATGGGGCTCGGCTTCAGGCTGGTGATGCCCACCGCGCGCAGCTTGCCGGCGCGCACCATCGGCAGCAGCGAGGGGCCGCTGGAAATCAGCAGCTGCGTCTGGTTGCCCACGAGGTCGGTCACGGCCGGGCCCATGCCCTTGTACGGGATGTGCGCGATCTGCAGGTCGCCCACCTTGGCCTTGAGCAGCTCGGTGCCGAACTGGTTGACGCTGCCCGAGCCGGACGAGGCGTAGTTGTACTGGCCCGGCTTCGCCTTGATGGCGGCGATCAGTTCGGCGGGCGTCTTGGCAGGAAACTCGTTGTTGACAGCGACGATGAACGGCCCCTTGGCGAACATCGCCACGGGTGCGAGGCCCTTGACCGGATCGAAGGGCAGCTTCGTCTGCACCGCAGCGTTGGTCGTCATGCTCGACGACACGGCCACCAGCGTGTAGCCGTCCGGCGCGGAACGCGCCACCTGCGCCGTGCCGGTGTTGCCGCTCGCGCCGGGCCGGTTGTCGATGATGACCGGCTGCTTGAGCTGGTCGCCCAGCTCCTTGGCCACCTGCCGCGCGAAGGTGTCGTTGGAGCCGCCGGCCGGGTAGGGCACGACGATGGTGATGGTCTTGCTGGGATAGCCGCCCTGGGCGAACGCGGCGCCGGCGAATGCGGCAAACGCGACGACGGCGAGCGCTCGCGGACGAAGGAAGGATGGGAAATGCATTTTCTTGTCTCCGGTTTCTTTTATTGATGGAAGGCAGTTCAGCCAGGAATCAAGCCCAGGCTGCGTGCGCTCTCGACGATGGCGCGCGCGCGGATCACGAAGGGGATGTCGATCATCTTTCCGTCCACCACGTAGGCGCCGACGCCCCTGGCATCGGCATCGCGCGCGGCCTCGACCACCTTGCAGGCATGCGCGATCTCCTCGTCGGTAGGACGGAACACCTCGTTGGCGATGGCGATCTGGCTCGGGTGGATGCAGGTCTTGCCGAGGAATCCGAGGTCGCGTGCCAGCATCGCCTCGGCACGGAAACCCTCGGCGTCGCGGATGTTCGCGAAGGCGCTGTCGTAGGCATACAGGCCCGCCTCGCCGGCCGCGATGCGCACCGCGAACATCGCCTGCCGGATCGCCGAAGGCTCGCGCCGGGCGATGCCCAGCGGCTCGAACAGGTCGCCCAGCCCCAGCTGCAGGCCAGCCACGCGGGGATGCGCCAGCGCCAGTTCGGCGGCCGTGCGCAGCGCGTTGGGCGTCTCGATGTTCAGCAGCAGGCCGATGGGTGCCTGCACGCCGTTGGCCCGCTCCGCGCGCTCGATGGCTTCGGCGGCCGCGCGTACATGCGCGGGGCTCTGCGGCTTGGGCAGGTTGATCAGGTGCACGCCGGTGCGCGCCACCGCCGCGACGTCGCGCTCGAAGTGCGGCGTGTCCATGGCGTTGACGCGAACGATCAGCGTCTTGCGCGACGAAGCGGCCTCGCCGCTTTCGAGGAACCTGCGCACGGTCTCGCGCGCCTCGTCCTTGCGCGGCTCGGAAACGGCGTCTTCCAGGTCGAGGCTGATGGCGTCCGCTTCGCCGGCGAGCGCCTTGGCGAACAGTTCGGGGCGGGTGCCGGGAACGAATAGCTTGCTTCTCATGGGAGGGCAGTGTTCCCGGTTCATGAGATGAGAAAAACAGCTGTTTGCTGCGATCACATCGCAGAAAATCTATCTTCATGGAAACGGCCTACCTGCAAAGCTTTCTCCTGGTGGTGGAGTCGGGCTCGATGTCCGAGGCCGCGCGCCGGCTCGACCTGACGCCCGGCGCGGTGGCGCAGCAGATCCGCGCGCTGGAGCGCGAGCTCAACGCGCCGCTGCTCGCGCGCGCCGGCCGCACGGTGCAGCCCACCGAGGCAGGGCACCGGCTGGTGCAGCGGGCCCGCACGCTGCTGCGCGAGGTGAGCGACATCAAGGCGCTGGTGGGCAGCGAGGCGGCCGGGGGCGAGCTGCTCGTCGGCACCATCAACACGGCCATCCACAGCCTGCTGCCGGACATCCTCGCGCGCTTCGTGAAGGCGCATCCGGGCGTCAAGGTGTTCCTGCAGTCGGGCACCACTGCCACGCTCTACAAGGCGATGCAGCAGGGAGAGCTCGACGCGGCCGTGTGCCTGTATCCGCCGTTCGCGCTCGCCAAGACCTTCGACTGGGCCCTGCTGCGCGAGGAGCCGCTGGTGCTGCTCGCGCCCAGCCGCCTCGCGCGGCGCGATCCGCACGAACTGCTGCGCACATCGCCGCTCATCCGCTACGACCGCAACCTCGGCGGCGGCAAGCAGGCCGACCGCTACCTGCGCGCGGCGGGCATCGTGCCGCAGGAGCGCTTCGAACTCAGCTCGCTGCTGGCGATAGCGATGATGGTGGACCGCGGCCTCGGCGTGGCGGTCGTGCCCGACATCGCCTCGCCGCTGCTCGACGGGCAGCGCATCGTGAAGATCCCGCTGCCGCTGCCTTCGGAGACGCGGCGCTTCGGCATCCTGTGGATGCGGTCTTCGCCCCGGCTGAGGCTGATCCACGGCTTTGTCGAAAGCGCGGGGCTTGTCACTGCCGCGAAGGGCAACAGCAACGGCAATGGCAACGGCTCCCGCAAGCCGGCTGCGCGCTAGGCCGACTCCATGCCGTGCCGGCGCTTGGCGTCCCCGGTGGCCGGCGAGGCGAGGTAGGCGAGCAGCCCGTCCACGGCATCCGGCCTGGAGGCATTCGCTACCGGTGCGGCACTGAAGACGGTCGTGATCTGTATCTCCGGCGGAAGAGGCCCCAGCAGTTCGATGCCTTCGACGCCGATCAGCTCGCTGAGCTGCTGGAAGCCCAGCGAGGCCTCCCCGCGCGCGACCAGCGAGCCCACCGGAACGCCGGGAGCGGCCTGCACCAGCCGTTCCCTGATCGCGTCGGCAATGCCCCATCGCTCGAACAGCGCGATCAACGCAACGCCGCTGGGCCCGGTCGAGTACGCGATGCGCACCGCGTCCAGCACGGCACGGCGCACCGCTTCTCCGGTGGAAATGTCGACCCGCGCAGCTCCGGCGGCGACCGCCACCGCAACGCCCGAGCGCACCACGTCGACCTTGCGCGACGCATCCACCTTGCCCGCGGCCGCTAGCTTGTCGATGGCGTCCGATGCCAGGACCACCACGTCGAAGGGTTCTCCCGCCGACACGCGCCGCGCGGCATCCACGCCGCCCACCGCTTCGAAAGCGAGCGGCACTCCGCTCGCGCCCGTGTACGCAGCGGCGAGTTCCGCCAGCAGGCCCTTGGTGGCCATGGAGTTGATGCCCCTGATCGAACCGGCCATGCTCACTTGCGCCCGATGAGCCGGTCCGCGTAGGCCTGCCAGTTGCTCGATGCGTCGAGCCCTTCGAACAGCCCGTCGCGCGCCTGCGTGGCAACCCAGTCCTGCTTGGCCGCGATGGCCGCCGTCATCAGCGGCTCGAAGCCGGCTTCGCGAACGGTCTGCGCGGCCTCGCGCATTTCCTCGGCGCGGCGCTTGCCGTGCTGCACGACGCGGCTGAAGAAGTAGGCGCCTTGCTTTTCCCAGTCGATCTGCGGAAAGGTCTCCTTCAGCGTCGGCAGCACGTGCTCCTCGACGCCGTAGCGCCTTGCGGTGGCGTAGCTCTCGATGACCAGCGCCTCCAGTCCCTTGATCATGATGCTGCGGCTCATCTTGATCGCCGAGGCGATGCCGAGCCGGTCGCTCACCACGCGCACGTCCATGCCCCAGCCGGCCAGCGTGGCGGCGAGTGCGTCGGCCTGCGCGCCGCCCAGCAGCATCGGCACGCGAATGCCGTAGGGCGGCACCGAGGTCATGACGCCGGCCTCGACGTAGGCGACGCCCGCGGCCTCCAGCGCGGCGGCCGCGCTCTGCTTGGTGCCGGGCGATGCCGAGTTGAGGTCGAGAAAGCGGCTGCCGCTGCGCCCGTGGCGCGCGGCCTCCTCGGCCACGGCGAGCGTGCTGGATGCGGTGACGGCCGACACCAGCAGGTCGGCGTGGCTGCACAGTTCCTGCATGCCGCCTGCAACCTTCATCCCGTCGCCTTCGGCCGCGGAGCGCGCCGCAGCGCCGGTGGCGGGATCGGCGAAGCGCTTGTCCCAGACCCAGACGGCGTCCACGCCGTCTTTCTCGCGCAGGCCGCGTCCGAAGATGCCGCCCACCTCGCCGTAGCCGATGAGGCCCAGTGTGATTCCCATGATCGTGCGTGTCCTTCCTTCAGAAGATGGCTTTCTCGCCGGGCTTCAGCGCCAGCACGCGCGTGCCGCTGCTGCCCAGTGCGCGGATGTACTCGTCCGGCGTGCCCTTGCCGAGCGGGTTGGCGCCATAGTGCATCGGTATCACCGCGGGCGGGCGCAGCCATTCGTGCGTGGCGTAGGCCGCGTCGGCCGGGCCCATCGTGAAGTGGCCGCCGATGGGCATCAGCACGAGGTCGGGCTTGTAGTAGTCGGCGATGAACTTCATGTCGGCGAACAGGCCCGTATCGCCCATGTGGTAGATGCGGAAGCCGTTCTCCAGCTCGATGATGTAGCCCACCGGCTCGCCGCCGGGGTGCACCTCGTCCTTGCCGGTGGCCGGGTTCTTCCACACGATGATCGACGAGTGCTCGGCGTGCACGGCCGTCACCTTGATGCCCGGCACCGGGGTGATGGTGCCGCTCTTGTTGAAGCGCGGCGCCAGGGCGGGCGGCAGGATGCCGAGCACGCTCACCGTCTGGTTCATGTCGCCGGGCGCATACATCGGCACCTGGTTGAGCTGCGCGAGCGCCGGCGCGTCGGCGAAGTGGTCGAGGTGGCCGTGCGTGACCAGCAGCACATCGACCTTGCCGAGGGCTTCGAGGTTCTTGTACTCGGCGGGCGTCAGCGGGTTCTGCTTGAGCCACGGGTCGGTCACGATCACCTTGCCGCCCGGCGTGGTGATGCGGAACGCGGACTGGCCGAGCCAGAGCACTTCGGTCTTGCCGCCGCCCCTGGCTTGCGGGGATTGCGGCGATTGAGGTGCTTGCGCGCAGGCGGCGAGCAGCGTCGCGGTGACGATGGCGAGCAGCAGACGGGCGAGGAGCTTCATGTTCGTTGTGTTCCTGCGTGATGTCAGTCGACGGTGATGCGGGCGGTCTTGATCACGCGGTTCCAGCGCTTCATCTCGCTCGCGATCAGCTCGCCGAAGGCCTGCGGCGTGGTGGGCGTGGGCTCGGCACCCTCGGCCGCGAGCCGCGCGTGAACCTCCGCCGCATTGAGCGACTGGTTGATCTGCTTGTTCAGCATGGCGACGATGTCCGCTGGCGTTCCTGCCGGCGCGACCACGCCGTACCACTGGTCGGCTTCGAAGTCCTTGGTGCCGGGCACGCCGCTTTCAGCCACCGTCGGCACGTCGGGCAGCAGCGCGATGCGTTTCGGGCTCGACACAGCCAGCGCGCGCAGCTTGCCGGCCTTGATGTGCGGCAGCAGCGCGGGCGCGCCGGTGAAGAGCAGCTGCAGCTGGCCCGCCAGAAGGTCGGTGACGGCCGGCGCCGTGCCCCTGTAGGGCACGTGCATGAACGAGGCGCCCGTCTGCAGCTTGAGGTATTCGGTGGCGATGTGCGCCGCGCTGCCGTTGCCGCCCGATCCGAAGGCCAGCGGGCCCGGACGCGTCTTCGCCAGCGCGACCAGCTCGGCCAGCGAACGCGCCGGCACCGAGGCGTGCACCACCAGCACGTTGGGCACGCGCGCCACCCAGGCCACCGGCGCGAAGCTGCGCACCGGGTCGTAGTCGAGCTTCGGGTACAGCGACGGGTTGATCGCCAGCGTGCCGATGTGCCCCATCAGCAGCGTGTAGCCGTCCGCGGGCGACTTCGCCACCTTGTCCGCGCCGATGGAGCCGCCCGCGCCGGGCAGGTTGTCGACCACCACCGGCTGGTGCCATGCACGGCCCAGCTCGATGCCGATGGCTCGCCCGAGCACGTCGGTGGACCCGCCGGGCGTGAAGGGAATGACCATGCGGATCGGCTTGGCGGGATAGGCCTGCTGCGCCATGGCGGCGCGGCTTGCCGGAAGCAGGGCTGTGGCCGCGATGAGGGCTCGGCGACGGGTGATGCCTGTGGTCATGGCCTTCTTCCTCAATCGGGCTTGATGCCGGCTTCGCGGATCAGCTTGCCGTAGCGCGCCACGTCGGCCTTGAGCAGCTTGTCGAACTGCGCGGTCGGCCCCGGCAGCGGAACGCCGCCCGCCGCCGCGAGCTGGTTGCGCACCTCGGGCGAGTCGATGGCCTTCTGCACCGCGTCGTGCAGCTTTTCGACCACCGGCTTCGGCAGCCCGGCCGGCCCGACGAAGCCGTACCAGACGCTGGCCTCGAAGCCCGGATAGCCCGACTCCGCGACGGTCGGCACGCCCGGCAGCACGGCCGAGCGCTCGGCGCTCATCACCGCCAGCACGCGCAGCTTGCCGGACTTGGCCAGCGGCAGCGCCTCGAGCGCGTTGACCGCCACCACTTCGACGTGGCCGCCGAGCACGTCGGTGAGCGCCTGCGCGCCGCCCTTGTAGGGCACGTGCCGAAGCTGCAGTCCGGCGGTGTGCTGGAACAGCTCCATCGCGAGATGCGGCGTAGAGCCGTTGCCGGGCGTGGCGACCGTCACGCCGCCTGGCTTGGCCTTGGCCGCCGCGACCAGCTCCTGCAGCGTCCTGCTCGGCGATTCCTCGCGCACCGTGAACACCACCGGCACACGGCCGACCGAGGCGATGGGCGTCAGCTCGCGTTCCAGGTCGTAGGGCGCGGGCTGGAACAGCGAGGGGTTCACCGCCAGCGCATTGGCGGCCAGCAGCAGCGTGTAGCCGTCGGGCGCGCTGGTGATGACCGACTTGATCGCGATGTTCGTGCCGGCACCCGGCTTGTTCTCGACCACCACCGGCTGGCCGAGGATGGCCGACATGCGCTGGCCGACCGAGCGCGCGATGGCGTCGACCGCGCCGCCGGCGCTGTAGCCCACTAGGATCTTCAGGGGCTTCGAGGGAAAGGCGTCGGCCGCGCTGGCCGTGCCGAGCTGGCCGAACGCGACCAGTGCGGCCATGCCCAGCGCAAGGCGCCGGGAAAGCAGGGTTCTCGTCATCTTCTTTGTCTCCGGAATCGAAATCGGGGGGCGGGCTCAGCGCGGCTGCGGTGCGGCGGCGTTGTCCCAGGCTTGCGGCGCGGCATCCTTGCCGGCCACCGAATACAGCGCGCCGGGCGCGTTGCGGGTCTGCTGGAAGTCCTCCAGCGACTGGCCTCGCATCGCGGCGTAGATGTGCAGGTTCGACACGCCGACCACCGCGCCCAGCTTCTCCAGCATGAAGAAGATCACGCCGTACTGGATCAGCGCGCGCCAGTCGCGGTGGCGCACCATGTCGCGCTCCTTGTCCGTGAGGCCGGCGGCCTCGAAGGCGGCTTCCTCGTCGGCAAGGAATGCCTCGCGATGAGCGGGGCGCGTCATGCCGTGCAGGAACTTGTTGAGGCGGTAGGCGCGCACACTGGTCTCCAGCGTGAACGGGTAGGTGCCCTGCAGTCTTTCGACGCCGGCCAGCTCCTGGGCCACGCGCTGGCGGTGGCGCTCCACCTCGCCAGCGATGGGCGGGCTCGCCAGGTTCTCGTAGATGGCGGTGGCAATGCCCGTCATCGAGGGCAGGTAGTAGCTCTGGTGCGTCTTGCGCACGTTCGACGACAGCGCGCCGCGCATCACCAGCCACATGATGACTTCGGCGCCTTCCATGCCGCCCAGCGTTGCCAGCTCGGCCTGCGTCATCTCGGTCAGGCGCACCGGGTCGTTCTCGATGAGTTCGAGAAACTGCGCGTCCCATGCCGTGTTGTTGAAGCCCGCGCGCTCGCCGTGCACCTGGTGCGAGAGGCCGCCCGTGGCGACGATGGCCACCTTGATGTCGTCCGGATAGCTCTCGATCGCGCGTCGCAGCGCCTGCCCGAGCCGGTAGCAGCGCCGCGCCGAGGGCACCGGCGACTGCAGCACGCCGACCTGCAGCGGAATCACCGGAATCGGCCATGCCGGCTTGTGCGGGCACAGCAGCGACAGCGGCGAGAACACGCCGTGGTCGAGCGCGCGGTCCTGGAAGAAGGACATGTCGAATTCGTCGGCCACCAGCGAGCGGCCGATGTGCCGCGCCAGCGCCGGATGGCCGGCCAGAGCCGGCAGGTCGCGCGCGCCGCCGCCCTCGTCAGCCACCTCGTGCCGCTCGCCCACGCCCAGCGAGAAGGCCGAGTAGTGGTCGAAGAAGAAGGAGCTGACGTGGTCGTTGTAGATGAAGAAGAGCGCGTCGGGCTTCTTCTCGGCCAGCCACTGCCGCACCGGCGCGAAGGCCTCGAAGATGGGGGCCCACACCGGGTCGTCCTGCTTGTTCTTGTCGAAGGCGAAGCCGATGGTGGGGGTGTGCGAGCAGGCGACGGCGCCGATGATCTGGGCCATGTTGGGGTTACTCCTGCGCCCTGTGCGGCGCGATGAAGGGAGAAAGTGCGAAGAAAGGAGCCGACATGCGGGTTCAGCCCCGCGCCAGTTCGGGCTTGCCGGCGGAGTCGTCGTCGGCTTCGGCCGGGCGGGCCTTGAGCACGGCCGCCGCCGCCAGCAGCGCGGGCAGGGCAAGCAGCGAGACGATGGCGCCGAAGCCCCAGCCCATGGTGAGCAGCACGCCGCCGAACATCGAGCCGACGATGCTGCCGAAGCGGCCCATGCCCAGCATCCAGCTCACGCCGGTGGCGCGTGCCATGGTGGGGTAGCAGCCGGGAGCGAAGGCGTTGAGGCCCGTCTGCGCGCCGCTCATGAAGAAGCCGGCCAGCGCCACCAGCAGCGCGAGCGATGCCGACAGCGCGCCCGCCGAGCCGAGGCAGAGGATGCAGACCGCGCCGGCCGCGTAGGCCGCGGCGATGACGCGCGTCGGCGCGACGCGGTCCATGGTCCAGCCGACGAGGATGGCGCCGGCCGTTCCACCGATCTGGAACATCGCGGTCACGGTCGCGGCGGTCTCGATGGGCAGGCCCGCGTCCTTGATGAGCGTGGGCAGCCAGCCCGTCAGCAGGTAGATGACGAGCAGGCCCATGAAATAGGTGGCCCACAGCGCCAGCGTCATCAGCCCGTAGCCGCGCGAGAACAGCACGCCGATGGGCTTCTTCGCCGCGACCGGTGGCTCCGTCGCGATGAAGGTTGTGCCGGCCGGAAACACGGTGCGGCAGATGCGGCCCAGCACGGCGGCGATGCGCTCGGCCGGCTGCCGGCGTACGACCATGAAGCGGGCCGACTCGGGCAGCAGCGCCAGCAGCAGGGGCACGAGCACCAGCGGCAGCGCGCCGCCCATCACCAGCACCGAGCGCCAGCCGAAGTGCGGAATGAGCCACGCGGCCGCGAAGCCCACCACGCCCGAGCCCAGGTTGAAACCGGTGAACATCACCGCGATCAGCAGCGAACGGGAGCGCTGCGGCACGTATTCCGACAGCAGCGTGGTGGTGTTGGGCATCGCCGCGCCCAGGCCCAGGCCGGTGAGGAAGCGCAGCGCGGCCATCTGCGTCAGGTCCTGCGCGAACGCGGTGGCGACCGTGAACACGCCGAACAGGAACACCGAAGCCGTCAGCACCGTCTTGCGGCCCAGCCGGTCCGATGCGGGGCCGGCCACGAGCGCGCCGAAAACCAGCCCGATGGGCGCGGCGCTCATCACGAGGCCGAAGGCGGCGCGCGACACGCCCCATTCCTGCAGGATGGAGGGCGCGAGGAAGCCCATGATCGCGACGTCCATGCCGTCGGCCGCGACCACGAGGAAGCAAAGCACCAGCAGCAGCCACTGCATGGCGCTCATGGGGCGTTCGTCGATGAAGGCCTTGACGTCGATACGGGCCGGGTTGTTCATTGCTGTTGTCTCTCGTTGTTCTGAACAGGCGGTCCCGGTCTAGTCCACGTAGCGCAGGCCGGCCTTGGCCAGCGGCTCGCGCATGCCGTACATGTCCAGCCCCAGCTCGCCGGCGGCGAAGCGGGCGCGCTTGCCGGCTTCGTTGGCTTCGCGCGCCTCGGCGGCATCGGCCACGCGCGCCGCGAGCTGCGCGGGCACGACCACCACGCCGTCGATGTCCGCCACTACCACGTCGCCCGGCTGCACCAGCGCTCCGGCGCAGACCACCGGCACGTTGACCGAGCCCAGCGTGGCCTTGATCGTCCCCTTGGAGTGGATGGCGCGGCTGAACACCGGGAAGTCCATGGCGATGAGGTCGCGCACGTCGCGCACGCCGCCGTCGATCACCAGGCCCTTGCAGCCACGCGCCTTGAACGACGTGGCGAGCAGGTCGCCGAAGAAGCCGTCGGTGCTGTCGGCGGTGCAGGCGGCAACCACCACGTCGCCGGGCTGGATCTGCTCCGCGGCCACGTGCAGCATCCAGTTGTCGCCGGGCTGCAGCAGCACGGTGACGGCGGTGCCGCACATGCGCGCCTCGGGGTGGATGGGGCGGATGCGCGGTGCCATCAGGCCGAGGCGGCCCAGCGCCTCGTGCACGGTGGAGACGCCGAAGCGCGAGAGCTTGTCGACGGCGGCGGCATCGGCGCGCACTACGTTGCGGTGCACTACGCCGAGTTCCTGGAGGAGGGGAGTGGCAGACATGTTCTTTCAGAGTCCTCGTTGCTTGAGTGCGCGGTCTAGCCGCGGATACACGCGGCGCGCGTTGCCTTCGTAGATCTGGTGGCGCGCCTTGTCGTCGAGCATCGGCGTGGCGTCGATGTAGCGGCGCGTGTCGTCGTAGTTGAAGCCGGTCTCGGGGTCGATGCCGCGCACCGCGCCGATCATTTCGCTGGCGAAGAGCACGTTGTCGACCGGGATCACGCGCGTGAGCAGGTCGATGCCCGGCTGGTGGTACACGCAGGTGTCGAAGAAGATGTTGTTGAGCAGGTGGTCCTTCAGCAGCGGCTTCTTCATCTCCTGCGCCAGGCCCCGGAAGCGGCCCCAGTGGTAGGGCACCGCGCCGCCGCCGTGCGGGATGACGAAGCGCAGCGTCGGGAAGTCCTTGAACAGGTCCGAGGTGAGGCACTGCATGAAGGCCGTGGTGTCTGCGTTCAGGTAGTGCGCGCCGGTGGTGTGGAAGCAGGCGTTGCAGCTCGTGCTCACGTGCACCATGGCGGGAATGTCGAGCTCCACCATCTTTTCGTAGATCGGATACCAGTGCCGGTCCGACAGCGGAGGGCTGGTCCAGTGGCCGCCCGATGGGTCGGGGTTGAGGTTGATGCCCACGAAGCCGTATTCGTTCACGCAGCGCTCCAGCTCGGGAATGCAGCTGGCCGGATCGACGCCGGGCGACTGCGGCAGCATGGCCGCGCCGATGAAGTGATCGGGAAAGAGCTGGCTCACGCGATGGCACAGCTCGTTGCAGATGGCGGCCCAGGTCGACGAAACCTCGAAGTCGCCGATGTGGTGCGCCATGAAGCTGGCGCGCGGGCTGAAGATGGTGAGGTCGCTGCCGCGCTCCTTCATCAGCCGCAGTTGATTGGTCTCGATGGACTCGCGCAGCTCGTCGTCGCCGATCTTCAGCTCCGACACTTTGGGCCTGGCCGACGGGTCCTGGATGGCGGCGATCTGCCGGTTGCGCCAGGCCTCCAGGGACTTGGGCGCGGTGGTGTAGTGGCCGTGACAGTCGATGATCATGCGCGGCGCTCCGGGTGGTGTGCAGGGGATGCTTCAAGCATGGAAGAAGTCTGCGCCGCGACGGCCCCGCGTGGCGTGAGTTAGCGTTGCGCTGCCATCATTCTTTTTTATCGAATAGGGTTTACCCTCGGTGCCGGAAATGCATGATCGAGAGTGAGGAATCAGCCGTGAGCCCGAAACCAGCACATCACAAAGTTATCGATCGCACGGACAGCGTGGCGCTGGGCATCAACCTGCGTCATCTGCGCGCGTTCTCGGCCGTGGCCTCGGCCGGAAGCATCGCGGCGGCGGCCGAAGCGCTGTTCCGCGTGGCGTCCGCGGTGACGCGTTCGATCCTCGATCTGGAGGCCGTGCTCGGCAGGCCCCTGTTCGACCGGCGCTCGCGCGGCGTGGCGCTCAATGCATATGGCGAGCTGGTGCTGGTGCGCGCGCTTCGCATCGAACGCGAATTCGAGGAGGCGCGTACCCAACTGGCGGCGCGCGGCGGCGTGGCCGGCATCGGCGGCGGTGCCGACGTGCATTCGCTCTTCGCCTCGATCCTGAACGGCCGGCGCCTTGCCGTGGTCGCGAGCCTCGCGGAAAAGCGCAACATGCCGGCCGTCGCGCGCGAGTTCGGCATCACGCAGCCGGCCATCAGCAGCGCGCTGAAGGACCTGGAGAGCGGACTCGGCGTGACGCTCTTCAACCGCAATGCGCGCGGGCTCACGGCCACGCCGGCGGGCGAGATCGTGGCCTTCTACTTCAGGCGCGTGCTGTCGGAGCTGAGGCACATCGGCCCCGACATCGCGGCCAGCGAAGGCACGCTGCAGGGCAGCGTGAACGTGGGGGCGCTGCCGCTGGGGCGCACGCAGATCCTGCCGCTGGCTATCGCCTCGCTGCTCGCGCGGCATCCGGGCCTGCACATCGCCACGGTCGAGAGCCCGTACGACGCGCTGGCGGCGTCGCTGCGCAGCGGCGACATCGATTTCATCCTCGGCGCGCTGCGCACCGCGGGCGAGGCGAAGGACCTGCAGCAGGAGCCGCTCTTCGAAGACCGCATCTCGGTGATCGCGCGCGCCGGCCATCCGCTCGCGCGCGCCAAGCGCATCGACTTCAGGATGCTGCGCGAGGCGAGGTGGACGCTGTCGCGCCCCGGCTCGCCTTCGCGCGAACTGCTCGAGCGCTTCTTCTCCGACGCACGCCAGGCACCGCCGTTGCCCGCAGTCGAAACGGGTGACCTCGCGGTGCTGCGCGGCCTGCTGCTGGAGAGCGACATGCTCACCGCGATCTCTGCGCACCAGCTGCGTTACGAGATCCGCGACGGCAGCCTCGTGGTGCTCGACTTTCCGCTGGAGGAGACCCGGCGCGAGATCGGCCTGACTCAGCGGCTGGGCGCCTTTCCTTCGCCGGGCGCGCGCGCGCTGATGGACGAGATCCGCAAGGTGGTGGCCGGGTCGCCCGATTTCCGGGAGCCGGGAAGGCGGAAGTGAAAGCGCGCGGCGACGGTGTCGAGGCCCCGGCATGCTCCGAAGGCGAGGGCGCCGGTGACAGCCAGCATCGCCGCCATGTGCACGCCGGCTGCCGCGACGGCCAGCATCAGCGAACCCGACGCAGTGATCTCGCGGGCCGCCGGGGCGTCGCTCATGCACAGGGGGATCAGCGCGGGCACCAGCATCAGCCCGGCTCCGTGCGCGGTGGACATGATGAAGGACCAGAGCGCCAGCCCGGCGTGGCCTGAAGGCACTCGCGCGCGGCTCGTCGTGCCGTGCCGGAGGTGATGCGCGACGACGGCCGCGAGCAGCCCGCCCGCCAGCACCTGCAGCACCGTGCGATCCATCGAGGGGACGAGCACGACCGCGACCGCCACGAGAGCGACGGATGCCGCATGGCCGACCGCGATCGGCACGAGGGCCCGCAACACCCGCGACCGGTCGCGCGAGCGGAGGCCCCATGCGGCCGCGAAGGCCCATCCGGTGGCGGGATTCAGCCCGTGCAGGGCGCCGACTCCCGCGACCGCCAGCCACGGCCAGAGGCTTGCCATGATGTCGTCGCCTCCATGCGTCGTGGCTGCTGTCCGCGCTTCAGGCCTGCTTTTCGCAGCAGCACGCGCCGATGGCCGGTGGCTGCGCCTGCGACTCGTAGCGGTCGTGGTGGCGCACCCATTCCATCTTGTAGGGCACCTCGCGCTCGTCGCGGCCCTTGGGCATGAGGTCCATCAGGTTGTACGCGCCCATCATCACTTCCACGCCGCGGCCGAAGGTCGAGTAGGTGTGGAACACCTCGCCGGCGTCGTTCCTGCAGAAGGCGCTGAGGCCCGGTGCTTCCCCGTGGGGGAAGGGCTGCAGGCCGTAGTTGTAGTAGACCTCGCCGGCGGCGAGCTCCCCGGGGCCGAAGCTGACGTGGAAGTCGCCGTTGAAGTCGCTCTCGTTCGACGACACCCACCTGAACTGCCAGCCCATGCGTTCGCGGAAGCGCTCGATCTCCGCCAGCGGCGCGCGCGAGACGGCCACCAGCGTGATGTCGCGATGCGCCAGGTGCACGTTCATGCCGTCGGTGTGGTCGGCCATGAAGGAGCAGCTCTGGCAGCCCTGTTCCCAGCCCGGGCCGAGCATGAAGTGCTGCACCAGCAACTGGCTGCGCCCTTCGAAAAGATCGGCGAGAGTGCGCTTGCCGTCGGGCGTGTCGAAGACGTAGTTCTTGCGCACGCGTTCCCACGGCAGCGCGCGGCGCTCCCGTGCGATCTGGTCGCGCAGGTGCGTCAGTTCCTTCTCGCGCGCCAGGAATGCCTTGCGTTCGGCGAGCCATTGCTCGCTGGAGACGACGCGATGGTTCGTCGGCCCGGATGTCTGGTTCGTGATGGTGTCGGTGTTCATGGTGTCTCCTGGATCAATGCTGGCGGCCGGTGGTGGGGCGGCGCACGGCGCGGACCTTGCCGCTCGAGCCGCCGCCTGCGTAGAAGAGATCGGCGCCGTCGGACTCGAGCCCGCTCACGCCGGCGCCGCGCGGCATTTCGAGCCGCTCCAGCACGGCGCCGGTCTTCGGGTCGATGCGGCGGATGTCGCTTTCCTCTGCCTCCCAGGTGCCGTGCCAGAGTTCGCCGTCGACCCAGGTCACGCCGGTGACGAAGCGGTTCGACTCGATGGTGCGCACCACCGCGCCGGTCTCGGGGTCGACCTGGTGGATCTTGCGGTCGCGGTACTGCCCGACCCACAGGCTGCCCTCGGCCCACGTGAGGCCCGAGTCGTAGCCGTTGCCCGGCGCCGGGATAGACGCCAGCACCTTGCCGGTGGCGGGGTCGATCTTGTCGATGCGCGACTCCGCGATCTGGTAGATGTGCTTGCCGTCGAAGGCGGTGCCCGCGTCGCACGGCACGTCGAGTGTCTGGCTGGTCTCGCCGCTGGCCGGATCGAATGCCACCAGCTTCGCGCCGGTGGCGGCCCAGACGCGCCGGCCGTCGTGCGTCACGCCGTGTACCTGCGTGGCGCTGCCGAAGGGACCGTATTCGCGCACGATCTCGGCCGCGTGCACCGCGGGCCGGGACTTGTTCCTGCTGTTCTCGCTGCTCATCGTTGGCTCCTTGTGAAACGCCTCGGATCGGCGCCTGGAGACAACTCTATTCAATCGGCAGTGCGGCGGGGAGTAACAAGATCGTCGTGAATCCCGCCAGCGGCGGCGACAGCCACTTCTGCGCGCGTGCCTTGCCGATGGAGCGCACGCGGTGCTCCGCCTCCAGCTCGACCAGCGCGCGCTGCACCGTGCGCTGGCTGGCCCCCAGCGCCAGCGCAAGGGCCGAGGTGGACCAGGCCGCGCCGTCGGACAGCAGCGCCACCAGCGAAGCCTGGTCGCCGTCGATGGGCGGCGCGAGCACGGCGACGCCGCGCCCGTCGAGCGGCCTGAGCACGAAGCCGCGCGGCGTGGCCTCGATGCCGGCCAGGCCGGCGACGAGCGCGCGCAGCCGGCCGATCTCGACGCGCAGGCGCGCGCGATGCGTCTCGTCGGGGCGGCGCGTGCGGAATGCGCTTTCGATCAAGGCCTCGCGATCCACGTCGCCGGGCCATGCCTGCGCGAGCGAGCGCGCCAGGGAGAACAGCACCGGCCGCCGGGCGAGCGGGCGCCATGCATCGCCGGCGCCCAGGCCGCGGCGGCATGCGTCGACCACCAGCGTGTCGGAGGCCAGGAGGGCTGCGACCTCGTCCAGGCGCAGGGGCTGTTCGCCGGCCGCGTCGATCCGGCGGGCGGCGGGGCGCTCGAATGCCGCCAGTGCCTCGTTCACCTCGGCGAGCAGGGCGGGCACGCGGGCGCGCGTCGCGGCCTCGTGTGCGCGCGAAAGCGCGGCGCGTGCGGGAGCGATGCGCAGCGAGCGAAGCGCCAGCTCGGCCGTGGCCAGCTCGGTGACTGCCGCCAGCGACGGGGGCAGGCCGCGCGCATCTAGGTGCGCGAGAGCGGCTTCCGCTTCGGCGAGGCGGCCGAGCAGCAGCAGCCGGCGCGCCGCGATCAGCCGGGCCTGCAGTGCGTTGGCATGGTCCTCGTGCGCCTCCAGCGCGGATGCGGCCGACGACAGCGAACGCGGCGAGCCGCCCAGGTCGCGCATCGCCAGGGCCACCTCGGCCTCCGCGACGATGCAGCGGGCGCGCGAATGCTCTTCATGCGCGCCGAAGCCTCGAGCGGCGCGCCGCAGCAGCTCGCGCGCACGCGGATGCTCTCCGAGCTGCGCCATCGCTATGCCGCGCAGGGCCAGCGCCGGCGGGTCGTCGCGCAGCGCGACCCGCTTGAGGGCACCGAGTGCATCGCCCGCGGCCAGGGCGCGGGCGGAGGCGGCGATGAGGGAATCCATGGCGACAGGTTACCTTGGCGCCGTGCCTCCCTTGCGGCGGAGACGGCCGGGGCCTAGGCGCCGGCTCTGCCTTCGGGCAGCTTCGCGATCACCTTGATCTCGAACTGGAAGCCGTAGAGCCATGTCACGCCGATGCCGGTCAGCGTGGGGTGCGGCGGGCCGCCCCAGTGTTCCGACACCACTTTCCAGATGGTCTCGAACTTCGATTCGGGGTCGACGATGAAGACGGTGGCGTCGATCACGTCGTCGAAGGTGCAGCCTGCGGCCGACAGGATCGCATCGAGGTTCTGGAATGCGAGGCGAACCTGGGCCTCGAGGTCGGGCTCGGGCGAGCCGTCGGGGCGGCTGCCGACCTGCCCCGAGACGAACAGGAAGCCGTTGGACCGGATGGCCGGCGAATAGCGGTTCTTTTCATAAAGGGCCTGGCGCCCGGCGGGAAAGACGACGTCGCGTGGAGTCATGGATGGGATGCTTTCTTCATTGCTTCTCGGAGCGGATCAGGGCCGATCCGCTGTTGCGATGAAGGGACTTTAGGCAGCCGCGAGGCCCGGATAAACGGGCAAGGCCAACAATCACTGTTTGCACTGGCCAAACAATCGGGAGCAGACATGGACCGTTTCGATGCGATGCAGGCCTTCGCGCGCGTGGTGGAGGCGGGGAGCTTCACCAAGGCGGCGCAGACGCTGCACATGAGCAAGACCAGCGTGACGCAACTGGTGCAGCAGCTGGAGGCCAGGCTGCGCGTGAAGCTGCTCAACCGCACCACGCGCAAGGTCAACGTCACGGCCGACGGGACGGCCTACTACGAGCGGGTGGTGCGCCTGCTGGCCGACATGGACGATGCCGAGACCAGCCTGTCCGCCGCGACTTCGTCGCCGAGGGGACGGCTGCGGGTGGACGTGCCGAGCCCGCTGGCCCGCATGATCCTGGTGCCGGCGCTGCCCGCGTTCCACGAGCGCCATCCCGACATCCAGCTCGACATGGGCGTGAGCGACCGCGTGGTGGACCTGATCGGCGAGAACGTCGATTGCGTGGTGCGCGGCGGCGAGCTCACGGACCAGTCGCTGATCGCGCGCCACGTGGGCGACCTGCAGCTCGGGGTGCATGCGGCACCGGACTACCTCGAGCGGGCCGGCGTGCCCTCGCACCCGAAGGAGCTGGAGGACACGCATCACCGCGTCGTGGGGTTCCTGTGGTCGCGCACCGGCAGGAGCCTGCCGTACGCCATGCATCGTGACGGGGAGAGCGTGGTCGTGCACGGGCGCCACGTGCTCTCGGTGGACGACGGCAACGCCTACCTGGCGGCGGGCCTGGCCGGGCTCGGGGTTCTCTGGCTGCCCGACTACATGTCCCGCGCGCACGTTGCGAGCGGCGAACTCGTGCCCCTGTTCGAGGACTGGCGGCTCGATCCGATGCCGCTTTACATCGCATTCCCGCCGAACCGGCACGTCAGCGCCAAGCTGCGCGTGTTCATCGACTGGGTTGCTGGATTGATGGCGCAGCATGCGCCTGTTGCGACCCGGCCGCCTGTTTCGGCTTCGGCCACGCGCCCGAGCAGTAGAGCGCCCACGCGATGAAGACGGGCTGGAACAGCGGGCGGATCCAGAAGTACCAGGCGCCGAACTCCAGGCCCTGCACCGTCTGCCCCTTGAGCGCGACGTTGATGTTCGCGGCGACCACGCAGACCAGCATCACCGAGAGCCAGATGCCCGCCTGCTTCCGCAGGTTCGGCAGGCCGAGGCGCTCGTAGACCGAAACGGGAACCAGCAGCCCCAGCCCTCCGGCAAGCTCGGCCACGCCGGTCAGGTAGACCCAGGCCAGGGCATGCTGGGCGAGGGCGTCGGGGATCATCGGGGCATAGCGCGTCGATGCGCTCACGAAGTGGTCGATGCCAGTGAACAGGAAGCCGAGGCCCATGCCCCAGCGCATCGCCTCGCGCAGGTCGAGCGGGCGCTTCAGCAGGCGGGAAACCGCCCAGGCAACCGCGCCGAATGAACAGATGAAGAGGAGAAAGCTCATGATGCACGCTCGGTGTTTACAATGGAAACATTATCGGATTTCATTGTTTCCACTGTCAACATTAGGGCTTCGAGCATGAGCACGTCATATCACCACGGCGACCTGAAGGCCGTTCTTCTCGCATATGCCCGCGAGCAGATGGAGCGCGACAGCCTCGACGGCCTATCGATGCGCGAGATGGCCAAGGCCGTCGGGGTTTCGCACACCGCGGCCTACCGCCACTTCCAGGACAAGCGTGCGCTGATGGAAGCCGTCGCGCTGCAGGGCTTCGAGGAAATGCTGGCCGGCTGCGAATCGGCGATAGCGGCGGTTCTTCCCGCCGAATCGCGTTCGAGGCTCAAGGCTTGCGGCCGTGCCTATGTCGGATTCGGGTTGAAGTCGCCCCGGCTGCTGGTCCACATGTTCGGCGCGGTCTCGCAGTCGCAATCGAACGAAAGCCTCGTGCAGGCCGGGGCCCGGCTCTTCGATCTGCTGCTCGGGCTGGTCGGCGCGGGCCAGGCGGACGGCACCTTCCGCCAGGGCGACGCGAGGCAGCTTTCGCACACCTGCTGGGCCATGGTGCACGGCCTCTCGACCTTGCTCGGCGTCGGCGTGCTGCGCGCACCCACGGCCGAGCTGGAGGCCTTGCATCTCAGCGCGGAGCAAGCCCTGGACGTGCTGCTCGACGGAATGGCGGCAACGGCCGCGCCGCGCTGAGGGCATCGGGCGCGCGCTGTGCGCGTCCTGCACAACACTTGTCGCCGCTCAGGCCTAGGCCCTGGGCGGGGCCGTTCCTAGACTTTCCCCCATCACTTTCGATGGACTTCAAGGAACAGCAAACATGTCTATGTCACCAGGACTTTCCCGCCGCGGACTCATGAGCGCACTGGCCCTGCCTTGCGCCGCGGGCATCGTCGGCGTTTCGCCGGCCGCAGCCGCGGCAGCATCGGCGCCGGCGCCCACGCCCACCATCCGCGCGATGTCGGGCGCGCAGCCGAGGCGGCAGCTGAGCGGCAAGGCTACGGCCCTGCTCGTGATCGATTTCCAGAACGAGTACTTCACGGGCCGCATGCCCATCGCCGACGGACCGCGCGCGGCGGCCCATACACGGCGCCTGCTGGCCTGGGCGGACGAGCACGCCATTCCCGTGTTCCAGATCCAGCACGTGGCCCCGGCCGGCGCCGCGGTCTTCGCCAGCGACGGCGACACCGTCAGGTTCCATGCGGACATGCAGCCGCGGCCGCGCGACAAGGTCGTGCAGAAGGGCACCGTGAGCGTCTTCGCGGGCACCGACATCGCGCAGCAGCTGCGATCGGCCGGCGTCCGCACGCTGGTGATCGCCGGCCTCATGACCCATGCGTGCGTGGCCGGCGCCGCCCGCGACGGTGCCGCGCAGGGCTTCGAGGTGGTGGTGTCGTCCGATGCCACCGCCACCCGTGCGATCCGCCGCGAGAACGGCGACACCGTGCCGCATGGCAATCTTCACCACGCGGCGCTGGCCGAGATCGAGGACACCTTCGGCGACGTGCTGACCACCGCGCAGATCCTGGCGCTGCCGCTTGCCTGAAAATACGCGGCTTCCCCGGAAGCACGCGAAGGAGGGCGGCGCATGGATCAACTGAAGGCGATGCGCGCCTTTCAACGCATTGCGCAGGCGAAGAGCCTGTCGGCCGCGGCCGAGTCGCTGGGCACCACGCACTCCAGCCTCTCGCGCCAGCTGCAGGCGCTGGAGAAATCGCTGGGCGCGCAGTTGGTGCGCCGCGACACGCGCGGTATCACGCTGACCGAGGCAGGGCAGCGCTACCACGCCGCATGCACGGACATTCTTTCGCGGCTCGATGCGGCCCAGGCGGATGTCGTGGCCGACGGCAAGGCGCCCTCGGGAACGCTGAAGGTCAGCATGCCGTTGGCGATCGCCACGCTCGACCTGCCGCAGTGGCTGCCGGCGTTCCAGTCGCGCCACGCCGGCATCCGGCTGGAGGTGGTCTGCACCGACCGCTTCACGAAGCTGGTGGCCGAGGGCATCGACGTCGCACTGCGCATCAGCGCCGGGCTCGAGGACGCCTCGATGATGGCGCGGACGCTGGCGGTCTCAGACATGGTGCT
Organism: Variovorax sp. NFACC27; assembly: GCF_048301545.1. Taxonomy (NCBI): domain Bacteria; kingdom Pseudomonadati; phylum Pseudomonadota; class Betaproteobacteria; order Burkholderiales; family Comamonadaceae; genus Variovorax; species Variovorax sp. NFACC27. The sequence continues at coordinate 3,044,202 of NZ_CP157613.1, forward strand.
GGTCGCGGCGCCGCGCTACCTCGTCGAGCACGGCATGCCCGCGACACCCGAGGACCTGGCGGCGCACCAGTGCCTGCTGCACAACGGGCCGGAAAGCCCGTCGCACTGGACGCTGCACATGCCCGACGGCCGGCAGCAGGCGTTCAGGCCCGATGCGCGCTTTGCATGCGACACGATCACGGCGCTGTACTCGGCCGCGAAGTGCGGGCTGGGCATTGCCGCGCTGACGTGGCACACGGTCCGCGCCGACCTGCAGTCGGGCGCGCTGGTCCGCGTGCTGCCGAGTGTCACGCTCGGGCAGCGCACCTACGCGGCGCTCTATCCGCGCACGCGGCACGTGCAGCCGGCGGTGCGCGCCTTCATCGACTTCATGGGGGGCCACTACCGGTAGCGCGCGCCGGCACTGGCTACGCCACCTTCGGCTCGGGAAGGATCGAGGTCAGCGCGAAGTCGACGAGGTGCAGCCAGGTCGCCTCCAGGCCCATGATGTTGTGATGGTCGGACGCTGGAACGGTCTGCACGCTGACCGGCGTGGGCCATGCCGCGATGAGCTTCTGCGAGCGCTCGGGCAGCACGACGTCGTCGCTCTCGGCCAGCAGCACCTGGGTTTTCGCGGCGACCTCCTTGCAGTGTTCGAGCGAATTGAACTGATGGCGCAGCAGCAGCGATAGCGGCACGAGCGGAAAGCGCTTCTTCGCCACTTCCAGCATCGAGTCGTAGGGCGTCACCAGCTGCAGGCTCGCGAAGTCCTGCCGCGCGACGAGCTGGATGGCCACGCCCGTGCCGAGGCTGCGCCCCACCACGTGCAGTCGCGCATGCGGAAAGGCCTTGCGCAGGTGCCGGGCGAACTGGCTGGCGTCCTGTACCGAGGCGATCTCCGAAGGGTGCCCCTGCGAATCGGCCACGCCGCGGTAGTTGACCGCCGCGAAGCCGAAGCCCTCGGGCAGCCATTGCAGCGTCTGGGCCGTGGCGCGAACGTCCTCGCCGCGACCGGCGAAGTAGATGAAGAGGTCCTGCAGGGCTTCCTCGCCCTGCGGGTGGTAGACGTAGCCGCGGACCATGCCGCCCGGCACGGTGTGGGAGTAGGTCGAGAAATCGTCTGACAGCGGAACGACCGGCAGCTTGCGGGCGTTGAAGAGGATGTGCCCCTGGCGTGCGGCGAGAAGCGTCCAGTACGCGGCGATGCTTCCTATCGCGGCCGCCGAGGCGGACAGGGCAATGCGGGCAGCTTTGTTGGATGACAAATTGGGCTCCGGGGAGAAAGGCTGGCGTCTAGGGCCTGTTCACACTATTTCCGGGGTCGCGTTGGCCCCTTGGAGCGCCAACCCTGCGGGAAGGGCAGCCAGGGCGGGCCACTCGGCGTTGCGCTCCTGGCGTGTGCGCATGCACACGCGTCGTCGCGCGCCTTGATTGGCCCGCCCTGGCTGCCCTTCGCGACCCCGGAAATAGTGTGAACAGGCCCTAGTTTCGCCTCTTTCTCCCGCCGGGAGCCTGGCGGTTTTTTTCTAGCGGGCCGCGATCAGATGCATGGGGCTGAAGGCGATGCCCGGGGTCGTGTCCTCCTCGGCCTGGCGTTGATGTTCGAGCCTGAACCTGCCCACGATCTGCGAGAGGCTGCCCGCCTGCTCCTGCAGCGACTGGGCGGCGGCCGAGGCTTCCTCGACCAGCGCGGCGTTCTGCTGCGTCGTCTGGTCCATCTGAGTCACGGCCTGGTTGATCTGCTCGATGCCCGAGGTCTGCTCCTGGCTCGCGGCGCTGATCTCGCCCATGATGTCCGTCACCCGCTTCACGCTGCCGACGATCTCCTCCATGGTGCGGCCCGCGTCGGCCACCTGGCGGCTGCCTTCCTCGACCTTCTCGACCGAGTCGCCGATCAGCGTCTTGATTTCCTTGGCCGCAGCGGCCGAGCGCTGCGCGAGGCTTCGCACTTCCGACGCCACCACCGCGAAGCCGCGGCCCTGGTCGCCCGCGCGAGCCGCCTCGACGGCCGCGTTCAGCGCGAGGATGTTGGTCTGGAACGCAATGCCGTCGATCACGCCGATGATGTCCACGATCTTCTTCGAGGAGGCATTGATCGAGCCCATGGTCTCGACCACCTGGAACACCACGTTGCCGCCCCGCGTGGCCACTTCCGAGGCGGAGGCGGCCAGCTGGTTGGCCTGCCGCGCGTTGTCGGCGTTCTGCCGGACCGTCGAGGTCAGTTCCTCCAGCGACGCGGCCGTCTGCTCCAGTGAGCTGGCCTGTTCCTCGGTGCGCGAGGACAGGTCCTGGTTGCCCACGGCGATCTGCGTGCTGGCGGTCGACACGTTCGCCACCACGCCGTGCACCTGCGCCAGCGAGCCCTGCAAGGCGTCGCGCATCTGGTCGAGGGCGCGCAGCAGGTGGCCGGTCTCGTCGCTGGCGTAGCTGGACTGGGCCTTGCCCGTCAGGTCCATGGCCGCGATCGACTGCGCCATGCTCTCGGCGCTGCGCAGCGGGCGCGTGATGCTGCGGGCCAGCAGCCATGCCAGCAGGGCGCCGAGCGCCAGGCTCACGGCGGAGCACACGATGAGCAGCGTGCTGGTCTGCGCGCGCAGGTTGTTGGCGCGGGCGGCGGCGGCATCGAGCTGTTCGCGCTGCATGTCCACCACCTGCTGCACGCCCGCGATGTAGCTCACCGAGGTGGGCTGGAACTGCGAGTCGAAGACGCGGTTGGCGCCGTCGAGGTCGCCGGCGAGCTTGAGCTTGCTCACTTCCTCGCGCGCGCCCAGGTAGGCCTTGCGCAGGTTGCCGACCTTCTCGAGCAGGGCGCGCTCGTCGGGCTTGGCCAGCTTTTCCTCGATGAACTTCTGCAGCTCGTTGGTGTTCTTGATCGACGCCGCCGTGGCCGGCGCGAAGTAGTCGATCAGGCTGGCATCGCTGCTCTTGGCGATGGCCGCCGCCCGCTGCACGCCGGCGGTGGTGTGGCGCAGCCAGTCGGAGCCGGCGCGCTCGGTCTTCACGTTGTCCTCGATCATGGCGTCTATCTCGCGGCTGAGCTGCTGCAGCTTCCACACCGCGGCGGCGCTGGTGGCGAGAAAGAGCGCCAGGATGATGCCCAGCACGATGGCCAGGCGCTTGCCGATTGAGACGTTGCTCAGGAACATGATCGAACTCCGGAAACCAGGAAAAAGAAGAAGGAGGGCGACCGCCGGGGCGCCCTCCATCGCTGGTTATCGGTAGTTCAATTGAAAACTTTAGAAAACTCCGGGCGGAGTTCTCCGGGAAAGGGGCGCGCCGGTGGCCGGGCGGGCCCCTTCGGTTCAGATCTTCAGCGGCGGGAACGACTTGATCAGGTCGTCCAGTGCCTTGATCTGCGTCAGGAAGGGTTCCAGCTTGTCCAGCGGCAGGGCGCTCGGGCCGTCGCACTTGGCCTGGGCCGGGTCCGGGTGGGCTTCGAGGAAGAGGCCGGCCAGGCCCACCGCCATGCCGGCGCGCGCCAGGTCGGCCACCTGCTCGCGGCGGCCGCCCGATGCGGCCGCGCCGGCCTCGCGCTGCTGCAGCGCGTGGGTCACGTCGAAGATGATGGGCAGGTTCTGCGACACCTTCTTCATCACGCCGAAGCCCAGCATGTCGACCACGAGGTTGTCGTAGCCGAAGCAGGTGCCGCGGTCGCACAGGATGAGCTGGTCGTTGCCGGCTTCCTTGAACTTCTCGACGATGTTGAGCATCTGCGAGGGGCTCAGGAACTGGGGCTTCTTGATGTTGATCACCCGGCCGGTCTTTGCCAGCGCCACCACCAGGTCGGTCTGCCGCGCCAGGAACGCGGGCAGCTGGAGCACGTCGACCACCTCGGCGACCGGGGCGGCCTGGGCGATTTCGTGCACGTCGGTCAGCACCGGAACGCCGAAGCTGTCCTTCACCGCCTGCAGGATCTTCAGTCCCTCGTCGAGGCCGGGGCCGCGGTAGGAGTGGATGGACGAGCGGTTGGCCTTGTCGAAGCTGCCCTTGAACACGTAGGGAATGCCCAGCTTCTGCGTGACGCGGACGTATTCCTCGGCGCTGCGCAGGGCGAGGTCCTTCGACTCGAGGACGTTGACGCCGCCGAAGAGGACGAAGGGGGCCTCGTTGCTGGTGGCGACTTTTGGGGTGATGGTGACGGTGGACAAGGTTTTCTCCTGACGGGTGCTTCGGTGCAGGGGCCTATTGTCGTTCCGCCGGCCGGGGTTCAACCTCCGGGCGTCACCGTCAGGTAGAAGGGCGTCAGCGTGCCCGCCACCGGCCGCAGCAGCTTGAGCAGCAGCGGCTTGCCGTAACCCTCGCCCGCCAGCCGCTTGAGCAGGTCGGACAGCTGGGCCAGCGGCACCCCGTCGCAGCCGATGAGGATGTCGCCGCTGCGCAGCCCGTCGCGCGCGGCGGCCGAGCCGGCCACCACCTCGACCACGCGCACCCCGGTGGCCACCGGCCATTCGTTCTCGCGCACCCAGCGCCGGGGCAGGGCCACCGCCGCGCACTGCACGCCGAGCTTGCCGCGGCGCACCGCGCCATGGCGCATCAGCTCGCCGGCCACCCAGCGGGCGGTGTCGATGGCCACCGCGAAGCTCAGGCCCTGGGCCGAGGGAATCACCGCCGTGTTCACGCCGATGACCCGCGCGGCGCTGTCCAGCAGCGGGCCGCCCGAGTTGCCGGGGTTGAGGGCCACGTCGGTCTGGATCACGTCCTCGATCATCCGGCCGCCGCGCGAGGGCAGGCTGCGGCCCAGCGCGCTCACGATGCCGGCGGTTACCGTGAAGTCGAAGCCCAGCGGGTTGCCGACCGCCACGGCCAACTGGCCCGGCTGCAGCGCGGCCGAACTGCCCAGCGGCAGGAAGGCGCTGGGGTGCGATTCGATGCGCAGCACGGCGATGTCGGTGGAGGCATCGATGCCGACCAGCCGTGCCGTGCTCTCGGTGCCGTCGGCGAAGGCGGCGCGCAGTTCGGTCGCGCCCTCGACCACGTGGGCGTTGGTGATCGTGAAGCCGTCGGGGGTGAAGAGAAAGCCCGAGCCGCTGCCCTGGGCGCCGGGTCCGCCGCCGCGCTGCGCGGCCTTGCGGACCTTGATGTGGGCGACCGCCGCGCTGGCGGTGTGCGCCACCTGCGTGACGGTGGCCGAGTAGGAGTCAAGAATGAATTCGTCGCGCGCGCCCATGGAACACCTCTTCTTTCAGTCGGCGGAACCAGAAGGAAATGGCGGTGCGGTGGAGGTTTTCAACCCGGGCGCGGGGCGCGGCGGATGTTCACGAAGCCTTCAGCGAAGGCTCAGCGAGTCTTCAGCAGCGGGCGGGACACTGGAATTCCCAGAAAAACACCCACACCCACGGGAAAAACAGCTTGAAGCACTTCATTCTTCTGCTCGCCGTCGCCACCCTCGCGGTAGGCTGCGGCCACGATCGCCATCGCCACAACCGGGACCGCGACCACAACGGCATTCCGGACCGCTACGAGCGCAACCGGGACAGCGACGGAGACGGCGTGCCCGACCGCTACGACCGCCGGCCGGTCGACCCGCGCAGGTACTGATCGCCTCAGGGCCCCTTGGGCCGCGAGGAAGGTTCCCAGGAGTCGGGCGTGGTCGCCACCAGCGACTTGAAATCCTTCCACGGCCGCGCGCCGGGAATGGTGCGACCGCCGACGATCAGCCCCTTGGCGAACACCACCATGCGTTCGCGCAGGTAGGCCCGGTCGGACTCCGGCCAGGTCTCGATGGAATGGGGCCCGCGCGCAAGCACCATTTCCTTCAGGCCGCGGATGCGGTTGTAGGCGGCCACGGTGCCCTCCAGCGTTTCCGCGCGGTCCCACAGGCCCTTGCCGAAGAAGGCGGCCGGCCAGCGGTCCATGCCCGCGAGCGTCGACGAGTTGGGATAGAACACGATGTGGTGCTCGGCCGCCATGCCGCCCAGGAACAGGTTGCGGTCGGCCAGGTCGGGCGAGTCGCCCACGTAGCCCGCGCCGCTGGCGAACGAAGACAGCAGCAGCGCGCCGCGGATGTTGCGCAGGCCCTTGGGCGGCGTGCAGTTGGGCTGGGGCATGTCGAAGCTGCACTGGGCGACGTAGTTCTTCGTCATGGCCCAGGCGGTGGACATCGAGCCGCGCGAATAGCCGCCGAGCACCAGCGGAATCTCGCTGGCCGGCATGCCCGCCAGCAGCCGGCCCCGGGTGGCCTCGCCTTCGAGCGACTCGCCCCTGGGCGTGAGGATGCGCAGGCCGCGCCCGGTTTCCAGCGCCGTGAGCGCGCGGAACACGTCCTCGCCTTGCTCCAGCGTGTTGGTGTCGCTGAAGCCGCCCGACAGCCCCTCGCCGCGCCGGTCGTAGGCCAGCACGTCGAAGCCGGCCTTGTTGAGCGCGTACAGGTTCTCGCGCCACCAGCGCTGGCCCATGGTCTCGGTGGTCGCGTTGGGGAAGTTGACCGGAACAGTCTTGCCGGTCTTCTCGTCGATGCGGTACGAAACCTCGTCGGGATGCTGGATGGCTGTGAGCTGTCCGCCGCCGCCCGGCGCCATGACGACCAGCGCGCGCGTCTTCTTTCCCTTGCCGTCGTCGATGCCCGCGCCTTCGATGTACCAGCCGCGCAGCTTGATGTCGCCGGTCATCTTCAGGTCGATGCGCTCGAAGGTGTCGCGCGGCGCCGTGAACTCCACCACGTAGGTGCGCGCGTCGGCCTCGGCGATGCCCTCGCGGTACGGCGCCCTTGCGAAGAAGGCGGGGCGGCGGATCTGCTTGAGGTCGACGTTGCCGTCGGGATCGATCCTGCCGGACGGGTCGACCACGCCGGTCGAGCGCGTGGCGCGCTCCTTGTTGGGCGGCAGCCACCGCTGCATCTGCGAGTCGATGCGCTTGAAGCAGGCCGGGTCTTCCTTGCAGGCGCGCCAGCGGGTCTTGAGCTTTTCGTCGGTGAACTCGCTGATGTAGTAGTTGCCGCCTGCATACCCGGCGGGCGGGCGGTTGGCCGTCATCAGCACCGGCACGCAGACCTTGGCTCCCTTGCCGTTCTTCGGGTCCTGCGGCAGAAGGTAGCCGCCCATCATCGCGTTGCGGTCGGTGCCGACCCAGGCGGTGCAGTCGGTGGGCGGCGGCGTGCTGGCCGCGGCCTCGCGCTGCGCTTCGGTGGGGCCGCTGCTGCACGCTCCAAGCTGCAGGACGAGGATGGCGGCGGCAAGGCCGGACGCGACGGTCCCGGGGCGAAGCCGGGCAGGGCGCGTCGTGATGGTCGCAGTCATCGGCTCAGGGCTTCCGGTTGAAAGAGAAAAGTGCATGCAGCGAAGCGCGAATCTGGAGGCCCCGATCTTCGCCGGATCGACGCGCGGAAAACGAAGCCATGGCCGTTTCAGGGTGAAAGCGCATGCCTCGATTCGCGTAGGACATTTCCTGCACGCGCATGCGCTGCTTTCCATCATCCATGGCCGTGCCGGGAGCGCCCAATCGCCGCCGGTCCGCAAGGAAACATGCAGACACGAGGAGACAAGAGAGATGATGAATTTCGAAGGCATCTACTGCTTCGACACCGCCAGCGTGCGCTTCGCCTTCTATCCCGACGGTCCCGGCGGCCCCCGAGCGATCGCGCAGATTTCCGAGGAGACGCTGCACGACGAATTCGGCGTGCGCGAGATCGGCGAGCACCTGCTCGATGCGTGCCAGGAGCACTTCAACGCGATAGAGCCTGCCGCCGTCGCGCGTTACCGCGCAACGCCTGGCCGGGCCATCACGCTCACCATCGAAGACTTCGGGCTCCGCGCCTGAAGCATCGCCACCAGCGCGCGGACCATCGCGCGGGGCACGGGCACCTCTTCGACACGGCGAGGAGGCCCGGGCCGTACCCCGGGGCATCCGGCCCCCGGCAGATTGGCTTCAGGCCAGAAGAACGTGCGGCATCCCGCAGATGCGGGGCGCAATCGGCTTGTTGCTGCTGCTATGCGCCCGCCCCGGGCGGCGCGCGATGCCGGATCTCGCTTTGCAGCGCGCGCTGCCCGGACGAGAGCGCCAGCTCGTAGCTCTCCGCGGGCTCGAAGGCCTTGCGCAGCACGCGCGGGTGCGTGCCCTGATCGTCGGTTTCGAGCAGCTGCCAGACAAAGGCACCCGGCAGCGGCTCCTCGATGGTGAGTTCGATGGGATGTGTCATGGCGACACCATGGCGCCGCGCGCGTGTTCTGTCTGTAGGCCTGGAACGACGTTGGGGCTGCGCGCTGCGGCCTCTTTCTTTTTCGATGCGGAGCAGCAGGCCATGCGGTGGGTGCACGACAGGACGGAAGGCCCCCCGGACAAGCCTGGGCTGCCGCAGGGCCCCGGGAGCAGCTCAGGCGATGTCGCCGTGCACCAGCCGCTCGAACACGTCCTGCGTTCCCATCTGACCGCCCTTGAGCATGACCTCCATGCCGTCGAGCGAGGCGTCGTCGCTGTGCACGCGGCACAGCGATGCGCCGGCGCCCATGTCGGCGGCATAGGACAGGCCCCACACATCCAGCGCCTGCATGCCGTGGCTCGATGTGTCGCCGCCGGCCACGCCGATGCGCCCGAGCGGCTGCTTCGCCAGCACGGCGGCCAGAAGGTCGCCGCCGGCGCGGGCAAGGGCCTGTGCGTCGAGATCCGCCGCCGCAGGCATGCCCGGGGAGCCGGTCGAGTGCGGCGCGCGCGTGCAGGCCAGGACGTTGCGCCCTTGCGCGAGGCTGCGCGAGATCGCATCCGCCTGGTCGGCAAGTGCTGCCGCGTCGCGTCGGGCGAGCTGCGGTGCATCGAGCCACACGATGTCGAAGGACTTCGCGGCCGCGACCTGCGACGCGGTCACGGGCGAGAGGCTTCCCGCCAGGACCAGCACGGGCCCCCGCGCGGGCGCCAGCTTCGCACGCACGGCCCGTGCGCCGCCCGAAGAAGGCATGGCCGTGGCGAGCGCATCGACCACGCTGCTCGGGCCGACGGCCAGCATGGTCGCGCCCTGCGCGCGGGCCCACAGCACCTCGCCGATGGCCGCGAGCTGCCCGGCATCCGCGACGTCGAACAGGACTGCGTCCGCGGGCGGCGCGTTGAGCGCCTGCCGCAGCGCGGTATCCAGCGCGTCGCTGCCGCGCGAGGCGGCGGTGAAGGGCACGCAGTGCACCTCGGCCAGGCCCTGCCTGGCAAGGTGCAGCCGCAGGTCCGCCTCGTCCATGGGCGTCACGGGATGCCGGCTCATGGTGGGATGGCGGTCGACGCGGAACACCTCGCCGCCGCTTCCAGCCGCGGCGAAGAGGTTGCCGAAGAGGCAGTAGCGGCCCAGGCCGGGCTGCCCGCCCACGATCGCGGTCCACGGCTGCTGCACGGCCGAGCGCAGCAGGCGCACGGCCGCGCCGATGGAGCCGATGTGCGGCGCGCTGTCGAAGGTCGAGCAGGTCTTGTAGTGCAGCACGCGCGCGCCGAGCGAGCGGAACAGTGCGGCCACCGGGCGGAGCTCGGCCTGCATCTCTTCCGGCGTCATGGCGCGCGCCGCGCCCGCGATGCCCAGCACGTCGAGCGGCCCAGCGCGGTCGAGGCGCGCCGCGTCGGGCGTCTTCAGGAAGAGCAGCGCGCGCAGGCCCGCGCGTGCCGCCGTGCCCAGGGTGTCCGTCGCACCGGTGAAGTCGTCTCCGTAGTAGACGATTGCCGGCGCCGATGCCTCGGGCCTCATGGCCTGCCGAAGAAGGCGAGTGCGCGTGCCAGCTCGGGCTGGTCCCTGGCCGCGTCGGCCAGCGAGACGCCCGCGCGCGCGGCCGACCATGCCTGGCGGATGCTCGCCACGCCCGCCGCCGCGCCGTCGGGGTGGGCGAGGATGCCGCCGCCGGCCATGAAGAGCAGGTCGTCGCTGCCGACGGCCGCCCAGGTGGCGGGCACGGTGCCGGCCCACTGGCCCGACGAGAACGCCGGCATCACGCGGTCGTCCGCGGCTTCGGTGAGCGGGGTGAAGCAGTCGCGCGCCGATTCGACCACCTCGCTGTCGGGCTGCGAGAACTTGCCCTGCAGCCCGTGCACGTGCATGTGGTCCACGCCGGCCAGTCGCCACAGCGTCTGGTAGGCCTGGAAGGAGATGCCCAGCAGCGGATGCCGCGACAGCGCGCCGTAGCCGTTGCGATGCCCGTGCAGTGCCAGGCCGGTGTGCCGGCGCAGCGTCTGGATGCCGGAGTGCCCGCACCAGTTGAGGCTGGCCATCACGCAGGAGCCGCCCTCGCGCTCGACCAGGTCGGCGTGGCGCTTCATCGCATCGGTCTCGTCGGTGATGTTGAAGGCCACCATCACGTGCTTGCCGGTGCGCTCGCGGTGCGCGCGCACGACGGCCATCACCGCCGGCACGCGCTCGGCCAGCGGGGCGTGAGCGGGGTCGGCGCAGACTTCGTCGTCCTTGATGAAGTCGACGCCCGCGGCGCACAGCCGGCCCACCAGCTCGGCGGTGTCGGAAGCCCGCATGCCCACGTTGGGCTTGATGATGGTGCCGACCAGCGCGCCGCTTTGCACGCCGGTGGCGCGCCGCGTTCCGGCGATGCCCGCGCGCGGCATCTCGAAGCGCGCGCGGTAGTCGGCCGGCAGCCGCAGCGACTCGAGCCGCAGCCCCGTCACCTCGCCCAGGTCGTACAGGTTGCCCGAGACCGTGGCCGCGAGCGTCGGCAGGTTGGCGCCGATGTTCGCCACCGGAAACGCGATGTCGACATGCGCGCGCCTCCACGGCCCTGGGGTGCCCCTGCGCTCGAGCAGCGCGTTGGGCAGCGAGGGCGCGTCGGCCGCATCGAGCTCTATGACTGCCTCGACCGTTGCACGCGCGCGTTCGCGCAGCGCGTCGGTCTCGCCCTCCACGCGCGTGAAGGTGCCGCAGGACTGCTCGCCGGCCATCACCTCGGCCACGGCGGCCGGATCGAGCGGCGTCTCGATGAGATACCGCGCGCGGATGAGCCCTGGCATGCGCTCGGGTGTCGTCGCGCTCACAGCTTGTCCAGCGCGGGGAAGGGGCGCACCGGCTCGCTGCCGTCCCAGCCTTGCGACGCGCTGCGGATCAGGTCGAACATCCTGCCCTTGGGGCCGGCCACCTCCGACAGCTCGATGACCGTGCCCGGGTGGTATTCGGTGTCGAAGTAGACGAAGCGCCCGCGCTCGCCCACCTCGCCGCTCATTACCGGCCTGAAGCCCTGCGCGGTGAGGCGCGCGAGGTCGGCGTCGTAGTCGGCGGTCCAGTAGGCCACGTGCTGCAGCCCGGTGCGCCCGGCCTGGAGGAAATCGCGGTACATCGAGGGCACGTCGTTGCGCGTCTGTATGAGCTCGACCTGCACGTAGCCCGAGTTGGCCAGCGCCACCGAGTTGTGGGGCTCGTGCGCCTCGCCGTTGTAGCGGTAGTTCCTGATCGGCACCTTGGGGTTGTAGAACCAGGGGCCCACGCCGAGCGTGGTGCTCCAGTAGTCCATGGCGGCTTCGATGTCGTGCACGACATAGCCCAGTTGGCGGATCTCGCCGAGGAATCGACTCATTGCGGGTGGCTCCGTGAATGTGAGTTGTTGTGTGTTGTGTCGTCTGTGGAACGCGAGGGCCGGCTCAGGACTTCAGGAAGCCCGTCGAGAACCACGGGAACGCGGCCACGATCACGAGGCCGATCAGCATCGCGGCGATGTAGCCCCAGATGTGCCTGATGCCTTCGTCGGGATTGACCTTGCTCACCGCACAGGCGCCGTAGTAGCCCACGCCGAAGGGCGGCGCGAACAGGCCGATGCCCATAGCGAAGATCACGACCATCGCGTAGTGCACCTCGTGCACGCCCGCAGCCTTGGCAATGGGAAAGAGCAGCGGCCCGAACAGCACGATGGCCGGGATGCCCTCCAGCACGCTGCCCAGCACGATGAAGGCGACGATCGATACCGCCAGGAAGCCGTAGGCCCCGCCGGGCAGCGCGCCCATGAGCCGCGCCAGGTCCTGCGAGAAGCCCGACTGCGTGAGCCCCCAGGCCATGGCGGTGGCGCAGCCGACGATGAAGATGATGGCGCCCGAGAGCGAAGCGGTGTCCACCAGCATCGGCTTGATGCGCTTCCAGTCGAACTGCCGGTACACCACCAGGCCCACGATGGCCGAGTAGACGATGCCGATGGTCGATACCTCGGTGGCCGTGGCCACGCCCTCGACCACGGCCGCGCGGATCACGAAGGGCAGCAGCACGGCCGGCAGCGCGACCAGCAGCAGCTTTCCGATCTCCCGCTTGCTGTGGCGCTGCACCGCGCTCAGGTCTTCGCGACGGTAGCGCCACCACACCACCACGCACAGCGCCGCACCGAGCACCACGGCCGGAAGCAGGCCGCCCGTGAACAGCGCGGCAATCGAGATGCCGGTGACCGAGCCGATGGTGATGAGCACGATCGACGGCGGGATGGTCTCCGTCTGCGCACCGGTGGCCGACAGCAGCGCCACCAGGTCGCCGGGCTTGGCGCCGCGCTTGGTCATTTCGGGGAAGAGCACCGGCGCGATGGCCGCCATGTCGGCGATCTTCGAGCCCGAGATGCCCGACACCAGGTACATGGCGCCGATGAGCACGTAAGAGAGGCCGCCGCGCACGTGGCCCAGCAGGCTGGCCAGGAACTGGATCATGGCGCGCGCCATGCCGGTCATCTCGATGAGCGCGCCGAGGAAGATGAAAAGCGGCACCGCCAGCAGGATCAGGTGCGACATGCCCTCGTCGAGCCGCCCGACCATCACCAGCAGCGGCGTGCGCGTGGTCAGCGCCAGGTAGCCGAAGGTGGCCAGCGCGAAGGAGAACGCGATGGGCACGCCCGATAGCACCGTGGCCGCCACGACGACCACGAAGAAGATCACCAGGTTGAACTTGCCCAGCGTGGCGAAGAGCGGCGCGGCCAGCCAGAAGGCGCCGACCAGCGCCGCCATGCCGAGCAGGGCCACCGCGATCTGCCGGCCGGAGCACACGCGCAGCAGCCGCAGCAGCGCCATCGCCAGCATGATGCCGATGCCCGCGGGGATGGCCGCGGCGCGCCATGCGTTGCTGACCTCCAGCGCGGGCGTGACGATGAACGACTCCTCGTGCGCGTAGTCGATGGACGGCCAGATGATGAGCGCGAGGAACGCGACCGAGGCGGCGATGGCGAAGGCGTCGAGCATGGCGCGCGCCTGCGGGCGCACCTTCTGCACCAGCGCCGTCATGCGCATGTGCTCGCCGCGCCGCAGCGCCACCACCGCGCCGAGCATCGACAGCCACAGGAAGAGGATGGACGCGAGCTCGTCCGACCACACCAGCGGCGCGTGGAACACGTAGCGCGACACCACGCCCGCGAACAGCACGCAGATCTCGGCCAGCACCAGCAGCGCTGCCACCGCCTCGACCGCGCCGCCGAGCACGCGGTCGGCGTGCGAGGCGAAGCGGACCAGCGGATTGGCCGAGGCACCGGTGGACGTGTCCGTGCCCGGAATGGCTGCAGCCTCGAAGGTCGATTCGTGCACCATGGGTCTTCAGGCCAGCTTGCCGACCGCGCCTTCGAGCAGCGCCCAGGCCTCTGGGCCGAAGCGGCCCTTCCATTCGCCATAGAAGCCCGAGTCGCGCAGCTTGGCGCGGAAGCTGTCGGCCGCCGGGCGGTTGATGGCGAGGCCCTTGGCCTGCAGGTCGCCTACGACCGATTCGTTGAGCTTCTTGATGTCCTCGCGCTGCTGCATGCCGGCGTCGTTGATGGCGCGCGCCACGATGGTCTTCAGGTCGTCGGGCAGGGCGTCCCAGGCGCGGCCGTTGGCGATGAACCAGTAGCCGTCCCAGATGTGGTTGGTCAGCGAGCAGAACTTCTGCACTTCGAAGAGCTTGGCCACCTGGATGATGGGCAGCGGGTTCTCCTGCGCGTCGACGATCTTCGTCTGCAGCGCCGAATACACCTCGCTGAACTGCAGGCTGGCCGGCGCGGCGCCCAGGCCCTTGAACATGGAGATCGACAGCGGGCTCACCGGCACGCGGATCTTCAGGCCGTCCATGTCCTTCGCGGTGGCCACTGCCGCCTTGCTGCTGGTGGTCTGGCGAAAGCCGTTGTCCCACATCTTCTCGAAGGCGTACAGGCGCGACTTGGCGATGGCGCCGCGCACGTGCGCACCGAGCTTGCCGTCCATGGCGGCCCACACCTGGGCGTAGTCGCTGAACGCGAAGCCCACCGCGTTGATGGCGGCCACGGGTACCAGCGTGGCGATGACCAGCGCGGAGGGCGTGAAGAACTCGATGCCGCCGGAGCGCACCTGCGCCAGCATGTCGGTGTCGCCGCCGAGCTGGTTGTTGGGAAAGATCTTGATCTCGACGCGGCCCTTGGTTTCCCTGGCGATGCGGTCGGCCGCTTCCTGCGCGCGGATGTTCAGCGGGTGCGTCAGCGGCAGGTTGTTGCCGTACTTGTACGAGAACTCCGCGGCGCGCGCGATGCGCGGCACCGCCGCCACGATGCCTGCGGCGGGCAGGGCGGAGAAAGTGCGCAGGGCATCCCTGCGGGTCAGGCGGCTGGTTGGGGTCATGTCTCGTTGTCTCCGTGATCTTCTGAAGAAGCGCTGCCCGGCCGATGGGCCGACCAGCTGATTGACGGGTTGCGCCGTTGATGCAATCTGATGCATCGTCGAATTCGATGCACAGCGAAGATAAAAGCCTGCATCATTCGGGTCAAACTTCTGTCTGATGGTTTTTGATGTATGCGGGAAAACCCTTCACACACATCCCGGCCCGGCTCGCCGCGTGAGGCTCGGCGCGCCCGCGTGGTCGACATCGCCCGCTCGGCGCAGGTGTCGACCGCGACCGTCGACCGCGTGCTGAACCGCCGCCCCGGCGTGCGCGACGCCACGGTGCAGCGGGTGCTCAAGGCGGCGGGCGAGCTCGACTACCTGCCGGGGCCCGAGCTGTATGCCGCGCTCACGCCGCCGCCGTTGCGGCTCGTGTTCCTGCTGCCGGCCGGCACCAACCGCTTCATCCGCATGCTGGGTGACATGGTGGGCTACTCGCAGGAGCACTGGGCGCCGTTCAACGTGCAGTGCCGCACGGTGTTCATCGAGAGCTTCAATCCCCACGAGCTGGCCGACGCCCTGCGCAGGCACGGCCAGCGTTGCGACGGCATCGCGATGATGGCGCTGGAGCACCCGGCCGTGCGCGAGGCGGTGGCCGCGCTGGCGGCGCGCGGGCTGCCGGTGGTCACGCTGATCTCCGACCTGTCGAACTCGGAGCGCGCGGCCTTCGTCGGGCTGGACAACCGCGCGGCCGGGCGCACGGCGGGCTATCTCATCGGGCGCTTCATCGGCGCGCGTGCCGCCAAGGTCGCGCTCATCGCGGGCAGCCTGAGCTACAAGGCGCACGAGGAGCGCGAGGCCGGCTTTTTGCATGTCATCGACGAGATGTTCCCGCGGCTGGAGGTGGTGGGCTTGCGCGAAGGACAGGACGATGCGGACAAGAACTACCGCCAGACGCGCGCGCTGCTGGAGCAGCATCCCGACATGGGCGGCATCTACAACATCGGCGGCGCCTCCGACGGCGTGGCGCGCGCACTGAAGGAGGCGGGGCGCGAGCAGAAGGTGGTCTTCATCGGCCACGGGCTCACGCCCGACACGCGCGCGCTGCTGATCGACGGCAGCATGGACGCGGTGATCACGCAGAGCCCGCACACCACGCTCATGAATTGCGTGCGCATCTTCACCAACCTGCGCGACCGGCGCGAGGCGCTCAGCGGCGTCGAGACGACGCGCAGCCAGGTGATCTTCAGGGAGAACCTGCCGTAGGCGGCTTGGCACTCAGGCCTGCGCGCCGGCCGGCAAGGCCATCCGCTGCAGCAGCGGCTGCCTTTGCAGCACCTCCTTGCACGGCCCATGGTCGAGCACATGCCCGGCCTCCATCAGCACCACGGTGTCGAAGCGCTCGAGCAGGCTCAGCCTGTGGACCGAGGCGATCAGGCAGGCATCCGGGAACGCGGCGGCGATGCGCTCCAGCACCCGGGCCTCGGTGTTCGCGTCGAGCGCGCTGGTCGGTTCGTCGAGCAGCAGCAGCGAACTGCCTTGTGCCGTGAGCACGCCGCGCGCGAGGCACAGCCGCTGGCGCTGGCCGCCTGAAAGATTGAAGCCGCGTTCGGTCACGGCGGTGTCGAGGTCGCCGCCGTTCGCCTTCAATACTTCGTCGAAGGTGCTGGTGTGCAGCGCGGCCTGCAGCAGCGCGTCGTCGTGCGGCTGTCCGAAGGCGAGGTTCTCGCGCACGCTGGCTTCGAAGAGCTCGGTTTCCTGCGGGATCAGCGTGGCGAGCCGGCGCAGCCGTGCCCAGTCGGCAGGCTGGCCGTCGAACAGCAGCGTGCCGCTGCCGGGTGCGTAGAGTCCGGCCAGCACGCGCAACAGCGTGCTCTTGCCGCCGCCGCTCGGGCCGACGAGGGCGACGCGTTCGCCGCGGCGCAGCGTCAGCGCCACGTCGTGCAGGCCGCTGCGCACGGCGGGCTCGGCGATGCCGGCTTCGTCGATCGGCGCGCCGCGCGGTGCGTAGCGCCATTGCAGCGCCCGGATGTCCAGCTGCCGCCAGGCGGCATCGGCCTCGATCCGCTCGTGCGCCGGCACCTGCCCGGGCGGCGTGGCCAGCGCCTCCTTGCCCGAGGGCGCCTGCCAGATCGGCCCGGCGCTGCCGTAGTCGGTGTGCATGCGCGCGAAGAAGCTGAAGTTGGCGGCCACCGAGGTGACCACGCCGGCGGCCTGCTGCGCGTACTGGTGGATCATGAACACGGCGCCCAGCATCACGACCTGCCCGGGTGCGCGGGCCTGCCACACGTAGATCACCACCAGCCCCCAGGTCAGCGCCAGCCCCATCAGGTCGACCGCGAACCACTTGCCTTCGTTCAGCACCACGGCGCGCTTCAGCGGCAGCGAAATCGCGGCCATGCGGCGGCGCAGCAGCAGGCGCGAGGCACCCTGCAGGCGCAGGCCGATCACGGTCGAGGCGTTGCCCAGGAAGTCGAGTAGGGCGGCCACGTAGCGGCGGTCGGCGTCGTTCTCGGCGCGCGCGAGCTTCATGAGCGCGCGGTCGATGCGCACGATGACCAGGCCGATCAGCACGTAGCCCGCGAGCGCGGTCATGCCGCTGGTGCGCGACAGCAGCGCCAGCGCCACCAGCGGCCCGACGAAGTTGACGGCGTTGGTGAGCCAGATGAACTGGTTCTGCGCGAAGTCCGACAGCGCGCGGCTGGCCTGGTGCACGCGGTGCTGCAGCTCGCCCGAGTGATGGCCTTCGTGCCAGGCCAGCGGCGCGGCGGCGATGCGCGCATACAGCTGGTCGGCCAGCGCCTCGCGCACCTTCACGCCCACGTTGCGTTCGAGGATGCGGCCCGGCCCGTGCAATGCCCAGGCGCCCACGTACACGCCGGCGAGCCCCGCGATCCAGCGGCCGGCCGTGCCGAGCTCGCCGCGCTGCAGGGCGTTGATGGCCTGGCCCGCGAGGTAGGGCAGCGTGAGACGGATCAGCTGCGAGGCCGCGAGCAGCGCGGTGGCCGAGAGCAGCTGCGCACGCGCGCCGGCCGCGAAGTGCCACAGAGCGGCATAGAGCTGGCGGACGGCGGCGCCGGGACTCGTGCTGTTCGTGCTCTTCTTCTCTTCCTTCTTCTTGTCGTCGATAGCCTGCATGCGTGTCAGCTTGCCTTGCGGAACGTGAGATTGATGCGGATGGCGCCCAGCAGCGGATGCGGCTCGTCCTTCAGCGGCAGCACGCCGTGGTAGCGCAGCCGGTCTTCGCCGCCCCAGACCACGACGTCGCCGTGCGCCAGCGGCACCCGCGCGGCCTTGTCGCCACGCGCGAGGCCGCCGAACAGGAACACGGCGGGCATGCCGAGCGACACCGAGACGATCGGCGCGCCGTAGTCGCGCTCGTCCTTGTCCTGGTGCAGCGACAGCCGCGCGCCGGGCGCGTAGCGGTTCACCAGGCAGGCATCGGGCGCAAAGCCGTCGAAGCCCGCCGCCGAAGCCGCTTCGCGCGCCAGCCGGGCGAGCGCTTCGGGCATGGCGGGCCAGGGCCTGCCGCTGTCGGGATCGGTAGCGCTGTAGCGGTAGCCGCGCCGGTCGCTGGTCCAGCCGAGCGCGCCGCAGTTGGTGAGCGCAACCGACATGGTGAAGCCGCCGGGCGTGACCAGGTGGCGGAACGGCGCCTGCGCTTCCACTGCGCGGATGGCGGGCAGCAGTTCGTCGACGAAGGGGAGGGCGAAGCCGGGCAGCATGAAGGCGCCCGTTCCCAGCGGCTCGCGCGCCGCGCGGGGCGGGTCGTCGAACAGGGCGAGGGTGGTGGCTGCCGCCGGGCCGCCGCCGCTGCCGGTATTCCTGGAGTTCGTCGTCATCCTGTTCATGTCCCCCCGATCTTGCCGAAAAGCCGCAGCCGCCTCGCGGGCCTCGGCCGGCGGCGGGCTACCTGGAGGCGGCAGACGGGCCTGTGCCTCCCATGTTCGCGTGATGCCCTTTGGCCGTTCAGACCTTACCCTCGTCACCCCTCTGGCCATGAGTAGTGCTTAGGGTTTAAATTCCGAAAAATACGTATCAAATGGGTGACGGTGAATCCACTATGGACGGCGCTCGACTCGCTCTCAGCGTTCCAGAAGGCTGGACGGGCTGGATCGAGCTCATGCGTACGCCCAGCGGCACCTACGCCGGTATCGCCGAACTGAGCTTCAGCGGCATTCCGCGCTGCGCGCTCGTCATCACCCAGCAGCTGTCGTGGGACGCGGCGGTCGAGCGGGCCACGCTGCGGGCCGATCACTTCGTCAGGCAATGGGGGCCGTCGCGCCGCTCCTGAGGGGGCCTTGAATCTCGTGCGGCGGCGCAGCACATGGGCCGGGCTCGTGGTAGAAACCGCGAGCCTTTTTCGGGTCACGCCCGACCCACGACCCAACCCACGCGCCGCCATCCATGCCGAATTCCTGCCGCCGGACATCCGACAAACCGCATGTCCGATGGCTCGCATGGCTGCTGCTCGGCCTCGCGGCCCTGTGCCTGGCGGGCTGCGCCGGACTGCCGGCGGAAGTGCCGCGCAAGCCCTCGGCGGCCATCGCCGATGGCGCCGACACCACGCTCGGCCGCCTGGTGAAGGCGGCGGCGCCGCCCGGCGAGCCGCTGAGCGGGTTCCGGCTGCTGCCGATGCCGCAGTTCTCGCTGCATGCGCGCATCGAGCTGGCGCGTCGGGCGCAGCGCTCCATCGACGTGCAGTACTACCTCGTGCAGAACGACGAGACCGGCCGCTACCTGCTGCGCGCCCTGCGTGACGCGGCCGACCGGGGCGTGCGCGTGCGGCTGCTGGTGGACGACCTCTACACCGCCGGCGCCGATCCGCTGTTCACCAGCTTCGCCTCGCACCCGAATGTGGAGGTGCGGCTCTTCAATCCGTTTCCCGCCGGGCGCGACCGCTTCGGCACGCGCTGGGCCTGGTCGATCCTGGACTTCGACCGCGTGCACCGCCGCATGCACAACAAGCTCTACGTGGTGGACAACACCATCGCCGTGATGGGCGGGCGCAACATGGCCAACGAGTATTTCCTGCGCGACGGAGGCTCGAACTTCATCGACATCGACACGCTGGTGGCCGGCGAGGTGGTGCCCAGGCTGTCCTCGCTGTTCGACATGTACTGGAACAGCCAGTACGTCTATCCCATCGAGTCTTTGGTGCCGCCCACCGGCGAGACGCCGCGGCAGCTGCGCGATCGCTTCGATCGCCTGACCACCGGCCCCGAGCAGCTGCATCCCGAGGAGCCAGGCTCCACCGACCTGCTGGGCAACAACCCGCTGGCCAAGGACCTCGACGCCGGCGCGCTGAAGCTGGTCTGGGCGCGCGCCGAGGCGTACGCCGATCCGCCCGCCAAGGCGCTGGGAGCGACCGACGAGGCGCGCGGCCTGCCGGCCGACGAGTCGAAGGACAGCGTGCTCTACAACGTGCAGCGCTACCTGCGCGGCGCCGAGAACGAGATCATGCAGACCACGCCCTACCTGATTCCGGGGCGCGGCGGCATGGAGACGATCCGCATCGTGCGCGGCAACGGCGTGAGCTACACCATCGTCACCAATTCGCTGGCGGCCACGGACGAGTCGCTGGTGCACATCGGCTACCGCCGCTACCGCTCGCAGATGCTGCGCCTGGGCGTGGAGCTTTATGAGCTGAGCCCCAAGCGGGTGGAGCAGACGAAGCGCTTCGGCATGTACGGCTCGGCCAGCGGCCGGCTGCACGGCAAGTCGGCGGTGATCGACCGCAAGATCGTCTTCATCGGCTCGATGAACTTCGACCCGCGCTCGATGCTGCACAACACCGAGATCGGCATCTTCATCTTCAGCCCGCAGATCGCCCAGCAGCTCACCAGCCTGATCGGCTTCATACGGCTGGACGGCGCCTACCAGCTGCAGCTGGGCCCGACGGGCGCCATCGAGTGGGTGAGCCCGGCCTCGGGCGACGCGGCCGACACCATCCTGCACCGGGAGCCCGAAACGGACTTCTGGTCGAGGTGGAAGCTCGAACTGCTCGCGCCGCTGGTACCCGAGAGCCTGCTTTAGGCGGGCACGTCCCGCATCCTCAAAACAGAGGATGGTCGACAGGAGGGGGCTCCAGAAGAATCGCAACGCTCGTGTTACGAGTTGATTCTTTTGTTTGCCCCTTCACTAGACAAGACCATCCATGAATACAAACTTCGCGACCCCAGCGGCCTCCGGCCGGTCCTTCTTCAAGACGACGCGCTGCGCGTGCGCGGTGGCGCTCCTGATCTCGCTCGGTGCCTGTGGCGGCGGCGGTGGTGGCGGAGGCGGCGGCTTCGCCGGTTTCCCGGCCGCGGGCGGTAGCAGCAACCCGCCGGCCAGCGATCCGCCGGCCGCATCGGCGCCTGTTACGTTTTCGGGCACGGCGGCCTCCGGTTTGCCGCTGGTGGGTACCGTCACGGTCAAGGACGCCAAGGGCGCGACCAAGACCGAACCGCTGGTCGACGGCAACTACAAGATCGACGTGAGCGGCATGACCGCGCCTTTCGTCTTCCGCGCCGAGGGCACGGTGGCCGGCGAGCGCGTGGTGATCCATTCGGCCGCGACCGCGGCGGACGTCAACGGCACCATCAACATCACGCCGCTGACCGACCTGGTGGTGGCCAACATCGCCGGCCGGCTTGCCTCGCAGTATTTCGACGGCGGCGAGTTCGCCTCGCTCTCGGCCGACGAGCTCAAGGCCGAGTCCGACGCGCTCAAGGCCAAGCTGCTGCCGGTGCTGAAGGCCATGGGCGTGGACGCCAGCATCGACCTGCTGCGCACCGCCTTCACGCCGCTGTCGAGCGCGCTGGACAAGGCGCTGGACGTGCTGCGCGTGAGCGTCGACCCGGCCACCAACGTGGCGACCATCACCAACATCGTCACCCAACAGCAGATCTCCGACGACCTGGCGGTGAAGGCCGCGGCCGAGCCCGCCGCCGCGCCGATGAGCGGCTCCGGCATGGACACCGCGGCTGACGACATCGTGGCGATCCGCAAGGTGCTCGCGGACTTCGTGGGCAAGTTCGCCACCGGGCTGCCCGCGCCGTCGCAGCTGCTGTCGCTGATGACCGACGGCACCAATCCCGTCACCGGCACCTACGGCTTCAGGTTCTCCGACCTCAGCGCCTCGCAGTTCGCCAACGAGACCGCGACCGACACCAGCCTCGTGGGCGCGAGCTTCACCGACGTGGTGATCCAGCGCATCAACTACACCATCGACGCGAACAACACGAGCCCGCGCGCCTACGTCGAGTTCACGCACAAGGACAAGAACGGCATCGCCTTCAGCAACACGCAGGGCATGCAGATCGTGAAGGGCACGGACGGTGCGTGGCGCCTGCGCGGCGACGGGCGCGTGCTGGACATCAATCCGCACATGCACGCCACCAAGGAGAAGGCGACGGGTTGCGTGAGCAGCTCGCTGCAGTTCGAGATCCAGGACACGAACACCTCCAACAGCGGCAACGTCGCGTCGGTGGTCGTCACCGGCCCGGGCCTGCCCGCGGGTGGCCTGCGCCACGTGCGTCCTTCGGGTGGTGGCGCGTGGCCGATCGATGGCTCGTCGACCTACAACTACTACTACCTGACCTCGAACTGCGCCGGCCTGCCGAACGCCGGCCTGGGCGACAGCGCGATCGCGGCGCTTCCCGCCACGCCCGAGTACACCTTCACCGCCTACGAGAGCGACGGCACGACGGTGGCCAAGTTCAACGGCTTCGACATCATCTACAGGCACCGCTTCCATGGCCGTCCGCTGACGCTGGCCGAAACCGCCGCGGTCAGCTACCCGGCCTTCTCGACCACGCCGGCCCTGTCGTCCTATGTGGGCGGGAGCGATTTCGCCATCAGCGCCACCGGCCTGAACCCGGGCTTCGCCGCGCAGTTCTTCCTGAACCTGATGGCGGGCCCCTCGGCCGGTGCGACAGACCGGGCCGATGTCGCTCCCTCGGCAACGGGCACGGCATCGAAGACCTTCAACCTGCCGGCGCAGGGCTCGGTCTACTACAGGAACATGTTCGTCAGCACCTACGACAGCAACTGGCGCGAGATCGTGCTTCGCGACAACACCACGGCCGAATGACCGACTGATACAGGGAGGAAGGGAGGCAGGGCGCCCGTTATTCGGGCGCCCTGGAAAAGCGGAAGAAAAACAAAAGCCCCCGGAAGGGGGCTTTTTCATCGGCGGCGAATGCGGCCGGGCCGTCGGCAGCTACTGCATCAGGCGACCGCTGAGATACGGCTCGGGATCGACCGGGCTGCCGTTCTTGCGGATCTCGAAGCGCAGCTTCACGCGGTCGGCGTTGCTGCGGCCCATCTCGGCGATCTTGTCGCCCTGGCGGACGACGGCGTTTTCCTTCACCAGGATGGTCTGCACGTGCGCATAGGCCGTGAGGAAGGTCTCGTTGTGCTTGACGATGACCATGTTGCCGTAGGCCGGCAGTTCGCCGCCCACGTACACCACGCGGCCGTCGGCCGAGGCGACGACCGGGTCGCCGAGGTTGCCGGCGATGTCGATGCCCTTGACGCGGTCGCCGTCGAAGCGGGCGATGGTCGGGCCGTTCGCGGGACGGATGAACAGCGCCGCCGGGCGCTGCTGCACCGGTGGCTTGGCCGCCGGGGGCGCCGGCCAGGGCGTGTTGAGGTCGACGGTGGAGCAGGCCGCGAGGCCCGCAGCGAGCAGCGCCATGGCGCCGGTGCGTAAAACAAAAGTCTGAAGGTGCATGGGCTCTGTTCGAACGGGTTCGTTGCGGAGGGTTCCTGCAAACCGGCACGCGCGGGGCGCGCCACGCGGGCGATGCTAGCAAACCGCCGCGCCGGCGCTGCGCGAAAGAGCAACCGGCTGTGAAGAGGGCATCGGGCATCCGGGGCATTGCCTGCCCCGGATGCCCGGATGGCACTACTTGAGCGGAATGGGCGTGCCGCGGTCGATGGGCACCGCCGTCACGCTGTTCTTGGGCGAGCCGTCGATCAGCAGGTCGGAGTAGGTCAGGTAGACCAGCGTGTTGCGCTTGGCATCCACCATGCGCACCACGCGCAGGCGCTTGAAGAGCACCGACAGCCGCTCGCTGTAGACCTCCTCGCGCTTGGGCAGCGGCTGCGTGATGCTCACCGGGCCGACCTGGCGGCAGGCGATGGAGGCTTCGGCCTTGTCCTCGGCCACGCCGAAGGCGCCGGCCAGCCCGCCGGTCTTGGCGCGTGAGACATAGCAGGTCACGCCGTTGACCTTGGGATCGTCGTAGGCCTCGATCACGATCTTGTGGTCGGGGCCGATGAGCTTGAAGGCGGTGTCGACGTCGCCCACGGTTTCGGCCCTGGCCGCCGCTGCCGCCAGCGCGAAGCCGAGGCTGGCGCCGCACAAGAGGGTGGCGCGAAGTGTCTTGTTCATGGATTTCGTCAAACGATGCTGAGCTCGTGCACGCGGTCGAAGCTGCCGCGCCGCCGGTCCTCGAAGTAGTGCTCGAGCGTCTCGCGCACCGTGCGGAAGGCGATCTCGTCCCAGGGAATTTCTTCCTCGGTGAAGAGCCGCGCCTCGATGGTCTCGTGGCCCGGGTCGAACTTGTCGTCGAGCAGGCGCGCTCGGTAGAACAGGTGCACCTGGCCCACGCGAACCACGCTGATCACCGAGAACAGGCCCTCGATCTCGAAGTTCGCGCCGGCCTCCTCGTCGGTCTCGCGGGCCGCGCCCTGGGCGGTGGTTTCCTCGAGTTCCATGAAGCCGGCCGGCAGCGTCCATTTGCCCCAGCGCGGCTCGATGTTGCGCTTGCACAGCAGCACCTTGTCGCCCAGGACGGGGATGGTGCCGACCACGTTCAGCGGGTTCTCGTAGTGGATGGTGTGGCAGGCCGGGCAGACGGCGCGCTGCTTGGTGTCGCCGTCGTCCGGCACGCGGTAGACCACCGCGGTGCCACAGTTCTTGCAATGCTTGATGGGTACGCGCAGGAGCATGAATGGGTCCGGCCGCCGTCTTCAGACGATCTTGACGGTCAGCGCCGGCAGGCCCGCGACCTCGCCCACGAGCGTGTCGCCGGCCACCACGGCGGCCACGCCTTCGGGCGTGCCGGTGTAGATCAGGTCGCCGGGCTGCAGCTCCCAGGCCGCCGACAGGTGCTCGATGGTCTCGGCCACGTTCCAGATCAGCTTGCTCACGTTGCTGCGCTGGCGGTCGGTGCCGTTGACCTGCAGCGAGATCTCGGCCTTCTCGGCGTCGCCGGCCTGCGCCACGGGCACGATCGGGCCGATGGGCGCGCTCTGCTCGAAGCCCTTGCCGATGTCCCAGGGGCGGCCCTGCTTCTTCATGTCGTTCTGCAGGTCGCGGCGCGTCATGTCGAGGCCGACCGCGTAGCCGTAGATGTGCTTGTGCGCGTCGGCCGCGGCGATGTTCCTGCCGCCGGTGCCGATGGCGACCACGAGTTCGATCTCGTGGTGCAGGTTCTTCGTGAGCGAGGGGTAGGCCATGGTGCCGGTCTGGCCCGCGTCGACCACCACCAGCGCATCGGCGGGCTTCATGAAGAAGAAGGGCGGCTCGCGGCCGGTGAAGCCCATTTCCTTGGCGTGATCTTCGTAGTTGCGGCCCACGCAGTAGATGCGGTGCACCGGAAAGCGGGCGGACTGGCCGGCCACCGGCACCGAGACGGCGGGGGACGGGGCGAAGACGAACTCGGAAGCCATTGAGACGTGTCCTTTTTCAACGAAACCTGGGCGGGAAACCGGCAGTGTGCCAGAGGCGCGAGGCTCACAATAGACGGCCCGAGCAGCGTATTCCTTCTCCATTCCCCTCATTTCCCACCATGCCCATCCGAATCGGCAAGGCCGGCAAGGCCAACGCGCTCAACGAACTAGGTCGCCGCCTCGACGACGAGGGCGACCAGGACGGCGCGCTGGAGGCCTATGCCCAGGCCGGCGCCGTGCTGCCGAACTGGTCGGCCCCCTGGTACAACATCGGCCTCATCCACAAGTACCGCGGCGACTGGGCCGCCTCGCTGCAAGCCAATGCCCGGGCCGTGCAATGCGATCCGCGCAACGAGGGCGCGATCTGGAACCTAGGCATCGCGGCCACGGCGCTGGGAGACTGGGACGCCGCCCGCAGCGCCTGGCGGCAGTACGGCATCAAGGTGCCGGACGGCGAGGGGCCGGTCGATCTCTTCATCGGGCTCACGCCCATCCGCGTGCACGGCGACGAGGCCAGTGAAGTGGTGTGGGCCGACCGCATCGACCCGGCACGGGCCATCCTGCGCAACGTGCCCACGCCTGACAGCGGCCACCGCTACGGCGACCTCGTGCTGCACGACGGCGCGGCCAACGGCTACCGCCTGCGGGGCGAGCGCGAGGTGCCGGTGTTCGACGCGCTCGAGCTGATCGCTCCTTCCGACTACTCGACCTACGAGGTCATGGTCGAGGACGCGACGAAGGAAGACATCGAGGCGCTGGTCCGGCGCTTCGAGGCCGCCGACGCGAGCGCCGAGAACTGGACGACCAGCATGCAGATTCTCTGCCGCGCCTGTTCCGAGGGGCGCCCTTACGGCGAGGGCCGGCACAACCACGGCGAGGGCGAAGAGCCCGGCACCCTGGGGCCATGGCGCATCGGCATCGCCGCCCGCCAGGAAGAAGCCGCACGCCGCATCCTCGACGAGTGGCGAGATGCCATCGCCACCACGTCGCCGAAGGCCGCGCTGCTGGACTTCCGCTGCGTGCTGGTGGCTATAGCCCGCTCGTGACGCTGCGCCATGGAGGGAGCGCTATGCTTGCGAAATCATGAAGCTGCATAACTACTTCCGCTCCTCCGCCTCGTTCCGCGTGCGTATCGCCCTCAACCTGAAGGGCCTCGACTTCGAATACATCCCCGTGCACATCGCGCGCGGCGACCACCGTACCGGCCCCTTCGCCTCCATCTCCGCCGACAGGCTCGTGCCGCTGCTCGAGGACGAGGGCGAACGCTTCTCGCAGTCCATGGCCATCATCGAGTACCTTGACGAAGTGCATCCCGAGCCGCCGCTGTTGCCCAGCGACCCGGTGGGCCGCGCCCATGTGCGGGCGCTGGCGCAGTCGATCGCCTGCGAGATCCACCCGCTCAACAACCTGCGCGTGCTCAAGTACCTCGTGAAAGACCTGAAGCTCGACGAGGACGCCAAGAACGCCTGGTATCGCCACTGGGTGCGCGACGGCCTGATGGCCTTCGAACGCCAGCTCGCGCAGTACCCCGCCGGTACCTACTGCTGGGGCGACACGCCCACCATGGCCGACTGCTGCCTGGTGCCGCAGATCTTCAACGGCCGCCGCTTCGACTGCGACTTCAGCGGCCTGCCGCGCACCATGGCCGCCTTCGAGGCCTGCATGGAGCACGAAGCCTTCCAGCGCGCCCAGCCTTCGCAGGCGCCCGACGCGGAAGCCTGAAGCCCATGGATGCACGCTGGCTCGTGCCCGAGTGGCCCGCGCCGCCGAACGTGCGGGCCGTGTGCACCACGCGCGAGGGCGGTGTTTCCACGGGGCGCTACCGCAGCTTCAACCTCGGCGACCACGTGGGCGACGAGCCCTCGCACGTGGCCGAGAACAGGAACCGCCTTCGCACCGCCGTCGGCGCGCGTGCGGTCTTCCTGCAGCAGGTGCACGGCACGGGCGTGGTCGCGCTGGATGCCACGCAGGACATGGTGCGCGACGGCACCGCGGCCGATGCCTGCACCGCCACTGCCCCAGGCCTGGCCTGCACGATCATGGTGGCCGACTGTCTTCCCGTGCTCTTCACCGACGAAGCCGGCCACCGCGTGGCGGCAGCGCATGCCGGCTGGCGCGGACTGGCGGGCGGGGTGCTCGAGCAGACCGCGAAGGCCTTCGAGGCCGAGGGCGGTTCGCGCGTCATTGCCTGGCTTGGCCCCTGCATCGGTCCCAAGGCCTTCGAGGTGGGGCCGGAGGTCAAGGCAGCCTTCGAGGCGCATTCACCCGAAGCCGCATCCTGCTTCCGGCCCGCGCCGGCGCAAGGCAAATGGCTGGCCGACCTGCCGGCGCTGGCGCGGCAGCGGCTGCAAGCCGCGGGCATCGGGGCGGTGTACGGCAACGACGGCAGTGACCCGTGGTGCACCGTCACCGACGATTCAAGGTTCTTTTCGCACCGGCGCGACGGCGTCAGCGGACGCTTCGCCGCCCTGGTCTGGAAGGTCTGAGCCCGCAGCCTCGGCCGCCGCGCGCCTCGCGGCTTCCTGAGCCTCGAGTTCGCGCTGCTTGATCGCTCGGCGCCGTGCGGGAGTGCCCATCAGGTAAACCACCAGTGCCACCGGCGCCAAACCGTACAAAAGAAATGTGAAGATGGCGCCCAGCACGGTGCCTGTGGTGTTGGTGGCCTCGGCCACGGCCATCATCAAGGCGACATACAACCAGCCGATGACGATCAGATGGATAAACACGGAAAGTTTCAGTTGGTAAGTGAGGAGGGCGGCGTTGTGAGGGCCCTTTGAATGCAGCATACTCAAAACACGCAAGCCATCCGTACCGTTTCAGGCGAGGACCAGGAGACATGATGAAGCAACAAGCCACGGGGGCCGATGCGTTCGCGCCCTTCCAGCAGGCACTTTCGGAAGGGTGGAGCAAGGCGCTGGAATCGTTCCAGCAGTCCGCCGCACAGGGGGCTTCGGCCTTCAATGTCGGCGACACGCCGCTATGGGAACTGCCCCAGGGCATGAAGATGCCCGAGCTGCCCCGTTTTTCCATCGATCCCGAAAAACTCCAGTCCATCCAGCAGCAGTACCTTGCCGAGGCCACCGAGCTATGGCGCCAGGGCTTCGATGCGAAGCCCGAGGGCGACAAGCGCTTCGCCGCCGATGCCTGGGGCCGCAATCCGCTTTCGGCCTTCTCGGCGGCCGTGTACCTGCTCAACGGCCGCACCATGCTGAGCATGGCCGAGGCCATCGAGGCAGACGAGAAGACCAAGGCCCGACTGCGCTTCGCCGTCGAGCAATGGATGGCCGCCTCGGCGCCCAGCAACTCGCTGGCCTTCAATGCCGAGGCGCAGAAGAAGGCCATCGACACGCAGGGCGAGAGCATCGCCAAGGGCATCCAGAACCTGCTGCACGACGTCAGGCAGGGCCACCTCAGCATGACCGACGAGAGCGCCTTCGAAGTGGGGCGCAACGTGGCCACCACCGAGGGCGCCGTGGTGTTCGAGAACGAGTTCTTCCAGCTGCTCGAATACAAGCCGCTCACCGCCAAGGTGCATGAGCGGCCCTTCCTGCTGGTGCCGCCCTGCATCAACAAGTTCTACATCCTCGACCTGCAGCCCGAGAACTCGCTGATCCGCTATGCGAACGAGCAGGGCCACCGCGTGTTCGTGGTGAGCTGGCGCAACCCCGACGAGTCGATGGGCAAGGCCACCTGGGACGACTACATCGAGAACGCCGCCATCAAGGCGATCCACACGGTGCAGGAGATCACGGGCAGCAGGCAGATCAACGCGCTGGGCTTCTGCGTGGGCGGCACCATCCTGAGCACCGCGCTGGCCGTGCTCGCGGCGCGCGGCGAGAAGCCGGCCGCCTCGGTCACGCTGCTGACCACCTTCCTCGACTTCAGCGACACCGGCATCCTCGACATCTTCGTGGACGAGCAGATGGTGCAGTACCGCGAGATGCAGCTGGGCAAGGGCGGCCTGCTGCCCGGCGGCGACCTGGCCTCGACCTTCAGCTTCCTGCGGCCCAACGACCTGGTATGGAACTACGTGGTCGGCAACTACCTGAAGGGCGAGACCCCGCCGCCCTTCGACCTGCTGTACTGGAACAGCGACGCCACCAACCTGCCGGGCCCGTTCTACGCCTGGTACCTGCGCAACACGTACCACGAGAACAAGCTGGCCAAGCCGAACGCGCTCACCGTCTGCGGCGAGAAGATCGACCTCGGCAACATCGACATCCCGGCCTACATCTACGGCTCGCGCGAAGACCACATCGTGCCCATCGGCGGCGCCTATGCCTCCACGCAGCTGCTGCCCGGCAAGAAGCGCTTCGTGATGGGCGCTTCGGGCCACATCGCCGGCGTGATCAACCCGCCCGCCAAGAAGAAGCGCAGCCACTGGATCCGCGAGGACGGCAAGTTCCCCAAGACCCAGGCCGAATGGCTGACCGGCGCGCAGGAGCATCCCGGCAGCTGGTGGACCGACTGGGCACAATGGCTCAAGGGGCACGCGGGCAAACAGATTCCCGCTCCCAGGGCGTACGGCAACGGCAAGGCCTACAAGGCCATCGAGCCGGCGCCGGGGCGCTACGTCAAGGCCAAGGCTTGACGGAGTTCGGCTCGGCAAGGCCGTAGCAACAGAGTTTCAAATCACTTCAACGGAGAACCTCATGGAAGACATCGTCATCGTTTCGGCAGCCCGCACGGCAGTCGGCAAGTTCGGCGGCTCGCTCGCCGGCATCCCGGCCACGGAGCTGGGTGCGATCGTGATCAAGGAAGTGATTGCACGCGCGAACCTCACGGCCGAGCAGGTCGGCGAGGCCATCATGGGCCAGGTGCTGGCAGCGGGCGCGGGCCAGAACCCCGCGCGCCAGGCGTGGCTCAAGAGCGGCGGCACCAAGGAAACCCCGGCGCTCACCATCAACGCCGTGTGCGGCTCGGGCCTGAAGGCCGTGATGCTGGCGGCGCAGGCCGTGGCCACGGGCGACAGCGAGATCGTGATCGCCGGCGGCCAGGAAAACATGAGCGCCGCACCGCACGTGCTGCCCAACTCGCGCAACGGCCAGCGCATGGGCGACTGGAAGCTGGTCGACACCATGATCGTCGACGGCCTGTGGGACGTCTACAACCAGTACCACATGGGCATCACCGCCGAGAACGTGGCCAAGAAGTACGGCATCGACCGCTCCGCGCAGGACGAACTGGCGCTGGGCAGCCAGACCAAGGCCGCCGCCGCGCAGGACGCCGGCAAGTTCAAGGACGAGATTGTCGGCGTGAGCATTCCGCAGAAGAAGGGCGACCCCGTCGTCTTCAACACCGACGAGTTCATCAATCGCAAGACCAGCGCCGAAGGCTTGGCCGGCCTGCGTCCCGCCTTCGACAAGGCCGGCGGCGTGACCGCGGGCAATGCCTCGGGCCTGAACGACGGCGCCGCCGCCGTGATGGTGATGACGGCCAAGAAGGCCGCAGCCCTCGGCCTGAAGCCGCTGGGCCGCATCGCCAGCTACGCCACCGCCGGCCTCGACCCCGCCATCATGGGCATGGGCCCCGTGCCCGCCTCGACCAAGGCTCTGCAGCGCGCCGGCTGGAAGGCCGCCGACCTCGACCTGCTCGAGATCAACGAAGCCTTCGCCGCGCAGGCCTGTGCCGTGAACAAGGAAATGGGCTGGGACATCAACAAGGTGAACGTCAACGGCGGCGCCATCGCCATCGGCCACCCCATCGGCGCGTCGGGCTGCCGCATCCTGGTGACGCTGCTGCATGAAATGCAGCGCCAGAACGCCAAGAAGGGCATCGCCTCGCTGTGCATCGGCGGGGGCATGGGCGTGGCGCTGACGATCGAACGCTGATCGTCGTCCCGTCGTTCCGATGACGGCGCCCGGCGCGCCGTCGTCCCCGGCTCAGCGCGCCATCGCCATCGACGGCCGCTGCGCCATCGCCGCGCGCCAGCGCAGCAGCTCGGGGTGCTGCTCCCCGGGCTTGAGCCGCACCGCGCGAGCGAAATCCACTGCCACCACGGCGGTGATGTCAGCAATGCTGAACCGGTCGGTGGCGATGAAATCGCGGCCGGCCAGTCGTTCGTTCAGCGTCTCGAAGAAATGCTGGATCCGCGCGAGCCCGCGCTGCGCGAGCTCGGGGATCTGGGCGTAGTTCACCGGTCCGGGCAGCGCGCGGTCGGCCATGGCGGGGGAGCTGTTGCGCAGCGTCTCGGCGATGGCCAGCAGGCCTTCGAATTCGATGCGCCAGTTCCAGCTGGCGATCTCCGCCTTTTCGCGCGGCGTGACGCCCATCAGCGGCGGCTGCGGGTATCGGGCCTCCACCCAGGCCGCGATGGCGGCGTTGTCGGTCAGCAGCAGGCCGTCTTCTTCGTCCGTGCGCAGTGCCGGCACGGTGCATTGCGGATTGATCGCCCGGTAGGCCTCGCCCATCTGCTCACCACGAGCGAGGTCGACCTGCACGGTCTCGTGTGAAATGCCCTTCTCGGCAAGCAGGATGCGCGCGCGCCGCGGGCTGGGTGCGGTGGCGCAGTCGTAGAGAATGATCATCGTCCGTTCAACTCCTGGAACTCATCGCATGAATGGCACGACAGCCTACACGCCGCCCACCGTCTGGTCATGGAACAAGCAAAGCGGCGGGCGCTTCGCGAACATCAACCGTCCGATCGCGGGCGCCACGCATGAGAAGGAGCTGCCGGTAGGCAGGCATCCGCTGCAACTCTATTCGCTGGCAACGCCCAACGGCGTGAAGGTGACGGTGATGCTCGAGGAACTGCTGGCGCTGGGCCACGCGGGAGCCGAGTACGACGCCTGGCTGATCCGCATCAACGAAGGCGACCAGTTCGGCAGCGGCTTCGTGGCGGTGAACCCGAACTCCAAGATCCCCGCGCTGATGGACCGCAGCGGCGACGCGCCGATCCGCGTGTTCGAGTCGGCTGCGATCCTGCAGTACCTGGCCGAGAAGTTCGGCAACGCATTCCTGCCGACCGAGCGGGCGGCGCGCGCCGAGTGCCTGTCGTGGCTGTTCTGGCAGATGGGCAGCGCGCCTTACCTGGGCGGCGGCTTCGGGCACTTCTATGCCTACGCGCCCACGAAGATCGAATACGCCATCGACCGCTTCGCGATGGAAACCAAGCGCCAGCTCGACGTGCTCGACCGCCGCCTGGCCGAAAGCCGCTACCTGGCGGGCGATGAATACACCATCGCCGACATCGCCGTCTGGCCCTGGTACGGCGCGCTCGCCAAGGGGCAGCTCTACGAGGCGGGCGAGTTCCTCCAGGTAGGCGAGTACAAGAACGTGGTGCGCTGGGCCGACGAGATCGCGAAGCGGCCAGCAGTGCAGCGCGGCCGCATGGTCAACCGCACCTGGGGGCAGCCTTCGAGCCAACTGCACGAGCGCCACGACGCCGGTGACTTCGACACCCGCACGCAGGACAAGCTCGAAGCAGAACAGAAATAGGGTGCAGCCATGAGCGACAGGATCCTGGTCTTCTACGGTTCTTACCGCTCCGACCGCATGGGCGTGCGCCTGGCGGACTACATCGTCGCCGGCCTGCGCGAACGCGGCGACGACGCGGAACTGATCGACGCGAAGGCGGTCGACCTGCCCATGCTCGACCGCATGTACAAGGAATATCCGAAGGGCACAGCGCCGGCGGCGATGGAAGCCCTGGCCGAGAAGATCCGCACGGCCGACGCCTTCGTCTTCGTCACCGGCGAATACAACTGGGGCCCGCAGCCCGGCCTGAAGAACCTCACCGACCATTTCCTCGAGGAGTGGTGCTGGCGCCCCGCGGCCATCGCGAGCTATTCGGCGGGACGCTTCTCGGGCGTGCGCTCGGGCACGGTGTGGCATTCGATCCTGTCGGAGATGGGCATGGTCGTCGTGTCGAGCACGCTGGCCGTCGGGCCGATCTCGCAGACGCTGGACGCGGCAGGCAAGCCGACGGGGCCTGCCGGCGAATCGCTGCAGCGTTCGTTCGGGCGGTTCGCCGACGACCTCGCCTGGTGGACCGAGGCGGCGCGTGCGCAGCGTGCGCGCAAGGCGCCCCCGTACTGATCGATGGCCGTGAGTGCGCGCCGGTCGTTCGTCGCCGCTCTCGTGTTCCTGTTCCTGCTGTCGGGTTGCGTTTCCTTTCCGACGCGGTATGCCACCTTCGATTGCAGCTGCCGCGCGGACATGGAGCCGGTTCACCTGATTTCATTGAGGGCGCCAACCGGACGCTGGGCGATCTCCGGCCACGGCGGCTCCCTGTACGGGGAGGTCGCGTCGCTGTCGATTCGCCTGCCTGAAAAGCCGGTCGTGGCTGCGCGCTATGAAGCGGGGCAGATCGTCCTCACTGATAAAAGTCCGTTCCCTTCTGTCGTCGTACCGGTCACGGGCGGCGAAGTGCAGGTCGATCCGCAGAACAGGAAAGTGACGGTCTCGCTCCAGACTGCCGCCGGCGCGTTCTGGGCGAACGGCGTCTATTCCCTGCGCTAGCAGATTTTTGCCACCGGCACCTGCTGCCAGCGGCATCTTGTTCACCGCTCAAAATTTGGGCAAAGCGTGGAATGCCTTTATAAAACAATGACTTGCGTTCCTTTTACAAGGCTCCGCATGAGTTATCCCCAAAGTTGTGCACTGAAAATGGGGAAGAAGCCGGCTTTTCCACATTCCAGTCGCAAGTGGCTGATCCGATAGCGTTTTTCGCTCACGGGAAACCGTGAAAAACTGGGCCTGGAGGCTGTTTGAGGGCTCGGTGAAGCGGTTTTGGCGGCCAAAGTTGTTCACCGCCCAAATTTTGAGCAAACTAAGGAATACCCTTGTAAAACAATGACTTGCATTCGTTTTACAAGGCTCCTCATGAGTTACCCCCAAAGTTGTCCACGGAAAATGGGGACGGGAGCGGGTTGTTCAGCATTCGCGCGCAAGTTGCTGTTTTTACGGTGCCGCATTCAGCTTTCTGACGAAGCCTGCTGCTCGGCGTAGTGCCGGCACAGCGTGTCGACCAGTGCCTGCGCATAGATCGGCAGCGCCGCGCGGTCGCGCACCAGCAGGTATCGCTCCCGCACGCACCAGGCGTCGGCGAGGTCGATGAGCGCGAGCTGCATGCTTTCCTGGTTGCGCCGCGCCGCCGACTCCGGCACCACGCCGATGCCCACGCCGTTGCCGATCATCCGGCACATGGCGTCGAAGCTGCCGAGCTGGATGCGCAGCTTCTGCCGCTTGCCGAGGTTGTCGGTGATCTGCGCCAGGAAGGTCTGCAGCGTGCTGCCCTGTTGCATGCCGATGGCGTCCTCGTCCAGCGTCTCGGCGAAAGAGATCTTCTTGCGCTTGGCGAAGCGATGTTTGCGCGAGGTGGCGAGCACCAGCCGGTCGGTGCTGAAGTGGATGGCTTCCAGCCCCAGTGTGTCGACGCGGCCCGCGACGATGCCGATGTCGGCGCGGCCGTCGAGCACGCCGCGCGGGATCTGAGCATTCGGTTTTTCCTGAAGGTCGACGTTGATGCGCGGGTTACGCGCCAGGAAGCCCGGCAGGATCTCGGGCAGGAAGTCGGTCACCGCCGTGGTGTTGGCGAACACGCGCAGGTGGCCGCGCAGGCCGCCGCCGTACTCGAGCAGGTCGGCGCGCAACTGCTCCGTCTGGTGGAGCACGAGGCGCGCGTGATGCAGGAAGGCTTCGCCCGGCGGCAGCAGCCGCACGCCCCGGGCCTCGCGCTGAAGGAGTTGCAGGCCGGCCTGCGTTTCCAGCGCCTTGATGCGCGCGCTGGCGGCAGCCAGCGACATGTGCTGGCGCTCGGCCGCCCGCGTGAGGTTGCCGAGCTCGGCCGTGGCGACGAAGAGGCGCAGGTCGGTGAGGTCGAAGAGCATCGGGCGATGGTAGGCCGCGGGATGCCCTCAGCCTTCGGAAATGCGGAAGGCTGGGTTCCGAAATGGCAGATTGCGCGCGAGGGTAGGGCGGCAGACCATGCGGGCCATGGAGACAAGACACATGAAATTCCGCGTATTGGCGCTGCTGTCGCTGGCGGCCGCATTCGTGCTTCCGGCGGGCCCCGCGCTCGCGCAAAGCTATCCCTCGCGCCCCGTCACGCTCGTCGTGCCCCAGGCCGCAGGCGGCACCAACGACATCGTCGGCCGCCTCGTGGGCCAGAAGCTCGGCGAGGTGATGAACAACGCCAGCGTGGTGGTCGACAACCGCCCCGGCGCGGGCGGCAACATCGGCACTCAGCTGGTGGCCAAGGGCCCGAAGGACGGCTACACGCTGCTCATGACCATCAGCAGCAGCCAGGCCATCAACCCGGCGCTGTACAAGAACCCGGGCTTCGACCCCGAGAAGGACTTCAAGCCCGTCGGCCTCGTCGGCGCGGTGCCCAACGTGTTGCTGGTCAACCCTTCGTTCCCGGCGAAGAACCTCGCCGAGTTCCTGAAGCTCGCGCGGGCCAAGGGCGCGAACTACCAGTACGCCTCGGCCGGCAACGGCACGCTCAACCACCTGCTCGGCGAAATGCTCAACAGCATGGCCGGCATCTCTATGCAGCACGTGCCGTACAAGGGCGTGGCGCCGGCGCTCAACGACGTGCTGGGCGGACAGCTGCCCATCGTGTTCGCGAGCCTGCCTTCGGCGCTGTCGCACATCAAGGCCGGCAAGCTGCGCGCGCTGGCGGTCAGCGGCGAGAAACGCTCTCCCGTGCTGCCCGACGTGCCCACCATCGCCGAGGCCGTGCCCGGCTACAACGGCACGCTGTGGATCGGCCTCTTCGCTCCCGCGGGCGTGCCGGCCGACGTGCTCGCCACGCTGCAGGACGCCACGCGCAAGGCGCTGGCCTCGAAGGACCTGCGCGACAAGCTCGACCAGCAGGGCGTGGAGATCGCCGCGCCGACTACCCCCGAACAGTTCTCGGCGCTGCTGCACGACGACCTCGCCAAGTGGGCGCGGATCGTCAAGGCCTCCGGCGCGGCCGTCGACTGAATGACGAACAGGAATCCATGAGCAACGACACACAGACTTCATCCCTCGCGATCGACGGCGAGGCGCTGGCGAAGCTGCAGGCCTGGCAGGGCCGCAGCGAAACGCTGGCCGACGACATCACCGCCGCGCCCGTGCGCGCGCTTTCCGCCACGCTCGATCGCGACGACGCGCCGCCGCAGGCCGGCACGCGCCTGCCCGAGCTGTGGCACTGGCTCTACTTCCTGCCGCACCATCGCCAGTCCGAGATCGGCGAGGACGGTCACGCGAAGCGCGGCGGCTTCCTGCCGCCGGTGCCGCTGCCGCGCCGCATGTGGGCGGGCGGGCGGCTCGCGTGGGAGCCGGGCAATCCGCTGCAGGTCGGCGACAAGGTGGAGCGCATCTCGCGCATTGTCTCGGTCACGCACAAGGCGGGCCGCACCGGCGAGCTGGTGTTCGTGCTGGTGCGCCACGAGGTGCGCAACGAACGTGGCCTCGCGCTCACCGAGGAGCACGACATCGTCTACCGCGCTGCGGCGCAACCTGGCGAAGCGGGCCCGCCGCCCACGCCAGCGCCGAAGGACGCCACCTTCAGCCGCGACATCGCGCCCGACGACGTGCTGCTCTTCCGCTATTCGGCGCTCACCTTCAACGGCCACCGCATCCACTACGACCGCCGCTATGTCACGCAGGTCGAGGGCTACCCGGGCCTGATCGTGCACGGCCCGTTGATCGCCACGCTGCTGGTCGACCTGCTGCGCCGCAACGTGCCGGGCGCGCAGCTCGCGCGCTTCGAGTTCCGCGCGGTGCGGCCGACCTTCGACATCGCGCCGTTCCGCGTGCACGGCAAGCCCGCCGAGGGAAGTGTGGACGGCAAGACATTCAGCCTCTGGGGCGAGGACGCCGACGGCTGGCTCACCATGCAGGCCACGGCCGTGCTGGCCTGAGCGGGAGGAACAGGCACATGACAAGACCCCTGGACGGCATCACCGTCATCTCTCTCGAACACGCGATCGCCGCGCCGTTCTGCACGCGCCAGCTCGCCGACCTCGGAGCGCGCGTCATCAAGGTGGAGCGCCCCGAGGTGGGTGACTTCGCGCGCGCCTACGACGCCCGCGTCGGCGGCGAGGCCTCGCATTTCGTGTGGGTGAACCGCTCGAAGGAAAGCCTCACGCTCGATCTCAAGCAGCCCGCCGCGCTCGCCGTGCTGCAGGAGTTGCTGGCCGATGCCGACGTGCTGGTGCAGAACCTTGCGCCCGGCGCCGCCGCGCGCATGGGGCTGGGCGCGCAGGCGCTGCAGGCGAAGCACCCTAGGCTCATCGTCTGCGACATCTCTGGCTACGGCGAGGACGGCCCGTACCGCGACAAGAAGGCCTACGACCTGCTGATCCAGAGCGAGGCGGGCTTTCTCTCGGTGACGGGCACGCCGGACGAGCCCTGCAAGTCGGGCAACTCCATCGCCGACATCGCGGCCGGCATGTATGCGTACACCGGCATCCTCGCGGCGCTGCTCCAGCGCGGCAAGACGGGCAAGGGCTCGCACATCGACGTGTCGATGCTCGAATCGCTCGCCGAGTGGATGGGCTACCCGATGTACTACGCCTACGACGGCGCGCCGCCGCCGCCGCGCAGCGCCGCGTCGCACGCGACGATCTACCCGTACGGTCCGTTTCCCGCGGGCGACGGCGGCACCGTGATGCTGGGCCTGCAGAACGAGCGCGAGTGGCGCACCTTCTGCGAGAAGGTGCTGCTGCAGGCGGGGCTGGCCACCGACCCGCGCTTCGACAGCAACGCGCGGCGCAACGAGAACCGCGAGACGCTGCGCGCCATCATCCTCGAGACCTTCGGCGCGCTGAGCACGGCGCAGGTGCTGGAGCGGCTCGACACCGCGCAGATCGCCAACGCCCGCATGAACGACATGGCCGGCCTGTGGGCGCATCCGCAGCTGCAGGCGCGCGAGCGCTGGCGGCAGGTGGGCTCGCCGGCGGGGGACATACCGGCCCTGCTGCCGGCCGGACGCCAGAGCGCCTTCGACTACCGCATGGACCCGATCCCGGCGGTCGGCGAGCACACCGACGCCATCCTGCGCAGCCTCGGGCGCAGCGAGGCGGACATCGCGGCGCTGCGCGAAGCGAGGGCGGTGTGAGCGCGCCGCCGCTTTCGCTGGCACGCGCCTTTCTCTTCGTGCCCGCCGACCGGCCGGAGCGCCATGCGCGCGCGCTCGCAACCGGGGCAGGCGGCGTGATCGTCGATCTGGAAGACGCCGTCGCGCCCGAGCGCAAGGCATCGGCGCGCGAGCAACTGGCATCTTCGTTCGCCGCGCTGCCCGCCGAAGACCGGCGACGGCTGCTGGTGCGCATCAATGCGGCCGGCACGCCGTGGCACGACGACGATCGCGCGCAGGTCGGGGCGCTCGCCGCACAGGGGCTGATCGCCGGCATCGTGCTGCCCAAGGCGGAGCGCGCGGCCGATCTCTCTCGGCTGGCTGTCGCCGCCGGTCCGTCGGCCGTGCTGGTGCCGCTGATCGAATCGGCCGCCGGTCTTGCTGCGGTCGACGAACTCGCCGCCGCCCCGCAGGTGCTGCGCCTGGCCTTCGGCAACCTGGATTTCCAGGCCGACCTGGGCCTTGCCTGCGATGCCGACGAGGCCGAGCTGGTGCCGGTGCGTCTCGCGCTGCTGCTGGCCACGCGTCGTGCCGGCCTCGTCGCGCCCATCGACGGCGTGACGCCCGACTGGCGCGACGCCGCCCGGCTGGCAGTCGACACCGCGCGCGCCCGGCGCGGCGGCTTCGGCGCCAAGCTGTGCATCCACCCCGACCAGGTCGCGCCGGTCCATGCGGCGCTCGGCCCTACGGCGCAGGAGCTGGCGTGGGCCCGCCGCGTGGTCGAGGCCATACGCGCGGCCGGCGGCGGTGTCGTGAGCCTCGACGGGCGCATGGTCGATGCGCCGGTGGTGCGGCTGGCCGAACGCCTGCTCGCGTTCGAAGAACAACCCTGAACAGAGACAAACCACAAAGGAGACAAGCAAGTGACGAGAGCAACGAGAGCAACGAAGAAGACCTGGAAACTCAAGACCCTGATCGCCGCGTCCGCGGGCGCCTGCCTGCTCGCCTTCCAGGCGCCGGCATCGGCGCAGGCCGCATGGCCCGACAAGCCGGTGACGATGGTCGTGCCGTACTCGGCCGGCGGTCCGACCGACGTGGTGGCGCGCATGCTGGCCATTCCCATGGGCAAGTCGCTGGGCCAGCCGGTGATCGTCGAGAACACCGTGGGCGCGGGCGGCACCATCGCGCCCGCGCGGGTGGCCAAGGCGGCGCCCAACGGCTACACCATCCTGATCCATCACATGGGCATGGCCACCGCGCCCGCGCTCTACAAGAAGCTCAACTACGACCCGCTGAAGGACTTCGAATACGTCGGCCAGGTGCTGGACGTGCCGATGACGCTGCTGTCGCGCAAGGACTTCCCGGCCAACAACTACCAGGAGCTGCTGACCTACGTGAAGGCCAACAAGGACAAGGTCACGCTGGCCAACGCGGGCGTGGGCGCGGTGTCGCAGCTGTGCGGGCTGCTCTTCATGAACCAGATCGGGGTGCAGTTGACCACCGTGCCCTACAAGGGTGCAGGGCCGGCGCTCAACGACCTGATGGGCGGGCAGGTCGACCTGCTGTGCGACCAGACCACGCAGACCGCGCCGGTCATCAAGGACGGCAACCGGGTGAAGGTGTTCGGCGTGACCACGCCGCAGCGGCTGTCGAGCCTGCCGAACATTCCGACGCTCGACGAGCAGGGCCTCAAGGGCTTCGACGTGAGGGTGTGGCACGGCATCTATGCGCCCAAGGGCACGCCGCCCGCGGTGATCGAGAAGCTCAACGCAGCCCTGCGCGCCGGGCTGCAGGACGACATGGTGAAGCACCGCCTGGCCGAACTCAGCTCGGAGATCGTGCCGGTGGAAAAGCAGACCTCGGAGAGCCTGCGTACGCATCTGACGGCGGAGGTCGCCAAGTGGGGCAAGGTGATCCGCGCGGCGGGCGTGCAGGCGGACTGACCTTTTCCTTCGTCAGGCCGGGGGCTGTTCGCGCAGGACTTCGTCGAACAGCGCGAGCAGGTGCCGCGCGAACAGGTCCATGTTCGCCGGCCGGTCCGCATCGCCGGTCTCGACGGTGCGGCTCACAGTGACCGGGCCGACGATCGAGAGGCACACGCGTCCCGGCACGTCGCCGTACGGGCTCGGCGACGGCCCGGCCGCGCCGCTTTCGGCGATGCCCCAGCTCGAGTGGTGGGTGTCGCGCACCCGGCCGGCGACGAGCCGGGCGTAGGGCTCGGTCTCGCCGCGCATGCCGGCCATGTCTTCGGCGGTCAGGTCCAGCAGCGCGCGGCCGGCTCGCCTCGAGTAGACGACCGCACCGCCCTTGAAGTAAGCCGAGGCGCCCGCGATGGCGAGCAGGGCGGCCGACACCAGGCCACCTGCCGACGACTCGACCACCGCCACAGTCTGGCCTCGCGCGCGCAGCGCTTCGCCCACGCGGGCCGCGAGCACGGGCAGCGGTTCGGGGAGGGCAGGCGAACTCATTGCGCGTGGGAGCGCGGACCGGGCCGCTTCACGTAGGCCGGCGCGCGCTCGTGGCTCGCCGTGTTTCCGTAGACGGTGTCCGCGGGGTAGTACTCGGCCTGCAGCTGCACCTTGGCGGCGGCTTCCTCGCCCGCGCTGTGGGCGATGTAGGCCAGCATCAGGTCGGTACCGGCCGATACCCCGGCCGAGGTCCAGACGTTGCCGTCCTGCACGAATCGCTGCTCCACCACCTTCACGTCGCCCAGCGCGCGCAGGCGGTCGAGCGATCCCCAGTGCGTGGTCGCGGTCTTGCCCGAGAGCAGCCCGGCCGCATGCAGCACGAAGGCGCCGGTGCATACGGACATCAGCGTGGTGCATCCGGGCGCCTGGTCGGCGAGGAAGCGGGTCATGACCACGTTGTCGACCTCGCGGCGCGTGCCCATGCCGCCGGGAACGAGCAGGCAGTCGAGCTGGGGGCAGTCGGCGAAGGAAACGTGGGGGTTGATGGAAAGGCCCTTGGCGCAGGCCACCGGCTCGCGCTTCTCGGCCACGATCAGGCAGTGCTCGGGACCGCCGGCCAGCTTGCTCCACATGGTGAGCATTTCCCAGGGGCCGACGAAGTCGAGTTCCTCGACGTCGGGGAAGACGATGATCCCGAAATTCATACTTTGGAACTCCTTGGGTTTTTGCCTGTGCGGACACGCACGGATGAGAGGATAGAGGCTGGGAACGAAGGTCGCTTCGTGACCACTCTTCGTGACAGCTGGTTGCAAGCTTGGCTCAGTGTTTTCCTCAGAGGGCCCATGGCTTGAAACTCGCTAGAGTGAAGGCGGCCGTTCAGGCTTTTGCCATTACACAAAGGAAATCTCATGAGCAAGAAAGTTGCATATGTCACCGGGGGCATGGGTGGCATCGGAACAGCCATCTGCCAGCGTCTCTACAAGGACGGGTTCACCGTGGTCGCAGGTTGCGGCCCCACGCGCGACTACGCCAAGTGGCTGGCCGAACAGAAAGCCGCAGGCTTCGAGTTCCATGCGTCGGTCGGCAATGTGGGCGACTGGCAATCCACCGTCGAAGCCTTCTCCGCCGCCAAGGCCGCGCACGGCCCCATCGACGTGCTGGTGAACAACGCCGGCATCACGCGGGACCGCATGTTCCTCAAGATGACGCCCGAGGACTGGAGCGCGGTCATCGAGACCAACCTCAACAGCATGTTCAACGTCACCAAGCAGGTGGTGGGCGACATGGTCGAAAAGGGCTGGGGCCGCATCATCAACATCAGCTCGGTCAACGGCGCCAAGGGCCAGGCGGGCCAGACCAACTATTCGGCGGCCAAGGCCGGCATGCACGGCTTCACCATGGCGCTGGCACAGGAGCTGGCCAACAAGGGCGTGACGGTCAACACCGTGAGCCCGGGCTACATCGGCACCGACATGGTCAAGGCCATCCGCCAGGAAGTGCTCGACAAGATCGTGGCCACCATTCCGGTCAAGCGCCTGGGCGAGCCGAGCGAAATCGCCTCCATCATCTCGTGGCTGGCCACCGACGAAGGCGGCTACAGCACGGGGGCCGACTTCTCCGTCAACGGCGGTCTCCACATGCATTAAGCATGCTGACTTACACCTGATCGACAAGACCCGCTTCGGCGGGTCTTTTCATTTCGACGATGCGGGTTCCACGGATAGAAAACCGCGAATACGCGTCCTACAGTCTTCAACCCTCCGGAGGCAAACATGGAAAGCACAACAAGCACATCCGCCAGAAAGCTCCCGCTCTACCGCTCCCTCTACGTGCAGGTGATCACCGCGGTGATCATCGGCGTGCTGCTCGGCCACTTCTACCCGGCGGCCGGCGAGGCGATGAAGCCGCTGGGCGATGGCTTCATCAAGCTGATCAAGATGATCATCGCGCCGATCATCTTCTGCACGGTGGTGGTGGGCATCGCCGGCATGGAAGACATGAAGAAGGTCGGCAAGACCGGCGGCCTCGCGCTGCTGTACTTCGAGGTGGTGAGCACCATCGCGCTCATCGTGGGGCTGGTGCTGGTCAACGTGCTCAAACCCGGCTCGGGCATGAACGTCGATCCGGCCACGCTCGACACCAAGAGCATCGCGGCCTACACCGGCCCGGGCAAGATGACCGGCACGATCGACTTCATCATGAACATCATCCCCAACACGGTGGTGGATGCATTCGCCAAGGGCGAGATCCTGCAGGTGCTGCTGATCGCCGTGATGTTCGGTTTCGCGCTGCACCGCTTCGGCGGCCGCGGCACGCTGGTGTTCGACGTGATCGAGAAGGGCTCGCACGTGCTCTTCGGCATCGTCAACTACATCATGAAGCTGGCGCCCATCGGTGCCTTCGGCGCAATGGCCTTCACCATCGGCAAGTACGGGCTGGGCAGCCTGTTCTCGCTCGGCAAGCTGATGGGCACCTTCTACCTGACCTGCCTGCTGTTCATCTTCGTGGTGCTGGGGCTCATCGCGAGATTCCACGGATTCAGCATCTGGAAGTTCATCAAGTACATCAAGGAAGAGCTGCTGATCGTGCTGGGCACCTCGTCCAGCGAATCGGTGCTGCCGCGCATGATGGAGAAGATGGAGAACCTGGGCGCGAACAAGACCTGCGTGGGTCTCGTCATACCGACCGGCTACTCGTTCAACCTCGACGGCACTTCCATCT
Organism: Variovorax sp. NFACC27; assembly: GCF_048301545.1. Lineage (NCBI taxonomy): Bacteria > Pseudomonadati > Pseudomonadota > Betaproteobacteria > Burkholderiales > Comamonadaceae > Variovorax > Variovorax sp. NFACC27. The sequence continues at coordinate 3,087,444 of NZ_CP157613.1, forward strand.
ACCTGACGATGGCGGCCGTGTTCATCGCGCAGGCCACCAACACGCCGATGACGCTCACGCAGGAAATCACGCTGCTGGCGGTGCTGCTGCTCACCTCGAAGGGCGCGGCCGGCGTCACGGGCAGCGGCTTCATCGTGCTGGCTGCCACGCTGTCGGCGGTAGGCCATGTGCCGGTGGCGGGGCTGGCGCTGATCCTGGGCATCGACCGCTTCATGTCGGAAGCCCGCGCGCTGACCAACCTGATCGGCAACGGCGTCGCCACCATCGTGGTCGCCAAGTGGACCGGCGAACTCGACGAGACCCGCCTGCGGGCCGGGCTCAACAACGAGAGCTGGGTGGAGGCGCAGGAGCCCGAGGTGCTCGATGCCGCCCGCACCAGCAAGATGGCGGGCTGAACAGGCCGCCTGAAACGGCCGGCCGGGAAGGCCGTTCGAAATGAAAGGCCGGGCATCGTTCCTGCAAAATGGAGCGATGCCCCACAGCGTCTCCCTCATCAACACGATCGCCGCCGGCCTGGGGCTGGCGCTCATCCTCGGCTTCCTGGCGGCCAGGCTGCGATTGCCGGCGCTGGTCGGCTACCTGCTGGCGGGCGTGATCATCGGCCCCTTCACCCCTGGCTTCGTGGCCGATGCGGGCATTGCCGCCCAGCTCGCCGAAATCGGCGTGATGCTGCTGATGTTCGGCGTGGGCCTTCATTTCTCGCTCGACGACCTGCTGGCCGTGCGCAAGATCGCGCTGCCCGGCGCGCTCGCCCAGATTGCGGTGGCCACGCTGCTCGGCGGCGGCCTGGCCCTGTGGTGGGGCTGGAGCCCCGGCGCGGCGCTGGTGTTCGGGCTGGCGTTGTCGGTGGCCAGCACGGTCGTGCTGCTGCGCGCGCTCGAAAGCCTGGGCATCCTCGATTCGTTCACCGGCCGCATCGCCGTCGGCTGGCTGGTGGTGGAAGACCTGGCGATGGTGCTGGTGCTCGTGCTGCTGCCGCCGCTGGCGGGCACGCTGGGCGTGTCGGGTGCTGCCGGCTCGGGCGATCCGCTGTGGCAGACGCTAGGCCTCACGCTGCTGCAGGTGGGCGGCTTCGTCGCGCTGATGCTGGTGGTGGGGCGGCGCGTGTTCCCGTGGATCCTCTGGCAGGTCACGCGCACCGGCTCGCGCGAGCTGTTCACGCTGTGCGTGGTGGCCGCTGCCGTGAGCATCGCCTACGCGTCGGCTGCGCTCTTCGGCGTGTCGTTCGCGCTGGGCGCCTTCTTCGCCGGCATGGTGATGCGCGAGTCGCAGTTCGCCCACCGGGCAGCTCAGGAATCGCTGCCGCTGCGCGACGCCTTCGCGGTGCTGTTCTTCGTGTCGGTCGGCATGCTGTTCGACCCCTCGGTGCTGATCGAGCGGCCGCTGCAGGTGCTGGCGGTGGTGCTGGTCATCGTGCTGGGCAAGTCGCTCGCGGCCTGCGCGCTGGTGCTGGTGTTCCGCTATCCGCTGGGCACGGCGCTCACGGTCAGCGCCAGCCTGGCGCAGATCGGCGAGTTCTCGTTCATCCTGGCGGGGCTGGGCGTGTCGCTGGGCCTGCTGCCGGTGGAGGGGCAGAGCCTGGTGCTGGCCGGGGCGCTGATTTCCATCGCCACCAATCCGCTGTGGTTCAGCCTGATCGCACCGATGCAGAAATGGCTGCATGCCCATTCCTCCTTCGCGCGCGGACTCGAGATGCGCGACGACCCGCTCGCCGAACTGCCCATGACCACCGAGGCGAAGTACCTCTCGCGGCAGGTGGTGCTGGTGGGCTACGGCCGGGTGGGGCGCCGCATCGCGGCGGAGCTCGACGCGAACGACATCCCCTACGTGGTGGCCGAGCAGAACCGCGAACTGGTCGAGAAGCTGCGCGAGGCCGGCACCCCGGCCGTCTGGGGCGACGCGGCCGATCCGGCCGTGCTGATACAAGCGCACATCGCCCGCGCCCGCGTGCTGGTCGTGGCCACGCCCGACACCATGAACGTGCGCCAGATGATGGAAACCGCGCGCACGCTCAACCCGACCATCCAGACGGTGATCCGCAGCCACAACGAGCAGGAGGCCCGGCTGCTCACGCAGGAAACCTCCGCCACCGTGTTTCTCGGCGAGCAGGAACTGGCCCAGGCCATGGCCCGCGACGTGGTCCAGCGCGCCGTGTCGATGGCCGTGCCGGCCTGAGGGCCCCTGAAAGGGACTCTTTCCCTTCAGGGCTTCAGAGGTCTTCGATCACCAGCGTGCGGTAGCGCTGGGCGATGGAGTAGGGCACGGTTCGCACCAGCTCCATCAGCCGCTCGGCGGCCGCGCCGTCCTTCGTCCTGACGAGCAGGCCGGTATGGCCCTCTTTCGCCAGCTTGGCATAGGCGCGCACCGTGGCCGCGTCGGTGCCGGCGGAGGGCAGGGGGCTGTCGGCCGACCTCACGGTCGGGACGATCTCCGCGAGAACCGTCTCGGCTGGAAGCAGGTAGACCTCGTCGCCGCTCATGCCCTTTTCGATCAGGCGGTGGCCGATGCGGTCCGCATCCTCGGCGCTGGGGAACATCACCATCGAGTAGCCGGTCGGGTAGAAGGCGCCGCCGATGCTCGATCGCATGCCGGGTTCAAGAGTGAAGTGCTTCATGCTGCCTCCTGTTCTTGGTCGGTTCTTCTTGGAGTCTCGTGAGTCCCTGTTGATACAACATTAGGTCGCACCCGGGGCGTGCTCTGTAGGAGAACCCCGAAAGCTCTGTCAACCACGCCCGTGCATTTCCTGTTCATCCAGTAGTCAGGCAGCACATTCATCCTTGCACCATGCCCTCTCCCAGAAACATCGCACTCACCGTCCACGAACTGGAGGCGGGCGAGTTCTACTGGGTGCTGATGGAGGCCGTGGACGACACGCCCGGCGAAACCTCCCACGTCTATGTGCCGCTGGAAGCCGCCCACGAGCCCTACGCCACCTATTCGAACGCTCTGGTGGCCGGCGTGGCCATGATGCGACGGCTGTTCGGCCCCGACGGAAAGCCCGGCTGAAGCCCGCGGCGCGGCCCCTCCCGAGGGGGCGCTACCTATAATCCCGCCGTTCCGGTGCGGCAGTTTTCATTAACTGCGCCGGACAACACGGTTCGAAGGTGCCCCGCACGCCATCTCATCCATGGCGACGGGGTTAAACGGGAAGCAGGTGCGCCGCGTCGTCGTTCTCTTGATCGATCGATGCGTCAATTCCTGCGCTGCCCCCGCAACGGTCAGCGGATCTGGAAACCCTCACGCACGTGCCATCTCGGTTGGCACGGGCAGCCACTGCGCTTCGGCGTGGGAAGGCGAGGATTTCCGTCGTGGCGTGCATCCACATGAAGCACGCCGCGGCGCTCCGCAAGCCCGGATACCGGCCCTCGCAACCGCCTTCGGACGCTGCGGGAGTGCGTGTCCGGGCCTGCCGCATCCCTCGCCCCCGAGCCGCCGCAGTCCCTTCGCCTCTTCTTCCGCCGCGTCCTTCATCGGTCGGGAGCCTGCGGGGACGCAGGCCGGAGGAGAAGCTACATGGGTCATGCATCGCCGCGGCGCGATCGCAAGGGTGTGCCGCCACCGCGCAGGACACGCCTTTCGGGTCTTTCGGGCCTTTCGGGCCTTTCGGGCCTTTCGGGCATTTCATTGGGATTGGGGCTGGTTTTCGGGCCTTCGGTGGCCCTGGCGCAATCCCAGGACGAAACAGTCGTCGGCGGCGGCCAGAGCCTCAAGCCCATACAGGTGGAGGCCGACCGGCACGTGCCGCTGGCCATCGACGAGCCCACCCAGACCGGCAGCCGCCTCGGCCTCACGCCGCTGGAGACGCCGGCCAGCATCGAGGTGCTGACGGGCGACACCATCCGCGCGCGCGGCGACGTCTCGGTGGTCGATGCCGTCACCCGCGCCACCGGCATCACGGGCGCGCCGGGCCCGGGCAACGGCGGCACCGCGCTGGGGGCTCGCGGCTTCCTGGGCCACGGTTCGGTGATGCAGCTCTTCGACGGCACGCGCCTCTTCGCGGGTGCCGGCACCGTCACCTTCCCCTTCGACACCTGGTCTGCCGACCGCATCGAGGTGCTGCGCGGCGCGGCCTCGGTGATGTACGGCGAGGGCGCCATCGGCGGCGCGATCAACGTGGTGCCGAAGAAGCCCACGCGCGGCCCGATCCGCAATGAAGCGCTGGTCACGCTGGGCTCCGACGCCACGCGACAGGTGGCCTTCGGCAGCGGCGGGGCGATCGACGACAGGCTTTCGTACCGCTTCGACATCAGCCAGCGCAACACCGACGGCTTCATGCAGCGCGGCGAGGCCGAGAGCCTTGCCGTGAGCGCGGCCGTGCGGCTGGACGTATCGCCGCAGCTGCAGTTCACGCTCTCGCACGACGAGGGCCGGCAGTCGCCGCAGCGCTACTACGGCGTGCCGCTGATCGACGGCCGCCTGAGCAGCCAGACCCTGCGCCAGAACTACAACGTGGACGACGCCGAGATCAAGTACCGCGACAAGTGGACCCGCCTCGACGCCCAGTGGACGCCCAACGAATCCGTCACCGTGCGCAACCAGCTCTACCGGCTGGAGAGCAAGCGCCACTGGCGCAACAGCGAGACCTACACCTACAACGCCATCACCCGTCGCGTGACGCGCGGCGACTACCTGGAGATCGGCCACGACCAGGAGCAGATCGGCAACCGCACCGACGCCACCTTCAGGCACCGGCTGTTCGGCCTCGCCAACCAGGTGCTGGTGGGCTTCGACGCGAACCGCATCGACTTCACGCACACCAACGATTCGCCTTACGGCGGCCGCTCGGTGGTCGACCCCTTCGTCTTCAACCCGGGCTACTACGCCTCGCCCGTGGCCTACACGCCGCGCTACAAGACGAAGACCAGCACCTACGCCTTCTTCGCCGAGGACAAGCTGGCCTTCGACGAACAGTGGTCGGTGGTGGGCAGCCTGCGCTGGGACCACGCGAAGGTCGCGCGCACCGACTTGCAGAACGCCGCCAACAGCTTCGGCAAGACCTTCGAGTACGCCACCGGCCGCCTCGGCGTGGTCTATGCGCCCGACGCCTCGCAGTCGTTCTACGCGCAGGTGGCGCGTGCGGCCGATCCGCTGGGCTCGCTGGTGACCACCTCGGCCTCGCAGGCGGCGTTCGATCTCAGCACCGGCAGGCAGGTCGAGGTCGGCTACAAGCGCCAGCTCGCGGACAACCGAGGTGCCTGGACCGTGGCCGCGTACAGCATCAAGAAGAACAAGCTGCTGTCGCGCGACGCCATCGATCCGACCGTCACCCAGCAGGTCGGCAAGCAGTCTTCCGAAGGCATCGAGGCCACGCTCGACCTGGCGCTCAGCTCCACGTTGCGGCTGGAGGCCAACGCCACCAAGCTGCGCGCGCGCTACGACGACTTCAACGAAGTCGTCAGCGGCAGGCTGGTCTCGCGCGCGGGCAACACGCCCGCCGGCGTGCCCGAGGAGGCCGCCAACCTCTGGCTCACCTGGCGCTTCCTGCCGCAATGGGAGGCCGATGTCGGCGTGCGCTACGTCGGCCCGCGCCAGGTCGATGCGGCCAACTCGCGCAGGATCGGTTCGTACACCGTGGCCGACGCGGGCGTGAGCTGGCAGACGAACCCGTCGCTCAAGCTCGCGCTGCGTGCCTACAACCTGGCCGACCGGCGCTACCCGGTGTCGTTCTCTAACGGCGGCAACCAGTGGCTGCTGGGGCGTCCGCGCTCATTCGAGCTGTCGGCGCTGGTCAGCTTCTGAATGGCAGACAGGACCGGGAACGCATGACCTTCGCATGGCGCCGCGCCTGGCCGCGCATCCGGCACTGGCTCTACTGGACGCACCGGTGGCTGGGCATCGGCGGCTGCCTGCTGTTCGTCATGTGGTTCGTCTCGGGCGTGGTGATGATGTACGTGGGGTATCCCAACCTCACGGACCAGGAGCGGCTCGCGGGGCTCTCTCCGCTGCGTTTCGACCAGGCGGTGGTGTCGCCCGCGGCCGCGCTCGATGCGCTGCCGAAGGATGCACGGTTGCGCCCGCCGCGTCGCATGGTGCTGGAGATGCAGGGCGGAGACGGCGCCAGCCCCGTCTGGCGCATCGTCGATGCGCGCGGTGGCCGGCACAGCGTGTCGGCGCGCGACGGCCATGTGCCCGGCCCGGTCGATGCCGCGCAGGCCGGAGCCATCGCGCGCGCCTTCTCGGGTCACGCCGGCGCGCACTGGGCCGAGACGCTGGAGCGCGACCAGTGGACCGTGCCGCAGGGCCTGAACCCGCTGCGCCCGCTGCACCGCATCGAGGTCGGCGACGAGGCGGGTACCGAGCTCTACGTGTCGCAGGTCAACGGCGAGGTGGTGCGCGACACCACGCGCTCCGAGCGCTTCTGGAACTGGCTGGGCTCGGTGCCGCACTGGATCTACTTCACGCCGCTGCGCGCTGATCCGCCGCTGTGGCACGACGTGGTGGTGTGGCTGTCGGCCGCCTGCATCGTCTCGGCCGTGACGGGCATCGTCATCGGCATCCTGCGGGTGCGGCTGCGCCGCAGGTTCCGCAACGGTGCGGTCACGCCGTACTCGGGTTGGATGGCCTGGCACCACATCGCGGGGCTGGTCGGCGGCTTCTTCGTGCTGACGTGGATCGTCAGCGGCTGGCTGTCGATGAACCCCAACGGCTGGTTCCAGCGCGGGGCGGGCGACGCGGCGGCGATGGCGGGCTACACGGGTGTCGGCAAGTCGCCGTTCCCGTGGCCGCCGGCTTCGCTGCCGGCGGGCGAGGGCGAGGCTGCCGCGCGCGAGGCCGTGTTGCTGTGGTTCGACGGCAGGCCGCTGCTGCAGCTGCGCGATGCGAAAGCGCGGGTGCGCGTGGTCGATGCAGTCACCGGCGAGCCGGCCGTCATCGCGAAGGACGACATCCTGCGCGCTGCGGCCCGTCTGAGGCCCGGATACGCCATCACCCAGGCCACGCTCCAGACCCGCGAAGACTTCCACTGGTACGGCCACCACCGCGAGCGCATCGTGCCCGTGTGGCGCCTGCTGTTCGACGACCCGGCGCGCAGCTGGATCTACATCGACCCGGCCAGCGGCCAGGTCGCGGGCAGCAGCGACGGCAACTCGCGCCTGCGCCGCTGGCTCTTCAACGCGGCGCACAGCCTCGACTTCCCCTGGCTCATCCAGTACAGGCCGGCCTGGGATCTCGTGATGTGGCTGCTTTCCATCGTCGGCGCCGTGGCTTCGGCCAGCGGCGTCGTGATCGGCTGGCGACGGTTGCGGCGAAAGCCCCGGCCGGCGACGGCCATGCAGGGAGCGCAGCGCGCGCTCCAGCGTCCATGACGGGGGCTTGCGTGCGCCAGCCCATCCACCAACAATCAACTTTCGCACCACGGTGCATTTCAGGAGGTGCTCGATGCACATCGAACCAGGTCTAGTCGACGGATCCAAGATATTCCTCAGCTACGCGACGGCGGCAGCCGCTCTTGCCTACACGGGCAAGGTTGGGTTCCAGACTCTCGTGAAGGACGGCCCCGCCGCCCTGTTGCTGCGCTCGGCCATCGCCATCGCGCTGGTGTTCTGCTTCTTCGAGGTGTTCCCGCATCACCCCGTGGGCGTGTCTGAAGTGCACCTGATCCTCGGCACCACGCTGCTGCTGGTGTTCGGGCTGGCGCCCGCCGCCATTGGCCTTGCGGGCGGCCTGCTGATCCAGGGCCTCTTCTTCGAGCCGCAGGACATTCCGCAGTACGGCATGAACGTCACGACCCTGCTGGTGCCGCTGTTCGCGACTTCCGCGCTGGCCCGCCGGATCATTCCCGAGAAGCTGGCCTACGTGGACATCGGCTACCAGCAGGCCTTCAAGCTGTCGGTGGCCTACCAGGGCGGCATCGTGGTGTGGGTCGGCTTCTGGGCGCTCTATGGACGCGGCACCGGCATCGAGAACATGAGCCAGATCGTCAGCTTCGGCGCGGCCTACATGACCGTCGTGCTCGTCGAGCCGCTGGTCGACCTGGGCGTGCTGGCAGCGGCCAAGGCCTGGCGCCGGCTGCAGGGCTCCGTCTTCGTCGAGCGCCGCCTGTACGGCGGCGTCTGATCGCTTCCTGTCGTCGCTTCCCCGGGCTTGCTCCGGGGAGGCCATTCATCACCATCAGTGGCGCCGGAATCATCCGGCGCCACTTTTGCCTTGCCGGCTGCATGCCGCGCGCAGGCGCCTGAAAGAATCCACCCCATGACCTCAAGCAACGCCAAGATCCCCGTCACCATCGTCACGGGCTTCCTCGGCAGCGGCAAGACCACGCTGCTGCGCCACATCCTCGGCAACGCCGAAGGCCGCCGCATCGCGGTGATCGTCAACGAGTTCGGCGAGCTGGGCATCGACGGCGAGATCCTGCGCGGCTGCGGCATCGGCTGCGACGACGAAGGCAACGAGCGCGAAGGCGCGCTCTACGAACTGGCCAACGGCTGCGTCTGCTGCACCGTGCAGGAAGAGTTCCTGCCCGTGATGCTGCAGCTGGCCGAGCGGCGCGGCGAGCTCGACGCGGTGCTCATCGAGACTTCCGGCCTCGCGCTGCCCAAGCCGCTGGTGCAGGCCTTCCAGTGGCCGGACATCGCCAACATCTTCACCGTCGATTCGGTCGTCACCGTGGTCGACGGCCCGGCCGCCGCCTCGGGCCAGTTCGCCGAGAACCCCGAGGCCGTCGATGAAGCCCGCCGCGCCGACCCCAACCTCGACCACGAATCGCCGCTGCACGAGCTGTTCGAAGACCAGCTCTCCGCCGCCGACCTTGTGGTGCTCAACAAGACCGACCTGATGGACGACGCCGCGCGCGCCAAGGTCGAGGCACTGGTGCGCGAAGAGCTGCCGCCCGAGGTGAAGATCGTCGCCGCCAGCGAGGGCAAGCTGCCGCTCGCTCTGCTGCTGGGCCAGGGCCGTGCGGCCGAGGCCACCATCCACCTGCGCGAGAGCCACCACGACCACGAGGAAGACCACGACCACGACGAGTTCGACTCGCTCGTGATCGAGCTGCCGCCCGTGGACCGCGACGGCCTGCTCGCCGTGCTCGGCAAGCTGGTCGAGCAGCACACCATCTACCGCGTGAAGGGCTTCGTCGCCGTTCCGGGCAAGCCGATGCGCCTGCTGGTGCAGGGCGTAGGCCGCCGCTTCGACCACCATTTCGACCGCCGCTGGCGCGACGGCGAGGCGCAGCGCACGCGGCTCGTGTTCATCGGCGAAGACCTCGACGAGGCGGCGCTGCGCAAGGCGCTCGACGAGGTGAGTGCGGTCGCCGCCTGACGCTGCCTTGATCGCATGCACCTGCTGAGCACCCAGCCCGGACGCTTCGTCGAGGACGACAGCGTCGTCACCCGTCTCGACCAGACGCCGGGCGACATCGTGGTGCTCAGCTCGGCCGACACCACGCTCGCGCTGCTCGCCGCCGCGCGCACCGCGCTGGCGGCCACCGACCCCGGCTATCCGTCGCTGCGGCTGGCGAACCTGATGCACCTGCGCCAGCCGGCCTCGCTCGACCTTTACGTCGACGAGGTGCTGCAGCATGCGCGCGTGGTGGTGGTCGACCACCTGGGGGCCGAATCGGCCTGGGCCTACGGGCTGCAGCAGCTCGAGAAGCTGGCGAAACGCAAGGGCCAGCAGCTCGCGATGTTCTCCGGCGACCTGCAGGAGGACGAAGACCTGCTCGCGCGCGGCACGGCGCCGCGCGCAGTGAGCCGCCAGCTCTGGCAGTACATGCGCAGCGGCGGGGCCGGCAACGCGATGCAGTTCCTGCGCGCGGTGGCCTTTCACGGACTCGGCCGTGGCGAGGCGCCGCTGCCGCCGCGCAGCCTGCCGCAGGTGGCGCTGCATGTGCCGCGCGGCATGGACGCGGCGCACACCGTGGCCGGCATCGACGACCTGCGCGCCGGCTGGCATGCGGGCGCGCCGGTGGTGGCGCTGGTGTTCTACCGCTCGCACCTGCTGTCGGGCAACACGGCGGCTTTCGATGCGCTCGCGGCGGCGCTGAGCGGGCAGGGGCTGAATCCGTTGCCGGTCGCGCTCGATTCGCTGAAAGACCCGCTGTGCCTGTCCACGCTGCGCGAGCTGTGCGCGGAGCACGACGTGCAGCTCGTGCTCAACACCACGGCCTTCGCGGCGCTGGGGCAGGGCGGGCAGGGTGAGGATGTGGAACTGGCCGGCGACGCGCCCGTGCTGCAGGTGATCGTGAGCGGTGGCAACCGCGAGGACTGGCTGGCCGACAGCCAGGGCCTGCGCCCGCGCGACATCGCCATGCAGATCGCGCTGCCCGAGATGGACGGCCGCATCGTCACGCGGGCCGTGAGCTTCAAGGGCCTGTCGCACCGCTGCGAACTCACGCAGACCGAGGTGGTCAGCTACCAGCCCGAGCCCGACCGCATCGCCTTCGTGGCCGAGTTGGCGCGGCGCTGGTGCCGTCTGCGCAGCCTGCGCGCCGGCGAGAAACGCATCGCGCTGATCCTCGCCAACTACCCGGGCAGCGAAGGCCGCATCGGCAGCGGCGTGGGGCTGGACACGCCGGCCTCGGTGATGGCGATCCTGCATGCGATGGCAGCCGAAGGCTACGCGCTGGGCGAGCCCGGCTCGCTGCCGGCCGACGGCGATGCGCTGATGCGCAGGCTGCAGGAAGGCATCGCGAACGACCCCGCGCAATGGGCCGCGCGGCCCGCGTGGCAGAGCTTCGGGCTGGCCGAGTACCGCGCGTGCCTGGCGAAGCTGCCCGAGGGCATGGCGGCGGCCATCGACGAACGCTGGGGCACGCCCGAGCAAGACCCGATGCTGCGCAACGGCCGTTTCATGATCGCCGGCCTGCGGCTGGGCCGCGTGTTCGTCGGCATCCAGCCCGCGCGCGCGCTCGGCACATTGGGCGCAGCCGACTACGCGAGCTACCACGACGCCGAGCTGGTGCCGCCGCACAGCTACCTGGCCTTCTATTTCTGGCTGCGCGAAGCCTTCGCCATCGATGCCGTGGTGCACGTGGGCAAGCACGGCAACCTCGAATGGCTGCCGGGCAAGAGCATCGCGCTGTCGCAGGCCTGCTGGCCCGATGCGATCCTCGGGCCGCTGCCGAATGTGTACCCGTTCATCGTCAACGATCCGGGCGAGGGCGCGCAGGCCAAGCGTCGTACGCAGGCGGTCATCGTCGACCACCTGATGCCGCCGCTCACGCGCGCCGAGAACCACGGCCCGATGCAGGACCTGGAGCGGCAGGTCGACGAGTACTACGACGCGCTGCTGGTCGACGCGCGCCGCGCGAAGGTGCTGCGCGCGCAGATCCTCGCGGCGGTGCGCGCGCAGCACCTGGTCGAGGAGCTGGGCATGCCGGGCGAGGAGGACGACGCCGTGCTCGCGCGCGTGGACGCCTACCTCTGCGAGCTGAAAGAGACTCAGATCCGCGACGGGCTGCATGTGTTCGGCGCGTCGCCACAGGGGCGGTTGCGGCGCGACACGCTGCTGGCGCTGGCGCGCTACCCGGCCGCCGACGGCGCGGGAGCGAATGCCGGACTGCTCGGCGCGCTGTCGCAGGACCTGCTGCCGGACGACAGCTTCGATCCGCTGGACATCGACGCGGCCACGCCATGGCAGGGCGCACGCCCCGCGCTGCTGCAGTCGGTGAGCGCCGATGCATGGCGGCACCACGGCGACACACGCGAGCGGCTGGAGCTGCTCGCGCAGAGGCTGATGGAAGAGGGCGCATGCCCGCCGGAGCTGCCGCGCGCCGCCGCCGTGATGGCGCGCATCGACCGCAGCCTCGCACCCGCGCTCGATGCCTGCGGCGCGCAGGAGCTGCTGCAGCTTTGCCGCGCCCTGCAGGGCCGCTTCGTGCCACCGGGCCCGAGCGGCTCTCCCTCGCGCGGCAGGCCCGACGTGCTGCCGACCGGCCGCAATTTCTACGCGGTCGACACCCGCGCGATCCCGACGCCCACGGCCTGGATGCTCGGCCTCAAGTCGGCCGCGCAGCTGGTGGAGCGGCACATGCAGGAGCATGGCGACTATCCGGCGGCCCTGGGCCTGTCGGTCTGGGGAACCGCCACCATGCGCACCGGCGGCGACGACCTGGCGCAGGCCTTCGCTCTCATCGGCGTGCGGCCGAAGTGGGCGCCGGGCAGCCAGCGGGTGGTCGATTTCGAGGTGCTGCCCACGGTCGGGCTCGGCCGTCCGCGCATCGACGTCACGCTGCGCATCTCGGGCTTCTTCCGCGACGCGTTTCCCAATGCCGTGCAGATGTTCGACGCGGCGGTGCAGGCCGTTGCCGCGCAGGAAGACGAGGACGAGGAGCGCAACCCGATTCGCGCGCGCATCCTTCGCGAGGCCGCCGCGCTGGAAGCGCAGGGCGTGGCATCCGAGGCCGCTCGTACCCAGGCCGGCTGGCGCGTGTTCGGCTCGGCGCCCGGCAGCTACGGCTCGGGTCTGCAACCGCTCTTCGACCGCGGCGACTGGCAGACCGACGACGACCTGTCGCGGGCCTATGTCGGCGGCAGCGCCCATGCCTACGGCCAGGGCAGCGACGGCGTGCCTGCCGCCGAAGCGCTGGTTCGCCGCCTGCGCGCGATGAACGTCGTGATGCAGAACCAGGACAGCCGCGAGCACGACCTGCTCGACTCGAACGACTACTACCAGTTCCAGGGCGGCATGGCCGCCGCCGTGCGCCACCTGAGCGGCCGGCAGCCGGCCATGTACCACGGCGACCACGGCAACCCGCAGGCGCCGCGCGTGCGCACGCTGAAGGAGGAGATCGGTCGCGTCATCCGCTCGCGCGTGGTGAACCCGAAATGGATCGACGGCGTGAAGCGCCACGGCTACAAGGGCGCCTTCGAGATGGCCGCGACGGTCGACTACCTGTTCGGCTTCGACGCCACCGCCCGCGTGGTCGGCGACCACCAGTACGCGATGGTGGCCGATGCCTACGTGCTCGACGAAGCCACCCGCGATTTCGTGAATGAACACAATCCGCGCGCGCTGACCGACATGGTCAACCGCCTGCTCGAAGCCATGCAGCGCGGCCTGTGGCAGTCGCCCGGCGACTACCGCGCCCAGCTGGAGAACCTGCTGCTCGACCACGAGCAGCGGATGGAAGGAATCCCCCGATGACCACAGCCGCCCCGATGCCGGTGCCTTTTCCCTTTGCCGCGATAGCGGGCCAGCCGCATTTGCGCCAGGCCTTGCTGCTCGCTGCCGTCGACCCGGGCCTGGGCGGCGTGCTGATCGAAGGGCCGCGCGGCACCGCCAAGACCACGGCGGCGCGCGCGCTCGCCGAACTGCTGCCCGGCGCGCCCTTCGTCACGCTGCCGCTGGGCGCGAGCCTCGAAAGCCTGGTCGGCACGCTGGACCTCGCAAAGGCCCTGGCCGGCCATGAACTTGCGTTCGCACCCGGCCTGCTGGCGCGCGCGCATGGCGGCGTGCTGTACGTGGACGAGATCAACCTGCTGCCCGACGCTCTGATCGACTCGCTGCTCGATGCCGCAGCCAGCGGCGTCAACGTGGTGGAGCGCGACGGCATCTCGCACCGGCATGCCGCGCGCTTCGTGCTGGTGGGCACGATGAACCCGGAAGAGGGCACGCTGCGTCCGCAGCTGCTCGACCGCTTCGGCCTGTGCGTGCAGCTGCGCAACATCGACGACCCCGCCGGGCGGCAGGCCATCGTGCGGGCCCGGCTGGCCTTCGATGCCGATCCGCAGGGCTTTCGCGCGAAGCATGCGCAGGAAGAGGCCGCGCTGGCTGCCTCTCTGGCGCGCGCGCGGGCCCTCGTGGCCGATACGTCGGCGCTGCCCTACGGCGATGCGGTGCACGAGGCGGTCGGCGCGCTGTGCATTGCCGCGGGCGTGGACGGATTGCGCGCCGACCTCGTGATGCTGCGCTCGGTCCGGGCGCTCGCCGCGTGGGAAGGCGCCGACGAGATCACGGCCGATCACGTGCGGCGCGTGGCTGAAGCGGTGCTGCTGCACCGTCGCAAGCCCGAAGCCGAGGCTGCAGCGCCGTCTCCGGCACCCCTCGCCACAAGGCCCGATGCCACGGCGAACGGCCAGCGCGGCACGAACGGCACGGGCGACGAGGACTGGGGCGCCATGCCCCCCGAGCCCGTCGGCATCGAGCGCGTGAAACCGCTGCGCCCGCTGATCGCCCCGGCGCAGGCCGTCGCCCCAAAAAAAGCCTGAGCCTCCGGGACGCCGCACCCGCTGGCGCGCGCCAGGGTGACCGGAGGCAGGGCTCGCACAGGGACGCATGGCAAGGTCCCGCCAAGCAGGGCGGCGCCTTCGATTGGCCGCGCACCTTCGCGGCGCGCGGTGCCGACCGGCTTCGCACCCAGCATCTGCGCCATCGCCCGCAGGAAGCACGCAGCGGCGCGCTGCACTGCTTCTTGCTCGACTGCTCGGCCTCGATGCGCAACGACGGCAACCTCGCGCGTGCCAAGGGCCTGCTGCTCGCGCTGATGCACGAGGCCTACCAGCGCCGCGACCATGTCGCGCTGCTGTGCTTTGCCGGCGACACGGTCGAGCTGCGCCTGCCGCCGCGCCGCGCCAGTGCGTGGAACGACGACTGGATCGCGCCGATCGCGGCAGGCGGCGGCACGCCGCTCGCGCTGGGCGTGCGGCGTGCCGACCAGCTGCTGGCGAAGAGCGAGACCAGGCAACGCTGGCTATGGCTGCTGACGGACGGGCGCAGCAGCGAGCACCCCGCGCGGCCTGCGTCCGCCGACGTGGCCTGCGTGGTCGACTTCGAGGCGGCACGGTTGCCGCTGCATCGCGCGAGACAGCTCGCCGAGGATTGGGACGCGCGCTATCTGCCGGCCGCCGGCACGGCGTGAATCACAAGAGCGGCCGGCGCGCCCGGCCACTGGCGTATCGGCTTGCGTCCGGAGGGGCCATCTTCCGCGCGGCGCCATGAGCGGCGCTGGTCCTTCGATACTGCCGCCTTTCAACGAGAGGATCAGTCATGCCGGCATCGAGGCGCGTAGTGCGCGAGGGACCATTTCGAAAAATCATTGCCGACGGCGTGCAGGTCGGCGACACCATCTATCTCTCTGGCCAGGTGAGCGTGGACGGCGAGGGCCGCACCATCGGCGCGGGCGACATCGCGGCGCAGGTGAAGCAGGCCTATGCCAACGTCCGCACGGTGCTCGAATCCTTCGGCGCGACCATGGCCGACGTCGTGGACGAGACCGTCTTCGTGACCGACATCGACGGCTTTCTGGGCAGGGGCGACGAACTGTTCGGGCTGCGCGCCGAGATGTTCGGCGGCGATCCTCAGATCTCCCAGACGCTGGTGCAGGTCGCGAGGCTCGGCAGCGCGGACTGGCTGCTCGAGATCAAGTGCATCGCCAGGGTGGCTGACGCCGCTCAGGCGGGCTGACCGGCCGGAGCTTCCTGGAGAAGAGGAAGAGGCGTTTCCTGCAGAGGCGCTTCGTCGGGCGGCGCCAGCATCGTTCCCCTGCAGTTCGGCGAGCCGCAGTGGCAGGGGTATTTCGATGGCGGCGAGCCGTCGTCCGCCGTGAGCGAGTAGTCGATGAACAGCTCGTCGCCCGCGTCCACCGCCATCAGCGTCTGGAACTTGAGCACCAGCTCGCCGCCTTCGTCGTATTCCTCCACGGCCTCGCAGTTCGGCTCGCACGAGTGATTGAGGTGGCGCGTGGCGTTACCGCCCTTCGCGCCGTCGATGGTCTCGTTGTTCGACAGGGTGAACAGGTAGGTGAGCTGGTCGTCCCAGACCTTGGTGGCGATCTCGGCCTTGGTGTAGCGGCGGCCTTCGTAGAGGCCGAGGAAGGCTTCGGCCGGCAGGTCGCGCGTGGCGAAGGCGCCGAGGCCGTGCACGCCGCTGGGGCCGACACGCACGAAGGGGGTGGACGAGGTTCGCTTGTGATGCTTCATCGGGGGGGGGGGAACGAAAAGGACTGTCGGTTCAGGGCTTCGGATCGCCCAGGGAATTCAGGCAGCCCACGATCGCGTCGGCTGCTTCGTCGAGCCTCGGGCCGGGCCGCATCATCAGGTCGAAGCGCGCCGAGGCGAAGCTGCACACCCGTCCGCGCTGGATGGCCGACATGGCCGACCAGCCGGGCCGCGAGGCCATGGCGGAGATTTCGCCGAGGGCCGACACCATCAGCACGTCGGGGTTGGCTCGCACCACGAATTCGGGGCTCATCTTGGGAAAGGGGCCGAGCGTGCCGGGCACTGCGTTGCCGAGCCCGAGGCGGGCCAGCGTCTCGCCGATGAAGGAACTTTCGCTGGCCGCGGCCATGCCGCCATGCACCTCGAAATACACGCGCCGGCCTCGCCAGCCGGCCGGAACGCGGGCACGGGCCGCGTCCAGCCCGGCGTCGAGCTTGCGCCAGTAGGCTTCGCCCGCGCCGGGGCGACCGGTGGCGCGGGCCACGGTTTCCATCACGCGGCGCATGTCGGCATGGGTCTTGGCGTCGAGCGCCAGCACCTTCAGGCCCAGGCGCTCCAGCGGCTCGGCGGCACGGCTGCGCGGGCGCAGCAGTACCAGGTCGGGCTTGAGCGCGACGATGCGCTCGACGTTCGCGTCGTCGATGCCGCCCACCTGCGGCAGCCCCTTCACCGACACCGGCCAGTTGGCATGGCGATCGATCCCCACCAGCCGGTCGCAGGCGTCGAGGGCGCAGACGGTTTCGGTCAGCGAGGGCATCAGCGACACGATGCGCCTTGCAGGCGCCTGCAGTTCGACGGTGGTGCCGCGGTCGTCCTCCAGCCGGATGCCGGCGGCGTGCGCCGCCGGGCCGAAGCCCAGGGCCACGAAGGCAGCGGCCTTTGCGATGCGCCGCGCGGCAGCGGTGGCGGGGAAGAGCGGGCGCGGGGCGCGGGGCGGCGGGGCAGTGGCGGTCATCGGGCGGGCATCCAGGGCCCGCTATTGTCGCGGCGTCCGCACGCGCAGCCGGCGCGCCGTCGCTTCTTCCATACGGGCGTCGTTCACCTCGCGCAACACCTCGCGCAGGTCGACCGGGCGGGTGTCGGGCTCGAACCTGCCGGTCAGCTCGGTTTCCGGGCGCAGCATGCCGCGCTCGTAGAGGTGCCAGATCTCCTCGCCGTAGCGCGTGCGCAGCAACGCCGGCGCGAACCGGCCGAAGAAATCGCGCAGGTTCCCGACGTCGCGCAGCAGCATGCGCTGCGCATGGTTGTTGCCAGCGGCATCCACGGCCTGGGGCAGGTCGATGACGACCGGGCCGTCTTCGGCCAGCAGCACGTTGAACTCCGAGAGGTCGCCGTGCACGATACCGGCGCAGAGCATGCGCACCACTTCCCGCAGCAGGCCGGCGTGGTGGCGCAGCGCCTCCTGCGGCGAGAAGTCCACGTCGGACAGGCGCGGGGCGGCGTCGCCGTCCGCATCGGTCACCAGGTCCATCAGCAGCACGCCTTCGAAGAAGTTGTGCGGCGCGGGCACCCGAACGCCCGCGGCGGCCAGGCGGTAGAGGGCGTCGACCTCGGCGCTTTGCCAGATGGCCTCGGTCACTTTTCGGCCGAAGCGCGTGCCCTTGGCCATTGCGCGCGCCTCGCGCGAGTTCTTGACGCGCCGGTTCTCGGTGTAGTCGACGGCCTGGCGGAAGCCTCGCTTGTCGGCCTCCTTGTAGACCTTGGCGCAGCGCGTCTCGTCGCCGCAGCGCACGACGTAGACCATGGCTTCCTTGCCGCTCATGAGCTGGCGCACCACGGCGTCGACGAGGCCTTCGTCGATCAGCGGCTGGAGTCGTTGCGGGGCCTTCATGGGCGCACCTCCCGGGCGGAGAGGTAGGACCGCAGGTTTTCGGTGCCGAGCTGGTAGTACCCGTCGTGCCTGTGCGCCTTGTAGCCGAGCCGGTGGTTGATGGACAGCATGGGCGCGTTGACCTCGGCGTTGTGGGTGTAGGCCATCGTCACTTCGGGGTGGCGCTCGCGCACGAGCTGCAGCATCGCGGCCTTCACGGCCTTGGCCAGGCCCTTGCCGCGCCAGCGGCGGTCGACGGCCGTGAGCCGCTGGTGCATGCGGTCGGGGAAGTGCCGGTTCCACGCGGCGTCGCACACCGCGACCACTTCGTCGCCGTCGAGCAGCAGCACGAGGAAGTGGTCGCCGCCGCGCCGGTCCATGTCGGCGTACCAGGGCGGGAAGTCTTCCAGGTCGTAGCGCAGCGGCGGACGTTCGAGCAACGTCGTGGGCGCGTCGTTCAGCAGCGCGGACAGCGGCGCCATCAGCGTTGCCAGCCGCTCCAGCGGCACGCGCCCCGCGTGCATCTCGGCGCGAAGACCGTGGCCGGGTCCGAAGCCGTCGGCGCGCCAGCCTGCGAGCTCACTCCAGTCGAGATCCGCGAAGTACATGCGGTTCTCGACGCTGCGGTGCCGATGAGGGGCACCGACGGCCTGCATGAAGGCGTGGCCCTCTGGCAGGTGGGTCTTGATGGTCGCGACGGACTTGCCTCGCGCTTCCATCAGCTCGAGCAGCGCGCGAAGCAGGGCGCTCGCGACGCCCTGGCGCCGGTGCGGGCGCAGCACGCCGCCCCAGGCTTCGAGGAAAGGCGCGAAGGCCTCGTGTCCGGACGTGCCTTCGCGACGGAAGCTCGCGCTCAGGCTGCCGATGAACTTGCCGCCCGCGCCGACGGCCAGCACGCGGTGGAACTCGTACAGCGGGTTCGACTGCTGCACGTTGTGCCGGGTATCGGCATCGGGAGCGACGGGGTCACCGGGAAAGTCTTCCTCGGTGCGCAGTCGCCAGTAGGCGAGAAAGTTGGCCCAGTCGGCTTCGCTCGCGCGCTGGGGATCGAACACTGTTGTTGTCACGGTATGCCGCGCGTTAGCGGCACGGTTTTCAAGCATGGTTGCTGCCTTGATTCGACAAATGAACGGGGCACCGCGGGCACGGGCGTGCCTGCGGCGGCGTCTTGATTGAATCGGGGCGGTTCGGGGGCGCTGCGGCCGGAGAAGATGGCCGCTGGGCTGACCGGCCAGGCGGTCGGTGCTTGCTGCTGTTGAACGATCAGTTCAGATGAGGCCCGACGAACCGCACGATGGTGGGGGCATGAATTACGGCGTTTTCCATCTCGTACCTCCTGTTCCTGCGTGGTTGTCGAAGCGGTGAATGTAGCGGGCTTGCCGCGTGCTGTGAAGTGCCGCGTTGCTTGCGCGCATGCAGCGCATCAACGCAGGGTGCGAGGGCGATCGATGCGATAGACGAAGTGCGCCGTGCCGTGGACCGGGTTGTCGGGCGTGAGCGGCCCTTCGGCCACGCGAATGAATCCCACACGCTCCAGCACGCGAAAGGAAGCCGTGTTGGCCGCCGACACCGGCACCACGATGCACGGCGCGGCAGGGTAGTCGCGCCAGGTGGCGTCGACGAGCGTGCGGATCATCGCCGCGCCAAGGCCCCGGCGCAGCATGTCGGGCTCTGCGACGAAGTAGTCGATGCTCAGTGCCTCGCCCGGCGCTTCGACGAGCGGCGCGAGCTCCTCGATGTAGCCGGGGTTGTCCTCGAAGGTGTAGCGCTGCACCAGGCCGAAGTCGCGGCCCTCGATGGCGGCGATGTAGATCTCGGCCGTGTCGCTTCCGTCCACCGACGGCCCGAAGTCGCGTTCGAGTGCTTCCGGCGTTGTCTCGTGGTTCCACCAGCGGGCCACGTGCGGCTCGGCGAGCCAACGCCCGAGCATCGCGAAGTCGGCGCGCGAGAGCCGGCGCAATGCGATCGGTGCGTCGGCTGCCGCGGGCATGGGATCTCAGTTCTTCATGCTGTGGACAAGGGAAGCCAGCGCCGACGAAATGAAGATTGCGACGATGAAGCGCAGCCAGCCGGACTTGCGCTGCACGAAGTTGCCGATGGCGACGCCGCCCGTCAGCAGCCAGATCAGCGGGCTGCTTCCCGAGAGGAAGACGCTGACGACGTACAGGGCCTGAAGCATCATGCTGGCGATCCAGCCGATCTGCGAGAGGGCGCCCAGTGCCTGTTTCGCAGTCTGCTGGGTGGTTTCCCCGGCCGCGGGTTGCGCCGGTGCGGGTGCGCGCGCCGTTGCTTGCGCCAGGCCGGTCCTGGCCGGTTGCGGACGCGCCGCTTCGCGCTGCGCCTTCTTTTCTTCCGCGATCTGCTCGGCGGTCTTCTCGAGCACCGGTGCGGGCGCCTGGGCCGGCTGCCACCATTCGGGCCACGGAGCCTTGCCGGCGGCGGACTGCTTGCGGAATTCGCCCTCGGCGAGCTTGCGCGGCGAGGGCGTGCTGGTCGTCGTCGTCGAGGCGCGGCTGCCCTCATGCTTCGCTGCCAGCGCGCGAACGCGCTTCAGGTACGGCTCGCCACGTGCCGCGTCGGTCATCGCGATGAAGTTCGCATAGCCGCGCAGCGCACCGATCACGTCGCTGTTGCCGTTCCATTGCAGCCCCTGCGGGCCGCTGCGTTCGGCCTGGTGCAACACGGCGCGGAAGCGTCGCAGCGTGTCGCGGTCGACCGAGAGCTTGTCGTTGACCACGATGCCCGTCACGTGCTGCTGCCGGTGCTTGCGCATCACCTGCTGCTTGTCGGGGTGCACCGTGAGGCCTTCGCTGGCCACGATCTGCTTCACGCGCCACAGCAGCCTGGCCGTGTCGCGGCTGTGCTCGGGGCCGGCCGAGAAGGTCAGGTCGTCGGCATAGCGGGTGTAGCGGAAGCCCAGCTTCGCGGCGCTCGCTGCCAGCCGCGCGTCGAGGCGGCGGCACAGCAGGTTGGTCAGCATCGGGCTGGTGGGGGCGCCCTGCGGCAGCACGCGTTCGCCGCGCGCGACGAAATAGCGGTTGCCGTCCAGCTGTACTTCGTCCGTCGGCGCTTCGGTGCACACCAGCGCCAGCAGGCTCGCCACCTGCGACGAGTAGCCGAGCTGGCGGAACACGCCGCGCACGCGGCGCATGCCGATGGAGGGAAAGAAGTCCTTCAGGTCGAGGTTGATCACCACGTCGCGGCCCACGTGCGGCGCGGCGTTGGTGAGGATCGATCGGCCCGGCAGGAAACCGTGCGCCGCCTCGTGCACCGGCATCTTCGCGAGGATGTTGTCGAGCACCCAGTACTGCGCGCGCTTCAGGCGCGGCATCGGCGCGGAGATGTGACGCTCGCCGCCGCTCTTCTTCGGCATGGTGAAGCGCTGGTAGTGGCTCACGCTCGACACTTCGCGGTGCCATGCCAGGAAGCGCAGCTCGCCCAGGCCGATGCCCATGGCCTGCGCGAGATCGCCCGCGTGGTCGAGCGCGGGCAGGGCGTTGCGCGCCAGCGCCTGGCTGTCGCTGTGCGCGTCGTTGAGTCCGCCCGACACGCCGTCGCCCACGTACAGCAACTCGCGCTGGCGCCGCTCGTGCCATGCGACGGCGCGTGCATGGCGGCCCTGCGCGAGGCGCTGACGGGTTTCCTCGCGACGCTCGCGGGCCCGGGCCATGCGCTCCTTGCGCATGGTCTTCAGGGCCCTGTCGCGATCCTCGATGCCGCGCAGCTCGTCGCCGAGCTTCGTGAGCGCCGTCTGCAACTCGCCTTCGCGGCGGATCAGCTGTTCCTCGACCGTCGGGCGCGCCGCGTCCTGAGGCCAGAAGCCCAGGCGCTGCATTTCCTCGAGGACGACTTCCTGCTTGGAGCTCTTGCGGATGCGCTCGTACAGCTCCTCGCGGGTGAGCGCGGAGTCGGGAATGGAAGATGAAGAAGAGGCGGGAGACTGCATGGTCATGGCGCTGCGCCACCGGCCGATGCACTGCTTGAAGAGAAAGATTGCGAACGAAGCGGGAATCTCGTCGAAGAGCCTCGGGACTGGAGGGCTCCACTCGACGCCGGATGGCCATGGTGACGCCGATGAGCTTCGAGGAAGCCGCACTGTTGTCGCGTCACCATGGCCATCCGGCACAGTGAAGAGACGTCCAGTGACGCTTGGGAAGTGCTGTATGCGAGGGCGGCGATACGCCGACCGGATTGCAAGAGCCTTCCCGCTCCGTTCGCAAAAAGCAGTGTATCAGCCGATGTGGGCGGTGGTCCTTTCCTGATCTGTCGTCTTTGTTGTCTTTTCCGTCATGGCCGTCACTGCCGGCGCGGCCGAGAGGCGCAGCGCGAGCATGTGCTCGCACGGGCCCTTGGTCATGCGGTGGCGCACGAAGTGGCTGCATTGGCATTCGCCCGAGGCCACGCGCTGGTCGGCGTCGAGCTGCAGGCTCGTGAAGTACTCGCGCTGGCCGGCCGAGCCCTTGCACTTGCCGCTGAGCGAGACGCCGCCGTCGGAGCGCGCCTGCGTCTTCACGCCCGTGATGCGGCGTGCGCGTACCAGCTCGGCGGCTGCTTCTTCCTCGGGGCTGGCGTAGCGCAGCTTGTCCATCGGCAGCGGTTCGCGGCTCAGCTCGCGCAGCCGCCACACGCCGTGCGCGATGTCGTACACCACGCGGCCGGCCTGCACGTAGCCGCCGAGCGCCGCATCGACGGTGAGCGTCGAAAGACCCGTGGCTGCCGCGAGCTCGTCGGTGGTGGCGCGCCAGCGTTCGCCCAGCGCCGCGAACACGCGCAGCAGGCTGTCCTGGTCGACCGTCTGGCGCGGCTGCAGCAGCTCGAAGTGGCCGTTGCGCGACCAGTCGTTGGCGGTCCAGCCCGAAAGGCCGAGCGTGAATTCCATGCCGGGCAGCTGCGCCACCCAGAAGCTGGGCATGCCGGTGCCCAGCAGGTGCACCGTGAAGCCCTGCGCCACCGGCACGAGGCGCTCGAGCTGCAGCAGGCGTCGTCGGCCCCACACGCGGATGTCGGTGTCGGAGACGGCGCTGTGCGTGGAGCGCGGGCACACCATCTCGTGCCCCCAGGGCTCGAACAGGATGCGCACCGGCTGCCCCGGCCGCAGTATGAAGCGCAGCGAGCGCGGACCCGCGCGCTCCTTGCGCCGGCGCAGCACCAGGCAGATGTTGTGGATGTCCATCGGATGCAGCTGCAGCCGCTGCGCGGGCAGCAGCATCGCGCTGCTGACCTGCAGGAAGCCGCGCACCCAGCTGTCGGGCACGTCGATCTTCGGCTCGTGGAAGGCCGGGTCGTTGTCGCTCTGAACCTGGAAGCCGCCCGGGTCGATGGCCAGCCGCGTGGTCTTGTAGTCGCGGATCTTCTGGAACTCGTCGTACAGCGACTCGGAGTAGTCGACGTTGGTGGTGCCGAAGGCGTGGTCGCTCACCCGGTCGAAGATGTCGTGGCTGCACGAGAACATGCCGTAGCTCGACTCGTCCTGGCTGAAGCACTCGAAGAAAACGCGGTCGGGGTGCACCGTGATCACCGGGTCGAGCACGAACCAGGCTTCGCGGTTGACCTTGTAGATGTGGTCGAAGTAGCGCTGCTGCGCGCTCATGAAGGGCTGCATCACCGCGCGCTTGCTCTTGCGCAGTTCGGTCAGCTCCTTGCTGATCGGCTCCATCTGCGCCTTGATCGCATCGCTGCGCGCCATGAACTGCGCGAGCAGCTCGCCTTCCTGTCCGGCCAGCCATTCGAGGTACGCGCTCTTGTCGCGCGGCTTGAAGCGCAGGTCACCCACCACCACGTCGTGCAGCGCGGACATGCCTTCGCGAAACGGCAGGTGGCGGTTGATGTCGGCGACGAAGTGCACCGGCGCGCGCAGCGTGTCGGGCGCGAACTGCAGGGCGGTGCTGTTGGCAGTGTGCTGCGCGCCCGAATGGCCGAAATAGCGGTACTGGAATCTCATGCGGCGGGCCCTCGCGAGGGGGCAACGGAGGGAGGGGCGCGGCGCGGCGCGATGCTGCGCACCAGTGCGGTCTGCAACGGGTTGTCCAGGTCCGGGAAGAGGGCCTGGATGCTGCGCAGCCCGGCCACGTACTGGGCCCGTTCGGTGATGGCGCCGGTGACGGCCTGCCGCGCGAACACGCGCGCCACGATGCGCGCGATGTCTTCCGAGTGCGCCGCCTGGGCAGCCAGGAACTCCATGACGCGCGCCTTGGCCAGCCGGCCCCGGTTGGCCTGCGACAGCACGCTCAGGAAGTAGGGCTCCAGGCGTGCGAGCACGTCCGCATTGCGGCTCGCGGCCGATGCCAGCCAGTTGGTGACGAAGAGCTGCATGCCCGCCGACGGGTGCTGGCTGAGCTGCAGCATGTAGGTGGTGACGTCGGTCACGTCGAAATGCGTGGTGAGCAGCTCGCGGCCCAGTCGCTGTGCGCCCGCGTCCTTGTGGTCGCACAGGCGGACCAGCAGCGCGGGCGTCCACTGGCTGGCGCCGCTCTGGGCGCCGAACCACTGGCGGGCCCAGTCGCGCGCGTCGTCCCAGCGGCTGTCGAAGATGCGCAGCGCATCGCCGAGGTTCGAGAGCGTGCGCCCGGGGTTCGAGGCCAGCTGGTCCATGGCCCAGCGGCGCGCGGCGGCGGTGTCGACGAGGCCGAGGCTGGCGGTCTGCAGCACGTCGAAGCCCTGTGCGTCCTGCTGCGGCAGCAGCCATGCACCCAGGCGCTGCGCACCCTTGCTGCGCGCCTCGAGCAGGCGAAGCGTGACGGCGGGCTCGCCGCGGCGGGTGTGCTCGGCCAGCGGGCCGCACAGCCATTGCAGCAGCGAGTCGAACACGCCATCGGCCGCTTCGGAGCGGAACAGCTCGTCGCGCAGCAGCGGCATCAGCGCCGCGGCGAATTCGGGGTGAGCGGGAATCAGCTGTGCCAGGCGCGGCGCGACGGCGGCGCGCACGGCCGGCATCGGGCTGCTGCAGAAGGCCGCGAACAGCTCGGGCTGGATGACCAGCGTGGCATCGGGCAGGGAGGTGAAGAGCCGCACGCCCGCGCCGCGCAGGAGCTCGTCGTCCGACTGCAGCAGGCGCGTGAGCACGCTCACCGGCAGGCCCTGGACCGAGGCCGGATGCAGCAGCAGCCACTCGGCGGCCGTGCGCACCACGTCCGGACTCGCGTGATCGAAGAGCGCGAGCAGCCTGTTCAGCGGCGCCTTCGCGGCGGCCGTGCGCAGCAGACCCTGCAGTGCCCATTGCACGTTCTCGCAGATGGCGTCGAGCGCCGGCTGTGTGGCGTCGCAGGCAGACAGCCATGCGAGCAGTTCGGTGCCCAGCGCGTCGAGCGTCGAAAGATTCGGGGCGGCGGCCTGTAGCAGCAGGCGCGAGGCGCGGCGCACTTCGGCATCGGCCGAGGTCAGCAGCATCAGGAGCAGGTCGACCTGCTGGCTGTAGAGGCCCGGATCCCGTCCGATGTATTCGAGCGCGAGCGTACGCGCCTCGGCCAGCGGCGAGCCCAGCATCGCGGGCAGCCAGGGCAGGGCAGGCTCACCCGCCGTGATGCGCTGGCGCGCGATGGCGAGCGCGAAGCGCGCGGTGTCGTCCCAGGTGCTGGCCAGCAGGCGCCACACCGCGGGCGGCTCGAGGGCATCGCAGAAGGGCTTGTTGTCCTGCAGCGCGCGCGCTGCGAAGGCGTGCACGGCAGCGCAGCGGCCCTGCTGCATCAACTGCAACAGTGCTTGCGGATGCCGGTCCCAGCGCTCGGGCCAGGCTTCGGTGCGGTTCAGCCGCTGCGCGGGCAGCGGCGTGCTGCGGCGCCACTGCAGGCCTCCACGCTGGGCCTCCCATTCGGGGTCGTGGCGATGCAGCAGCTGCATCAGCACCAGCCAGCGGCTGTAGGGGCCGGTGTGCCAGCTGCGGGGCTCGGGCGTCCAGCGCGATTCGCGCTGCTGGCCGGCGGTGCCGGCTTCGCTGTCGTCGGCGGCGAGCAGCACGCCCATGGCGAGCCGCAGCCAGTCTGGTTCGTCGGCCGTGCCGGCCAGCGCCAGCCGGCGCAGGTTGCGCCAGGTGCGGCGGCGCAGGTAGTCGCGCGTGCGCTGGCTGTAGGCGAGGCGGCTGTCGGGCCGCACGATTTCCTTCGCGATCTCAACGTAGCGGCCGTTGACCTGTGCCCAGCGTCCGCCGGTGCGGAAGGCCGCGCGCTGCGTTTCGAGGCGCTGGTGCAGCACGCCGAGCAGGGCGTAGTCGCCCGAGAACTCTGCGCCCTTGTAGAGCCGGCGCCACGCGCGGAAGCTGCCGGCCGCGAGCTGCAGCGTCGGCGCGATCTCCAGCAGCGCGGCATGCGCGAGCCCGTCGCCCGCGGGGCCTTCGAGCAGCGCGAGGTCGAAGAGCTGCTCGACCCAGGCCGCGTACTTCATTCCGTTCCAGAGCGCGGGGTCGGCCAGGTGCTGCCGCAGCATCGGCATGGCCTGCCCGGCGGGCGCTTCGCCCATGGCGGCCCAGGCACGGCGAAGCGGGGCGGGCCAGTCGTCGACGATGCGTGCCGCTTCGGCCGCGCGCTGTTCGGCGGGCCAGAGGGCGAGCGCGGCCCAGCGCGCGGCGCGGGTGACCACGGGCGTGCGGCCACGCCGGGAGAGTTCGCGCATCGCCTCGAAGGCGCCGCCGTCGCCGCAGCGGCCGATGGCCCAGGCAATGCAGTAGTCGAGCATCGGCTCGCCGGTCTCGATGTGGTCGACGAGCTGCGGCACCGCGGCCGCCAGCCGGCGTTCGCCGATGCGCCACACCACGCGGCTGCGGCGCACCGGGGGCAGCAGTCTCCATGCGTCGGGGCGGATGCTGGCGAGCAGGACGGCGTCGCCGGGGTGGGAGAGGGCGGCGGCCACGGGGGCCGCGGCAGGAGCGACGGCGGAGCCCTCGGGCACATAGCCCTGCGCGATCTGCGCCACCACGGCGCGCTC
Organism: Variovorax sp. NFACC27; assembly: GCF_048301545.1. Classification (NCBI taxonomy): domain Bacteria; kingdom Pseudomonadati; phylum Pseudomonadota; class Betaproteobacteria; order Burkholderiales; family Comamonadaceae; genus Variovorax; species Variovorax sp. NFACC27. The sequence goes on from NZ_CP157613.1 coordinate 3,114,042, forward strand.
GAAGGCGGCGGTGGCGGCTTCGAGCGGCAGCGGCGACGGGGTATGGACCGTCTCCTTCCACTGCAGCCCGTCGCGGCTGGTGCTCACGTGCACCACGTGGCCGGTGGCTTCCGGCAGGGCGAACAGTTCCACGGTGCTGAAGCCGGCGGCGCCTGCCACGCCGGGCTTCGAGCGGATGAATTTTTCTGAGCGAATGCGCTTCACGCGGAGGCCTCCCCTGCCTTCGGTTGATGCTTGTGCTGCTTTCTTGTATCGCCGCGCATCTTAGCGGGCGTTTGCGTCGGCGCCGCCTGTGTAGCATGCGCGGTCCGGCAATCGTGTGGGGGTTCTTCAGGTGTCGAATATGGAACAGGCTGAGCGATCGAGCTTTCTCTACTTCACGGGCCAGGGCTCGGACAAGGTCTACCAGGTGCATCTGCGCCCGAAGGACGACGGCTGGGTGGTCGACTACGGCAACGGCCGCCGCGGCGGCACGCTCTCCACCGGCACCAAGACCAGCAGCCCGGTCGCCTACGAGGCCGCGCTGAAGATCTACGACAAGGTCGTCAAGGAAAAGACCTCGAAGGGCTACACGCCCGACCAGTCCGGCGCGCTCTACACCTCGACCGACCTCGCCGGCCGGGTGAGCGGCGAGCTGCCGCAGCTGCCGACGCTGATCCTCGAGGAACAGGCCGCGCGCTACTTCGACGACCCGGGCTGGGGCCTGCAGGAAAAGGCGGACGGCGAGAACCGCATCCTGCTGATCGAAGGCGAGGCCGTACGCGGCACCAACCGCCGCGGGTTGTTCGTGGACATTCCGCAGGCCTGGACCGGCACGGCAGGCGCGGCGGCAGGGCGCACAGTGATCGCCGGCGAGCACGTGGGCGAGGCCTTCATGGCCTTCGACCTGCTCGAACTCCAAGGCCAGGACCTGCGCGGCGCGCCCTTCATCGAGCGCTTCGGCCATCTGCGCACGGTGGCCTCGTCCATGCCGTGGATCGCGCTGCTCGAACTCGAACTCACAGCCGAAGGCAAGCGCCGTCGCGCCGCAGAGCTGCTGGCCGCGCATGGCGAGGGCTACGTGCTCAAGGCACTCGACGCACCTTTCTCCGCGGGACGCAGCACGAGCAGCCTGAAGTTCAAGTTCAACCAGAGCGCGACCTGCGAGGTGATCCGCGTCAACGCACAGCGCTCGGTGGCCGTGGGGCTGCGCGACGACGCGGGCGCCATGATCGACCTGGGCAACGTGACCGTGCCGCCCAACGAGGCGCTGCCCGCGGTGGGCACGCTGGTGGAGGTGCGCTACCTCTACCGCTATGCCGGCGGCAAGTTCGAGCAGCCCGTCTACAAGGGCCAGCGGCCTGACATGACTGCCGAGGACGCGGTGCTGTCGCAGGTCACGCGCATCAAGGACCGCAGCGGGGCTCTCGACGACGAAGCCGCCTGAAGGAGGCTCAGCCGAAGGCCGCTCGCAGCTTCGCCGCGAGCCGGTTCGCCTCGGTGGCGGTGGCGATGTTGGTGAAGCCCATCAGCAGGCCCTGCGCGGCCGGCCCCGCCACGCCGCGCGCCGAGAGCGGCTGGCAGTTCAGCCCGGCCTGCTGCGCGCGCAGGGCGAGTTCTGCATCGCTTTCGCGGCGCTTGTCGAAGCGCGCGATCAGGTGCATGCCGCCGCTGCGCAGGTCGATGCGCACTTCGTCGCCGAATGCCTTCAGCAAGCCGGCCGCTAGCATGGCGCGCCGCCGCGCATAGAGCAGGCGCATCTTCTTCAGGTGGCGCGGGAAGTGTCCCTCGCGCATGAAGTCGGCCACCACGGCCTGCGTGGCCTGCGGGCTGCCGTTCGACCCGATGCGCGCGGCCTCCTCGAAGCGGGCGCGCAGCGATTCGGGCACGACCAGATAGCCCAGCGCGAGGCCGGGAAAGAGTACCTTCGAGAAGCTGCCCGCGTACAGCACGCGGTCGTTGCCGTCCAGGCTCTTGAGCGCTGGCAGCGGCGCTCCGGCATAGCGGTATTCGCCGTCGTAGTCGTCCTCGACGATCCACGCGTTCGCGCGAGTGGCCCATTCGAGCAGCTGCAGGCGGCGCGCGAGGGTCATCGAGACGCCCAGCGGCGCCTGGTGGGAAGGCGTGACGACGGCCATGCGCGCCTTCGGCGCCTTGCGCAAGCCGCGCGCGACGACGAGGCCGTCTTCGTCCACCGGTACCGGCACCGCGCGCTGGCCGGCTGCGCGCAGCACCTCGTGCGTGGGAGGAAAACCGGGGTCCTCGATCCAGACGCGGTCGTCCTTCTTCAGCAGCGTGCGCGCGACGAGTGAGAGCGATGCGCGATAGCCGCCCGTCACCAGCACCTGCGATGCATGGCACGAGACGCCGCGCGACACCAGCAGGTAGGCCGCGATGGCCTCGCGCAGCGGCGCATAGCCGCAAGGGTCGCCGTAGAACATGTCGGCCGCGTTCATGGCCCGCGCGCGGCGGGCGGCGAGGCGCGACCACAGCTTGCGCGGGAAGGCGTCCAGCGCCGGAATGCCCAGCTGCATCGGCGGCGGCTCTCCCGGCTGCTTGAGCGCGTCGCCGGATGTGCGCGTGTCCGCGCGGCGGGGCGACTCCCGCCGCGCGGGCCGATGAAGCGGAAGCGACGGGGAGACCACGGTGCCCGCCTGTCCGCGTGATGAGAAGTAGCCTTCGCCCGTCAGCTGGTTGTAGGCCGTTTCGATGGTGCCGCGCGCCACGCCGAGCTCGGCGGCGAGGCTGCGCGCGGAGGCGACGCGATCTCCGGGGCGCAGCGTACCCTGCTCGATGGCGCTGCGGTAGCGCTCGTAGATCTGGCGGAACAGCGGCGTCGGCTTCGAGCGGTCGATCCTGAGTGTCATGGCCTGGTCGTTTTCATGATTCTTGGCTCTTTTCGATGGGGCATGGTAAATCCATGATCGAGCCTCGCAACAGCCTGGAAGAAGGAAATGCAATGAGCGAGAAGGTATTTTTGGCAGGTGCCACCGGAGCGGTCGGCACCGCGTTGGTTCCGATGCTGATCGAGGCGGGCTACGCCGTGCATGGCAGCACGCGGCGTGCGGACCGCGCGGAGGTGCTGGAGGCACAGGGCGTGCACCCGGTCGTCGTCGACGTGTTCGATGCGCAGGCGCTGCATGCCGCGCTGGTGCGCATCGCGCCGTGGGGCGTGATCCACCAGCTCACGGACCTGCCCAGAGACCTGGACCCGGCCCGCATGGCCGAGGCCGCAGTGCTCAACGCGCGGGTGCGCATCGAAGGCACGCGCAACCTCGTGGCAGCCGCGCAGGCCGCAGGTGCGAAGCGGCTGGTGGCGCAGAGCATCGCCTGGGCCTACGCGCCGGGGCCCAGGCCCTTCGCGGAAGAGTGGCCGCTCGATACGGAGGCCGAAGGCTCGCGCCGCATCAGCGTCGACGGCGTGGCCGCGCTGGAACGGAGCGTGATGGCCGCGCGCGGCATGACCGCCACGGTGCTGCGCTACGGACAGCTCTACGGGCCGAACACGTCGACCGGGACGCCCAAGGGGCCGAGTCCGCTGCATGTGGAGGCCGCCGCACGGGCTGCCTTGCGGGCGCTTCAGCGCTCACCGGGTGGCATCTTCAACATCGCCGAGGACGGGGCCGAGGCCAGCAGCGAGAAGGCCAAGCGCGTGCTGGGCTGGCGTGCGGACGAGCGGCTGCCGCAGGGAGCCCTGCGATGAATGCCCGGATTTTTCCCGCGCACCGCCATGCGGGCGCCGGACTCGCCGCGCTGGCCGTCGCTGCGGCGGGCTGGGCGCTGCTGCCGCATGCCGGCAGGCAATCGACCCTCCGGCTCATCGACGACATCTGCAGCAGCGTGAGCCGGCCGATGTTCTCGTCGGCACCGGCTCCCGAAGGCTCGGCCGCCGCGGCACGGCCTCAGACCTCGTCCCGGGTCATTTCCTGCGAGGCCCTGCCCAACGTGCCGGGCAAGTCGGTCACCACGGTGATCGTCGACTTTCCGCCGATGGCCTATTCGCCTGCGCACCGGCATCCGGGCTCGGTGACCGCCATCATTCTCGATGGCACGGTGCGCTCGCAGCTGGCCGGCACTCCGGCGGGCGACTACAAGTCAGGCGAAACCTTCTTCGAGCCGCCGGGCACGCTGCATCTGTTCGCGGAGAACCCCGATCCGGTCAAGCCGGCCAGGCTGGTGGCGGTGTTTGTGGCCGAGGAGAACTGCGGGCCGCTGTTGCTGCCGCCCTGAACCTGCGGAGCGCTCAGGCCGTCGCTTCGAAGGCCGCGCGATACGAAACGGTGCCGGACGGCATCGCTCCGGCCAGCAGCAGCGCCTGGAAATACTGCGCCGGCACGCCGGGGTAGACCAGCGCAGGCATGGCCACGAAACCGAAGCGGCCGTAGTAGGCCGGGTCGCCGAGCACCACGCAGCCGGATGCGCCCATGTCGCGCAACTCGGTCAGCGCTTCGTTCACGAGCCGCTTGCCGATGCCGAGAGCCTGATGTCCGGGTGCAACCGACACCGGCCCGAGCCCGTACCAGCCGAGAGAATCGTCGGAGATGCGCACAGGGGAAATGGCGACGTGCCCGACGATCTGCCCGGCATCTTCCGCGACGAGCGAGACCGAGAGCTGGCCAGCGCGCCGCAATGCATTGACGATGAACTGCTCGGTGTGGCTCGAATGCTCTGCATCGAGAAAGGCGGCTGCCGTCACCGCTTCGATGGCGGGTGCGTCCGCGGGAGCTTCGTTCCGGATACGGATGTTCATCGGCCGCTACCGCACCCTTTCCCCGTCGCGCACCGATTCGATGGCGCCGTTGTAGAACCTCACGATGCCCAGGAAGTTGCCCTGGCCCCGGTGGTACACCCAGTCTTCCATCGGCACGCACGCCTGCGTCACCACTTGCTGCGCCGGTGCGCCGGGGTAGGGCGAAAGCACCCATGCCACCTGCGGGCGGGGCACGCAGACGAATTCCTTCGACATCGGTTCGCCACACTTCTGAACCACCGAGAACTTGGAGTCGCCCACGCCGGAGAGCGTGCCGCCGCAGCTCAGCGATTGGGCCGAGGCGCTGCCGGCGTGCATGAGGGCGACAAGAAAGACGAGGGTGCTGGCTGCGAGTGTGCGCATGGTGTCGATGGGCTCCTTGAGCGGCTTGGAATTGCGAGCGGCCCCGATAGTTTCCCTTGCCGCCATCAGGACCTCGGGCCGCGCAGCTTGACGATGCCGAAGCCCAGCGCGAAGGCTGCGCAGAGAAAGACCAGCAGTGCCAACCACATCGATCGCGTCGAGAAATAGGTGCCCAGCGTCGCGGCTGCCGACAGCGCGACGGCCAGCCATTCGAGCACCGGGTCGATCCAGCTCTTGGGCCGGCTCCTGAGCTTCTCCGCCGGTTGCGCGCCTCCTTCCTTTCGCGGCTTTCGTTGCCTCGGGTCGGGGAAGAGGCGTCTCAGTTCCGGCGGGGGCCACGGGTTGTCCGGCGATGCACCGATGCCGGCCAATCGCCAGACCGGGTCGGTGTCGTGGCGCGAGAGATCCGACATGAGGCTGCCGATCAGGCTGCTGTCGTCGAGGCGATCGATGGACGCCTGCTCGGCGCGCAGCCATGGCTCGGCATCCGCGGCATCAGGCAGTCCTTCGGTCCGCAGCAGGATGTGGTCCGCGAAGCCTTGAGCGGTCCAGGCTTCGAAGCTTTCGTAGAGCGGCCGGTAGCGTTCGCCGATGGCTGCGACGACGGCTTCGCGCCGTGCGGCGAGTCGCGTGAGCGCGCTGGCCTTGTCGGTGACGAGGTAGGGGTAGGTGGCGTCGGCACCGAAGTCTTCGAGGCACTCCTCGCGTTCGATGGCGCTGTCCTCGTCATCGATGTCGTACGAGTCGATGAAGCGCGCGTGGCGGATGTCGCCTTCGCCGAAGAGCGCCCGCCAGAAGAGCGGAAAGAAGGCATTGGCCTCCAGTTCTCCGCCATGGCCGAAGAAGCCGCGCCATTCGTTGCGGCTGCCTTCGGGCATGCGCGGCAGGTGCGAGCTGGAAAGGTAGACGGGGTGGGACATCTTTTTCTTCTTCGCTCCAGGCAAGGGCCGAAGTGGCGGGCGCCATCTTACGGGCGTGCCTGCGGATTACGCCCTTGTAATCCGCGTGAAAGGAGATGGCCGGGTGGGCTTTCCAGAATCCGGCGCGTGTCGGTCTGTCTGCTTTTTTCTTCATTCGCCATTCACCCCAAGGAGCATCGCATCATGAAACACGCATTCCTCGCCACCTCCGCCTTCGCAACGCTGCTCGCCGTGCTTGCCACCGGTGCATCGGCCTCTGGCACGCACAACGACGCGATCGGCAAGCCCGGCGTGGCCGCCAAGGCGACCCGCACGATCGAAGTCGACATGACGGACAGCATGCGCTTCACGCCGGCCGACATCAGCGTCAAGCAGGGCGAGACCGTGCGCTTCGTTGTCAGGAACTCGGGCAAGCTGAAGCACGAGCTGGTGCTCGGCACTGCGCAGGAACTGAAGTCGCACTACGCCGCGATGATGAAGAACCCGGAAATGGAGCACGCCGAGCCGAACATGGTGACGCTGGCGCCGGGCAAGACGGGCGAGGTCGTCTGGCAGTTCACGAAGGCCGGCAAGGTCGATTTCGGCTGCCTGCAGCCCGGACACTACGACGCGGGAATGAAGGGCGCGGTGAACGTGGCGCAGGCCGGCCGATAGGGGCATTGGCTGCGCGGCGGGCGGGATTGGATAGATTCCCGAGGGCAACCCAACACACTTTGCGCCCGCACCCGCCGCATGCATTTGTCGACACAAGGCCTTCCGGATCCCCGGCATCTTCTTCCTGTTCCTCCTGCCGGCATCGAGTGGCTCCCGGTGAATCTCGGGGAGTCGGGAGACAGCGTCTATCGCCGCAGCGATGGGGCTGCGTTCGCCAAGGTGTCCGTGAGCGGCTCCGATGGCGTGGAGTCGCTGGCCGGCGAGCGGCTTCGCACCGAATGGCTGGAGCCTTTTGATCTGGGGTCCGCGAAGGTGCTCGACTGGCATGCGTCGCAGGAGGGCGCATGCCTGGTCATGAGTGCCGTTCCCGGCGTGCCCGCCAGCGAATTGCCGGCCGAACAGCTGCTTCAGGCGTGGCCCTCCATGGCCCATCGGCTCAGGCTGTTGCACGAGATTCCCGCGGCAAGCTGCCCGTTCGCGCGCGCTCTTTCCACGATGTTCGAGCGTGCCTGCGACGTGGTGGCACGCAATGCGGTCAACAAGGAGTTCCTGGACCCGGAACAGCAGGACATTCCGCCGCAGCTCCTGCTCGATGCATTGCGCGTGCAGTTGCCGCAGCGCCTGGCACAGGAGGCGCGCGACCGTGTCGTGTGTCATGGCGATGCATGCATGCCGAACTTCATGGTCGATCCGCGGACGCTTCGCTGCACGGGGCTGATCGATCTCGGCCGTCTCGGCACGGCCGACAGGTATGTCGATCTTTCGCTCTTTCTCGCGAATGCGCGCGACAGCTGGCGCGGTCCGGACGACGAGCTTGCCGCTCGCAAGAGCCTGTTCGACACCCTGGAGATCGGCGAGCCCGATGACGGGCGGCTCGATTTCTATCTGGGCCTCGACCCGCTGACCTGGGGCTGAGGGGGCACGCCCGCTGCGGCGCTGCGATTGTTTCCATCGCATGAACGCTGCGGTTCTCTTTGCTGCGGGTTTTTACCTACCCGGCGGCTCACAATTCGTCTCACAGACCAGCCCGCAAGCCGATCTGGATGAACAGGCCCCGAGCGAGGTGGCCGCCCCCGAAAGGGACGGTTCCCCACCCAAGACCGGTTCGAAACCATCCTGTATGCAAAGAACTGAATTGAAGGAAATCCAAATGACCGCCTCGAAGCTCCTCTCCGCCATCTCCATCGCCCTGCTGGCCGCCGCAGGTGCCGCTCATGCCGAAAGCTATGACGGCGTGCATCAACTGACCTCGGCCACCAGCCGTGCCGACGTTGCCAGCCAGGCCGTGGTCGCCGCCCGCAGCGGCAACCCGTATGCGGACGGCGCCAACCAGGGCCCCGTGCAACTGATTGCTTCCACGACCAGCCGTGCCGCCGTTCGCGCCGAAGCCGTGGCCGCCGCCCACAGCGAGAACCCGTATGCCGAAGGCGTGACCTCGCGCGTCGCACCGGTTCTCGCCAGCGGCCTGGACCGCTCCACGGTGCGCGCAGCTGCCCGTGCCGCCGCACGCGGCGACGCATTGCCGCTGTAATCGGCTGGAGCGTTGTGGCGCGATAGTGCGATAGCGCGAAAGCAAAAGTAAAAAGCCGGGCCCCGTGAAAGCGGGGCCCGGCTTTTTGCTTGTCTGCGTTGATGTGCGTGCTGCGTGTCGAGTGGTCAGTAGACGCGCTCTTCGATCGGACCCACGCGATCGGGATAGAACGCCACGTAGTCCTTGAGCTGCGAGACTGGGTCGTACGGCGACTCGTAGGTCCATACGGCATTCACCGAGCGTTCGCCGCCGGCGGGAATGCTGTAGTAGTTGCACTCGCCCTTATACGGGCAGTAGGTTGCGTGCGAGGTACGTTCCAGAAGCGACATCTTCACGTCCTTGCGAGGAAAGTAGTGCACGGTGCCGAAGTGGGCTTCGCGTACCGTCAGGGCCTCGCGGGTATCGGCGATGACGCAACCGTCGACCGACACCACCACGCGCAGCGGGTTGGGTGTGATGGTGATCGGGTGCTCGGGGCCGGGGGTCTTGATGGTGCGCTCTGCTGTAGCGAACATGGAAGGCTCCTTAGTCCTCAGGTCAGATCGGTTGACACAAGAATCGGGGGATGCGGATATTGCCGCGACCGCGTGTCGATTTGAAGTCCCCGAGAAATCAGCCCATTGCCGACATGGTTAAAGGCTGAATCCCCATCAGAACCGCTCTGCAAGCCTTTCGGCTTCATTTCGTGCCCGGGCCAGGGAGGCCGTGACGGCCTCCGGCGATGCAAGCGTCGGCGCCGCCGTTATCTCGAGGATTTCGTCGATTCCGAGGAAGCCGAGCCACGTGCGCATGTATGGTTTCTGGAAGTCCTTATCGAGGGACGGAAGGCCCACCGGATAGTCGCCTGCACTCGAATAGATCAGCGCGGCGCGCTTGCCGTGCAGGAGGCCGCTGTAGCCTTCCTGGGGCGTCCAGAGCCAGTTTTCGCCCGGCAAGGTAACAACATCGATGTAGTGCTTCAGTATGTAAGGTATGCCGAAGTTCCACATGGGAAGACTGAAGACATATTTGTCCGCCGCGTTGAAGGCGCGCGCCAGCCGCACGGCCTTCTGCCAGTGGCGCTTCTGCTCCTCGGTGGCGTTGGCGGCGCGAAGCATCGCGAACTTGGCCTCGATCATCGTGGCGTCGAAGGCGGGCAGGTCGAGGTCCCAGAGGCGCAGCGTCTCGATCTCCACGTCGGGGTGGAGTGCACGATGTTGTTGCAGGAAGTGACGCGCCGTCTCGGCGGAGCGCGAACGCGCGGCTGAAGGCGAGGCTTCGATGTGCAGGATGCGTGTGGTCACGATTTTGTGTCCTTCCCGCATCAGCCGTTGACCAGGCGCAGGCCCACGGTGCCGCCGATCACCAGCGCGATGCATGCAAGCCGCGCAGGCGAAAGCGCTTCGCCGAAGAACAGCACGCCCATCAGCACCACGCCCACCGAACCGATGCCGGTCCAGATCGCGTACGCCGGCCCCAGCGGCAGATAGCGCAGCGCCTTGGCCAGCAGGTAGATGCTCAGCAGTGCGGTCAGCACGCCGATGGCCGAGGGCACGGGCTTCGACCAGTCCTCCGATTGCTTGAGTGCCGCGGCCATCGCGATCTCGACGAGACCGGCCGCCAGCAGGAATACCCAGCCCATGAAAACTCCTTTGGTGTTGTTGCGGGAAGAACAGGAACCCGATAATTCCGGGCCAGGCACCGAGCGACAAGTACGCACCTTCTGGTAACCATGGGAAATCCAGGCATGTCATCTAGGAAGACAACGGCTGTGGCAGAGACGCAGGCCGAGACGGCACCGGCCGACGTGTGGAGCGCCGGCTGCCCCTCGCGCCGCGTGCTCGAGCTCATCGCCAACAAGTGGGCGCTGCTGCTCATTCCGCTGCTGCGCGGAAAGCCGCAGCGCAATAACGAGCTGCTGCGCAAGGTGGGCGGCATCTCTCAGAAGATGCTCACGCAGACCCTGCGCGATCTCGAGCTCAACGGGCTGGTGCTGCGCGAAGACCACCAGACCGTGCCGCCGCACGTCGAGTACAGGCTGAGCCCGATCGGCCTTTCGCTGAGCAGGACGCTGATCGCCGTTGACCGCTGGGCCGAGGCGAACCATGCCCAGATCGACGCGGCGCGGCAAGCCGCGCGAGAGCGGGCCTGAGCGCCGGATTCGGTGATAACTTCCCGCGACTCCACGCCATCGAAGGACCGAAGTGAAGAAGAAGCAGCTCGCCACTTTCCTGCTCGCCAGCCTGCTGGCCGCCGGCGCATGGGCGCAGGCATGGCCGTCGAAGCCCGTGCGCGTGATCGTGCCCGCGCCGGCGGGCAGTTCGCTCGACCTGATCGCGCGCACGCTGGCCGATCGCCTGCGCGTGATGTGGAAGCAGCCCGTGGTGATCGAGACCAAGGCCGGCGCCGGAGGGCTGATCGGCATGGAGGCCGTGGCGAAGGCTCCGCACGACGGCTACACGCTGGGCGTCGGCTTCAACGGGCCGATCGCTTTCGGCCCCTACATGTATGCACGCATGCCCTACGAGCCTTCGCGCGACCTGGTGCCCATCGTGCTCACCACGTCGCAGCCCAACGTGCTCGCGGTGCGGGCAGACAACCCGGCGAACACGCTGCCGGAGTTCGTCGAATGGGCGAAGAAGCGCGGCAACAGGTTCAGCTATGCGTCGGTGGGGGCGGGCAGCTCTTCGCATCTCACGATGGAGCTGTTTCGCAGCGTGGCGCACATCGAGGCGGTGCACGTGCCGTACTCGGGCTCGCCGCCCGCCGGGCTTTCGCTCGCGGCCGGCGACACGCAGGCGCTCTTCACCGTGGCGCCCGCGCTGCTGCCGCTGATCCAGGGGCAGCGCGTGAAGCTCATCGCCGTCACCAGCGCGCAGCGCTCCGAACTCATGAAGGAGCTGCCGACGGTCGCCGAGTCGGGCTACCCGGGATTCGAGTCGCTGGCCTGGAACGGCTTCTTCACCGCCGCGGGCACGCCGCACGATGTGGTTCAGCGCATCAATGCCGACGTCAATGCCGTGTTGCGCGAACCCGCGGTGCGCGAGCTGCTGGCCAACCAGGGGCTGGCGGTGGGAGGCGGCTCGCCCGAGGAGTTCAAGGCCTTCATCGACAGTGAAGGCCGCAAGTGGGGTGCGATCATCGCCAAGGTCGGAATCCGCCTCGACCAGTGAGCCGGTGAGCGACACTTCGGAACCCCACACCAGAAGATTCATTGAGGAAGAGAAGAACATGGAACAGCAGCCCACGCAATTCCCGCGCGACATCTACACCGAACCCGAGCCCGATCCGCACACGCTCGCCAACCTGGGCCCGCTCACCGCGCTGGCCGGCATCTGGACCGGCACGGCGGGCCACGACGTGAGCCCCAAGGAAGACGGCCCGGAAGCCGAGGCCTACATCGAGCATGCGGAATTCCAGCCCATCGACGCGCAGACCAACGGGCCGCAGATCTTCTACGGCCTGCGCTACCACTTGCGCATCGTGAAGCCCGACGAGGTCGAGAGCTTCCACGACCAGGTCGGCTACTGGCTCTGGGAGCCCGCCACGGGCGCGCTGATCCAGACGCTGACCATCCCGCGCGGGCTCACCGCCATGGCCACGGGCCGCGCCAAGGCCGACGACCGCAGCTTCAGGCTCGAGGCCGTGCGCGGCGGCGAAACCAACGGCATCGTGGCCAACCCTTTCCTGGAGCATGCGTTCAAGACGCTGCGCTACAGCATCGAGGTGACGGTGCACGACGACGGAAGCTGGTCGTACGAACTCGAGACGGTGCTGGACGTGCTCGGAAAGCCCGAGCCCTTCAGCCACACCGACCGCAACACGATGCGCAAGATCGGCGAGCCCACGCCGAACCCGACGGCGCGCGCCGCGATGGCGGAAGCGGGCACCGCGGCGGCCTGAGCCGTCGCTAGGCTGCGAGCGCCGCCTCCACGTCCGCGTGGAAGCGTGCCGAGCAGCACTCCGTGGCGCCGAAATACAGCGACGACTGCGCGCCGCTCGCGAGCGTGGACTGCGCCGACACGCCGAGCGCGAAGTCTTCGTTCAGCGCACCCCAGAACGATTCGATGTTCTTGCGCCAGTAGTTCGCCGACTTCTCCGTTTTCGGCGGTTCGGGAATCAGGGTGCTCGCGATCACGCGCGAGCGGCCCGGCGACTCTGGCAGCACCGTGAAGGCGTTGGCGTGGTCGCCCTCGTGCAGGATGAAGGTCGCGGGGAAGAAGTAGTAGATGATGTTCGAGTGCGGCCCCACCTGCCACTCTTGCTCGGGCACGTCGCGCAGCCCCTCGATGCTGCGCTTGGGCAGGAACAGGCGCTGGTGCTGGCGCTCCTGGTCGGCCACCAGCAGGTTGTCGTAGAAAAGCCCGGCGATGCTGTCGCGGTGCGCGTACTGGAAGTGGTACGTCTCCAGGTTGGCCTCGAAGGGGATCTTCCAGTTGGCCGCGTTGTCGAAGGCGCGCTGATGGAAGGGCACCCAGCCGTCGTAGCCCCACGAGCGCAGGTCAGCGCCGAAGCGGCCGAGCCACTCGGCGATGTCCAGCCCGGGGCTTTCTCCATCGGCCAGCACGCGCGGAACGGCCCAGACGAAACCCAGCGCCTCCGCGACCGGTACGCGTGCGAGGCTGCATTTCGATGCCGGCGCGTGCGGAAAGTCTTCGGCCGAGGGACGGCCGCGCAAGGCGCCGTCGAGGCCGTAGGTCCAGCTGTGATACGGGCAGATCAGCGCACGCTGGCCCGGCGATGCGCCGGGCGGCTTCAGCCGTGCGCCGCGATGGCGGCATGCGTTGACGAAGCCGTTGACTTCGCCGTCATGCCCGCGCACGAACAGCAGCGGCATGCCGGCCACGTCGATCGCGAACGAGTCGCCCGCATTCGCGAGCGAGGCCGAAGGACACAGCGCCAGCGGATAGCGGCGGAAGATGCGCTCCACCTCCAGCTCATGGCGTGCCGGATCGAGGTACCGCGTCACCGGGCTCACGGCCGGCTCGCCGCGCTCGCTGCCGCCGGCAGCGATCAGCGCGAGCGCGCGCCGGATCAGGGCGATCTGTTCTTCCTGCTTCATGCGCGCGATTGTGGCGAGCGTCCGCCGCGGCGGCTTGTTTCAACTGGTCGTGTTCCGCCTGCCGGATAGAACAAACACGCATAGCTGCGAATCGGTTATGCCGATAGCCTCAGGGGCATGGATCTCAAGCAGCTGGAGTACTTCATCCGCGTGGCCGAACTCGGCAGCTTCACCCGCGCATCGGACGTCATCGCCATCGCGCAGCCCGCGCTGAGCCGCCAGGTTCGCCAGCTCGAGGTGGAGCTGCGGCAGAACCTGCTGGTGCGCAACGGACGCGGCGTGGTGCCCACCGACGCCGGCAAGCGCCTGCTGGAGCATGGCCGCGGCATCCTGCACCAGGTCGAGCGCGCGAAGGAAGACATGAACCGGATGCGCGGCGCATTGGCCGGCCGCGTGGCCGTGGGCCTGCCGCCCAGCGTGGCGGGCGTGCTCACGGTGCCGCTGGTGCGGGCCGCGCGCGAGCGCCTGCCCGACGCGGCGCTGTCGATCACCGAGAACCTTTCCACCGCGATGCAGGAATCGCTGCTCACCGGCCGGCTCGACATCGCGCTGCTCTACAACCCGCAGCCTTCGCCTGACGTGGACAGCGAGACGGTGCTGGAGGAAGACCTGTTCCTGGTCAGCGCCACCAAGGGCTCGGGCGCGAAGCGAAGCGGCGCACCGCTGGCGCTGCACCAGCTGGCCGAGCAGCAACTGGTGATTCCGACCCGGCCCAACGCGATCCGCATGCTGGTCGAGGCCGAACTCGCCGCCATCGGCCGCAGGCCGCAGATCGCGCTGGAGATCGACGGCGTCGCGGCGATCCTCGCGCTGGTGGCCGACGGTGCCGGTCACGCGGTGCTGTCGCGCAATGCCGTCGCCATCGCCGAGCGCTCGCGGCGCTATGCGATCCGGCCCATCGTCAAGCCGGTGCTGCGAAGCCGGCTCGCACTGGCGGCGAGCTCGCAGCGGCCGGTCACGCGCACGCAGCGCGCCATGGGGGAGTTGCTGCGCGAGCTGGTCGGGCAGCACCTGGGCGCGAACGCCACGGCGCCCGTGGAGAGCGCGGATCAGAAGCGGTGACGCATGCCGACGCCCATGCTGCCGCTGCCCGAGAAGCCGGTCAGCCTGTCGCGCATGTAGACCGCGTACAGGTCGGTGCGCTTCGACAGAAAGTGGTCGTAGCCTAGTGCCCAGGTGGTCCGCTGCGTCCCGGGGCTCCCGGTGACCTTGCGCTCCGTGCGCGCCACCGAGGCCAGGAAGCGACCGGCACCCACCGGCACGGCCGCACCCAGCTGCGCGGTGTCGGCGGTGGTGCGGATGTCGGGCGTGCGGGTGCGCTGCAGCTGGCCGTAGAGCTGCACGGCCTTGAAGTCGTAGGAGGCGCCGATCAGCGCCGCATCCTGCCGGCCGATGGTCGCGGTGAATCCCGGGCCGGTCTTCGCCTGCTGCACCGACACCACCGCGGCGAACGGGCCGGCCGCGTAGTTGAGCGTGAGGTTCAGGTTGCGGATGCCCTCGCGGTCCTGCACCTCGCCCATGCCGTAGAGCAGGCTGGCGCGCAGGCCCGCGAAGGTGGGCGAGGTGTACTGGATGGCGTTGCTCCACACGCTGTCGCCGAGCACGGCGCGGTTGTACGTCGGTTGCCACGTATGAAGCATCACGGGCGAGAACTGCAGCGAGACACCGAAGGGGTTGAAGGCTCCGCTGGCCACGAACATCGGGTTGGTCTGGCGGCCGAGAGAGACCTGCCCGAAGCCGCCCGCCAGGCCCACCCACGCGTTGCGCGAGAAGTACGGATCGGTGCTGTTGCGCCCGAAGGTGCCGGAATCTGTCTGGAAGAAGCTCTCCAGCGCGAACTGCGCCTGCAGCCCGCCGCCCAGGCTCTCGGTGCCACGCACGCCCCAGTAGGCGGTCGTCATGCCGCCGCTGCCCAGAAGCTTCGTGCGGCCGGGTTCGTCGCTGCGCTTCATCGATCCGACGAAGGCGTCGAGCAGGCCGTAGATCTGCACGCTGGATGCATCGGCGGCCTGTGCCCACGCCGAATGCGTGGCGGTGCACAGGGCCAGCGCCGGCAGCGTGCGCAAGGCCGTGCGCTTCGAGAGTGCCGGAAGGCGGGAAAGTCTTCTCATGTCGTCTGTCTCCTCGTTGGTTTTCTGTGGCTCGTGGCCTGCAGTGGCGCAGGCGCGTGCTGCCGCACGCCACGGGGGGCCGTGGCGTGGGAGCGGTATCGGTCAGTGGAAGCGGTGAGCGGCGAGGCGCTCAGTCGTACCAGTACAGGCGCGTCGGGTTGTCGACCAGCAGCTTGCGAAGCTGCGCCGGGTCGTCACTGAAGAGCGGCAGCAGGTCGACCAGCTTGCCGTCGTCGGGCATCTCGCGCACGTTGGGATGCGGCCAGTCGGTGCCCCACAGCACGCGGTCGGGCGCAGCCTCGATCAGCTGGCGCGCGAAAGGCACGGCGTCGGCATAGGGCTGGCCCTGCGTCGAGAGCGTCTGCGAGATGCGCTCGGCGCCGCTCACCTTGACCCAGGCGCGCTCGTCGCGCATCAGCTCCAGCATCATCGTGCAGGCCTGCTGGCCGAGGCCGTGCTCGACCATCGTGCGGCCCATGTGGTCGATGACGAAGGGCACTGGCAGCGTGTCGAGGAAGGCGCGATACGTCAGCAGGTCTTCCGCGTCCAGGTGCAGCACCAGGTGCCAGCCCAGCGGGCGAATGCGCTCGGCCATGCGAAGCACCGTCGGCAGGTCGGGCGCGCCGCCCAGGTGCTGCACGAAGTTGAAGCGCACCGAGCGCACGCCGGCCTTGTGCAGCCCGGCGAGTTCGGCATCGGAGATGCCCGCGCCCACCATGGCGACGCCGCGATAGGCGTCCGGCGACTGCGCGATGGCGTCGAGCATGGCGCGGTTGTCGTGGCCGTGCACGCTGGCCTGCACCAGCACCACGCGCTCGATGCCCAGCAGCTCGTGCAGGGCGCGCAACTTCGCAGCGGGTGCGTCGGGCGGCGTGTAGCGGCGGTTGTCCGAGTACGGAAACACGTCGCCGGGGCCGAACACGTGGCAGTGGGCGTCGCAAGCGCCGGCGGGCAGGCGGAAGGTGGGGCGGCTCGGGTTCGGATGGGGCGGGGCGATGGTCTTCATCAAGGTGTTGCTCACTGTTTGGGAATGCCGGCGCGCTGGATGACGCCCGACCAGCGCCGGATCTCGCTGTCGAGCAGCCGCGCCTGTTCCTGCGGCGTGCTGCCGCGCGGCTCCACGCCGAGGTTCTGCAGGCGCTTGCGGACTTCGGGGGAATCCAGCGCCTTGCGCGCCTCCTGGTTCAGCCGGGCGATCACGTCGGGTGGCGTCTTCGCGGGCGCGGCGAGTGCGTTCCAGGATGCGACCTGGAAGCCCGGCGTGCCGCTTTCGGCCACCGTCGGCACGTCCGGCAGGCTGGGCGAGCGCTTCTCGCCCATGACCGCCAGCGCGCGCAGCGCCTTGCCTTCGATCTGCGAGAGAACGGGCGAGAGGATTTCCACCGCCACGTCGACCTGCCCGCCGCGCAGCGCCGTCACCACGGCCGGCGTGCCGTTGAAGGGCACGACCTGCGCATCGATGCCCAGCGAAGTCTTCAGCAGTTCACCGGCCAGGTTCTGCGTGCTGCCGACGTTGATGGTGCCGATGTTGAGCTTGCCCGGATGGGCCTTCGCGTGAGCCACGAGGTCGGCGAAGCTCTTGAACCTGCTGTCGTTCGCGGCGAGCACGGCCATGTCGAAGTAGCCGAGCGTGGAGACTGGCGCGAAGTCCTTCAGCGTGTCATAGGGCAGCGACTTGAACAGGCCCACGCTCACGGCATTGCCGTTGGACATCAGCAGCAGCGTGTGGCCGTCCGGCGGCGCCTTGGCCACGGTGTCGGAGGCCACCACGCCGCCCGCGCCGGGCTTGTTGTCGACCACGATGCTCTGGCCCATCGACTCGGACATCTTCTGGGCCACGCTGCGCGCGACAAGATCCGCCACGCCGCCGGCGCCGAATGGCACCACCAGGCGGATCGGACGGGAGGACAGGGGAGCGGCGAGCGCTGATGGCGATGCGCGCAGGCCGGCGGCCAGGGCCAGCATCAGGCCGGTGAAGCCGCGGCGGGAATGTCTCATGGGTCTCCTTTGAACTTGCGGGCGGCCATGTGCGCCGCCAACCCGGACTATTCCCGCCGGTGCGGCCACCGGCAAGATCGCGTTCGCACTGGGAGATATCGCTTTTCGGCATGGCCGGGCGCCCGGCGCGACGCCGGCCTTCAGTCCAGCCGCAGCGAACCGAGCCGCTCGACGATCAGGTCGTGCAGCGTCTGCGCGGCCACCGACAGGCTGCCTTCGCGCCGCTGCACCACGTAGAGCGTGCGCGTGAGCGAGGGCAGGGGCAGCGGGCGCGTCACCAGCGTCTCGCGCTGGAAGTGGAACAGCGTGAGCGCGGGCACCACGCTGATGCCCAGGCCGGCTTCGACCAGGCCCATCACGGTGGCCAGGTGCTCAACCTCGAACACAGCGTTCAGCCTCTGCGGATGCAGGGCCGCGTCGAGCGCCTGTCGCACGCTGCTGTTGCGCGCCATCTGTATGAAGGGGTAAGGCGCGATCTTCTTCACCGTCAGGCGCGGCTCGTGCGCGAGCGGATGATCGGCGCGGCACACCAGATGAAAGCGGTCGGTGCAGAGCTTGCGTGCGCGCAGGTCGCTGTCGGCGGTGCCGCCGGCGCCGGATGCGGCAAGCGCGAAGTCGGCCTGGCCGCTGCGCACGAGGGCGATGCAGGCGTCGGAGAGTGCGTCGTCCAGGTCGATGCGGATGCCTGGCCAGGCCTGCATGAACTCCGCGAACACGGTGGGCAGCCAGCCGGCCGCGAGCGAAGGCAGGGCGGCCACGCGCACGCGGCCCTTGCGGCGCTCCACGTGGTCGGCCAGGTCACCCATGGCGCTGCCCATGTCGTCGAGCAGCCGGCGCGCCGACCCCTCGAACAGCCGGCCTTCGGGCGTGAGCTGCACGCTGCGCGTGTCGCGGTCGAACAGGCGGGTGCCGACGGCGTCTTCCAGCGTGCGGATCAGCGCGCTGAAGGCGGGCTGCGAGAGATGGCTGCCCTGCGCCGCGCGCGTGAAGTTGCGGTGCTCGGCCAGCGCGAGAAAGGCACGCAGCTGGCGCGTGGAGAGGTCGGGCGTCTTTCTCATGATGTCTCTCTTGTTATTTGAAAAGCGGATCAATCGATCCGGATTTTCGATTTTACGGATGACCCCGTGCTGCCTACAGTGCACGCCGATGAATCCGAATGTTCCGCCCACGCTGTTGATCGGTTGCGCCGCCGGTTTCTCTGGCGACCGCACCGACGCCGCCGGGCCGGTGGTCGACACGCTGATCGCGCGCCTGGCCAGCGGTCCCGCAGGGCAGCGCGCCTTCCTGATCTTCGAGACGCTGGCCGAACGCACGCTCGCTCTGGCGCAACTGCGCCGCCGCGACAACCCCGAGGCGGGCTACGAGCCGCTGCTCGACCCCATGCTGCGGCCCGTGCTCGCACGCTGCCTGGCGCACGGCATCCGCATCGTGAGCAACTTCGGCGCGGCCAATCCGCGCGCCGCCGCCCGGCACATCGCCCGCATGGCGCGCGAACTCGGTGCGGGCGCGCCGCGCATCGCGGTGGTGGAGGGCGACGACCTGTCGGGCCCGGAACACCGCGCATTGCTTGACGAAGCGCTCGGGGCACGCATGGAGGGCCTGCGCGTCGTGAGCGCCAATGCCTACATCGGCGCCGAGCCGATCGCGGCCGCGCTCGATGCGGGTGCGCAGATCGTGGTGTGCGGCCGCGTGGCCGATCCTTCACTGACCGTCGGCCCTGCCATGTCGCACTTCGGTTGGCGCTGCGACGACTGGGACCGGCTGGGCCGCGCGACCATGGCCGGCCATCTGCTCGAATGCGGCGCGCAGGTGTGCGGCGGCTACTTCGCCGACCCGGGCTACAAGGACGTGCCGGGCCTGGAGGCAGTGGGCTTCCCGATTGCCGAGATCGATGCCGACGGCCGCTGCACCATCGGCAAGGCCGACGGCACCGGTGGTCTCGTGAGCGAGGCGACGGTGAAGGAACAGCTGCTCTACGAGGTGCACGACCCGGCCGCCTACCTGACGCCCGACGTGGTCGCCGACATCTCCGAAGCCGAAGTGCACGCGCTCGACGGAGCCGATCGGGTGGCGCTTTCCGGCGTGCGAGGCCACGCGCGGCCCGACCGCTACAAGGTCAACGTGTGCCATGAAGGCGGCTGGCTGGCGGAGGGCGAAATCTCCTATGCAGGCCCGCGCGCCGAGGCCCGTGCGCGGCTCGCGGCGGAGGTGCTGAGAAAGCGCCTCGAAGGCCTCTCGCTGCGCGTGGACCTGATCGGCGCCCTGAGCATCTTCGGCGACGACGCCGGCCGTGCGCTGGCGGATACGCCCGATGCCGGCCTGCGCGACGTGCGCCTGCGCATCGCGGCTTCGCACACGGAGCGCGCGCAGGCCGAGCGGCTGGCTCGCGAGGTGATGGCGCTCTACACCTGCGGCCCGGCGGGCGGCGGCGGCGTGCGCACCGCGCTCACGCCCAGGCTGAACACACTGTCGTGCCTGTTGCCGCGCGAGGCGATACCGGTGCGCTTCGAGCTGATCCCGCAGGAGGAACTGGCATGAACGACATCGCAGACACCGTCGAAGTGCCGCTGTACCGCGCCGCCCACGGCCGCACCGGCGACAAGGGCGATCGATCCAACATCAGCGTCATCGCCTGGCACGCGCGGCTCTATCCCGTGCTGGTCGAGCAGATCACGCCGGAGCGCGTGGCGGCGCAGTTCCATCACCGCTCGCCTTCGCAGGTGCAGCGCTTCCTGCTGCCGAAGCTGCATGCAATGAACTTCGTGCTCGACGCGGTTCTCGACGGCGGCGTCAACGACGCGCTGAACCTCGACGCGCACGGCAAGGCGCTTTCCTTCCTGCTGCTCGACATGCCGGTGCGCGTGCCGCGCGAGCTGGTGCCGCTGCTGGCCGGGCCGTAGCCGCAACCCTTTTCCTTTTCTTTTGCCAAGCGATTCCATACGGAGACAAGACAATGAAGCGATTCCCCCTCACTGTGCTGACTGCTGCCCTGGCCCTGGCGCCGCTGCTGGGCCATGCGCAGGCCTTTCCCGAGAAGCCCATCACCTTCGTCGTGCCGTTCGCGGCGGGCACCGCCACCGACCAGATCGCCCGCGCGCTCGGCACCCAGATCACCGCCGAGACCAAGCAGGCCGTGGTCATCGACAACAGGGCCGGCGCCAGCGGCTTCATCGCTTCGCAGAACGTGGCCAAGGCGCCGGCCGACGGCTACACGGTGCTCATCACCACCAACACCACGCACGCGGCCAACGAGCACCTGTTCAAGAAGCTGCCCTACGACCCGGTGAAGGACTTCTCGCCCGTCGCCGCGCTGGGCAAGGGCGGGCAGATCATGGTGGTGAACCCCACGTTCCCCGCGAAGAGCGTGGCCGAGTTCATCGCGCTGGCGAAGAAGGAGCCGGGCAAGTACAGCTTCGGCAGCGGCAGCTCGTCGAGCCGCATGGCGGGCGAACTGCTGCAGCAGATGGCCGACATCAAGCTGCTGCACGTGCCCTACAAGAGCAACACGCTCGCCGTGACCGACCTGCTGGGCGGCCAGATCAACATGATGATCACCGACACCGCCACCGGCCTGCCGCAGGTCAAGGCCGGCAAGCTGCGTGCGCTGGGCTTCTCCAGTTCCACGCGCTCGGCACTCGCGCCCGACGTGCCCACCATCGCCGAGGCGGGCGTCAAGGGCTACGAGATGGGCTACTGGTTCGCGGCCTACGCGCCCGCGAAGACGCCGCCGGCCGTGGTGAAGCGGCTCAACGAACTGCTGGTGAAGGCAGCGAAGAGCGAGGCCGCGAAGACTGCCTTCTATGAGCCGACCGGCACCGAGGTGTTCACCAGCTCGCCCGAGGAACTCGGGAAGTTCCAGGCTGGCGAGTCGCAGAAGTGGGGCCGCATCGTGAAGGCCGCCGGCATCGAGGCCGAGTAGCCGCCTGCGCGCCGTAGCGGGGATCGGCGCCGCACGCAGACAAAGACACACAACGAAGGAGACAAACCATGAAACGCTGGAGCCTCGGGGCTGCCACGGTGGCTTCGGCCGCCCTTTTTCTTCTGAGCGGCTGCGGCGGCAGCGGCGGTGGAGGAGGCGGCCTGCTGCTGCCGTCCGCCACCACGCCGCCGGCCGCGACACCACCGGCGGCCGCATCGGCACCGAAATACAAGCTCGCGATCACCGCGACGGAAGACGTGCCGGGCACCTTCGGCAGCGTCGGTGCCTACGAGAAGATCAGCGGCACCTTCACCGGAGAGGTCGACCCGAAGGACGCGCGCAACGCGATCATCCAGGACCTGCAGCTCGCGCCGCTCAACGCCAACGGCAAGGTCGAGTACACGTCCGACTTCGTGCTCTTCAAGCCCAAGGACATGAGCAAGGCCAGCGGCGTGCTGCGCTACGACGCGCCGAACCGCGGCAACATCGTGAACCTCGATCCGTACTTCGCCTCGCGCGGCTATGTGTTCCTCACGGCCGCATGGCAGGGCGACGTGCCGGCCGCCACCGGCAAGCTCACGCTGAAGGTGCCGGTCGCGAAGAACGCCGACGGCAGCAGCATCACCGGCACCTATCGGGCCGAGCTGCTGCCCACCGCCGCCACCAACGATTCGCTGCCGCTGCCCGGTGGTCCGTTCAATGCCGCGATGCAGGCCTACGCGACCGCGAGCCTCGACAACACCAAGCCCGGCTATGTGCTCACGCGCCGCATCAACGAGGACGACGCACGGCAGCTCATCCCGGCGAGCGACTGGAAGTTTGCGAAGTGCAGCGCCGCGACGCCGTTCCCCGGCACGCCCGACGAGACGAACGTGTGCCTGAAGGACAAGTGGGATCCGGCCTACCTCTACGAGCTGGTCTACGTCGCGAAGGACCCGAAGGTCATGGGCCTGGGCCTCGCGGCGCTGCGCGACATGATCACCTTCTTCCACCGCGACGCGAGCGACTCGGCTGGCACGGCCAACCCGGTGGCTGCTGCGATAAAGAACACGATCGCCTCCGGCGTCTCGCAGTGCGGCAACTTCATGAAGACCTTCGTGCACCTCGGCTTCAACGAGGACCGCGCGGGCCAGAAGGTGTTCGACGGCGTGTTCGCGCAGATCGCGGCGCGGCAGACGAACATCAACATGCGCTTTTCCATTCCGGGCGGCGGTGGCGGCGTGCGTGCCGACCACACGGCCTTCGGACAGGCCGGCACGCGCGGCCTCTCGAAGGACTACGTGGACGACGTGGCACAGCGCCGCGGCGGCATCCTGTCGCGCTGCGAGGCGAGCGGCACCTGCCCCAAGCTCTTCATCGGTTTCAGCGGCACCGAGTTCTACGTGCTGCAGGGCTCGCCGCTGCTGACCGACGCCTGGGGCACGATCGACCTCGTGCAGCCCGCCAACGCGCGCGTCTACTACTACGCCAGCACGCACCATCTGCTGGGCTTGGCATCGCTGCCGGGCGCGAGCGCCAGCGCGCTCTATGCAACCAACGGCAATGCAGGCGTGATCCCTGTGGTGCGCGCGCTGTACCAGAACCTGGAAGACTGGGTCGTCAAGGGCACCACGCCGCCCGACAGCCAGGTGCCGAAGATCGCCGACGCCACGCTGGTGCGCCCGCAGCAGGTCAAGTTTCCGGCCATTCCGGGCGTGAGCTACACGGGGCTGGTCAACAACTATTCGCTGCTCGACTGGGGCCCGAACTACCGGCCGCAGGACGAGAGCGGCATCGCCACGCAGGTGCCGCCGGCCTACCTCGGCCGCGACTACGCGATCCTGGTGCCGCAGGTGGACGCCGACGGCAACGACATCGCCGGCATCCGCAGCCTCGACGTGGCCGTACCGCTGGGCACGAACACCGGCTGGAACTACACGAGCGTGCCCGGGCGCATCGACCAGGCGGGCCTGTTCGGCTCGTACTTCCCGCTCGCGAAGACCGCCGCGTTGCGTGGCAGTGACCCGCGTCCTTCGCTGCAGGAGCGCTACACGGACCAGGCGGGCTATGTGGCGGCGGTGACTGCGGCCGCCAACGACCTAGTGGCGAAGCGCTTCATGCTGCGCGTTGATGCGGACTCGGCCATCGCGAATGCGGTGGCCAATCCCGTGTTGCCCTGAGACTCGGGCATCTGCTGCGATGCACGCACTGGTTGGATCCCTGGAGGGGTCGACCAGTCGAACTGCGGGCTCATATCGACTTATCACTGCAATGCGTGTGTCCTCCAATTGATGGGCTCGCCGGAAGGCGTGCCTATCAAAAAAAGGGGGGATCATGTCGACTGAAATCAATTCGGTGGGGCGAGCTCAGCATTCCGAGCCGACCTTCACTCTCTATGGGCGGATTGCCGCAGGCTTCATCGGTAAGATGAGCAGACCCAATCCGAGCCTGCACATCTCGCTGGTGATCGATGATGCTTACAGCGGTATCACCGTAATCGATGGACAACCTACATATGGAGAAGCGGGCTTGCGCAATGTCCTGCGAATCAGGACCAACATCTATGCAAACCAGTTGCCCGCTGAAGCACTCATCCGGATCCCGTTGGACCCTCCAAGCGGTATGAGCCGTCAAACATTCGCGCAGGAGCTGATCAAGCGGGCGTTGAACTTTGCAAGCTATGTCTCCCCGTACAGCTTCCCGGCAAAGGTGAGAGGCGAGAGGATGAACCCCGGTGAGTACAACAGCAGCTCGTATCTCGCTGCATTGCTTCGCAGCGTGATGGGGTATGTGCCGGAACTCAAGGTAGCCGGCTATCAGATGCCCGGTTGGGAAGAGCCCATGCCCCTGCATTTCTTCAAGGGCGAGGCCCTGCGGTGAAAGTCGGTTGGCGACTTGCTCTGAGCGTCGCCCTCTGGGCTGTCGCGTTTCCTGTCATCGGTGTGTTGACCTCGGTGCTCGCCAGGACGGTCTATCCGACCATCATCACCGACTGGTTGCCTGTTCCGCTTGCGTGGACGGCAATGATCCTGTGGGGCCTCTGGATCTATTGGCGTTGCGTGCCGTCTACCCCGAGCATTCCAAGGCGCGTCATGTATCTTGCGCTTTTTGCAGTGCTCATGGTGATCGTCGGCATCCTTGCACTGGACTTCGCCATCGTGCTGGTCGTTGTGATCTTTGGCGTGTGATTTGCGGCGACCTACAGGAGGCAGGTTGGAGATGTGCCGGCACGAGCGCTGCCGGCATTTGCTTCAGGCGGTGTGCGCCGCGAAGCCCGTCCTGCCCGGTGCGATGTGCTCGCGCAGGGTGAGCGCGGGAATCTCGTAGTCGCCCGCGTTCTGGCGGCGGAAGGGAATCGGGTCGGCGGTGAAGAGGGTGTCCAGCCGCTGGCCCAGTTCGTCCGTGATGCGCGCATAGGCGGCCTCGTCGACCTTGTGCGTGCGATGCACCACGTAGGGCGGCAGCACGTCGAAGCCGGGGTAGTAGAGGATGCCGTGGTGGATCGGGAAGAGCAGGTCGTCCATCGGCCCGTTGATGCCGCGCGGCGCGTAGTGCGAGGCCCAGCCGCCGGTCGTGACCACCAGCATGGCGCGCTTGCCGGCCATCACGCCTTCGCCGAAGCGGTCGCCCCAGTGCGTGTCGGAATGCTCGCCGACGCCGTAGGCAAAGCCGTAGGCGTAGATGCGCTCGATCCAGCCCTTGAGGATGGCGGGCATCGAGTACCACCAGAGCGGGAACTGCAGGATCACCGCGTCGGCCCAGAGCAGCTTTTCCTGCTCGGCGGCGATGTCGGCGGTCTGGGTGCCGGCCTCGAAGGCCTGCTGCGAATCGAGGGCCGGGTCGAAGCGCGCGGCGGTGTCGCGCGCGGGAAAGTCGTCGGCATCGAGCGCCGGCTTCCAGCGCATGGCGTACAGGTCGGACACGCGCACCGAATGCCCGGCGGCCGTCAGGCGTTCGAGCATGAAGCGGTGGAGCGAGCCGTTGAGCGAAGCGGTTTCGGGGTGGGCGAGTACCAGCAGGACATTCATGATTTCAGGAGGATTCGAGTGGAGATGTCCTCAGGTTAGGCTCCGTGGCGATATATTGGAAATGAATAGTCTGAATTCCAGGAATTGCCATGAACAATTTCAGCCGCCTCGACCTCAACCTGCTGGTCACGCTCGACACGCTGCTGGCCGAGCGCAACGTGACGCGCGCAGCCGAGCGGCTGAACCTGTCGCAGCCCTCGGTGAGCGTGCAACTGGCCAAGCTGCGGGAGGTGTTCGGCGATCCGCTGCTGCTGCCCGCGCAGCGCGGCATGCGGCCCACCGCGCGAGCCGATGAACTGCGGGAGCCGCTGCGCGAGGCGCTGGAGGCGCTGGGCCGTGCGGTGGCGCCGACGCGCCCCTTCGACCCCGCCGAGGCGAGCACCACCTGGCGCGTTGCCGCGGCCGACTACGCCGAGTCGGCCATCCTGCTGCCGGCGCTGGCCGGGCTGCGCGCCGCCGCGCCGAACACGCGGCTGGCGGTGGTGGAGGCCGTGCCTTCGCGCATGGCGCGGCAGCTCGAGAGCGGGGAGATCGACCTGTTTTTCCACACCAGCGTGGGCGCGCCGCCCGGCCTGCACGCGCGCGTGCTGTTCCACGAGCGCTATGTGCTGGTCGGGCGTGCGGGCCATCCGCGGCTGAAACGGCGGCCGACGCTCGCGCAGTTCTGCGCGCTGGAGCACGTGGTGGTCTCGCTCGCCGGCGGCGGCTTCGCGGGGCCTACCGACGAGGCGCTCGCCGAACGGGGGCTGGCGCGGCGCGTGGTGCTGTCGGTGCCGCACTTTCTCTTCATGATGTCGGCGCTGGCCGCCACCGACATGGTCGCGATGCTGCCCGAGCGACTGGCGCGCGGCGCGACCGGGCTGCGCGTGGTGGAGGCGCCGCTGGAGGTGCCGGGCTACGAAATGGCGATGCTCTGGCACGAACGCCGGCACCGCGATCCGGCCCACAGATGGCTGCGCGAGCAGATCGTCGCGAGCCTCTGAGTCGGCTGCTGCTTCTCAGAAGGTGCTGATGGCCGCCTTGTCGGTCTCGGCCTTGCGGTGCAGCGGCAGCCAGAGCGTGAAGCGAGTTCCGTTGGCGCCGGACTGCCAGCCCACCGTGCCGCCGATCGCATGCGCGCGGCGCTGCTGGTTGCGCAGGCCCCGGCCGCCACGGCGCATGGCTTCCTGCAAGTCGAAGCCCCCGCCGTTGTCCTCGACGACCACGCATACGCCGTCGTCGACCGTCGCGGTGCTGACGCAGATGGTGGTGGCCCGGGTGTGGCGCAGCACGTTGGCCACGCACTCCTGCACGATGCGCAGGATGTGCAGCGCGCCGTCCGGGTCGAGCCAGGGGAGGCTGGGCACGGGCTGCACTTCCCACTGCAGCGTGATGCCCGCGCTCTCGATGCGCGGCGCGAGGCGGAAGCGCATGGTCGCCAGCAGCAGGAGCAGGTCGGCCTCCACGCTTTCCATGGAGTCGATCACCAGCCGCAGGTCTTCCATGCAGCCTTTCAGCACGCGGGAAATCTCGGCCTCGGTCATGGCGCCTCTTTCCACCGAGCGGATCGCGCTGATGAGCGAAGAGCCCAGACCGTCGTGCATGTCCTGCATCAGGCGGCGGCGCTCGGCGTTGAGCATGTTCTGGTTCTCGATCACGCGCAGCCGCTGGTAGCTCTGCTCCAGCTCGGCCTCGCGAGCCTGCAGGCGCTGGGCCAAGCCCTTGTTCAGCCGGCCCACCTCGGCGAAGGCACCGGTGTAGCGCTGGAACATGATGTACGAGAACACGAAGAACAGGCTGATGATCGCGTACGGAGACATGTACACGCTCTCAGGGCTGACGAGGTTGTTCTGCAGCAGCCCGTCGTAGGAGGTGAGCGCCACCGCGAACACCGTCCAGCCCGCCACCAGCTGCCCCTCGGTCAGCTGCGTGCGCAGCGACTTGCGCAGGTTGACGGTGAAGATCAGCACCGCGACGGGCAGTACCGCCAGATTGAGCAGCGGCGTGAACAGGTAGAGGTTGACGATCTTCGTCGACAGGTGGGGCAGCGTCGTGATGTTGCAGGCCAGCACCAGCCCGATCGAGATGCGCGTCAACCAGACCGAGGGCTGCTGGTGAAGGCGCTGCAGGAACAGGTGGATGAGGATGATCAGCCAGAGCAGGCTGGAGACGGTCATCCACTCGAACCAGTCGTCCGAGATCGGGATGTAGCTGCCGCCCGCGTAGTAGTGCAGCGTGCGCAGGAAAGCCATCGCCGAGATGGCGAAGAACAGCAGGTAGAGCGATTCGCGCCGCCTGCCCAGCCACACCGCGAACGCGAATGCGCCGACCGCCAGGAAGGCTGCGCTGCCCATGAACGGCAGCTGTACCTGGAGCAGCTGGCGAAGCTGGTAGCGCCAGCTCAGCGAGGCTTCGTCGCCCACCCACAGGGTCGAGAAACCGCTGCCGCTGTTGCGCAGGCGGTCCACGCGGATCAGTACGGACTGTGGCGACAGCGTGCCGGCGGTCGCGTTCAGCGGCAGCAGCAGTGGATGGTTGTAGCCGTTGTGGATGGGGCTGCCGTGCGACTGGTAGAGCAGGGCGCCGTCGCCGTACACGGCGATCTGGCCCAGCGTCTTCCATCGCGGCAGGTAGAGCAGGCGCGGCTCGTTCGAGGGCGCCATCCGGCTCAGGTCGATGCGGTACCAGTCCGTGACGGTGCGTGCGCCGCTGGCCCCGTCGGGCACCAGTTCGCGCCCGACCGTGTGAGGCAGGCCGATGGCCTTCCAGCCGTCGGCGGGCAGCTTCGCGTTTTCGACGCGTGGCGGGGGCGCGGTGTAGCCGGTGCCAACGACGGAGAGCAGCTCGGCGCGGGTGATGTGGATCGCGCCTTCGCGCTGCGGGGAGGCCTGTGTCGTGCCGGCCGGACCGGCCGGCTCATCCGGCTCGGCGGCGTTCGCGCATGGCAGGAGAGCCGGCGCGACGGCCAGCAACAACTTCGCGATCAACTGGCCGACTCGCCAACAGCTCTTGCTGCCCAGCTTCATAGATCGCTTCTGCCTTGGACGTCACTCTTGTTGGATGCGTCAGCCCAGCGCCGACGCCACTCGGCCCGCTGTGGCGGGGCCGGAGCCCCCGCTCCCGGCGGCCGGGCGCAATTATGTCCCTGCCCGGATATTCCGGCGATCCATGGGGATGCGCGCAGGCAGGCGATGGGTGGGCATGGCATAGGCCGTCCGTCGAATGCACAGCGGCGGCGTCGCTGCCTAGCATGGAGCGGGTCGGGTTTTCTCCCGCTTTCTCCGCCTTCTCCGCTTTCTCGGGTTTTCCCTTTTCATATTTCCTGTCCGGGCCTGCCGATGAAACAGCCTGCCTTCATGGTCTCCCTCGTCCGCCTGGCCGGCGTGACCCTGCTGTCGCTGTGCGGCTGCGCCTTCACCTTCGCCGCCGAGCCCGGCAAGGACCATCCCCTGGTCGGCCGCTACGAAGGCTCGGTGCTCGACGGCTACAAGGCGTCGGCGTACGACGAGGTCGGCCTCATCAAGGAGCCGTTCCAGAACTGGGGCGGCGGCAAGCCGGACCTGCTCAAGGTCGAGGGCAGGGTCACGCTCTATCTGTACAGGCTGCCCAAGGAGCGTTCGCTGCTCGAGGTGCAGCGCAACTACGAGGCCAGCCTGAAGGCCAAGGGCTTCGAGATCGTGTTCAGCTGCGGCACCGCCAATGCCTCCTGCTACAAGCCGCGCCCCGGCAGCGGGGACTCCACCACGCCCTACGATTTCGCGCTGGCCTTCGACGACCCCGAATGGCCGCGCCTGGGCAGCCGCGGCGACTACGCGCGCAACTATTTCGCCGTGAGCGGCCGCTACCTGCTGGCCAGGAAGAGCGGGCCCGCCGGCACCGTCTACGCCAGCATCGCGCTGGCCGAGCACAACGCCGACGTCGGCAACCACGCCTTCGTGCGGGTGGTGGAGAGCAAGGCGATGGAGGAGAACAAGATCGTGTTCCTCGACGCCACGGCCATGCAGAAGAGCCTGGCGGAGACGGGGCGCGTCAATCTCTACGGCATCCTGTTCGACCTCGACAAGGACGTGATCCGCCCCGAGTCGCAGCCCACGCTCGACGAGATGACCAAGCTGATGCGCAACAACCCGCCGCTGAAGCTGTCGGTGGTGGGTCACACCGACGCACAGGGCGAAGCGAAGCACAACGACGACCTGTCGAAACGCCGGGCACTGGCGGTGATCGCGGTACTGGTGAAGGCGGGCGTGGACCCCCGTCGCTTCACCACGCGCGGCGCGGGCGCCTCGGAGCCGGTCGCACCCAACGACAGCGAGGCCGGGCGAGCGAAGAACCGGCGGGTGGAGCTGATCCGGCTCTGAGCCCGGGCTCGGCCCGGCCGTGGTCGGCGGACTGGCTCAGATGACCGGCACGCTCGCTTCCTTCAGCACGCGCAGCACGAAGTGCGACTTGCTGTGCCGGATACCCGGGATCTTGTAGAGCTTCTCGCGCAGCAGCCGCTCGTAGTCGCGCGTGTCGCGCACGGCGATGCGGATGTAGTAGTCGTAGTCGCCCGAGACGAGGTAGGCCTCCTGGATCTCCGGAATGGTGGCGAGCGTACGGCCGAAGTCGTAGAGGGTCTCGTCGGTGTGGCTCTCGAGCGTGACCTGCACGATCACCGAGTCGTGATAGCCGAGCTTGGCCGGATCGACGTCCACCGTGTAGCGCTTGATGACGCCCGTGGCCTCCAGTTTCTTGATGCGCGTCCAGCAGCTGGTGGGCGAGAGGCCGACCTCGTTGCCGATCTCCTGCAGGGTCTTGCGCGAGTCGAGCAGGAGCACCCGCAGGATCGCCAGGTCGGTCTTGTCGAAAGATCCTTCGCCATCGTTCGGGGTTTGCCGATTGGTTTTCATGAATCGAGCTTAAAGAGCCAAAAGAAAGATGCATATTCTGCGACCGAAACGGAAGAATTGACGGCATGCGACTGCTCGACCTACCCCCCACGTCATCTCCGTCCCTCCGTCCTCTCCATGCCGAGACGCCGGCCAGGATCCGCAACGGCGCCGAAGCCCTGCTCGACACGCTGGTCGAGTGCGGCGTGGACACCATCTTCGGCTACCCGGGCGGCGCGGCGCTGCCGCTGTACGACGCGCTGCACGGCGAACCCCGGCTGCGCCATGTGCTGGTGCGCCACGAGCAGGCGGCCGTGCACGCTGCCGAGGGCTATGCGCGCAGCACGGGCCGCGTGGGCGTGGTGCTGGTCACCTCGGGTCCGGGCGTGGGCAACACCATCACCGGGTTGCTGGATGCGATGAGCGATTCGGTGCCGGTGCTGTGCATCAGCGGGCAGGTGGCGACCGCCGTCATCGGTACGCAGGCGTTCCAGGAGAGCGACGCGCTGGGCATGTCGCGCCCGGTGACCAAGTGGAACCGCCAGGTGCGCTCGGCCGACGACGTGCCCTCGCTGGTGCGCCGGGCGCTGGAGATCGCCGCCGGCGGCCGTCCCGGGCCGGTGCTGCTCGATGTGCCGAAGGACATCCAGTTCCAGCGCCTGGGCCACGCCCCCGAGCCCGCGCCGCTGCGCGCCCTGCGCACCAGCCGCACGGCGCTGCCGCCGAAGGCCATGGTGCAGCGCGCCGCCGATCTGCTCTCGACCGCGCGCCGCCCCGTCATCTACGGCGGCGGCGGGCTGGTCAACTCGGGCCCTGCCGCCTGCGAAGCCTTCGCGAAGCTCGTGAACCTGATGCATGCGCCGTGCACGCTCACGCTGATGGGGCTGGGCGCATTCCCCGCGTCGGACCCGAAGTTCATCGGCATGCTGGGCATGCACGGCATGCTCGAGGCCAACCTCGCGATGCACGAGGCCGACCTGGTGGTGTGCGTCGGCGCGCGATTCGACGACCGCGTGACCGGCAAGCTCGACGAGTTCTGCCCGCACGCCCGCAAGATCCACATCGACATCGACCCCGGCAGCATCAACAAGGTGGTGCGCGTGGACGTGCCGATGGTGGGCGACTGCGCGGCGATCCTCGAGAGCCTGCTGGCGCTGTTGCCGGCGGAAGGCTTCGCGCCGGAGCGCCTGGCACCGTGGTGGGCGCGCATCGAGCGCTGGCGTGCCGAGGACTGCCTGGCCTTCGAGCCGAAGGCCGGTTCGATCCTGCCGCAGCAGCTGATGAGCTCGCTGCAGCGGGCCATCGCCGGCCGCGACGCCATCGTGTCGACCGACGTGGGCCAGCACCAGATGTGGGCCGCGCAGTACCTTCGCTTCGACAGCCCGCGCCGCTGGCTCACCTCCGGCGGGGCGGGCACCATGGGCTACGGGTTGCCCGCCGCCATCGGCGCGCAGATCGGCCACCCCGGCGCGCTCACGGTGTGCGTGAGCGGCGATGCATCGGTGCTGATGAACATCCAGGAGCTGTCCACTGCCGTGCAGCACCGCACGCCGGTGAAGCTCGTGCTGAGCAACAACGGCTACATGGGCATGGTGCGGCAGTGGCAGGAGCTGAACCACGGCAACCGCCTGAGCCACAGCTGGAACGAGGCGCTGCCCGACTTCGTGGCGCTGGCCAAGGCCTTCGGCTGGGGCGCGCGGCGGGTGTCCGACCCGGCGGAGCTGGAGGACGCGCTGGCCGAGTGCCTCGCGAGCGAAGGGCCGTTCTTTCTCGACGTGCAGGTGGAGGCGCAGGAGAACTGCTTTCCGATGATGCCCTCGGGGCACGGGCACCACCGGGTGATGCTGTCGAAGGACCGGTGGTACGAGGAGGTTTGACGGTCTTGTTCCCTCTCCCGGAGGGAGGGGGAACAGTGCGCGTCAGACGCTCTGCAGCCGCACGTCGCTCGCCGGGATGGCGTTGAGTTCGGCCCAGTCCATCTCTTCCTCGAGCTGGTGGTAGACGTCGTCCTCGATCTGACCGCCGTGCCGCAGCGCATCGAGCGCGCGGCGCTGAGCGCGGATCGCCACTGCGCGCAGCCGGTCGTGCGCGGTCTTGGCCTGCGGCTGCTGCGTGTCCTGGGCCAGGGTGCGTGCCGCACGGTACTCCTCGCGCACCGCCGCGGCTTCGCCGCCGGGCTCGGCTTCGAGGGCGGCGAGCGCCGCATCCATCATCGTGGTGCGCGCCAGCGAGATCTCCCTTTCGAGCGAATCGTCGGGTGCGATCTTCAGTGCCTTGATGAGCGGCCCGATGGTGAAGCCCTGGATCACCAGCGTGCCCAGCACAACCGCGAACGCTGCGAGCACGATGAGGTCGCGCCCCGGAAAGTCCTCCGGTAGCGCGAAAGCCGTGGCCAGCGTCACCAGCCCGCGCATGCCCGACCAGCCGATCAGCAGGTTGATGCGCCTGGACGGAAGGGGAACGTCGCGTCCTCGCGCGATCAGGCCCAGCTTGTACCTGCGCATGGCCGCGCCGTAGACCTGCACCCATGCCACCCGCACCGCGATGACCAGCACCAGCACGAGGCCGGCGAACTCCAGCGCGTGGGCGAGCTGCGGCCCCGACAGCCGCGTGAGGATGCCGCGCGCCTGCAGCCCCATCAGGAAGAAGGCCAGCACGTTGAGCGTGAATACCACCGCGCCCCACACAGCGTAGGAATGCACGCGGTCGCGCGGCGCATGGCGCTTCGGCGCGAACTGGCCCAGCGTCATGCCGAAGGCCACCACCGAGATGATGGGCGACAGGTGCAGCCGCTCGGCCACGATCCACGCGCCGAAGGTCATCACGAACTGGAAGATGATGGCCGAGCGCGTGCCCGCGAAGAGCGGCGCGCCGAAATGCAGGTTGAGCTTGGCGAAGGCGAAGCCCACCAGCGCGCCGCCCGGTACCGCCACCAGCAGCATCGGCAGCGAGCTCGACATGGGCACGTGCGCCGCGCCGGCCGCCGACACCGCCACGCCGAAGACCAGCAGCGCCACCGCGTCGTTGAGCAGGCTCTCGCCGTTGATGATCGACAGCGTGCGCCGCGGAATGCGGAACTGCTGCATCACCGCCGCCGCGGCCACCGCGTCGGGCGGCGCGACGATGGCGCCGAGCGTGATCGCCGCAGCCAGCGGCAGCCCCGCGAAGGCCCAGCCGGCCCATGCGACCACGGCCGTGGTGAGCAGCACCGCCACCAGCACCAGCGAGACCAGCGGCATCCAGTTGCGCCGCAGCTCGCGCGGCGAGGTGTCGAAGGCCGAGTCGAGCAGCGCGGGCGCGATGAAGAGAGCCAGCGCCAGGTGCGGATCGAGGCTGATATGCGGCACCCACGGCATTGCGCCGAGCGCCACGCCGGCCAGCGCAAGCATCGATGGATAGGGCAGCGCGAGACGCCGCGAGAGCTGCAGCAGCAGGCAGGCGGCGACCAGCATGACGAGCACGTTCTCGAAGATGTCCATCGGGGCCTCGGTCTTGGTGTTGTTTGCCCCGAATACTAAGAGCTCGGGTCGCCCCGTCCGATAAAAAAAGGGCCGCTGCGGGCCCCTTCGTTTCCTGGTCGGTGCGTCAACGCATCAGGACTTGGCGAACGCCAGCAGGTCGGCGTTGAACTTGTCCTTGTGCGTGTCGGTCAGGCCGTGCGGCGCGCCGGGGTAGACGATCAGCTTGTTGTTCTTCACCAGCTTGGCCGAGGCCAGGCCGGCGGCACCGATGGGCACGATCTGGTCGTCGTCGCCGTGCACGATGAGCGTGGGCACGTCGAACTTCTTCAGGTCCTCGGTGAAGTCGGTTTCCGAGAAGGCCTTGATCGAGTCGTAGGTGTTCTTGTGGCCGCCCAGCATGCCCTGCGCCCACCACGAGTCGATGAGGCCCTGCGACACCTTGGCGCCGGGGCGGTTGAAGCCGAAGAAGGGGCCCGAGGGCACGTCCTTGTAGAACTGCGAGCGGTTCGCCAGTTGTGCCGCGCGCAGGCCGTCGAACACTTCGATCGGCAGGCCGCCGGGGTTGGCGGCGGTCTTCAGCATCAGCGGCGGCACGGCGGAGATCAGGGCCGCCTTGGCCACGCGCTTCGTGCCGTGGCGGCCGATGTAGCGCGCCACCTCGCCGCCGCCGGTCGAGAAACCGACCAGGATGGCGTTCTTCAGGTCCAGCGTCTCGATGACGGTGGCGAGGTCGTCGGCGTAGGTGTCCATGTCGTTGCCGTTCCACGGCTGGCTCGAGCGGCCATGGCCACGGCGGTCATGGGCGACGGTGCGGAAACCCTGCGATGCGAGGAAGAGCATCTGCGATTCCCAGCTGTCCGAGTTCAGCGGCCAGCCGTGGCTGAACACGACGGGCTGGCCGGTGCTGGGGCCCCAGTCCTTGTAGTAGAGCTCGGTGCCGTCCTTGGTGACGATGATGTTCTTGCTCATGGGTTGCTTTCCTTTCGAAGAGGCGTGGGCCGCGCCCGATGCGGGCGCGGCGGTGGAAGCGGCGGATGCCGCGCTTGAGAAGCCGGCGCCCATGAGGGCTCCGGCTGCGACGGAGGCACCGCCCAGCAGCAGGCTGCGGCGGGTCGGTGCGGTGTTGGTTGGGGACTGGTCGTGTTCCGGGGTCATGGTGCTGTGCTTTGGGTCGTGGGTCGAGGGAAGGAATGGAGTACGAAAGATCGCATGAATTAATATCGCATGCGATGTATTTGGCCGGAAAAAGCAGGAACGGCAAAGCGATCGGGCATCACGCGTTCCTGTCGAGGCTGGCGCGCATTTCCAGCAGCTGGGTGCGCAGCGCGCCGATCTGGTCGGGGGAAAGCTCCATGGCCTGTGCCACGCAACCCGGCAGCCCGCGCGCCTTCGTGCGCAGCGCGCGGCCATCGGCCGTGAGCGACACGATGACCTGGCGCTCGTCCCTTGCGGAACGCGCGCGCTGGATCAGTCCGCGGGCTTCGAGCCGCTTGAGCAGAGGGGTGAGGGTGGTGGTTTCCAGCGCGAGGCGCGAACAGATCTCGGAGACGTTGATCTCGTCCTTTTCCCACAGCACGAGCATGACGAGGTACTGCAGGTAGGTGAGGTCCAGGTCGCGCAGCAGGCCGCGATACACCTTGTTGAGGCTCAGCATCGTCGAGTAGACGGCGAAGCAGAGCTGCTCGTCGAGCGCCAGCGGATTGCTCGCGGAGGCGTCGGCGGGTTGGGCGGTGGAGCGCTTGGCTGGCATGGCGCGAATATTAGATCGCATGCGATCTAATGGCAAGCGATATTTTCTGTCGCACGGTCAAGCGGTCATGCAGCCGTCTCAGTCCGGCGATCTGCGGAAGGCCCCGGGCGGAACGCCGAACCGGCTCCTGAAGCTGCGGCTGAAGTGGCTCGCATCGCCGAAGCCGTTGCGATAGGCGATCTCCGAGACGCTCAGGTGATCGAGGCGCCGGTTCTGCAGCTCGTCCTTCGCGCGCTCCAGGCGACGCATCTTCAGGTAGGCGCCGTACTGCGTGCGCTGCATCTCGAACAGGCGATGCGTGAGCCGCCTCGAAATGCCGAGCTCCCTCGAGACCGCATCCACGGACAGCTCCGGATCGCCCAGGTGCGCCTCGATGAACGCTGCGAGCCGCTGCCAGCGGTCGCGCTCGCGCCGCTTGCCGTCGGCGGCATCGTCATCGATGGATTCGCAGTAGGCCGCGGCCAGCAGCGAAACGAAGGACTGCTCGGAAAAGTAGGCAAGCGCCGGCGCAGCCTGTGCCGAGCCCGGAAACACATGCCCCATGTGCGAGCGCGCCGCCTCGGCCAGGCGCGAATCCGCCTGCGCGAGAGAGGGCACGAAGCGATCGTGCAGGTCGGCATAGATGCCGAAGAACCGGTCGGAGGGCACGCGCAGCATCACCAGCTTGCCGGATGAGTTCAGCGTGCAGGTCGAGGGGAGCCGGGTCGTACGGAAAGTGATGTCGCCCTTGCGGAAGGCCATGCGTCGCCCGCCCTGGTCGATGGTGCCTTCGCCTTCGACGGCGATCATGGCAAGCACGTCGCCCGCGCCGCCGATGGACGCCAGGGCAGTGTCATGGCGAACCGCCAGCGGCGTCGACGAGAAGCTGATCGCCAGCCCGCCGCCCACGAGGCGGCAGGCTTCGAGGCTCATGCTCGGGTTGCTGTCCCGCACGCTGAGCTCGCCGGGATAGACCAGCGAATCGAGCGCGTTCGAGTAGCCCTGCACGTCGCCCGGATAGAACGAGCGGAAGCGGGGCGCGAAGCTCAGGTCGGAGGCTGCTGTCGTGTCGTGGTGCATGGGTGGGGCTCCTGCCGTCGGCCCGCACGCTTCATGCCAGGCGGGGCGGCCGGTGCAGTCTAGGCAGCCATCCGTTGCGCACGGGCTAAGACTTTCCACTAGTTGGCACGCTGGATCAATGCGCGTGCACCCAGGCGCAAGAGCCAACAAGGGGCTGCTTCTTACATTGGCCGCACCCCCCACGAACGCACAGGAGCCACAGCGTGAGCGACACGAGCCCAGGAAGACACGACACCCCCGCACCGTCCCTCGACGGCCTCAGCTATGGCAACTGGACCGAGGCCGAGAAGCTCGCGCTGAGCTGCCGCATCCTCGCGAAGGAGGGCCACTCCGAAACCCTGGCCGGACAGGTCACCGTGCGGCAGCCGGACGGCACTTTCCTCACCACGCCGCTCGCACATGCCTTTGGCGAGATCCGCCCGGAATCGGTGATGCGCATCGACGACTCGCTGCGCGTGCTGGAAGGCCGCGGCGTGCCCAACCCGGCGGTGCGCTTCCACCTGTGGGTCTACAGGCGCAGGCCGGACGTGAACTGCGTGATCCACACGCATCCGCCGTACGTGTCGGCACTGTCAATGACCGGTGAGCCGCTGCAGATCGCGCACATGGACGCCACCCCCTTCTTCGACGACTGCGCCTTCCTGCCCGAGTGGCCCGGCCTGCCGATCGCCGACGTCGAGGGCGAGATCATCTCGGCCGCGCTGGGCGGCAAGCGCTGCGTGCTGCTCGCCAACCACGGCTTCCTGGCCGCCACCTCGAGCATCGAGGAGTCGCTCTACATGTCGGTGCTCATCGAGCGCGCGGCGCGCAACCAGTTGATCGCGCAGTCGGCCTACGGCCGGCTCAAGCTGGTGGACCCGGTGCTGGCAAAAGAGTCGCACGACTTCCTGCTGCAGCGAAGCATCGTCAACGCCAGCTTCGCGATGTTCGCGCGGCAGATCACCGGGGATCGCCCATGAACAGCATCGCGCCCCCGCTGCAGGGCACCGCCGAAAAGAAGCACCAGAGCGTGTGGAAGATCGGCGCCGCCACCATGGTCGGCACGGCCATCGAGGCTTTCGACTTCCTCGCCTACGGCACCGCCGCGGCGCTGGTGTTCAACAAGCTCTTCTTTCCCAACTTCGACGCCACTGTCGGCACGCTCGCGGCCTTCGGCACCTTCGCGAGCGGCATGCTCGCGCGTCCGCTGGGCGGCATCATCTTCGGGCACTACGGAGACAGGCTGGGCCGCAAGTCGATGCTCACGCTGAGCCTGCTGATGATGGGCATCTGCACGGTGCTGATCGGGCTGCTGCCGACCTACGAGTCGATCGGCCTGTGGGCCGCAGTGCTGCTCGTGCTGCTGCGCATCGGCCAGGGCCTGTCGTTCGGCGGCGAGCTCGGCGGCGCGATGCTGATGGCGGTGGAGCATGCGCCGCCCAAGTGGCGCTCGCTGGTCGGCAGCATGCCGCAGATGGGTGCGCCCATCGGCGTGCTGCTGTCCTCGGGTGCCTTCGCGCTGGTCACGCAACTGCCCGAGTCCAGCTTCCTGAGCTGGGGCTGGCGGCTGCCATTCCTCGCGAGCGCGGTGCTGATCGTGCTGGGCGTGTTCATCCGCATGAAGGTGGAGGAGTCGCCCGAGTTCATGCAGGTCAAGGTCCACCGCAAGACGGCAGTGCTGCCGGCGCGCGAGGTCGTGGTGGCGCACCTGAAGCCGCTGCTGCTGACCATCGGCGGCAAGCTGGCCGAGGTGACGCTGATCTACACGGTGCTGGTGTTCTCGATCTCGTACGCGACCAGCCGGCTGGGCTTCTCGCGCTCCGACGCGCTGCATGCGCTGATCGCCGGTTCCGCTGCGATGGTCTTCACCATTCCGGCCAGCGGTTGGCTCGCGGACAAGGTGGGAGCGCGGCGGCTCTACGTGTTCGGCGGGCTGCTGCTGGCACTGATGGCGGTGCCGCTCTTCCAGGCCATCGGCAGCGGATCGCTCACGGCCTACACGGTGGCGATGGTGCTGGCGCTGTCGCTCAATTACCCGCTGATGTTCGCGCCGCAGTCCAATCTCTACGCCGCGCAGTTCCCGGCGGAGCTGCGCTACTCGGGCATTTCCATCGGCATCCAGTTCGCGGCGGCCATCGGTGGCGGGCTGGCGCCGATCATCGCGGCCACGCTGGTCGCGAAGTACTCGAGCATCGTGCCGGTGGGCGTTTATGTCGCGGTGCTCGGCGTGGTGGCGGCGGTCTCGGCCTGGCTGATGCGCCCCACGGTGAACGAGTGAACGGCGAAAGGGGCGCTGCTCAGGAGTGCCCGTCCACCCGCATCTGGAACAGGAAGTAGGGCGGTATGCAGGCGCCGCGTCCCTCGGGCTGGCCCTCGGCCTGCGCGCAGATGTAGTCGTCGCGGCACGCCTGCTGCGCCGAGCAGCTGCGCAGGTTGCCGGGGCGCGTGTGCTTCGCAAGGCATTCGCCGAAAGGCTTCTTCGCGGCCAGGCAACTGTTGAAGTCGCTGAGGATGGCGATGCCGCCGCAGGTGCCGTTCCTGTCGTTCGGATCGCAAGGGCCCGAGCACATGCCCCCGGGGAAGCCGACCGACGTTTTCTCGCACACGGAGAAGAGGCCCTCGCAGGAAATGCGAGGCAGCTTCTCTGCGCGGTCCAGCCATGGGTTGGCGGATTGGGAGATGCGCGTGGGCTCACAGCGTGCGCCGACCGTGGGCTTCTCGGCCACTGTGCCGGCGTCGTCGGGCTCGGCCAGCGGGCGGAACGGATCGGGTCGCCGCGTCGACAGCGACGCCTGCACATAGGTGCCGCGGCGTGCAAGTTCGTCCTGCACATGAGGCGAATGCGCCAC
This sequence comes from Variovorax sp. NFACC27, assembly GCF_048301545.1. NCBI lineage: Bacteria > Pseudomonadati > Pseudomonadota > Betaproteobacteria > Burkholderiales > Comamonadaceae > Variovorax > Variovorax sp. NFACC27. The sequence continues at coordinate 3,153,260 of NZ_CP157613.1, forward strand.
CGCGAGCGCGTTGCCGGTAGTGAACGTGCGCGACGCGCCGCGCCGGTCCACGCCCAGCAGGTGAAAGCCCGCGACCGCGCGGCTCTGGTGGCAGCCCATGCAGCTCAGGTCGTCGAGGCGGCGCAGCACGGCCTGCGGCGATTGCAGCGTGCGGCTGCCCGCGACGGCCTGCCACTCGCCCGGCGCGAAGACCTGCGCGAAGGGTCGGTTCGCCAGCCGTTCGAGTCCGCGCGGCGCGACCGAGATCGCTTCGGTCGCGAGGAACTTTTCAGGTATCCGCAACGTGGCTTCGTCCAGCGCCCGCAGGTTCGCGGGCTGCTGCAGCCATTGCTGCAGCTCCTTGCGCAGCGGGGCGTTGGCCTTCAGCTTCGCGACGTCGGGCGTGTTCTCCAGCGGCGCCACGTCGAAGCGCTTCGCCGGCGCGTTCCAGCGGAAGGCGCGCAGCATGTATTCGGCATGGCCGCCCAGGTCGGGCCGCACCGCCGAAGGCCAGCGCACGCTCTGGAGGTTGGTCGTGACCTGCGCGATGCGCTCGTGCTCGAGACGGCGCGGCGCCAGGGGGCCGTCGGCGGACACCAGCCAGCGGCCCAGCGCCTCGTCGGTCATCGAGGCCTGCGGCGGCTGCCAGCGCTTCGCGGCACTCGCGCAGCTGCCGTTCGCATCGGGCGCATCGCCGCGCAGCTCGACGTTGATCGTCATCGGCAGGCGCGACTGCATCTCGGCCGTGCGGTAGGCCAGCCGGTACACGAGCCGTGTCTCGCCGCACGCGCCATCCTGGAAGGGCCTGCGGTCCATGCGGTTGGCCACGCCAACGAGTTCGAAGAAGGCGTCGGGGCTCGCGAGCCAGCGCGCGTCGAACAACCGGTGCGGATAGCGCGAGACGCCGACGCCGGCCTGCTTGTCCCGCCGCTGGATGCCGGCGAGGCTGGCGCCCAGCGGTTCGATGATCGAGCGCCAAGCCGGCGCACGCATCAACGCCTGGTTGGTTGTGACGCCATCGGCGGACTGCGCCGTCTCGCCGTTCATCCAGCGCGCGAAGCCGGCGCCGGATTTCTCCGCGGCCTGCAGCGCGGCGGGCGACGTGACGAGCAGCACCGGCTCCGCAGCGTGCACCACGGGCATGGCGAGCGCGACTGTCAGCGCGAGGAGGGCGGCGGGGAGGTGGTGTCGAATGGGTGGCACGCGAACGATTGTGCCGCCGTGCCATCCGCGATCACGCGAAAGCCCGTCCCGCTTCGGGCATTGCCTCGGCGGCATCCAGCGCCGCCAGCGGCCGGGGCGTCGCCGCGAGCAGCGCCTGCGTGTAGGCATGCCGCGGGTCGTCGAACACCGCGTCGCGCGCGCCTTGTTCCACGATGCGCCCGCGCTCCATCACGATCACGCGGTCTGCGATCTGCTCCACGGCCGCGAGGTCGTGGCTGATGAAGAGGCAGGCGAAGCCGTGGTGCTGCTGCAGGCTCTGGAACAGCTTGAGCACCTGCGCCTGGATCGTCATGTCGAGCGCGGACACGGGTTCGTCGGCCACCACGAAGGCGGGCCTGCGTACCAGGGCACGGGCGATCGCCACGCGCTGGCGCTGGCCGCCCGAGAGTTCGTGCGGGTAGCGCGCGCCGAGGCCGTCCAGGCCCACTTCGTCCAGCGTTTCCTTCACGCGTCGCACACGCGCGGCCGCATCGAGCTGGGGCAGGTGGCGCAGCGGCTCGGCCACGATGTCCTGCACGCGCATGCGCGGGTCGAGCGAGGAGAACGGGTCCTGGAACACCAGCTGGCAGGCCAGTCTGAAGCGATGCAGCGCGGCGCGGTCGGCGGTGCGCACGTCTTCGCCGCGGAACAGGATCTGCCCGGCGTGCGACGGCGCGAGCCGCAGGATGGCACGGCCCAGCGTGGTCTTGCCCGAACCGCTGCCGCCGACCAGCGCGACCATCTCGCCGGAGTGGATGTCGAGGTCGAGCGAGTCGATCACGCGGATCGGAGGATGCCGTTTGAACAGGCCGGTGCGCGCGCCCGGATAGCTCACGCACAGTCCGCGCACCTGCACCAGCGGCTGTTGCGGTGCGACGGTTTCCGCCCTGGCGGCCTGCCGGCGCGGCAGCGCGTCGACCAGCTTGCGGGTGTAGGTCTGCTTCGGCTCGAGCAGGATGCCGGGCACATCGCCGGTCTCGACCAGCCGGCCTTTCTCCAGCACGATGGCGCGCTGCGCGTAGCGCCCCACGAGGCCGAGGTTGTGCGTGATGAGCAGCACGGCGGTGCCGTTGTCGCGCGCCAGGCCCACCATCAGGTCGAGCACTTCGCGCTGGCTCAGCGTGTCGAGCGCGGTGGTCGGCTCGTCGGCGATCAGCAGGCGCGGCTTCAGCAGCATCACGCTGGCCAGCATGATGCGCTGGCGCATGCCGCCCGAGAACTCGTGCGGGTAGGCGTGCATGCAGCGATCGGGGTCGGCGATCTGCACGCGCCGCAGCATGTCGACGATGCGCGCGCGGATTTCCGCCGCCGGCAGCTGGGTGTGCATGCGCAGGCCCTCGGCCATCTGCTCGCCGATGCGGTGCACCGGGTTGAGCGAGACCATCGGCTCCTGGAACACCATGCCGATGCCCGGCCCGCGAATGGGCCGCATTGCCTTCGCGTCGCGCGAGGCCAGGTCCTCGCCGTCGAACACGATGCGCCCGCCGGTCTGCGAGATGCCCGGCGGCAGCAATTGCAGGATGGCGCGCGCCGCCATGGTCTTGCCGCTGCCCGATTCGCCCACCACGGCCAGGAACTCGCCGGCCTTCACTTCGAAGGACAGGTCGTGCACCAGCGGCTGGGTGCCGTGGCGCAGCTCGATCTTCAGGTGCTCGACGGACAGCACGGTCGGGTTCGATGCGGCGCTCATGACTTCTCCGTCCGTGGATCGAGCCGGTCGCGCAGCGATTCGCCCAGCAGGTTGATGCCCAGCAGCGTGAGCGCGATGCACAGGCCCGGCACCACGCACAGCCACACGGCCGAGGCCATGTAGGGCCGGGCGCTCGCGAGCATGTTGCCCCAGGTGGGCGCGGGCGGCGGAACGCCCAGGCCGAGGAAGCTCAGCGCGCTTTCCGACAGCAGTACCCAGCCGAACATGCTGGTGGCCAGCACCGCCACCGGCGCCATGCAGTTGGGCAGCACGTGGCGCCACATGGTGTAGAGCTCGCCGTTGCCGATCATCCGCGAGGCCTCGACATACTCGCGCTCGCGCAGCGACAGCACCGTGCCGCGCACCACGCGCACCACCGAGGGCGCGTAGGCCAGGCTCAGCGCCAGCACGATGCCCCACTTGTTGGCGCCGACGATCACCATCACGCCCAGCGCCAGCAGCAGGCCCGGAAAGGCCAGCAGCGTGTCGTTGAAGGCCATCAGCACGCGATCGGTCCAGCCGCGCACGAAGCCCGCGACCACGCCGACCACCAGGCCCATGGCGGTGGCCAGCGTCACCGTGAGCAGCGCCACCAGGCAGCTGGTGGCAGCGCCCTGCATGGCGCGGCTGGCCACGTCGCGGCCGAACTCGTCGGTGCCGAGCCAGTGCGCCAGCGAGGGCGACTGCAGCTTGGAGCGCAGGTCGATGCCCACCGGGTTGTAGGGCGTCCACAGGGCCGCCACCACGGCCGTGGCCAGCAGCGCCGCGATGAGCACGCCGCCGATGAGGGTATGGGTCTTGAACTTCTTGGTCACTGCACCGAGACCCGCGGGTCGAAGAGGGGGTAGCACATGTCGACGATCAGGTTGATGACGACGTAGATGCACGCGGTGAACAGCAGGCAGCCCTGCAGCACCGGGTAGTCGCGCGCGAAGATCGAGTCGATCATCAGGCGGCCGAGGCCGGGCAGCGTGAACACCGTCTCCAGCACCGCGATGCCGCTGAGCAGGTGCCCGAGGATCAGCCCGATCATGGTGAGCGTCGGGTTGAAGGCGTTGGGCAGCACGTGGCGGCGCAGCACCTGCGACTCGGGCACGCCCTTGGCGCGTGCATGCGTCACGTATTCGAGCCGCAGGATCTCGATGGTGCTGGCGCGCGACATGCGCGTGAGCACGCCGGTCTCCACCAGCAGCAGCGTGGCGATGGGAAGGATCACGTAGAGCACGCCCTGCGAGAAGTTCTCCGACATGGGCACGTAGCCCACCACCGGCAGCCAGCCCAGGTACTGGCCGAAGAACATCAGCAGCAGCAGGCCCAGCCAGAAGCTGGGCACCGAGAGCATCAGCGTGGCCGCGCCGATGATGGCGAGGTCGGCGGGCTTGTCCTTGCGCCAGGCGGCAACGAGCCCGGCGGGCACCGCGATCAGCGAGGCCAGCGCCACCGCGACCAGCACGATGACCGCGCTGACGTGGAAACGCTCCCAGATCAGCGGCAGCACCGGCAGGCCGTTGGTGGTCGAGAGGCCCAGGTCGCCGGCCACCGCGTGGCGCAGCCACACGAGGTACTGCACGGGCAGGGACTGGTCCAGCCCCATCTGGTGGCGCATCAGCTCGAGCTGCGCGGGGTCGGCGCCTTCGCCCAGCATCAGCAGCACCGGGTCGCCCGGAATCAGCCGCATCAGGGTGAAGACCGCGATGGAGACCAGCAGCAGCGTCGGGATCGTCATCGCGATCCGGCGCAGGAGGTAGGCGGGCATTGTTCGCGAGATCCCGCTCAGCCGGCGGCGGCCAGCCGCACGTTCCAGAACCTCGGCTTGGCCGGCGCCCAGCCCTTGAAGCCGGTCACGCTCTTGCGCATGGCGGTGGCGTCGCTGGCGTTGAAGAGCACGATCATCGGCACGTCCTGCAGCATCTGCTTGTGCATCTCGTCGAAGAGCACCTGGCGGCGCGCCTTGTCGCGCGTGACCATCGATTCAGTGAGGCGCGCCTGGGCATAGGGGCTGTCCCACACCTTGCGCGGCTGGGTGGCCTTGTCGCCCGACACCATCTCGTAGTTGAGCGAGGGGTCGATGCGCGCCGAGTAGATGAAGGCCATGCTCTGGTACTGGCCCTTGGTGTAGCGGTCGAGCTGCGTGGCCCAGTCGAGCACTTCGAGCTCGACGTTGATGCCGGCCTCGGAAGCCATGGCCTGCACGAGCACGGTGGCGGAATACAGCGCCTCGTAGCGCTTGTTGGCGATCATGCGGATGGGCTGGCCGCGGTAGCCGGCCTCGGCGAGCAGCTTCTTCGCGGCGGCGAGGTCTCGTTTGAAGCCGCCGCTCTGCACGGCGTCGTAGTAAGGGCTCGAAGAGGGCACCACCGAGTTGTTGACGGCCGAGAGTCCCTCGGTGACGGAGCGAGCGATTTCCGGCGTGTCGAGCGAGAGCGCCAGCGCGCGGCGGACGCGCACGTCCTTCAGCACCGGGTCGTTGGTCTGCAGCAGCAGCCCGACCATGGTCATCACCGGTGTGGTGTCGACCAGCACGTCGCTTCGCTTGCGCATCTCGACCACGTCGGCCGGGCTGGGGCTGACGAAGGCGTCGATGCCGCCGCTGTAGAGCGCGGCCTTGGCCGCGGCCGAGTCGGGAATGACGACGAAGCGCAGGTTCTCGACTTCCGCCTTCTTGCCGCCGGTGAGGCCGTCGCGCGGCTCTGCGCGCGAGCTGTAGCCGTCGAAGCGCGTGAGCTCGACGTACTGGCCGCGCTTCCATTCCTTGAGCTTGTAGGGGCCGGTGCCCACCGGTTCCTTCCAGGCGCCGTCGGGGCCGACCGAGCTGCGGTGCAGGATGGCGGCGCCGCCGCAGTCGGGGCGCGCCATCATCGTGAGGAAGAGGGCGCTGGCGCGCTCCAGTTTGAACACCACCGTCTTCGGATTGGGTGCTTCCACCGAGAGCACCTTGGTCATGCCCTTGCCGTCGAACTCGGGCAGGCAGCGCCAGCCGCTGGTGGGTTTCAGGTAGCGCTGCCAGTTCCAGACCACGTCGTCGGCGGTGAGGATGGTGCCGTTCTGGAACTTCACGCCGTCGCGCAGGGTGAAGGTGTAGGTCAGGCCGTCGGCCGAGGTGTCGACCTTGCTCGCGAGCATGGGGCCGACGGAGGTGTCCTCGCGCAGCGCGACCAGCCCTTCGCCCACGTGCAGCAGCACGTTGTCGGTGTTGTCGTCGCGGTTGCCGCCAGGGTCGGTGGTGCGGATGTCGGAGTTGATCTGGATGCGAAGCGTCTGGCCCGTGCCCACGGCGGGCTGGGCGGAAGACGAGGCCGCGGCGGCGAGGCCCAGTGCCAGGGCGGCGATTCGACGTGCGGAACACGGACGAGAGGGCGGGCGAGAAGGGAGAACGGGGACTTTCTTCATGGCAACACTCCTGGCATGGGCTGGGCGGTCGATAGAGCGGTCGAGCGGTCGGGCGGGGCGGTCGGACTCAGAGGGAATATTCGGTGAAGCGGTGTTCCTTGAAGGGCGCCGGGGCGATGCGCATCTTTCGTGCCGCCGGGTCCATCACGATGGTCGCCACCGTGGCGGAAGATGCCCCGCCGGGGCCCGCGCTCGGGCTGCGGCACACGGCGCGCGGCGCGCCGAAGCGGTCCTGCAGCGCGTCGAGCACGTCCTGTTCGGTGAGGAGGCCGTCCGCGCGCTTGTTCTGAAGCGCCTCGGTCACGCGGCGGTCGCGGTAGAGCGAGTCGGGCGTGGTCTCCAGGCTGCGGTCCACCACGCGCGCGAGCGCCGCCGGCGTCTTGAAGTGATTCGCGTGCACCAGGATGCCGGCCTCGGGCTGCTGCCAGAACACCTGCTCGGGGCAGGTCTCCAGGCTCACGGCCTCGCCGTCGGCGTGCGTGAGGATCATGTTGTTGGAAATGGAGCGCGCCGTGCGGCACACCACGCCGAGCGCGTTGGCGTACAGCTCCGACTGCAGGATGCCGCGGCGGATGAGCGCCAGCGGCACGCCCTGCTGCCTGCCGTCGCTGTCGGCCTTGATGAAGTTGCCGGTGACGGCGATGCCCGCGCTGTTGAGGCCGGCGCGCGCGAGCGTGCCCGCCTCCGCGAAGGTCAGCATCGACGGACCCTTGGCCGGCTGGATGCGCAGCACCACGCCGAGCTCCAGGCTCTCGATGCGCCAGTCCCAGTTCTGCGCGTGGATGAGCCTGCCTTCGCGCGCGGCCGAGGGCATGACCACCACGCCGGTGCAGCCGTCGGGCGGCTCGGTCGCTTCGAGCTGCTGGAAGGCGTAGAGCATCTCGCTGCGCGCGTTGAGCGCCACGATGTCTTCCGGCGGCACGCCCGCGCCCTCGGCCACGCCCTCGATCTCGCGCAGCATGCCGGCGTCGAAGGCTTCGATCATCGGCATGAAGCGGCGGGCCAGCGCGCGGGTGCGGTCCCAGTTCAGGCCCACGCGCTCGAAGGCGGCGCGGTAGGTGCGAAGGCTCAGGTCGATGCGCTCGCCGGCGGCGCGGCCGTATTGCTGGCCGCACTGGCGCGCGTCGCCTTCGATGTCGTAGAGGGGAAAGGATTCGATGTCCATCTTGTTCGTGCTTTCCGGGGTGTTCAGGCCGCGGCGCTCGCGGGCTGGACGGTTTGCTTGATGGCCGCGCGCAGGGTGTCGGCGATCTGGTCGACGTGCCGGCGCTCCAGCGTGAAGGGAGGCGACAGCGCGATGGTCTCGCCCACCGGGCGCACCAGCAGGCCGTTGTCCAGGCAGTGCTGTGCCACGGCTTGCGCGTGCATGCCGGGGCCCGAGGCCCAGGCCTCCAGTTCCACGCCGCCGAGCAGGCCGAGGTTGCGGATGTCGATCACGCCCGGCAGGCCGCGCAGCGCGTGCAGGCATTCCTCGAAATAGGGCGCCAGCGCGGCCGACTGGGCGATCAGGCCGTCCTGCGTGTAGGCGTCGAGCGTGGCCAGGGCTGCGGCGCAGGCCAGCGGGTGGCCCGAGTAGGTGTAGCCGTGCGAGAGCTCCACGGCGCTGACGCTGCCGTGCATGAAGGCGTCGTGCACCTCGTCGCGCATCAGCACCGCGCCCATGGGCACCGCGCCGTTGGTCAGGCCCTTGGCGGTGGTGATGAGGTCGGGCGTCACGCCGAACAGGTCGGCCGCGAAGTTGGTGCCCAGGCGGCCGAAGCCGGTGATGACCTCGTCGAAGATCAGCAGGATGCCGTGTTTGTCGCAGATCTCGCGCAGGCGCCTGAGGTAGCCGCGCGGCGGCGGCAGCACGCCGGTGGAGCCGGCCACGGGCTCCACGATGACGGCGGCCACGGTTGACGGGTCGTGCAGCGCGAGCAGTGACTCGAGCGCGTCGGCCTTGTCGATGCCGTGGCCGGGTTCGCCGCGCGAGAAGGCGTTGCGCGCCAGGTCGTGCGTGTGGGGCAGGTGGTCTACGCCGTTGAGCAGCGGGCCGAAGGTGCTGCGCTGGCGCCCGATGCCGCCGACCGAGATGCCGCCGAAGCCCACGCCGTGATAGGCGCGCTCGCGGCCGATGAGGCGGTAGCGGCCGGCGTTGCCGCGTGCGCGGTGGCAGGCCAGCGCGATCTTCAGCGCGGTGTCGACCGACTCCGAACCGGAGTTGGTGAAGAACACGTGGTTCATGCCGGCCGGCGCCATCTCCGAGAGGCGCTGCGCCAGCGTGAAGGCGGCGGGGTGGCCGATCTGGAAGCTCGAGGCGTAGTCGAGCACGTCGATCTGCGCCTTCAGTGCGGCGCTGATGCGCGGGTTGCGGTGCCCGGCGTTCACGCACCACAGGCCCGCGATGCCGTCGAGCACGCGGCTGCCATCGGCCATGTCGTAGTGCACGCCTTCGCTGCCGACGATCAGGCGCGGCGATTGCTTGAACTTGCGGTTGGGGGTGAAGGGCATCCAGTACGCGTCGAGCGACGCGGGGGAGGCGAGGGTGTCGGCTTGGGCCACGAGATGGTTCTCCGTTGGAAAGCGACCCGGCTCGGGTCGTCGTGGGGCCGATCTTGAAACTCAAATTGTATTTTTGGCACGATATGTACATGGTTTTTCCGGGCCAAAAATACAAAACTGGGTTGATGATCGCTCCCGAGGAGTCCACCGCGATTCCGGAGAACCCTGGATGGACGCATCACAGATATGAGCAAGTCGCTTGTGCCGATCCCGCCGCTCACTCAGCGCGTGAGCCGCTACATCCTCGACCAGGCCCTGGCCGGCGGCTACGAGAACGGCCGCCACCTCACCGAGGCCGAGCTCGCGGGCCGGCTCGGCATTTCGCGCACGCCGGTGCGCGCCGCGCTGCGCTTCCTGCACGAACGGGCCCTGCTGGCGCACGTGCCGAACCGCGGCTACACCCTGGTCGCCGATCGCGACGCGCTGAACCGCGCGCGGCGCGAGATGCCCGAGGACGAGGAGAAGACGCTCTACTACCGGCTGCTGCGCGATCGCCTCGCCGGCAAGCTGCCGACGCGCGTCAACGAACTGGAGCTCGCGCAGGCCTACGCGGTGCCGCGCCCGCTGCTGCGCACCGTGCTCACCACGCTGCTGCAGGACGGCGTGCTGCGCGGGCGCCACTACCAGCGCTGGGAGTTCACCGAAACGCTGGATTCGGTCGAGAGCGAGCGCGAGAGCTACAGGTTCCGGCTCACGGTCGAATGCGCCGGCCTGCGCGAGCCCGGCTTCAAGGTCGACCAGCAGCGGCTGCTGGCCTGTCGCGAGCGGCAGCAGGGGCTGCTGGCCCAGGCCTCGCGCTATTCGTGGATGGATTTCTTCGAGGCCAACGCGCAGTTCCATGAACTGCTGGCCAGCGCCTCGGGCAACCGCTTCTTCCTCGATGCAGTGCAGCAGCAGAACCGGCTGCGCCGCATGTCGGACCTGTCGGACTACCCGCTGGTGAACATCGACCTGCTCCACAAGTCGTGCCACGAGCACCTGGAAATACTCGACGCGGTGGAGCGCAACGACCTCGGCACCGCCGCCGAGCACATGCGGCAACACCTCAGCCGCGCCAGCGACCTGCTCGAGCGGCGGGTGATGGGCGTGCTGGGCGACTGACCGATCAGTGCGCCATCAGCGGCGCGGGCTGATGTTCAGATTGCTGCAGAAGTCGTAGAAGGCTTCGAGCTGCAGCGACTTGTCGAACACCGCGTCGACGCCGGCGGACAGCGCGCCTTCGCGCACCTCGGAGGTCGCGTGGTTCATGAGCACCACCGTGCGCTGCTCCGGCAGCTTGTGCTCGTTGAGGTATTGCGCCACGGTGAGCCCGTTGCCCTCGGCCAGGAACACGTCGATGACCGCGGCGTCCCAGCCCCCGGGGTTGTCCTTGAACCAGTCGATGGCGTCGCGCGAAGTGGCGGCAGTGCCGATCACATTGCATTCGGAGAATTCGTGCAGCCCGTCGGACAGCGTGGTGGCGATCAGGGGGTTGTCTTCTATCAGGTAGATGCGGGTCATCTTGCGTGGTCGGGGCTTCTTGCCGTATTCGTTTTCGTCATGTGCGGCTTGTCTCGGGCCGACGCGGTGATTCTCTCCATCGGGGCCGCGCGGCGAGTCGGACAACGCCGTCATCTGCCGTAGCGGATCACCGGCGCGCGCGGTACCGCGTGCCATACTGGCCGCGTGTGTATTCACGTGGCGCGGCAGCCATCGAGGAGGAAGAGGGCACATGGTCCAGCAGGCCAAGCGCAGCGCAACCACTGTCGGGGCGATCCTCGCCTCGGCGCGACAGCTTTTCATCGAACGCGGTTTCGCGGCCGTCAGCATCGACGACATCGCGGCCGGCGCCGGGATCGCGAAGGGCGGTCTCTATCACCATTTCCGTTCCAAGCAGGACATCTTCGAGGCGGTGCTCGACGCGGTGCAGGCGGAGCTCGCGGCGGAACTCGGAACGCGCATCCAGCGCATCGAGGGGCATCGCTCGCCGCACACCATCGCGACCAATCTGCGGATCTACCTGGAAGCGGCCACGCAGGAAGGGCTGCGGCAGCTGATCCTGGTCGACGGCCCCGTGGTGCTCGGCTGGGAGCGCTGGCGCAGCATCGACGACCGCCACTTCATGGCTTCGATCCACAGCGGGCTGGTGGCGATCATGCCGGCGGGCACGGCACCGGTAGAGATCGATGCCGCGACACGGCTGATCGCAGGCGCAGTCGCCGAAGCGGCGCTGGCCTGCGGTGTTGCGCAGGACCCGGTCGCCGCCGTGCAGCTGCATTGCCGGCTGCTCGAAACCATGCTGTGCGGACTGCGGGGGCACGGGGCCGGCGAGCCGCACGATTGACAAACCGACTTCGAGTCGGTAAATTTTCTCCATCAAAAGAACGGATGGAGACAGACATGGTTTTCTCTGGCGCCGCCGCCCCCGGTCTGGCGGGCGAAGAGTTGTTCGCCCGCTATCACGTCGGATGGGAAACGCGCGATCCGGACCGGATCGCATCGCTGCATTCGGAAGACACCCTCTACTGGCTGCATGACGGCTCCGAGCCGGTGCGAGGGCGCGAGGCGCTGCGCCAGTACTGCATCGGCGTGTTCGCGCGCTATCCCTTCACCTTCGAGCTGCGCCGCAGCCTGTTCGCCGAACGGCACTGGGTGCTGGAATGGGTGATGGTGCTGCCGTTGAAAGACACGGCGGGACAACCGTTCACCGCGCGCGTGGAGATGCTCGACGTCGTCGATTTCAACGAGGTCGGCGAGGTGACGCGCAAGGACGTCTACATGAACGGTGCCCAGTCGCAGGCCGCCTTCGCGCGGGCGGGTATCGCTACAGGCGCGGACCGCCAGCCGCACTAGCTGGCGCAGCCGCGCGCGGCCACCCGGACGAAGAACTGCTCTCGCATCCGCATTGCCGGATGCGGGCAGGGCAGCGCCACGCCTGCACCAGGCAGGCTCCCCCGTCTCATTCACCAGGAAGAAGGAGCAACGCATGCAAACACGTCCGCATCACACGTTCTGGCCCCGGCGCCTGCCTCGCGCGATGAACGCGCCGCGCACGCCGCTATGGGACAACCTCGCGGTCAACGCCCGTCGCTTCCCCGACAAGGCGGCGTTGATCTTCATGGGGAGCACCATGAGCTATGCGCAGCTGTGGTCCGCCGTCGGGCGCTTCGCGGCCTGCCTGCACGAGATGGGCGTGCGCAGGGGCGACCGCGTGATGCTGGCGATGCAGAACTGCCCGCAGCTGGTCGCCGCCCATTTCGCGATCCTGCGCGCCGATGCGGTGGTGGTGCCGGTCAATCCGATGAACCGGGCCGAGGAGCTGAAGCATTTCATCGTCGACCCCGATGCGCGGGTGGCGGTCGCCACGGCCGACCTCGCGGTCGAACTCGCGAAGGCCAGCGACGCGCTGCCGGAGGGGCAGCGCCTGCGCCACCTGGTCGTCACGCAGTTCCGCATCGCCGCAAGCTGCGACGGGGTAGGAGCACCTTGACAGGGTGCCGAGCTGCGATCAACGACGGTATTGCTGAATCAACTCTCTCGCGCGATTGAGTGCGCGCTCGTAGTTCTCCGGCGTATTAGTCCGCAACTTATTCATCGCGCGGGGCACCTCAAAGATTTGCACATCGGTTAAATCTTGAATGCAGAAAATGCTGTAGCAGCGGGGTACGCCAATGCGTGAGTGGTGACCTTTCGAAAGCCTGCTTGCATGATGAATGTCCAAGCGTCCGCCCCAAACTCTGTTTGCACAACCAGATCGGCAGTCGCTGTAGCCGGATCGCCGTGGAAGCTCTTTTGCAGACCAGATCGATCACGCGTCATTCGACCAACAATGACGGGAACAGTAAAGCAAAGTGCACCACCAGGCTTCAGGATTCGCCTGCATTCCTCGAGTCCATGAACCGGATTGGGAACGTGTTCCAACGTGTCCGAGTGAATTACGATATCAAAACTGTTGTCGGGATAAGGCATCGCGTGCATATCGACTTCTGGATACTTGCCGAACACGTAGCCTGCAAATTGTTGAAGCGTGGAGGTGAGAGTGCCTGCTTCGTTTAGTTCAAGTATTCGCAACGGGCTGGTATTCGGCATCCGAGCGACTTCGCGCAAGGTGCCGCGTAGGCCCATGCATGAGCGGATCGCATCCGCAAGTGCGATGGAACGAAGATTCGAGCCACAAGCGACGCATTGCTCCCCTTGTTGACGATCGACGTAATCCGCTTCGTCAGGCGACAGTTGCCATTCATCAATCAGGCCTTGCCAGAGGATCTTTCTTCCAGTAAATTCGCGGCCGCCACATACGCTGCAAATCATCGATGAGTCCACCTGGTCATGATGGTTGGAAAGGACGGAATGTGCAGGTGTCGACATGGAGCATTCGTCAGTTGAGGCTAAACGCGCTTCAATCAGGGTGAGTCGATCGGCCAATTCGGCTGAGTGTTGCCAGATCGGTACCGTCTGGGAGTGAACGATATGTTCGATGCGATGACGTGCACGTGCCCAGAGCGGGCGCAACATTTTTTTGGCGATGTTCTTGAGCATCAGGGGGCGATCAGGGTAATTCGAGCGAACTGCGTATCGTAGCGAGTCTCGGATTCTGAGGAAGGAGCGCTTTGCCGTTTCGCATTGGGCGTTGGCATGGTGGTTTGCTGGCGCGCGGAAGCTTTCGTGCGCACGAGCAGTTGCACGCTTCGACTGATGCATGGCCGGCCTAGCGTTGAGTGCTGGCGCTGCTCGGCTCGTGAGCTGAAGAACAAGCGAATCTGTTTCGCACGACAACCCGCTGCGGCATGCTGCTTCATCTTGTGGCGCGCTGGGCGCCGGCGTTGATGGTTTGCAGACGTCAAAGGGGCTGGGCTTGCGCCTGTGACTGGCCGCTGCTTCCTGGCCCTAACTTCGTTCTCGCCGCTCAGAAGGGCTGAATGCCGGCGAATTCAGAGACCCTCATGGTTGACCTTCGGTGTCGATGCGCGGATGCCGAGCTTTTCCAGCCACGGCCAGGAGGCGTACTTGTCGTTGCGGTGACGGATGTGCGTGTACCGTCGCAATGAACTTCATGTTCGATGCCCTGGAACTCCGGCGACGTTGGGGATGTTCCAGCCCAGTTCGAATAGGCGGCTGATGCCGTCATGGCGCAGGTCGTGGCAGTGCAGGTCCTCGATGCCTAGCAAGGTGCAGGCATCGGTGAAGACGCGGCTGATGGTTCCGCTGTCGTAGGGAAAGATTCGGCCTTTTTGCCCATGCGTCTTGCACCGATTCAGGATGATCGTAAGTGCCTTGGGCGTCAGGTCGCATCGAACGTCGTTGCCGGACTTCTCGCCCGGGTACTCCATGTCGCGCACCCAGATGTCCGGGTGCGCTTCGTCCAAGTCCTCAAAGGTCTGCCGGGTGATCTCGTCTTGCCGCTGTGTGCTGAAGATCGCGTAAGCCACGATTTCCTGCATGGGGATCGAGCCCTTGCGGCGGTTGCCGAAGAGCGTCATGAGCTTGTCCAACTCGTCGAGGGTGGGGCGCCGATCACGCTGTCTGGATTTCGAGGTCAGGCCGAGCGCCTTGCATACCTTGCGCGCGTCATTGATGACTTGGGGATCGAGCTGATACCCTCAGGCCGGCCGCGCCAGTTGGTAGACCGCCGAGACGTGCGACAGGTAATTGTCCGCCGTCTGCGGCAAGACGCCGAGGTCTTTAGCGAACTGCACCCAGTCGGCGCTGGTGATGGTTGAACCGCGCCGCTTCGCCAGACTGGTGGCTGCCACCGTGTTAAGTACCTGGGCCTTGGTCTTGCCGATGCCCTTGCGGTACTCGGCGACGTATTCCTGTATTGCCTCGGCGAACGTGGGATCCGGGGCCTTGAGTTTTGCCAGCGCGCCGGGCTAGGCCAGCTCGGCTTCCCGGTTCTTCAGCCAGAGCCGGGCGGCTGGCTCGCGATCAAAAGTCTCGGTCTCGCTGTGGACGACGATGCCGCCCTCCTTAATTCGGATGCGAGCCATGTGCGCTACGCTTCCGTCTGCGCGCTTGCGCTTCGTGATGGTTCCCAAAGGGGGCCTTCCGGTGGTACATGCCACTTTTGTGGCACGCAATGTACCACCGGGATCAAAAAACAGCGCTGAATGACACTGAATGACGACGAACGAGAACCCCCATAACCCCGCGCCAGTGCTTGATTTTCCTCGAAAGGCCCGCGCGACCGAGGCAATGCGTTTGTCCGTTGCACCCATGATGGACTGGACCGACAGGCATTGTCGGTACCTCCATCGCCTGCTGTCGCGTCACGCGCTGCTCTACACGGAGATGGTGACGACCGGCGCGCTGATGCATGGCGACGTGCCGCGGCACCTGCGCTTCAACGCCGAGGAACACCCCGTCGCGTTGCAGCTCGGCGGCAGCGAGCCGGCCGACCTTGCGCACTGCGCGAAGCTCGGCGAGGAGTGGGGCTACGACGAGATCAACCTGAACTGCGGCTGCCCCAGCGAGCGCGTGCAGCGCGGCGCTTTCGGCGCCTGTCTCATGAACGAGCCGCAACTCGTGGCCGACTGCGTGAAGGCGATGGTCGACGTGGTGGGTATCCCGGTCACGGTCAAGCACCGCATCGGCATCGACAAGATCGAGAGCTACGAATTCGTGCGCGACTTCGTCGGCAAGGTGAGCGAGGCTGGTTGCCGGACCTTCATCGTGCATGCGCGCAACGCCTGGCTGCAGGGCCTGAGCCCGAAGCAGAACCGCGAGATCCCGCCGCTGCGCTACGAGCTGGTGCACCGGCTGAAGCACGAGTTTCCCGACCTGCACATCGCCATCAACGGCGGCATCACCGTCAACGCCCAGGTGCACGAGCACCTGCGGCTGCTCGACGGGGTGATGGTCGGGCGCGAGGCGTATCACAACCCCTGGTGGCTGGCCGAGTGGGACGCCGAGTTCTTCGGCGCGAAGGCGCAGCCGCTGACGCGCGAAGAGGTCGAGTCGCTCATGTGCGACTACATGGCCCGCGAGGCGGCGGAGCACGGCACGCACTGGTGGCCGGTCGCGCGCCACATGCTGGGCCTGCGCAACGGCCTGCCGGGCGCGCGCCGCTGGCGCCAGGTCTGGAGCGACCACCGGCTCAAGACGTTGCCGGCGCACGAAGTCATGGCGCTGGCCCGCGAGCCGGCCGCCCAGGCTGCCTGAACCTTCCTTTTTCCGCGCGACTTCTGGTCTTTCTTGCGGGCCGCCGCCGACCGGGCGCGGCTCCGTTGTCGCTCGCCTGAAACATTGTTCCGAAATTGCTACTTCACGATTAGTGGCGCGTCAACCGTTTTTTGCTGAAGAATGAGGAGCATCAGGGACATAAAAAGGTTTGGAATACATGAGTGACGCGATTGGCGGCAAGGAAGAAGTGAGTGCACTCGCCAGAGGGCTGGCCCTCCTCAGGGTCATCGGAATGGCATCGGCTCCCATAGGCAATCGCGAACTGGCAGACACCACGGGCATTCCCAAGGCCACGGTATCGAGGCTCACTGCCACGCTGGTGAGTGCGGGGTATTTACGACAGTCCCAGGACAGCGAGCGCTTCAGCCTCGGCCCGGCGCTGCTGGACATGAGCAGCCGCTATCTGCGCCATTTCGACCTGCGCACCGTGGCGCGGCCGCACCTGTCGGCGCTGTCCGAGGCGGCGGGCGTCAGCGTGCACCTGGGCGTGCGCGACGAGCTCGACATGCTCGTCATCGATTCGCTGCGGCCCCGCTCGGTGGTCATCAGCTCGCGCATCGAGGTGGGCACGCGCATGACCATCGCCACCTCGGCCGCCGGACGCGCCTACCTCGCGGCGCTGCCCGAGGCGGAGCAGTCCGAGCTGCTGGCGCAGATCCGGGCCGAGAGCGGGGAAAGCTGGGGTGCCATCGAGCCGGGCCTGGTCTCCAGCCTGGACGAGTACGGCTCGCTGGGCTACTGCGGCTCCTTCGGCGAATGGAATCCGCACATCCACGCCATCGGCTTTGCCCTGGAAGGCCCGCGCGGCGAGCGCTATTCGGTGAGCTGCGGCGGCCCGGCCTACCTGCTGCCCAAGGAAACCATGGTGGCGCGCATCGCGCCGCTGCTGCTCGAAACCGCCCAGCGCCTGGCCGGCGAGGTCGGCACGTCGGCCGGAGTCGATGAAAGAGCGGGTGAAAGGGCGAGCCGGCCGTCGGCCTAGCGGCTGTTTTCCAGCTTCAGCACATAGCCTTTGCCGCGCACCGTGTGGAGCAGCTTGAGGCCGAATGGATCGTCCAGCTTCTGCCGAAGCCTCAGGATGCCGACAGTGACCATGTTGTCTCGCTCGTCGGCAGCCGACCCCCACACGGCCTGGATCAGCCTGGCACGCGAGAGCACCTGACCCTTGTGCGTCATCAGCACGTACAGGAGCTCGAACAGTGTGGCACTGAGGCCCAGGTCCGTGTCCTGGCGAAACGCCTTGCCGCGCGCGCGGTCGATCGCCAGGTCCGCCAGCCGCAGGACGGCCGTTTCCGGGCCGCGGCCGCGCGAAGCGAGCGCCCATGCGCGCGCCAGCAGATCGGCGGGACCATAGGGCTTGACGATGTATTCGGTCGCGCCTTGCGCCAGTCCTTCCAGGCGATCGGCCAGCTGGTCGCGCTGCGTGAGCACGAGGAGCGGGGCATTCGTGCCGCGCCTGACCAGCCGTATCGCGTCATGAGTCGCCGCCGGTTGCACGGCGTCGAGCAGGATCAGCGCGTACGGCTTGCCTGCCGAGAGCCACGCGCCGGCGTCGCATGCGGCGGCCACGTCGACGGTGAAGCCGCATCTGCCGAGCATGCCGCCGAGCTCGTCGCGCACCCTGCTTTCGGATCCGAGGAACAGGACATTCATGGGCGGGAATCCTTGGCTGCCGAGCGTCCCTGCTCGGTGTAGGTAAGCGGAGCCGGAGCCGTCGTATCCTTGGTGCCGGGGGAGGCGTCGCGCTGTCTGTGCGCGCAGCCGTCCATCAGGAAGACGCACACCACCAGTGAAAGCACGGTGGCGTGGGTGACGGCAAAGCTGGAGGGATATTTCATTTCCTTCGTTTCCTGTAGTCCTGTTTGCCGCGCTTCAGTCGAAGAGCACGACGCGATCGCCCTCTGCGGGCCGGCAGCCGTCGGCAACGGGTTCCCAGCCCCGGTGCACCACCACTTGCCTGCCGTCGTGGCACAGCTCGATGCGTTCGCTTGCGGCGCCTTGTCGTTCGCGCACGAAGGTCTCCACGGTCGATGGCAGGCTGACGTGCAGCTTCAGCGCGTAGATGTCGTCTTCCGGGTGGTCGTCCAGATGCAGCAGCGGCACGAAGTTCGACGCGAAGACGAGCGCGTGCGAGCCGACATCGACCGGCTCGGGCCTGTAGGGCGCGGCGCGCAGCCATTGCTGGGCGCGCTCGCGCAGGTCGTCCCCGTCGGGCAACTTGCCCCACGCGACCGCGAGCAGCTCCATGACCCACTGGTTGCAGTTCTGGTAGCGCAGGCTGAACGGATAGGCATTGGCGCTGTAGCGCGCGGCCAGCAGGTGCAGGGCGCGCGGCGTGTCGAGTGCCGCATTGCGCAGCGCTCGCGCCGCTTCTGAGGGTAGCGACACGATGGATATATAGCCCAGCGCCGGGTCGTCGATGCCCGTCACGAAACCGGCCAGGCCCTGGTCGTAGAGGCGCGGGTGCCCTTCGTCACAGGCGTAGTACAGCTGCCGCGCGAGCCAGGTGCCGTCCGCGCCTTTCCAGGCGATGGCGGCATGGGAGTAGCGGATGCGGAAGCGCGAGAGATCGAGGCCGGAGCGGCTGATCAGCACGGCGTCGCCGCCGGTGCTCGAGAGCGCCTCCTGCACGACGCCGGCAAAGCGCAGCACGCGATCCTGCTGGCTTGCGCCGAGCGGCTGCGTTCGATCGCAGTACTGCGCGGAGGCGGCATGCGCAACGCTCCCTGCGAAGGCAAGGACCGCCGCAAGGCCCGGCAGCGCAAGCCGGCGGGCGATGAAAGCCCGCGCGCTCAAAGGCTCACGGGGCGCGCGGCGAGCCCCCGATACCAGTCGTCTGCAAGCACGAGGTAGAACGCCTCGCGCGTGTCGCCGCGGCCGAAGGCGGTGCCATAGGCGCGCTGCCGTGCGCGCACCAGGTCGCCGAGACCCAGGCCCTCCTTCGCGAACGTGGCCTGCGGCAGTTCGAGCACGATGCGGCGCTGCGGGTCGCTGTCGCTCTGCATGGCCACGCGCGTGAAGCCCTCGCGGTCGCCGGCCTGTGCGATTTCCGTGATGCGGTAATCGCCTTCGGCCACCTTGTCGCCGTCGAACGAGCTCCTGCTCGACCCGCGCAGCGAATCGGACACGCTGCCGCTGGAGGCCGACCCGGCGCTCGAGGCCACGGACGACGCGAAGCTGTCGGCATTTGCGTTGAAGGCCGCGACGAGCAAGACTGCGCTGCCCGCGGCACGGAAGAAATGAAGAAAGGTCATGGAACGCTCCGGCTGTGAATGGGTGAAGTTCATTTCGCGTGGAAGATGCCGAGTCCCTGCCGGCGGGCCCGCGCGAAGGCGCACTGCAGCTTGATGCAGGCCCTGCGCAGCTCGCGCCGCAGCGCCAGCGTCCAGCCCGGTGCCTTGCCCGACGGGGTGGTGACGGCGGTCTTCGTCATTGCAGGTACGCGGCGAGCTGCTCGGCGCCCTTTTCGATGCCGACGATGGAGGCGCTGCGGGCTCCGATGCCGGCCTTGAGGTTCCATGCGTTCGGGTACTGCTTGGCGACGTAGGCGCCGAGCAGTTCGTTGGTCGACGCGTCGTAGATCTCGACGGCGAAGCTCACCGAACCCGTCATCGCGCCTTCCTTGCCGCGCACGGCCTGCACGGCGTTGTAGGGGCCGCCCAGCAGGTCGAAGCGCGAGAAGGTGCTGAGAACGGCTGTGTTGGTCTTGGCGCCGGTGAGCGTCAGCTTGATCCGTATGGCGTTGGTGCTTCTGCCGGGGGAGTTTCGAAGGAAGCGTGCATTCAGCTTGTCGTTGAACTGGTTCTGCATGTAGCGCGCCAGGAAGACCTTGTCGTCCTCCGACACGTCTTCGAACTGGCTGTCGCTGCCGCGGTAGATGGCGACCGGATCGAGGACGAAACCCGAATACCGTCGCCAGTCGATGTTTGTCCTGTATTCGAAGGGAATGCGACCGGAGTCGTCGTGCTGGCTCGGCCGCAGCTGGGTCGCGGACGCGATGCCGGCATAGGGAACCGGCTGTGTACTGGCGCACGCCGTCAGGATCAGGCAGACCGCCAGGGTGATGGCCTTCGGGGCATCGGAAAGAGCACGCATCGCGTTCCTCGGTTGGAAAAGGTGAATGAACAAGGCAACGACCGTTTCCAGATTTAAAACTGTACGGTACGGTTCATTATTGAATCGGATTTTGACGATGTCAAGAAAACTGTACAGTTGGGTATTCTTTTGAAAGGATGCGATGAAGGTCAGGACAGAAGCGCGGCGCAACGTCATCCTTGAAGCAGCGGTGGCGCTGTTCAAGGAACTGGGCTACGAGCGCTCGTCGATGAACGAGCTCGCCAAGCGCCTGGGAGGGTCGAAGGCCACCCTGTACGGGTACTTCGCGTCGAAGGAGGAGCTCTTCCGGGCGGTCGTGCAGACCGTGGCCGTCTCGCATCTGGCGGAAGCCGCAGCCGAGTTGCAGGAGGTGAGCGAGACCGCCACGCTCGAAGCGCAGTTGATGCGGTTCGGCGAGCGGATGCTGTTCGTGTTGACCAACGACGCGGATGCGCTGGCGGTCTACCGGATGGTGCTGGCCGAGGCCGGGCGCTCCGACGTGGGGCAGCAGTTCCAGGAGTCGGGCCCCACCGAATACATCCGGACCCTTGCCGGGTTCATGGAGGCGGCGATGGCGCGTGGCGAGCTGCGGCGCATGGACCCGCACGTGACCGCGCTGCAGTTCACCGCGCTGGTCACGGCGGAGACCCAGCGACGGCTTTTCCAGGCCAATCCCGAGCCGGTGTCGGTGGAAGAGATCCGCGCGCTGGTCGAGCGCGCCGTCGAGATGTTCCTGGCCGGCGCAACGCCGCGCTAGACAGGCCGCGTCAGTTCGCGGCTTCCAGCCCGTTCTGGAAGTGCTCGCGCATCCGGGCCATGGCGGCTTCCGCGTCGCGGGCCTCGATGGCGGCCATCACCGAGCGGTGCTCGGCCAGCGATTCCCCGATCCGGCCAGTCTTCAGCAGCGAGTTGTGCCGGTTGAGCTTCATCACCTTGCGCAGGTCGGCCACCATCTGGTCGCGCCACTTGTTGTTGGCGATGGCCAGCAGGCGCATGTGGAAGCGCTCGTTCACGGCGAAGAAGTGTTCCCGGTCCTCGGGCGAGGCGGCAGCCTCGAGTTCGGCGTGCAGCGCCTTCAGCTCGGCCCGCTGCGCATCGGTTGCGCGTTCGGCCACCACGCCGGCGGCATCGCTCTCCAGCAGCGAGAGCAGGTGGTAGACGTCGGCCAGGTCCTGCTCCGACACCTCGGTCACGTACGCGCCGCGGCGCACCTTCATCGTCACCAAGCCTTCGGCGGCCAGCACCTTCAGCGCCTCGCGCAAGGGCGTGCGGCTGATGCCGTATTCCTCGGCCAGCTTCAGTTCGTCGATCCAGCTGCCGGGCTCCAGCTCGCGGCGGAAGATCCGCTGGCGCAGCAGTTCGGCCACCTCTTCGTAGAGGGCGCGGGGGGTGAGGGTGACGGCGGACATGGGCCGGACTGTACTTCAAAAATGGCGTTTGAATTAATAATTATGGATCGGTTAGACTCGCGGCCGGCTTGCAAATCCCTGCAGGCGAATTTGCGAACACCCTGCAAGACACTGCGAACGGCCCCTTCATGAGCAGCAAACCCGAACCCTCCTACAAGCAAGCCGATCTCGAAGCCTGGGCCAAGGCCGCAGCCAAGTCCGCGCCCGGCGGCGACGTGAGCGCGCTGAACTGGATCACGCCCGACGGCATCGCCGTGAAGCCGCTGTACACCGCCGCCGACCTGCAGGGCCTGAAGTACACCGACACGCTGCCCGGCTTCGAGCCCTACCTGCGCGGCCCGCAGGCCACCATGTACGCAGTGCGCCCCTGGACCATCCGCCAGTACGCCGGCTTCTCCACCGCGGAAGAATCGAACGCCTTCTATCGCAAGGCGCTGGCCGCAGGCGGGCAGGGCGTGAGCGTGGCCTTCGACCTCGCCACCCACCGCGGCTACGACAGCGACCATCCTCGCGTGACCGGCGACGTCGGCAAGGCCGGCGTGGCGATCGATTCGGTCGAGGACATGAAGATCCTGTTCGACCAGATCCCGCTGGACAAGGTGAGTGTGTCCATGACCATGAACGGCGCCGTGCTGCCGGTGCTCGCGGGCTACGTGGTCGCGGCCGAAGAGCAGGGCGTGGCGCAGGACCAGCTCAGCGGAACCATCCAGAACGACATCCTCAAGGAGTTCATGGTCCGCAACACCTACATCTTCCCGCCCGGGCCGAGCATGCGGATCATCGGCGACATCATCGAGTACACGGCGCAGAAGATGCCCAAGTTCAACTCGATCTCGATCAGCGGCTACCACATGCAGGAAGCCGGCGCCAACCAGGCGCTCGAGCTCGCCTTCACGCTGGCCGACGGCAAGGAGTACGTGAAGACCGCACTGGCCAAGGGCCTCGACGTCGACGGCTTCGCCGGCCGCCTGAGCTTCTTCTGGGCCATCGGCATGAACTTCTATCTCGAAGTCGCCAAGATGCGCGCCGCGCGCCTGCTGTGGTGCCGCATCATGAAGGAGTTCGAGCCCAAGAACCCCAAGAGCCTGATGCTGCGCACGCACTGCCAGACCTCGGGCTGGAGCCTCACCGAGCAGGACCCTTACAACAACGTGGTGCGCA
This sequence comes from Variovorax sp. NFACC27, assembly GCF_048301545.1. Lineage (NCBI taxonomy): Bacteria > Pseudomonadati > Pseudomonadota > Betaproteobacteria > Burkholderiales > Comamonadaceae > Variovorax > Variovorax sp. NFACC27. The sequence continues at coordinate 3,175,886 of NZ_CP157613.1, forward strand.
CCACCATCGAGGCGATGGCCGCGGTGTTCGGCGGCACGCAGTCGCTGCACACCAACGCGCTCGACGAAGCCATCGCGCTGCCCACCGAGTTCAGCGCCCGCATCGCGCGCAACACGCAGCTCATCATCCAGGAAGAGACGCACATCACGAACGTGATCGACCCCTGGGCCGGTAGCTACATGATGGAGAAGCTCACGCAGGACATGGCCGATGCGGCCTGGACCATCATCGAGGAAGTCGAGGCCATGGGCGGCATGACCAAGGCGGTCGACAGCGGCTGGGCCAAGCTCAAGATCGAAGCCGCCGCCGCCGAGAAGCAGGCGCGCATCGACTCCGGCAAGGACGTGATCGTCGGCGTCAACAAGTACAAGCTCAAGAACGAGGACGCGATCGACAGCCTCTCGATCGACAACGTGAAGGTGCGCGAGCAGCAGGTCGCCCGGCTGCAGAAGATCCGCGCATCGCGCGACAGCGCCAAGGTGCAGGCCGCGCTCGACGCGCTCACCGAAGCCGCCGAGAACAACACCGGCAACCTGCTGGCGCTGAGCATCGACGCGGTGCGCCTGCGCGCCACGGTGGGCGAGATTTCCGATGCGCTCGAAAAGTCCTTCGGCCGCCACCGCGCCGACACGCAGAAGGTGACCGGCGTGTACGCCGCCGCCTACGACTCGGCCGAAGGCTGGGAAACGCTGAAGACCGAAATCAACGCCTTCGCCGAGGAGCAGGGCCGTCGTCCGCGCGTGATGATCTCCAAGCTCGGCCAGGACGGCCACGACCGCGGCGCGAAGGTCGTCGCCACCGCCTTCGCCGACCTGGGTTTCGACGTGGACATGGGACCGCTCTTCCAGACCCCCGAGGAATGCGCGCGCCAGGCGATCGAGAACGACGTGCATGCCGTCGGCATCAGCACGCTCGCGGCCGGCCACAAGACGCTTGTGCCCGCCATCATCGACGAGCTGCGCAAGCAGGGCGCGGACGACATCATCGTGTTCGTCGGCGGCGTCATTCCGCGGCAGGACTACGACTTTCTCTACGAAGCCGGCGTCAAGGGCATCTACGGGCCGGGTACGCCCATTCCCGCCAGCGCCAAGGACGTGCTGGAGCAGATTCGCGCGGCGGTCACGGCCTGAGGCGCGTCGTCGTGAGCGATCTCTTGTCGCGGCTGTCGCTGCAGCCGGTGGATTCCAGCGATTTCGAGGCCATGCTGGCCCTGCGCATCGACGCGATGCGCCCGAGCCTGGAGCGCGTCGGCCGCTTCGACGTGGCGCGTTCGCGCGAGCGCCTGAGCGCGGGCTTCGTCGTGCCGTACATGCACCACATCGTGCTCGACGGCGACCAGCGCATCGGCTTCGTCACGCTCAAGCCCGAGGACAGCGACGCGCTGCGCCTCGACCATCTCTACCTGCGCACCGGCTTCCAGGGCCTGGGCATCGGCGAATGGGTGCTCGAATGGGCCAAGTCGCAGGCGCGCGAGCAGCAACTGGACATCAAGCTCACCGCGCTCGTGAAGAGCGACGCCAACCGCTTCTACCTGCGGCACGGCTTCGTGCTCGAAGGCGGGGAGGGCGTCGACCTGTACTACCGCTGGCGCGTGGCGTCGGAGGCTGCGTGCTGAGCGACAAGGCACAGGCTCTCGAGAACGCGATCGCCGGCACCGAAGGCATGCCGCAGCGTCGCGCCATCGCCAAGGCCATCACGCTGCTCGAATCGACGCGCGACGACCACCGCGCGCAGGCCGACGAGCTGCTCACCGCGCTGCTGCCGCGCACGGGCAGTTCGTTCCGCCTCGGCATCTCGGGCGTGCCGGGCGTCGGCAAGTCGACATTCATCGAGACGCTGGGCCTGCTGCTGATCGGCAAGGGGCATCGCGTCGCGGTGCTCACCATCGACCCGTCGTCCACCGTGTCGGGCGGCTCGATCCTCGGCGACAAGACGCGCATGGAGCGCCTCTCGGTGAACGAGCGCGCCTACATCCGGCCCAGCCCTTCGAGCGGCACGCTCGGCGGCGTGGCCGAGAAGACGCGCGAGGCCATGCTGGTGTGCGAGGCCGCCGGCTACGACATCGTGATCGTCGAGACCGTCGGCGTGGGCCAGAGCGAGACCGCCGTGGCCGGCATGACCGACATGTTCGTGCTGCTGCAGCTGCCCAATGCGGGCGACGACCTGCAGGCCATCAAGAAGGGCGTGATGGAGCTGGCCGACCTCGTCGTCATCAACAAGGCCGACATCGACAAGGACGCCGCCACGCGCGCGCAGGCGCAGATCACTTCGGCGCTGCGGCTTTTCGGCCAGCACGGCCACCCCAGCCATGCGCATCACGACGAGACCTTCTGGCATCCGCAAGTCATCCAGTTGAGCGCGCTGCTGGAGCAGGGCATCGAGGCGTTCTGGACACAGGTCGAGCGCTTTCGCGCGTTACAGGGTGCCAACGGCCGACTCATGGCGCGTCGCCAGCAGCAAGCCAAGTCGTGGATGTGGGACCGCATCGAGGCGGGGCTGCGCCATGCCTTTCGCCATCACCCGCGGGTGAAAGAGCAACTACCGGCGATGCTGGGTCAAGTAGAGGCGCTCGAACTGGCGCCGTCCACGGCGGCGCGCCGTTTGCTCGGTCTTTACGCAGGCGACGAAACAGTATGGACTGGTTGAACCCAGACAGTATCGCGCGGGGCTTCGACACCGTGGCGGGCACCTTCGCGTGGGGCACGACCTTCGAGCAATTGGAAGCGCGGGGTCTGCGGCGCGCGGCCACGGAATTCGGCGCCATCTACTGGCGTGTGCCTGGAGTGGATGTGCTCGGGTTGCGCAGCAGCGGCATGGACCTTATGGGGCCGTATCTGGGGCGTCCGGTGATGCAGGTGTGGCACCGACTCGATTTGCCCGACGGTGAGTCGCATGTCAGCTTCGTGCTGCGGGCGCATGCGCATCTGGTCGCGCAACTCGGCATGCCCGACCACGGCGACATGCAGCCGGCGCGCTTCAAGGAAGAGAACGCCTGGAATGTCGCCGTGAGCGCTGAATGGCGCGTGGGCGGTGTGAACGTGGGTGTCTCTTGGTACGGCGCGCCGCGCAACGACGAAACTGAGGTGAAGACCTGCGGCATCCTTTTTCTGGATTGGAACGACGAGATTGCCGCCGCCGCACCGTGGGTCGATGCGTGGCAGCGAGAACAAGCGTCGCTCGACATCTTGCTGCGTCAGGCCCATACGGTGGCAAAGCTGCAGGCTGGCCCCGCACACGAGCAGGCGATGCACAGCGGCAACGCGAATGAGATCCGAGCGCTGGTCACGGCGCAGCGCGTGCTGCGCAGGCCCTCGCTGCACTTCACCGTGCCCGACTTCATGCTGTTGAATGGCGATGGCGCAGCCGATCACCAGCTGGTGTTGTGGTCTTCGGCCTCGGGCGATGCCTGGGGCGTGTCGGACATCCATAACACTGTGTGCTGCCGCCGCGGCGAAACCCTCAAGGCGCAATGGATGCAGGTGCTGCCCGCCAAGGGTGGCGGCAGCACCGATCTTTCGTTCGGCCCGCTGATCAAGACTTTGCCCTTCTCTCCGCGCGAGCGGTGCGGTGCCATTGAGCAATTCATGGACATCCTGGCTGTCATGCCGGGAGCATCGTTCCAGTATCGCGAAACCTATGACTGCTGATTTTTTAAAGAGGCGTTTCTCATGCAAGAACTGATCGAACAACTCGAAAAGCGCCGTGCCCAGGCGCGTCTCGGCGGCGGGCAGAAGCGCATCGACGCGCAGCACGCCAAGGGCAAGCTCACGGCGCGCGAGCGCATCGAGCTGCTGCTCGACGACAACACCTTCGAAGAGTGGGACATGTTCGTCGAGCACCGCTCGGTCGACTTCGGCATGGCGGAGCAGAAGATTCCCGGCGACGGCGTGGTCACCGGCTACGGCATGATCAACGGACGCCTGGTGTTCGTGTTCAGCCAGGACTTCACCGTCTTCGGCGGCGCGCTCAGCGAGGCGCATGCCGAAAAAATCTGCAAGGTGATGGACCAGGCCATGAAGGTCGGCGCACCGGTCATCGGCCTGAACGACTCGGGCGGCGCGCGCATCCAGGAAGGCGTGGCCTCGCTCGGCGGCTATGCCGACGTGTTCCAGCGTAACGTGATGGCCTCGGGCGTCGTGCCGCAGATCAGCATGATCATGGGCCCCTGCGCCGGCGGCGCCGTGTACTCGCCCGCCATGACCGACTTCATCTTCATGGTGAAGGACTCGAGCTACATGTTCGTCACCGGCCCCGAGGTGGTGAAGACCGTCACGCACGAGAGTGTCACGGCCGAGGAGCTCGGCGGCGCCATCACCCACACCACCCGCAGCGGTGTGGCCGACATGGCTTTCGAGAACGACGTCGAGGCGCTGATGATGCTGCGTCGCCTCTACAACTACCTGCCGCTCAACAATCGCGAGAAGCCTCCCGTGCGCCTGGGCAACAACGGCCTGGGCGATCCGGCCGACCGGCTCGACTACTCGCTCGACACGCTGGTGCCCGACAACCCGAACAAGCCCTACGACATCAAGGAACTGATCCTGAAGGTGGTGGACGACGGCGACTTCTTCGAGTTGCAGCCCGACTACGCGAAGAACATCGTGATCGGCTTCGCGCGCATGGAAGGCCAGACCATCGGCATCGTCGCCAACCAGCCGCTGGTGCTGGCGGGCTGCCTGGACATCAAGAGCAGCATCAAGGCCGCGCGCTTCGTGCGCTTCTGCGACGCCTTCAACATTCCGGTCGTCACCTTCGTCGACGTGCCCGGCTTCATGCCCGGCACCGGCCAGGAGTACGGCGGCATCATCAAGCACGGCGCCAAGCTGCTCTACGCGTACGCGGAGTGCACGGTGCCGAAGATCACAGTCATCACCCGCAAGGCCTACGGCGGTGCCTACGACGTGATGGCCTCCAAGCACCTGCGCGGCGACGTCAACCTCGCCTGGCCGCGCGCCGAGATCGCGGTGATGGGCGCCAAGGGCGCGGTGGAAATCATCTTCCGCGAGGACAAGAACGACCCCGAGAAGCTCGCCGCCCGCGAGGCCGAGTACAAGGCCCGCTTCGCCAACCCGTACGTGGCGGGCGCGCGCGGCTACATCGACGACGTGATCCTTCCGCACGAGACGCGCAAGCGCATCTGCCGCTCGCTGGTGATGCTGCGCGAGAAGAAGCTCGAGAACCCGTGGCGCAAGCACGGCAACATTCCACTGTGAGCGGCACGGAGAAGAAGAACATGTTCAAGAAGATCCTGATCGCCAATCGCGGTGAAATTGCCTGCCGTGTCATTCAGACGGCCAAGAAGATGGGCATCCTGACGGTCGCCGTCTATTCCGACGCCGACAAGGAAGCCCGCCACATCGAGCTGGCCGATGAGGCCGTGCACATCGGCGCCGCCCCAAGCCGCGAGAGCTACCTGCAGGCCGAACGCATCATCGCGGCCTGCAAGAAGACCGGCGCCGAGGCCGTGCATCCGGGCTACGGCTTCCTGTCGGAGAACGAGGCCTTCGCGCGGCAGGTCGAGGAAGAGGGCATTGCCTTCATCGGCCCCAAGCACTATTCGATCGCGGCCATGGGCGACAAGATCGCCTCGAAGAAGCTCGCGAATGAAGCCCAGGTCAACACCATTCCGGGCTGGAACGACGCCATCGAGACGGCGGAGCGCGCGGTCGAGATCGCCAAGGACATCGGCTACCCGGTGATGATCAAGGCCTCGGCCGGCGGCGGCGGCAAGGGCCTGCGCGTGGCCTTCAACGACAAGGAAGCCTTCGAGGGCTTCACCTCCTGCCGCAACGAGGCGCGCAACAGCTTCGGCGATGACCGCGTGTTCATCGAGAAGTTTGTCGAGGAGCCGCGCCACATCGAGATCCAGGTGCTGGGCGACTCGCACGGCAACGTGATTTATCTGAACGAGCGCGAGTGCTCCATCCAGCGTCGGCACCAGAAGGTGATCGAGGAGGCGCCGTCGCCCTTCATCAGCGACGCCACGCGCAAGGCGATGGGCGAGCAGGCCGTGGCGCTGGCCAAGGCCGTGAAGTACCAGAGCGCGGGCACGGTGGAGTTCGTGGTCGGCAAGGACCAGAGCTTCTACTTCCTCGAGATGAACACCCGCCTGCAGGTGGAGCACCCGGTGACGGAGTGCATCACCGGCCTCGACCTTGTCGAGCTGATGATCCGCGTGGCGGCTGGCGAGAAGCTGCCGCTGACGCAGGAGCAGGTGAAGCGCGATGGCTGGGCCATCGAGTGCCGCATCAACGCAGAAGACCCGTTCCGCAACTTCCTGCCTTCCACCGGCCGGCTGGTGAAGTTCCAGCCGCCGGGCGAGACCATGTTCGCGAGCGACACGCAGCACCTGAACGGCGTGCGCGTGGACACCGGCGTGTACGAGGGCGGCGAGATCCCGATGTACTACGACTCGATGATCGCCAAGCTCATCGTGCACGGAAAGGACCGCCAGCACGCGATCGCCCGCATGCGCGAGGCGCTCAACGGCTTCGTGATCCGCGGCATCAGCAGCAACATCCCGTTCCAGGCGGCGCTGCTGGCGCATCCGAAGTTCGTGGCGGGCGACTTCAACACCGGCTTCATCGCCGAGCACTACGGCAAGGGCTTCCACGCGGAAGACGTGCCGCACACCGATCCGTCCTTCCTGGTCGCGCTGGCGGCGTACGTGCATCGGCGCTACCGTGCCCGCGCTTCCGGCATCAGCGGGCAGCTCGAGGGCCACGGCGTGAAGGTGGGCGAGCAATTCGTGGTGGTCGAGCTGGGGCACGAGGGCAAGCACGTGCATCACCCGGTTTCGGTGACCGACTTCCACGGCAAGACCGGCGCGAGCTCGGTGACCGTGAACGGCAAGACATACAAGATCGACAGCAGCCTCGCGCTGGGCTCGATCCGCGTGCAGGGCGTCGTCAACGACAAGCCCTTCACCGCACAGGTGGAGCGCGGCGCGGGCAAGAACCCGCTGGCGCTGCGCGTGTCGCACGACGGCACGCAGATCGAGACGATGGTGCTGTCGCCGCTGGGCGCGCGCCTGCTCGAGCTCATGCCCTACAAGGCGCCGCCGGACCTCAGCAAGTTCCTGATGTCGCCTATGCCGGGGCTGCTGGTCGAGGTGTCGGTGCAGCCGGGGCAGCAGGTGCGTGCTGGCGAGAAGCTGGCCGTGATCGAGGCGATGAAGATGGAAAACGTGCTGTTCGCCACGCAGGACGGCGTGGTGGGCAAGATTTCGGCGAACAAGGGCGAATCGCTCGCCGTCGATCAGATCATTCTGGAGTTCAACTGATGGGTGCCAACGACTTTCAACAGGCGCAACAGGCGATCACGCTGCACCGGCCCGCGAAGATCGCGACGCCGCAGGGGCCGTGGTCCGTCGAGGCGATCCAGGCGCTGCTCGACAAGCCGCTGATGGACCTGCTGTTCGAGGCGCAGACCGTGCATCGCCAGCATTTCCCCGAAGGCGACATCGAGCTGGCCACGCTGCTGTCGGTGAAGACCGGCGGCTGTCCCGAGAACTGCGGCTATTGCCCGCAGTCGGCCGAGTTCGACACCGGCGTGAAGGCGCAGAAGCTCATGGAGGTCGAGGAGGTGGTTCGCGCCGCGCAGGCCGCCAAGGACGCCGGCGCCACGCGTTTCTGCATGGGCGCCGCATGGCGCGCGCCGAAGGACCGCGACGTCGAGAAGGTGGCGGTGCTGGTCGAGGCGGTGAAGGGCCTGGGCATGCAGACCTGCGCCACGCTCGGCATGCTGGAGCCGCACCACGCGCATCAGCTCAAGGCCGCCGGCCTCGACTACTACAACCACAACCTCGACACCGCGCCCGAGTACTACACCGACGTGGTCGACACGCGCACCTACCAGGACCGCCTCGACACGCTGGCCAACGTGCGCAGCGCCGGCATCAGCGTGTGCTGCGGCGGCATCGTCGGCATGGGCGAGCAGCCGGTGCACCGCGCGGGGCTGATCGCGCAACTGGCCAACCTGAATCCGTACCCGGAATCGGTGCCCATCAACAGCCTGGTGCGCGTGCCCGGCACGCCGCTGGCCGACTCGGAACCGGTCGATCCCTTCGACTTCGTGCGCATGATCGCCGTGGCGCGCATCACGATGCCGACCGCGCGCGTGCGTCTGTCGGCCGGCCGTCAGCAGATGGGCGACGCGGTGCAGGCGCTGTGCTTCATGGCGGGCGCGAACTCGATCTTCTACGGCGACAAGCTGCTGGTCACCGGCAACCCCGACGTGGAGGCCGACACGGTGCTGCTGCGCAAGCTGGGGCTGAATTCGCGCCAGGTGCAGGAGCAGGCGGAAGGTTGCGCAGCATGACGGCCGCCACCATGCGTCCCTTCAAGGTGCTGGGCATCCAGCAGATCGCCATCGGCGGCCCCGACAAGCTGCGCCTGCAGAAGCTGTGGGTCGACATGCTGGGGCTCGAAGTCACGGGCACTTTCAGGAGCGAACGCGAGAACGTCGACGAAGACATCTGCGCGATGGGCGCAGGCCCCTTCAAGGTCGAGGTCGACCTGATGCAGCCGCTGGACCCCGAGAAGAAGCCCGCCGTTCACACGACGCCGCTGAACCACGTCGGCCTGTGGATCGACGACCTGCCCAAGGCCGTCGAATGGCTCACCGCGCAGGGCGTGCGCTTCGCGCCGGGCGGCATCCGCAAGGGCGCTGCGGGTTTCGACATCTGCTTCCTGCATCCGAAGGCGAACGACGAATTCCCGATCGCGGGCGAGGGCGTGCTGATCGAGATGGTGCAGGCGCCGCCCGAGGTGGTGGCGGCTTTCGGCGCGCTGGCCGCTACGCGTTGACGATCTTCCTGATCGGCGGCTTCACGTCGGAGCGCCTGGGCGGCAGCATCGGCTGGTGCTCGCGCGCCGGGTTCAGGATGATCGAAGTCGCCGTCTCGGTCAGGATGCAGAACTTGGTGAGCACCGCGTCGAGGTGGCTCACGTCGATCACCGCGATCTCGAGGATCCAGCTGTCCTCGCCGGTCACGTTGTAGGCATTGACGCATTCGGGCGTCTCCTGCACCAGCTTCACGACGAGGTCGTAGTCGGCGCGGCCGACGCGGATGATGGCGCGGATGCCGTAGCCCAGCTTGCCGAGGTTGACGGTGGCGCGATAGCCGCTGATGACGCCCGCGGCCTCCAGCTTCTTCACGCGCTCGGTCACGGCGGGCTGGCTCAGGTGCACGCGTCGGCCGAGCTCGGCCATGGTCAGGCGCGCGTCGGCCTGCAGTTCGGCGAGGATGCGGGTGTCGTGGGCGTCCAGGGAGGGGTTCAAGGAAAAGTCCATGCAAGTCCTTCAAATCGACGGTGCGGCAGGGGCAGAACCATGAAATCTGCATGGCTGCGGAAAGATGGCTTTCATACCATGGCCGGCATCCGATACCAAGAAGAGACACCCTCGACATGCCGACCCTCGCTTCCCCCGCCAATGCCGCGCCCGCGGCTGCACGCTCCGGATTGCCGCCGCTTCTGTGGCTTTGCCTTGCCGCCACCTGGGTGGTGTGGGGCTCGACCTATCTCGCGATCAAGTACGCGCTGATCAGCTTCCCGCCATTCCTGCAGATGGGTTCGCGCTTCCTGTTCGCGGGCGTGCTGCTGGCGGCGTGGATGCGCTGGCGCGGGGCGCCGTGGCCGTCGATGGTGCAGTGGCGCAATGCCCTGGTCGTGGGTGCGCTGATGCTGGGCGGCGGCATGGGGGCCACGGCGTACGCCGAGGTGTCGATCGGCTCGGGGCTGGTGGTGGCGTTCATTGCCGTGATTCCGCTGCTGATCGCGCTGCTCAACCTGATCTGGGGCGTGAAGCCTTCGCGGCTGGAGGCGGCGGGCATCGCGGTGGGCCTTGCCGGCGTGCTGATGCTCACGCAGGGCGGCGGTTTCAAATCCTCGCCCGAGGGGCTGCTGGCGCTGTGCATCGGCTGCGCCTGCTGGTCGCTGGGCAGCGTCCTGAGCCAGCGCAGCCTGCCGCTGGCACCCGGCGCGATGGGCTTCGCGAGCGAAATGCTCTGCGGTGGCGTGGTGCTGATGGTGCTGGCCGCCCTGTCGGGCGAGACCATGAACTGGCCGCCACAGCCCCAGGCGCTCGCCGCATGGGTCTACCTGGTGGTGTTCGGCTCGCTGATCGCGTTTAACGCCTACATGGTGCTGCTGGCCAGGGCGCCGGCCGGACTGGCGGCGAGCTACACCTTCGTGAACCCGGTGATCGCGATGCTGCTTGGCGTATGGATCGCCAACGAGACGGTCACTCGCTTCGAGTGGTACGCCGTGGCCGTTGTGTTGGCAGGCGTATTGCTGCTGCTCTTCAAGCGCCGGGGCGGCGCCACACGGCAAGCGTAGCGGCGAGCAGCCACATGCCGGCTGCGCAGCCGCGGTTCATCATCCTGATGCCGCGCTGGGAGAGAAAACGCACGGCCTGCGTGCCGGCGCCTGCGTAGGCCAGCATCACGCAGGTGTCGAGCGCCACGAACACCGCTCCCAGCAGCAGGTACTGCGGGCCCTGCGGCTTCGCGATGTCGACGAATTGGGGGAGGAAGGCCGCGAAGAACAGCACCGTCTTCGGGTTCGACAGGGCCACCGCCAGGCTGCGCATCAACGCGACGCGGCCCTGCGGCCGCACTTCGAGCGGCGACCTGGCCAGCGCGGTGCTCAGGTCGGTCGCTTCGCTGCGCCACAGCTTGATGCCCAGCCACACGAGATACGCCACGCCGGCCACGCGGATGGCGTTGAAGAGCCATTCCGAGGCCGCCAGCAGCGAACCCAGCCCGAGCGCAACGACGGTGATCAGCGTGATGCTGCCGAGCGATGCCCCGGCAATGCCCCAGCTCGCGCGGCGCATGCCGCCCTCGATGCCGTTGGACAGCGCCAGCAGCATCGTCGGCCCCGGGATGAGGGCCAGGGCGAGCGAGGCGACGATGTAGACGAGCAGGGTGTCGAGCGTCATGGCTTGGCCGCCGGAGGGCGTTTCTGTTGCGAGGCGGCGCGGGCGCGCGCCAGTGCCGCTTCGACGATGGAGCGCTTGCGCGCATCGGCGTCCTGCGGGGCTTCGGGTGCGGGAGTTGCAGCTTCTGCCAGCCGGGCGTCGGTGTTGCGGTGCCTGCCGTGCACCTCGTAGCGGCGTCGTGCGCTGAGTGCCTGCTCGGCCGACCAGGCCTGCCAGCCGCTGAGGCCCGGAGTTTCGACCTCGAGCGAGATGCAGTCGACCGGGCAGACCGGAATGCAGAGCTCGCAGCCCGTGCAATGGGCTTCGATCACGGTGTGCATGCGCTTGTTGATGCCTACGATCGCATCGGTCGGGCAGGCGTCGAGGCACAGGGTGCAGCCGATGCACCAGGCCTCGTCGATGACCGCCATGGCGCGCGGACCTTCGGTGCCGAACTTGGGGTCGAGAGGAAGCGGCGCGCGGCCGGTGATCTGCGCGAGCCGCTCGATGCCTTCGGCGCCGCCGGGCGGGCACTGGTTGATGCCGGCCTCGCCGTCGGCAATGGCCTGCGCGTAGCCTGCGCAATCCGGGTAGCCGCACCGTGTGCACTGCGTTTGAGGCAGTGCGTCGTCGATGCGTGCGGCCAGCCCGTTCACTTGCTGCGGATGGCGATGCGTGCGCGCCTCAGAGCGCGGCACGGGCGCCGGGCTGCTTGCGCGCGGCGGGCTTCTTCGCCGCCACGGTCGCGGTCTTCTTCGCGGGCGCCTTCTTGGCGGCCACGGAGGCGGGGATCTTGCGCCCGGGCCTGACGGTGTCTTCGGCGCCGAGGCCGCCACGGCTGCTGGCGCGGCTTTGCGGCTGGTCGTTCGCCTCGATGAACTTCTTCATCTTCGGATAGACCAGCTCGCGCCAGCGGCGGCCGCTGAAGATGCCGTAGTGGCCGGCACCCTTGACCTCGTAGTGCTCGCGCTTGTCGTTGGCGATGCCGGTGCACAGGCTGTGCGCCGCCTCGGTCTGGCCTGAGCCCGAGATGTCGTCGAGCTCGCCTTCGACGGTGAGCAGGGCGGTGCTGTGGATGTCCTGCGGGCGCACGCGCTCCACCTGGCCCTTGGGGTTCTTGACGTCCCAGGTTCCGTTGACCAGGTCGAACTCCTGGAAGACGGTGCGGATGGTCTCGAGGTAGTAATCGGCGTCCATGTCGAGCACTGCGTTGTACTCGTCGTAGAACTTGCGATGGGCCTCGGCGCTGGCGTCGTCGCCCTTGATCAGGTCCTTGAAGTAGTCGTAGTGGCTGCTGGCGTGGCGATCGGGGTTCATCGCCACGAAGCCGGTGTGCTGCAGGAAGCCGGGGTAGACCTTGCGGCCCGCGCCCGGGAAGCCCTGCGGCACGCGGTAGATCACGTTGTTCTCGAACCACTCGAAGCTCTTGTTCATCGCGAGGTTGTTCACCGCGGTGGGCGACTTGCGAGCGTCGATGGGGCCGCCCATCATGGTCATGGAGAGCGGCAGCGCCTCGCCGCGGCTGGCCATGAGCGACACGGCCGCGAGCACCGGCACCGTCGGCTGGCACACGCTCACCACGTGGCAGTTGCCGTACTCGGCCTGCAGGCGGCGGATGAACTCCTGCACGTAGTTGATGTAGTCGTCGAGGTGGAACTCGCCTTCCGACAGCGGCACCAGGCGCGCGTTCTTCCAGTCGGTGATGTAGACCTTGTGGTCCTGCAGCATGGTGCGCACGGTGTCGCGCAGCAGCGTGGCGTAGTGGCCCGACAGCGGCGCCACGACCAGCACCACGGGCTGGCTCTTGAGCGTCTTGAGGATGTGCGGCTCGTCGGTGAAGCGCTTGAAGCGGCGCAGTTCGCAGAAGGGCTTGTCGAGCTCGACGGCCTCCTGGATCACGACTTCCTTGCCGTCGACCTTGACGGACTTGATGTTGAACTCGGGCTTCTCGTAGTCCTTGCCGAGGCGGTAGAGCAGGTCGTAGCTCGCAGCCATGCGCTGGGCCATCGGCAACTGGCCCCATACGGCACCGGGGCTGTAGAGCTTGGAGGCCGCCTGGGCGAAGTCCGAGAACGGCTCCATCAAGGAACGCTGGGCTTCGTAGAGTTGATAGAGCATCGCTGGTGTTGGAGTGGAATGTTGCGGCGCAATATATCAGCGCATCCGCTGCGTTGCAGGAGGCCTAACCCCTACATCGGTCCGCCGCCAGGGCCCTTCTGAGAGGGAGTGTGAAGGAATCGTCGCTCGGGGCGGATTCCCTCACACTTTGCTGTCACCTAGATGACTTTGGCGATCGAGGCGCAGACGTGCCCGATGTTCTTGCTGTTGAGCGCGGCCACGCACATGCGGCCGGTGTCGGTGCCGTACACGCCGAATTCATTGCGCAGGCGAACCATCTGGTCCTTGGTGAGGCCCGAGTAGCTGAACATGCCGATCTGGGTGGTGATGAAGCTCATGTCTTCCTTCACGCCCGCGGCCTTGAGGCCGTCGACCAGCGCCTGGCGCATGGCCTTGATGCGCACGCGCATCTCGCCGAGTTCCTTTTCCCACAGGGCGCGCAGCTCGGGGTTGCCGAGCACTGCGGCCACCACGGCGCCGCCGTGCGTGGGCGGGTTGCTGTAGTTGGTGCGGATGGCGATCTTGAGCTGCGACAGCACGCGGCCGGCTTCTTCCTTGTTCTCGCACAGCACCGACAGGGCGCCGACGCGTTCGCCGTACAGGCTGAAGCTCTTGGAGAACGAAGTCGAGACGAAGAAGGTCAGGCCGGCTTCGACGAACTTGGCGACGGCGGCGCCGTCTTCCTTCAGGCCGTAGCCGAAGCCCTGGTAGGCCATGTCGAGGAAGGGCACCAGGCCCTTGGCCTTGACGGTGGCGACCACCTGGTCCCACTGGGCCGGGGTGATGTCGTAGCCGGTCGGGTTGTGGCAGCAGGCGTGCAGCACGACGATGGTGCCGGCCGGGGCTGCGTTGAGCGCGGCCAGCATGCCATCGAAGTTGATGCCGCGCTTGGCGGCGTCGTAGTAGGGGTAGCTTTCGACTTCGAAGCCGGCGTTGGTGAAGAGCGCGCGGTGGTTTTCCCAGCTTGGGTCGCTGATCAGCACCTTGGCGTTGGGGTTGAGCTTCTTCAGGAAGTCGGCGCCGACCTTCAGGCCGCCGGTGCCGCCGATGGCCTGGATGGTGGCGACGCGACCCGAGGTGACGGGTTCGCCGTCGGCGCCGAAGACCAGCGCCTTGACGGCGTTGTCGTAGGCGGCGATGCCGTCGATGGGCAGATAGCCGCGCGCGGTGGGCGCTTTCATCATGTTCTGCTCGGCGGCCTGCACGCACTGCAGCAGGGGCAGCTTGCCGTTGTCGTCGTAATAGACGCCGACGCCGAGATTGACCTTGTTGGGGTTGGTGTCGGCTGCAAATTGTTCGTTGAGGCCGAGGATCGGGTCGCGCGGTGCCATTTCGACCGCGGTGAACATAGACATGGAAAGGTCCTTTGGGATGAAAGCTTCGCTGCAACCGGAGGAGGCTTTATGCTTTCCGGTTGCCTTGAATTTTACCGGCGCGAGCGCCACCTGTCGGGAACAGCCATGCCAGAGAACAACGAAGCCATAGCAGACCTGAAGAAACTCGACCCCATCGGGCCGGTGAAGCAGGGCGAATTCGTCAGGTTTCCCGACTCCCCGTTCGAGCTCTACCAGCCCTATCCGCCGGCCGGAGACCAGCCTACGGCCATCGAGGGCCTGGTCGAGGGCGTGATGGACGGCGAGTCGTTCCAGACCCTGCTGGGCGTGACGGGCTCGGGCAAGACCTTCACCATGGCCAACGTGATCGCCCGGCTGGGTCGCCCGGCCATCGTGTTCGCGCCCAACAAGACACTGGCGGCGCAGCTGTACAGCGAATTCCGCGAGTTCTTTCCCAAGAACGCCGTCGAGTACTTCGTCAGCTACTACGACTACTACCAGCCCGAGGCCTACGTGCCGCAGCGCGACCTGTTCATCGAGAAGGACTCGTCGATCAACGAGCACATCGAGCAGATGCGCCTTTCGGCCACCAAGAGCGTGCTGGAGCGGCGTGACACGGTCATCGTGGCCACGGTGAGCGCCATCTACGGCATCGGCACGCCCGAGGACTACATGGAGATGCGGCTGATTGCCCGCGTCGGCGATAAGGTCGGCCAGCGGGACCTGATCTCGCAGCTGATCCGCATGCAGTACACGCGCAACGAACAGGACTTCGCGCGCGGCACGTTCCGGGTGCGCGGCGACACCATCGACGTGTTTCCGGCCGAGCACAGCGAGCTGGCGATCCGCTTCGAGCTGTTCGACGACGAGATCGAGTCGCTGCAGCTCTTCGACCCGCTGACGGGGCGCATCCGGCAGAAGGTGCCGCGCTTCACGGTGTACCCGTCGAGCCACTACGTCACGCCGCGCGACAAGGTGCTGGCGGCCGTGGAAACCATCAAGGTCGAGCTGGCGGATCGGCTCAAGGAGCTGGTCGGGGCCGGCAAGCTGGTGGAGGCGCAGCGGCTGGAGCAGCGCACGCGCTTCGACCTCGAGATGCTGTCGGAAATCGGCCACTGCAAGGGCATCGAGAACTACACCCGTCATCTCTCGGGCGCCGCCCCGGGCGACCCGCCGCCCACGCTGACCGACTACCTGCCGAAGGACGCACTGATGTTCCTCGACGAGAGCCACCAGATGGTCGGCCAGCTCGGCGGCATGTACAACGGCGACCGGGCGCGCAAGGTCACGCTGGTCGAGTACGGCTTTCGCCTGCCGAGTGCGCTGGACAACCGGCCCCTCAAGCTGGAGGAGTTCGAGGCGCGGGTGCGCCAGTGCATCTTCGTGTCGGCCACGCCTGCGCAGTACGAGAAGGACCATGCCGGCAACGTGGTCGAGCAGCTGGTGCGCCCCACCGGGCTGATCGACCCCGAAGTCGAGGTGCGTCCCGCCACGCACCAGGTGGACGACGTGCTGGGCGAGATCCGCACGCGTGTCGAGAAGAACGAGCGCGTGCTGATCACCACGCTGACCAAGCGCATGGCCGAACAGCTGACCGACTACCTGGGCGACAACGGCGTGAAGGTGCGCTACCTGCACAGCGACGTCGATACGGTGGAGCGGGTGGAGATCCTGCGCGACCTGCGCCTGGGCACCTTCGACGTGCTGGTGGGTATCAACCTGCTGCGCGAAGGGCTGGACATTCCCGAGGTGTCGCTGGTGGCGATCCTCGACGCCGACAAGGAAGGCTTCCTGCGAGCGGAGCGCTCGCTGATCCAGACCATCGGCCGTGCCGCGCGGAACCTGAACGGCAAGGCCATCCTGTACGCCGACAGGATGACGGAGTCCATGAAGAAGGCCATCGGCGAGACCGAGCGCCGCCGCGCCCGGCAGATCGCCTACAACGAGGCCAACGGCATCACGCCGCGCAGCATCGTCAAGCAGGTGCGCGACCTGATCGACGGTGTCTACAGCGAGAAGAGCGGCAAGGAAGCGGCCAAGCTCGACCTGGAGCGCGCCAAGGTCGAGGACATGAGCGAGAAGGACATCGCCCGGGAGATCAAGAGGCTCGAGAAGCAGATGCTGGAGCACGCCCGCAACCTCGAATTCGAGAAGGCGGCCCGGGTTCGCGACCAGCTGGCGCTGCTGCGGGAGCAGGCTTTCGGGGCGTCCGGCGGCGACAACATCGCCGGCCTGGCGCAGTAAGTCGGACGTTCGCATCTCCTTGCTGCGCCGCGCTGGGGTTTACCCGAGCAGACCTCAGGGCCTTCTGTTATACTTGAGCGAAATACTCAACAACAACGAGAAGAACTTCGCGATGAAGGACCGACTCCTACCGACTGGTTCACCAGCGTCAAGGGTCGGGCAGGGCGGAGACGAAGTCACCGCGGCCCCAGGCCACGGTGTCATTTCAACGGTAAGCACTTGAAGGAGCTTGCGATGCGTCTCACTACCAAAGGCCGTTTTGCGGTCACAGCAATGATCGATCTGGCGTTGCGTCAGAACACCGGTCCGGTCACGCTGGCTGCGATCAGCCAGCGGCAGCAGATCTCGCTGTCGTATCTCGAACAGCTGTTCGGCAAGCTGCGCCGTCACGAGCTGGTCGAGTCGACCCGCGGCCCCGGCGGCGGCTACAGCCTCGGCCGCAAGGCAGCGGACATCACCGTGGCCGACATCATCGTTTCCGTCGATGAGCCCATCGACGCCACCCAGTGCGGCGGCAAGGAAAACTGCCTCGGCGAAGCCGGCCGTTGCATGACCCACGAACTCTGGGCCTCGCTGAACCAGCGCATGGTCGAGTTCCTCGACTCCGTCACGCTGCAGAAACTGGTCGACGACCAGATCGCCAAGGGCGTGCAGATCGAGAACAAGCCGGTCGTCAAGCGCGCGATCTCCGCGCAGCCGGTGGTCAAGCCGATTCGCGTGAATGCGCCGAACTCGGTGTTCGCGCTCGGGAACGCTTTCGCCAAGTCCTGAGTACAGAGTCCCGGCGGCGCCTTCGGGCGCCTCCCTGAGCAGCCCAGATCAAAGAACAACCCCCACGCCAGCACGAGCCAGCCATGGACGTAACTCCTCATTTCCCGATCTATCTCGATTACGGCGCAACGACGCCGGTCGACCCGCGCGTGGTCGACGCCATGATTCCCTGGTTGCGCGAACACTTCGGCAACCCGGCGTCGCGCAGCCACGCATGGGGCTGGGAGGCTGAAGAGGCGGTCGAGAAAGCGCGCGGCCAGGTGGCCGAGCTGATCAATGCCGACCCGCGCGAAATCGTCTGGACTTCGGGCGCGACGGAATCGATCAACCTCGCGCTCAAGGGCGCGGCCAATTTCTACAAGGGCAAGGGCAAGCACCTCATCACCCTGAAGACCGAGCACAAGGCTGTGCTCGACACCATGCGCGAACTGGAGCGCCAGGGCTTCGAGGTCACCTACCTCGACGTCGAGGAAAACGGCCTCGTCGACTTGGAAAAGTTCAAGGCGGCGATCCGCCCCGACACCATCCTGGTCAGCGTGCTCTTCGTGAACAACGAGATCGGCGTGATCCAGGACGTGGTCTCGATCGGCAACATCTGCCGCGAGAAGGGCATCGTCTTCCACGTCGACTCGGCCCAGGCCACCGGCAAGATCGACATCGACATCACGACGCTGCCCATCGACCTGATGAGCCTGGCTTCGCACAAGACCTACGGCCCCAAGGGCATCGGCGCGCTGTTCGTGCGCCGCAAGCCGCGCGTGCGCCTCGAGGCGCAGATGCACGGCGGTGGCCATGAGCGCGGCATGCGTTCGGGCACGCTGCCCACGCACCAGATCGTCGGCATGGGCGAGGCCTACCGCATCGCCAAGCTCGAGATGCACAACGACATCGCCCACGCGCGCCGCCTGCAGCAGCGCCTGCTCGACGGCCTGAAGGACATCGATCAGGTGTTCATCAACGGCGACCTCGAGCACCGCGTGCCGCACAACCTGAACATGAGCTTCAACTACGTCGAAGGCGAGTCGCTGATCATGGGCATCAAGGGCCTGGCGGTGTCGTCGGGTTCGGCCTGCACCTCGGCCAGCCTCGAGCCCAGCTACGTGCTGCGAGCCCTGGGCCGCAGCGACGAGTTGGCCCACAGCAGCCTGCGCATGACCATCGGCCGCTTCACGACCGAAGAAGAAATCGACTACGCCATTTCGACCATCAAGCACAACGTTGCCAAGCTGCGCGAGCTGAGTCCCCTGTGGGAGATGTTCCAGGACGGCGTCGACATCAGCACGATCCAGTGGTCGGCCCACTGAGCAAGACAGGTCAGCTCAGGCCCGCACCAGGCACCACGATTGAACAAAGTTTGAGAGGTACACCATGGCATATTCTTCCAAGGTCATCGACCACTACGAAAACCCGCGCAACGTCGGCTCCTTCGAAAAGGGCGACGACTCCGTCGGCACCGGCATGGTTGGCGCACCGGCCTGCGGCGACGTGATGAAGCTGCAGATCAAGGTCAATCCCGAAACCGGCGTGATCGAAGACGCACGCTTCAAGACCTACGGCTGCGGCTCGGCCATCGCCTCGTCGTCGCTCGTGACCGAGTGGGTCAAGGGCAAGACGCTCGACGAAGCCGCGGCGCTCAAGAACGCGCAGATCGCTGAAGAACTGGCGCTGCCGCCGGTGAAGATCCACTGCTCCATCCTGGCCGAAGACGCCATCAAGGCAGCCGTGAACGACTACAGGGCCAAGCACGGCGTCAAGACCGAATCCGCTGCCGCCGAAGCTGTCCACTGACATGGCCGTCACGCTGACCGAAGCCGCTGCCCGACATGTCACCCGCTACCTCGGCAAGAGGGGCAAGGGGGTGGGCGTGCGGCTGGGCGTGAAGACCACGGGTTGCTCGGGCCTGGCCTACAAGCTCGAATACGTGGACGAACTGACGCCGGAAGACGTGGTGTTCGAAGACCACGGCGTGAAGGTGCTGGTCGATCCGAAGAGCCTCGCCTACATCGACGGCACGCAGCTCGACTTCGTGCGCGAAGGCCTGAACGAGGGCTTCAAGTTCAACAACCCCAACGAGCGCGACCGTTGCGGCTGCGGGGAAAGCTTCCGCATCTGAGCTGATGCGCCGTCGCTGACTGCGACCACGGCCGCCAACACGTCATGTGCTGGCGGTTTTTTCTTGCCATGAACCTGAACGACACCGACTTTCAACTGTTCGCCGTCCCGGCGACCTTCGCGCAGGACCGTGCCGCGCTCGACGCGCGCTGGAAGGAGCTGCAGCGCGAAGCCCACCCGGACCGTTTTGCCGCCCAGGGTGCTGCGGCGCAGCGCGTGGCCATGCAGTGGTCGGTGCGCATCAACGAGGCCTACCAGCGGCTCAAGGACCCGATCCGTCGCGCCAGCTACATCTGCGAGCTGAACGGTGCACCGCTGGACGCCGAGAACAACACGGCGATGCCTCCGGACTTCCTGATGCAGCAGATGGAGTGGCGCGAGTCGCTCGACGACGTGGCGGACATCGCTTCGCTGGAAAAGCTCCACGCTGAGGTCGAGGCCGGCCGTGCCCGCGCGCTGTCGTCGCTCGACTGGCTGATCGACGAGAAGGGCGATTACCCCGCCGCGGCCACGCAGGTGAGAGCCCTCATGTTCATTGAGCGCTTCGCGCAGGACGTCGAAGCCAAATTCGATCAGTTGGGACAATAACGGCATGGCTCTTCTCCAGATTTCCGAACCCGGCCAGGCGCCCGATCCGCATCAGCGCCGCATTGCCGTTGGCATCGACCTCGGCACCACGCATTCGCTGGTGGCCTCGGTGCGCAATGGCGTGGCCGAATGCCTGCCCGACGAAAACGGCCGCCTGCTGCTGCCTTCGGCCGTGCGCTACCTCGAAGGCGACCGCCGCCAGATCGGATTCGACGCCCTGGCCGCGCGCGCGCAGGACCCGGCCAACACCATCACCTCGGTGAAGCGGCTCATGGGCCGTGGCCTGGCCGACATCGCCAATCGCGAATCCATGTCGTACCGCATCGGCAGCAGCGACGGCGGCATGGTCAAGGTGCAGACGCTAGCGGGCGAGAAATCGCCGGTCGAGATCAGCGCCGAGATCCTGGCCACGCTGCGCTTCCGTGCCGAGGACACCTTCGACGACGAGCTTTACGGCGCCGTCATCACCGTGCCCGCGTATTTCGACGAAGGCCAGCGCCAGGCGACCAAGGACGCCGCGCAACTCGCCGGCCTCAACGTGCTGCGCCTGATCAGCGAGCCCACGGCCGCCGCCATCGCGTACGGCCTGGACAACGCGAGCGAAGGTGTCTACGCGGTCTACGACCTGGGTGGTGGCACCTTCGACATCTCCATCCTGCGGCTGACGCAGGGCGTGTTCGAGGTGATCGCCACCGGCGGCGACTCGGCCCTCGGCGGCGACGACTACGACCACGCGCTGGCCGATTTCGTGCTCGCGCAAACGGGCGCGCAAGCCGGCAGCGATGCCGACAAGGCCGCGCTGCTGGTGGCCGCGCGCGCAGCCAAGGAAGCCTTGACCGATTCCGGTTCGGTCGTCTTCAAGGCCGAGGTCGCAGGCAAGACTGTCTCGCTCGACCTGACCCGCGAGCAGTTCGACGCTGCGACCAAGCCGCTCACCGACCGCACCATCGCCGCCGTGCGCAAGGCGCTGCGCGACGCGAAGCTCAAGGCGGAAGAGCTGCAGGGCATCGTGCTGGTGGGCGGCTCCACCCGCATGCCGCAGGTTCGCCGCGCGGTGGCCGAGTTCTTCGGCCGCGATCCGCTGGTCAACCTGAATCCCGACGAAGTCGTGGCGCTGGGCGCTGCCATCCAGGCGAACCAGCTTGCCGGCAACAACGGTGCTGGCGAGCTGCTGCTGCTCGACGTGATTCCGCTGTCGCTCGGCATCGAGACGATGGGCGGCCTGGTCGAGCGCATCGTGCCGCGCAACCAGACCATCCCGACCGCGATGGCGCAGGACTTCACGACCTACCAGGACGGCCAGACCGCGCTGGCGCTGCACGTGGTGCAGGGCGAGCGCGACCTCGTGTCCGACTGCCGCAGCCTCGCGCGCTTCACGCTGCGCGGCATTCCGCCGATGGCGGCCGGCGCGGCGCGCATTCGCGTGACCTTCACGGTCGACGCCGACGGCCTGCTGAGCGTGAGCGCGAAGGAGCAGGGCAGCGGCGTCGAGGCCAGCGTGGCGGTCAAGCCTTCGTACGGCCTGTCGGACGACCAGATCGCGACCATGCTGCAGGAGAGCTTCTCCACGGCGCAGCAAGACATGCAGGCCCGCGCGCTGGTCGAGGCACGCGTCGATGCCGACCGCATGCTGCTCGCCACGCAGAGCGCGCTCGATGCAGACGGCGACCTGCTGAACGACGAAGAGCGCGCCGTCATCGATGCATCGATGGCGCAGCTGCGCGAAGCCGCAAAGGGCGGCACCGAGGCCGCGGCCATCGAGGCCGCCACCAAGAAGCTGGCCGACGACACAGAAGCCTTCGCTGCACAGCGCATGAACGCGGGCATCGCGCGCGCGCTTGCTGGGCGCAAGGTCGAATCTCTCTAGAACGACGACATGCCCACGATCAAGATCTACCCGCATCCCGAGTACTGCCCCGAGGGCGCAGAAATCACCGCGCCCGCCGGCACCTCGATCTGCGAGGCGCTTCTCGACAACCACATCGACATCGAGCACGCCTGCGAGATGAGCTGCGCCTGCACCACCTGCCACGTGATCGTGCGCGAGGGCTTCAATTCGCTGAACGAGGCGGAGGAGGGCGAGGAAGACCTGCTCGACCGCGCCTGGGGGCTGGAGCCGCAGTCGCGCCTGAGTTGCCAGGCGATCCTGGCGCAGGAGAATGTGACCGTCGAGATTCCGAAGTACTCGATCAACCACGCCAAGGAAAACCACTGATGAGCGCAGCGCCGGGCCGTCCCAAGCAAGCTCGCACCCCCTCGGGGGGCGGCGAGGACACGAAGTGCCGAGACTGGGGGCGTACATGAGCCGTCAGATCGTCCTCGACACCGAAACCACCGGCCTCTCTGCCGAGAACGGCGACCGCGTCATCGAGCTCGGCTGCGTGGAGCTGTTCAACCGCAAGCTCACCGGCAACGACCTGCACATCTACTTCAACCCCGAGCGCGAGAGCCATGAGGACGCGCTCAAGGTTCACGGCCTGACGACCGACTTCCTGCGCGACAAGCCGAAGTTCGGCACGCTGGCCAACGACATCGTCGAGTACCTGCGCGATGCAGAGTTGATCATTCACAACGCGGCCTTCGACGTCGGCTTTCTCAACAAGGAGTTCGAGCGTGCCGGCCTGCCGCCGCTGCGCACCTTCGTCAGCGAAGTGACCGACACGCTGGCCATGGCCAAGCAGGTGTACCCGGGCAAGCGCAATTCGCTCGACGCGCTGTGCGACCGTTTCGGCGTCGATCGCTCGAACCGCACCTTCCACGGCGCCAAGCTCGACGCGCAACTGCTGGCCGACGTCTACATCAACCTCACCCGCGGGCAGGACGCGCTGCTCATCGACGTGGCCGCTGCCGAGCCCGTGCAGGGCACTGCCGTGGTGTCTGTCGACCTGAGCCAGTTCGAGCTGCCGGTGATCATGGCGGCCGAGCATGAGCTGACCGCGCACGAGGCCGTGTTGGTCCAACTCGACAAATCTAGTGGCGGTCGCACACTCTTTCGTGAAAACGGCTGAAAAGCTATGGCATAATCTGAGGCTTCGCAGAACGCGATACGCAATTCAAAGCAACGCAGTCAAACGCGCTGCTTAGGGCGGTTAGCTCAGGGGTAGAGCACAGCATTCACACTGCTGGGGTCGGAGGTTCGAAGCCTCCACCGCCCACCAAATCAAAAAGCGACCTGGATTTCCAGGTCGCTTTTTTGTTTTCTGCGCCGGGATTGTCTTCGTCGCTTACTTCGTCGCTTACTTCGTCGCTTACTTTGTCGTGCCGAGCAGGTCGCCGCAGTTGTCGCATGCGAAGTACAGCTTCTGCCCGCCGCATTGCACCGACCCCGTCGCACCCGCGCGGATCTGCCAGTCGCACGACTTGCCCTGGCGGATCAGCGTGCCCTCGGCATAGCAGGGCGCCAGCTCGTAGTTGTCGTGCAGCGTCTTGTAGTCGACCTCGCGCGCCTTCGAGAAGAACTCGCGCGCCTGTCCATGATTGCGCGGCACGTCGGAACTGCGGCAGGTGGCCGGCGAGTCGGAATGGAAGTCGGCGACGTAGACGTCGGTGAATGCGGTATCGCGCGTCGTCGCGCAGGCTGCGACCAGCATGACCCCGACCGCGAGGCATATCGCGCGAAGTCTCACTTCCATATCGCCGAGCTCGCTTCGCCGGGGTTCTTGTACGAAACCGTCGGGTGCTTGTAGACGTCTTCCGCCTTGAGGTTGAACTGTACGTACAGCTCCTCGATCAGCCACTGGAGCGAGCTGTTCTGCGCGGCAGTCACCGCTTCGTAGGTCTTGTCGTCGATGTGCATGCCGACCAGCTCGATGCCGATCGAGTCGCTGTTCACCGGATACCGGTCGGGGTAGGGCTTCGCGCGTTCGTGGGCGTCGATGGCATTGATCTGGTTGACCCACGACATCGCCAGCATCTTGGCCATTGCCCCCGTGTCGCAGCTGCTCTTGTTGATGGTCAGGCACTTCGACTTGATCAGCTTGCCGACGTGATAGCAGCGCGCGAAGACGCTCGCGGTCTGGTAGATCTGGCCGTTCTTGTCGATCAGGAAGTGGGCGCCGTTGCCTCCTACCTGATAGCCGTTGAGGCTGGATTCGGCGGTGGACGAGTCGGTCTGGTGGACGACGATGGCGAGCACGCTGGGAAGGGCGCCGTGTTCGATTCCCGATGAGCGCCTGAGGATCACCTTGGGATCGATCAGCATCCCGTTTGCATCGATGGTGGACATTTCTCTCCCTGAAGAATGTGGCACCTGCCGGGCGTCGGCAGCGCAGGGCAGTACAACACATCCGTTCTCGCTCCCCAAGTCGCAGTAAGTAGTAAGGCGGCTCGTCCGCATCGAATGAGTAAGCTGTCCGTGTCGGCACGCACTGACGACAGGTGCAGCCGCGGGCTGTCGACTTTCCTGCCGCGGTGATCTAGAACCAAAGGGAAAGGAGTGCTGCCATGGCCACTCATCCCGATGTTCCCCCGCCCGTCGCACCGGACCTGCCTGTCGAGCCCGACGAAGGGGCCGAGACGGCGCCCGACGAGCCCACCGATCCCGAGCCGCCGCCGTCCGTGCAGTGACGGGGTGAAACCCACGATCCGCGCGCGAGCCGCGCTAAGCTCGCGCGATGGATGAAATCGATTGCGCCGTCATCGGCGGTGGTGTGGTGGGGCTGGCAGTGGCGCGCGCCTTGGCGCTCGCGGGCCGGGAGGTGCTGGTGCTCGAGTCCGAAGGTGCCATCGGCACGGGAACGAGTTCGCGCAACAGCGAGGTCATTCATGCCGGCATCTACTATCCGCAGGGCTCGCTCAAGGCGAAGCTCTGCGTCGAAGGCAAGGAACTGCTGTACGCCTATGCGGCCGAGCGCGGCGTGCCGCACCAGCGCTGCGGCAAGCTGATCGTGGCGACATCGCCCGAGCAGGCAGGGCAGCTCGAGGTCATCCGGACGAAGGCTGCCGCGAACGGCGTCGACGACCTGGTGCTGCTCACAGGGCAGCAGGCAGTCGCGATGGAGCCGCAGCTGCATTGCGTCGCGGCCCTGCATTCGCCGAGCACCGGCATCGTCGACAGTCATGCGCTCATGCTGAGCCTGCTCGGCGACCTCGAGAACACGGGCGGCATGCTGGCGCTGAAATCGCCCATCTCGCACGCCGAATGCGGTGGCGAAGCCATCGTGTTGATGGCTGAAGACGGCACTGCGTTGCGCTGCCGCACCGTGGTCAACGCGGCCGGCCTCGGGGCTCCGGCGCTGGCCCGGCGCTTCGAGGGGCTGCCACCATCTGCGGTGCCGAAGGAATATTTCGCCAAGGGAAATTACTTCACCCTGTCGGGACGTGCACCCTTCGGGCGCCTCGTCTATCCCGTGCCCGAGCCGGGCGGACTGGGCGTGCATCTCACGATCGACCTTGGCGGGCAGGCCAAGTTCGGGCCCGATGTGCAGTGGGTGTCCTCGCCCGACGACCTGGTGGTCGACCCCGCGCGCGGCGACGGCTTCTATGCCGAGGTGCGCAAGTACTGGCCCGCGCTGCCCGACGATGCGCTCATTCCGGGCTATGCGGGCATGCGGCCCAAGATTTCCGGCCCGGGCGAGCCCGCGGCCGACTTCATGATCGACGGACCCGCGTCGCACGGCGTGCCGGGGCTGGTCAATCTCTTCGGCATCGAGTCGCCGGGGCTCACTAGCAGCCTGGCCATAGGGCGCCATGTGGCAGCCCTGCTGGCCGGCGGCTGATGAGCTTCATGCGGGCGATGGAGCGTATTGCGTGCCAAAAGCTGCACATCTGTCGCGCCCGAGGGTCTTTTGTGCCTGTAACATGACAGGACGCCATTTGCGGCGCGAAGCCGCCGGCGCGGTGCCGGTGTCATCACGGAGGAAAGTTTCCAATGAGTGCATCCAAAAATCTTGAAGCAGCAGCCGAAGACATTGCAAGCGACGTGCGCGGCGTGCTGGCAAGCAAGGACCTGGATTCGGTTCCCCACATCAAGGCGCTGCGCCAGCGCATCGACACCAAGCTGGCCATCGCACGCGAACTCGCGGCCGAGAAGAGCAAGCTCGCCGCCAAGAAAGCCCGCGAGGCGGCCACCTCCGCCAACGCCTACGCCCACGACGAACCATGGCAGATCGCCGGTGCCGCACTGGCCGTCGGCGTGCTGGTGGGCCTGCTGCTTGGCCGCCGCTGACCTGAACACGCATCGCAGCAGCAGCATCTTTCGCCCGGACATGACGGGAGCCGGCCCATGAGGCTGTTGTCCCTGTTCGGACTGAATGCCCGGATCCGCCGGCTGCGCATCGCCGCGGCCGAAGGCGCACTGGCCGCCGAAGACCGGGTGCAACTGCTGCGCATGGCCTGGGAGGACGAGAAGCAGCGCCTCAAGCTGATGCTTTTCCTCGCGCTGGCCGTGCTGGGGCTGACCACGGTCACGGTGGCCCTGCTGTCGGTGGCGGTGGTGGTGAACTACTGGGACACGCCGTACCGCATCACTGCCGCATGGTCGGTGGCGGGCGTCTGGATCGCGCTCTGGCTGGCTGCGGCCATCGGTTTGCTGCTGACCCTGCGCAACGCGTCCAACGGCTTCCTGCCTGCGCGCCAGGAATTCGAGCGCGACTGGGCCTGGGCCCAGGAGCGCTTCGGACTGGGCAAGGACCCGGCGGACGACGAGGAAGAGGCGCCGCGCCGCGTTCGCAGGCCGGTCACTCGCGAAGAACTGCTGGCGCGCATGGAGCTCCAGCGCCTGCGCATCGCGACGATGCAGGGCGGGCGCGAGACCCGGCCCGCTGACGACGATGCGCCCCCGCCCAACGAATCGGCGGCCGCCGCTGCATTGCGCATCGCGCGTGCGCATCCCGTCGCAACGGGCGTCGTCGCGGCTGCCGCCGTGGTCGTGATCCGGCCGAAGCGGCTGCTGCGCTGGGCCGCAGTCATTGCGCCAGTGCTCTGGCGCATGCGCTGAAAGAAAGAGGACGCTCAGGCCTTGCTGCCGCGATCGCGCAGCAGCGCCTGGGCAGCTTCGCGGACCAGCGCGGGGCCGCGATAGATCAGCCCGGTGTAGATCTGCACCACGTCCGCACCCGCGGCGATCTTCGCCTTGGCATCGGCGCCGCTGAGAATGCCGCCGACCCCGATGATCGGAAAGCTCGCACCCAATGCCGCGCGCAACTGGGCGATCACGCGGTTGCTCGCCTCGTGCACCGGCGCTCCCGACAATCCTCCCGTTTCCTCCGCATGCGGCAGGCCCTTGACCGCGTCGCGCGCGAGCGTGGTGTTGGTGGCGATCACGCCATCCATGCCGTGGCGCTTCAGCGTGGCGGCGATGACTGCGACCTGGGCTTCGTCGAGATCGGGTGCGATCTTCACGAACAGCGGCGAGCGCTTGTTGTGGCGCGCCGCCAGCGCCTCGCGCCGCTCGGCCACGGCGCCGAGCAGCGCGTCGAGGGCCTCGTCGCTCTGCAACGAGCGCAGGTTGGCGGTGTTCGGGCTGGAGATGTTGATCGTCACGTAGTCGGCGTGCGGATAGACGCCGTCGAGGCAGGCCAGGTAGTCGTCCACTGCGCACTCGATGGGCGTGGCGGCGTTCTTGCCGATGTTCAGGCCCAGCAGCATCGGCGATTTCGCGCTCCCGCTCTTGCGGAAGCGCGCCTTCTGCACGTTGGCCAGGAAGGCGTCGAGCCCTTCGTTGTTGAAGCCGAGCCGGTTGATCAGCGCGTCGCGCTGCGGCAGGCGGAACATGCGCGGCTTGGGGTTGCCCGGCTGGCCCTTGGGCGTGACCGTCCCGACCTCGACGAAGCCGAACCCCATGGCGGCAAAGGCGTCGATGCAGCGGGCGTTCTTGTCCAGCCCGGCGGCCAGGCCCACGCGGTTCGGAAAGCTCAAGCCGGCGAGTTCGATCGGATCGTCGACGCGCGGCGCCGAATAGGCGCAGGCCAGCGGCGTGTTCTGGGTGCGCGCCAGCCCGTCCAGCGTGATTTCGTGGGCATGCTCGGGGTCGAAGCCGAACAGGAAGGGGCGGGCCAGGCCATAGAGCGAGGAGGGCATCAGCAGGGGCATCGGATAATTCGGGGCTTCAATGAGCCAAGGATTGTCCGTGATGACCGCACCCGCCTCCCCAACCCCCTCCAAACCGCTTTCCCAGGACGAACTCAAGGCCCAGGTCGGCCGCGCCGCGCTGGCCTACGTGGCCAGGGGCGAAATCGTCGGTGTCGGCACCGGCTCGACGGTGAACAAGTTCATCGACGCACTGGCCACGATCAAGGACGAGATCAAGGGCGCGGTCTCCAGCTCGGTCGCCTCGACCGAACGCCTGCGGGCCCTCGGCATCCCGGTGTTCGACAGCAACGAGGTGGAGGAACTGTCGGTCTACATCGACGGCGCCGACGAGATCGATCACCGCGGTTTTATGGTGAAGGGCGGCGGCGCGGCGCTCACGCGCGAGAAGATCGTCGCGGCCCAGTCGCGCAAATTCGTCTGCATCGCCGACGCATCCAAGCTGGTGGAGGTGCTGGGCGCCTTTCCGCTGCCGGTGGAAGTCATTCCGATGGCGGCCCGCCGCGTGATGCGCCAGTTCGCGGCCATGGGCGGCATCGCCCAGGTGCGAGAGAAGGACGGCCTGCCGCTGGTCACGGACAACGGCCAGCACATCGTCGATGTCACCGGCCTGAAGATCACCGACCCGCTGGCTTTCGAATCCACCGTGAGCCAGTGGCCGGGCGTGGTGACGGTCGGCGTCTTCGCCCATCAGAAGGCCGACGTGTGCCTGCTGGGCACCTCGGAAGGCGTGAAGACGATGGAATTCGCCGCCTGAGGCCGGCGGCCCCGGTCAGAACTTGATGCCCGCCGGATTGCTCGGGCTCGGATCGCTCGATGCGGGCGGCGGTGGCGCGGGCTGTGCGGCCGGCGCCGGCGCGGCGGCTCGGGCCGCAGGTGCCGCCTGCTGCGCGACCAGGGGGCGGACCTGCCCGTTGCGGTAGCCCGCTGGCAGGCTGTTGCTCTTGGGGTAGCCGGCCGCGTCGAGGTACTGCGACCACTCGGCATCGGAGTAGCCCTTGAGCTGCTGCGATCCGATGGTGAGCAGCGGCAGCGAACTCTGGCTGCTCAGGCGCTGCAGCGCCTCGATTTCCTCGTTGCTCTTGACCGTGCGTTCCTCGAAGGGAATGCCGCGCGTCACCAGCAGGGTGCGGGCCGCGCCGCAGGGGGAGCACTCGTCGCCGCTGTAGAGAGTGACGGGGTAGCGCTGGGCCACCTGGCGCAGTTCGTACGGCAGGCCCGCGCCGACGCTGGATGAGGTGGCGGAGCCTTGCGAGCCCGATGCCGCTTCGCTGCTGGCGGTGGGCGCCCGGTCGGAGAACGTGACCTTGCCGTTCTTGTCCACCTGGCGGTAGATGGGTTGCGCCATGGCGCCCGCGGCAACGAGCACAAGGGCAAGGCCGGTCAGGCGATGCAATGGTGAGATTTTGTAAATCGGATGCATCGCCCGAGTATCGCAAGCTTCAGCGTCGCATCAAGCGGGCTGGGGCTCGGCCATGCCCTGATGTCGCAGCAGCGCATCAAGCTGGGGCTCGCGGCCGCGGAAGGCCTTGAACGAATCCATGGCGCTGCGGCTGCCGCCGGCCTCCAGGATGGCCTGGCGGTACTTGCGGCCGGTCTCGATGTTCGGCTCGCCGTCGGCGCCCACGGTTTCCTCGAAGGCCGCGTAGGCGTCGGCGCTCAGCACCTCGGCCCACTTGTAGCTGTAGTAGCCGGCAGCGTAGCCGCCCGAGAAGATGTGGCTGAAAGTATTCGGCGTGCGGCTGAACGCAGGCGAGGGCATCACCGCCACCTCGTCGCGCACGCGGCCCAGCAGCGCCATCACGTCGCCGGGCTTGGCGGTGGCGGCGTGGTACTCGGTGTGCAGCAGCATGTCGAACAGCGAGAACTCGATCTGGCGCAGCGTCTGCAGGCCGCTCTGGAAGTTCTTGGCCGCCGTCATCTTGTCGAAGAGGGCGCGCGGCAGCGGTTCGCCGGTGTCGACGTGGGCCGTCATGTGCTTGAGCACGTCCCACTCCCAGCAGAAGTTCTCCATGAACTGGCTCGGCAGCTCGACCGCGTCCCACTCGACGCCGCTGATGCCCGAGACGTCGCGCTCATTCACCTGCGTGAGCATGTGGTGCAGGCCGTGGCCGAACTCGTGGAAGAGGGTGGTCACGTCGTCATGCGTGAGCAGCGGCGGCTTGCCGTCGACACCGCTGGCGAAGTTGCACACCAACTGCGCGACAGGCGTCTGCAGCACGCCGTTGTCGGGGCGCAGCCAGCGGGCGCGCACGTCGTCCATCCAGGCGCCACCGCGTTTGGCGGCGCGGGCGGAGGGGTCGAGGTAGAACTGGCCGACCTTCTGGCCTGCACGTTCGATGCGATAGAACTCGACGCTCGGATGCCAGGTAGGCGCCGAGTCGCGGCGGATCGACACCTCGAACAGCGTCTCGACGATCTTGAACAGCCCCGCCATGACCTTCGGCGCCGGGAAGTACTGCTTCACCTCCTGCTCGCTGAAGGCGTAGCGCGCTTCCTTGAGCTTCTCGCCGATATAGCTCCAGTCCCAGGGCTGCGGGTCGGTGATGCCCAGCTGCTGGGCCGCGAAGACCCGCAGATCGGCAAGGTCGCGCTCGCCGTAGGGCCTGGCCTTGGTCGCGAGATCGCGCAGGAACTTCACGACCTGCTCGGGCGACTCGGCCATCTTCGGCACGACCGACAGCTCGCCGTAGTTCCTGTAGCCAAGCAGCTTGGCTTCTTCCTCGCGCAGCGCGAGGATTTCGGTGATGAGCGCGGTGTTGTCGAAGGCCGCGTCGCCGAACTCGCTGGCGCGCGTGACGTAGGCGCGGTAGAGCTTCTCGCGCAGTGCGCTGCTCTTGGCGAACTGCATCACCGGCAGGTAGCACGGCATCTTCAGCGTGAGCTTGTAGCCTTCCTTGCCGTCGGCCTCGGCGGCCGCGCGCGCGGCACTCACCACATCTTCAGGCACGCCTTCGAGCTCGCCGAGATTGGCGTAGTACGCGAAGGCGTCGGTGGCGTCGAGCGCGTTCTCGCTGAATTTCTGGCTCAGCTCGGCCTGGCGTTCCTGGATGTCGGCGAAGCGCTTCTTGGCCTCGCCCTGCAGCTCGGCGCCGCCCAGCACGAAGTTGCGTACCGCGTTGCTGTGCGCCTGGCGCTGCTCGGCGTTGAGTGTGCCGACGTCGATGGCCTTGTACTTGGCATACAGGCGCTCGTCGGAGCCCAGCCGGGTCCAGAAGGCGGTGACGCGCGGCATCGCCTCGTTGTAGGCGGCGCGCAGTTCGGGCGTGTCGGCCACGGCGTTGAGATGGCCGACTGCACCCCAGGCGCGGCTGAAGCGTTCGGAGGCCACGTCGAGCACCTTGGAGATGGCGTTCCAGTCGGCGGGAAATCCGGACGCGGTCACGGTCTGCAGCGCGGCCTCGGCATCGGCCAGCAGCGCATCGACGGCGGGCGACACGTGCTCCGGCTTGATCTTGTCGAACAGAGGGAGATCGGTGAAATCGAGGAGCGGGTTGGTCATTGGAGAAATCCTGTTCGAACTGACGGGACCATTTCGGGAGCCGCTGCGGAACCGCCCGTAAAGGCGGCTGCAGGCAGCGGGCAAGCGACAGGCTGATTCTTATCTTGCGGCGCGCTCCGCGGCTTCAAGGGTGTTGACCAGCAGCATGGCGCGCGTCATGGGGCCCACGCCGCCGGGCACGGGCGTGATCCAGCCAGCCACTTCCTTGACGCCGTCGAAGTCGACGTCGCCGGCGAGCTTGCCGTCGGCCTTGCGGTTCATACCCACGTCGATGACGACCGCGCCGGGCTTCACCATGTCGGCCGTCAGGAGGTCGAGCTTGCCCACCGCCGCGACGATCACGTCGGCCTGGCGCGTGATGGCGCCGAGGTCTTTCGTGGCGCTGTGGCAGATGGTCACGGTCGCGCTCTTGGCGAGCAGCATCATGGCCATCGGCTTGCCGACGATGTTGCTGCGGCCGATGACCACGGCGTGCTTGCCGCGCAGGTCGTAGCCGATGGATTCGAGCATCTTCATGCAGCCGTGCGGCGTGCAGGGCCAGAAGCCGGGCGCACCGGTCATCAGCGCGCCCGCGCTGGCGACGTGGAAGCCGTCGACGTCCTTGGCCGGCGAGATCGTCTCGATGACCTTCTGGCTGTCCATGTGCTTGGGCAGCGGCAGCTGCACCAGGATGCCGTGCACCTTCGGGTTGTCGTTGAGCGTGCGGATGCGGGCCAGCAGGTCGGCCTCGCTCATGTCGGCGGGGTAGGTCTCGAGCGTGGCGTCGAGGCCGGTCTGGGCGCTGTCGTTGACCTTGTGCTTGGTATAGACCTGGCTGGCCGGGTCTTCGCCCACGAGGATGATGGAAAGGGCCGGGTTCACGCCACGGGCCTTGAGTGCGGCGGTGCGGCCGGACACCTCGGCGCGGATGGTTTTGGCGAGGGCGTTGCCGTCGATCAGTTGGGCGGTCATCGGTTTCGATTTTCCAAGTAAAAACGCCCGCTTGCGCAGGCGTGGGGGTCATTCGTCGCTATCGGGCGGATAGCTGCTTCTAGGCCTTGGCCGCAGGCGCCGCCTGCCCCAGCGCGATCTTGAGCAGATCGGCCACGGTGTTGGCGTTGAGCTTTTCCATGATGTTGGCCCGGTGCGCCTCGACCGTCTTGATGCTGATGCCCAGGTCGTCGGCGATCTGCTTGTTCAGGCGGCCGGCGACGATGCGCTCGAGCACCTGCGCCTCGCGGCCCGTGAGCTTGGACAGCAGCGCGTCGCGGCTGGCCGACTGCTGGTGCTGCGTGAAGGCGCCGCGCGCATGTTCGAGCATGCGCTCGACCAGCGTGACGAGTTCTTCGTCGTTGAAGGGCTTCTGGATGAAATCCATCGCGCCCTTCTTCATGCTGTCGACCGCCATCGGCACGTCGCCGTGGCCGGTGATGACCACGATGGGCAGCGGGGAGCGCCGTTCGATCAGGCGATCCTGCAGCTCCAGGCCGGTCATGCCGGCCATGCGGATGTCGACTATCAAACAGGCGACTTCACGCGGGTCGTATCGGGAGAGAAAGGATTCGGCGGAATCGAAACAGCGGACTCTGTAGTCCTTGCCTTCGAGCAGCCATTGCAGCGAATCGCGTACGGCTTCGTCGTCGTCGACGACATAGACCGTGCCCTTCTTCGGAATCAAACTCATGCAGGTACCTTTGCCTCGTCGCTAGCTACGGAACTGATAGCGTCCAACACCGGAATCCAGAAGGAAAAACGGCATCCGATCACATCCGGGCCATTGTAGATGTTCTCCGCCTGCATCCGGCCGCGATGCGACTCGACGATGGTGCGGCACAAATTGAGCCCGATGCCCATGCCTTCGGGCTTGGTGGAGAAGAAGGCCTCG
Organism: Variovorax sp. NFACC27; assembly: GCF_048301545.1. NCBI lineage: Bacteria > Pseudomonadati > Pseudomonadota > Betaproteobacteria > Burkholderiales > Comamonadaceae > Variovorax > Variovorax sp. NFACC27. The sequence continues at coordinate 3,209,370 of NZ_CP157613.1, forward strand.
TAGAGCCGGTCCATCACCTCGGGCGCCAGGCCCTTGCCGGTGTCCTGCACCGAGAACTCGATGGCGTTGTGGCCCTCGATCACCTTGGGCAGCACGCGCAGTTCGACGCTGCGGCGCGCCAGCGGGCGGTCGGCGAGGTCGATGGACTCGGCCGCGTTCTTCAGCAGGTTGACCATCACCTGCTCGATGAGGATAGGGTCGACCCGCACCACCGGCAGCCGCGCGGCCACGTAGTGGTTCAGGCGCACGTTGCGCCGGCGCAGCTCGATGCCGGCGAGCTCCACCGCCTCGCTCACCATGGTGGCCACGTCGGCCGGCGTGCGGTTGGGTTCGCTGCGCTTCACGAAGGAGCGGATGCGCTGGATGATCTGGCCCGCGCGCTGCGCCTGCTTCGAGGTCTTCTCGAGCGCGGCGAGCAGGGCGTCGTTGTCGATCGACTGGCCCTTGATGCGCGACATCATCCCGTTGCAGTAGTTGGTGATGGCGGTCAGCGGCTGGTTGAGCTCGTGCGCCACGCTGGAGGCCATCTCGCCCATGGTGATGAGGCGGCTGGCGGCCTGGGCCTTGTCGGCCTGCGCGGCGGCCTGTTCCTCGGCGTCGCGGCGCTGCGTGATGTCGGTGGCGATCACAAGCTGCGCAAGCCGGCCGTCCACCCAGGTCAGGTAGCGCGAGCGCACCTCGAGCCACTTGCCGAGGTGGGGCACGAAGATCTCGTTGTTGGCGGTCTGCGCGGCGGTGAGGGTGTCGATCGGCAGGCCGGCGTACGGGTCCACGTCGTCAAGGCCCTCGTCGTGCGCATTCGAGGCCGGCACGCCCGCCTGCGCGACCATGCCCAGGTGGCCCACGGTGTCGGAGCCGAACCACAGGCGATAAAGCTTGTTGGCGAACAGCAGTTCCTCGCTGCCGATGGGGGCCACCGACACCGCCGCGTCGAGCGCTTCCAGCACCGTGGTGAAGCGCTCGTAGGAGGCCGAGAGCTGCTCGCGGATGCGCGTGGGCTCGGTGATGTCGGTCATCGACGTCATCCAGCCGGTCTGGTGGCCGCGCGCGTCGATCAGCGGCGACACGTAGAGGCGGGCGTTGAACACGCTGCCGTTCTTGCGCTTCACCCGCACCTGGAAGCCGCCGGGCAGGGCGCGGCCGTGCAGTTCTTCCTCGAGCCGCTCGTTCATCACCTCGCGGTCGGATTCGAGCCAGTAGGGGAAGGGCGGCGACTGGCCGACCAGTTCTTCCTCGCTCCAGCCCGTCATCGCGCAGAAGGCGGCGTTGACGTAGGTGATGCGGCCCTGCAGGTCGAGCACGCGCATGCCGGTGAGCATGGAGTTCTCCATCGCCCGGCGGAAGTTGGTCTCGGCCACCAGCCGCTGCTGCGCCTGCAGCCGGCGACGCGTGTGTCGCCAGGTGCCGATCAGCATCCAGCTGGTGAGCACGCTGAGCGCGCACACCAGCCAGAAGAGCCCGTTGCCGACCACGCCCTGCGAGGTGCGGTAGGCCTGCGCCCGCAGCACCAGCGCATTGCCGACCGGGGACACCGGCACTTCGTATTCGTTCGTGCGCTCGCTCCAGGGCAGCAGGCGCGTGCCGCTTTCCTTCAGGTTCGTGGTGTTGCCGGCGATCACATGGCCCTTGGCGTCGAGCAGCGACACCGCGTAGCGCGCCTGCACCTCGGAAGGCATGCCGTAGCGCAGCAGCCCGTCGACCGAGAATTCGCCCAGCACCACGCCTGCGAACAGGCCCTGGTCGAAGAGGGGAATGTGCAGCTGCAGCATCGACGCCGGGTCGCCGCCGGCCACGGGCTGCGAATAGACCGGCTGGCGCAGCTCGCGGGCCAGCGCGTAATTGCTCTCGATGTCGCCGGGGCGCAGCACGTCGCCGATCAGGTGCTGCTGCGCCGGGTGCACGCTTGGCGCCGCGTAGCCGGCCTTGAAGCGGCGGCGGTCGTCGATCCAGGTGATGGTCTGCAACTCGGGGAACTGGCTTACCAGCGACTCGGCGCGGCTGGTGAACTCGACGGGGTCGATTTCCCGGTTGGAGGCATCGCGCGCGATGCGCATCAGCTGTTCCTGCCGCTCGAGCAGCCGCAGGCGCATGCGCTGCTGCGCGTACTCGACGTCGCGGCGAACCGACTCCTGCTCACGCTCGACCTCCTCGGTGCGCAGATACCAGAAGGCGGAAACGATGGCGGCGAGGAACAGCAGCACGGCCGCCATCGGCGCGAGCATGGCGACCGCGTCCTGCAGCACCGGAGTCTGGCGTCGCCACCACCTGCGCCACCAGGACAGCGGCGAGGCGTTAACGGCACTGCGGGCAACCGCCAGCGGAGAGGAGAGAGGCATGCGCGGATTCTAGGCTCGCCCCCTCGGCTTGCCACGCCTGGCGCGGGTATCCGGCATGACGGATGCGGCTTGGCAAGACAGGTTTTGCGGCGGGCTTTGCAGGCTCATGTTGTTCTCAAAATTTCATATCAAGAAATCAATGAGCACTATTTGAAATTGCGATGTTTCTATGCGAAACTCCGCCGCGTTCGCCATACGGCGCACTTAAATTACAGCCACTGCCCTAAAAGGAGAGACAAGCATGTCGGCAAATCCCGAGAACCTGTTCGGCTCGGCCGCAAACGATGCGGACGCCCAGGAGACCCGTGAATGGATGGATGCACTGTCCTCCGTCATCCAGAGCGAGGGGCCGGAGCGGGCCCACTTCCTTCTCGAGCAGTTGCTCGAACATGCGCGGCAGAACACGGTCGACATGCCGTTCTCGGCCAACACCGGCTACGTCAACACCATCGAACCCTCGCAGGAGGCTCGCAGCCCCGGCAACCTCGAGATCGAACAGCGCCTGCGCGCCTACATGCGCTGGAATGCGATGGCCATGGTGGTCAAGGCCAACCGCCACCATCCGCCCGAGGGCGGCGACCTGGGCGGCCACATCGGCTCCTTCGCCTCGCTGGCCAGCATGTTCGGCGCCGGCTTCAACCACTTCTGGCACGCCGAGAGCGAGAACCACGGCGGTGACCTGCTCTACATCCAGGGCCACGTCTCTCCCGGCATCTACGCCCGCGCCTACCTCGAAGGTCGTCTCTCCGAAGAGCAACTGCTCAATTTCCGCCAGGAAGTCGACGGCAAGGGCCTCTCCAGCTATCCGCACCCCAAGCTGATGCCCGAGTTCTGGCAGTTCCCCACGGTGTCGATGGGCCTTGGCCCGCTGATGGCGATCTACCAGGCGCGCTTCCTCAAGTACCTGCACGCACGCGGCATCGCCAACACCGAGAACCGCAAGGTCTGGGTGTTCTGCGGCGACGGCGAAATGGACGAAGTCGAATCGCTGGGTGCCATCGGCCTGGCGGCGCGCGAGAACCTCGACAACCTGATCTTCGTCATCAACTGCAACCTGCAGCGCCTCGACGGCCCGGTGCGCGGCAACGGCAAGATCATCCAGGAGCTCGAAGGCGAGTTCCGCGGCGCCAACTGGAACGTCGTCAAGCTGATCTGGGGCAAGGGCTGGGACGCCCTGCTCGAGAAGGACCATGACGGCGCGCTGCGCAAGATCATGATGGAGTGCAACGACGGCGACTACCAGTCCTTCAAGGCCAACGACGGCGCCTACGTCCGCAAGAACTTCTTCGGCCGCGATCCGCGCACGCTGAAGATGGTCGAGCACATGACCGACGACGAGGTCTGGAATCTCCAGCGCGGCGGCCATGACTCGCAGAAGGTGTACGCCGCCTTCCACTCGGCCCAGAACCACAAGGGCCAGCCGACCGTCCTGCTCGTGAAGACCGTCAAGGGCTTCGGCATGGGCAAGATCGGCGAGGGCAAGAACACGGTCCACCAGACCAAGAAGCTCGGCGACGAGGACATCAAGGCCTTCCGCGACCGCTTCAACATTCCGATTCCCGACAGCCAGATCGCCGAGCTGCCGTTCTACAAGCCGGCCGACGACACGCCGGAAATGCGCTACCTGCACGAGCGCCGCAAGGCGCTGGGCGGCTACCTGCCGCACCGCCGCGTCAAGGCCGACGAGAGCTTCACGGTGCCGTCGCTCGACACCTTCAAGGCGGTGATGGAGCCCACGGCCGAAGGCCGCGAGATCTCGACCACGCAGGCTTATGTGCGCTTCCTCACGCAGCTGCTGCGCGACAAGGCGCTGGGCCCGCGCGTGGTGCCGATCCTCGTGGACGAGGCGCGCACCTTCGGCATGGAAGGCCTGTTCCGCCAGATCGGTATCTACAACCCGCACGGTCAGCAGTACACCCCGGTCGACAAGGACCAGGTCATGTACTACAAGGAAGACAAGTCCGGCCAGATCCTGCAGGAAGGCATCAACGAGGCCGGCGGCATGTCGAGCTGGATCGCCGCCGCCACGTCGTACAGCACGAACAACCGCATCATGGTGCCGTTCTACGTGTACTACTCGATGTTCGGCTTCCAGCGCATCGGCGACCTGGCATGGGCTGCCGGCGACATGCAGGCGCGCGGCTTCCTGCTGGGCGGCACCTCGGGCCGCACCACGCTGAACGGCGAAGGCCTGCAGCACGAAGATGGCCACAGCCACATCCTGGCCAACACCATCCCGAACTGCGTGAGCTACGACCCGACCTTCGCGCATGAAGTCGGCGTGATCCTGCACCACGGCCTGAAGCGCATGGTCGAGAAGCAGGACAACGTCTACTACTACCTGACGCTGCTCAACGAGAACTACGCGATGCCCGGCCTCCAGCCCGGCACCGAAGAGCAGATCATCAAGGGCATGTACCTGTCGAAGCAGGGCCCTGCGATCAAGGCCGCCAAGGGCAAGGAAGCGCCGACCGTGCAACTGCTGGGCAGCGGCACCATCCTGCGCGAAAGCTTTGCCGCACAGGAACTGCTCGAACAGGACTGGGGCGTGTCGGCTTCCGTGTGGAGCTGCCCGAGCTTCAACGAGCTCACCCGCGACGGCCAGGACGCCGACCGCTGGAACCTGCTGCACCCCGACCAGACGCCGCGCGTGCCCTTCGTGGCCGAGCAGCTCGCCGCCTCGACCGGCCCGGTGGTCGCCTCGACCGACTACATGAAGGCCTACGCCGAGCAGATCCGCCCCTTCGTGCCGAAGGGCCGCAACTACAAGGTGCTGGGCACCGACGGCTTCGGCCGCAGCGACTTCCGCAGCAAGCTGCGCGAGCACTTCGAGGTCAACCGCCACTACATCGTGGTGGCTGCGCTCAAGGCCCTGAGCGAAGACGGCATCGTGCCGGTTGCCAAGGTGGTGGAAGCGATCAAGAAGTACGGCATCAATGTCGACAAGGTCAACCCGCTCTACGCCTGATCCCCAATCAACAACCAATCAACGAACGAACGGCGCCTGACGGCGGGAGACAACGATATGGCAGCAGTGGAAGTGAAGGTGCCGGACATCGGCGATTTCGATGAAGTCGCGGTGATCGAGGTGCTCGTGAAGGTGGGCGACACGGTCAAGGCCGAGCAGTCGCTCATCACGGTGGAGTCGGACAAGGCCTCGATGGAAATTCCGTCGTCGACCGCCGGCGTGGTCAAGGAACTGAAGGTCGAGGTCGGCAGCAAGGTGAAAGAGGGCTCGGTGGTGCTCGTGCTCGAGGCCGAAGGAGCGGGTGCCGCAGCACCGGCTCCTGCGCCTGCCGCGGCCCCGGCTGTCGCAGCGCCTGCACCGGCCGCGGCAGCGCCCGCGCCGGCTCCTGCCGCCGCACCCGCGGCTTCCGGCCCGGTCGAGGTCAAGGTGCCCGACATCGGCGACTTCAAGGACGTCGCGGTCATCGAAGTGCTCGTGAAGGTGGGCGACTCGATCAAGACCGAGCAGTCGCTCATCACGGTCGAGTCGGACAAGGCCTCGATGGAAATCCCGTCGTCGGCTGCCGGCGTGCTCAAGGAACTCAAGGTCAAGGTGGGCGACACGGTCAACATCGGTGACCTGATCGCCGTGCTCGAAGGCGCCGCCGGTGCGGCTGCTCCGGCACCTGCCCAGGCTGCAGCAGCCGCTGCCGCTCCGGCAGCCGCCACGGCAAGCGCTCCTGCTCCGGCTGCCGCGGCGCCTGCACCCGCCGCAGCGGCTCCCGCCCACAACCCGACGGTCGCTCCCACCGGCAGCCTGCCGCACGCCTCGCCTTCGGTGCGCAAGTTCGCGCGCGAACTCGGCGTGCCGCTCGAGGAGGTCAAGGGCTCCGGTCCCAAGGGTCGCATCACGCAGGAAGACATCCAGAGCTTCACCAAGGCCGTGATGAGTGGCCAGGCCAGCACCAAGGCCTCGGCGGCCAAGGCGCCGGCTGGCGGCGGTGCCGACGGTGCGGCGCTGGGCCTCATCCCGTGGCCCAAGGTCGACTTCACCAAGTTCGGCACGGTCGAGCGCAAGGACCTGTCGCGCATCAAGAAGCTCAGCGGCGCGAACCTGCACCGCAACTGGGTGATGATCCCGCACGTCACCAACAACGACGAGGCGGACATCACCGAGCTCGAGGCCTTCCGCGTCTCCACCAACAAGGAGAACGAGAAGTCGGGCGTCAAGGTGACGATGCTGGCCTTCGTCATCAAGGCGGTGGTCGCGGCGCTGAAGAAATTCCCCGAGTTCAACACCAGCCTGGACGGAGACCAGCTCGTCTACAAGCAGTACTACCACATCGGCTTCGCGGCCGACACGCCCAACGGCCTCGTGGTGCCGGTGCTGAAGGATGCCGACAAGAAGGGCATCCTGCAGATCAGCGCGGAGATGGGCGAGCTCGCCAAGAAGGCGCGCGACGGCAAGCTCGGTTCGGCAGACATGCAGGGCGGCTGCTTCTCGATCAGCTCGCTCGGCGGCATCGGCGGCACGCATTTCACGCCGATCATCAATGCGCCCGAAGTGGCCATCCTCGGCCTCTCCAAGGGTCAGATGAAGCCGGTGTGGGACGGCAAGCAGTTCGTGCCGCGTCTCACGCTGCCGCTGTCGCTGTCGTACGACCACCGCGTGATCGACGGCGCCCTGGCTGCGCGTTTCAACGCCTACCTGGGCCAGGTGCTCGCGGACTACCGTCGAATCCTGCTATGACCACCGTAGTGGCCGTCCGCAAGGGCGGCCAGGTCACGATGGCAGCCGATTCTCTGGTGACCTTCGGCGACACGCGGCTCTCGCACCGCGCCGAGGCGAACCAGAAGATCTTCACCGTCGAGGACGCGGCGGGACAGAGCCTGTTCGCCGTGGCCGGCGCCGCCGCGCACTTCCTGGTGCTGCAGCACGCGCTGGCCGCGCAACCGCGCGAGCAGCTGATGTTCGGCAGCAAGCACGAGATCTTCCGCACCTTCACGATGCTGCATCCGGTGCTGAAGGACTCGTTCTTCATGCAGACCAAGGAAGACGAGCACGAGCCCTACGAGTCGAGCCAGTTCACGATGCTGATGGCCAACCAGAGCGGCATCTACGGCATCTACAGCTACCGCGAGGTGTTCGAGTTCAAGGAGTTCTGGGCCATCGGCTCGGGACGCAGCTTTGCCCTCGGCGCCATGCACGCGGCCTATGACATCAAGTCGCGCACCTCGCGCGACGTGGCGGAGGCGGGCATCGCCGCCGCCTGCGAATTCGATCGCAATTCGGCCCCACCGGTCGACGTTCTCACACTCAAACTGAAAGTGTCCAAATGAGCGAACAACAAATCAAGGTGCCCGACATCGGCGACTTCGACGAAGTCGCGGTCATCGAGGTGCTGGTCAATGTCGGAGACACGGTCAAGGCCGAGCAGTCGCTGATCACGGTCGAATCGGACAAGGCCTCGATGGAGATCCCGTCGTCCGCCGCCGGCGTGGTGAAGGCGCTCGCGGTGAAGGTGGGCGACAAGGTCAAGGAAGGCTCGGTGGTGCTGACGCTGGAAGTCGACGGTGCCGCGGCCCCCGCGCCCGCAGCGGCGGCGCCCGCCCCGGCGGCAGCGGCTCCTGCACCGAAGGCAGCTGCTCCCGCGCCGGCCCCCGCTGCACCGGCCGTGGCCGTGTCCAGCTACGGCGGCAAGGTCGATGTCGAGTGCGACGTGATCGTGCTCGGCGCCGGCCCCGGCGGCTACTCGGCGGCCTTCCGCGCCGCAGACCTCGGCCTGAAGGTCGTGCTGATCGAGCGCTACGCCACCCTCGGCGGCGTGTGCCTGAACGTGGGCTGCATCCCTTCGAAGGCGCTGCTGCACGTGGCCTCCGTCATGGACGAGGTCAAGCACTTCGCCGATCTCGGCGTGAGCTTCGCCGCCCCGACGGTCGATCGCGCCAAGCTGCTCGGCCACAAGAACAAGGTGGTGGGCAAGCTCACCAGCGGCCTCACGGCCATGGCCAAGATGCGCAAGGTGACGGTGCTGCGCGGCGTCGGCAACTTCATCGACCCGTATCACATCGAGGTCGAGGAAACCTCCGGCACCAGCTGGGACACCACTGGCAGCAAGCAGACCGTGAAGTTCCGCAGCGCCATCATCGCGGCCGGCTCGCAGGCCGTGAGCCTGCCGTTCATGCCGAAGGATCCGCGCGTGGTCGACTCGACCGGCGCGCTCGAGATGGGCACCGACCCCAAGCGCATGCTGATCCTGGGCGGCGGCATCATCGGCCTCGAGATGGGCACTGTGTACTCCACGCTGGGCGCGCGCCTGGACGTGGTCGAAATGCTCGACGGCCTGATGCAGGGCGCGGACCGCGACCTCGTGAAGGTCTGGCAGAAGATGAACGCGCCGCGCTTCGACAACATCATGCTCAAGACCAAGACGGTCGGCGCCGAAGCCACGAAGGAAGGCATCAAGGTCACTTTCGAGGGCGAGAACGCGCCGAAGGAGCCGCAGGTGTACGACCTGGTGCTGCAGGCCGTGGGCCGCAGCCCCAACGGCAAGAAGATCGGCGCCGAGAAGGCCGGCGTGACGGTGAGCGACCGCGGCTTCATTCCGGTCGACATCCAGATGCGCACCAACGTGCCGCACATCTTCGCCATCGGCGACATCGTGGGCCAGCCCATGCTGGCGCACAAGGCGGTGCACGAGGCGCACGTGGCGGCCGAAGTCATTGCCGGTGAGCTGAAGGGCGACAAGGAGCTGTCGAGCGCGGCCTTCAACGCCCGCGTGATCCCGAGCGTGGCCTACACCGACCCCGAAGTGGCGTGGGTCGGCCTGACCGAGGACCAGGCGAAGGCCGAGGGCATCAAGGTCAAGAAGGGGCACTTCCCGTGGACCGCTTCGGGCCGCGCCATCGCCAACGGCCGCGACGAAGGCTTCACCAAGCTGCTGTTCGACGCGGAGACGCACCGCATCCTGGGCGGCGGCATCGTCGGCACGCATGCCGGCGACATGCTGGGCGAGATCGCGCTGGCGATCGAGATGGGCGCGGACGAGATCGACATCGGCAAGACCATCCATCCGCACCCGACGCTGGGCGAGAGCATCGGCATGGCGGCGGAAGTGGCTCACGGCACCTGCACGGACCTGCCGCCGCAGAAGAAGAGCTGACGGAAAAGAGCTGAAGGCGCCGGTCGACCGATCGGACGCCCATAAAAAAATCCCGCCGAGGCGGGATTTTTTTCGTCCTTGATCGGGGGATCAGGAGATCGGGAAGAGGGCGGGGCTCAGTTGCCGGTATTGGCGACAGCCGCGGCCTTCACCTCGTCCGCCGGTCCGCCGACCACGCGGCGGGCACCGTCGAAGCGGCGCTGCCAGTAGCTGCCGTTCATGTCTTCCACGCGAACCTGGGCGCCGGAGCGGGGCGAGTGGATGAACTTGCCTTCGCCGACGTAGATGCCGACATGGCTGAAGGCGCGGCGCATGGTGTTGAAGAACACGAGGTCGCCGGGCTTGAGCTGGTCGCGGTCGATCTTCTCGGTGGCGGCTGCCTGCTCTTCGGCGCGGCGGGGGAGCATGTGGCCGACCGTCTGGTTGTACATGGCGCGGACGAAGCCGCTGCAGTCGAAACCGGATTCGGCGGTGTTGCCGCCGCGACGGTAGGGAACGCCGAGGAATCCGATGGCGGTCACCACCAGGTCGGAGGTGCGTTCGGTGACGGTTTGACGAACCTGCTTGAGTTGTCCGATCAGACCTTTGTCGGCAAGCATTCGTGCCAGCTCGTCATCGGTCTTTTCCTGTTGGGGGGCTGCATGGACTGCAACGGCAAAGAGGAGGGACGCGGGTAGGACGAAAAAACGCATGGCGCGTAGGATATTGATGACGTGCGGTTATGTCAATTTAAATAGAATTAGCGAATCCTTCTGTAAGTCATTGATTTACATGAAGAATTTCGATCCGGTCAAAGAAAAAATGTAACGGCGAACGTTTATGCTCCATAAACGGTTGACCGCGAAAAGGCCTTCGGGAGTCGGGAGAACCAAAGGTTGTGCTGGATTCGGTCGTTATTTATCGACAAGATCACTGCAACTTCACGGAAAAGTCATGAACTTGCAGTGCTTCCCGTCTTTGACTTCTTTTCGCCGCTGGACATTTGTCACGGTAATCGGTTTCTGCGCGGCCGCCGCGGCCCAGACCAGGCCCGAGACGGTGGCCACGGGTCTCGAAAATCCGTGGGGCGTCGCCTTCCTGCCTGGCGGCCGTTTCGTGGTGACGGAGCGGCCCGGCCGCCTCCGGCTGGTCGGCGCCGACGGCAAGATCGGTGCTCCCATCGCCGGCATGCCTCCCATTGCGGCAGGCGGCCAGGGCGGCCTGCTCGACGTGCTGGCCGACTCCGGCTTCGAGAAGAACCGCACGCTGTATTTCTGCTTCTCCGAGCCCGATGCCGCCGGCTCCGCCAACAGCACGGCGCTGGCCCGCGCCAACCTGTCTGCCGACGGCACGAGGCTGGAGGAGTTGAAGATCATCTTCAGCCAGCAGCCCAAGGTGGCGAGTCGCAACCACTTCGGCTGCCGCATCGTCGAGGCGCGTGACGGCACGCTGTTCCTCACGCTCGGCGACCGCTTCAGCCGCAAGGAAGACGCGCAGAAGCTCGACAACCATCTGGGCAAGATCGTGCGCATCGCCAAGGACGGCTCGGTGCCCAAGGACAACCCCTTCGTCGGCAAGGCGGGCGCGCTGCCCGAAATCTGGAGCTACGGCCACCGCAACGGGCAGGGCGCCACGCTCGCGCCCGACGGCCGCCTCTGGATGACCGAGCACGGCCCGCAGGGCGGCGACGAGATCAACATTCCATTGGCGGGCCGCAACTACGGCTGGCCCGTCATTACCTACGGCGAGAACTATGGCGGCGGCAAGATCGGCGACGGCATCACGGCCAAGGAGGGCATGGAGCAGCCGCTGCACTACTGGGTGCCATCGATCGCACCCTCCGGCATGGCATTTCTCACCAGCGACCGCTACGGCGCCGCCTGGAAGGGCAACCTGTTCGTCGGCTCGCTCAAATTCGGCTATCTCGACCGTATCGAGCTGAAGGGCGGCAAGGTGGCCGCCGAGCACAAGCTGCTGGCCGAGGGCCGCGCCCGAATCCGCGACGTGAAGCTGGGGCCTGACGGATTGCTTTACGTGCTGACCGACGAAGCCGACGGCAAGCTGCTGCGCCTGCGGCCGAATTGAGCCCCGGTTGCCCGTTCAACCGGGGCAACCCGGCAGCGGCAGGGTCGGCAGCATGCGGCGCCAGAGGCGGTTCCACTCTGGCCAGTCGTGCCCGCCTTCGGTCGTGAAGACGCGTTCGGGCGGCAGCACGTTCGCCAGCAGCCGGTTGCTGAAGGCGAAACGGTCGTCCAGACCGTAACCCAGGTAGAGCGGCGGCCGGGCGCCCGCCGTGTTCGTGAAGCCCGAATAGCCGCGCAGCCATTGCCAGAGCTGGGTCTCATCGGGCGTGCGGGGAGGGCTCGCGGCCGGGTCGACCAGCGGGCCACGCCACCTGGCGAGGCCGCCGGCATTGGCGATGTCGGCGCTGAGCGCGCGCTCGCCGAGGTAGGGCGCCAGCGTCACCAGTCCCGCGAGTTCGCCGGGGTGGGTCTGCGCATAGAGCATTCCGCCGAAGCCGCCGAGCGAGATACCGACGAACCAGATGTGGCGATAACCCTGGCTGCGTGCCGGCACCATCACGTCGGCGCTCAGGCGGTCGAGGACGGACTTGTCGTTGAAGTAGCCGAGGTGCGAGTCGACCAGCATCACGTCGGCCGCGATGCGGTTCTCGTGGACCGCGCGGACGAAGCCTTCGCGCTCGAATTCGTCGGGCGTCGAGTACGCGCCGGGGAGCATCACCAGCAGCGTGTCGACGTTGCCGCGCGGGCAGCTGCTTTTCTCGAGCGAGGTCGCCATCGGCACCGTGGCCTTGCGCACGCCGCCGCATGCCATGACGAGCAGCGCGGCGCCCAGGCCCACTGCTGCGAGCCGCAACCGTTTCGAGAAGAGCTTCATCCGCCGAAGTCTAGGCGCGCCGCGAGGCCGGCAGGTTGACCATCACGGACTGCCCGGGCGCGGTGCAGCCGGTGTCGCAGCACTTGCCGGGCTGGCGGTTGCGGGTGATGGCGCGCTCCGGGTCGTGAGGCGCGGCCGAGGGCGAGCCGTCGGCCGCGATGCCTCGTTCGAGGATGCGCTCGACCAGCTCGACCTTGGAGCCCACCGGGTAGTTGCGCCAGATTTCCTGCTTCATCGCCGCGGGCGAGCCGCCGCCGTGCAGGCTGATCACGCTGTACCAGCCGCCCTGGTAGCCGGCCGTCAGGTCCTCGATGAAGCGGGCCGTCTCGATGCGCTGCTCGTAGGGAATGGCGGGGTTGGCGCGCAGCACGTCCGAGAGGCGGGCGGCGGTCTCGGGGTTGTGGTCTTCGTCGGGGCCGGGCAGGGTGACGATCAGGCCTCCGCTCACGTAGTGCGCGATGCGGTGCATGTCGTAGATCTTCGTGGCGAGCAGCAGCTTGCCGATGTTGCTGAACACCGGATCGGGCATGAAGACCTCGCAGTGCTCTTCGGCCTTGCCGTACACGCTGGCCGCCACGCCGCAGGCGAAGAAGCTCTCGGTGATGGTGATGAGCTCGACCATCTGCTCGCGCAGGTGGGTTTCCTTGCCAGGGTCGAAGCCGTTGGCCTCGCACATCAGCGCGCCCGCGCCGATCAGCAGGTCGCCGAAGCCGGCGCGCGCACCGATGCAACTGTGGCGGTGGTGCGTGGCATAGCTGTAGGTCAGGTGGCCGGAGTGTTCCCACTCGCCGGCGTAGAACACGCGCTCCCAGGGCACGAACACCCTGTCGAACATGCACACGCCGGTGCTCTGGCCGTACTTGCGGCTGAACAGGGCTTCGCCGTGCTCCAGCTTCTCGCCGGGCCGGCCCGCCGGTCGCGCGACGATGGTGAGGCCTGGCGCATCGAGCGGCACGGCGCAGCAGACGGCGAAGTCGGCGTCTTCCCGGCCCATGTTGCGGCAGGGCATGACCAGCAGCTCGTGCACGTAGGGCGCCCCGGTCACGATGGCCTTGGTGCCTGAGATGAAGATGCCGCGCGCATTGCGCTCGACCACGTGCAGGTAGCTGTCGACGTTGGCCTGCTCGTGCGGGCGGCGGCTGCGGTCGCCCTTGGCGTCGGTCATGGCGACGCCGAGCGTCAGGTCCTGGTCTTGCACGCGGTGCAGGTATTCGTGGAAGCGCGCCGTGTGCTCGGTGCCGCCGCGGGCGTCGTCGATGCGGGCCGACGCCTGGGCGATGGCGTTGAGCGCGTCGTGCGTCAGGTAGCGCTGGGCGCAGCCGGTTTCCTGGCAGACCAGACGTACGGCCTCGAGCTTGTTGAGCAGGTCGCCCGCGCTGGTGTTGATGTGGGAGAGCCGGTTGACCCGCTTGCCGCTGGTGTGCTGCACGGCGGTCATCAGCGGCTCGTATTCCTTCTTCAGGGCGTAGTCGTAGGTGAGGGCGATGGCATTGATGCCGGGCTGGAAGGCGGGTTCGTCGGCCACGCTGTCGACGCGGCGGCCATCGACGAAAACGGTGGGCTCGTAGCGGCGCAGCGATTCGCGGTAGTCGGCGCCGGACATGAGGGGGGAGCCGGGGAGCGGGGCGTTCATCGTGTTTGTCTCCTGGCTGTTTTGCCACATTTTAAACATCGTTCAATTTTTCGATCAACGATCAAAAAACTGGATCGACGATCAATCCGAGGGCTATAGTCCCGCCCATGCATGCCAAGCTCCAACGCCGACAGGCGCTCACCGATGCCCGCCGTTCGCTCGTGCTCGATGCCGCCCGCGCGGTCTTCCTGGAGGCCGGCATCGAGGGGGCGAGCGTCCGCGAAATCGCCAGGAGGGCGGGCTACACCCCGGGCGCGATCTATTCGTACTTCGAGAGCAAGGAGGCGATCTACGCGGCCCTGCTCGACGAGTCGATCCAGCGGCTGCAGGCTGCGGTGGCCGAGGCCCCGGTGTCGCAGGACGGCCCCGGCCAGGCGCTCGCCGCGAGAGCCCAGGCGTGGTTCGACTTCTACGCCGCGAATCCGCGCGAACTGGACCTGGGCTTCTATCTGGTGCAGGGCATGCGACCGCGCGGCCTGACCAGCGAGCTCGACCACGAGCTGAACGATCATCTCTACCAGGCCCTGCGTCCCTGCGAGGACGCACTGCAGGAGCTGGGGCTCGACGCGGACGCTGCCCTGCGCGAGAACACCGCGCTGTTCGCCCATGGCGTCGGGCTGCTGCTGATGCAGCACACGGGGCGCATCCGCATGTTCAGGCAGTCGGCCGATGCGTTGTTCAAGGCCTATGTGGCGCAACTGGTGCAGCGCGTCGATGGCGGCACGCGTCAACCCGGTCTTTTCGGTGGTACGGTTCAGCCCGATTCAACCGATTCCTGAAAGAAACTGTTCATGCTGCTCGACGTCTCGCAATCCCAACTCGTCCTGGTCGACTACCAGGAGCGCCTGATGCCGGCGATCTTCGAGGGAGAAGCGGTCGCGCAGAACGCCGTGCGGCTCGGCAAGATGGCGAAGCTGCTGCAGGTGCCGGCGTGGGGCACCGAGCACAACCCCTCGAAGCTGGGTCAGAACCTGCCCGACATCCGCGCGCAGTGCCAGCGCACCCTGTCGAAGATGCATTTCAGCGGCGTGGAGGAGGGCCTGGGCGAGTGGTTGCGCGTGCCGGCCAAGGCGCCGCAGGGCAATGCGCGGAGCCTGCCCAAGCATCTGCAGAAGCCACAGGCGGCCGCAGAGGAGCGCAACAGCATCGTCATCGCCGGCTGCGAAGCCCATGTCTGCCTGCTGCAGACGGCGCTCGACCTGCTGGAAGACGAGTTCGAGGTCTGGGTCGTCACCGACGCCTGCAGCTCGCGCACCGAGCGCAACCGCGATGCTGCCTTCGACCGGCTGGCCGGTGCCGGCGCCGAACTCGTGACGACCGAGATGGTCGGCTTCGAGTGGCTGCGCACGGCGGAGCATCCCGCGTTTCCTGAAGTGCTCTCGCTCATCCGGTAACCGGGGCAGCGGAGGAAAGCCGGGTTGCCCCGGCTGTCAGCTTGCTGCAAGATCGGTCTCCATAATTATGAATTCAGTTTTGGCGCCGCAGCCGGAACGGAACGAATAACAGGAGACAAACCGAGATGAGCCGCTATGAAGAGTTCTACCGTCAATCCGTCGACGCGCCCGAGGCCTTCTGGGCCGAGCAGGCGAAGCTGATCGACTGGCAGACGCCCGCCCAGCAGATCCTCGACGCCAGTCAGCCGCCGTTCGCGCGCTGGTTCGTGGGCGGCACGACAAATCTGTGCCACAACGCCGTCGACCGGCACCTGGCGGCGCGGGGCGACCAGCCGGCGCTGGTCTTCGTTTCCACCGAAACGGGCGTCGAGAAGAGCTACAGCTTCGCCGAGCTGCACGCCGAAGTGCAGCGCACGGCCGCCAGCCTCGTCGAGCTTGGGGTGGGCAAGGGCGACCGCGTGCTCATCTACATGCCGATGATTCCGGAAGCCGCCTTCGCGATGCTGGCCTGTGCGCGCATCGGCGCCATCCACTGCGTGGTGTTCGGCGGCTTCGCCAGCGGCTCGCTGGCCACGCGCATCGAGGATGCCGAGCCCAAGGTGATCGTGAGCGCCGATGCCGGCTCGCGCGGCAACAAGGTCATCGCATACAAGCCGCTGCTCGACGAGGCGATCCGGCTGTCGAAGCACAAGCCCTCGGCCGTGCTGCTTACCGACCGCGGCCTCGCGCCGATGGACCTGACGCCCGGCCGCGACCATCTGGCCGCCGAGCTGCGCCGCAAGCACCTCGACGCCAAGGTGCCCTGCGCCTGGCTCGCCTCAACCGACATCAGCTACACCATCTACACGAGCGGCACCACCGGCAAGCCCAAGGGCGTGCAGCGCGACGTGGGCGGCTACGCGGTCGCGCTGGCTGCGAGCATGAAGCACATCTTCGACGGCCGCCCTGGGGAAACCTATTTCTCCACCAGCGACATCGGCTGGGTGGTGGGCCACAGCTACATCGTCTACGGCCCGCTGATCGCCGGCATGGCGACCATCATGTACGAGGGCCTGCCCACGCAGGGCATCGACCGGGAGCCCGACGGCGGCATCTGGTGGCGCCTCGTCGAGAAATACAAGGTGACGGTGATGTTCAGCGCGCCCACGGCGGTGCGCGTGCTGAAGAAGCAGGACCCGGCGCTGCTGAAGAAGTACGACCTGTCGACCCTGCGCGCACTGTTCCTGGCCGGCGAGCCGCTGGACGAACCCACCGCCCGCTGGATCAGCGAGGGCCTGGGCGTGCCGATCATCGACAACTACTGGCAGACCGAGTCGGGCTGGCCGATGATCACCATCGCCAACGGCGTTGAGGCCAGGGCCAGCAAGTTCGGCAGCCCCGGCGTGCCGATGTACGGCTATCGCATCAAGATATTGCACGAGTCGACCGGCGAGGAGCTCACCGGCGCGAACGAGAAGGGAGTGGTCGTGGTCGAGGGGCCGACCCCGCCGGGCTTCATGCAGACGGTGTGGAAGGATGACGCGCGCTTCGTCAACACCTACTGGAAGAGCGTGCCCGGCAAGATGGTCTATTCGACCTTCGACTGGGGCATCCGCGACGAGGACGGCTATTTCTACATCCTCGGGCGCACCGACGACGTGATCAACGTGGCGGGCCACCGCCTCGGCACCCGCGAGATCGAGGAAAGCATCTCGGGCCATCCCAACGTGGCCGAGGTGGCGGTGGTCGGCGTGGCCGACGCGCTGAAAGGGCAGGTCGCGATGGCCTTCGTGGTGCCGAAGGACGGCAAGGCCGTGACCGATGCCGACGCGGCCCTCAGGCTCGAGGGCGAGATCATGAAAGTGGTGGCCGACCAGCTCGGCGCCCTGGCGCGGCCGGCCCGCGTGCGCTTCGTCTCCGGCCTGCCGAAGACCCGCAGCGGCAAGCTGTTGCGCCGGGCCATCCAGGCCGTCTGCGAGCAGCGCGACCCGGGCGACCTGACCACCATCGACGACCCCACCACCCTGCAGCAGATCAAACAGTTACTCGCTTCCGCCTGAATGAGCGGCGAATGAGCAACAGGAGGGGTTGCGAAGCCCGGTTGGACCGTCATATGGTTGACGTGGCACAATGCCAAGGTACTCAGGCCCTTCCCCAGCCACAGTCGCATCCGCCAATCGGTTCAGCCGTGTCGCGGAAGGTTTCTTAAACCAGCTAGTGCTTCCCTCAGGGAAGCGAAGGTCAGCGGATCATGAGCGATTCCTCTACGCCCTCGGCGTATACCGCCTATCAAGGCAACACGTACCTCTTCGGCGGCAACGCCCCCTATGTCGAGGAGATGTACGAGAACTACCTCTCCAACCCCGGCAGCGTGCCCGACAACTGGCGTTCGTACTTCGACGCGCTGCAGAACGTCCCCGCCGCCGACGGCACCAACACCCGCGACGTCCCCCACCTGCCGGTCATCAACGCCTTCGCCGAACTGGCGAAGCAGGGCACGACCAAGGTCGTGCAGGCCAGCGGCGCCGACTCCGAACTCGGCCGCAAGCGCACGGCAGTCCAGCAGCTGATCGCCGCCTACCGCAACGTCGGCGCCCGCTGGGCCGACCTCGACCCGCTCAAGCGCGCGGAGCGCCCCTCCATTCCTGAACTCGAGCCCTCGTTCTACGGCTTCGCCGACGCGGACCTCGAGACGGTGTTCAACACCAGCAACACGTTCTTCGGCAAGGACACCATGTCCTTGCGCGATCTGCTGAACGCGCTGCGCGAAACGTACTGCGGCACCATCGGCGCCGAGTACATGTACACCACCGACCAGAACCACAAGCGCTGGTGGCAGCAGAAGCTCGAGAGCGCCCGCACCAATCCCAAGCTGAACGCCGACCAGAAGAAGCGCGTTCTCGACCGCCTGACCGCGGCCGAAGGCCTGGAGCGCTTCCTCCACACCAAGTACGTCGGCCAGAAGCGCTTCTCGCTCGAAGGCGGCGAGAGCTTCATCGTCGCGATGGACGAGCTCATCAACCGCGCCGGCGAGAAGGGCGTGCAGGAAATCGTGATCGGCATGGCCCACCGCGGCCGCCTGAACGTGCTGGTGAACTCGCTGGGCAAGATGCCCGCCGACCTGTTCGCCGAGTTCGACCACACGGCTCCCGAAGAGCTGCCCAGCGGCGACGTGAAGTACCACCAGGGCTTCAGCTCCGACGTCAGCACCCCTGGCGGCCCGGTGCACCTGTCGCTGGCCTTCAACCCCTCCCACCTCGAAATCGTGAACCCGGTCGTCGAAGGTTCGGTGCGCGCGCGCATGGACCGTCGCGGCGACAAGGAAGGCGACTCGGTGCTGCCGGTGCTCGTGCACGGCGACGCGGCCTTCGCCGGCCAGGGCGTGGTCATGGAAACGCTGGCGCTGGCCGAAACCCGCGGCTACTACACCGGCGGCACGGTCCACATCGTCATCAACAACCAGATCGGCTTCACCACCAGCGACCCGCGCGACAGCCGCTCGACGCTGTACTGCACGGACATCGTGAAGATGATCGACGCGCCGGTGCTGCACGTGAACGGCGACGATCCCGAAGCCGTGGTGCTGTGCATGCAGCTCGCGCTGGAGTTCCGCCAGGAATTCAACAAGGACGTGGTCATCGACATCGTCTGCTACCGCAAGCTGGGCCACAACGAGCAGGACACCCCCTCGCTCACCCAGCCGCTGATGTACAAGAAGATCGCCCAGCACCCCGGCACCCGCCGTCTGTACGCCGACAAGCTGGCTGCGCAAGGCATGGGCGACACGCTCGGCGACGACATGGTCAAGGCCTACCGCGCCGCCATGGACGCGGGCAAGCACACCATCGACCCGGTGCTGACCAACTTCAAGAGCAAGTACGCTGTCGACTGGAGCCCCTTCCTCAACAAGAAGTGGACCGACGCCGGCGACACCGCCATCCCCACGACCGAGTGGAAGCGCCTGGCCGAGAAGATCACCACCGTGCCGCAAGGCTTCACCGTGCACCCGCTGGTGAAGA
Source organism: Variovorax sp. NFACC27 (assembly GCF_048301545.1). NCBI lineage: Bacteria > Pseudomonadati > Pseudomonadota > Betaproteobacteria > Burkholderiales > Comamonadaceae > Variovorax > Variovorax sp. NFACC27. The sequence continues at coordinate 3,228,717 of NZ_CP157613.1, forward strand.
AGGTGCTGGACGACCGCGCGGCCATGGGCCGTGGCGACGTCAACGTCGACTGGGGCATGGGCGAGCACATGGCCTTCGCCTCGCTGGTGGCCAGCGGCTACCCGGTGCGCCTGTCGGGCGAGGACTCGGGCCGCGGCACCTTCACGCACCGTCACGCGGTGCTGCACGACCAGAACCGCGAGAAGTTCGACGAAGGCACCTACGTGCCGCTGCAGAACGTGGCCGACAACCAGGCTCCGTTCGTCGTCATCGACTCCATCCTCTCGGAAGAAGCGGTGCTGGCCTTCGAATACGGCTACGCCTCGAACGACCCCAACACCCTGGTGATCTGGGAAGCGCAGTTCGGCGACTTCGTCAACGGCGCCCAGGTCGTGATCGACCAGTTCATCGCCTCGGGCGAAGTGAAGTGGGGCCGCGTCAACGGCATCACCATGATGCTGCCGCACGGCTACGAAGGCCAGGGCCCCGAGCACAGCTCGGCACGCCTGGAGCGCTTCATGCAGCTGGCCGCCGACGCCAACATGCAGATCGTGCAGCCGACCACGGCCAGCCAGATCTTCCACGTGCTGCGTCGCCAGATGGTGCGCAACCTGCGCAAGCCGCTGATCATCATGACGCCGAAGTCGCTGCTGCGTAACAAGGACGCGACCTCGCCGCTGTCCGAGTTCATCAAGGGCGGCTTCCAGACCGTGATCCCCGACAGCCGCGACCTGAAGGCCGAGAAGGTCAAGCGCCTGATCGCCTGCTCGGGCAAGGTCTATTACGACCTGGCCAAGAAGCGCGAGGAGAAGGAAGCCGACGACGTCGCGATCATCCGCGTCGAGCAGCTCTATCCGTTCCCGCACAAGGCATTCGCCGCCGAGATCAAGAAGTACCCGAATCTCGTCGACGTGGTCTGGTGCCAGGACGAGCCGCAGAACCAGGGCGCCTGGTTCTTCGTGCAGCACTACATCCACGAAAACATGCAGGAAGGCCAGAAGCTCGGCTACTCCGGCCGTGCCGCCTCGGCATCGCCGGCGGTGGGCTACTCGCACCTGCACCAGGAACAGCAGAAGGCGCTCGTCGATGGCGCGTTCGGCAAGCTCAAGGGCTTCGTGCTGACCAAGTAATCCAGTCCTCTTTCACACGAACACCCTGAAGAACAAATCGGAGCCCACTCCAAATGTCTATCGTTGAAGTCAAAGTCCCCCAGCTTTCCGAATCCGTGGCCGAGGCCACCATGCTCACGTGGAAGAAGAAGGCCGGCGAAGCCGTCGCCGTCGATGAAATCCTGATCGAGATCGAGACCGACAAGGTCGTGCTCGAAGTGCCCGCTCCCTCGGCCGGCGTGCTGGCCGAAATCGTCCAGCCCGACGGCGCCACCGTGGTTGCCGACCAGCTGATCGCCAAGATCGACACCGAAGGCAAGGCCGGCGCGGCCGCTCCGGCAGCGGCGCCCGCCGCCGCGGCGCCGGCGCCTGCTGCAGCTCCGGCCGCAGCCGCTGCCGCCGCCACCGGCGGCTCGAAGGCCGACGTGGCCATGCCCGCCGCCGCCAAGCTGCTGGCCGACAACAACCTGAAGACCGGCGACGTGGCCGGCACCGGCAAGGACGGCCGCGTCACCAAGGGTGACGTGCTCGCCGCCGTTGCCTCGGGCGCCAAGCCCGCCGCACCCGCAGCCACCATCGCCGCGCCGGCTGCCAAGCCCGCGCTGCCGCAGGTCGCCGCTCCGACGAGCGCGCCCGACCTGGGCGAGCGCCCCGAGCAGCGCGTGCCGATGAGCCGCCTGCGCGCCCGCATCGCCGAGCGCCTGCTGCAGTCGCAGTCGACCAACGCCATCCTGACGACCTTCAACGAAGTGAACATGGCGCCCGTCATGGAGCTGCGCAAGCGCTTCCAGGACAACTTCACCAAGGAACACGGCGTGAAGCTCGGCTTCATGTCCTTCTTCGTGAAGGCGGCAGTGCACGCACTCAAGAAGTACCCGGTGCTCAACGCCTCGGTCGACGGCAACGACATCCTGTACCACGGCTACTTCGACATCGGCATCGCCGTCGGTTCGCCGCGCGGCCTGGTGGTGCCGATTCTGCGCAATGCCGACCAGATGAGCTTCGCCGACATCGAGAAGAAGATCGCCGAGTACGGCAAGAAGGCCCAGGAAGGCAAGCTCGGCATCGAAGAGATGACCGGCGGCACCTTCTCCATCTCCAACGGCGGCACCTTCGGCTCGATGCTCTCGACCCCGATCATCAACCCGCCCCAGTCGGCCATCCTCGGCGTGCACGCCACGAAGGACCGCGCAGTGGTCGAGAACGGCCAGATCGTGATCCGCCCGATGAACTACCTGGCGATGAGCTACGACCACCGCATCATCGATGGCCGCGAAGCCGTGCTGGGTCTGGTCGCCATGAAGGAAGCGCTGGAAGATCCGTCGCGCCTGCTGTTTGATATCTGACCCACCCCCGTTGCTTGCTCACTTCGTGTAGCCGCCTCCCCCCTCGAGGGGGCGCACCCGGCGGCCCGGCAAAGCCGGTTCCGCGGGTGCCCCGAACAGGCCTGCGCTTCGCGCGGCCCTGATCGGAGGCGGTACACAGGATTACGAAAGAACCCTATGTCCAAACAATTTGACGTGATCGTCATCGGCGGTGGCCCCGGCGGCTACATCGCGGCCATCCGCGCTGCGCAACTCGGCTTCAACGTCGCCTGTATCGACGAGTGGAAGAACGGCAAGGGCGGCCCCGCACCGGGCGGCACCTGCACCAACGTCGGCTGCATTCCTTCCAAGGCGCTGCTGCAATCGTCGGAGCACTTCGAGCAGGCCGGCCATCACTTCGCCGACCACGGCATCAAGGTCGAAGGCCTGGGCCTCGACGTCGAGAAGATGCTGGCCCGCAAGGACCAGGTCGTGAAGCAGAACAACGACGGCATCCTGTACCTGTTCAAGAAGAACAAGATCGCCTTCTTCCATGGCCGCGGCTCGTTCGTGAAGACGGACGCAGGCGGCTACGAGATCAAGGTGGCCGGCGCCGCCGAAGAGTCGATCGTCGGCAAGCACATCATCCTGGCCACGGGCTCCAACGCTCGCGCGCTGCCGGGCGCGCCCTTCGACGAGGAGAACATCCTCTCGAACGACGGCGCGCTGCGCATCGGCGCGGTGCCGAAGAAGCTGGGCCTGATCGGCTCGGGCGTCATCGGCCTCGAAATGGGCTCGGTGTGGCGTCGCCTCGGCGCGGAAGTCACGGTGCTCGAAGCGCTGCCGACCTTCCTCGGCGCGGTGGACGAGCAGATCGCCAAGGAAGCCAAGAAGGCCTTCGACAAGCAGAAGCTCAAGATCGAGCTCGGCGTGAAGGTCGGCGAGATCAAGTCGTCGAAGAAGGGCGTGAGCGTTGCCTGGACCAACGCCAAGGGCGAAGCCCAGACGCTGGAAGTCGACAAGCTGATCGTGTCGATCGGCCGCGTGCCCAACACCATCGGCCTGAACGCCGAAGCCGTGGGCCTGAAGCTCGACGAGCGCGGCGCCATCGCCGTGGACGACGAGTGCAAGACCAACCTGCCCAACGTGTGGGCCATCGGCGACGTGGTGCGTGGCCCGATGCTGGCGCACAAGGCCGAGGAAGAGGGCGTTGCCGTTGCCGAGCGCATTGCCGGCCAGCATGGCCACGTCAACTTCAACACGATCCCGTGGGTGATCTACACCAGCCCCGAGATCGCGTGGGTGGGCCAGACCGAGCAGCAGCTCAAGGCCTCGGGCCGTGCCTACAAGGCCGGCACCTTCCCGTTCCTCGCGAACGGCCGCGCACGCGCGCTGGGCGACACGACCGGCATGGTCAAGTTCCTGGCCGACGCCGCGACCGACGAGATCCTGGGCGTGCACATCGTGGGCCCGCAGGCCAGCGAGCTGATCTCCGAAGCCGTCGTGGCGATGGAGTTCAAGGCCAGCGCCGAGGACATCGCGCGCATCTGCCACGCGCACCCGTCGCTGTCGGAAGCCACGAAGGAAGCGGCACTCGCCGTGGACAAGCGCACGCTGAACTTCTGATCTCACCGATCTTTTGACCAGCGTCAAACAGGCCTACGAGGCGGAACTCGCTGCGCGCGGGTTCAAGAGCGATCCCGCGCAGCTGCGCGCCGTGGAGGCGCTGGATCGCTGCGCCACCGAATGGGCCGCGTACAAGGCCCAGCGCTCGAATGCGCTGAAGAAGTTCATCAACAGGCCGGAGCTTCCGCGCGGCGTCTACATGTATGGCGGCGTCGGGCGGGGCAAGAGCTTCCTGATGGACCTGTTCTTCAACGCCGTGCCGCTGCGGCGCAAGACGCGCCTGCACTTCCACGAGTTCATGCGCGAGGTGCACCGTGAGCTGCGCGAGCTGCAGGGCACGGTCAACCCGCTCGACGAGCTCGGGTTGCGTATCTCGAAGCGCTACAAGCTGATCTGCTTCGACGAGTTCCACGTCGCGGACATCACCGACGCGATGATTCTTCATCGGCTGCTGGTGTCGCTGTTCGACAACGGCGTGGGCTTCGTGACCACCTCGAACTTCAAGCCCGACGACCTGTATCCCGGCGGACTGCACCGTGACCGCATCCTGCCCGCCATCGAGCTGCTGAACGAGAAGCTCGAGGTGCTGAGCGTGGACAACGGCACCGACTACCGGCGCCGCACGCTGGAGCAGCTGCGCATGTACCTCACGCCCAACGACGCGGCGGCCGAGAAGGAGATGCGCAAGGCCTTCGACAAGCTGGCCGAGACGGCCGACGAAAGCCCGATCCTGCACATCGAGCAGCGTGAGATTCGCGCGCTGCGCAAGGCCGGCGGCGTGGTCTGGTTCGACTTCAAGACGCTGTGCGGCGGTCCGCGCTCGCAGAACGACTACCTCGAGATCGCGAGCCAGTTCCACACCGTGCTGCTGTCCGACGTGCCGCACATGCCGGTGCGCATGGCCTCGGAAGCACGCCGTTTCACATGGCTGGTCGACGTCTTGTACGACCGGCGATGCAAGCTCATCATGTCGGCTGAGGTTCCGCCCGAGGCGTTGTACACCGAAGGACCGCTGTCGCACGAGTTCCCGCGCACGGTTTCCCGGCTCACCGAAATGCAATCGAGCGAGTTCCTTGCCCTGGAACGCCGCATCGTCGACACCCGACTCACATGAAGAAAACCGCTCTTGCCCTGCTCATGGCGTTGGCCAGCCTGCCGCTGTGGGCTCAGTCCAACGCCGCGGCGGGCAACGCCGATCTCGAGGCCGAGAAGCGCCGGCTTTCCGGCGAACGCGAAGTCATCGAGAAGCGCTACGCCGAGGAGCGGGCAGCCTGCTACAAGAAGTTCGCGGTGGAAGATTGCCTGCGCGAGAGCCGCGGCCGGCATCGCAAGGACACCGACAACATCAAGCGGCAGGAAACGGCCATCAACGATATCCAGCGCCAGCGCAGCGGCGCGGCCGAACTGCAGAAGCTCGACCAGAAGGCGGGCACGCAGCGCTCGGTGGATACGCCCGAGAAGCAGCAGCAGTCGACACAGAACCAGAAGGATCGCGAGCAGCGTGCAGCAGACCACGCTGCCAGCCGCGCCGCCACGGCGGCCGAGGCTGCCGAACGCGAGCGCCAGTTCCAGTCCAAGCAGCAGGCGCATGCCGACGAGCAGGCCAAGGCCGCCCAGCGCCGGGCGGAGGCGCCCGAGGCGGTCAAGCGTTTCGAGGAAAAGCAGAAGCGCGCGGCGGAACACCGCGCCGCCCGGGAGCGGCAGAACGCCAACCGAGACAAGCCGCGCGGAGCCCCGCTGCCACCGCCGCCGGCCGAGCCTGCGAAGCCCTGAACCTGCGCCTTGCGTTCAGCCGGGTGTCGCCGGCAGCGGATCGAGCTTCAGCACGGCGATCGAGATGTTGTCGCCGGTGCCCCGCGCACGGCGGCGCGCTTCGCCCACCAGGATCTCGACCGCATCGCGCGGCGGTTGCGCATAAAGCACGCTCGCCAGCTCTTCGGGGCTGAAGTAGTGCCAGAGTCCGTCGCTGCAGGCCATCAGCAGGTCGCCGTGGGCCAGTTTCGGGATGTAGTAAGGGTCGATGGGCGGCGGCGTGGTCTTCATGCCCAGGCAGCCGAGCAGGATGTTGCCCTGCGGGTGGATGTTGGCCTCGGCCTCGGTGATCTGGCCGCGGTCGATGAGCACCTGCACGTACGAGTGGTCGCGCGTGCGCTTGACGAGCTCCCCATCGTGGAAGTGATAGATGCGCGAGTCGCCGGCATGGATCCAGGCGCAGTCGCCCTTGGGATTCATCAGGAAGGCGGCGATCGTGCTGTGCGGCTCCTGTTCGCTGGAGACGGCGGTGAGCTTGATGACAGTGTGCGAGTCTTCGAGGATCTGCCGCAGCACGACTTCGGGGTCGTCCTTGCCGGGCTGGTAGCGGCCGAAGAGCTGACGGGCCGTCATGAGCACCTGATCGGAGGCCTTGCGCCCGCCGCTGCGCCCACCCATGCCGTCGGCCACGACGCCCAGCACGCAGCCGGGCACGCGGGGATGGCTCATCAGCAGCACCTGGTCCTGCTGGTACGGGCGGTCCCCCTTGTGGAGGCCGGTGGCCGCAGCGAGTCGAAAGCCTTGGGTCATGAAGCAATGTGCGCCTGAGGCGCGTGTTCCTGTCTTCTCGGAGATTCGTGTCAGGACGTATTATCGAATGAACATGCGCCGCGGAAACCACGCGTGCGCCCCCCCACCGTTGGACTCCAATCTTCACTCCCTTTCCCGCCAGCTGATCGAACTGCGCATCGAGCATGCCGATCTCGACGCCACCATCGACCGGCTGGCCGAAGGCTCGCCCCAGGACGAGCTCCTGCTGCGCCGCCTGAAAAAGCGCCGTCTCGCGCTGCGCGACCAGATCGCCCGCCTCGAGAACATCCTCGATCCGAAAGAGCCGGCGTGACGGGGGCGCTCGAAGACAAGGTGCGCGACGCCTTCGCGCAGGACGGCGCACTGTCGCGCGCCGCGGAGCAGTTCCGCGAACGCACCGGCCAGACCGAGATGGCGATGGCCGTGGCCCGCACCATCGACCAGGGCGGGGTGCTGGTGGTCGAGGCGGGCACGGGCGTGGGCAAGACCTTCTCGTATCTCGTGCCGGCGCTGCTCAGCGGCGAGCGCGTGCTGTTGTCGACCGCCACCAAGACGCTGCAGGACCAGCTGTTCGGCCGCGACCTGCCGCGCCTCGTGGAGGCGTTCGGCCTGCCGGTGCGCACCGCGCTGCTCAAGGGGCGCGCGAGCTATCTCTGCCTGCACCGGCTCGACATGGCGCGCCACGACGCCTCCTTGCCGGAGCGCGGCAGCCTGCGCACCCTCGCCAAGATCGAGCAGTGGTCGAAGGCGACGCGCACGGGCGACCTGGCCGAGCTGCCCGGGCTCGACGAGCGCTCGCCGCTGATCCCGCTGATCACATCCACGCGCGAGAACTGCCTGGGCGCCCAATGCCCGCAGTTCAAGCCCTGCCACGTCAACCTGGCGCGGCGCGAGGCGCTGGCGGCGGACATCGTCGTCATCAACCACCATCTTTTCTTCGCCGATCTCGCGGTGCGCGAGACCGGCATGGCCGAGCTGCTGCCGACGGTGAGCGTGGTGGTGTTCGACGAGGCCCACCAGCTCAACGAGACCGGCGTACAGTTCCTGGGTGCGCAGCTCGGCAGCGGGCAGGCGCTCGATTTCGCGCGGGACATGCTGGCCGCGGGCCTGCAGCATGCGCGTGGCCTGGTCGACTGGCAGCAGCTGGTCTCCACGGCCGAGCGGGCCGCGCGTGAGCTGCGGCTGGTGGTCGGCAAGCAGTGGCCGGGCGCCAAGCTGCGCTGGCTGGGTGCTGCGCCCGAGGGTGTCGACCCCGCCGCATGGCAGCGCGCGCTGGACGATCTGCTGCAGGCCTTCGAGATGGCCGCGGAGGGGCTCGCCACCGTCAGCGAGATATCGCCCGATTTCGTGCGACTGCACGAGCGGGCGCGCCAGCTCGCCAGGCGCACTGCGCGCTTCGCCTTGCCGTGCGAGGTCGACTCCGTACGCTGGGTGGATGTGGGATCGCAATTGCGGCTCATCGAGTCCCCGCTGGACATCGCCGACGCAATGCGCAAGCGGGTGCTCAAGATCGCGGACGAGGCCGATGACGCAGATTCGGCCGATACCGACGATGAAGAGCTGGATGCCTACGGGGAGCGCCCGGCACGCGAGAGCGGCGAGCGACTGGACAGCGGCCGTGCCTGGGTCTTCACCTCAGCCACCCTGGGCGACGAGCCAACGCTGCGCTGGTTCACCGAGCCCTGCGGCTTGCAGGACGCGGAGGTACTGCGGGTGCAGAGCCCGTTCGACTACGCCTCGCAGGCCGCCCTCTACGTGCCGCGCGCGTTTCCCAAGCCCAACGACCCGTCGCACAGCCAGCGCGTTGCCCAGCTGGCCGCACGCGGTGCGACCGAGCTCGGCGGCCGCACGCTGGTGCTGACCACCACGCTGCGCGCGCTGCGAACCATCGGCGACGAGATGAGGCAGCAGTTCGAGCTGCTCGATGCCCAGGTGCGGCCCGACGTGCTCGTGCAGGGCGAACTGCCCAAGCGGGTGCTGATGGATCGCTTCCGCGAAGGGGCGAGCGCCGGCCGGGCCGGCTGCGTGCTGGTGGCGTCGGCCTCGTTCTGGGAGGGCTTCGACGCGCCGGGCGACGTGCTGCAGCTGGTGGTGATCGACAAGCTGCCGTTTCCGCCGCCCAACGATCCGCTGGTGGAGGCGCGCTCGCAGCGCCTGGAGGCGCAGGGCCGGAGTTCTTTCGCCGACTATTCGCTGCCGGAAGCGGCGGTGGCTCTCAAGCAGGGGGCAGGGCGGTTGATTCGCCGGGAGACCGACAGCGGCGTGCTGGCGATCTGCGATACGCGGCTGGTGGCAATGGGCTATGGCCGCCGGTTGCTGGCGGCCCTGCCGCCGATGCGGCGGCTGGAGAGCGAGTCGGATTTCGACGCGGCGCTGGATGCGCTCAGGACCTAGCTGCCGATTTAAACCGGCGGAGCAGTTGCTGTTCCGCCGGGGCTGCTCTTACCAGAGCTTCCACCAAGGGTCGTCCTTGCCCTTGAAGCCGTTCGCGAGGTAAGTGCTCTGCGGGTAGTTGGTGGTCAGCACGCGCTGGGCGTCGTCCCGCAGGTCCTTCATGCCGAGCGCGTCGTACGACTTGACCATGATGTACAGGGCTTCCTCGAGCGCCGGCACTTCGCGGTAGTCGGCCAATGCGACCTGGGCCCGGTTGATGGCCGCCAGGTAGGCGCCGCGCGAGTAGTAGTAGCGGGCCACGTGAACTTCATACTGCGCGAGCGAGTTCACGATGTAGTTCATGCGCTGGCGGGCGTCGGGGGCATAGCGCGAATCGGGGAAGCGCGTGACGAGGTCCTTGAACGACTCGAACGATTCCTTGGCCGCCTTCTGGTCGCGTTCCGACAGGTCCTGGCGCGTCATGAACGCGAACATGCCGAGGTCGTCGTTGAAGTTGATCACGCCCCGCAGGTAGAGCGCGTAATCGAGGGCCGGGCTCGCCGGATGCAGCTTCATGAAGCGGTCGATGGTGGCGATGGCTGCAGCCTTTTCGCCGGACTTGTGCTGGGCGTAGGCCTTTTCCAGCTGCGCCTGCTGTGCCAGCGGCGTGCCGGCGGCGCGGCCTTCGAGCTTCTCGTAGAGCGGAATGGCCTTGTCGTAGGCGCCGGATCCGGCCTCGTCCTTGGCTTCCGAATAGATGCGGTTGGGGCTCCAGGTAGCGGTCTTGTCGACGGTGGAGGTCGACGAGCAGCCTGCTGCCAGCAGAGCCGCCGCGCTGAGCGCGATCCAGGCGGGGACCGATAATTTGGCGCGAAACATCACATACGGCTTTCGTGAAACAGTTGCCCTCAATTATATCGACCGACCCTTTGGGCAATATCCCCGAGAGCGTGGAGGTGGCCGAGCACGAAGAAGGCGCGGATCCCATCGAGCCCAGCGAGCGGCGGCCTTTCGTCATCGATCAGGCCCACCACGGCCAGCGGCTCGATCGCGCGCTTGCCGCGCTGGTCCCCGAGTTTTCCCGGAGCTACCTGCAGCAGCTGATCGAGGCCGGCGCGGTCGAGTTGCAGGGGCGCACGCTCACCAAGGCGTCGGCTGCGGTGAAGGCGGGGCAGTCCGGCCACATCGAGCTGCGCCCCACGCCCCAGAGCCAGGCCTTCCGGCCCGAGGCGATGGACATCGTCACCGTGTATGAGGACGAGCACCTGCGCATCGTCGACAAGCCGGCCGGCCTCGTGGTGCACCCGGCGCCGGGGCACTGGAGCGGCACGCTGCTGAACGGCCTGCTGGCGCTCGATCCGAAGGCCGTGCTGCTGCCGCGCGCCGGCATCGTGCATCGGCTCGACCGCGATACCAGCGGATTGATGGTGGTGGCGCGCACGCGCGCGGCCATGGACGCGATGGTGGCGCTGATCGCCGCGCGCGAGGTGAAGCGGCAATACCTCGCCATCGGCCACCGGCAGTGGGAGGGCGCCGCCGCGCGCCATGTCGATGCCCCCATCGGCCGCGATCCGCGCAACCGGCTGCGCATGGCCGTGGTCGATCTCGAGAGGAATGCGGGCAAGACGGCGCGTACGCTGATCGAGCGGCTCGACAGCAACGCCGAGGGCTGCGCGGTGCGCTGCACCCTCGAAACCGGGCGCACCCACCAGATCCGCGTGCACATGGCGTCCATCGGCCATCCCCTGGTGGGAGATTCGCTCTACGGCGGCGCGCCGGCTGCGGGGCTGTCGCGGCAGGCATTGCATGCATTCAGGCTGGCCTTCGTGCATCCCGTCACGCAGGAGGTGCTGGAGTTCCGTTCGCCGTTGCCGGCGGACCTCATCCAGGCTTTGCAGTCCTGGGGGCTGGATTACAATCGCGCCTGACGGCCCGAGGGCCGCGCCGGTCGCCCGAGACCGGCCTTGCGTTGCATTTGCCGCGTGCCTGCAGCGCCTACTCCTTCCATCCATCTGAACAAAGCGCCCCCAGGCGCCTTTTCCCGGATAACGCGAACCATGAATACGGCGGATGCCAAGCGCATTCTCGAAACCGCCTTGATCTGTTCGAGCCAGCCGTTGCCGGTGCGCGATATGCGCGTGCTGTTCGACGACGAGCTGGGTGCGGACACCATCAAGGCGCTGCTGCTCGAACTGCAGGAAGACTGGGCGCAACGTGGCCTGGAGCTGGTGAGCGTCGGCAGCGGCTGGCGCTTCCAGAGCCGCCCGGAGATGCGCGACCACCTCGATCGCCTGCACCCCGAAAAGCCGCCGCGCTACACGCGCGCCGCGCTCGAGACGCTGGCCATCATTGCCTACCGCCAGCCCGCCACGCGCGGCGACATGGAAGACATCCGCGGCGTGACGATCAACTCGCTGATCCTCAAGCAGCTGGAGGACCGCGGCTGGGTCGAGGTCATCGGCCACCGCGAAACGGTCGGCCGGCCGGCGCTCTATGCGACCACGCGCCAATTCCTCGACGATCTGGGCCTGGCTTCGCTCGACCAGTTGCCGCTGATCGAGACGCCTGCACAGCAGGCTGCGCTCGTCGACGCGCTCGAGCAGGCCTCGGGCGAGCAGCAGGGGCTGCCGATCGACGCTGCTCCGGAGACCGGGGCACTCGCCGAAGGCGATGCCGACGTATCCGGAATGGCGGAGCTGGAGCTTTCTTCGGCCGCTGATGTGCCTCCAGGGCCGGATGCCGAGATTGCTGCCGCGCAGCAAGGCGAGGGCGTCGAGGCAGAAGCTCTCGCAGTGTCGGAAGCGCCGGCGCAGGAGCCCGACATCGTCGATAGCGCCGAGATCGCCCCCGAAGTCGCCGAACCGGCGGAAGCGATCGAAGCCGCCCAGGCGCAGTTCATCGAGAACGAAGCAGGCGCCGAATCCACCCCCATCGAGCCAGAACAAGAACCCGCGTCAGAACCCGATGCCCCGTCCGAGGACGAGGCCGACCCTCACGCTCCCTCTCCCGGAAAAACCTCATGAGCACAACCGACACCGAAGACGCAGCGATGCTGCCGGTCGAGCCCGAAGTCAAGAAGAAGAAAAGGGCGACCACGGCCAAGAAGGCTGCGGTTGATGCTATTGAAACGGTAGCGCCGCCCGAACCCGAGGCGCCCAAGAAGCCGCGTGCACCCCGCAAGAAGAAGGTGGTGGAGCAGGCTGCCGTGGAAGGCGAAGCGTTGGCCGCGCCAACTGCGGAGGCAACTCCGGAAGTGACTGAGCCGCAGGCCGTTGCGGCCGCCGTCGAGCAGGAAGCTCCTGTTGCTGCTGCAGAGGCGGCTATTGACCCGGCGCCTGTCGAGGCTGCCGCCGATACGCCCCGGCCTGCGCAGGCGGAACGCCTCGAAGACCGCGACGACGAAGACCAGGACGACGACGAAGAAGAGCCCGACGAGGAAGAAGACGACCTCGACCGCGCTCGCCGCGCCGCCGAGCGCGAGCAGCGCAACGCGCCGCCGCCCGAGCCGATCCGCTTCGCGGACGTCATCTCGGGCCAGTTCGATGCCGACGAGGAAAGCCCCGAAGTCCCGCCGCTCAAGCGCGTGCTTCTGCCCGAGGCCGATTCGCCCAAGCTGCACAAGGTGCTGGCGCAGGCCGGTCTCGGTTCGCGGCTCGAAATGGAGCAGCTGATTCTCCAGGGGCGCATTTCCGTCAACAACGAGCCGGCCCACATCGGCCAGCGCATCCAGTACGGCGACCAGGTCAAGATCAACGGCAAGCCGATCCGCTACCGCATCGCCCCTCCGCCGCCGCGCGTGATCGCGTATCACAAGCCGGTGGGCGAGGTGGTCACGCACGACGACCCGCAGAACCGTCCGACCGTGTTCCGCAAGCTGCCGCGCCTGCAGCAGGGCAAGTGGCAGTCGGTCGGCCGTCTCGACCTGAACACCGAAGGCCTGCTGCTGTTCAGCAGCTCCGGCGACTTGGCCAACCAGCTCATGCACCCGCGCTTCGGCCTGGAGCGCGAGTACGCAGTGCGCGTGCTGGGCGCGCTCACCAGCGAGGAAAAGCAGAAGCTGCTCGATGGCGTGCGCCTCGACGACGGCATGGCCCAGTTCGGTGCCATCGAGGACGGTGGTGGCGAGGGCTCGAATTGCTGGTACCGGGTGACCATTTCCGAAGGCCGCAATCGCGAAGTGCGCCGCCTGTTCGAGTCGGTGGGCCATGCGGTCAGCCGGCTGATCCGCATCCGTTATGGCGCCATGGTGCTTCCGCGCGGCCTGAAGCGCGGTGCATGGATGGAACTCGACGATCGCGATATCCGGGCCCTGTTCCAGGCTTCGGGTGGTGCGGTCGCCCGGCCGGGCCAGCAGCAGCGTGGCCCGGGGCAGGAGGGCGGCGGCGGCAACGGTCGTGGCGGCCGTAACAAGAAGCGCCGTGGCAATCGCAATGGCGGTGGCGGCCAGCAGCAACCGCGCGACATGCGCGAGGCGCGTGAAGACGGCGGCCGCGAGGCACCGATCCCGAATCCGCTGGGCGACGGACGTCCGCCGCGCGGCGATCGGGGAGGGCGTTCCAACCGAGGTGGCGGCAATGGCGGCCAGCCTCAGGGCCAGGGGCGTCGTGGCAACGGCAACCGTCAAGGCGGCGGCAATCGCCAGGGCGATGACCGCCAGCCGGGAGGCGCCAACCAGCCCGATCCGATGAAGACCTCGCTGGGCTACATCGGCGCCGACAGCTTCTCGCGCCAGCGCAAGGAGCAACGCGGAGGCCAGCGCCGAGGCGGCGGTGGTGGTGGCGGCGGTGGCTTCGGTGGTCAGGGCGGCGGTCGTCGCCGCGGGCGCTGAAAGTCTGCCGTCGCAGCGCGGCCTTTCGCGGGGTTTTCACCGATCCGCAAGGCCGCGCCGGTTAAAATCAGAGGCTTTGTCGACATGTGACGAAACAAATTCGTTGCAGTTGTGACAAAACACTTCAAAATCAAAGCTCCAGGAAGCATTTCAATGGCTATCGAACGTACCCTTTCCATCATCAAGCCCGACGCAGTTGCCAAGAACGTCATCGGCAAGATCGTTTCCCGTTTTGAAGCTGCCGGCCTCAAGATCGTCGCCGCCAAGCTGGTGCACCTGTCGCGCAACGAAGCCGAACAGTTCTACGCCGTGCACAAGGAGCGTCCCTTCTTCAAGGACCTCGTCGAATTCATGATCTCGGGCCCCGTGTTCGTGCAAGTGCTCGAAGGCGAAAACGCCATCGCCAAGAACCGTGACCTGATGGGCGCCACCGACCCGAAGAAGGCAGCCGCCGGCACCATCCGCGCCGACTTCGCCGACAGCATCGACGCCAACGCCGTCCACGGCTCGGACGCTCCCGAAACCGCAGCGAACGAAGTCGCCTTCTTCTTCGCCGGCCTCAACGTCTACGCGCGCTGAAGCCCGCCTCTCGCCCGATTCCATGACCACGGCCAATCTGCTCGATTTCGATCTCGAGGGGTTGGCTGCGTTCTGCGAAAAACTCGGCGAGAAGAAATTCCGCGCCACGCAGCTGTTCCGCTGGATCCACCAGCGTGGCGCCAGCGACTTCACCCAGATGACAGATCTGGCGAAGTCGCTGCGCGAGAAACTCGCGACTACCGCTCGCGTCGAGGCCCTGCCGGTCATCACGCAGCACGAATCCAGGGACGGCACGATCAAGTGGCTGTTCGACGTCGGTGACGGCAATGCCGTCGAAGCCGTATTCATTCCCGAGGACGACCGCGGCACCTTGTGCGTGTCGTCCCAGGCCGGCTGTGCGGTCGGTTGCCGCTTCTGCTCCACGGGGCACCAGGGCTTCAGCCGCAACCTGAGCACGGGCGAGATCGTCGCCCAGCTCTGGTTTGCCGAACACTTCCTGCGCAAGCATCTCAAACGCGACGAACGCATCATCTCCAACGTGGTGATGATGGGCATGGGCGAGCCGCTGCAGAACTACTCGGCGCTGGTGCCCGCGCTGCGCACCATGCTCGACGACAACGCCTACGGGCTGTCGCGCCGCCGCGTGACGGTGTCGACCTCCGGCGTGGTGCCGATGATCGATCGCCTGGGTGCCGATTGCGCTGTGGCCATGGCCGTTTCGCTGCATGCGCCCAACGATGCGCTGCGCGACGACCTCGTACCGCTCAATCGCAAGTACCCGATCGCCGAGCTGATCGAGGCCTGCAAGCGCTACCTGGCGCATGCGCCGCGCGACTTCATCACCTTCGAGTACTGCATGCTCGACGGCGTGAACGATCAGCCCGAGCATGCACGCCAGCTCGTCGAGCTGGTGCGCAAGCACGACATCTCGTGCAAGTTCAACCTGATCCCGTTCAACCCGTTCCCGGCCTCGGGCCTGCTGCGCTCGCCGCAGCCGCGCGTGCTGGCGTTCGCCAGGGCGCTGAGCGAGGCAGGGCTCGTCACCACCGTGCGCAAGACGCGCGGCGACGACATCGATGCCGCCTGCGGCCAGCTCGCCGGCGACGTCAAGGATCGCACCCGCGCGGCCGAGCGCATGGCGCAGCGCCGTGCGGCGCAGGAGCGCCCCGTTGTTTTGCATCCGGTCCGCAAGACCGTCTCCCAGGAGCATTGAACCGATGAGCATGGCCATTTCGATGACGACCGCGAACGTGCAGCGGATGCTGACTGTGGGTTTCGCGGGCGTCGCCGTGTCGCTGCTGCTTGGGGGCTGCGTGAGCACGCGCACCACCACCACCAGCCTGGCCGACAACAGCAACTCGTCCAAGGGCACCGAGATCGTCACCGAGTCCGACGAGTCCAGCCGCCAGCGCCGCGCACGCCTGCGCATGGAGCTGGCCGCGGGCTATTTCGAGCACGGCCAGACCACCGTCGCGCTCGACGAGATCAAGCAGGCGCTGGCCGCCGACCCCAACAACGCCGACGCCTACAACCTGCGCGGCCTGGTCTACATGCGGCTCGACGACGCCGGCCTGGCCGAGGACAGCTTCCGCCGCGCCATCGCGATCAATCCGCGCGACCCGAACACGCGCCACAACTACGGCTGGCTGCTGTGCCAGCAGAACCGCTATGGCGACGCGGCCGCGCAGTTCAACGAGGCCCTGGCCGTGCCGACCTACGCCGACCGCGCCAAGACGCTCATGACGCAGGGCGTGTGTGAACTCAAGGCCGGCCAGCGCGACAAGGCCGAGCGCAGCCTCATGCAGGCCTACGAGATCGACGCCGGCAATCCGGTCGTCGGCTTCAACCTGGCTTCGGTGCTGGCGCAGCGCGAGGAATGGTCGCGCGCGCAGTTCTACATTCGCCGCGTCAACAACAGCGCCGCGGCCAGCGCCGAGACGCTCTGGCTCGGCATCAAGATCGAACGTAAGCTGAACAACCGCGAGGCAGTCGCGCAGTTGGGAGGCCAACTGCAACGACGCTTCCCCCAGTCGCGGGAGGCAACAGCGTACGAGCGCGGGAATTTCAATGACTGATCGGGTTTCGGAGTTCGGCACTTCCGCATCATTGCCACTGGAAGCTGGCGATATCGCGAACAAGACTGCCGGCGATCTGCTGCGCGAGGCGCGCGAGGCCCACGGCCTGCACATCGAAATGGTGGCCGCCGCGCTGAAGGTGCCGCCGCAGAAGCTCATGGCGCTCGAGGCGGACGACATCGGTTCGCTGCCCGACCCGGTCTTCGCCCGTGCACTGGCGAGCAGCGTCTGTCGCGCGCTGCGCATCGATCCGGCCCCCGTGCTTGCAAAGCTGCCGAGCACCCAGAAGGTTTCGCTGGCCGAAACCGATCGCACCCTCCGCACGAACATCAGTTCGGGCACGCCGCGCTGGAACGGTAACAGCCGCTCCAGCGGGTTGCCTTCGCGGCCGCTGCTGATCGTCGTGCTTCTGCTGCTGATCGGTGCGGGCGCGCTGTTCTGGCTGCCGCAATCGGTGTTCGACCAGCTCAGTGCTTCCGTGGCGCGGCTGACGGCGCGTGGCGATGCCGGTAGCGAATCTGCCCCCTCCAACGGGCCGGGCGTGGCCGCCGGTTCCGTGGCCGAGACCGTGCCCACGCATGCCGTGGCTCCCACCGGCCCGGTGGCCGGCGAAGCTCCGGCTGCTGCTCCTGCTCCCAATGCGCCCGTTGCTGCTGCCGCTGCTGCACCGGCTGTCGCGGCGCCCGCCGCCACGCCCGTGGCGGCAGCAGCATCGAGCAGCCAGCAGCTCGTCTTCGTGGCACGCGAGGAGTGCTGGATCACAGTGACCGAAGCCGGCGGCAAGCAACTGCTGCGCCGCAGCCTGCAAGCTGGCGAAACCGTGGGGCTCTCGGGCACGCTGCCGTTGTCCGTCGTGGTCGGCCGCGCCTCGAGCGTCGACGTGCAGGTGCGGGGCCAGCCCTTCGACCTGAAGCCCTTCACCAAGGGCGGTGGCGTGGCGCGTTTCGAGGTGAAGTCATGACCTCCGGCAACTGCACTCCCGTTCCCATCGAGGCCGCTGCTCCCAAGCCGCGCCGTTCGCGCCAGACCAGCGTGGTCTGGGGTCCGCGCGTGGTCACGGTGGGCGGTGACGCCCCGGTGCGCGTGCAGTCCATGACCAACACCGACACCGTAGACGCCATCGGCACGGCGATCCAGGTGAAGGAGCTGGCACAGGCCGGCTCCGAGATGGTCCGCATCACGGTCAACACGCCAGAGGCTGCGGCACAGGTGCCCTACATCCGCGAGCAGCTCGACCGCATGGGCATCGACGTGCCGCTGGTGGGCGACTTCCACTACAACGGCCATCGCCTGCTGACCGAGTATCCGGCCTGCGCCGAAGCGCTGAGCAAGTACCGCATCAACCCCGGCAACGTGGGCAAGGGCGACAAGAGGGACAAGCAGTTCGGCCAGATGATCGACGCGGCCATGCGCTGGAACAAGCCCGTGCGCATCGGCGTCAACTGGGGCAGCCTCGACCAGGAGCTGCTCGCCAGCCTGATGGACACCAACAGCCAGCGCGCCGAGCCCTGGGACGCCAAGCAGGTGATGTACGAGGCGCTGATCACCTCGGCCATCGAGTCCGCGAAGCTGGCCGAGTCGATGGGCATGGCCGGCAACCAGATCATCCTGTCGTGCAAGGTGAGCGGCGTGCAGGACCTGATTTCGGTCTACCGCGAGCTGGCCCGCCGCTGCGACTATCCGCTGCACCTGGGCCTCACCGAGGCCGGCATGGGCACCAAGGGCACGGTGGCGTCGGCCACGGCGCTGTCGATCCTGCTGCAGGAGGGCATCGGCGACACCATTCGCGTGTCGCTCACGCCGCAGCCGGGCGAATCGCGCACGCAGGAGGTGGTGATCGCCTCCGAGATCCTGCAGGCGCTGGGCCTGCGCGTGTTCGTGCCGAGTGTCACGGCCTGTCCGGGCTGCGGCCGCACCACCAGCACCACCTTCCAGGAACTGGCCAAGCAGATCGACGACTACCTGCGCATGCAGATGCCGGTCTGGCGCAAGAAATATCCGGGCGTCGAGACGCTGAAGGTGGCCGTCATGGGCTGCATCGTCAACGGCCCCGGCGAGAGCAAGCATGCCGACATCGGCATCAGCCTGCCCGGCACCGGCGAGGCGCCCGCGGCGCCCGTCTTCATCGACGGCGAAAAGGCCCTCACGCTGCGCGGCGACAATATCGCCAACGAGTTTCACCAGCTCGTGGAAACCTACATCGAAAAGCGCTTCGGCGGCGAACACCACGCTGTCGCGGCCTGACATCTCCGCAGACTCATGGCTGAAAAACTGAATGCCGTCAAAGGCATGAACGACATATTGCCGCCCGAATCGGCGCGCTGGGAGTGGCTCGAGGCCACCGTGCGCGACCTGATGGGGCGCTATGCGTACCGCAATGTCCGCACGCCGATCCTGGAGCACACGGCACTGTTCGTGCGCGGCATCGGCGAGGTGACGGACATCGTCGAGAAGGAGATGTACTCCTTCCAGGACCGCTCCGACAAGTACGGCGACAACGACCACCTGACCCTGCGCCCCGAGAACACGGCGGGCCTCGTGCGTGCCGTGATCGAGCACAACATGCTCTACGACGGCGGCAAGCGCCTCTGGTACACGGGCCCGATGTTCCGCCGCGAGAAGCCGCAGCGCGGGCGCTTCCGCCAGTTCCACCAGATCGGCGCCGAGGCACTGGGCTTTGCCGGCCCCGACGTCGATGCCGAGCTGATCCTGCTGGCCAGTGCGCTCTGGAAGACCATCGGCCTGACCGATGTCCGCCTCGAACTCAACAGCCTGGGGCAGCCGGCCGAGCGCGCCCTGCATCGCGCCCAGCTCATCGCCCACTTCGAGAAGAACGCCGACAAGCTCGACGAAGACGGCAAGCGCCGCCTGCACAGCAATCCGCTGCGCATCCTCGACACGAAGAACCCGGCAATGAAGGAAGTGGTCGAGTCGGCGCCTAAGCTGATCGACTTTCTCGGCGCGGAGTCGCTGGCTCACTTCGAGGGGCTGCAGGCCATCCTGAAGGCCAACGACATCGCGTTCACCATCAATCCGCGCCTCGTGCGCGGGCTGGATTACTACAACCTCACGGTCTTCGAGTTCGTCACCGATCGTCTCGGCTCGCAGGGCACCGTGTGCGCGGGTGGCCGCTACGACGACCTGATCGCGCAGATCGGCGGCAAGCCCGCTCCGGCCGTGGGCTGGGCGATGGGCGTCGAGCGCGTGCTGGACCTGATGAAAGAGCAGGGCACCGACATCCCGCTGCCGACCCCGGACGTCTACGCTGTCGTGTCCGATGCCGCCGCCATGCCGGTGGTGCTGCGCACGCTGCAGCAGTTGCGCGATGCCGGCGTGCGCGTGCAGATGCACGCCGCGACGGTCGATGGCCTCGGCAGCTTCAAGTCGCAGTTCAAGCGAGCCGACAACAGCGGCGCCACCTACGCCCTGATCTTCGGCGCAGATGAACTCGCACGCGGCGAAGTGACTCTCAAGGCGCTGCGCGACGGAAGCGGCGCGCAGACCGCCCGGTCTCTTGCCGAGGTGGCCACCTGGGCCGCCACCCTACAATCGCCGGCTCCCAATACCTGACAGCGCATGGCAACCCATCTCGACCTCGAAGAACAGGAACAGCTCGACCAGCTCAAGCATTTCTGGAATACCTACGGCACCCTGATCACCTCGATCGTGCTGCTCGTCGCCGGCGCCTTCGTGGCCTGGAACGGCTGGCAATGGTATGGCCGCAACAAGGCGGCACAAGCCTCGTCGCTCTACGACGAAATCGAGAGGACGGCGCAGGCGGGCGACCCGGCGCGCATCGCGCTCGTGCTCGACGACATGAAGAAGCGCTTCGCGGGCACTACCTATGCGCAGCAGGCCGGCCTGCTGGTCGCCAGGACGCTGTACGAGAAGGGCAATGCCGCGGGTTCGCGCACCGAGCTCGAGTGGGTCGCGCAGAACGCCATCGACCCCGGCTACAAGGCTGTCGCGAGGCTGCGCCTGGCGGCCGAGCTGCTCGACGGAAAGTCGTATGACGATGCCTTGAAGCAGCTCGACGGCAGCGTGCCCAAGGAATTCGAACCGCTGGTGGCCGATCGCAAGGGCGACATCTACCTGGCCCAGGGCAAGCGCACCGAGGCGCAGGCCGAATACCGCAAGGCTTGGACCGGCCTCGGCCCGACTTCGGACTACCGCCGCCTGATCGAGATCAAGCTCAACGCGGTCGGCGTTGACCCCAAGAGCCTGGCGCCTGTCGTCACCGTCACTCCCGCAGCACCCAAAACTCCCTGACCGCATCATGAATTTCAAGCGTTTCATGCCTGAATCGACCGCCCTGCGTGCGGGATCAGCTCTTGTTTTGGTAGCGTTCCTCGCCGCCTGCTCTGGCTCGGCCAAGCCGAAGCCGGACGAACTTCCCGCCAACCCGGCCCTGATGGGCGTGCGCCAGGCATGGACGGTGCGCATCCCCGACGTGCAGTTCCCGCTGACCACCGACGTCAGCGGCGACACGATCACCGCGGCCGGCAGCGACGGCACGGTGGTCGCCATCGATGCGCGCGCGGGTCGTGAAATCTGGCGCGCCAGCGCCGGCGCTCCCCTGGCGGCAGGTGTCGGCAGCGACGGCCAACTGGCCGCGGTCGTCACCACCGGCAACGAGCTGGTCGGCATCGAGAACGGCAAGGTCCTGTGGAAGCAGAAGCTCTCGGCCCAGGCCTTCACCGCACCGCTGGTGGCAGGCCGCCGCGTGTTCGTGCAGACCGCCGACCGCAGCATCAGCGCCTGGGACGGCCAGAGCGGCCGCCGCCTCTGGATCCAGCAGCGCGCCGGTGAAAACCTCGTGCTGCGCAAGTCGGGCGTGCTCCTGGCCGTCGGCGACACGCTGGTGGCCGGTATCGGTGGCCGGCTGGCAGGCATCAACCCCGCCAACGGCACTTCGCGTTGGGAAGCGCCCATCGCCGCGCCGCGCGGCACCAACGACGTGGAGCGCCTGGTCGACCTGACCGGCAGCGTGAGCCGCTACGGCGACACGGTCTGCGCGCGTGCCTACTACGCCAGCGTCGGCTGCGTCGAGACCGTGCGTGGTTCGTTGGTCTGGAGCAAGCCTGCCTCGGGCGCGGACGGCGTCAGCGGCAACGAGAGCTTCATCTACGGCACCGAGTCCGACGGCAGCGTCGTGGCTTGGCGTCGTGCCGACGGCGAGCGCGCCTGGCAGATGTCCCGCTTCAAGAACCGCGTGCTGACCGCGCCGTTGGCCGTGGGGCGCTCGCTCATCATCGGCGAGAACACCGGTACGCTGCATTTCGTGTCGCGTGAAGACGGCGCGCTGCTCAATCGCGTCACCCCCGATGGCTCGGCCATCACCGTTGCTCCGGTGCTGGCCGGCAATACGGTCGTGGTGGTGACCGCCAAGGGTGGTGTGTTTGGCTATCGCCCCGAATAATCCCGTTCTTTTTCCTTTCTTCTCTTTCCAAGGCCCGACCATGAAAACCGCGCCCTCGAAAGGCCGGCCATGAAGCCGGTCGTGGCCCTGGTCGGGCGGCCGAATGTCGGCAAGTCGACCCTCTTCAATCGCCTGACGCAGACGCGCGACGCCATCGTCGCCGACTTCGCGGGGCTCACGCGCGACCGCCACTACGGTAACGGCCGCCTGGGCAAGCGCGAGTTCATCGTCATCGATACCGGCGGCTTCGAGCCCGACGCGGGCAGCGGCATCTACAAGGAGATGGCCAAGCAGACGCGGCAGGCCGTGGCCGAGGCCGACGTCGTGATCTTCGTGGTCGATGCGCGCGAGGGGCTCTCGGCGCAGGACCATGACATCGCCAACGAGTTGCGCCGTATCGGCAAGCCCTGCGTGCTGGTAGCCAACAAGGCCGAAGGCATGCACGACGGCACCAAGCTGGTGGACTTCTACGAATTGGGCTTCGGCGAAGTACACGGCGTGTCCGCGGCGCACGGGCAGGGCATGCGCGGACTGGTCGAGCTGGCGCTGGCGCCGCTGAACCTGCCCGAGGAAGATGAAGACGCCGAGGAAGACGACGTCAACAAGCCGATCAAGCTGGCCGTGGCCGGTCGGCCCAACGTGGGCAAGTCCACGCTGATCAATACCTGGCTTGGTGAAGAGCGCCTGGTTGCCTTCGACATGCCTGGCACCACGCGCGATGCCATCTCGGTGCCCTTCGAGCGCAATGGGCAACGCTTCGAGCTGATCGATACGGCCGGCCTGCGCCGCAAGGGCAGGGTGTTTGAGGCGATCGAGAAGTTCTCGGTGGTCAAGACGCTGCAGGCCATCGAGTCGGCCAACGTCGTGCTGCTGCTGCTCGATGCCACCCAGGGCGTGACTGACCAGGACGCGCACATCGCCGGTTACATCCTCGAAAGCGGCCGTGCGGTGGTTATCGCCATCAACAAGTGGGACGCGGTCGACAGCTACCAGCGAGAGCAGATCCAGCGGCAGATCGAGACCCGGCTGCCGTTCCTGAAGTTCGCGGCGCTGCATTTCATCTCGGCCATCAAGCGGCAGGGCCTGGGCCCGGTGTGGCAGGCAATCGCGCAGGCCCACAAGTCGGCCACGCGCAAGATGTCGACGCCGGTGCTGACCCGGCTGCTGCTGGAGGCGGTGCAGTTCCAGGCGCCCAAGCGCGGCGGCATGTTCCGTCCCAAGTTGCGTTATGCGCACCAGGGAGGCATGAATCCGCCCGTGATCGTGATCCACGGGAATTCGCTCGAACATGTGACCGATGCTTACAAGCGCTTCCTCGAGGGGCGCTTCCGCAAGGAGTTCGACCTTGTGGGTACCCCCTTGCGCATCGAGTTCAAGAGCTCCCACAATCCCTTCGTCGACAAGGACGACTGAACCCTATTGGCGGCGGATGGCCGCCGTTGAGTTCCGACTGGGGTTGAAGTTCCGGCTTTTGAGAGACGTTATTTTTCAAAGGCTTTTGGGTGCGATTGCTGCGGCGCGGAAACCCTGTGTTAAGGTCTTCTCCTCCAACAACTACTCTTGAACACGGAGAATATCGTGAGCAATAAAGGGCAACTTCTGCAAGACCCGTTCCTGAACACCTTGCGTCGCGAGCATGTGCCGGTTTCCATTTACCTGGTGAACGGTATCAAGCTGCAAGGCCAGATCGAGTCTTTCGACCAGTACGTCGTGTTGCTTCGCAATACGGTGACGCAGATGGTCTACAAGCACGCCATTTCCACCATCGTGCCAGGCCGTGCCGTCAACTTCTCGGCTACCGAGAACGACGACGCCGCAGCCTGATCGCGCGGAGCGCGGCAGCCCCCGCTGCCGCGCTTTTTCCAAATTTCCGATCCCGCTTGTCTGAACTGATTCCCCGCCAGGAAGGCGCCGCCGTTCTCGTCGGCGTCGATTTCGGGCTGCCCCATTTCGACAGCGAACTCGAGGAACTCGGCCTGCTCGCGCAGACCGCGGGCCTCATTCCCGTCGCCCGTCTCGCGTGCAAGCGCAAGGCGCCCGACGCGGCATTGTTCGTTGGCAGCGGCAAGGCCGAAGAAATCAAGGAACTGGCCGCCCTGTACAGGGCGAGCGAGGTCATCTTCGACCAGGCCCTGAGCCCTGCGCAACAGCGCAACCTCGAGCGCCAGCTCGACGTCGCGGTCTACGACCGGACCTTCCTCATTCTCGAGATCTTCGCCCAGCGCGCGCGTTCGCACGAAGGCAAGCTGCAGGTCGAACTGGCTCGCCTGCAGTACCTCAGCACGCGGCTGGTGCGCCGCTGGTCGCACCTGGAGCGCCAGACCGGCGGTGCAGGCGTGCGCGGCGGCCCGGGCGAGAAGCAGATCGAGCTCGACCGCCGGATGATCAGCGAGTCGATCAAGCGCACGCGCGAGCGCCTCGCCAAGGTGCAGAAGCAGCGCGGCACGCAGCGCCGCCAGCGCGAGCGGCGCGACACCTTCAACATCTCGCTGGTGGGCTACACCAACGCGGGCAAGTCGTCGCTGTTCAATGCGCTGGTCAAGGCGCGCGCCTATGCGGCCGACCAGCTGTTCGCCACGCTCGACACCACCACGCGCCACCTCTACCTGGGGAATGCGCGGCGACAGGTGTCCATATCCGACACCGTGGGCTTCATCCGCGACCTGCCGCACGGGCTGGTCGATGCCTTCAAGGCCACGCTGCAGGAGGCGGTCGATGCCGACCTGCTGCTGCACGTGGTCGACGCTTCCAACCAGCACTATCCGGAGCAGATGGCCGAGGTGCAGTCGGTGCTGCGCGAGATCGGCGCGGACACCGTGCCGCAGCTTCTGGTCTTCAACAAGCTCGATGCCCTTGAAAGCACGCAGCATCCGCTGCATCTGCAGGACGAGATGGAAATCGACGGCGTACAGGTCCCCCGCATCTTCCTCAGCGCCAGGACCGGCGAGGGCGTACCGCTGCTGCGAGCCGAGCTCGCCAGGCAGTCGGGCTCCGCACCCGATACGATGACCCCTGCTGCGGACGCTGAATTGCACGATGCAACCGATGGATTGGGCACAATCCCGCCACTGACAAGAGAACGAAGCGAATGAATTCAAAGCCAGCGCGGAGAGGGTTTCTGGGCATGTTCAACCTGAACGACGGCCGATGGGGGCGTGGCGACGAGCCGTCCTCCAACGGCGACCGCCCGGCCGGCAACCGGCCCCCTGATGCCAATCCCCCCGGCGCTCCGACGCCTCCGCCCTCGGGCAACAACAACGACAACCGTCCCCGCGGACAGGGGCCCAACCAGGGCCCGCCCGACCTCGACGAGCTCTGGCGCGACCTCAACCGCAAGCTCGGCGGCTTCTTCGGCGGCAAGGGCGGCGGCAATCGCCCGAACGGCGGCAGCGGCGGTGGCGGCAATGGCTACAAGCCCGACATGAAGAACGCGGGCTTCGGCATCGGCCTCGTGGCCGCGGTGGCCGTCCTGATCTGGCTCGGCACCGGCTTCTTCATCGTGAATGAAGGCCAGCAGGCCGTCATCACCCAGTTCGGCAAGTACAAGAGCACCGTGGGCGCGGGCTTCAACTGGCGCCTGCCTTATCCCATCCAGCGCCACGAAGTCGTGGTGACCACGCAGATCCGCTCCGCCGACGTGGGCCGCGACGCCATCGTGCGCTCTACCGGCCTGCGCGAGTCGGCCATGCTGACCGAGGACGAGAACATCGTCGAGATCAAGTTCGCGGTGCAGTACCGCCTGAGCGATCCGCGTGCCTGGCTCTACGAGAGCAAGTCGCCCGCCGACACCGTCGTGCAGGTGGCCGAGACCTCCGTGCGCGAGGTGGTCGGCAAGATGAAGATGGACGCCGCGCTCGCCGAAGAGCGCGACCAGATCGCCCCGCGCGTTCGTGCGCTGATGCAGACCATCCTCGACCGCTACAAGATCGGCGTCGAAGTCGTGGGCATCAACCTGCAGCAGGGCGGCGTGCGCCCGCCCGAGCAGGTGCAGGCCGCTTTCGACGACGTGCTCAAGGCCGGTCAGGAACGCGAGCGCACCAAGAACGATGCGCAGGCCTACGCCAACAACGTGGTGCCCCTGGCCACCGGTACAGCTTCGCGGCTGAAGGAAGAGTCCGAGGCCTACAAGGCGCGGATCGTGGCGCAGGCACAGGGTGATGCAGGCCGCTTCAGCGCGGTGCTGTCCGAATACCAGAAGGCCCCGCAGGTGACGCGCGACCGCATGTACACCGACGCCATGCAGCAGATCTACGCCAGCACGACCAAGGTGCTGGTGGACAGCAAGCAGGGTTCGAACCTGCTGTACCTGCCGCTCGACAAGCTCATGCAGCTCAGCGGCAGCGGCAATGCCGCCACGCCGGTCGATGCTGCCAGCCCCAGTGTCGCCGGCACCGCGCCGGCGCAATCCTCGGTGATCCCGGTGGCCCCTGCCACGACCGACGTGCGCGGCCGCGATGGCCGCTCGCGTGACCGCGACGTGCGTTGAGAAAGGCCCGCAAGAACATGAACAGAATCGGATTCATCGCCACCTCGATCCTCGTGCTGCTCGTGCTGGCAAGCTCGACCCTCTTCGTGGTCGACCAGCGGCAGTTCGGCGTGGTCTACGCACTCGGCCAGATCAAGCAGGTCATCACCGAGCCCGGCCTCAACTTCAAGCTGCCGCCACCGTTCCAGAACGTGTCGTACATCGACAAGCGCCTCCTGACGCTGTCTAGCGTGGACACCGAGCCGATGCTCACCGCCGAGAAGCAGCGCGTGGTGATCGACTGGTATGTGCGCTGGCGCATCAGCGACCCGCAGGCCTACATCCGCAACGTCGGCCTCGACGAGAACGCCGGTGCCATGCAGCTCAACCGCGTGGTCCGCAACGCGTTCCAGGAAAACATCAACAAGCGCACGGTGCGCGACCTGATCTCGGTGCGCCGCGAGGCCCTGATGGCCGACGTGCAGCGCGAAGTGCTGTCGGTAGTGAAGGGCGCCAAGCCCTGGGGCGTCGATGTGGTCGACGTGCGCATCACCCGTGTCGACTACGTGGAAGCCATCACCGAATCGGTCTACCGCCGCATGGAGGCCGAGCGCAAGCGCGTGGCCAACGAGCTGCGTTCGACCGGTACGGCCGAAGGCGAGAAGATCCGCGCCGACGCCGACCGCCAGCGCGAGGTGATCGTGGCGAACGCCTACCGCGATGCCCAGAAGATCAAGGGCGAGGGCGATGCCCAGGCCGCCGCCGCCTACAGCGAGGCCTTCGGCCGCGACCCGCAGTTCGCGCAGTTCTATCGCAGCCTCGAGGCCTACAAGCAGAGCTTCAACAAGAAGAGCGACGTGATGGTGCTCGACCCGTCGTCGGACTTCTTCCGCGCCATGCACGGCTCGGGCTCGACCACCAACGCACCTCGCCGTTGATTACTTCCGGCCGCAGCCGTCTTCAGGAGCCGTGAGCGCCGACACTTTCTGGAGCGCGTTGGCGCTCGTCCTGGTGATCGAAGGCATCCTGCCCTTCGTGTCGCCGGGAGGGTGGCGGCGCGGCTTCGGCCAGCTGATGCAGCTACGCGACGGCCAGCTTCGTTTCTTCGGGCTCTGCAGCATCCTGCTGGGGCTGGTTCTGCTCTGGATCCTGGCCTAGTCCGGCCCGTCGATCGACCCCCGCGCGGGACCGGGTGCCCGGTGCCGGTAGAATCCCGTTTTAACCACGCCCCCGATCCCCATGTCCGCCTGGGTCCTCCCGGATCACATTGCCGATGTGCTGCCCTCCGAGGCGCGCCACATCGAAGAACTTCGACGCCAGCTGCTCGATACCGCCCGTGGCTACGGCTACGAGCTGGTGATGCCGCCGCTGCTCGAGCATCTCGAGTCGCTGCTTTCCGGCACTGGCGAGGCGCTCGACCTCCAGACCTTCAAGCTCGTCGACCAGCTTTCCGGCCGCAGCATGGGCCTTCGTGCCGACACCACCCCCCAGGTGGCGCGCATCGATGCCCACCTGCTGAACCGCGACGGCGTGGCCCGCCTGTGCTACTGCGGCCCGGTGCTCCATACCCGGCCCGATCGCCCACATGCGACCCGCGAGCCCCTGCAGTTCGGCGCCGAGATCTACGGCCATGCCGGGCTCGAGGCCGACACCGAAACCCTGCTGCTGGCGCTCGACTGCCTCGACGCCGCCGGCCTGCGCGAGGGCGTGATCGTCGACTTGGCCGATGCCCGCATCGTGCGCGCCCTATTCGCCGGCGTGCCGGTCGATGGTGCCGCCCTGGCCCAGGTGCATGCTGCACTGGCTGCCAAGGACGCGAGCGAGCTCGAGTCGCTCACCAAAAACTTCCCCGCCGCCTCGCGCGACGGCCTGCGTGCGCTGATCCAGCTTTATGGCGACGAGTCGGTGCTCGACGAAGCGGCCAAGGCCCTCAAGGGCACGCCCGCGGTCGGTGCGGCGCTGGCCGACCTGAAGCAGCTTGCCTCCGGCCTGAAGGGCGTGGCCGGCCGCCAGATCAGCTTCGACCTGGCCGACCTGCGCGGCTATGCGTACTACAGCGGCATGCGTTTCGGCATCTACGTGCCCGGCGCGGCCGACTCGCTGGTGCGCGGCGGCCGCTACGACGAGGTGGGGGCCGTGTTCGGCCGCAACCGTCCGGCCGTCGGCTTCAGCCTCGACGTGCGCGAACTGGTCGGCGTGCTGCCGGCCCGCCCGCTGCGCGCCGCCATCCGCGCGCCCTGGAGCGACGCGGCCGGCCTGCGTCAGGCCATTGCCCAATTGCGCAAGTCCGGTGAAACGGTAGTCTGCGTGCTGCCGGGCCATGGCAGCGAAATCGATGAATTCCACTGCGACCGCGAGCTCGTCGAGCAGGCCGGCCAGTGGAGTGTCCGTGCGATCTGATTTTTCAAGTAATGGAACGAGCATGAGCGTAACCACCGGAAGAAACGTGGTCGTCGTCGGCACCCAGTGGGGCGACGAAGGCAAAGGCAAGCTGGTCGACTGGCTGACGGAGAGCGCCCAGGGCGTGGTCCGCTTCCAGGGCGGCCACAACGCGGGCCACACGCTGGTCATCAACGGTGTGAAAACCGCGTTGCACCTGATCCCGAGCGGCATCATGCGGCCCGGCGTCAAGTGCTACATCGGCAACGGCGTGGTGCTGTCCGCCGCCAAGCTGTTCGAGGAAATCGAAGGGCTGGAGAAGGCCGGCGTCGAGGTGCGTTCGCGCCTGCGCATCAGCGAGGCCTGCCCGCTGATCCTGCCGTTCCACGCTGCGCTGGACATCGCGCGCGAGGCCTACCGCGAAAAGGGCGGCATCGAGAAGATCGGCACCACCGGCCGCGGCATCGGCCCGGCCTACGAGGACAAGATCGCCCGCCGCGCGCTGCGCGTGCAGGACCTGAAGCACCCCGAGCGCTTCGCCGCCAAGCTGCGCGTGCTGCTCGAGCTGCACAACCACGTGCTGACCCAGGTGCTGGGCGCGCCCGCCATCGACTTCGACGAAGTCTTCAACGAGGCGATGAAGCACGCCGAGCTGCTCAAGCCCATGATGGCCGACGTCTCGCGCGAACTGAACGACGCCAACCGCGACGGCGCCAACCTGCTGTTCGAAGGCGCACAGGGCACGCTGCTCGACGTGGACCACGGCACCTACCCGTACGTCACCTCCAGCAACTGCGTGGCCGGCAACGCCGCCGCCGGTTCGGGCGTGGGCCCGGGCATGCTGCACTACATCCTGGGCATCACCAAGGCCTACTGCACGCGCGTGGGTGGCGGTCCGTTCCCCACCGAACTCGACTGGGCCACGCCCGGCACCCCGGGCTACCACATGAGCACCGTGGGCGCTGAAAAGGGCGTGACCACCGGCCGCAGCCGTCGTTGCGGCTGGTTCGACGCCGCGCTGCTCAAGCGCTCGGCGCAGGTCAACGGCCTGTCGGGCCTGTGCATCACCAAGCTCGACGTGCTGGACGGCCTCGAGAAGCTCGAGCTGTGCACCGGCTACGAACTCGACGGCGAAACCACCGACATCCTGCCGATGGGCGCGGACGAGATCGAACGCTGCACGCCGATCTACGAAACCCTCGAAGGCTGGAGCGAAAGCACCGTGGGCGTCACGCAGTACGACAAGCTGCCGATCAATGCGCGCCTCTACCTGCAGCGCATCGAGCAGGTCACCGGCGTGCCGATCCACATGGTGTCGACGAGCCCCGACCGCGACCACACGATCATGATGCGCCACCCCTACCTGGCCGACTGAACAAAGAGAGAGGAAAAGAAAACCCCATGTTGACCGAAGACGGCAAGCATCTCTACGTCAGCTACGACGAGTACCACAACCTGATCGAGAAGCTCGCGATCAAGGTGCACCAGTCGGGCTGGCAGTTCGACACCATCCTGTGCCTGGCGCGCGGCGGCATGCGGCCCGGCGACGTGCTCTCGCGCATCTTCGACAAGCCGCTGGCGATCATGTCGACCAGCTCGTACCGCGCCGATGCAGGCACGGTGCAGGGCCACCTCGACATCGCCCGCTACATCACCACGCCCAAGGGCGAGATCGCCGGCAAGGTGCTGCTGGTGGACGACCTGGCCGACTCGGGCCACACGCTGCACGCGGTGATGGACATGCTGCGCAACAACTACCCGCCCATCACCGAGCTGCGCAGCGCCGTGATCTGGACCAAGGCGCTGTCGACCTTCACGCCCGACTACCAGGTGGAATTCCTGGCGACCAACCCGTGGATCCACCAGCCCTTCGAAGGCTACGACTCCATGGGCGCGGAGAAGCTGCTCGAGAAGTGGTCGGTCTGATCCGGCCACACTGGCGCCGGCCTACCCGGCGTCGGTGAACATGGCGGTGTAGCGCCGCTGCATTTCCTCCGGCGTCAGCTTCTCGATGCTGTGCCCCACGTTCCAGCGATGGCCGAAGGGGTCATGGAAGACGCCGGAGCGTTCCCCATAGAACTGGTCCTGCGGCGCCATGTCCAGCGTGGCGCCGGCGGCGACCGCGCGCGCCACCACCGCGTCGGCATCGTCCACGTGCAGGTGCAGCGAGACGGACGTGTTGCCCAGCGTCTTCGCGCTGAGGATGCCGAATTCGGCGAACTCCTCCGAGATCATCAGGATCGCGCCGTTTTGGAAGTCCAGCTCCGCGTGGCCGATGCGGCCGCTCGGCTCGGTCAGGCGGAAGATCTCCTTCACCTCGAAGACCTTGCAATAGAACTCGATGGCTGCCTTGGCGTCGTGGACGCAGAGGTACGGAAACAGTTCGTGGATGGCCATGGCCTTGTTGTCCCTTCAGTTGAGATGGGCGCGATTCTGGAATTCGCGACGCTTCGGGTCTTGAACGAATTTGACCTTGCCGACGCGCAGCCCGGTCAGACCTGCACGTGCCGTGAAGACGCAGGCGCCGCGCGCCGATAGGCCTGGGGCGACATGCCGGCGATCGCAAGGAACTCGCGGTTGAAGTGCGCCTGGTCGCTGTAGCCGGCCTCCAGCGCCAGCTCGACCCAGGGCCGGGCTGGGTCCAGCACGAACTGTCCCAGCACGCGATCGAAACGCAGCATGCGCGTGTACTGCTTGGGCGCGATGCCCGTCATGCCGCGGAACAGTTCGATGAAGCGGCGGTGGCTGTAGCCGCTCTGCTTCACGAGTTCGCGGATGGCAATTGCCTGCCCGTCATCGTCGGCGCTGGACAGGCTCGCCAGCGCCTGTGCCACCGCAGGGTGCAGGCCATGCATGGCGCGAGCGGCAAGGCGGGCGCTCAGCAGGGCCTCGAGGATCGCAAGCTGGCGCTCCAGGGAGGCCGCACCCTGGAGCTGTTCGAGCGCGAAGCCCGCGTCGGCGCCCCAGAGCGCATCGAGCGGCGTGTGGCATTCGGCCAATGCGTCTTCGGGGGCACCGAGCAGCGCCCGCGCCGCACCCGGGTGCAGCATCACGCCGACCGAATGCGTCTGGATCGACACGTCGCGCACGAAGAAGGCGGAGCGGGCGCCGCCTACCATGGCGTGGCCCACGGTGAAGCCATCGGCATCCGCGCCGTTCCGGAAAAGACGCAGCGGAGGACCACCGAGCCGGAACACGAGATGCATGCCGCCCGTGGGCAGCACATGCTCGCGCGCGCCCGGTCGCTCGGCGGGCTTTTCCGCAGGCGCCGAAGCCCACATCAGCCGGACGAAGGGTCGAAGGCGCGGGGAGGGCAGGCGTGTCAGCTGCATGCTGTCCCTATCTATCGGCCCGGGAGCCGTTCGAAGATGGTCGCGTCCTCGGGCAGGTGGTGG
This sequence comes from Variovorax sp. NFACC27, assembly GCF_048301545.1. Classification (NCBI taxonomy): domain Bacteria; kingdom Pseudomonadati; phylum Pseudomonadota; class Betaproteobacteria; order Burkholderiales; family Comamonadaceae; genus Variovorax; species Variovorax sp. NFACC27. Next base: position 3,260,771 of record NZ_CP157613.1, read on the forward strand.
AAGGCCTGCTTCTCTTGCGTCCAGAACACCATGTCGGCCTTCCCGAAGGCGCCGGGGTCATCAAGCGCACCAACCTTGACGATCAAGCCACCGGGGGCCTTGGGCGAACGGGAGGCCACATGCACGCCGCATTCGGCACAGAAATCGCGCGCCGGTGCATCGGACGCGTCCGCGCGGGCGAATCTGCGCGGCTCGCCGCGGGTGTATCGGAAGGCCGCAGCCTCCAGGCCCACGAACAGGTTGCCGGCGCCGCCCGAAACCTTCTGGCAGGTCCGGCACAGGCAGAGCCCGCGCATGCGCACCGGCCCGTCGATCTCGAATCGCAACGCACCGCAGAGGCAGCCACCGGTCAGAGTCATTCGCAGGTTCCAGCTTGGTTGCCGGATTCTGGCAAGGGCATGGACCGCGCGCAAATGGGGCTCCGTCGCCGCAGAAAGCGCCGCAGGCAGGCCTGTGTGGCAGGCCCCGGATTCGATCCACTAGCATCTGCACATGAGCAAGCCCTCCACGACCCTGATCCACCACCCCTACGTTCCGCCCGCAACCTTCGCCGCGCCGCAGCCCGGCGTGTTCAAGGCGTCGACCGTGTTCTTCGCCGACGTGGCCGCCATGCGCGCGCGCGACTGGCGCACCAAGGCCGGCTACACCTACGGCCTGCACGGCACGCCCACCACCTTCACGCTGGAGGAGCGCCTGGCCACGCTCGAAGGCGGCACCGAATGCCTGCTCGTGCCCAGCGGGCTCGCGGCCATCTCGCTGGTCTCGTTCGCCTTCCTGAAGACGGGCGACGAGGTGCTGATCCCCGACAACGCCTACGGCCCGAACAAGGCGCTGGCCACCGGCGAGCTGGCGAACTTCGGCATCACCCATCGCCTGTACGACGCTATGAACCCGGCCGACCTCGCGGCCAAGCTGTCGGATCGCACGCGGCTGGTGTGGGTCGAGGCGGCGGGCTCGGTGACCATGGAGTTCCCCGATCTGCCCGCACTGGTGAACATCTGCCGCGCACGCGGCGTGATGACCGCGCTGGACAACACCTGGGGCGCCGGCCTGGCCTTCGCGCCCTTCGATTTCAACGGCAGCGGGCAGGGCGTCGACATCTCCGTGCACGCGCTCACCAAGTACCCCAGCGGCGGCGGCGACGTGCTCATGGGCAGCGTGACCACTCGCGACGAGCGCCTGCACCGCGCGCTCAAGCTCACCCACATGCGCATGGGCTTCGGCATCGGCGTGGGCGACGTCGAGACGCTGCTGCGTTCGCTTCCGAGCATCGCGCTGCGCTATGCCGCGCACGACCGCGCGGCGCGCGAACTGGCCGGCTGGCTCAACGGCTGCGAGGAGATCGCGCAGGTGCTTCATCCCGCGCTCGAAGACTCGCCGGGCCATGTCCACTGGCGTGCGCTCTGCGGCGAAACCAACCTGGCCGCCGGGCTGTTCTCGGTGGTGTTCGACGAGCGCTACAGCACCGAGCAGGTCGACCGTTTCTGCGACAGCCTGCAGCTGTTCCGCCTCGGCTACTCGTGGGGCGGGCCGATCAGTCTCGTCGTGCCCTACGACATCGGCCTGATGCGCGACGCGAGCGTGGCGCGCTGGCCCTACAAGGGAACGCTCGTGCGTTTTTCCATCGGCCTGGAGGACGTCGACGACCTGCGCGCCGATCTGCAGCAGGCCCTGGCCCGGATGTAATAAACCGCTTCCCATGGCCCGGGGCGCGTCGTGGGGTACCCTCCCGGGACTGCACCGTTATCGCTTACAGTAGGCCACGTGCAGTCACCCTGACTGCCGCGCCTAAGGAGAAGCAGTGGCAACACCCAACTACGGCTACGAGAAGCGCCAGAAAGAGCTGGCCAAGAAGAAAAAGAAGGAAGAAAAGCTCCGGGAAAAGGCGAACCGCAAACTCAATCCGAGCAGCGACGGCCTGGCTCCTGGAGACCCGGAGACCGATGTGGCTTCGCTCGAACGCGATCCCCCCACGGTTCCCGAGTTGCCTACCAAGAACGGTTGATTCGCTTCTGGCGCACCAATCAGAAAGCCGCCGCGGGCCTGCGCCCGCGGCGGCTTTTTTCATTGCTTCGGCAGGAGCTTGCGCAGCTCGGGCCAGACGTTGTCGAGCAGTCGAGGCTGCGCGGCCGCCGTCGGGTGGATGCGGTCGGCCTGGAACAGCGAGAGCGCATCGGGCGCGTCGGCCACGCCCTTGAGCAGGAAGGGCACCAGCCCCGACTTGGTCGCCTCGGCCACCTTGGAGAACACCGCCTCGAAGCGCCGCGTGTAGTCGCCGCCGTAGTTCGGGGGCACCTGGATGCCGACGATCAGCACCTTCGCGCCCGCAGCCTGGGCCGCCTTGGTGATCTGCATCAGGTTGTTCTCGGTGTCGGTGAGCGGCAGGCCGCGCAGGGCGTCGTTGGCGCCGAGCTCGAGCACCACGAGGCTGGGCTTGTGCTGCGCGAGCAGCGGCGCGAAACGTGCGCGCCCGCCGGAACTGGTGTCGCCGCTGATGCTGGCGTTGACCACCGTGGCCGAGACCTTCTGCTGCGCAAGCCTTTTTTCGAGCAAGGGTACCCAGCCTTCGCCGCGCTTGAGGCCGTACTCTGCGCTCAGCGAATCGCCGAGCACCAGGATCACCGGCTTGCCCGAAGACGAAGATGTCTGGGACTGAGCCTGAGCCTGGGCCTGCGCCGCGGTCGTCCATAGCCCCGCGCCGCCGAGCGCGGTGGTGGTCAAGATAAAGTCACGTCGATTCAAAACCAGAGCCTTTCCATGTCCCAACCCCCCTCTGATGCCATTGTCGCCGTCGAGCATGTGTTCAAGTCCGTCACCGATTCGACAGGCACGCTGGACATTCTGCAGGACATCGATTTCACCCTCGGTGCGCGGGAAACCGCCGCCATCGTCGGCGCCTCGGGCTCCGGCAAGAGCACGCTGCTGTCGATCATCGCGGGGCTGGACACGCCCACGCGCGGCACGGTGCGCATAGCGGGTGAAGACATCTTCGCGATGAACGAGGACGAGCGCGCCGCCCTGCGAGGCCGCCATGTTGGATTCGTATTCCAGAGCTTTCAATTGCTGGCCAACTACACGGCACTCGAGAATGTGATGCTTCCGCTGGAAACTGCCAACCGCAAGGACGCCCGCAAGGCCGCCACCGAAATGCTCGGCCGCGTCGGCCTGGGCCAGCGGCTCGGGCACTACCCGAAAGTGCTCTCCGGCGGCGAACAGCAGCGCGTGGCGCTGGCCCGCGCCTTCGTCGTCCAGCCGGCGCTGCTGCTGGCCGACGAGCCCACCGGCAGCCTCGACTTCGCCACCGGCGAGCAGGTCATGCAGCTGATGTTCGACCTGAACCGCGAGCTCGGCACCACGCTCGTGCTCGTCACCCACGACCGGGGCATCGCGGCGCGTTGCGAACGACGTATCACCATCGAGGCCGGGCGCGTCGCTCTTAATGAAAAAGTGGCTCTGGCGCCCGCCTGACAAGCGCAATAAGCTATGAAACATAAATAAAGCGCCCGTCACTTTCGAGGAGATATTCATGGAGGAGCTTCCGCCCGACGCCGTCCTGGCGCTGCAGCGCGGCAGGATGATCGAGGCCATCAAGATCGTGCGCAGCCGCACGGGCGTGGACCTCAAGTCGGCCAAGGAAGCTGTGGACCGGTATGCCGACCGGCTGGAAAGAGGAGAGGACGACAACGAAGGCGGACGCTGCGTCCCCACCGCGGCCAAGCAGGATCGCGGCTTCGCATCGATGCCGTCCACCGCGCTCGCTGCCCTGGCGCAGGGCAACAAGATGGAGGCCATCCGCCTCACGCGCGAAGCCACCGGGCTGAGCCTGTCGGCCGCCAAGCGGCTGGTCGACAACCACGACGACCCCGCGCTCGGCAGCTTCGGTCCACTGACCCAGCACATGCCCCGGCGCCCCATGGTCGAGCCGGGCCGCGTGCAGGGCGACGGCTACAAATGGCTGCCGATCCTGATCATCCTGCTCGCGGCGGTCCTGGTCTGGCTGCTGTTCGGCGGAAAGGCCTGAGGCGATGATTGTTCCCCAGTTCTGGGCCGAAGGCCGCGTCCAGGAGCGCGTGGCCGGCAAGCAGGTCACCGTGCGCCGCTACGGCTGGTCCGACGAGAGCCCCGTGGCCGCGCAGGCGCACGCCGACCAGCGCACCCGCGAGGCCTTCGACCGCATCGTCCACAAGGGCGAGAAGCTCGAACTCCGCGAGCGCAAGATGCCCTACAACGGCGCCGACGGCGTGCCGATCCGCGAGGAAATCGTCGAGCGCCAGGGCGACACCATCATCACGCGCAACACCTACGGCGCGCGCTGCCTCAACACGCCCGACGTGCTGTTCGTCGACATCGACTTCGAGGAGCCCCTGCGCGGCAGCGTGTTCGGCTTCGCGCTCGTTCCGGCGCTGATCGCCGGCGTGGTCGGCGGCTGGGCCGCCAGGACCTGGCTGGGCGGGCTGATCGCGGGCATCGTGGTCTTCGTCGTGGCGTGGGTCATCGGCCAGCGCAAGAAGCGCGGCGAGCACAGCGGCAACCCCGCACCCGAGAAGCGGGCGGCGGAGCGCATCGCACGTTTCATGCAGCAGCATCCCGACTGGCATCTGCGTATCTACCGCACCCCCGCGGGCTTTCGTTTGCTGGCGATGCACGACGTCTTCGACCCGGCCGCTACCGCGGTGGCCGATTGCTTCCATGCGCTGGGCGTCGACAAGGTCTACGCACGCATGTGCCGCAACCAGAACTGCTTTCGCGCCCGCGTGAGCGCCAAGCCTTGGCGCGTGGGCATCGGCGACCACATGCGGCCCCAGCCGGGCGTGTGGCCGGTATCGCCCGAGAAGCTGCCCGCGCGCGACGCCTGGATCGCCCGCTATGAAAAGGCCGCCCAGGGCCACGCCGCCTGCCAGTACCTGGAGAGCGTGGGAAACGCTGCGAAAGTGCATCCGAACGCGCTGGCAGTGCAGGAACTGCACGACGAGCGCACCCGCGCGCTCAGCGGCCTGCCGATCGCCTGAACGCGCACGGCGGGCCGGCCCCGAGGGGGCAGGGATAATCCACGGATGTCTTCCCCCAAAGTGATCTTCGGCTTCCATGCCGTGGGCGTGCGCCTCAAGACCGCGCCGAAGTCGGTGCTCGAAGTGTTGTTCGACGCCAGCCGGCGCGACGCGCGCATGAAACAGTTCCTCGCGCGAGCGCAGGAAACCGGCGTGCGACTCATCGAGGCCGACGGTGCCCGGCTCTCCAAGCTCAGCGGCAGCCACGGCCACCAGGGCGTGGTGGCGCGGGTCGAGCCCGTGGCCCAGGTCCGCTCTCTCGACGAACTGCTCGAAGGCCTCGAAGAGGCCGGCACCGTGCCCCTGCTGCTGGTGCTCGACGGCGTGACCGACCCGCACAACCTCGGCGCCTGCCTGCGCGTGGCCGACGGCGCCGGCGCGCACGCGGTCATCGCCCCCAAGGACCACGCGGCCGGCATTAACGCCACTGTCGCCAAGGTGGCGAGCGGTGCGGCCGAGACGGTGCCGTACTTCATGGTCACCAACCTCGCGCGCACCCTCAACGAGCTCAAGGAACGCAACATCTGGTGCGTGGGTACCAGCGACGACGCTCCGGGCACCATCTACCAGAGCGACTTCAAGCGCCCGCTGGCGCTGGTGCTGGGCGCCGAGGGCGAGGGCATGCGGCAGCTCACGCGAAAGACCTGCGACGAGCTGGTGAGCATCCCGATGGCCGGCGCGGTCGAGAGCCTGAACGTCTCGGTGGCCAGCGGCGTATGCCTCTACGAGGCACTGCGACAGCGCAGCGCCTGATCTCGTTTCCGGCTCTTCCTGGATCTTTCCTAGCCCCGGGGCAGCGACCTGCCCTTGCGGTGGAAGTAGACGAGTTCCGCCATGCGCCGCATCGGCGGCGTGCCCAGCAGGCGGTTGAACATCCAGTCATTCTGGAAATGGTCGAAGGCCCAGCGCAGCGCGCGCTTGAGCCTGAAGCCCGGGTAGCCGCGCACGAACCACGTGGCCGGGTCGCCGACCTCGCCGCGCACGAAGCGCGCCACGGCCTCGCCGGCGCCTTGCCCGTGCAGAAGGGCCGTGTGGATGCCGCCGGCGGTCACCGGCGACACCATGCCCGCTGCATCGCCCACCAGCAGCGCCCCTTCGCGCGCCACCACTGGCAGCACGCCGCCGCAGGGGATCATTCCCGCGCGCACCGCGACGGGCGGCGCGTCGCCGGGCGTGACCACCGGGGCGATCTTGCGCAGCAGCGGTTCGAGCCTCAGCGCGCCCGCATCGTCGTGCACCATGCGGCGCGCCAGTCCGATCTGGCTCACGCCGACCCCTTCGAGCGCCCAGCCGATGTAGCCGGGCGCGAGCTTGCGGTCGATGAAGCAGTGCAGCAGGTCGGGCGCCATCCTTGCGCCCTGGTATTCGTGCTCCACGCCGTAGAGAAAGCGCGTGTTGCGCGACAGGCCCAGTGCCTTGGCGACGCGCGAGTGCGGGCCGTCCGCGCCCACGAGGTACGTGGCCGTGATGCAGGGGCCGTGCGTCAGCGGCACTTCCCAGCGGCCGTCGAGCCACAGGGCCTGCTCGAACAGCATGCCCAGCCGCACGTCGACGCCGCAGGCGCGGGTCGAATCGACCATCCAGTCGAGCAGGGCGGGCGCGTCGGTGGCCCAGAACCAGTAGCCGGGCGCATGCAGGTCGACGTGATGCATGTCGGGGGCGTAGAGCCTCACGCCCTCGATGCGGCGCACCAGCGCGGGCGGTACCTCGGCCAGCCAGGGCACGCTGTCGACCGCGTCCTTGACGATGATGCCGGTGGTGTGCAGCTTGGCGCCGGCCGCGGTCTTCTTCTCCAGCACCATCACGCTGAGGCCCGCGAGCGCCGCCGCCCGCGCACAGGCGAGGCCCGCGAAGCTGGCGCCGACGACGAGCAAATCGACCTTGAGATGGCCCATGCCGTTGCCGGCAGCAGAGGCCGGTGCGGGCGCCGCCGAATAGGCGGAGGGAAGAAGCGGGGAAAAGAAGGTTGGAGATGTATGCATGGGGCCGCTGACTTGAAGCAACGCGCACCGCCTCTCGCGATGCGCGCTGCGAAGTTAGCGACCCTCTGTGCGGGCGGCGTGAAGCCCGCGTGAACTCAGGAAGGGTCCTTGCCGCGCGTACGGCCCACCGCGCTGAAGATGCCGATACCCAGCAGGATCACCGCGCCGATGCCGATGTAGAGCGTGGGCACGCCGGCCACCGAGGCGCCCCAGGCGACGCCGGCCAGGAAAATCAGGAAACCGATCATGTAGAGCGCGAAAGACATCGTCGTTCCTCCGGAAGTCGAGATGTCTTGCAGTATTCCGGCCGGCGCCGCCCGCAGCACCGGTGCGCGCCGAATGTGAATGTGGGAGCTTGCCTACCTCGGGGGTACGCCACCCCCGTGCGCCGCCTATTCCGGGCTCGCCACCAGCAGATAGCGGCAGGCACCGCGCCCCAGCGCCTTGAAGACCAGTGGACGGTCGACTCCGAAGTCGAGGCAGTCGCCCGGTGCGAGCTCGAAGCGCTCGTCGCCGTAGTCCACCCGCAGTTCTCCTTCGAGCATCCACAGGCATTGGCGATACGGCTTGCCGCTCCATCGCGGGTAGTCGACCTGCGCCGAACGCGGCAGTTCGATCTCGACCATCTCGACGCCGCTGCCCGCCTGGCGCTCGGCGACCTGGCGCCGCAGATAGCCCGCTTGCGGGTCGCGCCAGACCTCCTGCCCGGCGCGCGTGCGCAGACGCTTCGTCTGCGCCTTCTCCTCGGTCAGCAGCTGCGCCAGCGCCACGCCGAGCCCGGCCGCCAGCTTTCCCAGCAGCACGGCGGTAGGGCTGCTCTGGGCGCGCTCCACTTTGGAAATCATGGCCTTGCTCACGCCCGAACGCTCGGCCAGGTCGGCGAGGCTCAGCCCCTGCGCCTGCCTCAATGCCAGCAGCCGGGTGGCGATGAGCATGTCGATGTTCGGACCCGGGGTGTCGACGGGAGATGAATCGTTTCTCATATGAGATTATTATTCTCCTATATTGAACGAAATTTCAACGAAACCCGAACGAGGAACCGCACCATGCGTCTCATCTCCTGCACCGAAGAAGCCCACTCCACCGCGATCCTGGCCATCCTCAACGAGGCCATCGTCACTTCCACCGCCCTGTACGACTACAAGCCGCGCACCGCCGAGAACATGGTCACGTGGTTCGCCACCAAGCGCGCCAACGGCTTCCCGGTGGTCGGCGCGGAGGACGACAGCGGCAAGCTGCTGGGCTTCGCGAGCTACGGCACCTTCCGCGCCTTTCCCGCCTACAAGTACACGGTGGAGCACTCGGTCTACGTGGACAGCGCGCATCGCGGCGCCGGGCTGGGCCGTACGCTGATGGAAGCGATCATCGAGGAGGCCGTGAAGCGCGACGTGCACGTGATGGTCGGCGCCATCGACGCCGCCAACGCCGGCAGCATCGCGCTGCACGAGCGCCTGGGCTTCGAGCACTCGGGCACGGTGCGGCAGGCGGGCTTCAAGTTCGGGCGCTGGCTCGACGTGGCTTTTTACCAGCGCATCCTTGCGACGCCATTGAACCCGGTCGACGGCTAGTTCAGGACAAAGAAGCGCATCACCACCTCGGCCGGGTGGCGCACGCCGGCCCCGGTGAACATGCGCTCGTTGATCCACTTCAGCGAGGCCGAGGCGGTCTCGAAGCGCGGGCTGCAGCGGAAGTACACCTGCGACGGATCGACCGGCTCGCCGCGCAGCAGCCTGGCCATCGTTTCGGGCGAGGCCGAACGCAGGGCGCTGTTCTGCACGTAGATCAGGTCGCCTGCATCGGTCTCGAGGCTGTAGCGCGCGTCGAGTTCGGAGAGCGTGTCGCTCACGATCAGCTGGAAGTCGCTGCCGCCGGGCAGCACTCGGGCCCGCCAGCCGTGGCCGATGGCCTCGCCGCCGGTGATCGGCACCACGCGGCGCAGCCCGCGCGGGCCATTGCCCAGGATCTGCGGCACGCCCACCTCGACGCGCAGGTCGACGAAGTGCTCCAGCGTGGGCGCCGCGATGGCGTCGAACACGCTCATCAGGCCGCGGGCTTCGCCGTCTCGGCACTGGCGCGGTCGAGCATCTCGATGGTGCCCGCGTCGAGCTTCAGCTGCGTCGCGACCACGAGTTCCTCGAGCTGCGCGATGGAGGTCGCGCTGGCGATGGGCGCAGTCACGCCCGGTCGCGCGATCTGCCATGCGATGGCGACCTGGCCCGGCTTGGCGTTGTACTGCTGGGCGACCTTGTCGAGCGCATCGAGGATGCGCAGGCCGCGTTCGTTGAGGTACTTCTTGGTGGTGTTGGCGCCGCGCGGGCTCTTGGCGGCATCGGCCTCGGTGCGGTACTTGCCCGTGAGGAAGCCGGCGGCCAGCGCGTAGAAGTTGATCACGCCCACTTCGCGCTTGATGCACAGCGGCTCCAGCGCGTCCTCGAACACGGCGCGGTCGTACAGGTTGTACAGCGGCTGCAGGCTCTCGTAGCGGGCGATGCCCAGGCGCTCCGACACGTCGAGCGCCTCGGCCAGGCGCGGCGCCGTGTAGTTCGACGCGCCGATGGCGCGCACCTTGCCCTGCTTGATCAGGTCGTCGAAGGCGCCGAGCGATTCCTCCAGCGGCGTATTGGCATCGTCGTCGTGCGACTGGTAGAGGTCGATGTGGTCCGTCTGCAGGCGCTTGAGCGAGGCCTCGACGGCTTCGCGGATGTACTTGGGCGCAAGGCCCACCTTGCCTTCGCCCATCGGCTTGCCGACCTTGGTGGCCAGCACCACGCGGTTGCGCTTGCCGCTTTGCTTGAGCCACTTGCCGATGATGGTCTCCGACTCTCCGCCGGTGTGGCCCGGCACCCATGCCGAGTACACGTCCGCGGTGTCGACGAAGTTGAAGCCCGCGTCCAGCCAGGCGTCGAGCAGCTTGAACGAGGCCGCCTCGTCGACGGTCCAGCCGAACACGTTGCCGCCGAAGGCGAGCGGGGAAACCTGGAGGCCGGAGCGGCCGAGCGGGCGAAGTTGCGACATGTCGATGTGTTCCTGATGAAAGGGAAGGGAGAAGTCAGACGAAGCCCACGGCGCCCAGCACCGCGCCGGCGCCGAGCAGCCAGAGCAGGTGGATGCGCGTGCGCCAGACGATAAGCGCGGCGGCGCCGGTCAGCAGCCACAGGTGCCACGCGGGCGCATCGCCGGCATGGTTTCCGGCCGCCAGCACCCAGCCGGTGGCGATCAGCAGTCCGACCACCACGGGCGCCATGCCCTGCTTGAAGGCGCGTACCTCGCGGCGCGTGCGGTTGCGGTGGCCCCAGCGGGTGGCGAAGTAGGTGAGGGTGGTGCTCGGCAGCATGATGCCCAGCATCGTGACCATCAGCCCGAAGAGGCCGAGCAGCCAGGCATGAGGCCCCGCGCCGATGCCGCCGCCGGCGTTGAGCCCCACGTTCCAGCCCATCAGCGCCACGAACAGCACGTTGGGCCCGGGCGCCGCCTGCGCGATGGCGACCGAGGAACTGAACTGCGCGTCGGTGAGCCAGCCGTGCTGCGAGACGAGATAGCGGTGCATGTCGGGCACCGTGGTGATAGCGCCGCTGATCGACAGCAGCGACAGCAGCATGTACTGCCCGAAGAGGGCCAGCCAGTCGTGCCACTGCATGACGATGGTCATGGGGCGATCCTCTTCCAGGTCCAGATGCAGGCCACGCCGCCGACCACCAGCAGCACCCAGCCGAGCGGAATCTTCAGCACCGCGATGGCCACGAAGACCAGTGCCATGAAGACCAGGCAGGTCGTGAAGCCCAGCGGGTGCTTGCGCAGCTGCGGCACCAGCTTGATGCCCGTGGCGGCGATGAGCCCGCCGGACACCGCCCCCATGCCCCGCAGCGCGGCAGCCACCTGCGGGTTGCCGGCGTAGTGCGCATACAGCACGGCCAGCGCGAGGATCACCACCAGCGGAATGGTCAGCATGCCAGCCACCGCGGCCAGCGCGCCGCGCAGGCCGAAGTAGCGGTCGCCGATCATCAGGGCGAGGTTGATCACGTTGGGTCCCGGCATCACCTGCGCCACGGCCCAGTCCTCGAGGAACTGCTCGGGCGTGAGCCATTTCTTCTTCTCGACCATCTCGCGCTGGACGATGGCCAGCACGCCACCGAAGCCCTGCAGCGCAAGCCAGGTGAACGAGACGAAAAGGTCGCGCGGCGACTGCGGGTGGGCTGCGGGGGGAGACGGTTGCATGTCGAGCGATTATCGTAGGCATGCTTTCAACACGCCGGGCACCGCAGCGACAGCGCGGTGCCCGGCCGCTTCATGGAGGACATTCCAGCATGGTCACGCAACTGCGCGCGCTCTTCGATCTCTGCCGCCGGGCCTTCAACTCGTGGTCGAACGACTACGCCCCGAGCATGGGCGCCGCACTGGCCTACTACACGGTGTTCTCGATCGCGCCGCTGCTGCTGATCGTGATCGCGGTGGCCGGGCTGGTCTTCGGGCAGGAGGCCGCGCGCGGCGAGATCTTCGCCCAGCTCTCGGGCCTGATGGGCGAGCAGGGCGCGGCGGCGGTGCAGGGCATGCTGAAGGCCGTCAACAAGCCGGCCGAGGGCATCGTCGCCACTGTGATCGGCATCGGCCTGGTGGTGGTGGGCGCCACCACCGTCTTCGGCGAACTGCAGGACGCGCTGGACCGCATCTGGCGCGCGCCGGCCCGCGTCAAGAACAAGGGCCTGTTCAACATGCTGCGCGTGCGGCTGCTGTCGTTCAGCATGATCATGGGCATCGGCTTCCTGCTCATGGTGTCGCTGGTTGCGAGCGCCGGGCTCGCGGCACTGAGCAAGTGGTGGTCGCCGGTGTTCGGCGCGTGGGAGACGACGGCGCAGCTCGTCAACTTCGTCTTCAGCTTCGCGATGGTGACGGCGATCTTCGCGATGATCTACAAGATCATGCCGCGCGCCAAGGTGCAGTGGCGCGACGTGTGGGTGGGCGCGGCGGTGACGGCGCTGCTCTTCACCGTGGGCAAGCACCTGATCGGCCTGTACATCGGCAAGAGCAGCGTGGCCTCGGGCTACGGCGCTGCGGGCTCGCTGGTGGTGGTGCTTGTGTGGGTGTACTACTCGGCGCAGATCTTCCTGCTGGGCGCGGAGTTCACCTGGGTCTACGCGCGCACCTACGGCTCGATGAAGGACACCAAGGGCATCGCCGAGCTGAACCCCTCGCCCACGCGCGAAGTGCCGCTGCCGCACAACGACGAGTGAGCGTCGCTGTCTTCCTGCTCAGCCGGCGAAGCCGCCTTCGTCCAGGAACTTCTGCTCCTCCGCCGTGCTGGTGCGCCCGAGCATGCTGTTGCGGTGCGGAAAGCGGTCGAAGCGCGCGACGATGTCGCGGTGCAGCACGGCATAGCGCTGGGTGTTGTCGTCGAGCGCGGCGTTGAGTTCGACCGAGCGCTCCTGTTCGGCCAGCACCTCCGAGTGCATGAAGGGCAGGTAGAAGAAACGTTGCAGCACGGGCTCGCACTGCCGGTCGAAGCCCGCCTCGATCGCCTGCTTCGCCACGGCCAGAGCCTTGCCGTCGGTGGCCAGCATGTGCGCATTGCCGCGCCAGGTGTTGCGGGGAAACTGGTCGAGCAGCACGAGCAGGGCCAGCGCGCCTTCGGCGTCGGACGCCCAATGGTCGAGCTCGCCACGGGCTGCCGCCTGGTGGGCCTGCGAGAAGCGCAGGGCAAAGTCGGCGTCGAAGGAGTCGTTCTTGGCGAACCAGCGGTCGGGGCCGGCCTCGCGCCAGAAATCGACCACGTTGCGGGCGGTGGGGAGGTAGGTGGAAGTCATCGTTGCATTCTCTTTCAGCCTCTCGCCGCCTTTCACCGGCTTTTGCAGCCGTCTCGGGCCCTCCGGCGGCCATCAAAGTCGGGGTGGTGGCCGACAAGACAGGTCCTCTGCGCTGCCTATGCTTTGGAGGCTTTCATTACTCAGGAGATCAAGCTCATGACCAAATATGGCACCTTTTTGCGCGCAGCCCTCGTGACCGGGGTGGCCAGTGCCGCGCTGGTCGGCTGCGGAATGATGTCGAAGTCGAACGTCGCGAGCTTCAGCGGCGCGATGAACGCAGCCAGCGAAGTCCCGCCCAACATGACGCGCGGCAGCGGCATGGCCGAGGCCTGGCTCGACCGCGACACCAACGTGCTCAAGTACAAGATCACCTACACCGGCCTGAGCGGCCCGGCCACCATGGCGCACTTCCACGGTCCGGCCGCCGCAGGCGCCAATGCCGGCGTGGTGCTGCCTTTCGCCAACCCGGCAAGCCCGATCGAGGGCCAAGCCACGCTCACGCCGGCGCAGGCCGCGGACCTGTCGGCGGGCAAGTGGTACGCCAACATCCACACGGCCGCCAACCCCGGCGGCGAGATTCGCGGGCAGATGTTGCCGAAGATGTGACTTCGTTCCAGGGGCACAGCCCCTGGATAAGTCCCTCGTCAGGTTGGCGTCTCGGGGCTGGTGTCAAATGAACGCATGACGACGACACCACCGAAGAAGAAAACCCGAACCCGTGCCGCCTCCACCGCCTCCACCGCTTCCAGTGCATCCAGGAAGCCCCTCGACCCCTTCGCCTCGCGCCGCGAGGACATGCGCACCGCCCGCAAGGCGCTGGTGCTGCAGGGCGGGGGCGCGCTCGGCGCCTACCAGGCCGGCGTGTACGCGGCGCTCAGCGAAACCGAGCTGCAGCCGCACTGGATCGCGGGCGTTTCCATCGGCGCCATCAATGCCGCGCTGATCGCCGGCAACGCACAGGAAAAGCGGGTCGACCGGCTGCGCGAGTTCTGGCATCTCGTGTCTTCCGGGCCTTCGCAGCGCCTGCCTCCATGGCTGGGCGACCGCGCCACCCAGAACCAGTTCAGCGCCACCATGGCCTCGCTGGTGGGCATTCCGGGCTTCTTCGAGCCGCGCTATTCGCCGGCCTTCCTGATGGGCGGGGCGGCGCCGCTGCTGAGCTACTACGACACCTCGCCGCTGAAGTCCACGCTCGAGCGCCTCGTCGACTTCGACCGCATCAACGCCTGCGAGGCGCGCTTCAGCGTTGGGGCGGTGAACGTGCGCACCGGCAACTCGGTGTACTTCGACAACACGCGCCAGCTGATCGGGCCCGAGCACATCATGGCCAGCGGTGCGCTGCCGCCGGGCTTCGCGCCCGTGAGCATCGACGGCGACGACTACTGGGACGGCGGCATCGTCTCGAACACGCCGCTGCAGTACGTGCTCGACACGCATCCGCGCAGCGAGCCGCTGGTGGTGCTGCAGGTCGACCTGTTCAATGCGCGCGGCGAGATGCCGCACAACATGGCCGGCGTGATGGAGCGGCAGAAGGACATCACCTACTCGAGCCGCACGCGTATGAACACCGATGCGCTGGCCGCCAACATGAACCTGCAGCAGGCCATTGCCGACCTGATCTCCAAGCTGCCGGCCCACTTGCGCAACGACCCCAGCGTGCACGAGGTGCAGTCGCAGCTCACGCACGAGCCCATCGACATCTTCCACCTGATCTACCGCGACAAGCCCTACGAGCTGGAGTCGAAGGACTACGAGTTCTCGCGCGCCGCAGTCGAAGAGCACTGGGAGGCCGGTGCGCGCGACATGCGCGTGACGCTGGCCCACCCCGAGACGCTGCGCGCCGATGCCACCGTGAACGGCGTGACCACCTTCGACCTCGGCGAGCACGGTTCGGGGCGCGTCAAGCGGCCTGGGCTTTCTCGATGAATCGTCGGGGCGGTCTGCGATTCAGCCCCGGCTAAGAAACCAGCGCGAGACTGGGCCGTCACTTCAACGCTTCAGCTTCACCAGGAGGAAATGTTTGCATCATGAACATTGAAGACGTGCGACGAACGGCATTCGCGATGCCGCTGACCAGCCCCGCCTTTCCACCAGGCCCTTATCGCTTCATCAGGCGCGAATTTCTCATCATCACGTACCGCACCGACATCGAGGCCCTGCGCGCCGTGGTGCCCGAGCCGCTTGAGGTTGTCGAGCCGCTGGTCAAGTACGAGTTCATCCGCATGCCCGATTCGACCGGCTTCGGCGACTACACCGAGTCGGGCCAGGTCATTCCGGTGCAGCTGCGCACCGACAAGGGCGTGGAGAAGGGCTCGTACGTGCATGCGATGTACCTCAACGACCATCCGCCCATCGCGGGCGGGCGCGAGCTCTGGGGCTTTCCGAAGAAGCTCGCCTCGCCGGTGCTCGACTACGAGACCGACGTGGTGGTCGGCACGCTCGACTACGGCAAGGTGCGCGTGGCCAAGGGCACGATGGGCTTCAAGCACCGCACGCTCGACCCGGCGCCCATCCTCGCGGGCATCGCGCAGCCGAACTTCCTGCTCAAGATCATTCCGCACGTCGACGGCACGGCGCGCATCTGCGAGTTGGTGCGCTATCACATGGTCGACGTGACGCTGCACGGCGCGTGGGGCGGGCCCGGCTCGCTCGAACTGCATCCGCACGCGCTGGCGCCGGTGGCCGATCTGCCCGTGCGCAAGGTCGAATCGGCGGTGCACTACATCGCGGACATGACGCTCGCGCTAGGCACCGTCGAGCACGACTATCTCGCCTGATTCTTGCTGGCGGCTTCGGGTCGCCGGCTTTCCAACCCCAACCCTCAAGGAACATCACCATGCAACTCAAGGACAAGGTCGCCTACATCACCGGCTCGGCCAGCGGCATCGGCAAGGAGATCGCCATCCTGTTCGCCCAGGAAGGCGCGAAGATCATCATCGCCGACCTCAACAAGGAGGCGGCCGACGCCACCGCGGCCGAGCTCAAGGCCACGGGCGCGCAGGCCATCGGCGTGGGCGTCGACGTGACGAACGAAGACCAGGTCAACGCCTCGGTGGAAGAGGGCGCGGCTGCCTTCGGCGGCATCGACATCCTCATCAGCAATGCCGGTATCCAGATCGTGCACCCGGTCGAAGAATTCAGCTTCGCCGACTGGAAGAAGATGCTCGCCATTCACCTCGACGGCGCCTTCCTCACCACCAAGGCCTGCCTGAAGCACATGTACGCGCAGGGCCGTGGCGGCAGCGTGATCTACATGGGCTCGGTGCACTCCAAGGAAGCCTCGCTGCTGAAGGCGCCCTACGTGACGGCCAAGCACGGCCTCATCGGACTGGCCAAGACTGTCGCGAAGGAAGGTGCCAAGCACGGCGTGCGCGCCAATGTGATCTGCCCGGGTTTCGTGCGCACGCCGCTCGTCGAGAAGCAGATTCCCGAGCAGGCGAAGACGCTGGGCATCACCGAGCAGGAGGTCATCAAGAACGTGATGCTGAAGGAGACGGTCGACGGCGAATTCACCACCACGGAAGACGTGGCGCGCGTGGCGCTGCTGTTCGCGGGCTTCCCGACGAATGCGCTCACCGGTCAGTCACTGGTGGTGAGCCACGGCTGGTTCATGCAATAACTGTTGCTCGCCCCCAGGCTGCGCGCACTTCGTGTCGCTTCGCCAACCCCCTACCGGGGGCAACACCTGCGGCCCGGCCAAGCCGGTTCCGCGGTGTTCCTGGCATTAGAGCTTCAATTCCCAGGTCTCGCCCACGAGCGGGGTGCCGTAGCCCTCGTGCGGCTCGGAACCCGTGAGCTGGAAGCCGCGGCTGGCGTAGATGCCGCGCGCGGCCGTCAGGCAGCTGTTGGTCCACAGCACCATCTTCCGGTAGCCCTTCAGGCGCGCGAAGGCGATGCATTCGTCCACCAGCTTGCCGCCCAGTCCCAGCCCGCGCGCGGCGGGCGTGAGGATCAGCAGGCGCAGCTGCGCCACCGTGGCCGACTTGCGCACCACGAAGATCGAGCCCACCCGCTCGCCGTTGAGCTCGGCGATCCAGCAGCGCTCCCACTCGGGCTGGAACTTGAGCAGGAACTCGCCCGCGATGCCGGCCACCAGTGCCTCGAAGGTGCTGTTCCAGCCGTATTCGCGTGCGTAGATCTCGCCGTGCTGCTGCACGACCCAGCCGATGTCGCCGGGGCCGGGCTCCCGCAGGATGGCGGCCTGCGGCCTTGCCGGCGGCGCCTGGGGATCGAGCAGCGACTGCACCGTGCCCATGGCGTGCACCAGCTGCTGGCGCTGTGCCGGTGCGAGCGAGGCGAGCAGGGCGGCCGCCTCTTCGCGCGACTTCTGTTGCAACGGCGCGAATGCGGCGTGGCCCGCCTCGGTCAGGCGCAGCACGCTCTGGCGCGCGTCGCGCGGATGGGGCTCGCGGACCAGCCAGCCCTCGTTCTCGAAGCGGCGAAGGATGCGGCTCAGGTAGCCTGCGTCGAACCCGAGGTCGCGCCCGATCTCGCTGGCGACGGCCATCTCGCGGTGCGCCAGCTCGTACAGGACGCGCACGTCGGTCAGCGACATGGCGCTGCCCAGGTAGGGGTCGAGGGCGCCGATGCGGCGCGTGTAGAAGCGGTTGAACTGCCGGATCGCCTTGACGGCGGCGGTGTCGATGGGTGGCGAAGTCGTGGACATGGTTGCTATTGTCATTCAGTTAATTGACTTTGGCAATCAAATTGACCGGACATGAGTCCTTCGGGAAAGTCCGGTCACACGTCACGCAGGGCGACAGGCATGGTGGAAAACCCTAAAATCGAGGGTTGCCCACAACGGCGCTCCCACGGCGCTGTCAACTCCCACCGATGAACGCTCCCGTCGACGTCTCCTTTTTCGCGCGTGCCGCCAAGCCGCTGACCAGCTACCGCAAGTACTGGGCGGCCCGTTTCGGCACGGCGAAATTCCTGCCGACTACGCGCAAGGAGATGGAAGCGCTCGGCTGGGACAGCTGCGACATCATCGTCGTCACGGGCGACGCCTATGTCGACCATCCCAGCTTCGGCATGTCGGTCATCGGCCGCATGCTGGAAGCGCAGGGCTTCCGCGTGGGCATCATCGCGCAGCCCGACTGGCAGAGCGCCGAGCCCTTCATGGCGCTGGGCAAGCCGAACCTGTTCTTCGGCGTCACCGCCGGCAACATGGATTCGATGATCAACCGCTACACGGCCGACCGGAAGATCCGCAGCGACGATGCCTACACCCCCGGCGACGTCGGCGGCTCGCGCCCCGACCGCGCGGCCATCGTGTATTCGCAGCGCTGCAAGGAAGCCTGGAACGACGTGCCGATCATCCTCGGCGGCATCGAAGGCAGCCTGCGCCGCATCGCCCACTACGACTACTGGTCGGACAAGGTGCGCCGCTCCATCGTGGTCGACTCCAAGTGCGACCTGCTGCTGTACGGCAATGCCGAGCGCGCCATCGTCGAGATCGCGCACCGCCTGGCCGCCAAGGAGCCGGTGCAGCAGATCACCGACGTGCGCGGCACCGCCTTCGTGCGCCGTGAGACGCCGGAAGGCTGGTTCGAGATCGATTCCACCAGTGTCGACGAGCCCGGCCGCGTCGAGGCGCACGTCAATCCATACCTGATGGTGTCCGACCAGGCCAAGGCCAACGGCGCCACCTGCGCGAAGGAAGAAGAGGCCGAAGCTGTTGCCAAGGCTGCAGAAGCCGCTGGATCGGCCGCGGGCTCGGTGGTCAACCCCGCCATCAAGCCGCTGAACTTCGTGCCCAACCCTGCGCTGCAGGGCAGGGGCAAGACCAAGGTGCCGCCGCGCGAGCGCTCGGTGATCCGCCTGCCGGCCTACGAGCAGGTGCGCAGCGACCCGGTGCTCTACGCGCACGCCAACCGCGTGCTGCACCTGGAAACCAACCCCGGCAACGCCCGCGCGCTGGTGCAGGCGCACGGCGAGGGCACCACGGCGCGCGACGTGTGGATCAACCCGCCGCCCATTCCGCTCACCACGGCCGAGATGGACCACGTGTTCGACCTGCCGTACGCGCGCAGCCCGCATCCGCGCTACGCCGACGAGAACGGCAGCCACGACGGCGCGACCAAGATCCCCGCGTGGGAAATGATCCGCTTCAGCGTGAACATCATGCGCGGCTGCTTCGGCGGCTGCACTTTCTGCTCGATCACCGAGCACGAGGGCCGCATCATCCAGAGCCGCTCGGAAGATTCGATCATCAAGGAGGTCGAGGCCATCCGCGATTCGGTGAAGGGCTTCACCGGCACCATCTCCGACCTCGGCGGCCCCACGGCCAACATGTACCGCATCGGCTGCAAGTCGCCCGAGATCGAGGCCGCCTGCCGCAAGCCCAGCTGCGTGTACCCGGGCATCTGCCAGAACCTCAACACCAACCACGACCCGCTCATCAAGATCTACCGCCGGGCGCGTGCGTTGAAGGGCATCAAGAAGATCCTGATCGGCTCCGGCCTGCGCTACGACCTGGCGGTGCAGTCGCCCGAGTACGTGAAGGAACTGGTGCAGCACCACGTCGGCGGCTATCTCAAGATCGCGCCCGAGCACACCGAGCAGGGCCCGCTCACGAAGATGATGAAGCCCGGCATCGGCAGCTACGACAAGTTCAAGCAGATGTTCGAGAAATACTCGGCAGAGGCGGGCAAGAAGCAGTACCTCATTCCGTACTTCATCGCCGCGCATCCGGGCACCAGCGACGAGGACATGATGAACCTCGCGATCTGGCTCAAGAAGAACGGCTTCCGCGCCGACCAGGTGCAGACTTTCTATCCGAGCCCGATGGCCACGGCCACGGCCATGTACCACTCCAACCGCAACCCGCTGCGCAAGATCACGCGCGAGAGCGAGACGGTGGACATCGTGCGCGGCGACAAGCGCCGCCGCCTGCACAAGGCCTTCCTGCGCTACCACGACGCCAACAACTGGCCGCTGCTGCGCGAGGCGCTCAAGAGCATGGGCCGCGCCGACCTGATCGGCAACGGCAAGCACCATCTCATTCCGACGTGGCAGCCGCTGACCGACGGCGGCTACACCAGCGCACGGCGCAAGAACTCGACGAGCGCGCCGGCCGTCGCCAAGTCGGCCCCAGTCAAGCTGGCGCCGGTGAAGCCCTCGAAGGGCCGCATCCTCACGCAGCACACCGGCCTGCCGCCGCGCGACAACGGCTCGGGCACGGGTTCCGCCGCGCGCAAGCCTTCCGGCCCGGTGCGCGGCAACATCCGCAAGCCGCGCTGAGCCAGCCGGCTCAAAGGGCCGGCAGGAGCTTGCCGACCCAGGCGCCCATGGCTGCCATGTGCGCCAGCACCGTGGCCCAGTAAGCCGCCATGAAGCTCGTCTTGCTCAGCTTGTGGCGGAACAGCCGCTGCGCGAACCAGGCGCCCGGCCAGCCCCCGATCAGCGAGAGCAGGTGCAGCGTGTTCTCCGGCGTGCGCCGCCGGTCCGTTCCGGCCGCGTTCTTGTCGAATCCGTAGATGAAGAAGGTCAGCAGGCTCAGCAGCAGCAACGCGCCGAGCGCGATCAAGGGAAGGCGCGCGCTCCACACGCCGTAGCCCAGCAATGCGGCGTATGCCGTGAGCAGGAGCGCCATCGGCAGCGAGGATGAGGAAGATCGTGCAGGCCCGCGGGTCGAACGATCGGGCCGACCGCGAGGCCGTGCCGGCTCGCGCGGCGGCTGCGATTGCCGTCCGGCACCAGCCGCCTGCACCGACATCGCGCGAGGCCCCTTGCCTCCCACGTGGATCTCCTCGAAGCTCAGCTTCATGCCGACCTGCGGCGTCATGCTCCGGTCGGTGAAGTCGCGCAGGTGCACGAACACATCGGCGGAGATGTCGGGACAGCGGATGAAGCCGAAGCCACGGTCCTTTTCCCATCGAACGAGCGTGCCCTGGCGTTTCATCGGCGGGATTCTCGCCGCTAGGCGTACTGCATCTCCCCGTTGCCGAAGGACCAGTTCTCCTTCGACACCTCGACGAGGTTGATGAACACGTCCTCGCGCCGGATGCCCAGCTGGCCGTGCAGGTCGTCGGCCACGCGCCTGTAGAAGGCCTTCTTCATCTCGGTCGTGCGCCCCTGGTTCAGCGTGATCTGGATCAGCACGAAGCCGGGCGAATACACGACGCCGAGGTAGCTTGCCGGATGCACCAGCTCGTGCGGGGCGTGCCGCGTGATGACCTGGAACTTGTCGTGCTCCGGTACGTTGATGGTGTCCCGCATGGCCTGGTAGACGACGTCCCCGATGGCGGGGCCCAGGGCTTCGGGGCTGTCGCTGGAAAGCTCGATACGCACGAGTGGCATGTGCCGTTCCTCGAAAAAGTGTGGGGGCCTAAGATACGCCACATGGCCCATCGTCGTTCTCCTCCCTCCGTGACCCGCAGCTGACGCGCGCTTTTCGCGCCGCGCTCAGACCCGCAAGCGGTCGCCGTCGTCCGAGCCTTCCTGGTCGGCCGGCGGCTCGGATGGTCATGCCCGCTCCCTGTTGCCGATCCTGGATCGATCGGCCATGGCGGGCGCTATGGAGAACTTTCAACAATGAACGCAAGAACGTCTGCCGCCCTGGCCTGGGGCGGCGTGCTGCTGGCCGGCGCCCTGTGGGGTGGCGGTGCGCTGGTGGCGCAATTCCTGATCGACGGCGGCATCGCGCCGCAGAGCCTGTCGCTGGCGCGCTTCGCGCTCGGGCTGCCGCTGCTGTGGTGGCTGCACTGTCGGGCGCCCGCGATGCCCGATGCGGGCTGGGGGGATCTCACGCGCCGGGAGCGGCTGCAGATGCTGGCCACGGGCGCGGCGATGGCGCTCAACGTGAGCTGCTGGTTCGCCGGCATCGTGCACCTGGGCGCGGCGCTGCCTACCGTCATTTCGATCTGCTGCGCGCCGGTGATCGTCGCGCTGGTGTCGGTGCTGCGCGGCTACGAGCGCCTCGGCCCGAGGCTGGTCGCGGGCCTGCTGCTCGCGCTGGCGGGTGTGCTGCTGCTGGTGATGCCCGCCGGCGGCTGGGGCCCGCTGGCGCCGGGGCACGCGGCCGGCGTGGCCTGGTCGCTGGGCTCGGCCTTCTGCTACGCGATGGTGGTGCTGGGCAACGCGCGCATGCCCGCGCGGGTGCCAGCGGTCACGGCCTCGGCCTGGGGCATGACGGTGGCGGCGCTGTGCATGCTCGCGGTCGCGTGGCCTTCGGGCATCACCTGGCCGGCCGGGGGAGCGCAGTGGCTGGGCGTGGGCTACACGGGCGTGGTGACGACCTCGGTGGCCTACCTGGCCTTCGCCTGGGGCGCACGGCGCCTGTCGCCGACGGCGGCGGTGGTCGGCACGCTGATCGAGCCGTTGGTGGCCGCCTTGCTGGCCGCGGCGCTGTTCTCGCAGGCGATGACCCCGCGCCAGTGGGGCGGCGCCTTGCTGCTGGCCGGCGCGATGCTGCTGTTGGTGCGGCGCAGCAAACCCGCGCAGTCCGACTGAAGGCGAGGGCGGGGCGGTCCGTTGTATGGTGTGGCCCATGAGCAGTTCGCCCCACCCGCCGGCTTCATGGACACGCACTCTGGCGGCGGCGCTGCTGCTGTTTGCGGCCTCCTCGATGCAGTCGTCGCTCGCGGCCGCGCCGGAGAACTCCTCCGCCCAGGCGCTGCGCGCCACCCACCAGCGCATGATCGACAAGCTCGGTCGCAGCAGTTTCGGCCGGCCCGTGCAGCTCGATTCCCTGGAAACGGCGGACGGCCTTCAGGGCGACGTCTATGCCGTGGTGGAGCATCCGCTGGCCGAAATCAGCACCGCGCTCAAGGGCTCCGCCCACTGGTGCGACGTGCTGACCCTGCACGTCAACAACCGGCGCTGCAGCGTCGCCAGCGACCCGCAGGGGCGCGAGATGCTCACGCTCTACGTGGTGCGCCGCTACGACAAGCCGATCGACCAGGCCTTCGAGCTGCCCTTCGTCTACCGGGTCAGCAGCAACTCGCCCGAGCACCTGCTGGTGGAGCTCTCCGCCGAGAGCGGCCCGCTGGGCACCAGCAACTACCGCGTGACGCTCGAGGCGGTGGCGCTCGACGAGCGCAAGAGCTTCCTGCACTTCAGCTACAGCTACGACCACAACACCATGGTGCGCCTGGGCACCATGGCCTACCTGGCGACCTTCGGCAGTGAAAAGGTGGGCTTCACCGTGGTCGGCAAGACGCCCGAGGGCCAGCCCGACTACATCCGCGGGCTGCGCGGGCTGGTGGAGCGCAATGCGATGCGCTACTTCCTGACGCTCGACGCCTACCTCTCGGCCCCGGGGGCGGACCAGGCCGAGCGTCGCCAGCGGCGCTGGTTCGCGGGCGCAGAGCAGTACCCGCGCCAGCTGCACGAGATCGATCTCGACACCTACCTCGCGCTCAAGCGCGAAGACCGGCAGCGCGACGGCGCGAGCCGCTGAGCCGGATCAATCAGTCGGCCAGCGTGAGCAGCGGCACGTCGCGCTCGCGGGCCATGGCTTCGAGCTCGGCGCGCGTGCGCGTCGCGATCCATGCGGCGAGTGCTTCGCGCGTGGCCGGCGCCAGCATGTCGCGCGAGGCAATCTGCGCGGCCTCGCAGAGCCGGGTCGCGAAATGCGGCTCCAGCGCGGCTACCGCCACGCGACCGTCGGCGCAGGGATAGACGCGGTAGCCGGCATGCGCGCCGCCGACCGCGCCAGAGGGCTGCGTGAGGCCCCAGGTGCGCGGCAGGGCGAGCCAGTCGGCCGAGGCGTTCAGCGCCACTTCCAGGTACACGCCGCCCGCCTTGCGCGAGCGCAGCAGCATGGCCTTCAGCACCGCCTCGCTCGCGAGCAGGGCGCCGCCCATGTCGGCGTAGAGCGTGGGCGGCAGCTCGGTGCCGGTGACGAGGCCGCTTTCGGCGAGGTAGGTCAGGTCGTGGCCGGGCTCCTCGGCGCGCTCGCCGGGCGCGCCGACGATGGCCACCTGCGACAGCGACGGATGGCGCGCCTGCAGCGCCGGCCAGTCGAGGCCGAGCTTGCGCAGCGCGGAGGGGCGGAACGAGGTGAGCAGCACGTCGGTGCGCGCGAGCTCGGCGTGCAGCTGCTGCTGGCCGGCTTCCGTCTTCAGGTCGGCCGTCTGGATGCCGATGCCCTCGTGCAGCGCCGCATACGCGGGCTTGTTGTAGAGCGCCATCGGGTCACCGCCCGGCGGCTCCAGCTTGAGGCAGGCGGCGCCCATGCCTCGGCAGCGCAGCAGCGCGGCGGGGCCGGGCAGGTTCAGCGCGAGGCTGAGGACGCGAACGCCCTCCAGCGGTGCGAAGTCATGGTCGTCGGCGGGGCTGGCTGCTGAACTCGGCATCGGTCCTGGTCTCCGGAAGAATCGTTTCGCGCATTCTCGCCCGAGGGCCGGAGCCACTTCCCGCAAGCCGACGGGGCGCCGCGCGCGTAGCATGCGTCCGGTGGCGGCGACTGTTTTCCTCTCTGTTTCCTGCCGCCTTTTCATCTTCTCATCGACCAAGGAGACGAACCATGTTTGAAGCTTCCCTCATGAGCGGCCAGCGCATCCTGGTGACTGGCGGGGGCACCGGCCTCGGCCGTGCGATGGCCGAGCGCTTCCTGAGCCTCGGCGCCGACGTGGCCATCTGCGGCCGGCGCCAGTCGGTCTGCGAGGAGACGGCGGCCGAATGGCGCCAGCAGTTCCCGGGCCGGCGCGTCGACGCCTTCGGCGTGGACATCCGCATCGCGCAGCAGGTCGACGAGATGGTCGAGAGCCTGTTCCAGAGCGGCGGCCTCACGGGGCTGGTCAACAACGCGGCGGGCAACTTCGTCTCGCCCACCGAGAGCCTCTCGCCGCGCGCCTTCGACGCCATCGCCAACATCGTGTTCCACGGCAGCTTCTACGTGACGCACGCCGTGGGCAAGCGCTGGGTGGCGCAGGCCCGCTCGGGCGAATGGAAGCAGGGCGACGCCTTCCGCAGCGTGATGAGCATCATCGTCACCTGGGTCGACAACGGCAGCCCCTACGTCGTGCCCTCGGCCATGAGCAAGGCCGGCATCGAGGTCATGACCAAGTCGCTCGCGGTCGAGTGGGCGCGCTACGGCATCCGCCTGAACGCGGTCGGTCCCGGCGAGATCCCGACCGAAGGCATGAGCAAGCGCCTGAACCCCGGCGAGGAGCCAGGCGCGCGCAGCAAGCAGAACAACCCGATGGCGCGCACCGGCCGCATGAGCGAGCTGCAGAACCTGGCTTCCTTCCTGATGGCGCCGGGCCAGTGCGACTGGCTCACCGGCCAGAGCATCATGATGGACGGCGGCAACGCGCTGGCCACCGGCGGCAACTTCTACGAGCTGCGCCAGTGGAGCGACTCCGACTGGCTGGCCGCGCGCGAGCGCATCGAGGCGCAGAACCAGAAGGACAAGGCGCAGCGCTGACGGCTGCGGCTGTCCCCGTCTATTTCTTCGGCGGCCTGGCCGCGTGCACGGTGACCAGCTTGTTCACCGGGCTCGACAGCACCAGCGACGTGGTCACCGAGCCGTCGACCGCCAGCGCGTCCACCACGCGCTCCAGGTCGGCCGGCTCGGCGATCGCGCAGCGCACGAAGAAGCAGTCTTCGCCGGTCACGCGGTCGGCGCTCAGCACCTCGGGCATCGACTCGAACAGCTTCAGGTACCTGGCGATTCCCGCATGCGTGGTGTCGATGCGGATGATGGCCTGCAGCCCCACGCCCAGCGCGCGCAGGTTGACGCGCGCGCCGTAGCCTTCGATCACGCCCGCTTCCTCGAGCTTGCGCACGCGCTCGCTCATGGCCGGCTGCGACAGGCCGATGCGCTTGCCGATGGCGGCCAGGCTCTGGCGCGCGTCGGCCTGCAGTGCTTCGAGGATCAGGCGGTCTTTCTTGTCGATGTTCATGGGATGGACGCGGCGACGTGCGCAGCCGTCGATGGTTGATCGGTTTGCGAGCGCGATTTTCGATGGATTGCCATTCATGGCGCGCGGCGCCGTCCGTATCGTCGGGGGCCGTCTTCAAGGAGAACCCATGCAACTCGTCGGCATGCTCGACTCGCCCTACGTGCGGCGCACCGCCATTTCGCTGCGCCTGCTCGGCCTTTCCTTCGAGCATCGCTCGATCTCGCTCTTCAGCACCTTCGAGCAGTTCAGCGCCATCAATCCGGTGGTGAAGGCGCCCACGCTGGTCTGCGACGACGGCACGGTGCTGATGGATTCGACGCTGATCATCGACTACGCGCAAGCCCTGAGCGGGCGCAGCCTGATGCCCTCCGGCCTGCCGCAGCGGCTGCGCGCGCTGCGCCTCACGGGGCTTGCCCTGGCGGCCTGCGAGAAGACGGTGCAGATCGTCTACGAGCGCAAGCTGCGTCCGGCGGAAAAGCAGCACCAGCCGTGGATGGACCGCGTGCGCGGCCAGCTTGCCGCCGCATGCCTGGCGCTCGAGCATGAGCTGACTGAGGCGCCGCTGTCCGCGAGCGAGGAGACGATGACGCAGGCCGGCATTTCGACGGCCGTGGCCTGGGCCTTCACGCAGCTGGTGACGCCCGATGCCGTCTCGCCGAAAGACTTTCCGGCGCTGGCCGCGTACTCGGCGCAGGCCGAGAGCCTGCCGGCGTTCCTCGGTGCGCCGATGGCCTGAGGAGGCCCGTCAGTCGACGATCTTCGCGCCGCGCTCCGCCAGCAGGCCGCGCAGCACGGAGCGGTGGCAGCGCGACTCCTCCTCGCAGTAGCAGCCCACCGACAGCGACGCGCCGTGCGACAGCGCGGCCAGCAGGTCGAGGCTGCGACTCGCGTCGGGCTCGGCCATCTCGGCCTTGAACTTGCGCACGAAGGCGTTCCACTGCGCGGGCGACTCCGCCTTCTGGGCTTCCTGCGCCTGCTTCATCGTCTCGACGGAGGGCGCGAGGTTCGGGTACCACACGTCGTACCAGTCCTGCGAGGCGAACTCGGTCTTCGGAACGCCGCGCGGCGGACGGCGCACGGTGCCGACGCGCAGGCCTTCGTCGGGTGCGCGCGGTGTGCCGAGGCGGACGATGCGGATGCTCATGATGTCTTCCCTTTTTCTCTGCCTGTTGTCTCAGGTGCCGACGATACCGCCGTCGCGCCGGCGTATCGCCAGCGTCGCCGAGCGCGGCCGCGCGCTGCCCGGCTCGGCGCCGTCGGGCCAGGCACTGTTGTGCTTCGTGTCGCCGTCGTCGCGCGCCTCGCCCGGATGCTGGATGTTGACGAACAGCGTGCGCCGGTCGGGCGTGACCACGCAGCCGGTGATCTCGCAGCCGTTGGGGCCGGTGAGAAAGCGCTTGATGCGGCCCGAGGCCGGGTCGGCGCACAGCATCTGGTTGTTGCCCAGCGAGGTGTAGGGCGGCTTGCCGATGACCTGGCCGCTCAGGTCGGTCTGGATCCAGAGCAGGCCGCCACGGTCGAAGTGCAGGCCGTCGGGGGCGCCGAACATGTCGGCACCGGCCGTGGGGTAGCGCGCGCCGCTGCCGGGCTGTGCCGGGTCGCCCGCGAGCGCGAAGTGGTCCCACGAGAAGCCGGTGGAAGCAGCATCGCCCGCATCTTCGCGCCAGCGCAGGATGCCCCCGAAGAGGTTGGCGGCGCGCGGGTTGGCAGCGTCGGGGCCGGGCTTGCCGGCGTCGCCGCGCTGGCTGTTGTTGGTGAGGGTGACGTAGACCTCGCCGCTTTGCGGGTGGATGGCGATCCACTCGGGGCGATCCATCTTCGTGGCGCCGACGACGTCGCCCGCCAGCCGCGCGTGGATCAACACCTCTGCCTGGTCCGCGAAGCCGTGCGCCGCGTCGAGGCCGTCGCGGCCGTGGGTGAGCTCGAGCCACTTACCGCGTCCGCCTGCGTCGTAGCGTGCGGCGTAGAGGGTGCCTTCGTCGAGCAGGTGCCGGTTGGCGGCACGCGCGGCGGCGTCGGTGCCGGGGCGCACCTTGTCGCGGCTGACGAACTTGTAGATGTATTCGAAGCGCGAGTCGTCGCCCATGTAGACCACGAGGTGGCCGTCCTTCGCGACGGTGCAGGTGGCGCTTTCCTGGCGCTTGCGGCCCAGCGCGGTGCGCTTGACGGGCGTGGCCGTGGGGTCGAAGGGGTCGATCTCGACCACCCAGCCGAAGCGGTGCGGCTCGTTCGGGTGTCGGCTGAGGTCGAAGCGCTCGTCGAAGCGCCAGTACTCGATCCATTGCGATCCGGCCACCGTGCCGTAGCGGCGTTGGGCGGGCGTGGCGTTGCGGGCCGCTTCCTTCGGGCCGCCGAAGTAGCCGTGGAAGTTCTCCTCGCAGGTGAGGTAGGTGCCCCACGGCGTGACGCCCATCGCGCAGTTGGCGAAGGTGCCGAAGACCGCGTCGCCGGCCGGATTGGCGGCGGTGCGCATCAGCGGCGTGCCGGCGGCAGGCCCGGCGATGCGCATCGGCGTGTTGCCGTGCACGCGGCGCGCGAAGGGCGAGGGCAGCACCTGCTGCCAGCCCTGGCCGTTGCGCCGCACCTCGATCACCGAGACGCCCATGGCGTGCAGCGACTTGCGCACCTTCGCGGCGGTCCACTCCTTCACGCCGTCGGTGTGCAGCAGCTGTTCGTCGGTGTATTCGTGGTTCATCACGAGCAGGCCGCGTTCGCCGCTCGCGTCGAGCGCGAAGAAGTGCATGCCGTCGTGATGCATGCCGGCCTGCACGGCCTGGTCGTCGGCGCTGTTGCCGGCATCGGGTGCGAAGAGCGGCATCCGGCCGGCGACGCCGGTGGGGGAGCCCCAGGGGTAGAGCAGCTGCCACTCGTATTCGGGCGGCACCACGATGCCGTCGCGCAGGGAGGCCGGCACGCCGGTGAAGCCCAGCGTCTCGCTGGGGCGCGTGGACGGCGGCGCCGGCGTCGAGGCGCAGCCCTGTCCGAACAGCGCCACCACGGCGGCGGCGGAACCCGATTGAAGAAGAAAGTGGCGGCGGTCCAGGGGCATGGCTTTGGTGTTGTGTAGGCGACAGCCGCCATCATCGCCTGAGGCCGTGCCCGGCGATACTGGCGCGGCAACCGCCCAGGAGACATCGAATGACCGACCGCATCGAATGGACCCGCCACGCCGACGGCGTCGTGGAACTGCAGCTCGCCCGCGCCGACAAGATGAACGCGCTCGACCCGGCGATGTTCGATGCGCTGATCGAGGCCGGCGAGGCGCTGCGCGGCGACAAGGCGGTGCGCGCGGTGGTGATCTCGGGCCGCGGCAAGGCCTTCTGTGCGGGGCTCGACATGGCTTCGTTCGAGCGCATGCAGCAGCAGGGCGCTGGTTCCGACGTGCTGGGTGGGGGCGCTGCGGGAGCGGATCTTGTCATGCGCACGCACGGCATCTCCAACGCCGCGCAGCAGGTCGCGATGGTCTGGCGCGAGGTGCCGGTGCCCGTCATCGCCGCGGTGCACGGCGTGGCCTTCGGCGGCGGCCTGCAGGTCGCGCTGGGCGCGGACATCCGCATCGTCGCGCCCGACACGAAGCTGTCGGTGATGGAGATCAAGTGGGGCCTGGTGCCCGACATGGCCGGCATGGTGCTGATGCGCGAACTCGCGCGCAGCGACGTGGTGCGCGAGCTCACCTTCACGGGGCGAATCTTCTCCGGCGAGGAGGCGTTGCGCATCGGCTTCGCCACCCGCGTCGCGGCCGACCCGCTGGCCGAGGCACTGCAGATGGCGCACGAGATCGCGCTCAAGAGCCCCGACGCGATACGTGCCGGCAAGCGGCTGCTGAACGCATCGCTATCGCTGGGAGCGGCCGAGTTGCTGATGGCCGAGTCGGTCGAGCAGAAGGCGCTGATCGGCAGCCCCAACCAGGCCGAGGCCGTGAAGGCCAACATCGAACGGCGCGCGCCGCGCTTCAGCGCGCCGGCCTGATTTCTCCGGTTTCCATCAGGCGGCCGGCCTCAGGGGCAGGCCGTTTCGCGCTGCCGGGTGAACGGGCGGCCGGGTAATTCCCCTGTCTGCCGGCGCCGTTCTTCGCGCACCCTCGCATCCCCGTCTTTCCGCAGGCGTGTTTACGCCTGTGCCTGTCGTTCGGCTGGTCCTTCAATCCGGGCCCGAACAGCCGAAAACATCAGAAATTCCCTTTGGTGTATCTTTATGTAAGAATAAAGTGGTTGTTTTGACGCGAGAATCGATGAGGATGGAGGCAATTTGTGTGCAGAAGGTCACGTCTCTTCCTCTGACAGCTCCTACGGAGGATGGCTCCAGACAGCGCACTCATTAACAATTGATAGCTTTGCTTAGCGACGGCGATCCTGCATGTCGACGACCACGTTTTTCTGTAACCTCAGCGTGCCCATCCTGGTGGGCGAGGATCGCTACAAGTACATCCCCATAGTGGGAGTCTTCCGCAGCATTCCATTCGATCAAGTCGATGAATGGGTGATGCACCCCGACGGCCGGCCGCGCAGCGACCGTGAGCTGGCGGCCGAAGTCCTTGTCGAGATCCGCAAGCCACTCGGTTCGAGTGGACGCACCGCGCCGCACGCCTTCGACGTGGCGGACATCCTGCAGCTCGACCGGGCCGCGGCGATCGTCGTGTCCACCTTCCTGGCGGCGCTTCCGCGCGTCTGACGGCGCCGCGTCGACCGCCGCCGCAACTGCTGTCGCTTCAGCCCTTCAATCGCACCTGAAGAGCACGCCGCTGCCCGGCGTGGTCGGTGCGTCGGCCTGCTGCAGGAACCTGATCGGGTTTCCGTCCTTGCGGCAGTAGGCTTGCGCTTCCTGCTGGCTCGATGCCCTGAATATCCCGTCGTTGAGGCGCAGCACGCCGGTTTGTGGCGTCGCGCAACCGGCGATGACGAACGGGAGGAGGGCGGGCAGCAGTCGGCGCATGAGAAAAGAAACGGGTCCGTGGAGGACCCGAGACTTTAAGCGCTTCCCACCGCCCAGTAGAAAGTCGGCCTCGTTCCGTTGAGCAGGTATTCGCCCACCACGCGTCCCTTGTAGATGGTCGGGTTGTGCGAGGCGAGCGTGCGCGCATTGCGCCAGTGCCGGTCGAGCCGGCGGTCTTCCTGCAGCGCCGAGGCACCGCCGATGTCGAAGAGCCGCGTGCCGGCCTGCAGCACCGCGTCGACGATCCCGGCCTGCGCCTTGGCGGTGTTCAGCTCCACCTCGAACAGCAGGCTCTCGGGCACGGCCTCGCCGCGCTGGCGGAAGCGGTCGACCTCGCCCAGGCCGCGCGCCACGGCCTGCACGGTCGAGGTCGCGATGAAGGCCGTGCTCGCGAGCTGGCCGACGACCTGCTGCACCAGCGGGTCTTCGCGCGGCGTGTCGCCGCTGCCGTGGCTGTAGATGCGCTTGCGCGGCTGCACGAAGGCCACCGCGTCGCGCACGATGGCGCGCGCGATGCCCGCGAGCGTTGCGAGGTGCGTGAGCTGGAAATGCGCCGTCAGCGGCGTGGGCTGGTCGCGCACGTACAGCAGCACGTTCTCTGGCTTCACGCGCACGTTGCGAAAGCGCGTGGTGCCCGATGCGCTCAGCCGTTGGCCGAAGCCGCGCCAGTCGTCCACCCGCTCCACGCCCTGCGCCTCGGCGGGCACGAGCGCGATCACGCGGTCGCTGCTGCCGTCATCGTTCAGGCGCTGGGCCGAGACCGAGATCCAGTCGGCGTAGAGCGTGCCGGTGCTGTAGAACTTGTCGCCGTCGAGCCGCCACGCATCGCCGTCGCGCTTCAGCGTGGTCTGCAGCGTCTTGAGCGAGCCGTCGCCGAGCTCGGTGGTGGCATTGCCGAAGATCACACCCTCGGCTGCGAGACGCATCCACGGGCCGTGCAGGGCGGGGTCGATTTCCGCCAGCAGCCGTTCGATGAAGCCGAAGTGCGCGCGCAGGATCTGCGGCAGGTTGGAGTCGGCCTCGCCGAGTTCGATGAGCAGGTCGTAGAGCTGCTCCACCGAGCCGCCCAGGCCGCCGTGTTCGAGCGGCACGCGCAGCGCGCCGAAGCGCTCGGCGTTGAGCCAGGCCACGGGCTCGTAGGCGAGCTCGCGATCGTTCTCGCGTTGCGCGGCATGCTCGGCAATGCGCTGGAAGACGGGGCGGAAACGTGTGGCGAGCTGCTGCGAGGAGGGCGCCTGTGCGCCCGGGGCTTGTGCGGCGGGGCGCGTCGTTGCTTGGATGGATTCCATGGAGGCGGGGCCGCCCGGAGGCATGCCCTGGAGAAGAGAGAGAGACAGCGCCCGACTGTCCCCCTCGGCACGGCGGTTGTGAAATACGCTTTTCGAGTTTCGTTATGCCGCCGGCTTCCGGTGGTTGGCGCTATCGCCTGCCGCGCGCGTCCACCGGCCAGATGGCGACCAGCGTGCCGCCCTCGACCACGTGATAGGCGTCGTGCAGGTTGACCGTCGGATCGCAGTGCGGGGTGACGAACTCCACCCGCGCGCCCAGCGCCGGCTTCGGCGCCTGCGAGGCCGGCGACGGCATCAGCTTGCCGTGCTCGTCGCCGAAGAAGGCATAGCGGCTCGCGGCGTCGGCGCCCTTCGCAACCACCGGCACGCCGCTGTCGGTGGAGAAGCACTTGGTGCCGCCGTCCACCGTCACCCAGTCGGCCGCGTTCGTGCTGACCACCGCCGTCTGCACGAACAGCGAGGTTTCGAAGGGCGAGGGCTGGTCGCCGTTGGCGAGCACGCGCGAGTACTCGGCGTCCATGAACACATACGAGCCCGCCTGCAGCTCGGTGAAGGCGTTCTCCTGCGAATCGAGGTCGTGCGTGCCGGTGCCTGCGCCCGTCACGATGTCGAAGTTCAGTCCCTGGCGCCGCGCCGCCGCCACGATGCCCGCCACGGTTTCGCGCAGAGCGGCTGCCGCGGCGCTGCGCTCCTCGCGCGCCACGATGTGCTGCAGATTGCCCGCGTACGACTGCAGCCCGCGCAGCCGCAGGCGCGGCTCGGCGGCCACCAGCGCGGCCAGCTCGAGCACCTTGGCCTGCGTGGCGCAGCCGGTGCGGTTGTAGCCCGCGCCATAGTCCACCAGCACGTCGAGCGGATGCGTGAGCTCGCCCGCGGCGCGCGCCAGGTCGGCGAGGTTCTGCGGGTTGTCGACCACCACCATCACGTCGCCCGGGCGGGCCCGCTGCGCCAGGCGGATGAGCCGAGAGATCTTGCTCGGCGTGACGGCGGGCGAGGTGATGAGCACGCCCGGAATGCCGCCCTGGACCATCACCTCGGCCTCGCCCATCGTGACGCAGCTCACGCCGATGGCGCCCGCCGCCACCTGGCGCCGCGCGATCTCGACCGACTTGTGCGTCTTCACGTGCGGACGCAGGCTCACGCCGCGCGCCTTGGCGAAGGCGGCCATGCGTTCGATGTTGCGCGTCATCGCAGGCAGGTCGATCAGCAGCGCGGGGGTGTCGAGCAGATGGCGGCCACCGGGAACGCCGATCAGCGGCGCGTTGACTTGCTGGTCCTGGAACATCGAAGAGAGCCTTTGCTGGGAGGTTGTGGGGTGCTTGTCTTGACGGAGCGCCTGCGCCGCAGGCCATGCACGGATGCTTGTGCTGTGAAATGATCGCATCGAAATGTTCGACCGATCCATCGTAGTTTCCCAAATGGCCGGCCCCCGATGAAAGCGCTCGACATCGAGGCCGTGCAGGCTTTCGTACACGTTGCCGACCTCAAGAGCTTCACGCGCGCGGCCGAAGCCATGGACAGTTCGCAGTCGGCCGTCAGCCTCAAGGTGAAGCGCCTCGAAGAAGTGCTGGCCCGTCGGCTGCTCGAGCGCACGCCGCGGCTGGTGCGCCTGTCCGCCGAGGGCATGGCCTTCCTGCCGTCCGCGCGCCAGCTGCTGGCGGCGCACAACGGCGCGCTCGAATCCTTCGGCGCTCAGCAGCGCCGGCTGGTGGTCGGCATCAGCCATCACGTCGTGGGCGCCGAGCTGCCGTTGCTGCTGCGGCAGGTGAAGGACGCCGAACCGCGAGTGGTCATGGAAGTGCGCGTCTCCACCTCGCGAGAGCTGCTTGACGCCTTCGACCGCGGCGCGATCGATGCAGTCGTCATCCTGCGGCACGACAGCCGCCGGCTCGATGGCGAGGTGCTGCTCCAGGAGCAGTTCGGCTGGATGGCCGCGCCCGACTTCGTGCACCGCTCGGGCGAGCCGCTGCGCCTGGCCACGCAGGCCGAACCCTGCAGCGTGCGCAGCATGGCCGTGGCCGCGCTGACCGAAGGTCGCGTACCGTGGACCGAAGTGTTCGTGGGCGGCGGCGTTCTGACCGTGGGCGCGGCCGTGTCGGCGGGGCTCGCGGTGGCCGCGCTGGGGCGTCGCGTGGCGCCGGTCGGTACTGTCGACGTGGGGCCCGTATTGGGCCTGCCCCCGCTGCCGTCGCGGGACGTGGTGATGCACGCCAGCGTGACCGATGCGCAGGCCCGCAGTGCGCTGCGCACGCTGGCCGCGGCGATCAGGTCGACGGCGGCGTAGCAGCAGGCATTTACAGCAGCGCGACAAGGCGGCGCGCCACCGCGGCCGCAAGCGCTGCTGCACCGCAAAGCAGGGCGCCGGTGACGCACACGCCGGCCAGGTGCGCGAGCCACATCTCCGAAGGGCGGGGCGGCTTCATGCGAGCGCCCCGATACCGGGCCTCGCCAGATGCAGTACCTCGTAGAGCGCGCCTCCATTCGTCGTCTCGGGCTCGTGCGAGGACAGCGTGAAGCGAACCAGCCGCCATGCATCGAGGTCGAGCGCCGTCCAGACGGCGACCGTGCCGGCCTCGGCGGCACGCTGCCGGTTTGACTCGATTTGCGCCGCATGAAGCGCCGCGCGGTCGGCTCCTGCATCCAGCAGGCGCTCCTCGCGCAGCAGCCACGAAGCCTTCTGCGCACGGTCGGTGCCTGCGCGCGCATCCAGCGGCAGCCATGTCTCCACGCGCGGCTGGCCGAACGAATCGATCACGGCCTGGAAGCGCTCTCCCATGAGAAAGCTCGCCGCCGCCGAGGCGTCGAGCCACAGGTACACCGATGCGTAGACGTGCCCGGCGGCCCCGTGCCGCCCGCGCTCCTGCGACACGAAGGCCTTGAACGCCAGCCCCTGCGTGTCGTCCCAGAGCGGGCCGCGCCGGGCGGCGCGCTGGCGGATGATCTGCATGTCGTAGTCGGCCGGAAGCCTGTGCGAGTACTGCATCGCGAACATCGGATTGCTCCTTGTGAATCCTGGTGGATGAATGAATGGGTCACCAGGAGCTTGCGCGCGCAGCCACCCAGGGAGAAGAGGGCGGGCGATATAGCTGTGATGCGTCGGCGCAATGGCTCGACTCGGGCGGATGCTTACGCAGGGTGCGAAGGCTCGTGCCGTCCCGGCCGGCGCAGTGCCAGCCACCAGAGCAGCGCGGCGTTGACCGACCAGCTCGCCGCCAGCATCAGCAGCGCCATGCTGGCCACGCCGGGCGACAGTCCGAGCGTCAGCAGGCTCAGCGACCACGGCAGCCCACCCGCGATGGCGACGAGCAGGCTCACGTCGTTGTCGGGCGCGACCGCGCAAGTCAGGATGCAGACGACGCCCGCGACCGTGTAGGCCAGGGCGGCGGCGCGCCATCCCGAGCGCGAGGGCGGACGTGAGTTTGCAATCGGCATGTCCTGAGCATCGCCGATCCCGTGCCGGGACGTGAAGGCCTGTCGCGCGAAGGGGCGTAGTGTTTTTGCGACGCGGGTTTCAGCGGCTTGCCAACTTTTCCACGACGGGGGCGATCGGCGCGTTCGGCAGCACGGCTTCGATGCCGAGGGCCAGTGCCAGCAGCGCCGGATCGGAGCCTTCCGCGCCGGTGATTTCCAGTCCCGCGGGCAGGCCGTCGAAGGCGAGGCCCATCGGCAGGCTCACCGCGGGCAGGCCCGCCATGCCGGCCGGGCCCGAGTTGCGGATGTAGGCAGAGAACGCGGTGGTGCGGTGGCCGCACAGCGACACTTCCACGTCCTCGCCGATGCGTGCGGCGGTCAAAGGACTGGTCGGGAAGACGAGGGCGGCGAGCTCGTACCGGGCGAAGCACTCGCGGTACGCCGCCTGCATCCGCGGGCGCAGGGTGTGCAGCGCGTGGGCGTAGGCCTCCGGCGCGATGGCTGTGGAACCGAAGAGGCGCTCGAAGAGTGGCCGTACGTCGGGGCTGACCACCGCGTCGGTGAGCGCGCGTGCATCGAAAGGCCGGCCGTGCCGCGCGAAGTAGGCGGCCAGCGCGGGCAGGATCTCGTGCAGAGAGATCGTCATCGACGCTTCCTGGAACAGTGCCCCGGCTTCGGTCAGATCGCAGTGCACCAGCACGGCTCCGGCCTCGCGCAGCAACTCGAGGCGTTCGCGGGCCAGTTGCGCGACGGGCGGATCGAGCTCTTCCCAGAAGTAGGCCTCCGGCACGCCGAGGCGCACGCCAGCGAGCGGTGTCGGGTTCACTCGCAGCGGACCGCCTGCCACCGCGTGGTCGACCAGCACGCAATCGTCGACGCAGCGCGCCATGACGCCGGCGGTGTCGAAGGTGGGCGAGATCGGCACCAGTCCGTCGTCGGGCCAGCGGTGCGTCGTCGGCCGGAAACCGACCAGCCCGCACAGCGCGGCCGGCACGCGCACCGAGCCGCCCGTGTCGGTGCCGATGGCCGCCGGCGCGGCGCGCAACCCCAGCAGCGCCGCGTTGCCGCCGCTGGAACCACCCGTGACGCGCTCGGCGTCGAAGGGATTGCGCGACGGCCCGAAGCCGTGGTTGTGGCCGGTAACGCCCTGCGACCACTCGTGCAGGTTCGTCTTGCCGAGCGCCAGCGCACCTGCGTCGAGCAGCCGCTGCGTCACGCCCGCGTGGATGCGCGGGCGGTGGTCCGCCATCCACGGACTGCCGGCCGTGGTCGGCATGCCGGCGACGTCGATGTTGTCCTTGAAGGCCAGCGGCACGCCATATAGAGGATGTGTTCCAGGCGTGGGGAGCGGTGAGGCATCGAGTTCGGCGGCCACGGTACGGAGGGCTTCGGGGTCCAGGTGGAGCAGGGCACCGTAGGAGGCGATGGCATCGGCGCGCTCCAGCAACGCCTGTGCGTAGTCGGTGGCTCGAAGTTCGCCGCGCGCCATCAGCCCGGCGGCCTCGCGGGCGGAAAGATCTGTCAACGCATTCATTCGGTTCATGGGGGCTCGAAGTGGGGCAGAAGCTGCACTCCGGTGCATGTTTTGGGCCAATTCGAGCCAGCCGAGCCGAAAAACAGCCTGAAATTGCATGGCATGAATACTGCTTTAAGAGTTTTTTGTATTCACGAGGCCATCCAATGTCTTTCAAGTCCTTGCGTATCCTGGCCGCCGTCGCGACGTCGATGGCTCTTCTGGCGGGCATGCCCGCATCCGCCGCCGAGAAGGTCTCGCTGCGCCTCAAATGGCTGGCGCAGGCGCAGTTCGCCGGTTTCTACGTGGCCAAGGCCAAGGGCTTCTATGACCAGGCCGGGCTCGACCTGACGATCAATCCGGGCGGCCCGAATCTGAACGTCGAGACGCTGGTCGCCTCGGGCAACGACACCTTCGGCCTCGCAGGCGGCACCGAGACCGTGCTGCTGGCCCGTGAGAAGGGCCTGCCGCTGGTGTGCATCGGCGTCACCGTGCAGAACACGCCCTTCACCTACGTGACCTACAAGGATTCCGGCATCACCAAGGTGAAGGACTTCGCCGGCAAGAAGGTCGCGACATGGTTCACCGGCACGCAGTACACGCTGTACTCGATGCTCGCTTCGGCCGGCGTGAAGCAGAGCGACCTGACCATCGTTCCCCAGTCGGGCTCGATGGCGCCTTTCGTCGAGAAGCAGTTCGACGTGGCCGCCGCCACCTACTACAACGAGCTCAACACGCTGAAGGAGCAGGGCCTGGGCGACAAGCTCACGCTCATCAAGCCCGACGACTACGGCGTGGTCGTGCAGCAGGACACGGTGCTCGTGTCCGAGAAGTACCGCAACGAGAAGCCGCAGCAGGTGCAGGCCTTCCTCACGGCCACCATCAAGGGCTGGAAGTACGCGCTGCAGAACAAGAAGGAAGCCATCGACATCGTCATGGCCGCCGCCCCGAGCCTGAATCGTGCGCACCAGGAAGCCATGCTCGACGAGTTCGAGAAGCTCGTGAAGGCCGGCAAGGGCACCACCGACGGCATCCTCGCCATCGACCTGCCCACCGTCGAGAAGATGCAGGCGCAGCTCGTGGGCTACAAGGCGCTGAAGGCGCCGGCCGACCTGTCGAAGGCCTACGACCCGAGCTTCTGGACGCAGGTGCCCGCCGCCGACAAGAAGTTCTGAGCCGCGCCGCCATGAAGTTCATGCCCCATGAAGTGATGCCGCCCGCCGCGAGCGACACGGCGCCGCCCATGCTCGAACTGGTCAACGTGTGGAAGCGCTTCGGCGAAGCGCAGGCGCGGACCGTCGCGGTGTCGGGCGTCAACCTGCGGATCGCGAAAGGCGAGTTCGTCACTCTCGTGGGCCCTTCGGGCTGCGGCAAGTCGACGCTCTTCAACATGATCGCGGGCCTGCTGCCGCCCGACGACGACGGCTCGCTGCTTTTCGGCGGCGTGCCGCAGCGCGACGGCCAGCTGCTCGGCAAAGTGTCGTTCATGCCGCAGCGCGACCTGCTGTTTCCGTGGCGCACCGTGCTGGACAACGCCATCCTCGCGCTCGAGGTGGAGGGCCTGCCGCGCAAGGAAGCGCGCGAACGGGCCCGCGCCATGCTGCCCGAGTTCGGCCTGGCGGGCTTCGCCAACCACTACCCGCACCAGCTGTCGGGCGGCATGCGCCAGCGCGTCGCGCTGATGCGCACCTTCCTGTTCGAGCGCGACCTGATGCTGCTCGACGAGCCCTTCGGCGCGCTCGACGCGCTCACGCGCAGCCGCATGCAGCACTGGCTGCTCGACATCTGGGCGCGCCACTGGCGCACCGTGCTCTTCATCACGCACGACATCGACGAAGCCATCGTGCTGGGCGACCGCGTGCTGGTGATGAGCGCGCGCCCCGGCACGGTGAAGAGCGAGACGGTGATCGACCTGCCGCGCCCGCGCGATCCGTCGGTCGTGCTGACG
This sequence comes from Variovorax sp. NFACC27, assembly GCF_048301545.1. Classification (NCBI taxonomy): domain Bacteria; kingdom Pseudomonadati; phylum Pseudomonadota; class Betaproteobacteria; order Burkholderiales; family Comamonadaceae; genus Variovorax; species Variovorax sp. NFACC27. The sequence continues at coordinate 3,299,543 of NZ_CP157613.1, forward strand.
CCGGAGTTCATCCGCATCAAGCAGCGCCTGCTGGCCGAGATCGAGGAAGAAAGCCGCAAGACCTTCGCGCAGGAGGGCACCGCCTCGTGAACGACTTCCTGCAGCGCGCAGTGCGCTCGCCCGCGCTGGCCTTCGTGGGCCTGGCACTGGTGTGGGAGGTCTGCGTGCATGCCTTCGCGCCGTCGCCGCGCTACCTGCCTGCACTGAGCGCCATCGCGCAGGACGCCTGGTCGGTGTGGCCGCAGCTCGCGCGCGGCTTCGGCCGCACGCTGCTGGAGACCGTGCTCGGCTTCGCGATGGGCGCACTGTTCGGCTGCGCCTGCGGCACGGTGTTCACCTATTCGCGCTGGATGGAGCGCTCGGTGTTCCCGCTGTTCGTGGTGTCGCAGACGGTGCCGGTGGTGGCCTTCGGCGCACTCATCGTCATCTGGTTCGGCAACTCGCTGCTGGCCAAGGTGATGACGGCGTTCTTCCTGACCTTCTTCCCCGTCACCGTGAACACGCTGCGCGGGCTGAAGTCGTGCGACCCGCAGCGCATCGCGCTGATGAAGAGCTTCGGGGCCAACCGCCTCGTGATGTTCTTCAAGCTGGCCGTGCCGTCGGCGCTGCCGCAGGTCATGGTCGGGCTGCGCGTGGCCATCGGCCTGAGCCTGATCGGTTCGGTGGTGGGCGAGTGGTTCGGCGAGACAGTGGGCCTGGGCGTGATGCTGATGGAGGCGATGAACGCCGACCTCGTGGTGCGCCTGTGGGTGGTGATGTTCGCCTGCGGGCTGATGGGTGCGCTGCTCTACGGGCTGCTCGCCTTCGTGGAAAGGAGGCTCGTATGGTGGCGCAGCGAAAGCTGACGGCATCGCCTGTCGCTCCGGTGGTGCTGGGCATCGCCGTGCTGCTCGCGGTGTGGGAGGGCGCGATATGGCTCTTCGGCATCCCGCCCTTCGTGCTGCCCAGTCTGGGCACCATCGTGCAGCATGCGTTCACGGACACCGGCCGCCTGACGGGTGCGCTGCTGGCCACGCTGGGCGAGGCGCTCGGCGGCTACGCACTGGGCGGCCTGCTCGGGCTGCTGCTGGCAGTGGTGCTGCTGCTGGTGCCGCCGCTCGAACGCATCGTGATGCCGCTGGCGGTGGCGGTGAACGCGGTGCCCACGGTCGCCTATGCGCCGCTCTTCCTGATCTGGTTCGGCCTCGGTGCCGCCTCGAAGATCGCGCTGGTGGCGCTGGCGGTCGGCTTCACGATGCTGGTGAATGCGCTGCACGGCCTGAAGCAGGCCGACCTCGCGGCAGTGAACCTGATGCGCAGCTTCGGGGCAGGGCCCTTGAAGATCGTCTGGCGCCTGCGCCTGCCGGTGGCCATGCCCTCGGTGGTCACGGCACTGCGCATCGGCGTGCCGCGCAGCATGATCGTCGCGATCGTCGGCGAGATGCTGGGCGCCTACGCGGGGCTGGGGCGAATGATCTATGAATCGACGCAGCAGGTCGACCTGCTGAGCGTGTGGTCGGCGGTGCTCGTGGCATCGCTGGCGAGCATGGTCTTCTACGGCCTGCTCGTGTGGATCGATCAAAAGCTCGTGTGGTGGCGATGATGTCGAAGACAAATCCCGCGGCATACCCCGAGACCGAAGCCGAGCTGCGCGTGCAGCTCGCCGCCTGCTACCGGCTGGTGGCGCACTTCGGCATGGACGACCTGATCTACAACCACATCTCGGCGCGCGTGCCGGGGCCGGAGCATCACTTTCTCATCAACCCCTACGGGCTGCTGTTCTCGGAAGTGACGGCGTCCTCGCTGGTGAAGATCGACCTGGACGGCAACAAGGTGGACGACACCGACGCCGAGGTCAACCGGGCCGGCTTCGTGATCCACAGCGCGATCCACGCGGGGCGCCCCGACGCGCTGTGCGTGCTGCACACGCACTCGGAGGCCGGCACGGCGATCGCCGCCATGCCCAACGGCCTTTCGCCGCTGAGCCAGTTCGCGATGCGCTACCAGGGCCATACCGCCTTCCACGACTACGAGGGCGTGGCACTGGAGACCGGCGAGCGCGAGCGGCTGGTGCGCGACCTGGGCCCGCACCACACGCTGGTGCTGCGCAACCACGGCATCCTGACCGTGGGTCGCACGATTCCCGAGGCCTTCATCCTCATGTACTACTTCGAGAAGGCGGCCAAGGTGCAGCTGCTCGCGCAGGGCGGGGTGGCACCCGGCGAATCGCTGGTGTACCCGCAGCCCGAGGTGAGCGAACTGGCCGCGCGCCAGTTCACCGAATTCGCGGGCGACATCCTGCCGCCCGGCACGCGCGAATGGCCTGCGTTCCTGCGCATGCTGGAGCGCACCCAGCCCGACTACCGGCTCTGAGCGCCGGCAACTTCCTTCCTGTTCATCCACAGAGACACATCCCGACCATGCAACTCGAGAACCTCACCTCCTTCATCGGCACCGAAGTCACGGGGCTAGACCTGCGCGAGCCAGTGAGCGACGCCGACTTCGCGGTGCTGCGCGACACGCTCAACCAGCGCTCGGTGCTGCTGTTTCGCGGCCAGAGCATCAACGAATCGCAGCACGTGGCCTTCTCGCGCCGCTTCGGACCGCTGCTGGGCCACGTGCTCACGCAGTTCCTGAAGAAGGAGCATCCCGAGGTCTACGTGCTGTCGAACGTGTCGGAGAACGGCAAGCCCATCGGCAACCACAAGGAGGGCTGGAACTGGCACTCCGACCTCTCGTACAAGGCCGAGCCCTCGATGGGCGCGCTGCTCTACGCGCTGGAAGTGCCGCCGGTGGAAGGCGACACCTTCTTCGCCTCGATGCACGCCGCCTACGAGGCGCTGGACGACGACACGAAGGTGCGCATCCGCCACATGACGGCCACGCACAGCTACGCCAACTACTACGGCAAGGCCTTCGCCGATCGCGCTCCGCTCACGCCCGAGCAGCTGGCGGCCACGCCCGACGTGGTGCATCCGCTGGTGCGCACGCACCCCGAGACCGGCCGCCTTTCGCTCTACGTGGGCGAGGACGTGGTCAAGCACATCGACGGCCTGCCCGCCGACGAGAGCGTGGCGCTGCTGGCCGAGCTGAACGCGCACGCCATCTCGCCGGAGTTCAGCTACCGCCACAAGTGGCTCGCGGGCGACCTGCTGGTGTGGGACAACCGCTGCACCATGCACCGCGCCACGCCCTACGACGACAACGTGTACCGCCGCGTGATGCACCGCACCACCGTGGCTGGCGATCGCCCGTTCTGAAATCCCCGAATGGCGCGCGGGCCCAGCGTCCGAGTGCCTGAATCGCACCGACAAAGACAAACACAACAAGGAAGGCAAGAACATGGAACCCGATGAACCCGAGATGACCGCCGACCCCTCGGCGCCGCGCGCACGCGAGCGCCAGCGCGGCAAGGGCGCGACGCTGTCCGACGAGCTGAAGGACACGCTGGAGGACCTGATCGTCAGCGGCGTGCTCAAGCCCGGTGCGCGGCTCGACGAGGCCGAGTTGGCCGAGCGCTTCAAGGTGTCGCGCACCCCGGTGCGCGAGGCGCTCAAGGCGCTGGCCGCCACGGGCCTTGTCGACCTGCGCAGCCGCCAGGGTGGCGTGTGCGTGGCGCGCATCTCGCTGCCCATGCTCATCGAGATGTTCCAGATGATGGCGGTGATGGAGGGCCTGTGCGCCAAGTTCGCCGCGCGTCGCGCCACCGAGGCGCAGAAGCAGCGCATGAGCCAGTTGCACGACGACCTGACGAGCATCCTGGCCTCGGGCGACCACTCGCGCTTCTACGACGTGAACCAGGACTTCCACGATGCGCTCTACGAAGCCTCCAACACGCACTACCTCGCGGAGCAGACGCGCGCGCTGCGCAAGCGCGTGCGCGTGTACCGCCGCTACGTGACCTTCCAGCCCGGGCGCATGAGCGCCACCATCGGCGAGCACGGCGCCATCCTCGACGCCATCCGGCGCAACGACCCGGGCGCCGCGTTCAACGCCGCCATCGACCACGTGAGCCTGCTCGAGGACGACATCGTCGACCTGATCGCCGCGCTGTCCGAGCAGGACGCGGCGGGCGCTGCCTGAGCTTTCCCCACGACCATCTTTTTCCCGATCGCATCCCAGGACATCTCTCCATGAAACTCGAACTCGACGGCAAGACCGTGCTCATCACCGGTGCCTCCAAGGGCATCGGCCTCGCCGCGGCCCATTCGTTCGCGGCCGAAGGCTGCCACCTGCAACTGGCCGCGCGCGACGGTGTCGCGCTGGCCGCCGCCAAGGAAGAAATCGAGAAGCTCCATCCGGTCAAGGTGCGCATTCATCCGATGGACCTGGCCGCGCCCGGCGCCATGGTGCAGCTCGCCGAGGCGGCAGGGCATGTCGACATCCTCGTGAACAACGCGGGCGACATCCCTTCTGGCCCCATCGAGTCGCTGGACTTCGCCCTGGTGCGCCGGGGCTTCCAGCTCAAGGTGCTGGGCTACATGGAACTCAGCCAGATCTACTACGCGCGCATGAAGGCCGCGGGCGGCGGCGTGATCGTGAACGACATCGGCAACTCCGGCGAGAACTGGGACGCCAACTACATCGCCGGGTCCACCGGCAACGCGGCCGTGATGGCCTTCACGCGCGCGCTCGGCGGCGTGAGCCTGGACGACGGCATCCGCGTGGTGGGCGTGAACCCCGGTCCGGTCGCGACCGACCGCATGGTCAAGCTCATGAAGCGCCGCGCGCTCGACACCCATGGCGACGAAGGCCGCTGGGAGGAACTGTTCGACAACTATCCCGGCGGTCGCCCCGCCACGCCGGAAGAGGTGGCCGAACTGATGGTGTTCCTGGCCTCGCCGCGCGCGGGCTACATCACCGGCACGGTGGTGACCATCGACGGCGGCATCGCGGCGCGCGGCTCGATCATCAAGACCAGCAAGAAGGCCATGGCCGCCGAACAGCAGAGGCTTGCGGCATGAACGCGGCGCTGAACCCCGCCGCAGCGGTGCCGGCCGTGACGAGCGATGCCGAAACCCGCAACCGGTACTTCGACCGGCTGTTCTCCAACCCCGAGCTCATGTGGCTGGGCCAGAACACCAACCACTTCCCGCTGCACCCGGTCGTGCGCAAGGCGCTGCACGACGCCATCGACGACGAGAGCTTTCACGCCTATGCGCCGCCGCTGGGCATGGAAGCGCTGCGCTCTGCCATCGTGGCCGATCTCGGCGTGCCGGACCAGTCGGCCGTGGTGACCGACGGCGCGGTCTCCGCGCTGGCGCTGGCATGCCGCGCCTTCTGCGTGGCGGGCAAGGGCTTCGTCACCACCGACCCGGGGTGGAAGTGGCCGCTGCAGTTCGCGGCCAAGGCCGGTTCGGCGATCACGGAGATTCCGATCTACGGGCCGGAATACGGCTTCAAGTTGTCGGCCGAGGCGCTGGCCGCTTCGACCGATGCGAACACCGCCGTCATCTATCTCGTGGACCCCAACAACCCGCTGGGCACCACCTACACCGAGGACGAGATCCGCGCCTTCGCGCAGCGCGCACGCGAGATCGGCGCCATCCTCATCCACGACTGCACCTACCGCGACTTCGCCGACAGCCACACGCTGGCGTCGCGCTTCTACCCGGAAGGCACCGTGACCATCGTGAGCTTCTCGAAGTGGCTGGGCCTCGCGGGCCTGCGCCTCGGTGCGCTCGTGGCCTCGCCGGAGCTGCTCGCGCGCATCCTGCCGCACTCGCAGGCGCCGCTGGGCGCGAGCGTGCTGGCGCAGCGCGCGGCCATCGCGGGCCTGGCGGTGAAGGCCGAGTGGATGGCCGAGGTGATCGCGCAGCAGCGCGAGAACCAGCGGCTGATCGTCGACGCCTTCGCGAAGCTGCCGGGCTTCGAGGTGCCGGTGTTCCCGTCGCAGGCCAACTTCATCGTGGTCGAGTGCAGCAAGGCGGGCGTGACGCCCGAGGCGCTGGTCACCGCGCTGGGCGAGCACGACATCATGGTGCGGCAGGGCACGTACCACACGCCGCGCTTCGGGCACCGCTTCGTGAAGATATCCACCACCGTGCCCAGGGCCTGGGCGCAGGCGCTGTGCGACGTGCTGCCGCAGGCGGTCGCGCGTGCGCGCAGCCTGCCGGCGACGGCGGCGCTGTTCTGAGGAGGAGCCGACCATGAGTTTCGCCACCACCCCCGACGGCGTTCGCCTCTACTACGAGACCGCCGGCAGCGGCACGCCGATCGTGTTCGTGCACGAGTTCGGCGGCGACCACCGCAGCTGGGAACCGCAGATGCGCTACTTCGCGCGGCGCCACCAGTGCGTGACCTTCGGCGCGCGCGGCTATCCGCCATCGGACGTGCCGGCCGACGTGGAGCGCTATTCGCAAGCGACTGCGGCCGACGACATCGTCGCGGTGATGGACGCGCTGGGCCTTGCGCGCGCGCACATCGTCGGGTTGTCGATGGGCGGCTTCGCCACGCTGCACTTCGGCCTTCGCCATGCGCAGCGGGCATCGTCGCTGGTGATCGCCGGCGCGGGCTACGGCGCAGAGAAGGAGCACGAGGAGTACTTCCGCGGCGTCTCGCTCGAAGTGGCCAGGCAGTTCGAGGCGCAGGGCTCCGAGAAATTCGCGCGCACCTATTCGCTGGGCGCGAGCCGCGTGCAGTTCCAGAACAAGGACCCGCGCGGCTGGCAGGAATTCGCGACCTGGCTCGGCCAGCACGATGCCGTCGGCGCGGCCAACACCATGCGCGGCGTGCAGGCCCGGCGCCCCTCGATCTACGACCTGGAAAGCGAGCTGCGCGCGATGAGCGTGCCCTCGCTCGTGGTGGTCGGCGACGAGGACGACCATTGCCTGCAGCCCGGCATCTTTCTCAAGAAGACGCTGCCGGCATGCGGCCTTGCCGTGATGCCCAAGACCGGCCACACGCTCAACCTGGAAGAGCCCGCCGCGTTCAATGCCTTGCTGGCCGAGTTCTTCGCCCAGGTCGAGGCCGGCCAGTGGAAGCCGCGCGATTCGCGCGCGCTGCCCAGCCAGATCATGAAGACCGACTGATGAGCGCGGCGACCGCCACCGAAGCCGCTGCTGCTGCTGCCGCCGAGGGGCAGGGCATCTGGCGCATCGACGCCGACCGGCTGTGGGACCGGCTCATGGCGCTCGCCCGCATCGGCGCCACGCCGGGCGGCGGCGTGAACCGGCAGGCGCTGAGCGCGGAAGAGATCGCGTCGTGGCACGCGATGATCGACTGGGCGCTGTCGGCCGGCCTGGAGCCGTCGACCGATGCGGCGGGCAATCTTTTCATCGCGCTGCCAGGTGCCGACCGCGACGCGCCGCCCGTGCTCGCGGGCAGCCATCTCGACAGCCAGCCCGGAGGCGGGCGCTTCGACGGCGTGTACGGCGTGGTCGCGGCGCTGGAAGTGCTGACCACGCTGGCCGCGCGCGGCGTGCGTCCGCCTGTGGACATCGTCTGCGTGGCGTGGATGAACGAGGAGGGCTCGCGCTTCGCGCCCGGCATGATGGGCTCGGAAGCCTTTGCCGGCGTGCGCAGCCTTCAGGCCGTGCGCGAGGTGTGCGACGCCGACGGCATCCGCGTCGCCGATGCGCTCGATGCCCTGCATGCGGCTTTCCCCAGCCTGCGCCGGCGCCCGCTGGGCTTTCCGGTGGCGGCCTATGTCGAGGCGCACATCGAGCAGGGGCCGCTGCTGGAGGCGCAGGAGCGCGTGATCGGCGTCGTCACCGGCATCCAGGGCAAGAAGACATTCGACGTCGTGATCGACGGCGAGCGCGGCCATGCCGGCACGCTCGCAATGGCGGATCGTCGAGATGCGCTCGCGGCTTTCGCGCGCATCGCGACGGCGCTCCATGCCGAGATCGGCGGTCACGACGACGCGGTGAAGTTCACCATCGGCCGGTTGCAGGTGGAACCCAACGCGCCCTCGGTGGTGCCGGAGCGGGTGACGCTGCGCATCGACCTGCGGCATCCCGACAATGCAGTGCTCGACCACTTGGGGAAGCGGTTGGTCGAACTGTGCGAGACGCTCGCCGCGCCGTGCCAGGCGAGCGTGACTCCTTTGGTCGATGCTCCATCCAACGGCTTCGACGCTGCGTTGCAGCGGGCAATCGCGGAGGCCGCCGAGCGCATCGGGCAGCCGCACATGCCAATTCTCTCGGCCGCCGGCCACGATGCGCGCCACCTGGCGCCGCTGTGCCCCAGCGCGATGATCTTCATTCCCTGCCGCGACGGCGTGAGTCACGCGGAACATGAGTGGGCCGAGCCCGCGCACGTGGTGGCCGGGGCGAACGTGCTGTTGCGCGTGCTGCTGCCCTACGCAAGGGCTGGACTGGGAGATTCGCCATGAATGCAGTCGACACCGCCACCGTCATCGACATGGCCGACCTGCCCATGCAGCATCCGCGCGCGCCGGCCAGCGCGGCGCAGGCCAGGGCGCGCTTCTTCAACTCCGGCAACGCCTTCAACGTGAAGCTGCCCGAGGTGCCCGCGCGGCTCTTCGCGCCGCCTCCGGAAGGGCGACATGGGGTCTTCGACTGCGACCAGTCGCGCGCGCTCGACTGCGGCTTTCCGGCCACCACGCCGCTGATGCTCGCGCGCTATGTGCGCATCGCCGCTCGCGACGCGCTGCTGCCGCTGGATGTGCGCGCCACGGGGTCGGTCTGGCACGTGATCTCCGGCAGCGGCAGGTTGACGGGGGCGGTCGACGGCTTTGCCTTCGGCGCGGGCGACGTGTTCCTGCTGCCCGGCGCATCGGGCTACCGGATCGAAGCGGGCGCCGAAGGAGCGCTGCTGTGGACGGTCGGCAACGAGCCGCAACTGGCCTTCGAGCGCGCGCAGCCGGCGCCCGCGGCCGGCGCGGCCATCGATGTCGTGCACTATCCGGCCGCGGAGATCGAGCGCCAGTTCGCGCTGATGTTCTCTTGCGCCACGCGCGACGAAACCTCGGGCCGGGCACTGATCTTCTCGTCCGACCGCCAGGCCGCCGCGCGCAACCTCACGCCCACGCTGACGCTGAGCTTCAACACGCTGGAGCCGGGCACGCACCAGCGCGCCCACCGCCACAACTCGGCTGCCGTGACGCTGGTGGTGCAGGGCGAGGGCTGCCATTCGGTGGTGGGCGATGCGGTGTGCCCGTGGACGCCGTGGGCCACGCTGGTCACGCCACCCGGTGCGCCGCACTCGCATCACAACGCCGGCTCGCGCGGCGCACGCTTCCTGATCGTGCAAGACGGCGGACTGCACTATCACGCGCGAACGATGGGATTCGAATTCCTCGAAGCTGCCGGTTGATTGGCGCACGCCTGCCCGCGAGAGCACAAGCAGGGAAGCAGAACGTTCACGCCCGCTTCTTCGACCTGTCATTTGGGCGCGCCACCATCCGCGGCATGGCTGGCCAACTTATCTCCATCGCCCTGACCGTAGACCAACACGACGCAGGCGACTATTTCTGGGTACTGCTGGAATCCTTCGACAACTCGATGGAGTTCGAGCCGCTGATGGAAGCGGCCACCGGATTCGCCACCTACGCCGAAGCCCTGCAGGCAGGCTACGTCGTGCTGAAGGGACTCTCCGAAGACCTGAACGTCGGGCCTCGCGAAGAGGCCGATGAGCTGATCTCCACGGCAGAAGCGGCTCTCGGCAACGCCCGCTGACACGCTTCGGCACGGCCGCCGGAATGCCCGGCGGCTGTCAGAGGCGGTAGGCCCTGGCTGACACGCACCCCATGAGCCTCCGGCGAAATTGACGTTTCCGGTCATCGACGTTGCAGCGCCCCTGGCAGGCCATCGCAACGCCCCGGCCGGAACGACAACAAGTCATCAGGGGTGGTCGCATGGTGGAGTATTTCAGGGTAGGCCTTCCGTACATCCGCATCCGCTTCAAGGTGCCCGCGCGGCGTGGCGGCAGGGTCGAGCTGCAAGGAAGGTTCGGAGTCATCACCGGCGCGAGCGGCGAGCACTTGCTGGTTCGCTTCGATGGAGAGTCGACCGCCTCCATCGTTCATCCGGTCGAACTCAACTATGTGGAGGCGGGGGAGGCTGTAGAACCCAGGTCGCCGTCGGCGTCACCACCCGAGTAGGGCAATTGCGACACGACCTTGGTGAAGGGGCCCCACTGCACGGCGTATTGATCAGCAAACTCTTCGACCTGACGAGCGTTGGCGCTGCTCCAGTGCCTTGAGTACCAATCGACGTGATGTCCGACCTCGTGGCAGAACAGGTGCTCGAGGTAGAAGCGCTTGAGGTCGGCCGCCGAAAAGGCCGCATACCACCGGCCATGCTCGCTGATGAGCTTCGCTCCAAAACGCAGGTACGGCGCAACATGCTGGGGCTTCGGTTTCTTGCGCCCGACATACAGGCGTCCGTCGACACGCCAGGGATACAGGATGATGACGCGAACACCGCTGCCATAGATGAACAAGGCAAGCGGCGCATCCAGGCCAGTCATGCGTTCGGGTCTTCGGCGGAGCCAGATATGCGTGATGCCCTCCCCGTGACTTGCGGGAAGCGCCTGCAGCGCGGCCGCGCACTCTTGCACCGATACGGGGAAGAAGAAATCGCGTGACGGGTTGTCCTGAAGCAGAAGAGGCAGCGCATCCCCTGGCCCAGGCCGTTGCAGCGAGTGTGCGCGTGCCACGATGTTGTCCGTGAACCGGCGTCGTGTGCGTCCGCCATGGATGTCGCCGTAGGTTCGGCTCTTCTTCCAAGGCGTTGCTGAACGGTTCTTCATGAAGGTCTCGATCGGCGCGGGCTATGCTGGCGCCTGTTTTTTGATTCGGCCGAGATGATATGAAGAAATCCAATCCACCCGGGAAGACCGCTGCCAGCACATACGACATCAAGAAACAGTGGCACTGGGGTCGCGGCATGCGGGAGCTTCGCATCGCCGATTTTCTGAAGGACGGCCGGTTGCTGGTTCCTGGCGAGTACACGGGGGAGGGGCCCGCCACCGACGACGGCACCGGTGCGCTCCGGACTGTTGGCGGCATCCAGGTTGGCGCCGCGAACTACGAGACGGGATTGATGTGGGTGGGCCGGAAACTGCGGGAAGGAGACCTGCCGGCGAAGCCCGGAGGACCGTCGACACCTTGAGGGCTTGAGGGTAAATCCCGGCGATTTTTGTCTGCAGCAGACCTATCTTGAATCTGTGACCAACTGCTGGAGACGATCATGTTGATGGTTACAAAAGTGGCGGCGGTCAGCCTGACTGCCATCGTCATGGGCGGCACCCCGTCGCCGGGCAGCGATCCTGCCGGCCTCTCCCTTGTCACATCGCCGGTTGCAGCTGTTCAGCCGTCTCCAGGCTTGCCGAGCCAGCCGTGCGTGAATGGGTGCAACGTCTGGCGGATGATCCACGAGCGTCGCTGAATCGGTTGCTCCTGCCGGTCGCGGACTGGTTAACGGTCGCCAAAGACTGTATATTCGTACAGTCTTTGGCTGCAAGCCCGATCGGTGCCTCGTGCGCCGGGGCGATGAACCATGAACCAGTTCGAGCTTTTCTTCCCGAGGGCTGCGGTGACAGCCTTGCCTGTTTCTTCCATGCCGCAGCCGCATTTGCCGGCTTTGCCGGCGGAGCCGTCATTCGCGCAGATGGCGCACGAGGAGCCGTTCCGGTTCGACGATGTCGAAGTCGAGGCGCGCGTCACCTACACAGTGCGGCTCGCGGACTATTCGCACCCGGAAGCCGATGCCGTAAGAGTCGCGGAGCAGCGCTTCCGGCGCGAGATAGACCGGCAGCTGGGCGACGACGTCGTCGAGGCATTGCGGGCATTCCAGAATGCGAGCGAGTCGAGCGAAAGCGACCTGTCGAAGGCCGAGATCGCCATGGCCAGGCGCTGGGCCAAGGCCTACGACGCGGCGCGCACCGCGGGCTTTCGCGACCTGGGTGAGACCGACGAGGCCTTCTTCGACGTGCGGCCTGTCTGAGCCGTGTAACCGGCGGGCGCGCCGGGTTGCTGCGAATCCGGCCGGAGATGTGTCAAAGTCCGCAAGGCACTCAGACATCATTGCTCCGAAAGCAGACAGTGTTTCGTCGACCATCCATCACCTTCCGGACAACGGCCTTCGTCGCCGTCGTCTGCCTCGCCCTCGTGGCGCTCGACTTCCTGAACAGCTGGCATTCGCGCACGGTCCAGCTCAAGCAGATGAGCGTTGCCACGTCGAACCTCGCGCGCGCGATGGCGCAGCAGGCGGACGACACGATCAAGCAGGCCGACACCGCGCTGATCGGCATCGTCGAACGCATCCAGCACGACGGCACGGGGCCCGCCGCTCTCGACCGGCTCCACAGGCTGCTGGCGATGCGGGTGAACGAACTCCCTCAGCTCGACGCGCTTCACGTCTACGACAAGGACGGAAACTGGGTCGTCAACTCCCGGGAGGAACCGCCGCAGAACCTGAACAACGCGCAGCGCGAGTACTTCGCCTTCCATCGCGAGCACTCGGAGCGCGGCCCGCACATCGGCGTGCCGGTGAAGAGCCGGACCAACGGCAAGCTGCTCATTCCCGTCTCGCGGCGCATCGACAACCCGGACGGCAGCTTCGGCGGGGTGGCGCTCGCGACGATCGACGTCGAGTTCTTCGGCAAGTTCTACGACAGCCTCGACATAGGCGAGGCCGGCGCCGTGGCGCTGATCCTCGAGAGCGGGACGATGATGACCCGCCGGCCCTTCAGCGTCGAAATGGTGGGGCGGAACATGCGCGAAACCGGGCTCTTCCGCGCATACAAGGACCAGGGGCCGGTCGGCACGGCCGAGATCCTGTCGGCACAGGACGGCATCACGCGGCTGAACAGCTTCAGGCGCCTTGCCAACTACCCGCTGTTCGCCGCGGCGGCTCTCTCCAAGGACGAGATCCTGGCCGCCTGGTGGCGGGAAACGCTCTGGCACACCGGCGGGGTCATCCTGCTCACGTTGATCGTCGGCTTCGTGGGCTGGCGGCTGGTCAGGCAGATGGAGCTGCAGAACAGGACCGAGGCCGAACTGCGGCGCGCGCGCGACGCGCTCGAGAAGCTCAACAAGACCCTGAACACCCTTGCCATGGAAGACGGCCTCACGGGCCTGGCGAACCGCCGGCAGTTCGACGTGACGCTGGACAACGAATTCAGCCGCGCCATGCGGGACGCGAGCACGCTGGCGCTGATATTGATCGATGTCGACTGCTTCAAGCAGTACAACGACATCTATGGCCACGCGGCCGGCGACGAGTGCCTGCAGACGATCGGACGCACCATCGCAAGCCTCGCGGCCCGGCGCCCGGGTGATCTTGCCGCGCGGTACGGCGGGGAAGAACTGGCCGTGCTGCTGCCGAAGACCGACGTGGCTGCCGCCGCCGTCCTCGCGGAAAAGATCCGCAGCGCGGTTCGCGACCTGGAGATCGTGCACGCCGGCATGCCAGGGGGGTTCGTGACCTTGAGCGCAGGCGTGGACGCCTTCAGCCCCGCCGAGACCCCGAGTCCGCCGAAGGAGCTGATCCAGTCGGCCGACAGGGCGCTCTATGCGGCCAAGATGGCGGGCCGCAACCGCGTCTGCACGGCGATGCGTTCGACGCAGACATGAGCGAGGAGTCGCCTGGCTCCGGCGCCGGACACCGGCGATACGCGCAAAGCGCATAAGCAAGCGCGATAAGCGGATTTCCCTCGGGACCGCATCACGGGCAAGACTCGAAGGCCAGTCACAACACAGCCTTCAGACCTCCGGATGCCCGGCACTTCTCATTCCTCGCGCCCGCTTCGCCTCGGATTCTTCAGCCGTCTGCTCGACGATGCTCCCGCCGCGGAGCGCTACCGCTTGGTCGCCGCGCAGATCGACCACGCCGAGGCCTTCGGCTTCGACTCGGCCTGGGTGGCGCAGCATCACTTTCATGAGCACGAGGGCGGGTTGCCGTCGCCCTTCGTCTTCCTGGCCTACGTGGCTTCGCGCACCCGGCGCATCCGGCTGGGCACGGGCATCGTCACGCTGCCGCTGGAAAACGCCGTGCGAGTGGCCGAGGACGCGATCGTGCTGGACCTGCTCTCGGGCGGCCGGCTCGAGGTGGGCGTGGGAACGGGCGGCACGCCCGAGTCCTTTGCGGCCTTCGGGCTCGACGGCAACGACCGATCGGCCATCTTCGCCAGGCAGCTCGCCGCGGTGCGCTCGGCATGGGCAGGCCAGCCGCTGGCCGGCGGCGACACGCTGTACCCGTCGGGCTCGCAGCTGCTGGGCCGCATCTGGCAGGCCACGTTCTCGGTGAGCGGCGGCACGCGCGCGGGAAACGCGGGCGACGGCCTGATGTTGTCGCGCACGCAGCCGCGCCCCGGGCATGCGCCGCATGCCTCGCTCGCGGAGATCCAGAACCCTATCGTCGATGCCTACCTTGCAGCGCTGCCTTCCGGCCATACGCCGCGGATCGTGGGCTCGCGCAGCGTCTTCGTGGCTGATACGCGCAAGGAGGCCCTGCGCCTGGCCGACATCGGCCTGCGCCGCTCGGCGGCCCGCTTCGCGGCTTCGGGCCAGGCCGGTCTTGCCGACAGAGCCGGTCCAGATGCGCCGCTCGAACAACTGATTGCCGAGTACGACGTGCACGTCGGATCGCCGGAGGACGTGATCGCCTCGCTGCGCGCCGACAGCACGCTCGCGCGCGTGACCGATCTCGTCTGCCAGGTGCATTCGGTCGATCCGCCGCACGAGGCGATCCTGCGCTCCATCGAGCTGACCGCCACCGTGGTCGCGCCGGCCCTGGGCTGGACGCGCGGGGCGAGCGCGCCGGATCTCCAGGCACTTGCACTTCTCTAGCCGCATTCCTTCTTCCATGAACGCCATCGCTTTCTCTTCTTCCTCCTCTTCTTTTTCTTCGGCCTCCCTCGCATCGGCGGTGCCCGATGTCATCGACCGGCTTGCCGGCATCGAGCCCGGCAGCCACCTCGACCACATCCGCTCGCAGCGCGAGCAGGCGCGCATCCATGCGCAGCAGAGCTATCTGGTACTGTTCGCACCGACGCCACCGCTGTTTGGGAACTTCGAAATCGCGGACCGGTTTGCCATTGCGGCCTTCGTCGCGGGGCTGCACAGCCAGGCCGACGTGGCGCGCTTCTATGCGGATGCGCTGCCGAGGCAGGGCGCTCGTGCCGGAGTGGTCGAGGCCATCGCCACCGAAACGAAGCGGGGTGCCGCACAGGGCCCCTATGGCCGCTATCCCACCGGACCGCTCAGCGTCGAGGATGCGGGCGGTGCCTCGTACGCGGTGAGCGACGCGCAGCGCGCGGTGCTGGGCGAGCGGCTTTCGGCCGGCTTCGAGCACGCACACCTGCTCGTCTTTCATCCGCGCGATGCGAGCGCTGCAGCACTGCAGTCGCTGCTCGACGCGGGATGGTCGAGCACCGAGATCGTGACGCTGTCGCAGCTCGTTGCGTTCCTCGCGTTCCAGATCCGTGTCGTCAGCGGCTTGCGGGCTCTGGCGCAACGCCCCGTCACCCTTGTCGATTGAGTCGAAGAGAACACCATGAGCGCCGAATCCGTGCTGAACCATCCCGGGAACATTCATCCGAACGCCTTCACGCAGGCGCAGCTCGAATGGCTGCCCTGGCTCGAGCCGCTACCCAAGGCCGACCTGACCGAGCGGCACTTCACCGGGCTGGTGGATGCATCGCGTGCGAAGTCGCCGTACTTCCGCCTGCTGGCGCGCGACCCGGACATCCTTGGCGCCCGTACGCGCACCGACAAGGACATCTTCTACAACCCCGAAGCCGGCCTGCCGCGCGCCGAGCGCGAACTCTCGGCCACCGCGGCTTCGCGCTACAACGGCTGCATCTATTGCGCCTCGGTGCATGCGCGCTTCGCCTCGCACTTCTCGCAGCGTACGGACGACGTGCAAAGGCTTCTCGATGAAGGCGTGAAGGCCGAGCTGGGCGAGCGCTGGAATGCGATCGTGGCGGCGTCGGTCGCGCTGTCTGCCACGCCGTCCGCGTTCGGGCCCGAGCACGTGGCTCAACTGCGCGCGCAAGGGCTGGACGATCTTGCGATTGCCGACGTCATCCACGGCGCGGCCTTCTTCAACTGGGCGAACCGGCTGATGCTTTCGCTGGGAGAGCCGCAGGCGTCCGCAAGCAGCTGATCCAGCTGATCCGCCTCACGACAGCAGATTCAGCAACCAGGCCAGGAACTGGCCGATGGCGACCAGTGCGGCCCATAGGGCGCGGAGTGCGTCGAGCAAATTCAGGGCCCTACGAAATGACGGCGGCTCGACCGAAGCTAGCGGGGACCAAAGCCCGGCCCCGGCCCCGGCCCGCCGTGGCCGCCATGACCGAAGAGCGCACCAAGGAATGCTGCGGCGATGATCCCGGTGGCCACGGCCGCCAGGACATATTGCCCGTCGACGTAGCGCCAGGCATAGCCCTGCGGGGGCTCGTAGAGGCCTCTGGATTGCCAGTCGCTCACGACGTACGCCTCGCCTCGATACCCGGGCGGAAGCGTCGAACCGGGCGCGAACGTCACGGTGGCGGCGGTCGGCGGTGGCGCGACCACGCAACCGCTGAGTGTGGATGAGACCGCGACGATGGCCGTCGTGGCGATGATGGTGAGCTTCCGGGCGGTGTATCGCATGCGGGTTGTGTTCCTCTGGACAACAGGGAAGCTCAGCCTATGGCGGGACCTGGGGTGAAATTCGGAGAGACCGGAAGAGCCGGGGGATTGGGCCGGAGGCGGCGGCGCACTATCCTGGCGATAACGCCTTATCCAGCCGGGTCTCTGCCTGCGACCTCATCGGCCGGGCAGGTGCCACGCGTTCCCGATCCGGGCAGCAACTGGGGAGCCGTGGTGCAATGCCTGTCAGCCGCGTGACTTCTTCCGCCACTCCCAAGGTCCCAAGGTCTGCCGGCGCCGCAGTTCGGCGCGACCTCCAGCGGCAATGTCGTTGATCACGATCGACTGGTGAGCCATGCCTTCTGAACGGAAGTCAGACTCTGCGGCCTGCAGGAAGATCCAGCTCTACGCCCCCAGCGATCCTGCATGGGAGACCTCCTCGGGCTTGAGGATGATCAGTGGAAAGACCGCATGCTCGATGCTCTGGAGCCCGCCGCATCCGCACTCAGGGATCCCGGGCGAGACAGCGAAAGTTCGCCGCGTGCTTCTTATTCACTGGATCTCGTCGCACCAGACCTTGAAGCCGTCCAGCTTGTCCGGACCGAAGGTGCAGGACAACGCCACGTCGCTGGCATCCCGTCCCTGCGCGATCAGCACGCGGCCGATGCGGGGTACGTTGTTGCGCGCATCGAAGGTGTACCAACGGTCGCCCAGGAAAGCCTCGAACCAGCCTGCGAAATCCATCGGGCCGAATGGCGGCGCAGTTCCGACATCTCCCAGGTATCCGGTGCAATAACGTGCGGGAATGTTCAGGCATCGGCATAAGGTGATGGCCAGGTGCGCATAGTCCCGGCACACGCCTTGCCCTTCCCTGAAGGCCTCCAAGGCAGAACGGGTACGCCGAGCGTGCTGGTAGCCGAACTCGATGTGCTGGTGCACGAAATCGCAGACCGCCTGCACGCGCCCCCATCCGGTCGGCCCGTTCCCGAAACGCTGCCAGGCAAAGTTGGACAGCAAGTCGGTCTCGCAGTAGCGGCTACCCAGCAGATAGACCAAGGTGGATTCGGGCAGGTACTCCACGGGCGTCTGCGGCGCCGAGGGCACAACGATGTCCGGCGAGCCGTTGTCATGAACCACGGTATCCGTACTCAGCACGAAGCGGCCTGCCGGGGCGACCAGGCGCGTGCACCAGTTCCCGAACAGATCGCGGTACGCCGTGGTGGGCACGGCTGGATTCGTGAGCAGGTGGTCCGGGTGCAGGAGATCCGATGCTCGCGAATAGTGGATGCTGAGGGTCAGAATCATCGGCGTCGAGCGAGGAAACTGATAGGCGATTTCGAAGCCGAGCTGGATGTTCATGGGCCCATCATGCGCCTTGATCCGTGCCTTCAGTAGGAATAGATGGCTCACGAGCTTCTGCTTCCGAACCGCGGAACTCTTCCTCTGCGGGCGGCTTCTGCACGGCAAGAGCGTTGGCAGGTGCCAAGAGGCCCCATCTACGTCATTTGCTGTTTCCGAAGATCGAGAGCCGTGGACGATCTCGATCACTCGAACGACGGCGACCGAGTGCGGATACTCGGCGTCTGCCAGCATCTACTGCAAGGGACAGGAGCGATGCAGAGTCGTGCTGAGCCTCACTGATTTGCCGCGGGACTGTGGCGACACGATGCTCGAGGAGAAATGCATCGAGTGGATCGACGAGGCTGAGCTTGAACGCGAAGACGCGCAAGGTGTGCTCGTGACCTGAGCGCTTCTCCAAAAGAAAACCCGCCGAAGCGGGCTAAAACGGACAGCCAGAGGAGGGAGGAGGGAGAGATTGGCTGCCCGAATGAAGTGTAGACCTTTTGTTTTCATTGAAGACTGCTGAAAGGTGACAGTGTGTTGCACGGGTGATTGATCAACCTGCAAGCGCCCGTCGAATCTCCACCGATCCGATCACACCGTAGATAGCGGCCCCGTGCCGTTGAGCGAGGCAACAGTCATGCGTTCGTCAGCATGGCCCGCAAACGAGCGACTGGAGTTCTGGGGCGGGGAAGAGGGACTGAGTGACAAACGCCAAGCCGGCACCCGTGGCTCAGAACTTTTCATGAGCACGCATCGGTCAGGGAAAACCGCAGCGGTTAGAGGCGCGATTGGCCCCCGGAGGGGATCGAATATGGGGCTGGATCTCAATGAAATTGGGGATTCTGAGTTTTCGGTGTCGCAAGATACCGGCAAAAGTACCTGCAAAACGGATGATA
Organism: Variovorax sp. NFACC27; assembly: GCF_048301545.1. Lineage (NCBI taxonomy): Bacteria > Pseudomonadati > Pseudomonadota > Betaproteobacteria > Burkholderiales > Comamonadaceae > Variovorax > Variovorax sp. NFACC27. The sequence goes on from NZ_CP157613.1 coordinate 3,318,305, forward strand.
TGGGGTGTCAGTGCGAGTTGGGCTGCATTCAGCCTCTAGTTCGAATCTCACACTCTCCGCCAGAATCAATCTCTGGCAGTTTTCGAAAGTCCCGCGCAGCCTCTGCGACGGGACTTTTTCATTGGAGAACTGGTCCTTTCGAGTCTCGAAAGGTCCGATGCGAATCTTCTCCAACCCGGCTCCCAACATGGCATCGGTCATGGTATTTTTCCGTGGATACCATGACACTCACCGTTAAAGCTGTTGATGCGGCCAGGCCGCGCGAGAAGGCGTACAAGTTGGCCGATGCCCACGGCCTCTACCTCTATGTTTCGCCTAAGGGCGCAAAGAGCTGGCGAGCCAACTACACAGAAGCCGGAAAGCAGAAGACTAGGACATACGGCCTCTACCCTAGGGTGAGCCTTGCGGAGGCGCGAAAGACACACTTGGCGGGGCGTGAAGAGGCTCCGGCGCGAAAGCTCGCGCCAACCTTCGAGACGGTCATGCGCGATTGGCTGAAGGCGAAGCTGCCGACTCTTTCCAATGGCAAGCATCAGATTCAGGTCGCGAACACCTTGGAGCGGTATGCGCTGCCATTTCTCGGCAAGCTGTCTATCGACGAGATTCCCAGGTCGGAGCTGGTGAAGGTGGTTCGCGCTGCCCAGGCGGGCGGAAAGATCGAAACGGGACACCGTGTCGCGAGCCGGATTTCGGCAGTTTTCGACTATGCCCAAGACACCGGACTCATAGAGCAGCACGGCGCTGCTGGCCTTACACGCGTGCTCGTTGCTCGCAAGACGAAGAAGCCGATGTCAAGCATCCCGCCCGAAGAGGCCGGAGGGCTGATGCGTGCCATCGACGGATACGACGACTCAGTAACCCGACTCGGGCTGCTACTGCTCGCGCATACCTTCGTCCGCGTTGGTGAGTTGCGGGGAATGCTGTGGGGGGAACTGAAGGAAGGCGGCGCAGTGTGGGTCGTTCCCGAGACGCGCATGAAGATGCGCATGCCCCATGTCGTGCCTCTCTCGCGACAGGCGCAGTCGATCCTTGCGAAGCTGCGAGAGATGAGCGGCGATGGTGCGCTCGTGCTCGATTCGCCCATTCATCCGGGGCATCCGCTTTCGGAGAACACCTTTCTCTTTGCGCTCTATCGGCTTGGCTACCGTGGGCGAATGACGGCCCACGGGTTCCGCGCCTTGGCTTCGACAGTGCTCAATGAGCGGTCGGGCTTCCCGCATGACGTGATCGAGCGGCAACTCGCGCATAAGGAAACGGATGCCGTTCGGGCGGCCTACAACCGCGCGGAATATCTCACACAGCGCCGTGAACTGATGCAGTGGTGGTCTAACTGGCTGGAGGCTGCACAGTCCAGATCCGATTAGCGCTGGTGGCGCTACGCCGCAGAGTAACGCAACTTAGCCAATCCGCGCTACATTGCGTTACTTCAATCACAGGAGGGCCGGATTCATCCGGACGATTAGGTTGGTCGGAACGGAGCCAGTTCTGCGGTTTATGCGATAGAGCCAAGCTCTGACCTCCCGTGCTAAGAGCCGAGGATCGTGCAATGCGAAATTGCGCCACATAGCGGTAGCCGTCCGAGCGTGGCCGAGTTGCTCCGAGTTCTGAAGTCCAACTGTTTAAAACATGGCGGGTCCAGCATCGGGATTCGCTTTTTCGGAGGGGCTACATTGGATTACCAAGCATTCAGCAAACATGGCCTGGAACGAGAAATTCGCAAGAGCGATTTCCGAAAGGTGCCGACGATAGCCCAAGAGGCCCACCGAACAAACCTAATCCTAACCTCCATGCTGGCCGCAAAAACAAAGTTTTCGGCGCCCAGCAACCCGCTAACGAAATTCATTTTACGGAAAGCCGTAGTTTTCAAGCTAGGAAAGCAGGGAGATCAGCTTGTAGAACGCAAGCTCGCACGAAATCTACGGCTGGCCTCCGGCGTGCAACCTCTAGGGCGATCTCATATAGTTGAGAAACTAAAAATATTTCTCAAAGAAGGTGTGCCGTACAGAATATATCGATTGGACATCCGAAGATTCTACGAGTCATTTGAGAAGTCAGCCGTTATCGGTGAAATAGGAGAGCTGGTGCGTCTCAGCCCTCACAGCAAGCGGCTCATTGAAACGCTACTAGCGCGGCACACGGACCTCGGTGGAGTGGGGGTGCCTAGAGGTTTGCCAATTAGTGCGGTCCTTACAGAAACCATGATGCGGCATTTTGATTCAAAAATGCAAAATGCCCAGCATGTCTTTTTTTATTCCAGATATGTCGACGACATAGTGGTTATCACTTCTGGCGAAGAGGCGCGAAATGAATTTCTTGCCCAGGTGAAAGGTTCTCTTCCGTCTGGCCTGAAACTAAATTACGAAAAATACACTGTTTCGTCGAAGATCGGACCGCTCGTGGAAGTTAAAGATGCGCAGCCCAAGAATACGGTCGCGCAAATTGAATATTTGGGGTACAAGTTCACCGCGAGCAATCCTTATAAAGGATCGAGCGACAAATCATATAGAAATGTTGAAATTGATATCGCAGACCGAAAAGTCAAAAAATATAAACTTCGGCTGTCGAGAGCCTTCTACGAGTACACACAAACCAAAGACTTTTCGCTATTGAGAGATCGGGTTAAATACCTGTCTAATAATTTTAGCGTCTTCAATATTCATATTAGAAAAAAGAAGCTGGCGGGCATATTCCATAGCTATCCGCTGGTTCAGCATGGGGCGCGAAGCCTCGGAGAGTTAGATCACTATTTGCGTGGATTGGTGCTGTCGAGCCATGGTCGTCTCGGGAAGAAACTGTCTGCGTTATTGACGGGATCAATGAAAAGGAATTTGTTAGCTAACAGTTTCGTTAGAGGACATGCGCAAAAAACGTTTATCTATTTCACCCCGGATAGAATCCATACAATAAAACAGTGCTGGAAGCATTGAAGCTGGCATGGCCAAGAAAAATATAATCAAACGGAGTGACTACGATCGGGTCCTCATCACCGAGACTTTGCCATATGAGACTCCTATTATTTTTTCGAACGACGGGCTATATGAGCGCGTGAAGAATCTTCCTGCAGCAAGCGAATTCCAGCGGAGGCTTACGAAGGCGCTTGTCTTCGGAGAAGGCGGGACTGCCGCAAAGTCAACTGAGCCGTACCTCTACAAGGTTCGCAAGAACTCGCTGGAGTACAGGAGACTGGCACTTCTTCATCCTGCATCGCAGTGGAAGATTCGAGAGTTTTATCGTCAATACGATCGGATAATTCTTCACTACTGTGCAATAAGTCCTGCGTCAATTCGGGCCCCGAAATCTATCGCTAGTACTTTTTATTCCAAGAGTTCTTGGGAAAACATCTACAAATATAAAGAAGGCCGAATCTCGTCTGAAAGCATAGATGGATACGCAAAGCATACACCGTCGTACTTTGCATACAGAGGATATGATCGGCTCTTCAAATTCTTTGATTCGGCCGATTATTTTGAGTTGGAAAAACGGTTTGACGTACAGATGACGCTGGATGTTGCTAAATGCTTTGACAGCATTTACACGCACTCGTTAGCTTGGGCGGTTAAGGATAAAGAGTTCGTCAAGCAAAATATTAGATCCAGTTCTTTTGGCAATGATTTTGATTCCGTCATTCGTCATGGGAACCATAACGAAACAAACGGCATTCCCATCGGCCCCGAGGTAAGTAGGGTTTTTGCGGAAATAATTTTTCAAGAGGTTGATCGATTTGCAATATCGAGGCTCTCAGAAGGAGGGTGCAAATTTGGTATCGATTTTGTGTTTCGCCGGTACGTCGACGACGTATATATTTTTGCCAGAACTGACTCTTTAGCTACCAAGATTTATGCCACGTATTCGGATGCGTTGATCCAATTTAACTTGCATGCCAACAGTGGAAAGATGGCAATGCAGCAGCGGCCATTTGTAAGCAAGAAAACAAGGTTGATCTTGGGCGCTGGAGAACTGGCGGATTCGTTCTTTGATTCTTTTTTGGAGAGTAATGGGTTAGGGAAGCTGATACCGAAACCCATTCATTCGCCTTGGCGCCTAGCTAAGGGTTTCATCGATGCGATCAAAGTTCTTTGCTCACGCAACGATGTTGCTTACGATGAAGTCGCTTCTTTTTTGATCTCTGCTCTCACAGAGCGCATAAAGCGATTGGTGAACGAGGAGGCTGCGGCCGCAGATGAAGGTTCCAAAGAATATTTTTCCGCCATTATTGTGCTGGTGGAGGTCTTGTTCTTTCTGTACAGTGTGGCTCCCTCGGTGAGTGCTTCCTATAAACTGAGTACCGCAATAATTCTTTTAATTCGATTCACTCGGGCTCAGATAAAGGAATACGAGGAGGAGGTTGCGCACAAGCTTTATCAATTAATTTTGGACTTGCTTGTGGGCGAATGCCAGCGCCAGCGTGTTGTCACGGTGGACGGATTTGTTCATCTCGAGATGCTGAATATACTGCTTGCTGCCCGAGAGTTGGGAGATTCTTATCTGGTTCCCGAGGTGATAATCAAAGACTTGTTTGTGCGGGTGGATGAACTTTCCTATTTTACGGTATCGTCTTGTTTGTTCTATATTCGCGACTCAAATGAATATGAGCGAATTAAGAAAATACTGATTAAGTTTCTTCGAGAAAAGCTTTCAGACCTAAGTGATGTATTTATAAAAAGTGAAAAAGCTCATTTGCTGCTTGATGCTTTAGGTTGCCCATATTTGCCTTTAAATATAAGGAAGAAATGGGTGCGAGCTATAGGGCGTAAAATTGGAATTACCAATTTTACTGGCGAGGAATTGGAAAAGGCTGCGAACGAACTAAGCAGAGAATATTGGCAGGTGAATTGGTCGGATGTTGATTTGCTCAACTCCCTAGAGAAAAAGGAGTTGAGGCAAGCGTATTAGCGGTACACTCGACGCGGGAAGCGGGGCGCCTCTCCTCCCGTTCGGCTTAGTCCCGAATGGTGCGCACCTGCAAAACAGGTCTCTGTTCGGAACGAGGCGGGTCGCCGTTAAAAGCACCTGCTTCGTGATGTCCTATGAGCGTTAGCCGCAAGGCTATCCACACACCCAGAGGCAACTCGCTTCCCACCCTTCTTGGCCCATCAAGCTTCTCAGACGCGCGGTAGGTCGACAAAGCTTCGAAGGTCTGCAACCCGCCAGCGGGTGATGCCCGCAATCTTTACCGGTTGGGGGAGTTGCTTGAGTCTCACTTTGTTCCAAAAGGTGGAGCGGCCCATGGAAAGCAGCCGTGCGGCCTCCGCGGCGGGGACTAGAAGTTTCTCGTTCATCGTTTGCGCGGTGCGCGTGTTCATTGGGTGATTCCTTCCTCTGCCGCGACTTGGCGGCGAATGCGCGCGAGAGATTCGATGAATGCATCGAACATCTGCCTCGGCGAGCTGTTGCGGGCGATTTCTTCCCAGACCTGAAGGCCAGCCGCCATCGCTTGCAGGCCGGGTCCGTCGAAGCCGTAGCGGCCATGACGGCCGCGAATTGCGTCGCAGCGGCGGAGTGCATCCGCTGCGGCATGGAGGGGCGCGAGGCAAAGTTCATCGCTTGCTTCGGCGCGCACCATGACGGTATTCAGGTGCGCGCTGAGCCTGTCGAAAAGCTCGTCGTCTCTGCTGCCTGCCTTGAGATCGGCGAAGGCGCTGTAAACCTTCGTGATGATGTCGTCGCCTGCCGGAATGTTGTGTACCTGGCGAGCAGCGACAGCGACCATCGTGGGGCGGATGCGGCGACTATTGCGCTTCATGACTTCACTCGCAAAGGCCGTATGACGAACTGCAAGCGGTCGGCTCATCGAGCTGGGCGAGAAGGTCGAGCTGCTTGCCGCCGCGCGTTGTCATTGCCCACTCGATGCGCGACTCGATGCGCAGATCATTAAAGACCACGCGCCGATCTTGGCTGGGGTGGCTATCGGCTTGCTCGCCGACGTGCTCGGCATGGCGTCGAGCGCAGTCGTTGATCGCTTTGAGCAACTGGAGGGCGCGCTGCGCAAGGCATGTCCGGAACTGCCGGACGAGGCGAAGGCCACGCTGCAGCAGGTGATCGCCAACGCGCGCAACGAATGGATTCGGTCCACCGAGAAGCTCGTTGCGTTGGAGCTGGACAAGATGAGCCGCGAGGCCGACGAAGACGAGGGCGCAGACGACAGCGGCGCCGCGCTCGAAGATCATGCGGAGGCGACGACCTGATGGCCGCACACGTTTCGCGTGAAACATTCACGGCAGTGCTTCACGCTGTGACTCTGGGCCTCGGCAGCCTGCGCGCCGAGGTCTTCCAGACGCTGAGTGAATGGGCCGCCGATCACTTCAAGCTCGCCGGCGAAAGCTCGCACCAGAAGGGCGGCTGGATCGCGTGGTCGTTTCAAGTCGGCATCCTCGACTTCATGAGTGATGACCGCATCGAAGAGCTCGACGTGATGAAGTCGAAGCGCGTCGGCTACACGAAGATGATTACCGCCTTCGTCGCCTACAACATCGCGCACCGCCGCCGCAAACAGGCGCTCTGGCAACCGACAGACGACGACCGCGATAGCTACGTCAAGAGCGAGATCGATCCCATCCTTGATGCGCGCGACGGTGTGCCTTCCGTGCAGGCCGCTCGCCGCAAGGGCGGCGGCAACGACGACACCATCAAGATGAAGAAGTTTCGCGACAGCGTTCTTCATCTGCTGGGCGGCAAGGCGAAGCGTGCCTATCGCCGCATCACCGTGGCCATCTCGATCCTCGACGAGTGGTCGGCCTTCGACCAGACCATTGAGAAGTCCGGCGACCCGGGCGGCTTGGCGAAAGGCCGTCTTGAGGGCGCCCCCTATCCGAAGTTCGTTGGCGGCTCCACGCCTGGCGTGAAGGGCCTGTGCCACGTCGAGCGCGCCGCATTGAACGCCGCCGGCTTCGTTCGCTTCTACATCGACTGCAAGCACTGCGGCGTCGAGCACCCGCTTTCTTGGGGCGGCAAGGAGAAGCTCCACGGCTTCAAATGGGAGCGCGGCAATCCGGCCAGCGTGCGGCATGTCTGCCCGCACTGCAGCAAGCCGATTCGGCAGAGCGACTTCCTGCAAGGCGGCCTGCCCATGCCTGGCCGCTGGGTGTGCGAGAAGACCGGCAAGACCTTCGGGCCTGATCGCATCTGGCGCGATGCCGCCGGCATGCCGACACGCCCGCCGCAAAGCCTCGGCCTGCATGTGTGGGCGGCATACAGCCCGCAGCGCACCTGGGAAAGCATCGTCAAGGAATTCGAGGAAGCATGCGACGCGCTCGCGCGCGGCGATGCCGGGCCTATGCAACTCTTCGTCAATGAGACGCTAGGCGAGACATGGGAGATCGTTGGCGAGCGCACCGATGAGCATGCCCTGCAGCTACGTGCAGAGCCCTATGCGCTCAGGACGGTGCCCGCCGGCGGCCTCGTGCTCACGGCGGGCGTGGACGTGCAGCGTGACCGTTGGGAGATCGACGTATGGGCATGGGGCCGCGGACTCGAGTCATGGCACGTCGAGCACCATGTCATCCATGGCAACCCCGCGTCCGAAGATGACTGGGCGCCGGTGACGGCTTACCTCTCGGGGCGCTACGTGCAAGCCTGGCACGGCGGCTCGCTGGGCCTGAGTGCAATCTCTATCGATTCGAGCGACCAGACGCAGGCGGTCTACAACTGGGTACGCAAGACGCAGCACCTGTTGCCGAAGCTGCGCGCTGTGAAGGGGCGAGGGGAAGACAATGTGCCCGTGCTCGGGCCGAGCAGTCCGCAGGAGGTGCGGTTCAACGGGAAGAAGATCCCGAACGGCATCAAGCTTTGGAATGTCGGTGTAGATACGGCGAAGGACCTGTTGCTCGGGCAGCTCGCCATTGAACAGCCTGGTCCGGGCTTCATCCATTTCAGCTCCGAACTGCCGCGCGAATGGTTCGAGCAGCTCACGGCCGAGCAGCGCATTCTTGTGAAGGTCAACGGCAAGGAGGTTTTTCGCTGGGTGAAGCGCAGGCCGCGCAACGAGGTGCTCGACAACAGGAACTATGCATTGCACGCGGCCTTCGGCCTGGGCCTGCACAACTACGCAGATAAGCGGTGGTCGGATCTGGAGTCCGCCGTCCAGCCATCCCAAGACTTGTTTTCGACGTCCGCTGGCCTCATCCGGGCGCCGGAGAGGCTCGCGCCGCGCGAGCCTGCCCTTGAAGGATCTCTCAACCCTACGGTGGAACCTGCTTCATCGCTCGCAGCCGTGGACATCTTTTCTCCTATTGCCCTGAGTTAACAATGAAGACGTCCTATTTTGGCGATGAGCCGCTCGCAGTCATCGAAGAGGAAGCGGTTGCAGTGGCGCGATGCTTCGGCATCGCAGTGCCTGAGGCCGCCGCGGCCTCATTGGTCGAGCGCATTCTTCATCGGTTGGGCGGCATGCACATATACGTCCCGCGAAAGACTGCTCGGGAGAGAGAGAAGATGCACAAAGAGATCGTTCGCAGGTTTAACGGTCGCAACTTGGCGGACTTAGCCAAAGAGTACGGCATGACGGCGAGGCATGCCCGACGGATTATCTCGGAGGCAGTGGCCCGGATTGAAGACGGAGCGTCCTAGCTCTCGCCAAACACATGCGATGCCGGCAGCAGCTAGGCATTGCATAGCAGAATCATCATATGTCGTCTGACGGGACCTATGCTAATGAGTAAAGAGGGAATTTATGAGCAATACTGCAGCGAAACGGGTCTCTGAACTGCCGGACTACGCCGCCTTGAAGAAGCTGGCGGCCGGCTTGTGGCATCAAGACGACTCCTCCCATGGTGCGGCCGTCATGGTCGGCGCTGGCTTTAGCCGTGCAGCGGCAGTGACCATAGATGCGCAAAGAAAATTGCCCTTATGGCTACATCTGTCGTCTGCTCTTGCCTCGGATCTGGGCGCGGATGCGAAGGCGGATCCATTGAGACTCGCGGAGGAGTATCACGCGTATTTTGGAAAGCCAGCGCTGCATGATTTGATCCGTCGAGAGATGAACGACGCGGCCTGGCGTCCGGGCCCGCTTCATAAAAGTCTACTGAGCCTGCCTTGGTCAGATGTCTTGACGACAAACTGGGATTCTCTCTTGGAGCGGGCAGCGGCGGAGGTCATGGATCCCGCGTATAAAGTAATTCTTAAAGAAGAAGATATTTCTAGCTCGTCCGCGCCGCGAATAATAAAGCTGCATGGCACTCTAGACGTCTCCGAAGATCTTGTATTTACACAAGAGGACTACAGAAAATACCCCGAAAATCATGCTGCATTTGTCAATTTGGCGCGTCAGATCTTTATAGAAAATGAGCTCTGCTTGCTTGGTTTCTCAGGGGATGATCCGAATTTTCTGCAGTGGGCTGGGTGGGTGCGCGATCGATTGTCCACACATGCACGTCGCATCTACCTCGTCGGTGCGCTCAATCTAACCGCTGCGAAACGGCGCTATTTGGAGTCAATCAATATCGCGCCAATAGATTTAGGAGCAATTGTTTCGGATCACGAGGATTTGGACTTGCGACACGCTGCGGCAACGCAGATCTTCTTGGAAGTGTTGACCGCACTTAAGCCTAAGACCCCGTGGAGTTGGGTTCCTAGTTCGATCCATCGAAAATCCGTTGCGGCAGAGGAGTTTGACAAGAGCTACAAGGATGAGCAATTTGCGGCGACTCTGCTTGAACGCCAACTTCCAGTGCTGATTAGCGATCGGGAGTCATATCCTGGATGGCTCGTATGTCCTTCGGGGATTCGCTTCGCCTTACAAACTCAAATCAGCGACCCGTATCCAAATACAAAGAATTTGGCTGCGCTTTCCCCGGGTTTGAGGGCTAAGTTGCTCTATGAAATTGCATGGCGCCAGTCGATAACCTTCGAGCAGCCTCAGTCATGGCTGGCGGAGCAATTTCTTTTGGTTTGCGATCCGAAAGATAATTGCGGACTGACAAAGAGGCAGCAATTGGAGATCGCTCTCTTGTTGCTCAAGAGGTCCATTTGGTTTCCGGATGATTCCAGTCGCCGCATGGCCGAACGTGCTTCGAAAATCTTGGAGGAAAACGTTCAGTTTTGGCCGGATGTGGTCAACGAAATTTCCTTGTTTCGTGCAAGAGAAGCGCGCGACAGGCATGATTTTCCGCTAATGGAGAAGATGGCGGAGACTATCTCCGAAGCAGATCCGGTTAGGAAGATTCAAAAAGCTGCGCTGCTGGCCGAATGTGGACGATTTGAGGAAGGTGAAAAACTCATTAGATCTGCTTTTCACGAACTTTCTGGTCAGTACAGAAGCAGTAAAAATTCTGTATACGTGCTGTCAAGATTGGCTTGGGCAACTTGGCTACTGCGCGGAATCAATAGATGGAGTTCCGAGAAGCAGCTCGAGAGATTTCCTGCGAATTATCAAGAGGCTCAGTGTAGTCCGTTTGATTGCATGGATTACGTGCAAATTCGGATCGCCAAGACTATTGAAAAACAAAATGAAGCGGAAATTGATCCGTCATTCGAGCCAGGACGGTATATCGATAATTCTGGAAGTATTCAATTTTCTAACGAATTGCATCCGCTGCTATTGCTTTATGGCGTTGCTGAATCGGTCGGTATTCCGGTGCGTGTGAGTGGAGTGAATTTTTTAGGAGACAAGGTCAAGCAAGTAACACGAGTGGACGGAATTGATGATGAGCATCGATTTTCACTTGCCATAAGGGCGGCCAATAGTGAGTCTGATGATGTCCTGAAATTCGCTTTTTCCCGTGTGCACATGGCTCGAATCTCGCAGGAAATTGCCGATAAGTTGTTTCAGCAATCTATTTCCGCAATCGAGTATTGGCGGGGGAAATTGATGGCAGCGCATGTTGGCGACAAGTCCTTTGCGCTCACTAAGTTGCGGATTTTCTTGGAAGTATTGGCCAGAGTGGTTGTGCGAGCCTCTTCCGAGCAAGCTAAACAGGCTTTCCGCTTAGCAAACGACATTGCGCGGAACTCATCGCTTCGGCATCTTTGGATTATCGATGCCCTAGGACATCTTGTCGAATATTCGCTAGAAAGCATTCCAGAAAGCGAGCATTCGGACGTTCTTTTTGAATATCTGGCGTTTCCATTGGTTTCTGAAATTAACGACTCCGGTAGGATGCGTTGGCCAAGCCCTCAAATAAAAAATCCGGGTACGAGAATTTCAAATGCAGCTCAAGATCGTCGCATCGATGAAATAATAGGTTCCATCACACCAATTTCTCCAGATGACGATCCTGCCCTTATTCGCTTGCTTCCGTTGGTGAGGTCGAACTTTCTAAGCCCGGCTGAATGTTCAAAACTCGCCGACGCGGTTTGGGGTGCTGGTCCGGTGTATGAGTCAATTCCAAATATTGGTTTGTCCCGCGCAATTCTTCTTGAGCTTCCTTCTCCGAACTCAGAGGCAACTATTTCGCTGCTACGGCGCTATTTATTCGAGCGTACGGATGGTTCCGTGTGCGATTACGAGCTTCTAATTTCAATTAAAGGTGCTGCTTACGTTACAAAAGATAAGCAATTTCCAACGTCGCATCAGGCTTTGAACTACTTTGACCGACTTGCTGCGTGGCGCCCAGCGGATACTTCCAATGATTATTTCTCGGAATCCGCTGGATTGAACAAAAAAATTGCTAAGGCGATTGGCGATGTGCTCTCTGGAGCGGTCGTGCCTTACTTGTCGCCGGCTGATTGGTCTAGCTCTAATTTAGATAAGCTGTGTGAGTTTTATTCAAAATCAAAGTCGCAATCGGTGCTTACTGCTTTTGTGTATTTTGCTCAGTCGCCAGATGAAAACACAAAGATTGTCAAAAGGGAGATTAGAAAGGGGCTTCAGGCTGATGATGCAAATTCAGTTGCGTCCGCATCCTATGCATTGCTCAAGTGGCGTGAGTTTCGCTCTGACAGAGAGGTTGGTGATTTGGTGTCTCAGCTGGTCACCATTATTGAGTCCGGGAAAAAATCGGGTCTACCCGCCTTGTTGTGGACCATGAAAAAGATGATTCAAAATGGCTGGCTCAATCAAAGTGAGTTGGACGTTCTAGGGGAATGCTGTCCGTCGATATTTGATTCTGCGGATTACATGTCCACAATTCCGAGTAGCCGAAGTGCGGTAAGCGTATCTCTATTGCGGGCAGAATCTGCAAAACTTGCCGGTGAACTGGTGCGTGTAGGGTCAGGAAATCAAAGCGAGTTGGAGCGGGTATTAGCTACAGCTCGATTGGATCCGCTGCCCGAAGTCAGATTTGCTCACCTTGAGCACTGACCAACTGGTAGGCTTCCGGTCACTACAAAATGATCTGTCGGGACGCGATTTTGTGAAAATGTCCAGCGGAAATGTCCGCGATGAACTGTTGTCATCGCATGCATGGGCATTTACCGCCACCTCTCAGTTTCTGAACTTCAAGCCTCCCGCACGCGCCTCATGGCGTCGCTGCAGGACCGGCTAACCACCCCCACCTCTGCCGCCCACAACGGGCGGTCTGTTCAGTACCAGCAGAACGTCGCCGAGATCCGCAAGGAAATCGCCGCCGTGAGCGAAGAGCTTGACCGCCGTTCGGGCGGCAGTTCGCGCGGCCCCATCTACATGGTCTGAGATGGCGCGCCGCACCCGTCACCGCCATCCGTCCGCGAGCGCCACTGTGTCTGTCCGCTCTGGCGCGGCCATGGCCGCCCACGATGCCGCCTCGGGCACTGACCTGGCGATGCGCGACTGGAACCCGGTCGCCGGCAGTGCCGATGCCGACCTGCTACCAGACCTCGACACGCTGACCGCGCGCTCGCGCGACCTGGGCCGGAACAACGGTCTCATGGCCGGCGGCATGCAGACCCTGCGCGACAACATCGTGGGTTCGGTGCTGCGTCTGAGTGCCACGCCGGATTACCGCCTGCTCGGCTGGACGCGCGAGCGGGCTCGCGAGTGGGGCAACGTCACCGAAGCCAAATTCCGCTCTTGGGCCGAAACACCCGAGTGCGATGCCGCACGCACGCAGAACCTGCTCGGCATGACCCTGCAGGCGCTTGGCGGCGCGATGCTCAACGGCGATGCGCTGGCACTGCCGCTGTGGCTGCCCCGTCCTGGTGCTCGCTGGAACACGCGGCTCATGATGGTGGAGTCCGACCGGCTCGCAACACCGGTCGGCATGGAGCATCGCGAGGACATCCGCAAGGGCATCGAGTTCGACAAATGGGGTGCGCCGGTCGCGTATCACATCCTCAAGCGCCATCCGGGTGACGCCTTCGCGTTCGGCTTCTACGGCATGACACGAGAGGCGCAGTTCATGGAGTGGGACCGCGTGGCCGCGTTCACTTCGTGGGGCCGTCGTCGGGTCATCCATTTGCACGACAAGGAACGCACCGGCCAATCGCGCGGCAAGCCGGTCGTGTCGGCCGTCATGCGCGAATTCCACATGGCCGGCAAGTACGCGGCCAACGAGCTGCAGGCGAGTCTCGCAAATTCACTGGTCGCGGCGTTCCTCGAATCGGATCTCGATCCGGCATCCGCTGCCGAGCTGTTCGGCGAGAACCCGCGCGATGCGTGGAATGCCTCGGTCGCGCAGACCCGCAACATCCGTCAACTCAAGGGCGCTGCGGTCATTCCGCTGCCCGCCGGTGCGCGTCTTTCCAGCTTTACGCCGGGCCGGCCGGCAGAATAAAGGCGGTACCGCTGCGGCCCGTCAGAGCCGTGTATAGCCAAGCGGCCAGACGTTGATTGCGGCCTTGCATCGCTAGCGCGCTGGCGATGCAAGGCAATCACCGGAGATCAAGTAGTCTCCACAACCTTGGACTCGCTAACTCAACATTGGTGCGCCTGAAGGGGGCAGGTCAGCTCTCGCACATCGCGCCGGCGCGTGCGCCTCCCTGCCGAGGACGTGATCCACGGCTTCAAGGCCGAGTGCGCCGAGCAGGTGCGCGGCATCCCATGGATGGGGCGGGCACGCTGAGCCTGCAGCACCTGGGCGGCTTCATGCTGGCCGCCGAACACGGCGCGAATCACTTCGGTTTCTTCACGCAGAATGTGTCAACGAAGCGAAGCGGCTGAAGCTCGCCGAGTGCAAGGCGGCCACAGCCCGAGCCTACAAGGTGCTGAGCAATGAGCCCGACGTAGGCCTTATTGGTGGCGCTCGGTTGGGCGTGGGCGGGCGCGCGATAGAAGGCGGCCACGTCGGTGCCGCAGCGTGACGATGCGCGAGCGGCGGTAATGGCCTGCGGCGATGCGACGGAAGGCTTCGTGACTTTACCAATAACCGCGCGGCCGAGGCGAAGAAGGCGCAGGCTGCTGCGCGCTCGACTATCAGGCACGGACGCAGGGCATTCTCGCGACGCCGGCGGTCGTGTCTTGCGATGTTTGCGCAAGCGCGCAGTTGCGCATTGACGAGTGATTGAGGGAGGTGCAGCCATGAAGCGATCTGCGCTCCATGGGGCTGTTTGGTGCCTGTTGCTTTGGCGCTTGTCGGCTGCAGGTTAGCTTCAGTGCGAATCGTGAAGGTTCCTATGCAAGTCGAATGCCGTGCAGGGACTCCGGCGAGTCGGGCGATGTCTACGGAGAGCCTTGCGCCAGGCGTTAACTCCGACCACTTCGCAGCGTTTGTGGTCGCTGAGATTGAACTGCGCGAAGGCTACGAGGGTGAGTTGTGGGCCGCGATCGCCGAGTGAGCCAAGCCGCTTTCGACAGTGCGGCAATAAGGTGACCAAGATTGTTCACGAATAAGGCCCCCTAGAGTCGGCATGCGCAGACCGATCGACAGGTTGGTAGTGAATTGCCCTTGGCAGCTCGCTGCAGATGGCAAGCTCCAAGCGATCCAAAGATATTGCTCTCAGCCAGACCTCAGTTTCTTGCGTGGTGTGTCGAGCGCCCGAAAGAACTCAGATGGCTGGAGCTCCAAGGTCGCAATGATCTTGAGAATGTTGACCAGCGCAAGATTGTGTTCGCCTCGCTCTATGCCGCCGATGTAACTGCGGTCAATACCACACGCGTCCCCGAATGCCTCTTGAGAATAGCCCAAGGCCTTCCGGCGCTCACGCACCGCATCGCCAAAAAGCACAAGCTCCGATACTTTCTTCCTGCCTGCTGAGACCCCAATCGCCATATGGAGATGGTCAGTTTTAAAGGAATACAGCACCACGGGATAAAATATCACGGGATATGGTTACCGTTTTGAGAGGTATGCCAAATGTCCACGAGACTGCTTCCATCGCCGCTGCCAACAACTCGTCCGCTGCGTCTACCGGCTTCGGTGACGCGTGTCCGGCCGCGGCAAACAGCGCCTGTCGTGCGCAGCCTGTCAGCAGCGCGCATCGGCGCGCAGGTGAGGGCGCTGCGCATGGCGACGGGTGTGTCCGGCGGTGCGTTGGCCTTGGCGTCGGGGATCTCTTCCTCGATGCTCTCGCGCATCGAGCGCGGGCTAGTCTCGCCGTCGGTGGAGACGTTGGAGCGACTCGCGCAAGGCCTGCACGTGCCGGTCTCGCGCTTCTTCAGCGATCAGGCGCGGCGCACGGATTTCTGCCATGTGCGGGCAGGACACGGTGTACTGGTCGACCGCATCGGCGCGGTGGCGGACTACCGCTACGAGCTGCTGGGCCACCTGCTGTCGGGCAACCTCTTCGTCGAGCCGTATCTGGTCACGCTGCTTCCGGGGGCCGACCCCTATGTGACCTTTCAGCACCCGGGCCTGAAGTTCCTGTACTTCCTCTCAGGTGAGGTGTGCTACCGCTATGGCGCCAAGGTGGTCGAGGTGAGGGCGGGGGACTCACTGCTGTTCGATGCGACGGCGCTGCACGGCATCGAGGCGATCGAGGTTCAGCCGGTGTCCTACCTGTCGGTGGTGTTCACGTTGCGCGAGTAGGTTGCTTGCGCCACAACGCCATGCTGCGAAGCGAGGCGGATGCGCTGTTGATCGAATTGCTCGCGCATTCATTGGGTCATGCTGGATTGCCCGCCTTCTCCCTCCCTAGGTGTTCGGCATGCCGAACACCGGTGGCCTCACAAACGCCTGTCAGTGATTGCGGCCTCCTCTTTTGAGAGCGGTGAAGAGCTCGTGGATGTGTCCCGTGAAGCGCTTCCGTGCGAGCGAAAGGCGGCTGAGCATCGAGCGGTCTCGAGGTGATGTTTGTAGCGCGACGCTGAAATTGCTAGGGCAGAGGCCTTGTGCGGTGATGAGGGCAGGATAGACTGCCGTCAGACATTGTTAACAGCCATGGCGTTGCGATGACCAAACCCTCTCGATCAAGCGTGATGGGGACCCGGGTGCCGGTAGACGTCCGGACACGGTTTGCGGCGCTGGCTGCACGTCATCAGCTCAGCGAGTCCGGTCTGCTCGCCCGTGTCGTCGACGAGGTGCTGCGGGCCAATGCATCAGCGGCATCCGGATCGGTCCCCTCGCGAGGCGCTCGAACATCGGGGACCGGCTGCCTTGCGGGAGAGCGCGTCACGCTACGGCTTCGCGAAGGGGATCGAGCCCGGGTGTCGGAGAGGGCCGAGGCTCGGGGAATGAAAACCGGCAGCTACCTGGCCATGCTGATCCACAACCATGTCCATGGATCGACCGTACTGCCCCCGAGAGAACTGGATCAGCTCAGGGTGAGCTGCGCGCAACTGGCCGCGCTCGGACGGCAGCTCCGAATGTTCGGCATGCCGAACACCGTGACGGAGCCATGGGCCTCGGACCTGCGCAATGCGATCGCCCTGGCCCGGCGAGAGATCGAGGCGGTGCGCGAGGCCACGGCCTCCATCGTGCAACGCAACCTCATCAGCTGGGAGACCGGCAGCCGCGAGGCGGACCATGCCTGAGCGGACGGTACGGCTGGCACGTACTGATCGCGGACCGGCGAACGGCGTGCGCGACATGGCGCTGGACATCGTGAGCTACGGCCGGCGCGGGCCCGGCGGCACCCTGCGCTTCGGGTCCGGCGAGATCACGCAGGTCCAGCGCACGGTGGGGCGCACGCCCGAGGTGATGGTGAAGGTCTCCGGCGGCGGGCGCGACGTGGGCGGCGTGGAGGCGCATCTGGGCTACATCAGCCGGCACGGCAAGCTGCCCATCGAGATCGACGAGGGACCGGCGATGCAGGGGCGCGGCGCCCCCAGGGAGGTCGTGACCGACTGGCAGCTCGAACTTTGCAGAAGCCAGTACAAGCCCAGGCCGGCCGAGGGGCAGAAGGACACCCGGGCGAAGCTCGTGCACGACATCGTGCTGTCGATGCCGGCCGGCACGCCGCCGCAGAAGGTGCTGACGGCGGCGCGCGTGTTCGCGCGCGAGAACTTCGCACTGCAGCATCGCTATGCGATGGTGCTGCACACCGACCAGCCGCATCCGCACGTGCATCTGGCGGTCAAGTGCGAGCACGAGTTCGAGCCTGGCCAGCGCCTGTACATCCGCAAGGAGACGCTGAGGCAACGGCGCGAGCAGTTCGCCGCGCTGATGCGGGAGCAGGGCGTGGCCGCCAATGCGACGCCGCGGCAGGTGCGGGGGCAGGTCCGCAAGCCGTACAAGGACGCGATCCATCATCGGCTTCGCGCGCTGCGCGCGTTCGGGCAACTGCCGATGGGCGAGCGGGCAGGGCGTCGAGCGCCGAAGACCTCGACCTTCATGCGTGCCAAGCTGGACAGCGTGCTCCACGCGCTTCAGGCGAGGCAGGGTACGCGGGATGCCGGCAAGGAGGCGATGCAGCGCACGCGGCAGGAGGTCGCGGTGGACTGGCGGGCGACCGCTGACGCGCTTCGAAGGCACGGTCAGGGCGAACTGGCCGCTCGGGTGGAGCGCTTCGTCGCGCGCATGCCTTCCGTACAGACTGATGCGCAACGCATGGCCGGGCGCTGGAGGGAGGTAGGGAGGAGTCGGGCGCAGGAGCTGGTAGATGTCAAGTCGCCCGGGCCGCATATTCGGTGAACGGCCGCATATCAATATCGCGTTGAAATCGCGATAGATCTCGCTTGCCGTGCTCTCTATGGAATTTCCTTCGGTTTCTCGCATGCCACCCTGATCCGGGCGACAAAAAGAAACTACGGATCAATTCAACGGCTGGGTGGCGTCAGAGCATCCCTTGGCTCGTTGTTTGATGTAGGGCACAACTCATGGGCAGTCATACAGACACAACAACGCTTTCTGGGATAGGTGCACTTCACGCGGATAGGCGAACGCATTGTTGACATACGCCGTCCCGTCGAGCTGCACGCATCGGTTGACATGGCTATGCCCATAGACATGGATCGCAGAGCCCAGTTCGCGTACCTGTTGTTCCAGACGGTGTGTGCCTAGGACAGGAAAGATACCGCGGTGTTGGAGGGGGATGAAATTGGGCATCACGTCGATGCGGGGCACGAAGTGGGAAAACGAGATGATGATCTCGTCGGGCGTGCGCCGCTGGTACCGATTCATCTGCAGAAAATGCGAGGTCACATCGTAAGACGTCCAAGCGCCTGGCCAGCGGCAAGCGTGAAAGTCCATCCATGTCTGGAGGAGCGCCAAATCCGGCTCACCGAAGGAGTAGTCGTACCAGCCAAGCAACGGAACGATGGTCAATTGGCCGTGGCGGAAGGGGGCCATGGATGCGCCGCTGCGTCGCGCGATTTCGCAAACCATCTCGAACTTGTCGAATGAGTCGCTGCAGGCGCCATCGCGGACGACCCAAAGCTCATGATTGCCAGGAACGAACAGCAGGTGCTTGAAGCGGTCTGCAAATTGGCGCAGGCAACGCTCCAGCAGCACCACAGAGTCAGAGACGTCCCCTGCTAGAAGCAGTACATCGTCGCGGTAGTCGCTTCGGGAGAGTGACTCGACCCAGCGCGCATTGGCTTCATAGTCGACGTGAATGTCCGATAGCGCGAAAACTCTCATGCCGCCGGATTACAACGGAAATCAGCCATGCCTGCTGCCAAGGAGCAAGGCGATTGCTGCAGCTGAATTTTTCAGCTCCCGAGCGCAGGATGTCACGATCATGTCATATGCGGGCCGGCTGTTTTGGGTGACAGTTATTCCAAGAACGCGGCCTTGTGGTAGTGGCGGGCGTTGACTATATAGCGCGCCGGCAGGGTGAACTGAGTTTCCCTTGGGCGACATTGCGGTCCTCTGGGTGCTGCATTTGTAGTGAAAGAGCCTAGTAGGGCAATGGCCTGTGCTTCAAGTGCTGTGTATTCAGGAACCGGCCTAAAGAGTACTTCGCCCCGTCCGCGTCATCGTGATTCTCCCCCCCTCCTGAAACATGAAGGCCAGCGCGTTCTAATTCTTTCCTAATTCTATTTGCTGGTAATGCCAATTGATTATCTACAGGCTGACGGACGACTTGGATGCCGGGTGATTGCCAGGGTCGAGAGCAACTTATTTGAATTGCGAGGCAGGTGTGAAAACATAAGTTCTCTCGACTCATTAAGCTCGATATTGAATATGTGACATTTCTATTCGTGCCATGCTAGCATCGCAGTTCGTTATTCCGGTGCCCTCTTAAAACAACTAACAGACGGATGCAGAGTACGAATGTGGATAACACAGCAAGCCAGGGAAGGCCAAGCCAAATGAATGCCGATGCGGCGTTGGCATTGGGTGTGCAACTTACTGAATGCGGCCAGCCAAGCACGCATTCGATGCTTTGGCCATGGAGCTCGAGCCGGTTGCGCCCAATGTCTATTCGGGCGATGCGGTTCTTGATACTGCGGCGCTTCTGATGCGCGCGGCAGTGCGAATGGTCGACTCCTTGTCGGCCGCGCAGCTTGGCAGGCTATCGCAAGGGCCAGCCCTGCGGCATATCGAGCAATTGCTCGAAGGTCGCCGAATCGTGGCGATTAATTCCCTTCACGTAGAAGATCGGCGGGGTGTCCTAGCGGCTCACGAGGCGGTGGCGCTTGCTGCCGAGGTTGCCTCGGTCTGTGGAGTTGGGGTCTGTGTGCACCCTCTCGGAGAGTGGGGTGCAACGGCTTCATCCAGGCTGACACAGCATAGATCCAACTACGCAGCACCGCGCAGTTCGGTCAATGAGAGTTGGCGCAGGCAACGCTACGCGTCGGTGGCCTGCCAATCCCATCGTCTGCGCCAGCGTCTCGTGCCGCCGCCAATGGCAAGCGTCCGGGAAAGGATCTTTCGGGGGAGGGCGGTGCCCTGCACGAGGAGGATGCGGTCGAGCGCCATCTCACTATTCGTTCGCGCAGGGGCGTCTTTGAGCGAGGCCTGCATGGCGGGCTGCAGTGGATTGATGAGGCCGGCAGTGATCGCAAGCCGCACCACCGCGCCCAATGTGGCACCTCGCGTCACGAAGGTGGCGTGGGGTGTGAAGCCGATGACCTATCGCGATGCCCGGGGGGGCGGGGGTGTGACGCAGGCCTTTGGCCGCCGGGTTGTTGGTTGCAGTCGCGAGCGCGGCAGACTGGTTGGGCTCGCCCCTCACCTTGATACGAAGCATGGCGTGCGCGTGCGTTCGCATGGCGTCATCTCGATTGGGAGCCGTTCGATCCCCCACCTTGCGAGCTGTATCCGGCCCTGGCTCGTGCATTGGTCACATGGCATTGGACGGCCAGCGAGCGTGCAGCTCAATGTGCCATCGATCTTCACAGCGCACACAACGACGAATGCAGCAGGTCGCACCTGCTGCGAATCAGTGTTGATGCTGGATCTCAGGTTTTAGACCAACTTACGGAGGACGCACCCAATGACGCTTCTACGACCGCCGGGCCCCGAGGGCCGATGGTTTGGTTTCAGCTTGCTGGGTGAGATGCGGCGCCGTTATCTCGACTTCTGGCAGGAAACGCATCGTCGCTATGGTGATGCTGTTTATATGCGGCTGACGAGTCGCGACCTCTATGCCTTCGCGCATCCCGCGCTGATCCGGGAAGTGTTGGTCGAGAAGGCCAAGTCATTCGTCCGATACGAGCGCATCATCGAAGTGCATTCTCAACTGCATGGGCGAAGCGTCTTGATCGCCGAGGGCGAAGAGTGGCGCCAGCAGCGGCGAATTCTTCAGCCCAGCTTCAGCAACAAGCAATTCGATTACTACGCCGGACAAGTGGTGGAGGCGGCGCGTGAATCGCTGGACCGGCTGCCCACCGAAACCTCTCTGGACTTCGAACATGCGATGAACATGCTCACCATCGACGCCGTGCTGCGCACCATGTTTGGAGGCCGGGTGGAGCAGGATACAGCGGAGATCGAGAAGGCCGTTCGATTGTGGAGTCAGATCTCCTTTGCGGAGATGGGGATGCCCATGACCTTGCCTGACTGGCTGCCGCTGCCCGGCAAGGCTGAAAAGCGTTGGGCGATGGGTGTGCTGAACGACTTTGTCACGTCACAGATTCGTCGGCGCCGCGCGGAAGGATCGAAGCAGGACGATTTTCTTGGGACGCTGCTGGCTTTATCCGGCGACGGGAGGGGTGACGGCCAGGATTCGGATCGGCAAGCGCGGGACCAGAGCATGGCGGTCTTCCTCGCCGGCCACTCGACCACCGCCACGAGCCTGTGCTGGGCGGCCTGGGTGCTTGCCAAGTACCCTGATGTCCAGGAGCGCGCTTCGGTCGAGATCGATGAAGTGATCGGCCAACGCGAGCCGACATTCGCCGACATGGCTCGGCTCACTTATCTGGATCAGGTTGTCAAAGAGACGCTGCGCCTGTATTCCCCGGCGACCGGCGTCATCGTTCGCAGGGCCACGGAGGACGTGCAGGTTGGCGAATGGCTGGTGCCCAAGGGGGCCTTGGTCTCCATCCTTTCGTTCGTCGTACAACGCGACGAACGCTGGTTCGAAGATCCGCTGCGCTTCGATCCCGAGCGATTCAATCCGGAGAACGCGGAAAACATCACCAGAGGAAGCTATTTCCCTTTCGGGATCGGCCCGCGCGTATGCATTGGCAACAACCTAGCCAGCATGGAAATAAAGCTGGCGCTCGCCTTGCTGCTGCAACGCTATTCGCTCACGCCTGCGCCCGGCCAAGCCGAGCCTGGCTTGTTGATGCACACGACCATGCGGCCGGCAGGTGGCATGCGACTCGTGCTTTCGAGGCGGACGAGCAGTTTGAATACGCATGTCGCGGGCTCCACAAGAACGCCGGCGCTATCCGGAAGATGCCCGGTGCATGTGGCTTCGGGCTCCTGACTCGCAATTCCCAGATGAAATGAACTAGACAGTTAAAGGATTCTCAATGCATGCATTCGTTTTTCCAGGGCAGGGCTCCCAGAAGAAGGGAATGGGAGCGGGATTGTTCGACGAAGTGAAGGAGTACGTGTCGATCGAAAGAGAGGTGGACGCGTTGCTCGGCTACTCCATGCGTGACTTCTGCGCAAACGCTTCTCAGAGCCAACTCATGGAGACCCGGTATACCCAGCCAAGTCTGTTTGTCGTCAATGCATTGCACTACTACGCGGCGCGATCCCGAGGGCAGCATGCAGGCATCGTCGCAGGACACAGTCTGGGCGAATACAACGCCTTGCTGGCGGCTGGTGCTTTCGATCTGTTGACGGGGCTGCGTCTGGTCCAGAAGCGGGGAGAACTGATGGGTCAGGTCAAATCCGGCGGCATGGCGGCTGTCTTAGGGCCTGGTGCGGCTCGTGTCGAGTCCATTCTTCGGGGGGCTGACCTCGCTGGAATTGATGTCGCCAACTACAACGCGCCCAATCAGACGGTAATTTCCGGAAAGAAGGACGATCTGACGCTGGCCTGTCGGCTGCTCGAGAAGGAGGCGGACGCTTGCGTGCCGCTTCCGGTCAGTGCCGCCTTCCACTCGCGCTACATGATCGACGCTGCGCGGGCGTTCCAGGATTTCCTTGTCGACTTCAGTTTCGAGCCGCTCCTGCTGCCGGTCATCTCCAACGTGACTGGGCGTCCCTATCCTGCCGGCGATCCAACGTTGACCGTGCGCGCTTTCCTGGTCAGGCAGATTTCTCGCCCCGTGCTTTGGACGCAGAGTGTGCGGCACATGTCCGAGTCCGGTGTGGATGAATTCCACGAAATCGGTCCTGGCACTGTGTTGACGCGATTGATCCAGCAGATTCGAGAGTACGACGCCACGATGGCGTGATTTCAGTCGCGACTCGCATGGCCAAACAAGGGTGCGGCGTAGCGGTTGTGCCGTCTTGCCCTGGAAGCGGCGTGACCGAGGCGATCGATCCTGACCATCGACATCGGCTGAGTTGATAGGCGTTCCGAGAAATACAGGGAGCTGTTGACGTCATGAATGACTTGTTGAAGTACGTGTTCGGTCAGGTAGAAGCTAAGCGTCTATCTTTGGACGCAGCCTTGACCATTCTCAAATCGGCGCGTCAGCAAGGCTCGTTGGACAGCGTTGCTGTGCAGGCTGCGGCGCCTGCGCATGCGAAGGGCGAGGTGGAGACGCTGCTGCTGCGCCCGACGTGGCAGGAGGCGCAACTGCCGGCGGCTGAGCCGGTGTCCTATGGCGCGCATTGGGTGGTGCTGTGCGAGGTGGGTGGCGATGCGGAGGCTGCGCTGAAGGCGGCGTTGCCGCAGGCGCGGTGCCTGCACCTGAGCGCCGAGGGCGCGGATCTGTCGACGCGCTACGGCGGCTACGCCGCGCAGTTGCTGGCGTATCTGCAGGCCATGTTCTCGGAGAAGCCGTCGGGCTGGGTGCGCGTGCAACTGGTGGTGCCCGCGAGTGGAGAAGGGGCGCTGCTGGCGGGGCTGGGCGGGATGTTGAAGAGTGCGCGCCAGGAGTCACCCAAGCTGGTGATCCAGGTGCTTGGGGTGGAGCCTTCGCTTGGGGGCGAGGCCCTGGCGCAGTGTGTGAGCGCCGAGGCGCAGGCGTTCGAGGAGGACGTGCGCTATCGGGCAGCGACGCGCGAGGTGATGCGCCTGGAGGAGGTGCGCGAGGATGCCGAGCAGGCGCAGGCGTTGGTGCCGACGCCGTGGAAGCGCGGGGGCGTGTACCTGATCAGTGGTGGTGCCGGGGGCCTCGGGTTGATCTTCGGCAAGGCGATCGCGACGGCGGTGTCGGATGTGACGCTGGTGCTGACGGGGCGTTCGGTGCTGGGTGCCGAGAAGCTGCAGCAGCTGCGGCAGCTGGAGGCGCTGGGCGCGCGTGGTGTACCGGCAGGTGGACGTGACGGATGCCGAGGCGGTGGCCGCATGTGTGCGGGAGGTGGTCCAGGCACACGGTGGGCTCACGGGCGTGATCCACACGGCCGGGGTGCTGCGCGACAGCTTCCTTGTGAAGAAGACGGAGAGCGAGTTGCGTGCGGTGCTCGCACCGAAGGTGGCGGAGTGCTGGCGCTGGATGCGGCGACGCGAGATCAGCCGCTGGAGGTGTTCGTCAGCTTCTCCTCGGCTGCGGGCATGCTGGGGAACGTGGGCCAGACGGACTACGCGGCGGCCAACGCGTTCCTGGATGCGCACGCGGCGCTGCGTGCGGCTGCGGTGCAGGCGGGCGAGTGCTCGGGTCGCACGCTGTCGATGGCGTGGCCGCTGTGGGCAGAGGGCGGATGCGGGTGGATGCGGCGACGCGGGATCGACTGTGGCGCAGCGCAGGGTTGGTGCCGCTGGGGACGCCGGAGGGGCTGTCGGCGCTGGCGCGTGCGCTGTCGCTGGAGGGGACGCCTCGGGTGACGGTGCTCTCGGGCGAGCGCAGCCGCATCGAGCCGAAGGTGTCGATGGTTTCGCGCCCTGTCCGGCGTTCGGAGTCGGACGCCGACCTGGGCGTGGACCTGCAGGCGTTGCAGGAGAAGGTGTTGCATGGCCTCCTGGCGCTGTTCTCCAAGGTGGCGAAGATCGACGCGGACAGGATCGATCCCGAGGAGGCGCTGGAGCGTTACGGGATTGACTCGGTGATGGTGTCCCAGCTCAATCTGGCACTGAACGGGATCTTCGGCGAAGAAATCCCCAAGACACTGCTCTTCGAGTACCGGACGCTGAGTGCCCTGGCCGGCTACTTGGCGGCCGAGTACCCGCAGACGTGTGCGCAGTGGAGCGGTGTCCGGAAGGCGCAGGTCGTTGTCGAGGCAGAGAGCAATTGGCCGGAAATGGATCGGATGCGCCGTGCATCGCGCGCTACCTGTGGCAGTCGGCAAGCTGATCGGGAACCCATTGCCATCGTGGGTCTGGGCGGGCGGTATCCGAAGGCTGCGACGCTGGAGGCCTTCTGGGAGAACCTCAAGCAGGGCGTGAATTGCATCGGCGAGATTCCGTCGGAGCGCTGGTCGCTGGAGGGCTTCTATCACCCGGACCCGGACCAGGCCGCGGCACAGGGCAAGAGCTACGGGAAGTGGGGCGGATTCCTGGAAGGATTCGCCGAGTTCGATCCGTTGTTCTTCGGGATCTCGCCGCGCGAGGCCGAGACCATGGATCCCCAGGAGCGTCTGTTCGTGCAGGCGTGCTGGGAGGCGCTGGAGGACGCGGGCTACACGCGTGCGCGACTGGCGGCGCTGCACAAGGGACGGGTGGCGTCTATGCCGGGATCACGAAGACCGGCTATGAGTTGTACGGGCCGGAGCTGAGGCGGCAGGGCACGCAGGCGCTGCCGCAGACCTCGTTCAGCTCGGTGGCCAACCGGGTGTCGTACCTGTTCGACTTCCACGGCCCCAGCATGCCGCTGGACACGATGTGCTCGGCCTCCTTCACGGCGATCCACGAGGCCTGCGAGCATCTGCTGCGAGGCGAATGCGAGGTGGCGCTCGCCGGCGGCGTGAACTTGAATCTCCATCCGTCGAACTACCTCACCATGTCTGCGCTGCGAATGCTCTCGACGGAGGGGCTGTGCCGAAGCTTCGGTGCGGGAGGCGATGGCTACGTGCCGGGCGAGGGCGTAGGGGTGCTGTTCCTGAAGCGGCTCTCGCTTGCGGAGGCCGATGGCGACCAGATCTACGGCTTGATCAAGGCGACGGCGATCAACCACGGTGGGAAGACCAACGGCTACACGGTGCCCAACCCGCAGGCGCAGGGAGAGTTGATCGAGGATGCACTGCGCAAGGCGGGCGTGCACCCGCGCACCATCAGCTACGTCGAAGCGCACGGGACGGGCACGGCACTTGGCGACCCGATCGAGGTTGCGGGTTTGAGCAAGGCGTTCGGAGCTCAGACGCAGGACAGGCAGTACTGCGCGATCGGCTCGGCGAAGTCGAACATCGGGCATTGCGAGAGTGCGGCGGGGATCGCGGGGCTGACGAAGGTGCTGCTGCAGCTCAAGCACGGCCAGCTGGTGCCGAGCCTGCACAGCGAGGAGCTGAACCCGAACATCGACTTTGCGCGCACACCCTTCGTGGTGCAGCGCACGCTGGGCGAGTGGAAGCGTCCGCAGGTCAGTCTGGCGGGGAGCCGCAGCGGGAGTATCCGCGCATCGCGGGGATCTCGTCGTTCGGTGCCGGGGATCGAACGCGCACGTGATCGTGCAGGAGTACCGGGCTGCCGAGCCTGCGCGGGCGAGGGTGGCGGTGACGCCGCAGCGCCCGGCCGTGGTGGTGCTGTCGGCCCGGCGCGAGGAGCGGCTGCGCGAGGCGGTGCAGCGGTTGCTGTCGCATGTGGAGCGCCAGGGTTGCACGGACGAGGATCTTGCGGACATTGCGTACACGCTGCAGGTGGGGCGCGAGGCGATGGAGGTGAGGCTGGCGTGCGTGGTGAGCACGTTGGAGGAGCTCAAGGTCAAGTTGAGTCAATACCTTACGGGTGACCGGAATGTCGATGGGCTTCACTGTGGCGAGGCCAAGCGTGGCAAGGAAGGCCTGTCCGCACTGGCGGATGAGGACATGGGGCGCACCATCGACGCGTGGCTGTCCAAGGGCAAGCTGCACAAGGTCGTCGAGCTGTGGGTACGGGGACTGGCGTTCGACTGGGCGCGGCTGTACGGCGAAGCAACGCCGAGGCGGATCAGCCTGCCGACCTATCCGTTCGCGAAGGACCGGTACTGGGCGCCCGAGGCCCCGATGCCGCAGGCGCGAATGCTGCGCGCCCCGGCAAGCCCGTCGGTGAAGAGTTGCATCCGCTTGTGCACCGCAACACCTCGAGCCTGGCCGAGCAGCGCTTCAGCTCGGTGTTCACGGGGAGGAGTTCTTCCTTGCCGACCACGTGGTGAAGGGGCAGCGGGTGCTGCCCGGGGTTGCGTACCTGGAGCTTGCGCGCGCGGCGGTGGTGCAGGCGCTGGAGCTCGCGGCGTCGCAGGCGCGGGACGTGCGGCTGGAGCAGGTGGTGTTCGCGCAGCCTGTGGTGGTGGGTGATGCGCCGGTGGAGGTGCACATTGCGCTCGTGCCGCAGGACGGTGGGTCGGTGAGCTTCGAGGTGTACACCCAGGTCGCGGGCGAGGAGGAGGCGCGGGTGCATGCACAGGGGCGAGCGCGGGTTGCGGCGGCGGCGGATGCGCCGATCGAGGACCTGGATCGGCTGCGGTCGCAGTGCCCGCAGGTGTTCGCATCCGAGGCCTGCTATGCGGAGTTCGCGCGGATGGGGCTGGCGTACGGCCCGGCCTTCCAGTCGTTGATGGAAGTCCGGGTGGGGCAGGATGCAGCGGGTCGGCTGCTGGCGGTGGGCGAGTTGGCGCTGCCGTCCAAGGCGAGCGAGTCGTCGGCGGCCTTCATGCTGCCGCCTGGGCTGCTGGGCGCGGCGCTGCAGGCGTCGATGGGGCGCGTGACCGCGCAGCCGCAGGACGAGCCGTTGCGTCCGTTTGCGATGGAGGCGGTGGACACGGTGGCGCTGTATGGGCCGGTGCCGGCGAAGGCCGTGGCGGTGGTGCGGCAGGGTGTAGGCGGCACGACCGGCGGTGCGCTCCCGACGCTGGATGTGTCGCTGACGGACATGCAGGGCCGGGTGTGCGTGTGGCTTCAAGGCGTCCGCAGCCGCACGCCGGACGGCGTGCCCGCGACGTTGGAGGTGGAGCAGGTCGTGCCGGGGGTGTCGTCGGTGGCGGAGGTGCTGCCGCGTGCGACTGCGGTCGAGTCTCCGGTGGACATGAGCGCGGAGACGAAGCAGACCCTCGATAACTTGCTTGCGGGGTTGCTGTGGGGTCAGCTGTGCGAGCTGGGACTGGCCTCGCAGCCGGTGGTTGACGTCGAGGCGTGGAAGGCCCGGGTGGGTCTGCCGTCGCTGTACGGACCCTGGCTCGTCGAGAGCTTGGAGGTGCTGGAGAAGCGGGGTATCTGGCGCGTGAAGGCGGCGTGCTGAGGGTGCTCATGGCGGACGCGCCGGACAGGGATGCGCTGTGGTCGCGCTGGGAGGCCTGCAAGCTCCAGCTCGGTCCCGAGTACCAGGCCCAGATCAACTTCGTGGACGCGGCGCTGCGAGCGCTGCCGGAGATCCTGCGCGGACGGCGCGCGGCGACGGAGGTGTTGTTCCCGAACGGTTCGATGGAACTGGTGGAGGGCATCTACCGCGACAACGAGGTCTCGGACTACTTCAACGAGGTGCTGGCGGAAAGCCTGGTTGCGGCGGTGAAGGCGCGGCTGGCCCAGGATCCGCAGGCGAAGTTGCGCCTGTTCGAGATCGGGGCGGGGACGGGGGGACGAGCGCACTGCTGTTCGATCGGCTGGCGGCCTATGCCGCGCACATCGAGGAGTACTGCTACACGGACCTGTCGAAGGCGTTCCTGCTGCATGCGGAGCAGCAGTACCGGGCGAAGGCGCCGTACCTGAAGACGCAGATCTTCGACGTCGAGCGGTCCTTGGCGGAGCAGGGCGTCGAGGTCGGCCGCTACGACATGGTGATCGCCACGAACGTGCTGCATGCGACCAGGGAGATGCGGCGCACCGTGGGCAACACCAAGGCGCTGCTGAAGGCGAACGGGGTGGTGCTGATCAACGAGATGTCCTCCAACAGCCTGTTCCTGCAGTTGACCTTCGGGCTGCTGGAGGGGTGGTGGCTGTCGGAGGATGTGCCCTGCGGATTCCGGGCTCGCCGGCACTGACGCCGCAGGCCTGGCGGCGGTTGCTCGAGGCGCAGGGGTTCGTGGACGTGCGCCATCCGGCGGAGGTGGCGCATGGGCTGGGCCAGCAGATCGTGGTGGGCCTGAGCGACGGCATCGTGCGGCAGACGGGTGCAGTGGCCTCTCGTCCTCGCGGAGAAGCCCACGAGTCGGCGGAGGACGAAGCAGTGTCCTGCGACGAGCTGCAGGAAAAATTGCGTTCGTCGTTGGCGCGCGCGGCGTCCGGACTGCTGAAGCTTCGGTCGGATGAGATCGATCCGCAGGTCGAGCTGAGTGAGTTCGGCTTCGACTCCATCACGTTGACGACGTTCGCCAACACCCTCAACGGCCAATATGGATTGGCATTGACGCCGACGATTTTCTTCGAATACCCCACGCTGGCCGGACTGAGCGAGCATCTGCTGCACGAGTACCGGACGGTGTTGGCCAAGCAGCTGGGGGATACGGTGCGAGCGACTGCCCCCGAGCTGTCGGACGCTTCGGTCTCCGCGGCGCTGCCGATGGGACGCAGTCAGCGCGTGCGCTTCGCGCAGGCGCCTGCGATGCCCCCCGAAAGACATGCAGCGGCCCCGGCCGCGGCCGCGGTTCCTGTCAAGCCGGAGCCGATCGCGATCATCGGCGTGAGCGGGGCGTTCCCGCAGGCGGAGGATCTGGAGGACTTCTGGGCGAACCTGGCGAGCGGGCGCGACTGCATCGGCGAGATACCGGGCAGCCGCTGGGACTGGTCGCGGTTGTACGGCGATCCGGCCAAGGAGGTGAACAAGACCAACATCCGTCACGCGGGCGTGATCGATGGGATTGCCGAGTTCGATCCGCTGTTCTTCGGGATCTCGCCGCGCGAGGCGGCGGCGATGGATCCGCAGCAGCGGCTGCTGATGACCTACGTCTGGCGGGTGATCGAGGACGCTGGCTATGCGCCTGCGCAACTGAGCGGCACGGACACCGGGATCTTCGTGGGGACGGCCGGCAGTGGCTACAGCGGTCTGCTGGCCCAGGCGGGGAGCCGATCGAGGGCTATTCCAGCACCGGTGCGCTGAGCTCCATCGGCCCGAACCGCGTGAGCTTCCTGCTCAACCTGCACGGGCCGAGCGAGCCGATCGAGACGGCGTGCTCGAGCTCGCTGGTGGCGGTGCACCGAGCGGTGCAGGCGATGCGCACGGGCCAATGCGGGCAGGCGATCGTCGGTGGCGTGAACACCCTGGTCAGCCCGGAGGCGCACGTGAGCTTCACCAAGGCGGGAATGCTCAGCCCGGACGGGCGCTGCAAGACGTTCTCGAAGGAGGCGAACGGCTACGTGCGTGGCGAGGGCGTGGGGATGCTCATGCTCAAGCCGCTGTCCAAGGCGCAGGCCGATGGCGACCACATCTACGGGCTGATCCTGGGCAGCGCGGAGAACCACGGGGGCCGTGCGAACTCGCTGACGGCGCCGAACCCGAAGGCGCAGGCGGCGCTGATCAGGTCGGCGTTCGAGCAGGCGCAGGTCGACCCGCGCAGCGTGAGCTACATCGAGGCGCATGGCACGGGCACGCCGCTGGGCGACCCGATCGAGATCCAGGGTCTGAAGAGCGCGTTCCAGGCGGCGGCGCAGGGCGAGGCGCTGCCCACGGGGTACTGCGGCCTGGGGTCGGTGAAGACCAATATCGGGCACCTGGAGCTCGCCGCAGGTGTGGCGGGCATCGTGAAGGTGCTGCTGCAGTTCAA
This sequence comes from Variovorax sp. NFACC27, assembly GCF_048301545.1. Lineage (NCBI taxonomy): Bacteria > Pseudomonadati > Pseudomonadota > Betaproteobacteria > Burkholderiales > Comamonadaceae > Variovorax > Variovorax sp. NFACC27. The sequence continues at coordinate 3,348,807 of NZ_CP157613.1, forward strand.
GCACCGCACGCTGGTGCCGAGTCTGCATGCGAAGGAGATCAATCCGTACATCGATCTCTCGGGCAGTCCGTTCTACGTGGTGCAGGAGTCGCGGGAGTGGGTGGCGCTGCGGGACGACGCGGGTCGCGAGCTGCCGCGGCGGGCGGGCGTGAGCTCGTTCGGTGTGGGCGGAGTGAACGCCCATGTGGTGCTGCAGGAGTACCGGTCTGCCGATCGGGCAAAGGTGGTGGTGACGCCGCAGCGTCCGGTCGTGGTGGTGCTGTCGGCGAAGCAGGAGGTGCGGCTTCGCGAGGCGGTGCAGCGGTTGCTGGCGCATGTGGAGCGCCAGGGGTGCACGGATGAGGATCTTGCGGACATTGCGTACACGCTGCAGGGGGGCGCGAGGCGATGGAGGTGAGGCTGGCGTGCGTGGTGAGCACGCTGGAGGAGCTCAAGGCCAAGCTGGCGCAGTACCTGGCGGAAGCGAAGGACATCGACGGGCTCTACAGGGGCGAGATCAAGCGAGACAAAGAGACCCTCGCGCTCCTGGTGGACGAGGACATGGATCGCACCATCGACGCGTGGCTGTCCAAGGGCAAGCTGCGCAAGCTCGTCGAGCTGTGGGTGCGGGGACTGGCGTTCGACTGGGCGCGGCTGTACGACGGCGAAGTGACGCCGAGGCGGATCAGCTTGCCGACCTATCCGTTCGCCAAAGAACGGTATTGGATGGCGACGCGCGAAGAGACGTCACGGCCCGACCAACCGCGGAGGGCGGTGGACGAGGCCCCTTCGCGCGTGTCGTCCGCTTCCGTCGAGGTGGCAGAGGCCGCGGAGATTCTGACGTTCGAAGAGGTCTGGGACGCGCAGGCGCTGTCCTCCGGCCGCGAAAGCCAGTCTGGGACGTTGGTGTGCTTCTTATCGGCACCAGCTCACCAGCAGGCGGTGGCGAAGGTGGTGTCCGAGCAGGCGCCGGGCACGACGCTGGTGTTCGTGACGCAAGGCCATGTGACGGCTCCGGCCGACGGCTTGGTCCGGCACGCTTGGTCGGGCACGGCGATGGATGGCGGCGAGATCCTCGAAGCGATCGCGGCCACCCATGGTCCGCTGGATGCCCTGGCGTACCTGTGGCCGTTGGAGGCGTCCGCGCTGTTGGAGGACGCCGTCCCCATCTTGCACCTGCTGCAGGCGCTGGGTCGCCGGCGGATCGACTGTGCCCGGCTGGTGCTTGCCGGGCAGAGCTGCTGTGACGCGGAACTGGCGCACCTGTCGTCCTGGATCGGACTGGGACGCTCCATGAAGCTGGTGCTGCCGTCGATTCCGTTGTCGGTGGTCGGCCAGCAAGCGGCTGCGGGTGAGACCGTGGACTTCGCGGCGTGGGCGCGCCGCCTGCTTCTGGAACTGGCGGCGCCCCGAGGCCAGAGCGCGCTGTATCGGGGCGAGACGCGGTATGTACCGAAGACGCGCGACCTGGCATGCACACCGCAGGCGCTGCCGCTGCGGCGGGACGGAGCCTACTGGATTACTGGGGGTCTTGGAGGATTGGGGTTTGTCTTTGCGCAGTACCTGGCCCGCCAGCATGGTGCGCGCCTGGTACTGAGCGGCCGCTCGATGCTGGACGCCTCCCGGCAAGCCCAGCTCGCGTCCCTGGAGCGATTGGGCGCACAGGTGCTGTACGTGCAGGCCGACGTGACGGATCGCGACGCCATGCGGGATGGGCTGGCGCAGGCGCTGGCGCGATTCGGCGCGATCGACGGCGTCCTGCATGCAGCGGGACTCGATTCCGAGGTCGATCTTCTCGAGAAGGATCCCGAGCAGTTCCGCGCGATTCTGGCGCCGAAGGTGACGGGGACGCTGGTGCTCGAGGACCTGCTGTGCGAACAGCCGTTGGAGTTCGTCTGCTACTTCGCTTCCGCGTCGGCGGTGCTGGGTGATTTTGGGGCTGGCGACTACGCCATGGGCAACCGCTTCCTGATGGCTTATGCCCAGGCCCGCGACGAGCGCCGAGCGCGCGGCGAGGTTGTTGGGAGGACCTTGGCCATCGCCTGGCCGCTGTGGCAGGACGGGCAGATGAGCGGCCGCGACCGCGCCCGGATCGATCTGTACCTGAAGTCGAGCGGCCAGCAAGCCCTGACGTCAGCGGAGGGCGTGGCGTTGTTCGAACGCCTGCTAGGCCAGCCGTCGCCGGCGCCGCTGGTAATGAAGGGGCAGCCGGCCCGGGTGCGGGGGCTCCTCGGTCTGGGGGACGAGACGGAATGCTCCGCGCCCGATGCGGAGGCCGGAAGCTCCGTGGCCCCTGCGGGACGCGGCCGACGGCCGGAGATGAAGGGTTTCGATGTGGAGACGTGCGTGGTGTGGGACCTCAGGGAGAAAGTCAGTACGCTCCTGGACGTTCCGCGCGCGCAACTGGGGCTGGAAGAGAACCTTGCGGATTTCGGCTTCGATTCGATTCGGCTGGCCGAGCTTTCCCGCTGCCTGAATGGCCACTTCGGCATCGACCTCACGCCGGCCGTGTTCTTCAGCCACCCCAGCCTGGGACGGCTTGCGGCCTACCTGATGGACAAGTATGCGATGCCGTTGGCCGAGTTCTATCAGGAAGGCACGGAGACGCCGGGCGCTGTTGGCGATCGGACGGTGGAGCGTGGCACCGCGACGACCGGCGAGGTGGCCCGACACGAACCAGATCCCACCAGTCTGCTCGCCGATGAGCCGATTGCGATCATCGGCATGAGCGGCCGCTTCCCGGGGGCGCGCACGGTCGAGGAGCTCTGGGAGATCCTGCGGCAAGGCCGGACCGTGGTGGAGGAGATCCCGCCGGATCGGTTCGACTGGCGGCCGTACGCTGGCGATCCGATGAAGGACCCCGGAAAGACCAACGGCCGGTGGCTGGGCGCGTTGCCTGGGGTGGCGGAGTTCGATCCTCAGTTCTTCGAGATCTCGCCCAAGGAAGCCGAACTGATGGATCCGCGCCAGCGGCTCCTCCTTCAAGAGGCCTGGGCTGCGCTGGAGGATGCGGGCTACGGACGCGCGCATCTGGACCGGCAGTCAGTCGGTATGTTCGTCGGCGTGGAGCAAGGCGACTACCAGTACCTTGTGGGCGAGCAGGGCAGCGTGACCGGCAACCACGACGGCATCCTGGCCGCGCGGCTGGCGTACGTGTTGAACCTGCAAGGCCCCGCGCTGGCGATCAACACGGCGTGCTCTTCCGGGCTGGTGGCGCTGCATGAGGCCTGCCTGAGCCTGCGCATGGGGGAATGCGAGACGGCGATCGCGGCCGGGGCGAACCTGGTGCTGACACCGCAGATGTTCGTGGCCCTCGGGCGGGCGGGCATGTTGTCCCCGGACGGCAAGTCGTACGCCTTCGACCGGCGCGCCAATGGGATGGTGCCGGGCGAGGCGGTGGTGGCGGTTGTCCTGAAACGGTTGTCGCACGCCGAAAGAGACGGGGATCCGATCCAGGGCGTGATCCGTGGCAGCGGGATCAACTACGACGGCAAAACCAACGGCATCACCGCGCCGAGCGGCATGGCGCAGACACGGCTGTTGCGAGACGTTCACCGCCGCTTCGGGATCGATCCGGCCCGGATCGACTACGTCGTCGCCCATGGAACGGGGACGCGACTGGGCGATCCCATCGAAGTCAACGCGCTCTACGAAGCCTTTGCCGGCTGCGAGGGTGTGCGGCCGGGGCAGTGCGCGCTGACCTCAACGAAGACCAACTTCGGCCACACGTTTGCAGCCTCGGGGTTGCTGAGCTTGGTCGCGCTGGTTCAGGCGATGCGCCACTGTGAGATCCCGGCGAGCCTCGACTGTGAGCAGTTGAGCGACTACATTCCGTGGGAGGCGAGTCCGTTCTACGTGAACGGCGCGCGCAAGCCCTGGCCGTCTCAGGGAAGGCCGAGGCTCGGGGCAGTCAGCGCTTTCGGGATGAGCGGCACCAACGCTCATGTGGTGGTCGAGAGCTACGAGGAAAAGGCGGCGACGCCGACCTCGTCAGTGCCGCGCTTCCATCTGCTGGTTGTGTCGGCCAAGACAGAGGAGGCGCTGGCCGCGCGTGTCCAGGCCCTGGCCGGGGCGCTCGGTGCGAAGGCCTGGTCGTCAGTCGATCTGTGCGCGCTGAGTTGTACGCTCTTGACCGGGCGCCACCACTTCGCTCATCGGTGCGCATTGGTCGTGCAGGACCGGGATGACGCGTTGCACGCGATGAGCCGGATCGGTGGCCGTGAGAAGCTGCCGGGCCTGTTCCAGGGCCAGGTTGGCAGAAACTTCGCTGCGCAGAAGGCTCTGGCGCGCTACGGCTTCGAGCTGCTGGCGCGCACGGCCCAGCCCGGGCTGTCGCACGTTGATCGCCAGGAAAACCTCCAGGCGTTGGCGGATCTGTACTGTCAGGGGTACGAGTTGCCCTGGGAGCGGCTTTTCGGCGACCGACCGCCGCGGCGGATCAGCCTGCCGACCTATCCGTTCGCGAGGGAACGGTACTGGGTGCCGCAGATGCAGAAGCCGCAAGCGCAGGCGTCATCGGTGCCGGGGGCGGTTTTCGCGAAGAACCCTGTCAGCGAGCAGTTGCATCCGCTGATGCACCGCAACACCTCGAGCTTGGCCGAGCAGCGCTTCAGCTCGGTGTTCACGGGGGAGGAGTTCTTCCTTGCGGACCACGTGGTGAAGGGGCAGCGGGTGCTGCCCGGGGTTGCGTACCTGGAGCTTGCGCGCGCGGCGGTGGTGCAGGCGCTGGAGCTCGCGGCGTCGCAGGCGCGGGACGTGCGGCTGGAGCAGGTGGTGTTCGCGCAGCCTGTGGTGGTGGGTGATGCGCCGGTGGAGGTGCACATTGCGCTTGTGCCGCAGGACGTTGGGTTGGTGAGCTTCGAGGTGTACACCCAGGTCGTGGGCGAGGAGGAGGCGCGGGTGCATGCACAGGGGCGTGCGCGGGTTGCGGCGGCGGCGGATGCGCCGCTCGAGGACCTGGGGCGGCTGCGGTCGCAGTGCTCGCAGGTGTTCGCGTCCGAGGCGTGCTATGCGGAGTTCGCGCGGATGGGTCTGGCGTACGGCCCGGCCTTCCAGTCGCTGATGGAAGTCCGGGTGGGGCAGGATGCAGCGGGTCGACCGATGGCGCTGGGTGACGTGCAGATGCCGTCGCAGGGCACGGATCCGGCCGCGTTCGTGTTGCCGCCGAGCTTGCTGGACGGGGCGCTGCAGGCGTCGATCGGGCTGGTGTTCGCGCAGCCGCAGGACAGGCTGTCGCTGCCGTTCGCGGTGGAGGCGGTGGAGCTGTACGGGGCGGTGCCGGAGAAGGCGGTGGCGGTGGTGCGCCAGAGCGCGGGCAGCACGATCGGCGACGCGGTGCTGAAGCTGGACGTGTCGCTGGTGGACGCCGAAGGTCGGGTGTGCGTGCAACTGCGTGGCTTCAGCAGCCGTGTGCTGGGGCAGGCGGCGCCGACGAAGCCGGCGTCGCCGCCGGTCGCACCGGCGATGGCGGCCATGCCGGTTGGTCAGCTGACGCTGGTTGCGGACTGGGTCGTATGCACGCCCTCGACGGGTATGCGCTGGCCTTCGCAGGAGGAGCGGGTGCTGGTGGTGGGAGGCAGCGATGCGCAGCAGCAGGCGTGCCTGTCGCGGTATGCGCAGGCGCAGTGCCTGCGTCCGGCCGAGCCGTGGAGCATCGAGGAGATGGCGGCGCAGCTGAAGGAGCGGGCACCGTTCTCGCACGTGCTGTGGTTCGTGCCGTCGGGCGCGGAGGTGGGGCTGATCAGCCAGGAGATGATCGGGGCGCAGCAGCAGGGCGTGCTGGCCTGCTTCCGCCTGGTCAAGGCGCTGTTCTCGGCCGGTCATGGCAGCAAGGCGCTGGGGCTGACGATCGTGACGCAACAGGCCGTTGCTGTGGACGAGAGCGACGAGGTGCTGCCGGCGCATGCGGCGGTGCATGGCCTCGTGGGCTCGCTGGCCAAGGAGCACCCGAACTGGCGAGTGCGTCTCGTGGACGTTCCCGCCGGGCAGGAGTGGTCGCTGGACGAGGTGCTGGCCTTGCCCGCGGATGCGCAGGGCAACGCGCTGGCCTGTCGCCACGGCGAGTGGTACCGGCAGGAGCTCGTGTCGAGCACGCTGCCTGCGCCGGCGCGCCAAGGCTATCGCCGAGGCGGGGTGTACGTGCTGCTGGGTGGTGCGGGCGGCATCGGGGAAGTCTTCAGCGAGTACCTGATCCGCGAGTACCAGGCTCAGGTGATCTGGATCGGACGGCGCCCGGAGGACGAAGCCATCGAGGCCAAGCGTGCGCGGCTTGGGACGCTGGGGCCTGCGCCGTACTACCTGTCGGCGGATGCGACGAACCATGTCTTGCTGCAGGCCGCGTACGAGGCGATCAAGGAGCGCTTCGGGGTCATCCATGGGGTGGTGCACTCGGTGCTGGTGCTGCAGGACCAGAGCCTGATGCGGATGGAGGAGAAGACCTTCGTCGGCAGCCTGGAGGCGAAGGTGGACGTGAGCGTGCGTCTGGCGGAGGTGTTCGGGCGGGAGGCGCTCGACTTCGTTCTGTTCCTCTCCTCGAGCCAGAGCCTTCACAGGGCGGTCGGCCAGAGCAACTATGCAGCGGGATGCACATTCGTCGACGCCTACGCGCAGGCGCTGTCGCGTGCGTGGCCGTGCGCGGTGAAGGTAGTGAACTGGGGTTACTGGGGCAGCGTGGGGGTCGTGGCGTCGGCGGACTACCGTGCACGGATGGCCAAGGTCGGGCTGGACTCGATCGAGCCGCCGGAGGCGATGGATGTGCTGGAGCGGTTGCTGGCGTCGCCAGTGTCGCGGGTGATCTACATCAAGACGACGACGCCGGAGTTTGCGCAGGCCATGGGCGTTGCGGCGGGAGAGGCCCGGCAGGTCGTGCCGGGGGTGTCGTCGGTGGCGGAGGTGCTGCCGCGTGCGACTGCGGTCGAGTCTCCGGTGGACATGAGCGCGGAGACGAAGCAGACCCTCGATAACTTGCTTGCGGGGTTGCTGTGGGGTCAGCTGTGCGAGCTGGGACTGGCCTCGCAGCCGGTGGTTGACGTCGAGGCGTGGAAGGCCCGGGTGGGTCTGCCGTCGCTGTACGGACCCTGGCTCGTCGAGAGCTTGGAGGTGCTGGAGAAGCGCGGGTATCTGGCGCGTGAAGGCGGCGTGCTGAGGGTGCTCATGGCGGACGCGCCGGACAGGGATGCGCTGTGGTCGCGCTGGGAGGCCTGCAAGCTCCAGCTCGGTCCCGAGTACCAGGCCCAGATCAACTTCGTGGACGCGGCGCTGCGAGCGCTGCCGGAGATCCTGCGCGGACAGCGCGCGGCGACGGAGGTGTTGTTCCCGAACGGTTCGATGGAACTGGTGGAGGGCATCTACCGCGACAACGAGGTCTCGGACTACTTCAACGAGGTGCTGGCGGAAAGCCTGGTTGCGGCGGTGAAGGCGCGGCTGGCCCAGGACCCGCAGGCGAAGCTGCGTCTGTTCGAGATCGGGGCGGGGACGGGGGGGACGAGCGCGCTGCTGTTCGATCGGCTGGCGGCCTATGCCGCGCACATCGAGGAGTACTGCTACACGGACCTGTCGAAGGCGTTCCTGCTGCATGCGGAGAAGCAGTACCGGGCGAAGGCGCCGTACCTGAAGACGCAGATCTTCGACGTCGAGCGGTCCCTGGCGGAGCAGGGCGTCGAGGTCGGCCGCTACGACGTGGTGATCGCCACGAACGTGCTGCATGCGACCAGGGAGATGCGGCGCACCGTGGGCAACACCAAGGCGCTGCTGAAGGCGAACGGGGTGGTGCTGATCAACGAGATGTCCTCCAACAGCCTGTTCCTGCAGCTGACCTTCGGGCTGCTGGAGGGGTGGTGGCTGTCGGAGGATGTGCCCTTGCGGATTCCGGGCTCGCCGGCACTGACGCCGCAGGCCTGGCGGCGGTTGCTCGAGGCGCAGGGGTTCGTGGACGTGCGCCATCCGGCGGAGGTGGCGCACGGGCTGGGCCAGCAGATCGTGGTGGGCCTGAGCGACGGCATCGTGCGGCAGACGGTGGCGGCTGCGCCTCAAGTGCCACGGTTGCCGGTCTCGAACGCGGCTCCCAAGCCTGTCCGCGCATCCCCGGTTGATCCGGTGATCACTGGCAAGGATCTCCAGAAGAGGCTGCAGTCGTCATTGGTGCGTGCGGTCTCGGACCTGCTGAAGCTCGAGTCGGAGGACATCGATCCGGAGGCGGAGCTGAGCGAGTTCGGCTTCGATTCGATCACCCTGACGGCCTTCGCCAATGTCATCAACGGCATGTACGGGCTGGAACTGACACCGACGGTGCTTTTCGAATACCCGACTCTCGCGGGGCTGAGCGAGCATCTGCTGCACGAGTACCGGACGGTGTTGGCCAAGCAGCTGGGGGATACGGTGCGAGCGACTGCCCCCGAGCTGTCGGACGCTTCGGTCTCCGCGGCGCTGCCGATGGGACGCAGTCAGCGCGTGCGCTTCGCGCAGGCGCCTGCGATGCCCCCCGAAAGACATGCAGCGGCCCCGGCCGCGGCCGCGGTTCCTGTCAAGCCGGAGCCGATCGCGATCATCGGCGTGAGCGGGGCGTTCCCGCAGGCGGAGGATCTGGAGGACTTCTGGGCGAACCTGGCGAGCGGGCGCGACTGCATCGGCGAGATACCGGGCAGCCGCTGGGACTGGTCGCGGTTGTACGGCGATCCGGCCAAGGAGGTGAACAAGACCAACATCCGTCACGCGGGCGTGATCGATGGGATTGCCGAGTTCGATCCGCTGTTCTTCGGGATCTCGCCGCGCGAGGCGGCGGCGATGGATCCGCAGCAGCGGCTGCTGATGACCTACGTCTGGCGGGTGATCGAGGACGCTGGCTATGCGCCTGCGCAACTGAGCGGCACGGACACCGGGATCTTCGTGGGGACGGCCGGCAGTGGCTACAGCGGTCTGCTGGCCCAGGCGGGGGAGCCGATCGAGGGCTATTCCAGCACCGGTGCGCTGAGCTCCATCGGCCCGAACCGCGTGAGCTTCCTGCTCAACCTGCACGGGCCGAGCGAGCCGATCGAGACGGCGTGCTCGAGCTCGCTGGTGGCGGTGCACCGAGCGGTGCAGGCGATGCGCACGGGCCAATGCGGGCAGGCGATCGTCGGTGGCGTGAACACCCTGGTCAGCCCGGAGGCGCACGTGAGCTTCACCAAGGCGGGAATGCTCAGCCCGGACGGGCGCTGCAAGACGTTCTCGAAGGAGGCGAACGGCTACGTGCGTGGCGAGGGCGTGGGGATGCTCATGCTCAAGCCGCTGTCCAAGGCGCAGGCCGATGGCGACCACATCTACGGGCTGATCCTGGGCAGCGCGGAGAACCACGGGGGCCGTGCGAACTCGCTGACGGCGCCGAACCCGAAGGCGCAGGCGGCGCTGATCAGGTCGGCGTTCGAGCAGGCGCAGGTCGACCCGCGCAGCGTGAGCTACATCGAGGCGCATGGCACGGGCACGCCGCTGGGCGACCCGATCGAGATCCAGGGTCTGAAGAGCGCGTTCCAGGCGGCGGCGCAGGGCGAGGCGCTGCCCACGGGGTACTGCGGCCTGGGGTCGGTGAAGACCAATATCGGGCACCTGGAGCTCGCCGCAGGTGTGGCGGGCATCGTGAAGGTGCTGCTGCAGTTCAAGCACCGCACGCTGGTGCCGAGTCTGCATGCGAAGGAGATCAATCCGTACATCGATCTCTCGGGCAGTCCGTTCTACGTGGTGCAGGAGTCGCGGGAGTGGGTGGCGCTGCGGGACGACGCGGGTCGCGAGCTGCCGCGGCGGGCGGGCGTGAGCTCGTTCGGTGTGGGCGGAGTGAACGCCCATGTGGTGCTGCAGGAGTACCGGTCTGCCGAGCCAGCGCGGGCAAAGGTGGTGGTGACGCCGCAGCGTCCGGTTGTGGTGGTGCTGTCAGCGAAGCAGGAGGTGCGGCTTCGCGAGGCGGTGCAGCGGCTGCTGGCGCATGTGGAGCGCCAGGGGTGCACGGATGAGGATCTTGCGGACATTGCGTACACGCTGCAGGTGGGGCGCGAGGCGATGGAGGTGAGGCTGGCGTGCGTGGTGAGCACGCTGGAGGAGCTCAAGGCCAAGCTGGCGCAGTACCTGGCGGAAGCGAAGGGCATCGACGGGCTCTACAGGGGCACCGCCCGGCGCGACAAGGACGGGCTGGCTACCGACGAAGAACGCCAGGCAATGATCGAAGAGTGCGCGACATCAGGCAGATCGCATCGGCTCGTCGAGTTGTGGACGAAGGGCATGGAGGTCGATTGGAGGCAGTTGTGCCGCGAGGCGGCACCGCGGCGCATCAGCCTGCCAAGCTATCCGTTCGCCAGGGAACGGTATTGGGTGCCGCCGGTGCGGCAAGTGCCTTCCCTCCAGGCGACGGACGTCGGCAAGCCACTGCATCCGCTTTTGCATCGCAACACCTCCAAGCCGGCCGAGCGTCAGCTCCCGGAAGGGCTCTACAAATGAATCTCGGCTTCCCATCCGGCACTGCGATTGCCGAAAAGACTCATCGGCGAGACGAGCGGGCAGACATCCCGAACGAGGACAAGCCTATCGTCTTCCTGTTCTCGGGCCAAGGGTCACAGTACTACCACATGGGTCTGGACCTCTACGAGTCCGACGCACGCTTTCGCCATCACCTCGATGCGCTGGAGGAAATGGCCCGTGATCTTTGTGGCCAATCGATCCTCGCGCTGATCCGTGATGCGCGCAGGACGCCGTCCGATCCCTTCACGGACGTGCCGACCTCAAGTGTGGCCATCTATCTCGTGGAACGTGCGCTGACCCGATGCTTGGCCGACCACGGCATCGAGCCGGCGATGTGCGTTGGTTCGAGCATGGGCCTGTACGCCTCGTTCACGGCGGCTGGATGCCTCTCCGAGGAAGAGGCGTTGAGATTCGTGTTCGAGCAAGGTCGGGCCTTCGCGGAGACATGCGAGCCTGGCGGCATGATCGCCGTCCTCGGTGATCCCGCGATTTATCGGAGTGAGCCCGAGCTGCAGCGCGTCGCAGATCTCGCCGGCATCAACTTTGACAAGGCCTTCGTCGTCTCCGCCCGGGCCGGCGATCTTCCGGTGCTTTTCGCATTGTTGAAGTCCCTGAAACTGGCCCATCAGGAGCTACCGGTCGCGCGACCATTCCACTCGCGCTGGATCGAGCCCGCGAAGGCGCGATTCGAGGCGCTCTCTGTGCCGTTCGTCGGACGTCGTCCCAGGATTGCGGTGGCGTGTTGCACGAGGCAGGACTTCGTCGATCGCATCGAGGTCTCGGGCTTCTGGAGCACCGTCAGGAATCCGATCATGTTCCGCGAAACCGTCCAGCGGCTCGAAGCGTCAGGACCCTGTCGCTATGTGGACGTCGGCCCTTCCGGAACGATGGCCACGATGCTGAAGTACGTTCTGCCGCCGGGCAGCGGATCGGAACACCGGTCCATCCTGAGCCCATTCGGCCCCGGCGCGAAGAGACTCGCCGACCTGATTGCAGCCCTGCGCACAAGCCGAGCCGCATCCGGTCCAGCGCAGCGCGCAGAGGTCTCGAAACCTTCCGGTGGCGCGCACGGCAGCGCCTCTATCCAGAACCCGGGTCATTCCATGCCCACCATCAACCGCCAGATCCTGCTTGTCTCGCGCCCGAGCGGAGCGCCGAGCGCCGACAACTTCAAGCTGGTCGAGACCCCCCTTGGGCCATTGAGGGATCGCGAGGTGCTGGTGCACAACCATTTCCTCAGCCTCGATCCCTACATGCGCGGTCGCATGAGCGATGCCAAGAGCTACGCCGAGCCGCAGCCGCTCGACCAGGTGATGCTCGGAGCCACCGCAGGCGAAGTCCTCGAGTCGAGGCATCCGCTTTTCAAGGTCGGGGACAAGGTGATGGGCATGGGGGGCTGGCAGGAGTTCGCGACCATCGACGCGGATCAGCGCGGCGCTCTGCAGAAGGTCGACGCCACGCGCCTGCCGCTGTCGGCCTACCTTGGTGCCGTGGGCATGCCGGGGGTCGCGGCCTGGTACGGCCTTGTCAGGATCATCGCTCCCATTGCTGGCGAGACGGTGGTCGTGAGCTCTGCGGCCGGGCTCGTGGGCGGCGTGGTGGGGCAGCTCGCAAAGGCACGCGGCTGCCGCGTTGTGGGCATCGCTGGCGGACCCGAGAAATGCCGCTCAGTCGTTGAGGAGTTGGGCTTCGACGCATGTGTCGACCATCGCCGATACCCCGACCTCAAGTCGATGAGTGGCGCGCTGGAAGCCGCGTGCCCGAACGGTATCGACGGCTATTTCGAGAACGTCGGCGGCATGCTCCTGGATGCCGTGATGCTGTGCGCGAACAACCTCGCGCGCATCGCGCTGTGCGGAATGATCGCCGGCTACAACGGCGAGCCGACACCGATGGCGCAGCCGCAACTGATGCTCACCAAGCGGATGAAGGCCCAAGGCTTCATCGTCATTGAGCACGTGGAAGCATGGCCGGAGGCGCTGAAGGAACTTGGTGCCATGGTGACCGCCGGCAAGCTGAAGTACCGCGAGACGATCACGCAAGGCATCCAGAACGCGCCGGACGCGTTCTTCGGCATGCTCCAGGGCAAGCGCCATGGCAAGCATCTCGTGAAGTTCTGAAGGGGCGGAGCGTCTGCCGAATCCAAATAGAAGAGAGTGACCATGTCGATTGCAAAGCAGGAAACTTCCGTCCCATCGTTCGAGCGAGGCGGCCCGCCGGGTCTCCCTGGAAGGAGCCGTCGCGATGTCTCCCTCCGCCTAGACCCCGGGTCTCTCGGCAGTGCATCCTTCCGAAGGGAGTACAAGCTCAAGTACGCGTATTGCGCGGGCTCCATGTACAAGGGCGTCGGCTCGAAAGAGTTGGTCGTCGCCATGGGGCGGCGCGGAATGATGGGCTTCTTGGGCACCGGCGGACTTCGGCCTGAACAGGTCGAAGAGTCGATCCGCTACATCAAGGCTGCGCTGTCCGAGGGGCAGTCGTACGGGATGAACCTCTTGGCGGACCCGATGCGCCCAGATCAGGAAGACCGTGTCGTCGACCTGTACCTTCGGGAGCAAATCCGCACGGTGGAGGCGTCCGCGTTCATGCAAGTCTCGCAAAGTCTTGTGCGATACCGGCTCTCGGGGCTCACACGCAATCCAGCCGGAGATGTCGAGATCCAGAACCGGATCATCGCGAAGGTCTCTCGCCCGGAAGTCGCGACCGTTTTCATGCAGCCGGCGCCGACGCAGATCGTTGAGAAGCTGGTGGCCGCAGGGCAGCTTACGCCGCAGGAAGCGGAACTGGGCCGAAAGATTCCGCTGGCCCACGATATCTGCGTGGAGGCGGACTCGGGCGGTCATACCGACCAAGGTGTCGCCTACGCGCTGATGCCCGCCATGATCGCGCTGCGAAATCGGATTATGACCGAGCATGCATACCGCGAACCGATTCGCATCGGTGCGGCTGGCGGGATCGGGACGCCGGACGCGGCGGCCGCGGCCTTTGTCCTCGGCGCTGACTTCATCGTGACCGGCTCGATCAACCAATGCACGGTGGAAGCCGGCACCAGCGATGCGGTCAAGGACCTGTTGCAGCAGATCAACGTGCAGGACACGACGTATGCGCCGGCGGGCGACATGTTCGAGATGGGGGCCCGGGTCCAGGTCCTGAAGAAAGGGCTCCTGTTCCCGGTGCGGGCCAACAAGCTCTACGAGATCTATCAACGCTTCGGCTCGCTGGATGAGATCGACGAGAAGACGCGGACGCAGATTCAGGAGAAGTACTTCAAGCGGACATTCGACGAGGTCTGGCGCGAGGTCAAGGAGCACTACGCCGGAGCGCACCCTGCCGCATTGGCTGCCGCCGAACGCAGCGCCAAGCAGAAGATGGCGCTCGTCTTTCGCTGGTACTTCGTTCACACCACGCGCCTGGCGCTGTCGGGCAGTCCTCTGGTGTCCGACTACCAGGTTCATTGCGGACCGGCCTTGGGGGCATTCAACCAGTGGGTCCTCGGGACCGGGATGGAGGACTGGCGCCAGCGGCGGGTTGCTGACATCGCCGAAGCCATCATGGAAGGGGCGGCCGAGGTGCTGGCGTCCCGCATGGCCAACATCCTCCACATGAGCTGACGATCGCCGCGGTCCGTATCGGATCCGCAAAGCGGCCTCGTGCATTGCCGGCCTCGCGAGTCGACGGCCGAATATCAGAGAAGACAATTTCAGGAAGAAATTAGATGCTGGATTTCGTCAATGGACTCGCCAATGGCTGGGTCGCCGCGCCGGTGGTTCGCGCTTTCGCGCAACGGGAAATCTTCGCCCTGCTTTCACGGAGACCGATGTCTCTCGAAGAGCTGGTGCAGCATTGCCGCGGAAACGCCGGGCATCTGCATGCAGGGCTTCGGCTGCTGGACGAACTGGGCTGGGTGGACGTGACCCCCGTGGGTCTCTACACGGCGAGCGCAGAGGCCGTAGCTGCCGCGGCCCTGTATGACGAACTCGACGCATTGCTCCCGTTCGGGCTGACCCCCGCACCACTGCATGCCGCGGTGGCAACGCTGCCTGCTTGGCTGGCGCGCTGCTGCGTCGATTGGACGGGGGCGCATCCGATGATGGTGCCGCTGCTGGACGGGGCCGCGCTGGCGCCACTTCTGGCGCAGTTGTACGACCTGGGTGAGCAAAAGCTCGAGAGGCCACAGGAGACGGACGACACTTTGGCCGCCGCGTGGCGCGCGGTGCACGCCTTGTTTGAGCATCGCGGCTGGGGACGCACGACAGCGGCGGGTTTCGAGCTCCATCCGGTCGGCCGAAGTTTGCTGTCAAGCACCGGCGCGCTGGGTACTGTGGTGTCTTATGCCGCAATGTTCCGCTGCATGGACGACTTGTTGTTCGGTCATGCGCAAGCGGTGTTCGACGCCGACGCCCAGGGACATGAAAGCCACATCGATCGCACGCTCAACGTTACCGCCAGCGGAGTTCAGCACCAGAGCCATTTTGCCGAGCTGGACGCGTTGATCGTCAGCATGTTCGACAGAACGCCATTGGAGGCGCAGCCGCGGTACGTGGCCGACATGGGCTGCGGGGACGGGAGTTTGCTGCGGCGGATCTATCGCGTGGTCTGCGAACAGACTCGCCGCGGGCAGGCACTGCAGACCCACCCGCTGACGATGATCGGTATCGACTACAACGCGCTGGCGTTGCATGCCACTGCACGCACGTTGGCGGACGTGCCGCATTGCCTCGTGCAAGGCGACATTGCCGATCCGCAGCGCTTGGTGGTGGATCTGGCTGCACAAGGCATTCTTGACACCGAGCGCATTCTGCACGTGCGCACTTTCCTTGATCACGACCGGCCCTTTGTGCCGGTGAAAGACGAAGCCGCTGCCCAGCGGCGTCAGGGACAGGAGTACAGCGGGGTCTACGTAGCGCGTGATGGCGGCGAAGTCAAGGCGACGCATGCGGTGCAGTCCCTGGTCGAGCATCTGCGGCGCTGGCATGCTGTGGTTGCCGGGTTCGGGCTGGTCATGCTCGAAGTTCATTGTCTGCGTCCGCAAATGGTGCGACGTTTGCAGAACCAAACCGAGAGCGCGCACTTCGATGCGTATCACGCCTTCTCGGGACAGCAGTTGGTCGAGGCGCCGGTGTTTCTGATGGCCGCTGCCGAGGCCGGCTTGTTTCCGGAAGTCGGTGTGTCACGCTGCATTCCCAAGACAGCGGACTTCACCCGCATTTCCCTGCATCGGCTGACATCGAAGCCGTACATCGTGCGTCACCCCACTTGGGAGGATCTGCCAACGCTGAAGCAACTTGACTGCGCGAGCCAGCCTGAAGCTCTTCGCACTGCGTCAGCGGAACTCGAGCGGCGCGTGCAGGACCATCCGCTAGGTCAGATGGTGTTGGAGGTTGAAGGGCAGATCGTTGCGGCGCTGTACTCGCAGCGTATCGAGTCGATCGGCGCATTGCGTGGTTGCGGGCATCGAGAGCTGCCATCCCTGCATCGGCCAGAGGGGCGATGTGTGCAACTGTTGGGCTTGTACGTGATGCCGCAGATGCAGGGGCGTGGCTATGGCGATGCGCTCATCGACCTGATGCTGACGTACTGCACGGCGCAAGAGAGTGTGGATGTGGTGGTGGGCGTGACGCGGTGCATGAATTTCGCGCAGCACAAGGCGGCCTGTGACATCGGCAGCTATGTCCATCGACGCGATGAGCAAGGTCAATGGCAAGACCCGATGCTGCATTTCCACACGTCGCATGGTGCGCTGATCCGGGAAGTGTTGCCGCAATTTCGGCCGGAGGACATCGACAACGATGGCGCCGGAGTCTTGATCGAATACAGGTTGCGGGGTGAGAGCCTGGCCGGTTTCGAGGTGCAAGAATCCAATGGCGGCGGGCCTGCGATGACAAGCCGGCAGATCGAAATGCAGGTGCGCGGCCTGGTGCTCCAAGTGCTGGGGCGCGAGGGCGCAGCGGCGTACGGCGAGCACGTGCCGTTGATGGAGATGGGCCTGGGATCGCTTGAACTGCTGGAGTTGCGCCGTCTGCTGGGCAACTGCATGAGCGAGTCGTTGCCGTCGACGTTCCTGTTCAGCTACGGAACGCCCGCGGCGATCGTTGAGTACTTTGCCGGCCAGGTGGAAAGCTCGCCGCCGGCGTCCTCACCGCTGCCCACTTCGCGCGCTGGGCAGGAGGCGGAGCCCTTGCGCGAGGCCTCACCGCCAGAGGAAACGGCGGAATCGGCTGTCGCGATCGTGGGCATGGCCTGCCGAATGCCCGGTGGCGGGCGCACTCCCGAACTGTTCTGGCAACGCCTCGTTGAAGGACGAGATGCGATCGGCACTGTGCCCGCGGATCGCCCCCCACTTCGCTGGCAGGGCGCCTTCGTCGATGACGTCAATTGCTTCGACGCCGCGTTCTTCCGTATTTCTCCGCGCGAGGCGCAATTGCTGGATCCCCAGCAGCGCCTGCTGCTGGAGGTCGCGTGGGAGACACTGGAGTCGGCCGCGATCGCGCCTGCGGCGCTGCGCGGCAAGCGCATTGGTTCCTTCGTCGGCATCATGGGCAACGACTATGAGTCCCTGATCGTGAGTCAGGGCTCGGATGCCGACATCAACGCGCAGTTTGCGACGGGCAACGCGTGCTCGGTCGCGACCGGTCGATTGGCGTACTTCTTCGATTGGCAGGGGCCGGCGATCAGCGTCGACACGGCTTGCAGTTCCTCGCTGGTGGCGGTGCACACGGCGTGCCGCAGCCTGCTGGGCGGGGAGTGCGATGCGGCGCTGGCCGCCGGGGTGAACCTGCTGCTGGACGAAAAGCGCTTCATCGCGTTCGAGAACGCGGGCATGTTGTCGCCGGACGGCCGCTGCAAGACCTTCGATGCTTCGGCGAACGGTTACGTGCGCGGCGAAGGCTGCGGGGCGGTGCTGCTCAAACGGTTGGCCGATGCGCAGGCCGATGGCGACCGCATCCTTGCCGTGATCCGGGGAAGTGCGATTAACCAGGATGGCAGCAGCAGCGGCCTGACCGCACCGAACCAGCGGGCGCAACAGGCAGTGATCGAAACCGCGTTGGCCCGATCGGGTCTGGCGCCGCACGAGATCAGCTATTTGGAGGCGCACGGCACCGGAACCAAGCTGGGCGATCCTATCGAGGTGCAGGCCGCTTCCCAGGCCTTGTGCGAGGGGCGCGCGAAAGACGCGCCGCTGCTGATCGGCTCAGCCAAGAGTGTCATTGGCCATCTGGAGGCCGCGGCGGGCATCGCGGGCCTGATCAAAACCGTGCAGGCCATCGAGCACGGCGTGATTCCGCCGCAGCTGCATTTCGCTAAGCCGAATCCCCACATCCCCTGGGATCGTCTGCCTGTACAGGTGGTCGGCCGGTCGCAGGCCTGGCCTGTGGGGCCAAAGCGAGCGGGCATCAGCTCCTTCGGCTTCAGTGGCACCAATGCGCACGTGATTGTCGAGGAGTACCGGCAGCCGGTGCGAGACGTCGTGCAGGCGAGAGGGCCGGTGGTGGTGGTGCTGTCGGCCCGGCGCGAGGAGCGGCTTCGCGAGGCGGTGCAGCGGCTGCTGGCGCATGTGGAGCGGCCGGGCTGCACGGACGTGGATCTGGCCGATATCGCCTACACACTGCAGGTGGGGCGCGAGGCGATGAAGATACGGCTGGCGTGCGTGGTGAGCACGCTCGCGCAATTGAAGGCAAGGCTGCGTCGCTACCTGGCGGGTGAGAAAAACGTCGACGGCCTTCATCAAGGCGAGGTCAAGCGCGAGAAGGCGGATCTGCTTGCGCGGTCGAACGAGCACGGTGCCGTCGGTGTGTGGCCGTCCGAGAGCATGCTGAACGGACTTGCCGAACGGTGGGTGCAAGGGGGGGCGTTTGACGGCATCCGGCTTTATGGCGGTGCGACCCCCCGACGGATCGACCTACCGACTTACCCGTTTGCCCGTGAACGCCACTGGGTGCCTCTGGCACAGGGGGCTGCGGTCGCGAGGAGCCCTGCCACTGAACGACTGCACCCGCTCGTGCATCGCAACACCTCGAGCTTGGTCGTGCAGCGCTTCAGTTCGGTGTTCACGGGGAGGAGTTCTTCCTTGCGGACCACGTGGTGAAGGGGCAGCGGGTGCTGCCCGGGGTTGCGTACCTAGAGCTTGCGCGCGCGGCGGTGGTGCAGGCGCTGGAGCTCGCGGCGTCGCAGGCGAGGGACGTGCGGCTGGAGCAGGTGGTGTTCGCGCAGCCTGTGGTGGTGGGTGATGCGCCGGTGGAGGTGCACATTGCGCTCGTGCCGCAGGACGGTGGGTCGGTGAGCTTCGAGGTGTACACCCATGTCGCGGGCGAGGAGGAGGCGCGGGTGCATGCACAGGGGCGTGCGCGGGTTGCGGCGGCGGCGGATGCGCCGCTCGAGGACCTGGGGCGGCTGCGGTCGCAGTGCTCGCAGGTGTTCGCGTCCGAGGCGTGCTATGCGGAGTTCACGCGGATGGGTCTGGCGTACGGCCCGGCCTTCCAGTCGTTGATGGAAGTCCGGGTGGGGCAGGATGCAGCGGGTCGGCTGCTGGCGGTGGGCGAGTTGGCGCTGCCGTCCAAGGTGAGCGAGTCATCCAAGGCTTTCGTGCTGCCTCCAAGTCTGCTGGATGGCGTGTTGCAGGCGTCGATGGGATTGGTTCTCGCACATCCCCAGGACAAGCTGTCGCTGCCGTTTGCGGTGGAGGCGGTGGAGCTGTACGGGGCGGTGCCGGAGAAGGCGGTGGCGGTGGTGCGCCAGAGCACGGGCAGCACGATCGGCGACGCGGTGCTGAAGCTGGACGTGTCGCTGGTGGACGCCGAAGGTCGGGTGTGCGTGCAACTGCGTGGCTTCAGCAGCCGTGTGCTGGGGCAGGCGGCGCCGACGAAGCCGGCGTCGCCGCCGGTCGCACCGGCGATGGCGGCCATGCCGGTTGGTCAGCTGACGCTGGTTGCGGACTGGGTCGTGTGCACGCCCTCGACGGGTATGCGCTGGCCTTCGCAGGAGGAGCGGGTGCTGGTGGTGGGAGGCAGCGATGCGCAGCAGCAGGCGTGCCTGTCGCGGTATGCGCAGGCGCAGTGCCTGCGTCCGGCCGAGCCGTGGAGCATCGAGGAGATGGCGGCGCAGCTGAAGGAGCGGGCACCGTTCTCGCACGTGCTGTGGTTCGTGCCGTCGGGCGCGGAGGTGGGGCTGATCAGCCAGGAGATGATCGGGGCGCAGCAGCAGGGCGTGCTGGCCTGCTTCCGCCTGGTCAAGGCGCTGTTCTCGGCCGGTCATGGCAGCAAGGCGCTGGGGCTGACGATCGTGACGCAACAGGCCGTTGCTGTGGACGAGAGCGACGAGGTGCTGCCGGCGCATGCGGCGGTGCATGGCCTCGTGGGCTCGCTGGCCAAGGAGCACCCGAACTGGCGAGTGCGTCTCGTGGACGTTCCCGCCGGGCAGGAGTGGTCGCTGGACGAGGGCTGGCCTTGCCCGCGGATGCGCAGGGCAACGCGCTGGCCTGTCGCCACGGCGAGTGGTACCGGCAGGAGCTCGTGTCGAGCACGCTGCCTGCGCCGGCGCGCCAAGGCTATCGCCGAGGCGGGGTGTACGTGCTGCTGGGTGGTGCGGGCGGCATCGGGGAAGTCTTCAGCGAGTACCTGATCCGCGAGTACCAGGCTCAGGTGATCTGGATCGGACGGCGCCCGGAGGACGAAGCCATCGAGGCCAAGCGTGCGCGGCTTGGGACGCTGGGGCCTGCGCCGTACTACCTGTCGGCGGATGCGACGAACCATGTCTTGCTGCAGGCCGCGTACGAGGCGATCAAGGAGCGCTTCGGGGTCATCCATGGGGTGGTGCACTCGGTGCTGGTGCTGCAGGACCAGAGCCTGATGCGGATGGAGGAGAAGACCTTCGTCGGCAGCCTGGAGGCGAAGGTGGACGTGAGCGTGCGTCTGGCGGAGGTGTTCGGGCGGGAGGCGCTTGACTTCGTTCTGTTCCTCTCCTCGATCATGAGCATCAGCAAAGCCGCCGGCCAGGGCAACTATGCGGCGGGATGCATGTTCGCAGACGCCTATGCGCAGGCGCTGTCGCGTGCGTGGCCGTGCGCGGTGAAGGTGGTGAACTGGGGTTACTGGGGCAGCGTGGGGTCGTGGCGTCGGCGGACTACCGTGCACGGATGGCCAAGGTCGGGCTGGACTCGATCGAGCCGCCGGAGGCGATGGATGTGCTGGAGCGGTTGCTGGCGTCGCCGGTGTCGCGGGTGATCTACATCAAGACGACGACGCCGGAGTTTGCGCAGGCCATGGGCGTTGCGGCGGGAGAGGCCCGGCAGGTCGTGCCGGGGGTGTCGTCGGTGGCAGAGGTGCTGCCGCGTGCGACTGCGGTCGCTCTGCCTGCGAGCATGCCGGTGGGCATGGCGCAAGCGCTCGAGGGCCTGATGATGGAGCTCTTGTGGTGCGAACTTCATGCGTTGGGCTTGTTCGAAGCCGGTGGTTGACGTCGAGGCATGGAAGGCCCGGATGGGTCTGTCGTCGCTGTACGAGCGATGGCTCGTCGAGAGTCTGAGCGTGCTGGAGAAGCGAGGGTATCTGGCGCGTGAAGGCGGCGTGCTGAGGGTGCTCATGGCGGACACGCCGGACAGGGATACGCTGTGGTCGCGCTGGGAGGCGTTCGCGCGCGAGGTTGACCCGGAGTACCGCGCCCGGGTGGCGCTCCTGGACGCTGCCCTTCGAGCGCTGCCGGAGATCCTTCGCGGACAGCGCGCGGCGACGGAGGTGTTGTTCCCGAACGGTTCGATGGCGCTGGTCGAAGGCGTCTACCGCGGCAACCGGGTTTTGGACTACTTCAACGAGGTGCTGGCGGAGAGCCTGGTCGCGGCGGTGAAGGCGCGGCTGGCCCAGGACCCGCAGGCGAAGCTGCGTCTGTTCGAGATCGGGGCGGGGACGGGGGGACGAGCGCGCTGCTGTTCGATCGGCTGGCGGCCTATGCCGCACATCGAGGAGTACTGCTACACGGACCTGTCGAAGGCGTTCCTGCTGCATGCGGAGAAGCAGTACCGGGCGAAGGCGCCGTACCTGAAGACGCAGATCTTCGACGTCGAGCGGTCCCTGGCGGAGCAGGGCGTCGAGGTCGGCCGCTACGACGTGGTGATCGCCACGAACGTGCTGCATGCGACCAGGGAGATGCGGCGCACCGTGGGCAACACCAAGGCGCTGCTGAAGGCGAACGGGGTGGTGCTGATCAACGAGATGTCCTCCAACAGCCTGTTCCTGCAGCTGACCTTCGGGCTGCTGGAGGGGTGGTGGCTGTCGGAGGATGTGCCCTTGCGGATTCCGGGCTCGCCGATGCTGGCACCGCAGACCTGGCGGCGGTTGCTCGAGGCGCAGGGGTTCGTGGACGTGCGCCATCCGGCGGAGGTGGCGCACGGGCTGGGCCAGCAGATCGTGGTGGGCCTGAGCGACGGCATCGTGCGGCAGACGGTGGCCGCGGTGACGGTCGTGTCGGCCCGCCGACTGCCGACGAGGGACGTGGCGCCGACCGACGAATCCGCAGTCGACCCGGAAACGACTGACGGCGAACTTCGGGAGAAGCTGCAGTCGTCGCTGGTACGTGCCGTCTCGGATCTGTTGAAGCTCGATCTGGCGGACATTGATCCGGAAGCAGAGCTGAGCGAATTCGGCTTCGACTCCATCACGCTGACGGCCTTCGCCGGCGTCATCAACGGCAAGTACGAACTGGAGTTGATGCCCACCGTCTTCTACGAATATCCGACGTTGGCGGGCCTGAGCGAGCATCTGGCGAACGAGCATCGCGTGGTGCTGACTCGTTACCTGGGCGAGACCCGGCAAGTGGCAGCGCCCGAGCTGTCGGGCGCTTCGGTCTCCGCGGCGCTGCCGTCGGCGGGACGCAAGCCGGGTGCGCGCTTTGCGCAGGCCATGGCGATGCCCCCGAAAAGGCATGCAGCGGCCCCGGCCCCGGCCCCGGCCGCGGCCGCGGTTCCTGTCAAGCCGGAGCCGATTGCCATCATCGGCGTGAGCGGGGCGTTCCCGCAGGCGGAGGATCTGGAGGACTTCTGGGCGAACCTGGCGAGCGGGCGCGACTGCATCGGCGAGATACCGGGCAGCCGCTGGGACTGGTCGCGGTTGTACGGCGATCCGGCCAAGGAGGTGAACAAGACCAACATCCGTCACGCGGGCGTGATCGATGGGATTGCCGAGTTCGATCCGCTGTTCTTCGGGATCTCGCCGCGCGAGGCGGCGGCGATGGATCCGCAGCAGCGGCTGCTGATGACCTACGTCTGGCGGGTGATCGAGGACGCTGGCTATGCGCCTGCGCAACTGAGCGGCACGGACACCGGGATCTTCGTGGGGACAGCCGGCAGCGGCTACAGCGGTCTGCTGGCCCAGGCGGGGAGCCGATCGAGGGCTATTCCAGCACCGGTGCGCTGAGCTCCATCGGCCCGAACCGCGTGAGCTTCCTGCTCAACCTGCACGGGCCGAGCGAGCCGATCGAGACGGCGTGCTCGAGCTCGCTGGTGGCGGTGCACCGAGCGGTGCAGGCGATGCGCACGGGCCAATGCGGGCAGGCGATCGTCGGTGGCGTGAACACCCTGGTCAGCCCGGAGGCGCACGTGAGCTTCACCAAGGCGGGAATGCTCAGCCCGGACGGGCGCTGCAAGACGTTCTCGAAGGAGGCGAACGGCTACGTGCGTGGCGAGGGCGTGGGGATGCTCATGCTCAAGCCGCTGTCCAAGGCGCAGGCCGATGGCGACCACATCTACGGGCTGATCCTGGGCAGCGCGGAGAACCACGGGGGCCGTGCGAACTCGCTGACGGCGCCGAACCCGAAGGCGCAGGCGGCGCTGATCAGGTCGGCGTTCGAGCAGGCGCAGGTCGACCCGCGCAGCGTGAGCTACATCGAGGCGCATGGCACGGGCACGCCGCTGGGCGACCCGATCGAGATCCAGGGTCTGAAGAGCGCGTTCCAGGCGGCGGCGCAGGGCGAGGCGCTGCCCACGGGTACTGCGGCCTGGGGTCGGTGAAGACCAATATCGGGCACCTGGAGCTCGCCGCAGGTGTGGCGGGCATCGTGAAGGTGCTGCTGCAGTTCAAGCACCGCACGCTGGTGCCGAGTCTGCATGCGAAGGAGATCAATCCGTACATCGATCTCTCGGGCAGTCCGTTCTACGTGGTGCAGGAGTCGCGGGAGTGGGTGGCGCTGCGGGACGACGCGGGTCGCGAGCTGCCGCGGCGGGCGGGCGTGAGCTCGTTCGGTGTGGGCGGAGTGAACGCCCATGTGGTGCTGCAGGAGTACCGGTCTGCCGAGCCAGCGCGGGCAAAGGTGGTGGTGACGCCGCAGCGTCCGGTTGTGGTGGTGCTGTCAGCGAAGCAGGAGGTGCGGCTTCGCGAGGCGGTGCAGCGGCTGCTGGCGCATGTGGAGCGCCAGGGGTGCACGGATGAGGATCTTGCGGACATTGCGTACACGCTGCAGGTGGGGCGCGAGGCGATGGAGGTGAGGCTGGCGTGCGTGGTGAGCACGCTGGAGGAGCTCAAGGCCAAGCTGGCGCAGTACCTGGCGGAAGCGAAGGACATCGATGGGCTCTATATAGGGGCGAGATCAAGCGAGACAAAGAGACCCTCGCACTCCTGGCGGACGAGGACATGGATCGCACCATCGACGCGTGGCTGTCCAAGGGCAAGCTGCGCAAGCTCGTCGAGCTGTGGGTACGGGGACTCGCGTTCGACTGGGCGCGGCTGTACGACGGCGAAGTGACGCCGAGGCGGATCAGCCTGCCGACCTATCCGTTCGCCAAAGAACAGTACTGGGTACCGCAGGCACGGATGCTGTTCGCCCCGGGCAAGCCCGTCGGTGAAGAGTTGCATCCGCTCGTGCACCGCAACACCTCGAGCTTGGCCGAGCAGCGCTTCAGCTCGGTGTTCACGGGGGAGGAGTTCTTCCTTGCGGACCACGTGGTGAAGGGGCAGCGGGTGCTGCCCGGGGTTGCGTACCTGGAGCTTGCGCGCGCGGCGGTGGTGCAGGCGCTGGAGCTCGCGGCGTCGCAGGCGAGGGACGTGCGGCTGGAGCAGGTGGTGTTCGCGCAGCCTGTGGTGGTGGGTGATGCGCCGGTGGAGGTGCACATTGCGCTTGTGCCGCAGGACGTTGGGTTGGTGAGCTTCGAGGTGTACACCCAGGTCGTGGGCGAGGAGGAGGCGCGGGTGCATGCACAGGGGCGTGCGCGGGTTGCGGCGGCGGCGGATGCGCCGCTCGAGGACCTGGGGCGGCTGCGGTCGCAGTGCTCGCAGGTGTTCGCGTCCGAGGCGTGCTATGCGGAGTTCGCGCGGATGGGTCTGGCGTACGGCCCGGCCTTCCAGTCGCTGATGGAAGTCCGGGTGGGGCAGGATGCAGCGGGTCGACCGATGGCGCTGGGTGACGTGCAGATGCCGTCGCAGGGCACGGATCCGGCCGCGTTCGTGTTGCCGCCGAGCTTGCTGGACGGGGCGCTGCAGGCGTCGATCGGGCTGGTGTTCGCGCAGCCGCAGGACAGGCTGTCGCTGCCGTTCGCGGTGGAGGCGGTGGAGCTGTACGGGGCGGTGCCGGAGAAGGCGGTGGCGGTGGTGCGCCAGAGCGAGGGCAGCACGATCGGCGATGCGGTGCTGAAGCTGGACGTGTCGCTGGTGGACGCCGAAGGTCGGGTGTGCGTGCAACTGCGTGGCTTCAGCAGCCGCGTGCTGGACAGCGTTGCTGTGCAGGCTGCGGCGCCTGCGCCTGCGAAGGGCGAGGTGGAGACGCTGCTGCTGCGCCCGACGTGGCAGGAGGCGCAACTGCCGGCGGCTGAGCCGGTGTCCTATGGCGCGCATTGGGTGGTGCTGTGCGAGGTGGGTGGCGATGCGGGGGCTGCGCTGAAGGCGGCGTTGCCGCAGGCGCGGTGCCTGCACCTGAGCGCCGAGGGCGCGGATCTGTCGACGCGCTACGGCGGCTACGCCGCGCAGTTGCTGGCGTATCTGCAGGCCATGTTCTCGGAGAAGCCGTCGGGCTGGGTGCGCGTGCAACTGGTGGTGCCCGCGAGTGGAGAAGGGGCGCTGCTGGCGGGGCTGGGCGGGATGTTGAAGAGTGCGCGCCAGGAGTCACCCAAGCTGGTGATCCAGGTGCTTGGGGTGGAGCCTTCGCTTGGGGGCGAGGCCCTGGCGCAGTGTGTGAGCGCCGAGGCGCAGGCGTTCGAGGAGGACGTGCGATCGCGCGAGGTGATGCGCCTGGAGGAGGTGCGCGAGGATGCCGAGCAGGCGCAGGCGTTGGTGCCGACGCCGTGGAAGCGCGGGGGCGTGTACCTGATCAGTGGTGGTGCAGGACGCCTGGGCCTGCTTGCCGGCAAGGCGATCGCGACGGCGGTGTCGGATGTGACGCTGGTGCTGACGGGGCGTTCGGTGCTGGGTGCCGAGAAGCTGGAGCAGCTGCGGCAGCTGGAGGCGCTGGGCGCGCGCGTGGTGTACCGGCAGATGGATGTCGCGGACAGTGCGGCGGTGGAGGCTTGCGTCGCAGAAATGGTCCAGACGCATGGCCCGCTCACGGGTGTGATCCACACGGCGCGAGTGCTGCATGACGGCGGCTTGATGAAAAAGACGGAGAGCGAGTTGCGTGCGGTGCTCGCACCGAAGGTGGCAGGTGTGCTGGCGCTGGATGCGGCGACGCGAGATCAGCCGCTGGAGGTGTTCGTCAGTCTCGCCTTTGCGGCGGACAACGCGGGTCAGTTGGACCGCGCGACAGCCGATGCCTTCCTGAACGCGTACGCGGCGCATCGTGCGATGGCAGTACAGGCGGGCGAGCGCTCGGGGCGCACGCGCTCGATCGACGGGCCGTCGTGGGAAAACGGCACGTTGGAGCGTGCGCTGTCGCTGGATTCGCCTCGGGTGACGGTGCTCTCGGGTGTCGGGCCCCGATCGAGCCGACGGTGCCGACGGCTTCGCATTCTGTCCGGCGTTCGGAGTCGACCGCCGACCTGGGCGTGGACCTGCAGGCGTTGCAGGAGAAGGTGCTGCGTCGCTTCCTGGCGTTGTTCTCCAAGGTGGCGAAGATCGACGCGGACAGGATCGATCCCGAGGAGGCGCTGGAGCGCTACGGGATCGACTCGGTGATGGTGTCCCAGCTCAACCTGGCGCTGAACGAGATCTTCGGCGAGGAGATCTCCAAGACGCTGTTCTTCGAGTACCGGACGCTGAGTGCCCTGGCCGGCTACTTGGTGGGCGCATATCCACAGACATGTGCACAGTGGAGCGGCGTTGGGAAGGCGCCGGCTGTCGCCTCACTGGGGGACGTGACGGCCTCCTCTGGCGGGCGTGGTCCGGTGGTCGTCCGGCAGGTGCGCAGTGCATCGCGCGCTACCTGGGGCAGTCGGCAAGCTGATCGGGAACCCATTGCCATTGTGGGTCTGGGCGGGCGGTATCCGAAGGCTGCGACGCTGGAGGCCTTCTGGGAGAACCTCAAGCAGGGCGTGAATTGCATCGGCGAGATTCCGTCGGAGCGCTGGTCGCTGGAGGGTTTCTATCACCCGGACCCGGACCAGGCCGCGGCACAGGGCAAGAGCTACGGGAAGTGGGGCGGATTCCTGGAAGGATTCGCCGAGTTCGATCCGTTGTTCTTCGGGATCTCGCCGCGCGAGGCCGAGACCATGGATCCCCAGGAGCGTCTGTTCGTGCAGGCGTGCTGGGAGGCGCTGGAGGACGCGGGCTACACGCGTGCGCGACTGGCGGCGCTGCACAAGGGACGGGTGGGCGTCTATGCCGGGATCACGAAGATCGGCCACGAGTTGTACGGGCCGGAGCTGAGGCGGCAGGGCACGCAGGCGCTGCCGCAGACCTCGTTCAGCTCGGTGGCCAACCGGGTGTCGTACCTGTTCGACTTCCACGGCCCCAGCATGCCGCTGGACACGATGTGCTCGGCCTCCTTCACGGCGATCCACGAGGCCTGCGAGCATCTGCTGCGAGGCGAATGCGAGGTGGCGCTCGCCGGCGGCGTGAACTTGAATCTCCATCCGTCGAACTACCTCACCATGTCTGCAGTTCGAATGCTCTCGACGGAGGGCTGTGCAGAAGCTTCGGTGCGGGAGGCGATGGCTACGTGCCGGGCGAGGGCGTAGGGGTGCTGTTCCTGAAGCGGCTCTCGCTTGCGGAGGCCGATGGCGACCAGATCTACGGCTTGATCAAGGCGACGGCGATCAACCACGGTGGGAAGACCAACGGCTACACGGTGCCCAACCCGCAGGCGCAGGGAGAGTTGATCGAGGATGCACTGCGCAAGGCGGGCGTGCACCCGCGCACCATCAGCTACGTCGAAGCGCACGGGACGGGCACGGCACTTGGCGACCCGATCGAGGTTGCGGGTTTGAGCAAGGCGTTCGGAGCTCAGACGCAGGACAGGCAGTACTGCGCGATCGGCTCGGCGAAGTCGAACATCGGGCATTGCGAGAGTGCGGCGGGGATCGCGGGGCTGACGAAGGTGCTGCTGCAGCTCAAGCACGGCCAGCTGGTGCCGAGCCTGCACAGCGAGGAGCTGAACCCGAACATCGACTTTGCGCGCACACCCTTCGTGGTGCAGCGCACGCTGGGCGAGTGGAAGCGTCCGCAGGTCAGTCTGGCGGGGAGCCGCAGCGGGAGTATCCGCGCATCGCGGGGATCTCGTCGTTCGGTGCCGGGGATCGAACGCGCACGTGATCGTGCAGGAGTACCGGGCTGCCGAGCCTGCGCGGGCGAGGGTGGCGGTGACGCCGCAGCGCCCGGCCGTGGTGGTGCTGTCGGCCCGGCGCGAGGAGCGGCTGCGCGAGGCGGTGCATCGGCTGCTGTCGCATGTGGAGCGCCAGGGGTGCACGGACGAGGATCTTGCGGACATTGCGTACACGCTGCAGGTGGGGCGCGAGGCGATGGAGGTGAGGCTGGCGTGCGTGGTGAGCACGCTGGAGGAGCTCAAGGCCAAGCTGTCGCAGTACCTGGCAGGCGAGAAGAGCGTCGAAGGTCTTTATCGCGGGGAGCTCAAGCGCGACAAGGATGCATGGGGCGTCTTCAGCACGGATGAGGAGCTGCAGGAGGCGATCGGCAAGTGGGTGGCGCGCGGCAAGCTGCACAAGCTCGTCGAGCTGTGGGCACAGGGACTGGCGTTCGACTGGACGCGGCTGTACGACGGCGAAGTGGCGCCGAGGCGGATCAGCTTGCCGACCTATCCGTTCGCCAAAGAACAGTACTGGGTGCCGCAGATGCAGAAGCCGCAAGCGCAAGCACAGGCGTCATCGGTACCGGGGCGGTTTTCGCGAAGAACCCTGTCAGCGAGCAGTTGCATCCGCTGATGCACCGCAACACCTCGAGCTTGGCCGAGCAGCGCTTCAGCTCGGTGTTCACGGGGAGGAGTTCTTCCTTGCGGACCACGTGGTGAAGGGGCAGCGGGTGCTGCCCGGGGTTGCGTACCTGGAGCTTGCGCGCGCGGCGGTGGTGCAGGCGCTGGAGCTCGCGGCGCCACAGGCGCGGGACGTGCGGCTGGAGCAGGTGGTGTTCACGCAGCCTGTGGTGGTGGGTGATGCGCCGGTGGAGGTGCACATTGCGCTTGTGCCGCAGGACGTTGGGTTGGTGAGCTTCGAGGTGTACACCCAGGTCGTGGGCGAGGAGGAGGCGCGGGTGCATGCACAGGGGCGTGCGCGGGTTGCGGCGGCGGCGGATGCGCCGCTCGAGGACCTGGGGCGGCTGCGGTCGCAGTGTTCGCAGGTGTTGTCGGCAGAGGCCTGCTACGCGGGCTTTGCGCGGATGGGGCTGGAATACGGCCCGGCGTTCCGGGTGCTTGCGCAAGTCTGGGTGGGTCAGGACGCGGCGGGTCGACCGATGGCGCTGGGTGACGTGCAGATGCCGTCGCAGGCCCGCGACCAGGCCGGGGTGTTCGTGCTGCCGCCGAGCTTGCTGGACGGAGCCCAACAGGCGTTCATCGGGCTGGTCCTTGCGCAACCGCAGGACAAGCCATCGCTGCCGTTCGCGGTGGAGGCGGTGGAGCTGTACGGGGCGGTGCCGGAGAGGGCGGTGGCGGTGGTGCGCCAGAGCGCGGGCAGCACGGTCGGCGATGCGGTGCTGAAGCTGGACGTGTCGCTGGTGGACGCCGAAGGTCGGTGTGCGTGCAGCTGCGCGGCTTCAGCAGCCGCGTGCTGGGGGCCTGCCGGGGCAGGCGAAGGCAAGGCCGGAAGCAGCGGCAGCGACAGTGCAGGTTCCTGCGAGGCAGTCGGCCATGCCGGTTGGTCAGCTGACGCTGGTCGCGGACTGGGTCGTATGCACGCCCTCGACGGGTATGCGCTGGCCTTCGCAGGAGGAGCGGGTGCTGGTGGTGGGAGGCAGCGATGCGCAGCAGCAGGCGTGCCTGTCGCGGTATGCGCAGGCGCAGTGCCTGCGTCCGGCCGAGCCGTGGAGCATCGAGGAGATGGCGGCGCAGCTGAAGGAGCGGGCACCGTTCTCGCACGTGCTGTGGTTCGTGCCGTCGGGCGCGGAGGTGGGGCTGATCAGCCAGGAGATGATCGGGCGCAGCAGCAGGGCGTGCTGGCCTGCTTCCGCCTGGTCAAGGCGCTGTTCTCGGCCGGTCATGGCAGCAAGGCGCTGGGGCTGACGATCGTGACGCAACAGGCCGTTGCTGTGGACGAGCGACGAGGTGCTGCCGGCGCATGCGGCGGTGCATGGCCTCGTGGGCTCGCTGGCCAAGGAGCACCCGAACTGGCGAGTGCGTCTCGTGGACGTTCCCGCCGGGCAGGAGTGGTCGCTGGACGAGGTGCTGGCCTTGCCCGCGGATGCGCAGGGCAACGCGCTGGCCTGTCGCCACGGAGAGTGGTATCGGCAGGAGCTCGTGTCGAGCACGCTGCCTGCGCCGGCGCGCCAAGGCTATCGCCGAGGCGGGGTACGTGCTGCTGGGTGGTGCGGGCGGCATCGGGGAAGTCTTCAGCGAGTACCTGATCCGCGAGTACCAGGCTCAGGTGATCTGGATCGGACGGCGCCCGGAGGACGAAGCCATCGAGGCCAAGCGTGCGCGGCTTGGGACGCTGGGGCCTGCGCCGTACTACCTGTCGGCGGATGCGACGAACCATGTCTTGCTGCAGGCCGCGTACGAGGCGATCAAGGAGCGCTTCGGGGTCATCCATGGGGTGGTGCACTCGGTGCTGGTGCTGCAGGACCAGAGCCTGATGCGGATGGAGGAGAAGACCTTCGTCGGCAGCCTGGAGGCGAAGGTGGACGTGAGCGTGCGTCTGGCGGAGGTGTTCGGGCGGGGAGGCGCTCGACTTCGTTCTGTTCCTCTCCTCGAGCCAGAGCCTTCACAGGGCGGTCGGCCAGAGCAACTATGCAGCGGGATGCACATTCGTCGACGCCTACGCGCAGGCGCTGTCGCGTGCGTGGCCGTGCGCGGTGAAGGTAGTGAACTGGGGTTACTGGGGCAGCGTGGGGGTCGTGGCGTCGGCGGACTACCGTGCACGGATGGCCAAGGTCGGGCTGGACTCGATCGAGCCGCCGGAGGCGATGGATGTGCTGGAGCGGTTGCTGGCGTCGCCAGTGTCGCGGGTGATCTACATCAAGACGACGACGCCGGAGTTTGCGCAGGCCATGGGCGTTGCGGCGGGAGAGGCCCGGCAGGTCGTGCCGGGGGTGTCGTCGGTGGCGGAGGTGCTGCCGCGTGCGACTGCGGTCGAGTCTCCGGTGGACATGAGCGCGGAGACGAAGCAGACCCTCGATAACTTGCTTGCGGGGTTGCTGTGGGGTCAGCTGTGCGAGCTGGGACTGGCCTCGCAGCCGGTGGTTGACGTCGAGGCGTGGAAGGCCCGGGTGGGTCTGCCGTCGCTGTACGGACCCTGGCTCGTCGAGAGCTTGGAGGTGCTGGAGAAGCGCGGGTATCTGGCGCGTGAAGGCGGCGTGCTGAGGGTGCTCATGGCGGACGCGCCGGACAGGGATACGCTGTGGTCGCGCTGGGAGGCGTTCGCGCGCGAGGTTGACCCGGAGTACCGCGCCCGGGTGGCGCTCCTGGACGCTGCCCTTCGAGCGCTGCCGGAGATCCTTCGCGGACAGCGCGCGGCGACGGAGGTGTTGTTCCCGAACGGTTCGATGGCGCTGGTCGAAGGCGTCTACCGCGGCAACCGGGTTTTGGACTACTTCAACGAGGTGCTGGCGGAGAGCCTGGTCGCGGCGGTGAAGGCGCGGCTGGCCCAGGACCCGCAGGCGAAGCTGCGTCTGTTCGAGATCGGGGCGGGGACGGGGGGACGAGCGCGCTGCTGTTCGATCGGCTGGCGGCCTATGCCGCGCACATCGAGGAGTACTGCTACACGGACCTGTCGAAGGCGTTCCTGCTGCATGCGGAGAAGCAGTACCGGGCGAAGGCGCCGTACCTGAAGACGCAGATCTTCGACGTCGAGCGGTCCCTGGCGGAGCAGGGCGTCGAGGTCGGCCGCTACGACGTGGTGATCGCCACGAACGTGCTGCATGCGACCAGGGAGATGCGGCGCACCGTGGGCAACACCAAGGCGCTGCTGAAGGCGAACGGGGTGGTGCTGATCAACGAGATGTCCTCCAACAGCCTGTTCCTGCAGCTGACCTTCGGGCTGCTGGAGGGGTGGTGGCTGTCGGAGGATGTGCCCTGCGGATTCCGGGCTCGCCGGCACTGACGCCGCAGGCCTGGCGGCGGTTGCTCGAGGCGCAGGGGTTCGTGGACGTGCGCCATCCGGCGGAGGTGGCGCATGGGCTGGGCCAGCAGATCGTGGTGGGCCTGAGCGACGGCATCGTGCGGCAGCGGCAGACCGTTGCGGCTCCGCTGGTTGCGACCCCATCGCACGGACTGCCAGCGCAGGACATGGCACCGCGGTCGGTCCGAGAATCCGCGGCGTCGATCGGCGACGCGCTCGAGGAGAAGCTGCAGTCGTCGCTGGCGCGCGCGGCGGCGGAGCTCTTGAAGCTCGCGCCTGAACGGATCGATCCGCAGTCCGAGCTGAGCAAGTTCGGCTTCGACTCCATCACATTGGCGTCGTTCGCCAACGTCGTGAACGATCAGTTCGGGCTGGAGCTGACGCCCACGGTGTTCTTCGAATACCCGACGCTGGCTGGCCTGAGCGAGCACCTGGTGCGCGAGCACCGGGCGGTGCTGGCCAGGCAGTTGGGTGGACTGAGCGTGCCTCCGCAGCGGTCAGGGTCACGATCGGGGACGCGCTCGAGAGGCTGCAGTTGTCGCTGGCGCGGGCGGCGGCGGCACTCCTGAAGCTCGCGCCTGAACGGATCGATCCGCAGTCCGAATTGAGCAAGTTCGGCTTCGATTCCATCACATTGGCGTCGTTCGCCAACGTCGTGAACGATCAGTTCGGGCTGGAGCTGACGCCCACGGTGTTCTTCGAATACCCGACGCTGGCTGGCCTGAGCGAGCACCTGGTGCGCGAGCACCGGGCGGTGCTGGCCGGGCAGTTGGGTGGCACGGAGCGTGCCTACGCAGCGGTCAAGGTCACGACCAGCGACGCGCTCGAAGAGAGGCTGCAATCGTTGCTGGCGCGCGCGGCAGCCGAACTCCTGAAGCTCGAGCCGGAACAGATCGATCCGCAGGTCGAGTTGAGCAAGTTCGGCTTCGACTCCATCACGTTGGCGTCCTTTGCCAACGTCGTGAATGACCAGTTCGGGTTGGCGTTGACGCCGACTGTGTTCTTCGAGTATCCAACACTGGCCGCTCTGGTCGAGCATCTGGTGCGCGAGCACCGGGCCGTGCTGGTCACGCACTTGGGCGATACCGTTGCGGCGGCGCCGGAGCGGGCGGTCGCGCAGATATCAATCGCGCCGCCGACTGCGGGACGCAGGCCGCGTGCGCGCTTCGCGCAGGCCATGGCGATGCCCCCGAAAGGCATGCAGCGGCCCCGGCCCCGGCCGCGGTTCCTGTCAAGCCGGAGCCGATCGCGATCATCGGCGTGAGCGGGGCGTTCCCGCAGGCGGAGGATCTGGAGGACTTCTGGGCGAACCTGGCGAGCGGGCGCGACTGCATCGGCGAGATACCGGGCAGCCGCTGGGACTGGTCGCGGTTGTACGGTGATCCGGCCAAGGAGGTGAACAAGACCAACATCCGTCACGCGGGCGTGATCGATGGGCTTGCCGAGTTCGACCCGCTGTTCTTCGGGATCTCGCCGCGCGAGGCGGCGGCGATGGATCCGCAGCAGCGGCTGCTGATGACCTACGTCTGGCGGGTGATCGAGGACGCTGGCTATGCGCCTGCGCAACTGAGCGGCACGGACACCGGGATCTTCGTGGGGACAGCCAGCAGCGGCTACAGCGGTCTGCTGGCTAGGGCCAGCAAGGCGATCGAAGGCTATTCCGGCACCGGCGTGGCCAGCTCCATCGGGCCAAGCCGAATGAGCTATCTGCTCGACCTGCACGGGCCGAGCGAGCCGATCGAGACGGCGTGCTCGAGCTCGCTGGTGGCGGTGCACCGAGCGGTGCAGGCGATGCGCACGGGCCAGTGCGGGCAGGTGATCGTCGGCGGCGTGAACGCCCTGGTCAGCCCGGAGGCGCACGTGAGCTTCACCAAGGCGGGAATGCTCAGCCCGGACGGGCGCTGCAAGACGTTCTCGAAGGAGGCGAACGGCTACGTGCGTGGCGAGGGCGTGGGGATGCTCATGCTCAAGCCGCTGTCCAAGGCGCAGGCCGATGGCGACCACATCTACGGGCTGATCCTGGGCAGCGCGGAGAACCACGGGGCCGTGCGAACTCGCTGACGGCGCCGAACCCGAAGGCGCAGGCGGCGCTGATCAGGTCGGCGTTCGAGCAGGCGCGCAGGTCGACCCGCGCAGCGTGAGCTACATCGAGGCGCATGGCACGGGCACGCCGCTGGGCGACCCGATCGAGATCCAGGGTCTGAAGAGCGCGTTCCAGGCGGCGGCGCAGGGCGAGGCGCTGCCCACGGGGTACTGCGGCCTGGGGTCGGTGAAGACCAATATCGGGCACCTGGAGCTCGCCGCAGGTGTGGCGGGCATCGTGAAGGTGCTGCTGCAGTTCAAGCACCGCACGCTGGTGCCGAGTCTGCATGCGAAGGAGATCAATCCGTACATCGATCTCTCGGGCAGTCCGTTCTACGTGGTGCAGGAGTCGCGGGAGTGGGTGGCGCTGCGGGACGACGCGGGTCGCGAGCTGCCGCGGCGGGCGGGCGTGAGCTCGTTCGGCATCGGCGGGGTGAACGCCCATGTGGTGCTGCAGGAGTACCGGTCTGCCGAGCCAGCGCGGGCAAAGGTGGTGGTGACGCCGCAGCGCCCGGTCGTGGTGGTGCTGTCGGCGAAGCAGGAGGTGCGGCTGCGCGAGGCGGTGCAGCGGCTGCTGGCGCATGTGGAGCGCCAGGGGTGCACGGACGAGGATCTTGCGGACATTGCGTACACGCTGCAGGTGGGGCGTGAGGCGATGGAGGTGAGGCTGGCGTGCGTGGTGAGCACGCTGGAGGAGCTCAAGGCGAAGCTGAGTCAATACCTTGCGGGTGACCGGAATGTCGATGGGCTTCACTGTGGCGAGGCCAAGCGTGGCAAGGAAGGCCTGTCCGCACTGGCAGACGAGGACATGGGGCGCACCATCGATGCGTGGCTGTCCAAGGGCAAGCTGCACAAGCTCGTCGAGCTGTGGGTGCGGGGACTGGCGTTCGACTGGGCGCGGCTGTACGACGGCGAAGTGACGCCGAGGCGGATCAGCTTGCCGACCTATCCGTTCGCCAGGGAACGGTACTGGTGCCGGAAGAGCTGGCGGCGGCCACGTCGGGGAATCTCGTCAGCGAGCGGCTGCATCCGCTCGTGCACCGCAACACCTCGAGCCTGGTCGCAGCGCTTCAGTTCGGTGTTCACGGGGAGGAGTTCTTCCTTGCGGACCACGTGGTGAAGGGCAGCGGGTGCTGCCCGGGGTTGCGTACCTGGAGCTTGCGCGCGCGGCGGTGGTGCAGGCGCTGGAGCTCGCGGCGTCGCAGGCGCGGGACGTGCGGCTGGAGCAGGTGGTGTTCGCGCAGCCTGTGGTGGTGGGTAATGCGCCGGTGGAGGTGCACATTGCGCTGGTGCCGCAGGACGGTGGGTTGGTGAGCTTCGAGGTGTACACCCAGGTCGCGGGCGAGGAGGAGGCGCGGGTGCATGCGCAGGGGCGTGCGCGGGTTGCGGTGGCGGCGGATGCGCCGCTCGAGGACCTGGGGCGGCTGCGTGCACAGTGCCCGCAGGTGTTCGCGTCCGAGGCGTGCTATGCGGAGTTCGCGCGGATGGGGCTGGAATACGGCCCGGCGTTCCGGGTGCTGGCGCAAGTCTGGGTGGGTCAGGACGCGGCGGGTCGACCGATGGCGCTGGGTGACGTGCAGATGCCGTCGCAGGGCACGGATCCGGCCGCGTTCGTGTTGCCGCCGAGCTTGCTGGACGGGGCGCTGCAGGCGTCGATCGGGCTGGTGTTCGCGCAGCCGCAGGACAGGCTGTCGCTGCCGTTCGCGGTGGAGGCGGTGGAGCTGTACGGGGTGGTGCCGGAGAAGGCGGTGGCGGTGGTGCGCCAGAGCGAGGGCAGCACGATCGGCGATGCGGTGCTGAAGCTGGACGTGTCGCTGGTGGACGCCGAAGGTCGGGTGTGCGTGCAACTGCGTGGCTTCAGCAGCCGCGTGCTGGACAGCGTTGCTGTGCAGGCTGCGGCGCCTGCGCATGCGAAGGGCGAGGTGGAGACGCTGCTGCTGCGCCCGACGTGGCAGGAGGCGCAACTGCCGGCGGCTGAGCCGGTGTCCTATGGCGCGCATTGGGTGGTGCTGTGCGAGGTGGGTGGCGATGCGGGGGCTGCGCTGAAGGCGGCGTTGCCGCAGGCGCGGTGCCTGCACCTGAGCGCCGAGGGCGCGGATCTGTCGACGCGCTACGGCGGCTACGCCGCGCAGTTGCTGGCGTATCTGCAGGCCATGTTCTCGGAGAAGCCGTCGGGCTGGGTGCGCGTGCAACTGGTGGTGCCCGCGAGTGGAGAAGGGGCGCTGCTGGCGGGGCTGGGCGGGATGTTGAAGAGTGCGCGCCAGGAGTCACCCAAGCTGGTGATCCAGGTGCTTGGGGTGGAGCCTTCGCTTGGGGGCGAGGCCCTGGCGCAGTGTGTGAGCGCCGAGGCGCAGGCGTTCGAGGAGGACGTGCGCTATCGGGCAGCGACGCGCGAGGTGATGCGCCTGGAGGAGGTGCGCGAGGATGCCGAGCAGGCGCAGGCGTTGGTGCCGACGCCGTGGAAGCGCGGGGGCGTGTACCTGATCAGTGGTGGTGCCGGGGCCTCGGGTTGATCTTCGGCAAGGCGATCGCGACGGCGGTGTCGGATGTGACGCTGGTGCTGACGGGGCGTTCGGTGCTGGGTGCTGAGAAGCTGGAGCAGCTGCGGCAGCTGGAGGCGCTGGGCGCGCGCGTGGTGTACCGGCAGGTGGACGTGACGGATGCCGAGGCGGTGGCCGCATGTGTGCGGAGGTGGTCCAGGCACACGGTGGGCTCACGGGCGTGATCCACACGGCCGGGGTGCTGCGCGACAGCTTCCTTGTGAAGAAGACGGAGAGCGAGTTGCGTGCGGTGCTCGCACCGAAGGTGGCGGGAGTGCTGGCGCTGGATGCGGCGACGCGAGATCAGCCGCTGGAGGTGTTCGTCAGCTTCTCCTCGGCTGCGGGCATGCTGGGGAACGTGGGCCAGACGGACTACGCGGCGGCCAACGCGTTCCTGGATGCGCACGCGGCGCTGCGTGCGGCTGCGGTGCAGGCGGGCGAGTGCTCGGGTCGCACGCTGTCGATGGCGTGGCCGCTGTGGGCCGAGGGCGGATGCGGGTGGATGCGGCGACGCGGGATCGACTGTGGCGCAGCGCAGGGTTGGTGCCGCTGGGGACGCCGGAGGGCTGTCGGCGCTGGCGCGTGCGCTGTCGCTGGAGGGGACGCCTCGGGTGACGGTGCTCTCGGGTGAGCGCAGCCGCATCGAGCAGGAGGGGCTCAGGATCCGCAAGCCGGTCGCTTCGGCGCCCGAGGCGGACGCTGGACCGATCGAGGTGGACGGCTCGGTGATGCCGGCCGATGTCCTGAAGGAGCGCACGGTCCGTCATCTGGTGCGCCTCTTCGGGGCGACGCTGGAGCTATCGGAGGATCGGGTCGATGCCGAGGCGGCGCTGGAGCGCTACGGGGTTGATTCGGTGATGGTCACCCAGATGACGAACGTGCTCGAGGAGGACTTCGGGACACTCTCGAAGACGCTGTTCTTCGAGTACCAGAGCATTGCGGAACTGGCGGGCTACTTCATCAAGCAGCACCGAGGCCAGCTGATCGGGTTGCTGGGCCTTGGCGGCAGCGCGCAGGCTGCGCGATCCGATCGATCGGCGGCGGCGGCAGAACCGCCGCCCGGCAAGGCGACCGCTGCGGGAAGGCGCGGGCGGCCGCGCTTTGCGGCGGTCTCCAGGGAGGAGGTCCCGACGACGGCCGGGGGTGCACTCGATGTGGCCATCATCGGCCTCAGCGGGCGCTATCCGCAGGCGAACTCGCTCGAGGAGTTCTGGCACAACCTCGCGCACGGCGTGGACTGCGTGACGGAGGTGCCGGCGGAGCGCTGGGATCACAGCCGCTACTTCGACCCCGAGAAGGGGAAGCTGGGCAAGTCCTACAGCAAGTGGGGCGGGTTCGTCGATGGCGTGGATCGGTTCGATCCGCTGTTCTTCAACATCTCTCCGCGCGAAGCCGTGGTGATGGATCCGCAGGAGCGGCTGTTCCTGCAATGCGTGTACGAGACGATGGAGGATGCCGGCTATACCCGTGAAGCGCTGGGACGGGCGGCCCACGGTGGATCGGGCGGCAGCGTCGGCGTGTTTGTGGGCGTGATGTACGAGGACTACCAGCTCTACGGTGCGCAGATGGAGCCGGGCGTTGCGCTCGGAAGCACTCCTTCGTCGTCTCGTATTTCTGCA
Organism: Variovorax sp. NFACC27; assembly: GCF_048301545.1. Taxonomy (NCBI): domain Bacteria; kingdom Pseudomonadati; phylum Pseudomonadota; class Betaproteobacteria; order Burkholderiales; family Comamonadaceae; genus Variovorax; species Variovorax sp. NFACC27. Next base: position 3,387,140 of record NZ_CP157613.1, read on the forward strand.
ATTTCCACGGCCCGAGCCTGGCGATGGACACGATGTGCTCGTCGTCGCTGACGGCGATCCACCTGGCCTGCGACAGCCTGCGCAACGGGAGTTGCGAGCTGGCCGTGGCCGGCGGCGTGAACGTGACGGTGCACCCGAACAAGTACCTGACGCTGTCCCAGGGGCAGTTCGCCGCGAGCAACGGGCGCTGCATGAGCTTCGGGACGGGAGGCGACGGCTACGTGCCAGGCGAGGGCGTGGGCGCGGTGCTGCTCAAGCCGCTGGCGCGCGCGGTGGCCGACGGCGACCGGATCTACGGCGTGATCAAGGGCACGGCGATCAACCACGGTGGGAAGACCAACGGCTACACGGTGCCCAACCCGCAGGCGCAGGGAGAGTTGATCGAGGATGCACTGCGCAAGGCGGGCGTGCACCCGCGCACCATCAGCTACGTCGAAGCGCACGGGACGGGCACGGCGCTTGGCGACCCGATCGAGGTTGCGGGTTTGAGCAAGGCGTTCGGAGCTCAGACGCAGGACAGGCAGTACTGCGCGATCGGCTCGGCGAAGTCGAACATCGGGCATTGCGAGAGTGCGGCGGGGATCGCGGGGCTGACGAAGGTGCTGCTGCAGCTCAAGCACGGCCAGCTGGTGCCGAGCCTGCACAGCGAGGAGCTGAACCCGAACATCGACTTTGCGCGCACACCCTTCGTGGTGCAGCGCACGCTGGGCGAGTGGAAGCGTCCGCAGGTCAGTCTGGCGGGGAGCCGCAGCGGGAGTATCCGCGCATCGCGGGGATCTCGTCGTTCGGTGCCGGGGATCGAACGCGCACGTGATCGTGCAGGAGTACCGGGCTGCCGAGCCTGCGCGGGCGAGGGTGGCGGTGACGCCGCAGCGCCCGGCCGTGGTGGTGCTGTCGGCCCGGCGCGAGGAGCGGCTGCGCGAGGCGGTGCATCGGCTGCTGTCGCATGTGGAGCGCCAGGGTGCACGGACGAGGATCTTGCGGCATTGCGTACACGCTGCAGGTGGGGCGCGAGGCGATGGAGGTGAGGCTGGCGTGCGTGGTGAGCACGCTGGAGGAGCTCAAGGCCAAGCTGGCGCAGTACCTGGCAGGCGAGAAGAGCGTCGACGAACTCTATCGGGGCGAAATCCGGCGCGACAAGGACGCCCTCTCAATCCTGGCGGATGAGGACATGGGGCGCACCATCGATGCGTGGCTGTCCAAGGGCAAGCTGCACAAGCTCGTCGAGCTGTGGGTGCGGGGACTGGCGTTCGACTGGGCGCGGCTGTACGACGGCGAAGTGACGCCGAGGCGGATCAGCTTGCCGACCTATCCGTTCGCCAGGGAACGGTACTGGGTGCCGGAAGAGCTGGCGGCGGCCACGTCGGGGAATCTCGTCAGCGAGCGGCTGCATCCGCTCGTGCACCGCAACACCTCGAGCCTGGTCGTGCAGCGCTTCAGTTCGGTGTTCACGGGGAGGAGTTCTTCCTTGCGGACCACGTGGTGAAGGGCAGCGGGTGCTGCCCGGGGTTGCGTACCTGGAGCTTGCGCGCGCGGCGGTGGTGCAGGCGCTGGAGCTCGCGGCGTCGCAGGCGCGGGACGTGCGGCTGGAGCAGGTGGTGTTCGCGCAGCCTGTGGTGGTGGGTAATGCGCCGGTGGAGGTGCACATTGCGCTGGTGCCGCAGGACGGTGGGTTGGTGAGCTTCGAGGTGTACACCCAGGTCGCGGGCGAGGAGGAGGCGCGGGTGCATGCGCAGGGGCGTGCGCGGGTTGCGGTGGCGGCGGATGCGCCGCTCGAGGACCTGGGGCGGCTGCGTGCACAGTGCCCGCAGGTGTTCGCGTCCGAGGCGTGCTATGCGGAGTTCGCGCGGATGGGGCTGGAATACGGCCCGGCGTTCCGGGTGCTGGCGCAAGTCTGGGTGGGTCAGGACGCGGCGGGTCGACCGATGGCGCTGGGTGACGTGCAGATGCCGTCGCAGGGCACGGATCCGGCCGCGTTCGTGTTGCCGCCGAGCTTGCTGGACGGGGCGCTGCAGGCGTCGATCGGGCTGGTGTTCGCGCAGCCGCAGGACAGGCTGTCGCTGCCGTTCGCGGTGGAGGCGGTGGAGCTGTACGGGGTGGTGCCGGAGAAGGCGGTGGCGGTGGTGCGCCAGAGCGAGGGCAGCATGATCGGCGATGCGGTGCTGAAGCTGGACGTGTCGCTGGTGGACGCCGAAGGTCGGGTGTGCGTGCAACTGCGCGGCTTCAGCAGCCGCGTGCTGGACAGCGTTGCCGGGCAGGCTGCGGCGCCTGCGCCTGCGCCTGCGAAGGGCGAGGTGGAGACGCTGCTGCTGCGCCCGACGTGGCAGGAGGCGCAACTGCCGGCGGCTGAGCCGGTGTCCTATGGCGCGCATTGGGTGGTGCTGTGCGAGGTGGGTGGCGATGCGGAGGCTGCGCTGAAGGCGGCGTTGCCGCAGGCGCGGTGCCTGCACCTGAGCGCCGAGGGCGCGGATCTGTCGACGCGCTACGGCGGCTACGCCGCGCAGTTGCTGGCGTATCTGCAGGCCATGTTCTCGGAGAAGCCGTCGGGCTGGGTGCGCGTGCAACTGGTGGTGCCCGCGAGTGGAGAAGGGGCGCTGCTGGCGGGGCTGGGCGGGATGTTGAAGAGTGCGCGCCAGGAGTCACCCAAGCTGGTGATCCAGGTGCTTGGGGTGGAGCCTTCGCTTGGGGGCGAGGCCCTGGCGCAGTGTGTGAGCGCCGAGGCGCAGGCGTTCGAGGAGGACGTGCGCTATCGGGCAGCGACGCGCGAGGTGATGCGCCTGGAGGAGGTGCGCGAGGATGCCGAGCAGGCGCAGGCGTTGGTGCCGACGCCGTGGAAGCGCGGGGGCGTGTACCTGATCAGTGGTGGTGCCGGGGGCCTCGGGTTGATCTTCGGCAAGGCGATCGCGACGGCGGTGTCGGATGTGACGCTGGTGCTGACGGGGCGTTCGGTGCTGGGTGCCGAAGCTGCAGCAGCTGCGGCAGCTGGAGGCGCTGGGCGCGCGCGTGGTGTACCGGCAGGTGGACGTGACGGATGCCGAGGCGGTGGCCGCATGTGTGCGGGAGGTGGTCCAGGCACACGGTGGGCTCACGGGCGTGATCCACACGGCCGGGGTGCTGCGCGACAGCTTCCTTGTGAAGAAGACGGAGAGCGAGTTGCGTGCGGTGCTCGCACCGAAGGTGGCGGGAGTGCTGGCGCTGGATGCGGCGACGCGAGATCAGCCGCTGGAGGTGTTCGTCAGCTTCTCCTCGGCTGCGGGCATGCTGGGGAACGTGGGCCAGACGGACTACGCGGCGGCCAACGCGTTCCTGGATGCGCACGCGGCGCTGCGTGCGGCTGCGGTGCAGGCGGGCGAGTGCTCGGGTCGCACGCTGTCGATGGCGTGGCCGCTGTGGGCAGAGGGCGGGATGCGGGTGGATGCGGCGACGCGGGATCGACTGTGGCGCAGCGCAGGGTTGGTGCCGCTGGGGACGCCGGAGGGGCTGTCGGCGCTGGCGCGTGCGCTGTCGCTGGAGGGGACGCCTCGGGTGACGGTGCTCTCGGGCGAGCGGGAGCGACAGTCGCTGGCCGTGGCGATTGCCTCGTCATCTCGCCGACTGCTGAAGCGGGAAGCGGCACCGGCTGACGAATCAGAAGCGGGCCGGAAAGGAATTGACGACGAACTCCAGCAGAAGCTGCAGTCGTCATTGGTGCGTGCGGTCTCGGACCTGCTGAAGCTCGAGTCGGAGGACATCGATCCGGAGGCGGAGCTGAGCGAGTTCGGCTTCGATTCGATCACCCTGACGGCCTTCGCCAATGTCATCAACGGCATGTACGGGCTGGAACTGACACCGACGGTGCTTTTCGAATACCCGACTCTCGCGGGGCTGAGCGAGCATCTGCTGCACGAGTACCGGACGGTGTTGGCCAAGCAGCTGGGGATACGGTGCGAGCGACTGCCCCCGAGCTGTCGGACGCTTCGGTCTCCGCGGCGCTGCCGATGGGACGCAGTCAGCGCGTGCGCTTCGCGCAGGCGCCTGCGATGCCCCCGAAAGACATGCAGCGGCCCCGGCCGCGGCCGCGGTTCCTGTCAAGCCGGAGCCGATCGCGATCATCGGCGTGAGCGGGGCGTTCCCGCAGGCGGAGGATCTGGAGGACTTCTGGGCGAACCTGGCGAGCGGGCGCGACTGCATCGGCGAGATACCGGGCAGCCGCTGGGACTGGTCGCGGTTGTACGGCGATCCGGCCAAGGAGGTGAACAAGACCAACATCCGTCACGCGGGCGTGATCGATGGGATTGCCGAGTTCGATCCGCTGTTCTTCGGGATCTCGCCGCGCGAGGCGGCGGCGATGGATCCGCAGCAGCGGCTGCTGATGACCTACGTCTGGCGGGTGATCGAGGACGCTGGCTATGCGCCTGCGCAACTGAGCGGCACGGACACCGGGATCTTCGTGGGGACGGCCGGCAGTGGCTACAGCGGTCTGCTGGCCCAGGCGGGGGAGCCGATCGAGGGCTATTCCAGCACCGGTGCGCTGAGCTCCATCGGCCCGAACCGCGTGAGCTTCCTGCTCAACCTGCACGGGCCGAGCGAGCCGATCGAGACGGCGTGCTCGAGCTCGCTGGTGGCGGTGCACCGAGCGGTGCAGGCGATGCGCACGGGCCAATGCGGGCAGGCGATCGTCGGTGGCGTGAACACCCTGGTCAGCCCGGAGGCGCACGTGAGCTTCACCAAGGCGGGAATGCTCAGCCCGGACGGGCGCTGCAAGACGTTCTCGAAGGAGGCGAACGGCTACGTGCGTGGCGAGGGCGTGGGGATGCTCATGCTCAAGCCGCTGTCCAAGGCGCAGGCCGATGGCGACCACATCTACGGGCTGATCCTGGGCAGCGCGGAGAACCACGGGGGCCGTGCGAACTCGCTGACGGCGCCGAACCCGAAGGCGCAGGCGGCGCTGATCAGGTCGGCGTTCGAGCAGGCGCAGGTCGACCCGCGCAGCGTGAGCTACATCGAGGCGCATGGCACGGGCACGCCGCTGGGCGACCCGATCGAGATCCAGGGTCTGAAGAGCGCGTTCCAGGCGGCGGCGCAGGGCGAGGCGCTGCCCACGGGGTACTGCGGCCTGGGGTCGGTGAAGACCAATATCGGGCACCTGGAGCTCGCCGCAGGTGTGGCGGGCATCGTGAAGGTGCTGCTGCAGTTCAAGCACCGCACGCTGGTGCCGAGTCTGCATGCGAAGGAGATCAATCCGTACATCGATCTCTCGGGCAGTCCGTTCTACGTGGTGCAGGAGTCGCGGGAGTGGGTGGCGCTGCGGGACGACGCGGGTCGCGAGCTGCCGCGGCGGGCGGGCGTGAGCTCGTTCGGTGTGGGCGGGGTGAACGCCCATGTGGTGCTGCAGGAGTACCGGTCTGCCGATCGGGCAAAGGTAGTGGTGACGCCGCAGCGTCCGGTCGTGGTGGTGCTGTCGGCGAAGCAGGAGGTGCGGCTTCGCGAGGCGGTGCATCGGCTGCTGGCGCATGTGGAGCGCCAGGGGTGCACGGACGAGGATTTTGCGGACATTGCGTACACGCTGCAGGTGGGGCGTGAGGCGATGGAGGTGAGGCTGGCGTGCGTGGTGAGCACGCTGGAGGAGCTCAAGGCCAAGCTGGCGCAGTACCTGGCGGAAGCGAAGGGCATCGACGGGCTCTACAGGGGCACCGCCCGGCGCGACAAGGATGCCTTGGCCGTCTTCGGTACCGACGAAGAATTGCAGGAAGCGGTCGACAAGTGGGTGGCGCGCGGCAAGTGGCACAAGCTCGTCGAGCTGTGGGTGCGAGGACTGGCGTTCGACTGGACGGGGCTTTACGGCGATGTGCCGCCGAGGCGGATCAGCCTGCCGACCTATCCGTTCGCAAAGGAACGCTATTGGCCGATGTCAAACGACAGCGGACTGCCGTCAAGGCCCATTGCGAAGCTCGAGGACGACGCGCAGCTTCGGCGGTGGGAGTCCTTGCTGGCGGAGATCGAGATCGGGGCCTTGAGCGCGGACGCAGCGTTGGCGCTTGCGGTACAGGAATAGCCGGTGGCGATTGAGATGTCGACGTCGGATCCGTCGCGGTCGCCACGCGGAGATCGTATTGATCAATTGATTCCGGCTTGGCCGGACCATGGAGAACAATTCATGATGCAGCATTTCAGTTCGGTGTTCACGGGAGAAGAGTTTTTTCTTGCGGACAACGTAATCCAGGGACGGCGGGTGCTGCCGCTGGTGGCGTATCTCGAGTTGGCGCGGGCGGCGGTGGTTCAGACGCTGGAACTCGCGCCGCCGCAGGCGCTGGGGGTGCGGCTGGAGCAGGTGGTCTTCGCGCAGCCGGTGGTGGTAGGCGAAGCGCCGGTAGAGGTGCACATCGCGCTGCAGCCGCACGAAGGCGAAGCGATCGGCTTCGAGGTGTACACCCAGGCGTCGGACGAGGATGAGGCGCGCGTGCATGCGAAGGGACAGGCTCGGGTTCTTGCGCCGGTGGAGGCGCCGGTCGAGGATCTGGAAGGTCTGCGTGCGTTGTGCCCGCAGGTGTTCTCGGCCGAGGACTGCTATGAGGGCCTGGCGCGGATGGGGTTGGTCTACGGGCCGACGTTTCGGGCGTTGGCGGAGGTCCGCGTGGGACGGGACACTGCAGGTCGGCCGCTGGCGATGGGTGCGTTGAATCTGCCTGCGCAGGCGAGCGACCCGCTGGGCGCTTTCGCATTGCCTCCGAGCCTGCTGGGCGGAGCGCTCCAGGCGTCAATGGGGTTGTTCCTCTCGCGATCGCAGGACGGGCCGTCTCTGCCGTTTGCTGGGGAGACGGTGGACGCGGTGGAGGTGTTCGGCCCGGTGCCAGTACAGGCCATTGCACTGGTGCGGCAAAACGCGGGAGGTTCGGCCGGCGATGCGGTGCTGAAGCTCGACGTGTCGCTGGCGGACGTGCAGGGCCGGGTGTGCGTGCGACTCCAGGTGACAGCGACCTCGGGTGACCGGAGCCCTCTCGAGCAGGAGGCGTGGGCAGCGCCGCTGCACGCCGGGCGCCTGGAGTCGGCTGCCGAGCTAGCAGAGGATCAGCAGGTGCTGCAGGAGAGGGTGCTGCACCGCCTCCTGACGCTGTTCTCCAAGGTGGCGAAGATCGACGCGGACAGGATCGATCCCGAGGAGGCGCTGGAGCGTTACGGGATTGACTCGGTGATGGTGTCCCAGCTCAATCTGGCACTGAACGGGATCTTCGGCGAAGAAATCCCCAAGACACTGCTCTTCGAGTACCGGACGCTGAGTGCCCTGGCCGGCTACTTGGCGGCCGAGTACCCGCAGACGTGTGCGCAGTGGAGCGGTGTCCGGAAGGCGCAGGTCGTTGTCGAGGCAGAGAGCAATTGGCCGGAAATGGATCGGATGCGCCGTGCATCGCGCGCTACCTGTGGCAGTCGGCAAGCTGATCGGGAACCCATTGCCATCGTGGGTCTGGGCGGGCGGTATCCGAAGGCTGCGACGCTGGAGGCCTTCTGGGAGAACCTCAAGCAGGGCGTGAATTGCATCGGCGAGATTCCGTCGGAGCGCTGGTCGCTGGAGGGTTTCTATCACCCGGACCCGGACCAGGCCGCGGCACAGGGCAAGAGCTACGGGAAGTGGGGCGGATTCCTGGAAGGATTCGCCGAGTTCGATCCGTTGTTCTTCGGGATCTCGCCGCGCGAGGCCGAGACCATGGATCCCCAGGAGCGTCTGTTCGTGCAGGCGTGCTGGGAGGCGCTGGAGGACGCGGGCTACACGCGTGCGCGACTGGCGGCGCTGCACAAGGGACGGGTGGGCGTCTATGCCGGGATCACGAAGATCGGCCACGAGTTGTACGGGCCGGAGCTGAGGCGGCAGGGCACGCAGGCGCTGCCGCAGACCTCGTTCAGCTCGGTGGCCAACCGGGTGTCGTACCTGTTCGACTTCCACGGCCCCAGCATGCCGCTGGACACGATGTGCTCGGCCTCCTTCACGGCGATCCACGAGGCCTGCGAGCATCTGCTGCGAGGCGAATGCGAGGTGGCGCTCGCCGGCGGCGTGAACTTGAATCTCCATCCGTCGAACTACCTCACCATGTCTGCAGTTCGAATGCTCTCGACGGAGGGGCTGTGCAGAAGCTTCGGTGCGGGAGGCGATGGCTACGTGCCGGGCGAGGGCGTAGGGGTGCTGTTCCTGAAGCGGCTCTCGCTTGCGGAGGCCGATGGCGACCAGATCTACGGCTTGATCAAGGCGACGGCGATCAACCACGGTGGGAAGACCAACGGCTACACGGTGCCCAACCCGCAGGCGCAGGGAGAGTTGATCGAGGATGCACTGCGCAAGGCGGGCGTGCACCCGCGCACCATCAGCTACGTCGAAGCGCACGGGACGGGCACGGCGCTTGGCGACCCGATCGAGGTTGCGGGTTTGAGCAAGGCGTTCGGAGCTCAGACGCAGGACAGGCAGTACTGCGCGATCGGCTCGGCGAAGTCGAACATCGGGCATTGCGAGAGTGCGGCGGGGATCGCGGGGCTGACGAAGGTGCTGCTGCAGCTCAAGCACGGCCAGCTGGTGCCGAGCCTGCACAGCGAGGAGCTGAACCCGAACATCGACTTTGCGCGCACACCCTTCGTGGTGCAGCGCACGCTGGGCGAGTGGAAGCGTCCGCAGGTCAGTCTGGCGGGGGAGCCGCAGCGGGAGTATCCGCGCATCGCGGGGATCTCGTCGTTCGGTGCCGGGGGATCGAACGCGCACGTGATCGTGCAGGAGTACCGGGCTGCCGAGCCTGCGCGGGCGAGGGTGGCGGTGACGCCGCAGCGCCCGGCCGTGGTGGTGCTGTCGGCCCGGCGCGAGGAGCGGCTGCGCGAGGCGGTGCAGCGGTTGCTGGCGCATGTGGAGCGCCAGGGGTGCACGGACGAGGATCTTGCGGACATTGCGTACACGCTGCAGGTGGGGCGCGAGGCGATGGAGGTGAGGCTGGCGTGCGTGGTGAGCACGCTGGAGGAGCTCAAGGCCAAGCTGTCGCAGTACCTGGCAGGCGAGAAGAGCGTCGAAGGTCTTTATCGCGGGGAGCTCAAGCGCGACAAGGATGCATGGGGCGTCTTCAGCACGGATGAGGAGCTGCAGGAGGCGATCGGCAAGTGGGTGGCGCGCGGCAAGCTGCACAAGCTCGTCGAGCTGTGGGCACAGGGACTGGCGTTCGACTGGACGCGGCTGTACGACGGCGAAGTGGCGCCGAGGCGGATCAGCTTGCCGACCTATCCGTTCGCCAAAGAACAGTACTGGGTGCCGCAGATGCAGAAGCCGCAAGCGCAAGCACAGGCGTCATCGGTACCGGGGGCGGTTTTCGCGAAGAACCCTGTCAGCGAGCAGTTGCATCCGCTGATGCACCGCAACACCTCGAGCTTGGCCGAGCAGCGCTTCAGCTCGGTGTTCACGGGGGAGGAGTTCTTCCTTGCGGACCACGTGGTGAAGGGGCAGCGGGTGCTGCCCGGGGTTGCGTACCTGGAGCTTGCGCGCGCGGCGGTGGTGCAGGCGCTGGAGCTCGCGGCGTCGCAGGCGCGGGACGTGCGGCTGGAGCAGGTGGTGTTCGCGCAGCCTGTGGTGGTGGGTAATGCGCCGGTGGAGGTGCACATTGCGCTGGTGCCGCAGGACGGTGGGTCGGTGAGCTTCGAGGTGTACACCCAGGTCGCGGGCGAGGAGGAGGCGCGGGTGCATGCACAGGGGCGAGCGCGGGTTGCGGCGGCGGCGGATGCGCCGATCGAGGACCTGGATCGGCTGCGGTCGCAGTGCCCGCAGGTGTTCGCATCCGAGGCCTGCTATGCGGAGTTCGCGCGGATGGGGCTGGCGTACGGCCCGGCCTTCCAGTCGTTGATGGAAGTCCGGGTGGGGCAGGATGCAGCGGGTCGGCTGCTGGCGGTGGGCGAGTTGGCGCTGCCGTCCAAGGTGAGCGAGTCATCCAAGGCTTTCGTGCTGCCTCCAAGCCTGCTGGATGGCGTGTTGCAGGCGTCGATGGGACTGGCGCTGGCGCAGCCGCAGGACAGGCTGTCGCTGCCGTTCGCGGTGGAGGCGGTGGAGCTGTACGGGGCGGTGCCGGAGAAGGCGGTGGCGGTGGTGCGCCAGAGCGCGGGCAGCACGATCGGCGATGCGGTGCTGAAGCTGGACGTGTCGCTGGTGGACGCCGAAGGTCGGGTGTGCGTGCAACTGCGCGGCTTCAGCAGCCGCGTGCTGGACAGCGTTGCCGGGCAGGCTGCGGCGCCTGCGCATGCGAAGGGCGAGGTGGAGACGCTGCTGCTGCGCCCGACGTGGCAGGAGGCGCAACTGCCGGCGGCTGAGCCGGTGTCCTATGGCGCGCATTGGGTGGTGCTGTGCGAGGTGGGTGGCGATGCGGGGGCTGCGCTGAAGGCGGCGTTGCCGCAGGCGCGGTGCCTGCACCTGAGCGCCGAGGGCGCGGATCTGTCGACGCGCTACGGCGGCTACGCCGCGCAGTTGCTGGCGTATCTGCAGGCCATGTTCTCGGAGAAGCCGTCGGGCTGGGTGCGCGTGCAACTGGTGGTGCCCGCGAGTGGAGAAGGGGCGCTGCTGGCGGGGCTGGGCGGGATGTTGAAGAGTGCGCGCCAGGAGTCACCCAAGCTGGTGATCCAGGTGCTTGGGGTGGAGCCTTCGCTTGGGGGCGAGGCCCTGGCGCAGTGTGTGAGCGCCGAGGCGCAGGCGTTCGAGGAGGACGTGCGCTATCGGGCAGCGACGCGCGAGGTGATGCGCCTGGAGGAGGTGCGCGAGGATGCCGAGCAGGCGCAGGCGTTGGTGCCGACGCCGTGGAAGCGCGGGGGCGTGTACCTGATCAGTGGTGGTGCCGGGGGCCTCGGGTTGATCTTCGGCAAGGCGATCGCGACGGCGGTGTCGGATGTGACGCTGGTGCTGACGGGGCGTTCGGTGCTGGGTGCCGAGAAGCTGCAGCAGCTGCGGCAGCTGGAGGCGCTGGGCGCGCGCGTGGTGTACCGGCAGGTGGACGTGACGGATGCCGAGGCGGTGGCCGCATGTGTGCGGGAGGTGGTCCAGGCACACGGTGGGCTCACGGGCGTGATCCACACGGCCGGGGTGCTGCGCGACAGCTTCCTTGTGAAGAAGACGGAGAGCGAGTTGCGTGCGGTGCTCGCACCGAAGGTGGCGGGAGTGCTGGCGCTGGATGCGGCGACGCGAGATCAGCCGCTGGAGGTGTTCGTCAGCTTCTCCTCGGCTGCGGGCATGCTGGGGAACGTGGGCCAGACGGACTACGCGGCGGCCAACGCGTTCCTGGATGCGCACGCGGCGCTGCGTGCGGCTGCGGTGCAGGCGGGCGAGTGCTCGGGTCGCACGCTGTCGATGGCGTGGCCGCTGTGGGCCGAGGGCGGGATGCGGGTGGATGCGGCGACGCGGGATCGACTGTGGCGCAGCGCAGGGTTGGTGCCGCTGGGGACGCCGGAGGGGCTGTCGGCGCTGGCGCGTGCGCTGTCGCTGGAGGGGACGCCTCGGGTGACGGTGCTCTCGGGTGAGCGCAGCCGCATCGAGCAGGAGGGGCTCAGGATCCGCAAGCCGGTCGCTTCGGCGCCCGAGGCGGACGCTGGACCGATCGAGGTGGACGGCTCGGTGATGCCGGCCGATGTCCTGAAGGAGCGCACGGTCCGTCATCTGGTGCGCCTCTTCGGGGCGACGCTGGAGCTATCGGAGGATCGGGTCGATGCCGAGGCGGCGCTGGAGCGCTACGGGGTTGATTCGGTGATGGTCACCCAGATGACGAACGTGCTCGAGGAGGACTTCGGGACACTCTCGAAGACGCTGTTCTTCGAGTACCAGAGCATTGCGGAACTGGCGGGCTACTTCATCAAGCAGCACCGAGGCCAGCTGATCGGGTTGCTGGGCCTTGGCGGCAGCGCGCAGGCTGCGCGATCCGATCGATCGGCGGCGGCGGCAGAACCGCCGCCCGGCAAGGCGACCGCTGCGGGAAGGCGCGGGCGGCCGCGCTTTGCGGCGGTCTCCAGGGAGGAGGTCCCGACGACGGCCGGGGGTGCACTCGATGTGGCCATCATCGGCCTCAGCGGGCGCTATCCGCAGGCGAACTCGCTCGAGGAGTTCTGGCACAACCTCGCGCACGGCGTGGACTGCGTGACGGAGGTGCCGGCGGAGCGCTGGGATCACAGCCGCTACTTCGACCCCGAGAAGGGGAAGCTGGGCAAGTCCTACAGCAAGTGGGGCGGGTTCGTCGATGGCGTGGATCGGTTCGATCCGCTGTTCTTCAACATCTCTCCGCGCGAAGCCGTGGTGATGGATCCGCAGGAGCGGCTGTTCCTGCAATGCGTGTACGAGACGATGGAGGATGCCGGTTACACCCGACAAGACCTGGCTGGAAGGGCACGGGACACGGGTCCGAGCGGTAGTGTTGGTGTGTTTGTGGGCGTGATGTACGAGGAGTACCAGCTCTACGGTGCGCAGATGGAGCCGGGCGTTGCGCTCGGAGGCAGTCCTTCGTCGATCGCCAACCGGGTCTCGTATTTCTGCAATTTCCACGGCCCGAGCCTGGCGATGGACACGATGTGCTCGTCGTCGCTGACGGCGATCCACCTGGCCTGCGACAGCCTGCGCAACGGGAGTTGCGAGCTGGCCGTGGCCGGCGGCGTGAACGTGACGGTGCACCCGAACAAGTACCTGACGCTGTCCCAGGGGCAGTTCGCCGCGAGCAACGGGCGCTGCATGAGCTTCGGGACGGGAGGCGACGGCTACGTGCCAGGCGAGGGCGTGGGCGCGGTGCTGCTCAAGCCGCTGGCGCGCGCGGTGGCCGACGGCGACCGGATCTACGGCGTGATCAAGGGCACGGCGATCAACCACGGTGGGAAGACCAACGGCTACACGGTGCCCAACCCGCAGGCGCAGGGAGAGTTGATCGAGGATGCACTGCGCAAGGCGGGCGTGCACCCGCGCACCATCAGCTACGTCGAAGCGCACGGGACGGGCACGGCGCTTGGCGACCCGATCGAGGTTGCGGGTTTGAGCAAGGCGTTCGGAGCTCAGACGCAGGACAGGCAGTACTGCGCGATCGGCTCGGCGAAGTCGAACATCGGGCATTGCGAGAGTGCGGCGGGGATCGCGGGGCTGACGAAGGTGCTGCTGCAGCTCAAGCACGGCCAGCTGGTGCCGAGCCTGCACAGCGAGGAGCTGAACCCGAACATCGACTTTGCGCGCACACCCTTCGTGGTGCAGCGCACGCTGGGCGAGTGGAAGCGTCCGCAGGTCAGTCTGGCGGGGGAGCCGCAGCGGGAGTATCCGCGCATCGCGGGGATCTCGTCGTTCGGTGCCGGGGGATCGAACGCGCACGTGATCGTGCAGGAGTACCGGGCTGCCGAGCCTGCGCGGGCGAGGGTGGCGGTGACGCCGCAGCGCCCGGCCGTGGTGGTGCTGTCGGCCCGGCGCGAGGAGCGGCTGCGCGAGGCGGTGCATCGGCTGCTGTCGCATGTGGAGCGCCAGGGGTGCACGGACGAGGATCTTGCGGACATTGCGTACACGCTGCAGGTGGGGCGCGAGGCGATGGAGGTGAGGCTGGCGTGCGTGGTGAGCACGCTGGAGGAGCTCAAGGCGAAGCTGAGTCAATACCTTGCGGGTGACCGGAATGTCGATGGGCTTCACTGTGGCGAGGCCAAGCGTGGCAAGGAAGGCCTGTCCGCACTGGCAGACGAGGACATGGGGCGCACCATCGATGCGTGGCTGTCCAAGGGCAAGCTGCACAAGCTCGTCGAGCTGTGGGTGCGGGGACTGGCGTTCGACTGGGCGCGGCTGTACGACGGCGAAGTGACGCCGAGGCGGATCAGCTTGCCGACCTATCCGTTCGCCAGGGAACGGTACTGGGTGCCGGAAGAGCTGGCGGCGGCCACGTCGGGGAATCTCGTCAGCGAGCGGCTGCATCCGCTCGTGCACCGCAACACCTCGAGCCTGGTCGTGCAGCGCTTCAGTTCGGTGTTCACGGGGGAGGAGTTCTTCCTTGCGGACCACGTGGTGAAGGGGCAGCGGGTGCTGCCCGGGGTTGCGTACCTGGAGCTTGCGCGCGCGGCGGTGGTGCAGGCGCTGGAGCTCGCGGCGTCGCAGGCGCGGGACGTGCGGCTGGAGCAGGTGGTGTTCGCGCAGCCTGTGGTGGTGGGTAATGCGCCGGTGGAGGTGCACATTGCGCTGGTGCCGCAGGACGGTGGGTTGGTGAGCTTCGAGGTGTACACCCAGGTCGCGGGCGAGGAGGAGGCGCGGGTGCATGCGCAGGGGCGTGCGCGGGTTGCGGTGGCGGCGGATGCGCCGCTCGAGGACCTGGGGCGGCTGCGTGCACAGTGCCCGCAGGTGTTCGCGTCCGAGGCGTGCTATGCGGAGTTCGCGCGGATGGGTCTGGCGTACGGCCCGGCCTTCCAGTCGCTGATGGAAGTCCGGGTGGGTCAGGACGAGGCGGGTCGGCTGCTGGCGGTGGGCGAGTTGGCGCTGCCGTCCAAGGTGAGCGAGTCATCCAAGGCTTTCGTGCTGCCTCCAAGTCTGCTGGATGGCGTGTTGCAGGCGTCGATGGGATTGGTTCTCGCACATCCCCAGGACAAGCTGTCGCTGCCGTTTGCGGTGGAGGCGGTGGAGCTGTACGGGGCGGTGCCGGAGAAGGCGGTGGCGGTGGTGCGCCAGAGCACGGGCAGCACGATCGGCGACGCGGTGCTGAAGCTGGACGTGTCGCTGGTGGACGCCGAAGGTCGGGTGTGCGTGCAACTGCGTGGCTTCAGCAGCCGTGTGCTGGGGCAGGCGGCGCCGACGAAGCCGGCGTCGCCGCCGGTCGCACCGGCGATGGCGGCCATGCCGGTTGGTCAGCTGACGCTGGTTGCGGACTGGGTCGTGTGCACGCCCTCGACGGGTATGCGCTGGCCTTCGCAGGAGGAGCGGGTGCTGGTGGTGGGAGGCAGCGATGCGCAGCAGCAGGCGTGCCTGTCGCGGTATGCGCAGGCGCAGTGCCTGCGTCCGGCCGAGCCGTGGAGCATCGAGGAGATGGCGGCGCAGCTGAAGGAGCGGGCACCGTTCTCGCACGTGCTGTGGTTCGTGCCGTCGGGCGCGGAGGTGGGGCTGATCAGCCAGGAGATGATCGGGGCGCAGCAGCAGGGCGTGCTGGCCTGCTTCCGCCTGGTCAAGGCGCTGTTCTCGGCCGGTCATGGCAGCAAGGCGCTGGGGCTGACGATCGTGACGCAACAGGCCGTTGCTGTGGACGAGAGCGACGAGGTGCTGCCGGCGCATGCGGCGGTGCATGGCCTCGTGGGCTCGCTGGCCAAGGAGCACCCGAACTGGCGAGTGCGTCTCGTGGACGTTCCCGCCGGGCAGGAGTGGTCGCTGGACGAGGTGCTGGCCTTGCCCGCGGATGCGCAGGGCAACGCGCTGGCCTGTCGCCACGGCGAGTGGTACCGGCAGGAGCTCGTGTCGAGCACGCTGCCTGCGCCGGCGCGCCAAGGCTATCGCCGAGGCGGGGTGTACGTGCTGCTGGGTGGTGCGGGCGGCATCGGGGAAGTCTTCAGCGAGTACCTGATCCGCGAGTACCAGGCTCAGGTGATCTGGATCGGACGGCGCCCGGAGGACGAAGCCATCGAGGCCAAGCGTGCGCGGCTTGGGACGCTGGGGCCTGCGCCGTACTACCTGTCGGCGGATGCGACGAACCATGTCTTGCTGCAGGCCGCGTACGAGGCGATCAAGGAGCGCTTCGGGGTCATCCATGGGGTGGTGCACTCGGTGCTGGTGCTGCAGGACCAGAGCCTGATGCGGATGGAGGAGAAGACCTTCGTCGGCAGTCTCGCGTCCAAGGTCGACGTGAGCGTGCGTCTGGCGGAGGTGTTCGGGCGGGAGGCGCTTGACTTCGTCCTGTTCCTCTCCTCGATCCTGAGCGTCAGCAAGGGGCCTGGCCAGAGCAACTATTCCGCGGGTTGTACGTTCACGGACAGTTATGCGCAGGCACTCTCGCGGATGTGGTCGTGCGAGGTGAAGGTGGTCAGCTGGGCCTTCTGGGGCAGTGTAGGGGCAGTTGCTTCGCCCGCGTATCGAGATCAGATGGCCCGGATCGGCGTCGACTCGATCGAGCCGCCGGAGGCGATGGATGTGCTGGAGCGGTTGCTGGCATCGCCGGTGCCCCAGGTGATCTACATCAAGACGACGCAGCCGGCGCTCGCACAGGCGCTCGGCGTCGTCGCGGGGCGTTCCCAGCAGGTCGTGCCGGCGACGGGAGCGGTGATGCAGGCGCTGCCACGGGAGTCTGCGCTCGAGCTCCCGCCGAGCATGCCGGCGGAGATGAAGGAAGAACTCGAAGGCATGCTGGCTGAACTCCTGCGGTGCCAATTCCATGAGCTGGGGTTGTTCGCGCAGCCGGTGACTGACGTCGGGGCGTGGAAAGCCCAGGTGGGTCTGCCGTCGCTGTACGGGCGATGGCTCGTCGAGAGTCTGGGCGTGCTGGAGAAGCGCGGGTATCTGGCGCGTGAAGGCGACGTGCTGAAGGTGCTCGCTTCGAAGGCCTCGGACCGGGACGATCTGTGGTCGCGCTGGGACGCCTATAAGCTCCAGGTCGACTCGGGGTACCGCGCTCAGGTCCGGTTCGTGGACGTGGCCCTGCGAGCGCTGCCGGACATTCTTCGAGGACAGCGCGCGGCGACGGAGGTGTTGTTCCCGAACGGTTCAATGGAACTGGTGGAGGGCATCTACCGCGACAACGAAGTCTCGGACTACTTCAACGAGGTGCTGGCGGAAAGCCTGGTTGCGGCGGTGAAGGCGCGGCTGGCCCAGGACCCGCAGGCGAAGCTGCGTCTGTTCGAGATCGGGGCGGGAACGGGCGCGACCAGTGCGATGCTGTTCGATCGGCTGGCGCCCTATGCCGCGCACATCGAGGAGTACTGCTACACCGACGTGTCGAAGGCGTTCCTGTTGTACGCCGAGAAGCAGTACCGCGCAAAGGCCCCGTACCTGAAGACCCGGATCTTCGACGTCGAGCGGTCCCTGGCGGAGCAGGGCGTCGAGGTCGGCCGCTACGACATGGTGATCGCCACGAACGTGTTGCACGCGACCAGGGAAATCCGGCGCACCGTGCGTAACACCAAGGCGCTGCTGAAGGCGAACGGGGTGGTGCTGATCAACGAGATGTCCTCCAACAGCCTGTTCCTGCAGCTGACCTTCGGGCTGCTGGAGGGGTGGTGGCAATCCGAGGACGTCTCACTGCGGATTCCCGGCTCGCCGGCCCTCACGCCAGAGATCTGGCTGCGATTGCTTGGGGCCGAGGGGTTCAAGGACGTGCGCCATCCGGCGGCGTTGGCACACGGACTGGGCCAGCAGATCTTGGTGGGCCGAAGTGACGGGGTCGTGCGACAGCATGCAGCAGTGGCCGCCACGCCATCGCGCCGGACGCCGGCGCTAGAAGCGGCATTGCCCCCGGCACCAGTCCGCACAGCCGCGGCGGCCAAGGCTGCGACCGGCGACACGCTTGAGCAAACGCTGCAGTCTTCGCTGGTGCGAGGCGTCTCGGAATTGTTGAAACTCAAGGCGGAAGAGGTTGATCCAGAGGCAGAGCTGAGCGAGTTTGGCTTTGACTCCATCACGCTGACAGCGTTTGCCAACGTCATCAACGAGAAATACGCGTTGGAGCTGACGCCGACGGTCTTCTTCGAGCATCCGACCTTGGCGAGGCTGAGCGGGCATCTGCTGCGCGAGCACGGGGCGGAGTTGGCCAGCCGCCTGGGGGTGAAAGCTCGGACACCGGTAGTCGAGACCGCACTGGCGGAGGTCGAGGTGGCGTCCGACGCTCCCCGTCCACCCTCTCGCGCGCGTCCGTTGCCGGCACGGGACGAGGTACCGCCACGACCTGTCGAACCAGCGGCGGCCGAGGTTCGCAGTGGCGATTACTTCGCCGAGAAGCTACAGTCTTCTTTGGTTCAGGCAGTCTCGGAACTCTTGAAGCTCGATCCGATTGAGGTCGACCCAGAGGCTGAGCTGAGCGAATTCGGCTTCGACTCCATCACGTTGACGGCGTTCGCCAACGCCATCAACGAGAAGTACGGGTTGGAGCTGACGCCAACGGTCTTTTTCGAGCATCCGACGCTGGCCGGACTGGGTAAGCATCTGATGCACGAGCACCGGGCGGAATTGGCCGGGAAGCTGGGGGGGCAATCCCGGCCACCAGCGGGCGAAGCCGATCCGACACCCGCCGAGACCATGCCAGGTGCCCCCCGCCGGGCCCATCATGCTCGGTTTGCACGAGCGGCGGATGTGCCTCAAGAGAAGGCCTTGGCTAACCCGGAGTCTGCCCCCGTGCTGCCCCGTGCAGAGACCGGCGGTCCGCTGGATATTGCCATCATCGGCATCAGCGGCAGCTATCCGCAAGCCCGCACGCTCGATGAGTTCTGGCACAACTTGGCAGAAGGCGTGGATTGCGTGACCGAAGTGCCGTCCGATCGCTGGGACCACAGCCACTACTTCGATCCCGAGAAAGCAAGGCAGGGCAAGACCCACGGCAAATGGGGCGGGTTCATCGATGGCGTGCACGAGTTTGACAGCGACTTTTTCAACATTTCGCATGACGAGGCGCTGATCGTGGATCCGCAGGTGCGCCTGTTCCTGCAGACGGCCTATCACGCCCTCGAGAACGCCGGCGTGACCCGTGAGCAGATCTCCTCAAAGTACGAGAGCAATGTCGGCGTCTACGTGGGCTCGATGTACAAGCATCAGGTCTCCGATGGCACCTGGCCGGACGATGACGCCCGCAAGGCATCGCTGTCGTCGCACATGTTCATCTCATCGAGCGCGTCGATCGCGAACAGGACCTCCCATGTTTTCGGGTTCGAGGGGCCGAGCGTGGTCGTCGACACCATGTCGTCGTCCGCGGCCACGGCCATTCACCTCGCCTGCAGGGACTTGGCGGAAGGGGTCTGCACGCTCGCGATCGCTGGCGGAGTCAATTTGTCCCTGCATCAGGACAAGTACATCGCGCTGAGCCAGTTGAACATGATCGGAAGCCATCCTGGCAGTCGAAGCTTCTCGAGCGGCGACGGCTACCTGCCGTCCGAGTGCGTCGGGGCGGTCATCCTCAAGCCGCTGCATCGGGCCGTGGAAGACGGGGATGCTGTGCTGGCGGTCGTCAAGGGCATCGAAAGTCGCCATGCGGGTCGATCAATTTCGTACGGGACGCCGAATGTCGTCTCACAAGAGCGGTTGGTGGAGTCCGTTCTGCGATCGTCGAATTCCGAGGAGGTGCCAATTACGTATGTCGAGGCGACATCGAACGGTGTTCCGATCGTGGATGACGTGGAGGCGGCGGTGCTCCGCAAGGTCTTCTCTAGCGGACGGTACATCCAGGAATCTTGCGTGATCGGGTCCGTGAAGTCGAACATCGGTCATCCGGAGGCTGCATCTGGAATTGCGCAGCTGACCAAAGTCGTCCTCCAGATGATGAACAAGAAAATCGCACCGATCGTCGAGGTCGGAGAGATCAGGGAGGATCTGAATTCGATCGGCCTTGCGCGCCGCTTGATGGACTGGGCGCCGCACCGGATCGACGCCAGAGACGGATCGCTCCCCCTCCCGCGTCGAGCGCTGATCAACACGTTCGGAGCCGGAGGCTCGTGCGTGAGCATGGTGGTCGAAGAATATGCTCCGTCGCTTCAGGAACAGCCGGCAGAGGAGGCGTTGGGCGATAGGGAGGAGGCGATCCTGCTGTCCGCCCATACGGCCGAACAATTGCAAGCCGTCATCGAGCAATTCCTCATCTACGCGAGGCGAAACCCTGACATCCCGATCGGTGACCTTGCCTACACCTTGCAGTTGCGCCGGACGCACATGAGGTACCGGTGGGCCGCCGTCGTGCGGACGGTCGACGAGTTGATTGCGAAATTGGAGGGCACCCTCGAACAAGGCGCCTCGGATCCAAATGCCGGGCCCTCGTCCGAGGACAGCGTCGATGCGGTGAATCGTCTCAGGAAGATAATGTCCGGAAACGTGGGGCGGCAGGTGTCGAAGACCTTGCTGGAGGACCGGGACATAAACGGCTTGGCGGGGTTGTGGCAAATGGGGATTGACGTCCCGTGGGCGCAGCTGTCCGAAGGAAAGCGTGCAATCCGGCTCTCGCTGCCGAGTTACCCGTTCGCACGAAAGTCGTTGTCTTTTGCTTGATTCCCATGTCTATCGACGAGCGCTGCCGTGGCTGCCTCCGGGAGGCGTTCCACGGAAAATGGTGTTTGATCGAAAACCAACTCGACGGCATTTGATTGGCTCGCGTATTACGAGGGGTCGAGAACTTAACCACTAAGCAACCATTGAGGATAGGGTAGTGAGCTTGAAAATTCATTCGACGGCCATCATCGAGGACGGCGCGGTCGTGGGTTCGGACTGCGTCATCGGGCCGTATTGCCATGTCGGCAAGGACGTGCGGCTGGGTGACGGCAACATACTCCACTCGCATGTATCGCTGGTCGGCTTGACGAGCATCGGAGCAGGTAACGAATTTTTTCCATATGCCTGCATTGGGGGGCGTACGGAAGACATGAAATTCCAGCGAGGCTCCGTGACGCACGTCGAGATCGGCAACGGCAATGTCTTTCGGGAATATTGCACGGTGAACTCGGCGACTGACGACGGAGCAACGACGCGCATCGCCGACAACAGCACCTTCCTATCGGACAGTCATGTGGGCCACGACTGCCGTATCGGCAGTCATGTTGTGCTGGGATGCGGCTCCAAGCTGGCCGGGCACGTGCAAATCGATGACTACACGACGGTCAACGGCATGACCGGTGTCATCCAGTTCGTGCGGCTGGGAAAATATTCGTTCATTGGGGCCATCAACAAGGTCACCAAGGACATTCTTCCTTTCATGATCGCGGAAGGCAATCCGGCGGTGATCCGTGTCGTCAATACCATCGGACTCGAGCGCAAAGGCTTCGATGCCGAGCGTATACGTCGAATCAAGAGCGCGATGCGTGAATTGTTCAAGTCACCCGCATCGTTGCAAAGTGCCGCTCAGGTCCTGGCCGATGCGAGTCCGGACGATCCCGATCTCCGCGAGATCGCGAGTTTCGTCGCCGGTTCACAAACGGGCATCGCTAAGTTGGGCGCTTGAGCTCACCGGCAGCCGTGGGCGGTCGGTGGATTGCCGTCCCGCCCGCACGTCAGCCGATGATTTCTCGAACGCACAGATTCGGCGTCGTGTACGGCGCCCATTGGCCAGGGTTTCCGAGAGAGACCTCTTCGAAGCGCACACCGTCCCTGTGCATCGTTGAGCGCATGTGAAGGTGGCCCGAGACGACGATGCTGGCATTGAATCGCAGATGCCAATTCCTCGTGCGTTCGGTACCGCACCAGATAATGAACTCAGGGTGCCTCGGCAGCCAGACCAGGTCCTTCCGCAGAGGGAAGTGATTAATCAGGACGGTGGGTGTTCCGTCCGCGCAAGCCTGCAGCCGGGCTTCGGCTTCGTCGCAGCGGGCGTTGCACCAGGTGACGATGTCGGGGTACGGTTCGGGGTGCAGAAGATCTTCGTCAGCACAGACCACGCGATGACTGGCGGCCCATTCGACCGCGGACGCCAGCGGCATGCCGGGCGGACGGAAGCTGTAGTCATAGAGCAGGAACAGGGGAACGATCCGCACGCGCTCCGTACCGAACGTGACGACCGGATAGGGATCCTCAGGGCAGAGTACGCCGTAGCGCCGGCAAAGGTCGACCAGTTGGTGGTATTTCTCGTTGCCGCGCAAGGAAGCGCCCAGCGAGGGGACGGTCCATAGCTCGTGGTTTCCCGGCACCCAGACCAGCCTCCTGAAGCGCGTCGACAGCACTTCGAATGCCAGTTCGAGGTGCTCCGAGGTTTCGCCGATGTCGCCCGCGAGGATCAACCAGTCGTCCGGACGCGGGTCGATGACGGCGATGGCGTCGCGATTCTGGGCGTAGCCGAGATGAAGGTCGCTGATCGCGAAGAGTTTCATCAGACGTTGCTTGCACTCAAGTGTTCGAGCGTTGTCAGCGTCGAGAGGAAGGCCAGCCAGATGTCCTCGGTTGCGGACGGCGGTAGTGATCGAATGTTGTTCCGTGCCATGCGAGCTTGGTCTGTTCTTCCTGTCCTCGTTTCCGACGGCGCTTCGTTGGGAATGCGCGCCGACCGAACCTTGATCACGTGCCGACTGAATACGGACCAGGGGAAGCCCATCTCGTACGAGACGGATTGCGGACTAGTGTCGGGACTAGGCGGTCTCTGGTCCTCGTCTGATTCTACGAAGCTGTTCCCCGATTACCACTCTCCTGTGGTTCATCTTATGGGCATCCTTGGCTTCAACGCCTTCGGATACCTTGGGTGCCCAGATCTGCCAACCATGGTCTCGAGGGCGTTGCTCGGAATTCCCTTGTACCGCCTTTCAGGGCCTTCTTGTTTTTAATCCCGCTGATGAATGGTCGTCCTCACGCGTTGCCGAGTTAGATGTACAACTGGCCACTCGAATCCTCTCCTCGTACGAAGACATCGACTGCCTCCTGGTAGTTCAGTTCAGGCTTTCGCTCGCATCCCTCTTCCGTGCCGCCCGAGCAGTTCTCGGTCTCGTGCTGTTTGTCATTTCAACGACAGATTGACAGCCAACGCTATCGACTTGCCGTCGTTGAAGCCCCATGGGCACCTAGCAGATTTGCCAGTTGTCTGTCGTCGTGCTTCGTCGCACGCTCAGCACAAATTCATGCGAAGGATGACCACGGGAAAGGAGGCTGTCGCCGGGTGGGCAGTGATACGAGTCAAGCACAGGATGAAAGTGATCTCTTTGCGGGAACGCACAGCCGCGACTTGAAAGTCCAACTCCACTTTGAGGATTTGTCATGCATTCCGACCCTCATGCCGATCACCGCGATGCTGTTCCTTCGACCGTGACAGGTCCTGCGTTTTTTCGCATGGCCGATGTGATTCGCATCACGGCTCTGAGTCGCACTACCGTCTATCGCAGGATTGCAGGAGGTAAATTTCCTCCGCCAGTGCATCTGGGCGGGCGCGCCTGTGGATGGCCGCGGGCGGCGCTTCAGCGCTGGATCGAAGATCCGGAGGGATATTCACGGACGGATCACTCACGAACACGCGCTGAATGAGCGGCGTGTACGGGCGATCCGTTGTCATCGCTACACCTCGCGGGTGTAGTCGGATGGATCGCGTACTTCATCTCATCGGGAGGGGCGTGCTCCCCAGGTCTCGACGTTGTCGTAAAAAATGAACGTCTTGGCTAGTTGCGGCTAGGCGGCCTTGAGCGTCGTGATTTGTGCGTTCGCGGCAAGTTGGCCCAGGTAATTCGCCCAGCGCTGCATCATGTCCTTGCGCTTGTCCATGAACTCCGCGCGGTCGTAGGCAGCGCCCAGTGGTCCGCTCTTGCCGTGAGCAAGCTGTGCCTCAATGACGTCGGGCGAAATGCCGTGCAGCTGTTCCGCCATGACTGTGCGGGCCATAGCGCGAAATCCGTGGGCGGTCATTTCGTCGTTCGTGTACCCCAGCCTCCGCAACGCGGCGTTTATGGTGTTCTCGCTCATAGGCCGTTCTCCTGTACGGATGCTGGGGAACACGTACCTGCCATGCCCCGTCAATGGCTCAATTTCCTCCAGTGTCTGCAGTGCCTGCTTCGCCAGTGGCACGAAGTGGGGACGGCCATTGAGCTTTTCATGAAGCCTGCGCTTCATGTCCTGCGCAGGGATGGTGAGCATGGCGTTTTCGAGGTCGATCCAGGTCCATTCCATCGCGCGGATGTTGCCGGGGCGCTGGAAGAGCAGGGCGGACAAGAGGAGGGCGGCACGGGTGATTGGCTGCCCGCTGTAGCCATAGATGGCGCGCATCAGTTCGCCCACTTTCTGGGGCTCCAAGACGGCGGCCATGCTCTTGGTGAGCACTGGCTGCAGCGCCCCGTGCAGGTCCGGCGCCGGATTGCTCGCGCACCGGCCCGTCTGCACACCATACCGGAATACTTGTCCGGCACACTGGCGCAAGGTGTGGGCCGTCTCGATGGCCCCCCGGCTCTCGGTGCGCTTTAGCGCGTGCAGAAGATCTTTGGCCTGGATCGAGGCGATGGGCAGCTTGCCGATGTAGGGGAACAGGTCCTTTTCCATGATGCGCAGCCAGCGCTCCGAATAGGATGTGCTCCAACTGCTGGCCTTGGTGGCGTGGAACTCCCGCGCTAACGCTTCGAAGGTGTTGGCCGCTTCCACCGCGCGGGACAGTTTCTCTGCGCGCTTTACAAGCCCGGGGTCGACGTTGTCGGCGAGCAGTTCACGCGCCTTGTCGCGCCGCTGCCTTGCCTTTGCGAGCGAGACCGCAGGATAGACGCCCAGGGCCAGCGTCTTCGCCTTGCCGCTGAAGCGGTAATCCAGACGCCAGTATTTGCCGGCCGATTTGACGCGCAGGTACATGCCGCCACCATCCGCATAGCGCTCGCCGATCTCGGTGCCCTTGTGCTTCACCTGCCTCACGAAAGTGTCTGTCAGCATTGGGTTTTTCTCCTTGCTGTCGGTATCTGGCTTCGGTGGCAGGGCAGATACCTGCAAAAGTACCGACAAAATACCGACAAGACATGCTATGCCTCGATCCGACTTGGGGCAAAGAAAAACCCGCTTCTCCTCGAAGGAGAGCGGGTTTCGGGGCAATCTGGAACGGTTTGGGAATGAAGCTTGGCCTGCCCGGAGGGGATCGAACCCCCGACAACCTGCTTAGAAGGCAGGTGCTCTATCCAACTGAGCTACGGGCAGATTTGAGGCCGAAGAGAAGCCAGGAAAATCAACGACTTAGACGCCTTTGCTTCCGGGCTGGCCGCGGCGGATTCTACCCAGTTCCAAGGCACGACTCGCTCTGCAAGGCGCATCGCCGACTCTGCTTCGGAGCCAAAACGAAAAATGCACACAGCCCGCTACGTGACTGTGTGCATTTCGATTTTTTTGGTCGGGGCGAAAGGATTCGAACCTTCGACCCTCTGGTCCCAAACCAGATGCGCTACCAGGCTGCGCTACACCCCGACAAGCCTTCTATTCTAGCCCGGATAAGGGGCCTTTCAGCGCTTCTGGTACTGCGTCTTGCCGAAAAGAATCTCGCGCTCCTTGTCGCCGGTGATCGGCTGGCGCAGGTCTGCCAGCACTTTCACACCCCGCTGCACGGCCGGGCGGGCGGCGATGCCGTCGAACCAGTCCTTCAGATAAGGGAAGTCGGTGAGGGTGATGCCCTGGTTCTCCCAGCTGCGCAGCCACGGGAAGATGGCGATGTCGGCAATCGAATAGCTCTTGCCGGCGATGAACTTGTTCTTC
The DNA here is from genome assembly GCF_048301545.1 of Variovorax sp. NFACC27. Taxonomy (NCBI): domain Bacteria; kingdom Pseudomonadati; phylum Pseudomonadota; class Betaproteobacteria; order Burkholderiales; family Comamonadaceae; genus Variovorax; species Variovorax sp. NFACC27. The sequence goes on from NZ_CP157613.1 coordinate 3,412,413, forward strand.
GACAGCTGCTTGTCGATCACGCCGTACAGGCGCTTGGCTTCGTTGCTGTAGCGGTCGATCGCGTAGGCGATCTTCTCGGGGGCGTAGATGCGGAAGTGATGCGCCTGTCCGAGCATGGGGCCGACGCCGCCCATCTGGAACATCAGCCACTGCAGCACGTCGTAGCGCTCGCGGTCGCCGGTGGGCAGGAACTTGCCGGTCTTGCCTGCCAGGTAGACGAGGATGGCGCCCGATTCGAAGAGCGAGATCGGCTTGCCGTCCGGACCGTCGGGGTCGGTGATGGCGGGGATCTTGTTGTTGGGGCTGATCTGCAGGAAGTCGGGCGCGAACTGGTCGCCCTTGCCGATGTTCACGGGGTGCGCGCGATACGGCAGCTCGCACTCCTCCAGCATGATGTGAATCTTGTGGCCGTTCGGCGTAGGCCACGAGTAGACCTCGATGGGCGATGCGGGCATGTTGTCTGGCGCTCCGGTGATGGGCTGTGTTTGATGGGAGCCCGCCAGCTTATACGTGCGACTCCAAACGCGCGCAGGCGCGGGAATTCGCCGTCTGCCTGGCCAAGTCTCAGCCGACCTGTCTTTCATGCACGTTGCACCACATCCAGCTTTCGCCCGGCTCGAGCGAACGGATGACGGGATGACTTTCCGCGTGCGAATGCCTCGTCGCATGACGGTTCTTCGACGAATCGCAGCAGCCGACGTGACCGCAATGCACGCACAGGCGAAGGTGCACCCAGGTGTCGCCGGTCTTCAGGCAGTCTTCGCAGCCGCGTTGATGCTGTGCATGGGGCTGCGCGATCTCGGTGGGCACGTGCTCGCAGGACTTGATGGGCAACTTTCGACTCCTTGTTGTTCGGGGTGACTGGTCGTGCCTCAAGCCACTGCCGAGGCCTGAGACAGATGCTGGTGAATCAACGCGACCGCCGCCGCGCCTTCGCCGATGGCGCCGCCCACGCGCTTGACCGAGCCCGAGCGCACGTCACCCACCGCGAACACGCCCGGCACGCTCGACTCGAGCGGCGCGGCGGGCCGGGCCGGAAAGCCGAGGCTGGCGGCCGTGCCGGTCAGCACGAAGCCGTGCTTGTCGACCGCCACGCCGCAGCCCTCGAGCCATGAAGTCTCGGGCTCTGCGCCGACGAAGAGGAAGATGTTGCGCGCCGCGCAGTCATGTTCGTTGCCGGATGTATGACAGCGCCATGTCGCGCCGGTGAGCCCTTCGTCGGAGCCGCCGTGCAGGCGAATGAGCTCGGTGTACGGCTGCAGCGAGATGTTCGGCGTGGCTTCGATGCGGTCGATCAGGTAGCGCGACATGCTGGCCGCGAGCGACGGTCCGCGCACCAGCACGTTGACCTTCGCCGCGTGGCGCGACAGGAACACCGCAGCCTGGCCGGCCGAGTTGCCGCCGCCGACCAGCGCCACCTCCTGGCTGGCGCAGATCTTCGCTTCGATCGCCGAGGCCCAGTACCAGATGCCGCGGCCTTCGAATTCGGCAAGACGTGGAACGTCGGGGCGGCGGTAGCGCGCGCCGCTGGCTATGACCACCGTGCGCGCGTGGATCGTGCGGCCGTCGGCCAGCGCGATGGCCAAGCTGTCCATCGGATTGTTGCGGGAGCAGTCGAGCGAGACGACCTTGGCCGGAATCAGCATCTCGACGCCGAATTTCTGGGCCTGCACGAAAGCGCGGCCCGCCAGCGCCTGACCGGAGATGCCGGTGGGAAAGCCCAGGTAGTTCTCTATGCGCGCGCTGGCGCCGGCCTGGCCGCCGAATGCGCGGCAGTCGAGCACGATCACGCGCAGTCCTTCGGACGCCGCGTACACCGCGGTCGCCAGGCCGGCGGGGCCGGCGCCGACGACAGCCACGTCGAAGAGTTCGTTGCGCTCGGCGGTATCGACCATGCCGAGGCAGCGGGCCAGCGCTTCGTCGCTCGGATTGACCAGCACGGAGCCGTCGGGGCATACGGCCAGCAGCTTGCAGGCGCCGTACTGCGTGAGCAGCGCGGCGGCGTCGGGGTCTTCGGCGGCGTCGACCAGGTGATATGGATAGCCGTTGCGGCGCAGGAAGTTTTCCAGCCGCGCCATGTCGGGCGACTGCGGCTGGCCGATCAGCACCGGCCCGCTGGCGCCGGATTCGATCAGCGCCACGCGCCGCAATATCAGTGCGCGGGTGATCCGCTCGCCCAGGTCTGCTTCGGCGACGAGCAGCGCCCGCAGTTGCGCGGGGGACACGAGCAGTGCCTCGACGTCTTCGTCGGCATGGCCGTCGACCAGGGCAGGGCGGCCGCTCAGCTGGCCGACTTCGGCCAGAAACTCTCCCGGCCCCTGCCGGACGATGGGAACCACGTGGCCGAGACCGTCGCGTTGCGTTACTGCGACGACGCCTTTCAGCAGCACGAACATGCCGGGGCCGGTTTCCCCCGCAGTGAACAGCCTCGAGCCGCGCGCGAACTGCTGCACGGTGCCGAAATGCGCAATGCGCGCAATCTCCGTGTCACTGAGTACGGGGAAGGTCTGGTGGAGGCGGCTGTTGTCGGTGCCGTTGGCATTGGTCGTGGCCATGGGGAAACTCCGTTTCGAAAAACCACCGCATTAGACGACGAAGCCCGCCCGAGCGGTTACAGGCGTTTCGGTAGCGGCTGCGGGCTGTAACAGCGTCACGTGCCTGCAATGTTCCTGACATGCCCGCTTCATCGCAGGTGCGGAGACTCCCTCGGCAGAAAGGGTTTCCCCATGAAAGAACTGCCCAACCCGACGTTTCCGCTTTCGCAGATCGGGCTGCGCGCGGCCTTGTGGCCCGCTCCTGCAACCGCCACCTCGACCGCTGCCGCCCGCACGTCGGTGCCCCAGGCTCCCGCGGTCATCCTGCCGCAGGCCATCGAGTCCAAGCAAGGCATCACCGTGGGCTGGGCCCGTCACCTCGACGACGTGCGCGCCGCCCAGCGTCTTCGCTACGACGTCTTCGTCGGCGAAATGGGCGCCCGGGTCTCGTCGCCGGTAGCCGGCCACGACATCGACCTGTTCGACGATTTCTGCGAGCACCTCCTGGTGCGTGACGAACTGACCCAGCAGGTCATCGGCACCTACCGCGTGCTCACGCCGGCGCAGGCTCGCCGGGTCGGCAGCACCTACAGCGATACTGAATTCGACCTCACCCGCCTGCGCGACCTGCGCGAGCGCATGGTGGAACTGGGCCGCAGCTGCGTGCACCCCGACCACCGCCAGGGCGGCGTGATCCTCGCGCTCTGGGGCGCTCTGGCAGGCTTCATGCACCGCAACAAGCTGGACACGATGATCGGCTGCGCGAGCATTCCGATGTCACACAACGGTGTCACAAATGGCGATGCGGCAGCCAGCATCTGGCGCCAGGTGTCGGCAAAGCACATGGCGCCGATCCAGTACCAGGTGCAGCCCCGCCTGCCGCTGCCGGTTGAACGGCTCGACAGCACGCTCGATGTGGAGCCCCCGGCGCTCATCAAGGGCTACCTGCGCCTGGGCGCGAAAGTGCTCGGCGCGCCTGCCTGGGATCCGGATTTCAACGCAGCCGACCTGCCGATGCTGATGCGCATCGACGATCTGCCGGCGCGTTACCGCAAGCACTTCCTGGGCGCATGAAGCCGGCGGCCGACCGGCCCGAAACCGGGCCGCTCGCTTCGTCATCTGGCGAGGGCCGCCAGCAGATGGCTGGAGCAACTGCGTCACAAAGCAGTCACGGAACTGTCACAAGAGGGGCTGACACTGTCATATTTCAGCCTACGTTTCCTCCTGTGTCGCCTGCTGCAGAATCAGTGCCCATGCCATCCGCCCCCGCAGAATCGTCCCTCGACGTTGCGGCACCCGCGTTCACATTGCTCGATCGCGACCACAGCATTCTTTCGTTCAACGAGCGTGTGCTCGACTGGGCGCATCGCAAAGAGGTGCCGCTGATCGAGCGCTTGCGCTATCTGTGCATCGTCTCGTCGAACCTCGACGAGTTCTTCGAAGTCCGTGCCGCGCCTCATCTGATCGCGGGCAGCGCCGGCGACCACAAGGGCACCTACACGGTCGAGTCGTTCGAGCGGCTGGCCGAGGCGGCCCACAAGCTGGTGGCACGCCAGTACGCGCTGTACAACGACGAGCTGATGCCGACGTTCGCAACGCACGGCATCCGCATCATTTCGCACGGGGAGCGCAATCCGGCCCAGCGCAAGTGGGTCGCCGAGTATTTCGAGCGCGAAGTGCGCCCGCTGCTGATTCCGGTCGGCCTCGACCCTGCACATCCGTTTCCGCAGGTGGCGAACAAGTCGCTCAACTTCATCGTGAGGCTGGGCGGCAAGGATGCTTTCGGGCGCGAAAACCCGATCCAGATCGTCAAGCTGCCGCGCGTGCTGCCGCGCCTGATCAAGATGCCGGCGAAGGTGTCGGAGGGCAAGACGCTTTTCGTGGCGCTGTCCAGCGTCGTGCGGGCGCACCTCGGAAGCATGTTCCCGGGGCGCGAGGTGGGAGATTTCTCGCAGTTCCGGGTCACGCGGCATTCCGACCTTGCGGTGGACGAGGAAGACGTCAAGAACCTGCGCACCGCGCTGCGCCAGGGGTTGCAACACCGGCACTACGGTCAGGCCGTGCGGCTCGAAGTCTCGGCAAGCTGTGCCGAGTCGCTCGCGAGCTTCCTGCTGGCACAGTTCAACCTGCCGCCCGAGGCGCTCTACCGCGTGCACGGGCCGGTCAACCTGGCCCGGCTCACGCAGCTGGCCGATCTGCTCGACGAGCCTCAGCTGCGCTTTCCGCCTTACCGTGCGTCCTACCCGGTCACGCTGTCTTCCGGGCAGTCGTTCTTCGAACAGCTGCAGCGCGGCGACGTGCTGATCCACCAGCCCTTCGAGAGCTTCGAGGGCGTGCTGGCCTTCCTGCGAGAGGCGGTGCAAGACCCGCAGGTGCTGGCGATCAAGCAGACCATCTATCGCACGGGTGCCGACTCGGAAATGATGGACTTGCTGCGCGAAGCCGTTCGCCGGGGCAAGGAAGTCACGGTGGTGGTGGAGCTGAAGGCGCGCTTCGACGAAGAGGCGAACATCAACTGGGCTGAAATGCTCGAATCGATCGGCGCGCAGGTGGTGTACGGCGTGGTCGGCCTGAAGACCCACGCCAAGATGCTGCTGGTGACGCGGCGCGAGGGAAAGCAGCTGCGCCGCTACGGCCATCTTTCCACCGGCAACTACAACCCGCGTACCGCCCGGCTCTATACCGACATCAGCCACCTCACGGCCGATCCGCTGCTGACTGCCGACATGGAGGCGGTGTTCGTGCACCTGGCAAGCCAGAGCCGGCTGCCGAAGCTCAACCGAATGTGGCTGGCGCCGTTCGACCTGCACAAGAACGTCATCGCCCAGATCGATGCGCTGGGCGTGGCCGCTGCGGCCGGCCAGCCGACGCGCATCGTCGCCAAGATGAACGCGCTGACCGACGACGAGATCATCGCCTCGCTGGTCCGCGCCGGTCAGAAGGGCGTGAAGATCGACCTGATCGTGCGCGGCGCCTGCACGCTGCCGGCGCAGGTACCGGGTGTGACGGACAACATCCGGGTGCGCTCGGTGATCGGCCGTTTCCTGGAGCATTCGCGCGTCTTCTATTTCCGCAATGGCGAGGAAGAGGCGCTGTACCTGTCCAGCGCCGACTGGATGAACCGCAACATGATGCGCCGCGTCGAACTCGCCTGGCCCGTGACCGACCCCGGACTGCGCCAGCGCCTGATCGACGAATGCCTGGTGGCCTACCTGCACGATGGCCGCGATGCCTGGGACCTGGGCGCGGACGGTACCTACACGCGCGTCGACCACGACACGCATTCGGGCGAGGCGGGCGCATCGCCCGTCGTCGAAGCCCATGGCGCGCAGGCGGCGCTCATGAACCGCTACGCATCACGAGGGCATCTCAGAGATGCATCCAGCAACTGAAGATCGAAAGACGATGACCATGGACTTGATCTTCTGGCGTCACGCCGAAGCCGAGGACTGGACCGAGGGGTGCGACGACATGCAGCGTTCGCTTACCCCGCGCGGCGAAAAGCAGGCCAAGCGGATGGCGGCCTGGCTGGACCGTCAACTGCCGGACGGCACGCGCATCATCTGCAGCCCCGCGCGGCGCTGCGAGCAGACTGCCCTGGCGCTGGGCCGCAAGTACAAGCTGCGTTCGGAGCTCGCTCCCGACACCACCGCCGAGGCGCTGCTCGGCGCGGCCGGCTGGCCCAATGGCAAATCGGTGGTATTGATGATCGGCCATCAGCCGTCGGTGGGGCAGGCGATCTCCCTGTTGCTCGGCCTGAAACAGGACAGCTGCCCAGTGCGCAAGGGGGCGTTGTGGTGGATCCGCACGCGCGAGCGCGACGGCGACGTGCAGACCGTCGTGGTGACGGTGCAGTCGCCTGAATTGCTCTAACTGCTCTAACTGACTGGATAGTGGAGGGGCTCAGCAGCCGCTGAGCTCCACGCGCCAGTTGCTGGTTTTCTGCCAGGCCAGCACTTCCTCGCGCAGCAGGTGCGCCGATTGCGGATACGCATCCGCCCAGTCCGGCGCACAGGCGATGGTGAAAGCCCGGGCACCCAGTGCCGCGAGATGCAAAGCCTCCGGATCCGGGTCGCGCCGCGCATGGCAAAGGATTACGGCGAGCCGCAGGGACAGCAGCTGCATCACGAAGGTTTCGTCGTCCAGGGAGGCCTCGAGCTTGCGCAGCTTGCCGCGCTGGCCCAGCACCAACTGGCCGAGCGCATGCAGCTCGTTGACGGCAAAGCCCGGTGCATCGGTGTTGTCGAGGATGTAGGCGCCGTGCTTGTGATAGTCGCTGTGCGACACCAGCGTGCCGATCTCGTGCAGTTGCGCCGCCCATCCGAGCTTGCGCAGCGCGCGGCCTGCCCGGTTGGTCGTGCTGCCGCCGCGCGCAGCGGGCGAAAGCTGCACGAAAAGGGCAGCGGCGGTCTCGCCGACGCGCCGGGCCTGTGCCGCATCGACCGCGAACCGGTTGGCGAGCCGCGCCACGGTGGTGGTGCGCATGTCGGCAACGCTCTCGTCGCGCTCGAGCAGCTCGTAGAGCACGCCGTGGCGCAGCGCGCCCTGGGCGACTTTCATCTCGTCGATGCCGAGCAGGTCGAACACCGCGCGCAGCACGCTGAGCCCGCCGCCGATCACGGCCTTGCGGTCCTCGCGCATACCGTCGATGCGCAGCTTTTCGGCGCTGCCGGCCTTGAGCAGGCGGTCGAGCAGCCAGTCGAGGCCCTCGCGCGTGACCAGGCCGGGCTCGCCGCCCGCCGCAGCGAGCACGTCGCCGACCGCGCCGATGGTGCCCGAGGCGCCGTAAGCCACGTCCCACTGGTCGCGGGTGTAGCTGCCGAGCGCGTCGTCCAGCACGGCCTTGGCGGCGACTTCGGCGGCTCGGAAGGCGGACTGGGTGAAGAGCCCCTCGCCGAAGTGCTTCATCGACCAGGCGACGCTGCCGACCCGGTACGACTCCATGCGGTCGGCTTCCAGGGCATGCCCGATGATCATTTCGGTGGAGCGCCCCCCGATGTCGACCACCAGCCGGCGCTCACGGTCGGAGGCGTCGTTGTGCGGCAGCATGTGCGCCACGCCCTGATAGATAAGGCGGGCTTCCTCGCGCCCCGGGATCACGTCGATGCCGAAACCCAGGATGGTGCGCGCACGCAACAGGAATTCTTCCCGGTTGCGGGCTTCGCGCAGGGTCTGCGTGGCGACGGCCCGTACCTGCGAGCGCTTGAAGCCCGCCAGCCGCTCGCCGAAACGGGCGAGCGCATCCCAGCCGCGCTGCATGGCCTCGGTCGTGAGGTTGCGTGCGCTGTCCAGGCCGTTGCCCTGGCGCACCGTCTCCTTGAGGTATTCGGTGCGGTGGATCTGGCCGTGGTCGACCTGTCCGATTTCGAGCCGGAAGCTGTTGGAGCCCAGGTCGACTGCTGCGAGGCGGGTGCCGTTTTGCATGTGGTTCTGAAGGGAGAAGGCGGGGAGTCTTTATGTTTGATCGTAGCGCCGTGACAGGGCGCCCCGCCTTCTGGATCGCCCGATGGCGAGTCCCGGGAGGCTAGGCGCATCGCATGACGGTTATGTGACAGCGTCACACGAATCACCGGCGGGAAAAAGGCATTTTCCCTCGACAGAGGGGTGTCACACCGATGTCACAGAAGCTTTCTAGAGTCCGTCCCAAGCCCGAAAAGGGACTACTTCTTACTTCTAAAAGGAAGCTTCATGAAAACGACGTTCAAATTTGCAACAGCCGGTCTCGTGGCCGCGGTGTTCTCCATTCCCGCCTTCGCACAAGACGTGACCGGCGCCGGCGCCAGCTTCCCGGCACCGCTGTACGCCAAGTGGGCCTCCGATTTCAACAAGGCCACCGGCGTCAAGATCAACTACCAGTCGGTCGGCTCGGGTGCCGGCATCAAGCAGATCGAAGCCAAGACCGTCGATTTCGGCGCTTCGGACGCTCCCCTGAAGGACGACGAACTCCAGGCCAAGGGTCTGATGCAGTTCCCCACTGTCATCGGTGGCGTGATCCCCGTGGTCAACATCCAGGGCGTCAAGCCCGGCGAGCTGAAGCTCAACGGCCAGGTCCTGGGCGACATCTACCTCGGCAAGATCACCAAGTGGAACGACCCCGCCATCAAGGCGCTGAACGGTTCGCTGAACCTGCCCGACGCCGCCATCGCCCCGGTTCGCCGTGCCGACGGTTCGGGCACCAGCTTCCTGTTCACCAACTACCTGAGCAAGGTCAATGCCGAGTGGAAGACCAAGGTCGGCGAAGGCACGGCCGTGAACTGGCCCACCGGCGCGGGCGGCAAGGGCAATGAAGGCGTCGCCGCCTTCGTGAATCGCCTGCCCAACTCGATCGGCTACGTCGAATACGCCTACGTCAAGCAGAACAAGATGACGTACGCCCAGATGCAGAACGCCGCCGGCACCTTCGTGTCGCCCGACGACTCGGCATTCAAGGCCGCCGCCGCCGGCGCTGAATGGAGCAAGAGCTTCTACCAGGTGCTGACCAACCAGGCCGGCAAGGACGCATGGCCCATCACCGGCGCAACCTTCATCCTGATGCACAAGGTGCAGGACAAGCCCGCCAACGCGACCACCGTGCTCAAGTTCTTCGACTGGGCCTACAAGAGCGGCGACAAGACGGCCGACGAGCTCGACTACGTGCCGATGCCCGACGCCGTGAAGACCGCCATTGCGAAGGCATGGGGTGACGTGAAGGACTCGTCGGGCAAGGCCGTCGCGTTCAAGTAAACCTACCCATCAGTCCAGGACGGCGCGCCCATGAGCAACTCTTCGCTCCAGGACGCGCCGCTTTCGTCTTTGCCGGAGCGACCCGTGTCATCCACCTTTCCTGCCGCCACCACCTCTCTCGACCTCGCGGCCGAGCGCGGTCGTGCCACCGCACCTCCGCCGCCCGTGAAGGCACCGCGCTCAGGCCCGATGGCCGACCGGCTGTTCGGCTGGGCCGCCAAGGGCGCCGCCTTGCTGACGCTCGCGATGCTCATCGGCATCCTGCTGTCGCTGGTTGCCGGTGCATGGCCCGCCATTTCCAAGTACGGCCTCGGTTTCCTCACGAGCAGCGTGTGGGATCCGGTCAAGGACGAATACGGCGGCCTGGTCATGATCTACGGCACGCTGGCCACCTCGTTCATCGCACTGGTGATCGCCGTGCCGGTGAGCTTCGGCATCGCGCTCTTCCTCACCGAACTTTCCCCAAGCTGGCTCAAGCGCCCGCTGGGCACGGCCATCGAACTGCTCGCAGCGGTGCCCTCCATCGTGTACGGCATGTGGGGCCTGCTGGTGTTCGGCCCTATCCTGTCGACCTGGGTGCAGCAGCCGCTGCAGAAGTTGCTCTCCGGCGTGCCGTACCTTGGCGCGCTGGTGTCCGGCCCGCCCGTGGGCATCGGTATTCTTTCGGCCGGCATCATCCTCGCGATCATGATCATCCCGTTCATCGCCTCGGTGATGCGCGACGTGTTCGAGGTGACGCCGCCGCTGCTCAAGGAATCGGCCTACGGCCTCGGCTCCACCACCTGGGAAGTCGTTTCCAAGGTGGTGCTGCCCTACACCAAGGCCGGCGTCATCGGCGGCATCATGCTCGGCCTCGGCCGGGCGCTGGGTGAAACGATGGCCGTCACGTTCGTGATCGGCAACATGAACCAGCTCAACTCCCTTTCCGTGTTCGAGGCTGCCAACAGCATCACCTCGGCACTCGCCAACGAATTCGCCGAAGCCGGCGCAGGCCTGCACCAGGCTGCGCTGATGTACCTCGGCCTCGTGCTGTTCTTCATCACCTTCGTCGTGTTGTCGCTCTCCAAGATGCTGCTGGCCAAGATGAAGAAGAGCGAAGGAACCAAGTCGTGAGCACCGCCCAGAACCTTCTCGTGGCCAAGGCATTGGCCGAAACGCGCCAGGCCAAGTTCGCCGCGCGCAACCGCGTCAACAAGATCGCTCTCACGCTGTCGCTCGCCGCAATGGCCTTCGGCGTGTTCTGGCTGATCTGGATCCTCTGGGAAACGCTGCGCCAGGGCGTGGGCGGCCTCGCCATCGCTACCTTCACCCAGATGACGCCGCCGCCGAACGAGGCGGGTGGTATCGCGAATGCGATCTTCGGCTCGTTCGTGATGGTGATGCTGGCCACCTTCGTGGGTACTCCCATCGGCATCATGGCCGGCATCTACCTGGCCGAGTACAACCCCAAGGGCTGGCTCGCTTCGGTCACGCGCTTCGTCAACGACATCCTGCTGTCGGCGCCGTCGATCGTGATCGGCCTGTTCGTCTACGCCGTGGTGGTGGCCTACTTCAAGACCTTCTCCGGCCTCGCCGGCGCAGTCGCGCTTGCGCTGATCGTGATTCCGGTGGTGATCCGCACCACCGAGAACATGCTGCAGCTGGTGCCGCCGGGCCTGCGCGAAGCTGCCTATGCACTCGGCACGCCGAAGTGGAAGGTCATCACCAGCATCACGCTGCGCGCTGCCCGTGCAGGCGTGGTCACCGGTGTGCTGCTGGCCGTGGCGCGCATCGCCGGCGAAACCGCGCCGCTGCTCTTCACCGCGCTGAACAACCAGTTCTGGACCGCCGACGTGAGCCAGCCGATGGCCAGCCTGCCGGTCACGATCTTCAAGTTCGCGATGAGCCCGTACGAGAACTGGCAACAGCTGGCATGGGCCGGCGTGTTCCTGATCACGATTGCCGTGCTTGCCCTCAACATCCTGGCGCGGGTACTGACGCGCAACAAACATTGAACCCGGAAGAAGACAACAACATGCCAAACACAGTTGCACAACCGTCGCGCTCGAAGATCTCGGTCAAGGACCTGAACTTCTACTACGGCAAGTTCCACGCGCTCAAGGGCATCAATCTCGAGATCCCCGAGAACAAGGTCACGGCCTTCATCGGTCCCTCGGGCTGCGGCAAGTCGACCCTGCTGCGCACCTTCAACCGCATGTTCGAGCTCTATCCGGAGCAGCGCGCCGAAGGCACCATCGCCCTCGACGGCGAGAACCTGCTCACCTCCAAGCAGGACGTGGCACTGATCCGTGCCAAGGTCGGCATGGTGTTCCAGAAGCCCACGCCGTTCCCGATGTCGATCTACGACAACATCGCCTTCGGCGTGAAGCTGTTCGAGAACCTCTCGGCCAGCGAAATGGACGATCGCGTCGAATGGGCCCTGAAGAAGGCAGCCCTGTGGACCGAAGTGCGCGACAAGTTGCAGCAAAGCGGCTCCGGCCTCTCCGGTGGCCAGCAGCAGCGTCTTTGCATCGCCCGCGGCATCGCGATCAAGCCCGAAGTGCTGCTGCTCGACGAGCCGTGCTCGGCGCTCGACCCGATCTCGACCGCGAAGATCGAGGAACTGATCGCGGAGCTCAAGAACGAATACACGGTGGTCATCGTGACGCATAACATGCAGCAGGCCGCCCGCTGCAGCGACTACACCGCCTACATGTACCTCGGTGACCTGATCGAGTTCGGCGCGACCGAACAGATGTTCTTCAAGCCGCAGCGCAAGGAGACCGAGGACTACATCACTGGCCGTTTCGGTTGAAGTCAAAGGAGACAACATGACCGAGAAACATCTCTCCAGCCAATTCGACAGCGAGCTCAACGGCGTTTCGTCGCGCGTGATGGAACTCGGCGGCATGGTCGAGTCGCAGATCAACCAGGCCGTGTACGCACTGCTGCAGTTCGATCCCGAGGCGGCCAACCGCGTGATGGAAACCGAGCATCGCGTCAACGCGATGGAGATCGACATCGACCGCGAGCTGTCGTCGATCATCGCGCGCCGCCAGCCGACCGCACGCGACCTGCGCCTGCTGATCGCCATCAGCAAGACGACTGCCAATCTCGAGCGCGTTGGCGACGAGGCCAACAAGATCGCCCGCATGGTCAAGTCGATCATCGAGAGCGGCGCGGCCCGGCAGCTGCCCACGACCGAACTGCGCATCGCCGCCGACTTGGCCGCGGGCCTGCTTCGCAAGGCGCTCGATGCCTTCGCGCGGCTCGACACCGCGGCGGCCGTGTCGATCCTGAAGGACGACGACCTGATCGACAAGGAGTTCGACGGGTTCGTCCGCAAGCTGGTCACCTACATGATGGAAGACCCGCGCACGATCTCGGCCAGCCTGGACCTGCTGTTCCTGGCCAAGGCCATCGAACGTATCGGCGACCACGCCAAGAACATCGCCGAATTCATCATCTACATCGTCAAGGGTGCCGATGTGCGGCACACTTCGATGCAGGAAATCGAGTCCGCGCTGCAGTAACAACCGCGGCAAGACTCCAAAGAAAGCATGAAGAAACCCCGAGTCCTGATCGTCGAAGACGAGTCCTCGATCGCCGAGCTGATCGCCGTCAACCTGCGCCACAACGGCTTCGAGCCGATCTGGTCGGAAGATGGCGCCGCAGCCCAGCGCGAGATCGACGCCTTCCTGCCCGATCTGATCCTGCTCGACTGGATGCTGCCCGGCCAGAGCGGCCTGCAGCTCGCGCGCCAATGGCGCAAGGACCCGCGCACCAAGGCCATCCCGATCCTGATGCTGACCGCGCGCGGCGACGAACCCGACAAGGTTGCCGGCCTCGATGCCGGTGCCGACGACTACATCACCAAGCCGTTCTCCACCCAGGAAATGCTGGCCCGCATCCGCGCAGTGCTGCGACGCCGGGCGCCTGAAGTGGTCACTGAGCGTGTCGAGATCGGCGAGCTGGCCCTTGATACCTCCACGCACCGCGTGACCTGGCAGGGTGGCGCTCTGAAGGTCGGGCCGACCGAATTCAAGCTGCTGGCCTACCTGATGCAGCATGCCGAGCGCGTGCACAGCCGGGCGCAGCTGCTCGACAAGGTGTGGGGCGACCACGTCTACATCGAGGAGCGCACGGTCGACGTGCACGTCAAGCGCCTGCGCGAATCGTTGGGCGCGGCGGCTCCCATGGTCGAGACTGTCCGCGGAGCGGGCTATCGCCTGACCGCCCAAGTCACGGTTTGAGCGCCGTGGCTTCCCTTGGCAGCGGGCGCGGATAATCGCCCGCCATGCCGTTCCGTATTGCTACTTTTTTAATAGCATCCCTCATCATAGGAGCGGGTGCTGTCGGCATTTTTGGCTGGAAGTTCGGGTGGCTGGGCGCGTGGCTGGGCGCCGTAGTCTGGCTCGGGCTGGATGCCTGGCGTGCCGAGCGGCTGATGCGTGTATTGCGCAACGACGCCAGCGGCCTGCCGTCGCGCGGCGCGGGCGTGTGGGGTGAGCTGGCGGAGCGCATCCGCAAGCTGTTGCGCGACCGTGAGCAGCAGACCCGCCAGGCCGAAGATCGCCTCCAGGAGTTTCTCGCGGCAATCCAGGCGTCGCCCAACGGCGTGGTGCTGCTCGACGAGCAGGGCCGGATCGAATGGTGCAACCAGACCGCGGCAAGCCAGTTCGGCATCGATGCCGAGCGCGATCTGGCGCAGCACCTGGCCAACCTCGTGCGCGACCCGGCCTTCGTGGCCTACCTCGCGTCCTGGAACTACAGCCGCGACGTGGTCATCGACGCGTCCGGACTCGGTCACGGCCACCAGCGCGGCCACCCCGTGCGGCTGTCGGTGCAGGTGCATCCCTATGCGGGCAACCGTCGGATGCTGCTCACGCGCGACATCACGGCGCTGGAGCAGGCCGAGGCGATGCGGCGCGATTTCGTGGCGAACGTGTCGCACGAGATCCGCACGCCGTTGACGGTGCTGGCGGGCTTCGTCGAGACCCTGCAGAACCTGCCGCTCGATGCGGATGAGCGCACGCGCTATCTCTCCCTGATGGGGCAGCAGTCGCATCGTATGGAGACGCTGGTGAACGACCTGCTGACGCTGTCGCGGCTCGAAGGCAGTGCGCCGCCTTCGGGCAACCAGTGGATTCGCATCCGTGCGCTGTTTGCGCAATGCGAAGACGAGGGCCGGGGCCTGTCGGGTCGCCTGACGCCTCAGGGCCATCGGCTGTCGTTCTCCGTCGATGCCGAGTCCGAGGTGTCGGGCGCGCCGACCGAGTTGCAGAGCGCGATGTCGAACCTGCTGAGCAATGCCATCCGCTACACGCCCGGCGGTGGCGAGGTGGCGGTGAGCTGGAAGGTGCTGCCCGACGGGCGTGGCGAATACGCCGTGAAAGACACCGGCCCGGGCATTGCCGCCGAGCACATTCCGCGGCTGACCGAGCGCTTCTATCGTATCGATCGGAGTCGCTCGCGCGAAACCGGTGGCACGGGGCTGGGGCTGGCGATCGTCAAGCACATCGCCCAGCGGCACGGCGCGGAACTGCGCATCGAAAGCACGGTGGGCAAGGGCTCCCGCTTCGCGCTGGTGTTCCCGGCGGCGCGTGTGCGTGAAGCGCGTGTGATGGCCAAGTAGGCCGTCGGGCACTTCACTCTTCGTTCGTTCTTTCTTTCTTTCTGGCTATCTTGCGCGCTGACGCATCGTCCAGCGCAGCAGCACGCCGAACAGCAGGGCGGTCAGAGCCAGTGCGGCGGCGCTCATGATCCAGAACGCCAGAGGCGACTGCATGGCCGCCCAGGGGCCGAGGCCGCGGTAGGCGAGGAGATAGCTTCCGCCAAGGCCCACGCCCCACAGCATCGCGCAGTAGATCACCAGTGGCGCCAGCGTGACCCGGTAGCAGCGCAGCACGAACACGCAGAAGGTCTGCACCGCGTCGGCGAAGTGGTACAGCGCCACGGCCAGCAGCAGCGCACCAGCCATCGCGATGACTGCCGGGTTGTCGGAGTACACGTTGGCGAGCTCGTTGCGCAGCACGGCCATGACGGCGGCATAGAACAGCGCGCATACGGCGGTCAGCTCGAAGCCCTGGCGGCAGGCGTGCCGCGCCTTGGCTGCATCGCCCGCGCCGAGCCAGAAGCTCACGCGGGCGCTGGTCGCGATGGCCAGCGACAGCGGCGTCATGTAGGCCACGGCCAGCAGGTTCGATGCGATCTGGTGCGCCGCCGCGGCAGCGGTGCCGAGTCGCGCGATGAACAGGGCCATCAGCGTGAACGACGTGACTTCGACCAGCACCGCCAGGCCGCCCGGCACGCCGAGCCGCGCGAACTTGCGGATCTGCTGCCAGTCGGGGGCCTCGATGCGTTTCCAGAGCCCGTAGTCGGCATAGAACGGCCGGCTGCGCAGCAGCCAGATGGCGCAGCCGAGCATGGTCCAGTTCACGCACAGCGTGGCCCAGCCGCAGCCCACGAGGCCCATGGCCGGCAGGCCCGCGCCGCCGAAGGTGAACCAGATGGACAGCGGCAGCTTCACGACCAGCGAGCCAAGCTGCAGCCACGTCACGAGCTGGGGCCTGCCCAGGCTCTGGTTGAGCGTGCTGAACAGGCGGAAGAGCAGGGCGGGCGCCAGCGCGAAGGCCAGCACGGCGAGGTAGGCCTCGACTTCGCCCCGCATGTCCGCCGGCACCTGGGTCCATTGGAGGACCGAACCGGGCAGCAGCAGGATCACCATGCCGACCATGATCGCAATGGCCGCCAGGTACAGCGATTGCCGCACTGACCGGCCCACCTCGCCGCCGCGCCCGCCGCCGTGGAGTTCGGCCCAGATCGGCAACAGCGCCTGCAGGACGCCCATCAGCGAGACGTAGACGCTGACGAAGACCGCGGCGCCGACCGACAGCGCGGCCAATGCATGTTCGGAGTAGCGGCCCGCGATGATGGTGTCGGTCACGCCGAAGGCCATCACGGCCAGCTGGCCGACGAGCACCGTGCCGGCGTGCCGCGCGATCAGAGCCCGTTCGCCCCTCACTGCTGCGTGATCTTCTGGTAGAGCAGGAGGTCGTCGGCCGCGCTGCTGGGGCGTCGCAGCGTACCGGCAAAGCGCCACTGGTCGAAGGGAATGATGGTGTGCAGGCGCTCGATCGTTTCGGGGCTGGCCAGCAGCCACGGGCAGTCGGTGCCCAGCAGCAGCGGTTGCACGTTGAAGTTGCCGTGATGGCGCAGCGCGGCGATGTGCGGGCGGCTGAGCGCGAGTTCCGCGATGCAGCGCGGCTGGCCGACCCGCTCGGCCACGGCGCGAATCTGCGGCACGTAGCTGCGCGCGTAGTCGATGGGCGGAAGCCACAGCGTCATCAGCAGCATCCAGCACAGCGCCGTGCCGCCGGCCGGCAGCACCAGCGTCTTCCAGAGCGCGGCGCGATGCCGCCCCGTGCGCCAGCGCACCAGCCAGCACCAGGCGATGGTCGCAGCCACGGCCAGGGCCACGGCAATCGGCGAGAACTCGGGAACGAAGCCGGGCACCAGCCGCGCGACGCTGGCCGCGGGCTTGGGCGGTACGCCCGTCTGCATGGCGATCCAGTAGATCCAGCCCAGCACCGCGAGGCCGCTGAAGAACAACACGTTGAACCAGTCGATCAGTGCCGCCGCGCTGCGCCGGAAGGTGGGCAGGGCGAATGCCGCGAGCGTGGCGAAGGCAGGCAACGCCAGCAGAAGCGAACGGTCGGAGTAGTCCGTGGTCCAGGTGGCGGCCAGCGGCACCACCGCGAACCAGAAGGGCAGCGCGACGTGACGGGCCGTGAGCTGTCGCCGCCAGCGCCACAGCGTCCAGATGGCGAGCGGCCAGACCGGCCACGTGAACCACACCAGCAGCTTGGCCTGGCTGCGCACGTCGCCGACAAGGGAGCCGCCGAGTACGGTGATCTTCCACGTGGGCAGCTTCAGGCCGAACACGAGCACGGCCGCCAGCACGGTGATGCCGATCATCGTGAGCAGGGCGCCGAGCGTGTAGCCGGGGCCGCTGTCTTCGTCATAGGCGTTTTCGCTCTCGGACTGCGCGGCAAGCCGGCGCTCGTAGGCGATGTACAGCACGCTGCCGACAGCCAGCGCCAGTCCGACCGTGGGCGCACCGCTCAGCGTGATGCCGATGGTGCCCACGGCCAGCGCGATCACGGGGCCCGTGCGGCGATAGGGCAGGGCGGCCACGCCGTAGAAGAGGTGGGAGGCGAAGAAAAGCTGCGCCAGTGCGGGCGTGGTCTCGTGGCCTAGTTGCGCGAGACCGAGGCAGGCGATCAGCGCCAGCAGGCCGCCGTCCGCGATGGCGCGAGCGTAGTCCGTCGGGCGGGCCTCGCCACCGAATGCGAAGGCCACCGGCTGGGCGCGTGAGGTGCGGGCCAGGTAGTACACGGCGTACCAGGTGGCCGTGAAGGTGCCCCATAGCAGGAACGCGAACGCGATGCGCACGGCCAGGTCGGGGTTCAGCCACGAGGGCGCGATCTTGATCGCCAGGGCGCCGATCCAGTACGGGATCAGCGCGGGCGTTTCCGGGCGCAGGCCCAGCAGCATCGGGTCGAACCAGCGCGCGATGCCTTCGGTGCTGCGAGCCAGCTCGGCCATGTAGCCGAAGGCCGTGATGTCGGCGCTCTTCCAGGGGCCCCGGCCCACCAGCCCCGGCAGCAGATACGCCGCGCACAGCAGGAGCAATGCGATGCGCGGCAGCCGGCGCACGGCGCTCTGGGCAACGATCGCGGGGGTGGGCTGGTTCAAGTGGCGGGAGAAGGCTGGATTAGGAAATAAAAAGGGCAGCGCGGTAAACCGGGCTGCCCTCGACGCAAAAGCGCGTACCTTACTTCGAGGCGGCGCCGGTGGTCTTGCCGAAGCGGTTGCGGAACTTCTCGACGCGGCCGCCCATGTTGTCGACCGACTTCTGCGTGCCGGTGTAGAACGGGTGCGATTCGCTGGTGGTATCGAGCTTGAACAGCGGCAGTTCACGACCGTCGTCGGTCTTGCCCATTTCCTTGGTGTTCGCGCACGAACGGGTCACGAACTTGAAGCCGTTCGACATGTCGACGAACAGGACTTCGCGGTAATTCGGGTGAATGCCTTCTTTTGCCATGGTGTTTCCTTTTGCGCTTTTGGAATCAATGCGCGGTCGATGCGAGAGCCACCAGCGTGCCAAGAGCGGCGCGCTGCCTCGGAGAAGACCGAGGAGGCCAAGCGAAGCTGCCTGACCGCACTTTTCGCGGAGCCAGCGATTATCGCATACTGCCCCATTTTCGAGCAAACCAAAGGCTCCCAATGACTTCCACACCCCTGCGCGCGGGCCTTGTCGGCTATGGTTTTGCCGGGCAGACCTTCCATGCGCCCGTTCTTTCGGCCGTTCCGGGCCTGGAACTGGCGGCCGTGGCCAGTTCGCAGCCGCACAAGGTGCATGCCGACTGGCCCGGCGTGGCGGTCGTTCCCGACGTGGCCGCGCTCGTGACCCGTTCGGACATCGACCTGATCGTGGTCGCCACGCCCAATGCCCAGCACCATCCGGTCGCCAAGGCGGCGCTGGAGGCTGGCAAGCACGTGGTGGTGGACAAGCCCTTCACGCTCGACGTGGCCGAGGCGAGGGAGCTCGATTTGTTGTCAAAGAGCAACAATCGGGTTCTCGCGGTCTACCAGAACCGCCGCTTCGACGCCGATTTCCTGACTCTCAAGGATGTCCTGGCAACCGGCGAACTGGGCCGCCCGGTGTACATGGAATCGCATTTTGACCGCTTCCGGCCCGAAGTGAAGGAGCGCTGGCGCGAGCAGGCCGTGCCCGGCTCGGGCCTCTGGGTGGATCTGGGCTCCCATCTGGTCGACCAGGCGGTGCAGCTCTTCGGCCGTCCCGACACGATCCAGCTCGACACCGCCGTCTTGCGCGACAGCGCCGTGGTCGAGGACTACTTCCATGCCGTGCTGCGCTACGAGGCCGGGCCGCACGCGCCGCTGCGCGTGGTGCTGCATTCGACGACGCTCGCGGCCCACGCGGCGCCGCGCTACATCGTCCATGGCACGCGCGGGAGCTACGTCAAGCACGGCGTCGATACGCAGGAAGACGCGCTGCGCGCCGGACAGCGGCCGCCAGCCGAAGGGTGGGGCGCCGATCCGCTGGACGGAGAACTCTCGCTGGCAGCGCCTGGCGGGACCTTCGTCAAGCGAAGCATTCCGACGCGGGCCGGCAACTACGTCGACTACTACGCCGCAGTTCGCGATGCCATCCTCGGCCATGGTCCCAATCCAGTGCCGCCCGAGCAGGCTGTCGCGCTGATGGAACTGCTCGACCTCGGTCGTCAGAGCGCTCTCGAGGGGCGTGCGATCCGCACATGAAAAATGCCCGCGCAAGGCGGGCATTCATTCGTAGGGTGCCACTGATCCGGCTTTGCCGATCAGTGGGCACCGCCCCCGGTAGGGGGTGGCGTAGCGACACGAAGTGCGCGCAGCCCGGGGGCGAGCAACAGTTACCCGCCGCGACGCATCATGTCGAAGAACTCGACATTGGTCTTCGTCGCCTTCATGTTCTTGAGCATCAGCTCCATCGACTCGATCTCGTCCATGTTGTACATGAGCTGACGCAGGATGCGGGTCTTCTGCAGGATCTCGGGCGCCAGCAGCAGCTCTTCGCGGCGCGTGCCGCTGCGGTTGAGCTGGATCGACGGGAAGACGCGCTTCTCGTACAGGCGGCGGTCGAGATGGATTTCGGAGTTGCCGGTGCCCTTGAACTCTTCGAAGATCACTTCGTCCATGCGGCTGCCGGTGTCGATCAGCGCGGTGCCGATGATGGTCAGCGAGCCGCCTTCCTCCACGTTGCGCGCGGCGCCCAGGAAGCGCTTGGGGCGCTGCAGGGCGTTGGAGTCGACACCGCCGGTCAGCACCTTGCCCGACGAGGGCACGACGTTGTTGTAGGCGCGGGCAAGGCGGGTGATCGAGTCGAGCAGGATCACCACGTCCTTCTTCAGCTCGACCAGGCGCTTGGCGCGCTCGATGACCATTTCGGCCACGTGCACGTGGCGTGCGGCGGGTTCGTCGAAGGTCGAGGCAATGACCTCGCCCTTCACGGTGCGCTGCATTTCGGTCACTTCTTCGGGGCGCTCGTCGACGAGCAGCACCATCATGTGGACGTCGGGGTAGTTGGCGCTGATCGCGTGGGCGATGTGCTGCATCATCACCGTCTTGCCGCTCTTGGGCGGTGCCACGAGCAGGGCGCGCTGGCCTTTGCCGATGGGGGCGATGATGTCGATGATGCGGCCGGTGATGTTCTCGTCGCCCTTGATGCCCTCGCGCTCGAGCTTCATCTGCTCCTTGGGGAACAGCGGCGTCAGGTTCTCGAACATCACCTTGTGCTTGTTCTGCTCCGGCGGGCCGTTGTTGACCTTGTCGAGCTTGGTCAGCGCGAAATAGCGCTCGCCGTCCTTGGGCGTGCGCACCTCGCCTTCGATCATGTCGCCGGTGTGCAGGTTGAAGCGGCGCACCTGGCTGGGCGAGATGTAGATATCGTCCGTGCTGGCCGTGAAGCTGGTGTCGGGGCTGCGCAGGAAGCCGAAGCCGTCGGGGAGTATTTCGAGCACGCCGTCGGCGAAGACCTGTTCGCCGGCCTTGGCGCGCTTCTTGATGATCGCGAACATCAGCTCCTGCTTGCGCATGCGGCCGACGTTTTCGATCTCAAGCGCTTCAGCCTGCTTGAGGACTTCAGACACGTGGAGTGCCTTGAGTTCGTTTAAGTGCATGGAATGAGCCCTTGACGGGGCCTATCGGTCGGGGAGAAACGGAAAACGGGGGGAGGTTGGGTGTGAAGCGAGAACTGCCTCACCAACCGGGGAACTCGAACCGGTTGCCTGAGTAAAGGGCCGGTGATCTGTGGGAGATTATGACAGGAAAAACGCGCCGGCCAACGCATTGCGCGCTGGCCGGTTGAAATCGATCAGGCGAGTTGCTGGTCGATGAAGGCGGTGAGCTGAGCCTTGCTCATGGCACCGACCTTGGTGGCTGCCAGCTGGCCGTCCTTGAACAGCATCAGCGTGGGGATGCCGCGGATGCCGAACTTGGCGGGGATGTCGCGGTTCTCGTCGACGTTGAGCTTGGCGATCTGCAGCTTGCCTTCGTAGGCGGTGGAGACTTCGTCCAGGATCGGGGCGATCATCTTGCAGGGGCCGCACCATTCGGCCCAGTAGTCGACCAGCACCGGCTGGCTGGACTTGAGCACGTCGGCCTCGAAGGAGGAGTCGGAGATGTGTTTGATGAGTTCGCTGGCCATGTGATGGGTCCTTGTGCGCAGAGAGTTTCGGTGCAGCTAAAGTGCTGGTCATTGTGACAGAAACCAAGGGGCGGCGTGCCTTGCAGGGCGGCTATGGCGGCGATAGCCAAAGCCCTTGCGCCCCGCGTCCGCGCGCGTGCTCCGACCCCTCGATAGAACATGAACGAAGGCCACCCCGTCCAGGCCCTGTGGTGCGATCCCGCCGATGGCGTGGTCGCGCGGATCGTCCGTGCGCTCGCCGAGCGCCAGCTGCATGCCGCCCGCACCGTGGTGCTGGTGCCCTATGCGCAGCTGATGGGCGTCGCGCGCGCCATGTGGGCTCGGTGCGGCAGTCTCGGCTTCGTGCCGCGCTTCGAGACCACCCACAACTGGGCCCGCAGCGCGGGCGGCTTCATGCCGACGGGCTACGACATCGCCCACGACATGGCGCGCGACCTGGTCACCGCGCAGGCGCTGCTTTCGCAGGCGGGCTTCCATGCCGAGCGCTTCGCCCTGGCCGGCCGCGTCGTCGAGCTCGCCTATCAACTGGCGCCCCTGGCCGCTGCCGTGACGCCCGAGGAGCGAGGCGGCGAATGGGCGCAACGTGCGGCGAGCGTGGCGGACGCGGGCAGCGAGTCCGAGTGGTTCCGCATCGAGAGCGCATTGATCCGCATCGCCGTCGCCTGGACTTCGACCTCGAGCTACGCCACCGACGTGCTGCAGCGTGAGTCCACGCGAGCCCAAGTCGACGCGCTGATCGTGCTCGAGGGCTTCCAGGCCGATCCGCTCACCCAATCGCTCTGCAGGCTGTGGGGCGACCGCGCGCTTCACCTCTCGCTCGTGCCTTCCGGCGCGCCCACGCAGGCCTGCGCCTCGCACATCGCCCTCGACCCCGAGGACGAAGCCGGGCTCGCCGCGGCCTGCGTGCTGCGCCATCTCGCCGAAGACCGCGCGCCCGTCGCGCTGGTCGCGACCGATCGCGCGCTCACCCGTCGCATCAGCGCTCAGCTGAGCGCACAAGGCGTCGTCACGCACGACGAAACGGGCTGGAAGCTCTCGACCACGCGCGCAGCCGCTTCGCTGATGAGCGCGCTGCGCGCATGCGCCCACGACGCCACCAGCGACCAGGTGCTCGAATGGCTCAAGAGTGGCGCCGACGGCGATTCGCCCATCGTCCAGTCGGTCGAAGCGCGCCTGCGCCACGAAGGCATGCGCGACTGGTCGGCATGGTGTGCCTTGATGACCCGCAGCGAGAAGTCGAAAGACACCGCGCTGCTTGTCTTTACCGAGGCCGTCGAGGCGCGCCGTGCGCCCATGGCTCGTTCGCGCCCGCTGGCCGAGTGGCTGCGCGCGCTGCGCGAACTGCTGGAGGCCAGCGACCAGTGGGCCTTGCTCGAGGAAGACCTGGCCGGCGGCAAGGTGATCGGCGCTCTGTGGCTCGACGCCGGCGCGCATGGCGACGACGAGGACGAATTCCCCGGCGGCCGCCACACCCTGACGGAATTCACCGCCTGGGTGCGCGACGTGCTGGAAGACGCCAGCTTCGTGCCCCCCGCCGGCGACCAGGCGCCCAGGGTCGTGGTGCTCCCGCTCTACCAGTTGCTGGGTCGGTCCTTCGGCGCGGTGGTCATCCCGGGTTGCGACGATCGACGCTTGCCCGCATCGCCTGAGCCCCCAGGCAACTGGAGCGCAGCCCAGCGCCTCGAACTGGGCCTGCCCTCGCGCGAGGCACTCGAGGCCGCACAGCGCGCAGCCTGGGCCGCGGCCCTGCACAACCCGTCTTGCGAGCTGATCTGGCGCCACTCCGACGCCAGCGGCGAACCCGTGCGTCCGAGCCCGCTCGTGCAGGCCCTGGAGCTCGACCACGCCCTGCAGCCCTCGGCCGATCCGCGCCTGCCGCGCGAGGTGCCCGTGCAGCCGACCGGCTACCCGACGCCCTCGGGCGCTCTCCTGCCGCTGGAGAACATCTCCACCAGCGTGTATGAAGACCTGCGCCGCTGCCCCTATCGCTTTTTCGCGCTGCGGCAGCTGGGCCTGCGCAGCGCCGATGAACTCGATGCCGAAGTCGACAAGCGCGACTTCGGCAACTGGCTGCATGCGGTGC
The DNA here is from genome assembly GCF_048301545.1 of Variovorax sp. NFACC27. Taxonomy (NCBI): domain Bacteria; kingdom Pseudomonadati; phylum Pseudomonadota; class Betaproteobacteria; order Burkholderiales; family Comamonadaceae; genus Variovorax; species Variovorax sp. NFACC27. The sequence goes on from NZ_CP157613.1 coordinate 3,436,003, forward strand.
TCGGCCATTTCCACGAAGCCCTGGCCGAAGCTCCGACACCGGACGCGCAGCAGCGCATCGCCCTCATCGAAGAGGCCGCGCGGCGCGCGACGCAGGAACTCGGGCTGTCCGACGCCGAGTTCCTGCCATTCGCCGCCGCATGGCCCGCGGTGCGCGACGGCTACCTGGGCTGGTTGACGGGGCACGAGGCGGCGGGCGCAGTCTTCACCGAGTCCGAGCCGTGGAAGGAGCAGTCGCTGGGCGAGCTGCGCCTGATAGGCCGGCTCGACCGCATCGACCGCATGCCCGACGGCCAGGCCTTCGTGATCGACTACAAGACCGAGTCCGCCACGGTCAGCAAGGAGCGCGTGAAGGACCCGACCGAAGATACGCAACTGGCCTTCTACGCCGCGCTCGTGGCCGACGACACCCTGCGTGCGGCCTACGTGAACGTGGGCGAGAAATCCGCCGGCACGCAGACCGTCGAGCAGCCCGCCGTGGTCGAGGCGCGCGATGCACTGGTGGCCGGCATCATCGACGACTTCAGGCGCATCGCTCAGGGCGCGGCACTGCCGCCGCTGGGGGAGGGCGCCGTGTGCGACTACTGCGCCGCACGCGGCCTCTGCCGAAAGGACTTCTGGGGCGATGAGTCCCCGCTGCCCGCCATCGTGGGCGGCCCGACGACCGGAGGCGACGCGCAATGAACGGCGCAGCCTACGAACACAACGGCCGGCACGTCGCGCGCGAGGCCTTCTACACCGTCGCCTGCGATCCGCGGCGCTCGGTCGCCGTCGAGGCCTGCGCCGGCGCGGGCAAGACCTGGATGCTGGTCTCGCGCATCCTGCGCGCGCTGCTCGAGGAGGGTGAGTCCGCCTGCGAGCCGCACGAGATCCTGGCCATCACCTTCACGAAGAAGGCGGCCGGCGAAATGCGCGAGCGGCTCGACCAGTGGCTGGAGGATTTCGCGCAGCGCGCACCGGAAGAACTGGTCGGCCAACTCGTGATGCGCGGCATGGAGCCTGCCGCGGCAGCCGCTGCCGTGCCCCGCCTGAAGGGCCTCTACCGGCGCCTGCTCGAAGGCGGCAGGCCGGTGCAGTTCCGCACCTTCCACGCCTGGTTCGCCGGGCTGCTGCGCAACGCGCCGCTCGCGGTGCTGCGCGAGCTGGGCCTGCCTTCGAACTACGAGCTGCTCGAAGACGACGCGGAGGCGCGCGGCCATACATGGCGGCCCTTCTTCGAGGCGGTCACGGCCGACAAGGAGGCGCTGGCCGACTATTACGCCGTCGTTGCCACGCACGGTCGCTCGCAGACGGCCAAGGCCCTGGGCGAAGCGTTGTCGAAGCGCGTCGAGTTCTCCCTGGCCGATGCTGAGAATGCCGTGCAGCATTTCAGCGCGCTCTATCCGGCGCTCGAAGGCCTGGACGAACCGACCGATGCATTGCGCGGCGAACAGGTCCGCCGTCGCTGGCTCGACCGGGCCGCCGCGCTGGGCCGTGAGAGCAACAAGACGCCGCAGAAGGCCGCCGAAGCCGTCATCGACGTGTTCGGAACGGGCGAGCCTGCCGGCGATTCGCTGTCCGCCGCGCTTGCCCTGCTGCGCAAGAGCTTCTTCGTGGCGACCGAGGACCGCCTCAACAAGAACCTGCAGAAGTTTCCCGCCGCGCAGGAGGCCGAAGCCGAGCTTCAGTTGCTCTGCGCGGCCCAGGCCCAGCACGCCGCATGGCTCTACCAACAGCGCATGACGCGCCTCACGCGGCTGCTGATCGCGGCCTTCGCCGAGGTCAAGCGCACCCATGGCTGGGTCGACATGAACGACGTCGAGCAGGCCGCGCAGCTGCTGCTGGGCCAGTCGGCCCTGTCGGGCTGGGTGCAGGAGCGGCTCGACGCGCGCATCGCGCACCTGCTGATCGACGAGTTCCAGGATACGAACCCGCTGCAGTGGCAGGCGCTCTACGGCTGGCTCAGCGCCTACACCGGCGCACAGGGACGCGCGCCGCGCGTGTTCATCGTGGGCGACCCGAAGCAGAGCATCTACCGCTTCCGCCGCGCCGAGCCGCAGGTGTTCATCGCCGCGAAGAAGTTCGTGCGCGAAGGGCTCGACGGCGAGCTGCTGAACTGCGACCACACGCATCGCAACGCGCAGTCGGTGGTCGGGTTGGTCAACGCGGCGATGCTGGCCGCGCAGGAGGCCGGCGAATTCGACGGCTACCGCGCCCACACCACGGAGCGCGGCGACGACGGCGAACTGCTCAGGCTTCCGGCCATCGACCGCGATGCGCTCGGCGATACGGCCGAAGCGGCACCGGCCGACGACGGCATGCTGCACTGGCGCGACAGCCTCGTCACCCCGCGCGTGCTGCCCGAGGAACAACTGCTGCAGAAGGAGTGCGAGCAGGCCGCGCGATGGGTCGCGCAGCGCATCGCCGACGGTACGCAGCCCAGCCGCATCATGGTGCTGGCGCGCAGGCGCAGCCGGCTCTCGGCCATGCAGGACGCGCTGCGCCTGCGCCACATTCCCGTGCAGCAGCCGGAAAAGAACGACCTGCACGACGCGCCCGAGGTTCAGGACGTGGTCGCGCTGATCGACGCGCTGGTGTCTCCGGCGCACGACCTGTCGCTGGCACGGGCGCTGAAGTCGCCGGTGTTCGGTGTCGACGACGAGGCGCTGGTGCAGCTCGCACTGCGACAGCGCGAGCGCGGCCCCGTCAGCTGGTTCTCGCTGATCCAGAAGGACGAGAGCCTTCCGCAGGTGCTGGTCGAGGCCGGCCCGCGGCTCAAGAGATGGCAGCGCTGGCTCATGACGCTGCCGCCGCACGACGCGCTCGACGCGATCTTCCATGACGGCGATCTGCTCGCGAAATTCGGCGCCGCCGTGCCGGCCGCGATGCGCCAGGGCGCACTGGCCAATCTGCGTGGCGTGCTCTCCGCGTCGCTGGACATCGACGGCGCGCGCTTCGCCACGCCGTACGCGCTGGTGCGTGCCCTGCGCGCGGGTGGAGTGCGTGCCCCGACCGTGGTCGCTCCCGACGCGGTGCAGCTGCTGACCGTGCACGGCGCCAAGGGGCTCGAAGCCGACACCGTGCTCATGCTCGATTGCGACGCCGCGCCGCCGCGCGCCCAGACCATGGGCGTGCTCGTCGAATGGAAGGGCAGCGACAGCGCGCCGACGCGCTTCATCTTTCTTGCGAGCGAGAAGACACCCCCGGCCTGCGCGGCGGGCCTTCTCGAGGAAGAGCAGCGCGCGCGCCATCGCGAGGAGCTCAACGGGCTTTACGTTGCCGTCACGCGGGCGCGCGAGCGGCTGGTGCTGTCCTCGGTGCGGCCCGCGCGTGCCAACGAGGGCAGTTGGTGGGCGCGTCTGGAAGCGCTGTGCGAGCCCACGGAGGCCGACGAGCCGCTGGTCGCGCTGTCGGCGCCGGGCAGCGCGGCAAGTTTCCCGATGCAGCGCATGCCGGAGGCTCCCGAGCCTGTCGAGCAGCCTGCCGTGACAAAGAAAGCCGCCAGCACCACGCTCGATGCCCGCGCCGCCGCCTTCGGCCAGGCCATGCACCGGCTGCTTGAATGGGCGGTGCCGGGCGAACCGCTGGCGGCGGCCCATGTGCGCGCCGCGGCCCGCGAATTCCTGCTCGACGCGCAACAGGCGCGCGGCGCTGCCGCGCTGGCCCAGCGCATCCGTTCGGGCGAGGGTGCCTGGGTGTGGGACGATCGCAGGGTCGACTGGCACGGCAACGAAGTCACGCTGGTGCACGAAGGCGAAACCCTGCGGATCGACCGGCTGGTGCGCGAGCGCGACAGCGGTGCCTGGTGGATCCTCGACTACAAATCCGCGGCTCGCCCCGAGCGGGACGCCGCGCTGATCGCACAGATGCAGCGCTATCGCGCCGCGGTGCAACATGCCTATCCCGGTGCCACGGTGCGCGTCGCGTTCCTCACCGGGCAGGGCGAACTGGTAAATCTCGAATGAATGTTTCTCCCACCGTCGCCGTCATCGGCGGCGGCCCCGCCGGCCTGATGGCGGCTGAAGTACTGAGCGCATCCGGCGCCCAGGTGCATGTCTACGACGCGATGCCCTCGGTGGGCCGCAAGTTCCTGCTGGCCGGACGCGGCGGGCTGAACCTCACGCACTCCGAGCCTTTCGACGCGTTCATGAGCCGCTTCGGCGAGCGCCGGGCGCAGCTGGAGCCGATGCTCGCGCGGTTCGGTCCGCAGCAGGTGCGCGAGTGGGCAAGCGGGCTGGGCATCGAAACCTTCGTCGGCACCTCCGGGCGCGTGTTTCCCACCGACATGAAGGCAGCGCCGCTGCTGCGTGCCTGGCTGCATCGGCTGCGCGCGGCGGGCGTGCAGTTCCACATGCGGCATCGCTGGATGGGCGAGGGGCCGTTCGACATGGCGTCGCTGCGCTTCTCGACGCCCGCCGGCGAAGTCACGGCGAAGGCCGATGCCGTCGTGCTGGCGCTGGGCGGTGCAAGCTGGGCACGTCTCGGCTCCGACGGCGCATGGGCGCCGTGGCTGCAGGCGCAGGGCATGGACGTGGCGCCGCTGGAGCCTGCCAACTGCGGTTTCGACGGGACGGGCTGGAGCGAGCATTTCTCCAGTCGATTTGCAGGACAGCCCTTCAAGTCGGTGGCGATTTTGTTCACGGACAGCCATGGGCGGCATTTCGCGCGCAAGGGTGAATTCGTCGCGACAGCCGGTGGCATCGAGGGCAGCCTGATCTACGCGGCCTCGGCCCTGTTGCGCGACGAGATCGCCGAAAAAGGAAGCGCGACGCTACTGCTCGACCTGCTGCCCGATCGAAGTGCCGAGCAGGTGCTGGCCGCAGTGAAGCATCCGCGCGGCGCGCGTTCGCTCAGCAGCCATCTCAAGAGCCGACTGGGTCTCGAAGGCATCAAGGCCGGCGTGCTGCACGAGGCCTTGAGCCGCGAGGCGATGCACGACGCGGAGCAACTCGCGGCGACGATCAAGGCAGTGCCGCTGAAGCTCGTCGCGGCCCGGCCTATCGACGAAGCCATCAGCACTGCTGGCGGCGTGCGCTTCGACACGCTGGACGCGCAGCTCATGTCAACGGCACTGCCGGGCGTGTTCGCGGCTGGGGAGATGCTGGACTGGGAGGCGCCGACCGGCGGCTACCTGCTCACGGCTTCGATGGCAAGTGGCGCCGCGGCGGCGCGCGGCGTGATCCAGCGGCTGGGCCTTTGAAAGAAAGGCCTCGCGCCGGAGATTTTGTCGCTGGAGATCTGTTTTTGCGGGCCCCGTTTCATTTCGCGTGGAATGAAACGAAACCGCTGAAGAAGTTGACGAGCCTTACCCCTGGCACTGACTACGCAGTTAGGGCTGCTTGGTTCCCCACCTGACCCGGTTGGCCACTTCACCATGCAGGGAGGCCCGTCAGGGTGGATTGTAACCCCTCGGGAAGTCCGCACTCCGGGGCGTGGGGTTCGAGGGGCGGGGCCACGCCTCCTTTTAGAATGCCCGCAATGTCTTATCTCGTGCTCGCTCGCAAGTTCCGCCCGAAAACCTTCGGTGAGATGGTCGGCCAGGGGCATGTGGTGCAGGCGCTCGAGAACGCGCTGACCACGCAGCGCCTGCATCACGCCTATCTCTTCACCGGCACCCGGGGTGTCGGCAAGACCACGGTCTCGCGCATTCTTGCGAAATCGCTCAACTGCCAGGGGCCGGACGGGCAGGGCGGCATCACCGCCACGCCCTGCGGCGTGTGCCAGGCCTGCCGCGACATCGACGCCGGCCGCTTCGTCGACTACACCGAGCTCGACGCGGCCTCCAACCGTGGCGTTGACGAAGTCCAGTCGCTGCTCGAGCAGGCGGTCTACAAGCCGGTGCAGGGGCGCTTCAAGGTCTTCATGATCGACGAAGTGCACATGCTCACCAACACCGCGTTCAACGCGATGCTGAAGACGCTCGAGGAGCCGCCCGAATACCTCAAGTTCGTGCTGGCCACGACCGATCCGCAGAAGGTGCCGGTCACGGTGCTGTCGCGCTGCCTGCAGTTCAACCTGCGGCCGATGGCGCCCGAGACGGTGCTGGAGCACCTCACCGCCGTGCTGCAGACCGAGAACGTGCCGGCCGATCCACAGGCGCTGCGCCTGCTGGCGCGCGCGGCGCGCGGCTCGATGCGCGATGCGCTCTCGCTCACCGACCAGGCCATCGCATTCGGCAACGGCGAGCTGGTCGAATCCGGCGTGCGGCAGATGCTCGGCAGCGTCGACCGCGGCCATGTGTTCCGCCTGATCGAGGCGCTGGCCCAGGGCGACGGCAAGACGGTGGTCGAGACTTCCGAGGCGCTGCGCGTCGACGGCATGTCCGCCGCCTCCACGCTCGAGGAAATGACGGCCGTGCTGCAGGCCATGGCGGTGCTGCAGGCAGTGCCCTCGCGGGCGGAAGCGGCAGATGCGGCCACCGACCCCGATGCGGCCGACACCGCGCGCCTTGCCGCGCTGATGCCGGCCGACGAAACGCAGCTGCTGTACAGCCTGTGCCTGCATGGGCGCGGCGAACTGGGCCTGGCTCCCGACGAATACGCCGCGCTGACCATGGTGCTGCTGCGGCTTCTGGCCTTCAAGCCTTCCAGCGCGACCGCTTCGACGGCATCCCCGGAAAAAAAAACTCTGAATGAAGCCGCGGCCGCCGCGCCGCAGGCTCCGGCGCGTGTCGTGTCGCCCGCTCCGGCTCCCGCGTCGGTGGCCCGCCCGCCGGTCGAAGCGCCTGCGGCGGTTGCACAGGCTCCCGCTCCGGCCCCCGCGCCTGCTGTCGTCCAGGCCGCTGCACCGGTTCCGGCCGGCCATCGCCTCGCCGTGGTCGACGAACCCCGGCAGGCCGAGCCCCGCCCCGACGCCGCCGAGGCGCCCGCCAAGGTCGTCGGCGTGCCCATCCGGGTCCAGCCCCCGCCGAGTGCCCGCGACATCCCGCGCCCCGACGAGCCGCGAAGCACCTTCACGCCCATCCCGACCAGCGAGGATGGCGATTTCTGGTACGCCACGGTCACGCAGCTGATCGCGGCCGAGGCCATCAGCGCCCTGACTCGCGAGCTCGCACTGCAGTCGCAGCTGGTGGGCCGCGACACCGACCAGTGGCTGCTGCGCATCGAGCGCGAGACGCTGAGCCAGCCGTCCAGCCGCGAAAAGCTCACCGCGGCGCTGAACGGCCTGGGCCACGAGATCAAGCTCGCCATCGAGGTCGGCGCCGTGGTCGACAGCCCCGCGCGCCGCAACAAGCAGGCGGCCGACGAACGCCAGCGCGTGGCCGAGGAGGCCATCATGAGCGACCCCGAAGTGCAGGCGCTGATGCGCGACTTCGACGCGAAGATCGTCCCCGGCACGCTGAAGCCGGCCTGAGTCCGCGTCTCCCGTATCCTTCACCCACTTTTCCAACCCGACAGATCAGGATCAAAGATGTTCAACAAAGGACAACTGGCCGGCCTCATGAAGCAGGCGCAGGCAATGCAGGACAACCTCAAGAAGGCCCAGGAAGAACTGGCCACCATCGAGGTCGAAGGCGAATCCGGCGCCGGCCTCGTCAAGGTCGTCATGACCTGCAAGCACGACGTCAAGCGCATCACCATCGACCCCAGCCTGCTGGCGGACGACAAGGACATGCTCGAAGACCTGGTGGCCGCAGCCTTCAACGCCGCCGTGCGCAAGGCCGAGGAAACCAGCGAGCAGAAGATGGGCAAGCTCACTGCCGGCATGCCCGGCCTGCCGCCCGGCATGAAGCTGCCGTTTTAAATGACTCTCCCCCAGGCTTGCCCACTTCGTGTGGCCGCCACCCCCCTCGCCGGGGGCAACACCAGCGGCCCGGCGAAGCCGGTTCCGCGGTGTTCCCGCGAAGGGGCAGCTTGACATGGCAGACGCCAGTTCGCTGGATGCATTGGTCGATGCGCTGCGCCGCCTGCCCGGGGTTGGCGTCAAGTCGGCTTCGCGCATGGCGTTCCATCTGCTGCAGCACGACCGTGAGGGCGCGCAGCTGCTTGCGCGCGCATTGCAGCAGGCGGCCGGCCAGGTGCGGCATTGCGAGCGCTGCAACACCTTCACCGAAGCGCCGATCTGCCACGTCTGCCTCGACACGCGGCGCGACGCCAGCAAGCTCTGCGTGGTCGAGACGCCCGCCGACCAGGCCGCGCTCGAGCGCACCGGCGCGTTCCGCGGCTACTACTTCGTGCTGATGGGCAAGCTCAGTCCGCTCGACGGCATCGGCCCGAAGGACATCGGCCTGCAGAAGCTCTTCGATCGCGCGCGCGACGGCACGGTGAGCGAAGTGATCCTCGCCACCAACTTCACGGCCGAGGGCGAGGCCACGGCGCACGTGATCGGCGAAGCGTTGAAGCAACACGGCCTCACCGTAACGCGACTCGCGCGCGGCGTGCCGGCGGGCAGCGAGCTCGAATACGTCGATCTCGGCACCATCGCGCACGCCCTCGTGGACCGCAGATAGATAGAACCATGACTCTCTCGCTGCTCACGATCGCCTACTGGTGCGTGCTCGTCGCCTGCGTACTGCCGTATCTGGCGGCATGGATCGCCAAGGCGGGCAGCTTCGGTCCGCGCGACAACCTGCATCCGCGCGAATGGGCCTCCAAGCAGAGCGGCTGGCGTGCACGCGCCAACAGCGCGCAGGCCAACAGCTTCGAAGGGCTGCCGTTCTTCATCGGCGCAGTGATCATCGCGCACCAGCTCGGCGCGGCGCAGGCGGGCCTCGACATGCTCGCGGTGGCCTACGTGGTGCTGCGCACGATCTATCTCGCGCTCTACATCAGGGGCATCGGCAGTGCTCGCAGCGCTGTCTGGGCACTCGCGTTCCTGGTCAATATCGCGATACTTTTTCTGGCTCGATGAAGCCTTGGCGAAGGCTTCTCGGCGAGGCCTTCATGCTTACGTGAAAACCCGCACGGGAACACCCCGATGCAGTCGCGTGTTGCGGCCCCTAAGCTCGATTCAGTCCTTACGAATCACAGAGCCAACGGGCAAGGTTTCATGCTTCATCGCCGCACATTCGTTTCAGCTTCAGCCGCCATTGCCGCAGCAACCATTGCGTTGCCGCGTGTCTTTGCGCAGCAGGCGAAGCTGGAGAAGACCAAGGTCTCCATCGCGGTCGGCGGCAAGGCGGCGTTCTACTACCTGCCGCTCACCATCTCGGAGCAGCTCGGCTACTTCAAGGCCGAAGGGCTCGACGTGGAGATCTCCGATTTCGCCGGCGGCGCGCGCGCCCTGCAGGCGGTGGTCGGCGGCTCGGCCGACGTTTGCTCTGGCGCTTACGAACACACCATCAACCTGCAGGCCAAGAACCAGTTCTTCCAGGCCTTCGTCTTGCAGGGCAGGGCGCCGCAGATCGCGGTGGGCGTGTCGACCAAGAACATGGCCGGCTACACCGGCATCCAGGATCTCAAGGGGAAGAAGATCGGCGTCTCCGCGCCGGGCTCGTCGACCAACATGGTGGCCAACCTCGTGCTGTCGCGCGGCGGGCTCAAGGCCAGCGACGTGAGCTTCATCGGCGTAGGCGTGGCCGCGGGCGCGCTCACCGCGCTGCGCTCGGGCCAGATCGATGCCATCAGCAACACCGACCCGGTGATGACGATGCTGGAGCAGAAGGGCGACGTGAAGATCATCAGCGACACGCGCACGCTCAAGGGCACGCAGCAGGTGTTCGGCGGCACGATGCCGGCGGCGTGCCTCTATGCGTCGAGCGAGTTCATCCAGAAGAATCCCAACACCTGCCAGGCGCTGGCGAACGCCATCGTGCACGGCCTGAAGTGGCTGCAGACGGCGGGGCCGGGCGACATCATCAAGACGGTGCCCGAGACCTACCTGCTCGGCGACCGCGCGCTGTATCTCGCGTCGTTCGACAAGGTGCGCGAGTCGATCGCCACCGACGGCCTGATACCCGCCGACGGCCCGAAGACGGCGCTCAACGCCATCTCGAGCTTCGACACCTCCGTGAAGGCCGAGAAGATCGACCTCGCGAAGACCTACACCAACGATTTTGCAAGGCGCGCGAAAGACAGGTTCAAAGCCTGATTCCGAACGTCCCGCGACCCGGCTCAGGCCGGGTTTTTTATGCCATGTCCGACCACGCACTCGAACTCCTCTCCATCAGCTGCACCTTTCTCTCGAAGGACGACCCCGGCCAGCGCTACACGGCGGTGGCCGACACCACGCTGCGGGTGAAGGCGGGTGAATTCGTCTCGGTGGTCGGGCCCACGGGCTGCGGCAAGTCGACGCTGCTGAACGTGGGCGCGGGCCTGCTGGAGCCTTCGTCGGGCACGGTGAAGGTCTTCGGGCAGACGCTCTCGGGCATCAATGCGCGCGCCGGCTACATGTTCCAGACCGAGGCGCTGATGCCATGGCGCAGCGCCATCGACAACGTGATGGTGGGCCTGCAGTACCGGGGCGTGCCCGAGGCGCAGGCCCGCGAGCAGGCCGAGGCATGGCTCTCGCGCGTGGGCCTCTCGGGCTTCGGAGACCGCTATCCGCACCAGCTCTCGGGCGGCATGCGCAAGCGCGTGGCGCTGGCGCAGACCCTGGTGCTCGACCCCGACATCATCCTCATGGACGAGCCCTTCAGCGCGCTCGACATACAGACGCGCCAGCTGATGGAGAACGAGGTGCTCGAGCTCTGGAGCGCGAAGAAGAAGGCGGTGCTCTTCATCACGCACGACCTTGACGAAGCCATTGCGATGAGCGACCGCGTGGTGGTGCTGTCGGCCGGGCCGGCCACGCATCCCATCGGCGAATTCGCCATCGACCTGCCGCGCCCGCGCGACGTGGCCGAGGTGCGCACGCAGCCGCGCTTCGTCGAGCTGCACACCCAGATCTGGGAAGTGCTGCGCGACGAGGTGCTCAAGGGCTACGCGCAACAACTCAGGAAGGCCGCGTGATGGCACGGCTCGGCCTGAACGAACGCAACGCGCGCTTCTGGCAGCTGGCGCTGCTGGTGGTGATCCTCGTGGCGTGGCACATCGCCTCGCGCAACCAGCAGATCGCCTTCTTCCTCGGCGAGCCGATCCAGGTGGCGGGCCGCATCTGGAGCTGGTTCCTGCCGTTCGAGATTCCGGCCAACGCGCTCTTCCCCGAAGGGCTGAAGGGCAACGCCGACATCTACCAGCACCTGGGCACCACGCTGCTCGAGACGGTGCTGGCCTTCGGCATCGGCACCGTGCTCGGGCTGGCCTGCGGGCTGTGGCTGGCGCTCGCGCCCACGGCGAGCCTGATCCTCGATCCGTACATCAAGGCCGCCAACTCGATGCCGCGCGTGATCCTCGCGCCCATCTTCGCGCTGTGGTTCGGCCTGGGCATCTGGAGCAAGGTGGCGCTGGCCGTGACGCTGGTGTTCTTCATCGTGTTCTTCAACGTCTACCAGGGCGTGCGCGAGGTGAGCCCGGTGGTGCTGGCCAACGCGAAGATGCTGGGCGCCAACCAGCGGCAGCTGCTACGCACGGTGTACCTGCCGAGCGCGACGAGCTGGGTGTTCTCCAGCCTGCACACGTCGGTGGGGCTGGCCTTCGTGGGGGCGGTGGTGGGCGAGTACCTGGGCTCGGCACGCGGCGTGGGCTACCTGATCCTGCAGGCCGAAGGCACCTTCGACGTCAACACGGTGTTCGCGGGCATCGTGGTGCTCACGGCCTTCGCGCTGGCGCTGGACGGGATCGTCGGGGTCATCGAGCGGCGCCTCATGAAGTGGCAACCCAAGACCGGCGAGACCGAGAAGCTCTAGCGTTGCCCGTGCGATGATCGCGCGCGGCTCGGTAGGGCGCCGCAACGATTCTTGGGGGTAAACGAACAATGAGCCACGACAACAACAGGCGGGCCACGACCCTGCGCTCGCGCAGCGAGGCGGCACGGGTCTCGAACGAAGAGCTTTTCTTCGACCTGGTCTACGCGTTCTCCGTCACGCAGCTTTCCCACTACCTGCTCGACCACCTCACGCTCCTCGGGGCGCTGCAGACGCTGGTCATGTGGTTCGCCGTCTGGCTGGGCTGGCAGTACACGGCCTGGACCACCAACTGGTTCAACCCCGGCACGCTGCGCATACGCGGCGTGCTGTTCGCGATCATGCTGCTGGCGATGGTGATGGCCTCGGCGCTGCCCGGCGCCTTCGCCGAGCGCGGACTGGTGTTCGCGCTCTGCTTCGTGGGCATCCAGGCGGGGCGCACGCTGTGCATGCTGATCGCCATCGGGCCGAACGATCCGCTCACGCCCAACTTCCGTCGCCTGCTGGCGTGGAACTGCGTGGCCGGGGTGTTCTGGATCGCCGGCGGCCTGGCCGAGGGGCAGACGCGCCTCGTGCTGTGGCTCGGCGGCGTGCTGTGCGAATACATCGCGCCGATGATCGGCTTGCGCTTTCCGGGCCTGGGCCGCTCGCTGACCAGCGACTGGACCATCGACGGCGGCCACCTCGCCGAGCGCTGCCAGCTCTTCGTGATCGTCGCGCTGGGCGAGTCGGTGCTGGCCACCGGCATCGCCTTCGGCCACCACCCCGAGTGGCACGGCATCGACCTGTTCGCACTGATGGTGGGCTTCGCGGGCAGCCTGGCGATGTGGTGGATGTACTTCGACACCAGCGCCAAGGAGGCGACGCACGTCATCGAGCATGCGAAGGACCCGGGCGGCATCGGTGCCAAGTTCCACTACACGCACGTGATCCTGGTGGCGGGCATCATCGTCTGCGCCGTGGCGGACGAGCTGACGATCGGCGAGGGCTCGCACCACGCCGAGCTCAAGTACCTGGGGGCGCTGATCGGCGGGCCGGCGATCTACCTGTTCGGCAATGCGCTATTCAAGCGCGTGGTGCGCGGCTTCCTGCCGCAGTCGCATCTCTTCGGACTGGGCTTTCTGGCCGTGCTTGCGGTCTTCGCGTCGCACATGACGGTGCTGGTGGTGGGAACGCTCACCACCGTCATCATGATCGGCGTCGCCGCGATGGAGGCGGTGGTGCGCAGAAGGGCACAGCAGGCGGCGAAGGCTCACTGACCCTTCGTTCGCGCGCTCGTTCGTTCGCGGTTTTTCAGCGCTTCAGCGCTTCTTCTTGGAGGGCGTGCCGCCGCGCTTCTCGCGCACGACCTGCTGCTTGCTGCTGGCAGGCACCTTGACGACGCTGCCGGCGCCGCGCGGAGCGGCTGCCTTCGAAGGCGCGCCGCCACGGCGGGCGGGAGTTGGCGCCGCGGCATGCGAAGTGGCGCGGATGCCGGTGCCGGCGCGGGCAGCGACCGTCGCGCGCACGGGCAGGTACACCACCACGCTGTAGCCGCGCTTGAACGCGTGGTTCGGCTTCACGTCGTTCCACTCGGCCACGCTGGCGGGCTTGAGGTTGTAGCGGCGCGCGATGCTCGCGACGCTGTCGGCGCGGCCGGCCTTCACGGTCGTGCGGCGCGTGACGATCTCGGGCTGGAAGCTCAGGTGGCCGCCGTCGGCCACCACGGCTGCCACGTCTTCCTTCACGCGGGCACCGCGCGGCACGATCAGCGTCGAGCCGGTCTTGATGAGCATCCGCGGCGGGATGTTGTTGATGGAGCGCAGGTCGTTCTCGCTCATGCCCGAGCGCTGGGCGGCGTCGGCCACCGTCATGGTGTTGGGCACGACCCAGGCGGTCCAGCTGGCGTACTGGCCCTGCGAGTAGGCGTCGAAGTTGCGCTGGAACACGGCTGCGTTGTCCCAGGGCAGCAGGATCTGCGGCGTGCCGGCGGCGATCAGCACCGGCTTGTGGGCGGCCGGGTTCAGCGCGCGGAAGTCCTCGAGGCGCACGTCGGCCAGCTTGGCCGCGAGCTCCACGTCGAGGTCGCGCGTGAGCGTCACGGTCTGGAAGTACGGGTGGTTGGCGATCAGCGGCAGCTCGGTGTTGAAGGCCTGCGGATTCGCCACGATGTTCTTCACCGCCTGCAGCTTGGGCACGTACATGCGCGTCTCGGCGGGCATGGTGAGGTCGCTGTAGGTGGTGGGCAGGCCCAGTCGCTGGTTCTTGGCGATGGCGCGGCTCACGCTGCCTTCACCCCAGTTGTAGGCGGCCAGGGCGAGCTGCCAGTCGCCGAACATGCCGTAGAGCTTCTGCAGGTAGTCGAGCGCGGCGCGGGTGGAGGCCACCACGTCGCGGCGGTCGTCGCGGAAGATGTTCTGCTTCAGGTCGAAGTCGTTGCCGGTGGCCGGCATGAACTGCCACATGCCCGCTGCGCGCGCGCTGGAGATGGCCTGTGGGTTGAACGCGCTCTCGATGTAGGGAAGCAGCGCGAGCTCGGTCGGCATGTTGCGACGCTCGAGCTCCTCGACGATGTGGAAGATGTACTTGTTCGAGCGCTCCGTCATGCGCTGGATGTAGTCGGGCCTGCTGGCGTACCACTGCTCGCGGTCGCGCACCAGGTCGTTGTCGAGGTCCGGCATCTTGAAGCCGCGGCGGATGCGGTCCCACATGTCGACCGGCGGCGCGAGCGTGACGACGCTCTGCGAACGGGCCTGGCCGCTGGCAAGTGGGGAGAGTGCGTCGCGAGGATAGACGGGGGCCGCGCTGCCGGCGACCTTGGAGCCGGTGCCGCCGGCCTGCGACGACGAGGAGGGGGAAGAAGAGGAGGGAGAGGAGCTGTTGTTCGTGCCCGCGCAGCCCGCGAGCACCAGTGAACCTGCAATGCAGGTGGCAGCGATCAGTTTCATCGGAAGTCGTTTTTCCATTGGCGCAGTGCGGCGAACACGTCGGCCTCTGCCGCATCGGCAGCAAGCTCGGCGTGGGCACGCACCGCTCGAAGGACAGTGGCTTCGCGGCTGCGAAGAAAGGGGTTGACCTGGCGTTCGATCGCCAGTTGGGACGGCAGCGTGGGCTGCCCCTGCGCGCGCAGGCTTTCGCAGCGCGCGTTGTAGTGAGTCAGCTCGGCGTTGGCCGGTTCCACCGCCTGCGCGAAACGCAGGTTAGAAAGTGTGTATTCATGCGCGCAGCAGATGCGCGTGTCGCCGGGCAATGCGGCCAGCGCGTCGAGCGAGGCCAGCATCTGTGCGGGCGTGCCTTCGAAGACGCGCCCGCAGCCGCCGGAGAAGAGCGTGTCGCCGCAGAAGAGCAGCGGAGTGTCGGCGGGTGCGGTTTGCGCGGCGGGCAGGAAGTACGCGATGTGCCCCGCCGTATGGCCCGGCACGTCGATGACCTCGAAGCGCAGGCCCAGCACCTCGGCGATGTCGCCCTGCGCAAGCGGCGTGAAGGGCTCGGGGATGCGCTCGCGGGCGGGGCCCCACACCTGCGCGCCGGTGGCAGCATGCAGCGCGGCCACGCCGCCCGTGTGATCGGGGTGATGGTGCGTGACTAGAATCGCGGCCAGTTGCAGCTTGTGGCGCGCCAGCGCGTCGAACACCGGTTGGGCATCGCCCGGATCCACCACGATGGCGTGGGACCCGTCGTGCAGCATCCAGATGTAGTTGTCAGCGAAGGCGGGCAGCGGAACAAGGGTCATGAGCGGTCAAATTATAGGTTTGCAGGATTGGTTCGCGACCCCCCCGGGGCGGTACCTGCTGGCTTGGGAGCAGGCCCAGTTCGATCAGGCGGTGGCCGACGTGTTCGGCTATCACGCGTTGCAGCTGGGCGCCGCGGAGGTCGACGGCCTGCGCGCCAACCGCATGCCGCACCGCTGGCTGGCGCTGGACGATCCCGCCCGCGCCGGCAAGGCGACGCTGCTGGCCGACTTCGCGGCACTGCCGTTCGCGGCCAACAGCCTCGACCTGGTGGTGTTGCCGCATGCGCTCGAGCTGAGTCCCGATCCGCACGCCACCCTGCGCGAAGTCGAGCGGGTGCTGGTGCCCGAGGGCCGCGTGGTGATCTGCGGGCTCAACCCGACCAGCCTCTGGGGCATGCGGCAGCGCCGCGCGCACATCTATCGCCGGCTCGGCATCGGCGACCTCTACCTGCCCGAAGGCGGGGAGTTCATCGGCTACTGGCGCATGCGCGACTGGCTGCGCCTGCTGAGCTTCGAGGTGGAGTCGGGCCGCTTCGGCATCTACCGGCCGGCGGTGCGCAGCGAGGCCTGGCTGGAGCGCTCGCGCTGGATGGATGCCGCCGGCGAGCGCTGGTGGCCCATCTTCGGTGCGGCCTACTTCCTGGTCGCGGTGAAGCGGGTGCGCGGCATGCGCATGCTGAGCGCCGACTGGCGCCGTGCCGGAGCCCGGGCCACGGCGCCCGTGCCCATCGCGGGCAAGGTGCACCGCAGCGGCGAGCCCAACAAGAACTGAAATTGAAATTGAATCGATAGAGATGAAGAAAAAGGAAAAGCTGGTTTGAACGAAGTCGTGATCTACACCGATGGCGCCTGCAAGGGCAATCCCGGCCCCGGCGGCTGGGGCGCGTGGCTCAAGTCGGGCGCCACCGAGAAGGACCTGTTCGGCGGTGAACTCAACACCACCAACAACCGCATGGAGCTGACCGCGGTCATCGAGGGCCTCGCCGCCCTCAAGCGGCCCTGCAAGGTGCTGCTCTACCTCGACAGCCAGTACGTGCGCAAGGGCATCACCGAATGGATCCGCGGCTGGAAGGCCAAAGGCTGGGTCACCGCCAGCAAGGAGCCGGTGAAGAACGTCGAGCTCTGGAAGCGGCTCGACAAGCTGGTGAGCGAAGGCGGCCACCAGATCGAATGGCGCTGGGTCAAGGGCCACTCGGGCGACCCGGGCAATGAGCGCGCCGACATGCTGGCCAACAAGGGCGTGGACAAGGCCCTGGGCCGAATCTAGGTAGCCCGGGCCCCGTTGATGCGAGGCCTCGTCCGAGGACACCGAGGAACCGGCTCCGCCGGGCCTCAGGTGTCGCCCCCGGCGAGGGGGTTGGCGAAGCGACACGAAGTGCGCGAAGCCTGGGGGAGTGCTAGATGTTCCCGTCGAACATCATCACGTCCACTTCCTCGCCGGGGCCCACGCTGCCCTGGTCGTGGCGCAGCACCACGAGCCCGTTGGCTTCCAGCATCGAGCTGAGCACGCCCGATCCCTGGTTGGCCGCTACGCAGACCTCCGGCAGCGCGCCGGGCACGGTCTTCACGAAACCGCGTTGATATTCGGTGCGGCCCGGCTTCTTGCGGATCGGGCCCGTGGTGCGCGCGCGCAGCAGCGGCGGTGGTGCGGCCGCCGCTTCATGGCAGCCCATCATGCGCAGCAGGGCGGGTCGCACGAAGGCCAGGAACGTCACCATCACGGCCACCGGATTGCCCGGCAGGCCGAACAGTACGGCAGGCTGCGAAGAGGCTTCGCGCGGGATCAGCCCCACCGCCAGCGGACGCCCCGGACGCATCGCCACGCGCCAGAAGGCCATGTCGCCCAGCTTCTGCATCACGTCGCGCGTGTGGTCGGCCGCGCCCGCGCTCACGCCGCCGCTGGTGATGATGGCGTCGGCCTCGCGCGCGGCACGCTGCAGCGTGGCGGCGAGCGCTGCCGGGTCGTCGCGCACCAGGCCGAGATCGACGACCTCGCAGCCCAGCCGGGCGAGCAGGCCGAAGACGGTGTAGCGGTTGCTGTCGTACACCGCGCCTTCGCGTGGCGCTTCGCCCAGGCTCAGGATCTCGTCGCCGGTCGAGAAGCAGGCCACCCGCAGCCGTCGCAGCACGGGCACGCCGGGCAGGCCCAGGCTGGCGACCATGCCGAGCGCGGCGGGCGACAGGCGCTCGCCCTTGCGTAGCGCGGGCTGACCCTTCATGAGGTCTTCGCCGGCAAAGCGGCGGTTGTCGCCGCGGCGCAGCACCCTGGCGGGAAAGCACACGCGGTCGCCGTCGACCTTGCAGAACTCCTGCGGAATGACGGTGTCGAGGCCCGCCGGCATCATCGCGCCGGTCATGATGCGCACTGCGTCGCCAGGCCCGAGAGTGCCGCGCCAGGCTGCCCCGGCCAGCGCCGTGCCTGCCACGCGCAGCGCGACGGAGGCGTCGATGGGGGCGTTGTCGGGCAGCACTGCGCCGTCGAAGGCGTAGCCGTCCATGGCGGAGTTGTCGTGCGGCGGAACGCTGACGGGCGAGACGATGTCCTCGGCCAGCACGCGGCCGAGGGCGTCGAACAGCGAGATGCTCTCGCGCTGGGTGACGACGGCAGTGGCCGTCAGCTGGGAAAGAAAGGCGTGGACCGCCTCGACGCTCAGGTCGGCGGCGCCGTCGTGGCCCGCGAGGGCTGAAGAGGCGATGTCGGCAATGCGGCTCATCGGTTTTCGAGGGCGTGCAGTTCGGCCAGGGTATTGGCGTTGAAGAAGGCGTCGGGCGCGTCGCCGGGACGGTCGAAGGGCACGTGCACCGCGCGGTGCTGCGAGATCCATGCATGGACCTTGCGGCCGCCGGCGGCGGTGTAGCGAAGCAGGCTGTCGCGCAGTTCGGCGCGCAGCAGGCAGAAGACGGGTTGGGGCCGCAGCGCCGGCCCGTCTTCGGTGGCCTCGGGGGCGAGGGCCATGGCGATGTCGGCCTGGCCGGCGATCGCGGCTTCGGCGAGCCGGGCGGCGAGGTCGGACGGGAACAGGGGCGTGTCGCAGGGCACGGTCAGCAGCCATGGCGTGGAGCAGTGCTCCAGCCCGGCCAGGAAGCCCGCCAGCGGGCCCGGGTAGTCCGGGAGGCTGTCGGGCCACACCGGCACGCCGAGGGCCTCGTATTCGGCCAGGTTGCGGTTGGCATTGACCATGAGCGGGCCGACCTGCGGCGCCAGCCGCCGCATCGCATGCAGCGCCAGCGGTTCCCCGTTGAAGGGCTGGAGCCCTTTGTCGATGCCGCCCATGCGCGAACCGCGTCCGCCGGCCAGCAGCAATCCCGTGATGTCGGCGGGCGCGATGACGGCGTGCGCGGGCATGGCGGCCGCCTGCCTCATCCGCCGATGTAGCTCATCTCGACGCGGCGCGGCGCCTTGTCGTGGGCGCCGCCGTCGCCTTCCGGACCGTGCAGGGCGCGCAATTCGGAATAGCGGTCGGCACGGCCCTGCCAGATGTGGCCGATGGCAGAGGCGATGTCCTCGTCGCTGGCGCTGCCGCGCAGCAGCGGGCGAAGGTCGTGGCCGGCGCTGGCGAAGAGGCACAGGTAGAGCTTGCCTTCGGTCGAGAGCCGCGCGCGGCTGCAGTCGTGGCAGAAGGCCTGGGTGACGCTGCTGATGACGCCGATCTCGCCGCTGCCGTCCGCATAGGCCCAGCGCCGGGCGGTCTCGCCGGGCGTGGTGGCTCCCATCGGCACCAGCGGGAATTCGGAATGGATGCGCGTGATGACGTCGGCCGAGGGCAGCACCTCGTCCATGCGCCAGCCGTTGGTGGCGCCCACGTCCATGTACTCGATGAAGCGCAGGATCACCTTGCCGCCGTGGTGCGTGCGGAAGTAGCGCGCCATCGGCAATATTTCCTGCTCGTTGGTGCCGCGCTTGACCACCATGTTGACCTTGACGGGGCCCAGTCCGGCGGCCAGCGCCGCGTCGATGCCGGCCAGCACGTCGGCCACCGGGAAGTCGACGTCGTTCATCTGGCGGAACACCGCGTCGTCGAGGCTGTCGAGGCTGACGGTCACGCGCTGCAGGCCGGCGGCGTGCAGCCGGGCGGCCTTGCGCGCGAGCAGGGAGCCGTTGGTGGTCAGCGTCAGCGCCAGCGGCTCGCCGGTGGGCGTGCGGATCGCGGCGAGCTGCTCGATCAGGCCCTCGATGTTCTTGCGCAGCAGCGGCTCTCCACCGGTCAGCCGGAGCTTGCGCACGCCGTGCGAGGCGAACAGGCGGGCCAGCCGTGTGATTTCCTCGAAGCTCAGCAGCGCGCTGTGCGGCAGGTACTTGTAGTCCTTGTCGAACACGTCCTTGGGCATGCAGTAGCTGCAGCGGAAGTTGCAGCGGTCGGTCACGCTGATGCGCAGGTCGGTCAGCGGCCGGCCCAGGCGGTCGAGCAACATGCCCGTGGCGGGCACGGCTACCTCCGGCACGGCCACCGTGGGGCGTGCGCGGCCGATGCTGGAGATCGGAATGACGGTGCTGCTGCTGTTCTTCATGGGTTCACGGGGCGGGGCCTGATTTTGCGCCAGGCTCCAAGGGCCTGTGGAACACAGGCTACTTGATCACCGCCGCATAAATCATGTCCCGGGTCAATGTTCTGTAATGTGTCCTGAATTTCGGCGACTGCAGCATCAGCACCACGAACATCTCGTTCTTCGGGTCGACCCACATGTAGGTGCCGCCCGCGCCGCCCCAGTTGTATTCGCCGCCGGCCGAGGGGTAGGGCGCCTCGCCGTCGTTGCGGCGCACGGCAAAGCCCAGGCCGAAACCGTAGCCCGGTCCCGGCAGGTACAGCGGGCCGGGCACGATGCCGGCGCCCGCGTTGGAATGATCGGCGGTCATCAGCGCGATGGTGCGCGGGCCTAGGTAGCGCTTGCCGTCGAGCGAGCCGCCGTTGATCAGCATCTGCAGGAAGCGCGCGTAGTCGTTCGCGGTCGACACCAGCCCGCCGCCGCCCGATTCGTACCTGCGCACCACGCGCGGGTCGTTGAATTCGGCGCCCACGCCGAAGCTGCGGTCGTTGGGCAGCGGCTCGGCGATGCGCGGCTGGCGCGCCGGCTCGGGCACGTAGTAGGTGGTGTCCTTCATGCCGAGAGGGTCGAAGAGCCGGGCTTTCTCGAACTGGTAGAGCGACTGGCCCGACGCCACCTCGATCACGCGCCCGAGGATGTCGGTCGACTGGCTGTAGTCCCAGGTCGTGCCGGGCTGGTAGGCCAGCGGCAGCTTGGCCAGGCGCTGGGAGAACTCGGCCAGCGTCGGGTCGCCGGCGCCCAGGTCGGCGGCGTTGTAGGCCTGCTTCACGAGGCCCGGGCCGAAGAAGCCGTAGGTCAGGCCCGAGGTGTGGCGCATCAGGTCCTGCACGGTGATCGGGCGGCGCGCGGGCACCGTCTCGAGCACCGGCTTGCCGTCGGCGCCGGGCTTCTCGACGCCCACTGTCATGCTGGCGAACTCGGGCAGGTAGGCCGAGATCGGGTCGTCCAGCTTCAGGCGGCCGTCTTCCACCAGCATCATCGCGGCCACCGTGGTGATGGGCTTGCTCATCGAGTAGATGCGGAAGATGCCGTCGCGCGGCATCGGTGTGCCGGCCGCGCTGTCGAGCCTGCCGACAGGCTCGAACCACGCCACCTTGCCCTGTCGCGCCACCAGCAGCACCGCGCCCGGGATCTTGCCGGCGGCCACGTCGGCCTTGAGCACGTCGGTGAGCATCTGCAGGCGCTCGGTCGAGAGGCCGACCTGCTCCGGCTTCGCGGCGGGCAATTGCTGCGCCGCCGCAAGCAGGGGAAGGGCCAGGCCCAGGCCGAGCACGGCCGCGCGCAGGTTGCGCTTCAGGAATCTCATGGTGTCGTCTCCGTCTTGTCGTGGTGGGTGAAAAACCGCAACCGCCCGGCGGTCTCGCGTGCCGCCTTCGCTGAACTCCCCTCGGGGGCTATCCGCGGCAGAGCTTCAGGTTCGTGCGCGTGGCGCGGACCACGGGCAGGAAGATCTCGGCGTCGGCCGGCGGGTAGTTTTCCTTGATGCCGTCGTCGGTGCGGGCGGCGTCCTCGGCCAGCGGCTGCAGCGTCTTCAGGCAGGCGGCGCGGTCGTTGAGCTTGAACTGCGTGAGCGCGAGGTCGTTGCGCAGCCAGGCCT
The DNA here is from genome assembly GCF_048301545.1 of Variovorax sp. NFACC27. Classification (NCBI taxonomy): domain Bacteria; kingdom Pseudomonadati; phylum Pseudomonadota; class Betaproteobacteria; order Burkholderiales; family Comamonadaceae; genus Variovorax; species Variovorax sp. NFACC27. The sequence continues at coordinate 3,457,557 of NZ_CP157613.1, forward strand.
TGGTGATCCAGTCGAGGGTCTTGTCGCAGTCCGACAGCACGGGGGCGAGGGTGGTCTGCGCCGTGGCGTAGTCCTTCGCGTCGTACTGGCGCTTGAAGCTCTTGCGCGAGCCGGCCACGGCCTTGTCGGTGCAGGCGGGGGCGGGGCGGATATAGGCGCCCTCGAAGCCGGCGCGCATGCCGCAATAGTCGCGGCACTGGTCCGATCCGTTGGTCGTGACCTGCACCTTGTCGGCATTCAACGCGAAGCTCAGCACGCATCCCGTGTCGTCGAGCTTGGCCTTGCCGCGCGCGATGGCGCCGTCGAGCGCGCAGGTGTGGGCGTTGGCGCCGATGGTGGTGATGTCGAAGTGCCCGTTGGGCTTGACGCGCAGCGAGCCGCTGCCGCCTTCGTAGATGTAGTCGCCGGCCGGCGGCGTGGCGGGCTCGGCGGCGGCGAGGCCGGCGCCAAGGAGCAGTACGAGGGGAAGGATGCGTGCGAGCTTCATCGTTTGAGATCTCCCGGAAACGTGCTGCAGGGCAGTGTATCGATCGTTTCAGGAAGCTTCCTCGGCCATCGGAAATGGCCGGTTTGCACCATCCATGCCTCATATGTCTTGACGTAGACAATGAGAATTCCTATCATTTGGACGCCTGAGTACGCAGCACGTCGACGACGCAAAGGGCTCTTCCAATCAAGGAGCTTCCCGACCGTGCCGTACACCCTCCCAGCCTTGCCCTATGCCTTCGATGCGCTCGAACCCCACATCGACGCGCAGACCATGGAAATCCACCACGGCAAGCACCACCAGACCTACGTGAATAACCTCAACGCGGCCCTGAATGGCATGCCGCATGAGGAAACACCGCTCGAAGAGCTGATCGCCGGCGTCGAGCAGCTGCCCGAGGCGCTGCGCGCGCCGGTGCGCAACAACGGCGGCGGCCACGCCAACCACACCCTGTTCTGGACCGTGATGGCCCCCGTCGGCCAAGGCGGCGGCGGTGCACCTGCTGGAGCGCTGGCCAACGCCATCGACGCCGACCTGGGCGGCTTCGATGCGTTCAAGGAGGCTTTCACCAAGGCTGCCCTCACGCGCTTCGGCAGCGGCTGGGCGTGGCTGTCGGTGGGCCCCGGCGGCAAGCTCGCGGTGGAAAGCAGCGGCAACCAGGACAGCCCGCTGATGCGCGGCATCGGTTCGGGCAACACGCCGATCCTCGGGCTCGACGTGTGGGAGCACGCGTACTACCTCAAGTACCAGAACCGCCGCCCCGAATACATCGCGGCCTTCTACAACGTCGTGAACTGGGCCGAGGTGGCCCGGCGGCACGCTGCCGCCACCGGCGGCTGAGGAGCAAGCCCATGAACGAGCCGCAGCAGGGCACGGTGGCGCAGGGCGGGCGGCCGAAGCCCGTGCGGCCGATGCGCGAATGGATCGGCTTCGCCATCGTCGCGGCGGGCGCGCTGGTGGGCGTCGTCCAGTTCTGGCAGTTCGTGCGATCCGATCCGCTGGTGTGGAACGCCTTGCTCGGCGGCTCGGTCGCCGCGCTGGCGACGGCGCTCGGCACGCTGCCGGTGCTGTTCTCGCAGAAGCTGCCGGAGCGGCTGCAGGACACGCTGTTCGGATTCGGCGCCGGCGTGATGCTCGCGGCCAGCGCCTTCTCGCTGATCATCCCGGGCCTGGAGGCCGCGAAGAACGCGGGCACCTTCGGCGGCGGGAGCTGGGCCGCGGGTGGGGTGATCGGCTCCGCCATCCTGCTCGGCGGCATCGTCCTGATGCTGCTGGACCGCGTGCTGCCGCACGAGCACTTCATCAAGGGCCGCGAAGGCAACGCCGCGAAGCAGCTGCGCCGCACCTGGCTCTTCGTGTTCGCGATCGCACTGCACAACGTGCCGGAGGGCCTGGCCATCGGCGTGGGCTACGCGGCCAACAACGGGCTGCGCGCCGACGCACTGGCCACCGGCATCGCCATCCAGGACGTGCCCGAGGGGCTGGTGGTCGCGGTGGCGCTGCTGGCCGCCGGCTACAGCCGCGTGTTCGCGGTGCTGATCGGCATGCTCTCGGGACTCGTGGAGCCGCTGGGCGCAGTGCTGGGCGCGGCAGTGGTGGGCCATTCGGCGATGCTGCTGCCCTGGGGGCTGGGCTTCGCGGCGGGCGCGATGCTCTTCGTGATCAGCCACGAGATCATTCCCGAATCGCACCGCAAGGGGCACGAAGCCTTCGCCACCAGCGGGCTGATGATCGGCTTCGTGCTGATGATGCTGCTCGATACCGCGCTGGGCTGACGCGCCCCGCGCGGCGTATCGGCATCAGCCGTGCTTGACGGCGACGGTCTTGAGCGTCGTGAAGCCGTACAGCGCCTCGAAGCCCTTCTCGCGGCCATAGCCGGAAGACTTCACGCCGCCGAAGGGCAGTTCGACGCCGCCGCCGGCGCCGTAGTTGTTGATGAACACCTGCCCGCTCTTCACGCGCTTGGCCATGCGGAACTGGCGCGCGCCGTCAGCCGTCCAGACGCCGGCAACCAGCCCGAAGTGGGTGGCGTTGGCGAGCGCCACGGCTTCGTCTTCATCGGCGAACTGCATCGCGGCCAGCACGGGGCCGAAGACTTCTTCCTGGGCGAGGCGGTGGTTCACCGGCACGTCGCGCAGCAGGGTGGGGGCCTGGTAGAAGCCGGTCTCGGGCGCTTCCTCGACCACGATGCCTTGCGCCACCATCGGGATGCCGGCGTGCTGCGCGTCGCTCAAAAAGTCCCACACGCGCTGCTGCTGCGTCTGGCGGATCAGCGGGCCCACATCGAGGTCCATGGCCGCGGGGCCCACGCGCAGCGCCTCGAAGGCATGGCCCAGGCGCTCGAGCAGCGGTTCGTAGATGTCGCGCTGGATCAGCACTCGCGAGCCGGCCGAGCAGGTCTGGCCGGCGTTCTGCACGATGGCGTTGATGACCACCGGAATGGCGGCGTCCAGGTCGGCGTCCGCGAAGATGATCTGCGGGCTCTTGCCGCCCAGCTCCAGCGTGACGGGGCAGTGCCGTTCGGCCGCGACCTGCTGGATCAGCGTGCCGATCTTCGGGCTGCCGGTGAAGCTGATGTGGTCGATGCCCGCATGCCGGGCGAGCGCGTCGCCGACTTCATGGCCGTAGCCCGTCACGATGTTCAGCGCGCCGGCCGGAAAGCCGACCTCGGCCGCCAGCTGCGCCACGCGGATCAGCGAAAGGCAGGCGTCTTCCGCCGGCTTCACCACGCACACGTTGCCCGCCGCCAGGGCGCCGCCCACGCTGCGCCCGAAGATCTGCATCGGGTAGTTCCAGGGAATGATGTGGCCGGTCACGCCGTGCGGCTCGCGCCAGGTGAAGACGCTGTAGCCGTCCTGGTAGGGAATGGTCTCGCCATGCAGCTTGTCGCAGGCGCCGGCGTAGAACTCGAAGTAGCGCACCAGCGCCACGGCGTCGGCGCGGGCCTGCTTGACGGGCTTGCCGCAGTCGCGCTGCTCGATCAGCGCGAGCTCGTCGACGTGCTCGGCGATCTTCTGCGAGAGCTTGAAGAGCAGGCGGCCGCGGTCGGCGGCGCTGACCTTGTGCCAGACACCCTCGAAGCAGTCGCGCGCGGCGCGCACGGCGGAGTCGATGTCGGCGGCGTTGCTGCGCTGGATTTCGTCGAAGGGCTGGCCGTCGGAGGGATCGATGACCGGCAGGGTGCGGCCGGAGGAGGACGGAACGTCCGCGTTGGCGATGTAGTTGAGCTGCATGGGGCTGGATTTTGCGCGAAGCATGCAAAAGCCGTGGCCGCCGCGCGGCACAAACCCCAACCGCTACTTGGCGGCAGTTTTCGGCAGCGCCTTCACCGCATTCAGCATGCGCTCCACGTGCTTGTCCGGATTCAGGTTCTGGTAGTAGTAGGCCACCTTGCCGTCCGGCGCGATCACGTACGACAGGCGGTTGGCGAAATCGGGCCGGGTCTGCATCAGGGCGTCGAAGCCCTGGATCACGGTCTTGCCCTCGTCGGAGGCCACCGGAAAGCGGCTCTGGCAGGACTTGACCGAGAACCTGGACAGGGTACCTATGTCGTCCGCCGAGACGCCGATCACGCTGGCGCCCAGCGCGGCGAACTGGTCGATGGCTTCGGCAAAGGCATGGGCCTCGATCGAGCAGTCGTTGGAGTCGGCCGCCGGAAAGAAGTACACCACCACCGGGCCCTTGGCGAGCGCGTCGGCCAGCGAATAGCGGAAGGTCTTGCCGCCGAGGGCGGCGTTGGCGGTGAACTTGGGAACGGGATCGCCGATGTCCAGGGCGGCCCAGGCAGGATGTGCAAGGGCGGTAAAAAACGCCATCCAGGCGATGCGGTGGAGGTGCGAACGAGCCATGATGTAACTCCGCAGCGGTGTGGATCGAATTCTAGGTCGGAGCCTTCGCAAGAAAAGCCTTGAAACCGATACAAGCCGGCCAGCGTAAAGAACGAGAACGAACAGGACAGTCGGACACCACGATGAGAAGAAGAGAAGAACTGAGCAACGGAAGCACCATCATGAACGCCTGGTTCTCAACCTTTCTGCGCATCGCGCTTGCGGGCGCCCTGGCCGCGGTGCTCGGCGCCTGCGGCTCGCTGCCGCCGGCGCGGGAGCGGCCCGCGGAGTTCGCCGCCTCCGCCGATTCCTCGACCATGCTGGCGAAGATCGTCGCCGCCTCGACGCCGCCCGAGGAGCATTCGGGCTTCCGGCTGATGCCGCTGGGCGTGTATTCGCTCGACGCGCGCCTCCAGCTCGCCCAGCGGGCGCAGCGCTCGCTGGTGGTGCAGTACTACCAGCTCGAGAACGACCCCGTCGGCCGCCTGCTGCTGCGCACGCTGCGCGAGGCGGCGATGCGCGGCGTGAAGGTGCGGGTGCTGGTGGACGACCTCTACACCGTCAAGAGCCAGCAGCTGCTGCTGGCGCTGTCGGAGACGCCCAATGTCGACGTGCGCCTGTTCAATCCCTTCTGCTGCGGGCGCAACGGCTTCCTGTCGCGCTTCGCGGCGTCGCCCTGGGAGATTCCGCGGCTCAACCATCGCATGCACAACAAGCTCTTCATCGCCGACGGCGTGATGGCGGTGGTGGGCGGGCGCAACATCGCCGAGGAGTATTTCGTGCTGAACGAGGCGCAGAACTTCATCGACATGGACGCGCTGGTGGTCGGCAAGGTTGTGCCGCAGCTCGAGTCGATCTTCGACGCCTACTGGAACAGCCAGCAGGTCTGGCCCATCGCCGACATCGTGACGGGCGAGGGCGGTCGCAAGCCGAATGGCGCCGACTTCGACGGCTGGGTGGGCATGGCGGCACCGCCGCCGAAGGTGGTGCTGCCGCCGTCCGACATCCTGGGCTACGGCCCCATCGCCGAGGAGCTCGACGCCGGGCGCATGGGCCTGCTGTGGGGCGAGGCGCGCGCCATCGCCGATCCGCCCACCAAGCCCACGACCATGACGGCGGATGAGGCCATCGCCACCAGCGTCACGATGAAGGTCTGGGCGCTGCTGCTCGACGCCCAGAGCGAGGTCGACCTGACCTCGCCCTACCTGGTGCCGGGCGAGCGCGGCATGGAGGCCTTCCAGGACCTGGGCCGGCGCAAGGTCAAGCTCACGCTGCTGACCAATTCGCTGGCCGCCAACGACGAGCCGCTGGTGCACACCGGCTACGCGCGCTACCGCGAGAAGCTGCTGCAAAGCGGCGCCGACCTGTACGAGCTGAGCCCGCAGCGAACCACCGCGGGCGAACGCTTCGGCATGTTCGGCAAGTCGCTCGGGCGGCTGCATGCCAAGACCGCCGCCATCGACAAGAGGCGCATCTTCATCGGCTCGATGAACCTCGATCCGCGCTCGGCCAGCCAGAACACCGAGATGGGGGTGGTGGTCGACAGCCCGCAGTTGGCGCGCGAGATGCTTCGCGTCATCAACATCAGCAAGCTGCAGAACTCGTATCGGCTGCGGCTGGCCAAGGACACCGGCACGCTGGAGTGGCTCACCAACGACGGCGAGAAGGAGATGATCCTGACGACCGAGCCGGAGTCGGGCTTCTTCAAGCGCTTCTACAACATGCTCATCGCGCCGATCGTTCCCGAAATGCTGTTGTAGCCTCGGGGGATGGCGCAGACCTTCACCTCGTTGTCCGCCCCGCAGGTCATGCTGTGGGGCCTGCTTTTCTTCGGCGGCATCTATCTCTGCTTCGGCGCCGCCACCTGGCTGCTGACCAAGCGCGTGCTGCCGGCGGCGGGCATCGGGCGGGTGCTCGATCCGCGGCCGCTGCAGCCGGGGCAGCTGCGGCGCGAGCTGACGCAGTCGGGCGTGTCGGTGCTGATCTTCGGGCTGGGCATGGTGTTTCCGTGGGGGCTGCTGCAGCTGGGCTGGGCGCGGCTCGATCCCGATGCGGGGTGGCGGCAGATCGCGGTGGAAATCATCGTGCTCGCGATCTGGAACGACGTGCATTTCTGGATCAACCACCGGCTGCTGCACACGCGCTGGCTGCGGCGCTTCCATGGACCGCACCATCGCTCGTTCGTGACCACGCCGTGGTCGACCTACAGCTTCCACCCGATCGAGGCGCTGATGCTGGGCAACGTGATCCTGCTGCCGATGGTGGTGCACGACTTCAGCTTCTGGTCGCTGGCGGCTGTGCCGGTGTTCAGCCTGTTCTTCAACTGCATCGGGCACTCGAACTACGACTTCTTCACGGGCGTGTCGTACAGCCACTGGTTCGCTGCTAGCCGCCGGCACCATCTGCACCACGCGGTGCACAACGGCAACTACGGCTTCCAGTTCACCTTCATGGACCGGCTGTTCGGCACGCGCGTTGCGGCCGACGCGGCCGAACCGGTTCTCCAGGCTTTCCGAAAGAAGCATGGCGCCGCGGCCTGACGCGGGCCGCCGCCTGCCTTTGCTGCGTCACTGGCGCGACTGGCAGAGCCTCGCCTACCTCGTGGCTCTGCCCGCGCTGGCGACGTGGCAGTGGTTCCACGGCTTCGACGTGCTGCTCTACGGGCTGATGCTGTTCCTGACGCTCGGCGTCGGCGTGATCCACCACAACCACGTGCACCTGCGGATGTGGCGCAGCAGGCGCCTGAACAGGCTCACCGATTTCTGGATCACGCTGCTGCAGGGCCATCCGACCTTCGTGTTCTGGCCCGCGCACGTGGCCAACCATCATCGCCACCGGCACGGACCGAAGGACGTGGCGCGCACCTATCGCTTCGGCGGCGACACCAACCACCTCTGGGGCTACCTGCTGCATCCGTTCCAGGCCGTGTGGGTGCTGATGCCGCTCTTCTTCGCTTGGCTCGGGCGGCTGCGGCTGCATCGCCGCGGGGCCTGGCGCTACTGCATGGCGCAGTACGCGGTGTGGCTGGCGAGCTGGGCGGTGTTGCTGGCGATCGACTGGCGCAAGGCGCTGCTGTTCGTGATCGTGCCGCAGCTGCACGGCCTGCACTGGTTGCTGGCGACCAACTACCTGCAGCACGCGCACGCCGACGGCCGAAAACCCGTGCGGAAGGAAGCGCCGGGGGCATCGCGCGATACCGCGGGTAGCCGTTTGAACTACGCACGCAATTTCGAAGGGCTGGTGAACCCGTTGCTGTTCAACATCGGCCTGCACACCGCACACCACGAGAACCCGCATGCCCACTGGTCCGAGCTCACCCGCCTGCATCGCGCGCACTACCGCGCGCAGGTGGACCCCGTGCTCAACGAGGGCGGGCTGGTGCCGTACATGGTGCGCGTCTTCGTGCTGGGGGCCGTGTGGCCGCGTTTTCGCAGCCACCCGCTGATGCCCCGCGATTCATCAACTCACTGAACCATGCCTGTCTCATTCCAACGCGTGTACCTAGAAAGCGCCGGCTACTTCATGCCGGGCGAGCCGATTCCCAACGACCGCATGGACGCGTACATCGCGCCGCTCAACCGCATGTCGGAGCGCATCAAGCGGCGCATCCTGGCGGAGAACGGCATCCTCACGCGGCACTACGCGATCGACGCTGAAGGCGTGACCCGGCACACCAATGCGCAACTGGCGGCCGGCGCGATCCGCGACTGCCTGCAGCGCGGCGGCGCGGAGCTGTCGCGGGTGTCGCTGCTGGCCAGCGGCTCGTCAGGCGGCGACACGCTGATGCCGGGCTTCGCCAACATGATCCAGGGCGAGCTGGCGGCACAGCCCATGGAAACGCATTCGGTGCACGGCATCTGCGCCGCGGGCGTGTCGGCGATCCAGACGGCCGCGCAGGGCATCGAGCTGGGCGCGCATCGCTCGGCGATGGCGGTGGCCAGCGAGATGCCGTCGCGCCTCTTCAAGCGTTCGCGCTTCGCGGCTCGCGGCTACGAGACCGACTTCGACTCGCACTTCCTGCGTTGGATGCTGTCCGATGGCGCGGGCGCCTTGCTGCTGTCCGACGGCGCACAGGCCCTGGCGGGCTCGCCGGGCCTGCGCCTGAAGCTGAAGTGGGTGCACCAGCGTGCTTTCTCGGGCGACTATCCGGTCTGCATGCAGCTGGGGCTCACCGAGGACCGCGCGCGCGGCCATCTCGACTTCGGCTCGTGGGCCGAGGCCGAGGCGGCGGGTGCGCTGTCGCTGCGGCAGGACATCCGGCTGCTGCCGCACCTGTTCGACATCGGCATCCACGAATACGCGGGGCTGGTGCGTGACGGCTGGGTCGATCCGAAGCGGGTCGACCACTTCCTGTGCCACTACTCGTCGGAAAAATTCATCCCGGTGGTCGAGGACCTGATGGCCAAGGCCGACCTGTCGATCCCGCGCGAGCGCTGGTGGAGCAACCTCGCGTGGCGCGGCAATACCGGGGCGGCGTCCATTCTGGTGATGCTGGCCGAGTTCCTGCACACCAGGTCGCTGAAGCCGGGCGAGCAGATCTTCTGCTACGTGCCGGAATCGGGGCGCTTCATGGCGGCGTACATGCTGCTCGAGGTGGAGGCAGTCGATGCCGCGCCCGTCGTGGTGGCGCCGCGCGCGGCGGCGGTTGCCGATGACGACCTCGTGATCGCACCCCCGCACGACCCCGACGCCGCGCCCGAGGGCCTGGGCGCACTGCTGACCGAGCTGGCCGCCATCTGGCACGACTACCGATCGCGCGTGTGGCGCACGCCGCTGATCCGCCAGATCCGCGAGCGCCGCTTCGCCGTGCCCGACTACCTGAACTGGATGGAGCAATGGGTGCCGCAGGTGCGCGAGGGCAGCAAGTGGATGCGCGAAGGCGCCGCCTCGCTGAGCGAGCCGTACCAGATGCTGGCCTCGCTGATCGGCGTGCACGCGGGCGAGGAGCAGAACGACTTCAACATCCTCTTCAGCGACTACCGAAAGGCCGGCGGCACGGTCGAGAACATCGAGGAGCTGCGCCGCAACCCCGGCGGCGAGGCGCTCAATGCCTACCTGCACGGCCTGGCCGCAACGCGCGATCCGATCGGCCTGCTGGGCGCGATCTACATCATCGAGGGCACGGGGCAGCGCATCGTGCCGGCGCTGCTGCCGCTGCTCAAGGCCAGTCTGAAGCTGCCGCCGGATGTTTTCCGCTTCCTCGAATACCACGGCCACAACGACGAGAACCACCTGAGCCGCTGGCTCACGGCAGTCGAGATGGTGATGGCCGTGGAAGGGCAGGCGCGCGCCGCCGGCCAGATCGTCGAGACCGCGCGACACACCGCCGCGCTATACCTGATGCAGTTCCAACACATCACGCAGCGAACGCCCCATGGATCGAACGCCTGAATTCCTGACGCAAGCCCACGACGAGCGCGACCCCAGCCCCTGGCTGGCGCTCTACCTCGACCAGAGCACGCCGCTGCCCGATGAGGTCAAGGCTGCCTGGCTGGCCGATTCGAGCTCGGGCTCGCGGCAGTACCTGCTGCCGTTCCTGAGGCCGATCGCGCGGCTGACGATCATCCTGATCCAGATCGCCAAGGTCTTCGTGCCGCGCAACTGGTCGCATTCGATCCTGCTGCACCGGCTGCTGGCCTGGGGGCTGAAGCGCTTCGTGTCGCCGGAGGCCAACTGGCTGATCCTGCGGCACTTTCACCTGGGCTCGCAGATCCTGGCCTTCATCGGGCGGAATTCGCCGGCGCCGGTGGCCACCAATCCGCTGGAGCCGGCCGACATCGACGCGCTGAAGGACGAGATGTTCCTGAAGCACGACCTGAACCTCTTCAACTTCGTGATCCGGCTGAACACCGCGCTGCGCGACAGGGGGCTGGCGCTGTGCAAGGCCGAAAAGGTCGATTTCTCGATGATCCGGGAACCTGGGCTGCGGCTGGAGGACATGCCTCAGGGCAGGCTGAATTTCCTGGACCTGCAGAGCGCCATCGAGCTCTTCACGCCGCTGTACCAGCTGATGCTCACGGACAACGATTTCTGGCGCGCGGCCAACTCCCTGCAGCTGGACGAGACCATCGGCATCTATGCGGCGACGATCCTGAACGCGCCGGAACACCTGATCCTGGTCAACAACAAGCACCCGCTGGTGCCGCTGTCGACCCTGCGGGCGGGGCACCGGCTGGTGATCCACGGGCTGTCGACCGAAATGCTTCACAGCCTGCTGCAGCGGATGCAGGCGGCGCACCAGAAGGCCGAAAACGCCGGCCAGCCGGAGACAACCCTGTACGAGCAGCCACTTGCATAGGCGTATGCTGCCCCCAGATGCAGGCCATGAACACGACCGATAATCCGTCTCCCAGGACCGATCTGGCAGTGACCCACGTGTTGGCGCAGCTGCTGGAGAAGCTTGAGCACAGCGCCGTACCCGTTGGGGCGGAGCAGTACCGTTCCGTGGTCGAACACCTCGTGCATGAGTTCGAGGACGTCGAACAGGGCGCCGAACTAGGTCGCCTGCTCGATGCCTATCCGGCCGCGGCCGAGGTCTACGAGAACCTCAATTACAAGCACGCCGGGCTTTGCCGCTCGGCGTTGGACGCTTCCCTGGCGGCCGAAATCGGTGCCCGGGAAGCCATTGCACGCGCAATGCGCCGTGCAGAACCGAACAGCAAGGACAAGATGCATGGCGAAGGGTGAAGTGAAGACTGCGGTGGTTGCGGACGGGCTGCGCTACAAGTCGAAGGCGCCGGGTTCGCCGTTCCGCGCCTCGGCGTCGTTCAGCGGCGCGACCATGTCGTGCTTCATGTGCGGCAAGCACCGCGTGCGCTCCCAGCTGCGCACCCGCCAGGTGCTGGGCAAGTCGCAGACCGTGTGCGCGCCTTCGTGCAAGGCGCTGGACGAAGCCCTCGAATAGGGCCTTGGCGGCGCCTGATGGGGTACCCAGCTACCACATCGAGGAGGCATTTTGGCGACATTTCCTCGTGCATAAATCACGGAATGGGCTTCCACGTCGCGGGTAATCGCTATACAGTTGGACACAAATGATGCATGTAATTGCATGTAATCAAAAGTCCTATTAGTAGCTGATTTCCAATGAATTGCTGCCACGCCGTCCGTACCCCCTGCGGGCTACGGAATTCAACCTTTGCCAGGGGGTTCTGCCATGGGTAAGTCGCGCCACGTCGTCATGCAGGTGGTCCGGCGTTCCTCCGGCAGCGCGACGCACCACGTCGAATTCCTGATGGACGACAACTTCGCCGAGCGCCTGCGCCAGCTGCGCTCGCTGGTGCCGCCGTTGGGCAGCCTCAACAAGCAGCGCGACCTGGTCATCGACAAGGTGCGCGTGCGCCTGCCCAACGCGATCTGGCGCTCGGGCAACGAAATCGAGATGGACGGCGGGGTGGACGGCTCCTGCATCGTCATCGCGGCCGAAGGCTCGTTCAACTGCGGCGGCAAGGACCGCAAGACGCGCGAGAAGCTCGTGACCTACAACTTCTCGATCGCGCGCCTGATCGAGCTGCACGCCGAGCGCCCCGAAGGCGAAACCATCTACATCCGCGACGGCGTGTTCGCCAACGACGAGCCGGCCGAGTCGCCGGCCGGCCGCTGGGTCGCGTCGATGCACGAGCTGGAAGTGGTGATGCGGGTGCCGGATGCCCCGTCCGACTTCGACACCCTGCACGATCTTCAGATGCGCCCCGAGCACCAGCAGGCCGGTGGCAACACGACGACCCGCGCCACCTTCTTCTGAGCGATTGAGCGCGGTCCGACGCTGTCAGCGCGCGGCCGCCGCCTCGGGTGCCACGCCCACCGGCGTGTACTGCGCCCGGTTATCCGCAAGCCAACGCTCCGACAAGCTGCTGTCCTGCTGCATCGGATGAAAATCCGCGCGCAGGTAGCTGCGCCAGCCGGCAACGTTGCCGCGCAGCAGGCCGTTGCGACCCAGCAGAATGCGCGCGGCGCTCTTCCAGGTCGCCCATTTCCACAGCTGCTTTTCGTGGCGCAGGTTGTCGATGGTCTGGCGCATCAGGTCGCCCAGGAACATCATCGTGACGCGACGGAACCAGCGCGTGCGCCATTCGTCGGAGCCGCCCGCGGCCTTGTAGATGTCGAAGGCCACGCTCTTGTGTTCCAGCTCCTCGGCGCTGTGCCACAGCCACATGGTGCGCAGCCGGGGCTCGGCCCCGTCGAGGATCTCGGGGTGGGCCAGCAGCCACTCGGCGAACATGGCCGTGAAGTGCTCGGTGGCCGCCGTCACCGCCAGCGCATGACGCGGATCGGCGCCTTCCATCAGTTCCATGCGCTTGCTGGCGCGAGCCGTCCAGCGGTCGACCAGGCCCTGGTTCTCGAGATGGTTGTTGAAGAGCGAATGGATGCGCCGGTGCGTCGCTTCCTGCCCGATGAAGCCGCGCACGTCGGCCTTGTGCTGCTCCTGCACCTCAGCCGGCAGCGTGGCGACGGCGTCGCGCACCGCGTCGATGAAGAACTGCTCGCCGAAGGGAAAGCTCATCGACAGCGCGTTGAAGAAAGCAGTCGAGAATGCGTCGCCGCCGCACCAGTCGCGGGCAAAGGGCGGTTGCAGGTCGATCAGCAGGCGGCGGACAACGAGATCGGTCATGAAAACAAGCCTCGGAAAAGCACGGTCGGCGTGGGGTGGATCTGTTGGTACAACTAAGTACCGCGAGTCGCCATGTTGCAATTGTGAATTGGTACTGTCAAGTACCTGATCGTAGGAAAATGTGCCGTCCATGAGCGAAACCATCGAAAAAGCGGCTCCCTCCAAGTCTGCCGAGGGCCCCGGGAGCGAGCACTATGCGCGCCTGCTGCAGGGCATGGCGCATGCCGTCGCGGCCAAGGGCTACGCCGAAACCACCATTGCCGACATCGTGCGCGAGGCCGCCGTGTCGCGCCGCACTTTCTACGAACACTTCAGCACCAAGACCGAGTGCCTGATCGCGCTTTACGAAACCGCCAGCCGCCTCGCGCTGCAGACGGTGAGCGAGGCCTTCGACCCGGCACAGCCGTGGCACGCGCAGGTCGAGCAGGCCATGACGGCGTACTTCGATTACCTCGCCCAAGACCCGGTGCTGCTGCGCACGCTGTTCGTCGAGATCCTGGGCCTCGGAATGCCGGGGCTCGTGGTGCGGCGACGGGTGAACGACGAGATTGCCAACTTCATCCAGGTCGCCATCAACACCAGCAGCAACGGCAGCGCGGAGGGGCCCGCCGTGCACCTCACGAGCGAAATGGCGATGACGGTGGTGGGTGGCATCAACGAACTGGTGCTGCAGGCCATCGAGCAGAACCGCGCGGGCGATCTGCGCGAGCTGGTGGCGCCCGCCACGCGGCTGGTGCGGGCCGTGGCGGCCGAGAGCCGGCGCTAGGCCTGCTTCGGCGTCGTCGCGGCCAGCCGCAGCGTCAGCAGGCCCGCCAGGGTCAGCGACAGCAGCACGCCGAGATAGGGCAGCACGTCATGCAGCGGCGCTCCCATCTGGTTGAGCCGAAGCGAGGCCTGGATGCCCGCCGTGCTCGGAAAGAGCCAGCGCAACGCCTGCAGCGGCTCCGGCAGGGCTTCCACGGGCCACGAGAAGCCCGAGAGAAAGGCCATCGGCAGCGCGGTGAACAGCAGCACCTGCAAGGCCCGCTCGCGGTCGCGGAACCAACAGCCCAGCAGCAGGCCCACCGTGCAGATCGCCGGTACATAGAACGCGAGCAGCACCAGCGCTCCCCATGGATTGCCGCCGCGCGGATAGTCCTGCAGGAAGAACACCCAGCCGAAGTAGAAGACGCCGCTCAGGAAGCCGAAGCCAGACAGCGCCCCGAGCCGCCCCAGCCAGGCGCCCATCGAGGCCCGCAGCCGTCCGGCCTCGGCCCAGGTGCCCGCCAGCATCGCCACGCCCATCAGCAGCGTCTGCTGCAGGATCAGCAAGGCCACCGCCGGCACCACGTAGCTGCCGTAGCCCTCGGTCGGGTTGAACAGCGCGACGAGCTGCGTGTTGAGCGGACTGCGGCTGCGCGCCGCCTGGATCGCGCTCTGGCCGCCGGCCTGCAGCTTGCGGATCTCGACGCCCGCCGACACCGTGCCCACGGCCTCCGAGAAGCCGTACAGAACCGCCTTGTTGAGCAGCGCATAGGCGCCGTTGCCCTCGATGGTGACCACCGCCGAGGTGCCGCGCAGCACGTTGCGCTTCAGGTCGGCCGGCAGCAGCGCATAGCCTTCGATCTCGCCGCGCCACAGCGCCTCCTGTGCCTCGCCCACGTCGCCCGTGACCATGCGCACGTCGATGCGTGGATTGGCCTGCGCGAAGCGTGCGATCTGCCGTGACAGCGCGGTGTGGTCCTGGTCGACCACCGCCACCGGCACGCGCGTCACGGCCTGTGTGCCGTAGGGCCACGGATAGAAGAAGCCATAGATGATCGGCGCGAGCAGCATGATCAGCAGCACGCCCTTGTCGCGCAGCACGGCGAGCGCGGTCTCGCGCCACGCGGAGCCGAATCGAAGCGGTTCGGTGCCGGTCATCGCCCACCCCAGCTCTCGGGCGCCTTGGCGGCCTTCACCAGCGCTGCGGCGCATGCGGCGAGCAGCACACCGGTGCCCAGCACCATCCACAGCGGCGTCGCCACCGAATACGCCACCGGCGCGCCCATCTGCAACTGCTCCATCTGCACGCGGATGTAGTGCGTGTAGGGCAGCAGGTTGGCCCAGACCTGCGCCAGCAGAGGCATCGCGACCAGCGGAAAGCCCACGCCGCCGAACGCGAAGGCCGGCGCGGTGATGAAGCCCGTGGCCGAAAGAGCCGTGCGCAGCGAACGAGTGAGCGCCGCCACGAAGGCCCCCAGCGCGATCGACAGCGCCAGGAAAACCAGCAACGCGAACAGCGTCCACCCGAGCGAGCCGACCGGATGCCACCCGCGGCCCGCGGTGATCCACAGCATGGCAGCCAGTGCCACCACCGAGAGGCTCGCGAACGGCAGCGCCAGCTTGCCCGCCAGCGCGGCCAGGGCTTCATGCCATCGCGGCGAGGCTCCGAGCCATCCGCCGATGCTGCGGTCGCGCAGTTCGCGGCCCACGGCCCACGCACCGGCCGTCATCGCGAGGATGTGCAGCAGCGCCGGGACCAGCGCGGCGCCCAGGAACTGCTCGTAGTCGGTCGAGGTGTTGAACAGCGCCACCATGCTGGCCTTGACCGGTTCCATGCTCACGCGCGCGGCCTTCATCGACTCGCCGCGCTTGTTGCGCACCGTGAGCTCGACACCGCCGGAGACGGTGGCCACGGCGGTGCGCACGTCGCGCTGGATCAGGCTCGAGTGCGTGCCGAGCTGCGCGTTGTGCAGCAGCACGACCTGGCCGACGCGGCCCTGCTTCACGTCGCGGCTCAGTTCGCGCGGCAGCTGCACCGCCGCGTCGACCGCACCGCTGGTCAGGGCGCGCGCCATCTCGCCTTCGTCGCTGTAGCGCTGCATCACGCGCAGGCCCGGGGTGGCGTCCAGGAAGCGCACCACCTGCCGCGAGAGCGAGGAGTGGTCCTGGTCGAGCACGCCGATCGGCAGCCGCTCGGGCAGGCCGGCCGAGAAGATCCACCAGATCAGGAACACCGCGAGCAGCGGCACCCACGAGATCATCGCGAGGTCCCACGGTCGCGTGCGCAGCAGCGCGAACTCGCGCCTTGCGCTGGCGGTGGAGAAGCCGCGGAGGCTCATCGAAGGAATCCGTGTGTCGCCGGGTCAGTCCACCAGCACGCTCATGCCGGGCCGCGCGCCTTCGATGGGCTTGAGCGGCCGCGCGCGGACCTCGAAGGTGCGCACGTCGAAGCCGGTGCCGCCGCGCGTGGCGCGCCATGTCGCGAAGTCGGGCAGCACGGCGCTGTAGTAGACCTTGAAGCGGGCAGTGCGCTTGCCCTCGGGCAGCGCGGGCAGGTGCGCGTCGAATTCATCGCCCAGCGCGAAGCGCGAGAGCCGGTCCTCGCGAACGTTCAGCACCACCCACTGGTCGCTCAGGTCGACCACCGTGACCACCGCCACGCCCTGCGGCGACAGCTCGCCGACCTTCGCCAGCACCTTGGCCACTTCGCCTCCGACCGGGCTGCGCAGCTCGGTCTCGGCCTTGGCGGCTTCGGCCTCGGCCACCACGCCGGCAACCTGGCGCGCCTGCGCGCTGGCGGCAGCCTTGTCTTCGGGGCGGGCGCCGGTGCGCGCCATGTCGTACTGCGCCTTCGCCGCGATGGCGGCATCGCGCGAAGCCTTCCAGTTGGCTTCGGCCTCGTCGCGCTTCTGGTCGGCTACCAGGCCCTCGCGCGCCAATCCGTCGACGCGGCGGAAAGAGGTCTGCGCGAGTTGCGCGGCTGTCTCGGCGCGCTGCCATTGCATGCGCGCCATTTCCACTTCCTGCGGGCGCGCGCCGTTCTGCGCCTTCTCGGCAACGGCCTGCGCGGCCTGCTCGGCGGCGGTGGCTTGCGCGAGCTTGGCGCGCACCTCGGGGCTGTCCATGCGCACAAGAACCGCGCCGGCCTGGATGCGGTCGCCTTCCTTCACCGGCACTTCGGCGACACGCGCCGTCACCTTGCCGGCGACGTCGGTCTCGCGCGCTTCCATCTGGCCCTGGAACACTTCCGGCGCGGGCCGCGACGCGCGCCAGAAACCCCAGACGAGCACCGCCAGCACGAGCAGGGCGGCGAGTATCGCGATCAGTTTTCGGGTCTTGGCACTCATCATCAATTCACCTTCACGTCGGCACGCGCGATGTAGTCGGAAAACCTGTCTGAAAGCCCCGCGCTCTCGAGCAGCTGCGCAAGCGCCTGCACGTAGTCGTTGGCGGCTTGCGCTCGTTCGGTCAGCACCTTGGCCTGGTTGGTTTCGGCGTCGATCAGGTCGAGCGTGGTGCTCGTGCCTTCGCGCAGGCCGGCGGTGCGCAGCTTCACCACCTCCTGCGCAAGTTCGACGGATGCCTTCATCTCCAGGTACTGGCGGCGTGCGTTCTCCAGTGCGCGCCAGTTGCGCTCCACCAGCAGCGAGATGTCGCTGCGAGCCTGCGCATCGGTGCGCTCGGCCTGCTCGACCTGCTTGAGCGACGCGGCAGAGAGCATGTCGCGGTCGACCGAGTCGTACAGCGTCCAGCGCACGCCGACGCCGGCCACCCAGTCGGCGTTGCCGCTCTTGAGCTCGCGCGTGCCGAAGGCGATCACCTGCGGGCGGCGCAGCGCTTCTTCGCCTTCGTGCAGTTGCTCGGCCTGCGACTTCTTGGCCGCGACCTTGCCAAGGCCTGGATGCCGCGTGAGCGCCGAATCGATGAAATAGCCCAGCGGCTCGATCGGAGTGCTGATGAGAAAGAGCGGCGTCTGCGGCGCCACGCTGCCGTCGGCCCGCACGGTGCGGGCCAGCGCCACGGAGGCGAGCGCCGCGTCGTTCTCGGCCTTGCGCGCGTTGCGGCGCGCCTCTTCATACGCGGCGCTGGCTTGCAGCCGCTCGACGCGCGAGATCACGCCGGCCGCGAGCATCTTCTGCGCTGCCGAATCGTGCTGCGCGATGGTGCGCTCGGCCTGCAGGCGCAGCGCCGCCGCGCGCCGGGCGAGCTGCGCGCCGAAGTAGCGCTGCACGAGCAGGGTGTCGACCTCGTGGCCGGCCTGTTCGGCATCGGCCTGCGCCTCGCGCGTCTGGGCCGACACGAAGCCGCGCACCGCGTCGGTCGCGCCGCCGATGTAGATCGGCCACACGGCCGAGATCGAGGCGTTGGCGCCGCTGTCGTGGCGGTTGAGCGTGTAGCTGTTGGGCAGTTGCGGGATCGGCACGCGCGTGATCACGCTCTGGATGGAGGAGGGCAGCGACGAGCCGATCTGCCCGAGCTTCTGGTTGAGCGGATCGAGGTCGAGGTTCAGGTTGGCGTTGTAGGCATAGGCCAGCCCCGAGACGCTGATCGACGGGCCGCCCAGGCCCTTGAGGCCCTGGCTCTGCAGCTCCTTCGCCTCGACGGCCGCGCGGGCCGCGGCCAGCTTGTCGGAGCGGTCGATCATGCGGGCGCGGGCCGCGTCGAAGCTCAGCGAGAGGGCGTTGTCGCTGCCGGCCTGGGTCTGCGCGAAGGCCGGGCTGCACAGCACGAACAGCGCCGGCAGCAGGTGCGGCAGGCGCTGAAGGAAGGGGCTTCTGGCGTGGTGGATCGGTGTCATCTTTTCAGGTGGCCTTGCGGCGCAACAAGGCATCCAGTTCCTGCTGCAGGATCACGGGGAACGCGGCCTGCACCGCGCCGGTGGCGAGCCCGCGCGCCTGCTCGAGCAGCTGGGCCGTGCGCTGGGCGTCGATGGCGTCGCCGCTCAGCAGGCTGTCGGCCAGCGTGCGCAGCCAGTGGCGTGCCACGGTGCGCAGCGTGCGGGCCATGGTTTCCTGCATGCTGATCGCCTCCTCCAGCGGCAGGCCGAGCGCCGCGAGCTGCTCGGCGACCTGGCCGAGCGCGGGGCTGAGCATCTGCACCTGGCCGTCGGGCAGCTCGCGCATGAGGCCGGCCCTGGTGGCACGGGCGAGCAGGGCGGGCGTCATCTGGCCCTTCCACTTCGCGGCGAGCGCGTCGGCCGAGACCACCACCGGCTCTTCTTCGGCGAAGAGGCTGCCCGAGACGGAGCGCGCCACCGCCACGAGGTCGCGCCAGGCCGAGGCCGGCGCGCGCCCGAAGATGCGGCGGATGGCTTCGATGCCGAAGCCCTGGTCGCGCAGTTCGCGGATCAGCGCCAGGCGCTGAGCGTGCTCGTCGCCGTACAGGCCGAGGCGGCCGCGCAGCCTGGGTGGCGGCAGCAGGCCGGCGGTAGTGTAGGCGCGGATGTTGCGCACCGTCACGCCGGTGCGCGCGGCCAGTTCCTCGACGGAGAGTTCCTGGAGCGCATCGGTGACGGCTGGCGTGTTCATGTGACGGATTGAATGTTACATCATCAATGTCACATAAGAGATTCAGACCTGGATCGTCGGCTTGTAGTCCGCCGGCAGCACTTCGTTCCACTTGCCGAAGAGCGCCATCAGCCCGACCGCCACAGTGCCCGACAGCAGCACCGCGCCGCAGGCATGTGCCCAGCCGTTGTCGAAGGCGCCGAACATCACGGCGCGGAAGGCCTGCACCACCCAGCTGAAGGGCAGCCAGCCGTGCACGTCGCGGAAGAAGCCGGCCGAGAGCTCCACCGGCAGCACGCCGCCGCCGGCCGACAACTGCAACGTCAGCAGCAGCACGGTGAGGATGCGGCCGAAGTCGCCGAACACGTGCAGGATCGCGAACAGCACCACCAGGAACACCAGCGAGGCCAGCGCCATCGTGAGCGCCAGCGCCGGCACGTCCGGAGCCTGCACCCGCAGCACGCCCACCAGCGTGGCCAGCACCAGCACCACCTGCAGCAGCACGATCAGCGCCGGCATGGTGATCTTGCCCAGCGTCTTCGCGAGCTTCGGATAGTGGCTGTGGTCCGACAGCACGATGCGGATGTTGAACAGGTAGCCGGCCATCACCGCGCCGATCCACAGCGCCACCGACACCATGTTGGGCACGAAGGCGCTGCCGTTGTTGGCCACCGGTGCCACCACCTCCACCTTGGGCTCGACCGAGTCGGCCAGCCCCGAGGCACTGCCCTGGATGCGGGTGATGGAGGCGGGCAGGGCGGCTTCGATGGTGCGCACGCCGGTCGACAGGCGCTCCGCACCCTGGGCGAGCTGCGCGCCGCCCTGCACGAATTCGTCCAGCTTCCGGTCTGAGGGCAGCTTGCCGGACATCGTGTGGATGCCGGCGGCGAGCGCCGTCATGCCGTCGGTGAGCTTGCCCACGCCGCCGTCCAGGGCCGTCGCGCCGGTCGCCAGCTTGTGGTTGCCGTCCTGCGCCTTCGTCATGGCGGCCTGCGCCTGGTCGATGCCGCCGCGCAGCTTGTCCGCGCCGGCGGCGAGTTCGGCCGCGCCCTTGGAGATGCGGTCGCCCACGAAGGGAATATCGGCCGTATCCTTCTGCATCCTGCGGGCGCCATCGCCGAGTTGGCTGGCGCCGCCTTCCAGCTGCCCGAGCCCGTCGCCGATCTGCGCGAGCCCGCTGCCGAGTTCGCGCTGGCCCGATGCGAGCTGCTGCGAACCGGCCTTCAGCGCGCGCAGGTCCGCGTCGGCGGGCAGCTTCGACTCGATGGTGCGGATGCCGCCGTTGACCTGCTTGAACCCGCTGCCGACCTGCTGCGCCGCCGCGCTGTACTGGGCGGCGCCATTCGCCAGTGTCTGGCTGCCGTCGCGCAGCTCCAGCAGGGCCTGCTTGAGCTTTTCGAGCCGCGCCTGCGAGCCGGAGGCCGCGTTCAGCACCAGCCCCCAGCGCTGCTCGTTGAGCATCTCGTTGACCTGGTGCCCCAGTTCGCCCGCGAAGCGCCGCGCCAGGCCGGCGGAGCTGTAGTTGTTGCCTTCGGAGGTGTAGACCACGAGCTGCCCCGCGCCACGCTGCGTGCCGGGCACCGCGTTGGCGCTGAAGTCGGGCGGGATCAGCAGCGCGAAGGCCAGCGTGCCGCGTCGCACTTCGGCGCGCGCGGCTTCTGCGTCGTCCATCGCGCGGAAGCCGAAGGCGCGCTTCTCGAGCAGGGTGCGCGTGAGGTCGTCGCCGACGTTGACCGTGCGCGACATGTAGGTCACGCCCCGGTCCTGGTTCACGATGGCGGCGGGAAGGTCGGCCGTGTGGCCGGCCGGGTCCCACACGCTCGAGAGGTAGATCAGCGCATAGATGGCGGGCACCACGCCGACCGCCACCACGGCCAGCAGGATGCGGGGAAAGCGCCGCACGATCGCCAGCTCGGCCCGGGCGATGGCCCAGGTGCCGGCGCACAGTGCGTGGAGGTATCGCATGGGGCTAGGAGGTCTGCAGAAGCGCCATGACGGTGGAAACGCGCGGAGAAGCGGAGAAAGCCTCGATCAGCCCGGCTTTCGCTGCGCGGGGTCGTAGAAGAACTGCTCTTGCGCGATGCGGTCGCCTTCCCAGCGCTGCCAGGCGATCTCCTCCATGCGCATCTTGCCGCCGCCCTTGAACGTGAACTCGAAGATCCAGTGGATCGCCACGTGGTCGCCGTTCACCAGCACCGGCCGCACGCAGGTGGAGATCACCGATTCGGTGCGGTCGAGCACGGCGGTTTCCTGCGCCACCAGCGTGCTGCGGCCGCGCCGCGGCTCGGCCTGGTTCTCGCGCATGGTGGCATCTTCGGTGTAGTAGTCCTCGATGGCCTTGGCATGCGCGCCGCCTTCGACGGCGGCGATGAATGATTCGAGTCGTTCGGGTGTGGGCATCTTTCAGTGATCCATGGCGCAACGCACCTTCTGCGGCATATGAGGCTCAAGCGGATCGTGCGCGAGACACCGCGGAACCGGCTTTGCCGGGCCGCAGGTGTCGCCCCCGGCGAGGGGGTTGGCGAAGCGACACGAAGTGCGCGAAGCCTGGGGGAGTGTCATGTCATGACTTTACTTTGACTTCGACGCGGCGTGCCTCGGTCGGAGGGCCGTCCGCCTGCGATTGCTCCGGCTTGGCCAGCTCGATCTTGTCGGCGGGAGCGCCGGCAGCCTTGAGCGCATCGCTCACGGCCATCGCGCGCTGCTTGGCGAGCTCGGCGTTCTTCGCCGGGTCGCCGCTGGCGTCGTGGTAGCCGCTCACGAGAACTGTGCTGCCGCTCTGCACCGCCTTGATGACGTCGCCCAGCGCCTCCTTGGCGTTGGGCGCCACCTCGGAGCTGGCGCTCGCGAAGTAGAACTTCACGACGCCGTTCTCGACTTTCACCGCGGCGGCCTCGGCGGCCGATACGGCACCCGATGCGACCACGGCCGCAGGCGTCGACGGCGCCGTGGCTGCCGGAGCCGTGACGGCAGGCGGCGTCGGCACCTTCGTGGGCACGGCAGCCCCCGCATCGCCCGCATGGAACTTCACCACCAGCGGCACGATGAGCAGCGCCACGATGTTGATGATCTTGATCAGCGGGTTCACGGCAGGGCCGGCCGTGT
The DNA here is from genome assembly GCF_048301545.1 of Variovorax sp. NFACC27. NCBI lineage: Bacteria > Pseudomonadati > Pseudomonadota > Betaproteobacteria > Burkholderiales > Comamonadaceae > Variovorax > Variovorax sp. NFACC27. The sequence goes on from NZ_CP157613.1 coordinate 3,479,835, forward strand.
CCTTGTACGGGTCGCCCACGGTGTCGCCGGTGACGGCGGCCTTGTGCGTCTCGCTGCCCTTGCCGCCGAAGTGGCCGTCCTCGATGTACTTCTTTGCGTTGTCCCAGGCGCCGCCGCCCGTGCACATGCTGATGGCGACGAACAGGCCGGTGACGATGGTCCCCATCAGCAGCCCGCCCAGCGCCTTCGGCCCGAGCACCAGGCCGACGATGATCGGCACCAGCACCGGCAGCAGCGAGGGAATCATCATTTCCTTGATGGCCGCGCCGGTCAGCATGCCCACGGCCTTGCCGTACTCGGGCTTGCCGGTGCCTTCCATGATGCCGGGGATGTCGCGGAACTGGCGGCGCACTTCCTCCACCACCGCCCCGGCCGCGCGGCCCACGGCCTCCATGGCCATCGCGCCGAACAGGTAGGGAATCAGGCCGCCGATGAAGAGGCCGACGATCACCATCGGGTCGCTCAGGTTGAAGCTGATCGCCTGTCCGAAGCTCTCCAGCTTGTGCGTGTAGTCGGCGAAGAGCACCAGCGAGGCCAGGCCGGCCGAGCCGATGGCGTAGCCCTTGGTCACGGCCTTGGTGGTGTTGCCGACCGCGTCGAGCGGGTCGGTGACGGCGCGCACGCTGTCGGGAAGCTCGCTCATCTCGGCGATGCCGCCGGCGTTGTCGGTGATGGGGCCGTAGGCGTCGAGCGCGACCACGATGCCGGCCATGCTCAGCATCGACGTGGCGGCCACCGCAATGCCGTACAGGCCCGCCAGCGAGTACGAGGCCAGGATGCCGATGCACACGAAGATCACCGGCCAGGCCGTGGAGCGCATCGACACGCCAAGGCCCGCGATGATGTTGGTGCCGTGGCCCGTGGTCGATGCCTGAGCGATGTGCTGAACGGGCTTGTACTGCGTGCCGGTGTAGTACTCGGTGATCCACACCAGCGCGGCCGTGAGGGCGAGGCCGACGAAGCAGGCGCCGAACAGCTTGAGCTGGCTGCCGCTCGCGGCGATCGCGTTGTCGGGGATCAGCCAGCTGGTGACGAACCAGAACGCGATCAGCGACAGGATGCCCGACACCGCCAGCCCCTTGTAGAGCGCCGGCATCACGTTGACCATGCCCGGCGAGGCCTTCACGAAGAAGCAGCCGATGATCGACGCGATGATCGAGACGCCGCCCAGCGCCAGCGGATACAGCACCGCGTTGGTGGGGGCCGCGGTGACCATCAGCGCGCCCAGCACCATGGTGGCGATGAGCGTCACGGCGTAGGTCTCGAACAGGTCGGCTGCCATGCCGGCGCAGTCGCCGACGTTGTCGCCCACGTTGTCGGCGATCACGGCCGGGTTGCGCGGATCGTCCTCGGGGATGCCGGCTTCCACCTTGCCCACCAGGTCGGCGCCGACGTCGGCGCCCTTGGTGAAGATGCCGCCGCCCAGCCGCGCGAAGATCGAGATCAGCGAGGAGCCGAAGGCGAAGCCGATCAGCGGATTGAGGACAGCCGAGAGGCTGTGCCCCGCGGCCGGCGTGCCGCTGCCGATCAGCACCCAGTAGAAGGCCGACACGCCCAGCAGGCCCAGCCCCACCACCAGCATGCCGGTGATGGCACCGCCGCGGAACGCCACGTCGAGCGCCGGGCCGATGCCTTGCGTGGCCGCCTGCGCGGTGCGCACGTTGGCGCGCACCGAGACGTTCATGCCGATGAAGCCGCAGGCCCCTGAGAGCACGGCGCCCACCACGAAGCCGACGGCGGTGGTGAGGTCGAGGAACACGGCGATCAGGATCGCGAGCACCACGCCGACGATGGCGATGGTGCTGTACTGCTTGGCGAGGTAGGCGGAGGCGCCGGCCTGGATGGCCGCCGCGATCTCCTGCATGCGGGCGTTGCCGGCGTCCTTCGCGAGAATCCAACTTCGGGCCCAGAAACCGTAGGCCACGGCCACGAGACCGCAGACGATGGCCAGTATCAGGGGGGTGTTGCCGATCATGCTTTGCTTCTCCATTCGTTCGTTGTGACTAGTGGAGACGGACAGCATGGGCCCTTGCGTGCAACGCGTACGGGACCATGTTTTCCGCCGCGTTGCTTCCTCGAAGCTCACTGCACCGTGGGTGCGGAGCCGATTGGCCAACGGTTGCAATTTACAGGCAAAAACAGATGCGTGTGCGACCGGCCGGTGACACGGAAAGTAAACTCCGGGTTTGTCCCCATTCGTCTCATACTTTTCAACTACTCGAAAAACGTCATGTCCTTCGACAAAGTTTCCCCCGGCAAGAACCTGCCCGATGCCTTCAACGTCGTGATCGAAATCCCGATGAACGCCGACCCGATCAAGTACGAAGTGGACAAGGAATCGGGCGCGATCTTCGTGGACCGCTTCATGACGACGGCGATGTACTACCCCGCGAACTACGGCTACGTGCCGCAGACCCTGTCGGGCGACGGCGACCCGGTCGACGTGCTGGTGATCGCGCCGTATCCGCTGCTGCCGGGCGTGGTGGTGCCGTGCCGTCCCCTGGGCATCCTGATGATGGAAGACGAAGCCGGCGTCGACGGCAAGGTTCTCGCCGTGCCCACTGACAAGGTGCTGCCCATCTACAGCCACTGGAAGTCGGTGGACGACGTGAACCCGATGCGCCTGAAGGCCATCAGCCACTTCTTCGAGCACTACAAGGATCTCGAAGCGGGCAAGTGGGTCAAGGTGCTGGGTTGGGAAGGCATCGACTCGGCCAAGAAGGAAATCCTGGACGGCGTCGCCAACTACAAGAAGTAACTTATTCGTTCTCGAAGGGCGAGCGGCGCGGGTCGCGCGCGAAGCTGCCGGTCAGCGACGGCGCGCAGCCCGGCCCGTCCGAAACGGTGACCCTGTCGGTGTCGAACTGCAGGGTGCGGGTGCAACCCCCGGCCTCCCGTGCCACGAGGCGCCGTTGCCCGTCGAGCACGTTCTTGCCCTGCAGCAGCATGTTGCCGCGCGGATCGGGGCAGACGTAGAGCTGGATGTCCAGCGTGCCGCCCACCTCGGGCGTCACATCGAGGAAGCGGCCGTCCTTCGGGCACCGGCCCTCCACATAGCGGCCCATCCAGTGCAGCAGCGGGTGGCTCAGGTAGGTGATGCGCCGCTCGTAGTCCTGCTTCAGGCACTCGGTGTTGCCCTTGCATTCGCGGTTGCGAACGACGATCCAGTCGCGCTGGTCGCGTTTCAGGAAGGTGGGCCACTGGCCCGTGCCGGGCATCTCGACCTGCCGCTTGTAGAGCGCGGCCATGGCTTCGTCCTGCCGTGAGAGGCCGGGGTCGGCGCAGATCGCCTTCTCGGTGGCGTTTCCGGCCTTGGCGCAGTCGAAGCTGGCGGCCATGGCCAGCGGGGCGACAGCGAAGAAGCAGAGTGCCGTGACGGCCCGGCGTGTGAATGTCTGCATGCGGGGATCTCCTCGAAGCCGATGCTAGGAGAGGCCCGGCACGCCGTCGATGTGCCAAACGGACAAGGGCGCTATGCCCTTGGACAGAGAGAGAAGCAGGGCAGGGGTGTCAGCTGCGGACGGCGTCGCTGGCCAGCCGCATCCATTCGCGATTGACCGAGCGTGCGTGCGAGTTCCAGTGGCGCGCGGCCTGCTGGAGTTCGTCCCACTGGCGCTGCGCGCCGGCGGCGTCGCCTTGCTGGGCGAGCCACGCGATGTAGCGGGCGCGTGCCTCGACGGTGTTGTAGCGGCTCAGTGCGTCCTCGAAGGCCTGTCGTGCTTCCGCCTGGCGGCCATCGGCGGCGAGGGCGCGTGCGGTGAGCACCGCGACTTCGTCCTTGCGGTAGTCGTCGCGCGTGGCGCGCAGGGCCTGCAGCGCCTGCAATGCCTCGTTGCCGGCAGTCGCTCCGCCTGCGGCCAGAAGGGCGCTGGCGAGGCCGAATTGCAGTTCCGGGTCGGAGGCCAGAGGGCCTTTCAACGCATCGCGGTAATGGCCGACGGCATCGGCTGCCTGGCCCTTGTCGAGAGCGGCCTTGGCGAGGCGCAGCTTGTTCTGCGCGGTGGGCGCGAGGTCGTAGGCCTCGGTGGCCGCTCGGTACTCGCGCTCGGGGTCGATGAAGCCGATGGCCGCGTTCGCCACCTTGCCGGCGGTGCGCTGCATGCGCGATGCGGGCAGGTACTCGACCACGAAGTACACGATGCTGCCGAGCAGCGGGAAGCTGAAGAGGATGAGCAGCCAGTACATCTGCTTGCCATGGCGCATCGCATGCACGGCGAAGAACAGCGCGATGAGGACGTGCAGGCCCAGTCCGATGAATGGCATCGAGTTCTTTCTCTCTGAGTTGTTGTGGGTGTCGGGCGCTTTTATAGCAGCGCCGAATTGCAGCTCAACCTGACTTGAAGGGGCTGCGCTCGCCGAGGTGGTCCATGTAGTTCTCGATGCCGGCGCCCTCGCGTTCGAGAAAGCGCTCGACCGCATCGGCGAACGACGGGTGCGCCAGCCAGTGGGCGCTGGTGGTCTTCACCGGCATCAGCGCGCGTGCCATCTTGTGTTCGCCCTGCGCACCACCCTCGAAGCGCTGCGCGCCGTGCTCGATGCACCAGGCCAGCGGCTGGTAGTAGCAGGCCTCGAAGTGCAGGCAGTCGACACGCTCCAGCGCGCCCCAGTAGCGGCCGTAGGCCACCAGGGGCCTGTCGGGCTGCGTCGACAGTGCGATCAGGCTGCTGGCCATGGGCTTGCCGTCGCGCCCGGCGATGAAGAGCAGCCAGGCCTCGGGCATCGTGTCGGCCATGCGCCGGAAGAAGTCGCGCGTGAGGTAGGGCGGGTTGCCGTGCTCGCGGTAGGTGCGCTCGTAGCAGCGGTAGAAGAAGTCCCAGTCGGCCTTGCTGATGTCGGCGCCGCGCGACCAGCGGAAGCGCACGCCGGCATCAGCCACCTTGCGGCGCTCCTGGCGGATCTTCTTGCGCTTGTCGTGGGAGAGGTTGGCGAGGAAGGAGTCGAAGTCGGCGTACTGAGCGTTCGTCCAATGGAATTGCACCGTGTTGCGCAGCATCAGGCCCGATTCGGTGCAGGCGGCGATGTCCGCATCGGCGCCGAACAGCAGGTGCAGCGACGACAGCTCCAGCTGCTTGCACAGGGCGACGAGGCCCTGCACCAGCAATGTGCGGCTTTCGGCATCGCGCGCCAGCAGCCGTGCCCCGGGCACGGGCGTGAACGGCACCGCCACCGTGGCCTTCGGGTAGTAGGCCAGCCCGTGCTGCTCGTAGGCGTTGGCCCAGGCCCAGTCGAAGACGTACTCGCCGTAGGAATGGTCCTTGACGTAGAGCGGGCACGCAGCCTGCAACTGCTCGCCTTGCCACAGCGTGACGAACTGCGGCATCCAGCCGTTGTCGGGCGTTGCGCTGCGGCTGTCGTTCAGGGCCGTGAGGTATTCGTGGCGCATGAAGGGCGACGGCTCGGCCTGGGCGGCCAGCAACGCGTTCCATGCTTCCGGGCTCACGTCCGACGGAGACGGCAGAACCCGAATGACATAATCGTTCAAGCCTTTTTCTTCCTTCTGTATGACGCTCAAGCTCGCCATCGCGCAACTCAATTTTGTGGTGGGCGACCTCGCCGGCAACGCGAAAAAGATCGTCGATGCCGCACGCAATGCCCATGCCCAGGGTGCGCGCCTCCTGCTGACGCCCGAACTCTCGATTGCCGGCTATGCGGCGGAGGACCTGTTCCTCCGTCCCGCCTTCACCGAAGCCTGTGATGATGCCGTGAAAGGCATCGCCGCCGCTCTGGCCGACCTCAAAGACATGGTCGTGGTGGTGGGGCATCCGACCGGCGGCAGCCTGCGCAGCCGCTCGGTGGCGGTGCAGATGCGCCACAACGCGGCCAGCGTCATCAAGGAAGGCCGCATCCTCGAGACCTACGCCAAGCGCGAGCTGCCCAACTACCAGGTGTTCGACGAGCGCCGCTATTTCACGCCAGGGCAGGGCACCTGCGTGTTCGAGGTGGAGGGCGTCTCCGTCGGCCTGCTGATCTGCGAGGACGCCTGGTTCGACCAGCCGGCCGAACTGGCGCGCGAAGGCGGTGCCGAGGTGCTGGCTGTGATCAATGCATCGCCGTACCACGTCGGCAAGGAGGGCGAGCGCGTCGCGCGCATGGCCGATCGGGCACGTGCCATGGGGCTGCCGCTGGTCTACGCGCACCTGGTGGGCGGGCAGGACGAGGTGGTGTTCGACGGTGCCTCGTTCGCGCTGCAAGCCGATGGGGCCACCGCCATGCAGGCCGAGAGCTTCCGGGAGAAGCTGGTTTTCGCTGAGCTGGAGCGCAAGCCGCAGGGGGGCGTGGGCTTCGTAGCCGAGCCCGGTGCCATCGCGGCCCCGCGCGACGCCGAAGCCCAACTCTGGGACGCCCTCGTGCTCGGCGTGCGCGACTACATCGGCAAGAACGGTTTTCCGGGCGCCATCCTGGGGCTTTCGGGCGGCATCGACTCCGCACTGGTGCTCGCCATCGCGGTCGATGCACTGGGCAAGGACAAGGTCCGCGCGGTGATGATGCCTTCGCCTTACACCGCCGACATCAGCTGGATCGACGCGCGCGACATGGCCGGCCGCCTGGGCGTGCGCTATGACGAGATTTCCATCAAGCACACCTTCGAGTCCTTCAAGGGCGCGCTGGCCGAGGAATTCAAGGGCCGGCCCGAGGACACGGCCGAGGAGAACATTCAGGCCCGCATCCGCGGCACGCTGCTGATGGGGCTGTCGAACAAATTCGGCTCCATCGTGCTCACCACCGGCAACAAGAGCGAGATGGCGACCGGCTACTGCACGCTCTACGGCGACATGGCGGGCGGCTTCGCGGTCATCAAGGACCTGCTCAAGACCACGGTGTTCGCGCTGGCGCGCTGGCGCAATGCCCACGATCCGTACGGCACGGGCGCCGAGCCGATTCCCGAGCGGATCATCACGCGGCCGCCCAGTGCCGAGCTGCGGCCCGACCAGACCGACCAGGACAGCCTGCCGCCCTACGACATCCTCGACGGAATCCTGGCACGCTACATGCAGGACGACGAAGGCATCGACGAGATCATTTCGGCCGGCTACGAGCGCGCCGTGGTCGAGCGCGTCGCGCGGCTGATCAAGATCAATGAATACAAGCGGCGCCAGGCGCCGGTAGGAATCCGGGTCACCCACCGAAGCTTCGGCAAGGATTGGCGTTACCCTATCACCAGCAAATTCAACGAAACCGCCGGAGCGCAAAAACCATGAAGCAGATCACCGCCATCGTCAAACCCTTCAAGCTCGAGGACGTGCGCGAGGCCTTGGCCGAAGTGGGCGTCACCGGCCTGACCGTGACCGAAGTCAAGGGTTTCGGTCGCCAGAAGGGGCATACCGAGCTCTACCGCGGAGCCGAATACGTGGTCGACTTCCTGCCCAAGATGAAGGTCGAAGTGGTCGTCAACGAGGCCGATGTGGAGCGCTGCATCGAGGCCATCGTCAATTCGGCGCGTACCGGGAAGATCGGTGACGGGAAGATCTTCGTTACCGGCGTGGAGCGCATCGTGCGCATCCGTACGGGCGAGGAAAACGAAAACGCCGTCTGAGTGAAAGAAAAAAAGCCTCGCTGGCGGGGCTTTCTTTCGGGGCGGATCAGAGGTTTTCCGAGAGCCTGTCTTCGCGCGGATGTAGCGGCACTTCGGCTCGCAGCGCGGTGAGCAATTCGGGCACCTCGGTGCCGGTGCGGATCAGGCCCATCTGCCAGTCGCCCATGAAGCCCTCGCGCACGCTGTGCGCCAGGAAGGCGAGCAGGCCGTCGTAGTAGCCGGCGGTGTTGAGGATGCCGGTTGGCTTGTCGTGATAGCCGAGCTGGCGCCAGGTCCAGATCTCGAACAATTCCTCGAAGGTGCCGATGCCGCCCGGCAGGGCAATGAAGGCGTCGGCGCGCTCGCCCATCATGGCCTTGCGTTCGTGCATGGTGTCGACCACGTGCAGTTCGTCGCACAGGGGGTTGGCCAGTTCCTTGTCGACCAGGGCCTTGGGGATGATGCCGACGACGCGTCCGCCGGCCTGGCGGGTGGCTTCGGCCACCGTGCCCATCAGGCCGGTGCGGCCGCCACCGTAGACCAGCTGGCCGCGGTGCTGGCCGATCCATCGGCCGACCGCCTGTGCGGCTTCAGTGAATTCAGGACGCTCGCCGGGGCGCGAGCCGCAATACACACAGATCGAAAATTCAGGAGTCATCCCGCCATCATGCCGTAGCCGATGGGCCCTCTCATGACATGAAGCGCTGCCACAGCGCCGCCGCCCAGATGCCGCCGCACAGTGTGAGCGACAGCAGCACCGCGGCGCTGCCCATGTCCTTTGCGCGCTTGGAGAGGTCGTGCCACTCGGGGCCGATGCGATCGATGGCGGCTTCCACCGCGGTGTTGAGCAGCTCGACGATCATCACGAGGACTGCGCTGCCCGCGAGCAGCGCCACCTCGACCCAGCTGCGCCCGAGCCAGAAGGAGGCCGGGATCATCACGATCGACAGGATGGCTTCCTGCCGGAAGGCGGGTTCGCTCCAGCCGGCACGCAGGCCGTGCAGCGAGATCAGCGTGGCATGCCACACGCGCTCGAAGCCCTTGCGGGCCTTTTGCGGGTTGACGGCGGGATCGGGAAGTTTCGGCACGGCACTCATCGGCGGCTCATCGGTTTGGAGGTGATGAGCCGTGTACCGGCCCAGGAGTCGTGCCAGAACTGGCGGTCGGGGTGAAAGCGCGCTAGCAAGGCCCAGATGGCAACCCACCCGAAGATCAGCACGGTCGATTCGCCGCCCGAGAGCTTGAATGGCGCAATGGCGGCCAGCGGCGGCAGGAACCAGACCCAGCTCAGGAGGTAGCGCGCGAGCGCCCGGCGCTGGCTCACGGGCTGGCCGTGCACGTCGACGATGCGGATGTTCCAGGTTTTCATGGCGAGGGTCTGGCCCTTGGTCCAGAACCAGACGAAGTACACGCCGAATACCACGAAAAGAAAAGCCTGGAGCAGATGGCGCCGCGAATCCATGGCGTCGCGCATCTGGCCCAGCGTGCTGAAGAGCCAGCCGGAGACGAACACCACCGCGAACAGCAGCATGCCCTCGTACAGCCAGCAGGCCATGCGGCGCCAGAGGCCGGGCACTATCGAAACGGGAGCGCTGGTGGCTGGATTGGCCGGCGAGGCAGGCTGATCGGGACCCGAAGCCTCGGGGGAACTGGATGCCATCGAAGCCTAGCGGTCAGGGGGAGGAAGAGGACGATTCGGCTGCCGACGACGGGGCAGGCACCTGGGCTTCGGCGGGAACCGGCGGAGCCGCGATGCCGGACGGGGCGGGTGCTGCCGGAACCACGGAAACAGCCGGTGTAGCAGTGGCGGCGGCAGGAGCGCGTTCAGGCGGCGATGCCACCATGATCGTCGTGGCCGGCGTGACCGTCGGAGCGGGGGGCGGAGCCAGCAGGATCCTGGGAGTGTGCTGTCCGCCAGGGGTGACGGCAGGCACCGGCACCAGCTTCTGCGACGAAACAGGTCGGACGGGAATGGCGGCGCCGCGCGGCTTGGGAGGAGCGCGCTCGGCAAGCTTGCGCTTTTCTTCCTCGCTCAGGGCTTGATACTGCTCCCACTTGACCTTGCGCTCGTCGGGCGGAATGCGCTTGACCTCGGCGAAATTCAATCGGGCCTGCGCGCGCTGCTGGTTGCTGAGGGCCGCCCATTCGATCATGCGGCTGTGCAGGGTCGACTGCTCTTCCGCCGACATGCTTCCGAAATTGCGGGACAGCGCCAGCCACTTCCTCTTTTGCCCGACGTTCAGGGTGTTCCAGTGAGCGCTCAGCGGCTTCAGGGCCTGTTCCTGCTCGGCCGTGAGTTCGCTCCAGAGCGGCTTGGTCGTCGATACCGCCTTGGGGCTCGTGGCCGGCGCGGAGCTCGCCGCAGCCTTGGAGGCGGCCTCGCCATGAGGCTGGGCGCAGGCGAGCGTCAGGCTGAAGGCCGCGACAGCAAACGCACCTGCCCAAACGACTGCGCCCGCCGGAAGCGGGCGCAACGGGCGGGGGCTGTTCGCGCTGGAAGTGGAACGGCGTCGCATTCGATCGGGGAAGGTTCAGTCGGAGGCGTTGTCGGCCTTGAGGAATTGGGCAAAACCAGGGTCGGTATAGGCGGCAGGCGGCAGATCGCCCGTCAGCAACGCGGAATCCACTTCGGCCAGTTCGCTGGCACGGTCGTCATCCTGCATCACGCTGATGGTGATCAGGCCGGCGACGAGCGCGATCAGCGGCACCACGGAGCCGATGCGGGTCCACCAGCTCCAACTCCCGCCCATCGTGAGCGTATGACCCGATTGCACCACCACGGGCGCAGTCCGCAACTGCGGGGGCTGCTTGCGTGCTGCCACGGCCTGCGCGCGTGCCACGCGCAGCCGCTCGCTGATGTCGTGCGGCAACTCCCGGTTGCCGGCCGAAAGGCGGGCGACCAGACGCTGGCCGAACTGGTCTTCGGCGATGGTGTTGATTGAGGTTGGAACCTTAGTGTTCATAGCGATATTCCCTTGGCCTTGAGCGCCTTGCTCAGAGCGTGGACGGCTCGCGAGCAATGGGTTTTGACGCTGCCCTCGGAGCAGCCCATCGCGGCGGCCGTCTCTGCGACGTCCATTTCCTCCCAGTAACGCATAAGGAAAGCCTCGCGTTGACGGCCCGGCAATGCTGCGATCTGCTCTTCGATTTCCTGGAAGATCTGGGTGCGGCGGGTCGTGTCTTCGGCGCTCTCCGCCTCCCTAGAGTCGGTCGGCGAGACGAAGTTCTCCAGAAGATCGAAATCTCCGTCCTCGTCGACCGAGTCGAAATCGCTGAGGTTGGAGAACAGCGCGCGCCGGGTCTTCTGGCGGCGGAACCAGTCGAGCGTGCAGTTCGACAGGATGCGCTGGAACAGCATCGGCAGCTCGGCCGCGGGCTTGTCGCCGTAGTGCTGGGCCAGCTTCATCATGCTGTCCTGCACGATATCGAGGGCCGCTTCTTCATCCCGCACGTGGTAGACCGAGCGCTTGAAAGCGCGTCGTTCGACGCTTTTCAGGAAGTCGGAGAGTTCTTGTTCAGTAGCCAAGCGAGAGGGGGCGCGCAGGGCGCGCCGCGTGGGGAATGGGTCTGGCGATCGCGTATGTTCAACGCCGCGGATTATGCCTTTGTAGCTTTACAAGGCAGCTGAAGCGAATCTGAACGCCCGGAAATGTCATAATCCGGCCTGCAAGTCAAAAGGCAAACGGGTCACGGTCCGGCGGAACATCAGTCCGTCCATGGCTTTGGCCTCAAGTCCTGGCGCGACCTCACAAGGGTTGGCAAGGGGCACCCAAGGTATTTCGTTCCCGAAATAAACAAAGGTTGATCATGGAAATCTCCAAGGCGGAAATCGTCTCCGCAGCCGCTGCGTCCTCTGGCGTAGGCAATTCGACTCAAGAACTCATGGGCGCCGAAGTGCTGGTCAAGGCACTGCAGGCCGAAGGCGTCCAATACGTCTGGGGCTACCCGGGCGGCGCGGTTCTCTACATCTACGACGCGTTCTACAAGCAGGACACCATCCAGCACGTGCTGGTGCGCCACGAGCAGGCCGCCGTCCACGCAGCCGATGGCTATGCGCGCGCAACTGGCGAAGTCGGCGTGGCGCTGGTCACTTCCGGTCCCGGCCTGACCAATGCGGTCACCGGCATCGCGACGGCGTACATGGACTCGATCCCGATGGTGATCATCTCGGGCCAGGTCCCGACGGCCGCCATCGGCCTCGACGCTTTCCAGGAGTGCGACACGGTCGGCATCACCCGTCCCATCGTCAAGCACAACTTCCTCGTCAAGGATCCGAAGGATCTGGCCATGACGATGAAGAAGGCCTTCCACATCGCACGCAGCGGCCGTCCGGGCCCCGTGGTGGTGGATGTGCCCAAGGACGTCTCGTTCAAGAAGATCCCGTACGCGGGCTATCCCGACAAGGTCGAGATGCGCTCGTACAACCCCGTGCGCAAGGGCCACGGCGGCCAGATTCGCAAGGCGCTGCAGCTGCTGCTGGCTGCGAAGCGTCCTTACATCTACACCGGCGGCGGCGTGCTGCTGGGCAACGCCTGCAACGAACTGCGCACGCTGGTCGACATGCTCGGCTACCCGGTCACCAACACGCTGATGGGCCTGGGCGCCTATCCGGCGAGCGACCGCAAGTTCCTGGGCATGCTGGGCATGCACGGCACCATCGAGGCCAACAACGCGATGCAGAACTGCGACGTGCTGCTGGCCGTGGGCGCGCGCTTCGACGACCGCGTGATCGGCAACCCCAAGCACTTCGCGCAGAACGAACGCAAGATCATCCACGTCGACATCGACCCGTCGAGCATCTCCAAGCGCGTGAAGGTCGACATCCCGATCGTCGGCGACGTGAAGGACGTGCTCACCGAGCTGATCTCGATGATCCGCGAGAGCACCGCCAAGCCCGACGCCGGCGCGCTGGCCGATTGGTGGAAGACGATCGAATCCTGGCGCTCGCGCGACTGCCTGAAGTACGACCGCGGAAACAAGGACGTGATTAAGCCGCAGTACGTGGTCGAGACCCTCTGGAACATGACCAAGGACGCCGACACGTACATCACGTCGGACGTCGGCCAGCACCAGATGTGGGCCGCCCAGTACTACCGCTTCGACGAACCGCGTCGCTGGATCAACTCCGGCGGCCTGGGCACCATGGGCGTGGGTATTCCCTATGCCATGGGCATCAAGCTCGCGAAGCCCGATTCGGAAGTGTTCACCATCACCGGCGAAGGCTCGGTGCAGATGTGCATCCAGGAGCTCTCCACCTGCCTGCAGTACAACACGCCGATCAAGATCTGCTCGCTCAACAACCGCTACCTGGGCATGGTGCGCCAGTGGCAGGAGATCGAATACTCCGGCCGCTACAGCCACAGCTACATGGATGCGCTGCCCAACTTCGTGAAGCTCGCCGAGGCCTACGGGCACGTCGGCATGCTGATCGAGCGTCCACAAGACGTGGAGCCGGCGCTGCGCGAGGCGCGCAAGCTCAAGGACCGCACGGTGTTCATGGACTTCCGTACCGATCCGACCGAAAACGTGTTCCCGATGGTGAAGGCCGGCATGGGCATCACCGAAATGCTGCTGGGTTCCGAAGATCTCTGATCCGCGGAACGACATTCGCTCAACTCTTTACTGACGAATCTATTGCCCGCCGAGCCCGCGCATTACCGTGCGCGGGGGAGGGCGGCGAAAAGAGGAGTCACGCAAACATGAAACACATCATCGCAGTGCTGCTGGAAAACGAGCCGGGTGCTCTTTCCCGCGTGGTGGGCCTGTTCTCGGCCCGCGGCTACAACATCGAATCGCTCACGGTGGCGCCCACGGAGGACGCGAGCCTCTCGCGCATGACCATCGTCACCACCGGTTCGGACGACGTGATCGAGCAGATCACCAAGCACCTGAACCGGCTGATCGAGGTGGTGAAGGTCGTCGACCTGACCGAAGGCGCCTACACCGAGCGCGAGCTCATGATGGTGAAGGTGCGCGCGGTCGGCAAGGAGCGCGAGGAGATGATGCGCATGGCGGAAATCTTCCGCGGCCGCATCATCGACGTGACCGACAAGAGCTACACCATCGAATTGACCGGCGACCACGGCAAGAACGACGCTTTCCTGGAAGCGATCGAGCGTAGCGCTATCCTCGAGACTGTCCGCACCGGTGCCAGCGGCATCGGGCGCGGCGAGCGCATCTTGCGCGTTTAGGAGGGTGACGGCGCCCTCAGTTCATACATTCGTCCACACATGAGGCAAAAGTGATGCGAGGTCTGCTCGGTTTCGACAGGATGGTGACTCCGGCGATCGTCCGGGTGCTCTACCTCCTGGGCCTGCTGGGCGTGATCGCCCTGGCGGGGGCGGCTCTCTACCAGGGGCAGTACCTGCCGGCGTTCGTGGCCCTGATCTTCGGCACTGTCGCCGTTCGCATCTTCAGCGAACTGTTCATCGTGCTGTTCCGCATCCACGACAGCCTCGTGTCCATCAACCAGCAGATGAAGGACCGGAATTCCTCCGGCCTTTGAGTGAAATGCATCCGGTACGGATGCTCGAGATTTTTTAGGAGAGATTTAAATGAAGGTTTACTACGACAAGGACGCTGACCTGAGCCTCATCAAGGGCAAGACGGTTGCAATCATCGGCTACGGCTCGCAGGGCCATGCGCACGCGCAGAACCTGAACGACAGCGGTGTCAAGGTCGTGGTCGGCCTGCGCAAGGGTGGCGCTTCGTGGCCCAAGGTCGAGAAGGCCGGCCTGAAGGTTGCCGAAGTCGCCGACGCCGTGAAGGCCGCCGACGTCGTGATGATCCTGCTGCCCGACGAGCAGATCGCCAACGTCTACAAGAACGACGTGGCCCCGAACATCAAGGAAGGTGCTTCGCTGGTCTTCGCACACGGCTTCAACGTGCACTACGGTTTCGTGCAGCCGCGCGCCGACCTCGACGTGTGGATGGTCGCTCCCAAGGCCCCGGGCCACACCGTGCGCAGCACGTACACCCAGGGTGGCGGCGTGCCCCACCTCGTGGCCGTGCACCAGGACAAGACCGGCAAGGCGCGTGACCTCGCGCTGAGCTACGCCACCGCCAACGGCGGCGGCAAGGCCGGCATCATTGAGACCAACTTCCGCGAAGAAACCGAGACCGACCTGTTCGGCGAACAAGCGGTTCTGTGCGGCGGCACGGTCGAGCTGATCAAGGCAGGCTTCGAAACGCTGGTGGAAGCCGGCTACGCCCCCGAAATGGCGTACTTCGAGTGCCTGCACGAGCTGAAGCTGATCGTCGACCTGATCTATGAAGGCGGCATCGCCAACATGAACTACTCGATCTCGAACAACGCCGAGTACGGCGAGTACGTCACTGGCCCGCGCGTCGTGACGGAAGAGACCAAGAAGGTCATGAAGCAGGTGCTGAAGGACATCCAGACCGGCGAGTACGCCAAGAGCTTCGTGCTGGAAAACGCAGCCGGCGCTCCCACGCTGATCAGCCGTCGTCGCCTGAATGCCGAGCATCAGATCGAAGTCGTCGGCGAGAAGCTGCGCGCGATGATGCCCTGGATCAAGAAGAACAAGCTGGTCGACCAGACCCGCAACTGATCTGCGAGCCAGGAGGGCGCTTCGGCGCCCGTTTCCCGAGGGCCACCCGTTGCGGTGGCCCTTTTGTTTGAAAGGGGACGACGCGGCCCCCTGAACTACACTGCGAACCATGCGATTCACAGATCAAGATGCTATCGAATGGATAGCTACCCACGTAGCACGCACGAGGGATGGAGGCAAATTCAATGCATGACGACACGCTTCCCGACGATGTGCCGCCGCGCAAGCGCCGCAAGGGCATCTACATCCTGCCGAACCTGTTCACGCTGGCGGCGCTCTTCGGCGGCTTCTATTCGGTCGTGATGGCCATGAACGCTCGCTTCGACCTCGCGGCGCTCGGCGTGTTCGCCGCGATGATCCTCGACAGCCTCGATGGCCGCGTCGCACGCATGACCAATACGCAGAGTGCGTTCGGTGAGCAGATGGATTCGCTGTCCGACATGGTGTCGTTCGGCGCGGCGCCGGCGCTCATCGCCTACGAATGGTCGCTCAAGGGGCTGGGCCGCTGGGGCTGGATCGCGGCCTTCGTGTATTGCGCCTGCGCGGCGCTGCGGCTCGCGCGCTTCAACGTCAACACTGGCGTGGTCGACAAGCGCTGGTTCCAGGGGCTGCCGTCGCCTGCGGCCGCGGCGCTCGTGGCGGGCTTCATCTGGCTGGTGAACGAGTGGGGCAAGCGCGGCGGCGAGGTGCTGTACCTCTCCTGGACGCAGATCACCTGGGTGACTTTCGCATTCACGCTCTACGCGGGGCTCACGATGGTCACCAATGCGCCGTTCTACAGTTTCAAGGACATCCAGATGAAGAAGAGCGTGCCTTTCGCGGTGATCGTGCTGATCGCGCTGGGCATTGCCGTCATCAACATCCATCCGCCGACGGTGCTGTTCGGCCTGTTCGTCGTCTACGGCCTGAGCGGCTACGTGGTCTACGCATGGCGCAAGGCCAAGGGCCAGCAGGCGAGCGTGATCAGCACCTCGACCGAAGAGCCCGACGAGCGCGGTTTGCATAACTGATCTCGGCTTGTGATACATTCGTCAGCCTCATGACCAAGATTTCGCTGCTGGCCCTACTAACCCTCCCTCACGGGCGGAGACGGTAGCGCACGCGCAAATCCCTCACCACGGCCCGTTCGCACCAGCAACGGGCCGTTTGTCTTTTGGGGTTGCTGGTCGATTACCAACCATCGAAGAGAAATCGACATGCTCAAGCAACCTCAAAGCAAATACCGCGCATTCGCCCCGATCGGCCTCAAGGACCGTACCTGGCCCGATGCCGTGCTGACCAAGGCGCCGATCTGGCTGTCGACCGATCTGCGCGATGGAAACCAGGCGCTGGTCGAGCCCATGGACATCGCGCGCAAGATGCGCATGTTCGAAACCCTCGTGGCCATCGGCTTCAAGGAAATCGAAGTCGGCTTTCCCTCGGCATCGCAGATCGAGTTCGACTTCGTGCGCAAGCTCATCGAGGAAGACCGCATTCCCGATGACGTGACGATCCAGGTGCTGACGCAGGCCCGCGACCACCTCATCGCTCGCACATTCGAATCGCTGCAGGGTGCTCCGCGTGCGATCGTGCACCTCTACAACGCGGTGGCCCCCGTCATGCGCCGCGTGGTGCTCGGCATGGACGAGGACCAGATCGTCGAACTCGCGAGCAGCCATGCCCGCATGTTCAACGAGTTCGCCGCCAAGCAGCCGAACACGCAGTGGACCTTCCAGTACTCGCCCGAAATGTTCTCGGGCACGGACGTGCACTTCTCCAAGCGCGTGGTCGATGCGGTGACCGAAGTGTGGGCACCGACGCCCCAGCGCAAGTGCATCGTCAACCTGCCCACGACGGTCGAGCATTCCACCCCGAACATCTTCGCCGACATGATCGAGTGGATGCACCGCAACCTGGCGCGTCGCGACTCCATCGTGCTTTGCGTGCACCCGCACAATGACCGCGGCACCGGCACGGCGGCAGGCGAGCTGGCCTTGATGGCTGGCGCCGAGCGCATCGAAGGCTGCCTCTTCGGCAACGGCGAGCGCACCGGCAACCTCGACCTCGTGAACGTCGCGCTCAACCTCTACACCCAGGGCGTCTCGCCGGAGCTCGACTTCTCGAACATCGACGAGATCCGCGCGACGGTCGAACATTGCAACCAGATCCCGGTGCACCCGCGCCACCCGTACGTGGGCGATCTCGTCTACACCTCGTTCTCCGGCTCGCACCAGGACGCGATCAAGAAAGCCTTCGCTGCGCGCAAGGAAGGCGACATCTGGGAGATTCCGTACCTCCCCATCGATCCGAAGGACGTGGGGCGCAGCTACGAAGCCGTGATCCGCGTGAACAGCCAGTCCGGCAAGGGCGGCATGGCCTACCTGCTCGAGAGCGAGTACGGCATCGAGATGCCGCGCCGCCTGCAGATGGAATTCATGCAGTCCGTGCAGCGCGTGATGGACGTCGCCGGCAAGGAACTCACCGCGGCCGACCTCTGGCAGCTGTTCGTTCGCGAATATGGCATCGAGACGGCGCAATCCCTGCAGAACCGCGTGATCGAAGAGGGCGGCGAGGGCGCCAACGCCTCGGTAGTGCTGCGCGGTGATCTGCCCTGGGACGGCGAGGTCCATGCCATCGAAGGCCGCGGAAACGGCCCGATCGACGCCTTCACCCAGGCGCTGAGCAAGGCCACCGGCCACACCGTGCGCGTGATGGACTACCACCAGCACGCCATCGGCGCCGGCGCCGACGCGAAGGCGGTCGCCTACCTGGAACTGCGCGTGGACGACAGCCAGACGCTGTTCGGCGTGGGCATCGATGCCAATGTGATCACGGCGTCGCTGAAAGCGATTGTTTCTGGCGTGCAGCGTGCGCGGACCCGGGGCGCACACGGGGCACAATCGGCGGTTGCAGTCGCCTGACTCTGCTGCGCCGGCCCTTGGTCGGGTGCGCGTGGGTGACGCACAACGGAGACCCACGATGACCGACCAACTCATTATTTTCGACACCACCTTGCGCGACGGCGAGCAATCGCCGGGCGCCTCGATGACGCGCGACGAGAAGCTGCGCATTGCCAAGCTGCTGGAGCGGCTGAAGGTCGATGTCATCGAGGCCGGTTTTCCCGCCAGCTCGAACGGCGACTTCGAGGCGGTGAAGGCAATCGCGAACGCGATCAAGGACTCGACGGTGTGCGGCCTCTCGCGCGCCAACGACCGCGACATCGGACGCGCGGCCGAAGCCCTCAAGGGCGCGGCCCGCGGACGGATCCACACCTTCATCGCCACCTCGCCGCTTCACATGGAAAAGAAGCTGCGCATGTCGCCCGACGAGGTTCATGAGCAAGCCAGGCTGGCCGTGCGCTTCGCGCGCAACCAGATCGGCGACGTGGAGTTCAGCCCCGAAGACGGCTACCGCAGCGACCCGGATTTCCTGTGCCGGGTGCTCGAGACCGTCATCAACGAGGGTGCCACCACCATCAACGTGCCCGACACCGTCGGCTACGCCATTCCCGAGCTCTACGGCAACTTCATCAAGATGCTGCGCGAGCGCATTCCCAACAGCGACAAGGCGATCTGGTCGGTGCATTGCCACAACGACCTCGGCATGGCCGTGGCCAATTCGCTGGCCGGCGTGAAGATCGGCGGCGCGCGCCAGGTGGAGTGCACCATCAACGGCCTGGGCGAGCGCGCGGGCAACTGCTCGCTCGAAGAGGTCGTCATGGCGGTGAAGACCCGCAAGGACTACTTCGGGCTCGACCTGCGCATCGACACCCAGCACATCGTGGCCGCGAGCCGCATGGTCAGCCAGACCACCGGCTTCGTGGTGCAGCCCAACAAGGCGGTGGTGGGGGCCAACGCATTCGCGCACGCCTCCGGCATCCACCAGGACGGCGTGCTCAAGGCGCGCGACACCTACGAGATCATGCGAGCGGAAGACGTGGGCTGGACGGCCAACAAGATCGTGCTGGGCAAGCTCAGCGGCCGCAACGCCTTCAAGCAGCGCCTGCAGGAGCTGGGCGTGGCCATGGACAGCGAGGGCGAAATCAATGCGGCCTTCCTGCGCTTCAAGGAGCTGGCCGACCGCAAGTCCGAGATTTTCGACGAGGACATCCTCGCGCTCGTCAGCGCGGAGGAGGTGTCGCACGTTGGTGAGCAGTTTGCTTTCGTCTCTCTCTCCCAGCACAGCGAAACCGGCGAGCGCCCCCAGGCGAAGGTCGTTTTCACCGTCCAGGGCAAAGAAGTCACCGGCGAATCCGATGGGAATGGCCCGGTTGATGCATCCCTGAAGGCGATCGAGTCGCACGTCAAGAGCGGCGCCGAGATGGTTCTTTACTCTGTAAACGCCATCAGCGGCTCGACGGAAAGCCAGGGAGAAGTTACAGTCCGGTTACAAAACGCAGGGCGGGTGGTCAACGGTGTCGGTGCGGATCCGGACATCGTTGTCGCTTCGGCTAAGGCTTATTTGAGTGCGCTCAACAAGTTACAGAGCCAAGCTGAGAGAGTGGCGGCACAAGGTTAGGTTTTCGGGCGATCCTTGATATTCGAATGAAGAAGAGGATGCAAGTAACTGATATTGCGTGTCTTTTTTGATTTCGATACACTGCGGTCCTCGTTTCTGCCGCTGGAGATTTATTAATGCCTGAAGCCCGCCTACGCCGAGTTTCCAGCCAGCGGTTCCTGCCCGCTTTCAAAGCCCTCGCCGTCGCGCTCTGCGCCACGGCGTTTTTGCTGCCTGGCGCCCAGGCGGCCAAGAAGGAAAAGCCCGCCGCTGCCAAGACCGCCGTCGCCGCCAAGAAGGCGAAGGGGCCCGTGCCGGTGGAAGTCAAGCGCAACGCCGCGTCGTCCAAGACGGCTCGCGGCGCTGTTCCGGTCGTCGTCGCCAAGCGCGGCGAACGCGCCGAGAAGGTGGTTCGCGGCGGCCGCAACGTCGTTGCCACCATCCACAAGAAGAACGGCAAGACCGTGGTGGCCGTGCAGCGCCGCTCGGTGGTTCGCGTCGCCGAAGTGCCCCCGCGCCAATCCTTCGGCCAGATGGCCGGCCTGCATGGAACCGAAGACGCACTCGACCTGAAGTCGAGCGTCGCGCTGGTCATCGACCAGGATACCCACGAAGTCCTGTTCAGCAAGAACGACCACGCCGTGCTGCCGATCGCATCGCTCACCAAGCTGATGACCGGCCTGCTCATCAGCGAGGCCCATCTGCCGAACGACGAGCTCATCACCATCACCCAGGACGACGTCGATACCGAAAAGCGCAGCAGTTCGCGCCTGACGGTCGGCACCACGCTCTCGCGCGGCGAACTGCTGCACCTGGCGCTGATGTCGAGCGAAAACCGCGCGGCGCACGCGCTGGGCCGCACCTACCCGGGCGGCCTTACGACCTTCGTGAGCATCATGAACGCCAAGGCCAAGATGCTCGGCATGAAGGACACGCGCTACGTGGAGCCCACCGGCCTGTCGAGCCGCAACCAGTCGAGCGCGCAGGACCTGGCGCTGCTGGTCAATGCCGCCTACGCCGATGCCACCGTGCGTTCGCTGTCCACCTCGCCTGAATACCAGGTCGAAGTCGGCAACCGCGTGCTGCAGTTCAACACCACCAACCGTCTCGTGAAGAGCCCCGATTGGGAAATCGGCGTGCAGAAGACCGGCTACATCTCTGAAGCCGGCCAGTGCCTCGTGATGCAGGCGCGCGTGGCGGGCCGCAAGCTGATCATGGTGTTCCTGGATTCGGCCGGCAAGTTCAGCCGCATCGCGGACGCCGAGCGGGTTCGCCGCTGGGTGGAGGCCACTCATGCAGCCGGCTCTCCGGCAGCCTCGTCGCGCAATACCGCGTATCAGATCGCTGGCTGATCGACGTCACACTCACCGGCAGCCCCAACGAAAACAGGCCCTCCAGAGGGCCTGTTTGCTTTGTGGGGGGCTTCCGGTGTGTCAGGCGCCGGTCGACGGGAGGCTGCTGCCTGCGGAGGGAGACGGTGCAGCGGCCATGCCTTCCTTGAACCCCAGTGCGCCCGAAATCTCGTTGGCGGTGGCCTGCAGCTTGGGCAGCCAGCCTTCGTCCAGCCGATCGGCTGGCGCGGAGATCGACAAGCCCGCCACCAGCTTGCCCTGATCGTCGTAGATGCCGGCGGCCATGCAGCGTACACCCAACTCCAGTTCTTCGTTGTCGCGGGCGATGCCGTACTGGCGCGCCTTCGACAACTCCCGCTCCAGCGCGGGCAACTGGGTGATGCTGTTGCGCGTGTGGCCGGCAAGGCCGGTGCGAGTGGCGTAGCTGCGCACCCGTTGCGGGTCATCCGCCGCCAGGAACAGCTTGCCGGTCGATGTGAGGTGCAGGGCGGCGCGGCCACCGATGGCGCGCACCACCTGCATGCCCGAGCGTTCGCTGTAGGAGCGCTCGATGTACACGATCTCGTCGCCCTGGCGCATGCTGAGGTTGACGGGCTGCTGCGTCAGCTTGTGCAGCTCGCGCATCGGGCCAAGTGCCGCGTCGCGCACGTTGAGCCGGCCCTTGACCAGGTTGCCCAGCTCCAGCAGGCGCATGCCGAGGCGGTAGCTGCCGGCCTCGGGGCGGTCGACGAAGCGGCCGACGGCCAGGTCGTTGAGGATGCGATGCGTGGTCGACGGGTGGAGCCCCGTCTTTTCGCTGATCTCCTTCAGCGAAATGGCGTCCTCGCGCGATGCCAGGACGTCGATCAGCGCGAACATGCGCTCGATCACCTGGATCACGGGAACGGCGGGAATGTCGGATTGGTTTTTTCTCATGGCGCTTGGCGGTGATGACCGAGCGCCATTTTACCTTGTGAAATCGCCTGGCGCCTGCCAGCGGCCATCCAACAACACTTCGTGAGGGGAAAAACGCGCCTTGTAGTTCATCTTCGGGCTGTGCTCGATCCAGTACCCGAGGTAGACATGCGGCAGCCCCAGCTTGCGGGCCTGCTCGATCTGCCAGAGCACGCTGTAGGTGCCGTAGCCGGTGGATGAGGCCCCCACGCTCGGCACTGCGTGCTCTCGCTGCCCCTCCAGGGGGGCGTCCGCTTGCTTGGGGCGGCCCGGCGCTACGCGGGTGTCGGGCTCGTAGAAGGTGTAGACGGCCGAGATGCCGTCGTTGAGCACGTCGAGGATCGACACCATCCGCAGCGCGCCCGCGCTGCCGTCGGGCAGCGTTTCGCGGAACTCCACCAGCCGAGAGTTGACGCGGCTCTGCAGCAGGAACTGGGTGTACTGGTCGATGCTGTCGTGGTCCATGCCGCCGCCGGCATGGCGGCCGTTCTGGTAGCGCAGGTAGAGCTGATAGTGCTCCGGCATGAAGCACAGCTTGAGCACGCGCGCCTGCAGGTCGGCATGCTGCTTCAGCGCGCGGCGCTGGCTGCGGTTGGGCCGGAAGTCGTTGGCCAGCACGCGCAGCGGAATGCAGGCACGGCAACCGTCGCAATAGGGCCGGTAGGTGAACATCCCGCTGCGCCGGAAGCCGCTGAGCACCAGGTCGGAGTAGGCGTCGTTGTGGATCAGGTGGCTGGGCGTGGCCACTTGCGAGCGGGCCTGCCGGTCCGGCAGGTAGCTGCAGGGGTAGGGCGCAGTTGCGTAGAACTGCAGCGTGTGAAGCGGAAGATCCTTGAGGTGCGTCACGTCGGGGAAGGAGATCGCGCGGAAAGGAGTTCAGACCAGTATACGGGGTCGAAACGCCACCGTGGGCCCTCTTGCTGGCGTGCCCCGGCGACGTGGGAGACGAAGCGCTTGCGGGCCATTTCGCGAGCGCCGAGGCTGGCGAGGTGGGCCGTGTTCTGCTGGCAGTCGATCATCTGCACCCCGTAGTGGCGGCAGAGCGACACCAGCGCGGCCAAGGCAATCTTCGACGCGTCCGGCCGGCGGGTGAACATCGACTCGCCGAACACCGCGCGGCCCAGCCCGACGCAGTAGAGGCCGCCCGCCAGTTCGCCGTCGATCCACGTCTCCACGCTGTGGGCGTGGCCGGCGCGGTGCAAATCCGTATAGGCCCTCACCATGTCCGGCACGATCCAGGTGCCCGACTGGCCTACCCGCGGTGAACTCGAGCAGGCCTTGATGACCGCCGCGAAGTCATGGTCGATGCGCACTTCGCAGCCGGGCGTTTCGATGAAACGCAGGAGGGTCTTGCGAAGTGAGCGGTGCAGCTTGAAGTCGGCCGTCCGCAGCACCATGCGCGGGTCCGGGCTCCACCAGAGGATGGGCTGGTCTTCGCTGAACCAGGGGAAGACGCAGTTGCCATAGGCCTGCATCAAAGTATCGACGTCGAGCGCGCCACCCGCGGCCAGCAGGCCGGGCACCGGGTCGGCCACGCCCCAGGCCGAGGCGGGGTCGGGCAGGGCATCTCCGGGTTCGAGCCAAGGCAGTTGTCGCATGGGCATAGGTATACACGGCTTCGCAAATTCCGATCCAGTGGGCGAAAATCGCGTGCCGCCGACACCGCCAAAAGGGTTCGGCCGACATTCCACGGCGCCACAAAACCAGCCGGAAACCCTATAGTGCACAGCTTGTTTTCGCGCACCCACGACAGATCAGGCAGGCCCGAGCACACGCCGGGGATCAGCATAAGAGGACCACGTTGACCACTGAACCCAATCCCACTCGCTTCGGCAGCGGCCAGGCGGTGCGCCGTCTGGAAGACGAAAGCCTCCTGTCCGGCGCCGGACGCTACACCGACGACGTCACGCTCCCCGAACAGGCTCATCTCGTCTTCCTCCGATCCTCGTACCCGCACGCGCGAATCCTCTCCATCGACACCAGCGCCGCCGCCGCCATGCCCGGCGTGCTGCGCGTGATCACCGGCGCCGAAATGGCCGAAGCCGGCGTCAAGCCCTTGCCGGGCGCGGCCGGCTTCAAGCGCGCGGACGGCAGCGACAGCGCCAGCCCTCCGCGCCATGCCATTGCCCACGAGCGCACGCGCTTCGTCGGCGAAGTGGTGGCCGCGGTCGTGGCCGACACGGTGCAGCAGGCGCGCGATGCCGCCGAAGCCATCATGGTCGACTACGAAGACCTGCCCATGGTGGTCGACCTCGCGAGCGCCACCGCCGACGGGGCGCCGCTGCTGTGCGAGGAAGCCACGGGCAACATCGCCGCCGAGATGCGCCACGGCAGCAGCGAGGCCGCCACGGCCGCCTTCGCCAAGGCCAGCCACGTGGTCGCGCTCGACGTGAACAACCAGCGCGTGGTGGCGCTGACGATCGAGCCGCGCTCGGTGCTCGCCGCGCGCGACGCCGAAACCGGACGCCTCACGATCCGCATGAGCACGCAGATGCCCTCCGGTGTGCGCGATTCCATCTGCGCCGCCATCGGCCTGCCCAAGGAAAAGGTGCGCGTGGTGGTGGGCGACGTCGGCGGCGGCTTCGGCATGAAGACCGGCGCCTATCCCGAGGACATCGCCGTCGCCTTCGCGGCGCTGCAGGTGAACCGCCCTGTGAAGTGGGTGGCCGACCGCAGCGAGGAGTTTCTCTCCAGCGCGCACGGCCGAGACATCGAGGCGCGCGCCGAGATGGCGCTCGATGCCGACGGCAGGATCCTGGCCCTGCGCATCAAGACCCTGGCCAACGTCGGCGCCTACGCCACAGGCACCGGCGTCGCGATCCAGCTGCTGATCGGCCCCTGGGTGCAGACCAGCGTCTACGACATCCAGACCATCGACTTCCACTTCAAGGCGGTGCTCACCAATACCGCTCCCACCGGCGCCTACCGGGGCGCGGGGCGGCCGGAAGCCATCTTCACCATCGAGCGGCTCATGGACGAGGCTGCGCGCCAGACCGGCATCGACCGCATCGTGCTGCGCCGCCGCAACTTCATCCGCCCCGAGCAGATGCCATACAAGAACCCGATGGCGCAGACCTACGACACCGGCAACTTCGAGTCGGTGATGGACCAGGCGCTGACGCTCGCCGACTGGCAGGGCTTCGAGACCCGTGCGGCCGAGTCGGCAGGCAAGGGCAAGCACCGGGGCCTGGGCATCGCCACCTTCCTCGAATGGACCGGCGGCAACGTGTTCGAGGAGCGCGTCACCGTCTCGGTGCAGGCCGACGGCGTGATCGAGGTTTTCTCGGCCGTCAACGCCATGGGGCAGGGCATCGCCACCTCGCTGGCCCAGCTCGCGGTCGATGCCTTCGGCGTGCCGATCGAGAAGGTGCGCGTGGTGCTCGGCGACACCGACCGCGGCGACGGCTTCGGCAGCGCCGGCTCGCGTTCGCTCTTCACCGGCGGCTCGGCCGTGCGCATCGGCGCCGAGCGCACCATCGACAAGGCGCGCGAACTGGCCGCTCAGGAGTTCGAGGCTTCCATCGACGACATCGTCTACAGCCGCGGCGTCTTCAACGTGGCCGGCACCGACCTCGAGCTCGACCTCTTCACGCTCGCGGCGAAGCAGCCGGGGCGCGAGATCTTCGTCGACTCCACCAGCACCGTGGCCGGCCCGACCTGGCCCAACGGCTGCCACATCTGCGAGATCGAGATCGATCCGCCCACCGGCGAGATCAGCGTGGTGGCCTACAGCTCGGTCAACGACGTGGGCCGGGTCATCAATCCGATGATCGTGCGCGGCCAACTCGAGGGCGGCGCGGTGCAGGGCATCGGCCAGGCGCTGTACGAGCAGGTGGTGTACGACCACGAGACCGGCCAGCCCGTCACCGGCAGCCTGATGGACTACGCCGCCCCGCGCGCCGACATCGTCGACACCATGTTCAACATGGAGATGGACGAGTCCACGCCGTGCAAGAACAACCCGCTGGGCGTGAAGGGCGTGGGCGAGCTCGGCACCATCGGCGCCACCCCGGCCATCGTGAATGCGGTGGCCGATGCCTTCGCGCGCAACGGCCTCGCAACGCGCGCGCCTCGCCTGCACATGCCGCTGAGCCCTGCGCGTGTCTGGCAGGCGATGCAAACCGTCGATTGAGCAATCGTTTTCGTGGGGCAGAAAGGCGTCGGCCATGCTTGTCACCAACGAAGTGCAGACCGACGCGATCCGTATCGCCAGCTACCGCTGCGACGCGGGGCCCGACGCGCAGCCTTTCACCGAGCTGCACGAAGGCTATTCGGTCTCGTACGTGCGCAAGGGCAGCTTCGGCTATCGCACGCGCGGCCGGGCCTACGAGCTGGTCGCCGGCTCGGTGCTGGTCGGCTGCCCGGGCGATGAATACGTCTGCACGCACGACCACCACGTCTGCGGCGACGAGTGCCTTGCCTTCCACCTGTCGCCGGGCTTCGTCGACCTGATCGGCGGCGACCGCAAGACATGGCGCACCGGCGGCGTGCCGCCGCTGGCCGAGCTCGTGGTCATCGGCGAACTGGCGCAGGCCGCGGCCGACGGGCAGAGCGACGTCGGGCTGGACGAACTGGGCATGTGGTTCGCGGGCCGCTTCGTCGAAGTCGTCTCCGGCCGGACGAAGCCCCGGGCGCCGGCTTCGGCCGCCGCACGTGACCGCCGCCGCGCGGTCGACGCCGCGATGTGGATCGACGCCAATTCGCAGCACGACATCGGCCTCGACGGTGCGGCAGCCGAGGCAGGCCTGAGTTCCTTCCACTTCCTGCGGCTGTTCTCGCAGGTGCTGGGCGTCACGCCGCACCAGTACCTCGTGCGTTCGCGCCTGCGGCACGCCGCGCGCCTGCTGGCCGACGACGACAGCCGGCCGGTGACCGAGGTCGCGCTCGACGTGGGCTTTGCCGATCTCAGCAACTTCGTGCGCACCTTCCATCGCGCGGCCGGCGTGTCGCCGGGCGGCTTCCGCAAGGCGGCCCAGGGCGACCGCAAGATTTTCCAAGAACGCATTGCCGCGCTCTTCGATGATGAGCTCCTGACCAATCCATCGAGCAGGAAGCCATCATGTACGACCACATCGGACTGAAAGTCAAAGACCTCGCCGCGAGCCGCCGCTTCTATGAAGCCGCGCTCGCGCCGCTCGGCCATGTGCCGGGCCCGCACGACGACAGCTACGCCGGCATCGGCCCGGCCGACGAGCCGGCGCTGTGGCTCTACGCCGCCAAGGGCGCGAAAGGGCCGGGCACGCACATCGCATTCCGCGCGCCGAATCACGAGGCTGTCGCCGCCTTCCACAAGGCCGGCCTGAAGGCAGGCGGCACCGACAACGGCGGCGCGGGCCCGAGGCCGGACTACAGCCCGACCTACTACGCGGCATTCCTGATCGACCCCGACGGCAACAACGTCGAGGCGGTCTGCCCCTGAAGCGAGGCCCGCCATGGCCACTGTCTACAAGGAATTCATCGTCGAGGCAGACGCTGCCCAGGTGTGGGACGCGCTGCGCGACTTCGGCGCGGTGCACACGCGGCTCGCGCCGGGTTTCCTCACCGCCTGCACCATCGATGCCGAGGGCGCCCGCATCCTCACCTTCGCCAACGGGCTCGTGGCGCGCGAGGTGCTGGTCGGCATCGACGATGCCCATCGACGGCTGGCCTACACCGTCACCGGCGGACAGGCCGCGCACCACCACGCAACGGCGCAGGTGTTCGAGGAGGGCGAGGGCCGTTCGCGCTTCGTCTGGATCACCGACGTGCTGCCCGACGCCATGGCGGCCTACGTCGGGCCGATGATGGAGCAGGGCGGCATTGCCATGAAGAAGGCGCTGGAGCAGCACGCATGAGCAGCAAGGCCCCGGACGACATCCGTGCCGTGATCCGGGGCTACGCCGACGCCTGGGTTGCCAACGACGTGCAGCGCATCGTCGACAGCTACCACGACGAGGTCGTCTTCCACTACTTCGGACGCAATCCGCTCGCCGGCACGCACCGCGGCAAGGCGGCGTGCCTCGCCGTGCTCAAGAAGATGAAGGAGCGAACGAATCGCCGACTTGTCTCGATCCGCGACGTGCTGGCGGGCGAGCACTACGGCCTGATCGTCGCGGTCGAGCAATTCGAGTTCCAGGGCCGTGCAGTCGAACTGGAGCGGCAGCTGCGCTACACCGTGAAGGACGGCAAGCTCGCGGAGTGCTGGATCTACGACGAAGACCAGCGCTTCGTCGACGAAGTGCTGGGCGGCTGAGACGCCGCCGGCTCAGAAGTCTTCCAGCGGCAGCCCGACGTAGTTCTCCGCCAGCGCGGTGGAGGCTGCGGTCGAGTGCACGAGGTAGTCGAGTTCGGCTTCCTGGATCTTCTGGCCGAAGGCGCCCGTTTCCGGAAAGCGGTGCATCAGCGAGGTGAACCACCACGAGAAGCGCTCGGCCTTCCAGACGCGGCGCAGGCACAGGTCGGAGTAGCGGTCGAGCGCCGAGGCCGACTTCTCCGCATAGAAGATCTCGAAGGCGCGCGAGAGATAGCCCACGTCGGCGGTGGCGAGGTTCAAGCCCTTGGCACCGGTCGGCGGCACGATGTGGGCCGCGTCGCCCGCCAGGAACAGGGAGCCGAAGCGCATCGGCTCGGCGACGAAACTGCGCAGCGGCGCGATGCTCTTCTCGAGCGAGGGGCCGGTCACCAGCCGCTCGCGCGCCTCGGGGTCGAGGCGGGCGCGAAGCTCGTTCCAGAAGGCCTCGTCGCTCCAGTTCTCCACGCGCTCCTCGGTCGGCACCTGCACGTAGTAGCGGCTGCGCGTGGCGCTGCGCATGCTGCACAGCGCGAAGCCGCGTTCGGTGTTGGCGTAGATCAGTTCATGCGACACCGGCGGCACGTCGGCCAGCACGCCGAGCCAGCCGAAGGGATAGATCTTCTCGTAGGTCTGGATCGCATCGGCCGGCACGCTCGCGCGGCTCACGCCGTGATAGCCGTCGCAGCCGGCGATGAAGTCGCATTCGATCTCGTGCGTCTGGCCGTCCTTCTCGTAGCGCACGCGCGGCTTGCCCGACTGGAAGTCGTGCAGGCTCACGTTCGCCGCGCTGTAGATGGTGGCGAGGCCCTCGGCCGCGCGGGCTTCCATCAGGTCGCGCGTCACTTCGGTCTGGCCGTACACCGTCACCTGCTTGCCGCCCGTGAGGCCGTGCATGTCGATGCGGTGGCGCGCGCCCTTGAAGAGCAGCTCGATGCCTTCGTGCGGCAGGCCCTCGGCCTTGGCGCGGGCGTCGACGCCGGCACGCGCCAGCAGGTCCATCGTGACCTGCTCCAGCACGCCGGCGCGGATGCGGCCGAGCACGTAGTCGCCGCTCTGGCGCTCGACGATGACGTTGTCGATGCCTGCCTTGTACAGAAGCTGACCGAGCAGCAGGCCGGCGGGGCCGGCTCCGATGATGGCGACCTGGGTGCGCATGTTCGTGTCTCCGAGAGGGTTTCGTGGAGCGTAGGGCGCACCGGGTCTTCTGAGGAGGCCGCTCGCGCGGCTCTGTGCGATCATGCGAATGCGTGCGCGATCATCGCGCAACACTTCCAAAGACGACGAACCACCACGCCGAATGAGCATCGCCAAGGCCGACTTCATCGAGGGCATCGCCAAGGGAATGGCGGTGCTCGAAAGCTTCGACACCGAGCGCCAGCGCCTGAACGCCACGCTGGCCGCCGAGCGCGCCGGCCTCACGCGCGCCGCGGCCCGCCGGCACCTGCTGACGCTGGCCCACCTGGGCTATCTGGAGACCGACGGCAGCTACTTCTGGATGGCGCCCAAGGTGCTGCGCTTCTCGGGCAGCTATCTCGCCTCGTCGCGCCTGCCGCGCGCGCTGCAGCCCACGCTGAACCGGCTGGCGGCGCAGACCGGCGAATCGTTCTCGGCGGTGGTGCTCGACGGGGAAGAGGTGGTCATCGTCGCGCGCAGCGGCAGCTACGGAACGCCGACGCGCGTGCTGGCCTACGGCCTGCACCTGGGCGCACGGCTGCCGGCGCATGCCACCTCCACCGGCCGCGTGCTGCTGGCCGCGATGGCGCCGACCCAGTTCACGCAATGGCTCAAGGGCCGGCACTTGGCGCGGCTCACGCCTCGCACGGTGACGCAGGCGCGGGGCCTGCGGCAGCTGATTGCCCGCGCGCGCAAGGACGACTACTGCTTCGCCAGCGAAGAACACGAGCTGGGCGTGCAGGCACTGGCCGTGCCGCTGCGCGACATGCAGGGCCACACGGTGGCCGCGCTCAACGTGGTGCTCTCGGGCACGCGCTACCAGGAAGAGACGCTGCAGCGCGAGATGCTGCCGCTGCTTTTCGAAGCCGCGCGAGAGGTCCGATCGCTTCTCTGATCTTCCCTTGGTCTGAACTTTGGCCGCGGCCCGCGCCTCGAATCCCCGAAACGGACACAACCATGCGACTCCTCCTCCTCGAAGACGACGTGATGATCGGCGAAGCGGTGCTCGACCTGCTGCGCGCCGAGCAGTACGCGGTGGACTGGGTGAAAGACGGCGAGGCCGCCGAATCGGCCCTGCGCACCCAGCAATATGACCTGGTGATGCTCGACCTCGGCGTGCCCCGGCGCGACGGACTCGAGGTGCTGCGCAACCTGCGCGCGCGCAAACAGCGCATGCCGGTGCTGATCGCCACCGCGCGCGACTCGGTGCAGCAGCGCATCGAGGGCCTCGATGCCGGCGCCGACGACTACGTGCTCAAGCCCTACGACCTCGACGAGCTGCTGGCCCGCATCCGCGCCTTGCTGCGCCGCGCCGCGGGTCGTGCCGAGCCGGTGTACGAGCACATGGGCGTGAGCATCAACCCGGCCACGCGCGAGGTCACGGTGGCCGGCCAGCCGGTGGTGCTGTCGGCGCGTGAATGGGCCGTGCTGGAGCCGCTGCTTGCCAGGCCCGGCATGGTGCTGTCGCGTGCCCAACTCGAGGAGAAGCTCTACAGCTGGAAGGACGAGATCAGCAGCAACGCGGTCGAGGTGTACGTGCACGGGCTGCGCAAGAAGCTCGGCGCGGAGCTGATCCGCAACGTGCGCGGTGTCGGCTACATGGTGCCGAAGATATGAGGAGGCTGACCGGCTCCCTGCGCGCGCGCCTGCTCTGGTTCCTGCTCGCGGCCATCGTGCTGGCCGCCGGTGCGCAGGCTCTGGTGGCCTACCGAACGGTGCTCGCCGAGGCCGACGACATCTTCGACTACCACATGCAGCAGATGGCGCTGTCGCTGCGCGCGGGCCTGCCGCCGAGTGCCGCGGTGGGCGGGCTGGGCGCCGCCGAGCAGAACTTCGATTTCGTGGTGCAGGTGTGGACCGCCGACGGCGTGCGCATCTTCGAATCCGCCGAGCAGGCCGCGCTGCCGCAGCTCGCGGTGCTGGGCTTCGCCGACGTACAGGCGCGGGGCACTACCTACCGCGTGTTCTCGATGCAGACGCGCGGGCTGGTGATCCAGGTGGCGCAGGACATGGCGGCGCGGCGCCACATGGCCGGCACGCTGGCCCTGCGCACCATCGCGCCGGTGGCGCTGATGGCGCCGCTCCTGATGCTGGTCGTCTGGTGGGTCGTGAGCCAGTCGCTCGCGCCGGTGGCCCGGGTGCGCAAGCAGGTGGCGTCCCGCCAGGCCGACGACCTGTCTCCGGTGAGCGAGGAGAACCTGCCGGAGGAGGTGCGCCCGCTGGTGCAGGAGCTGAACCTGCTCTTCGATCGCGTGCGCCATGCCTTCGATGCGCAGAAGCACTTCGTCGCCGATGCCGCGCACGAGCTGCGTTCGCCGTTGGCCGCCCTGAAGCTGCAGGTGCAGGGCCTGCAGCGCGCGCCCGACGATGCCTCGCGTGAGCTGGCCGTGAACCGGCTGGTGGCGGGCATCGACCGCGCGACGAGGCTGGTCGAGCAGATGCTCGCGCTGGCCCGTCATGAGGCCAGCCTGGCGGCCGGCGCCAAGCCGGAGCCGGTCGACCTGGCCGAGGTGGCGCGGCTCGCCGTGTCCGACGCCGTGGCGGCCGCGCAGGCGAGGGGCATCGACATCGGCATTGCGCACGCCGAGGAGGCGGTGGTCGACGGCCAGTCCGAGGCGCTGCGCATGCTGCTGCGCAACCTGCTGGAGAACGCGATCAAGTACACGCCCGTCGAGGGCCGTGTCGACATCGGCATCTCCCGCCAGGGCGACGCCGCCGAACTCACCGTGGACGACAGCGGACCGGGCCTGCCGCCCGACGAGCGCGAACGGGTGCTCGACCGCTTCTACCGCTCGGGCGAATCGCAGGCGTCGGGCAGCGGCCTGGGCCTGGCCATCGTCAAGTCGATCGCCGACCTGCATGGTGCGACCGTGGCGCTCGACCAGTCTCCCAGCCTCGGCGGCCTGCGCGTGCTGGTGCGCTTTCCCGCGCGCGCCTGAGCCCCTTCCGGCGGCGCCGCGCCGTTTAAGCGGCGCTTAAGTCAGACCCGCGACATTCCTTTCATCGTTTTGCGTCCATACGCCCAGAAAGGAACCGACAAATGAACACACGTCTGACTTCGCCCCGTGCCCTGGCCATCGCCCTGGCAAGCGCGGGCGTGATCGGTGCCGTCGGCGCCGGCGCCTACACCAGCGCCCGCGCAGTGGGCGCCCCGACCACCAATGCCGTCGCCACCGCGCCCGCGGCCATGGTCACGCTGCCCGACTTCTCGACCATCACCTCGCGCGACGGCCCGGCCGTGGTCAACATCAGCGTGACCGGCACCATGAAGGCCTCCGACGACGAGGCCGCCGCAGAGATCCAGGGCATCGATCCCGACGATCCGATGTTCCAGTTCTTCCGCCGCTTCCAGGGCCAGATGAATCCGCGCGGCCAGCAACAGCAGCAGCGCGATGTGCCGGTGCGTGCGCAGGGCTCGGGCTTCATCGTCGACCCCAGCGGCGTCATCATCACCAACGCCCACGTCGTGAAGGACGCGAAGGAAGTCACCGTCAAGCTCACCGACCGCCGCGAGTACCGCGCGAAGGTGCTGGGCGCCGACGCCAAGACCGACGTCGCGGTGCTCAAGATCGACGCCAAGAACCTGCCCGTGCTCGCGCTGGGCAACACCAAGGACCTGAAGGTCGGCGAATGGGTGCTGGCCATCGGCTCGCCCTTCGGCTTCGAGAACACCGTGACGGCTGGCGTGGTGAGCGCCAAGGGCCGCTCGCTGCCCGACGACAGCTACGTGCCCTTCATCCAGACCGACGTGGCGGTGAACCCCGGCAATTCCGGCGGCCCGCTGCTCAACACGCGCGGCGAAGTGGTCGGCATCAACTCGCAGATCTACAGCCGCAGCGGCGGTTACCAGGGCGTGTCGTTCGCGATTCCGATCGACGTGGCGATCCAGGTGAAGGACCAGATCGTCGCCACCGGCAAGGCCACGCACGGCCGCCTCGGCGTGGCGGTGCAGGAAGTGAACCAGGCCTTTGCCGATTCGTTCAAGCTCGACAAGCCCGAAGGCGCGCTGGTCTCGAACATCGAGAAGGGCGGCCCCGGCGACAAGGCCGGCCTGAAGGCGGGCGACGTGATCCGCAAGGTCGACGGCCAGCCCATCGTCTCCTCGGGCGACCTGCCCGCGGTGATCGGCCAGCAGGCACCGGGCAAGAAGGTCACGCTCGAAGTGTGGCGCCAGGGCGAACGCCAGGAGCTGCAGGCCAAGCTCGGCGACGCGAGCGACAAGCCGGCCAAGGTCGCGAAGGCCGACGCCGACGTGGGCCAGGGCAAGCTGGGCCTGGCGCTGCGCCCGCTGCAGCCGCAGGAGAAGCGCGAGGCCGCGGTCGACAACGGACTGCTGATCGAAGACGCGGCAGGCCCCTCGGCCCAGGCCGGGGTGCAGGCAGGCGACGTGCTGCTGGCCATCAACGGCACGCCCGCGCAGAGCGTGGAGCAGGTGCGCGAGGTGGTGGCGAAGGCCAGCAACAAGTCGGTGGCGCTCCTGATCCAGCGCGGCGAGGACAAGATCTTCGTGCCGGTCCGAATCGGCTAAGTTCTCCCCCAGGCTTCGCGCACTTCGTGTCGCTTCGCCAACCCCCTTCCGGGGGGGGCAACACCTGAGGCCCGGCAAAGCCGGTTCCTCGGTGTTCCGCGAAATCCAGGATCCGACTACCGACCTCGCGCCCGCATGACTTCACCTGCCCAGAGCCTCTCGGCGCACATCCTGCCCACGTCGGCCACCATGATCGGCGTGTGCATGACGGTGATGTCCATCGGGCACCTCGGGCCGCGCGACGACATGCGGCTCTTGATAGACCGCCTGCTCGCGGTGGACGCGCTGGTCTTCCTGGCCAGCGCGTTGCTGTCCTTCATCTCGATGCGTTCGCGCAGGTCGGGCGCGCGGCTGGAAGCCTGGGGCGAGATGGTCTTCATCGCCGGGCTCGCGCTGCTGGCGCTCGGGGCGGTGACGCTGGCGTTCGCGCTGCGCTGACAGCGAGCGGCTTCAGGCGGGTGCGCAGGGCCAGTCGAGCTGCATGCGCGTGCCGCCGGCTGCAGGGTCCACCGTCTCGATCTGCAGCCGCGCGCCGATGGACTGGGCGCGTGCCCGCATGTTGGCGATGCCGTGCCCCGTGCGTCCGCCACTGGCCGGCGCCGCAGGCAACCCGCGCCCGTTGTCCGTGAGCATGATGCGCACCAGCGCCGGCGTTTGTTCCCCGTGCCAGCTCGCGTGCATCACAATGCGCGTTGCGCCCGCGTGCTTGAGCACGTTGGTGAATGCCTCGAGCAGGATGCGCTGCAGCTGCAGGGCCGCCTGCGCGGCGAAGGGTTCCAGCTGCGGGATCACTTCGACGTCCCACACCAGCTCGATTCCGGCCGCGTCGAGGCGGGGCTGCAGCCGGTAGCGCAGCGTGGCCAGCACGGTGGCCAGGTCGTCGTGCGTGGGCTGCAGCGAGTCGACGGCCATGCGCATCTCGTCGAGCGCGAGTTTCACGTGCTCCTCGATCACCGCGCGGTCGGGTTTTGCCTGCGTCACGACGTTGAGCAGGCCCACCAGCTGCGACCCCACGCCGTCGTGGATCTCCCGCATGATGCGCTGGCGCTCCAGCAGCACGGCCTGTTCCTGCTGCTGCTGGCGCACGGTCTCGAAGGCGCCGCGCAGCTGGTCCTCGCGCTCCGCCACACGGGCCGCGAGGTTGGCGTTGAGCGCGCGGTAGTCGGCCACGGTGCGGCTGTAGCGCTCGACCACCAGGCCGGCCAGGATCATCACGAAGAAGAACATGGCGTGCGCCGTCAGCGTGTAGTAGGCGCCGCCGAAGAGGCCCATGCGCACCAGCAGCAGGTCGTGCGCGCCGGCCAGGATGGCCAGCGTGCCCGCCGCCATCAACACGCCCGCGATGCGGCGGCGGTCCACCAGCGCCCCGTAAACCACGTAGGGCAGGCAGATGATGCTGATGCACTGCAGGATGACGAGGCCGCCGGTCCACAGCAGCGGCCGGGCGAACGCGAAGGAGGCGCAGGCCAGCGCGACCGACAGCGCGAGCGCGCCGTAGATCGAGCGCACCAGCCACGGCGGGTTGCGCTCCAGCACCAGCAGCACGAAGCGCGCGATCAGCCCGATGTGGCAGGCATAGCAGACCGCCACCACCGCACCCCACAAAGGCCAGGGAACCGCCACGTCGGGCCACACGCGGTCGAGGTTGCGCGCCACGCCCGAGAGCGCGGCGAGCGCGAAGCAGCCGTAGAGCGCATCGCGCTGGCGCAGCCACAGCCCGCCGGCGATGCCGCCCATCAGCAGCAGGCTGACGGCGTAGACGATGGCCGAGGTGTTGCGCCAGTTCTGCCGCGCGCGATAGACCGGCGCCAGCGAGGACTCCGGGCCGTAGTGGATGCTGGCCAGCCCCGCGCCGCGCTGGCGCTGGATGGTGGTGCGCACGACCAGCGACTGCGGCTGGCCGCTCTGGTGCAGCACGGCCGGCACCGGCACCAGCAGGTTGCTCTTGGAGGCGTCGTAGTTCGGCACGCCCAGCGTGCCGTAGCTGGCCACCAGCGCGTCGTTGAACGAGATCGCCACCTGGTTGCCCGCGCCCGAGAGCAGCAGGGCGGCCGGCTTGCCGGCCGGCACAGCAGCGGCGGGCAGCTCGATGCGGTAGGTCGCCTTGCCGCCGCGGCCGGGGAACTCGTGGTCCCAGCGGAAGGGGAACTCCACCCGGCGCGTTTGCATCGGCAGGCCGTCGGGTTCGAGCACCGCCTCGGCCGAGGAAACGTCGAAGGCGTCGGGTGCTTCCGCGGCGTTGGCACGAGGGGCCGCCGACGCCAGGGCGAGCCACAGGCACAGGGCGGCGAGCAGCAGGCGGCAGAGGCCGCCGGCGGTCACGCTAGGGAAGCCAGCCGAGGTTGCGGGCCTCGAACACAGCTTCCGATTTGTTGTGCACATCCAGCTTGCCGTAGATATTGCGGATATGGGTTTGGACAGTCGAGGCCGAGACTCCCATTTGCACTCCGACTTCGACATAGGTGAAACCACGAGAGACGAGGTCGAGCACCTCGAACTCGCGCGGCGACAGGCGCTCGGGCGCGACTGTCGCGGTGCCGGCAGCCTTGGCCGCGGACTGCTCCTTGGGCGCACCGCCCGAATGGGCCTGCCAGCGGCGCAGCAGCTTGCGCGCGATCACCGGCGACATCGGCGAGCCGCCGGCGCGCAGGTGGCGGATGTGGGTGGCGAGGTCGGCCTCGGTGCCGTCCTTCAGCAGGTAGCCGCTGGCGCCGGCTTCGAAGGCCTGGACCATGTTGGCTTCGTCGCCGAAGATCGAAAGCACCATCACCGCGCAGGCCGGCTGCATGTTGCGGCACTGGCTGATCACCTGGAGCCCGGGGCGGTCGGGCAGGCCCAGGTCCACGAGCAGCACGTCGACCGGGTTGTCGACCAGCCAGCGCAGGATGTCGCTGGCGTTGGAGGCGCTGTAGGCCAGGCTCAGGGAAGGATCGGCATCGACCACGCGCGAGATGCGCTCGCGCATTCCGGTGTCGTCTTCCACGAGGGCAACCTGTGTTTCCGCGGTCATGCCTGATGCACCGGGCTGTGAAGGCTGCATGCGCTCATGCATGACGTGACGATGAGGCGCATGGGAAAGAAGGCCTTGGTTTGCTGCTGGATGGCGCAAAGGGTAGGGGGCGGCTTGCGCGCTGCCCATCCTATATACGGGGGAGGCGGCCTACCGCTTTCGGTGGCTGCTCGGCGGCTTGGCCGCCGCCTTCGCGAGCCGCGAGGCGACGAGCGCGATGTGATCGACCAGTTCGCGCGGCGATTCGACCTCGAAATCGTACGGCAGGCAGCCGAGCCAGACGGACAGCGCGTCGAGCGAATTGGCGCCGGTGGCGATGCGGGTGGCGCCGTCGCCGGCCTCCTGCGGCGTGCCGCTGACCCAGCCGAGATAAGGCTCGAGCGCGCTGGCGGGCGCGTGCACCAGCACTTGCGCGTGATGCAGGTAGGGCGAGACCTTCAGCGCGTGCTCCATGTAGCTCGCGACGTCGCCGTGGGGCAGTCGGCGCGGCGTGAAGCGCGCGCCGGTGGGCTCCGCATCGACGATGCGGTCGAGACGGAAGGTGCGCCAGTCCTCGCGCGCGATGTCCCAGGCCAGCAGGTACCAGCGCCGTCCCGTCTGCACCACGCGGTGCGGCTGAGCCGTGCGCTCGGTGACGGTGTCGTGATGGTCGCGATAGCCGAAGCGCAGCTCGAGCCGCTCGGTGCAGGCCTCGGCCAGGAAGGAGACGGCCTTCAGGCGCACGGGCGACTTGTCGCTCATCACCGGCACCACCGACGAACGCACGCTGTCGAGCCGGCGGCGAAGGCGCGGCGGCATCAGCTGCTCGAGCTTGGCCAGCGCGCGCATCGAGGCGTTCCCGATGTCGCCCGTGGCGCCAGCCGGGTTGCCCAGGCCGAGCGCGACCGCGATGGCTTCCTCGTCCTCCAGCAGCAGCGGCGGCAGGGCGGTGCCCGCGCCCAGCCGGTAGCCGCCGGCCACGCCCGAGGTGGAGTCGACCGTGTAGCCCAGGCTGCGCAGGCGATCGACGTCGCGGCGCAAGGTGCGCTCGGTGATCTCGAGTCGGCCGGCGAGGTCGGCGCCCGTCCACGAGCGTTGAGCCTGGAACAACGAGAGAAGCCGGATCAGGCGTGCGGAGGCTGAAAGCATGTGCGCATGATGCCTGCAATCGAGGACAGAATCTGTCCGCAATGGGTCGTAACCTTGCTTCCACTTTCAACCCCCGCACAGCGGAGCACAGGACACAGACCATGAAGAAGACATACAGCGGCAGCTGCCATTGCGGCAAGGTTCGCTTCCAGGCCCTGATCGATCTCGCCGAAGGCACCGGCAAGTGCAATTGCTCGATCTGCACCAAGACCCGCGCATGGGGCGCGATCGTGAAGCCGGATGCATTCACGCTGCTGTCGGGGAAGGAGGAGCTGTCGCTGTACCAGTTCAACTCGCACAGCACCGAATGGCTTTTCTGCAGGAGCTGCGGCGTGCGTTCGTTCGGGCGCGGCAACGTACCCGAGATCGGTGGCGCCTACGTGAGCGTGGCGGTGAACTGCCTGGACGACGTGACGCTGGAGGAACTGTCGACGGCACCCGTCCAGTACATGGACGGGCGCAACAACAACTGGTTCGAAGCGCCGGCCGAAACGCGCTACCTCTGAGCGAGGCGGGCCGGCCGGCGAAGGCGCGCGCGGGGTGCGCGCCTGCTGCTGCCCTTACTTGCGGCGGCGGGTTGCCGGAGCGGCGCCGGGCGCCGAGGTCTGCGAGGGAGCGGCGCCGCCGTCCACGCCGAGACGGCCGCCGCCGCCGAGGCCCTGGCCGCGCACCGTCTGCGCCTTGTAGTTGCGCAGCGAGCGGACCATCTGGTTGAAGGCGTCCATGAAGGCGGCCGCGATCACCTTGCCCTGCGGCGTGCGGGTGTAGCCGCCGATGCCGCCGGCGGCGGAGAGGCCGCCCAGGCCGGCGAAGCCCGCGAAGTCGGTCTTGGAGGCGCTGCCTTCGGCGGCCGCGACCTGCACGCCGGAGCGGTTGTCGATCAGGGTCAGAAGCGCGCTGGCTTCCTTGGTCTGCAGGCTTGCGCCGATGCTGGCAATGGCACGGCCGCGGCCGCCGCCCACCAGGCCGCCGAGCGCGCCGCCCAGGCCGCCGGCGTCGCTGTTGCTGAACACGATCTCGGGCGACAGGCCGTAGTCGGAAGCCACCATCTGGCCGCGGCCGAAGTTGCTGCCGCCGCGCATTTCGCCGGATTGCATCAGCGCGCGTTCGCGCGTCATCGCGTTCATGCCGGCTGCGCTGCGCTCGACCACCACGAAGCAGTTCGACTGTTGCACCAGCAGACGCAGCAGGTTGGCGGTGGGAGGCAGCTTGTATTCGCCGGTGAGGATGGTGTACCAGCCCGCGTTCACGTTCTCGATCAGCGAGACCGTGCCCAGGGGCGAATCGCAGCGCTCGAGCTGGCTGCTTTCGCCGGAGGTCGCGGCGCCGGCGGCGCTGCCGGTGGCCACGGTCTTGGCCGACTGGCTGCCCATTTGCATGTCCATGGTCTGGCAGCCCGAAAGGGCCAGCAGGCCGGCGAGTGCGCTTGCGAGAGAGAGTTTAGAAAAAGCCATGTCCCGATCTGTCAAGTGAAAAGAAGGCGGCGCCCGTTGCGGACGTCACTTGTCAAGATCGAAGATGGAATTGCCTTGGCCTGTACGACCTCCCGATTCGACGCGCCGCCGGCGACCGCGCGACGATACGGTCCGAGAATCCGGCACACCAGTGCCGAAAGTCATGTGCATGTTCGCGTGGCCTGGTCGCTCGCTGCCCACCGCGCGGGTGGTGCCTCGACCAGAGTCCGAAACCGGGGACGCGTGGGAAACGGCAACCCATGTCCTCGATCGCCCCTGTCGCTGCCGTCGTGCAGGCGCGCTGCGCCGGGGACGGGTGGATGGAGCGGGGCGATTCTATTACTTTGGAAACTTTTGGAAGCGCGGTGAAACAACAGGCGTGCCCGCGCCGCCGGCCCTCGAGGAGGAACGCCGCGAAGGCTCGATCCCGAAAGTTACAGTCAGGCCTTCACTTCCAGGAGTTTTCAGATGGCAACCAAGAAGAACATCGTTGGAGAAGCGGCCTTGGAACTGACCCGCCAGCAGGTGCAGCAGGCCCTGGCCATCGCCGGTGCTTCGAACTTCAGCGGCGCGGCCGACCCGGCTTTCGTCGGCTCCATCCTGGTGGCCCTGGCGGTCAACACGAACTCCGTGAGCGCGACCATCGACAGCGCCAAGGACCGCACCAGCACCGTGATCAAGCACTGAGCGACGCGCTCGCTCGACATCGGCGCGTGTGTCAGCGCGTGTAGTCAGCGCGTGTAGTCGCCGCTGGCCTCCGGCTGGAAAAGCACCGCCACCACGCGCGCCGAGCCTTCGGTGCCATTGGGCATGCGCCAGCAGGCGGTGGCGCCGGTCTTCGTGCCCAGCAGGCCGATGCCGACGGGCGACAGCACCGACACGAAGCCCGCGCCCGGCTGCGAGTCGCCGGGGTAGCAGAGGGTGATCTGCTGCCGCTGGCCGGTGGCCGGGTCTTCGATCTCGACCTGGGAGTTCATCGTCACGAGATCCGCGGCGATCTCGCGCGAGGGCAGCACGTCCGCTGCATCGAGCAAGTCGGCCAGAGCGGGCGGGAGCTGGTGTTCCGCCAGTTTTCCCAGGCGGACGAAGTCGAGTTCGGTGAGCGTGCGCTCCCCGTGAATGGTTGCGGGCATGAATGAAGCACTCCAGTTGAATGCGGCGCCGTTCTCCATGCACGAATGAATGAATGAATGAGGAAGGGAACGAACGACGTCGCGGCCGCGCGGCGGGTGCCCGGCGGTCAATGGTTCGCGCATCAGAAAGAAGGGTAGCGGACCGCCGGGCTCAGGAAAGTGCGGAGGTGCGTCGGTAGGCCGCCATGGTCGCCGTGGTCGCGACATCGCCGGCACGCGCTGCTTCGAGCGCAGCGTGTTTGCGGGAGTGGAACGAACGGGCCATGCGCGCGAGTGTAGGGATGCACCGCGGGGCCATCAAGCAATGGCCTCACGTGCCTTGCCGGTAAGTGCGATGCGGACCGCACAATCTCCGGATGCGGACCTTTCTTCTCTACGTCGCGACGGCGCTCGCGGAAATCGTCGGCTGCTATCTGCCGTACCTCTGGCTCAAGCAGGATCGCTCCGCATGGCTGCTGCTGCCAGCGGCGATCAGCCTTGCCCTGTTCGCGTGGCTGCTCACGCTGCACGAGACGGCGGCGGGGCGCGTCTATGCCGCCTATGGCGGCGTGTACATCGGCGTGGCCATCGCCTGGCTCTGGGCGGTGGACGGCATCAGGCCGACGGCGTGGGACGTGACGGGTGTTGCGGTGTGCCTCGCAGGCATGGGGCTCATCGCGTTCCAGCCGCGCTAGCCCTGGCGGCCGTTTCCGGCCCGAGTTGTTGCTTGAAGAAGGCCAGCACCTGCGTGTTGAAGTCCGCATGGAAGGCTGCGCGGTCGAACTCCGGACGGTCGCGGCAGATCTGCTGCATTGCCTGCGCCATGGCCGGCGAACAGGGCGCCACGAAGGCGAAGTGCGTCGCGCCCTGCACCATGTGCCACTCCGGCCGGACGGGCAGGTCGCGGCGAAGCGCTTCCACGTAGCGCGGCGCGACGCCATCGCCTCCGAAGGCCGAGGCCCAGAGCTGCATCGGCAGCGTCACGTTCTTCAGGCCGCTGGTGTCGAAAGCAGTGAGCGGATCGACGATGACGGCGGCCTTGATGCGGTCGTCGCGCGCGGGCATCTTCGGCAGTTCGTCGCGGCGGATCTCCTGGCACAGCGGCGTCGTGGAAGCCGGCGGGCAGAGGTCGTCGCGCAGCCGGAAGTCCGGAACAGCACCGACCACGACGAGGCCGGTGTATCCGCCCGCGGAGAAACCGAAAAGCCCGACGCCGTTCGCATCGATGGCCGCGCGCCCCGGCCACGCGCCGAGCATGTAGTCGACCAGCCGCTTCATGTCTGCCGGGCGCGTGGCATATACCGACAGATGGCTCGCGCCGCTCATGTCCTGGAAGTTGTGACCGGGGTGGTTGATGGCGGCGACGATGAAGCCTGCGTCAGCCAGCGCAGCCGCCGTGTCGTGGTGCAGCAGGGACGAGCCGCCCTTGCCGTGCGAGATCACGACCAGCGGCAGCTGCTTGCCGGCGATCGGGCAGTCCCTGGTGCCGTCGATCACCAGCGGATCGAACGAGAGCCTGCCTGCGGGCGCATCGCATGGGGTCCATACGGCGCCGCGCAGCGCCGGGCCGTTGCTGTCGGCGGGCACTTCGATCAGGCCGAAGCCGGCGGCTTGCGCGATGCGCGCGCAGCAGAGGCAGAGCGCGACGATGAGCAGGGCACGTCGCATCGGCAGATTCATGTCGCGTTCGTGCGGCGGATGGGAATCAGCAGATCGGTCCGCAGCTCTGCCTGCGAGACCTGCCGCGGCGAGTTCAGGTAGTGCTCCAGCGTAGGCCGGTCGTCGGGCTCGTAGCCGCTGGCGGGCAGCCATCGGATGTAGAGGGCGCGAACGGCGGCGTTGATCTGCGAGTACGGGCCGGCCAGGCGATGCGCCGCGTAGCAGCCGCCCGGAATGTCGAGCATCTCGACCTCGGCGACGTCCGGCCAGGGGTCGGGGGAATCGAGGGCGGCGTAGTACCTGAAGCCAGGGCCGCCCTCGGGCTCGCCGAAGGAGGCTCCCCATCGGGCCGAGATGCGTGCCGTGCCCGCGTGCTGGCGCAGCCGCCGATGGGTATGAGGAATGGTCGAGAACGGCCCCTGATGCCGCAGCGCGTGCAGCCGCCGCGTGGGGTATTCGACGATGCGCACGGCCGGCGCGGCGATGCCGTCATCGGGTTGCGGCAGCGCATCGACATCGAGGATCGCCCGCACCATCTTCTGCTGGAAGGCACGCGGCGACTGCCCGGTGAACTGGCCGAATGCTCGCGTGAAGGCCTGCGGGCTTTCGTAACCCACGGCCAGCGCGACCTGCGTGATGCTCTGGTCGCCGGCTTCCAGCAACCGGGTGGCGAGCGCCAGCCGCACGCGGCGGACCGTGGCGGCCACCGTTTCGCCGGCCACGCTCGCGTAGACGCGGTGGAAGTGGAAGGGCGAGAAATGCGCGAGCCGCGCGAGGTCTTCGAGCCGGTGTTCGGCCATCGGATCGGCAACGATAGCCGCGACGGCGCGCGCCACGCGGGCGCGGTAGTCCTGCTCGATGCGGCGGCTGCTTTCCATGCGCGCGAGTGTGCGCTTTTCGCGAGAAGAGCACTTAGCCGACTTTGCTGATGTAGGTCAGCTGGTCGCACCAAAGAAAAAGCCCGCTGTCCGGTAAAGACAGCGGGCTCTTCAGAGGCCTTGCGGCTTGATGGTGGCTCCTCGACCTGGGCTCGAACCAGGGACCTACGGATTAACAGTCCGGCGCTCTACCGACTGAGCTATCGAGGAACAAGCCTTAAATTATATGCAATGGTTTTGCCGATTCCGGCCGACCGGCTGCATTT
Source organism: Variovorax sp. NFACC27 (assembly GCF_048301545.1). Classification (NCBI taxonomy): domain Bacteria; kingdom Pseudomonadati; phylum Pseudomonadota; class Betaproteobacteria; order Burkholderiales; family Comamonadaceae; genus Variovorax; species Variovorax sp. NFACC27. Next base: position 3,523,159 of record NZ_CP157613.1, read on the forward strand.
TTTGCACCGATCCCACCACTTGCGATGACTCTCTGCAACAAACGCCGAGCACAGTCGCAAATGAAAAGCCCCGCTACCTTGTGAGTAGCGGGGCTTCCAGTGGCCTTGCGGCTTGATGGTGGCTCCTCGACCTGGGCTCGAACCAGGGACCTACGGATTAACAGTCCGGCGCTCTACCGACTGAGCTATCGAGGAACAAGCCTTAGATTATAGCGTTCTTTTTCGCTGCTTTTCAACTTCGCGTTCAAAGTGCAACGCTCAGCCTTAGGCGCAGCGTGCGCGGCGCGCCGGGGAACAGGTAAACGTGGCTGAACTGGTAGGGCGATTCCTTCCAGTAGCGGCGATCGAAGAGGTTGTCGATCGACAGCGTCCAGCTCGCATTCGCGCCGCGCAGCTTGGTGTCGTAGCGCAGCACCGCATCCACGCGAGTCCACGAGGGCAGCGTGACCGAGCCATCGGGCAGCACGTTGCGGCGGCCTTCGTACGAGAGCTGTCCCGCCACCTCGAGGCCCGGCACCGATGCGAAGCGGTAGGCGGTCTGTGCGCGCAGCACCTGCTTCGGCACGTTCGTGGGCGACTCGCCGTTGAGCGCCGGATTGGCCGTGCTGCCGCGCCGCTTGGCATCGATCAGCGTCAGGCTGCCGCCGATGCGCCACGGCCCCTGGTTCCATTGCGCGCCGGCCTCGAGGCCGCGGTGCACGGCCTTGCCGTCGTTGCGCACCTCGCACAACCCGCTGCACAGGTCGATGTTGGTCATCGGCCGCGAGATGTCGAACCATGCGAGCTGCCAGTTGAAGGCATCGCTGCCGCCCTTGATGCCCAGTTCCCACTGGCGCGAGCGCAGCGCGGGCAGGGCCTGTCCGGCGTTGCTGTACTGCGAGATCTTGTTCGGCACCACCTGCGACTCGACACCGCGCCCCCAGCTCGCATAGGCCATGAGTCCCGGCTGGATGGCATAGCTGGCGGCGATCCACGGCGTGGTCACGTCCTGCTTGTAGCCGGTAGGGTTCGAGCCGTCGTTGCCGATGCTGCTGCGGTCGAGCCGCGTGTGGCGCGCGCCGAGCCATGTGGTGAAGCGGTCGTTCCAGCGGATCGCGTCCTGCACGGAGAACTCGGTCGACTTTTCGTCGCGGTTGGTCTGCGGCGTGGTGGCGTCGGGGGCCGGCGGCACGATGGCCGTGCCCCAGATGTTGCCGGTGCCCGCGTAGTTGTAGGCCTGGTTGTCGAAGCGGTTGCGCACGCGGCTCTGCATCAGCCCGAAGCCGAGCTCGTGCCGCACGCTGCCCGTCGTCACGTTGCCCTTGAGGTTGATGCTGCCCGCGGTCTGCGTACGGCGCTCGTTCTCGCTGCGGAAGTCGTAGACGTCGAAGGTGCCGTCGGAGCAGTAGCGGTCGTAGTTGCCCTCGGCGCCGCAGCCGAAGGCGTAGGCCAGCCGGTCGTCGGTCTTCAGGCGCTGCTGGCCGATCTGCGCGCTCCAGCGCCAGTCGGCGTTCAGTGCCTGGCTGAAGCGCAGCGTGCCCGTCAGCGCCTTGAACACCGAGGGCTGCGACCACGGCTGGTTGTTGAGGTTGATGCGCGGATCGACCGGCGCCGGTAGCACGCTGCCCAGCAGGCTGTAGCCGTTCTGGCTGGGCTGCGTCTTGCGGCTCTGCTCGATCTCGAACTCCAGCACCGAGTCGCGCGTGATGCGCCAGTCGGCCGCGAGCGAGAAGAGATTGCGGTTGCCGTCGAGGTTGTGCGTGAGCGGCTTGAGGTTTTCACTCGCCACGTTGATGCGGTAGCCGAACTGCCGGTTCTCGCCGAAGCGCCCTCCGAGGTCGATGGCGCCGAGCAGGCTGCCGCGGCTCGTGGTCTCGATGCGCACCGCGCGCAGGTCCTGTTCGGTGGGCCGCTTCACGACGTAGTTGACCAGCCCGCCCGGCGCGCTGGTGCCGGCCTGTATGCCGCTGGTGCCGCGCAGGATCTCGACGCGCTCCTTGTTGTCGAGCGGAATCGAGGTCTCCGCGCTGATCGGCAGGCCCTCGCGTCGGTAGTTGAAGCGGTTGTCGAGCACGAAGCCGCGCACCGTGAGGTAGTCCCAGTAGCCGGCGGAGTTGTAGGCGTCGGTCACCGACGAGTCGAACTGCGTGAGGTCGGCGAGCCGGCGCGCGCCGCTGGCCTGCAGCTGCTTGCTGTCGATCACCGTGGCCGAGATCGGCAACTCGCGCAGAGGAACATCGCCGAAGCCGCTGATGTCGGCCTGCGGCGCGGCGGCCGCGTCGTTGACCGTGACCTCGGGCAGCGCTGCCTGCTGCGCATGCGCGCCGCACGCGGCAGTGAAGAGCACGACGGCCAGTGCGCGCGAGACGGGAGAAAGCGGCCAGCTGGAAGGAGAAAGGGAGAGCTCGGACTTGTTCATTCTGTTCAGTTGCCGGCGGCGTCGATGGCCGCCATCCATTGCGCGGCCGTGGCCTCGGGGTCTTCGGCCGCGACCAGCGCGCGCACCACGGCGATGGAGCCGACTCCGGTGGCCAGCACCTCGGGCAGCCGCACGGCATCGATGCCGCCGATGCCGACCTGCGGATAGCCGCGCAGCAGGCGCGCATAAGCGCCGAGCCGGGCCACGCCCTGCGGCGCGGTCGCCATCTTCTTGAGCGTGGTCGGGTACACCGCGCCCATCGCGATGTAGCTCGGGCTCACCTTGTCGGCACGCACCATCTCGGCATAGCCGTGGGTGCTGACGCCCAGGCGCAGGCCGGAGCCGCGCAGCCGCGCCAGGTCTTCGGGCAAGAGCTCATCGAGGTCTTCCTGCCCGAGGTGGATGCCATAGGCACCGGCCGCGATGGCCACCTGCCAGTGATCGTTGATGAAGAGCAGCGCGCCGGTGCCTTGCACCGCCTCGACGGCCGCCTGCACCTCGCGCTCGACGGCTGCCGTGTCCGCGGACTTGAACCGCAGTTGCACCGTCGGCACGCCGGCGCGCGCCATGCGGCCCACCCATTGCGCGTCGGGCAGCACGGCGTAGAGGCCCAGCCGTTCGGGGCAGGGCGGAAACGCGTCGTCGCGAGCGGTGGGCGGGAAGGGGCGCATGCCGAAGTCCTCGGGCGCATCGGGCCACAGCGTGGCGTCGAAGCCGCTCAGGCGCTGGGTCTGCGCGCGCCAGGCATGGGCCAGGCATTCGGCGTCGATCTCGATGAAGCCCAGCGCCGAGCAGGCCCGCTTGGCACCGCGGTACACCGGATCGTCGGAAGAGAAGTTCGGCGCGCTCGGCGGCGCGGACGTGATGGCGCCGAAGCGCAACCCGTGCGTCGCGACGATGGCCTGCGCGATGGCGCCTGCGTCGAGTGCGGTGCTCATGATTCGTGATGCCAGAAAGGCGTGCCGAGCACGGGCGTGCTGGGCTGCGCTGCCTCTTGCGCGGCCATGGCGCCTGCGCGGTGCGCGCTGCGGCCGGCCTGTACCGCATCGGCAAAGGCGCCGGCCATCGCGACCGGGTCCTGCGCCAGCGCGACGGCGGTGTTCAGAAGCACGCCGTCGTATCCCCACTCCATCACCTGGCATGCATGCGAGGGCAGTCCCAGGCCCGCGTCCACCAGCATCGGCACCTTGAGCCGGTCGCGCAGCACCTGCAGCGCATAAGGGTTGACCGGGCCGCGGCCGGTGCCGATGGGCGCGGCCCACGGCATCACCGCCTGGCAGCCGACGTCGACCAGCCGCTGGCACAGCACGAGGTCTTCGGTGCAGTAGGGCAGCACCTTGAAGCCCTCGCGGATCAGCTGCGACGCCGCATCGACCAGGTTCAGCGTGTCGGGCTGCAGCGTGTAGTCGTCGCCGATCAGCTCGAGCTTGATCCACGGCGTGTCGAACAGCTCGCGTGCCATTTGCGCGGTGGCGACCACCTCCTGCACGCTGTGGCAGCCGGCGGTGTTGGGCAGCACCGGCACCGCGAGCTTGCGCAGCAGTTCCCAGAAGCCGTTGCCGAGATCGCTGTTGCCCGAGCCCTGGCTGGCCGTCTGCCGGCGCAGCGAGGCGGTCAGCATCGCGGGCTTCGCGCGCTTCACGGCGGCCTCGAGCAGGTCGGGCGAAGGGTAGCGTGCCGTGCCCAGCAGCAGCCGGCTCTGGAAGGTTTCGCCGTAGAGCACCAGCGGGTCGTTCGTGGTCGTCATGCTTGTCGTCTCCATCATTCAGCCGCCCGTCACGGGGCGGATCACTTCGATGCGGTCGTCGGGCTGCAGCTCGCGCGAGGCGTAGGCCGAGCGCGGCACGAACTCGCGGTTCACCGCCACCGCGAAGGGCGGCGTGGCATCCAGCGCGGCCAGGGCGTCCGTGAGCGTGGCGTGGTCGGGCAGCGCGAAGGGCTTGTCGTTGATCAGGATGTTCATCGTCATGTGGGGGCAGCCTCCAGGCCGAAGCTTTCCGCTAGCGACGAGTGGCCTTGCGCCAGCAGTTCCATCGCGGCGTCGAGCATGGCGGGCGCGATCATGAAGCCGTGGCGGTACAGGCCGTTGATCTGCAGCACGCGCGGATGCGGCCGGCGGATGGCAGGGAGGTTGTCGGGCAGCGTGGGCCGGCATTGCGTCGCGATCTCGACGATGCGCGCCTCGGCGAAGCCGCTGTGCACGGCATACGCGGCGCTCAGCAGTTCGAGCGTGGAGCGCACGCTGGCCGGCGACATGTCGTCCGACTCGATCTCGGTCGCGCCGATCACGAACAGGTTGCCGGGCTTGGGTGCGATGTAGAGTGGGTAGCGCGGGTGCACCAGGCGGGTGGGGCGCTGCAGCGTGACTTCGGGCGCATGCACGCGGATCACCTCGCCGCGCACGCCTCGCAGCGCGTTCCACTGAGGCCTTGCGCCGAGACCGCGGCAATCGATCACCCAGTCGGGGTGTCCGGCCGTGCCGGGGGAGAAGTCGGATGGCGCCCGTGCCGATTGCCAATGCAGCGTGACGCGGGCATCCGCCTGCAGCGTGGCGAGCAGTGACGCGAGCAGTGCGCGGTTGTCGAGCTGCCCTTCGCCGGGAAGGAACAGGCCCTGCGCGAAGCGCTGGCCGAGCGAGGGCTCCAGCGCGGCAATCGCACGGGCGTCGATCGGTTGCATCGGTGCCAGCTCGGGCACCTGTGCACCGGTGTTCGCGAGCACGCGCGCAAGCCGCGTGGCTTCGGCGGCGTCCTGCCGGTGCCACAGCACCAACGTGCCTTCGCGCTGGAAGAACACCGGCTGCGCCAGCGATGCCAGCAGCTCGGGCCAGCGCGACAAGGCATGCTGCCCCATGCGCACCACCGACACCGGCGCCACGGCCGATTCGGCCAGCGGCGCGAGCATCGCGGCGGCCACGCGCGCGGCGGCGCCTTCGGCCTCCGGACTGCCGGCCTCGAACACGTCGACCTTGCATCCGGCCTGCGCGAGCGTCAGCGCCATCAGCCGGCCCATGAGGCCCGCGCCGAGGATCGCGACGGAATCGAAAGGCAGGCTCATGCCGGGGCTCCTTCGCGTCGCCGATAATTTTCGGCATGACCCAAGGCAAGACCCAAGAGCCCACCCAGCGCTACGCACGCGTGCTTTCCATTGCCGGTTCCGACAGCGGCGGCGGCGCCGGCATCCAGGCCGATCTCAAGACCTTCGCGGCCCTGGGCTGCTACGGCATGACGGCCATCACCGCGCTCACCGCGCAGAACACGCTGGGCGTCTCGGGCATTCACGGGGTGCCGCCCGACTTCCTCAAGGCGCAGATCCAGGCTGTGGTGGAAGACATCGGTGTCGATGCCGTCAAGCTCGGCATGCTGCATGCGCCCGAGGTGGTCGAAGTGGTGGCCTGGGCCATCGACCGCTACCAGCTGAAGAACGTTGTGCTCGACCCCGTGATGGTCGCCACCAGCGGCGACCGCCTGATCGCGGCCGAGACGGTGCAGGTACTGGTGCGCGAGCTGTTCCCGCGCGCCGTGGTCGTCACGCCCAATCTCGACGAGGCCGCCTTGCTGGTCGGCCATGCCATCGAAGGCATCGATGCGCTCGACGGCGCGGCCGACGAACTGCTCGGGCTCGGCGCGAAGGCCGTGCTGCTCAAGGGCGGCCATCTGCCGGGCAACGAGGTGGTCGACGTGCTGCTGCAGGCCGGCGGCGACCGCCGGCGCCTGGCTTCCGCGCGCATCGAAAGCCGCAACCTGCACGGCACGGGCTGCACGCTGTCGTCCGCCATCGCCGCGCACCTTGCACTGGGCGCGACGCTGCCCGATGCGGTCGAGCGGGCGCGCGCCTACATCCTCGGCGCGATGGCCGCGGGAGCGAACGTGAAGATCGGCGCGGGTCATGGCCCCCTCAACCACGGCTTTGCGCCAGTGCCGACGCACCGCCTTGCGCTGAAGGCCGGCTGAGCCAGGCGAGCGCGAAGGTCGCGGCCAGCGTCGGCAGCGCGGAGCCGAACTGCGGCGCCCACTTCGCGAGCGCGTGGTAGGCCGCGATGCCCGCGATCCAGATCAGAGCCGCGCCGAAATCGACCTTGCGCCGTGTGCCTTGCGGCGACACCGCCTCGCCGCTGCCGAGCCGGCCGATGATCACGCCGTACAGCGGCACGAACACCGAACTCAACAGCAGCAGGAAGGGCTCCAGCGTATGCATCGGCAGCACCAGCGCCAGCGCGATGCACAGGGCTGCCAGCAGCAGGCCCCAGCGCTTCACGCTCCAGCGCGGCAGCAGGCTGTGCGTGGAGACAGAGCCCGAGTAGACGTCGCCATACGCGTTGTCGAGCTCGTCGATCAGGATCAGTCCCAGCGCCACGAGGCCACCCTGCGCCAGCAGCAGCGCGGTGACGAGGCCCGTGCCCGGCTCGGCCACGCTCACCACCATCACGCCCAGCGCATAGCACCAGACGTTCGCGAGCGCATAGCCGATCCAGGTGCCGCCGAACGCGCCGCCCAGGCCGCCAGCGCTGCGCTTGCCGTGCCGAGCGTAGTCGGCCACCAGCGGCAGCCACGACACCGGCATCGCGATCACCAGGTCGAGCGCGCCGAACATGCCCATCGTGCCGTCCCCCTGGCGTGTCCAGAAGGCATCCAGCCCCTTGGCCTGCAGCTGCGTCGCGAACTGCCACGTGAGCCACAGCAGCGACAGCACCACCAGCGGCAGGCCGAAGCGGCTCACGAAGCGCCGCACCAGCTTCACCATCGAGCCCGCGAGCAGCGCCAGCAGCACCGCGCCCCACAGCAGCGTGGTCAGCACGCCGCCCCAGAAGCTGCCCAGGGCCGGGCCCACGACCGTCTGGCCGATAGCCTGGGTGCCTTCGCGCATCACGACGAGTTCGAAAGTGGTCCAGCCCACCAGCTGAACGATGTTGAGCAGTACCGGCAGGCGCGCGAAGGCGCTGCCGTAGGTGGCATGCATGAGCCCCGCGCTCGCCAGTCCGCTCTGGCAGCCCAGCCGCGCGGTCCAGGCCAGCAGGCCGGCGCCGATGCAGGAGCCGAGCACGATGGCGATGGCGGCGTCGCGCGTGCCCACGGCAGGAACCAGGTAGGCGCCGATCTGCATCACGAGCAGGCCCACGCCGAGGCTGAACCAGAGCGAGGCATGGTCGTGCCAGCCGAATACACGCTGGGAGGCGGAAAGCGGTGTCAGCGCTTCGTTGGAGACGGCTGCGCTGTCGGCGCTGTCGTTGTTGTCGTGTGCCATCCGTTTGCTCCAGTGCAAAAGGTTTGGCAGGTGGGCGAGGCCCCAGTGGCGCGGCTTTCACGCGAGAAGGCGTGAGACGCCACCGGACCAGCTTCCCTGCGCGAGGATTACCTCAATCAGGTTCAAAGGGACTTTCTCAGCCGGTCGGCAAGCCGCCCAGCACCCCTAGCAAGTGCGCCCCGGGAACCCGCGGCGCGGGCCGGAGTTTACCGCTGCCGGGAAGCCGCAATGGCAGGCGTGCCTTTGCAGGGCAGGGAAAACCCGGGGGCGAGGAGGGGCGGGGCGAGAATCGTCGCGAGCAGAAGAACGACCAACAGAAGAAACGGGAGCGCATGCCGATAAGCGAGCAGGAAGAAAAAATGGAGAGGAACTTGCATGGCCGATGACGATTTCGAGGGCCCCCGCCTGCGCCGTTTCAGGGTCGACGTAGGCACCATCATCTGCGCCGTCGCGCTGGTGCAGTCGCTGCTGCTGGTGGCGTTCGGCTACTGGGCGGCCGAGAAGCTGGTGTCCAGGGTAGGCACCGCCGCGCACAAGATCAATCACGACAGGGTCGAGGACAACGTGCTCGCCTTCCTCGCCAAGACCGAGGGCGTGATCCGCTCGATCGCCGATTCGCCGAGCGTTCATGCGACGGGAGAAGACGGCGAGCAGACCGCGGAGATGCTCTGGACCATGCTCGAGCAGACCCCGGAGCTCGACAGCATCAACGTTGCCACCGACGACGGCCACGTGCTGATGGCCGTGCGCTACCCGGTCCCGGCCATCCGGCAGGTGCTGCGCGGTCCGGAGTTCAGCACCGAGACCTGGCAGTACAAGAGCTCGCCCGATCTCGACGGCGGCGATGCGAAGCAGCGCTTCGCAACGACGGCCATCTCCGCCTACCGCAGCGACTTCGACCCCGAGAAGCGCACCTGGTACCTGGAGGCCATGAAGGCCAAAGGCCCGGTGTGGACCGAGCCCTTCCTGATGAGCGATGCGCAGGAGCTCGCCATCGGCCATGCGCGGCCTTCAGGGCGTGTCGACGACGAAGGCCACAGGCGCGGGCTCGTGGTCGACGGCAACGTGTCGCTGGGGCACCTGTCGAGGCTGGTGCGAATCTTCGGCGCGTTGGGCAGCGGCGAAAGCGCCTTGCTGAGCTCGGACCATCATGTGGTCGCGCGCAGCGACCATCCCGAGCCGGTGCGCGAGCTGGAGTCTCCCGACACCGGCGTGCTCGGCGCCATCCACTCGCACATGCTGGCGGCCAGCACCGCGGGCGGCGCCGACGACCTGGCCTTCTCCATCGAGCACGAAGGGCGCCGCTACCTCGTGCAGACCTCGCACATCCCGCATACCCGCTGGCAGCTCGTCAGCTGGGAGCCCGAAGAGCAGCTGCTCGGCGGCCTGCATCGCTCGGTGCTGTGGTCGCTGCTGCTGACGGTAAGCTTCCTCGGGCTGGCGCTGTTCATTTCGCTGCGACTGTCGAAGCTGGTGACCGGGCCCATCGAGAACCTCTCGCGCGTCGCGCGCCGCATCGGGCGGCTGGAGCTCGACAACCTGCCGATCGAACCCAGTCGGGTGCTGGAGATTCAGCACCTCAATCAGGCGCTGGACGAGTCGGCGCGCAGCCTCAAGGCCTTCAGCAAGTTCGTGCCGGTGGACATCATCCGGCAGCTCGTGGCCGAAGGGCACGCGCTGGGGCCGAGCGGATCGCCGCGCCGCATCACCGCGATGTTCACCGACGTCGAGGGCTTCACCACCATCTCGGAGTCGATGCCGGCCGACGTGCTCGTGAGGCAGCTGACCGAATACTTCAGCCTCGCCGCCGGCATCTTCGCGCGGCATGGCGGCGTGATCGACAAGTTCATGGGCGACGGCATCATGGTGCTGTGGGGAGCGCCGACCGAGCTGGACGAGCCCGAATATCGGGCCTGCCTGGCGGCACTCGAACTGCATGCGGAGATGAATGCGCTCAACGACAAATGGCGCAGCGAAGGGCTGCCGGAGTTCCGTACGCGCGTCGGCATCCATACCGGCCATGTGATCGCGGGAGTGCTCGGGTCGAGCGACCGCCTCTCCTACACCGCCATCGGCGACGCGATCAATGCGGCCAGCCGCATCGAGGGTGCGAACAAAGAGCTGGGCACGCGCACGCTGATCTCGGAGGCCACCTTCGAAGGGCTGGGCGGCAGGCTCGCCACGCGCCGCATCGAGGAGCTTGCCGAGCTGCGCGGCCGGCAGACGCGCATGGTGCTCTACGAGCTGCTACAGGTCGAGCACCAGCCGGGGTGAGCGGGCCCGCGAGCAGCAGGGCAGGAACTGGTCGTTGGCGGCCTGTTCCTCGGGCGTGAGGTAGAGGTCGCGATGCTCGACTTCGCCTTCGAGCACGCGCGTGAGGCAGGTGCCGCACACGCCTTGTGCGCAGGACACGGGGATGTCGATGCCCTCGGCCGCCAGCGCGTCCACGACGCTGAGCGAGGCCGGCACGCGCACCACGCGGCCGGAGCTGCGCAGCTCGACTTCGAACTCGCCTTGTTCGCCCGCTGCCGGCAGGGTGCCGGAGAAGTATTCGAAGTGCACCTGCGCGTCCGGCCATTGCAGTTCGCGTGCGGTGGCACGCACTGCCTCCAGGAAGCCCTGCGGGCCGCACACGTAGATGTGCCTGCCGGGCGCCGGCTGTTCGATGGTCGAAGCCAGATCGAGTCGCTGCGCGGGCGGTCCGTCGTCATGGTGGAAGAACACCTTGTCCGCGAACGAGCTGGCTTCCAGCCGACGCCGGTAGGGTGCGCGCGCGGCGGTGCGGCTGCAGCAGTGCAGTGCGAACCCTGCACTCAGCGCTGCAAGCCGCTGGGCCATCGACAGCAACGGCGTCACGCCGATACCGCCGGCCAGCAGCAGGCTGTGCACGGCGTCTTCGTGGAGCGGGAAGTGGTTGCGCGGCGGGCTGATGCTCAGCACAGAGCCTTCATGCACCGCGTCGTGCATCGCCAGCGAACCCCCGCGCGAGGCGGCATCGCGCAGCACGCCGATCTCGTAGTGCCCGTCCTGTGCGGGCAGGTTGCACAACGAGTATTGACGCACCAGCCCGCCCGGCAGGGCCACGTCGATGTGCGCGCCGGGTGCGAAGCCCGGCAGCCGGGCGCCATCCGCCGAGACCAGACGGAAGCCGGCCACGCCCTCGGCCTCCACCGTCTTGCTTGCCACCCGAACGGCGATGGACTGGCCCGCAGCCGCCGCCGCGCTCATTCGCGCACGAGGAAGTTGCCGGCTTCGAAATGCACGGGCGGCGTCGCGGGGTCGAAGCTCACGCCGGCCGGGTCGCGGCCTTCGCGCACCGCGTCGAGCTGGCGCTGCAGCAGCCGGCGCAGCATCACGATGCCGCGGTCCGAGCTGGCCAGGTGCTCTTCCGAATGCGCCGTGATCGCGCCCTGGCTCACTTGCGCCTCGTAGTCGCCGGGAAAGGCGCGGTGCTCGGCCTCGGTCAGCTCTTCCCACAGCTTGCCGTTCAGCCGCGAGCGCACGCGGGCAAGATCGCCGGGCGTCTTCACGCGGCCCACGGTGTAGATGCGGAAGCTGTGGTCGTCGATGGGCAGCACCCAGCCGATGGATTCCACCCGGCCGTAGGCCGCCACGCGCGGGTTCGGCACCACGCGCAGCGTGGGCAGCACCGGGCCGGCCACGCGGCGGAAGGTGCTGCCGTCCTCCGTCTTGCGGATCGAGATGATCTTCACGCCGGTCTCGGTGCTCTCGAAGGTCACGTCGGGCATCTGGCCCATCAGCGCCACGAACTGGGTGCCGCTGAAGCTGCCGTGCAGCACGGGCACGTGGAAGGGATCGGCCACGTTCTCGTAGTGCTGCAGCCAGTTGCACGGAATGATTTGCGGCCCGCCGCCGCCGATGCTGTTGCCGTCGGCCTCGAGCGTCTCGCCTTCGTCCAGTGTCTCCAGGCAGTCGTAGCGCGGGAGCACGGGCTTCTTCTCTGCCGGGCCGAGGTAGGCCCAGATCAGGCCGTACTGCTCCTGCACCGGATACCAGGGCTGGCGCACGCGGCCGCGGCTGCGCGCGCCGCCATCGGGCTCGCAGGGCTGGTCGACGCAGTGGCCCTGCACGTCGAACATCCAGCCGTGGTAGCAGCAGCGGATGCCTTCTTCCTCGACGCGACCGTAGTAGAGCGAGGCGCCCCGGTGCGCGCAGCGCCAGTGCACGAGGCCCGCGCGGCCTTTCTTGTCGCGGAACAGGATCAGGTCTTCACCGAGCACGCGCACCTGGCGCGGCGTGTCCGTGGCGTCGGCTAAGAGACCGATGGGGTGCCAGTAGCGGCGCAGCAGCTCGCCCATGGGCGTGCCCGCGCCGACCTCGGTCAGTTCGGGCTTGTGGCTGGGCGGCTTGCGGCCGTAGGCGGTGCCGGTGTCGAAGGCGATCGGCTGCCATTCGGTGGGGGATGCGGATGCGACGGTGCTCATTCGGGAGTGACTCCTGCGGCCTTGATCAGGTCCGCGACACGGGGAAAGTCGGCCTTGTAGCTGGCCCTGAACTCGGCGGGCGTGCTGCCCAGCGGCTCGAATCCGAAGCCGGCCAGGCGCTCCTGGATGTCGGGCATCTTCGTGATCTCGCGCAGCGCGGTGGACCATTCGTCGAGCACGGGCTGCGGTGTCTTTGCCGGCGCGTACACGCCGATCCAGCTGTCGAGGTCGAAGCCCGCGAAGCCCTGCTCGGTGAAGGTGGGCACGTTGGGCATCGAGCGCACGCGCTGGCGGCCGGTGATGCCCAGCACCTTGATGCGGCCGGCCTGCGCGAGGCCGCGCGCGGTCGACGGGTTGGCCCAGGCCACGCCCAGCGCCTCGCCGAACATGTCGTTGTGCGCGGCGGCCTCGGCCTTGTAGGGCACGTGGACCAGGTCCAGGCCGTTCTGCCTCGCCAGCAGCTCGCCGAACAGGTGCGCGTTGGAGCCGGTGCCCCAGGTTCCGTACGAGATGCCGGGGTGCGCTTTGGCATAGGCCACGAATTCGCGCACGTTCGAGAACGGCGCCGAGGCGCGCGCGATCAGCATCGGGCCGCCGGTGGCCAGCTGCGAAAGCGGCTCGAAGTCCTTCACCGGGTCGTAGGGCAGCTTCGGCTGCAGCACCACGTTGTTGATGTGCGTGAGCGGCAGCGTGAGCAGCACGGTGTAGCCGTCGGGTGCTGCCTTGGCGACGGTGTCTGCGGCGATGGTGCCGCTCGCGCCGGGCCTGGCCTCGACGATCACCGGCTGGTTCCAGCGGGCCTTGAGCTTCTCGGCGTAGACGCGGGCGATTGTGTCCATCGGGCCGCCGCCGGAGCCGAACGGGACGATGCGCACCACGCGGTTGGGAAAGTGCGGGGCCTGCGCGAAGGCGGGCAGGGCGAGTGCCGCGAGGCCTGCACCGAGGGCGCCCAGCGCGCGGCGGCGGGTGGCCTCGCCGGGCGGCGAGGGTCTGAACCGATTCATCGTGTCTCCAGTCGTGATGTACTTGTGCGCTCGACGATACGGACAGCCCGCCCCACGGGCAATTCGAAGCTTTGAATATGAGATATGGCCCAACGTGATATCCGCAGCCTCGACGTCGGCATGCTGCGGACCTTCGATGCGCTGATGCGCGAGCGCAGCGTGTCGCGCGCGGCGACGAGGCTCTTCCTGAGCCAGCCCGCCGTGAGCGCCTCGCTCAACCGCCTGCGCGACACCTTCGGCGACCCGCTCTTCACCCGCACCGCGCACGGCGTGGAGCCCACGGCCCGCGCGCAGGCCCTGGCCGGACAGGTGGAGCGCGTGCTGGCCGACCTGTCGGCGATGCTGGAGCCCGGCGAGGGTTTCGACCCGGCGGCCTCGCAGCGCATCTTCCGCATCTCGGGCGGCGACTACGCCAGCCACCTGCTGCTGCCGAAGCTGGCCAACGAGCTGGCAGCCAGCGGCTCGCGCATCCGCATCTACTGGGAGACCAGTTCCTTCCTCACGCTGACCGAGCGCCTGCGCAAGGGCGACTTCGACATCGCGGTGCTCCCGCGGCTGCAGCCACCGAGCGACTGCGAATCGGAGCTGCTCTACGAAGACCGCTACGTGGTCGCCGTGCGCCTGGGCCACCCGACGATGACGCGGCAGGCCACGCTCGATGCCTTCTGCGAGGCCCCGCACGTGTTCCTGGGTTACGGCAGCTCGGCACTGGACGATCTCATCGACCAGGTGCTGGCGCGGCTGGGCCGCACGCGCACCATGAGCGTGGCGATGACCAGCTTCGGGCAGATCGTCGACCTGCTGGCGCAGACCGACCATGTCGCCGTGATGCCGCTGCGCGTGGCGGAGCGCTTTCGCCACCTGCTGGCGGTGCACCCGCTGCCTTTCGAGCTGCAGGGCTACCGCTCGGTGGTGTGCTGGAACCGGCGCTCCAACTCGGATGCCGGCGTGCTGTGGCTGAAGGACGCGCTGCTGCGCATCGGGCGCGACGCGCCGGCCGAGGGCGCCGCTAGCGGGGCCTGAGCCTGCGCGCGAACGCCTCCAGCCCGTCGATGGTGATCTGGATGTGCCGCTCGAAGCTGCTGTCCAGCGGCACCGTCGTGCCGTTGTCCCAGCGCAGGATGAAGGCCTTGTTGGCCAGCTGCGCCAGGTTGCGCGTGAGCACCGGATGGTCGAGCGGGCGGATCGTGTGCACGCGCTCGCGCAGCTCCTCGGCCCAGGCCTGGGTGTTGTCGGCGGGCAGGGGCGAGAACTCCATCGTCAGGAAGCCCAGCATCGCGGCTACCACGCAGTTGTAGGCCTCCAGCAGCGGCTCGCCCTCGAAGCCGGCTTCGGTCAGTGCGGCCAGCACGCCCTCGACCAGCTCCATCGGCAGGCTGCCGTTCGATACCAGCTGCGCGCCCAGCAGCTGTGCCACGTTGGGGTGCCGCCGCACCGCGGCCCGGCAGCGGCGGAACAGCTCGGCGATCCAGTCGTGCCATGCGAGCTTGCCCGGCGGCGGCAGCACTTCGGCCATGACGAGCGCCGCAACTTCGGCCAGCAGCGCCTCGCGCGTGCTCACGTGCCAGTGCACCGTGGCCGGATACACGTCGAGCCGTGCCGCTACCTCGCGCATGCTGAAGGCACCGAGGCCGAACTCGTCGATCTGCGCCAGTGCTTCCTCGGCGATGCGCTGCTTCGTCAGGCCGCCGCCACCGGCGGGGCGGCCGGCCGTGCGGGGTTTCTGGACCTTTTGGGGCGAATTCTTCGTCATGGTTGCAGCCATTGTGCTGCAGTCGGGTTGACTGTATAAACAAATTAAATTGAGCATCGATCAATAAATCGCGCTGCAGGCGACGGGCGCACCACCTTCGAAGGACATCGCCATGGCCCATGCCGACATCGACCAAGCCCTTGCAGCCGCGCACGGCCGCTTCACCGAAAGCAACCCGGCCAGCCTCCGCCAGTTCGAGGAACAGGCTCGCTACATGCCCGGCGCCAACAGCCGTTCGGTGCTGTTCTACGCGCCGTTCCCGCTGACGATCGCCAGAGGAGAGGGCGCCACGCTGTGGGACGCCGACGGCCACCGCTATGCCGACTTCATTGCCGAGTACACGGCCGGCGTCTACGGCCACTCGGCGCCCGAGATCCGCGAAGCCGTCGCAGAGGCGATGAAGGGCGGCATCAACCTCACGGGTCACAACCTGCTCGAAGGGCGACTGGCAAGGCTCATCTGCGAGCGCTTCCCGCAGATCGAGCAGCTTCGCTTCACCAACTCGGGCACCGAGGCGAACCTGATGGCACTGACCGCGGCGCTGCACTTCACGGGCCGCCGCAAGATCGTCGTGTTCTCGGGCGGCTACCACGGTGGCGTGCTGGGCTTCGGCGCAAAGCCGTCGCCGACGACGGTGCCCTTCGATTTCCTCGTGCTGCCCTACAACGACACGCAGACGGCACGCGAGCAGATCGACAAGCACGGCCCCGAGATCGCCGCCGTCCTGCTGGAGCCGATGCAGGGCGCCAGCGGCTGCATTCCGGGCCGCCTGGAGTTCCTGCAGGCGCTGCGCGAATCGGCCACGCGCGTCGGTGCGCTGCTGATCTTCGACGAGGTGATGACTTCGCGCCTGGCGCCGCACGGGCTGGCGAACAAGCTGGGCATCCGCTCGGACCTGACCACGCTGGGCAAGTACATCGGCGGCGGCATGTCTTTCGGTGCCTTCGGCGGCCGTGCTGACGTGATGGCGCTGTTCGACCCGCGCACCGGGCCGCTAGCCCACTCGGGCACATTCAACAACAACGTGCTGACGATGGCGGCCGGGCACGCCGGGCTCACGAAGCTGTTCACGCCGGAGGCGGCAGGTGAGCTGGCCGACAGGGGCGATGCGATGCGGACGCGGCTCGATGCGCTGTGCGCCGGGGAGGGCGTCGCAATGCAGTTCACCGGCGTCGGCTCGTTGATGAACGCGCATTTCGTGGCCGGCGAGGTGCGCAGCACCGACGACCTGGCACCGGTCGATGCCCGTCTGCGCCAGCTGCTGTTCTTCCATCTGCTGAGCGAGAGCATCTACACCTCGCCACGTGGCTTCGTGGTGCTGTCGCTGCCGCTGACCGACGCGGACATCGACCGCTACGTGGCCGCCATCGGCAGCTTCATCGGCGAATACAGGGCACTGCTGCCCCGCGCGAACTAGCTAGCGGGAGCCGGCCACGCCCAGCAGCTCGTGCAGGCGGGTGCTGGTGGTCGTGTACTGCAGTGGCACGGCCTTGCCGGGGAACACGATGGCCGTGGCGCCCCAGGCAGCCAGCGTGGCCTCGTGGAAGCCGCAGACGATGAGCTTCTTCTTGCCCGGGTAGGTGTTGATGTCGCCCACCGCGAACACGCCGCGCTCGCGGGTTTCGTACTTCTCGGTGTCGACCGGCACCTGCTTGCGCTCCAGCTCCAGGCCCCAGTCGGCGATGGGGCCGAGGCGCGGCGAGATGCCGAGGCAGGCGACCAGCGCGTCGAGCGGAAGGTCGACGGTGGTCGCGTCGGGCGTGGTGATCTGGAGGTGTCTACCGTCGAAGGCGGCGGGCTGGCCGACCTTGAAGGCCAGCTGGCCGGCGGCCACGAGGGCGCGCATGGCCGAGACGGTCGCTTCCTCGGCCTGGAAGCCGTCGCGTCGGTGCACCAGCGTGACCTGCCTGGCGATGGACGTGAGCGCGATGGCGGTTTCGAGCGCGATGTCGTCGCCGCCGTTGACCACCACCGTCTGTCCGGCGAAGCGGTCCAGCGAATCGGGGTGATAGAAGAGCGAGCTGCCCTCGAATTGCGCAATACCCTCGACGGCGATGCGCTTGGGCACGAAGGCGCCGACGCCGGCTGCGATGAACACGGTCTTCGCAAGGAATGCCTTGCCTGCCGACGTGGTCAGCAGCAGCCGCCCATCGGCCTCGCGCGCCAGGGTGGAAACCTGCTCGCCGAAGTGGAATTGCGGCTTGAACGGTGCCACCTGCTGCAGCAGCGACTGCGCCAGGTCGCGCCCGCTGGTCACCGGCGTGCCGGGAATGTCGTAGATGGGCTTGTCGCCATACAGCGCCACGCACTGGCCGCCGGCGGCGGGCAGTGCATCGACGATGTGGCAGGAGATTTCGAGCAGGCCCAGCTGGAAGGCCTGGAACAGCCCCACGGGGCCGGCGCCGACGATCAGCGCGTCGGTCTCGATCGGAAGAGCGGCAGGAACGGCGGGCTGGTTCAGCGCACCAGCTCCCCGACCTTGTCCGTCTTGTCCTTCCACTCCTCGGCGTCGGGCAGGGCGGGCTTGCGCTTGGTGATGCTCTTCCAGCCGTCGGCCTGGGCCAGCTCGGCGTTGATCTTGATGAAGGCGATCTGGTTGGCCGGCAGGTCTTCCTCGGCGTAGATCGCGTTGACCGGGCACTCGGGGATGCAGACCGCGCAGTCGATGCATTCGTCCGGGTCGATCACCAGCATGTTGGGACCTTCGCGGAAACAGTCGACGGGGCAAACGTCCACGCAGTCGGTGTATTTGCAACGGATGCAGGCTTCGGAGACGACGTGGGTCATTTGTTTTTTGGCGTCAGTGGTGAGGTCGGGGAAAACCCGGGATTTTAGGCCTTTGCGGCGGAGGGCTGCACGAGCACGGCAGCGGCGGTCCTGTGGGAGGCCGTATCGACCAGCACGAGGGAGCCAAGGGCACGCGATTGCGTGAAGGGCAGCACGGCCAGCGGCTGCTGCAGCGCCAGCACCACGTCGCCGATGGAATTGGCTTCCAGCTGCGTCGCCGGCTCGGAATCGAGCGTCGTGATGTTCACGCGGTCGACGATGCGCGCCACCTTGGCCTTCACCCAGCGATGGCCCTGCAGTGCCCAGTACACACGGCCCGCGACCAGCGGCTCGTCGTCGAGCCAGGCCACGGTGGCGGTGATCTCGCGCACCGGCTCGAAGGCGCCGGGCGCCAGCAGCCAGTCGCCGCGCGACACGTCGACCTCGCGGTCGAGCACGATGCCGGCGCTGTGGCCCGCATGCACCGCCTTGGGCTGGCGCGTGTGGCTCAGCACCTGGGCGACGGTGGCGGTCTGGTTGCTCGGCAGCACGGTCACGCGCTGGCCCGGCTCCACGTGGCCCGAGGCGACGCGGCCCCAGAACACGCGGCGACCCTGCGAGGTGTCGGCCGACGACGAGAACTTCTCGACCCACTGCACCGGGAAGGCGAAGGGCACGGCTTCGTCCTGCGCGGTGACCGGCAGTTCCTCGAGCAGCTCGAGCAGGCTCGGGCCTTCGTAGCCGACCCAGTCGGCGTGGCGCGTGGCCACGTTCCAGCCCTTGAGCGCGGAGATCGGCACGATGCCCGCCACCTTCACGCCGGCCGCTTCGGCAAAGGCGTTCAGCGCGGCCGAGATGCGCTCGAAGGCCAGGCCGGCATCGCCGATGGCATCGAGCTTGTTCACGGCGAACACGATCGACTGCACGCGCAGCAGATGACACAGCAGCGAGTGGCGGCGCGTCTGCGGCAGCAGCTCGCGCTTGACCACGGTGCCGTCTTCCACCTCGGCGGCCCAGGCCAGCTTGGTCGCGTCGACCAGCACCACGGCGGCGTCGGCTGCCGAGGCGGCCGTGACCATGTTGCGCGTGTACTGCTCATGGCCCGGCGCGTCGCCGATGATGAACTTGCGCTTGGCGGTCGAGAAGTAGCGGTAGGCCACGTCGATGGTGATGCCCTGCTCGCGCTCGGCCGAGAGGCCGTCGGTCAGTAGCGCGAGGTCGGTCTCGCCGCCGCGCTGCACGCCAGCCAGCTGGTCCTGCAGCACGGTCTTGCTGTCGACCAGCAGTCGGCCGATGAGCGTGCTCTTGCCGTCGTCGACCGAGCCGCAGGTGATGAAGCGCAGGGCGGTGCCGGTGTCGCCGTGGACATCGGCGGGCGAGGCGTTGGAAATTACGGCAGCGTTCATTGAGTGGTTCTCCAATTCGTGGAACACCGCGGAACCGGCTTTGCCGGGCCGCTGGTGTTGCCCCCTTCGAGGGGGTGGGCGTAGCGACACGAAGTGCGCGAAGCCTGGGGGTGGGTCAGAAATACCCGTCTTTCTTTCGTTTTTCCATCGAAGCTTCGGACGTCATGTCGTCCATGCGCGTGGCTCCGCGCTCGCTCACGTCGACCGACAGGGTCTCTAGCACCACGTCGCTCGCGTCTGCCGCCAGGCTTTCCACCGGGCAGGTGGTGGTGATGTCGCCCACGGTGCGGAAGCGCACGTCGCGCACCTGCACCGTCTCGCCGTCGCGCGGCGGGGTGAGATCGGTCACGGGCACCAGCAGGCCGCGGCGCTCCACCACTTCGCGCTTGTGCGTGTAGTAGATCGAGGGCAGGCCGACTTCCTCGCGGGCGATGTACTGCCACACGTCGAGCTCGGTCCAGTTCGAGATCGGGAACACGCGAAAGTGCTCGCCCGGGGCGAGGCGGGTGTTGAACAGCGTCCACAGCTCGGGGCGCTGGTCCTTGGGCTGCCATTGGCCGAAGCTGTCGCGGTGCGAAAAGATGCGCTCCTTGGCGCGCGCCTTTTCCTCGTCGCGACGGGCGCCGCCGATCAGTGCGTCGAAGCGGAATTCTTCGATCGCCTCCAGCAGCGTCACCGACTGGTGCGCATTGCGCGACTCGCCCGGGTGGGCCAGGCGCACGGTGCCGCGCTTCATCGAGTCTTCCACGCTGCGCACGATCAGCTCTGCGCCCAGTTCCTTCGCGCGCTGGTCACGGTAGGCCGTGACCTCGGGGAAGTTGTGACCGGTGTCGATCATCAGCAGCGGATAGGGGATGCGGCCGACGCCGAACGCCTTCTCCGCGCACTTCAGCAGCACCAGCGAATCCTTGCCGCCCGAGAACAGCAGGGTGGGGCGCTCGAAGGCGGCCGCGACTTCGCGCAGGATGAAGATGGTTTCTTCCTCCAGCGCATCGAGGTGCGTGTTGGAAAGATGCGCGGGCGGCAGCAGCAGATCGGTTTCGGTACGGGCGTTCATCGGAGGATGGGGCTGGATGCGGTTGGTCGGTGCGGTGCAGGCGCTCAGTGCGCGAGATGCAGTCCGCACTCGCGGTTGTCTTCGCCCTTGGTCGGGTCGACGTAGTCGAAGTTGTTGGGCAGGCCGTGCTTCACGCAGTACTCGTGCAGATCCTTGGACGACCAGTGCAGCAAGGGCGCGACCTTGATCAGGCCGTCGGGATTCACGCTGACCGGGTCCATCTGCGCACGCACGGCCGTGTCGGTGGCGCGCAGCGCGGTGAACCAGACCTTGGGCGCCGTCTCGCGCAGCGCGCGGGCGAAGGGCTCCAGCTTCACCTCTTCGGTGAAGGCGGCATGGCGCGGATCGTCGAGCGCCGGCGTCGGGCCTTCCACCGCCTCGCGGTGCGCGCGCGAGCGGCGCGGCAGGTAGATGTGCAGGTCCAGGCCCAGCTGCTTCGTCACCTCGTCGGCGAAGCGGTAGGTGGCTTCGGTGTTGTAGCCGTTGTCCATCCAGATCACCGGCACGTCGCGCTTCACGCGCGTGACCATGTGCAGGATCACGGCCTCGAAGGGCCGGAAGTTCGTGGTGACGATCGCGGGCTGGCCCAGGCCGAGAGCCCAGTCCACCAGGCCTTCCGAGTTGCGGCCGAGTTCGGCGTTGATGCGTTCGAGGTCGATGCTCATCTCAGGTGCTTCCACGCGTCTCAGTTGCCGGCCGCGAAATGCGGCGCGGTCTTCACCGCATCGCCCTGGTAGAAGGCGGCGAAGCGGTCGAACTGGCGCTGCGCGTCGGAGGCGTCCACGCCTTCCTTGAGCACGGCGCTGGAGAAGCCGGTGCGTTCCATCTGCACCAGCTGGTCGATCAGCACGTCGCCCGTGGCGCGGATGTCGCCCGTGAAGCCGAGGCGGCGGCGCAGCAGGAAGGCCTGGCTGTAGGCGCGGCCGTCGGTGAACTTCGGGAAGTGCAGGTCGATGCGCTCGATGTCCGCCAGGCACACCTCGATGGCGAGCGGATCGGCATCGTTGGCCAGCTGCAGCACCTTCGGGTCGCCGTCGTCGATGTGCTCTTCGGCTGCCAGGATGTTCAGGGTCTTTTTCATGCTGCTTCCTCCACCTTGAAACGCGCACCGTTGGCGGCGACCTTGAACGGGTCGTGGCCCACGCGGCGCAGCGTGTCGATGAAGTTCTCTCCGCTTTCGCGGGTGTCGCGGTAGGTGTTGAGCACGGCCTCGATCACGCCGGGCACTTCTGCCGCCGAGAACGAGGGGCCGACCACCTTGCCGGCCTGCGGCGTGCCGCTGAGCGCGGAGCCGTCGGAGCCGCCGAGGGTGACCTGGTACCACTCCTTGCCGTCCTTGTCGACGCCCAGGATGCCGATGTGGCCGCTGTGGTGGTGGCCGCACGAATTGATGCAGCCGCTGATGTGCAGGTCGATCTCGCCCAGGTCGTCGAGCTCGTCGAGGTCCTGGTAGCGCTCGGTGATGGCTTCGGCGACGGGAATGGAGCGTGCGTTGGCCAGCGCGCAGAAGTCGCCGCCGGGGCAGGCGATCATGTCCGTCAGCAGATGCACGTTGGCGCTGGCGAAGCCGGCCGCGCGGGCGGCGAGCCACAGCGCGTGCAGGTCTTCGGCATGCACCCAGGGCAGCACCACATTCTGGTCGTGCGTCACGCGGGCTTCGCCGGCCGAGAAGCGGTCGGCCAGTTCGGCGAGCGTGTCGAGCTGGTCGGCCGATGCGTCGCCGGGCGCCTGCTTCAGGCGCTTGAACGACAGCGTCACGGCACGCAGCGCGGGGTTCTTGTGCGGCGCCACGTTGCGCGCGAGCCAGCGGGCGAACTGCACGTCGTCGGCGGCGTGGGCGCGCAGCTCGGCGTCGGTCTTCTCGGCGCTCTGCAGCACGCGGGTGGCCAGCGTCGGCGGCACGAAGGAGGCGGCCACGCGGTCGTACTCTTCCTGCGTGATGGTGTGCGGCCCGCCGTCGTGCTCGAGGATCTGCTTGTACTCGGCCTCGACGTCGTCGATGTAGCGCTGACCCTCGGCCTTCACCAGGATCTTGATGCGCGCCTTGTAGATGTTGTCGCGGCGGCCGTAGCGGTTGTAGACGCGGATCACGGCCTCGAGGTAGTTCATGATCTGCTGCCACGGCAGGAACTCGCGCAGCACCGTGCCCACGATGGGCGTGCGGCCCATGCCGCCGCCCACCTGCACGCGGAAGCCGATCTCGCCGGCTTCGTTCTTCACCACGTGCAGGCCCACGTCGTGCCAGCCGGTGGCGGCGCGGTCCTCGGTGGCGCCGGTGATGGCGATCTTGAACTTGCGCGGCAGGAACGCGAACTCGGGGTGCAGCGTGCTCCACTGGCGCATGATTTCCGCGAACGGGCGCGGGTCGGCCACTTCGTCGATGGCGATGCCGGCGCGCTCGTCGCTGGTGATGTTGCGGATGCAGTTGCCGCTGGTCTGGATGCCGTGCATGTCGACCGAGGCCAGCAGGTCCATCACGTCGGCCGACTTGGCCAGCGGAATCCAGTTGTACTGGACGTTCTGGCGGGTCGAGAAATGGGCGTAGTGGGTTGGCAGCTTGTGGCTGCCGAGCTGGCCTTGCGTTTCGATGGCCTTCTTGTAGACCTCGGCCTCGGGCTCGTCGTACTCGCGTGCGATGCGAGCCAGCACGCGCAACTGGCGGCTCGACAGTTCGCCGTAGGGCACGGCCACGCGCAGCATCGGCGCGTAGCGCTGCACATACCAGCCGTTTTGCAGGCGCAGGGGGCGGAACTCGTCTTCGGCGAGCTTGCCCTTCTGCCAGCGTTCGAGCTGGTCGCGGAACTGGGCAGCCCGTTGGTGGACGAACTGGCGGTCGAATTCTGTGTATTGGTACATCGTGCGTGTGTCTTGAGGAAGTGCGGTGCCGCGCGTGGAACGGGGCACCCCAGCAAGAAGGCGCGATTTTCCAAGTGCTCCTTATGGAACCAAACTATTTTTTGGTTCGCGCTTTATGCGGATAAGCTTATTCGCCAGCATCCATGCGGGTTTCCGGACGGTTTGATGCTTATTCCGGATAAGGACGGGCAGGGCGCCCGAAGCTCCCCGCGCGCTTGTTGCTGGTCCGCCGGCTTTGCTATCGTTGCGCCGATGGAGCCTACCCACCCGGACCCGGCCGTCTTCATCCACATCAAGGTGGCGATCGGCATGGTCGTGAGCCTGGCCATCGCGAGCGTGCTGACGGGCGTGGCCCGCTTCGTCCAGCATCCGCGACGCCACCGGCCCGACTGGGTGCATCTGGCATGGGCGCTTTCCATGCTGCTGTCGATGCTGCATTTCTGGTGGTGGGAGTACCGGCTGTCGGCCCTCAGCTGGCGTTTCGAGCTCTATCTGTTCGTGATGAGCTTCGCCATCCTCTACTACCTGATGTGCGCGGTGCTCTTCCCGTCGGACATCGACGAGTACGACGGCTACGGCGACTACTTCATCTCGCGCCGGCGCTGGTTCTTCGCGCTGCTGGCCATCTCGGTCGTCTTCGACGCCGTCGATTCCCTGTTGAAGGGCCGAGACCATTTCGCCGCCTTCGGCGCCGAATACCCGGTCCGGATCGCGGCGTATCTCGTGCTGGCGGCCGTGGCGGCGTACACCGCGAACCGGCGCTTTCACGTCGGCCTGGCGGCCGTCAACCTGCTGTATCAGCTGTCCTGGATCCTGCGCAGCTTCGACGTGCTGGCCTGAAGGCCGGACGCCTCAGCGCAGCATCGAGGACATCGCCGAGCAGCAGTTCAGCATGCGCACGGCGGCTTCCACCGTCCGGGCGGTGAAGCGCAGGGTGACGCCGTCCACGCGCTCGAAGTCCGGCCACTGGCAGAACAGGTCGGCCAGCGCGGAGGTCTGGGTGCGCAGCGTCACGGTCTGCGGGCCTTCGAAGACGAGCGGCTTGGCCTTCGCGCGCGCCGCCAGCGCTTCTTCCACGCCGGCGCGGATGGCACGGCGCGACTGCTCGGGCGACAGCGAGACGCCGCTGGTGCAGCCGGTGGCCTTCTTGGTCTCGACGAAGGTCGCGTGGGGGAAGAGCGGGCGGTTTTCGGAAATGAACACGTCGTCGCCGCTGGCCATCACCACTGGCACGCCGTACTCGCCGGCCAGGGCGCCGTAGAGTCCGGCCTCGCCCAGTTCCTGCCCGCCGAGCGAGATGCCCGCGAAGGCGAAGCTGTTGATCGTGTGAGCCAGGATGCCGCGCCCCTGCGCGCGCGAGTGGTAGCCGACCATGCAGACGGCGTCCACGCCTTCTTCCACACCCGCCACCATGCTCAGGTAGCGCGGCTTGCCCTGCACCACGCGGGCGCGGGCGTCGAGCAGGTCGGGCGGCATGTTGCGGAAGCCGCCGTGCGAGTCGTTCACCAGCACCTCGGTGGCGCCCGCGTCGAAGGCGCCGGCGATGGCGGCGTTGGCCTCGTGCGTCATCAGCAGCCGCGCGCGCTCGTACTCGGGGTTGCCCGCGCGCACCTGCTCGGAGTGATAGACGCCGGCGACGCCTTCGATGTCGGTGGAGATCAGGACTTTCATGGAGCGGCTCGCAATCAGGCGTGGGTTGAGAAGAGAGTGGAGGCGGGCAGCACGTCGCCCAGGGCGGCGCGGTGGTTGCCGTCGCGCCCGGTGACGGGCGTTGCGCGCCACAGGGCATGGATGATCGCCTGTTCCGTGCTGTCGGCCGCGGCCTGGAACAGGCCGTCGAGCAGCCCGTCGTGCAGCATCGCCACCGCCGGCATCGGCCGGTCGACGCTGCCGGGCACGGTGTAGGCGGTGGAGAAGGCCAGCACGATGTCGCCGCTGCCGTGCCCGAAGACCGAGCCCGTGCGGGCCAGGCCGGCCCCGGCGCGCAGCGCGAGGCGGCGCAGCTGGCGCGCGTCGAGCGGGGCGTCGGTGGCCAGCACGATGATGATCGAGCCCTTCTCGGCCTCGTTCACCGCCGGAAGGCTGCGCTCGGCCTGCAGCGCGGCGAGCCGTTCGCCCACCGCGTGCCCGGCCAGCAGCAGCTGCGGCTGGCGTCCGTAATTCGCCAGGACCAGCGCGCCCACCGTGTGCAGGCCGCCGGTGCCGACGTTCTTGCTGCCGCCCAGGCCGCCGCTGGTGCCGTCGTTGCGCGCCGACACCCGCCGCGATGCGCTGCCGATGCCGCCCTTGAGCTGGAAGCTCGACATGCCGCGCCCCGCGCCGACCGAGCCCTGCTCGAAGTCGGCGCCGGCATCGGCCAGCGCCTGCAGGTAATCGGCCTCGCTCACGGCCATGCGCTGGATGTCGTTGAGGAAGCCGTCGTTGCACTCGAACACCAGCGGGTTCACCGTGGGAAGCGTGCGGCCGGTCTCGGGGTTGTCGGCCACGCAGCGGCGGATCTGCGCTGCCGCCACCGTGCCCACCGAGAAGGTGTTCGTCAGCGCGATGGGCGTCTCGAGCACGCCGAGCTCTTCCACCTGCAACAGCCCGACGCTCTTGCCGAAGCCGTTGAGCACAACCGCGGCGGCGGGCACCTTGTCGCGGAACGGATCGCCCGCATGGGGGCGGATGACGGTCACGCCCGTCTGCACGGGCCCGTCGGCCAGCGTGCGATGACCCACGGTGACGCCCGCGACGTCGGTGATGGCGTTGCGTTCGCCCTGGAGCAGGTTGCCGATGAAGGGAAGAGGGGCTTGCTGCTTGCTGGAAGACATGAAGGAGGGGAACCGGAATTACTGGCGGTCGATTTTCGGATCGAGCGCGTCGCGCAGTGCATCGCCCAGCAGGTTGAAGGCGAGCACGGTGAAGAAGATGGCCAGGCTGGGGAACAGCGCCACGTGCGGCGAGGTCACCATGTCGGCGCGGGCCTCGCTGAGCATCGCGCCCCATTCGGGCGTCGGCGGCTGCGCGCCCATGCCCAGGAACGAAAGGCTGGCCGCCGTGATGATCGAGGTGCCCACGCGCATCGAGAAATACACCACGATCGACGAGATGGTGCCCGGCAGGATGTGCCGCACGATGATGGTCCAGTCCGAGGCACCGATGCTGCGCTCGGCCTCGATGTAGGTCTGCTGCTTCAGCACCAGCGTGTTGCCGCGCACCAGCCGCGCGAAGGCCGGCACGCTGAACACCGACACCGCCACCACCACGTTGGTCATGCTGCTGCCCAGGATGGCCACCACGCCCAGCGCCAGCAGGATGCCGGGGAAGGCGAAGAGCACGTCCGAGATGCGCATCACGATGCGGTCCCACCAGCCTTCGTAGTAGCCCGCCAGCAGGCCGAATGCCGTGCCGACGATGCCGCCCAGCACCACCGACAGGAAGCCCGCCATCAGCGAGATGCGAGCTCCCATCAGGATGCGGCTGAAGATGTCGCGGCCCAGCGGGTCGACGCCGAACCAGTGCGCGGCCGAGGGGCCGGTGTTCAGCATGTCGTAGTCGAAGTAGTTCTCCGGATCGAAGGGCACGATCCACGGCGCGAACACCGCGACGAACACCAGCAGCAGCACGAAGAGCGCGGCGACGATGCCCACCGGCTGCTTCTTGAAGCGGCGCCAGCATTCGCCCCAGGGCGTGCGGACCTTGCCGGCGGTCTGGACGGCGACGACAGGTACGGTCGCGGCGATGGTTTCGGCAGGCATGCCGGAAGCTTGTTGCGTCATGGCTGCTTGCTCACTTGTATCGGATGGTCGGGTTGATGTAGCCGTACAGCACATCCACCAGCAGGTTGATCAGGATGAATTCGAGCGAGAACAGCAGCACCAGCGTCTGGATGACGGGGTAGTCGCGCATCTGCACTGCGTCGACCAGCAGGCGGCCGAGGCCCGGCCAGTTGAACACCGCCTCGACCAGGATCGAGCCGCCCAGCAGGAAGCCGAACTGCAGGCCCATCATCGTCACCACCGGAATGAGCGCGTTGCGCAGGCAGTGCTTGATGATCACCACGCGCTCGCGCACGCCCTTGGCGCGCGCTGTGCGCACGAAGTCTTCCTGGATCACCTCGACGAAGGAGGCCCGCGTGAAGCGCGCCATCACGGCCGCCACCGCGGCGCCCAGCGTGATCGAGGGCAGGATGTAGTGCTTCCAGCTGCTGGCGCCCACCGTGGGCAGCCATCCGAGCTGGACCGAGAAGATCTGCATCAGCAGCATGCCGAGCGCGAATGCGGGAAAGGAGATGCCCGACACGGCGAGCGTCATGCCCAGCCGGTCGGGCCATTTGTTGCGGTACACCGCGGAAACGATGCCGATGCCCATGCCGAAGATCACCGCCCACACCATGCTGGTGATGGTCAGCATCACCGTCGGGAAGAAGCGCTCGCCGATTTCGGTCGCCACCGGCCGCCGCGTGCGGATGGAGGTGCCGAAGTCGCCCTGCAGGATGTGGGTGAAGAAGCTCACGAACTGCTGCGGCAGCGGCTTGTCCAGCCCGAGCTCCGCGCGGACCATGGCCACGGTCTGCTCGTCGGCGTCCTGGCCGGCGGCAAGTCGCGCCGGATCGCCGGGCAGCATGTGGACGAACAGGAACACCAGCACCGCCACGATGAGCAGCGTGGGGATCAGGCCCAACAGTCGTTTGAGGAAGTAATTCAGCATGGGGTGCGGTTGCCGCGGGCGGGCGATGGCGGCATGCCACCGCCCGCCGGGCAGTCAGTCAGGAAACGAGGAACCGGGGATCAGTTCGACACCGCAATGGCGTCGATGTTGATGTTGCCGTCAGGCATCACGAACACGCCCGAGAGACGCTTGGCGTGCGCCGACAGGTTCTGCTCGGTGATCATCGGCACGCGCGGCAGGTCCTTGCGGATCTCTTCCTGCGCGGTCTTGTACAGCGCTGCGCGTTCCTTCTCGTCCGTGGTCACCAGCGCCTTGGCCAGCGAGCTGTCGACCACCTCGCTCTTGTAGAACGACATGTTGTTCAGCTTGGGAGCCCAGGCTTCAGAGGCGAACAGCGGGCGCAGGCCCCAGTCGGCTTCGCCGGTCGACGACGACCAGCCCGTGTAGTACATGCGGACCTTGGCCGTCTTCGGATCGGGCCATGCATCCACCTGCTCGGTGCGCTGGCCCACTTCGAGCGCCTGCACCTGCAGCTTGATGCCGATCTGCGCGAGCTGCTGCTGCACGAACTGGATCGTCTTCTGCGAGGTCGTGTTGTTGTAGGCGCTCCACAGCACCGACTCGAAGCCGTCGGGGTAGCCGGCTTCCTTCATCAGCTCCTTGGCCTTTTTCAGGTCATAGGGAATGGGCGCCATCTTCTCGGCGTACTTCACGCCCTGCGGCAGCACGCCCTGCGCGGGGAAGGCATAGCCGCCGAAGGCGACCTTGGCCAGCGCTTCCTTGTTGATGGCGTAGCCGATGGCCTCGCGCACCTTCGGGTTGTCGTAGGGCTTCTGCAGCATGTTGAATGCCAGGAAGCGCGTGATGATCGAGGGCGTGGCCACCACTTCGAGCTTGTCGCTCTTCTTCAGCAGCTCGGCCTGCTCATAGGGAATGGGGAAGGCGAAATCGGCCTCGCCGGTCTGCAGCATCGCGGCGCGCGTGTTGTTCTCCAGCACCGGCTTCCACGACACGTTGTCGACCTTCGGGTAGCCCTTCTTCCAGTAGCCGTCGAACTTCTTGGCCTTGACCGCTTCGGTCTGCTTCCACTCGACGAATTCGAAGGGGCCGGTGCCCACGGGGTGGAAGGCGATGTCCTTGTTGCCCCACTTCTTCAGCGCGGTGGGCGAGATCATGGCGGCCGAGGCGTGCGCCAGGGAGTTGATGAAGGGGCCGAAGGGCTCCTTCAGCGTGATGCGCACGGTCGTCGGGTTCACCGCCTCGACCTTGCTCACGCGGTTGAACTGGTTGTAACGCAGCAGCTTGTTGTCCTGGTTCAGCACGCGGTCGAGCGTGAACTTCACGGCGTCCGCGTTGAAGTCGGTGCCGTCGTGGAACTTCACGCCGGTGCGCAGCTTGATGGTGTAGACCAGGCCGTCCTTCGACACCTCGTAGCCCTCGGCCAGCACGTTCTGCACCTTCAGGTCCTTGTCGAACTGGAACAGGCCTTCATAGAAGGTCTTCGTCACCGCGGTGGTGATGGTGGTGTTGGTGTTGTACGGGTCCAGCGTTTCCGGCTGGTAGCCGATCGACAGCACCACGTCTTTCGCGGCCAGTGCCGTGCCCGAGGCGGCCAGCGCGGCCAGGCCCAGCAGTGCGGATGCCCATCGCAGGGAGGAGGAAGCTTGTTGCGTCATGGAAGAACTCCAGTCGGTTCGAGGAAAAAAGCAGGAGGGCCTGCGGGTTGAGAAAAATGAGTGAAGAAAAAACGGGGGATCAGAACGCGCCGCCGATGGCGTGCCGTGCAACGAAATGGCCGGGCGCGACCTGCACCAGCGGCGGCACCTCGGGCTCGTCGCCTACCGCGCGGATCGGGCTGGGAATCTCGCCTTCGAGCAGCGCGCGCGGCTTGTTGCGGCGCGACGGGTCGGCCACCGGCACCGCCGCCATCAGCTTGCGGGTGTAGGCGTGCTGCGGTGCCTCGAACACCGCGCGGCGCGGACCGATCTCGACGATCTGGCCCAGGTACATCACGGCCACGCGGTGGCTGATGCGCTCCACCACCGCCATGTCGTGCGAGATGAAGAGAAAGGCCACGCCCAGCTCGCGCTGCAGGTCGAGCATCAGGTTGACGATCTGCGCCTGGATCGACACGTCCAGCGCCGACACCGATTCGTCGGCGACCACCACCTTCGGGTTCAACGCCAGCGCACGCGCGATCGCGATGCGCTGCCGCTGGCCTCCCGAGAACTCGTGTGGGTAGCGCTGTGCCACTTCCGGTGGCAGGCCGACCTTCTGCAGCAGCCAGTCCACGCGCTGCTGCGCCTCGGCGCCGCTGGCCATCTTGTGGATGAGCAGCGGCTCCATGATCGAGAAGCCCACCGTCACGCGCGGATCGAGCGAGGCGAAGGGGTCCTGGAAGATGAACTGGATGTTGCGGCGCAGCGCTTGCAGCTCGCGCGTGGGCAGGTCGCGGATGTTCTTGCCGCCGAACTCGATGGCGCCGCTCTGGCTCTCGACCAGGCGCAGCAGCGAGCGGCCGGTGGTCGACTTGCCGCAGCCCGATTCGCCGACCAGCGCCAGCGTTTCGCCGGGGTACAGGTCGAAGCTGATCTTCTCCACCGCATGCACGCGGCGCTTCACGCGGCCGAAGAGGCCGCTGCGCACGTCGAAACGGGTGACGAGGTCGCGCACGCGCAGGATGGGGCCGTCGGCGTGGCGCACGGTGTCCTGCGGCGTTGTCTGGGTGCACGGCACGGTGTCGGTGCTGGACTCGGTGCGCAGCAGCTCGAACTTGGCCGGCAGGTCGGTGCCCTGCATCGCGCCGAGCTTCGGCACGGCCGACAGCAGTGCCTTGGTGTAGGGGTGCTGCGGCGCCGCGAACACGGTGTCGGAGCTGCCGGCTTCCACCTTGTCGCCGCGGTACATCACGAGCACGCGGTCGGCGATCTCGGCCACCACGCCCATGTCGTGCGTGATGAAGAGCACGCCCATGCGCATCTCCTTCTGCAGCTCGCGGATGAGCTGCAGGATCTGCGCCTGGATGGTCACGTCCAGCGCGGTGGTGGGTTCGTCGGCGATCAGCAGCTGCGGCTTGCACGACAGCGCCATCGCGATCATCACGCGCTGACGCATGCCGCCCGAGAGCTGGTGCGGGTAGCGGTCGAGCACGTTGCGCGCTTCGGGAATGCGCACCAGCTCCAGCATGCGCAGCGCTTCGGCGCGCGCGGCCGCATCGCTCTTGCCCTGGTGGATGCGGATGGCCTCGGCGATCTGGTCGCCTGCCGTGAACACCGGGTTCAGCGACGTCATCGGCTCCTGGAAGATCATCGCGATGTCCGCGCCGCGGATGTTGCGCATTGCGCTGTCGCGTGCCTGCGCCAGGTCGAGCACTTCGCCGTTGCGGCGGCGGAACATCATGCTGCCGTTGAGGATGCGGCCGCCGCCGTGCTCCACCAGCCGCATCAGCGCGAGCGAGGTGACCGACTTGCCCGAACCCGATTCGCCCACCACCGCGAGCGTTTCGCCGTGGTCGACGTGGAAGGACAGCTTCTTCACGGCATCGACCGTGCGCTCGGAAGTCGAGAAGCGAACGGTGAGGTCGTCGACGGCGAGAACGCGGCCGTCCGGCAGGGCGAGGGCAGGGGTGGACATGGGAGTGCGAGAAAAAGAGGGTGCGAGCGAGCGTGCGTGCGGCTTTAGGCGAAGATGGCCGTTTGCGGTGCGTCGTTGCCGCGCGCGCGGCCGCGATACATGCCTTCGGAGTTGAAGGCCAGGCTCAGGTTGCCGTGGCGGTCGACGGCGATCAGCCCGCCGGAGCCGCCGATGGCCGGCAGCGACTGCTGCACCACCGCGTGCGTGGCGGCTTCGAGCGTCGCGCCGCCGTAGGCCATGCGCGCGCACACGTCGTAGGCCGCGGCGACGCGGATGAACATCTCGCCGCTGCCGGTGCACGACACGGCGGCCGTGCGGTCGTCGGCATAGGTGCCGGCGCCGATCAGGGGCGAATCGCCGATGCGGCCGACGCGCTTGTTGGTCATGCCGCCGGTGGATGTGGCCGCGGCCAGGTGGCCGTGCATGTCGAGCGCCACCGCGCCGACGGTGCCGAACTTCTTGTCCTCGTCGAGCGGGGACGAACCTGTCGCCGCCATCGTCGCGCCCTCGTGATCGGTCACGACACGGCCGGTGCCGCGCACGCGGTAGAGCTGTTGGCGACGAGCCTCGGTGGAGAAGAACGAAGGCTCGACCATCTCCAGCCCTCGTTCGCGCGCGAACACCTCGGCACCGGCACCGGCCAGCAGCACGTGGGCTCCGTCTTCCAGCACGGCGCGCGCGGCGCGCACCGGGCGGCGGATGTGGCAGACGCCGGCAACCGCGCCGGCGGCGAGCGTGGCGCCGTCCATCACGGCGGCATCGAGCTCATGGGTTTCGTCGTGCGTGAACACCGCGCCGTGGCCGGCGTTGAAGAGCGGGCAGTCTTCGAGCATCTCGACCGCGAGGCAGGCTGCGTCGAGCGCGGACGCGCCCTTGAGCAGCATCGCCTGCGCGGCGGCCACGATGCTCTTCAACGCGTCGTGATAGGCCTGCGCCTGTTCCGCGCTCGTCGTCGCGGCGCTGATGGTGCCGGCGCCGCCGTGGATGGCGATCACGGGCACGTGGGTCTGGGTCATCGGGAAGCTTTCTTCTTTCTCTTGCCGGCGCCGTTCGCGGCGGAGGCATCTGTCGTCTTGTCTTGCTGGCGGGCGCTCGTGTCGAGCCCGTTGATGCGGGGCAGCCCGTTGGCGCCGTGCAGCCATGGCCGCACGGCGTGCAGGATGCGGCCGGCCGACTGCACCGGGTCGGGCGCGCGCAGCGACACCGCGCTGGTCAGCGCCTCGATCAGCGCGAGCACGCTGGTCTCGCAGTTCGGGCGGTAGCTGGTTTCGGTCTGGCAGAAGAGCGCCACGTCGGCCAGCGGGGCCAGCGGCGAGCTGGGGCGGTCGGTGAGGGCGATCACCGAGCAGCCCTGGCTGCGCGCGATCTGCGCGAGCGCGATGGTGTCCGTGAGGTAGCGCGGAAAGGTGAGGCCGATGAACACGTCCTGCGGCCCCGCGTGCATCAGCGTGCGCGCGGCGTGCGTGACGCCGCTGACACCCGCAAGCAGGCGCACGTCGCTGCAGCTGCCGTCCAGCCCGTGCTGCAGCAGGCCCGCGAGCCATGCGCTCGCGCCGAAGCCGCCGATGTAGACCGAGCGCGCCTTGCCGATGCGCTCCACCGCGGCTTCGCAGGCGGCGTAGTCCAGCGTCTGGCGCGTGGCGTCGATGTTGCGGCGGCTCTCGTCGAGCGCGGTTGCGAACACCTCGGCCACCGTGGTCGGCCGCTCAAGGTTGCCGCGCAGGCGCTCCACCGGCGCCACCAGCGGCTCGAAGCCGCGCACGAGCTCGGCGCGGAAGGTCGCGTAGCCGTCGAAGTCCAGCGCGCGCGCGAAGCGGTTGGCCGTGGCGACCGACACGCCCACCACTGCCGCCAGCTCGTCGATGGGCAGCGTGGCGACCTGCAGCGGGTGCTCCAGCACGTAGTCGGCCACCTGCCGATGCGAACGCGACAGCCGCGGCAACGCCTGCGCGATGCGCTGGGCCACGGTGGTGCCTGGGGTGTCGAGAGTGGTGCTCATGGAGGGTGCGATGCGCCCGAAAGTGTGCGTTTTTTGAAAACCAGTTTACAAATATAAGTCAGATAAGAAAATTTTCTGTCATTTTTGATCATGATCGCAAGTAGCGGGCCAGCGCTGAAGGGGGATTGAGGAGGCGGAGAGGCGTGCTGTTTCCCTCGTGAAGGGCGCGCCCGAGCCGGTGATGGCCTGGCCTCTAGGTATTTCCCCTGATGTCGCTGATTTGCGCCTGCCGGGCGGCCGAGTTGTCAAAATCCTCGGCAAATGAGAGGGGCGCGATGAACGAGGGGAAGCTAGAGGATCGAGGTTCGACGTTGGGTGGACGGATCCTCAAGGTCGACCATGCGGGCGAGCAAGGTGCGGTCAACATCTACAGAGCCCAGATCTTCGTGGCGCGATGGACTGCGCCGTCACTGGTGCCGGAGTTGCGCGAGTTCAAGTCTCACGAGGAAAGACACCGGGCGCTGTTCTGGGCCGAGCTGCAGCGGCGGGGAGTGCGCCGTTGCCGCAGCTACTGGCTGTGCGGCATCGGCGGATGGGTGCTCGGTCTGCTCACCGGGCTGCTGGGCCGCCATGCCATTGCCGCGACCACCGTGGCTGTCGAGCGCGTGGTGCTGGGACACCTGAAGACGCAGTTGCGCGAGCTGTCGGGCAAGGACGAAGCTGCGGTTCACGTCATATCGCAGATCGTCGAGGAGGAGCAGTTGCACCACGATCAGTCGGCGTCGCATGTGCGTGCGGGCCATGTATGGACGAAGTTGCTGAGCCCGGTTGTTGCAGCTTCGACCGAGACGGTGATCTGGCTGGGGATGCGGCTTTGAATTCACTGCGGTGAGTTCCGCTTCCGGGCGATACACTGCGCCTCGCACGCCGAAATCTCGGCGTGTCTGGGATTGGCGTCCCGAAGCACCTCTGCGTTTTCAACGGAAGCCACTCATGGCTGCTTCTACTCGCTCGCGTACGCCATCCGCGTCAACCCGCTTCGATACTGCCGAAGCTTTCGCTCTTCAAGCCTGCGACGACACCGACAGTCTTCGCGAAGTGCTCTGCGCCTATGTATGCCTTGAAAAGCTCATTGCACCGCTCGAAGTGGGCGATACGGAGCAACTCAGTCCCACGCGCACCGAACTCGGCTCTTTGGTGCGTTTGGTCAATGAGGAGATGAGCCGTCGCATCGACGCCGCCGACAGCGCGACCCGTGCGATGCGTGCGGCGTTGGCAACGCCGGAGGCAGCCTGACCGCAAGGGCAGGCTGGAGGGAGCCTCTGTAGACTCCGCCTCCCGCACCAACCGTCAAGAGCACTCCATGGAGAAACGCGAACTGCATCGAGGCCGCCTGATAGACCACATCGGCCTGGTCGTTCGCGACCTGGCTGCGAGCAAGGCCTTCTATTCCGTCGTCCTCGAAGCGCTGGAGATCCCCATGGGCGGCTCGGGCGAGCGAGACTTCTGGGCGGACGAGTTGTTCGTCTCGACGCGCGACAGCGAGGAAGTGCAGGGCGAGCTCACCGGGCGCCATCACCTTGCATTCCAGGCGAGGGATCGGGCCATGGTGGATGCGTTCTACAAGGCTGCACTGGCGCATGGCGGGCGGGACAACGGCCCTCCGGGTGAGCGCTCATACCACCCCGGCTACTACGCGGCGTTCGTGCTGGACCCCGATGGCAACAACATCGAGGCCGTGTTCCACGGCGAGGCCGAGCGCAGCGCGGCTTCGGTGCGCATCAGGCGCTGACCGGATTCATCGCCGATGGAGGCGGCAGCCTCTCAGCCCGCGATTTCCTTTTGCATGAACACGCTCAGCGGATCGTCCGGGTACGTCCCGAACGGCCCTCGCCGGGCGTAGCCCGCGCGTGCATAGAACGACAGCGCTTCCGGCTGGCTCACGCCCGTTTCCAGCCTGAACATCGCGCAGCCACGCGCCATCGCTTCGCCTTCCAGGAAGCCCAGCACTTTCGCCGCGACGCCTTGTCCCCGGTTCTCGGGCCGCACGTACATGCGCTTGAGCTCGCCGAATTCCGGCTCCATCACGATGGCTCCGCAACCGACGGCCGCGCCTTCGCCGTCGCGGGCCACCGCGAACAGCACATTCGCGGCGGACAGCGCAGCGATGTCGATGCCATAGTGGCACTCGGGCGGATACAGCGGCTTCTGGTAGGCGTCGAGGTCGTCGATGAGCTGGATGACGTCGGGTTGGGCGGGGCTTTCGAGGGAGATTCGCATCGGGTGATGTTATCCAGCCGATGGGGCGGTTGATCGGGAGAGTAGGGCGAAAGAAAAACCCGCCGAAGCGGGTTGGAGGAGTGCAAGGGTCAGCGGCTGGTTCGCAATGTCTTCAGGCGCCGTTCCGCTTCACCCGGCGGAATTCTTCCTTCCGCCTCCAGTTTCTTGAGCCGTCGCTCGTCGGCTCGGTATAGCGCGCCCTTCAGGAACTTCATCTTGCGCTCCCTGCAAGGGTCGCATTCGTAGAAGCCCGCGGGACTCGCTGTAATTTTCATTCCGGCGTCGTACTCTGCGGTGGTGATTCGCCCGGTGGGCTCAATGCCCATGGCTAGGATTCTTCCGTTCTTGAACGTGACAAGAGCGCTTCCTTGGCACCCTGTGGTGTCCGTGTTTTCAGGGTCGTAGACTTTCCACGGCACCTTTCTCATGTGCCGCAAGGCATAGCGGACGTCTTCCTCCGTCAGTACGACGTCGTCGCAATCCAGGAAATCCTTGTCTTCCCAGGCCGTGCGGCGTGAAGGGTTCGTGACTTCCACTTTCTGCACATAAGCAATGGGATATCGCCTGTCGGCGGCCTCTGCCGGAAAGGTTGCCGCAAAAAGCAGCACCGCGGCGGTCATGCAGATGTTGATTTTTTTCATGGTGTCGGGACGTGCAGATTCCAGTTCGCACCCTGCGCCTCTGTTGGATTCTTCCTGCTGACCACTGGATGACGAAATACTTCACCTTCCGTCATTTGCAGCGAATCCTGCAGCACGCGGACAAGCCACGAGAGCGATTGATTTTGCGCTGCAGTCGGTGTGTCGAATATGCCGTGTCTGCCGCGCAGTTTCTCGATCGGCCACGTCGCTTCTTCAGGGATCGGCCTGAATCCCGCTGGCAGCCTTGCCCTGCCAACCATTTCGATCCCAACGGCCTCCATGTTGCCCGGATAGCGGTCGGGAGGCGCCTTGAGCATCTCGATGCGATGCATCGCCGTCGGCCCTACTTTCTCTGGGAAGTCACGCAGGGTGCACTTCGGTATCACAAGGCACCTCGCCTTCAACGGCCCCACATGGTTCGTCCGCTGATAAATCGCAGCCGTCTGATAGATCGTCCCATCCTTGTCGATGAGAAAGTGCGCCCCGTTCGCCTTGGGGTTCCTGTAGCTTTTCAATGAAGACGAAAGGGTGTCGGCATCCGTCTGGTGCACGACGATGCCGGTGATGGCCCCGACCCGTTTCCCTCGTTCGATCTGCGGACTGCGCGCATGCCTGACGCGCGCGTGACTGATCATTCCGTGTTTGTCGATTTCGACAAGCATGGGTTTTCCTCCCTGAAGAATTTATTGGTTGTCTGCTCTCTGAAGGGCTTGGTCCTGCGCGTCGCACTCGCCGCAAGACCACGACCTCGCGGCGCATGCTACGGAGCGAAAAAGAGAGTTCCGTGGCAGCTTTGTCACCCACTTGTTGCCCGTCTCGCAAAGCCCATCCGCCCACAAGGTTCAACGCTCCGTCCAACAATGGCCGCGCGGCTCGGCCGCTTCTTTTTTCTTTCCCGAATTCCTCAAGCACCAAGGAGTACCACTTTGGAATACCGTCATCTGGGCAAATCGGGCCTCAAGGTCCCCGTATTGAGTTTTGGCACCGGCACCTTCGGCGGCAAGGGCGAGTTCTTCAGCGCGTGGGGCAGTACCGACGTGGCCGAGGCGCGCAAGCTCATCGACATCTGCCTCGAGGCAGGCGTGAACATGTTCGACAGTGCAGACATCTATTCGTCCGGCGCGGCCGAGTCGGTGCTCGGCGAGGCGATCAAGGGCCGGCCGCGCGACGCTCTGCTGATCTCGACCAAGGCCACCTTCCGCAGCGGCGAGGGGCCGAACGACGTAGGCTCATCGCGCCATCACCTCGTGCAGGCCATCGACGGCGCGCTCAAGCGCCTGGGCACCGATTACATCGACCTGTTCCAGCTGCATGGCTTCGATGCGAGCACGCCGGTGGAGGAAACGCTGGGCACGCTCGACGATCTCGTGCGCGCGGGCAAGCTGCGCTACATCGGTGTGTCGAACTTCTCGGGCTGGCACCTGATGAAGTCGCTGGCCGTGTCCGAGCGCCACGGCCTCGCTCGCTACGTGGCGCACCAGGCCTACTACTCGCTGGTCGGCCGCGACTACGAATGGGAGCTGATGCCCCTGGCGCAGGACCAGGGCGTGGGCGCGGTGGTGTGGAGCCCGCTGGGGTGGGGCCGGCTCACGGGCAAGATCCGGCGCGGCCAGCCGCTGCCTGCCAACAGCCGACTGCACGCGACGGCCGACATGGGGCCGCCGGTGCCCGACGAGCTGCTGTACCGCGTGGTCGATGCGCTGGAAAAGGTCGGCGCCGAAGCCGGCAAGACGGTGCCGCAGGTCGCGCTCAACTGGCTGCTGCAGCGCCCGACGGTGTCGAGCGTGGTGATCGGCGCGCGGGACGAGGTCCAGTTGCGCCAGAACCTCGGCGCGGCGGGCTGGAACCTCACGCCCGCGCAGGTCGCCGAGCTCGATGCGGCCAGCGCGACGACGCGGGCCTATCCCTACTGGCACCAGCAGGGCTTTCTCGAGCGGAATCCCAACCCGGTCTAGGCCCGGTACCGGTCGGGCAGGGCGGACCGGCGGCTTCCTTCCCGCGCCGGTCCTTCATCCGTTCACGCCAGGCGGGAAACTGCGGACTCGGGCGCACCGGCCTTCACAGGAATATCCACCGCGGGCTTCGTGCCGACAGCGGAGCCGGCTTCCAGCGAGCACCAGGCTGCCTCGGGCTTGGCCGCTTCCGCCGAGCACCATGCAGCGGACGGCTTGCCCGCTTCGAGCGAACACCATGCCGCCGCGGGCTTGGCCGCTTCCGCCGAGCACCATGCGGCGGAAGGTTTGCCCGCCTCTAGCGAGCACCATGCCGCCGCAGGCTTGGCTGCTTCTGCCGAGCACCATGCGGCGGAAGGTTTGCCTGCCTCTAGCGAGCACCACGCCGCCGCAGGCTTGGCTGCCTCCAGCGAACACCATGCGGCTGCATCCCCGGCCGGCTCGCGGCGAGGCGTGGATGCCGACTCGCCGAATTCCTCTGCCGACAGGCGCTGCATTTCCTCGAACGCCGCCTGCAGCGCCTTGGCGTCGTCCTCGCCGCGCAGGCCGAGGTAGGGGAAGTGGTGCAGGAAGTAGCCGAAGGTAGCTTCGCAATCCGCCGCGTACTTGCGCGTATCGAGGATGTGCATGTGCCAGAAGCGGTCGACGTCCTGTTCGGGGGCGAGCGTCATCTCGGGGTGCCTGGCGTGCAGCATCAGGTAGCGCTTGTAGGCCACTTCCATCTTGTTCGCGTAGCCGGCCGACCAGCCGTAGCCGTCCTCCGTGCGGCAGGCCTTGAACTTGATCATCGTGAAGTCGAGCGCCTCGATGGCGGCGATCGTCTGCTCCAGTGTCTTGTGCTGGGTGGGGTGAGTCATGAATGCTCCTGTGAGGTGGTGGGTAGGTCCGGGCGAGCGTGCCCGGTGACGATTGCGCCGACGGTCGGGCCGTCAGGCCAGCACCGATGGAGCAAACTGGTTGCGTAGGTGACGCGCCATGAAATCGCGAGCCTCGTCCGCGGGAACGGGCTTGCACAGCCAGTAGCCCTGGGCCTCGTCGCATCCGTGGCTGCGCAGGTACTCGAGCTGGGCGAGGGTCTCGATGCCCTCGGCCACGACCTTCATCCGCAGCCCGTGGGAGAGGGTGATGATGCCGTCGATGAGCGCGCGCGCGTCCGCATCCTGCGAAAGGTCGTTGATGAACGAGCGGTCGATCTTGACCGTCGACAGCGGAAAGTGCTTCAGGTAGGAGAGCGAGGAATAGCCGGTGCCGAAATCGTCGATGGCGAGGCCCACGCCCATGTCCCGGATCGTGCGCAGCAGCTCTGCCGCATGCTCGGGGTTCGCCATCACCGCGCCTTCGGTGATCTCCAGCTCCAGCAGTGACGGCTCGAGACCCGACGATTCGAGCACGGCCTTGATGTCGGCGATGAGCGTGCGGCTCTCGAACTGGCGCGGCGACAGGTTGACGCTGGTCACCACCTCCGGCAGGCCGAACTTCTGCCATGCGAGCGCATCGGCGCAGGCCTGCTCCAGGGCCCACTTGCCCATGGAAAGGATCAGGCCGAGCTCCTCGGCGATCGGGATGAACTGGACCGGCGGGATCATGCCCAGGGCCGGGTGGTGCCAGCGCATCAGCGCCTCGACGCCGACGATGCGCTGGGTCTGCAGGTTCAGCTTCGGCTGGTAGTGCATTTCCAGCTCGCCGCGCTCCAGCGCATGGCGCAGCGCGCTCTCCAGCATCAGCTGCTCGGTGCTCTGCGCGTTCATCTTGGCCGCGTAGAAGCGGTAGGTGTTGCGGCCCTTCTTCTTGGCCCGGTACATCGCGGTGTCGGCGTTCTTCAGCAGCGTCTCGGCATCGCCTCCGTTCTCCGGATAGATGCTCACGCCGACGCTGGCGCTGACGTGCAGCTCGCGCGTGTTGATGAGGAAGGGCTCGGCGCAGGTGGCCAGTATCTTCTCGGCGAGCTCCGCGGCGTCGTTGGCGCTGCACAGGTTCTCCAGGAGCAGCACGAACTCGTCGCCCCCGAAGCGCGCCACGACTTCGCTGTCGCGCAGCAGGGCCGCCAGGCGTTCGCCGCAGATCCTGATCATCTCGTCGCCCGCGCCGTGGCCCAGCGTGTCGTTGATGTGCTTGAAGCGGTCCAGGTCGACGAACAGCACCGCGAACTGCTTCTGGCTGCGGTTGCTGCGCTTGATGGCGCGGTCGAGCTCGCTCTGCAGCGCCGAGCGGTTGAGCAGCCCGGTCAGTTCGTCGTGGCTGGCCATGAAGCGAAGGCTGCGCTCGGCCTGCTTGCGCTGCCTGTACTGGGCGATCTGCAACGCGATCACGCGCAGCGACTCGAGCGTCTCGGCGTCGGCGGCGTAGGGGGCCGATCCGAAGAGCTCCAGCGCCGTGGTCGCGTCGGTGGCGACCATCGGCACGATCAGGCCACGCTCAGGCCGGCTTCGCGGGCCATCGTGTCGCGGGCGAAATGGCCCGGCGCGGTCTGCGTGTCGATCCGCACGACGCTGCCGATTCCCAGGCGCGGCCCAGCGAGCCCTCGCCGGGCCGGTAGGCGATCGACTGGCTGGTCTCGACGAACTGCCGCACCGCCGGGTCGTTGTCGCCGTGCCATGCGACCGTGCAGTGGGCCAGGCCGTCGTCGCCGACGCTCCACAGCGCGCCGCAGTCCCAGCGCAGGTCGGTGCATATCGCCTCCAGCGCCAGCCCCATCACCGTCTCGGCCCTGCCGTCGCCGGCCAGCAGGCGGGCGATCTTGTATTCGAGCTTCTGGCGCAGCGCGTCCTTGCGCGGCCGCGTGGCGTCGCGCACCGTGCCGCGCACCACCGTCTTGCCGTCTTCCTCGGCCGATTGCGCGATGACGTGGAGCCAGCGTTCCGTGCCGTCGTGCAGGCACAGGCGGTGCTCGAACTCGTTGCGCTCCGAGGACTGCGAGGCCAGCGTGATCTGCCGATGCACCATGCCGCGCTCAGGCGCCGGAACGCGCGAGAGCAGCGCGGTCAGGTCGGGCTGGATGGGGTCGGAGTCGAAGCCCAGGATGCGCCGTGCTTCCTCGGAGCATTCGAGGGCGCCGGTCGCGGGGTCGAGGGTCCAGCTGCCCAGGCTGGCCATCTGCTGGGCGTCCTTCCACTGGCGCTCGCTGGCGCGCAGGTGGCTGGTCATCTCCAGGGCCAGCACCTGGGCCCGGCTGCGCGAGGTGGTCAACGAGAAGACGATGCCGGCCAGCAGCATGCTGGTGGCGAGTCCGCCGAAGACGATGAACCACGGAATGGTCTTGTCGAGCGGGCCGAAGACCTGGTTCTCGTCCTGGCCGACCTCCACGAGCCAGGAGTGGCCGCCCAGTTCGAAGCCCAGCATGCGCTGCAGGCTGTGCGCGGGCGCGACGGAGGACTTGGCCATGCCGGCGCTGTCGAACAGCAACTGCTGCTCGCTGAATGCGGTGGTCGGAACGAACCGGGTCTCGATGCGCGTGCCGATCGCGCCCTTGCCCGGCCCGGCATCGACCAGGCGAAGCCGCAGGCGCAGCGTCTTCGCGGCATCGGGGCTGACCATGTCGCGCAGCATTCCCGCGATGCTGAAGCCCGCGCCGACCGAACCGATGTAGGCGCTGCGCCGCTGCTCGAGCGTGTCGAGCGGCTGGCCCGGCTGGTAGACCGGCAGCCGCATCGCCAGCCCGATGTCGGACTCGCGGCCCGGAATGCGGACCTTGCGGCCGGAGGTGACCAGCCCGCCGGTGTCGCGCCCCTGCTCGAGCGCGTCGCCCCGGTCGGGCATCGCGCCCAGGTCATTGCCGATAAGCCTCTCGTTGCCGGCCTGCGGCTCGATGTAGACCAGCGGGTAGTAGATGTCCCGCTTGCCGGGCGGCTTGATGGCGAAGCCCGAGGCCACGCCGGAGTCGAGGCTGGCATCGCCGCGCACCTTTTCCTCGAAGGCGTGCCGGTCCTTGGCCGCGATGCTGGGCGCGTAGTTGACGGCCTGGAAGCCGGGGTAGGCGGTTTCCAGGTTAAGGCCGGCGACGTAGTCCCTGAAGTCGCTGCGCGTCACCCCCTCGGGGGTATTGAAGCGCGCACGCAGGCCGGTCAGCACGGCGATGTAGTCGTCGAAACGGGCTTCCACCTTGCGCGCCAGGTCGAAGGCGGTCGAGTCGAAGCGGGCTTGGGCGCTGCGCCCGATCTCCTGGTGGGCGGACACGGCGAGGGCGATCGACAGCACCGCACCGGCCATGAGAATGGCCAGCGGCAAGCGAATCCTGACCCAGACAGACAATGACATTGGACTTGATCCCGCCGCTGGCACAGGCCGGTAGCTCCGAGTGCGGCAGTGCTGCACGGCAGAGAACGCAGCAGTTGCTTCGTTGGCGCAATATATATGGCTGGCGCGAGGCCGTCACGCAAATTGTTACAAGGATTTCAGAGCGCGACGGGGGGCGAAAGGCTTCGAATCCGAATATTTAAGCATCAATCCGAGGGGAGGGTACCCTGCGCCCGGGGATGAAAGTGCGCCGGAACGGGGCAGTACCGGCACCGGGCCGCGAACCGCCGGAATGGCCGGTATAGACAGGACCGGCCGGCCGCTAGCCCGGCGTCAGCCCTAGCACCCAGCGCTTGAAATCCTCCAGCGCACCCGAGGCCGGCCGGCCTTCGGGGTAGGCGAAGTAATAGCCCTGGCGCACGTCCAGGTGCCGGTCAACCGGGATCACGAGTTCGCCGGTGCGCAGTTCGTGCTCGATCAGGATGCGCGGGGCCAGGCCAACGCCCATGCCGGCGGCCGTGGCCGCCACCACCATCGTGAACAGTTCGTAACGCGGCCCGCGCGAGGCGTGCACCGTGTATTCCCAGTCTTGCTGCGCGTACCAGTCGCGCCACGCATGGGCGCGCGTGCTCAGGTGCACGTGGCGGCAGCGCTCGAAGCCTGCTTCGTCCCAGGGGCCGTGAGCGTCGCGGAAGGCCGGGCTG
Organism: Variovorax sp. NFACC27; assembly: GCF_048301545.1. Lineage (NCBI taxonomy): Bacteria > Pseudomonadati > Pseudomonadota > Betaproteobacteria > Burkholderiales > Comamonadaceae > Variovorax > Variovorax sp. NFACC27. The sequence continues at coordinate 3,566,123 of NZ_CP157613.1, forward strand.
CAGATGGGCACCATCTCGCCCTCGGAAAAGATCAGCCCGCCGCGCGTGTTCGGCCAGAACTGGTCGCCGAAGTAGATGGCCGCGTCGTAGGCGTTCTCCTGGAAGGAAAAAGGCTGCGAGCGCGCCGACAGGTTCACGGTGATGTTCGGATGCAGCCGGCTGAATTCCGGCAGGCGCGGTATCAGCCACTGCGTGGCGAAGGTCGGCACCACCGCCAGTTCCAGCACGAAGCCCATTTCATGGCCGGCGCTGATCTCCAGCGTGTCGCGGCGGATCTGGTCGAGGTGGCGGCGGATGCGTGCCGCGTATTCGCGGCCCACGTCGGTGAGCGTGAGCCGGCGCCGCACGCGCGAGAACAGCGGCACGCCGAGCCGTTGCTCGAGCATGGCCACCTGTCGGCCGACCGCGCTTTGCGTGAGCGCCAGTTCGCTCGCCGCACGGGTGAAGCTGCCCAGCCGCGCCGAGGCCTCGAACGCCTGCAGCGCGCCCAGGTTGGGAATGTCTTTTCTCATCGATTGCCGGAGGTTGTCCCTGTCGTTCTTCTTGCGGAAGCACCGGTCGTGCCCGGGGCGGTGTCCTTCCCGGGGTGCACAACGTTGTGCGTTTTTAGCGTTTGTTGCGCCTGCGCCCACGACTCTATTCTGCGTGCCGACCACTGCCAACGATTCGAGGAGACTTCCGATGATTGTTTCGCGCACCGCCCGCTTCGCAGCAACGGGCATCGCACTGGCTTGCGTCCTGGGCCTGCCCGCAGCCGCGTTAGCGCAGGCCGAGCAGACCGTCACCATCGGCCACGCCGGCCCGCTCACCGGGGGCGCCGCCCACTGGGGCAAGGACAACGACAACGGCGCGCGGCTCGCGGTGGAAGACCTGAACAGGCAGGGCCTCGTCATCGGCGGAAAGAAGATCAGGTTCGTGCTGCAGTCCGAGGACGACCAGGCCGACCCCAAGCAGGCCATGGTGGTCGCCAACAAGCTGGCCGACATGGGCGTGAAGGGCATCCTGGGCCACTTCAATTCGGGCGCGGCCATCCCGGCCTCCGCGGTCTACAGCCGCGCCGGCGTGCCCGACGTGTCGACCGCCACCAACCCGGCCTTCACGAAGCAGGGCTACGACAACGTCTTCCGCATCCTGGCCAGCGACGAGGACGTGGGCATGGCCATCGCCGGCTACACGGTGAAGGACCTGAAGGCGAAGAACATCGCGGTGATCGACGACCGCACCGCCTACGGCCAGGGCGCCGCCGAGGTGTTCGCACGCGGCGTGAAGGCGCTGGGCGGCAACATCGTCGCGCAGGAGTACGGCAGCGACAAGGCCACCGACTTCATGGCCATCCTCACCACCATCAAGAGCAAGCAGCCCGACGTCGTGTTCTACGGCGGCATGGACGCCCAGGGCGGGCTCATCGCGCGGCAGATGAAGCAACTGGGCATCACGGCCAAGTTGCTGGGCACCGACGGACTGTGCACCGACGAGGTCGCGAAGATCAGCGGCGGCGCGGTCGACGGGCTGCTGTACTGCACGCGCGGCGGCAAGGAGCTCGACAAGACGTCGAAGGGCGCCGAGTTCGAGCAGCGCTACAAGGCCCGCTACGGCACCGAGGTGCTGACCTACGCACCGTACCTGTACGACGCCATGATGGCGCTGGCCGCGGGCATGCGCGCGGCCAACTCGGTCGAGCCGCAGGCCTATTTGCCGGCAATGCGCAAGGTGAAGTTCGACGGCGTCACCGGCGCCATCAGCTTCGACGCCAAGGGCAACCTGCAGAAGCCCGACTTCACCGTCTTCACCTACAAGGACGGCAAGCGCGTGCGCGTGGCCGGCTCCTGAGGCGGCGGCCCCGCATGTGGACGCTGAGCGCGGAGGAAACCGCGGCCGCCTTGCCGTGGGGTGCGCTGGTCGAGGCGCTGCTGCAGATGTTCGAGCGCGAACGCCGAGGCGAAGCGCATGCCTCGCCGCGTACCTCGGTCGCGCTCGCGGCGGGCGGAGTCATGCTGCTGATGCCGGCCGCCGACCTGCGCTTTGCCGCGCTGAAGACGGTGACGGTGCATGCCGCCAATGCCGCGCGAGGCCTGCCGGTCGTGCAGTGCAACGTGACGCTGATGGACGCGACCACCGGCACGCGCCTGCTCGCGATGGACGGCAACGTGCTGACCGCGCGGCGCACGGCGGCGCTTTCGCTGGCTGGAGCGATCCGGGCAGGACGCACGGGCACGGCGCGCATGCTGCTGATCGGCGCGGGCGTGCAGGCTCGCGCGCATGCCGAAGCCTTTGCCCAGGTGTGGGGCATCCGGCGTCTGGAGATTCATGCACGGACGCAGGCCAATGCCGAAGAGCTGGCGCGGCGCATGCGCTTGTTGGACGTCGATGCCAGCGCGGTCGCGGATCTGGCCGTTGCGGCGAAGGAGGCCGACCTGATCGTCGCCGCAACCAGCTCGCAGGATCCCGTGGTCCCGCCGCAGGTGCGGCCGGACGCCACCGTGATCGCCGTCGGCGCGTACCGTGCCGACATGGCCGAGGTGCCGCCCGAACTGGTGCGCCGCAGCGCCGTGTTTGTGGATACGCTGGAGGGAGCGCGCGGCGAGGCGGGCGACCTGATCCGGGCGGGCATCGACTGGTCCGCCGTGCAGGCTTTCTGCAACGCGTCGCCGGCACGCGAAGGCCGGCCGGTGCTGGTCAAGACCGTGGGCCACGCACTGTGGGACCTGGCGGCGGCGCAACTGGCATACGCGAATCGACAGCAGTGGCAGCAATGACGAACAGCGAGAAGAAGGGCATTTCATGCGTCGTGTGGTGATCATCGGCGGCGGGGCCATCGGCTCCGCCATCGCCTACTTCCTGACCCGCAGCCCCGAGGGGGACCGCTTCGAGGTCACGGTGGTCGAGCGCGACTTCTCGTACAGGCAGGCCTCGTCGGCGCTGTCGGCGAGCTCGATCCGCCAGCAGTTCTCCACCGCCATCAACATCCGCATGTCGCTCTACGGCATCGACTTCTTCCGCAATCTCGGCGAGACGCTGCGCGTGGACGACGACGTGCCCGACATCGGCCTCGTCGAGCCGGGCTACCTGTATCTCGCCTCGCAGGCCGGCGTGGACGTGCTGCGCGAGAACCATGCGATGCAGAAGGCACACGCGGTGGACGTGGCGCTGCTGACGCCCGACGAACTGAAGGCGCGCTTTCCGTGGATCTCGACGGAAGGTATCGCACTCGCCTCCCTCGGCCTTTCTGGCGAGGGCTGGTACGACGGCTACAGCCTGCTGCAGGCCTTTCGCAGGAAGGCCGTCTCGCAGGGCGTGCACTACGTGCAGGCGCACGCCACCGGGCTGAGGCGCGACGGGCGCATGCTGACCGGCGTCCGGCTCGACAGCGGCGACACCCTGGACGCCGACGTGGTCGTCAACGCCGCGGGTGCATGGGCAGCGAAGGTGGCGCAGTGGGCCGGCATCGAACTGCCGGTGCGCGGCCGACGCCGCAGCGTGTTCAGCTTCTCATGCCCCGAGACGCTGCCGGGCTGCCCGTTGGTGATCGACACCTCCGGCATCTGGCTGCGGCCCGAAGGCCGGCAGTTCATCTGCGGCTTCGCGCCGCCGGAAGAGCAGGATCTAGACGACGCACCGCTGGAAGTCGAGTACGAGGCCTTCGACAGCTTCATCTGGCCCTCGCTGGCCGAGCGCGTGCCCGCCTTCGAAGCCATCCGCATGACCGGCGCCTGGGCCGGCTACTACGAGATGAACGTGTTCGACCACAACGCCATCCTCGGCCTGCACCCGGACTGCGACAACCTCTACTTCGCCAACGGCTTCTCGGGCCATGGCCTGCAGCAATGCCCGGCGGCGGGGCGCGGCGTGGCGGAGCTGATCCGCTTCGGCGAATACCGCAGCCTCGACCTCTCGCCGGTGTCGTTCGCGCGCATCCTCGAGAACAGGCCGCTGCTCGAGAAGAACGTGATCTAGGGCTGGAGCCCGTGGCGCCGCATTGGCTGGATTGCCAAGTCGGCCAGCGATCAGGTTCGCGGTGTTAACGAGCCGGCGGGGAGGGCGTACGATGGCCGCCAGAGAGGTGCACGCCATGACCGCACAGACACTGATCGACACCGCCCGCGCGCTCGTCGCCGGAGACAAGGGCCTGCTCGCCATGGACGAGAGCAACGCCACCTGCAACAAGCGCTTCGCCGCGCTCGGCGTTCCGCAGACGGAGGCCGCGCGGCGCGACTGGCGCGAGCTGATCGTCACCGCGCCGGGGCTGGCCGACAGCATCGGCGGCGCGATCCTGTTCGACGAGACGATCCGGCAGAAGACCGATGCGGGCCTGCCCTTCGCGAAGGCACTTGCCGACGCGGGCATCATTCCCGGCATCAAGGTCGACACCGGCGCCAAGCCGCTGGCCGGCCATCCCGGCGAAACGGTCACCGAAGGACTGGACGGCCTGCGCGAGCGCCTCGCCGAATACGCCATGATGGGCGCGCGCTTCGCCAAGTGGCGCGGCGTGATCGCCATCGGCGATGGCCTGCCGACGCGCGCATGCATCCGCGTCAACGCCCATGCCCTCGCGCGCTACGCCGCGCTGTGCCAGGAAGCCGGGCTGGTGCCCATCGTCGAGCCCGAGGTGCTGATGGACGGCGATCATTCGCTCGCCCGCTGCGCCGAGGTCACCGAGGAAGTGCTGCACCGGACCTTCGCCGAGTTGCGCGCGCAGGGCGTGCTGCTCGAAGGCATGCTGCTGAAGCCGAACATGGTGCTGCCGGGGCTGAAGGCTCCCGTGCAGGACTCCGTCGACGCGGTGGCCGAAGCCACGGTCGGGTGCCTGCTGCGCACCGTGCCCGCCGCCGTACCGGGCGTGACCTTTCTCTCTGGCGGGCAGCCGGCGCGGCTGGCCTCGGCCCGCCTGAACGAGATGAACATCCGCTTCAGGTCGCGCCTGCCGTGGGCGCTGACCTTCTCGTTCTCCCGCGCGGTGCAGCAGCCCGCGCTCGATGCATGGAAAGGCGAGGCGGCGAACGTGGCTGCCGCGCAGAAGGCGCTGGTGCAGCGCACCCGGGCCAACCGCGCCGCGCGCCGCGGCGAATACAAGGAAGAGGCATAGAACCCAGCATGACGACTCCCCAGGACCTGTACCGCCAGAAGCTGGCGTCTCCCGCCGATGCGGTGCGCCAGGTGCGCGACGGCGACATGATCATCGTGCCGACCGGCGTGGGCGAGCCGCCGACGCTGCTCACGGCGCTGTCGGAGCAGCGGCGCGATTTCCGCGACGTGAAGGTCGCGCAGATCCTCGCGATGCGCAAGTACGCCTACATCGACCCGGAAACCGTCGAGCATGTGCGTCACGTCGCGCTGTTCTTCGGCGGCGCCACCCGCGCGGGCGGGCAGGAGGGCTGGATCGACTTCCTGCCGAACTACTTCTCCGAGATACCGGCGCAGATCGAGCGCGGGCAGATCCCGGCCGAGGTGGTCTTCAGCATGGCCTCGCCGATGGACGCGCACGGCTACTTCTCGCTGAGCCTGGGCGCCGACTACACGATGGCCGCCGTCGCGAAGGCCCGCGCCGTGGTGCTGGAAGTGAACCCGAACGTGCCTTTCGCGTCCGGTGCCTGCCACGTGCACGTCTCGCAGGTGGCCGCGCTGGTGGAGAACGAGGCGCCGGTGATGGAGGTCGGCCTGCCGAAGATCGGCGTGGTGCAGGAAGCCATCGGCAAGTACGTGGCAGACCTGATCGACGACGGCTCGACCCTGCAGATCGGCTACGGCGGCATTCCGGACGCGGTGGTCATGCAGCTCACGCACAAGCGGGACCTGGGCATTCACACCGAGATGATCGGCGACGGCATTCTCAAGCTGGTGGAGAGCGGCGCGGTCACCAACCGCCGCAAGAACTACCTGCCGGGCAAGTCGGTCGCGACTTTCGCGCTCGGCTCGGAGAGGCTCTACCGCTTCATGGACCGCAACCCGGCGCTCGAGATGCACCCGGTGAACTTCACCAACGACCCGGCGCTGGCCGGGCTGAACGACAACCTCGTCGCCATCAACGCGACCATGCAGATCGACCTGCTGGGGCAGTGCGGCTCGGAGAGCCTGGGCCACGCGCCGTATTCGGGCACGGGCGGGCAGTCGGACTTCGTGCGCGCCGCCAATCGCTCGCGCGGCGGCAAGGCCTTCATCGTGCTGCCCTCGACGGCCAAGGGCGACACCATCTCGCGCATCGTGCCCTCGCTGTCGCCGGGCACCCATGTGAGCACGAGCAAGAACGACATCAACTACGTGGTCACCGAATACGGCGTGGCGCAGCTGCGCGGCAAGTCGGCGAAGCAGCGGGCGCGCGAACTCATCGGCATCGCGCACCCGGCCTTCAGGGCGGAGCTGACCGAGCAGGCGAAGCGGCTGAAGCTGCTTTGAGCTTTTCGAGGGCCGGTCAGCCCGACTTGGCCGCCTTCACCAGCGAAGGCGTGGCCTTGTAGCTTTCGGGGAAGAGCTTCTTCAGGTCGTCGATCTTCGGCATGTCGTTGATCGCGATGTAGGGCTGGCTCGGATGCAGCGTCAGGTAGTCCTGGTGGTAGTCCTCGGCCGCGTAGAAAGGCTTGGACATCTCGACGGTGGTGGCCAGCGGCTTGCCGAAGGTCTTCGCCTGGTTGAGCTGCGCGATGTACGCGTTGGCGATGCGCGCCTGCTCGGCGTTCTCGGCGAACACCGTGGAGCGGTATTGCGTGCCCGTGTCCGGGCCCTGGCGGTTGAGTTCGGTCGGGTCGTGCGCCACCGAGAAATAGATCTGCAGCAGCTTGCCGTAGCTGATCTGCTGCGGGTCGTAGGTGATGCGCACCGATTCAGCGTGGCCCGTGCGGCCCGAGCCGACCTCGTCGTAGCGCGCTGTCTTCGCGTCGCCGCCGGCATAGCCCGAGACGGCGTTGCTCACGCCCTTGACGCGCTGGAACACGCCCTGCACGCCCCAGAAGCAGCCTCCGGCGAACACTGCGGTTTCAGTCTTTGCGCCAGGCTGTGCTGCCAGGTCTGCGGTGGGAGCGGGCACGCGGCGCGCGGTTTCGGCGAACGACGGCACCGTGTACCAGACCAGGGCGGCGGCAGCCAGCGTGCCTGCGGTGAGTGCGAGGGATTTCATGGAGATTCCTTGGGGAGCGGGATTTGCGGCGGCCGGCTGATCGGCCAACGCGACATTGACGCCGAATCCTCCGGACGTCAATGGCGCTTGCGAGGTGCCTTGCGGGCCTACTTCTTCATCTCGTCCTTGCCCATCGCGTCCTTCTTCATGGCGTCCTTGGACATGGAGTCCTTCGCCATCGAATCCTTCTTCATGCCGTCCTTCGACATGGAATCCTTGGCCATCGAGTCCTTCTTCATGGCGTCCTTGGACATCGAGTCCTTGGCCATGCCGTCCTTCGCCATTTCGTCCGCGGCGAAAGCAGAGGCGCCGGCGAAAGCCATGCAGGTGGCGAGCAGGGTTGCGCTGAGCTTGTTCATCTGGAGTTTTCCTGAGTGAGTTGAGGTTGGGTTTTCAATGTCGGCTCGGTCCCGGGGGAACTCCGCCTTTCGCTTTCTTCGGCAGTCGAGCGGCTCTGGCGGCCCCTCAGCTCCCTCCGAACCAGTTGTAGCCCTGGTCTTCCCAGTAGCCACCGGAATAGGTGTTGGTGACGAACATCGCCTTGATGTGCTTCGGGTTCTTGTAGCCAAGCTTGGTCGGCATGCGCAGCTTCATCGGAAAGCCGTACTTCGGCGGCAGCGGCTGGCCGTCGTAGGTCAGCGTCAGCAGCGTCTGCGGGTGCAGCGCGGTGGGCATGTCGATGCTGGTGTAGTAGTCGTCGGCGCACTTGAAGCCGACGTACTTCGCCGTAAGGTCGGCGCCGATGTGGCGAAGGAAGTCGGCAAAACGGACGCCGCCCCACTTGCCGATGGCGCTCCAGCCCTCCACGCAGATGTGCCGCGTGATCTGGTCGTGCTGCGGCATGGCGCGCAGTTCGGCCAGCGTCCAGGCGTGCCTGTCGGCGACCATGCCGGTCACTTCCAGCTTGTAGCTGGCCTCGTCCACCTCGCGCACCTCGTCCTCGCCGTAGTAGGCGTTGAACGGAAAGGGGCGCGTGATCTCGGCCTCGGTGTAGGTCGGCGCGAGCTGCGTGGGGCTGAAGATCAGGCCCTGCACCTTGTCGTTGAAGCGCGAGATCTTCGTGAGCGCGGCTTCCACCTGCGCGTTGTCGCTGATGCTGCAGCCGGTGAGCAGCGAAAGGCCGCCGAGGGTGAGCGAGCGCCGCAGGAACACGCGGCGCGAGGGCTCGTCGAGCTTCTTCGAAATCAGGCTGCGGGCTTCGCGCAGCACGGCGTCGCCGTCGATGCCGTTCAGGGTGGGGGCTTTGAAGATTTTCATCAGGCTTTGGGCGTGCCGCCGCGGATCATGGTGAGGAGCGTGCGGGGCACGAGGGCCACCATCACGAGGTGCACGACGACGAAGGCGACGATGGCGGCCATGCCGAAGAAGTGCACGCGGCGGGCCGACTCGTAGCCGCCCATCAGTTCGCGCAGCACCGGGAACTGCACCGACTTCCACAGCACCAGGCCCGACAGCACGATCACGATCAGGTCGAGCATCACGAACAGGTAGGCCAGCTTCTGCACGCTGTTGTAGTGGCGCGGGTCGGCGTGCGAGAGCTTGCCTTTGAGGGCGGCCAGCGCGTCCTGCAGCACGCCGCGCGGCGTGAGCGGAAAGAACTTCGTGAAGAGCCGGCCGCTGGCGATGTTCAGCGCGAGGTACACGAGGCCGTTGAACACCAGCAACCACATCGCCGCGAAGTGCCACTGCAGCGCGCCGCCGAGCCACCCGCCGAGCGTGACCACGGTCGGGATGGTGAAGGGAAAGAAGGGCGCGGCGTCGTAGATGCGCCAGCCGCTGGTCACCAGGATCACCACCGCCAGCGCGTTGAGCCAGTGCGTGATGCGCATCCACAGCGGATGGATCGGGCGGCGGGCATCGGCCTGCGGGGCATCCGGGGCGAGGGGGGCGATGGCTGTGCTGCTGTTCATGGAGCGGATTCTTGGGCGCACCCCATGGCCGATTCATCACGCAAAGTTCAATTAATCGTGATAACTCGGCCGGCCGGATCGCGGGACAATGTCGCCACCATGGACACTGCCAAGCGCGTGCTGATCGTCGAGGACGACGCCCATATTGCCGAACTGCTGCGCATGCACCTGCGCGACGAGGGCTATGCCATCGAGCACGCCGCCGACGGCCACGCGGGCCTTCGCGAGCTGGAGCGCGGCAACTGGGACGCGCTGGTGCTCGACCTGATGCTGCCCGGCGTCGACGGCCTCGAGATCTGCCGCCGCGCCCGCGCCATGACGCGCTACACGCCGATCATCATCATCAGCGCGCGTTCCAGCGAGGTGCACCGCATCCTCGGGCTGGAGCTTGGCGCCGACGACTACCTGGCCAAGCCCTTCTCGGTGCTGGAGCTGGTGGCGCGCGTGAAGGCGCTGCTGCGGCGCACCGACGCGCTGGCGCGCAACGCGCGCATGGAGTCGGGCAGCCTCACGCTGGGCAACCTCGACATCGAGCCGCTGGCGCGCGAGGTGCGGGTCGACGGCAAGCCGGTCGAGCTCACGCCGCGCGAGTTCGACCTGCTGTACTTCTTCGCGCGCAACCCCGGCAAGGTGTTCTCGCGGCTCGACCTGCTCAACCAGGTCTGGGGCTACCAGCACGACGGCTACGAGCACACCGTCAACACGCACATCAACCGGCTGCGCACCAAGGTGGAGGCCGATCCGGCGGAGCCCAGGCGCATCCTCACGGTGTGGGGGCGCGGCTACAAGCTGTCGGCCGGCGGCAGCGGGGAGGACTCGGCGTGATGGCCTGGGCCACGCTGTCGCGGCGGCTTTCCGCCGTGTTCGCGGTGCTGCTGCTGGTGTGCAGCGGCGCCTCGGTGTGGCTGCAGATGCGTTCCAGCGGGATCCACGAGCAGGAGGTCATCCAGCGGCTCTCGCTCGGGCTCGCGGCGCACATCGCGGAGAACTCCGAGCTCATGAAGCCCGGCGGGCTCAATCAGGAAGCTGTGAAGGATCTTTTCGACAAGCTGATGGCCGTCAACCCGAGCGTGGAGGTCTACCTGCTGGGGATGGACGGCAGCATCAAGGCGCAGGCCGCGCCGCCCGGGCACCTGAAGCGCGACCGGGTCGGGCTGGAGCCGGTGCGCAAGCTGCTCTCGGGCGCGCCGCTGCCCATCGCGGGCGACGATCCGCGCAGCCTCACGGCGTCCAAGGTGTTCAGCGCCGCGCCGCTGCGCATGGACGGGCGCGAGGCGGGCTATGTCTACGTGGTGCTGCAGGGCGAGGACCACGACGCGCTGGTCGCCAACGTGGCAACCGACAACGTGCTGCGCACCACGCTGTGGTCGATGGGACTGGTGGCTTTGCTCGGGCTGCTGGCGGGCCTTGCGGCATTCCGCCTCATCACCCGGCCGCTGCGCGAGCTGACAGCGGCGGTGAAGCGCTTCGAGACCGAGGGCATCGACTCGCTCGAGGGCGAGGCGCCCACGCTGGAGCGGCTTTCGCGCGGCAGCGACGAGATCGCGCAACTTGGCCAGGCCTTCGCGCAGATGACGCGCCGCATCGCCGAGCAATGGCGCGAGCTCACCCTGCAGGACCAGCAGCGCCGCGAGCTCTTCGCCAACATCTCGCACGACCTGCGCACGCCGCTCACGTCGCTGCACGGCTACCTGGAAACGCTGCTGCTCAAGGCCGGCACGCTCAGCGACGAGGAGCGACAGCGCTACCTCGAGATCGCCTTGGGCCAGAGCCGAAAGGTCGGGCGCCTCGCGCAGGAAGTGTTCGAGCTGGCCCGGCTCGAGTACGGCGTGGTCAAGCCCGAGAAGGAGAGTTTCGCGCTGGCCGATCTCGTGCAGGACGTGTTCCAGAAGTTCGAGCTGGCGGCCGAGGCAAGGCGCCAGCGCCTCAGGCCCGACATCGCATCGGGCCTGCCCGTGGTGTCGGCCGACCTCGGCATGATCGAGCGCGTGCTGACCAACCTGCTCGACAACGCCATCCGCCACACGCCCGAGGGCGGCGAGATCGTGGTGCAGCTGCGAGCCGAGAACGGCGGCGTGGCGGTGCAGGTGAGCGACACCGGGCCTGGCATTCCCGGCGAGCTGCAGAAGGCGCTGTTCATGCGCCCCGTTTTCATGAGCGGCTCGCGCACCGACAGCGCGAGCAGCGGCGGGCTGGGGCTGGTGATCGTGAAGCGCATCCTGCAGCTGCACGACAGCGACATCAGGCTGGTGCAGCAGGCGGACAGGGGGGCGGTGTTCCGCTTCCAGCTGGGCGGTGCGGCGGGGGCCTGAAGGCGCGCGTCAGAACGGCGGCCCCACGCGCCGCTCCAGCCGTTGCGTCAGGCCCTGCAGGTCGAAGCCTTGAGAGGCGATCGACTTCGGCACGATGTGATAGAGCCGCGGCATCGGGTAGATCAGCACGAAGCGGTCGTTCTGGCGCCACTTGAGCACGTTCTCCCAAACCACCGTGCCATCGCCGTGCGGCGACGCGAGGCGCAGGCCGGTCTCCAGCAGTTCCGCCTGGAACTCCGCCTGCATCGCCTTGTACTTGCGGTAGTGCCGGCGCGCCAAGGCAGGCGTGAGCAGGCGCGTGGCCAGCAGCACGATGGCCATGCCGACCATGCCTCCCACCGCGGCCGGCCAGAGCGCCGGGCCGCCGATCAGGGCGCCGAGCAGGAGCAGCAGGCCGATCGCCGCCAGCAACGCCCAACGCAGCGGCGTCGGCCGGGCGAACAGCCTCATCGCGTCGGCGTAGTCGTCTTCGGAGATTCTGAATGTCGCGATCATGGAAGGAGCCGGAGGTTTGCCTGCAGGTGAGCGTGGATGCTACAAGAGCAACGCGACCCAACCCCAGGAGACAAAAGACCATGCCCGCCTTCGAAACCGTGCTGATCGAAAAGGACCCGCAACACCCGCGCATCGCGCGCCTCGTGCTCAACAGGCCCGCGAAACTCAACGCCATCGGCGAGACCACGCCCACCGAGATACGTCGCGCTGTGGAATGGGCCGAGGCCGACGACGAGGTGCACGTGATCGTTGTCGAAGGCGCGGGCCGCGCGTTCTGCGCCGGCTATGACCTCGGGGACTATGCCGAGGGCCACGGACATGAAGGGCAGGGCGACCACCCCTGCCGCCAGGAGAAGACCCCCTGGGACCCGATGCTCGACTACGCCGCCATGAAGCGCAATACCGATGACTTCATGGCCCTGTGGCGCAGCCGCAAGCCGACCATTGCCAAGGTGCACGGCTATGCGGTGGCCGGCGGCAGCGACATCGCTCTGTGCTGCGACCTGCTGACCATGGCCGACGACGCTCGCATCGGCTATATGCCCACGCGGGTGTGGGGCTGCCCGACGACCGCGATGTGGACCTACCGCCTCGGCGCCATGCGCGCCAAGCAGCTCATGTTCACGGGCGACACCATTGCCGGCACGCAGGCGGCCGAATGGGGCCTCGCGAATTTCTCGGTGCCGGCCGACCAGCTCGACGAGGCCACGACGAAGCTCGCGCTGCGCATCGCCGGCGTGCCGAGCTCGCATCTCATGATGCACAAGCTGGTCGTCAACCAGGTCTGGCATTCGATGGGGCTGGAGCAGAGCCAGATGTTCGCCACCGTGTTCGACGGCATCACGCGCCACAACCCCGAGGGCATGTGGTTCAGGCGGCAGGCCGAGGCCGAGGGCTTCAAGAGCGCGGTGCAGTGGCGCGACAGCGGCCGGCCGATTCCCGAGGGCGACGAAGCTCGCGCGCGCATCGCCGAGCTCGAGGCGAAGCTGGCCGCGCGTGGCTGAGCGCTACTGAGCGCGGCCGAGCGCCGCGGTGCGGTCGAATGTCATGCGACCGACACACCTCCCCTCGATGATCCGGCGCGCCCACCGCCAGCCGACCACAACACGAAGAAGCGTGAGGCGGGTGCATTCGCATCGACATACAAGAGGGAGGAATCTCAATGCAATCGTTCATCTTTTCCAGGACGACGCTGGCGGCTTGCGCCTGCGCGTTCATCGCGGCCTGTGGCGGCGGCAGCGGCGGCGGTGGCGCACCGCTGTTGCCCATCGCACCATCACCCGCACCGGCTCCTTCACCAGCCCCCGCGCCGGCGCCTGCTCCGGCGGAGGCCGCTCCGGTGCTCGTCATCGGCCACCGCGGCGCCTCGGCATCGCGGCCCGAGCACACGCTGGCCGCGTACCAGCAGGCCATCGACGACGGCGCCGACTTCATCGAGCCCGACCTCGTGCCCACCAGGGACGGCGAACTGGTCGCCCGCCACGAGAACGCCATCGCCATCGTGGACGCCTCGGGCAACGTGACCGAAGCCACCACCAACGTGGCCGACGTGCCGAGGTTCGCCAGCCGCAAGACCACCAAGGTCATCGACGGCACCTCGATCACCGGCTGGTTCACCGAGGACTTCACGCTGGCCGAGCTCAAGGAGCTGAAGGCCCGCGAGCGCATTCCGAAGCTGCGCCCGGCCAACGTGTCTTACAACGACCAGTTCCAGGTGCCCACGCTCGACGAGGTGATCCAGCTCGCCAAGGCGCAGTCGGCGGCCAAGGGCCGCGTGATCGGCGTCTACCCCGAGACCAAGCACCCGACCTACTTCCGCTCCATCGGCCTGCCGCTGGAGAAGAGGCTGCTCGACACGCTGCAGAAGCACGACATGAACAAGGCCGACGCGCCGGTGTTCGTGCAGTCCTTCGAGACGGGCAACCTGAAGGACATCCGCCTGAAGAGCACGGTGAAGATCGTGCAGCTCGTCTACTCGCAGGGCGCGCCCTACGACCTGCAGGTCCTGGGCGACAAGCGGACCTACGCCGACCTCAAGAAGCCCGAAGGCCTGGCCGAGATCGCGACCTACGCGCAGGGCATCGGTGCCGACAAGGCGAGCGTGATCCCGGTGGTCGACGGCAAGCTGGGCACGCCGACCACGCTCGTGAAGGACGCGCACGACAGGAAGCTGCAGGTCCACGTGTGGACCTTCCGGCCGGAGAACAACTTCCTGCCCGAGAGCCTCAAGAAGGAGCCGAAGACCAACCCGATCGCGTTCGGCGACACGGCAGGGGAGATCAAGGCCTTCCTCGACGCGGGCGTCGACGGCCTCTTCGCCGACAGTCCCGCGACTGCGGTGCCGGCGGTCAAGGCGTACCGCGCGGCGCGCGGGAAGTAAGGGAGAAAGCCGCCGCAGGGCGCTCAGCCCTGGCGGCGGCTCACGACCACCGAGGCCTCGAGTCCTTCGTAGGCCTCGGCGTCGCCATACCAGCTGCCGGAGATCGGCGCCGCCAGCGAAGGGTCGCGCGCGACACCGACGCGGATCAACTGGCCGCTGCCCATGAGGTTGTTGGTGGGGTCGAAGGCCAGCCAGCCCACGCCCGGCAGGTAGGCCTGCAGCCAGGCGTGCGTGCTGCCGGCGCCCGTCACGGCCTCGCCCGCACCCGGGGGCTGGGCCTGGGCAGCGGTGTCGAGCGCGGCGTCGTAGAGGTAGCCAGAGACGAAGCGCGTGGCGATGCCCAGCCTGCGCGTGGCTTCCATCATCAGCAGCGCGTAGTCGCGGCAACTGCCGCTGCCCAGCGCCAGCGTTTCGAGCGGCGTCTGGGTGCCTTCCTCGTCGCGCGCCTTGTATTCGAAGCTCTGGCCGATGTGCGCGTTCATGCGCGTGAGCACTTCGCGCGTGCTGTTGGGCTGGTCGGTGCGCAGGAACTGGTGGGCCCAGCGGATCAGCGTGCCTTCCGTATCGTCGTCGTGGTGCGGGCGAAGGTAGTGCTCGAGGTCGAGGCGCTCCTGCACCGAATAGGCGAAGGGCAGGAACTCGGCGGACGGGTCGAGCGTGAGCAGGTCGCGCTGCGAGGGCGGCACGTGCTCGATGGTGAATGAGCAGACGATGCGCAGCTCGGTGGCTTCGCCCAGCGGCTGCACCAGCGCGACGGAGTTCGAATAGGGGTCCTGGATGAGCCGGGTGCTGGCCTCCGGGCTCACCTGCAGGTCGGTGGCGAGCACGCGCAGGTCGTGGCTGTCGCGCGGGCGGAACATCACGCGGTGCAGCCCGAAGCTGACCGGCTTGCTGTAGCGGTAGACGGTGGTGTGCCGGATGTCGTACTGGATGGCCATGCGCCGCATTCTCATGCCTTCGCGTGGCAAAAAGAAAGGCGAAGGGAAAGGAGAAGGAAAGGCGAAGGAAAGGCCAAGGAAATGTGGATCGGCGCGTGCGCATGCCGCAGAATCGGCGCCCGCCTGATGCCCGGCCGGACCTTGCGTCACCAGGAGATCCCGACCCGCCATGTACTCCGCCACCTTTATCTTCGCCACCAGGCAGTTCGACGACGAGTTCCACCGCCTCGACCAGACCATCGCCGCCGCCGCGAAATCGCTGCCCGGCTACCTGGGCGAGGAAACGTGGGAAAACCCGGGCAACGGGCTGGTGTCGAACGTCTACTACTGGGACTCGCTCGAGAGCCTGCAGGCGCTGATCCGCCACCCCGTGCACCAGCAGGCCAAGGCGGCGCAGGCGAACTGGCTCGACGGCTACAGGGTGGTGATCTCCGAGGTGCTGCGCACCTACGGCGACAGCCGCATCGACCACATGCTTGCTCCTTCGGGGCCGGGCGCCGTGTAACAGCCCATGCTCGAATCCCTCGGCCTCGTGCAGGTGCTCGGCGGGCTGGCGATCGGCGTCTTTTCGGGGGCGGTGGGCGGGCTGCTCGGCGTCAGCCCCGGCGGGGCGCTCGTGCCGGCGCTGGCGCTGATGCCCGGGCTGGGCCAGCACGACGCGCAGGCCGTTTCGCTCGCGGCCCAGCTGCTGCCGACCAGCCTGGCCGGTTTCGTGCGCTACCGGGTGTCGGGGCACGGGGCCTCGTGGCGCACCGTGGCCTGGATATCGGCCGGCTTCCTGGGCGGAGCCTGGCTGGGCGCGCGGGGTGCCAGCCACGTGGCCGACGCGACGCTGCGCTGGATGTTCGTCGGCTACCTGCTGGTGCTGGCGACGCTGGTCGTGCTGAAGTCGCCCGCGAAGACCGGGGACGGCGCCGAAGTGGCGCAGGCCGACGAGCCGCACGGCACGGCCGTGGCGCTCGGGGTGGTGGGCATGGTGGCGGGTGCGTCGTCGGGCCTGCTCGGCATCGGTGGCGGGCTCGCCATCACGGCGCTGCTGACGGTGGCGCTTCGCTACTCGCAGCACAGGGCGCAGGCCGTGAGCCTGGCGGTGAACGCCTTGCCGCTCGCGCTGCCAGCGGTGTTCGTCTATGCGAGCGTGGCCAACGGGCTGCCCTGGCTCCTGCTGGGCTTTGTCGTGATCGGACTGTGGATCGGCACGGCGGCCGGGGCGAGGCTCGCTACCCGGCTCGACGAACGGACGCTGCGCAGGTACTTCTTCGTGCTGGTGATCTGCATGGCGCTGCTGATGGCATATCGCGCGGCGAGCGCGAGCTGATTCAAAGCTTCAGAGCCGCTGGGTGCCGAGCGCCTTGGCCAGCGTGGCCGGCAGCGGCAACGGCTCGGCGTGCCATTGCGCGGCCAGCAGCTCGGCGCACAGCGCGGCGAAGCTCAGGCCGCGAGAGCCCAGCGCGGTGCAGGCCCAGAGGCCCGAAGCGTCCGCGTCGATCGGGCCGACCAGTGGACGCCGGTCACCGGATGCACAGCGCACGCCCACCCACGCATGGCTCTCTCCGCGCTCGAATTCATCGGCCAGCGCCGTGGCGGCAGCCGGATGCAGGCGAACGAGGCGCTCGCGGTTCGCGGCGCCATCCGCCTCGGTGGCTTCGAGGCTGGTGCTGTCGCGGTCGAAGGTGGCACCGGCCAGCCATATCGGCGCGTCGCCGTGCTCGCCGGGTACGTGGGCGACCAGATGGCCGTCGCCGTTGACCGGCGTGAGGGGCAGGGCAGCGGCATCGTCGTCGGGCATCGGGCCCCAGGCGACCTGTCCGCGCACGGGCTGCAAGGGCAGTCCGGGGGCGAAGCGGCCGGACTCGAAGCCCGCGCAGACGACCACGCGGTCTGCGTCGACCAGCAGTCCGCCGTCCGGGTCGAACAGCTGCCAGCCGCTTGCGTGGCGCTCCAGCCGCGCCACGCGGCAACCGCCGCGAAACTCGATGCCGGGCTGGCGCAGCCACGCGGCAATCAGCCGCTGCGGTCGCACCCAGGCCGCGCGCGAGTGCCAGAGGGCCGGGGCGTCGTCGGGCAGGCCGGCCGCGACCAGCCGGTCGGCACTGGCGGGCCACGATTCGTTCGGCCCGTCAGCGCTCCAGCTGGCGGGCACGCGCACGTCGCCGTCGGGTCGGCGCTCGATCACGCCGCTGGCACGCCAGTCGCGGCCTTCTTCGAGCAGCCGCTCCAGTTCGCTCCATGTAGCGCGGATGCCGGCGCGCGTGAGTCGCGAGAGCAGGGCGTCGTCGGGCGAAACATGCGGTGCCAGCATGCCCACCGGCAGCCCGGAGGCGCCCGAAGCAGGCCAGTCAGCCGCGTCGAGCACGCTCACCCGCCAGCCGCGCCGCGCTAGGCTGGCCGCCACGGCCGCGCCCGCGAGGCCCGCGCCGATGACGGCGCAGTGGCCGGGCGCCTCGATGCCTTCGGGCGGCGGCTCGCGGCGGCGCACGGTCCAGGCGGGAGCGAACACGCCGCGCAGGCAGTCGCGCTTCGGCGGCAGCCCCGGGTGCTTGTCCACGCTGAAACCGTACTGCGCTAGCGCGTCGCGGATCGTCCGGGCGATGGTCCAGGTGGCGATGCGCGTGCCTTGCCGGGCGAAGCGCGACACGGCCTTGAGCGTGTCTTCAGACCACATGACCGGGTTCAACCGGGGGCTGAAGCCGTCCAGAAAGATGCTGTCGGCCTCGAAGCGCTGGGCGCGCAGCATCGGCTGCACGTCGCCGACGCACAGCGTGAGCAGCACGCTGCCCTCGTCGAAGGCCAGCCGGTGAAAGCCGGGCAGCAGCCCATGCCACTGCCCGGCCAGTTCACGGGCAAGGGAAACCAGTTCGGGATAGGCCTCGGCCCCGCGCAGCACGTCGTCGGCCGAGACCGGATGGGCCTCGATCGAGACGAAATGCAGCATGCGCGGCCGCGCCGGATCGGCGCGCCAGGCCTGCCAGGTTGTCAGGAAATTGAGGCCGAGGCCGAAGCCGGTTTCGAGAATCCGCCATTTCGGCTGCCCGGCCCAGGCTTCGGGCAGGCCGCAGCCGCCCAGGAACACATGGCGCGACTGCGCCAGTGCCCCGGTTTCGGTGTGATAGATGTCGTCGAAGCGCTCGCTTCGCGGAACGCCGTCGGCGCGCCAGGTAACAGGCTCACCCCCAGGCTGCGCGCACTTCGTGTCGCTTCGCCCACCCCCTTCGAGGGGGCAACACCTGCAGCCCGGCAAAGCCGGTTCTGCGGTGTTCCCCGAAGAAGAATTCGGAGGCAATCGCGCCAGCGATAGTCAGGGGGCCGAAGGGGGGACGTAGCCCTGGGCCACGTCGGCGCCTTCGCCGAAGAAGTGTTTTTCCATCTGCCGCGCCAGGTACTGGCGGGCGCGCAGATCGGCCAGGTTCAGCCGGTTTTCGTTGACGAGCATGGTCTGCTGCTTGAGCCAGGCGGCCCAGGCTTCCTTGCTGACGCTTTCCCAGATCCGCTTGCCCAGTTCGCCGGGATAGGGGGGGAAGTCGAGCCCTTCGGCTTCCTTGCCGAGCTTGATGCACTGAATCATGCGTGCCATATCGATTGCCTTTGAACGGGAAATGTGGGGAGACGGGAGAAAAAGCGGGAAGCGGCTGCTTAGTTGATTTGGCTATTTAGAACTGAAAACTTGGTCGTTCCAGTTTCTATATGTCGTATTGAGAATACGCAGCTTCATCGATATGCCTTTTAAGAGCAAGACACCATGAGCCTTCGCCGCGACTTTATCAAGCTTTCCCTGGGTGCCGGCGTGGCCGGTGCCATGGCCCTTTCGGCGTTGCCGGCGTTGGCCCAGGGGCCCGTGACGCTGCTGAACGTCTCCTACGACCCGACGCGCGAGCTGTACGTGGACTACAACCAGGCCTTCGCCAAGTACTGGAAGGGCAAGACCGGGCAGGACGTGACGATCAAGCAGTCGCACGGCGGCTCGGGCAAGCAGGCCCGCTCGATCATCGACGGCATCGATGCCGACGTGGCCACTCTGGCGCTGGGCGGCGACGTCGACGCGCTGGTCACGCACGGCGGCCTCGTCAAGGCCGACTGGCAGAAGCGCCTGCCGCACAACTCCGCTCCCTACACCTCGACCATCGTGTTCCTGGTGAAGAAGGGCAACCCCAAGGGCCTGAAGGACTGGGACGACCTGGTCAAGCCGGGCGTGCAGGTGATCACGCCCAACCCGAAGACCTCGGGCGGCGCCCGCTGGAACTACCTGGCCGCCTGGGAATTCGCCAAGCGCAAGTACGGTGGCGATGCCAAGGCCAAGGAATACATCGGCAACCTGTTCAAGAACGTGCCCGTGCTCGACACCGGCGCGCGCGGCTCGACCATCACCTTCGTGCAGCGAGGCGTGGGCGACGTGCTGCTGGCCTGGGAGAACGAGGCCTTCCTGGCGCTGAAGGAATTCGGCCCCGAGAAGTTCGAGATCGTGGTGCCTTCCATCTCCATCCTGGCCGAGCCCAGCGTGGCGGTGGTCGACAAGGTCGTCGACAAGAAGGGCACGCGCGCCGTGGCCGAGGAATACCTGAAGTACCTGTACTCGGACGAAGGCCAGGACATTGCAGGCCGCAACTTCTACCGCCCGACCTCGGACAAGGCCAAGGCCAAGTACGAGAAGCAGTTCCCCAAGCTGACGCTGGTGACCATCGACCAGGCCTTCGGCGGCTGGGCGAAGGCCGACAAGGAGCACTTCGCCGACGGCGGCTCCTTCGACCAGATCTACACGGCAAAACAGAAGTAAGCCGATCCGCTGCCGAGCCGGCAGTGCACGGTGCCTGTTTAGCGGGCGCCGTGGCCCGGCTCACCCTGAATTCCTGAAGAAAACAGAAAGTCTCCCGTGTCCGTTCTCCTGATTGCCGGCAGCCCCACGGCCCCGTCCCGCTCCACCGCCTTGCTCGACGCGGTGGGCGAGAGGCTGGCCCAGCGTCATGCGCGGATCGAGCGGCTCGCCGTGCGCGAGCTGCCCGCGCAGGCGCTGCTGCTGGCGGAGTGGAACAACCCGGCCATCGAGCAGGCCATCGCCCAGGTGGCGGCGGCCCGCGTGATCGTGGTGGCCACGCCGGTCTACAAGGCGGCCTACAGCGGCCTGCTCAAGGTCTTTCTCGATCTGCTCTCGCAGAACGCACTCAAGGGCAAGACGGTGCTGCCGCTGGCCACCGGCGGCAGCCCGCACCACATGCTTGCGCTCGACTACGCATTGCGCCCCGTGCTGCAGTCGCTGTCGGCGCGCCACATCCTGCCGGGCGTGTACGCCAGCGAATCGCAGATCGCGCTGACGCCCGAGAACGCCTACCAGGTGCACAACGACCTGGCCGAACGACTCAACGAGGCCGTCGAGGTACTGGCTACCGAGGGCCTGAAGCTGCCTGCCACGCACGGCTTCGAGCCGGTGCCGTTTTCCCGCGTGCGATGTAGCGTCTGACGAGCGGGTTCTTCAACGAACCCGGCTCCCTCCAGACCCATCCCCATCCTCTTTTCGAAGCCGCCTGTATGCGGCGAGGGGATGGCTTTGCCTGAAGTTTCTGCAGACCAAGGAATCCACGCATGAACCCCGTCGCAACCGAAGACTCCGTGCTCGACGTGCAGCCCCGCTCCTTCTGGCGCGGCCTGCGCGATCTGCTGATCAGCGCCATCGTGGTCAGTGCCATCGCGCTGATCGTCAGCTTCATCTCCGCGGCCTCGGCCCACGCCCAGGGCAACCAGGGCAAGGGCGAGCTGCGCATCGGCTACCAGAAGTCGGCCAGTCTGTTCGTGCTGCAGAAGGCGCAGGGCACGCTCGAGAAGAAGCTCGCGCCGCTGGGCTTCGGCGTGAAGTGGGTCGAGTTCCCGGCCGGCCCGCAACTGCTCGAAGGCCTGAACGTCGGTGCGGTCGACGTCGGCTATGTCGGCGAGGCGCCGCCCATCTTCGCGCAGGCCGCGGGCGCCAAGTTCGTCTACTTCGGCTACGACCCTGCCGCGCCGCGCGCCGAGGCCATCCTGGTCACGAAGGATTCGCCCATCAAGTCGGTTGCCGACCTGAAGGGCAAGAAGGTCGCGCTCAACAAGGGCAGCAACGTGCACTACCTGCTCGTGAAGCAGCTCGAGAAGAACGGCCTGAAGCTCTCCGACATCCAGCCCGTCTACCTCGCGCCCGCCGACGGCCGCGCCGCCTTCGAGAGCAGGAACGTCGATGCATGGGTGATCTGGGATCCGTTCCAGGCAGCCGCCGAGAAGGCAACCGGCGCGCGCGTGCTGGCCGACGGCACGCCCGAGGTGGTCAACAACTACCAGTACTACCTGGGCGAGCGCGGCTTCGTGAAGAACAACCCGAAGGTCATCGACGCACTGTTCGCCGACTCGGTGGAGCAGGGCATCTGGCTCAAGAAGAACCTGCGCCAGGCGGCCGAGCTCATCGCTCCGCTGCAGGGCCTGCCGGTCGACGTGGTCGAGCTGGCGCTGCGCCGCTACGAATTCAACGTGAAGCCGATCACCCCGGCCGTCGCGGCCGACCAGCAAAAGATCGCCGACACCTTCTTCGCGCTGAAGCTCATTCCCAAGCCCATCAAGGTCAGCGACGCCGTGGTCACGGCGCAGCCCTGAGGCACAGGCATCCAACGGATCGTTCCCGCACAACCATGACACGCATCTCCATTCCCCGCCGCCGCCTGATCCAGGGCGCGGCCGCCGCCATCGCGCTGCCCGCCTCGTTCGCCGGACTTGCGCAGGCGCCCGCGCGCCAGTTCCGCATCGGCCACCAGAAGGGCTACCTCACGCTGCTCAAGGGCCGCGGCACGCTCGAGAAGCGCCTGGCGCCGCTCGGCGTGAGCGTGAAGTGGACCGAGTTCACCGCCGGCCCCGTGCAGCTCGAGGCGCTGAACGTCGGCTCCATCGACTTCGGCGACGTGGGCGAG
Organism: Variovorax sp. NFACC27; assembly: GCF_048301545.1. NCBI lineage: Bacteria > Pseudomonadati > Pseudomonadota > Betaproteobacteria > Burkholderiales > Comamonadaceae > Variovorax > Variovorax sp. NFACC27. The sequence continues at coordinate 3,588,186 of NZ_CP157613.1, forward strand.
GCACCGCCCATCTTCGCGCAGGCCGCCGGCGCGCCGCTGGCCTACGTGGGCGCGACCGTGCCGCGTCCGCAGTCCGAGGCGGTGCTGGTGCCCAAGGGCTCCGCCATCAAGACCGTGGCCGAGCTCAAGGGCAAGAAGATCGCGCTCAACAAGGGCTCGAACGTCCACTACTTCATCGTCAAGCTGTTCGAGAAGCACGGCCTCGCGTTCGCCGACCTGAACCTGGTCTACCTGCCGCCCGCCGATGCGCGCGCCGCCTTCGAGAAGGGCTCGGTCGACGCATGGGTGATCTGGGACCCGTTCCTCGCCGCGGCCGAGAAGTCGCTCGAGGCGCGCGTGCTGGCCGATGCCACGGGCGTGGTCGGCAACCGCGCCTACTACTTCTCCTCGCTCGACTACGTGGCGAAGAACGCGGATGTGCTGGCCATCGCGATCGAGGAACTCAACAAGGTCGACGTCTGGGGCGCCGCCAACAAGGGCGATCTGGCCGGCGAGCTGGCCACGCTCTGGGGTCTTCCGAAGCCCGTGGCTGAACTGTCGGTGAACCGTTCGGCCTACGGCACGGCGCCGATCACCAAGGCCATCCTGGCCGAGCAGCAGAAGATCGCCGACACCTTCTTCGAGCTCAAGCTGATCCCGAAGAAGATCAATGTGCTCGAAGCCGCCGGCGCTGGAGTCGCGTGATGCAGATCTTCTGGTTCCTCCCCACGCACGGCGACAGCCGCTACCTCGGCACCACCGAGGGTGCGCGCCCCATCGACCTGGCCTACCTGCAGCAGATCGCGGGCGCGGCCGACAACCTCGGCTACGAAGGCGTGCTGATCCCGACGGGCCGCTCGTGCGAAGACCCCTGGGTGATCGCTTCGAGCCTGATCGGCGCGACGAAGAAGCTCAAGTTCCTGGTGGCGGTGCGCCCCGGGTTGCACCAGCCCAGCCTGGCCGCGCGCATGGCCGCGACCTTCGACCGGCTCTCGGGCGGGCGCCTGCTCGTGAATCTCGTGACCGGCGGCGACCAGGCCGAGCTCGAGGGCGACGGCGTGTACCTCGACCATGCGGCGCGCTACGAGCAGTCGGCCGAGTTCATTCGCATCTGGCGCGAGATCATCGCGCGCAGCCATGACGGGCAGGCTTTCGATTACGAGGGCAAGCACCTGAGCGTGAAGGGCGCGAAGCTGCTGTACCCGCCGGTGCAGAAGCCGTATCCGCCGGTGTGGTTCGGTGGCTCCTCGGCCGCCGCGCACGACCTCGCTGCCGAGCAGGTCGACGCGTACCTCACCTGGGGCGAGCCGCCCGCCGAGGTCGCGAAGAAGATCGCCGACGTGCGGGCCCGCGCGCAGCGCCAGGGCCGCAAGGTCGAGTTCGGCATTCGCCTGCACGTGATCGTGCGCGAGACCGAAGATGCCGCCTGGAAGGCCGCCGAGGAACTCATCAGCCGCGTGGACGACGAGACCGTGATCCGCGCGCAGGCCGCCTTCGCGCGCATGGATTCCGAAGGACAGCGCCGGATGGCCGCGCTGCATGCGGGCGGTGCGAAGCGCAGCCGCGCCGAGCTGGAAATTGCCCCGAACCTCTGGGCCGGCGTGGGCCTGGTGCGCGGTGGAGCGGGCACGGCACTGGTCGGCGACCCGAAGACCGTCGCGGCGCGCTTCGAGGAATACGCGGCGCTCGGGCTCGACAAGTTCATCCTCTCGGGCTACCCGCATCTGGAGGAGGCCTATCGCTTCGCCGAGCTGGTGTTCCCGCTGCTCTCGCGCAAGGCGAAGACGCAGCTGGCCGGCGGCTCGCTGAGCGGACCTTTCGGCGAGGTCGTCGCCAACCTAGACGCGCCTTCTCGGCTCGTTTCCCAAAGCTGAAGGATCGCCATGACTGAACAGGTTCAGGAACTGCCGGCCGTCGTGCCGGCCGAGGAGGCGGGCAACAGCGCGTTCAAGGCCTTCGCCGTCAACGTGGCGAAGCGGCTGGTGCCGTGGCTTGTGCCGGTGGGGCTCATCGTCTTCTGGCAGATCGCGTCGTCGCTGGGCTGGCTCAGCACGCGTGTGCTGCCGGCGCCCATCGACGTGGTCAAGGCCGCGTGGAACCTCACGGCATCCGGCGAGCTGTGGACGCACGTGAAGGTCAGCGCGGGCCGTGCGCTCGCGGGGCTGGCCATCGGCGGCGGAGCAGGGCTGGCGCTGGGCCTGCTGACCGGCTCGGTGAAGTTCTTCGAGACGCTGCTCGACTCCACCATCCAGATGGTGCGCAACATTCCGGCGCTGGCGCTGATTCCGCTGGTGATCCTGTGGTTCGGCATCGACGAGTCGGCCAAGCTGTTTTTGATCTCGGTGTCGGTGTTCTTCCCGATCTACCTGAACACCTTCCACGGCATCCGCAACGTGGATCCGCAGCTCATCGAGATGGGGCGCACCTACGGCCTCTCGCGCTGGCAGCTGTACCGCGAGGTGATCCTGCCGGGGGCTCTGTCCTCGATCTTGGTGGGGCTGCGCTTCTCGCTGGGCCTGATGTGGGTGATCCTGATCGTGGCCGAGACCATCTCGGCGCAGGCCGGCATCGGCTATCTCACGATGAACGCCCGCGAGTTCCTGCAGACCGACATCGTGCTGGTGGGCATCCTGCTGTACGCGCTGCTCGGCAAGCTGGCCGACCTGTTCGCGCGCGGCTTGGAGCAATGGTGGCTGCGCTGGCACCCCGGCTACCAGAAGAAGGCGAAGTGAGGGCAGGGGAATGACGCACTCTTCATCTACATCGATCTCCCGCCGCGCCGCCATCGCGACGCTCGCCGCGCTCGGCTCGGGCGCAGTGCTCGCGCAGGGCGTGGCCAGCCGGCCTGTCACCGTGCGCCTCGGCTACCAGAAGTCGTCGACGCTCATCGCGGTGCTGAAGGCGCAGGGCGTGCTCGAGAAGCAGCTCGCGCCGCTGAACGTTGCGCTCAGCTGGCACGAGTTCACCAGCGGCCTGCCGCTGCTGGAGGCGCTGAACCTCGACAACCTCGACATCAGCGCCGACGTGGCCGACACGGTGCCCGTGTTCGCCCAGGCGGCCGGTGCCGACCTGACCTTCCTCGCGCAGGAGGCGCCTTCGCCATCGGCGCAGGCCATCGTGGTGCGCGAGGACTCGCCCATCAGGACCGTGGCTGACCTCAAGGGAAAGAAGGTCGGCTTCGCGAAGGCGGCCGGCGCGCATTACCTGCTGATCGCCGCGCTCGACAAGGCCGGCCTGTCGTTCAAGGACATCGAGCCCGCCTACCTCACGCCGGCCGACGGCCGTGCCGCGTTCGAGAAGGGCGCCATCGACGCCTGGGTGGTGTGGGACCCGTTCCTCGCAGCGGCCCAGCGCCAGTCGAAAGTGCGTGTACTGGCCGACGGCGCGGGCATCGCGTCGTACCAGCGCTACTACCTCGCGAGCAGCAAGTTCGCGAAGGCGCGGCCCGACGTGCTGCGCGTGGTCTACGCCGAACTGGAGAAGACCGGCAAGTGGGTCAAGCAGAACCCGAAGGAGGCGGCCACGCTGCTGTCGCCCGTGTGGGGGCTGGACGCCGCGACCATCGAGCAGGCCAACGCCCGCCGCAGCTACGCGGTGCGGCCGGTGGTGCCCGAGGGGCTGGGCGAACAGCAGCGCATCGCCGACGCCTTCCTCGCCGAGAAGCTGCTGCCAAGAAAAATCGATGCGCTGAACGTGGCGCTGTTCAAGCCCGGAGCCTGAAGAAACCATGAGTGCCGTACTGAAAGACATCCAGCCCCAGGCTCAGCCGCAAGCCATTGCCGGCGGCGTGCGCCTCGAGGCGCGCAACCTGCACAAGCGCTACGGCGCGCGCGAGGTGTTGCGCAACACCCGCCTGACCATCGAGCCGGGCCAGTTCATCGCCATCGTCGGGCGAAGCGGCTGCGGCAAGAGCACGCTGCTGCGGCTCATCGCGGGCCTCGAGGAGCCGAGCTCCGGTGGCCTCTACACCGACGGCAAGGCCGTGAACGGCCTGCACGACGACACCCGGATCATGTTCCAGGAGGCGCGCCTCTTGCCATGGCGGCGCGTGCTCGACAACGTGACGCTGGGCCTGCCGAACGATGCCAAGGCGCGCGGCAAGGAAGTGCTGGCGCAGGTCGGCCTGGCCGACCGCGAGAACGAATGGCCGGCGCGCCTCTCGGGCGGCCAGCGCCAGCGCGTGGCACTGGCCCGCGCCCTGGTGCACCACCCGCGCCTGCTGCTGCTCGACGAGCCGCTGGGCGCCCTCGACGCGCTCACGCGCATCGAGATGCATCGCCTCATCGAGAACCTGTGGCAGCGCCATCGCTTCACCGCGCTGCTGGTGACGCACGACGTGCAGGAGGCCGTGGCGCTGGCCGACCGCGTGATCCTGATCGAGGACGGCCGCATCGCCCTCGACGAGAACATCGCGTTGGCCCGTCCGCGCTCGCAGGGCGACCCGGCATTCGCCGCCATCGAAAAACGAATCCTCGACAGGGTGCTGCAGAAGTCCGAAGAGACCGAAGCGGAGAGCACCGACGCCAGCTGGCTCGCCACGCCCGCGCATGCATTGCGCTGGGCGATCTGACGAGCCTCTTCATCCATCAGCCCATTTGAAAGGCAGTCGCATGTCGCAGAACTGGAAATTCGAAACCCTGTCGGTGCACGCCGGCTATTCGCCCGACCCGACCACCCGCGCCGTGGCGCCGCCGATCTACCAGACGGTCGCCTATGCCTTCGACAGCGCCCAGCACGGCGCCGACCTGTTCGACCTGAAGGTGCCGGGCAACATCTACACCCGCATCAACAACCCGACGCAGGACGTGCTGGAGCAGCGCGTGGCGGCGCTCGAAGGCGGCATCGCGGCGCTGGCGCTGGCCTCGGGCCAGGCGGCCGTGACCTACGCGATCCAGACCATCGCCGAGGCCGGCGACAACATCGTCAGCAGCACTGCGCTCTACGGCGGCACCTACAACCTGTTCGCCCACACGCTGCCGCAGTTCGGCATCACCACCCGCTTCGCGGACCACCGCGATCCGTCGAGCTTCGAGAAGCTGTTCGATGAGAGGACCAAGGCTGTGTTCGTCGAGTCGCTTGGCAACCCGGCCGGCAACGTGACCGACATCGCGGCCATCGCCGAGATCGCGCACCGCAACGGCGTGCCGCTGATCGTCGACAACACCGTGCCTTCGCCGTACCTGAGCCGGCCCATCGAGCACGGTGCCGACATCGTGGTGCATTCGCTGACCAAGTACCTGGGCGGCCACGGCACCAGCATCGGCGGCGCGATCGTCGATTCGGGCAAGTTCCCCTGGGCGGAGCACAAGCAGCGCTTCAAGCGCCTGAACGAGCCCGACGTGAGCTACCACGGCGTGGTCTACACCGACGCGCTGGGCCCGGCCGCCTACATCGGCCGTGCGCGCGTGGTGCCTCTGCGCAACACGGGCGCGGCCATCTCGCCGTTCAATGCCTTCCTGATCCTGCAGGGCATCGAGACCCTGGCGCTGCGCGTGGACCGCATCAGCGACAACGCGCTGCGCGTGGCGCAGCACCTGAAGACGCACAGGGCGGTGAAGTGGGTCAACTACGCGGCGCTCGAAGACCACCCCGACCACGCGCTCGCGAAGAAGTACCTGGGCGGCAAGGCCAGCGGCGTGCTGACCTTCGGCATCGGCTCGGGTCGCGAGGGCGGGGCGAAGTTCCTCGATGCGCTGAAGCTCTTCACCCGCCTCGTGAACATCGGCGACGTGCGCTCGCTGGCCACGCATCCGGCATCGACCACGCACCGGCAGCTGTCGCCCGAGGAGCTGGCCCGCGCCGGCGTCACCGAGGACACGGTGCGCCTGTCGGTCGGCATCGAGCACATCGACGACCTGATCGCCGACCTCGACCAGGCGCTCGCCGCAGCATGAAGCTCTCCCCCAGGCTGCGCGCACTTCGTGTCGCTTCGCCAACCCCCTTCCGGGGGCAACACCTGCGGCCCGGCAAAGCCGGTTCCGCGGTGTTCCACGAAAGAAAGAGAACCCGATGACCACACTGCAAGCCATTCCCGAAGCCGCGCTGGACCAGCTGTTCCGCAAGGCCCGCACCGTGCACGCGTTCAAGCCCGTGCCCGTGACCGACGAGGTCATCCACAAGCTCTACGACCTGCTCAAGTGGGGCCCGACCGCCTACAACGCCCAGCCGGCGCGCTACGTGTTCGTGCGCAGCGAGGAGGCCAAGGCGAAGCTGAAGCCGGCCGTGTCCGCGGGCAACACCGCGCAGACGCTGGCTGCCGGCGTCACGGTGATCGTGGCGCACGACACGCGCTTCTACGAGCACCTGCCGAGCCTGTTCCCGGCCTACGACGCCAAGCCCTTCTTCGAGAAGAGCGCCGACGCTGCGCAGGCCACCGCCTTCCGCAACAGCAGCCTGCAGGGCGCGTACCTGATCCTCGCGGCGCGCGCCCTCGGGCTCGACGCCGGCCCGCAGTCGGGCTTCAACGCGGACCTGGTCGACAAGGCCTTCTTCCCCGACGGACGCTATCGCGCGAACTTCCTCGTCAACCTCGGCGTGGCCGACCACGCCGGCACCTTCGAGCGTGGTCCGAGGCTGGCGTTCGACGACGTCGCCGAGATCGTCTGATCGGCGTCTGCTGTGCTTTTCCTCAACGAATTTCCTCAACCTGAAAGAGAACCCATCATGTCCATCCAAGCTATCAACGTGCGCAACCAGTTCAAGGGCAAGGTCCGCGAAATCATCCGCGGCGACGTCGTTTCCGAAGTCGATGTCGAAACCGCCTGGGGCATCGTCACCTCGGTCATCACCACGCGTTCGGTCGACGAGCTGCAGCTGAAGGTGGGCTCCGACGTGGTCGCACTCGTGAAGTCGACCGAGGTTTCGATCGCGAAGCTCTGACGGACCCTCGGGCATCTGCGACGACCCGGCGCTGTAATGGCGCCGGGTTTTTCTTTTCTGGCGCCGGTGTTTTCAGCGGTTTACAGGGCGCGAATTCATCGACTGTGCTGAATTTTGGAAATCATCCAAATCTTTTAAAGACCTGAATCTCCTTTGAAGTCGTCGCCATAGCATGCGCCGCGAAGTCGTGTTCCGCACATCGATGCGTGACCACGAGTTCGCAAGTGCATTCAATCAAACACTTCAGGGAGGAACCGCATGCTCGTTGAAATTGACGAACATGGAATGATCAGCCACGCGCGAGTGAGGCATGCCCGCAGTCTGCAGATCGAGCGAGGGAAGAGGGCCGGGGCAATCACCGGCATCGTGGTGCACCAGACGGACGCCGATACTTCGGCGTCTTCATTGAACAGCTACAAGCGGCCCAAGGCGAACGGGGCGCACTTTCTCATCGACAAGGATGGGACGATTTATCAGACGGCGGCGATCTATCAGAGGACGAATCATGTGGGGCCGTTGCAGGCACGATGTCTGGTCATACCGACGTGCACGCTAAGTGACTTTCCAGAAAAAGTTGGGGCAACGGCAATGCATAGGATCGAGATGCGCAAGGCGCCAGCAGACCGCTATCCGAGCAACATGGAAGCCATAGGGATCGAAATGGTGGGGCGGGCAAGATTGCCGGAGGGATTCGAGCCCGATTCCAGGCAGAAGAGAATGTCGCTGGAGAGGCTGCGGGGCGACGCTGGGGTCTTTCCGACTCCGACAGCTGCTCAGAACCAAGCGCTTTCATGGCTTGTTCACGTACTCCAAGAGTCGATGCACCTCGCAGCGAGCGAAGTGTTTCGTCACCCGGATGTCAGCAGAAAAAACATTACCGAGGCGCAAGGCGCGAACTGGACACTCCCCATACCCACACCATGACAAGAATCGGCATGCTTCTGGCGGCGTTGGTTGCGACTGCAGCAGGCGCCTTGGCTCACGCGGCTGACAAGCGATACCCGCTTGATTCAGTAAAGAAGATCGAGGTCGTAGAACCCTCCAATGGGTCTGTGTGGGAGAACAAGGATCTCCTGGATTGCTCCGATGTTGTCCTGACTGAAGATGATGTGCGATATGCGCTGCGGCACATACGCAGGGTCACGGAGAAGGCTTTTTTCAGCGAGAAGACGGAGCGGACAGGGTGCTCGGGAGGTGCTTCCGTCACTTTCAGCAATGGAAAGATCATCGTCATCGGGGTCGAGCCCACGGGGAGGATCAACATCTTCGAAGCGGACGCGAAACTCGAACCTACCGGTGCTCCTGAAAGCTACTACGAGTGCGGTCCGTGCAGGACGCGCAAGATGATCCTTCTGCAGGATGCGTTCGATCGCGCCGATGAGCGCAGGCTGAAGAAACTGGTGGCGCAGGGACGAGTCTCTTCTGCCGAAGCGGAACTCCTGCTGCAGAAGGCGCGCTCAGCGCGCAAGGGGCCTTGATGCGCAAGATCAACAATCTCGTGGCCAGTGCTCTGGTTGGGGCGGCAGGAATATCTTCAGCCCATGCCGCTGATCCGCGATACCCCATCGCCTACGTGCAAACGGTGAAGATCACACTTCCTTCGCACCGAAGTGCATGGGAGAACAAAGATTTTCTGGACTGCGACGACGTCGTGCTGACAGAGGAGGATGTCCGCTATGCCTTGCGCCGTATGCGGAGAGTCTTGTGGAGGGGGTACGACCCCGAGAAAGTGGATACCACCGGGTGTGAAGGGGAGGCGTTCGTTACGTTCAAGAACGGGCGGATACTTGCCATGGGTATCGAGCCCACGGGACGAATCGCCACGGCGGAGTACGACGCCAAGATGAAGGTCGTTGCGGGTTCCTCTAGCTTCTACGAATGCCACCCTTGCCGAGACCGCAAGATGACCCTTCTAAAAGACGCGCTGAACCGCGCGGATGAGCGAAGGCTCAAGAAGCTGGTCGCAGAAGGGCGACTCTCCGCCAGCGAAGCGGAGTTTCGGCTGAAGAGGGTGCGAGACGAGCGCGACAAGCCCTGACAGGCCAACCTGACCCGATAACCCGCCACGGCGGGTTTTCTTTTGTCAGTTCTCCATGGGAGGCCCGCTTAGTCGGCCCACGCATTAGAAACTGCAAACACCTTCCTTCCTCCCCCACCAGGCGCCTCGCAGAATCTTCCGGATCCCTCCGAAAAAGGACCTCCGATGAGCGCCATTCTTTCTTCCGCAGCCCCCGTGCAGCACGCGCAGGGCCACGAACTCGACATAGTCCGCCAGGCCGGCCACATCGGCGCCGAGGTGCGCGGCGTGCGCCTCTCGGGTGCGCTGCAGCCCGAGGTATTCGGTGCCATCAAGGCTGCACTGCTCAAACACAAGGTGCTCTTCTTCCGCGGCCAGCAGCATCTCGACGACGCCCAGCAGGAGGCCTTCGGGCGCCTGTGGGGCGAGCTGGTGCCGCATCCGACCGTGCCTTCGAAGGACGGCACGCGGCTGCTGGAGCTCGACTCGCGCCATGGCGGCCGCGCCAATTCGTGGCATACCGACGTGACCTTCGAGGTTGCCTATCCGCAGGTTTCGATCCTGCGCGCGGTGGTGATCCCGGCCTATGGCGGCGATACGGTCTGGGCCAACACGGTGGCGGCTTACGAGAGCCTTCCGGACGACCTCAAGGCGCTGGCCGACCGCCTGCGTGCCATCCATGGCAACGACTACGACTATGCCGCCTCGCGCTCGCCCTCCGATCTCGACGAGGAGGGCACCAGACGCTACAGGAACGTGTTCACACGCCGCCTGCTGGAGGCCGAGCATCCGGTGGTGCGCGTGCACCCCGAGACCGGCGAGCGCAGCCTGGTGCTGGGCCACTTCGTGAAGCGGCTGGCGGGTCATTCCACGCAGGACTCCGGCCATCTGCTGAGCGTGCTGCAAAGCCACGTGCACCGCCTCGAGAACACGGTGCGCTGGCGCTGGACCCAGGGCGACGTGGCGATCTGGGACAACCGGGCCACCCAGCACTACGCGATCAACGACTACGGCGACCAGCACCGCGTGGTGCGCCGCGTGACCATCGCCGGTGACGTGCCGTACGGCGTGGACGGCACCAGGAGCGTGGACCTGACCGCCCCGGCCGTGCGCGCCGCGGAGGCCGCCGGAGAGGCTGCCTGAGCCCGTCTTCTATAGATCGGATGGTTGTTAGGAATCGACTTTTCAGTTGTTTGAGCTTCGGCGCCCGGCTCCTACAGTGATGGTTATCGCCATCAAAGGCGTATCCAACGCACAACAGGAGCCTCACAGCATGTCAGTGGAAGTTGAAGAAGAAGTCATCGCCTTGCCCGAAGCACTGGAACAGGCGCGCGCGTCCGCCGCCGAGAACGATCTGCCCTATGCCGGTGGCGTCAGGCCGCCGGTGGCCTGGGAACTGGTGCAGAAGGGCCAGGCCGTGCTGGTCGACGTGCGTTCCGGTGAAGAGCGCAAGTTCGTCGGCCATGTGCCCGGCAGCCAGCACGTGGCCTGGGCCACTGGCACGGCGCTCACGCGCAATCCGCGCTTCGTGCGCGAACTCGAGGCAAAGCTGGCCAAGGACGGCGGCAAGGAAGCCGTCGTGCTCCTGCTGTGCCGCAGCGGCAAGCGCTCCGCGCTGGCAGCCGAAGCGGCGGCGAAGGCCGGCTTCACGAACGTCTTCAATGTCCTCGAGGGTTTCGAGGGCGAGATCGACGAGCACCAGCACCGCGGCGTCGCCGACGGCTGGCGCTTCCACAGGCTGCCGTGGGTGCAGGACTGAGCACACCCCTACAAGACGTTCCCGGGAGAAAACATACATGGCCCATTTCGAGGTAAGCGACATCGTGCGCGCGTTGCATGGCGTGCGCGACGAATGGCGCGACTCGCAGCGCCGCTCGCGAGAGCCCGGCGCCCGCGAGTTTCCGTCGCGCGACGCGCTCACGCAGATTGTCGAGTCGCTGAAGGGGGCGCTCTTTCCGATGCGGCTCGGCCCGCCGGACCTGCGCCACGAGAGCGAGGACTTCTATGTCGGCCACACGCTCGACGCTGCCCTGCAGGCGCTGCTGGTGCAGGCGCGGCTGGAGCTGAACTTCAACGCGCGTCACGAGCCGCGCCCCGCGAGCGAGATCGACGACACCGCCACCGAGGCCGTGCGCCGCTTCGCCAATGCGCTGCCCGGCCTGCGCCGCCTGCTCGACAGCGACGTGCTCGCCGCCTACCAGGGCGACCCGGCCGCGCGCAGCGTCGACGAAGTGCTGCTGTGCTATCCCGGCGTGCTCGCGATGATCCATCACCGCCTCGCGCACGAGCTCTACAAGCTCGGACTGCCGCTGCTGGCGCGCATCGTGGCCGAGCTGGCGCATGCGCAGACCGGCATCGACATCCATCCCGGCGCGCAGATCGACGCGGGCTTCTTCATCGACCACGGCACGGGCGTCGTGATCGGCGAGACGGCCGTCATCGGCAAGCGCGTGCGGCTTTACCAGGCCGTCACGCTGGGGGCCAAGCGCTTTCCGACCGACACCGAAGGCAACCTGCAGAAGGGCCTGCCGCGACATCCGGTGGTGGAGGACGACGTGGTCATCTATGCCGGCGCGACCATCCTCGGGCGGGTGACGCTCGGCAAGGGCGCGGTCATCGGCGGCAACGTGTGGATCACCGACGACGTGCCTCCGGGCGCGAGCGTCACGCAGGCAAGTTTGCAGAACGCACCGAAGACGGGAGGAGCGGCATGAAAGCGTTTGTGGAAGACTTCGGTGTCACCATCCGTCAGCTGCGCGAGGACAGGGGCTGGTCGCAGGAGGAGCTGGCCGAGCGTTCCGACCTGAACCGCTCCTACGTGGGCGAAGTCGAGCGCGGCCGCGTCATTCCTTCGATCGTCACCGCGCAGAAGCTCGCGACCGCGCTGGGCATCAACATGGTCGGCCTGCTCATGCGTTGCGAGCAGCTGGAGCAATCGCGTCTTGCGCGACGAATCAACTTGGCGGCTATAGCCTGTTGAGGGAAAACCCGTGGCCGCCGGACACTGGCGGCCACTTTTTTCTCAACCACGGAGCCCTGATTCATGAGCGCAACAGTTGGTGGTACCACCGCCCTTGGCGACAACGCCGCAAGACAGCTGGCCAATGCCACCAAGACAGTCCCCCAACTCGAGACCATCAGCCCGCGCTGGCTCACGCACCTGCTGCAATGGGTGCCGGTGGAGGCGGGCATCTACCGCGTCAACAAGGTCAAGAATCCGGAAGCGATCAAGGTCACCTGCACCTCGCGCGAAGAAGAGAACCAGCTGCCGCGCACCTTCGTCGACTACGAAGAGAACCTGCGCGAGCACTACCTCAATGCCGTGAGCACCGTGCTCGACGTGCACACCCGCATCTCCGACCTCTACAGCAGCCCGCACGACCAGATCAAGGAACAGCTGCGCCTGACGATCGAGACGATCAAGGAGAACCAGGAGAGCGAGCTCATCAACAACCCCGACTACGGCCTGCTGGCCCAGGTGTCGGAAGAGCAGCGCATCTTCCCGCTGACCGGCGCGCCCACGCCCGACGACCTCGACGAGCTGCTGACCAAGGTCTGGAAGGAGCCCGCCTTCTTTCTCACGCACCCGCTGGCCATTGCCGCCTTCGGCCGCGAAGCCACGCGCCGCGGCACGCCGCCGCCGACGGTGAGCCTGTTCGGCTCGCAGTTCATCACCTGGCGCGGCATTCCGCTGATTCCGTCGAACAAGGTGCCGGTGGCCGACGGCAAGAGCAAGATCCTGCTGCTGCGCGTGGGCGACAAGCGCCAGGGCGTGGTGGGCCTCTTTCAGCCGGGCCTGTCGGGCGAGCAGGGCCCGGGGCTGTCGGTGCGCTTCATGGGCATCAACAACCATGCGATCGCGTCTTACCTGATCTCGCTGTACTGCTCGCTCGCGGTGCTGACCACCGACGCGCTGGCGGTGCTCGACGACGTCGAGATCGGCAAGTACCACGACTATCCCGACACCTACAAGTAAGCCGCTGTGAGCAGCAGTACTCCATCGATTCCGGGCGACGCGCCGTTCGATCCGGCGGTTCTCGCGCGCATGGCCAGCGCCATGTTCTCCGCACTGCCGGGCACGCCGCCCGATTCGGTGCCCGGCGTGGCGAACGGGCTGGTGCCGGGCGCGCAGTTTCCGGCCAATGTCGCGCCCGCGGGCTCGCCGCTCGCGAGCCCGGCCGGCTTCGGGCCCAGCGTGCCGGGTACGCCGTTTCCGCAGGGGCAGGTCCCGGGCGCCAACCTGGTGCCGGCGTCGCCCACGCAGGTGCCTTCGCTCGCGAACCGCGCGCCGGCATTGGTGCCGCATGCGGTGGCAGGCAACGGTGTGCCCGACAGCGTGCTCTCCGTGGCGCCGGCCTTCGAGCCGCGCTCCGGTGGCACGGTGCAGGGCGTGCCGCAGCAGGTGAGTGCGCTTTCGGCACTACAGGCGGACGCGTCACCGTTCTACTTCTTGAGCAACGCTTTCGGGCATCCTCCGGCCGGCGCGCTCTCTGCCGTGTCTGCGCCTCCGCAGGTCTTGCTCCCTCTCCCGCTTGCGGGAGAGGGCCGGGGTGAGGGCCTGCGGACGACGCAAGGTGCGGGGTTGCCCCTCACCCCAACCCTCTCCCCAAAGGGGAGAGGGAGCAATCCCCAGTTCTACTTCGTCGACGCGGTGCGCCTGCCCAGCGGCTTCGTCACGCCGGCGAAGCCCGATCCGCGCGGCCCCGGCGCCGTGCCGCTGGCCGGCAGCGGCCAGCATCCGCCGTTCGACGTGCACGCCGTGCGGCGCGACTTCCCGATCCTGCAGGAGCGCGTGAATGGCCGGCAGCTCGTGTGGTTCGACAACGCCGCCACCACGCACAAGCCGCAGTCGGTCATCGACCGCATCGCGTACTTCTACGAGCACGAGAACTCGAACATCCACCGCGCCGCGCACGAGCTGGCCGCGCGCGCCACCGACGCCTACGAAGGCGCCCGCGAGCGCGTGCGCAGGTTCATCAACGCGCCCGAGGTGGAAGAAGTGATCTTCGTGCGCGGCACCACCGAGGCCATCAACCTGGTGGCCAAGAGCTGGGGCGGGCAGCACGTGGGCGAGGGCGACGAGATCGTCGTGTCGAACCTCGAGCACCACGCCAACATCGTGCCGTGGCAGCAGCTCGCTGCTGCCACGGGCGCGAAGCTGCGCGTGATCCCGGTGGACGACTCGGGCCAGGTGCTGCTCGACGAATACCGCAAGCTGCTGAACGACCGCACGAAGATCGTTGCCGTCACGCAGGTCTCGAATGCGCTGGGCACGGTGGTGCCGGTGAAGGAGATCGTCGAGCTGGCGCACCGCGCGGGCGCGAAGGCGCTGGTCGATGGTGCGCAGTCGGTCTCGCACATGCGCGTGGACGTGCAGGACATCGGCGCCGACTTCTTCGTGTTCTCCGGCCACAAGGTGTTCGGCCCGACCGGCATCGGCGTGGTGTGGGGCAAGCGCGAAGTGCTGGAAGACATGCCCCCATGGCAGGGCGGCGGCAACATGATTGCCGACGTGACCTTCGAGAAGACGGTGTTCCAGCCGATCCCGAACAAGTTCGAGGCCGGCACCGGCAACATCGCCGACGCCGTGGGGCTGGGCGCCGCCATCGACTACGTCAACAAGGTCGGCATCGAGAACATCGCGCGCTACGAGCACGACCTGCTCGTGTACGGCATGGCGCAGCTCGGCGCGATTCCGGGCGTGCGGCTGATCGGCACGGCGGCCGACAAGGCCAGCGTGATGTCCTTCGTGCTCGACGGCTACACCACCGAGGAGGTGGGGCAGGCGCTGAACGAGGAGGGCATCGCGGTGCGCACGGGCCACCACTGCGCGCAGCCGATCCTGCGCCGCTTCGGCGTCGAGACCACGGTGCGGCCTTCGCTGGCCTTCTACAACACCTTCGACGAAGTCGACCGGCTGGTGGCTGTGGTGCGTCGGCTGGCGTCGCAGCGCCGCGCGGGCTGAAACCGGGCTGGTGCAGTCAGTGCTTCGGCGCGAGGTGGCGGGCGAAGAAGGCCGTCACCTCGGCGTTGAATGCCTTGTGGAAGGCCGTGCGGTCGAAGCCGGGCGCGTCGCGGCAGATCTCGACCTTGGCCTCGATCTGAGCCTGCGAGCATGGCGCGAGAAAGCCGAAGTGCTCGGCCTTCTCGGCCACATGCCATTCGGGCGCCACGGGCAGGTTGCGGCGTACCGCGGCGACGCTCTCGGGCGTGACGCCGTCGCCGCCGTAGGCCGAGGCCCAGAGTTCGATCGGGATCTTCACGTTCTTCAGGCCCTGGGCGTCGAAGAGCATGCTGACTGGATCGGCGATCACGGCGACCTTGATGCGGGCGTCGTGCGTCAATGGCGTGGCGAGCAGTTCCTGGAAGCCCTGCTTCACCCATTCGCATGCCTTGCCTTCGGGCGCCGTTGCGCACGGGGATGAAGGCAGTGGCGGCAGCCGTTCGAAGTCCGGACGCGCTCCCGCGAGCACGAGGCCCGTGTAGCCGCCCCTCGAAAAACCGTAGAAGCCGATCTGGTTGGCCGCGATCCTGCCGTGCGCGGGCCACTTCTGGAGCATGTGGTCAATCAGCCGCTTGATGTCGGTGGTTCGCGTCGCCAGCGCGACGATCTTGTCGTCCGGGCCGCCGCGGAGCTGGAAGTTGTCTTGCGAATGGCTGATGGCAGCGACGATGAAGCCCGCTTCCGCAAGCGCCTGCGCCGTATCGTGATGGCCGAGGAAGGAGCCGCCGTAGCCGTGCGAGATCACGATCAGCGGCAAGCGGGCGGCTCCTGGCGGGAGCGGGCAGTCCCGCACTCCCTGGATCGTGGTGCGGCCGAGCTTGATCTCCCCGGCAGGCGCGGCGCAGGGCGTCCACACGGCACCCTGCATCGCCGGGCCTTCGCGGTCGGCAGGTATCTCGATGGTGCTGAAGCCGGCGGCCTGGGCGAGTGTGGCCGTGAGGCAGGCGGCGGCGAGGCAGATAGTGCGAAGGAGGCTCATGCGCGGCAGTGTGCTGCTCTTCGCCGCGGGCCGCTTAGCAGACTTTGCGGTGTTCGCGGGGACGGGGAGGCAGCGCGCTATGCTCTACGACTGTCAAAACATTGTTGCTCGCCTTCGAATGTCCTTGTCCCAAGCTTCTTCCTCCGCGCCTCAGGCCGCCGACGAATCCTGCGACGTGCTGGTCGTCGGCGGAGGCCCCGCCGGATCGACCGTCGCCGCGCTGCTGGCACGGCAGGGCCGCAAGGTGGTGCTGCTCGAGAAG
Source organism: Variovorax sp. NFACC27 (assembly GCF_048301545.1). Classification (NCBI taxonomy): domain Bacteria; kingdom Pseudomonadati; phylum Pseudomonadota; class Betaproteobacteria; order Burkholderiales; family Comamonadaceae; genus Variovorax; species Variovorax sp. NFACC27. The sequence goes on from NZ_CP157613.1 coordinate 3,604,306, forward strand.
GCACACCACCCGCGCTTTCACATCGGCGAATCGCTGCTGCCCGCGAACGTGGAGCTGTTCGAGAAGCTCGGCGTGCGCGACCAGGTCGAGAAGATCGGCATGCCCAAGTTCGGCATCGAGTTCGTCTCGCCCGAGCACGAGCACCGCAGCTATGTCGACTTCGCCGAGGGCCTGGACAAGTCGCTCGATTCTGCCTGGCAGGTGCGCCGTTCGGAGCTCGACGAACTCCTGTTCCGCAACGCGGCCACCTGCGGCGCGCAGGCCATCGAGGGCTGCAAGGTGCGCGACGTGGCCTTCGATGCCGACGGCGCCACGGTCAAGGCCGAGATGGACGATGGCGCGCGCCGCAGCTGGCGCGCCCGCTTCGTGGTCGACGCCACCGGCCGCGACACGCTGCTGGCCAACAAATTCCGCTGCAAGGAAAAGAACCCCGACCACAACAGCACCGCGCTCTTCGGCCACTTCACCAACGCCGAGCGGCTGGAGGGCAAGAAGGAAGGCAACATCAGCATCTGCTGGTTTCCTCACGGATGGTTCTGGTTCATTCCGCTGGCCGACGGTACCACCAGCGTGGGCGCCGTGTGCTGGCCGTACTACCTGAAGACGCGGGACAAGCCGCTCAAGGAGTTCTTCTACGACACCATCGCGACCTGCCCGGTGCTGGTGGACCGCCTGAAGAACGCCACGCTGGTCGACGACGCGGTGCATGCCACCGGCAACTTCTCGTACTCCAGCACGCACGCCACGGGCGACCGCTACCTGATGCTGGGCGACGCCTTCACCTTCATCGACCCGATGTTCTCCTCGGGCGTGTACCTCGCGATGCACAGCGCCTTCGACGGCGCCGAGCTGGTGGCGACCGCGCTCGACCGGCCGGCCGGGCTGGCGGCCGCGCGCAAGGGCTTCGAGGCCATGATGCGCAAGGGGCCGCGCGAGTACTCGTGGTTCATCTACCGCGTGACCAACCCCACCATCCGCGACATGTTCATGCACCCGGGCAACCCGTTCCGCGTGAAGGAAGGGTTGATGACGCTGCTGGCCGGCGACATCTACCGCGGCACGCCGTCGCGCGGGCCGATCGGCATGTTCAAGGTGCTGTACTACCTCATCTCCATCGGCAACATGCGTCGCACCTGGGAAGGCTGGAAGCGGCATCGCTTCAACATCCGCGACATGGGGATGCTGAAGGGCGAGACCATCCTCAAGTCGGACTGAGCGCCCGCACCAGTGAAACCGCGTGCGCGGTGCCCGGAGCAGGGCTGCTGAGCACGTCGATGCCTAGGTCGGCGAGCCTGTCGGCCACGGGAGCCATCGAGGCCTGGGCCAGCACCACGACGTCGGCCGCCTTCGCCGCCGCGCGGATCGAGAAAGCCAGCGTCTCGATGTAGAGCGCGTTGTTCCCGGCCTCGAAATGCCGCCATGCCTCCTCGACGAGCAGCATGGCGGGCCGCACGTCGACGCCGGCTTCCCGGGCGGCGGAAAGAATCAGTGCCCGTGTCGGCGCCAGCGTGCTTTCGAGCGCCGCGGCGATCAGCACGCGCGGCCCCGTGCGCACCGCGCGGTCGGCCATGGCCCGGTCGATGCGCAGCGCCCTGAATGCGTCGCCGGTGGGCGTGCGTTCGGCGATGGCGCCGATGGTCGAGCAGGTGCACACCACGACGCTTGCGCCGCCCGAGGCAGCTTCGCGCATGGCCTCATGAACGCGGGCGACGAGCCCGGCGTCGTCGACGCCGGCGATGCGTGCATCGGCCAGCAGGTCTTCACGCACGACGTGCCGCACGGGCAGCTCGGGTGCGACTGCGCCCACCAGCCGCTCGAAGGTCGGCACGTGCACCTGCGCCGTGTGCAGGAAGGCCAGCGCTTCTCTCACGACTGCGTCAGGCAGAGGCGGCAGTCTCGCGTGCGCGACGTGCCTCGTAGGCCTTCAGATGGACGTAGGCGGTGCGCAGCACGGTGGGCACCGTCGCGTTGCCTGGAGCGGCCCGGCCCAGCAGGTCGCCGACGATGTGATCGGCTTCGACCGCCGCGCCGCGCGCCATGTCCTTGTACATCGACGCCGTCATCGGCGAGCCGGCGGCCGTGATGATGGCGCGGCCGCGTTGCACGGCGGCGGCGCGCGGAGCAAAGCCGTTGTGGGCGGCGATGGCGCAGCACTCGTCGAAGATCGAGAGCGCCACGTCCTGTCCGCCGGCGGCCACGATGTCGCCGATGGATGCGTGCATCAGGCTGGTGAGGCCGGCCGCCGAGGCGATGAAGACCCATTTCTCCCACATGTCCTGCGCGATGTTCTCGCTGGCGGTGGCATCGAACTTCGCGCCGGCGAACTGCGCGGCGATGGCATCGACGCGGGCCGAGCGGCCGCCCGCGCGTTCGCCGAAGCTCAGGCCGTGCATGTCGTTGAGGTGCAGCACGCGGCCTTCGTCGTCGAGGGTGGCGGAGATCATGCACAGGCCGCCCAGCACGCGTTCGGCGCCGAAGCGTTCGGCCAGCCGGTCGATGTGGCTCATGCCGTTGAGCAAAGGCAGGATCACGGTGTCGGGGCCGACGGCCGGCGCGAAGGAATCCATCGTCGAGTCGAGGTCGTAGGCCTTGCTGCCGACCACGATCACGTCGTAGGGGCCGTCGATGTTGTCGGCGAGTACGTGCCTGGGGGCGGGCAGGTTCAGGTTGCCGAAGGGGCTCTGCACCACCAGTCCGGTCTTCGCGAGCTGTGCCGCGCGGCGCGGGCGAAGCAGGAAGGTGACGTCGCGTCCCGCCTCCAGCAGACGACCGCCGAAATAACCACCGAGTGCGCCGGCACCCACCACCAGAAATCTCATCGCGCTTCGCTCCTGTATCCGACAGTGAAAAAGATCGGCAGCGATGATGCCCGGGATCGCCGGCGCGTGCTTCAGCCCTGCGCCTTCTCCAGCAGCCGCCGGCGGGCAAAGGGCGAGAGGTCGAGCGTGCTCTCGCGGCCCAGCACATGATCCGCGATGGCGTCGCCCAGGCCGGCCGAGTGCTTGAAGCCGTGGCCCGAGCAGGCCGAGACGACGAGCAGGTTGGGCATGCCCTCGAGCGCGTCGATCACGAAGCGGCGATCGGGCGTCACGGTGTACATGCAGGCGCGGGCCTTCACTGCGCGACCGCCGATCTGCGGGAAGCGGCCGGCCACGCGTTCTCGGTACATGGCGGCGCTTTCTTCCGCGCTCACGCTGCGGTCGATGGTGTCGGGCGTGGTGGCGGCCACGTACTGTTCGGTCGCGACCTTGAGCGCGGGCTGCGACGCATCGGAGGCAGGGAAGCCGTACATGTAGTCTTCCGGCCCGTCGCCGAACATCCAGATGAAGATGGGGAAGCGCCCGGGCGCGAAGTCTGCGGTGGCGCTACCGGTGTCGAACCAGTGCATGACCTGGCGGTGCACGGAGAAATCGGCCTGCCAGTCGGTCCGGGCCTGCGCGCCCAGGAACGCCGGCAGCCATGCGCCGGCCGCGACGACGACGCGGTCGGCCGTGAAGCTCGCGCCGGCGGTGCGCACGCGCAGCGTGTCGCCGTTGCCCACGGGCTCGACGGCCTCCACGCGCTCGCCGGTGCGCGTCTGCGCACCCGAATCGCGGGCCACGGCCAGTTGGGCGCCGATGGCGTCCTCGGGCCGCACGAAGCCAGCCTCGTGCTCGAAGTAGCCGATCTCGTCGCCCTGCAGCTTGAACTGCGGAAAGCGCGCGCGGATGCCGGCAGCGTCGAGCACTTCGTGCGCGATGCCGAAGCGCTCGGCGCAGGCGATGGTGCGGCGCACGAAGTCGGACTTGCCGTGGTGCTCGGCGACGCGGTCGCGCGGCGCGAGGATCAGGCCGCCGGTGGTGGTCATGAGCGGCTTGCCGGTGCGCGCCTCGAGCTCGCGCCAGATGGCATGCGAGCGCTGCACGAAGGGCACGTATTCGTCGCCTTCGCCGACGGCCAGTCGCGTGATGCGCGAGTCGCCGTGCGAGGAACCCTGGTCGTGCGGCGGGGAGAACTGGTCGATGCCCAGCACGCGCGCGCCGCGCTGCGAGAGCTGGTAGAGCGTGGCGGCGCCGAGCGCGCCCAGGCCGACGACGATGACGTCGTAGTGGGGGGATGACTGAATCACTGATTCGTCCTGCGCTTCGATGAGGTTGGAGGAGCACAACATCTTGCCGCCGTTCGCCCGGGGCCGCATGAACTTTTCCAGAAAAGGTCTTGGGCGCTTCGCATAATCGCGTTCGTCATTTCCGACCCCTCATCAAAGGAGCTTCACCCATGGCCCAGACCCGCATCGCCGTCATCGTCGGCAGCCTGCGCAAGGATTCCTACAACCACAAGCTGGCCCTCGCGCTGGCGCACCTCGCGCCTTCGGACTTCACCTTCGAAACCCTGCGCATCGACGACCTGCCGCTGTACAACCAGGACGACGACGGCAACCAGGCTGCATCCGTGAAGCGCCTGAAGACGGAGATCGCGGCGGCCGACGGCCTGCTGTTCGTCACGCCCGAATACAACCGTTCCATTCCCGGCGTGCTGAAGAACGCCATCGACCATGCCTCGCGCCCCTACGGCCAGAGCGCCTGGGCGGGCAAGCCGGCCGGCGTGGTCGGCATCTCGGTCGGTGCCATCGGTACCGCGCTGGCGCAGCAGCACCTGCGCAACATCCTGGCGTATCTCGACGTGCCTACGCTGGGCGCGCCCGAAGTGTTCCTGCAGGCCAAGGAAGACCTGTTCGACGACAAGGGCCACATCGGCAACGAAGGCTCGAAGAAGTTCCTGCAGGGCTGGATGGACAAGTACGTGGCCTGGGTGAAGAGCCACGCTGCCTGACCGAACCCGGTTCGACCCGGACGCAAGAAAGCCGCCCATCGGGCGGCTTTCTTGTTCGCGCAGGAGCGCGTTCTTCAGGCTGCGATCGCCGCGTCGCGCTGGTTCGCGGCTTCGGCCGTCGCCACCAGGATGTCGGCGCGGGCCGATGCCAGGGCGCCGTTGCGGGCTTCATCGCCCATCGCCACGCCTTCGGCGCGAACGATGCGCACGTCGGTGATGCCGAAGAAGCCGAAGACTGCCTTGAGGTAGCTCTCCTGGTGTTCCATGGCCTGGCCGCCTTCGCTGGTCGAGTAGACGCCGCCGCGGCTGGAGGCCACGATGATGGTCTTGCCGCCGGCCAAGCCCACGGGGCCCTTGTCGGTGTACTTGAAGGTGCGGCCGACCTGGCCGAGGCGGTCGATCCAGGCCTTCAGCTGCGTCGGGATCGAGAAGTTGTAGAACGGCGTGCCGATGACGACCACGTCCGAGGCCAGGAACTGGCTCACGAGCTTTTCGGACAGGGCGTTCTCGCGCACCTGGGCTTCGGTGGGCTGGGCTTGCACGCCGATCTTGATGCCCAGTGCGTCGGCGCCGAAGTGCGGCGGGGTGTCGACGGCCAGGTCGAGGTATTCGACGGCGGTGTCGGGGTGGGCGGCGCGCCATGCGGTCACGACTTCGGCCGAGAGCAGGCGCGAGGTCGAGTTGGTGCCGAGGATGCTGGAGTCGATGTGGAGCAGCTTCATTTCAATCAATCACTTTCTGTGTTGGCTGTCGGCGCTCAATGTGGCCGGCGGATGTGGGAATTCTATTTTTCGACCGAGTGGGTGATAAGTAGCCAAAATTTGCCTACATCGTTCCATCTGCAGGACAATGACTGCCATGCAAGACCTCAACGACATGGTTTTCTTCGCCGAAGTGGCCGAGCGCGGCGGCTTCGCAGCCGCCAGCCGGGCAATGGGCATTCCCAAGTCGCGCCTCTCGCGCCGCGTGGCGGAGCTGGAAGAGCGCCTCGGGGTGCAGCTCATGCAGCGCAGCACCCGGCGCCTGTCGCTCACGCCGGCCGGCGAGATCTACCTGAGGCACGCCTCCGCCATGCGCGACGCGGCGCAGGCGGCGGCCGAGGCGGTGGCCCAGGTGCAGACCGAGCCCAGCGGGCTGGTGCGGCTGAGCTGCCCCGTCACCATCGCGCACAGCGGACTGGCGCAGCTGATGCCGGTGTTCATGGAGCGCTACCCGGCGGTGCGCATCGACATGAAGGTGATCAACCGGCCGGTCGACCTGATCGAGGAGGGCATCGACATCGCCCTGCGGGTGCGTCCCGCCATCGAGGACAGCACGGTGCTGGTGGCCAAGACCTTCGGCTACAGCCGCGGCGTGCTGGTGGCGAGCCCGGCGCTGCTGGCGCGGCATGGCCCGGTGCAGACGGTGGCCGACCTGGCGAAGCTGCCCACGGCGGCCATGTCGGTCAACGGGGAAGGGCGCAGCGACTGGCGGCTGGAAGGCCCCGGCGGCGAGAGCCTCGTCCACTCGCACACGCCCCTGTACGTGGCGGACGACCTCGCCACGCTGCAGTTCGGCGCGCTGGGCGGCATCGGGGCGACCATGCTGCCCGACTACATGTGCCGCGCCGACGTGGAGGCCGGCCGGCTGGTGCGGCTGCTGCCGGGCTGGGGCCCCCCGCCGGTGGTCGCGCACATGGTGTTCCCGGCGCGGCGGGCGCTGGTGCCGGCGGTGCGCAAGCTGATCGACTTCCTGATGGAACACCTGCAGAGCGCGGACATGCGGATGTTCTAGCTCCGGGCCCGCCACGGGGCTGGGCGGCCTCGTTATGCGGAAAACGTCATATCCAAACAAGCAGATATTCGTTTGGCATTGAAGCAAGGGTTCGCACAATCCGGGACTCTCATCCAATCCAGGAGCGACCATGGCTACTCTGCGTCTCGGCGACACCGCCCCCAATTTCACCCAGGATTCGAGCGAAGGCCCCATCGACTTCTACCAGTGGGCCGGCGATTCGTGGATCGTGTTCTTCTCGCATCCCGCCGACTTCACCCCCGTGTGCACCACGGAACTCGGCAAGACCGCCGCGCTGTCGGGCGAATTCGCCAAGCGCGGCGTGAAGCCCATCGCGCTGAGCGTCGACCCGGCCACCAAGCACAAGGAATGGATCGGCGACATCAACGACACGCAGAACACCACGGTCAACTTCCCCATCATCGCGGACGCCGACCGCAAGGTGGCCGACCTGTACGACCTGATCCACCCGAACGCCTCGGCCACGGCCACCGTCCGCAGCGTGTTCATCATCGACCCGAAGAAGGTGATCCGAACCACCATCACCTATCCGGCCTCCACCGGCCGCAACTTCGACGAGATCCTGCGCGTCATCGACTCGCTGCAGCTCACCGACAGCCACAAGGTCGCCACGCCCGTGAACTGGAAGGACGGCGACGACGTGGTCATCATCCCGGCCATCCAGGATCCGGCCGAGCTGGCGGAGCGCTTCCCCAAGGGCTTCAAGGCCGTGCGCCCGTACCTGCGCATCACGCCGCAGCCGAACAAGTAAGCGGGCAGGGCGGCTCAGTCATGCAGACGCGTGTTGTCATCGTGCCGGGGTGGCGCGACTCCGGGCCCGGCCACTGGCAGAGCCTGTGGGAGGAGCGCATTCCGGGCGCGGCGCGCGTGGTGCAGGACGACTGGGCCTCGCCCAAGCGCGAAGCCTGGGTCTCGACATTGGCGAAGCTGGTGCTGGAGAGCGACGGCCCGGTGGTGATCGCGGCGCACAGCCTGGGCTGCATCGCCACGGCCCACCTGCCGCCCGAGGCCGCGGCCCGCATCCAGGGCGCGCTGCTGGTCGCACCCGCCGACCCCGAGCGCCGCGCCGTGCTCTCCGATTTCGCTCCCGTGCCGTATGCCGCGCTGCCGTACCGCAGCATCGTGGTGGCCAGCAGCAACGACCCGTACTGTCCGATCCGACTGGCGGGCGCGTATTCGCGCGCCTGGGGCAGCGAGTTCGTGCGGATGCAGAATGCTGGCCACATCAACATCGACTCGGGACACGGGGACTGGCCGCTGGGCCTTGCCCTGCTCCAGTCGCTGACCGACGAGCCCGCCGCATGGTCGGCGGGCCGTGAATTTTCAGAAAACCTGGCAACCACATGACTTCCAGAATCAAGACCTTCGTCGCCGTGCTCGCGCTGGCGTCCTCCGCACTCGCCGGCAGCACCGCCTTCGCACAAGGCACCGGGCTGCTGAACGCCTCCTACGACGTGGCCCGCGAGTTCTACAAGGACTACAACGCGGCCTTCGTGGCGCACTACAAGAAGGCCACCGGCAAGGACGTGAAGATCGACCAGTCGCACGGCGGCTCCAGCGCGCAGGCCCGCGCGGTGGCGGACGGCCTCGACGCCGACGTGGTCACGATGAACACCTCCACCGACATCGACTTCCTCGCCAACGCCGGCGTGGTCGCGAAGGACTGGAACAAGAAATTCCCCGAGAACGCAGCGCCGACCACGTCGACCATGCTGTTCCTGGTTCGCAACGGCAATCCCAAGGGCATCAAGGACTGGGACGACCTGGTCAAGCCAGGCGTGCAGGTCGTGATCGTCAACCCCAAGACCGGCGGCAACGGCCGCTACGCCTACCTGGCTGCCTGGGGCTACATCAAGAAGAAGGGCGGCACCGACGCCCAGGCCGCAGAGTTCGTCGGCAAGCTGTTCAAGAACGTGCCGGTGCTGGCACGCGGCGGCCGCGACGCGACCACCGCCTTCCTGCAGCGCAACATCGGCGACGCGCTGATCACCTTCGAGTCGGAAGTGGTCTCCATCGACCGCGAATTCGGCACCGGCAAGGTCGACTCGGTCTACCCCTCGATCAGCATCGTGGCCGAGAACCCGGTGGCCGTGGTCGAGCGCACCGTCAACAAGAAGGGCACCGGCGAACTCGCCAAGGCGTATCTCGACTGGCTGTACTCCGAGGAAGCCCAGGAAATCGCCGCCAAGCACGCGCTGCGTCCGCGCTCGCAGACGGTGCTCAAGAAGTACGCCTCGACCTTCAAGCCGCTGCAGCTCTTCACGGTGCAGGAACTCTTCGGCAGCCTCGGCGAAGCGCAGAAGGTGCACTTCAACGACGGCGGCCAGTTCGACAAGCTGTACACCCCCGGCGGAAAGTAAATGAGCGGCGCTGTCACTTCGGCGCTCCCGTCGGCGGGAGCGCCTTTTTCTCGTGCCAACCGGGCAGGGGGCGCCAAGCGCGTACTGCCCGGTTTCCACATCACGCTCGGCTTCTCGATCCTCTACCTGAGCCTGATCGTGCTGATCCCGCTGTCGGCGCTGGTCTTCAAGACCTTCACGCTGAGCTGGGAGCAGTTCTGGGTGGCTGTGACCGCACCTCGCGTGATGGCCTCGTACCGCCTGACCTTCGGTGCCTCGCTGATCGCCGCCATCGTGAACGCGGTGTTCGGCCTGCTGGTGGCCTGGGTGCTGGTGCGCTACAAGTTTCCGGGCAAGCGCATCGTCGACGCGCTGGTCGACCTGCCGTTCGCGCTGCCGACTGCCGTGGCCGGCATTTCGCTGACCGCGCTGCTCGCGGGCAACGGATGGGTCGGGCAGCTGCTCGAGCCGCACGGCATCAAGCTGGCGTTCACGCCGGCGGGCGTTGTGATCGCGCTGATCTTCATCGGGCTGCCCTTCGTGGTGCGCACGGTGCAGCCGGTGCTCGAGGACGCCGAGAAAGAGCTTGAAGAGGCAGCCACCTCGCTGGGCGCGACGCGGCTGCAGACCTTCACCAAGGTGATCTTCCCGTCCATCGCTCCGGCGCTGCTGACCGGCTTTGCCATGGCCTTCGCGCGTGCCATCGGCGAGTACGGCTCGGTGATCTTCATCGCCGGCAACATGCCGATGATCTCGGAGATCACGCCGCTCATCATCATCGGCAAGCTGGAGCAGTACGACTACGCGGGTGCCACCGCGGTCGCGCTGGTGATGCTGGTCATTTCCTTCTTGCTGCTGCTGGTCATCAACGGCCTGCAGGCCTGGCAGCGTCGCCGTTCGGGAAGCTGACATGAGTGCCCCTTCCAAAGTCGTTCGCCGCGCCCAGGCCGGCACCACCGAAGCCGCCTGGGTGCGCTGGCTGCTCATCGGCCTCGCGCTCGGGTTCATGTTCCTGTTCCTCGTGCTGCCGCTGGCCGCCGTGGCGACCGAGGCGCTGCGCAAGGGCGTCACCGCGTACATCGATGCGTTGAAGGAGCCCGATGCTTGGAGCGCCATCCGCCTCACGCTGATCACGGCCGCCATCGCCGTGCCGATGAACCTGGTGTTCGGCGTGGCCGGCGCCTGGGCCATCGCCAAGTTCGAGTTCCGCGGCAAGGCGCTGCTCACCACGCTGGTCGACCTGCCGTTCGCGGTGTCGCCGGTGGTGGCGGGCCTGATCTACGTGCTGGTGTTCGGCGCGCAGGGCTGGCTCGGTCCGTGGCTCGCCGAGCACGACATCAAGATCATCTTCGCCGTGCCCGGCATCGTCCTGGCGACCGTGTTCGTGACCTTCCCGTTCATCGCGCGCGAGCTCGTGCCGCTGATGCAGGCGCAGGGCACCGACGAGGAGCAGGCCGCCATCGTGCTCGGCGCGACCGGCTGGCAGACCTTCTGGCGCGTGACGCTGCCCAACATCAAGTGGGGCCTGCTGTACGGCGTGATCCTGTGCAACGCGCGCGCCATGGGCGAGTTCGGCGCGGTGTCGGTGGTGTCGGGCCACATCCGCGGCCAGACCAACACCATGCCGCTGCACGTGGAAGTGCTCTACAACGAATACCAGTCGGTGGCCGCCTTCGCGGTGGCTTCGCTGCTGGCGATCCTGGCGCTGGTCACGCTGGTGATCAAGTCGGTGATCGAATGGCGCCACGAGCGCGAGATGAAGGCCATTGCCGAGCTGCCCCCCGAGCGTCCGCCGGAAGCCTCCGCGGCCTGAGTGAACGAGAAAGAACAGAAGTCATGAGCATCGAAATCCGCAACATCAGCAAGCAGTTCGGCGACTTTCGCGCGCTGCGCGACGTGAGCCTCGACGTCGATTCGGGCGAACTCGTCGCGCTGCTCGGCCCCTCGGGCTGCGGCAAGACCACGCTGCTGCGCATCATCGCGGGGCTGGAGACGGCCGACACCGGCAGCATCCTGTTCTCGGGCGAGGACACCACCGACGTGCACGTGCGCGAGCGGCAGGTGGGCTTCGTGTTCCAGCACTACGCGCTGTTCCGCCACATGACCGTGTTCGAGAACGTGGCCTTCGGCCTGCGCGTGAAGCCGCGCAAGGAGCGACCGAGCGACGCCCAGATCAGGCAGAAGGTGACCGACCTGCTCAAGCTGGTGCAGCTCGACTGGCTGGCCGACCGCTACCCGTCGCAGCTTTCTGGCGGCCAGCGCCAGCGCATCGCGCTGGCCCGCGCGCTGGCGGTGGAGCCCAAGGTGCTGCTGCTGGACGAACCCTTCGGCGCGCTCGACGCCAAGGTGCGCAAGGAACTGCGCCGCTGGCTGCGCCGGCTGCACGACGAGCTGCACGTCACTTCCATCTTCGTCACGCACGACCAGGAAGAGGCGCTCGAGGTGGCCGACCGCGTGGTGGTCATCAACAAGGGTCAGATCGAGCAGGTCGGCTCGCCGCAGGAAGTGTGGGACCAGCCCGCGAGCCCGTTCGTCTACGGCTTCCTGGGCGACGTGAACCTGTTCCACGGCCGTGCCGACAACGGCGCGGTGCAGCTGGACGGCATGCGCCTGGACTCGCCCGAGCACAGCGGCGCGCGCGACGCCAAGGCACGCGCCTACGTGCGCCCGCATGACATCGACGTGACACGCTACGTGAACGGCGCCTCGGGCATCGTCGCCACGCTGTCGCGCGCGATCGTCGTCGGACCCATCGCGCGGCTGGAACTTGAGCCCGCGGAATCGAATCCAGATAATCCGGGCTCCGGAACCATCATCGAAGCGCAACTCCCTGCGCAACAGTTCCGCGATCTGGGCTTGAAGGAAGGCGACACTGTCGTCGCCAATCCGCGCAAGGCCAGAGTGTTCGTAGAAGAAGATTGGGTATCTCCTTGATCGATTGGTACTTCGGCGCGCCGCGCCGCGCGTTCGGGCTGATCTGCCTTGCCTGCGTCCTGATGCTGGCCTTCGGGCTCTACCTGCAGCACGTGGTCGGGCTCGAGCCCTGTCCCATGTGCATCGTCCAGCGCTATGCGCTGGTGCTGGTGGCGCTGTTCACCGGGCTGGCCGGAGCGTTCCGCAACGTGGGGCTGCGGGTCGTGGGCGGTGTGCTGGCGCTGCTGGCCGCGCTGGGCGGTGCCTACACGGCGGCCTCGCAGAGCTGGCTGCAGTGGTATCCGCCCGAAGTCGTTTCCTGCGGGCGCGACCTCTACGGGATGATAGAGACCTTCCCGCTGAAGCGCGCTCTGCCGATGATCTTCCGCGGCGGCGGCGACTGCTCGAAGATCGACTGGTCGCTGTTCGGCCTGACGCTGGCGAACTGGTCGTTCATCGCGTTCGTGGTGCTGTCGCTGCTGCTGATCACGCTGCTGCTTCGCTCACGCCGCGCGCGCTGAGCTTCTTCTTCAGCTCTTTCGAAGCCGCCCCCGTTCGAGGGCGGCTTTTTCACGTCGCAAGGTTCAGTTGAACCAGCCCTGGCCGGAGAAGCCGCAAGCCATTTCTTCCAGCAGGCTGCGCCAGTACCAGCGGCTCGAGCAGCTGTTGACCATGGCGGTATTCACGGGCTGAGCCTTCTCGGGCTCGGCGGCGGGCGCAACGAGGCTCAGCAGGTCTTGCTGGGCCGAGACTTCTTCCATCCCGATCTTCGAGGCGGGCGTGCCGACGCTGGCGACGATGCCCGTCGTCTGCAGCATGTCGCTGTCCTGCGGCATGTGGGCCGCGCTCGCCGCGCCGCTGAAAGCCAGCAGCGTTGCAATTGCACCGGCCAGTGCTGCATTGCGCAGCAGCGTGTTCGACTGTTTGAATTTCATGGTTGTTTCCCCTTAATTGAATGCGTCGAAAAAGAGATGCCCCGGCCGCAAAAAAGATATTCGCGGACCATTGGCATCTGCTGTCGTGGGCGGCCTGCAATGCGCTGCCCAATTGCGAATGTAGGGGTGCAATTCGCGTGCAGACAGTGCCTAAAGTCACGATCTGGCCGGGGCAGGAATCGCTGTGCGTCCGCTTGTAAGAGGATGGTGTCAATACACAGCGCGGGTCTTTAAAAGCCCTTCAGCAAACACAGCTAGGATTGTGCGAAAACCCACGCAGCTCCTTTTCTTTTTCGGCGTCGAATTCCTCGAGCGAAACAATCTGCCCCTGGCGCCTTCATTCTTTTTCTTTGCATGCCCAATAACCCGCCCCGGCGATCGCGCAAATACCTGATCGGCATTGCCGTTTTCATCGTGCTGGCCGTCATTGCCTCTTCGTTGTTGAGCCCGGCGAAGAAGAGCGAATACCTCACATCCACCGTGCAGCGCACCGATCTCGAGAACGCGGTGCTCGCCACCGGCGTGCTGCAGGCGCTCAAGCAGGTCGAGGTGGGCGCGCAGGTGAGCGGCCAGCTCAAGTCGCTGAAGGTGGTGCTCGGGCAGACGGTGAAAAAGGGCGACTGGCTCGCCGAGATCGACCCCGTCATCTCGCAGAACACCCTGGCGCAGGAGCAGGCCAAGCTCGACAACCTGCAGGCGCAGAAGCTGGCGAAGGAAGTGCGCGTCAAGCAGGCGCAGCTCACATGGACGCGGCAGCAGGAAATGCTCGCGCAGGACGCGGCCGCGAAGCAGGACATGGAAAGCGCCGACGCCGAGCTGCGAGCGCTGCGCGCCGATGCTGTATCGCTGGAAGCGCAGATCCGCCAGCAGAAGCTGGCCGTGGCCTCGGCGCAGCAGAACCTCTCTTACACGCGCATCGTCGCGCCTATCGACGGCGACGTGGTCTCCATCAGCACGCTCGAGGGCCAGACCGTGGTCGCCGCCTTCCAGGTGCCCACGCTGATGAAGCTGGCCGACCTGTCGACCATGACCGTCAAGGCGCAGGTGTCCGAAGCCGACGTGGTGCGGGTGAAGCCGGGTCAGCCCGTGTACTTCACCATCCTCGGCGACCCCGACAAGCGCTATCACGGCACGCTGCGCGCGGTGCAGCCTTCGCCCGAGAAGATCAACAACGCCGTGTTCTTCAACGCGCTGTTCGACGTGCCCAACCCAGACCGCACGCTGCGCGTGGACATGACGGCGCAGGTCGCCATCCTGCTGGGCGAAGCGAAGCAGGCGCTGACCGTGCCGCTGACGGCGCTCGGCGAGCGCGACAAGGACGGTCGCCAGGAAGTGCGCGTGCTCAAGGCCGACCAGACCGTGGAAAAGCGCAAGGTGCGCGTCGGCATTTCGAACAACTTCCAGGCCCAGGTTCTCGAAGGCCTGAAGGAAGGCGACAACGTCATCACCGGCGATGCCTCCGCGGTGCCTGAGCGCGGCGAGACGGGCGACAACGGTGGCGGCGGACGGGGCAAGCGCTGATGACGCAGGAGCCGAAGAAGCCACTGCTGACCCTGCGCGGCATCGGCCGCAGCTTTCCCTCGGGCGAGCAGGAAGTGCAAGTGCTCAAGGACGTGAACCTCGACATCGGCAACGGCGAAATGCTGGCCATCGTCGGCGCCTCGGGTTCGGGCAAGTCGACGCTGATGAACATCCTCGGCTGCCTCGACAGACCGAGCACCGGCACCTACACCGTCTCGGGCCAGGACGTGGGTGCGCTCGACAGCGACGCGCTGGCCGAGCTGCGCCGCGAGCATTTCGGCTTCATCTTCCAGCGCTACCACCTGATGCAGCACCTGACGGCCACCGGCAACGTCGAGGTGCCCGCCGTGTACGCCGGCACCGACGGCCAGGCACGCGACTCGCGCGCGCGCCAGCTGCTCGCGCGGCTGGGGCTGGGCGACCGCACCGAGCACCGGCCCAGCCAGCTCTCGGGCGGCCAGCAGCAGCGCGTGAGCATCGCGCGTGCGCTCATGAACGGCGGGCAGGTGATCCTGGCCGACGAGCCTACCGGCGCGCTCGACAGCCGCAGCGGGCAGGAGGTGATCGGCATCCTGCGCGAACTCCACGCGCAGGGGCACACGATCATCATCGTGACGCACGACATGCAGGTGGCGAGCTGCACCGAGCGCATCATCGAGATCGCCGACGGCGTGATCGTGGGCGACCGCCCCAACGTGCCGACCGTGGCGGCGCCAGCGCAGGCGGCGCAAGCTGATACTGCAGCCCCCACGGCGATGACGAGGCCCAGGCTGGGCATCGCGCGCTTCAGCACCGGCTGGGCCCGCTTCGCCGAGGCCTTCCGCATGGCCTGGCGCTCGATGATGGCGCACCGCATGCGCACTGCGCTCACCATGCTGGGCATCATCATCGGCATCACCTCGGTGGTGTCGATCGCGGCCATCGGGGAGGGCGCCAAGCGCTATGTGCTGTCGGACATCCGCGCCATCGGCACCAATACGCTCGACGTGTATCCGGGCCGCGACTTCGGCGACGACAAGGCCACGAGCATCCGCACGCTCATACCTTCGGACCTCGACGCCATCACGGTGCAGCCCTACGTGCACAGCGTGACGCCCACCACTTCGCGCAGCCTGCGGCTGCGCTACCGCAGCGTCGACATCAACGGCACGGTGAACGGCGTGAGCGACAGTTTCTTCCGCGTGCGCGACATGCAGATGGCCAGCGGCGCGGCCTTCACCGCCTCCGACGTGCGCCATCAGTCGCAGGTGGTGGTGATCGACCAGAACACGAAGCGCAAGCTGTTTCCCGACGGCACCGAGCCGGTGGGCAAGATCATCCTGGTGGGCAGCCTGCCGTGCACGGTGATCGGCGTGGCGCAGGAGAAGAAGACGGTGTTCGGCGACGGCAACAAGTCGCTCAACATCTGGCTGCCCTACAGCACCGGCGCGAGCCGTCTCTTCGGGCAGCAGCACTTCGACAACATCACGGTGCGCATCCGCGACGACCAGCCGACCAAGGCGGCGGAGGACAGCATCGTCAAGCTGCTCACGCTGCGCCACGGCACCAAGGATTTCTTCACCTTCAACATGGACAGCATCGTCAAGACGGCGGAGCGCACCAGCCAGTCGCTCACGCTGCTGCTGTCGCTCATCGCGGTGATCTCGCTGGTGGTGGGCGGCATCGGCGTGATGAACATCATGCTGGTGTCGGTGACCGAGCGCACGCGCGAGATCGGCATCCGCATGGCGGTGGGTGCGCGCCAGAGCGACGTGCTGCAGCAGTTCCTGACCGAGGCGGTGCTGGTGTGCCTGGTGGGCGGCCTGATCGGGGTGACGCTCTCGTACGGCATCAGCTTCCTCTTCTCGCTTCTCGTCAAGCAATGGCAAATGATCTTTTCAATCGGCGCCGTGGTTTCGGCGTTTCTCTGCGCGTCGCTGATCGGCGTGCTGTTCGGCTACCTGCCGGCGCGCAATGCGGCGCGGCTGGACCCCATCGAGGCATTGGCTCGTGAGTAGGGCGCGTCTTCTTCCGTCGGCGGTGGCGGCGGCCGTGTTGCTGCTGGGCGGGTGCACCCTGTTCAAGCCGGAGCAGCGTGCGCAGCGCCCGCTGGAGATTCCTCAGGGCTGGCAGCAGTCGGCCGGCCCGGGCAGCGCGGCCGCGATGCTGTCCTCCGGCTGGTGGAAGGCTTTCAACGATCCGCAGCTCGACCAGTTGATCGACAACGCGCTGCGCACCAACAACAACCTGGCCGTGGCGGGCATCCGCGTGCAGCGTGCGCAGCTGCAGGCCGGGCTGGCGAACACGAACCTCGCGCCGAGCGTGGTCGGGCAGGCCAACACCAGCCGCAGCTACGACCTGAAGCGTGGCGGCGTGGCCGGCTCCGCGTCGAGTTCGCTGGTGACGCTGAGCTACGAGCTCGACCTGTGGGGCCGGCTCTCGGCGGTGCGCAGCGCCGCCGAATGGGAACTGAAGGCTACCGAATCCGACCGCCAGGCCGCCGCGCTGGCCTTGATCGGCACCACGGCGGGCGCCTACTGGCAGACCGGCTACCTGAACCAGCGCATCGCGCTGAGCGAGGCGGGCATGGAAGACGGCCGGCGCATCCTCGCGCTGGCGCGGGTCAAGTACGCGGCGGGTGCGGTGTCGGGGTTGGACGTGGCGCAGGCCGGCCAGAACCTCGCCACGCAGGAGGCCGCGCACACGCAGTTGCTGCAGCAGCGCGTGGAGGCGCGCAACGCGCTGGCGATCATCTTCGACCAGCCGCCGGAGCAGATGGCCGCCGAGCCGACGCAGCTGCCCGACACCGCCTTGCCCGTCATCGATGCCGGCGTGCCCGCGAGCCTGCTGGGTCGCCGCCCGGACCTGCGTGCCGCCGAGCAGAGGCTGCGCAGCGCATTGGCGAACGTCGACGCCACGCGCACCGGCTTCTATCCGGCGCTGAGCCTGACGGGCTCGCTGGGCACCTCGAGCACCGCGCTGGGCGAGCTGCTGAAGAACCCCGTGGGCACGCTGGGCGCAGGGCTGACGCTGCCGTTCCTGCAATGGAACACCGCGCGCCTGACCGTGGCGGTGTCGCAGACGCAGTACGAAGAGGCGGTGGTGGGCTTCCGGCAGTCGCTCTATACGGCCTTGTCGGAGGTCGAGAACGCGCTCTCGTCGCGTGCGCAGCTTCGCGCCGAAAGCGAAAAGCTGGCACTGGCGCTGCAGGAGGCGCAGCGTGCCGAGCGCCTGTCGGAGGTGCGATACCGCGCGGGTGCGACCGCGCTGCAGCCGGTGCTCGATGCGAAGGACAGGCGCCGCACGGCGGAGGTGTCGCTGGCCCAGAACCGGCTGAACCAGCTCAACGCGACGATGACGCTCTACAAGGCGCTGGGCGGCGCGGCCGAGGCGTCATAGCGCATCTGCACCCTCTCCCTCTGGGGGAGGGAACAAGGCATCAGTCCTGGAACGGCGGCTTCTTCGCCAGCTTGCGGAACAGCAGCAAGGGCAGCCGGAGGACGAATTCGATCATCAGCCGCGCGTGCATCCAGGTGAGCAGCACGTTGTCGCGGCCGTAGCGGAAGTGCGAGACGCCGCCTTCCTCCGCCGTGAGGTATTTCACCGGCGCGTCGATGTTCACCGGCTTGACGCCGCGCCATGCCAGCCGCACGACAGCCTCGGTGTCGAAGTCGAAGCGCCGCATCCAGGGCTGGCGTTCCATCACCGCGATCAGGTCGGCCACGGGATACACGCGAAAGCCGTAGAGCGAGTCGCCGACGCCCGCGAACAGGGTCTCGAGCTGCGTCCAGCCGTTCGATACGCGCCGTCCGCGCACGCGCAGCAGCGGCGCGCTGGCGTCGAACACCGGGCGGCCGAGCACCATGGTTTCGGGGCGCCGCAGCGAGGAGCTCATGAAGGCGGGGATCAGGTCCGCCGGATGCTGGCCGTCGGAGTCCATCGTCAGCGCGTGGGTGAAGCCGGCTTCCTTCGCGGCGCGCAGGCCGTGCAGCACGGCCGAGCCCTTGCCCTGGTTCTGCGGTAGCACCCAAACGCGCAGGCCCGGGTCGCCCTCGGCCATCTGCTGCAGGCGCTCGCCGGTGCCGTCGTCGCTGCCGTCGATCACCACCCATACCGGGTTCCACTGCGCGCGCGCGGCGGCGACCGTGGAGAACAGGCGCTCGCCGGTGTTGTAGCTCGGGATCAGGACAAGGTGTGTGCGCGAGGCGTCTGGCATTCGGGGGACGCGTCGGTGGCGCGCTGCTCCATGTTTTGTCGGAAGTATTGTTCGAGTTCGGCCTGCAGCACGTCGCTGTCCTGCGTGGGCGCGAAGCGCTTGCCCAGCCGCAGCCTGAAGACGATGGGCAGCGGCGGCACGCGCCACAGCGGCCAGCCCTTGGCGAGGTAGGGCGAGTCGGTGTCGATGAACACCGTTTGAATGGGCGCCTGCGCCAGCTTGGCGATCAGCGTGGTGCCGGGGCGGAACGGGTTGAGCGGCGGCGTCACCGTGCGCGTGCCCTCGGGAAAGATCACCAGTTGCCCGCCGTTGCGCAGGTCGTTCACCGCCAGGCGAACCATCGTGCGCGCCGACTTGTTGCTGATGTAGCGCGCCAGCCGGGCGCCCGCGCCCAGGAAGATGTTGCCCATCAGGTCGGCCTTCATGATGCAGGCGCTGCGCGGCAACCGCGCCACAAGCAGCAGCGCGTCGAGCATGGTCGGGTGGTTGGCCACGAAGATCACGCCGGGCTCCTTGCGCATCGGGTCGAGGCAGGTGGCGTCGATGCGCATCATGCCGGTCACCGAGGCCAGCCACCAGAACATGCGGTAGGCGAAGGCGATGGTCATGCGGCCCAGCGTGCGCGCGGGCCCCGCCGGCATCACCGGATGGATGAGCATGGCGAAGAGGTTCCAGACCAGGGAGATCAGGCCGAGGAACAGCAGCAACGCGTAGAGCATCAACGCGAGCGGAATCGATGTGAGAAGTCTCAGCACGCGGGTCATTGGATCGGTAGGTCGGGCGAGGCGCGGTCGGACGACGACCGGTCAGGCCCGCAGTTCACCGGCCGCGACCGTGTGGGCCTCGATCTCGACCAGCAGGTCGCTGCGGCAGATGTCGGCTTCGAGGTACACGGCATGGCGCGCCATCGGCGCATCGGCGCCGAGCGCGCCTTCGAGGATGCCGCGCACCGTCTCGGTGTCGGACGGATGCCGCACGTAGACCACGCAGTCGAGCTCGGCCAGCGAGAACTTCGCGCTGCAGCGTTCGTTGGCGGCGGCTATCACCGCCTGCAGGTTGCGCAGGGTCTCGCGCGTTTGCTCCTGCACGTCGCCGTGGTGCACGGTCTCGTGGCCCACGATGCTCGCAGTGCCGGAGATGAAGAGGGCGATGTTGCCGTCGCCGATGTCCGCCAGCGCGGCGCGCGAGAAGGTCGGCGAGCGCGGGCCGTAGGTTTCGGGATAGCGGTAGGCCGAGACCTGCCGGGGGTTCTCGACCGGCAGCGGCGCGCGCTGACCGGCCAGGAAGCGGATCGACAGCGCGCCCTGGTGAATGCCCAGCGCGCAGGCGGCCGGGGCCCCCTCGAAGGCGGCGCGGCCTGCTTCGAGGAAGGCTTCCTGCCGCCCGAGGTTGAACTGGCGGTAGCGCTCCAGCCCGCCGCCGTCGGCGTTGATCTGTGGCAGGTAGTTCCAGATGCGCTGCAGGTGCGGCGTGCCGGCCTGGTCGAGCGTCTTGAACAGGTCGCGATAGGCGCGGTGCGCGAGTTCGGCCAGGCCCTGCTTCTCGGCGGCTTCGTCGAGGTCGATGGCGCCGAGCAGCCAGTGCCCGTCGGTGCGCCAGCGCGCGATACCGGTGGTGCCCGACCTGACGTGCGAGCCGTTGCTCACGTGCCAGACGTCGGCCATGGCGCCGGTGGCCGACAGCACGCGTGCGTTGACGGTCGGCATCCATGCCACGCCGTGCGGCGTGCCGTAGCCGAGCGCGGCGAAGGGGGCCTTGCCGCCAGCAGCCAGCGCCAGGCTGGCGGGCAGCGAAAGGCGCTCGACGCGCAGATGGGAAGTGGAGGTTTCGTCCTGAGCTGGCACTGTCAACTGGCCTCGACGGTGTGTTCTGGTTTGGTGGCGGTGTAGACCGAGAAGACGCCGAGGCTCGTGTGCCGGCGCACGTCGCGCAAGCCCGCGGCGGCCAGCGCCTGCATCACCCGCTCGGGAGGAATGCAGGCCTCGATCGTGTCCCAGTAATAACGCCACAGTTCGGATGTGTTGCGCTGGCGGCCGATCACGCGGGCGATCAGCGGCACCACGGCGCGCATGTAGCCCCTGAGCAGCGCCGTCGCGACGCGGCCCTCGGGCTTGGTGATCTCGAGCACCGCCACGCGCCCGCCGGGGCGCAGCACGCGGTGGAATTCGGAGAAGGCGGCGGCCACGTCGCTGATGTGGCGCATGGCATAGCCCATGCTCACGAAGTCGCAGCTGGCGTCGGGCCGGGGCAGGGCCTCGGCCACGCCGCGCACCAGCTCGACGCCGGGCAGCCTGACCTGGCTCATCATGCCGGCGCTGGGGTCGACGCCGACGAGCTGGCCCATCGAGCCGATGAGCTTCAGCGCCTCGCGCGCGACCAGCCCGGTGCCGATGCCCACGTCGAGCACCTGCATGCCCGCCGAGAGCCCGGCCTGCTGCAGTGCCGCACGGCGGTACGAGGGGCCCGTGCCCAGGGCCAGCACGCTTTCGATGCGGTCGTAGTCGGCCGCCGTGCTGTCGAAGATGCGCCTCAGGAACGCCTGATGCTCCGCCTCGGTGCTGTAGTACAGCGGCAAGGGTGCGTGCGGTGGCAGGGCGTCGGGATTCCCGGGCCCGACGGAAGGCGATGGCGTCATCGAACAATTATCACCAAAAGCATTGAGCCGAATTCCGGCCCCCCGGGACCGGCGTTGTGTGCGCCGGACAGTAAACTCGGGGCCTGCTCGGATTGACACAGAAACACAGGACAGCGAGATAGAAAGCCATGGCCGGACATAGCAAGTGGGCGAACATTCAGCACCGGAAGGGCCGCCAGGACGAGAAGCGGGGCAAGCTCTGGACCCGCGCCATCAGAGAAATCACGGTGGCCGCCCGTGCCGGCGGCGCCGACCTGAGCGGAAACCCCCGGCTGCGGCTGGCGGTGGAAAAGGCCAAGGCGGTCAACCTGCCCATCGACACCATCAAGCGCAACATCGACAAGGCCACGGGCAACCTCGAAGGCGTCAATTACGAAGAAATTCGTTACGAAGGGTACGGCATCGGCGGCGCGGCGATCATCGTCGACACCATGACCGACAACCGCGTGCGCACCGTGGCCGAAGTGCGCCACGCGTTCTCCAAGCACGGCGGCAACATGGGCACCGAAGGCTCGGTGGCCTTCCAGTTCAAGCACTGCGGCCAGATCATCTTTGCGCCGGGCACCAGTGAAGACAAGGTTATGGAAGTGGCGCTCGAGGCAGGCGCCGAGGACGTCATCACCGACGACGACGGCGCCATCGAGGTGCTCACCGCCGTGGCCGACTTCGAATCCGTGAAGAACGCGCTCGAAGCCGCCGGCCTGAAGCCCGATGCGGCCGAAGTCACCATGCGCGCCGAGAACACCGTGGACGTGACCGGCGAGGACGCCGCAAGAATGCAGAAGCTTCTCGACGTGCTCGAGGACCTGGACGACGTGCAGGACGTGTATCACAACGCCTCGCTGTCCGAGTGAGCAGCCGTCGCCGAATGAATGTTTGTTGAATCACAGCGAGAAATGAAGGCCCGCGAATGAAGGTACTGGTAATTGGGGGAGGGGGCCGCGAACACGCTCTCGCATGGCGACTGGCTCAGGCTGCCCGGGTCAGCCGCGTGTACGTGGCGCCGGGCAATGGCGGCACGGCGAGCGACGAGCGCTACGACTGCATCGACATCACCGAACCCGCCGCGCTGCGCGAGTGGGCCATCAAGGAAAAAATTGCGCTGACCGTGGTCGGCCCCGAGGCGCCGCTGGCTGCCGGCGTGGTCGACGAGTTCCGCGCGCACGGCCTGCGCATCTTCGGCCCGACGCAGGCGGCCGCTCAGCTCGAGAGCTCGAAGGCCTTCTCCAAGGCCTTCATGAAGCGCCACAAGATCCCGACGGCCGAGTACGAGGCCTTCACCGACGCCGCGGCCGCGCATGCCTACATCGACGCCAAGGGCGCTCCCATCGTCGTCAAGGCCGACGGCCTGGCGGCTGGCAAGGGCGTGGTGGTCGCCATGACCGCGCAGGAAGCGCACGAGGCCGTCGACTTCATGCTGGTCGACAACAAGTTCGGCAATCCATTGGGAATTCAGCACAACGAAGGCGGCGCGCGCGTCGTCATCGAGGAATTCCTGCAGGGCGAGGAAGCCAGCTTCATCGTGCTGTGCGACGGCAAGAATGTGACCGCGCTGGCCACCAGCCAGGACCACAAGCGCCTGCTCGACAACGACGAAGGCCCCAACACCGGCGGCATGGGCGCGTATTCGCCTGCGCCCGTGGTCACGGCCGAGGTGCATGCGCGCGCCATGCGCGAGATCATCCTGCCGACCATCCGCGGCATGGAAAAGGACGGCATTCCGTTCACCGGCTTCCTCTACGCCGGCCTGATGATCGACGCCACCGGCCACCCGAAGACGCTCGAGTTCAACTGCCGCATGGGCGATCCCGAGACGCAGCCGATCATGATGCGCCTGAAGTCCGACCTGTTCGAGGTGTTCTGGCACGCCACCGACGGCACGCTCGACCAGGTCGAGCTGCAGTGGGACCGTCGCGTGGCGCTGGGCGTGGTGATGGCAGCGCACGGCTATCCGCTCTCGCCGCGCAAGGGAGACCGCATCACCGGCATTCCGGCCGAGGCGCCCGATGCGGTGGTGTTCCATGCGGGCACCACGCTCGACAACGGCGAGCTCAAGACCAGCGGCGGCCGCGTGCTCTGCGTGACCGTGCTGGCCGACAGCGTGAAGCAGGCGCAGCAGCGGGCCTACGAGGTCGCGGCGCGCGTCAGCTTCGACGGCGCGCAGTACCGCAAGGACATCGGCTTCCGCGCGGTGCACGCGCGCAACCCTCACGGCTCCTGATGCAGCAGACCAATCCGGCGGCCGTCGGCGAATACCTGCGCGGGCTGCAGCATTCGATCATCGCGGCGGTCGAGAAGGCCGATGGCGGCACCTGCGTGCGCGACGCCTGGCAGAAGGCGCCCGGCGAGCCGCTTCAGGGCAACGGCCTGACCTGCATCCTCGAAGGCGGCGAGCTCTTCGAGCGCGCGGGTTGCGGCTTCTCGCAGGTGCGCGGCCCGAAGCTGCCGCCCTCGGCCACGCAGAACCGCCCCGAACTCGCGGGCGCGCCTTTCGAGGCGATGGGCGTGTCGCTGGTGTTCCACCCGCGCAATCCGTACGTGCCCATCGTGCACATGAACGTGCGCATGCTGGCCGCGCTGCCTGAAGGCGGCGAGCCGGTCTGCTGGTTCGGCGGCGGCATGGACCTCACGCCCTGCTACGGCTTCGAGGAGGATGCGGTGCACTTCCACACCGTGTGCCGCGATTCGCTCGCCGCTTTCGGCGACGACAAGTACCCGCGCTTCAAGACCTGGTGCGACGAGTATTTCTTCCTGAAGCACCGCAACGAGCAGCGCGGCATCGGCGGCATCTTCTTCGACGATTTCTCCGAAGGCGGCTTCGAGAACGGCTTCGCGATGATCCGTTCCGTGGGCGACGGCTTCCTGCCGGCCTACCTGCCGATCGTCGAGCGCCGCCGCGCCACGCCTTACACCGAGCGCGAACGCAACTTCCAGCTCTACCGGCGCGGCCGGTACGTGGAGTTCAACCTCGTGTGGGACCGCGGCACGCACTTCGGCCTGCAGTCCGGCGGACGCACGGAGTCGATCCTGCTGTCGATGCCGCCACTGGCGAGCTGGGCCTACCAGCAGCAGCCCGAACCCGGCAGCCCCGAGGCCGCGCTGTACAGTGACTTCATCGTCCGACGCGACTGGTTGTGAGCCCTTCTTCCAGCAAGGCACCGCGCCGCATCGGCGTTTTCGGCGGCGCGTTCGATCCGCCGCACAACGCCCATGTGGCACTTGCCCAGGCTGCGATGGCGCAACTCGACCTGGACGAGTTGCATGTGATTCCCACCGGCCAGGCCTGGCACAAGAGCAGGGCGCTCACGCCGAAGGAAGACCGGCTCGCCATGACGCGGCTGGCCTTCGGCGACCTGAAGGGCACCGTCGTCGTCGACAGCCGCGAAGTGCTGCGCGACGGCCCGACCTACACGCTCGACACCCTGCACGAACTGCAGCGCGAGCAGCCCGGCGCGCAGCTGGTGCTGATCATGGGCGCCGACCAGGCCAGCGCGCTGCCGACCTGGCACGGCTGGCAGGATATACTCGGCATTGCTATTGTTTCTGTAGCGTATCGCGCACTATCGACGGGTGACACTGCCCGTTTTGATCCGAAAACGCTTCCCGGCCTCCCGGCTGGCGCGCATTTCGAGGCGCTCGAATTGCCTCCCATGGACATCAGCGCCACCGAGATCCGGCGGCGCGCAGCGCTCGGCGTGGACATTTCCTCGCTGGTTCCGCCCACGGTTGCACGCTATATTGACCAACACCACCTCTACCGCCCTGCCTGATGACCACTGAAGCCGCCGCAAAGAAAGACACCCAGAAACTCCAGCGAGCCATCATCGATGGCCTCGAAGACGTCAAGGCGCAGGACATCCAGGTATTCGACACGGAGCATCTCTCGCCGCTGTTCGAGCGCGTGATCGTCGCCTCGGGCACCTCCAACCGCCAGACGAAGGCGCTGGCCGCCAGCGTGCGCGACGCGGTGCGCGAAGCCGGCTTCGCCAAGCCGCGGGTGGAGGGCGAGGACAACGGCGAGTGGATCATCGTGGACTGCGGCTCGGCCGTGGCGCACATCATGCAGCCCGCCATCCGCCAGTACTACCACCTCGAAGAGATCTGGGGCGACAAGCCCGTGCGCGCCAAGCTCGGCGGCACCAAGCCCGCGGTGGCCACTGCATCCAAGGTCGGCGCCGAAGAGAAGAAGGCTGCCGCCAAGGCGCCGACGCTGCGCCGCTCGAGCGCCGCCAAGACCGCGATTCGCGCGGCCGAGCAGGAAGCCAAGGCTGCTAAGACCCCCGCCAAGAAGACTGCTGCGAAGAAGGCTCCCGCCAAGAAGGCCGCAACCACCACCGCGCGCGTGCCGGTCAAGGTCGTGGGCAAGCCCGCCGCCAAGAAGCCCGCTGCGAAGAAGACGACGGCCGCCAGGAAGGCGCCAGCCCGTCGCGCATGAAGCTGCTGGTGGTCGCCGTCGGGCAGCGCATGCCCGATTGGGCACAGACTGCCTGGGACGATTACGCCAAGCGCTTCCCGCCCGAGCTCAAGCTCGAGTTGCGCGCCGTCAAGACCGAGCCGCGCGGCTCCAAGACGCTTGAAACGCTCTACGCCGCCGAGCGCGAGCGCATCGAAGGCGCCATTGCGCGCGGCATGCGCATCGTCGTGCTCGACGAGCGCGGCACGGCGCTGACCACCAAGGCACTCGCCGCCCGTCTGCAGACCTGGCAGGGCGAGGGCGATGACGTCGCCCTGGTTATCGGCGGGCCCGATGGGCTCGACCCGGCCTTCAAGGCCGCGGCCCACGAACGCATCCGACTGTCCGACCTGACCCTGCCGCACGCGATGGCGCGGGTGCTGCTGGTCGAGCAGCTGTACCGGGCGTGGTCGGTCAACGCGGGCCATCCTTACCACCGCGAATGACGAACGCCGACGGGCAGGTCGCGTTGCTCGAGGAAAGAGGCCATGCGCTGGTGCCGGCGCTGTTGCCGCACGAGCTGCTCGACGCCACGGCGCAATCGCTCGATCACTGGTTGGGGCAGGCGGCGGGCAGCCGCAACCTCCTGGCCCATCCGTCGTGCAGCGAGATGGCCATCCAGCTGAAGGCGCGGCTTTCCGCCATGGGCCTGCTCGATGCATCGTCTGTTGCCGTGCAGTGCACGCTCTTCGACAAGACCGCCGACAGGAACTGGCTGGTCGCGCTTCATCAGGACACATCCATCCCCGCCTCGGGCGCCGGCATGCCCTGCGTCATCAAGGAGGGCGAGCCGTACGTGCAGCCACCGATCGACGTGTTGCAGTCGCTGCTCGCCGTGCGTGTGCATCTGGACGACTGCGGCGCCGATGCCGGGCCGCTGCGTGTCGTGCCGGGCAGCCACCGCGCCGGCCGGCTGGACGGCGACGAAGCGCAGGCATTGCGAGCGGCTCATGGCGAAACCGTCTGCACGGCGGCGCACGGCGACGCCTTGCTGATGCGCCCCTTGCTGCTGCACGCCTCGTCGCGCGCGAAGTCGCCGGCACGCCGGCGCGTCCTTCACTTTCTGTTCGGACCCGCGAGCCTGCCGCAGGGGCTGGTCTGGAACCACGTCGTGGCCGGCGAACAGCCGACGCCACAGGAGATTTGAGCCTTGCCGGATTTCATCTACCTCGCCTCGCAGAGCCCGCGCCGAGCCCAGCTGCTCGGCCAGCTCGGTGTTCGCCATGAACTGCTGCTGGCCGATGCCGACGAGGATGCCGAGTCGCTCGAAGCCGCGCTGCCCAACGAGGCGCCGGCCACCTACGTGCAGCGCGTCACCGGCCTGAAGCTCGATGCCGCCGTGGCGCGGATGCGCAAGCGCGGCCTGGCGGACGCACCGGTGCTCTGCGCCGACACCACGGTCGCGCTCGGCCGCACCATCCTCGGCAAGCCCGAGGACGAAAAGGACGCCGAGCGCATGCTGCGGATGCTCTCGGGCACCACGCATCGCGTGCTGACCGCGGTGGCGCTGCACCACGGCAGGAAGAGCCATGCGGCGCTCAGCGTGTCGCGCGTGCGCTTCGCCGACATCACCAAGGCGCAGGTCGCCCGCTATGCCGGAAGCGGCGAGCCGCTGGGCAAGGCCGGTGCCTATGCCATCCAGGGCGCTGCCGCGGCGTTCGTCGAGCACATCAGCGGGTCCTATTCGGGCATCATGGGACTCCCCATGTTCGAGACGGCAGGGCTGCTTCGAAACGCCGGCTTCAAAACCTGAGAATTCCATGCAAGACATCCTGATCAACTGGTCTCCGCAGGAGACCCGCGTGGCGCTGATCGAGCACGGTGCCGTGCAGGAGCTGCACGTCGAACGCACGCTGGAGCGCGGGCTGGTCGGCAACATCTACCTGGGCAAGGTGTCGCGCGTGCTGCCGGGCATGCAGTCGGCCTTCATCGACATCGGCCTGGAGCGCACCGCCTTCCTGCACGTGGCCGACATCGTGGCGCCGTTCACGCCGGGTTCGCGCCCCAGCGCGCCGGCGCCGGAGCGCGACCACCGCAACGGCGGGCCGATGGTGCCCATCGAGAAGCAGGTGTTCGAGGGCCAGTCGCTGCTGGTGCAGGTCATCAAGGACCCCATCGGCACCAAGGGCGCGCGGCTTTCCACCCAGATCAGCATCGCCGGGCGGCTGCTGGTGTTTCTCCCGCAGGACAACCACATCGGCGTGTCGCAGAAGATCCCGGCGGAGCAGCGCGAGTCGCTGCGCAGCCGGATGCTCGCGCTGATAGAAGCGGCCGCGGCTGCTGATAGCGGCGGCGTGGTGCCGGCCAACACGGGCGGCTTCATCCTGCGCACCAACGGTGAGGATTCGAGCGACGCCGAGCTGGCCGAGGACATCGCCTACCTGCGCAAGACCTGGTCGCGCATCCGCGAAGCCTCGATGCGCATGCCACCGATGTCGCTGCTGCACCAGGACCTGAGCCTGCTGCAGCGCGTACTGCGCGACATGACCGGCGAGGAGACGCAGACAATCCGCATCGACTCGCGCGAGCAGTTCGACGTGCTGCTGAAGTTCGGCCTCGAATTCATGCCCAAGGCGGCCGGCAAGCTGCAGCACTACAAGGGCGAGCGGCCGATCTTCGACCTGTATTCGGTCGACGAGGAAATCGCGAAGGCGCTGGGCCGGCGCGTCGACCTCAAGTCGGGCGGTTACCTCGTGGTCGACCAGACCGAGGCGCTGACCACGGTGGACGTGAACACCGGCGGCTTCGTCGGCGCGCGCAACTTCGACGACACCATCTTCAAGACCAACCTCGAGGCGGCGCAGGCCATCGCGCGCCAACTGCGGCTGCGCAACCTGGGCGGGATCATCATCGTCGACTTCATCGACATGGGCCGCGACGACCACCGAGAACAGGTGCTGGCGGAGTTCCGCAAGCAGCTCGCGCGCGACCGCGTGAAGACCACGGCGGGCGGCTTCTCGCAGCTGGGGCTGGTGGAAATGACGCGAAAGCGCACGCGCGAGTCGCTGGCGCACATGCTTTGCGAGCCCTGCATCGCCTGTGGCGGGCAGGGCATCGTGAAGACCGCGCGCAGCGTGGCCTACGACGTGATGCGCGAGATCCTGCGCGAGGCGCGGCAGTTCACGCCGCGCGAGTTCCGCATCGTGTCGTCGCCGCAGGTGATCGAACTTTTCCTCGACGAGGAGAGCCAGCACCTGGCAGGGCTGAGCGATTTCATCGGCAAGCCGATCTCGCTGCAGGCCGAGCCGGCGATCGGGCAGGGGCAGTACGACATCGTGCTGCTCTGAGGCAGCACGAGCTGCCCGTCAGAGCGTCGGATCCTGCCCCGGCGAGGCGCTGCGCATCGCCAGCGTCTGCAGCCGCGCATAGAGCCCGTCGAGCGCCATGAGCTGCTCGTGGCTGCCTTGCTCGGCGATGCGGCCCTGTTCCATCACGATGATCCGGTCGGCGTGCTGGATGGTCGAGAGGCGGTGCGCCACGATCAGCGTGGTGCGGTTCTGCATCAGGCGCTGAAGGGCGTCCTGCACAAGCCGTTCGGATTCGGTGTCGAGCGCCGAGGTGGCCTCGTCGAGCAGCAGCACGGGTGCATTCTTGTAGAGCGCGCGGGCAATGGCGAGGCGCTGGCGCTGGCCGCCGGAGAGCTGGGTGGCGTTGTGGCCCAGCACCGTATCGAGGCCCTGGGGCAGGCTCTCGACGTGCGCGCTCAGGTTGGCCGCTGCTATGCACTCCATCACGCGCTCGCGGTCGATCTCGGCGCCCAGCGCCACGTTGGCCGCCAGTGTCTCGTTGAGCATCACCACGTCCTGGCTCACCATCGCGAACTGGGCGCGCAGGCTCTTGAGCTGCCATTCGCTGGTGTCGTGGCCGTCCAGCAGCACCTGGCCGCCGCTGGGCTGCACGAAGCGCGGCAGCAGGTTGACCAGCGTGGTCTTGCCCGAACCCGAAGGGCCGACGAAGGCCACCACCTGGCCGGGTTCGATGGTCAGGCTCACGCCGTCGAGCGCGCGCTGCTCGTCATCGCCGCGGTAGCTGACCCGCACGTTGCGCAGCTCGATGCGGCCCTGGGCGTGCTCGATGCTGAACGTGCCCTGCGACTCGGGCGCCACGTCGTCGATCAGGATCAGCCCGCGTTCCAGCGCGGCGAGGCCGCGCGTGATCGGGCCGGCCACCTCGGCAAGGCGGCGGATGGGCGCGATCAGCATCAGCATGGCCGTGATGTAGGCGACGAAGCCGCCCACGGTGAAGCCCTGCTTGCCGCTTTGCCAGAGCGCGATCATCACCACCACCGAGAGCGCCAGCGAGGCCATCATCTGCGTGAGCGGCGTCGTGGCCGCCTGCGCGATGGTCGATTTCACGGCCAGCCGGTTCAGGCGCTGGCTCAGCTGCTCGAAGCGGCGGCCCTGTGCGCCTTCCGCGCCATGCAGCCGCACCACGCGGTGGGCGAGCACGTTTTCCTCGACCACGTAGGCCAGCTCGTCGGTGGCCTGCTGGCCCTGCTGGGTCAGACGGTAGAGCCGCTTGGAGAACACCTTCATGATCCAGGAGATGCTGGGCACCAGGAAGGCGACGATGAGAGTGAGCTTCCAGTTCAGGTAGATCAGGTAGCCCAGCAGGGCAACCAGCGTGAAGCCGTCGCGCGAGAGGCCGAGCAATGCCTGCACCAGCAGCATCGCGCCGGTCTGCACTTCATAGACCACCGTGTTCGACAAGGCGCTGGCCGATTGCCGGGCGAACAGCGCGAGCTCGGCACCGAGCAGCCGCTCGAACAGCACGCGACGAAGCTTCTGCATGCCTTCGTTGGCGATGCGCGAGAGCGCGTACTGGGAAATGAACTGTGCGATGCCGCGCACCGCGAACAGCAGCAGCACGGCGGCGGGAACGAACCACAGCGGCATCTCGCCGCGCGTGAAGCCCCGATCGAGCAAGGGCTTCAGCAGAGCAGCCATCAGCGGCTCCGTGATGGCTGCCAGCAGCGCCCCGCTCAATCCGAGAGCCCACCATTGGCGGGAGCCGCCGAACCAGGTCATGAGTCGCGCCAGACGGCGCATCAGGGGAGGGCGTGCGTTCTCGCCGCCGGGGGATGCTTGCATGGCGGCGGATTCTACGGGGCCCCTCGTGCGGGGCTTGCCGCAGCCGCGTCTGTAGGACTGCGCTGACGGATAAACGTTTTGTGACGGCGGCCCCAAGCCAGTGTGTAACATGTGGCCCGTTGAAGCAGGGGAGAACTTTTCACCCCGAAACCTCTCCGAACCGCATGAACAAGCCGTTGCCAGCTCAAATTCCAACTCCTTCTTCATCGCTATTTGCACGCCGCACCGTCATAGCGGCCCTCGCTGCCACCCCCATGATTCCCGCTCTGGCCCAGTTCCGGGTCGAGGTTTCCGGTGTGGGGCTCACGCAGTTGCCGATCGCGCTCGTTCCGTTCAAGGGACAGGAATCCTCCCCGCAGAAGATCTCCGACATCGTCCAGGCCGACCTGGAGCGCAGCGGCCAGTTCCGTGGCGTCGATGCTTCGGGCCAGGCTCTCGACGAGGCATCGCGCCCCGATCTTTCCCTGTGGCGCCAGCGCACGGCCGATTCGCTCGTGGTCGGCAGCGTTACGCGTCTGGCAGACGGCCGCTTCGACGTGCGTTTCCGCCTGTGGGACGTGGTGAAGGGCCAGGACCTGGGCGGCCAGAGCTACACCGTTCCCCAGGGCGACCTGCGCCTGGCTTCGCACCGCATCGCGGACTATGTGTACGAGAAGCTGACTGGCGAAAAGGGCATCTTCTCGACCCGCATCGCCTACGTCACGAAGGCCGGCAGCCGCTACTCGCTGTGGGTGGCCGACGCCGACGGCGAGAACGCCCAGGCCGCACTCGCCAGCCCCGAACCCATCATCTCTCCGTGCTGGTCGTCCAACGGCCAGCAACTGGCCTACGTGTCCTTCGAGTCGCGCAAGCCCGTGGTGTACGTGCACAACGTGGCCACCGGCCAGCGCCGCCTGCTCGCGAACTTCAAGGGTTCGAACAGCGCTCCGGCCTGGGCGCCCGATGGCAATTCGCTCGCCGTCACGCTCAGCCGCGACGGCGGCTCGCAGCTTTTCTCCATTCCGGCCAGCGGCGGCGAACCGCGCCGCCTGACCCAGAGCTCCAGCATCGACACCGAGCCGGTGTACTCGGCCGACGGCGGCACGATCTACTTCGTGAGCGACCGCGGCGGTGCTCCCCAGATCTACAAGATGAGCGCCGGCGGCGGCAGTCCGACCCGGGTGACCTTCAGCGGCACCTACAACATCTCTCCGTCTGTCAGCGGCGATGGCCGGTGGTTGGCCTACATCTCGCGAGTGGGCGGCGCCTTCAAACTCCACGTGATGGAGTTGGCAACCGGCAACGTCAGCGCGATCACCGACACCTCCGCGGACGAAAGTCCGAGTTTTGCTCCGAACAGCAAGCTGATCGTCTACGCAACGCAGTTGCAGGGCCGCGAAGCCCTGATGACGACCACGCTCGATGGAAAAATAAAGGCACGACTGGCGGGACAGGCGGGAGACATCAGGGAACCGGACTGGGGTCCGTTTCAAAAGCAATGACTAAGGTTTATTTGAGGAGTTTTCAAAAATGTTGAAACGTACGATCTATTCGCTGGCCATCGTGGCTCTCATCGCCGGTTGCTCGTCGGGCACCAAGCTCAACGAAACGCCGGTGACCGACCGTTCCGGCACCGCCGGCGGCCAGCAGGGCGCCAGCACCGTGGCTCCTGTCACCATCGATCCGACCGCGGGCACCGCGCAGGGTCCGGTGGGCGTGGCGCGCATCGTGTATTTCGACTACGACAGCTACACGGTCAAGCCCGAGTTCCAGTCGGTGATCGACGGCCATGCCAGGTTCCTGAAGGCCAATCCGCAGCGTCGCATCTCCATCGAAGGCCACACCGACGAACGCGGCGGCCGCGAGTACAACCTTGCGCTGGGCCAGAAGCGTTCCGAAGCCGTGCGTCGCGCGCTGACCCTGCTGGGCGTGAACGACAACCAGATCGAGGCCGTGAGCTTCGGCAAGGAAAAGCCTGCCGTCACCGGCTCCGGTGAAGAAGTCTGGGCGCAGAACCGTCGCGCCGAAATCCGCTACACCCGGTGATGCCACGCGTCATGCTGAGAGGCGCGGCGCTGGCCGCTGCCTTGCTTTGCGTCTCGGCGGCGTCGCAGGCCGCGCTGTTCGAGGATGACGAGGCTCGCCGCGCCATCCTCGACCTGCGCCAGCGCGTCGAGGCCATGCGCCAGCAGACCGACCAGCGGCTGACCGACGAAAACGGCCAGCTGCGCCGCAGCCTGCTCGACCTGCAGAACCAGATCGAGCAGATGCGCGGCGACTTGGCTCGCATGACCGGCCAGAACGAGCAGCTCACGCGCACGCTGAGCGAAATGCAGTCGCGCCAGACCACCATCGACGACAAGCTCAAGCAGAGCGAGCCTTCGAAGGTGTCGGTGGACGGCCGCGAGTTCAATGCCGACCCGAAGGAAAAGGCCGATTTCGAGGCCGCCCTCGGCGTGTTCCGCTCGGGCCAGTTCGCACAGGCGCAGACCGCGTTCGCCGAATTCGTCAAGCGCTACCCGCAAAGCGGCTACAACGCCTCGGCGCTGTTCTGGCTGGGCAATGCGCAGTACGCCACGCGCAACTACAACGAGGCCATCGCGAACTTTCGCTCCATGCTCTCGCTCGCGCCCGACCATGCCAAGGCCCCCGAGGCCGTGCTGTCGATCGCGAACTGCCAGATCGAGCTGAAGGACACGCGCGCCGCGCGCCGCACGCTGGAAGACCTGACCAAGGCCTACCCGCAGTCGGAAGCCGCGCAGGCCGGCCGCGAACGTCTCTCGCGCCTGCGCTGATGCGGGCGGAGCATTCCGCTTGAGCACCATCATCGCCAACGCGTCCATCACCACTCTTCCTCCAGCCGCCGCGGATGTCGTCACGGACACCGCGGCGCCTGACTTTGCGCGCCGCTTCGGCGGGCTCGAGCGGCTGTACGGCGTGGCCGGCGCCGCACGCATCCGCAATGCGCATGTGCTGGTCGTCGGCATCGGCGGCGTGGGCTCGTGGGCCGTCGAGGCGCTGGCGCGCAGCGGAGTGGGGCGGCTGACCATGATCGACCTCGATCACGTGTCGGAGTCGAACATCAACCGCCAGATCCATGCGCTCGACGCGACCGTGGGGCAGGCCAAGGTCGAAGCCATGCGCGATCGCATCGCGCAGATCAACCCCGAGTGCAAGGTGCAGGCCATCGACGATTTCGTCGAGCCCGGCAACTGGCTTTCGCTGCTCGAGGCTGCGCAGGCTGCGAACGGACCGGCAACGGCCGTCATCGACGCCTGCGACCAGGTGAAGGCAAAGGTGGCCATGGCGGCATGGGCGCGCGCGTCCCGCAGCAGCTTCGTCACGGTCGGCGCGGCGGGCGGCAAGCGGCAGGCGCACAAGGTCGACATCGAAGACCTGTCGCTGGTCACGCACGACCCGCTGCTGGCCCAGCTCCGCCAGCGCTTGCGCAAGGAGCACGGCGCCCCGCGCGAGGGTCGCAAGATCGGCGTTGCCTGCGTGTTCAGTCGCGAGAGCGTGGCCCCGCCGGATGCCTCGTGCGCCATCGAAAGCGGCGACGGTTCGCTCAACTGCCACGGCTACGGATCGGTGGTCAGCGTGACCGCGACTTTCGGTCAATGCGCGGCAGGTTGGGTTCTGGACAAAATCGCGTCCAACGTCGCGCTATAATCTTTGGCTTTGCCGGATATCACTTCCGGTAAAAAGCAAAAAATGGTTCCGGGACGTTAGCTCAGTTGGTAGAGCAGCGGACTTTTAATCCGTT
The DNA here is from genome assembly GCF_048301545.1 of Variovorax sp. NFACC27. Classification (NCBI taxonomy): domain Bacteria; kingdom Pseudomonadati; phylum Pseudomonadota; class Betaproteobacteria; order Burkholderiales; family Comamonadaceae; genus Variovorax; species Variovorax sp. NFACC27. The sequence continues at coordinate 3,638,735 of NZ_CP157613.1, forward strand.
GGTCACTGGTTCGAATCCAGTACGTCCTACCAGACCCCCTTCAAAATCCTCAAGTGCCTGTGGCGCTTGAGGATTTTTTCATGGTCGATGTGAAATCCGGGGCGAGTTGGGAGCCCGCGCAGTGGAGCAACCCATGCCAGGACACGACAGTGATACTCGCGGTTGATGTCGACTACCGGGGAGCCGGCGGTGTCGCTGCCGGCGTGCTGCTTCGAAACTGGAGCGATGCTGTTGCGGCGCGGGAGATCGTCGTTCGCATTCCTGCCGTCGCCGAGTATGTTCCCGGCGAGTTTTTCCGGCGCGAGCTGCCGTGCATCGAGGCTGTGCTGAAGGAAGTCAGCGAGCCCCTCGAATGCATCGTCGTCGACGGCTACGTGACTCTTGGCGATCCGCCGCGGGATGGCCTCGGTGCCGCGCTCTGGAACAAACTGGAGCGAGCGGTACCGGTCGTCGGCGTGGCGAAGACGAAGTACCTCGGTGTTCCGCTGGAGGCCTTCCTTTTTCGCGGAGGCAGCAGCCGACCGCTCTTCGTCACTGCGGCCGGAATGACGTGCGACGAAGCGAAGCGCCGGGTGTTGTCGATGGCGGGAAAGCACAGGCTGCCGGACATGCTCAAGCATGTCGACGGAGTGGCTCGAAGAGGCACGGGGTCCGATCCTGCTCAGGCGGCAGGCTAGGCGATCAACTGCTCAGTCTCCACATCGAAGAAAACCACCTTCGACAGATCGACCGAAAACCGGGCCCGAGCACCAGCCGACAGCGCCACATCCGGCGGCAGGCGCGCCGTGAAGTCATGCCCGTCGATGTCCAGCAGCACCAGCGTGTCCGCGCCGGTCGGTTCGACCACCTGCACACGCGCTTCCAGATGGCAATGCGAGGGGCCGGGCTCCGTGCTCGCGGCGGCCAGGTCCACGGCCTCGGCTCGCAGTCCGACGATCACATCTCGCCCGGCCAGTACGACCTGCGGCACCGCGGACAGCACACCCGGCGGCAGCTTGATCGCGGTAGCCCCGACACCGCCATCGCCGCCCACCAGCTGCAACTCGCCATGCCGCTCGCTCGCCATCCGCATCTTCAGCAGGTTCATCCGCGGCGACCCCATGAAGCTCGCCACGAAGGTATTCGCCGGCCGGTTGTAGACCTCGTGCGGCGTGCCCAGTTGCTGCAGCACGCCGCCCTTCATCACCGCGATGCGCGTGGCCAGCGTCATGGCCTCGATCTGGTCGTGCGTGACGTAGACGATGGTGGCGTTGAGCCGCTGGTGCAGCTTCTTGATCTCGGTGCGCATGTCCAGCCTGAGCTGCGCGTCGAGGTTGGACAGCGGTTCGTCGAACAGGTAGAGCTGCGGCTCGCGCGCCAGTGCACGCCCGATCGCCACGCGCTGGCGCTGGCCACCGGAGAGCTGGCGCGGCTTGCGGTCCATCAGGTGGCCGATCTGCAGCAGCTCGCCTACCTTCTTTACGCGCTCGGCGCGCGTGGCCTTGTCGACCTTGCGCATCTCCAGCGGAAACTCGATGTTCTTCGCCACCGTCATGTTGGGGTAGAGCGCGTACGACTGGAACACCATCGAGATGTTGCGCTCGGCCGGCGCCGCCTGCGTGATGTCGTTGCCGTTGAGCTGCAGGCGGCCTTCGGTGGGCTCTTCCAGCCCCGCGATGATGTTCATCAGCGTGCTCTTGCCGCAGCCAGAGGGGCCGACGAGCACGAGGAATTCACCGTCTTCGAGCGCGATGGAGATGTCGTGCAGGATGTGTACAGGGCCGAAGCTCTTGCGGATGCCAATCAAGTCCAGGGATGCCATTCACTACCTAACAAGCTAACTAGCCTTTGACCGAGCCGGCCATGAGGCCGCGCACGAAGTACTTGCCGGAAACCAGATACACGATGAGCGTCGGCAGCGCCGCGATGAAGGCGCCCGCGAAGTGCACGTTGTATTCCTTCACCCCCGTGGAGCTGTTGACGAGGTTGTTCAGCGCCACCGTGATGGGAAACGAGCTGTAGTCGCTGAACGAGGCCCCGAAGAGGAACTCGTTCCAGATGTTGGTGAACTGCCAGATCACCGTCACCACGATGATCGGCGTGCTGTTGGGCAGCAGGATGCGCCACAGCACGCCGAAGAAGCCCGCGCCGTCCATGCGCGCCGAGCGCACCAGCTCCTGCGGAAACGCGGCGTAGTAGTTGCGGAAGAAGAGGGTGGTGAAGCCGATGCCGTACACCGTGTTGACGAACACCAGCCCCGTCACCGTGCCCGCGATGCCCAGCAGGCCCAGCGTCTTGGCCATCGGTATCAGCACGATCTGGAACGGGATGAACACCGAGAACAGCATCGCCGCGAACAGCAGGTGCGCGCCGCGCACCCTGAACTGCGTGAGGATGTAGCCGTTCACCGCGCCGATCAGCGTCGACAGCACCACGCCCGGCACCACCAGCAGGAACGAGTTGATGAAGTAGGGCTTGAGCCCCGTGGGCTGCACGCCGATCTGCGCGGTGCTCCAGGCGGCGCGCCAGGGCGCGAGGGTCCAGTCGACCGGCAGCGTCATCAGGTTGCCGTTGCGGATCTCCTCCAGCGGCTTCAGCGAGTTGACGACCATCACGTACACCGGCATCAGGAACACCAGTGCCATCACGGCCAGCAGCGCGTAGAGCGCAAGGCGCAGGCTTTTCTCAGCCATTGTTCTTCGCTCCCCGCATCTCGCGCAGCAGGTAGGGCACCACCACGACGCTGATCGCAATCAGCATCAGCACCGAGCTCGCCGCGCCCACCGCCATCTCGTTGCGCGCGAAGGTGTACTGGTACATGAAGACCGAGGGCAGCCAGGTCGAGCGGCCCGGCCCGCCGTTGGTCAGCGCGATCACCAGGTCGTAGGACTTGATCGCCATGTGCGCCAGGATCACGAAGGCCGAGACGAACACCGGCCCCAGCTGCGGAATCACGATGCGCGCGTAGATCTGCCAGGTGCGCGCGCCGTCCACGCGCGCGGCGCTGATCTGCTCGCTGTCCATGCCGCGCAGGCCGGCCAGGAACATCGCCATCACGAAGCCGGAGGTCTGCCACACTGCGGCGATGACCACGCAGTAGATGGCCATGTCGCCGTCCTTGATCCAGCCGAAGGAGAAGTTGCTCCAGCCCAGGCTCTGCAGCGTGTGCTCCAGGCCGACGCCGGGGTCGAGCAGCCATTTCCAGGCCGTGCCGGTGACGATCAGCGAGAGCGCCATCGGGTAGAGGAAGATGGAGCGCAGCACGCCCTCGGCGCGGATCTTCTGGTCGATCAGGATCGCCAGCGCCAGCCCCAGCACCATCGCGATGACGATGTAGAGGCCGGCGAACACCGCGAGGTTGTGCAGCGACACCTCCCAGTTCTCCAGCCCGAGCAGCCGTTCGTAGTTCGCCGTGCCCGCCCACTCGGCGGTGGGCAGCATCGTCGACGCCGTGAACGACAGGTACACCGTGAACATGATGTACCCGTACACGCAGACCAGCACGAGCAGGGCGCTGGGGCTCAGCAGGAGCCGGGGGAGCAGGTTGTTGTGAGCTTTCAAGAGCGGCTGGGATCAGTTCTTTGCCGCCGATGTCAGCGCCGCCACTGCCTTCTTGTCGTCGAGCTGCCCATTGAAGTGCCGCGTGATCACGTCGTAGAACGCGTTCTTGATCGAAGCCGGCACGGCGTGCCCGTGCGCCATGGAGCCGACCAGCGTGTTGCCCTGGCTGGCCTCGGCCACGTCCTTGATCGCCTTCTTGCCACAGGCATCGAAGGCGGTGTCCGGCACGTCGGTGCGCGCAGGCGCCGAGCCCTTCACCACGTTGAAGGCCGACTGGAAGCCCGGCTCCATGATCGCGGCGGCCAGCTTCTGTTGCGCGGCCTCCTTGTCGGCGTCCTTCATCTTGAACATCACGAACTGGTCGGTGTTGAAGGTGACCACGCCCTGCGTGCCCGGAAAGCGGAAGCAGGCGAAGTCCTTGCCCGGCACCTGCTTGGCGTTGACGAACTCGCCCTTGGCCCAGTCGCCCATCACCTGGAAGCCGGCCTTGCCGCCGATCACCATGCCCGAGGCCACATTCCAGTCGCGGCCCGAGAAGTCCTTGTCGACCAGCTTGCGCAGCTGGCTCATGCGCTGGAACACCTTCTCCGTGGTGGGCGAGGCGATGGTCTTGCCGTCGAGCTCGATGAAGACCTTGCGGTAGTAGTCGATGCCGCCGGTCGAGAGCGCCACGCTCTCGAACAGCGTCGCGTCCTGCCATGGCTGGCCGCCGTGGGCTATGGCGATGAAGCCTGCCTTCTGCACCTTCTCCGCGGCGGCGATGAACTCGTCCCAGGTCTTCGGCTCGGCCGTCACGCCGGCCTTGGCCAGCACCGCCTGGTTGGCCCACACCCAGTTGGTCGAGTGGATGTTGACGGGCGCGGCGATCCACTTGCCGTTGAACTTCGAGAACTTCTGCAGCGCGGGGGGCACCACCTTGTCCCAGCCGCCTTTCTGGGCGAGCGCGTTGAGGTCGGCCACCACGCCCTGCTTGCCCCAGTCGAGGATGTCGAAGCCCAGCATCTGCGAGGCGGTGGGCGGGTTGCCCGAGGTCACGCGCGCCCGCAGCGCGGTCATGGCGGCTTCGCCGCTGCCGCCGGCCACGGGCATGTCGTTCCACTTCACGCCCTGTTTCTCGAGGTTGCCCTTGAGCACGTTGAGCGCGCCGGCCTCGCCGCCGGAGGTCCACCAGTGCAGGACTTCCACGCTCTGCTGCTGGGCAATGGCGGTGCCGCTTCCCATGGCGAGGCACAGGGCGGCAATGGCGAATCGGGATGTGTTCATCTGCTTGTCTCTTCTGTTGTCTGGATTGCCGGATTCCGGAATCGGCGGCAGTTTAGGCAGCCCCTTCGGGGCCGCGCGCTGTGATTTCCCGGACGAAACACAGCGTTGCGAGCGCAACAAGAGCGCCGCCAGGAGGGCGTGCGGAATCGCCATTCGCCCGCTCACTCCCACCAGGCTTCCATCTGGATGCCGAAGATGGTCGCGCTGCGCCGCCCGTTGGCCCCGAAGGTGCCGGCGTTGGCGTCGGCCGCAGCCTTGTTCCAGCTCGCGCGCGTGGCGTAGAGGCGGAATTCGGGCCGGGTCCAGAAGTCGGTGTTCGGCGAGAAGGCGACGGCGATCGTGCCCTTGTTCAGCGTCTGCTTCGGCTGGCCGTCGGTGCTGCGGCGCGTCGTGCCCAGCTCGGCCAGCAGCTTCGTGTACTTGGCGATGCCGTACGACACCCGCCCGCCGAGCGTGAAGTCGCGCGTCTCGGGGCCGTTGTCGGGCCGCGTGGTCTGGTAGCCGATCAGCGTCTGGCCGCCGAAGCGGCCGATCTGGAAGTCCATCGAGTCGAGGATGCGGCGCTGCTTCGCGCCGGGCTGCGGCGTGATCACCGTGCGCTCGACCAGCGGCGCGAACAGGAAGGCGTCCGACTGGCCGATGCCCGCCGGCAGCAGGAAGCCGGTGGTGGTCGTGCTGTTGTCCAGGTTGTAGAACTTGCCGCTGAGCGACGAATGCCCGTTGGAAGCCTGCGCGATGAAGATGTTGTTCAGCCCCGGCAGCAGGAAGTTCTTCTGCACGTGCATCAGGCCGAGCGCGCCGCCGTCCTTGCCCTTGGCGAAGTCGCCCGAGATCAGCCCGCCCGTGATGGTGAGCTTGCCGCCCGGGTTGGTCGGGATGTCGCGCCACTGCACGTTGATGCGCTTGGCGTTGTTGGGGTTGCCGCTCTTGTTGTCGACCGAGTCGGCGGTGTGCACCGCCACGTTGAGCCGCCCGAGGCCGCCCAGCGGGATGTCGTCGATGCCGGCACCGTAGTTGTCGCCGTCTTCCACCACCCACTTGTCGACGATGTGAACGTCCTGCACGCGGTGGTAGCGCTGGCCGGCCCACAGCGTGGCGCTGTTGCCGAAGATGCCGCTGAGCGAGAAGTACGCCTGCGCGGTGCCGCTCTTGCCGTTGTAGATGGTGGGCATGTAGAACACGCCCCACTTGATGCCGTCGCCGAGGTCGAAGCGCTTGCCGATGCCGAACTCGAGGTAGTTGTCGCCCTCGTTGCCCAGGCGGTACTTCTGCAGGTCGCCGCCGAGCGAATAGCCGCCCTTGGGCTTGCCCTTGCCCGAGCTGTAGAAGCCGCCGCGCCCGTAGCCCCAGAACTCCAGGCCGGTGGCGTCGTTGACCTTCTTGACGAAGTCCTTGGTGGGGTCGGACTTCACTTCGGCCTCGGGTGGCGCGTCCGTCGGTGTGTCGGCGGACTGGGCATGGGCCAGTCCGTGCATGCCTGCGAGCAGCACGACGGCCGCGGCGGTGATCCGGTTCAGCTTGGGTTTCACGGGGAGTCTCCTTGGTCAGGGTGGTTGTTGTGAAGGCGTGAAAAGAAAGAAGAAAAAGCCCGTCCGCCCGCTTCGGACAAAAGCGGTCCCGCGCCGGTCGAAGCCGGCGGTGTCGCGTTCGGACGCGTTCAGGCGCGTTCGGACGGAAGGAGGGGAAGGGGGACGCGGGGCGCGCTATCGCTTCATCGGGCGACAGGCAGGGCGTGCGCAGGGCACACGGTGTTCGTGATGAAAGAAGGGACGCACAGCGACATGGCGAGAAAGCCCGCGTTCAGGCATTCGCCGGTCGTGCATGCAAGTCGCTGCCATGTGCTGTGTCTCCTCTTGTTGTGCTGCGTGAACCGTGTCTCTCGTTGTCGGAAGGCCGGCCTCCCGAGGGGGCCCGACGTGTGACGGCACGCAGTGTAGGAGCGGGGTTTCGCGCGGCGGTCTTGTGATTTCCCGGACGAAACACGGCGTTGGCAGCGCAAAAAACGCCGGGGTGAAGGGTCCGGGCGCAGCGGCAGAAAGAGCCTCAGCCGCTGGTGCTGGCCCGCACGATCAGCTCGACAGGCAGGGTGTTGAGCCGGGGCATCGAGGCGCCCTGCAGCACGAGCTCGACACCGAAGCGGCCGAGCTCCTGCCGGTCCACGCGCAGGGTCGTGATCGGCGGATCGGCCTGCGCGGCGGCGAGGGTGTCGTCGAAGCCGACGATGGCGATGTCGCCCGGCACCGAGAGGCCCGCCTGCCTGCAGGTGCGCAGCGCCGCCAGCGCCGCGGCGTCGTTGTACGCGAACACCGCATCGGGCGGCTTGCGCAGCCGCAGCAGCTGCTGCATCGCAGCCGATGCGCCCAGGTCGTGCAGCTGCCCGGTGGGCGCCACAACCTCCAGCTCGGGGTCGGCGAGGATGCCGGCCTCGAACAGCGCGCGGCGGTAGCCTTGCGCGCGCTCCAGGATGCTCACGTGCGCCAGCGAACCCGAGATGTACGCGACGCGCTTGCGCCCCATGTCCAGCAGGTGCCGCGTGGCCATGTAGCCGCCCACAGCGTTGTCTGGGTTCACGGACGGGAGGTCGCCCTGCGAGAAGTCGATCAGCGCGATCGGCAGGTCGAGGCCCGCCACCATGTCGAGCACCTCGCTCTCGAAGTAGCCGGCCGCGAGGATCATGTCGGGCTCGTGCATGCGCAGCTGCTCGCGGATGGGGTCGGTGGGCCCGCATGTCAGCAGCGTGGGCACGATGCCGAACCTGCGGCACGCTTCCTCGACGCCGTGCAGCACGTCGGAGAAGAAGGGGTTGGTCGAGAAGTGGCTGTGCTGCCTGTGGACCATGAAGGCCAGCTGCTTTGCCTTGGCGCCGCGCAGGCGCGCCGCGTTGTAGCCGATGTCGCGGGCCACCTGCCGGATCATGCGGCGCGTCTCGTCGGAGAGGCCGCGCTGGTTCTTCAATGCGCGCGATACGGTGCTGATGGAGAGGCCGGAGGCCTCGGCCACATCGCGGATGGTTACGGGCATGTAGCTCCTTGGGATGAACTGTCGCGGTGAGGAAGGGCGTCATTTTCATGGTGGCGGCGCGGCGTTGTCGAGGCACTGCTGCACGCGCGAGGCCGCTGCCCGAAAGGGGAAGCGCGCTGGTTTGTTTCCCTGCCAACGCTGTGTTTCGTCCGGGAAATCACAAGATCGCCGGCGTGGGGCCGTACATACACTGCGCCCGTTCGGCGCCCCGGCGACAGCGGGCGATGTACAGGCAACAGGGAGACATACGACATGGAAAAGAAGATCTCGTACGGCAGGACCATGGCCGCGGGCATGGTGGCCGCGTCGGTGCTGTGGGGCTGCGGCGGTGGCGGCTCTGGTGGCTTCTCGGTGCCGCCGGGCCCGACAACGACGACAACGACGACCACGACCGCTCCCACGCCCTCGGCAGATGGCGGCGCCGACACCGGAACCACCCCGCGCCCCGACGGCGGCACGACCACGCCGGTGCCCGGGCAGGAGAAGCGCGTCGACATCGCGCTCACGGAGCACGTCGACCTGTTCGTCGGAACGAAGATCTCCAACACCGGAAGCGGCCACTCGGGCAACGTCAATCCCGGCGCGCAGGCGCCGTTCGGCATGGTGAGCTTCGGCCCCGATACCCGGGGCAGCGGATCGCCCTGGGGCTACGGCTCGGGCGGCTACTACTACGACGACACGGCCATCCGCTACTTCAGCATGACCCACCTCAACGGCCCCGGCTGCCGGGGGCAGGGTGCGGTGGCCATCCTGCCGAACGACGCCGGCACCGGCATTCCCTCGGGCGGCCTCGCCTACGCAAAGGCGAACCAGTCGGCCAGCCCCGGCTACTACAAGGTGAAGTTCAACAACGGTATCACCAGCGAGCTGACCGCGACGACGCGCACCGGCATGGCCAGGTTCAGCTACGCGGACAAGAGCAAGGCCTTTCTCGTCATCGACTCCGCCCGCAACAACCCGAACCAGAACGGCGTCTCCTACACCGGCCTGACGAACGTCGCGCTGGCTGCCGACCGCAAGTCGGTCACCGGCACCGCGGTCGCCAACGAGTTCTGCGGCGGCACGTGGAAGCAGCCCGTGTACTACTACGCGACCTTCGACAAGCCGCTGAAGCCGGCCTCCGCCGTCTCGGGAAAGGCGGCGGTCCTGCAGTTCGACCTAGCCGATGCCGACCTCACGGTGCAGGTGAGGGTGGGCATCTCCTCGGTCAGCACCGACAACGCGAAGAAGAACCTCGAAGCCGAGAACCTCGACGCCTCCTTCGACACGGTGAAGGCGGCCGCCGCGGCCGACTGGAACAACCGCCTCAACGTCGTGCAGCTCGATCTCGCGAAGAAGGGCGAGATCGACAAGCTCGACGTGAAGAAGCAGGACGACGCCAGGACGCAGCTGAAGAAGTTCTACACGGCCCTCTACAGGGTCTACAGCGGCCCGACCGTGTACAGCGATGTCAACGGCGACTACCGCAGCATGAAGCAGGCGGACCTCTCGCAATCGAACAACGTGCTGCCGACCCGGGCGACCGAGAACGTCGCGAACTACAAGTTCAAGATCGACGGCAAGGACGCCGGCTACAAGACCCACTACTCGGGCTTCTCCATGTGGGACACCTACCGCAGCCAGGCCCAGCTGCTGGCCCTGATCGCACCCGACGAGGCCAGCGAGATGATGCAGTCGCTGGTGGCCGACGCGCAGCAGTGCGGCGCCTTCCCGCACTGGGTGGACGGCAGCGAGGACACCACACCGATGAACGGCGACCACGCGCCCACCGTCGTCGCCGGCTCCTACGTCTTCGGCGCGCGCAAGTTCGACCTCGACATGGCGCGCAAGTACATGCTGCAGGCCGTCACCAACCCCAAGGGCCAGTGCAACGACAAGTTCTCCATCGGCAAGCCCGGCGACAGCCTGGCCGACTACATGAGCCTCGGCTGGATTCCCTCCGACAGGGGCTACGACAACCCCTCGTCGACCACGCTGGAGGCCATCACCACCGACCGCTCCGTCGGCGCCTTCCTCGATGCGTTGCCCGCCACCAGGGCCACGGACAAGAGCGTGATCGACACGGTGTTCAAGCGCGCGGGCAACTGGCAGAACATCTTCGACGACAGCAGCAAGACCCTGAAGTCGAAGACCGCCGCGGGCGACTGGAGCGACGGCGTCTTCCACGAATCGACCGAAGCCAACTACCTGTGGACCTTCGCGTACGACTGGACCCTGCTCGCCAAGAAGCTGGGCGGCAAGGACGGCACGCTGGACCGCCTCGCAAGGCTGTTCTCGCTCGACGCGGTCGACCCGTTCAACGGCACCGAGCCCAGCGGCCAGGACCTGAATGGCGGCGAGGGCTCCGACGGCTACTACATCGGCAACGAGCCGGCGTTCCAGACGCCGTGGGCCTACAACTGGATCGGCTCCGCGAAGTACGCGCAGTACATCATCCCCGTCATCATGCGGAAGAACTTCAGCATCGATCCGGCCGGCCTGCCGGGCAACGACGACATGGGCGCGACTTCGGGCTGGTACGTGTGGGCCGCGATGGGCCTGTACCCGGTGATTCCGTCTGCGCCGGGGCTGGCGGTTTCCACGCCGCAGTTCTCGGGCATGGATCTCTGGCTGGGCAATGGAAAGAAGCTGCGGATCGAGGCCGACAGGCAGGCGCTGATCGACAACGTGCGCTACATCGCAGAGATGAAGTTCAACGGCACGACCTACGCGGGTTCATGGCTGCCGCTCGACAGGATCAAGGACAGCGGAACGCTTTCCTTCAAGCTGTCGACCACGCCCACCGACTGGGCCTCCGACCCCGCGCTGGCGCCGCCTTCCGGCCCGGCAGCGGACTACACCAAGGCAACCGCCGCGGGTGCGATGTGAGCGGCCGGACGAGGTTCGCGGGCAGGGCTGCCCGGGCCGCCGCATGGATCGTCGCGGCGTCGCTGTGGGGGTGTGGAGGAGGCGGCTCCGGCGGCGACTTCTCCATGCCGCTGCCCCAGGGCGGTGGGGCAGCCGGCGACCGGCAACCGGTTGCGGATACGAACACGGGAGCGCCGCCCGCAACAGGCACGGGTGACATCGGCAGCGGGGGCGTCGTAGCCCGCGCGAAGCAGGACCTGGCGAACTACGTCAACACCCTGCGCGGCTCGCACTCCAACGCCTATATCTACGATGGCTATTCGCGCGGCAACACTTTCCCGGCCACCGCCGTGCCCTTCGGCTTCACGATGTGGTCGCCGGTGAACCGCATCGACCCCGACGACCAGAGCTCCGGCTGGAGCAACACCAAGCCCTACGACGGCTACATGGGCAACGACTTCTTCTACACCTTCTTCGAGGACGAGAACGACACGAAGCCGCTGGACCGCATCTTCGCCTTCGCGGCCGTCCACGAGGCCAGCCCGTGGATGGGCAATCGCCAGTCGGTGCAGTTCATGCCCGTCACGCAGACCGACAAGGCGGGCAACCCGGTGCTGGACAAGGCCTCGCGTGGCGAAAAGTTCAGCCACCGCAACGAGGTCGCCCACGCGCACTACTACAGCGTGAGCTTCGACAACGGCACCCGCACCGAGATCACACCTACCGACCATGCCGCATATTTCCGCTTCACCGCGGCCGCGAACCAGCCGACGCTGGCGGTGGTGTTCGACGTCTTCAAGGGAGTGTCGGGATCGCTTGGCGTCGATGCCGCCAATGGCGTGGTGTCGGGCTACACCGACCAGGGCTCGCCGCGCATGTACTTCTATGCGGTGGCTGACGTACCGGTGAAGGCCTCGGGCGCCGACTCCTTCCCGACGTGGCTGCGCTTCGACACTTCCACGGGGCAGCAGTCGGTGGGCCTGAAGGTCGGAACCTCCTTCATCAGCGTGGAGCAGGCCAAGGCCAACCTCGCGCAGGAGATCGGCTCCAAGTCCTTCGACGGCGTGCTGGCCGCGGCGAAAGAGGCCTGGAACGACAAGCTCAACACAATCCAGGTCGAGGGTGCGACGGAAGACCAGAAGACCATCCTGTACTCCAACATGTACCGGGCCTTCCTGTACCCCAATTCGGCATGGGAGAACGTGAACGGCACGCCCTCGTACCTGAACCCGTACGTGAGCCCGATGACGGTGCGCACCGGCAAGCTGTGGGTCAACAACGGCTTCTGGGACACCTACCGCACCACCTGGCCGCTGTACACGCTGCTGCTGCCGCAGCAGACCGGCGAGATGCTCGACGGCTTCGTCAACGGCTGCAAGGACGGCGGCTGGACCACGCGCTGGGCCAGCCCGGGCTACGCCGACATGATGGTGGGCACCAATTCCGACATCATCCTTGCCGACGCGTACATGAAGGGCGTGCGCAACTTCGACTTCAACGCCGCCTACGACTCGATGCTGAAGAACGCGTCCGTCTACAGCCCCGACAGCGACCGCGGCCGCAAGGGCATGGAGAAGACGCCGTTCTACGGCTACTCGACGGTCTACGACGAGTCGGTGTCGTGGTCGCTCGAGGGTTACCTGAACGACTTCGGCGTGAGCCAGATGGCCAAGGCGCTGGGCAAGGTCGACGACGCCGCCTACTTCGCCAACAGCGCGACCGGCTACGCCAACATCTTCGACGGCACCTCGACCGGAACCTGGACCGGCGGCTGGTTCCGCCAGAAGAGCACGGGCGGAGCCTTCGGCGGCGGCGCGCCCAACCCCATGGCCTGGTACTACGGCTACACGGAGGGCAACGCCTGGACCTACGCCTTCGCGACGCCGCAGGACGGCCGCGGCCTGGCCAACCTCTACGGAGGGCGCGCCGCACTCAAGGCCAAGCTCGACGCCTTCTTCACGACGAAGCCCGGTCTCGGCTACGACGGCACCGATCCGAATGGATCGCACACCGGCATCAAGCCCGAGATCAAGTCGGCCTACGACGTCGATGCGCTCGCGGGCGTCGGCCAGTACCAGCACTCCAACCAGCCGGTGCATCACACCATCTACATGTACAGCCACGCGGGAAGCCCGTCCTCGGGCCAGAAGTACCTGCGCGACGTGATGGACAAGCTCTACTTCTCCGGCTTCGACAAGGACGGCAACCCGACCGGCGACGGCTACATGGGCGACGAGGACAACGGCGAGATGTCGGCCTGGTACGTGCTCAGCGCCATGGGCTTCTATCCGGCCTCCACCGGGCGGCCCGAGTACACGATCGGCGCGCCTTACTTCCCGAAGACGAGCGTGCTCGTGCGCAACGCCAAGGGCGAACCCCGCGCCATCACCATCACCGCGCCCGGCGTGAGCAGCACCAATCGGTATGTGCAGGGCCTGAAGCTCAACGGCGCGAGCATCACGCGCACCTACCTGACGCATGCCGAGCTGGTGGAAGGCGCGACGCTGGAGTTCCAGATGGGGCCGAACCCGTCGTCGTGGGGCACGGGCGAGGACGATGCGCCTTCGTCGGTCACGCAGGGCACGGGCAAGCCGTCGCCGCTGCAGTCGCTGCTGCCGACTTCCGCCTTCGCCACCACCGCGAGCAACGCGACCGGGCTGAAGAACCTGAACGACAGGACTTCGCTGACGGAATGGAGCAGCGGCACTTCAGGCGCCGCATGGATCCAGGGCAGCACGGCGACAACGGCGCGCACCGTGGCGATCTACACGCTCACCTCCAGCAACAAGACCGGGCAGGACCCGGCCGGCTGGACTCTGAAAGGGTCGAACGACGGCATCAACTGGACCACGCTCGACACGCGCCAGGGCGAAGTTTTCGCCTGGCGCCGCCAGGTGCGGCCCTTCGTCGTGAAGACGCCGGGAGCCTATTCGAGCTATCGGCTGGAAATTGCGGGGAGCGGGGCGGTCAGCCTCTCGGAATTCGAGCTGCTGGCCGCGCCGCTGAACTGAAGCGCGACCGGAGGGCCGCTCAGGCCTCGGGCGCCACGCTGCCCGGCAGCGCAGCCGGCTTGGAAGCATCGGCTGCATCGGTTGCTTCCGGGCCTTCCTCCTTCTGATGCCGCGCCGCGATGAACAGATACATCGCCGGCACCACGAAGAGCGTGAACAGCGTGCCGATGGACAGTCCGCTGAAGATCACGATGCCCATCGCCTTGCGGCCCGCTGCGCCGGCGCCCGAGGCGATCACCAGCGGCAGCACGCCGAAGACCATGGCGGCGGTCGTCATCAGGATCGGGCGCAGACGCGTGCCGGCGGCTTCCACGATGGCGTCGAGCTTGCTCAGCCCCTGCTTCTGCAGGCGGTTGGCCACCTCGACGATCAGGATGCCGTGCTTGCTGATGAGGCCCATCAGCGTCACCAGGCCCACCTGCGTGTAGATGTTCATCGAGGCGAAGCCCCAGAAGATGAAGATCATCGCGCCGAAGAGGGCCAGCGGCACCGACACCAGGATCACCACCGGATCGCGGAAGCTCTCGAACTGCGCCGCCAGCGCCAGGAACACGATGATCAGCGCGAACACGAAGGTGACGGCGAAGTTGCCCGACTCCTGCACGAACTGGCGCGACTGGCCCGAGTAGTCCACCGTGTAGCCGCTGGGCGCCATCTGCTGCACCAGTCCGCGCAGGTATTCGAGCGTCTCGCCCTGCGTGCCGCTGGGCACGCCCTGGATGGTCACGGAGTTGAGCTGCTGGAAGTGGTTCACCGTCTCGGGCTGCACGCTGTACTTCAGGCTCGCCACCGTGCTGGCCGGCACCACGCCGTTGGGCGTCTTGATGTAGAAGTTCAGCACGTCCGAGGGGTTCAGCCGGTCGACCTGCTGCACCTGCGGGATCACCTTGTACGAGCGGCCCGAGATCGAGAAGTAGTTGACGTACGCGCCGCCCAGCGCCGCGCCCATCGCGTTGCCCACGTCCTGCTGCGTGATGCCCAGCGTGGCGATCTTGTCGCGGTCGACCACCACGGAGGCCTGCGGCAGGTCGATCTTCAGGTCGGCGTCGATGTAGTAGAACTTTCCGTCGGCGCGCGCCTTGTCCATGATCTGCTGGGCGAGGGCGTTCAGGTTCTCGAAGGGCTCGGTCGTCTTGATGACGAACTGCACCGGCAGGCCCGAGGCGCCCGGCAGCGCCGGAAACTGGAAGGCCACCACCTTCGCGCCGGCAATGCCGTTCCAGCGCTTCTGCAGGTCGGTCTGGATGTCGTGCGCGCTGCGCGTGCGCTGGTCCCAGGGCTTGAGCAGCACGCCCGCAATGCCCGCGTTGGTGCTGGGCACGCCGGTCAGCTGGAAGAGCTGCGCGTACTCGGGCGTGTCGTGCGCGATCTTGAAGATCTGGTCCGCATACGTCTGCATCTGGTTGATGGTGGCCGTGGGCGCGCCCACCACCTGCGACAGCACGATGCCCTGGTCTTCCTCGGGCGCGAGCTCCGACTTCGACATCTTGAACATCACGAACAGCAGCGCCACCAGGATCGCCCCCATGACGATCATCACCGGCCAGGTCTTCAGCACGCCGCGCAATATCAGCTGGTAGCGGTGGTGCACGCGTTCGAAGACGTGCTCGATCTTCATCGCGAACTTGCCGGTGTCCTGCTCGGGCTTGAAGAAGCGCGAGCACATCATCGGAGACAGTGTGAGCGCCACGATGCCCGACACCACCACCGAGCCCGCGAGCGTGAAGGCGAATTCGGTGAAGAGCGAGCCGGTGAGGCCGCCCTGGAAGCCGATGGGCACGTACACCGCCACCAGCACCACCGTCATCGCCAGGATGGGCCCGCCCAACTCGCGCGCCGCGAGCAGCGAGGCCTGCATGGGCGACTTGCCCTCGCGCATGTGCCGGTCGACGTTTTCCACCACGATGATCGCGTCGTCAACCACGAGGCCAATGGCCAGCACCAGCGCCAGCAGCGTGAGCAGGTTGATGGAGTAGCCCAGCGCCAGCATGATGAAGAAGGTGCCGATCAGCGACAGCGGCATCGCGATCACCGGCACCACCACCGCGCGCAGGCTGCCCAGGAACAGGTAGATCACCACCGTCACGATGACCAGCGCCTCCACCAGCGTCTTGATCACTTCGCTGATCGAGGTGTTGATGAAGTCCGTCGAGTCGTAGACGATCTTGCCCGTCAGGCCCGTGGGCAGTTGGGACTGGATGTCCGGGAACACCGTGCGCACCTGCTTGGCCACCTCGAGGATGTTGGCCTCGGGCGCGACCTTGATGCCGATGAACACCGAGCGCACGCCGTTGAAGGCGACGTTGAAGTCGTAGTTCTCCGAGCCCAGCGTTACGTTGGCCACGTCCTGCAGCCGCACGATGGCGCCGTTGGCGCTCTTCACCGAGAGCTGCTTGAACTCGTCCACGCTGTGCAGCGAGGTGCCGGCCGTGAGCGGCACGCTCACCATCTGGCCCTTGCTCTGGCCCACGGCCGCGAGGTAGTTGTTGGCGGCGAGCGCCGCACTCACGTCGGTGGCGGTCACGCCGTAGGCGGCCATCTTCTGCGCGTCGAGCCAGGCCCGCAGCGCGAAGGTGCGAGCGCCGAGGATTTCGGCGGTCTGCACGCCCGGAATGGCGTTGAGCTTGGGCTGCACCACGCGCACCAGGAAGTCGGTCACGTTGTTGTTCGGCAGCGTGTCGCTGTAGAAGCCGATGTACATCGCGTCGGTGGTCTGGCCCGTGGCCACCGTCAGCACCGGCTGCTGGGCCTGCGGCGGCAGCTGGTTGCGCACCGAGTTCACCTGCGTGTTGATCTCGGTCAGCGCGCGGTTGGAGTCGTAGTTCAGCCGCAGCGTGGCGGTGATGGTCGACACGCCCAGGCTGCTGGACGACGACAGGTAGTCGATGCCCTGCGCCTGCGACACGGCGGCTTCCAGCGGCTGCGTGATGAAGCCCGCCACCGTGGCCGCGTCCGCGCCGTAGTAGGCGGTGGTGATGGTGACCACGCCGTTCTCGGTCTTGGGGTACTGGTTGACCGGCAGGCCGGCCAGCGCACGCAGCCCGAGCACCACGATCAGCATGCTCACCACCATCGCCAGCACCGGCCGGCGGATGAAGATGTCTGTGAAGTTCATGCGGGCGACCTCACTTTTCCTGCGGCGTCGGCGCCGGGTTGTTGGCGGGCTGGACGCTGTTGTCCACCACCACCGGCGTGCCGTTCTTCAGCTTGTTCTGTCCGCTGCTCACCACCACCTGGCCGGCAGCGAGGCCTTTGACGATGGCGATCTGGTCGCCGCGCGTGGCGCCGGTCTCGACGAAGACCTGCTGCGCGACGAGCTGCCTGGCACCCGAGGGATTGGCCGGCTGGGCGGGAGCACCTGCACCGGCTGCACCTTCCTTGGGCGGCTCGGCTTCCTTCACCACGTACACGGTCGAGCCGTACGGGTTGTAGGTGACGGCGGTGGAAGGCAGCGTGAGCTGTTCCTGCACGCCGCCCACGTCGATCTTCACGTTGGCGAACATGCCGGGCAGCAGGATCTGCTTCGGGTTCGAGATGGTGGCCTCGACCTGCACGTTGCGCGTGGCGGCGTCCACCTTGGGGCTGATCGCGTTGATCTTGCCGCTGAAGCTCTGGCCCGGGAAGGTGTCGACCGACAGGTTCACCACCTGGCCCACCGCCAGGCCAGCGAGCTGCTGCTGCGGCAGCGCGAAGTCGACGTAGATCGGGTCCAGCGTCTGCAGCGTGACCAGCTTGTCGCCCGCGTTCACGTACTGGCCCGGGTTCAGCGCGGTGATGCCCAGGCGGCCGGAGAAGGGCGCGCGGATCGACTTCTTCGCCACCACGGCGGCCTGCTGCTCGACCTGCGCGCGCTTGGCCTTCAGGTCGTTGGTGTCGGCGTCGATCTGCGCCTGGCTCACGGCCTGCACCGCGAGCTGCGCCTGGTCGCGCTTGAGCACGATCGCGGCCTGCGCGGCGGCGGCTTCGGCCGAGTGCAGCAGGGCGATGTCGGAGTCGGCGTTGAGCTCGACCAGCAGCGTGCCGGCCTTCACGTCCTGCCCCGACTTGAAGTGCACCGTGCGCACCAGTCCGGCCACTTCGGTGCTGAGGTCGGCGCCGCGCACCGGGTTCAGCGTGCCGACGGCGGTGAACTGCGACTGCCACTGCAGCTTCTGCACCTCGGCCGTCGACACCGTCTGCGGCGACGGCTTGGGCACGGCGGCGATCAGCGCGCGGATCTGCATGAACTTGCCGAACGCGAGCACGGCGACCAGCAGCAATACGCAGCCGATCATGATGATCATTCTTCGGGTCATAAATTGGCTTTTCTTGGAGTTATGGAGTGTTCGGGGCCGCTCAGTTCCGCGGTGCTGCGGCCTGTGGTGCTGGTTGCGCCGGCTGTCCTGGCGCGATTGACGCGTCGGCCAGCGCGCCTCGGTTCCACCAGCCGCCGCCCAGCGCCTGGAAGAGGGCGGCCGTGTCGGCATAGCGCGCGGCCTGTGCCTGTGCGAGCGCGGTGTGCGTCTGCAGCCAGGCCTGCTGCGCGGTCAGCAGCGTCACGTAGCTCACCGCGCCGGCGCGAAACTGCGCGGTCGACAGGTCGAGCGACTGCCTCGCGAGCGACTCGGCCGTGGCCTGGGTCTGCAGCGCGGCGGCGTCGAGTTCTAGCGCGCGCAGTGCGTCGGCCACGTTCTGGAATGCGCCCAACACGGTGTTGCGGTACTGCGCCGCAGCCGAGTCGTAGGCCGCGACCGCCGCGCGTTGCTGCGCACGCAGCGCGCCGCCGTTGAAGATCGGCTGCGTGAGCCCGGCGCCGATGTTCCACAGCGTCGTCGGCCCGGTGAACAGGTCGCGTGCGCGCAGCGAGGTGTTGCCGTAGCTGGCGCTGAGCTGGATCTGCGGATAGAGATTCGCCGTGGCCACGCCGACCGCCGCGCTGGCCTGGTGCAGCTGGGCTTCGCTGGCGCGCACGTCGGGCCGCTGGCGCGCGAGCTCGGACGGCAGCGACAGCGGCAACTCCTGTGGCAGCGAGAGACTGGCGAGATCGAACTCGGGCAGGCCTTCCTCCGAAGGCAGCCGGCCCGCGAACACCGCGAGCTGGTGGCGCGTCTGCGCGAGCGACTTCTCGAGAGGCGGTATCGCCGCCTGCGTCTGCGCGACCTGCGTGCGCTGCTGCAGCACGATCGACTTCGGGATCGCGCCGGTGTCGAACTGCTTTTCGATCACGCCGAGTTGCTCGCGCTGCGCCTGCAGCACTTCGCGCGTGGCCTGCAACTGGCCGCGCAGCGCGGCTTCACGGATCGCGGTGGTGACGAGGTTCGATGTGAGCGTGAGGTAGGTCGCCTCGACCTGGTAGCGCTGAGCTTCCACGGCGGCCTGCGCGCCCTCGATCTGCCGGCGCGATCCGCCGAACACGTCGAGGTTGTAGCTGACGTTGACCGATGCGTTGTAGAGCGTGAGCAACTGGCCGCCCGGCACCTGCGTGCTGACCTCGGAGGCCCGCTCGCGCTGCGCGCCGAGCTGCGCCGTGACCTGCGGCCACAGCAGGTTGCCCGACTTCGCGTCGTAAGTGGCCTCGGCCTGCCGCAGCGCGGCCTGTGCGGACGCCAACGTGGGGCTCTGGGCGAGCGAGGCGCGGATCAGCCGGTCGAGCGGCTCGGAGCGGAACACTTCCCACCACTGGGCGGGAATGTCGCGGCCCGGCAGCAGCTCCTGGGCCTGGCCGGCGGCCACGTCGGCCTTCACGGTGCGCGCCGGCATCGGCGCGGGCGTGTAGTCGGCGCCGCTGGTGGCGGCGGGCAGGTCGGGCGTCCTGAAGTCCGGTCCGACCGCGCAGCCGCTCAACAGCAGCAGTACGGCGCCGAGCACGGCGCCCTGAACGGGCCACCCCGGCCGCGGGCGCGCAGGCGCAGCGCGCGACGACGAACCGGGGTGATCCTCCAACGCATTGTTTTCTTGATATTGCATGGGGCAGCGGTTGTACACCCGGAACGCCCGGGCTGCCTGACTTTCCCGAAGTCTCGTAGTCGCCGCCCCGCGTTGCGAGACCGTTGCGACGAAACGAGCTCCACAAGGCGCGGAATGTACGGGCAAGGCGCCAAACGCACCACCCCGAAGGGCGCGGCGCCAACCCCACTACTGCCCCAATGCCAGAAACACCGAGGAACCGGCTCCGCCGGGCCTCAGGTGTTGCCCCCGGTAGGGGGTGGCGAAGCGGCACGAAGTGCCGCGCAGCCTGGGGGCGAGCAACATCCAGACAAAAAAAAGCCCGCACGAAGGCGGGCTCGAAGGTGACCTGCTGGAGGAGGGAGGATCAGAGGATGCAGGCCACAGGGAGAGACATGAATATCGCCTCCGAACCTGCACGCAACCTGACCTTGCTGGAATTCCGTTCCAGGCTAATTTCCGGCTCATTCTTCCTGCGAGATCAGTCCTCGTCTTCCCACTTGCCGACCACGGTGCCCAGGATGGAGAAGGGCGTGCGCACCGGCTCGTGTTTCGGGTTCAGGGGCAGCAGCCAGCGGCGGCCGTCGTCCTGCTTGAACACCTTGAAGGTGACTTCGTCGCTGTCCTCCAGCTTCGCGATCACGCGTTCGCCGTCGTCGGGCTTCCGCAGTGCGGTGTCGACGAACACGATGCAGCCGGGCGGGTAGCTCTTCAGCAGGCCGCTGGGCGAGGTCATGCTGTCGCCGCGAACCCGCAGCGCGTAGCTCTGCAGGCTGTGGTGGGCGATGCAGGGAATCCAGCGCTCGGCGTGCGGCTGCTGCGAGATCTCGTGGCTGTCCCAGTTGGCGGCATCCGCCCAGGAAATGAGGGGCACGGTGCCGGGCGTGCGCGGGTTGAAGCTCGGGATCGACGGCGGCGTGTGCGTCACCCGATAAGGCCCCGGTGGCTCGTTGGCCCGGTCGCGGGCCTGGCGGATCTGGTCTTCGTCCCAGGGAGCGGGGCCGTCGCCGGTGTCGAGCCAGTTCGGATCGGCGCGATAGGCACGCGCCAAGGCCAGCACGCTCATGGAGCGGGTGACGTCTCCGCGCTCGATCTTGGAAATGCTGGATTGCTTGACGCCGGAGACCGCTTCGGCCTGCTTCTGCGTCATCTTGGCGAATTTGCGCGCGGCCAAGGCGCGTTTGGCAATGCTGTCCATCGGATGGGGATTTAAGCCCAAACGAATATTCACCTCAAACTCTAGAATAGTTAAAAAAGGGAGGAATAGATGAAGCCACGGGAGTTGGTGCTGGCGCTGAGGGCCATGGGGCTCACGCAGAAGCAGATCGAACAGAGAACCGGCATTCCTCAGCCGACGATCAGCAAGATCGGCCTGGGGCGGGTCGCCGACGTGATGTCGCGCCACTACGTCGCGCTGGTGGCCGCCTACGAGCAGCGGGTGAGGGAAGAGACCCTGAAGCCCGCGCCCGAGGCCCGCCGCCGGTCCGCGAAGCGATGAGCGCGTGGTGCGCAAGCGATTGCCGTCGGGCCTGCGGCTCGACCGCGCCTTGTGCGTGCTGCTGGCGCTGCTGTCCCTCGCGGGGCTGGCCGTCGGGCTGATCCTGGGGCGCCCGGCCATCGCCGGCGGCGGCTGCTTCGGGCTGGTTTGCGCGGCCTGGGCGGCGCAGGTGCTGTTCGACCGCGAGGCGCTCAGGCGCTCTCGTGCGGTTCGGGAGGCGCGAGAGCGAGAGTGGAGCTGACGCGCACGCAGTCCTTGATGTGCTGCTCGCCGAGCGCGCGCAGCGCCGCGTAGCCGAGCGCGGCCGACACCACCTGCCCGGCGATGGGCACGTACTTGGTGGCCTGCTTGGCCGTGAGGCGCACGCCGGCATGCTTCGCGAGGCGCAGCAGCAGGTCGCGCGTGACGAGGCGGCCCACCAGCAGGGCACCCACGGTGGTCGCGGCCTTCTGGATGCGCTCGCGCTGGTGTGGCGCGAGCTTTTCGACCTGGGTGACCGAGAGGCCGAATTCCGCGCTGATCTGCGGCACCAGCCGCGACAGCAGCGCGGCGTCGGCCATCCAGTCGAGGCCGGGCAGGGGAACCGCGCTAGCCGCAGCCGCCATCAGCGCCTTGCGGCTGATGAGGCGGCGGCTGCGATGGATGGCGGCGATGAGTTTCTCGTCACCACGGGCCAGTTCGATGGCTGACGGCATCCGGCGACTCCCTTGCTTGCTCGTTGCTTGCCGTGGCTCAGGCCGCCAGGGCTTCCAGCTGGTCCGACAGGGCCAGCCAGCGCTCCTCGAGGCGGCCGATTTCGTCGTTGAGCGCCTTCAGGCGCTTGCCGGCGTCGGCGATCTCGGCCGGCGGCAGTGGCTGGGCCAGGCGCGCCTCGAGCTCGGTGCGCTCGGTGCCGGCCTTGGCCAGGCGTTCGTCGATCTGGGCGATCTCGCGCTTGATCGGCTTGGCCTGGTCGCTGCGCTGCTGGCGGTCCTGGGCGTCCTGCTTGCGCTGCTGCGGGGCGGCTGCGGGAGCGGCCGCCGGAGCCGCGGCGGCCTCGGCCTCGCGCACCGCCACCTTGGCCTCCTCGCGCAGGCGCTTGGATTCGTCGAGCAGGTAGCGCTGGTAGTCGTCGAGGTCGCCGTCGAAGTCGCCGACCACGCCGCGGCCCACCAGCCAGAACTCGTCGCACACCGAGCGCAGCAGCGCACGGTCGTGGCTCACCAGCATCAGCGTGCCTTCGAACTCGTTGAGCGCCACGGCCAGCGCCTCGCGGGTGGCCAGGTCGAGGTGGTTGGTCGGTTCGTCGAGCAGCAGCAGGTTGGGGCGCTGCCACACCATCATCGCGAGCACGAGGCGGGCCTTTTCGCCGCCGCTCATGGTGCCCACGGGCTGCTTGACCATGTCGCCGCTGAAGTTGAAGCTGCCCAGGTAGCCGCGCAGGGCCTGCTCGCCGGAGGGCTCCTTGGCGTTGCCGCCGAGCTCGCGCGCCAGCCGCACCATGTGCTCCAGCGGGTTGCTCTCGGGGTGCAGCACGTCGAGTTCCTGCTGCGCGAAGTAGCCGATGTTCAGGCCCTTGCCCTCGGTGACCTGGCCCGCCAGCGCGCCCATCTCGCGCGCGATGGTCTTCACCAGCGTCGACTTGCCCTGGCCGTTGGCGCCCAGGATGCCGATGCGCTGGCCCGCAAGCACCGAGCGGTTCACGCCGCGCAGGATGGTCTTGGGCTCATCGTCTTCGACGACGTAGCCGAAGCTCGCGTTGCTGATCGACAGCATCGGGTTCGGGATGTTGCCCGGCTCCTTGAACTCGAAGCTGAAATCGGCCTCGGCCAGCAGCGGCGCCACGCGTTCCATGCGCTCCAGCGCCTTGACCCGGCTCTGCGCCTGCTTGGCCTTGCTGGCCTTGGCCTTGAAGCGGTCGATGAACTTCTGCAGGTGGGCGATCTTGTCCTGCTGCTTGGCGAAGGCCTGCTGCTGCTGCTCCATCTGCAGCGCTCGCATGTCCTCGAACTTGCTGTAGTTGCCGCCGTAGCGCGTGAGCTGGGCGTTGGCGATGTGCAGGGTGACGTCGGTCACGGCGTCGAGGAACTCGCGGTCGTGGCTGATGACGATCATGGTGCCCTGGTACTTCTGCAGCCAGGCTTCGAGCCAGACCAGCGCGTCCAGGTCCAGGTGGTTGGTGGGTTCGTCGAGCAGCAGCAGGTCGCTCGGGCACATCAGCGCGCGGGCCAGCTGCAGGCGCATGCGCCAGCCGCCCGAGAAGCTGTTGACGGGCGCGTCGAGCTCGTGCGTCTTGAAGCCCAGGCCGAGGATGAGCGCCTGCGCGCGCGGCACGGCGTCGTGCTCGCCGGCATCGGCCAGGTCGGTGTAGACGTGGGCCAGTTCCATGCCGATGTCGGCGTCGTCGGGGTTCTCGGCGTAGGCGGCCTCGATGGCGGCCAGCGACTCGCGCAGCTCGGTGAGACGGGTGTCGCCTCCCACCACGAAGTCGGTGGCCGAATCCTCGGTCTCGGGCATGTTCTGCGCCACCTGGGCCATGCGCCACTGCTTCGGGATGGAGAAATCGCCGCCGTCTTCGTGCAGCGAGCCGTTGAGCAGGGCGAAGAGGGTCGACTTGCCGGCGCCGTTGCGGCCCACCAGCCCGACCTTCTCGCCGGGGTTGAGGGTGACCGTGGCGCCGTCGAGCAGGACCTTGGCGCTGCGGCGAAGAATGACGTTCTTGAGAGTGATCATGAAAGAGGAACCGTAGGGGCGATTATCCCGCCCGGCCCTTCGGGCCCCGGAAAAAGGGGCAAAGGCGCGGGGAATTGCGCAGGAAGGCGCGGGAAGGTGCGGGAAATGGCCCGGTGAATGGGGTTTCGCAGCCAATGGCTGCGGGAAAGCGGCGGAAAGGGGCTGGGGCGGGTGCAGCTAACGCGCGCCGGCGCCGGCCACCAGGGCGTCGCGCGTCACCAGCAGGACCTGGTCCTCGCCCGCCGAGGTCTCGAGCCAGAAGACTTCGAGATGCGGAAAGGCCGCCTCGAAGTACTCGCGCTCGTTGCCGATCTCCAGCACCAGCACCGCCTGTTCGCTCATGCGCGAGGGCGCATCGGCGAGCAGCTGGCGCACGAAGTCCATGCCGTCAGTGCCGCCGGCCAGCGCCAGCTCGGGCTCCGCGCGGTATTCGGCGGGCAGGGCGGCCATGCTGGCACTGTTCACGTA
This sequence comes from Variovorax sp. NFACC27, assembly GCF_048301545.1. NCBI lineage: Bacteria > Pseudomonadati > Pseudomonadota > Betaproteobacteria > Burkholderiales > Comamonadaceae > Variovorax > Variovorax sp. NFACC27. The sequence continues at coordinate 3,663,020 of NZ_CP157613.1, forward strand.
GGGCGGGTTGCACAGCACCAGGTCGTAGGGACCGGGCAGGTTCTTCAGCCCGTCCGACTCGATCAGCCTGACGCGCGCGTCCAGCTCATGGCGGGTGACGTTGATGGCGGCGACCTCGAGAGCCTCGACCGACAGGTCGGCCGCGTCCACCGTCACTTCCGGATACGTGAGCGCCGCCAGCACGGCGAGGCTGCCGTTGCCGGTGCACAGGTCGAGCACGCGCTGCGTGTGTTCGCCCAGCCAGTAGTCGATGGTTCCGTCGGCGATCAGCTCGGCGATGAAGCTGCGCGGCACGATGGCGCGCTCGTCCACGTAGAAGGGCACGCCCTGCAGCCAGGCTTCCTTGGTGAGGTAGGCGGCGGGCTTGCGCGTGGCGATGCGTTCCTCGATGAGCGCATTCACCTTGCCCGCGTCCGCGGGCGAGACGGGCGTGTCGGCCACGCCGTCGAGGTCGTCCAGCGGCAGCTTCAGGCGCCACAGCACCAGCCAGGCAGCCTCGTCGAAGGCGTTGGCCGTGCCGTGACCGAAGGCGACACCGGCTTCTTCCAGCCGCTTCGCGCCCGACTCGATGAGTTCGATGACGGTGCTCATCGGCTGGCGAGCGCGGCATCGAGCCGCTTGATGGTGCGCAGGTAGAGGTTCTTCAGCGTCTCGATCTCGGCCACGTCGATGTGCTCGTCGATCTTGTGGATGCTGGCGTTCACCGGGCCGAGCTCGACCACCTGCCTGCAGATCTTGGCGATGAAGCGTGCGTCGCTGGTGCCGCCGCTGGTCGACAGCTCGGTCTCGATTCCGGTCTCTTCGCGGATCGCGTCCTGTACGGCAGTGACCAGTTCGCCCGGCGTGGTCAGGAAGGGCAGGCCGCCGATGGTCCAGGCGAGCGTGTAGTCGACCTTGTGTGCGTCGAGCACGGCATGCACGCGCTGTTGCAGTGACTCGGGCGTGGACTCGGTCGAGAAGCGGAAGTTGAAGTCGATCACCGCGCTGCCCGGAATCACGTTGCTCGCGCCGGTGCCTGCGTGGAAATTGCTGATCTGCCAGCTGGTCGGCTGGAAGTACGGGTTGCTCGCCGCGTCCCAGCCGCCGGCGGCATTGATGGCCACCAGTTCGGCCAGTGCGGGCGCCACCGCGTGCACCGGGTTCTTCGCCAGGTGCGGATAGGCGATGTGGCCCTGCACGCCCTTGACCGTGAGCTTGCCGCTCATGGTGCCGCGGCGGCCGTTCTTGATCATGTCGCCGCAGCGCTCCACCGCGGTGGGCTCGCCCACGATGCAGTAGTCGATGGTTTCGCCGCGCGCGGCCAGCGCATTGCAGACGACCACGGTGCCGTCGACGCCGGGGCCTTCCTCGTCGCTGGTGAGCAGCAGGGCCAGCGTGAGCTTCGGCTCGGGCTGTGCCTGCAGGAATTCCTCGATGGAGGTGACGAAGGCCGCGACCGAGGTCTTCATGTCGCAGGCGCCGCGGCCGTAGAGCTTGCCGTCGCGGTGCGTGGGAGTGAACGGGTGGCTGGTCCACTGCTCGACGGGGCCGGTGGGCACCACGTCGGTGTGGCCGGCGAACACGAGCATCTTCGTGGCGGCCTTCGCGTTCGCGGGTCGGCGCACCGCCCAGAGGTTGGTCACCCGGAAGTCGGCCGGGCCGCTCTCGATGGTCTCCAGCGTGAAGCCGAGTCGCGCCAGCCGCTCGCCGAGGATCTGCTGGCAGCCCGCGTCGTCGGGGGTGACGGAAGGGCGCGAGATGAGTTGTTCGGCGAGCTGGAGCGTACGGGACATCGGGAAAAGGCTGGGTTCAGAACTTCACGTCTAGCGTGATGTCGGTGAAAGTGGGTTCGTCGACCTGGTCGGTGAGGTTGCGGTCGTCGACCTGCTGCTTGGGCGCCGCGCGATTCTGCAGGCGCCACATGAGGTTGGTGGGGGAGTCGGCCTGCGACAGGCCCTCTTCGCGCGTCACGCGCTCCTCGACGATGAGGCGGGCGATGTCTTCCTCGAAGGTCTGCGAGCCTTCGGCCATCGACTTCTCCATGGCCTCCTTCACGCCGGAGAAGTCGCCCTTCTCGATCAGCTCGGCCACCAGCGCGGTGTTGAGCATGACTTCCAGCGCCGGCACGCGCCCGCCCACCGGCGTGCGCAGCAGGCGCTGAGACACGATGGCGCGCAGCGCGCCGCCCAGGTCGCCCAGCAGAGTGGGGCGCACCTCGACGGGGTAGAAGCTCAGGATGCGGTTCAGCGCGCGGTAGCTGTTGTTGGCGTGCAGCGTGGCCACGCACAGGTGGCCCGACTGCGCATAGGCGATGGCGGCGGACATGGTGTCGCGGTCGCGGATTTCGCCGATCTGGATCACGTCGGGTGCCTGGCGCAGCGCGTTCTTCAGCGCCGTCTGCAGCGAGGTGGTGTCGCTGCCCACGTCGCGCTGGTTCACCACCGACTTCTTGTTGGTGTAGGTGAACTCGATCGGCTCCTCGACCGTGAGGATGTGGCCGCTGGCGTGCTCGTTGCGGTAGTCGAGCATCGAGGCCAGCGTGGTGGTCTTGCCCGCGCCGGTGGCACCGACCATGAGGATCAGTCCGCGGCGCTCCATGATGAGCGTCTTCAGGATGTCGGGCAGGTTCAGCTCGTCGAAGCTGGGAATCGTGGAGGCGATGTGCCGCACCACCACAGCATAGGTGCCGCGCTGGCGCATGGCGCTCACGCGGTAGTTGCCCGCGTCCTCGATGTGGACGGCCATGTTCAGTTCGCCCGTGCTCTCCAGTTCCTGGATGCGCGCGGCGGGCACCACCTCGGACAGCAGCGCCAGGGGCGCCGTGGGCGGCAGCACCTGCGCGTTGACGGGCAGGCAGATGCCGTTGATGCGGATCAGCACCGGAGAGTGGGCAGAGAGATAGATGTCGGATGCCTTGCGCTCGGCCATCAGACGAAGAAGCCGTTCCATCATGTTCATCGGTCTCTCTCCTCGGGTGCTGTTGTTTTCTCTGGGACTCTGAAGAAAACCGGCCCCGGAAGAGGGGCCGGCGGGGAGTTGTCAGTCGCGCAGGAGGTCGTTGAGGCTGGTCTTGGAGCGCGTCTGCGCGTCGACCGTCTTCACGATGATCGCGGCGTAGGTGCTGTAGTCCTGGCCCGACTTGGTCTTCTTGGGCAGGTTGCCGCTGATGACCACGCTGCCGGTCGGCACGCGGCCGTACGAGATCTCGCCGGTGTCGCGGTTGAAGATCGGGGTGCTCTGGCCGATGTACACGCCCATGCCGAGCACGGAGTTCTCTTCGACGATCACGCCTTCGACCACTTCGGAGCGCGCGCCGATGAAGCAGTTGTCCTCGATGATGGTCGGGTTGGCCTGCAGGGGCTCCAGCACGCCGCCGAGGCCCACGCCGCCCGACAGGTGCACGTTGGCGCCGACCTGCGCGCACGAACCCACGGTGGCCCAGGTGTCGACCATGGAGCCTTCGCCCACGTAGGCGCCGATGTTCACGTACGAGGGCATCAGGATCGCGCCCTTGGCGATGAAGCTGCCGCGGCGGGCCACGGCCGGCGGCACGATGCGCACGCCCGAGTCCTTCAGCTCGTTGGCCGACAGGTGCGAGAACTTGGTCGGCACCTTGTCGTAGAAGCCGAGCGAGCCGGCCTGGATCTGTTCGTTGTCCTTCAGGCGGAACGACAGCAGCACGGCCTTCTTGATCCACTGGTGCACGGTCCACTTGCCCACGCCTTCGCGGGTGGCCACGCGCAGCTTGCCGTTGTTGAGTTCGGTGATGACGTGCTCGACGGCGTCGCGCACTTCGGCCGACGAGGCGGCGACCGAGATGTTGGCGCGGTCTTCCCACGCGGCGTCGATGATTTGTTGCAGTTGCTGGGTCATGGAGAGTCTCGGGTGAAAAATGGGAGCAGGAAAGCGAAGCGGATCAGCGGCGGGCGTCCTTGCAGAAGCGGACGATGCGCTCTGCGGCCTCCACGCATTCGGCCGTTTCGGCCACAAGCGCCATGCGGATGCGGCCACGGCCGGGATTCGTGCTGTGCGCGCCGTACGTCGTCTCGCGCGCCAGATAGCTCCCCGGCAAAACCGTCACATTGTATTGAGCGTAGAGCTCCCGGGCGAAGGCTTCGTCGTCGCCAGCCCACACTTCGGGCACGCCGGCCCAGAGGTAGAAGCTGGCGTCGGGCAGCCGCACGTCGAGCACCGGCTCCAGCAGCGGCGTGACGGCCGCGAACTTGGCGCGGTACTGGGCGCGGTTGTCGACCACGTGCGACTCGTCGCCCCAGGCCGCGATGCTGGCCGCGGCCACGGCGCCGCTCATGGCGCTACCGTGGTAGGTGCGGTAGAGCAGGAATTTCTTGATGATGGCCGCGTCGCCCGCCACGAAGCCGCTGCGCAGGCCGGGCACGTTGCTGCGCTTGGACAGCGAGGTCAGCGCGATCAGGTTGCGGAAGTCGGGCCGCCCGAGCTTGACCGAGGCCTCGAGGCCGCTGAGCGGGGGCTCGTCGCGGAAGTAGATCTCGCTGTAGCACTCGTCGGCGGCGATCACGAAGCCGTGGCGGTCGGAAAGGGCGAAGAGCTTCTTCCACTCGTCCAGCGCCATCACGGCGCCGGTCGGGTTACCTGGGGAACACACGAAAACCAGCTGCGTGCGGGCCCAGACCTCCTCGGGCACGCTGTCCCAGTCGACCGCGAAGTTGCGCGCGGGCACGCTGGGCACGTAGTACGGCTCGGCACCGGCGAGCAGGGCCGCGCCCTCGTAGATCTGATAGAACGGATTGGGCGACAGCACCACCGGCTGCGGCGAGGCGGTCGGGTCGACCACCGTCTGGGCCAGCGAGAACAGCGCCTCGCGCGAGCCGTTGACGGGCAGCACCTGCGTGGCCGGGTCGAGGGCGAGGCTGTAGCGGGTCTTGAGCCAGCCGGTGAAGGCGGTGCGCAGCTTCAGGTCGCCGGCGGTGGCGGGGTAGGCGGCCAGCGCGCCGAGGCTGGCGCTCAGCGCGTCCTTGATGAAACCCGGCGTGGCGTGCTTGGGTTCGCCGATGCCCAGGCTGATGGCCGGGAACTCGGGGCTGGGCGTGACGCCCGCGAACAGCTGCTTCAGCCGTTCGAAGGGGTAGGGTTGCAACCGGGAAAGCAGGGGATTCATGGCCGGGATTATCGGTGACAGGTCTTACCGCTCCCGGCGAAGCGGCTACTCGTGGAGGCCGGCTGCAGGGGGCTTGGGGGAGGACCGCGCCGTCAGGCCGCGCTGCGACGATAGAAAGCCAGCGAGCCGGCCAGCGCCAGCAGCATGCCGCCGCAGGCGCGGTCGATCCAGCGCGTGGCCGACACGGTCAGCAGCCGGATCGCCCGGGCGCCCACGAAGGCGTAGGCCAGCATCACGGCCATGTCCAGCGCCGCGAATATCAGGGCGATGACGATGTACTGCGGCGCCTGGGCGGCCGATGGGTCGATGAACTGCGGCAGCAGCGCCGAGCAGAAGATGTAGCCCTTGGGGTTGGTCACCGCCACCAGGAAGGACTTGAAGAAGATGCGCCGGCTCTCGCCCGCCGAGACCGAAGGCGCCGCGTCCGCCGCGGGCAGGTGGAAGCCGCCCTTGGAGCGCAGCATCCGCAGGCCCAGCCAGGCGAGGTACACCGCGCCGACCCACTTCAGCATCGAGAAGCAGAATTCCGACGCCGCCAGCAGCGCCCCCAGGCCCAGGGCCACGGCGCCTACCAGCACGAAGTCGGACAGCACCGCGCCCAGCATGCCCGGCAGCGCTCGCCGCACACCGTGCCGGGAGCCGTTGCTCAGTGCCAGCAGCACCGTGGGGCCGGGCGTGGCGATGGCGGCGAAGGCCACGATGGCGAAGAGCAGGGCGGTTGCGAGCGTCATCGGGGCAGTCTCCTTGTGTGTTCCTACGGGGGACGAGGGCTGGAATTAGATCTTCTTGACCAGCACCAGGCTCTTGCGGTCCCAGTTGTACTTGCGCTTGCGCGCCTCGGGCAGCCAGTCGGGGTTGACCTGCTGGAAGCCGCGCTTGAGGAACCAGTGCATGGTGCGCGTGGTGAGCACGAAGATGCTTTCCAGGCCCATGGCCTTGGCGCGGTGCTCGATGTGCTTGAGGATGCGCTCGCCGTCGCCCTGCGACTGCGATTGCGGCGACACCGTGAGCGCGGCCATCTCGGCGGTGCGCGCCTCGGGGTATGGGTAGAGCGCCGCGCAGCCGAAGATCACGCCGTCGTGCTCGACCACCGTGTACTGGTGGATGTCGCGCTCGATCTCGGTGCGGTCGCGCTTGACCAGCGTGCCGTCGCGCTCGAAGGGCTCGATCAGCTGCAGGATGCCGCCGATGTCGTCCACCGAGGCCTCGCGCAGGCTCTCGAGCTTCTCGTCGATCACCATCGTGCCGACGCCGTCGTGCACGTACACCTCCAGCAGCAGCGAGCCGTCGAGGGCAAATGGCAGGATGTGGTTGCGCTCCACGCCGGCCTTGCAGGCCTTCACGCAGTGCTGCAGATAGAAGGCGGTGTCCGTCGGCTTCTGCGGCGGCGGCAGAGAGGCCAGCAGCTTCTCGGCGGCGTCCAGCGGCAGCTCGGTGTCGATCGGGTTGTCGTCGCTCTCGGGCAGCTCGCTGTCGATGCGGATACCCGGAATCTCGGTCAGGAAGATCAGCTTGTCGGCCTGCAGCGAGATGGCGACGCTGGTGGCGACTTCTTCCATCGTCAGGTTGAAGGCTTCGCCGGTGGGCGAGAAGCCGAAGGGCGACATCAGCACCATCGCGCCGAAGTCCAGCGTGCGGCGGATGCCGGCCGCGTCCACCTTGCGCACCAGGCCCGAATGCTTGAAGTCCACCCCGTCGACCACGCCCACCGGGCGCGCGGTGATGAAGTTGCCCGAGATCACCCGGACCGTGGAGCCCGCCATCGGCGTGTTGGGCAGGCCCTGGCTGAAGGCGGCCTCGATCTCGTAGCGCAGCTGGCCGGCGGCTTCCTGGGCGGAGTCGAGCGCCACCTCGTCGGTGATGCGGATGCCGTGCGAATACTTCGCCTCGTGCCCCTTGGCAGCGAGCTGCTCGTTGACCTGCGGCCTGAAGCCGTGCACCAGCACGATCTTCACGCCCATGCTCTGGATCAGCGCCAGGTCCTGCGCGATGTTCTGCAGCTTGCCCGCCGCGATCGCCTCGCCCGCGAGCCCGACCACGAAAGTCTTACCGCGGTGCGTGTGGATGTAAGGCGCGACCGAGCGGAACCAGGGCACGAAGGTGAAATTGAAGACGGTGGACATGGGGCGTGATTGTGCATTCATGAAAAGCCATTTGCCTGACCCGGCCCGACCGGGCCGGATCAGGCGATCGCGCGCAGCACCCGGGCCGCGCTCGCCGGGATGGCGCCGCCACCGCCGCCGGGCGGCGAAGGCGGCGGCAGGCCGACACGATCGGCGCGGAAGCTCGCCAGCAGCGCCGCGTAGGCGTCCGTGGCCGCGCCGCCGGCACCGGACGCCGGGTCCGGCAGCCCGAGCATCCCGGCCAGCTCCGACGGGGCGATCGAACCGTGGCGCAGCAGCGCGTCGACCACAGCCATCAGCGCCGGCGTATGGGCGTCCAGCAGCGCGAGCGCGCGGGCGTGCTCCTGCTCCAGCAGCGCCTCGATCTCGGGGTTGGTCGCGGCGATGTCGGTGTTGACGTTGTCGTTCGGGTCGTTCGCCACGTCGGTGCGGCTCAGGCGCGAGCCGAAGGCGAAGTGGCGCACGTACTGCGCGGCCTGGGCGGTCGCCTGCATGAAGTCCTGCGTGGCGCCCGTGGTGCAGGCCTGCTCGCCGAACACCAGCTGCTCGGCGGCGCGGCCCGCGAGGCTCACGCAGATGCGGTCGCGCAGGTTCTCCCTCGACCAGGCCTTGCGCTGCTCGTAGCTGTTGTAGCCGCCTTCGAACGAGGCCACGTTGATCTTGATCTCCTGCGGCGCGCGGGCGAAGAGCAGGCTGTACACCACGCCGTGACCGGCCTCGTGCACGGCGAGCAGGGCGCGGAAGTCCTCGCTCGAGCGCTGCTTGAGGCGGTTCAGCTCCAGCGTGACCGGAAACTGGCGGCGCGCCTTGCGGTACTTCGCGGTGATGGCCGAGACGCCCGCGTCCAGCGTGAGCCACACGGGTTCGCTGCCGTTGGCGCCTTGCTCCAGCGCCCACAGCGCGGCATTGACCAGCGTGGCGCTCAGGATCGCGTGGATCGACGAGAAGAGCGGTCGCGTGCCCTGCGCCGGAAACACGGCGTTGGCGTAGATCTGCTCGTACACGCTCGCGTCCAGCACGAAGCGCACGCCGGAGCTTTCCTGGATCTCGGCCACGTAGCGGTCGCAGATCGACAGGATCAGGCGCACGTAGGTCGCGCGGTTGAACGAGGGGTAGATCACGTGGTTGTTGCCCAGGCGCGCGATCTGCTCGGGGCGGAAGCGTTCGGCCAGCGCCTTCTTCACGTCGATGACCGAGAGCTTCTTCGTCAGCTCGTGGAAGATGTCGGCGTCGGTGTCGCAGTCCTCGACGCGCTGGGCCGTCTCGGCGTACATCTCGTCGAGATTGCCCGAGACGAACACCAGCAGCTTGCTGTAGTCGGTTTCCCAGCTCTGCTGGGTGTCGCGGAAGGCGCGCAGGCGCGCGTGCACCTCGGCGGGCTTCCACGCCATGATCTGCAGCAGCGTCTCGGAGAGCTTCAGGCAGCGCTTCACCTCGCGCGCCTCCCAGGGCGACAGGTGCAGCTTGCGCTTCTTGTCTTCCTTTTTCTTTTCGGTGCCGTCGCGGTCCTGCGTGTACTCGGCGTACGCGAGCGAGGACTCGATCTCGCCGAGCATCGAGAGCGCGGGCGGCAGGCGGCCGTCGGACAGCAGCGCCCACACGTCCTGGTAGCGCTCGACCTTGGCGTCGCTGCCGTTGCCTTCCACCGTGCGGAAGCGCTGGAACTCGTCGAGCACCAGGATGCCGGGCATGCCTTCGGCAATGCCCGACTCGGCCAGCATGGCCGAGATGGAGCCGCGGCTGTGATAGCCCGAGCCATGGCTGAAGCCGTCCATCTGCACTTCGATGAAGCGGTCGTAGAAGCCCAGGTGCTGCGCGAGCCTGCGCACCAGCTGCGTCTTGCCGGTGCCGGTGAGACCCCAGAGGCAGACGATGACGGGGCGGCTGATGAGCTGCGGCAGCACATACCAGGCGCGAAGCGAATCGATCACGCGATCGATGATGTCGTCGATGCCGAAGAGCTCGGTCTTCAGCGCTTCGGCGACGGTTTGCAGATGGCGAGTGCGTTCGGCGAGCTCGGCATGCAGTTGGGAGCGGATGTCTTTGGACATGATCTGGTTTTTCTTTTTCTTCGGCTCCTGGAGCCGTTCATACAGGTACACAGGTACGGAAAGGCGGCCGCTCCTTCGGCATGAAGGAGTCGGCTGTCGGGACGCTGTGGGTGTCGGTTGCGGCGCTTCTGTGTCCGAAGCGCGCGAACGTGCGCGAAGCTTCGGTCAGGCAGGACGAGGCAACTTGACCCGCCCGTGCGCACTGGGCGCACGGCTTGCGCAGCGACGGCGCAAGGTGATGGGGGCAAGGCGATAGGACATGGACGCGATCGTAGTGGCGGTTTGCAATTGAGTAAAGACTATTTACGGATCGTGTTGCAACGAAACCGCGCGATGTGGATGCCGTGCAACAGGCGCGGTGCGCGCCGATAATCGACGGTTTGCCCGCCGCGCCGGCCCGACGACTGTTTTCCCTTGACGACCACCACACCACTTCGCATCGAATTTCCCGAATCGCTTCCTGTATCGAGCAGGCGCGACGAGATCATGGCCGCCATCTCGGCGCACCAGGTCGTGATCGTCTGCGGCGAGACGGGCTCGGGCAAGACCACGCAACTGCCGAAGATCGCCCTCGCGCTGGGCCGCGGCAAGCTCAATGCCGAGCCGGGCAAGGGCCGGCTCATCGGCCACACGCAGCCGCGCCGCATCGCCGCGAGCTCGGTGGCCAAGCGCATCGCCGAAGAGCTGAAGACGCCGCTGGGCGACGTGGTCGGCTTCAAGGTGCGCTTCCAGGACCGCCTGTCACGCGACGCCTCCGTCAAGCTGATGACCGACGGCATCCTGCTGGCCGAGACGCAGACCGATCCGCTGCTGAAGGCCTACGACACGCTCATCATCGACGAGGCCCACGAGCGCTCGCTGAACATCGACTTCCTGCTGGGCTACCTGCGTGAGATCCTGCCGCGCAGGCCTGACCTGAAAGTCATCGTCACCTCGGCCACCATCGACGCCGACCGCTTCGCGCAGCACTTCGCCTCGGCGAAAGGCCCGGCGCCCACCATCTTCGTCTCGGGTCGCACCTACCCGGTGGAGCAGCGCTACCGGCCCTTCGAGGAATCGCGCGAGCACGACCTGAACGACGCCATCGCCGACGCGGTCGACGAGCTCTGGCGCGATCCGCACAACGCGGGCGACATCCTCGTCTTCCTGCCCGGCGAGCGCGAGATCCGCGAGGCGGCCGACCATCTGCGCCGTCACCTGAGTCACCAGCCGCTGCTGCGCAGCGCCGAAGTGCTGCCGCTGTTCGCGCGGCTGTCGGGCCCCGAGCAGGACCGCATCTTCGACGGCCACACGGGCCGCCGCATCGTGCTCGCAACCAACGTGGCCGAGACCTCGCTCACGGTGCCGGGCATCCGCTACGTTATCGATACGGGCACGGCGCGCGTCAAGCGCTACAGCTTCCGCAGCAAGGTCGAGCAGCTGCTGGTAGAGCCGATCAGCCAGGCGGCCGCCAACCAGCGCGCGGGCCGCTGCGGCCGGGTGGCGAATGGCATCTGCATCCGGCTCTACGACGAGAAGGACTTCGAGGGCCGCCCGCGCTTCACCGACCCCGAGATCCTTCGCTCCTCGCTGGCGGGCGTGATCCTGCGCATGAAGTCGCTGCGCCTGGGCGATGTGGCGCGCTTCCCGTTCCTGGAGGCGCCGTCGCCGCGCGCCATCGCCGATGGCTACCAGCTGCTCAACGAGCTGGGCGCGGTCGACGACGCCAACGAGCTCACGCACACCGGCGCCGAGCTGTCGAAGCTGCCGCTCGACCCGCGCGTGGGCCGAATGATTCTCGAAGCCCGCTCGCGCAGCGCGCTCGAAGAAGTGCTCATCATCGCCTCGGCCCTCAGCGTGCAGGACGTGCGCGACCGCCCGATGGACGCGCAGCAGCAGGCCGACCAGGCGCACTCGAAGTTCGACGACGAGAAGAGCGAGTTCAGCGGCTACCTGCGGCTGTGGAAGTGGATCGCCGACGCGCGCGGCGGCCATGGCGACACCCACAAGCTCAGCAACCGCCAGTACGAACAGCTGCTGCGGCAGAACTTCATCAACATCCGCCGCGTGCGCGAATGGCGCGACATCCATTCGCAGCTGCTCACCGTGGTCACCGAGCACAAGTGGCGCATCAACGCCGAGCCCGCGGGCTACGAGGCGCTGCACATGTCGATGCTGTCGGGCCTGCTGGGCAACATCGGCTGGAAGCTGGAGGACGACGAGGCCTACCTCGGTGCCCGCGGCATCAAGTTCTACCGGCACCCCGGCGCGCATCTGAAGAAGAAGCCCGGGCGCTGGATCGTTGCGGCCGAGCTGGTCGAGACCACGCGGCTCTTCGGGCGCGGCATCGCCAACATCGAGCCACAGTGGCTCGAGCAGGTGGCGGGGCACCTGCTGAAGAAGCAGCTGCTCGATCCGCACTGGGAGAAGAAGGGCGCGCAGGTGTCGGCGCTGGAGCGCGCGACGCTCTATGGGCTCGTGGTGTACAGCGGCCGGCGCGTCGACTTCACGCGTGTCGACCCGGTCGCCGCGCGCGAGATCTTCATCCGCGAGGCGCTGGTCGGCGGCCAGTGGGAAAGCCGGTTCCCGTTTTTGCAGGCCAACCGCAAGCTGGTGCGCGAGGTGGAAGGGCTGGAGCACAAGTCGCGCCGGCAGGACGTGCTGGTCGACGACGAACTGATCTTCGCCTTCTACGACGCACAGCTGCCCGCCGACGTGGCCAGCGGCACCAGCTTCGAGAACTGGTACCGCCAGGCGTCGAAGGAGCAGCCGCGCCTGCTGTTCCTGACGCGCGACGAGCTCATGCGCCACCAGGCGGCGGGTATCACCACGCAATCATTCCCGCCGACGCTGCGGCTCGGCGGCGTCGATTGCGCCGCGAGCTACCTGCACGAGCCCGGCGACGCGAAGGACGGCCTCACCGTCAGCGTGCCGCTCTTCGTGCTCAACCAGGTGAGCGAGGAGCGCTGCGAGTGGCTGGTGACGGGCATGCTCAAGGACAAGATCCAGGCGCTGCTCAAGAGCCTGCCGCAGCGCCCGCGTTCGCGGCTGGTGCCGCTGCCCGAGTCGGCCTCGAAGCTGGCGGAAGAGCTGTCCGTGCCCGAACTGTTCGGCACCGGCTCGCTGACCGACGTGCTGCTCAAGCGCGTGCGCGACATGACCAGCATCGACGTCAAGCGCGCCGACTTCAAGCTCGACATGCTGGCGCCGCACCTGTTCATGAACCTGCGCGTGATCGACGAGCATGGCCGGCAGCTGGGCATGGGGCGCAACCTAGGTGCGCTGAAGGCCGAGCTGGGTGCGCAGGCTCGAGGGGCCTTCCAGGCGCTGGCGGGGCTGAACGTCAAGGCGTCGCCGGAGAAGAAGGCAGCCGGCGCTGCGCCGGATGACCGCCCGAAGCAGTCCTCGAAGGCGGCGGATGCACCCGCGCCCGCCGCGCTGCCGGCCGGCCAGCGCTACACGGCCTGGACCTTCGGCGAGCTGCCCGAGCTGATGGAAGTGCGTCGCGGATCGCAGTCGCTGATCGGCTTTCCGGCGTTGCGCGACGAAGGCGACGCCGTGACCATCGAGGTGTTCGACGAGCCCGCCGTGGCTGCTGCGAAGCATCGGGCCGGGCTGCGCCGCCTGTTCGCGCTGCAGCTCAAGGACGCGCTCAAGTACCTCGAGAAGAACATCCCCGACCTGCAGAAGATGTCGGTGGCCTATATGCCGCTGGGCACCTCGGAGGAGCTGCGCGCCCAGATCATCGACGTGGCGATCGACCGGGCCTTCCTGCAGGAGCCGCTGCCGACAGACGAGTTCGCGTTCAAGCGCCGGCTGGAGGAGGGCCGTGGCCGCCTCACGCTGATCGCCAACGAGGTGGCGCGGCTCGCGTCGGCCATCCTCGTCGAGTACGCCGCAGCCGCGCGCAAGATCAAGGACACCAAGATCCAGCCCGACGCCGTGCAGGATGCCGCGCAGCAGCTTCAGCGCCTTGTCGGCAAGCGCTTCATCGCCGAGGCGCCGTGGACGCAGCTGCAGCATTTCGCGCGGTATCTGAAGGCGATCGTGCTGCGGCTCGACAAGCTGCGCGCGGACCCGGCGCGCGACGCCGGCAAGTTGGCCGAGCTGAAGCCGCAGGACCAGCGCTACTGGCGGCTGGTGGCCGAGCGCAAGGGCGTGGTGGACGAACGCATGCTCGAATTCCGCTGGCTGCTGGAGGAGTTGCGCGTGAGCTTCTTCGCGCAGGAGTTGCGCACGCCGCAGCCTGTGAGCGTGAAGCGGCTCGACAAGGCCTGGGCGCAGCTGCAGGCCTGACGACGGGTTTGCCGGACGAAGAAAAGCCCGCTCGCGCGGGCTTTTCCTTTTTCGTGTTCGGGGCGCGATGGTCGCAAGGCCTATATGCGCCCCATGAGCACGAGGATCACCACGATCAGCACGACCAGGCCAAGGCCGCCACTGGGCCCGTAGCCCCACGCGCGGCTGTAGCCCCAGCTTGGCAGTGCGCCGATCAGCAGCAGGATCAGGACGATCAGCAGAATGAACGAGAGCGACATGTTTGTCTCCAGGGCGTTGTTGTGATGAGCTTTCATGCTCGTCCTGTCGTGTCGCGTGGGAGGCCGGAGGGTAGCCCCTCCGGTGGTCAGGCAACGTCCTACCGTGGGCGTCGGCGCTTTGCCGGTGTGCTCGCAGGCATGAACAGCAGTCCCGCCGTCACCAGCAGGAAAACAAGGCCCAGGCCGCCCGTGATGGTCGCGCCGCCCCACAGCGAGAAGAAGCTGTCGAGACGGGCGTCCTGCGGATTCTCCGGGTCGAAGAAGACGTTCACCGTCTCGCCCACTTCGTAGGAAGGCGGGCTGCTGCTGTTCGAGGGCGCGAACTCGATGATCTCGCCCGACGGCGCCTTGAAGCGCACCAGCGGCTTCCAGGTGCCCGATTCGTTGCGCTTCGAGCTTTCCACGTAGAGCAGCCGCATCACTTCACCCTGCGTGCGGCTTGCCGATGCGATGAAGGAAGTCGTGTTGTGGTGCAGCAGCCAGGCGACGCTGCACAGCACCACGGCCACTGCACCGAAAACGAGCCTCAGGATCGTGACCGGGTTCTTCATTCGGGCAGGGGCTTTCCGAACAGTGCGGCGGTGGCGATGGCGCAGAGGCCGGACAGCACGGTGCACACGACCAGGAAGCCGATCGCGCCAAGAGTGGCGACGAACGCCCTGGCGATGGGCCGGGTGCGGAAGAAATAGAGGGGCACCCCCAACGGCGGGAACAGGCCGGCCAGCAGCGCCGAGCGTCCCGGCGGCAGCACGCCGCGCTCCAGGCCGTCTGCCCGGCACCACGTGTAGCAGAGGGCCCCGATGAGCAGGCTGTGGACCACGTCGATCACCGAGTACGGCTTGCCGGCCATCGACGGCACGATCGGCGAGAGCACGCCCGCCACGACGAACGAGAGCGCCAGTGCAAGAAGCACCCGGCGCGGCCTGTTCATCGCGATGGCCATCCGGTTGCCGAGCGTGCGGCCCTCAGAGCCGCGCCAGGCGGTCCAGCGCGGCCAGCAGCGTCTCGTCCTTCTTGGCGAAGCAGAAGCGCACCACCCGCTGGTCGAAGCCGTTGCCGTAGAAGGCCGACAGCGGAATGGCGGCCACGCCGATCTCGCGCGTGAGCCACAGGCAGAACTCGGCCTCGGACAGGTCGCTCACCTCCGAGATGTCGACGCACTGGAAGTAGCTGCCCTCGCTGCGCAGCAGCCTGAAGCGGGTCTTCTCGGCCAGGCCCGCGGCGAACAGGTCGCGCTTGCGCTGGTAGAAGGCCGGCAGCTCGAGGTAGGGCTTCGGCTCGGCCATGTATTGCGCGAGCGCGTGCTGCATCGGCGTGTTCACGGTGAACACGTTGAACTGGTGCACCTTGCGGAACTCGGCCATCAGCGGGGCCGGCGCGGCCACGTAGCCGACCTTCCAGCCGGTGACGTGATAGGTCTTGCCGAAGCTGCTGACGATGAAGCTGCGCGCGGCCAGGCCCGGGAAGCGCGCCACGCTCTCGTGGCGGGCGGCGTCGAACACCATGTGCTCGTAGACCTCGTCGCTGATGACGAACACGTCGGTGGGCGCGAGCAGCTCCTCGAGCCGCCGCATCTCGGCTTCGGTCCAGACCGTGGCACTCGGGTTGTGCGGCGTGTTGATGATGATGGCGCGCGTGCGAGTCGTGAGCGCGGCGGCGATCTTGTCGAAATCGGGGCGGAAAGTGCCCGGCACCAGCGGCACCCGCACCACGCTGCCGCCGGCCAGCTCGATGTTGGGCACGTAGCTGTCGTAGCAGGGCTCGAGCACGATCACCTCGTCGCCCGGACGCACCACCGCGAGGATGGCCGTGATGATCGCCTGCGTGGCGCCGGCTGTGACGGTGATCTCCGTGGCCGGGCTGTAGTCATGATGGCCGTACTGCGCCGAGATCTTGGCCGCGATGGCTTCGCGCAGCGCCGGAATGCCCGGCATCGGCGGGTACTGGTTGTGGCCTGCCGCCATCGCGGCCGTCACGTCCTCGAGCAGCTTCGGGTCGCAGTTGAAATCGGGGAAGCCCTGGCCCAGGTTGACCGCGTTCTTCTCGGCGGCCAGCGCCGACATCACGGTGAAGATGGTGGTGCCGACGGCCGGCAGCTTGGTGCCGACTTCGGGTGTGCGTGGTGGCGTGCTCATGATGTTCGTGATTTCTTCAACTGTTGTTCTGCATGCCACTTGCTCGTCGCCGCCTCTTCCAGAAACACCGCGGAACCGGCTTTGCCGGGCCGCAGGTGGGGGGCGAAGCGACACGAAGTGCGCGAAGCCTGGGGGTGATCCTGTTTACAGCTCGTAGTCTTGTTGGTGGCCGCTCAGGGCCTTGGCGATCAGGTTGCGGTCGAGGCGGTCGGAGAGCAGCTCCGCGAACTTGAAGACGAAGTTGCGCAGATAGGCGCTGCGCTTGAACGCGACCCGCGCGATATTCTGGCCGAACACATGGCCCATCGGGCGCACCACGAGGTCGGCATTCGACTCGTCGCGCACGGCCATCTCGGCCACGATGCCCACGCCCAGCCCGAGGCGCACGTAGGTCTTGATCACGTCCGAGTCGATGGCTTCGAGCGCGATGCGCGGCGTGAGCTTCTTCTGTGCGAATGCGTGGTCGATGCGCGTGCGGCCGGTGAACGACGGGTGGTACGTGATGATCGGCTCGCTCGCCAGGTCTTCCAGCGAGATGCGCTCCTTGGAGGCCAGCGGGTGGTCCTTGGGGAGCACCAGCACGTGCTGCCATTCGTAGCAGGGCAGGGTTACCAGCTCGGCGTAGCCGTCGAGCGACTCGGTGGCGATGCCGATCTCGGCGATCTCGTCGATCACCATGCGTGCCACCTGGTCGGGCGAGCCCTGGTGCAGGCTCACGTTGACCTTGGGATACGCCTCGCGCAGGTTGGCCACGGGCACCGGCAGCACGTAGCGCGCCTGGGTGTGGGTGGTGGCGATGGAGAGGGTACCGCTGTCCTGGGCGCTGAACTGCTCGCCGATGCGCTTGAGGTTGCCCACCTCGCGCATGATCAGCTCGATGCTGGCGATGACGTGCTGGCCCGGCTCGGTGACGCGCTTCAGCCGCTTGCCGTGGCGCGCGAAGATCTCGACGCCCAGTTCTTCCTCGAGTTCGATGATGGCCTTGGATACACCGGGCTGCGAGGTGTGCAGCGCCTTGGCCGCCTCGGTGAGGTTCAGGTTGCGCCGCACGGCTTCCTGAACAAACTTGAACTGATGCAGATTCATATCAAATTCCGTCTTATTGCGGAATTCATTATGCCTTCAGAATCTATTGAAATTGCCGGATGTTCAGGATTTGACCGCAATCCTTGCCAGGAGATCGACCAGTTCGGGCTCTTCACCCACGATCCGCGCGAGCGTGAAGCCGATGGCCGGCCAGCGCTGGCGCAGCGCATCGAGTTGGTGCGGCAGGTCTTCGCGGGCGTGCTTGCCCATGCCGAGGAAGAGAGGAACGACGCGGATGGCGGTGGCACCACCGGCAACCAGCGTTGCCACGGCCGTGGGCAGGTCGGGCTCGGCCAGTTCCATGTAGGCGCAGGCCACGCGGGCATCGGGCTCGTCGGCGAGCACCCGCGCGGCAACGGCCTCGATGGGCTGGCGCCAACGCTCGTCGCGCGAGCCGTGCGCCAGCAGGACGATGCCCCGCGTCATCGTCGCAGCACGAGCCAGCTGAAGGCCGTGAGCGACATCACCGAATAGATCATCCCGGGTGCCGCCGCCGTGAGCCAGGGCGACCAGTTGCTGAGATTGCCCAGGTAGCCGAACACGTTGTTCAGCAGGAAGAAGCTGATGCCGATCATCACGCCGCCGAACACGTAGGTGGTGATGCCGGCCTGGCGGAAGTGCAGGTAGGCGAAGGGCAGGGCGAGCACCACCATCACCAGGCACGACAGCGGGTAGAACACCTTGCGCCAGAACTCGATCTCGTAGCGCTGCGCGGTCTGGCCGTTGGCGTCGAGGTGGCGGATGTAGTCGAACAGGTCGATCGTGCTCATCCGGTCGGGGCGCAGCAGCGCGACCGACACCATTTCCCCGGTCAGCGAGGTCGGCCAGTTCACCTGAGGGATCTTGGTGGTGACGATGTGCGCCTGCTCCGCCGAGCTGCGGGTGTCGTACTTCTGCTCGGCGACGTCGGTGAGCAGCCAGTGGCCGTCGTTGCCGATGGTGGCCGAGGCGGCGACGATCTGGGTCTTGATGTAGCCGTTGTCGTCGAACTCGAAGATGCGCGGGTTCTTCAGCGCGCCCTTGCGGTCGATGGCCAGCACGTTCACGGCGTAGGAGGCGTTGTCCCGCTTTTCCTTGAGCCAGGCGCCCGTGTTGCCGGCCAGCGAGTAGGTGCCCTGGTACCTGGCCTTGAGCAGCTGGCCCGTGCGCTCGGAAGCCGGTGCCACGTAGTCGCCGATGGCGAAGGTCAGCACCACGAAGCCGATGCCCAGCAGCAGCAGGGTGCGCAGCGCGCGCCAGGGACCCAGTCCGCTGGTGCGCAGGATGGTGTATTCGGAGCTCTGCGCCAGCCGGGCCATGACGAAGATCGAGCCGATCAGCACGGTGATCGGCAGCAGTTCGTAGAGATGGCTCGGGACCAGCAGGGTCACGTAGACCAGCGCCTGCGCGGGCCCGTAGTTCAGGCTGTCGGGCTTGCCGATGGACTGCAGTTCGTCGACGAAGTCGAAGAAGAAGAAGAGGCACAGGAAGCCGAGCGTCACGAACGCGACGGCCTTGAGCACCTCGACGTAGATCAGGCGTCTTATCGTTTTCACGTGGGTTCGATCTTGGGTGTGGGCGACACGGCGCGAGTCGACGGGTTCGACCTGATCCGCCGGCCCCAGTTGTTCTGACGGGCGCCGAGCCATGCCAGGTTGATCAGCAGCACGCCGCCGTGCAGCATCAGCATGAAGCCGCCCATGCCGTACTTGCCCGAGCTGATCCAGCTCTGGCCCAGGTTGAGCATGTTGTAGTAGACGACGAAGGCGAACAGCGCGAGCAGCAGGTTGCCGCTGCGGCCGACGCGCGGGTTGGCGCTGGACACGTTCAGCGCCAGCAGCACGAAGTTGACGGCCGCCAGCAGCATGCCGATGCGCCAGGCCAGTTCGCCGCGGCTGGGGGCGCCGGAGTCGGTCAGCAGGGACAGCGTCGTGCGCGCGCGCGGCGGCGTCGCGTCGTTGACCAGGCCGGAGTTGCCGCCGGCGCGGGTGCCGTAGGTCTTGAACTCGCTGATCTTCAGGCCGGTGGCCGCCATCGGCTGCTCGAGACGCTGGCCGTTGTTGAGCAGCAGGTAGCGCGAATCGCCGATGTTCTCGATGCTGCCACTGCGCGCCGAGGTGGTGATCTGCATGTTGCGCTCGATCGACCAGATGAAGACGTTGGTGGCCTTGGAGTTGTCCGGCGTCTCCTTGTCGATGAAGAACACGCGCACCCGGCCGGCGGATTCGCGGAACTCACCCGGCGCCACGCGCTCGATGTCGCTGCGCTGCTCGTACTGCTTGCGCATGCCGATGGTCTGCGAGTTGGCCCAGGGCCAGCCCACCAGCGCCATCACGGCGATCAGGATCAGCACCGGCCAGGCGAAGCGGAACAGCGGCTTGACGAAGTCGGCCAGGCCGCGCCCGCTGGAGAACCAGATGACCATCTCGCTGTCGCGGTACATGCGCGAGAGGGTGCCGACGATGGCGATGAACAGGCTCAGACTCAGGATGGTCGGCATGTAGCCGAGCACCGTGTAGGTCATGACCAGGAACACCTCCTGCGGGTTCACACTGCCCTTGGACGCGAGCCCGAGGGTGCGGATGAGCATCATGGTCATCACGATGGTGACCAGTACCACGAGGGTCGCTCCGAAGCTGCGGGACAGCTCCTTGCGTAGGGAAGAATGGAATAACATCGTTCGAGGAAAAAAAGGATTATGGACTTTCAACTCAAGACCCTCACCGTTTCCCAGGCCGCAGCCGAGAAATCCGATGTCCTGATCGTGCTCGTCGGCAGCGCTCCTCCCGCCTCCAAAGACCCGCTTTCGGTGCTTGCCGCCAGTGCCCGCAAGGCCGGCGACCTGCCCGACAAGGCCGGCAAGCTGCTCGCGCTCTACCGTCCGGAAGACGTCGTGGCCGCCCGCGTGGTGCTCGCCGCCATCGGCGACGGCAAGCCGGCCTCGGTGCGCACGGGCGTCGTCGCGGCGATCAACGCGGCCAAGGCCCAGGCGCCCAAGCGTGTGACCCTGGTGTTCGCGCAGCCCGCCGACGGCGCTGCGGTGGCTTGCGCCGTCACGGCGGCGGCCGAAGCCAGCTATGCCTACACCACCACCAAGTCGAAGGCCGAACCCCGCAGCATCCGCCAGCTGACCGTCGGCGTGGCCGATGCCGCCGCGATCGCCGGCGCGTTCGACCAGGCCCGTGCCACCGTCCGGGGCATCGAACTGGCCAAGGAATGGGGCAACCGGCCCGCCAACCACGCTACCCCCACGCTGCTGGGCGAGGCCGCCAAGGAGCTGGCGAAGCTCCCGAACATCAAGTGCGAAGTGCTGGGCCCGAAGGAAGTCGAGAAGCTCGGCATGGGCTCCTTCGCCGCCGTGGCCCAGGGCTCGGCCGAGCCGCTGCGCTTCATCGTGCTGCGCTACCACGGGGCTCCCAAGGACCAGGCGCCGGTGGTGCTGGTCGGCAAGGGCATCACCTTCGACACCGGCGGCGTCTCGCTCAAGCCGGCTGCCGAGATGGACGAGATGAAGTTCGACATGTGCGGCGCGGCCAGCGTGCTCGGCACCTTCCGCGCGCTGGGCGACATCCAACCCGCCATCAACGTCGTCGGTCTCATTCCCTCGTGCGAGAACATGAACGACGGCCGCTCGGTGAAGCCGGGCGACGTGGTGACCAGCATGAGCGGCCAGACCATCGAGGTGCTCAACACCGACGCCGAGGGCCGGCTCATCCTGTGCGACGCGCTGACCTACGCCAAGCGCTTCGAGCCGGCCGCAGTGATCGACATCGCCACGCTGACGGGCGCCTGCGTGATCGCGCTGGGCGGCGTGCGCAGCGGACTGTTCGCCAGCGACGACACGCTCGCCGCCGCGCTCGAAGCCGCCGGAGAAACCTCGCAGGATCGCTGCTGGCGCATGCCGCTGGACGACGACTACGCCGAAGGGCTGAAGAGCAACTTCGCCGACGTGGCCAATATCGCCGGCCGCGCGGGCGGCGCCATCACCGCGGCGAAGTTCCTGCAACGCTTCACCAGTGACTTCGCCTGGGCGCACCTTGACATCGCCGGGACCGCCTGGAAGAGCGGGGCGGCCAAGGGCTCGACTGGCCGTCCGGTGGGCCTGCTGGTGTCCTACCTGACGAGCCGCGCGGGCAGCGGCGACGCATCGGGCAAGGCGAAGCCCAGGAAGGCCAAGGCCGCCGAGGCCGCGGGCAAGAAGGCACGGTCCGCGAAGTGACGGAAATCGGCTTTCACTACAACGCGCGCGACAAGCTGAACTACGCCTGCCGGCTGGTTCGCAAGGCCGTGAACACGCGTGGCCTGCGCGTGGTGGTGGTGGGTGATGCGCGCTCGCTCGACGCGGTGGATGCGGCGCTCTGGCAGCTCTCGCCGGTGGACTTCGTCGCGCATTGCCGCGACGACGCGCCGGCCCACGTCGTCGCGCGCTCGCCCGTGGTGCTGTCGGCGCAGGGAGCCGATGCGGCCTCGCTGCCGCACCGCGAGATGCTGGTGAACCTGGGCCTCGAAGTGCCTGCGGGCTTCGAGCGCTACGAACGCATGATCGACATCGTGAGCGACGAGGCCAACGACCGCCAGGTCGGCCGCTCTCGCTGGCGTCACTATGCCGATCGTGGCTACACCATCCAGCCGCACGACTTCGCAAAGAGTTCCTGACATGGCCAGCACGCTGCGCACACCGCCCCGGTTCGTTCCCACGCTGACGACGGTGCTCGAGGTTCCTGCGGAGCCCGCGAGTCCCGAGCCGCAGGTCGCGCAGGCGCCTCAGCCGGACCCGGCGAGTTCGATGGCATTGCCTCCGGCCGCGCAGCTCTCGCAGGCGGAAATCGTCAGCCTCGAAGAGCAGTTGCTTCATCGCGTGCTGCAGCGCGTCGACCTGTCGCTGGAAGAGCGTTTGAGCGACACCGTGTCAGCTGCCGTTCAGCATCAGCTCGATGCGATGGTGCCGCGTCTGCGCAATGAAATCGAGGCCGTTTTACGCGCGCTTGTGATCGAGGCAATGGCCGCCGAACTCAGCGAAAACACCGGGTCTACGCCAGCTTCCGGGGCCTGAATACTGGGCTAAACTGCGCCGCAGGTCGGAAGGGCGTGAGGGTGCCGCTGGTCTGCGGCGCGAAACTTGCGAGGTCTGCGCGCCCGGATCGTACGACCGGTGTTTTTTATTCTTTTCATCCAAGTTCTGGAGGTTCCCATGCAATTGAAATGGACTGCGGTCGCACTGGCTGCAATCACGCTCGTGGCTTGCGGCAAGAAGGAAGAAGCTGCTGCTCCCGCTGCAGCGCCCGCGCCAACGGCCGCGGCCCCGGCGGCTGCACCTGCACCCGCACCTGCCGGAGACACCCTGGTCATCAAGATCGGTCACGTGGCACCTACCAGCGGTCCCATTGCCCACCTCGGCAAGGACAACGAGTTCGGCGCCAAGATGGCCATCGAAGACCTGAATGCAAAGGGCCTCAAGGTTGGCGACAAGGTTGCCAAGTTCGAACTGGTCGCCGAAGACGACGCAGGCGATCCGAAGCAAGGCACGGCCGTTGCCCAGAAGCTCGTGGACGAAAAGGTCAACGGCGTGGTCGGTCACCTGAATTCGGGCACCACCATCCCCGCCTCGAAGCTGTATAGCGACGCCGGCATTCCCCAGATCTCGCCTTCGGCAACCAACCCGAAGTACACGCGCCAGGGCTTCAAGACCACGTTCCGCGTGGTGGCTGACGACACGCAGCTCGGCGGCACGCTGGGCAAGTACGCCGTCGAAACGCTCAAGGGCAAGAACATCGCCGTGATCGACGACCGCACCGCCTACGGCCAGGGCGTCGCCGAAGAGTTCGAGAAGGCGGCCAAGGCTGCTGGCGCCACCATCGTGGGTCACGAATTCACCACCGACAAGTCGACCGACTTCAACGCCATCCTGACCAAGCTGAAGGCTGCCAAGCCCGACGTGCTGTTCTTCGGCGGCATGGACGCCGTCGGCGGCCCGATGCTCAAGCAGGTCAAGCAGCTGGGCCTGAACGTCAAGTTCATGGGCGGCGACGGCCTGTGCACCGGCGAGCTGCCGAAGCTGGCTGGCGATGCCATCGGCGAAGACATGGTGGTGTGCGCGGAAGCTGGCGGCGTGGACGGCGACTTCAAGCAGCCGCTGGAAGACTTCAAGGCCAAGTTCAAGACCAAGAACGGCGTCGAAGTGCAGATCTATGCACCGTACGTGTACGACGCGGTCAACGTGCTGGCCGAAGCCATGGTGAAGGCCGGTTCGTCCGACCCCGCCAAGTACCTGCCCGAAGTCGGCAAGGTGCAATACAAGGGCGTGACCGGCCCGATCGCCTTCGACGAGAAGGGCGACATCAAGAACGGCGCGCTGACGCTGTACACCTACAAGGGTGGTGCGCGTACGCAGATCGCCGTGGTGCGCTGATTCGCTCCGGCACAAAAGAGAAAAGGGCCTTCGGGCCCTTTTTTCATGCCTGCTTCAATGGCAGGCGGTCAGAGCGGCGCAAGGCCCGAGGGGCGGTTGGCGTTGCAGTACTCGATGAACGCATCGAGGTCGCGCGACTTGTCGAACACCGCATCCGCGCCTAGCGCAGTGCAGCGCGCCCTGATGTCCGCCGTCACGTAGTTGCTGAGCACCACCACCCGCTGGCTGGGCTTGCGGTCCCTGCAGCCGCCGAGAACGCCGAGGCCGGAGCCTTCCTTCAGGAAGAGATCGACTATCAGCAGTTGCCAGCCATCAGGGTGTTCGGCGAGCCACGCCAGGGCTTCCGTCTCGGTTTCGGCGAAGCCGACCACCCGGCCGTTGACCAGATCCTCCAGTGCCGGGACCAGGTTGTCCCTGATGGTCTTGTTGTCCTCGACGAGGAACGTGATGAGGGCCATGCCGTGGTTTCGCTTTGAGAACGAATAGCGTAGCGTGCCTGACGCCCGCCCGGCGTAGGAGAAGGGATACGGACGCGGTCCGGTGCGAGGTCAGTCCGCGCCTTCTGCGCGGATCTTCGCCTTGAGCTTCTCGGCCAGCGCCTGGCTTTCGTCTCGTTCGGCTGTCACCTCGAGGCGCTTCTCGATTTCCTCGCTCAGCGCGGCGTTGACCTCGGCGAGCTTCTCGGCCGACTTGGCCAGCTTTTCCTCGAGTTGGCTGGTGTGCTCGATGGCCTGCGCCACCTCGCCGACCTGCACTTCCTCGGGCAGCTCCTGCTCGAGCACCGTGTTCACCACGGCGAGGTTGTCCGACGCCCGCTGAACATCCGCCGCCACCTGTTCGCTCTTTTTCAGGGTTCGGTCCAGCGGTGTCGTGCCTCGAGACTGGTTTTCCGGTTTTCCGGCCATCGGGTTCCTTTGCGGGCAAAAGTAAGACCTTTTGATCGTACTGCCACGAGGAGGCGCTTGGTGGAGAAATGGGTAGTTGCGTTATTGCAACTCCAACTCAGCGACGGGCGATCTACTTGGCAGGGAACTTGTTCAGGCACGCCGTAGCGGCGGCCTCGTCCTTCGACAAGGGTACGAGCACCGCGGCCTTGTTGCGGATCAACTTGAACGTGCCGTCGTCACGCATGTCGACGACGAGGTATTGGAACGCACCAGCAATCACATCGATACGCCAACCATCAGCGCGCTTCACCTGGCGGACATGCGTTGCCATGGCCTGCTCCTGCACGGAGAGAAAGCCGTCGAAAACGCAGTCGACCATCAACGATTGGTGGGTGACGTCGTAGCGGCCTTCCGAGACGATGCTGAACTGGTCAGGGCGGCTTGCGGTAGTGGGGGCGTTTCCGCATCCCGCCAACACGAGCAGAGCGGATAGCGCGACAGGCAGGGTGATTTTTTGCATGCGTTTCTCCTCGAATTTCTGGTTGTTCTGTCTCGGGCAGAAAAAAGCCCAAGTGCTTGTGGCAACTCGGGCTTTTCTGATCGTCTGCTTGTCCGTGAACGGTTACGAACAATCAATCTCTGGCGGAGCAGGCGGGATTCGAACCCGCGGAGGGCTATTAACCCTCACACGCTTTCCAGGCGTGCGACTTAAACCGCTCATCCACCGCTCCTGAGCCCACGATTGTAGCAGTCAGTTCAGCCCTGATTTGCCTGACCTTGCACCGAAGACTTGCCGGCCTGCACCATCCGCATCGCCGAAGCGATGAGCGTGGCGGTTTCGGTCATGTTGCTGGGCACGATCAGCGTGGTCTTGGAGTCGGCCGCGACCTTGCCGTAGGCGTCGACGGCGCGCTCGGCCACCTTGAGCTGCACGGCCTGTTCGCCGCCGGGCTGGCGGATGGCGGCCGCCACGCGCTCGATGGCGTCCGCCGTTGCCGTGGCCACCGCCGTGATGGCGGCAGCTTCACCCTGGGCGTTGTTGATCTGCGCCTGCTTCTCGCCCTCGGAGCGGGCGATGAAGGCCTCGCGCTCGCCGGTGGCGATGTTGATCTGCTCCTGGCGGCGGCCTTCGGAGGCGGCGATCAGCGCGCGCTTTTCGCGCTCGGCGGTGATCTGGCGCTGCATCGCCTGCAGGATTTCCTTCGGCGGGGTCAGGTCCTTGATCTCGTAGCGCAGCACCTTCACGCCCCAGTTGAGCGCCGCCTCGTCGATCGCAGCCACCACCTGGGCATTGATGACGTCGCGCTCCTCGAAGGTCTTGTCGAGCTCCAGCTTGCCGATCACGCTGCGCAGGGAGGTCTGCGCGAGCTGGGTCACGGCCACGATGTAGTTCGACGAGCCGTAGCTGGCGCGCATCGGGTCGGTGACCTGGAAGTACAGGATGCCGTCGACCTGCAGCTGCGTGTTGTCGCGCGTGATGCAGATCTGGCTCGGCACGTCGAGCGGGATTTCCTTCAGGCTGTGCTTGTAGGCCACCCGGTCGATGAACGGGATCAGGAAGTTGGGGCCGGGCGTCATCGTGCCGTGGTACTTGCCCAGTCGCTCGCGGATCCAGGCGTTCTGCTGCGGCACGAACTTGACCGACTGGCTGATGAAGATGATCGCGATGACCAGGATGATGAGAGGTACCGAGAATTCCATGGTGCGCTTCCTTTTCTGAGTTCTACCTACGACGGACTGACTAAACCTTGTCGACCACCAGCCTGCTGCCGACCACCTCGACCACGCGGTGCTCGCCGGTGGAGGGCGTGCGGCCCGCGCGCTGGATCACGGTCCATTGCGCGCCGCGATAGCGCACCGTCGCCGTGCCGTCGGGATTCCAGGCATCGACCTGCACGGTCTCGCCGATGTCGAGGTTCACGTCGCGGTTGGCTTCGGTGGGCGGGGCGGGAGGGCGCTTGCGCTGGATCGTGTACCAGACCAGCACGGCCCCCACGCCGATGACGGCGGCCACGATGAGTTGGGTGACGGTGCCGAAGCCCAGGTGCGCCGCGATGGCCGCGGCCGCGAAACCGGCTGCCAGCAGGAGAAGATAGACGGTGCCCGAGAGCAGCTCGACCACGATGGCCGCCCCCGCAATCAGCCACCAGACAGTGGAATTCGCCATGTCGACTCCTCTTGTTACTTGTTCGATGCGCGCCATTCTGATGCATTCGCTTCAAGCGCTTGCCGTGCGTAGGGGTACTGTGCCGGAGACTGCAAAAGAGGCCTTGCCTGACTGCTCCGGATGGCTTGCGCGAAGCTGACCGGATCCGTCATCCGAATTCCGTACACTTCGCGCCTCGCCACATTGCTGTCTGTCTGCCTGTCCGGAGCCCCGCTCATGAAATTCCGCTTTCCCATCGTCATCATCGACGAGGACTTCCGCTCCGAAAACACTTCGGGTCTCGGCATCCGCGCGCTCGCGCAGGCCATCGAGACGGAGGGTTTCGAGGTGCTGGGCGTCACCAGCTACGGCGACCTGAGCCAGTTCGCCCAGCAGCAAAGCCGTGCCAGCGCCTTCATCCTGTCGATCGACGACGAGGAGTTCACCATCGGCCCCGACCTCGATCCGGCCGTGTTGAACCTGCGCACCTTCATCGGCGAAGTCCGGCGCAAGAACGCCGACGTGCCGATCTACATCTACGGCGAGACCAAGACCTCGCGCCACCTGCCGAACGACATCCTGCGCGAGCTGCACGGCTTCATCCACATGTTCGAGGACACGCCCGAGTTCGTGGCGCGCCACATCATCCGCGAGGCCAAGAGCTACCTCGAGAGCGTGCAGCCGCCGTTCTTCAAGGCGCTGATCGACTACGCGGAAGACGGTTCGTACTCCTGGCACTGCCCGGGCCACTCGGGCGGCGTGGCGTTCCTGAAGAGCCCGGTGGGTCAGATGTTCCACCAGTTCTTCGGCGAGAACATGCTGCGCGCCGACGTCTGCAACGCGGTGGAAGAGCTGGGTCAGCTGCTCGACCACACCGGCCCGGTGGCGGCCAGCGAGCGCAACGCGGCGCGCATCTTCAACGCCGACCACTGCTTCTTCGTGACCAACGGCACCAGCACCAGCAACAAGATGGTGTGGCACCACACGGTGGCGCCGGGCGACGTGGTGGTGGTCGACCGCAACTGCCACAAGTCGATCCTGCACGCGATCATCATGACCGGCGCGATTCCGGTGTTCATGAAGCCCACGCGCAACCACTTCGGCATCATCGGACCCATTCCGAAGAGCGAGTTCGAGCAGAGCGCCATCAAGGCCAAGATCAAGGCCAACCCGCTGCTGGCCGACGTGGATGCCGACAAGGTCAAACCGCGCGTGATGACGCTCACGCAGTCGACCTACGACGGCGTGATCTACAACACCGAGACCATCAAGAACATGCTCGACGGCTATGTCGACACGTTGCACTTCGACGAGGCTTGGCTGCCGCACGCGGCCTTTCACCCGTTCTACGGCGCCTACCACGCGATGGGCAAGCGTCGCGTGCGCCCGAAGGAATCGCTGGTGTTCGCGACGCAGTCCACCCACAAGCTGCTCGCCGGCATCAGCCAGGCCAGCCATGTGCTGGTGCAGGACTCGCAGAACCGCCAGCTCGACCGCGACCTCTTCAACGAGGCCTACCTGATGCACTCGTCGACCAGCCCGCAGTACGCGATCATCGCGAGCTGCGACGTGGCCGCCGCCATGATGGAGCCGCCCGGCGGCACCGCCCTGGTGGAGGAGAGCATCCTCGAGGCGCTGGACTTCCGTCGCGCCATGCGCAAGGTCGAGGACGAGTTCGGCAAGGACGAGTGGTGGTTCAAGGTCTGGGGCCCCGAAAAGCTCGTAGAGGAGGGCATCGGCCGTGCGGAAGACTGGATCATGCACGGCGAGAAGAACGGCCAGCCCAAGGGCAAGAGCAAGGGCAAGAATTCGCCGCGCAACTGGCACGGCTTCGGCGAACTGGCCGACGGCTTCAACATGCTCGACCCGATCAAGTCGACCATCGTCACGCCGGGCCTCGACCTCGAAGGCAACTTCGCCGAGACCGGCATTCCGGCCAGCGTGGTGACCAAGTTCCTCGCCGAGCACGGCGTGATCGTGGAGAAGACGGGCCTCTACAGCTTCTTCATCATGTTCACCATCGGCATCACCAAGGGCCGCTGGAACACGCTGCTGACGGCGCTGCAGCAGTTCAAGGACGACTACGCGCGCAACCAGCCGATGTGGCGCATCCTGCCGGAGTTCTGCCAGCAGCACCCCGGCTACGAGCGCCTGGGCCTGCGCGACCTTTGCCACCACATCCACCAGCTGTACGCGCGCTACGACGTGGCCCGCCTCACGACCGAGATGTACCTGAGCGACCTGACGCCGGCCATGAAGCCCAGCGACGCCTTCGCCCACATCGCGCACCGCAAGACCGAGCGCGTGGAAATCGACGACCTCGAGGGCCGCATCACCACCAGCCTGATCACGCCGTACCCGCCGGGCATTCCGCTGCTGATCCCGGGCGAGGTGTTCAACAAGAAGATCGTCGACTACCTCAAGTTCTCGCGCGAGTTCAACACGCAGTGCCCGGGCTTCGAGACCGACATCCACGGCCTGGTGGCGCGCGTCGACGAGACGGGCAAGAAGCGCTACTACGCGGACTGCGTCAAGGAATCGAAGTAACCGGTCAGCGGGGCTGAGGTGGGCTGAAGGGCCGATACCGGCCCGGTCGGTCAGTCGATCGGGTCGATCGATCAGCCCTCGCGCACCCGCATGAAGCGCGCGAAGCGGGGCAGGCCCTTGGCGGTGAGTCCGTTGTAGCGGTAGGTCACCCAGGTGCCGATGGCGGGCGGGTTTTCGCGCTCGGCGTCGGTGAGGCCGGTGCCAAGCCTGAAGCGCTTGCCGTCGGGCGTCTCGACCACCAGCGCGCCCAGCCGGGAGCCATGCCTGCCCTTGCCGGGCACATGCTCGATCACCCGGGCTTCGGCATCCTCGTAGGGCTTGACCTTGAGCAGGTCGTTGCTGCGCTCGCCCTTGTAGAGCGAAGCGCCGCGGTGCAGCATCAGGCCTTCGCCACCCATCTTCATCGTCTTGTCGAGCAGCGCCTGCAGCGCCTCGTGCGTGGTCGCGCGCTCCTGCGGCACCGGCACGACCCACGGTGCGCCGGTGACGGGCAGCAGCTTGCGCAGGGCCGCCAGCCGCGCCGTGAAATCGCCGGGCTGCGTGGGCAGGTCGAACACCATGAAGCGCATCTCGTGCCACGCGATGTCGTTGGGCGTCTGGTTGCGTGCCGTCGACACCGCGTGCGAGAACCGGCCCCGACCCGCCCAGAGTTCGCCGTCGAGCGGCCGTTTCGGCAGCGGGGTGGTGAACCATGCCGGCGCGACGATCTTCTCGCCGCCGCGCGTCCAGAGCTGCTGGCCGTCCCAGTAGGCGCGCACGCCGTCGTACTTCTCGCTCACCCAGTAGTCCGCCAGCGACATGCCTGGGCGGTATGTCTCGGCCAGCATGAGTGATGGCGCGGACTCGCGCGCGAGCACAGCCGGCGCGATGGCCAGGCCGAAGGCGGCGAGCAGCAGGGAGCGGCGGTTCAGCACGTTGCTATGAAATGAATAGCGAAAAAAGGCCGCTCGAGCGGCCGTGGCGCAGCAGGCGTCGGCGGGGTTATTCGGCCATTCCGCCGACCACGTTGCTGAAGCCGCCGTCCACGTAGGTGATCTCGGCCGTCACGCCGCTGGCCAGGTCGCTCAGCAGGAAGGCGGCGACGTTGCCGACTTCCTCGATGGTCACGTTGCGGCGGATCGGCGATGCGTCGGCCACCGCCGCCAGCATTTTGCCGAAGCCCTTGATGCCGCTGGCAGCCAGCGTCTTGATGGGGCCCGCGCTGATGCCGTTCACGCGCATGCCCTTGGGGCCGAGCGAGGCGGCCGTGTAGCGAACCGAGGCTTCGAGCGAGGCCTTGGCCAGGCCCATGGTGTTGTAGTTGGGCAGGGCACGCTCGGCGCCCAGGTAGGTCAGCGTGAGCAGGGCCGACTTGTCGTTGAGATAGGGCAGGGCCGCCTTGGCCATGGCCGGGAAGCTGTATGCGCTGATGTCGTGCGCGACCTTGAAGCCTTCGCGCGAGAGCCCGTCGAGGAAGTCGCCCGCGATGGCCTCGCGCGGAGCGAAGCCGATGCTGTGCACGAAGCCGTCGAATTTGGGCCAGGCCTGCGAGAGATCGGCGAAGAGCTTGTCGATCTGCGCATCGTCGCTCACGTCGCAGTCGAAAATGAGCTTCGAGCCGAAGTCTGCGGCATATTCGGTGATACGGTCCTTGAATCGCTCGCCGACATAGCTGAAGGCGAGTTCCGCGCCCTGGTCGTGACAGGCCTTGGCAATGCCATAAGCAATGGAGCGATTGCTCAATACACCGGTGATCAGCAGTTTCTTGCCCGAAAGAAAGCCCATGAGGTTGCCTTGTGAAAATCTTGGGCAGAATTCTCGCATGCGAGGTTGGCTGCTTTGGATGACGTTGGCGCTCTCGGCAGCCCCCTCATGGGCTGCTCATGCCTATGCGCAGTTCGGGGACATCAAGTACCCGGCGGGGTTCACGCATTTCGAATACGTGAATCCAGGTGCGCCCAAGGGGGGGGAGATCCGGCTGGTGCCGCCCACGCGGCCCACCAACTTCGACAAGTTCAATCCGTTCACGCTCAAGGGGACAGCTCCCTCGGATATCGCCACGTTGATGTTCGAGAGCCTGCTCACGGGAAATTTCGAGGAGCCGACCACCGCCTACGGCCTGCTGGCCGAGGACGTGGAGGTTGCTCCCGACCGCCTATCGGCGACCTTCCGCCTCAATCCCAAGGCGAAATTCAACAATGGCACGCCGGTGCTGGCGGCCGACGTGGTGTATTCGTTCGAAACGCTCACCGGCAAGCTGGCGGCGCCGCAGTATCGGACGATCTACGCCGAGGTCAAGAAGGCCACTGCGGTCAGCGAGCGCTCCGTGCGCTTCGATTTCGCCAGTCCGAACCGCGAACTGCCACTGGTCGTGGGAGGCATGGCGATCTTCAGCCGCACCTGGGGTGGCGGAAAGCCCTTCGATCAAATCACAACAGACCTGCCCGTCGCATCGGGCCCTTATCGGCCCGCCAGCAACCGTCTGGGCCGCGACATTACCTATGTACGCGACCCGAACTACTGGGGGGTGGATCTCCCGGTTCGCAAGGGTCAGTTCAACTTCGATCGCGTCACCTTCAAGGTCTACCTCGACGAGACTTCGCGTTTCGAGGGACTCAAGGCCGGAGAGTTCGACTTCATGCGCGAATTCAGCTCGCGCAACTGGGCCCGCCAGTACACGGGCAAGCAGTTCGACAGTGGCGAACTCGTCAAGCGGGCCTTCGAGAACCACAACCCTGGCGATTTCCAGGGCTATGTGTTCAATACCCGCAAGGAGAAGTTCAAGGACATCCGCGTGCGGCAGGCCATTGGCCTGGCGATGGACTTCGAATGGCTCAACCGACAGCTGTTCTACGGCCTCTACACGCGCGTGCAGGGCTATTTCCCGAACAGCGAGTTCCATGCCGAGGGTCTGCCCAAGCCTGACGAACTGGCACTGTTGGAGCCGCTGCGATCGAAGCTGCGGCCGGATGTTTTCGGTCCGGCTCCGATTCCGCCGAACACCGCCCCGCCTGGCAGCCTGCGCGAGAACCTGCGCAAGGCCAGTGCGCTGCTGGCCGAGGCGGGCTGGACCTACCGCGATGGAGCGCTGCGTAATACCGAAGGCGAGCCATTCACGATCGAATTCCTCAACGATCAGCCCTCATTGGTTCGGGTGGTCACGCCGATGCAGACGGCGCTTCGGAAGCTCGGCATCGAGATGACGTTCCGCAATGTCGACTTCTCGCTGTCGCAGCAGCGCATGCAAAACTTCGATTTCGAGATGACCTCGCTGCGTCTTCCGGGCAGCAACGCGCCGGGTGGAGAGCTGCTCGAGCTGTTCGGCTCCAAGGCGGCAGCCACCCCGGGGTCTTTCAATCTCTGGGGCGTGTCGGACCCGGCCGTCGATGCGATCGTGGGCAAGGTGGTCGCGGCCACTACGCGTCCCGAACTCGCCACGGCCATGCGCGTGTTGGACAGGGTGCTCTCGCATGGCTATTACTCGATTCCTCAGTACAACAGCAACACCTTCCTGATCGGTTACCGG
Organism: Variovorax sp. NFACC27; assembly: GCF_048301545.1. Lineage (NCBI taxonomy): Bacteria > Pseudomonadati > Pseudomonadota > Betaproteobacteria > Burkholderiales > Comamonadaceae > Variovorax > Variovorax sp. NFACC27. Next base: position 3,695,518 of record NZ_CP157613.1, read on the forward strand.
CCCCGTCCGTTCGTGTTGCCGCCGACGATTCCGCTGTACTACCAGGCCGACGATTGGGCGGTTTCGACTTGGTGGGCTTCGCCCGCGAACAAGTAGGCAAGATCAGGCATGAATCGCACGCACCCATGACGAGCTACATCTTCAAGCGCCTGCTGCTCATGATCCCCACGCTGCTTGGCGTGCTGATCGTCACCTTCATCGTGATCCAGTTCGTGCCCGGTGGACCGGTTGAGCAGATGGTGGCCCAGTTGCAAGGGCGCGATTCGGGCGGCGAGCGCGCTGCGAGCAGCGGTGCCGGCTATCGAGGTCGGCAGGGTCTCGATCCTCAGCGCATCGAGGAGATCAAGCAGCTCTACGGGTTTGACAAGCCGGCCCACGAGCGCCTGTGGATCATGCTCAAGTCTTATGCGAGCTTCGATCTGGGCACGAGCTTCTATCAGCGCAAGGCTGTGTGGGAGTTGGTCAAGGAAAAGCTTCCGGTCTCGATCAGCCTGGGTTTGTGGACGTTCTTCATCAGCTACCTGATCGCAGTGCCGTTGGGCGTGGCCAAGGCCGTGCGCGCGGGGTCGCGCTTTGATTTCGGGACCACATTGATCGTGCTCGTCGGCTATGCGATTCCGAGTTTCGTGCTGGGCGTGGCGTTGCTCGTGATCTTTGGCGGCAAGCTGCAGTGGTTCCCGTTGCGCGGGCTGACTTCTCCGAATTGGGAGACCATGACCTGGGGGGCGCGTGTCATCGACTACCTGTGGCATATCGCACTGCCGGTGACGTCCATGGTTCTCGGCAGTTTCGCGGTCACCGCCATGCTGACCAAGAACTCCTTCCTTGAAGAAATCCGCAAGCAGTATGTAACGACAGCCCGTGCCAAAGGGCTGGCAGAAAGACAAGTGCTGTGGAAGCACGTTTTTCGCAATGCATTGATCCCGATCATTACGGGCTTTCCGGCGGCTTTCATTGGCGCCTTCTTCACTGGCGCATTGCTGATCGAAACGCTGTTCACGCTCGACGGCCTTGGCTTGTTGAGCTATGAGAGCGTGATTCGCCGCGACTACCCAGTGGTGCTGGGGACGCTGTATCTCTTCACGTTGATCGGCCTGGTGACCAAGCTCATCTCCGATCTCTGCTACGTCTGGGTCGACCCGAGGGTGAAGTTTGACTGACGCGCCTGTATCCATCAGCCCCGGCCGCCGCGCCTGGCGGCGCTTTCGCCGCAACCCGCTGGGTTTCTGGAGCCTGCTGATCTTCTCGGTACTGGTCGTGCTCAGCCTGTTCGCCGAATTGCTCTCGACCGACAAGCCGCTCATGGTTCGTTACGAGGGAACGACTTATTTCCCCGTACTGCGTGACTACTCGGAGAAAACCTTCGGCGGCGATTTTGAGGCGCCCGCGGACTATCTCGATCCGTTCATCGAGGAGCGCATCACCAAAGGCGACAACTGGGCGATTTACGCGCCCAACCGCTACGGCCCCCGCACACTCAACTACTTCGCGAAGCAGCCGAACCCCGCTGCGCCTTCTGGCGAGAACATTTTCGGAACTGACGACCGTGGCCGCGATCTGCTGGCGCAGCTGATCTACGGCTTTCGCGTGAGCGTGCTATTCGGACTGGCACTGACCGCGATCGGCGTGGTGCTCGGCATCGTCGCTGGCGCGATCCAGGGCTTCTTCGGTGGCAAGACCGACCTCGCGTTCCAACGCTTCATCGAGATATGGAGCTCGATGCCCGAGCTCTACCTGCTGATCATCTTCAGCGCGATCTTCGCGCCCAGCGTGGCGCTGCTGCTCATCCTGCTGAGCCTGTTCGGCTGGATGGGGTTGGCCGACTACGTGCGCGCCGAGTTCCTGCGCAATCGCCAGATGGACTACGTGCGAGCGGCGCGCGCCCTGGGCGTAAGCAACCTGCAGATCATGTGGCGCCACATCCTGCCCAACAGCATGGTGCCGGTCGTCACCTTCCTGCCGTTCCGGATGAGCGCGGCCATCCTGGCGCTGACCTCGCTCGACTTCCTGGGGCTGGGAGTGCCGCCGGGTACGCCGTCGCTCGGCGAGTTGCTCAGCCAGGGCAAGGCCAACATCGACGCCTGGTGGATCTCGATTTCCACTTTCGGCGTGCTGGTCCTCACGCTGATGCTGCTGACCTTCATGGGCGACGCCCTGCGCGACGCACTCGATCCGCGGAAGGCCGACAAGTGATGAGCACCATGCCCAGTCAATCCTTGCTCGACGTGAAGGACCTGCGCGTCGCCTTCGGCGGCAAGGAGGTCGTGCACGGCATCGACTTCCGGATGGCCGCCGGTGAAAAGCTCGCGCTCGTCGGCGAATCGGGCTCGGGCAAGACCGTCACCGCGCTGTCGCTGCTGCGGCTGGTGCAGAACGCGGACCTGTCCGGCACGGCGCGACTCTCCGGTGGTGAACGCGTGCAGGGCTCTCGCGACCTGCTGTCGATTCCCGAGCGCGAACTGCGCGGCATCCGCGGCAAGGAGATCGCCATGATCTTCCAGGAGCCGATGACCGCGTTGAACGCGCTCTATACCGTGGGCGACCAGATCGCCGAGGTGCTCGAGCTCCATGAGGGGCTGTCGGCGCGCGCGGCGCAGGCGGCTGCCGTGCAATTGCTGGCCGACACTGGCATTCCGGAGCCGGCGCGGCGGGCGAGGGCGTTTCCGCACCAGCTGTCGGGCGGCCAGCGCCAGCGCGCCATGATCGCGATGGCACTCGCCTGCAAGCCGCGCCTGCTGCTGGCCGACGAGCCGACCACCGCGCTCGACGTGACCGTGCGCGCGCAGATCCTCGAATTGCTGGCCGACCTGCAGCGCAAGTACGGCATGGCTGTGCTGCTCATCACGCACGACCTGAACCTGGTGCGGCGCTTCGCCGACCGCGTGGTGGTCATGGAGAACGGCCATATCGTCGAGCATGGCGCGGTTGCATCCGTGTTCGACGCCCCGCAGCATCCCTACACGCGCAAGCTGATCGACAGCCATCCCGAGCGCAACGTGGCGCCCGTCGCTGGCGGCCCGGGCGCGGCACCGCTGATCGAGGCCAAGGCCCTGCGGGTGGTCTACCCCGTGCCGAGGCCGGGCGTCGCCGGCTGGTTCCGCAAGGGCGAGTTCGTCGCGGTGCAGGGGGCGGATTTCCGCATCGCTTCCGGCGAGACGCTGGGTGTGGTCGGCGAGTCGGGCTCGGGCAAGTCGACGCTCGCGCTGGCGGCGCTCGGGCTGCTGAAGTACCAGGGCGCGCTGACCGTCGCGGGCAAGGGGTGGGCGGTCGACCGGGCCTCCGATCTCTCGTTGCGCCGCACCATGCAGGTGGTGTTCCAGGATCCGTTCTCGTCGCTCTCTCCCCGCATGACGGTGGAGCAGATCGTGGGCGAGGGGCTGCGCGTGCATGCGCCCGAGCTCGGCGTCGAGGCGCGCCGGGCGCGTACGCTTGCCGCGCTGGCGGATGTCGGGCTGACGGAGACGCAGTTTCCGGCGCTGCTCGAGCGCTATCCACATGAGTTCTCGGGCGGGCAGCGGCAGCGCCTGGCGATCGCCCGGGCGCTGATCGTCGATCCCCGGCTGCTGGTGCTCGACGAGCCCACCAGCGCGCTCGACGTCACGATCCAGAAGCAGGTGCTGGGGTTGCTGCAGCGCCTGCAGCGCGAGCGCGGCTTGAGCTACCTGCTGATCACGCACGACGTCGAGGTGATTCGCGCGATGGCGCACAACGTCATCGTGATGAAGGACGGGGCGATCCTCGAAACCGGGCAGGTCGAGCGCGTGCTCGATGCGCCCGAGCATCCATATACGAAGAAGCTGGTGGCTGCCGCGCTGCTTGAGTAGAACAACAACGGAGACTGCGAGAAATGTCGGAAATCGGACGCGACCGGCGCGGAGCCTGGCGCGCGGCGCTGGCCTGCATGGTCACTCTGTCGGTGGCGATGGGCCTGGGGCGCTTTGCCTTCACGCCCATGCTGCCCATCATGCTGCACGAGGGAAAGCTGGAACTCGCCGCGGGCGGGGTGCTGGCCTCGCTCAACTACCTGGGCTACTTTCTCGGCGCGGTGAGCTGCGCGGCCATCGGCATCAAGGCGTCGAGCATGGTGCGCGGCGGGCTCGTGGCCACGGCGGCCTTGCTGGTCGGCATGGGGCTGCTTCACAGCTTCACGAGCTGGGGCGTGTTGCGCACGGCGGCGGGCGTGATGAGCGCCTGGGTCTTCGTCTTCGCCTCGGGCTGGGGGCTGCGCCGGCTGGCGGAGACGAACGCGCCGACGCTGGCCGGCGTGATCTACACCGGGCCGGGGATCGGCATTGCCATGACCGGCCTGCTCGGCGGCGCGCTCGGGCGCTGGGGTTCGGAGGCGGGCTGGATCGGGCTGGGCGTCCTTGCGGTGGTGCTGATTGCCGTGATCTGGCGGGTATTCGATGACGGCGAGCACGTTCATGCCGCTGGCGGCGCGGCTCCGGCGCCCGCCGCGGCGGCTCGCGTGGCCGGGCCGGCCGACCGCAGCGACGCGATCTGGCTGGTCGCGCTCTACGGGCTGGCGGGCTTCGGCTACATCATCACCGCCACCTTCCTGCCGGTGATCGCCCGCCAGGCGTTGCCTGGGTCGCCCTGGCCGGACTTCTTCTGGCCGCTGTTCGGGCTGGCCATCATTCCGGGCGCGCTGATCGGGGCCCGCGCACCGACGCACTGGGACAACCGGCTGCTCCTGGCCGTCGCCTACGCGCTGCAGGCGCTGGGAGTCGTTCTGTCGGTGGCCTGGCCGAGCATCGCCGGATTCGCGCTCGGCAGTCTCCTGCTGGGCATGCCGTTCACCGCCATCACCCTTTTCGCGATGCGGGATGCGCGCCGGCTGCGCGGCAATGCGGCAGCCGGGCTGATCGGCTACGCGACGGCTTCCTACGGGGTGGGGCAGATCGTCGGTCCGCTGTTTGCCGCGCCGCTCGCCCAGCGGACGGGGTCTTTCCAGTTGCCGCTGCTGGTCGCGGCGGCGGCATTGGCGCTGGGAGCGGTCCTGTTTGCGCTGGTCTGGTTCAAATCGCGTGGCAATGCCGGGCAATAGCCGCGCGGGGCGTTCAAAGGCCCTTCATTAATTGCACAAATAGCATATAATTCGAGGCTCACGACCAAACGGGCGGGTACCAACCGCCCGTTTTTTTTGGTCCATCCATTCCAGGCATTCATTCATGGCTATCTGGCATCCGTGGCGGGCGGATGGCAGGGCCGGGCATTTAAAAGGCGCTTTCGAACACGTGGCATTGCAGCAAGTAGTGGAACAAACCGTGGCCGGCCTCGGCTACGACCTGGTCGAGATCGAGCGTTCGGCCGGGGGATTGCTGCGCGTGACGATTGATTTGCCCTGGGAGGCCTCCACCTCGGAAGCTGTGGCCGCGGACCTGCCGGAGCCCTTCGTCACGGTCGAGGACTGCGAGAAGGTGACGCGCCAGCTGCAATTCGCGCTTGAGGTCGACGGCGTCGACTACAAGCGGCTCGAAGTGTCATCGCCGGGTATTGACCGGCCGCTTCGCAATGAGCAGGATTTCGAGCGTTTCGTGGGCGAGGTGATCGACATCACGCTCAAGGCGCCAATGGGCGCCGCGGCGGCTGGCCAGGTGGCTGCCAACCGCAAGAAATTTCGCGGCACGCTGGAGCGGGCCGCACAGGTAGAGGGCGCCGGCGCCCCGGGCTGGCAAATCGTCTGGAGCGATGCGCCCGAGCCCAAGCCGGGTCAAAAAGTGAGCAAGAAGCGCGCGCCGGCAACGCTGCAGGCGCTGGGCTTCGTGCTGGACGAGTTGCGCGAGGCGCGGCTTGCGCCAATTGTGGATTTCAAGGGCCGCAAGGCCAAAACCCAACCGGGTTTTTCGGATATTGACGACGGAACGCAGGTTCCGGACTGACCAGAGGAGTGGTGGCATGAATCGCGAAATGTTGATGTTGGTGGATGCGATCTCGCGCGAGAAGAACGTCGAGCGCGACGTTGTCTTCGGCGCGGTCGAGTCCGCGCTGGCGCAAGCCACCAAGAAACTTCATCAGGGCGACGTGGACATCCGCGTCTCGGTCGATCGCGACAGCGGCGACTACGAAACCTTCCGCCGCTGGCACGTCGTGCCCGACGAGGCCGGCCTGCAGCTGCCCGACCAGGAAATCCTGCTGTTCGAAGCCAAGGAAGAAATGCCCGACATCGAGGTCGGCGAGTACATCGAGGAAGCTGTCGACTCCGTGCCCATCGGCCGCATCGGCGCCATGGCTGCGAAGCAGGTCATCCTGCAGAAGATCCGCGACGCAGAACGCGAGATGCTGCTCAACGACTTCATGTCGCGCGGCGACAAGATCTTCGTGGGCACCGTCAAGCGCCTGGACAAGGGCGACATCATCGTCGAGGCCGGCCGCGTCGAAGGCCGCCTGCGTCGCAGCGAGATGATCGCCAAGGAAAACCTGCGCAACGGCGACCGCGTGCGCGCAATGATCATGGAAGTCGACCTGACACTGCGCGGCGCTCCGATCATCCTGTCGCGCTCGGCTCCCGAATTCATGATCGAGCTGTTCCGCCAGGAAGTGCCCGAGATCGAGCAGGGCCTGCTCGAAATCAAGAGCTGCGCTCGCGACCCCGGTTCGCGCGCCAAGATCGCCGTGCTCTCGCACGACAAGCGCGTCGACCCGATCGGCACCTGCGTCGGCGTGCGCGGCACCCGCGTCAACGCCGTGACCAACGAGCTGGCCGGCGAGCGCGTGGACATCGTCCTATGGAGCGAAGACCCCGCCCAGTTCGTGATCGGTGCGCTGGCTCCGGCCAACGTGTCGTCGATCGTGGTCGACGAGGAAAAGCACGCCATGGACGTGGTGGTCGACGAGGAAAACCTCGCCATCGCCATCGGCCGCGGCGGCCAGAACGTGCGCCTGGCTTCCGACCTCACTGGCTGGAAGATCAACATCATGGACGCCAACGAATCGGCCCAGAAGCAGGCGAGCGAAACCGACGCCAGCCGCAAGCTGTTCATGGAGAAGCTCGACGTCGACGAGGAAATCGCCGACATCCTCATTTCGGAAGGCTTCAACAGCCTCGAGGAAGTGGCCTACGTGCCCATCTCCGAAATGCTGGAGATCGAAGCCTTCGACGAAGACACGATCAACGAGCTGCGCGCGCGCGCCAAGGATGCGCTGCTGACCATGGAGATCGCCAAGGAAGAAGGCGTCGAGGCCCAGTCGTCGGTGTCGCAGGACCTGCGCGACCTCGAGGGCCTGGACCCCGAGCTGATTCCCAAGCTGCACGAAGCGGGCGTGAACACCCGTGACGACCTTGCCGACCTCGCGGTCGATGAACTCACCGAGATCACCGGCCAGAGCGCCGATGACGCCAAAGCCCTCATCTTGAAGGCCCGCGAACATTGGTTCGCCGGCCAAGAGTGACGGTCATGGAGGCACGAAACCAATATGTCCAGTACCACTGTCGCCGAGTTCGCGAACGAGCTCAAGAAGACTCCCGAAACCTTGCTTGACCAGCTCAAGAGCGCAGGCGTGCCCAAGGCGGCCGTCACCGATGCACTCACCGAGGCCGACAAGCAGCGCCTGCTCGGCCACCTGAAGGCCAGCCACGGCACTGTCGAGCCCGAGCGCAAGAAGATCACGCTGACCAAGAAGTCGACCAGCGAGATCAAGCAGGCCGACTCCACCGGTCGCGCCCGCACCATCCAGGTCGAGGTGCGCAAGAAGCGCACCTTCATCCAGCGCGACGACGGCCACCTGGCCGCGTCCGAACCCGCGCAGCAGGCGGCCGAGGCTCCGGCTGCCGCTCCCGCAGCACCCCGCATCGACGAGGCCGAGCTGGCCCGCCGCGAGGAAGAGGCGCGCCGCCAGGCCGAACTGATCCGCCGCCAGGAAGAAGAGCTGGCCGAGAAGCGTCGCCTGCGCGAAGAAGCCGAAGCCCGCGAGCGCGAACAGGCCGAGAAGGCTGAAAAGGCCGAGCAGGAAGCTGCCCGCGCCGCCGCCGAAGCCGCCGCGAAGAAGGCCGCCGCCGAGGCAGCCGCTGCTGCGGCCGCGAAGCCGGTTGCCGCCGCTCCTGTCGCACCCGCGGTGACGGCCGCGGCCGAGCAGAAGGCCGCCGAAGAGAAGGCTGCTGACAACAGCAAGCTCGCCGCCCAGGCCGCCGCTGCACAGGCCAAGGAAGACGCGAAGGCCAAGGCCGCCGCCGAATCGAAGGCCCGTGCCGAAGAAGAGGCTGCCCGCGCCCGCGATCTCGACGAGCGTCGCCGCAAGGCCCTCGCCGAGGCGGAAGCCATCCGCGCCATGATGAACGCACCGGCCCGCGTGCTGGTGCCGCACAAGGCACCCGAGAAGCCGCAGGCCGAGAAGGCCGGCGTCAAGGGCACGCTGCACAAGCCGACCGCTCCGGCGGCACGTGCAGGCGCGCCCGCCGCTCCGGGAGCCGCGGCTGCACCCGCCGCGCCGGGCAGCGGCAAGGAAGTCAAGTCCGCGAAGCTCTCGTCGAGCTGGGCTGGCGATCCTGCCAAGAAGAAGGAAATCAAGACCCGAGGCGACGCCAGCGGCGGCGTCGGTCGCGGCAACTGGCGCGGAGGCCCGCGTGGTCGCCGTGGCAACGACCGTGGCGGCCATGACGAGCAGCACGTGCCGGCGGCACCGGTCGAAGCGCGCGTGCTCGAAGTGCATGTGCCCGAGACCATCACGGTGGCCGAACTGGCGCACAAGATGGCCGTCAAGGCGCAGGAAGTCATCAAGCAGCTGATGAAGCTGGGCCAGATGGCGACCATCAACCAGTCGCTCGACCAGGACACCGCAATGATCCTGGTGGAGGAAATGGGCCACAACGCGGTGGTTGCCGCGCTGGACGACCCCGAAGCCTTCACCGACGAGGACGTGTCGGCGCAGATCGCCGAGCCGATGCCGCGCGCTCCGGTCGTGACTGTCATGGGTCACGTCGACCACGGCAAGACCTCGCTGCTGGACTACATCCGTCGCGCCAAGGTCGCCGCGGGCGAAGCCGGCGGCATCACGCAGCACATCGGTGCCTACCACGTGGAAACCGAGCGCGGCATGGTGTCGTTCCTCGACACCCCGGGTCACGAGGCCTTCACGGCCATGCGTGCCCGCGGTGCGCAGGCCACCGACATCGTGATCCTGGTGGTGGCGGCCGACGACGGCGTCATGCCCCAGACCAAGGAAGCCATCAAGCACGCGAAGGCGGCTGGTGTGCCGATCGTGGTCGCGATCAACAAGATCGACAAGCCCGATGCCAACCTGGACCGCGTGAAGCAGGAACTGGTGGCCGAGGAAGTCGTGCCCGAGGAATATGGCGGCGACGTTCCGTTCGTCGGCGTGTCGGCCAAGACGGGCCAGGGCATCGACGACCTGCTCGAGCAGGTGCTGCTGCAGGCCGAAGTGCTGGAACTCAAGGCGCCGGTGGATGCCGCCGCCAAGGGCCTGGTCATCGAAGCGCAGCTAGACAAGGGCCGCGGCCCGGTCGCCACCGTGCTGGTGCAGTCCGGCACGCTCAAGACCGGCGACGTGGTGCTGGCCGGCTCGACCTATGGCCGCGTGCGCGCCATGCTGGACGAGGACGGCAAGCCGACCAAGTCCGCGGGTCCGTCGATCCCGGTGGAAATCCAGGGTCTGACCGAAGTGCCGCAGGCGGGCGACGAGTTCATGGTGATGGGCGACGAGCGCCGTGCGCGCGAAATCGCGACCTATCGTGCCGGCAAGTTCCGCAACACCAAGCTGGCGAAGGCCCAGGCCGCGAACCTGCAGAACATGTTCACCGACCTGTCGGCGGGCGAAGTGCAGACGCTGCGCATCATCATCAAGGCCGACGTGCAGGGCTCGCAGGAAGCGCTGGCGCAATCGCTGCTCAAGCTGGCGACGGACGAGGTCAAGGTGCAGGTGGTGTACGCCGGCGTGGGTGGCATCAGCGAGAGCGACATCAACCTCGCCATCGCCTCGAAGGCGGTCGTGATCGGCTTCAACGTGCGTGCCGATGCCGGCGCGCGCAAGCTGGCCGAAGGCAATGGCGTGCAGCTGAACTACTACAGCATCATTTACGACGCCGTGGACGAGATCAAGGTCGCGATGTCGGGCATGCTGGCACCGGAGCGCCGCGAGGAAATCATCGGCTCGGCCGAGATCCGCACGGTGTTCGTGGCATCGAAGATCGGTACGGTCGCGGGTTCGTACATCACCTCGGGTTCGGTGAACCGCAGCGCGCATTTCCGCCTGCTGCGCGACAACGTGGTGATCTACACCGGCGAGATCGACTCGCTCAAGCGTCTGAAGGACGATGTGCGCGAAGTCCGCGAAGGTTTCGAGTGCGGTATCAAGCTCAAGAACTTCAACGACATCAAAGAGGGCGACCAGCTCGAATTCTTCGAGATCAAGGAGATCGCACGTACGCTGTAAGAAGCGTACGGAGCATCGCTGTTCATGCCCAAGAAAAAAGCCGCCGTCCCCAACCGCGCCTTCAAGGTCGCCGATCAGATCCAGCGTGATCTGACGGAGTTGATCGCGCGCGAACTGAAGGATCCGCGCGTGGGCATGGTCACGATCCAGGCCGTCGAGGTCACGCCCGACTATGCGCACGCGAAGATCTTCTTCAGCCTGCTCACGGGCGACGTGGCCGAGACGACCGAAGCGCTGAACCAGGCCGCGGGCTTCCTGCGCAACGGCCTGTTCAAGCGCCTGCACATCCACACCGTGCCCACGCTGCACTTCTTGTTCGACCGCACCACCGAGCGTGCGGCCGACATGAACGCGCTCATCGCACAAGCCGTCGCTTCGCGCTCGAAAGACGACTAGCCATGAACGCGCCACGCACAAGGGTGCAGCGGCGCCCTGTGCATGGGGTGTTGCTGCTCGACAAACCGCTGGGTTTCTCCAGCAACCAGGCCTTGCAGAAGGCCAAATGGCTGCTGCGCGCCGAGAAGGCGGGCCACACCGGCACGCTCGATCCGCTGGCCACCGGCGTGCTGCCGCTGTGCTTCGGCGCAGCAACCAAGTTCAGCCAGCTGCACCTGGACGCCGACAAGACCTATGAAGCCACGGCCCGCCTCGGCATCAAGACCGCGACCGGAGATGCCGAGGGCGAGGTGATCGCCGAACGGCCAGTGCACGTCGCGCCCGAGGACCTGGAACGCGTGCAGGCGCAGTTCACCGGCCCGATCCGCCAGGTGCCGCCGATGCACAGCGCGCTCAAGAAGGACGGCAAGGCGCTGTACGAGTACGCCCGCGAAGGCGTGGAGGTCGAACGGGCCCCGCGTGACGTGGTGATCCACAAGCTCGAGATCCGCGCGATAAGCGAAGACACCATCCGCATCCTTGCCTCCGTCAGCAAGGGCACCTACATCCGCACCCTGGGCGAGGACATCGGCGAGGCGCTCGGCTGCGGCGCGCACCTGACCTCGCTGCGCCGCATCGCCACCGGCGGCTTCGTCGAGGCGCAGTGCGTCACGATCGAGGCGCTGGAGGCCATGGACGAGGAAGAGCGCCTGGCCCGGCTGCTGCCGGCCGAAGCGCTCGTCGACGGCCACAGCCGCGTCACGCTGGGCACGGAAGATGCAGCACGCTTTCTTTCGGGCCTGCGCCGCCGCGGGGCCTGGGCCGATGCGGGTGAGGTTGCCGTCTTCGGCACGCAACCGCCGGCCTTCCTCGGCACGGCCCACGTCAAGGCCGGCGAACTGATTCCGGGGCGCTTGCTGAACCCCATCGAAATCCAGCAAATTCTTTTGAACGCACAACAGACCGAAGCGACACCATGAGTACCAAGCAAATCCGCAATATCGCCATCATTGCCCACGTTGACCATGGCAAGACCACGATGGTCGACCAGTTGCTGCGCCAGTCGGGCACCTTCGCCGAACACGAGAAGGTGGTCGACACCGTGATGGACAACAACGCGATCGAAAAGGAACGCGGCATCACCATCCTGGCCAAGAACTGCGCCGTGAGCTGGAAGGGCACCCACATCAACATCGTCGACACCCCCGGCCACGCGGACTTCGGCGGCGAGGTGGAGCGCGCGCTCTCGATGGTCGACGGCGTGCTGCTGCTGATCGACGCCCAGGAAGGCCCGATGCCGCAGACCCGCTTCGTGACCAAGAAGGCGCTGGCCCTGGGCCTGAAGCCCATCGTGGTGGTGAACAAGGTCGACAAGCCGGGCGCCAACCCCGACAAGGTGGTCAACGCCGCCTTCGACCTGTTCGACAAGCTCGGCGCGACCGACGAACAGCTCGACTTCCCGGTGGTGTACGCCTCGGGCATCAACGGCTGGTCGTCGCTGGAAGAGGGCGCTCAAGGCGAGCAGTGGGGCCCCGACATGTCGGCCCTGTTCGACACCATCCTGAAGCACGTGCCCTCGCAGAAGGGTGACCCGGCCGCGCCGCTGCAGCTGCAGATTTCCGCGCTCGACTTCTCGACCTTCGTCGGCCGCATCGGCGTGGGCCGCATCAGCCAGGGCACGCTGAAGCCGATGATGGACGTGGTCGTCATGGAAGGCCCGGACGGCAAGAGCCTCAAGGGCCGCGTGAACCAGGTGCTGACCTTCCAGGGCCTGGACCGCGTGCAGGCCACCGAGGCCGGCCCCGGCGAGATCGTGCTGATCAACGGCATTGCCGACATCGGCATCGGCGTGACCGTCACCGACCCGGCCAATCCGGCACCGCTGCCGATGCTGAAGGTCGACGAGCCCACGCTGACGATGAACTTCTGCGTCAACACCAGCCCGCTGGCCGGCCGCGAAGGCAAGTTCGTCACCAGCCGCCAGATCTGGGACCGCCTGCAGAAGGAACTGCAGCACAACGTCGCGCTGCGCGTGAACGAGACCGACGAGGAAGGCGTGTTCGAAGTGATGGGCCGCGGTGAACTGCACCTGACCATCCTGCTGGAAAACATGCGTCGCGAAGGCTACGAAATGGCCGTGTCGAAGCCGCGCGTGGTGTTCCGCGAAATCAACGGCGAGCGCCACGAGCCCATCGAGCTCGTGACGGCCGACATCGAGGAAGGCCACCAGGGCGGCGTGATGCAGGCACTGGGCGAACGCAAGGGCGAGCTGGTCAACATGGAACCGGACGGCCGTGGCCGCGTGCGCCTCGAGTACCGCATTCCGGCGCGTGGCCTGATCGGCTTCACGAACGAGTTCCTGAACCTCACGCGCGGCTCGGGCCTCATCAGCAACATCTTCGACAGCTACGAACCGCACAAGGGCGACATCGGCGGCCGCAAGAACGGCGTGCTGATCTCCATGGACGACGGTGAAATCTTCACCTACGCCCTGGGCAAGCTCGACGACCGCGGCCGCATGTTCGTGAAGGCGAACGACCCGGTGTACGAGGGCATGATCGTCGGCATTCACAGCCGCGACAACGACCTGGTGGTGAACGCCACGCGTACCAAGCAGCTCACGAACTTCCGCGTTTCGGGCAAGGAAGACGCGATCAAGATCACGCCTCCGATCGAACTCACGCTCGAATACGGCGTGGAATTCATCGAGGACGACGAGCTGGTTGAAATCACGCCCAAGAGCGTGCGCCTGCGCAAGCGCTTCCTGAAGGAGCATGAGCGCAAGCGTGCCAGCCGCGACCTGATGCAGGGCTGATCGATCGACTGCTCGCACGGCAGCAGCAGGGTTCTTTCCTCCCTCCCATGCGCCTGACGCACGGCGGCGCCGTCTGGCTGATGGTCGTCGTGACCCTGATGTGGGGCACGGCGGGCGTCGTCACGCGGCACCTGGCACAGGCGCACAGTTTCGAGATCACCTTCTGGCGCAGCCTCTTCACGACGCTGGCGCTGCTGGTGATCTTGCCGCTTTGGCGCGGACGCGCCGTGTTCTCCCAGCTGCGCCGCGGCGGGCGCGAGCTCTGGATCTCCGGCGTCTGCTGGGCCGTGATGTTCACGGCCTTCATGGTCGCTCTCACGCTGGCTTCGACGGCCAGCGTGCTCGTCACCATGTCGCTCGGGCCGCTGCTCACCGCGCTGGCGGCGCGAATCTTCATCGGGCACAGGCTGCCCGCGCGCACCTGGCTGGCCATCGTGGTCGCGGGTGCGGGCATCGGCTGGATGTACGGCACCCAGTTGATGCAGGGCGGAGGCGGGTCGCTGGCGGGCACGCTGCTCGCGTTGTGCGTGCCGCTGGCCGGTGCTGCGAACTGGACCGTTGTGCAGCATGCGCAGGCCAAGGGCCACAGGATCGACCTAGTGCCGGCGGTGCTCATCGGCGCGGTGATCACCGCGCTCTTCACGCTGCCACTTGCCTGGCCGTTCAAGGCCGGTGCACACGATCTCGGGCTGCTGGCTTTCCTGGGCGTGTTTCAGCTGGCCATTCCGTGCGTTCTTTCGGTGCTGTGCGCCCAGGTGCTGAAGGCACCAGAGGTCGCATTGCTGGCTTTGCTCGAGGTGGTCTTCGGCATCGCGCTGGCCTGGATCGGCGCCGGCGAGCAGCCCGCGCCGAGCGTGCTGGCCGGCGGCGCGCTGGTCATCGGTGCGCTGGTGTTCAACGAGCTGCTGGCGCTGCGCGGACGGCGCACCACGGTGGCCGACACGGCCGTGCCGGGCGCGCACTGACACGCTGGCGCACTGCGCGCCGAGCTACTGCTGGATGCTCGTGCTTGGGACGCCCATGCCGGCCATGCGGGCCTCGAGCACCTTGCGCATGAAGGTCTGCGCGAAATCGTCGCCGACGCGCCAGTTGCCGTTGTCTTCCACGAAAGTGAATTCGCCTCTCACAGGCAGCGAGCTGTCGCCGCCCGTGAGGGCTCCCAGCAGGCTGTCGTTGTATTCGACGACCAGCGGGCAGGCATGGCCCGTGCCGTCCTCCAGCTTGCGGCAGGGACCCGTGGGTTCGATCTCGGCGATCTCGCGCGAGCGGTTCGGGTCCTTGCGCACCAGGCCTGGGTCGGTGCGCGCACGCATGCGCGCGGCCGAGGCGGCCCGGGCTGCTCCGAGCGGGGCGGCGCCTTCGCGGAATGCCTTTTCCATCGCCTCGCGGCCGATGGGTTCGGCGTTGTAGAGCGGCCTGCCGTCGGCATCGAGGTTGCCGAAGCGGGCCTCGACGATGGCCACGTCCGCGCCGCGCACCACCATCTCGTCGCCCTTGGGCTCCGTGGGGCCGATGGTGTAGGCCATCGGTTCCTTGCTGTTGCCCTGCGTCATGACCGCCATGCAGCCGCGCACGCGCTCCGGCTTGAGATAGCCGATCTCTCGCAGGCTGCTCACGGAGGGCGTCTCGATCACGGCACCGCCGCTCGGGTCGAGATGACGCATGCGCACGTCCATGCTCACGCGGCGCATCAGGCTGTCGAGCGTCTTGCGCGTGGAGGCGGCGTCGCAGGCCGGCACGCTCGCCGGGGCGAACGCATACCAGCCGATGCCGCCGCCGATCACCGCCACGGTCGCCAGGAACTTCCATGTGCCGATGCGCCGGCTGCGCTGCGCGCGTGCCTGCCACGCCCGGGCCGCCTGCTCGTCGGCTTCGATCAGGGCCTGTGCCTCGGTCACGATGCGGGCGCGCTCGACGGCCGTGGCAAAGGCCGGCTCGGTCGCGACCTGGGCGCGCAGGGCGTCGAAGCCTTCCTTCTCGAGTGGGCCGTCGGTCGCCAGCCAGGCCAGCGTGGCGACGGGGGAGGCGGCTGCGGTGCCCACGACGGGTGTTTCCGCCAGCGCCATGTCGCGCGTCTCGGCATCGATCAGGGCGTCCTTGAAGAGCGCGGCGATGGCCTCGTGCGTGATGCCCTGTTCGGCCAGTTCGACGAGGTCGTCGGCATCGATGGCTGTGTCGGCCGCGTCGTCCGCATGAGGGGCGTCGTCGGCGATCCTGTCGAGCGCCGCGTTCTGCTCCTCCTCGGTGACCAGGCCGCGCACCCGCATCCATGCCAGCGCGTGGGCCGGGCTCGGCAACGGCGGAAGGGTGGAGAACTCGGGGTGTGCGCGTGCGGCGTCGTGCTGTGCGTCGGTGATCAGGCCCTGGGTCAGCAGGGCGAGGAACGCGTCCGGGTTGGCGTCAGGCGTCATGCGGGGATTCTGCCGCGGGTGGTGCCGTTGCCGTACCGGGGAAACCGGCAGGAAGAGCAGGAAACGCTGGAAAGGGCGGGCAAGAAAAAAACGCCGGCGGGTGCCGGCGTTTCAGGGTCTTCAGGTCCGCAGGGGATCAGGGGCGGGCGAGCTTCCAGGCGCCGTTGGCGAAGCCGTCGCCGGTCTTGTCGCCGGGCTTGGCGTCCTTGGCCCAGTAGTACAGCGGCCAGCCCTTGTAGGCCCATTGGCGCTTGCCGTCTTCGCGAATGATGATGGTGTAGCCGCCGATGGGCTTGGCGGTGTCCGCCACGCCGAGCGGAGGCCAGTTGGCTGCGCATTGGCCGTTGCAGGCGGAGGTGCCGGCACCGGCGGTGTCCTTGGTGAAGGTGTACAGCGTCATTCCGTTCGGTCCGACCAGCACGCCGTCGGCGGTGCGGGTGGGCGTGTCGGGTGCGCTTGCGGTCTTGTTGGACATGCTGCCGCAGCCGGCAAGCAGGGCCGCCGCGAGGATCGAGGCGCTGAGCAATTTCATGCAGTTTCTCCTTCGGTTGAAAAATCGCGAAAACAAGCCGGTGACTGGATGCCGGGCAGGATGATTGCGCGAGCCGGCAGTTTATGCGGTCGTTACGACAAATCGCGGTAGGCGAGCGTCGCGAGTTTGAGCAAAAGGTCGCGCGGCAGCTTGCCGGCGATGGCATAGCCGAATCCCTGGTCCACCCAGTAAAAGCTCGGCACGGGGCCTTCGGAGGCGAAGCGGAAGGCGGTTTCGTTGGCGGAAGGTGCCGTTGTCGACGCGCCGGCGGCGCGGGCGTCGAGGGTGCCGATGTAGAGCGTCACGCGCTCGCCCGCGGCGTCCTCGAACATGAACTGCGCGCGCGCCCCGGTCTCGCCGGGCAGCAGGCGGCCGCCGACCAGCGTGTAGCCCTGGCTGGAGAGGTCGGGCACTTTCAGCGGACGGTCCAGGCGCCTGGAGAGCCACTGCACCAGGTGCTGCTGCTCGGACGCGGCAACTTCGACGGGATGCCTTTTCTCGGGCGCATAGACGACGTGTGCGATCGATGCGTCGTGAACGAACTCCCGCACGGCCGGCGCACGGGCGAGTTGGGCGCCGGCGCGCGGCGCGGACCACTGGGTCCATTGCGCATTCCCGAGCCAGCCGGCGGCGAATGCGACCAGCAGGCCGGCCGCGAGGCCGCTCCAGCGCATCCACGAAGTGCGTTGCTGCGTCCGGCGCGGCTGGCGGCGGTCCAGTGCGCCCAGCAGAGGTGCGGGGATGGGCGCGTCGAGCAGCTCGCCGTGCAGCCGGCACAGGGAGTCGCGTTGCGCGTGCCATGCCGCGACCCTGGCGGCCACGGCGGGGTCGCGTGCAATCGCTTGCTCGACTGCGTCATGGCGGTCCGGAGGCAACTGGCCGTCGACCCAGGCGTGCAGTTCGTCGTCGGTAGGGGGCGGGGCGGGGCGGTTCATGATGCTGCGGCAGTTTTCACTTGAGGCGGCGCAGGCCGGGGCGCACGGCGGGCGACGCGCCGTCCATCAGCTCCTGCAACCGCACGCGGGCACGCGACAGGCGCGACATCACCGTGCCGACCGGAACGCCGAGCACCCTGGCGACTTCGGCATACGACAGGTCTTCGAGCGTCACCAGCAGCAGCACGGCGCGCTGCTCCTCGGGCAACTGCATCAGGCAGCGCTGCAGGTCGATGCCGGTGCTCTGGTCGCGGCTGGAGTCGGCCATTCCCTGCACCTCCTGCACCACCTCGTCGAGCGGCACCACGGCGTGGGGCGGAGGCGTGCGGCGCACCTGGCTCGCGAAGATGTTGTGCATGACGGTGAAGAGCCACGCCCGCAGGTCGCTGCCCACCACCCACAGGCGCCACTTGCTGCAGGCGCGCTCCAGCGTGTCCTGCACCAGGTCGTCCGCCGCCCATGCATTGCCCGTGAGCGCCCGCGCGTAGCGGCGCAGGCTCGGGATGTGCTCGACCAGCAGGCGGGCGTCCATGGAGCGAAGGGCGGAGGGCGAAGGGCGGGAAAGGCCGGCGGATCAGGGCTTGGCGGGCTTCCAGGTGCCGTTGACGCCGTCGCCGGTCTTGTCGCCCGGCTTGGTGTCCTTGGCCCAGTAGTACAACGGCCAGCCCTTGGCGGCCCATTGCTTCTTGCCGTCGTCGCGGGTGACGATGGTGAAGTCGCCGCTGGGCTTGTCGCCGTCGGCCGCCATGAAGGGCGGCCAGTTGGTGGCGCATCCGCCGTTGCAGACCGACTTGCCGCTGCCGGCCGTGTCCTTGTCGAAGGTGTAGAGCGTCATGCCGTTCGGGCCCACGAGGGCGCCATCGGCGGGCTTGGGCTGGGCGAAGGCGGGGAGCGCGAGAAGGGCGCTCAGCAGGACGGCGGAAGATGCGCGGAAAGGCGACATGGAAGAACTCCTTGTTGGTGGCGACACCGGTGCTTCCGGTGACAACCGCACAAACGCCCGAGGCGCGGCTTTTATTCCATCGTCCGCAAAAAAGATTCTTCAGCGGTTGCGGCTCTTCATCGCGCGCTCGACCTCGCGCTTGCCTTCGCGGTCCTTGATGGTGTCGCGCTTGTCGTGCTCGGCCTTGCCCTTTGCCAGCGCAATCTCGCACTTCACCTTGCCGGCCTTCCAGTGCAGGTTGAGCGGCACCAGCGTGTAGCCCTTCTGCTCGACCTTGGCCGTAAGGCGGCGGATCTCATCCTTCTTCAGCAGCAGCTTCTTGGTACGGATCGAATCGGGGTTGACATGCGTGGAGGCGCTCTTGAGCGGGTTGATCTGGCAGCCCAGCACGAAGAGTTCGCCGTTGCGGATCACCACGTAGCCGTCGGTGAGCTGCACCTTGCCTTCGCGCAGCGACTTGACTTCCCAGCCTTCCAGGACCATGCCGGCCTCGAAGCGCTCTTCGAAGAAATAGTTGTAGGCAGCCTTCTTGTTGTCGGCGATGCGGGAGGAGGTATCTTGTTTCTTGGTGGCCATGACTCGGGAATATGGGGGCTGCATGGCTTCAATACAATCCGTCGCGCACGCTGTGCCGATTCTATGAAAACAGTCAACAAGTCCGTCCTCATCTGGTACAGCGCCGAAGAGATGTATGCGCTCGTCACCGACGTGGCGAAGTATCCGCAGTTTCTCCCGTGGTGCGACAAGTCCCGCGTCATCGAGCAGGACGAGGCCGGCATGACGGCCGAAGTGGGCCTGGCCTTCGCCGGGCTGCACCAGAGCTTCACCACCCGCAATACCCATGTTCCAGGCCGCGAGGTGCAGCTGAAGCTGGTCGACGGGCCGTTCTCCAACCTCGACGGCAAGTGGAAATTCACGCCCGTGGGAGAAGAGGGCGAACGCGCCTGCCGTGTCGAGCTTCACCTGAGCTACGGCTTCAGCAATTTCGCCCTGCAGGCGCTCGTGGGCCCCGTGTTCGACACCATCGCATCCAGCCTGGTCGAGGCCTTCGTCAAGCGCGCCGAGCAGGTCTACGGCTCGTCCTGATTCCGATGACCATCGAGGTCACGCTGAGCTGCTCCCCCGCAGCGCGCGAGGTGTTCGAGCAGGTGCTGCATCTCCCGCCGGGCGCGACGCTGGTCGACGCCGTCCGGGCCAGCGATCTTTCGCAGCGTTTTCCGGATCTGGACTGGCGCCATGCCATGACGCCGGGCATCTGGGGCAAGGCGGTCGAATGGGATCAGGCCCTGAAGGACGGCGACCGCATCGAGCTGTGCCGCCCCTTGGCAGTGGACCCCAAGGTGGCGCGCCGGGAGCGCTTCCAGCGCCAGGGCTCGAAGGGAACCGGCCTGTTCGCGAACCGCCGCAAGGGCGGCAAGGCCGGCTACTGACTGACGGACGACCGTGCTACTTGCAGTCGTTGTTGATCACATCCTGAATGCGCTTCTGCTCGGCGGCACGGGCGGCGTCATCCATGATTTCGCGCTCGCCCTTGGCGTTGACCTTTGCCAGCCGGATGCCGCTGTCGACCGTGGCCTTGCTCTGGCGGGCGAGGGCGCAGTTGTCGGCCTTGGCCTTCGCGATCTTTGCCTCTTCCGCGGCCTGCTTGGCCTTTTGCTCTGCTTCGGCCTTCTTGGTCTTTTCCTCGAGTTCCTTGTCGACGCCCGTGGGCTTGGGCGCGGCCGCGGCTTTCGGCGCAGCGGCAGGGGCGTCGGCGGCACCTTCCGCCGGGGGCGGCGCGTCGACATTCGGGTTCGCGGTGGACCGCGCCGCCGGCGGCGGGCCTACGCGGCGCAGGATGTTCTTCTCGGGCACGTCGGGCGGCGGAGCCTGGTCGCTGTAGACCTTCTTGCCGTTCTTGTCGAGCCATTGCCATTGAGCGCTCGCCGACAGCGGCAGAGCAACGACACATCCCAGTACCAGCCAGTGCACGAATTTCATCCCTGAAGTTTAGCCGGGCCTTACTTTTTGCAACATCCGGGTTGGGTGCTTTTGCAACGTCCGGAAATGGCCCCGGGCCGGCAAACCGGCCGGAGGCCTCGTTACAATCCGTCTTTTGGAGCTTCACCCATGCGCCTTCTCGGCAAAGCGCTCACCTTCGACGACGTGTTGTTGGTGCCAGCGTTCTCCCAGGTCCTGCCCAAGGACACCTCCCTCGCCACCAAACTCTCCCGCAACATCACGCTGAACCTGCCGCTCGTCTCTGCGGCCATGGACACCGTGACCGAAGCCCGCCTCGCGATCGCCATCGCGCAGGAAGGCGGCATCGGGATCGTGCACAAGAACCTCACCGCGCAGCAGCAGGCCGCAGAAGTGGCCCGGGTGAAGCGCTACGAGTCGGGCGTGCTGCGCGATCCGGTTGTGATCACGCCGACGCACTCGGTGCGCCAGGTGATGGCGCTGTCCGACCAGCTCGGCATCTCGGGCTTCCCGGTGGTCGACGCCGGCAAGGTGGTCGGCATCGTCACCGGCCGCGACCTGCGTTTCGAAAGCCGCTACGACGTGCCCGTCAGCGAGATCATGACGCGGCGCGAGAAGCTCATCACCGTGCCCGACGGCACCACGCTCGCCGAAGCCAAGGCGCTGCTGAACAAGCACAAGCTCGAGCGCCTGCTCGTCATCAACGGCGACTGGGAGCTCAAGGGCCTCATCACCGTCAAGGACATCACCAAGCAGACCAGCTTCCCCAATGCCGCGCGCGACCCCAACGGCCGCCTGCGCGTGGGCGCCGCTGTCGGCGTGGGTGACGGCACCGAGGAGCGCGTCGAGGCGCTGGTGAAGGCCGGCGTCGACGCCATCGTGGTCGACACGGCCCACGGCCACAGCGCCGGCGTGATCGAGCGCGTGCGCTGGGTCAAGAAAAACTATCCGCAGGTCGACGTGATCGGCGGCAACATCGCCACCGGCGACGCCGCCCGCGCGCTGGCCGACGCCGGCGCCGACGCGGTCAAGGTCGGCATCGGCCCCGGCTCCATCTGCACCACCCGCATCGTGGCCGGCGTGGGCGTGCCGCAGATCATGGCGGTCGACAGCGTTGCAACCGCGCTGCAGGGCACGGGCATTCCGCTGATTTCCGACGGCGGCGTGCGCTACTCGGGCGACATCGCCAAGGCCATCGCGGCTGGCGCGAGCACTGTCATGATGGGCAGCATGTTCGCCGGCACCGAAGAGGCGCCGGGCGAAATCGTGCTGTACCAGGGCCGCAGCTACAAGAGCTACCGCGGCATGGGCTCCATCGGCGCGATGCAGCAGGGCAGCGCCGACCGGTACTTCCAGGAGTCGACCACCGGCAACCCGAACACCGACAAGCTCGTGCCCGAAGGCATCGAAGGCCGTGTGCCCTACAAGGGCTCGATCGTCTCGATCGTCTACCAGATGGCCGGCGGCGTCCGCGCCAGCATGGGCTACTGCGGTTGCGCGACCATCGCCGACATGCAGAACAAGGCCGAGTTCGTCGAGATCACCACCGCCGGCATTCGTGAGAGCCACGTCCACGACGTGCAGATCACGAAGGAAGCGCCGAACTACCGCGCGGACTGAGCCTAATCTGGCCAGACCTTGAAAGTCGGGCCAGACTGGGTTTAAAATTTGGGCCAGATTCAAATTTTCTGGCCCAAATGCAATCCATCGGCATCGCCGAAGCCAAGAACAACTTCTCGGCCCTGATCGACTCCGTCGAAAAGGGCGAGGAGGTTCGCATCACCCGCCACGGCAAGGAAGTCGTGCGCATGCTGCCGGTGCGCCGCAAGCCGGTCATCACCGACGAGCAGATCGAGCGCGAGCTGGGCCAGATCGACGCGCTCCACGCCACCATCCAGCCCGGCCCGCAGCCGCGCGCCCTGCTCGACGAGGGGCGCCAGCAATGACCGCCTTCGTCATGGATGCCTCGGTCACGGCCGCCTGGTTGCTTCCAGACATGGCCAGCGAGCACACCCGCAGGCTCTACGCCGCCATCCGCCGCGACGAGGTCGAGCCGCAGGCACCCAACGTCTGGCAATGGGAGTGCGCCAACATCCTCGCCAACGGCGTGCGCAGCGGCCGCATTCCCTCGTCCGCCGTCGAAGGGCTGTGGAGCGTGCTCGACGCCATCCGCCATCGCGTCGAACTGCACGAGCTCGCGCCGGCGCAGCACAAGGCCGTGCTTGCCGTCGCCATCGATGCCGGCGTGTCTCTCTACGATGCGGGCTATCTCTGGCTCGCCAAGTCGCTCAATCTCCCGCTCGCCACCTTCGACGAGCAACTCATCCAGGCTGCACCCCAGGCGGGAGTGAAGCTGCTCGACATTTCAACGCTCTGAGTCCTTTCGCCATGCAACACGACAAGATCCTCATCCTCGATTTCGGCTCGCAGGTCACGCAGCTCATCGCACGCCGTGTGCGCGAAGCCCACGTGCTGAGTGAAGTGCATCCCTGCGACGTCACCGACGAATGGGTGCGCGAATACGCCGCCGACGGCCACCTCAAGGGCGTGATCCTCTCCGGCAGCCACGCCAGCGTGTACGAAGAGACCACGGACAAGGCCCCGCAGGCCGTGTTCGACCTCGGCGTGCCGGTGCTCGGCATCTGCTACGGCATGCAGACCATGGCTCACCAGCTCGGCGGCAAGGTCGAGGGCGGCCACAAGCGCGAGTTCGGCTTCGCGGCCGTGCGCGCTCATGGCCACACGGCGCTGCTGAAGGACATCGCCGACTTCACCACGCCCGAAGGTCACGGCATGCTCAACGTGTGGATGAGCCACGGCGACAAGGTCACCGAACTGCCGCCGGGCTTCAAGCTCATGGCCAGCACCGACAGCTGCCCCATCGCCGGCATGGCCGACGAGGCGCGCCGCTACTACGCGGTGCAGTTCCACCCCGAAGTCACGCACACGATGCAGGGCAAGGCGATCCTCGAGCGCTTCGTGCTCGGCATCTGCGGCGCGCAGCCCGACTGGGTCATGCGCGACCACATCGCCGAAGCCGTCGAGAAGATCCGCGAGCAGGTGGGCGATGAAGAAGTCATCCTGGGCCTGTCGGGCGGCGTCGATTCGAGCGTGGCTGCCGCGCTCATCCACCGCGCCATCGGCGACCAGCTGACCTGCGTGTTCGTCGACCACGGCCTGCTGCGCCTGAACGAAGGCGACATGGTCATGGAGATGTTCGAAGGCAAGCTGCACGCGAAGGTGATCCGCGTCGATGCCAGCGACCTGTTCCTCGGCAAGCTCGCCGGCGTGAGCGACCCCGAAGCCAAGCGCAAGATCATCGGCGGCGAGTTCGTCACCGTGTTCAAGCAGGAAGCCGCCAGGCTCAAGGCCGGTGGCGGTGGACACAAGGGAGCGACCTTCCTGGCGCAAGGCACGAT
This sequence comes from Variovorax sp. NFACC27, assembly GCF_048301545.1. NCBI lineage: Bacteria > Pseudomonadati > Pseudomonadota > Betaproteobacteria > Burkholderiales > Comamonadaceae > Variovorax > Variovorax sp. NFACC27. The sequence continues at coordinate 3,719,296 of NZ_CP157613.1, forward strand.
CTACCCCGACGTCATCGAGTCGGGCGGCGCCAAGAGCAAGAAGGCCGTCACGATCAAGAGCCACCACAACGTGGGCGGCCTGCCCGAACAGCTGGGCCTCAAGCTGCTCGAGCCGCTGCGCGACCTGTTCAAGGACGAAGTGCGCGAACTGGGCGTGGCCCTCGGACTGCCGCCCGAGATGGTGTACCGCCACCCGTTCCCCGGCCCGGGCCTGGGCGTGCGCATCCTCGGCGAAGTGAAGAAGGAATACGCCGACCTGCTGCGCCGCGCCGACGCGATCTTCATCGAAGAGCTGCGCAACTTCACCGACGAAGCCACCGGCAAGACCTGGTACGACCTCACGAGCCAGGCCTTCACCGTGTTCCTGCCCGTGAAGAGCGTGGGCGTGATGGGCGACGGCCGCACCTACGACTACGTGGTCGCACTGCGTGCCGTGCAGACCAGCGACTTCATGACCGCCGACTGGGCCGAGCTGCCGTATGCGCTGCTGAAGAAGGTGTCGGGGCGCATCATCAACGAAGTGCGCGGCATCAACCGCGTGACCTACGACGTGTCGAGCAAGCCGCCGGCGACGATCGAGTGGGAATGATTTGCCGCTCTTCGCGGTCAATCGAAAACTATCGCTAAATTGATGTAAGTCGTTGATTTATAAATATTTTCTCCTCGATATCTATCGCCAACGATTGGTAGCAAGCAACTCAAGTTGTCGGCGGATCTGTCGGTAGCAAAAGTTCGTTCCTCTGGTCTAAAATTTGTACCGTCAGCCCGTTTCGACGCATGACGGTAAAAAAGAAGGCAAGAAGCTAGGTTTCATGCGGGTTCCGGGCGTATTTGCAGTTTGAGCGTGCTTGACGGTAAAGACGCTCTCACCCAGGAGAACGCATGCTCACCGACACCGCGCTCAAGAACCTCAAGCCCAAGCCCGCGCTCTACAAGGTGACCGACCGGGACGGGATGTACGTCACCGTGTCGCCGGTCGGCACTGTCACCTTCCGCTACGACTACCGGATGAACGGCCGCCGTGAGACCCTGACGATCGGACGTTATGGAGCGGACGGCTTGTCGCTGGCCAGGGCCCGCGAGAGGTGCATAGACGCCCGGCGCGCGGTGTCTGACGGTAAATCTCCGGCGCAGGAGAAACAGCGCGAAAAGCGCCGTCTGTCGGAGGCAAAGAACTTCCAGGAATTCACCGACAGGTGGGCCAAGGGCGCAAGGATGGCGGACAGTACTCGCTCGATGCGCAAGAGCATCCTCGACCGCGACATCCTGCCCGTCTTCAGGAACCGCCTCTTGACCGAAATCACCTCGGACGACCTGCGCGACCTCTGCAACAAGGTCAAGGGCAGGGGGGCCCCGGCTACGGCCGTCCACGTGCGAGACATCGTCAAGCAAATCTATGGGTTTGCCATCCTGCACGGCGAAAAGGTCGCCAATCCGGCCGACGACGTAGGGCCGTCCTCGATCGCGACCTTCGTGCCGAAAGACCGCGCCTTGTCGCCCGTCGAAATCCGACTGATGCACCATCAATTGGAAACGGTGGCGTCGTACCCGACCATCCGCCTGGCACTCCGGCTCATCCTGCTTACCCTCGTGCGCAAGGGTGAGCTGATCCATGCCACCTGGAACGAGATCGACTTCGAGAACGCGCTGTGGACCATCCCCAAGGAGCGCATGAAGGGTTCCAAGGCGCACAACGTCTATCTGTCGCAGCAGGCGCTCGACATCATGGTCGCGCTGCGCACTTGCGCTGGCGGTTCCAGGTACGTGCTGCCTTCGCGTTACGAGCCTGACAAGTGCATGTCCAATGCGACCCTTAACCGCGTAACGCAGCTGGTGGCCGCCCGAGCGAAGGAGAAGGGCCTGCCCTTGGACGGCTTTACCGTGCATGACCTGCGCCGTACCGGCTCGACCATCCTGAACGAACTGGGCTTCAACAGTGACTGGATCGAGAAGTGCCTCGCCCACGAAGACGGCCGCTCGTCGCGCGGGGTCTACAACAAGGCCGAGTACGCCGAGCAGCGCCGGCACATGCTGCAAGAGTGGGCGGACATGATCGACGCCTGGGTGGCAGGCAAGTCCCACACGCCCACCTTGCTGCCGCCGTCGATGAAGGTCATCACGACGCAAGCATTCCTTTGACCGGACGGCGCTTGCGCTGCCGCACGTCGGGGGAGGGCGCACGCTTCATCTGCGCGGCGTCCGAGACCTGGCGGCGTGTCTCGATCCAGGCCTCGACCTCTGCAAGATCCCACACCACGCAGCGCGAGGTCAGGTTGAACCGGCGCGGGAACTCGCCTCGACGCTCCATGTCGTAGATCGTGGTGCCAGAGAGCGGCACCATCTTGTGCAGTTCCGTCCGCCGGATCGTACGCCGGAAGGACAGGGCGCTTGAGACCCCCAATTGGGGTTGCTGCTCGGGGCTCTGCATGCGTTCGCCGTGCCCGCCGTGCAAGGCCCTGTGAGCGGCTGACTCTTCGCCTTTTCTCATGATTGACTCCATCCGTGCCACAGCGTCACGGAAGTCCGGTCACGCGGAGGGCACTGCAAATGTTGATGCCCTCATCGTGCATGAGCCGACATCTATCAAGAACCTTCTGCAGCGTGCCCGGGCGTAGTTTGGGGCGATGGCCGCTTGCTCGCGGCCCTGCTGAAAGCGCGATCGCGCGCCATGAAAGCTTCCAGCATGTGGGGGACGAGGGACGCCGCGTCAACCTCCTCGCCGTAGGCCTGTGAATGTTGAGCCGCATAACGGTCGAGCATGTCCTTCAGGTCGGCAGGCATAGTCACAGCAAACCTCACCGTCGTTGCCTTTGGCAATGGTCCAAGGCGGAGCTTGGCTGCGCTCATTGCGGGACACCTCGCATGAAGAACAATGGTTGGTACGGCCGCAGCACCAAGTCCTTGCTCACCATCACCCGCATCGGAAACCCGGGCCGAATGTTCAGCGTCGGCTGGATGCTCGCATTGCGCTTCGTGATCTCCTGCCCGACCTGGTTGATCGAATCCTGCGCGCCTTCGCGGATGGCGATCACCGTTCGGTTGCCGTTCTGGTCCGTACGACTCTCCGGTGCGGCCAGCTCTGCCCCGACGCCCAATAGCGTCGACAGCGCCGCACCGGCCAGGATGCGGTCCCAGTGCCAGTCGACGCCATCCTCGAGCCCGGCATATCCCGCTGGATCGATCCCCGGCAAACGGTCCAGCTGCACCGACGACGTGTCTGGCAGGATCAGCCGCGTCCACACCAGCAGCACGCGCCGTTGGCCGAAGGACACTTGGCTGTCGTAGCGCCCAATCAGTCGCGAGCCCTGCGGGACCAACAGATGCCGCCCCGTGGCGGTGTCGTAGACCGCCTCCGTCACGTTGGCGATCACCTGCCCCGGCAGGTCCGAATTGATCCCTGTCACCAGCGCTGCAGAAATCACGGTGCCCGCCATTACTTGGTACGGCGATGCGGGCAGCTGCAAACTTCCTGGATTGCGCGTGGCCCCGTCTCCCGCTTTCGTCAGAAAGGCCTCTTTCGAGTCCTGCCGGTTCTGCGCTGCAATCGGATCGGTCGGCACCGCGGGCTGCATGCCGCCGGCCGTTGCATTGAACGGATTTTGGGTCGGAGCGGCAATGCCTGCATTCGGATTGGCTACTGATGTCGTAGGTGGAGCGGCAGCCACCGGCCTGGCGCCACCGGCCCCGCCTCCGGCCCCCCGGAAAAACACCGACGACCGCGCCGCTTCTTCGGCGGCCAGCAGCGCCGGATCCGTACCAGGCGGCGCCATCCGCTGTTCCATCGGCTGCTGCGATTTCACGATGGCTGGCCCCAGGTCGCCGGGCAACGGCTCGCCCAGCACAGGCGGTGCAGCCTTCACCGCCGGCGGAAGGCCTGCATAGTCCTTCGGCAGTCGGTCCAGGCTCTCCGACTTCGCAATGCGATCGACGTTGAACAACTCATTCGCAGGAGAACGAGAGCGCTGCTGCGACTGCAACGACCACAGCGTGCCGCCCAGCACCGCCGCGGCGAGCGTGCCGGCTCCTACTGCCAGCACGCGGCGATTCAGGCGAACGACAGGGCGCGGCTTCGCGCGCAGCGCCAGCGTTTCAGGATCGGCCTTGATGGATGCTGCGCCGGCCTCGCTCACGATCCACTCCCGCGTTGAACGCCATCCGTGCGCTCGATGCGCACGACCTCGGCCTTGCCGCCCTTGAACCCACCCAGCCGTAGTTCGGCAGCACCGAAGAGCCGATCAACGACGTAGTACGGCGACCGGAAGCGGTAGTTCACCAGCTGTCCGTCCCCTTGCGACCCGATTACGAACAGCGGGGGCAATTCGCCCTGTGCGATACCACCGGGGAACTGGATGTAGACCCGCTGCCCGTCGTCGAACGCACGCAGCGGCTTCCACGAGGGTCCGTCGCCCGTGATCGCATAGCGGAACTTGAGTTGCTCCAGCGACAGGCCCGAGTCCACCGGCGTGGCCGCCTGGGCTTCGCGCGCCTGCTTCTGCAGCGCAAGCATCCGATCCTTCGGGTAGTCCCACGACACCGAAGCCATCCAGGCCTGCGGCGTCGAAGACAGCTCGAGCAGGTAGGTGCGCCGATTCGTGGTGACGACAAGATTCGTCTTCAGCCCCACGCGGGTTGGCTTCACCAGGATGTTGACGCGCAGAGCAGCGCCAGCGCCACTGGCCGTGTCGCCCACGATCCAGCGCACTGTGTCGCCAGCGGAGACCGTCACCAATTCCTCACCCTCCTGCAGCGCGATCACGGTGACACGACCCGGACTCGTGTAGACCTGGTACAGCGCTCCGTCCGCATAGGGCCAGATCTGGATCGCGTTCACATAGCCCTCGCGCGTCGGCGCGATGCGCGCTTCTTCGTTTGCGCGAGAGACACGCAACTTGTCGTCGGCAGGCTCTGGCGCCGGCTTCGCGTCACCGTCGGCTGGCAGCGCCTTCATCTGTTCAGGCAACGGTAGTGGCTCAGGAACGGCCACCACCTCGATTGGCTTCGCAGGCTCGGGCAAGACCTTGGCCGCGACGGCAACAGGTTCATCGAGTGAGATCACCGGCGGAGGTTTGCCCTGGGTAGCGCAGCCTGCAGCAATCGCTAGCGCGGCGATCAGGAACAAGCTCGATACGGTCTTACTGAAATGTGGCTTCACGGTTTTGCTCCTTGCGTTGATTCGAGTTCACGGCTCCAGGACAGGCCGTTGACGTAGATGCCCAGTGGGTTCTTGCGCAGTCGTTCTTCGGTGCGTGGCGGCTGCAGCACGACGGACAGCACCGCCGTCCAGCGCTCGGTGCCCGAAGGCGATCCATTCGTGTAGCTGCGCTCGATCCAGCGCACCTGGAACGAGGCATCGCTGGCCCGGACTACGCTGGTCACTTCCACGGCCACCGAGCTCTGCCCGATGCGAGAGAACGGATCGTTGGTCCGTGCGTAATCGTTCAGCGTCGCGGCACCGCGGTCGGTCGTGTAGTCGTAGGCTTCGAGCCAGTTCCGGCGGACAACGATCGGGTCGATGGAGAGCGACCGCACGTCGCCGATGAAGCGCGCCAGGTGAAACGCGAGCTGCGCATCGGCCGGCTTGTACGGCGCAGCCGCTTCGCCCACGGCGCGCACTTGACCAGCGTTGTCCACCTCGATGACATAGGGCGTGACGATGGACTGCGCAGAGCGCCAGACCAGCCCGCCAGCCATCAGCAGCGCCAGCGACAGACTGCCGAAGGCCATCAAGCGCCAGTTCTTCGCCTGCACGCGGCTGTCGCCGATGCGCTGGTCCCAGACCTGCGCGGCGGCTTGATAGGGGGTGACGGGCTCGGGCGTGTCCGAGTACCGCACCTGGGGTCGTTTGAAACGCACAATGTTTCCTTTCAAAAAGGGTTCAGGGGTTGGAGCTGTCCCGCAGACTGGGACTGGCGCCACCACCGGCGTGGTCGCCCGAGCGCAGCACGTGGGCTGCGGTCGTCGCGGCTTGAGTCACCTGCTGCTTGCGGCGCATGCGCTGCGCCCATGCGGGCTCTGTTGCGGAAGGGGCCGATGCACTGCCCCGGGCAGCTGAATCAGAGGCGAATGCAGCAGTAGAGGCAGGCGCGGCAGCATCGGCCACGAAGCTCGCAGCGTGGTCTTTGACGGCCTTGGCGCCGGAAGCGACGCGCTGGCCGGCTGCACTCGCCCCGGCCTTTGCGACGCTGGCGAGCCCAGCACCGGCAGCACGCACGCCGCTACCGTCCGATGCGGCAGCGCCCGTTTGGTAAGCAGACTTCGCACCGCTGGCCAGGGCGCTGGCCGAGCGCGCGGCGGTCGCGCCGCCGCTAATGGCCGCCTGCGCCGCACCGGGCGCCATACGCGCACCCGCCGCCACTGCGGAACCGGCGCCAGCCACGGCTGCACCTCCAGCCACGGCCAGCCCTGCTGCACCCATCGCGGTGCCCGCCGCAGCGCCCGCGCCCAACTGCGGCGCACCAGATACCAGCCCAGTCGCGATCCCCGGGCCGAAGACCCCCAATCCGAGCATCGCCAGCGACGCCAGCATGATCACCAGCGCATGGTCAATACTCGGGTCTGCGCCTGGTGGCACTGTGAACTCTGCGAACAGGCCAGAGCCGATGCCCACGATCACCGCGAGCACCAGCACCTTGATCCCCGACGACACCACGTTGCCCAGAACCTTTTCAGCCAGGAACGAGGTCTTGTTCCACAGCGCGAAGGGCACCAGCACGAAGCCCGCGAGCGTGGTCAGCTTGAACTCGATCAGCGTGACGAAGAGCTGCACCGCCAGCACGAAGAACGCCACGATCAGCACGAGCCACGCGAGGAACAGCACCGCGATGGTGTCGAGGTTGGCGAACACCTCCGGGAACCCCGTCATGGTGCCGATCTGCTCCATGATCGGCCGGCCGGCATTGATGCCGACCTTGGCGAGCTGGCCCGGCTGCAGCAACTGCGCCTGGCTCATGCCCGAACCTGAAGCCGTCAGGCCAAGCCCGGCGAAGGAGCGGAACAGAATGCCCGCGAGGCTGTTGAAGTTGCCGATGATGTAGGCGAAGGCTCCGACGTACAGCACCTTCTTGAGGAGCTTGGCTATTACGTCATCGCCCTGGCCAGAGGCGTGGCTCATGGCCCAGAAGAGTCCTGCAAGCGTGACGTCGATCGCGATCAGCGTGGCCGTGAGGAAGGCGACTTCGCCGCGCAGCAGCCCGAAGCCTGAATCGATATAGCGCGAGAAGACGTCGAGGAAGCGGTCAATGACCGCCACGTCCTGCACTGCTACTCCTTCTGCGCCGGCGACGCTGGCGATGATGCGGGCGGCGTGTAAGGCGGGCCACCGCTGCCGAAGAAGCGCCGGCGTGTGGCTTCGGCCACCGCATTGCACTGCGCATCACCGACCTTGGCATGGTCGGCCTTGCACTGCGCACGCAGTTCCTTCAAGCGCTCTGGGTTCGCCATGAGCGATTCGACGGATTCGACAGATGCCGGTTTGCCGCAGGCCACCATCAGCAAGGTTGAAGCCACGGCTGCAAGGATGAAGAGCTTGTTCATGGCAGTCTCCTCACTCGCTGTAGAAATTCACCGCGGCAGGCGTGTATGGCGTGCCCGCACCCATGAAGCGGCGGCGCACCTCGCGTGCACGTTCCTGGACGGCGACTTGCCGTGCCTGTTCCAGCGCCGCCGCCCGGTCCTGCGTGATCTGAAGCTGCTGCGCCTGGATTGACTGCCGGGCTTGCAGGGCCAGCAGTTGATTGGTGGCCTGCGTGGCTTGCAAGGCGCCCACGGCCGACTGGCTGCGGTTCACCAGATCCGTCAGCGTCGATTCGTCCGAGGCGAAGTTCTGTACCGCCCGCGACTGCACCTTGGTCGCGGTGCGAAGCGCGTCGAGCGAGTTCGTCCAGCGCTTGCGCGCATCCAGTACCATCTGTCCGCTGGAGACGGTGGCACTGAACGACTCGGGATACAGCTGTTGAAACTGCGTTTCCATCTGCTGCACGTTGAAGGCCAGGCCCTGCGCCTGCTGGATCAATCGGTTCGTCGCCGACAGCGCGGCGCGCAGTTCGTTCAGGGCGCTGAAGTCCAGACCGGTCAGGTTCTTCGCCTGGTTCGTCAGCGACTGCGCCTGGTTCTGCAACTGCTTGATCTGGTTATTGATCTGTTCCAGCGTGTTGGCAGCCGTCATGAGGTTCTGCGCGAGGTTGGTGGGATCGATCACGACCCACTGCGCATGCGCAGCGGGCAGCGCGCTCATCAAGGCCGCTGCGGCGACGGCAAGCAAGGTCTTTTTCATGGCGTGTTCTCCTGAGTTGTGGACGAAAAGGGTGGAAAGGGAGGAAACGAGGGGATGAGATCGGCCGCCCAGTCGAGGCCGCGATGGCGCAGCCAGGTGGCGGCGAATGCACCGGCATCGCCCTCGGCAAGCACCGCATCGATGGCACGCTGGTCTTCCGGCGAGGAGGCCCCGGCGAAAGCCAGCGCTGCGGGCCCCAGGCCGAGATCGAAGACCCGATTGCCCAGCCGTGACTGGTAGTAGTAGTCCCGCTTCGGCTGCGCGGTCGCGACGATGTCGATCTGCCGGGCGTTCAGGCCGAAGCCCTCGTAGATCGAGCGGATCTGCGGCTCGGTCGCCTGCGGGTTCGGCAGGAAAATGCGGCTCGCGCAGCTCTCCACGATGGCCGGCGCAATCGACGAGTTCTGGATGTCGGCCAGCGATTGCGTGGCAAAGATCACCGAGACGTTCTTCTTGCGCAGCGTCTTGAGCCACTGGCGGATGCGAGACGCGAACACGGGGTCGTCGAGGAACAGCCACGCCTCGTCGAGGATCAACAAAGTCGGCGCGCCGTCGAAGCGCTCATCGAAGCGCGCGAACAGATACCCCAGCACAGCCAGCACCGCTGCCTTGCTCTGCATCAGCTCTTCCATCTCGAAGCACTGGATCGAACCCGTTCCGAGCCGGTCGGAATCCGCGTCGAGCAGCGTGCCGTGCGCACCACCCAGCACGTAGGGCTGCAGCGCCTGGCGCAGGGCGTTGGACTGCAGCAGCACCGACAGCCCGGTCATGGTGCGCTGTTCGACCGGCGCGCTCGCCAGGCTGTTGAGCGCAGACCACACGGCGTCCTTCTCGGCCGGCCCGACAGCGACGCCTTCCTGAACCAAGCGTCCTTCGATCCACTCGGCCGCCCAGGTTCGGTAGACGGCCTGGTCGATGCGGGCCAAGGGCTGGAACGCGATGGCTCCGTCCGCACCAAGGTCGTAATGTTCGCCGCCAAGACCGAGCACGGTGGCGCGCATCGAGCGCCCCATGTCGAAGACGAGCAACTGGGAACCTGCGTAGCGCCGGAACTGCATCGCCAATGTGGCGAGCAGCACCGACTTGCCCATGCCGGTCGGCCCGACCACCAGCGTGTGGCCCACATCGCCGATGTGCGTGACCAGCCGGAATGGCGTCGCACCGTCGGTACGGGTGACGATCAGTGGAGGGCCATCGAGATGTGCATTGCGCTCCGGCCCGGCCCAGACGGCCGAGACCGGCATCATGTGCGCCAGGTTCAGTGTCGATACGATGGGCTGGCGCACGTTCGCATAGGCATGGCCGGGAATCGACGACAGCCAGGCATCGACCGCGTTCAAGGTCTCCGGGATCGTCACGAATCCTCGACCCTGGATGGCTCGCTCCACCTGCCGCAGCTTTTCGTCGGCCGCGGCTGCATCGGCATCGAGCCAGGCCACTGTAGCAGTGACGTAGCCGAACGCCACCTGGTCGCTTCCCAGCTCCTGCAGAGCTGCATCGGCGTCGGATGCCTTGTTGGACGCATCGGTATCCACCAGTGGGCTCTCCTGCTGGAAGATCGTCTCGCGCAGCAGCGCGACAATGTTCTTGCGTTTGACGAACCACTGGCGGCGCAGGCGGCTCAGTTCCTTCGCCGCTTCGGCTTTGTCAAGGCAGATGAACCGCGTGCTCCAGCGGTAGGCGAAGCCCAGGCGGTTCAAATCGTCGAGCAGACCGGGCCAGGTCGAAGTCGGGAAACCGCGCACGGTCAACACCCGAAGATGCGAACCGCCCAGCATCGGCTCCAGTCCGCCGGTGAGCGGCTCATCCGCCAGCAGCGTATCGAGGTGCATTGACACCTCGGGCACCGCGACGGCGTGTCGGCGCGTCGAAATGCACGCATGCAGGTAGGTCAATGTCTGGCTGTCGTCGAGCCAGCGAATCTCTGGCATCACGCCTTCGAGCAGGCCGAAGAAGCGTTCGGTCTCGGACACGAAGGTGGTCAGCCGTTCACGCCAATCCACGCCTTCGGTCTTCTGGTTCTCGTAGAGCAGCCGGCCCGCACGCGCACGCGATTCCTCCGGAGGCAGATACAGCAGCGACAGGTGGTAGCTGCTCTCGAAGTGGCTGGCGTCTTCCTCGAAGGAGGCGCGCCGCTCTTCGTCGACCAGCCATGACAGCGGTTCGGGAAACGACGATTCAGGGTAGTCGGCGGCTTCGCGCCGCTCGGCTTCGACGAACAGCGCCCAGCCCGAGCCGAGCCGGCGCAGGGCGTTGTTCAGCCGCGCTGACGTGGCGACCAGCTCGCCCTGTGTCGCGCTGTCCAGGTCTGGCCCGCGGAAACGCGCCGTGCGCTGGAACGAGCCGTCCTTGTTGAGCACGACTCCGGGTGCGACCAAGCCGGCCCACGGGAGCCAGTCGGCCAGCAGCGCCGGACGCTTTCGGTATTCGGTGAGGTTCATCATCGTGATGTCCTCACACGTCCAGCAGTTGCCGGTGCTTGATGTGCCGCGCGAACACCTGCATGAACTGCGGGTCCACGCGCGCTCCCCACACCGCGAGCGAATGGCCGACGACCCACAGCGCGATGCCGGGCAGCCAAAGCTGCAGGCCCAGTCCGACCGCTGCGGCCAGGGTGCCATTGGCGATCGCCACGGTGCGCGGCGCCCCGCCCATCAGGATCGGCTCGGTCAACGACCGATGCAGGGGCACTTCGAAGCCGGGTGGCCCCGACGTGTTGGCAGCCGACGTGCTCATGCCAGCACCGCCCCACCCGTGAAGCTGAAGAAGGTCAGGAAGAACGAGGAAGCCGCGAACGCGATGGACAGACCGAAAACAATCTGGATCAGCTTGCGGAAGCCTCCAGAGGTGTCGCCGAACGCCAGCGCCAGCCCGGTGGCGATGATGACGATCACCGCCACGATGCGCGCCACCGGCCCCTGGATCGAATCGAGGATGGATTGCAGTGGTGCCTCCCAGGGCATGCTGGAGCCGGCCGCGTGCGCGGGCAGCGCAACGGTGAGCAACGCCGCCGCAGCAGTGGCGGCGAACAGAAGCGGCTTTACGGAAGTGCGCAGATGCGTCATGTCGGTTCTCCTTTGGATGACGGGTTGGGGGAAATCGAAGGAAAGCCCGGCCCAAGCGAGGTGTCGAGCTGGTAGCCATGGCTGTCGAAGCCGATGACGCGTGCGATCTCGCGCACACGGCGCGCGCGGCCGCGGCCTGCGATGAAGACGATCACGTTGACCGTCTCGGCGATGAGGGCGCGCGGGACGGTGACGCTCACCTCCTGCACGAGCTGTTCGAGCCGCGTGAGCGCACCAGCGGCGGAGCCGGCATGCACGGTGGCGATGCCGCCGGGATGCCCAGTACCCCAGGCCTTGAGCAGGTCCAGGGCTTCCGAGCCACGCACTTCGCCGACGACGATGCGGTCCGGCCGCAGCCGCAGGGTCGCGCGCACCAGGTCGGCCATGGTGCTCACGCCAGGCTCGGTGCGCATGCCGACGTGGTCGTCGCTGCGGCACTGCAGCTCCACCGTGTCCTCGAGGATCAGCACGCGATCGCGCGTCTCGGCGATCTCGTCGAGCAATGCATTCGCGAGCGTTGTCTTCCCTGTACTGGTCCCGCCCGCGACGACGATGTTCAGCCGGTCGTGCACCGCTGAGCGCAGGAATGCCGCCTGATCGGCCGTCATCACGCCGTCTTCCACGTAGCGTGCGAGATTCATGATGCGTAGCGCCCGCTTGCGAATAGCGAACGACGGAGCCCGAACAACGGGCGGCAGCACACCCAAGAATCGCTCGCCCGTCTCTGGCAGCTCGGCAGATAGGATCGGCGCGCCCGCATGCACCTCCGTGCGAACGTGCGCAGCCACGAGCCGGATGATCCGTTCGGCCACCGGTGCAGGGAGCGCGGAGCCGGTCGGCGCGCGGCCACTGCCAAGACGGTCCACCCACAGCGATCCATCGGGGTTCAGCAGCACTTCAACGATCTCCGGGTCGTCGAGCGCCGCCGCGATCTCCGGCCCCATGGCCGTGCGCAGCATGCGGATTCGGCGGCCGGCGGATTCGCCGCCGTCGCCCGTGGCCCCGCCCTGGGCGTCGCTGATGCGCCTCATGGTTTTTCTCCTTCACTGGACATGGCTGGGTCGTCTCCATGACTCGCGCCGTCGGAGGAGGGCGGCTGGTGGCCTTCACCCGTTTGCTGTGCCGGTGCAGCCGGCTCGATCTCTTGATGGATCTCGCGAACAAGGCTGCGCCCGCGCTGGATGTGGCGGGCCAGTTGTTCGATGAACTGGGCATAGCGGGCGCGTCCCTGAGCGCGCATGGCCTCCTGCTGCTGCTCGGGCACCGGCAGCGCCACGGTCAGGTAGTGGCGCAGGTACAGGGCGACGGTCTCGATCAGCACGCCCTGGTCGCGTTCCAGACGGTCGAACTGCCGCGAGAGGCGGTCCAGGCGTTTGGCCAGAGCCGCTTCTCGCTGGTCCTCGCCGTCCGGCGAAAGGAATGAAGCCAGTGCCGCCGCGATCACGGCGGACTTCGAAACGCCTTTGTGCGCGGAGACCTGGTCCAGGCGCTTGGCGTGCGCCGGCTCGATGAAGATGTTCAGGCGTGTGCGGGTCATAGGGCGATCCCGTCTTCGGGGTCCATGGCGGCGAGACGTGCGCTGCGCGTGAGTTGCCGGTCCACGTCCTGCGGACGCAGCGGCATGTCGTCCTCGTCGTCGAGCACCAGCAGACCTTCGTCGGCCGGAAGGATCGGCGTGTCGGGGGCCACTTCGAGCTCGCGCTTGAGTTGGTGACCTCCCTCGTCGGCAAAGCCGCCTTCTTCGCCACTGAATGAGGATTCGCTCACCGCGAGCGGTGCCAGCCCACTCCAATCGTCTGAGCGTGCCGCAGGTCGATCTGCATAGATACCTGATGCCAGCGCCGGCGGCGCAAGCACCCGTGCAATGAAGTTCCGGTCCTGGTAGTAGCGGAGTTTCTTCGCCTTGATCGGCGGATGGCCAGAGACCATCACCACGGAGTCATCGGGCGGAAGCTGCATCACTTCGCCCGGCGTCAGCAGCGGCCGCGCCGTCTCCTGCCGTGAGACCATGAGGTGGCCGAGCCAGGGTGCCAGCCGGTGGCCGGCGTAATTGCGCTGCGCGCGCAATTCAGTCCCGGTGCCCAGTGCCTCCGAGATGCGCTTGGCTGTCCGCTCGTCGTTGGTGGCGAACGCGATGCGCACATGGCAGTTGTCCAAGATCGAATGGTTCTGGCCGTAGGCCTTGTCGATCTGGTTGAGGGACTGCGCGATCAGAAAGGCGCGCAGGCCGTAGCCGGCCATGAAGGCGAGGGCGCTCTCGAAGAAGTCGAGCCGTCCCAGCGCCGGGAACTCGTCGAGCATCAAAAGCAGCTTGTGCTTGCGCGCGATGCCGTCCGAGCCGTCGAGCGACTCCGTCAATCGCCGGCCGATCTGGTTGAGGATCAGACGGATCAGCGGCTTGGTGCGGCTGATGTCTGAAGGCGGCACGACCAAGTACAGCGACACCGGGTGCTCGGCCGAGATCAGGTCGGCGATGCGCCAGTCGCAGCGCGACGTAACCTCGGCCACCGTGGGATCGCGGTACAGACCCAGGAAGCTCATGGCGGTGGACAGGACGCCGGATCGCTCGTTATCGCTTTTGTTGAGGACTTCGCGGGCGGCGGAGGCGACGACAGGATGAACCTCGTCACCCAAATGCGTCGTGGTCATCATCCGATGCAGCGTCACCTCGAACGGGCATTCCGGATCGGACAGGAAGTTGGCAACGCCGCGCAGCGTCTTGTCTTCGCTCGCGTAAAGCACGTGCAGGATGGCACCGACCAATAGCGCATGGCTGGTCTTCTCCCAGTGGTTGCGGCGCTCCAAGGCTCCTTCCGGGTCAACCAGGATATCGGCGATGTTCTGCACGTCGCGGACTTCGTGCATGCCGCCTCGCACTTCAAGCAGCGGGTTGTACGCCGCGCTCTTCGCGTCGGTCGGGTTGAACAGCAGACAGTGGCTGAAGCGCGCGCGCCAGCCCGCGGTAAGGTTCCAGTTCTCGCCCTTGATGTCGTGGATCACGGCCGCACCGGTCCATGACAGCAGCGTGGGGATGACGAGACCAACACCCTTACCTGAGCGCGTGGGGGCAAAGACCATCACGTGCTCCGGGCCGTCGTGGCGCAGGTATGCGAGAGCCTTTCCGCTCAGCTTGCCGAGGAATACGCCCGTGGCGCGGATCAAGCCCGCCTGCTGGATCTCGTCTGCATCGGCCCAGCGGGCCGACCCGTAGGTCGTGACTCGCTTGGCCAGACGTGAACGCCAGACCGCCATGCCGATAGCCGCGCCGGCGGCGAGCAGGCCGCTCGATGCCGCGATAGTGCCGCCGCGAAGGAACACGTCGGGTGCGTAGGCATCGTAGAAGTACCACCACTCGAAGAGCTTCCAGGGCTCGTAGACGGGCACGCCGAACATATCGAACCATGCAGCTCCGAGCCGTGGTTGATAGCCCAGCGCATGAGCCGTCCACTGTGTCGCCGACCACATGCCGCCGAAGGCCACACCCAGCACAATGGAGATCTGTCCGAAGAGGATGCCTGTGGGCATCGTCCACCCCCTTTACGTCTTACTTCCGTCATTGATTGCGTCCTGGTTCCAGCACGCATGTGCCGCAGCGGCACAAGTGCTTGAGTCTGGAATCGGATCGCCGCGACGCACACCCAACAGGGCGTGGCACGGCGTACGCTGGCGGGTACGTGAAAACGCAAGTGGCTGGCCCGATCAACGCGGCCTATAGGCCGTCGAGCCTGCAGCATTGCAAAGCATGAGCAGCTTGTCCAAGGCCGATGGCGCGACGCAACCCTGCGATTCGGCCGGCCTTGTAACGATCAGTGCAGGTTCTTGGCGTGGGTCAGGAAGCGTTGAAGATCTCCCGGCAAGCCGAAGCGCTGATGCTTGTGGAGCACCCAGGTGATGATGTGCTCGTCTTCTTGGAGCGGCACCACGACCACGTCGGGGCGGCGCAAAGTGGCGGCATGACCAGCATCTGCCAAGCCGACACCCATGCCGGCGGCGATGCGGGTGACGTAGCCGGCAAGGCTGCTGGCCTCGCCAACAATCGCCGGAGTCAGGTTGTAACGCTGGAGGATAGTCCTCATTTGTCGCAGCAGACCTGGTTGCCGGTCGGCCTTGCATGAGATCAATGGGAAGGCCAGCAGGTCAACTAGTGCGACCTTCTCCAAGGATGCCAGTTCGTGCCCGAACGGTAGCATTGCCATCAGCGGATAGCTCCAGGCCGGCTCCTGAGCGATGGCCTCGTCTTGTTGCAGACCGAAAGATATGCCGACATCGATCTCTTCGCGCCGCAATGCCGCGGCGAGTTCACCGGCGCTCATTTCCGTTAACTCGAGTGGCGTCTCTGATGCCAGTGCTGGCCATCCTGCGAAGAATTCGGACAACTTGGGCTGGGCTATGTCGTCGGCAATGCCGATGCGAAGTGGAGCGTGGTGGCGGGCATCGGTCGCGCGTACAACACGCTGCGTGCGTTCCAGTCGGATGAACAGTCTGCTGGACTCCTTTAGCAGACGCGCACCAGCGGGCGTGAGGCGCAATTTACGTGGCATGCGCATGAAAAGCAGCACGCCCAGTTGGTCTTCCAGATCACGGATGGTGCGCGACAGCGGCGTCTGGTCGATGTGGATTCGCTCTGCGGCGCGGCGGAAACTCAGTTCCTCGGCGACGGCAATGAAGTAACGCAGATGACGTAGCTCGATCATTCCAACTCTCTCCACATCCTTGAATTAGCTCGACGCAAGAAGCCCGCGAGCAGCTCTACTGCATAGCAGACAGGACTTCTCGACTCAAACGTTCCCCGCGCTGGGGGTGACATCAGGAACGCGAAGCGCTACCCAAACCTGCGCTGTTCGCCGCTGGCTAAAAGCTGTTGATGGGCGGAGCGATATTCGGCCTTCAATTTCTCGACGAATTCCGATACTGTCGAGACGCTGTTGACTGCCCCGATCCCTTGGCCGGCACCCCAAATGTCTTTCCAAGCCTTCACCTTGCTGCCGGTGGTTGCCTCAACACCTTTGGTACCGAAGTTCATCTTTTCTTGACCCCCCTGCGGCAGGTTAGCCGGGTCCATGCCTGCGGCCGCAATGCTTGGTGCCAAGTAGTTACCGTGCACACCGGTGAAGAAGTCCGAGTAGACGATGTCGTCCGAGTTGCCATGCACGATGGCTTGCTTGTACGCATCGCTGGCGCGCGCTTCCTCCGTTGCGATGAAGGCGGTACCGATGTACGCGAAGTCGGCGCCCATGGCCTGCGCGGCGAGCACCGCATCGCCGGTGGCGATCGAGCCCGACAGCGCGACCGGGCCATCGAACCACTGGCGGATCTCCTGGATCAGCGCAAACGGGCTCTTCACGCCCGCATGGCCACCGGCACCGGCCGCCACCGCGATGAGGCCGTCGGCGCCCTTCTCGATCGCCTTGCGTGCGAACTTGTCGTTGATGATGTCGTGCAGCGTCACGCCGCCGTAGCTGTGCACCGCATCGTTCACGTCGGTGCGCGCACCGAGCGAGGTGATGACGATCGGCACCTTGTACTTCACGACCATTTCCATGTCGTGCTCCAGCCGGTCGTTGCTCTTGTGCACGATCTGGTTGATGGCGAAGGGCGCGGCCGGCTTGTCCGGGTTCGCCTTGTTGTAGGCCGCGAGTTCTTCGGTGATCTCGATCAGCCACTCTTCCAACTGCGCCGCCGGCCGGGCATTGAGCGCCGGCATCGACCCCACCACGCCCGCCTTGCACTGGGCGACCACCAGCTTCGGGTTGCTGATGATGAACAGCGGTGAACCGATGATGGGCAGCGGCAGGTTCGCGAGCACGGGGGGCAGCTTGGACATCGGGTCTCCGAAGGGGTTGTCTGGAATGTTTTTTAAGGGATGCGGCGCGTGCCGCGCGTCCGGTGAGCGACACGCACGGCCCGCTGCCGAAGGTCAGAAGGCGTCGATCGCCAGCGCCGTCACGCTTTCGGCACCGTCGACGATGCTGTCGCGGATGCCCGGCGCCTTGTTCAGGATGTGCTCTGCATAGAAGCGCGCGGTTGCGACCTTGGCCTGCATGAAGGCGACGTCGGTGCCGGCCTGGGCCAGGTCTTCGGCGACGAGCAGCGAGCGAGCCAGTTGCCACCCGGCGACCAGGTTGCCGGCCAGCATGAGGTAGGGCACGCTGCCTGCGAACACGGCGTTGGGCGATGCCTTGGTCTGGCCCGCGACGAAGTCGACCACCTTGACGAAGGCTTCGCGCGCGGCCTTCAGGCGCTTGAGCACGGCCTGCGCATCGGCGCTGTCTCGCTTCGCAAGCTCAGCCTCGGTCGACGCGATCTGCGCGGCGATGGTCTTGGCCGTGCGGCCACCATCACGCGCGGTCTTGCGGCCGACCAGGTCGTTGGCCTGGATGGCGGTCGTGCCTTCGTAGATCGTGAGGATCTTCGCGTCGCGGTAGTACTGCGCCGCACCGGTCTCCTCGATGAAGCCCATGCCGCCGTGCACCTGCACGCCCAGCGAGGTCACTTCCAGGCTCATCTCGGTGCTGTAGCCCTTCACCAGCGGCACCATGAATTCGTAGAAGGCCTGGTTCTGCTGGCGCGCTTCTGCATCGGGGTGGTGGTGCGACGCGTCGTACGCTGCAGCAGCCACGCTCGCCATCGCGCGGCAACCTTCGGTGTACGCACGCATCGTCATCAGCATGCGCTTGACGTCGGGGTGGTGAATGATGGGCGCGCTGGCATTCATCGAGCCGTCGACCGGGCGGCTCTGCACGCGGTCCTTCGCGTAGGCGACGGCGTGCTGGTAGGCGCGCTCGGCGATGGCGATGCCCTGCATGCCGACCGCGTAGCGGGCCGAGTTCATCATGATGAACATGTACTCGAGGCCGCGGTTCTCCTGGCCGACGATGTACCCCACGGCCCCTCCGTGGTCGCCGTACTGCAGCACGGCCGTCGGGGAGGCCTTGATGCCCATCTTGTGCTCGATGCTCACGCAGTGCACGTCGTTCCGCGCACCTAGCGCGCCGTCGTCGCCGACCATGAACTTCGGCACCACGAACAGGCTGATGCCTTTCACGCCCTCGGGCGCGCCGGTCACGCGGGCCAGCACGAGGTGCACGATGTTCTCGGCCATGTCGTGTTCGCCGTAGGTGATGTAGATCTTCGTGCCGAAGACCTTGTACGTGCCGTCGGGCTGCGGCTCAGCACGGCTGCGCACCAGCGACAGGTCGCTGCCGGCCTGCGGCTCGGTGAGGTTCATGGTGCCGGTCCACTGCCCGCTCACCAGCTTCTCGAGATACGTCGACTTGAGTTCGTCGGAGCCGGCCGTGAGCAATGCCTCGATGGCGCCGTCGCTCAGCAGCGGGCACAGCGCGAAGCTCATGTTCGCCGAGTTCAGCATCTCGCCGCAGGCCGCACCGATGGTCTTGGGCAGGCCCTGGCCGCCGAAGTCGACCGGGTGTTGCAGGCCCTGCCAGCCGCCCGCGGCGTACTGTGCGAAGGCTTCCTTGAAGCCGGGGGTGGTGGTCACCGCACCGTCCTTGAAGCTCGATGGGTCGCGGTCGCCCGCGACGTTGAGCGGCGCCACCACGTCCTGGTTGAAGCGCGCGCATTCCTCGAGCACCGCCTGCGCGGTGTCCAGGCCCGCGTCCTCGAAGCCGGGCAGCTTGGCGATCTCTTCGATGCGGGCCAGGTGTTCGATGTCGAACAGCATGCCCTTAAGGGGAGCGGCATAGCTCATGATTCAGTCCTTAGGTAGCTTGTAGCCCTTGAGCTGTTCCCGCAGCTTGGTTTTCAGGATCTTGCCGGTGGCGCCCAGCGGAATCGCCTCGACGAGCACCACGTCGTCGGGTATCTGCCATTTCGCCGTCTTGCCTTCGTAGAATTTCAGCAATTCTTCGCGCGAAACCTCGGCGCCTGGTTTCTTCGCAATCACGACGATCGGCCGCTCGTCCCACTTCGGATGGAACACGCCCACGCAGGCGGCCATCGCGATCGCCGGATGGGCCATGGCGATGTTTTCGATGTCGATCGAGCTGATCCACTCGCCGCCGGACTTGATCACGTCCTTGCTGCGGTCGGTGATCTGCAGGTAGCCGTCGGCGTCGATGGTCGCCACGTCGCCGGTGGGGAACCAGTCGCGGTTCTCGTCATCGGGAATCAGCGGATCGCCGCCTTCGCCCTTGAAGTACTCCTTGACGATCCACGGGCCCTTCACGAGCAGGTCGCCATAGGCCTTGCCGTCCCAGGGCAGTTCCTGGTTGCTGCCGTCGACGATCTTCATGTCGACGCCGAAGATCGCCCGGCCCTGCTTCAGGCGGATCGCGGTCTGCGCGTCGGGCGACAGCGTGAGGTGCTTGTTCTTCAACGTGCACAGCGTGCCCAGCGGGCTCATTTCGGTCATACCCCAGGCGTGCAGCACCTCGACGCCGAACTGCTCCTGGAATGCATGGATCATGGCCGGCGGGCATGCCGAGCCGCCGATCACGGTGCGCTTGAGCGACGAGAACTTCAGGCCATGGGTCTGCGCGTGGCCCAGCAACATCTGCCAGACCGTCGGCACGCCGGCGGCGAAGCTCACCTTTTCGGACTCGATCAGCTCGAACACCGACTTGCCGTCCATCGCCGGGCCCGGGAACACGAGCTTGGCGCCCGCTAGCGCGGCCGAATAGGGAAGGCCCCAGGCATTGACGTGGAACATCGGCACCACCGGTAGCACGGAGTCGCGTGCCGACAGGCACATCACGTCGGGCAATGCTGCCGCGTAGGCATGCAGCAGCGTCGAGCGGTGGCTGTACAGCGCAGCCTTTGGGTTGCCGGTGGTGCCGCTCGTGTAGCACATGCTGGACGCCGAGTTCTCGTCGAAGGTCGACCAGGCGTAGGTCGAGGGCTGTGCGCCGATCCAGCTCTCGTAGCTCACCAGGTTCGGGATGCCGCTGTCGGCCGGCAGGCGGTCGGCGTCGCACATCGCGATCCATTTCTTCACGCTCGGGCAGCGCGCGTGCACGGCCTGCACCAGCGGCAGGAAGCTCAGATCGAAGCACAGAATCTGGTCTTCGGCGTGGTTGGCGATCCAGGCAATCTGGTCGGGATGCAGACGCGGATTGATAGTGTGCAGCACGCGGGCGGAGCCGCTAACGCCGTAGTACAGCTCCAGGTGGCGGTAGCCGTTCCAGGCCAGGGTGGCGACGCGGTCACTGAACCGCAGGTTCTCGCCGTCCAGCGCATTGGCGATCTGCCGCGCACGCGCCGCGACGCCGGTCCAGGTGGAGCGATGAATGTCGCCTTCGACGCGGCGCGACACGATCTCGGCATCACCGTGGTGACGCTCGGCGAACACAAGGAGGTTTGAGATGAGCAGCGGCACAGTCTGCATCAGGCCATTCATCGGTGTTTCCAGTTATGTGGGAGAAGGAAAGGGCGCGATGCGTCTCCGCCTCCGACTCGCCACACGCATGGCGAAATGGAGTCGAAATTCATCTATGCCGTCGGGACGTTGACGAGCATCAGTCCTCGAGCCGATGCTCGGCACGTCAATTTATCTTGATGTCGGCTTGCCTCACAACGGCCTGCCAACGTTCCATATCGGCACGGATGACCTCGGAGAAGGCTTGAGGCGTTCCGCCAGCAGGCGCCACGTCGTCGGCAGCCAAGCGAGCCTTTACCTCTGACATCTGCAAGACGGTGTTGATGTCTCTGTTCAGCTTGGCTACAACTGCGGGAGGAACGCTTCGCGCTGCGGCAAGACCGTGCCAGAGATCGCCCTTGAATGAGCTGAACCCCTGCTCTGTGAGCGTTGGCACGTCGGGCATCGAAGATATTCGCTTCGGCGATGCAACGGCTAACGCACGCACTTTTCCACCCTTGACAAGTCCATTGACCGATGTAGTTCCGCCGAGGAAAAACTCGATCTGTCCGCCTGCAAGATCAACCATCGCACCGGACGTCCCCTTGTACGGGATATGGTTGAGTTTGATGCCCGCAATTGAGGCAAAGTATTCGGTGCTCAGATGTGCTAGGCCGCCAACGCCGGAACTGCCGTAAGTGACCGCACCCGGGTTCCTTTTTGCCTTCTCAACCAGTTCCTTGAGGCTTTTGATCGACGAGTTCGTTCCGACAACGAACACGATGGGTTCGTGCGAAAACTGAACGATTGGCTTGATTGCAGCTACGGGGTCGAACGCCGGTTTCATAAGAACAGCGTTACCCGCATAGCTTCCAGAGATCACTAGCAACGTATAGCCGTCAGCCGGCTCTCGCAGAGCGGCTTCTGCCCCGAGGTTTCCGCCAGCGCCAGGCTTGTTGTCGACAATCACGGTGTAGCCAAGTTGTTCGTTCAGCTTCTGAGCGATAAGGCGCGCCATGGTGTCGGACCCGCCTCCAGGTGCGAAGGGCACTACAAATTTCACAGGCTTACTTGGATATGGGACAGTCTGTGCGAAGGCGGGCATGCAGAGGGCAGCAGCGCCTGAGAGTATCCAACGGCGAGAAATTTTCACTTTTGGCTCCGTAGTTTTAGATTGAGATCGGCCCGAAGCGCCGATCGAATTACAGATGAACGTCGAGTAGCTGGACGTATTGCTGCCCGCCGTGCATATCCCGCTCCATCGCGCCACCTTGCGGTTTGGTGCGTGGATAAGAAATCTTCACAACCAACAAGTCGTCCAAAAGGAAATGCTTAACGCGCGTGGGGTCCACCGAAAACAGTGCCCCGATCGCGGCAGGTTGAAGACTCGGCGAGCCTGCGTAAGCATTGAACGTTGGAACATCGGGAAATGACAAGTCCAGCGTGATCCAGAAAGGACCGGCATTCTTCGATCGCACATGACGACAGACTTCACTGACCTTGGGCATGGCCTGCTTCTCCCGTATTGATGTATACAGTTCGCACGAGTTCTTCCGGCCGGTCGACCCGAATCACATGATTGAGTTTGAATTCAAAGACTTGACCTCTTTCGATTTCTGCTGGAGAGAATGGGAAGGCGTAGCTGGGCAACTCTTTTTCCTCGTGCAGAGGAAGGTGGAAGAACCACGGGTTACAGGTCTTCGCGATCTGCGTTGCTATCTCCTGAGTAACTGCCGTCGCAACGAAGAGGAGTCCGATTTCCTTAGGACGCGCCGCATCGGGAGGCATCGCAGCACCACTCACGGCATTCCAGCCATAAGCACGGATCGAGATGTCGAACTCGCCCGCTGCATCGCCCATGGTTGACGTGACGCGACGTGTAAGGACGCCGTGCATCTTCGCGATGAACCGATCGATCTCAGATAGAACCACGGGATCCTGGATGCCGACGAGCATCAGTGTCTGGAAGCCGCCACCGACGGCGCCTTCCAGTTTCATGGTGTAGGGTTGCTGGCGAAAGACCGATCCCGTCACGCTGACAGTCCTGTCACTTATCGCACGGTACTGCGCGGCAGTAACATCGAGGATGCCCCCTGGCTCGTGCAGCAAGTACGGGTCACTATTCTCATAGAGCATGTGTGCCGACACCGTCCTCACGGTGCATCGGTTGTCGGGGTTCAATGGCTCCACTTCGAAAGAAGTTGAGCCCACCCTAACCATCACGCCACCGGCCCTGGGCTCGGTGGTGCAAAGCGATCCGCACTCTGCGGTTTTGCCAGCATGCCAAGCTGGGCCGGCACCGGCCCCGCGCAGTAAAGGCAGTGCTGCAAGCACTGCGGTGTCCGTCGTGCGGCCACCGAGAATGATGTCCGCGCCGGCCGTGAGTGCCGCCATGTACGGCTCTGGGCCCATCAGTGCGACGATGCGATCGCACCCCTGGAATAGGCTGGGGTCCGCCGTCGTGAGGGGGGCCAGCGGTGAGATATCTCCTTGCTTGGCTCGCTTCGCCATGAGCATCGGGTCCTGCTCTGAATACAGGAGGGCGAGTTTCGGACTCATTCGATGCTCGAGCGCGATTTCGAGCGCGATATCTCGCATCCAATCCACCGCCATGTCGCAGCCCGACGTTCCGCAGGAGCCAATGAGCAAGGGGATCTTTGCCTCCCACTGCGCTCTCATGAGAATTTTGAGGTCGGATTTGACTGCGGCGCGAGAGTACTTCGCACGGCCGGTGGCGAGGTAGGCCGGACCGCTGTCGGTCGACCCCGCATCACATGCAATTGCATGCGCCCCAGCGGCGATTCCGGCCGCGACTTCTCGCTCGCTCACTCCGACGCCGAGCGCGCCCGTAGGGACGAGGATGTTGGTCCAGTTCTCTTGTATTTGATGCATGGTTTCTCACTGCGCACTTAGTCTGTCGGCGTCGCAAGTCGGACTTTCTGTGTAGACAAGACTTCTTGTTTGTCGACATCATTGCCTCTTTGTCGGCAAAGAGATTGTGCGGGAGCTTGTCGGTTATGTCAACAAAGCTACCGTTTTGCTTACAATCAAGGACACTCAGGAGTTTTTAGATGACCAGCGCTTCTGCACCATCGAGCCAGCCCTTACGGGTTGACGACGTCGCCCGGCGGTTACAGGAGTTGATCTTCACGGGTGAGCTCGCTCCGGGCGATAAGCTTGGGGAGCAGGCGCTAGCGGATCGTTTCGGTACCGGTCGAGGTCCATTGCGCGAAGCGATTCGAACGCTGGAAGGCCGGCGGATCCTTGAGCGAACACCGAATGCGGGGGTCCGCGTCGTCAAGCTGTCGGTCGATGACCTGGAGCAAATTCTCATGACACGCGAGGCGCTCGAGGGCATGGCGTGCCGGCTGGCCGCAGAAAACATGACGCTTCGCGAGGTCAACGATCTTCGTGCTTGCCTGTCGACGAACGCGGAGTTGATGACCATGGAGGGGCTTGGCGCCGTTTATCGCGACGGCACACAGGACAACGACTTTCATTCACGCTTAGTGAAGGGAAGTCGAAATCTCTGGCTTTCGGCTCTGCTCTGCCGCGATTTGTACGGGCTGCTTCAAATCTACAGGATGCGCTCCGCTCGTAGCGGAAATCGCCTTGAGGCTGCACACGCGGAGCACTGCCAGATCCTTGATGCAGTGCAGGCTCGGGACCCGGACGAAGCCGAGCGACGCATGCGGGCGCATATCCGACGTGGTCGTGAGCAGCTCCTAGATGAGGCTAACAATCGCTTGACCGGGGTATGAAGAGGCAGTGCAGTTAAAGTCGACTGGCGTTCCACGTTTCCTTGTCGTGAAGGTCTGAAGGTCTTCGGGTGCGAACGACCTTTGACATTGCACTCGTCGTCGCCAAGCAGTGCTCATCCTGTAGATCTGAGCCGTCAAGGTGCAGCTGGACCAAGTGGCTCAAGGACATTCGTATGAGTCATTGGGGCAGGCTCATGTCCTGCGCGCTCGGTAAATGCGTTTGAGCGGACGGGGAACCGGCAATTTTCTGGTTCTTTACCGGGCAGCTGCGAGCAGTGCCAACCCGGATAGCAGCATCATGCAATCCAGCAGCCGCTGGAACATCTGTGCGGGTAGGCGGAGCACGAAGAATTTTCCTATGAAGGTTCCGACGGTAAGCGCGCCGCCGATGATCAGACCTTTGAGCACAAGGCTGAACGGTAGTGCGCCCAGGCCAGAAAACGTCACAACCTTGGTCGAGTAGAGGACCAGTGCACTTACTGCTTCTGTGCCGAGGAATGCGCCTTTTAGCAAGCCATAAGCCGTGAAAAGGGGCACGCTGAGAGGCCCAGTTGACAGAACCAGCCCGGTCAAGAAGCCAGTCACGGCGCCGGCAACGGCCAGTTGAGAAAGGCTCAACCGCCATTGACGCCGCCGCAGGAAGTGCCGCGTCGGAACTAGCAGTACGAAGAAGAGCCCAAGCGCAATATCGACCGCATGGCCCGGCATTGCCCACAGCGTTCTTGCGCCCAACGCCGCAGCGGGCGCGCCTGGCAGCGAATACGCGCCGACCGCACGCCAATCGACATCCCGCCACCAAGCCAGCGCACGCCCCGCATTGCCGACGACTGCTGCCACCGCCATGACGGGCACAGCTTCCTTCGGACCAAAAACATTCACGAGCACCGGCAGCAGCATGACTGAGGAGCCTGTGCCGACCACCCCACTGAGCACGCCCGCCATCAGGCTCACCGTGAGCACCACCATATACCCTTGCAGCATCCAACGTTCCTCGTTCTTTCTTCTGCTATGACCCGCGCAGATCGGTACGCAACTTCGAACTACGCGACAATAAGCTGTGATCTCAAATCACCATATCGATAAATTCTCACGATAACTGTTGGATCAAATCACAGATGGGCCGAAATTTGCCTCCTTTGAATGCGCTTCGGGTTTTCGAAACGGCGGCGCGCGCGGAAAGCTTCACTGCCGCGGCGAGCGAGTTGAACATCACCCACGGAGCCGTGAGCCGACAAATCAAGTCGCTCGAAGAGCGACTGGGGCAGCAACTCTTCTTAAGGCAGGGGAGGCGCAGCGTCGCGACTGACCACGCTCGCGCTTTCGCCCTCGAGATCGGCGCCCTTTTCGATCGCATGGGAGATGCGACTTTAAGATTCGGAAAGTCGCCGCGCAAACGTGTCGTGCGCGTCAATGCGCAGACAACGCTCGCCATGCGCTGGCTTATCCCGCGATTGCCCGAGTTCTATGCACTGCATCCCGACATTGAAGTAGTTCTGGCAACCGCCAGCAGTGCCGATCCTGGATTTGGCGGCAGCTTCGATGTTGCGATACGGCGCGATCCGGGCGCCACACCGGGATTTCGACAGTTCGCAAAGACGCCGCTGTTCAGCGAATGGCGTACGGTCATCGCGGCGCCAAGTCTGCTTGAACAGAAACCGCTACACCGTCCGTCGGCGCTGGCACGTCACACATTTATCGCCACAGCGACGCGAGCAGGAGATTGGGATGCTTGGCTCGACGCGGCGGGCCGGGGTAGCCTGCGCCCGGCGAACGTACTTCGGTTCGATCACTTTCACGTCAGTCTGCAGGCCATCGTCGATGGTCTTGGCGTCGGCATCGGTACGTTGCCGACTTTGTCGCGCGACTTGCTCCAGGGAAGACTAACACTTCCTTTTCCCGAAGTTCGCGTGGCTGGCGCCGACTATGTGGCGTTACTGCCGGCGGCCGCGGAGCGGTCCCACCAACTGCATGAATTTCTCGCTTGGCTCACAATGGTAGCCGCCGTACCTTCATCAGCGTAGATGTCGGAAGCGCATCATCAGAAGTGCCCGTTGACGCTGGCGAGTAAATAGCAGAGGTCCGGCGAGCGCCAGGCCCTAAGCTGGTCATGGGCCAACGCGCAGTCGTCGTGGGGGCCCAGGCACCTAAGAGCCTCTGCGTTCGAAACAAGCAGCCCGGATGACGAAGTCTCTTTGCCTTGGACGTCGGCATCCAAAGAGGTCGATGAGATTGCGCAGATATGGAAGTTGATGCGCTCAAGATCGCTGATCTGATCAAGACGCTGCGAGCTGGTCTCAATGCTCTCTGGCGCACCGTCGGTCAGGCGCGCCGAGAGCGCCAGGCTGCATTCATTCACGCGGGCTCCATACTGCCTGCGGGAAGAGGCGAGATGGCGGGCGTCTCGAAGATTGCGATGGATGGGCAGCGCCACTGCAAGGGTGAGATCCACAAGCGTCATGGCGTACAACTCGCTGATCTCACGCCGCTTACACGAGGGTTCTTTGCAGTTCAGACAGGTGACTAGCGACGGCGTCGATGAAGACCCGCGCCTTCGTCGAAAGCGTCTTCCGGTTCGTGTACACGGCGTGCAATTCGACGACATCAGACGCGTGGTCTGGCAGCAATCGTGACAATGAGCCGTCACGGATGGCCGGCGCAGCGAGGAAGTCCGGCAGCCGCCCGATGCCGCAGCCGCCGACGAGGATTGGCAACAGTGCAGCGACATCGGGGATGACGGTGCGGGGAGGCACGCTTACTTCGATGTTCTCGCCCTTTGGCGAGGTATAGCGCCAGCGCGCGGGCTGGTTAATGCGTGACAGCAGGCGATGGGCACTCAGCTGCGATGGTTCGTGGGGCGTTCCATTGGCCACCAGATACGCAGGGCTGGCGCACGTCCACAGCGCCATGTCCGTGAGGTGGCGTGCGACGAGTTCCGAGCTGGGTAGCGGGCCGATGCGCAAGGCGACATCGACCTCTTCGGCGGCGAGATCGACCGTGCGGTTATCGACCTCCAGAACTAGGTCGAGGTCTGGATACCGCTTCAGGAAGCCCACGAGCATGGGCGTGAGCAAGATGGCGGCGAGTGCAAACGGAGCATTCACCTTGAGCGTGCCGCGCAACAACCCGGCGGTGCTGTCGACTGACGCCTGAGCCTCTTCGGCAGCGCCTAGCAGGGACACTGCGTGCGGCTGCAACGCGCTACCTGAGTCAGTGAGCTTCACGC
Organism: Variovorax sp. NFACC27; assembly: GCF_048301545.1. NCBI lineage: Bacteria > Pseudomonadati > Pseudomonadota > Betaproteobacteria > Burkholderiales > Comamonadaceae > Variovorax > Variovorax sp. NFACC27. The sequence goes on from NZ_CP157613.1 coordinate 3,746,930, forward strand.
GCCGTCCCGAGCGGTCGAGCAGAGCCGCGCCCACGTCGGTCTCCAGGCGATTCAGCGCGCGGCTGATCGACGATTTGGGTAGGCCGGTTGCCCGCGCCGCCCCCGAGAGCGAGCCGCTGTCGAGCACGCGAAGAAAAATCCGCAGATCAGAGAGTTGCATGCCCCGATCGTTCCACATCTGGAACGGCACGTCCAAACGTTGCGGCTATGACAGGCATGCCACGGCTTCTTAGGATGCAGCCTTGCTCTGAAGGGAAACGGATGGACGAGCGTTCACGAGCTGCTGCATCAGCAGAAATCAAACACCCGGGAAGTGGCATGAAACGCAGAACGCTTCTCGGATCGATGGCCTCTGCTCCTCTCCCACGCATTTGCTGGGCCTCGCAGCCCAAGGAATCACCCACGGCATCGCATCTAAAGGAAAAGAAACTACCCATGAACACAGCCTCGATCTCTCCCTTTCATTTGAAAGTGCCCGAACCGCAACTCCTCGATCTGCGAGAACGCTTGGCGCGTACCCGATTTCCCGACAAGGAAACAGTCGAAGACATGACGCAGGGTGTCCGTCTCGAAACAATGCGCTCCTTGTGCGTGCATTGGCGCACCGCCTACGACTGGCGCCAGACGGAAGATCTGCTGAATCGGGTGGGTCAATACACCACAGAGATCGATGGCCTCATGGTGCACTTTCTTCATGCGCAGTCGCCCCATCTGGATGCGCTCCCTCTCGTCCTGTGCCACGGCTGGCCCGGCTCGGTACTGGAGTTCAAGAAAGTGATCGAGCCGCTGACCCATCCGCCATCGCGTGACGGAGTCCGGCCACAAGCCTTCCATGTCATTGCTCCGTCGATGCCGGGCTTCGGATTTTCGGGTAAGCCCACAGCCACCGGCTGGGGCTTGCCGCGCATCGCCGATGCCTGGATTGAGCTTGTTCAGCGTCTTGGCTACCAAGACCGCTGGGCGCTCCAGGGCGGCGACCTGGGCGCCGGGGTGTGTGACGCGATCGCCCGAAAGCGACCCAAGGGCTTGGTGGGCGTGCACCTGAACTTTGCAATGTTCATGACCACGCCGGCCGAAGCCGCCGAGGCGACACCTGCCGAAAAGGAAATGCTGGAGGACGCCGCCCAGTTCTGGGATCAACTCTCGGGCTACGCCAAAGTGCAATCGACACGACCACAGACCCTCGGCTACTCGCTGGCGGACTCGCCCGCGGGGCTGGCCGCGTGGATTTACGCGATGTTCCAGGACACGGGAGGCACGCGTGGCAGTGCGGAAGAAACATTCACCAAGGACGAGATACTCGACCACGTCATGATGTACTGGCTGAACGATTCCGGGGCTTCCGCGGCCCGGCTCTACTGGGAACTGTCAAAAGCGGGTGGTCCTGCAGGAGGGCAGCCTCCCGGCCCGATTACGGTTCCTACGGGCTTCACGATGCTGCCGAAGGAACATGTGCGCAAGTCACGTCGTTGGCTCGAGCGGCGATACAGCCAGGTGGTGTATTTCAATGAGGGCACCGCTGGCGGTCACTTCGCGGCAATGGAGCAACCGGATGTGCTCGTGGACGACATTCGAAAGACGTTCGCGCAAATACTTTGACCTATCGATCTTTCCCGAGATCATGGCAACTGTTGACCCGCTCCGGCGTTAGAGCGGACGGCCAGAAGCCCGCTTCCTGTAGCAATCCGGGGCTCGATTGGATCCTTAAGCCTTGCTTGTTGCAGAGGCGATGGATACCCCTTCGATGCGATGCCGTCTAAGTGAGTTGCTGACGAACCCAGAGGACTTCGCGTCCTCGACAAACTGTTGAAGAAGCGACGTGGCCAAAGCTCCTCGGCTCTTAGGGAGACCCATCGCCTGCTCGATGACCATGAATCGCTCGGGCAACAGGCGCAGGCCGCCTAGCCTTCGCGCGTCAGCTTCAAGCTGCTGCCGCACGCCGGCGGCCACGTCCAATCCCATAGCGATAAATGTGTCGACCACGGCGAGCGAAGTCGATTCGCGCATGATTTCGGCGCTCTGGAGTGTGCGCGTGAGATACAGATCGTAGGCGCTCCCCTTGCCAACGCCGACCCGAATCCCTGCGCGATCGACATCCGCGTGGGTCTGAATGGTCGACTGCTGCCGTACCAAGTAGCAGCCTTCGATGCGCACATAGGAATCGGTGAACGCGATGCCCTTGCCTCGCACCGGATCGATGGCGAAGAAGCCGATGTCGGCCTCTGCGCTCGTTACTGCATCGACGGCCTTACCGGCGCTATCAAGCATGATAAGTTCCAACTTGATGCCCATTTGATTGGCGAGTAAACGGGCGAGGTCAACCGACACACCGGTCGGCGCCTGGCCGCCCGTCTGGCACGCCAGAACGGGATTGCCGAGGTTGATGGTGGCACGCAGGATGCCTGTGGGCGCCAGCGCCGCCACGTCGTGCTGTGAAAAGCTCACGTCGCCCCCCAGGTTCAGCGGAACAGGCCCGCAGGCACGAAGACCTCGCCGTCCATGATTCGGCGCGCACTGCGACTCATGATTGCCTTTTTCACGGTCCAGGTTCCATCCGATTCGGAGGCGTCGGCGCCCACGGTGAGCGTCCCTGAAGGGTGGCCGAAGCGGATCTCGTCATGGCGCCCGTCGCCGAGGAGGCGAGCGACCAGCGTTCCCGGAACGGCCGCAGCAACGGCGATCGCCACGGCGCCAGTGCCCGTCATCGCATGGTGTAGCTTTCCCATTGAGAAGATGCGCGCGCAAAGGTCCATGTCCGTGGCCTGGACTTGCTTACCACTCGATGACGCGTAGGCGGCTGGCGGGGCAACAAAAGCGAGCTTGGGTGTGTGCGGCCGTTTCTCGGTCGCCTCTGCGGCTGTCGCTGCAAGGCCCATCGCGACGGTCGCATGCGCCCTGACGGCCTCGCAGCGCGCGAGCATCGCAGCGTCGACGTTCACTTCTGGCTGCAGTTCGGAGCCTGTCAGGCCGAGCGTCGCCGCATCCACGAAGATCGTCGGATTCCCAGCGTTGATGAGCGTGGCCTCCACGGCGCCGACGCCAGGAACGTGGACTGTGTCGATCTTGCGGCCCGTGGGAAACATGGCGCCGCCTTCGCCATCCTCGTCTGCCCCGGGTTCCAGGAACTCGAGCTTGATCTCGGCGGCTGGAAACGCCACGCCATCGAGTTCGAAGTCGCCGATCTCCGCAACCGCCCCTGCGTGCATAGGCACGTGCGCGACGATCTTCTTCTGGATGTTGGCCTGCCAGATCCGGACCGTCGCTATGCCGTCCTTGGGCGCGTCGACCAGGCCGCGCTCGATCGCGAAAGACCCGACGGCGGCGGTGAGGTTGCCGCAGTTGCCGCTCCAGTCGACGACCGGCGTTTCGATCGCGACAGCGCCGAACAGGTAGTCGACGTCACAGTCCTCTCGCGTGCTCGGGCCGACGATGACGACCTTGCTGGTGCTCGAGGTCGCGCCGCCCATGCCGTCGATCTGCTTGCCGTAGGGATCCGGGCTTCCCGTGACGCGAAGCACTAAGGCATCGCGTGCCGAGCCTGGCCGTCGAGCCACTTCGGGCAGATCGACCAGGTTGAAGAAGACGCCCTTGCTGGTGCCACCTCGCATGTAGGTGGCTCGGACGGAAATCTGGGATGTAGGGGTGCTCATGAGATTCCTTTGACGTGGTGCGTGAACGCAATGCAGACGGGGCTGCCGGTGGTGGTCAGCGGCGTGACCTTGAATTCGGTGAGGGCAATGCGAACGATCGTGTCCGCGTCTTCGTTGGCGACGACCAGGTCACCGCCCGGCGCGGTGGTAATGAAGCGGGGCACCTTGCCTTGCGTGTCGATCCATTCGGGCGAAGTCAGCGCACCACTGTCGCGATCGATCGCAAAGCGAGCGACGCTGCCATGGCCGCGGTTGGAGACGAAGAGGGCTCGGCCATCGGCTGAGAGCGCAATGCCGGCAGCCGTGTTTTCGCCAGTGAAGGCGTCGGGAACGCTGGACGTCCGTTGCGTGGCGCGCATCGAGCCCGTGGCCGGATCGAAGTGCAAGGCCATCACCTGGCTCGAAAGCTCCAGCACCACCCAGGCGCGAATGCCGTCAGCGGAGAAGACCATGTGTCGAGGACCGCTCCCCGGCGCCGCCGCGAAGCTCGAAGCGAGCCGAAGCGAGCCCGTTTCCTCGTCGACCGCAACTGTATGGATCGCATCGCCACCCTTGTCGGGAACGAGAAGCCAGCGTTTCGAAGGATCCAGCACGAGTTGATGGGGATGTGCGCCCCGTTGCTGGGAGCGGTGCGGTCCGGGCCGATCGGGCAGGTCGAGCCGATGGCAAACCTCGCCCAGCGAGCCATCGGCCAGTACCGGCAAGCACACCACGCTGCCGCCGGCGTAGTTGGCGACAAGCAACCACCGACCGCAGGCGCTGAACGCGAGATGCACCGGGTTCGTTCCCTCGGTCGACATGGAACTCGAGGCAACCAGTTCGCCCGTCGGTTCGACGCGAAAGCTGCTGATGGTGGCGCCATCGCCGTGAACGCCGTGCAGGGCGCCTCGCGCTTCGTCGAGCAGCAGGTAGGAGGGGTTCTCGCCGGCCGGCACCGTCTGCAGGCGATTCCACGCGCCATCCGAAGACAGCTCGAAAACCTCGATGCCCCGGCCCCGCGCGCCGCGCGCAGCGCTCGTGCGGCAACCCACGTAGGCGCGAAGGGCGCCGACGTGAGTGATGGTGCAGGGGCTTGTCTCCATGGCTTGACCGTTTGTTGGATTGAATTATATGATCACTTTCGACAAGACGCAATTTCGACGTTCAGTCCACCCCCTATCTGGAGACAAGCTCATGCCCACGATTTCCCGCCGTTCCCTGCTGCAAACCAGCGCCGCTGTCGTCCCTCTGTCCTTGGGCAGCCGATGGGCTTTTGCCCAGGACAAATTTCCGAGCAAGCCGATCACTCTGATCGTTCCGCAGCCGGCTGGCGGCGACGCCGACGTGGTGTGCCGCAGCCTCCAAACGAAGATGCAGGAGGTCCTTGGCCAGCCGGTGGTGATCGACAACCGCGGAGGTGCCGGCGGCAACATCGGCACCGCCCTGGGCGCCAAGGCGGCGGCCGACGGCTACACCGTGACCTTCGTGAACCAGGGAACGATGGCGCTCAACCCGACGCTGTACCCGAACCCGGGCTACAAGGTGGAGAACTTCGCGCCGGTCACCTGGCTGACTTCGATCGACCTGGTCATCGTGGCGCACCCGTCGGTGCCGGCCAACAACCTCAAGGAATTTCTCGAACTGGCGCGCAAGGAGCCAGGCAAGTACACCTTCGGCACGGCCGGCAACGGCAGCGCGAACCATCTGGCTGGGGAGATGCTCAAGTCGATGGCCAAGGTCGACATCACCCACGTGCCCTACAAGGGCGGCGGCCCGGCCATCATCGCCTTGCTGGGCGGTGAGATAAGCACGGTCGTTGCCTTCCCGCTGGCCGCCCTGCCGCACATCAAGGCCGGCAAGCTCAAGGCGCTGGCCGTGACGGGGAAGAAGCGCGCCAAGGCCTTGCCGGATGTGCCGACGGTGGCCGAAAGCGGCGTGAGCGGCTACGAGTTCGTGTCATGGATGGGCTTGGTGGTGCCCCAGGGGACGCCCGACGCCGCAATCCGGAAGATCCACTCCGCGGCTGCCGCGGCCCTGAAGGACAGGGACGTCGCCGAGCGGTTGTCAGCCGGCATGACCGAGCCCGTGGGGGCCGGTCCGAAGGAATTCGGCGACCTGATCGTTCGCGAGGGTGACCGCTGGTCGAAGATGATCAAGCAGTTCGGGATGAAGATCGATTGAGTGCCGCCTGTCGGGGGCGGCATGGCTCTAGACTACGGGGATGTCCTCGGTGAACGAAACGGCTGCGGCCACGGAGCTCACGTCCCTGCAACAGCGGGTGGCGCGGGAGATCGTTGCCCTGGTGAGACGCGACAACCGCCTCGCCGGCGACCATCTGCCGGAGATCCACCTGGCCCAGCACATCGGCACCTCGCGCTCGCCGATCCAGGTCGCGCTGCGCCATCTGGCGCAACTGGGCGTGCTCCAGCAGGATGCCAACCGGGGCTTCTTCCTCAATGTCGACGCCAAGGATTGGGACGGCCCGGTTGCAGGCCTGCTGTCGACCGACGATCCGCTCTACCTTCGCATCGTGGATGACCGGCAATCCGATCGCCTGACGGACGAAGTGACCGAGGCCGACCTGATGCGGCGCTACGGGGTCGCCCGGAGCACCTTGCGAAAGGTGCTGTCCCGCATCTCCGAGGAGGGCTGGATCGAACAGAGCATGGGCCATGGCTGGCGCTTCCTCTCGATGATCGACTCGCCCGATGCCTACGAGGAAAGCTACCTGTTCCGGCAGTCGATCGAGCCTGGCGCCATCCTCAGCCCCTCGTTCATGAGCGTGCCGGCGGAGCTGAAGCAACTGCGCCGCGAGCAGCAGCGCATCGTCGACGGTGGCTTCCAGACCATGACCCCCATCGAACTGTTCGAGGCGAACAGCCATTTCCACGAAACGATCGCGCAGTGGAGCCACAACCGCTTCGTGCTGCAGTCGGTGCGCCGCATCAATCAGCTTCGGCGGCTGGTGGAATATCGGCAAGCCTCCAAACGCGGTCCGCGCCACACGCATGCGGGCGAGCACCTTGCCATCCTCGACGCCATTGAGAAGCAGGACTTCATGCAGGCCGCCAACCTGATGCGCGCGCATCTCAACGACGCCCGTCGCAACAAGCTGCGCGACCCGAGCGTCTTTTCGCAAGCGGCCTGATCCTGTCGCCGGTCATCGGCGGAGACTGATTTCCGATCCACGGATGCGGGTCGGCGCATGCGCGTCACGAATACCTCGCCACAAAACGCCCGTGCCTAGGGTTTACCCGCGTCTTTGATTGACTAAAGTGATTAGAAAATACAAACAACGATAGGCAAGCAGAAGTTCGACGGCTCGCATTCCCGTCCTACCCACGAAGGAGACATCCCATGCGTTCCCCACTTCGATCCCTGATCCGCGCTGTGGCGCTGACCGGCGCCTTGGCCGCCATCCTGCCAGCTCATGCGCTGGAGACCGTGCGCTTCATGGCGCCGGGTTCGCCGGGCGGCGGCTATGACCAGACCGCGCGCACGCTGGGCAAGGCCATGCAGGAGGCCGGCGTCGCCAAAGGGGCCATGTACGACAACAAGAACGGGGCGGGCGGCACGCTGGGCCTGGCCCAGTTCGTCAACAGCTCCAAGGGCGAGGTCAACGCGCTGTGCGTGATGGGCGCGATCATGGTGACGGGTGTGGTGCAGAACAAGCCGCAGATCTCGCTCACGAACGTGACACCCATTGCGCGCCTCTTCACCGAGTACAACGTGATCGCGGTTCGCAAGGACTCCCCGTACAAGTCCATCGACGAACTGATGACGGACTTCAAGAAGAATCCAGTGAGCGTGAAATGGGGCGGCGGTTCGAAGGGATCGGTCGACCACATCGGCACCGCCGAACTGGCGGCGACCGCAGGCGTTCCGGTCGCGAAGGTTAACTACGTTCCCTTCGGCGGCGGCGGCGAAGTTGTGTCCGCCACGCTGGGCGGCCACATCTCCGCGATCACCGGCGGCTATGCGGAACTGGCCAAGTACATCGAAGGCGGCCAGTTCCGGGTGCTGGCGGTCGGGTCTCCCACTCGGCTGCCCGGTGTCGATGCGCCGACCTTGAAGGAGGCCGGCTACAACATCGAGATCGGCAACTGGCGCGGCGTCTACGGCGCCGCCAACCTCACGCCCGCGCAGCGCAAGGAACTGACCGACGCGGTGCTCGCGGCGACGAAGACCAAGGGCTGGCAGGAGGCGCTCAAGGCCAACGCCTGGTCCCCCAGCGTCATCACCGGCGATGAGTTTTCCAAGTTCGTCGATGACGAGCACACCCGGCTTCGAACCGTCATGACGACGGTCGGCTTGATCTAGGCGATCACGCGCCCTCAGCTTCCCACGAAAGAAACCGATGAAATCCGAATCCCAGATCAAGCAGCTCGCGCTCGCCAACCGAACGGTGCGCTACGTCTCCATTGCCGACGTGCCGGGCGTGGATCAGCTTCCCTTCTCGCTGCGCATCTTGCTGGAAAACCTGTTGCGGCAAGCCAGCCGTGGCGTCGATACGCAGGCCGAAGTGGAAGCCCTGCTGGCGCGGCGCGTCGGCAGCGGCCTGACCTTCTATCCGGTGCGGGTCTATGGCCAGGACATTCTCGGCCAGGTAATGCTGGTCGACATGGCCGGCATTCGCGATGCGGTGGCCGAGGCGGGCGGCGACGCCTCCCTGGTGAGCCCCAAGGTGCCGGTCGACGTGATCATCGACCACTCGCTCCAGGTCGACAGCTGGGCGACGCCGAATGCGCGCCGCATCAACCTCGAGCGCGAGTACGAGCGCAATGGCGAGCGCTTTGCTTTCCTGCGCTGGTGCAGCAGCAGCTTCGAAGGCGTGCGCATCGTGCCGCCGGGGAAGGGGATCATGCATCAGATCCACCTCGAGTACATCGGCAAGGTGGTGTGGACCGAGAAGACCGCGGAGGGCGAGCTCGCGATCCCCGACACCTGCGTCGGGACCGACAGCCACACGCCGATGATCAACGGCCTTGGCGTGCTTGGCTGGGGCGTTGGTGGCATCGAAGCCGAAGCCGTGATGGTGGGCAAGCCGGTTGCGCTGGCACTGCCCGAGGTCGTGGGCATCGAGGTCAAGGGTGCGTTGCGCGAGGGCGTGTTGCCGACCGACCTGGTGCTGGCGATTACCCAACGCATGCGCGACATGGGCGTGGTGGGCAAGTTCGTCGAGTTCTTCGGCAACGGCCTGGAGGCGCTGTCGCTCGGTGACCGCGGAATGATCGCGAACATGGCGCCGGAATACGGCGCGACCGCTGTCTACTTCCCGATCGACGACCGCACCATGGACTACCTGCGCATGACGGGGCGCGAAGACGACCAGCTCGAGCTTGTCGAAGCCTTCGCGAAGGCGCAGAAGCTGTGGCGCAGCGCTCAGACGCCGGCGCCTCGCTTCGATACCGTGGTCACGCTCGACCTTGACGAGATCCGGCCTTGCCTGGCAGGGCCCCGCAACCCTGAAGACCGGCTCGACCTCGAGACGGTTCCCACGGCCTTCCTGCAGCACCACCAGGAGATCGCGGGCCGTCCCCTGGACCCGCATCGCGCCGTTGCGGTGAAGGGCGAGGACTTCGCGTTGCGCGATGGTGCCGTGCTCATCGCGGCCATCACGAGCTGCACCAACACGGCCAACCCCGTCAACATGATGGCGGCGGGCCTTGTTGCGAAAAAGGCGGTGGCGCTGGGCCTCAAGACGCAACCTTGGGTCAAGACTTCGCTGGTACCCGGTAGCCATGTGACGGCGTCGGTGCTCGAGAAGGCCGGCCTTCAAAGTGCGTTGGACAGCCTGGGTTTCCATGTGGCCGGTTTCGGCTGCACCACCTGCAATGGCGGTTCGGGCCCGTTGCCCGAAGCGCTTGTCGAGGCGATCGAACGCGAGAAGCTGGTCGGCACGGCCGTGCTGTCGGGCAACCGGAACTTTGAAGGGCGCATCCATCCGAACGTGCGGGCGGCCTACCTCGGATCGCCCGCGCTCGTGGTGGTCTATGCGCTCACCGGATCCCTGAGGGTCGACGTCACGACTGAGCCGATCGGCACCGGAAGCAACGGCGAGGCTGTCTATCTGCGCGACATCTGGCCCACGGCCATCGAGGTCGCCAATGCGGTCGACGGCGCCTACGCGCCCGAACTCTTCCGCGAGAAGTACGCCGACCTATTCGACGGCGGCGAGGCCTGGAACGCACTGGCCGGCGAACGCAGCGAACGCTTTCCGTGGCAGGACAAGAGCACCTATGTCCGCCGACCGCCGTATTTCGAGAACCTGCCGCGCGACGCCGCGCCGGTGCAGGACATCGTCGGTATGCGTCCGCTCGTGATCCTGGGCGACTCGGTGACCACCGACCACATCTCGCCCTCGGGTGCGATCAGCCTCGGCACGCCGGCCGCCGATTTCCTGCTGGCCAAGGGCATCGAGAAACGCGACTTCAACAACTACACGACGCGTCGCGGCAACCACGACGTCGCCGTTCGCGCGACCTTCGCCAACATCCGCCTGCGCAACCGGATCGTGCCGGGCGTGGAGGGCGGCGAGACGAAGCTGATGCCGGAGGGCAAGCAGATGCGCGTGTTCGAAGCGGCGGAGGAATACCTGCGCCGCGACGTGCCGCTTGCTGTCATCGCAGGCAAGAACTATGGCTGCGGTTCTTCGCGTGACTGGGCCGCCAAAGGCGTGGCGCTGCTGGGCGTGAAAGCCGTGATCGCAGAAAGCTTCGAGCGCATCCACCGCACGAACCTGGTCGGCATGGGCGTGTTGCCGCTGCAGTTCGACGCTGGCACCACGGCCGAGTCGCTGGCGCTCGACGGCAGTGAGACCATCGACCTGCCGGCGCTGGCCCTGAAGCTCGAGGTCTCGGGACGCATCGAAGCCAAGGTGCGTCGGTCCGATGGCACGCAAATCTCGGTGCCGCTGACGATCCGGCTCGACACCGCCGAGGACGTGGAGTACTGGCGCCACGGCGGCATCCTGCCGCTGGTCTGGCGCGACTACGTGTCGGGGGCCTCCGAAGACCATGTATCGCACGCAGCGGCCCGCATCGAGCCGGAGGTCGTAGGCGGACCGCAGCACGAACTGCCCGATGCCATGCCGGGCAGCGAAGTGCCGAGCGCGAGCCAGGGCGCCACCCTGGGCTGACCTGGCCTGACGCATGGAGGCTGCGGTCTCCTTGCGCCTCCTTCACCTTCCGTCGAGTGAAACCCGCGTCGCGTCAAGCGATGCGCGGGTGACTGTTGCCGCTCGATCCACCAGCCGCGCAGCGAAGCGCATCCGATTCCGCCACCGGCCGCACACCCCTAGAGACACAACATGCTGACCTTCCTTGCCTTCTCCATGATCATCGTCTTCATGGCGCTGGTCATGACCGGCCGTGCGACCGCGCTGATCGCCCTGATCGTGGTTCCGATCGTATTCGCGCTGATCGGCGGCTTCGGCGGCAGCATCGGCCCGATGGTCATCAGTGGGCTGCGCTCGATCGCGCCGACCGGCGTGCTGCTTTTGTTCGCGATCCTGTACTTCGGCTTGATGATCGACGTCGGGCTGTTCGATCCGCTTATCCGTCTGATCGTCCGGCTTTCGAAGGGCGATCCGGTGCGAATCGTCGTCGGGTCGGCCCTGCTCGCGATGATCGTCTCGCTCGATGGCGATGGTTCGACCACCTACCTGCTGTGCGTCACGGCCATGCTGCCGCTGCACCGCCGCCTGGGCATCAATCCGTTGATCCTTCCCTGCGTCACGATGATGGGCAACAGCATCATGAACATCGCGCCTTGGGGCGGCCCTACCGCGCGGGTCATGAGCGCCCTGCACCTGGAGGCGAACCAGGTCTTTATCCCGCTCATCCCTTCGATGGCGATGGCCTGCCTGGCCACCGCTGGCGTGGCCTGGTATCTGGGGCTCAAGGAGCGCGCCAGGCTCAAGAAGATCGAATGGAAGCCGGAGCACCTCGAGGCTTCTCCGATCGGTGGTGACGTCGATCTCGATGCATCCGACGCGCCGCGCAGCAGCAAGGCGATGATGGTCTTCAATCTGCTGCTGACGATCGCGTTGATGACCTGCCTGGTGCTGGCCGTGCTGCCGTTGCCCTTGCTGTTCATGGGGGCCTTCGCGATCGCGATCTCGGTGAACTTCCCGTCGATCAAGGATCAGAAGGAGCGTATCGCGGCGCACTCGGCCAGTGCGCTTTCGGTGGTCTCAGTCATCTTCGCCGCGGGCGTTTTCACAGGCATCCTGTCGGGTACGAAGATGACCGATGCGATCGCCCAAAGCGTGGTGTCGGCGATCCCGGGTTCGGCGGGGCATTTCCTGCCGCTGATCACGGCGTTGCTCAGTGCGCCGATGACCTTCTTCCTGTCCAACGACGCGTTCTACTTCGGCGTCGTGCCCATCCTGGCCGAAGCCGCGAAGGGCTACGGCATCGCGCCCGAGATCATTGCGCGCGCGTCGCTGCTCGGCCAGCCCATCCATCAACTGAGCCCATTGGTCGCGGCCAACTACGTGCTGATGGGCGTCGCGGGCGTCGAGTTCGGCGATCACCAGAAATTCACACTTAAGTGGGCCGCGCTCCTGGTCGCCGTGATGATTCTTTCGGCCGGCCTGTTCGGCATCGTTCCCTTGTTCTGAGCGACCCGAGGGGGACCCATAGACATGCCCGCACACCAGCTCTCGATGGGCATCCTGATGGCGCCCGACACGGCGAACTTCGCTGGGAACGTGCACGGCGGCACCATCCTCAAGCTGCTCGACCAGGTGGCCTACGCCTGTGCCGCGCGTTACTCAGGCAGCTACGTGGTGACCCCTTCGGTCGACCAGGTTGTGTTCAGGCACCATGTCGGTGAGTTGGTGAGCTTCCTGGCGGCAGTCAATCACACCGGGACCTCGTCGATGGAGGTCGGCGTCAAGGCAGTGGCGGAGAACATTCGGACGCAGGAGGCGCGCCACGTGAACAGCTGCTTCTTCACGATGGCGGCGGTCGACGCGAACCGCAAGCCGAATCCGGTGACGCCCTTGCGCCCGTTCACGCCGGATGAGCGGCGCCGCCATGCCGCTGCGCTCGTTCGCAAGGAGCTTCGTAGGGAGATGGAGTAGCGGTCGAGGTAGCTGAGCTGGTCTGAGCTGCATCGCCAGCGCGCTGGCGATGCAGCTCTGCGACTTCGCCGGCGGCATTCGCCCGCAGTTGCTGTGCGGAAGGGCCTTGTTGCAGTCCTGGCGCCAGAGGGTGATGGCCGATCGGGCCTGTTGCAGCGTCTCGAACCATTGGTCGTTCAGGCACTCGTCCCTGAACTTGCCCGTTGAAGCTCTCGATGTAGCCGTTCAGCATGGGTCGTCCTGGCTCGATCAGGATGTGACGGATGCCATGCGTGCTGGCCCAGCCAGTGAAGGCGCGACTGATGAACTCTGAACCGTTGTTGGTGCGCACGGCCAGCGGGTGGCCTCTGAAGACAGCAGCTTGGTCGAGCAGTCGCGTGTTCGATCTTGCGCACCACCGCGACACTTTAGCTTTGGCGCAATCGACCGCTGACCATTGCTGGGCCAGTGATTCTGCTGGTAGAGCTTGCCGGTGAGCTTGATGAAACGCGTGGCCAATTGGTCCGGCGATCGGGCTGTCTTGGGGATCGCCTCTCGGCCTTGATCCGAGGTTGACGTGCGTGAACCCGGCATCTGAGGTGCATGTGACCGCTGGCTTTGGCGATGACGTTGTAGACCTCGTAGTCGTCAGTCACGAACGCCGCAACATGCCGGAACGCCGGCGTAAAGTTTCTCGGCATGTGCAGCACCGCGTCCTGCTGCATAGGCAAACAGCCGCACTGGTGGACCTGTGCCGGTCACCTGTGCCCACATACTGCTCTTTGTCTCCGCCTTGCATTCTGACTTCTTGAGCACCTGGACGGTGGTCTCGTCACCATAGACTAGATCGAAGTCCAGCAGACAGTCTCGCAGCAAGTTGATCACCGGCTGAAGGGCCAGGCCGATACGTACGACACCTGCGGCCAGGGTATTGCTCACGATGTTGTCGACGATGGCCTGCGGCTCGGCAAGGCTCATATCTGACATGATGACGGGGCGGTGCCCGAAAATCGGTGCTAGCGGCCTCGGAATAGATCGCTACCTCGAGAAACGCTTGCGAAGAACTCGGGCTTGCATGTTTCCAGTCGAGCATGTTGAAAATTCGGCAGTCAATCTTACGGTGTGAATTCAGGAGTCAGGGCGACCGCTCGATGTTGACGACGCCTTCAAATCGAGACGCCGCGTCGACGACCGATATTCCATGTGACAGATGAACCACGTACGACAGCGGAAATCTGTTCACCCCGCCGCTGCTCGATTACCGAGCGCCAGGGAACCAGGCTAAATCCCATACCATCGTCCAGCATGGCGAAGCGGCCGCTGGCAAGTTGGAGAGATTGCCGGTAGACGCCGCTGGCCTGTTGACCGTCCTGCAGCGGATGGTAGATCTGGCCGGTCTGGTCTTGCAAGGTCTTGCCCGCGGTGACCAGCTCACGGTCGCGCAGGGTTACCAGCAGGTTGCGTGCGAGGACCAGGCGCTGGCCTTGGCGTTCCGCCAGTCCGTGCTCCGCGAGGAAGCCCACGCGGGCCTGCATCGCATCGCGGACCTGCGCGCCGAAGCCCTGATTCGCCACGCCGCCATCGGTGATCAGATTGCGGTCTAGCCAGGTCGCCCCGACGGCGCGCACCTGCTGTTCGATGGGCAGGTGCGACCGCAGTTCGATTACCCGGCCCGCGGTCTTTCGCGCATCATGCTGTTGCGCCCTCTGAATCACATCGGGCGGAATCGTCCAAACACCATCGGCGATGCGCTCCACCACACCGGCGCGGCGAAGCGCTTCGAGCCGGCGCACATGGGTGTCGACGGTGGTCTGCGGATCACGATCTCCGGCCAGCTTGAGGTGGGCCAGATGACTGGCCGTGCTGTAGATGCCTTCCTTCGACGTCGCCATGATGTTGCCGTCCACCGCTTTCTCCTGTCCCGGTTGTCTTGCCTCCACAATCGCATGCATCGGAAGCTCGGAAAGGTCGGCTCCGGGCGGCAGCTTCAGGTAGTGCGCCCGGCCATCAATGCCATCGACCACCAGATAGCCGCGGTCGTTCAGTTCGTCGGCCAACCCCTTGCCTGCGATGCGGCCAATCACTGGCGCGGCGTTGGCGCCGTCGGCGTCATGCACTACCAGTTGGCGATGCTGGCCCTTGAGCGCCCGGCGCATCGTGTTCAGCGCGTCCTCGCGCTCTCCCAAGGTGTTAAGCGTGGCTACCATGCCAGGTTGCAGCATCCACCGGTTCGCATCCATCCGCTCGGCCAGCCCCATTCCTTCGAGCTTTTGAAGGCGTGCGCACAGGACATTCTGGCGCTGCCGATCTGTCGGGTTGCCTGTCAGGTCGATTCCATCCGGTCCGACCTGCCGAATCAGCGCCCGATCAAGGCTGGTGAGCCGCTGCTGGTCCACCTCGCGCAGCAGGCTCTGCCGCATCTCTACCTCGGTGCGAGGCCCCAGCCACTCGGTGGCGATCTCGTTGGCGCGCATGCGCATGCCGTGGGCCATGTAGTCCGGGGCGATGACCAGATCCTCCTTGCTGGCAGTGCGGCCGTTCAGCACGATGTGGCTGTGCGGGTTGTCCGTATCCCAGTGATCAACGGCCACCCAGTCCAGTCGGGTCTCCAGATCGATCTCCATACGTCGCATGAGCTGGCGGGTGAAGCCCCGGAGGTCCTCAAGCTCCAGCCCATCCTCGGGCGAGACGATGAAGCGGAACTGGTGCCGGTCGCCCTGGCCGCGTTCCTGGAAGGCCTTGAGGTCCGTCACATCGGTGTCCTGCCCATAGGCCTGGCCCTTCTGTCCAGCGCGTGTGACGCCGTCGCGCTCGATGTAGCGCAGGTGGACGCCCACCGAGTTTGAGCTGGCGCGACGGAGCACCACGAAGCGGCTCTTGATGATGACGCGCCGGGCGTTGGCGCCAAGGCGCCGGCCGGCCATGGTGGCTGCGACACGGCCCCGGCCGAAGGTGTTGGCGGGCCGCCCGGCGTTCTTGCCGGAGCGATTGGCCCCGGCCTTCGACACCTCCTTGAACACCTGCGAGATGAAGCGCTGGGAGCCTGGCCCGGCGCGCGACTTCGGCGCCGCGGGCTTGACGCGAAAGCGGTCATCGTCACGGCCGGCCATGGCGGAGCCCCAGGCGCACCACGGCGCGCGCTATCGCAAACGGCACGCGGCAAGCGCCGCAGGCATGCGAGTTCCCGTGTCGGTAAGGCACCCGCGAAACTCCTCGCGGTGCCGCCGCAAACCCACGTGCAGACTGGCTTGGAGAGGCGCGGCGTGCCACCCCCTTTATCTGGCCCTCCGTCTCCGCCGTCCGCATCCGCTCCCGGCTCCGACCTGCCGCCAGCCGCGCACCGGGTGCGCAGCGCTGCTCGATAGGCAGCGGCGATGCAGCGTGCGCTGCACGCTGGCGGCGGGCTCCCTGCACGATGGAGTGCAGCGCGGGCGCATGCCCGGCTGCAGTCCCGCGGCATGTTGGGTGATGCGACAAGGCAAGCTTCATGGGGCGTTCCAGGTCCACAGGGGTCGCGCGATGCCGAGCACGGCAGAGGTGGCGATGGGGCCGAAGTAGCGACTGTCGAACGAGGCTGGGTTCGTGTCGCTGAGCAGGAACAGTTCGCCGCTGGCGAGGGGGCGGCAATGCTGCCAGGCCTGCAATGGCCGGCGCGCGCCGTCATGTGTGCGTGCGGTCGCCGCCACTGCACCATCAATCAGCACGACCTGTTCTCGAACGCACACAGACTGCGGCGCAATGGCACCGATACGCTTGAGGATCGGCACGCCGCTCGGCAGGTAGCGGCGTTGTCCTGCGAAGGCTGCCACGTCGACAGGAAGCCGGGCCAGCACGATGCTGCCGACGTGCAGCGCAGCTGCGCTGTCGATGCTGCCGACCTGGTACCAGCCGCACGGCACGCTGTCCGTCGGGTTGTAGACCAGGAACACGCGTTCCTGCACCGACATCGGCATGAAGGCCGGCGCGCACAGCGCAGCCAGGCCGATGCCCATGCCGGCAAAAAGTACCCGCCGGCTCACCGCAGTGCCTCGCGCGCAAGATGCGCCGCATGCCGCTCGCTGATGTAGTCCGGCAGCGGCTGGCGTGCAGCCAGCCGGTTGCCGACGGTGTGCCAGTACGTGGCGGCAACCGTGGCCGGATCGATGCCCAGCGCTTCGATGGCGTCGACCTTTTCGAGCACCGCCTTGACCTGCTCCGCGCCATCGGCGCGCAGCAGGATGCGCGCGCCAGGTACCACGCCAGCGATGCGCTGTGCGCCATCAAATGGCATCGGTGCCTGCAGCACCAAGAGCTGCCAGAGCGCCGTGCCGTAGTCGTTGCCGATCCATTTGACGCGACAGCACACCGCGTTGGGCTCGAAGGTTGCCACGCGCCGCCAGCGGTCGAGCACCGTCTCGCGCACCGGCTGGCCGAAGCGCAGCCAGACGTTAACGCGATGCTCGACGAAGGCGAGCGAGACGCGCATAGGGGCAGGCCTTGGCGGCAGCGCTGCGCGGGGCCAAGTCTGCGCGGCAATGGGCGATGGCTGCGTCATGACGGGCCTCCACCGTATTCGCGCTCCAGCAGCTCGCGCAGCATCTCGGCCGCCGTGACGCCACGTTCGAAGGCAATCACCTTGATGCGGCCCCGCAGCGCCGGCGTCACGTCGATGGTGAGGCGTGCGGTGTAGATCGACGCCTTCGCGAGGCTCTCCGGTGCGTCCGCCTGGCGCACCCACGTCGATGCCGGGTCGGCGGCAGGTTTGCGGCCGATGGATGCCCGCTTCGGTACGGCAGAAGGAGCGGATGCCGTCATTGCAGCATCTCCCGCACTGCCTGCGCCAGTGCCGCGATCTCGCGCGCGGCGGCGCACTTTGGCGCGGCCTCGCATGCGAGCCGGCCGGCGGCCACGCTGTCGGCGAACACGATGCGCTGCGAGACTTCGGTCTGCAGCGCGGCAAAGGGCTGATCTGCCAGGGCGGCGCGCGCTTCGCGGCCGATCACCGTGCCGACCACACGCCGGTTGATCACGAAGGCCGCGCGAAGCTGCGGCCTGAACACCCGGGCTTCGGCAATGAGCGTCACCATCTCGTGGCTGGCCCACACGTCGTAGGCGCTGGGTTGGACGGGGATCAGCACCAGGTCGGCGGCCAGCAGCGCGGAGCGCGCAAGTGCCGCCACGCGGGGCGGCCCGTCGATCACCACGTAATCTGCCTCCAGCGCGATCTGCGGCGCTTCCTGGTGCAACGAGTCCCTGGCCAGCCCGAACACCCCATAGAGCCGTCCCTGGCCGTTCTGAAGCCGGCGTTGCGCCCAGTCCAGGGCCGAGCCCTGCGGATCGGCATCCAGCAGCGTCACGCGGCTCCCTGCCATCGCCAGTTCGCCGGCCAGGTGCGTGGCCAGCGTGGTCTTGCCCGCGCCGCCTTTCTGGTTGAGCAATGCGATCACCTTGCCGGGCCGGTCTTGCCTTCCTGGCAAGCGGTTTTCGGGTGTTCGGACTGCCTCCTGCGAGGCGCTGCCCACATTTTGGGCAGCGTCGGTTCGCGCGCGCGTGAATTCCATTTATGTATCCCTTTAGATGTTTAGGGAGGGCCGAAACCGTTGCTGGGCGCGGGTTGCGGGCTGTTTTGCGCCGGTGATCCACCGATGGTTGCGCCGGTGATCACCCGAGTCCCGCGCCGGTGATCCACCGAGCCCGTCCCCATGAAATCCACAGGTTCTTCAACAGAAGCTGTGGATAAGTCTCGGTCGACACGAGAAGTGGATAAGTCGGTCTGCGGGGAGTTGTCGGTGCAAGGGTGAAAGGCCAACCACTCGATTCCGCCCCTGCGTTCCACGGACAGGCGGTAGCCCGGCAGCGCCTGGCGCAGTGCAAGGCCGCGCACATGCGCGGCGAAGTCGCGCGAGCGCTGGAGTGCGCCGGACTTTAAGTACAGGTGCCGCATCTCGAAGCGCCAACCATTGGGCTGCCGCCCGCCGTGCTTGCGCACGAGCCGGTACAGCCAGCGTTCAATGCCGCCTGAAAGCCGGAAATACGTGGGATCAAGCGTGAGCACGAGCGCTTCGTCCATCACGCCGGTGAAGAACCAGTCGGCCAAGATCAACTCGATGCCATCGGAGCGCCCATCCGGCCGGATGTACTCCTTCCACTCGTTGATCCACGAGAAGCGGTGCACCCGCTTGCCGCCGTTTGGGCGCTCGCGCTGGCGCAGCGTGGTGGCGACGGTGGTGGACTGCAGGCGGTCCAGCGCGGCGCGCAGCGCGAGGTAGTCGCTGCGACCGGTGCTCCGCTGCGCAAAGCGCAGGATCTCGTAGGGCGTGGCCACCATCAGCCGGGAAGGCGGGATGCCTTCCTTCTTGGCCTGGATGATCTGGCTGGCAGCCCAGATCAGCACGTCGGCGTCCCAGATGGTGGCGATTCCGTGCTCGGGCACGCCCTCTACGGTGAGCGAGATGCCGCCGGCCTCGAAGCGGATCGGCACGATGCGCGGCGACTTGGCCAGCGAAAAGAAGGGGTAGGCCATCAGGTCCTGCGCATCACGCAGCGCCATGCCGTCGTGCGGCAGCGCGCGGAACAGCGAAAGCTGTTCGCGTTCGTTCATGCGCTTGGACATGCGGCGTTGCCCAGGTATGTCAGCGGACAGAGTCGCGCTGCACGTAGCCCGGATCCGAGGTCATGCCGTAGGTGTGGCTGTCCGCCCAAGCGCGCAGATCGGCGGCGGCGTAGACCACGCGCGCCCCGAATTTGCGAAAGCGCGGACCACCGCCGAGCACGCGCTGCTTCTCCAGCGTGCGCGGCGACAGGCGCAGAAAGGCGCCGGCCTCGTCGGTTGTCAGGAACTCCGGATTGGCCGGCGCAGCCGGAACCGCAGCAGGCTGCGGCGCAGCCGCTGCGGCCGTGCGGGAAGGAAACGAACTGCCAACTGCCATGACGGGCTCCATCGCTGTCGATGGGCCGCAAACCGTTCGCGGCCCGATGGAGGCAGTCTCGGAAATCGGGCTCGATCAAGGCAGGGAGAGATTCAGCGCACCGGCTCGTCTCCGGGGTGGTCTGCTGTGGTCTGCGGCACGCCGGCGAGAGCCAAATAGCCGCCGGTCACGTATCCCTGCGCACGCCGCAGCAGGTGGCGCACCTGCGCGCGCAGTTCGCCATCCTCGTGCCAGCGCAGAACGACGGCTTCGAGGCCGAACAAGGCCTGGGCGATGTCCCGGTGCGATGCGCCCGCCTGCGTGGCATCGAGCGCCTGCAGAGCGCGCAGATGCAGCAGCGCGGCGCGGGTGACCGCCCGCGCAGGATCGACCCGGGGCGCATGGCCTTCCAGGGCCTGTGCCTGCGCATGGAAGGCATCGAGCTGGCCCCGCAGGCGCGGCGTCAGCGGCACTGCGCTCACATAGGCAGCACCATCAGCCACGCTGCTCGCCAGCGACAAGCGCATGCGCCGTGCGCTGAGGTCGGCAGTCAGCGACAGGTCCGGGCCGTCAAGCGCCAGGCGCTTGCGGCCGGGAATGCGCCACAGGTCGAAACGGTTGGCTGCGGCGTCGTGCGCATGCGCGGCCCGCACCTGCAGCAATCCGTCCTGGAAGGACAGCCACAGCGGACGCGCAGAGCGCCCGTCGAGACCTGGATCTTCGGCGACATCGCAACCCCCAGCGGGCGAAGGACACTACGCGCCTGCGACGCACCCAATCCATGCCGTAGCCCGGGTGGCGGCGAAGGTACTCCCATGCGACGCCCCAGTCGTCAAGGTTCAGCACGTACAGATAGGCGGCGGTGAGGGCCCAGGGGGCGCGAGGCAGGTCTTCGGGGTTTAGCTTCGTCACAGGAATCCTCCTTAAATGAGGAAACCTGCCACAGGGGAGGGCGCGCAGGGTCGCTTTCGAAGCGACCCTGCATCGCGCCATCGGCGACTACCTGCGACCGGTCAGTCGTTGATCGACCCGTCCCGTTGTGCGTCTGCCAGGTAGCCCGAGAGTGGCTGGCGCGGCTTGAAGTGTGGATCAGCAACGATGCGCATGCCGCGCGGGCCGCGGACGCCTTCGAGGGCCGAGAGGCTGACTTGACCCAGCTCCGGGCTACCGGTGCCGGCATCGCACAGCCCGAAGGCCAGATCCTCGTCGGCATCGAGTTCAGTCAGCAGCCAAGCGGCTCCTGCGTCGAGGGTGTAGAGCTTGACCACAGGCAGGGGGTCGATGGTTTCGCCACGCGTGCGCGCGGCGCCGTTGGCCAACATTCGATGGCGCTGTTCGTCGGTTAGGAATGTCATCGTTATGGCCTGGGGAAATACGAATATAGCTTTCAAATAGAACTGTGCAAGCCGGGGAAGCGCCAGATGTAAGTGCTGCAGCGCTTGCATCAGCGCTGCCACAGTCGTGGTCAGGCGGTATTTTATGAGTTAAAGATAACGTGGTTTTAATTGCTTTAAAACGTAACGCTTCTGTTGATGCAGAAGCAGGGAATACAGCGCGGGCGGCCGACCGGCGCGACGACATTTGAGGCAGGCCCGGCACGGGCCTTCGGAGACGCGGTGCGCGCCTTGCGCACCGAGGATGGTGTTGCCCAGGAAACCCTGGCGCACCAGGCTGGCATCGAGCGTTCGCACATGGGCAAGATCGAGCGCGGCGAGCATATGCCGACCTTGGCGATGATCCTGAAGATCGCGCGGGCGTTGGGCCGTAGCGCTGGCGAACTGATGCTGGAAACCGAAGCGCGTCTTCCCAAGGAAGAGGGCTAGGACGAGATCGGCCGCCGACCGTCGCCGGCGGCCAATGCGTCTTGGCTAGGCCACGATTCGACCGGTGAGACGTGCCTCTCGCGCATAGGTGCTCAAGCGTTTCTGCGCTTCGAAGTGCAAATCCCGTTCAATGGGAAGCCTAAGCCGGCCGCGCACAGTTGCGAGTTCTGCCAGGCTGACCCACCCCAGCTCAGGGTAGCCCAGGCCCAGGTCGCACAGCCCGAATGCATGGTCGTGGTCGTCCGGGTCGATCTCGGTCAGAAGCCAGGTCGCCCCGGCGTCCGGGGTGAACAGCTTGACCACCGGCGCGGGATCGAAGTTGTCCTGTTCGAGGGACTGCCGGCCGTTGGCCAGCAGCTGCGCGCGTTGTTCGTCCGTGATGAGCTTCGTCATGGTCTTCTCCTTGGAAAGAATCAGGGCGGGATTGCCCGAGACCGGAAGCAGCACGGCGCAGCGCAGCCGTCAGGGTTCGGCAGACGGCCGCCAGGCCGCCAGCGTGCACAGCACGCGCAGACCTTGACGGTGAGAACGGCGTGATACGGTGAAGGGAACAGCAAGCCAGCCCGCCCACCAGCGCCACCCAGCTGACTTGGCAAGCGCAGCGCGCAGCGCCAACAGGCGCGAAGGCGTCAGCGATGGAAGCCCGAAGGGACGAGACGCCACTGGCGGCTCGATGCGCAGCACGACAGCGCGGCCGGCATCGCCGGAGACGCACAAAAACGCTTGGGCTGGATGACGGATATGTGGAGAGTCGTAGAGCCGGCGATCCGGCATTCAACAAACCCTCCGAAGCGTAAAGCCGCCTTCACGCATCGCCGTTGAACCGTGGAAGCGCAAAGCCGTGAAAGCGGATTGGCGAGCAGACGCAGATACGGGTTTACTCATTCGGGAACATCCGCAAAGCCGCTAGACAGGTGCCTGCCTGCGACGATCTGCTGTCGCTCAATAACAGCACCGAGCGAATACGATGCCTGCATGGAAGCTCCCCAACAAGAACCGTCGGACGATCCCCTGGAAGCCATGCTCCGTCGGTCCGACGAGCTGCACGAAGCGTTGCTGCACCTGCTCGACGGCGCCGAGTTCGATCCCTCACCTCGTGGCGAGGCCGCCTTCGGCATGTGCTCCGTGGCGCTCGAGCATGGGCTCAGCCTGCGCGCCTTGATGGCGATGGGATTGGCCACGTCGGCGGTCGGCTTGATGCGGCTTCAGTTCGAGGCCTTGACCCGCGCCATGTGGCTGCAATATGCCGCCAGCGATCTGGCCATCGAAAAGCTCAGCGCACCGCTGACCCTGCAGAGCGAGCAGGCCGCGAAGAATCTGCCCTCGGCCAGCGAGATGATTGAGCAGATCGGCAAGCGTGTAGGACCCAACGTGCCCGCGGCCGCGCATCAGATGCTGGCGCACTTCAAGGAGGTGTCGTGGCACTCCTTAAACTCGTTCGTGCACGGCGGCATCCACCCACTGCGCCGCCAGTCCGAGGGCTTTCCGGTCCACCTGGCCCTGCAGATCCTGCGCAATTCCAATGGGTTGCTCACGATGACCGCCATGACCTTGGCGGTCCTGACATGGGATGAAGCGGTCGCCAAGCCCATGAGCAAGATCCAGCCTGCGTTCGCCGACTGCCTGCCCGACCTGTTGAAGTAGCGAAGTGGCAGAAGAAAAGCACCCCGCCAGTGGCGGGGCGCCGAGGGCGACGCTCAGTCGCCCTTGCTGCGCGACCAGATCAGGTTGTGCGCGCCGTCCTCGCCTTCGACCAGGCGGGCGTAGATCGTTGCCGGGAACGACGGGTCATCCAGGGTCACCGAGAGGTAGGGGCGTTCAGCCCGGCTGAGCTTCTTCCACGCCGCGCCGATCTCGAAGTTGCCGGCGACGATGCGGTAGTCCGGGGCGTTCTCGCTTTCCTTGTCGTTGGGCACGATCTTGACCTTGACGTTGAGCGTCAGGGTGCGGACCGTGCCGGTGTAGCTGTCGTTCTGTGCGGTGAAGGTGCCGATGTTGGCCATGATGAAGTCCTTTTGAAGTTGACCAGGTCGCGACCATCGCGGCCTTGGCGTGATCCGATGGGTGAGGGTCCGGGCGCGCCGCATCCCACAGCGAAGCGAAGGGGCCGCAACGCAGTGAAGGACCGGGAGGCCCGAGAAATTTGCCTCGCGAGGAAGACCGCAGGTCGGGGAAATTTGTCGGGCCGGACGGTTGTGGCGAAGAAGCCCGAGGCGGCGCGAAACGAAGTGCAGAGCCGCCGTGCCCTCGCCAGGATTCACGACAAATACAAGGCCGCTGTGGGTGTGATCCTGTACCGAAAGGACGCATGGCCCCAGCAGCATCACCGCTGTAACAGCGCTCCGGCACGGCCCCGAAGCGGTCCCAGTCCATGCCGACTGCGCAATGAAAAGGAAGGAACGATCCCACCGCATCGGCGCTGCGAGTGGATCGGCATTTGTGGCGCGGAAGGAGTGGCGCATCGGAACGCTCTCTTTGAGCCACCGTCGTCTGGCGGACTATTCGCCCGCTTTATTCAAGACGGCTTGCACGACATCCGAGAGCAGCAAGCTGCGTCGTGTCCGCGCTCCGCCACCGGCGGGGTACCCCACTTCTAGGTTCCAGGGCATTGGAGTGCCAATACCTTTGTCGCGATGCGCGACTCCATCTGTGCCCGCTGGACAGCCACCAGCGTGACAGTGGCTTCGCAGACGACCTCGTGCGCATCGTGGGCCTGAACGCGGAATGTCGCGCTCCGGTCCCCCAGCCGTTCAAGCCATCCGCGCAGTCGCAGGGGGGACCCGGGTGGGATCGGCCCTCGATGGTCGATACGGATCGAACGGCCGACCACCACTTCGGCGACGGCATCGACGTGCTGCTGCATCTCACGAATGCAAATGGATTCGACCACCGCCACCAGGTAGCCGGTGGCAAGACATTCGATCAGTCGCTCCGCATACCCGCTTCCGTGCGGAAGCCGCGCGAAAAGCGACTTCGCCGTCTGGTCCGATGGCACGGTGTAGGACTCTTCAAAGAATATCTCGCTGACGCCTTGGTGGTTCATGGGTATCCGGGTGCGGTTGTGAAGGCTCGATCAGCGCGCTGAAAGCGGGCGACCGGTGCTGTTCGATGCTCCCGTGTCCGGCAGGCATTCCCAACCCACCGCAGCGAGCACTGGCGTAGGGAGGCACGCAGGGAGCATTGGGCTTGTGCGTTCCGGAAGTCAAAACGCGCGCGGCAGACCTGCCGCGCGCGTCGCGCCGATTTCTCGATCCCCGGCCTCGCGGCCGGGGAGTCATGAGGATCACGCCATTGCGTGCGCGTCCTCGTGGTTTTCGGCATCGGCCTGCCCCTCAGCAATCGGTTCAGCGCTTGCAACGTCAGCCGGCGTTACCTCCGGGGCGCGGAACATCGCAGGCAGCCAGCCCGTGCCCGCTGCCAGCCGCTCGGCCTCGCTGGCGATCTGCGCCTTCTTGAGTTTGCCGAGCCGGTTCACCTCACCGGACGCGAAGACCTGCACCCCTTCCAGTGCCTTGGCCTTGGAAACGTGATCGAAGTAGCCTGCTGCGGTCGGCGTCCACCACGCGTGCATGTCCAGCCCAACTGCTTGCGCCAGCGCAGCAGCCGGGGCTTCGTCCTCACGCGAAGCGATGGCGGTCACCGTGAAACCAACGCAAACTGCCAGCAGCGACAGCAGCTCGTGCTGTGGCATTGCCAACAACTCGGCGAACAGCGCATCCGGCTCGCTGGGCAGGAGCTTGCCCCAAGCCTCCCGCACCTGTCGCATGCCCACCGCAGCCGGTGCCTCGCCTACGTCCGGCGCGTACTGCTCCAGCCGGTCCTGCGGGTTGGCGGTGATGTTGATGGGCGAACCGTAGTGCGCGTCATGGATAACGCGCAACGCAAGCCGGTGCACCACGGCCACCAGCGCCACATGCGGATGCCGGGCGACCTCGGCCTGCAGGGCGGCGGTGCGATGGGCACTCAGGCGCTTGACCAGTTTCTCCGAAATGGTGAGTTTGGCCTCCTGCCGCCCACTGCCGTCTTCGGCTTCGTCATCCGCACTGTGCCCGCCGCGTTCCTGCTCCCGCAACGCCTTGGCCTGTTCCTCGCGCAGCAGCCCGCGATGCACGATCACGCCGCCCATGTGGTCGAGTGACACCACGGCCCCCGCCGTCGCCATCCCATGCGCCGGATAGACCACCAGCGTGCGCTCGAAGGCTTCCAGCTCACTGCCCAGGCTGTCCATCTCGTCCTGCATGGTCTGCGCCTGCTCCTCCGTCATGTCCTCGTTCTCGTCGTCCAGGCGGTCTTGCAGCTTGCGTTGCTGCGCTTCGAGCTTGGAGATGCGCTTGGCTTCGGCCTTGCTCGGCTCGCGCCGCTTGCTGCGCATCCGCTGGAACTGGTGCAGATCCGCATAAGTGGCACGCGGCGCCACGTCCACCCAACCCCAGCCCTCGGCCTGCACCTGCTCAGCCACCGGCAGGAGCCTTTCCTTCGTCAGCGACTCCAGCAGCGCTGCATCCGTGAGGAAGATGCCGTTCTGCTCGTCCGCGAACAGGTCGCGCCGCACAGCCCCGCCAGCCTGCTCGTAGACCTCAACGCCCACGAACTTCGCGAGCGCATCGCGGCCTGCGTCGATCTCTTTATGCGTGAGGTGGTCGCGCAGCGCCTCCGGGCTGCGCTGCCACTGCGGCGATTCATAGAACGCCGCCTCCTGCGCCGCATGGTCGTCGGTGATAGCAAGGGCCATCAATTGCTCCAACGTCACGGCGCCAGTCCGGTAATCACCCAGCAGGCGCGGCGAGAC
Source organism: Variovorax sp. NFACC27 (assembly GCF_048301545.1). Lineage (NCBI taxonomy): Bacteria > Pseudomonadati > Pseudomonadota > Betaproteobacteria > Burkholderiales > Comamonadaceae > Variovorax > Variovorax sp. NFACC27. The sequence continues at coordinate 3,773,125 of NZ_CP157613.1, forward strand.
GTTGGCGAGCTTCAAGCGCCGCTGCACCACCAAGGGCGTCACGCCGAAGTCGGCGGCAATGTCCTCGATGGGGCGTCCCTCGGCCACCAGATCGGCAAAGGCCTCGAACTGGTCGGCCGGATGCATGGCCTCGCGCTGCACGTTCTCGGTCAGGCTCACGGTGCGCGCCGCCGCATCGGACCCCAGCAGGCAGGCCACCTCGAAGTCCTTGGCGAGCTTGCGCCGCTTGACCAGCAGCTTGAGCGCGGCGAGGCGACGGCGACCGGCCACGACCTCGTAATGCTCGCCATCGACAGCCAGCACCACGTTGAGGTTTTGCAGCAGGCCCACGCGGGCGATGCTCACGGCCAGTTCGGGTATTGACGTGCCGCCGCTCTTGCGCACGTTGCGGCTGGAAGGCCGCAGCTTGGACAGCGGAAGCAGCAGCAGTTCCTGCGCAGCCGTGACGGCTGCGACAGCAGCGGCGATGGCGGTGGTTTCGTGAAGGGTAGCGATGTTCATATTGAAATCTCCTGTCCCACACTGGGACGTTGAAAGTGAAGGGAGAAAAAGAGGGAGAGGGTTCAAGGTGTCGGTGTCTGCATGCGCGGCTCTCCTGTGGTTTTCCACCCCAGCCGGATTCCAAGATTCGGAGCCCGGTGTTGGCTTCGGTGGGTTCGGCGCAGTGACCTGGGCTGGTCGCCGTTGCCGCCGTCTTTCCTGAGTTCATCGCCCGCGAAAAACCGTGCCGGCGGGGACTGGCCGTCAAGGAAACAAGCGCAGGGTTGGTGCGGCCCGCAGCCGAAGGCGAGGACACGGCCCTGCGCGCCTTGACGGCCAGGCCCCGGTGGCTACGGTCGCGGGATCAGCGATGAAGGAGGGAAAGACGGAAACCCGGCCAACGGCCAGGGGAGCGACGACCCACGGCCGCGCGGCGAGCGCCCTCGCGCGCCGTAGGCGCCCTAGCTTGGAGGTGGGCAAGCGCGAAGCGCGCATCGGCGACATGCACTGGCCGATCAGGCGCCGCCTGGTCGGCAATACCAAGGGGCGCCAAGCCTGCGCGGCGGGGATTGGCTTCAGCCATTCCCCTCGAGAACCACTGACGACGCGCGCAGCGCGCACGACAAAGAAAGAATCAAAGGGCCCGAAGGCCCCTTCTGTCACAGCAACCCGCGCTCCGCGAAGCTCAGCACCTCGTTGCCCGCCACGATCAGGTGGTCCAGCACCCGCACGTCCACCAGCGCCAGCGCAGTTTTCAGCGTCTGCGTCAGGTGCTCATCGGCCCGCGACGGCTCAGCAACCCCTGACGGATGGTTGTGCACCAGGATCAGCGCTGCCGCATTGCGCGCCAGCGACTCCTTGACCACCTCCCGGGGATAGACCGACGCCTGGCTCACCGTGCCGCGGAACAGTTCGACGTATTCGATCAACCGGTTCTGCGCATCGAGCATCAACACGGCAAACACCTCGTGCTCCAACGCCCCCAGCTTGACCCGCAGGAAGTCGCGCACCGCCTGCGGCGACGACAGCACCTCGCGCCCCTGCAACTGCTGTCCCAGCAGCCGCTGCGCGGCCTGCAGCACCTCGCCGGCGTCCGCCGGCCGGTAGTCGCCCGCGACATCGCGAACCAGAAGAACGGAAGAATCGAAAGAGAAGAGATCGTGTGCCATCGTCGGCTCCGTGAATCGGGCGGGATTGCCCGAGACCGGCACCAGCACGGCGCAGCGCAGTGGTCAGGGTTCGAAGACGGCCGCCAGGACGCAAGCGCACAACCGCAGGGCAGGGCGCGCAGACCTTGACGACGAGAACGGCGTGATACGGTGAAGGGAACAGCAAGCCAGCCCACCGACACACACCGTTGCCGGATTGGCAAGCGAAGCGCGCAGCGCGGACACGCGCGAAGGCGTCAGCGATGGATGCCGGAGGGGCGAGACGCCGCCAGCGGCTCGATGCGCAGCACGACAGCGTGACCCGGCGACGCCGGGTGACGCCAGGTGACGCAAAAGCACCGGTGTTGTTCTAGCAGTCGGCTTGTCCAGCAGCGCCTTGAAAGGACGACACGGTCCCACTTCGTGTGGGGTACAAGACTGCATCGGTCTTAAATCTTGTGTACGGGCTGTCTGTCATGCCGCCGTCAGTTTTGGAACCTAGCCATTCAAACGGCCATCATCGACACATATCTGTTACAAAGTCATATACGGGTTCGCGCTGTGTACGTGGCCCGAGGTCTCGCACAGTGAATGTCGTGCGGATCATCGGCGCCGTCCGTTGATCAAAGTTAAGTAGTGGGTCGCGACAACCCGTCCGCCAACAAAAAGCAAAGGGGCATCCCAGATGGTGTGCAAGGTCCGGTACCTGAACAGCGCGGGGATCATGCCCAGGGAGATCAAGGGCGTCGATGCGCTGGCGAAAGCGTTTCCACCTGAATGGCTGTTTTATGTCGCATTGAACTGCTATCCGCGCAATCAGGATCCGATGGAGATCGACGCGCTGGTCGTGATCGAGGATCAGGTCCTCGTGCTAGAAATCAAAGACTGGAATCCCAAGCTTACCCATCAGAATGATCGATGGTACGTGGGCGGTCAGTCGCGAGGACGCTCTGCCGTGTTGCAGGTGAGCGAGAAGGCCAGGAAGCTGAAATCGGTCTTGGCATCGGAGATCCCCAAGATTAAGGATGCGCTTTGGATCGAACCACGCGTCGTGCTGACCGGGCAGGCAACGCGCGAGCATCTCCATCACACCGAAAAGCCGTATGTGTGGACGCTGACCGAAGCTTGCTCGATCGGAAACACTGCAAACAGGCGACAGTTGCTCCAGCCGCGGCGCATTTCTCTCTTCAAGCTCTACCAGTTCGCCAATGACTTCGACCAGGTCACGGGGAACACCAAGATATTCCAACCACTGGAAGCGGACTGGGCTGGCCATCGCATCATCGAAGGTGACGTCTTCCAGCACCCGCGCGGCGTGTGGCAAGACCACCGCGCTGAACGTAGAGGGGAGCCCCGACTTAAGGCGCTCGTTCGAACTTGGTCGTTTGATCGGCTTCCGCCTGGGCTAAACAGCGGCGATCGACGTCGGCTGATCGCCGATCGCGAAACGAGGGCGTTCGCTCACCTCACTGCGGTAGGGAGCGACCTCATCGAGCGCAACGCGCTGCTGCGAGAGATTGGGCAATCGTCGGAGGAGGTTCTGACCAACCACTTCGAGGTTCGTGCCCTCGGCCACGGATGGCTGACGCTGGACAGATATCTTGAGAAGGCGCGAGACGATCTGGCGAGCTCCGATCGGCTGCTGATCGCAACGGGGCTGCTGAACATCGTCAGCGAACTGCATCGGCGCCTCGTCAGCCATCGCGACCTTGGCCCACGCAGCGTCTGGTTGTCAGGTCCGACATCGATCGCGCTCACGGGTCTCATGTCCTGCCAGATCCCGGATGAACTATCCGTTGTCGACTGGATGACGACCCTGCGAGGGTATGCCCCCGATCTGCCGGAGGATGGCGCTGCCAAGCTTCCCAGCACGGGGTGCCAACGCGACGTGTACCTTGCTGGCTACCTTGTGGGGTGGATCTTGGCTGGCGGCCCGATCAAAAGCCCGGCGGACTTGGACATGTTGGGCGAGGAATTTTTTGCCTTCCGTTCGTGGTTGGGGAAGGCGTTGAGCCCGCATCCGGTAGATCGCTTCCCCGATGCGGGGACGATGACGGACGAGTTCACACGACTCATCGAATCGCAGGCCGCCGGGCACTTCGACCAATCGCTGCTCGATCGGCATGAGACACCAGACATTCCATACCTGCGCTGGGCTGTCACGAGGCAGCTCGTTGGCACTCCGCGCTGTTCCGTCTATGTGAGCACAGCTCCGGACGGTCGAGAGCTCACCGTCAAGATCTGGAACGGACTCGCCAGGGGACTCTCTGCCGCCACAGACCTCGCATTGCTGCGTCTGCTCGACAGCGCCAGCAGAATCATGTCCGCGCCGACCGCGGCGCTGCCGCGATTCATTGACGTGGGACTGTCGCCTATCGGTCCCTTCGTTGTGTACGAGCACGAGACCGGGCTGCCGCTGGATCAACTTGGGCTGCTAAACGCCGGCGAACTTCTCGCTGTCTGCGCCAAGCTGATGGCAGCCGTCGCGGCGCTTCATGAACTCGGCTGCGACCACGGCGACATCGCGCAGCGCAATGTCATCTACGACGAGGCGTCGTCAAGGCTTTGTCTGATCGACCCGTTCGACATCTCGCCAGTCGGCGACGGGTCTGTCAGGACCCCCATGTTGTGTCCGGCCAACTGGGAGCGACTGAGCCAGCAGGCGATAGACCGATACGCGGTGCTGAGGATCGTTGCCGACCTGGTGGCCAACCGAACCGAAGACTGTTTCGGACCGCTGCGCGAGACGCTAGCGGAGGATTTGGGACGGCCGGTCGTCGAGACCCTCGAGGTCGCGGTGGCGGCGGTTCATCGCGCATCGACCGTGCTCGTGGAGCCTGCCGCGCGGTCGTTCGTATTGACTTCGCGAGTCTTTGAGATGGGGACGCATCGAATCGAGCCCTCGGAGTATCTGGTGAATCGCGCAAAGCGTGACCGGGGAACGTCTCGATATCACCTGACCTCGGCGAACCAACAGTTCGCGTTCGAAGGGGCTGGTGACAAGCTCGTGCGATGGTTTCACAACCCAGTGAATTTTCTGACGCTGGCCCACGAATCACTGGGTGCGACCAAGATCAAGCTGCAATTGACGCTGCGACATGGTCCGGAAGAAGGGCTGCTCGAACTGTTCGAGTATGTGCAGAGCGTGGCCATCGTGGGCTCGCCCGCCGAAGCGGACGATGGCGAGGCGCTTCCAACTTTCCGGGTTGCCAGTCATTGGCAACGGCTCATGGACTTGGAGGCAAACGACCGCATCGAGCTTCGACTCACCCGAGAGGTCGCTGCCCGCGAAGGCGTGGTCGTGTTCCGTTTCCAGAACCTGGGCAAGGCGTTCGACTTCGATCCAGACGACATCGTCGATGTTTACTCAGAAGGCAACAGACGGATTGGTGAAGTCGATCATGCGCTCAGCGACTTCGCAGGAACACTTGCAATCCGCTATGCGACTCGCAAGTTGACAGCAGGCGACAGCATCTTTCTCGCGGACCGCAGGGAGCGAACTTCCATCGATCGCCGCGCCAAGGCGGTCCGACGCATTCTCGACGGCGCGTCGGCCATTCCCGAACTGATTGACTACTTCGATCCGCGCGTCGAAGCCGTGCCCGTCGACTTCGAAGGCAAGATCCCTGACGACGAACTAACTGCCTACGGCCTTAACGAAGGCCAGAACGCCGCGTTTCGGGCCTTCCTCAGCACGGGCCCGGTCGGGTTGCTGCAGGGACCACCAGGCACTGGCAAGACGCGGTTCATCGCCTCGTTCGCCCACTGGCTGATCACACGGGGAGGGGCCAAGAGAATCCTCATCGCAAGTCAATCGCATGAGGCGGTGAATAACGTAATCGACTCACTGGTACTGCTGTACAAGCGGCATGGCGACAAGCCAAACCTGCTGCGCATTGGCTCAAAGGGCATCACCGAGCGTATCCGCCCGTACCATACGGCAGAGTTAAGGGAGAGGTACCGGCTCCGATTCGAAGGCGCGCTACGGTTTAGATTTTCGCAGTTGGCTTCCGCGAAGGGGATTCCAGCGGGAATTGCCAAGGATGTCGTGGTGTTGGATCAAGCAATTGGCACTCTGGCCAGACGCTGTGCGCAGTTGCAGTTGCTGGCTGCGCAGGAGACCGACGAACTTGCGGTCGACCGGGAGAGATCTCGCGTGCAGCTCGAACGCGCCGGCGCCGCGTTCGAAGAGGCTGCGCGTGCCAGCTTGAATCGTCGGGTGGACAGGTCGCGGCCCCTTGAAGAGCTTGATGAAGCATTCGCCAGCTTGCTTCAGGGACATCCCGGGGCATCTCCGGCCGACCTTACTTCCGCACGGGAAATTCTTGCGCTCACACAGGACTGGCTGTCGTCGCTCGCTTCGCCACAGCGCAATTTCGAGGAGTTCTTGGCCAAGACCCGTTCGATCATCACGGCAACGTGCGTTGGGGTTGGGCAAACCCGAATTCGCATCGACTCTCAGACGTTCGACTGGGTCATCGTGGACGAGGCCGCGCGATGCACGCCCAGCGAGCTTGCTGTTCCCATCCAACTCGGGCGCAGAGTGCTTCTTGTCGGTGACCACCTGCAACTGATGCCGATGATTGGCCGCGAACTGCTTGATCAACTGCAAGAAGATCGTCCAGACATCGCACGCGAACAGTTCGCCGCCAGCGACTTCGAGCGCTCGTTCAACTCAGCATACGGGCGCTCTGCCGGACAGCGATTGACGGAGCAGTACCGGATGGACCCTGCGATCTGCAAGATGGTCTCGTCCTGCTTTTATGAGCCAAATGACGTGATGCTTCGTACCTCCGACGCGCGTTCGTCGGATTTCATGGTAGGTGCCGATGCCCCGGACTGGTTGCGCAGGCCTATGACCTGGATCGACACCTCGGAAGAGCGAAACCCATTGGAAGTGAAACTTCCAGGTCAAACGACGCTTCACAACGACGCTGAGGTGGCGACGATCGTTCGTTTGCTGGAGTCCCTTGCCACCCAGAGGGAACTCGTCGATCAACTCGCCAAGGGCGACGACGAGTCCCCCATTGGCATCATCTGCATGTACTCCGGTCAGAAGGCCAAGATCGAGATGGCTGTCGCGCGGCACACCTGGGATGCGAAGTTCCGCCGCCTGCTGCGAATCGACACGGTCGATGCGTACCAGGGCAAGGAGAACACCATCGTCATCCTCTCCCTTGTCCGGTCGAACAAGCATGGCGAGATCGGTCACGTGGGCTCGAACAATCGATGCAACGTTGCCGTGTCGAGGGCGAAGGAGCGACTGATTGTCGTGGGATCGGCTCCGATGTGGACGGAGCCGCGATCCACATCGCCCATGGGACGGGTGCTCACCTTCATGTCGGCCTTCCCGGTCGGGGCCAAGGTCGTGAAAGCCGGAGAGACCGAATGAATGATCTTGACCTTTCCGAACCGGTGCAGGTGAGTTCCTTTGGATTCAACGTGCCCTGTCGCGAGTTTCTCATCGCTGCCCAGGTGACTCGCGACAAGCGCATGCCGATGGTCGATGAGTTCGCACTGAGGGCGTTAAACCTGTGCGAAAGCGTCAGCGCCTCCCGATTGGCGCGCTTCTTCGGTTTCAGCCAGACTGAGATGGAGATCGTGCTTGCCGATCTCCAGGCTCGGACGTTGATCACGCTGGAAGGCAACGAAGTTTCGCTCCACGCGACGGGCAAGGAACTGTTTCGCACCGCGGGGGAAGGACCACCCGTGATCACCGATGTCGAGAGCTTCCCCGCCCGCATCTGGTTCGATTTGATCAGCAAGAACATGATCCGGTCGCGGGGGTTGCATAACGTCAAGAACCTGATCGGCCTGACGCCTTCGCTCGGTCGAGCGGACATTCCGGAGAGCTTTGCCCGCGAGGCGTTCCACGACAACTTCCGCGACTATCTGCGCTTGATCCGGCGTATCAAGAACCCGGAGGCTTGGGGCCTGTACGCAATATCCGACGTTGCACCAGGACGTTTCAGCTATGCGCAGATTTCCGGCAAGCAATCACTTGTCCTTGGTAGCCAGCCAAAGCTGGAGACGACCCTGATCGAGACAGAGACTGATCGGCCGCAGAAGCTGCGTCTTCTGACCGACGCGATGAGCCAAGCCCTGAAAAGTCTGAGTGATCCCGTTCCGACGGCCGCTTCGCGCTCCGAATATGCGCGATTGACCTATTCGACGTTCATCGACGAGTCAATTGACGCTGACGGCTTCGTGGACCTGAAAGCGTGGCTGGACCGGGAACGGGCGAGCGACGATTCCGAGGTGACCTTCATCGTCGGGAGTTCTTGCCTGGAACGCAATCGAAAGAGCCTGACGGCGCTGATCGCACGTCATAGCGAAGGTGGTCAGGCTTCGCAAGCGTGGGATCTGTTCTGGTTCAGACCTGGTGGCACGATCTGGGGACTGTCAGAAGACCTACAGACCATGATTGGCGAGTTGAGGGCCATGTCCCGCCGAAGCCCATCGGGCGAAGGCGGATTGGTCACAACATTGATAGCGCCTGCGTCTGTCAGTTCGGACAGCGTCAAACGGTTCGACAGGATCTTCGACCGCGGCCTGGGCGCGCGCGCAGGCCGGAGTAGTCCGTCGATCGAGGTGCTGCTCATTCGTGGCCTTTGCGCCGTTGTTTCCGTACTCGTGCCGCTGGCGAAGGGTGTCGACGTTTGGATCGGGCGTATCACCGTCAAACCCACTGACATTGCTCGGATCGCGGAGCGTCTACGTCCGGACGAGCCGGAACCTGAACTGGTTTCCCTGTGGACAGAGAATCGAACGCGACCTCGACCTAACGCACCCTCGGAAGCCTGAGAAGGAACGAATTCTTCGGATAGCGGGTGAGGGTCTCGCCACGGCCACATCATTCGGGGTTGCCCGTAGGATTTCGCATATCATTTTCGATATAATTCATGGATGGGAATTGCTGAGACGATCGTTGCTGGTGCACGAAGCGATCCGCGCGTGCGCGGCGGCGCTTCTGTTCGGCGTGCGTCTTCGGCACGTACTCGCTGCAAATCCGCGCAAGAGGGTCATATGCAAAAGCTCAAGGAAGTGCAGTCCAATTTACTGGAAGACAGGGTCAGTGGAGACGTGTCTGCATCACTCGACGTAGAGCACGCGTTGGCCGAAGCAATTGCCAAGGCGCGCGGTCGCGCAGGTCTGACGCAGGAAGAGGTTGCTCAACGCATGCAAACTACGCAGAGCAACATCGCCCGTCTCGAGGCCGGTCGCACCATTCCTTCGACCAGAACGCTCAAAAAATTCGCAGCCGCCATTGGCGCGCGCCTAAATATTACCTTCGAGCGAACCGACCGTTAAGTCGCGTTGTTCGAAAAGCCGCCCAAAACATACATGCTCATTGAACAGACCACTGCTGCGGCAGTATCCCCGGTGGCAGTTGACGCCCCTTTGGACACCACGGAACTGTGGGATGAGGTAGTTGCCTCTGTGCGCGCGGAATACCTGTCCGACGTTCAGGACTATCCTTGGATCATCGGTTTTTCCGGAGGCAAGGATTCAACCGTTGTTGCGCAAGCTGTCTTCGAGGCGCTGCTCCAGATTCCGCCGTCGCGCCGAAAGCGGCATGTTCACGTCGTCTCGAACGATACGCAGGTGGAAAGTCCGCTCGTCATGGCACATCTCGCGAAGGTGCAGGCGGCGCTGAGAGAAATGGCTGAGAGCTTGCGTTTGCCGGTAACAGTGGTCACGACCCGGCCAGCCGCTGATAAGACTTTCTGGACATTGCTCATCGGCAAGGGTTATCCAAGTCCGAATCAGACGATGCGTTGGTGTACCGACCGGCTCAAAATTCAGCCTACCAGCCGCTACATCCTCGACAACGTGTCTGCGCATGGGGCTGCAATCGTGGCGCTCGGCGTGCGGCTGGACGAGAGCGACAGTCGGCGCAATTCAATCAACAAATTTCGGAATCTCGCAGACTCAAATTTGACGCCGCACTCGGAGTTGCCGGGGGCGTTTATCTACCGGCCTATCGTCCATCTGACGATTGACGACGTGTGGGAGGTGTTGGGTGAGCGTGAGCCTCCTTGGGGCGGTACGCACCGCGATCTGATTCAACTTTACAGAGACGCGGAGGGTGGCGAGTGCCCCGTGGTTCTGAGCAAGGATGAGGCCCCAGGCTGTGGGACCGCTAACAGTCGCTTCGGCTGCTGGACGTGTACCGTTGTTGAGAAGGACAAGAGCCTTCAAGGATTTGTGGATTCAGGCAACCATCACTTTTCGGCGCTCATTGAATTTCGGCAATGGCTAAAAGACATCCGCAACGATCCGCGCTACCGATCGGTTGAACGCCGCAACGGCGAGATTCGTTTCAATCCGCGCGGCGAGCAGATTCAACATGTACCAGGCCCGTTCACGATCCAGGCGCGGAAGATGATTCTCGACAGATTACTTGCGACGCAGGCCGAGTATGGCGATGAACTCATCTCTCGAGACGAGATCGAGCGGATTCATACGATATGGGCCGAGGAAATAAGCCGGCCGGTCAAACAACGAGGAGGAGAGTGATGAGTGATGTTTTTCTCGGTGACCTGCCGCTCTGGTCAGACCCTGGTGCACGCGCCGTCTTGGAACAGTTGTGTCTTAAGCACGGCGTGCCCATGGATGTCCTTGAGGATTTGGTGGGCATCCAACGCGAGCGTTCGGGCGAGGAGCGTGCACGCAACGTGTACCCGCGCATTGAAGAAACCCTCAGCCGCATGGACTGAAAGCACAACTACGCCATGTGGATTGCAAAGATTGAACTGTTTAACTTCAAGAGTTACCAACATCAGACATTCGAATTCCCCCAGCCGCGAGCGGGCAGGAATATCGTGTTGATTGGCGGTATGAACGGCTACGGAAAGACGTCGGTATTGGAGGCACTTTACCTCGGGCTATACGGCAAGGAAGCGGTCGAGCACCTGGGCCGCGCAGGGCTGAAGGATGACGTCGGCTATCGAAAATTCGTAGAGCGCGCTTTACACGGGACGGCTATCCGCACTGGGCGCGACTCAATGTGGGTGAAGCTCCAAATCAATCAGTCGAAGGCCGAAGGGTTTGAGGTCACTCGCAAGTGGTTCTTCAGCCGATCGGGCGACTGGACGGGAGAAGATGAGGTAGTCATCTATGAAGTCCGGGATGGAATACGAGGTCGGGCACTTGCCTCTGACCGCCTCCCCGAATTGCTTGACCAGCGCTTCATACCTGCGCACGTTGCCCCTTTCTTCTTCTTTGATGGCGAGGAAGTGAAGAAACTTGCCGATCAAAGCCGCGGCGACCAGATCCGCACCGGTATCGAAGGGTTGCTCGGCGTGGTCTTGCTGCGCAAGCTGAAGAAGCGGCTGGAGGAATTCCAGACGAACCGATCCACTGGCATTTCAGTCATGGATGAACAAAAGCATCGTGAGCTGTTCGAAACTTTATCTCATCACGAGCGTGACTACGAAGAAGCTGAGCGCAAACAGCATGCGCTGGATGAGTCGGTAAAGAGCTTGCAGGTTCAACGTACGGACCTCACCAATCGGATGATGCAGCTTGGCGCTGGCGCGGGTGATGTAGCCAGCGTGTCAGACGTGGTCAAGCAGCAGGCTGACGCCGAGACGGAGCTCAAAGTCACTGAGGATGCTCTAGACGATCTAGTTGCAAGCAAGCTTCCTTTCCATTTGGTGGCGCGCGACCTGATGGAAGGACTCGCAAAGCAGGTGCAGGAGGAAATTGCTCGCGATAGCTGGGACTCTCGCAAGCGAAGCCTGGAGCCCGAGAAGGCCAAGTTCATTGGGACGTTCTATGCAACAACCGAGCCACCACTCAGCCCGGAACTGACCTCGGAGCAAGAGGCCGCGTTGCAGGCCCGTCTGAACGCTGCATGGGAAAGCTTGTTCTATCCGATGCCGGCGGGCTGCGCCGAGACCGTGGTGCATGAGTACCTCGGCCCCAAGCGTGCGGCCCTGCTTCAGTCGATGAATGGCCTGCGCATGGGAGCACAGGATGTGCTCGGTCTGGTGGCCAAGCGTGAATCACTGCAGAAGAAGATTCGCGAATTGATCAACCGCTACACCAAGATCGAAGGCGTGGACCGTGACGGCTCGCTTGCGAAGCTGAACGGGGAACTGACTGCGGTGAATGCGACGCTGGATCAACGTCAGAGGGAACTGGGCGACGTTGAGCGACAGATGTCTGGGCTCAAGGGCACCATCGATCAGGAACGCGCGCTCTACGCTCGCGAGCATGAAAAATTTGTCCAAGCGAATCCGGTCAAATCGATGGTCGGTAGGGCAGAGCGCGTATGTAACCTCATCAACGAATTGATCCCGCAGCTCTATGCACTTAAGGTGGAGCAACTCGCTGAGGCAATGACGGGGGTCTACAAGAAGCTCGCGCACAAAAAGCAGGTGAATCGAATCCACATCGATGAATCGGGCAGGACCACGATCCTGAGCAAAGAGGGCGAGGAGATTCCGTTCGATAAATCTGCAGGAGAGAATCAGGTGTTCGCGACTGCGCTGCTCGCGGGCCTTGCTGACATCTCCGGTATCGATGCTCCGCTGGTGGTCGATACCCCATTGGGTCGTCTCGACAGCACGCATCGAGCGAACATTCTCAAATACTGGGTTTCCGACAAGAAGCGGCAAGTGATCCTGCTGTCGCAGGACAAGGAAATCGACCGCGAGACCTACGCGGCGATGGAGCCCAACGTCGGCATGACGTACTTGCTGCAGCACGCCGAGATCGGTAGCGGCGTTGGCCGCACGACGGCCATCGAGAATGAATACTTCGTGGAGCTGACGCAATGAGCGCGGTCACCTTGGAACAGGTGCTCCTCGCAGGCTTTCAGACGTCGGCCGAAGCAGACAAACGCACCGAGCAGCTTCGTTCAAGTCTTGGCCTCCAGGCAAGGAACCGCGTTGCGCGCCTCGCCATCGGGCGGTCGCTTTCAGAGAGCACGTATCCGACCGGCAGCTTAGATGGGGCGGGAAAGTCGATCAAAGGTGATGTGCTGTTTGGCCTCGAAGAGCTCCCGCTCTGGGTCGGCTTGCTGTTCACCCACCTGCGCCGCACCGACCCTCGGGCCGAAATGACGCTATCGACGTTGCAGGACCTTGTCAGGCGGCATTGGAATCGCGGCATTGCACTGCTGTTTGAAGATTGGGAAGAGGCAGGCGAGGACTACAACAAGTTCGTCGATGTGCTCGTGCGGCGACGAGCGAACCTTCCGGAAACCGGAGGAGTGAGTCCAACAGCAACTGCGGATATCGCTGGGACCCAGTGGGAAGGGCCGGGGCGCGACCCCTCACCCGTCATCGTCGATCTTGGGCGGACTGTTGACGCCGATGGGCCGTTCCGGTGGACGGTCAACGGGGTCGGATATTCACCGCATGTGGCGGTCATGGGCCAAGCTGGTTCCGGCAAGACGCGCACCATGCTTGAGATGATCGCCCAAGTGCGTAAACAGAGCGGCGCGCCAGTGATTGTGCTGGACCTTGGCAAGGGCGACCTTGCCAATCGGCACGACTTTATAAACGCAATCGGCGCACGCGTCGTCCGTGTGCCCGACGAGCCCATACCACTCGATATGTTCTTCGGATCGGACGAGTCGGACCTAACTGCTTCGGACGCCATCATGGGCTTCCGCGACTCGTTCGCGAAGGTGATGCAGAGCAAGGCAGGGGCTGTGCAGTTGGAGACCGTGAAGGACGCGCTTCGTCCGCTCTTCTCGATGCGCAAGCAGATCAGCCTCGAAGATGTGGGGCAAACGCTCCGCGACTTTTATCAAGATCGAGGGCTGAAGACAGACAGCGTGATTTCGACCATCAGCGATCTGACAGAGCGAACAATCTTTCGTCCGGAGATGCCACCCTCGCGTTTCTTCGCGCAAAGTTGGATCATCACGTTTGCAGGCGCGCACGACACGCAGAAGAATCTCGCTGCTTATATGCTTCTCGATGCGCTCAACACATTCCTCAAGCGCACGAGCGAAGCACCGCAGGATGCGGAGGGCCATCGTGCTATTCGTGCGGTGCTTGCGGTCGATGAAGCTCGTCATCTGCTTGCTTCTCGGCATAAGGCGCTGTCAGACAACATACGGCTGCACAGATCCAAGGGCCTCATGGTGGCACTTGCCTCGCAGAGTCCAGACGACTATGACGGGGCAGGTGACGATCACCTTGAAAACATCGGTCTTCCAATCTGCTTCAAGACGAACGCGGCGAGCAACCAGGTGTTGCAGAACATGTTCCGAAAGAAGGTCAGCTTTGCGGCGTTGCCGACCGGTGTATTCATGACGGTCAAGGACTCGAAGCCCATCAAGGTGAAGGCGTTCTAGCGATCACGCATTCGGTGAGATTATTCCCGCCGAGCTTGGCGGTCCCGGCTGGCGGTGTCGAAACGACCCAGCGACGAACTCGTAGACGAGACAAAGGGTGACATGCATTGGTCAGAAGCGCTAACGCGAGATCCGGTAGGTGCGAGTCTGGTCGACAACCAGCTCCAGGCCGCCACATTCATAGTCGCGCCTGCCGAGTTTCATCGCGCGAACGTTGTGCCGCCGTTGGCTTGGCAGTCCGTAAAGTTTGGCGCCTCAGCAAAGAAGAGCGTGCCGGAGGAGCCCGGTCTGTATGCGTTTGTTGTGCGGATCCCCCATGCCGGTCTGCCTCCTCATGGATGGGTGATGTACATCGGGCAGACCGGGGATGGCACGAGCGATTCGACGCTTCGTGACCGTTTCGGTCAGTATCTGCAGGAAAAGAAGAAATTCAAACGCGCGAGGGTGTTCTTTATGCTCAATGCTTGGGATGGGCATCTTGAGTTCTTTTACTCAGCCCTGCCGGCGCGCAAAGCGGAGCTGGTGAATCTGGAAACCCAATTGCTCGGGGCATTTCGCCCGCCATTTACCGACAGAACTTATCCTGCAACCTATTTGAGTCCTAGCCATGCCTTCTAACACCACGGCACATGTAAGTCTGCCGCTGGCACTGCCGGCGCTGCGCGGCAGGTTCGGCGACTGGACCTATTACAGCACGGTCATTCCACTTCCCGATCTTGCAGAGCGTGTGTCGTTCGGAAATGAACTTCACAACAACAAGGAGCTTTCGGCTTGGATTCAGCGCTCGCTGAAGGAGGGACGAGCCGAGGACATCTCTGACTATTTGAAAAAGGAGCCTGAGCGCTTCTTCAATTCGCTGGTCGTTGCGTTGTACGGCGGAACGCCCGAGTGGGTGCCTCTTGAACTTCAGGCTGGTAGGCAGGGAAGGCCTCAACTGGGCAACGCTGGGGAGTCGCTCGGCATATTGGAACTAAGTGGAAGCGAGCAATTGTTCGCTGTTGATGGGCAGCACCGCCTGGCGGGTATGAAGCGCATGATGGAGTCTCCGCCGAAGCAGGGCGCCGGGGAGGCTCCAACCGCGACGCAGGACCTAGTTTCTGTGCTCGTCATCGCGCATCGTGTCGAGAAAAAAGAGCGCACAAGACGGCTATTCACGACGCTCAACAAAACGGCAATTCCTGTATCCAAGATGGAGCGAATTGCGCTCGATGAGAACGACGCAATGGCAATCACGGCCCGTCGTATGGTCGAAGATCATCCATGGTTTCGCTCGCCGCGAATTGCCTTGCATCACACGAATAATCTGGGAAGAGATGAAGGCGTCGCCTTCACGACGATCGGAAACCTGTACGACGTGCTTCGGGAATTGTTCCTCGAGCTCAGCGGCTCGAAGAAGAAAGACCTGGAATACAACCGACCAACCGACGCAGAATTGGACAAATATTACAAGTGGGCTATCAAGTATTTCGAGAGACTCTCGGTCGTAGAACCAGGCCTTGGGGAGTACTTCAAAGCTAGCGAAGTGGAAGAAGTGTGCCAGCGCCATAGAACAGCGGACGGTGGCAGCGTGTACTTCCGACCAATGGGCCTCGCGCTGATGACGGATGTGGCGATGCGCCTTAAGACGGAGAAGGAAGGCAATTGGTGGGAATGGCTGGCTCTTCTGCCACGACGATTGGATCAGGCGCCTTTCGCCGGGACCATTTGGTCTCATCGCAACACGATGGATCCAAAGCATCGTGTGTTGTGCCGCGACCTGCTGCTCTATATGTGTGGTGCCAAATCCCCCCCTGCGGCAGAACTGAGGGCGAAGTGGTCGGAGGTGAGGGGGGAGCCGGCAAATTTGCCGCGCAGAGTAAAAGGATTGGACTGAAGCTTTAGGCGCTAGGTAAGAACGGACGCGGCATGAGTCGCCCGGTAGGCGATGACATCATTGCAAAAGCTTGCTTGGCAGGTGTGGACGAAAAGCTGACATGAACGGCCCGATCACTTCCATAGAAGTAGAGGCGGTCGAACGGTGTGTTGGCAACGATCCACTCGGCTACCTCGCGCATGTCTTCGTCTTCAACGAGGAAATCGCAGGCTGCGCCGCCGCGCTCGCATACAAGTGCTCCCCTCGGTCCGCGCTCGCAGGCGGCATGCTGATCGAGTTTCGGCGCTATGCCTCGTTCGATGTTGCGGGTCAGCTCGGTTGACGAAAAGCCGTAAGTGAGTCGTATCGAGCCAAAATAATCGATCACGGGGTCGAGTACCTGGGTAGCGAGGTCATGCAATGCGTTGTAGGTTGCCGGGTTGAAGGGGAGATTGGCAATGCCGAGCCGATTCCTGGTATCACCACACTGAATCAACGCGCGATAGGTCAGAAAGGCACCGCAAGGAGCGTCGAGGTCGGGGATCGACGCACTTCGGCCGAGCCGCATTCCTTCGACGGCCAGCCTCTTGGCGTCGAGCAGCCTTGTGAGGGCTTCAGCCGTAGGTCCGAACTCCAAGTCGCTAAGCACTCCCAATCGCTCGATTGCCTCATCGAAGGCAAGTTGCTCGGCGTAGCCTGGATGGTCTTCGTGCAGGTAGCGGCTCTTGCGGTACAGCACGGGCTTCGGATAGGCCGAGCTTCCGTATTCGAAGACATCGCAGTCGAGTTTCCTGACTATGACCTTGATGCGGCGGCGCAGGCGCGGCAGGGGGTCTTCGTCGAAAGCCTCGAATTCCATTAGGGTCAGCTTGCCGGAGGCGATGTGGATCTTAACGAGTTGCACGTCACTGAGTGCGTCCCAAATGATCAGGCCGCAGGTGACGTAGGCGCGAAGCAACGCAGGAAGGCGTTCGACAAGCGAGATGTGGACTTGTAGCGAGTGTTCCTCGTCGAGCCACCCGAGGCCTTGCGTCGCGGCGAGCCGGCACGCGGCAAGAATCTTCTGAGGATCGGCTGCATCGAGCAAGAGCTGCAGGCCCGCAGCCTGCGCCGACCGATAGTCTCCAAAGAATGCTTTGATGTCGCGTTGCAGGCGCTTTTCAAGCTGTCGATAGGCGGGTCGCTTCGCAAACTGCTGCATCGCCATCAGCAGACGGACATCATCTGAACGCGCCTCGGCCGCCGCGCCCACCAGCGTGTAGTCGTAGTGACGGGCCAGCAGCCGGAGCGCCTTAGGCAGGCCGCCAAGGTCTGCATTGATCGCTGCTAAGTTCGTGACTTCATCAGCCTCCGGTGCGCGTCCAAGTTCGAGGGTCGTCGTCCAAAGGTCATCGAGCAGCGGCCGTGCTGCGGTGAATTTTTCCTCGGCGCGTGAGTGTCTAGGGGGTGGTGGCTCGCGTGCCTTGACTTTGCGGATAGTCTGCGGACTAGCCGGTCTGGGGGCGCGGGTGACCAAAAGGCGCAGAGCGACGTTCTTGCGCCGGTAGCGGCCGGCACTAAAGCGCTGCTCTGCTTCGGTGTTTGCAAAGACAAAGGCGACGCCCGGCCCGACCATAAACACGTTACGCTGCAGGGCGTGCTCGACATAGTCCTTCAGTTCGCTCTGCGAAAAATACTTCTGAAAGGTATTTCGCGACGTTAGGAAGCCGTCGCGATAAGGTTTTCCGGGAAGGTCACCGCCGTATAGCATGACGCCGACGGACATCACGGTTCGCGCCAGTTCGAAGGCCTTTGTGATGGCTTCTATCCTCTCGGCGGGGTCCTCAATGACGTTGATTACGAATCCGAGGTTGACGGCATCGGCGGGAGCGATGGTTGCCTCGGGCAGGTAGTGCGGGTCCCAACCGCTGGCGGCGACGCCGTCCGCGCTAAGCGCACAAACATCGCCGCCCCGACCGCAGCCATAGTCAAAGAATGTCATTCCAGGTTGAAGCAAGCCATGCCGCACTAGCATCTGTACAGGCGCCGACAGACTGCTCCTCGCCAGCGCGGTTAGATGGCGTTGAATCGGCCCCTCGAAATCCCACCCTGGAGACCGACCACCTGCGGCGACATCGTTTCCTATCGGAAGGAACTCGTCGCCTACTAGGCTATAGCCCCTGCTCTTGATCAGCCTGTCCCAGTTGAGACGAAACCCGATCGTGGCTACATCATCGAAAAGGCCGAGACTCTCTGCAGTTTTTGTAAGGGCCACCCATTGCTCTCGCTGAGGTTGCGTTGACTCAACCAGCAACTCCTTGCGATGCAAAATGGGAGGATTCAGCGAATCCGAATAGGTCCGGTGCCATGCCGGCGTTGCGGTGCCAGGCAAAAACACCCATGTCGCAGCAAGCGTGGGAAAGGGAGATTCAAAGAAGTCGGGGTAGGAAAGCAGAGACAGTCGCCCGGTACGAACATTGATCTTGGCAACGTTCGGCACATGCGAAAGCTGCGGAGGCAAGCCCTGGACGGCGCACTCGATAGCCTGGCGAGTGAATGCATCCTGAATCGTCCCAACCGCCGACAGGTGGATGTAGAACTCGTCGGCAACTCTCTTGCCAGGCTCAGTCATGCGCGACTCCGTGGACTATTAACTTGGCGCGAAGCTGCCAGAGCCCGGGGCAACAGATCGCCTAGTGGAAGTCGATCCGCGCCATCAAGGTGATTACTCGCAAGCAGCCTCATAGCCTTCAGCGCCGCGATGCCCGCATCGAGGCGCTAGGCCGCTAAGTGCGACGGGATACTGCCCAGGCAACAGGAAACGTGTTCAGTAAATTCTACTGATCGGCGGCGCCAAGAAGCATCGCCTGTATGACGTCGAAAAAGTCTCCGTGCGGTCGGCTCAATTCCGTGCCTCGTAAACTCATCCATCCACTTCCGCCTTGGCTTGCTCCATGACCAGCTTCGACAACTTTCGTTCTCTTGATCCTGAAGCCGCCGACTTGGCTCGTGAGCTTGTCGAAGCGTCCGAGCAGCAGCGCTCGGCCTTCTCGTCTTTCGTCAATGTTTGGATGGCTTTCAACGGGTGGATGGAGTGCGTCACGCAGGCTGAGACGGATGCGGCGATGATCAGTGCCGTGGCTGATCACGAAAAACTCGTTACCGCATACGAGGCTCTCCTGAATGACGATACCGAGTTCTCGGAGAACATTCTGAGTTTGACTGCGCTGCTCCCGGTCTTGAACGTGCGGGATGTGCGCAAGAAGCTCGGAAGAGACGCTTTTCGTAAATTCAACCGCATAGAGCTCATGGACGAAGCGCTGCGCGCCACCGTCAAGCAGCAACCTGTTGGCTGGGCGAATGGAGCCCGGCTCACCTGGCCGCAACTCTTGCGCACAATCTACCTCGTTCGATGCAACCTGTTTCACGGTTCCAAGTCGGCAGAGAATCATCGCGATCACCAGCTGGTTGTAGCTTCCGACAAGATTCTGAGGAGGTTCATCAGGCGTACGGGGTGCTTTGAGTGGCACGACTGATATGCAAAACAAGGCGCAGGCGGATACGGCTTCATCGCGTTGAGCGTGGTCAGATCGCCGGCGATGCCGCGGATGCTGGCCGTGACCGGGGCTGTGTAGCGGGAAACTGCCGGTTTGCCGGACCACACCTCGGACGCTGCGGCCAGGGCACCTAGATAGGGCGAAGTTGGGTCTTGAATGTTGCCGCTACTTGACGATTGATCTGCTGGAGTAGCCACCTCGCAAAACGAGCCCATCTCCCGCGCCAGCAAAAGCGGTCGTTTTTCGACGGTAGAAGTGACGGTAAAGTACGCTGCCCCGACTCCACAAAGCTAGCATCCATGCGGGTTTCCGGTCCTCGGAAACCATTGAGTGGGAGTGACGAACGAAGCAACGCGGCCCCGCTGATGCGAGGCCGCGTCGACGAGTCATCGGAAGAAAGAGGCGACGCTCAGAAGCTCGCCTTCAAACCCACAGTCATCATCCCGCCCTTCGCCTGCTTCGACAGCTTGCCGAAGTAGTCGTAGTCAGCGGTGATCGACAGGTTCTGCGTCACGCGGTACTCCGCGCCGAAGCCGACCATCATGCCGGTCGAGCTGCCCGAGATGCGCTGGCTGGGCAGTGCCCAGTTGTTGTCGCCGGAGACGCGCCCACGTGCGACGCCGAGGCGGCCGTTGAGGGCGAACGATTCGCCCAGCGGCAGGTGGGCGGTGGCGGCCGCGTAGAAGACCTGGCCGGTGCCGGCCTGCAGGCGCGAGTAGGCGCCGTTCGAGCTCCACTGGCTCACGCGGCCGAGGCGCGCATAGCCTGCTTCCACGCCGAAGGTCTCGGTGAAGCGATAGCCGCCGTACAGCTTGTAGGCCGTGCCGGCCTTGCTGCTCTTCTGGCCGCCCCACGGCACGGGCACGCGGTTGGAAGACGAGAGGCTGTAGCTCGAGCGGCCGATTGCGCCGCCCACGTAGATTCCGGTGTCCTGGTTCGGGCCGGCGGCGCTCGAGGCCGTGGAGATGGTGCCGAGCAGAAGGGCTGCTGCAAGGGCGGTGCAGGCTTGCGTTTTCGTCAAGATGAAGTTCCTGGTTGGATGGTTGAGATCGATCCGACAGGTGGCTGCGCATTGCGGTGCCACCCTCGTGAAACGATTCTCGAAAGCCAGCCTGAAGGGCTGCTTGACGCTTGCTGAAGAGCAGATGAAGAGCCCGATCGATGGGCGATGATCGAGACATGTCAGAACAGCTTCTTCTTCCAGGTATCGAGCCTCCGCCGAAACCTTTGCCACGTCCCCGGAGCAAGGCGCCTCGCGTGGCGCCCGCGCTCGAACACTCTCTCTTCTTCGCCATCGTTCCCGCCTCGCACGACGCAACATCGATCGCCGCGCTCGGCGGGCGCATGAATTCGCAGCACGCACTGAAAGGAACGTTGGTCGACGCGCATCGCCTGCATGTCACGCTGTTCGACCTCGGCGGATATCCGAGCGTGCCCGCCGACAAGGTCGCGCTGGCCTCCAAGGCTGCGGCGTCGGTGGTGCCGCCCACGTTCGACATCGTCTTCGAGAAGGCCATGAGCTATACCAAGGGCGCGCTCGTGCTGTGCGCCGACGATGACGAAGGCGTCTCGGCGCTCAAGGCCTTCAGGCAGCGCCTGGGCGAGGCGCTGGCCGATGCGGGCCTGAAGCCTCCGCGCTCGTTCACGCCGCACATGACGGTGGCTTATGCGCGCCGCAAGCTCGAGAAGCACGCGCTGGAAGAACCCGTCCGATGGACCGCGGCCTCGCTGGTACTGATCGACAGCCACGTGGGCGAGGGCGTGCATGAAGTGCTGGGCCGGTGGCCCGACGTCGCATCGGGCCTTCCGGCCGCTTGAGCTGTTCTGTCTCGCATCGACGCCTTCTGTATCTGTTTCGATGCGGAACAGCTGACGACAATGGCTCTCACTTTCACGGAAACGACATGACGACAGCAGCAGAAAAGACCCGGGACCAGATCGCCGACCAGATCGCGGCGGAGCTGGGCCACAGCTTCGACGGCGAGATCATCGCCGGCGGCCACTACGTGCCGCTGGTGCGCGACGGCCGCACCATCTACCTGAGCGGGCAGGTGCCGCGCGTGGGCACCACGGTGGTGGTCACCGGCCGCGTGGGCGACGCTGTGTCGCTCGACAAGGCGCGCGAAGGCGCGCAGATCTGTGCCCTGCGCAGCCTCGCGCTGCTGCGGCGCGCGCTCGGTTCGCTCGATGTCGTCGAGAAGGTCCTGCGCGTGGGTGTGTTCGTGCAGTGCACGGCCGATTTCACGCAGCAGAGCGAAGTGGCTGATGCCGCCTCCGACCTGCTGCATCGCGTGTTCGGCGACGCCGGCGTGCATGTGCGCACGGCGGTCGGCGTCTATGCGCTGCCGAAGAACGCGACCGTCGAGGTCGAGATGACGGTCGCGGCGAAGCAGAACATCGGCTAACGCGGCGCCAGTTCGAGGATGTCCCGCGCGAGCTGCGCGATCGTCAGCGGCGCGCAGCCTTCGGCGTTGTTGCTCACGGTGACGAAGGCGTTCTGGCCCGCGCGGGTGGTGCCGGCGATCACCTTGGCGAGCGCCGCGCGCGTTTCCGGATCGGGGTCGACGATCTTGTCGAAGGGGCCGTAGAGCTTCTCGGCGTCTTCGTAGCCGAAACGGCCGTGGCGCCGGTGCAGGTTCCAGCGGCACACCAGCGGCCCCGGCCACAGCGCCCGCAACATCGGCAGCTGGTCTTCGATGGGCGGCATCTTGGCGTGCAGGCCCATGCAGAAGGTGGCGCCCACGCTGCGCAACATCTCGGCGAAGGCAGGGTTGAGCAGTTGCGGGTCGCGCACCTCGACGGCGATCACCGCGTCGGGCGCCGTCGACCTGATGTCGGGCAGCGATTCGAGCATCGCCGCGATGCGCGCGAGCAGGGCGGGCTGGTCGGCCAGGATGTGCCCCGGGATCGGGCTCAGCTGGAACACCAGCACGCCGATGCGATGGCCGAGCCCTTCCAGTGCGGGCAGCACGAATTCCTGCCGAGCGATCTCGCTGCTGAGGAACACCGGGTTGGCCTGCATGCCCCGGCCGCTTTCGTCGCGCACGGTGGCGTCGGTCACGAGGCTCGGCGCCTTCACCATGAAGCGGAAGTCGTCGGGCACCATGGATGCGTAGCGCGCGTACTGGCTGGCGGTGAGGGCGCGGTAGAAGTTGCGGTCCACGCTCACGGTGCGGAACAGAGGATGCTTCGCGAGTGCGGAAAGCCCGTTCTTCGACAGCACCGTCTCGGCGTATTCGCCGTCCCACACCAGGTCCGCCCAGCCGGGGTAGCTCCACGACGATGTACCCAGCCGCAGGTTGGGAGGCAGCGCGGCGGCCAGTTCGACCAGTTCCGGATTCGTCGGCGCTGGCTCGACTGTCGCGGTGCGCGGCTTCTTCTTCGCGGAAGGTTCGGCGGCCTGCGCCTTGGCGGACGGAGATGCTGCCGCGGATGCGTCCTCGGGGCGCGGGAGATCGGGGAAAAGGGAGTCCTGTGTGTCGGCCATGTCTGTTGCCGCATTTTCGGCCAACCGGGCGGCGTCGCGGCGCCGGGCACAATCCGCGCCATGAAACAGTGGTTGCGTTCGCAAGGCGGTTGGTGGCTGGCATGGCTGGCGCTCACCGCCGTGGGCGCGGTGTGGCTCGCACGCTCGGAGCTGGCGCGGATGCACCAGGACTTCGAGACCGACGTGCGCATCGCGCACCGCCTCATGAGCCAGCAGATGGTGCAGTACGACGCCGTGCTGGCCACGCTCGCGCTGCTGGAGCCCAGCACCGGCGCGGACCATCCCGAGCAGCGCCTGCCCTCGGTGTATTCATCGATCCTGCGCGTGCAGCGCCGCGAGCGCGACGAGCCCTGGCCCGACAGCTCGCAGGCCGCCGTGCTGGCAGCGGCCGAGGCGCGTTCGCGCAGCCTGCAGCGCGCCGAGCTGGCAACGCTCGACCTGGCCCATGGCCGCTATGTGCTGGTGATCGGCGCCACGCCGTTCAGCTACGCGCTCGACATCGACCTGGCCGGCTCCGTGCCATGGCGCGACTGGCCGATGAACCCGCAGCGCAGCCCCGTGCGGCTGAGCCTGCAGCGAGACGGGCAGCAGCTGGTGCTGCAACCCGGTGTTCTGTCCACGAGCCCGGAGACCGGATGGCGTTTCGCCCTGAGCAAGGCACTGGCCTCGCCGAGCCAGCCTTTCGATCTCGTGGCCGAGCGGCAGGTGGGCTGGGGCGAGCTGCCGTGGCGCGCCATTGCCGGCTGGGCGCTGGCCATGGCGGTGCTGCTGGCGGGCCTGTGGGCCGCGCAGCGCCAGCGCGTGGCGCGGCGGCGGGCCGAGGAGCTGTTGCGGCTCGGGCAGGTCGCCAGGCTCAATGCGCTGGGCGAACTGTCGGCAGGCCTCGCGCACGAACTCAACCAGCCGCTGACGGCGGTGCTTGCCAACGCCCAGGCCGCCCGCCGCCTGCTCGACGACGAGCCGCCCGACCTGGTCACCGCACGCGACGCGATGGGGCAGGCGGTCGAGCAGGCTCGCCGCGCGGCCGGCGTGGTGGGGCGCCTGCGCCGCGTGATCGAGCGGCCCGAAGCCGGCGGCGAGACCCGGCCTCTTGTGCTGCAGGAGGTCGTGCGCAGTGCCATGCACCTGCTCGCGCCCGAGTTCGCGAAGCACGACGTCGCCGCGCAGTTCGATGCCACGGCGCAGGCCCCTGTGCGCGTGCAAGCGGAGGCGGTGGCGCTCGAGCAGATCGTGCACAACCTGCTGATGAACGCGCTGCAGGCGCTCGACCTCGTGCCTGCGGCCGAACGGCGCCTCGTCGTGTCGGTCGGCCGCAACGGGCAGGAGGGCGTGCTGACCGTGACCGACAACGGGCGCGGCATCGCCCCTGAAGCGCTGCCGCGCCTTTTCGAACCCTTCTTCAGCACGCGCGAAGGCGGGCTGGGCCTCGGCCTGAGCCTCAGCGAAACGCTGGCCGGCGGCATGGGCGGCAGCCTGAGCGCGGCCAATGCCTCGCCGCGCGGTGCGCGCTTCACCTTGCTGCTGCCACTCGTCGCGTCGTCTTCATGAGCATTCCGAACACCCATCAGCCGCAATCGCCGCTGATCCACCTGATCGACGACGACCAGGCGGTGCGCGACAGCCTCTCGCTGCTGATCGGCACCGTCGGCCTGCGCGTGCAGGCCTGGGCCGACCCGCAGGCCTTCATCGACGGCTTCGACCGCGCGAGCGTCGGCGCCATCGTGCTCGACGTGCGCATGCCCGGCATCAGCGGGCTCACGGTGCTCGACCGGCTGGTGGCGCAGGGCGTCGACCAGCCGGTGATCATGCTGACGGGCCACGGCACCGTCGAGATGTGCCGCCGCGCCTTCAAGGCCGGCGCGGCCGAGTTCCTCGAGAAGCCGGTGGACGACGAGCAACTGCTCGAGGCGCTGCAGCAGGCGGTGCGCCAGCACGTGCGCTCGCGCGAGCGCTCGCAGGCCGACAACGCCGCGCGCGAGAGGGTGTCGCAGCTGTCGGAGCGGGAGCGCGAGGTGCTCGCCTTCATCGTGCAGGGGCTGACCAACAAGGAGATCGCGCGAACGCTGGCGCTGTCGCCGCGCACGGTCGAGACGCACCGTGCGAACCTGTTCGCCAAGCTCGACTGCGATTCACTCGCGCAGCTGATCCGGCGCTATGCCGTGCTGGTGGACGACGGCGCTCCGTAGAACTACGGAGCGGCGGGCGTAGCCGTACGAATGGCCGTCGCTGGCCGTGTTTTCTACAGTGGCGCAGCCGTCGGCAACAGCCGGCGCAACTACCCGAATCCACTGGAGAAACCAAACAATGCAAACCATCGTTCGCCTCGGCAGCCTCGCTGTCCTGCTCGCCGCTTCCGTCGCCCAGGCCCAGACGCCCGCACCGGCAGTGCGTACCGAAAAGAACATGTCTCTCGCGCTGGCCAACCAGATCGCGGCCGAAGCCGTGGCGGCCTGCGCGGCCAACGGCTACAACGTGGCCGCCACCGTGGTCGACCGCGCCGGCACCGTGCGTGCCGTGCAGCGCGCCGACAACGCCGGCCCCCACACGCTGGCGTCGAGCGAGCGCAAGGCCTGGACTTCGGCTTCGGCCAAGAGCCCCACGCAGGCCATGATGGAAGGCGCGCAGAAGAACCCGGGCGCGGCGAACCTGGTGTACCTGCCGGGCTTCCTGCTGCTGGGCGGCGGCGTGCCGGTCAAGTCGGGCAATGAAGTGATCGGCGCGGTCGGCGTGGGCGGTGCGCCCGGCGGCCACCTCGACGAGCAGTGCGCCAACGCGGCGCTCGAGAAGGTCAAGGGCCTGCTCTGATGAAGGCGCGCGGTATCTGGCCGGGTGTGCTGGCGGTCGCGCTCGGGCTGGGCGTGCCGCTGGGCGCGCTCGCCCAGGTGCCGCCGCTGGCGGCCGAGGTGCTGGCCTTCGACGGGCTGCACCAGGCCGCATGGCATGGCGACCTGCAGAAGCTGAAGGCGCTCATCGCCTCGGGTGCGAATCTCGATGCGCGCGACGCGCGGGGCCGCACGCCGCTGCATGTCGCCACGTTCGCGCGGCAGCGCGATGCGATCAAGCTGCTGGCCAAGGCCGGCGCGGACCTCGACCTGCTGGAGGACGACCGCTACGACGCCGTCACCATCGCCTCGGTGGCGGACGACGCCGCGACGCTCTCGGTGCTGCTGTCGCTCGGAGCGAAGCCCGGGCAGACCACGAGCCGCTACGACGGCACCGCGCTCATCGCGGCGGCCCATCTCGGACACGATGAAGTGGTGCGCAGGCTGATCGCCGCGGGCGCGCCGCTCGACCACGTCAACAACCTGCACTGGACGGCGGTGATCGAGTCCATCGTGCTGGGCGACGGCGGGCCTCGCCACCAGCGCACGCTGGCTGCACTGGTCGACGCCGGTGCCAGCCTCAAGCTGACGGACCGCCAGGGCAACACGCCGCTGCAACTGGCGAAGGCGCGCGGCTACACCGCGATGGTGAAGCTGCTGGAGACGCCGCGCGCAAAGTAGGCGGCTCGGGGAGAATGGGGCCTCGCCACGAGGTTCCACGAGGAATAAGCCCCATGTACATGCCCCCGCAGTTCAATGCCAAGGATCCGGCCATCGCGCTGGAGCTGATGCGCTCGCACCCGTTCGCGAGCCTGATCTCGAACGATGACGACGGACTGCCGTACATCACGCACCTGCCGCTGGTGGCCGAACAACGCGCGGGCGACGAACTGGTGCTGTGGGGACATTGCGCCAAGCCCAACCCGCACTGGCGCTATCTGCAGGCCCGGCCCCGGGCGGCGGTCACCTTCCTCGGACCGCATTCGTACCTCTCGCCCTCCGTCTATCCCGACCTGGCCCGCGTGCCGACCTGGAACTACCTGGCGGTGCACTGCACCGTGGAGGCGCGGCTGATCGAGGAGCCGGGCGACAAGGACGCACTGCTCAAGAAGCTGATCCACGACCACGAACCCGCCTACGCGCAGCAGTGGCGCGACCTGGGCGAGGAGTTCCAGCTCAAGATGCTCGCCGGCATCGTGGGCTTCGAGCTGTGCGTGACGGCGCTGCAATGCAAGATCAAGCTCAACCAGCACCGGCGCGAATCGCATGCCGCGATGCATGCCGTCTACAGCGCGGGCACGCCGGACGAACAGGCACTTGCCGTGTGGATGGACCGCCTGGGCATGATCGCCGAGGCTCCGGTGGCGGAGGGTCGCTGAGATGCGCGGACTCGGCCTGATCGGCCTCGTACTGGCGCTGGTGATCGTCGGCCTGCTCGCGAAAAAGCAGATGACGAGCGCGGCTTCCTCCGCGCGGCCGGCTGTGCCCGGCGTGGCCGCGCCGGCCGCCGGTGACGCACCCGTGAACGTGCGCGACCAGGCGCAGCAGGTTCAGCAACAGGTCAAGGAAGCGCTGGACGCTGCCGCGAAGACGCGGCAGATGCCCGATGACAACTGAGCCGATCCCGTCGCCCGTGACGCACGACGATGCGCACTGGATGGCGCTTGCGCTCGCCGAGGCGCAGCTTGCCGCCGAGGCGGGCGAGGTGCCGGTGGGAGCGGTGCTGGTGAAGGACGGCCGGTTGATCGCGTCGGGCCGCAATACGCCCGTGGCTCAGCATGATCCGAGCGCGCATGCCGAGATCAATGCACTGCGCGCCGGCGCGGCGGCGCTCGGCAACTACCGGCTCGACGGCTGCGAGCTGTTCGTCACGCTCGAGCCGTGCGCGATGTGCTCCGGGGCGATGCTGCACTCGCGCCTCGCGCGCGTGGTGTACGGCGCGGCCGATCCGAAGACCGGTGCGGCCGGCTCGGTGCTCGATCTCTTCGCCGAGCCGCGGCTGAATCACCACACGCAGGTGCAGGGCGGGGTGCTGGCACAGGAGTGCGCCGCGGTGCTGCAGGCTTTCTTCCAGCAACGCCGCAGCGCCGCGCGTGCTCAGGCCGAGCCGCTGCGCGACGACGCGCTGCGTACGCCGAACGAGCGCTTCGATGCGCTGTCCGGCTATGGCTTCGCGCCGCACTACGTGCAGGACCTTCTGAGCCAGCATGGCTGGCGCATGCACTACATCGACGAACATGGGGAGGGCGATGGGACGGGCGCCGCCTGCTGCCTGTGCCTGCACGGGCCCGGCGAGTGGGGCTACTTCTTCCGGCATCTCGTGGGCCTGCCCGGTGTGCGCACATTGGTGCCCGACCTGATCGGCTTCGGCAGGAGCGACAAGCCCAAGCGCGAGGCGTCGCATCGCCTCGAGTGGCATCGCGACGTGCTGCTCGAATGGCTGGACCGCGTGCAACCCGGCTCGACGCCGATGGCGCTCGTGCACAGCGATGCAGGCTCCGGACTTGCCGCGTTGCTGATGGCTGCAGCCCCTGAGCGTTTTGCCGCCGCGCTTGTCGCGCCGGAAGGGCGTGAACGCATCGGCGATGCATGGCGCGCGCCGTTCCCCGATCGTGGCTACGAAGCAGCTCTGCGTGCGCTCGGGCCCGTAGCGACTTCTTCGGGGCCGTCGCCCGAGCAGGCCCGAACGTTCGTGCCGCAAGTGCGAAACGCAATGGGATACTCGACCGCGTGACCAAACACATCTACATCTACTCCCCCTCCAGCGCGGTCCGCGACAAGGCCGCTTTCCGGCGCGGCGTGAAGCGGCTCAAGGCGCTGGGCCATGAAGTCGAAGTCGACGATGCGGCACTCTCGGTGCACCAGCGCTTCGCGGGCGACGACGCCACACGGCTCGCCGCAATCTCGCGCGCCGCCGCCAGCGGCGCCGACGTGGCTCTCATCGCGCGCGGCGGCTACGGGCTCACGCGGATCCTCGACGCCATTCCGTACAAGGCGCTGACCAAGGCGATCGAGAAGGGCACCGAGTTCGTCGGCTGCAGCGACTTCACCGCGCTGCAGAACGCGCTGCTGACCAAGACCGGCGCCGTGACCTGGTCGGGCCCCGCAGTCGGCGAAGACTTCGGCGCCGAAGGCGGCCCTGACGACATCATGGAAGCGTGCTTCGACGATCTCGTCACAGGGCAGGGCGAAGGCACCGGCTGGCGCATGCCGGCGCGCGACATCGACCTGAAGTTCAAGCCCGTGCAGGACGCGGTGCTGTGGGGCGGCAATCTCTGCGTGCTCAACAGCCTGCTCGGTACGCCGTATTTCCCGGTGGTGGACAAGGGCGTGCTCTTCATCGAGGACGTCAACGAGCATCCGTACCGCATCGAACGAATGCTCGACCAGCTGCGGATGGCCGGCGTGCTGGCGCGCCAGCGCGCGATCGTGTTCGGGCAGTTCACCGGCATCCGCAGCGTGCCGGGCTATGACCGCGGGTTCGGTCTGAACACGGTGATCGACCGGCTGCGTTCGTCGCTCAAGATCCCCGTGCTCGCGGGCCTGCCGTTCGGCCACGTGCAGACGAAGGTGCTATTGCCGGTGGGCGCCAAGGTATCGATGGCGGCGGAAGGGCGTGATATTTTTCTCGTTTGGGGCCACCGACACGCATCCGCGCATGACGATCACCATGGACATGACCATCATCACGCCCATTGATCAAGACACAAAGAAAATAAAACGTTAAAAATGAAAACGGCCCCGAAAGGGCCGTCGTTGTTTCATTTGCTTTGGGTAAAGCGCTGGTGCGCCCGAGGCCCCATTGAACCGGGCAATCCGCCTTTGAACATGCTGTTGATGGCTTTCATTTGCCGACGGGCGGCGGTCTCGCCGTCGATGGCGCTCAACGCCATCATCACGTCCTGCCGCAGGTACCAGAGTGCTTCGACGTCGGCGGCGAAACGCACGCGCTGACTGACGCGCTGGACCGAGTGGCCCCCATGACCCTGGAGCACCGACAGCATCGCAGTACGGATACGACCGAGCTGGCTCTCCGTCGCCTGGCGGGATCCGAAGCCGGGTACGTTCAGCAGACGAAGAAAGCGGCGCAAGAGCATGGGTGGGAACGGAAAGCGTATTGCCGGAAGCGGGAACGGCCGCTACCTTAAGCCTCAGTTAACCATTCCACAAGATCCGAAACGATGTTTCTTGTTTGTAAACAACACGCTTTACTTATCGTTTTCACTAGTCATTGAATTTTGTTTTCCAAAGTACTACAAGTCTTGAATGGAATGAACCTTTTGCATCTGTTCATTCACAGGTGGCGTATACATATCCCGATCCGATAGTTTTATTTATCGAAGGCGAAGGACAAGCAGGTTTCCTCTCCGGCGCGTGAACGTACATGTGCCAGGAGAACTGCCTGCGTGGAAATGCAGGGAGCCCACGGGCATTTACAACCAGCGATAGAAATCGAGAATCACAAGAGTATGGGTGTCAATTCCACAGTCGTATTCGCGGACTTGACGGGGAGCACGAGGGTCTTCGAGGCCATGGGAAATGCGCGTGCCACCGAGACCGTGACCCGGCTGACGCAGTGGATCGGCGGCGTGTGCCAGGCGCATGGCGGCCGGGTGGTGAAGTCGCTCGGCGATGGCGTGTTCGCCATCTTCACCAGCGGCGCGGCGGCGACGCATGCGGTCATCGAGTTGCAGCGCTATCACCAGAAGCGGCTGCTCGCGTGGCCGGCACCCTTGCGCATGGCGCTGCAGATCGGCGTGGCCAGCGGCGAGGTGGTCGAGGTCGAGGGCGATTGCTACGGCGATGCCGTCAACCTGGCCTCGCGGCTGAGCGACCTGGCCGGCCCGGGCCAGATCTGGGTGACCGCCGCAGTCATCTCCCAATTGCGTGAAGGCTCTGTGCAGCATCGCGACCTCGGCCTCATCAACATCCGCGGGCGCAGCGAGATGTCGGTCGTGCACCGGATCGACTGGCAGGAGGACGTGACGACATTCCTCACCGTGCCCGCCGCGCTGGCTCCCTTGCGCATGCCCGACTCCTCGTTCGGCCAGATCGAGCTGGCTTGGCTCGATGTCCGCTCGATGTTCCGCACGGAGGAGCTTCCGATCCACCTGGGCCGCGTCGACGACGCGCAGTTCGTGGTCAACGACCCCCGCGTCTCGAGGCTTCATGCGCGCATCGAACTGCGGCAGGGCAGCTGCGTGCTGATCGACGTCAGCACCTACGGCACCTGGGTGCGCTTCCACGGCAACGACGGGCCGAGCACCGAGATCGCCCTGCGGCGCGAAGAGTGCGTGCTGCACGGCCGCGGCGAAATCGGCCTGGGCGCTCCGCTGAGCGACTACAGCGCGCCGACCATCGCCTTCAACACCACCAGCGGCGACGTGATGCTCTCGCGCCGCGAAATCGCGCGCTGAACACGGCGCTGTCACCGCTCGCCGCGGTGACGTTTGGCTACCATGCTTGCATGCAATCGGGTGCACCGCGAAGATGCATCCGGCGTTGCGTATCCACCCGGGCGTGTCCGCCCTTGGCCCTGGAGCCACCGTGAACCTCAAACCTCAATCTTCTGTTTTCAAGTGGGCGGCCGTCGGTGCCGTCATCGCCGGCGCGTTGCTGGCTGCTGGAGCCGCAAATGCGCGCGGAAGCTGGTCGGTGCAGATCGGCACCCCCGGCTACGTGGTCGGCGGCTATCCGGCACCGTACTACGCGCCTCCGCCGGTCTACCCGTATCCGGCTCCCATCTATTACGAACCGCCGCCGCCGGTCTACTACCGGCCGGCGCCTCCGGTGTATTACCGTCCGGCTCCGATCTACACCCCGCCGCCCGGTCGCATCTACTACGGCCCCGGCTATCCCTATCGCCCGCCGAACGGCTGGGACGACGAGCGCGATTGACACTGTCGCCTGAATGTTTGCTGAAGCATTGGCATGCCCTCTGGCATGCCAATTTTGTTTCAAGGAGTGACTAAAAAGTCACATTGGCACACATTTTTGTGGCGACCTCGCCAGTTTTGGACACCCGTCCGGTTGTTTTCCGCAGGGGCATGCCGCTTGCCTTGATCCCTCCAACAGGCGTCGATACGCCGCAGGAGCGAGGATCATGCTGGAACAGTTGGAGGCCGAGCGCGCAAGACCGGCCGACGAGGTGGTGTACGTCGCGGAGACAGCGGCAACAGGCGAGCACAGGGCAATTCAGGACGGCTCGCGGCCCCTGAAGGTCGCGGCTGCGTTCTCCATGGCGGCGGCACTGGCCGCATGCGGTGGAGGCGGGGGTGGCGGTGGCTCCGCAGGCGTTGGCTTTCCGATCGGCGGCCTGCCCGGTTCCAACCCCGGTCCGGGCACGACGCCCGACAACGGTCCCTATCACTATCCCCAGGCGCAGAACGACGCCGAGGCCGCCCGCTTCCTGCTGCAGGCCCAGTTCTCCGCCTCGGACGCCGAGATTGCCGCCGTGCGCGCCAAGGGCTACATGCCGTGGCTTAGCGAGCAGCTCGGTGCGGCGCGCCAGCCTTCGGCCTGGGAGTGGGTCAACAGCAAGCCGTACGAGACTGTCAACGCCGATGCCATGATCTGGCGCCAGCTCATGACGGCCGCCGACCCGGTGCGCAAGCGCATGGCGCTGGCACTGAGCGAGATCTTCGTGGTCTCGGGCACCGAGATCGGGTCGAGCTGGCCCACGTCCATGATGGCGCAGTACTGGGACATGCTTGCCAACGGTGTCACCGGCAACTTCCGCCAGCTGCTGGAAGACGTGACGCTGAATCCCGCGATGGGCTTCTACCTCAACACCCGCGGCAACAGGAAGGAAGACAACTCCGGCCGCCAGCCCGACGAGAACTATGCGCGCGAAGTCATGCAGCTCATGACCATCGGCCTCTATCAGCTGGAGAGCAATGGCACGGTGAAGACCGGCGCCGACGGCCAGCCGATCGAGACCTACGTGCAGAGTGACGTCACGAACCTCGCGCGCGTCTTCACCGGCTACGACCTCGACATCCGTGCTGCGGAGCGCAATGCCTTTCGCCCGCCCAACGCCAGCTACACCATCGAGACCAACGCCTGGACCACGCGTCCCATGGCGTACACGGCGGCCAATCACTCGATGCTGGAAGCGCGCTTCCTCGGCGCCACGGTGCCCGCAGGCACGGCCGGCCCGGCGGCATTGAAGATCGCGCTCGACACGCTCTTCAATCACCCGAACGTCGGGCCCTTCATCGGCCGGCAGCTGATCCAGCGGCTGGTCACCAGCAACCCCAGCCCCGCCTACGTGAAGCGCGTGGCCGACACCTTCGCCAACAACGGCGCCGGCGTGCGCGGCGACATGAAGAGCGTGTTCGCCGCCGTGCTGCTCGACGACGAGGCGCGCGGCCCCGCCGGCCTTTCCGACCCGAACTTCGGCCACCTGCGCGAGCCCATGCTGCGGCTCGTGCAATGGGGCCGCACCTTCGGCGTCGGCTCGACGCTCGACACCTGGGACATCGGCAACACCTCCGATCCCAGCCAGAGCCTCGGGCAGTGCCCGCTGCGCTCGCCCTCGGTATTCAACTTCTTCCGGCCCGGCTACGTGCCGCCCTCGACCTCCATCGCCAGCAACAAGATGGTGGCGCCCGAGTTCCAGCTGGTTAACGAGACCAGCGTTGGTGGCTACCTCAACTTCCTCCAGGGCATCCTGCAGAACGGCTTCGACAGCAAGGACGTGATCGCCACATATGCGGCCGAGAAGGCGCTGGTGACCGACCCCGCCGCGCTGGTGCGCCGGCTCAACCTGCTGCTCACGGGCAACCAGCTCTCGGCCGCCACGGTCGCGCTGATCACCGATGCGCTGAGCAAGGCGCCGCTGGTGAACCCCTCGACCGATGCACGCAGGCTCGACCTCATCTGCGCCGGCGTGCTGCTGGTGATGGGCTCGCCCGAATACCTCGTGCAGAAATGAAGAAAGAAGCCGGAGCGAACCGAACATGCACCTGATCGATCCTGCCCGCCACACGCGCCGCGCCTTCCTGCGCCGCTCGGGCCAACTCGCGATGGCCGGCACCGCGCTGCCGTTCGCACTCAACCTCGCCGCCATGGGCGAGGCCGCCGCGCAGGCTGCGCCGGGCGACGACTACAAGGCGCTGGTCTGCGTCTTCCTGTTCGGCGGCAACGACTACGCCAACACCCTGGTCAACTTCGACACCGACAGCTACACGAAGTACAGCACCATCCGCGGCGCCATCGCGCTGCCGTACGACGCAGCGCTCGCAGCCACCGAGCTCAAGCCTGCCGTTTCGCTCGCCAACGGTCGCAAGTACGCGCTGAACCCGGCGATGACCAGGCTCACCACGCTGTTCGACGAAGGCAAGATGGCGGTGCAGCTCAACGTCGGCCCGCTCGTCAAGCCGCTCACGCGCGCGCAGTTCAACGGCACGAACCGCAAGGACTTCCCGATCCCGCCCAAGCTGTTCTCGCACAACGACCAGCAGTCGATCTGGCAGTCGTCCTCGCCCGAGGGCTCCACCATCGGCTGGGGCGGCAACCTCGGCGACCTGATGCTGAGCGGGCAGCGCAACGCGTCGCTGTTCACCTGCATCTCTGTAGCGGGCAACGCGGTGTTCCTCTCGGGCGACGAGGCGCTGCAGTACCAGGTCGGCACGCGCGGCGCGGTGCGCATCAACAGCGTGAGTTCGGCCACCGGCAACGTCTACGGCTCGTCGGCGGTCAAGGCCGCCATGCAGCAGCTGGCGCAGCAGGCGCGCGGCCACACGCTGGAGAACGAATACAACAAGGTCACGCTGCGCGCGGTGGAGGCGGAAGGAAAGATCACCACGGCCATCCAGCCCGACGACCTGAACGCCAACTTCCCGACCAGCAACAACCTGGCCGACCAGCTCAAGATGGTGGCGCGGCTGATCCGCGGGCGCACTTCGCTGGGAGTTAGGCGGCAGGTGTTCTTCGTCTCCATGGGCGGCTACGACCTGCACGACGACCTCGACACCAAGCAGGGTCCGCTGATGCAGCGCCTGTCCGAAGCCCTGTTCGCCTTCCAGCGGCAGATGGAAGCCCTTGGCGTCTCCGACAAGGTGACGGCCTTCACCGCCTCCGACTTCGGCCGCACGCTTTCGAGCAACGGCAACGGCTCCGACCACGGCTGGGGCAGCCATCACTTCGTGGTCGGCGGCGCCAATGCCGTGAAGGGCAAGGCCTTCTACGGCACGCCGCCGCCGGTGAGCGTGGGCAACACCTCCGCCGACGACGACCAGTGGCACGTCGGCCAGGGCCGGCTCCTGCCCACCACATCCGTCGACCAGTACGCCGCAACGCTGGCCAAGTGGTTCGGCGTGCCCGACTCCGACCTCAACGGCATCCTGCCCAACCTGAAGAATTTCAACAACATCACCGCGCCCAGTGGCATCACCTACCTGCGCGACATGGGGTTCATGGCATGAACGCAATGACTGAAATGAGCGCGATGAGC
The DNA here is from genome assembly GCF_048301545.1 of Variovorax sp. NFACC27. Taxonomy (NCBI): domain Bacteria; kingdom Pseudomonadati; phylum Pseudomonadota; class Betaproteobacteria; order Burkholderiales; family Comamonadaceae; genus Variovorax; species Variovorax sp. NFACC27. The sequence continues at coordinate 3,808,223 of NZ_CP157613.1, forward strand.
GCAATGAGCTCGATTGGCGGCCTCAACGGCATGGAGGGCGGGGCCAGCGTGGACTTCGGCCCGGAAAGCTCCGTGCCGGAACGCTCCCACTCGCACGGCAGGCACGTGACGCACGTGCGCCCCTTCACCACCGTCGAGGCGGCCATCGCAGCGATCGAATCACTGGACCGCGAACTGAAGAAATTCGAACTCGCGGTGGCCGACAGCCTGCAGGACTACCTGGGCGTGCAGATGGCGCAGATCACCGACTGCGCACTGGCCCGCGGCTGGGAGCCGCTCAGCTTCATCCAGAAGGACGGCTTTCGCGTCTATCGCTACGAGGCGATCCGCTCCGCTCCGCGCGGACTTTCCTCGGCCGAACTGGCGGCGAAGCTGGAACGGCGCAGCCGATCGCGCTCCGCACGATGAACGCGCCTTCTCTGAAACCCTTGCACTGCCTGCTTTCCCTGATCGCGACAAGAAACGAATGAGCCTGAGACACACAGCCACCGCCACCAGCGTCCTCGCCACATTGCTGCTCGCATCGTGCGGCGGTGGAGGAGGCGGGGGCGGTGGAGGAGTGCCTCTGGGCCTGGGCGTACCGGACGCACCCGCGCCCGCGCCCGCGCCTGCCCCTGCGACTGCTCCGGCACCGGCACCGGCTCCCGCATCTGCGCCCACCGCTCTCGAGAGCTGCGGCCTGCCGGACTTCGCGCAGGACACGATCACCCGTGTCAACCAGTTCCGAAGCGAAGCCCGCACCTGCGGAGCCACGCAATTCCCGGCCGCAGCGCCTCTCTCTTGGAACACCAGGCTCGACACCGCGGCCGCGCGCCAGTCGAACGACATGGTCGCGAAGAATGTCTTCGACCACACCGGCTCGGACGGCAGCACCGTGGGCGTGCGCGTCACCGACGCGGGCTACGCATGGTCGGGCGTTGCAGAGAACATCGCGGCGGGCCAGACAAGCGTGGCGTCCGCCATGAACTCCTGGCAGTTGAGCGAAGGCCACTGCCGCAACCTGATGGGCGCGAGCTACAAGCACGTGGCCCTGGCATGCGTGCGCGGCAACTCGGCCAACGCCTATCCGTTCTACTGGACGATGGTGCTCGCCACGCCCTGATTCACGTCACGCGGCCGCCTCGAGCGCCGCGATCACGCCGCGCTCCTCCAGCATCGCGAGATGCCGGGCCACCGCGTAGACGAAGGCGGGCACGCCACCGAGCTCGCCGAACACCGGGGCAAAGCCGGTGAAGAAGGCAACCCGCTCGTGCACCGAGGACGACGCCGCGCCGGCCTGCGCCAGCCGTTCTGCCAGGGCGGCGGCCAGCGGATCCTGGATGTCGTGCAAGGCGCCGGTCTCGTCGACGCCGCGAAGGTAATGGATCCATGCGGCCACGGCCAACGCCAACCGTTCGATCGGCTGCCCGGCCGCGAGCCGGTCGCGCACCGTGCCCAGCAGGCGCTGCGGCAGCTTCTGCGAGCCGTCCATCGCGATCTGCTTCGTCTGGTGCTGCAGGGCGGGGTTCGAAAAGCGCTGCAGCAGCCGCGCACGATAGCCGTCGAGGTCCAGCCCTTGCATCACCGGCAGCGTGGGCGCGATCTCCTCGCGCATCAGCGCGTCGATGTAGGCGCGCAGTTCGGGCACGGCCACCGCGCGGTCCACCGTGTGCAGCCCGGCCATCGCGCCCAGGTACGCCAGCGCCGAATGGCTGCCGTTGACCATGCGCAGCTTCAGCCGCTCGAAAGGCTCGGCGTGCTCGACGAAGCGGGCTCCGCCTGCGGTCCAGTCGGGCCGGCCGTTGGCGAAGCGGTCTTCCACCACCCATTCGAGAAAGGGCTCTCCGACCACCGGCCATGCGTCTTCCTCGCCCAGCCGTGCCGAGATGCGCTCCCGGTCGGCGTCGGTGGTGCGCGGCACGATGCGGTCGACCATCGAGTTGGGAAAGGTGCAGTGCGCGTCGATCCAGTCGTGCAACGCCGGGTCGACCTGCCTTGCGAACGCCAGCACGATGCCGCGCAGCGTGTCGCCGTTGGCGGGCAGGTTGTCGCACGACAGCAGCGTGACCGGCGGCAACTCGCGCTGGCGGCGCAGGTTCAGCGCGTGCACCACGAAGCCGGGCATGGTGCGCGGCGCTTGCGGGTTCGCCAGGTCGTGAGCGATGCCGGCGTCGTCCAGCCGCAATGCGCCGGTGGCCGGGTCGTGGTGGTAGCCCTTCTCGGTGATCGTGAGGCCGACGATGCGCGTGTCCGGATGGGCGATGCGTTCGAGCACGGCCTGCGGGTCTTCCGGCGCGACGAGCACGTCGAGCAGGTTGCCCACCACCTGAAGCGTCTCGCGCGGGCTGCCGTCGTCGGCCGCATCGCGCAGGGCCAGTGTGTAGAGGCCGCCTTGCGGCTGCAGCGCGTCGCGCGTGTCGGCCGCGCGCAGCGAGACGCCGACCGTGCCCCAGCGCAGGTCGCCGCTGGCGTGCAGCGCGGCCTCGTTGACGACGGCGAGGTGCGCGCGGTGGAAGGCGCCCACGCCCAGGTGGACGATGCCGGCGCGCAGCTCGCTGCGCGCGTAGCGCGGCCTCGCAACGTCCGTGGGCAGGTGGGGCAGGGCGTCGGGATGCAGGCGCTTCATGGCGTCGTGTTCTCCGCTCACCAGTTCCAGAGCGTGCCGTCGTGCTGCTGCCGGTTCACCGGCAGGTAGGCGCGCTTGTACGGATACTTTGCGGCGAGCTTCTCGTCGATGTCCACGCCGTGGCCCGGCGCCTCGCCCGGGTGCAGCATGCCGTCGGCAAAGCTGTAGGCGTGCGGGAACACCGCATCGGTCTCTTCCGTGTGGCGCATGTACTCCTGGATGCCGAAGTTGGGCACCCACATGTCGAAGTGCAGCGCCGCGCCCATGCAGGCCGGCGAAAGATCGGTCGCGCCGTGGCAGCCGGTGCGCACCTGGTAGAGCGAGGCCAGGTCGGCGATGCGGCGCAGCTGCGTGATGCCGCCGGCGTGGACCACCGTGGTGCGGATGTAGTCGATCAGCTGGTTCTCGATCAGGTCCTTGCAGTCCCAGATGCTGTTGAAGATCTCGCCCACGGCCAGCGGCGTGGTCGTGTGCTGGCGGATCAGCCTGAAGGATTCCTGGTTCTCGGCCGGCGTGGCGTCTTCCATCCAGAACAGGTTGAAGGGCTCCAGCGCCTTGCCCAGCCGTCCGGCCTCGATGGGCGTCAGGCGGTGGTGAACGTCGTGCAGCAGGTGGATGTCGGGGCCGACCGCGCTGCGCACCGCGTCGAACAGCTTCGGCGTGTGCTCCAGGTACTTGGCGGTCGACCAGTCGTGCTCGCTGGGCAGGTCGGCGTCGGCCGGCTCGTAGAACATGGTGCCGCGGCCCACGCCGTAGACCTTCTCCAGGCCCGGCACGCCGCTCTGCGCGCGGATCGCCAGATAGCCTTCTTCCTTGTAGCGCAGCACTTCTTCCACGGTCTGCTCGATGTCGCGGCCGTTGGCGTGGCCGTACACCATCACGCCGGTGCGGCTCTTGCCGCCGAGCAGCTGGTACAGGGGCAGGTTGGCGGCCTTGGCCTTGATGTCCCACAGCGCAGTGTCGACCGCGGCGATGGCGGTCATGGTCACCGGGCCGCGGCGCCAGTAGGCGCCCTTGTAGAGGTACTGCCAGATGTCCTCGATCTGGTGCGCGTCGCGGCCGATCAGGCAGGGAATGACGTGCTCCGTGAGATAGGCGGCCACGGACAGTTCGCGTCCGTTCAGCGTGGCGTCGCCGATGCCGGTGAGGCCCTCGTCGGTCTCGATCTTCAGGGTGACGAAGTTGCGCCCGGGGCTGCAGACGATGACGCGTGCGTTGGTGATTTTCATTGCGTGCCTGTTGTGCGTGTGTCTTGTTGGGGGAAGAAGAGTGCTCAGCCGTTCCAGCCGAGATGGCCGAGGAAGTCGCGCGTGCGCTCCACGGTCGGGTTTTCGAAGATCTGCTGCGGCGGGCCCTGTTCGATGATGGCGCCGGCCTCGAACACCACCACCCAGTCGGCCACGCGCTTCGCGAAGCCCATCTCGTGGGTCACGACGATCATGGTCATGCCCTCCTGCGCGAGCTTCTGCATCACGCTGAGCACTTCGCCGACGGTCTCGGGGTCGAGTGCCGAAGTGGGCTCGTCGAACAGCATCACCTCGGGCTCCATCGCCAGCGCGCGTGCGATGGCCACGCGCTGCTGCTGGCCGCCCGAAAGATTGGCCGGGAAGTTGCCGGCCTTGTTGGCCAGGCCGACCTTCTCCAGCAGCACCATCGCGCGGGCACGGGCCTTGTCCTCGGGCATGCCCAGCACGGTGACCGGGCCCATGGCCACGTTGTCCAGCGCCGACTTGTGCGGGAACAGCTCGAAGCTCTGGAACACCATGCCCATGCGTTGGCGGACCTTGCGCACCTGCGATTCCTGGGCGGGCAACGGCACGCCGTCGACCAGCACGCGGCCGCCGTCGATGCTTTCCAGCGCGTTCGTGCAGCGCAGCAGGGTGGACTTGCCCGAGCCCGAAGGCCCGATCAGGCACATCACCTCGCCCTTGTGCACCTGCAGCGACACGCCGCGCAGCGCCACGAAGTCGCCGTACATCTTGCGGACGTTCTCGTACACCAGCACCGGCGGCTGGTCGGCGTTCTTGCGCGCGGGCGAGAGGGATGCGGTTGGGGCGATTGCGTTCATTCCTTGACTCCGTACTTGCGGTGAATCCAGTCCACCAGCTTTGCCTGGGGATAGCCCATGAGCCAGTAGATGGCGGCCATGGCGGTGAGCATCTCCAGCACGCGGAAGGTCTGCGCGCGGATCTGCATCGATGTGTAGGCCAGCTCGCCGACGGCGATGACCGAGACCAGCGAGGTGTCCTTGAACAGCGAGATCCAGGTGCTCGCGATCACCGGCAGGATGCGGCGCGCCGCCTGCGGGATCACCACCTTGAACATCGCCTGCCGCCGCGACATGCCCATGGCGAGCGCCGCTTCCATCTGCCCCTTGCGGATCGAGTTGATGCCGGCGCGGAAGGTCTCGGCGTTGTAGGCCGCGATGTTCAGCACCAGAGCCACCAGCGCGGTGGTGATAGGCGAGAACTGCACGTCGAAGGCCATGGGCATCACGTAGAAGGCCCAATAGATGACCAGGATCAGCGGCAGGTTGCGGAAGAACTCCACGAACGCGAGCGAGACGGACTGCAGCAGCCTGTTGGACGACAGGCGCATCAGGGCGAGCACGATGCCGCCCGGCACCGCCAGCAGCATGGTGACGATCGTCAGGCCCACCGTGAGCGCGGCGCCTTCGAGCAGCGCGGCGCGGTGCGTCCAGATCACGGACCAGTCGAAATTCATGTCGGGGTCCTTCGTCTAGGAGCGGCCGAGGTGCGCGAAGCGGCGGTAGAGCCGGTCCACGCCCCGCGTCACGGGGAACAGGATGCAGAAGTAGGCGACCATCACCGCGGTGAACACCTCCACCGGCCGGTAGCTCTGGCCGGCCACGGTCTCGGCGCGGTGCATCAACTCGGGCACCGCGATCACCGTGGCGATGGCCGTGTCCTTGATGGCGATCGTGAGGATCGAGCCGAAGGCCGGCAACATCCGCACGATGGCCTGCGGCAGCAGCACCTTGCGCAGGATCTGCGCGCGCGACATGCCCAGCGCCAGCGCGGCGCGCGTCTGGCCCGGGCGGATCGACTCGATGCCGGCGCGGATCACTTCCGCCGCGTAGGCCGCGATGTGCAGCGTGAGTGCGACCAGCGCCGCCCAGAAGGGCGGGAAGGTCACGTTCGCGATGATCGGGAACGCGAAGTAGATCCAGATCAGTACCACCAGCACCGGAATGGCGCGCATCGAGTCGATGTAGAACACCAGCAGCGGCCGCAGCCAGCGCGGGCCGTACAGCCGCAGCAGCGCGATCGCCAGGCCCGCGAGCAGGCTCGTGACCGCGCTGACGATGCTCAGCAGCACCGTCATGCCCAGGCCGCTGGCGAAGAAGCGCCAGTTGTCCACGATGGGGGAGAAATCGAAGTCCATGCGAGGAAGCTCCGTCAGTTGGAAGGGAAGGGCGCGGCCATCGTCAGAACGTGACCATCACCTTCATCGCGCGCTGCCGGTCGGCCGCCAGCGCGAAGGCTTCGTGCACGCGGGCCACGGGCACGGCGTCGGTGAGCAGCGGCGATACGTCGAGCACGCCGCGGCTGAGGTAGTCGACCGCCCACGCGTATTCGTCGACGAAGCGGAAGCTGCCCACGAAGGAAAGGCTCTTCACCATGATCTGGTTGAAGGGGCAGGCTTTGCTGTTTCCGCTCAGCGTGCCCACCTGCACGATGGTGCCGCGCGGGCGCGTGAGGCGGATGCAGTTGGCCAGCCCCGCGTAGTTGCCCGAGACCTCGAAGCTCGCGTCGACCTGGCCCTTGCCTTCGGCGAGTGCTTCAAGCGCTGCCGGATCCTTCGCGACGTTGATGGTTTGGGTGGCGCCCACGCGGGTGCAGGCTGCGAGCGTCTGGTCGACGATGTCGACCGCGATGAGCCGGCTCGCGCCCGCCAGCTTCGCTGCCATGAGGATCAGCGCGCCGATGGGCCCCGCGCCGACCACCATCACCGTCTTGCCCAGTAGCGAGCCGGCCTCCTGCACTGCGTGCAGCGCCACCGCCAGCGGCTCGCCGAAGGCGGCCAGTTCGAAGGGCAGGCCCTCGGGCACCGGCACGCACTGGCTCGCCTCGACGACCACCTGCTCGCGCATCGCGCCCTGCATGTGGGGCCACTTGCTGGCGCTGCCGAAGAAATGCACGTTCTCGCAGTGGTTGGAGGCACCCATGCGGCAGAAGCGGCACTGGCCGCAGGTGCGCGATGGGTTGACCGCCACGCGGTCGCCCGCGCGCACCGACGTCACCTGCGAGCCCACCTCCAGCACCTGGCCCGAGGCCTCGTGGCCCGGCGTGAGTGGAGCGCGGATCAGGAAGTCGCCGACGCGGCCGTGCTGGTAGTAATGCAGGTCGGAGCCGCAGATGCCCACGGCCTTGATGCCGACGCGCACCTGCGTGGGAGACAGCGCCTCGACGGGAGCGTCTTCCACGCGAAGGTCGCGGGCTCCGTGGATCTGGCAATTCAACATGTTGGGAACCTCGATGAAATGATGGGCAAAGCGTGGCCCACGGGCTCGCCGATGGCGGCGGCCCGGAAGGCTCTGTCGGGGAAATGCGGTGCGCCTCGCGGGGGCGCCCGGCTTACTTCAGGTTCTGCGTCATGCGGCGTTCCTCGGCGGTCACCGCCGGCTGCATGCGCTGCGCCACCGCGCGCAGCCAGTCGAGGTACACCTGCTGGTCCTTGGCCACGCCCATGCCGGCCTGGATCTCGAAGATCTTGCTGTCCTGGCAGTCGTTCTCCTTCGGGAACGCGGCAAGGCCCTTCACCTTCTTGCTGATGTTGGGCCACAGCATGCGGTTGAGCGGCGCCACGTCGGAGCGGCCGGCCAGCACTTCCTCGATGGGCGCGACCGAGCCCGAATTGGCCACGCCGCGCAGCCTGGCCTTGGGGAACTGCTGGCGCACCAGCGGCTCCTCGCCGGCGCCGGAGAAATACGCAACGGTGATCTCGGGCTTGTTGAAATCCTCCAGCGTCTTGGCGCTCGTGAATTTGGGGTTGTCGGCGCGGCCGAACATGCACACGCCGGTGCTGGAGAAGGTCACGAAGTCGATGATCTTCGCGCGCTCGGCCGTCTGGTTCAGCGGGCCGATCATGATGTCCATCTGGTTGGCCACCAGCGCCGGCACCTTGGTCTCGTGGCTCACCGCCACGGGCACCATCTTCACGCCGAGCAGCTTGGCGAACTCCTTGCCGAGCAGCCACGAGGGGCCGGACCAGTCCTCGCCGTCGCCGCTGGTGTTCTGCACGAGCCAGGGCGGGTTGTTGACCACGCCCACGCGCAGCACGCCGGCCTTGCGGATAGCATCGACGCGCGGGCTGGCGCCGGGCGCGGGCGGAGTCTGGGCCAGTGCTGCCGGGCCCAGGGCCAGGAGCGTCGCGGCGACCACGGAGCGGGCCAGGAAAGTAGCGATCTTCATGACGGTCTTCCTTCGGAGTTGCTGGTGTTCGTGCAGGGCGGCGCGGCCGTTCACTGGAGCCCGCCGACGATGCGCGCCTCGTCGGCATCGAGCCGCGCCTTCTGTGCCTTGGCGACATCGCGCAGCCAGTTCAGGTAGGCGGGCTGGTTCTTGTCCACCGCCAGGCCCACGGGCGAGGCCTTCTCGGTGCTCGACTGGCAGTTGTTTTCCTTCGGCAGCACGGCCAGGCCCTTGACCTTGTGCTGCAGCGTGACCCAGGGCACGCGGTTGATCGGCGCGGCATCGGCGCGGCGGGCCATGATTTCCTCGACCGGTGCCGTTGCGCCCGAGCTTGCGACCGCGCGCAGCTTCGCCTGCGGAAAGCGCTGCTTCACCCAGGCCTCTTCGGCGCCGCCGGTGAAGTAGGCGATGGTCACGTCGGGCCGGTTCAGCTCGTCCACCGAGCTCGCCTTGCCCAGCTTCGCGTTGTCGGCGCGGCCGAACATGCACACGCTGGTGGAGGAGTAGATGACGAAGTCGACTACCTTCAGCCGCTCCGGCGTCTCGCCCAGCGGGCTGATGGTCATGTCGACCTGGTTGGCCGCGAGCACCGGCACCTTGGTCTCGTGCGAGACCGGCACGGTGCGCAGCTTCACGCCCAGCTGCTTCGCGTATTCGTTGGCCAGCAGCCAGGCCGGGCCGCTCCAGGGCTCGCCCTGGCCGGTGGTGTTCTCGATGAGCCAGGGCGCGTTCTGCAGCACGCCCACGCGCAGCTCGCCGGCCTTGCGGATCGCGTCGATGCGCGGGCTGGCGCCGGGGGCGGGCTGGGCAGATGCGCCGGTTGCGGCGGCGGCCAGCAAAGTCAGGGCGAAGCAATGCGCGGCGATGCGGCATCGCCGATTGACAGTCGATCTCATGGTTTGTCTCCGTGGTTTTCGGGGTGGCTCCGGCCCCAGGCCGGTCACCGGGTGCCTGCTCTCAGCGCCAGGCTTGCGCGAACTCGCTGATCACGCGCTCGATGTGCGCGCGCATCGCTTTGCGGGCGCCGTCCGCATCGCGTTCCAGCAGCGCGTTGAAAACGCGCTGGTGGTCGTCCTGCGAGGCGCGGCGCAAGGCCGGTGTGTGGAAGTGGGCTTCCAGCTGGGACCAGATCGGCGCCTTGGTGTGGTCCCACACCGCGGTCACCATCTGCAGAAGCACGCTGTTGCCGGTCGACTCGGCAATGCGCAGGTGGAACAGGCGGTCGGCCGCCTCGTTGGCTTCCTTGTCGTGCATCTTCTCGCGCATCTCGGCCAGCGCGCCGTAGATGCGGTCGAGGTCGCTGTCCTTGCGGCTCTCGGCGGCCACCGCCGCGATCTCGCCCTCGATCAGGCAGCGCGCGCGCAGCAGCTCGAAGGGGCCCGGGCCGGGCGAGAGGGTGTAGGCCGAAGGCGGCGCGGCAGCGCCGGGCGCCGGCGCGCAGACATAGATGCCCGAGCCGCCGCGCACTTCGACGTTGCCCTGGATCTCCAGGACGATGATCGCCTCGCGCACCAGCGTGCGGCTCACGTTGAAGCGGTCGGCCAGCGCGCGCTCGGACGGAAGGCGGTCGCCCACCTTGAATTCACCCTCGGTGATGAGGGCGGCGATGCCGGCCGCGAGCTTCTGGTACGAGCGGTCGGAATCCGGCTCGCTCGCAGGCAGGCGTGGGAGTTCGTGGATGGTTGCCATGTGGTGAGCCAGTTTAGAAGTGGTTCACCAATTTCCCGATAGTGGTTTACCACTAGGCTGCACGCGGGCAGCCGGACGGAGCCGGCTCAGCGCTGCGCGAGGATGCGCTCGAGCTTCTCGATGTCGATCGGCTTCTGCAGGTGGTGGTCGAACAGTCCCTCGGCCGACTGGCCGGCCATGTCCTGCGCCGAGAAGCCGGTCACGGCAACCAGCAGCTTCGGCGTGCCCTCGGCCTTGCTCTCGCGCAGCCGGCGGGCCACCTCGGTGCCCGGCATGTCGGGCAGGCCGAGATCGATCAGCGCGGCGTCGAAGCTCTCGGCGGCGGCCGCGTCCAGCGCCTGCTGCGCCGAGTAGGTGCAGCGCGCCGTGTGGTCGTGCAGGCCCAGCAGCTCCTGCAGCAGGTCGGCCGAAGCCTTGTTGTCGTCGACGATCAGCACGTTCACGGGAAGTCTTCTTTCAGGTCAATCGGTAAGGTCGGATCAGGCCGGGCACGGCTATGTTCCATGGCCCGCGCCATCGGCGGCGTCGGGCGCGCGCAGCGGCAACTCGACCACGAAGCGCGAGCCTTCGCCCGGCGCGCTCTCCACGGCGATCCGCCCGCCGTGCAGGTCGACGATCTTGCGCGTGATGTAGAGCCCCAGGCCCAGACCCGCCGCGTGCTTGCGGCTGACGTCGGTGCGCTCGAACTGCTCGAAGATCCGCCCCTGGTCCTCGGGCGCAATGCCGATGCCCTGGTCGCGCACGGCCACCTGGGCGCTGTTTCCCAGCTGCTGCACGACCATCTCGACCGGCTTGCCGCCGCCGTAGCGCAGCGCGTTGGTCAGCAGGTTGGTCAGCACCTGTTCGATGCGGAATTCGTCCCACGCGCCGCGCAGCTCGGCCGGCGCCGACAGCGTGATGACCGTGCCGGCGGACTCGGCCTGCTGGTGCAGGTTCTCCACCACCGCCTGCGCGAGCGCAGCGAGATCCACCGGCTGCGGCTTGATCGACAGCGCGTCGCGCCGCATGCGCGTGACGTCGAGCATGTCGTCGATCAGCCGCACCATGTTGCGGATCTGCCGCTGGTCGCGCTCGATCATCGCGGGCAGCCGCTCGGGCGCGAAGCTGTCGAGCTTGCCCTTCGACAGGTGCAGCTGGCGCAGCTGCGCCTCGAGGTAGAGCGTGTTGAGCGGCGTGCGCAGCTCGTGCGACACCATCGACATGAAGTCGTCGCGCATGCGCACCGCGTGCTCCAGCTCGTGCTGCGTCTGCTGCAGCTGCTGCACCAGCTCTTCCTGCTTCTTGTGTGCGGCGGCGAGCGAGTCCATCTCGTGCCGAAGCGCCTTGCGGTGCTGGTAGAGATCGACGAACACGTTCACCTTGCTGACCACCGCGTGCGGGTCGAGCGGCTTGTGCAGGAAGTCGACCGCGCCGCTCTCGTAGCCCTGGAAGGCGTAGTTCAGTTCGCGCCCGGCGGCGCTCACGAAGATGATCGGGATGTGCCGCGTGCGCTCGGTGCCGCGCATCAGCTCGGCCAGCTCGAAGCCGTTCATGCCGGGCATCTGCACGTCGACGATGGCGAGCGCGAATTCGTGCTCCAGCAGCAGCGCCAGCGCGGCGTCGGCCGATCCGGCACGGTAGGCAGTGCGCCCGGGCGCGCGGATCAGCGCTTCCAGTGCCAGCAGGTTCTCCGGCAGGTCGTCCACGAGCAGCAGCTTGCTTTCGATGTCAATGTTCACGGACGGCCTCCAGTTGGAGCAGCAGGTTGCGCAGTTCGCGCAAGGGCAGCACGTAGTCGGGAATGTGGCGCGCGATGGCGGCGAGGGGCATGGTGGGAATCTGGGCCTCCTTGGGTTCCTGCACGGCGGTGAGCCCGCCGGCCAGGTGGATCCGGTGCAGGCCCTCGGCCCCGTCGTCGTTCGCGCCGGTCAGCAGGAAGCCGGCGAGGGCGGGGCCGTAGGCATCGGCGGCGGAGGCCATCAGCACGTCGATGGACGGCCGCGAGAACAGCACCGGCGGCTCGCAGCTCAGCGAGAACGAGCGCTCGCGTTCTATCGACAGGTGGTAGCCGGGCGGCGCGAAGTACAGGCTGCCGTCGGTCAGCGGCATCTTGTCGTTGGCCTCGCGCACCGGAATCGGCAGGCGCTGCGCGAAGATCTCGGCGAGATGGCTCTCGTGCTCCTCGGGCAGGTGCAGGACCACCGCCATCGGGATGTGCCAGCCGGCCGGCAGGTCGTGCAGCAGCGTGGAGAGCGCGTCTATGCCGCCGGCCGAGGCGCCCAGCACCACGGCATCCACGCGCTTGCGAACGGGCGAGCGCAGGTGGCGCTTCATCTGGCCTGTCATGCGGCCTTCTTGCGGTAGATGCGCTCGGCACGCGCGTGCGTGTCGAAGCGGTCGGAGTAGCCTGAGAAGTCGATGCTTTCCTTCGACCCAAGCCCGAGGAAGCCGCGATGCGACAGCGACTCGTGGAACAGGCCCAGCGCCCGGTCCTGCAGCTCGCGGTTGAAGTAGATCAGCACGTTGCGGCACGACACGAGCTGCGTCTCGGCGAACACGCTGTCGGTCGCCAGGCTGTGGTCGGCGAAGATCACGTCGGCGCACAGCGTGGGGTCGAAGCGCGCCGCCTCGTAGGCGGCGGTGTAGTAGTCGGAGAACGCGCTGCGCCCGCCCGCGCGCTGGTAGTTGGTGGTGTAGCCCCGGATGGCCTCCAGCGGGAAGATGCCCTGGCGCGCCTTCTCGAGCGAGGCCGGGTTGATGTCGGTGGCGTAGATCTGCGTGCGCGCGAGCAGGCCTTCCTCGCGCAGCAGGATGGCCAGCGAGAACACTTCCTCGCCGGTGCTGCAGCCCGCCACCCACACCTTGACCGAAGGGTAGGTGTGCAGGATCGGCACCACGTGCTGCCGCAGCGCCAGGAAATAGGCCGGGTCGCGGAACATCTCGCTCACCGGGATCGTCAGGAACTGCAGCAGCCGGCCGAAGAGCGCGGGGTCGCGCAGCACGCGTTCCTGCAGCGCCGAGATGCTGGGCAGCCCGAGCTGGTCGAGCGCGTGCATCACGCGGCGCTTCTGCGAGGCCACCGTGTAGTTGCGGAAGTCGTAGCTGTACTTGAGGTAGATCGCCTCCATCAGCAGGCGCAGCTCGATCTCGGTGTCGCTCAGCGGCTGCAGCGGCGCAGGCGTGGGCCTGGGCGAGGGGGGCGGAGGGGCAGGGCGGCTCACAGGCGCTCCATCTTCGGCATCCACACGCGCAGCAACGAGAACAGCCGCTCCAGGTCCACCGGCTTGGCAAGGTAGTCGTTGGCGCCGGCGGCCAGGCACTGCTCTCGGTCGTCCTTGGTGGCCTTGGCGGTGATGGCGATCACCGGCATCTTCTCGAAGCGCGGATCGCCGCGCAGGCGGCGCGTGGCTTCGAGGCCGTCCATCTCCGGCATCATGATGTCCATCAGCACGAGGTCGATCTCGCTCACCTGGTCGAGCTTCTCCAGCGCCTCGCGGCCGTTGCGGCCGATCTCCACGATGGCGCCGCGCTGCTCCAGCGCGCTGGTGAGCGCGAAGATGTTGCGCACGTCGTCGTCCACCAGCAGGATGGTGCGGCCCTCGAAGATGCGGTCGCGCCCGCGCGCCGTCTTCAGCATGCCCTGGCGCTCGCTCGAAAGCTCGGCCTCCACCTTGTGCAGGAACAGCGTCACCTCGTCGAGCAGGCGCTCTGGGGAGCGCGCGCCCTTGATGATGATCGAGCGCGAGTAGCGCTGCAGCTCGGTCTCTTCGTCGCGCGTGAGGTTGCGCCCGGTGTAGACGATGACCGGCGGGAACGACACGATCTCTTCCGCCGCCATGGCCTTCAGCAGCTCGCTGCCCTGCATGTCGGGCAGCTTCAGGTCGGTGATCATGCAGTCGAACACACGGGTGCGCAGCAGCTCCAGCGCCTCTTCGCCGGAGCCGACGGCGACGATCTCAATGTCGTCGTCGCCGATCAGCCTGATGACGCTCTCGCGCTGCAGCTCGTCGTCTTCCACCAGCAGCACGACCTTGACCTTCTGCGTGAGCTTTTCCTCCAGCCGGCCGAACACCTTCATCAGCTCGGCGCGGGTGGCAGGCTTCAGCGCATAGCCGACGGCGCCCATCTGCAGCGCCGCGCCCTGTGCGCTCTCGGCGGCGGAGACCACGTGGATCGGAATGTGCCGGGTGTGCGGCGAATCCTTCAGCCGCTGCAGCACGTCCAGGCCGGTGCTGTCGGGCAGGCGCATGTCCAGCAGGATGGCGTCGGGCAGGAACTGCGTGGCCAGGTCGAAGCCGTCGGCCGCGCCGTGCGCCACGAGGCAGCGGTAGCCGAGCTCGTGCGCCAGGTCGTAGAGGATGTGCGCGAACTGGGGCTCGTCCTCGATCACGAGCACGCGGCGCACCTGGTCGCGGGGCAGTGCGCGGTCGTCGGCGAACTGCGGCGCGGGTACCGGGGACGGGGGCTTGGGGGCCAGCGGAGCCTGCGCGTGTGCATGTGCGTTTGCATGCGCGGGCGAGTGTGCGGCTCTCGGCGTGTAGATCGCCGGCTGCTGCGGTTGTTGCTGCGTCGCCGATGCCTGCGGAGCCACGGCAGGCAACTGCAGCGTGAAGGTGCTGCCCTGGCCCGCCGTGCTTTCGACGGTGAGCGTGCCGCCCAGCAGCTGCGTGAGGTCGCGCGAGATCGACAGGCCCAGCCCGGTGCCGCCGTAGCGCCGGCTGGTGGTGCCGTCGGCCTGGCGGAAGGCCTCGAAGATCAGCTCGTGCTGCTGCGGATCGATGCCGATGCCCGAGTCGGACACCGCGAACGCGGCCCCGCCGCCGGCGGCCGGCGAGATGACCAGCGCTACTTCGCCGCTGTCGGTGAACTTGATCGCATTCGACAGCAGGTTCTTCAGGATCTGCTCCACCCGCTGCCGGTCGGTGAGCAGCGTGACCGGCGCGTCGGGCCGCACTTCCAGCCTGAAGCGCAGGCTCTTCTGCATGGCGAGCGGGCCGAAGGTGCTTTCCAGGCCGTTGGCGAGCTTGGCCAGCGTCACGTCTTCGGGCACCACTTCGAGCTTGCCGGCTTCGACCTTCGCGATGTCGAGGATGTCGTTGATGAGCACCAGCAAGTCGTTGCCCGAGGAATAGATCGACTCCGCGAACTTCACCTGCTCGCTCGTGAGGTTGCCCTGCGGGTTGTCGCCCAGCAGCTTGGCGAGGATGAGCGCGCTGTTGAGCGGCGTGCGCAGCTCGTGCGACATGTTGGCGAGAAATTCGGACTTGTAGCGGCTGGCGCGTTGCAGCTCGTCGGCGCGGTCTTCCAGGTCGCGCTGCACGCGTCGCAGCGCGGTGTTGCGCTGGTCGAGCGCCTCGGTGCGCTCGGAAAGCTGGCTGTTGGTCTGCTCCAGCTCGGCCTGCTGGTTCTCCAGCATGGCCTGCGAGGCGCGCAGCGCGCGCGACTGTTCTTCCAGTTCCTCGTTGGCGGTGCGCAGCTCTTCCTGCTGCACCTGCAGCTCCTCGTTGAGCTGCTGGGTCTCGGCCAGCACGTCCTGCAGCTGCTCGCGGTAGCGCGCCGCGGCCAGCGAGGTGCCGATGTCGTCGGCCACCAGGTCGACCAGCTGGTTGCCGCGCTCGTCCAGCGCGCCGGGCAGGCCGAGCTCGACCACGCCGTTGACCATGCCGCTGCTCGCCACGGGCAGCAGCAGCACCGCCTTCGGTGCCATTTCGCCCAGGCCCGAGTTGACCTTCAGGTAGTCGGCGTCGACCGGGTCGAGCAGCATGCGCCGCCGTTCGGCCGCCGCCTGGCCGATCAGGCTCTCGGTGGGCGAGAAGACCTGCGGCGTGGCTTCGGCGGCGCTCGAGAAGCCGTAGCTGGCCGCCCGGCGCAGCGGGCCGTGGCGCTCGCGCACGTAGATGGCGCCGACCGACGTGCCCAGGTGCCGCGAGAAGAAGGCGAGGATCTTGCGGCCCATGTCCGGTGCGCTGAGCTCGCCGACGAGCTCGCCCACCAGTTCGGTCTGCGCGCCGCGCAGCCAGGCCTCGTGGGCGAGGCGGTCGGCGTGGTCGGACTGCTCCTTGAGCACCACGTCGTAGCTTTCCGACAGCAGCATCAGCTGGCGCCGTCCGAAGTAGGCCACCAGCCCGGTGAAGCTCAGTGTGAACAGCAGGAACAGCCCGACGACCCACCAGGCGGTGCGGTTGGCCTCGTTGTTGCGCTGGAAGCGCAGGGCCTGCTCGGTTTCCATGAAGGCGGTGAACTCGGCGCGCATGCTGTCGGTCAGCCGCTTGCCCCGGCCCAGGCGCACCACCATCTGGGCGTTCTCTCCCTTGCGGTGCGCCGCGATCAGCTCGGCGGCGTATTCGTTCCAGCTGCTCTGGATTGCGGCGATGCGGTCGACACGATCCACCTGCTGCCGGTTGTCCGACACCAGCTCGCGCAGCGCGGCCGTATCGGCCTTGACGCGGGGCAGGGCGCTTTGGTACGGCTCCAGGAAGCTCTCGTCGCTGGTGATCAGGAAGCCGCGCATGCCGGTTTCCATGTCGATGCTCTGGCGCTGCAGTTCGCTGGCGGCGCGGGTGACGCGGTCGGTGTGCTCGACCCAGCCGATGGTCGATAGCAGGAACAGGATCAGCCCGACGAACACCACCGCCCCGAACAGACCGCCGATCAGAGGGAGCTTGATGTTGCGGCTCAGCAGACGCTCGAAATCGTCAGGGTCGATCGCGGTTGGAGTTTTCATTGGCGCTGTTCGTAAGCAAAACTGTAAGCAAAACTCATGAAGTCTTGCCGATAAATACGCGTGTCCCTGTCGGAGAAGACCCCGTCAGGGCACCCGGGCAGACGCGGGGACGCGGCTCGCGTCGCTATACTGTAATTTCATACAGTTGATGCCAGATGGGCTCCGAACCCTCCCGTCCGCGAGACGCGGCCCCCGTTGTTGCCGAGCACGTAGTTTCCGTCAAGGCGCTGTGCGCCTTCGGCGCGAAGGCGGGCGACCTCGACCTGCGCTTCGTGCCCGCGCCCAGCGCGCTCGAAGGCATGGCGGGGCATGCGCTGGTGCAGCACCGGCGCGACCCCGAGCACTACGCCTGCGAGGTCGGGCTCGAAGCCAGCTGCGGCGCGCTACGCGTGCGCGGGCGGGCCGACGGCTACGAGGCGCGCAGCGCCCGCGTCGAGGAAATCAAGACCTTCCGCGGCGACTTCGACGCCATCCGCGGCAACCATCGCGCGCTGCACTGGGCCCAGGCCCGCACCTACGGCTGGATGCTCTGCGAGCAGCACGGCCACGACGCGATGACGGTCGCGCTGGTGTACCTCGACCTCGCCACCGGCGACGAGACCGTGCTCGAGGAGCACCACACCCGCGAAGCGCTGAAGGAGCACTTCGAGCAGCTTTGCGGCCGCTACAGCGACTGGGCGAGAAGAGAAGCCGCCCATCGCGAGGCGCTGGACGCCACGCTGGAGCGGCTCGAATTTCCGCACCGCGCCTTCCGAGCCGGCCAGCGCGAACTGGCCGAGGCCGTCTACCGCGCGGCCGTGGGCGGGCGCTGCCTGATGGCGCAGGCGCCCACGGGCATCGGCAAGACGCTGGCCACGATCTTCCCGATGCTCAAGGCCCGCGCGGCACGAAGAATCGACAGGCTCTTCTTCCTCACGGCCAAGACTTCCGGCCGGCCGGTCGCACTCGATGCGCTGCGCGTGCTCGACAGGGGCCAGGGGCGGGGCAGGCTGCGCGTGCTCGAGCTCGCGGCCCGCGAGAAGGTCTGCGAATACCCCGACCGCGCCTGCCACGGCGATGCCTGCCCGCTTGCGCGAGGCTTCTACGACCGCCTTCCGGCCGCGCGCGAGCAGGCCGCGCAGGTGGCATGGCTCGATCGCGAGGCGCTGCGCGACATCGCACTCACGCACGAGGTGTGCCCCTATTTCCTCGCGCAGGAAATGGCGCACTGGGCCGACGCCATCGTCGGCGACTACAACTACTACTTCGACGGCAGCGCCTTCCTCTACGCCACCATGCGCGATGCCGACTGGCGCGCGGCCGTGCTGGTGGACGAGGCCCACAACCTGCTGGAGCGCGCGCGCGGCATGTACACCGCGCAGCTCGAAGGCGGCGCGCTCGAGGAAGCGCACCGCGCGGCGCCGGCCGCGCTGCGCGGCCCGCTGGCACGCCTGTTCCGCGAATGGGACACGGTGCAGCAGTCGCAGGTGGCCGACTACGAAACCGCCGACGAGATTCCCGAGCGGTTCCTGCGCACCCTGCAGGCCGCCAACACCGCCATGGCCGAATACTTCGCGGCCACGCCCGAAGCCTCGCAGGGGCCGCTGCAGCGCTTCTTCTTCGACGCGCTGCACTTCGCCCGGCTGGCCGAGGCCTTCGGCGACCATTCGGTGTTCGAGCGCACGCTGGGCGCCACCCAGCAGGACCGCGGCCTCGCCATCCGCAACCTGGTGCCCGCGCCGTTCCTCCAGACGCGCTTCGGCGACGCGGTGTCGGTCACCTGCTTCTCGGGCACGCTGTCGCCCTTCGAGTTCTACCGCGACGCGCTGGGCCTGCCCGAAGACACCGCGCTGCTCGACGTCGCCTCGCCCTTCGACAGCACCCAGCTTCGCGTCGAAGTGGCAACGCACGTGTCGACGCGCTTCCGAGACCGGGCGGGCTCGCTGCGCGACGTGGCCGACATCATCGGCGCGCAGTTCGAGCGCCTGCCGGGCAATTACCTGGCCTTCTTCAGCAGCTTCGACTACCTGGAGAAAGCCTGCGCCGCCTTTTCGCGGCGACACCCCGGCGTGCCCGTGTGGACGCAGACGCGCGGCATGCGCGAGGCCGACCGCCAGGATTTCGTGGCGCGTTTCGAGGAGGGCGGCCGGGGCGTCGGCTTCGCGGTGCTCGGCGGTGCCTTCGGCGAGGGCATCGACCTGCCGGGCAGCCGGCTGATCGGCGCCTTCGTGGCCAGCCTCGGCCTGCCGCAATACAACCAGCTCAACGAGATCACGCGCGAGCGCATGCAGGCGCGCTTCGGCAAGGGCTACGAATACACCTATCTCTACCCGGGCCTGCAGAAGGTGGTGCAGGCCGCCGGCCGCGTGATCCGCACCGAGGAAGACCGGGGCGTGCTGCACCTGCTCGACGACCGCTTCGCACGCGCGGAGATCCGCGAACTGCTGCCGCGCTGGTGGCATGTGCGGCTGGCGAGGCACGAAGACGATGCGTACCTTTAGGTCGAATCCGATTCGGATCGGGCGCAATTGCAAACTATTGAAGGTTTGCGTGCCGCTTGCCGGAATTAATTCAAGAGGGTGTGCAGGCCTAAATGACAAATTGAATTGTTATCTTATTGGGAGGTTTGAGGGGAAATTAAAATTGGAAGGCAAATTCACGCAAGGAGGAAAGCTTTCCATGGAATCAAATCGCTCGATTGAGCAACCGGTGGCCGCGGAGAAATCACGCAGGCAATTTCTGCAAACGGGGGCGCGAACTGCGACGGCGCTATTGGGAACTTCAGTTGTTGCCGGATGCGGAGGAGGGAATTCTGGCGGCAGCGTAAACGGCGGGAGTTTTTCGCTTCCAGTAACAAATCCGGCTGCAGAAAACACATCTTCGACCGCATCAACGCAAACCTTGGCCACATCGCCGCCACCACCGCCTCTGGCAAAAAATCCGGTCATCCATTCTTTTTCTCCGGCCCTTGCAATACGAGGAAACGTAATTGTCATCACGGGTGCCGAATTCGACTCGAATACCTTCGTCAGTTTCGGCGGGGTGCCTGCGACGAAGCTCCGCGTCGACTCCGTGAGCCAGATTTCAGCGACCGTGCCCGAGTCGGCCAAGACCGGCGAGATCTCCGTCCGGACGGCCGGAGGAACGGCGCGATCAAGCACTCAGTTGGTGGTGTCGCATGCGCCCAAGTCGGCGGATGGCTACAAGCTCGCATGGCACGACGAGTTCGAGGGCAGTGCCGTAGACCGCGCCAGGTGGAGCCTGGGCACCAACGTTCGCGACGACGCATTCCAGACGGTCGAAGCCGTGAAAGTCGAGAACAGCGTCCTGAAGATCTCGACCTACACGGACTCGTCGACCGGCAGGCACCACACGGGGTGGCTGATCACCAGAGGTCTCTACGAATTCCGCTTCGGATACATCGAGGCCAGCGTCCGTTTCGCATCCAGGCCGGGGCAGTGGGGAGCGGTCTGGTTGATGTCCCAGGCCAACAGGGCGGCCGAGCCGCCGAATCCGGCCGCCGGCGTGGAAGTCGACATCATCGAGCACCGGGCGGTTTCGAAGGACAACGCAGCGGACATCAGCAACGAGTTCTCGAGCGCGGTGCATTGGAACGGCTACGAGAACGGAAAGACGATCTCCCGCGGCAGCGGTCCGCAGCGGCTGCCGGAAAAGCAGTCGTTCTCCAGCTGGCACACGGTGGGTGTGCTCTGGACGCCGGAGGGATACCAGTTCTACCTCGACGGCGCGGAGACGCCGTACGCGACCATCAAGGAAGGCATTTCCCTGAACGACGAATACATCAAGCTCACCTGCGAGATCAAGAACGGCGGCTGGGCGGGCCTCATTCCGCCCGGCGGCTACGGCCCGCTGGGCGCGAGCACCAACGCGACCATGGAAGTCGACTGGGTTCGCGTGTGGCGACCGTAGCGGCTTGACGGTAAGAAGACAGACCAGATGACGCGCGCCACCAGACGCCTCGAACATGCCGGCCAACCCGATCTGTTCGGCGAGGCGCCGGTGGCCGCCATCGAGGGACTGCGCTATGAAAGCGGGTTCCTGTCGCGCGAGGAAGAAGCCGGGCTGCTGCGCATCGTGCAGGCCTTGCCGCTCAAGGAGATGCGCTACAAGGAATACACGGCGCGGCGCCGGGGCACCAGCTTCGGCGGCAGCTACGACTTCGACACCAACCGCCTGAAGCCCGGCGCGCCGCTGCCCGAAGCGCTGCATCCGCTGCGGGCGAAGGCAGCGGCGTGGGCCGGCATGGCGCCCGAGGAACTCACCCACATGCTGATCGCCGAGTACCGGCCCGGCACGCCGTTGGGCTGGCACCGCGACGTGCCGGACTTCGAGGACATCATCGGCGTCTCGCTGCAAGACGACGCGGTGATGCAGTTCCGGCCCTACGTGCGCGGCGCGCCGGCATCGGGGCCCGCCACGCTCGAATTCCTGATCGAGCCGCGCTCCGTGTACCTGCTGCGCGGTCCGGCTCGCTGGGAGTGGCAGCACGCCATCGCGCCGACGAAGGCCTTGCGATACTCGATCACCTTGCGTACCCGGAGGCTGTCCCGCACATGAACCGCACCACTTTCCTCAAGCTGCTCTCGCAGAAGCTGTATCCCGTGCTGAAGGCCGAAGGCTTCCAGGGCTCCGGCCAGACGCTGCGCCGCATCGACGGGCCGTTGATCCATGTGTTCAACGTGCAGGGCGCGAGCGGCGGCAAGGCCTGCTACCTCAACCTCGGCGCGCACCTGGCCTTCCTGCCGAGCGAAGGCGGCGGCACGGTGGCGCCCGAGGAGATGGAGGAGGCAGGCTGCGTCTTCCGCGACCGCATGGAGCCGCCGCCCGGACCGGCCTTCGGCTGGGCCTACGGCACGTCGAAGGAGCAGGCCGAGGAAAACGTGGAATTCATCGTGAGCGAATGGGCCGGCCCGGGCCGTGCCTTCTTCGCCCGGCATGGCAGCTACCCGCAGAGCTTCGAGCAGATGCTGCGCGAAACCGATCCGGGCCAGATCCACGCGCGAACGGCGCTGCATCTCGCGCGCATCGCGGTGCACCTGGGCGACCGCGAGCGGGCGCAGGCGCTGGTCGACGCCGGCCTGGCGCGCGCGCCGGAACGCGCCACGAGCCTGAAGGCGGACCTCGCCAAGGTCCTGCCGGCCTGAGCGGCAGCGCGCTAGCTGCGCGCAGCGGCGACCGAAACGCCCCAGAGGCGCGGCTTGCCTTCCCACACCGCGAAGCCGCTCACGCGCTTGCGCACGGCCCATGCGTCGAGGTCGTTGAACAGCATCACCATCGGCACCTGCTGGATCATCAGCGCGTGGATCTGGTCGAAGAGAACCTGGCGCTTCTTCGGGTCGGACTCGGCGAAGCTCTCGTCGATCAGCTTCTGCGCCTGCGGGTCGTCCCACACCTTGCGCGCCTGCTTGTCCTTCGGGCCCGAGAACTGCTCGTAACTCAGCGCCGGATCGAGGCGCGAGGAATAGCTGAACGAGCTCATCTGGTAGTTGCCGCTGTTGTAGCGGTCGAGCTGCGTGGCCCATTCGAGCACCTCGATCTGCGCATTGATGCCCACCGACTGCATCATGGCCTGCGCCAGCACCGCCACCGTATAGCTGGGCACGTGGGCGCGCTTGTTGGTCTGGATGGTGATCTTCTCGCCCTTGTAGCCGGCCTCGCGCAGCAGCTTCGCGGCCTGCGCGGGGTCGTAGCGCCAGCCCTTCTTCTGGGCGGCGCTGTAGAAGGCCGAGCCCTTGTGGATGGCGGAGTTGTTGACCGAGCCCAGCCCCTCGGAAGCGGCCGCCGCGATCTGTTCGATGTCGAGCGAGGCCGCGATCGCCTGGCGCAGCTTCTGGTTCTTCAGCAGCGGGTCGCGCGTCTGGATCAACAGCACGTTCTTGACGGCCTGGGGCGGTGCCTGCACCGTGAGGTTGCGGTCGTTCTTGAGCTCCTGCGCGTCGCTCGCCGTGATCTGGCCGGCGTCGATGGCGCCGGACTTCAGGCCCGCCGCCGCGGTGGCCGCGTCGGGCACGACGAGAAATTTCACCGAGTCCACCAGCGGCGCCTTCAGGCCGACGTATCCGTCGGACTTGGTGGCGCCGGGCGTCGAGGTGTAGCCCTTGAAGGCCGCCAGCGTGACGTATTCGCCGCGCTTCCACTCGACGAACTTGAAGGGGCCGGTGCCCACGGGCTTGTCCCAGCTGCCGTCGGCCTTCACCGAGCTCTTGTGCAGGATGGCCGTCATGCCGCAGTCGGTGCGCGCGAGCGTGTCGAGAAACACGGCCGAAGGCTTGTTGATCTTCATCACGAAGGTGCTGTCGTCGGGCGTGGTGGTTTCCACCACCTTCAGGCCGTTGCGGCCGTCGTACTCGGCGGTGCAGCGCCAGTCGGTCTTCGGGTCCATGTAGCGCTTCCAGTTCCAGGCCACGTCGGCGGAGGTCAGCGGGGCGTCGTTGTGGAACTTCACTCCCTTGCGCAGCTTGAAGGTGTAGGTCAGGCCGTCCTTCGACACGTCGACCGACTGCGCCAGCAGCGGGCCCACGCTGCCGTCCATGCGATAGCCGACCAGCCCCTCGACGATGTTGAGCACCACGCCGTCGGTGGTGTTGTCACGGTTCACGCCGGGGTTGGTGGAGCGGATGTCGGCGGGCTGGGCCACGGTGATGCTGGTCTGCGCGAAGGCGCCCGATGCGGCAAGGCAGGCTGCCGCGATGGCGGCGTGGCGGAAGTTGAAGAAGCGGGACATGAGGAACTCCTGCGGTGCGATGACAAGAAAGGAAATCAGGCGAAGGCCGGGGCGGACGGAGAGGCCGTAACGGTGGCCGGGGCAGGGGACTCGGCCCCGAAGCGCCAGCGCAGCCGCACGCCGCCGCCGGTTGTCGGCTCCAGCGCCGGAATGGCGGACAGCAGCTTGCGCGTGTAGTCCTGCTGCGGCGCATCGAACACGGTGTCGCGCGAGCCCTGCTCGACGATGCGGCCGTCCTGCATCACGATCACACGGTCGGCGACCTGCTCGACCACGCCGAGGTCATGGCTGATGAAGAGGCACGAGAAACCGTGGCGCTTCTGCAGCTCGGCGAACAGCTCCAGCACCTGCGCGCGCACCGTCACGTCGAGTGCCGACACCGGCTCGTCGGCAATGACGAAGCTCGGCCGCCGCACGATAGCGCGCGCGATGGCCACGCGCTGGCGTTGCCCGCCCGAGAGTTCGTGCGCGTAGCGCTGCGCGAAGCCCGTGCCCAGGCCCACTTCGTCGAGCACCTCCTGCACGCGGCGGGCCTTGTCGGGCGCCGGCATGCCCTTGACCAGTCGCAGGCCTTCGCCCACGAGCTGGCCGATGGTCATGCGCGGATCGAGCGAGGCGTACGGGTCCTGGAACACCATCTGGCACTGCAGCCGGTAGTCGGACCAGCCGGCGTCGGAGCGCAGGATGGGCCGGCCGTTGAAGAGGATCTCGCCGCCGCTGGGCTTGAGCAGCCCGGCGATGGTGCGGCCCAGCGTGGTCTTGCCGGAACCCGAGCCGCCGACCACCGCGACCACCTCGCGCGGCCGCACGACGAGGTCGATGCCGTGCAGCGCTCGCTTGGGCGTGGCCTTGGCGAACAGGCGGCGATGACCCGCGTAGTCGACCACCAGGTTGCGCACCTCGACCACCGGTGCCTGGTCGGTCACCTGCCGCGCGGGCAGGCGGCGGGGCATGGCCTGCAGCAGCTCGCGGGTGTATTCGTGCTTCGGACGTTCGAGCATCTCGTCGGTGCGGCCGGTTTCCTTCACCTCGCCGTGGCGCATCACGACCATGCGCTGGGTGAAGCGGGCCACCATCGGCAGGTCGTGGCTGATCATCAGCACGGCGGTGCTGTGTTCGCGCGTGAGGCCGACCATGAGTTCCAGCACATCGCGCTGCACCACGGCGTCGAGCGCGGTGGTGGGCTCGTCGGCGATGAGCAGCGCGGGCTCCAGCAGCATCACCGAGGCCAGCATCATCCGTTGCCGCATGCCGCCCGAGAACTCGTGCGGCCACGCATCGAGCGTGCCCTTGGGGTCGCGGATGCCGACGCGCGCCAGCATGTCGAGGATGCGTTCCTGCCGTACTGCCGGCGACAGGTTGCGCCGGTGCAGCGCGAGCGCTTCGCCGAGCTGCCTGCCGATGGTCATCGACGGGTTCAGCGAGGTCATCGGCTCCTGGAACACCATGCCCACGCGCGCGCCGCGCAGTTCGCGCAGCCGCGCCGGCTTCGCCTGTGCCAGGTCTTCGCCCTCGAACAGGATGCGCCCGGCGGCGCGCACCAGCGGCGGGGGCGTGAGTCCCATGACGGCGCGCGCGGCCTGCGTCTTGCCGCTGCCCGATTCGCCGACGATGCCGACCATCTCGCCCGGCGCGATGTCGAAGGACACGTTGCGCACGATCTCTCGCCCGCCGGCGCCGACGGTGATCGTCAGCCCTTCCACGCTGACCAGTGGGGTTGCCTGTGAACTCATTGGACGCCCTTCATGCGCGGATCGAGCCAGTCGCGCACCGCGTCGCCCAGCAGGTTGATGCCCAGCAGCGTCAGCGCGATGCACAGGCCCGGAAGAATCGAGAGATAGCTGGCCTGCGCCATGAACGGGCGGGCAGAAGCGAGCATGTTGCCCCAGGTGGGTGCCGGCGGCGGCACGCCCAGACCGAGGAAGGACAGCGCGCTCTCGGCCAATATCACCCAGCCGAACATCGACGTGGCCAGCACCGTGAGCGGCGCGGTGCAGTTGGGCAGCACGTGGCGCACCATGGTGTAGAGCTCGGAGTTGCCCAGCACGCGCGAGGATTCGATGAACTCCTTCTCGCGCAGCGACAGCACCGTGCCGCGCACGATGCGCGTCACCGAGGGCGTGTAGGCCAGCCCGAGCGCCAGCACGATGCCGTACTGGTTCGCGCCCACCACCGCGAGCAGCCCCAGCGCCAGCAGCAGGCCCGGAAAGGCCAGCAGCGCGTTGTTGAAGGCCATCACGATGCGGTCGGTCCAGCCGCGCAGGAAGCCCGTCAGCACGCCGACGATGCTGCCCATCACGATCGAGAAGCCGACCGTCAGCGTCGCGATCCACACGCTGGTGGCGGCGCCGGCCATGAGTCGCGAGAGCTCGT
The DNA here is from genome assembly GCF_048301545.1 of Variovorax sp. NFACC27. Classification (NCBI taxonomy): domain Bacteria; kingdom Pseudomonadati; phylum Pseudomonadota; class Betaproteobacteria; order Burkholderiales; family Comamonadaceae; genus Variovorax; species Variovorax sp. NFACC27. The sequence continues at coordinate 3,833,752 of NZ_CP157613.1, forward strand.
CGCGGCCGAATTCGTCGGTGCCCAGCGGGAAGGCGCCGCCGGGCAGCTTCAGGCGCGAGCCGAAGTTGATGCGCAGCGGATCGTGCGGCGTCCACACGAGGCTGACGAGCGCCGCGGCCACGATCAGGCCGACGATGGCGATGCCGATCAGTGCGTTGAGGGGAATGCGCTTCTTGCGTTTCATCGTTGTCATTCGACGGCCACTCGAGGGTCGAAGAAGGGGTAGCAAAGGTCGATGACGAGGTTCACCACCACGTAGATCACCGCCACGAAGAGCAGGCAGCCCTGGATCACCGGGTAGTCGCGCGCGAAGATCGCGTCGACCAGCAGCCGGCCCAGGCCCGGAATGGTGAACACCGTCTCCACCACCGCGATGCCGCCGAGCAGGTTGCCCAGCACCAGGCCGATCAGCGTCCAGGTCGGGCCGAAGGCGTTGCGGAAGGCATGGCGCATCAGCACCGCACGCTCCGACAGGCCCTTGGCGCGCGCATGGGTGATGTAGTCCAGCCGCAGCACCTCGAGCGTGCTGGCGCGCGCCATGCGCATCAGCACGCCGATCTCGTGCAGGAACAGCGTGAGTATCGGCAGCACCAGATAGAGCAGGCCGTTCTTCCAGTCTTCGGAAATGCCCACGTAGCCCACCACCGGCAGCCAGCCCAGCTTCAGGCCGAACAGCAGCAGAAGCAGCAGGCCGAGCCAGAAGGTCGGAATGGACACCAGCAGCGTCGCCGCGCCCACCAGCAGCAGGTCGGGCGAGCGGTTCTGCTTCCACGCGGCGATCATGCCGGCGGGCACAGCCACCATCGCGGCCAGCGCCACGGCCACCAGCACGATGCGGCCGCTGATGAGAAAGCGGTCGGTCACGAGCGAGAGCACGTCCTGCCCGGTGTTGATGGACGTGCCCAGGTCGCCCTGCAGCACGTGGCCGAACCAGATGCCGAACTGCGCCGGCACGGAGCGGTCGAGGCCGAGGCGCTCGCGCAGCTCGGCCAGGCTGGCGGGCGTGGCGAGGTCGCCCAGCAGCAGCTGCGCGGGGTCGCCGGGAATCAGCCGTATCAGCACGAACACCGACACCGCCACGATCAGCAGTGTGGGGATCGCCATCGCGATGCGGGAGGCTGCGAAGCGGAACATGTGCAGTCTTCCTTGGTCGTTGCCTGCGGTGGCCTCAGGCCGGGGACGGCGCTGCGCGCACCGCCTGCAGCGCCTGGGCGAAGAAGTCCTGCACGTGGTCCACGCAGGCCAGCCCGTTGTGCGGCACGTTGTCCAGCAGGTCGAAGCTCACCTTGACGCCCGCCGCCTCGAAGGAGCGGCGCAGCGTTTCCAGCCGCTCGGGCCGGGTGCGGCCGGCATCGTTGGCACCGGGCATGTAGTACTTGCCGCCCTCGCGGTGCGTGATCTCCCAGGTCTCGATGTCGGCCTTGCCGGCGATCATGTGGACCGGCACGCGGCGCAGGGCCTCGAGGTTCATCGGCTTGCCGAAGCGGTCCGCGAAATCCTTCGTGCCCACCCACCAGCCTTGCTCGGGGTCGATCAGCGTGACCGAGCCCGGCGCGCCGATCGACACGGCCCACAGGCGCTCGGGGTGCAGCATCGCGAAGCGGTTGGCGAACTGGCCGCCGCCCGAATAGCCGAAGAGGGCGAAGCGGCTGAAGTCGCAGCCGAACTTCTCCGCCACTTCTTCGACCATGTCCAGCAGGATGCGGTCGTAGTGGATGTCGGCCTCGATCAGGTGCTTGAAGCCGTCGCGGTTGCCGTCGCCGCGCACGCCGGCCGGGAACAGCGGGCACAGCACGATGCAGTCGTTCCACCTGGCGAAGCCGCTGAAGGCCTCGCGGTAGTTGACGAAGGCGCGGCCGGTGCCGTGCACCACCACCACCAGCTGCATCGGCCGCGTGCCGGGCTTGCCGACGTGCTCGGGCACGTAGGTGCAGTAGGAAAAGCGCGGGTCGCTGCGCGAGGCGTAGATGGTGCTGGGGCCCAGGTCGTAGATGGCGCGGGCGCGCTGGTCGGCAAAGGCCGTGGGTGCTTCGGCGGGAGTGCTGGTGTTCATGGAGTGCGGGGCGATCAGAGCGTGTATTCCTGGAAATTGCGGGCTTCGTAGGGCTTGCGCGCCACCCACATGACGCGGTTGGCCGCGTCCATGAGCGTGGTGGCGACGGTGGCCGAGATGCTGCTGAAGTCGGCCGGCTTCGGTGTGCGCAGCACGCCGTCGGGCTTGCCGAACTCGTCGGCCAGCGCGGCCTTGACGTGGCTCCAGTCGATGCGGTCTCCGGCGCGGCGCAGGGCGTTCTCCACGCGGTGCTGGCGGTAGATGCTGTCGGGCCGCTGCGGCAGGCCGGGGTCGCGCAGCTTCACGACGGCGGCGGGCGACATCCAGTGGTTGGCGTGCACCAGCAGGTCGTTCTCGGGCAAGGTCCAGAAGATCTCGCCGGGCGAGGTCTCGAGGCTGATGCCCGAGCCGTCGTTGCCGGTGGACTGGGCCAGGATCATGTTGTTGGCGCAGTAGCGCTTGGAAGCCCAGATGGTCTTCATCGCCTGCGCGAGGTTCGCGGCTTCCAGCACGCGGCGGCGCAGCAGCACGAGCGGCACGCCGGCGCCTTTCTGGAAGTCTTCATGGCAGGTCAGCGAATTGCCGGTGAGCGACACGCCGTTGCTGTTGAAGCCGTGCCGCGCGAGCGCGCCGGCCTCGGTAAAGGTGAGCATGTCGGGGCCGCCGGCGTTGCGGATGCGCAGCACGATGCCGGTGTCCACGCATTCCTGGCGCCAGTCCCAGTTGTGGGCGTGCATCAGGCGGCCGGTGGCCGAGCGCGCGGGCAGCACGACGAGGCCGGTGCAGTCACCGTCCTCCGAGGGGGGCGCATCCGCAGCGGGTTCGGGGGAGCGCTTCATGTCGGCGTAGCCGAAGAGCATCTCGGTGCGGCAGTTGATCATCACGATGTCTTCGAGCGGCACGCCCGCGCCTTCGGCGATGCCGCGCATCTCCTCGAGGTAGCTCGCGTCGTAGGCCTCGATCAGCGGGAGCATCGATTGCGCCAGGCGGCGGATGGTGGCGTCGTCCAGGCCGCGGCGGCCGAGCTGCGCGCGGTAGAGCGCGACGCCGCCGGCCACGCGCTCGGGCACGGCGCGGCCGTGCTGCAGGCCGCGCTCGCGTGGCGTACCGGAAACATCGACAAGGGGAAAGTATTGGAGGGCGGTCATGGAGTGCTTGCTTTTCGGGGTGATCCTGTCATCTGCCTGCCGCCTGAAGGCGCTAAGGCGACGACCTTGGCCCGCATTGTTTTGCAAGCACAGGAAAAAATAAATTTAAAAAATATTTAGAATTAATAAACAAATTCTTTCTTATTCGCCAATGCGTGCCCGGGCATGAGCAGCATCCGATTCCTTCGCACCTTCGTCGCCGCGGCCCGCGGCGGTTCCTTCGCGGCGGCGGCCGACCAGGTCGCGCTCACCCAGGCGGCCGTGGGCCAGCAGATGCGCGCGCTCGAGGCAGAGCTGAAGAAGACGCTGTTCGACAAGACGGGCCGCACCATGGTGCTGAGCCCTGCGGGGCATCTGCTGCTGCCGCGCGCCGAGGAGCTGCTCGCGCAGTACGAGTCCATGCGCCGCGACCTGCAGGACCAGCGGCAGATCGCGGGCACCATCAAGCTCGGCTCGCTCATCACCGCCATGGGCCTGCTGTCGAGCACGCTGGCGCAGCTCAAGTCGCTGCATCCGAACCTCGAAGTCGAGCTGCGCGTGCGGGAGCAGACCCAGCTGATGCAGGACGTGGTGAGCGGCGAGCTCGATGCGGCCGTGGTCGTCGAGCGGCAATGGCCCGAGGCGCCGGGCCTGCTGTGGACGCCGTGTTACGACGAGACGCTCACGGTACTTGCCAACTCGAGCATCGCCTCGCCGGACGCGAGCATCGCGACCCTGTTCGCGACCCAGCCCTTCATCCGCTTCGACCGGCGCACGCCCACCGGCGCGCGCATCGACCGCATCCTGCGGCGCCTGCAGCTGGTGCCCAAGGAGTTCCTGGAGCTCAACTCGCTGCTGGCCATTGCCGAGCTGGTACGCAAGAACGTCGGCTTCAGCATGGTGCCGCTGCTGAAGAACTTCGACTGGGAGAGCGATCCGGCGCTGAGCGTGCTGCAGCTGCCCGGCAGGCCGGTGGCGCGTCGCGTCGGCATGCTGGAGAACGGGCGGCGCAGCCACATCACCGGCGTGGTCCGCGAGGAGATGCTGGCGCACCTGCGGCGCATGAAGCCGAGCTCCTGAGTGCAGGGGAACGCCGGACAACGCTGACGCCCGGCGCGCGCGTCTTCTTACCCACGGCGCGCGCGGCGCGCCCAGCATGGAAGCTCCTCAACCAACCGCAGGAGCAAGGCATGCCCAGAGGCGACAAGTCGTCCTACACGGACAAGCAGAAGCGACAGGCCGAACACATCGAGAAAGGCTACGAGCATCGCGGCGTGGGCAAGGGCGAGGCCGAGCGCCGCGCCTGGGCCACGGTGAATGCCGAGACCGGCGGCGGCAAGAAGAGCGGCTCCGGCCGAGGCAAGGCCGAGAACCACGGGCCTTCGCGCAAGGGCGGAAGGCTGGGCGGCGCGGCAGCGGCGCACCGCACGGCGGCCGAGCGGTCGGCCTCGGCGAAGAAGGCCGCCGCCACGCGCAAGCGCAACGCCGAGAAGCGCGGCTGAACCGACGGGAGCCGCCGATGCACATCATCCTCGGAGCGACCGGCCACGTCGGCTCGGCGCTGGCTCAGGCCCTGCTCGAGCGCAGCGAGCCGGTAACGGTGGTCACGCGCGACGCGCACAAGGCCGAGGCCCTGCGTACCAAGGGCGCGCACGTGGTGCAGGCCGACGTGTTCGACACGCACGCGTTGCACCGCATCTTCATGGGCGGACATCGCGTCTTCGTGCTGAACCCGCCTGCGGCGCCGGCCACCGACACGGTGGCCGAGGAGCACAGGAGCCTGCGCGCCATTCTTTCGGCGCTCGAAGGCTGCAGGCCCGAGAAGATCGTTGCAGAGTCGACCTACGGAGCGCAGCCCGGCGAAGGCCTTGGCGACCTGGGCGTGCTGTACGACATGGAACAGGCGCTGGGTGCCGGGCCGGTGCCGTTCAGCGCCATCCGCGCCGCCTACTACATGAGCAACTGGGACGCCTCGCTGGACACCGCGCGCAAGGAGGGCAAGGTCTACAGCATGTTCCCCGCCGACTTCAGGCTGCCGATGGTGGCGCCGCACGATCTCGGCCAGTTCGCCGCGAAGCTGATGCTCGGCCCGGCCGAATCCTCCGGGCCGCACCATGTCGAAGGGCCGCAGCGCTATTCGCCCGGCGACGTGGCGCGGGCTTTTTCGGAGGCGCTGGGAAAGCCGGTGGAACTGGTCGAGACGCCGCGTGCGCAACTGGAGCAGGCGTTCGAGTCGCTGGGTTTTTCCGGTGCCGCCGCCAGGTCGTACGCCGCCATGACGCGCGCCACGCTGGACGAGCACTACGAGCCGCCCGTGAAGCCCGTGCGAGGCGAGATTCCGCTGCGCGACTACATCGTGGCACTGGTTAGAAAGAGCTCGGGCTGAGCTGCCTGGCGCGGGCTGCTGAAACCAGCCATCGTGCATGTCCGAAATCCGCTTGCTTCGCCGCGAAGGCCCGGAAACCGGACATTCATGACCTGTTTCTGGCGCCAGCCGGACAACTTGCGTTTTCCCGCCACGCAGCCGCGAACGCAGGAAGCCGGCTTGTTCCGCGACGTTGCTCCCAACGCGGGCGCTACGCCGCTGAACGTCGCTGATCGGCCCGTCATTTCACGCGCGGCGCGGTGGTTTGCCGCCCCGTGAACGCGTCTATACGATCCCGCGCCTTGCCCTCACGAAAGGACTGCGCGGGTGCCTCCGAAGACTGCTTTCTCCTCATCCTCCAATGCCGATCTGCAGCGGCGCAGCCGGCTCCACGTCTGGCATCCGTGCACGCAGAGCATCCGGCTCGAAGCGGTGCCGCCGCTGCCCATCGCGCGCGGCGAGGGCGTGTGGCTCTTCGACCAGGAAGGCCGGCGCTACATGGACGCCACCAGTTCGTGGTGGGTCAATCTCTTCGGGCACGCACATCCCGCGATCAACGACGCACTGAAGCAGCAGCTCGACACGCTGTCGCACGTGATGCTCGCCGGCTGCACGCACGCGCCCGCGGTGGAGCTGGCCGAGCGGCTCTCCGCGCTCACGGGGCTGGCGCTGGGCCACTGCTTCTATGCGTCAGACGGCGCTTCGGCGGTGGAGATCGCGCTGAAGATGAGCTTCCACTTCTGGCGCAACGCGGGTCGTAGCGGCAAGCGGCGCTTCGTCGCGCTGAAGCAGGGCTATCACGGCGAAACGCTGGGCGCGCTGCACGTGACCGACGTACCGGTGTTCCGCGACGCCTATGCGCCCTTGCTCGCGAACGCGCACCTGGTCGCCTCGCCCAACGCGCGCAACGCACGTGCGGGCGAGGGCGCGGCCGATGTCGCACGCCGCGCGGCCGCCGAACTCGAGGCGCTGCTGGCCGAACAGCACGGCACCATCGCCGCCGTGATCGTCGAGCCGCTGGTGCAGTGCGCTACCGGCATGGCGATGCACGATCCCGAGTACCTGCGGCTCGTACGCGCCCTGTGCGACCGCCACGGCGTGCACCTCATCGCCGACGAGATCGCGGTGGGCTGCGGGCGCACCGGCAGCTTCTTCGCCTGCGAGCAGGCTGGCATCTGGCCCGACTTCCTCTGCCTGTCGAAAGGCATCAGCGGCGGCTATCTGCCGCTCGCGCTGGTGATGACGCGCGACGCCATTCACGACGCCTTCGTCGACGACGACGCGGCGCGCAGCTTCCTGCATTCGCATTCATACACCGGCAACGCGCTGGCCTGCCGTGCTGCGCTGGCCACGCTCGACCTGTTCGAGTCGGAAGACGCGCTGCGACGCAACCGCGACCGCGCGGCCCGGCTGCTGCAGCGGCTGCGCGACGGGCTCAAAGGCCAGCCTGTAGACCACCTGCGGCAGCGCGGAATGATCACCGCCTTCGACGTGCGCGAGCCGGGTGCGCGCTTCGCCGAGCGCTTCCACCTGGCAGCGCGCGCGCAGGGGCTGCTGATGCGGCCGATCGGCAACACCGTGTACCTGATGCCGCCCTACGCGATAGGCGACGGCGAGATCGACCGGCTGGTCGACGGCACGCTGGCCACGCTGAAGGCCACCATGGAAAACAACCCGAAGGAAGGAACCCACGATGTCGCGCTTGCTTGACCGCCTGCAGGAAGAGATCGACGCGCTCGATGCCATGTCGCTGCGCCGCAGGAGGCAGATTGCCGAAACAGCCTGCGCGCCGGAGCAGACCCTCACGCTGGCAGGCGCCGCCGCGCCGCGCACCATGCTCGGCTTCAGCAGCAACGACTACCTCGGCCTCGCGGCGCATCCGGCGCTCGCCAAGGCATGGGCCGAAGGCGCCGCGCTCTACGGCACGGGCAGCGGCGGCTCGCACCTGATCCTCGGCCACTCGCGCGCCCACGCGCAGCTCGAGGAAAGGCTCGCGGACTGGATGTCGCCCTTCATCCCGCAGGCGCGAAGCCTGTTCTTCTGCACCGGCTACATGGCCAACCTCGCGGTGCTGTCGGCGCTGGGCGGGGCCGATGCGGTCATCTTCTCGGAATCGCTCAACCACGCTTCGCTGATCGACGGCGCGCGGCTCGCCAAGGCGCGCGTCGAGCGCTATCCGCATTGCGACGTGGCCGCGCTCGACGCCCAGCTCGCCAGCTGCGATGCGCCGGTGAAGATCATCGTGAGCGACGCGGTGTTCAGCATGGACGGCAACATCGCGCCGGTGCCCGAACTGCTCGCGCTGGCCGAGCGGCACGACGCATGGCTGGTGATCGACGACGCGCACGGCTTCGGCGTGCTCGGCGCCACGGGGCGCGGCGTACCCGAAGCCCTGGGCCTGCGCTCCGAGCGGCTGGTGCTGGTCGGCACGCTGGGCAAGGCGGCGGGCGTGTCGGGTGCCTTCGTGGCGGCGCACCGCACCGTCGTCGACTATCTGGTGCAGCGCGCGCGGCCGTACATCTTCACCACGGCCGCACCGCCGGCGGTTGCGCATGCGCTGCTTGCGAGCCTGGCGCTCATCGAGGGCGAGGAGGGCGCTGAGCGTCGCGCCCGGCTGCTGGCGCGCATCGCGCAGTTGCGCAGCGGCCTGAAGGCGGTGCTGCCGGCGGACGGCAGCGCATGGCTGGCCGAGTCGCCCACTGCGATCCAACCGCTGATCGTGGGCGACAACGCACGCGCGATGCGGATCATGGCGCAGCTCGACGGCCACGGCCTGCGCGTCGGAGCGATCCGCCCGCCCACCGTGCCGGCAGGCACCGCGCGGCTGCGCATCGCGCTGTCGGCCAGCCACGGCGAAGGCGATGTCGCGCGGCTGGTCGATGCATTGGGCGAGGCCCTGTTCCGGCCTGCGAAGGAAGCCGCATGACGCACCGGGCGTGGTTCGTGACCGGCACCGACACCGGCATCGGCAAGACGCTCGTCAGCAGCGCCATGCTGAGCCTGCTGGCCGGCTCGGGCCTGCGCGCGGTCGGCATGAAGCCGGTGGCGGCGGGGCTGGAAGAAATCGACGGTGAATGGCGCAACGAAGACGTGGAGCAGCTGCGCGCCGCCGGCAACGTCGATGCCCCGCTGGCGCTGCGTTGCCAGTACCTGCTGCGCGCGCCGATGTCGCCACACCTCGCGGCGCGGCAGGAAGACGTGCGCATCGAGCTGCAGCCGATGCTTTCGGCGTTCGACGAGCTTTCGGCGCGTGCCGATGCCGTAGTGGTGGAGGGCGTGGGCGGCTTCTGCGTGCCGTTTGGCGACGACCTCGACAGCGCCGACCTGGCCGTGGCACTGGGCCTGCCCGTGATCCTGGTGGTCGGCCTGCGGCTGGGCTGCCTCAACCATGCGCTGCTGAGCGCCGAGGCCATCCGCGCCCGAGGGCTGGTGCTGGCGGGCTGGGTGGCGAGCATGGTCGATCCGTCGATGCTCGCGCCGCAGGCCAACCTGCAGACCCTGCGCGCGCGGATCGGCGCGCCCTTGCTCGGCATCGTGCCGCACCTGGAGCGGCCCGATGCGGCCGGCGCCGCCCGCCACATCGACCTGCGCGCGCTGCGGGCGACGGCGGCGCATGCCGCGCGTCACCCGATGCGGGAGACGTCGGAGACGACGGCCTCAGCCGCGGCGGCCTGACTCTTCCAGCCGCTTGCCGCGCACGCCGCCCTGGCGCTCGAGCATCCAGCCGGGGTATTCGGCCGGCAGCGCGCTCACCTTGTCCAGCGTGGCGAGCTCGTCGGCCGTGAGCTTGATGGCGGTGGCCGCGATGTTGTCGTCCAGCTGCTCGGCGCGCTTGGCGCCGATGATCACGCTGGTCACCACCTGCTGGTGCAGCAGCCATGCCAGCGCGATCTGCGCGACCGACACGCCGCGTGCTTCCGCCAGCTGGCGCATCACGTCGATGCAGTCGTCGGCGCGTTCGACGTTCACCGGCGGAAAGTCGAAGGTGGTGCGGCGGCTGCCTTTCTCCGCTTCGGTGTCGCGGCCGTACTTGCCGCTCAGCAGGCCGCCCGCCAGCGGGCTCCACACCATCAGGCCGACGTTCTCGCTGCGCAGCAGCGGCACCAGCTCGCGCTCCAGGTCGCGCCCGGCGATGGTGTAGTAGGCCTGCAGCGACTCGAAGCGCGCCAGCCGGTCGCGCTCGGCGATGCCCAGCGCCTTGGCGATCTGCCAGGCCGCCCAGTTCGAGACGCCCACGTAGCGCACGTGGCCCTGGCGAACCAGGTTGTCGAGCGCGTGCACGGTTTCCTCGATGGGCGTGACGGGGTCGAAGCCGTGGATCTGGTACAGGTCGATGTGGTCCAGCTGCAGGCGCTGCAGGCTGGCCTTCACGCCGTCCATGATGTGAAAACGCGAGGCGCCGGCGGAGTTGACGCCCTTGCTGCCGGTTTCGCCCAGCACCTTGGTGGCCAGCACGAAGCTGTCGCGCGGCACCTTGAGGTTCTTCAGCGCCTGGCCAGTGATGACTTCGGACTGGCCTTCGGAATACACGTCCGCCGTGTCGATGAAGTTGATACCGGCGTCCAGCGAGCGGCCGATCAGCCCCTCGGCTTCTGACTGCTGGAGGTTGCCGATCTGGCCCCAGATGCCGGAGGAGCCGCCGAAAGTCATGGTGCCGAGGCACAGTTCGGAAACGAAAAGGCCGGTGCGGCCGAATTTGCGGTACTGCATGGAGAAATGTTCCTTTGCGATGGAGGCGTCCGTGCCCGGTCCGGTAGATGCCGCAGGAGCACGGAAGGCCTGAAAAAGTATCCCGCCGCGGCCCGGCCGCCGGCGCGCGCGTTCCTGCAAAGGTCTTGCCTATTTCTCCAGACCTCCCCCGCGGCGCGTGCGAAGCGGGGAGAGCGGCGCTAAGCTCCGATCCGCTCATTCCTCCAGGGGGCAATCCGCCCCTGCCTGCCGGTTCCTGCCGGCCCCATCGTGACAAGGTGCCCGAACATGTCCGACGAAACACCCGAAATCGCAGCCGCCATCGCCCAGCCGATGCCGCTGGAACCCGAACTCGACGACGCCCGCAAGGAACTGGTGGCGCTCATCGAGCACATCACCCGAGGCCAGGAGGGCACGGTCGTCACGGCCGTGCCCGGCCTGCAGGTGTTCTGCATCCGCAAGCCCGAAGGGCCCAAGCACGGCTTCGCGTCCCCGGCGCTGGGGCTCATCGCGCAGGGCTCCAAGCGGATCATCGTGGGCGACGACATCTACGTGTACGACCCGATGCACTACCTCGTCACCTCGGTCGACCTGCCGGTGTGCGGCCAGGTCTGCGTGACGAGCGAGAGCGAGCCCTACCTGGGCGTGAGGCTGGAACTGGCCCTCGACGAGATCGGCGACCTCATCGGCGACGAGAAGCTGCCCGCCAAGGCCAACGCGCCGGCCTCGCGCGGCATGTACGTCAACCGCATCGCCATGCCCGTGCTGGAGCCGGTGCTGCGCCTGCTGCGGCTGCTCGACACGCCGGAGGACGTGCCCATCGTTGCGCCGCTCATCAAGCGCGAGATCATGTATCGCCTGCTGGTCAACGGAGAGGGCGCGCGGCTGCGGCAGATCGCCTTGCAGGACAGCCACACGCAGCGCATCACCAAGGCCATCAGCGCGCTGCGCATGAACTACGCCCAGTCGCTGCGGGTGGAAGACATGGCGCGGGCGGTGCACATGAGCGTGTCGTCGTTCCACCATCACTTCAAGGCCGTGACCGCGATGAGCCCGCTGCAGTACCAGAAGCAGCTGCGGCTGCAGGAGGCGCGGCGCCAGATGCTGATCGCCGGCGCCGACGTGGCGAGCGCCGCGCACAGCGTGGGCTACGAAAGCACCTCGCAGTTCGCGCGCGAGTACGGCCGCATGTTCGGTGCGCCGCCGCTGCGCGACAAGCGCCGCTGGCTGGGCGAGGCGGGCAACGACGCGATGGGCGCGGCGTCGATGGAAGCCGCCTGAAATTCGGGCATTGCGTGCCGCCCCCTTCTAGCACTTGCTGCGATTTCTTGCGCTGACGTGACCATGCACGTTCGGCGGAACTTCGTTATTGTTTTGCCCGCTGCAGCGACGCACCCGTCCGGACGGGAGAACTCAACAACACGGAGAAATGCATGCTTTGGGAAAAGAAGCTGGCGCAGTGGAGCGCCGGCGTGCGCGAACGCGCCAACCTGCCGGCGCGGCTCACCCTGTGGGATGGCCAGTCCTTCGACTTCGGCAACTTCAGCGGACCTTCCGTCACGCTGCACGTGAAGTCGCCCGCGGCGCTGTCGCTGATGCTGCAGCCCACGCTCGACAACCTGGGCGAGGCCTACGTCAAGAGCAAGATCGACATCGAAGGCAAGCTCAGCGACGTGATCGACATCGCCTACGGCCTGGCCAGGACGTCGATGGAAAAGCCCGGCGGCGCGCTGCAGAACATGGCGCGCTACTTCACGCACACCAAGTCCTCGGACAAGAAGTCCATCCAGTATCACTACGACGTTTCCAACGAGTTCTACCAGCTCTGGCTCGACCCGAACATGGTGTACTCGTGCGCCTACTTCGAGAACGGCGACGAAGACCTCGCCACCGCGCAGCTGAAGAAGATCGACCACATCCTCACCAAGATCGAGCTGAAGCCGGGCCAGACCCTGCTCGACATCGGCTGCGGCTGGGGTGCGCTGGTGATCCGCGCGGCGCAGAAGTTCGGCGCGCGCTGCGTGGGCGTGACGCTGTCGCAGAACCAGTTCGACCTCGCGACCGAGCGTGTGCGCGCCGCGGGCCTGGAAGACCGCATCGAGATCCGCCTGCAGGACTACCGAGACGTGACCGGCCAGTTCGACCGCATCACCAGCGTCGGCATGTTCGAGCACGTGGGGCGCAAGAACCTGCAGACGTACTTCAGGCACGTGCAGGAGCTCCTGGCCGACGACGGCGTGGTGATGAACCACGGCATCACCTCGTCCGACCCCGAGGGCGGCGGCGTGTCGTACGGCGGCGGCGACTTCATCGACCGCTACGTGTTCCCCAACGGCGAGCTGCCGCACATAAGCCTCGCGCTGCAGGCCATGCAGCAGGGCGGCCTCGAGGCCTTCGACGTGGAGAACCTGCGTCGCCACTACGCGCAGACTCTGCGCTGCTGGAGCGATTCCTACGAGGCCAACAGCGACAAGGCGCGCGCGCTCGTCGACGAAGAGAAGTTCCGCATCTGGCGCGTGTACCTCGCGGGCTGCGCCTATGCCTTCGAGAACGACGACGTGGCGATCTACCAGATCGTCGGGCGCAAGGCGGGCAGGGCGGCGAAGACGCTGCCCTGGTCGCGCCGCTACATCTACGACGGCACCTCGGCGCTGGCCTGAGCTTCAGGCGACGACGCCGGCCTCGATCAGGCTGCGCGCGCAGTCGACCACCGTGGCCTTCGCGGGGCGCGGCGCCCAGCCGAGCACCTGCTGCGCCTTCGCCGAGCTGAAGCTCAGCTTGCGGCCCAGCAGCGGCGTGACGTTGTGCAGCGCCTTGTCGAACACCGCGGCAAGGCGCAGCACGAAGTCGGGCAGCGTGCGCGTCGGCACCTTGCGGGCCTGCTCGCCGAGCCGGGCGCGCAGTTCGCCCGCGATGTCGGCCATCCACATGAAGTCGCGGATGGCGATGAAGCGCTGGCCCGCTGCCTCGGGCGCGGTCATGGCGCGGACGTGCAGGTCGGCGAGGTCGCGCACGTCGACGATGCTGAAGCCGATGCGCGGATTGCCCGGCAGCTTGCCGCCGAGAATGCGGCCGATCACCAGCACCGAGCCGAGGTTCTGCGAGCCCATCACCGGGCCGAACACCGCGCCGGGCAGCACGGTGGAGAGCGTCGTCTCGCCGCCATGGTCCTTCATGAAGTCCCAGGCCGCGCGCTCGGCGATGGCCTTGGACATCCGGTAGGCGTTGGTCTTGCCGGTGTCGTTCAGGTCGGTCCAGACGTTCTCGTCGGCTACGGCCCCTTCGTTGCTGCGCGAGGGCGTGGCAGCGGCGAGCGACGAGGTCATTACCACGCGCTTCACGCCGGCACGGGTCGCGGCGCGCAGCACGCGCAGGGTGCCGTCGCGGGCGGGCGCCAGCAGCGCATCGGTGCCCGAGGGCGAGTCGTTGCCCAGCGGCGAGGCCACGTGCAGCACGTAGTCGCAGCCGGCGACGGCCGCGTCCCAGCCGCTGTCGCTGGTGAGGTCGGCAACGTGGAAGCTCAGGCGGTCGTCGGCGCCGGCAACGACGGATGCGACGCTGGCGCGCACGCCGGTTTCCTTCGAAAGGCTGCGAACGGTGGTGCGTACCGTGTAGCCGCGCCGCAGGAGCTCGGCGATGCACCAGCCGGCGACGAAGCCGGTTCCGCCGGTGACGAGAACGGTCGATGAAGGTGCGAGGGGCGATGGATTCATGGGTCGTGTTCTATGGGGCGTGTTCTTCCTTGGCCCCGACTCTAGGCTCGAGGAATCAAACGATGAATGCGCTCCAGTGCGCTTTTTTTGCGCGATAGTCCGGAAATGAGCGCAGACCCCTTTTCCGAAATCATCCGGCTGACCAAGGCGCAGACCGTCGTCTCGGCCGTGTTCTCGATGGGCGGCCCGTGGTCGGTGCGCTTCCCGGCCTTCGACTACATCAAGTTCTTCGCGGTGGTGAAGGGCGTGTGCTGGTTCATGGCCGAGGGCGAGCAGGAGCCCTTGCGGGTGGAGGCCGGCGACGTGGTGCTGTTCTCGCAGTGCAGGCCCTTCGTGGTGGCGAGCGACCCGGACCTGCCTCCGGTGGAGGCGGCCAGCCTGCTGACCGGCGGCTTCAGCGGCATCGCGCGTTTCGGGGAAGGCGAGGACCACGTACAGATCGGCGGAAAGATCAGGCTCGACCCGCACGCCGGCGCGCTGCTGGCGGACATGCTGCCGCCGTGGATCCACGCAAGGGCCTCGTCGCCGCAGGCCCCGGTGCTGCAATGGCTGCTCGACCAGATCGTGCGCGAGCGCGAAGGCGAACTGCCCGGTGCCGGTGTCGCGTCGGCCCAGCTCGCGCAGCTGATGTTCGTGCAGCTGCTGCGCGCGCACATGGCGCAATCGCAACCCGATGCGCTGCCCGCCGGCTGGCTGCGCGCGCTCGGCGATCCGCGCATCGCGCCCGCGCTGCGGCTGATGCACGGCGATCCGGCCAGGGCCTGGCAGCTGGAAGAGCTGGCGCATGCTGTGGCCATGTCGCGCACCACCTTCGCCACGCGCTTCAAGGCCGCGGCCGGCGTGCCGCCGCTGACCTACCTGCACAACTGGCGCATGCGCCTGGCCGAGCAGGGCCTGCGCGAGGGCACAACGTCGCTGCTCGCATTGGGCCTGTCGCTCGGCTACACCTCGGAAAGCGCGTTCAGCAACGCCTTCAAGCGCAGCGTGGGCGTGTCGCCCAAGCGCTATCGCGATGCCGCGAAGGCCGAAGCGAAGAGTCTGCCGGAGGCCAGTCTTAGCCCAGCCTGAGGAACGGGCCACGCCCGAGAGCCCGAGCGGGGGACAGGGGCTCATGCCGTCTATAGCATGCACGGCTCATGACCTCCACGCCCCAAAGAACAACAAGCCGCCCACTGGTCATCGCCTCGATCATGGCCTCCATGGCGATGGTGGCCATAGAAGCCACCATCGTCTCCACCGTGATGCCGCAGATCGCCTCCGAGCTGGGAGGTCTGCATCTCTACAGCTGGGTGTTCGCCTCCTTCCTGCTGGCGCAGACCGCGATGACGGTGGTGTTCGGCAAGCTCTCCGACCTGTACGGCCGCAAGCCCATCATGTTCGTGGGCATCGCGGTCTTCGTCATCGGCTCGGTGCTGGCGGGCTTCTCGTGGTCGATGCCGGCCATGATCTGCTTCCGGCTCATCCAGGGCATCGGTGCGGGCGCGATCCAGCCGGTGTCGCTCACCATCGTGGGCGATCTCTACCCGGTGCGCGAGCGCGGCAAGGTGCAGGGCTGGCTCGCGAGCGTGTGGGCGGTGTCGGCGGTGGTGGGGCCGATGATCGGCGCGCTCATCGTGCAGAAGCTCTCGTGGGCGTGGATCTTCTGGGTCAACGTGCCCATCGGGCTGGCCGCCGCGGCGGGCTTCTGGCTCTTCCTGCACGAGGCGCCGACGGTGCGGCGCTCGTCCATCGACATGGTGGGCGCGGTGCTCTTCACCATCGGCATCGCGGCGCTGATGATCTCGCTCACCGAATTCGGCGTGGGCAACTCGGGCGTGGCGCTCGCGTGGGCCGGGCTCTTCGTGGTCACGCTGGTGCTCTTCATCGCGCAGGAGCGTCGCGCGGCCGACCCGATGGTGTCGCTGCGCCTGTGGGGCGCACGCATGATCGCCACCGTCAACGGCGCGGCCATGCTCGCCGGCATGGTGCTGATCGGCATCACCACCTTCCTGCCGATGTACGTGCAGGTGGTGCTGGAGCGCTCCTCGGTCACGGCCGGCCTCACGCTCACGATGGTGATGCTGGGCTGGCCCATCGGCGCGACGCTGACCTCGCGCACCTTCCATCGCATCGGCCTGTGGCGCATGGTGGTCGCCGGCGCGGCACTGATCCCGGTGGGCACTTCGACGTTCGTGCTGCTGGGGACGGGGAGCTCACCGGTGCTGCCTGCGGTCGGCTCCTTCATCATCGGACTGGGCATGGGCGTGATGAGCCTGAGTTCGCTCATCCTGATCCAGGAGGGCGTCGACCTCGCGCAGCGCGGCGTCGCCACGGCCTCGAACGTGTTCTCGCGCAACCTCGGCAGCGCACTGGGCGCGGCCTTCTTCGGCGCGGTCTTCAACTTCGGGCTTACACACGGCGATGGGCGGCCGATGTTCAGCGACGAGCAGCTGCGCATGCTGCTGCAGGGCGTGCACGGCTCGGTCGCGGGCGACGCCGGCATCCGGCTCGCGCTGGGCGGCTCGCTGCATCTCACCTTCGTGATGATGCTGGTCGTGAGCCTGGGCGTGATCGCGCTGGCCCTGTTGCTGCCCAGGGAAGGGCTGGTGGAGAGCCGCGCGGTGGCGGCTGGGGAGGCCGCGCCGAAGTAGCCCCCTTCAGGGCGCCTGCAGCGACTTCTTCATGAGCGCCAGGTAGAAGCCGGGCGCGTAGTCGTCGATGCGGGCGTATTCCTCGTAGCCCTGCTTCAGGTAGAAGCCGCGCGCCTGCCATTCGAAGGTGTCGAGCTTCGCATTCGTCGCGCCCAGCGCGATGGCCTGCCGCTCGGCCTCGGCCAGCAGCCGGCTGCCGAGACCCGCGCCCCGGGCGTCTTCTTCCACGAACAGCACTTCGATGTTGAGCCAGTACAGGAAGACGAAGCCGCGCAGCCCGCCCAGCAGGCGGCCGTTTTCGTCCTTCGCGTTGAGGCGGATGTACTTCTGCTCGGGATACTCGCCGACGAAGCCGTAGTTGTAGTGGCGCAGCTTGCGGCCGAGCTCGCCGGAGCGAAGTTCCTCGTCGGTGGCGGGCGAGATGGTGATGTTCATGGCGGTCGCTGCCTCGGTCTTGCGGAGGCGGCATTCTGCCCGCGCCCGCACAAGCCGCATATCGATGCGCGCTTTCCTTCTTTGTGCGCGGCGGCGCCCGTTGATACGGTCTCGGTCTTTGCACTGCGAGGCGATCGACCATGGGCGCGAGGGATTTCGAGCGGCATCTTCTTTCCGGGGCGGACGGCTCCGCGCGGCACGAGGCCGACGTTCTGGTGATCGGCGGCGGCCCGGCCGGCGCATGGGCCGCCGTGAGCGCCGCCGCGCAGGGCGCGCGCGTGCTGCTCGCCGACAAAGGTTTCTGCGGCACCTCGGGCGCGACCGCGCCTTCGGGCACGGGGCTGTGGCACGTGTCGCCCGAAGGCAAGGCGCGCGAGGAGGCCAAGGCCAGCCGGCTCGCGATGGGCGGCCATCTCGCCGAGCACGCATGGATGGACCGCGTGCTCGAGCAGACCTGGGTCAACGTCGAACGGCTCAAGGACTGGGGCTATCCCTTTCCCGCCGACGACCAGGGCGCGCTGCGCTGCACCTCGCTGCAAGGCCCCGAATACATGCGCCTGATGCGCAAGCGGGTCAAGGAGTCGGGTGCGCGCATCCTCGACCACAGCCCCGCGCTCGAGCTGCTGGTGGACGAGCACGGCACCGTCTGCGGCGCCACCGGCGTGAACCGCCAGACGGGCGAGAGCTGGGTGGCGCGCACCGGCGCCGTGGTCATCGCCACCGGCGGCTGCGCCTTCCTGAGCCGCGCGCTGGGCTGCAACGTGCTCACGGGCGACGGCCAGCTGATGGCGGCCGAAGTGGGCGCGGCGCTCTCTGGCATGGAGTTCTCGAACGCCTATGGGCTCGGGCCTGCGTTCTCGTCGGTCACCAAATCGCTGTTCTACAACTGGGCGACCTTCTACACGGCCGACGGCGTGGCGATCGAGGGCGCGGGCTCCTCGAAGGGGCGCGGCGTGATCGCGCAGACGCTGCAGTCGCAACCGGTGTTCGCATGCCTCGACCGCGCCGACGCGCAGATCCGCGCGTGGATGCGCACCGCGCAGCCCAACTTCTTCGTCTCCTTCGACCGGCAGGGCATCGACCCGTTCACGCAGCACTTCCCGGTGACGCTGCGGCTCGAAGGCACGGTGCGCGGCACCGGCGGCCTGCACCTGGTGGACGACAGCTGCGCCACCTCAGTGCCCGGCCTCTACGCGGCGGGCGACGCCGCGACGCGCGAGCTGATCTGCGGCGGCTTCACGGGCGGCGGCAGTCATAACGCGGCCTGGGCGCTGTCCTCGGGCTTCTGGGCCGGTGCGGGCGCGGCGGCCTTCGGGCGCGATGCGCGTGCCCGGTCATCGCAGCGCACCGTCTTGAGAGCTGGCGGCGTGGCGCTCTCGTCGCGCGGTGCCTCGACCTTCGATAGCCAGGAAGTGGTCCGCGCCGTACAGGCCGAAGTCTTCCCTTACGAGCGCAACTGGTTTCGCGAAGGCGACGCGCTGCGCGATTCGCTCTCGCGGCTCGATGCCCTCTGGGAGCGCCTGCGCACCAGCGCGCCTGCTGCAACCGCGACGGAAGCCGTGCGCGCCCGTGAGGCCGCAGCCATGCTCGTCACCTCGCGCTGGATGTACCGCAGCGCCTTGCAACGCACCGAGACGCGCGGCATGCACCGCCGGCGCGAGCACGGCAAGCTCGATCCGTCGCAGCGCCACCGGCTGCTCAGCGGCGGGCTCGACGAGGTCTGGGTGCAGCGGCATGCGGTAAAGGAAGAGGTGGCCGCATGATCGAAGTCATCAGCGCCGAACGCTGCACCGCCTGCAACATCTGCGTGAACGCCTGCCCGACCAATGTGTTCGAGACGGTGGAGGGCGGCCCGCCTCGCATTGCACGGCAGGACGACTGCCAGACCTGCTTCATGTGCGAGCTGTACTGCCCGGAAGACGCGCTCTACGTCGCGCCCATCGCCGACCGCAGCGCCACGGCCGAGGAGCGCGATGCCGCCGCCGCGGCCCTGATGGGCAGCTACCGCAGCGCCGTCGGCTGGGGCCGCGGCCGGCAATCGACCGCATCGGCCGACGCGAGCTTCGAGCTGCTGCGGCGCGCGCACTGAATCTGTTTTTCTTCTCCAGAGTCTTTTCGATGTCCGATCTTCCAAGCCGCCGCCGCGTGCTGCGCGGCGCCGTCGCCGCGACTGCCGCTGCCGCCGCGAGCGCATTGCCAGTCTTCTCCATCGCGCAGCA
This sequence comes from Variovorax sp. NFACC27, assembly GCF_048301545.1. Lineage (NCBI taxonomy): Bacteria > Pseudomonadati > Pseudomonadota > Betaproteobacteria > Burkholderiales > Comamonadaceae > Variovorax > Variovorax sp. NFACC27. The sequence goes on from NZ_CP157613.1 coordinate 3,852,983, forward strand.
GCAACAAGGCAGCGGCCAGGTGCTGCGCCTGGGCTACATCGGCCCCGGCAAGAAGCCCGCGAACGCCACCGGCTGGGCGTTGCGGCAAGGACACCTGCTGCGCGAGCTGGCGCCGCTGGGCTTCAGGGAAGTGACGACGCGCAATTTCCCGAACGGGCCCGACCTCAACGAGGCGTTTCTCTCGGGCGCGCTCGACGTCGGCATCTACGGCGACACGCCCGCCGTGGTGGCGCGCTCGCGCGGGCTCGACGGGCAACTCATCGGCTTCGACGCGGTGGGCATGAACGTCTGGCTGCTCACGCCGCGCAATGGCGTGCGCAGCGTGAAGGAACTCGAGGGCCAGTCCATCGGCGTGGCGCGCGGCTCCTACATGCATCGCTACGTGCTGGGCCTGCTTCGCGAGAACGGTCTGCAGAAGTTCGTGAAGGTGATCCACATGTTCCCGCGCGACGGCGAAGCTGCGCTCGACCAGGGCTCGATCGCGGCCTTCGCGGCGCAGATCGACGTGGGGCCGCTGCTGGCCTCGCGCGGTTATCCGGTGATCGACGAGGCCGAGAAGCATCCGACGCTGCGCGGCACATCGGTGATCGTCGCTTCGGGCAAGCTGCTGGCCGCCGCGCCGGGGCTGCCCGCAGCCTGGACGCGCGCCCGGCGGACCGCGCTGCAGGAGATTCACCGCAACAGCGCCGACTATTACGCCTTCCACTCCGAGGTGAGCGGCTTTCCGCTGGAGATCGTGAAGATCTCGCATCCGCTGTCGCACTTTCCCGAAGCTGCGTATCCGCCCGAAGGGCTGGCGCTGCTCGACGAGGTGAAGAAGTTCCTGCTGGCCGAGAACCTCGTGAACCGCGACTTCGCGCTGGCCGAATGGCGCGCCCCGCAGGCCTGAGGCGCTCCCCGGCTGCTCAGGAATGGCAGATGAAGCCGTCCTTGAGCAGCGTGATCTCGAACTGCAGGTTGCCCGCCCGCGCGCCGCGTGCCTGGGCCAGCGTGCCGTCGGCGCGCCACTGACGCAGCGCGGCGGCCAGGTAGTCGCGCGAGGCGGCGTCGCCCTGCGGCAGGCGGATGGCCGCATCCGACGGCGGGCGCAGGCCGCTCGCCAGCGGCTTGTAGAAGCGCCACTCGTCGTTCTTGAGCAGGCGCTCCAGCACTTCCGCGTCTTCGGCCAGCGCCGTGCATTCGCCGGCCATGAAGGCCGACACCGCGTGCACGGAAGAGGGGTAGCTGTGCGGCTCGGCCCCGAAGCGCAGCGACACCGCGCCGGCATAGCCAGAGCCTTCGCCCACGCAGACCGATGCGCCGCGCAGCGCTTCGGCATCCTGCACGCGGCCCTTGCGCAGCGCGACCACCAGGCCGCTGCCGGTGTCGTAGCTGCCGGGTGCCGCGTCGATGCCCTTGGGCGCGGCCGTCGTCGGCACGCCGGCGACCAGCAGGTCGACGCGGCCCTCGCGCAATGCGGCTTCCTGCGCGGCGACGTCCAGCCCCACGAGCTCGAGCTTCAGGTTCAGCGAGCGGGCCAGCTCGCGCGCCAGCGTGGCGTCGAAGCCATCGGGCTCCGGCGGCGTGGGTGCCTCGGGCGGCGCTGGCCGCGGGTAGCGGCGCACGCCGACGACCAGCGTGCCGCGTTCGATGGCCTTGGCCAGCACCGGCCCCTTGGGCAGTTCGCTCAGCCGGCTGCCCGAGGCCCAGGAAGCACCCAGACCCGCAAGCGCGGCGGCCGCGACCAGCGACACGCCGGCCAGCGCGAGCCGGCGACGACGCGAGGCGGGGGCGGAAGGGGCGGCGGCTTCACTCATCGAGGCTCAGCCCCCGCCGCCAGCGCAGCAGCCGCCGCTCCAGCAGCGCGAGCAGGTAGTTGAGCACCAGCCCCACCACAGCCAGCAGCAGGATGCCCGCGTACATGGTCGGTATCTGGAAGGTCTCCTGCGAGTTCAGCGTGAGAAAGCCCAGCCCCGAGTGCGCACCGATCATCTCGGCCGCCACCAGCGCCGTGATGCTGTAGGCGCCCGCCAGCCTCACGCCGGTGAAGATCGACGGCAGCGAGGCCGGAAGCACCACCTTGAAGAAGATGAAGCGCCGCGACGCGCCCATCGACAGCGCCGAGTTCACCAGCAGCCGGTCGACCTGCTTCACGCCACCCACGGTGCTCAGCAGCACGGGCCAGAACGAGGCCCAGAAGATGATCGCGACCTTCGACAGCTCGCCGATGCCCAGGAACAGGATGAACACCGGGAACAGCGCGAAGGCCGAGGTCTGCCGGAAGAGCTGCAGCACCGGATCGACGATGGCGGCCAGCCGCTTCGAGCTGCCGATCAGCAGGCCCAGCACCACGCCCGAAAAACTCGCCAGCACCAGCCCCCACAGCGAGCGCTGCAGACTGGCCGCCAGGTGCTTCCAGAGCTGGCCCGTGTCGACGAGCTGCGCGATGCTCGCGATCACGGCGGAGGGCGGGCTCAGGTAGGCGTCGCTCACGATGCCCAGGCGCGGCAAGGCCTCCCACAGCGCCAGGAAGATCACGATGCCGATGCCGCGCTCGGCCACCCGGCCGAAGCCGCGCGCGAGCTTCAGGAGCCGGTTCGGCGACCGGACCACCGGCGCGCCGAGCACCGCGCTCACGACACGACTCCTTCGAGCGACCTGGGCCGCAGGCCTATCTGCACTTCGTCTTTCAGCACTTCCCAGGCGCGCTGGCGCAGCGCCGCGAACTCGGCCGTGTGGCGCAGCTCCGCCGAACGGGGCCGCGCGAGCGGGATGTCGATGATGTCCTTGATGCGCCCGGGCCGCTGCGTCATCACCGCGACGCGGTCCGACAGGTACACGGCTTCCTCCAGGCTGTGCGTGATGAAGACGATGGTCTTGCGGTACTGCTCCCAGATGCGCAGCAGCTCGCCCTGCAGGATCTCGCGCGTCTGCGCGTCGAGCGCGGCGAAGGGCTCGTCCATCAGCAGCACGTCGGGCTTGTAGGCCAGCGAGCGCGCGATGGCCACGCGCTGCTTCATGCCGCCCGAGATCTCGTGCGGGTAGCGGTCGGCGAAGCCGTGCAGGCCGACCAGCTCCAGGTATTCGTGTGCGGTGCGGCGGCGCTCGGTCTTGCCGATGCCGCGTATCTCCAGCCCGACCGCGATGTTGTCCAGCACCGAGAGCCAGGGAAAGAGTGCATAGCCCTGGAACACCACGCCCTGGTTGCGGTTGATGCCCGAAAGCGGCTGGCCGTTGATGGCGATGCGCCCGCCGGTGCGCTCGGTGAGCCCGGCCAGGATGCCGAGAAAGGTCGACTTGCCGCAGCCCGAGGGCCCGAGCACCGAGAGGAACTCGCCCTCGTGCACGTCGAGGTCGAAGCCTTCGAGCACGCGAACGCGATCGCTCGCGCCGCGCGCCGCGTAGTCCATCCGCACGTCGCGGGCAGAGATCTTGATGCTCATCGGCGGGTGCTCAGGTCTTGGTGGCGAACGGGTTGAACTCGTTCGTGTACACGTCCTTCACCGACACCTTGCCGGCGGCCAGTTTGCCCTCGGACTGCAGGATGTCGATGTAGTACTGGATCGGCGGCTCGGTCACCACCAGGTCGTCGACGTAGGCATAGCGGTCGACGTTCTTCAGGTCCATGTTGATGCGCTTGGCCACCAGCTTGCGCGCTTCCTCGGTGTTGGCGTTGACCCAGTTGCCGGCCTTGGCCAGCGCCGCGACCACGTCGCGCACGGCTTCCGGGTGCTGGCGGATGAACTGGCCGTGCGCGCTGTAGGGCGCCATGCCGCCGAGACCGCCGTCCAGGTCGTAGTCGCTCCACAGGCGCACCAGCTGGTCGGCGTTGTCGGCGCGGCCGGAGAAGGGCGCGTGGATGATCGCCAGGTCGGTGTTGCGCGTCACCAGTGTCTGTTCGGCCTGCTCGTCGGGAATGACGACGAAGTTGATCTTGTTCACGTCCACGCCGTGCTGGCGCAGGTACTTCTTGGTGACGAACTCGGCGCATGCGCCGAAGCTGTTGAAACCGATGGTCTTGCCTTCGAGGTCCTTCGGTTCGCGGATGCCCGAGTCCTTGCGTACGAAGTACTTCATGTGCGGCGCTTCCTGCAGCGTCTTGCCGCCGGCGGCCACCACCTTCAGGTCGGCGCCCGAGGCGATGGCGGAGATCACCAGCGGCACCATGCGGCTGCCGAAGTCGATCTCGCCCGTGCCCACCAGCGGAATGATCTGCGGTGCGGCGATCTTGCCGACGTAGTCGGGGCGGGTGTTCGTGCCCTCGAAGTAGCCCAGCTCGTCGGCCAGATAGATCAGATCGAACGAGGGGTTGTTCGGGTACTTGAAGGCGACCTTGTCGCCGGTCTTCTTCACCACGGCCGGGGCGCCGCCAGCCGATGCGGTCTTGCCGCCTTCCTCGCGCGAGCAGCCCGCGAGCAGGGCGCCGCCGAGGCCTCCGACGGCGGCGAGCGAGGCGAAGGTCTTGAGCGCGTGGCGGCGCGAAGGAAGGGCGGGGGTCTCGATGGGCATGGCGGCACGCTCCCGCGGGGGAGCGCTCTTTCTGCAAGTTGGCGGAGCGCCGATGCTAGGAAGCGCCCCGCGCCGGGCCAACGAAGAAAACCGCCTATGCATATGCGACGACGGATAAGTGCGACAGCGGCGTGGAAATGCTTGCCCCGCCGGGCCTGCGGGGGCATCCTCGACGGCTCCTTTCCATCCTCATCCATCGTCAGGACAAGACACGCCCATGACCTACCACGCCGACTCCAAGCGCTACGACGCCATTCCCTACCGCCGCGTCGGGCGCAGCGGGCTCGTGCTGCCCGCCATTTCGCTCGGGCTCTGGCACAACTTCGGGGACACCACCTCCATCGCCACGCAGCGCCAGCTGCTGCGCACCGCCTTCGACCTCGGCATCAACCACTTCGACCTGGCCAACAACTACGGCCCGCCCTACGGCAGCGCCGAGACCAATTTCGGCCGGCTGCTGCGCGAAGACTTCAAGCCGTACCGCGACGAGCTCATCATCTCGAGCAAGGCCGGCTGGGACATGTGGCCCGGCCCCTACGGCCAGGGCGGCGGTTCGCGCAAATACGTGCTCGCGAGCCTCGACCAGAGCCTGAAGCGCCTGGGCGTGGACTACGTCGACATCTTCTATTCGCACCGCTTCGATCCGCACACGCCACTGGAGGAAACCGCCTCCGCGCTGGCCCAGGCCGTGCAGCAGGGCAAGGCGCTCTACATCGGCATTTCTTCTTACTCGGCCGGCAAGACGCGCGAGATCGCCGCGCTGCTGCGCGAGTGGAAGGTGCCGCTGCTCATCCACCAGCCGGCCTACAACCTGTTCAACCGCTGGATCGAGAAAGACCTGCTCAACGCCACCGACGAACTGGGCGCCGGCGTCATCGCCTTCACGCCGCTCGCGCAGGGCCTGCTCACCGACAAGTACCTCAACGGCATCCCGCCCGACGCACGCATCAACCGGCCCGGCGGCGGATCGCTGAAGCAGGAGCACCTGTCGGAGGCCAATGTCGAGCGTGCCCGCGCGCTCAACGAGATCGCAAGACGCCGCGGCCAGACGCTCGCGCAGCTCGCGCTGACCTGGACGCTGCGCGATCCGCGCGTCAGCTCGGCGCTGATCGGCGCGAGCCGGCCCGAGCAGATCGTCGACAACGTGGCCGCGCTCTCGCATGCGCCGCTGAGCGCCGAGGAGCTCGCCGAGATCGACAAGTACGCGGTGGAAGGCGGCGTCAATCTGTGGGAGAAGCCTTCGACCGATTTCGCCTGAATGTGCGCGTCACGATTCACGAATCGAATCAGGAAACTTGGAATCCGTCTTTGGCAGGAGCGGTGGTGCCCAGCAGAATCGGCGCAAGAAAGCATTTCGCGATTCACTGCCATGCAACTGCGCACCCACCATGTTTCCCCGGCCGCCCAGGCTCGCCATGTGATCGACCTGACGGCGAAGGCATGGCGCATTCCCCCGAGTTCACCGCATGCGCTGGCGCGCCGCGCACCGCACGGCTATGTGCCGTTGAGGGCGCTGCGCCGGCTGCGCGCGGCCACGATGCTGACCCTGCTGCCGCATTCGTGGTGAGCGCCATGTTGGGCCGTCGGGCCCGGATGGAGGCGAGGCCATGCTGATCGTCCTGGGCGGCTTGCCGGGCACCGGCAAGACCACCATTGCGCGGGAGATCGCCGCGCTCATTCCTTGCGCGTATCTGCGCATCGACACCATCGAGCAGGCGCTGCGCTCGACCGGCGCGGACGTAGGGCCGGCCGGCTACGTCGCGGCCTATGCGCTGGCCCGCTCAAATCTCTCGCTCGGGCAGACGGTCCTGGCCGATTGCGTCAATCCACTCCCGGTCACTCGCGAGGCATGGCGCGTGGTCGCGGCGGACACCTCTTCGCGCATCGTCGAGGTCGAGATCGTGTGCTCCGATGCTGCCGAGCACCGTCGCCGCGTCGAGCAGCGCAGCATCGACGTGCCGGGCCTCGTGCCGCCGACCTGGGAGGCCGTGCAGCGGCACGACTACGTGCCGTGGGGCACGCCGCATCTCGTCGTCGACACAGCTGCCCTCGGTGCGCACGAGGCCGCGAAATTGATTCTTTCGCACACACGCGACTGAGCATTCAGCAGATATCGATATAGAAATTCGGCGCAAACGATGCGCGCGATGCCCAAGAGAATTTGACGGAATTCTTTCAAGGGCATGTCCCGCCGCACATCGTGTCGTATTCGCTGTCCCTGCTCGACAAGAGCCTGATTCCCGAAGGTGCCGACGCCGCACAGGCGTTCCAGCACACCGTCTCGCTCGCGCAGAGCGCCGAGCGGCTGGGCTACTGGCGCTACTGGCTCGCCGAGCACCATGGCAACCGGAACTACGCAGGATCGGCGCCCGAGGTGCTGGCCGCGCACGTGCTCGCGAAGACATCGCGCATCCGCGTGGGCACCGGCGGCGTCATGCTGCAGCACTACAGCCCGTTCAAGGTGGCGGAGGCCTTCCGCGTGCTGGCCTCGCTGGCGCCCGGGCGCGTGGACCTGGGCATCGGCAAGGCGCCCGGCGGCCTGCCGCTGACCAGCAAGGCGCTTCAATGGCTGCACGACCCAGCGAAGACGAAGGGCGAGGACTTCGGCGTCCGGCTGTCCGAGCTCGACGCCTTCCTGCACGAGGGCATCGCCTCGGGGCATGCGCTGGCCGGAGCGGTCGCCACGCCCAATCCGCCGCAGCTGCCGCAGCGCGTGCTGCTCGGCGGCAGCCCCGAGAGCGCGGTGCTCGCGGCCCGGCTGGGCTGGCAGTTCGCCTATGCGGGTCATTTCAACGGCGACCCGGTGAACCTCGCACGATCGATCGAAGCCTATCGCGCGGAGACGGGGCGCGCCCCTTTGCTCGCGCTCTTCGCATTCGCGGCGGAAACGCATGAGAAGGCCGCCGAACTCGTGGGCGCACTGCGCAGCTTCCGCGTGCACCTGCCTACCGGCCAGAGCGTGAACCTGCCCAGCCTCGAAGCCGCGGCCGAGTTCGCACGGCAGGCCGGCGCGAGCGACTACCGGACCGAAGAACGCCGCCCCCACGTGATCGCCGGCACCGGCGAAGAGGTGCGCGATGCGCTCGATGCGCTGAGCGAGCAGTACGGCATCGAGGAGTTCGTCATTGACATCCCCGTGGCCGGCTTCGCGGAGCGCCATGCGTCCGTCGAGCTGCTGGCCAGGGCGCGCGAACCGGCAGCGCTGCCGGCCTGAGCCTTCCTTTCTTTCCTTCTCTTCTCCATCGAGCGAGCGACCGTCATGAGCAACAGCAACAACATCAGGTTCGGCGTCATGCTGCAGGGAGCCGGCAGCCACATGAACTCCTGGAAGCATCCGGGCGGGCCGGCCGACGCCAGCGTCAACCTCGACTTCTTCATCCGCACCGCGCAGAAGGCCGAGGCAGCGGGCATCGCCTTCGCGTTCGTGGCGGACGGGCTCTACATCAACGAGAAGTCGATCCCGCACTTCCTCAATCGCTTCGAGCCGATCTCGATCCTCTCTGCGCTGGCCACGGTGACCTCGAAGATCGGCCTCGCGGGCACGGTCTCCAGCTCGTACAGCGACCCGTTCACGGTGGCGCGCCAGTTCGGTTCGCTCGATCTCATCAGCGGCGGTCGCGCGGGCTGGAACGTGGTGACCACGCCGCTCGAAGGCAGCGCCAGGAACTACAGCCGTGCGCACCCCGAGCACGCGCTGCGCTACGAGATCGCCGACGAATACCTGGCCGTGACGCAGGGCCTGTGGGACAGCTGGGACGACGACGCCTTCGTGCGCGACCGCGAGAGCGGCCGCTTCTTCGACCGCGACAAGCTGCACACGCTCGACCACAAGGGGCGCTTCTTCCAGGTGTCGGGTCCGTTGAACATCCAGCGCTCGCCCCAGGGCCAGCCGGTGATCTTCCAGGCCGGCTCGTCGGATGCGGGCATCGGTCTGGCCGGCAAGTACGCGGACGCGGTGTTCACGCATTCGCCTTCGCTGGAGGACACACGCAGCTTCCTGCGGCAGGTGAAAGCCAGCGCCGTCGCGCAGGGCCGCCAGGCCGGTGACGTGAAGATCTTTCCCGGCATCGGCCCAGTGGTCGCGGCCACCGAGGAGGAAGCCGAGGCCAAGTACCGCGCCATCCGCGAACTGCTCACGGTGGAGGAGGCGCTGGCCTATCTCGGCCGCTTCTTCGACCACCACGATTTCAGCCAGTACCCGCTGGACGCGCCGTTCCCCGAGCTGGGCGAGCTCGGCCGCAACAGCTTCCGATCGACCACCGACCGCATCAAGGCGAACGCCAAGGCCAATGGTCAGACGCTGCGTGAGGTGGCGCTCGAGGTGGCCACGCCGCGCACGCAGTTCGTGGGCACCGGCGAGCGCATCGCCGACGAGATCATCCGCTGGGTGGACGAGGGTGCGGCCGACGGCTTCATCCTCGGCTTCCCGGTGCTGGGGCAGGGCCTGGACGACTTCATCGAGTTCGTGATCCCGGTGCTGGAGGCGCGCGGGCGCTACCAGCGCGAGCTGCCCGGCCAGACGCTGCGCGACCACCTGGGACTGCCGCGCAAGGCGAGCCGCTACGCGGCGCAGGAAGTCGCGCCCGCAGTGCAGAAGGCTGCCTGATGAGCGAACAGTTCCTCTACACCACGCCGCTCGATCCGCGAGCGAAGCCGCTGATCGAGGGCCTTACCTTCGAGTACGACAGCCGCTACGGCGACGTGATGCGCGAGCCGGGCCAGCCGCGCGAGATGGAGCGCTATCCGGCCGAGGCGTTCGCTCCGTCGCACGGCGGCAATTTCGTGCTGCTGCTGCGCGACGGCGTGGCCATCGGCGGCGGCGCGTTCATGCGCCACGACGAGCGCACGGCCGAACTCAAGCGCGTATGGACGCACGCGGACCTGCGCCGGCAAGGTCTGGCCAGCAAGGTGCTCGCGGAACTGGAAGCGCAGGTGCTTCGCCAGGGCTACGAGCGCATCTACCTGACCACGGGCTTCCGCCAGCCCGAAGCCGTGGGCCTGTACCTGGGCCACGGCTACACCGCGCTGTTCGATCCGCCCATCGATCCCGAGACGCCGCGCAAGCTGCCCTTCGAGAAATACCTGGACACCGGCCGTGCCCACGGTCACGTCCGTCCCGTGGCGCAGCAGATCGAGGCGGTGCAGCGATGAACACGACCGTCCTCGACGCCGGCACCGAGCCGCGAAGCCCCGCGCCGGTTCGCGCACCGCAGCCGCACCCGCAGCGCGCCGCGCCCGCGCCGGCACCCGCCAACGGCGACTACTCGCACTTCCGCGTCGTGCCCGCCCGCTACCCGGCGCGCACGGCAGGCACCATCTTCGCGGTGCTGGTCATCGGCATCGTGCTGCACTCGACGCTCACCAACCCGCGCTGGGGCTGGGGCGTGTTCGCGCAGTGGTTCTTCGCCGAACCGGTGCTGCAGGGCCTGGGCCGCACGCTCCTGCTCACGGCGCTGGGCGCGCTGCTGGGCTTCTTCTTCGGCACCGCGCTGGCGCTGGCGCGGGTGTCGCGTTCGCCGCTGCTGGCGCGGCTCGCGTGGGTGTTCACCTGGCTTTTCCGCTCGGTGCCGGTGATCGTTCTGCTGCTGATCATCAACAACCTCGGCTATCTGTACGAGACGGTGACGCTGGGCATTCCGGGCACCGACGTCACCTTCTTCTCGTACCCGACCACGCAGCTCATCAGCCCCTTCGTGGCGGCGCTGCTTGGCCTCACGCTGAACCAGGCGGCATTCGCCTCGGAGATCGTGCGCGGCGGCATTCTCTCGGTGGAGCAGGGGCAGCTCGAGGCGGCCGCGGCGCTGGGGCTGTCGCGCGGGCGGCAGTCGTTCCGCATCGTGCTGCCGCAGGCGATGCGCACCATATTGCCGACGGCCTTCAACGACATCATCGGGCTGGCCAAGGGCACGTCGAATCTCTACATCCTGGCGCTGCCCGAACTGTTCTACACGATCCAGATCATCTACCGGCGCAACCTGGAAGTGATTCCGCTGCTGATGGTGGCGACGGTGTGGTACCTCATCATCCTCACGGTGCTGTCTGTGGTGCAGCACTACGTGGAGCGGCACTTCTCGCGCGGCGCGCTGCGCAATCATCCGCCGGGCTCGAGGCTGGCGGGCCTGCTGCGGGGGCTGCGGCGCGCGAAGGCGCCGGCCGTGCCCGCGGCTGTAGAAGCGCCTGTTGCAGACGCTCCCGCGCAGGTGCCGCGCTGGACCGAGAAGCTCGCGCAGGGCGGCGAAGTCACGATCCACGGCGTCTCGAAGAGTTTCGGCGCGCTCAAGGTGCTCGACGACGTGACGCTGGGCGTGCCGCGCGGCAGCGTGACGGTGATCCTCGGCCAGTCGGGCTCCGGCAAGTCGACGCTGCTGCGCGCCATCAACCACCTGGAGCGCGTGGACGACGGCTTCATCGCCATCGACGGTGAACTCATCGGCTACCGCCGCGACGCGGACACGCTCTACGAGTTGCACGAGAAGGAAATTCTCAAGCGCCGCGTGGACGTGGGCATGGTGTTCCAGAACTTCAACCTGTTCCCGCATCTCACGGTGCTGGAGAACATCGTCGAGGCGCCGATCTCCGTGCGCGGCCTGCCGCGCGCCGAGGCCGAGGCGCTGGCTTCGGAGTTGCTGGTGCGCGTGGGCCTGGGCGACAAGACGCACGCCTATCCGCGGCAGCTCTCCGGCGGCCAGCAGCAGCGCGTGGCCATCGCCCGCGCGCTGGCTCTCAAGCCCAAGGTGCTGCTGTTCGACGAGCCCACCTCGGCGCTCGACCCCGAGCTGGTGGGCGAGGTGCTGGCTGTCATCAAGGAGCTGGCGCGCTCGGGCACCACGCTGGTCATCGTCACGCACGAGATCGGCTTCGCCCGCGAGGTGGCCGACACCATCGTCTTCATGGAGCGCGGCCGCATCCTTGAAACCGGCTCGCCCGACAAGGTGTTCAACGCACCGGAGCACCCGCGCACCGCCGAGTTCCTCGCCAAGGTTCTCTGATCGATCTTCTTTCCGTCCACTGCATTGCATCCCACATGAACCATCGCCGAAACATCCTGTCCGCCTTCCTGGTCGCGTTGCTGATGCCGCTCGCCGCATCGGCGCAGCCCGCGCCCGACCTGAGCCCCGAGCAGCCCGGCCGCCCGCGCGCGCAGAAGATCGAAGAGGCCGTCCGGCTCGCGAAGGACTTCAAGTTCCAGAAGGAGGGCGTGCTCGTCGTCGGTACCACCACCGGTCGCCTGCCGTTCGCCGCCTACGCCACCGACACCAAGACGCCGGTGGGCAACGCTCCCGACATCGCGCAGCTTGTTGCAGACAGCCTCGGCCGCAAGCTGGAGCTGGTGTCCACCGCCTGGGCCGACTGGCCGCTGGGCCTGCAGTCGGGCAAGTTCGACGTGGTGGTCTCGAACGTGACCGTGACCGAGGAGCGCAAGGAGAAGTTCGACTTCTCGACCTACCGCAACGACCAGCTCGGCATCTACGTCAAGTCGGACAGCAAGCTCGGAGCCATCAAGGAACCGAAGGACATCGCGGGCCTGAAGGTGATCGTGTCCGCCAGTACCAACCAGGAGCAGATCCTGCTGCGCTGGAACAAGCAGAACCTGGCTGCCGGCCTGAAGCCGGTGGAGATCCAGTACTACGACGACGATGTGGTGCAGCGCCTGGCGCTCCAGTCGGGCCGTGCCGATGCGTACCTGGGCCCGAACGCCATCGCGGCCTACGAGGCGCGCGACGGCAAGACGAAGCTCGCGGGCCTGTTCTCGGGTGGCTGGCCGCTGAATGCCGAGATCGCGGTCACCTCGCGCAAGGGCTCGGGCCTCGCAGACGCCGTCACGCTGGCGCTGAACACGCAGATCAGGAACGGCAACTACGCCAAGGCGCTGTCGCGCTGGAACCTGGAGTCGGAGGCCATCGAGGCCTCGCGCACCAACCCGCCGGGCCTGCCGAAGAACTGACGATGGCCATGAATCTCTTCAAAAGCACCTGGATCGCCCGCGGCCTCGTCGCGCTCACGCTAGTGGCCGGCGCGGCCCATGCGGCCGACAAGTTCGACTTCGGCCCCGAGCAGCGCGGCCGCCTGCGCGCAGGCAAGGACGCCGAGGCCGTCAACGCGATTCCGCCGAACTTCAAGTTCGTGAAGGAAGGCGTGCTGACGGTCGCCATCGCTCCGTTCGCGCCGCCCATCTCGACCTATGCCTCCGACGCGAAGACGGTCGTCGGCTTCGACCCCGACTTCGCGTTGCTCATCGCCGACGCACTGGGCCTCAAGCTCGACCTGCAGCCCATCGCCTGGGCCGACTGGCCGCTGGGCCTGAGCTCGGGCAAGTACGACGCTGTGATCTCCAACGTCGGCGTGACCGAGCAGCGCAAGGAGAAGTTCGACTTCTCGACCTATCGCCTCGGCCTGCACGGCTTCTACGTGCGCACCGACAGCGCCATCAAGTCGATCCGCGAGCCGAAGGACGTGGCGGGCCTGAAGCTGACGACCGGCGCCGGCACCAACCAGGAGCGCATCCTGCTGGAGTGGAACCGGCAGAACGTTGCCGCGGGCCTGAAGCCCGTCGAGATCCAGTACTACGACGATGACGTGACGCGCACGCTGGCCGTGGTCACCAGGCGGGTCGACGCCAACTTCAACCCGAACGCGCCGCAGGCCTACGAGGCCGCGAAGAACGGGCAGATCAGGCTGGTCGGCACGGTCAACGCGGGCTGGCCGCTGAAGTCGGACGTGGCCATCGCCACGCGCAAGGGCAGCGGCCTCGCGGTGGCGCTGACCGCCGCGGCCAACAACCTGATCCGCAACGGAACCTACGCCAAGGCGCTCGCGCGCTGGAGCCTGACGGAAGAGGCATTGCCGAAGTCGGAGGTCAACCCGCCAGGCCTGCCGAAGTTCGCTCCATGAGCAGCTCCGGCATCCGTCACCTCGCGTTCCTGACACCGGGCAACTACGCCGAGGGCGATCCGCTGGCCGGCATCGAGGCCGCGCTGAAGCTCTTCGAGTTCGGCGAGAAGCTGGGCTTCGACGGGGCCTGGGTGCGCCAGCGCCACCTGGAGCGCGGCGTGTCCTCGGCCGCGACCTTCCTGGCCGCGGCGACGCAGCGCACGCGCAGCATCGAGCTGGGCGCGGCGGTGATCCAGATGGGCTACGAGAACCCGTTCCGCCTCGCCGAGGACCTGGCCACGGTCGACGTGCTTTCGCGCGGCAGGCTGCAGGTGGGCCTGAGCGCGGGCGCGCCGCTGCACGGTGCGTTGCTGGGCAACCGCTTCCACGACGCGGCGCCGAACACCGTCGACTTCACGCACAAGCGCGTGGGCCGGCTCAAGGCCAACCTCGAAGACGTGCTGCTGGGCGACGAGGAGACCTTCGTCGAGTCAGCCGGCGGACGCGTGCGACCGCGCGTGCAGCCTTATGCGCCGGGCCTGGTCGACCGGCTCTGGTATGGCGGCGGCTCGCTGCGTTCGGTCGAATGGGCCGGGCGCAACGGATTCAACCTGCTGCTGGGCAACGTGCTGTCGGGCGAGACCACCGACGACTTCCTGCAGGCGCAGCTGGGCCTGATCGAACGCTACCGGTCCAGCGAGACCGACGGGCGCAAGGGCAGGGTGGCGCTCGGCCGCGTGATCGTTCCGCTCGACAGCGCCGATACGGCCACGCGCAAGCGCTACCGCGAGTTCGCGGCCGGCCGTGTCGAGCGCACGCTGGCTCCGCAGGGCGAGCGGCGCACGCTGTTCGCGGGCGATCTCGTCGGCACCTCCGGCGAAATCCTCGACCGGCTGCACAACGACCCCGTGCTGCCGCACGTGAGCGAGCTGAGGGTGGAGCTGCCCTACAACTTCAGCAGCGAGGAATACGAGCAGATATTGACCGACCTGTCCCGCCGCATCGCGCCGGAGCTCGGTTGGCGCGCGTCTTGACCTGATCGGAGAAGGAAGTGAGAGGAAGCAGGAGCAAGGAGTTGAGTTCGAGGTGAGTCGGAGTCGGGTTGCGTGCTTCTCGCAACCCGATGGACGGCTTTTGGCGGGCCCTGGTGCCCGCTTTTTTTCAGCCCTGCGCGGCGGAGGCGCCGAGCAGGTAGTCCGTCACCTCGTCCGAGAACACGTACCGGCGCCCGCCGACGAGCAGCCAGTCAGGACTCGTGGGATCGGGCCGCGCGGCGGGCATGCCGTGGGCGACCAGCGCCTGGGCGCAGCCGAGCCAGTCGCCTTCGCCGTCCGGTGGTTCGTTGCACGAGGCCCATGAAAGGCCGCCGCAGGCGTTGTCACCGAAGCCGTGCTGTTCCTGCCAGCTTGCACCGTGCTCCAGCAGGAAGCGGACGAGCCCGGCGTCGCCGCGGAACACGGCCTTGTTGAGCGCCGATGCGTCCCAGTCGCCGCCGCGAGTTGCGATGGGCCAGCCGAGCTCGACCATCAGCTTCACGGCGTCGGCGCAGCCTTGGGCCGCGAGTTCCGGCAACTGGCGCAGCTGCGCTTCGGAAAGCGTTCCGACGATGCCCGGGTGGGCCGCCTGGATGCGGCGCGCGGTGGCTTCGTCGCCCTGCGCGCAGGCTGCGACGAAGGCTTCGTCCGCCGGAAGCGTGGCGGCACCGTCGGCTTGCTGGAGAAGGCGCGCGACTTCCGGCAGCCCGAAGCGCAGGGCCGCGGTGTAGGCGCCGGTGCCGTCGCTCGTCGTGGCGGAAGCGTCCGCGCCGGCCGCCAGTAGGGCCTCGATGTGCGCGGGAGACTTGCGCCGCCGGATCGCCCACAGCAGCAGCGAACCCCAGTCGGCGGTGGGCGAACCCATGGGCGGTTCGTTGGCATTGCCGCCGTGCGAGAGCAGCAGCCGAAGCGTTTCGACGTCGTCGAGATCGAGCACGCGATAGAGCGCGTTCGTGCCTTCGATGCGCGCACCGGCCTCGAGCAGGAGCTTCGTGCAGACCGGGTTCTCCAGCGAGTGGTACAGCGATTCGCCGTCGTTCGGGTCGGCGCCAGCATCCAGCAGTAGCCTGGTGAGCGCGGCGTCGTGGTTCGGGCCGGCGGCACCGTAGAGCGCGGAGAGCCGTTCGTTCTCGGCGGGAGCCTCGACGGATGCGGGAGGCCAGCGGTTGCCGACGGATTGGTTCGGGTCCGCGCCCGCCTCGAGCAGCAGCCTTGCGCAGGCGAGCAGGCGTTCGCGAAATGCGGGCAGCTGCATCAGCCCGGAATGGGCCACGGCCACGAGCGGCGGCAGGGCCAGCGGGCCGCCCGGCCGGTTCACCCAGGCGGGGTCATGCGCGATGGCGCGGCGCAGCGATGCTTCGTCGCCGATCGCGCAGGCGAGGCTCGGGTCGTCGCCGAGGAGGCCGGGGCTTTCCTCGAGCAGGCGAAGGGCCGCCGCGGGCCGTGCGCGATTGTTGCCGCCGGCTATGTCGCCCGCGTAGACGAGGCGCAGCCAGTAGAGGACTGCCTTCGCCGGGTCTTCGGCCTGCGACCGTCGCGCGAGAACGAAGCCCTGCAGGTCGGCCCAGGATGCGAAGCCGTATTCGCGTGCAATGCACGACTGGGCGTCGTGCAGGCGCAGTCCCATCGCGGCGATCTCCGCATCGCTCTTGCCCGCGGCGGCCGGAAGGGCCTCGCGAAAGCGCGCGGTGGCGGCGGGGTCGTTGCTTCGGTAGAGAGCAAGCAGCTCCTTGGCTTGCTTCTTCAGATGGCCCTGGTCGGGCCGGGCGGGCATGCGCTTCATGTGAACCTCCGTGCATCAGACGCCGATGACCCGCAAATCCGGCTGCACAAAAGGCGTGTGGATCGTCAAATGAAGGCAAGTGGGTTCAACCCTTCCCGCGGGCCCAGGCGCGGCTTGCAACCGCGGGCCGCATCTTAGCGCGAGGCGAAGCCCTCAGGCTCTCAAGCCCGCAGGCCGATGGGGCCTGCTTCCGCGTCGTTCATCGCTGTCGCCTGCGGCGCGCCGCCGTTCGGGCGCCAGTTCAGCAAGCCGTGCTTCATCGCCTCGCGGATCGCCTGGGTGCGCGACTTCACGCCCAGCTTGCGGTACAGGCTCTTGAGCTGCGCCTCGATGGTGTTGATGGAGCGGTGCGTGGCCTCGGCGATCTCGCGGTTGCTCCAGCCGCGCGAGATGAGCCACAGCACCTTGAGCTCGCGTGCGGACAGCAGTGCGTTGGCCTCTGCTGGCGCGAAGTGCTGCATGGCCTCGACGTCGGCATCCACCGTGGCGGGTGCTGCAGCCGTCGCCTGTGCGGGAAAGGCGATGGGCCTGAGGATCTCGTGCGCCAGCCGCGCGGCTGCCGATGCATTGCCCTGTTCGATGGAGCGCAGCAGCGACGCGAGCTCAGGCTCGCTGGCCTTCGTGAACAGATGGCACAACGCGCTCGCGACGGCAGCGGCGCTGGTTGCGCGCGCATCGGGTTCGTCGTGTTCCGCCACCAGATGGAGTTCGGGTGGCAGCGGCCTGTGCGCGGCGGGGTTTTCGAAGTAAAGAGAGGTGGGCATCTTGAAGCAAGGGTGCTTCGATGCAGGTGGCAATCGGGGAGCCGGTGCACGCACCGATCAAAGCGAAGCCAATCGTATTAATTGCGATCGCCGCGCGCAGCCTGTTTCGAGGCGCGGATGTGTTCTGCTTCACATCCGCGCGCAATCAGCTTGCTGTCAGCGCGCGGGCCCGGGCTCGGCGCGCAGCTGTTCCCTGAGGATGCGCCGTATCTCCAGGATGGCCAGCGGGTTCTCCTGCACGCTGTGCGCGGATGGAATCACCAGCTCCGACGCCGCGCCGTCCAGGTGCGCGCTGGCATAGGGCACGATGCCGTCGCTCGACAGCGCCTGCGCCACGCCGGGCGTGTCGTTGCCGATGATCGAGTGGAAGCGCACGCGCGGATTCATCGGCAGGCCCGACGACAGCCGCACGAACGGATCGCGGTCGCTCAGGTTGTCGATGCTGTTCGGAATGCGCAGCGTGCCCTGGTCCTGGCGCGTGGGCGCGATGCGGACCAGCTCGCGCGAGATGTCGCTGAGCTGCCCGAGCATCGCCACCGGCAGCGTGATGAGGTTGGCCACCCAGCGCGAGATGCGGTTGTTGGCGAAGTCGGTGCCGCGGTGCGGCGAGGCGATGAAGATCGCGTCGCTTACCTGCGGCAGCGGCTCGAAGCGCAGGTAGGGCGCGAGCTTTTCCTCCATGCGCCGCTGCTGCGCGCCCTGCATCGGGTAGCTGGCGAGCAGCGCGTCCCAGAGCTTGTCTTCCGACGACGAAACCATCAGCCGCGACAGCACGCCGCCCATGCTGTGGCCGATCAGCGTGATGTTGTTCGAGGCGGGGGCCTTGCCCGTGGGATCGAAGTGCGTCAGCGTCTGCGTGACGGCTTCGCGGATCGCGAAGTTGTTGATCGGCAGCGGCGCGTTGGTCGGGTAGTAGACCTGCCAGATCTGGTAGCGGCGGCGCAGCGTCTCGTCGCCCAGCACCTCGTTGGCCACGTTGATCCACGCCTCGGGGCTGCTCGCCAGGCCGTGCAGCATGATGACCGTGCGGCGGTTCGGGTCGTAGGGCTGCATCAGGTAGATGCGCGGCTCGGTGAGTCCGTCGCGCCCGCCGAAGAGGCTGCGCAGGGCCTGCAGCGCGAAGTCGGAGCGCGCGAGCCACAGGCCGTAGCCGGAGGTGAAGTTGGCGGCCAGCGGCACTTCCTGGCCGGCGAGCTGCACGTTGGCCGTGCGGTACGGGTCGTAGGCCGCGATGCGCAGCGTGCGCGTGCCCAGCACCTCGGCGAGGCTGGTGCCGTCGAACAGCAGCAGGGCGGTGACTGCGGGAAAGGGCATCTCGCGATAGGGCGGCCGGGGCGGGTTCCTGCCGGCCTGATCGGCGGGGCCAGAGGGAACGATCCGCGGCGCCTCGTCGTCCGTGCGCTTGTTGTCGGCCGCCACCAGCTCGGCGCCGAAGCCGTCCCGCCGGTAGGTGTTGCGCAGGCCCGAGAAGGTCAGCGAGGCGGCGGGGATCAGCTCGTCGGGCAGGGGCGCGTCGGCCGGCAGGCGCAGGCCCGAGACGTCGGTCTCGATGCGCCAATCGCCGATCTTCGGCACTTCGGGCTGCGCGGCGCTGCGCGAGCCGTTGCGCCGGATGCCGTGGTACAGGCCGGTGATGGCCTGCTGCACCGCGTAGTTGTAGTAGTCGCGCACCTGCGTCTGCCGATCTTCGAAGGCGCGGTCGCGCGGCTTGCGGGCGGTGAAGAACAGGTAGGCGTAGGCATGGCGCGCCGTCTCGAACCAGGCTTCGATGGCTGTGGCGTCGGTCGCGGTGCCGCCTTTCTCCGCCGCCAGCGCCACCTGCAGCCAGACTTCCGACAGCGCGGAGAGCCGCTGCTCGTCGCTCAGGCCCGAGGAGTCGGCCAGCGCGTTGCGGCAGGCCTGGCCGTCCTTGCGGCACAGGTCGGCGTCGGAGCCGATCACGCGCAGCACTTCTTCGGCCGAGGTGCTGAGCCGGCCGGTGGTGAGCACGTCGCCGCGGCGCTGCGCGAGGTATTCGGCCGGCGAGATCGAGCCGACCTTCACGCCCGCGCAGCCGGACAACAGCGCGGCTGCGCACAGCAGCGAGGAGAGGGAAACGAGAAGACGCGCGCGTATCACTTTGCCGCCGTGGGTGCCTGGGTTGTTGCCTCGACGCCCGGCAGGCCCTGCCGGATCGCCTTCGGGAAGTTCGTGCCGGGTGCCGCCTTGTCGGTGGCGATGGCGCGGTCGGTGATGCGGCCCGCGGCGCGCAGCGCTTCCATGCTGTAGCCGGGCGTGAGGCCGCCCACGTCGAACAGATAGTCGGGCAGGTAGCCCGAGGCGAGCAGCCGCCAGTCCATCGGCAGGCCGGGCACGATGCGCTTGGCCAGCGCGTACACGATGGTGGTGCAGTTGGCGGTGAGCGTGTTGTAGAAGCTCGGCTCGCGCACCAGCGCCGCGCCTTCGCCCAGGTAGGCGAGGAACAGCGAGCGCATCTCGGGCTGCGGCAGGCGCACGCGGTACATGTAGACGTCTTCCCCGCGCACGTTGGTGCGCACGCGCAGGATGTCGTGCTCGTCGGCCGCGATCAGGCTGGTCTCGAACTGCTTGAAGAAGCCGCCCACCGACGAGAAGCTCTCGCCGCGCTCCTTGCGGATCTCGATGGAGAAGGTGACGAACTGGCCGTCGTCGAAGCCGAAGGACACCAGCGTGTGCGCGATGGCTGGGCCGGTCCAGTACGAGAGCGACACGTCGACCGAGCGCAGGCGGTCGAGGTCGTACTGCCGCGTTTCCCAGCGCTGGGTGTAGTCGGTGTCGCTGCGCCATTCGAAGTTGCGCACGTTGTCCAGCGTGGCGATGCTGCCGTCGATATGGGCGTGCAGCTGGCGCGACACGTCGTCGGCCCATACGCGGTTCTGCGACGGCAGGACGGTGCTCCACCAGCCGAGCAGCAGCGCGAAGCCGACCACATAAGAGAGCAGGGCGCGCGCGAGGCGCCCGCGCCACAGCAGCGCGAGGGCCGCAAGGCCGAAGGCGGCCCACAGCACGCCCGCGCCGACCTTCACGGCCGCCGGCCCGGGGAACTGGTACCAGAGCGCGAGGCAGGCCCACAGGGAGCTCAGCAGTACCGCCAGCGTCAGCGCGAAGCGGCCCAGGAAACGAAGAATGGCCCGGATCATCGGTGCGGCGCTTCCAGATCTTCTCTTCTAGCCGTACACGCTCAGCGAGGCCAGGATGCGCGTGAAGTACGCATCGGCCAGGCTGGTGGCGGCCTTGGCGTCGCGCGCCTCCAGCGCATCGACGATGGCGGTGAGCTCGCGCAGCGTCTGCTCGCGCACCACAGCGCCGACGGGGCCGTTGAGGTTGGAGCGGCCGTCGTACTGCACGGCGCGGCGGTCGGCCACCACGGCATCGAACACCTGCATCAGGAAGCGGTTGCGCGTGGCGCGGAAGATCGCCTGGTGCACCCCGTAGATGCCTTCCTTGAACTGCAGCCACTGGTCTGCGTCGCGCACCACGGCGAGGTGGTGGCGCATGAGGGCGAAGTCTTCGGCGTCGGCGCGCTGGGCCGACAGCGCCATCATGGCCGGCTCGAACAGCAGCCGGCCCTCGAGGATCTCGGTGTAGGTCGGCACGTCGCGGTGGTGCGCGGCCACGGGCAGGTCGGACTCGCTCAGCAGCTGCATCAGCCCTTCGGCGAGGAAGGTGCCGCTGCCGACCTTGCGCTCCAGCAGGCCCTGTGCGCTCATCATGGCCAGCGCATGGCGCACGGTGCTGCGCGATGTCTTGAACTGCTCCGACAGGTCACGCTCGTTTGGCAGCTTGTCGCCGGGCTTGAGCACGCCGTCGCGGATCGACTGGAGGATGGCCCGGTAGACCTTGGAGGCGGTCGCCTTGTCCTGCGCGGCGATGCGGCCCGAGAGATCCGTGACCTCGATCAGCGGCTGGAGCGGCTGCGGCACGGGCTTTGCATTCATGGTTGGATAGCTCGCCAAAATGGTTGACCAATCTCAATTAACAATCTTAGAATGAATTCATTACGCAGTCACATAAGCCTGTTCTGCGTGGTCGTGGATTGGTTGACCAATCCTTCCGAATCCGTTGATTTTCGTCGAAAGGTTGACCGGGCGCCGCCCCTCGCTGCGCAACGGTGATGTGTTCTCAATGACCCTGGATTCCAACACGGCAACGGCCGCCACGGGCCCCGGCCCGGAAGAACGGCTTGCCGCGCTCGGCCTGAAGCTCCCGCCGCCGCCGGCGCCCGTCGCCAACTTCGTGCCCTGGCGCCGCAGCGGCCCCTTGCTGTATCTCTCGGGGCAGGGTCCTCTCGAAGCCGATGGCCGCCTGCACGTGGGGCGCGTCGGAGAGGAAGTGAGTGTCGAGGCTGCCTACGAGCACGCCCGCCTGACCGGCCTGAACCTGCTGGCCGTGGCCAAGTCGGCGCTGGGCGACCTGCGGCGCGTGCGCAGCGTGGTGAAGCTGCTGGCCTTCGTGAACGGCGCGCCCGGTTTCGCGCAGCACCCGAAGGTCATCAACGGCTGCTCCGACCTGTTCGTCGAGGTGTTCGGCGACGAAGTGGGGCGGGGCGCGCGCTCGGCCATCGGCGCGGGTTCGCTGCCGGGGCACCAGACCGTCGAGGTCGAGGCCATCCTGGAAGTGGACTGAGCGATGGCCTACCAGTTCCAGTTCGAGGCGCTCGCGCCCTATGCCGGGCAACTGGCCGAAGGCCTGCTGCACACGCTGGGCTATGCCGCATCGAGCATCGTGCTGGGCATGGCGATCGGCGTGGCGGGCTCGCTGGCGCTGGTCTACGGCAACAAGCCCTTGCGCGGCGTGACGCGGGTGTACGTGGAGTTCTTCCGCAACACGCCGGCATTGGTGCAGCTCTTCCTCATCTACTTCGGCCTGCCCAACCTGGGCATCCGGCTGGAGGCGCCCGTGGCCGGCGTGGTCTCGCTCGCGCTGTACTGCGGCGCATACATGGTCGAGGTGTTCCGCTCGGGGTTGATGTCGGTGCCGCGCGGTCTTTCGGAAGCCGGCGCCGCGCTCGGGCTGCGCCCGCGCCAGGTGCTGGTGCACGTGCTGTTCGTGCCCGCGCTGCGCAACGTGTTTCCGTCTCTGGCCAGCCAGATGGTGCTCACGCTCATCGGCACCAGCCTCATCTCGCAGATCGGCGTGGAAGACATCTTCCATGCCGGCAGCTTCATCGACTCGCGCACCTTCCGCAGCTTCGAGGTGTACGTGGTGATCTGCGCGATGTACTTCGTCACGGTGCAGGCGCTGCGCGTGCTGCTGGGCTTCGTGCAGCGCAGGCTGTTCGGCAAGGAGGGCCGCTGAGATGCGCGGACTTTCCATTGCAGACCTCTGGCTCATCCTCGGCGCCATCCGCTGGACGGCCGCGCTCGCCGTCACGGCCTTCGCCATCGGTGCCGTCATCGGCCTCGGCGTGTCGGTGGCGCGCACCTCGCGGCTGACCTGGCTGCGCGTGCTGGCGCGTGTCTATGTCGAACTGGTGCAGGGCACGCCGCTGCTCGGCGTGCTGTTTCTCCTGTACTTCGGCGTGCCGATGCTGCTGGGCATCGAGATCAAGGCCTTCACGGCCGCTGCCGCCGCGTTCTCGCTGTCGGCGGGCGCCTTCCTCGGCGACATCTGGCGCGGCGCGATCGAATCGGTGCCCAAGGGGCAGTGGGAGGCCGCCTCCTGCGTGGGGCTGCGTCGCTGGCACGTCATGCGGCACGTGGTGTGGCCGCAGGCCTTCCGCGTGGCGCTGGGCCCCACGGTGAGCTACCTGGTGCAGCTCATCAAGAACACCTCGCTCGCGGCGCTCGTCGGGCTGGTCGAACTCACGCGTTCGGGCCAGATCGTGGCGGGATCGACGCTGGCGCACCTGCCTGTCTTCTGCGGCGTGGCCCTGTGCTACTTCGCCATCTGCTATCCGCTGGCTCGCCTGGCACTCAATCTGGAAGGACGCATGAATGCCGCTCGTGCTCATTGATTCGGTCGAAAAGCACTTCGGCGACAACCATGTGCTGCGTGGCGTGTCCACCGAGGTCGCCAAGGGCGACATCGTGGCGCTCGTCGGGCGCAGCGGCTCGGGCAAGAGCACGCTGCTGCGCTGCGTGAACGGGCTGGAGACCATCAGCGCCGGCCGCATCGTGGTCGACGGCGTCGACGTGCAATCGCCCGACACCGATCTGGCCCTGCTGCGCCGCCGCGTGGGCATGGTGTTCCAGAGCTTCAACCTGTTTCCGCACCTGTCGGCCGCGGCCAACGTGACGCTGGCGCCCGTGCTCACGAAGAAGATCGCCAAGGACGAAGCCCGCGAGCTCGCCAGCCGCATGCTGGAGCGCGTGGGCCTCGGTCACAAGCTCGACGCCATGCCCTCGCAGCTCTCGGGCGGCCAGCAGCAGCGCGTGGCCATCGCGCGGGCGCTGGCGATGTCGCCGCAGCTCATGCTGTTCGACGAGGCCACCTCCGCGCTCGACCCCGAACTGGTCGGCGAAGTGCTGCGCGTGATGGAAGACCTCGCCCGCGACGGCATGACCATGATGGTCGTCACGCACGAGATGGCCTTCGCGCGCCGCGTGGCCTCCGAGGTGCTCTTCATGAACCAGGGGCGCATCTGGGAGCGCGGCACGCCCGAGCGGATGTTCGGCAGCCCGCAGACCCCCGAGTTCCAGCAGTTCGTCCAGTCCGTCGTCTGATTCTTCATTTTTCTCCCTTCGTCGTCCCTTCGTCTCAAGGAGCTTCCATGTTCAAACTGAAAACCCTGTTCGCCGCCGCGCTGGTCTGCGCAGCACCTCTGCTCGCGCACGCCGACAAGCTCGCCGACATCAAGGCCAAGGGCGCGATCCGCATCGCCACCACGATCGACGCCGCGCCCTGGGGCTTCACCGACTCGGCAGGCAAGGCCACCGGCCTCGACGTGGAGCTGGCCGAGAACGTGGCCAAGGCCATGGGCGTGAAGCTCGAGCTGCAGCAGGTGACCGGCGCCAACCGCATTCCGTACCTGCTGTCGAACAAGGTCGACGTGGTGATCGCCGCGCTGGGCAGCTCGCCCGAGCGCGCCAAGCAGGTCGCCTTCTCGAAGCCGTATGCGGCCGTGTACCTCGGCGTGTACGGTGGCAAGGGCACGCCGAAGTTCGCCAAGGTGGCCGACCTCGCGGGCCAGACCGTGGCGGTGCCCAAGGGCTCCACGCCCGACCTGTCGCTGAGCGAGCTCGCTCCCGGCGCCAAGCTGATTCGCCTGGAAGACACGGCTTCCACCATCTCGGCCTTCCTGTCGGGCCAGGCGCCGCTGTTCGCCGAGAACAACTTCATCGCGCAGAAGGTGGCCGACGAGAACCCGGCCAAGGGCATCGAGATGAAGTCGCTGATCCGCATCAGCCCCGCCTACATGGCCGTGCAGCCCGGCGAGACCGCGCTGCTGGCCGAGATGAACAAGATCATCGACGCCAAGTCCGCCGACGGCAGCCTCGCGGCGCTGCGCCTGAAGTGGTTCAAGGACGAGCAGAAAGAAGTGAAGTGAGCGAACCGCGTCCCTCCACCGTTTTCACGGACATCGACTGGGCGAAACCCGGCAAGCAGGTCGGCCATGCATGGCTGCCGTATTCGGGGCATGACGACGCCTGGGGCGCGGTGGCGCTGCCCCTGGCGGTCATCGGCAACGGCGACGGCCCGACGGTGCTGGTCACCGGGGCCATCCACGGCGACGAGTACGAAGGCCCGATCGTCATCAACGAGCTGATCCGCACGCTCGACGCCTCGCAGGTGAAGGGCTGCCTGATCCTGATGCCCGCGGCCAACGCCCCGGCGATGCGCGCGGCCTCGCGCGTGAGCCCGCTCGACGGCAAGAACCTGGCGCGCGTGTTCCCGGGCAACCCCTTCGGCACGCCGACGGAGCAGATCGCGGCTTTCATCCACGACGTGCTGTTCCCGAAGTGCGATGCCTACGTCGACCTTCACGCGGGCGGCAGCTCGCTCTTCATCGAGGAGAGCGCGCAGGTCGTCGTCACGCCGACGCTGGCGCCCCAAGTGCGCGAGCGTGCGGAAGACATGGCGCGCTGGTTCGGCGCGAAGTTCACCGTCATTACCGACAACATGGGCGACCCGCGCACCAGCTGCGGCGCGGCGGCGCACCTCGGGCTGGCGGCGATTGCGGCCGAGATGGGCGAGAACGGCAGCGTTTCGCCCAAGGGCGTGAAGCGCACGCGCGAATGCCTGTCGCGCGTGCTGGCGCGGCTGGGCGTGGTGCCGGGCACGCTGCCCGATGCGCCGCCGCCGAGCCGTCGCGTGCGCATCGTGCCGAACGGCGGCAACCTGCTGTCGCCGGGCGACGGCTACTTCGAGCCGCTGCACGAGCTGGGCGATACGGTGAAGGCCGGCGAACTGGCCGGCTACCTGCATCTTCTGCACGAGCCGGCACAGGTGCCGCGCGAGGTTCGGTTCGCCAAGGGCGGCACGGTGTATTCGCAGCGCACCTTCGGCGTCGTGAAGCAGGGCAACAACCTGTGCGTGCTGGTCGAGGACGAGGCATGAGCGGGCAAGACGCGATGCAACCCATTGGCCTCGACGACTACCGCGCGGCGCATGAGCGCGTGAAGCCCTACATCCGTCGTACGCCGCTGGTGGAGGCCCACCCGTGGGTGCCCGACGGCGCGGCGCAGGTGCGCTTCAAGGCCGAGTGCCAGCAGGTCACAGGCTCCTTCAAGGCGCGAGGCGCCTTCAATCGCGTGCTGAACCTGCCCGAGGAAGTGCGACGCCAGGGGCTGGCGACCGCCTCGGGAGGCAATTTCGGCGCGGCGGTGGCCTACGTAGGCAAGACGCTGGGCCTGCCGGCCAACGTGTTCGTGATGAACACCAGCACGCCGATCACCCGCGCCCGCATCGAAAGCCAAGGCGCCAAGCTCACCGTGCACGGCGACTTCTGGGACCAGAGCTGGGACGCCGCCGGCGCCAACGTGGCCGAGCACGGCGGTGCGCTGCTGCATCCGTACGCCGACCGCGACGTGGTGATCGGGCAGGGCACGACCGCGCTGGAGATCATCGACGAGTGGCCCGAGGTCGAGACGCTGGTGGTTTCCATCGGCGGCGGCGGACTGCTCGCGGGCATCGCGCAGGCGGCCAAGCTGCTCAAGCCGTCGATCCGCGTGATCGGCGTCGAGGCCACGGGTTGCCCCACGCTGTACACCTGCCGCAAGGAAGGCCGCATCGTGAAGCTGGAGAACGTGAAGACGCGCGTGCCCATCCTGGCCGCGCGCTCGACCGAACCCTTGAACTTCGAGCTGATCGAGAAGTACGTCGACGAGATCGTGCTGGTCGACGAGGAGGTCATCGAGGACTCGGCGCGCTCGGCCTGGCAGTACGTCGGCCTGGCGATCGAGCTCGGCGCGGCCACCGCGCTGGCGGCCGTGAGCCACCGCTGTTTCGAGCGGCGCGACGACGAGAAGATCGCCGTGGTGCTGTGCGGCAGCGGCAGCGACGGGATGCCGAAGGCCTGAAAAGCCCGATCAGGCTTTCTCAGAGCATGTAGGTCACGAGCTTGAAGTCCGGATCCTCCGGGAAGGACTTCACCGTGAACCCGAGCCGGCGCACCAGCTTCAGCATGTCGGGGTTGTTGGTCAGCACGAGGCCATCGATCTCGGCAAGGCCCTTGTCCCGCGCCACGTCGATGATGCTTTCCATCAGCCGCGAGCCGATGCCCTTGCCGCTGAACTCGTCGGCCACCACCAGCGAGAACTCGCAGCTGGTCTGGTCGGGGTTGGTGACGTAGCGCGACACGCCCACGATGCGCTCGCTCTCGAGCACGGTGCCCTCGGGCGACACGCTGCGCTCCATCACCACCGCCACCAGCGCCATCTCGCGGTCGTAGTCGATCAACGTGAAGCGCGAGAGCATCGACGGCGGCAGCTCGTGGAAGCGCGAGACGAAGCGGAACCAGCGGCTCTCGGGCGACAGGCCTTGCACCAGCGCCTGCAGCATCTGCGCGTCGTTGGGATGCACCGGCCGCACGATGTAGGTGCCGCCACCGGGCAGCGGCCATTCGCGACGGTAGCGCGCGGGGTACGGCATGATGGCCAGGTGCTGGTAGCCGTTGACTGCGTTGCCCACGTGGGCCGCCACCGCCTGCGTGCTGCTGCCCACCACGATGCGCGCATCGACCGAGATGGCGCCGTTCTCGTCCACGATGATGGGGTTGATGTCCATCTCGCGCAGCTCGGGCAGCTCGCACACCATTTCCGACACGCGCAGCAGCAGGTCTTCCAGCGCCTCCATGTCCACGGCGTTCGCGCCGCGCCATTCGCCGAGCGTCTCGGCCACGCGCGAACGCTCGATGAGCCGGTGGGCCAGGAACTGGTTGAGCGGCGGCAGCTCCATGGCGCGGTCGTTCATCAGCTCGATCATGGTGCCGCCCGCGCCGAACACGATGACGGGCCCGAAGGGCTCGTCGGTGACCATGCCCACGTAGATCTCGCGGCCGCGCCGCGCGCGCACCATCTTCTGCACCGTCACGCCGTTGATGCGCGCCTCGGGCGCGAGGCGGGCGACGCGCTCCATCATCTCGACGTAGGTGTCGCGCGCGGCGGTGCCGTTGAGCACGTTGAGCGCCACGCCTTCCACGTCCGACTTGTGCGGGATGTCGGGCGAGTCGATCTTCAGCGCCACCGGAAAGCCCAGCTGCGTCGCGATCATCATCGCCTCGCTGGCGCTGCGCGCGAGCAGCGTGCGCGTGATCGGGATGTGGAAGGACGACAGCAGCGACTTCGATTCCATCTCCGTCAGCACATGGCGCCGCTCGGCCAGCACGCTCTCGATGAGCAGCCGCGCGCCCTCGATGTCGGGCTTGGCCAGCGCCGACAGCGGCGGCGGCGTCTGCTGCAGCAGCTGCTGGTTCTGGTAGAAGGCCGCGATGTTGCCGAAGGCGCCCACCGCGGCCTCGGGCGTGCGGAAGCTCGGAATGGTCGCGTCGGCCAGCACCGTGCGCGCCTTGCCTACCGACGAATCGCCCATCCAGCAGGCCAGCAGCGGCTTGTTCATCGGCCTCGGAATGTCCGCGAGCGCCTTGGCCGTGGCTGCGGCATCGGCGCCCGCCTTGGGCGAGAAGATGGCGAGCACGCCGTCGACCTGGCTGTCGGCCGAGGCGGCGTCGATGGCGGCGCGGTAGTGCGCCGGCTGCGCCTCTTCCGACAGGTCGACCAGGTCGGCCAGCGAAGCGAGCGGGGGCAGGGCGGGCTGCAGCACCTTCTGCGCGGGCGCCGAGAGCTTGCCCAGGTGCAGCCCTATCTCGTTGATCCAGTCCGCCGCCAGCACGCCGGGCCCGCCGCCGTTGGTGACCACGGCCAGCCGCTTGCCCACGGGGCGGTAGCGCGAGGCCAGGCACTTGGCGGCGGAGAACAGCTCGACGAAGGAACGCACGCGAACCGCGCCCGCGCGGCGCAGCGCGGCGTCGAACACGTCGTCGCTGCCCACGATGGCCGCGCTGTGCGTCTGAGCCGCCTCGTTGCCCGCCGGCTTGCGCCCGGCCTTGAGCACCACCACCGGCTTGGCATGCGAGGCCGAGCGCAGCGCGCTCATGAAGCGGCGCGCGTCGGCGATGCCCTCGAGGTACACGATGATGCTGTGCGTGGCCTGGTCGTTGGCCAGGAAGTCGAGCACCTGTGGAATGTCAACCGAGGTGTGCGGGCCCAGCGACACCACGCTGGAAAAGCCCACGCCGTTCTGGCGCGCCCAGTCGAGCATCGAGGCCGTGAGCGCGCCGGACTGCGCCACCAGCGCGAGCGGCCCGCTCCGGGCCAGCGGGCCGGCCACGCTGGCGTTCAGATGCAGCAGCGGGCGCTGGAAGCCCAGCGAATTCGGCCCCAGCAGGTGAACGCCCTCGCGGCGCGCGATCTTGCGCCACTGCGCCGCCTCGTCGGCCCCGATACCACTTGAAAGAACCACCGCCGCCTTGCAACCGATGCGTCCGGCGATTTCAAGCGCGGCAGCCACGTCGCGCGGCGCCAGCGCGATCAGTGCGAGGTCGGCATGGGTCTGCGCCAGTTCCTCGAGCGTGCCCTTGGTGCGCACGTCCAGGAAGCGCAGGGTGCCGTCGAAGCGGTCGGCGCGGAAGGCCTCGCGCAGCGTGCGGCCGGCCGGCGTCTGCCCGCCCGGGTCGTCGGCATTGCCTACGAATGCCACGATGGAGGCGGGCGCGAAGAGCGGGGTCAGGAAATGCTTGTCCATGACCCCCGAGTCTGCACCGTTCCGCGCCTTTCGGCGACGGCAAGACGTAGTGTCGAGGGAGTGTTGACCTAAGTCATGACGTGGTCAGCGCGCGTGGCTATATTCAAGCTTCCATGCAAAAACGTATCGGCGTGATATTCGTCTCGCGACGAAATTCATTGCGCAGCATCCTGGCCGAAGCGTGCCTCGCGCACCTGGACCCGAAGCGGTTCTCGGCGTCTTCCTGCGGCCAGCCTGGGCAGGTCGCCCGCGAATTCCATCCCGCCGCCGTGGCCGCGCTGAAGAGCGCGAGCATTCCCGTTCCCAACCGTTTGCCGCGCAGCTGGGACGAACTGGCGCGGTCGAATGCCCCGGTGGCCGATTTCGTCATCACGCTGGATACCGCCACCGAACTGCGCCAGCCGCGCTGGCCCGGCCAGCCTGATGCGGCGCTGTGGGAATACCCCGACGTGGCCGGCGGCGCCGATCCCGACAAGGTCACGCACGACGCGGTTCAGACGCTGTTCTCGCTGCGCCGCAGGCTCGAGCTGCTGGTGAGCCTGCCGATGCAGGGCGCGGACCGGTCGGCCGTGCGGTCCGATGTGCGCGACCTGGGGTATCTGCGCTAGCGACTGGCGACGGCTTTTCCCAAGAGAGCGCGGCGGGATCGACAGGCGCCGAGCGTTCCGTCCATTCGCTGCCTTTTGGTATCGCCGATGCGCGCTTCGAGCGTCCGCTCGGGATTCTTTCGAACGACGGCATATCGCGGATTTCCCGCAAATGCTGACACGCGCGCGTTCGCGGCACCAAGCCAGGCCGAATATCATCTGAACCACTGCGCGCAGCGGCGCAGGAACTTTTGAGTTCACCCGTTCCGGGGATGTGCAGTTCGGACGAGTCGCAGAAAACTACGAACTGTCAGCCAATCGAAGAATTCGATGTGCGCCGCGAATCGGGGCGTCAGAAGAATCGGACTCGGGACTTCTTCGGTCTTTGATACCCACAGGTCGCATCGATACCCGACGACATCGGTGGGCAGTCCAAAGAGGGGAAATGAAGCAGCAACCCAGGTGAAGGCTGGAGATTTGTCACTTCCTCGAACTGGAAACACATGCCTCGAACTGTCGTCATCGGCTGTGGGATTTCCGCTGCCGCGTACCTGATGTCGGCCAGCCGCACTCTGGGCACCGTGATCGGTGTCGGCGGGCCGGATCTATGGAAACAGATCGCCCCTACGCACAAGATGGGGCAGCCTGCTCCGCTGCTGACGGGCAACCTGCTGAGCGGGCCGCGGGGCTTCAATGCGCCACCGCAGCCGGGCGCGACGCCCTTCATGCTGGCGGGCAATTTTGCAGACTTGGTGGAATATCACTTCAGAAGCAACACCCACTTCCAGTTTCCGGGCTCGCTGGTGGACAGCATCAGGCGCCTGCCGAACGGGCAGTATGAAGTTTGCGGGAAGGTGTGGAGCGCGAAGCTGACCATTTTCTGCGACAACGTGATCATTGCTGTCGGACCCGGCCCTGCGCGTCCGCTGATGGTCGGTGAAAACGGTGACATCGGCGTGGACGTGCGGAATCTCGACGGGTATGTCGTCGGCGGCACGGAATTCATGTCGCCCCACTGGAAGATGCCACGGGACGAGGACACGCGCGGCAAGACAATCGCCGTGTATGGAGGCTCCGCTACCGCGGCATGGGTCGTCGAGCTGGCGAAGATGCGCGGGATGAATGTGGTGCGCTGGTTCACTCGCCCCGGCAACGGCGGGGACGCCTGGAACGTCGACGTCCGCTTCGAGGCGGCTTTCCCGGCGGGTTCGAGGAACACCGAGGTCAGGGAGAGCACCCGCGACCAGCGCGCGGTACTGAAGCTGACGAACATCAAGATCATTCGGCCGCATGTCGGCTCGCCGTTCCTGGGGCTCGAGTTCGTCGATCAGATGGAGCAGGTCATCAGGCTCCCGGTGGATCTGCTGGTCTACGCGCTCGGGGCCGCACACACCAGGGACACCGGCATTCGTGCAATGCTGGACCGCGATACGCAGGCGCAGCTGGTGGCCTACTACGACCGCAACCTCGCCATCAGCTCCCGGCCTTCATTGCTGGCTGTGGGCACCGGCGATGGTTCATTGATGATCGTTGGTTCGGCCATGTGCAGCACGGCCGGTTTCGGCACCGACATGAAGCTCCAGGGCGATCCCGAAAGGACGCTCGCCACGCTGGCCCGCTACACGGACATCAGCAATACGCTGCCGCCGGCCGCACGGCCGCCCGAAGGCATCGGCATGATCATGGCCGGCATCGAAGCCTTGAACGACTTCATGCCCGTGCGATCCACTGGAGGCGCTATCGCCGTCTACAGAAGGCCGCACGGGCAGGGCCTGGCTTTTCATGACCTCGCGTTCGTATGGACCATCAACTTCAACACCAGCAACCGGACCCAGCTCGCGGCATTTCTCGCCAGCGTTACCGACTTGCCGCAGTTCGCGGCCAACGTCGCCGTGGCGCTGATCGTCAAGCTGCGCACCCGCGCCGGCAACGTGCTGGGCCTGAGCAGGGCCCAGGTACAGCTGATTGTCTGGACGTCCCTGTGCTACGCGCATGCGTTGGCAGCGCTGAACCATGACCTGGAAGCCAAGCGCCTGTGGTCGGACAAGAACCACGGTGCCGACCGGTTCGTCGACATGTGCGTGGACTACATGACCACCGAAGGCACGCACGTCGCCTACTGGGCACGCCACAGCATCAATTGCTGAGGCGCCGGCTGCAAGCGTGCCTACTCCAGCGTGAACCCGATCTTCAACGTCACCTGCCAGTGCGCCACCTTGCCGTCGACCACGTGCCCGCGCGTCTCGGTGATGTTGAACCACTGGATGTTGCGCACCGTCTCGTGCGCCTTGGCGATGGCGGTCTGCACCGCGTCCTCGATGCCGGTCGGCGAAGAGCCCGTGAGTTCTAGTGTCTTGTAGACGTGGCTGGACATGGTGTCTGTCTCCTTCAGGGTTGATGAACTGAGTCGATGGATGGCAGGAGCCCCGGAAAAACATCGCAGTCCCGTTGCGGCCTGCGATGTCAGTGGACGTACCCGCCCTTGACGAAGCGCACCGGCTCGGCGTCCATGCGGGCGATGAGGGCGCCGAGGCCGTCCGCCGCCAGCGGACGGACGCCGGACGATGGGGGTTGTTCGGTGCGGCACAGCAGGTCGTCGTCGCTCCACGCGCCCTTGCCGGGCTCGCCGCGTGCGCGCAGCCAGCCGTCGCGGTCCACGATGAACTGGGTGCCCGCGAGCTGCGTGGTCGCGGCGACGAGCGAGAAGGCGGTCCATGCGGCGGGCGAGGTCGAGACGCAGTCGCCGGCGTGCCGCGCGGCTGCTCCGGCGTCGGGTGCGAGGAATACGGTGACGAGGCGCGGATCGTCGAGCGGCGACGCACCGTCACCCGCCGCCACGACCCGCACGCGCTGCCCGCGCCAGCTGGCCAGCCTGCGCGGCGGCTTGCTGCCGCATTGCACGGTCACGTCGGGCGGCGCTATCGGCTGTGTCCAAAGTCCGGCCGCGCGCAGGCTCTCGCCCGCGCCCTGGGCCTTCATGAAATCGATCAGCGCCCAGGCGTCCGCGTCGCTCAGCTTGGTGCCGAAGCCGGGCATCGTCGTGTTGCCGCGCCGGTCGCGCATGCCGTCCAGCACATGCCAGAGCAGGTCGCCATCGGCGCGGCGCCAAAGCAGCGGGCCGGAGAGGTTCGGCGGCCACACCGGCTGCGACGAAGCCTGTGGTCCTTGGCCGCGTCCGTCGGTGCCGTGACAGGCCACGCACTGCGCCGCGAAGAGCACGCGCCCGCGCTCGATGCTGTCGGCCGTGAAGCCCGTGCGCGATGCCTGAAAGCTCGTCGGATACGCCGGCACCAGCACCACGTTGGCTTCGGGCCAGGGCGTCGCCACCACGAGCAGCGCAGCCAGCACCACCAGCCACTCGCGACGGCGGCGCCAGAGCAGGGCGAGCAGCAGCACCAGCAGCACCGCCGCCAGCAGGACTACCGTGAGCCCGAGCCTTCGCGCCTGCCCGAGATCGATCAGCAGGTTCTCTCCCGACAGCCGCAGCGCCCACGGCCACGCCGGCTGGCCGTGCGCGTGCCCGGCCAGCCCCAGCGCGTCGAGCAGGCGCAGCAGCTGCAGTTGAGCGCCCTGCAGCAGGCCGATCAGCAGGTTGAGCCAACCGGCCTCGGGCAGATCGCTCATCTACCTCCTCACCACGTGGCGTCGAGGCCCAGGTGCTTGAGCGCCTCGTGCCGCAGCTCGGCCAGCTTCGGATCGCCGCGATGGCGCGGATAGGGCAGGTCGACCACCAGCTCCGCCGCGATGCGCGCCGGGCGATCGCTCAGCACGATCACGCGGTTGGCCAGGAAGAGAGCCTCTTCCACGTCGTGCGTCACCAGCAGCGCCGAGAAGCCGGCGCGCTGCCACAGGTTGACCAGCTCGCTCTGCATCGCGATGCGCGTGAGCGAATCGAGCTTGCCCAGCGGCTCGTCGAGCACCAGCAGCTGCGGGTCGTTGACCAGCGCGCGCGCCAGCGCCACGCGCTGCGCCATGCCGCCGGAAAGATGGTGCGGAAAGGCCTTCGCGAACTCGGTAAGGCCAACGAGCCTGAGAGCCTCGTCCACGCGCGCGCGCTGTTCCTTCAGCACGCCGCGCGCCTGCAGGCCCAGCGCCACGTTGTCCCACACGCTGCGCCACGGGTAGAGCGTCGGGTCCTGGAACACGACGATGCGCGACGGGTCGGGCCGGGTGATGGTTTCGCCGTTCTGCGTGATGGCACCGGTGGTCGCGGGCTCGAGGCCGGCCACCAGCCGCAGCAGGGTCGACTTGCCGCAGCCGCTGGGCCCCAGCAGCGCGACGAATTCGCCGGGGCGCACCTGCAGGTCGACACCGTCGAGCACCTGCAGCACGCCGCCGGACACCTCGAACCAGTGGCTGACGCCGCGGATGTCGATCTGGGCGCCGCCGGCTTTGGCAGTGGGTGGGGGCGCGGGAGGAAGCACGGTATTCGTCACCATTTCACGGTTCCTTTCTGCCACGACAGCACGCGGTCGCGCACCTTGAAAAGCAGCGTGATGAGGCCCGAGCACAGCGCCGCCATCACGAGCAGCGCCGCGTACATGTTGGCGTAGGCCGCCCAGCCCTGGGCCCATTGCAGATACCAGCCCAGCCCGGCCTTCACGCCCATCATCTCGGCGGTGATGAGCACCGAGAACGAGGCGCCCAGGCCCATGAACAGGCCGACGAAGACCTGCGGCAGCGCCGCCGGAATCGCCACCCGCAGCACCAGGAAGCGCTCCGACGCGCCCAGCGTGCGCGCCACGTCGTAGTAGCTCTTGTGCACCGAAGCCACGCCCGACCAGGTGAGCACCGCCACCGGGAAGAAGGTGGCCAGGCCCACGAGGAACACGGCGGCCGAATAGCTCGACGGCGCGAAGAAGAAGGCCAGCGGCAGCAGCGCCGACGCGGGCACCGGCCCCAGGAAGCGCAGCAGCGGATGCACCCAGTACCCCGCGATGCGCGACCAGCCGATGGCAACGCCGGTGAGGAAGCCGACCAGCGCGCCCAGCACGAAGCCGTTGGCCAGCAGGCGCAGCGAATGCGCGGTCGAGAGGCCCAGACGCTGCCAGTCTTCGTGCACCACGTCGATCAGGCTCTGCGGCGGCGCGAAGAAGGGCGAGGGCAGCACGCCGAGCTTGGCGGTGGAGATCTCCCACAGCGCAAGGCCCACGGCCAGCGCCACCAGCCATTGCCCGGCCGGGCGCAGCGTGCGCGCCAGTCTGCCGGCACGGCTGCCCAGCAGCGCGACGGCGAAGAGCAGGGCGGCGATCACCAGCGTGGCAATGCCGAACTCGCGGGTGAAGGCCCAGTCGCTGAAGCCGACTTCCTTGTTCGGCCACAGCAGCGTGAGCAGGCCCAGCACGACCCAGGCGACCGAAGCGAGCAGGCCCGTGGGCCAGATGCCCGTGGGAGCGGCGGGCCGCAGCGTCGTCGCCTGCGGTGCGGGCGGCGCCTTGGGTGCCCGGGGCGCGGCGGAGGCCGGTGCGTGCGCGCTGCCCTGCAATCCGAGCGGCGCGTCGAGGATCTGTTCAGCCGTGCTCATGCCAGGACGTCCAGCGACACGTGGTTGGCGAAGCGGACCACGTCGGTGCTCTTCTTCAGGATGCCCGCGTTGCGGAAGTCGGTGGCGAAGGCCTCGACCTCGTTGCGCAGCGCCTTGCCGGCCGGGTGGTGCTTGTAGGTGAGCTCGGCCAGCAGCCTCTGCAGGTCTTCGAGCGGCACCTTGGGCGCGTACTTCGAATAGATCTTGCCGGCCTCGTTGGGGTTCTCGGCCACGTAGTCGGAGGCCTGCGCCAGCGCGCGCACCACGGCGGCGGCGCGAGGCTTGTCGTTGCGCGCCAGCTCGCCGCGCGCGCCGACGATGCAGCACAGGCGCTCGGCGTACTCGCCCTTGGCGCTGTTGGCGATCTCGGTGAAGACGCCGGGGTTGCGCTTCTCGATGAGGAACACGTTCGGATCGCCGTCGGCGATCACCTGGATCTCGCCCTTCTTCACCGCCACGTCGAGCAGGTCGGCCGGGTAGACGCGCCAGTCGACGTCCTTCTCGATGTCGATGCCCTTCTTGGCGAGGTGGATGGCGTAGAACTGCCGGGCCGGGCTGTTCTGGTCCGAAACGCCGATGGTCTTGCCCTTGAGGCTGGCCAGCTCGGTCGTCACGCCCGCGGCCTTGGCGCCCACCAGCCGCAGGCAGCCGCCGTGCACGCTGCCCACCACCTTGACGTCGAAGCCCGCCTCGAGCGGCTTCACCCAGCGGTGGATCAGGCCCACGCCCAGGTCGGCCTTGCCGGTGGCCAGCGCCTCCAGCATCTGGTCGGACGAGCCGGCCCAGTTGAGCAGTTCGACGTCGAGCCCGTTCTTCTCGAAGAAGCCGCGCTCCAGCGCCACCGGCACCGGCGCGAGGCAGAAGCCCGCCTGGCTCCACGCGAAGGTCAGCTTGCGCGGCTGGGACCATGCCGAGGCACCCAGCAGGCCCGCGGAGCCGACCAGGGCGGCTGCCGCTCCGGCCTGCAGCACGCTGCGGCGCGAGGGCGGTAAGTGATCGAGGGGAACGGTCATCGCAGGCTTCTCCACCGGAAATTTGGAAGCTGCGAGTGTTGGCTCGCGACGCGCGCGCGGCCAACGAATGAATGCGGCTATGGATATGCGCGCAGCTACTTTCCCTTTGCTCCTTTTGCTCCCGTTGCGCCCTTGGCTACCAAGGCTACCTTGGGGCCGAAGCTCTCGACGAGGAACTCGACGACGGCCTGCACCCGCGCCGTGCGGCCCTTGCGGCTGGGCACCAGCAGCGTGACCGGGGCGCTGTCGAACTGCCAGTCGGCCAGCACGCGCACCAGCGTGCCGCGCGCCACCGCGTCGGCAGCGTCCCATTCGGAGCGCAGCACGAGGCCCAGGCCCTGTTCGGCCCACTGGCGGGCCACGCCGCCGTCGTTGGTGACGTAGGCGGGCGAGATGCGCAGGGTCTCCCGCCGGGCCTTGGCGGTAGCCGCGCGGCCGGCCGGGCGCAGGTGCCACAGCGTCACGTCCTCGTCGTTCTCGCGGATGCAGATGCAGTCGTGCTGCATCACGTCGCGCGGCACGCGCGGGGCGCCGCGCTGGCGCAGGTAGTCCGGGCTGGCGCACAGCCAGCGCTCGTTGGCGCTCAGCGTGCGCGCCACCCAGGAGGAGTCGCGCACCGTGCCGATGTGGATCACCGCGTCGGCGTCGTGCCGGTCGGGCCACGGGGTCTCGCGCAGGTCGAGTTGCACGCCCAGCCCCGGATGCAGCCGGGCGAAGCGCGCCAGCATCGGCGCGATGTACTGCCGGCCGAAGCCGAACGGCGCGGCGATGCGTAGCGTGCCGGTAAGGCGCCGGTCGTCGCGCTGCATCGATTCGCGCAGCCCTTCGATCTGGCCCAGAAGCGCGGCCGCCTCGCGCGCGAAGCGCTCGCCCTCGGGCGTGAGGCTCAGCTTGCGCGCGGTGCGGGTGGCAAGCGACAGGCCCAGCGCGGCCTCGAGCTTGCGCAGCCGCATCGAGAGCGCGGGCGGCGTCACGTCGAGCGCCCGCGCCGCCGCGCTCAGCGAGGGCTCGCGCAGCAGGGCGGCGGCGAGCTGCATGTCTTCGATCTGGATCGTCGTCATTAACTTGTGCTTAACGATTGATGACGCTGCATTGAAGCACAAGCATGGCTTCGGAACGTACAGTCGCTGTCCATGCAATCCCCGAACGCCTCCTATCCGCGCGCCGTGCTGTTCGATCTGCTCACGGCGCTGCTCGACTCCTGGACCGTCTGGAATTCCGCCGCCGGCTCCGAGCAGAAAGGCCGCGCCTGGCGCGCCGAGTACCTGCGCCTCACCTACGGCTGCGGCGCCTACGAGCCCTACGAACAGTTGGTGAAAGACGCCGCGCGCAACACCGGCATGGACGACTCCGCCCCAGATTCGCTCGAGGCGCAGTGGGACACGCTGCCCGTGTGGAGCGGCGCCCGCGAACTGCTGCTCGCGCTGAAGCCGCACTGCCGGCTGGCCGTGGTCACCAACTGCTCCTGCCGCCTCGGCCATCGCGCGGCGGCGAGGCTGGGCATCGACTGGGACGTGGTCGTCACCTCGGAGGAGGCCGGCTTCTACAAGCCCGACCCGCGCCCCTACCGCATGGCGCTCGACCGGCTGGGCGTGAAGGCGGAAGACGCGGCCTTCGTCGCCGGCTCGGGCTACGACATGTTCGGCACCTCGGCGGTCGGGCTGCGCACGTTCTGGCACAACCGCGTCGGCCTCGGGCTGCCGCAGGGCGCGCCGTTGCCCGAGCTGCAGGCGGCGACGCTCGAGCCCGCGCTGCCATGGCTGCAATCCTTCTCCAAATGAAAGCCCGCTCATGACCCACACCCTTGACACCATCGACACGCCCGCGGCCCTGATCGAACGCACGCGCATGCAGCGCAACATCGAGCGCATGCAGCGGCACATGAACGAGCTCGGCGTGCGCTTTCGCCCGCACGTGAAGACCAGCAAGTGCATCGAAGTCGCGAAGGCGCAGCGCGAGGCGGGCGCCCAGGGCATCACCGTCTCCACGCTGAAGGAAGCCGAGCAGTTCTTCGCCGAAGGCTTCACCGACATCCTCTACGCCGTCGGCATGGCGCCGCACCGGCTGCCGCACGCATTGGAGCTGCGCCGGCGTGGCTGCGAGCTGGGCATCCTCACCGACAGCGTCGAATCGGCGCGCGCGATCGCTGCGTTCGGCCGTGCGAACGGAGAAGCGTTCGACGTGCTGATCGAGGTCGACACCGACGGCCACCGCAGCGGTATCCGGCCCGAGGAAGACAGCCTGCTCGAAGTGGCCCGCGTGCTGCACGAAGGCGGCATGCGCCTGGGCGGCGTGATGACGCATGCCGGCTCCAGCTACGAGCTCGACACCCCCGAAGCCCTGCGCGCCATGGCCGAGCAGGAGCGCTCGGGCTGCGTGCACGCCGCGCAGCGGCTGCGCGAGGCGGGCCTGCCGTGCCCCGTGGTCAGCGTGGGCTCCACGCCCACGGCGCTGATGGCCGGGGCGCTGGAGGGCGTCACCGAAGTGCGCGCCGGCGTGTACGTGTTCTTCGACCTCGTGATGCGCAACATCGGCGTGTGCACGGAGGACGACATCGCCCTGAGCGTGCTCACCACGGTGATCGGCCACCAGGCGGAAAAGGGCTGGGCCATCGTCGATGCGGGCTGGATGGCGATGAGCCGCGACCGCGGCACGCAGAAGCAGAAGCGCGACTTCGGCTACGGGCAGGTCTGCGATCTCGACGGCCGGGTACTCGGCGGCTACGTGCTCGGCGGCGCGAACCAGGAGCACAGCATCCTCTCGCGCGAAGGCGAGCCTGATGCGGGCATCGTGGCGCGCTTTCCCATCGGGACGCGGCTGCGCATCCTGCCGAACCACGCCTGTGCGACGGGCGCGCAGTTTCCCGAATACCAGGCGTTGTCGGAAGAGGGCGAGCTGAAGACCTGGAGCCGTTTCCACGGCTGGTGAAGTGCCATCGCGCAGGCCTTCCACGGTCAGGTTCGGTTCAGAACTCCGGCTTAAATTTACTCTCTAAGTATTACTTCTGTTCGTGGGCTTGGCCCCGACCTCGCGCCGGTGCCAGTCCGAAAGCGATCTGGAGGGTGCCATGCGAGCAACCAGCTTGAGTTCCGTCGGATCTTCGAAAACGACGTATCGGGTTTGGACTGACGATCCCGGTGGCTTCTCGACCCTCAGGATCACGCCGATGCACCACAACTTCCACGAGCATCCGCTGTTCCAGGTGCCCGAACTCGTGAACCTCGGGCTGGAGCTTTCCAAGCTCGACCAGTGCAGGTTCATGGACCCGAAGAGGACGATCTCGTCTTCGCTTGCGCATGACGGACGGCCTCCCGGCGGGGGCAGCATCGAGGAGTTCTTCGAGCGCATGGAGGAGCCGGGTTCCTCGGTCGCCTTCTACAACATCGAAGTCATCCCGCGCTACGGGGCCTTGCTGATGTCGGTGGTCGACTCCATGCGCTCCCTGGTCGAACGCGAGCAGCCCGACATCTTTTTGGTGAACGGATTCGTCTTCTTCTCGGCCCCGCCTTCCGTCACGCCCTTCCACATCGATCGCGAGAACAACTTCTGGCTGCAGCTGCACGGGCGCAAGACGCTCAACGTCTGGGACCACCGCGACCGCAGCATCGTGTCGGCCGATGCCGTGGAGGATTTCATCGTCACGCAGTCGCTCAAGAAGGTGCGCTTCGACGAAGCCTTCCTGCCGCGCGGGCTGGAGTTCAACGCGCAGCCGGGAGACGCCATCTACTTCCCGAGCACATCGCCCCACATGACGAGGTCCAGGGTCGACGCGGCCGCCGCGCCGGAGAGCCGCCTGTCGATCTCGATCGGCGTGACCTTCTACACCGCCGCCACGCGCGAGGTGGCCCGCATCCATCAGGTGAACCGGGTGATGCGAAAGTGCGGCCTCTCACCCAGGTACCCGAGGGAGTCGCGCACCGCCGATGCGGTCAAGTCGGCTGTGGGAGGCCTGGTTGGCGCCGGGCGTGCCCGGTTGGGTGCCGCGCGTGCCAAGTTCAGAAACATGACCTCGTCGCAGCGCTTCAAGCACACGCCGCCGCCGGGGTCCTACTGAAGAAACGTCGGTGTCCTTCGGGGCCTTGCCGGGCGCGCTTCGGAGCGCCTGCGCTTCGACTCACCGGCCCGCAAGTGCCGAATGCTGCATTTGTTCGCACGAATCGAGACTTCCTCGTGCATCGCACCCCGCACCGCGCCGCTCCTCTCTACATTGGATGCCCCTGTCACTCAACGCCCCACCTAGTGGGCAAGGACGGCAACACCAGCAAGCAGCAACCAGAAGCGAACAGACCGCACGCCTCGCGGCGAGCCATCGACGCAGATACATCGATGCGAACGCGAGGCACAAAAGGCGACGGCCGGGGTGCGCAAACACCCCAGCCGTCTAACCAAGTGAAGTGCAACACCTCGGAAAGGACGCACGACAAAATGGCTGATCGAATTATGGCCCGGCCCAAAACGCCGGCATCACCCGAAGCCGCGGCTGCCACGGCACCCGCAGCCCAGGACCTCCTCGAAAACAAGCTGGAGCAACTGAAGTCGCTGCTATGGGCATGCCACGGCGACGGCGCCCGATGGAGCGAGGACGAGGGTCTGCAGAACCTCGACAACGTTTTCTGGCTTGCTTGGGAGATGGCGCGGGATGCGACTGCGTTGCTTCAGGAATGCGCAGGGGCGCTGGGCAAGCAGTGGGTGGCGCCGGATCGGTAGACGGTGAGGGGAGGGCTGGCACGTCGCGTTGCGGTGTGCCAGCTCCTTTGGGAGGTATTGAGTGGCATCTCTTGGCTTCGCGCGAATGGGTACTATCGGCCGCAACCAGACATCCGTCACCTTTTATAAATGACATCAAATCCGAGCGCCACGCGGAGAGTCCGATCAAGGGGTTCGTTAGTGTTGATGTGCTGGATGCAATCGGCGCCTTGCCGCCAGAGCACGCCTCAGCGGTAGAAGTACCGTGCGGCACCGCTCCCGGCGACCATGCCATCCAACAAGGAAAGCAGCACCTTGACTGATCCCCGTCCGAAGCAGCACACCGACAAGCCAACCCCTTTCAAGACTGGCATGCGCCACAACAGAAGGTTGAGCTCAACGCAAGGGCCACCGTTCTCATGGTTGGAGGGCCGACCAACGCATGAGATACACATGGGGCTGCAACGCGCCAGCGCCATGCCGTCCGACTTGGCCCGTCTTGAGATGGCATGCGCGCGACTGGAGTTGGTTCTTCCTAGCGGCTTCCTGTTCTTCATGGAAACGCCGCAGATGTGGGGGAAATTCAGGAGCGTGAATGCCGGATACTTTGATATCAGAAAAGACCCTGCCAGATGCCCGATCAGCGACGGCTTTCTGGTGCCCTTCATTTCCGATCAGCAGTACTGCCACTTCTACTTCCTTCACGTCGCGCCTGGCCGGTCGAATCACGAGATTGTCTGGGCCGACGATCTCTATCTTGGCGCCCTGTATGCGACTCCCGAGGAATTTGAGAGAGAGTACAAACAGGAGTTCGATCCCTCCGACATATATCTACGCGACGACGACTTCGAGAACTTCATGCGCTGTCACTTGGAAGATCACGAGAAGTGGTTTGAGAGTCGAGACGGCCATGAACTTTGAGTATGTAGCGCCTCGAGGAGGCGTTGAGGTTGTCAGATCTCAGCGATGCTGAATGTTCTTGGCTTGCGCTAGCCAAGTTGAATTTAAAGGCAGCTTTGGAGAACATGCCACTTCCGCTTTGGGCCCGAAGCGGCTATACAGGCTTCCCTGAAGCGGACGTAAAGAGGTGCGCGGGCACTGCATGACCATGAACAATGCCTTAAGTTTGTGGCAGGTGATTTCTATGATTTATGCCCGCAACCGGCGCAATTGAGCGAACTCTTCGTACCGTAGCAAGCCATCGAAAACTGCCTCATATGTCGCTTGGATGTTGTCTGTCGTGCGACCCCAATACCGATCGAAGTCAAAAGCCGTAGCCTGTGCTGATTCAAGCAGCTCTGCTGCGAGCGAAAGCCACTCTGGGCACGGCGGAAACGAACCCAACATTTCTTCGTCTTCTGCCCAGGCTGTACCAACGTAGTGCTCAGCCAGGGCCAAGCGCCAAAAACTGATTGGGCCAACGTTCTCATTGATGCAACGCAGAAATTCGGTAGCTATGCTGGCCGGTTCTGCTAGCCACCCACGCGCTGCGTCACGGTGCCAACGCAGCATATGCGCGTCGTGCGGAAATTTTCGAGTTGCTACCAAAGCCGTCGTGAAAGCCTCTTCGCATGCTCCAACTGCGTTGTAACTTCGGAAAAGGCTCAAAAACTCGGCTTGAGTGAGTTCCTCAAGGGTACGGCTTTCAAGCAAGTGGAGCTCCACTCGAGAAATAAAGTGCTTATGTCGGGAATTCATTCGGCTGGTCAGTTAGTGTCACTCTTCGGCCGCATGACGACCCGAGCGGGGCCGTTGTTTTGAGCGTCCGCTCCTGGCCGAGGCTGTGTGGAAACACCCTCGATGGTCACCTATATTGAGCCAACCCGTCTGAACAAGGTGGTGGCTCATGAGGCGATTCATCGAGAGCGAGGACCGGCGGCAAGTGACCTTGATGCCAGAGTGCCTGGACGACTATATCGGCGAAGACAACCCGGTGCGAGTCGTGGATGCCTTCGTCGAGGAGCTTGATCTGCACGCGTTGGGCTTCCAAGGTGTCGAGCCAGCAGCAACCGGACGACCTTCGTACCACCCATCGGTGCTGCTTAAGCTCTACATCTACGGCTATCTAAACCGCATTCAGTCGAGCCGGCGCCTGGAGCGCGAAGCGCAGCGCAACGTGGAACTGATGTGGCTCACCGGCCGATTGGCGCCTGACTTCAAGACTATCGCAGACTTCCGTCGGGACAACGGCCAGGGCATCCGCAACGCGTGCCGTCAATTCATCATCCTGTGCCGCGAGCTCAAGCTGTTCACCAGCGCTGTGGTGGCCATCGATGGCAGCAAGTTCAAGGCAGTCAACAGTCGAGACCGCAACTTCACACCCGGCAAGATCGACGGGCGCCAGAAGCAGATCGAGCAGAGCATCCAGCGTTACCTAGACGCCCTGGAGACGGCCGATCGCACCCAGCCTGCCGAGGTTGAAGCCAAGACCGAGCGACTGCAGGACAAGATCAAGAAGCTGCGCAATCAGATGAAGCAGCTCGACGACACCCGAGAAGAGCTGAAGGACGAGCCCGACGGCCAACGCTCGCTCACTGACCCTGACGCGCGCTCGATGAACTCACAGGCCACGGGCTCGGGCCTGGTGGGCTACAACGTGCAGGCGGCGGTCGATGCGAAGCACCACTTGATCGTGGCGCACGAGGTGACCAACGTCGGCAACGACCGCGCGCAGCTGAGCAAGATGGCCAACGCTGCGCGCGAAGCGATGAACAAAACCAAGCTGCAAGCACTTGCTGATCGCGGCTACTTCAACGGCACGGAACTCAAGGCTTGTGAGGATGCGGGCATCGCGGCCTACGTGCCCAAGCCG
This sequence comes from Variovorax sp. NFACC27, assembly GCF_048301545.1. Taxonomy (NCBI): domain Bacteria; kingdom Pseudomonadati; phylum Pseudomonadota; class Betaproteobacteria; order Burkholderiales; family Comamonadaceae; genus Variovorax; species Variovorax sp. NFACC27. Next base: position 3,896,746 of record NZ_CP157613.1, read on the forward strand.
ATGACCTCCGGCGCCAAGGCGGACGGTCGCTTCGACAAGAGCGACTTCATCTACATCGCGAAGGACGACGAGTACCTATGCCCAGCAGGACAACGGGCCATCTTCAGGTTCAGCACTGTGGAGAAGAGCGGCCTGCATGCACACCTATATTGGACCAGCGCCTGCCCCAGTTGCCCGCTGAAGCCTCAGTGCACACCCAGTGCCTATCGGCGAGTGCGGCGATGGGAGCACGAAGCGGTGCTCGAGCGCGCGCAGCAGCGACTGGATCGCAAGCCTGATGCAATGACGTTACGACGGCGCACCGTCGAGCACGTCTTCGGCACGCTCAAACACTGGATGGGTTCGACCCACTTCCTCACCAAAACGCTGGCGAACGTGGGCACTGAGATGAGCCTGCACGTGCTGGCCTACAACATGAAGCGGGTGATCTCGATACTGGGCATGAGCAGAACGATGAAGGCGATGAGATTGATCGGGGCATGAGCCCCCTTTGCTTGCCTTCTTGCCCCTCGGGCGTGCCACGCTGCGCGTCCAGCGGCCCACAACAACTGGATGAATCAGTCGCCGGTTCGGCATACTCGCAAGTCAGGCCGTTTCCACACAGCCTCGGCCGCATCCTGCCATACCTGTACCGGCTCGCCACCTGACTCAATACCCCGCAACATTGCGCAACATCGCTACTCGGCCTTCCCACTTGGCAGCATGCAGATTGTGGCGAGATACGATTGCCGCTGTCAAAATCCCATCATTGACTGGTCCGAACCCAACATTCCAAACATGCCCTACTACATACGTGTTCTTGCCGTTTCGGACCGCATCATCTCGGCGAGCGAACTAGCGCATTCACTCAAGACCTCAACGCTCACTGTCGAGGCTGGAACAGATGAACAGTGGGATCAGTTGTTGCTTGCGCACGAGAACGGGCAGGAAATTGCTGTGATTGAGCGCAATCCTGTGTCCAAGGGTTCGATGGCGGCGGAAGAGATCGAAGAGTTTATTGACGAATTGCAGGAAGCCCAACCAGCGTCGGGATCCAGATGGCTTGTAGATTACCTACCAAGAGTGAAGACCATCTACGCATTTCAGGTTCTCTCGGGAGCCGACGAGGCGGATGGCTGGTCCAAGCTTGGTTCCGTCAAGGCCTTGCTATGGAACAAACTTGGTGGCATTTTTCAAGCCGACAGTGAAGGCTTCTCAAACGAGGATGGGTATCACATCGTCTGGCAATTCTCAGAACGAGCTTCAGGCCCTTGGTGGATGGGATTGTTCATCGACGGAAAGTGGATGTACTTCGAGATGGACTTGGCCAACCGCCAGCAGCGAGAGCAGTTTCTGCGCGGCGAACTGCCTGCAGGCGTAAAGCTATCGACTTGATCTGCAAGACGGAGCACTAAAGCATCAGCTACGGCGCGTTTTCGGTATTGACCCGCAATCTGCCTCGCCGGCTGCAAGTATCACGTGGCCGTAAGGTCCGCAAGTTCATCAGTAATTCGCACAAGCTCACCCGTCTCATGTAGCCAGACGAAGACGGCCTTTCCGAGTTGCCTATCGTCGCCCACCAGGACAAGTGCATCACCCGCACCGTTCGCCCCGAGAGCCACCGCGTTCACTGGAAATTTCCGCGAGCCGCGCATGCGATGCGTTTCTTGAAGCACGTCATTCGCGGTTCGCGCAAGCCTTCTCCGGTCCGAATCATCCGTGATGGGATATAGCTCCCAGTCATGGTCCACCACATCGATAGTCCCACCGTTGCTGTACTTCATCGCTTCGCGGCATGAGGAGCGAAACTGGACTCCGAGCGCATGCTCAGCAGCCCCTACGAATCGTTCGCCAACATCAAAAGGCATCGTCGTCCTTGCTGGAAGTTTCTCGTCAGCGCCCGGTTGTGATCGACTGTTGCCGAAGCCAAGCCGTCGCTACCGGAGCCGAAACACACATTCAGCACTAAACGCGAGTCGCGATGGCGGCGGCGAATGCCAGCGCGTCACTAGCAAGCAAGACTCTCAATATCCTCTGAGAACGTAGCCCTCTAAAGGCAAGCAAGGCAAGAGTAAGTCCAACGAGTACGAGAAAGACGCCTCCTGTATCCGCCGCAAGGCCGCTCAACTCCGAAACATGAAGTGGGGCTGTACGTGGCCCTCGTTCAGTTAGGCGGCCCGTGAGCAACGCAACGAAGCCCGTTCCGCTCGAAAGCGCCGCAAGCGAGAGCAGCAGCAGCTTTCCGCCAATACGCTCGAAGGCAGTCGATTCGCTCGTTGGCTCTTCTTGATTGCTCATTGCTGGATGCTCCTGACCGAATCTTGCTTGGCAAGGCAAATGACTGGTTGTGGCCGAACTGTGCCACACGACCGGCATTCCTCCTGCGGCCTGAACCAGCGGTCCGGCGCATGCAGATTCAGTCAATGTCGGAAACGCAAAGCACCCACCACAGGTTCCGCGGGCTCTGCCAGACCACGTATGCAGAGGAGAGGGTCGACGTTCGCGTCAACTCGCACCAATCGAGGCTGTCGAAACGGTATGCAAGCAGGTCTGAGAACGGAGCGGGGAACGTGGCGTCCAGGGCCTGGACGACAAGCCTCCGGGCATCCTCCACAGTCAGCCCGGCGGTCGCCCGGTGACATCCCCCGTCAAGAACAACCGACACCAATGAGCCCTCGAACTCGAACCGATTCAGAACTGAGAAGGGTCCGAACTCTCGCTCAACATGCCCGAGTGGTGTCTGCGTCGCAAGGTCGCTGAAGCGCTCCAGAAACTCGGCCAGCCGCTGAGCGTCATCGCGACCCCGGATGGAGGGTTTTGGCTTTAAAAACTTCGAAACGACCTCGCCACATTGAGACAGCACCCCAAGAAGCTTGGTGAGAGGTTCCTTTTCCACCCGGAACTCGTCGGCTGACGCAAATTGCATCGAAATTCCTGTTCTTCAGTCTTGGGGCGTGGTCGAGCGTCTGGTGTTGGCCGACTGTAGCCGGCCACGCCATCGTCGCAGAGAGGACTATTTCGATCGTCAACGTCTGAGCAAGGCGTCGTACGGGGCCCCGTCAAATTCCTCGACAGCACGGTCAGCCGATTGCCCCTAACGAGCCAAGGATCAATTCTGGCCACCTCTATTCGGGAACTTTGTCGAATTCGATCTGAATTCCTACCGCCACCGATTCTTTTGTGAGGCGTTTGACCTCGAAGTCAGGGAATAGTCCCAAATCCCACTCGAGAGCTTCACTAAGAAACTGCTTCTGAAGTCTGCTCGGGTCGAAGCGCTCGCAACCGCTGAGAAAACGCTTTAGCTTGAGGTAGCTTTTGGTAGCGTTAGGTCCCTCCCTAACCAGAAACTTGCCGGTGAACCAATCTTGCTTGGGAAACCTTGAGATGTCAGGAAGGTAGTGGCAATGGACGGCCATCTCGGAGCCGCAGCCTTCGCACGTCCAGATCTCCAGCGCACTGAACTCAACAGGCCGTTCAAAGTCGACGCCACCACATTGCGAACATTTCATAGTTGGTGCTCTATTCAGGGTTCGTCTGAGTATCGATCGCTGGCTGCATCGTGTTGCTGCAGCGAACGACTGGTTGTGGCCGACTGTAGTCGAAAGGAGGCCGAGGCCACGGCCCCCCGGCGGTCAGTCAGCTGGCCCCTTAGACTTCGGCCGGCCAACGGTGGTGCAAGTATTCAAGCGGGTTCTGAACCTCGTCGGTGATCTCGATCCAGTGTCGTACTCCTCCCAGGGTAAGCACCTCGTGAAGCCGGTACGCGTTCGCTCGCAAAACTACATCCGTAGCCGCAGTGCCTTCGATGGTCGCCCGATCATCCGTATCCCATTCGAACTCGAACGTCAGACACTCAAACTCTGACACATTGATGCTGTATTTCCCTTCTTGGACTGCGAGGCCAAGTGCAGCGAGCTTCGCCGAGAATAGGTGTTGATCTATGCAGCCCGAACACTGCCCGTTTGCGAAGCGACGCCCATCCTCCTGGGTTTCGGTGCTAACAAGGCACTCCGTGCGAAGGGCGTCGCCCTGCAGTTTCAGCGCAGCGTGTTTCGCCATCAGCGCCCAGATGGCCGAAATGCTTCCAATCACCAACCCGAAAAATAGAACGTAAGGCGAACTGGGGACAAGAACGCCAACGAATAACAAGACCGCCGACATTACGCCGCAAGCAACGATGAAGAATGTGACCACAGGTCCCCTGCATGCAAGGTTGAATGTGTTGCAGCTCCGAACTTTACCCGGATGACCGTATTTGGCTTTGTGCTGCCACGCCCGGAGTGTCCGCTGGTCATGCTCGATCTCAGGACCGAATGACCGCTTCTAGCCGATAGCCGTCACAACGACTTTGACATCTCAACCCGCGTCTTCACCGCTTCGACACCGAGTTCCGAATCTCCAAGAACGCTACCGGGCATCGACGCTGCCGGCGGCGTCAGCTGTTCAATGACTCGAATGCGACGAACAACGAGCTCATCAATCTCCAGCCGGCGAATCCGAGCCCGGCCCACAAAGAGTCGACCGATAGACAGGGCCCCGATGGCCAGGGCACCGAGGGCTGCGGCGCCGATCACGATGGAGCCCATTGCGGCTGTACCGATGGCGTGTGCGCCGGTTGCGGTGGCTGGCGACGCGCGGACGGACTTTGACGGTCTCATGTTCATCGAATCTCCTTGTGGAACGGCGGGCGTTTTGAGGGGGCGGCGCCAATGTACGTCAAGGCTCGTGGATGGCGCCGGATCGATAGGCCGGGAGTGGCGGGCTGGTGCATCGCGGCGCGGTGTGCCAGCGGCTTCGGGACGGACGCAGGGTTCCATTTGTCGTGCGTTCAAAACTGCCTACTCATGCTTCGCGATGAATGCCTCGACTGTGGCGTGCAGCAGCTCCGGCTTCTCCAGGAAGATGAAGTGACCACCCTCCAGGATGGCCAGCTCGGCGCCGGGAATCCGCGTGGCCAGTTCCGCGGAGAAGTAAGGCGGCGCGCAGGAATCGCAATCTCCCACCAGCACCAGCGTCGGCGTGGAGACCGACGGCAATTCATCGAATGCGTCGTGCCCCACGATCATGTCGATCCTGGCAAAGCCGATCTCGGGTTCGAACGTGCCGGCCGACGTGGCGTTCACCCATGCCTGCACCCGCTCCGGATGCTCACGCTGGAATCCGGGGGCGAAGAGGAACAGGGCATTGGCTTCCGTGGATGCGCGCAGGCCGGAATCGGTCAGCATGCGCCTGCGCATCTCGAACTGACGTCGGTAGTACGCGTCCGCGCGTGCGATGGACGAGACGATCGTTGCGCTGCGCAGCAGGTCCCGATGACGGATCGCCATCAATTGCGCGATGGCGCCTCCTGTCGACGAGCCGACCACGTGAGCCGCCCCGCACCCGACCATTTCGACCACTCGCGCCATGTCGCGCGCGTGTTGCGCAATCGTCATGGCGCGTGCGGTGTGCTCGGAGGCGCCGGTGCCCCGATGATCGGGAACGATCACCTGATGACACTTTGCGAAAAGATCGATCTGTGGCCCCCAGGATGAGCCCACTCCCGCCAGTCCCGCCAAGAGAAGCACGGGCGAGCCATGCCCCCTGACCTCGTAGTGGATCGATACCCCATCGGAAATCACGTCTGGCATCTTGAATCTCCGGTTCACGGCGACGCAGGCGGACGAAGCTGCGCGAATGACACGGCTCCACCCGGGTTCGATGAATCGCTCTTCGTCTCAGTCCGATTGAACACCCGAACGAGACACTTTGGACGAATGACGTACGTGGCGCGCATGGCCGTTGCCGTATCTCCCGCCCAGGCGTAGCCTCTGCATTTCTCGCCATCGATCCAAATCTCTCTCGGAAAAAAAGCGAGGTCGGTATGCGTGCAGCCTGGTACTCGAAAAACGGGGATGCCCGGGACGTTCTTGTTGTCGGTGAATTGCCCGTGCCGACACCAGGGCCTGGGGAAGTCCGGGTAAAGGTCGTGGCCTCGGGCGTCAATCCATCCGATGTAAAGGCAAGAGGTGCCCGCCCGCTCGGAGCGGAACGCGTGGTACCGCACAGCGATGGTGCCGGCGTGATCGACGCAGTTGGCGACGGCGTGTCGCCCGGGCGGTTGGGCGAACGCGTATGGATCTGGAACGGGCAGTGGCAGCGCCCGATGGGTACCGCTGCCGAATTCATCGTCCTGCCGGAGGTGCAGGCGGTGCGACTCCACGAGTCGATGGATTTCGCGGTGGCAGCGTGCTTCGGAATTCCGCTCATGACGGCCGTTCACGCCGTACAGCGCCTCGGCGACATCGCAGGCAAATCGGTCCTCGTGATAGGAGCTTCATCGGCTGTCGGCCACTACGCCGCACAGCTCGCGGTCATCGGCGGCGCGCGCGTAATCGGGACAGTCGGTTCCGAAAGCAAGGCCCAACACGCGCTTGCTGCCGGTGTCGACGCGACGATCGACTACAAGACCGAGCCGCTAGCAGAGCGCGTCAAGCAACTTACGGCAGGCCGCGGAGTGGATGCCATCGTCGACATGGACTTTTCAACCACGGTCCAGCTGCTTGCCGGCGGAGGGTTGGCCCCGCATGGCGCATTGGTTTCATATGGCTCGAACGTGTATGAGGACATCGCCGTTCCTTATCGCGCGCTACTGTGGAACTCGTTCAGCCTGCACTTCTTTCTCGTCTATGACCTTGCTCCGCAAGACCGACGCATCGCCATCGACCGGATAAGTCGGATGACGGCGGGGAAAGTCCTGTCGCACACGATCGGAGCGAAGTTCGGGATCGACGAGATTGCTGCGGCGCACGAAGCGGTCGAGGCCGGAAAATTGATCGGCAACGTCGTCGTGGAACTGGGTTGAGCGGAGATTGGCTCCGGAGCACTGGCGCCTTCCTTCAGTTGTTCGCCGCAGGTCGGTCAAGGCGACCAACCGACACAGCCGATCAGGGCCCCGTGGTTCTGTCCTGCGCTGTTCAACTCGTAGACCTTGTGTTCGAAGGCATCGAAGTGTGAAACGAGGTCCGTCAGTGACTCGGGTTCCACCCGTTCGTGGACCTGGATCGCAAAGAGCATGGGGTTCCCGTCAAATCGACGAACGAACTCCTTCACGATGCTCACGACGGGTGGTTCTGTGCGTCTCAGGTCCAGACCCCGCCGAACATCCAGAGCACGGCCCCATGGGGGCGCGATGAAGGCCACCACCAGTTCGCCCGGCGCTGCGCGCACATGCTCGAGGCCGGGCGGGAAATCGATGCACTCGAGGCGCAAAGGCAGATTCAGGAGCGCGAGGTTCTTCGAACTGACGTTGTAGACCAGGGGGTCGTTCTCGAAGGCGACCGCGCGTGCCCCCTCGAGCTTGCGCAGCAACCAGAAGATCGTGTTGCCTGAGCCGGCAAAAGGGTCGACGACAAGTCGAGATGTCGAAGCGCACCGGTTCGCCAAGGCTGCGACATCGCTGGCAATGGCCTCGGCCAGGTCGTCACGCGTGCATTCGACCGCCGTGCGCCCGAGCATGCGAACTCCCATCGCATGAGCCTGCGGAGGGCGTAGCCCGTAAATGGAGACGTAGTCCTGATCCTGATAGCTGTCGACGCCGTACTGCTGGATCTCATCCAGTCTGAGCACTGCGTGCCGCTTGGCGCCAAAGAGCAGTAAGTCGCGGTCGTACGGCATGGCAACCTCCTCGCCGGGCGGCCACGTCACGGGCACGCCCACGTCGATCGGCAATTCTGACGCACACGGGCGCGCCGCGACGGCTTTTATGTTGCGACTCGTTGCGCCGTGGTGCGGGCATGGGACGTGCCTCGCAGTGGAGCATCCTTTTCGAGGCCGGGATGGTCGCCCGCGCGGGCACTTTCAGAACGCCTGCTCCCCAACCACCCGCCGCACAGTCCGCAGCGCACCGCGCAACCCATCCAGCCCCACGGACCCCAGCGCCAGCCGCAGCGCATGCGGCACATGTTTCGACGTGGCGAAGGGCTCTGCGGTGGACACCGAAACCCCTTCGCGCATCAGCGCCGTCGCGACGCGATCGGCACGCGTTTCCTCGGGCAGAGGCAGCCAGGCGAAGTACGACAAGGCATGCCGCACGCACTTCAGCCCCGCGAGCTCTTCGCCGACGATGATCTGCCGCGCCGCCGCATCCTGCCGCTTCTGCGACTCGAGGCGATCGACCGTACCGTCTTCCAGCCACCCGCAGGCGATGGCCGTGGTCACGCCCGGCGTGCACCAGGTGGTGGCGCGTATCGCGCGTTCGAGCTTCGGCACGAAGGCTTCCGGCGCGGCGACGAAGCCCACGCGCAGGCCGGTCGCCACGCTCTTGGAAAGGCCGGAGACATACACCGTGGTTTCGGGGGCCAGCGTTGCCAGCGGCGGCGGCGGGTCTTCGGCCAGGAAGGCGTAGGCCGCGTCCTCGATGACGAGCAGGCCGTGCTTTCTTGCGATGGCCGCGAGACGGCGGCGGCGGCTCGCGCTCATCACCCAGCCCAGCGGGTTGTGCATCGTCGGCATGGCGTAGACGGCACGCACACGACGCCGCTCGCACAGGCGCTCCAGCGCGTCGAGGTCGGGGCCCTGGCCCGAGGCGGGTATGGGTGCCATTTCGAGCCGGTGCGCCTCGGCGAGCACCTTGAAGCCGGGGTAGGTGAGGGCGTCGATCGCGACCACGTCGCCGGGCTGCAGCAGTGCCATCACCGTCACCGCGAGGCCGTGCTGCGCGCCGTCGACCAGCAGCACCCTCGACGGTTCTGCGGCCAGCCCTCGCGACTCGAGCAGGTGCCGGGCGAAGCAGGCGCGTTCGTGCATGCGCCCGCCATGCGGCGCATAGCGCAGCATCGCCTCCAGCTCGCCGCCGGTGGCGAGCTGCCGCAGCGCGCCGCGCAGCAGTTCGGCCTGTCCGGGCAGGGCGGGGTAGTTGAAGTTCAGGTCGAGCATGTCGGCGGGCAGCGCCCGCTGGTCGGCTTCCGTGCCGCCGGGCATGGCGGTCTCGCGCACGAAGGTGCCGCGGCCGACTTCGCCGCTGACCAGCCCGATGGCCTCCAGCTCCGCGTAGACGCGCGAGGCCGTGACCAGGGCCAGCCCGTGGCGCTCGGCCAGCCGGCGGTGCGTGGGCAGGCGGGTGCCGGGCTTCAGCTGCCCGGTGCGGATCTGGGCGGCGAGTTCATCCACCAGTTGCTTGTATCGGGCTTCGGCCATCGTGCGTCGGATGTATCCATGACAATTTTTTGATTGTATTGATCGTCGTCACTACGATGGGTGCGTCCCTCCCGCTTCCCTTTCGCATCCCCACGAACCGACACCATGCACATCGCCATCCTCACCTTCGACGGCTTCAACGAACTCGACTCGCTCATCGCGCTGGGCGTGCTCAACCGCATCAAGAAGCTGGACTGGCGCGTGAGCATCTGCTGCCCGACGCCGGAAGTCACGTCGATGAACGGCGTGACCATTCGCGCGCAGTCGCTGCTGGAAGAGGCGCGCTCCGCCGACGCGGTGGTCGTCGGCAGCGGAGTGAAGACGCGGGAGGTGGTCGCCAGCCCGGAGCTGATGGGGCGCCTGTCGCTCGACCCGGCACGGCAGCTGATCGCGGCGCAATGCTCCGGCACGCTGGTGCTGGCAAAGCTCGGCCTCGTCGAAGGCGTTCCGGCCTGCACCGACCTCACCACCAAGCCCTGGGTGCAGGAGGCCGGCGTCGAGGTGCTGAACCAGCCCTTCTTCGCGCACGGCAATGTCGCCACGGCGGGCGGCTGCTTCGCTTCGCCCTACCTCGCCGGCTGGATCATCGCGCGCACCGAGGGCATCGAGGCCGCGGAGGCGGCGCTGCACTACGTGGCGCCGGTGGGCGAGAAGGAGGCCTACGTGGCCAACGCGCTGAAGAACATCAAGCCGTATCTGCCGCAATGACCTGTTGCTCGGCCGGCGCGCATCGACCGTAGGTGTCGTCGAAGCGCACGATGTCGTCCTCGCCCAGGTAGCCGCCGGTCTGCACCTCGATCACTTCGAGCACCGTCCGGCCGGGGTTCTCCAGGCGGTGGATGGCGCCCGAGGGCAGGTAGATTGATTCGTTCTCGTGCACCAGCGTGACCTCGCCGTTGCAGGTGGCGCGCGCCGTGCCTTTCACCACCACCCAGTGCTCGGCGCGGTGGTGATGCATCTGCAGCGACAGCTTGGCGCCGGGTTTCACGGTCAGCCGTTTCACCTGGAAGCGCTCGCCGAGGTCGATGCTGTCGTAGGCGCCCCATGGCCGCACCACGCGACGGTGCTCGGTGGCCTCGGCGCAGCCCTCCTGCGAGAGCTTGCGCACCACGTCGGCCACCTGCTCGGCGCAACCCACGCCGGCCACCAGCACAGCGTCGGGCGTGTCCACGATGATGAGGTTCTCGGTGCCCAGCGCCACCACCGGCCGGTGCGGTGCGTGGATGAAGGTGTTGCGCGAATTCAGGGCGCTGGCCTTGCCGCTGAGCCGGTTGCCGGCGTCGTCCGCCGGGTGCAGGCTGGCCACCGCGTTCCAGCTGCCGACGTCGCTCCACATGCCCTCGAACTTCACGACCGCGATGTGCCGGTGCTTCTCGAGCACGGCGTAGTCGATGCTCTCGGAGCGGCATTCGGAGAAGGCGGCGCTTTCCAGCCGCATGAAGCTGCCGTCGCGCGTCGCGCCGGCGGTGGCCCGCTCGCAGGCCTGCAGGATTTCGGGGGCATGCTCGCGCAGCGCGGCGATGAGCGTGCGAGCCTGCACGAGGAAGATGCCGGCGTTCCAGCTGTAGCCGCCCTGCAGGATCAGCATCTCGGCCACGGGCGCCGTCGGCTTTTCCACGAAGCGTGCCACGGCCTGGCTGTGCCCGTCGGGAAGCGGCGCCCCGGCCTCGATGTAGCCGTAGGCCGTGCTCGGAAAGCTCGGCGCCACGCCGAAGGTGACGATCTTTCCGGACAGCGCGGCCTCGATGCCGGAGCGCACCGTGCGGGCGAACAGCGGGGCATCGGGAATGTGATGGTCGGAAGGCGCGAACAGCAGCAGGTCGTCGGCTTCGGCCACCAGCGCGGCCGAAGCCATGGCGGCCGCCGTGTTGCGCGCCACCGGCTCCAGGATCTGCCGGCCCGTGGCGCAGGCGTTGTCCATGGTCTCCTTCACCAGGAAGCGGTGGTCTTCCGACGTGACGCAGGTGATCGCGGAGTTCAGCAGCGCCAGCCGTTCGAGCGTGAGGTGCAGCAGGCTCTTGCCGCCGACCAGCGGCGCGAACTGCTTGGGCAGCGCCTTGCGCGACAGCGGCCACAGCCTGGTGCCGCTGCCGCCGCAAAGAACCACGGGATGGATGGAAAGGAGGGTGTTCATGATCGCCAGCGTCGGGTGTGTTGAAACCGGGTGGATCGGGGCGCTCAGATCAGCCCCGTATAGGCCGCGTAGCTCACGGCCTGCGCACGCGAATGCACGTGCAGCTTCTTGTAGATGTTCTTGATGTGCGCGTTGACGGTCTGCCCCGAGATGCCCAGCTTGTTGCCGATCTCTTCGGTGACATGGCCGCGCGCCACGAAGCGCAGGATCTCGCACTCGCGCGCCGTGAGCGTCGCCTCGCGCTGCAGCGGCTCCGCTGGCGGCAGCGCGCCGGGAGGCCGGTAGCTCAGCCTCGAAAGCAGCCTGCGCGCCAGCCGCGGCGTGATGGCCGCGCCGCCGTTCACCACCTGCAGCACGGCCTGCGCGAAGCTCTGCAGCCATGCGTCCTTCAGCAGGTAGCCGGTGGCCCCGAGTTCGAAGGCGCGCAGCACGTGCGATTCGTCTTCCAGCGCGGAGATCACGATGATCTCGCCGGCGCGATGGTGCTCGCGCGCTTCCTGGATCAGGTCGAAGCCGGTGCCGTCGCCAAGCCGCAGGTCGACCATCAGCACGTCGAACTCGTGCGTGGCCAGCAGCCGCCGGCCGTCGCGCAGGCTGCCGGCCTGGCCTTCGAGCTGTATGCGCAGGTCCGACAGCAGCTCCTGGGCAATCACGCGGCGCATGAACTCGTCGTCCTCGACGAGCAGCACGCGCACGGGCGAGTCTTCCTGCCCGGTCAGGAAGCCGGGCCACAGGGGCGCGGCGGGCGCGCAGACGCCCGGTGGTGGATATCCCGGTCGGCCGGTGCCTTGCTCGCCGGGCGGGGGAGAAGCGTTGTCAGGCATGGCTATGTCCCACGTTGGAGTTGATATTGGCGTCGGTGTCGGCACCGCTGTTGTCCTGGAAGCGCGGAAGATTCGCGGCGAAGGCCGGTGCCGGGTCGTCGAAGCCGTGCGGGTTGGCGGCTTGCCAGCGCCAGCTGTCGGCGCACATCTGGTCGAGGTCGCGGCGCGCGCGCCAGCCGAGGGCGAGGAATGCGCCGCGCGCATCGGCCCAGTAGGCGGGGGCGTCGCCGGGTCGGCGCGGCCCGATGCGCAGCGCGATGCGGCGGCCGCTCGCGCGCTCGAAGGCCGACACCACTTCAAGCACCGACGCGCCATGGCCGGTGCCGAGGTTGGTCATCAGAACACCCGGCCGGCGCGCCGCATGGCGCAGCGCCGCCACATGACCCTCGGCCACGTCCATCACGTGCACGTAGTCGCGAACGCCCGTGCCGTCGGCGGTGTCGTAGTCGGCGCCGTGCACCACCAGGCAGTCGCGCTCGCCGGCCGCGACCTGCGCGACGTAGGGCATGAGGTTGTTGGGCGGACCGTGCGGCAGCTCGCCGAGCAGGCCGCTCTCGTGCGCGCCCACCGGGTTGAAGTAGCGCAGGCAGGCGATGCCCCAGCGCCCGTCGGAGCGCGAGAGGTCGGCCAGCACGCTCTCCACCATGGCCTTGGTGCGGCCGTAGGGATTGACCGCGTTGCAGGCCGCGGACTCCGGTATGGGCGAGGGATGCGAGTCGCCGTACACCGTGGCCGACGAGGAAAACACCAGCGTGCGCACCCCGGCGCGGCCCATGGCCTGCACCAGCGAGAGCGTGCCGGCCAGGTTGACGTCGTAGTAGCCCAGCGGATCGGCCACCGACTCGCCGACCGCCTTCAGCCCAGCCAGGTGCACCACCGCCCGCACCGGGTGCGCCGCGAACGCGCGGTCGAGCGCCGCCGCGTCGCGCACGTCGGCGCGCACGAGCACGGGCTCGATGCCGGTGATGCACGCCACCCGCTTCAGCGAGCGCGCGTCGCTGTTGACCAGCGTGTCGAGCACCACCGGCCGGTAGCCCGCCGCGATCAGCGCCACGCAGGTGTGGCTGCCGATGAAGCCGGCGCCGCCTGTGACGAGGATTCCGGGGGCTGGCATGGTGGCTTGTCCTCGCGACGGTTTCGCCTCACGCGGCGATGCTGCGCTGCAGTTCCTCTTCGAGGCGCTGCAGGATCACGTTGCGGTCCAGCTCGGCTTCGGCGAAGCGCCGGCCGATCGCTCCCATCAGCTCGCGCGTGGCGGGCGACATCGAGAGCTGTTCGATGGCATCGGCCAGCGCGGCGGGGTCGCCGGGCTCGACCACCACGCCGCGGCCCCACACGGCCTCGCTGAGCGCGGTGCCGGCGTGCGCGGTCACGATCACGGCGCGGCCGCTGGCGAGCATGCCGCCGAGCTTCGATGGCATGACCAGGTCGGCCGCGTCGGCGCGCTGCGGCAGCACGTGGATGTCGGCCATGCCCAGCAGCTCGTTGAGCCGCTCGGCCGGCTGCAGGTCGAGAAAGTGCGCGTTGCCCAGCCGCACGCAGGCATCCATCAGCGAGGCGCGGCTCGGCCCGTTGCCGCAGAACACGAAATGGATGTCGTGCGAGCACACCAGCAGCCGCGCTGCATCGGCCAGCAGTTCGATGCCCTGCTTGCTGCCCAGGCTGCCGGCATAGAGCACCACCACCGCCTCGGCCGGGATGCCCAGTTCGGCCCGATAGCCCTGCGCGAATGCGCCCGTGGCCAGCGCGGGGCGCTCGACGGGGCGTATGGCTTCCACGTCGACCCAGTTCGGGAACAGCACCAGCCTGGACTCGTCCACGCCTTTCTCCCGGGCCTTGGCGAGCATCGTGGACGAAATGGTCGAGACGCGGTCGAACTTGCGCATCAGCCAGCGCTCGGCCGCCAGCGCGAAGCGGCGCACCCGTTCGCCGCGCACCCAGCCCAGGCCGAAGGCGGCGTCCACCTCGTAGTCCTGGATGTGCAGCCACGAACTGGCGCGCAGCAGCTTCGCCAGGCACAGCGCGGCCGGTGCGCAGGAGACGGGCGGCTCCACCACGAACACCACGTCGGGCCGCCAGCGCAGCTGCGCCAGCAGCAGCGGAATGCTCGACAGCGTGAAGGACAGCAGGTGCCCGATCCGCCCCAGTGCGCGCGGCTTCCGTGGCACCCAGGTGGGCGCGCGCCAGACCTTGACGCCGTTCCAGTCGTCCTTGCGGTAGGCCCATGCCGAGTAGCCCTCGGACACGGCCCATTGCGGAAAGAAGGGCGGCGACGCGATCACCCGCACCTCGTGCCCGCGCGCCTGCAGCCATTCGGCCATCTCGCCCGAGTACTTGCCGATGCCGGCCAGCTCGGGCGCGAAGTTCATCGAATAGACGAGGATCTTCATGACGCCCATCCCCGCGCCAGCAGGCGCAAGATGGGGAAGAAGCCGAAGTGCAGGCGCATGCGCGTCTCGCACAGCACGAAGTCGGTCACGCAGGCAATGAAGAAGACGTAGTGCGGCTTGCCCGGAAAGAGCACCGCCACCGCGCCGTAGGACGCCAGCCGCAGCGCCACTTCGAGCAGCGCCCACCGGCCGAGCGAGCCCATCGAGGTCTTCAGCGACAGCACCATCTCGTGGTGGATCGTGTAGGTGCGCAGCAGGAAGTACGGCGCGATGCACAGGAAGATGGAGCGCGCCTCGTTGCCCAGCTTGAGCAGCGGCGCCGCGGCCGTGATGAGGGCCGCCAGCCCGACGAAGAGCGCGCAGCCCAGCAGGAAGGAGTGCTTCGCCAGGCGCAGCTTCGCCGCCGTGAAGTTGCCGGCCTCGGTCTCCAGCATGGCCGGCGTCTTCGTGAAGAGGAAGGACTGCACGAACTGCGACGGCGCCTCCGCCAGCAGGAAGGCGAGCTTGAAGGCGCCCACGTAGCTCAGCGGCATGAAGTACGCCACGATGAGCAGGTCCGACTTGCGCAGCAGGAACATGAGCAGCGAATACACCGTCGCGCTAGCCTGCGAGCCTAGTTGCAGCGCGGCACGGCCGATGGGCGGCGCGGCACCGTTGGCCGGCAGCCCCACCGCCAGGCACACCATCACGACGGCGATCAGGTTGATGAGCAGCAGGTGCGCCACGCCGAGATCGAAGCGCACCGCCACGCACAGGCTCACGCCCGCGACCAGGACGGTCGCGCGGATGCCGGCCTCCAGGTTGAGCAGCCCCGCGTGCCCGAGGCCGCGGCTGAAGGAGAGGCGCAGGCTGTTGAAGGCGAACACGGCCAGCGTCGCCACCAGGATGGCGAAGGGCGCGTCGCCCACGGGCATGCGCTGCACCGTGAGGATCACCGTCACCAGCACCGTGGCCAGCGGCAGGCCGATGGCCAGCGTGCGCACCACGTCGCCGCGCGTCACGCCCGGCGGCACCGTGGCCGCGTGGCGCGAGAAGAGCAGCGAGCTGCCCAGCGTGCCGACCACCAGCGCCACCTCCATGACCGACTGGTAGATCGAGTACTCGCCGAAGCGCGCAGGCGGGATGCTCGCCGCCATCAGGAAGATGGCCAGGAAGCCCGACAGGTACACATAGAGCCGCGAGGCGAGCGCGCCCAGCCCGGACAGCCAGGCCATGCGCGCGCCGGGCGGCGTGAGTGGCAGGCTGAAGTGCTTCATGGCGCGGGCTCGCTTCTCGTTCGGCTATTTGCCGGCCGGCACGCGGTGCACGCGGCGGGTGTCGATCACCCGGCGCGCGAATGCGCCGGCGCGGAAGGCGTTGTTCTTCGCGCGGCGCGCCATCTGCAGCGCGTAGGTGACGGCCGCCACGGTGAGCATGTGGCCGCGCAGCGCATAGGGCATGGCCATCTTGGCGCTGCCCTGGAAGTGCAGCGCCACCACGCGCGTCATGTCGCCGGTGGTGCTCGTCAGCCAGGCCTTGCCTTCGCGCCAGGCGATGCGCTTGGCGCCGCCCAGCACCTTGAACTCCCCGCGGTGCAGGTTGTGCATGCCGTTGATGTTGTGGTCGACGACCGTGCCGTCGAGCACCCGGTTGATCGGGTCGTCGTTGCCCGTGGCGTGTGCCCAGAGGTACAGCAGCGTCATGTCGGACACGCCGCCGCGCACGCCCCGCGCGGCGAAGCGCGCCGCGATCTCGCGCAGCTTCCTGCGACCCGAGGGTGTGGAGTAGCTGTCGAGCACGTAGGCCACGAAGCGGCGCAGGCCGTTCGAGGTCCAGTAGCTCACGTGCGGCGAGATCTGGCAGGGATTCCAGCCGTCGGCCGACTGCATGCGCGAGCCCGAGAAATCGGCCTTGCCCGCGAGCCGCCTGATGTGGGCCCCCGCGCCCTGGAAGAGCAGCACGTCGCTGTCGACCAGCACGAAATCTTGCACTTCCGGGTGGGATTCCAGAAACCGCGCTAGGAGAAAGTAGCGGCGGAAGCAGATCTTCTCGAATTCCGGAGGATTGCTCGACAGGTGCACGTACGAGCGGCAGAAGCGCTCGTAGGCCGGGCCCGCGTCGGTGTCCGACAGCACGAAGAGTAACTCGCCGGCCAGCTCCGCCGACTCGCGGCACAGCGCGAGGGTCTTGTTCTGGCGGTCTTCGACGACGATGAAGGGCAAGGAAGATTTCATGGCGCTTGATGAAGGGTTGGCGGGATGTGACAGCGATTCGTTGATGCGGACTTCAGGGCTTGCTGCGCGCCGTGACGCTCTTCATGAGCGCCACGTGCGCGGGAAGAAAACGCCCCGTGGCGTCGATGGGCATGTCCAGTGTGAAGAGCCCGTTCGCGGCGGCGGCCTCCGAGATCCAGTCGCGCAGCTGCGCGGCGGTGAAGCGCGCCGGCGTCTCGCGGCCCCACGAGGCGCCGAGCGGCGTCAGCACATGGAAGGTCAGCTCCGACGGCGGGCTGGTCAGGTGCGCGGGCGGCTGCATGTATTCGCCGGCCATCAGGTTCTGGCAGGGTGCCGACTTGGCGCTGAAGCGCTCCGCGCCTTCGCCCGCGTTGAAGGCCAGCAGCCGGCTGGCCGCCCCGGTGCGCGCCGCGCCGCAGAGCATTTCCCAACCGGCGGGCGTGATGCCCCTGGTGTTGTAGGTGCCGTCGAACCACCAGCCGCTGGCGAGCACGCCGTAGCGTTCCGACCAGTCGCGGATCACGCTCGACCATGCGGCGATGAAGCGGGCGGGCGGCGGCTCCTGCTCCGACACGTCGCCCAGGCAATCCATCAGCGCGCGGTCGCCCTGCGGCGCGCGGAACGGCAGGTACAGGATCAGCGTGATGCCCCGGCTGCGCAGCGCCCGGCCGATCTCCAGCGGAAGATCGCGCGGCGGGCGGTTGGCGGCGCTGGACGGGCAGAGCACTTCGAGCGCGGCATTGGGCGCGATGTACTGGCCGTTGTTCTGCCCGAGCGTCAGGATCAGGTGCGAGGCGCGCATTTCCGCCAGCGAAGACGCGAAGGCCTCCACGTCGAAGCGCTTGATCTCGCCGATCGACTGCTTGTCGGGCAGGTAGTGCACCATCACGCCGAAGCCCGGCACCGGAAGGGTCGAGGGCTGGGCATGGCCTGCCAGCGGCAGTGCCGCCAGCAATGGCAGCGCCGCGAGAAGGCGGACGGCGGAAAGCAGGCGCCCCGTCATGACATGGCCCCCGCGAGCGACAGCGCGCCGCGCTTGAGCATGAGATAGCGCCCCGCGACGTTGGCGGGCGCGCAGGTGGCGGCATGCGCCCACGCCGGGCGCGCGTGCTCGTGGTGCGCGAGATACCGGGCGAGCGGCTGCGGATCGCCGTCGTCGGCGCCCACGAAGAAGGCGTAGTCGGTGAAGAGCTCGCGATGCACCGGGATGTCCGACAGCAGCAGCGGCACGCCCAGCGTCGCCGCCTCGGCCGCCGAGAGATTGAAACCCTCGAAGGTGGACAGCGAGATGAACGCGGTCGCGCCCTGGTACAGCCGCAGCAGCTCGTCGCGCGACACCAGTCCCCGGTGCCGCACGCAGCAGCGCACCTCCGGCGCGAGCACGGACACCATGCGCCCGACCGCGTCCGCGCCGTTGCCCGTGATGTCGAGGTAGTCGACCAGGCCGGCGGTCTTCATGCGCTCGAAGAGGGCGAGGATGCCGTCGAAGTTCTTGTGCGGGTAGTAGTGGTAGGCCGCGATGAGGTAGCGCTCGCCGGCGGCGGTGGCGGCCGGGGCCGCGGCGGGCCGGGGCGCATCGACCGGATTGAAGATCACCGTCGAGTGTCCGCAGCGGCCGAAGTGGCGCTCGAAGTCCCGCTGGCTGCTGCGGCTGATGAAGACCACGTCCGCGGCACTGCGCGCGGCGCGCCACAGGTTCCAGTCCAGGAACAGGCGCTTGCCGCGCCCGAAGTACTGGGGATAGGCCTTGTACTGCAGGTCGTGGACGACGACGATCGAGTCGCGGTGCCGGCCCAGCGGCGTGAGCGGCAGGTAGTAGTTGGGGAAGACCGAGAACAGCTGCTCGCCCGTGAGCAGCACGCGCAGGCGATGGAAGTTGTAGAGCAGCGTGTCGAGCACGAAGCGGCTGATCTTCAGGCGCTGCGCCAGCGCGAAGAGGCGCGGATGCCGCTCGCTCACCGGCTCGACCCGGTCCTCCGGCGACAGGCGCATGTGACGCAGAAGCACCTCCGACACGTTGAGCACGCCGCCGGCCGCCTTGTTGAAGCGGATGGTGTCGTAGTAGAGGAACGTGGCCATGTTTCTTTTCTTTCCTTGCGGGCTCTTCAGGCGCCCGGCAGGCCGTGCCGCAGGGTGCGCGCGGGCACGCGGCGCGCTCGGGAGCTGAGTGCGCCTGCGATGGCGGCGGCGATCAGGCCCGAGACCATGAAAGGCCCCCAGCCCAGGATCGGCCCGCGCATGAACGGCACGTAGGCGGCCAGCAGCACCAGCGCCGCCAGGTAGGTGCTCGACACCGGGCGGTTCGGATCGACGGCGCGGTCGACCGCCCGGAACGCGGCCGAGATCGCGAAGCCGAAGAGCGCGGGCCCGGCCAGTCCGAAGTCGAAGTAGGCGGTGGTGAAGGGCGGCAGCGACAGGTTGCTCTGCGAGAAGTTGCCGAGGATGGCCGACCAGCCGAGCGGGTCGAAGTCGGGAAACATCTTCAGGTCGCGCGGCAGGAAGAACGAGAACGCCGACAGCAGGTAGCGGCCCCAGCCGAGGTCCGGGATGGGCGCGCGCTCCAGGATGCCGGCCACCACGAACATGGCGTCGAAGTCCTGGCTGAAGGGAAAGGTCCGCAGCTCCTCTCCCCACATGCTGCCGCGCGAGATCAGGTTCAGCATCGGCCCAAGGCCTGCGATGGCGCCGAAGATCGTGCCCGCGAGCAGCCAGCGCCGGCCGCGCCCCAGTGCATGGATGAGCAGTGGCAGCAGTCCGATCAGCAAAACCTGCCGCGCCGTGTTCACCGGATTGGCCGCCGCCAGCGCCAGCGCGAAGGCCATGCCCGCTGCGCACCAGGACCACAGCGTCCTGCGGCGCGCCGCATGGATGGCCAGCGCCACGAAGCACAGCAGAACCACCAGCTTGGGCAGCGTGGAATAGAAGATGAAGTCGATCGGCACGTTGTCCTCGCCGCCCACGCCCACGATGCCGCGCGCCACGAAGTTGAGCTCGGGCTTGATGAACAGCGAGGCGAAGGCCGCGAGCGAGCAGCTCAGCAGCAGGAGCAGCGGGTGGGCCACGCCGACCAGCTGCTTGTCGTGGCGCCCCGGTTGGTGAACGGGCCCGTCGGGAACGCCCAGCCGCGCCGCCTCCACGCCCGCCATGTACAGCACCAGCAGCGTCAGCGCCAGCGTGTGCGACTCCGTGCGCATGACGCCCGCGTCCCAGAACTCCAGGTCGTGCGAGATCTGCATCGCCGGCGCGATCGAGAAGTAGGTGAGGATCGCCGTGTAGTGGATCAGCAGGAACACGCTGCCGCCGGAGCCGCCCAGCATCGCCAGCTGGACCAGCGACAGCACCGCCACCGCCGCGTAGCCCCAGGCCGGATCGACCAGGCCGCAAAGCATGGCGCAGACGATGCCGGACCAGAAGGAGAGGGGGCGCATGGCGGGTCTGCCGTGGGTGGCTGTTTCAGGCGTGGGCGTGTGCCTGGACCGGCTCGGTTTCCTCTACCGGGCGGATCGCCTCCTGGTAGTCGGCGTAGGTGCGGCGCAGCCCTTCGGCCAGCGGCACCGTTGCATGCCAGCCGAGGCTGTTGGCGCGCGAGACGTCCAGCAGCTTCCGGGGAGCACCGTCGGGCTGGGCGAGGTCGTAGCGGATGGTGCCGGTGTAGCCCACCACGTCGCGGATCAACTCTGTGAGCTCGGCGATGGACACGTCCTCGCCGGTACCGAGGTTGATGTGGCCGCGCATCGCATCGGTCTGGCGGTCGTACTCGGCGCGCGACAGGTTCATTACCGCGAGGCAGCCTTCGACCATGTCGTCGACATACAGGAACTCGCGCCGCGCGCGGCCGCTGCCCCAGATCAGCACGCTCGGGGAATTGCTGATCTTGGCCAGGTGGAAGCGCTGGATCAGCGCTGGCACCACATGGCTGTTCTCGATGTGATAGTTGTCGCCCGGACCGTACAGGTTGGTCGGCATCACGCTGCGGTAGTCGATGCCGTGCGTGGCGCCGTACTGGCGGTTGTAGCTCTCGCACAGCTTGAGCCCGGCGATCTTGGCGATGGCATAGGGCTCGTTGGTGGGCTCTAGTTTGCCGTTGAGAAGGTATTCCTCTCGGATCGGCTGCTCGGCCATGCGCGGGTAGATGCAGCTGGAACCGAGGAACAGCAACCGCTTCACGCCAGAGACGAAGGCCTGGTGCGTCACGTTGGTGGCGATGGCCAGGTTCTCGTAGATGAACTGCGCCGGATAGGTCATGTTGGCGTGGATGCCGCCGACCCTGGCCGCCGCCAGGTAGACCTGGTCGATCTGCTCCGTCGCGAAGAAGCGGGCCACGGCTGCCTGGTCGAGAAGATCGAGTTCGGCATGGGTTCGCGTCACCACGTCGTGACCCAGTTCGCGCAGGCGCCGTGCCGTCGCCTGACCCACCATGCCGCGATGACCTGCAACAAAGATTCGCATATGAGCTTTCGGTGAAGTGGTTGATGTGGTTGAGTCGTCGGAAAAGAGGGGAGCAGGTATTGGGGCCCCGGCTAGCGCGACCCGCGCGCACCGGTCACCACCCCGAAGGTCTTCAGCAGGATCACGAAGTCCCGCCACAGCGACAGGTGGGCCACGTACTCCGCGTCCATCGCGGCGCGGCGGCGGTAGCTGATCTCGTTGCGGCCGCTGATCTGCCACAGGCCGGTGATGCCCGGGCGCACGGCGCAGTAGTGGCCCCAGTAGTCGCCGTACAGCTCCTTCTGCGCGAACATGCAGGGGCGCGGGCCGACCATGCTCATGTCGCCCTTGAGCACGTTCCAGAACTGCGGAAACTCGTCGATGCTGTACTTGCGCAGGAAGGCGCCGAAACGGGTGATGCGCGGGTCGTGCTCCAGCTTCTGGTAGACGGCCCACTCGCGCCGCGCGGCCTCGTTCTGGCGCAGGTGGCGCGCCAGCACGGCGTCGGCGTCGGCCACCATCGAGCGGAACTTGTAGAACTTGAAGACGCGGCCGTTGCGGCCGTAGCGCGGCTGCATGTAGATGGCCGGGCCGCCCGAGGTGTAGAGCACGCCCAGCCAGATCAGCAGGTAGGCCCAGCCGAAGAAGACGAAGAACGAGCCGGCCATCAGGATGTCGGCCGCGCGCTTGGCGCGGCGCAGCCAGGGCGCGCCGCCCATCGGCATGTACGGGGCCGTGTTGGCGGCGGCGCCGATGCCCGAGTTGCCGGGGCCCCGCCCCGTTCCCGTGGAAGAGGTGGATCGCAGCGTGTTCATGATTCGGCGTGCTCCGGCAGGATTCGCTTGGGCATGACGGTGTCGGCCGTGTCCAGCGCGAATGGAGGATCGCGGCGCGCCACCGGGGCGTAGCCGTAGTAGCCGTAGCCGTAGCTGCGGTTGCGCCGGCGAGAGGTGTCGACCGCGTTGAACACCACGCCGTGGAAGGCCGCGCCCACGTGGGCCAGGCGCTTGGTGCTTTCCAGCAGCTCGCCCATCTCGCTGTTGTCGGCACGGGCCACCAGCAGCAGGGTGCCCATGCTCGGTGCCATCGCGGCGGTCTCGGAGGCCAGCAGCGTGGGAGGCGCGTCGACCACCACCACGTCGTAGCGCGTCGAGAGCGTCGACAGCGCATGCGCGAAGGCGTCGCTGGTCATAAGGCCGGCCGGGTCCGGGTGCAGCGTGCCCGCGGACATCACGTCCAGGTAGGGCAGCACGTGGTGGTGGATGGCCTGCTCCAGCGGCACGCCGCCGGCGATGGCGTCGGACAGCCCGTCCTTGCGCTGCAGTCCGAACTCCTCGCTCAGGCTGCCGCGGCGCAGGTCGGCGTCGATCAGCAGCACGCGCTTGCCGGATGCCGCCAGCAGCGTCGCGAAGTTCGACGACACGAAGGTCTTGCCCGCGCCGGCCGTGGCGCTGGAGATCAGCACGCGGTTGTTGGGCGCGCCCATCATCACGAACTTCAGCGCGGTGCGCAGCCGCCGCAGGCCCTCGAGCGCCGGGTCTTCCACGTGCAGCGCCGCCAGCACCTTGATGCCGGGCTTGCCGTCGCGCACGGCGCGGTCGAGCACGCGCTGCTGCGTGCTCAGCGGAATGGTGGTGTACACGTTCAGCCCGATGACGGCCTCGATGGATTCGGGGTTGCCGATGGAGCGCTTCAGGTTCTTGCGCGCCATCGCCGCCGCGCCGCCTGCGAACAGACCACCGGCCAGCGCCAGCGCGACCACGATCAGCGCCTTCGGCCGTACCGGCTTCTCGGCCACCAGCGCCTGGTCGAGCACGCGCACGTTGGCCACCTTGCCTTCCTTGGCCAGCCGCATCTGCAGCGAGCTGTTCAGCAGCGTCGCGTAGAGCTCGGTGTTGACCTTGATGTCGCGCTGCATGCGCAGGGCGTTCTGCTGCAGCATCGGCATGCGGCGGATGCGGCCGTCGACGGTGCCCAGCTCTCTCTTGAGCGAGGCGATCTGCGCGTCCAGCGTCTTCACCATCGGGTGCTCGGAGGTGAAGCGGCCCACCAGGTCCAGCCGCTTCTGCTTCGCGTCGAACAGCTTGGCCTGCAGGTCCACGTTCTGCGACAGCGCATTGCGGGCTTCGTCGTCCAGGTTGACGGTGCCGTTCTGGTTGCGGTACTGGTTGTAGGCGTCCTCGGACTGCTCCAGCTGCTGCTTGAACTTCGGCAGCTCGGTGCCCAGGAAGGCCAGGCCGCGCTCGGCCTGCACCGTCTTCTGGTCGATGTTCTGCCGCACGTACAGGCCCGCGATCTCGTTGAGCACGGCCGCGAGCTGGTTGCGGTTGCCCGACTGGAGGCTGACGTCCATCACGCCCGACTGCTTGCCTCTCTCGACCACGCGCAGGTCCTTCTGCAGACCCAGCAGCGTGAGCTGCTTCGAGTGGCGCACCAGCTCGAAGGCGCCGCCGGGGCGGGCGTCGATCGAGCCCACCAGCAGGTGCAGCGAGCCGCCGGGCACGGTGGCGTCCAGCGGCACGCCGACCTTGCCGTGCAGCGGGGACTCGATGGCCGGGTTGGTCAGCGCGTAGTTGCCGTCGGCGCCGGCGACCAGCGTGAACTTCTTGCCCTCGAGCGCCTGGGGCACGTCCATCCGTGCGACGGCGATGCTCTCGGTGCCCGAGACGTAGTTGCCGTAGCCGAAGATGCCGGGAGAGGAAAGCTGGCTCGAATGCCGCGAGAGGAACTCGCCCACCACCGGGATGTAGCGCGGCTTCGCGTCGATGTAGAGCAGGGTGTTCTCCATCGCCTGGCCCAGCACCATGCGCGAGCGCAGGATCTCGGTCTCGCCGGCGGTCGGCGTCTTCACGTTGATGCCGCCGCCTCCGTTGGCATCGCCGGGAAAGTTGCCGCCCGAGCGGTCCGGGTCCTCGACCTGGATCAGGATGTTGGCCTCGTAGACGCGGGTGCCGAACAGCGCATAGCCCACGCCGGCCAGCAGCGCCAGCGCGGCGATGCCGGCAATCAGCCAGCGGCTGTCGATCAGGATGTCGAGGTACTCGTGGAACCGGGATTCCCGGGTCCAGGCGGTGGTTTCGAGCACCGTCACGGGAGCCGCCGCGGGGGCGGGAAGCGTAGGTTGCCAGCGCGCGTTCATGTGTGTCACCTCTTGCTGTTGCTTTCCTGGTCCGGATACGCGGGTGCCTAGCGGCGGGCGGTGTCGCGGGCGAGGTTGACGACCTGGGCGGCCGGCAGGATCAGGCTGAACACGCGGCTCCAGCTCACCAGCGGCACGCGGTCCACGTAGACCACGTCGCGCGGCTGCAGCTCGAAGCGGTCGGCCAGCGCGAGCGCCACCGGGTTCTTCGCGTTGAGGGCGAAGACCTGCTGCACGTCGAGGTTGTCGGGCGCGTTGCGCACCACATAGATCTGGCCGGGGTCGGAGGTCGCCAGGTCGGGGCCGCCCGCGTCGCCCAGCGCCTCGTTCAGGCTCAGCCGGCCGTTGTTGCGCATCTGCAGCGCGGAAGGTGCCCGCACTTCGCCCATCACGTAGACCCGGCTGTCCTCGCGGGTGCCGACGTTCACCACGTCGCCGTTGCGCAGCGGGATGCCGTTGCCGTCCACGCCCAGCGACTGCAGCATCGGCAGGTTGATCTCCGTGGAGACGCCGCCGCGCGTCAGCGTGATGCGCGCGCGGTCACCGGCCTGGGTGAAGCTGCCGGCGCGGCTGATGGCCTCCGACAGCGTCATCGGCACGTCGGTGAAGATCTGCAGGCCCGGCGTGCGCACCTCGCCCTGCACGTAGGCGCGCTGGCTGCGGAACGACTGGATGCGCACCGTCACCTGCGGGTCCTTGATGAAGGCCTTGATGCGCCGCGCGATCAGCTCCGAGGCGCCGCTCTCGGTCAGGCCCTGCACCTTGGTGCGCCCGATGTAGGGAAAGAAGATCTCGCCCTTGGCGTCGACGATGAAGCCGGGCGCCACCGTCACGCCGGTCGGGTCGGACTGCTGCGCGATCACCGCGCCGGCGTTCGGCAGCAGCTCCGGATGGTCGTACACGATGATGCCGACCACGTCCCCCGGCCCGATGGTGTAGACCGGCGCCGTCGCGAAGAGGCGCTTGATGTTCTCCGGCGGGCCCTTGGGCTTCTGCGCGAGCTGCGTGCGGATCAGGTCGGGCGTGATCGGGATGATCTTTCCGCTGTCCGCCGAGGCCGTGCTGTCGCCGTTGGTCTTGCCGTAGCCGAGCGGCCCTACCGTGCCGAAGCCCGGCGCGCAGCCCGACAGCGCCACCAGTCCGAGCGACAGCAGCAGGGCCAGGCCGAGCCATCGCAGGCGGGACTCGGCCTCCGTCCGGGACAGGACTGCGAGAGGGCGCGTTCCGCGTGATTGCGTCGCTGGATCGTGGCGTTGCATGGTGAACTCCTTGACGGTCGGTTGTTGGCTGGTGAGGGGCTGGTTGTTGGCTTGTCGACAGTGGTTGCAATGGGTGAAGGCCTCGCCTCAGGGCGCGGCCCAGGTGGTGGGCATGGACTGCTCCGCGCCGGACGGCGCCCGGCTGCCCTGGCTGCGCCGTTCCGTGCTGGCGCCGAAACAGCGCTCGGTGACCCAGTCGCCCACCGAGCGCAGGAACAGCTGCTGTCCCTTCTCGGTGCAGACGGTGTGGTCGACCTCGCCGATGAACTCGTACTGAACTCCCTGCGCGAAGGGCTTGCGGGCGAAGGCGCCGAGCTGGTCGCGGCCGCGGTCGCAGACATGCAGCGAGCCCGAATACAGCAGCTGCACCGCCACGTTGCGTTCGACGAGCCGCTCCAGCGCCGCGCCGAACCAGATCGCGTTCGCCTCGGGCGCGCGCCTTTCGGCGAAGAAGCCCGGCAGCGGCACCGTCGAGTGGCTGCGCAGGAAGCGGCGCTGCAGCCAGCGCCGGGCCTTGCCCGGGAACGAGGGGTGCGCGGGTGCGGCCATCGCGCGGCGCAGGTTGCGCTCCAGGCGCGCGCGCAGCTCGGGGAAGGCGAAGCCGTCGAACAGAGACACCGCCACCACGCGCTTGTCGGCCAGGGCCGCCGACATCGCGTGCTGCACGCCCGAGCACATGCCGACGATCACGAACTGGCGTGCGCCCAGCATGCGCTCTGCGGCGTCCATGGCCGCCTTCAGGCTGTGCACGGCGCGGATCTGCAGGTCGGGCGACGTGTCGAGCGCGTCGCTGTCGCCGATGCCGCCGAGATCGAAGCGCAGGCTGCCCACGCCGCGTTCGGCCAGCAGGTGCGCCAGCTTCACGTTGATGCGGCGCGGCCCCACGCGGTGGTTGGCGCCCATGTTGAACATCAGGCAGGCAACGCCGCCCGGCGCCGGCCGCGCGGGCGCCGTGAGCATGCCCATCAGCGCATCGCCCGGGCCGAACAGCAGCGGCGTCTGCTTCGCGGCCGCCTTCACGTCGTATTTCGCGTCATTCATGAAGCGCCCCCTGGAGGCGGTTGAGCGCGTCGGCCGGGACCATCGCGCTGTTGGGATAGGGGTCGGAGGTCCAGTCGAGCTGGTGGCTGAAGTACGCGAGGCGCACCGGCATGTGGCGCGATTGCTGGTCGGCGGCCCACTGGGCGGTGCGCTCGTCGTCGGGACCGGCCAGCACCAGCGTGTCGTGCAGCGCGGTGAGCGGCAGCGACTCGGGCACCAGCGCCGCCAGCTGCGCGCGCAGCGCGGGCGAGAGCAGGGTGCCCAGGGCTTCATGGGGGATGGCCTCGGGCTCCTGCACGAGGTCGCGGCGCCAGGCCAGGTCGGGGATGCAGAAGGTGGTGTCGATCGCCGCCACGTGCTGCTCGCGCAGCAGCCGCGCATAGCGGCGCCCGTCGATCACGGGTTCCCACAGCACCAGCCGCACCGGATCGCAGCGGCCGCCGCGCGCGGCCAGCACGGCCACGGTGGCGCCGAGCCGCGCGCCGATCCACACGATGGAGGCTGCGGGCACGCGCCGCCGCAACTCCTCGTGCGCCGAACACAGGTCGCGGCGCCAGCCGTCGAGTTCGCCCTCGACCTCCTCGCCGGGCGAATCGCCCGAGCCGTAGAAGTCGAAGCGCAGCGTGGCGATGCCCGAACGCGAGAGCCGTTCGGCCAGCACCTTGAAGAAGCGGTGCGTGCGCAGCCCCTCCTGGCCGAAGGGCGGGCACAGCAGCACGGCGGTGTCGTTCCCGCCGCGGTCTTCCTCGGCCGGATGGAACACGCCGAAGACCTGCCGCGAGGCCGGCCCGAACATGATCGGCTCGAAGCGGGTCATGGGGCGATCTCCATGCTGCGCGCCGGGGCGCCCGCTTTAGGCGGGAGAGACGGGCCGTTCGCATACCCGCCCGTGTCGCCCGCGTCGCCCGAACCGGCCGCGCCGAGCCGGTTCGCGCGCGCCTCCGTCTGGCGCCACTCGGCGATCGCGCCCACGCAGTCCAGCCGCGCGGGCGCGGGCCCGAGCACCAGCCACAGGATGCGGCCGGCCACCGAGAGCTCGACGCTGCGGCAGTCGGCTTCCAGCCCCACCTCGAAGCTCTGCGACGACACCAGCAGCCCCACGCCGATGGCCTTCAGGCAGGCCTCCTTGCGGGTCCAGCAGGTCAGGAAGGCGCGGTCGCGCTCCTGTGCGGGCAGGGCGGCCAGCGCTTCCTGTTCGCGCCGCGTGAAATGCTCGGCCGCGAGGATCGCCGCGTCCGGCACCGGGCGCAGCAGCTCGATGTCGGCGCCCAGCGGGCCGCGTCCGCCGATGGCGATCAGCGCCAGTCCCTGGCTGTGGCTCAGCGAGAACTGCGTACGCGCATGGCCCGTGAGCGACGGCTTGCCGAAGGAGCCCTTGGACAGGTGCAGCTCGGCGTGATGCAGGCCGGTGTACTCGCTCAGGGCCTGCCGCAGCGCGACATGCGAGGCCACGTAGCGCTGCCGGTCCAGCTCGAAGCGGAAGCCGTCGGCGCGGGCGCGTTCCTCCTCCGAGAGAAGGTCTTCGGACGGGAGGTCGGTGAAGCTGTCCAGGTCGACGTACCGGCAGACCGGTGCGTCGATGGACAGCGCGTAGAGGGAGCTGGCGGTCATGCTGGTCACCCCTTGCGCAGCCAGCCGCCGAGGGCGCCGAGCAGTCCGCCGCGCGGCGCATGCGCAGCGGAGCCGGCGGCCAGCTCCGCGAGATCCGAAGGCACGCCTTCGCCGGCGTCGCGCGGCGACGAGGCGATCTGCCCGAGGTTCTCGAACAGGTAGCGGCGCGGCTCCACGCGGTGCCCCAGCGTCTGGGCGGCCTGCTGCACCGCGCGCAGCACCAGCAGCGAATCGCCGCCGAGGTCGAAGAAGTTGTCGCTGGCGCGGATCTCGTTGACGTCGATGCCGATCACGCCGGCCCAGATGAGGGCGAGCTGCGCCTGCTCGGGCTCGAGCTGGCTCTGCTTCGCCTTGGGCGCTTCGCCGTTGGCGGCTCCTGTTGCGGCGCTCCTGCCCGTGTCGCTCGCGGCCAGCTTGCGCAGGTAGGCCGCGCTGGTCGAGCCCTCGGCGTCGGCGATCCGCTCGAGCGTGGCGCCGGGTTCCTCGGCCACGCGGCGCAGCACCTCCAGGTACCGCTCGCGCAGCTGGGCACCGGTCTCGCGCAGGTACACGTCGGCGTTGTAGATGAGCGCGCCTTCCAGGCCGTGCGGCTTGTCCATCAGCCACACGCCGATGTCGTCGGTGGCGCCGTGCTGCATCACGTGCATCTGCCGGGTCTGCAGGCTGCCGATGGAGCGCGTGCGTTCGCGCGCGTCCTGGAACGAGAACATCGACTGGTAGGGGCCCGAGGTCTTGATCTGCCCCGCGTAGCCCGGCTCGGCCATCAGGCGCTCGAACGGCACCTGCTGGTTGTTCATCATCGACAGCAGTTCCTGCTTCACGTAGCGCATGAAGGCGGGCAGCGCCAGCGAGCGGTCGACCGTGAGCGAGACCGGCAGCACGTTGTTGAAGAAGCCCATCACGTCCTCGGTCTCGGCCTGCTGGCGTCCGCGCACCGGGTTGGCGATGACGATCGCCTCGTTGCCGGTCACCTGGGCCATGGTCAGCGCGTAGACGCCGAAGGTGAGCATGCTCAGCGTCACGTCCATGTCGCGGGCGATCTCGCGCAGCCGCTGCGTGCTCTGCAGGTCGATGTGGATCCAGTGCGCGCCGCCCTGGCCGCTCTTGCCGGCGCGCCGGGGCATGTCGGTCACCGGCGGCCGCACGGCCCTGGCGCCTTCGAGGCGGCCGCGCCAGAAGGCGAGCTGCTCCTCGCAGGCGGGCTCGGTCAGCCACTTCTCCAGCCACTGGGCGTAGTCGCCCTGGGTGGTCATGAGCGCGGGCAGGTTGTGCGGGCGGCCGCGTTCGGCTGCGTCGTAGAACGCGGCCAGCTCGCGCTGCATCAGGTCGAAGGACCAGCCGTCCCAGATCAGGTGGTGCGGCACGAACTGGAACACGTGCTCGTTGTCGTCCAGCCGGAACAGCGTCGCGTGCATCATCGGCGCGGCGTGGATGTCGATGGGCCGGTCGGCCAGCTCCTGCATGCGCTCGGCCAGCTCGGCCTCGCGCTGGTCGGCGGGCAGGTCGCGCAGGTCGACCAGCGGCAGCGTGAATTCCGCAGACTCCGCTATCGCCTGCACCGGCTTTCCGCTGTCGGCGTCGATGTCGATGCGGGTGCGCAGCGAGGGCTGGCGGCGGATGATCTGGCGCAGCGCTTCCTCGAAGCGCGCGGCGTCGAGCTGCCCCGTGAGCCGCTGCGCCGAGGGCGCGTTGTAGACCGAGCGGCCCGGATGCAGCTGCTCCATGAAGCGGATGCGCTCCTGCGCCATCGTCAGCGGCGCGGTGGTGCGTCCGGCGCTGCGTCCGATCGGCGCCTGCAGCCCGACGCCCGCGCCCTGCAGGGCCTGGATGGCCGCGGCCAGCTTTTCGGCGGTGGGCGACTCGAACAGCGAGCGCAGCGGCAGCGTGACCTGGAACTCCCGGCTCAGCAGCGTGGTGAGGCGCGCCGCCAGCAGCGAATGGCCTCCCATGGTGAAGAAGTCGTCGTGCATGTCGAGGCCGGGCAGGCTCAGCACCTTCTCCATGAGCGCGAGCACCTTGCGCTCGTGCTCGTTGCGCGGGCCCGCGCCGCGGCGCATCTCGTCGCGTGCCACCGCCTGCGGGGGCGGGAGCGCGACGCGGTCGATCTTGCCGTTGGCCAGCTTGGGCAGCATGTCGAGCGTCACCACGTGCTGCGGCAGCATGAAGGCGGGCAGGTGCTTGCGCAGGTGCACCATCAGGGTCTCGAGGTCGAAGCCGGTGTCGTGCTTGAGCGCGAGGTACGCGACTAGGCGCACGTCGCCGGGGTTGTCCTCCCGGGCGATCACCACCGCACGCGAGACGCCCTCCACCTCGCAGCAGCGCACCTCGATCTCGCCGGGCTCGATGCGGTAGCCGCGCACCTTCACCTGGAAGTCGAGCCGCCCGAGGTGGTCGAGCAGCCCGTCGTTGCGCCAGCGGCCGCGGTCGCCGGAGCGGTACATCTTCTTCGGCGTGCCGAAGATGCGCACCGTGACGAAGCGCTCGGCGGTCAGCTCGGGCCGGTCGAGGTAGCCCAGCGAGACGCCTTCGCCCGCGATGCAGATCTCGCCGGGCACGCCGATGGGGCAGGGCTGCAGGTCGGCATCGAGGATCCAGATCTCGGTGTTGTCCACGGGCCTGCCGATGGACACGCCTCGCGAGGCGATCTCGTTCGGGCGCACGTGCCAGGCCGTGGAGTACACGGTGGTCTCGGTCGGTCCATAACCGTTCCACAGGCCTTCCATGCGCTCGCACAGCGCCAGCGCCATGCTCGGGCGCAGCGCTTCGCCGCCGGTCCAGCCGCGGAAGCCCGGAGCGCCGCCGGCCCACTGGGCGTCGAGCAGCAGCTGCCACATGCCGGGGGTGGCCTGCAGAAGGGTGATCTGTTCCTCGTCGAGCGCGCGCGACAGGCGGTTGCCGTCCATCGCGACCTCGCGTTTCACCATCACCAGCTCGGCGCCGGCGGCCAGCGGCAGCAGCAGGTCGGGCACGGCCATGTCGAAGGACAGCGTCGTCACGGCGGCGATACGGTCGGCCGGGCCGATGCCCGACTCGCGCTGCATCCACTGCAGCAGGTGCGCCACGCCGCGGTGATGCGCGATCACGCCTTTGGGCAGGCCGGTCGAGCCGGAGGTGTAGATCACGTAGGCGGCGTCTTCCGACTGCGGGTCGTCGGCGCCGGGAGGCAGGGCCTCGCCGGAGAGCTGCCGCCATTCGGTGTCGCGGTCGATCTCGAAGATGCGCTGGCTCGCGTCGCCGCGCCAGTCGCGGGGCGCGACCGCGATGTCCGACGAGGTCAGCATCAGCGCGAGCTTCGCGTCGCTGGCGTAGTGGTCCAGCCGCGCCTGCGGGAAGGCGGTGTCGAGCGGCACGTAGGACGCGCCGGCCTTCAGCACGCCGAGCATGGCGACGACCATCTCGAGGCTGCGCTCCAGGCACAGGCCCACGCGCTGGCCGCGGCCCACGCCGCGCGCACGCAGCGCACGAGCGAGGCGGTTGGAGAGCGACTCGAGCTCGCCGTAGCTGCAGCTGCGGGCGCCGTCGCGCACCGCGGGGCGGTCGGGCTGCAGCGGCGCGCGCGCGACGAAGCCGGCATGCGCCAGCGGCGCGCCCACCAGTGGCACCCGCGCGGGCTGCAATGCGAGCAGCGCATGCACGGCGTCGGCCGACAGCACTTCGAGCCTGCCGACCGTTTCGTCGGGCTCGTGCGAGGCCGACTGCAGCACGCACGCGAACATATCGAGCCAGCGTTGCACGCTGACCTCGTCGAAGAGGTCGGTGTTGTACTGCGCCTCCACCATCAGGCCGCCGTCGAGCGGACGCAGGTTCACGAACAGCTCGAAGTTCTCGTAGCGGCGGGCGATGGTGTCCTGCACCACGTCGAGCGTGGTGAAGGCCTGCGCGCTGCTGGCCACGTCGGGGTCGACATTGAAGGCCACGCTCACCAGCGGCAGACGGCTCGGGTCGCGCTCCAGGGAGAGCTGGCCCAGCAGCGCGCCGTAGGTGAGCGCCTGGTGGTCGAAGGCGTCGAGCACGGCGGTGCTGCATTCGTCCATCAGCGCATCGAAGCGCATGCCGGCGCGCGCGGCCAGGCGCAGCGGCAGCAGGTTCACGCAGTGGCCGACCAGGCCGGGCATGTCGTGCGAGAGCTGGCCCGAGGCGGGAATGCCGACCACGATGTCTTCCTGCCCCGTGAGGCGGTGCAGCGTGGCGACGAAGCCGCTGAGCAGGCCGGTGAAGAGGCTGACGCCGGCCTTGGTGCTCGTCGTGCGCACCGCGCCGACCAGGCGCTTGTCGAGCAGGCGCTCGGCGCGAAGCGAATTGAAGGTGCGCGCGGCCGGGCGCGGGCGGTCCAGCGGGAGGTCGAGCACCGGCAGCGTGCTGCCGGGGAAGCGGCCCAGCCAGTAGTCGACGTGCGCCTGCATGTCGGGGTGCGTCGCGGCGGCGGCCTCCTCGGCGGCGAAGTCGGCGAAGAGCGGCGCCGCCTTGAGCTTCAGCCCGGTGCCGGTTTCCTCGGCATACAGGTGGCCCAGCTGCTCGGTGATGACCGCCCACGACCAGCCGTCGCACACCACGTGGTGCGCGGACATCACCAGTTCGTGCTCGGCCCTGCCGAGCCGGTAGAGCACCGCCCTGAACAGCGGGCCGTGCTCCAGCGAGAAGGGTGTGCAGACCGCGTCCTCGTGCGCGTCGCGCAGCGCCTGCGCACGGGCTTCGGGCTCCAGCGCGGCCAGGTCGTGCCCGACCATGACGTTCGCGCGAGGCTGGCTCACCAGCATGCAGGTGCCGTCGGGCGAGATGGTGGAGCGCAGTGCCTGGTGGCGCGCGAGCAGCCGGTCCATGGCGCGCGAGAGGGCCGTCTGGTCGAGTTCCCCGCGCAGGCGCAGCACCACCGATTCGTTGTAGGCCATCGAGGCCTCGGTGCCCAGCGTGGCGCCGAGCCAGACTTCGCGTTGCGATTCCGTGGTCGCAATGATGGATTCGACGACCCCACCGCTCGCGGTGGGCTTGAGAACGGCGTTCATGCTGCGGCCTTTCCATTGACGAGGGAGTGACTGGCGGGTGCCGCGTCGGGCACGTACCAGAAGGGCTGGCCGTCGATGTCGCGGGCCAGCACGGAGCCTTCCTCGGCTGGCTTGTGGATGTCGAAGCCGGTGACGGGAATCGCGCGGCGCGGCAGGAAGCCGGACTCCTGCATCTCCGCGACCGATTCCTTGAACGCGCGCTGGATGAAGGCGATGTCCTCGGCGCTGTGCGCGCTGGTGAGGAAGCACGGGAAGTTGTCCAGGATGTGGACCCCGCGGCTGCGCATCATGGCGAAGAGCAGGTCCTGCAGCGGGTGGTCTTCGAGCCAGCTCACGCGCCACAGCGAGGCGAAGTGGCGGACCTTGATGGGCGCGCCGACTTCCCTGCACCAGCCCGAGAGTTCCGCGGCCATGGCCGTGGTGCTGGCGTTGAGCCCGGCCTGCAGCGCCGGCCCGGCTTCCTTCAGGTGCATGAGCGAGGCCTTCGCCGCCGCGAGCGCGAGCGGGTGGCGCACGAAGGTGCCCGCGAAGTAGGTCACGCCCACGCCGGGGATCGAGTCGTCGCCGTATTGCCAGGCGCCGCCGTCGAGCGCATCCATGAACTCGCGCTTGCCCGCGATCACGCCCACCGGGAAGCCACCGCCGATCACCTTGCCGTAGGTGGCGAGGTCGGCGCGCACGCCGAAAAGCTCCTGCGCGCCGCCCAGGGCGGTGCGAAAGCCGGTGATGACCTCGTCGAAGATCAGGCAGCAGCCGTTCTTCCCGGTGATTTCGCGCAGCTCGTGCAGGAACTCGCGCGGCTGGAAGTCGGGGCGGCGGCTCTGCACCGGCTCGGCCAGCACGGCGGCGAGGTCGCCCGCGTTGTCGCGGATGAAGTCCAGCGCCTCGGGCGTGCCGTAGTCGAGCACGCGGATGTCGCCGAACATGCCGCTCATCACGCCCGGCGCGGCCGAAAGACCCTTGCCGCCCTTGCCGGCGCGCACCAGCACCTCGTCGAAGGTGCCGTGATACGAGCCGGTGAACACCACCACCGTGCTGCGGCCGGTGACGGTGCGCGCGATGCGCAGCGCAGCCATCACGGCCTCGGAGCCGGTGTTGCAAAGGCCCGCGCGGTCGTTGCCGGTGAGCTCGCAGACCAGTGCCGTGACCTCGGCCGCCAGCGGGTGCTGCGGGCCGATCTCGTAGCCGGCGTCGAGCTGGCGGCGCACCGCTTCGAGCACGAAGTCGGGCTGCCAGCCGAACATGTTCATGCCGAAGCCGTTGAGCGCGTCGACGTACTCGTTGCCGTCGAGATCCCACATCCGCGAGCCCTTGGAGCGCTCGATGACGATCTGGTAGGTGATTTCCTTCGTGATCGGCCTGAAGCCGTTGACCACGCGCGGGTCGGCCATGTGCGGACGGTTGGCCTCGGTGAATTCCTTGCTCTTGCGCGTGCGCTCCACGTAGCGGCGGACGAAGGCCGCGAGCCGCGCCTTCTGCCGGCCGCTGGGCTCGGCGGTGCGCTGCGTGTGGATGCGGGCGATGGCGCCGAAGGCCTTGCTCACGTCGTAGCGCACGGGCTGCGCGGGCTCTTCGGCGGACGTGGGCGTGGGCGCGGTGGCTGCAACCGGGGTCGCGGCCACTGCCGGGACCGTCTGCACCGGCACGGCCTGCAGCGTCGCGAGCGGCGCGGCGGGAACCGCGCCGGACAGCAATGCAAGCTGCTGGCGCATCAATTCCATCTGCTGCGAAATCAGCTGAGACAGCTGTCCTTCGCCCGCGACGACGCCTTGTGCGGGCATGTACACGGGCAGCGCCTGCGGCATGCGCAGCGGCATGGCGACCGCGCTTTCCACCGGAGCTGCCGTTGCAGCGGTCATCGCAGCAGTCATCGAGGTAGTCGGTGCGGCGACCGGCGCCGGAGCGGCTTCAGGCGGCAGGCTTTCCCGCAGGAAGGCCGAGAGCGCGTCGAAGCCGCGATAGTTCTCCATCAGCTGGCGGAAGCTGACGTTCACCTTGAAGTGCTTCTTGATCTGCGTGGCCGCCTGCGTCAGCGTGAGGGAGTCAAGGCCGAGTTCGCCGAAGGGCGCCTGGCCCTCGGCCTGCGCCATGTCGAGGCCCGAGATGTCCTCGAACAGCGCACGCAGGCGCGTGTCGACGGACGAACCGGCGGAGGGAGGAGGAAGAGGCGAGGGCGTTGCAGCGGTCACGATCGGCTCCAGGGAAACGGGTGGGACGAAGGGCGAGGGCGTCGCCGCGGCGGCGGGCGCGGTGGCGACGGAAACGTCGGGGGAAGAGGTAACGGCAGCAGCGATGTCGACCCAGCAGCGCTTGCGTTCGAAGGGCGTGGTGGGCAGGCGTACGCGCTGGGCGCCGGCGCGGGCCGTCAGGCGCGAGAGTTCGATTTCCGCGCCGCAGGTCCAGAGACGGCCGAGGGCCAGGCGCAGGGTGCGGGCCTCGTCGGCCATGCCGCCGGGCTCCACGTGCAGCAGTGCGAATGCGTTGCTCGCGCCGTGCTGGCGCACCAGCGTGGAAAGCGTGTTGCGCGGACCGGCCTCGACGAACAGCGGGTTCGCCGTCTGCGCCATCGCGCAGCGCACGGCCGGCGAGAAGCGCACGGTGCCGCGCAGGTGCCTGGCCCAGTAGGACGGGCTCGTGGCCTCGGCATCCCCGAGCGGCTTGCCGGTGAGCGTGGAATAGATCCGGGTCTGCGGCGCGCTCAGCGCCACATTGGCCACCAGGCCTTCGAAGGGCGCGACGGCCGCGTCCATCATGGCCGAGTGGAAGGCGTGCGAGGTCTGCAGCGGGCGGCTCGGAATGCCGTCCGCTTCCAGCGCGGACTGCAGCGCCGCGATGGCATCGAAGGGGCCGGCCGCGACACAGGCCGTGGGGCCGTTCTCGGAGGCCAGCGAAAGCTGCGGGCCCAGCCTCTCGATGAGCTGGGCCGCGCCAAGGCGCACCGACAGCATCGCGCCGGTCGGCTGCGCCTGCATGAGGGCACCGCGGCGAGCCACGAGCCGGGCGGCGTCTTCGAGGCGCATCACGCCCGCGATCACCGCCGCGACGAATTCGCCGACGCTGTGGCCGATCAGCGCATGCGGCCGAGCGCCCAGCGCCAGCAGCCGCCGGGCGAGCGCGTATTCGAGCGCGAAGATCGCGGGCTGCGTGGCGGCGGTGGGCGACAGCGCTTGCGGGTCGTCCGAGAACATGCGCTCGCGCAGGTCGAAATCCGTCACGCCCTCGAGGGCGGCCATGCAGTCGTCGAAGGCGGCGGCGAACACCGGGTCGTTCGCATGCAGGTTGCGACCCATGCCGGCGTACTGCGCGCCCTGTCCGGGGAACATGAGCACGAGCTGGGGTTCGCTCGAGGCGGCGCGGCCGCTGACGGTGCCGGTCGAACCGGTGTCGCGCAGGGAGGCCACGGCATCGGCCGTGCTGCCGGCCACAACCGCGCGGCGGAAGGCGTGTGCCTTGCGGCCGACCGCGAGGGTGTGGGCCACGTCGGCAAGCGGAAGCTCCGGATGGCCTTCGAGGTGCGATGCGAGCTGCCCGGCGGCTGCGGCGAGCGCGGTCTCGGAGCGTGCCGAAAGCAGCAGCACCTGCTCGCCCGTGGCGGGCGGCGAGACCGGCCGGGGCGGAGCCTCCTCGACGATGACGTGCGCATTGGTGCCGCCGACGCCGAAGGAACTGACGCCCGCGCGGCGCGGCTGCGCGGCGCGTGGCCACTGCTGCAGGCTGGAGGTCACGTGGAAAGGCGTGCGCGCGAAGTCGATCGACGGGTTCGGCGCGCTGAAATGCACGGTCGGCGGAATCTGCTCGTGATGCAGCGCCAGCGCCGTCTTGATGAGCCCGGCCGCGCCCGCCGCCGTGACCATGTGGCCCACGTTGCTCTTGACCGAGCCCAGCGTGCAGTAGCCGAGCGCATCGGTGTGCTCGGCATAGGCGACGGCCAGCGCTTCGACCTCGATCGGGTCGCCCATCGGCGTGGCGGTGCCGTGCGCCTCGACGTAGGAGATGCTGCGCGCGTCCACGTCGGCCGCCGCCAGCGCGGCGCGGATCACCGCGGCTTGTCCGTCGACGCTGGGCGCGGTGAAACTGGCCTTGGCGCCGCCGTCGTTGTTCACGCAGGCGCTGCGCAGCACGGCGTAGATGGTGTCGCCGTCGGCTTGCGCGTCGGCCAGTCGCTTGAGCAGCACCACGGCCGCGCCGTCGCTGAAGACGGTGCCCCGGGCCTGCGCGTCAAAGCTGCGCGTGTGGCCGTCGGGCGAGAGCATCGAGCCCTCGTTGTAGAGATAGCCGCTGCGCGGCGGGCAGGTGACGGAAGCGCCGCCCGCCAGCGCCATGTAGCACTGGCCGGTGCGCAGCGCATGGAAGGCATGGGCCACGGCCACCAGCGAGGTCGAGCAGGCGGTGTGCACGCTGACCGCCGGGCCCGTGAGGTTGAGCCGGTTGGCCACCCGCGTGGTGATGTAGTCCTTCTCGTTGGCCAGCATCACCTGGAACTCGCCCACCGGCTCCACCAGGTCGGGCCGGGTGCTCACGTGGCGCTGGTGGTAGGTGGCGTTGTACATGCCGGCGTACACGCCCACCGGGCCCGGCGCGGCGTCCGGCACGTAGCCGGCGCGCTCCAGGCATTCCCAGCAGATCTCGAGGAACACGCGCTGCTGCGGGTCCATGAGCTGCGCTTCCTTCGGGCCGATGCCGAAGAAGGCGGCGTCGAAGTTCTCGATGCCGTCGATCACGCCGCGCGCACGCACGTAGGCCGGATCGTTGCGCAGGGCTTCGCCGATTCCGGCGTCCAGCGTGGCGTCGTCGAAGAAGCTGATGGTGTCGCGGCCCGCGACGAGGTTGTCCCAGAACTGCTCGACGTCGGCCGCGCCGGGGAAGCGGCCGGCGGTGCCGATCAGGGCGACCGCATCATGAAGCGCGTCGTGGGGAAGGGTGGCCGCTGCGGTCGATCGATCCTTGAAACCGGCCGCAGCGGCCGTGGCGGGCCGATCACCCGCCGGCTGCATCCGCGCACCCATTGCTTTTGGCGTGGGATTGCGGAAGAAAAGATTGGTCGACAGCGGCGTGCCGCTGCCGCGCCGGAGATCGGCCAGCACCTGCAGCACCAGCAGCGAATCGCCGCCGAGATCGAAGAAGTTGTCGTTGCGGCCGACCTTCGAGATGCGCAGCGCGCGCGCGAAGGCGTCGCACACCTGCTGCTCGATGGCGCCGCGCGCTTCCTCGAAAGGCTGCGCGAGCTCGGGGCGCTCGCCGGCCGGCTCGGGCAGAGCCTTGCGGTCGAGCTTGCCGTTGGGCGTGACGGGAAGCCGTTCGAGCCACACCTGGGCGGCCGGCACCATGGCCGCGGGCAGGCGCTCGCCGAGATGAGCGCGCAGGGCCTCCCAGGAGAGCTTCTCTTCTCCAGAGTGCGAAACCAGATAGGCCACGAGGCGCAGCTGCCCGCTGCCGTCGGGCCGGGCTACCACCGCGCACGACTGCACGCCGGGATGCGCGAGGATCGCCGCCTCCACCTCGCCGGTCTCGATGCGGTGGCCGTGGATCTTCACCTGGCCGTCGCGACGGCCGATGAATTCGATGGTGCCGTCCGGCAGCCAGCGCGCGAGGTCGCCGGTGCGGTAGAGCCGGTCGCCGGGGCCGCCGAAGGGGTCGGCCACGAAGCGCTCGGCGCTGAGCGCGGGCTGCCGCAGATAGCCGCGGGCCAGCCCGTGGCCGCCGATGCAGAGCTCGCCGACGAAGCCGGTCGGCAGCAACGCCATCGAGGGGCTGAGCACGCGCAGCACGGTGTCCTTGATCGGGCGGCCGAGCGGAACCGAGCGCAGGTCTTCCGGGAGCGGCGACGCGATGCGGTGCGTGGCCGCGAAGGTGGTGCATTCGGTCGGGCCGTAGCCGTTGCTCAGCGCGAGGTCGGGCAGTGCGGCCAGCGCGCGGCGCACGTGCGGCACGGAGAGCGCCTCGCCGCCGGTGAAGAGATGCAGCAAACCCGAAAGATGGGCCGGGTCGTCGTCGACGACGGCGTTGAAGAGCGCGGCCGTGAGCCAGGCCGTGTGCACGCCGTGGCGCGCGATGGTGCGGGCGAGCCCGGCGCCGGTGGGCACGCGCTCGTCATGGATCACGCAGCGGCCGCCGTTGAGCAGCGGGCCCCAGATTTCCAGCGTGGCCGCGTCGAAGCCCAGCGGGGCCGCGTGCAGCATGGCCAGGCCGGGGTCGAGCGAAACGTAGTCCACGCCCACGACGAGCCGCAGGATCGAGCGATGGCAGATCTCGATGCCCTTGGGCGTGCCCGTCGAGCCCGAGGTGTACATGACGTAGGCCACCGATTCCGCGTCGATGGCCGGCAAATTCCATGAACCACGGTTTTCGTTGTCTTGGTACTCGTCGACCAGAAAAACGCCGTGATTGGGGGGGATGAGGTGGCGGTGCTCCTGCACGGCCAGCACGTGGTGCGCGCCGGCCTCGTCGAGCATGTAGGCGATGCGTTCGGGCGGGTAGTCCGTGGGCACGGGCACATAGGCGGCGCCGGCCTTGAGGATGCCGAGCTGGGCGACGATGGCTGCCATCGAGCGGTCGAGCAGCATGCCGACGCTGTCGCCAGCGTGGACGCCCAGGGTCTGGAGGCGCCGGGCGAGATCGTCGGATCGCTGGTCGAGTTCGCTGTAGCTCATCTGCGCCTCGCCTTGGGCGAGGGCGATGGCTTGGGGCGTTGCAGCGGCCTGCAGGGCGAACACAGCGGGCACCGTGAGGGCGGAATCGATCGGGGAGAGGGCGATGTTCCAGGCAGCGAGCTGGTCGGCGCTGTCGGCTCGAGGCAGCGTGTGGATGTCGCCGAGTGCTGCATCGGGGCGGTCGAGCAGGTCTTCGGCGGCGTCGATGAGCGTTGCGAGCAGCGCAGCGATCGCGGCGGGGTCCATCAGGCCGGGCGCCGCGTCGGCGTGCAGCGATGCAGAGGCGGCGTCGAAGCGCAGCCGCAGCGGGGCGTCGGCGCTTTCGATGCCTGCGTCCTCGCGCAGCCAGAGCGAGGCGGGCGACGGGGCGGCATGCGCGGTCTTCGGCGCGCCGCGGCGACCGAGGTCCAGCTCCGCCAGCCA
The DNA here is from genome assembly GCF_048301545.1 of Variovorax sp. NFACC27. Classification (NCBI taxonomy): domain Bacteria; kingdom Pseudomonadati; phylum Pseudomonadota; class Betaproteobacteria; order Burkholderiales; family Comamonadaceae; genus Variovorax; species Variovorax sp. NFACC27. The sequence continues at coordinate 3,937,017 of NZ_CP157613.1, forward strand.
GGGGCCCGCGGCCATGGTGGTGTCGAACGCGACGGTGGTCGAGAAGTACGCGGGTGCGTCCTGCCCGGCGCCTGCTTCATCCAGCACGGGCCAGAGGCTTCCGAGCCAGCGAGCCTGCAGGAGCAGCCATGCGCCGGCGAAGAGGGTGTCGGGCAACTGGCCGCCGACGGCCGGCGAGCCGGCCAGCTTGCGGGCGAAATGGGGCGAGAGCGTGGTGGAGGCGACGTGGCGGCTGGCCGATCCTTTCGAATTGGATCGCGACACGAACAGGTCTTCCAGAGAGAGCTCCGGATCGCCTTGGCCTGCCTGCGAAACAGTTTGAATTTCCACGTAAGTATCCCAAAAGAAATACGCCAAAAGCAATTGGGCGAATGGAAAATCCATTCGCTCAATTAAGAATGAAGAAGCAGAAAGCTGTTTTTTCGTGTCTTCATCCTAGGGTGTTTCCCGCAGCCGATGTGTGTACTTTAGGCCCCGGTTACAACTGGATAAGGTTATTTCTGAAACGTACTACCCGAATCGTCCAGTACGAGGTAACTGATGAGCGATCGGAGGAGAAAAAGCGGCCCGGCGGCCCGCTCCGGATGCCCGAAAGGCCCGTTCGAGGAGGGGTACTCCTGGGGAGAACTCAGGGGAAACAAGGGGGAAACCGCATCGACCGGCCACCGCACCACTGCTTCGGGTGCGGGCCTCGCTTCGCCTGCGGGCCATGCGGAAAGTGCACGCGGAAGTGTGTCGAAAAATGAAACATCCTCCCGGAGCCGACTGTTATGAATTGCCGATGCCTGTAACCGTATAAGAAATATCTGTACAAAATCAAGAAATCGAAAAAACTGGTGAGAGCGCTCCGATTGCGCAAAATCCAATTCACCGGAACCCGTAAATGCTCAGCGACATCCTATTACCCGATGTAGTTCTGGAGCGCCGCGGCAACTATCTGGAATCAATTCTTCCCGGTAATTCAGATGCATTGACCGCCAACGCGATCTACTTCGGTAATGAGGCCTGGGCGAGGGAATATCTGGCTTCCTGCCACCGCGACGGGCACTTCCGAAACCGCTGGCTGGCCGCCGGCGGCGACTGGACGGACAAGGTCGTCATCGACCTTGGTTGCGGCCCGGGCAATGTCTTCGCAACGCTGGGCGGCAGGCCGAAATTGCTCGTCGGCGTCGACGTGGCCGCGGGTTCGCTGGAGCTGGCCGCGTTCGAGGGCTACATCGCGGTGCTGGCGGACGCCGCGCACACGCCGTTCCGCTCGCAGGTGGCGGACATCGTGGCCATCAATGCCACGCTGCACCACTGCGACGACATGAAGGCGGTGCTCGAGGAGGGCGCCCGCCTGGTGAAGCCCGACGGCCTGCTGATCACCGACCACGATCCGCAGCTGACGGCGTGGGACTACCGGGGACTGGCCCGCATGCTGTGGAACACGCGTCTGTGGGTCTACCGCGTGATGGGGCGCGGCTTCCACAAGACCGGCAGCCAGCAGTCGCGGGGGCTGCGGACCGAAATACATCACCGGCCCGGCGACGGCGTGACGAGGGAGCTCTTCGAGTCCACGCTGATGCCGCTGGGCTTCGAGGTCCGCGTGCATCCGCACAACCATCAGGCAGGAGCCGGCGTCCTTCGCGGGGAAGCCGGCCCCATGCAATGGAAGTACCGCATGGGCAGCCTGCTGTCGGGCCGCGACCCCGGCGCGCCCTCGAGTGCGCTTTCTCTGATGTGCATCGCGAGGCGCACGGGCGCGAAAAACCCCGCGGTCGGCTGAACGCCCGGCCACTGCTGGTAGCCTCCCGGATTCTTCGAGCGCGGTCCCGGGCACCGGGGCGCGCAAGATTCAGGTCATCCAGGAAGGAATCCGGTAGTGGTTGTTGTGACAGGAAGGAACTGGCGTGCCGGCATGGTGCTGGCCGCGGCATTGATGGTGGCGGCGTGCTCCACCTCTCCCAAGGCACCGGTGGCGGGGCCGGGCGAATACGTCGTCCAGCCGGGCGACACGCTCTACCGCATCGCGTCGAAGGCCGGCCGTTCGCCGGGCGACATCGCACGCTGGAACAACCTGCAGGATCCGGACAAGCTGGAAGCAGGGCAGGTGCTGCGCGTGGTGCCGCCGGGCGGCGGCGCTTCTTCCGGCGCATCGCCCGAGCCGTCCCCGGGAAGGAGCCCGGGTGCGGAGCGTCCCGAACGCCCGGAGCGCGCGAGGCCGCCCAGGGCCGCGGCGCCGGAGCCGGCCGCGCCGCCCGCGTCGAGGCGCAGCGACTGGGCCTGGCCCGCGCCGGGCCAGGTGATCGCGGGCTTCAACGGCACCAGCAGCAAGGGCGTCGACATCGGCGGCAACACCGGCGACCCGGTGGCCTCCATCGGCGCGGGCAAGGTGGCGGTGACGGAAACGCTGCGCGGCTACGGCAGCGTGGTGATGGTCGACCACGGCGGCTCCTACATGTCGGTCTACACCAACCTGCGCTCGGTGCAGGTCAAGCAGGGCCAGCAGGTGAAGCAGGGGCAGAAGCTCGCCGAGATCGGCAGCCCCGACGGCGGACGCGCCAAGCTGCACTTCGAGATCCGCTACCGCGGCAATGCCGTCGATCCGCGCCAGTACCTGCCGGCACGGTAGGCAAGGCCAGGGCAGGACGCGTTCCCGCGCGTTCTGTTCTTTCTCTCTGGCGAACGACATCCCCCGAATTGGCGATACCGCAACGCCTGCGAAGTACGCAGACTTCCGCTCCTGATTCTGTACAAGGGGGCGTAGATGGAAGTCGTGCATTGGGTGTTCCTCATTCTCGGCAGCGCGCTGGCTCTGACCACGCAGTGGTTCCTGATCGCCCCGTTCAGCCTGGACTGGCGACCGCTGCGCGCGCAGATCGTCGTGCAGGTCACTCAGGCGGCCGCGCTGCTCGAAGAGTGCGCCGCCACGGCCGACTCGACCGCCTAGCCGTCCGCACCCCGCACGGGGCGGCGGTCGACGTCGGACCGGAGCGCGCGCCATCTAAGATGCGCACTCTTCTGGAATGACGTATGCAGACGCGGTAGGCAAAGGGGGCCACGACGCATGATTTCTTTGCTCCACACCGCGGACTGGCAGATCGGCCGCGTTTTCTCCCAATTCGAACCCGACGATGCCGCCGCGCTGTTCGAGGCGCGCTTCAAGGCGGTGGAACGGCTGGCCGCCATCGCGGCCGAACGCAAGGTCGACGCAGTGCTGGTCGCGGGCGACGTGTTCGACCTGCAGACCGTGTCGGACAAGACCATCCGGCGCATGTTCAACGCCATGCAGGGCTTCGCGGGGCCCTGGCTGCTGATCCCGGGCAATCACGACTCGGCACTGAGCGAATCCGTCTGGAGCCGCGCGCAGCGGCTGGGCGCCGTCGCGCCGAACATCGTCTGCTGCCTGGAGCCCAGGCCCCACAAGGTGGCGGGCAAGTTCACGCTGTTGCCCGCGCCCCTCACGCAGCGCCACACCTATGGCGACCTCACCGACTGGTTCGCCGCCGAACCGGACGAGGAGGGCCTGCCCCGCATCGGACTGGCGCATGGCTGCGTGCAGGGCATCCTGTCGGAAGACATCGACTCGGCCAACCCCATCGCCGCCGGTCGCGCGGCACAGGCCCGGCTCGACTACCTCGCGCTCGGCGACTGGCACGGCACGCGGCAGATCGACGATCGCACCTGGTACGCGGGCACGCCCGAGACCGATCGCTTCCGCGCCAACGATTCGGGCCAGGCGCTGCTCGTCGCCATCGACGGCGCAGGCGCGGTGCCGGCGGTCGAGCCCGTGCGCGTCGGCCAGTTCGACTGGCAGCAATGGGAACCGCGGCTCGCTGTGCCCTCCGACATCGACGAACTGGTGCGAAAGCTCGAGCAGATCGGCAGCGGCGACGTGCTGCAGCTGCGCGCCCAGGGCACCTGCGACCTCGCCGGCCATAACCGGCTGGGCGCCGCACTCGATGCGGCCCGCGCCCGGGCCCGGGCGCTGGTGTGGGAAGGCGAGGCGCTGCGGCTGGAACCGACCGAGGAGGACATCCAGGCGCTGCACGCCGACGGCTTCGTGGGCGAGGCGCTGCAGGCACTGCGCGAGCAACAGGGCGACACAGACGCGGAACTGGCCCGCGACGCGCTGCTCACGCTGGCGCGCATCCTCGGCGCGCAGCAGAGCTCCTCGTACGCGGGAGCCGGCGCATGAGCATGAAGCTGCAGCGGCTTCGCATCGAGAACTTCAAGCTGTTTCGCGCGCCGTTCGAGATCGACGGCCTCACGGACGGGCTGAACCTCTTCGCGGCCCCCAACGAATCGGGCAAGTCCACCGTCGCCGAGGCGATCCGCGCCGCCTTCTTCGAGCGGCACCGATCGAGCGCCGTCGAGCATCTGCGGCCATGGGGCGAGAGCTCGGCCACGCCCATGGTGGAAGTCGATTTCGAACTCGACGGCAAGCCCTGCCGGCTCACCAAGGCCTTCCTCGGCAAGAAGCGCTGCGAGCTGGTGATCGACGGCAGGCCGATGGACGGCGCGGTGGCCGAAGACCACCTGGCGGCGCTGCTGGGCTTCCGCTTTCCGGGCAAGGGCGCCAGCACGCCCGAGCACATGGGCATTCCGGGCCTGCTGTGGATCAGGCAGGGCACTTCACACGACATCGCCAGCGCGGTGGGCTTCGCCAGCGACCACCTGCGCAACGCGCTCGGCGAGTCGCTGGGCGAACTGGCCGCCAGCAACGGCGACGCGGTGCTGAAGGCAGTGGAGGCCGAGCGCAACGAGTTGCTCACACCCTCCACCGGCACGCCGCGCGGTGCCTACGCGGACGCCAACAAGCTGCGGGGGGAACTCGAAGAGAGGCTGGAAGAACTGCTTGCCGACGTCGAGTCCTACCGCTCCGGCGTGGACCGCCTTTCCGGCCTGCGCCGCGATCACCAGCGCGACGAGGCGGCCAAGCCATGGACGGCATTGCGCGAGCAGCTGGTCGTCGCGCAGCAGCGGCTGGACGAGGCCAAGGGACTGGACCAGAAGAAGACCGCGCAGGAGGCCGCGCTGAAGCAGATCGGCGCACAGGTGAGCTCATGGCGCACCCAGCTCCAGGCGATGGAGCGCGAGGAAGCGACGCTCGGCCAGCGGGAGAAGAACCTGCAGGCGACGCAGGAAGGTCTCGCCAGGGCGATCGGCGAACTCCAGGCTTGGGAACCCCGTCATGCGGCGGCGGCGAAGGCCGATGCCGCGGCGCGTGAAGCCCTTCGCCTGGCACGGCAGGCCGCATCACGCGTTGCGCAGGAGAAAACCGTCGAGGGCCTGGCCGAGCAGTTCGCCGTTCTCTCGCAGAGCCACGAGAAGGCGAAGGCCGAACAGGAGAAGGTCACGCGCCTGCAGGCCGAGGCGCAGGCGCTCGCAGTGCCGGACGGCGAACTCAGGCGATTGCGGCATTGCGCGGACGCGCTCCGCACGGCGCAAGCCAGGTTGGACGCAGTGGCTACGGCCCTGGAGTTCGAACTTCAGCCATCGGCCGGAGTGTGCGTGGCCGGCGAGGAACTGTCCGGCTCGACGCGGCGGACCGTCATCGCGCGAACCGACATCGAGATCGAAGGCGTAGGCCGCATCACCGTGTTGCCGGGCGGCGCGGATCTCGAAAGCCTCGCCATCGAACGTGACCAGGCACGCGACGAACTCGCTGCGCTGCTCCAGGGCCTGCGCGCGGAAAGCGTCGCTGCCGTCGAGGAGCGCGTGCGGCAGGAGGCTCTGCGCAAGAGCGAAGCCGCCGCGGCCGAAGCCGTGCTGGCTGCGCTGGCGCCCAAGGGGCTGGGCGCGCTCGCCGCGGACATGGCGACGCGCGAGGCCCGGCTCGCGGAAGCCAGGAAGGTGCTGCAGGACATGCCGCCCGCACCCGCGAGCGATGCGGCGTCGCTCTCGAGCGCGCAGGCCGAGTCGCAGGAGGTCGCCGCGCGCGCCGCGCTGGAAACGGCCTCCGCCGCGCTCAACGACGCGAAGGTGGCGGCCGGGAACGCACGCGAACAGGTCAAGGCCGCCCAGGACGAACTCGCGGCGGTCAAGGCCACGCTGGACGACCCCGCACGGGCCGGCAGGAAGACGGAAGCCGGCGGCGCACTGACCGACGCGCTTGCGCAGCAGTCGGCCATCCAGGACAAGGTGGCCGAGCTGGCCCAACGACTGCAGACCATCAACCTGCCGGTGCTCGCGCAGGACGTGGAACGGCTGGACCGCAGCATCAGGCAGGCCGAAGCCGCGCACAACCAGCGTGCCACCGAGATCACGCGGCTGGAAGCCGAACTCGAGGCCCGGGGCGCCCTGGGCCAGGAGGAGGCAGCCTCGGAGACGCAGCGCGAGCTCGAGCACGCCACGCGGCGCTGCGCGGAACTCGAACGGCGGGCGAGGGCGCTCGACCATCTGCTGAAGCTGCTGCGCGAGAAGCGCTCGGCATTGGCGCAGCGCCTGCGCGCGCCGCTGCAGAAGCATCTCGACCACTACCTGCAGATTCTTTTCCCCGGCGCGCAGGTGGAGGTTGGAGAAGATCTCTCGCCGGGCCGCATCACGCGGCAAGGGCTGCGCGGCGCCCAGAGCGGCGCCTTCGAAGAGCTCAGCGTGGGCGCTCGCGAGCAGATGGGCGTCGTCGCCCGGCTGGCCTACGCGGACCTGCTGAGAGAAGCGCGCAAGCCGACCCTGCTCATCCTCGACGACGCACTGGTGAACACCGACGAGGAGCGCCTGCGGCAGATGAAGCGGGTGCTGTACGACGCGGCGGCCCGCCACCAGATACTGATCTTCAGCTGCCACCCCGAGGCATGGCGCGATCTCGGCGTGGTCGCGCGCAGCATTCCCTGAACTCCCTCCTGCGGCACGGCAGGCGGCGATAGGCCATTCGGCCATCGGCCGCTTGTCACGCCGCGTTCCGGGTGCTTTGTCATGCCCGCAAGCCCGCGCCCACGGGGGATTTGACTCCCTCAAAAAGGGGCGCTCCGCTCATGTGCGGAAACGCCGCGATTCCTACAGTCACCCCCAAGGCCCAACGCCTCTGCCCATGCCGGGCAACAGGTGCTCCAGGCCGGCAACGACAACCGGGGGATTTGCATGGAACCGCTCGCACTGCTGCCGACGACCTTCATGAACCTTCTGCGCGAAGACGCAGGAATGTCGTTCATGGAGTTCGCGCTGATCGGAGCGCTGGTGATGGTCGTGTGCCTCCTGCTGCTGCTCGCCATCCGGCGCAGCGCCTGAACCCGTGGAGCCCATCATGCAGGAACTCGACGCCGTTCTCGAACTGCTGGCGATGCTGGTCACCGACGTTCGCACCGTCGCGCTGCTCGCGCTGCTCGCCGTGGCCGCGGTCAGCGACTGGCGCTTCTACCGTATTCCCAACTGGCTGACCTTCGGCGGCGCGCTCTTCGCGCTGGTCTACGGCACGCTGGCCGCGCGTACGCCCATGGCCGGGGCGGCGAGCGCCTTCGGCGGACTGGGCGTCGGCTTCGCGGCGATGGTGCCGTTCTACGTCATCGGGGTCATGGGGGCAGGCGACGTCAAGCTGATGGCGATGTCGGGCGCCTTCATCGGGCCCGAGCAGACGCTGATGGCCGTGCTCTTCACATTCATTGCGGGCGGCGTGGCGGCCATGGGCTTCGCCATCCACCGCCGCCGCGTCGGACACATGCTGGCCAACGTCAAGGACGCCGCACAGGGCGTGATGTTCTCCAGCATCGCCGGAATTCGCCCCTCGGGGCGCATCGATGCCAGCCAGTCCGTGGGGAAGCTGCCCTACGGCATCTGCATCGCAGCGGGCACGGCGATCGAAGTGCTCGCGCACCAGCTGGGCTACGTCTAGCCCTCTCATCTCTTACCTGCGACGGAGGTTCACATGAAGAACATCAAGGCGATCGGGCTGATCCTTCTGGCCCTGCTTACGGGCCTGGCGGCAGCCGTCTACGCGGCCGGCTGGATCTCCAGGCAAGGCGGCATCGCGTCCAACAAGGTCGTGGTGGCGGCGGTCGACATCGAACTGGGCAGCCGCGTCAACGCGCAGATGCTCACCACGGTCGACTGGCCCAGCGGCTCGGTGCCGAACGGCTCGTTCGGCGAGATCAAGGCGCTGCAGGACCGCGTCGTGAAAGTCGGCGTGCTGCGCGGCGAGGCGCTCATGGAGGGCAAGCTGGCACCGGTGGGCACGCAGGGCGGGCTCTCGGCGGTGATCGCCAGCGGCAAACGGGCCATGACGGTGCGCGTCAACGACGTGGTCGGCGTCGCAGGCTTCGCGCTGCCGGGCAACTACGTCGACGTGATGGTCAACGCCCAGCAGGACAAGGGCCGCGGCGAAGAAGCGCTGCAGATCAGCAAGACCGTGCTCGAGAAGGTGCTGGTGCTGGCGGTGGCGCAGGAAGCCAACCGCGACGATACCAAGCCCAAGGTCGTGAGCGCCGTCACGCTCGAGCTCTCGCTCGAGGACTCCGAAAAGCTCGACCTGGCCCGCAGCGTAGGAACCCTGTCGCTGGTGCTTCGCAACCAGATGGACAAGACCACCGTCGCCACCGACGGCATCACCAAGGGCCAACTCTTCGGCGCGAAGGAGATCGTGCAGGTCTCCACCGCCGCAGCGCCGACTCCCGCCCGCCCGCGTGTTCGTCACGCAGGCCCCGCCGCTCAGCCGGCTTCCCAGTGCGTGGAGGTCATCCAGCACTCGGGCAGTTCGCTCACCTGCTTCTGACCCCAAACGACAGGAGGAACACCAAGTGCGCCATATCTCCACAAAACTCGCCAGCCTGCTGGCGACCATCGCGACCGCGGCGACTCCCGCCATGGCCGCGGAGGTCGCGGCAACCGCCGCCGCCACGGGCGCCATGCCCACGGCAGCAGTCGCCTCGACGTCAGCCGCCGCCGCGGCTGCGTCCGGCAACACCGGGCCGGGCAGCAGCCGCCGCTGCACGGCCATCATTCCCGACGACCAGCCTACACAGGCGGTGCTGGGCAAGTCGGTCGTCATTCCACTGAAGGCGCGCGTTGTGCGCATCGTGGTCAGCGGCCAGCCGCCGGCCCGGGCTGCCGTGCCAGCCGCTGCGGCAGCCGCCGTGCCGGCGGGCATGCAGCCCCCGCCGGCCCAGGCCGCGAACGCCAACGCCGGAGACGGCATCGCGGACGTCGACGTGACGCTGCTGAGCCCGACCGACCTGTTCTTCCGCGGCCGCCAGGCAGGCTCGATGAACGTGGTGCTGCAAAGCGCCGACGGCACCTGCTACATCAAGGACGTGATCGTCACCATCGATCCGCTGGCGCTGCAGGCCAAGCTGGCCGAGCTGATGCCCGACGAGCGCCGCATCCGCGTTCGCAGTGCCGAGAAGTCCATCGTTCTCACCGGCGAGATCAGCGACGCGCTCAAGCTCGACGACGTGATGAACCTGGCCTCGGCCTACGGCGCCGACGGCAAGAAGGTGGTGAACCTGCTGCGCGTCGCAACGCCGCAGCAGGTGATGCTCGAGGTGAAGATCGCCGAGGTCAGCAAGACGCTGCTCGACCGGCTGGGTTCGCGCGTCGGCATTGCGCGCACCGGCAACGGCGGACTGAACAACTACTCGCTGATCTCCAATTTCCTGAGCACCGGCGCCGGCCTGGCGCAGGCGCTGCGCATCGGGCGCACCTCGCTGACCATCGACGGCCAGAAGGACGACGGCCTGGTGCGCATCCTTGCGGAGCCCAACATCATGGCCATCAGCGGGCAGCAGGCCAGCTTCCTGTCGGGCGGCAAGATCTTCATTCCGGTGGCGCAGAACGCCGCCGGCGGCGGCGGGACGAACATCACGCTGGAAGAGAAGGAGTTCGGCATCGGGGTCAAGTTCACTCCGACCGTGCTCAATGGCGACCGGGTCAACCTCAAGCTGGTGTCCGAGGTGTCGGACCTGACGCAGACCGGTTCTCCCTTCACCACCGTCTCGGGCGTCACCGCCGTGCTGCCCTCACTGACGGTGCGGCGCGCCGACACAACCGTGCAGCTCAACGACGGACAGAGCTTCGTCATCGCAGGGCTCATCAAGAGCAACGTGAACGAGACGATCAAGCGCTATCCGGGCCTGGGCGAAGTGCCGGTGATGGGAGCGCTGTTCCGAAGCACCGAATTCCAGAACGAGCAGACCGAGCTGATGTTCGTCATCACGCCGCGCCTGGTGAAGCCGCTTGCCGAATCGCCGAGGGTGCCGACGGACAACCATGTCGTTCCCAGCCGCGCCGAGGTCTATCTCAACGGAGCCCTCGAGAGCTCCACCCCGGCCCCGGCCGCCCCCGCCAGCGAAACCCCGTGAGGAGCACCGTCATGTTCATCATCAGATCGACCACCGTCGCGCTCGTCTGCCTTCTCGGCGCCAGCTGCTCGACCGTCACGCCCAACTACGACGCGCGCTTCGGCGACGCGGTGCGCGACGCCAAGAAGAAGATGACGATCAACCCGAACGCCGGCAAGAACGGCGACCCCGTCACCGGCATGGACGGTCGCGCCTCGCGCGAGGCGATGCACCAGTACCAGGAGTCGTACAAGACGCCGCCGCCGGCGGTCAACGTCATCAACATCGGTGGACAGATCGGCGGACAGAGCGCCGGCAACTCGAAGTGATGCACGCACCACACATTGCATTAGCCAGGCCCGCTTCCTCGGGACTCACGCGGAAAGGAGAGTGACACGAATCGAAACGAACTTTCTTCCCTCACTCATGTTTTCTCGAACCTGATTTCCAACCGTTCAAACCTTGAAAGGAACGAACCATGAAAAACTTTCTCAAGGCCATCGGCCAATCGACCCAAGGCTTCCTGCGCGAAGAAGAGGGCGCCCAGGTCGTCGAGTACGCGCTGATCATCGCGGTCGTCTCGATCGCCCTGGTCGTTGCGCTGAAGGCGCTCACCAACAACGGTGGCGGCTTCTCGAGCTTCATCACCCGCGTGACCAACTGCCTCACCACGACGACCTGCACGTGAGTGGCCGGCCGGGCGGACCGGGCCTTCGGGCCCGGCCCATTGCCCGCCAGTCGTCGCGTTCGCATTCCTCGCCATACGGAAAAAAGGAGCAACCCATGTTCAAGTCATTTCTGAAAGACGAAAGCGGTGCCCAGGTCGTCGAGTACGCACTGATCATCGCCGTCGTTTCCATCGCGCTGGTGATCGCGCTGCAGGTGCTCACGACGGGCAACAGCTTCAGCTCGTTCATCTCCCGCGTCGCCACCTGCCTCGGTGGCACGAGCTGCACCTGAGCCCGCGTCTGCCGGACCACCTCTGTTGCACAGGAGCCGATCATGCATGTACGCCGTTCTCCCCGCCGCCAGCGCGGCGCGATGATCGTCACAGCCGCGCTGATCCTTTTGTTCCTGATGGGGTTCATGGGCATCGCCCTGGACTTCGGGCACCTGTTCGTGGTCAAGACCGAGCTGCAGACAGCTGTCGACAGCTGCGCCCTGTCCGCCGCGCGTGAGCTCGACGGGCAGGGTACGGCGATCACCCGTGCAACTAGCGCGGGCCAGACCGCAGGCAATGCGAACCGCGTGAACATGCAGTCGAGCACCTGGAGCGGACAGGGCCAGATCGTCGCGACCGACATCACCTTCCGCGACGCCTCGTACGCCGTCACCACGACGCCCGCCCTGGCGCGCTATGCCCAGTGCGTGCACACGCAACCCAACATCAACATCTGGCTCATGAAGGCGATGGGCGCCTTCTCGGGCGATACCGCCGGCAACCCCGCCACGCGCAGCGTCACCGCGAGAGCGGTCGCCACTCGCGCCAGCGCGCAGACCGCGTGCCCCATTCCGGTCGCGGCGAAGCCCAAGGCGGGCGGTACCGCGCCGAACTACGGTTTCGTGACCGGCGAATGGGTGACGCTCATCATGGCGCAGAACGCAGCCGCGGGTGGCCAGATCGGCTGGGCCAACCTCGACGGCAGCAACAGCGCCTCGGAGACCGAAGCCGAACTCAACGGCCGCTGCGGCGCCAGGGTCGGCGACACCATCGGCACTCCTGGTGTGCAGACCTCGGTGGCCGATGTCTGGAACCAGCGCTTCGGCATCTACAAGAACAGCGGCGATCCGAGCGTGGGGCGGCCCGACTACACCGGCTATGCCTACACCTCGCTCAACTGGCCTGCGCAGTTCAATGCCTACAACGGCACGCCAGGCGCCGGAGCACCCGCCAGCGCACAGAACTTCGTGACCAAGCGGGCCTCCTTCGCGTCGTGCGCCGACACCGGCACGAAGGTGAAGGGTGCGAACAGCTGCGAATCGATCACCGGGCTGTCGCTCAACAGTTTCCAGAAGCTGGCCAACCCGGGCAATGTCGCCGGGGGCCACATGCAGTACGGCCTCGACCGCCGCTTCGTGACAGTGCCGGTCATCGATGGCGGCAACCACGTGATCGACTACCTCTGCATGCTGATGCTGCAGCCGCTGAGCATCCCGATGACCGACGTGCAGCTCGAGTTCCTCGGCAACGCCGGTGCCACCGGCAGCCCCTGCACCACCAGCGGGCTCGCGGGCGGATCGGCCGGGCCGCTGGTTCCGGTCCTGGTGAGATAAGGACAGGAGGCACGCCATGAAGCCATCTCGTCGCGTACAGCAAGGCGTAGCGCTGGTCGAACTGGCGCTGATCATTCCGCTGCTGCTGTTGCTGACCTTCATCACCACGGAATTCGGCCGCGCGATGTACGAGTACAACGCGGTGGTCAAGTCGACGCGCGACGCGGTGCGCTACCTGTCGGTGCAGACGCAGGGCACTCACATCACCGAGGCGCAGAACCTGATCGTGTACGGCAACACGGCCGGCACCGGATCGCCGGTGGCGCGCGGGCTGAGCCTGTCGAACGTGCCGGCCGGAAGCTGCTGCACCTGGCAGTCGGCCGGCGCGAATCCGATCATCACCACGGTGACGGTGCGCGTCACCGGCTACACCTTCCATTCGCTGTTTCCCTCGGTGATCGGCGTGGTCTTCGCCAACTCCAGCGGCAACATCGTCTTCAGCGACATCACCGCCAGCATGAGGGCGCCATCATGAGAAGAAACCGCACCACCGGCGCGACCACGGTCGAGTTCGCGCTCGGGCTGATCATCTTCCTCATGTTCCTGCTGGGCATCGTGGACTTCGCCCGCATGCTGTTCACATGGAATGCGGCCCAGGAGGCGACGCGCGCCGGGGCCAGGTACGCGGTGGTGTGCGACGACACCGCCCAGCAGGCGCTCGTGCTCGCGCGCATGAAGGCGCTGCTGCCGCAGATCAGCACCGTGTCGGTGGCATGGGCGCCCTCGGGCTGCACCGCCGCCACCTGCCAGGGCGTCACCGTCAGCATCACCGGGCTCAACTACCAGTGGATCTCGCCGATCGCGAGCGCGACCGCTCCGCTGATCCCGATGCCGGGCTTCTCCACCTACCTGCCACGCGAGGTCATGCGCAAGGACCCGAACAGCGCGGCCATCTGCTCCTAGCCATCAACGCAACGGACACACCATGAAGATCGCCATCATCTCTCCCAACCCCAACCACCTGCAGGACATGCGCAAGGTGCTGGAGGCGCGCTCGCACACCGTGTCGCTCTTCGAGGGCGGCAAGAGCCGGATGCAGTGGGCCGTCGAGAAAGCCTCGCCCGACCTCGTGCTGGTCGACGGCATGTGCTGCGACCTCCAGGAGCTGGCGCTGATCGAGAAGCTCACGCTGCGACACCCGGCGATCGCGGTGGTGCTTCTCTGCGCGATGCAGACGCCGGAATTCCTGATCCACGCAATGCGCGCGGGAGTTCGCGAGGTACTGCCGTCGCCCGCGGACACCACGGCGCTGGAAGCCGCCGTCGAGCGCATCGCGCTCAAGATGGCCGGGGCCCAGGCGCGCGCCCCCGGGCAGGTGGTGGCCTTCATGCCGTGCAAGGGTGGCAGCGGCTCGACCTTTCTCGCGACAAACATCGCCTACCAGCTCTCCAGGGAGCGCTCGGTGCTGCTGATCGACCTGAACCTGCAGTTCGGCGACGCGCTGTCGTACGTGAGCGACCTTCGGCCGAGCTCCACGATGGCGGACGTTGCCCGTGACATCGGCCGCCTCGACGCCTCGCTGCTCGCGGCGAGCGTGGTGGCGGTGTCGCCGGGCTTCAGCATTCTTCCGGCGCCGGAGGATCTTTCCCGCGCGATGGACGTGAAGGCCGAGCACATCGACGCGATCCTGCAGGTTGCGCTGGGCGTGTACGACTTCGTGATATTCGACCTCGGCCCGCGCATCGACACGCTCTCGATCCGCGTGCTGGACCGCGCCGATCGCATCTTCCCCGTGCTGCAGCCGAGCCTGCCCCACATCCGCAACGTGACGCGGCTGATGCAGGTGTTCAAGTCGCTGGGCTATCCGCCCGCCAAGGTCGAGCTGCTGGTGAACCGCAGCGCCGGTGGCGGCGAGATCGGCCTTTCGGACATGCGCCGCTCGCTGGTGGGCGCGTCGCTCACGATCGTGCCCGACGGCGGCAAGGACGTGGATGCTTCCATCAACCGCGGTGTGCCGCTGGCGGAAATGTCGCGCGGCAGTGCGCTCGCCAGGAAGCTCGCCGACATCGCCCACGCGCTCAGCCCGCGTCAGGAGGCGGCACCCGGCTTCATCGGGCGGCTGTTCCGCCGCGCGTAAGCAGGCATCGATCACCCCATTCAACAGCAAGGCAGGTTCCCCATGTCATTCAGAGAACAGCTCAATGCCATCGAAGCCGACATCGACACGCGCCCGGGAGGGCCGGCCGTAGAGCAGCCCGTGTCGCCCTTCGCCTCGGATACCTACAAGTTGCTGAAGGAGCGCATGCACCTGAAGCTGCTCGAGCGCTTCGACCTCGCGGCGCTCGAGACGCTGAAACCCGACGTGCTGCGCCAGGAAATCTCCACCATGACCACGCGGCTGCTGCAGGAGGAGCCCGAGGCGCTCAACGACATCGAGCGGCGCACGCTCATCCGCGACATCCAGCACGAGATGCTCGGCTTCGGGCCGATCGAGCTGCTGATGGCGGACCCGTCGGTCTCGGACATCCTGGTCAACTCGCACGAGAAGATCTACGTGGAGCGCCGGGGCCGGCTGGAGCTGACCAACGTCAGCTTCACCGACGAGAAGCACCTGCTGCGCATCATCGACAAGATCGTCTCGCTGGTGGGGCGTCGCATCGACGAGTCGAGCCCGATGGTCGACGCTCGGCTGCCAGACGGATCGCGCGTCAACGCGGTCATCGCGCCGGTGGCACTGGACGGGCCGATGATGTCGATCCGGCGTTTCGCGAAGATCCCGCTGCGCATGGAGAACCTCGTGAACGAGCTCAAGACGCTGACGCCGCAGATGGCGCAAATGCTCGAGGGCCTGTCCCAGGCGAAGGTCAACATGCTCATCTCCGGCGGCACGGGCGCCGGCAAGACCACGCTGCTGAACATCCTCTCGGGCTTCATTCCGCCGACCGAACGCATCATCACCATCGAGGACGCGGCGGAGCTCCAGCTGCAACAGCCGCACGTGGCGCGCATGGAGACGCGGCCGATGAACATCGAGGGCAAGGGCGAGATCACGCAGCGCGCGCTGGTGCGCAACGCGCTGCGCATGCGGCCCGACCGCATCGTGATCGGCGAAGTGCGCGGCGCCGAGGCTGTCGACATGCTGCAGGCCATGAACACCGGCCATGAGGGCTCGCTCACCACCATCCACGCCAATACGCCGCGCGACGCGCTGGCACGGCTGGAGAACATGATCGGCATGGCCAACCTGAACCTGCCGCACCGCACGGTGCGCCAGCAGATCGCATCGGCCATTACCGTGGTCGTGCAGGTGCTGCGGCTGGTGGACGGGCGGCGCAAGGTCACCAGCATCCAGGAGATCACCGGCATGGAAGGCGAGGTAGTCACCATGCAGGAGATCTTCAGCTTCCGCCAGACCGGCATGGGGCCCGACGGCCAGGTGCGCGGGTATTTCCACGCGACAGGTGTCAGGCCGAAGTTCGCGGAGCGGCTGCATGCCTACGGCGTGGACCTGCCCGACACGATCTTCGACCCCGACAAGCACTACGAATAACCAGGAACAACCATAGAGCCAACAGGAGGCCGCCATGCTCAACAACCTTGGGGGCAATACCCTCATCACCGTCACCGTGCTGGTGTTCGTGACCGTGCTGCTCATGCTCGAGGGCCTCTACATGCTGTGGCGCTCCTACAAGGGGCCCGAGGCGCGCAAGATCGAAAAGCGGCTGCAGGCGTTCTCGGCAGCGACCGACCACACGCCGCAGGCCCACCTGGTCAAGGAGCGCATGCTCAGCGAGGTGCCGTGGATGCAGCGCATGCTGCTGACGCTGCCGCGGGCGCACCGGCTGGATCGCTTCATCCTGCAGGCGGGCCTGGACTGGACGGTTTCCAGCTTCCTGCTGGTTTCCTGCGTGCTGGGCGTGTTCGTGTTCTTCGTGCTGATGCTGGTCGTGCGCGAGTCGCTGCTGTTCGCGCTCGTGGCCGGCGGCTGCGCGGCGATGCTTCCCGCGATCTACCTGCAGCGCCAGCGCAGCCGGCGGCTGACTCGCATGGAAAAGCAGCTGCCCGAGGCGCTGGACCTGGTGACGCGGGCCCTGCGCGCGGGGCATTCGTTCGCCAGCGGCGTGCAGATGATCGGCGAGGAAATGGCCGAGCCGATCGCCAGCGAGTTCCGCATGGTCGCCGACGAGGTGAACTTCGGTGTCTCGCTGCAGCAGGCCCTGACCAATCTCAGCGAGCGCGTGCCGCTCACCGACCTGCGCTACTTCGTGGTGTCGGTGCTGATCCAGCGCGATTCGGGCGGCAACCTGACGGAGGTGCTGACCAACCTCAGCCGGCTGATCCGCGACAGGCTCAAGCTGCTCGCGCGGGTGCGGGTGCTGTCGTCCGAGGGGCGGCTGTCGGCCTGGATCCTGAGCCTGATGCCGTTCGCCCTCGCGGCGCTGGTGAACATCTTCAATCCCGAATTCATGGCACCGCTGTGGACTGACCCGATCGGCCAGACGGTGCTCAAGTACATGCTGGTGGTGATGCTCATCGGCATCGTGCTGCTGCGCAAGATCGTGAAGATCCGCGTCTGAAGGAGAAAGTCATGACCATGCTGTTTCCCATCCTCGTCTTCCTGACCGTGTCGCTGGCGATCATCGGCCTGGCGGTGTGGCTATCTCCCACGCGTACCGAGCAGCGCCTGCAGGCGATGGCGGGGCCGGCGGGCAAGTCGGCCTGGACCGAGACCGCCGTCAAGCTCGTCGGTCCCTTCGCGCAGCTGTCCTCGCCCACCAACGACGCCGAGCTGTCGCCGCTGCGCGTGCGCTTCCTGAACGCGGGCATCCGCTATCCGGACGCCTATCTCGTCTACTTCGGCATGAAGACGCTGCTGCCGCTGGGCTTTGCCGCGCTCGCCTTCGTCGGGCTGCGGGCAACCGGAACGGCGGACGACGGCACGGTGCTGATGCTGCTGCTCGCGCTGGCGGCGCTCGCCGGCTGCTACCTGCCCAACCTGGTGCTGCGCCTGCTCATCCGCGCGCGCCGGCGCGAGATCTTCGAGAACTTTCCCGATGCCGCCGACCTGATGCTGGTGTGCGTCGAGGCCGGGCTCGGCCTGGATGCCGGGCTGGTCAAGGTCACGGACGAAATCCAGGTGAAGAGCAGGGCGCTGGCGCAGGAACTGCACTGGACCAACCTGGAGATGCGCGCCGGCGGCACGCGCGAGAAGTCGCTGCGCAACCTGGCACTGCGCACGGGCGTGGAAGAGATCGGAACCTTCGCGACCATGCTGACCCAGGCGGACCGCTTCGGCACGAGCATCGGCGAGTCGCTGCGGGTTTTCTCCGACGACCTGCGCCACAAGCGCCATGTGCGCGCCGAGGAACTGGCCGCAAAGGTGCCGACCAAGATGCTGGTGCCGCTGGTGCTGTGCATCTTCCCGTGCATCTCGCTGGTCATCCTCACGCCTGCGGCGATCCGCGTGGTGCGGATGATCATGCCGATGCTGAGCGGGACTTGAGCAGGAACTGAGCGCCTTTCGGGGCGCTTTCCGGATTCATCACGCCGCGCCGGCATCCGGCGCGGCGTTTTCGTTTCAATGCTGCACGGCGTCGAGCTGATGCTTCACCGCGTAGATGTACAGCTCGAGACGGTTCGAAACACCGAGCTTCTGGTAGATCGAGGTGAGGTGGTTGCGCAGCGTGTGCTCGGTGACGAAGAGCTTCGCGGCCAGTGCCTTGTTGGAGGCGCCACTGCCGGCGACGACGGTGTTGATGATCTCGCGTTCCTTCTGCGTCAGGCTCGCTCGCCTGGAGGCTTCGGGATCGGCCTTCTGCGGCTTCTTCACCGCCGTGAGCTCGTAGAAGACGCGGCCGATGGACTGGGCGTCGACGCAGAGTTCGCCGTTGTAGACGCGCTCGATGGAGTCGATCACCTGCTGGGCCGGGGCGTCCTTGCGCATCACGCCGCGTGCGCCGTGCAGCACCGCGAGGTCGAGCGTGCGCTGCTCGCGCTCCGCGGTGAGCACCACGACGCGAGACACCTCGTTCGACACGAGCTTCGGCAGGATGTCGAGGGCGCAATGGCCGTCCAGGTCCAGGTCGAGCACGATGACGTCGGGCGCGAGGCTTTCCGACGTCGCCACCGCGTCCTCGCAGCAACGGGCCGTGCCCACCACCTTCATGCGCGGATGCTCGCCATCGATCAGCCTGGACAGGCCCCACAGCATGGTCTGGTGGTCGTCCACGAGCAGGACGCCGATGGGATGAGCAACTGGTTGCATGGTGGGCTCCTTGACTTGTCTTTTCGTCAATGCAGTGCTTGCTGCACGGGGATGCTGTTTTTTCTCAGATGGGAATCTCGACCAGCACCGCGGTGCCGCCGCTCTCGCACTGGCGGACCTGCGCGCGCCCGCCGAGGGCCGTGGCGCGTTCGGTGATGGAATGGGGACGGAACTGCGTGAAGCTCTCCTCGCAGGCCTCGTTCTCGATGCTCAGCTGCAGCCGCCCGTTCCTGCAGGCGATGTGGACGCTGCCGTGGCGTGCCTGGGTGTGCTTGCAGATGTTGTTGAGGCCTTCGCCGACCATCTGCAGGACTTCCGCGCTCACCCGGTCGTCCAGCTGGAGCGGGCCGTCGACGGCCACGGCGATGTCGATGCCGTAGAGCCCCTTGATCCGCGCAGCCTGGCGGTGCAACTGGGGCAGCACCAGGCCGCAGGAGTTGTTCGCGCCTTGCCGGACCTCGCCGGCATAGCGGCGCAGGTCGGCGATGACGCCCTCGGCCACGCTCGCGAGCTTGTCGAGGTCTTCGCTCAGAGGGTTGTCGGCGGCCGCCTTCCTGCGCAGCGCGCACAGGCCCATGCGCAGGCCGATGTACGGCTGCACCGCCGTGTCGTGCAGGTCGAGCGCGAACTTCAGGCGTTCGGCCGAAGCGGCCTCGGAGGCCATCCGGTCGAGCACCTCGATGGTCTCGATGGTCGGGAAGATCTGCTCCATGAGGTGCGAGAGGAACAGGGCGTCGGACTTGTTGAAGAGTCCGTCGCGCGAAGACACGAAGACCCGGCCCTCTCCCAGCCGCATCGGCAGCGGGGCGCTGATGAAGGCGCGGGCTTCGAGCATGTCTGCGATGGCCTCGCAACGCTGGGCGCCGTCCTCGTCCTCCGGACGCCAGCCGTCCTCACCGGCTTCGAAGGCATGGCTCTGGGCGTAGAGCTGGCTCAGGGGCCAGGGCAGGTGATTGCTGAGCACGGTGCAGTCGGCCGGCAGCGTCATCAGCGGGGACTCGGCGATGCGGCCGATCGTCTCCACGCTGACGTGCTCGCAGGTGTCGTCCTTGCGCAGCGTACGCAGGGTCCAGTTGCCGGTGGAGGTGTCTCGCGTGAGCAGGATGCAGTGGCTCGCCCTGAAGAAAGCCAGCGTCTTCTCCATCGTGCGGGCGATTGTGCGGCCGGCGCCGAAGCGCGGGTTCGACAGCTGGCTGACGTCGCCAAGCAGGGCCAGGCGCCGTTGCAGGCTGAGCTTCGAGCCGCCCCAGTGCACGATCATGTGCCCCAGCGCAAGCAGGAAGGTGCTGCGCATCAGCAGTTGCGGTGCTTCGTCACCGGTGCTGGTGGCAAGGCCGCAGGCGGCGAACGAGGCGACCGAGGCGACCGTGACCCGGGCGCCTTCCTCGAAACCCCAGCGGAACGAGGAGGTGAGGATCGCGAAGAAGTAGAAGAGGAAGAAGAGGCTCTGTACGCCGTCGGTCACGAAGATGATCAGCGTGAACCACAGCACGTCGGACCAGTGGATGACCTTGCCCCGGAAGTACGGGCGGCCCATGCGCGTGCACGCATAGACCAGCAGGCTGTGCAGGACGTACCCTGAAAAGGCCAGCCAGACGGCGCTCTGGATCTGCTGGCGGTACTCCCCGGCGTCAACGACAACGGCCAGCAGTGCCGAAACCGACAGCACCAGCCGCATGCGAGCCACCATGAGCGCATCCGCGCCGACACTCGCGTCGACGTCGGGGGCAGTGGAGCGGGCCAGCATGGGGAAGATTCCTTGGCATGAGGCGTGTCACGCCAGGCCGACCAGGCGGAGGTGGGAGGGGCGGCTCGACGGTGTCATTTTGGAATACTTTCTTCGCACCTGAAAGCAACGTATGTGAAGGTTTCACATTACTACTTTGGTAGTCGAAAACAATGGGGGCGACCGCATCTGACCACCTTGTGACGTTTGTTGCATTGAGTAACATATCTTGGGTTTGCACCGCTACCGAGGGCGTTTGTCGAGGGGCGGCCATCCTTCAGTCGGGGCGACGCGCGAGATTTGCGGGTACCCGGTCAGTGCGATGCCGCAAGGCCGTTGCCGTGCTACCGGAGTTACACCCGCCGCCCGACGAGCGCCGTGCGGCCCAGAGGTGTAACTCGCAGGACGACCGCCTGCCTGAACTTCTGCTGGGCCTGGCGGGCTCGGCAGGGCGGAGGAAGCGTGGCTTCGACCATACCGGCCGCGTTCAGGACGGCCACGGAATTGATCCCGGCCGGGTCGTCGATGCGAAGCGGAAAGACCGAGTTGCCGATCTTGCGCAGGTAGTCGAGCGGCATGACCGGCCACTCCTGCTCGTCGGAAGCGGCCGCGGCATGGCCGCTTCTCAGGCTGGCGATCTCCGCGTGACCCTCATCGGTGATGGCGAACACCACGGCGCTCTCGTACTGCTGGTAACCGAAGTGATCGAGATGGAATTCGGCTTCGACGAGCCCGGTCGCCAGCAGGACCGAGGCATTCCTGATGTCCGGGTCGGAAGTCAGCGTGACCGGAAACTTCTCATGAAGAAGCTGGAGGAGGAGGTTGAGCGGCATACATGCTCCTATCTGCACCGTATGTGCACGTCGAGCCCGTGGGGGAGGAGAAACCAGCTGAAAATGCCGCCGGGGCCCCGGGTTCGCATCACCTCCTGGACGCCGCTTCAAGGCGTGTGACGACACTGCGGGCTGAAAGCCGCAGCGGTACGGATCCTGTTCGCCACGAGGTTCGGGAGCCATTTGCGGTTGAAATGTGAATTTTTCACTTTAGTGATTTCGTTGTACATCAACCGCATGCCCTTGTCGAGAGGACATGCTCCGCGAACGAAATTTCCGGGTGGATGGAGAGCGGAACAGGGCGCCCGAGCAATGCGGGCGCCCCCTGTGACGCGCCAGGTCAGGGCGTGAACGTCACCCGCTGAGCGATCAGTACGCCGTCGACCACGCGGTCTCCCACAACGGTCACGCGCCGGCCATTGGCCAGGTCGGAGACGGTGCCATTCTCGAAGAGGACGCCGCTGCCACTGGCGTCGACCGGCTGGCCGCGCACCCTGAAGTCGGCGGCGGAGTGGTATGCCCCGATCGCCCCGATCAGCGTGAACGACGCCGGCCCGCCAGTGCCCGGCACATTGCGGATGCGCAGCTTCTTCACCACCAGCACGCCGCCCGACATGAAACCGTCAACCTCGACCTTCACACCATTACCGAGCGAGTTCGCGGGGCCGCCGGTGATCTGCCCGTTGGTCGCGTCGACAGGCGTGCCCAGCACCTTGAACGAGCCGCGCGAGACGAAGTCGGTGATGACACCCGCCAGCTGGACGGCGATGCCGTCGCTCACCGGAATCGCGTACCAGCCCTGCACGGTCGTCGCGATGAGCACGCCGGCGGCAGGCGCGGCGGTACCCCGGACGCGCACGATGACGCCGTTGGCCAGCGCCGAAGCGTTCATGCCCGAGAAGGCCGTCGTTGCGTAGTCGATCGTCAGTTGGCCGAGCGTGAAGGTCTGGTGCAGCGTGTCGAGGTTCTGCACGGTCCCTGTCACCAGGGGCGCGTTCAGCGTGGGAGCGACCTGGATGCGCGTGGCGCGCAGCGCGCCCGGTGCGCTGGGCAGGCCCCACACCTGGACGATGCTCCCCGCGCGCACGTCCGTCAGCCCGTCCGCATCGCCCCAGACGGTGGCCGAATCGATGCTGACGACGGTACCCATCACCACGAAGCTGCCGGCCGAGGTGTCGATGCCCGAGGCCTCGCCCCGCAGCTCGGCCGCCGACTGGACCTGCGTGGCGACCCCGCTGGTGAAGTTGGCGTCGACCTTGCCGGCGACGCGCGCGCTCATGCCGATCTGCAGTTCGCTGGCGTCCTCGATGGTGAAGGTGGCGCTGTCGGTGTCGTAGCGCAGCCCGTTGAGGATGATGCTGCCCAGGCCGTCCGCCGCGCCGATGCCGGCGGCGTCCGCTGTCACGCCGGTTCCGCCCGAGCCTACGCCGGAGCCGTCGGTGCCGCTGTTGCCGGCGGTGCTCGTTCCGCCGCCCGCGCTACCGGTTCCGCCGCTGCCACCGTTGCCGCCAGTGCTGCCGCCACTGCCCGCCCCGTCAGAGCCCGTTCCCGTTCCCGCAGCGGCATCTCCTCCGGTGCCTGCCACCGCCGCATTCCCCGTTGCAACCCCAAGACCAGCCGACAGGCCGCCGGCGCTGCTGCCGTCGCCTCCGCCACCGCCGCACGACAGCAGCAGCGCAATGAAGCCTGCGGACAGGAGGCCGAGCATGAAACGCCGCCAGGGTGTCTTGATCTTGTTCATGGCGTGGCTCGCTTTCAGTCAGGTGGTCTGGGAGGTGGCGCCGGCACGTTCTCGACGTTCTCGTCCTGGTAGTAGGTGTAGATGCCGACCCTGATGCGCCCCGTCGAGCCGGAGGGGGCGCGGTCGACCGCCTGTGTCATTTCCTGCGCCAGCTCATGGTGCAGGGCGGCCCACCGCTCCCTGACCAGCCGCTGTATCTGCTCGCATTCCTGCAGCGTGAGCCCGCGCGCGTACACCGCGCGCTCGAGCATCCTGGGCTCGTCGCCCAGTGTGTTGGAGACGGCCGCCAGCAGATGGTCGCGGCCGTTGTCGCCCAGGAAGGCGAGCATCGACTGCAGGTCTTCCACCGGCACGAAGCCGTCGGTCGTGAGTTCGACCACGCCTTCTTCCTCGCTCACCATGTTCAGGCGCACCAGCTCGTCGAGGATGGTGCGGTGATGCACGTCGCCGCGGCTGCTCATGCGTGCCACGGCCTCGAAGGAGGGCGTGGCGCTGCCTGCCGTGATGGGCAGGCGCCGGAAGGAGTCATTCTGCGTAAGCATCTGCAACCACAACGTGAAGGTCTTGGCTGCAGCCGACAGCTCGGTGTGGGGCAGGGGGTCGGAAGTGGCCCGTACCTTGGCGGTCACCGCCTTGCGGTTCAGGCCGGTCGTGATGGAAAGCTGGCTCAGGTTGGGCCTGGGCACACCCTGGGCACGCCAGCTCCGCTGCGCCTCCTCGATCAGCAGGTCGCGCAGCAACTCCTCCAGGTGGGGATGCTTGACCCCCATCGCGAGGGCAAGCCTTACCACCGGGCGAAGAATGCGGGCACAAGCAGCGAGGGCCCAATCCAGCCGGCGTTCCATGAAAGCGAGCGCTATTCCATAAGGTACGTTTGAAAAGGGGTCCGCGGCGCCTGCCGCCAACGGACAGTTTGCACACTATTGTCCTGCGCAACAGCGTTCATGTGAAAGCTTTGGACTACTGTTTAAGCCCTAGGCGGCGCACGATCCGTCGGCCGAACGCCTTATGTCGGCCCGAAAGGCGAGGGCGCGCGCCGTGGCCTGCTTGCAACAGCCCCTTCAATCCCGTACGCTGGCCCGGCGTCCACGCACAGCAGCCGGGACCGCCGGGCCGGCCTTCCGGACGCCAAGGAGTCCAGCCATGCCAAGCCGATCGAACGGCCTCGCGGCCGAAATGGAAGCAGTGCGAACGCTGGCGCTCGTCGGCGCCGCCGCCTCGGGCAAGACCTCTCTTGCCGAGGCCCTGCTGCACAAGGCGGGTGCCATAGGGGCCTGCGGGAGCGTCGAGCGGGGCAGCACCGTCAGCGACCACGACCCGCTCGAGCGCCGCATGCAGCACTCGCTCAACGCATCGGTGATGCACCTCACCCATGCCGGCACCCGCATCCACTTCATCGATACGCCCGGGGGCGCCGACTTCCTCGGCCAGAGCCTGCCGGCGCTGGAGGCGGTCGAGACGGCGGCGGTGGTCATCAACGCTGCCACCGGCATCGAGCCGATGACGGTGCGCATGATGGAGTACGCGGCCTCGCGCCACCTCGCCCGCATGATCATCGTCAACAAGATCGACTCGCAGGGCGTCTCGCTGGCGGGCCTGCTGGCCGACATCCAGGCCGCATTCGGCCGCGAATGCCTGCCGCTGAACCTGCCCGACGGCGTGGGCAGGCAGGTGGTGGACTGCTTCTTCAACCGCTTCGGGCAGTCCGACTTCGGCCCCGTCGAAGCGGCGCACCGCGCGCTGGTGGAGCAGGTGGTCGAGGTCGACGCGGCCTTCGTCGACCGCTACCTCGAGGAGGGCGACGTGAGTCCGTCCGAGCTGCACGCGCCGCTCGAGCAGGCGCTGCGCGAAGGCCACCTGATCCCGGTGTGCTTCGTCTCGTCGCGCAGCGGCGCCGGCGTGGCCGAGCTGCTGGACGTGATCGTCAAGCTCCTGCCCGACCCGACCGAAGCCAACCCGCCGGATTTCCTCGTCGGCGAGGGCGCGGAGGCGAAGCCCATGCAGGCCAGGCCCGACCCGGCGCTGCACGTGCTGGCGCACGTGTTCAAGGTCACGATCGACCCCTATGTCGGCAAGATGGGCATCTTCCGCGTGCACCAGGGCACGGTCACGCGCGACAGCCAGCTCTACATCGGCGACGGCCGCAAGCCCTTCAAGGTGGGCCACCTGTTCATGCTCCAGGGCAAGGACCACGTGGAGGTATCGCGCGCCGTGCCCGGCGACATCGTCGCGGTGGCCAAGGTCGAGGAGGTCCATTTCGACGCCGTGCTGCACGACGCCGCGGAAGACAGCCACGTCCATCTCGCGCCGCTGGCGTTCCCGGTGCCGGTGCACGGCCTGGCCGTGGAGCCCAAGCGCCGTGGAGACGAGCAGCGCGCCTGGGAGATCCTCGGCAAGCTCGCGGCCGAAGACCCGTGCCTGCGCATCGAGCACGTGGTCGCGACCAACGAGACGGTGCTCTACGGGCTGGGCGAGCTTCACCTGCGCATCGTGCTCGAGCGCCTGCGCGAGGTGTACCGCTTCGAGGTCCAGACGCGCCCGCCGCGCATTGCCTACCGCGAGACCGTGACCGCGCCCGCGCAGGGCCACCACCGCCACAAGAAGCAGACAGGCGGCGCGGGCCAGTTCGGCGAGGTCTTCCTGCGCATCGAGCCGCTGGCGCGCGGCGCAGGCTTCCAGTTCGACGACGAAGTCAGGGGTGGCGCGATACCGAACCAGTTCATTCCCGCGGTCGAGAAGGGCGTGCGCGAGGTGCTGGTGTGCGGCGCGATCGCCGGCTACCCCGTGGTCGATGTCCGCGTCGTCGTGCACGACGGCAAGCACCACAGCGTCGACAGCAAGGACATCGCCTTCGCGACCGCCGGCCGCAAGGCCTTCATGGCCGCGATCCGCGAGGCCCGGCCCGTCGTGCTGGAGCCGATCGTGCAGATCGAGATCGACGTGCCCGAGCATGCCGTGGGCGACGTCACCAGCGACCTGTCGTCGCGGCGCGGGCTGGTGACCGGAACATCCACCCTGGGCGCCGGCACCGTGGCCGTCGGCGGGCAGGTGCCGATGGCCGAGCTGGCCAACTACCAATCGCGGCTCAATGCCATGACCAGCGGCCAGGGGCGCTACACCATCGCGCTGTCGCACTACGAGGCCGTGCCGCCGAGCGTCCAGCAGACGCTGACGGACCAGTACCGGGTGCGCGACGAGGACTAGGGCGGCGGTCTTCCCGATCACGCGCTCGCCTCCGGCTACTGCCCCGAAATGGTCGTTCCGTGCTGCAGCCGCGGCGGCAGCCGGTCGTCGAGCCAGTCCATGCGCCACGCCAGCACCACGCCCATGCCGACGATGCAGACCGCGGCCAGCACGCCCGCAAGGCCGTGCCGCTCGCGGTAAGGATCGGCGGCGATGCGCTTCGCGCCCGGCGGCACGCGCGCGGTCTGCGACAGCAGCCCGCCGAGCCGCACGTTCACCTTCATGCGCCCGTTGATGGCCCATCCGCTGGCATCGAGGATCGGCCCCAGGCTGCGCTGGCGCAGCTTCAGCCAGGCGATCAGCATGCTCGGCCCCGAGATCGCGATCACGATGCCGGCGAGCGCCACCGGTATCCACTGCCCCAGGTCGATGAACTTGCCGAAGATGCCGACCAGCACCGCGCTGATGCTGCCCAGCGCCACGCCGATGGCAGCCACTGTGCCGACGTCGATGCGGCTTGCGGCCGGCGTCACGCCAGGCCGCGCCGGCGGTTTCGAGGCGTCCGGGGCCGCTGCCTGATCCGCCGTGGCGACCCGGCCCGCCAGCGACTGCAACGCGCTCTGCGAACCGGCCTCGCTCGCCGCCGCGCGCTTGGCCACCTGTTCCTCGACCAGGCGAACGAACTTCTTGTACGGCGCGAAGAAGGCCTGCGCGACGCTGGTGGGGTTCTCGATGAGCTTGGTGATGGTGGCATCCCAGTCGCGGCCCTGGCGGTCGTAGAACACGCCGTTGCGCCCGGCGAAGAGAAAGTCGACGTCGCCCGCCGTGAAGGCCGCGACGATGCTCATCTTCTGCCCCTGGCGCGTGCAGTCGCAGTACGCGAGGCAGGTCTTGGCCAGCCCTGCCAGCGCCGCGTGCCGGGCCGTGTCCTGCACCTGCACCGTGAGCTCGCAGCTGCGCCCGTCGAGGTAGAGCGTGCCGGCCTGGAAGATGGCGCCTTCGCGCTGGTAGAACGCCTTGAAGGACACGAAGTTGTGGAGCAGCACCCGCAGGTCGCGCTGCAGGCGCAGGAGCTTCTCGAGGTCGACCAGCAGCCGGTTGTGGTGCTCGGCCGCCTCGTCTTCGGCGATGAGCGCGAACAGTGCGTCGCGTGTCGCGAGCAGCGCGGTGACGCGATCGCGCGAAAGGCCGGCCAGTGCATTGGCCGGGCGTGCCTCTATCCAGGCTTCGCAGGGCGCCAGCCGGCGGCGCAGCACCTGCCATTGCTCTTCCTCCAGCGCATCGCGTTCGCCCAGCAGCGAGGCCACCGCATCGCGCGCGAACACGGCCATCGCATCGGTCCAGGCAGGGTTCAGGCTGGTGCCGTGCAGCGGCAGCGAACGGCTGGGCGTGACGGGTGCCAGCGGCAGCTCGGCGATCGGCGGCGCGCCCACGTCGAGCGTATGGCTCGATAGCGCGTCGTAGGCATCGGCCGATGGGTTGAGCGCCGCCACCGCCTGCACGTCGTAGGCGGCCACGCGGCAGCGCGCGAAGAAGTCATCGACCTTGGCCGCGACTGCCCGCATGGACTCGGTCGCGGCCAGGGTGCGCTCGCCCAAAGGAAGCAGCGCTTCCTCGTCGCCCTTGGCGTACCAATCGTGGACCGCCTTCGCTTCAGCCATGAAGGCCTCGGCACGCGCGCGGTCGAGGCCGGGCCTGCTCTCGTGGCGGTCGGGCGTGCTGCCGTGGGTGCGCATCGCTTCCTCGATGGTCGCGCGCAGCCCGTCGTCGCCGGCCGTTTCGGGCGTGACCACTCCGTCGCCGTTGAAGCGCATCGACGCCAGCCACTCGCCGCGATCGGAAATGTCGGCGAGCGTCAGCGTGTTCGCATCCTTCTTGCCGAGCAGGTCGAGGATGCGCCGGCCCTCCCTGGCAAGGTCCGAGCCCGGAGAGCCTGTGTTGTCGAGGTCGTCGAGAGACAGCGCGCCGCCGCCCGCGAGCAGCACGTCGGCGCTGCGCAGCCGCTCGCAGGCCCACTGACAGGCCGCGATGACCTCCGGCGGGCGCACGCGGCCGTCGCCGTCGGAGTCGATCAGGTCGAGCGTGCGCGGGTCGAAGTCGATGCCGCGCGTGGGGCAGGCGAGCGCAACCCAGAGCTTCTGGTCGAGTTCGGCGATGCGGGCGATGTCTTCTCCGCTGCGGAACACCACCTGGTCCACGCCGCCCGCGCGGATGAACTGCCAGCTGTGCGGCTGCCGGGGCGGCGTCTCGGTCTCGGTGCCGGGCACGCCGGCGGGGATTGCAGGGGTGGTGGAGGCTGTCGTCACTAGGTTGATTTCCTGCGGTGCGGCGTGCTTGCGTGCGTACAACGAACGTGCAACGCGGTTTCTTCGTATGGGGCAGAGCCTAGATCGCGCGCGCCGAATGCATTGAGGACAGACGGCGCGCTGCGCTGTCGGTCTATGCCGACATCGCCAGGCGCACTCAGATGCCTTGGTTATGGCCTTATCGAGAACGCTTCATTGGTGACAGGCCCGTGAGTGGGCCGCCGCGCTGTTCGCCGTGTGGGCTGGACCGCGGCTCGGGCGTCTGCGGGTTCCGTTCGCGGCGAGGGCAGGGAGGCGTGAAGGAGGTCTGAAGAAAGAAAGCGAGGGTCGAAGTGCGAATTTCGAGCTTTGGATGCGAGTGGCGCCATCACAGAATTTCAGAGCGTTCCTGTTCTTCTTTTTCCTTTCTTTCCTTCAACCTTCCATCGCTTTCACCGCCATGACCATTCCCAACACAGACCGCCTGGTTCCGCCCGCTCTCTCGGTGCTGCGCATCGTCTCGGCCTACCTGCTGATCCTGCACGGCTCGGCGAAGCTGTTCGGCTTTCCGCACGTGGCCTTCTTCGACAACCTGCAGCTCGTCTCGCTGCTGGGGGCGGCGGGCGTGCTGGAGTTCTTCGGCGGCATCCTGCTGCTGATCGGGCTGTTCACGCGCCCGGTCGCCTTCGTGCTGTCGGGGCTGGCGGCCTTCGCGTACTTCATCGGTCATGCATCCAAGGGCTTCGTGCTGGCTCCTTCGCTCAACCAGGGCGAGGCCGCGGTGCTGTTCTCGTTCGTCCTCCTGTTCATCGCCGCAGCCGGCGCGGGCCCCTGGAGCATCGATGCCTGGCGACGTCGTGCGCCGGTGGCCGGCGCCTCTGCCGCAGCGGCATAGGCTCGCAGCCCAAAGAACAAAAACGGATCAACGTATGCGGATTCCGTGCTTCGCTTTTCGTGGCCACGCCTGAAGAATGGGGTGTCTTGCCTTCGAGGTGAGTGTCTCCTCGTCGTACCCGAAGCGACGTTCAACGGGCCCTTCGGGGCCCGTTTTTTTGCGCGCGGGTGCATCGTGAATTCATGCAACAGCTTCACAACGAAAAGCACCGCACATGAGCTCTTCATCCTCCCTCGCGAACGCCGCGAACCCTGACCACGCCGCGCAGGAAGCGCTGCGCCTGCTCGGCCCCGCGCCAGCCAACTGGGTGCCGGCCCATGCGGGCATCGACCACAACGTGCTCGTCGTCGGTGGCGGCCAGACCGGCAGTGCCTTCGCCTTCGCGCTGCAGCGCGCTGGCATTGGCGGCGTGAGCGTCATCGATGCCGCCGCCGGGACCTCGCAGGCCGGCGTGTGGCTCACGCGGGCGCGCATGCACAAGCTGCGCACGCTGAAGAACCTTGTCGGTCCCGAGGGGCCGGTCACGGCGCTGGGCTTCCAGGCCTGGTACGAGGCGCGGCACGGCCAGGAGGCGTATGCCGCCATCGACCGCATTCCGCGCACGGCCTGGGCCGAGTACCTGGACTGGTTCCGGGGCATCAC
Organism: Variovorax sp. NFACC27; assembly: GCF_048301545.1. Taxonomy (NCBI): domain Bacteria; kingdom Pseudomonadati; phylum Pseudomonadota; class Betaproteobacteria; order Burkholderiales; family Comamonadaceae; genus Variovorax; species Variovorax sp. NFACC27. The sequence goes on from NZ_CP157613.1 coordinate 3,967,054, forward strand.
GGGCACCTCGGTGCGCTACGGGACGCGGCTGGTCCGCTTCGAGCCGGTGGAGAGTGGGGCGGTGCCGCACTTCCGGCTGCATCTCGAAGTGAACGGCGAGCCGCGCATCGAGACCGCGCGCAAGCTGATCTTCGCGAACGGCGTGGCCGGCAGCGGCGCGCCTTTCATTCCCGACCTGCTGGCATCGGCCGTGAGCCAGGGCCTCGCGGCCCACACAGGCCATGCGATCGACTTCGGGGCGCTCGCCGGCAAGACGGTGGCCGTGATCGGTGCCGCCGCATCGGCCTTCGACGCGGCAGCGGTCGCCCTCGAAAGCGGCGCGGCAGCCGTGCACCTGTTCGCCCGCCGCGACCGGCTGGCGGCCACGCCCGTGGCACGCGTGCGCGGCTATCCGGGCCTCTACGACAACTACCTCGCGCTGCCCGATGCCACGCGCTGGCACCATGCGGCGCGCTATCGCCGCCTGGGCACCACGCCGCCACCGGATTCGGTGCAGCGCGTGCTGAAGTTCCCGCATTTCCACCTGCACCTGTCCTCGCCCTGGCAGGGCGCGGAAGTGCGCGACGGCAAGGTGGTCGCTTCGGTGAACGACGAGAGCTTCCGCTTCGACTTCGCCATCGCCGGCACGGGCTACACGCACGAGCTCTCGCAGCGGCCCGAACTGGCCGGCATCGCCGACCTGGTGCTGCGCTGGCGCGACCGCTTCGAGCCGCCCGCGCACGAGCGCGACGATGAACTCGGTGCGGCGCCGTACCTGGGCGCGGGACTCGAACTCCTGGAGAAGACGCCCGGCACCGCGCCCTGGCTGCGCGACATCCACATCTACAACCCGGGCGGCTTCGCCAGCACCGGCCTGCCGCTGGGCGACGTGCCGAGCATCCGCGGCTATGTGCCCGCGGTGGTGCGTCGCATCAGCGAAGACCTGCTGCTGGCCGACTTCGCCCTGCACGAGGAACGCACGCGCGCGGAGGTGCCGCCGGACTTCGACGAATCGCTCTACGCCAGCGCGATCTGGCAGGCCGGCGCGAGGCAGCGGCTCGCGGCCTGAGGCCCGCCGATGTTCCCGGCTTGCCCGGAGACAACAGGACTGTCGCGCCTCAGAGCGGCGTGACCGGCTGGCGTGCCGAGCGGCGCAGCTCCTGCATCAGCGCCCGGGCTTCGACGCCGGGCTGCCATTCCTCGCGGTACACGAAGTAGCTCGTGGCCGGTGCCAGGTCGCGCGGGCGGTAGGCCTGCAACTGGTAGGACTGCGCCTGGTTCTCCACCAGCCTGCGCGGCACCACCGCAATGCCCATGCCCGCCGCCGCGCAGCCCAGCACCGCTCCATAGGTGCTGAACGACAGCACCCGGGCGCAGGCGATGCGCCGCGATTCGAGCCAGCGCTGCGCCATGGTGCGATAGGGGCAGCCTTCGCGGAAGGCGATCAGCGTCGGCGCATACACGGGCGCCTGCGCCAGCAGTTCCGCCGGGTCTTCCTGCGCCACCACCACGAGCGGCTCGTCGAAGCCCGCCTCGTAGATCAGGCCCGCACGTTCGTTCACGCGCGCGGTCACCGCGAGGTCAAGCCGGTGCTGCAGCAGCATCTGCGACAGCGCGGGCTCGGCTTCCACCTCCAGCTGGAGCTCGAGTTCGGGGAAGGCCTGCCGCATGGCGGCCAGTGCGTGCGGCAGGTGCATGGCGGCGGTGCTTTCCATGGTGCCCACGCGCAGGCGCTGCACCGCGGGGGCCTCGGCGCGTGCGTTGGCTGCCGCTTCGTCGATGAGATCGAGGATGCGCGTCACGTAGGGCAGGTAGCGCTCCCCGGCCTCGCTGAGCTGCAGCCGCTTGCCCTGGCGGTTGAACAGCGGCACGCCCAGGCGCTGTTCCATCTGCTTGAGCCGCGTCGTCACGTTGGACTGGGCGCAGCCGAGCACGTTGGCCGCCTTCAGGGCACCGCCTTCGTCCACCACGGCCTTGAAGGTTTCGAGCAATACACGGTCCATGGGTGACCTCTTTTCTCCAGATTCAGCGGAAAGTAATAAATCTGATTATCGGATATGAAATATCAAATTGATTCGTTTTTGAGATAAAAAATCGCCAATAGCCTCGCGTCAGCGTCAGCAGACCCAACCGCTGTCCCATCGTGACGCGCCTTGCCGCGCGCCTGTCGACACACTCAAGGAGTTTTCATGTCAGACCAAGGTTCGAGAGCCGAAGTGAGCATCACCGCCAGCGAGGCCGAGCAGATCCGTCAGGTGCTCGGAGACCTCGACTACGACCCGGCAGGGAGTTCGGCCTACATCGGCGAGCTTCGCCGGCGCGTCTATTCCGGTTTTCCGGAACGCCTGGTGCGGCTGCTGGAAGTCATCAAATCGTCCAACAGCGCCGCCTATGCCTACCTGGTGGTCGACAACCTGCCGATCGACTCCGGCGTGAGGGGCAGCCCGCAGTTCGGCGAGACCGGGCGCCAGTTCAAGGACGGCGTGCTCAGCGAGAACCTGCTCGCGGCGCTCGGCGCTGCCATCGGCGAGCCGTACTCGATCTCGCACGAAGGGCTGGAGCTGGTCAACAACCTCACGCCGCACAAGCACACGCGCAACGACTACACCGGCCTGGGCTCCGAGGTGGAGCTCGACTTCCACATCGAGAACGCCGCCCAGGCCTTCATGCCCGAGGGCGACACCTCGCCGCTCGCGCTGCTGCTGCTCGGATTGCGCGCCGCGCCCGAGGGCGAGGGCCGGGGGCCGTTCACGCGGGTGGCCGACGCGCGGCTCGCGCTGGCCCGCCTGAGCGACGAGGACCTGGAGGCGCTCTACGGCCGCAACTTCATCATCCGCGTGCCGTACCGCTGGCGCGGCGCCACGCCCACGCCGCGCGACAACACCGACCTGAGCCCGGTGCTGTCGGGCCCGCTGGAGCTGCCGCGCGTGACCGTGGCCTTCTACCCCGACATGGTGCTGCCGGTGAACCAGCGCGCCAGGACGGCGCTGGAGAACTTCCACCGCGAGGTGAGGGCGGTCTCCGAGGCCATCGACATCAAGCCGGGCCGGCTGGTCTTCGTCAACAACCGCTTCGCGCTGCACTCGCGCGACAGCTTCGTGCCCAGCTTCGACTCCAACGACCGCGCCTATCGCTGGGTGCAGCGCATCATGGTCACGACCAACCTGTGGAACTTCCGCTCCTTCGGCAAGCGGCAGGAGCGGGTGTTCGATCCCTTCCTGCTGCCGCGCGCCAGCGAGCCGGTGCGCTCGCGCAACGCGGATGCGCGCCAACCCGCCTTGAGCGAGCAGGCCTGAGCCGATGCCGGGGCCGTTCGCCGTCCTGACCCGCAACGGCCCGAGCGTGCTGGCCGCCGGCGTCTTCCTGGGCCTGCTCGTGCCGGCGCTCGCGGACGCGGCGCGCCCGCTGATGCCGGTGACCGTGTTCATCTTCGTACTCGGCACCCTGTTGCGCGTCGACCCGGCCACCGTGCTGGCGGTCGCGCGGCGGCCGGCGGTTTCGCTGGCGCTGCCGCTGTGCGCGATCGTCGTGTGCCCCGTCGTCGCGGGCCTGGCGGGCCACGCGCTGGGCCTGCCGCCGGCATGGACCCTGGCACTGGTGCTCGCCTTCTGCGCGCCGCCGGCCAGCGGCACCTCGGCCGTGGCCCGCATGCTGGGGCTGGACGCGGCCGTCGCGCTGGTTGCCACGCTGGCGGCGATGGCGCTGGTGCCGCTCACCGCGCCGCTGCTGGCGCAGTGGTTCGGGCGGGATCCGGGCGTGGCCATCCAGCCTTCGAGCCTCGCGTTGCGGCTGATCCTGCTGGTCGGCACGGCCGAGGGCGCGGCGATCCTCGTGCGCCGGTTCGCGAAGGAGCGCCTCGCGGCCCACGCGGGCGCGATCGACGGCGTCGTGGTGGTCGCGCTGCTGGTCTTCGCCGTCGGCACGATGGCCGGCCTGCAGCGGGCCATCGTGGACCAGCCGGCGCTCGTGATCTCGGCCATTGCGCTGGCGTTCGCCGCCAACGTCGGCGTGCAATGCATCGCCTACCTGCTCACGCCGGGCAGCGTGCGCACCCGCCTGAATGTCGCGCTGCTCATGGGCAACCGCAACGTCGGGCTGCTGTGGGCCGCGCTCGGCGCCGCGGCGACGCCCGCCATCGCGCTGTTCTTCGCCTGCGCGCAGCTGCCGATCTACCTGCTGCCGCGCATCATCCAGAGCCTGGTGCCGCGCCTGGAGGCGCTCAGCGAGCGCCGCAGGAGCGCACGCGAACTGAGGGCGTCGGAATGAGCACCGCAGGCAGCACTTCACTGGCCGAACTCGCACCCGACGAGCGGCGCGCCTCCGGCATCGGCTGGACCCTGGCTGCGACCAGCTTCGGCTTCGTGGTGGTGCAGCTCGACGTGACCATCGTCAACGTGGCGATGCCGCAGATCGGCAAGGACCTCGGTGCCGGCGTGACCGGCCTGCAGTGGATCGTCGACGCCTACACGCTGGCCTTCGCGGCGCTGCTGCTCACGGCCGGCTCTTTTGCCGACCGCTTCGGCAGCCGGCGCGTCTTCAGCGTCGGGCTGGTGCTGTTCGGGCTGGCCTCGCTGGGCTGCGCGGTCGCGCCTTCCATCGGCGTGCTGATCGCGGCGCGCGCGGCGCAGGGCGTCGGCGCGGCGCTGATCCTGCCGACCTCGCTGTCGCTGCTGTCGCATGCCTGCGCGGGCGACGCGGTGGCACGCACGCGCGCCATCGGGTGGTGGAGCGCCATCGGCGGCGTGGTGAGTGCCGCGGGGCCCGTGCTCGGCGGCGCGCTGACGACCGGCCTGGGCTGGCGCTCGATCTTCTTCGTGAACCTGCCGATCTGCGCCCTGGGCCTGTGGGCGGTGCGCCGCTACGTCGCCGAGACGGTTCGCGCGGCGGCCGGCCGGCTGGACGTGGGCGGGCAGCTGCTGGCCATCGTCGCGCTGTTCTTCCTCACCCATGCGGTCATCGAGGGCGGCGTGCTCGGCTGGACCGACTGGACGGTGCTCGCGGGCTTCGCCGTCGCCGCACTGGCCGTCGCCGCCTTCGTGCGCAACGAGGCACGCGTGCCGGCGCCGATGATCCCGCTCGGCATCTTCCGCAGCAGGGCGTTCTCCGCCGCCATCGTGCTCGGCGTGCTGATGAACATCACCTTCTACGGGTCGATCTTCGTGCTGAGCCTGTACTTCCAGCATTCGAAGGGCTACACGCCCACGCAGACCGGCCTTGCCTTGCTGCCCTTCACCGTGATCATGCTGGCGAACCTCGCGAGCGGACGACTGGCCAGGCGCTTCTCGCAGCGCACGCCGGTGATCGCGGGTTTCCTGCTCTCCGCGCTGGCGTTCGCGCTGCTGCACGGCGTGGACGCCGCCACGCCGTACCTGCGCATCCTGCCCAGCCTGCTTCTGCTGGCCATCGGCGCGGGCATCGGCACGCCGGCCCTCACGTCGCTGGTGATCGGCAGCGTGGCCTCGTCGCTGTCGGCCACGGCGTCGGCGATCTTCGGCGCGGCGCGCCAGGTCGGCAGCGCCATCGGCGTGGCCCTGTTCGGGGCATTGCTGGTCGGCTTACCCGCGCAGGTCGCGGCCGGGGCGGTGTTCGCGTTCGACCTGTCGGCCTTCCTGCGGTTGGCCGGTGCGCTGATCGCCGTGCTGTGCCTCTAGGGCCGGCGTTCCTTTTTCTTCCGGGGTATCGAATGACACGACTCATCGTGATCGGTGCGCGCAAGACCGGCACCAGCCTCGCGCTGGTGCGCGCGGCACTCGACAGGCAGTTGCAGGTGACGGTGATCAGCGGGCCGAACGACCTGCTGCAGGGCGTGTTTCCTCCGGAGGTGGAAATCGTCAACCTGCAGACCGAGGCCGACGCGGTGGTCGCCTGGCTGCGCGACCGCCATCCCGATCCTGATCGCCGGTTGCGCGTTACCACGGCCAACGACGTCTACGCGCGGCTCGCGGCGCAGGTGGCCGAACAGCTCGGCCTGCCGGGGCCGGACGCCGCCGCAGTGGCGCGCAGCGTGTCCAAGGCCAGCCAGAAGGCGCTGCTGGCTGCGAGCGGCCTGCCGACCGCGAAGTTCGTCGACGGCACGCTGTCCGACTTGCCGGCGCTCTGGGACCGCGTGGGCGCGCTGCGCTTCCCCGTGGTGGTGAAGCCGTCCGAAGGCTCGGCAAGCCACGGGGTGAAGCGCTGCGCCGATGCGGGCGAGGCCAGGCGGCACGCAGAGGCGCTGGCCGACGAGCTGAAAGCCAACCGGCGCACCGGCCTGACCGACAGCGTGATCGTCGAGGAATTCCTCGAGGGCGCCGAATACTGCGTCGAGTACTTCGACGGACGGTACGTGGGCGCGATGCGCAAGCTCAAGCGCCGCGGCGAGGGTTTCCTGGAGCGCGGCTACACCTCCGAGCTCGACCTGGACGACACCGCCTTGCGCCGGCTGATCGACGCCGGCGCCAGCGCCATCGAACTCGCCGGCCTCTCGTGGGGCCCCGTGCACCTGGACTGCATCGTGCGCGACGGCGTGCCCTACGTGATCGAACTCAATCCGCGCATTGCCGGCAGCTTCATCTGCGACATCGTGCGCGACGGCTACGGCTTCGACATCGTCGCCGCGCTGCTCGACAAGCTCACGGGCCGCGGCGTGGACGTGCCCGACATCTTCGCGCCGCGCTCGTACGCGCACGTCGAGTTCCTGCTGGCGAGCGACCCGCTGCCGTGGGACTTCTCGTCGCCCGGCGAGCTGCGCAACGCCGACCTCCACATCACCTACGGACCGCAACGGCTGGTCCATCGCGAGCGGCGCGCGTACATCTACGTGCGCCGCCTGTTTCAACCCACCGCAGAGAAGAGACTCCATGAAGAAGCAGTTGCTTGATACCGTGGCCATCGTCGACGGCGCCTCGACCAGCGCGCACCTGGCGCCCGCCTTCCGCTCGTACGGCGTGCGCTGCGTGCACGTGCTGAGCAGCGAGTCGCTGCCGCAGCGCCTGCAGACGCAGATCAACCCGGCCGACTACGTGCGCAGCGTGGTGCATCGCGGCGACCTGCGCCAGACGGCCGATGCGCTGCGAGACCTGGGCATCAGCGTGGTGCTGCCGGGCGTCGACAGCGGCGTCGAGCTGGCCTCCAGGCTGGCCGATGCGCTCGAGGTGCCGCTGCGCAACCCGGTGGAACTCACTGCCGCGCGGCGCGACAAGTTCGAGCAGATCGAGGCGCTGCGGCGCGCCGGCGTGCGCACGCCGCAGCAGTTCCAGTCGCGCTCGCCGCAGGAGATCGCCGACTGGGCGCGGGCCCATGCGCGCCTGCCGGTGGTCATCAAGCCCACGCGCAGCTCCGGCGTGAAGGGCGTGAAGATCTGCCGCACGCAGGAACAGGTGGAGGAGGCCGCCCGCAACGTGCTGGCCATCAAGTCCTCGTACGACGAGGTGCAGGAGGACATCCTCGTGCAGTCGTACAGCGAGGGGCAGGAATACATCGTTGATTCCGTCTCCTTCGAAGGCCATCACAAGGTGGTCAGCCTCTGGGAGGTGGAGCGCGACCGCAGCCATTCGCCCCGGCTGGAGAAGATGCTCGTGGTCGACCACACGCGACCGCAGTACGCGGAAGTCATCGCCTACGCGGTGCAGGTGCTCGACGCCGTGGGGCTGCACTACGGACCGTCCCACCTGGAGCTGATCGTGACGGCCGAGGGGCCGACCATCGTCGAGCTGAACTCCCGCCTGCACGGCAGCCTCGACCCGCGCCTCACGACGGCCGTGACCGGCGAGAACCAGATCTCGGTGACGGTCGAGGCCTTCGTCAATCCGCAGCTCTTCAAGCAGACGCTCAACGAGCAGCCGCGCTTCAGCGGCTTCTGCGGCCACATCCTGCTGGTCTCGCCCAAGGCGGGCGTGCTCGCCAGGGACTTCGCCTGGGATTCGATCGAGCGGCTGCCGTCTTGCGTCAGCGTGAAGCGGTGGGTAAAAACGGGCGACCGCCTGAACGTGACCACCGACCTGCGCACGGCGCTGGGCATGGTGGGCCTGTTCGATGCCCAGTTCGACCGGCTCACGGCCGACTGGAAATCCATCCGCCAGATCGAGCACAGCTTCTTCTCCGACCCCGAAACGCTCGCTGCATGACTTCGCTGCTCGACACCATCGTCCCTCGAACCCTCACGCAGCTGGTGGAGCGCTTCACCGCCAGGCCGGCGACGCGCGTGGAGGCCTGGCTGTTCGAGGACGAGGCGGCGCGCCGCGGGGCGGAGAAGACGCTGGCCGCAGCGGGTGTCACGGCGGTGCTGCGCAGCGCGTACAAGCCGCTGGTGCATTTCTTTATCGAGGAGTTCGAAGGCGAAAGTCCCGGCGCGCGCGAGATCGTGGTACGCACGCCCGCCGGCAAGGGGCAGCGCTTCCGGCTCGAGGCCTATCCGCTGGCCGGGCTGATCGGCAAGAGGAACACGCTGCGCTTCGTCGAAGGCGACGAGCTCCAGTCGGACTACATCATCGAGGCCGGCGGCAGGCGCTGGCAGGTGTTCGCGCCGAACGACGGCACCGCATCGCCCTGCGGATGGCTGCGCGTCTGGCAGGGCGACGCGCTGGTGGAAGACGCGCCGCTGCGAACAGAGTTCGAGATCGCCTGCGAGGCCGCGCTCGACGCCGTGCGAAAGCACGAGTGGCCGGCCACGCTGCCCCTGTTCGACATGCTGGAGATCGACATCGCGACCACCGGCATCGAGCGGCGCCTGCCGTTCGGCGAGGAGACTATCAGCACCTTCGAGGCGCTGCACGAGGACAGCTACTACGGCGTGCTGGAATTCTTCAAGGCACGCGCAGGCCTGCCCGAGGCCGACCGCACGCTGCAGCCGGGGCAGATCGTGCCGCTGGTCTCGCAGGCCGACGGCGACACGCGGGTGAGGGTGCGGCTCGCACGGCACCGCCGCGTCGATCCTCCCGTGGACGCCGCGCTGGTGCTCGACGAAGCCGGGCGATCGCTCGCGCCCGTGGAGGTCGACCGCATCGTCGCGCAGTTGCCGGGAAAGCCGTTTTCCGTGACCTCGTTCCAGGGCCGAAAGGTCGCCGGCGTGCATGTGCGCGGCGCGCTGCCGGGCCTGGCGATCACGGCCGGGCAGCATGCGAACGAGAGTTCGGGCGTCGTCGGCGCACTGCGCGCGGCCCGCCACCTGAACACCCACCGCGACGCCCACTACGCACTGGTGCCGCTCGAGAACCCCGACGGCGCCGCGCTGCATTACCGCCTGCAGGCCACGCATCCGAATCACATGGCGCACGCGGCCCGTTATACGGCGCTGGGCGACGACCTGGAGGCCCGCACGAAGCCGCCCTTCGGAGAGAAGGCTGCGCGGCTCGAGGCCATCGCCCGCACCGGCGCGCGCCTGCATCTGAGCCTGCACGGCTACCCGGCGCACGAATGGACGCGGCCCCGCGCGGGCTACGTGCCGCTGGGCGGCGAGCTGTGGACCGTGCCCAAGGGCTTCTTCCTGATCTTCCGACGCCACCCCGGACTGGACGGCATGCGGTTCCTGCATGCGCTCACCGAGGAGCTGCATTCCGGTTCACCGGAGCTGGCCGAGTTCAACGCGTTGCAGCAGCGGATGTGGCATGCCCATGTGGGCGAGCTGCCGTTCGAGCGGATCAACGGCATTCCGTGCCTCGTCACGACCGATGAGCGCTCGACGGTGCCGTTCACGCTCGTGACGGAGTTTCCCGACGAGACGGTGCGCGGCGCCGCCTTCCGGCTTGCCCACACGACGCAGATGCGCACCGTGCTGGCCGCGGCGCGGCTCTACTGGAAAGGCCTGCTGGCCTGAGCCTGCGTCAGCTGCGTCAGGCGATCACCAGCGCGGCATCCACCCGACGCGCGCGGTGGTCGACGTAGTAGCCGCCGAACTCGGTGTAGCGCAGCACCAGCCGCTGGCAGGCCGTGCACCGGTACACGTCGCAGCGGTTGAACGGGAAGTGCGCCACCGAGATCGGCGCTTCGGCCGAGTCGTAGCGCGTGCCGCCGGGGTGGAACTCCTCGAAGGTCGGTTCGTCGACGCCTTCGGCGCGCAGCGTGTCGACGCGCTGCAGCAGGTCGGCGGGCCAGCGGTCTTCGGCGAAGCTTTCCCATGCATCGGCCCGATGCAGCCAGCAGCCGCAAGGGGAGACCCCGGATCGGTCGCCGGCTTCGGCGAGTTGTTTCAGTTCGTGGGCATTCAGCGGCATCTTCTTCGCGACAGGTGAAAGGAAAGGCAGTCAGCGAATATAGACGTCCGCGAAGTTCGCCTCCACGCCGTCGCCCGTGAGCGAATGGTCGTGCACCCGGCGGTTGTAGATGGTGAAGTAGGTGGGCGAGAGCAGGTTCAGGTCGGGCACCTCGACGCCGACGATGCGCTGGAACTCCTTGAAGAGGGCCACCCGCTTAGCCGGATCGATCTCGACCGCGGCGTCTTCCAGCAGCTTGTCGACCACCGGGTTGTCGTAGAAGGTGCCGTTCGAGAAGGGCACGCCCTGGCGGATGTTCTTCGACCAGTACAGGCGCTGCGAACCCACCGTGGGATCGAACAGGTTGCTGGTGCCGTTGATCGCCAGGTCGTAGTTCTGCTCGGTGTAGATGCGTTTCACGTACTGCGAGAAGTCCGTGGCGCGAATGTCGACCCTGATGCCGACCCGGCCCAGCGCCTGCTTCACGTAGTCGGCCAGGCGCTTGTGAACGTCGCTCGGGTTGAAGTCGAGCGCAAGCGTGAAGCGCGTGCCGTCGGCGCCGCGCGGAAAGCCCGCCTCGTCGAGCAGGCGCTCGGCTGTCTTCGGCGCGTAGGGGTAGGGCGTGGGGCGCGTGTCGTGGAATTCCTTGAGGCCGGGCGCGATGGGGGAATAGGAGATCACGCCGTAGCCGTAGAACACGTTGTCGCGCACCACCTCGCGGCTGACGGCATGCGCGATCGCCTGGCGCACCTTCAGCTCCTTGAGCTGCGGCTGGCGCAGGTTGAACTCCAGGCGCGTCACGTTGTAGGAATAGCTGTTGCCCTTGGTCTCGAAAGCCAGCTTCGGGTTCGCCTTCAGCCGTTCGATGTCGCCGGGCGAGACGGGCGTGCGGTAGCCGATGTCCACGTCGCCGGTCTCGAAGGCGATGGAGCGCGAGGCCGCGTCGGGAATGATCTTCACGATCAGCCTGTCGATGTAGGGCTTGGGCCTGTCCCAGTAGTCGGGATTGCGCTCGTACACGATGTGGCTGCCGCGCACCCATTCCTTGAACCTGAACGGGCCGGTACCCACGGGCGCCGAGCCGTTGGGGTTGCGCAGCACGTCGCCGCCGTTCTCGTAGAGATGCTTCGGCACGATGGGCGCTTCCGACGCGACGAAGGCCTTCAGCAGGTAGGGCGCCGGGCGCGACAGCTCGAGAACCGCCGTGTACGGGTCGGGCGTCTTCACGCGCTCCACCGGCGCGAAGGTGCTGCGGCCGCGCGGATGGTGTTCCTTCAGCAGCAGGATCGAATAGGCCACGTCGGCCGAGCTGAAGTCGCGCCCGTCGTGCCATTTCACCCCGCGGCGCAGGGTGAATGTGTAGGTCCGGCCGTCAGGACTCACCTGCCAGGCCGTGGCGAGCTGAGGCTGCGGCTTCAGGTCCTGGTCGTACTTCAGCAGGCCCTCGGTGACCTTCGCGCTGACAGCCAGCGTGGAGGAGTGCGAATGCGCGATCGACACCAGCGTGGGCGGCTCGTTCTGCAGCACCAGCGTGACCGTGCCGCCCGCCTGCGGGGCGGCCTGGAGCGCGTAGTGGGTCGCGAGCAAGGCCAGCGCGAGCAGCGCCTTGTGGATGGTGACGGTCTGGATCATCTTCGTGGGGCCCTGGAAGTCGGACCGCAATCTAGATGCGCGCGCGACGCCTGGCCAACGAAGCAAATCGGATATGCGTAGAAGGAAAGCTTCCTTCGATGCGTGAAGCCGCTCGTATAGCCTGACGGCCCGATTGACCGCCTCCTTCCAGAACCCTCTATGAACCTGCGCAGCGCAAGCCGCACGCTGGCGCGCACGGCGTGGCAGGCCGTGCCGACCGTCGTCGGCGTGATTCTTCTCAACTTCGTGCTGATGCAGTGGATTCCGGGCGACGCCGCCGACGTGGTGGCCGCCGAATCTGGCTCGGCCACCGCCGAGAGCATGGCGCAGCTGCGCAGCCACTTCGGGCTCGACCTGCCCGTGCTGCACCAGCTGGGCGCCTACCTCAACAACCTCGCGCACTTCAGCCTCGGCGTCTCGCCGCGCTACAACATGCCGGTGGTGTCGCTGATCGGCGCGCGGCTGGGCAACACGCTGCTGCTGATGGTCACGGCGCTGGCCTTCGCGCTGGCCATCGGCATCGCGCTGGGCACGATCATGGCCACGCGGGTAGGGCGCTGGCAGGACCGCACGCTCTCGGTGCTCGCGCTGCTGCTGTACTCCACGCCGGGCTTCTGGCTCGGCCTGATGGCGATCGTGCTGTTCTCGGTGCACCTGGGCTGGCTGCCCACCGGCGGCAGCGAAAGCATCGGCGCGGGCTACACCGGCTGGCGGCACGCGGTCGACGTGGCGCGGCACCTCGTGTTGCCGGCGCTGGCGATGTCGGGCTTCTACATCGCGATCTTCTCGCGCCTCACGCGCGCGGCGATGCTCGAGGTGACGCGCCAGGACTTCGTGCGCACCGCCGAGGCCAAGGGCCTGCACCCGTGGACCGTCAACCTGCGGCACGTGCTGCGCAACGCGCTGATTCCGGTCACCACCGTCGCCGGCATGCACTTCGGCACGCTGCTGGGCGGCGCCGTGGTGGTCGAGACCGTCTTCAGCTGGCCCGGCCTGGGCCGCCTGGCCTTCGATTCGGTTGCGGGCCGCGACTACACGGTGCTGCTGGGCGTGCTGCTGATGTCCTCGATGCTGGTCATCGTGGCCAACATGCTGGTCGACCTGCTGCATGCCTGGCTCGATCCGCGCATCCAGGTGCGCTGAGCTTCATTTCCGATCTTCCCGACTGCGATCCCCGATGTCCGCACAGTTCCCACTCGATACCGCCATCGCGCACCCGCCGGCCCCGGCGCCGGCTCCCAAGGCCGCAACCAGGCCCGCCGTCACGGCCAAGGCCGCGGTGGATGTCAAGCCGCTCTCCAGCCGCCATGCTGCGCTGCGCGCATTCGTGCGCAACCCGGCGGCGATGGCGGGCCTGCTGCTGCTGGCCTTCATGCTCGTGCTGGCGCTGGTCGCGCCGCTGCTCTATCCGGGCGACCCGCTGGACATGGTGGCGCAGCCGCTGCTGTGGCCGGGGCAGGACGCCGACTACCCGCTGGGCAGCGATTCGCTGGGCCGCGACGTCATCGCCGGCATTGCGCACGGCGCGCGCATCTCGCTCTCGGTGGGCGTGGTGGCGGCCGTGCTGAGCCTGGCGATCGGCGTCCTCGTGGGTGCCACGGCGGGTTACTTCGGCGGCCGCATCGACGACGTGCTGGTGCGAATCACCGAGCTGTTCCAGACCATGCCTTCGTTCCTGTTCGTGATCGTGGTGGTCGCGATCGGCCAGCCCTCGGTGCCGGTGATCGTGTTCGCCATCGGGCTCGCCTCGTGGCCGGTCATCGCCCGGCTGGTGCGCGCCGAGTTCCGCGCGCTGCGCGAGACAGAGTTCGTGCTGGCCGCGCGCAGCCAGGGCTTCAGCCATGCGCGCATCATCTTCCAGGAGATATTGCCCAACGCACTGCCGCCCGTGATCGTGACCACCTCGGTGCTGGTGGCCAGCGCGATCCTCATCGAGTCGGCGTTGTCCTTCCTCGGCATGGGCGACCCCAATGCGGTGTCGTGGGGCAGCATGATCGGGCAGGGCCGCGAGCTGCTGCGTACCGCGTGGTACCTCACGGCGCTGCCGGGCGCGGCCATCGTGCTGACGGTGCTCGCGCTCAACCTCGTGGGCGACGGACTCAACGACGCCTTCAACCCGCGCCTGAGGGGCCGCTGAAATGACGCTCGAACAGGTGAGCACCACCGCGCCGCTGCTCGACGTGCGCGGCCTCGATGTCTTCTTCCACGGATCGAACGGACCCATCCAGGCCGTGCGCGGGCTCGACCTCACGCTGCAGCGCGGCGAAACGCTGGCGCTGGTGGGCGAGTCGGGCTGCGGCAAGTCGACCACCGCGCTCGCGCTGCTGCGGCTTCTGGCACCCGGCACCGCGTTGCGCGGCAGCATCAGCTTCGACGGGCGCGACATCCTCTCGCTGTCGCCAGCGGCCCTGCGCGAAGTGCGCGGGCGCGAGATCGCGATGATCTTCCAGGAGCCGATGACCTCGCTGAACCCGGTGCACACCATCGGCGCGCAGATCGAGGAGACGCTGCGCCGGCACGAGAAGCTCTCTCCCGCGGCGGCCCGCAAGCGCGCGATCGAGCTGCTCGACCTGGTGCGCATTCCCGAGCCGCACCAGCGCATCGACGACCATCCGCACAATCTTTCGGGCGGCCAGCGCCAGCGCGTGATGATCGCGATGGCCGTGGCCTGCAGGCCGCGCCTGCTGGTGGCCGACGAGCCGACCACCGCGCTCGACGTGACCATCCAGGCGCAGATCCTCGAGCTGCTCGACGGCCTGCGCCGCGAGCTCGACATGGCGCTGCTGCTGATCACGCACGACCTGGGCCTGGTCGCGCAGTGGGCCGACCGCGTGGCCGTGATGTACGGCGGCGAGAAGGTCGAGGAGGCCCCAACCTCCAGGCTCTTCGCCGCACCGTCGCACCCCTACACCAAGGGCCTGCTCGGCGCGTCGCTGCACGCCGGCAGCTCACTGCACCATGCCGACGCGAGGCTGCCCGAGATACAGACGCGGCTCGACCCCGTCACCGGCGTGCGCGACTTCACGCTCCATGTGCCGCAACCCGCTTCGAAGGTACGGGCCCTGCCGGTTCGCGCGGCGGGGGGCGAGCCGCTGCTGTCGGTGCAGGAGCTGCGCACCGACTACCCCAGGCGCGGCGGCGGCGTGCTGCATGCGGTGGATGGCGTGTCCTTCGACATCCGCGCCGGCGAGACCGTGGGCCTGGTGGGGGAATCGGGCTGCGGCAAGTCCACGCTGTCGCGCACGCTGCTGCGACTGGTGAACCCGGCAGGCGGCCGCATCGTGTTCGATGGCACCGACATCGCCGGGCTGTCCGAGAAGGCGCTCAAGCCGTGGCGCCGCCGCGTGCAGATGGTGTTCCAGGATCCGTATGCCTCGCTGAACCCGAGGCGCAGCGTGTTCGACATCCTCGAATCGGTGCTGAAGGTGCACGGCGTGTCGGACCGCGCGGAACGCCACAGCCGCATCGCGGCCATCCTGGAGCGCGTGGGCCTGCCGGCGGACGCGGCACGCCGCTTTCCCAACGAGTTCTCGGGCGGCCAGCGCCAGCGAATCGGCATAGCGCGCGCGCTGGTGCTGCGGCCTTCGCTGGTGGTGCTCGACGAGCCCGTTTCGGCACTCGACGTGTCGGTGCAGGCGCAGATCCTGAACCTGCTGGTGGAGCTGAAGGAGGACTTCGGGCTCTCGTACCTGTTCATCTCGCACGACCTCTCGGTGGTGCGTTACATCGCCGACCGCGTGATGGTGATGAGCCAGGGAAAGATCGTCGAGACCGGCAGCCACCGGGACATCTGGGACCGGCCGCAGCATCCGTACACGCGCAGTCTGATCGCGGCGGTGCCGGGGGCGGAGCAGCGCAAGGCGGCCTGAGTATTTGCTTCCGGGCGTTCAGGGCGGATCAGATCCACCGCCTGACGTCGACATTGGGCAGGCCTTCGAGCAGCGCGATGCCTTGCTGCGCAACACCGACGGAAAGGGTTCTGGCTTGGGTTTGCAAGGCCGTGGATCGCTGTTGCACCCTGGCTCTCAAAGCGATGGCTGCCTGGTTTTCTGCCCTAGCCTCATTCATCAGCAGGCCTTTGTCGTGACCGTTCAGTTGATTTGCCCGCTGCCGCATCAACGTGGACATATTGGCTTGAAGCCGGGCAAACTCCAGTGCCCGCGGCGCGTCGACTGCCTGGTATCTGACCTGTTGAACGGCTGCGTCGGCGATCTGTCGCTCCCTTGCACTCATGAGCCGGTCGACGCCAATGCCGCCGATGGGGGCGTAGCTTGTCGCGTCCGAGCCATTCAGCGAGAGGAATGCGATGCGCCATTCGATGCGCATGTCCTTCGCCAGCACGAACTCGTAAAGCTTCGAGGAACAGCCGACCGGCATGTACCTCGGCGTGTTGGCGAGGCGCAGCAGCGACGATCCCGAGTCGCCATAGCAAGGGCTCTTCGAGAGCGCCAGCTCGACACAACGCAGCTGGTTTTCCTGCAGGTCGGCACCTCGCAGCAGGGCCGGCCAGCAGGCGATGAATATCTCCTCTGCGTGATAGCCGCGAATGTCGTTGACCTTGTTGGCTCGGCGCGAGCCTCCATCCGGCAGGTCGCAGCGCCACATCTCGGGCCGATCCGCAGGGTGAGGGTTGTACTTGTGCTTCGGGGCATTGGAGCCCTCCGACCACAGATCGCGAAGCGTGCTGTCGTCCTCGTTGAAACGCATGACCAGCCCCACCGTGTTCGGCCCGGCCTTGGCTTGCATGTCGTCCACCGCCTGCCGGAAGGCCGGCGTCGGCTGTATAGCGCGTTTGGGCATGTCCGCGACCCTTTTTGAACCATCGACAGCGCGGATCGTAGGGAGGCGATGGCGCCGCGGCCATACCCGAAAACGGGTAGGCCGGGCTCCGGCCTGTAGGCGCGAAGGCAACGCGGCCTGAGCCGCCGGCCGCCGAAAAAATCAGTCGCCTCCGCACCCGCTGCGCTGGAGCACGGGCAGCAGTTGCGGCCCCAGCGACTTCAGCAGCTGGGTCGGCAGCGCGCTCGTGAACCGGTAGCGGGCGGCATAGGGTTCGTGCACATAGGCCATGACGGTGCCGAAGTAGCGCTCGCCGATCATGAACACGAAGGTGGCGGAGCGGTCGATCTTGCGCTCGGAGATCACCCGGCCGCCGCGGCCGGTGCGCTCGTAGCGGTGGTCGCCGGTACCGGTCTTGCCGCCGATGTCGATCGCGCGGCCGTTCGCGTCCGCGAGCGCGCCTTTCAGGCGCCTTGCCGTGCCGTCGTTCACAACCTCGAAGAGTGCCCGGCGCAGCGTCGCCGTCACTTCCGCCGGCAGCACCCGCTCGGGCTTCGCGTTGCGCGGCTCCAGGCGTGTCTCGTAGGGCGTGTCGCGCGCGAAGTGCAGTGCCTCGACCCGCTGCGTGGGCAGCCGCACGCCGTCGTTCACGATGATGCCCATCAGCTCGGCCAGGGCGGCCGGCCGGTCGCCCGACGCGCCGATGGCACTGGCGTACGACGGCGTCAGCGAGGCGAACGGGTAGCCCTGGCGCTGCCATGAGCGATGGATCTGTGCGAAGGCGTCGAGCTCGAGCAACTCGCGCAGGCGCCTGTCCTGCGCGCTCTTGTGGCGCGTCTTGAAGAGCCAGGCGTAGACCTCCTGGCGTTCGCCCGCGCTCGCGTCCAGCACATCGGCCAGCGTCGCGCCCGGGTGGCGCCGCAGGAATCCCACCAGCCAGAGCTCCAGCGGATGCACGCGGGCGACGTAGCCGCGATCGGCCAGCGACAGGCCGGCGTAGGTGGTGCGCAGCGCCTTCAGCTCGCGCGGCGAGGCCGCGCCCCGGCCGAGCTGCCGCGCGAGCAGCTCGTCGAGCCGTGCCTCGCTGGCATCCGGTTCGATCGTGAACAGCACGCTCGCCAGGCGCGGCGCCGAAGGCCTGAGGCCGCGCAGCAGCAGCGCCTCGGCTTCCGCGGCGCTGCGGTTCTGGTACTTGCGATGAAAGCGGACGAGGAAGGCCGAGCCCTCGCGGTCGGCGAAGCGCGCGAGCAGCTCGCGCCGGCGCGGGTCGGCGGGGTCCTTCAGCATCCGCTCGGGGTCCGTCGCGCCGCCGAACATGCGGTGGCGGACCAGGTCGCGCATCAGGCGAATGAACACCAGGTTGACCGAGTGCTTGAAGCCTTCGCGCACCGTCATCGAGCTGCCGTTGCGCGAGCGCTCGAAGTTCTCGAACTGGTGCAGCCCGCCGCCGGTGAAGAAGGCCTCGCCCGGATTCGCGGAGTATTTCCGCTCCATGGCCGCCTCGAGCATCGGCGCGAGCCGGCGGTCCTTGGCCCGCAGCAGGTATTGCCGCGCCCAGGTGCCCAGCGGGTCGCGCGGGCTGGGCGCCAGCGCCGACAGCTCGGCCGTGCTCAGGCCAGACCAGCTCGCGTGCAGCTCGGCCACGAGCTCCAGGTAGCTCACCAGGGTGCGCAGCTTGGCGGTCGAGCCCAGGTCCAGCCGGGCGCCCTGGTTCACGTCGAACGGCTGGTCGATGCTGTCGGCCTGCACGCGCAGCAGGTTGGCCCCGGCGCCGCGCTCGAACAGCGTGAAACTGTAGACCAGCGGGCCCGGGTCCGCACCCGGGTCGAGCATGTGCGAGCCGTACAGTCCCGCCGCCCTGGCCGCGGCGGGTGTGCGCAGGCCGGCCAGCACCCGGGCCGCCACGGCCTGCGCCTGGCTGTCGAGACTGGTTTCGGCCTCGAGGTCGAGGCGCTCCAGGTCGTAGGCGCGCGGCACGTCGAGCAGCGTGGAGATATGCGTGCGCAGCGCGGTCGTGGCCTTGCGCTGCACGAAATCCGGCCGGGGCGTCGGCGGCAGCTCGGGCTGCAGATGCAGGGGAAGCGGCAGTGCCGCATCGCGCAGGGTAGGCGTGATCAGGCCGGCCTCGGCCATCAGCCGCAGGTAGCTGTCGGTCAGCCGGGCCAGGCCCTCGCCGTCGCCGAGCAAGTGCTGCGAGGGGCGGCGCTGCGCGATCATCAGCGACAGCGCTTCCTTGAAGGCGCCGGCCTGGCGTTCGAGCGCCTCGGGCGTGGGCGCGGCGCCTTCGGCGTCGTCGGCCAGCAGGCGGTTGACCTCGCGGAAGTCGCGCCCGTACCAGGCCCACAGGCCGTCGCCCAGGCCGTGCACCTCGCCGATGCCCGGGCGCGCGGCCAGCGGCACGGTGTCGAGGTAGTCGACGACGATCTGGCGCCGCCGCGCCTGCGTGTCCTCGCCGTCCTGGTAGGCGCGCAGCGAGGCCGACGCCATCTGGCGCAGCTTCTCGCCGACCGACCCGGTGCGGCCCTGCGGCGAATGGCGGTACTTCTCGATCTGGGTGGCCAGCGTGCTGCCCCCGCTCGCCGTCCGGCCCAGGCTGACCGTTCGCAGAGCCTGCTCGAGCACCGCCTTCGCGAAGCGCTCCGGGTCGATGGCAGGGTTGCGCTGCACCGGCTGCGCATCCAGCAGGTGGCGGTCCTCGACGAAGAGCAGGGCGCTCACCAGCAGCGGGGGCACGTCCTCGAAGCGCTCGTAGGCGCGCCCGGGCACGCGCGTGTGCAGCAGCGCTTCGTTGCGGCAGTCGCGCACGCTCAGGCCAGCCTGGTTTTTCTCGCGGTAGGGGGCGAAGAGCCCGTGCTCCTGCAGCTCGATCAGCCGCGGCGACATGCGCGCCTGGCGGGTGACGGCATAGCCATGGAGCTGCAGGCGGTCGATGAAGTCGGGAAGCTGCCGGTAGCCCAGCCGCTCGTCATGCGGCCCGGTGCGGGGAAAGCGGATGGCGTCGCTGGGGCCTGCGTCGACGCTGAAGCGGGCGTCCCTGGCAAGGTCGCGCCAGAAGGCCGATTGCAGCCGCGAGGTCTTCAGCTCGTCCGCCACGAACACGACAAAAACTCCCCCCACGGCGAGCCCTGCGCCGACCCAGAAGAGCTTCTTGAACCATGCCATGCTCTGCCTCGCGAACAGTCTGCACCGTGGGTTCGTCAGCCACCATGATGCGCCTTTCGCGGGCTTTTGGGTTGGGCATGGCGAGGCGGGATGGCCCGCCCCGCGATCTTCAGGCCGGCACGCGGCCCGCGACAGTCTCCGCGAGAAAGGCTTCCACCGTGCGCGGCGGGCGGCCGAGGACATCGGCCACGGTGTCGCTCACTGGCTCGGCTTCGCCGGCGACGATCAGCGCCGCGAACTGGGCGTGCACGCGGGCGATGTAGGGCGAGGGCGCATTCGCCGCCTGCCGCTGCTGCTGTGCCTGCGCGGACAGCGGCGTGGCGACGATCCGGCGCCCCGTGAGCCGCGACGCGATGCTCGCGATCTCGTCATACCCAAGGGCGCTGCCGCCCGTGAGCACCCATGGCTCGGTCGAGGCCTCGCGGGAGGCCGGCTGCTCGAACAACGCCTCCACCGCCACGTCCGCGATGTCGCGCGCGTCGATGAAGGCGACCTTCGGATCGCCCGGCGGCGCATGCAGTTCGTCGCCGGCCGCGAGCTCCGATGCCACGCGCGCGAGCATCACCTGCATCCATGCGTTCGGGCGCAGCACGCGGTGGGCGATGCCCGAGCGGCGCAAGGCGGCCTCGATCTCGCGGTGCGCGTCGCCCGAGAGCGAGCGCCCGGGCGGCTCGACGGTCCAGTGCGAACCCGAGAGCTTCACGATGCGTTCGACGCCCGCCGCCGCGGCCGCCTCGATCACCGCGATCTGCTGATCGGCCAGCGTGGGCGTGATCGGGGAGAGCAGGAAGAGATGGGACACGCCTTCCAGCGCACGGCGCAGGGTGTCGCCGTCGTCGAAATCACCGACGGCCGTTTCGGCGCCTTGCGCCCTGAGGCCGTTGGCCCGCGCGGGATGGCGCGTGAGGGCGCGCACCCCGGCACCGCGCGCGAGCAGGCGCGGCACCAGCAGCTGCCCCAGCCGGCCGGTGGCGCCCGTTACCAGGATGCGAGGTGGTGAGCTCATGCGGCGGCCGCCAGCGCCACGGGTTCGGCGTGCCCCACCTGCGCATGCAGCGCGCGCAGCGGCGCATGGTCGACCCAGGCGTCGAGATCGAAGTCCGCCGGCAGGAAGCCCCACTCCAGCAGGAAATCCTTGAAATGCCCGATGGCCTCGACCAGCGGCGCATCGAGCCCGATGCCCAGGTGCCGGTGCACATCGGGGCCGTTGGAGGCGAGCACTGCTTCCTCGTTGGTGGCGATCTCGCGCGCGACGAAGCGCAGCGTCTCGTCGGGATGAGCCTCGGCCCAGCGGCCCGCGCGCGCGACCACGTCGAGCAGGCGCACCACGAGGTCGGGACGCTGCCGCGAGAGCGCGTCGTCCACCGTGAGCACCCGCGGCGTGCCGTTGTTGATGCGGATCTTCGGATCGGGATAGTTGCCGAACTCCGCGACGACCTGCGCGCCGATCAGGTTCGCCACCACGATGCCTTCGGCGCCCTTGAGGAAGATCGCATCCACCTCGCCGCGCACCAGTGCCTCGACCTCGCGGAAGTACGGATGGCGCCGGCGCAGCCCGAAGAGGCTCGGGTCGCCCTGCGCGACGATGACCGACTCTTCGATCGGCAGCTCCACCAGCGTCACGTCGCCGGTGGAGAGCCCGGCCAGCGACAGGCCCGACACGATGCCCTTGAGCGCCGTCGCGCGGTGGAAGTCGATCAGGTCGTTCACGCGGCGCGGCACCGCGAGGCGCCGGCCCGCGAGCGCTTCGGCCGATGCGATGCCGCTGCCCGGCAGCGTCACGATGGCCTGGAACTCGTCGGTCCAGGTGATGGCCACCAGCCGCGTGGCACGCCCGTTGGCGCGCGCCCAGATCGGCGGGATGTTGCCGCCCTGGCGGAAGGACCAGGCCAGGTGATGGTCGAAATGGCTCTCGCGGATGCTGCGGTCCTTCGAGTCGATGATCGATTCGATGGCGATGCCTTCCTCGGCGAAGGACTCGGCCAGCCAGCCCTGCCGGGCGGCGATGCCAAGGGGGGAGGGCACGGGGCAGCGGGTGTACCAGAGCACGCCGGGGCTGGTGCCGGTGTCGGCGGGGGACGAAGGCGAAGTCATTGAGTGTGTTCCTCGGGTTCAGGCGCCGATCCACGCGCCGGCCAGGTTGCCGGCGATGCCGTCGGCGCTCACGGTGTGGCCGTGCACGCGGCGGTCGGCGATGGTGTAGTTGTCGATGGCCAGCAGCGTGATGTCGGGCAGGTCGCGCACGATGTGCCGCTGGAACTCCGCGAAGGCCTGGCGCCTGCGGCCCTCGTCCACCTCGACGGCCGCTGCCTCGAGCAGGCGGTCGACCTCGGGGTTGCTGTAGCCCGAGCCGTTCGAGAACGGCAGGCCCTTCCTGAAGTTCTTCGACCAGTACAGGCGCTGGATGCCCACGGTCGGATCGAATGTGTTGCTCATCACGCTCACGTGCAGGTCGAAGGCGCGGTCGGCGTACACGCGGCGCACGTAGGTTGCGAAGTCCTGCGAGTTGATGGTGACCTCGATGCCGATGCGGCCCAGGCTCTGCTTCAGATACTCGGCCGTGCGCTGGCCGCCTTCGTTGGGAATCGGCACCAGGCCGAGCTTCAGCCGCAGGTTGCCGCCGGCCCTGCCGCGCGCGAGGCCCGCCGCGTCGAGCAGCGCCTCGGCCTGCTTCAGGTCGTAGGGCAGCACGGGCAGGTCGGGCACGTAGAACTTCTTCAGCGCCGGATGCACCGGCCCCGGGATCAGCGTGCCCTGGCCGTACCACACGGTCTTGCGCACCACCTGCCGGTTGATGGCGTACGCGATGGCCTGGCGCACGCGCAGGTCCTGCAGGGCGGGGTTCTCCAGGTTGAACTCCACGCGCGAGACGTTGTTGATGTACTGGTAGCCGTTGGGCTCGAACACCAGGTTCGGCTTGGCGCGCAGCCGCTCGACGTCGCCCAGCGGCACCGGCGTGCCCGGGCTCAGGTGCACCTCGCCCTTCTCGATGGCGGCGGCGCGGGCCGCCGCGTCGGGAATGAAGCGCACGATCAGCCGGTCGACGTAGGGCCTGGGGTTGTCCCAGTAGTTCGGGTTGCGCTCGTAGGTCACGTGGCTGCCGCGCACCCACTCCTTGAACACGAAGGGGCCGGTGCCGACGGGCGCGTTGTTGGCGGGGTTGGCATCGGCCTTGCCGCTCTCGTACAGGTGCTTCGGCACGATGGGCGACTCGGAGGCCGAGAGCGCGGTGATCAGGTAGGGCACCGGCTTCGACAGCACCAGCACGGCCGTGAACTCGTCCGGCGTGCGCACCTCGGCCAGGCTGGAGAAGGTGGCGCGCCCGCGCGGGTGGTATTGCTTCAGCAGGCCGATGGAGTGCGCCACGTCGGCCGAGGTGAAGGGCCGGCCGTCGTGCCACTTCACGCCGCGGCGCAGGCTGAAGGTGTATTGCAGGCCGTCGCTGCTCACGGCCCAGGCGGTGGCCAGCTGAGGCTGCGGCGCGAGGTCGAAGTCGTAGCTCAGCAGGCCTTCGGTGACCTTGGCCGAGATCAGCACCGACGAGCCCGCCGAATGCGCGATGGTGGTGAGCGTGGGCGGCTCGGGGTCGATCAGCACGGTGAGCGTGCCGCCGCGCACCGGAGCACCGGTAGTGGTGGTGGCCGCGGGCAGCCCCTGCGCCCACGCGGGCGCCAGGCCTGCCAGGCCCAGGCTCGCGCCGCCCTGCAGGAAGAGGCGGCGGTGGATGGCGTTGTCGTTCATGTTCTCAGGCCCTGATGTAGATGTCGGCGAAGTTGCCCGAGAGCCCTTCGGCGCCGACCGTGTGGTCGCCGATGCGCCGGTTCGCAACCGTGACCTGCGCCACGGCCACGAGCCCGATGGTCGGCAGCTCGGCGGCGATCACGCGCTGGAATTCGCTGAAGAGCGCACGGCGCTTCGCAGGGTCGTTTTCCACCGCCGCGGCCTCCAGCAACCGGTCGACCTCGGGGTTGTCGTAGTGCGCGCCGTTCGAGAACGGCACGCCGGGGCGGAAGTTCTTCGACCAGTAGAAGCGCTGGATGCCCACCGTGGGGTCGAACATCTGGCTCATGCCCTGGTTGTTGAAGTCGAAGTCGCGGTCGGTGTACACGCGCTTGATGTAGCTGCCGAACTCCTGCGTGCGCACCGTCACGTCGATGCCCACGCGCGCCAGCGCCTGGCGGATGTACTGGCCCACGCGGTTGCCGCCGCCGTCGAAAACGTCGTGACTCACGCGAAAGCGCACGCCGTCGGCGCCGCGCGGAAAGCCGGCCTCGTCCAGCAGTGCCTCGGCGCGCTTGCGGTCGAAGCGCGGCACCGCCACCGTCGGGTCGTGGAAGGCCTTGAGCACCGGCGAGATCGGCCCGGGCGCGGCGATGCCGTAGCCGTACCACACGGTCTTCAGGATCACCTCGCGGTCGATCGCATGCGCCACGGCCTGGCGCACCTTCGCGTGCTTGAAGTAGCGGTTGTCGAGGTTGAACTCGATGCGCGTGGTGGAGTTGTTGAAGTACTCGTTGCCGCGCGTGTCCAGGCCGAGGTGAGGCTGGTCCTTCAGGCGGTCGAGGTCGGGAATGGGCACGGGCGTGGCGCCGGCAAGGTCGACCGTGCCGCTCTCGAGCGCGGCGGCGGCCGCCGCCTGGTCGGGAATGAAGCGCACCACCAGGCGGTCGATGTACGGCTTGCCCGGGTCCCAGTAGTTCGGGTTGCGCTCGTAGATCACATGGCTGCCGCGCACCCATTCCTTGAAGACGAAGGGGCCGGTGCCCACGGGCACGTTGTTGGCCGGATGGGTGGCCAGGTCCTTGCCCTCGTACACATGGCGCGGAACGATCGGCGACTCCGCCGCCGCGAGCGCGGTGAGCAGGAACGGGGCAGGGCGGCTGAGCACCAGCACCGCCGTGTGCGCATCGGGCGTGCGCACCTCGGACACGCTCGCGAAGGTGGCCCTGCCGCGCGGATGCGAGGCCTTGAGCGCGAGTATCGAGAATGCGACATCGGCCGAAGTGAAGTCGCGCCCGTCATGCCACTTCACGCCGCGCCGCAGCCGGAAGGTGTATTGCAGGCCGTCGGGCTGCACCTCCCACGCTACCGCCAGCTGTGGGCGCGGGCGCAGCTCGAAGTCGTAGCTCAGCAGGCCTTCCACCGCCTTGGGCGAGACCAGGAAGGTACCCGCGGCGGAGTTGACAAGCCCGACCAGCGTGGGCGGCTCCAGCGCCGTGAGCAGGGTGACGACGCCGCCCTGCGCGCGGCGCGGCGCATCGGCCGGGGTTGCGGCGGTGGCCGCCAGTGCCGGTGCAGCCAAGGGCAGGCCGAGACCGCCGAGGATGCGCCGGTGAAAGCGCCGTCGGCTGATGGGTAGCGTGGGCTTCATGCCGCGCCGCTCCCTCCGAAACCGGGCGGTGCGATGAAACCGCCGTAGACCTGCTCGAGCAGCTCGGCGAAGGCGATGGTCGTGCGATCCTCGAGATAGGGGCCGACGGCCTGTGCGCTCACCGGCAGGCCGTCTTCGTCGAGCCCGACCGGGAAGCTGGTGGCCGGCAGGCCCGGCAGCACCGGCAGGCCAGCCCAGTGGAACAGGTCCAGGAAGCGAACCTCGCGCGTGCCGTTCTCGAAAGCGACGGGATAGGTGCGCTCGTCCTTCGGCTCGGTGTGGTTGTGGCGGAAGGCCGGAAGCGGCGCGACCGGTGTCACCACCACGTCGAAGTTCTCGAAGAAGCGCTCCCACTGGTGGCGCAGCGCCACACGGCGCTCGTTGTCCTTCAGCCATTCGCCGTGGCGCAGCGTGGGCGCGCGCAGCCATGCGGCATCGGCGCTGTCGTCGTCGGGCGAGAGAGCTTCCAGTCGCTTCTGCGCCGACTTGCTCAGCGTGGGCGGCGTGGCCAGCGATGAACCCAGCAGGCTGCGGTAGACGCGGTGCGACTGCGTGAGGTCGGGCAGCAGGCCGGCCGGCAGCTCAGAGGGCCGCGTCACCTTCACGCCCTGCGTGCGCAGGCGCTCCACCACGCGATCGACCACCAGCGCCTCGTGCAGGCTGCGCGCGCTGCCGGGCCACTGGTCGATCACCAGCACGCGGAAATCGCTCAATTTGGCGTGGCGCGCCGGCGGCAGGGTCGCCTTCCAGGCCTTGGCGGCCAGCGGCTCGAGGTTGACCAGCAGGTCCAGCGCGAGCCCGAGGTCGGACGCGGTGCGCGCCAGCGGGCCGGCCACGGCGAGGTCGCGATCGGCCAGCCGGCCCGAGGGCACGCCGGTGCCGCGCAGCGCGACGAGACCTGCCGTCGGCTTGTGGCCGTACACGCCGTTGAAGTGCGCCGGAATGCGGATCGAGCCGCCGATGTCGGTGCCCAGCTCCAGCGCCACGTAGCCTGCCGCGAGCGCGGCGGCCGAGCCGCCCGAGGAGCCGCCCGGCGTGCGCGCGGTGTCCCAAGGGTTGTTGCTCACGCCGTAGACGTCGTTGTAGCTCTGCAGGTCGGCGAGGGCCAGCGGCACGTTGCTCTTGCCGACGATCACCGCGCCGGCGCCGCGCAGCGCCGCGACGGCCAGGGAGTCCTGCGCGGCCACGTTGTTCGCATAGTCCGGGTTGCCGCTGCTCGTGACGTAGCCGGCGACATCGAACGATTCCTTCACCGTGATCGGCACGCCGAGCAGCGGCCGCCGCTCGCCGCGCGCCAGGGCTGCGTCGGCTTCGCGGGCCGCCGCGCGGGAGGCCTCGTCGTCGCGAACCACCACTGCGTTGAGGTCGTTGTCGAAGCGGCTGATGCGCGCGAGCACATGCTCCAGCAGATCGACTGCCGACACGCGGCCGGCGGCCAGCGCCTCGGCCTGCGCGCGGGCACTCGCGAAGGTCAGCGAATCCAGAAGGGTGTGATGAAGGTCCTGGGTGGTCATGTGGGCTTTCGGGTGGTCACTTGCGCGGTTCGATCCATGCGTCGGCCAGGTCGCCCGACATCAGGTCGATGCTGTTGTGGAAGTCGTGCAGGCGCGCGCTGTGCACCACGATCGAGGGCACCGCGACGATCGGAAGCACCGGCAGCTCGCGGCCGACGATCTGCTGCACCTGCCTGAACTGCGCCGCGCGCTTGCCCGCGTCGAGCTCGACGGCGGCCTGGCGGAACAGCTCGTCGACCTGCGGGTTGTCGTAGTGGGCGGCGTTCACCCAGATCAGCGGGTTGCGCACGCCGTCGCCCCAGTAGATGCGCTGCACGCCCACCGTGGGATCGAAGAGGCGACCCAGGCCGTTGATGTTGATGTCGAAATCGCGCGTGGTGTAGACCCGCTTGAGGAAGGTGGGAAGGTCGCCGTCCACGATCTCGACCCTGACGCCCACGCGGGCGAGGGCGGAGCGCAGGTAGTCGGCCGTGCGCTTGAACTCCGCGCCCGGGATGTAGCTCAGCCGCAGCGAGAAGCGCTGGCCGTTGGCCTGCTTGGGCTGGCCCGCCTCGTCGAGCAGGCGGTTGGCCGCGGCGACGTCGAAGGGATAGCGGAAGGTGCTGTCGTCGTAGTAGTCGGACAGTACGCGCGGGATCGGCGAGTTCACGACTTCCACGCGCTTGTAGTAGATCGTGTTGCGGATGAAGTTGCGGTCGATGGCCTGCGCGATGGCGTGGCGCACCTTGGCGTTCGCCAGGACCGGGTTCTCCACGTTGAACTCGAGGAACGAGGCGTTGTTGAGGAAGCCGTCGTAGCCGTCGTCGACCTTGAGCTTCGGGTTCGTCGACAGCCGCTCGAGGTCGGCCAGGCTCACGCCCTGAGCCACGTCGACTTCGCCGGTCTCTATGGCGGTGGAGATCGCGGCCGGGTCGCGCACGAACTTCACGATCACGCGGTCGATGTACGGGCGGTCCTTGCGCCAGTAGCCCGGGTTCTTGCGCAGCACCAGGTGGCTGCCGCGCACCCACTGCTCGAAGATGTACGGCCCGGTGCCTACGGGCGCCGAGATGTTCGGGCTGGAGAGCGGTTCGCCGTCGGCATAGCGGTGGGCCGGCACGATCGGCAGCTCCGCCGACGACAGCGACTTCAGCAGGAAGGGCGCCGGCTTGGCCAGCACGATCACCGCGGTGAGCGGATCGGGCGCGTCCACGCGCTCCACGTTGGCCAGCGTGATGCGTCCCCGCGGGCCTTGCTTCTTCTGGACCAGCACCGAGTAGCGCACGTCCTCGGCGGTGAAGTCGCGCCCATCGTGGAACTTCACGCCCGGACGCAGCTTGAAGGTGTACTTCAGGCCGTCGGCGCTGACCTGCCACGAGGTGGCCAGCAGCGGCTGCGGGTTGAACTTCGCGTCGTAGCGCAGCAGGCCCTCGGTGACCTTGGCGCTGATGTTTCGGTTGTCCGTCTTCGTGTCGAGGAAGGACACCAGCGAGGTCGGCTCCTGCGACACCGCGTAGGTCAGCGTTCCGCCGCTCACCGGCGTGGGCGCGGCGGCGTTCTGCGCGCTTGCGGTGAAGGGCAGGGCGGCCAGCGCGAGGTGAATCAGCCGCCGGTCGAACTTCAGTTTTACGAGGAGAAGAAATGAAAGCATGGGATGGATCACCGTGTCCGCGAGTGGCTCGAAAGGCTGACGATGGTCTTGGAAATCCGTCCCTGCGCTTAGCATTTTTTCGATCATCGAAATGCAGTCGCGACGGGTGCCCGGCATGCTGCGCGCCGAGCCGAAAACCGAGTTTGCTTATGCGCAAACCGATGAGTGCCGCGGCCTATATTCCCGAGCCTCTGCCGCTTACGGGAAATGCAAGCAATGAATGCCGTCGATCGCGCCGTGCCAGGTGCCCAACTCAGAACCTTGCTCGAGCGGCTGCCTGCGCTGGCCGCGGCGATTGCCGAAGGCGCCTCGCAGCGCGAACGCGAAGGCACGTTGCCTTTCGAGGCTTTCGCGCTGTTTCGCGCGTCGGGGCTGGGCGCGCTGCGCATCCCAGCCGATCGCGGCGGCCCCGGCGGCTCGATCGAAGACCTCGTGCAGGTCGTCGCCACGCTGGCCGCGGCAGACTCCAACGTGGCGCACGCATTGCGCACGCACTACAACGCCATCGAGTTGTGGACTTCCGCGCCGCCGAATGCGGATGCCGACCGCCAACTGGCCCGCGTGCTCGAAGGCGCCCTGTTTGGCGGCGCCTTCACCGAACTCGGCACGCCGCGCTCGGGCACGGTGACCACCGCGCTCGAACGGCAGGGCGACAGGCTCGTGCTCAACGGCAGCAAGTACTACGCGACCGGCACCGCGTTTTCCGACTTCGCGAGCATCGCGGTGCGCGACGAGGAAGGCCGCGATGCCACGGTGATCGTGCCCACCGGCCGCGAAGGCCTTCACGTGAAGGACGACTGGGACGGCATGGGGCAGCGGCTCACGGCCAGCGGCAGCCTGGAGTTCGACGGGCTGGAGATACGGCCCGACGAGATCGTGCTCACCTCGCCGCGCAGCCTGCAGCGGCGCCATGCTTCCTCGCTGCGGCAGCTCTACCTCGTGGCCGTCGCGGCGGGCATCGTGCGCAATGTGTTCAGTGACGCCGTGCACTACGTGCGCTATCACGCCCGTCCCGCGGCGCACAGCCCGGCGTCCTCGGCGGCGGAAGACCACTTCACGCAATGGGTGTTGGGCGACCTGGCTACGTACACGCATGCAGTGGATGCGCTCATCGCCGACAACGCGCGGCAGCTCGACCGGTCGGCCGAGGCCCTGAGGCGCGGCGCCGCGAACGGCGACGCGGATGAGGAGGGCGTGCAGCAACTGGTGCTCGACGGTGCGCTCGCCACGGCCAAGACGCAACTGGCGGTGAGCCGGATCGCGCTGCAGGCCGCCGAGCGCCTCTTCGAGGCCGGCGGCGCCTCGGCCACTTCGCGCAGGCACAACTTCGACCGCCACTGGCGCAACCTGCGCACCATCTTCAGCCACAACCCGCTGCTGCAGAAAGCGCGCGTGATCGGCGACTACCACCTCAACGGCACCACGAAGCATCTGGAGGAAGGCAAGGTCTTCTGAGCCCGATGATGAATCCTGCGAATTTGGATATGCGGATTCCGGGCGTGCCAATTCGGGTACGGCTGACCAGAATCCCGGACCTCGGAAGGTAATTTCAAATGTCCCTGCCACAACGGCCCGGCGCCATTGCCGGATGGGAGCGCTTTGCCGCTCCGACCGAATTCAGCGAAAGCCCGATCTCCCAGGCCTTCAGGCAGCCCGTGCTGCTGGGGCTGTTCCTGCCGATACAGGCGGGCGGCTGGAGCGCGTCGACACTGCCGCGCACCACCGACTGGCGCTTCGACTACAACCGCGACCTCGTTCTGAAGGCCGAGCGACTGGGCTTCGACCTGGTGTTCGCGCTTTCGCAATGGCTGCCCAAGGGCGGCTACGGCGGCGTCTTCAACGGCAACGCGCTCGACTCGTTCATGACCACGGCCGCGCTCACCGCGCTGACGAGCCGGATCATGCTGATCTCGACCATCCACGTGCTCTACGGCCCGCTGCATCCGCTGCACCTGGCCAAGTACGCCGCCACGCTCGACCACATCTCGGGCGGGCGCTGGGGGATCAACGTGGTCACGGGCCACCGCGCGGTAGAGCACGAGATGTTCGGCTCTCATCGCATCGAGCACGACCGGCGCTACGAACTCGCGGCCGAGTTTCTCGAAGTGGTGCAGCGGCTGTGGGCCGACACCGAGAACTGGTCGTTCAAGGGCGAATCGCCGTGGAAGCTCGACGGCGCGTTCGTCTCGCCCAAACCGCGCTTCGGACGGCCCGTGCTGGTGAACGCCACCGGCTCCGATGCTGGCATCGGCTTCGCGGCGCGCTACTCCGACATCGTGTTCATCACCAGCCCCAGCGGCTCCAGCTTCGCGAGCGCCATCGAGGCGCTGCCGGCGCACGCCGCGCGCGTGAAGCAGGCGGCGCGCGACGTGGGCCGCGAGGTGCGCACGCTGCTCAACCCGATGGTGATCAGCCGCGAGACCGAGCGCGAGACCTGGGACTACCACGACGCCATCGTCGCGCACATCGACGCCGATCCGAAGACCAGCTTCAACCGCTTCGACAGCGACGCGCACGCCTGGCGCGGCCGCGTCGGCAACGACGCGCCCAAGCGCCGCGCCATCGGCGGGAACATCGAAGTCATCGGCACGCCCGAGCAGGTGGTCGAGCAGTTCGTGCAGCTCAAGCGCGCGGGCATCGACGGCCTGCAGCTGAGCTTCTTCGACTTCAAGCCCGACCTCGAATTCTTCGGCGACCGCATCCTGCCGCTGATGAAGCAGGCGGGGCTGCGCCTGTAGGCGCTTCTTTTCTCACCCGATACCAGAGAACTTCCTTCATGAGCACCATCGACTACCGCCCCCTCGGCCGCAGCGGCATCCTCGTGTCGCCGCTGACGCTCGGCACCATGATGTTCGGCGGCCAGACCGACCGCGCCACCGCGCAGCGCATTGCCGACCGGGCTTTCGAGCAGGGCATCAACTTCATCGACACCGCCAATGCCTACAACAAGGGCGAGTCGGAAACGGTGGTGGGCCAGCTCGTGGCGCCCAACCGCAACCGCTGGGTGCTGGCGACCAAGTTCGCGAACCCCGACCCGGACATCGCCGGCCCCAACAACAGGAGCACGGGGCGACACGGCATCGTGCAGTCGGTAGAGGCAAGCCTGAAGCGCCTGGGCACCGACCACATCGACCTGCTGTACCTGCACCGCGAAGACCGCGCCACGCCGGTGGCCGAGACCGTGCGCGCGCTGGGCGACCTGATCCGCGCGGGCAAGCTGCGCAGCTACGGCCTGTCGAACCACAGTGCCTGGAAGATCGCGGAGTTCAGCCGCACGGCCGACGCCCTGAACGTGGACCGGCCGGCGGCGAGCCAGCCACTCTACAACCTGGCCAACCGGCAGGTCGAGGCCGAGCACCTGCCCGCGGCCGAGTACTACAGCGTGGGAGTGGTGTCTTACAGCCCGCTCGCGCGCGGCGTGCTCACCGCCAAGTACGAGCCCGGCAAGGCGCCGCCGCCCGGCACGCGTGCCGGCCGCGACGACAAGCGCATCCTGCAGACCGAGTGGCGCGCCGAGTCGCTGCAGATCGCCCAGCGCGTGAAGGAGCACGTCGAGGGGCGGGGCATCACGCCCGGCCAGTTCGCGCTCGCATGGGTGCTGAACAACCGGCTGATCACGTCCGCCATTGCCGGCCCGCGCACGCTGGAGCAGTGGGAAGACTACGTGCCGGCGCTGCAGTACCGCTTCAGCGACGAAGACGAGG
The DNA here is from genome assembly GCF_048301545.1 of Variovorax sp. NFACC27. NCBI lineage: Bacteria > Pseudomonadati > Pseudomonadota > Betaproteobacteria > Burkholderiales > Comamonadaceae > Variovorax > Variovorax sp. NFACC27. The sequence goes on from NZ_CP157613.1 coordinate 3,998,994, forward strand.
CGCTGGTCGACGCGCTGGTGACCACCGGCCATTCGTCGCTGCCGGGCTTCAACGATCCGAGCCATCCCTTCTTCGGGCGGCTGCCGCGGCATCGCGTGGCGGCCTCATGAACGCCGTGCTCGCCTCGGTGACCAAGCGCCAGCAGCCCGCCCACCGCACCGCGCGCGCCGTGCAGGCGGCGCAGGTGCTGCGCTCCGATGCGGAAGTGCTCCAGGCCGCGCGCCGCATCGCCGGCCTGATAGCAGAAGGCTCGGCCGAGCGGGACCGCGACCGCATCCTGCCCGAGCCGGAGCTCGACCTGGTCTCGGGCGCTGGCCTGTGGGCCATGAACGTGCCGCGCGAACACGGCGGCGCGGGCGTTTCCTATGCCACGGTGGCGCAGGTGTTCTCGATTCTTTCCGCGGCGGATGCGTCCATCGGCCAGATCCAGCAGAACCACAACAGCGCGGTGTTCTGGCTCTCGACCATAGGCACCGCCGCGCAGAAGGACTTCTTCCTGGGCGAGATCCTGCGCGGCTGCCGCTTCGGCAATGCCAACACCGATGCGCCTGGAAAGCAGGGCGTGCAGCCGACCGTCATCGCCCGCACCGCGCGCGGCCACGTGCTCAGCGGGGAGAAGATCTACGCCACGGGTGCGCTCTTCGCGCACTACGTCACCGTCATCGGCCAGAACGAGGCAGGCGAGAAGACGGTCGCCGTCATTCCCGCCGGTACGCCCGGCCTCTCGATCGAGGACGACTGGCAGAGCTTCGGCCAGCGCACCACCGCGAGCGGCCGCGTGCGGCTCGACCGGGTCGAGCTGCCGGACCTATGCGTGCTGCCTATCCACCGCGCCTACAGCGAACAGGCCATGGGCGCCGTCTCGCAGCTCAGCCATGTGGGCATCGACCTGGGCATCGCGCAGGCGGCGCTGGACGACACGGTGCGCTTCCTGCGCGGGCACTCGTCGATAAGCCAGCCAGAGAGCTCGCCGCGCGCGGTAGTCGACCCGCTGGTCATCGCGCAGGCCGGGGAGATTCAGATCCGCATCCATGCCGCCGAAGCCATGACGCAGCGGGCGGGCCTGGCGGTGGATGCGGCAATCGCCGGGCCCGACAGGGCGCTTCGGGCGGCTGCGTCGCTGGCCGTGGCCGAAGCCAAGGTGCTCACTTCGGAGGTGGCGCTGCTTGCCTCCAGCAAGCTCTTCGAACTGTGCGGAACGCGCTCGGCGCAATCGCCGTACGCCTTCGACCGGCATTGGCGCAATGCAAGGGTGCACACGCTGCACGATCCGGTGCGGCACAAGTACACCGTGGTGGGCGACCACCTGCTCAACGGCATTCTTCCGGAGAGTGCCGGAGCGCTCTGATCGTCTCTGCCGTGCGGGAAGATGGGCAGCCGCACGTTGCGAATCGGCGGCGCCTTGCGTGATGCTGCCCGTCGCTAATCCTCCGGATAGACGCCACTGAGGCGGGGCAATCTTCGACTGAGCGAGAGCGAGAAAAGCACTCAGGCTGGCGCTTTTGTGGCCGTTAATGGATTAGATCAATCAATGCAGCCGGCCCTATAAATCAAAGTTCTTCGCATGGCCTTGTGGCCGATGCCGAACTTGATGAATCGAGCCGGTTTCCATGATTTTGCATTTGATTTTACGCAAGACCGAGGGGTCTGCCGGGGTGGAAGGGGAGAAGACGGGCTCGGGAAGCCAGTGCCATCGAGGTTCATGCCGCCTCATCCGGTGCGGCAAGGAGGCGCTTCGATGACAAGCCACCATCGCCCCGACGCGATAGCGGTCGTCGACGACGACCCCCGACTGCGGCAACTGATCGGCGGCTATCTCTCCCAGGAGGGCTACGAGGTCTTCGAGGCCGAGAACGGCAGGTCGCTCGCGTCGATCCTGCTTCGCCGTGCCATCGACCTCATCGTGCTCGACGTGCTGTTGCCGGGCGAGGACGGCCTGTCGGTCTGCCGGCGGCTGCGCGCCGTGGGCGTACGCACGCCGATCATCATCCTCAGTGCGAAGGGCGAGGACGCGGACAAGATCGCCGGCCTGACGATGGGCGCGGATGACTATGTCTGCAAGCCGGTCAATCCCCGGGAGCTTCGCGCACGCATCCAGGCGATCCTGCGGCGCAGCTCCCCGAGGGAAGAACCGGGCGGCCCCTCGATCGCGAACGAGATTGTGCGGTTCGGGCCCTTCGAGTTCAACCTTGGCACGCGCACGCTCCGCAAGGGCGACCGGATCCTCGGCATCACGACCGTCCAGATCGCGATTCTCAAGGTGCTCGTGCGGCATACGGGGCAGCCGCTATCGCGGGAGAAGATCGCCCAGGTGGCGCGCGGACGCGAGCTCGGCGCCTACGATCGCAGCCTGGACGTGCAGGTCTCCAGATTGCGCAGGCTTCTGGAAGACGGGGCGTTTTCCTATATCCAGACGGTCTGGGGCGTGGGCTACATGTTCGATCCCAGCGGCAGGGAAGGTGTCGTGCGGCACCTGCAGGCGAGCGGCGAGGCGGCTTCCTGGTAGTGCCGGTGCCGCGCGAATAAGGAAGCGCGGAATTCTTCTTTGGCGCGGCCGCCGCGGCGGTCTAACGTGGCGTGCTTTGCGGCACGCCAGATGCCGTTCATTCCAGCACGGCATCTCATGAGTCAACGCAAGCTGCGCCTCGGCGCCTTCATCATGGCCACCGGCCATCACGTGGCCGCATGGCGCCATCCGGGGTCGCAGGTCGATTCGGGCGTCAACATCGATCACTACATCGAGGTCGCCAAGACGGCCGAGCGCGGCCTGTTCGACCAGGTGTTCGTGGCCGACACGCCCGGCGTCGGCTTCCACGGCGACGAGGAAGCCTTCAGCCGCCAGGGGAGGGTGTCCTACTTCGAGCCAGTGACGCTGTGGGCGGCGCTGTCGGCGGTGACGCGGCACATCGGCTTCGTCGCGACGGCCTCGACCACCTACGAGGATCCCTTTCTCCTGGCCCGCAAGTTCGCTTCGCTGGACCATCTCAGCAAGGGGCGCGCGGCCTGGAACGTGGTGACCACCAGCGCGGACAACGTCCACGGCAACTTCGGCCTCGACAGGCACCCCGACCCGGCCTCGCGCTACGAGCAGGCGCACGAGTTCATCGACGTGGCCAAGGGCCTGTGGGACAGCTTCGAGGACGACGCGTTCCAGCGCGATCCGGTCTCGGGCAAGTACTTCGACCCTGCCAAGCTGCATGCCCTTAACCATTCGGGCAAGTACTTCAAGGTCGCTGGCCCGCTCAACCTGGAGCGGCCGCCGCAAGGCTATCCGGTGATCGTGCAGGCCGGCTCGTCGGAACCCGGGCGCGAACTCGCGGCCGCGTCGGCCGAGGCCATCTTCACCGCCTGGACCAGCCTGGCGGAGGCGCAGGCGTTCTATCGCGACGTGAAGGGGCGGCTGGCCAAGTACGGCCGCAGGCCCGAGCAGCTGCTGGTGCTGCCCGGCATATCGCCGGTGATCGGCCGCACGCAGGAGGAGGCCGAGGCCAAGTGGGCGAAGCTCCAGGGCCTGATCCATCCATCCGTGGGCCTGAACACGCTGCACACCTTCTGGCCCGGCGAGGACCTGTCGACCTGGGACCTCGATGCGCCGCCGCCCTACATCCCGGAGCCGCCGCCGGGGCGCAACAGCCGCGCCCACGTGGTGCTGGAGCTTGCCCGGCGCGACAGGCTCACCGTGCGGCAGCTCTACGAATACCTGGCCGGCGCGCGCGGCCACTGGGTGGTTGTCGGCACGCCGCAGACCATCGCGGACAGGATGCAGGAATGGTTCGAGAACGGCGCGGCCGACGGCTTCAACGTCATGCCGCCGGTGCTGCCTGAATCGCTGGAAGAGTTCGTGGACCTCGTGATCCCCGAACTCCAGCGCCGCGGCCTTTTCCGCACGGCGTACGAAGGCCGCACCCTGCGCGAGAACCTCGGGCTGGAGCGGCCCGTCAACCAGTTCTCCGTGAAGGGGCGGAAGGTCGCGTGACGGCGACAGCTTCGTCCCGTCGCAGGCAGAGGCTGCACGAAGCCCCCCTGAACGGGGCCGGCGCAATAACGGGATTCGCATTTGGTCATGCGGATTCCTTCGTTCTGCATGCGAACCTTCGTTCCTAGACTCGATAGCTCCCTTGTCGAGCGGTTCCCTCGCTTCTTGAAGCCGGGTGGAATCCCTTGTCATCTTCTCCCTCCCCATCTCCCGCCGACCCCTTCGATGAAGACTTCGGTGATCTCACCCCGACCGTCCAGGCGCTCGTCGCCTCGCTGGCAGCAACGGCCGCCGTGCGCGACCGGGCCGGCGGCACCGCGCTGGCCGAGCGGCAGCAGCTGCGGCAAAGCGGGCTGCTGACGCTCGCCATTCCCTCGGCCTTCGGCGGGCAGCAGGCGGCGTGGCCGCTGATCTTCCGCATCCTGCGGCGGCTCGCGCAGGCCGACAGTTCGCTCGCGCACCTGTTCGGTTTCCAGCACCTGCAGGTGGCGAGCGTCCTGCTGTTCGGCTCGCAGGAGCAGCAGGCGCGCTACCTGGGCCAGGCGGTGGAACATCGCTGGTTCTGGGGCAACGCCGTGAATGCGCGCGACACGCGGCTCACTGCCACGCGCACGCCGCAGGGGCTGGAGATCGACGGCATCAAGGGCTTCTGTTCGGGTGCTTCCGATTCGGACGTGCTCAATGTCTCCGTCACCCTCGGCCCCGAGCCCACCGACCGTGTCTTCGCCGTGGTGCCGACCTCGCGCGCCGGCATCCGCGTGCACGACGACTGGGACAACATGGGCCAGCGCCAGACAGACAGCGGCAGCGTTTCCTTCGAGCGCGTGCAAATTGCGCACGACGAGGTGCTCGGCCCGCCCGGCGTGGCGTCGAGCCCGCGCGCGACGCTGCGAAACCTGATCGGGCAGATCGTGCTCACCGAGATCTATCTCGGCAATGCGCTCGGCGCGCTGCGCGAGGCCATCGGCTACCTGCGCACGCAGACGCAGCCGTGGCCCATGGCCGGCGTGACGCGCGCCGAGGACGACCGGATGCTCCAGCTGCGCGCCGGCGAGATGTGGTCGAGCCTGCGGGCCGCCACGGTGCTTTCGAACCTGGCCAACGAACGTTTCCAGCAGGCGTGGGAGCGCGGCAGCGAACTGACAGCCGGCGAGCGCGCCGCGCTGGCCGTGGAGGTGGCTTCGGCGCGCACCCAGGCCGGCCGCGTGGCGCTGCAGGTGACCTCGCAGATCTTCGAACTCGTGGGCGCGCGCGGCACAGCAGCGCGCCACGGCTTCGACCGCTACTGGCGCAACGTGCGCGTCCACACGCTGCACGACCCACTCGACTACCGGCACCAGAGCATCGGCGCATGGTTGCTGGCAGGCGAGGCGCCCAACCCGTACGGCTACGGCTGACGGGGCGCTGCACAGTTTCTCTTTCCTTTTTCTCCCGTTTTCTTCCGCTTCTTTCCGGATATCCGCATGACACGTTCGCACTTCATCGACCGCCGCCAGTTCGGCCTCGGCCTCGCAGGCCTGGCGCTCGGCTCCTCCACCTGGGCCCAGCAGGCCGGCGCCGAGAAGATCGTGGTCGCCGAAAGCCAGGGCTTCAGCTGGGCCATTCCTTACCTCGTCTCCAGCAAGAACTACTGGAAGAACCATGGCATCGAGGCGACCACGCTGCAGTTCACCTCGGGGCGGCTGGCCTTCGACGCGGCCGTGGCCGGCAAGGCGCAGTTCGCCACCTCGACCGACAGCGTGGTGGGCCTGGCGGGCGCCAACGGCGTGCCGGCGGTCATCGTGGCGGAGTTCTCGCGGCTGTCCAGCGGCATGGTGGTCGCGGCCCGCACCGACCGCGGCATCCAGACCGGCGCGCAGCTCAAGGGCAAGCGCGTGGCCACCACCATCGGCACCAGCGGCCACTACTTCCTGAGCCGCTTTCTCTCGCTGCACGGCCTTGCGCTGAAGGACGTGACGCTGGTCAACCTGCGCGGCCCCGATGCCGTCACCGCCGTGACGCGCGGCGACATCGACGCCTTCGCCTGGGGATGGGACTCCGGCCAGAAAGCGGTGGCCGACAGCGGCGGCAAGGTCAGGCTGCTGGACGACACCGGCCTGGAGAAGGTGTTCCTGAGCCACTACGTGCTCACGGCCAGCGAAGCGCTGGTGCAGGGCAAGCCCAAGCTGGTCGAAGCCGCGGTACGCAGCCTGCTGGACGCCGAGAAGTTCTACCGCGCCCAGACGACGGACGCGATCGCGCTGGTCGCGGAGCGCACCAAGGCCACGGTGGAAGTCACGAAGGCCGGGCTGGACACCGTCTCCGTCGGCGTGCGGCTGGACAACCGCCTGCTCGACGATCTGGTGCTGAACGCACAGTGGGCCGTCGAGGCCGGTCTTGCAACGCAGCCGAAGGACGACCTGCGCACGCTCTACCGCAAGCTGATCTACGCCGATGCGCTGAAGGCGGCGGCCCCCGAGCGCGTGACGCTGGGCTGAGCCGGAGATGAATGCATCGGTGAAGGAAACGGGGGCGGCGGGCCGCCCGGCCGTGAGCATCCGCGACGCGTCGAAGCTCTATGCGTCTTCGGGCGGTGAGCTCAACTGGGCGATGACCGGCGTGAACCTGGATATCGGCGAGGGCGAGTTCGTCTGCGCCATCGGCCCGAGCGGATGCGGCAAGACCACGCTGCTCAACACCATCGCGGGCTTCATCCAGCCGACCACGGGCTCGGTCGTGGCCGGCGGGCAGCCCGTGACCGGCCCCGGCGCCGACCGTGGCGTGGTGTTCCAGGAATACGCGCTGTTCCCGTGGCTCACCGCGCGCCGCAACATCGAGTTCGGCCTGAAGATGCAGGGCCTGGACGCACCGGCGCGGCGCGCCCGTGCCGAGGAACTGCTGGCGCTCACCGGCCTTTCGCACGCGGCCGGACGCTATCCCTTCGAGCTTTCGGGCGGCATGCGCCAGCGCATCGCGGTGGCACGCGCGCTCGCCACGCAGCCCAGGGTGCTGCTGATGGACGAGCCCTTCGCCGCCATCGACGCGCTCACCCGCACCAGCCTTCAGCGCGAGCTGCTTCGCATCTGGCAGGAACTGCGGCTCTCGGTCTTCTTCATCACGCACAACATCGAGGAGGCCGTGTTCCTCGCGCAGCGCGTGGTGGTGATGAGCGCCCATCCGGGCCGCATCCGCGAGATCGTCGACATCGACCTGCCTTACCCGCGCAACCGGGCCGACCCGGCCTTCGGCGCCCTGTACGAGCGCATCAGCGCGGCCTTTGCGCAGAACGAGGAGGCAACGGCATGAGCGCCGCGCTGAACGACCTGCGCGAGCTCGGCCCGAGCGAGGAGAAGGGCGCGACGACACACGCCGCCACCGACGCGCGCAAGCTCGCCATCGAGCGCGACTTTCGGCGCGAGCAACTCGCGCAGCGCCGTCGCGGGCGCCGCCGGCAACTGCTGCTGGGCGTGATCGGCGTGATCGCCTTCCTCGCGGCCTGGGAGATCGCGCCGCGCGTGGTTCCCGGCATCAACACGAAGATGTTCCCGCCGCCGTCGCAGGTGGCCGGCGTGTTCGTGGAGATGACTTTCCGCACCGGCGAGATCTGGCCGCACGTGGGCGCGAGCCTGCTGCGGGCGCTGTGGGGGTTCCTGCTCGGCGCCTCCTGCGGCATCGTCGCCGGCGTGCTGACGGGGCGCAGCGCGACGCTGCGGCAGCTCACCGATCCGGTGCTGCACGGGCTGCGCGCCATTCCGGCCATTGCGATCGTGCCGCTGGCCATCGTGTGGTTCGGGCTCGGCGACCTGTCGAAGGTCATGCTGATCGCATGGGGTGCGTTCTTTCCGGTCTGGGTCAACACCTTCATCGGCGTGCGCGACATCCCGGTGGTCTACCTGCGCTCGGCCGCGGCGCTCGGGGCCGGCCCGCTCGCGACCATGGTGCAGGTCGCACTGCCGGCGGCGCTGCCCTTCGTCTTCGCGGGGCTGCGACAGGCCACGGCCGTCTCCTTCGTGGTGCTGGTGGCGGCCGAGCTCGTGGGGGCGGAGCAGGGGCTGGGCTTCCTGATCTCGTTCGCGCACCTGGTCTTCCGCGTCGACATCATGTTCGTCGGCCTGCTGTTCCTGGGCGCCATCGGCTTCCTGGCGGACCAGCTCTTCGCCTGGCTATTGCATCGCTTCTTCCCGTGGTATGGCGCCGATGCCCGGCGCTGACCTGATCCTCGAGGGCGGACAGGTCCTCACCATGGTGCCCGGCACGGCGCCGGCGCAGGCCGTGGCGCTCTCGGGCGACCGCGTGCTCGCGGTCGGCAGCAACGCGGAGGTGGCGCGCACACGCGGCCCGGAAACCCGCGTGATCGACCTCGACGGCCGCACGCTGGCGCCCGGCCTCATCGACGCCCACGCGCACATGGAGCGCGAAGGGCTCAAGACTTTGCGGCCGAGCCTCGCGCATGCCCGCAGCATCGCGGACGTGCTGGCCGTGGTCGCAGCCGAGGCCGCTCGCAAGCCGCCGGGCAGCTGGATCGTCACCATGCCAGTGGGGCAGCCGCCGTTCTACTTCGGCGGTCCGTCAAACCTGGCCGAGGGGCGCATGCCCGATCGCCACGAGCTCGATGCCGTGGCGCCGGACCATCTCGTCTACATCCCGGGCCTGTTCGGCAACTGGGGCGTGCCGCCGGGGCACAGCGCGCTCAACAGCCGCGCGCTGGCGCTGCACCGCATCGACGACGCGACCTGCCCGGACTGCAGCGGACTCACCATCGAACTCGGTGCCGACGGACAGCCGAACGGCGTGATCGTCGAGACCAACAAGCGCCCGCTGGTCGAGTTCGCCATCCTCACGCAGGTGCCGGCCTTCGGCTTCGAGGACCGGCTCGAAGGGCTCAGGCGCTCGCTGCCGCTCTATCACGCCTTCGGTACCACCAGCATCTACGAGGGCCACGGCTCCTCGCCCGAGACCATCGCGGTGTACCGCCGCCTGTGGGAGGAGGGCGGCCTCACGATGCGCACGCGCCTGTGCGTGAGCCCGACCTGGTCGAACGTGCAGGAGGCCCGCCTCGCGATGCGCGACTGGCTCTCGTATGCGCGCGGGCGCGGCACGGGCGACCCGATGCTGTCGGTCAGCGGTGTCTACATCGGGCTGGGCGGAGACAAGGCCGCCGCCGGCGCGGTTCGTCGCGCGCTGCCCAACACAGGCTGGATGGGCTTCGTCGAGTGGGCCAACCGCATCGAGGATTTCAGCGACTACGCATGGCTCGCCGCCGAGCACGACCTGCGCGTGCACAGCGTGGTGGTCGACCGGCTCGCCGAGGTGCTCGACGTGTTCGAGGCCATCGACGCGCGCTTTCCGCTTGCGGGGCGGCGCTGGGTGGTCGAGCACGTGGGCTACGTCACCGCCGAGGACATCGCGCGCGTGCGGCGGCTCGGGCTCATGGTCACGAGCATTCCGTTCTACATGCTGTGGAAGAACGGCGCCTCGCGGCTTTCCGACGAGGCGCGGCAGGAGCAGTTCCTGCCGCAGCGCGCACTGCTCGAAGCCGGCCTGCCGCTGGCGGCCGGCAGCGACAACATTCCGGTGAGCCTGTTCACCGCAATCTGGGCTTCGGTCGCGCGGCAGGAGCGCACCACGGGCCGCGCCATCGGCCCCGGCCAGGCGCTCGAGCGGCTGCAGGCGCTGCAGGCCGTCACGCGCAACGGCGCCTTCCTCAGCTTCGAGGAAGACCGCAAGGGCACGCTGGCACCGGGCCGTTGGGCCGACCTCGCAGTGCTCGATGCCGATCCGCTCACCGCGCCCGTGGACACGCTCGCGCACATCCGCGCGGAGCTGACGCTGGTCGGCGGGCGCGCGGTCCACGGCCATTCCTTCCTGCAGGCACAGTCTTCATGAGTTCCATCGGCACCGACATTCCCTTGCGCGGCCAAACCCTGCGCACCGCAACCGCAACAGCGCGCGACGGTGCGCCCGCGCGCGCGGCCTCCATCGGCAGCGCCATCTCGATCCGCGGCCTGAGCAGGCGCTTCGGCCGCTTCACCGCGGTGGACAACGTCGACCTGCAGATCGAACCCGGCGAGTTCATCACGCTGCTGGGCCCGAGCGGCAGCGGCAAGACCACGCTGCTGGGCGCCATCGCGGGCTTCGCCGAAGTGGACGCGGGCGACATCCTGGTCGACGGCCGCTCGGTACGCGGAGTGCCGCCGCACCGGCGCGGCTTCGGCATGGTGTTCCAGCACTACGCGCTGTTCCCGCACATGACGGTGGCGCAGAACGTCGGCTTTCCGTTGCGCATGGCGGGCCTCGGCCGCGCGGAAAGCGCACGGCGAATCGGCGAAACGCTCGAGCTGCTGCACCTGGGCGACTACGCCGAACGCTTGCCCGCGCAGCTCAGCGGCGGGCAGCAGCAGCGGGTGGCCATTGCGCGCGCCATCGTGCGAAGGCCGCCTGTGGTGCTGATGGACGAGCCGCTGAGCGCACTCGACCGGCGCCTGCGCGAGGCGATCCAGATCGAGATCCGCGCGCTTCATCGCACGCTCGGCACCACCATCGTCTTCGTCACCCACGACCAGGGCGAGGCGCTGGCGCTGAGCGACCGCATCGCGGTGCTGGACCAGGGCCGGATCGTGCAGGTCGGCACTCCCGGCGCGCTGTACCGGCAGCCGGGCAGCGAGTTCGTGGCGCGCTTCGTCGGCGAATCCAACATGCTCGACGCCCGCGTGCTGCGGATACAGGGCGAGGAGGTCGTGCTGCAGTCCGGCGATGCGCACCTGTTCGAGGCGCGCCATGCCGGCGCCGCGCTGGCGTCCGGCCAGCAGGTCAAGGTGTTGGTGCGGCCCGAACGCGTGGCTCTGGTGGCGCCGGGCACGCCGGGCGCGTCGGCCGCCACGGTCGAATCGACAGTGTTCCTCGGCGAGATCCTGCGCATCGATGCCGTGCTGCCCTCGGGCGACAAGGTGCAGGTGCGCTGCCTCGATCCGCGCGATGCCCGGCTGCCGCTCGCCGGCGAAGCCGTGCACCTGGCCTGGCATGCGGGCGACGCGTGGGTGCTCGCGTGAGCACGGCGGCGGCAGCCCCGGCCCGGCCGGCCCTGTCCGCGCGGCTCGACCTGCGCAACCCGGCATGGCTGCTCGCGCCGGTGCTGCTGTTCTTCGCGTTCTTCTACATCCTTCCGCTGGTCGACCTGCTGCACCTGAGCGTCACGGGCGAGGCCGGGCTCTCGTATTACGCGCGCGTGTTCGAGGTGCCGCTGTACCGTGACTCGCTGCTGCGCACCTTCGGCATCGCCGCCGCGGTGGCCGCGTTGTGCGCGCTCTTCGGCTACCCGACGGCGCTGCTGATCCACCGCGCGCGCGGCACCTGGAAGCTGGTGCTGACGGCGGCCGTGGTGCTGCCTTATTTCATCTCGGTGCTGATCCGCACCTACTCGTGGATGGTGCTGCTCGGGCGCAACGGGCCTATCAACAAACTGCTGCTCGCACTGGGCCTGGTCGACGCGCCGCTGCCGCTGATCTTCAACCGCGCCTCGGTGCTGATCTCGATCAGCGCGGTGCTGCTGCCGCTGCTGGTGCTCACCGTGGGCGGCAGCCTGGCGCGCATCGACCCGCTGGTGCAGCGCGCCGCAACGGCCAGCGGGGCAGGGCCGCTCGCGGTGTTCTGGCGCGTGCTCTTCCCGCAGACGCTGCCCGGCCTGCTCGCGGGCGTGCTGCTGGTCTTCATCTCGGCGCTGGGCTTCTTCATCACGCCTTCGCTGCTGGGCGGCCCGGCCGACCAGATGTTCGCCATGCACATCACGCAGCAGGCCGACTTCCTGGCCAGCGGCGGCTTCCTGCAGGCGCTGGCGGCGGTGCTGCTGGCGGTGACCTTGCTGGTTGTCGTGGTCGCGGCTCGCTTTCTCGGGCTGGAATTCATCTGGGGCGGCCAGCACGCGGGCAAGTCGCCGCGTGAAGCGGCGCGCGGACGGCGGTCGTCGTGGCGGCGCGCTGTGCTCGAACGCGCGGCCGACCTGTTCGGCTGGCCGCTGCTGCGCGCGCTCGGCCTCGTGCCGTCGTGGCTCGGACGGCTGCTGTCGGGCGGGCTGGCGGTCGTGGCCTACGCGACCTTGCTGCTGCCCATCGTGGTGGCGGCTCTCATTTCGTTCAGCGACTCGGCCTACATGCGCTTTCCGCCGCCGGCGTATTCGTTGCGGTGGTACGAGAAGTTCCTGTCCGATTCGGCCTGGATGTCCTCGCTCGGCACATCCGTCGCGGTCGGGCTGCTCGCGACAGCGATTTCCGTCGTGCTGGGCACGGCCGCTGCGTTCGGGCTCGTGCGCTCCTCGCTGCCGGCCAAGTCGGCCTGGATGACGCTGCTGGTGAGCCCGATGATCGTGCCCGGCGTGGTGCTCGGCCTGTCGCTCTACAGCCTGTTCCTGCGGGCCGATCTCGCGGGCAGCGTGACCGGGCTCGCGGCGGCGCACGCCATCGGCGGCATACCGCTGGTCCTGGTGATCGTCGCGGCGAGTCTGCAGGCGGTGGACGCTCGCCAGGAGCAGGCGGCGGCGGTGCACGGTGCCTCGCCGTGGCGGGTGTTCCGCTTCGTCACGCTGCCGGCCATTCGCCCAGGCGTGCTTGCCGCGTCGTTCTTCGCGTTCCTGCATTCCTTCGACGACCTCGTGCTTTCCATGTTCCTGAGCGGGGCACGCATGACGACGCTGCCGCTGCGGCTGTGGGGCAACGTCAACTACAAGCTCGACCCGGTGCCGGCGGTGGTGGCGACCTTCGAGGTCGCGCTGATCGTCGTCGGCCTGTTCTTCGCGCGCTCCGCATGGGCCGCGCGCCAGCGGCGCTGACCGCCGAATTCCTTTCGTTCCCCTTGTTTGTCATTCGCAGAAAGAAAGCATCCGCATGAAGCAGAGAAAGAGAAGCCCCCGTCCGCTGCAGGCCCTGACCGCGCTCACGATCGCGCTGGGCAGCATCTGTGGCGTCGGTCCGGCCTGGAGCCAGGCGAAGGAAGTCGTCACGCAGGACCCCGGCGGCACCTATGGCGAGAACCTGCGCCGGCTGGTGTACGACCCGTTCACCAAGGAAACCGGCATCAAGGTGCTGACCGTGCAGGAGGCCCGAGGCGGACCGCGCGTCAAGGCGCAGGTGGAGGCGAAGCGCACCGAGTGGGACCTGAGCTTCATCTTCGACCAGGAAGTCCGCCTGCTCGATCCCTACCTCGCCGAGATCGACTACAAGAAACTGTCTCCCGAGGCGCAGAAGACCGTCGCTTCGCTGCCGAAGGAAGCCGTGCGGCCCAAGGGCGTGGCGCTGCAGGTGATCGGCGTGGCGCTGGTCTACAACAAGGAAGCCTTCCCGTCGAAGAAGTACCCGAAGACCTGGGCCGACTTCTGGAACGTGAAGGACTTTCCGGGCAAGCGCTGCCTGCCGCAGTGGTCGCGCTTCGTGTTCGAGTCGGCGCTGCTGGCCGACGGCGTGCCGGCCGACAAGATCTACCCGGTCGACTTCGAACGCGCGCTGCGCAAGATCGCGGAGATCAAGCCGCACGTGGTCAAGTGGTGGCTGACCAACTCGCAGGCACCGCAGTTGCTGCTGGACGGCGAGGCCTCGGCCTGCCTCTCGTACACCGGCCCGGTCGCCCGCCTGAAGAAGGAAGACGCCAACGCGCCGCTGGAGCTGACCTGGGACCAGGCCTTCACCTACTACGACTTCTTCTCGATCCCGAAAGACGCGCCGCATCACGATGCCGCGCTCAAGCTGCTGTCGTTCCGCCTCGACGCGGAGCGCGCGGCACGCCTGGCCGAAGCCACCAGCGTCGCGCTGCCGTCGCCGCGCGTGTACGCGGCCGCCGACCCGAAGCTGCGCGACTACTGGACCAACAGCCCCGAAGTGGAGAAGAAGGCGATCAAGTGGAACGCCGACTTCTGGGGGGCCAAGGCACCGGACGGCACCACCAACGAGGAGTACGCCCAGCAGAAGCTCAACCAGCTGCTGGCACGCTGAGCGGCGTTGCCTCTCTCGCCCCGGCGATCGCCTTTCGGGCGGCCGAGGCAGGGTGGGCCGGCCGCTTCAGGCCGAGGTGCTCGCGCAGCGTCCGGCCTTCGTACTCGCTGCGGAAGAGCCCTCGGCGGCGCAGCTCGGGCAGCACCAGCGCGATGAAGTCGGTGAGCCCGCCGGGCAGCGTCGGCGCCATGATGTTGTAGCCGTCGGCGCCGTGGTGCACGAAGCGCTCCTCGAGCTGGTCGGCGATCTGCCCGGGCGTACCCACCAGCTGCCAATGGCCGCGCGCGCCGGCCACGCGCTGGTAGAGCTGGCGGATCGTGAGGTTCTCGCGACGCGCCAGGTCGATCATCAGCTGCTGGCGGCTCTTGCTGGCATTGGTCTCGGGCAGCGGCGGAATGGGCCCGTCGAGCGGATGACCCGACAGGTCGAAGCCGCCCGTGAGGCCTGACACCAGCGCGAGGCCGACGACCGGATCGATCAGCGACTGCAGCTGCTCGAACTTTTCCTTCGCCTCGCTTTCGCTGCGGCCCACCACCGGGAACACGCCGGGCAGGATCTTCAGGTCGCCGGCATCGCGGCCGTACCTGGCAAGGCGCCCCTTGATGTCGGCATAGAAAGCCACCGCATCCTCGAGCGTCTGCTGCGCGGTGAACACCGCCTCGGCGGTGCGCGCGGCAAGCTCCCTGCCGGCCTCGGAGGAGCCTGCCTGCACGACCACCGGGTGGCCCTGCGGCGGGCGCGACACGTTGAGCGGCCCCTGCACCGAGAAATGCTTGCCGCGGTGATGCAGCACATGGCGCTTGTCGGGGTCGTAGAAGCGGCCGCCGGTCTTGTCGCGCTCGAAGGCGTCGTCTTCCCAGCTGTTCCACAGGCCTGCGACCACGTCGGCGAACTCGCCGGCGCGTTCGTAACGGTCGGCATGCGCGAAGTGCTCCTCGCGGTTGAAGTTGCGCGCTTCGTGGGCGCTCGAGGAAGTGACCAGGTTCCAGCCCGCGCGGCCGCCCGAGATGTGGTCGAGCGAGGCGAACTTGCGCGCGATGTGATATGGCTCGTTGAAGCTGGTGGAGGCCGTGGCCACGAGGCCGATGCGCTGCGTCACCGCGGCCAGCGCGGAAAGCAGGGTGATGGGCTCGAACTGCGCCTGGTAACTGTGCGCGGTGCGGCTCAGGAAGTCGACGTTGTCGCCGCGCGTGCCCACGCCGTCGGCCAGGAAGATCAGGTCGAACTTCGCGGCCTCGGCGGCCTGCGCGAGCTCGATGTAGTGCCGGAAGTCGATGCCGGCATCGGCCTTGGCCTCGGGATGGCGCCAGGCGGCGATGTGGTGGCCGCTCGGATAGAGAAAGGCGCCCAGGCTCAGGAAGCCCTTGCGTTGGGTCATTGGGATGTGTTCCTCGAAGAAAGAAAAACCGCCGGACAGGACCGGCGGAGGGCTTACCAGGCGAGTTGCAGCTGCGGCAGGGTGACGTTGCCCGTGGCGAGCCCGCCCCTGGCAGGCGGCTCGGCGCGCGGTCGCGGTTCGGTGTCCAGGAAGTCGCTCAGCACGTCGTCGCGCAGCCGGATGAATTCCGGATCGCTGCGGTTGCGCGGATGGGGCAGCTCGACGTCGACGATGCGCCGGATGCGCCCCGGCGAAGGCTGCATCACCACCACGCGGTCGCCGAGGAAGACGGCTTCCTCCACGTCGTGCGTGACCAGCAGCATCGTGATGCGCTCCTTCTGCCAGATGCGCTGCAGCTCGTTCTGCAGCCGGGATCGCGTGAGCGCGTCGAGCGCGCCGAAGGGCTCGTCGAGCAGCAGCACGCGCGGGCGGTTGACGAGCCCGCGCGCGATCGCCACGCGCTGGGCCATGCCGCCGGAGATCTGATGCGGCCACGAGCGTTCGAAGCCGTTCAGGCCCACGAGCGCGACGTGCTCGGCCACGAGCTCGGCCTTTTCCTTCGCGGTGAAGGGCGCGTTGCGCAGGCCGACCGCGATGTTCTGCGCCACCGTCAACCACGGAAAGAGCCGATGGTCCTGGAACACGATGCCGCGCTCGCGTCCGGTGCCCGAGATGGGCTGGCCGCCGAGCAGGATCTGGCCTTCGTACTGCGCGTCGAGCCCGAGGATGAGGCGCAGCAGCGTCGACTTGCCGCAGCCGCTCGCGCCGACGATGCTCACGAAGCGCCCGGCGGGCACGTGCAGGTCGATGCCTTCGAGCACCTGCAGCTCGCCGCCGTCGGCCTGCGTGCTCGCGTAGCGCTTGCCGAGGGCGCGGATGTCGAGTGCGTTCGACGAAACGGTCGGGGTGGTGGCATTGCTCATTTGTTCGTTGCGTGCGGTTGTGCGGTTTCAGCTGCTGCGGCCCGTCCAGCGCGCCAGCCTGCGCTCGAGCGCGCGGGCCGAGGCGTTCATGAGCCAGCCGACGAGGCCGATCACGAACATGCCGAAGATCACCAGGTCCATCTGGAAATGCTCGCTGCCTTCGATCAGCGTGTTGCCGATGCCGCGGCCGGCCACCAGCAGGTATTCGGCTCCGATGGTCGCGAGCCAGGAATAGATGAGCGCCAGGTACACGCCCGTGAAGATCGAGGGCAGGGCGGCCGGCAGCACCACCTGCGTGACGGTCTGCCAGCGCGTGTAGCCGTAGACGCGCGCCACTTCGAGCAAGGGCGCAGGCGTGGTGCGGATGCCGTCGCAGGTGTTGACCACCACGGGCACCAGCGCGGCCAGCGAGAGGAATACCACCTTGGCCACGTCGCCGAGGCCGAACCACACCGAGATCAGCGGAATCCAGGCGAACAGCGAGATCTGCTTGAAGGTGTTGAAGCTCGGTCCGACGATGCGGTTGAAAAGCGGCGACAGCCCCAGCAGCGCGCCGAGCACCAGGCCCGAGGCGGTGCCGATCAGGAACCCCGTGGCCTCGCGCGCCAGGCTGGCGCTCAATGCGCGCCAGAGGCGCCCGCTGGCCACTTGGTCGACGGCGGTGCCGAACACCTTGGCCGGGGAGACCAGCAGCGCCGAGTTGACGACGTCCAGCGACGACAGCAGCCACCACAACGCGACGGCCGCCACGGGCAGCACGAAGCCGCGCCAGCGGCCGCGCTGCTCGGGGCGCAGCGGCTGCACCACGGCCAGCTCGGCCGCATCCTGCGTGGAGGTGCTCATCGCGCGGCTCCGCCGGGCTGGCGCCGGCGCACGGCGGCCTCGAGCCTGTCGAGCAGGCGGTCGATGGCATAGCCGATGGCGCCCACCACGATCACGGCCGCCATCACCAGGTCGAGCTGGAACAGCTGGCGTCCGTAGACGATGAGATAGCCCAGCCCTTCGCTTGAGGCCACGAGTTCCACCACGACCAGCGAGAGCCAGGCCTTGGTGAAGCCCAGCCGTATGCCGGTGAAGAGCGTGGGCACGGCGTGCGGCAGCACGATCTCGAGCACCTGCTGGCGCCGGTCGTAGCCGTAGACCTCGCCCACCTCGCGCAGCGAAACCGGCGTCTGGCGGAAGCCCTGCAGCGTGTTCAGCGCCACCGGCACCAGCGCCGCCTTGGCGATCAGGATGTACTTCAGCGGCTCGCCGATGCCCACGATCAGCAGCACGAACGGCAGCCAGGCCAGCACCGGGATCTGCACGAGCGCATTGAAGGTGGGCAGCACATAGGCCTCGAAGCTGCGCGACAGGCCCATGGCGGTGCCCAGCACGAAGCCCAGCAGCGTGCCGACGGCGAAGCCGATGCCCACGCGCGCGAAACTGGTGCTCACGTGCAGCCAGAGATCGCCGCTGGTGGCCAGGTCGCGCAGGGTTTCCCAGACGAACCGGGGCGGCGGCAGCACTTGCGGAGAGATCCAGCCCTGCTCGGCGCCCGTGTACCAGAGCGCGAGCAGCGCGATGGGCAGGAGCCAGGGGAGGGCGCTCTCGCCGAGGCGGGCGATGCGGCGCCAGGACAGCGACGGGGCGAGAGCTCGCGCCCTGCCGGACGCGGGTGTGTCGTCACACGGTTGCAGGACGGCCGTCAGTTCGGCTTCGGCGCTCATCTGGCCGCGACCGATGCGGCAGAACCAGCCTTGGGGTTGCCCTTGGCGTCGTAGGCCGTCCAGTAGTTCTCCAGCCCTTGCTTCTTCAGCGCGTTCTTCAGGTAGCGCGTGTCGAACCAGTCGTCGATCGACACCTCTCGGCGGATCAGCTTGAGCTTGAGCGCATCGGCCACCACGGCCTTGTAGCGCCCGATGATGAAGTCGTCGACCAGCGGCGAGTTGCGCGCGGCGAGCTGCTGCTGGTCGAACTCCGCCGCCCACGACGCGACCGGCGTGCCGCTGCGTGCCCAGATGCGGAACAGCTCGTCGCGGTTCTTCTCGTCGGACGACCAGCGCGCCGCGCGCACGAACACGTCGACCACGCGCTGCACCTCGGCCGGGTTGGCCTGCTCGAACTCGGAGCGAACCAGCAGCGAGGCCTGGCGCGTGAAGGCCGGGTCTTGCCCCTGCGTGGAATACACCACCTTGGCCAGGCCCTGGTCGCGCACCTTGAACCACTCGTAGCCGCCGAAGGCCGCTTCGACGCCGTTCGACACCAGCGCGGCCTGCGCGCTGCCGGTGTCGAGGTTCACGCCCTTGATGTCGCGTTCGGCCAGCCCGTTGGCCGCCAGCACGTTGATGGCGACGAGATGGCCGTTGGTGCCGCGGAAGATCGAGACGGTGCGGTCCTTCAGATCCTTGATCGACTTGATGTCCGATTTCGGCGGCGCCACCAGGTAGAGGTTGTTGCGTGCGCCGCTCACCAGCAGCAGCTTGGTCTTCAGGCCGTTGGAGCGGCCGACGATCTGCGGCAGGTCGCCCTGGTAGGCGAAATCGATCTGCTTGTTGGAAAGCGCTTCGTTCACAGCCGGGCCGGCGCCCTTGAAGAACAGCCACTCGACCTTGATGCCCGAGGCCTTGAACTCGTCCTCCAGCCAGTTGTTGACGCGCGCGACGCCGCCCGGCGAGCCGCCCCAGGTGACGGGATCGCCGCCGCCCGCGGTGGCGACGCCGATCCGGATGGTGTCCGGTGCGGCCTGTGCGGGCGAGACGGCTGCCGCCGTGAGCGCCAGGGCGAAGACCAGGGCGAGGGGCGGGGCGGCCCAGCGGCGCAGGTTGGCGAAGAAAGGATGCACCCGGTTCACTTGCTGCCTTTCAGGCCGAGCTTGCGGCCGACTTCGGTGCCGTCGAAGAAGCGCGGGTTGGCCTCGGTGTAGAAGCGATACGGGTTCCCGAAGACGAAGGCCTTGAAGTCGGCGGCGGAGATCACGCCCTGCTGCACGAGGTCCCATGTTTCGGCCAGCGGCTCGGTGAATTCGGGCACGTCCCAGTGGCCGACGTCGGACGACCAGATCGCGTTGATCTTGGCGCCCAGCGGGTTCACGCGGTCGTTGAAGGCCGCGGCCACGGTGCGGTCGTCCGCCTCGGAGCCGAAGTAGAAGTTGTCGACCCAGCGGTCGCGGATGTCCTCGACCTTCTCGATGCCGGCGAGCGCGAAGTCGTCGATCTCCGATTCGTTCGGCTCGCGGCTGTGCGGCAGCGCGGAAATACCGAGGCTGTCTCGCAGCAGCTTCGACTTGTCGAGCGTGCGGCCCTTGAGGAAGTCGGCACCGTAGCGCTCGAACAGCGATGCGAGCAGCTCGACGTCGGCCTCGGCGGGATCGTAGTTGCGCACCGCATGCCTGTTGCGCTTCCCCCAGCGGTCCACGAGGTGCGTGTAGACATGCGCTCCCCAGTCGGCACCGCCTTCGAGCAGGCCCACGCGCAGGCCCGGGAAGCGCCGCGTCACGCCGCCGAAGAACAACGCCTTGGCGAAGGCCTGCGAGCCGTCGGCGAAATGGCCGATGTGGTTGTTCATGTAGTTGCTGATCGACTGCCGGCCCGTCCATCCCTGGCTGCCGTAGTGCGTGGTCACGGGCACGCCGAGCTCGACCACCTTGGCCCAGAACGGGTCGTAGTCGTGCTCGCTGTCGATGCCGTAGAAGTCGATGTAGCCCACCTGCCTGGCGATCTCGGGGTGCTCGGCGGCCGGGTACTTCTCGGCGATGGCGCGGATCGGGCGACGCACGCCGCCGGCGATGTTGATCACCTTCAGCCCGAGCGTCTTGACCGCGAACTCCAGCTCCTCGATGCCTTCCTGCGGCGTGTGCAGCGGAATGCCCGCCACCGGTGTCAGGCGGTCGGCGTAGGGGCGGTACTGGTCGGCGTGGAAGTGGTTGATGGCGCGGTGCAGCGGCTGGCGATATTCGCTGCCGGCAGCGGCGGGGGAGAGCACGTCGTTGGGGAACAGGATGGAGTAGTCCGAGCCCTGCTCGCCGAGGCGCTCGTACAGCAGCGCGGGCAGCGTGTAGGTGGCGAGGTCGTAGGTGTTGCGCGTGACGCGGGCCCACCAGGGCGCGCGCAGCGTGCGGTGGAACTGGCGCTCCTCGGGCGTCTGCTGGTACCAGTCCTTGCCGCCGCCGTTGCGCGTGACGAAGCGCCCGCCCAGCGCCTTGCGCAGCGCATCGACGAGCTTGTTGCCGCCGTACTGCGCGACGTAGTCCTCGAGCACGGGCGCGTAGTCGTTGACATGGACATCCGTGTCGATCACGGGATGGTCGAGGCCGGCCTTCACGGCGGCGGAGCGCGATGCGTGCACGCGGTTCAAACGATCGTTCATCTGCGGATTCCTCGGTGGGAAAAGGAAGGAACGGCGCAGGCTACGCGCGGCCTGCACGCTCGCCAAAGAAGGCTTTTGGGATTGCTTAGCCGGTGCATGCATAAGAAGCGGCGGCACGGGCTTGCAAGCTCGTGCATGCGAAAAACAGATATGGAAGCGCCCATCCGTTGTTTGAGCGAAAGGGCTGCGCGGCTAACCTGCGGCGCCCCGGCCTTCTCGCTTGATGCGTGAAGAAGGCCTCCGACAAAACCTATTTCATATTTCCCGAGGGAACCCCGAACCATGTTGCTTTCATCCCGACGCGCTTTCTCCGCGATGACGCTTGCTGCCCTTGCAGGCCTCGGTGCCGCCGCACACGCACAGGAGGTGCTGCGCGTGGCTGCTTCGCCGGTGCCGCACGCCGAGATCCTCGAGTTCATCCGGCCGCAACTCAAGGCGCAGGGCGTCGACCTGCAGGTGCGCGTATTCAACGACTACGTGCAGCCGAACCTGGCGGTGAGCGACAAGCAGCTGGACGCCAATTTCTTCCAGAACCGGCCGTACCTAGAGTCCTTCAACAAGGACCGCAAGACCGACATCGTGGAGGTGCCCAACAGCGACGTGCACATCGAGCCCTTCGGCGCGTACTCGCAGAAGATCCGCAAGACTTCGGAGCTGCGCGAGGGCGCCGTGGTCGCGAGTCCGAGCGATCCGTCGAACTCGGGCCGCGCGCTGTCGCTGCTGGCGCGGGAAGGGCTGATCAAGCTGAAGGACCCGTCCAACATCAAGTCGACCGCACGCGACATCGTCTCCAACCCGAAGAAGCTTGTGATCCGCGAGCTCGAATCGGCCCAGCTGCCGCGCGCGCTGCCCGACGTGGACCTGGCGCTGATCAACACCAACTACGCGCTCGAGGCGAAGCTCGATCCGGGCAAGGACGCGCTCTTCATCGAGAGCGGCCAGAAGTCGCCCTATGCCAACTTCATCGCTTCGCGCAAGGACAACGCGAGCTCGCCGGCCGTTACGAAGCTGGTGGCCGCGCTGCACACACCGGAAGTCCGCAAGTTCATCCAGGACAAATACAAGGGCGCGGTGATCCCGGCTTTCTGAGCAAGAAGACATGACGTTCCGGAATCACACGCGGTCGACCCCGCACCGTGCGGCAACGGCCGTGGCCGCCGCTTTCGCCTTCGCGGCGCTGACTGCCGCGGCCCAGCCGCGCCAAGGCGGCACGTTGAACTGGCTGATCAATCCCGTTCCTTCCTCGATCGTTCCTCTGACAACGACCGCCGGCGGCAACGCCGAGATCGGCCCGAAGATCGTCGAGGGCCTGCTGACCTACGACTACGAGCTCAAGCCGAAACCGCTGCTCGCCACGGCGTGGTCGCAGAGCAAGGACGGCCTGCAATACACCTTCGAGCTGCGCAAGGGCGTGAAATGGCATGACGGCAAGGACTTCACGTCGGCCGACGTGGCCTTCTCGATCCTGACGCTCAAGCAGGTTCACCCGCGAGGACGCGGCACTTTCGCCAACGTGGTGGAGGTGAAGACGCCCGACCCGTACACGGCAGTCATCGTGCTGAGCAAACCGTCGCCGTTCCTGCTGACGGCGCTGGCCTCGACCGAATCGCCGATCGTGCCGAAGCACCTGTACGAAGGCACGGACATCGCCGCCAGCAAGTACAACAGCGCGCCGGTGGGCACCGGGCCCTTCGTGTTCAAGGAGTGGGTGCAGGGCAGCCACATCATCCTGGAGCGCAATCCGAACTACTGGGACAAGCCCAAGCCATACCTGGACCGCGTCGTGGTGCGCTTCTTGCTCGACGCCGCGGCGCGCGCTGCGGCGCTGGAGTCGGGCGCGGCCGATCTCGCGAACGGGACGGGCGGCATTCCGCTGTCGGACGTGGAGCGGTTCAGGAAGCTGGCCGGGATCGAGATCGACACGCGGATCTCGCCGTACCTGGGCAGCCATCAGCAGATCTACTTCAACCTGGACACGCCCGCGCTGCAGAAGCTCGAGGTGCGGAAGGCGATCGCGCAGGCCATCGACGTCAATGCGTTCGCGAAGACGGTGTGGTACGGCTACGGGACGCCGTCGGCATCGCCGATAGGGAAGGGCATCTCGCGCTATCACGATGCGAGCATCCAGCCGTATCCGTTCAATCCGAAGGAAGCCGAGGCGGCGCTCGACGCGGCCGGCTTCAAGCGCGGTGCCGGCGGTACGCGGCTGAAGCTGCGGGTGCTCTTCAACCCCTTCCAGGAACGGCGCGCGGCGGACTTCGTGCGCCAGTCGCTGGGGCGAGTCGGCATCGATGCGGCAGTCGAGAGCTACGACTTCGCGACCTACGTCACCAAGGCCTATACGGATCGCGCCTTCGACCTGACGTTGGAAAGCCTCACGAATCTTTTCGATCCCACTGTGGGCGTGCAGCGGGTGTTCTGGTCGAAGAACTTCAAGATCGGGCTGCCGTTCTCCAATGCGCCGCACTACGTGAATCCTGAAGTCGATCGTCTGCTGGAGGCGGCTGCGGTCGAAGTTGATGAAGGC
Source organism: Variovorax sp. NFACC27 (assembly GCF_048301545.1). Classification (NCBI taxonomy): domain Bacteria; kingdom Pseudomonadati; phylum Pseudomonadota; class Betaproteobacteria; order Burkholderiales; family Comamonadaceae; genus Variovorax; species Variovorax sp. NFACC27. The sequence continues at coordinate 4,022,101 of NZ_CP157613.1, forward strand.
AGGCGCCGGCAGCTGTTCACCGACTTCCAGCAGATCGTGCACCGGGACATTCCGTCGATCGAACTGGGGGCCAATCCGGCGATCACGGTCGTGGCGAAGAAGGTGCGCGACTATGCGCCGACGGGGGAGCACATCCGGGGAAGTTTCTCGGATCTGTATTTCCAGCCTTGAACCAGGCAGCCGGCAGCGGGGGCTGCCGGCAATCGTCCATAGATTCGAGTCTTCATTTTATTTAACATAATGCACATTGTGTGCGATATGGAGGCATCCAAGCAGACTCCCGTCCACCGAGCATTAGCATCGAATCACCCCCAAAGGATCCCCCGCACCATGTCGAACGCCAGACTGCCTTCCTTCAGATTCCTGATCGGCTTCGAAGCAGCCGCCCGCCTGGGAAGCTACTCGCGCGCCGCGGAAGAACTCTGCATCTCCCAGTCCGCCGTGAGCCATCAGATCGCGCAACTCGAGGAGCAAGTCGGCCAGCCGCTGTTCAGGCGCAAAGGTCGCGGCGTCGAGCTGACCGTCTCCGGCCGACTGCTGCTCGACAGCGTGGGCAAATCGCTCGACCAGATCCGCAGCGGCCTGAGCCGCATCGAGACCTACATGGACGACAGCCTCGTCACGCTGGTCTGTCCGGCGCCGGTCGTCAAGGGCTGGCTGCAACCGCGCGTCGACCGGCTGCTGCAGGAGCATCCGGCGCTCTGTCCGATCATTTCCATCGACGAAACCGCGCGCTATATCGACGAGATGGACGTCGACATCGCCATCACGCGCGAACCGCTCAAGCAGCGCGGCGTGCTCGAAGTCCCGCTGCTCGACGACGAGCTCGTGGCCGTCGTGCGCCCGGACTCCGACGGACAACCCCCGGGAATGCTCTGCCTGGAAACCGACCTCACGAGCGACCGCATCGGCCCCTTCATCCGTGAGCATTTCGGCAACCTGCGCAAGCTCGCGATCTACGACGATCCGCGCCTTTTGCTCGATGCCGCCTTGCGCGGCCATGGCGTGACGCTCCTGTCGCGCCTGCTGGCCGACGAAGCCTTGCGCAGCGGCCAGTTGCGGCACCTCGCCGCATACCCGAGCCTGCCGCTCGGCACGCTCTGGATCTCGCGCACCGAGGGCGAGCCGCGCCTGCCGCTCGTTCGGCAGGTATTCGACAGCCTGCTGGCGTATTCCAAGGGCTGACATCCAATTCATGAGCTGGATTGCCCAATCAGTCCAGAAAAGATCAGTTTTTCAAATGAGTAAAGGTCGACAGAATCCGATGCCTCAGTAGTTACCCGTAGATTTTTTCAATGACGACTCGACGTGCCCTGATGGGCCTTGGCAGCCTCGGATTCATGAGCGGCATCCTTGCCGCATGCGGCGGCGGCGGTAGTGGCGGTGGCGGCTCCCAAGCCTTGTTCCCCATGCCGGCTCCTTTTCCAACACCCTCCCCGAACGCCCCTTCGCCCTCCCCGCAGCCCGCCGAAGCCTGGCGCATGCCCGACGAAAGCGCTCCGCACCGCGCAGTCTGGATGGCCTTCGCCGCCCGCGAATCCGTGTGGACCGCGCCCATGCGCCAGCCCGTGCAGCAGGCCCTGGCGCGCATCGCCAACGCGATCAGCGTCTACGAACCGGTCAAGATGCTTGTGGGCGCGGACGATTTCGCCACGGCCCGGCAGCTCTGCGGCTCCAATGTGCAACTGATCCAGCATGAGATCGACGACCTCTGGATGCGCGACACCGGCTGCGTCTTCGTTCGCAACGCCCGCGGCGAGCGCGCCGCGGTGAGCTTCAATTTCAACGGCTGGGGCAACAAGCAGCCGCACGCTCGCGACGCCACGGTGGCCGCGCGCATGGCCGAACTGTCCGGTGTTCCGCTGCTGCGCAGCCGGCTCGTGATGGAAGGCGGCGGCATCGAAGTCGACGGCGAAGGCACGGCCATCATCACCGAGAGCTGCGTGCTCAACGCCAACCGAAATCCGGGCGTCAGCAAGGCCGACGCCGAAGTCGAGCTCAAGCGACTGCTGGGCCTGGAAAAGATCATCTGGCTGCCGGGCATCGCCAACCGCGACATCACGGACGGCCATACCGACTTCTATGCCCGCTTCATCAAGCCGGGCGTGATCGTCGCGGCACTGGAAAACGACGACACCTCCTTCGACCACAAGGTGACACGGCGCCACCTGGAACTGCTGCGCACGGCCACCGACGCACGCGGCCGTGCCCTGCAGATCGTCGTGCTGGAAACGCCTGGCAAGGTGCGACCCGAGTTCGCCCGCAAGGACTTCGCCGCCGGCTACGTGAATTTCCTGATCACCGACAAGGCCCTTTTCCTGCCCGAATTCGGCGATGCTGTCGCCGACTCGGCGGCCCGCAATGCGCTGGCGGCCCAGTTGCCCAGCCACCAGATCGTGCAGCTGAACATCGACGCCATCGCCGCGGGCGGTGGCGGCATCCACTGCACGACGCAGCAGGAACCCGTGTAGCAGGACACCGACATGCGCATGCCCCCTCCCCTGACCCGTCGCCGCCTGCTGGGCGGCCTGAGCCTCGCGCCGCTGGGACTGGCCGTGCCGTCGATGGCGGCGGCACCCGAGTCCTGGCACATGCCCGACGAAGGCGACCCGCATCGTGCCACCTGGATGTCCTTCGGCCCCAATGAAGACGTCTGGGGCCGGCGCCTGCTGAAGCCGGTGCGCGAGCACCTGGCGCTCGTCGCGCGCACGATCGCGGCCTTCGAGCCCGTGCGCATGCTGGTGAACGAGGAAGACCACGACCTCGCGGCCCGCCTGTGCGGCAACCGGGTGCAGCTCGAGGTGCAGCCGGTCGACGACCTCTGGATGCGCGACACCGGCCCCGTCTTCGTGCGCAACGGCGCCTCGGGCCAGTGGGCCGGGGTCGACTTCAACTTCAACGGCTGGGGTCGCAAGCAGGAGCACGAGGCCGACGCCGAGGTCGCCGAGTACGTGACGGGCGCGGCCGGGGTGCAGCGGCTGCGTACCAAGCTCGTGCTGGAGGGCGGCGGCATCGAGGTCGATGGACAAGGCACGGCCATCATCACCGAGAGCTGCGTGCTCAACGCCAACCGCAACCCCGGCCTGAGCAAGGAGAGGCTAAGCCGGGATACGGCCAGTTTTAGCTCATAAGCCTCAAAGTCATTAAAGACGTCTTGCTTATGCAGGCTGCTCCGATCACGCGGGATCGGCCCCCCCTGCCGATCACTCGGGTGATCGGTTCTCCATACCTCGGAGGGCCGGGAGCGGCTCCGATCCATTGCGACCTCGAGCCCTTGCCGCGCTGGCACGTACAGCTTGGTCATATGTCATCGTGCCGGCAACCACCGCTGCAACGTCCGCCAGAAATCGTGGCTTGGGTTCATGGCCCGCAATCCGCGTGTTTGCAAGGGCCTGGGCAATTGCATCGCCGCGCACCTCCTTCGTGGTCACGGCAACACCTCAACCCCAACAGGACGCCAAGCCATCACCTCTCCACCGTGCAGCTTCGGATCGAACCGCTTAAGCAGGTTCTCCAGTGCGTGCTCCTCGATCCGTGGCCGGGAAGAAATGCCGCGCCCCCGCGGCAGCGAAACGGGGCGAGGCACCTTCATCTGACTTGCTTTCTTGGTCATGCTCATGATTTTCCTCCTGGAACGTCACGCCGCACAATGCGAACGGTCGTCTCGTCGACGGGACCTGGGAGCGAAATGCCGTGATCAGAAAAGTCCGTGCCGGGCCTTGGCTCCGAGCTGGACGATCACGATTGATCCCAAGCGTCGATGGTCAATAGTTGATTGGGAGGACAAGCGGCAATCTTCTCTGCGTGAAAGATCAAATTGCCCTTCCAGTTCGGGGGCATCACATAGTCATCGCCAATGATGGCAGGCCCCCTGTGCACCGGCGGTCCGTCAGCAAGCAGCGGCAGCACATCGCTGGCTTTGGCGGTGTAGCGGTTCGGGTAGCCGCTGAAGGAGAGTTGGATCGCCGACCCCGCCTTCACGAGTTGATGCAGCCACTCGATGCCGCCGGGTCCGACCTCCCAGTTCGCGAGAACGGCCGCCCTTCGGTCCACCGCCTGGTCACGCTCCTCGGGTGTCTGAGCTGCAACAACTATCCACCAGCCGATCATCGTTTGCTCCTTCGTTGCTGGCCAATCCCATGCACAACGAGCCTGAAGTGCCTGCTCGATTTGTCGGATGGCGCTCTGTGTCGGATGATCGCACTTCATCTTCAGGAGATATTCTCTTCACCATTCAAAAGCCATTGCCACCGCCCGCCGGCTACGCCAGTTGGCTCGACTACGCAGTCGAGGCGTTCAGCACCCGGCAGGCCTGGCTCGAAAGCCTCTGGGAAACCTGGGTCGACGACACCGCTGTCGAACTAGACCGCGAAGAGATCCGCGAGTCTGCGCGTCTGGAACTGCGCGCCCTGCGCAAGGCGGCCGGAGCTGCTGACCCATGAGTTGGGGACACGTGCCGCACACACCGCACTTACCGAGCTATCGAACCTTTCGCGCACCGGTCTTGGCGGCCTTTGAGGCTGGCACTTCTTGCGGCGGCGGCACCGGTTCCGGCGGCGAGAGCCGCTCCAGCAGCGCGCGAAGCGTCTGTGCTTCGGCTTTGAATTGCGTCGCTTCTTGTTGGGCCACCGCGAGTCGTTCCCTCGTCGCCTGAAGATCGTCAACAAGGCCGCGATTGCTGGCCGTCAGTTCTCGTTGCGACACCTCGGCCGCATCGGCCTTGACCTGCAGCCGCGTAACGGCGTCGGCCTGCGCCAGCAAGCTCTCGCGATGGCGGCCTTCGGCCTGCGCCAATTGGCCACGCAGCGCCTCGAGCTGCTTGTCGGCCTTGATCCGGGCCTGGCGCTCCTGGTCGATCTCCAGCAGCGCGCGCCGCTCGGCGGCGTCCGAACGAGCGTTCGCCGCGTCCACGGCCTCCCGTGCCTTGGCTAATTCGGCGCTGAAATCCACCCGCACTCGCTCCTGCTGATGGCGCGCTTCCTCGAGATGGCGCTGCAACTCCTGCAACCTGGCCACGGCGCCGGCATGGGCGCGCCGCTCTGCCTCCAGGTCAGTTTGCCGTTGCTGGAGCGATTCCTGGGTCGCGCTCAGCTGCTGACGCAGGGTATCGGCGGTGGCCAGCGCCTCGGTTGCCGCTTGGCGAGCCCGAGCTTCCTCGCCCTGAGCCTGCTCGACCGCGGCCTGGTCCTCCAGGCGCAGCGCCGCGAGTTCGTGGCGCGCAGCGGCCGTGGCCTGCCGCCACAACTCGGCGATGACCTCCGCCGCGCTCGTTTTGAGTTCGGGCGGCAGATCCGGATGGTCGATTTCGACGCGCGCCTTGCTGCGCAGATCCTCCCAGAACTTGGCCAGCGCCTCCGCCGGCGCACTCATCGAGCCCTTGCGCACAAACTGGTACAGCTTGCTTGCCGTGGGGGTGATGCCATAGCGGAAGAACAGCAACGCGCAAACCTCACGATAGAGGTCTTTTGTTTCCGTAAATCGCCCCCGGAGGGTTTCAATGTCGCTCTGGAGTTCAATTTCGGTATTCATGAATAAATAATACAACGTAATACGTTCAATTCATTGAATTAATTCTCAGTCTATGGACATAAGTTTTCTAATGTCCACAATCTTGCTGATGTCCCTCTATTGCGCGTAGCTCCGCATGAATGCCCTCGTCAGCCTGGATCAAATGACGGTGCCGGCCCATCTGGATGGCAGCCGTGGCCGCAATCGCGCCAGCACGCGCTCGCAACTGGCCGCGGTCGACGACCGCTCGGCTGTTCTGGCTTGGCTGGCCCGCTACGCCGATTCACCTGCCACGCTCGCCAGCTATCGCAAGGAAGCCGAACGCCTCCTGCTGTGGTGCGTCCTGCAGCGCGGCGTAGCCCTCTCGGACCTCACGCACGAAGACCTTCTGCTCTACCAGCGCTTCCTTGGGGATCCGCAGCCGGCCGAGCGCTGGGTCATGGCGCCAGGCCAAAAACCGGGGCGCAACTCGCCGCGCTGGCGCCCCTTTGCCGGCCCGCTGGGGGCCTCGAGCCTGCGCCAGGCTTTGTCGATCCTCAACGCCATGTTCTCGTGGCTTGTGGAGGCCGGACACTTGGCCGGCAATCCGCTGGCGCTGAGCCGGCGCAAGCGCCGGCAGGCAGCACCTCGTGTGAGCCGTTTTCTGCCAGAGGAACACTGGAACTTGGTTAAGGCCGCGATCGAGGCGATGCCCGTGAGCAGCGAGCGCGAAAGGCTGCACGCATCGCGCTGCCGATGGCTGTTTTCCTTGCTCTACATCGGTGGGCTGCGCGTGTCCGAGATCTGCGATGGCAGCATGAGTGGCTTCTTCAGCCGGCGCGGCGCCGATGGGCGCGAGCGTTGGTGGCTCGAAATCACCGGCAAGGGCAGCAAGACCCGCCTGGTGCCGGCCACGGGCGAATTGATGGCCGAGTTGATGCGCTACCGCAAGGCCCACGCCTTGAACCCGCTTCCACTGGAGGGCGAAGGCACGCCGCTGGTGATGACGCTGATCGCTCCGATCAAGCCGATGGCGCGGAGCGCCATCCACGAACTCGTCAAGGGGGTAATGCATACCAGCGCGGCCGCACTGCGGCGGCGTGGTCCCGATTTCGAGGCGGCCGCATCCCACTTGGAGCAGGCATCGACCCACTGGATTCGCCACACCGCCGGAAGCCATCTAAGCGAGAAAGTCGACCTGAAAGTGGTCCGCGACAACCTGGGCCATGCCAACATCAGCACGACCAGCATCTATTTGCACACCGAGGACGATATCCGTCACGACGCGACGGCCGCTGGGCACCGGGTTGGCTGGCGCACGCCGTAGGGCCTCAGTCTGCGGTCATTCGCATCGTCGACATCGGGCAGCACCAGCGGGAGGTCCAGACGAACTTTCCCGGGCTCGCTCATATTCGGTTCATTTTCTGAAGGTTGGACTCGATTGTGCCGCCCCTGGCACGCCCGTACCCGGCACCAGGATTGCCGTCACTCGCAGCGTCCCCTCGAAGCGGTCGGCCCGGAATCGGACCTTGTCGCCCGCCTTGGCCCGAAGGATCACCCTGGCATCCACGTAGCGGAAGATCGTCGTCCTTGCGGGTAGGTGAAGGTGTGCGATCGGTTCGTGGCGCAGCGTCACCTCGCCGCGCTCGGCATCGATCTTGACGATTTCCCCAGCGATGAAGTCATTGGCCGAGGACTGCGCATGAATGCGGCCTCCGAACCCTGGAGCTATGTACGCGCACAGGAAGACCAGTTGATGCCGGCGGGAGATCATCGAAGTGGCCTCGTGCGTCATGGCAGCTCCCGTTAATCGGCAAGTAGGGCTCTCATTTCTTTGGTGCGGCGGCCGTCGCCCCGGAGCCTGCCGGAGCGGCTGCCTCAAGCCTCTGACGAGTTGCCGCCGTGCGCAACGCGCCGACTACACGCCACGCGCTCGGCGCACCAGTCACAAAGATCACCGCCGCCAGCGCCAGGTAGACCCAGGCGAGCATGGTCAGCGCATCGATGGCGCGTTGCGCATCCTCCCGAAAAATGAAGGCCACCACCAACTGAACCGAGAACAGCGCCGCGAGCGTGATTGCCGACACCAAGCTGAAACGCAGGCGCAGCAGCAACGCCACGCCGAACAAGGACTGCGCCGCGGTCAGGAAGAATTCCTCGTGCTGTCGCGCGTCGAGTGGCATCGACGTCAGCGCACCTGCGCCCACGCTCATCGCCAGCGGCAGCATGCCGACCAGCAACGTCCACTGATTGATCTTGTCGCTGATCATCGTCGTCAGGCCGCCCTCGGCGCGGCCCGAGAGCACGAACAGCACCGCGATCACGACGGCGGGCGCCTCGCTGGCCAAGGGGGCGAGCCATTGGATGAGCAGGAATTCGTCGATCCCCAGCACCCGTCCCGAGGCGACGATCGATTCGGCGAACGGTTCGGCCGAAGCAAGGATCACCGCGGCGGCCACGATCGTGAGCCCGCCCATCCAGGTCCATTGACGGGCAGGCGACAGGGTCGCCAGCGCCGCGGCCGGTCCGGGCTCGTCGTCGGCCTCCAGGCCAGACTCAACCTTGGGCATGCGCCCTGTCACCCACAGGTAGGCCCCGAAAATACCGATCAGCACGACCGTGTCGACGAGGCTGATCCGATTCCTGAGGACGATCACGAACGCGTAGAGACTTGCAACCAGCAGGAAACCTATCTCCACGACGTTGACCGTCGCTAACCTGATACTGCGCTCGCGCGTTCGAAACCAGTGAAGGATCGCCATCAGCGGCCATGCCACGCCAACCAGCAGCCGGTTCGCTCCCGTCATGTTCGCGGCCGCGTAGTGGACATAGTTGGATTCCGGAGCCTTGCCCGCCTGGTACGCGTAGTACATGTCGACCGCATACTCGGGCAGCACGGTAACCAAGGCCACCAGGGCCAGCACCAGGCCTTGCGAGATTCGTTTTTCAGCCGCCTCGGCCCCCCAGGACAACATGAAGCCTGCGGCTAATACGGCAACACCGAAGACTGCGGTGTCCAGTACCGGATTGGGGCGAAACCCGCTGTAACGGAAGATTGCCGCCGGCACGATGGCCGCCACGGCGATGCCGAGCAGAAGAAGGAATCGTTTCATCGGTATTCTGGTTGGAGTAGACCTATCAATGATGCCATCGCATCGTGACTGGAGCCCGCTTCACGACACCGAAACAAAAAAGCGTTTCAATGTCTCGGTGTAGACCGCGCGAACGCTCAGTCCGCTCGCGGTTGAAGAAGCGGCCGTCCTATTCGGGCGCGGCCTTGACCAGGCGCTTGACCTCTTCGCGCAGCGGCGCGAGCGGCAGGCCGTAGTCGGCATTGATGGAGAGCGAGCCCAGCAGTTGCGCAGCCCTGCACGCCCAATTCTGGAACGGCTTCTCGATGGAGTAGCTGAGGGGAAGGATGAGCCGTCGGTCGTCCCAGATCTTGAGCCTCACGAAAGTGCCGGCGATTTCATCGACCTGGCCCCATTCGCCCTCGACGACCAGCACGTCGCCGATGCGGATTGGCTGCGCCAGCGCGATCTGCAGGCCGGCGATCAGGTTGCTGAATACAGGCTTGGCGGCCAGGCCTGCGACGATGCCGATCAAGCCCGCGGAGGCCAGAAGGCTGGCGCCGATCTGGCGAGCGCCGGGCGACCTGCCATACGAGTTGCAATGCGGCGAGTGGCAGGGCCGACCGCACGGCTGGCTGCACATGGAGCAGCATTGTGTGAAGCACAGGTGCCCCGCGGGTCACCCGTCGCAGCACCATAGTGCCAGCACGCTGGATCAAGAGCGCCAGCGGTGCCGCGATCAACGCCGCCACGCCGGGGCCGAACCATGGATGAGAAATCAACATTTCTTAGTCACTGAACAGTTGCTGCAGCCATTCTTCGATCCATTGGCAGCGTGGATTTTGCGATAACGCATCCGGCTGCCGCTGCCGGCTGCCGCTGCCGCTGCGGCTCAGCCCCGCCCTGAACGCAAACATTCGAGGCTGCCTAAACGCAAGCGAAACTGCGATGGCAATCGCAATCGCTTGTTTCGTCGCCAGCGGTGCCGTGCCCGACCGCGGAGGCAGTTAGCCGCGCGAAGACAACGGTTGGGCGAGTAGGCGAATGCGCCTGCTGCCAAACCGCTGCCTGCCAAGCCGTGCGCGGTGGGCATCTGCGCTGCTCAGGCACGCAACTACATATACAAACCTCAAGATTGATCTTGCCCCCGTATTTCAGGACACGGGCTATTCGCAATGTAGCGTCTGCTCGATCTGAGCAAGACGCTGGTGGGCAGCGCGATGCTGCCTGAACTCCCTGGGTGATTTCATCTTCAATGCCGAGTGCGGATGCACCTCATTGAAGTGCTCGAAGGCTGCGGCCATCTGCGCCATCACCGTTCTCGCATCGGCAAGGTCCATGCGGCTGACGTAGTCGCGCTTGAACGTGTTCACGAAGCTCTCGGCGATGCCGTTGCTCTGGGGGCTGCACACGGGTGTGTTGACTGGGCTCAGGCCCAGCTGTCGAGCGATCTGCCGGGTCTCGGCAGCGATGTAGGCGCCCCCGTTGTCCGAGAGGAACTCCAAGGCGTGGGTACTGGGAACACCCTCGACGCTGCCGAAGCGCTTCTCCACGGCCTCGATGAGCATTTCGCGCACCGGCTCGCCCGGCAGCCCTTTGCCCTCCCATGCCCGATAGGCCAGGATCTCACGGTCGCAGCAGTCCTTGGTGAAGGTCGCGGTCACGGTCTGCCCAGAATCACACTTGATCTCGAAGCCGTCCGAGCACCAGCGCATGTCGCTGTGCGCGACGGCCACCTTGCCCTCATGGGGCCGGCTGGACTGGCGCCGTCTCGGCGCCTTCGGTAGCAGCAATGCATGAGCCCCCATCACGCGGTAGATGCGCTTGGCGTTCACTCGCGGCGCACCGGTGGTGGCTCGATGCCGGTTCACCAATGCGCAGGCACGCCGGTAGCCATAGGTCGGCAACTCGGTGATCTGGGCCTTGATCTCGTCGAGCAAGGCCACGTCGCTTGCAGGCGCCGTGCGTCGTGTCCGGGCGTCGATCCAGGACTCGGGGCGAGCTTGCAAGCGATGAATGTTCGAGCGCGCCAACCCAAGGGCCTGGCAGACGGCCTTCACTGGCCGTCCCCGTCCAGCAAGGGCGAGCGCGCAATCCACTTTTTTTCTGCGGCGTACTCCACAGCTTCCTTGAGGATCTCGTTCTCCACCGTCTTCTTGCCAAGCACGCGCTGTAGCTTGGCGATCTCGGCACGAGCGGCTGCCAGTTCCGAAGCCGGCACCACAGCCTCGCCCGCCGATACAGCCGTCAGCGCCCCTTGCCGCTCCAGCTTGCGCCACTGGAACAGCAGGCTGGCGGCAACGCCTTCCTGACGTGCGACGAGCGACACGCTCATGCCAGGTTCGTAGCTTCGACGAACCAGTGCGGCCTTCTCTGCAAGGGACCAGCGCCTGCGGCGCTGGTCCCTCATGATCACTTCGACGGTATCCGTATTCCTAGTCGTACTCACAGTCCTACTCCTATCTTTAAAGATAAGCGATAGACCGTGTCCTGTCATTCAAGGGGCCAGCTCAAGATGACAATGTAGCCTTCGCAGTTGGGAGATGCGGCAAAGCACACCAGGCGCGATCCAGTTGCCACGCCAGAATCAGGCGGTCGCCTTTCCGCACTGCGCGCAGAATTTCGCCCCGGGCTGTACAGCGGTACCGCACTGGGTACAGGCAGTGGCAATCAACGACCCACCGCATTGTTGACAAAACCGCGCGCCCGGCGCATTGGCAGCGCGACACGCCGGGCACGCCACGACCGGCGGCGCAGCAGGGGGTGGAGGCGGAACGCCGCCTGGAGGCATTCCGCCGCCATAGCCACCATACCCATAGCCGCCGTGGCCGCCACCATGACCTCCGCCGTGATGACCACCGCCATGCCCGCCTAAAATTCTATTCAACAGTCCCATAAATCTGCTCCATTAGTTCAACGCATCGGTAAGACAGCCGCGATGGCCTTGGCTTTGCCACGGGCGACCTTGTCTGCGCAATTGTGCGCCTGGTTTCAAGCCTCGCATCCCTCTCAATCGGAGCGGCGAGTTGTCGGAACGTTCCCCGAAGATCTGACTCGAACCTGACCACAGATCGACTTGGAGCTGCGATGAGATGGGTTTCATTGGCCTTTGCGCTGCTTGTGGCCGCGGCAATCACCGGGTGTGCCGTCGCTCAGCCCGGTCTGGCGGCGCCCCTGCCCCTGCGGATCGACGAGGTGGTGGCGATGAGCACGCGAGGAGACAGCGATGCAGCAATCATTGCCCAGATCCAACAGCGGGGCGCTGCCTTCGTGCTGACGCCCCAGGACTTCGCGCAACAGCGCGCAGCCGGAGTCAGCGATGGCGTGCTGCGCTATGTTCAGGGCCGCAGCGACGGCGATCAGGCCCTCCGGGCCCGCATCCTGTCTGGACGGTACCCCGTCCCCGCCTACTACGGCAGCTCTTACCTAGGCTATTCTTACCTCGGATACCATGCAGGCCAGCACTACTACGGTGGGAGCTACTACGGTCGCAGCTATGGTGAGAGAGCGCAGCACGGCTACCCGGGGGGGTATGCACCCATGCACCATGGAGGCCATCATGGCGGTGGGCACCACTGATGCTTGCGCGTCCGCCAGGGCCGCCCGCCCTTGGCCTCTGGCTCTGGTACGGACCGCTGCAACCGTCCTTGCGCTGACGGCAGCGTGCACGGCCATGGGAGACCAGCGAACACTGTACAAGTCGGTGCTGCCCAGCGGGGAAGTCGTCTACGCTGATTCGCCACAACCAGGTGCCAAGCGCACGGACGAACTGCTCGTCGAGCCGCATCCGCCCAACGCGCAGGCAACTCAAGCCGCGCAGCGCGATCTGACTGCCATGCGAGAGCAGCTTTTGCGCGACGCCGATGCGCGTGCAGCTCGGGGGCAGCAATTGGACAGGGACATTGCCAGTGCTGCGGGCCAGCTACGGGACGCGCAAGCACGACAAGAGCAAGCCCGGAACGTCCAGGAAGGCGACCGGCAAGGCCGCAGACTGGTGGGGCCGTTCTGGCAACGCCAGCAAATGCTCGCCAACGAAGTGCAGCGCGCGCGGCAAGCGTTGAATGCCCTCCAGAGAGAGCGCGCAGCGCTGCAGTGAAAGTGGTCCGTTGCCGCGTCGTCCCATGCCCTGAGTCGCAAGCGCTCGGGCGATATTCTTCTACGTGGTGCTCGCCACCACATTGATCGACAGCGCCAGCACCAGCATGTTGAATGCGAATGAGAGGACGCCATGCACCAGCGTCAGGCGCCGCATCTCTCTGGAAGTGACCTGAACGTCCGACACCTGGCACATCATGCCGACCACAAACGAGTAGTACAGAAAATCGAGATAGTCGCTTTGCCCACCTCGATCACCTCTACAGTGCGCCCCCCTGCTGAAAATCCCCGCGTCCTGCAGGAATGACGCGCAGCCGGCAATGCTGGGCAGAGCATTCATGCCAAGGGCAATCATCATGCCTCGCCTGCAAGGCATGCCTGGAGAGCGGCCTCCGGCGGTCGCGCCGCCAAGGCGCAAGCAGAACCAACCGTGGATCAGGCGATGGCACGCTCGCTCTGGACATCCATTACATAGATCCATCCCGAGCCTGGCGACCCGGTTCGTCCTGCGGTCGCAATGATTTCCACGAACTCGTCGACCTGCACGTCGTCACAATGGAGCTCCAGTTTGTACTCGTTCACCACTTCGTCGCCCAGTTCAATGGAGTAGCGACGTTCGGCCTCATAAAGCGGCGTCAACGAGCCCTTGACGATGTACAGGGTTAGGTTATGGCGCCGCCCGGTGGCATCGTCGCCCCAGGCCCCCGAGTTCTTGAGCGCGGCAATGACCGCAGCCACGCGGTTGCTATGTACGTAGGCCTTGATTTCCTTCATGGTGCGTCTCCTTGTTGACTGGATTGCTGGGCTGCTGCCTTGCGCCGGTCGGCGCGCTGCTCTGCCCACTCGTAGATAAGCGGCAAGATCAGCAGCGTCAAGGCGGTCGACGTGAAGAGGCCTCCCACGACCACCGTGGCAAGGGGGCGTTGCGTTTCCGCTCCGACACCGGTCGACAACAGCATCGGGATCAGGCCCAGGATCGCGACTGAGGCTGTCATCAACACGGGTCGCAGCCGCAGCGCTGCTCCCTGCCGAACCGCATCCCGTATTGACAGGCCCTGGCGTCGCTGGTCGTTAAGAAAGGTCATCATCACAATGCCGTTCAACATCGCCACGCCAAATACCGCGATGAAACCGATGGCAGATGGCACCGAGAGGTACTGGCCGCTGATAAACAGGCCCACGATGCCTCCAATGATGGCGAACGGGACGTTCGCAATGATGATCGTTGCGTGGCGTACCGAGTTGAAGGCGGTATAGAGCAGGATGAAGATCAGGCCGATCGTGAGCGGCACGATGACCGCAAGCCGTGCCATGGCGCGCTGCTGGTTTTCGAAGGAGCCTCCCCATTCGACCCAATAGCCGGTCGGCATTTCGACCTGCTGCTTCAGTTGCTCATTGGCTTCCTTGACGAAACTGTCCACGTCGCGGCCCTTGACATCCATCTGTAGAACCGAATATCGCTGCAGCGACTCGCGGCGGATGAACGAATAGCCTTCGTCCAGTTCAATCGAGGCGACTTGGGAGAAAGGCACCAAAGCGCCCTCTTTGGTGCGGATGGGTATGCTGGCGATTGCGGCAGGACTCAGCCGAAAATCGTCGGACAGCCGCACGGCGATCTCAAAGCGCCTGGTGCCGTCGATCAGCGTGGAGACCGCGCTGCCACCAATTCCCGACTGAACCACTTCCAGGATTTCGTCGGCGTTGATGCCGAAGCGCGAGGCTGCTTCCCGATTGACCTTGATGATGAGCTGCGGCTTTCCTTTGTTCGCCTCAGCCGACAGGTCGGCCACGCCAGGCACTTTGCCGAGCACGCCTTGTATCTTCGCGGTCAGTCGATCGAGCGTTGCCAAGTCTTCTCCATAGAGCTTCAGCGCCAACGTCGCACGCACTCCCGAGATCAGTTCCTCCACGCGCGACTGGATGGGCTGAGTCGCGCCGAACACCGCCGTGGGAACGACTTTCTCCAGTGCCTCCTGCATGTTGGACGCAAGTTTTCCGTAGGAAATCTGCTCTGGCCATTCCTTGGGTGGCTTCGTGTCGAGATTGAATTCCATGTAGTTCACGTCTGTGGTTTCTCCTCCCTCAGCGCGACCGATGGTTGCCAATACCGATCGGATCTGCGGAAACTGTTTGTGCAGTTCTGCACTCACTGTGTGTGACACCCTGATCGATTCATCCAACGACGTTGAAGGGATGCCTGTGACCCGGAACTGAATGGTTCCTTCCTGGAGTTGAGGCATGAACTCCTTGCCGAGGAAAGGAAATAGCGCCAGCGATGCCAATAGCAGCACGATGGCAGAGCCCACGACCAGCTTCTTGCGCTCAAGCGCCCAATCGAGCAAGGGCAAGTAAATACGCTTGGCGCGCCGCACCAGGAACGTGTCGCGCTCTTCCTTCGGTTTCAAAATCATGGCCGCCAGCACTGGCACCAAAGTCATCGACAGCACAAGCGAGCCCACCATTGCGAAGGTGATCGTGAAGGCCATCGGCTTGAAGAGCTTGCCCTCCAGGCCCGTCAGTGAGAACAACGGCAGAAATACCACGATGATGATCAGGATCGCGAAGGCGATCGGATTCATGACCTCGCGCGCAGCCTCCAAGATCAGATGAGTCTTGTTGATCGGCTTGCCCGCCTCTTTTGCGTGGGCGAGCAGGCGAAATGCATTCTCGACCATCACCACTGCACCGTCGACCATCATTCCGGTACCGATCGCCAGTCCCGCCAGGGACATCAAATTGGCAGACACGCCAAACTGTTGCATCAAGATGAAAGCGATCAGCATGGCCATCGGCAACGTGATGACGACCACGATTGCGGAACGGAATTCGCCCAGGAACAAGAAGAGGATTACCGCTACCAGAATCGCACCTTCAACCAGCGAACTTTCCGCGGTGGCTAACGCCTTCTTCACGAGCTCGGTTCGGTCATAGACGGGCTGCAAGGTAACGCCCTTGGGCAACGCAGCCTGCGCCACTGCCAGCTTCGCCTTCGCCGCATCGACCACGTTCTTGGCGTTCTCGCCGACGCGCGCCAAAGCGATACCGAGCACAGCTTCCTTGCCATCGCGGGTCACTGCGCCAAAGCGCGGTGCCGGCGCCTGCTTGACCTGGGCGACGTCGCGCACGTAGACCGGCGCACCGTTGCGCTCAGCAATCACGATCTGCTCGAGGTCCTTGTTCGTGGTCACCAGGCCCAGGCCCCGCACCAGATACTGCTCGGCACCGAGGCTGATCGACTGCCCCCCGACCTGCTTGTTGTTGGCGGTGAGCCGTTCCATGACCTCCTTGAAGCTCAGGCCGTATTGGATCAGCTTGCGAGGATCGATCTGTACCTGGTACTGTTTCTGGTCGCCCCCCCAAGACACCACGTCATCGACACCAGGCGTGGTGCGCAGGATCAGCCGCACTGTCCAGTCCTGCAACGTGCGCAGATCCATCAGGCTCAGGCTCTTGTCGGCCGACTCGACCGTGTACCAGAAGACTTGGCCCAAACCTGAACTGTTGGGGCCGAGCACCGGCTCGCCGTAACCCTGCGGCAGGCGCCCTTTGACGTCCTGGAGCTTCTCGCCTACCAGACGCCGGGCGAAGTAGATGTCGACGTTGTCCTTGAAGTAGATGCCAACGTAGGACAGTCCGAAGAGCGAGACCGAGCGGACTTCCTCGACATTGGGCAGCCCGGCCATGGCCCCTTCGATCGGCGTGGTGAGCAGCTTTTCCACATCCTCGGCAGCCAGACCGGGCGACTCGGTGTAGATGTTGACCTGAATTGGCGTGACGTCAGGAAACGCGTCCACTGGCACGTCGCGAAACGCTTGGATGCCAAGGCCGATGAGGACCGTGAAGACAACCAGGACAAGGACTTTGTAACGAAGCGATGCGTCTACGATAGCGTTGAGCATGTTTTATCCCCGTGGTCACTCGGTGCCGATTTGCGACTTCAGAATGCGTGCCTTCAGGGCATAGGTACCCGCACTCACGATCTGCTCACCTGGCTTCAACCCGGACTTGACGATGGTTCGATTGCCCAACCGCTCGCCGGGATCGATGGCGCGTTGCTCGTAGCCGCCGTTTTCGAACACGAACACATTGGCCTGGCCCTGCATCAGAACGATGGCGCTGTCCGGCACGGTCAGCACCTTTGCTGGTGCCGCTGCTTGCGCGCCTTGGCCCCCCTCGATGGTGGCCGTCGCGAACATCTCTGGCTTCAGGCGCGCGTCCTTGTTCTCGACTTCGATGCGTGCCGGGACGGTTCTCGTGTCTTTGTCGAGGACGCTTGCGACGTAAGTCACACGACCGCCAAAACGCTCGCCGGGATAGGCGCCTACGGTGACCGCGGCTTGTGCCCCTACACGAACCTTGGCCAGTTGGGCTTCAGCGAGGTTCGCCTCGATCCATACTGTCGACAGATCAGCCACCACAAAGAGGGCATCGGCAGGACCTGCCAGCCCTCCAACTGTGGCCTTTTTCTCGATCACCGTGCCCGCGAAAGGCGTGGCAAGCGGGAACACGGACGCCATGCCTTTGCCTTCGCCGGTAGTCACGCCGAGCAGTTTCAGGCGATCTTCGGCCGCTCTCAGCGACGCTCTGGACTTCTCGTACTCCGCTCTCGACCGCAGAAATTCCTTCTGCGAAATGATTTCCTCGGCCTGCAGTGAAGCCGCTCGTTTGTAGTCGGCCTCCGCGACACGATCGGCCGATCGGGCTTGACTGAGCGCCGAGGAGGCTTCGCCCACGGCAAGGCTGTCCAGCGTGGCCAATGTCTGCCCCGCGCGAACCATGTCCCCAAGGTTGGCCGACACCGTGGCAATGCGACCTTCCACGCGAGGGGCGATGCGGGCGATGCGATCCTGGTTCGGACGAATCGTTGCCGTAACCCTGACTGTGTCGGTGAGGATTTGCGCCTTCAGTTCCTCCAGCACAATGCCGGCGCGATCGGCCTCTTCTTTGGAAAGCTTGATTCCTTCTTGCTCCTTGGACTTTTCCGCCGCAGCGGGCTTTTCTGCAGACGCGGTGTTCGAGCCACTGCAAGCGGCCAGCAGGGCAATCACAACGGAAGCAGCGGTGGCCGCGATCAAACGCCTCACGGTCAGCGTGCTGGTGAGCGGGGTTGCAGGAGTCATGCAGGTAAGGGACGAGTGGATTGGGTTCATGGGGTGACTCCTTCGGGGGACCAGCCGGCGGCCAGTTCCAGCGCGAGCCGAGTAATCTGATAGTCGATGAGTGCGTCGTTCAAGTCGCGCCGCGCGTCGAGCGCTTGTCGATTGACGACGATCAGTTCGAGCAAGCCGATTTGGCCAGCCTGCCGGGACTTGAGGGACAGCTGCTGGTTATCGAGAAGGGCGGGAAGCACCACGTCCTGGAGGCGGCTGACGCGCGTGCGGAGGCTTTCCAGTTTGGTCCACAGGGCCTGAACCTGGGCCTGCACATCGCGCACGGCGGCGATGCGGGAGATTTCGGCCTGGGTTAGCTGGGTGCTCGCCTGGCCGATTCCTGTCGCGTTCCGGTTGAACAGGGGCAGTGGTACCGTCAAAGTTACAGTGCTGAGCCGTTCACGTGCCGCCGTCATGCCCTCGCGGCCGGTGCTGATGCCCACGGTGAGGTCAGGGTAGCGCCGGGCATTTTCGAGCTTCAGCCTGGAGCGCGCGGACGCCTCTCGCGCGCCAAGTGCGCGCAGGCGTGGTTGGGTCTCGGCTTGCGAAAGAAGGTCCGCCAGACTGTAGGGCGCAGGCGTAGTGGCCACCCCGAGATCGCCGCTTGCCTGCGGCAGCCGCTCCGGCGGGAGCTGCAGCCTGGCAGCAAGCTCGGCCCGTGCGTCGAGCAGATTCTCACGGGCGAGCGCCAACTGGTTGCGCGCACGCTCGGCTTCGACGGCAGCCACGTTCGCATCGAGCTTCGTGTCCTCGCCCGCGGTGCGGCGCTTCTGAATTGCCGCCGCTGTGCGTTCGAAGAGGCCGAGCGCCTCCTGTTCGAGTTCGATGCGCTGCTGGAGGGCCAAGACGCGAAAGTAGAACTGCGAGACGTCCACCCGGACCTGCGTGCGCACGTCCGTGATTTCTTCCTGGAGCGCCCGCAGAGCTGCCTCGGCAGCATCGCGTCGATGGCCGCGTTGGCCGGCAATCTCGAGGGTTTGCTGGACGCCAGCAGCCCATTCCCGCGTCCGCGCGGACGGCAAACCGTCCTGAGGCACTTGGCGGCGCGTGGCGCCCAGATCCAGAACGGGATTGTTGTAGAGCAAGGCACGCGCGTCTGTTCGCGCTCCCTCGGCGGCTGTGATCTCCGCCCGCTTGATCCTCAGGGTGGGATTGGCCTCTTCGGCAAGGCGCCACACCTCCGCCAGACTCAGCGCCTGCAGGCTTTGGGGTGTCTGAGATGCTTGGGGCGTGATCGCAGGCCCAGCGACGGGCAGCGCTTCTTGCGCAAGGGTTGGCAATGAAGCCAACGCCCATGCGCTGGCGAGCGCCAGCGTCTTGATTCGCATCGAATTCTCCTAGTCAAAAAAACTGTGGGAAATTCGGCGAGCCAGCTTCAATTCATCCGATGAACATCAAGGGTAGGCTCGCCGACTGAAAGCGAGTCATTCGATCAGGGCGTTCGAGCCCTATCGGAACGCGGGAGCGAAAGTTGGACAGGTCGTCCAAACTGGGGGAATCAACCGCGAACCCCGAGAACTCCGGCAGAACGTCCGGTGCTGGGTGCACGGGGTGAAAGTGACAAATCACGCAATCGTCGTCAGCCGCACCGGCGGTATTAAGCTTTAGGTCAATCGATTTGGCTGCGGATCCGGACTTTTGCTGGTGCTGATGGTGCCCAAAATGAGCTTTGCCCGTTCCAGCAGGATGCCTGCAATAGGCAGCGGCCGTACCCCAAGCAAACTGAAGCGGCAAAATCGCCAGCAGCAGCAGGAACAGGCACTTGCGCATGGGACGAAGTGTAGCCAAAAGAAGTGAGCCTTGCTTTATCTTGAATCGGCGACCGCGCAAAGCGGTTGCGAACGTGCGCGCGCAAAGACGTCCAGATCTGCCTGGTACGCCGCGGTGCGTACGCCGTACATTCCCAACATGGTATGGAACAGGTTGTCGTGAGAGTACGACTGCTTGGTGACCGCCGCAAGACAGCGGTCAGGCAGACTCAGCCGTTCATTCGCGCCCGGCGAGAGCCACGCGAGCATCGGAACGAGGCGCTGCTCGGACGGTGCGAGCATGGGAGGCAGCCCATGAAGGTAGATGCCCTTTTCGCCCAGGCTTTCTCCATGGTCGGACACGTAGAGAAACGCAATATCGAATGCGCCTTGTCGCTCGCGAGCCACTCGGATCGCTTTTGCGAGCACTTGCGTCGTGTAGTCGATGGAGTTGTCATAGGTGTTGACGAGCGCCTCGCGTGAGCACGTCTGAATCCGGTTCGTGTCGCATGTGGGCTGAAAGCGCCCCGGCGGCGGGTAGCGCTTGAAGTACGAGGGACCGTGGCTGCCCATTTGGTGCAAAACGATCGTTGTATCCTGCGTGAGGCCGGAAAGTTTGTCCTTGAGAGCGTCGACCAGGATCTCGTCCTGACAGACGCCGTCGCCGCAGAGACTTGGCTGCCCGATGGTGGGCATTTGAAGCGAGGGCACGCGATCGCATACGCCCTTGCAGCCGGAGTTGTTGTCGAGCCAAACTACACCAACACCCGTCCGATGGAGGATATCCAGAACATTTTCCCGCGCTCGCGCCTTGTCCACCGAGAAGTTTCGCGCACCGAGATCGGAAAACATGCAAGGCAATGAAGTCGCAGTATCCGTCCCGCAAGCCGTCACGTTGTTGAAGTAACTGACATCAGCCTTGTTCAAAGCGGCGTTGGTGTCCCGCACATAGCCTCCCAAGGAGAAATTCGCGGCGCGCGCCGTCTCACCGACTACCAAAATCAGGACGAACGGCTTTTGTCCTTGCGCTGGCGTCCGGATAGCGTCTGGAGCGATCGTTGCAAACGTTGCAGGCGAACTGTCCTGCTTTTTAAGGAAGCCGTACACCGCGTTCACAGAGTTACTTGGCACCAGTTGAAACCTCAACTCGCGATGGTTTCGAAAGGTGGCGGCGAAAGTTCCGTAGAACAGGAAAGCAACCACTGCGGCCAGCGCCGCGGCGCCAACAGCAAAAATCGCTGTCTGTGAGACGGTTTGCATCACTGAACTTCGACGAACACCGATATACCAAAGCACACTGGCCGGCAGCACCCCACGCACAGCAAGATCCAAGAACGCCGGCCAGGAAAGCAACTCGGTCGCTTCACGAAAATCTGTTTCGACGATGTTGCGAATCATGGCCTTGTCGAACAACACGCCCCAGCTGTCGACGTAGTGAGCAACGGCGGCCGATGCGATGAGCACCCCTGCAAGGACGCTCGTACCGAGCCGCTGGATGCAGAACGCACGCAGAACTGTTCCGAACATGGCGACGAGCACGAGGCCCAGTGACAATGCGACCACGCCCATAGAGAGCGAGGCATTCTCTTGGGCCAAAAGGAATGTTTTCCAGAACGACCAATTGTCGACCGCAACGATCCAGCTCGCCGCCGCGATGGATGCCCAAGTGGCGGAAATTCCTGGCCTGCGCAAAGAACTCGCTGCGACGCTTTGCGCGTTGGGAGCCGCAGTCATTTTTGGCCAGAAGGGATGGCGCCCGCACGCATTTCAACCCTATCGGCCTCCCTGCGGGACTTGCCCGGGCCGAGCTCGACAGTCGGCCATGGCGCGCTGCGGCTCGCCGACGTCCATGCGGGATGCTTGCTCGCTTTGTTGTATTCGGCTACCGACTGCGCCCGGGTCTTGTTGTTGCTCATAGATTGGGATGGTAGCTCGCAGCTTCTTCCGTCGAGACGGCATGCGACTCGGTGAATGCCCATTGGCGAGTGACCAAGTGAACATCAAGGTGACTCTAGAACGCCAATCCACCAAACAACCGACGAGCTGATTACGAAGATGTAATCCACAGGCAACGTTGCGCACCGTACCATTCCACCCAATGCGCATTCTTTTGATCGAAAATGAGCTCAAACTAGGCGACTACCTCGGCAAAGGGCTTTCGGAAAGCGGCTTCACGGTCGACTTGGCGTGCACAGGCATCGAAGGCCGTGACTTGGCGATTAATGGCGACTACGACGCCCTGGTGCTTGACGTGATGCTGCTGGGCGTTGATGGCTTCGCCGAACTCGCGAATTTAAGAAGAGTCAAAGACGTTCCTGTTCTCATGCTGACGACGCGTGACGAGGTGGCTGACCAGGTTGGGGGCCTGCAAAGTGGTGCAGACGACTATCTTTCGAAGCCCTTCGCGTTTGCGGAGTTGTTGGCAAGGATTCAGGCATTGTTGCGTATCGGAAAACTTCAGGATGCCACGCACTATGCCGTGGGAAATTTGACCCTCGATCTCGTCGCGCGCGAGGCAACACGCAACGGGCGGCGCCTGGAACTCACCACAAAGGAATTCGCCTTGCTGGCATTGCTGGCTCAGCGCCAAGGCCGTGTGGTGCCACGCACAGTGTTGGCCGAACAGGTGTGGGGTATGACCGTCGGCAGCGAGACCAATGTTGTGAATGTGGCCGTCCAACGACTGCGCGACAAGATCGACGACGGCTTCGACGATAAGCTCCTGCATACGGTGCGGGGCATGGGCTATGTGTTGGAGAGCCGGCGGACCATCTCATCATGAAGGCGCCCTCGCTCCAAGCACCCTTGTGGGTGCCCGTGCAGATTTTTGTTGGGCTAAGTATCATTTGATCCTCCAATCGATGAAGGAACGGCTTGGAGTTTCAGAATCGGCCGAAGAGTTCGAGCATTACACCGAGGCCATCAAGCACTTGCTCGCCGAGATGAGCGTCAAACAAGATTGGGAAGGATTGCCAAGGAGGCGCTATTCGTATCCAACTGCCGAAATTGAAACAATCATGCCCTGCAACAAAATGCTCGTTATTTGCGTCAAGACGCGCCTTGATCGTTATCGGATCTGTCCCCCTTCCTCCGTCCACGCGCTTCGGCACGGCACTCGATATTCGGGATCCAAGCAGCTGATTGCGTGGTGGTACTGCATGCTGAATTTTGGGCCCTCGGCGGATTCATGAATCACCACTTGCCGCACCAACTTCAATTAGCAACAAAGTTGCGATGACGAACTCGATGTGGGGGACGTGGGGTGACGTTGCCAATCATTTAGTGCGTATGACATTGGCATTTCTGTTTACCCTTCCGATCGCCTGGAATCGCGAGCGTGGCTCAAGGAGCGCCGGCCTTCGTACTTTTCCGATCGTCGCCCTGGCCAGTTGCGGCTTCGTACTGTTGGCGATCGAAGTACTCGGCGAGCGTTCAGTTGGCCAAGCCCGAATCCTCGAAGGGGTGATAACCGGCATCGGCTTCATCGGTGGCGGTGCCATCCTCAAGGCTGGCGCATCAACCCACGGCACCGCGACCGCAGCGAGCATCCTGAACACTGGCGTGGTCGGCGCTGCGGTCGGCTTTGGCTATTACGACATCGGCTTCGTGCTCGCGCTCGCAAACTTCCTCGTTCTTTTTGGGCTTGGCAAACTGAAGCCTGAAGACGCGGGCGATAACATCAAGCCAGACGACTAACCCGAAATCATAGTAGCTTCTAGGCAAAGGAAGGTCCGTCTCAGGTGTCGTGGGTGCGCACCTCTTTTTGGTATAGGAAAATTTGGCTGGGGATACCACGGCACCCAAGTCGCACGTGAGCGATGTCCATTTCTTTCTGCCTTCTTTGGCAGTCCCAGCGCGATCGCATAAAGGCTTGTCAATTTGGGGGAAGTCGGGCCAAGATCGACATCACAAAGCGATACGCGAACTGCTCGGCGTGAAGCCCTATACCTGCTGATCCTTCCTCAGCCCGCGTCGGGTCGTCAAGATTGACCGGCCGGCTATGTACCCTGATTGCTCCGCTCTGACTTTTGCAAGACAGGTCCAGAATGAGGCCGCCATCTCGACGCCTCATCGAGAGGCCGTCGCTTCAGAATCACCCAGACAAATCTGTTGCTGAATGTCACTCGTTGGACCTTTAAGGCTCAGAATGGAATCACTCATGGTGGGCGCCAAAACTACGGCTACGCCGGTCGATTTCGCGGCGCGCCGCTGCGCATGCCAAGTGCAACTCTTCGCTGATCGAGCTTGAGCCGCCATCTGCAGCTCGAAGCCTTGACCCATCGCCCAGCTCGCAACGCCAGCGACACGTATCGCCCTGCTTCTGGAGCGACACGTCAACCCGAACCCCACGATATACGAACGAATGGCGCATGAGCCTTCAAGCCTGCAAAACACATGCCTCGACAAGTGACCGGTGCTAGACGGCGGCGCCGACCGGAGAACCTTGGCACTCCTTGCCTGAAAAGCAATAATTACCTACATGGCGCTGAGTAGGCCAGCACTGCGTTTCGGGGCTGTGACAGCCGCCCCTGATCTGCTTTTCAAAAGGAATAGCATGAACGCGATCAAAGAAGCCCGCCGGATCATCACCGCCGACCCCAGCAGCGAAAAGTCCCGGACTCTCGCCCGCTTGGTCCTGGCCCTGGAATCCGAAAGCGATTTTCCTCTCGCGAGTCTCTATGCGCTGAAACTTGGGACTTTCTCCCTTGCGATGGACATCCTGACGGAGTGGAGACTCGATCGCTACTACGCGCAAAAAGGAAAGCTGCTGGACGTGTCCGATCAGGTCAACGTCATGGCATCGCACTGAAGAAGCTTGCTCGCGGCAGCGGAGCGCGTCGTCAGGCGACCGCGTTTCTTGCTCGCACCAGACCTCGAGCCCACCAGCTGTCCGCGCCGAAGTAGAAGTGCCTTCGACGTCAATGCTGGGATCGAGCATGTGATCGACAGTCAGCTTCACGCGGGCCAGATCGATAATCGACTCTGGCTGCGCCAGGATTGCCCTGAGCGTGTTGAGCTACGCGTCGGATTCCAAGCCTTGATAGCTGCCCGCATCGCGAACAGCCATGCCCGGCACTTGCGCCGCGGCAGGCAGCCACAGCAGCGCGGGGATCAATGCGAGGATTGGCGTCAGCCGAGACATGCGCAAATAGTAGCAACCGCCATCGGCTACGCTGCGTGTCCAGATCGACCCTGCCTTGTGGGAGTTTTGCGCCATGGCGAGCATTGAACGTACTGCTTACCCTCGATTTCCTCGAACGTTGACGCTCAAGGACTTACAGGCGTCGTTCACGCCAAGGCCTGAGGAAATCGAGTGGGCGCAGCGGCATTCGAGAACGCCGGAACGTCGCCTGGCGTTGCTCGTGCTGCTCAAATGCTTCGAGTTCCTGTGCCACTTTCCAGCGATCGAAGCCATTCCTGTCGAGCTCGTCGAGCATGTGTCAGCTACCTTGGGCGTGGCGCCTACCGAGAAGATCGAGTTCGCATCGCTGGCCACGCTGTATCGGCACCACAAAGCGATACGCGAACTGCTTGGTGTGAAGCCCTATACCGATGGGCAGACACGCAAACTGACCATTCAGCTTGCCCAACAGGCCGGCAGCATCGTGGAAACCCGCGTCGACATCATCAACATCACGATCGAGGAATTGGTGCGACTGGGTTACGAGCTGCCGGTGTTTCGCACACTCGACGAAATAGCCGAGCAAGCGCATACGGCCGCCGAGGCCGCCTTGCACAAGCGCATCACCCAACGCCTGACGCTGGCCCAGCGAAACTGGCTTGATCGGTTGCTGGCCGCCGAACTGCCTGCCCGGCGCACGCTGTACAACCAGATCAAGAGGTCTGCGAAAAAGGCCTCGCGCAAGCATCTCGATTTGCTGCTGGACCAGTTGACCTGGCTCGAGTCCTTGCCCGACAGCGATGCGCTGCTCGACGGTGTGCCGGCGACCAAACTCAAGCACATGGCCGAGATGGCATCAGCGCTCGATGCGGGCGACATGAAGGATCTGTTGCCCGCCAAGCGCTACACACTGATCCTGGCCTTGATCCGTCAGATGCGCGTGAGAGCGCGCGACGACGTGGCCGAAATGTTCATTCGCCGCATCGGAGCCATTCACAAAACCGCCAAGGAGGAGCTGCAGGTGATCCAGGCGCGCCAGCGCGAACTGAGCGAGGAACTGGTGGCCACGCTGGAGCAGGTGCTGGAGATCCTTGCAGAAAACCTGGATGACGCCAGTACCGGGCAACGCGTGCGCGATCTGCTTGCGCCGCACGGCAACCTCGATCAGTTGAGGACGGACTGCGAAGCAATTCGCGTGTGGAGCGGCGGCAACCACCTGCCGTTGATCTGGAAGGCCTTCAGCAGCTGGCGCGCGGCGATGTTCCGGATGGCGAAGGCGCTGCGTTTCGAGGCGGCCACCCAGGACCGCAATCTGCTCGATGCCCTGGAGGTCGTGCTGGCCAACGAACACCGCAAGGTCGAGTGGATCTCAGACGACCTGACGCTGTCGTTCGCCTCCGAGCGCTGGCGCAAGCTGGTGCGCCGTTCGCATGGCCTGGGACCCCCGACGAACCGGCGCTACCTGGAGGTGTGCGTGTTCAGTTATCTGAGCGGCGATCTTCGCTCCGGCGATGTGTGCATCGAAGGCTCGGAATCCTTTGCCGACTATCGCGCGCAGCTATTGCCTTGGAAGGAGTGCGAAGCGCTTCTGCCGACTTACTGCGACCGGATCGGCATACCAGCCACCGCGGGTGACTTCGTCGACGGTCTCAAGCAGCTGCTCACCGAGACAGCCGAAAAAGTCGATGAAGAGTTCCCGCAGCATGCAGGAGACGTGGTGATCGGCAGCACCGGCGAGCCGACCTTGCGGCGTGTCGTTGCGCGCGAAGTGCCAGCGTCAGCCATCGCTTTGCACGCCGCTATCGAAAATCGCACGGTGCCGCGCAACCTGCTGGATGTTCTGGCCAACATTGAGCACTGGACCGGATTTACGCGGAATTTTGGTCCGCAGTCAGGCGACGATCCCAAACTTCGCAACGCACGCGAGCGCTACTTGCTGACCGTGTTCGCGATGGGCTGCAACCTCGGGCCCAACCAGGCCGCGCGCCACCTGTCCAATGGGGTGACACCGCATCAGCTGTCCTATGCCAACCAGCGGCACATGAGCCTGGACCAGTTGGACAACGCCTGCCGGGATCTGACCGAGCTGTACCTGCGGCTCGAGTTGCCCAAGCTATGGGGCGAGGGCAAGAAGGTGGCGGCCGATGGCACGCAGTACGATTTCTACGACCAGAACCTGCTGGTAGGCATGCATTTCCGGTACCGGCGCATGGGGGCGGTGGCTTATCGGCATGTGGCTGACAACTACATCGCGGTGTTCCG
Organism: Variovorax sp. NFACC27; assembly: GCF_048301545.1. Classification (NCBI taxonomy): domain Bacteria; kingdom Pseudomonadati; phylum Pseudomonadota; class Betaproteobacteria; order Burkholderiales; family Comamonadaceae; genus Variovorax; species Variovorax sp. NFACC27. The sequence continues at coordinate 4,049,036 of NZ_CP157613.1, forward strand.
TCATTTCATACCACCAGGGGTGCTCGAAGCGGTCTATGTCATCGAGGGTCTGATGAAGGCGGGCCTGAGCGTGCAGGCTGACACGGTGTATTCGGACACCCATGGTCAGTCGGAAACGGTCTTCGCCTTCACGCACTTGGCCGGCATTCAGTTGATGCCTCGCATCCGGAACTGGAAGGACCTGCGCTTCTATCGACCCGAGAAGGGCACGCGCTATCGCCATATCGACCGCCTGTTCAGCGACGTGGTGGACTGGAAGCTGATCCGCGACCACTGGCGGGATCTCATGCAGGTGTCCATCTCGATCCAGGCCGGACGGATCGCCTCGCCGATGCTGCTGCGCAAGCTCAGCCAGGAAGGGCGGCACAACCGGCTCTTTGCCGCGGCTCGCGAACTCGGCCGCGTGCTGCGCACCGTCTATCTGTTGCGCTGGATCTCCAGCAAGGAGATGCGCCAGGAAGTCAGTGCCACGACGAACAAGATCGAGTCGTACCACGCATTCACGAAGTGGCTGGACTTTGGGGGCGACGTGATCAACGAGAACGATCCCAACGAGCAGCAGAAGCGGGTGCGCTTCATCGACCTGGTGGCGTCGTCGGTGATCCTGCAGAACACGGTGGACATGATGCGAGTGCTGCAGGAGATGTACGCCGACGGGGAGCCGGTGACTGCGGCCGATGTCGAATACCTGAGTCCGTACATGACCTCGGGCATCAAGCGTTTCGGCAACTACCACCTCGACCTGAAGCGGCCACCAGAGCCCTGGGTCAAGGAGTCGCAGTTTCGGGAGGCGGCCAAGCGCGCGCGAGCTGCTGCCGCAGAGGCGCAGCGCGCCGGGCAGAAAGGAGCAGGGACATGAGCGATCCAGACGCCACCATCGTCACGGCCTACGGCCGGCTGGACCGGGCTGCGCTGACGCGTGCGCAAAGCAGCTACGACACCACAGCGCTTCTGAGCGCGGTCGAAGAGTTGGACAGGATTGTTGGGCGTGCGCGAGGGCAGGATGGCCTTCGGGACATCCTGCTGCGGCTGCACGGCATGGCTCACGCCGTGATCAACGGCGCAGGGCTGTCGGTCTCAACGAGCCAGGGGAGTCTGCCGGAGCTAGCCTTCGATGCGACTGCGGAGATTCTGCAAACGATCTCTACGCTGCAAAGGTGGGTGGAACTGATCGAACCATTGGAGAGCCTTCAGCCTCGCGATTGAGTGACGGAATCGCATAAAAGGTTCTGACTAAATAACCGCAGGGCTTATGAGTCAAAACTGGCTTTATCCCGGCTTGCCCTCGACAGCGAAGGCGGCAGCATCAATGCGAGGTTCGCGACACCGACCCTGCGCCCGCAGCGAGAGACCTCCTGCGCGGGCCAGTACCGCAACGAACTGCAGGACCACGGATTCAAGTTCACTCTGAATTGGGCTTTCTGAGGGAGATCGCGATGACCGCTCGGAACTTTTCAACCATTGCTGCAGCCAGCAAAGCCGTCAATTTCGTGCTCGCGGAAACGGAGCTTGGAGCCACGCCAGCGCACTACTTCGAGCCGACCAATCTGGGTGGACTGCCGCCGACGGAGTCTGAGCTCAGGGTCAAGGAGGACACGGAGCTGGGCAATCGCACCCGCTTCGCGACCCATATGTGCCTCATGTCGGCCAGTCAGGCCTTGAAGGCATGCCTGGACCTGCTCAGTTGTGAAGTCGATCTGCCTCCCCGTGAACGCGTGCGCAAGTTGGCGGAAATCGCCAGCAAGGCACGCGCCGCCGAGGAGATGGCTGCGCAGGCCGCCGGCGTTCTATTGGGCGAGGTCAACATGCTCGAGAACGCCTCGATCGTGGTCTCGCGCGGCGCACCGTGAGCTGGTGCAAGCCGCGAAAATTCCCAGTAGCTCTTCCAGCGACACCTCGCTCGCACCTGCCCCGCAATATGTGGTGGATAGCAGTTACTGCAACGGTTGTCGCAGTCAAGACCTTACGTCAGGCGCAACACGCGCGTGCTTGATCTTTGCCGCGCCGAAGTGAGATCCGCCAGGGAGATTGATGGAATCCTGTCTCATGCAGGCATTGCAGCATTCTGGTTGACCTCTTGCGTTTCACGGAGGCTTCTCACCGCTTTCATTCAATGCAGCGTTGGCACCGCCACCATGGCGATCCCGTCACCGTCAGCGCTCCTCCCTCCCCGCCGCGCGGCGAGCCGACATGGGCAATCCCAAGGCAGCACCATATGTGGATCACCTAGATGTCGAATATATTGGACATTTGCCCTTTAGTTCGACAGAAATGCACACATGTCCACCCTTCACGAAATCGGCAACGCCGTGCGCACCCGCAGGATGGAGATGGGGCTCACCCAAGACACCCTCGCCCGCATCAGCGGGCTTTCGCGTTCGACCGTCAATGCCGTGGAGAAACAATCCATCGGCAACCTGAGCATCTCGAAAGCCGTCGCCCTGCTCGAATCCATCGGCCTGTCGATGAGCGTCACGACGACCGGCGCGACCCATGCTTCGTCTTCTCATAGGAAAGTTGCTCCGGCCAGGTCCGCGCTAGAACGCGCTGCAGCCACGGCCGGCGTGAGCTACCAGTCGGCGATGACCGCCAGGCAATTGGAAACGGCGCTCGTCACGGATGACGCCCCACTGCGAATCCGGCCGCATCTGCAGGTCTTGTTGGACGAAGCGCCTGTCTCGCTGCTCGCGAAGGTGGTGGACGAAATCCATGCCGAAAAAGGCATGGCGAAGGCCCGGGTCTGGGACCGGATGCGGCACCTGGCGCACGAACTGCAGTGCTTCAGGCCCATGTGGCAATGACGAAGGTCGATTTCACGCGCGAAGGCCCGTGGCGCAGCCTTTGGCCCAAGGCACTCGGCCTCATGTCGCATCTGGAGAGAGTCACAGTCGATCCGCAATGGACCTTCGGCGGCAGCACCGTGCTCATGCTTCGCTTCGACCACCGCTTCAGCAAGGACATCGATCTCTTCGTACCCGACCTCCAGTACCTGGGACACGTGAATCCTCGCCTTGGTGGCCCCGCAGAGGAACTCGCCAGCGAGTACGAGGAAAACGCAGAGTTCATCAAGCTTCAACTGCCCGCAGGCGAAATCGACATCGTGGTCGGGGCTGCACTGACGCAGCCGAATTGCGAAATCGTTGACTACGAGGGGCGCCCGATCCATGTCGAAACATCCGCCAGTTCCACTGGTACTTGGAAGCATGCGAATCCATTAGCCGACTTCGGCATTGATCGAGTCGGTAATGAAAAATAGAACCGGCCGTCACGATGTCCGGGTCTCTCGACGGCCTACGGCAGCACCTGCTTGGGTTTTCGTGAGGGCCAGTCTGCCAGCCAGTCCTGCGACCTGCAACCGTCGCAAAAGAAAAGAAGTGCACCGCCCCGCGGTTCGCGAAGCGGCGCACGAAGGACCTCAACGGATCCTCAGTCCTCCTCGGGTCCGACCATCGCCTGCAGCCGCTCGATCACGCCAGGCTCGACGAAGACGCACGGCACATCGGGCGCCAGCGCCACGTCGGCCACGCGCACAAGGACTTCGCGCTTCAGGTGCGCCAGCCGCCCCGTGCGCCAGGCCTGCTCGGGCCGCATGTGGTCCTGGTCCGCGGGCACGCCGCTGCGCTGCGGGTCGCATTCGATGAGCGCGACGAAGCCCTCCTCGAAGAGCCTGCGATGCTCGGCGCACAGGCCCCAGCCTGTCACGGTGTGGCGCTGCATGCTCTGGCGCAGGCGCCTGTCGAACAGGATGCCGCCGGTGTCGAAGCCCAGGCCGCATACGAGGCAGAGGTGCTGTTCCATTGAAACGTGTGATTTCTCGTCCATGACGATCTCCGGTTGTCCGGGCGGAATTGCCCGCCGCCGGGACCGCACGGCGCAGCGCAGCAGTCAGGGGTCGAAGACGGCCGCCAGGCCGCCAGCGCCGCGCCCAGCCGCTGCGCGCAGCCCTTGACGGCGAGAACGCCGTGCAACGCTGAAGGCACCAGCAAGACCGCCCCCACCCTCTTCTCCCCCTCTGCTCCCCCCGCTTTCTGGCTCCCCGGGATCCGGGCAGCACGCGCACCGCGCGACCCGCCCGGACCGGATCCCTTCAGGGGCGCCGCAGCGCCCCCGCGGCCGCGCTCAAAGCAGGCCGCGCTCGGCCATCGAGGCCACCCGGTCCGCGCCCACCACGATGTGGTCGAGCACCCGCACGTCGATCAGCGCGAGCGCCGACTTCAGCGCCTCGGTCACCGCCAGGTCATCGGGCGACGGCTCCACCACCCCCGACGGGTGGTTATGCGCCAGGATCACCGCCGAGGCGTTGTGCTGCAGCGCGCGCTTGAGCACCTCGCGCGGATAGACCCCCGTCTGCGTCAAGGTCCCCCGAAACAGGTCCTCGAACGCCAGCAACGTGTGCCGCGCATCGAGGAACAGCACCGCGAAGCTCTCGTGCGCCTGCCCCGCGAAGTGCAGCTTGAGGTAGTCCGAGACGGCGTACAGCGACCGGAACGCCTCGCCCGGGCGCAGTTCCTCGGCCAGCAGCTCCCGCGCCAGGCGCAGCCCGCACAGCAGCTGCGCGCACCCCGGCAGCGACGACTCCCGCGCGAAGCACACCAGCTTGTGCAGCGAACGGCCCTGCGCCGCGTACAGCCCCTCGGCTTCGGCGCCGAGGAACGGACGCAGCGCATCGAGCACCTGAAGCTCGCGGGCCGTGAAGGCCGACGGTCCATGAAAGGAAGCCGGGGAAGACGAAACAACGAAGGAAGACGAGGAAGAGGAAAGTGCGTTCATGACGAACTCCTGTGGGTGACACAGGCGGGATTGCCTGCGAGACCCCGCCACCCCGTCGCAGCGCAGCGCTCAAGGCCGCCGCAGGCGTGCGGCACGCGCCGAGCACGCACCCACGGTGCGCGCGCAGGGCCTTGAACGCGAGAACGAGGGGGTAGCCTCAGGGATCACAGGCAAGCCCTCCCCAACCCACACACCGGTCACGAAGGTACCCGCGTGCGATCCCATTCGCCGCCGCACGGCGAGCGCGCGTCCATTGCAGGCGGGATGCTCGACACTGGCGCCAGCACGCCGCAGTACTGCGGTCGGGTTTCGAAGAAGACCGCGAGGTCCGCGAACAGCGCGCACGCTGAACGCAGCAGCCAGCCCCGTCCTCTCTCCCTTGGCGTCGGCAACGGCGGACCATCCATATTTAATTCCCCTATTACATAGCTTAATTAATAAAAACCGAGATAATCTACAACACAATGGATTTACAAATCAGCACTCCCGAGGAGCTGCTCAAGCGACTTTGCGAGCGTCTTCGCAAGGAGCGGTTGACCCAGCAGATGACGCAGGTCGATGTGGCCGCGCGCGCCGGCCTCGGGGTCAACACGGTGTCCAACCTGGAGGCCGGCCGAAACGTGACGTTCGAGAACGTGATTCGCGTGGCCATGCTGCTCGGACGCGCGCAGGAGCTGGAGGAGCTGTTCAAACCGAAGCTCGACAGCGTGGAAGACATCCTCCGCTACGAAAACAGCGCCACGCGACACCGCGTCAGAAGGAAGACCGGGAATGCCTAGGCAAGTCGACGTCTTCTATGACGGCTGGGGCGAGCATTGGCGATGGGGCACGCTCGTGTCCTCCACCGCCATCACCGGACGTCCCCTCATCGCATTCGAATACAGCGATGAAGCACGCAGCAGGGGGCTGGAACTGTCGGCCTACACCCTCCCCTTGAAGGGCCCGAAGCTGCGCAGGGACTTCCCTGCGCATCAACTGGGACTTCCCGGGCCGATCTATGACGCCTTGCCCGACGGCTGGGGCATGCTGCTGATGGACCGCCTGTTCAAGCGCCGCGGCCTCAATGCCGCACGCATCGGTCCTCTGGAGCGGCTGGCGTACATCGGACCCCATGCGATGGGAGCCATGTCCTTCGAGCCCGTGGCCGCCGAAGTGCTTGCGCCGAACGAGGGAATCCCCCTTGCCCAGCTGGCCGCCGAGGTCCGGGAGGTCCTCAATGGCGAAGGCGGGGAATTCCTGCAGAAATTGCTGCGCATGGGCGGCTCGCCGCAGGGAGCCAGGCCCAAGGCACTGCTTTATCGCGACCCCGGCACCGGCGCCTTGACCACCGCAAGTGCGCCCGGCCTGGAGGCATGGCTGGTGAAGTTCCCGGGCCAGCATGAACACCCCGAAGTGTGTGCGATCGAAGCCGTCTACGCCGACTGCCTGCGCCAATGCGGCATCGAGACGCCGCAGACAGGGTACAGCGAACTCCCGAACGGCCAGGCCGCCTTCGCGACCAGGCGCTTCGATCGGCAAGGGGAGGTGCGGGTGCCGATGCAAAGCCTCGCCGCCTTCACCGGCGCGGACTTCCAGACCCCAGGAGCGCTGGACTACGCCAATTTCTTGCGCGCCACCCAGATCTGCACCAACGATGTGCGAGAGAAATCCGCCGCCTTCAAGCGCGCTGTCTTCAATGTTGCTTTCAACAACCGGGACGATCACTCGAAGAATTTCGCGTACGTCATGTCCTCGACCGGGCAATGGCGGCTGGCGCCGGCTTATGACGTCACCTTCTGCGAAGGACCGGGCGGCTATCACCAGATGGACGTGATGGGCGAGGCTCTGGAGGTCGAGCGCAAGCACCTGCTGCTGCTCGGCCAGCAAGAGGCGGAGCTCTCGGGTCACGACGCAGGCAGCCTCATTGACGGCATCTGCGACGCGGCGGCCGGATTCTCGGTGATGGCCAGGAACACCTACCCTGGCCAGATCACCCAGGACACCATGCGCGCGATTCAAGGTCGAATCAACGACAACATCGGGCGACTCCGGTAAAGCGATCCGCAGAGGCCGCAGAAGACCCGGCACGCGGCAGTCTCGCGGTCCTGACTCGAAGACCGATAAAGGCCGCACCGACAGGCCGGCAACCTAGGTCAGATACTGGAGCACGAGCCGGGTCACTTCGTCGATGAAGCTCTCCACCCGGTCGTCCGCGAGAAGCTGCGGCTGATGCAGCACGGCGCCGTGCGCCAGGGTCTCCACGGTCGACACGCAGACGAAGGTGGCCAGCTCCAGGTCCAGGGCGCGGCGCAGTTCGCTGCGATGCGCCTCGAGAAAGGCCCGCACCAGCTCGTTGGCCTCGCGCTCGAACCCCTCGACTTCGGCCAAGCGGCCGGTGCGCGGTATCTGCTCGACCAGCACGCGGTGCAGCTGCGGGTCGACCCGATGGGCGCGGATCATCACGTCGACGATCTCGCGCATGGCCTCACCGACCGGCCTCTGCGCGACCCGGGCCAGCGCATCGCGCAGGATGCCGAGCATCTCGCTCTTGTGCCGCTCGATGACCGAGGCCACCAGCGACTCCTTGGTCGGGAAGTACTGGTAGAGCGAGCCGATGCTCACGCCCGCCTCCGCGGCGATGCGGTTGGTGCTGGCGCGTTCGAAGCCTTCGCGCACCAGAACGCGAGCAGTGGCCTCGATCAGTGCGTCGACGGTCGCGCGCGAGCGTTCCTGCGACGCCTGCTTCCTGAGGTTGAGGGCCGGCGCGCGCGCGGCGGCGGCCTTGGTTGGTTTTCGAATGCGAGTAGACATTGCGAGTAATTGCTCAGATTATGACCGCTACCGCGATGCATCGAAACCCCGGGGCGGTGCGAGCGGCCGCCGCCCGCCCGCTCTTTCGTCTCGAACCCCTTTCGACATTCGATCCATGCAAGGAAACGCAATGAACAGAACGCTGCGCCCGTCGCGCGATTTCACTCCGGCCGTGCCGGTCCTCGGGGCCTACGACCCCATCGTGTCCCTCTTCACGCAGGAGCGGCGCTGGCGCTCGGCGCTGCTGTCGCAACTCGCGCCGAAGCCCGGCGAGGTGATTGCCGACATCGGCTGCGGCACCGGCTCTTTCCTGGTGCTGCTGGCACTTCTGGGCAAGGACGCAGCCCCCGGCCAACTCGTGGGCATCGATCCGGACGAACGCATCCTCGAGCGCGCCCGCAGGAAGCTGGCCGACGCCGGCGTCGCCTGCGAACTGCGCCAGGGCTACCTGCGCGACGCGGCGCGCCTGCTCGCGCCATTGCGGCCCGACAAGATCGTGTCGAGCCTGGTCCTGCACCAGGTGCCCCTTGCGGAAAAGCGCGCGGGTCTGGCGGCCATCCACGCGGCGCTGCGGCCCGGCGGCGAGCTGCACATGGCCGACTACGGCCTGCAGCGCACGCGCGCCATGCGCTGGCTGTTCAAGCTGGTGCAGGCGGTCGACGGCGTGCAGGACACGCAGCCCAACGCGGACGGCATCGTGCCGGCGCTGATGCGCGAGGCCGGCTTCGCCGAGGTCGAGGAGACCACGGTGATCCCGACACCGACCGGTTCCATTTCGCTGTACCGCGGCATCCGCCCGGCCACCGACGACCGGCAGGAGCAGCCGGCATGAGAAACATCAAGCCCGTGGTCTTTGCCAGCGTCGCACTCTCGGGGCTCACCACGGCGGTGATCCTGCCGATCCTCGCGCCGCTCGTGCGCTCGCTGCACCTGTCGGTGCAGCAAGGCGGATGGATGCTGTCGATCAGCTCGCTGGCGATGGCTGTGATGGCCGGCCCCTGGGGACTGGCCAGCGACCGGTGGGGCCGGCGCCGCGTGATGCTCGCCGGCTTTGCCGGCATGTTCGGCGCGTACGTGCTGTTCACGGCGATCGTGCTGCAGGGGCTGTCGGGCCTGCTCGCAGGCACATGGCTGCTGCTGCTGGCCACCGGCGCACGTGCGCTGCTGGTGGCGTTCCTGCCCGCGGTGCCGGCGGCGGCGCAGGCACTGATGGCCGACCACACCGCGGCGAGCGAGCGCGCGAGTGGCATGGCGCTGATCGGTGCGGCCAGCGGCGTAGGCCTGGTGCTCGGGCCCGCCATCGGCGGACTGCTCGCGGTCCGCGGTGTGGCCTGGCCGCTGGTGGTGGCCGGGGCGCTGTGCCTGCTGGGCTTCTTCGTCGTGTGGGCGACGGTGCCGAAAGGCATCGGGCCGCCCGCGGGCGGAAAGCCCCCGTCGGTCAGCCCGTTCGCGCCGCAGCTGCGGCCGTGGATGGCCGCGAGCCTGATGTCATGGATCGCCATCGTGACCATCCAGATCATCGCGGGCTTCTATTTCCAGGACCGCCTCGGTCTCGAGACGTCACAGGTCGGCCCGAAGCTGGCCACGGCACTCACGACGACGGGGCTGGCCCTGTTCGGCACGCAGATGCTGCAGGCCAGGTTCCTCGGATGGCCGGCACGCCGCATGGTGGTCGCCGGCAGCACCTTCTGGGTGGCCGGCCTGCTGGCGTTGCTGGGCACGGCCACGATGGGCGCCTACGTCGCGGCCTTCGCGCTGCTTGGCGCGGGTGCGGGCTTCCTAGTGGCCGGGTCGATGGCCGGCGCATCGCTGGCCGTGCCCTCCGACCGGCAAGGCGCCGTCGCGGGCCTGATCGCCGCGATGCAGGGCGCAGCGCTGGTGGTGACGCCGGCCGCCAGCACCGCGCTGTATGAGATCGATCGATCGCTGCCGTTCGCCGGTCTCGCGGCACTGTTGTGCGCGCTGGCCGTTTTCTTCGCGCTGCCTTCGTTCCGCGTGGCTGGACGCCAAGGGCACTGAGCAGGCCTGCGAAAGCCTGCGAGTCGCGACGAGGCGTCAACTGCGGCCGGGTGTCTCGACGCGCATGGGCAAGGCGCACGACTCGTCGCCTTGGTGCGCGCCTTGCTTGCGTCCAGCAGAGACCTTCATGGAAACCCTCGACGGGGCCACTGAGAGTCGGATCTAGGCCGCTTTCCGGAGCAGTTGATCTTCGAGCTCGCTGGGTAAGCGATCGCCAAGCGCCGGATTCCGGCAAGCGCCCCGGGCCTGCGATGGCGACCCGGGCATCATGCCAGCCACAAAGTCGATGAACGCTCTAACCTTGGCCGGAACGTGGTGCCGGCTGGGGTAGTAGACGTAGAGAGGGAACGTCTCGTCAGGCCAGCCCGCCAGAACCGGCTCCAGCGTGCCCGCGCGCAGGTGCATGTCGATCCCGAGGTCTATCACCTGGGCGATCCCGTAGCCCGCAAGGCAGGCCCCGATCTTGGTTCCCGCATCCGTGACTGTCAGATTCCCGCGAACGGCCACCTTCACCTTCTCGTTGTCGCGCCAGAACTCCCATTCGAACGGCCTGCCGGTCGCCGGATCGATGGCGAGAATGCATTCATGGCCATCGTCGACCAGGTCCTTCGGTGACTGCGGTCGACCGCGTCGCTCCAAGTAGGACGGCGCGGCCACAGTCAAGACGCGCGGACTGTAGAGCCTGCGACAGACCAAGGCTGAAACGGATGGCGGACCAAACCGTATGGCGAGATCGAATCCGTCACTCACCAGGTCCGAGAGGTCGTTCCTGGTCTCCAACTTCAGCTGAAGCGCGGGATGGTCCTTCAGGAACTGGGTCAATTCCGGCGCTAACACAAGGCGGGCGAACACGGCATCGCACGCCACACGGAGTGTTCCATTGACGACCGAGCTTTGGTCCGAGGCACTGTTAGTCGCCTCTTCGATCCCCTGAAGCAAAGGCAGCACCTTCGACAACAGCTCATGCCCTGCGTCCGTCACTTCAACGTGTCGGCTGGTGCGATGCACAAGCTTCGTACGCAGGCGATCCTCCAACCGTTGGATCGCACGACTTACCGCAGGCTGCGTCTTTCCCAGGCGAGATGCGGCACGACCAAAGCTCTTGAATTCGACCACGGCTGCAAGTGCAAGCAAGCCGCCGACGAGGCCTCCATCGAGGTCTTCCATGATCTATGTGTTCCTGTAATGGCTGCGATGACCGATTCGCAGTATCCGGCGGTGCGCAGATCTTTCACCATACGAGCCCTTCGACTATCCAAGAAGCCAGCAATGACCCAAACCCAAGCCATCGTCGCCTTGATCGAGGACTACTTCAATTTAGCCTATGAGCCCAAGAGCCGTGACTTCAACAAGATCTTTCACCCGAACTGTCTCATCCAGTGGGTTCAGGACAGTCAACTGAACACCATGTCGTCACCGGCCTATGCGGAGCTCATCAAAGGGAGGCCGAGTCCTCAATCGACTGGTGCGCCCAGAGATGAGGCAATTCTCTCCATGGAAAACATCTCGGACATTCTTTCGACAGCAACAGTGAGGGTACGGATCGGGACGAAGCTCTTCAACGACCACTTCGTCATGCATAAGATAGAGGGGCGCTGGTTGATAGCGACCAAGGCGTCCTTCGTCGTGCGTACGTTCGACTGAGAACAGCACCGATCGCCAGCGCCAATGGCACGCCACCGGCGCGTGGAGCGAGCGATGTCGCCAGAAAGATCGGCAAGCTCCTGCGCGTCGAAGCGGGAGGCAACTTTGCCAGCTTCACTCTGGGAAAGACGACGCCCATCGGTCTTCGGGGCGGCTGCGTCAGGTTTCTTGTGAATGCCAGTCTGGCGGCCAGCCCCACAACCCCGCAACCGCTGCAAGAACCGAAATGCATCGCCCCGAACTCAGCAAGGCGGCGCATCAAAGGCCTCAGCGCGGCATCAATCCGCCGGCCCCATCATCGCCTGCAGCCGTTCGATCACGCCGGGTCGACGAAGACGCAGGGCACATCGGGCGCCGGCGCAACGTGGACAACCTTGCTCAGGTCAAGTGCGCAAGCCACCTGGTGCGCCAGGCCTGCTCCGGCCGCACGGGGTCTTGGTCCACCGGCACGCCACTGCGGTCTGGGTCGCACTCGACCAGCGTGACGAAGCCCTCGTCGAACAGCTTTCGGTGCGCATCGCACAGGTTCCAGCCCGTCACGGTATGGCGCTTCATGCTCTGGCGCAGACGCCTGTCGAGCAGGAATCCATCTCGAATGCACGAACCGCATCTTCAGCGCGCCGATGCTCGGCAAGGGCCCTCTCGTTCACTGTATGCCATTGATGATCAACCATGCGCGAAGACGCGCTGCGCGATGCCCTCTACAGCGCGGCGGCACTCGACCGCTGGAGGCTTGGACACCACCCGATGGTCGGCGATCAACGAGTCCACCAGCACGGCCTGGCATTGCGCCACGTGAGGCTCCTGCATCGTCGCCGGTCGGGCTTCAGCGAGCGCGTGATTGATCATCGCAAAGAACTGCGGATCGAGCGTGCGCATCGTGGCCATCGTCCCGGTCTTGCCGATGACGACCTGCTCGAATTTGCCCGCATGCCGGATCTCCGTGGCCATCTCGGTGGCCAGGGTTCGCCAGTAGGCGTTCTCGGCCCAGCATTTCGAAAGCTCGCGCTGGCGGCCAAACTTGAATTCGACCAGGAAATAAGTTCGCTCGCCACTCGCTCCTGCGGGGGCAACTTCCACGATCGCATCGGCGGCCTGCCGCAGTTTCAGCAGCGCAGCCTTGATGGCACTCTCCGGGGCTTCGAGCAGCACCTGCAGGTGCTGCTTCGCGTCTTCGACGACGCTGCCGTGAACGGGCGAGGCAACCTCCTCGACTCGCACGCCCGAGGGCTGACCATACGCGAAGAGCGCCGATGTCCCCAACACCACACTGCCTTCCGAAAGGCCGGCGTCTTCGAGTTGGCGAAGCACCTCCACGACGGGGGTGGGGACGGCGCCGGCCCTGACCGCCTTGTTCATTCGCTCGCACGTCTCCACACTTTCCTTGAGCGTTCGAGCCCGCTGCTGCAATTGCGCCTTTTTCTGCTTGAACTCCTCGAACTCGCGCTCCGTCTCGGCACCTCGAGGACCGACATAGGTCACCTTCCCGTGCACCTTATGGGCAAGATACTCGTAGGAGCCGACCTTCTTCCAGAAGAGGCTGCCCTTCAGCCGCTGCGACTCCTTCCGCACGCGGGCGTACTCTCTGTACACCCTTGTGGCATCCAGGATCTGCTTAGCGGCAGTGTCGGAGGTTCGCGGCAGCTTCATTTGCACCTCCTAGATTTGGCACCGGTTTTGGGCCGATTTACTCCTTGGCCATTGCTTTTCTATAAAAAGGGGTAAATACCCCCGCTGAGGCACCTCCCTCATCACGCCATGGCGCGAAGATCGCGCTTGCTCGCCAGGTCTCTGCGCAGAAGACGACATGTCAGGAACGCCGAGTGGATTCAGGCAGACAGCCTCGGTGCGCGCACACCAGGCGTGAAGCATCCCGACAAGGAGTCCGACCACCACAGGCTCACGAAGATTCGTCCACGGGTGCCGCCCGATCGCAAGTCCAACGAGGTCCGGGCCCCTCAGCCATGGCCGAACGGCTCGAGCGGATCCAGCCTCGGCATCGCCCTCGCCACGATGAACGCGAAGGCCTCATTTGCATGGCGCGCGGCCGCGAAGACGGCGGTGGGATCGCTGCGCAGCAGCCGAAGCCACGCATCGAGACAGGCGACCGCATGCCCCTTCATGGCCACACCGGGCAGGCTGCAATGGCCCATGAGGAAGATGCTGCCGAGCTCGGCCACCAGTTCCTCGAACGCCCAGGCCACATCGCCCACCCGATGGCCGAAGCCGCGGTCCATCCGACTCGCATGACCACTCCAGTGCACCAGCGCGCGCAGCACGGCCGCGCAGTGGGCTTGCGCGCTCGCAAAGGTCGCGGGCCACGGCATCCGGATCTCGTCGGGCCCCGGCACGTACACCACATGCTCATAACCGTAGCGAATGCGCGCATCGCAGCCGCACAGCAGACGCAGCGTGCGCTCGACAGGCAAACAAGACGACAGCGGCATCTCCTTCGTAGCGCAGCGCGCGAGGACTTCTGGGGGAAGCCCCTCGATCTGTGCGACGTTGAAGAGCCAGAATGGCTCGCACCGCAGTCCGCCTCGCGACAAAGCCCCATCCCCCGCGCCACGCTCGAACTGCGCGCACAGCACCGCCCGTTCGCCCCGGCGCACCTGGGCGCCAAGCCCGGCGGCCTGCCGGTAGGTGAGCCAGACGTTGGAGGCATAGCCCTGCGCGGCCAGGGCGTCCAGCAGCAACAGCACATTGACCCCGCGATACGGCACGCCCGTGTGCCCATTGCACGGCATTCCATGTGCCGCCGCGCGCGCCCACCGTTCGCGGAACACCGACTCCCCTCGCGCGAGCATCGCAGCGACCCGGTCGGACACAGCCCGTCGCACATCCATGTCGGCGCGTTGGCGAAACGTCCTCCCGGAGGACCATTGGCCCTTGCCTTCAGAACGGCCTGCTGGTGGTGAGCCCTCGGGGGGCACGGGGGGAACGCCCGCGGCAGTTCGGATGGCCACTGCGCGCAGAAACGGAATCGACGACGACATCGGCGATGAAGGAATGGCGTGCATGGCAGGGCCTTTCTGCGGGATGTGCCGCGGTGCGTGAACTGGACATCTGATCTGCTTTCGGAGCCGCCTCGACGCGGGGTCCGCGCGCGAACGGACCGATGTCCAGGGACCGCCCGGAAGCCGCAGCCGAGCAGTGCGAGGACCGGGTGAGGACGGTGGCGAAGCCCTCGCCCTGGACAGCGGTCACAAGCGCGCGATGCGTCGGCAAGGAGGCGGCCCCGAAAGCAGATGTCCACATGCAGCACAGCCCACGACAGAAAGCGCATGCCACCACCCTTCCCCCGCGCCAGGAGGACCGCCAGCGCCCACCCTACTCCCTCAGCGTGTAAATCGCCGACAGGTACGACACCAGTCCCGAGTGGATGACCTCAATGCCGTGCAGCGCCGTGGTGTCGAACAGCAACGTATCCCCTGCCTTCACTATCAGTGGGACAGCGACCATGTCCTGCGCCTGGCCGAGGCAGACCCAAGAACGAGCGGCATGCTGCAGCCGGCCCCCGGGAGCACAGTTTCCTAGTCGGTCCCCAAGGTGGACTGCCTGGCGACTCTTCGCCAAAAGCGGGGCGCAGGTTGCGACATCGATCAGCACCACGCGTGCGCCCTATGTTGCGTCCCTTCACCTGCATCGGCCACACGAACGCCGCACCCTGCACCCGCGACACCGCACAGACCGACCTGAACGATGCAACATGGCCCCCGAAGAGCACGCTCACGGATCGTCGAGCAGAACTACCGGGACCTTGCCACACAAGGTCGTATCCGCATCAAGTCGAGAAGAGGGCCAGTAGTTCGAGACGATCTGGGCGATCGGCTGATTCGTCTCACCCGGGGAAGCAACTCCAACCCGAAGAAAAATCGGGGCAAGGCCTCGGGCGAAAGCCTTCTGGCACTGCCGCGCCGCGGGGCACGGCGACCATCTCCATCTCGGTCATCTGCTCGATCCGGGTGACGGGCATGATCCGAGCGGGCCGGCGCAACGGCACCATGCGCAAGGGGATGCGGCTCAGGAGGAATTCGCAGCCAATCACCAATGCCCCAGATTTCTCATACATAGCTCAGATTTTTTATAGAACCGACTCGTAGAGCAAATTTTTAAATACAAATCGAGGCCTGCCTTGCCTTGACCTCCGTTCTGAGACGCCTGAACTGCAATCGGGAGGTGGCCGAACCAGGCAAGAAGAATCTGTTCCGCCTCCAGGGACTCGGTGATGCCCCCTTGCTGTTGAATGCCACCGAAAATTGATCCTCTGAATGGAGTGACTATCCCGACGAGGGGAGCCACTCCAAATCCAGGGGCAGAGATCGGTGCAATCCAACGCCCCATGGCTGACGAGAAGGTGAAGCTCGCACACAAAGGCAGGAGGGCAGGAGGCTGAGATAGGCTCGAAAGCCTATAGGCTTTCGAGCCTATCTCATGCACTACCTCTTTGTCGATGCATTATTCGGGGGATTACCAGGGAAGCAGCTACGTCAAATGCGTCATCAATCGTTCATCGTGCTAATTGGCATATATGCCAATTAGCATATACATGCAGATCACCTTTGTCAACTGCCATAGGCAGTAACCTGCTTGACTTGCAATTCGTCCGCGAATTTGATATGCTACGTGGCATATATGCCACGTAGCACGGCAAACTCAGTCACCGATCGTTCTCGTCTCCAGATCGCCAAACCAGACATCCTGGCGTACTTCGCGGCACGCCCTCCCGTGATCAGACCCAAGCAGATGATGGGCATTCTTGCGCGCGAGCGAGCGGATTGGCGTCTGGCTCAACGCACAACCCTTAGCGATTTCATCGCCTTCCTCAAGAAGCAAGGCAAGCTTCGGGAACACAGGTTCGCATTCCCCCATCAAGCGGAGACGCTGTATGTCTGGGGGGATCTGCCAACGATGGAACTGCTGCTTCATTTGAAACCGCGCAGCTACTACAGCCACTACACCGCCATGCGGCTCCATGGCTTGACGGAACAGGTTCCGAAGGTTCTCTGTCTCAGCCACGAGCGATCCAGCGACACGCAGTGGAGCACCCCTCTCACCCAGTCGGCGATTGACGACGCGTTTCAGCAGCCGGCCCGCATCAGCAACAATTCCGTCGATTTCAAGAACTGGCAGGTGCTGTTGATCAACAGTGCCAACACGGGCGAGTTGGGCGTGCTGGAACACGAGGCCCAGCTGAGTTCGGAGAGCCGCGTGAGCGTGCCGGCCACCAGCATCGAGCGCACATTGATCGATGCAGCCGTGCGGCCCGCATACTGTGGCGGAGTGTTCGAGGTGGCCAAGGCCTTCGAACTGGCGAAGGACGTTGTTTCGGTGAACACGATGGGCGCGATGCTGGGTAAGCTGCGGTTCACCTACCCCTATCACCAGGCCATCGGCTTTTATCTGGAGCGTGCGGGCTACCGTGCCAGTTCGCTGGATCTGATGCGCCGGTTTCCAATGGAGTTTGATTTCTATCTCACCCACGAGATGAGCGCGACCAGGTACGTGCAGGCTTGGCGGCTGCACGTACCCGAAGGCTTTTAGGCCGGCGCCGCGCGGGCCTTAGCCAAGACATCGTTGGCCAGCTTCACAACATAGTCCACATAGAAATCAAACTCCTGCAGGTCGAAGTCTCGGCTGACGGTGGCCTTCACCGAAGGGAAGCCCTGGCGGTGGAACTCGCGATAGCTGTTGATATTGCCGAGCCAGTCCAGGTCGACATGCTTGAGTTTGAACATCTGGCGTGTGATGTCCAGGGCCTTGGGCGAGAGCATGTCCAGTGCCAGTCCTTCAACCAGGGTGTGGATGTCGAGAAAGTCGCGGGCGCGCTGCGAACCAGCGCGGTTGTTGCGCTTGACGACAGGGGCGTACTCGTTCATCTGCTGGCAGATGGCTCGCAGCTTTTCACAGGCGATCATCAGCGGCGAATACACGTAGATGCGGTAGCCATCCAGCTCGGTGGATTCCTTGTCATCGACGTACTCGAAGCGACTGATGTCGATGAAGAACTTGCGGCCCTGCCCAATGCTGAGCGCTGCGTTCCTCAGCCTCGGAAGTTCGTTTTTCAGCGCCGCAAACTGGGCATGCGGCACCATCTTGAACTCGACGCCGTAGCCACCCCAGAAGCCGGCGAGATCCGGGCTGACTTCGGCCGGCCGCTCCTCCATCTTGAGATCAAAGGGTTCGTAGCCCGCAAGCCGAAATGTGCGTTGCAATGCAAGCTCAATGCGGTCCTGCACGGCTTCGGGCCCATCCGGAAAATCATGGCGCATCGAGAAGTCGAGGTCGACAGATTCACGCGAGGTCAACTTGTGGATAAGGGCCATCGCGTTGCCACCTTTCAGCACCAGCTGATCCATGAGGTCGTCGTCGGAAAACATGGCCATGACAGCCAGTTTCTTGATCTGATCAAGGGTAATGTGTTCGTCGTTTTTCTTGACGCGCGCGCTCTTTGCCATGTTCTTCCAGTACTGGCCAAGGTGGTCCTGGAGCATTCTCGGCCGCTATACCTGAGCGCGGCTTTTCCTCCAGCTTGCCGGGTTGATGTTGCCATATGCAAGCGATCCCAAGAAGCGTCGGCAGCCGAATCGCCCGAGCAGGCGGAGACGACGCAGACACGAAAGGTGACACACATGAGTCGCGGCAATCGATCGATGAGCACGTTGAACATTTCCTTTGTTCCACACATTCAAATCCTTCGTGGACGAGCAAGTCCAAAACGCGCATCCGATACAGGCGGCCACGAGCAGTCATACGATTTCAACGCTCAAAATCTATCAAGCATGCTCACGGACATCCTGATTGCCTCGACTGGCGATGCACCCGAAATTCTTTCCGCTGCTTCTGGTAGCTGGCCTCGCTTGCAGTTCAACTCTTTGGACAACATGGCGCTCGCCGGACTTTGGTCCGCTCTCGGCGGAACTGGCGCGGTGGATTTTGAGGGTGAGAAGTACCTCCTTGCGCACACGGAGGAGCGATGGGTCTTTGAATTTCCGCAGGACTTCGTGCAAAGGCTTTCTGCGGTGCAGTCCGGCGCCGTCGCGGAAGTCGCAATGTCCTGGGCCAAGCACGATGAACTGGTGCATATGGGCGCCGACGGCCCTGGCGTTGAGCCGGTCGTAGAGGCGATGAGCGGATTTGCTCGGCAGGCGATTGGTCAGGGCAAGAGCCTCCTGCTGTTTATGTGCCTCTAGCGACAAATCTGCTCACGGCCGAGGCTGTGTGGAAACACCCTCGATGGTCACCTATATTGAGCCAACCCGTCTGAACAAGGTGGTGGCTCATGAGGCGATTCATCGAGAGCGAGGACCGGCGGCAAGTGACCTTGATGCCAGAGTGCCTGGACGACTATATCGGCGAAGACAACCCGGTGCGAGTCGTGGATGCCTTCGTCGAGGAGCTTGATCTGCACGCGTTGGGCTTCCAAGGTGTCGAGCCAGCAGCAACCGGACGACCTTCGTACCACCCATCGGTGCTGCTTAAGCTCTACATCTACGGCTATCTAAACCGCATTCAGTCGAGCCGGCGCCTGGAGCGCGAAGCGCAGCGCAACGTGGAACTGATGTGGCTCACCGGCCGATTGGCGCCTGACTTCAAGACTATCGCAGACTTCCGTCGGGACAACGGCCAGGGCATCCGCAACGCGTGCCGTCAATTCATCATCCTGTGCCGCGAGCTCAAGCTGTTCACCAGCGCTGTGGTGGCCATCGATGGCAGCAAGTTCAAGGCAGTCAACAGTCGAGACCGCAACTTCACACCCGGCAAGATCGACGGGCGCCAGAAGCAGATCGAGCAGAGCATCCAGCGTTACCTAGACGCCCTGGAGACGGCCGATCGCACCCAGCCTGCCGAGGTTGAAGCCAAGACCGAGCGACTGCAGGACAAGATCAAGAAGCTGCGCAATCAGATGAAGCAGCTCGACGACACCCGAGAAGAGCTGAAGGACGAGCCCGACGGCCAACGCTCGCTCACTGACCCTGACGCGCGCTCGATGAACTCACAGGCCACGGGCTCGGGCCTGGTGGGCTACAACGTGCAGGCGGCGGTCGATGCGAAGCACCACTTGATCGTGGCGCACGAGGTGACCAACGTCGGCAACGACCGCGCGCAGCTGAGCAAGATGGCCAACGCTGCGCGCGAAGCGATGAACAAAACCAAGCTGCAAGCACTTGCTGATCGCGGCTACTTCAACGGCACGGAACTCAAGGCTTGTGAGGATGCGGGCATCGCGGCCTACGTGCCCAAGCCGATGACCTCCGGCGCCAAGGCGGACGGTCGCTTCGACAAGAGCGACTTCATCTACATCGCGAAGGACGACGAGTACCTATGCCCAGCAGGACAACGGGCCATCTTCAGGTTCAGCACTGTGGAGAAGAGCGGCCTGCATGCACACCTATATTGGACCAGCGCCTGCCCCAGTTGCCCGCTGAAGCCTCAGTGCACACCCAGTGCCTATCGGCGAGTGCGGCGATGGGAGCACGAAGCGGTGCTCGAGCGCGCGCAGCAGCGACTGGATCGCAAGCCTGATGCAATGACGTTACGACGGCGCACCGTCGAGCACGTCTTCGGCACGCTCAAACACTGGATGGGTTCGACCCACTTCCTCACCAAAACGCTGGCGAACGTGGGCACTGAGATGAGCCTGCACGTGCTGGCCTACAACATGAAGCGGGTGATCTCGATACTGGGCATGAGCAGAACGATGAAGGCGATGAGATTGATCGGGGCATGAGCCCCCTTTGCTTGCCTTCTTGCCCCTCGGGCGTGCCACGCTGCGCGTCCAGCGGCCCACAACAACTGGATGAATCAGTCGCCGGTTCGGCATACTCGCAAGTCAGGCCGTTTCCACACAGCCTCGGCCAGCAGCCGTCGTTCGTGTCGCGACGGGCAATGGCCGCTTCGGACGCGAAGGCAGCCACCCGCGCACAGACGCCCACATTGATGCTGCTTGGTGTTTCTTCAGCGATTGACGGCGATGGGGCGTTTGACTTTGATCCGGTGGCAGGCAACGCCGCAGCGCCTCCACGTGCCTAGGACGGCTGGCCTTCACGCGGTATTCCCGTGACAGTGACTGGCGAAGGCGCACGTGTGGCCCGCTTGAAAATCGAGGGCGAAATCCCGGTGTGTTCCTTGAAGAAGCGCGAAAAGTTGCCGGGCGCTGAAAACCCCAGGTCGAGCGCCACGTCCGTGAGTTCGCCGCCTTCACTGACGCGTCGCATCGCTTCCTCGACCCTCACCCCGCTCCAGAACACCTGCGGCGTCGTGTGCAACTGGTCGCGAAACAAGGCGAAGAAGTGCGCGCGCGAAAGACCGACCTTGGCCGCGATCTCGTCGATGGTCGTTTTCTCGGACACATGGGCACGCATGTGGGCGATGGCGGCGCGCAGGCGATGGTCCAGCGCAACGCCGATGCCGCCCGCAACGGGCGCATCAACGCCGCCGGCCGTGGAGGCCGCGATGGCCGCCTCCAGCAAGCGCTCGACTTCCTGGTCGATCCGCTCGCGTCCACTGCCCGCGGAGATCATCAGGTCCAGTACGCGCCAGCATGAACGGCGCAGCGCAGCGCCGATGGGCACGCGCGGCGAGGGAAACCGGAAGCTGCGGTCCTTCGCCTGGCCAAGCTCGTCGAGCCACTCCTTCTTGATCATGAAGACGATGAACAGGCTCGAGCCGCTGTCGTCCAGGCGGACCATGTCGTGCGCCTCGAACGCGTTCACGCCCAGCGCCACGCTTTCGCTGTAGGGCACGGTTTCCGCGCCGACATGCGCGCACGCGCGCGCTCCGCCCAGCCAAAGGGCGAGCTGCGTCTCCGAGTGCGCGTGCGACACCAGATTGGCGCTCGCCTCCAGGACGATCGCCGTGCCGAACGCGCCTTCGTGAAGTGCATAGGCTTCCTGCATCTGCGTGCTTCATCGAGGTGGTTTGCCGCGATTGTTCCTCCCCCGCCCCCTGGCCGGCATGGCGCCCCCGGGTAAGTCCTTAGGAGCACACCAGACGATTTGATATGCCGCCGGACCGGCCGATAAGCGGGGTCGGCTCGCAATTTCTAGAGTTGCCGCATCGCTGGAACACAGGAGCAACTCTTCATGCGAATCGCCACTTTCACGAGCGAAGGCCACCGCAAGGTCGGCCTCGTCTCCACCGACGGAATGACCGTCACCCCACTGCAGCTCACGCAGGCCCAGGCCGAGGGCGGCGTGCTGACGCTGATCGAGTCGCTGGCCGATGGCGGCTCGCTTCCGGAGGTCGCCGGTCCCGCCATCGACTTGGACAGCGTGGTGCTCGACGCGCCGCTGCCCAAGCCGCGCCGCAACCTCTGGTGCGTGGGGCGCAACTACCATGCGCACGCCAAGGAGTTGGCAACCTCGGTGTTCAAGGACAACGCGGCCAGGACCGACGAATGGCCCATCGTCTTCACCAAGGTACCCGAGTGCGTCGTGGGCCCGCACGACGACGTGTTCGTGCCTTCCGAGGTGTCCACGCAGATCGACTACGAAGCCGAGCTGGCCGTCGTGATCGGCAAGGGCGGCAAGAACATCACACGCGCCGCCGCGATGTCGCATGTGTTTGGCTACACGGTCGTCAACGACGTGACCGCGCGCGATGTGCAGGTGCGCCACGGGCAGTGGGACATGGGCAAGTCCTTCGACACCTTCTGCCCGATGGGGCCGTGGATCGTCACCGCCGACGAGTTCGACGGCACCAAGACGCGCGTGCGCTGCTGGGTCAACGGCGAGCTGCGCCAGGACGGCCCGACCGAGAACATGATCTTCGACATCCCCACGCTGATCGAGACCATCTCGCGCGGCATCACGCTCTATCCCGGCGACGTCATCGCGACCGGCACGCCAGCCGGTGTGGGCATGGGCATGAGCCCGCCGCGTTACCTGCGCGCCGGCGACGTCGTGCGTGTGGAGATCGACCGGCTCGGCGCCATCGAAAACAAGTTCGTCTGAGGGGCTGTGCATGACCACTCAAGTACTGAACGATCTGAGCGTCGAAATCGACGGTGACGGCGAGGCACTGCTGTGCATCCACGGGCTCGGCGGCTCCTCGAACGCCTGGACGCCCGTGTTGCCGGCGCTCGGCGGTTTTCGGCGCATCCGGCCCGATCTGCCGGGCAGCGCAAGGTCACCGCTGCCCGCGGACGGCAAGGCATTGTCGATCGAGCGCTACGTGGACGCGATGGTGAGCCTGCTCTCTGTGCTCGACATCGGCAAGGTGCATGTGATGGCGCACTCGATGGGCACGATCGTCGCCCAACATCTGGCGCTGCGCCGCCCCGGGACGGTGAGATCGCTGGCACTCTTCGGGCCGCTGGCTGCGCCCTCGGATGCCGCGCGCCCCAGCATCGCAGCCCGTGCCCACGCGGCGCGCGGCGGCGCGGCGGCCATGCAGGAGATCGCCGATGCCATCGTGAAGGGCGCGACCAGCGCGCAGACGAAGGAGTTGCAGCCGGCGGTGCTCGCGCTGGTGCGGGAGAGCGTGATGCGCCAGTCGCCCGAGGGCTACGCGCAGAGCTGTGCGGCGCTGGCCGATGCGCAGCCGGCCGCACTCGAACGCCTTGACGTCCCTACGCTGCTGGTCACCGGCGACCAGGACGGTGTGGCCCCGCCGGCCAGCGTCCGCGTCATGCAGGAACGCATCGCCGGCAGCCGCCTCGTCGTGCTCGACGGATGCGGCCACTGGACGACTTTCGAGCAGCCGCAGCGCTGCACGCAAGAGCTCGAAGCCTTCTACGCGGCACTGCACTGAGGCGGCGCCGGATTCCATTCGACCACCCATGGCCGGCCGTACAGGCCGAAGGAGACAACGATGACCCGTATTGCATTCACCAATGTCCGCATCTTCGACGGCTCGGGCGAAGACCCCTACACCGGCGATCTGCTCGTGGAAGGAAAGCGCATCGTCGAAGTGGCGCGCCTTCCCAAGCGCGTGAGCACCGACGACGCGCGCGTGATCGACGGCAAGGGCCGCTTCCTCATGCCGGGCATGACCGAGGCCCACACGCATTTCTCGTGGAACGACCAGCCGTCTCTCGCGGCCATTCAGTTCATGCCGCCCGAAGAGCACATGCTCTGGTGCGTGCGCGTGGCCAAGCGCTACCTCGACATGGGCTGGACCTGCGCGATCGGCGCGGCGGCGGCCAAGCCGCGCCTGGACGTGGTCCTGCGCAACGCCATCGATGCGGGCGAGTTCCCCGGCCCGCGCTACCTGGCCGGCAGCCAGGAGATCACCACCATCGGCGCGCTGGGCGACAACACGCTGCCACACATGAAGTTCGAAGAACTCAGTTTCGGCAGCGTCTGCAGCGGCCCCGAAGACATCCGAAGATCGGCCCGCACCTTCATCAAGTACGGCGTCGATCACCTGAAAATCAATCTGTCGGGCGAGTACATCGCCGGCCTGCCCGCGGAAATGTCGCCGTTTGCGGAAGACGAGGTCGCCATGCTGGCGCAGGAAGCCAAGCGCTACGGCAAGCGCATGGCCGCGCACGCGCGCTCCAGCGAATCGGTCAAGCAGTGCGTGCGCCACGGCATCGAGATGGTCTACCACGCCAGCTTTGCCGATTCGGAAGCGCTGGACATGCTCGAGGCGGCCAAGGACCGGCACTTTGTCGCGCCGGGCATCGGCTGGCTCATCCGCACCACCTACAACGCGGCCGAGTACGGCATCACGGAAGCCGTCGCCACTCAGATGGGATACAAGCGCGAGCTGGAAATCGCCTCGGCTTCGCTGCGCGAGATGCACAGGCGCGGCATTCGCATCCTGCCGGGCGGCGACTACGGCTTTGCCTGGATGCCGCACGGCACCAATGCCAACGACCTCCAGTACTTTGTCGACTACATCGGCATGACACCGAAGGAGGCGCTGATGGCCGCGACACGGCTGGGTGGCGAGATCATGCAACGTCCCGATGAATTGGGACAGCTGAAAGCGGGATTTCTCGCAGACATCGTCCTGATCGATGGCGACCCGCTGCAGGACCTGTCGCTGCTGACGGACCCGGCGAAGGTGCAGCTGGTGATGAAGGACGGCGTGGTCCACAAGGACTGCGCCACGCCCGTGCCGCCGCATGCCGCGCTGCATCTAGCAGGCGCCGACACACCGCTGCAGGAACAGGGCGTCAAGGAAGCCTTGGCAGAGATGCACTGACCCACCAGGTTCCGCTGCTCGTTGACAGGTCGCGGCGGGCAGCAGCAGCGCCCGCTCGGACGGGATTGCGTCTGACCCGAAGGGCAACAAGTCATCCCATCCATGCGGGGCCACGGTGTGGAGTGGGCTGACAGCCTTCAGGCCGGCTCCCACACATGTCGCATGTTCCGGCCAGGTAGACACCCCCTCTTGGAGCGAGCGCAACGGGGAGACAACTTGACCAAGACTCTTCAGGAGCTGTGATGCACAGTCGCTTGGTTCGTCGCCTCCCAGCGCAGTTCTGGCATCAGCGTCGTCAATGCAACTGGCGCCCGCAGGCCGTTCTGCGAACGCCGCAGGCGAAGCCCGCGGTCAATCTCCCTCCAGCTGCGTCTCCAGCTTTTTCGCGACGGCACTGTAGTGCCGTGCCGAAGCGGTATTCTTCTGCCCGGCATAGTGCGCGCTGACCGCGCGTGCCGCGCGCAAGGCGGCCTCGAAGCCATCGTGCCGCTCCTGCCATTCGGTGTCGCGCGTTCCGATGTCTCCAGCAACGAACCGCCCCACCCGAAAGCCGCCCTCCAGATCGACGGCACCGATCACCGGCATGCCGTCGCGCAATTCGCCGTAGAACGCATAGCCCGCATTCGCACCGACGCGGGTGCGGAGCATGCCGATCCCGGATGCCTTGCCGGATTGGCAGCTTCCGCTCCAGTAGGTAGGCGCCGCACCCAGCGAGGCCGGTGCCACGAAGCGACACCCTGTCGCGGGGTCCTGCGACCATCTCATGTCGGGGTCCTGGCCGGCCGCCAGCATGGGCGCCAACGACAGGGCGAGCGCCATGACCGTGGCAGCACGAAGTCCGATGCGTGAGCCCTGTGAACCCTCTTTGCGCGAAATGCTGCATCCCATGGCGTGGCATCCTTCCCGTTGGAACCTGTGGACCTGCCGCCGGCGAATGGCGGGCGTGAGCAACGGGAGATTCTCCTACGGCTTCATCCTTCAACAGGAAGGCCGTGCGCCCTGCCTCACGAGGATTCCCTTGAGGGCTCCTTGTTCGTCGCAGTCTTTGCCCGGCTGGCGCCCGAATGCACGCCGGGCTGGCAGCGATGGCTGTCGCGCGGCCTGCATGCCATCGACACCCCCATGCGGTGGAACACGCGAACGAACCGGGGCACGCGCCGCAACAGGGCGTCCCTCGCGCCTCGGCCTCCTCTTTCGCTCACTGCGCGATGCCCTCACGCAATGCAGGCCGACGCTCCAAGAGCCGCCGCAGCCTCCTCGCACAGGGCAGCCGCTTCGGCGGCGGCCCCGGCCACGCCATAGACGTAGTTGTCAGGCCGCAGGAGCGCGGCGACACACCCGTGCCGTTGGAACCAGTGGGCCGCAACACCCTCCACATCGTCCGCGCTGCCGAGCGCGACCACGGTGAGGCCAGGTATCGAAGCGTCACCAGCCCGCTCGACGCCCGGTGCAAGCACGAGCCGCCAGCCATGGCCTGCCAGCTCGTCCATGCGCTGGCGGGCTCCCGCTGCACCAGTCAGCCACGGTTGGGGAAACAGGCCGCCGCGTGCCGCGCTGGCTTGCCCCGACAGGAACCCGTCTTCCAGGCGCGGCAGGATGTCCTGGCGGGGCGTGTCCTGCACCTGGCCTGCGCACTCCTCCAGCAGGCGAGCATCGCGCGCTCTGGCCTTGGCCACGTCCCGCTCGCAGATGACGGCTCCCACGCCCTTGATGCGGCTGGTGAGCTCGCGCACGTGGGCCCGG
The DNA here is from genome assembly GCF_048301545.1 of Variovorax sp. NFACC27. Lineage (NCBI taxonomy): Bacteria > Pseudomonadati > Pseudomonadota > Betaproteobacteria > Burkholderiales > Comamonadaceae > Variovorax > Variovorax sp. NFACC27. The sequence continues at coordinate 4,075,157 of NZ_CP157613.1, forward strand.
CGTTCCGTGCCATAGCTGTCGAGCAGCGCCTCGCCAGCGTCGCCCCGCACCTCGCCTTGCAGCACGGCCGCGAGCTTCCAGCTCAGGTTGGCCACATCACGCACGCCCTGGCACATGCCCTGTCCAAGGAAAGGCGGCTGCATGTGCGCAGCGTCTCCGGCCAGGAAGACGCGCCCATGGCGCCACTGCTGGGCAACAAGCGCATGGAAGCGGTAGCTCGCCTGGCGCCACAGCTGACCGTCGTCGGGCGTGAGCCAACGCGACAGCAACTGCCAGGTGTGCTCGGCCGTGGCGACCTGCACGGGGTCTTCGCCCGGCAGGATCGAGATCTCCCAGCGACGATGGTTCTTCGGACCGATCACCAGGGTGCACGGGCGCTGCGGCTCGCAGTACTGCACGCTCACCTTCGGCAGCTTGGCAAGGCCGCGCTCGTTGACCAGCACATCGACCACCAGCCAGGGCTCGTCGAAGTCCAGGTCCTGCATCTCGATGCCCAGTTGGGTGCGCACGCCGCTGCTGCCCCCGTCGCAGGCCATGCAGTAGCGCGCACGCACGGTGCGAGCCTGTCCCCCGGAGCCGATCTGCAGCATGACGCCTTCCGGGTCCTGCGCGAGCGCGCCCATCTCCACGCCCAGGTCCACCGTCACGTTGGGCAACTGCGCCACGCGCGCGCGCAGTGCCCGCTCCACGGGCGGCTGCGTGAACACCATGGAAGGCGTGTACCCCTGCGGATAGGGAGGCGCCACCATGGTCATGCGCCGGATCAGCTGACCGTCGGCGCCGAGGTACTCGGAGTTGGTGAACGGCTCGATGTAAGGCTCGACAGCCTCGACCACGCCCAGCTGCTGGAACACGCGCATGATCTCGTGGTCCAGCGAGATGGCACGGGGAATCTGGTGGACATCCGGCATGCGCTCGCACACGTAGACCTTGAATCCACGCTGTCCCAACAGCCCTGCGGCCACCTGCCCCACCGGGCCGTATCCGACGATCGCGACGTCGTAGATGTCGCTCGTGCTCACGCCGCCTCATCCGCAATGGGGTTGGAGAGAAGGCCGACGCCATCGATCTCTATCTCGATGGTGTCGCCCGCGCGCATCCATACGGGTGGAGTGCGCGCCTGGCCCACGCCGGCGGGCGTGCCCATCACGATCACGTCGCCCGGCTCCAGGGTCAGCACCTGTGCCAGCAAGGCGATGGTCTCGGCGACGCTGAAGATCATGTCGTCGGTATTGGCGTCCTGCATCACCTGGCCATTCAGGCGGCTCTGGATGCGCAGGCCCGCGGCGCCCGGCGCCAATTCGTCGGCGGTGACCAGCACGGGTCCGAAGCCGCCGGTGCGGTCGAAGTTCTTGCCGATGGTCCATTGGGGCGTGCGCTTCTGGTAATCGCGCACGCTCATGTCGTTGAAGCAGCTGTAGCCGAAGACATAAGCCAGCGCCTGGGCCTGGGGCGTGTGCCGAGGCACCTTGCGGCCGATCACCACCGCCAGTTCGGCCTCGTAGTCGAAGCGTGTCGACACCTTGGGCAACCATCCGGCCTCCCCATGGGCCAACAGCGACGAGGGCGCACGAAAGAAGAACCAGGGGTAGTCGGGCTTCTCGCGACCGCCTTCCTTGGCGTGATCGTAGTAGTTGAGGCCCAGGCAGACGATCTTGCCGGGCTCGGGCACCAGCGGCGCCAACCTCGCGCCTTCAAGGGGCTGACGCTGACCCGATCTCAGTGCTTGCCGCGCCGCGGCCTGCAGGTCGACGCCGGCGCTCAGCGCGGCGCGCAGGTCGGCCGGCACCAGCGCGTCGGCATCGTTCAGATCGATCAGGTCCTGGGCGTCGACAAGGGCCAGGCGCGGTGCGCCTTGGCGCAGGTAGGTGGTGAATTTCATCGGGATGTCACTCGGTTGGAAAAATCAGGGGTTCGTTGCGAAGAAGATGCGCCGCTGTGCGTCCTTCAGGGCGGCGCCGGGGGCGGCAGAGATGCCCCACTGGTCCACGCGGCCCGGCGGCCACTTCCAGTGCTCGGGGCCGTGCGCCTCGTAGCCGTCGTCGATCTGCTCCACCTCGGCCGTGTACTCGATGACGACGCCGAAGGGATCGATGAAGTAGTTGAAGAGGTTGTTGCCCGGGCCGTGCCTGCCGGGGCCCCACTGGATGGGAAACCCCGCGTCCTTCATGCGGCCGCCGCCGCGCATCACCGATTCGAAGTCGGGCATGAGGAAGGCGATGTGGTTGAGCGCATCGTTGTCCGAGATGCCGATGGCGATGGTGTGGTGATCGCGATCGCAGTTCATGAAGGCCATGATCCCGGTGCGGTCTGCCAGGCGAAAGCCCAGCGCCTGCTGCAGGAAGACCTGCGTCTCGTCCACCGCGTGGCTGTTGAGCACCACGTGGGTCAGGCGGATGGGCCGGTCCTTGACCGCGGGTCCCTCGGGCTGCCGGCTGTCGCCGTGCACCACCTGGAAGATGCGCCCGTGCGGGTCCCTGAACTTCAGACCGACGCCACCGGCGGGATCGCGCGTGAGTTCGTGCGGCGGCGCCAGCAGGGTGCCGCCGGCGGCCACGACGCGGGCGGCCACGGCATCGAGCGCCTCCCGGCTGCGCGCGCGCAGCGTCACCTGGCGGATGCGCGGGACCTCCGTGCCCTGGTGCAGCGCCAGCAGGTGGCCGTCACCGCCCGTGCCGCGCAGGTACAGCACGGAGTCGCCGCGGTGGGCGACTTCCAGCCGCCAGGTGCCGGTGTAGAAGGCTTCGGCCTGCGCGAGGTCGGGCACCTCGAGCGCCACGCTGCGCAGACCTTGGATCCAGGGGGAGCTCATAGGGTCGTCTCTTTCTTGGGAAGGCCGAGGAATCGCTCGGCGTTGCGATGCACCAGGGCCGCCACCGTGGCTTCATCGAAGCCGGCGGCCTCGATGCGCTGCACCGGCGTGCGGTCATGGAAATTGAAGGGGTAGTCGGTGCCCACCATCAACTGGCCGGCGCCGAAGCGATGCACCAGGTGGCGCAGCAGGGGCTCGTCGAACACGAGCGTGTCGTAGAACAGCCGCCGCGCCTGCTCCGCGGGCGAGGCCGTGATGCTCTCCTTCAGCGCGGGAAACACTTCCCAGCCCTGCTGCAGGCGAGGCAGCAACGTGGCCAGCGTGCCGCCGCCATGGCTGAACGCGATGCGCAGGCGCGGCCGGCGCAGCAGCAGGTTGGCCGTGATGACCGACGCGGCCGCCAGGCCCACGTCCCCCGGATAGGCCAGCACCTGCTGCAAGGGCGCGGGGCCCACCAGCCGGTCCATGCCGGCCGGGCGCAAGGCGTGCACGAACACCGCGGCCCCCAGGGCCTCGCAGGCTTCGAAGAAGGCATCGAACTGCGCGGCACCCACGGGCGCATCGTTGACATTGCTGCCGATCTCCACGCCCGCGAACCCCAGCGTTCCCACGACGTACTCGAGCTCGGCAATCGCCAGGTCGATGTCCTGCAGCGGCACCGCGCCGAGCGCCGCGATGCGGCCGTTGCCCTGCGCCACCATGCCGGCCATGCAATCGTTGGTGTAGCGCAGCAACTGGTGGGCGTCGTGGGCGGCCATCCAGTACGACAGGAGCTCCGGCATGGGCGAGATCACCTGCAGTGCGAGCCCCATGCCCGGCAGATCCTCGAGCCGGCGTGCGGTGCTCCAGCAGCGGTCAGACACCGTGCGATACACCTTGTTCGCGATCATCACGTGGCGATGGCAGGCGTGGGCGGGCGCCATCGAGGGCCAGTCGGCCGGCAGCCTGGAGCCGATGTAGCTCGGGAAGTGCTCGGGCACCACATGCGCATGCACATCGATGCCGCAGCGGCAACGGGTCATTTCTTTTCTCCGGCGCAGGGCTATTCGGGCCGGATGTCGAGCTGCCTGACCAGCTTGGCCCAGCGCTCGCGCTCGCTGTGCATGAAGGCCTCGAACTCCGGCACCGACATGCGCTGCTCGGCCTGCGAGCCGAGGGTCTGCAGGCGCTGCAGCACCTCGGGCTGCTGCATGACGGCTTCCAGGTCGCGGTTGACGCGCGCGATCACCTCCGTGGGCGTACCTGCCGGCGCAAAGAGACCGTTCCATCCCGTGTACTCGAAACCGGGGAAGGTCTCGGACAGCGCGGGCACGTCCGGCATGCCCGGCTGCCGTCCGGCAGTGCTCACGGCCAGTGCACGCACCTTCCCCGCGGAGAGGTATGCAGTAAGGGCCGCATCGGGCAGGCACACCAGCGGCACCCGCCCCCCGATCACATCCTGCAGTGCATCGGGCGCCTTGGTGTAGGGCACATGGTTGAAACGCACGCCGGCCATCCCGGCCACGCTGTCGGCCAGCATGCCGGAGAAGGTCTTCGGGCCTTCGGTGGCGATCGCGACGCTGCCCGGTTGCGCCTTGGCCAGTGCCAGCGCCTCCTTCAGATTCCTGGCCGGGAAGTTCGCCGCGGCAGCGATCACGAAGGGGCTGCGCCCCACCAGCCGCACCGGCGCGAAATCCTTCGCCGGGTCGTAGGGCAGGGCCTTGAAGGTGTAGGCATTGGTCACCATCGCCGCGGTGGTCGCGTAGTAGAAGGTGTAGCCATCGGGCTGCGACCGCGCCGCCGCCAGCGCGCCGATCACGTTCTGCCCGCCCGGCTTGTTCTCGATCACGATGGGCTGGGCCCAGCTTCGCGCGAGCCGGTCGGCCACGTAGCGCGCGAGGATGTCGGGCCCCGAGCCCGCGGGCTGCGAAAGGATGAACTTGACGGGGCGCTGCGGCCAGTCGGGCTGTGCGCGAAGCAGCCCGCTGCCCGCCAGCGGAAACAGCGTCGCCGTCCGGACGAAATCTCTGCGTTGCATGGAGTCTCCTTTGTTCTTGGAGCCTGGATGCTAGGAAGCCTCCCAACATCTGAACAGTCGATGACGCAGATACATAAAATCCATTTCATGGATATTCGATCGGTCGACCTCAACCTGCTGGTGCTGTTCGATGCGATGGCCAGGCTGCGCAGCGTCAGCCGCGCGGCCGAAGCCATCGGGCTGAGCCAGCCCGCCACCAGCGCCGCCCTGGCGCGGCTGCGCGCAACCTTCGACGACGACCTGTTCGTGCGCGCCGGCGCGCAGATGGAGCCCACGCCGCGCGCGCAGGCACTGAGCCCCGTGGTGCAACGTGTGGTGCAGGCGATCCAGGCGGAGATCCTTCAACCGGCTGGCTTCGATCCGGCGAGCGCGGAGCGCAGCTTCACGCTGCTCACCCCCGACATCGGCGAGGTGGCGTTTCTCCCCGGGGTGCTGCGACGCCTGCGGCAGGCAGCGCCGCTGGTGCGGCTGCGTGCGCTTTCCATGCCGCGCACGGCGGCCGCCCATGCGCTGGAGGCCGGCGAGGCCGATCTGGCCGTGGGCTTCTTTCCCGATCTGCAGAAGGCGGGCTACTTCCGCCAGGCGCTGTTCAGGACGTCCTACACCTGCATCGCCTGCGCGCACAATGCGGCAGCGCCTTCGCGCATGACGGCGCGGCAGTACCTGGCGGCGCGGCACATCGTCGTGCGGCCCGACGGGCGCGAGCACATGCTGGACCGCTTCCTGGAGGACAAGGGCTGGCACCGGCACGTGACGCTGGAGCTCTCGCATTTCATGAGCCTGTTGTCGCTGCTGCCCGGCAGCGACCTGGTGGCGACCGTGCCCGACGACATCGCCACCGTGGTGCAGCGGCATATCGCGGTGAAGACCATCGAACTGCCCTTCAAGCCGCCGCAGCTCCAGGTGCAGCAGTACTGGCACCGTCGCATGCAGAACGATGCATCCAACCGCTGGCTGCGCGGCCTGTTCTACGAAGTGAACCGGCGCGACGCCAACGCACGCCTGCCCGACTGGCAGGCCGCCGGCTGAAGGTGCTTCAACCGGCGCTCAGCCCCGCCGCCTGCACCCCGGCGATGCAGATGGCTTCATCCTCGTCGCCGGTGCCGCCACTGGCACCTACCGCGCCCAGCAGCGTGCCAGCCGCATCGCGGATCACCACCGCACCGGTCTGAGGCAGGAACTTGCCCTCGGCCGTGGCGGCCAGCGCGACGAAGAAGTTGGGGTTGTCCCTCGCGCGCTCGGCCAGCTTGCGGCTGGCCACGCCCATGCCCACCGCACCCCATGCCTTGGCACGCGCGATGTCGAAGCGGAACATGCTGGCACCGTCTTCGCTCACGAAGGCCTTGAGATGGCCGGCGGCATCGAGCACCGCAATGCCCATGGGCTGGTAGCCGGCTTCCTTCGATTTCGCGAGGGCCGCATCGATGATGGTGCGGGCTTGCTGCAGGGTCAGGCTGGACACGGGCTTTCCTTTTCTTTCATTCATTCAATGAGCGGCCGCCCCGGGGCCGGCGACAGCCTCGAAGCCATAGCGGTTCATGCTGGCGAAGGCAGGCATGGCGGGGTGCGGCACGAAGCGTGTGCGGCAGTCGAGCACGGCCGGCAGACCCGAGGCCAGCGCGCGGCGGATGGCGGGCCCGACCTCGGCCAGGGCCGTCACACGTTCGCCGTGGCAACCGAAACCCCGCGCGATGGCTGCATAGTCTGTCCCGTCGAGCGCGGTGCCCAGTTCGAAACCGAGCGCATTGCGTTGACCGGCACGGATGATGCCCCAGGCGGCGTTGTTGTGGACGATGACGAGCACCGGCAGGCGGTGACGTCGCGCGGTGTCCAGTTCGTTGAGCGTGAAGCCGAAGGAGCCGTCGCCCGTGATGAGCGTGACGGCCCGCTCAGGCTGCTGCGCCTGCAGCGCGATGGCATAGGGCAGGCCAAAACCGAGGTGGCTCATGCCCGGCTCGTGAAAGCGCGTGCGCACGTCGAGCACCGGCGTCAGGTCGTTGCTCCAGAAGCTGGTGTGGCCGCCGTCGAAGACGGCCAGGCCGTCTTTCGGCAAGGCCTCGCCGATCGCGCGCGCCAGCGCCGCGGGGTGCATGGCCTCGCCCGGTTCGCCCTCCTCCCCCAGTGCCGCCAGGCGCGACGCGTACGCCTCGCGCGCCTGCCGCAGGTCGCGCAGCCAGCCGCTGTCGACGGCACGCTCCAGGTCGGCATCACCGGCTGCGAGCAGATCCTCGAGCGCGGCGCTTGCATCGGCTTGCAGTGCGAGTTCGTGCAAGGCGGGGTGCCCCAATGCCGACGGATCGATGTTGATGCTGATCAGCCGCTGCGGCCGCCGCGCCAGCGGCCCGTGCGCGTCCCACATCCAGGACGACCAGCGGCATCCCACGGCGAGGACGAGATCGGCGCGCTCGAAGGCCAGCCGCACGGGCTCCCCGGCGATCAGGCCGCCATGGCCGATGAAATGCGGGCTGTCCGAGGCCACCACGCCGAGCGCCATCTGCGTGGGAAGCACCGGCGCCTGCCAACGCTGCGCAAGCGCACGCACGCTGGCGGCCGCGCCGCTCGCGACCACGCCGCCGCCGGCCACGATGAGCGGGCGCCTGGCCTGCGCCATGAGGGCCGCCGCGCGGCGCACATCGTCGGCATGCGGCCGGACACGCCCCACGAAGCGATAGCTCGCCGGCGCAACGTCGAACTCCGCCTCCTCGAAGCTGCAGGACTGGCTCAGCACGTCCTGCGGAATGTCCAGGTGCACCGGGCCGGGCCGTCCGCTCAGCGCCTCGCGAAAGGCGCGGCGCACGAGCTCCGGCAGGCGGCGCGCATCATGCGCCACCGCGTTCCACTTGGTGATCGGCCGCGTCAGCGCCACGGTGTCCAGGTCCATGAACATGCCGCTGTGCGGATAGCAGGCGGCGCGATGCTGGTTGGTGGTGATGGCCAGCAGCGGCAGGTTGTTGTTGAAGGCCACGCCCAGGCCGGAGGCCAGGTTGAGACCGCCCGGCCCCATCTCGCCCAGCGCCACCGCGATCCGCCCCGACGCGGCATGGACACCGGCCGCCATCATCGGGGCTGCGCCTTCGTGCCGCACCCCGAGGAAGCGCAACTGTTCCTGATGCGAGATCGCGTGCAGCAACGGCCCCAGCTTGCCGCCGACGATGCCGAAAACCTCCCGCACCTGCTCTGCGAGCAGAAGCCGCACCAACGCCTGCGCGCCGTTGATTTGCAGCGCCATGTCCTAGTCCTCCGCCGTGAAATGGGCCGCCTTGACGATCGGGGCCCAGCGTTGCCGGTCGGCGCGCACGATGCGGGCGAACTCGTCGGCGCTCTGGTGCATCGGCTGCAGTCCCACCTTGGCCAATGCCTCGACGAATTCGGGCGCTGCGAGGCCCTCGCGCACGAGCGCGTTGAGGCGCTGCACGGTCTCGGCCGATGCGCGCGCCGGCAGGAACCAGCCCAGCCACTCCTGCACCACGATGTCGGCGAAGCCCTGCTCGACGAAGGTCGGCACCTCCGGCAGGAAGGGCGAACGCTGCGCGCTCGATACCGCCAGGCCCCGCAGCTTGCCGGCGCGGATGTACGGCATCACCTCGCCGAGCACGCTCACGCTCACCGGCACCTGACCGCCCAGGACGTCGTTGAGCAGCGGCGCGCCGCCCCGATAGGCCACCGCCGTCAGCTCCGCGCCGCTGGCCTTCTGCAGCATCATGCCGACGAAGTGCAGCGCCGAGCCGGCCGCCGGCACGCCGTAGTTGGCCTGCGGCGGATGGGCCTTGGCCCATTTCACATACTCCGACGCCGTCCTCACTTCCGCCGGCAGACCGGGCCCGGCTGTCAGCACGAACGCATAGTTGACGGTGCTGGTCACCGGCACGAAATCGGCGATCGGGTCGTAGTTGAGCTTCCTGTAGGTGTTCGGATAGAGCGTCATCGGCGAGCTGGGAATCTGCAGGATCGTCAGACCATCGGGCGCCGCACGCTTGACGTACTCCACCGCGATGCGCCCGCCCGCCCCTGTCTTCGGCTCCACCACCAGGCTGGCGGCGTACTTGCCGCGCAGCTTCTCGGCGAGCGGGCGTGCCACATGGTCGCCCATGCCGCCGGCGGGAAAGCCCGAGACGATGGAGGCATTGCCGTTGAGCTGCGCGAGCGCGCGTTCCCAGGGGGCTAGCGCGGCCAGCGCACTGCCCGCCTGAAGAAGATGAAGGAAGTCTCTGCGGTCCATGGCATGTCTCCTGGGTCTGGGGCCCTTGGCTGTCGATGCATCGATCGTGAGGCCACCGAGGGCTGCCGCGAATGGACAAATCGCACCATGGCAGGTAGTTTTCCGGCCTCGATCGCATCTGCACGATCTGCACGCCGTGAAATCCGCTGCCAGGCCCCTCCTCCTCGTCCCCTTCCGTGAAGTCCGTCATGAGCAGCCCGACGACTGCCTGCACTACGAGCTGGTGGCGGTGCGCGGGCGGGAGATGGACTGGACGATTCCGGCGCATCGCCACGAGGGCCTGCACCAGATCCAGTTCCTGGAGCGGGGCCGCATCAGCGGCACGGTGGATGGGCGAGCGGTGCAGGCCGACGCCCCGGCCATCCTGCTGATTGCCCCGGGCTCGGTGCACGGCTTTCACCACACACGCGACACTTCGGGGCATCAGCTCACCATTCCCAGCGCCACGCTGCAGCAACTCCTGGCCGGCACACAGCTGGCGGAGACGAGCCTGGGCAGCTCCTTCTTGCTGACGGAGCTGGCGCCCCCGGCGCACGCCGAATGCGCCACGCTCTTCGCCATGCTGGGGCGCGAGTTCCACGGCCACGATGCTGGCCGGGTGCCTGCGCTGCTGGCCACCGCCACCCTGCTTGCCGTCCTGCTGCTGCGCCTGCACGGCGCATACATCCAGAAGACGCAGGCGCCCGGTGCGCGCGATGCGCTGCTCCAGCGCTTCCGTGCACTGGCAGAGCAGCACTTTCGCGAGCACCGCGGCCTTCCTTTCTATGCCCAGCAGCTGGGCGTGAAACCCGACCACCTGAGCCGCAGCTGCCGCAATGCGACGCAGCAGTCGGCCCTGCAGCTGCTGCACGAGCGACTCATGCTGGAAGCACGTCGACTGCTCGCCTATACCCCCATGTCCGTGGCAGAGGTGGCCGACACCATCGGGTACCAGGACCCGGCCTACTTCAGCAAGTTCTTCACTCGCGCCACCGGCCACTCGCCTTCACAGTACCGGGCACTGGCGGCCCAGGGGGTCAAAACACCTCGTTAGGCACATGCGGGCCCAATCACCGGTCTCGGCGGAGCACACGCCCTCCTGCCCGCCCCCGCCACCGGGTACTTCGCGCCCCCTGCAGGCTGGAACCCCATGGCCATGGCCATGGCCATGGTCACGAAGGCGCAGTACTTCCCATGCATCGCGAACCGTCGGGACCGGCTCGGTCACGCGACCCGAAGCCGACGAAGCCGACAACCCTTTCCCGTCACGCAGTTGATCAGCATCCGCTTGCATGACGACGCGGCCGCGCTCGGGCATCAGCAGGCACTCGCGCAATCGAGCACGAAGCCCCGGGCCCGCCCAGCATGACCCCACGCCCTCCATGATCGATTCACGACGAGTTCGGAGTCGACGCAGACAGAGTCGAGATCCCGCGGTCGATCTGCGCACGTGCAGTGCCTGCAGCACAGCTGGCGAAGAAATAGAGACAAAACCACCAAGCTCCTCCTCGACCCCCTATTAGTTTCCTCATTGCAGCCCACGCCGCTTCCTGCGCGGCTGGCACGAACCAACAACAGGCCCGATGCGGCCTTGGGAGAAGAACATGAGCACTGGGGGATGCGCGCGTTGGAGCGGCACTGTTGCGGCCGATTTTTCGCAAGCGCACGGCGAAGTCGTGTTGACGGTGGGCGCGGCGCCGGCTCGACGACCGCTTGCGGCTCAACGGGGGGCGCCCGGCGGCACTGGTCTCAAGACGGTGAACGACCCACTGCAGAAACTCGTAGGTCGCCCGAGCAGTCAGTCGCCGCGACTGACCTGAGGCCAAGCCTTGACCACGACACCCATCGCAGGGGAAGAGTGGCGTAGTGGGCGTGGTATCCGGTATTGGTCTGCGACCAGTCCTCCAGCACAGCGACCAGGCGCCCGGATGAGAGGTGCTCGCCAACGGCATCGTCGGGCAACCAGGCCAGACCGCGCCCGCCAAGTGCCCCGGCGACGACCATGCCACTCGAGTCGAATACGAGCCGGCCCGTGACGTGCGCGTTGACCCGAATTCTTCAAGTCGAACCTGAAGTGATCCAGGAGCCCGCTGGGCGCGCACAGACCGAATGCCGCCAGTGGCGCCGTCCGGCGAGCGGGTTCAATGCTCCACGACCAGGTCCGGCCATTCCCGCCGCCATTGGTGCTCGAGCCGCGCCTTCTCTGCGCGGTGGCCCAGGGCGATGACCACAGGGATGACGGTGCCTCGCGGCAGCCCGAGGATCTGGCAGATCCTGGGTGCCGAAAAGCCCTCCATCGGGCAGGAGTCGATGCCTCTGGCGGCCGCGGCCAGCATCAGGGTCTGCGCCGCGAAGCTCGCGTTCCTTGCGACCCACGAGCGGCTCCCCAGGTGGCCGATGGGGAGCAGCGCCAGGCTGGGTCGCGCGAGCGCGGCGAGCGCTGCGAGCGGCGTCCAGAGGGCCCACGAGCCGAGTTCCAGGACGCGCCGGAACATCTTCACCTGCCCGCGGTGGTAGTCCTTCGAGCGCTGGGGCAGGCTGCTGGAGGCCTCGACGTAGGAAAGCTGTTGGCTCGCCGTCCGCAGCGCGATCTCGCGGCTCGCTGCGACGATCACCAGCGTGGGTGCGGAGACCGCGGCACGCTGCCCGCTGCAGGCCTCGGCCAGGCGCGCCTTCAATGCGGGTTCGCGCACCCAATGGAGCTGGTAGGGCTGTAGGTTGCCGCTCGAAGGCGCCCGGGCGGCTTCCTCGAGCACGGCGCGAACGTCGGCGTCGGGCAGCGCCGCCGGTGCGAATTCCCGGATAGCGCGTCGGCGTCGATTCACGTCCTGGAAGGCAGCCCAGAGCGGCGATGTGTCTTGCTTTTGCATGCTGAAATAGTAAGCTTTGACTTGTTTTTTTGAAACTTGCATTTGGAGCTTCGCGCCCATGAAAACCGTGCGGCCGACCACATCCCCCCGGAAACAGCCTCGGCAGGCGCGCTCGCGGGCCACGGTGGACGCCATTACGCAAGCTGCGGCTTACATTTTGGTGAAGCGTGGCTGGGAGGGTTTCACCACCAATGCGATCGCCGAGCGCGCCGGGGTGAACATCAGTTCCCTGTATCAGTTCTTCCCCAACAAGGAGGCCATCGTCGCCGAGCTGCAGCGCCGCCACATCGAGCAGACGCGCCGCAAGTTGGTGGAGGCGCTGCCCCGGCTGGCCGGGCAGCGCTCCTTGCGCGATGCGCTCCTGCTGCTGGTGGGCGCGATCGTGGACGAGCATCGCGTCGCGCCCGCCCTTCATCGCGCCTTCGCCGAGGAGCTGCCGCGGTCGGTGAAGTGCCCCACGGAGGATGAAGCGGCGCTCCGGCGCCAGGCGCTAGAGGCGCTGCGGCCGTTCATGAAGAACGTGCCGAATCCCGAGGTCGCGATAGAGATCGGCGTGGTCGCTGCGCGGGCCGTGATCAACGGCGCGGCGACGCATCGGCCTGAAGTGCTCGGCCTCCCGCAGTTCCGCGAAGAGGTGGTCGCCTTGCTCCAAGGGTACCTGCAGCGCCGGGCCTCATCGGCCTGAGTGGACGAAGTGATCACCAAGTCGAGGTCCGAAGAAGACGTTGGCATCAACTGGCGCTTCGCGCGGAAGAAGCAGCGCCGTGGCCATCAGGCTGAGCAGCATCGCAAACCGTCTCATAACGATGATTCTGGCGTTCGCGCTCAGCATTCCTGGCGACCGCTCAGGAACGGTGTGCTGTCATTGTGAGCTTGAGGGCATCCAACGATGGGGCAGCAGGTCTGCAAGGTCGCGCGCCCGTTGGGTCGGGAGACGCATCAGCACGTCACGAAGGTATGCAGAAGGATCGTGGCCGTTGAGCTTCGCCGTTTGGATGAGGCTCATGATGGCCGCGGCTCGCTGCCCGGCCAGCAACGTCCCGGCGAACAGCCAATTCTTGCGTCCCGTGGCCCATGGCCTGATCTGCTGCTCGTCGAAATCGTTGTCGATGGGCAAGGCCGGGTCGCCAAGGTGGCGCGTGAGCGCCGCCCAGCGGTTCAGGCTGTAGTCCACGGCCCTTGCGGTCGCCGAGCCATCGGGCACCTTCGGCCGGAAATCCAGCAACCTGCTGTGCAGGACCTGCGCGATCGGCGCCGCGCGCGTTCGTCGTTCTCGCAAGCGCTCCTCAGGAGGCAAGTCCTTTGCCTCCCGCTCGATGCCGTAGAGCTGACAGATGAACTCGATGGCCGCGGCCGCCAGCGTGCTCTTGTTGGCCAGGTGCAGCTCCACGAACTTGCGGGTTTCAAGACCTGTTGCATCTTCAGATGGATCGGTCGGGCGTTCGCAGACACAGTTGCCTCACGGGCCCTTCCCAGCGGTCCTGGCGCTCTTTGCCGTCAACGAAGCGCGAAGGGGTGCCAGGTCGTAGAAGAAGTATGGCCCCGAATATGTCACGACCCCATCGTCGGCTTTCTCGGTGCTGCGTGGAACGATGACGACGGCTCTGTAGGGCTGTTTCGGCACGGAGAAAAGCACGCGTCTTTGCATGGATCGACCGGCTGCGAGCGGCTCGCCGAACGGTGTCTGACCTGCCTCTGGCGGGTTGACCAGCCGAGTCAGCATCTCATGGGGCTCGTACAACGCACCGGCCGCATCGACCAATCTGAACACGGGCTGGAACCTCACGAAAAGTGGCTGCTCTGCCATGTTCGTGATCTTCACCTGGAGCAGGACAAAGTCGCCCTTGTACTGCTTCGGTGAATCGGCGGCGCTGCTGTCCACGACGAGGTTGGCGTACCGGGCTTCCTGAAACTCAAAGGCGACGTTGTCCCGCGTCACCTGCGTGCCCCAGGCGAAGCTCTTTCTTTCTCCATCCCCGGCCATTGCGAGGAGTGGCGCGAAGGCCAGGCCGGCAACCACCACCATTGCAGCCCAAGCGCCGCGCTCGTTCAGCCAACGCGCCAGCCAGCACAGAGGACTTGTTGCCATCATTGCCACTCGTAGCGCAAGCCCGAGCGCAGGCTCCATGTCCGCCGGATGCCTTTGGCGGCCAGGCTGGAAGCCTCGAAATAGACAAAGCCTCGCCGCGGCAGGAACGCGAAGCGGCCGCCTACCCTCACTTCACCGCCCGCGCCGTTGCGGCTTTCGGTTTCAACAGGAAGGCTGCCGCTCCCCTTGGCGGCAGTGATCGACAACCCATCGCCGAAATAGTTGATCGCAGAAAACCGCAGATAGATGTCACCGCTCAGGTCGAGCAACCGCACAGCCTTGCCCAGGAGCACGCTGGCCCTGACCGAGCCAGCGTCGTCGTTGTCCTGGCTGATGGTCACGCCGTTGCTCGCCACGTGCTTGTTGGCCGCCAGGCGGCTCGCGGTCACCGCCAGTTGCGGCTCCACGAAGGTGTCCTGAGGCAGAGGGAAGCGATGCCCGGCCTCCGCGCTGACTTCGTATCCCTGCATGCGGTACGTGCCGGTGACATGCCGCGACAGCGAATCGAACGACGCGTACTTGTTTTCCAGTGCGGCGGTCCGTGCGCCGATCTGCAGATACGTTCCGCCGTCGTGGACCCAGAGGCCATAACCCGCGAGCTCGACGGCAGACGCCTTGCCGTTGCCTCGCTCATAGGTGGCGCTGGAGTTGATGAAGCTGGCGGAGCCGCCCGCATGGCTTCTCCATCCATCGAAGTACCCCAGGTTCCGATCGAACCCGATGGAAAGACCGCCATAGGTCTGACGGTACGTCCTCGCGTAGTCGGTCCTGGCGTCGAAGCCACCGCCATCCACTTCGGCCCAGATCCCGGAACCTTGGGCGCTTGCATCGCTTCGCAACGACTCGGTCCGGCGGGCAATTCCGTTTGCGCGCAAGGCCCAGAGGCTGCGGAGGCTGTCGCCTGCGTCGGCGGCCGTCTTCACGGTCTCCGAGGGAGTGACGCTCGTCGGGACTGCGGACTGGCTGCTTGTGGCACTTGTGCTGCTTGCGCTGCTTGTACTGTTCGAGGTCGTGCTTGTGGTGCCCGTCGCCGTGCCGGTGTCCTCGCCCAAGATGCTCAGGCCGGTCAACAGGACCTTGCTTGCGTCCGTACTGAGCGTCACGTTGGGCGAATACGAGAACCGCACCAGGTCGTTCTCGTAGCTCCATTGGTTTGTTACGCCCTGAACGGCCTGCAGTCGCGCTGTGCCGCCGCCAGCAGCCGAGGCGTCGATCACGACGATGGCCTTGCTCGCAGGGATCACCGTACCGGTTTTGATCGTCGAGGCATTGACCCAGCTCGTGTCGTTGAGCGCAGGGTCGTACACGACACTGACCCGTTGCGTTCCGGTTGCGTTAAAGCTCGTCACGCCGCTACCGAATTGAATGCTGTCGGCCGCACCGTTGCGCACATCGCTGAGGATGCGAAACGTGGCGCCATCCCCCAGATTGACCGTTGCCGCGTTTGTCGAGCTTTGGATACTGAGAACGCGCAGCGAGTAGGTTGGAATGCTTCCCGCAAGAAAGCTTCCCCAGCTGGCGGCCATGTCGATCGCACCGCCGTTGGTCAGCGTCAGGGTGCCCGAACCGAAGTCGGCAGTCACGGTGCCGGTACCTGTGGGAATCCAGGAGGCCCCTTTGGAAAACGACAGGTTTGGCGAGCCGGCGGTGTAGACCGTGGTGTCCGAGGTGTCGGGGTCCGCAAAACCGCTGACGGGTCCGCGCAGGTACGAGTCCGAGGTGTCCAGGTTCACGTTCAAGATGCCGGTGTACTTCGTGCCGGCGGCGTTCGTCACACTGCCCGTCACCAGGTCGCCTTGCAGCTTCACGGGCTGCCCGCCCGAAGCGTTGACCGTGACTGTCGCATCACGCCCGTCCGCCGCCACGTTCCAGATGGCATAGCCATTGCCCGTGCCGGTGGGCGACGTCGAAATGCTCAAGCCACCCGCGGCCGTCAGGGTTCCGCCGTCGTTGCGGATGCCGTAGACGTCGCAGCCGCTGCATGACGACGCGACCTGCAGCGCCACGTTGTCCGTCGTCGAGTTGAAATTCAGCGTGCTGGCGTTGTTGACGGCGTAGGCCTCCGCCGCGGCAGAGACGCTGACCGTGACCGCCTTGCCGAAATTGATGGAGGACGTGCCCGGATAGCTGTTACCGATCCCCGTTGGATTGCCGAACGGCACGTAGCCGGTGGTGCTAACCACCGAGATGTCCACGTCGCCTCCGAAGGTCATTCGAGCGGTCCGGTGTGTGTTGGCAATACCGTATGCGGACCGACTCCCGGTGGCCGTGATGCTGCTGGATCCATCGATGGTGAGCACCCCTTGATTGCGAATGCCGAAGACCGTCGATCCGTTGGCAGCGGCGGTGAGATCCAGGTTGCCCGTCACATGCAGCCGACTGTTCTGGTTGTCGTTGTAGATGCCGTGCGCGTTGTCGCTCGGGTACGCGCCTGTCGCCGAGATCGTCAGGTTGCCGTTGAAGGTGATGCTGCTCCTGCCGCCCCCGGAGTTGTGGACGCCATCGGAGTTCTCCCGCTTGCCGCTCACCACGATCGTGGTGTCTCCGTTGAAGGTGACCGTGCTCTGGTAGACCCAGAGGCCACGCGAGTATCCCGGCGTGCTGGTGCGTATCGTTGTATCGCCGTTGAAGGTGACCGTGCTCTGGGATGCGTACACGCCGATGGCGATGCTTTCCTTGTTGTCGGACTGGGCATAGATGGAGGCATTGCCGTTGACCACGAGACTCCCGCCATCGACGCTGATGCCCCTGGACAGCCCCAAGGTCGAATCCGCCGTGCCTCTGGCCGAGGAGATGTTCAACGTGCCGCCGGCGGAATCCAGCACCACGGGTGATGAGCCGGAGGCCGAAGTCAGCAGGACGCCATACACGTCGCCGCCGGTCGCCTGCACGCTGATGCTGTCATCCGCCGCAAAGGCGTAGTGCAACGTGCCCTGAGATGCCGTGATGACGTAGGCTGGCGAATAGTTGCCGGTTCCGCCTGCCTGGTCGTTCGTCTGCACGCCGGTGACCGTTCCTTCGTAGGTCGTGGCTGCAAGCCCGGTGACTGGGCGCACCACCGCGACCACGAACAGGATCCGGGCAAGGAGCGACGCCAGATGCAATCCTGGAGATTCGCGCAGTGCAGGCTCGCCGTCTCTGTGCAGGTCGCGCGGGATCTTGTGTGTTCTTGTTTTCGGGGAAGGCCAGCAGGGCGCGCCGGGTAAGTGCATTGGGGAGAACTGTCTGGCTGGATGGCATGCCCGTCGAGGGACAACGTCGGGCCGGCTTCCGGGAAGCAAACCAGCTCTATTGTTTTTGACTTTGAGTGCGCCCGACCAGCGTCAAAATTGAAATTCAACCGCTCACTTCTCGACGCAATCGCTGGCCCCACTGCGAACGAGCGCACACTTTAGGCCTCGTCAGTCGAGTTGCAGCGATGCAGCGATGCAGCGATGCAGCGAGCAGACGTCGCCGCCCCTGCGCCCGAGGCGGGCACGAATCATCCTCCGCAAGACCCGGGGCGATTCGGTTCCTTCAAAGAGAGCAATGGACAGACTCCCAGAGATGCAAGTATTCGCGACGGCGATCGACGCCGGGAGGGCTCACCCATGGGCGGCCGGCTGCGATCTCACGACGGCGGTGCTTCTCCGATCAGCCCAGGCGCCACCTGCACGTTGTTGCGCCCCGCTCCCTTGGCCTGGTAGAGCATCTCGTCGGCCTGCTTGACGAGCGCGGCCGCCGTCGTGGCGCCGCCCCGGTAGAACGCCAGGCCGATGCTCGTGCTGATGGCGATCGTGCGCTGCTCGACGGCGAACGGTGCCTGCATGGCCCCTATCAGCTTCTGGGCTGCGGACACCGCGCCATTCGGGTCGGGCAGGCCTTCCATGATCACCGTGAACTCGTCCCCGCCCAGGCGTGCGCGCACATCGCCGGCGCGCAGCGCCTGCGACAGCCTGCCCGCAAAGCCCCGCAGCAGTTCGTCTCCCGCCTGGTGTCCGAACTGGTCGTTGATCCGCTTGAACCCGTCGATGTCCAGGTACATCAGCGCCATCAGCTCGCCGGCCTCCCGGGCGCGCTCCATGGCCTGCGCCAGGCGCACCTCGAACCCCGCGCGATTGGCAAGACCGGTGAGCGGATCGATCTGCGCCAGGTCCACCAGGCGCTTTTCCTCCAGCTTCTGCCGCGTGATGTCGGTGATCACGGCGTGGAAGCCGACGATGGTCTCGTCGTTCACCGCCGGCTGCGGGATGTACTGGGCCTCGTAGCAGTAGTAGCTGTCGCTCTTGGAGATCTCGCTCTGGAAGGTGACGACCTCGCCGGCCAGCGCCGCACGGATGTGCGGCCGCACGCTCTGGTAGGCCGGCTCGCCCAGCAGTTCCTTCACCGTACGCCCCTGGATCTGGTCCCGGGACAGGCCGAAGCCGCGTTCGTAGGCCAGGTTGTTGAATCGATAGCGCTCCTCCGCATCGATGTAGGCCACGCGCATCGGCAGCGCATCAGCCACCGTGCGCAAGCGGGCTTCGCTTTCCTGGAGGGCTTCTTCCGCCTCGTGGTGCGCGGTGATGTCGCTGTCCAGCGTATAGAGGCCGACCACCTCGCCATTCACATCGCGCTCCGGAACCACCGTCGCCTGGACGTCCCGGCGCCCGCTGGGCGTCACCAAGCGGCGCTCGTAGGTGACCTGGCGCCCAGCCAGCGCCGCGTGCAGATGCGGCGCCATCTGCGCCCACGCTTCCTCGCCGTAGAACTTCCACAAGCCCATGCCCAGCATCTGCTCGGTCGGGATCCCGAACCAGTCCTGATGGGCCTTGTTGACGAACCGGAACCGCAGATCGCGGTCCAGGTAGGAAATCAGCGCGGGCAGATGGTCGGTCACCATGCGCAGGCGATGCTCGCTCTCGCGCAGTGCCCGCTCCGCGGCCTTGGCTTGCGAGATGTCACGCATCAGCCCCGAGAAATACTCCACCTTGCCGTGTCTGTCACGGTGCGCGATCACCATGTGGCTCGCCGGAAACTCCCGCTGCTCGGCGTCCCACACCATCGACTCGCCCACCCAGACGCCGGCCTTGGCCGCGGTGGGCACCACCTCGGTCCTGAATCTTTCCATCGTCTGCGGCGGATTGAAATCGGCCGCGCTCAGCTGTTCGATCGATGCGTCGAGGGCCAGCCCCGTGCGGCGGCGCGCGGCCGGGTTCATGTAGATGAGCCGCCCCGTTGCATCCAGCTGGACGATGTAGTCGGTCGTCATGTCGAAGATGGCGGTCAGCGTGCGCAGGGCCCGCTCGGCCCGGGTGCGCTCGGTGATGTCGGTCACCGTACCCACGTGGCCGAGGACGCGCCCTTCCGCGAGCACGGGCCGGCTTCTCAGCGCCACCAGCACCTGGGTCCCGTCGGCGCGATAGAGCCGGCGCGTGGCGTTCAGCGGTGCAGCCGCGCTGACGGTGCGGACCCATTCCTGGCGAACCGTCTCCCGGATCTCCTCGCGCACCAGCGCGAGCCAGCCGTCTGGCGCAGCCTCGCGCGCGAGCCCGTGGATCGCCAGATACTCGTCGTTCACGTAGGTCATGCGCCCTTCGCTGTCGCAGCGGAACAATCCCACGGGCGAGGCGTCGGTGACGGCCGCCATCTCCAGCCGCTGCTCGCGCAGCTCGGCCATCAGTGCGTCGAATTCGCGCGCCAGATCCCCGCGCTCGTCGTTGGCGACGACGTCAAGCTTCACCTGGCTGCCCGGCGAATGGCGCAGGGTGCGGATCGCGTTGCTCAGCGCTTCCAGCGGACGCATGAGCCAGGTGGTTCCCAGCCAGACCAGGACCGCGCAGCCCAGGCCCAGCCAGAGCAACTGCAGCAGCAGGTTTCGCCTCGCCTGCTCCAGCGGCGCATAGGCGATGCGCGCCGGCACGATCAGGCGCAGCTCCCAGTCGGCGGTGCGCACGGCAGCATGCGTTGCCAGGTCCGTTCCGGTATCGCCGGTGAAGGCGACGGGCGCGGCATTCGCCGGCTTGAGCAGCAGTGCCGCATCGGGGTGCATGACGATCTGCGGGGATGGGCCGCGGGTGACGATCACGTAGTAACCGCCCTGTCCGACCGTGGCCCGGCTGAGGTCGCCGAGCATGTTGGGGCGCTGCAGGTTCAGCGCCGCGCCGAGCACGCCGGCGAGACGGCCGTCCGGGCCTTCGACGGGAACGGCCATGACGACCACGGGCTGTTGGCCGCCCTTGGTGAGCAAGGGTGCCGAGATCGCGGGCTCGCGCCGATCGCGTACGCGCCGAAAGTAGTCGCGATCGGAGACGCTCGAAGCCCGCGACGCGGGCGGGTTGCTGGCCACGAGTGTGCCGTCCAGCGTCGCCAGCGCGGCATTGTCGAACATCGCGCGCAGGTCCCTGTCCGCAAGAAAACGCTGCTGCGCCGCGGGATCCGCGAAGCCGTCCTTGCCGAGCTCCCGGGCCGCACGCGCCAGCGCGGCCAGATGGACACCGAGCTTGTAGTCGAGATCGGCTGCGGCGCTGTCGGTCAGCGCCTGCTGCTGCTCACGCATCAGATTGACATACTCGGCGGAGAGGGACCGGTACTGCCACCCGCCCGTCAAGCCGACCAACACAAGGACCAGCGAGGTAATCAGCAGCGCTGTCTTCGTTCTCAGCTTGAGCCGCACTGGGTCTCCTTCGCCACCGGGGGTGGCCATGGCTGCATTTCTGGATGATAGCGACGCCCGCGCGGATCTGTGACCGCTCAATCCAACGCAGATCACGCCGCCTCCTTGGCCGGACGGGACAAGCCCGCCATGTGCAGGCCGCAGCGCTTCGAGGCACATCTTCGCCACGGACGCACCACATGGCCCGAACCACTGCCGCAAGAAACGGCGAGCGTCCATCCATGGAACGGGCATTGGCGCCAGCGGACCTCGCTCGCCCCGCGGCTGCGAGTTGCCCAGGTCATTGCGCCGCCGACAGCCGCGGTCGCCTTCACCGCGTGCGGGCCCGCTCGCACGCCCCGCAGGCACGACCCCAGGGTCGGACGGTTTCATCGGCGCCGGGGGCACCGCTACAACGCCAGGACGGAACTGATGCTCCAGATGCATGCGCCATGACTGGATCACGCGCCATCGGCACTGCCTGCGTGCCCTGTTGCCTGCTGGGCAGAGGCCAGTGCCCCAGCCGAGCTTGCGCCTGGTTCACCCAACGGTACACACCGCTCCACGCCTGTTCACTGCGGCGTCAGCCCATCCAGCGGTATGTGGGATTCCCGATTTTTTTGACGGAAGGATGCCGCGCCCGATCACGTTCTCAATGGATTTGTTTAAAAAACCCCCAATTACCATCAAAAATGAAATTCACCATGCCAAATATCGACGCAATTACATGAAGCGCACTTTCCACAATAAATCAGGTTTGTGAACAAATTGTCATTCACGCAAACAATTCATATATGGCAATTTTATTTACGTTTGTTTGCACCTAGAGTCCACCCCTCGCACAGGGAGGCACGGAGCGCCGGCATACCGGCGTCCACGCGCCCGCAGCTCTTGCGGACGCGCCATTGCCAGGACAGACAACACATGAACAAGATTTTTCGCGTCATTTGGAATGACGCACTCGCTGTTTGGAGCGTTGCCTCCGAATTCGGGCGCGGCCAGGCGAGATCGACGGCGGCAACCCAGGGCGCAACCCTGTTCGCTGCAGCCGTGCTCGCGGCAGCTTCTCTGCCCGCCTCCGCCGCATGCACGACCGACACGAACGCCAATGCGATCAACTGCACGGGAGCTGACCAGAGCACCACAGTGGGAGCCGGACTGGCGACCCCGGCAGGTACGGCGGTAGCCGTCACGTCAGGCGCGACGGTCAGCACCGGCAACAGTTCGGGCATCAGCCTTGGCAACACGGCCAGCATCGTGGTGCAGAGTGGCGCCACGGTCAGCAACAACGCCTCCAACGGGGGAGCATCCCCGTACGCGGGCATCGGCGCGAACACGATCGAGGTCAACAACAACAGCACGATCACCGTCGAGGCTGGAGGCGCTGTCACCGCCAACGGTGCGGGCACCAATTCCGAGGCCATCAATCCCGTGGGCAGCGGAAACACCATCACCAACCACGGAACCATCAGCTCCGCCCACACGGCGATCTGGTTCCAGGCGAGCAGCGGCGTCAACACCGTCGTGAACACCGGCGCGATCATTGCGGGTGCCGGCACGGGCTCGACCACGACGACCGTCATCGGCGCCAGCGGCACGATGGCCGTTGACTTCACCAACAGGGGCAGCCTCACCGGTTCGCTGGCCTTCGCGGGCGGCAGCGATGCGTTGCGCTGGTACACGGGCGGCTCGATCACCGGCAACATCAGCGGCGGGGCGGGCACCGACCTGCTCACGCTGAACAGCGACAACAACGCGAGCGACACCTTTGCGCCGCTGTCTCTCACCGGCTTCGAGACACTGGTCAACAACAGCGGCACCTGGAACTTCCATGTTGCACTGGCGCCGGCAGGCATCACGAGCACCACGGTCTCGGGTGGAACGCTGATCCTGGGTGTCGACAACAGCGCCTACGCAGGCAGCATGACGGTCGGTTCGGGTGGCGTGCTGCAAAGCAGCGCGCAATTCGCACCGGCAGCGATCACCGACAATGGGCTGGTGCGTTTCGCCCAGCCCGACAACGCGACCTATGCCGGCCTCGTGAGCGGCACGGGCGGCATCGAGAAGACCGGCGCGGGCACGCTCACGCTGACGCAGGACCAGGCCTTCGCCGGCACCACCACGGTCAGCGCCGGTACGCTGCAGCTTGGCAATGGCGGCGCCAGCGGCTCGGTGAAAGGCAACATCGTCGACAACGCGACGCTGCTCATCAACCGCTCGGACGCGTTCACGCTATCAGGCACCATCAGCGGCACCGGCGCGCTCGTGCAGTCCGGCCCGGGCACGACGATCCTCACCGCCGACAACAGCTACGCGGGTGGCACCGTCATCAGTGCCGGCACGCTGCAGCTCGGCAACGGCGGCACCTCGGGCAGCATCGCGGGCAACGTCCTGAACAACGCGACGCTGGCCATCAACCGCTCTGACGCGCTCACGCTGTCGGGCACGATCAGCGGCACTGGCTCGCTCATCAAGGAAGGCGCCGGCACCACCACGCTCACCGCGGCCAACAGCTATGGCGGCGGCACCGCGCTCAAGCAAGGCCGGCTGAACGTCGGCAACAGCCTGGCGCTGGGCACCGGCGCGCTGGCGATGGACGACGGCACCACGCTCGGCTTCGCCGCCGACGGCCTGAACCTCGCGAACGCGGTGGCGCTGACCGGCAACAACGACCCGGTGATCGACACCGGCAGCTTCAGCGCGACGCTCAGCGGCAACATCACCGGTGGCGGTTTCATCACCAAGATCGGCAGCGGCACGCTCACGCTCTCGGGCGCCAACAGCTATACCGGCGCGACCGACGTGGCCGAAGGCACCCTGAAGGCGGGTGCCACCGGCACCTTCAGCGCAGCCTCGGCGCACACCGTGCGAAGCGGCGCCACGCTCGACCTTGCGGGCTTCAGCCAGACGGTCGCTTCGCTCGCCAACAGCGGCACCGTCTCGCTGGTGGGTACCGCACCGGGCACCACCCTCACCGTCAACGGCGCCTATGTGGGCAACAACGGCGTGCTGCGGCTGGGCACATTTCTGGGCGACAGCACCAGCGTGAGCGACCGGCTGGTGCTCAACGGTGCAAGCGCCTCGGCCAGCGGCAAGACCAGCGTGCAGATCATCCAGCTCGGTGGCCTGGGCGCGCTGACCACGGGCAACGGCATCGAGGTGGTCTCGGCGCTCAACGGCGCCACCACCACCGCGCAGACCACCAAGGACGCGTTCTCGCTCGCGGGCGGCCACGTCGACGCGGGCGCCTACGAGTACCGCCTGTACGCGGCCGATGCCAGCGGCGCCGGCGAGAACTGGTACCTGCGATCGACCACCACGGCAACGACCGCCACGAGCAGCACAGGCAGCACGGCCAACGCGCCCCATGCAGGCATCCCGGCCACCGTACAGGTTCCCACCTATCGCACCGAAGTCCCGCTCTATGCGGCCCTCCCGGGCCAGCTGCGCCAAGGCAACCTCGCCATGCTCGGCAACCTTCATCTGCGGGTGGGCGACGACGATGCCAGGGCCGGCGCCGATGCGCAGTCCTCCCTCCCGTCCCACCGCCGTGCCTGGGCCCGCGTGCTCTCCACCGACATCGACATCCAGCAGGGCGGCGCGGTATCGCCGTCGAGCAAGGGCCGTCTCACCGGCTTCCAGGCCGGCACCGACCTGCTGGCCATGCCCAACTGGCGCGTGGGCGTCTACGTCGGCCAGCTCGACGGCGATGCCAGCGTGAGGGGCTTTGCCAGCGGCATCCAGAACCTGGGCGTCGGCCGCAATGACCTGCGCAGCCAGTACCTGGGCGTGTACGGCACCTACACCAGCGACAGCGGCTTCTATGCCGACGCGGTGGTGCAGTCGGGCCGCCATCGCTACACGGTCGAGCCCCTGGCGAGTCCGGGCACGAGCGGCAAGGGCAACAGCCTGCTGGGCTCCATCGAAGTGGGGCAGTCCTTCGCGCTGGGCGGCAGCGGCTGGAGCATCGAGCCGCAGCTGCAGCTGATCCATCAGCACATGGACCTGAACAACTCCGCCATCGTCGGCGCCGTCGTCCAGCCGCAGGCCGACAGCGGCTGGATCGCCCGCGCGGGCGTGCGGGTCAAGGGCGAGATCGCGACGGGCGTCGGCACGCTGCAGCCGTACGGCCGCTTCAACGTCTACCGGACATCGAGCGGCGCGGACGTCGCCCGCTTCGTGAACGGCGCGACCACCACCGACATCTCCGCGCCGACGGGCGGCACGAGCACCGAGCTCGCGGGCGGCTTCACGCTCGCGCTGGGCCCGTCGACCAGCCTCTACGGCGAAGTCGGCAAGCTCTGGGCGAGCGGCGGCAACGCCAGGGTGAAGAGCTCGATCAACGGATCGGTCGGCGTGCGCATGAAGTGGTGAGACCCCGGCGGGACAGAGATCCCGCCAGCCGCGCCGCGAGACCACGACGGCCTATCGCTCGCCGGTGACCTCGAGTTCGACGCGTCGATTGGGTTGCAGACAGGCGATGAGCTGGGCGCGCTGCCGGCCGTCGACACACGAAACCAGCGGCTGCGTCTTGCCGACCCCGAAGGCGCGCAGTGCCGACGGCGGCAGGCCCCGTGCGATCAGGTAGTCACGCACGGTCGCAGCCCGCGCAGCCGACAGCGCCTGGTTGTACGCGTCGCTGCCCAGCCTGTCCGTGTGGCCGATCACGGTGATCGCGTCGAAGCGCTTGTACTGGCCCTTGAGCTGGGCGGCCAGTTGGTCGAGCTGCTCGCGTCCGTCGGCCGACATGTCGGCCGTGCCCGACTTGTCAAAGGCAAACAGCGCATCGGCTGCCATCCTGAAGCGTTGCGGCGCGGAGGCGGCGGCAGCCGCCGGCACCGGCGCCGCCGCATCGACCTTCGGCGAAAGGTAACCCGCGCAGGCCGGGTCCTTCCAGTACATCGCATCGGAGAGGCCCTCCCTGTAGACCACCTTGTACTGGCAGGTGACGAATTCGTCGCCTCGGCCGGTGCGGAAGTTGAACAGGTAGTCCCACTCCTTGGGGCCGAAGAGGCCTTCGCCGAAGTGCGGATAGCTGATGAGCTCGCGCACCTGGTTCTTCGTCATCCCCCGGCCGACGCGGCGCAGCTGCTCCACATTGACGAAGGTCCCGCCCTTGAGCCAGGCGCTGCCCGCCTCAGGAAAGTGCACGGAGTCGGTGGCGGCAGGCGCCGCACCGGTCTGCTCGGGCACGGCGGTGCCCGTCGCGCAGCCTCCCAGCATCGCCACCAGGGCGGTCAGTGCGAGGCAATGGAATGTAGTGTGTGTTTTCATGGATGTTGTTCCTCTTGCGCTCAGTCGAACGAGAACCCGAAGCCCACGCGCACGATGGCCTTGCTGCCGCCGGTGGCCCAGCCCACGCCCGCATGCAGGGTGGTCTGCCCGTTCTCCGAGCGTTTGAGCAGGTTGAAGCCGATGCCGGCCTGCCCGTTGTAGCCCGCGACCGCACCGCTCACGTGGTAGCGCCCCGGCTCCACCGGCGTGACCACCGCCATCGCTGCCGAGGCCGCGATGCCCCCCGAGAGCATCCGCGTGTTGGCATCGACCTTGTCGCCCAGGGCATTGATGCGGTTGTTGAGACCGGCGCTGGTCGCGTTGAGCTGGTTGACGTTGACGGCATCGGTGCCGGCCACGCCCGGCGCCACGTTGTGCACCGTGACCGGCGCGGTGGCATTGCTGCCGCCCATGGTCACGCTGTTGTAGTTGACCGAGCCGTCCGCGTTGGTGTCGTACTTCACCGTCGACTGGTCGATGGCGGCGACCGTGCCCTGCACGCCCCGCAGCTGCGAGACGTTGACCGCGTCGCTGTCGGCCGTGCCCGCGGCCACGCCGGTGATCTGGCGGAACTGGCCGCTGGCGGCATTGCCCACCGACACCGCTGCCAGCGTGCTGGTGGTCGCACCGATGGCGATGCGTTGCGCGTCGGTCGCGGTGGGCGGCACGTAGCCCGCCACGCCCGCGGCCGTCGATGCCACCGAGCCCGCGCCCAGCGCCACGCCGCCGGCCTGCGTCACGCTCGTGCCGGCGCCCAGTGCGACGCCCTGCACCGCGGCTGCGGACGACTGCGTGCCCAGCGCGATGGAGTCGGCCAGGTGCGAGGTCGCGCCCTGGCCGATCGCGATGCCGCCCGGCGCGCTCTGCTGCACCACGGCGCCGTTGCCGATGCCCACGCCGTTGTTGCCGTTGACCACCGTCTGCGGGCCGACCGCCACCGACTCCGTGCCGATGGCCAGCGAGTCGGCCGCCGTGGAGTTGGCGTGGAAGTACTGGATCGGCGTGACCGCGAAGGACTGCAGCGCGCCGCTGAGCTGACGCACCGTGACCGCGTCCTGCGCCTGCGTGCCGTCGGCGACGTTGGTGATCTGGCGGTAGGTGGTGGCGCTGCCGACCGAGAGGGCTCCCACCAGCGTTCGGTCGGTCGTGTTGAAGGGAATCAGCGAACTGCCCGCGGGGATGTTGCCGGTGCTGCCTGCGACCGCGCGGTCGGAGACGGAGCTCGCGCCGAGGGCAATCCCGCCGTTGACGGTCGAGCTGGCATCCTTGCCCACGGCGACGGCGTCGGCCGCCTGCGCGCCGAGGTTGTCCTCGTTGCCGCCGCCGGTGGATTGGACGCTGAAGTACCTGATCTTGTTGGCGGTGACCGTGGTGCTCAGGTTCGCGATCGACTGGTTGGTCGCGTAGAGCTGCGAGCCGTTGATGGCGTCGGTGGAGGTCTGCGAGAGCCTGCCGGCCGCGACGTTGGTGATCGTGCGCTCGGCGCCGACGGCGCCGACACTGACCGTGCTCGTCGGCCCGGTCCCCGCGAAGTTGTAGGTCGTGCCGTTGATCACCGTGCTGGCCGTGCCGACGGCGACATCGGTGGTGGAGCCCGAGCCCAGCGCCACCGCACCGGCGTTGTTGGCCACCGCGTTCGGCCCGATCGCGACGGAGTCCGTCCCCAGCGCCTGCGAGTCGGGCTGGGTCGAGTTCGCATGGAAGTACTTGATGCCTGCACCGGCGTTGATGTTGGCGATGTCGGTCGTGTTCTTCGTGACCTGCTGGTTCGTGCCGTACAGCTGCGAACCGTTGATCGCGTCGGTCGACGTGTCGGAGATCCGGCCGGCCGCCACGTTGGTGATGGTGCGCTCGGTACCCGGCGCGCCAACGCTCACGGTCGAGGTCGGCGTGGTGCCGGCGAACTTGTAGGTCGTGCCACCGACCACCGTGCTGGCCGTGCCGACGACCGTGGTCGTGACCGAGCCGGAGCCCAGCGCGACGTCGCCCGCATTGGCGCTCGCCGTTGCCGCGTCGCCGATGGCCACACCGCCCGCCTTGCCCACCGCGCCGGCCGTGGAACCGTTGCCCAGCGCCACCGAGCCCTGGCCGATCGCCTTGTTGCCATTGCCGATCGCGACCGCACCATTGGCCTGGTTCGCAGCCGTGGCCGAGGCCGTGCCGTCACTGTTGGCGATGTTGTTGGCGCCACCGGTGAAGGCACCGGTACCGCTGGCATAGCTCGGATCGCCGATCGCCACGGCACCGTTGCCGTAGGCGGTGTTGCCCGAGCCGATCGAGATGGCCTTGCCCCCCGTGGCTGTCGCACCCTTGCCGATGGCCACCGCCTCCGCGGAATCGGCCGTCGCGGTGCTGCCGATCGCGATGGTGTCCGCGGCGCTGGCGCGCGCGCCATTGCCCATGGCGACGCCGCTGGTCCCCGCAGCCAAGGCGTTCACGCCGGCGGCCAGGGCATTGACACCCGTGGCGCCGTCGTTCGCATAGTTCGCCTGCTGCGTGCCGTTGTCGTTCACGGCGTAATAGTGGATCTTCGCGCCGTTCACCTGGGTGGTCAGCTGGCTCACGTTCACCGCATCGGTGGGCGCCACGCCAGGCGCCACGTTGGTGATCACCGTGTTGTTCGCGTTGATGCCGGTGGTCGTCACGCTCGGGCCGCCCGTGATCGTCAGGCCTGCGTTGTTGATGACCGTGCCGCCCGCGGTCACGCTGGTGAAGCTCGGTGTCGCGCTGGTGGCGATCTGCACCTCCGAGCCGTTCTGCGTGATCGCGATGTTGTTGCCCGCCGTGTAGGTGGCGGTGCCCCCCGGGGCGATGTTCTGCACGCTCGTACCGGTCACGGTGCCCGTGCCCGTCTGCGCCGTGGTCACGTTCCAGCCCTTGCCCGCCGTCACCCCGATGTTGGCGAGCTCGGTGTTGGTGGCGAACAGCTGCGAGCCGTTGATCGCGTCGGTCGAGGTCCCGGAGATCCGGCCGGCCGCCACGTTGGTGATCGTGCGTTCATTGCCCACGCTGCCCACGCTCACGGTGCTCGTCGCTGCGGTGCCCTGGAAGGTGTGGACCGTGCCGTTGACGGTTGCACTCGGGGTGTTGACCACGGCCGCCGTGGTCGAGCCCGAACCCAGTGCCACGTCACCCGCATTGGCGCCCGCCGCCGCGCCGGCACCCAGTGCCACCCCGTTCACGGCGCTGACGGCGGCGTTGTTGCCCATGGCCACGCCGCCCGTGGCAGCCACCGTGGTGCTGGCCCCCACGCCCGCGGCGACGGAGTTGATGCCTTTGGCCCCGTCGTTGTTGACGTTGGCGCCAGCCACCCCGTTGTCGTTCACGCTGTAGTACTTGGTCTTGCTGGCCGCCACCGTGTTGGTCAACTGATCCACGTTCACCGCATCGGTGGGCGCCACGCCAGGCGCCACGTTGGTGATCACCGTGTTGTTCGCGTTGATGCCGGTGGTCGTCACGCTCGGGCCGCCCGTGATCGTCAGGCCTGCGTTGTTGATGACCGTGCCGCCCGCGGTCACGCTGGTGAAGCTCGGTGTCGCGCTGGTGGCGATCTGCACCTCCGAGCCGTTCTGCGTGATCGCGATGTTGTTGCCCGCCGTGTAGGTGGCGGTACCGCCCGGGGCGATGTTCTGCACGCTCGTGCCCGTCACGGTGCCCGTGCCCGTCTGCGCCGTGGTCACGTTCCAGCCCTTGCCGGCCGTGGCCGCCACGTCGTCGATCGCAGCATTGGTGGCGAAGAGTTGCGAGCCGTTGATCGCGTCGGTCGAGGTCCCGGAGATCCGTCCGGCCGCGACATTGGTGATGGTGCGCTCGGCGCCGGAAGCCCCCACGCTCACGGTCGAGGCCGGCGTGGTGCCCTGGAAGTTGTAGGTCTTGCCGTTGATCACGGTGCTGGCCGTGCCGACGGCCGTGGTCGTGGTCGAGCCGGAGCCCAGTGCCACGTCGCCGGCGTTGTTGGCGACCGAGTTCGAGCCCAGCGCCACGCCGTTCGCCGCCTTGGCACTGGCCGTGTCGCCCACGGCGACGCCGCCAGCGGCCGTGACGGACGAGGCGTTGCCGAGCGCCGTGGCGCGCGCCGCCGCAGCGTTCGCACCGGGGCCAACGGCCGAGGCACCCTCGCCGGACGCACTGGCGAATTCACCGACCGCCAGGCTGTTGGTGGCGCTGGCGTTGGAGAAGGCGCCCACCGCGGTGGAGCCGCTGACCCCCGATGCCGTGGCGTTGACGCCGATCGCAGTGCTGCTGACCGCCGACGCCTTGGTGCCGGTGCCGATCGCGATGGCGTCGCCGGCCGACGCGCTCGCCTGGAAGCCCTGTGCCAGGGCCTGGTCGCCCGACGCCGAGGCGGCGACGCCGGCCGCCAGCGAATTCGCGCCCGTCGCACCGTTGTTGGTGTAGTTCGCCTGCTGCGTGCCGCCGTCGTTCACGCTGTAGTAGTGGGTGGGCGTGCTGGCGGCGATGGCCGCGACGGCCTGGTTGGTGGCGAAGAGCTGCGAGCCGTTGATCGCGTCGGTCGAGGTCCCGGAGATCCGGCCGGCCGCCACGTTGGTGATCGTGCGCTCGTTGCCCACGCTGCCCACGCTCACCGTGCTCGTGGGGTTGGTGCCCTGGAAGTTGTAGGTCGTGCCGCCGATGGTCACGTTGGGCGTGCCCACGGCCGTGGCCGTGACCGAGCCGGAGCCCAGCGCGACGTCGCCTGCATTGGCGCTCGCCGTTGCCGCATCGCCGATGGCCACGCCGCCCGCCTTGCCCACCGCGCCGGCCGTCGAGCCGTTGCCCAGCGCCACAGAGCCTTGGCCGATCGCCTTGTTCCCGTTGCCGATCGCGACCGCACCATTGGCCTGGTTGGCTGCCGTGGCCGAGGCCGTGCCGTCGCTGTTGGCGATGTTGTCGGCGCCGCCGGTGAAGGCACCGGTGCCGCTCGCATAGCTCGGATCGCCGATCGCGACCGCGCCGTTGCCGTAGGCGGTGTTGCCCGAGCCGATCGAGACGGCCTTGCCACCCGTGGCTGTCGAACCGTTGCCGATCGCCACCGCATCGCCGGCATCGGCGACGGCGCTGTTGCCCATCGCGATCGCATTGAGCGCGGAAGCCTTGGCGCTGTTGCCGAGTGCGATCGCCTGGGCCGCGGATGCCGCGGCGAGTGCGCCCACCGCAGTGGCGTTCTGGCCGGTGGCCGCCGTGCCGAATCCCAGCGCAGTGGCGCGTGAGACGGTTGCCGTGGCGTTGTTGCCCATCGCGACGGTACCGACAGCCGCGGCGTTGGCGCCCGACCCTGCCGCGACCGCGCCGACGCCGCTCGAGACCGCCTGATTGCCCATGGCCAGCGCGAAGTCGGCCGAGGCATTGGCGAGGTTGCCGAGGGCTGCCGAGCTGATGCCCGTCGCGTTGGCGAATGTACCGATGGCTGCGGAGTCGGACCCTGCGGCATTGGCCGAACGGCCGCCGGCGAACGCACGGTCGCCGCTGGCCGCGGCGCTGCCGACGGCGGTGGAGTTCGCTCCCGTGGCAGCGGAGAAAGTACCCAAGGCGCTGGCACCGGCTGCGGTGGCAGTGGCGGCCGCGCCCAGCGCCACCGCATTGATGCTGCTTGCGACAGTGCCGGAACCCAGCGCCATGGCTGCGGCGCCCGAGGCCGCCGCATTCGGACCGGCGGCGACCGAGCTTTGCGCGGTTGCCTTGCTCTGGAAGCCGATGGCGGTGGCGTTGTCCTGCGACGCCGTCACATCCGTGCCAATGGCAACGGCACCCACGCCCGTGGCCCCCGTCCCCGCCGCCGTGCGCGAGCCGATGTAGACCGAATTCAGCTGGGTCGCGACCGACTGGAAGCCCACGGCGATGGCATTCTGGGCGGTCGCGGTCGCGGTGTTGCCCTGCGCGACGGTATCCAATGCGGCCGCATTGGCCTGGAATCCAAGTGCAAGGCTGCGCAACCCGGTCGCCCTCGCAGTCACGCCGATGGAGGTGGCGTTGTCCCCGCTGGCCAGGGCCAGACTGCCAACGGCAACAGCGTTGCCGCCACTCGCGGTCACGTCCGTGCCGATCCCGATGGAGCCCCCGCCTAGTGCGCCCGTGGTGGGGCCCGTGCGCGCGCCCAGATAGATGGAGTTGACGCCCGTGGTGTAGGCCTGAAACCCCAGGGAAATGGAATTCTGTGCGGAGCTAAGGGCGTTGTAGCCCACGGCGAGCCCGCCGAGTTGCTGGGCTTGCGCGAGAGAGCCCAGCGCGGTGGCCCCGATGCCCGAGGCTTTGGACTGCAGGCCCATGCACGAGGCGGTGCTGTTGTACGCGTTGTAGGGCGATACCGAGCAGTCGACCGACTGCGCCTGCGCCAGCGACGGCACGGCCATGCCACCCAGCGTCATCAGCGCCGTCATGAGCCCCGCGCGCAAGTGCCCGGAGGCGAGCAACGTGAGCGCGCCGGGCGCAGCCGCCACGCGGCTGCCGCCCCGCTTGCCTCGGGCGCGGGTGTTTTCCGACGCCGCGACCCAGGCGCCAAGGGATTCATTCCAAATTGAACAATAAGTCGTATTCATGAGGCTCCGTCCGTTCGATTCAAAGCGCGTCTCCCTGGAAATTGCTCTATTAACTGTTGTTTACAACTATTGACGACGGAGTTAACGATTGCAACTTGGCTTGTTGCTTTTCGGAGGAATTTGGTCGAACCGATTTAGATTTCCATGTAAAAATCAAAAACCAATAGTAATATAAAGTTACTAATTAATTCTATTTCTTACCTCATTTTTGGCTCTTCAAGATGTGACTTCCTTGTCATTTTTTTGTTCTTTTATCGAAGACCCGATGAATAGCTGCCGCTTTTCGTGGTGTATTGCCGCGATTGCAGGAAAGTTGCGGCCGGGAGGTGACGGCGGACGGAGAAACGCCCGCGCTGGCGGTCTGGAAGAGGCGCCTGCGTTGCTGGGACACCCTCCTCGGCGCGAAGTCGCGTCAGCGAACCACCTGCCACATGGGCCTGCAGGCCCTGACGCCCGCTGACACTCTGCGGCAGGCCGGTTGCCTCGATGGAGTGGGGTCACCCGCGAAGCGCCCCAGCCCGCACGGGATGTGTTTCCTCCAGCGATCGCCAGGATGGAGGGCGCCCGGCGCGAAGTCGTGACCGCCCGGCAAGAGCTTGAAGTGGCTGAACGCAGTTCCTGCAACGGCATTTCGCGATCACCTGGATGTTTCTGCGGGTGCCTACCTTCTCAAATTACCTCGGCGGCAGCCAGCACCAAATGGATCCGCCTTGCAAGGCATGGCGCGCCATATTCAAGGGCTTTTTCGATCAATATCTCCCCGGAAGCCGTTGCTCTTACGCAACGACTTCCGGTAAAGCTCTCGCAACCAAGGGGCAGCGCAGCGATTACATCGAAAAATGAATTGGTGAATGTCAATTTTGATATGAATAAAAAACCACAAACCAAGAATCAAAAATCCCGTTAAGCCACTCACGATGCATGCCCGAAAGAAATCAATTTATTTAATTTCACGCGCCGTTGCCTCTGCCTCACGGTCGCGAATTCGAGAAGCTTGGGTGCCTCTGATGGGCTGCAGTCCGACACGGACCACCTGCTCAGAGGATGCGTTTTGCAGGGCCAGATCAGGGCTCCAGGCGCTGCTGTGGCTGGTTGACCGACCAGGGGCGGAGTTCTCGAGCGGGGCCTTCATGGCTTGGGCTGTTGCACGCAGCGTTCGGCATCTGTTCAACGACGCGGGCCGTCTGCGCCCAGAACACCGACATCGAGAAGTTCAACGGCAAGGTCCGCGACGAGGGTCTAACAAGCAGTGACTCGAATCGCTTGCGCAGGCCAGCGAAAGGTCACCCGGCGGCGGCGCGACTACAACGAGAAGCGGCCCCACATTTCGCTGGGCCGCACCCGGCCAGCCAGGTTCGCCAACTGGCATCCCCGCCGGGCTCAGGATTCCATGGAAATCAACAGCCGCGCCATTCGGGGAGCAGCAACATCCCCTTCCCTGGGGCCTCTCAAGAAGGACCGTGCAGCGCGCCCATGGGCGATGGGCCAGGATCTGAGCGTGGCGGTGCTTCTCCGATCAGCCCAGGCGCCACCTGCACGTTGGTGCGCCCCGCTCCCTTGGCCTGGTAGAGCATCTCGTCGGCCTGCTTGACGAGCGCGGCCGCCGTCGTGGCGCCGCCCCGGTAGAACGCCAGGCCGATGCTCGTGCTGATGGCGATCGTGCGCTGCTCGACGGCGAACGGTGCCTGCATGGCCCCTATCAGCTTCTGGGCTGCGGACACCGCGCCATTCGGGTCGGGCAGGCCTTCCATGATCACCGTGAACTCGTCCCCGCCCAGGCGTGCGCGCACATCGCCGGCGCGCAGCGCCTGCGACAGCCTGCCCGCAAAGCCCCGCAGCAGTTCGTCTCCCGCCTGGTGCCCGAACTGGTCGTTGATCCGCTTGAACCCGTCGATGTCCAGGTACATCAGCGCCATCAGCGCGCCGGGCGATCCGTTGACCTGCCATGACTCGCTGGAGGGGGTGCCGCCAGTTTCACCCCGGCACACCACCACGGTCAGTGTCGACGCACCCCTCAGGCAGATTCAGCGCTTGCCGGGTGCGCAGACCGGTCGCAATACTCGATCAGGAGCTCGGTGAGGACCCGCACCTTTCGCGCGGGATGCGGACCTGGCGGGCGGATGACATAGGCACCGGCCGGAGGTGGTGGATGACGTGTCATGACCGGCACGAGTGCCCCGGAAGCCACATGTTCATGGGTGAGCCAATCGGGCAGGTAGGCAATCCCGAGTCCTGCTGTGGCTGCGGCAACCAAAGCAGTGCCGTTGTCGGCTTTGAAGCGCCCCTGCGGACGGACCGTGATGACCTTGTCGCCGTCCATGAGTTGCCAGGCCTCGGTTCCCTGCATGAGAGCCTGATGGGCGACGAGTTCCTCCGGTGTCTCGGGCGATCCATGCGCCTTGACATAGTCCGGACTCGCGACGAGCTTCCCGTGGATCGGGCCGATGCGTCTTGCAATCAAGTTGGAGTCCGGAAGATAGCCAACCCGTATCGCACAGTCGTAACCCTCCGCGATGAGGTCAACGAAGCGATCGCTGTAGCAGGTCTGGATATGAAGCCGAGGGTGGCGTCGTGCCATTTCCGCAAGGATGGGAGCGAAGTGAGTCGGGCCCAGAGAAAACGGCACGGCAACACGCAGGCGGCCACGAAGTTCACCGGCGGGCAGGATCGTTTCCCGGGCCGCGTCGATCTCGGCGCAGACCCTGGCTGCGTGGTCCCGGAACGTGGTCCCGGCTTCAGTGAGCGCAGCGCCGCGGGTGGATCGCGCAAGCAACTGGACACCGAGTTCCGCTTCAAGCCGAAAGAGGCGACGGCTGACGATGGACTTGGACACGCCGAGCCGGAGCGCGGCGGCCGAAACCCCGCCGGCATCGGCGACTTCCACGAACGTCCGCAGCTCTTCGATGTCCAACTCGGTGTTCCTCTTTCTGCGACACAGCTCGCCGCGGGATGGTACTACCGCGTCAAAAAGGGGAACAACACAATCCTGAGCTCGGGCCACGTCGCCGCCGGCGCATGTTTCCCGAAGAGCAATTCCGCTCACACCGGCACAAAGGATCCATCCATGACTTTTCGCAACGGCCTTGCTTCGCTTCTTCGTCCCGAAGACTCGGTACTCGTTCTCATCGACCACCAGCCCTACCAGCTCGCCAATCTGAACAGCCACGACCCGCAGGCGGTGGTGAACAACACGACCGCCTTGGCCAAGTCCGCCAAGGCCTTCGGCGTCCCCACCATCCTGACCAGCGTGATCGCGGCTCGAGGTGGTCTGATCTTCCCGCACGTCACGGACGTGTTCCCCGATCAGGAAGTGATCGACCGGACCTTCATCAACACCTGGGAGGATCGGAAGGTTGTCGATGCGGTCAAGGCAACGGGGCGCAAGCAACTGATCATCGCCGGCCTGTGGACCGAGGTCTGTGTCGCGATGCCGGCGATCCAGGCGCTGGGCGAGGGCTGGGATGTGACGGTGGTCACGGATGCGTCGGGCGGCACTTCGGTGGAGGCCCACGAGGTCGCGATCCAGCGCATGATCCGCGCGGGCGCGAACATGATGACGTGGTTGGCGGTGGTCTCGGAGTGGCAGCGTGACTGGGCCAGGACGGAACATGTCGCAGAGCTGACCGAAGTGCTCAAGCAGCACGTTGGCGGCAGCGGTATCGCGTACCTGTGGGAACAGCAGTTGCTCAACACGCCGGCGCCAGGCAACGCAGGATGATCCGAGCGGGAACGAAGGGCCGGGATGCATTGCAGGCGCCGGTCGCCGAGCGGTCGCAGGCCCTCTACCGCGAACCCGTCTGCGCCGAACCCGGCCTGAACTGAAGGCGACTTCGTCGCTGTGCGCGGCCACATCCACTGCTGAGCGGACGAACTGCTGGTGCGCACACCAGACGGTGCCTCAGATCGAATAGCCGAGGACCATCGCGATGCCGGCCTGCTTGTTCGGCCGGACAAAACTGTCGCGCGTCAGGCGCCCCATCTTGATCGTGAGCGTATCGGTCTTGAACCACTTGTCGTAAAGCGCGTTGATCTGGCCGCTCGCATACAACTGCGCGAGGCTGCGATCGACGGCCGCCAAGAGCGCGGTGTCGCCATGGCGCACCATCACCGCATAGGGTTCGACCGACAGGGCGAGGCTGCTCAAGTTCAGCTTGTCGAGCGTCCTGTCATTCGAGGCCAGGCCTTGCAACAGCGAATCATCCTGCGCAAAGGCGCGCACCTTGCCTTCTTTGAGCGCCTTGTAGGCTTCGCCGTTGTTCTCGTAGGTGATGAGCTTCGCCTCGCGCAGATCTGTACCGGCGAGTTGCTTGAAGAGCTTTTCGGATGTCGAGCCCTTGCTCAGCGCCACCGAGAGGCCATTGAGGTCCTTCACGGCCGCCACATGCAGGTCCTTGCCCGTGAGCACACGCATCCCGGCCACGAAGAAGGTGTAGCTGAAGTCGACCTTCTCCTGGCGAGCCACGGTGTTGGTCGTCGAGCCGCACTCCAGGTCGATGTCGCCGGCGAGCAGCTTCGGGATGCGTTCCGGCCCGGTCACGAGCTTGTACTGGATCTTGATGTCGGGCAGCTTGAGTTCGCGCTTGATCTCTTCGACGGCATTCAGGCACAAGTCGATCGAATAGCCAGCAGGCTGCTTTTGTGCATTGACGAACGAAAAGGGTGGCACGGCCTCGCGCACACCGAGCACGATCGTGCGCGTTTCACGAATCTTGCTCATCGTGTCGCCAGCAGCCTGTGCCGGCGACGCTGCCAGCGCGACAACGAGCGGAATCATCGTGGCACGCACCACATGCATGGGGGAAAAGTACATAGGGACTGCGAGAACCTCAACGGGTATCTATGGGCTCGGCCCGTCCAGCGGGAGGACGCTCGGCCGCGAGTGCGTGTCGAGTTCCGCCTGCATGCGTCATCGAGAAGTGCGCGGCGATTATTTGCGGACTGCGTGCTTTCTACTAGCCCTGAAGAATGGAATGCAGGTACTCATTTTTCAAAGCAATCGACGGTAGCGCGAGCGTCTCGCAGACCGTCAGGACGGGCCTGCGAGACGCTTGCCTTCATGCGTCGAAGCGCACGATGAGCTGAGTCCCCGTGTAAGTCGGCGTGACCTTGAAGCCCGGCGCATTGATGGCCGAGAAGCGGCCGGTCAGGGCGCCGCTGCTGATGACCGTGAGCGTGTCGCCTGCGCCGGGCGCGAAGCCGGGCTTGAAGCTCAGGTTCAGCGTGCCATCCAGGGCGGCCACCCCGGCCACGTTCAGCCTGCCGGCGCCGTTGCCGCCCAGATTCAGTTGCAGCGTCGTGCCCGCCAGTTGCGTGTAGGCGCCCGCCATGGTGATCGTCGAGGGCGCGTTGCAGACCAGCGTGCCGCCACCGACATAGACGTTGCCCTGGCCGAAGGCCCCAGCGGCATCCGCCTGCAGCGTGCCCGCCACGAGCTGCGTGCCGCCCGTGTAGCTGTTGCTGCCGCCGAGCGCGAGCGTGCCGCTGCCCTTCTTCGTGAGCTTGCCGGCGCCGGAGATGTTGTTGCGCCAGCTGTCCAGCGCGTTGAAGCCGCCGAGGCCGGCGTCCATGGTCACGACCACATCGCCGTTGAAGACGCCGTAGCCATCGGCTGCGTCGAACAGGTTCAGCCGGCCCCAGCCTTCGGGATCGTCCATCACCGGATAGCCCGAGGCCACGGCCGTGGTCTTGAGCACCACGCGGCGCTGCGTCGCGTCGAGGTAAGGCAGGCGCGTTTCGAGCAGCACCTCGGCTCCCTTGGGCACCACGGCGGGCTTGGTGGTGTCGCCCACCGGCTTGAAGCCGAAGGTCAGCCGGCGCAGGTAGTCGGCCTTGCTCGCGGCATGGTCCGCAAAGCGGTCGGTGGCGGTGCCTTGCGAATGGGCAAAGGCGTTGAAGGCGGCGGCATCGCCCGCGCCCACCGCGGCCGTCAGCACGCTCTGCGCCTGGGCATAGGCCGCGGCCTTGCGCGCGGCGTTGGCGCCGGTGGAAAGGCTCGCGGTCGCCACGGCCTGTCCGTGCAGGCGTCCGCCGACCACATCGAGCGGCGAATGCATGCCCGCGAGGATGCGGTTCTCGCCGAGCTCGAGGCCGCGCGCCACCATTTCCTGGAAGCGCTGCGGCACGACGTAGGCGGAGGCGATGGCGTCGCGCACGGCCTCGGCCGTGTGGCCGCTGACGAAGCCGCCGTCCGTGGCCGGAGTGCCGCTCTTGGCAGGCTCCAGCGCGGGCACCACCTTCACGCTGCTGCTCCAGCGCCAGGGCCGTGCGTACTTGTAGAAGCGCTTGGCGGGCTCGGTGGAGCCGTTCTCGCCGATGTTCTTGAGCAGGTCGACCACCGTGCCGAAGCCCGGGTTCGCGGCGCCGGCCACGCCCACGTCGTTGCCGCCGTCGTTGTAGAGCACCGTGGTGGCGTCCGCTGCGATGCCGGTGATGGTGGTGACCTGCTGCGTGGCCGTGCGCCAGGCGCTCGTGAGCGGGCCCATGCCGTCGCTGATGCTGTAGCCCTTGCCGCGGCGGTCGTCGAGATAGGCGGCCAGTTCCTGCGCACTGGTGCGTGCGTTGGTGGCGTCGACGACGTACTGGATGTTGCGGTTCAGCACATCGGTGTTGAGCATCTTTCCATCGGTGGCGTCGCCCGGGACGCCGCTCCATGTGGAGGCGACGACCGCCGGAAAGCTTCCCTGCGCGGGGGCCGACACGCCTGCGTCGACCAGCAGCGTGCTGGGCTGCCAGAAGTCGAGGAAGCCGGCGACCACGCGCACGCCGGCATTGGTTTCCTTGGTCGCGTAGCGCGCATCGCCGCGCTGGTTGGTCGCGACGTTGTCGACGAAGGGCGGCACGGCGACGGCATCGGGAACGGGCGCCGTGTCGGTGAAGCCCAGGTCCTTCGGCGGACCTGCCACGACGACGGCGGGCGGATTGGTCGCAGCCGGTGGCGTTGCGGCGATCGGGAACGAGACGCCGCTGCCGCCTCCACCACCGCAGGCCGAGAGGCACAGGGCTGCGACGAGGGTGATGGCAAAGGGACGGGCGGAGGGCAGGAGATGGGCCATGGAGAAATGAATGGAGGGAGAAGTGAAGGCTCTGCGCAGAGCGGGCGATGCCCGCGGCCCCGGCAATCTAGGGACGCAAGAAGTCATTCCCATGAACGCCGACGCACGGCGCCCCATCGTGTGGCGCCGGTGCCCCGAAAGCGGCTGAATTGACCGATCCGAGCCATCCGGTCAGCCACGCGTCAGATCAATTCCTTAATTGCCAAAAATCAATTTGCCGATTACCCGGAATATTGAGGCAATGGCCTTTGAATACGCGAATTTATGCGGCAATAAATTCACGAAAGCATCATATTCAATCCATAAAGTTTGCGCCTTCCGGATTCACCAAGCACCGGAAAAAGAATTTGATGCATTCCGAATTCAGATGCCATGACAAAACACATATCCCTCGATAGCAAGAACATAGATCTCCATCAATTGGCACGCGTCCCCGAAAACAGGCGCCGCGAATTGCTGAAGCTGATGCTGGCTGGCTCTGTCACGGGCGTGGCGGCTGCCGCGCTGCCGGGCTGCGGTGGCGGCGGCAGCAATGGCGCCGGCGTATTTCCATTTCCGGCGACAGGGACCGGCGGCACATCGCCCACGAACTCGCCTGCCAGCGCCCCGCCTGCTTCACCGGGTGCCACGCCCCAGAAAATATCCAGCTTCACGATTTCCGTGCTTCCGGATACCCAGTTCTATCCCCGCTATGCGTCGGAAAAGATGGGCGAGCTCTACCAGAAGCTTTATGCGGGAATTGATCCCAAATACGACAACCCCTTCAAGACCCAGACGCAATGGATCGCCCAGAACGCCAGCCAGCTGAAAATGCCGTTCACGATCCATCTGGGCGATATCGTCGACCAGTCCTGGTACTACAAGGCCGAGGGCTCGACGCCCTGGAGCGCCACGACCGACCTCGTGGGCAACGGCCAGATCGGCAACGGGCAGGTCACGAAGGAATGGGAGCTTGCAAGCCAGGCGATGCAGGTGCTCGAGGCCGCCAAGTGCCCCTACTCCATCTGCGCCGGCAACCATGACGTGGGCGCCATCGGCTCGGACATGCAGTGGGGACCCGACTGGGGCGTCGGCGTCACGGGCTTCGCCAACAACGACGGCTACCAGGACGGCGGCAGCCACCGCGTGGGCCTGTTCGAGCCCTACCTGCAGGTGTTTCCCGCGGACCGCGCGAAGCGGCAGGCCACCTTCGGGGGACGGCACGCATCCGGCTTTCACGAATACCACGTCTTCGAAGCCGAGGGGAACAAGTTTCTGGTGCTCTCGATGTCGTGGCGGGCGTCGGACGACGCGATCGCCTGGGCCAACCAGGTCATCCAGGCCAACAAGACGATCCCCGTCATCCTGGTCAATCACCAGCTGGTCGGCATCGGCAGCGACGGCAGGACCGCGGCGGACACGGCCTACTCGAACTACATGTGGGACAAGCTGATCAAGGACAACGACCAGATCTTCATGGCCGTCAGCGGCCACTACCACGGCTCGTGCATCGGCACGAAGAAGAACTCCCGCGGCAACGATGTCCACCTGATGGTGGTGGACTACCAGATGGCCTACATGGGCGGCAACGGCCTGATGCGCATGTTCGAGTTCGACCTGACCAACAAGAAGATCGTCGCCAGCTCGTTCTCGCCTTGGGTGCCGCTGAAGCCGGCCGCGACGCTCAACGAGTTCGACGCCGCGTGGCTGTCCGA
Source organism: Variovorax sp. NFACC27 (assembly GCF_048301545.1). Classification (NCBI taxonomy): domain Bacteria; kingdom Pseudomonadati; phylum Pseudomonadota; class Betaproteobacteria; order Burkholderiales; family Comamonadaceae; genus Variovorax; species Variovorax sp. NFACC27. The sequence continues at coordinate 4,116,312 of NZ_CP157613.1, forward strand.
TTCGAACCAGTCGTTCACGCTGGACATGGACTTCGCACAGCGGTTTTCTGCCTTCAATCCCGGCTTCTCCGTGCCCGCGGGGTCGATGGACGGCAGCCTGACCGATGCGGCCAAGAAGCTCATCCTGACGAACTACAGCCAGCCTCCGCAGAAGGCGGCCGCGCTGCCGTCGGGCCCCGACGACTATCCGAAGGTCGACAACACGCTCGCCCATTGGCGCTTCTTCAACGCGACGGCCGCGGAGGGCGATCTCTTCCCCTATCAGCCCGGACAGCTGATCCAGGACGTCTCCGCCGGAGGCAAGAACCCCGTCTCGGTGAACACGTGGGCAGGACAATCAGGCGACCTGGTCTGGTCGAAAAGCCATCACCCGCTGTCGGCCGCGCCCGGCAGCCTGCGCTTCCTGAACGCCACGAAAACCAGGTTCACCTACTTCACCACCGACCAGGCCTCGGCACTGAACGTGGAGACCTTCCCCAAGGGCTACACCATCGAGGCGTTCGTGTACATCGACCCGGGCTTCGATGCGACGAAGAACGGCTGGATGGGCATCCTGTACCGCCTGGGGGCGCGGTCGAACCTGCCTGGCTTCGCCTCGGACGATGGCGACTGCGCGCTGATGTTCGCCTTCTCGAACCTGATGGAATTCCAGTGGGAGGTCGCTCCGGTGAACCAGGCGACCAACCTGACCTGCTGGTCGGGCGGCGTGTCGGCCGGCCAATGGCTGCACGTCGCCATCGTCAACGACCCCGCAGCTTCATATGCGACCACCATGTACGTGGAGGGTGCGCCCGTCCTGCGCAACAACACCAACATGCAGGGCATCCAGTTCGTGGCCCCCACGCAGCAGCTCGCGATCGGCTGCGGGCAGTGGGCCGGCAACATGTCGACGGGCTTCCTGGGAAGCATCGGCGAGATGCGCATCGTCGGCGTGCCCCTGACTGCCGACAAGTGGCTGACGGCGCGGGCCTCCTGATCTGACTGTCTGCTCCCCTCGGGCCAGCCTGCCGGTGGCGGACAACGACGGCAGCGGTGTGACCGACGCCTTGCAGGCCAGCTGTGGATTCCCGCGCGCGATCGACCCACACTTCCATCGAGCGTTGCTCCATTGACATGTCCTTCCTGATCATTGTTCATCAGGCAGGCTGAGCTCTGCATGCGGATCAACGCCTCACGGAAAGCTGGGGCACTTCGAGATGGAAATCAACAGGAAGGATGCCGGTCGCTGGCCCGCGGCCTTCGTCGGCGTACTCGATGTGGACTTCGGTACCGTCGCGCGCCGAAGGGTAGGTGATCAGCTTTCGGGGCCACGCGGGCCCGCGTCGCAGCCTGTGCAGTGGTGTTTGTGTCTCCATGCCCGAAGTCTTTCCGGGACCCGGACCAAGGGTAAGCACATGGCGCCTATGGCAGCCATGTTTTTCGCCTATTCATCGCCGTTTGCCGATGCGCGGCAGCGAAGCCGGCTTGCACGCGTTCATCCACCCAGTCCCTGCAGTTCACCCGCCCGGTCCAGCGACCAGATGTTGCGCAGCAGCGTGCGCGCGCGCTCGATGCCGATCACCGGCGCCGCCAGCTCCAGGAGCTTGTCCTCGAGCTCCGCGTCCGACAGCGGCAGCTCGGGGTCGCCCTTGCGGTCAGGCTGCAGCCAGACGTGGCGCTGGCCGTCGACCGTCTCGATCTCCACGCGCGCCGAACGGCGCCCGGGGAAGGCAGCATCGAGTTCGGGATCGACCGCGGTCGCGACGCGCGCCATCATGGCGCGCGTATCTGCATCCACCAGCCGCTCGGGCGTGTACGCCGAGAGCCGCACGCTGCCATGCACCAGCGCCGTGGCCACCACGAAACGCATGCTGAAGCGTGCTTCGTTCTCCGTGCGCGGGTCCTCGTAGCAGGCGATGTCCAGCGCGGGACCATAGGTGGCCACGTGAACGCGCTGGATGTCCGAGGGCCGCAGGCCATGCCGGCGCACCAGTTCGAGCGCGGCGTCGATGGCGGCGAAGGTATGGCCGCAGCCGATGTGGTTCTTGAAGGTCAGCCGCGTGATGTGGAAGTCGCGCCCCAGCGTGTCGCCCGCCTTCGACCAGTCCGGAGCGTCGCTCATGGCGCGGCCGAAGCCCGCCTCGCCCTCGAGCACATCGAGCGAGCCCGTCACGCCTTGCGCGGCCAGTTGCGCGGCGAGCACACCACCTTCGGCAGCGCGCCCCGCATGCAGAGGCTTGGACATCGAATCCATGCGGAAAGCCTGCTGCAGCCCCGCCGCGAAGGTGGCGGCCGTGGCCAGCGCATGGGCGAAGGACGCGCCGTGCAGCCCCAGCAGGCCGGCAGCCGAAGCGGCCGCGCCCAAGGTGCCCACGGTGCCGGTGTTGTGCCAATGGCGATAGTGCGCCCGCCCCATCGCCACGCCAATGCGGGTCGAGACCTCGTAGCCGAGCACCACGCCCCGCAGGAATTCAAGGCCGCTGGCGCCTCGATCCTGCGCGATGGCCAGCGCGGCCGCCACCGTGGCCGCGCCGGGGTGGTACATGGCATCGCGGAAACTGTCGTCCACCTCGGCTGCGTGGGCGGCGGTGCCGTTGAGCAGGGCGGCCGCGCGAGGTGTCGCGAGGCGGCCGTCGGGCAGGCGGGCGCGCCCACGGCCGATGTCGTCGGCAAGCAGCGCGCGAAGCTGCGGCATGGGCGCCACTTCCAGGCCGGGGAACAGCGCGGCATGCCAGTCGATCACCGCGCGCTTGGCGTGATGCAGCACCTCGTCGTCCAGCCGGGCCTGGCGGAATTCGGTGGCGTAGCGGGCGAATACTTCGGTGACGTACACGGGATGTCCGATCGGTTCGAGAAGAAGAGAAAAGGAAGAGGGGAAAGTAGCGGCGCACGCTGCCGGCCTGCCGCTCAGGCCAGCACGACCACGCCGTCGGCGGCGCGCACGCCCTGCCCCTGCGGCAGCACGAAGACGGGATTGATCTCGGCCTCGACCAGGCGCTCGCCAAGCTGCGCCGCCATCCCCGAGAAGGCGACGATCGCATCGACCAACGCCTCGACGTCGGCCTTCGGCCTGCCCCGAAAGCCATCCAGCAGCGGCCAGGTCTTGAGGTCGTGCGCCATCGACAGCGCCTCGGCGCGGCCCAGCGGCTTCAGCCCCTGCGCGTCCTGCGGCAGCAGCCGCATGGTGGTGTCCTTGAAAAGCTCCGCCGTCACGCCGCCCATGCCCAACAGAATGGCGGTGCCCAGCGCATCGCGGTGCATGCCCAGGATCAGCTCCGTGCCGCCCGACACCATTTCCTGCACGAGGAAGCGCTGCGGATGCACGCCGGTGCGGGCCTTCACCTCGGCCGCCATGCGGCCGATGCGCTCGCCGATGGTGTCGCCGGTCAGCCCGACCGCGACGCCGCCCACGTCGCTCTTGTGCGTGATCTCCGACGACAGGATCTTGAGCACGACGCGCCCGCCCAGCTCGCGCGCGGCGGCTTGCGCCTCGGCGGGCGAAGCGATCACGCGTTCCGCGGCGCACGGTACGCCGAAGCGCGAGAACAATTGCTTGGCCTGCGCCTCGTCGAGCGAACCCAAGAGCAGCTCACCGGCCTCCACCGGCGGCAGGGCCGCGACGTCTTCCATGGACGCCACGAAGCGCTGCACGCGCAGCATGCCCGCCAGAGCGGCGGTGCAGCTCTCGGCGGCGGTGAATGCCGGCACGCCGCGCCGCGTGAGCAGTGCGCCCACTTCGGGCGCATGCGGGCTCACGTAGGCCATCACCGGCTTGTCGGAGTTCGGCAGGCACTCCTGGATGGCGCCGGCCAGCAGTTCGGGCATGGCCAGGCTGGAGGAGCCGACGATGATCACCAGCGCGTCGTAGCTCGGGCTCGACAGCAGCGCATCGATGGCGCCGCGCAGCAGGTCGGGTCGCAGGCCGGCGAGCGTCACGTCGATGGGGTTGCGGTCCAGCACGGCCTCGCTGCCGGTCTGCAGCGCGCGCAGCGTATCGGCGGTGGCAACGTCGGGCGCGGGCGTGTCGAAACCCGCCACGCCCAGGTCGTCCGACACCAGCGTGCCGGCGCCGCCGGTGGAAGTAAGGATGGCGACGCGCCTGCCGCGCAGCTTGCGGCCCGTGCACAGCGCAGCCGGAATATCCAGCAGGTCGGAAAAGCTCTGCGCCCTGATCACGCCGACCTGCCTGAACAGCGCGTCGTACATGCTGTCGGCGCCCGCCATCGCGCCGGTGTGCGACACGGCGGCCTTGGCGCCCGCTTCCGAGCGACCGATCTTGAAGGCCACCACCGGCTTGCCGAGTCGCGCGGCCTTCAGGCATGCGGCGCGGAACCTGCCGGGGTCGCGCACGGTTTCGACATAGAGCGCGATCACCTTCGTGGCCGGATCCTCGGCCAGGTGGTCGATGAAATCGGCCAGTTCGAGGTCGACTTCGTTGCTCGTGGAGATCAGCTTCGACAGGCCGATGCCGCGCGCCGCGGCACGCGACAGCAGCGAGCCCAGGATGCCTCCGCTTTGCGAAACCACGCCGATGCCGCCGGCCTGGAACTCGTCCATCTCCAGCGCACCGGACGGCGACAGGACGATGTTGTCCGTGAGGTTGACGAGCCCGATGGTATTGGGCCCCAGGATGCGCATCGGCCCCGCCGCCTCGACCAGCTGCTGCTGGCGCCGCGCGCCCTCCTCGCCGGTCTCGGTGTAGCCGCTGGCCAGCACGATGGCCGCGGCGCAGCCGCGCTGCGATAACTCCTTCACCGCCAGGTGCGCGCGCTCGGCGCCGAGCAGCACGACGGCGACGTCCGGCACTTCCGGCAGCGACGCGATGTCGGGATAGCACGGCAGCTCGCCGATGCGCTCGACCTTGGGGTTCACCGGCATGATCCGCCCCGCGAAGCCGTGCTTCTGCAGGTAGGCCACGGGCCGGCCCGTGGTCTTCTTGGGATCGGCCGAGGCGCCGATGACGGCGACGCTGCGCGGGGAAAGCAGTTTGGCGATGGCTTCGTTCATGGCCTCACTCCTTCGAAGCCGTCCTGGCCAGGAAGGCCTCGACCGACGCGCGGTGCTCGCTGCTGGTGTAGCAGATGCCCTGCGCCTGGCTGCCCTGCGCGAACACGTCGTGCGAGGAGAGCTCGAAGCTCTGGTTCAGGATGGTCTTCGTCAGCGCCAGCGCGGTGGAGGACGCGGACGACAGTTCGCGCGCCCATGCCTGCGCGTCGGCCAGCAGGGTCTCGCCGCTGGTCTTGCGATCGACGATGCCCAGCGCGAGGGCTTCGTCCACCTTCACCTGCCGGCCGGTGAAAATCAGTTCCTTCGCCTTGGGCAGGCCCACGCGGCGCGGCAGGAAGTACATGCCGCCGCCATCGGGAATGATGCCGCGCAGCACATAGCTCCAGGCGAAGCTGGCCCACTCGCTGGCAATGACGAAGTCGCAGGCCATCGCGGTGTCCGCCCCAAGCCCGGAAGCAGCGCCGTTGACTGCCGCGATCACCGGCTTGGGCATGGTGTGGAGCAGTGCCTGCACATGGTGCACGCGCTGCTGGCGATGCCAGCCGTTGAAACCAACCTCGCCCGCCGGCGCGTTCATGCGCTTCTGCATCCCGCTGATGTCGCCGCCGGCGCAGAAGCCCTTGCCCGCGCCGGTCAGCACCATCGCCCGGATGGCCTTGTCGGCGGTCACGCGCTCCAGCACGTCGATGAATTCGGTGCGCATGTCGTCGCTCATGGCGTTGCGCTTGTCCGGGCGGTTGAATGTCACGGTCGCGATGGCGTCCGTCACCTGGAAGTCGATGAGGGTGTAGGTCATTTGCTGTTTTCCTGGGCTGGCCGAGTCAGCCGTTCAATCGGGCTTGATGCCGTTTTCCTTGATGACGCGCGCCCACCGCTCTTCCTCGGTTCGCACGTAGCTGTCGAGTTCCGCCGGCGCTCCGGCATTGATCGCAAGACCTTCGTGCTCGATCTTCCGCACGAAGTCGGGTGCGCGGGCGGCCTTGCGGCCGGCTGCGTTGAGGCGCTCGATGACCGCGGGCGGCGTACCGGCCGGCACGTACAGGCCGTACCAGCTCTCCACCAGGTAGCCAGGCACGCTGGCGGCGATGGCCGGAACGCCCTTGAATGCCGGCGACGGCTCGGCCGTGGTCACGCCCAGCGCGCGCAGCTTGCCGGTGTCGACGAAGGTGGACACCGCCGCCGCGGTGGCGAACATCATGTCGACCTGCCCGCCCAGCAGATCGGTCAGTGCGGGACCCGCGCCCCGGTAGGGAATGTGCGAGAGCTTGACCTTCGCGAGGTTGGCGAACATCTCGCCGGCCAGGTGGGCGGAGGTGCCAGCGCCCTGCGATGCGAAGGTCAGCTTGCCGGGATTGGCCTTCGCGGCGGCGAGCAGGTCGGCCACGGACTTGTAGGGGCTGTCGGGGCGCACCACCAGCACGTTGGGTCCGCGACCGATGAGGAGGACGGGCGCGAAGGCATTGTTGCTGCCATAGGGAAGCCTGGGCTGCAGCGCCGGGTTGACGGCATGGGCGAACGAGGCGACCACGACGCTGTAGCCGTCAGGCGCACTCTTGGCCACGTTGTCCGTACCGATCAGCGTTCCGGCGCCCGGCTTGTTGTCGACGATCACGGGCTGGCCGAGATCCTTGGACATCTCCGCACCCAGCGTCCGGGCGATCAGGTCGGTTCCTCCGCCCGGCGCGAAGGGCACGACCATGCGGATGGGCTTGTCCGGATAGGCGAATGCCACGCCGAACGCGGCGAGGCCGAGGAAAAGAAAGAAAAGCGCGCGCAGTCGGCGCAAGCCATAGGCAACCATGATCTGATGTCTCCAGAGCCAAGCAATGAATCCCTTGTGGTCGCGAGCGTTCTTGGCTACGCCGCGGGTGGGTTCATGAACTTTAGGAGGAAGTGATTCATTCAGGGCAGCCCAATTCCACTGGTTGGAATTATCCTAAGATGGCCCACGCCGGAAAGAGCTCGCTCGGCTCGGAACCATGTGATCAAGGAGAGCGGGGCATGAGCCGGCCTCGCAAAGCCGCTGCATCTCACGACATGACTGACCAAGCTCGCCATTTCCTCGACCAAAAGCCCGGTCGATCACCCACGAACCGCTCGCTGGAACGGGGAATAGAGATCCTTCGCGCATTCCGTCCCGGCTCCGAGTTGCTGGGCAATGGCGAACTGGCCGAGCGCACCGGCCTGTCCAAGGCCACGGTGAGCAGGCTCACGCAAACGCTGGTGGGCAGCGGCATGCTGCAACTCGACAAAGCCGAACGGGCCTACCGGTTGGCGCCAGCGGTCCTGAGCCTTTCTCATGCGATGCGGACCGCGTCGCGCGTCTTGCAGGCAGCGGCCCCGCTCATGCTGGAGTTGGCCAGGCATCGCCATATCAACGTAGGACTGGCCGCGCCCGACAGGGAGGAAATGGTTTACCTGGAATCCATTCGCTATGCCAAGCGTGCGGCGCTGCGCCACGTGGTCTCCGGCCAACGCGTGCCGATGGAACTGACTTCGCTCGGACGCGCATACCTGGCTGTGCTCGCGCCGCAGCACAGGGCCCAGCTCATGCGGCTTCTTTCACAACGCCGCGTGCGCTGGAAGCAAATCGAGACCGAGATCGGGCAAGCGTGCGCCGATGTGCGCACCAAAGGCTTTTGCGCCGCGGCCTGGCAACCCGAGGTCGTCGCGCTGGCCACGCCGCTGCAGGTGGAAGGCACCATCTACGTACTGAACGTCAGCCTTTCGACCCGGGAGTCGATTGCTGCGATCGCGCAGGACCTGGGACCGGCGCTTCTCGGCTTGGCGCAAGCCGTCCGTCATGAACTGCTTCTGCAGGAGCCGAGGTCCGGTTGAGTCATCCGATGGCCTGCCGATTCCTCAACCACGCGCGTCGGGATGTTCGTGGCGGCTGACCGCCTACTGACAAATCAATCCGCGCGTCCGGCCTACCTTCGACGTGAAACAGACGCCGAAGATGTTCGATCCCGAGGTAGACAGGCCAGAGCATGACCCGGTCACGTCCGCGTTGCGCATCGGGGACGGTCTTTTCGTTGGCCCGGAACGCCCATCAACTCGCGCAGCAAAGGTCGACATTGCCGTCTTTTGAGCGCGCGAGACTTCCCCCGGGGCGAAATGTCGTTGAGCGTTTCGCTTTCGTCGTGGTGACAAGCTACGTCGGGATTCGCCCCGGCCAGGTGCAGACACGGCCGTCGGGACGAGGTCTGAGGCATCCGGTGCTAACCAGCGCCGAAGCGCATCTATGCGCCTCGGCGCTGATGCCGCTCAGGCCACTTCGACGTTGATCCGCCTCGGCTTCGCGTGCTCGGCCTTGGGTATCCGCAGCTTGAGCACACCTTGCACCAGTTCAGCGGCCACCTTCTCGGTGTCCAGTTCCTTGCTGAGCGTGAAGACGCGCTGGAAACGCCCGAGCCCGACCTCGGTGTGGCTGGTCTTCAGGCCATCGGGCACGGTCAGGCTCGACTCCGCTTCGATGGTCAGGGTCTCCGCTTCCACATGCAGGCTCAGGTTCTCGCGCGAGACGCCCGGAAGGTCGGCATAGAGGGTGATACCGCCCGCGTCCTCGACCACGTCGACGGGAGGCGTGAGTGCGGCGTTGCCGTAGCGCGACGCCTTCTGCCGGGGATCGGTGCTGGCCGGAGCACCGGAAGAACGAGTCTGGATGTCGTTGTTCATGGTGTTCATCTCCTTGATTTCACTGGACGGTGATGCGTCGCGGCTGCGCCGACGCGCGGCGGCGAACGGTGATGTGCAGTACGCCGTCGCGCAGCTTGGCGTCGACCGCTTCGGGGTCTGCGTCGTCGGGCAGCGTGAGCATGCGGCGGAACGCTCCCTCGAAGCGCTCGTTGATGTGCACGGCTGCCTTCGCGTCCGCCCCGGGCAGCACGCTCTTGCGCTCGCCGGCGATCGTCAGCAGACCGCGCTCGAGGTGGACCTCCAGGGTGGCCGGGTCGACGCCAGGCGCAAAGGCATAGATTTCCACAGCCTGAGCAGTCGCGCCGACATTCAGTGCCGGGAAACCGTTGCTGCCGAAGCCCCGGATGGTGGGGGCCAGGTCGAACGCCTGCTGCATGTCCCGCTGCAGGCGATCCATTTCCGCGAGCATGTCGCGCGGGAAGAAAGATCGGTACATGGCTAAGCCTCCAAATATCTGGAACGAATACGACCTGAAAACGGACCGAGGTCCTTAATGGGGCAGATGTTGCGAACTGCTCGACTGTGGAGGCCCGCTCGCGTAGGAGCGAGCCCGTGCCGTGAAGCGCGGCGAGCGGTATCGCCAGCGCGGAGGTCGCGATTCCGGATAGTTGAATTTCGCCAGTTCCTCACGCCCCTTCTGGGTGATGGCCAGCACTTGCGCGGCCGAGGCGGAACCGGACATGGACAGCGGATCCGAGGGCGATGGCACCAGGGCTACGACAAGCCCGGCGGCCCGAAGTATCCGGACCTGATCAATGTCCCCGCTGCGATAGAACGTGACAGGTAGGCGAGAGCCGGCGATTTGCTTGAGCAAGTTCATGGTCATTGCAGTACCTCCTTTTCGGTCGACCAGTTTCCGACGGAGGAGAAGATAGGCGATGCTTCGCCGATTTCAAGATGGAAATTTTTCTATCGGGTTGAAGCACTGATAGTGCTGATCACCCTTTCTCCCTGGCGGCGCCGTTAGGTTGGCTACGGCGTGGGAGAAAAAGGCCGACTTCGGGCGGTTTTTTCATGACGAAGGCTCCGTGAGAGCGACTCGCGCATGCTGAGCGCAGGGGTCGTTCGTCACTTGTTCAACGCGCCAGCTCCGACCCGAGCTTCTCACGTTGCTTGCGCGACTGCGCAGACTCGCAGCACGGCAACCCCTTTGAGGCAGCTCATTCATGGCTGCGAAACATCGTTGCCTCGCGGGCCATTCAAGCTGGCAATGTACCCTTCCACCCGATGCTGAAAGAGGTCAACCAAAGCTTCCCTTGTCGGGCACTGGGTCAGGATCAGTACACACCGGGTATGGTGCCCTTGGTGTATTTGGACCCTGCCAGAGAACGTTCCTTCGGCCGTCGGTTTCACCTCCATAAAACAAGTCCATCCTTCGGGCAAATTGATAGCCTTCAACTCGGTGCTCATTCGCGAAGAATAGACCCGATCCCGGACAACAGCTTTCAACCTTAAAGCGGCAGCCCGGACTGGCCTTGCTGGATATCCTTGTCGTGTCGCGTAGGCAGAGCCAGGCGCGGTGGTGTTTTTTCGGCCGGCGCATGTCCTGACGCTGCTCGAAGATGCATGCACAAGGCCCTGTTAGTCGGTCGCTTGCATCTCTGGCGCCTACAGGCCTCTGAAGTCCTTGCTGACATAGCGCCGATGCGGTTGGCTCTAGGTTGAGCATCGATTCCCAAGTCAACGAGCAGCCATGAGCGAAGTCGCGAATCTTTTCGCCCGTGAATTCCCCGTGTGGCACATGGTGGTGCGCGGCACGGTCGTGTACTGGTTTCTGCTCCTCGTGTTCCGCTTCGTGCTGCGGCGCGACATCGGCTCCATGGGCGTGGCCGACCTGCTCTTCGTGGTGCTGGTCGCCGATGCATCGAGCAATGCGATGCAGGGCGAATACAAGTCCGTCGACGACGGCCTCGTGCTGCTCGCAACCCTGGTCGCGTGGAACTTCGCGCTCGACTGGCTGAGCTTTCGTTTCGACTGCGTCGCCCGCTTCCTGGAGCCTCGCCCCGAGGTGCTCATCCGCAATGGCAGGCTGAACCGCCGTGCGCTGAGGCGCGAGATGATCAAGACGGACGAACTGCGCGGCAAGCTGCGCGAGCAAGGCATCGCAGACTTCTCGGAGGTGCGCATCGCGCGGCTGGAGAGCGACGGGACGCTCAGCGTGTTTAAGAAAGAGAAGAAGGAGCAAGCCTCCGACCGCCATCAGCCACCCAAGGCCTCCAAGCCGCCAGCCCAATGATGACAACGCCGATGCAGTTCATCGACTGGCTCTTCGGCGAGGGGTCGGAACTCGCTCCCTGGCAGATGGCCGCACGGGCGCTGGCGGTCTTCTTCCTCGCGCTGGTGATGATTCGCGCATCGGGGCGTCGCTCCTTCGGGCAGCAGAGTCCGTTCGACACCTGCATCACGGTACTCCTTGGCGCGGTGCTGAGCCGCGCGGTAGTCGGTGCATCGCCCTTCTGGAGCACCATGGCCGCCGGTGCGGCGCTTGTCGTCACGCACCGGCTGGTAGCCCTGGCCAGCATGCGTTGGCAAGGCTTCGAAGACCTGGTCAACGGCCACGAGATCACGCTGGTGCGCGACGGCCGGATGGACAAGAACGCCATGCGCCACGCGCTGGTGTCCCCCAAGGACCTCGACGAGGCCTTGCGCCAGCAGGCCGGCGGCGTGCCGCTGGACGAGGTGGAGCGCGCAGTACTCGAGCGCGACGGCAAGCTGAGCATCGTCAAGCGGCGGCCCTGACTGAGCCTCCTTTCTCCGTTCCCGCGTAAGAAAGCGCCGACCCGCAGCAACGGCGATTGCTTCACTCGCGGAGGCAACCACCGAGAGCACTCTAGGCCTTGCCGACTTCCCTCTCATCCCAAGGCAAGGAGAACGCAATGAGCAGCAACACCCGCATCGCCAGCACTGGAGACGGCAGCCGACCCACCACCAGCGGCGGTGTGGACAACATCGGCGGCGCCGAGTCCTTCACCGCGCGCAAGACCAATGCCGGCGAAGACGTCGCAGGCCCCGCGCCACGCGAACGCATGCAGGACAAGAAAAAGGACGTGGCGGCCACGAAGCACGACGACTCCGCGCCCTTCGGCTTGACCGAGGACCTCACGCCCCAGACCCATCGCGAACCCGGCCAGGGCTGAACGATCCCTTTTTTTCGGCATGGCTGTGCCCCGTCGCCTCTCCGTCAGTTCGTCGTCACCGCGCGGCGCGCTGGCCGTCGAGGCGGCCAATGGCGAAACCGCCCTGCTCATCATCGACATGATCAGCTGCTGGGACTTTCCCGACGCCGACAAGCTGCTGCCCGCGGCAGTGGAGGTCGCCTCGCCCATCGCCGCGCTGAAGCGGCGGTGCAAGGCAAGGGGTGTGCCGGTGATCTACGCCAACGACAACCGCGGGCGCTGGCGTTCCGACTTCAGCGCGCTGGTCGACCTGTCCATGACCGGGGGCGGTCAGGGTCCGGAAGTCACGGCCAGCCTCGCGCCGGACCATGACGACTACTTCGTGCTCAAACCTCAGCAGTCGGCCTTCGTCGCCACCCCGCTCGAGCAACTGCTGGGCGTGCTGCAGGCACGCCGGCTCATCGTGACCGGCGTGGCGAGCGACCAGTGCGTGCTGAGCACGGCCACCGATGCCCGCATGCGCGACTTCGAGGTGGTGCTTCCGAAGGACTGCACCGCCACGCAGACGGCACGGCGCCACGCGATGCTGCTCGAGCAGTGCGCGACGGTCTTCGGCATCGCGACCACTTCAGGCTCGCGCATCCGCCTGCCCGCCGCGGGGGCGCACAGGTCCTGATCCATCCCTGTTCCTGCTTGTTCCCTTGTTTGGAGAAACCCATGACACATCCCACTACGGCCACCCCGCGCCCCCCCTTCAACACGCCCGGGCAAAACCCGCCGGGTCTCGAATCACGAATGGAGCCACCGCCGGACTTCGGCGAATCCTCATACGTCGGCAGCGGCAAGCTCATCGGAAAGGCCGCGCTCATCACCGGCGGAGACAGCGGCATCGGCCGCGCCGTGGCACTGGCCTTCGCGCGCGAGGGCGCGGATGTGCTGATCTCGTACCTTGGCGAGGAGGAATCCGACGCACAGCGCACCGCGCAACTCATCGAGAAAGAAGGTCGCACCTGCGTCGCCGTGGCCGGCGACATCCGTGAGGAATCGCACTGCAGGCAACTGGTGGCCTCCGCGATGGAGCGCTTCGGCAAGCTCGACATCCTGGTGAACAACGCGGCCTTCCAGATGGCGCACAAGGAACTGGCAGAGATCACGGCGGAAGAGTTCGACCGCACCTTCCGCACCAACGTGTACGCTAATTTCTTCCTCTGCAAGGCGGCCGCCGCATGCATGAAGCCGGGCAGCGCGATCATCAGCACCGCGTCGGTCAATGCCGACAAGCCCAACGCCACGCTCGTGGCCTATGCCGCTACCAAGGGCGCGATCCAGAACATGTCGGGCAGCATGGCGCAGCTGCTGGCTGAGAAAGGCATCCGCGTGAACTGCGTGGCGCCGGGCCCATTCTGGACGCCCCTGATCCCCTCGACCCTGCCGCCCGACAAGGTGAAGAACTTCGGCATGCAAACGCCGATGAAGCGGCCCGGCCAGCCGGCGGAGCTGCAGGCGGTGTACGTGCTGCTCGCCTCCGATCAGGCGAGCTACATCTCCGGAGCCACCGTGGCTGTGACCGGAGGCGTTCCCTTCATCTGAGTGACGGAGCCTCGGCAGGCATCCAACCATGTACGCACACATTCAACTCGGCGTTCGCAACCTGGTCCTCATGTGCGACTTCTACGACCGTGTGCTCGTTCACTTCGGTCTGGAGCGAATCACGGCGCTGGAAAAGGTGGGACCTGCAGGCGTGTACTGGCGCCGGCCGGGACAGCGTTGGCCCCAGTTCGTGATCAACCACCCGTTTGACGGCCGGGAGGCCACCGTCGGCAACGGCTCACAGGTAAGCTTTCTGGCTGATCGGCGCGCCACAGTCGAGGCCGCGTGGAACACCGCCATGGCCCTGGGCGGCAGCGATGAAGGCCCACCAGGTTTGCGGCCCTGTTACGCCTCGGACTTCTACGCAGCCTACTGCCGAGATCCGGAAGGCCACAAGCTCTGCTTCGTCCACACGCGACCTTAGCGTCAAGACATTGCGTCAGACGCATGCAGCGCGTTCTGGACGCGATCAGAAATCGCTTTGCCGGTCGGTGCGCTCCTGAACCCATCGCATGCCTTGCTGCTCGGCATGGCGCAACGCTTCCGCTTCGGTTGCGTAAGCGGAGTTGTCGGTGTCGGCGGGCAACCTGGTGCTCTGCCCGTCCGAATTGCTCGGCCGGCAGGACACGACAGGTTCGTGGCACCCTCCGTTCAGTCGACGGGTGCCACAGGAAACCAGCCAGCCGCGGTAGACAAAGGTCAGAAGCCGCTCGGCCACGTTGTCGAGGTCGGTGTCGCTGGGGGAAGCGGGAATGCTGGAACCGGGATTTCCTGACGCTTGCTGCACGCCACGCTTTGCTGTTGAGGTGTCCGGCATGTGATCCGACCTAAGCGGCCCCCGCACCTCAGAGTCCGTAGTATTTGTTGATGGTCGTACTGTAACGGTCGTCGTAGTCCGGAATCTGGTCTTGCGCGTAGCGCGGTGCGCCTTCGAGCATGGTCTTGTCGATCGGAACGACATAGCCATCCTGCGAGGTGTCGTACTTGAGCAGGTTCCAGGGAATGGGGTAGCGATCGGTGCCCATGCCGAGAAAACCGCCGAACTCCATGACTGCGTAGCGCACCTGGCCGGTGAGCTTGTCGATCATGAGGTCGTCGATCGTGCCGAGCTTGTCACCGGAGGGGTTGTAGACCTTGGTCCCTTCAACGCGATCCGACGAGATCACGTTGGCAATGGAAGTGGATTGCATGATGAATCATCCTTGCCGGCATCGCTGGGAAAACGCCGACGTCTGTTTGCAAAGCCCAGGCAGCGGGTTTCCCTCCGGTGCGAACACATGGGCATCAGTTGCGGTACCGCAGGGGTGTAGGAAATCCGCCCATTCCAAATCCGACCATCCCGAACGGCCGGCGACTGCGAGGCACAGTGCGCCAAGTCACGCCCGTGATCGGTCCTGGGCATCATTCGCCCGTCCCGCGTTGGTGCTGCGTGTGGGGGGCGCGCCCCGCATCGGGCTGACGGTCGCGTCGCTGCCCAGGGGCCTTACGCTTCACGTCCTGGGGCGTGGGAGTCGGCGTGCGCTGGTGGTCCAGCAGCTTGTCGTTGTCCGGTGATTGGCTTGCGTCTTGCATGGTGAATCCTTGCGTGTTGATTGAAGAGATCTTCTTTCTCTGCCCGAGCGGGAAGCTTCCTTGTGGGAGAGCGACTTGCCTGACGGCCGTCCGACCTTGACGACCCACTGACCGTTCAAGCGCCGCGTCGGGTCGATTCCCCTCCCGGTCGGTGCTTCGGTGCAGCCGGGTGTTGCAGCTTGTTGCGCAGGTGGACATGCGCCGCCAGCTGAGCCCGATGCTTTCCTACGCCGCGCGAGTGGCGCGCATTCCATCTTCCGGACTCCCTTCTTCCTTTTCTTCAACCCTGTCCAACACCATGGAGCCCACGATGCCAACAACCCATCGCGCCACACCCGATGCCTGCAGCCTTCTCGACACCGACCACAAGAACGTCAAGAAGCTTTTCACGGCCTACGACGAGTTCGCCCACTCCCGGGCCGCGAGCGCGCCGGACAGGAAGCGCGAGCTCGCAATGCAGATCTGCACGGAGCTGCAGGTGCACACACGGCTCGAGGAAGAAATCTTTTATCCGGCCTTGCGAGAAGCCATCAAGGAGACCGATCTGCTCGATGAAGCCGAGGTGGAGCACGCCAGCGCCAAGGATCTGATTGCGCAGCTCCAGGACGCCACCGAGATCGACGAGAAATTCGATGCCAAGGTGAAAGTGCTCGGCGAATACATCGACCATCACGTGAAGGAAGAGCGCAACGAGATCTTCGTGAAGGCACGCGCGGCACGCGGGCTCGACCTCGTCGCCATGCGCCAGCAGCTCGCGCAGCGCAAGGAAGAGCTGATGGCGGAGATGGAAGTGATGGCCTGAGGCCAAGACAGGCGCCGACGGCGCAGCGGCACTCCCCGATCGGCTCAGGACCAGGCCGTCACGAGCGTCGCGACGGCCGCCATCAGCATCACGGCGGTGGCCGCCCAGCCCACGACCTTCAGCCGGCGCGCGATCACCAGTTCGCCCATCACCTTGCGGCTGGCCGCCGCCAGCATCACACCGACCATGATCGGCACCGACGCCAGCGCGTTGATGATGGCGGCATAGACCAGCGCCGTCATCGGGCTGATGCCCGACAGGCCGATGACCAACCCGATCGATGACCAACCCGATCAGCATCGCGGCGGCGAGGATGGCGTAGAAGGCCGGCGCCTTGCCCGGCGCTCGGTCCAGCCCCTTGCGCACGCCGAGCAGGCTGGCGAGCGCGTAGGCGGCCGACCCGGCCAGCACCGGCAGCGCGAGCAGGCCCGTACCCACGATGCCCATGCCGAACAGCACGAAAGCGGCCTCCCCCGCGACCGGCTTGAGCGCCTGGGCCGCCTGCGCGGTCGTCTCGATGGAAGTCTGTCCATGCGCGTGCAAGGTGGCAGCCGTGGCGAGGATCATGAAGAAGGCGATGGCGTTGGAAAAGCCCATCCCCACCCACGTGTCGATCTTCAGGCGGCGCAGCTGTCCCGGGACTTGGGCGGGGGCGCGCCTGAGCGCCTGGTCCTGCGGCACGCGCCTGATCTCCTCCACCTCCTGCGAGGCCTGCCAGAAGAAGAGGTACGGGCTGATGGTGGTGCCCAGGATCGCGACCCCGGTGGTGATGAACTCCTTGTTCCACTGCAGGTGCGGCAGCAGCGCCCCTTTGGCCGCAGCGGCCCAGTCGACGTGCGCCGTGAAAGCGACCGCCACGTAGGAAAGCAAGGACAGTGTGAGCCATTTGAGCACGCGCACGTAGCGCTCGTAGGGCAGCCATATCTGCAGTACCAGCGACAGCACTCCGAAACCGATGGCATAGCCCACCTTGGGGCCTCCCGCCACCAGCGCGGCGACGTCGGCCATCGCGTTGAGGTCAGCACCCAGGTTGATGACGTTGGCGACAACCAGCGAGCCCACGAGCAGCCACACCACCCAGCGGGGCCACAGCCGCAGGAAGGCTTCCGTCAGGCCGCGGCCGCTGACACGGCCGATGCGCGCGCTGGCGAGCTGTATACCGACCATGAGTGGATAGGTCAGCAGCAGCGTCCACCCCATGTCGTAGCCGAACTTCGAGCCCGCCTGCGAATAGGTGGCGATGCCGCTCGGGTCGTCGTCGGCCGCGCCGGTGATGAGGCCGGGGCCGAGCTTGTTCCAGAACGCCTGCTTGTATTGCGTGGACGGTTCCTCCTCTTGCGTTGCATCGGGCGGCGCCAAGTCACCCGCCTTATCCACGAGCACGGAGGAAGCTTGGGCGCTCGTACCGGGTTGTTTGGCCATGGTCTCTCATCCGGGTTGGTTCGAGGAGAGGCAGAACGTAAAGCTCGACACCGCCCCCTCTTGTAGGACGCCGCAGCAGATTCGATACCGTGGGGGCCACGCCTCTTTGCTGCCGCCTTGCCAACCTTGATCGACGGAAACTCAGGTCGTGGTGCCAAGCTCTTCAAGCAATTCCTCCCTGCGCGCAGCCGGTTGTCCGACGAGGCGGCGTTCGCGCACACGCACACCGGCCGCTTCCTGCCTGGCAGCCGAAGCCAATGCGCCAGCCGCCCACAAATACTTCTTGTCGAACACGACGACACGATGTCGGCCTACAGCGGCGACCGTGCCGACAGGAGACCGTCTGCAGATCTCAACATCCGCAGGACCGAGCAACCATGACGTTTGGCGTTTTCCTGGTGGAGGACGAGCCTCAGGTACAGGACAGTCTCAAGGTCGTGATCGAAGGCTTTCTGCGCGCCGAGGTGATCGGGGCGGTCCAGACAGAGGCCGAGGCCGTTACCTGGCTTCAGGCGCACGAAGGAGGCTGGCACCTGCTCGTGGTGGACCTGCTGCTTGCGCAAGGGTCCGGGCTTGGCGTGCTCGCATCGCTGGCCCACTGCCCGCAAAAGGGCACGGTGGTGGCGCTGACCAACGCGGCCTCGCAAGACAACCGGGAAGAGTGCCTGCGCCTCGGCGCCGATGCGGTCTTCGACAAGGCGGCCGAAGTCAACGAATTCCTGACCTATTGCGCCGCCCGAGCGGAGGATCATTCCGGCTAGGGATCGCGCCCGTGCGAAACCATCAATGGAAGAGCACGGCAATCAGGATGATGATGGGAATTGGCACGCCGAGGAAAAACAGAAGCAGTGAGCGCATGGTTCATCTCCGTTTGGGGTGAGAAGAGGTTCAGAGGTCACGGCGACGACCGCCGTAGGTGGCACTCAAGCTGGCCACGAAGGCACCGATCAGCAGCGAGATGAAGATCCACAGCGTGCTGTACGCGGACGCCTTGCGGGCGGTGTCGGCGGCCGCCCTTGCCTTGTCTTCCGCATCCTTGAGCCCGGCCTGGGCCCGGGTGAAGGTGTCGTTCACGCGCTTCTCCGCATCCTGCTGGCTCAAGCCGGTGCGCTGCGCCACCAGCTGGCCGGCATAGCGCGTGTCTTCGGGCGGAAGGCTGCCGGCGCGGATGCCGTTCGCGAAGATGCGCCCCACCTCCACCGACGCGGCGGTACCGGATCGCTCCGTCGTGGCCTGCTGCGCTGCGGCCGCGCCGTCGGCCGGCGCCGCCGCGGCGTTCGGATCCTTGCGGAACAGCGCGTCGATGAAGTAGGCACTCCTACCAGCCGACTCTTCCCTCCCTGCGCCAGCGCCAGGGGTTCCTGTCATGGCGGAGGTGGCTGCGGACGCAGCCCCTCCCGCGACCGTGGCCCCCGCTTGCGCTCCGGTGCCCAGGATCGCTCCGATCGTCGAAGTGAGCAGCGCTGCCGTGATCAGCGTGGCCACGGCCCACGCGAGAAAGCCGTGCGCCGTGTCCCTGAAGTACACCTCGTCGGTGTGCACGCCGGCCCACTTGGTTCGCAACCGGCCCGCCAGATAGCCGCCCATGCCGGAGGAGGCAATTTGCGTGAAAGTGATCCAGGCAATGGCCGAGATACCAATGGCCGTGGCGCTCGCGCCTTGCCCGGACCAGGGAGACACCGAAGACATACCCAGTCCGGTGCCAAGCAGCAACAGGATCAGCGACAGCGCACATGCGCCGACTGCGCCCGCGAAGATCGCCCCCCACGAGACGCCGCTTGCGGCTCGCACTGCAAACGCCTCGTCGTCGAGGGATACGGACCCCAATGGACTGCGGCGCAGAGGATCGGTCAGTTCGGCCATTGCTTTCTCCTGTTCCTGAAATAAGGCAACACACTGCGCAGCGGCAGACGCCCCGTGGGTCGGCGGTGAAGCTTTTGCCGGGTAGGCGGGGAAGCCGCCGCTACCGGGATTGCGCCAAGGTCGGAAACTGGCCGGCCTAAGGCGGTGGTTCCGTCTTGAAAAGGCCCCGAACGTTGAGCGCGGCCAAGCAGACCTGGAGGGCAACGAGGGCCGTGGCGGAAGTGTGCAAGGCCCAGACGGTCCACAGCACATTGCTGAGCAGGAAAGTCCAGAAGCCCACGTTCCTGCGCGGCTTCGCGCTTGATGCGATCAACCAAGCCGCGGAGAGGGAGGCAACGAACGCCGGCCATTGAACGAGATCAAGGACTTCGCCCATGGCGTCACGCGCCGGCAGCAATCGCCGGTTGCATCGCCGCCGCACCCGCCGACTCGGCCAGGCGTTGCGCCACGGCATTCAGCAGGGCGCCCGCAAAGCCGCCGCGCGCCCTGGCATCGGTGCGAGCGCTGGTCACAACCCGTGGCAACGAACTCCATGAAACGCTGCAGCCCGCGTCGACCAGCGCTTTCACCAGCGCAACGTCTTCGCTGCACGCGAGATGCCGGAACCCGCCGACGCGGCGGTACGCCGCAGCCGAGACGCCAAGGTTCGCGCCATGCACGTGGGTGTGGGATTCGCAGTCCGAATAGGTCTCCTGGAAATGCGCCTGGAGCAATGCCGCGTGGCGGCCGTGAGGCGACCAGTCCCGCACGGACACCGTTCCGCACACGACCTCTGTCTGAAGAGAGAGTTGAGCCGCCAGCCAGTCTTCGGAAACCAGCGTATCGGCATCCGTGAAAGCCAGCCACCTCGCCCCTCTTGCCAGCAGCGCCTTCGCACCCACGGCGCGTGCCATGCCGACGTTTCGTGCGCGGATGGTCACGGTCATGACGCCGCAACTGGCCGCCAGGATGCCGGTGGCGTCCGTGCAATCGTCCAGCACCACGATCGTCTCGACGGGCTCGCCCATCAGTGCGGCGTGCTGCGATGCGAGGCGCACCGAGGACAGGCATCCGCGGATCAGTTGTTCTTCGTTGTGCGCCGGGATGACGATACCTAGCATGGTGGAGCCTTCTTGCCGTAGTGCGTTTCGGGGTCGGATTGCCAAGTACCCAAGATAGAGATCGGCCCCGCTATGCCGCGTCAGGCGACGCGCGGGGGCCCTGTAGGCGATTGGCATCCAGGGAAAGGAAAACACCCGGGCGACGCGGCCGCATGGACTACGCGCGGGTCACGGCACGGGTGCTAGAAGAGTTGAACTTCCAAACTCAGGAGCACGCCCATGGCAGCATCGAAAGACGGCAAGTCAAAGTCGGCCTCTACCTCACCGTCGTCGTCGATAAAGGAGGTGAAGCCGAACCTGCATCAGCAGAGCCACGAGACGCAACGGTACGGCGAGATCATCAAGCTTCCGAATGGACTCTCGGAGAAGGTCTGCAAGCAAAGCGTGGCGCTGCTGAACCAGTGCCTGGCCGACACGATCACGCTGCGCGACATGTACAAGAAGCACCACTGGCAGGTGGTGGGGCCGACCTTTAACCAGTTGCACCTCATGTACGACCAGCACTACGAAGGCCAAGTGCTGCTGGTGGACATCGTCGCCGAACGAATTCAGCTGCTTGGCGGTGTCGCGCTCGCCATGGCGCCCGACATCGCCGAGACCACGCAGATCGCACGACCGCCCCGTGGACGCGAACCGGCTGCCGTGCAGTTGCGCCGACTGGCCGAGGCGCATGAGCAGATCATCATCTCGGCGCGTGATGCGGCTGAGCAGGTCGACAAGTCCGGGGACGCCGGCAGCAACGACGTGTTCGTCAGCAACGTGCTTCGCACCAACGAACTGCAGGTGTGGTTCCTGACCGAGCACCTGGTCGCCGCTTCGCCGGTGACTGCCTGACGCCGGCTGGTGGTGCCAAGGGGCCCGCGCGACAGCCGCTGCTTCACATGTCCGAACCCGCGCTCGCCGATGCCTTGCGGCAACTGCAGCTTCGCTACGGTTGCGACCTCGCGCTGAAGCACCTGGTCGACGCGGGCATCGACGCGCTTCCAAAGCCGGGCGCCGGCCGGACCCTGGCGCGCTGGCGTGTGCTGGCCGATGTGGCGGCCCATGACCTTTCATTGGTGAAGCTGTTCGAAGGGCACACCGATGCGCTCGCCATCCTTGCCGAACTCGGCGCTGCGCCGGCCGCACCTGCGCTTGCGCGCTGGGGCACCTGGTGCGCGGAGCCGCCCGACGCGCGCGTGATGCTCGACGCGACAGAAGGCCACCGCGTTCGTCTCACCGGCACCAAGGCCTGGTGCTCGGGCGCCGCGAGCGTGACTCACGCCGTCGTGAGCTGCTGGAACGCGGCCGGCGAACCGTGCCTTGCGGCTGTCGCCATGGATCAGCCCGGTGTACGAGTGACCGGCAATGGCTGGCATGCCGTCGGCATGGCAGCGAGCGCCAGTGTCGATGTGCGCTTCGACCGCGCGGTGGCCACGCAGATCGGGCGGCCCGGCGACTACGTGAACCGCGCCGGCTTCTGGCAGGGTGGTGCCGGCATTGCGGCATGCTGGTTCGGCGGTGCATTCGGCATTGCGCGCGCGGCTCATCAACGCGCGGGACCGGCACCGGACGCCCATCGCCTCGCGCACATTGGTGCCATCGAAGTGGCTTTGACCGCGGCCGCCGCGCAACTGCGAGAGGCCGCAGCCTGGATCGACCGGCACCCCCAAGACAACGCACAGCGCATCGCCTTGCGCGCGCGCCTCGCCGTCGAGCAGGCGGCCAACGACGTCATGCACCACGCCGGCCGCGCGGTCGGCGCCGGCCCGCTGTGCCGCGACCCGCACTTCGCCCACGCGATGGCGGATCTGCCCGTGTTCCTTCGCCAGAGCCACGCCGAGCGCGATCTTGCGGCGCTGGGCCAGCTCGCCGCGAACGAGAAAGAAGAGCCTTCGTCATGGACGCTGTAGCGCGCCGCGCCATCCGGGGTGAAGGCACGACCGAGATCGAGTGGAGCCGCTGGCCCGGCATCGCGCGACTGCCTGTGATCGAGCCGCAAGAGCTGGTTCCGGCGGGTGCCCGCGCCGTGGTTGTCGCGCCGCATCCCGACGACGAGGTGCTCTCGGTTGGTGGCCTTCTCGCGCTGCTGGCCGACTGCGGCAGGCCCGTTGAAGTGATCGCCGTCACCGACGGCACTGCCAGTCATCGGGGCTCGACCGAATGGCCCGTCGAACGGCTCGCGCGCACCCGGCCACGGGAAAGCCGAAAGGCCCTGCACTGCCTGGGCCTGGCCATCGAGCCCGCAAGACTGGGCCTGCCCGACGGCGGCCTGAAGGAACTGCGCGCCATGCTCACGGCCGAGCTCGTCTCCTTGCTCCTGCCCGGTGACGTGGTGTTCACCACATGGCGCCAGGACGGCCACCCCGACCACGAGGCGACCGGCGAGGCCTGCGCGCTGGCGGCTGCGAGCACGGGCGCCCGCTTGGTGGAAGTGCCCGTCTGGGGTTGGCACTGGTCCCGTCCCGGCGATGCGTGCATGCCCTGGCAGCGCGCCTTTCGGCTCCCGCTGAGCGAAGAGGCCGTGCGGCGCAAGCGCATGGCAGTCAAGGCATTCACCAGCCAGTTGCGGCGCGATGCGTCCACCGGCTCGGGCCCGGTGCTTCGCGCCACCACCGTCCAGCGCGCGGCGCGCCCCTTCGAAGTGGCCTTCCTTTGAGCAGCGGCAATGAATGACCAGCGGCCTTATTTCGAATCGCTCTATGCGGCGAGCGAAGACCCCTACGCACTGCGCCACCGCTGGTACGAGGCGCGCAAACGGGCACTGCTGCTGGCCGCGTTGCCGCGAGAGCGCTTCCGGAGTGCCTACGAGCCCGGCTGCGGAGCCGGCGAACTCACGCTTGCCCTTTCGCAACGCTGCGACCATCTGCTGGCAAGCGACTTCTCAGCACATGCTGTGGACATTGCACGCAAGCGCACCAGTGGGCTCACCCATGTGCACGTCGCGCACCACGTGCTCCCCGCCGACTGGCCGCGCGAGGCCGGCTGCTTCGACCTCGTCGTGCTGAGCGAGCTGGGCTACTTCCTCGACCGCAACGACATGCACCTGCTGGCCGCCTGCTGCCAGGACACGCTGGCGGCCGACGGCGCTCTGGTGGCCTGCGACTGGCGGCCAGACTTCGCACAGCGCAGGCTCCCCACACAGGAGGTACACGACGCGCTGGCTTCGCTCGGCCTGGCGCGCCTGGCGTTCCATGAGGAAGCAGATTTCGTGCTCCAGGTCTGGACACGCGATGGCCGCTCGGTGGCTGAGCGCGAGGGCATCCGCTGACCCGCGTCATCGTTACCCTGACACAGGCGCTTCGGTGTGCATGACACAGCGCCAAGCGCCACCGTCACGGACCCACGTGGACGTGTCCGCCATGTGCTGCTCCACCCTGTCCGATTTTCCTCTCGGCGACAGAATCTGATGGACCTTGTAGCTCAGCACGGCGGTGCTATCGCCGGGGAAGGTGGCCTCCATATCGCTCAGCTCGAACGACTCGATTGTCATGGCCCCTTGCTCTGCCATCTTTCGATAGCCAGCGTGGTCGAACTTCATCGAGCCATGGGAGCTCACCATGAAGGCTGGTTCACACAGCAACTCGATGGCCGTGTCCGTGTCGGTGTCCACCATCGACTGCCAGAATTTCTTTTCAAGAGCGAAGAGCTCGCGGCTGTTGTCTTGCACGTACGTCTCCTGGTATTTTGGGGAGGGCAACGATCGCGTCGCAACAGACTCCGTGATGCAAGGTCACCCGCAGAGTTAGGGTCAGTTGCTTCCTACGACCCGGCTACGACGGCTGTACCGATGCCCGCTCGACCTGTTCGCACCGTCCTGTTGTTTTCAACGCCCGGTCGAACGACGCCTGAAGCTCCAGCGCAGGATATGGCTTGTACAGAAGCTCGAATTCCCGGCTGCGGTCGTTCGCAAGCACGTGGCTATGACCGCTGGTCAGCGCCACCGGCAAGCCTGGCCCGCGCCAGCCCGCCGTGTGGCGGGCCTACATGGGCCACCACAAGCAGAGAACATCGTGCATCGATATCACAAACGCGGCATCTGGCCCTTCGTCGACGGCTTCTGGGTGATGGCGCTCGCCAGGCTGGGTGCGCGCGAGCTGGCCTGGTCCGAGCTCGTGCAACTCGCGCAGGTCAACGCACTCGACGACTGGCGCTTCACCGAGTGGTTCCACGGGCGGACGCTGGCACCCATGGGCATGGCCGGACAGAGCTGGAATGCCGCGGCCCTTCTGCTGGCCCGGCGTGCCCTGCTGCACGGCGAGACGGCCGGCTGAGGCCTCACGGGCCCTCCTGCACACCTTTCATCCCGGCCAAGTCCGTGCGCCCGAGCATCCGCCGCAACGGCGTCGGCATGCACTTACGGCCGGTTCGTGCACCGTCCTATCGACGCTCCAGCCGTGGCTCCTAGTCTGGGTGACAGGCGCGGGACATCTTGTGCAACGAAAGTCCTCGGCGCCCCCCAAAGGAGATGACCATGCAGAAGCTTATATGGACCTGCGCCGTCGCATCCTCTCTCACGATGCTGTCGGCTCATGCGCAGATGGCTCCGCCTGCGGCGACCGTCGACCCGGCCGTCGCCGAACTCAAGGCTGGGCGCGACAAGATTGCGGCCGACTACAAGGCCGATCGGGCAGCTTGCGACGCCATGAAGGACAACGCCAAGGACGTGTGCGTCGAAGAGGCCAAGGGCAAGGAAAAGATCGCCAAGGCCGAACTCGACCAGAAGCTGAAGCCCAGCGACGGCAACGCCCGCAAGGTCGCGGAAGCCAAGGTGGACGTCGCCTACTCCATCGCGAAGGAAAAGTGCGACGACCAGAAGGGCGATGCCAAATCCGCCTGCATGAAGCAGGCCAAGGCGGACGAAGAGAAGGGCAAGGCCGAGGTCAAGGCGATGAAGAAGTAGGTCGAGGAACCGAAAAAAGGAAACTCGACCATGAAGGAGCAGCAGGCCCGGAGCGACGAGCGGGATGACAGCCGCCATGCCTTCACATAGGGCATCCCGGCGGTCGTCGTCGTCTTGCTTGGCGCACTTGCATACTTCCATGCGCTCCAGCAGCGCTTCGAAGTGCCGATTGAGATGCCGCCTGCGCAGAGTGCTCCCGGCGGCGAGGTGCCCGCAGCCCCATCGAACAAATAGACAGAGACGGCGAGACAGCGTTCTCGGCAGCACCAAGCCCCGGGGGCCTGTGCGGGGCTTCGGCTCGCGCGGACCGGAATCCGGTGGCGACAAGAGGGACTTCTGTCCATGATCACGCGATTCATTTCATGTGCGCGACTCATGTGGGCGCAGATGAAGTTCAGCCCGGGCGTGGTTCCCCGATGACCCACCAGGCGCGGCTTGCTGTGCGCGAGTGATAGCGGCTCGTGCAGCAGCGGGTTGCCGAACAGATGGATTTGTCCGACGGACAGGGAGTTGGCAGCGCGCCACCAGGCGTCGACTTTCTCAAAGGTGCTGACTGCCGGCGCCACGGATTCCATCGCCGTCCGCCTGGATTCGTCTGTTTCGTGCATGGCACCAAACGCACGAATCGGTTGCGGCAGTCTCGTTCTGCAGGAGATCTTCCCGCTCCGGGAAGATGACCTGAACTCCTTCGGAATTCTGGCTCCAATTCTGGCTCTGTCAGCGCGAAGTGAAATCGTCCGACATGCTCTCTCGCGGTTGCGGCCGAGAGTGAAGCTCTTCTGCCAACACCCAAGCCCTAGGGAAGGTCTGATCAAGTCCACGGATGGCCGCTCTGAACGTTGAACACGCACGCTGAAGGAGGACCAACGATGAGCCAGATCAGTTTTTCGGATGCCGAGCATGCAGGCAAGAGGAAGAAGACGCGCCGGGAAGTCTTCCTTGCCGAGATGGAACTGGTCGTGCCTTGGAAGGCGCTACTCAAAGTCATCGAACCACACTACCCGGTGGCGGGGCGAGGACGCCGACCGTATCCGCTCGAAGCGATGCTTCGTGTGCACTTGATGCAGAACTGGTTCGCGTTGAGCGATCCGGCGATGGAGGAAGCCCTGTACGAGATCACCTCGCTGCGCACGTTCGCAGGCCTGGGCATGGAGTCGATTCCCGATGAGACGACGATCCTGAACTTCCGCCACTTGCTGGAGGCCAGCGATCTGGCGGAGGACATCTTCAAGCAGGTCAACGCCCACCTGGCCAGGAAGGGGCTGCTTCTGAAGAGAGGCTCCATCGTGGACGCCACGATCATCGCGGCGCCCAGTTCGACAAAGAACGAGAGCGGCGAGCGAGATCCGGAGATGCACCAGACGAAGAAGGGCAACCAGTGGCACTTCGGGATGAAGGCGCACATCGGCGTGGACGCGGACTCGGGGCTGGTGCACACGGTGACGACCACGGCCGCCAACGAGGCAGACGTGGAGCAGGTGAGCGACCTGCTGCACGGCAAGGAGAGCGAGGTGTGGGCAGACTCGGGCTATCGCGGAGCACAGAGTCGGGTGAAGCGCAGCGTGCAGTGGCACATTGCAGGCAGGCCCAGCGACATGGCGAAGATGCCCGAGGGCCGAGCCAAAGCCAGAGCGCGCAAGCAGGAATACCAGAAGGCCAGCATCCGGGCAAAGGTGGAGCATCCGTTCCGGGTGATCAAGCGGCAGTTCGGCTTGGCGAAGGTGAGGTTCAGGGGGCTGGCCAAGAACACGGCGCATGTGATCACGCTGTTTGCACTGTCGAACCTGTGGATGGCCAGGAAGAAACTGATCGCGATGCTGGGACAGGTGCGTCTGCAGACGGCATGAAGGGCCGCAGGGCCTCTCAAACGCATGGGATGCTCGGTGAGACGAGCCTGTGAGCGCAACGACCAAATACGCGCGCTCGCCATCAAGCCAATTTACGACTTGATCAGACCTTCCCTAGGAAAGGAGGCTGCGATGATCCGAAAACTCGCCTCGGGGGAATACCGCCTCTATTCGCGCAAGACCGATCCGAGAACCGGCAAGCGCCGCAACCTCGGCACATTCAGCTCGCGGGAACAGGCGCAACAGCACGAGCGCGAGGTGCAGTACTTCAAGCGCCACGGCTGAGGGCGCCGAAGCGCTGCGCACGAAAGCGCCGCTGGAGCCCGCGAGCCGCAGGCGTCGGGGACAGCACCATGCCACGACCTCTTCTCAGAATCCTGAAGGCCGCGACCTTTGTCGCAGGCTGCCTGCTCGCAGTGCAGGCAGGAACGCAGGTGTCGCTGCCGTTGCCGGCGGAGATCGATGCAACGGGTTCGGCCCACGGGGCCGTGAAGGACGAGCCGACGGCCAACGACACCGCGCGCAAGGCAGCCGAAGCGAAGGTCGAGGCAAACTACGCCGCCGCCATGAAGAGATGCGACCCCCTGAAGGACGCTCGGAAGTCCGCCTGCACGGCACAGGCAGAAGCAGAAAGAACGAAGGGCATGGCCGACATCGATGCGTCTCTGCGCGCCGTCCCCAAGGGACAACCACCCACGAAGAGCACGCCATGAGCCAAGCCGCGGCCGGCATGCCCTAGCCGCCCCGCTCCTTCGGCTTGCTGGCCTGAATGTCCTCGGTCCACGCGACCACGTCCTGCCTGGTCATCCCGCTCACCGGCGTAAGCCGCCCGTCCACGTAGCCCATCTTCTCGACGTCGTGCAGGTACTGCTCTCGCGACAGCAAGGTTCCCGCGCACACATGGCCCTCCGGATGAGGCGCCTCGCGCATCTCGCCGGCCAGTCGATCGATCAGGCAAGCGAGCAGCCAGCCGGGGATGCGATGGCGCTCGCCGGGGTAGACGTACCCGAACAGCGTCACATGGGCCAGCAGCACCCGCCAGTGCGGGCCGAAGCGCTCCAGCAGGTCGGCCCAGTCCATCCGCTCGGCGCGGGCCAGCAGCAGATGCGCGATGTCGCCGCCGTCGTAGCGCTCGCGCTCGCGCTCCATGATGAAGGCCTTGGACAGCACGCAGTCCTCGGCATTGGCGACGAGCACCGGCACGCCCAGGATCTCCGCACGGCAGTTGCCGCGAAACCAGCGCTCGTCCACAGGCGAAAGGCCGTTGCCCGAATTGAAGATGAGGTCGATGAATTCCTCGCCGTCATGCACCTTGGCCAGCCAGTGCGGATGACTCAGCTCGACATGCCAGCCGTGCCGGCGCATCAGCCGTGCAATGCGCTCGTAGTCTTCGCGCCGGATGAACAGGTCCAAGTCCTTGGTCGCGCGGCGGATGCCGGTGTAGCAAGCCTGGGCGAAGGCGCCGCCCACGAGAAACGGGATGTCCGCGCCGTTCAGTGCGCGCAGGGTCTTCCTGTAGAAGGCGGCGACACGAGGCTCGACTTCCTTTTCCAGCGAAGGCGCGAGATCGGAAAGAACGGTGGAAGGCCTCATGCGCGCAGCGTAGGTTCGGCGGGCGAGCCTCGGGCCGGCGCAAACGGCCTCATCGGGCGTCGGTTGGCGCCTACAGCCGCAGCGGGATGAAGCCGATGACGGCCAATCGCGCAGGGGCGCAGTCTGGCTGTGCCTTTTTTCCTTCGGACCACCGGATCACCATGCCCCAGCCGAAATCCTCTTCCCACATCCGGTTTGCCGCGGTCGGCGACCTCCATGTCCAAAGCGACGCCGCCGGCCAGTTGCACGACTTCTTCGCGCAGGCTGCCGACCAGGCCGACGCGCTGCTGCTGTGCGGCGACCTGACCGACTACGGCACCGCGGAGGAAGCCAAGGTCCTGGCCGAGGAGCTGAGCGTCGTATCGATCCCCGTCGTGGCCGTGCTGGGCAATCATGACTTCGAGTCCGGCACGCCCGAGCTGGTGGTCTCGGCGCTCAACCAGGCGGGTGTTCGCGTGCTCGATGGCTCCATCTGCGAGATCGAGGGTGTGGGCATCGCCGGCGTCAAGGGCTTCGGACGCGGGTCGCTGGGCGCCTGGGGCGAGCCGGCGATCAAGCTGTTCGTGCAGGAGGCGCTCAACGAGGCGATGAAGCTGGAGTCGGCGCTGGCCAAGCTGCGCACCCGGCGCCGGATCGCGCTGCTGCACTACTCGCCGGTCGTCGGCACGGTGCAAGGCGAGCCGGCGGAAATCTTCCCGTTCCTGGGCAGCAGCCGGCTGGAAGAGCCTCTGCTGCGCTATCCGATGGACGCGGTCTTCCACGGCCATGCGCACCGCGGCACCTTCGAGGCGCGCACCATCAACGACGTGCCGGTCTACAACGTCGCCAGGCCGCTGCTGCAGCGCACGCGGCCCGACGCGCCACCCTTTTTCCTTTACGAGTTGCCTCGCGAGGCGCTCGGGGAACCAGTGCGGACGGCGGCATAGACCGGGCTCATTCGCTCTCGTCCGAGTGCGCCCAACATGACACACCGGGCGGCACCTGTTCACGCGCCCTCTACGCAAGCCCGGGACGATATTCGAGGTCAGTCTGCTCCCGCATGCAGAGGGCTTCCAACGGGCA
The DNA here is from genome assembly GCF_048301545.1 of Variovorax sp. NFACC27. Lineage (NCBI taxonomy): Bacteria > Pseudomonadati > Pseudomonadota > Betaproteobacteria > Burkholderiales > Comamonadaceae > Variovorax > Variovorax sp. NFACC27. The sequence goes on from NZ_CP157613.1 coordinate 4,145,846, forward strand.
AGAAACTGCTTTCGTTTTCTTTTTCGGAGCACCGATGTCCGGCCGACACCTCATCGAAGAAGCACAACAAGGCTGGCCACCCGGCGAGTGGCTGGATGAACATTGAGTTCGGGTGAATACGCCGCTCACCGCTCGCCCATGGCCCGTCGCGTTGGACTTCCGCTTGTGGCCGAGTTGGCGACTGTGGCCTTTGCCGCCGACAGGCCGATGCTGCTCTCGAGATGGTGACCGATGCTGCGGTGCTACCCGATGTCTCGCTGGCGCAAGCCAGGGCCTGTTCCTCGGCGCTGTGGCAGGGCGATCCGGAAGGCATGCGCACGTTGAAGGCGGTGATCCGGGAGCACTGGGCCGGCTTCACGGCTGGTCGGTTGGAGAGGACTTCCTGATCTGCTCAGGAGACGCCGGAGGCGTCGGCTTGCCTGCCTGCTCGGTCTGCTCTATCCAGGAGATACATTGCTGCTTCAGGATGGCGATGCCTGCTTTGGTGGAAATGTCGGGACGGCAAAGCACGAGCTTGCATCGATGCCGACCGCGCAAGGCAATGTCCCCCACTGCGGAGAAGTCGCCCTCGTTGCTTTTCAATAGATAGATGGTGCAGGTCCATGGCCCCGAGCGGGTTTCGTGAATAAAAGTCTGTTCATTCATGACACACCTCGTGACTCTGCGCGGGCGCGCGATCCCGCATCAATGGCTCGGTGTGGGCACAGGCAGGGATGAACATACCCGCAAGTTCCGAACGCACCAATTCAGACGCTGAGGAAATGGTTTTTTGACGGTCGTCATGAAGAATGCTGGACGCCTCCAGACGCGATCACAGGCCGAGCGAGTTGCCTCATGAATCCCTGAAAGGAAAGAGCAGAGATTGAAGGAAATCCGCTCGACCTCCAGGGGCCGAGCGGAAAAGCCTTGCGCCGTCACGCACAGGCGTGCGTGCAGGGAGGAGACACGGAAGTCCATCATCGGCGTTGCGCGGACCGGTCCTTCGCAAGACGAAGCCGGGAACTCCCGCCCTGAAGATCGATTTTGAATGAATGGGTTCAACGGGCGCTGTCGATGATCTGGCCACCGTCAGGCGTCAGGCTGTACCCTGTCAGGTACTGTGCATCCTTGCTGGCAAGGAACAGGACGACCGGCGCGACGTCTTCCTCCGGCGATCCGTAGCGGGCCAGCGCATTGGCCGGCGGAGGAACGTTCGCCGCGCCCCAGGTGTCCGCGATCGGCAGCACGTTGTTCACGGTGATCTTGTCGGCACCCCACTCGCGTGCGGCAGAACGGGTCAAAGCGCGCACGGCTTCCTTCGCCATGTTGTAAGGGCCATAGCCCACCGAGCCAAGGACGCCAGCCAACGAGGCGAAGTTGATGACGCGGCCTTCACCGCTGGCCTTGAGGTGGGGATAGCAGGCTTGCATCGTGCGCAGATAGGCAATCGGGCCCATCTCGAAATTGCGCTGCAGTTGCTCGATTGACAACTCGAGGATCGATGACGAGACGGACGACGGATCGAAGGCGTTGTTCACGAGGATGTCGATCCCGCCGTACGTGGCCGCCACCTTGTCGATTGAGGCCTTGACCTGATCGGGGTCGGCAATGTCGCAGACCACGCCAAGCGCAACGCCGCCTGCCGCCCGGATCTCGGAGACGACACGATCGACGTTTTCGGCAGTGCGTGAAACAACGGCCACCTTCGCGCCTTCGGCCGCAAACAGCTTCGCGGTGGCGCGGCCGATGCCGCGACCGGCGCCGGTGACGAGGGCAACTTTTCCATTCAGTCGAGTCATGATGAATTCCATCAGTTGAGGGTTGCTTGCTGCGCCGCCATGGCCAGGGCATCAGGCGACGGGATATCGCGGGCAAGGTTCTGCGTTGCGAACGAAGCGACGAGCAACACGAGGCCCACCGCTGCAGGCAGGGCGCCGCCGGGCTTGCGCACACCAATGTGCGCAAGCCCGGAGAGCAGCAGGTGATAGAACATGCCCGCGTAGGCGAGATCGCTCAGCGGTACGCTGATGCGCGACAGGATCGCGGCCACAGCCAGGATCTTCACGACAGTGAGGACCGGCACGAGATAGCCAGGGTAGCCAAGATCGGCCAGCGCTTGGCGAACCCAGTCCCTCTTGGCTACGTAGGCGGCGGCAGAAGCCAGATAGAGAAGCGACAGCAACGCGGTGCTGATCCAGTATGTGTAGTTTCCAGTCATGAGGTTTTCCTGATCGAGCGTCATTGCATCGATCCGCAGCAAGGATGTCGCCTAACATCGAAAACCACAAGTAGGATGAAAAAGTGATGCCTAGTATGGAAAAGCAGACCAAGGGAAATGCCGAGATCAACATGCACGAGGAAATGCGCCGCGCGTTCGCGCTGCTCTCGGGCAAATGGAAGCTGGAAATCATGTGGCTGCTCAATCAGCGCATCTACCGCTTCGGGGAACTGCGAAAGGCGATTCCCGGCATCACTCAACACATGCTGACGGCGCAGCTTCGCGAGCTCGAGGCGGATGGCCTGGTGTCGCGCACCGTCTTCGCGGAAGTGCCGCCCCGCGTCGAATACGAGATCACATCGAAGGCCCGGGGACTCGGTCCGACGATGCAGGCGCTCACGGCCTGGTGGAACGAGCATGGAAAGAGCGTCCCCGTGAAGTCGACCGCGCGCGGTCGCAAGGCCAAGGGAAGCTAGATGCGGTAGACCAGGCGAGCGCCTGATGACGTCCGCGGCCATCGACGCTCCGTGGGGCGGCGCCTCCGCGATGACGCTGTGCGTCTTTGCGCTGATCGCCTCGGCGCTCCAACAGATGCTTTCGTCGAGGCCAATCGCATCAGCGGCGGCACCGCGCCGCTCTTCGCGTACTCGGGAGCGGGCATCGAGCAACTGTCGCAACGGCTGGCATACGAACACCTGAAGGGCGTTGTCATTTCCCAGGTCACCCCAAATCCCCAAAAGGGCAGCAGCCGCCCAGTGCGCGAGCTCAACAACGCCGTGGCCCAGCAAGGCCCAACGTCTGATGACACTCAGTGTCGCCACGTCAATCACTCCTGTGCTCCCGCCGCTGAAAGCGGCAGGCCGGGGTTACGACGTGGGTCAGTTTTGGATGGAAATCACACCACCGGCAGCAGAGGGATCGCCCCGCCGATGCCTGGGAAGGCGCGCTCCCCAGGAATCACTTGGCTGAGCCTATCGACCAAAAAGAGAAGTCGAATTGCAAAGTTCGCCGGCGCAATTGGCGGCCGCAAAAAAAAGGTTCTTGGCCTGACCACTTGGCATCATGTAGTCCCCGATCAGTCCATGGCCCTGCGCCCCCTGCGCATTGACCTGCTCCATCCACTTGGCACTGGCCTCAGCCGGATCCAGCGCAGAGAAGCTGAAAGTGGACGACTGGCTGCCGTCTTGCACATACAGCAGGCCGCTGCGGTCTGAGAAGCTGTACGGAGAACGGAACCGGAAGCCACGTGCGCCCTGCCCATTGAGCTGGGCCAACAGATCCGCATCGCTGCCTGGCGAGGAGGGAAATTCGTAGGCGTAGCGCGCACCGCCGGCGCTGCCCTTCTCGTAGATGGCCACGGTTTCCGTGCCGACCATGAAGCCCGGCGCCAAGTTCAGGTAGCCGTTTGCCCCCTGTGCATTGGCCTCCTGAAGAAAGCCCGCACTGCTCGAGGAAGCGGTGGTGAGAACATACGAATAGGTGCCGGCGTCGTCCTTTCTGTAGAGCGTGACGCTCGCACCGCCCACCGCATAGGAGCCGGCCCAGCGGAATCCCCGTGCGCCTTGTGCATCGAGCTGCGCCTGGAACGCGCTGCGATTGGTGGTGGTATCCAGCAATTCGTAGACGTAGCTTGCACTCCCATCCTTCACATAGGTCTCGACGGTACTGACGTTCTGCCCGGACACAAAAGCCAGGGATGTGAGAAAGCGAAAGCTCCGTGCGCCCTCGGCATTGAGATGACCGAGGAACGCATCCTTGTCGGCAGCGGGCGACAGCGCCTCGTACATGTACGTGCGTGCTGCCGCAGCAGGTGCGGGGGCGGGAGACGGCGCCGGAGAAGGCGCTGGCGTACTGCCAGAATCCGGCGGCGCAACGGATCCCATGGGCAGTGAGGAAAATCCGCCGCCGCCTCCTCCCCCGCCACCGCAAGCGACGAGGACCGCGGCCGCGACAGCGGTAAGAACCAGTTTCAACTTCATATCTTCGAACCTCCTTGAATGGGACTTCTCTTTGGATGGGCCTCGTCAGAGGCAAAGGTTGCGTGCCGCCATTTCGGTGCTGCACGCCGCCAGGGTGGATGCGTGTCTGCCGCTGAAACGACGAAAGAGTCCAGCCTGCCCCGCTCCTTCAGCCTGCAGCCAGTCCGCCTCGAACGCCGCCACGACGGCCGGTGAGGCCCGGCGCCAACTCTTTCGATGTCGCGTTCGATATCCCGACTGCAGAGCGCCCGTCGATGTCGTTGTTCGTTGGTGAGCCCATGGCTCGCCAGAGCCAAGGCCAACGAGAACCTGTGGGTACCGACCAGTCAGACACACGCTATGAACGCGAATCGCAAGATTCCTGCTTTGGAGAATTGCCGGCTTGGCGCGGTGGCAAGCGCCCTCTCAACGAGTCGCACTCCTGTGTGCGCATGTTGAGAGAGGGCCCTACACCCCTCACGCCGAATGGGCGCGCTGGAGTCGCAACGATCTGGCGACGACGCATCGGTGGTGCCCGTACGGTCACCACCTCGGCACATGCTAGTTCGGGTGTCCCACATCCCGAGTGCAACTTCATCCACATCCGGTGGAGAGCCGGCACCGCCCTCTCAGCCGTGGAGACGCAGCCACGTCCGCGACCAGGCACACCAGGCCACGGAACATGCTGGCCCGTTCTGTGCCACCCGCAAACCGCTTGACGCTTCGCCGGCCAGCCCAGATACTTAAGCATCTTCTTAAGTTTTAGACCGGCGATGTCCTTTGCCCTCTACTACCACCCGCTGTCTTCTTTCTGCTGGAAAGCGCTGATCGCGCTCTATGAAGCCGACATCGCCTTCGAGGCGCGGCTGGTGAATCTCGGCGATCCAGCCGACCGTGCCGCCTTCCAGGCGATCTGGCCGCTGGCCAAGTTCCCCGTGCTGCGCGACAACACGCGAGGCAAGACGATCCCGGAGTCGAGCGTCATCATCGACTACCTGGCGCGCACCGAGCCCCGCGCCGCGTCCCTGGTGCCGGGCGATCCCGAGTTGGCGATGCAGACCCGCCTGCTCGATCGACTCATCGACAGCTACATCCACGCGCCATTCCAACAGGTCGTTGCCGAACGGTTGCGCCCCGATGGTCAGCACGATCCTTTCGGCGTCGAACAGGCGCGTCGCCAGATCCGAGCGGGCTATGACCTCGTCGCCCCCATGATCAGCGGCAGCGGGCCCTGGGCCATGGGCGAGTCCTTCACCATGGCCGACTGCGCGGCGCTGCCGGCGCTGTTCTACGCCGACTACGCCGTCGGCCTGACCGAATGGCCCGAACTCGCGGCCTACCTCGGTCGCCTGAAGGCGCGACCCAGCGTGGCCCGCGTGCTGGCCGAGGCCGAACCCTACTTCCAGTACTTCCCCCTGAGGAACGGCTGATGCCACACGCGACCGCCAATCTCGACCTGACGTTCCAGGCGCTCGCGGACCCGACGCGGCGCGACATCGTGGAGCGCTTGTCGCGCGGCCAGGCCACTGTCAGCGAGATCGCCGAACCCTACGCGATGTCGCTGCCGGCCGTCGTCCAGCACCTGGCGCTGCTGGAGGCCAGCGGCCTGGTGCGCTCCGAGAAGATCGGACGGGTACGCACCTGCCGCATAGATACCGCCACGCTCAGCCTTGCCGAGCTGTGGTTCAACCGGCGTCGGGCGGAGTGGGACCAGCGTCTCGACCGCCTCGGCGAACACCTCAAGCACTTCCCAGACGGAGAATCAAATTGACAAATCAGACCGAACAAAACCGCAGCGTGTCCCACGGGGTCTTCACCATCGAACGCACCTATGCGGACGTGAGGCCGCAGCGGGTGTTCGACGCATTCGCGAGCATCGAGGGCAAGAACGGCTGGTTCACTGCGCCCAATGACAACTGGGACATCGTCGAGCGGACCATGGATTTCAAGGTCGGCGGCCGCGAGCGACTGAAGGGCAAATGGAAAACCGGCATGGTGACCGAGTTCGACGCGACCTACTTCGACATCATTCCTGGAGAGCGGATCGTCTACGCCTACGAGATGCACCTCGACGGACGCAAGATCTCGATCTCGCTGGCCACCCTCGAGTTCAAGGCATCGGGTACGGGGACCCAACTGATCATGACGGAACAGGGCGCATTCCTCGATGGCTTCGATGACAACGGCAGCCGGGAGCGAGGCAGCCGCGAGATCATCGACAAGCTCAGTGCCTATCTGCAGCGCTGACGAAAGCCAAAGACCGGGGCCACCTTAACGCTCGGTCAGAGCTTGACGTTTGCGCTGCACTTCGCAGTCGACGTGCCTTGCGACACGGCGACTGCGTGTTGCACGAACCTGACGCCGGTGAAACCCTGGGGCGCTCGCTGCAGGAGCGACTCGCACGACGACGCTGTGCCGATATGCCGAGGCGGTCCGCAACGGCCTGCCTACCCTCCCGCCCCTTCCTCTGTTCGGCTGGCGCGAAACTCTGTAATAGTCCGGCGAAGGCCGTCCTTGCCTGAGGCGCGGGCCGCGGGAAGCATCTGACCTGAATCGCAGACCCGCTTTGAGCAAGCATCGCTGATGGGCGCTGTTGCGTAACCTGGATTCAGGGCGAGCCTCCCCTTACCCCAGACGCAGCTGGCCCGCTCCACGGTCGGGCCGTCCACTCAGGGGTGCGTCCGCTGTTCAATATTGCGGACACGTGCTCGCCTGTTCAAGCCCTCATTGCAATCCGGCCCAGACCGTACGCTTACTCGGAATGCGTGAGTCACGCTTTTTGACCGGCACAAGGTTGTTTTGCGTGGCACGCTCCGGCGGCACCAGCACGCTTCGCCTGAGGTGCGCCCAGACATGCGCTGGGTCATGGCGATAGCGCACGGACCACGACATCTGCATCAAGAAATACCAGATCGACCGGCCAAGCCGCGCTCTGGGCTTTGAACTTGGAGACAGCAGCAGATCGCGAGTCGGGGTTGGCGGGCCTGTGGGGTGGCTCTGCCGATGCCGGGCTCGCCGCTCAGGTGAGTAAGGTGATCCTTCCTGTGCTGGGTGAGCCTGAGGCGACTCATCGCGGATCCGGTTTGCGGATGCAAAGAATGCTGTTCAAACCCACTGCAAAGAACCTGGGCGCCAAGTCGCCGTCGCTTGACTTCTGCTAGCCGCCACCTGCGTGGGCGGCCACAACAGGTCGTCCAGAAGCGCCACGGTGGCACCCAGGCTGGCAGCTTCAATGCGGTTTTTGTTCAAGAAGGCCTGCCACTGGCGCAGCTTGGCTGCATCTTCGCTGAACTGCTTCGTCAGGGCCAAAGGCCGCTCGGCAGGCAGCGCGGTCTGGCGCCGGGCAAAGGTGGCGGCAATGGCTGTAGCAAGCATGGCACCATCGACTTCCGTGCGCCGTGCAATCACTGCGAGGTCAAAGAAATCCTTCATGCGACTGTTCGCTTGCCCCAACATCACCATGGCTTGGTACTTCTCGGCGATCACGGTATAGACCGGGTACACCCGCAGCGTGGGGGGCTGGAAGTCGCTCAGCAAGGTGGGATAGGCCACGGTTTGTGGCCCAGGAGTCACCGCGTCACCAAAGCCCACATCGATCTGCAGCGCGCAACGCGCGGAACCTATGCGTGCGATCAGCGTGATACGGATCCCGCCGTAGATGTTGTCTTCGCGAATGGCCTCGGCTTTCACGGACTCGGGGTCAAACACGATGCCGTCACCCAAGTCCATGGCCGCGACCTCCCGGAACGTGGCGATCAGGTTCGCCTGATCGTCGGGGCCAAATCCCAGCAAGTCCACATCACGCGTCGGGCGATGTGGGGTGTCGTACCACAGTGCAAAGAGCAGCGCGCCCTTGAGCAAGAAGCGGCCAGCATGCGATGAGAGGCTGACGCGCGCCAGCAGACGCTCCATTCCGAATTGATTGAGCAACAGGTTGTAGTCGTCGCCCCGTTGCTTGGCGAGCGTCAGCAGCCGGTTCAGGATGGATGCGGAGAGATTGCTGGTCATTGCGTCACCGCCTCGAGGTAGGGCTGCATGACACGTTCGACACGGTTGATCCTGGCGAAGTGACCCAGTTCAGCCATCGTGACCTTGCGATTGCGCCAAGCATCTTTGAGCGCCTCCAGCGCCACGTCCAGGCCAATTTTGTTGCGAAACTTGAAGCAGTCGGTCACTGTCTTGGCGGGGCTGTATACGCGGATGGGTGCGCCGTGGTCGGTCACCGTCTGAATGCCATCGCTGTATGCAGCGCCGCGCAGGCGAGCGATCCGTAGCGCCGGGTAGCTCAGCGTCGGGGTTTGCGTCGCCTCGGGCAGTGCAATCCAGACTTCATGAGGCATTTGCGTGCCGATCTCGTGGAATTGCAGCGCGCTCAGCAGGCACAGCACTGCCTTTGGCACACGCTGACAAACCTCGATCAGCGTCTGGTGCTCGGTGACCTCGGCACCGGGCAGCCCGTACAGACCGCGGGCAAATCGTTGCAATTTACCGGCTTGGTGCAGCCGGATCAAAAGCTGCGGCGACCAACCGTGCTCGCGCACATCCGCCGCCCGCAGCACGTGTCGGTGCCCGGCCAGTTCGAGGATGTGATCAGACTGGTTCATCGGGCACCGAGTTTAATATTCACACTACTTTTATTCAAGTGAAGTGAAATCCAATCGGATAAGGTGCTACCTCACCAGCAGGCAGGGCGGGATGCGGTGCTCGCACGCTCGCGCACCGTCCGGGCATCGACGGTGCAGGACGACCAGTGTCTCGACTAGAAGCGGGCACATAATTGCCCGCTCAGAGCGAGCTCACGATTCCACCAGGAGTTTCGATGAACTGGAGGCCATCCAAGTCTGCACGTGCCCTGCCGGCGGTCGCGACGGGCGCGCACGCCATCGGGACGGCCGCGTTCGGCTCCATCCTGATGGGCGCAGCGGCCTTGGGCGCCATGGCCTTCGGGGCCTTGGCCATCGGTCGACTCTTTGTGGGCCGGGCTCGAATCCGCCGGCTGGAGATTGACGAGCTGGTGGTCCGCCGTATTCGGGTCATTGAGCAACTGACGCCCCCGCCGACGCCGGAGCCCCCTGACTTCCATCGATGAGGTGAGTCCGGACCGCGCGCCGCGGAGCACGGACAAGCCGCGTACGGAAGGACCCGCGCAGCGTCTGTGAACACCGGGAGGGCTCAGAGCCTGCCGCCATAGATGCCGGCCACACGCAAGGCCGCGATCAGCGCCACCCCCGGCCATCGGCCCGAACCGGATCGACATCCACGCCGCCCCTCGCTCACGTCCAGTTCGTCCCCACCCAGCTGCGCACCGCGGCCCACTCGAGCGAGTTCTCGATGTAGTCCTGCGTCGCATTCACCAGCTCGCCCACGTTCTTGTAGTCGTCCAGGCCGAACGGCTGGGCGAGCGGCAGGTTGGCGCGCATGTAGTTGTCGCCGAGCAGCTGGGCGGCCTGGGTCGCCGCCAGTTCCGCGGTGGCGTCCATCGTGAGATTGAGCAGTGCCGTGGCCGGCACCACGCCATTGCTGAACGGCCAGAGCCAATGCGTGACGCCCCAGTCGAGCGGATTCGGCACGGCGCTGGTCGGCACGCCCACCGGGTTGGCGCCGGTGCCCAGCGACAGCATCACGATGTCCGACGTGGCGCTGGCGTAGCCCTGGTAAATGGCTTCCACGATCGCCGTCATCGAAGGGTTGTTGGCGAAGGTGCCGCCGTCGGCGAAGTAGCCGAAGTCGCCCACCTGGTAAGGCGGGAAGTAGGTCGGCGCAGCCGAGGTGGCCAGCGCGGCCTCCACCATGCTGATGCCGCGATAGGCGTTGCTCGGGCCGTTGGAGATGGTGCACGGCTCCCAGCTGTTCTGGCTCGCGTCCCACAGCCGCGCGGAGTTGACCGCCACGAAGCGGCTCGCCGAGGACAGCGCGCCGTTGCCGACCAGCGTCTCGGCGACCGACTGCAGGCCGGTGTTGACGTACTGGCACTTGAAGATGCCCGGACCGCTGCCCAGCAGTTCCTCGGGCGACTGCGCCGGCGCCCGGTCCTGCTGCTTGGACTGCGCATCCAGCAGCCAGCCGTTGGGCTCGAAGAGCTTCGCCCCGTCGCTCTCGTAGAGATCGACGAGGGTGTCGATGCCCACGCCGTTCACGAGGCTCAGTCGTGGCGACCGGCCTCGTGCTCGGTGACGCGCATGCCGCTCAGGCCTTCCTCAGGGCGACCAGGACGTAAGCATCGACCTCCTCGCGCAACGCCTGCGCAACGCCCGTGGCGGGATAGCGCTTCGTCAGGTGCTCGCAGAACGGCTCGAGCGTCGTGGCCGTGAGGTCGTCCATCGCTTCGACGACGAAGCCGGCGGCATGGCAGTCGCGCAGGTAGCCCGCCGCGTCCTGCCGGGCGTTTTCCGGGGGGACCCACCACGGCGGTTCCACCACGGGATTGAAGAGCATGTCGCTCATCAGCAGCATGCCGCCCGGCTGCAGCACGCGGGCGGCCTCCACCAGGAAATCGAAGCGCGACCGGAAATGGAACGCCGCTTCGACCGAGACGACGCATCGCACGCTCGCATCCGCAAAGCCCAGCCGCGTGGCGTCCATCGCGCAGAAGGTCGGACCGTCATGCCGCTGCCGCGCATGCGCGAGCTGCGCGGGCGACAGGTTCACCCCGATCACGCGCGACGGCGCCAACAGGGCCGCGAGCTGCGCGGTGGAAGCGCCCAGGCCGCAGCCGACGTCCAGCACGAGGTCTCCCGGGCGGCACAGGGCGCGCGCGCCCACCGGGACGGCCGGCGCGGCCACGCGCCGTACCAGCGCGGCGCAGGCCTGCGCGAGGCTGCCGGTCGCGGCGTCCCAGTGGCCGACGTTGTAGTAGTCGCCGCCACCGTAGAACGCGCGCATCTGCGCGTCGAGGATCATGCGGTCGTAGCGCTCGACGAATGCGGCGTCACCCATGGCGCCCCTCCTCCTGGCTCAGCAGCATGAGCGGCAGGGCGGCCAGTCCCCGCTGCACAAGGGGCCCCCGGACCCGGCGCAGGGCCGGCATGTTCGCGGGGAGCGCGAAGCCGCGCGCCACGATCTTCGAGAACGCCGTGGCCCCGATGCGCAGCGCCAGGCGCGCACCGATGCAGCGCCACGCACCGCTGCCGAAGGACAGGGAGTCCATGGGGTTGGCCCGCGCGAAGTCCAGGCCGTCGGGATCCTCGAAGACGGTCTCGTCGCGGTTGGCCGACCCCGTGCACACGAGGACCTCGTCGCCGCGCGCGATCTCGCGCCCGTGCAGCGCGAGCGGCTCGCTCGCCACGAGCACGATGTACTGCAGCGGACTGTCGTGGCGCAGCAGCTCCAGCATCGCCCGGTCGGCCAGCGCCGGCTCCTGGCGCAGCCGGGCCTGCGCCTGCGGATGCATCGCCAGCGCCAGCAATCCGTTGCCGATGAAGTTGAGCATGTTGTGGTGCCCGGCGTAGACCAGCACGAGCAAGGCGTTGAGCAGCCGGTCGCGTCGATCCGCCGCAGGGCCCTGCGCGTCGACGGCCGCGTGCAGGCCCGAGATCAGCGCGTCGGGCCTGTCCTGCGCCTGGTCGATGAGCGCATCCATGCAGCCCTGCAACCGGGCGACCGGCCCCGAAGCGGGCGCCGCGATGCCCGCGCCGCGCAGGCCCTCGAACAGCGAGCCGTCCAGGCCGCCCATCGCCTGCGCAAGTGCCAGCGTCTGCGCATCCGAAAGACCCAGCATGTCGCCCACCGCCTGCATGGTGAGCGGGTGCGCATAGGCGGCCAGCACGTCGTGGCTGCGGCCTTCTCCGAGTCCATCGAGTCCATCGAGTCCGCCGCCTCCGCCGTGTCCACCAAGCCCGTCGAGCAGCCGGTCGGCCAGCGGCGCGAGGCGCTGCGGCATGCGCTCCAGCACCTGGGTGTTGAACACGGCACTCATCTGGCGGCGCAGCGCACCGGGCGGGTCGGACGGCGCGAACAGGCGCAGGGCCTGCGCCAGCGCCCGCTCGTGCGGCGAGCGCAAGGCATCGAGCTCGGGCGCGTGGCCCCAGTGCGCGCAGCGCGGATCGCGCAACAGGGCCAGCACATCGGCATGGCGCGAGACGATCCAGCGCCCGGGCGCCACCGGGTGCACGGGCGACTGTTCGCGCAGGCGCCGGTAGACCGGGTAGGGATCGGCCAGCGCCTGCGGCGAGAACGGATCGAGCAAGGTCGCGTCCATCGCCATCAATAGCCGAAGAGGTAGTTCCAGCCGGTGCGCAACTGGCTCGGGTAGTAGGTCCGGAAGGTGATGCCCTGCAGCGACTGCGAGACCCGAAGAAAGTTCTCGCCTGCAGGTACGATCCGAAACCCTCGCCTGGGAAAGTCGTTACCGGCGGTCCAGGTCGATCCGGTCGCGGCACGCACCGGCTGCCCCAGGTCACGCGCCGCCGTCCGGGCCACGCCGGATGTGCCCGCGTAGCAAACCCCCGACAGGTCCAGGCCACCGCCGGCGAAGTTCGCCCCACCCAGGTCGGCGATCACATGCGAAATGTCCTGGTTGGGCAATCCCTGCCCGACCGGGCCCACAGGTCCGTTGGTGAAATCCAGCCTGGTGTTGCGCGCGCCCCCATGCGCGTTCAGCCCCACCACGTCGCGCCGGCCAATGCCCGCCACGCCAGGGCCGATGTTGCCTTCGCTCACGACAGTGGCGCCATGCAGGGTTGCATTCAGGCGCCCGGTAGGCCGATTGGTGATGACCCTGCTCGGCCGGGCGAGCCGGGAGGCGGTTCGGTAGTTGACCGCGCCCGTGATGCCTCCCAGCACCGCGCCGGACGCAGCGCCGATCGCCGCGCCCATCCACGCGGCCTGGCCCACGCCCTCGTTCAGCGGTCGGCCTTCGATGAGGTTCACGCCCACCTGGTTCATGGTCCCGGCCACCACCCCGTCCGCAGCACCCGCCACGGCCCCCACCACGATGCCGCTGCCGATGGAGGTGGAGGTCGACACCCCGATGGCGCCGAGCGCGGCGGTGGCCATCAGGCCCCCGCCGAACGCCGCGGCGCCCCCCGCCGCCCCCGCGACCAGGCCGGCGGCCGCGTAGAGGAAGAACTTGCCGACATCGAAGTTGCCCTCGTGCGTGACGGCGTAGGTCACCGCGCCGACCACGGCACCGATGATCGCGCTGACGATCACGGCGATGAGGAAGGCCGTCAGCGCCTCCTCGCCGTCCGGGTCCACGAGGCCGATGGGGTTGTTCAGCACGTAGACGTAGGGCGACGATCCCTGGCGCCGCGGGTCGACGGCGACGAAGCGGCCCAGCTCCGGGTCGTAGAAGCGCGCCTGGTAGTTGTACAGGCCCGTCTCGGCGTCGAACTCCTGGCCCGTGTAGCGGTAGAACAGGATGTCCGGCCGGCTGGAGCCGGCGCGCGTGACCGTCACGCCGAAGGCGGTGTAGTCGTACTGCGCCACCACCGCGCCGGTGGCGTCGACCACGCAGCGCACGGAGCCGAGGTGGTCGCGCACCACCGCGTAGCGCTGCCCGCCGAGCTGCATCCCGATCAGCCCCGAAGGGCCGTAGAGGTACTGCGCCCTGGTGTCCTCGGCACCCGCCGTGCGGCTGAGCTCCAGCAGCGGGTTGCCGCTGCTGTCGCGCAGGTACTGCTTGGCGCTGATCTCGGCGCCCGCGGCATCGGTGAGCCGCTTCACGCTGCGCGCCTGGCTGGCGTCGTAGCCGAAGATCACCTTGTGCCCGTTGTCCAGCGTGATGGTGTCGGTCATGCCGGTCGACGGGCTGTACGCGATGTCGCTCAGGCCCAGACGCTGCGCCGCGATGGCCGCGCCCTGCGCGTTGTAACGGAAGGCGTCGAGCGTGGTGCCTACAGCGTCCACGGTGTCGACGCGGTCGGTGTACGGCTGGTAGGCGTAGGTCCGGGACACGCCGAGTGTTTCCAGCGTGGCGAAGTTCCCGTTGGCGTCGTAGCTCAGGGCCGCGTCGGTGCTGTCCTGGCCGTTCTCGCTGCGCTGCGCCATGAGAAGGCGCGACTGCGTGTCGTAGGCGTACGCGAAGCGCTGTGCGTCGCCGGCATCCGAGACGGTTTCCACGCTCGCGATCTTGCCGTCGAAGTAGCCCGCGTCCTGGTAGCCGCCCTCGGTGTAGCTCAGCCCTTCTTCCCAGATGGTGGTGCCCGCACTCGTGGTCGTGGTGGTGCCCTGCAGCCATCCCGGCGGGCCGTAGCGACACTGGCTCAGCAGGTCCAGGGCCGCGGCCAGCCGGACCACCGAGCGCTCGACCTGGCCCGCCGCGTTGTACGAGAAGGTGGCGAAGGCGTCCGGCTGCTGCGGCGTGCCGACCTCGAAGACCTGGCCCAGGCGCGTGTAGGCATAGCTGATCTGCGCGATCTCGCTGTCCTGCGGGTAGGTCAGGCCCACCACGCGGCCCAGCGCATCGTAGGCATAGCGCGTCGTGCGCGCGGTGGCGTCGAAGGCCGTGGCGGTCTGCGTCTCCTCGCGCACCAGGCCCCCCGTGTCGTAGGCATAGCGCTGATCGACCTGCGTGAGCCCGTCCGGCGCCTGCTCGGTGCTGCGCACGAGGCGGCCGAACTGCGTCGGATCGCTGCCGTCGCCGTCGTAGGCGTAGCTGCGGTTCACGACCGCGCCCTGCGCGGCGCCCGGCCAGGCCGGGTCGTCCAGCGCGATGCGCTGCAGCGCCTCGCGGTTCCACTCGGTGCGCACGACGCCGGCCTCGATGTCGCGGCCGATGGCGTCGTACTTCACGTAGCGGATGGTCGCCAGGCCATCCTTGTCGTCGGGACCGGCCGCGAAGCGCAGCTGGCTGCCGGGGCCGAACACCGAGCGCGTGAGGCCCGCATCGGGTTCGCTCGACTCGATGCCCTCGCCCAGGAAGTTGTAGGTGGTGGTGCTCGCCCAGCGCCCGGCATCCGGGTCGCCCGCGCGCTGCGCATCGACGCCCGCGGGCGGCAGCGTCTTCACGAGGCGGCCGCTGCCGTCGTAGAAGTACTGGGTGACGGCGAGGCCGCCGTCGTCCGTCAGGCTCAGGCTGGCCAGCGCCTGGTCGGTCTGGCTCGTGAGCGTGAAGCCCGGGTTGCCGTTGGGGTCCGTGATCTTCTTGACGAAGTACTGGTTCGACGGCCAGGTGTCGCCGCCGAACTGCCCTTGCACGTTGGTGCCGTAGCTGAACTGCTGGATGTGCGGGTTGAGGTCGACGCCTGCGCCGGTGCCGCCTGTGCCGTAGGCGATCGCCAGCGCCTTGCCCGGCGCGCCCTGGCGCGAGGCGAGCGACTGCGCGGTGCGGAAGTACTCGGTGCGCACGTACGGGAAGCCTTCGTCGTCGGGGTAGGCCGACGCGGCGCGCCCCGTCATGACGCCGCTGGTCGGATCGAAGCTCAGCACGTAGTCCGCGTCGTAGGCGAGGCCCCGGCCCGGCGCGTTCGCGGGTTTCACGCCGATCGCGGCGCGCCCGATCGGGTCGTACAGCGAGCCCGAGACGATACTGCCCTCTCCCGTGAACGACTGCTGCTGGCGTTCCTTGCCCGAGCCGTCGAGGAACACCGCCGAGAGCGCCGGCGCGCGCAGCATCGCCAGCGCCGAGACGCCGACACCCGTGCCCGTGAGCACGAGGCTGGCCGCGCCGCGCACGAGCGCGCCGCCGGTCTGCGCGAACAGCAGGCGCCCCCCGGCGTAGAAGTGCACCGAGTTCGTGCCGCTGGCCGGATCCACCGGCACGAACAGCGCCCAGTCGTTGGCGAAGCGGGCCGCGCCGAGATCGTGGGTCGTGCCCGCCAGCGTCAGGCGCCAGCCGGTGGCCGGCTCCCAGCGCACGCTCAGGTCGGCGCCGATGTCCACCCCCGTCGCGCCCGCCGGCGGGATCGGCGCGCCGTCCGTGTCCTGCGGCAGGCGGACGGTGACGATCACGCCGTAGTCCGCGAGGTCGTTCGAGGGACGGAATGCGATGCTGTCGGTGCCGCTGCCGGCATGGGTCAGCACGCCGTCGATCACCTGCCAGGCCGCGGTGTTCGCGATGTCCCACTGCGATGTCCAGTCGCTGCCCTGCATGAAGTCGGCAAGAACGCCGCCGCCGGCCGACGCCACCTGCGTCACGGCATTGGGATCGGTGGGCGCGAACACGAAGTCGGCGCGCGGATCGTTCTCGCGCACCAGGTAGGCCATGCCGCCGCCGTGCACCTGGCCGCTCGCGCCCGCCTGCGCCGCCACGCGCTGGCGGCTGTCGAAGACGCTGCGCGCGGTGTTGCCGTTGAGCGCCAGCGTGGCCGTCTCGGCGCCGTAGAGCTCGTCGTACACGCTCACGCCGACGCTGCCCACCAGCGGCGCGAACATCACGTCGTCCAGCAGCAGCACGCCCTGTGCGCCCGACTTGGCGTTGCACAGCTGCAGCGACACCGCGTTCGCCGACGCACCACCGCCTCCACTGCTTCCACCGCCGGCCGGCCACACCACCGGCCAGTGGCGGTAGGCCCAGGCGCCGTCCGAGCCCGCGATCTCCAGGCTCAGCGTCGCCTGGCCGCCGGCCACGACCTGCCATTGCGCCTTGCCGGCCACGCCGTCGAATCCGGCCGGCGTCTTGACCCAGCAGGCGAGGATGTAGGTCTTGCCGCCCTCCAGCGACAGCCCGGTCGACAGCACCTGCGAGGCGTCGCCCGCCAGGCGCAGCGCGCGGCTGCCGGTGTGCGCGTCGCCGGGCACCACGAGGTCGCCGGGCAGCGGCTGGCCGCCGAGGCGCCAGCGCGCGAGGTCCTCGTAGCTTTCGAAGCCGCTGTAGAGCGTTTCCGCCGTCGTCGCGTTGGCGAACTCGGCGACGCGCGCGGTGCCGCAGCGGTTGAGCAGCGTGGCCGTGGGCCGGCCGAAGGCATCGCGCGCCTCGATCGTGGTGCCGCCGCTGTCGCGCACGGTGACCTCGCCGCTCAGGCGCCACAGGTCGTCCGAAGGCAGCGCGGCGTTGTCCCATGCGTCGAAGCGCACGGGAATCGGCAGCGTGGGGTCATAGACCGATGCGCTTGCGGCCACGAAACTGCGCCTGGGCGCCCAGCGCTCGCCCGCGCCCTCGGGGTCGTCGAACCACGGCGCCAGCGTGTTGAGCGAGACGGTCTGCGGCAGGCCGGGTTCGGCCATGCCGTCCTCGCGCCAGAAGCGGATCGAGACAGCCACCGGCGCCCAGATGTGCGCGGCCTTGAGCTGCGCGTACGCGCTCACCTGCCACGCGTAGTAGACCGCGCGCGACAGGATCTCGTGCTTGCCCTGGCTGTTGTAGTTGTCGACGAAGTCGCTGCCCAGCAGGCCGGTCTGCCACGAGTAGTCGGAGCCCACCTGCCGCGTGACCGCCACCGAGGCGACCAGGTTGCCGTCGCGCACCGCCACGGGCAGGTAGCGCGGGGAGGCCGGATCGGGATGCAGGCGCCAGTGGCCCCCGTCGCGCGCCGGCACCAGCAGGGCCTCGGCAGGCAGCGCCACGTCGCGTTCGCCGAGCGCCCGGACCAGCGCGGGCGGAACGGCCACGGGCTGCGGCGCGCGGCCGCGGGTGGAGGCAGACGAGGAAGCGGACGAGGACGCGGAGACGGATGCGAGCGCGAGGCCGGCCTGCGGCACCTCGATCGCCTGCTCGTACTGGCTGATCTCGGTGCGCGGGCGCTTCACGTAGCCGCCGATGATCGGCAGGCGCGTCGAGGCGTCGTCGATCGAGGCGATCTCGGTGCGCACGTCGTAGACGTTGTAGGTGCGCTCCACCGGCATGCCCTCGGCGTCGTAGTCCGTCTGGTCGAACAGCATGCCGTTGAGGAAGCTGTAGTACGTGGTCGCCGACGGATCGAGCATCGCGTCGTCCGGCACCAGGCCGCTCGTGCGCGGCGAACGGTTGTTGTGGAAGCGGTACTCGGAGCGCCCGAACAGGGTGTCGACCGGGGGCGGGTAGGCCACGCCCGCGGTGCCTGCGTCCGCGCCATAGACGACGGTGGCGGCCGCGAATTCGGTGACGGTGCCCTCGGGCGAGACGGTGACGTTGTCGCAGTCGTAGTAGAAGCGCGAGCATTTGCTTGCCGCCGCCCACACGCCGCCCCAGTCGTCGGGGTAGCCGTCGTCGATGCGCAGGGCCTCCACCGGGTAGCCGCCGACCTGGCCCTCGATGCCGTGCTGCACGAACTGGTAGAGCTTGAGCGCGCTGGGGTTGTCGAAGCTGCCCTGGTAGGTCATCAGGGCGCTCGGCCCCGCGAGCGAGGTGCCCTGGCCGCCGTCGGGCACATGGATGCGCTCGTTCGCCAGCACCACCTCCGCGGCCGCGTCGACCGTGCCGTTGCTCAGCGGCAGCACGTGCGTGTTGCCGCTCTGGTCCTCGTAGGCGATGAAGTACGGCGCGCGGTTGACCAGGCTCTGCGCGACCATGTTCGAGTCCAGCACGTACACGGGCTGCAGGACGTTCGCCGGGTCGCGGTAGTAGACCTGCCGGTCGACCGACACGTAGTCGCCGTTCGCGGTGGGCGTGATGCCCAGCTGCGAGATCGGGATCTGGACGGCCGCCTCCCAGCTCGGCTGGTAGGGGTTGAACAGCGCGATGGCCGCCTCCTCCTTGCCCGAGACCACCGCGACGTCGCTGCCGTAGACGAAGCGCGGCGGGTCGCCTGTACCGCCGGGCACCGGCAGCGCACCCGGCTGCCAGGTCTGCCCGTCGTAGCGAAACAGGTTCGCCACGTTGCCCAGCACGCTGCCGCTGACCACCGACTGCGCGTAGGGCAGCTCGGTGTCCGCGTCGATCGTGAGGCGCTCGTCGAGCACGGTGCGCGCGTAGAAGCTGTCGTCCCACTGCAGCACCTTGACCGTGTAGCGGATCGTGCGGTCGTCCCCGCCGTTGACGTAGGTCATCGAGGCGAAGCACGAGCCCAGGCTCCAGAAGTTCGAGGGCGTGCTGTCGGACTGCCAGTCGACATCGCTGAGGGTGCTCTGGTCGATCTGCGCGGCGGCGAAGCCCGAGCCCTGGCGCACGCGATACCACAGCTGCAGCGAGACGCGGCGCGACGCGGCATCGGCCGACGCCAGGGCCACGTAGTCCGCGCTCGCGCAAAGCGCGTAGCTCGCGTTCGAGGGCACGGCGAAGGCCCCCGATTCGTCGATCCAGCGGCCGGTGCGCTCGTCCCACACCTTGGCCATGAGGTTCGGGCCCGAGCTCAGCGCCACGGCGAAGTCCGTGCCGGTGGCGAGCTGGGCCTGCTCGCCGTTTTGCAGCGGCAGGCTCGTGAAGCCCTGCTCGGCGATCCACTGGCCGTAGCGCCCCTTCTGCTTGTGGAACAGCAGCACGAGGAAGTCGGCGCTGGTGCCCGCGGTGCGGCACGCCAGCGCGAAGAACTCGGGCTGCACCGACACCTGCAGCGTCGCCAGGTCGATGTCCTGCGACAGGTTGTAGGTGCTGGGGGCCTCCACCCACTGCCCGTTCCACGAGAAGATCCGCACGTCCAGGCCGCTGCTCGCGCCCTCGTAGTTCACGAGCACCGCGTAGTCCGCGCCGAACCACACGCGCGGCGTGCCGCGCGAGGCCACGGGCAGCGCGCGGTCGGTGCCGGCCAGCAGCGTGTGGCGGTAGGTGTAGCTGATGCGTCCGCCCTGCGGGTAGAGGATGCTGCGCAGGGCGCCGCGGTTGAAGTCGGCGCTCAGCTGCTGCGACGGGTCGTTGTAGTAGTCGAAGCGCACGTCGGGCATCGCCAGCCCCTGCGGCGTGATGTAGGTCACGGCCGTGAGGTAGCGCTTGACGTAGTCGGGGTCGTCCTGGTGGTTCAGCGACATGTTGACCAGCGCGTACTCGAAGCCCACGCGCTGGATCAGCGCCCCAGGCGCGGACGGCGCGTCGTCGGCGTTGCGCACCTCCACCGAGGCGAGGAAGTGCGTCTCGTAGCGGTCCTGGTAGGCGTGCAGCGAGGGCGTGTTCGGGTCGAGGTGCGGCACCTGGTACTCGCGCGCCGTGTCGTCGTTGCGCTTGGGCGCGTAGTTGAAGACGAGGGTGCGCACCATCGGCACCACCACGCGCTTCAGGCGCGAGGACACGGTGTAGGCCAGCCCCGCGTTGTCGCCGATGACGGCGAGGGTGTTCTCGTACTCCATGCGCACGCCGTCGCCCCAGGGCGGCACGATGGCCGCGAGGTTCCAGCCCACCGCGTAGCGGCTCTGGCCGGAGCTCACCACCGTGGCATCGCTCCAGTTGCCTTCGGCGCCGACCCACTTGACGCCGTACTGCACGGGGCCGTCGTCGCCGCCGTACAGGCGGCGCGTGCCGTCTTCCTGCACCAGCTCCCACTGCTCCTTCTGCGGGTAGTAGCGGATGCGCCAGAACAGGTAGTTCTCGGCCTCGTACTCCCAGTAGGTGGACGTGACCGCGGTGCGGAAGAGCCGGTTGGAGCTGCCGCCGGCCACCAGGTAGCACACCCCGTCGATGGGCTTGGCCGCGAGCGCCGCGTCGCGCGCGATGAACTCGTAGCCCAGCGACCATCCCATCCCCACGGGGCCGGTGGGCGCCGTCAGGTTCCAGGTGTCGACCTGCTCGCCGGTGTTGCTGTTGTAGATCAGCGCCAGGCTCGCGTCGATGCCGCTGCGGCTGGCGAGCGACACCACGCTCAGCGGCACGCTCACGTCGCCGCGAAACAGGTTCACGCTCTGGGCGATGCCGCCCAGGCCGCTGGGGTCGATCTGGAAGACGCGCTCCGCGGGCGTCTGGGCCTGGGCGCCGAGGCCCTGGGTGTCGGTGGTGTTGGAGCCGGACATGGAAGGTTCCTCGATCAAGGGACTGCGCAGGCGGACCCCGGCCGGGGGGCCAGGGTCCGCGGGTGGATGAAGTCGACGCGCTCGGGCGCCACGCCCAGGCGCGCGCCGCGCGCGGGGCGGCTGCCCAGCGGGTGGCCGAGATGGAAGTCGTCCTCCACGGCGAAGCCCTCGAGCAGGGCCACGCCGTCGACGACGCTGCGGTGGTAGTAGCGCAGGCCCTCCTCGGCAGGGACGGCCACGGCCGTCGCGACGGCGCGCACCGCCTGCGAGCGGTTGCCCGGCGAGGCATGCAGCAGCCGCTGGTCCATCACCACGGCCTCGCCGCGGCGCATGGGCAGCTCGCGCAGCAGGCCCGCCTGCGCGTAGGCCTGCAGGCTGTCGGCCGCCGGCGTCGAGCCGGGCGCACGCGCGCCGGTGTTCACGCGGTGGCTGCCCGGCACGAGCACGAGGCAGCCGTTGAGACCCGAGACGTCGACCAGCGGCGCCCACACGCTCACGGCGGGCCGACCCTCGGGACGCGAGAAGCTGATGTCCTGGTGCAGCGGCATCTCACCGCCGTCGGTGCACGGCGCCTTGACGGCAAAGCCGCAGAACACCGACCGGTAGCCGGCCAGCACGCGCGCCAGCGCGGGCGCGAGCACCGCCTGCACGGCGTGGTGGACCGCGCCGCGCGCAGCGGCATCGGGGATCAGCAGGCTGGCCGCGAAGGGGCCTTCGTGCAGGACGGCATGCCGGGCGAAGGCCGCCTGCAGGCGGTCCAGCTCGGCAGGCGACAGCAGCCCGACCACCGCGTAGCCGTCGCGCGCGAAGTCCGCCTCGGCGCGGGCATCGCTCAGGGTCACGGTCGCCGCCGCGCGCGGCGGCGACCCGGCGGGTGCGCCCGTCATGGCCCGGTCGGCCTGCGGCCGTCGCGCGCCCCGCCCAGCGCGCGCAGGCGCTGCCACGCACGCGCGGCCACCACGCGCGGCAGGGCCAGGAAGACCGCCGGCCCCGCGGCCACGCGCTCGCCGTGGACCAGCACGGGCATGCCCTCAAGCGCCGGGTGCTGCGCGTAGAAGTCCCGCGCCTGCGCGGCGTCCAGCGGCACGCGGCGCACGGCCCCGAGCGACAGGACCACCGCCAGCCTGGACAGGACCACACAGGGCGGGCACTGGCGCTTGAAGAACAGCAAGGCGGCGCGCCGGCCGTGCAGCAGCGCGCTATCCACGCAGGACCTCCGTGAGCACGAACAGCGCGCTGGCGGTGGTGATGGTGCCGGCCTGGTCCCGGTACAACTCGCCCGCGGGCCGCTGCCAGGGCGCCGTGCAGGCGGGGTCGGTCACGCGCAGGTTGAAGCCGCCGGTCCACCCGCCGTCCACGCGCTGGGCGCACAGCAGGTCGCGCAGCAGCCGGTCGGCCTCGGCCGAGCCGGGGTCGCGGAAATGCGCGATGCCCGCGGCATAGGCGAGCTCGAAGGCCCCCGGAGACGGATGGACGCCCCCCGAACCCTTGCCCGCACCCGCGCCCACGCCGGTGCCCGCACCCATGCCCACCTGTGCCGGCGCCGCGCCGCGCGTGCCCTGCCCCAGGCGGCGCAGCAGCAGCAGGTGGTGCCAGGTGCTGTAGTGGTGCGTGCGCCACCAGTAGGCCGGCCAGTTGCCGTCGGCCAGGGCGGTGCGCGCGACGCAGGCCTGCAGCGCGCTCGACAGCGCCCGGCGGGCCTCGTCGTCGAGCGCCAGGCCGGCGGCGGCCGTCACGCAGGGATGCGCCTGCCCCCAGGCCTGCGGGCCATCGTCGTAGGTGGCGAAACCGCCCTCCTCCCGCCAGTGCCGCAGGAGGCTGCGCCGGTCCGCCGGGGCCACCTCGCGGCCGAGGGCGCGCAGCAGGCGGATCGCGAAGCCGGTGGAGTCCGCGTCGATGCCCGTCGTCTCGTTGTAGCCCCAGCCCGCGGCATAGGGCCGGTCCCGCGTGAGCCGGTCGGCGGTCCGCCCAGCGGCCGCGAAGGCCCAGGGCAGGTCCGCGACCCACGCGGCCTCGGCCAGCGCGAGGCCGGCGAAGGCGCTCACCCACTGGGTCGAGGCGCCCACGGGCAGCCGGTAGTCGGCGAAGCCGCCGTCGGCGGCCTGCAGGTCGCACAGGTAGGCGCAGGCCGAGGCGATGCACGCGCGCAGCGCGCGGCGGTCGAGTGCGCCCGGCAGGTCCGGGCCCGACGGCTTGAGGTAGATGTTCAGGCGATGCTGGCCGCGCCGGTCGACGCCGGCGCCCAGGAAAGCCACCTCGCAGTGCTGCGCGTCCAGGGCCGCCTGCACGGGTGGCACCGGCAGGCCCAGCCCGTGCGACACGCGCGCCACCAGGTCCAGCCAGGACGCGGCCGGCTGCGGCATGCAGTGCCCGCACAGGTCGATCTTGGTGTCCTCGAGGGCCCCCGAGGCGAAGTCGAAGCCCGCGCTCATCACCAGCCCCGACAGCGGGAACTCGCGCAGCCCGACGGCCGTGGCCAGGAAGGCCGCCAGCCCGGGATCGTCCAGCAGCGGCAGCCCGAGGGCCGCAAGGCCCACGGGCGTGCGCAGGCGCCAGTACAGCTTGGCCCGCGCGCGCTGGCGGGAGAGGCCTTCGATGCCGATGCTCGAGAGCTGCACATGCGGGCGCAGGCGCTCCAGCGTGCCGAGGGCTTCCGCGGCATCGGGCAGGACCCCGTGCAGCCAGTCGCGCGTGCGCGTCCAGACCGCGTCGCCCAGCGGCCGCACGTCCACGTACACCGCGCAGCCGGGCTGGCCCAGGCCCGTGCCGATCCACAGCAGGCTGCTCGGGTAGGCGTGCAGCGCCGGCTCTTCCAGCAACAGCGCATCCAGCAGCGCCTCGCACGCGGGTGCGAGATCGCCGGCGCCGCCGCGCTCGAGCGCCAGGGCCAGCGCCTCGCGGCTCGCGACCAGCCGCGCCGGTGCGTCGGCGAGGTGCCATGCCGGGTCGACCAGCATGCGCAGCCCCGTGCCCTCGCGCGATTGCGACAGGCACAGCTGGGCCGGGCTGCCGTCGTTGTTGAGCTCGGAAAACCCGCCCCGGCGGCCGTCGCCGCCTGAGGGCGGCGACAGCAGCGCCCAGCCGGTGGCGGCCACCTCGCGGGCGTCGAGGCCGGCCAGGCGCGCGCCCTCCTGCCACAGGCGCTCGACGCCTGTGCGCAGCGCGGACTGCTGCACGTTCGTCATGCGGATCGGCGCCCGGGCGCTCAGACCTTGGTGATCGAGAAGGTCGAGGTCGCCCCCGACTTGCTGCCGCGGTTGCCCGCGCGCCCCGGGCTGCCGCTCTTGCCGGCGCTGCCCCCCGGGCTGCCCGCCGCCCCCGGACCGCCGGCGCCGCCGGCGCCGCCGCCCTCGCCCGGCTGCGACTGCGCGGTGCGCCCGACCATGGCGGCGGAGGCGCCGCTGTCGAGCGAGTACCGGACGGTGACCGTGGTGCCGTCGCCGCCGTTGCCGCCATAGCCGCCGTTCGCGCCGTTGCCACCCGTGCCGCCGTTGCCACCGCCGCTGCCGGTGCACTTGTAGGCGCCGTCCTTGTCCGACTTGCCGCCCTGGCCGCCCGAGCCGCCATCGCCGCCGCCGCCGCCGTCGCCGCCCGAGCCGCCATTGCCGCCCGCGCTGAAGACGACGATGTTGTGGCTGGCGTCGCCCAGCAGCTTGGTGACGGTGATGGTCGCCGGGAAGGCCTGCTTGCCGTCGGCGCCGTCGGTGCCGTTGCTGCCGTTGCCGCCGGTGTCGCCGTTGCCGCCGGCGGTGCTGTCACGGCAGCCGCTGGCCCAGTTGCAGTCGCAGTTGCGGCCGTTGGAGCCGTCGCTGCCTTTGGGGCCGGCCGTGCCGGCCGTGCCCTTGGTGCCCGAGTAGCCGAGCACCACGATATCGCCCAGGGGGACGTCGTCGATCAACATGTGTGTACTCCTTGCGTGCTTGCGTGGGATGTGGGCTCAGCTCGTCTTCTCGAGCGAAGCGAAGGTCACGGTCGACTTCACCTGCACGATGACCTCGCCGCCCGCGATCTGCACGGCGCCGAAGTTCGCCGGGTCCTCGTTCACGACCAGCGGGTTGTCCGGCGTCACGATGCGCACATCGCCTTCGGCGAAATCGGTCATCCCGGCGGGCTGGGATTGGGGGGTCTTGGTTGCCATGGCGGGTCCTTCCGTTCAGTTGAGCGAGGGGGCGCCGCAGAACTTGCGCACGCTGCCGAAATGGGCGTGGCAGGGCGTGTGCAGCACGAGCTGGCCGGGCGCGTGCAGATCGAACTTGCTGCACAGGAGGACCGCGGGGGCGCCGACCACGCTCAGGCGCGCGCCGGGCATGACGCTGAGTTCGTCCATCGCGTAGATGGCGGCCTCGAAGGTGCCGTGGTACAGCCCGATGACATCGCGGTAGTCGCGCACCAGGGTCGAATCGCCGAACAGGTAGACGCGGCCCGCGCGCTCGATGTCGGCGGCCTCCTCGGCGGTGAAGTCGCGGCGCGAGGACACGGAGCGCCCGGACCACGCCCGCGTGGGCAGTGGCCAGTACTGGTGGGTCGCGGCATGCGCGCGGCAGCTCTCGTCGGGCGCGCCGATCCAGCGCTTGAAGAGATCGACATCCGTGGTCGTGAGCATGAGCGGAGCCACCGCCGACGCATCGGCGGGGTCGCTGCTGAGCACGCGCTGCTGGCCGCGCTCGACGCTCAGCGACACCGGCGCGATGTCGCGCGCCGCGTCGCAGCGCGCGAGCGCTTCCTGGATGGCGGCCGCGCTCTCCTCGCTTTGCAGCGCCAGGGCGAAGTGGCCGGGCAGGGACGCAGCCGCGGAAGGCCGGGCGGCGCCCGACGGGCGCCGGGCATGCCCGCGCGGCGGGTGTCCTGTAAGTCCTGTGAACATGGTTCTCTCCTTGGGGAAGCTGGAAACCATCTCGAGCGGGCTGTGATTCATCGCCCGCAAAAGCTGGCCATGGAATGCGCCGGTTATTTGCTGTAACTGCATGCAACCGGCCCGCGCAGCCTATCAATTTATTTCGCCAGCGCCAACGGATTTGGCGAATTAATTTTTCAATTAGGCACAAGGAATTAATTTCCCTTTTAGGCCAAAAAATGAAGACATCCAGAATCCATTAATTCAGGAAAAATCAATTTCACGGCATTACAACCAATACCGACCACCGAAGCAGAATCTTTGGATTAATCCCTTCGCATCACAAGGCACCGGGACCGCGCCGCAGCGGGCTGCGGAGGGCGGTTTTCACCAGCATGGTGCAGCTGCACGTCGATCTTGATTTTTGGGGCTTTTAATTTGAAAACGGAAGGACCAATTCGCTGAAGTCAATCCCGAAGACTGGTTAATTCGAATTGCCGAGGCCAGCTCCAAAATTACAGCGATCGACGATCTAAAATCGACCCGAAGCGGCAAGACATCGCCTCAGAATTTCCGTGCCCTCGGTAATTCGTATTGCATTTCCAATGCCGAACCCGCATGAAAACCGCAGGGTCAAAAAGGTATATCCGAGCGACAAGAACTGCATGAACACGACGACACGGAGCCGAGGCGGTCTGCAAGGGCCTGTCTGCCCTGCCAGTCCGGCGGGCGCGAAACTCTCAACGCCGTTGAGAGAAAGAACCGGAAACCCACGGACACGCGCCGGGCTGCCGCGCGGCTCGATTCGGACGGCCGGGCCCGGATGCCGCGCAGCGGCGACCGTGGGACGGGCAAGCACCATCGAGGCACTACATTTGCCCGGTGCCTGCCTCCATCACCCCCACCCTGCTCCATGACCTGCGCTTCACCAAGGACCTGAAACCCCGAGTCGACGGCAAGCAGCGGCCGGTCGCGCACGCCATCAACCGCGAACCGATGGTTCGGTCCCGGAACATCGGACAGCCCATCCGCGCGCTACAGGCACGCCGCGGCCGCGGCACTGCGGTGGTCGACCAGCTGAAGTGCCATCCCCAGGCGCCCTGCCCCCGATCTCGCGAAGCTGGCGCCGCGAGCCCCTGGCGCATGCGCCAGGTTCGCGAGAGCTGCACCGCGCAGGACCTTCTCGCACGGCCTGCGCGGAAAACGACCAGCGCACGCCCCGCCCTCCAGATGAACAGGGACCAGGCATGAGCAAGACCGTCGGACCGGCACGCCGCGCAGCAGCGGCAACAACGACCTCGGAAGCCGCCTTCGGCGAAGTGCTCGCGCTGATCCAGGGCGCACGCCAGCGCGTGGCCCGGGTGGCCAACGCCGAAGTGATCGAACTCTACTGGCGCATCGGCGAGTACCTGCACCGGCGCATCGAGGCCGATGGCTGGGCCATGGGCACCGTGGAGCAGCTCGCCGCCTACATCGCCCGTCGAGAGCCGGGCCGGCGCGGCTTCTCGGCCCAGAACCTGTGGCGTATGCGGCAGTTCTTCCTGGCCTATCCGCCGGACTCGAAACTCTCAACACTGTTGAGAGAAGTCCCGTGGTCCTCGCACCTGCACATCCTCAGCCGCGCCAAGCGCGAAGAGGAGCGCGAGTTCTACCTGCGCATGACGGCGCAGCAGGGCTGGCAGGTGCGCGAGGTGGCCCGGCAGATCGACAGCGGCCTGTTCGAGCGCGCCCTGCTCCAGCCGCCCAAGGTCTCGACGGCGCTGCGAGACATGCAGCCCCAGGCCGCGCAGCACTTCAAGGACGCCTACCTGCTGGACTTCCTGGCCCTGCCCGAGCCGCACTCCGAAGCCGAGCTGCACCGCAGCCTGCTGATGAACCTGGGGCGCTTCCTCACCGAGCTGGGACGCGACTTCTGCTACATCGGCAGCGAGTACCCCGTGCAGGTGGGCGGCCAGGACTTCGCGCTCGACCTGCTGTTTTTTCACCGCGGCCTGAATTGCCTCGTGGCCATCGAGCTCAAGGTCACCGCCTTCGAACCCGAGCACCTGGGCAAGCTGAACTTCTACCTCGAGGCGCTCGACCGCCAGGTGAAGAAGCCGCACGAGAACCCGGCCATCGGCCTGCTGCTGTGCGCGAGCAAGGACGCCGAGGTGGTGGAGTACGCGCTGAGCCGCTCGCTTTCGCCCGCGCTCGTGGCCCAGTACCAGATGCAGCTGCCGGACAAGCGCATGCTCGCCGAGAAGCTGCACGAGTTCTATGCCCTGAGCGCGCCGGAAGCGGCGTCCGACCCCACGGCTGCAACGACAACAACCGCGATAGCGAAGACGAAGAAGAAGACACCGCAGCTGCAGACGCCAAAGCGCAGGAAGGGCGGCGCCCCCTGACCGGAAGTTCTCAGCCATGGGACTCGGACCGGACACGACGGGCCTTCGATTCTCATGACCGCTCAAGAGGTGAAGCATGCAAGCCATGAAATGGATCGATGTCGCAGGAGCCGCATTGGCGGCGGAGTACGAAGCGACCGACGGCGCGAGCGGCCCGTCACTTCTTTTCCTGCACGCCAACGTCGCCGACCGGCGCATGTGGCGGGGCCAGCAAGATGCACTGGTCACACGGCACCCGGTGCTGAGCTACGACCGCCGGGGCTTCGGTGAATCGCGACCGATCGCCGCGACGCCGCATTCGCGCGTGGCCGACCTCTGGGCGGCGATGGATGTTTGGCAGTGCGACCGGGCGGTGCTGGTCGGCTGCTCTTTGGGAGGCCGGGTCGCGATCGATGCTGCCCTCGCGCAGCCCGACAGGGTCAGCGGGCTGGTGGTCGTCACCCCCGGCGTGAGCGGTGCACTGCCCGCGCAACCTGACGGCCCGGTGAAGACGCTGATGGACGCCATCGACGCTGCTTCGACCTTGGGCGACCTCGAAGGAGTGAAGGAGCTCCGGGCGCGCCTGTGGCTGGATGGGCTAGCGAGTGCACCCGGACGGGTGGGAGGGGAAACGCGCCAGCTCTTCCTGGCGATGAACGACACCGCGCTGCGCGCCATCGACCCGGGCCCGTCGCTGGAGGAGCCGTCGGCATGGGAACGCCTCGAACAGATCCGGGTCCCGACGCTCGTCATGTGGGGCGATCTCGACCTGCCGCACCTGCAGGAACGATGCAAGGCGCTCGCAGACCGCATCCCTGGTGCCCGGTCCGCCATCCTCACGGGCACCGCACACCTGCCGGCGCTCGAAGCGCCACGGAGATTCAACGCCGCGCTCGACGAGTTTCTCGAAGGCTTGAAGCCCGAGAGTAGTCCCGCTCTCCCTCAAACCGACCGCGCCCCGAAGCGCGCGATGCGTCGGCCAAGAAGCCCCCCGAAAGCAGATGTCCACACGCCCCCCCGCAGCCGACACAAGGCGCATGCCGCCTTCGCCAGGAGGACAGCCAGCGCCCCTACTCCCTCAGCGTGAAAACCACCGAGAGGTACGACACCGGCCCCGAATGGATGGCCTCGATGCCATGCAACGCCGTGGCGTCGAACAGCAGCGTGTCCCCTGCCCCCACCTCGACCACCTTCGCGCCGTAGCGATAGGTGACCGACCCTGACAGAAAGTACAGGAACTTGAGCCCCGGATGCTGGAAGGTCACGTACGGCCCGGCCTCCGGCAGCAACGTCACCAGATAGGGCTCCACAAACAGGTTGCCCGACAGCGAGTGCCCCAGCAACTCGTAGCGGTAGTCCGCCACAGCCCCAATCCGGTCGACCACGAGCCCCTGCCCTGCGCGCACGTGGCAGAAGTCCGTTCGCCGGGCCTGATCGCCGAAGAAGCGCGACACCGGCACGTGCAGCCCGTGCGCGAGCCGCTCCAGCGTCTCCACCGAGGGCGAGACCAGCCCGCGCTCAATCCGCGAGAGCATTGAAGCAGAGATGCCCGATAACAGCGCCAGCGCACCGGCAGACATTCCTGCTGCCATGCGCAGCGCCCTCACCTGCGCACCGATGCGCGACGCAGACGAGCTTCGAGCGACGGGCGCTGGCCGCCGCGGCCGCACACGCGTCACCGAGATCGGCAAACGCAGTGGCCGGGGCATTGGAAGCGGCGAAGCAACTTGTCGACGCGTCATGTGGATCTGGCAGCCAAGGATTCCTCAACAAAGGCCGAAACGGCATTTTCTCCACGGCCGATGATACGCGTTGAAAGGCCGAAATGGCCTTTATTTACTCATCTCGGAGCATCGAAGGATGCCGCCGTCCATCCACCACCGCCGATACGAGGTGCTCAGAAAGCACCTGCGTACCCTTCGGCGGTCGGTTGGACTGACGCAGGCAGAACTCGGAGTCCGACTTAAGGTCGACCAGTCCCATGTATCCAAGGTCGAACGTGGCGAACGATACATGGACATCCTGTTTTATTTAGACTGGTGCCGCGCTTGCAAGCAGCCGCCTGAGGCCGCGATCATGGCTTTGACCAAGGCTGGAGCCTAGCGGCCTCTGGTCGGTGCGGATCACTCGCAGGTAACCGCGAAACTGCGCTTCCTGGTCCAGCAAGCGCACGACGGGACTAGCGCCCATGCCGTGGGCCACTGCAATTTTCACGCACTCGCTGCTGAAGTCGTCCACCACCGTAGTGAAAGGCACGGATTCCCGCGCGCAATTTCCTGATGTTCGGCATGCCGAACATCAGGGGAGGAAGTGAGAGTGGCATCGCACCGCCAACGCAGAAGCGCTCCACCAGCAGGACTACGGGCAATGGCCTGGGAACACAGGACTTGCTACAGGCCAGCCGTGTACTGATCAAGTTTCAGGCAACATGTACGGCCAGCGCTGAATGAGTACGGACCGCCCTCCGCGCTAACCGCCTCCGTCATCCCCTTTGGCCGAGTGCTTTCTCAATCTTCTTGTCGGTCTTGTACTGACCCAACGCGTACACCGCCCATATCGTCGCCGGCAACCATCCAATCAAGGTGAGCTGGAGAATCAAGCAGATGATGGCGGCGATCGGTCGACCGATTGTGAAGAACACCAGCCACGGCAAAATCAAGGCGATCAACAGACGCATCTCCCATCCTTTCTGCTGCGCAAATCTCCACATCCTAGCCACGAAGCACGCGTCGTGCAGCTACGCCACGTTCGCGACTAAGGGTTACCTGAAAGGAACCGCCGCACGCCGTACTCAAGCTCATCACGGATAGCTGCTTCTAAGCGTCAAAGTCCGCTTCGCAGCGATTCCGGTCGCTCGCCTGCGTGGGTCCAATGGACGCTGGCTTCCATTGAGCAGCCCCACGGCACAGCCGAAAGCATTGAAGGTCGGCTGCTAGAGGGGCAGCATGGTGCCCACCTCCCATTCGCGCATCCGGCGCTGATCGTCGCTCTCCTTCTCGTGCGGGTGGGTTAGGCGCTGCACCGCGACAACCAGCGATTCATTCCCGGTCAGAACGCTGGCGATCAGCGTGCGCAAGTTCTCGGTAGTCGACGCGTCGCTGCCGATGTAGCCTGCCCGAAGCAGATCGATGAACGCCGTCTGACGCATGTATCTGCCATCGAGCCCCTTGTAGCCCACGCGGACGTTGCCCTTGGCGGTTCGATGTTTCTTGTCGTTCAAGAGCTCCTCGAAGTGCCCAAGCGGCAGCAGGACATTCTTCGAAGCCTCCGGCTCGTGCCGCCTCACGAACTTGAAATAGAACGCCTCTCTACTCAGCCTAAAACCGTCGTGCTTCTTGCCGCGCGGGCGGAAGAGGCGCATGGTCGTCAATTGCTTGTGGAGGTGGTCGTCCTCGCTGTACACCCAATCCGTAGGTTCGTCCCTGCTACCCCGAGGTTCAAGCATCTTGTACTGAACGAGTACCGCGTTGCGATGGAAAAGGTTCAAGTAAATGAGGTCAACACCGAACGCCTCCTCGAGTTTGCGTCGATTCGCTGTGTAGACCTCCAATGTCTGCTCACCCTTGCGAAACGTGGCTTGGCCGCGGACGTGGCTGGAAATGAACTCGTACCCGGGCACCACGCGCGCATCGTGCTCAATGACGCCATCCTCGTGCACGTTTAACCTAGTGAGACCGGTCTTCGAGCCGCGCGCCAGATTCATCGTCGCGGCCGGCGCTTCCTCTTGAAGGCCGAACGCACGCAGCGCCAACTTGAACGCGTCCAGTTGGAGCCGCTCATTGGATTCCGGCTTGGGCTTGGTCAACCCGCCCGTCAAGGTGCGCAATGGCCCGCGGTTGGCCTCTACGTTCAGGAGTTTCTCGATCAGTCTGATGCTCTCCTTGGGGCCAAGGCGGACGAGCGAGGCGGCCTTATCCAGGCGCTTCCTGATGTCCTGTTCGAACTTCTCGCCTTTGAAGAGCTCAACCATGCCCGACGGCGTGCTTGGCTGGATTTCCACGCCACGGCGCAAGGTCAGACGGGAATCGAACGTCGCCGCCGCAGCCTTAGACTTGAAGATCGCAGCGTAGGCCGCGGGTGGATCCACCTGGTGTCCGACCGGCCGTGACTTCTCTGCGAAGAACAGGCAGATGCATGGCGTGGGTGTTCCCCTGGCTTCGTCGTGCGCCCGCGTCAGCGAGAACTGCCGCACCCCATCTTTGGTCTCCTTCAGTCCCTGAAGCTCTCGGTCCTGCAGCTTCAGGATGACGATGGGGCGTTGAGCGACATGCATCTTCAACTCCCGAGTCCAGGTGTCGTCGAATTCTTCCTTTGCCATCTTCACTGCCTCCTTGCGCGCATTGGACGCTTGGCATAGGCGTGACGCCCTTCGGCTGAACCTGGGATTGGCGGGATGCCAACAGCTGCTACCGATTCGGGCTCCGGGGTCGCGCTATATTGGAGCTTCACCCGAGATGTAAGAAGTACAAGTACAGCGCGGAAAAGCGCACACCTAGCACACGAGGGAGCATTGTGACGCAATCCATTCCGACGATGACGTCGCGGGCGTTCGCGACGGCGCTTGCCCTGAGGCCGAACCTGGTGAGCTGGTTCCTGGGCGCTGGCGCCTCGGCCGCCTCGAACATCCCGACAGGCTACGCCATGATCCGGGACTTCAAAACCAAGATTTTCTGCGCCCAAAACGACATCCCGCGCCGCGAAATCGACGCCGGCGACCAAGTTTGGGTCGACCGGATGAATGACTTCTTCTTGCGAACGTCCATGCTGCCGCCCGATGGCCATCCGAACGAATACGCGGCGGCCTTCGAGATGGTCTACCCGCAGGAACGCCATCGCCGCCAGTACATCGAAGATGCGGTTAAGAACGGCGTTCCCTGCTTTGGTCACAAAGTGCTCTCCGCGTTGATGGCGGCCGGCAAGGTGGACTGCGTGTTCACCACAAACTTCGACACGCTGATCGAGGACACCGCGCTGTCCGCCAACGGGTTGCTGCAGGTGGTGGACCAGAAGCGCCCCACCGTTGCGGCCATCGACTCGGGTGAGCGCGCCATGCTCTGCCTGAAGGAGTCGAGCTGGCCACTGGTGGCCAAGCTCCACGGTGACTACCGTTCCATGCGGATCAAGAACACCGGGTCCGAACTGGAGAAGCAGGACGAAACCATGCGGCACGTCCTGGTTGAGGCGAGCCAGCGCTTTGGGATGGTGTTCATTGGCTATAGCGGCCGCGACGAGTCCGTCATGGAGGCGCTGACCTCGGTTTTGAAGGAGAAAACGCCGTTCCCGAACGGGCTGTATTGGGTCACCAGTTCGGCCTCCAAGCTGCTACCCGCAGTCACCGAGTTCTTGACCATCGCCCATCATGCCGGCGTGGATGTCGCGGTGGTCGAGTGCTCAACCTTTGACGAGGTGGCGGCGGACCTGATAAAGGAGATAGACCTTCCAGCGCCGCTCTTCAACATGGTCACCCAAGGGCGACCTACGCCCCGCCTTGTGCCCGTGGAGCTTCCTTCGAACACGACCCGGCAGTACCCGATGCTTCGGTTCTCGGCGCTGCTCATCGAATCGATGCCGCGGATGGCGCGCAGGGTGACATTGGCCCAGCCGCTGACGACGCCGGTGGCTCGTGGGCTTCTGAGGGAACAGCACTGCAAGGCGGTTGTCGCATCCTACGGCCGCGAACTGGCCGTGTTTGGCAGAGACGAGGAGGTAATGGCGGCTCTCGTATCGGTCGGAGGGCAGCTCGCCGGCACGGTGGACCTGAACCCGAAGCAGGACAGCTGGGCGCTGGGCCTACTGTATGACGCACTGACGAAGGCGTTGTCGCGGCACAGGCCGCTGATCCCACGGTACAAGCGCTCGGGTCATTCGCTTCTGGTTGCCGGGCCGAGGGAAGGCGAGGACCAAGACTGGGCTCGCAAACGCGCTCAGGACCTCGCGCGGCTCCGCGCTGCATACGAGGCCAACCTGACCGGCCAGGTGCAGAAGCTCGGCTTCCCGTTCCACGAGGGTGTCTACTTGAAGCTGGAACAGATCGAGGACCGCTGGTGGTGCGGTTTTGAGCCGTACACCTTCGTGGACGTGCCCCGAGAACAACTGGACCAGGCGCCTACCAGGGAGGCAGCGAGTGTTCAGGAGGCCCTGGGGGTGCAGTACGGGCGCCGTGGAGGCGATCCGGCAGGTGACTGGCGCCGGGAGCACTGGGCGACCAAGTACAACAAGCATTGGGCCGCCATCATCGACGCCTGGGCCGCGATGCTGACCTCGACCAGAGACGGCACTGTGCGCGCATTTGGAATAGATGACCAGGTGGGCGTCGACGCCTCGTTCACGATTTCCACGCAGACCGGATGGAGCCGACCTGGCCATCACCACACCTACTTCGAAAGGACCAAGTGATGGCGTCGTCAAAACTGCCTCCTTTCGAACTGCTCGAGGAGCCGCTGCTGGCATTCTCGCCTTCAGACCTTAAGCAGACGTCGATACATCCGCTGCGCGGCCTGCTGTCTCATGGCCCGTTTTCGAAAGGGTCCTTCGGCGGCTACACGTCCTCCATCCGCATCGCTACGATCGGCCCAATTAGCGCCTTCAGGCGCCGCGGCGTTCTGATGGCCTCGCTGCGCGACCAGCACCGGCCGCAGGACAAATCCGAATATGTACCGCTGTATCCGGGCTTCGAGGCCTTGTATCGCGTGAAGCTCGAATCGGCAGTTGCGGCGGCGCATGTGCGGTGGCCAGACCGCGTGAATGACCTTCCCGGGGACGGCGACATCCACCAGCGTCTGTTCCATGCAATGGAGGGGGCTTTGCGGCGCCTGGACACCATGCGCGGCGAGTTCGACGTGGTGCTAGTGCATTTCCCCGATGCGTGGGAGCCCGCGACTCGCGGCAAGCACTTCGACGCCCATGACACCTTGAAGGCGCTCGGGGCCAAGTACAACATTCCGACGCAGGTATTGAACGACCGCGTGTTCACGTTCGGTCATGCTGCGTCGCTCGCCTGGCGGCTCTCGACAGCGCTCTACGTGAAGGCCGCAGGAACACCCTGGAAGCTTGCCCCGCTGAAGGGCGTGCCCGATGGCACGGCGTACATCGGCCTCGCATACGCGCTGCGCGGTGATGCCCGAAACGCCCACTACGTGACGTGCTGTTCGCAGGTGTTCGATATCGACGGCGGCGGTATGCAGTTCGTGGCGTTCGAAGCCCGTGATCCGGTCGAGGATGTCGCAGAGGCGAAGCACAACCCGTTCCTCAGCCGCGATGACATGCGCGCGGTCCTGGCTCGAAGTCTGGAGCTCTATCAAAGTCGCAATGGCGGTGTGCTGCCGAAGCGCCTAGTGATCCACAAGACCACGGCGTTCAAGCAGGGGGAAATCGACGGCGCATTCGACGCGCTGAGCGGTGTACCCGAGATTGAATGCATCGAGGTGGGCGCGGCGACATGCTGGCGGGGCGTCTGGCTCATTGAGTCTGGGCGCGGGAACCCGCCCTACAAGCCTGCGATGTACCCAGTGCCGCGGGGCACCACCGTGATCCGTTCGGGCAGCTCAGTCCTGGTGTGGGTGGCTGGCAATGCGCCGGGGGCCTCAACAAAGGGCGATTACTACCAGGGTGGCAAGAGCATTCCGAAGCCACTGCAACTCATCCGGCATGCGGGCAAGGGGTCGCTGGAGCTCATCGCCCATGAGGCGCTAGCGCTGACCAAGATGGACTGGAACAACGACGCGCTATACGACCCGGTGCCCGTCAGCATCAGGTACTCGCAACGTCTCGCTCGCACCATCGCAAACGTACCTGACCTGCCGAAAAGCGTCTATCCGTACCGGCTGTTCATGTAGTCGTCCAAGGGCGAGCGACCGGTGAGACTAAGCGAAGGAGCCCACCAGACTTTCCTCTGAGGGGCGGCTGGACGACATGCGTCTCCGCGCTTTCCCATCGAAAGTACCGGGAGGCCAAGCCGTTCTCCGCGATTCGTGAACTCGCCCTGGTAGCCGATGTGGAAGCCCTCTGCCATCGAACAATCGAGTGAGCGCTGACAAGAGCTCAGCCGCGACTTAGATGCAAACTGGCTTTGCAGATCATCTCAAGGTCATCAGAATACCGTTGATACCTTCCCTTACGATCAGGGACACCCATGAACGTTCGCGCGACCTCCACGTCCCTCAATTCGAGCCTGCCCGTTGTGCCAGCACTCGATCCGCTTGAGTTTGCCCGTGGCGCGCTTTGCGCGGCGACCTTCATGGCTGCTGACGCCGCGCGCGAAACGCACGTTGCGAAGCTTCACAGCTTGTTCGAGCGAGCGGGCTTGGCGCCGTCAATGGAGGTCGCCCTCGGAACCATGCAGTTCCTGCGCGAGGCCGAGCCATTGGGCGGCGGATATTGGACGGCTGCTCCCGTCCGCGCTGTTGAGCTCGCCCCCGATTGCCATCTCTTGGTCGGACCTCAACCCACATCGGAGCTACAGCGGCACTTTGCCGGCTTGCGGCGGGCCGGGGCGGGACGCGTGATAAATCGTGCCAGCACTGCGGCGTTGCCCAGGCAATCGCAGGCGGCTTGGCGGGGTAGCGACGGAAGCGATGCACGCGCGTGGACGCAGTCCGCCATCAATTCGGCAATGAAGCAACTTGCGCCGTCGGTTGTCGCTGACAACTTGCAGGTTTTCGCTGTCCGGCAGGCTGGCGGAAGGCGTCGCGAGCCGGTCTGGGTTTCGGTGGGGAACAGTCCTCCATGCGAATGGCGCGGCGTCGGGCTTTTCCGTGCACGAACTGGCGCGACGCGCTATCGCTATTTCCTGGGGAAGCACGAGGCGGGCACGGAGTTTCTGGAGGGACCCGCGGTCCTCGACGCGGCCCGGGTTCAATGCGGACTCGCCGCTCTGCAGAGCCAGCCATTGACGGCCACCATTACAGCTATCCCGGGTACGACTTCGATTTCCTTGCCGGTGGCTCCGCCACGATCCGTGAGACGCCTGCTCGTCGCGCTCTGCGAAGCAGATCCAAGATCGTTCGGGCGCGTCTGGACATGTTGTGTCCCGGCCTATGTGCCGATACTACTAGAAGCCCTACAAGAACTCAGTTGCGAGACAAAACACCATGAGTGACCCCAAGACTTACTCTGCCCGCGCTGTCTTTGATGGGATGAAGGGGACATTGCATCGGTATTTGGAAGCGCAGTATCACATCTGGAATGAAAGTCTGATTGAAGGACGAAAACGGCTTCTGGAGGCCGAGGGCGTCACATTTCAGGAGCCCCGTATCGAGGCGACACCCTTCTACGTCGCGGGGAACACTTACGCCGAGATGCAGATTCCTGCGACAGCCAAGGCCGTGCTCGAGCTTGCTGCCGGGCAGGCCGGAACCGGAATTCCCGAGCGGCCCTACAAACACCAAGCGGACGCGCTTGAATCGTTCCTTGGTCGTGGTGAAGAGATCATCGTCGCCACCGGCACCGGCTCCGGCAAGACCGAGTGTTTTCTCATGCCCATCCTCGGATCGCTCGCCGTCGAGTCCTCCGAGCGGCCAGATTCGTGGCTGAAGCCCGGCTGCCGGGCGCTGCTGCTCTATCCGATGAATGCACTGGTCAACGATCAGCTTTCGCGGCTGCGGCGTCTAATGGGCCAGCAAGACGTTGCTGAACACATTCGCGGCAGGCGGCCCGGCCGCGCAACGTTCGGGATGTACACGAGCCGAACCCCGTATCCCGGCGTGACGAGCAGGGCACGCGATCAATCGCGCCTGCGGCCATTGGTACAGCATGCTTATGTCGACCTTCCCCCGGAGGCCAGGGAGCGGCTCGACCGGGAAGGCAAGTGGCCGGTCAAGGATCTTGATGCCTTCGTGGCTTCCTCCTTCGCTACAGGCGCCAATGACTCGGAAATGCTGTCGCGCGGCGAGATGCAGGCCCGTTGCCCTGACCTGCTCGTCACCAACTACTCGATGTTGGAGTACATGCTGCTGCGGCCGATCGAGCGGAGCATGTTTGATCAAACGGCGGCGTGGCTGGCTGCCGACCAATCGAACTATTTCACCGTCGTGCTCGACGAGGCTCACATGTATCGCGGCTCGGGGGGCGCCGAAGTTGCGTACCTCCTTCGGAGGCTTCATTCGCGCCTTGGTGTCGGTCGGGACCGAGTGCGGTACATCCTGACCAGCGCAAGCCTTGGCAAGTCGGCCGAGGCGATCACACGGATGAAGTCTTTCGCCGCCGATCTGAGCGGTCTTAACGCCGGTCAGCGCGAGTTCACGCTCATCCGAGGCGAGCAACTGACGAAGTCAGGGGAAAGACCGGCCACGCGAGAAGAAGCGGCCGCCTTGGCACGATTCGACATCGCGGCCCTGCACGATTCCGCGATCAATCCGAGCAAGGCGATAGAGGGGGTCGGCGCGCTGCTAGTTGCACTGGGTCAAGAAGCTGAGAAGCCCCCCGGGGGCAATCAGGCTGCACTTCGACAGGCCGTTTATCAATGGCTCCAGTCGTTTGGCCCGGCCGCACTCGTTGCGAACTTGGCGACGGCACATCCGCAGAAGCTGCGGGCCGTCGCAACCTTGGCGTTTCCCGGAGCGCTCGATGCCGAGGGGGCAATAGAGGCAACGCTGGCCCTCATGTCGTTCGCCAAAGAGCGAGATAGTGGACGCGTGTTCGCCCCAGTGCGCGCCCACTTGTTCTTCCGCGGGATCGCGGGCATCTATGCCTGCGCCGATGCGCGCTGCAGTGCAAGGGATTCTTCGGTTTCTTCGGGGCGGCTCGGAAAGCTCTATTCGGAGCCGATGCTCCGATGCGAGTGCGGCGCTCGCGTGTACGAGGTGCTGACGCATCGCGATTGCGGAGCGGCATTCATTCGAGGATACGTTCAGGACCAGTTCGGAATGTTCCTCTGGCACCAGCCCTCCAGCGGCCTATGGGGAGCGGGCGGGCTGATGGAGGCGCATTTCCTGGTTGAAGTTGACCGCCGCGCAGCCGGTACAACGGGGCGAATGGAAGGCTCTCAAATGTGGCTACACACGACCACTGGGAGACTCGTTCAGGCACCGCCTGCCGAAGCGGAACTTGACCAATACCTTGCGCTCGTCCGGCCAGACGGTCCCGTGCCGATTTCTGGACAGCAGGCGCTGTCCTTCAACCGCGAGTGCCCTGTGTGCACGCGCCGTTGGCGGGCCGGCTCGACCAAGATCATGGATCTGGCGACGAAGGGTGAAGCACCGTTCGCACAGTTGATCCGCACGCAGGTCGAACTACAGCCAATTACGCAGCGAAAAACCGATAGCTCCCCCAATGGCGGCCGCAAATCGCTGCTCTTCTCCGACGGACGGCAAAAGGCAGCACGCCTGGCGCGAGACATCCCGCGCGAAATTGAGAACGATGTGTTCCGGCAGTTGCTGCTCCTCGCCTCCAGGGAACTGCGCGCACTCGGGCGCGAAGCCACGCTCGGCGATCACATATACGTTGCCCTCCTGCACGTGCTTGCCAAGAACGCTTTACTGTTGTTCGACGGCGCCGACCGCGAGCGGTTGCAGCGAGATGTGCTTGATCATCGTCGCCACTATCTGGGAGAGCTTCGCGATGCGCTCGAAGAGTCACCCCCGGCCAAACCGCCGCGATTCTCCTCGCTCCTTCTGCGACATCTGGGGTCGCCGTTTTACTCACTGAGTGCGCTGACGCTGGCGCATGTCATTCCCATCAGTCGGGTACGTCGGCAGATTCTCGCGGAGCTGCCAGGCATCGACGAGGCGCGCTTGCGTGCCGTGTGGACTGCATGGATTCAAAGCTTTGCAAGCGACTTCGCAGTGGATGCGGACCTGCCCCAAGGCGTCAGGTCACAGGCCGCAGGCTATCCTATCGGCGGAGGCCTGGACCGGAACGGCGGCTTCTCGGCGAGACAGCAGGCGTTCTTGCGTGCCCGCTTGCCGGACCTTGACCTGATCTTCGATACGCTGACTGCAGCCCTTTGCCAGGCTCATCCGGGGCGTCCCGGCTTCTTCGTCGTCCCGGGACGACTCGCCCTCGAACTCGCGTCGGAACAGCACGATTGGTATCAATGCGGGCGATGCGCCACTGTATCGCCGGTCGAGTGGTGGGGACACTGTCCCAACTGTCTAGCTGATGGAGTGACCGCCGTTCGCCCCGGGGCGACCCAGTATCTGCGCGCCCGCAAGGCGTTCTTCCGAGATCCGGTTAACGACATCCTGGAGGGAAAGGCGAGCCCATTTAACCTATCGGTGGAAGAACATACTGCTCAGCTCTCTTACCGGGACGTGGACGATTCCACGACAACGATCGAGGAATTCGAGCGCCGCTTCCGGGACATTCTGGTCGAGCGCAGCGACACGTCAATTGACGTGCTCAGCAGCACGACAACGATGGAGGTCGGCATCGACATCGGCTCCCTGGTCGCGGTGGGGCTGCGCAACGTGCCGCCGCTGCGACAAAACTACCAACAGCGCGCCGGACGCGCTGGGCGAAGGGGCTCGGCCGTATCGACTGTCGTCACCTATGCTCAGAACAGTCCTCACGACAACCACTATTTCGGAAATCCCGAGCCGATCATCTCCGGTGAGCCGACTCTGCCTGGTATCGATATCGCGAATCCCAAAATCGTTGAGCGGCACATCCGTGCCCAACTCATTCAAGCGTATTTCCACTCGCAGCCGTTGAACTCCGCGAGTGGAGACGTGTTTTCGGTACTGGGTGAGACGATGGATTTCTATGGCGGCACAGGCCCGTTCAGCCTGCCTGCGTTCGCCGAGTGGCTTTCAGGTTCTCAGGCGGCACAAGCTTGTTACACCGCCATGGGTCAGTGGTTGCCGGCATCGTTCAGCAAGTCGCCTGTTGATGTAGCGAGCGAATTCATCGCAGGGCTGCAGAGAGTGCAACCAAAAGATGTCCATGAGTTGGACCCCGCAGAGGAGAGGCTAATTGAGTTCCTCTTTGCCAAGGGCTTCCTGCCGTCCTATGCCTTCCCACGCGACTTGTGCGCACTGCAAATCGAAGGGCTGGAGAGACGCGGAAACTTCACGCAGCCGAAGATCCTTCAGCGCCCTCAACAAGGGCTGCATGTCGCGCTGTCTGAATATGCACCCGGTCGCCTTGTCGTTGTCGACAAGAAGACCTACCGCGTTGGAACGGTCGCCGCAAACGGCTCGACCGCCGTCGTCGATCGGGCTGAGCGACTGTTCGACGAGCGCCGTTACTACGTTCATTGCCCGGAATGCGAGTACACCTCCGGCTTCAGCATAACGACTCAGGCAAATGAGCAATGCCCACTTTGCGGCACTGCCGTGCTGCAGGCTGCATCGGTCATCGAACCGCAGGTCGTCTTTCCCGAAGGGCGCGGGGAGGTCGATGAGTTCGACGATGAGCAGACCTTCACGAATGCCACGAGCGC
The DNA here is from genome assembly GCF_048301545.1 of Variovorax sp. NFACC27. Lineage (NCBI taxonomy): Bacteria > Pseudomonadati > Pseudomonadota > Betaproteobacteria > Burkholderiales > Comamonadaceae > Variovorax > Variovorax sp. NFACC27. The sequence goes on from NZ_CP157613.1 coordinate 4,187,307, forward strand.
ACAACTGTCCGTGCCGGCTGGAAGCCCTGCGTTCGACCTGCGGAAGTTGGGTGAAAACTGCGAAATAGGGTTCGCACGCGATCAGCAGCTCGTGATGGTCAATAAGGGAGAAGAAGATGCCGGCCAGTATCCTGGCTTCCTAATTTGCAATCGTTGCGGAAAAGCGGCATCCGATCCGCAGCGCGTCGGCCCGCATGAGCGCGACTACTACCTTTCGACGCGCGGGACAGGACGCTGCACGGGACAGTTCGAACAGGTGTACCTTGGCTATGGCTTCGCATCCGATGTGCTGATCGTGCGGCTTCCTTTGTCGAGGCCGCTCCGTTTCGACCCCATACGAACGACCGAACGCGAGCCCATTTCAGGCGCGCTGCAATCGCTCGCCGAGGCCTTCGTGCTTGGCATAAGCCAGGAACTGGACATCGACATCCGCGAAATCAACGCAGGCTTCCGGTTCGCACGCGTGCGTGATGAGCATTTTGCCGACATCTTCGTGTACGACACGCTGTCCGGCGGTGCTGGCTATGCGACCCAGGCAGGGGAAATCTTTGAGACGGTTATGACGAGAGCTGAGGCTCTGCTGAGCCATTGCACGTGCTCGGCCTCTTGCGACAAGTGCCTGCGTCACTATGCGAATCGTTTCCATCACTCGATACTGGATCGGCGCCTGGCGCTTGACCTGCTGCGCTACGCGCGCGATGGAATCGTACCGGCAGTGCCATCACATGATGAGCAACGGGCCACGCTACAGCCATTGAAGGACATGATGCTGCTCGCAGGCTGGTCTGAAGATCCTTCGCGTGAAGCTCCCTATACGTTCACACATCAGGGTCGAAGCGCGCTGCTCTTCTCATTCCCGTCACTGGTCCATCCGGCTCACTACGGCTTCGCGCCGGGAGCACGGCGCTTTGCGTTCTCGGCGTTTGAACTTGGGCGTGACTTGCCTGGTGCCTATGGAGAGATCGCGTGAAGAAGGGCGTAGTCATAGCGATTCCGGGTGAAGAGGCTCGGCTAAAGCGGAAGATTCGTGCTCATTTCAAGCGGCTCGGATTTTTGAAGGCCGCCGACGGTACGCTGATACCTCCCAAACTTGACAAACAGAGCTACCGCGATATGCATGCGCATCAGCGGGACTCTCGCCTTGAAGAAAATCGCAAATGGATCGTCGAGCGATCTAAGCACCTGAGCCAGCACTTCGCTTCAGGGGCTGAACTAAATGTCGACCGCATTCGTCCACGCATTGAAGTCGTCCGCTCCGGCACATGGCAAAGCGATCTTTTTCGATTCGCAAGCTACTACTGGAGGATACCGATCTCCGAAGGCTACGGCCGGCGGTTGAGATTCTTGGTCTGGGATGAGCATCACCAGAAACTCATCGGTTTGTTCGCATTGGGAGACGCCGTGTTTAACCTGCGAGCCCGGGATGAATTCATCGGCTGGGACCATCATCGTCGGGTAGACGCGATGGTGAACCTCATGGATGCCTACGCGCTCGGAGCTGTGCCGCCATACAACATGTTGCTCGGCGGCAAGGTAGTCGCGTCACTTATTCGTAGCCAGGATGTCGTCGACACCTTTAAAGCTAAGTACCACGACTCCGTTGGCGTGATCTCGGGGCAAACCAAGCATGCCAAGCTCGTCGCGGTCACGACGACTTCAGCACTCGGGCGCTCGTCTTTGTATAACCGCCTGAAAATCGACCACCAGCCGATCTTCAGCCCAATCGGTTCGACCTCGGGCTGGGGTCATTTCCATATTTCTGACGAACTGTTCGATGACTTGCGGGAGCATCTCCGGTCGGTCGGCCATCACTACGCCGACTCGCACGGTTACGGGCAAGGGCCTAACTATCGGCTTAGGCTAATACGCAAAGCGCTCGGACTTCTGGGTCTTGACCCAGACATGGCAAAGCATGGCCTCGTGCGAGAGGTGTTCTTCTGCTCGCTCGCAAGCAACGCCCTCCAGTTTCTCCGGGGAGAGCACAAGCGCGCTAGGTACGATGGCTTACCGACGGTAGAGCAGATGGGAGAGGCCGCTAAGGAGCGCTGGGTCATTCCACGAGCAGAGCGAATGCCTGAGTTTCGGGCGTGGCGCAGTGAGCAGTTTCTTCGGGAGCTCGACGGCACCGATGCGCATCTCAAGCGCAAGCGCAGCGAACAGGTCGCATAGTGGACTGGGCACGCGATCATCTGGGCAATGATGTGCCGGCATGGCGAGGCGGCATGTCGGGGTTCGGTTTGACATGCCCATCCTGCGGCGAGCCCGTGCGTCGGCGCGCAGGCGGAGAGCGCCGGCCGCACTTTGCGCACTACAGTCATCGCGCCAACCCCAACTGCGACAACTACTTTCCTACCCAAGGCAGTGCTGGCCTGATGGGATTGGGGACGGGCGTCCAAGTGCCGCCAAGCCAATGGAAGAGGGAGTCATTGAGCTGTGGACTGTTCCTGGCCGCTGAGGCGGGACGGACATCGCTGACGCTATGGCTGCGAATCCCCCCCATGAATCTTGGGGAAACCGCCGTGGGGCGGGTGGAAGTCCAGTCGGGCCTCGGGCACCGCACCTACCAGCTTACCGATCTCTCCGCTGCGCGCCTCGTACCTATGGTGCCGCAGGTCCCATTGGCGACCATCGCCGGGTTTGGAGATCTCCTGCCGCTTGCTGCCGAGCTCGCGGGACAAGTCGGCGCATTTGCCGCGGATCGCAATCTCTTCTATGCCGACGAGAAGGGTGGACGCTTCATCTTCAGCGACGAACAGTTGGAGTGGGGAGCACGCTATCGCCTGCTCTCGCTGCTTGAAATCGCTCCACCGCTGGAGCTCGGTTTGGTTCTAAGTTGGAAGCCGGAAGGAAAATTCGGCGGCTGGCACAGTTACGAACTTGCGCTGCCCTCGGCCTTCGTTGGATCGAAGCCAGACTTACCTAGAGGGATTGCCGAGTTCTTGGGGCATCGCATTCGCAGCCCGCGACCGCGGCTCTATGTGGTTGACCCCCTGCCACACCACGTCGAAATCGGTGGGGCATATGTGTACCCCGTGCCACCTGAGTCACTGCTCCTTCGCAGAAGCGGAAGCGGTGAAATCTCCGTGACGACATCAACCGGTACGGTGGCAACAGACATCAGCAGGCACGGGGATGAATGGGTCCGGGCGGAGGGGCTGTGGGCGGACGCATGTGAATACACCATCGCGATCGACGGGAGGGAGCAGGTGATCTTCCGGGTCGAACCCTGCGAGTTGTTTTGTCCCGCCGGAGTCAGTGTTGTTAGCGAGGATCTCTCGTGGGACCTTTGTGCCGATGCGCCGCTTGACGCACAAACACTCGCTGCACGCACTGTCAACGTCGACTGCGGCAGTGCTCGGATCGCGGCACATCTCGCGCACTTGAACGATGGTTGGGTCCTTGAAGAGACACGGCTTTCGCTACCAGGCGGATCAGCAAAACACCTGTACGCGGGAAGTTTTGGGGAACTTCGTGGCATCGTGCCCGCTTCGCTGCAAACATCCGAAGAGAACGTCGTCGCTAAGCCTGCGGCACGCCAAACGCGTCCGATCAGCGTAAATCGCTGGATTGAGCAATTGGTAGTTCGAGACTACGGCGCCGAAGGAGCTGGTAACGTCAAGCGCTATCTCTCCAACCCCAGCCCGGAAAACTTGTATCGCCTCGGGCCCATCATGACGAGCCGCCTGATACCTTACATCCGGGCGGCCAGGCATCAACAGCGCAATCGGACGGAGGGAGACGAAGAGCTATGACCTATCTGGGGATAGATAGAAGACGATTCGCGCAGTTGCTCGAATGGGGCGCCGATGACGACGAGCTTCGGCGCTTTTTCGCGGAGACTCGGCTACAACTGGTTCAGAAGGGTGCCAAAGTACAGAATCCTCCACATGGCAAGCCTGCACGTATTCGAATGCTGGCTCAGGGAATGCCTGAAGCGACCGATCGAGTTGTCCAAAAGTGGTTTAGCGAAAATCTGAAGATGCTCGATCCGAAGCCAGTCGAGAAGTTGCTGGAGGATTTGAGGCTGTACGAAGAGGCGGGAGAGAGCCCACCGGAGGACGAGGCGAAACGGCTCGCTCGCTCGTGCCTCGTGCACCTTTTTTCAAGTACTCAGCCTGCCGATCTCATGTCGTTCCTCCGCCCTGCGCAAGCAGGAGCAGCGGTCGAACCGCCTGAAGTAAAGGAAGCGTCGACTCCATCGGCGAGCGTGCAGAGTTGCGATGCTCTCTCGGAGGCCCTTGGCCGGACGATCGTAGCCCTCGCCGAAGGACGAGATCCGGATGAGTTCTTATCGTCCTTACCCCCACCGACGGCAGCATTCGTAGCCGGTGTTCAGGCGGTGCGCAGTGACCGCTACGAAGATGCCCGGGTAGCGATGGAGGCCCTTGATCATCAGCAAGCAGCGCGAGCCTTGCTCGCCGAATACGTTACCCGGAGAAACTCCGCGCGCTCCAGCGGAGCGGCGAGCGGTCTGCAGATGCTGAACTTCACTCGTCCCGACGATGCCTTCAGCTTCGATTTTGATCGAGATGAGGTTCTCGCCGTCTGCACACGAGACTTTCCGGAGACGAAGGTTTTCTTGCATCCGTCCGCGATTCGAGCGGCAGATGGATCCTGGCTTGACCTGTCAAGCAACGCATATCGCGAAAAGCTCTTCTATTCGTCAGGCGACCTGATAGCCTTCCCAGGGGTGCGAGACATCCCGCGGCAGCCCAAGCGCGGCGAAATTGGCATCTGGCGGGTTGCCGAAAACAAGGGCTCCAACACAGGGCATCGCACGAACTTCCACATCGCGTCTGAAAAAACCCCGGTCTATGAAGTCCGCGATGTACCTTTCGACTCATCCAACCACGATGCGGTTCGGGAGTACATAAAGCACGCGTTCGGGGAACGCGGAATGGTCGTCATGCCTTTGCTATTCCTGCTGCGCGATCAACTGATCATCGGTTGTCCCCCGGGCAAGGACTTGGCTCGGGACGAGGGATTCGACGCCGGCCTACCTTGCTGGCGCACGCTATCGGCATTTCGTTTCGAAGGGCGAGCCTTTGTTCCGGGGCCGCTGCCACCATCTGAGTTGTATGAGTGCGAAGCGCTTGCGTCGAGTCTGCGCAAGCTATTTGCGGGTGAATACTGGGATACCGACAAGCCCACAAGAGCGCTGACAAGAAAGCTGCAGGATCTGATCGCATCCGGCAGTCCAAAGCTTGGTTCCGAGCGCGCAGCACGATTGCGTGCGGAACTTGCCACCATCGAAGAGCACGAAGGGGCAATGTCTGTTTTGCTGGAAGAGATCATGCGCGATCCGCGGATCGGCGCACAGGTCGACAAGCTGGTGGAAGCGAAGGTGGATGTGCTCGTTGCGCAGAAGGAGCAGCTCCGCAAAAGCGTTCAGCAACTGGAACAGAAGCAGGCCGAACTTTTGGAACTGCGGCGGCAGGCGGAAAAGGAGCAAAAGGCAATTGCTCCAACGATCGCAAAGACGATTCGTGGCGCTTTTGATAGGGCACGGGCTGATGCGGTGGGCACGCTCGGGGAAGTAGCTGTATTTAAAACACTGATAGATGAACTAATCGAACGGCCGGCTCCATCACCGGTGGCCGAAGTTGCCTCATCAAGGCTAAGCCCCACAGACCGCCGGTGCGCAGCATCCATCGTTCGTCCATCGATTGGTGGGCATGGACCGATAACAGAGACGCTACGAGCTTTTGGGATAATGCCGAAAGCGGCGCGCGCGATTGAAGCGGTGGGAGTGATGGCTCGCGAATGCGGGCTCATGCTGATTGTCAATGGTCTTGCGGGAAGAATAGCCGCTGAGGCGTGGGTTGGCGAGGGAGAGCAACCCGGTACGGTGCTCGAATGTGGTTTTGGTGAGACCGATGACTACACCGTTCGAGCTGCTCTTGGCGGAGCTCCAACAGCTTTAGCAATTTTGGATGCGAATCTTTCGCCGTTCGATGTCTATGCGAGGACGCTGGTCGACTCGGTGTTGCGCCGTTTGGCCGGACTCCAAGATCAAAGCTTTCCGACCAGGATAGTGGTATCAATGGCAGACGCTATGGTAGCCCTGCCCCTCCCAGCAGTGGTGGAGTCGATATCGTTGCGGGTATACCTTGACCGTATTCCCCAGTTTATTCAAGAGAGCGAAGCCGAAGTATGGTTCGACGAGGTTGATGACGCGAAAGAGCCGGCCGAGTGGTTTGCCAGACTCTGGAAACCCGCGAGATCCCGTGTTCTTAGCTACTTGAGGACATTACCTGTCGCAGAGGCGGCAATCATCTTGGCGGCACTTCAAGTCGCACACACGCCGGGTCGGACTTGACTCCACTCAGAGGCGGACATGCAAGTCTGGAAGCGTTAGGAACTCGTTCGCCATGCACTAGTTGACAAGGCATGCTGTCATCGACACGCGTCGATAAAAGGCATTGCGTGCGAGCCCACCCGTGGCATGACCGTCCGCTCTGTGCACACTAGCTGTCAGACAACCGTAGGGCTTGACCGTCTGTGATCAGTCTACACCGGCCTCTCAGTTCAGAACTACGCAATCCCGGTACTGTATCGTCCCCTCGGCAATCTTGATTTCCCCCTCCCTTTCGAGAGCCGCCAACACATCGGCCACTTTCTCCGGCGCGGGTTCAGGTCCAAAGCGCCATTGAATTCTCTTCTCTAATGAGGTCAACGTCTTGGGTTTCCCTGCGTTTTTGAAGTCCTTGAGGATCTCCAAATAGATCTGGTCGATCGATTTCGATTTCTTGTTCCTCGTGGCAGACCGAGCAGATTCGACAACCGGAGAGTCCGTCGCGATCTTCGACGGCAATGACGGCGTCTGCTGAGCAGACAGGGATCGGGCTCGGGCGGGCGTTGGCCCCAAGTCCTCCACGCGCTCGACCCGCTGACCTTTCGATCGCGCATGCACGATCGCCGGATCGTAGTCACCATCCGACGCAACGATCACAAAACGCGCCGCCGGCTCATGCCGTCCGACCGTAAGCCGTCAATAAACCACGCCCTTGCGCGTGGTGCCGGAAGCGACGTGCGCAGCGCGGTCTAAAGTGCGTCGAGCTCGATGTTCCAGGGCAGCAGCGCCTCGTAGTCGTCGACCGTCTGCGCCAGCGGCAGTTTCTTGAACAAGGCGACGAGGTAGCGGTAGGGCTCGACGTTGTTGGCCTTGGCCGTTTCGATCAGCGAGTAGAGATTGGCGCTCGCATTGGCGCCGCCGACGGTGTCGGCGAACAACCATGCCTTCCTTCCAACAACGAAGGGGCGGATCGCGTTCTCCACCGGGTTGGAGTCCAGCGGCCAGGTGCCGTTGTCCAGGAACCGCACGAGCTTGGGCCACTGCCCGTGCAGGTAGTGCAGCGCTTCGCCCAGCAGGCTCGATGGTGCAACGGCGTGCAGGTGCGTGAGCAGCAGCCGTTCGATCTCGCGCACAACGGCGGCGCTGTAGCGCGAGCGCAGCCGCAGCCGGCGCGCGGGCGTCCAGTCCTTGGCCAAGGTCTCCGCACGATACAGCTTGGCAATCAGCCGCACGAGCCGGGTCGCGATCTGATCAGGCGAGCGCGCCGCCTTCGGGATAGCGTCCTCGGCCTTGATCAGCGGTCGACGTGCATGAACCCAGCATCCCAGATGCGTAAGACCGCCGGCCTTCGCGATGCCGTTGTAGACCTCGTAGCCATCGCTCATGAGCGTGGTCCCGGGGCGGATGCCGGCATACAGCTTCTCGGCATGCACGGCGCCGCGCCCCGGCGCGTAGGCGAACAGCCGCACTGGTGGACCGGTGCCGTTCATCTGCGCCCACATAAAACTCTTCGTCTGGGCCTTGCGTCCCGGCTCCTTGAGCACCTGGACCGTGGTCTCATCGCCGTAGATCAGGTCCGAGTCGAGCAGGTGGTCGCGCAGCAGGTTGATGACCGGCTGCACAGCCTGGCCGACGCGCACGATGCCCGAAGCCAGCGTGTTGCTCGCGATGTCGCCCCCGAAGCGGCGTAGCAATACGGCCGTGCGATACAGCGGCATGCCGAACTGGTACTTGCCGGTGATGACCCAGGCCTGCGCCTGCTCGGTGAGCAGCCCGCGCGGGATGATGCGCGCCGGCGTCGGTGCAACCTTCAGGCTCTGATCGCAGCAGGGACAGGCGTACTTGATGCGGTGGTGCTGCAGCACGCGCACCTGCTCGGGTATGACGTCCATCTGTTCGCTGATCTCGGCGCCGATCTCCACCAGCGCGTGCCCGTCATGTGCGCACACACGCTCGGCCTCGGGCAGCTCGTGGCGCACGATCTCGCGCGGCAGCGCGGGGTCCAGTGGCTTGCGTCCACGCTTCTTGCGCTGATGCCCAGCGACCGGTGTCGACTCCTCTTCGTCGATGTCTTCGACCTCGGCCTGCGGCGTCTGATCGGTGGGGGCGAGTGCCTCGGCCTCGTTGAGGAACAGGTCCTTCTGGTCCGTGCCGCGGGCTTCGCTCTTGGCCGCGAACAGCTGACGCTGCAGCGCCTTCAGCCGCTCCAGCGCGAGGTCGCGCTCGGTAGTCGCCACTCGAAGCGCGCCGGCCAACGCATCGCGCTCAGCAATGAGCGCGGCGAGTTCTTCAGCGGTGATGGTGGCAGGCGACGACACGCCCGATTGGATCGGCATGCCTCATCATCGTTCCTTCAGGCCACGCTGGTGTAGCGCCGATGATGGTGGCGTCGCACCACCGCGATGTCGATGCCTTCCAGCAACCAGTGCAGCTGCTCGGGCGTCAGCGTGGGAACCGCCTCGGCCGAGGGCCAGATGAATCTGTCCTTCTCCAGGCGTTTGAGCAACAGCCAGAAGCCGTTGCGCTCCCAACCCAGGATCTTCACTCGGTCGCGTCGGCGATTGCTGAATACATATGCGCAGGAGGCGAACGGGTCCAAGCCCAGCGCCTGCTCCACCAACACGGCCAGGCCGTTGATGTTCAGCCGGAAGTCCACGGGCTCGCGGTGCAGGTAGACCTTCAGCCCTTCGTCGAAGCGGAACATGGCAGTCGGCTCAGCATCTGCACGAGCGTGGGCAATTCCTTCAAAGTCGTCTCACCGAGATCGAGCTGCACGCCGTTGGGCAGTCGCACCTGCAATCCGACCATCGGGGGCGGTGCTGCCAAGGGGCCTTCATCCGAGATCACCGCCACCGCCGTAGCTGGTGTGTGGGCGACCGCGGGAACCGTCACCGCACACTCGCGCTGAGGCACTCGTTCACTCGGATCTTGTTCGCCCTCTACGTGTACGGCAACGAATGGCGCATCCTGCGCTCGCGCGATGTCGCCCGCTGATACCTGAGCGCTTCGTCGCTGGTAGGCCGTGATCCACGTTCTCAGCAAGTTCGTGTTGACACCGTGCTCCATCGCCATGCGTGCCACCGAAACTCCTTGCTTCAGGCAGGCAACGATCAACTCCTTCTTGGCGGCCTCGTCGTAGACGCTGCGACCGTCACTCTTGCGCCCCACAACCAGCCGGCCTCTCAACTCTGCGTACTGCTCTGTCATGTCTACATGTCCATGTTGCTCTACATGGGCACGTAGCCTCACAGCTCATCGTTCACTGAACAAGGGCGTGATTAATTGACCGCGTACCACCCAACGCGTTCGAAGATCAACTGGTCCAGCAAGCGGCTTAGATCTGACTCTCGGTGGTCCAGCCGCAGGGGTTCACTCCAATTTCCATCTAAAACTGACCCACGTAGTAACCCTAACCTGCTGCTTTTAGCGGCAGGAACACAGGAGTGATTGACGTGGCAACACTGAGTATCATTAGACGTTGGGTATTGCGTGAGCAACTGCCTACTCGAGAGATCGCCCGGTGCAGGCGGGGCCTGCAATGGGCACAAGCACCACTGCTGGAAGCAGCGATCCATCTTTCCCGTGCTGCCCCGCCACTATGGCGAGCCACTAGCGATATCTGTCGAGAAGCACTTTGAGTCTCTGTCTTGACGGTGCCTTCAGCCGATCCGAGTTTGCGAGCTCGGTGGCACTCGCGATGATCTTGTCTTTGAATGCGACTTGCGACGCCTTGTAGAACTGCAGGAGTTGCTGAGCGCTGTCCGAAACCGCGGCAGGAACGGGCGTGGACAGACTCGTGGGAACCATCTCTTGCGGACCGGGCAGGATGCTCGTGAGCCTTGGCTGGAATGCAGACAACATAGCGAGCTGCACGCCGATCGTCTCGACATACTCGTCCTGGTACCACTTGCCCTGACTCTTTGCGAAAGCCGCTTCGTAGCGCTGAAGCATCGGCGCCAGCGAGTTCAGGACTTCGCTCATGATGCGCTCGTTGCCGGCGCCGTGAGAGAGCCCGTAAAACACCATTGCCGCATTGTCCGCATTCAGGACCGTGTCGACGCTCCTGCCGCCTTCGTCGCGCAGCCACAGCGGCTCGTCGGGGTAGGCGATCTGCCTTTTCTCTGCCGCACGCAGCGCAAGCAGATACTGATTCAACAGGCTGGAGCTTTGGACCGCTGGGTAAGGTAGCGCCGGGAGCGTCGCCCGCCCGCAGGCGGTCGTCAGCATGATGGCGCAGAGCACGAGCACGAACCGGGGTTGGAGGAGCAGCTTCATGCGGTTGAATGTAATCTTTGGTTACTCTTCCGCCATCCCATGTTCTGGCGATGAAGGGAGCAGTGCCAACCCCCCATGCTTGCGGCATCCCGGGCGCACCGATGCGCGCATCGCTCCTTGCACCGACGACGCAGCCCGAGGCAATTCTGGGGGACACTGGGCGGATGCGCATCATCACCCGAGGAGCGAGGATTGGTCCATGCAACATCTGCGGAATCACGCAAGCGTTGACCGAAGATCACATTCCACCCAAAGGTGTGTCCCGACTGAGCCAGGTCGTGATGCTCAACCTCACCGACCTGCTCGGCGTCGAGAGGCCCAAGAAGTCAGGACGCATTTCCCAGAACGGGGTGAAATTCCGCACCCTTTGCGCCAAGTGCAACAACGAACGCCTCGGAATCCACTACGACCCGACACTCATTTCGTTTACCCGGGAGATTCGCTCGTATCTTGAATCGGCCTTGCATCTTCCCCCGACGATGTACGTCCCATCGAAGGTGAATCGGCTGGTCAGAAGTGTCGTGGGGCATCTCCTGGCGCACGGCGTCGGCGAACACAGAGCCGGCACCATGATGGATGAGCTGACGAACTACTTTCTCGACGAAAGTACGGCATTCCCGGCCGGTCTCAAGCTGTATTACTGGATCTACCCCTACAACGACCAAGTGCTCGTGAAGGGTGCAGGACTGAGCTTGCACTATTGGAATGCCTTCGCAGTATTCAGCCTGCTGAAGTTCTATCCCTTGAGCTTCTTCTTCGTTCTGGATGAGCCGCCCGAATGGTGCATTCCGTATGACCGCCTGGATCCATTGCTATCTTCTGCCATCGAGGACGAAGCCATGGTCCGCATCAATTTTCACGGGCTCCCTGTGCAGCGGTGGCCCGAAGCCCCCGTAGACACGGGCACGGTGTTTCACTGCCCAGGGGCAATGGGTGCAGTCCCCAGGATGCCATGAGCCTTTTTCCACCCTGTGTCTGCAGCGAGGCTCGAGGACGTGACTGAGAGGTTGCTCCGCTTCTTACAATGCAGTCGTCGCGGCGCGGTGCCCTTGCATCGCAATGACAGCCGGCCCGAGGCTGCGCTCCAAGTCCGTCGCTCGGCATTTCCCGTCGAATTCCTCGTGCTCCGCGTACGGATTCAACGGATGCGGCTCGCGCCGGCAGGTCGGCGCGATGATGGCAAGCGCATCACACATGCGGTGATGCCGGTGTGCATGCCGCCAGCGATTGCGCGACAACCGATATCGCATGACGCGTCCGAGGTCGCGAGGGCGGGACGACATGGTCATACAGCCGCATGGTCCTGGATCTCCCGGAAGGCTGGATCTCAGGCCATCGAAGAGCCACGGTACCGCTGCAAGCGGCGCTGACCGGCCGATGTCAGTTGCCAGCCTGCCGCACCGCGATGGATCAGACCGCACTGCTCCAGCAGCACGAGCGCCGTGTACAGCTTGTCGGCCTGCCACGTCGCCTGAAACGGCCGCGTACGCGGTGGGCCGAGCTCCAGACCGTACTCTCCTTCGATGAAGTCGAACCGCAGCTTTCCGCCGTTTGCCATGGCGCGCTGCGAGGCCGCTTCGCCATATCGCGAGAACACCCAGTCCGTGACCAGCTCGCGAGTCCAGCTGGACAAGGGTTGATTCTGGAAGCGTGCGAACGACGCATGCAGCGCCACAAGGGAGGTCCGTTCGGACGGGACTGAACGCAGTGCAGCGGCATGCGCGAGCTGCGGCTGAAGGAAGTTTTCGGTCTCGACGGCACAGACCGCCAAGGCCGTGACCGCAAGCCGCAGCCAGTCGCCGGGACGTTCGTGCCACAGGGCGGCTTTGAGCTTTGCCAGTTCCCCAAGGTAGAAGAACAGGTCCGACGCGTCGTCTCCCGTGGTCGCGGCCGCGAGCGAAAGCGTCGCCCGACCGCCCTGCGAGCGCATCAAGCTTGCGTGCAGATCCCCGCACGTGACAAATCCGGCTTCGGCGAAGCTCTGCCCCACCACGAGGCCGACGGCATCGGCGCAGTCGGTCACGCGACGGCCCGAGCGATCATGCGCGCTGACCCAATCGATGACGAAGGCGAGCAGGGTTTCGAGCGCCATCCGCTGCAGCAGACGGACCTGCAAAACGGCCCAGAGGGCCTGGCATTTCTCCAGGCCAGGCCGCGTCACGGCTTGACCCGCGGGTGTCACACCACTTGTCATCGCGGCGCGCAGAGACTGCTCATCCAGAGCATGGCCACCTCCAGCGAGCTGCCCAAGGGTATGCAGCACCAGATGCAGACTTTCCCACCGCTGCAGGTCCCGCGGGTCCCGGATCTTCCCGGTTTTGCGTGGATCTTCGGGGAAGAACGATGCCAGGAAGGCCTGCTGCTCTTGGTGGCTAGGTTGTGTGAGCACCGACAGCGCCGGCTCGGCGCGACCGACCTGCTCCGCCTTGGCCTCTAGGCAGGTCACGTCCCGCAGCCACCGGTGGGCCTGGGGCCCGCCCATCTTTTGCTCGAAGGCATCGGCCAGCAACCGTCCCCGGTCCGTGCAGATCCACTGGTCGTCCAGAAACTTCAGGCCGTTGGTCATGCTGGGCAGGTACTGAGGCGCCGACATGAGGCGCGCGTTCATGTCCCACTGGTCCATGGTCAGCTTCTGGAGCTTGCCGTTCGCGGCGAAGGGCCGGGTCTTTCCTGCCAGCTCCGCCTCCAGACCGTTGGCCCAGAGCAGCGCCAGCTCCATCTTCTCCATGGCCAGCAGTTGGAGTTCCTCGGCCGCCGGCTTGCTCAGGCCCAGTGCGGACTCCAGGTGCCGCTGCACCTGCAGCGCCATCCAGCACAGCGCTGAATACACGCAGATGTAGCGCACCACGTTGTTGAAACCAGGGAACACTGTGTTGTAGAGCCTCTCGTTCGTGGAAGCGAGGTCCAGGGGATCACCCTGGCCGTGCATGAGTTCCAGTGGTTCGGCATAGCGGGTGCCGTTCCATTCGATCATGGCTTTGTCCTCTCGCTGGTCTGGCGGAACCGGTCGACGTCGTCGGGATAGAGCAGCACATGTTGCCGCTCCTTTCCGTGCAGCATCCAGCGCCGGTACGCGAGGTCTCTGCGCTCCGTGCGATTGAACTGTAGGTAGCAGATGGGACATCCGCCCGCGCGCACCTGGGCCGGCCTCAGCACCTCGAAGCCACGCGAACGATCGGACCACCGGTCCAGCGCCGAAAGCATGGGCGCCATGGACGCCGGCACGAGCGGGTCGGCAGGCAGTCCGATCGCACGCAGCAACAGCCCGTCGAGCGGCTCGGCTTGCGCCACGTCCGCCGTGCTCGCCATCGCTGCTGCACGGAAACGGCGGTCCATCCGCAGCATGAGTTCCTCGCGCATGCCCCGTGCCACGAGTTCCTGCACCTCGTCATGCGCAAGCGGCCGGGCCGCCAGGCGACAGACGGCATCGCGCAGCTGCGACAGATGGCGCTCCAGGGGATCGGCACGCGGCGGAATGGCGGCAGCGGCGGCGGCGACAGCGCATGCCACCGGCAGCAAGTCCTCTCGAATCTCAGTCGCAAAGTCGTAGCGGCTGACGCAGTCCAGCCAGAGCAGCAGGACGCGATGCCCGTCGAATGCGCTTGGCTCTCCAGCGGCATGCATCAGAAACTGCTGCTGGGCACGCTCCATGTCCAGCGAGCAAACTGCCAGGACAAGCAAATCCGCCGAGCCGATTCCTTCGCGCCCTTCTTCGAACGCCTCCCGCACAGCCTGGCAGGCCTTGAGCAGCTGCGCCCGCTCCGCCTCAGCCTGCGGTGTGCGCGCCGGCTGCGGCCTTGGAGGCGATGGCATCTGGCCCTGGCGTCGCTCGCCGTCTTCATCGGCCGGGTTTGCATCGTCCAGTGCAATGCCGTTGGCCTCCGCGTCGCCGCTTTCGTTCTCGCTCCCGCTGACGGGATGAGGAAACAGAAGGTCGAGCACCCGGGCGAGGAATGCGCCCGTGCGTCGGCCCAGCGTTGCGCCGGGTGCTGTTCGCAGCCGGCCTGACCGCAGCCAGTCCTCGTAGTTGAACGCTTCATCGAGTGCTTCACCCTGCACCTGTGCAGCTTCCGGCTGCCTGGCGCCGGTGCGCACCGGCCCGTGGATGGGCTGGCCCCCCAGCGCACGCAGGATCAGCTCGGTGGCGAAGCGATAGTCGGAAGCCGCTGGCTCGCCACCCGGAGCGCGCCCGCCGAGCCGGACGCCGTTGCGAACGGCCCGCAGCGCGCGCTGGTCGTTCACCCAGGCACGCGCCTCGATGCCCGACGATCCGCGTACATGCAGCGTCAGGCCCTCGTGAGCCGCTCCGACAGGCGCCGAGAGATCCATCCTCAGCAGGCCCTTGGCATCCAGCGTCGCACAGCCGCGCTCGACTTCGCCGGAGGCTCTCGCCAGCACCCAATCGACCTGCGCCTGTGTCGCGCCTTGGCCCAGAACGAGCGCCTCCAGCCGGCTGCTGCCCAGCAGCACGGCCTCCATCGTCCAGACGCGGCGCGGCTCGAAGACCTGCACCTGCGGCACGAACTGGTCAGGCTCGCAGGGCTGCCACTCGAAGGGAGAAACGGTTGTCCAGCGCGCGAGGCTGACTTCGACGTTCTGCGTGGATTGAAGGCTCTGGCGGGTCGCGTTGACGGAACCGCTGACCACCAGCGCACCGTCGTCCGTCTCGAATTCGAACACCTTGGCATGAAGCGGTGAACCCTTTCGGTGATCGCGCGGCACCACATAGGAGGCGGCATCGCCATAGGCTTGCGCGTTGCAGGCGACCGTGCCCAGGTGGGCAATGTGCAGCTCGGGAGCGTCTACCGCCTGACGGAGCGCGCGCACCGCTGCGCCATCCTTGGAGTGGAACGGCGCCAGGACGGTGAGCACGCGGGCTCGTTGCCCATCACGGCGCAGCAGTTCTTCCATTTGCACAGCGGCAGTACGCTCCAGTGTATGGATCAAGGTCGCACCTCGTCGCAACCGGTCACTCGGGGGCTCTTCGCCACGCACCGAATCCGCTGCCGAGACCAGCATGTCGGCCGCACGCGGGGACGTCGAGCCGCAGCGCTCGGCAAGCGCTCGCAGGAAAGACCGGAGTTGCCCAGCAACGACGGGCTCCGCGGCAAGATCCGTGATGTCGAGGCATTCCAGCTGATGCGCCAGACCAGAGGCGGTGAGATTGCCGCTGCCGACGCACAGCACCTGGCGGTCATCGTTCTCCAGCAGTGCGATCTTGGGATGAAAGATTCCGCCGCCGGGAGCGCGCACGGGCGCCACGGCATAGCGCGAGCCGATGTGCTGCGCATACGAGCCAATAGCCGATGCCGCCAGCGGTCCGTCGTCGACCAGCACATGGATTTGACATCCGTCGGGCCGGAACGCAGCTTGCAGGATGGTGGCTTCGAAGAAGGCCGGATTGAACGTGTAGGTCGTGAAAAGCGCCCTGCGCGGCTTCAGTTCGCGCAAGACACCGACCAGGTTGTGCTGCATCTTTTTCCTTTACTCCCGCGGACCGTAGCTGCCCTCGTCACCCAGATGGTGCCGCCGCCAAAGCCCTGCCGCACTCACAGGCCGAGGACCGCAGGCGCGCCCCTCCTCCGGCACTTCCGACCTGGCCCGCCGGAAGCAACCCTCAAGCTGCACAGTACTCATGGAACGGCCTTGGTGAGCGGCCACCTGGCCTTCAGTTCCTCGATGGTTCCGTTGTAGACATTGACGTCCATGTCCGACTTGGTTCCCTTGACCGGGAACTGCGGCAGGATCTCACTGGAAAACTGCCACAGCGCATAGGTGGGCCAGACCCCCTTGGGAAAATCGGTGACGCTCGCCTTGAAGCGCGCATACCAGAGCGGAGTCTGCGCAAACTCGGTGCTCTTGAACTTGCTCGAGATGAGCTTGGCACTCGCATGATTCGTGTAGAGAACCGGATAGCGCCCGGTTAACTGCTTGACGCGACGAATGAACCTCAGTGCCTCGTCCGCATTCATCAACGTGTGAGACGTTGCATCCTCGAGGTCCAGCGCAATCAGTTCGTCGGGCCCCGGCTTGACGGTGTTGATGTAGTGCTCGGCCTGCCGCTCGGGGTCACCCGCCAGCCCCCAGTGGTAGGAGCCCCAGAGGTACCCTCTTTGCTTGGCCTCTGCCTTGCGGGCGAAGTACTTGCCATCGATGCGGGAGGTCCCGATGGTCGACTTGTGAATGATGGCGACGACGCGCTTTTCCGTCTGCAGCTTGTCCCACACGATGGGATTGTCCGCATAGGGATCGATGACCAGCGCGGTGCTCTCCTCCCGCCACGGCCGATCGAATTCGCCGGCGTGGGCCGCATCCGTAAGACCAGCCACAGCGGCGCCCACGCACAGTGCCAGCAAGAAAGCGCCTGTCAGGCGATGTGGTTTCATGATGTCCGTCCTTCCTGCATGTCGATACCCAGAGCCGATACACCAGCCGTGACGGGGGCCGCGGGTCAGTCCAGATAAGTTCCCCGAAAGCCCTTCTTCTCGTCCGGCACCTTCTTGCTCTTGCATTTCCTGTCTCCCACGGGAATATCGCCGTCGTCGCTGAGCACGTACCAGCGGCCATTGCCGTTGACCCTGAACAGCGCCTCGGGATGAAGGTCGGCAAACTTGCGCTGCGGCACCAGCACCGGTTGCGCCCCGGGGCCGCTCCATCTGAAGAGTTCGAAGCTCAGAGCGTTGGGGTCCTTGCTGCGGTCTCCGTGCGGCCCGCCCACGATCAGATACTCGGTGCCGCTCCACTCCAGGCTGCGGATGCCGCGCTTGCCGAGATCCAGCCGGATCACGTCGCCGAACACGGGATCCGCCCCGTTGTCCAGCACTGCTGCAGGGTTGCGCAAAGGCAGGACAAGCGCCTGCCCGTGGGGTCGGGGGTTGCGCAAGCCGATCATCAACCCTCCGCCCGGTGCCGCCGCCAGACCCTCGATGCTCAACCCCTCCTCCGATTCAGGGTCGAGCCTGGACGCACGCTCAAGCAGCGGCGCGATCCTGGGATCTGCCAGCGCTTTGTCCAGCAGGTGGGCGTAGGGTGGCGTCCCGAGCGGCCGAGCGGTCGGCACCGAGACGTGCTCGACCGCGGCTGTCGCGAAGAACCTGCGCCGTGCAGGCTGCGGCTGCCCCTTTGCGTTGCTGCCGTGAGAGGCGATCCAGTAGATCCGATCGCCTATCCGGGCAGCACCCTCGATATCGATCTCCTCGGCCTCCCCAGAACTCGTGATGGCACCGAGATAGGCCCCAAGGTCCACCTGGCTCACAGCGGCAGGCTCGCCGACACGGTACACATTCAAGACGTGCTTTTCGTCGTCGCCCACGACGAAATGATCGGAGCCGAGGCCGACGGCCGCCGACGCGTCGCACATGCCGACGTAGCGCGTGGTCTCCGCCTGAGCGGTCGCGGCAGCGAATGCCAGCAGCACCGCTCCAAGAAGCCGTGAAGCTGGCATGGCATATGTCCTTGTTCCTGGCACGTTCTCCTCCGATCAACGCACCCGGATGCTAGAGGAGCCCGGGCACGTTCACATCCCTTGAATATAGGAGCGCGCCTCGGTCACTTGCCGCCTTCAGATGAACAGACATCCAGGTACTGCAGCGGACACTGGCACGGGCAGTGTGTTCAGTGACGTCTCTGCGACATGGCGCTACTCGCGCAGCATGACCATCACCGACAGATACGGAAGCCTCCAGCATGGATGGCCTCGATGCGGCAGTACCGTCACAGCAGGACAGCAGCGAGCCTCCTGTCCTGCTGTGACCGCCTTCGGGCCGCGGCGGTAGCTGACCATTTCTGACAGAAAGTACAGAAACGCGAGCCGTGCCTGCTGGAAGGTCACATACAGTTTGACCTCCGGCATCAGCTTCACCAGGTAGAGCTCCACGAACAGGTTGAGCCAGTTGCGAGACGCCAGTCCATGTGCCGGTAGCGCATCATGGCGACCGGACAGAAAATCCCGATCCGCCACGGATCGTGGTCTGCTGCGCTTGCCTCAACCAGCGGAATCGCGACAGCGCGAAGCAGTCCCTGAAAACAGCGCCCCGGGTACACAAGGATGCACCCGAGGCACGCCCATCACTGCCAGTTGGCAACAATCACGGCGTTCAGGCTGCTTTGGTAGTTCGGCGGCAGCGTAGTCTGCCCCGCCGCCGGCGGAGAGAAGCTCGCCATCGCCTGCACGAGGTTCTGCACGTTGCTGTCGCTCAGCACGCGGCCGTCGCTGGTCCGGAACTGCTCTACGTGGTATTGGCTGCCCAGGTACCAGTTGTTCAAGGTGAACTGATCGGAAGACCCGATCACGCTCACCTCGAGGTTGTTGCCGACCTGGCGGAACCACAGCTGGTCCGTCGCGATGTCGGCGCCGAACAGGGCCACATCGGCATTTCCCGCCGTGGCATCGTTCTCGACGATCGTGTCGCTTCCCTGGCCTCTCTCCATGCGGTAGGTGTCGTTGCCGGCCCCGCCTGTCAGGGTGTCATTGCCTGCACCACCCTCCAGCACGTTGGCAGCTGCGTTGCCTGCGAGGGTGTCATTGAAGGCACTGCCCTCCAGGTTCTCGATGTTCTGCAGCGTATCGCTACCCGAGCCGCCGGTGGCCTGCGCCGTGGTGACGGCCAGACTGACTGTGACAGCGGAGGCCGCGTAGAGATACGAAGCCGTATCCGTTCCCCCCAACCCGTTCAGCGTGTTGTTCCCGGCACCGGCATACAAGATATTGTCGAGCGTGTTGCCGGTGCCGTTGACGGCACCCGTAGCGCTCAAGCGCAGGTTCTCGACATTGGCGGCCAGCGTGTGCGTGATGGTCGAGATCACCGTGTCGGTGCCCTCGCCCGCCAGTTCGGTCACCACATCGGAGGCGTTGTCGACATAGTAGGTATCGTCTCCGGTCCCTCCCTTCATCGTGTCCGCGCCGGCCAAGCCATCGAGCACGTCATTGCCGGCGTTGCCGGTCAGCGTGTTCGCGGCGCTGTTGCCGGTCAGCAGGTTGTCCAGTGCATTCCCGGTGCCGTTGATTGCCGTCGTACCCGTGAGCGTCAGCCTCTCGACATTGGCACCCAACGTCCACGTCACGCTCGACTCCACGGTATCCGTGCCCTCGCCGGCG
This sequence comes from Variovorax sp. NFACC27, assembly GCF_048301545.1. Lineage (NCBI taxonomy): Bacteria > Pseudomonadati > Pseudomonadota > Betaproteobacteria > Burkholderiales > Comamonadaceae > Variovorax > Variovorax sp. NFACC27. The sequence goes on from NZ_CP157613.1 coordinate 4,206,974, forward strand.
TTCTCGTTCACGACGTCTGAAGTCGAGTCCGCCACGTAGGTGTCGTCTCCCGTGCCGCCGCTCATCGTGTCGTTGCCAGTACCACCGTTCAGTCTGTCGTTACCTGCGTTGCCGATCAGCGTGTCGTTTCCACCGCTGCCATTGAGGGTGTCGTTGCCCGAGCGGCCAGTCAGCGTTTCGGCCGACGTGGTGCCATTGAGCGTGAGGTTCTGCACCGTCACGGCAATGTTGAACACGTCCTGAACGGCGAGCCCGCCCTGGTCCGTTGCCGTCACCCGCACGCTCAAAGGCTGCAGCGAGCCGATGGGCACCGTGCCGGTGAATCTGCGCGTGCTGGCATTGAAGCTGAGCCACGAAGGCAGCGCCGAACCATCTGCGAGCGTGGCCACATAGCTCAGGCTGTCGCCCGCGTCCGGGTCCGTGAAGGAGCCAGACGGTATGGTGTAGTTGATCGCGGTGCCCTCGGCCACGCTCTGGTCGGCCAATGGCGTGACGATGACCGGGCTCTGGTTGGGCGGCGTGACGCTCAGGTTGACATAGAAACCCGTGCCGGAGCCGTAGTTGTCGGTGCCCCAGAGCACGAACTGCAGGCTGCCGAGGTTGGCCGATGTCGGCGTCCCGGAGAACGTGCGCGTCTGTGCATCGAAGGACAGCCAGGACGGCAGCGGATCGCCGTTGGGCATGGTCGCGCTGTAGATCACCGAGTCCCACGCGTCCGGGTCGGTGATGGTGTTGAGCGGCACCACATAGGTGAACAGGGTGCCCTGGCTTGCCCGCAAGGTCGGCAGGTTGCTGTTGACGGTCGGCGCGTGATTGTTGTTGGCCCGGTCCACCACCGTCTGGATCATGGCCTGGTCCCACACCGTGCCGTTGGCGAACTCGACACGGTCGATCTTGTGGTCCATCGTGACGCCGCCGCTCTGGGTGTTCGCGCCGTAGTAGTCGAGGAACGCGATCTGATCGGAGGTTCCCTTGATCTTGAAGAAGATATGGCTTCCCGATTGGAAGGCCAACACATCGTTCTCGCCAATGCCCGCACCGAAGCGCAGCGTGTCGAGCGCATCGATTGCGTCGGTGTTGTCGATGGTGTCCTGGCCATCGCCTGCGTTGAACACGTAGACGTCGTCGCCGGCCCCGCCCGAGAGGAAGTCATTGCCCTGGCCGCCCGTGAGCAGGTTGTTGCCGTCGTTGCCCCAAAGGCCGTTGGCCAGGTTGTTGCCCGTGGCATAGAGGTCGTCCGTTCCATCCAGCGCCAACCGCTCGACATTGGCGCCCAAGGTCCAGCTGATGGAGGAGCGAACGAAGTCATCGCCTTCGCCCACGTTCTCGACAATGGTGTCGCCCGCGTCATCGATCTCGTAGTAGTCGTCCCCGGTGCCACCGATCAGCGTGTCCTGGCCTTCGGAGCCGAACAGCGCGTCGTCTCCGCCGCCGCCGATCAGCGTGTCGTTGCCGCCCAGCCCCAGCAGGTTGTTGTCGGCGTCGTTGCCGGTGATGACGTTGTCGAGTTCGTTGCCGTTGCCCCGGTAGACGGTGCCTGCGAGCGTCAGGTTTTCGACGTTGCCTTCAAGCACGTAGGTCGTGTCGAAATTGCGGATGATGGTGTCGGTGCCTTCATCCTGATGCTCCGTGACTCGGTTGTCGTACTCGTCGACGATGTAGGTGTCGTTGCCCGCACCGCCCGCCATGACGTCGTCCCCGAGGCCTCCGTCGAGCACGTTGTCACCAGCATTACCGATCAGGATGTTGTCGCCATCGTCCCCCGTGGCATTGATGTTCAGCGTGCCGGTCAGCGTCACGTTCTCGATGTTCGCGATCTCCGAGACCGAGAAGCTCCGCCCAATCTCCACCGTGTCGCGGCCTTCGCCCTCGAGCTCGACCACGACATCGCCGGCGCTGTCGATCACGTAGGTGTCGTCACCCGCGCCGCCCTCCAGATGGTCTTCGCCCCCGCCCCCATCCAGCCGGTTTTCGTACTCGTTGCCCACGATGACGTTGTCACCGGTATTCCCGGTGCCGTTGCGGCCATCCTGGCCGATCAGCGTGAGATTCTCCAGACCGGCCCCCAGCACGTAGCTGATCGTGCTCATGACCGTGTCGGTGCCTCCGCCGGCAGCCTCCACGATGACGTCCTGCGCGCTGTCGACCTTGTACACGTCGTCGCCATCTCCACCGTCCAGCGTGTCGACACCACTGCCGCCGTCAAGGACGTCGTTGCCCGCGCCGCCTACAAGGGTGTCATTGCCGCCTTCGCCACGGAGCGTGTTGTCGAGCGCGTTTCCGGTGATAACGTTGGCCAGTTCATTGCCGGCGCCATCCAGGGCATTGAGGCCCACCAGCGTCAGATTCTCGACATTGCTCCAGAGCGTATGGCTCACGGTGGCGAAGACCGAGTCGACGCCGCTTGCGAACGCTTCGTTGACCTGGTCCCCGGCGTCGTCCACGAGGTACTCATCGTCGCCGGTAAAACCAGCCATCAGATCAGCGCCTTCGCCGCCGTCCAGCAGGTCGTTGCCCGCGCCGCCATCGATGGTGTCGTTGCCCGCCATGCCGCGCAGCGTGCTGCCAAGGAGGTTGTTGCCCACGATGGCGTTGTCCGCGGCATTGCCGGTCGCGTGCGTGGCCAGGGAGCCCTGGACGATGCGCAGGTCTTCGATGTTCTCGGCCAGAACATAGTCGATGCTGGTGAAGATGGCATCGCGGCCCTCTCCTTGTGCCTCGCTGACGGTGTCGCCGGCATCGTCGACGTGGTACTCGTCATCGCCCGCGCCGCCGACCATGGCGTCGGCACCCAGGCCTCCGTCGAGGCGATCGGCACCCTCGCCTCCGTTCAACTGGTCGGCGCCAGCGCCTCCGAGCAGCACGTCATCTCCTGTGCCGCCCTCCAGCGCATCGTCGCCCGTGCCACCGCTCAGGCTGTCGTTGCCGTCGCCGCCATTCAGGATATCGATGCCATCTTCGCCCAGCAGTTCGTCGTTGCCAGCTGCGCCAAGGAGTGTGTCATCACCGCTTCCGCCGATCAGGCTGTCGTCGTCCGAGCCGCCATCCAGCAGATCGTCGCCGACACCGCCCTCCAAGCGGTCCTTTCCGGCATCGCCGTAGAGCTGGTCGTTGCCACCCGCGCCGAGAACGATGTCGTCGCCGTCACCGCCGCGGCCGATGTCATTGCCCTCGCCAAGATCGAGGGAATCATTGCCGCCCCGGCCGTCGACCACGTCGTCCCCGGCCAGGGCGTGGATGACCTCTCGGCCTGAAGTACCGCGCACCGTGTCTGCGAACTCGGTCGTCGGGATATCGACAGGCACGGCATCGATCAGTTGCGCGATGGACATCGTCACGCCATCGGAGAACCTGATTTCCTGGACAGGCGAAGTCCCGGCCAGATCGTCGTAGTCGACACCATCGAGATGAATCTCGGTGGTGCCCGTAGCATCGCCGATCACGAGCGAGCCGAGCGAGAGTCGGACAAGCCCGAAGTTGAACCCGCCTTCGAGCACCAGCACATTGTGCGAGTCGTCATCCACATCGGAGATGTGCTTCGCACCGCTGCCCAGGGCGACATAGTAGAAGTCCGCGCCCTCTCCGCCGTTCAGCGTGTCGTTGCCGGCCCCCGAACGGATGAAGTCGTTGCCACTTCCACCGAGCAGGACGTCGTCTCCCCCGCTCCCCCACAGATAGTCGTCGCCTGCATCGCCAGACAGATAGTTGTTGCCTGCTCCCGCAACCAAAGTGTCGTTGCCATCACCTCCATAGAGAGCATCGTTGCCTGTCAGCGTTGTTGTCGAGAACGTGCTCTGCTGGTCTTCCCCGGAGAGGAAGTCATCCCCGGCACCACCGATCAGCACGTCGTCGCCGCCGCCACCGAAGAGAGCATCGTTCCCGTCACCGCCATCGAGATAGTCGTTGCCGTGGAACTGCGCAGCGAGCTCCGACACTTGCCCGTCGCCCATCAGCAGGTCGTTGCCGGTACCGCCACGCAGAGTGTCATTCTTCCCCAACCCGAACAAACGGTCGTCGCCTTCTCCGCCGTCCAGCGTGTCGTTCCCGTGGAACTCGCCGGCCAGTTGCGCCTCGACCAGATCGCCGACAAGCTCGTCGGCACCGTCGCCGCCAATGAGCGTGTCATCCTTTCCGCCGCCGAACAACAGGTCATCGTCGGCGCCGCCATCCAGGTAGTCATTGCCGTGCGCGGCCCCGGCCAGCTTCTGCGTGCTGTCGTGGTCGCCCCACATGCGGTCTTTTCCCGCCCCGCCATAGAGGACGTCGTCCTTGCCACCGCCGACCAGTTGGTCATCCCCCGCACCGCCGTCGAGGTAGTCGTCCCCGTGGAACTCAGACGCCAGGTCGGTCTCGTTGTATGAATCGCCCAGCAACGCGTCATCTCCGGCTCCGCCGAGCAGGGTGTCGTCCGAGCCTCCGCCGGTCAATTCGTCGTCCCCATCCTCGCCATCGAGATAGTCCACGCCATGGAACCTGCCTTCCAGCTGGCTGGCATCGTCGTCGCCCAACATGACGTCCGCGCCAGCTCCGCCGAGCAACGTGTCGTTCCCCCCACCACCTATCAGCTGGTCATTGCCGTCTTCGCCGTCCAGGTAGTCGTCCCCGTGGAACTCGCCGGCCAGCTTTTCTTCGGAGTCGTTGTCGCCCCACAGGTTGTCATTGCCGATGCCACCAAAGAGGGTGTCGTCCTTGCCGCCGCCGACGAGTTGGTCGTCTCCGGCCTCCCCGTCCAGATAGTCCTCCCCATGGAACTCGCCAGCGAGCTCGTCCTCGCTGCGGGTATCACCCCAAAGCAGGTCCGCCCCCAGCCCACCGTAGAGCACGTCGTTGGCACCACCGCCCGTGATGTCGTCATCCCCCGCGCCACCATCGAGAAAGTCGTTGCCGTGCTCGGCGTCCGCCACTGTCTGGTAGTAGCCAGAATCCTTGATCCCGTCGCCATTGAGCGCGTCGGCACCGTCCCCGCCCAGGACAACGTCATCACCGCCGTGTCCCCAGAGCGCATCGTCACCGTCGCCGCCCTGGATGTGATCGTTGCCGCGCCCTGCAATGACGATGTCGTCGCCGTCGCCCGCGTCCACAACGTCTCCGGCGGTGTCCATGAAGATGGAACCGCCGCCCTCGATCGTTCGACCACTGCCACCGCTGGAGTAGACGCCCCAGTTGCTGCCCTGGGTCCAGGCGGTCGAACCACCCGGTGGCGCCCACTCGTCATCTGGCTGACGAGCAAAAGCACTCAGTCCCGTGGCGCTCAGGATCACATCCTTGCCTGCCCCGCCCCGGATCGTGTCACTGCCCGCTCCGCCAGCGAGCAAATCATCGCCCACGCCACCGTCCAGCACGTCGTCACCGGCTCGGCCATCCAGCGCGTCGTTGCCGCCCAAGCCGTTCATCCGGTCCTTGCCGTCGCTGCCATAGATGACGTCGTTGAAGTCCTCCTCCGCGATCCCGCCAATCAGCGTTCCATCGGGCGCCCACTGCGTGGCCCCCCAGTTGTAGGTGTTGAAAGCAGGATCACCCGGGTGCACGTTGAAGTCTGCTTCGATGCCGCTGATCAAGGCCCGTTGGTCGCCGTTGTATGTCTTGGTGGCATCGCCGCCGTCACGCAACTCAATGCCCCAGACATTGGAGGTGACATCGCCATCGAGTCCGTGCAGGGTCGCGGTGAGATTGCCGCTGCCATCCTCGTCGACGTCGCCGACTTGGATCAGTGCAACAGAAACCGAGGTCTGCCCCTCCTTGAGCACGATGATCGCGTCGCCAATCGGGACCGTACTGTCGCCCAACACGACCTGGAACTGGCTCGCGAGCTCCGAGAGTGAAAGCGTCAGCGTCTCACCCGCGCGAGCAGGGCGCCCCAGGTAGAAGGAGACCGTCTTGCCCGCGCCTTCTTGAACGATGCTGCTGCCTGCCACCGTAGCCGGATCGAAGTCAGGATCCTCGAGCGGATTGGCACCTGCTCCCTCCATGGCGACGACGACTCCCTTGGCAAGCTTGATGCCCAGATAGCCATTTCCTAGAGCGTCCGCCAGTTTGAATTTTTCAATGACGAGGCTGTTCTTGGGATCCCCGTCCTTTGTAACGACCAGTTGTGGTTCTGTGTCATTCGGCGCCACTCTGATCTTCAGCCGATACGTGCCTGTACCCAGCTTCAGGACCCATCCCCCGCCACTCGCCTTGGCCAGGCCGCCGAATGGCTGACCGTTGATCTGGATGCTGCCGAGACCGTCGGAGTCAATGATCGTGTCTTTCCCCCAGTTCGCTCCAAAGACATAGGTATCAGCACCTGCGCCCCCCTCCAATCTGTCGTTTCCTTTGCCACCATCAAGCTTGTTCGCGGCATCGTTGCCGATCAGCATGTCATTGCCATTGCCGCCAACGGCGTTTTCAATAAGTACGCCCTGGTAGATTGCAACGTTATTGAAGTGCTCACCGATGGTGGGAATTGAACTGAGATAGGTTTTTCCTTCTGCAAAATTTGTCGCTCGCAGATCGATGACCGCAGAAAGGTCGCTGACCTGGATGCTTCCATCGGCAGCCTTGTACTTGGCCGCCAAGGTATCGGTCCCGCCAGAATCCATGATGATCTTGGCGCCGTTGACAGCATCGATGATGTGCTCCGTGTCACCCAAGTTGATGTCACTGCGAAGCAACCCCAGCGCCTCCAACCCGACAGCGTCAAACAGCATTGGCGTGGTACTTTGCAAGCGACCGCCGCTGTTGTTGCTGTAACTCATCAGCGCCCATTGAAGCGAGTCGTACTTCTTTGCCAGTGCCCCATCGATGGTTCCATCCGATTGGCGGCCGCGAGCAGGATGAGACAACCCCAGGGCGTGCCCAAATTCATGCGCAAGATCATTGATATTGCGCGCATCCATGCCGTTGAGCGCGTTGAAGCCTTGCAGAAACACGTCATTCGGCCGCTGGGGACCTGAGTATCCGGAATCTGCTCGGCCTCCTCCCGGTACGAAGTTCATGGAGACAGGTGTGACCGAAGTCCCAGGGGCTCGTTCCCCGTAGATTCCAATTCGAATATCTGCCTCGCTGGGGTCGTCAACAAATGTGAAAGTTAGGTTGGTGACATCGCCCCAAAGCTTCACGACTTGCGCCTTGATGATCTCCTTCTCGGCCTCCGTAAATGCAACCTTCACTGGCTGTCCATTGGCATCTAGCGCAGACCGACTGACGCTGGCATTGATGCTTTTTGCATCTTCGTAGTTTTCTCGAATCTCTTTGTCCGAGATATTCCCCAACGGATAGTACTTGGCCTTCCATTCTTCGAATGTCCCAATTTCATAGAGCCCTTCGATCAGGCTATCGGTCAAGATGCAGATTTTTATATTTGCATTGGGGGAAATACCTTGTCGAGTAGGGCTTAGCCGAATGATTTCAGCTCGAATTTCATCGAAAGTTGGAACCACTTCTTCAGTCATGACAATCCTTCGGTTATTAGCGTGTCGACATGGGCAGAGGCGTCGTTTCCAAGCGCTCCGTCAAAATTCCATCAGAAGATTTTTTGAACCTATCGGACCAATACTTCGCTAGTCCTTCATTTTTTTGTGTGCCAACTCCTCTTGCATATAGCTTTGACAAGATACTTTTCGCGGCGACGGAGCAAGTTCTCGGAGCAGCCATCGAGCACCAATAGAAGGCCTGCTCGTCGCTTTTTTCCAGACCATCGAGACTGAGATGGTCTCGGTCGTGCGCGACGCACAACAGCTCTGCCGCCGCTGGATTGCCCCCCCGCGCGGCAATAGAGGCCCATTTAGGAATATCCGTGAGTTTTAGAAAAGGGTGATTTCCGTGTGCCGCATAGTCCCATCGTTGGCGGGTCATCTGCATCAAATGAGTTGCTGCTTGCGGGTCACCTGCCTGTGCCGCGTCAATTACGGGCTTTAGCAAGTTCTCGAGCAATATTCGATTTACCGGTTGATACGGGCCGTTTGGTTTCGAAGGATCAATCGGCTGTGTTTTCCAGCGATCATCTAATTCATAGGCATAGTATGCGGCTGCGCCTTTGGATCCGCCGGCAATTGCCTTCTTGAGCCAAGCCATCCGCTCTTCTTCATTGAGTGATGTCAGACCCATGAAATACTGTGCGTCAGCATCACCTCGCTCAGCCAAGGCTCTTTGCCTTGCATTTTTTTGCGGCAATTGTGGCTGCGCATACTTCTGCGCCTCCCACTCCATTTCACAGGGCGTTGCAATGGTTGCAGCAGTAGAAGAAGCGTGAGCTGAAATAAAAAAAAACGACGCCGCAAACAGGCTTGCCAATAAAATTAAGGAGGTTCGAAGACAGCGACCTCCAGACTTGGGAATCCTCGAATTCATTGAATCAATCTCCTCTTAAGTATTTGCAATCGGTTGCTTTCGCTCTCAATATCTCAGCACCAAGCACATGGTCCTCTGCAAGTCGCCCGCGACGAACGCGGCGTCATCTCTCTCTCAGGCTCTCGCTGGTGGCCTTCTGAACGGGGCTGAGCAGGAACTCGATGATTCGCCGCTTCCCCGTCTTGATCTCCGCCGTGAGGTTCATCCCCGGGCTGAGCTTGATCGGCATGCCATCCACATCGATGGTGGTGGAACTCAGGCTGAGCGTCACAGGGAAGATCGCCCCGCGCTTCTCGTCATTGACCGCATCGGCCGTCACCGTCTTCACGGTCGCGTTCACCGTCCCATAGCGGGTGTACGGAAACGTCTCCAGCTTGATCGCCGCTTCCTGCGCCGGACTCACGAAACCGATGTCCTTGTTCTCCAGCGTCACCTCGGCCGTCACCTGCGCCCCATCGGGCACGATCACCATCAGGGGCTGAGCCTCCGTGACCACGCCGCCTTCGGTGTGTGCGGCGAGCTGCTGTACGGTGCCCGCCACTGGGGCCTTCAACGTGGTGAGCCGCTCTCGCTGGCCTGCCTTCGCCAGGTCCTGCGTGCCTTGCTGGCGCTTGAGCTCAGCAGCTGTCTCTCTTGTCCTCAGGCTGTGCTTCGTCTCCGCGATATAGGCAGTTCTCGTGTTCTCGCTTTCCCTCAGCGTGGCGTTGGCTTCCGCCAGCTTCGCTCGCTGCGTCGCCAGGTCCCGCTCCATCTCGATGCGCTCCCGTGTGCGATCCTGGTTCGCATGGCTGGACATGAAGCCCTGGTCGGCCAGTTGGCGGAAGTCGGCTTCTCTTTGTCTTGCGATGGGAAGCGTGGTCTCCAGCTTGGTGACCACCTCGCGCGCAGTCGCGATCTCCGCCTGACGCCGGTTGATCTCCGCGGCCGCCCTGGCCAGCTTGGCCGTGATGTCGCTCCATTCGTCATTCAGCTCCGCGCGGGCTGAACTCAGGTCCTCATCGGTCCAGCCTGCCGGAGTGGCCTTGCCCAGATCCGGCGCATGTGCATCCGCGGCATTCAGTGCCTTCAGCAACGCCCGGGTACGCATGACTTCGGACTGCGCCGCCTTCAGCTGCTCGTTGACGTTCGTCCTGTCAGCCGTGGCCATCGTGGGATCGAGCTCGACCAGCGGTTGGCCTGCCTCGACATGATCCCCATCCCTCACCAGCACCCGCTTGACCACGCTCACCTCCAGCGGCTGGATGATCTTGGTGCGCTCGCTCACGATGATCTTGCCCGGCGCCACCGCCACGATGTCGACCTGCCCGAAGATGGCCCAGATCAATGCAATGAGGAACAGCACGATCAGCGCATAGGCCAGCCGCCTGGGCGCGGGATGCACGGGGGTGTCTTGCAGGCTCAGGGCCGCCGGCAGGAAGGCTGCTTCATCAGTCAGCCGCTTCGGGCCAGCCAGCTCGTGGCGGTGCTTCCAAGCCGCCTTGAAGACCGCACGGTAGCGCCCCAGCAGCTCAAACACCGGATGCCGAACGCTGGGCGCATTGGCCGCAGGAGCCGTTGTAGACACTTCGGGCGTCATGCTGGAGTTCCCATGCCCTTCGAGCCTTCCGCTTCCGTCGGCTGCTCACCGCCCTGCATGCCCCACAGGTGCGCATAGATGCCCTTGGGCCTGCTCAGCAGGCTCTCGTGCGTGCCACCTTCGACAATCCGGCCCTTGTCCATCACGATGATGCGGTTCGCATGTCGCACCGCACTCAGGCGGTGGGCGATGATGAAGACGGTTCGCCCCTTGCAGATGTGCGCCATGTTGCGCTGCACGATGGCCTCGCTCTCGTAGTCCAGCGCACTGGTCGCCTCGTCGAAGATCAGGATGCGCGGGTGGGTGAACAGGGCCCGGGCGATGGCGATGCGCTGGCGCTGCCCGCCCGAGAGGCTTGCACCCTGCTCGCCGACCATGGTGTCGTAGCCCTCGGGCAACTCGCTGATGAACTCATGGGCGCCTGCCAGCTGCGCCGCCTGGATCACCGCATCCAGCGGCGCTGCCGGATCGACGATGGCGATGTTCTCGCGCACGCTGCGGTTGAAGAGGGTGTTCTCCTGCAGCACCACGCCCACCTGTCTTCTGAGCTGCGCCGCATCGATCAGGCTGATGTCGATGCCGTCGACCAGCAAGCGTCCTTGCTCGGGGGTGTACAGGCGCTGGACGAGCTTGGTCAGCGTGCTCTTGCCCGAGCCCGAGCGCCCGACGATGCCGATGACTTCGCCGGGGCGCACATCGAGGCTGACGCCATTGAGCACAGGCGCTGCCTCGGGGCGGTAGCGGAAAGTGAGGTTGTCCAGCGTGACGCGGCCCTTGAGGGCCGGGAGCTGGGCGGCGGTGCTCGGCGGCACCTCGGTGCGGGTGTTGAGGATGTCCCCGAGCCGGGCCATGGAGATGCCGGTCTGCTGGAAGTCGGTCCACAGCTGGGCCATGCGCATGATGGGCTGCGACACGCGCTGGGCGAACATGTTGAAGGCAACGAACTGGCCGACCGTCAGGTCGTTGTTCATGACAAGGTGCGCGCCGTACCAGAGCGTGGCGGCATTGACGAGCTTGCCGATGAGGTTGACGCCTTCGTGCGCCCAGCTCGCGAGGTTCTGGGTGCGGAAGCTGGCGGAGACGTAGGCCGCGAGCTGGTTATCCCAGCGCCGGGCGAAGGCGGGCTCGAGCGCGGTGGCCTTGACGGTCTGCACTGCGCTGACGGTCTCCACCAGCATGGCCTGGTTCTCCGCGCCGCGCGCGAACTTCTCGTCCAGGCGCCGGCGCAGGATGGGCACCACCGCCAGGCTCAGCCCGAAGTACAGCGGCATGCTCGCCAGCACGATGAGCGTCAGCGGCACGCTGTAGAACAGCATGACCGCCACGAAGACGATGGAGAAGACGACGTCCAGCAGCACCGTCAAGGCGTTGCCGGTCAGGAAGCTGCGGATGTTCTCGAGTTCGCGCACGCGGGCGACCGAATCGCCCACGCGCCGGGCCTGGAAGTAGGCCAGGGGCAACTGGACCAGATGCCGGAACAGCCTTGCCCCGAGCTCGACATCGATGCGGTTCGTGGTGTGGCTGAAGACGTAGCTGCGCAGGCCATTGAGCAGCGACTCGAAGATAACGACGACCAGCAAGCCGATGACGAGCACATCGAGCGTCGTGAGGCCGCGGTGCACGAGCACCTTGTCCATGACGACCTGGAAGAACAGCGGGCTGACCAGCGCGAACAGCTGCAGGATGAAGGAGATGAAGAGCACTTCGCCCAGCAGCTTCCTGTGCTTGACGAGGCTGGGGATGAACCAGGAGAAGTCGAACCTGGCGAGTTCACCCGCCAGGCTTGCGCGGCTGGTGATGAGGATGAGTTCGCCGCTCCAGTGCGAGGCGAAGACTTCCAGGGGTTCGATGACCGGGCGACCATTCGAAGAGGAAGGGTCTTGGAGCAGGACGCGTTGGGCGTCGCACTGGGCGAGGATGACGAAGCGTTCGGAGCCATCCTCGCCACGAAGCACTGCCAATGCCGGCAGCGGCGTCAGGGACAGGCGATCAAGTGTTGTGCGGGAGGACTTGGCCTTCAGGCCCAGGTGTTTGGCTGCGCGCAGCAGCGTGGCGGTGTCGACAACCTCGGAAGATGCAAGGCCCAGTTGATGCGACAGCAGCGAGGCATCGGCCGCGATCTGGTGGAAGCGGGCGAGGGTGCACAGCGCGACGAGAGACGGGTTTGCAGCACCCCCTGCATCAGGTGCTTCTTGCGGCCGTGCCCCTTCCTCCCCCTGCGGCTGTACAGCCGCCTCCAGCACTCCCATTTGGGATCCCTCGAGTGTTCTTTTGAAACATCAAGATACCTGAGTAGGAACTGACTGACAATCGCAATATCGCGACATACTTTTAGGCTACATCGAGCGGGCACACAGCGATGCGCTGGCCCGAGCAGGAGGGAACTGCATCCATGTTTCTAAAGAACACCGGCAGCGCCTACGAGCCAGCATTTTTTATCATCCGCATCGATGCCGACCAGGCGCCTGAAGATCTGCTGGCTCAGAACGAATCGACGTTCATCCACGAATACCTTCACCTCCTGCAGGACTTGGTCTTGCCGTATTGCATGCGGGAAACATCGCCCGCCTCGAGACTTTTCTCTTGCAGATCAAGAATGCGAGGCTCCTGGGCGAATTGCGTCTGCCGAGCTCGTACTCGGATGCGAGCGTGGCACTGGTGAAGCGAATCGGCGAGGCCACCTGGGGGCAAGCTCGTCGCATGACAACGTCGCCGAGATCAACCGCATTGAGCTGATTGAAGAGTCGGTCGAGGGTCAGGACTACAAGCTTCAGAAGTACCTCCTGTCTGCACGAGGCGTGCATGACTATCACTTCGGCGCCTTACCTCATGCAGGAGGTGCAGCACCTGTCAAGACCGCAAGGGAAGGCACGCTGTCCCGCATACGAACTTCCAGCATCGCGAGCAGTGCGCGCAGCGCGGCGCTGTTCTGGCGGCGCTGTGCGTAGGCTGCATAGAGCCAGATGTCGCCGGGCATGAAGTCCTGAAGAACCGGCACCAGATGGGCGCCTTCCACGTAGGGTTGCGCGAGCAGCTCGGGAACACATACCGCACCAATGTCCGCCAGCGCTGCGCCGATCAACGCACTCGCGTCGTTGGCGTCCATGCGTCCCCGAACGGGGACGTTATAGGGCCGACCGTCCACCTCAAACGCAATCTGTGGCGGCCCGGGCACGACCGAGTAGGCGAGGACATCGTGCTTTCGCATGTCATCGGGATGTACCGGAATGCCGCGCCGCGCCCAGTAACGCGGTGTGGCGCAAAGGGTCAGTCCCATCCGGCGCAGGCGCCGTACGATCAGGTTCTCGTCGCCGATCCGCCCGAACCGCAAGGCCATGTCCACCCCCTCTTCAACCAGGTCGATCACGCGGTTGCTCAGCTTCAGGTCCACCTGCACGTCGGGATGGCTTGTGAGGAAGTCTCCCAGCAGACGCGGAAACGCGGTCTGAACCATCCCGTGCGGTGCCGTGATCAGCAAGCGGCCGCTCGGGTGCGAGCCCCGTGCCTGCAGTTCGCTCGTGGTCTGCTCGATCATCTCCATCAGCGGCGCACATCGCGCCTGCAGCAAGCGGCCCGCGTCCGTGAGGGAGACCGAACGCGTCGAACGGTTGAGCAAACGCACGTTGAAGCGAGCCTCCAGCGCCGCGACGTGCTTGCTCACGCTGGCCTTCGAGATACCAAGCCTGCCCGCTGCGCGCGAGAAACTGCCCTGGAAGGCGACTTCTGCAAAGGTCCTGAGGAGCTCGAATCCGTCCATCTTTCATCCTGTCACTCGCGAAGTGGCCCATTGCAGATGACTGCCCTTCGCCCTCACGGGGGCGACGCAGTGGAACCGCTCTCCCATCCGCCCCCCAGGGCCATGAATACCCCGACTTGGTACTCCGCCAACCGGGCGTCGGACTCAGCCAGCGCGGCTTCGTGCGAGGCCAGGGTGCGTTGGGCGTCCAGCGCATCGAACTGGCCAACCTTTCCGCTGATCAGCAGCGCCCGCGCCTGATCGGCCACGGTCAGACTCTGGTCGCGTGCGGCAGCGAGCGCCGCATGGCGGTCGAGCTCCCGGGCATAGGCATCCAACGCGGCTTCGGCTTCTCGCAGCGCATTCAGCACGATGCCTTCGAATCGCGCGAGCGCGCCGCGAGCGGTTGCTTCAGCCTGGGTGATGCGCGCTCGCGCGACACCCGTGTTGGGAAAGGACCAGCTGATCAGCGGCCCCACGCTGTAGCTGAAAGTCTCTCGGTTGGCGAACCGTTCGACAAAGCCGGCGGACGCCGATGAGAGGCCCAGCGTCACCTTGGGATAGAGATCGCCCGTCGCGACACCGATTCGCGCCGTCGCGGAGGCCAGGCTTCGCTCGGCCTGCCGCACGTCGGGGCGCCGGGCGAGCAGCGCAGCGCCGTCGCCCACGGGCAGCAGTCCGGCCACGCGTGGAGGCTGCTCGCAATGGCTGATGGCTTCCGGAAAGTCGCGCGGCGCGGCACCCGTGAGCGTGGCGAGCCGGTACAACGCCTGCTGGCGCCGGGCTTCCAGCGCAGGGATCGCGGCGCGCAGGGTCTCGAGCTGGGCGCGCGCACGCGCGGCATCCATGGTGCCGGCCCTGCCCGCACGCTGCAGCCGCAGCGCCAGCCCGAGCGCATCCTCCTGCAGGCGCATCGACGCCTGTGCCACGCGCAACTGCAGGCCGGCGGAACACACCGAACCATATGCCTGCACCGTCCCGCCGGCAACGCTCACGCGCACCAGGTCCACCGCGGCGCCTGCAGCGCCGGCATCCGCTTCGGCGGCTTCGACGGCGCGGCGCAACTGGCCAAAGAGATCCAATTGATAGGACACGGCCATGCCCATGCTGTAGTTGTGACGGCTCGGTGGCACATGGTCGGGCTGCAGCACAGACAAGCCCGAGACGTGACCGAAACTCGGGCCGCCCTGGAGAGTGACCGATGGCTGTTCGCTCCCGTGCGCCTCGGCCTCGAGGGCCACGGCACGCTCGAAGGTGGCCAGGGCTTGCCGCAGATCGGTGTTGTGCGCCAGGGCCTGGGCGATCAGGCCGTCGAGCTGCGGGTCGTCGAAAAGGCGCCACCAGTGCACAGGCATCGTTGCGTCCGATGCGGCCGCGCCGCCGGAGAGGAACGGCCCGGCCGAAGCAGACTGCGCTGCGGTGAGCGCGGCCGGAGCGACGTAGTCGGGGCCGACGGGACCATGGGCACAGCCAGCCAGCAGCGCACATACGGCAGCGGTTGCGAGAGCGAGGACGCGAGGCGGCTTCATGACCGCGGCTCCTGAACGCGAGCCGCGGCGGCGGCAGAAGCTGCCCGGTCCTCCATCACCTCGACGGAGACGGTCTGCCCGACGACCAGGCGAACATTGGCCGGCAGCGGGTCGAGCTTTACCCGCACCGGAACGCGCTGCGCGAGCCGCACCCAGTTGAATGTGGGATTCACGCTGGGCAGCAGGTTGGCACCGGTGCTGCGGTCGCGGTCGCCGATGCCTGCAGAGATGCTCTCTACCTCGCCTTCAAGGGCGGGCGCGTCCATGGGGGTCACACGCACCCGGTCGCCCAACCGGATGCGCGCCAGCTTGTTTTCCTCGAAGTAACCCTCGACGTAGATCGAATCGTCAGCCACGAGCGCCAATGCGGGGTGGCCTGCGGTCGCATAGGCGCCCTGGCGCAGATCGAGATTGGTGACACGTCCCGCCGCGGGCGCGCGCACTCCTGAGCGCTGCAGGTTCAGGCGCGCCACCTCGAGCGCCACCTGCGCCTGGCGCAGAGCCGTTTCGGCAGCCAGCAGCGCACCTCTGGCCTGCTCGACGCGCAGGCGCGACTGCTCGCGCACCTCCTGCGCGACAAGCCCCTCCAGTTCGTCGTTGCGGCGGCGCTCGCGCTGCGCCTGGGCCAGCGCGACCTGTTGATTGCCGATGACGATCCGCTGGGCGGCGACTGCAGCCTCGGCCTGCTGCAGCGCCAGCGTGAAGCGGGCTGCGTCGATCGAGAAGAGCAACTCGCCCGCCGCGACCGGCTGGTTGTCGCGCACCGCCACGGCGGCCACCATGCCGGAAACATCAGGCGCCACCTGGACGACGTCGGCCCGCACCCGGCCGTTGCGTGTCCAGGGTGCCAGTTCATAGTGGTCCCAGAGTTGCAGGGCTGCCCAGCAGGCGGCCGCGGCGATCAGCGCGGTCAGCAGCATGCGAAAGAGGGAGGGTACCGGGCGCGGCAGCCAGGCGGGAAGACGGACGGATTTGGTATTCATGGTCGAGCAGCGGGACAACGGGTCAGTTCAGGAGGAGATGGCGCCGGTCAGCCGGACCAACGCATAGAGCGACAGGAGATACAGCCCCAGATCGAAGAGCGGTGGATGCCACACCCACCGGTAGACACCGAGCAGCGACAGCAAGCGGCGAATCCACCAGGCGCAAGCCATCGCGCCTCCTGCGAGCAGGAGCAGGCCGGGAACGTAGAGGCCGAAGAAGCTTGTTTCGATCATGGTTGCAGGTCCGAAGGCGCAGAAGGAAAGAGATCCCTGCGCAACCCCACGAGGGCCGAGACAGCGGGCTCGCACGCGGTGCTTGCGAGGCAAAGGGCCAGCAGCCGGTCGATCTGCGGCAACAGCGCGTCGAGCCGCGGCGGCGATTCCGTGGCTCGGGCGAGGAAGGCTCGTTCGAGCGCGGCCAGCAGCTCGCGCACAGGCATTTCGGGCAGCAGGTGGCGATGCTGCTGAAGAGCGCCAATGCTGGCGCCCATACGAAGTTCGCGCATGGCGAGCGGCGCCGCCTCGCCACCCTGGTCTGCGGGGCCGCCAGCGGTGCGCGGGACCAGCAGCGCGATGCGGTCCAGCATGCGGCCTGTGAACGCGTCGCGCGCCAGCGCGCGCTTCGGGCGTGTTGCCATCTCGGAAAGATCGCGCCAGGTGGCCCGGTGGATGCGCTGCGCGCTCCATTCGCTGCTCACGCTGCGCACGATGGCGGTGGCGCGCGCGGCAATCAGGGCACCGGCGAAGAGGGCCAGATTGCCCTCGAGAAAGCTGACCCAGTCGGCGCTGGCAATGTCGTGCAGGGCCAGCGTGCCGGCCACGCCGAAAAACATGCCCAGTGCCGTGAGGCTGCTTGCCGGACGAGCGAGGTAGCCGCCCACGACCAGGAACAAGGGCGCGATACACAGCACCAGCATGCCGAAGTCGTGCGCCAGCGGCATGACGCCGAGGATGTAAAAGGCAGACACCGGCATCGACCACAGCAAAGCGACCAGGAACTTGTGCATGCCCGGCACGGGGTCGTCCATGGTGGCGAAGAAGCTGCAGAAGACCGCCGCCGCCATGGCCATCGACGAGCCCGCCCGCCAACCACTGAATATCCACGCCGCGCATGCGATGCAGGTGGAAAGCACGACCGTGAATGCGGAGCGCAGCGCCAGGCCCCTGTCCACGTGGAGGACGGGTCGCGAAGCCTCTCCCCGCTTCGGAGGCGGCGCGTGGCCGGCCAGCCCGGCGGCGATGTCGACGCGAAGCGCGTTGCACCGGCGCCATCCGGCGACCAGTTCGTCGACATGGGCGGCAACGTCGATATTCAGCGCACGCACCCAGGACGAGTTCCGCCGGTCCGCGCCCTCCGCCCGGGCAGCGGCGCGAACGCCGTCCAAGGCGCCGGGCGGCGCATCGGCATCGAGGCAGGCGCAGCCTTGTGCCATGACTCGGGCGACCGGGTCGGGCACACCGCCTGTTGCATCGCGCAAGGCTGCCAGCCGGTCCTCCAGGGCCGAAAGCGAAGGCGTCAGTGCCGCAAGGCCGTCGTGCAGGTCGCCCACGGCATGTCGGGTCCAACGCAGGCCGCCGGTATCGAAGGGCACGTGGGTGGCCAGCAGGCGCAACTGGGTGATGTCGGTGGCGATGCGCCGCCTGTCCTGTGCCAGCCGGTTGCCTGTCTCATCGTCGGCACCAGGGCTCATCAGGTCGCCGGCCCATCGGCGTACATCGCCCAATGTGCGGTCGATCAGTCCGAGGAGTGAAGGCGCGAGGCTGGCGGGCAGGACGATGCTGTGCACGAGGCTCGCGCAGACGATGCCCAGCGCGATCTCCTCGGTTCGGGCGACGGCGGTGTCGAACATCGCCGCGGGCGCGTCCACCAGCGGAAAGCCGATCAGTGCCGCAGAGTAGCCTCCGAGCATGAAGGCATAGGAGCGCGCGCTTCGGTCCATCAGCGACAGGTAGAGGCACGAGCCCACCCACAGCGCCAGCGCGAGCGACAGAAGCACGGGCGACCCCGACAGCGACGGGATCAGCACCACGGTGGCCGCGCATCCCAGCACGGTGCCGCACAGGCGGTAGAGCGACTTCGAGCGCACATGGCCCGCCAGGGGATGGGCCACGATGTACGCGGTCATCATGGACCAGAAGGGCCGGGGCAGCCCGAAACGGCTGGACAGGTACAGCGCGAGCATGGCCGCGAAAAAGCTCTTGAGCGAAAAGAGCCACTCCTGCCTGGAGAAACGAGGCCGCGCGATCATGCGGCGCCCCTGGAGATCGGGCTCGAAGGCGTCGATCCGGTCTCAAACTTGTTGCGAATCATTTGCATGCATCGATGCTAGGCATCTGCATGCAAGGCAAGAATCGTAAACTTGGACAAATGATTTCTCTTTTCGGTCATCCCGGATGAACCGTTCCGTCCGTGCGACGTCTCGCGCCAGCCTCGACCTGGACTACGAGCCGTCGGTGCCCGTCATGGCGCATCGCGTGGATGTCGAGGAGCGCGAGCGCGAGGTCCCGATTCACGTGCATCGATCGGGCCAGCTGGTGATGGCCCTGCGCGGGGCGGTCTCCTGCGACGTGCCCGGTGCGATGTGGATGGTTCCGCCCCAAGCGGGCGTGTGGATTCCGGGCGGCACGCCGCACAGCAACCACAGCACGGCGAACGCCGTGATCTTCTACCTGTTCGTTGCGCGCGATGCCGCGCCCCTGCCCGCCAGCTGCTGCACCTTGCGCATCAGCCCGATGCTCGGCGAGATGATCCAGTACCTGGCGGAACAACCACCCTCCTACGAGCCCGGCGGGTCAACCGATCGGCTCGCCCATGTGCTGCTGGACCAGCTCTGCGCCATGCCGAAGGAGGAGGTTTCCCTGCCCATGCCCGAGGATGCGCGGCTGCGAAAGGTGTCGCGCGCCATGATGCGCGACCCGTCCGACCGCCGTACGCAGAAGGACTGGGCCCACCAGCTGGGCATGAGCGAGCGGACGCTGAACCGGCTGTGCACGGCCTCGACCGGCCTGAGCTTCGGACGCTGGCGACGCCAACTGCACATGATGGTCGCGCTTCGGGAACTGTCCGGAGGAGCGACCGTGCAGCAGGTCGCCTACGACCTCGGCTATGAGTCGCCCTCGGCCTTCATCACGATGTTCAAGAAGGCGTTCGGCAAGCCTCCCGCCACGTACATCAATGACCGGCTGATGGCCGGGGGATGAGGGGCGTCCGCTTC
The DNA here is from genome assembly GCF_048301545.1 of Variovorax sp. NFACC27. Classification (NCBI taxonomy): domain Bacteria; kingdom Pseudomonadati; phylum Pseudomonadota; class Betaproteobacteria; order Burkholderiales; family Comamonadaceae; genus Variovorax; species Variovorax sp. NFACC27. The sequence goes on from NZ_CP157613.1 coordinate 4,226,344, forward strand.
AAGCCTTTACCGGTAGGGGCGCGCGTGGGTCACGCCGCCGTCCACCACCAGGGTGGCACCCATCACGTAGTCTCCCGCGCGCGAGGCCAGGAATATGGCCGCACCTGCGATGTCCTGCGGCGTGCCGATGCGCCGGGCGGGAATGTGCCCCGACAGCGCCTGCCCATGGTCGCGGGCATTGCGGTTCATCTCGGAGGGAAATGCGCCCGGCGCAATAGCGCTGACCGCGATGTTGTCCTGCGCCAGCCGCATCGCCATGCGCCGCGTCAGGTGAACCAGTCCGGCCTTGCTCGCAACGTAGGAGTAGTTCTCCTGTGGGTTGAGCCCGATGCCGTCGGTGGAAGCGATGTTGATGATCTTCCCCACACGTGCCCTGGCCGCCGCGCGCAGCGGTCCGGCAAGCGCCTTCGTCAGGAAGAAAGGCGTCTTCAGGTTCAGGTCGACCACCTTGTCCCAGCCGCTCTCCGGAAAAGCGTCGAAGTCGTCTCCCCATGCAGCCCCGGCGTTGTTGACCAGGATGTCCAGCGTCGACTCATGGCGGGCGTAGGCGTCGGCCATCGCCTGGCAGCCCGCGACCGTGGACACGTCGTGCGGCAGCGATACGCAGTGGCCCGTGCCCGCGAGTTCCCGCGCGGCCAGGTCGCAGGCCTCGGCCTTGCGCGCGCTGATGTAGACGCGTGCGCCGTGCGCCAGGAACCCCTCGGCGATCATGCGGCCGATGCCTCGCGAGCCACCGGTGATGAGCGCCGTGCGGCCCTGCAGCGAGAAAAGATCCTGGGCACTCATGGCGACGTCACCGCGGTACCCGCACGCACGGACGTGCCTTCTTCTGCGGGCAGCTCGAGACGCGCTCGCCGCACATAGGCCGTTCCGTCGAACAGGCGCCGCGCCGTGCGCGTGAAGTGCACTTCGCGCACCGTCCATTCGTTTTCGCCCGCATGCTCGACATTCGCGAAGATCTTGAGCACCCCGCTCGGATGGCCGATGCGGATGCGCGCCGGACCGGCATGCGTGCCCCGCGCTTCGGCTGGAATGGTTCCCGCGATCTGCGCCGCGACCGAGAGGCAGACCGAGCCGCCACCGGGGAATGCCTTGTGCATGGCGCCACCGTTGAGCACCATGCGCGCGACGAAGTCGATTTCCGATGACTGCACGACGCGGTCGCCGGCAATGGTCCGGTAGTCCTGCGCTTCGCTGATCAGGATCTGGTACGGCGTCAGGATTCCCGACGACGGAAGATTGCAGCGCTCGACGACCCAGCGCCTCACCTCCTCGGCCATCTCGTAGATCTCGGGGCCGAGCTGGCCCGGCAGTTGCGTGCCGGTGATGCCCAGGTCCGCCGCGCGGATGAACACGCACGCCGTGCCGACGTCGACCACCGACACCGGTATTTCGCGGCCGAGCTTCGACACGTGGACCCAATCGCGCGCCTGCCCCGTGGGCAGCAGCTTGCCGGTCGTGGAGCCGCTGGTGTCGGAGTAATCCAGTGCCACCTCTGCACCGGTGCCCGGCACGCCGTCCACTTCGCTGTTGCCCTCCACGCGTGGCTCGCCGTCGGCGCATTGCACGGCCATCCGGAGGATCTTTCCGGTGTTCGTGTTGTGCACCCGAACGGTGGTGACGGGTTCCTGCACCGGAACCAGCTTCTCCTGCAACGCATACACCCCCGTGGCCGACGAAATGTTGCCGCAGACGATCTCGAAGCTGGCCGTGGGCTGGTCGATGCCGATCTGCACGAAGGTGTAGTCGATGTCCGCATCCGGGCGCGACGGCGGCCCGATGATGGCGCACTTGCTCGTCAGGATGTCTGCGCCGCCGAGCCCATCGATCTGCCGCACATCCGGGCTGCCGAACAGGGCCAGCAGGAATCGAAGGCGCGCCTCGGCATCGGCGGGCACGTGCTGCTGCGAGAGGAAAACGGCCTTGCTCGTGCCACCGCGCATCAAGGTGACCGGTACGTTGATTTGTTCTTTCATCGGCCCAGTATGCGGTTGCACCCGGGTCGCCGTCCTTTCAGTTTGGCTGGCCTCTCTTTAGCCTGGCTGCATGCTTCGCATGCTTTAGCGCAGCTAAAGAATGCCGAGCAGAAATCCAATGACCACGAGGAGGTGCGTCTCGATACTTGCTGTCGCTGTGGCCCGCTCCACACGAACAGGAGACACCTTTTGAAGATCATCAAGCGAACGGAAACCCCCTTCCGTGACACCCCCGGCGGCATGGTGCTTGTCGCCACACGCGTGGCCAGCCAGCCACCCCAGTTCCCGCCGATCGAATTCGTTCACGACGACCAGAAGGTCGAGGAGATCGAGCTCGGTCCGACCGGCTCCCTCTACAGCTTCACGATCGTCCACCCCGGCAAGGAGAAGCAGCCCTACGGCCTGGCCATGGTCGACTTCGCGCCTGGCGTTCGTGCGTTCGGGCGGCTGCTGTTCGGCACCGAGGCGCCTGCCATCGGCAGCCGCCTGAGGGTGGTGCCCTTCGCGTTGCCGGACGGCACGCCCGACTATGCCTTCCAGGAGTGATGCGAGATGAACCAACCACTGATCACCGGGGTCGGCATCACGGACTTCGGCCGCTTTCCCGAACTGACCGAAGAGGCCATGGCCCAGGCAGCGATTCTCGATGCCCTGGCCGATGCCGGCACGCAGCTCTCGCAGGTGCAGGCGTTCTACTGCGGCAACGCGCTCGGAGCCATGCTGCCCGGCCAGCGTGCATTGCGCGAGCTGCATGCCGAGGGCGGCGCGGTCTACAACGTGGACAACGCCTGCTCCAGCGGCGCCACTGCGTTGAATCTCGCGCTGCAGGCGCTCAAGGTCGGCCAGTACGACACCGTGGTGGTGTTCGGCATGGACCACCTGAGCAGCCTCGGCGGCGGCCCGCTGCAGCTCAGCCAGAAGGACTGGAACAACCGGCGTGGAATGATCATGCCCGCCCTGTATGCCATGCGCGCCAGGCGATACATGCACGACCACGGCCTCACGCTGGAGACGCTGGCGGACATCTCCGTCAAGAATCGAAAGCACGGCGTCCTGAATCCCATCGCCAAGTTCGCCAAGCTGGCGGGCCGCGAGGAGGTTCTGGCGTCCCGCCCGGTGGCCGAGCCGCTCACGCTGCTCCAGTGCTGCCCAGCGGTGGTCGACGGGGCAGCGGCGCTGGTGCTCAGCACCAAGCCTGCCAAGGGCGTTGCAAAGCCGGTCCGTGTCCTGGCATCGGTGGTGCAGTCGGGCCTGTTCGAGACCGCACCGGTCGACATGACCGAGGCCGAGATCACCGCGCGTGCCGCCAGGCTGGCCTATGAACAGGCCGGCATCGGACCGCAGGATCTGAGCCTGCTGGAGGTGCACGACGCGTTCACCATTTCCGAGCTGCTCTATTACGAGGCGCTCGGTCTATGCAGCCGGGGCGAGGCGGCAAGCCTCCTGCAAAGCGGCGCGACCACGCTGGGCGGGCGCGTGCCGGTCAACCCCAGCGGCGGACTGATCGCCAAGGGACATCCGCCCGGAGCGACGGGCGTCGCGCAGGTCGTGGAGGTCTGCGAGCAGCTGCAAGGCCGCGCCGGCGCACGGCAGGTGCGCGGAGCGCGCATCGGCCTCACGCAGGTGACCGGCGGCGGCATCTGGGGCGTGGACCACGCCGCCTGCTCCATCAACATTCTTTCGCTTTGATTGCAAGCACCATGAACCAGACAAGCACAACCACGCCGGCCTCGCTGCACGGCCTCGTTGCCGTCGTGACCGGTGGCGCCAAGGGCATCGGCCTGGGCATCGCCCGCGAACTCGCGCAGGCCGGATGCCGCATCGCGCTGTGGGACTTCGACGAGGCGGCGCTGCAGGCAGCCGAGCAGACCCTTTCGGACGAAGGCTTCGACGTGCGGACCTTCCAGGTCGACGTCAGCTCGGTGGAACAGGTGGAGGCGACCGTGGCCCGGCTTCTCGCGTCTCATGGTCGCATCGACATCCTGGTCAACAACGCAGGCATCGGCGGCGACAAGCTGGTCTCCAAGATGGATCTCGCGTTCTGGACCCGAGTGATCGAGGTCAACCTCCATTCGCAGTTCATCTGCTCCAAGGCGGTTTTGGCACAGATGGCGCAGAACCGGTTCGGCCGCATCATCAACATCGGCTCGCGCGCATGGCTGGGCAACCGCGGCCAGGCGGCCTACTCCGCCTCCAAGGGCGCCGTGGTGAGCCTGACGCGCTCGCTGGCGCTCGAATATGCGCGCAAGGGCATCACCGTGAATGCCATCGCACCCGGCATCGTGGAGACGCCGCTGTTCGAGACGCTGACCGAGGAGGTCCGCCAGGGGCTTCACAAGACCGTGCCGATGGAACGCATCGGCCAGCCGCAGGACATCGGCCGTGCAGTCCGGTTCTTCGCGGAACCCGGCTCCAGCTACGTGACCGGCCAGCTCCTGTACGTCTGCGGCGGGCGCAGCCTCGGCAGCCCCTCGGTATAGCGCGTCGAACTCACGACATGTGCAATCCAACAAGACTGAAGATCGCATGCTCGCCAACGCATTGAGCGGTTTGAAAGTGATCGACTTCACGCAGGTGATGGCCGGTCCGACCTGCACGCTGTGCATGGCCGACCTGGGCGCCGACGTCGTGAAGATCGAAGCGCCTGCCGGCGATCTCTCGCGGGCCCTTTCGCCCTGGGTGCAGGGCGAGGGGGTGGCCTTCATGGCGCTCAATCGCAACAAGCGCAGCGTCGTGCTCGACCTCAAGCACCCCGAGCACCTGCAGGCGGCGCAGGCGCTGGTCGCGCAGGCGGATGTGCTGGTGGAGAGCTTCCGCCCGGGCGTGATGGCACGCCTCGGGCTGGACTACGCCGCGGTGTCCGCGGGCAATCCGCGGCTCATCTACTGCTCGGTCTCGGCGTATGGCCAGCACGGCGCCAGCAGGGATCTTCCCGGAGTCGACGGCGTGCTCCAGGCCGTGAGCGGCCTGATGAGCGTCACCGGCGCGCGCGACGGGGAACCGTGCAAGGTGCCGGTGCCGGTGGTCGACCTGGTCACGGGGTCGCTGGCAACCATCGCGGTCCTGGCCGCCCTCTCGGACCGGCAACGCACGGGCCTGGGGCAGCACGTCGAAGCCAGCATGTTCGCGAGCGCCATCGCGCTTCAGCACGTGAGCTTCGCGTCCTACTTCGCTGACGCCCAGGTGCCAGGGCCGCAGGGGCATGCCGCGCCGTATTCGACCCCGAACGAGGCCCTGCGCTGCGCCGACGGATGGATCATGGTGGCGGCCTACCACCCCGCACGTTGGCAGGCCCTGTGTGCCGCCACAGGCGCGCCGGAACTGGCCTGCGATCCGCGCTTCGCCGACAACAAGAGCCGGCTCCAGCACCGCGAGACGCTGCTGCGCCTGCTCGAAGCGCGCATGCTCGCGCATCCCCGCGCCTTCTGGCTGGAGAAGTTCGCGGCCGTGGACATCATCTGCGGCCCCATCAACAACTATGCGGAGGTGGCGCAGTCCGCGCCCTTCCTCGAAGCGGCGCTCGCGGAGCAGCTGCAGCATCCGGTCGCCGGGCCGATGACGCTGCCACGCAGCGTGCTCGGCGCGGTCGGCGAGCGGCCCCGGGCGCGACGCCCGGCCCCCACGCTGGGCCAGCACACCCGGGAGGTGCTGGCCGAGCTCGGCATGCCGGCCGCGGCCATCGATTCGGTGATCGCGCCCAGCCCTTCCCAGAACTGAAGCACAACCATGCCCATCGTCAAGACAGTCCAGAACGGCGTCGCCGTCGTCACCCTGAATCGGCCCGAGGCCATGAACTCCATCGACCCGGAGTCGAACGAGCAACTGCTCGCGATCTGGGACGAGGTGTCGAACGACGAGGACATCCGCGTGCTCGTCCTCACGGGTGCAGGCGAGCGCGCCTTCTGCACAGGCGCGGACCTCAAGAAGACCATGCCGCCCGCCGACAGCGCGGCGCGGCAGGTCTTTCGCTGCGGAACCGGGCATTTCAACTTCGGCACGCTGCAGACCGACAAGCCCGTCATCGCCGCCATCAATGGCTACGCCCTGGGCGGCGGGCTGGAGCTGGCCTTGCTGGCGGACATTCGCATCTGCTCCGACAACGCCCGCTTCGGCTTGCCGGAGGTGCGGGTCGGCAGCATCCCGGGCGCCGGCGGCACGCAGCGCCTGATCCGCGCAGTCGGCCAGTCGGACGCGATGTGGATGCTGCTGACCGGTGAACGCATCGATGCCGCGGAGGCGCTGCGGATCGGATTGGTCAGCAAGGTGGTTCCCTTCTCCGAACTGAAGCAGGCAGCCCTGCAACTCGCAGGCGCGATGGCAGCCAATGCCCCGCTGGCGATGACCGCCGCCAAGCGCCTCGCGATGAACGGACGCGAACTGCCGCTGGCGGGCGGGCTGGCCCTTGAGCGCCAGGCCTTCGGGCTGCTCAGGGACAGCGAAGACCGGCTGGAGGGGCGCCGCGCCTTCGCCGAGAAGCGTCCTCCGGTATTTCGCGGCCGCTGAAATGCCTCGCCCGGAAGACGGATGCGTCTTGCGGGCGAGCCTTCGATCTGCTCGCACGCACGAGTCGACGCTCGAACAAGCGATGTGAGCCTTCCCCTGGAGCATCCCGTGAAGAAATCGCCTGCCGCCTGGCTGAACACCCTCGCACTCATCGTTGCCGCGTTCGTCGGCGCATCGCCGGCCATCGGGCAGCAAGCCGGCCGCCCACCCGCCAGGATCCTGGTCGGCTTCTCGCCCGGTGGCACGCTCGACGTGGTGACACGCGCGCTTGCCGATCAATTGCATGGCCCGCTCGATCGCACCGTGGTGGTGGAGAACAAGCCGGGCGCCGGCGGGAAGATCGCGATCGATGCGATGCGCTCCGCTCCCGCCGACGGCAGCGTGGCCATGCTGTGTCCCGACTTCCTCGCATCGATCTACCCCTTCGTCTTCAACAAGCTCAACTACGACCCGCAGCGGGACATCCTGCCGGTGTCAACGGTGGTCGAGTTCCCGATGGCACTGGCCGTGCCCTCCTCCTCGCCCGTCAAGACCTTCGGCGAATACGCCCAATGGGTGCGCGCGCATCCGGAGAAAGCCAACTTCGGCCATGCGGCATCGGGCGGCCCGACGCACTTCCTGGGACTTCAGATCGCCAGGATCATCGGCACACCGCTGCAGGACATCCCTTTCCAGGGCGCAGCGCCGATGATCGTGAATCTGACGGGCGCCAATGTCGCGGCGGGCACCTCCACGGTCGGGGACTTCGCGCAGCACCACAACGCCGGCAAGCTGCGCGTGCTGGCCGTCACCTCCGCACGACGCTCGCCGCTGCTGCCGGACGTGCCGACCTTCGGCGAACTCGGCCGCAAGGAACTCACCGCAGTCGGCGTGCTGGCCATCTGCATGGCCCCCGGCACGCCTGCGGCCGTCGTCTCCGAATGGAGCGCTGCCGTGCGCAAGGCGGCAGCCACAGAGCAGTTCGCGAGCAAGGTCCGCATGCTCGGCTTCATGAACACGGGAAGCTCGCCCGCCGAAGCACGCGCCAGGTTCGGCGAGATGCGCGTGTTCTGGGAGCCGGTCGTCAAGGCCTCGGGATTCAAGGCCGACTAGCGCGATGACGCGATGACGTGCTCCTCGCGCTCCGCCTAGCGCACCGAGCGGATCCAGTCCCGAAAGAGCCGGACCGGCGCCGTGGCCGCCTTCAAAGGGTCGCAGACGAGGTAGTAGCCGAGCTCCGTCCTGGCGACGTGGTCCACCGCCACCACGAGGCGCCCGGTGCGCAGGTCCTCCTGCACGTACGCCCGCTGCGCCATTGCCACGCCCAGGCCGTCCGCTGCGGCCTGGTAGCACAACGCGGCATTCGCCAACGCGATTCCCGGCAGGCATGGGGTGTCCGCCAGGCCGGCCGAGCCGAGCCACAGCGGCCAGGCTTGTGGCCGCATCATGGAATGCAGCAGGTCGGCCCGCAGCAGATCGCCGGGCACCTGGAACTGACCCGCCAGGGCGGGTGCGCAGACCGGGACGAACTCGTCGTCGAACAGGTGGTCGAGCTCGACATCGGCCCACTCGCCCATGCCGTGCCGTATCGCGCAGTCGGCGCCTTCGAGCCGGACGTCATCCGCGAGTGCGATCGTTGCGATCTCCAGGGCGATGTCGGGATGAAGCGCATGGAAGCCGTTCAGGCGGGGAACCAGCCAGCGGATGGCAATGCTCGGAGGCACCTTGAGGCGCAGCCGTTTCTCCCGCTGGCTGTCGGCCAGGTCGCCCAGCGCGTCGTGCAGGCGATCGAAGGCGTCGCAGACGCGCGTGGCGAGTCGTTCGCCCACCGCGGTGAGTTCGATCTCGCGACCGGCCCTCTGGAACAGTTGCACGCCCAGCCCCGCTTCCAGCAGCTTGATCTGCTGGCTCACGGCACCGGGAGTGACGTGGAGCAACTGGGCGGCTCGCGATACCCCCTTGGCCCGATACACCGCATCGAACGCCCGCAGCGGGCTCAGGAGCGCGCGAAGGTTCTGCATGACAGGATGAGATTTCCGGAGAACTCAGTGCTGGCTGAAGAGACAGCTGCCTGCCTCGGCACTCGCACACATCGGCTTCAACATTTCTGAATGCCGATGGTGCGGTTCAGGAGTTCCTCGTCCTCACGCAGCGCGGCTGCCGAGCCGGCATAAGCGGCAACGCCCCGCTCCAGCACGATGACATTCGTGGAGAAGTCGAGAACGACGTCGACGTGCTGCTCCACGAGGACGCAGCCGACTCCGAGCTGGTCGCTCATCCGGACGATGGCGTCCATCAGTTCCTCGCGCACCATGGGAGCGAGGCCCTCCAGCGGCTCGTCGAGCAGCAGAATGCGCGGCTGGCCAACGAGTGCCCGTGCCACAGACAGCATCTGCTGCTCGCCGCCCGACAGCTGCGTGCCACCGTTTCGCCGCCGCTCCTTGAGCCGCGGGAACAGTGCATAGACCGGCGGCAGGGCCACGCCGGCCGAGCGCCCCTGCAGGCCCGACAGCAGGTTCTCCTCCACCGTCAGCGAAGGAAAGATGTCCCGGCCCTGCGGCACGTAGCCGAGCCCTGCCCGTGCCCGTGCGTACGTGGTGGCGCCGCCGATGTCGTTGCCGCCGAAGTGGATGCGGCCCTGCATCAGGTCCGCCAGGCCGATCGCGGTTGCCAGCGTGGTGGTCTTGCCGGCGCCGTTGCGCCCGATGAGGCCCAGGCGTTCGCCTTCGCGCACGCTGAAGCTCAGATGCTCGACGACTGGCACGCCGGCGTAGCCGGTCGTGACGTCGTCGAACCGAAGTTCAATGGGAGGGCTGGGCATGGTGAGCGTCTCGTCCGAAGTAGATTTGTTTGACTTGTTCGTTGGCCGCGACTTCCTGCGGCGACCCCTCCACCATCACCGCGCCGGCAACCAGGACGATGATGTGCGAGGCGAAGCGGAACACCAGGTCCATGTCGTGCTCGATGAGCAGGACCGACAGATCCTTCGGCAGGCCCTCGATGGCGCTCATGATGCGGCCGCCTTCTCCCTGCGGCACGCCCGCGCCGGGCTCGTCCAGCAGCAGCACCTCGGGCTTCATGGCGAGCGCGAGCGCGATCTCCGCAAGCCGCTGCTCGCCGAGCGCCAGCCGCCCGACCACCCGGTTCGCATAGGGGTTCAGGCCCAGCATGCCGAGGGTCTCGTGGACCTCGTCGTGCACGCGCGCGGAACGCGCCGGCGAAGGCCACCACTGCATGGAGGCGCGCAGCCGCTGGAGCACCGCGACCCTGACGTTGTCCGCCACGCTCAGGTCCTTGAACAGGCGGCTGATCTGGAAGGTGCGAACGATGCCGCTGCGCACGCGTGCGTACTGCGGCAGCTGCACGATCGAGCGGCCGTCGAGCTGGATGTCGCCGGACTTCGGACGAATCGCTCCGCTGAGCAGGTTGACCAGCGTGGTCTTGCCCGCGCCGTTGGGCCCGATCAGCGCCGTGCGGGCGCCCTGCGGGAGGGACAGCGTGACGTTCTGCGTGACGGCCAGGCCGCCGAAGGAGTGGCACAGGTTGCGGGTTTGCAGACGGGGAGTCATCGGGCTCCTCCGTTGCCGCCCAGACGCCTGGCGTATGCCGCGGCCCGGTCCAGGAGCCCGATCAGACCTTCGGGCAGGACGATGAGCACGACGATCAGCATCGACCCGATGACGAACAGCCAGTGATACGGGTTCAAAGTCGACGCGATGTGGTGGATGGTCATGTACGCGACGGTGCCGAGCACCGCACCCGCCAGGCGGCGCGTGCCGCCCAGGACGATCATGACCACCACACCCGCGGACGTCGTGAAGTCCAGCATGAAGAGATTGGCCACCTTGCTGGTCTGTGCCGCCAGTGCGCCCGCCAGCCCCGCCACGACGCCGCCGACGGTGTAGACGGCCAGCAGGTGCAGGTACACGCGCCCGCCGAGTGCCTGGACGCGCCCCGGGTCCTGCCGGATCGCCCTGGCCGTCAGGCCGAAGGGCGACTCGACCAGGTTGCGCACGAGGAAGTACACCAGCACCAGCGCGCCCAGCGCGTAGAAATAGCCGGTGTGCCCCATGAAGTTGAACTCCCAGAGGCCGAACAATGGGGCGACCTCGAAGCCGGCAAGTCCGTCGTCGCCGCCGGTGAGCCATCTGGCCCAGTTGGCGAGCTCGAGCAGCAACTGCGCCACGGCGATGGTGAGCATGACCAGCGTGAGCTTGGTCGAGCGCAGCATGACGGCACCGCTGAGCAGCGCGATCAGCCCTCCGCCCAGGCCGCCGAGCAGCAGCCCGGCGACGGGATCGGTCGTCAGGTACAGCGCGGTCCATCCCGCGACGTAGGCGCCGGCGCCATACAGTGCGGCCTGGCCAAGTGTCGCGATGCCCGCCTGTCCGAGCACGAGGCTCAGCGACAGTGCAAAGATCGACATCGTCGCCATGTTGGTCAGCAACCCGAGGTCCTGCGGGAACACCAAGAAGGCCAGCAGCCCCGCGAGCGTCAGGACGATCTCGGCGCGCAACTGCTTCCACGGGCGAGCACGGGGCGGCGCAGCCATCGCCATGGGCGGAATCACCGCGCTCATGCCTGCCTCCCGAACAGCCCCTGCGGGCGGAACAGCAGGACGACGATCATCGTCAGGAAGAAGGCAGCCGATGCGAGCTGCGGAACCATGTATTTCATCGAGGTCTCCACGATGCCGAGCAGCAACGCTGCGAAGAAAGAGCCGAACAGATTTCCGTTGCCGCCCACGGCCACGACCGCCAGGAGGATCACCAGGTACTTGGAGGCGTAGGTCGGCTCCATCGGCAGCATCTCGGCACCGGCGATGCCGCCCAGCGCCGCGAGCGCCGCACCGATCGCGAAGGTGGCCGCATAGATCCTGGTCGTGTCGATGCCGATGGCCCGGGCGATCGGCGCGTTGTCGACCGCGGCGCGCACCCGGATGCCGAAGGACGACCGGTCCACGGCGAGCCACAGGACGGAGACGACCACCAGCCCGCAGGCGACGACGATGAGCCGGTGCCGGGGAATGGAGCGAAACCCCAGGTCCACCGAGCCGCCGAATGCCTCGGGAAGCGCGACGGATGTCACCGACGATCCGAACATCAGGTTGACCGCCGCGGTCGCGACGAACATCAGTCCGATCGTCACCAGCATCTGGTCGAGATCGTCGCGGCGGTAGAAGCGGCGCAGCAGGGTGCGCTCGAAAAGCACCGCCACCAAGGCCACGACGGCGATCGCTAGGACGAAGCCCAGCCCGACGGGCACGCCCAGGCGCTGAGGAATGCTCGCCGCGAGAAAACCGCCGAGCATCGCGAAGGCGCCATGGGCCAGGTTCACCACACGCATCAGGCCCATGGTCATCGACAGGCCCACGGTGATCATGAACAGGATCATGGCGTACGTGACGCCGTCGACCAGGATGCTGCTGAGAAGCGCAAAGGACATGCTGCAGTCCCTGCGTTACTTGGCCGCGCCCTGGATGCGTCCGTAGTCGGGCTGCATCTCGAAGGTCCGGAACTCGCGGTTGACGAAGCGCCCCGAGGAATCCTTCTCGACCACCCGCATGTAGACGTTCTGCACGAACTCGCGGGAGGCCGGATCGATCTTCACCGGACCGCGCGGGCTCTCCCAGGAAAAGCCCTTGGCGGCGGCAAGAGCCCTGGGCCCGTCGCGCTTGCTGTCCGTCGCCTTGACCATGTGATAGATCACATGCAGGCCGTCGAACGCATTCGCGAGCTGGACGGTCGGGATGGCCTTGGGCGCCACTTCGGCCAGGGCCTTGACCGCGGCATGGTTCAGCGGCGAGTTGTGCGTCGCCGAATAGAACATGCCAGTCTCGATTCCCAGCAGCTCGGGGCCGATCGCGCGAAGTTGGTCTTCATCCGTCTCGCCCGTGCCCAGGAAGCGCACGCCCGCGGCCCTCAATCCCGCTTCGTTGTAGGCCTTGATCATTGCGTAGGTGGCCGGCCCTCCAGGACCGAAGACGTAGAGCGCATCGGGCTTGAGCGCCTTCACGCGCTGCATCAGGGGGCCGAAGTCCGTCGTCTTCAGCGGCGCGCGGATGGCCTCGAGCAGCTTGCCGCCTCCGGCGACGAAAGCGGTGTTGAAGGCCTTCTCGGCGTCGAGGCCGGGACCGAAGTCGCTGACCAGCGACACGACGTTCCTGATGTTCTTCTCGAGCGCGTACTTGGCCACCGGCACGGCCATCTGCGGCAGCGTGTAGGAGGTGCGCAGCAGGTAGTCGGACTTCTCGAGAAGCGAGGAGGTCGACGCATTGAAGATCACGACAGGCACCTTCGCCTCCTGTGCGAGCGCGGCGACAGCCAGCGTATCGGGCGTGAAATACAGGCCTGCGATGTACTGGGCGCCTTCCTTGATGATGAGCTCCTGGGCCAATGCCTTGGCCTGCGCGGGATTGATGTCCGGCAGGTCGCGGTAGATGACTTCGATCGTGTGTCCGCCCGCAGTGGTGCCGTTGAGCTTCTGGTAGGCCTTGGTCGCTCCTTCCCAGGTCTGCCCCACCGCGGAGAACGGTCCGGACATGGGTGCGATCACACCCACCTTGACGACGTCGGCGCGGCTTTGCAAGGCCAGCGTCGCGAGTGAGACCGCGATCGCGGCAATGAGTCTGAGGGTCATCTTCTTCTCCAGGTAGTGGGGTCGCTGGCGGGGCATGCGCCCGGGTTTTGACGAGAGGTGGGTCGGGAATCGTGGGGCACGGCCTGGCTTCAGGCCGGGACGCCGTGCGACTGCGCTGCTTCGGTCGCCTGCAGGGCGGCGTCGCGGGGCATCAGGGTCGCGTACTTCTGGTCCATGTCGAAGAGGTTGGCCTCGTGCGCCTGCAGCGACCGGTCGCCCACGCAGTCCGTGACGACCAGGGGGCGAAAGCCGTGACACATGGCATCGACCACGCTGGCGCGGACACACCCGCTGGTGGTGCATCCCGCGATCAGCAGTGTCTGCACGCCGCGCTGGGACAACCAGGAAGCCAGCGAAGTGCCGAAGAAGGCCGAGGGATGGATCTTGCGCAGCACCAGCTCGCCGCTGCGCGGCTGCAGCTGCGCGACGACCTGGCTTTGCGGCGCGTCCTCCCGCAGGGCCAGGATGGACGGCACCTTGAGCGCGAAGATGTTGGCGTCGGCGCCATCGTCCTGGTACACGACGCGCGTGTGGACGATGGGCCATCGGCGCTCGCGTGCGGCAGCCAGCAGGCCGCGCGTGCATTCGATGGCCGGCTCGATGTTGCCGCCGCCGAACGTGAGCGGATCGGCGAATCCGTTGACGAAATCGATGATCAGCAGGCCGTACGGCGCCTTCGGTGCGACGGCGTTGCCGAAGCCCTGCTTCTGGTAGATGTCCGGATCGGCGTTCATTGGAAGGCCTCGTCGATGACCTTGCCGTCGCGAACCACGACGACGTCGTCGAGCTTCACCGTGCAGTTGCGCAAGGGAATGTCCAGGTGGCAAGGCGTGGTGCGAGGCCCTCCGGCCTCGTTGTTCGGGCCCAGCGAGAACAGGAAGTTGCCTTCGAACGCACGCGCGTCCTGCCCGGACGTGGCTTCGCGGTCCACCAGCGACAGCGTGTGCCAGTAGCAGCGCGGCTGCATCCCCCAGCCGATGTGCGCGATCGCGTAGGCCTCGGGGTCCTTGTAGGCCTCCATGAACTCGCGCAGCAAGGCGGCGTCGATGTCACCTTCGATGCTGCGCACGAAGCCTTCGCGCAGATGCATGGTGATCCTGTCCGAGACGTAGTTCTTCTGCGGCAGCAGGATGTCGCCGCGGTCGATCACGATGGTGCCGTCGCTGCCGCCTTCGTTGGCGAAGGTGAAGAGGAAGCCGCTGGGCCAATGGTCCCAGCGCCCGGGCTCCTCGCAGAAGCCGTACTCGGAGATGGTCGGGTAGTCGCCGAGCTTGAAAGTCACGTCCGTGCCGGCCGGCGAGGTCACATGCATCTTCCTGGCGGCCTTGAGCAGCTTCGATGCGGCGAGCACGCGTTCGCGATCGGCCTCGGTGGGCACCGCCCGCACCAGCACCTCGGGCGGCTCGACGGCCAGGAGGATCTTCGTCCCCGACTCGAGGATCTCCATCTGCTCGGGCGAGAACAGCAGCAGCATCAGGTCCAGGACGATGTCGCTGTTCTTCATCGCCGCGAGCGCGACAGGGTTGTTGGTGAGGGGCGTCTCCCCCAGGTAGTTCATCAGGTCGCGGCTGGGGGCCTTCTCCGCGTTGATGGGCTGCAGCTCGATCCTGGTGACGACCGCGCCCGCGGCCTGCGCCGCGATCGTCGCGGTCTGCAACGTCTGCGGATGGGTGTGGGGTCCGCACAGGATCGAGACCTTCTGTCCGCGCTCCACCTTGCTGAGCTTCAGAACCTCGTCCCAGGCCTTGACCATTTGATAATCGCTGACTGGCATTTTTCGTCCTTTGTTTGAAAGTGTCAGATCTGCAGGAGCGCAAGGTCCTGCGGGCTGCCCAGCTTGAAGAGCCGGCGGGCATTGCCGTGGCACACCTGCTCGCGGGTGCGCGCGTCGAGCGGCGCCTGTTCGATGAAGGCGCAGGCCTCGGCGGTGGACTCGTAGGGGTAGTCCACGGAGAAGAGCACGGCCTGGGCGCCGAGCTCGCCGATGGCGCCCAGCAGCGCCGGCGCGGAGCACACGCCGGACGTCGTGATCAGGATGTTGCTGCCAAGGTACTCGCTGGGCTTGCGTGCCAGCTTGATGCCCGAGGGGTAGGCGGCGAAGCGGCTGTCGATGCGCCAGCGTTGATACGGCAGGGCCTCGCCCATGTGGCCCAGCAGCAGGGTCAGCCGCGGGAAGCGGTCGAACACCCCGCCGAACAGCAGGCGCAGTGCATGCCCCGCCGTCTCCACGCCCCAGCCCCAGGTGGCTCCCTGGAGCACCGGCATGCCCTCCAGCAACGCCGGCGGCTGGCTGAACGCGTTGGGGTGCAGGTAGATGGGCACGCCGAGTGCCTCCGCGCGCTCCCAGAACACGTCGAACTCGCTGCCTTCGTAGTAGCGGCCCAGAGTGTGGCCGTTGATCAGCGCGCCCTTGAAGCCGCACTCGACGACGGTGCGCTCGAGTTCTCGGGCTGCGGCCGCCGGGTCCTGGAGCGCGACGTGCGCGAAGGCGCCGAAGCGCTGCGGATGGCGCGCCACGCGCTCGGCGAGGAACTCGTTGTTCTCGCGTGCGCGCCGCACGGCGGCGGCGCCGTCCGCCTCGGCCTGCACGCCGGGCATCGTCTGCGACAGCACGGCGTACTCGATGTTTGCGGCGTCCATCTCGGCCAGGCGCTGGTCGTCGAAATCGCTGAGCCTGGCATCGAGCCGCGCCACGAAGTCGGCCGGCAGCGCGCGCGTGTATTTGGCGGAGTACGCATCGAAGCCGGGGGCGGAGAAGTGCTCTTCGAGCGCGATCTTGGGGGTTTGATTCATTGTCGTCCTCATTGGATTCAGGCCGGGTACGCCAGGGCCGTGTCGAGAATTTCCGTGTCGTGCACCACTTCGCGGCTGGCGATGAGCAGCCGTTCGCCGTCGCGCACAAAGCGGTCGTGGTAGATGCCCGCGAGATGCACGGTGGAAGGCCCCTCGACCAGCGTCTGCATCAGGATGAAGGGGGTCTGCGAGCTGATCGTCTCGCCCGTCTCTTGCAGCACGCGCGTGATCCCCAGCACATGCAGCATGTGCCGTGGCGCGAACATCTGCGAATGCGCCACGGCGAGCGCGCGGTCGGTGATCATGTCCAGGCCCTCGCAGTAGACGAGGCCCACGGGCATGTCCAGCAGCGCGTTCTGGCGCGAGGTGATCCGGTAGGTCGCGTCCTTGCTGAAGAACTCGGGCCAGCGCTCGATGTCGTTGGCATCGAGGGCGGCGCAGTACTCGACGTGGAAGGAGTCGACCTCTGCGCGCAGCTCGGCCGCGCGGCGCGGCGAGATCGTGGATCTGGCGTAGGCGAGCCGCTCTTTCATGCTGCCACCTCCGCGACACGGATGCCCATGACGTCCCGGTAGTACTGGTAGAGCGACCGGATGCACGACTCCGAGATCAGGTTGCGCGCCGTTCCCTGGTGGCCTGCATCGAGCTTGACGACGTTGTTGTCCGTGGACGAATTGCGGATGCCTTCCTGCACGAACTTCAATGCCTCGTTGTCTTCGAGGCCCAGGAAGCCGGAGGGGCCCATCAGGTTGCCCTGCCGAAGGCGGTGCCGCGTCATCTCGGGCGTATCGTCCTCGTAGCCGAACATGGTCCACTGCATCACCATGCTGTTCGGGCCGTTCGGAATGATCTGGCGCACACCCATCGTGTTCATCTGGCGCTGCACGATCAGGTTCGGCCACATGGTCATCATGTTGGCGGACCAGGGCGAATCGAACTCGCGCACGTAGTCCAGAAACCGCTCGTCGCGCAGCCGGAGCTTGTCGCTGAACGACCGCATCTGCGCCTTGTCGTCGGCGTCGACCGTGGCATAGACCTGGTCGGGCTTGGACGACGCCATGTAGCCGTGGCGGCCATGTTCCTTGTCGGCGAAGACGATCGACTTGATGCCAGGCACCAGGAGGCCGAACACCACGAGGAACGAATGCAGCAGCGTTGCGTGGTATGGGTCCTTGAGGTTCTCGTGGTACATCTTCCAGTTGCACGGAAGCTCGTTGCGGCAGTAGCCCAGGATCCTGAGCTTGCGGCCCGAGAACGGAACGTCGAACTCCTGGACGATCTCCTTGGTCATGTACTCTTCCAGTGGCGGCGTCTTGTCGGAGTAGGTGGCGAACACCACGCCGTTGCGCGTGGCCACGCGCAGCTGCCGGGTACCGTGCTCCGCGTTCTTGAAGTCCGTCGGCATGCCGCCGACCTTGTTGATGCCGCGCTTGAACGGAACGCCCTGCAGGTTGCCCTTGAGGTCGTACGACCACTGGTGGTAGGGGCAGACGAACTCCTTGGCGTTGCCGTGGCTGGAGCGACAGAATTCGGCGCCGCGGTGGGCGCAGCGGTTCTCGAAGACGGAGATCGTGTGGTCTTCCGCGCGAACGATCACCACGGCC
Organism: Variovorax sp. NFACC27; assembly: GCF_048301545.1. NCBI lineage: Bacteria > Pseudomonadati > Pseudomonadota > Betaproteobacteria > Burkholderiales > Comamonadaceae > Variovorax > Variovorax sp. NFACC27. The sequence continues at coordinate 4,243,838 of NZ_CP157613.1, forward strand.
GTTGCGCCCACGTAGCCTCGCTTGTAGTCGCCGGGATTCGGGATCTCGGCTTCCAGCGCGACGAAGTTCCAGGTGTCGCCCCGGAAGATGCGCTCGATCTCCTGGTCGTAGATGGCCTGGCTGGTGTAGACCCAGTCCGGAATGTTGTTGAGCGCGTCCGCGGGCCAGACGCACTGTTCCAGGGGCGGGTTCTTTCGGGCATTCGTGATGCCGATGACCGCCTGCGATTGATACATGAAAGCTCCTTAGGCTCTGAGGTGTGGTTGAACGGTGGAAGGGGCGCCGCCTCGCATCTGCTTGGCCCATGCGCGCAGATCGGTGGCGTCCCGCTGGAATTCGTCGAGCAGCACCGGCTGGCGCTGCTCGAAGAGGGGCCGAATGGCGCGCAGATCGGCACCGGCGTTGATGGCCACGCCGTGCAGCGGAACGGCACCGCGATGGCCGATCCACAGCACCTTGCCGGTGGCCGGATCGCCTCGGCGCACGTATTCGAGACCGGGGGCCGGCAGGCCCAGCATCTGGATGTTGTGCCGGCCCTGGTCGGTCCAGAACCAGGGCACCGCCGGTGCCGGGCTGGTCGCACCGAGCATGGCGGCCGCGGCGGTGCGGGCCTGCTCGTTGGCGTTCTGCCAGGATTCCAGGCGCGTCGGCGTCGCGTGCCCCGGGCGTTGCTGGCTGGTGCAGTCGCCGCACGCGAACACGTGCTCGTCGCTGGTGCGGCACTGCGCGTCGACCAGAACGCCACCGCCCGCCGCGATCTCCAGGCCCGCATCGCGGGCCAATGCGTCGTTGGGCGAGAGGCCGATGGCCACGACGATCTCGTCCGCCTCCAGGTCACCGGCATGGGTCGACAGGCGCATGCGGCCATCGGGCAGAGGGTCGACGCCTTCGAGGGCGGTGCCGAGCAGGAGCCGCGCGCCTGCCTGCCGCAGACCGGATTCGAGCCACGCCGACGCTTCCGGCGGAAGAAATCGATCGAGCAAGGACTTCGCGCGCTCGACCACGCTCACCGCCGCACCGGCCGACAACGCGGAGCTGGCGATCTCGAGGCCAAGAAAGCCGCCACCCAGGATCGCGACCCGCGGCTTGCCCTGGAGGGCGGCGCGCAGCCGTCGCGCGTCGTCGAGGGTGCGCACGTAGTGCACGTGCGGTCGGCCCGCCGGTGCGGACGCCAGCGTGCGGGCCTCGCCGCCCGTGGCGAGCAGGCACATCTCGTACGGGAGCACCTGGCCGCCGGCAAGGCGAACCTGCCGCTTCGAGAGATCCAGGGCCACCGCATCGCTGCTGCTTCGAAGATCGATGTCGCCAAGTTCCCATGCGTCCTGCGAAAAGACGCCGAGGCTCGGCTCCTCGGCCGCCACCAGCACGGCCTTGGACAGCGGGGGCCGCTCATACGGCTTGTGGCGCTCCCTCCCCAGCATCGTGATGCGTCCGCGGTAGCCGTGTTCGCGCAGCGCATGGGCGGCGACCGCCGCAGCCTGGCCCGCACCAACGATGACGACGCCGGGCGAAGTCATTTCGCGGCCGACGACATCACGTAGATGTCATCGCCTTCCTGCTTCACGGCGTGAGTGCGCAGGTCCACGGTGACCGGCGCGCACATCGCCCTGCCCGTGCGGATGTCGAAGCGGCCCTGGTGCAGCGGGCATTCGACACAGCCGTCCTCGACATAGCCCTCCGACAGCAGCGCGGTGGCATGCGTGCACATGCTGTCCGTGGCGAAGAACTCGTCGTCGATACGAAACAGCGCGACGCCGTGGCCCGCGACGTTGACGGTTTTCGCTTCATCGTTTTTCAGCTCTCGCGCCGAAGCGACTTTGATCCAGTTCATGGCTCCATCCGGGGATTTTCCGGACCCTTCAAAATTAGTCAGTGAACTGTCATATTAGTTGGACTCATATGTGATTTCAAGTACGGGTTTTTACTGTCCGACGTTGCACCAGATTGGATCCGAAAGGCGGACAAATAACGCCACAGAAGCGATTTATGCCAATGCAGATGCACCACTTTCGAGATGTTTCTTAGTTAGGGTTTGCATCGACGGCAGGCTGCTTCCATCGCGCCAGCATCGGTCATATACTTGTGAAAGTGAACTGTCATATCGTGCGAATCAAATGTCGAAATGCACGTTGGCGATCAAGCCCTTGTGCGGGGTACGGCGAAGAGACTTGTTCTTGCGCGCCGATCACCTGGGCATTGCCGGGCATGGGCGGACTCGATGGAGTCCGGCACCAGGAAACCAGTCAAGGAAAAGGAAACGCATGGACCGAGCAGACATTCCGGCGAGGCTGTTGAAGCGCGAGGGCATCGGCGCCCGGGTGCCTCGCAAGGAGGACGCGCGCCACCTCGTGGGAAAGGGCAACTTCGTGGGCGACTTCGTGCTGCCTGGCCTCCAGGAGGTCGCGTTCCTGCGCAGCCCGCTCGCGCACGCGGTGGTCACCGGCGTCGACATTCCAGAGGCGCTCGCGGGGAAGGTGTTCCTGCGCGAGATGATGTCGGATGCGGCGGACATCGGATCGCCGTCTTCGGTGCCCACCTATCAGTACTCGGCGCTGCCGCCGCTGGCTTCGGGCAAGGTCCGCCACGTCGGCGAGGCCATCGCGATGGCGGTGGCACCGACGCGCGCCATGGCGGAAGACCTGCTGGAGGAAGTGGAGGTCTCGTACGACGAACTGCCCGTGTACCACAGCGCGGATTCCGCGCTCGCGGCCACGGGGGAGTTCATGCACCCTGACTGGAAGGACAACGTCTTTCTCACGCTGCGGACTGATCGCGACTTCGAAGCACTCGCCGCGAAGGCCGAGGTGAAGGTCAGCCGCACGGTCGAGCTGTCGCGCCAATGCATCGTGCCGCTGGAGGGCAAATCTGTCCTGGCCTACTGGGATTTCCAGACCGACCAGCTCGTGGTCGTCAGCGCCACCCAGGTCCCGCATCTGCTGCGCGTGGGCATCGCCCAGCACCTCGCGATGAACGAGGAAGCCGTGCGGGTCGTGTCCCCGGACGTCGGCGGCGCCTTCGGCTACAAGGGACAGCTCTATCCCGAGGACCTCTGCGTCGCCTGGCTGGCCAAGACGTATCGCACGCCGTTTCGCTACCTCGAGGATCGGCGCGAGCACCTGATCGTCGGCGCCAACACGCGCCAGCATCACTACCGGCTCACGGCCTATGCGGACCGCACGGGCAGGCTTCTGGCGCTGGATGCCGTCATCACCATCGACGGCGGCGCCTATTCCTACTATCCCTTCTTCGTCGGCCTGGAGCCTGGCCAGGCGATCGGCAATCTGCCCGGGCCCTACAGCTTCCGCGGCTATCGGTGCGAGACCCTGTGCGTTGCGACCAACAAGCCCGGCTTCATGGCCTACCGTGGCGTCGCGCGCACCGGCGTCTGCTTCGCGATCGAGCTGCTCATGGACGCCGTGGCCCGCGAGGTGGGGCGTGAGCCGTGGGAGGTACGGCTGGAGAACCTGGTTCCGGCCTCGGCCATGCCCTATGTGAACGTGGCCAACAAACACTTCGACAGCGGCGACTTTCCGGCAAGCCTGCGCCGCGCCGTGGAGATGATCGGACTGCAGGCCGTGCGCGAGCGCCAGGCGCGCGGCGAGCCTGACGGGCGGCTGATCGGCTTCGGCACCGCCACCTACACCGAGCAGTCCGCCCACGGCACGACGGTGTTCGCGAACTGGGGCCTGCCAGTGGTGCCCGGCTTCGACCAGGCGGTCGTCAGGATGACCGCGGACGGCGGGCTCGAAGTGCGTGTAGGCGTGCACTCGCACGGCCAGGGCATGGAGACCAGCTTCGCGCAGATCGCCAACGACGTGCTGGGCATTCCGGTGGCACGGATCCGGGTGGTGCACGGGGACACGGCACTCACGCCGTTTTCTTCGGGCACCTACGCCTCGCGCGCCACCGTCATGTCGGGAGGCGCCATCTCGGTCGCGTGCAAGGAACTGCTGCCGCGGATCCAGTCGATCGCAGGCTACCTCATGGGCGTGGATGCGCAGACCGTCGCATTGATCGAGGGACGCGCCGTGTCCGGCGACAAGTCAATCCCGCTGTCGGAAGTCGGGGGCGCGTGGTACCTCACGCCGCAGGACCTGCCTGCCGACGTTCATCTCGGCGGCCTGGAGGTGTCCCGTGCGTACAAGCCCAACGTCGATACAGGCACCTTCACCTATGCAACGCATGCGGTGGTGGTGGCCGTCGACACCGAAACCGGCGAGGTCGAGATCCTCGACTATGTGGTCGTGGAGGACTGCGGGACCATGGTCAATCCCATGATCGTGGAGGGCCAGACCATCGGCGGCATCGCACAGGGCATCGGCACCGCGATGTATGAGGAGAGTCCGTACGACGAACAGGGCCAGCCGCTGGCTTCCACCCTGGCGGACTACATCCTGCCGGGTGCCACCGAGGTGCCGCGCATCCGCATCGACCATTTCGAGACACCGTCGCCGCACACCGAATTCGGAGCCAAGGGCGTCGGCGAAGGTGGCGCGATTGCGCCGCCGGCGGTGATCTTCAACGCGGTGAACGACGCCCTGCGCGGCACCGGTGCTGCCGAGGTGCTCATGACGCCGCTGACGCCACGCCGCTTGCTCACGGCCCTCGAAAGCGCGAATCGCGAACAGGAGCACGCCCGATGAAAGCGCCGAAATTCGCATACACGCGCGTCCTCGATGTCGGCGAGGCGATCGCTGCACTGGCGGCAGGCGCAGGCGCCGCGAAGGCCATGAGCGGGAGCCAGTCCCTCGGCCCGATGCTCAACCTGAGGCTGGCGCGGCCTGCTCAGGTGGTCGACGTCGCGCAGATTCCCAGCCTGCGCACTGTCAGCCACAAGGCCGACTGGATCGAGATCGGCGCCGCCGTCACCCATGCGGAGATCGAGGACGGCACGCACCCGCCGCTGGCCGCGCACCCCATGCGCCCAGTCGCAGGCGGGATCGCCTACCGCGCGATCCGGACCCGAGGCACCATCGGTGGCAGCCTGGCGCATGCCGATCCCGCGGCCGATTGGGTGGTGGTACTGGCGGCACTCGGCGCGCGCGTGGTGGCCCGTTCGCCGCGCGGCGAACGCACGATCGACGCCGACACATTCATGCTCGGCGCCTACACCACCGTGCTCGAGTCCGATGAACTGATCGTGTCGGTCGCCGTGCCTTCGGAGACATCCTCCATGCATTGGGGATATCACAAGGTCTGCCGCAAGCCGGGCGAGTTCGCGGAGGCCAGTGCGGCGGTGTATTTCGACGCTTCGCGCGAGCGTGCGCGCATCGTCCTCGGGGCTGCCGACGGCCCTCCCCTTCTGCTGCATCCGCTCGCAGCCGAGATCGCGCACAACGGTGCCGGCGCGGCCGGCCGCGAGTCGCTGCGGGCGGCCGTACGCGCCGCGCTCCCTGAACGCGACGCCATCGACCAGAAGCTCTTCACCGCCTGCCTGGAGCGCGCACTTGAGCAGTCCGGCGTCCTGGCCGGTGCCAAACACGCGGAGTAAAAAGACTTGGACCCCATTTCCATTCAAGTGAACGGTCGCAGCATCTGCCGACCGGCCGAGCCCAGGGTGCATCTGGGCGATTTCCTGCGCGACGAACTGCGCCTCACCGGAACGCACCTCGGCTGCGAGCACGGCGTGTGCGGTGCCTGCACGGTGCTCGTCGACGGCCAGCCCACGCGCTCGTGCATCACATTCGCCGTGGCATGCGAAGGCCGGGAGGTCACCACCATCGAGGGCTACGACGACGACGCGGCGATGCAGCGGCTGCGGCAGGCATTCACGCGCCACCATGCGCTGCAGTGCGGTTTCTGCACGCCGGGAATGCTGACCACGGCGCGCGACATCGTGCTTCGCTTGCCCGATGCCGACGAAGCGCGCGTGCGCCTCGAGTTGTCGGGCAACCTGTGCCGCTGCACGGGTTACCAGGGCATCGTCGACGCCATCCTGGACGTGCTCCAGCAGCAACGCGACACCCCCGACGCGCAGTTCGAGAAGCTGCGCCAGAGACTCGTCGCACCGCGAACGGTCGCGCTGAAACGCGTCGCCGCGGCGACGCCCGCCGAATCGCCGGTACCGTCGCCTGGCAGGACCGCGGCATCCGATCCGGCCGCCGCGGCGGACATGGCAGAGGTCGATCCCGTGGCGATGGCCAAGGCCAAGGCGAAAGGCAACGCCATCGAGGTCCATTTCGACGTGCCTCATCCGATCGACCGGGTGTGGGCATTCATGGGGGACCTGCCTGCGGTGGCGTCGTGCCTGCCCGGCGCGACCATCGACTCGCACGAGGGTGAAAGGGTCAAGGGCACGATCGCCATCAAGTTCGGGCCGATGTCCGCAGCCTTCGCCGGCGCGGCGCGGCTGGAACGCGACGATGCCGCCAGGCGCGCCGTCCTTCGAGGCGCGGGCCAGGACAGCCTCAGCAAGTCGCGCACCCAGGGCGACATCACCTATCGGCTCGAAGCGCTGGCCGCCGACAACACCCGGGTCCACGTGGACATGGTCTACGCGCTTCAGGGGCCGCTCGCGCAGTTTTCGCGCTCGGGGCTCGTGAAGGACTTCGTACGCCGCATGGTGGCGGACTTCGGCAAGCAGATCTCGCGTCGGCTGAGCGGGCAGGCGGCTTCGGTCGACGAGCCGCAACCCACGGTCTCCATGGCCGCAATGATGTGGAGCGTGTTATGGAACCGCATTCGAGGCTGGTTCGGGAGGCCGTCGCAGTCCTGAGACTGTTCGTGCCGGGTGCCGCATCGCTTCCAGCGCAACGGCGAAGGTTCGTGTCGATGCCGTTTGCGCCGCCAGTCGGGGCGGGAGCGGCTGGTGAATGAAACACCACGGAGTCGCAATTGAGTTCATTTCTTCATGGCTACCACGTGCGCGCCAACGGGGTTCGGCTGCACCTGCTGCGCTATGGCGGGCAGGGCCCGCGCATGCTCCTGTTGCCCGGCATCACGAGCCCGGCCATCACATGGGGCTTCGTCGCCGAGCGACTGGCCCGCCACTTCGACGTTCATGTTCTGGACTTCCGCGGGCGGGGCCTGTCCTCCAGCGTGCCCGGCATCGACGCCAGCCTCGATGCCATGGCGGGCGACGTGCTCGACCTGCTGGAGGTGCAGGGGTGGTCGTCCGTCACGCTGCTGGGGCACTCCATGGGGGCACGCGTCGCGATCCGCGCCGCGTCGCGCGACGCGCGCCGCCTCGACAAGTTGCTGCTGATCGATCCGCCCGTCTCAGGCCCCGGCCGCCGCCCCTATCCCGTGCCGCTGTCGTGGTATGTGGATTCCATCCGGATGGCCACCCAGGGCATCACGGCCGACGGGCTGCGTCCCTACGCGCCGACCTGGACGGACGAGCAGTTGCAGCTACGGGCCGAGTGGCTCCACACGTGCAGCGAGGAGGCGGTGGTCCAGGCGCATGCAGGTTTCCACGGCGACGACATCCACGCCGATCTGGCGAGGTTGCAGACGCCCGGGCTGCTCATGACGGCGGGGCGCGGCGGCGTGGTGCTCGCCGAAGACCTGGCGGAGATCGAAGCCCTCGCACCCCACCTGAGGCAGTGCACGGCCCGCGACGCCGGCCACATGATCCCGTGGGACGACGAGCTGGATTTCCACCGCCTGTTGGGCGAGTACCTCGAGGTCGGCCTGCTGTAGCGGCTGGCGTCCTCGTTCCTTTTGCATATGGGGGAGCCGATACACTCGCCGGCTGACACTATTGGCGATCTCGAGATGATGACAAAGCGTTCTCCCGCCCGGAAGAAGACAGGTGGCACCACCGAGGTGGAGGCGGCAAAGCCCAAGGGTCCAGAGCCATTCAATCCGCTGCGCGAAGTCATGTGGCGGCGTCCGGGCTTCCTGATCCGCCGGCTCACTCAGATCGGGCAGGCGATCTTCTTCGATCTGTGCAAGTCCGAGAGCATCACGCCGCTGCAGATCGGCATGTTGACCGCGCTTTCGATGAACCCGTGGCTCGATCAGAAGGCCCTCGGCCGCGAGCTTTCACTGGATCGAACGACGACGGCCGAAGTGGTCAAGCGCCTGGTCGACAAGGGGCTGGTCGAGACCCGCGTCAATCCGGACGATCGCCGGTCGAGGCTGTCGGTGATCACCAAGGACGGACTGAACCTGATCAACGACCTGCAGGACAGCATCCACCGCTCGCAGGAACTCTTGATAGAGCCGCTGTCACCCGAGGATCGCGCCGTCTTCATGAAGCTGCTGGCTCAGCTCGTGGATGCCCACGAGAAGATGGAGAAGCAGGGCTAGCCCGTCTGGCTTGAACCTTCGCCTCGTCCCGCCGGCTGCCTGGCGCCCCTGTCCGGCCGAGCCGAATTTTTCATTTACCTTGGATCTGCTTCGAAAGAAAAATCGAGATGAGCTACACCGCCCCCATCAAGGACATGCTGTTCGACATCGAACACCTGGCCAACATCGGCGAGATCGCGAAGCTGCCGGGCTTCGAGGACGCCGGCCTGGAAACCGCACAGGCCGTGCTCGAAGAGTGCGCGCGCTTCAATCAGGACGTGGTCGCGCCGCTGAACGTGCCGGGCGATCGCAATCCCTCGTCGCTCAAGGACGGCGCCGTCACCACCACGCCGGGCTTCAAGGAAGCCTTCGCGCAGTACGTGGCGGGCGGGTGGCAGGGGCTGCAGCATCCGGCGGACTTCGGCGGCCAGGGCCTGCCCAAGACCATCGGCGCGGCCTGCGGCGAAATGCTCAACTCGGCCAACATGAGCTTCGCGCTGTGCCCGCTGCTGAGCGACGGCGCCATCGAGGCGCTGCTCACGGCCGGCTCCGACGAGCTCAAGGCCACCTATCTCGAGAAGCTCGTGAGCGGCCAGTGGACCGGCACGATGAACCTCACCGAGCCGCAGGCCGGCAGCGACCTCGCCATGGTGCGCAGCCGCGCCGAGCCGCAGCCCGACGGCACCTACAAGGTGTTCGGCACCAAGATCTTCATCACCTACGGCGAGCACGACATGGCCGAGAACATCGTGCACCTCGTGCTGGCCCGCGTGGCCGGTGCGCCGGAAGGGGTGAAGGGCATCAGCCTGTTCGTCGTGCCGAAGTTCCTCGTGAACAAGGACGGCTCTCTCGGCGAGCGCAACGACGTGCACTGCGTGAGCATCGAGCACAAGATGGGCATCAAGGCCTCGCCGACGGCCGTGCTGCAGTACGGCGACCATGGCGGTGCCATCGGCTATCTCGTGGGCCAGGAGAACCGCGGCCTCGAGTACATGTTCATCATGATGAACTCGGCCCGCTACGCTGTGGGCATGCAGGGCATCGCGATCGCCGAACGTGCCTACCAGCACGCGGTGGCCTATGCCAAGGAGCGTGTGCAGAGCCGCCCGGTGGACGGCTCCATCAACACCAGCGCGCCGATCATTCATCACCCCGACGTCAAGCGCATGCTGATGACGATGCGCGCCTACACCGAGGGTTGCCGCGCGATGTCCAGTGTGGCCGCGGCTGCCTACGACGCGGCGCACCATCATCCCGACTCGGACGCACGCAAGCAGAACCAGGCCTTCTACGAGTTCATGGTGCCGCTGGTGAAGGGCTACAGCACCGAGATGAGCCTGGAAGTGGCTTCGCTCGGCGTGCAGGTGCACGGCGGCATGGGCTTCATCGAGGAAACCGGCGCGGCGCAGTACTACCGCGATGCGAAGATCCTGACGATCTACGAAGGCACCACCGCCATCCAGGCCAACGATCTCGTGGGCCGCAAGACGGCGCGCGACGGCGGCCAGACTGCGAAGGCGATCGCCGCGCAGATCGAGAAGACCGAGGCCGAGCTGGCCAAGAGCGACAACCCCGCTGCCGCGGCCGTGCTCAAGCGCCTGAAGGCCGCGCGCGTTGCCTTCGTCGAGGTGGTCGATTTCGTGGCGGGACAGACCAAGGCCTCGCCCAACGCCGTGTTCGCGGGCAGCGTGCCCTACCTGATGCTCGCGGGCAATCTCGTGGCCGGCTGGCAGCTGGCGCGCTCGCTGATCATTGCGCAGGACCTCGCCTCGCGCAGCTTCGACACCGACTTCATGCTGGCCAAGATCGCCACCGCGCGCTTCTATGCCGAGCACATCCTCAACAAGGTGCCGGGCATCCGCGACAGCATCGTCGACGGCGCGGAGAGCGTGACCGCGCTGGCGCTCGAATCCTTCTGAAGCAAGGACCAGCGCCCTCCCCCTCGCGCGACGACGTCAAGCCGGCGGCTCTCCCGTACTGGCAACGGCCGCTGAGCATTGGCGCCCTCTGGCGAAGCCTGCGCGACATATCGAACGACAACATCGGACCGAACACCCGGCCATCGGACACGTCCGCTGGCCCGACGCAGGCAACCGACGCAAGACGTGCGCTCGCTTTGCATCACGACTTTCCTCAGGAGGTTCCCGCGCTTGGCTTCACATTGCCGGAGGCGAGCGGACATGGCTTGTCGTAGCAGATCGAATCGGTAGTGCCGGCCCGACGAAATATCAGAGACTGATGGCCGCGATTCCCACCAGCACGATCACTCCCCCAGCAATGCGGCGTGCGAGATGGTCCTCACGAAAGAGCCAGCACGCGAGGAAAGCGCCGATGACGATGGATGACTCGCGCAGGGGCGCGATCAGAGCCACCGGCGCACTCAGCATGGCCGTGAGAACGAGGATGTAGGCCAGCGGGGACAACACGGCCACGATGAGGATCGGCACGGCGTCAGCGCGAAGGACACCGGGGATCCGATGCCGCCGCAGCAGCGCGATGGGTGTCAGGATCAGGCCTTGCAACAGGAGTGTGCCTGCGTAGTAGCTCACGGGCGCCAAGTGCCACGAGGTGACCGAGTAGCTGTCCCAGAGGGTGTATGTGGCGATGGTGGCACCTGTCGCGCCCCCCCAGAGGATCCCCGGCACGGGACGGCCGCTGCCGCTTCTGAACAGATTGCCGACAACGACGAGGATGCCCGCGACGATGAGCAACGCTCCGAGCATCGCGACCGCGGTGAGCCGTTCCCCCAACAGGAGAACCGCGAACAGCATCGTCAGCACGGGACCCGTGCCGCGGGCGACCGAATAGACCACGCCCAGCTCCGCGCGGTCGTAGCCGGCCTGCAACGTCAGGGAGTATGCGATGTGCAATGCGGCCGAAACGGCGGAACCCACCGCGAGCCGCCAATCGATCGCCTGCTGCCCCGTGACCATGAAGGCCATGCCGATCGGCACGCACAGCAGCGCCGAGGCGCAGGTATAGGCCCAGACGAAAAGAAGGGTGTCTCCGCGCTTGTATTTCGAGGCGATGTTCCACAGCGCATGGGCTGCCGCCGCGGCGAGGACGAGCGCCACGGTGCCGGGGTGCATCAGCAGATGTCGGGCAGGTCGATGCCTGCGCGCTCTGCGCGTCGGCTGCGCTCCGGATCGCGCAGGGCGAGCGTCGCGACCAGCGCGTCGATCACGACGAGTTGGGCCAGCCGGCTCCCTGCTGCGGCCATCTGCGCCGGCAGTGGTGCACCGCCGACGACCAGCGCGGTATCCGCGAGGGTGGCCAGTGGTGTGCCGTACTGATTGGTGATGGCAATGAGCGAGGCCCCGGCGGCCAACGCTGCATCGGCGATGGCGAGCGTGGTTGAAGTGCGTCCGGTCGAACTGACGGCGATCACGACATCGCCGGTGTCCAGGAGGCGCGTCGCGATCATCGCCGACAAGTAGTCCGGGATGCCGATGGTCGTCACGCCGACCGCGCGCAGACGGAAGACCGCGTCGGCGGCGACTGCCGCCGACGGGCCGGCACCGAATGCGATGACCTGTCGCGCCGACTGGATCGAGCGGACCGCTTCGTCGAGCGCAGGGAGTTCAACGGCCCCGCCGAGCGCGGTCAGTGCGTCGGTGCCTGCGCGGATGGACGTTTCGAGCACCGCGGCCGATGTCGCATCCGCAGCAAGCACTTCGGGAGGCGCGAAGAACCGGGTCGTGCCTCGGGCACGAGCGATCTCGATCTTGAGTTCGGTGAACCCGGTGAACCCGATCGCACGCGCGGCGCGGACCACGCTCGGTGGCGAAACGCCGGCACGAGCGGCAACCTGCGCGGTCGTGCTGGCGCCGACGAACAAGGGGTCAGCGAGCAGCAGAGCCACGACCTTCGCTTCGCTGGCGGCCAGATCGCCGCAACGGGCCTGGATGCTCCCTATCCATTGCCCGAGCCGCCCTTCATCGGAAGAAACTCCATTACCAATTTCATCTTTCATTTGGAATATATTACACACCTCATTCAGAGCAGACAACCTCGCGTGAGCAGGTGCTCTGCAACAAGTCGCAGGAGTCCCGTTGCATGAGTCCAGAAAGCAGTCCATCCGTGGCCATCGTGGGTCCGGGTGCCATCGGCACCACGATCGCGGCGCTGCTGCACGAGATCGACCGCACGCCGTTGCTGTGCGGCCGCACGTCCCGCGATCATCTGGCGCTGCACGATGGCGATCGCCTCATCACCATTGCCGGTCCGGTCCGGACCGATCCCACCCAGTTCGATCGCCCGGTCGATATCGTCTTTCTCGCCGTCAAGGCGACACAGATCGAGGCAGCCGCAGCATGGCTTGGTGCGTTGACCGGCCCCGAAACCGTCGTGTGCGTTCTGCAAAACGGCGTCGAGCAGTTGGACAAGGTCGCTCCACATTGCCGAAGGGGGCGGATCGTGCCCGCCATCGTGTGGTTTCCTGCGCAGGCGCAGCCCAACGGCTCAGTGCGCCTGCGTGGCGACGCTCGCCTCAGCCTGCCGGACACGCCGGAGTCCCGCGCGATCGCCGAGGCGCTGCAAGGCACCCGCTGTTTCGTCGAGCTGGCAGGCAATTTCGAATCCCTGGCCTGGCGCAAGCTGCTGCAGAACGCGGCGGCCGGACTCATGGCGCTCACGCATCGTCGCTCGGGCATGTTCGGCCGCCCCGACATCTCCAGGCTTGCCCTGGGCTATCTGCAGGAGTGCCTGGCGGTGGCCCGTGCCGAGGGCGCCGAACTTGGCGACGAAGTACCACAGGCGATCCTCGACAAGTTCCAGGCGTCTCCCGCCGACATGGGCACATCCATCCTCACGGATCGCGAAGCCTGCAGGCCGCTCGAATGGGACGTTCGCAACGGTGTGGTCTCACGTCGCGGCCGGGCTCACGGCATTCCCACACCCATCAGCGACGTTCTGGTGCCGCTCCTCGCGGCTGCGAGCGACGGCCCTGGTTGATTCCCGGCCGACGGACATCGCCATGGGCTCAGAAGGCACCTGGAGGCGCTCGGGCGAACTTGAGCGGCGGCCGAGCGGACCTCAATCCATGGCGCGACTTCGACTGGCCGGCGATCCCCGGCCATTTCGGCGAGCCGTGGTTTCTTCCCATCGTGGGCGCCTACTACCGCTTTCAGGACCTGGTACGCTGAAGGCCGCCAGCGAATGGCCCTCTCTAAAGGAGAAAAGGCCGGACACCTTTGAAAGTGTCCAGCTTGGTGGCTGGTCCTGCCGCCAGGATCGATCTATCTGCATCACCTATTGACCATGAGGCGTACGGCATCGCCGCGATGACACGCACAGAGGCGGCAACGCTCATCGAATTGCCTCTGGAATTGAGCGCCTGAAATTCAACTTCGGAATATCCGCCCCCCTTCAACGCATGGTCGTCGGTAACAAGGTGGTGGATCACGAACGGATCACCGGCATCCGCGAGTCGGAGGTTGAAGGCATCGCACTCTATGAAGTGTGCGATAGGCTTATCCGCAATGTCTGGTTCTATTCGGATGAGTAGACCGCTTCCGTGAGCGCGCCCTGCCGCGAGCGACAGTCGTCAATCGATGACGCCTTTGGGTTCGACCTGCTGCTTGTCTTTCGCGTCTGCCCGCTGGCCTTGACGCGCTTCTTCGCCGCGGCACTGCTGTGCAGAAAAACCATGCGCGAGTGGATTCCGCTTCGATCCATGGACTCGGTGTTCCTTCACAGGCATGCAAAGTCGTCCTACGCAGGGCGTGCCATGGATATAGCGATGCTCATGCGCAGGATCGCGCAACCAGCAGCAGCAACCAGTGCGAGGAGACTGCACCGCCATGCTCGCCACGACCCACCGGATACGGACCATCGCCGGCATCGACCTCTTCGTTCGGGAAGCCGGGCCGCGAGATGCGCCCGTACTCCTTCTGCCGCACGGCTATCCCTGTTCGTCGTTCCAGTTTCGCCGACTGATGCCGGCGCTCGCCTACCGTTGGCGCACCATCGCCGTCGACTGGCCGGGCTTCGGCTTGAGCGATACCCCGGAGCCGTCCGAGTTCGGCTACGACTTCGATGCCTATGCGTCGATCCTTGCGGGGGTTGTCGACAGCTTCGGATTGAAGCGCTACGCGCTATGGCTCCATGACTACGGTTCGCAGATCGGCCTGCGTCATGCGATCCAGCGACCCGAGGCGATTTCCGCGCTCATCATCCAGAACGGCGATATCTATGAAGATGCGCTCGGGCCAAAATACAAGAACATCAAGGCCTACTGGGCCGAGAAAACACCTGACACGCACAAGCCGCTGGTCGAGGCAGTGAGTGAGAAAGGATTCCGGGACGAGTTCGTGGGCGAGGTATCCGAAGAGGTGGCGGCCCGCATCCCGCCCGATCTCTGGAAGCTGCACTGGCCGCTGATGAACACGCCGGCGCGGACCCGCATTGCGGTCGGCTTGATGGAGGGGCTGGAGGCCAATCTCGGCTGGTTCCCCCGGTACCAGGCCTACCTTCGCGAGCACCGGCCCCCGACGCTGATCGTATGGGGCCCGCAGGACGACTACATGCCGCGAGCGGCGGCACAAGCCTACCTGCGCGACCTGCCCGGTGCGGAACTCCACATCCTCCCGGATGCCGGCCACTGGCTGCTGGAGACGCACTTCGAAGAAGCGCTTGCCCTGGTGCAGGACTTCCTTTCCCGAACCCTGCGTTGACGGAGAACCCAAACCATCATGACCACCAAGCCCACCATCGCACGCATATGGCGAGGCCGCACGCGGCCGGAGGTCGCCGACGAATACGAAGCCTACAACCTGGCCGAAGGCGTGCCGCCCTTGGAAAAGACAGCGCTCGGCGTCCAGCTCCTGCGGGAGGACCGGGAAGACGAAACCTGGTTCACGACAATCTCCTATTGGGCGGACATGGATTCGATGACCGCGTTCACGAAAGGCGACCCGCAGGCGGTTCACCACCTGCCGCGGGACAAGGAGCTCTTGATCGAGCTGCCCGAGAAGATCCAGATCCATCGCATCGTGCTGGATCGGAAAAACTGAGCGGGCCACTCGATCCATCGGCAGGCGTACTTGCGCGGCGTCTTCCAGCTATATGACCGGCGCGGTCATCCCCGTCGATGGGGGGCGTCCGCGCGGTAGCGAAGGCACATGACCGCTACTTCAACGCGGCGCCGCCTCGCGCGAGGTACTGCGCCGAGAGGCGCGCGAACTGGCCTCCGTCCGTGCTGATCGAGGTCTGGCTGCCCGCTCCCGCGCTGAAAACGATCCCGATGGTGTGCATGTCGCCGTACTCCTGGGTGTTGGTCAGCATGTAGTCGACGTGGTTGTCGCGGTAGTGCTGGTCGGTGCCGCCGGGCGTGTCGGAGGGCACGCCCATCGGCGTCTGCCACCACAGGATCGGAAGGCCGTTGCCGAGCGCCGTGCGGTAGTCCGAATACTGCTTCTGGTTGTCGTGGAAGTTCGGACTGGTCTTGTTGCTTGCGTCCCAGTAGAACGGGGCGCTTCCGTTCTGGCACTCCGGGGGGGGCGATGCAGCTTCGCGGCAGCCCGCATCGCGGTCGCTGGTCTGGGCGACGATGAAGTCTGCCTGGTTCGCGCCGGCAGCACGCATCATCGCGGCGACTTCGACGGGCGTGCCGTTCCAGAAGGCGGGCGGAAACCCGATCAGCGCCTTCGGCGCGACCTTGCGGCCCATCTGCACGAAGCACTGGCCAAGGCCCGCGACGGTGTCGGGCAGCGTGGCGCATTCGGGCTGGCCGCTCACTGCGGCGGCCATCTTCGTCAGATCGCGGCCAGGCGCCTGCGACGCGGCGAAGCCCCAGAAGTCCGGCTCCACATTAACCAGGGCAGGCTTGTCCAGCTCCGCGATGCGCTGGTACATCAGCCGGACCTGCCCCCAGTACTTGCTCATGAAGGTCGCATCGCTGATGCCGCTGAGATTGCCCTCGCCGTTCGCGGTCATCTGGTAGAGCGTGAACATGGGAACTGCACCATAGGCGTCGGCAGCCTGCGCGGTGAAGGTGACATAGGCCCCATCGGGGCTGTTCCACGTAGGCCAGGACCCCGGGCCGACACCCACCAGATAGCGCTCGACGATGTCGGGATGGATGTCCTGGCTCTTCATGTCGTCGATGGAGGTCGCGCCCAGCCCGACCAGCACACGCGAGGGTTTGCCAAGCTTGTTGGCCATGGCGACGGTGGCCGGCACAGGCGCGCTGCCACCGGTTCCGCCCTGGGTCCCGCTACCGGAGGTGTTGCCGGCCGTTTGGTCGCCGTTGTTCTGGCCAGCATCGAATTGACCGCCGGTGCCGGCCTGGCCCGTCGGGTTGCCAACCAGCGGAATGCCGGTACCTCCGCCGCCGCCACCTCCTCCGCCACAACCGAAGAGCAGCAAAGAGGCCATCAGCGCGGAAACGCATCGCCGAGAAAGAATGTCCATGAGAGAGGTCCGAGAGAGGTCGAAGTCAAACAAACACCGGCGCGCCTGTGCATGCGCGCGCCGGTTCGGGTTCAGGGTGGTCCGGACAGCGCTGATGCCCCGATGGCACTCAGCGTGCGAGGTCCGCGATGAAGGCCGCGTCCTTCGCACCGCTGTAGATGCGGAAGTCCTGCATGCGCCCCTTGAAGTACGGATCGCCGCCGTACTGGGAGCGGCCCAGCCAGGTCCGGGTGGTGTTGCCCAGCTGGAAAGGATTGATCCAAATGCCGTCCGCGGTGGCCACCTGCGCGCCGTCCATGTAGAGCGTGCCCACGGTGCCCGAGAGCGTGACCGCCAGGTGCACCCAGCGCCCGGTGGGTGTCTCTCCGCCGGCCACCGACTCTTCCTTCCAGAACTGATTGCGAGAACCTGAGAAACGCAGCTGTTTGTTGCCGTCGCGAAGGATCAGGATCATGTAGGCCACGTCGTTGGAACCGAAGTCGAAAACGCGCGCGATGACCGACGCGGTATCCCAATAGACCCACACAGCGATAGTGAAATCGCCCAAGGCCGACACAGCCCCGTCTGGCAACTGGACGTGACCGCTGCGGCCATCAAGCTGCACGGCGCTTCCGCCATTGCGTCCTTCACCCCAACTCGTGCCGCCCGTCAATTGCGCATGCAGGCCGCGGCCGCTGGCGTCGTTGGCATCGCCGTTGAGCGGCAGGTGCAGCCACAGCTCGCCCGGGACTGCCACGCGCAGGGTATCTGCGCCGGTCATCTCCCCGGCGTCGGTCACCGCATCGATCCGGTAGTACCAGGTGCCCTGGTCGGGGTCGTCGGTGTAGGTGCGCGGTTCGGTGACCGGCGCGAGGGTCGTGAACGGACCGTTCAGCGAAGCTGCCCGCTGCACGAGGTACTGGGAAGCGCCTGCGGTGCCCCACCACGACAGCTGCACCTTTCCCTCGTTCAGGAATGCGCTCAGACCGCTGGGCCTGGCGGCGGGAACCGGATCGCGCGCATAGAGCAGCGTGCCGATGCCGGGCTGGTCGCCGCCATCGACGCGCTCGGGCCGGATCTTGTCGAGCATCGCCTTGGTCCAGGGGGCCGAGAGTCCCTTGCGGCTCACATAGTGGCTGTAGATGAGGTCCCAGTTGGGTCGCAGGCTGTTCGTGCCCGCGGCAGCGGTCCCCGCTCCATGGACACCCTCGTAAGGAGCGAACGGCATCGTGTACAGCGCGTTGCCGTTGGCATCCGCGAGGTTCGTCTTGGCCACGTACTCTGCACCGGCCAGCAGCCGGTTGTTCCAGTAGCCGAAGAGGTCCTCGCCCTGGTTCCAGGCCATCTGGCACAGCATCCCCGCCAGCGAGATGCCGAGGGTCGAGTGGCCCTGGTCGCGATGGCTCTCCTGCCACTGCCCCAGGTAACCGGGATGCACGTAGTAGACGTTGTTGGCACTCGCGCCGCAGCCGCGGCCGCTCTTGTAATAGTTGCTCGCTTCGGCGACCAGGTCGGGCCGGTCGCAGAACACGCCGATCGCGTAGACGGCGCAAATGTTGGCCAGGTCCCAGTTGGCCCAGTAGTGGGTGACCTTTCTGGTCTCCGTGCCGTTGTGGTTGACCAGGAAGTCGTGGGCCTTCGGATAGAACACGTTCAACAGCATGGTCTGGAAGCGCGCGACGTCTTCCTTCGCCCAGCCGGAGTAGGTCCGCATCAGTTCCGCGGCGTTGGCCCACTGGTTGCCGTAGAGGCCCGAGGCGAGGAAGACGTTGGAGTTGCCGCCCAGCTCGGTCAAGGTCGACGACCACGCGTTGAGGAACTCCACCGCCTTCTTCGCATAGCTCTCGTCGTTGGAGATCTTCCAGCGCAATGCGAGGTGAAGGGCGCGCACCATGTCGCCGACCATCTGCCAGTAGTTCTCGCCATCGACGCCTCGCGTTACCAACGCCAGGGGGCGCGGCTTCGCATCGAGGTTGGTGTTGTTCGTCTTGAGCATCATGTTCAAGCCGCCCACCCAGGGCTCCGCATTGGCGGCCAACTTGTCCCGGATGCGCTGCAGGTCGGCCTCGGTGACGAGCAGGCCGGGGTGCGTGATCTTGCGTACTTCAGGCTCGGGAGCGGTCGGCTCGGGCGCCGGGGTGGCGGGCGTATCGACACCGGCGGCAGCATCAGGCGTGGCACCCGGTGTCTGCTGCGCGGTGGATCCCCCTATCGGCGAAAAGCCTCCGCCGCTACCACCACCGCAAGCCGTCGTGCCAAGGGCCAATGCGCTCGCGGTGCCGATGAAGAAGGTGCGGCGATCCAGCAGAGCTGCATTCTTGTCGTCGTTCGATGAATGTGTCATTTATCGCAAATGTGTAAATAAATGATTCCGCAAGCTGCGTGCCATTCGCTTCGATGGTTCGATGAAATGAAATCGGTAAAACCGATGGATGCATTGCGCACGTTGCGAGGGACACGCAGTGGCAAGAAGTGACATTCGTTGTCACATGAGACGCCGGCGACACGACATTGAATGTCACGGCCCTGTGCCATGCCTCCACGGATTCGGGCTGCACGACAGGGCAGGACTCATGAGTGTGACCTGTACTGAGGCGACAACGAGCGTTGAATTGCCTCTAAAAATGAGCGACTGAATTTCATTTTTCAAATGACCGAAAGCACTGCAACTTGCTTTCGTTGATGCCATCTCCACGGCGCGGCGATGCCGATGCTTTCGCTGGCCACGGCATCGTCTTCTTGCGATCGGCGTTGCAGCGACGACGCTCGCCATGACATCGAAAGATGGGCATGCAGCGATCAGAGACACCGCGTCTTCTTGCCCGCCCGGGTCACTGCCGACCCCGGTTCTTCGCAACCGCCCGCCTCATGTTTCGCAAGCGGCATGGACGTCTCGCTAGCCAGCACCCCGTACTGCCGACACGGCAGCACGCAAGGCGAGCAGGTAGCTGTCCAGCCCGAAGCCGCAGATCTGGCCCTTCACGAGGTCCGCGAACACCGAGTGATGCCGGAACTCCTCGCGCGCGTGGATGTTGGACATGTGCAGTTCGATCACTGGTACCGTGAGGATCGCCAGCGCATCCCGGATGCCGTAGCTGTAGTGCGTCCATGCGCCGGCGTTGATCAGGACCGCGTCGACGCCATCCGCGAAACCCTGATGGATGCGCTCGCACATGGCGCTTTCGCTATTGGTCTGGAAGCACTCGACCTCCGCGTCGAGTTCCATGCCCAGCGCCTGCAGCTTCGCGTTGATCTCGGCGAGCGTCGTGGTGGCGTACTGCTTCGGATCGCGCTTGCCGAACATGTTGTGGTTGATGCCGTGGAGCATGAGGATCTTCATGGGATCTTTCCTTCTTGTCGCGGCCTCAAGCCAGCGGGATGGTCATGCGCTCGATGACCGCACGGGTGTCGGGCCTCACGCCGCGCCACCACAGGAAGGCTTCCGCCGCCTGCTCGACCAGCATGCCCACGCCGTCGGCAAGCTTGGGCACGCCGGCGTTCTGCGCCAGGCGCAAGAAGGGCGTCAGGCCCTTGCCGTAGGCCAGTTCATAGGCGAGCGTCGCGTTCTGGAGGGCCTCCGCCGGCACCGGCGGCAGTTCGGCCTTCAGGCTGGCCGAGGTGCCGTTGATCACGATGTCGAATCGCTCCCCGGCCAGGTCTGCGTAGGCGCAGGCGCGCAGGGGGCCATGCACCGCGAACTGCGCAGCCAGATCGTCCGCCTTCGACAAGGTGCGGTTCGCGAGCACCAGTTCTGCCGGCTGCTGTGCCAGAAAGGGCAACAGGGCTCCGCGCACCGCACCGCCCGAGCCGAGGACCAGCATGCGCGCGCCCTTCAGCGAGAAACCCAGGTTGCTCTGAATGTCCCTGGTCAACCCCACGCCGTCAAAGTTGTCGGCAATGATGCGGTCGCCCTCGAACTTGAGCGCATTGGTGGCACCGGCCAACTCGGCACGTTCCAGCCGCTCGGTCGCCAGGGCCAGCGCCTGCAGCTTGAACGGCGCCGTCACGTTCAGGCCCAGCCCGCCCGCCTTGCGAAACGCGTGCACGTCGTCCGAGAAGCGCTCGAGCGAGCCTTCGATGGCGCCGTATTCGATGTCCTGGCCAGTCGCCTTCGCAAAGCTGCGGTGGATCAGCGGCGACTTGGTGTGGCCGATGGGATTGCCGATGACGGCGTAGCGATCGCTCATGCGGCCCTCCTCCTCATGCGCTGTAGAGAACGCCGTCGGCCTGCATCTCGGCGATCTGGGCGGCGTCGTAGCCCAGGCTCGCGGCGATCTCGGCGTTGTGCTCGCCGAGCTCGGGCGCCACCTGCGTGATCGAGGTGTCGCAGCTCGACATGCGGAAAGGCAGGTTGGGCAGGCGGATCTTGCCCAGCACCGGGTGCTCCTGCTCCACCACCATGCCGCGCGCCTGGATCTGCGGGTCGGCCAGCACTTCGTCGATGCGCTGCACCTTGGCGCAGGGCACGTCGATGCCGTCGAGCATCCCCAGGATCTCGGCCACGGGGCGCTGCGCCACCCACGGGCGGACCACCTCGAGGATTTCCAGGCGTCTCGCGTTGCGCCCGGCCGCATCGTGCAGGCGCGTGTCGCCTCCGAAGCCGGCGGGTCCGCCGTTGCGCTCGACCAGGGCGGCGAAGCGTTTCCATGCATCGTCGACCTGCGCGGCGATGACCAGGTCGCCGTCCTGTGCACGGAACACGCCGTACAGGGTCGAATTGGGCATGTCGTGGCCGGTCTGCACCGGCACTTCCTTGCCGCCCGACAGCGTGTAGCACTGCACCGCGTATTCGTGCATCGACACCAGCGTGTCGTACAGCGCCATGTCGATGTGCTGCCCGCGGCCCGACCTCACGCGGCCCAGCAGCGCGGCGTTGATCGCCGCCACGGCGTGGATGCCGGTGTACATGTCGCCGAGCGAGATGCGCAGCAGCGGCGGCGCCTCGCCGGGATTGCCGACCATCTGCATGATGCCGCTCTTGGCCTCGGCAATGAGACCGAAGCCGGCGCGGTGCGAGTCCGGCCCCGTATGGCCGTACGCGGAGATCGAGCAGTAGACGAGGCCTGGATTGGTCTCGGCCAGCTCCGCATAGCCCAGGCCCAGCTTGTCCAACGCACCGGGGCGATAGTTCTCGACGAACACATCGGCGCTGTCGACCAGCTTCTTCATCAGGGCACGGCCGCGCGGGTCCTTGGTGTTGACCGACAGGCCCTTCTTGCCCATGTTCTGCTGCAGGAAGTAGCCGCTGTGGTCGCCGACGAACCAGGCGTGCTGACGCCCCGCATCGCCGGAGCCGGGGCGCTCCACCTTGATGACTTCGGCGCCCAGCGCGGCCAGGCACCGGCCCACATAGGGCCCGGCGAGGAAGTGGCTGTAGTCGATGACGCGGATTCCCGCCAGCGGCAATGCCTGCCGTGCCGCCGCGTTCATGCCGGCCTCCTGGGCACCATCACGCGATGCTCGCCCTTCTGCACGACTTCGTCGCGCTGGTTGATCAGCTCGGACGGCAGCACCAGGATGCCCCAGCCGGGCTTGCTCTTCGATTCGCGCTTGGACTCGACGCGGAATCTCACCCGCACCGTGTCGCCGAGCTTGATGGGCACGACGAAGCTCCATTCCCAGCCCAGCGACATGCCGGGCACGAAGCGCATGTCGCTCCTGGTCTTCAGGCCGTCGGCGATCGAAAGGCCGAAGAGGCCGTGGGCCACGCGGGTGCCGAAAGGCGTGGTGCGGGCGTAGGCCTCGTCGGTATGCACGGGCGTGTGGTCGCCCGTGAGATCGGCGTAGGCCATCACGCGGGCTTCCGTCACTTCGTACGACGGGCTGATGCATTCCTCGCCGACGACGGCGTCGTCCCAGTACTTGTCTTCGATGGTGAGTGTGTTCATGTGTGGGTCTCCGGTTCGAGCAGGGCTCAGGCGCGGGGATCGATCGCCAGCGCCTTGGCAACGGCCCCGGGGCTGGCCTGGATGAATTCGACGGCCAGGCCATCGGGCAGGCGCAGCCAGTTGCGGCCCTGCGGCATCTCCGTGACGCCGAAGGCCTTTGCGGCGGCCAGTGCGGCCTCGAGGTCTTCGCACATCACGCCCAGGTGGCCCAGCCGCCCTTCGGGGCCGGCGTAATCGGGCTTGGCCATGAACTGCATGCCCCCGAGCGTCCAGTACTGGATCGGCTCTTCGACGGTGCCCTGCACTTCCCGCATCGTCATGCCGCACACATCGTGGAAGAACTTGATGTGCCAATGGATGTCGCGCACCCAGATGGCGACATGCTCGACATAGGCTTTAGGCGTGACCTGTGAGGTCATCTCGCCTCCATGCGGCGCTCGATGCCCTTGATCGCGGCGACCAGCGTCTGGTTGACCGGTGTCGGTATGTTGTATTTCCGGCCGATGCGCACGACCGCGCCGTTGATGAAGTCAATCTCGGTGATCGAGCCTTTTTCCAGGCTCTGCAGCATCGAGGTCTTGAATGCGTAGGGCAGCCCCTGCGCAGCCATCAGCCAGGCGTCGCGCGGCGCCTTGATCGACAGCTTCACGCCGCCGGCCTCTGCAACGGTCATGGCCTCGGTCACCGCGGCGATGGCCGTGACTTCAATCTCCGGTACCGTATAGAGACTGCCGTAGACTTGGCCGGTGATGCCGCTGAGCGCGCCGGTTGCGACGTTGATCAGAAGCTTGTCCCACATCGCGCCGAGGATGTTGTCGCTGACCTCACAAGGCAGCTCGGCGCGCTCGAACTCGGCGGCGATCGCCTTGGCGCGCTCGCTGATACGGCCGTCGATCTCGCCGATCACGGTGCGCTTGCCCTGCGTGCCGGCAATGACATGGCCAGGGCCGAGCATCACGCCGCCGACGTAGGTCTTGCCGGCGAGGACATGCCCTGCGCCCACCACCTCCGAGAGGATTTCTTCATGGCCCATGCCGTTCTGCAGCGACATCACGGCTGTGTGGGGGCCCGCGATGTCTCGCGCGCCTTCGATGGCTGCTCGCGTATGGAAGGACTTGACCAGCACGATGAGGAGGTCCGGAGGCTCCAGCTTCGCGCAGTCGAGCGCGGCGCGGACCCGGACGACGCGCTCCGAATCACCAACCCTCATGCGCAGGCCGTCGCGGTTGATCGCGTCGACGTGGGCCTGGAAGGGGTCGATCAATGTGACATCGGACCCCGCTGCGGCAAGGGTCCCGCCGATGGCGCAACCCAATGCCCCGGCACCGAGAAAGTAGATCTTCATGTGAGCCTTCGTTCGGAATGACCCGACGATAGGTTCCGGCGATCATGCTGCCCATGGCATGGCTGCAATGATCTACATTTCATTTTGAAATGGAGATGCCGCTTGGACAATGACGACGACATCGAAGGCGACGCGTCCCTTCTCAGCAGCAAGCTGCTGCGCCTGTTCGACCTGCTCTACAGCACGAACAGCGTAACGCGGGCCGGGGAGGCGATGGGCCAGAGCCAGCCGACCGTGAGCAACTGGCTTGGAAGGCTGCGCCGGCAGCTGGGCGACGAACTTTTCGTGCGCACCACCACCGGCATGCAGCCCACGCCGCGCGCACAGGAGCTGATCGTGCCGGTGCGAGAAGCCCTGGCCGCGCTGCGTCGCGTGGCCGCGCCCGCCGAAGCCTTCGCCCCGTCGGTCGCCACGCGGCGCTTTCGGATCTGCATGACGGATGCCAGCCACATCACCCTGCTGCCGCGCTTGCTGGCGCATGTGCGCGCGGTCGCGCCCGGCGTTCGCCTGGAGGCCGCGCGCATCGACGAGCAAACGGCCCAGGCGCTGGAATCCGGCGAGGCGGATCTCGCGATCGGCCTGGTGCCCCAGCTCGAATCGGGCTTCTACCAGCAGGTTCTTTATCCACAGGACTGGGTGTGCCTCGTCAATGCACGCCACCCTCGCATCGGCCTCAAGGGATTGGGCCTGCGCGAATACAAGGTCGAGGCCCATGTCGGCATCGTCGGGGGCACCGGCGCTCAGTTGCTGGAAGCCGCACTGCAGCGGCAAAAAGTCGAGCGGCGCGTCCTGTTGGAGCTGCCGGGGTTTCTTGGCCTTGCGGCCGTTGTATCCACAACCGACCTGATCGCGACCGTGCCGCGTCATATCGGCGAAACCCTCGCCAGCTCAGGTGGGAGCACCTTGAAGGTTCACGATTGTCCGGTGCGAGTGCCGCCGTTCACCGTCAAACAGCACTGGCACGTCCGATACCACCAAGACCCAGCCAGTCGCTGGTTGCGCACGGTGTGCGAGGAGTTGTTTGCGCCCAAGCCCTTGAAGGCCAAGCCACGGAGCTAGTTGCACGAAGGTTGTGCCAGAGGTGCTCGGTACAGTGAGGCAGCATGGAGCTGGATGGATGGGCCCAAGGGCAGGAGTAACCGAGGCGCGTGTCCTCAGCGCAGCGAGACTTCGGTGCCGTCCGCAGCCACCATGACACCTGGTGAACTCTCGTCGATCTCGATGCGCACGCCCATGTGCTTCTCGGGCATCTGGACCGTCCTGCCTCGGTTGCTTGTCATCCAGCTCAAGCATTCGAGGTATTCGTCGCGCAGCACCGGCGGTAGCACGAACTTCTGCGGATAGACGTTGTCGTGAGCTCTCCAGTGCATGGAGAGCTTCTCGGTCATCGCGAGGTAGAGCGTTGTCATTTCCCTAGGGCTGTCGAGGGCGGATCTTGATCGTCGTTGTGGAAGAACTACTCTTTTATGCCATGAGCACCGAATTGAAGGCTATCGATTTGCCTGAAGGGTGGACATGCCTGCTGGAACTGAAGCAGTTGCCCGACGGCGCGTTCTCCGGGAAGGCCGAATTGCGCCAAAGGCGCCGTACACGATGCGTGCTGGTCTTGACGCAATGCGCCACGCAGGAAGCCGCACTGGACTGTGGATTTCCGCGCTCGATCGACCCACACCTCCATCGAGCGTGGCCCCATTGAAATGCCCTTGCGAAGCATTGTCCATCAGGCAGGTTGAGCTCTGCATGCGGATCAACGCCTCACGGAAAGATGGGGCACTTCGAGATGGAAATTAACATTCTAGGAGGCGACGTTGGCGCAGCGGTAAGGGGCGTTTGTCATCGCGTGGGGCGGCGAGCTGAGACTCGTGAACCACTTATTCCTAGTGAAGACACAGATCAAGGCGCATGATGGGTCCATGAACATTCAGCTCGGCTTCGAAATCGCCTATCAGTTTCCTCGCCCGACGCCGATGATTCTGACCCTGAGCATCCACTATTCGCGAGCATCGGATCTCCTGCACCCGGACCACCTGCTCACGAATCCGGCCGTGCCCACCACGGCCTACCGCGATCTGTTCGGGAACTGGTGCACACGCCTGGTCGCCCCAGCGGGTCGCTTCGTGCTGAGTACGGATACCGTGGTTCATGACAACGGCTCGCCGGACATCGTTGTGCCCTCGGCGCCGCAGACGCCCGTGGAGTACCTGCCCGAATCCACCTTGGTCTATCTGCTGGGTAGCCGCTACTGCGAGACCGACTTGCTGTCCAACTTTGCCTGGCAGCGTTTCGGGAACGGGCCGACCGGATGGGGGCGCGTGCAGGCGGTCTGCGATTTCGTGCACCAGCACATCGAGTTCGGCTACCAGCACGCTCGGCGTACCCGTTCTGCCTTGGAGGCCTTCAGAGAAGGGCAAGGCGTGTGCCGGGACTATGCGCACCTGGCCATCACCTTATGTCGATGCCTGAACATTCCCGCACGTTATTGCACCGGATACCTGGGAGATGTCGGAACTGCGCCACCATTCGGCCCGATGGATTTCGCAGGCTGGTTCGAGGCCTTCCTGGGTGACCGTTGGTACACCTTCGATGCGCGCAACAACGTACCCCGCATCGGCCGCGTGCTGGTTGCGCAGGGGCGGGATGCCAGCGACGTGGCGTTGTCCTGCACCTTCGGTCCGGACAAGCTGGACGGCTTCAAGGTCTGGTGCGACGAGATCCAGTGAACAAGAAAAGTGCGCGACGAATTTTCGCTGTCTCACCCAGGCTCTCCGAGCGCGGATGCGGCGGGCTCGCACCCGCCATCTACCTCGGGCCCGCCAGTGACCAGATCGTCGCGCCCAGGCGCATCAGGTCGGTCGCTTCCTGTTGAACGCCCTCGCGCGACATGTCCAAGCGGGCGACTTTCGCCGCCACCAGCGATACCGCCTCGTCTGCGGGAAGTGCCCCGCCAACGCGAGCCATTTCCACGATCTTGAGCATCACCTCCGTCTGGTTCATGGCGCAGACACCTTCCTACTTGGGCTGCTGCTGGCGACAGATGTTTGCACCCGTGGTTGTCAGCTGGAGCGATCCGCCCAGCCATTCGAGCCAAGACCATGAGACCAGATCGTCGATCACAGCCTCATCGATTTCGCCCGCACGCCGGCGATGCAGCAGATCAGCCACGTGGGGCAGATCGGCGCGAAGCGCTTCCTGCCGGGGGAGGGAGAGAAGCGCTTGAGTCATGCCGGTCCTTCATGCGAATGCATGCGGGCCAGCCTAACACTCGAACGCCGCCTGCGAGACACGAAAACCGTCGCCTCCTGAAATCACCTACACTCGTCGCATCGACTGCGGCGTGCTCGTTGCCTCAGTCCTTGATTGACACCTCGCGGCAGTCGCTGGCCGCACAGGCCTCACCTCCCCGACAAGCTGATCAATCCCCGTCGCCCTCGGCAGAGCGTCATTCTCCTCGGCGAGCTTCATCGTCGGTCCGTTCAATAGGGCATCCTGCGGACCGTTCCCGTTTCCTCCACGGATTCACTCCGCGTGCCTGACCAGTCCAGTGCTGGCACGCACACTTGCGCGCGCGCCCCAAAGCAACCGCCCGCTCCATCACATGCAGACTCCACAGGCCCACGAGGTGGGCAGATACCTCGTCACCCCAATGACCAAACTCACCGAGACCGGGCAATACGCCGCCTCGGTTTCCATCCGTCGAGGCATGCATGACCGGGTCTTCCGGCTCATTCCGCGCTTCGACAACGCCACGCATGCGGCGCGCTACGCATTGGCGCAGGGCCGCCACTTCGTGCTGAACAACCAATTGGCCTGAGCGTCTCGCCAATCATTGAAGGAGCGTCGTGGGCAACCCGCGCGCTCAACGTCATGGAGGACATCTGTCAGCGGTCTGCCGCGGTGAGAGTTTCGCGGGTACTCTCTGTCACCGAACTGGCACGCACGGGTTCGGGTGAAAACGACCTTCAAGCTACGGATCTACACGGCTTCCGACGCAAGGGCAGGGCCCGCCTGGACAGGCAGGATGCCTCGATGGACGCTCGCGGCTCTAGCGAGAGCTAGCGCCTCTTCATGACCATTGGCAATGTTCGACCTGGTCTCAAGCCTGGTTAGATCGAACAACCCGGTGCGATCGTCGCACCCTCGATGCCATGGCGTTTCAATGCTTGCGACACGAACCCGGCAGCCTTGGCCTCCTCGATGAATTCGCCCAGCAGGTACGCAGCCAATTGGCCTCGCGCCTTGGGCAAGCCCATGGCTTGCTGTATCAGCATGAAGCGCCCCGGTAACAGGCGCAGGCCCGGTACACGCCTCGCGTCGGATTCCAATTGCTGCCGCACTCCTGCAGCCACGTCGAGATCCATCTCCAGAAACACGTCGACCACCGTCGGCGATGTCGGGGCACGAACAATCTGCGCGTGCTGGAGTTCACGGGTCAGGAACAGATCGTATGCACTGCCTTTGCCGACAGCGACACGAACGCCAGGTTGGTCAACCGACGCGCCATCCAGGATGGTCGAGGCCTCTCGCACGAGGTAGCAGCCCTCGATCAAGACGTAGGGCGCCGTGAAATGGATGCCCTGTCCACGCAACGGGTCGACGGCAAAGAATCCGATGTCCGCCTCCTGACGCTCCACGATGGACACCGCCTTACCTGCGCCGTCCACCACGATCAGTTCCAGGTCGACCTCCAGCCGATTGGCGAGCAGTTGCGCGAGGTCCACCGAGACACCCCGAGCGGGCTGGCCCGCATCCTGGCGAGCCAGGATGGGATTGCCCAGGTTGATGGTTGCGCGCAGCACACCGGTGGGTGCGAGCGCCTCTGCGTCATGTCTCGAATAGCTCACGGCTTCGCCCCCAGGGATTGGAGAAGTTCGCGACTTGTCACCGTTCGCCACGATGCCGTGCGCCTCGGCGCGTGACCGGTCATGCCGACCGATCGCCCGGCACGAACACTTGCCCGTCCATCAGCCGGCGTGCGCTGCGGCTCATGAGCGCCTTGGTGACGGTCCATGTTCCATTGGCTTCCACCGCCTCCGCCCCCACGGTCAGCGCGCCGGAGGGGTGACCGAAACGGACTTCCCTGCGTTGCCTCTCGCCGAGGACGCGCGCGACGAGCGTGCCGGGGATCGCAGCGGCCACCGCGATCGCCACAGCGCCGGTCCCCGTCATCGCATGGTGCAGTTTGCCCATCGAAAAGATCCGCGCGCAAAGGTCAATGCCCGCGGCCGTGACCTCCTTGCCGCTGGATGCAACATAGCCAGCAGGCGGCGCGACGAACGCGAGCTTTGGCGTATGCGGGCGCTTCTCGGTCGCCTCCGCCGCGGTCTTCGCCAACCCCATGGCCACGGTCGCATGGGCCCGGATCGCCTCGCAGCGCGCGAGAAGCGCCGCGTTGCCGTTCACGGCCGGCTGCAGCTCCGCGCCCGTCAGCCCCAGGCTCGAGGCGTCCACGAAGATCGTCGGATTGCCTGCATTGATGAGCGTCGCCTCGATGACCCCGACACCGGGGACGTCGACGGCGTCCAGCATGCGCCCCGTGGGGAACATGGCGCCGCCCTCACCATCTTCATCGGCGCCGGGCTTCAGGAATTCGAGCTTGATCTCTGCGGCCGGGAAGGTGACGCCATCGAGCTCGAAGTCACCCGTCTCCTGAACGGCACCGTCGCGCATCGGGACATGCGCGACGATCTTCTTCTGGATGTTGGCCTGCCAGATGCGAACGACGGCCACGCCGTCGGCAGGTGCGTCAACCAGTCCGCTCGCGACCGCGAACGGCCCGACCGCAGAGGTGAGATTGCCGCAGTTGCCGCTCCAGTCGACGACCGGCGACTCGATGGCAACGGCGCCGAAGAGATAGTCGACATCGCAACCGGCTTGCGTGCTCGGGCCGACGATCACGACCTTGCTGGTGCTGGAGGTGGCACCGCCCATGCCGTCGATCTGTTTCTCGTACGGGTCGGGACTGCCGGCGACGCGCAGCATCAACGCATCGCGGGCCGCACCCGGGCGTTGCGCGGCTTCGGGAAGATCGCGCGAAGCGAAGAAGATGCCCTTGCTGGTACCGCCGCGCATGTAGGTGGCACGGATGCCGATCTGGGGAGGAGAAGTGCTCATGGTGTTCCTTGAATGAAAACGATGCAGACCGGACTGCCTGCGCGCGCCAATGTGCGGTGAGGGGTTGAAGTGCCTGGCTCGATGCCGACGATCGTGTCCGCGTCCTCATTGGCGATCAGGATGCCGGCGAGGATGCCGGCGCCTTGGGGCATGGCCGAGATGAAGCGCGGCACGCGTCCTTGCGCGTCGAACCACGCGGGTGCATGCAGCGTGTGGCGCGTCTCGTCGATCGCCAGCCGCACCACGCTGCCGTGGCCACGGTTCGACACCCAGATCGCGGCGTCGGCGGCGTCCAGGACGATGCCCGCCCCCGTGTTCTCGCCCACGAAACTCTCCGGGATGCTGGGAATGCGCTGAACCGGCGTCAGGCGGCCGCTCTCCGCGTCGAAGGCGGCCGAGACGATCTGGCTCGTGAGTTCGAAGACGATCCAGGCACGGCAGCCCCCGGCATCGAACACCAGGTGCCGCGGGCCGCTGCCGGGCGGGACTCGCAGCGACGCGGCAAGACGCAGGGCACCCGTGGATTCGTCGAGGGCGAGCGTGTGGATGGCATCGCCCCCCTTGTCCGGAACCAGGAGCCATCGGCCCGAGGGATCGAAGACCACCTGGTGAGGATGCGCGCCTTTCTGCTGCGTCCTGTGAGGGCCCTGTCGGTCGGGCAACGCGAGACTGTGCGTGACATCGCCCAGCGAGCCGTCCGGCAGGACCGGCAACGACACCACCGTTGCGCTCGCGTAGTTCGATACCAGCAGCCAGCGCCCTTGCGGACTGAAAGCCAGATGCACGGGGTTGCGTCCCTGCGTGGAGTGCGTGCCCCGAAGCGACAGCGCGCCGTCGAGGCCCACCTGGAAGCTGCTCACGGCAGTGCCATCGCCGTGCACGCAGTAAAGGTTGCGCCCCTGCTTGTCCGCCAGAAGGTACGACGGGTTGTCCCCTGCGACCACCGTCTGCAGATGCTTCCATGGCCCCTCGGGAGTCACCTCGAAGACCTCGATGCCTTGACCGCGCGCTGCGCGCTCCTGCGTGGTGCGGCAGCCCACGTAGGCACGCAGCGCGCAGGCTTCGCGAGTGAGGTACGGATTCGTCTCCATGTCTTGACCGTTCTTTGGATTGAATTATATGATCACTTTAGACATTTTGCAATCAGACCGATTGCCAGGGTCCCACCCCACCAGGAGACAACGAGATGAATCCGATTCGACGCAGGAGCCTCCTGCAGGCGAGCGCCGCGGCGCTGCCGCTTTCCGTGGCCGGGAAATGGGCCTTCGCCCAGGACAGGTTCCCCGGCAAGCCCATCACGCTGATCGTTCCGCAGCCGGCGGGCGGTGATGCGGACGTGGTCTGCCGCAGCCTGCAGAAGAAGATGCAGGACGTTCTGGGGCAACCGGTGGTCATCGACAACCGAGGAGGCGCAGGCGGAAACATCGGCACCGCGCTGGGTGCCAAGGCCGCGTCGGACGGGTACACGCTCACATTCGTGAACCAGGGCACCATGGCGCTGAACCCGTCGCTCTATCCGAATGCCGGGTACAAGGTCGAGAGCCTCGCGCCGGTGACCTGGCTGACGTCCATCGACCTGGTCATCGTGGCCCACCCGTCCGTGCCGGCAGGCAACCTGAAGGAATTCCTCGAGCTCGCGCGCAAGGAGCCGGGCAGGCATACCTACGGCACCGCGGGCAACGGAAGCGCCAACCACCTGGCCGGCGAGATGCTCAAGTCCATGGCCAAGGTCGACATCACGCACGTGCCCTACAAGGGCGGGGGGCCGGCGATCATTGCCTTGCTCGGCGGGGAGATCAGCATTGCCGTCGCCTTCCCATTGGCCGCGCTGCCGCACGTGCGCAGCGGCAAGCTCAAGGCGCTTGCGGTCACGGGAAAACAGCGCGCCAAGGCATTGCCCGACGTGCCGACTGTCGCGGAAAGCGGCGTCAGCGGCTACGAGTTCGTTTCCTGGATGGGCCTTGCCGTGCCAAGGGGAACGCCCGATCCGATCGTTCAGACCCTCCATGCGGCAGCGGCCGCCGCCCTGAAGGAGAAGGACGTCACGGATCGGCTGTCCGCGGGCATGACCGAACCGGTGGGCGCGGGCCCCAAGGAATTCGGCGACCTCATCAGCCGGGAAGGGGCGCGATGGTCGAAGATGATCAAGCAGTTCGGCATGAAGATCGACTGATCCTTGCTGGCCTAGACTACGCGGATGCCATCGGTGAACGACACTGCGACCGCCCCCGAACTGACCTCGCTGCAGCAGCGCGTCGCGCGCGAGATCGTCGCGCTCGTGCGGCGCGACAACCGCGTCACCGGCGACCACCTGACCGAGGTGCACATCGCGCAGCACATCGGGACGTCTCGCTCCCCCGTGCAATCGGCGCTGCGCCATCTGGCGCACCTGGGGGTGCTGCAGCAGGACGCCAACCGCGGCTATTTCCTGCGTGTCGACGCCAAGCATTGGGACGGGCCCGTGGCGAGCCTGCTGTCGAGCGACGACCCGCTCTACCTGCGCATCGCCGAGGACCGGCAGTCCAAGGAGCTGCCGGACGAGGTGACGGAGGCCGAGTTGATGCGCCGGTACGGCGTGGCCCGCAGCACGCTGCGCAAGGTCTTGTCGCGCATCTCCGAAGAGGGTTGGATCGAGCAGAGCATGGGCCACGGCTGGCGCTTCCTCGCGATGATCGACTCCCCCGACGCCTACGAGGAGAGCTATCTTTTCCGGCAGTTCATCGAACCGGGCGGGCTGATCGGGCCCTCGTTCATGCCCGTCGCCCACGAGCTCAAGCAGCTGCGCAATGAGCAGCAGCGGATCGTCGACGGCGGCTACCAGACGATGACGCCCATCGAGCTGTTCGAGGCCAACAGCCATTTCCACGAAACCCTGGCCGAGTGGAGCAACAACCGCTTCGTGCTCCAGTCGGTGCGGCGCATCAACCAGTTGCGCCGTCTCGTGGAGTACCGCCAGGCCTCGCGCCGCGGGGCGCGCCACACGCAGGCCTCCGAGCACCTGGAGATCCTGGATGCCATCGAGAAGCAGGACTTCGTGCTGGCCGCCAGCCTCATGAGGTCTCACCTCGACGGCGCGCGCCGCGGCAAGCTGCGCGGCACCGGCGTGTTTTCCCCATCGTCCTCCTAGCACCCCCGGTCCAGACCTGATCCTGGAAGCCCTCCAGCCTGCCTCTCCCCCGGGCGGCTGAGCGCCGCTGCGCCCCTGGCGGCGACAGACAAGCAAGAAAAGTTACAGCACCGCGCAGGGTTTACCCGCGCCTTGTATTGATGAAAGTGATTAGAAAATACAATACAGCGAAATGTGCAGCATCGGATTGCACGCATCGCGGCCCCACTCACCCCACGAGAAGGAGACATCCATGCAGCTTTCGATCCGCAAACTGCTTCGCATCGGCACGCTCGCCGGCGCACTCGTCGCGGCCTTGCCCGCGCTCGCACTGGAGACGGTGCGCTTCATGGCGCCAGGCTCGCCAGGCGGCGGCTACGACCAGACCGCCCGCACCCTCGGCAAGGCCATGCAGGAGGCCGGTGTGGCCAAGAGCGCGATGTACGACAACAAGAATGGCGCGGGCGGAACCCTGGGCCTTGCCCAGTTCGTCAACAGCTCCAAGCGGGACGTCAACGCCCTGTGCGTGATGGGCGCGATCATGGTGACCGGGGTCGTGCAGAACAAGCCGCAGATCTCGCTGGCCAACGCCACGCCGATCGCACGGCTCTTCACGGAATACAACGTGATCGCCGTGCGCAAGGACTCGCCCTACCGGAGCTTCAACGACCTGATGGCCGACTTCAAGAAGAACCCTTCCAGCGTGAAGTGGGGTGGCGGCTCGAAGGGTTCGGTCGATCACATCGGCACGGCCGAGCTCGCCGGCGCGGCCGGCATCCCTGTATCGAAGGTCAACTACATCCCGTTCGGCGGTGGGGGCGAGGTCGTCTCCGCAACGCTGGGCGGCCACATCACAGCCATCACGGGCGGCTACGCGGAGCTGTCGAAGTACATCGAGGCGGGCCAGTTCCGCGTCCTTGCCGTCGGCGCCCCCACCCGCATGCCGGGCGTGGACGCCCCCACGCTGAAGGAAGCCGGCTACGACATGCAGATCGGCAACTGGCGTGGTGTCTACGGCGCGGCCAACCTCACCCCCGCCCAGCGCAAGGAACTCACGGACGCCGTCCTTGCAGCGACCCGGACCAAGGGATGGCAGGACGCCGTGAAAGCCAATGCCTGGTCGCCCAGCGTGATCACCGGTGACGAGTTCTCGAAGTTCGTCGACGACGAGCACACGCGCCTGCGCACCGTCATGACCCATGTCGGTCTGATCTGACCCTCTTT
The DNA here is from genome assembly GCF_048301545.1 of Variovorax sp. NFACC27. Lineage (NCBI taxonomy): Bacteria > Pseudomonadati > Pseudomonadota > Betaproteobacteria > Burkholderiales > Comamonadaceae > Variovorax > Variovorax sp. NFACC27. Next base: position 4,278,135 of record NZ_CP157613.1, read on the forward strand.
GCTCCCCTGCCCCGCCAGGGCACCCACGAAGGAATACGAATGAAACTGAAACCCGAAATCAAGCAACTCGCCCTGGCGAACCGTTCTGTGCGCTACGTATCGATCGCCGATGTTCCCGGCGTCGACGAACTGCCTTTTTCGCTGCGCATCCTGCTGGAGAACCTGCTGCGCCAGGCCAGCCGCGGCACCGACACCCAGGCGGAGATCGATGCCCTGCTTGCGCGGCGCCTCGGCAGCGGCCTGAGCTTCTACCCGGTGCGGGTCTTCGGGCAGGACATCCTCGGCCAGGTGATGCTGGTGGACATGGCCGGCATCCGAGACGCCGTGGCCGACGCCGGCGGCGATCCCTCCCGGGTCAGTCCGAAGGTGCCGGTGGACGTGATCATCGACCACTCTCTGCAGGTCGACAGCTGGGCCACGCCGGATGCGCGGCGCATCAATCTCGAGAAAGAGTACGAGCGCAACGGCGAACGCTTTGCGTTCCTGCGCTGGTGCGCCAGCAGCTTCGAAGGTGTGCGCATCGTGCCGCCAGGCAAGGGCATCATGCATCAGATCCACCTCGAGCACATCGGCAAGGTGGTGTGGACCGAGCAGACCGCCGAGGGCGAGCTCGCGATCCCGGACACCTGCGTGGGAACCGACAGCCACACGCCCATGATCAACGGCCTCGGCGTTCTCGGCTGGGGTGTGGGCGGCATCGAAGCCGAGGCCGTGATGGTCGGCAAGCCGGTCGCACTGGCGCTGCCGGAGGTGGTCGGCATGGAGGTCAGGGGCCGGCTGCGCGAAGGGGTGCTGCCGACCGACCTGGTCCTGGCCATCACGCAACGCATGCGCAGCATGGGTGTGGTGGGCAAGTTCGTCGAGTTCTTCGGTACCGGCCTCGATGCACTCTCGCTCGGCGACCGCGGGATGATCGCGAACATGGCACCGGAATACGGCGCGACCGCCGTGTACTTCCCGATCGACGAACGCACCATGGACTACCTGCGGATGACGGGCCGTGAGAAGGACCAGCTCGAACTGGTCGAGGCGTTCGCCAAGGCGCAGAAGCTCTGGCGCAGCGAGGCGACCCCATCTCCGACGTTCGACGCGGTCGTGACACTGGATCTCGACGACATCCGCCCTTGCCTGGCGGGCCCTCGCAATCCGGAAGACCGGCTCGACCTCGACACCGTGCCCAGCGCGATTCTTCAACACCATCAGGAGATCGCGGGCCGGCCGCTCGATGCAAACCGCGCCGTACCGGTCGATGGCGAGAGTTTCTCCCTGCGCGATGGCGCCGTGCTGATCGCAGCCATCACGAGTTGCACCAACACCGCCAACCCCGTGAACATGATGGCCGCTGGCCTGGTTGCGAGGAAAGCCGTCGCGCTGGGGTTGAAGACGCAACCGTGGGTCAAGACCTCTCTGGTGCCTGGCAGCCACGTCACTGCGGCGGTGCTCGAGAAAGCCGGGCTGCAGGACGCGCTCGACACGCTCGGCTTCAACGTGGCCGGATTCGGCTGCACCACATGCAACGGGGGGTCGGGTCCGCTGCCCGACGCACTGGTCGAAGCCATCGAGCGGGAAAAGCTGGTGGGTACCGCCGTTCTCTCCGGCAACCGCAACTTCGAAGGTCGCATTCACCCCAATGTGCGCGCGGCCTACCTTGGCTCGCCGGCCCTCGTGGTCATCTACGCCTTGACGGGCTCGCTGACTGTCGACGTGACGAAAGAGCCCATCGGCACAGGCTCCAACGGACAGCCGGTCTACATGCGCGACGTATGGCCGACGGCGGCCGAGATCGCCCATGCGGTCGAAGGAGCCTACGAACCCGGGCTCTTCCGCGAGAAGTACGCCGACCTGTTCGATGGCGGCGAAGCCTGGGATGCCCTGAGCGGCGAGCGCAGCGAGCGCTTTGCCTGGCAAGACGCCAGCACCTACGTGCGCCGCCCGCCCTACTTCGACAACCTGTCGCTCGAGCCTGCTGCCGTTCAGGACATCGAGGGGATGCGACCTCTGGTCATCCTCGGCGACTCCGTCACCACCGATCACATCTCGCCCTCGGGGGCCATCAGCCTGGGGACCCCCGCCGCGGATTTCCTGCTGGCCAAGGGCGTCGAGAAGCGCGACTTCAACAACTACACCACGCGACGCGGCAATCACGACGTGGCGGTCCGGGCCACCTTCGCGAACATCCGGCTGCGCAACCAGATCGTGCCGGGAGTCGAAGGCGGCATGACGAAGCTGATGCCCGAGGGCACCCAGATGCGCATCTTCGAAGCGGCCGAGGAGTATCTGCGCCGCGATGTTCCGTTGGCCGTCATCGCCGGCAAGAACTATGGTTGCGGCTCCTCGCGCGACTGGGCCGCCAAGGGCGTGGCCTTGCTGGGTGTGAAGGCCGTCATCGCCGAGAGCTTCGAGCGCATTCACCGAACCAATCTCGTGGGCATGGGCGTCCTGCCGCTGCAGTTCGACCCAGGCACCACGGCGGATTCGCTGGGACTCGATGGCAGCGAACTGATCGATATCCCTGCGCTGGCAGGCAACCTTGGCGTGAGCGGTCGCGTAGAGGCTCTCGTGCATCGCGCGAACGGCACGACCACGACAGTTCCGCTGACCATTCGGCTCGACACCGAGGAAGACGTGGCGTACTGGCGTCACGGCGGCATCCTGCCCCTGGTCTGGCGCGACTACGTCCGCGCAAAGCCCGAGGAACAGGTCTCCCATTCGGCCCGGCCGATCCAGGGCGATGCCGCCGAGCCGCGGCATGAACTGCCGGATGCGATGCCTGCCAGCGACGTTCCCAGCTCGGCACAAGGCGTGTCCCTGAGCTAGCCGGCGGGAGCCGGTCTCCCGAGCCATTCATTCCTTCGTTCGCCCTCGTCGCGGCGGCCAGGCAGCCGCCGCGGGGGCGACTGCTGCCCATCGAGCGCCCGTCAAGCAGACAAACGCGTCCCGCCTGGCGCGCCACGATCCGTCCGGGCCTTCCTCATATCGAGACCACACATGCTGACCATCCTCGCGTATTCCATGATCATCGTCTTCATGGCGCTGCTCATGACGGGGCGCCTCACCGCGCTCATTGCACTGATCGTCGTACCGATCATCTTCGCCCTGATCGGTGGATTCGGGGCGGATGTCGGACCCATGGTGATCAACGGCATCAAGGCCATTGCGCCCACCGGCGTGCTGCTGCTCTTCGCGATCCTCTACTTCGGCCTGATGATCGACGTCGGCCTGTTCGATCCGTTGATCCGGCTCATCGTGCGAATGTCCAAGGGTGATCCGGTGCGCGTCATCATCGGCTCGGCGTTGCTCGCGCTGGTCGTTTCGCTGGACGGCGACGGTTCCACAACCTACCTGCTGTGCGTCACCGCCATGCTGCCGCTGCACCGGCGACTGGGCATCAACCCGCTGATCCTCCCCTGCGTCACGATGATGGGCAACAGCATCATGAACATCGCGCCGTGGGGTGGTCCGACCGCACGCGTCATGAGCGCACTGCACGTCGACGCCTCGCAGGTCTTCGTTCCACTCATCGGGCCGATGGCCATGGCAAGCGCGGCCACGATCGCCGTGGCGTGGTACCTCGGAGTGAGGGAGCGCCGGCGTCTGAAGACGGTCGAGTGGAAGCCGGTGCACGCTGAAGTCTCTGCCCTGGGCGGGGAAGTGAACCTTGACGCCGCGCAAGCACCTCACCAAAGCCGAGCGAAGATGGCTTTCAATCTGGCACTGACCCTGGTGTTGATGGCCTGCCTGACGATGGCCGTGCTCCCGTTGCCCTTGCTCTTCATGGGTGCGTTCGCCATCGCGATCTCGGTCAACTTCCCCGCGATCAAGGACCAGAAGGAACGCATTGCCGAGCACTCGGCAAGCGCCCTTTCGGTGGTGGCCGTGATCTTCGCGGCGGGCGTGTTCACCGGGATCCTCTCCGGCACCAAGATGACCGATGCGATCGCGCACAGCGTCATCAACGCGATTCCCGCTTCGGCCGGCCACTACCTGCCGCTGATCACCGCGTTGCTCAGCGCGCCGATGACGTTCTTCCTTTCCAATGACGCTTTCTATTTCGGGGTCGTGCCGATCCTTGCGGAAGCGGCAAAGGGCTACGGCATTGCGCCCGAAATCATTGCACGCGCATCACTGCTCGGACAACCGGTGCATCAGCTCAGCCCCTTGGTGGCCGCCAACTATGTGCTGATGGGTGTGGCAGGCGTCGAATTCGGTGCGCACCAGAAGTTCACCCTCAGATGGGCATTGCTGCTGGTCGTCGTCATGATCGTCGCTGCCGGGCTCTTCGGCATCGTGCCACTTCTCTAGGCTGCGCTGCGGTTCCATGGAGAGTTCGAGTCCCCAGGGATGACGCATATCTGCGCTTCCTGGGCTTCGGAACAACCAGGCTCTCCTGCTTCATCAACCGCTGCACCACCTTCTCGGAGATCACCACGTCCTGCCTGGTGAGCGAAGCTTGCAGCCTGCGGTCGCCGTAACCGCGATGGTTCGATTCAAGGATGTCGGTGATGGATTTGCGCACCGAGAGGTGTTTACCGCCCACCGCCAGACGCGCCCGATGGTAGAAGAAGGGTAAGCGGCCAGCCGCCCCACCTTGAGAACCGAGGCCAAGCCGGAGACCATGCTGTCCATCTAAGTTAGCTGGACATCATCAATGGACGTCAATTCGAAGCAATGGCGCCGTCACAGCGCAGAGTTCAAGGCGCAAGTTCTCGCCGCTTGCGCAGAGCCAGGAGCATCGGTTGCGGTGGTTGCGCTGTCATTCCAGTTGAACGACAACCTTGTGCATCAATGGCGTCGCGGACGCGGGGCGAGTCCAGTTCCATCGGCGATGTCGACGACGGTTGCCGAGTCAGCACCGCAGTTCATCGCGCTGTCGTTGCCCCCGCTACCACCGCCCTCGGCGCCAGCGATCGTTGCGGTTGCTGCCGTCGCTGCCGAGGAGATCCGTCTTGAGTTCAAGCGCGGCGCGATCGGCGTGAGCGTGATGTGACCCGTCTCGGCGGCTGCAGATTGCGCAGCATGGCTTCGCGAGGTGCTGCGTTGATCCGCATCGACGCGCTGTGGCTATGCACGAAGCCAGCGGACATGCGCTCCGGTGCCGAGCGGCTGCTTTTAGCCAATCACGAACTTGCAAATTTCGCGCGAATACTCTTGGAGAAACGCATTTTTGTCGGGCAGTGGCTCCGTTGTATGTGGAGGGGGAGTGTCCATGAATGAAAAGTGGCCTGCCCCTTCTGTGACGCGGACGTCCACGGAAACCGAGTCGGACATCGCACTCGCCATCCATTCGGTTTGGATCGGAGGAGTGATGCTATCCGCCGAACCTACCCACGTCAGGACTGGAACTCGCACCGCATCAAGTGCTGCGGGCGCGCGGAAGAATCCAGTTGGGGGAGCCAAGAGAGCTAGACGAGTCAATCGACCGTCCGATGCAATCAAAATGCGTCGACCTGGTCCTAACCACATTTGAGCTCCCGCCATGGCGACGAGGGTGGCCGCACCAATCGAATGCCCCACACCTATCACCTTCGCCGAGGGCTCAATGAATGCGTCGAGTGCGAGGGAGAGACGTCTTGCGCGGAGAGTCAGTTCGTCCTCGCTTGGGGTAGTCGAAGCAAGCCGCTCGAAATGCGGCGCCACGATCATGCAGCCAGACTCGGCCAATGCGTTGAGGAGAGTAGCGTGACGTTCTGGCTGGCCGCCCGTGCCCACTGCGAAAAGAACCACAGGAGCACCAGTGGCTGCTTCCTGCACCGACACCTTGAATGAATCACCGCCGTCTTGCAGCGTCTGCGTCAGCATCAAAAGTCAGCTCCTTGTCATATGTGGAATCGACAGGGTCTTGCACGATGCATCGTCATCAAGTTCTTGCCCCGTCTCGACCCGCATTCTGCCGGGCCAACGAACGCCGGTCTGGACAGGCAGCGAGAGCTAGCCTGTCGTTGGCATCGCTGTCAATTGGTCAAGGTGGAATGACTGTTCGCGTACGAAGAAGGAGCTACGTGCAAGACCCAATCCCCAACCGCGCGAGGAGATCTGGCAGGCCGTCGCGCTCTCTCAGGGCGCCAATCAGCAGTGTCTCCGGGTTGGTCAGGAGCTGCAGATCGACGCCCAGGCCTTTTTCAACAGTTCATTGGCCTTGTTCAAGAGGTCCCGCTCATCGAGCGTGGGCAAAGGTGATACTCGACAGCCGCCACCTTCTGCGCCTGCGAATACTTCGGTTCACGGCCCGCGTGGGAATACATGAACGACCTCCTGGCAGCCCAAGTTTTTGTCCGCCCCCCGTGGCCCAGTTTTCAGCGCGAGTCAACATGCGCGGCACACCTCGCAAGGGTTCGATCCTCCCTTCGATCTCGGCGAATTTTCTGAGGGCTATCGAACCCGCTTCGGAACATCGCCAATGATGGTTGCGCGCATCATGTGGCGCTCCGAGGGGTAGTAGTCGGACACCGCGTAGTGCTGGACTGCCCGGTTGTCCCAGAAGACGATGGTGTCCGGCTCCCAGTGCACACGCACCTGGTATTCCGGGATCTTGGCCTGACGCACGAGCAGGTCGAACAGCTCGCGAATCTGGGTCGGTGTATCCATGCCCCAATCCGAGCCCAGAACTGCCCGGTAGTTGGCGATGTGCGTGGTGTGGATTTCGTTCACGTACAGGATCAACTCCCCGGTTTCAGGATGGGTGATGACCACCGGATGTTCCACGGAACGATGTCGATCCCGATATGCGGCTCGTTCGTTCGGATCCATCTTTTTGAACAATGCGACATTGATGTCGTTGACTGCCACCATGCTGTCGATCTTGCGCTTGACCTCCTCCGGCAACCCGGCGTATGCCTGGACCATGTTGCAGAAGATGGTGTCTCCTCCAACTTCCGGGCACTTGATGCAACGAAGAATAGAACCCATCGAGGGTTTCTCGTAGAACGCGGTGTCCGAGTGAAAAAGGTTCTCGGCGCCCTTTTTTTCCTTGGAAGCCTTGAGTTGAACAAGCTCGGGGAATTCCGCGTTGGCGGCCAGCAGCGGATTCTGCGTCTCAAGATCACCGAACTTTCGGGCGAACGCCACATGCTGCGCGGCGGAAACAGGCTGACGCCGGATGACCAGCACCCGGAAGGCCAGCAGCAGTGCGCGAATCCTGGCAATGCCGTCGTCATCGAGATCCGGCACAAACAGATCCTGCAACTCCAACCCGAGCGACGGGGCCAATCGACGGGTCTTCCATCCCGAAGGCAATCCTTCGAGAGCGTGCTTCATGGCCAAACTCGATTCGACAGCTGTCCACCGTGAAGCCATCTCATCTGCAATGTTCAATGACATTTGTGTCTCCTTTCAATCTATTGATGCAGTTCAACGAGCGGAATCTTGGGCTCGGTTCGCGCAGTCTTCTCTTATTCCGCAGTTACTCCCGAAACCTTGATGAACTCCTGCCAGCGCGGAACCTCCGTCTCGAGGAAGTTGCGGAACTCCGAGGGTGATCGAACCGCTTGTCTGCCTCCAACCTGCTCGATCAAGGCCGTGTACTCGTCGGTTTGCAGGACGGCCTGCACTGCGTTCCAGATCTCTGCGATCTTGTCCGGCGCGACACCGCTGGGCGCCAGCAGGCCGACCCATGGCACGACATCGAATCCCGGAAGACCGGATTCGGCGATCGTGGGAATCGACTCGAACTTGGGCAGCCGCTTCGCGCTGCTGATGGCCAAGGCCTTGATGCGGCCGCCTTGCAAGAGCGGTGTCGCGGCAGCCACTCCTTCGAAGGTCACCTGAACCTGGCCTGCGGCAAGGGCCGTCAGGGATGGCGCAGCCCCCTGATAGGGGACGTGCACGAACTTCAGCTTGGTACGCCGAATGAACTCCGTCATGGCGAGATGCGAAACGCTTCCGACGCCCGGTGACGAAAAACTGATCTCCCCTGGATGACTGTTCGCATAGCTGACCAGCGACTCAACCGAATCGATCGGCAGCTTGGAATTGACGAGCAGCAGCAGCGGGGTATCGTAGAGCGTCGCGACCGGCTCGAAGTTCTTCAGTGTGTTGTATCTCACGGCCTTGAAGAGGATCGGATTGATCACCAGCGCCGAAGATGCGGAGAAAGTCAGGGTGTTCAGGTCGCCGGTCGACCTGGCAACGTTGCCCAGCGCGATGCTTCCGCTCTGACCCGGAATATTCTCGACAAAGAAATTGCGCTCCAGCCTCCTGCTCAGGGCGGATGCCAGGTATCGCCCCACCGTATCGACGGATTGACCCGGTGGATAGCCGACAACGATCCGCGCCGAACGCTGAGAAGCGTCGCTCGCCTGAGTCTGCGCCTCCGCCCGGCCGGACATGCCGACAGAGAGCAGGCCCATCGACACAGCAGTCCACAAGGACAGGAATCGAAATTTCATCCGTTGTCTCCTTCGTTGCTCAAAGCGATTGCGCCCGAATCACGTGCACGGATCGCGTGCGTCTGCGCTCATTTCGAGACCGTGAAGCCGGTGGCCTTGACGATGGGGGCCGCGTAGCTGCGTTCCTCTCCCATCATGCGGGTCATCGTTGCGCCAGGCACGGCCGCGGGCTCGAGTCCGATCTGATCCCACCTCGCCTGCACGCTCTGGCCCTGCGTGGCGACCAGCAAAGCCGTCCCTGGCTTCTTGAGCAGCTCGCGGGGCATGCCAATGACGCCAAGCATGCGGATCCGTCCACCGCGGCGCAGCTTGAGTTCGCGGCCCGGGAACGTCCGTGCCCAGCGGGATGTGGCCGGCCATGACATCGGAGGCCAGTGGCGCACAGCCCTTGCAGGCCACCGCAACCATAGGCACGCGGTGGTCTTGAACATGCTCGCGTGCCGCGATCAGCGAGCGAGGCTCAACCACGGAAAGTTCATGGAGGCGAGTCGCACCCGCACCCGAATGGCTTGTCATGGAACAATCATCGAACTGGCGTGAGGACCTCGTCCAATACCGTTTGACTGGGGCGGACATACGAGAATCGTATGGGTACGATCGAGGCCGCCGAAGCGGTGCCACGCCGCATTCAGGACTACGGTCGCGCGCTGGCGGCCTTTGCGCGCGCCCGTCTTCGCCAACAAGCGGTCGACTCGTCTGAAGGTGCTGGTGCACGACGGCATCGGCATCTGGCTCGCCGCACGCCGGCTGCACCAAGGCCGCTTCACCTGGCCCGGCGGCGACTGTGCAGCGGTTGCCAACGCAGCGATCCAGCGACATCGACGACCTGCTGTCCCACGTGTGGGCTTCGCGCTGGGCCCCTGACTGCCAATGGAGAGGCGTCTGCCGGTTGATACCTACATGACCGTCGATACTGTCCGACTATGACCACGTTGGTTCTTCTCCCGGGCATGGATGGCACAGGCACTCTGTTCGATCCGCTAGTCAATGCGTTGTCTGGTGCCGCGTCATTCAAAGTGGTGGCCTACCCGCCCGCGGCGCCAAACGGATATGGCGCCCTTCAGAACGTCGCTGAAGCGGCTCTCCCGGCGGATGAGTCGATCATCTTGCTAGGCGAGTCATTTTCCGGACCCATCGCCATCTCGCTCGCCGCGAAGCATCCGAACCGAATCAAAGGTGTTGTGCTTTGCTGCACATTCGTGCGAAACCCGCACCCCTTTCTGGCGCTGTTTGGCTTCGTGGCAGCGTTGGCACCGATCAAGCAGTTGCCCTTAACCTTCGCCTGTGCGGCTCTGCTGGGGCGGCGCGCGACGCCGGACCTCCGACGCGCATTGGGCGCAGCACTCGCCATGGTCTCAGGAGCCGCGTTCCGCGCTCGGCTCAAGGCCGTCCTTTCCATAGATGTCTCGGCAGACCTGGCAAGAGTGACAGCCCCGATCCTCTATCTGCGCGCCAGCGAAGATCGACTGATACCGAAGCAAGCAGGCAACCTCATCAAGCACCTTCAACCCTCAACGCAGGTCAGAGAGATCGAGGGGCCGCATTGCCTACTGCAAGCAGCACCTGTAGCGGCGGCCCAAGCCATTCGGGAGTTCATGCGCACTGTCGAGCCACAGCCAGCCATGTCAGGCGCGTGAGCACGTCCTTCAGATAGGCGTAAGGATCGTGACCATCGGGTCTTGCCGAGCGGATCGATCACGACGGTCTTGTCGCGGACCATGGCGCCAGTCCCCTCCTTTGGCGATCAGTTGCTCAGCACCGAAGCCTGCGAGCATCGCCTGACAGTCGATCGTGAAGCTCGCACGATGAAGACGTCGTTCTCAAAAAAGTCCGTGGCGATTCAGAAAGCGACGTGCTCGGGTCCCTTCAGCCCCAGCAGCGCACGCGCCTCGTCCGGCGTTGCGATCTCGTGCCCGAGGCTCTCCAACAGCTGGCGGACCTTGCGTACCTGCTGCGCGTTCGATTCGGCGAGCTGCCCGCGCGAAATCAACAGCGAGTCCTCGAGTCCGACGCGCACGTGCCCACCCATCGTCGCGGCGGCCGTGGCCAGGGGAATCTGGCCACCCCCCGCACCGAGCACCGACCACTGGTACGCATCCCCGAAGAGCTTGTCGGCCGTGCGCTTCATGAAGACCAGGTTCTCGAGGTCCGCGCCGATGCCGCCCAGGATGCCGAGCACGAACTGGATGAAGATCGGCGCCTTGAACATCCCCGAGTCCACGCAGAACTTGAGGTTGTACAGGTGCCCGACGTCGTAGCACTCGTGTTCGAACTTGACGCGGTGATCATGTCCCAGCTCCTCGGCCACCATGCCGATGTCGCGAAAGGTGTTGCTGAAGATGTAGCTGTCCGATTCGCGCAGGTACGGTTCTTCCCAGTCGAACTTCCAGTCCTTGTAGCGCCGTGCCAGCGGATGCATCGAGAAATTCATGCTGCCCATGTTCAGCGAGCACATCTCGGGCGAGAAGCGCTTCGCCGGCGCGATGCGCTGCGCCACGGTGTTGCGCAGGCTGCCGCCGGTCGACAGGTTGATCACCGCGTTGGTCGACGCCTTGATCGTCGGCAGGAATCCGAGGAAGTGCTCCGGGTCGATCGAGACGGCCCCGTTGAGCGGATGGCGTGCGTGCAGGTGCAGCACCGCTGCGCCGGCCTCGGCCGCGTCGATCGCCTGGCGTGCGATGTCCTCGGGGCGGTACGGCAATGCGTCGGACATGGTCGGCGTGTGGATGGCGCCGGTGATGGCACAGGTGATGATGGTCTTGCGCGACGGTTTGGACATGGTGCTGGGCTGTCTTTGCGATGAGGTTCAGTGTTCGACCGGCTGGCGCTGCCAGACCAGCTTGATGACGGTCTCGATGCCGTCCTGCATCTGCGGCGCGGTCGTCAGGACGGCGGCGTCCTGCTCGAAGCTCAGGGCGCGACGCAGCACGGTCCCGACCCAGTTCGGATAGGTGGACATGTCCACCGCGTGCCGGACCCAGCCGCCCTCCACGTCGAACCCCCCTGCGTACGCGATGGAGGACCTGTAGGCTTCCGCGCGCTGCGATTGCGGCGCCGCCTGCCGGTCGCCGTCGAGCTGTGCGCGCCCCTCATGGGTGATGAGCGCCATCATCCGCGCGTCGCCGCCGTAGTGAATGACGCCAGCTGGCCGCGCGCCGTAGACGTCATGCAGGCGTTCGCCGCGAGGACCGACGGCATAGGCCTCGCGCAGGAACCAGGTTCCGATCAGAGCATCCGCGTTCATGGAAAAGAAAACTCCAGGGTTGTGGGAAAGTGTTCAGGGCAGCACGGCCACGGCCCGGACCCACCCCGCGGAAGCGGCGTGGATCTTCACGGGGAAGCAGATCACCTGGAAACCCGTGGGGGGCAGCAGGTGCAGGTTGGTCACCTTCTCCATCTGGAAGTAGCCGATCTCCCGGCCCGCCTTGTGGCCCTCCCAGATGAGGGACGCATCCCCGGTTTCGCGGTAGCGCCGCGCGGTGTGACTGAAAGGGGCGTCCCAGGACCAGGCGTCGGTTCCGACGACCCGTACGCCGCGCTCGGTGAGGAACAGCGTGGCCTCGCGGCCCATGCCGCAGCCGGTGTCCAGGTAGTCGTCCTGCCCGTAGCGTGCGCCCGCCGCCGTGTTGACGAGCACGATGTCCAGGGGCTGCAGCACGTGGCCGATGCGCGCGAGCTCCGCCTCGATCTCGTCGGCACGCACCACGTGACCGTCCGGCAGGTGCCGGAAGTCGAGCCGGACCCCCGGCCGATAGCACCACTCCAGCGCCACTTCGTCGATGGTCGCGGCCCGCTCGCCACCGTTCATCGTCGAGGCGTAGTGCCATGGCGCATCCATGTGGGTGCCGTTGTGCGTCGACAAGTCGATGCGCTCGACGGCCCACGCTTCACCGTCGGGCAAGTCCTGCGGGCGCAGGCCGGCGAACGGCTTGGCCAGCGCGGCAAAGGTTTCCTGGTGGTTCTGGTACCGGATCTGCGGGCCGTTGCCCGGACGGTCCACGGACAGGCCATTCTGGATGGCGACGGACAGGTCGATGAGCTGCATTGCGGTCGTGCTGTGAAGTGTCGGGTGGGGCGCCATCGATTCGCCAGGCGCTACTGCTTGCGCAGGCCGATCGCGCGCACCAGTTCGGGCCACGCCTGGTTTTCATGGGCGAGGAACTGGATTGCCGAGGCAACGGAACCGCCGGTCGGCTCGCTGCCGTTCTCGCGCAGCCGCTGGACCATCTCCGGTTGCTTGAGAACCGCATTGACCTCGGTGTTCAGACGGTTCACCACCTCGGTGGGCGTTCCCGCGGGAGCCACCAGCATGAACCACAGGGAGAAGTCGATGCCGGTGAAGCCCTGCTCCTCGAAGGTGGGCACGTTGGGCAGGGCCTCGGCCCTCTGGCGTGTCGATACCGCCAGAGCCTTGACCTTGCCGGACTGGATGAACGGCCGGACGGTGCCGACGTTGTCGCACAAGGCCTGGACGCTGCCGCCGAGCAGGTCGGTGATGGCGGGCGCAGCGCCCTTGTAGGGGATGTGGTTCAGCGCGATGCCCGCGGAGCGCGCGAACAGGCCTGCACAGATGTGCTGCGGGGAGCCCTCCCCGGCATTGGCCATGTTGATCTGGCCGGGCTTGCTTTTCGCGCTCGCCACCAAGTCCTTGAGCCCTTCGTTCGCCATCTCGGGCCCGGTCACGAGCACCAGGGCGGCCGACGACACCTTGGCGATGGGCGCGAAGGCCTTGACCGGCTCGTAGGGCATCTTCTGAAAGAGGCTCTGATTGACCGCCAGCGGCCCCAGCCCCGCCAGGAGAAGGCTGTAGCCATCGGGCTGTGACTTGGCAACGGCGTCGGCGCCGATGGTGCCGTTCGCCCCGCCCTTGTTGTCAACGATGACGGGCTGGCCCAGGCGGGTCCCGAGTTTCTCGGCCAGCAAACGGGCGATGTTGTCGGTGCCCCCGCCCGGCGCATAGGGCACCACCAGGCGGATCGGCCTCTGCGGGTATTGCGCCGCAGCCGGCAGTGCTGCCAGGGCAAGGGTCCACAGGATGCACTGCAGTGCCGGTTTCAACATCTTCATTTCCTTCGGGTGACGACTTGGCCTGAATATTAGTTATTCGACCGACTAAGTAAAAATAGGGCAAACCCTAGCGACGGGGACGAGGCCAGGGTGGGCACTGACAGAGCAGCCGTGGAACACGGGGCGCGGGGCCTTTGCGGCGCCGAGTGCTCGGCCGTTCACGAAGGGCGGGATCGGGTGGGCCATGACCTCCCCTCCGAATCGGTGCGGGAGCTGGGCCGCTTGTTTGTTAGTCTTTCGAATAACTAATAATGGAACGGCCTGCACGGAGCAGGAACATGATCCATCGCCCTCGGGAGGCTGACCGGCCTCGGGCGGACCGCAAAAGTAGCAAAGCCATGGGAAAGAGCATTCATCTCGACAACGCGGCGGCCACCACGGAGGCCGCGGAGTCGTCGCCGCATCGGCGGCGCAAGAGCGACGCGCGGGAAAACATCCTGCGCGCGGCCGAAGGCCTGTTCGCGGAACACGGCTTCACAGGCAGTTCGCTGCGCAACATTGCCGAAAGCGCCGGGGTCAACCAAGGGATGATTCATTACTTCTTCCGCAGCAAGGAGGCCTTGTTCCAGGAGACCTACCTGCACCGTGGCACCCCGATGGTCGAAGAGCGCATGCGACTGCTCGACGCAGAGGAGGCCGCGGCCAAGGGAGCGCCCGTCCCGCTGGAGCGCCTCATCGAGAGCTTCCTGGCACCCGCATTCAAGCTGGCGATGAGCGGTGACAGCGGCCGTGCGTTCCTGCGCATGCAGGCGCACCTGCAGCTCGACGGCACGCCGTTCGCCAACGAACTGCGCCAGCGCCTCTACGACGTGTCGTCGCGCCGGTTCGTGGCCGCTTTCGCACGCAGCCTTGCCGACCTATCACGAGAGGACGTTTCCTGGCGCTTCATGTTCATGCTCGGCAGCTACCAGTACGCCCTGGCGGACACCGGGCGCGTCGACGTGATCTCCGACGGGCTGTGCAGCGGAAAGAACATTGCCGAGTCATTGCGCCAGATCGTGCCCTTTCTCGCCGCCGCCATGCGCGCGCCTGGATTGACCATCGCTTCAGACAAGCCTTCACGCAAGCGCTGACGACCTGCCTGGACTGCTGCCACGGGCATCCCGCCTGGCGTCCTTCACGGCACCTTCATTCAGAGACCGCCACGGGAAGGATGGTGACAAAATCTGTCACTATGCCTTCTTACATTGAGCTTTCCCCAACTCAACCGAAGGAAAGCACCATGAATACCAGCAAGGCACTCGAGATCGCCCAGGTTTACGCCAAGGCGCTCGCGAACAAGGACGTCGAGACCATCGTCTCCATCTCGGCCGAGGATGTCGTCTGTACCTCGCCCATCGGTCAGACCGCCGGCATCGAGCGCTTCCGCGCCTTCCAGGAAGGTTTTGCCAGGATGCTCACGAACCTGACCGTTCTCGCCGTCTACGGCGACGATGAACAGGCCGTCGTGGTTTACCTCGCCGAGACGCACCCGGTGCCGCGCTCGCTCGTGGCGGAGCTCGTCAAGATCAAGGACGGCAAGCTTACATCGACCGATGTGATCTACGACGCCACGCCCTTCGCCGCCTTCATGCAAACGGTTCAGCCTCATTGAGCGGACGGTCCTGCAATGAAGCGAGTTCAATACGACAGGTATGGCGGCCCCGAGGTGATGCGCCTGGCGGAGTTCGACCTGGAATCCCCTGGCCAGAGCGACGTGGCAGTCAGGGTCAGGTTTGCGGCCCTCAATCCCATCGACTGGAAAGTGCGCAATGGCGATCTCAAGATGGTCACGGGAAAGTCCTTCCCGCGCGCGTTGGGGTCTGACTTCTCCGGCACGGTGATGGCCGTCGGCCCGGGCGTCACTCGCTTCAAGCCTGGAGATGCCGTGTTCGGCCTTGCGAGACTCAAGGAAAGCGGTGCGTGCGGCCACGCCGTGCTCACGGATGCGAATTTCCTGGCGAAGAAGCCTGACGGCGTTTCCTTCGAGGATGCAGCTTGTCTCGGCACTCCTGGCGTCACCGCCTGGAATGGTCTCTTCGACAAGGCCAGGTTGAAGCCCGAGGCGCATGTGTTCATCAACGGCTGCACCGGGGCGGTTGGAGAAACAGCCGTTCAGCTTGCACGGATGACAGGGGCCAGGGTCTCGGGCAGTTGCAGCGCTCAAGCGATGCCACGTGCCCATGCACTGGGTGTCACGAGCGTCTACGACTATCGAGCAACCGACTTGGCAACTATCAGCGAGCGCTTCGACGTTGTTTACGATACCGCGGCCACGATGACGAGCGCCGTCGGCCTCGGGATGCTTCGTGAGGCAGGTGTGTTCCTGGACATCAATCCGACGCTGGGCAAGTTCATGCGCTCCATGTTCGATCGCAGGCTGAAGCCGATCATCTGCAAGGCGAGAGCGGACATCCTCGATGGCCTGGCGCGTGCTGCCGCAGAAGGAAAACTGCGGCTCCCGGTTGCCAAGACCGTGCCGCTGAGCGAAGCCATCCGCCTTGTCACCGAGCTCCAACAAGGGCACAAGCTGGCCGGCAAAGGCCTCGTTGTGATGGATTGACATGTCCCGCAGCCAGCGGTTGTTCGACCTCATGCAGGTGCTGCGCCGACACCGTGGAACGGTGTCCGGCGAAGTGCTTGCCAGCGAGTCAGGCGTGTCGCTGCGCACGATACGAAGAGACATCGCCACGCTGCAGTCGCTCGGAGCGGACATCGACGGTGCCCCGGGCGTCGGCTACATCCTGAGGCCGGGATTCCTTCTGCCCCCGCTGTCATTCACCGAGGAGGAGCTCCAGGCACTGGTCGCGGGCGCACAGTGGGTCAGCCGCCAGACGGACGATGCGCTCGCCTTTGCCGCTCAGAATGCGCTCGCCAAGATTGGTGGTGTGCTTCCCTCCGACATGCGAAGGATGCTGGATGACGACGCGCTCTACATCGCCCGGAAGAGAGAAGACACGTCGGGTCTCGACCTGGCAAGGATCCGTCAGGCGATGCGCGACCAGTGCAAGATGCGCATCGGCTACACCGATCAGGCTGGTGCAGCTTCGCAGCGGGTCATCTGGCCGATCATGCTGGGCTTTGTCGAGTCGCGACGGTTCATCGCGGGATGGTGCGAACTGCGCCAGGATTTCCGCCTGTTCCGCGGCGACCGAATCACAAAGGTCGAATTCCTGCAGGAGCGCTATGCCGGAAATCGCCGCCAGATGGTCAAGGAATGGCGCGCGCAGGTCGAACGTGAACGCAGTCGCCGTGATGGCGTTTAGGCGGCGCTTGCTCATCTGGTGGGCTGGTAGAACCCTGCCGCATCGCAGGTACGCCACCAGCCCCAACCAGGAAATAGCAGAGTGGGCGAAAAACATTCTTCACCGACATAGGACTAGCAGTCCGAGGGATGAGCAAGTGGACTATAGCGCCGCTCGTCCGCTCGAAATTCGACGGACGACATCTCGAAACAGGGCTGATGTGCGACGCTGAGCAGCTGGCGAAGGTGACCTGATAAGCAAGACTCTGATCGCGTGCCTTTGGCAAATCGGTTCGACTTCTGTGCACGCTGACTTGGCGCGGAACGTCGCGTGGGTAGCGAACATTGAACGGCTCATCTGCCCCACAACTACCCCCGATGGTTTGCCCAAGATGTGAACAAGGCGAGATTGCCGCAACGGCAATCAGATGCAATGGCGCTGGGCTGTTCGTTTGCGAGGAGTGCGAGGCTACTTGGATCGTCGAGTCCGAGATTGGGGCGAGGCCCTTCGTGGACCTCGGTACCCATATGCGAAGCTTGGGACTCGCACCAACCTGGGATGAGCTTGACGCCCGAGCTCCATAGGTTCGACCCGGCCACGACCGATCATTCGCCGGTCCAGCAAAATTCGGCTGAAAGAAGCCGCTTGAAAAGCCCTCAACAAGAATGCTCACGGTAACACTACGCCCGCAGAAGGACTTCCCCACCGATGACTTGGTCACTGTTCTACCGCTTCGACGATGAGGTCCCCACGAACTTTTACGAACTGCGCCAATTCGGCAACTCGCTGTGGACCGCGAACGGCAAGGTGCACACCATGGGGCACTCCCTGGTCGCCGAGTTCGCAAGTCCCGAAGCCGCAAAGGAAGCCCTCGTGCAGCGAAGCAACGAGATCGAGGCGCAGGGCTACAAACGAGTGCGCCACGGCATACACGATCCCGCTCGAATCGACTTCCCCTTGCTCACTACAGAGATTCGCGAAGGTGCTCGCCACACCTTTCAAGCCATTCGCGCGGCCCATCCTGACAAGACCATCCGCCTTTTCGCGCTTGGCAGCGATGACGGTGCGATGACCATCGTCCATGCTGCCAGCGATCTCTCTTTGGGCGCTCCGGGCGACATGGACGATGAAAGCGAGGTCTGGAGTTCCGCCGAATGGCCCTACACGGAGGGCGGTGAGTTCCTCGACATCGCTTACCGCATGATCCTGTCATGCCACCGCAGCGACTTGCCTTGCGATGTTGAATTCGACGTCTTGCATGCGGGTCTCTTCGAGGCCTGCATTGCCGCGATGGAGCAACTTGACCGTGAAGGTTTCTTCGGCACGGGCGACGCGCGTGAAGAGGTTGTTCTGCTATGCCAAAGCGAGGGCAACGAGGATATGGAAGGCTCGATCGGAAGACTCAACACTTCGCGCGTGGTGGGGCGACTCGAACGTTGGATCAAGCTCTGCCAATGAGCTCAGATTAAGAGCTTGGCGGATTGCCGGATGACCCTGAGGTTTCGCCTGAGTGATCGCTTTGCGAAGTTTCCAAGATAGAGTCGGCCGAGGCTGTGTGGAAACACCCTCGATGGTCACCTATATTGAGCCAACCCGTCTGAACAAGGTGGTGGCTCATGAGGCGATTCATCGAGAGCGAGGACCGGCGGCAAGTGACCTTGATGCCAGAGTGCCTGGACGACTATATCGGCGAAGACAACCCGGTGCGAGTCGTGGATGCCTTCGTCGAGGAGCTTGATCTGCACGCGTTGGGCTTCCAAGGTGTCGAGCCAGCAGCAACCGGACGACCTTCGTACCACCCATCGGTGCTGCTTAAGCTCTACATCTACGGCTATCTAAACCGCATTCAGTCGAGCCGGCGCCTGGAGCGCGAAGCGCAGCGCAACGTGGAACTGATGTGGCTCACCGGCCGATTGGCGCCTGACTTCAAGACTATCGCAGACTTCCGTCGGGACAACGGCCAGGGCATCCGCAACGCGTGCCGTCAATTCATCATCCTGTGCCGCGAGCTCAAGCTGTTCACCAGCGCTGTGGTGGCCATCGATGGCAGCAAGTTCAAGGCAGTCAACAGTCGAGACCGCAACTTCACACCCGGCAAGATCGACGGGCGCCAGAAGCAGATCGAGCAGAGCATCCAGCGTTACCTAGACGCCCTGGAGACGGCCGATCGCACCCAGCCTGCCGAGGTTGAAGCCAAGACCGAGCGACTGCAGGACAAGATCAAGAAGCTGCGCAATCAGATGAAGCAGCTCGACGACACCCGAGAAGAGCTGAAGGACGAGCCCGACGGCCAACGCTCGCTCACTGACCCTGACGCGCGCTCGATGAACTCACAGGCCACGGGCTCGGGCCTGGTGGGCTACAACGTGCAGGCGGCGGTCGATGCGAAGCACCACTTGATCGTGGCGCACGAGGTGACCAACGTCGGCAACGACCGCGCGCAGCTGAGCAAGATGGCCAACGCTGCGCGCGAAGCGATGAACAAAACCAAGCTGCAAGCACTTGCTGATCGCGGCTACTTCAACGGCACGGAACTCAAGGCTTGTGAGGATGCGGGCATCGCGGCCTACGTGCCCAAGCCGATGACCTCCGGCGCCAAGGCGGACGGTCGCTTCGACAAGAGCGACTTCATCTACATCGCGAAGGACGACGAGTACCTATGCCCAGCAGGACAACGGGCCATCTTCAGGTTCAGCACTGTGGAGAAGAGCGGCCTGCATGCACACCTATATTGGACCAGCGCCTGCCCCAGTTGCCCGCTGAAGCCTCAGTGCACACCCAGTGCCTATCGGCGAGTGCGGCGATGGGAGCACGAAGCGGTGCTCGAGCGCGCGCAGCAGCGACTGGATCGCAAGCCTGATGCAATGACGTTACGACGGCGCACCGTCGAGCACGTCTTCGGCACGCTCAAACACTGGATGGGTTCGACCCACTTCCTCACCAAAACGCTGGCGAACGTGGGCACTGAGATGAGCCTGCACGTGCTGGCCTACAACATGAAGCGGGTGATCTCGATACTGGGCATGAGCAGAACGATGAAGGCGATGAGATTGATCGGGGCATGAGCCCCCTTTGCTTGCCTTCTTGCCCCTCGGGCGTGCCACGCTGCGCGTCCAGCGGCCCACAACAACTGGATGAATCAGTCGCCGGTTCGGCATACTCGCAAGTCAGGCCGTTTCCACACAGCCTCGGCCAGAACCAGTCGTTCGACCGCGCTTGAGAATGCGGCCGCAAGCGGACATACGATTTGATCTTCTAATAGGGAATGGAAATGCCAACAATCGCCTTCACAGCGCCTGCAACTGTGTTTGACTTTCGCCGCTCGGATGATGGCGAAGTTGTGGAGGATCTCGGACTACTCCAGACTCTTGATGGCCTTGCCTACACCGACGAAGAGTTCTCAGATTACCTCGCAGACGATGATCGAACACGAGGGCTCGCAGCACTGGGTGTTACGGGTGGCGATCTGACCTTTCATTTTTCGGGAACTGGGCTGGAAGCGCGCACCATCTACTCAACTCCGCGCGCGCTGAACGCTGTGGAACTCGGCGCGCTCTGCGAGTACACCATCGGCCAATGGAGCGATGGAATCGGGTCCAACTTTTTTCAGGAAAGACTTGCTGAAGGCCTTGCCCCTCAAGTTCTCCTTCCTGACTCGCGCATGGTTCGTGCTGAACAGTTTGCCTAGACACCACAGATTGCGCCGCTCACGGCCAAGACCAGACGTTCGAGTTGCCGCTGGTTAAGAAGCTATCCGACAGTGCATAGCCTCATGAAAATTGCCTTCCTCGCCGCCGTAGCCGTCGCAATAGGCGGATGTGCTGTTTCAGCCCGTGCGGACACCGCTCGGCACTTGCAGATGACCTCTGGAGGGCGGCTACTCGCCCAAGTTGACATGTTGGATGACAACCTATGCGCTGCCTTCCGAAGCCAAATGCAGGAACGCTTTCGGGCCGGTATGGCTGCAACATGTGGAGCGTCGAACGAAGGACTGGAGTTCCACGCGGTGCTGAAAATGTCTGGAGCGCCACGCGACAGTGATGCCTACTTTCCCTCGCAAGAAGCCTGCGACGGCTTCACCTTGGCAATTTCTCGGGGATCGTTCGCAACCGTAGTAGACCGCTGCCGGCAGCGTTAACAAACCCTGAATTCCGTATGAAGCTGTACCTCGCGTGCCTGGTCATCCTTTGCGCCCTTTCCGGCTGCGCGACCAACGGACCGGTTGAGATGTCCACCGAAGGCCTCGGGAGCAACCAGGTGGCGACGCTCACACCCGCCCAGATGCCGGCGTCCGTGCTCATCAATATCGACAGAAAAAGGCCGGGCAACTGTTTTACCAACTGCTCGTTCTATCGCCCTGTGCGCATCTTGGCTGGCAAACACAAGATTGAGATGCAGGTGATGCTGCCCTCGCCGATCTTCAAACAGGATGGGCCGTGGATTCCGCCGGAGCACGTCGCGGCGGCGAAGAAGCTGAGGTCAACAGCCTCGTCTATCTTCACAACAGCCTTTTGGCTGGACGAACAGGAACTCACTTTCGAAGCCGGCAAGAACTATCAGTTGAGGTATGGCTACCTGAGCAGGAGCGACCACTCCCCTTACATCTGGTGGGTGGTGAGCGACGCAGGCCAGCCAGATGCCAGCGCAGCAACAGCGGCTGATCGCAAGTGAAGCAGTTGCCCGGGCCTCGCGATGCCGCAGTTCCCCCTTGCCTTTCATGACGCATCATGTCGGCAAGCGGCCCATCAAGGTCATCGATTGACTGCCTGCTGCCGCGGGCTGGGCACGATCAGCGCTGATTCGAATCATCGTCTGGGCGGAACAGGCATCAACCGCTTCTTCATCTGCAACCTTCCCCCCTGCCTGAGCGGCGGCTGGTGCGCTGCATCGACCCGCCGAATCCGCCCTTGCGCCACTGCCATGGAATCCTTCGCTGGACAGCAAATCTCGCAGCAGAACAAAGCCATCTGCGAGATGCAGCAAGGGATCCGCGCGCAGGGAACATCGATGCGGTAGTACTTGCTTCCGACATTCCCTATTCGAATCGCGGGTTGAAGCTTGCGGCATGGCGGCAGGCAGTTTAGAAGGTCAATCACAAGCTTGGTTTGTGGCTCGCACGGAGCCGAGGGAGACCCAAGGAATGACCCGCAGCTTCATCGCCCACAGCGAACTGGGCGAGCGCCTGAAGTTCCGTTCCATGACCGGACAGGAACGGATCTCCTCACTCTTCGAGTACAGGGTGCGCCTGATCAGCGACACCTCGGACATCGCTGCCAAGCGCTTGCTGGGCAAGGACATGAGCATCGAAGTGGATCTGGCCACCGAGCTGGGAGGGGCCGGCAAGCGCTTTCTCAGCGGACAGGTCACGCAGTTCACCTACGTCGGCAAGGACGACGGCGACATGCACATCTACGAGGCGGTGCTGCAGCCCTGGCTGTGGTACGCCACGCGCCGCTCCGACTTCAAGATCTTCCAGTTCAAGACGGTCCCCGAGATGCTGCACGACGTGCTGGGCCACTACGGCTTCACCATCGTGGACAAGTTCAGCGGCAGCTACCGCACCTGGGACTACTGCGTCCAGTATGCGGAGACGGACTTCAGCTTCGCGAGCCGCCTGATGGAGCTCGAGGGCCTCTACTACTTCTTCGAGCACGCGAAGGGCGGCCACAAGCTCGTGCTATGCGACGCCATGGCGTCGCACGTCAGCCTGGCCAACGGGCCCGCGAAGATCCCCTACCACGCCGGCGTGCTTGCAGCCCAGGTCCTCGAGCAGGACTTCATCGACACCTGGAGCCATCGCGAGGACATCGCCTCGGGCCACTTCGCAGCGGACGACTACGACTTCAAGAAGCCCAACGCCGAGATCGACACGACGCGACAGCAGCCGGCGGGCCACGAACGGGATCACTACGAGCTCTACGACTGGCCGGGCGGCTACACCGAGATGGGCGACGGCGAGAACTACGCGCGCGTGCGCATCGAGCAGCAAGGCGCGCGACGCGAGTTGATCGCCGGCCACGGCAACCTGCGGCACCTGGCGCCGGGCTACCTGTTCGAGTTGACGCGCCATCCGAGGTCGCAGGAGAACCGGCACTACCTGATCGAAGCCGTCACCTACGACTTCCAGGAAAACGCGCTGCGCCAGATCGGCGCCGCCGATGCCGCCTATGCCGAGGGCACCAGCGGCACGAGCTACCGCCAGACCTTCGAGGTCCTGCCCGACAGCGCCAGTTACCGCGCCGCGCGCATCACACCCAAGCCGCGCACCACCGGCCCGCAGACCGCCGTGGTCGTGGGGCCCGCAGGCGAGGAGATCCACACCGACGAGTACGGCCGCATCAAGGTGCAGTTCCACTGGGACCGCTACGGCAAGATGGACGAGAACTCATCGTGCTGGATCCGCGTCTCGCAGACCTGGGCCGGCAGCAACTACGGCACCATGCACGTGCCGCGCATCGGCCAGGAGGTGATCGTCGACTTCCTCAACGGCGACCCGGACTACCCCATCGTCACCGGCCGGGTCTACAACGCGGCGCAGATGCCGCCCTGGGAGCTGCCGGCCAACAAGACCCAGTCGGGCATCCTCACGCGCTCTTCCCAGGGAGGAACGCCGGGCGACGGGATGAAGGACTCGCCCGGCACGGCCAACGCGCTGCGCTTCGAGGACAAGGCCGGCCAAGAGCAGCTGTGGCTGCATGCGCAGAAGGACCAGCTCACCGAGGTCGAGCACGACGAGGACAAGTGGGTCGGCAACGACCGGCGCAAGACCATCGACCGCGACGAGTTCAACACGATCCATCGCGATCGCACCGAGGTCGTGGACCGCAACGAGAAGATCAATGTGCACGGCTGGCGCACCGAGGAGGTCGACCAGGACGAGACCATCACCATCCATCAGAACCGCATCGAGCGGGTGGACCTCAACGAGACCATCTCCGTCGGCCGCTTCAAGATGCAGACCGTGGGCATGGGGTACACCCAAAACGTGGGCATCTTCAAGATCATGTCTATCGGCGTGAGCTACATGGAAAACATCGGCGTGACCATGATGACCAACGTGGGCGTCGACCAGTCCCTGAACGTGGGCCAGACGCAGACTGTGCGCGTCGGAGATGTGCGCGACACCGTGGTGGGGCGCAACGATTCGCTCGCGGTGGGCGACACGCTGCGCATGCACGGCCGCAAGGTCGCGATCACGGCCGACGACGAAATCACGCTGAGCTGCGGCGCCAGCACCATCCGCATCACGGCGGGACGGATCGAGATCCTCTCGCCCCTCGACAAGCTCAACTGCTAGGAGTCACGTCCCCATGAGCGGTAAACCAGCGGCGCGCATTTCGGACAGCGTCTCCGGCGGCAAGGTCGTCAGCGGATCGGGCACGGTGCTGATCGGCAGCCAAGGCGGCGTTGCCTGCTCGGAGTGCCCGGGCGGCGTCACGGTCGGCAACCCGGTGAGTCCCTCGCTGGGAGCCAAGGTCCTCATGGGAGAGCCCGAACTGGACTTCGCCCTGCACGGTGCGATGCCGCTGGTGTGGCAGCGCCAGTACAGCAGCTACGTCAACCCAGAGCACGGCGCGCCCTGCGGTCCGCTGGGGCATGGCTGGACCTTGCCGGGCATCCTTCGCATAGAAGCGGGCGAGGAGGCCTGCCGGCTGATCACCGGCATGGGCCGCGTGATTGCCTTCGATGCCTTGCCTGAGGGCGGGTCAATCTACAGTCCGAGCGAGGACCTGTGGCTGCTGCGTGGCGCCAATCGTCCGGGCGACGCGGCATGGACGCGCGAGGCGCGCTTCCGGCGCGTGCTCGCCGAGTTCGGCGCCGATCCGCACAGCATCGTGGTCACCAACGGCCAGGCGCAGACCTTCTGGGTGCTGCAGGCTGCGCAGACGCATTCCGAAGCCAGCGCGGGCACGCACTACCTGCTGTGCCACCAGCAGGACCGCTTCGGACGGTGCCAGAGCTTCCAGCGCGACGAGTTCGACCGTGTCACCGGCATCGTCGACGGCGTGGGGCGCCGCTACCGGCTGAGCTGGCGTCAGGTGCACTCGCCAGTGGCGGCACAGGGGCTGTGGCACGCCGACAGCGGCTGGCGGCTGACTGGCATCGAACTGGCCGAGGATCCGCTGGTGACCGATCCCGCGGAATCCGTCATGCTGGTGCGCTACAGCTATTCGCCTGATGGCGACCTGCTGACCGTGCACGACCGCGCGGGTCGGCTGGTGCGCGAATTCGCTTGGCAGCGGCACCTGATGGTGGGTCACCGATACCTGGGCGGTCCGCGCCACACCTACCGCTACGAAAGTCTCGAGCCTGGCGCGCGCGTGGTCGAACACTTCAATGAGGAAGGCCTGAACTACCGCTTCGACTACGAGCTTACGCCCACTGGCAGGCAAACGCGCGTCGTCGACAGCCTGAGGCGCGTCGAGGTCTATCGCTTCGAGGGTGAGGGAGGCCTGTCGAGGCTGGTGGAGCATGTGCGCGCCGATGGCAGCCGCCTGGGCTATGCCTACGATGCGGCGGGCCGTCTCGTCGAGGCCATGGACCCGCTGGGCGCAGTGACCCGACTGCGCTACGACGGTCAAGGGCGCGCGTTGGGCAGCCAGGCGCCGGATGGCGGGCATTCGTTGCTCGAGTACGACGAGGCGACCGGCCTTCTCGTGCAGACCGTTGACGCGGCCGGACGCGCCACATGGATGGAGCACGACGAGTGGGGCCGTCTGACGCACGTCACGCGGCCGAACGGGCATGTGGAGCGCCGAGAGTACCCCTCGCCCGAGGCGGCTCCTCTGACCTGCGAATATCCCACTTTGCTCGTCGATGCGAAGGGCGGCGCTACCCGACTCGCCTGGAGCGCCACGGGTCAGCTCATACGCCGTACCGATTGTTCGGGTCGCACCAGCGAGGCGCAGTTCAATGCACGCGGCCTGGCGATGCAGCAGACCGACGCGCTCGGGCAGACCACCCGCTACGAGTACGACGCGGCAGGGCATCTGGCCGCCGTACACCATCCCGACGGCAGCACCACGCGCTACCGTCGCGACACTGCGGGGCGTATCGTGCGCATCTTGTTGCGCGAAAAGGGAGCGGAGCAGGACATCGGCTTCGCCTACGACCTCTGGGGCCGCGTCACACAGCGCTGGCAGCGCGGACTGGAAGTGCGCTTCGCCTACGATGAGGCCGGTCGACTGGTGCGACTGACCAATGAGAATGGTGCCGTGAGCCACTTCGCCTGGGACGCGATGGATCGGCTCGTCGAGGAGAGGGGCTTCGATGGTCGCCGTCAAACCTTTCTCTACGACGCGGCCGGCCGGCTCGTCGAAGCCTCGGATGGCAGGGATCGTGATGAGTTGCGCACCCGCTACCTGTGGGACGCACTAGGCCGGCTGAGCGAGATTCGTGTACCCGCCACCGCGCACAGTTCCGCGCGCATCGAGCGCCTGCAGTGGAACGCCGCCGGACAGCTCATGGCAACGCGCAGCCACCTGCGCGATGGCGAAAGCGACGAGGCTGGGCCGCTGCTGGCCGAGGCGCTGATTGAGCGCGACGCCGCGGGCCATCTCGTGGCCGAGACGCAGCGCGTGTACGACCTCGCACCGTTGACTCCCGGCAAGCCGACTGGAAGCACCATCGCCTTTGAACACATCATCTCGCACACGCTCGATCCGCTCGGAAACCGCGAGGCCAGCCTGCTACAGGATGTCGGTCGGCTCGACTATCTGATGTATGGCGCGGGCTACTTGCACGGCCTGCTGCACAACGGCCGCGGCGTCCTGGACATCGAACGCGACGGCCTGCACCGAGAGATCCGGCGCCGGCTGTTGTCGCCTTCGGGCAGCAGCGTGCTCGAAGTACAGCGCCAGTGGGATCCGCGGGGGCGTGCGCGAAGCCTCGACATGGCCGGGCTGCAGCGCCGGGATGCGGCCGGCGAAGGCACGCCCGTGTCCCTGGTCGGTCAACTCACACAGCGGCGCTATGACTACGACGACATAGGCCAACTCACGGCAATCCGGTCGCCGGGCGGCGATACGCTGTTTCGCCACGACGCGGCCGGTCGGCTGATTGGTGCAGCGGGCATGACCAGCGCCGAGCGGCGCTGGCGCTTCGATCCGGCTGGCAATCGCCTGCCGTCTTTGGACGACACACGGCTGCAATTCGAGCTCGCGCACGACGACAACGGCTGGGCCGCCGAGGTCCGCAGCCGCTGGCGCGATCAAGACTTCGACTTGCTCAACCGCGAGGAACCGCGACCGTCCACGGCGCGGTCGCTGGCGGGCATCGTGCGCTGGCACGACAATCGCGTGGGCCACGGCGACGATGCGGTGTTCGCCTACGACAGCCGCGGCAACCGGGTACAGTCGCTGCGACGCGATGGCCGGCGGCTTGTGCTGCGCTATGACGGCGCCAACAGGCTCGTCGAGTCGCACGCGACCGAAGCGGATGGAAGCGTGATCGTCAGCCGCCATCTCTACGACGTCCACGGTCGTCGACTGACCAAGACGGTGAGCGAACAGACCCCAGGCAAGGCGGCGCGAGAAAGCCGCACCTTCTACGGCTGGGACGGCGACCACTTGGTGCATGTGGAGCACTGGAGCCCGGAGAGCGAGCGACAGGTGGTCCACACGGTGTATGAGCCGGGCAGCTTCACGCCGCTGGTGCAGTTCAGCGCCGCAGGCGGCGCCACGCCCACGGGACTGGCGGCCCTCGCGGCGCATGCGCGCGACCCGCGCATGCAGCAGGCACTGCACGAGGCTTTCGATGCCTTGCCGCTGGACATGCGCGAGCGCATGGACACGCAGGTCCGCCAGATGCTACGCGACGGGCTGCCCGCATCGGCGCAAGCACTCGAGGCCTTGCCTGTCGCAAATGACACGCGGTCAGTCGCGGTGCGCCACTATCACTGCGACTACCTAGGCACGCCACAGGCGCTGACGGACGAGCGAGGCCGGCTGGTATGGATGGGCCGCTGTGATCCCTGGGGCAACCTTCTGCAGGAATTCAACCCGCGCGGCATCAGCCAGCCCATCCGCTTGCCGGGCCAGCACTACGACGCGGAGACCGGGCTTTGCTACAACCGGCACCGCCACTATGACCCGGACATCGGCAGCTACGTCAACCAGGATCCGATCGGATTGACCGGCGGTATCGCGCTCTTCAGCTACGCCCAACAGAATCCGGTGCAGTTCTCCGATCCAATGGGGCTCTATGCCTACGCCGGCACGTCGACCTCGGGGCTCGACGGCGCACCAGTGCAGGGCCCCCTGTCCGGCGGCGCGCAGAACTGCCCAGACTGCGTGCAGGTGGCGGATGCCAAGAGCACCGCTGCAGCCTGCTTGGTAGGCATCTTCCTCATTTTTGGATTGCCGACCGGCGGCCGGACCAACTTCCCGGCGCCACCGCCGCGCCCGGTACGCGTGGAGCAGGTACAAGAGCCGAAGAAATGCGTATGAAGAACGCGCGGCCCGCTTCGTTCACGCACTTCGTGGGGGCGCAGTACGCCTCCCTGCAAACGACCGTCGCTGTGGACCAGGCAGGTATGCTGTGAACGTCTCGCCGTTCCGCCTTGACCAGGGTTGGAGCCTGCGATCATCAGGAGGCGGCCGAGCATCCGACGAAGGCGACGCACTCCGCGAGGTTGAGGCGGCCAGCAGCAGGTACTTCTCGGCATCGGTGCGCCTGCTTCGACGCTTTCGGCGAGAAGACAGGCTTTCGGACAATGCGCGCGAGGAAATCATGAACCAGTGCTTTGCGGGCGGCGACTACAACCATAAGCAACAGGCCGGCAACGTCTGGAACGCCTACAAGAACTGCGCAGGCACGCCATGAGCGGCCAAGACCTCGACGAGGAATCCCTGTGCAGCCGGGTACTGGAAGCCTTTCCCGAGGAACGGCTGGCGGCGCAGTGCCATGCCGAAGACGCCTCCCTGGGCTTCGACGGCCAAGGCATCGCGCGCCTCAACGAGCAGTTGGGCGGCAGGCGCTGGACGCAGTTCGACTGGCCGGCCATCCTCGCGCTGCACCTCGATGCGTGGCAGAGCATCGCGCAGCTCGAGATCGAAGCCTACCGGCGTGTGTTTCCCTCGCTGCTGTCGTACATCGCGGGGCCCCGCGAGGACTTGCTCTCAGAGCACTTCATCGAGATGCACCTGAACCTCGGCAATGTGTTCAGAGCAGAAGAGTCCGGCTTCCTCGCATCCCTGGACGACGCGCAAGCCGGATGTGTGGCACTGGTGCTCCTGTCCCGCGTCGAGAAGAAAAGGCAATGGCGCCTGTGCCAGGATGCGCTGGACTCCTACTGGGGACTGTTCGTGCCCGAGGGCGAATGAACGCCGGCCGGTGACCGTCGGCCACCCTCGCCCTCTCCATTCAGGAACTGCGCCCAACTGCCGATCATGCGCACCTCGCACCTTGGAGTCGGCATCAACAGCCGTGGACGCTGCTGGCGCTCGGCCCGAATCCCCCTCCACCGCCGAGTTCGAGGACGCCGCGCGGGCGCTGGCGATGGATCTGCGCGTCGTGCATGTGGCGCAGCCGGCGGACCCGGCCCGGTGGCGCTGGACATCATGGGCGGCAACGTGGACTGCGGCTTCATTGTCGCGTCGGTGGTTCTGCCTCATATCCAGAGCGGCCGGCTGCGCGCCATCGCGGTTTCCGGCAAGGAAAGATCGGGCTTGCTGCCGACCGTTCCGACGGTGGCCGAAAGCGGTCATCCCGGCTTCGATGCGACCTTCTTCGAGACCTTGATGGCCCCCTCCGGTCTTCCCGCACCCACTGTGGACAAGATCCAGCGCGACGTCCGTACGGCCCTGCAAGCGCCTGCCGTGCGCGCCCGGCTGGCCGAGATGGATCTGTGCGTCGAGGCCAACTCGCCTCAGGATGCCCAAGGCCGCGGTCGAGAAGACTTTGCTAAGTGGGGCGTCATCGCGCAGAAGACCAGGGCTGCAGCTGGATTGAAGCGCGAGTTCCGCCTCGGGCAGGAGGCGAACTCTGATGTACCGCGTGCGTGACACTGCAGCACGGACATGTCTTGATGCGAAGGCCGGAGAGTCCGGTACATCCAGTGCGCGCTGCCAGGCCTCGTCACTGGCCGGGCTTGATGTGCCGGGTCTCCAGTTCGCGCCGAGTCTTGGCCAGTTCCTCGGCCAGCAACTTCTCGTCTGGCAGCATGGTTTGGTATTCAGCGGCCAGCACCTTGTTCGGCAGTCCTTCCAATGCGTAGCGGGCTTCCGCAGCTCCCTTTTCCGCGCACATGATCAGCCCCACTGGCGGGTTCTCCCCGGGCTTCATCCAGTGCTCTCGGGCGTAGTTCAGATACAGGTGCATCTGCCCAGCGTCGGCATAGCTGAACTTGCCGACCTTCAGGTCGATGACCAGCAAGCACTTCAGTCGACGATGGAAGAACAGGAGGTCGACACGAAACCAGCTGTCGTCGATGCGCAGCCGCCGTTGGCGCCCGACGAAGGCGAAATCGTCACCCAGCTCCAGAAGGAAGTCCGCCAAGTGCTGGATCAAGGCGCCCTCCAGATCGGATTCCGAATATTCGTCCTTGAGATTGAGAAACTCCAGCACGAAGGGGTCCTTGATGGCCTGTTCAGGCGTGAGTGCGTCGGCGGACTCGACGACCGCGCCCTTGGTCAGCATGGCCGCCTTGTCGGCAGACAGCGCGGTGCGCTCGTAGAACTGGCTGCCGATCTGGCGGTCCAGTTGCCGCACGGACCAGCCTCCCCGCAGGGCCTCGGTTTCGTAGAAGGCCCGGGCCTGCGAGTTTTTGACCGACAGCAGACGCACATAGGCCGACCAGGGGAGAGGGAACGCCTGGGCGATCGACAGCAGGTCGGGCAAGGCCCCAGACACCGTCTGGAGTTTCTCGGGAAAGGCCGATTCTCCAGACGGTGTCTGGGGAATCCGGCGTGCGCGCGATGAAGTGGACGGCGGCCGCTGGGGCCGAGACGAGGGCCAGGCGGTATAGAAGAGCCGCATCTGCCACAGGTTCTGCCGGCTGAATCCTCGGCCAAATCGTGCCGAGAGGTCCGCTGACAGGCGCTCGATGAGTGCCTCGCCATAGGCGGCTCGTTCTTGTCCACCCTGCTCGAACTCGACGACCCGACGGCCGATCTCCCAGTAGGTGGCCGTCATCAGCGCGTTGACGCTGCGCGCGGTCGCCTGGCGGGCCGCCTCCAGCAGCGAGACGATGTCCGCGTGCACGCCACCGTAGCCGGCAAGCTCAGGCGTGGTCGCCGTCATGCGGGCACCCCGGACGAGGAGATTCCAGCCTCCCCTTCAAGACCTCCGCAAGTGGCACCGTCCGTAGCCACCGGGACGACGCCCCTCCTGAAATGCTTCATCGGAGGTCTCCATCGCCTTGACATAGCCGGTCATCTTATCAACAGGCCCGAGCCGCCCTTGCACAACCCCGAGCGCTCGCTGCCCCACGTGCCCGCCGACGCAATGACGCTGATGCGCGGAGAGAAGGCCGCGCGCCACGCCGATGCAGGCGTTGTCTGCCTTGAGGTCGCGCTCGGCCTGCAGGATGTCGAGGCGGCGCTGCAGCAGCTCCGAAGGCAGGCCCTGCGGCACGGGTGGGCCTGCACTCCATCTTGCTGCCCCGCAACGCCCATCGGCGGCCGGCGACCGCTCTTGCCGTTCGAACAACATCTGCACGGGCCCGCGCGGCGGGCGGTACTGCTTGAGCGACACGGGGGCGAAGAGCTATATCCGGCGATAGGACACGAAGGCTTGCGAGCGGAACCGGCAGCCGAGAGCTCGAAGCCGCATCCGTGTTGTAGATCGCCACCGCCCCGACGTCTAGCACCGATCCAGTCCCTGTGCTGGGGGAGCATCACCTTTTCGACCCATTCATCAAGGCTTGATAGATCGTTGCGCCGGGCCAGGGCAGGCGCTGCTGACTTCTTGACCACGCGAGGTGCACGTGCGCGACACGGCCCGAGCCATCGCAAATTTCGAAGAGCGCATCGTCACCGTTGCCGCGAGCGAGAAGCCGTACGGGAAGCCCATACATGCAATGGCCGATCGGCATCTGGCCTCGAGCTGCTTCTTGAAGTTTTGCTGGAACTGCTCGCCGAGATTCAGCCCACCGCCTTGGGGCCACCCAAATCCAACCAGCGCTTGGGATTCTCATAAATCCATGATTTATAAAGAAAAAACACCATCTCTAAAATCAACCAGATGGATGTTCAGGCTCGCATTCTTCAAGCGCTACGCCCTCGAAGCGATGGCGTGGTCCTGCGCTCCGACCTCAGCTCTCTGGGCAGTGCCAGTCAGGTGTCTGCCGCCTTGGCCGAGCTCTGTCGCAAAGGCTCCATATCGCGTATCGAACGCGGCGTGTACGCCCTGCCCACGAAGTTGGCTTCACAGGGCAAACAAGCTCTGCTTCAATCCGCCCGTAAGCGGCAGGCGGACGCGCGCCAAGCTACATCCACGAGGGAAAAGCTCAAGGCTCAGAGAATCACGGCTGTTTCACGACACGTGATGGCGCTGGCCAAGCGCGTGGGCGTTTCGTACGTTCCGACTTTCAGCGATCGCTGGGTTGCCAGCGTCACCAAGCTTGCTGGGGACGACATCGCAAGCGATTCAACCGACGACCTGCTCGTGGCGCTCGCGCGCGCCGGCAAGCTGTCACCGGTAGACATGACAAAGATGGTCATGGCACATCACCGTGCACTCAAGGCACATGTTTGATCCATTCGGGGACTTTGAGACAGCCGGATATTTGCGCAACTCGCATCAGGATAAGGACCTCGACATCGTCAAGGTTGCTGAGCACGCACTGTTTCGCGCGCAGCTTCCAGAGGCGCTCGCGTACCTCTCCCGACGCGAGCGGATCGGGTATGAAGACTTTCTGGAAGTCCACCAACTGCTTTTCAGCGCCCTGTACCCATGGGCCGGAACAGACCGCGCCGAACTTCTGCCCGAAAAGGCCGTCCCGAAGGGTTCGAAGACTTTCAACTCTACGGCTCTCAGGCCCCGCTCACGCTGTTGACCAACCGTGAGGGTGCCTGGGCAGTCTTTCCGCCCCACTTGAGCGGATGGCGACGGACATCGAGCTCGTGCGCAGCGCTGCCCTTTGACTGCACGAACCTGGTGGGGCTGCCGCGCGGCAGCACTCGACCAATGCCCCAGGAAGGCATTGAGCATGGAAGCCATCAGGCGAGCACCGATGGAGCAAACTGGTTGCGCAGGTGACGCGCCATGAAATCGCGCGCTTCGCCGGCAGACACGGGCTTGCACAGCCAGTAGCCCTGGGCCTCGTCGCATCCGTGGCTGCGCAGGAACTCGAGCTGGGCGGCGGTCTCGATGCCCTCGGCCACGACCTTCATCCGCAGCCCGTGGGCCAGCGTGACGATGCCGTCGATGAGTGCACGCGCATCTGCATCCTGCGAAAGGTCGTTGACGAACGAGCGGTCGATCTTGACCGTCGACAGCGGAAAGTGCTTCAGGTGGGACAGCGAGGAGTAGCCCGTTCCGAAATCGTCGATCGCGAGGCCGACGCCGATGTCCCGGATCGCGCGCAGCAGCTCCACCGCATGCTCCGGGTTCGCCATCATCGCGCTCTCGGTGATCTCCAGCTCCAGCAGTGACGGATCGAGCCCCGAGGCATCCAGGACGGCTTTGACGTCGGCCACGAGCGTGCGGCTCTCGAACTGCCGCGGCGACAGGTTGACGCTGATCAGCACCTGCGGCAGACCGTGCTTCTGCCAGGCGAGCGCGTCGGCGCAGGCCTGCTCCAGTGCCCACCTGCCCATCGACACGATCAAGCCGAGCTCTTCGGCGATCGGGATGAACTGCACCGGCGGCACCATGCCCAGAACCGGATGATGCCAGCGCATGAGCGCTTCGACACCGACGATGCGCTGGGTCTGCAGGTTCAGCTTCGGCTGGTAGTGCATCTCCAGTTCGCCGCGCTCCAGGGCGCGGCGCAGCGCGCTCTCCAGCATCAACTGCTCGGTGCTCCGCGCATTCATCTTGGCCGCGTAGAAGCGGTAGGTGTTGCGGCCTTTTCCCTTGGCGTGGTACATCGCGGTGTCGGCGTTCTTCAGCAACGCCTCGGCATCGCCCCCGTTTTCCGGATAGATGCTCACGCCGACGCTGGCGCTGACGTGCAACTCGCGCCCTTCGATGACGAAGGGCTCGGCGCAACAGGCCAGCACCTTTTCGGCGAGCACCGCGGCATCGTTCGCGCTGTCCAGGTCCTCCAGCAGCAGCACGAACTCGTCACCGCCGAAGCGCGCCACGACATCGGTGCCGTTCAGCATCGCCGTGAGGCGCTCGCCGCAGATCCTGATCATCTCGTCGCCCGCGCCGTGGCCCAGGGTGTCGTTGATGTGCTTGAAGCGGTCCAGGTCGACGAACAGCACCGCGAACTGCTTCTGGCTGCGGTTGCTGCGCCTGATGGCGCGCGCGAGTTCGTCTTGCAGCGCCGCGCGGTTGAACAACCCCGTCAGCCCGTCGTGGCTGGCCATGAAGCGCAGGCTGCGCTCGGCGAGCTTGCGCTGTTTGTACTGGGCGATCTGCAGGGCGATCACGCGCAGCGACTCCAGCGTCTCGGCCTCCATGACGGCGAGTCTGGAACTGAAGAGCTCCAGCGCCATGGTCGCATTGGTGGCAACCATGGGCACGATGAGGCCGGTGGTCAGCCCCGCTTCGCGGGCCATCGCGTCGCGGGCGAAATGCCCCGGGGAGGCCTGCGTGTCGACCCGCACGACGCCGGTCTTCCAGGCACGGCCGAGCGAGCCTTCGCCGGGCCGGTATTCGCGCAGGCGGCTGTCGCGGACGAACCGCGTCACCGCCGGGTCCTTGTCTTCGGCATGCCAAGCGGCATCACAACGAACCAGGCCGTCCTCGCCCACGCTCCACAACGCGCCGCAGTCCCAGCACAGGTCGGTGCATATCGCCTCCAGCGCCAGCCCCATCACCGTCTCGGCCCTGCCGTCGCCGGCCAGCAGGCGGGCGATCTTGTACTCGAGCTTCTGCCGCAGCGCATCCTTGCGCGGCTGCGTGGCGTCGCGCACGGTGCCGCGCACCAGCGTCCTCCCATCTTCCTCGGTCGACTGTGCAATGACGTGGAGCCAGCGTTCGGTGCCATCGGGCAGGCTCAGGCGGTGCTCGAATTCGCTGCGCTCCGTGGAATGGAAGACCCGCGCGATCTGCCGGCGGACTGCGGGGCGCTCCAGGGCCGGCACGCGCGACAGCAGCGCGTGCAGGTCCGATGGCGGGGAATCGTCCCCGAAGCCCAGGATGCGCTGGGCTTCTTCGGAGCATTGCAGGGCCCCGGTTTCGGGGTCGAGGGTCCAGCTGCCCAGACTGGCCAGTTGCTGGGCGTCCTTCCACTGACGTTCACTGACGCGCAGGTGGCTGGTCATCTTGTTCGCCAGGACCTGGGCCCGGCTGCGCGAGGTGGTCAGCGAGAAGACGATGCCGGCCAACAGCATGCTGGTCGCCAGGCCTACGAGAACGATGGACCACGGGATGGCCTTGTCGAGCGGGCCGAAGACCTGGTTCTCGTCCTGCTCGACCTCGACCAGCCAGGAATGGCCCCCCAGTTCGAAACCGAGCGAGCGCTGGAGTCGGTGCGCCAGCGAAGTGGCCGCAACGGCGGGCTTCGCCAACGCGGCACTGTCGAACAGCAACTGCGGCTCGCTGAATGCGGTGGGTGGGACGAACCGGGTCTCGATGCGCGTGCCGATCGCTGCCTTGCCTGGCCCTGCGTCGACCAGGCGCAGCCGCAGCGTCCGCGCGGCATCGGGGCTGACCACGTCGCGCAGCACTCCCGCGATGCTGAAGCCCGCGCCCACCGAACCGATGTAAGCGCTGCGCCGCTGCTCGAGCGTATCGAGCGGCATTTGCGGGCGATAGACCGGCAGACGCATCGCCAGTCCGATGTCGGCCTCGCGCCCCGGGAGGCGGACCTTGCGCCCGGAGGTGACCAGCCCGCCCGTATCACGCCCCTGCTCGAGCGCGTTGCCTCGATCGGGCATCGCACCCAGGTCATTGCCCAGCAGCATCTCGTTGCCGGCCTGGGGTTCGATATAGACCAGCGGGTAGTAGATGTCCCGCTCGCCGGGTGGCTTGATGACGAAGCTGGAGGCCACGCCGGCACCGAGGCTGGCATCGCGGCGGACCTGCTCTTCGAAAGCCTTCTTCTGGTGGGCCGCGATGAAGGGTGCGTAGGTGACAGCCTGGAACCCGGGGTACGCACTCGCCAGGTTGAGCCCCGCGACGTAGTCCCTGAAGTCGCTTCGCGTCACGTCCTCGAGGGTGTTGAATCGCGCACGCAGGCCGATCAGCACGGCGATGTAGTCGTCGAAGCGGGCTTCGACCTTCTGCGCCAGATCGAGCGCAGTGGCGTCGAAGCGTTCCCGGGCGTTGCGTCCGATTTCCTGGTAGGCAGAGATACCGAGCGCGACCGACAGCGTCGCGCCGACCCCAAGGATCGCCAGCGGCAGGCGAACCTTGACCCAGATGGACATTGACATTGGACTCGCCCTCCATCGCTGGCTCAGGCCATTGCAGCGTTGCCGCAATATATCGGGCCAATACCGCAGCGTCACGCAATTAGTTACGAGGATGTCAAAGCCTTGTCCGGAGGGCTTGCTGCAAGCCAGAAGCCTTAATGCTTAATTCAAACGCACCGAGCCTTGCATCTGGACAACGAAAGCATGCGGCCCTCTTGAACACGAGAGACAACCATGCACCACAACGGCACCGCATGTGGAACTGGATCCACCGCGGCCGCCACCTGCCGACGCATGCAGGCGATCTCCCCAGCAGCGCCATTCAAGAAGCGGATGGATGCGCTGCGGCACAGACGCGATCACGACCTAGCGTCTTGGCCTGGTAGAGGGCCTTGTCGGCGGCTTCGATCAGTTCCTTCGACTGCCCTCTCGACACGGAAGGCCTCAGCGCCTCCACACCGGCACTGAGCGTCACAAAGCCGTTGGCAGCACCCGCATGTGCAATTTTCAGGTCGCGCACTGCGCTGCGGATTCGCTCTGCCAGGCCAACCGCCCCCTGCACGTCGGTGTGGGGCAGCAACACCGCCAACTCCTCCCCGCCATAGCGCGCCGCCAGGTCCCCCGGTCGCCTGGACGCCAGCGCGGCGACCGTGCGTCCGATCTTCTGCAGGCATTCGTCGCCCGCCGCATGACCATAGATGTCGTTGTACTGCTTGAAGCAATCCACATCGATCATGATCAGGGCCAGCGTGCTTGCCTCCCGGACCGCACGGCTGAATTCGGTATCCAGGGTGACGTCGAACTTTCGGCGGTTTGCAAGCCCGGTGAGCCCGTCTTCCATCGCGAGCGTATTGAGGGTCTGGTTCAGCGTCTCGAGTGCATCTCGCGCCCGCCGCAGTTCCGCCTCCGTTTGAATCTGCAACTCGAACTGCTTGACCAGCCGCCACCCAACGGCCGCCACAACCAACACGAGCAGAACGACGCCTCCCGAATGCCACAGCGTATCGCGCCACCAGCCGGCGAGGATCTCCTCCTTGGAAAGGGACGCGGCAACGAACAGCGGATAGTTGGGAAGGCGCCGAAAGCTGTTGAGCCGCAGGACGCCGTCCTGCGCAGACCGGATGTAGGCAGTCCCCACAGGCCCTTGCGAACGATAGGCTTGAAAGAGCTCGCTACCTCGCATGTCGCGCCCGACCACGCTGGGGCTGTAGGGCCGACGGGTGATCATGGTTCCGTCTTCGCGTATCAGTCCCAGGGCGCCCGCCTGCCCGATGTCGAGGCTGTCGAAGAACTTGCCGAAGAAGTCGACCCTGATCGTTGCAAGCGCGACCCCGGCAAAGCTGCCATCGGCATGGTTGATGCGCCGCGAAATGGGAACGAGCAACCTGCCATTGGTCCGACTCTTCACCGGCACGCCGATATGGGACCCGCGGCTCGTGCTCGCACGATGGAATTGGAAGTACTCCCTGTCGGCGTTGTTCAGGTTCTGCGGCCAGACCTGACGGGAGTTCGCGACCCAGTTGCCAGCCTCGTCATAGATGTGAAGCCCATCCAGCTGCGGGAGTTGGGCAACGCGTACCGCGAGAAAGTCGCGAAGCCGCGCCACCTCGGCGGGCCCCGTCCCATCGGATTCGATCCGCTCGACGAGTCCGACCAGCACCGTATCGGCCAGCCTGATCTGATCGTCTGCCTGCTGTGCCATCGCATGTGCGAGGTTCGACGTCGCCACGCTCATCTGGCGCAGGTGGAGCTGGCGAGACTGCCAACTGTTCCAGCCATCGATGGCGACCAAGCCCAGGCACACGATGGTCACGAAGATCACCGTCCTGGTCGTGATGGAGGGTCGTCGCAGCACTGCTTACCCTAGCGGTGAGAAGGCCATGCACGGACTTTGACACATTCACGGCCACTTGGAGCCCCGTGGAAAACAGGTCCTGCGCTCGCGGGTTCCATGTCCGCGGCGCACGATGGTCAGCGCATAAGTGGATAGCGTTATTTTTACGAGCCACAACCCACGCATCAGCCGTCCGCGCCGTCTCCACTGATCCATCCTTGAAGCGAACGCATCGCATGTGTTACGCAACTGGGTTTGGCAAGGCATGCATGGCGAGATAGACTGAAACCGCGAGCAGTCCCGATGATTCCTCCTCCCTCCCTTGATCTCCATTGCGAACTCAAGGCTGCAGGACTGTTCTTGGCCCGCCGCGCGCGGGCCTTTTCTTGCTGCGGCCCTTGTGCAGCCTTTCGGCTGACTGCCGCATACCGGCAAGTTCGAGGTTTCCCCAGCAAAGCAGATCACGAGCCCGCATGCGCAAGCGCACCCATCGCAAACCCGTCACCGGCCTGGACCCTTATCAAAAAGCGCTCTTCCGTCGTGCCTGGGAGGCAGACAACGTCAGGGCAGGCATTCACGCGTTCATCGGAGAGGACGCCAAAGCGCTGACCCAACGCGCTGGCAGAGTCATCTATGCGGTCGTCGCCGGCTGCGAGCAGGCTGGTATCCCGGACGATGATCCCGATGTCCGGATCCTTCACGATGCGGGCCGG
Source organism: Variovorax sp. NFACC27 (assembly GCF_048301545.1). Classification (NCBI taxonomy): domain Bacteria; kingdom Pseudomonadati; phylum Pseudomonadota; class Betaproteobacteria; order Burkholderiales; family Comamonadaceae; genus Variovorax; species Variovorax sp. NFACC27. Next base: position 4,316,826 of record NZ_CP157613.1, read on the forward strand.
GCGATTCTGGAATTGAGAGGACAAGCCGAGATCGGCGATCAGCACAGAAAGCGGATCATTTCAGGACTTGCAGCAGGTGAGCGGCTGCTGCCTCGACTGGATCCGGCGGCCGTTCGTGGCGCCGCGCTTGAACTGGCCAAGGCAAGCAGCGACAAGGAGTGAAGTCCAGGCGATGTGCGCGGCGCAGTTCAGCGCACGTTGCGCTCTCGTACCAATCGCAAACGCCGACGAAGGCATCGTGGGAACCATCCCCATCCGGAATGCCGCAGAGCGCAGAAACCGGGGAAGACCGCATGCGTGGTACTCCCAAGTTTTCTGAAAGCGGAGCTGCTGAGCAGTACCAAAGGATACGGGCAGTTCACCTACTTGGTCCTCGTGCGAGAACCCTGTACGGTCCTCAACAACCTGCTCGCGCCCGACACGAAGGACGCTGCAGGAGTGAGCGGCACCGGCCGGCAACACCCCACCCTGGACGCAGGCACAAGACACCTACGACGACAATGCCCCTACGCAGCTTCTCCATCGCGATTCTGGGCATGGACGAAGAATCCCAAGCGATTCTGCAGAGACACCTGGGCTTGCTGGGGCATCGGTCCGCGGCCTATGCCGCTGCGGCCGACCTGCTGGCAGCCATGGGCACGGCGGATTCGCTTGACCTGCTGTTGCTGCGCCCTCAGGACAGGGAAACATACCAGAGCCTCTGTGCGGCTTGCAATTCGCTGAACACGCCTGCGCTGCTTGTCTTGCACGACGGCGAGTGGCCGCATCTGTTGCCCGAGACCGAGGACTTCATTGAAGTCGATGCCATCGAATGGAATCCCACCCATTCGATCGAACAGGAACTGAACTGGAGAATGCAGCAGCTGTGGTCCCGTTCGCGCTCGCCGAAGCCCGCGAACAAGACAAGGAAAGAGAGGAACAGCTGGGGTCCCTACAAGTTTCTCCTGGACTCCCGGACCGTCCTGAACCGCGACCACGCCATTGCGCTCTCGTCGTTCGAATTCACCCTCGCACTCGAGCTTTTCCGCGGCCTCGACCACATCCTGACGCGCGATTGGCTGATGCACCGGCTGTGGGCCGACAAGCCCCGCATGCCGGATCCGAGGACACTCGACGTCTACGCGACAAAGGTGCGCAGGAAACTGGAACTGACCCCCGAGAATGGGTTCGTGCTGCATGGCGTGTACAAGCAAGGCTACCAACTCATCGCCCTCCCCCAGGCGCCGGCAGGCGCAAGCGAGACCTCGGCTTGATCACGCGCCGAACCTTCTCGTGCTGTCGCGGCACGCCCCCTGATGCAGGGATTCGGCGGCGCACCAGCCAGTCGAAGATGCCGATGACGTCCTCCTTCCTCGCCATCGACACGAACATCTGTCGGCCCGAACCATCGAACCGTTCCGGCGACGGGCAGGCAAGGTCCCAACTGCTGCTTCGCTCCTTGCAGAAGGACTGCACGTCCTGTGCATTGACGCCCGAGCACCACGTGCACGGCAACTGGGAGTCTCTCGATCGCCCAAGAGAGATGGCGTCGATTGAACTCGCCAGGTGATCTCTACGTCGTCTACTTCCGCGCTTTCTCGATTTCCGCCATCAACTCCTTGACGGTGGCTTCGCCCACGGACGCCGAGTACTTGTCAATCACCGGCCTGACCTTGGCGCGCAGCTTGGCCATTTCTTCCGGAGGCAGTTCCGAGACGGTCATGCCTGCTTTTTTCAGCGCGTCAAGCGCACTGTCGGCGGCGCCACGCGAGGCCTGGCGCTGGAACGCCGTCGCTTCGGCCGAGGCTTCGGTGAGGATCTTCTTCTCCTCGGCGCTCATGCCATCCCATGTCTTCTTGCTGACCAGCAGCGCCTGCGGGTTGTAGATGTGCCGGGTCTGGGTGATGTGCTTTTGCACCTCGGCGAACTTGGACGACAGGATGGTGGTGTTCGGGTTCTCCTGCCCGTCGACTGCCTTCTGCTCGAGGGCTGAATACAGCTCCGGGAACGGCAGCGGCGTGGCGTTGGCGCCCAGCGCGCCGAACATGTCGATGTAGATCGGCGACTGGATCACGCGGATCTTCAGGCCCTCGAGGTCCTCGGGCTTGCCGATGGGGCGCTTGCTGTTGGTGACGTTGCGAAAGCCCAGGTCCCAGTAGCCCAACCCGTGCAGGCCCTTATCCTCCAGCTTGGCCATCAGCTTCTGACCGAAGGGGCCGTCAGTGACCGCATCGGCCTCCTTGCCGCTGTTGAACAGGAACGGAAAGTCGTAGGCCGCGAACTCCTTCACCTGCGCCGAGAGGATGCCCGCGTTCAGCACCGTGAGCTCGACCGTGCCGCCCTGCAGCGCCGACACGGTCTGCAGGTCACCGCCGAGCACGCCACCCGCGAACAGCTTGACGGCGATCTTGCCGCCCGACTTGGCGGCGACCAGATCGGCGAACTTCTGCGCGCCCTGTGCCTGGGGGTGACCGGTCTGATTCTGGAACGCGAACTTGAGCGTGCGCTCCTTGACCTGTGCGACCGCACCTGGCGCGGCAAGAACAGCCGTGGCGGCCACAGCGGCCAGCAACAGCTTGCGAATCGGATTCTTCTTCATGGCAGTTGTCTCCTGGTGATGCAAGTCAGGCTCTCTTCTTGAACAGCGCCGAACCGCCGCTGGCGCGTGCGACCTCCTCGGCCGCACCGAGCAGTGCCGGCCCCAGTGCCTCCATGCGCTGCGGCGTCAGCCTGACCGCGGGCCCCGCGATCGTGACCACGCCGATCACCGCGCCGTTGACGGAGAAGACGGGGGCGGCCATGGCGGTCATTCCCGGTGCAAAGACCTCGTTGATCATGCTGAACCCACGCTGGCGAGCCGCCTTCACGTAGACCATCACCGCCTTGAGCGTGGTGGGTGCCTTCGGGCCGAAGTCCTCCGGCTTGCCCAGCCCCTTCTTGGCCACCAGGGCCATCGCATCGTCCTCGCTCATCGTCGAGAGCCAGGCATGTCCCGCGGCGCTGCACGACAGCATGACCGACAGGCCCATGTCCGGGTCGTAGCGCAGCCCGTGGGTGGCCCCTTGCGCCTTGGCCACGAAAGTGAGGTCTTCGCCGTCGACCACCGCCAGGCGCACCAGCTCGCCCGATGTGGCGGCAAGCTGGTCCAGCAGCGGCTGGGCCACATCCACGATGCCTGAATTGCTCAGGAACGACAGGCCGACGGAGACGAGCTTGATGGTCAGCACATAGTGGCCGTCGGCCAGGTTCTGCCGCACGTAGCCACAGCGAATCAGCTCCGTCAGCAGTCGGTGCGATGCGCTCAGGGGGATCTTCAGTTCACTGGCCACCGTGGACAGTGCAACGCCCTGCGGGTGTTCCGCCAGGTATTCCAACACTTTGAAGCTGCGTCCCAGCATCTCGCTCATTTCATGTCTCCCGGTTCAACCGCGGCTGCTCGTCTTCCGCGACGTTGTCACTCTATCAGATCGCGGGAAGGGATTTCCATAATGGAAAGATTTTCCGAAAAACTCAGAATCGCGGCAATCAGTCCTTTCTGCCTTCCTCTGGAGACCTCAGTGAAACTTCTTCGTACGCTTGCCGCCGCCGGCCTGTGCATCGGCCTTGTCGCCCCGACCTGGGCCCAGCAGGAACGGGTGATCCGCTTCGGCCATCTCAACAATGCGGACCATCCGGTGAGCTTCGGCGTGAAGCGCTTCGCCGAACTGCTCGCGGCCAAGAGCAGCGGCAAGATGAAGGTGCAGGAGTTCCCGGCCTCCCAGCTCGGCAACGAGATGCAGCAGCAGTCCGCACTGCAAGGCGGGGTGCAGCAGATGTCGGCGCCGGCCACCACGTCGCTCGCGGGCATCGTCAAGGAGTTCGGCCTCGTCGACTTTCCCTTCTCCGTCAGCAGCTTCGCCCAGGCCGACGCCCTGCTCGACGGCCCCCTGGGCCAGGCCCTCATCGCCAAGCTGCCCGACAAAGGCCTCGTGGCCCTCGGCTACTGGGACCTGGGTTTTCGCAACCTCACCAACAGCAAGCGGCCGATCACCAAGGCGGACGACATCGCGGGCCTGAAGATCCGCGTCATCCCCAACCCCGTGTTCCTGGAAACCTTCAAGGCCTTCAAGGCCAACCCGGTGCCGATGCCGTTCGCCGAGCTCTACGGCGCCCTCGAATCCAAGGCGGTCGACGGCCAGGAGAACCCGTATTCGGTGATCCTGTCGAACAAGTTCTTCGAGGTGCAGAAGTTCGTCAGCGCGACGAACCACGTGTACGCCGCCAACATCGTGCTCGTCAGCAAGAAATTCTGGGACTCGCTGTCCCCCGCCGAGCAGAAGATGATGCACGAGGCCGCCGACGAGGCGCGCGGCTACCAGCGCCAGGTCAGCCGCGCGGCGGCCCAGAAGGCCGTCGGTGAACTGCAGGCCAAGGGTGCCCAGTTCAACGAGGTGAGCGCAGCCGAGCAGGTGCGCATGCGCGAGATCGCCAAGCCCGCGATCGACAAGTTCGCGGCCCAGTACGACCCCGCCATCGTCAAGCTCTACAACGACGAACTCGCCCGCATCCGCAAACAATGACCGCGTCGACCACGCCAGAAGCCACCTCCATGAAGATCCTCGTCCTCCACGGCCCCAACCTGAACCTGTTCGGGCGCCGCGAACCCCACATCTACGGCAGGACCACGCTCGCCGAGATCAATGCCCGGCTGCAGGCGCTGGCCGGCGAACTCGACGTGACGCTGGAGACCCTCCAGTCGAACCATGAAGGCGACCTGATCGACTTCCTGCATGCGCACATCGACGACGCGCAGGGCGCGCTGGTCAATCCCGCAGGACTCACGCAGCACGGTGTGCCGCTGCACGATGCGATCAAGGCCATGCCGTTCCCGACCATCGAGGTGCACATGTCCAACATCGCCGCGCGTGAAACCTGGCGCGCCCACTCGATCATCTCGCCGGCGGTCAAGGGCACGATCCAGGGGCTGGGCCCGCAGTCGTACCTGGCCGCCCTGCGCGCGCTGGTGGAGATGCACAGGCAGGCCGAAGCGCAGGCCGCCGCATGAGCCGCTGGATCGACCGGTGCTGCCGCGGCATCGAGGCACTGATCGCGGCCGCGCTCGCGGTGATGGTCGTGCTCGTTTTCGGCAACGTCGTGCTGCGCTACGGCTTCAACTCCGGCATCACCGTGTCTGAGGAAGTCTCGCGCTGGCTCTTCATCTGGATGACCTTTCTGGGCGCCGTGGTCGCCCTGAAGGAGCACGGGCATCTGGGCGTGGACATGGTGGTGCAGAAGCTGCCGCCCCTGGGCAAGAAGGTCTGCCTGGCCGTCGGGCACGTCGTCATGCTCTACATCGTCTGGCTGCTCTTCCAGGGCAGCGTCGCGCAGGCGCGCATCAACTGGGACGTGACCGCGCCCGTCACCGGCGCATCGATGGCCATCGTCTATGCCTCGGGCGTGGTCTTCTCGGTGCTCGCCGGCCTGATCCTCGCGCTCGACCTGCTGCGCCTGCTGACCGGGCGCATCGCCGAGAGCGAGCTCGTGATGGTCCAGGAGTCGGAGGAAGCCGTGCAGCTCCAGCAGATCCTCGGCGCGAAGGACGACGCGCAGGAAGTACGCCGATGACCATCCTCGTCTTCGTGGGCACCCTGCTGCTGGCCATGGCGATGGGCATTCCCATCGCGTTCTCGCTGCTCGCCAGCGGCGTGGCGCTGATGTGGCACCTCGATCTGTTCGACGCACAGATCCTGGCGCAGAACGTGATCGGCGGCGCCGACAGCTTCCCGCTGCTGGCCGTCCCCTTCTTCATGCTCGCCGGCGAGATCATGAACGTGGGCGGCCTGTCCAAGCGCATCGTCGACTTTGCGCTCGCGCTGGTCGGCCACGTGAAGGGCGGCCTGGGCTACGTGACCATCATGGCCGGCTGCCTGCTGTCGGCGCTCTCCGGCTCGGCCGTGGCCGACGCCGCCGCGCTCACCGCGCTGCTGCTGCCGATGATGGTGAGCGCGGGGCACGACAAGGCACGTGCGGGCGGTCTCATCGCGGCCACCGGCGTGATCGGCCCGGTGATCCCCCCGAGCATCGGCCTCGTGATCTTCGGCGTGGCCGCCAACGTGTCAATCTCCAAGCTGTTCCTCGCGGCGATCGTTCCCGGCCTGCTCATCGGCGGCGCCCTGTGGATCACCTGGGCATGGCTCGTGCGGCGCGAGAAGATCGTTCCGCCGCCGCGCAAGTCCTCGGCCGAGATCGTTTCGGCCTTCCGCAAGGCACTGTGGGCGCTCATGCTGCCCGTGATCATCCTCGTGGGCCTGCGCATGGGCGTGTTCACGCCGACCGAAGCGGCCGTGGTGGCTGCCGCCTACGCGCTTTTCGTGTCGACGGTGGTGTACCGGGAAATCACGTGGAAGGATCTCTACGGCATCTTCGTGAGCGCGGCCAAGACCAGCGCCATCGTGATGTTCCTGATCGCCGCGGCCATGGTGAGCGCCTGGCTCATCACCGTGGCCGACCTGCCATCAAAGGTCGTCGGCCTGCTGCAGCCCTTCATGGGCAACCCGGCCCTGCTGATGGCAGCGATCATGGTGCTCGTCATGGTCGTGGGCACGGCGATGGACATGACGCCGACCATCCTGATCCTCACGCCGGTGCTGATGCCGATCGTCAAGGCCGCCGGGATCGATCCCGTGTACTTCGGCGTGCTGTTCATCATCAACAACTCGATCGGACTGGTCACCCCGCCGGTGGGCACGGTACTGAACGTGGTGGCCGGCGTCGGGAAGATCTCGATGGACGATGTCACGCGCGGCGTGGTGCCCTTCATGATCGCCGAGTTCGCGATCCTGTTCGTGATGGTCGCGTTCCCGCAGTTGGTCATCGCGCCCGCGCGATGGTTCGGGGGCTGAGGCGGTGGCGATGTCCAGCTCTCCCGGCCCGCGGTGGCGTGGCCGCGTCGGCCTCTGGGTGCTCGCGCTCCTGACACAGTTGCCGGCGGCTGCGCAGGATCCCGAGCGCGAGGTGCTGCCCGAGCAGCGCCAGGCGCTGGCTTTCGTCTCGCCCACGGGCCTGACCCCGCTGGGCGGCAAGCTGATCTTCAGCGCCTTCCACGTCGAAACCGGCCAGGAGCTGTGGATCACGGACGGCACCCGTGCCGGCACAGCGATGCTGAAGGACATCCGCCCGGGCTTCCGGGGCGCCTTCCCCGCCGGCCAGACGGCGTTCAAGGGCCACGTCTATACCGCGGCCACCGATGGCGTGCACGGCATCGAGCTCTGGCGCACCGACGGCACCGCCGCGGGAACCTCCCTCGTGGTCGACCTGCAGCCGGGCGAGGAAGGCGCGCTGCCGAGCGAGCTGACGGTGTTTCGCGATGCGCTGTACTTCACGGCCAATGACGGGCGTTCGGGATTCCAGTTGTGGAAGACATCGGGCACCGCGCCCACCACGGTGCGCGTGTCCTCGATCGACGCCGGCCCGCGCGCGGTGGCACGCCAGCTCACGGTGGCCGGGCAGCGTCTGTTCTTCACCGCGACCACGCGCGAGCACGGTCACGAACTCTGGGTCAGCGAAGGCACGCCCGAGAGCACGCGCATGGTGAAGGACATCCGGCCCGGCCCCGAGGATGCTGGCATCCAGAACCTGACGGCGGCAGGTGATGATCTCTACTTCACCGCCCACGACGGCGTGCACGGCATCGAGCTGTGGAAAAGCGACGGCACCGCGCGCGGCACGCGCATGGTGAAGGATCTTCGGCCCGGTTCCGAGCCCTCCCGACCGATGCACCTGACCGCTGTCGGCCGCACCCTGTACTTCGCGGCCGACGACGGCGTGCATGGCCTCGAGCTCTGGAAGACCGACGGCACCGAGCGCGGAACGACGCTGGTGAAGGACATCCGCCCGGGGCCGTCGGGCGCCATCTCGAGTCCGATCGCGGCGATGGGCGGCCGGCTCTACTTCGCCGCGACCGACGGCGCCTCGGGCGCGGAACTCTGGCGCAGCGACGGGACCGCGGCAGGGACCGTGCTGGTCAGGGACATCGCTCCAGGTGCGGACAACGGGTCGCCCGCACGCTTCTCGGTCGCCGGCTCCCGCCTCTGGTTCTCCGCCAACGGCGGCAGCGCCACCGGCGTCGAACCCTGGACCAGCGACGGCACACCAGCCGGCACGCACGCCGTCGCGGATATCGCGCATGGCGCGCGCCATGCGATGCCCCAGGGCTTCCGCCGCCTGGGCAGTTCGGTGCTCTTCGTCGCCGACGATGGCAACGGCAACGAACGCCTCTGGGCGCGTCGCAAGGACGCCCGGGTGGCCCTGATCGGCGACCCGCTCAGCCAGCGCCTGCGCTGATCCGCATGTCCGGCACGGGCCCGCAGGCACCGCCGAAGGCCTGCGTGACCGCGTAGTCGTACAACGCCTGTCGCATGGCTGCCGCGAGGGCCGGGTGCGTGGGGTCGTGGCCGGCGCCCGGCACCCACCGCAGGATGGCCCGCCCCTGCAATGCGCGCGCCAGTGCCTGGGCGCCCTGCGGCGGGCACAGGAGGTCCTGCGTGCCATGCACGATCAGCGTGGGAACCGCGGGCAGTGCAGCGCAGCGCTGAAGGAGCGTGGGCGCACGCAGCCAGCATCCGTGTCTCAGGTAGTGGCTCTGCACGCGGTAACGCCGCACCAGTTGCTGCAGCGTCGCGTCGTCGGGCCGCGGTGCAGGCTTTCCCGTGGCCATGCGTTGCTCCCACCCGGACCACAGCCCTGCCATCCGGCACTGATGCTCCGGGCTTCCATGCGCGAAGACCTCCGCGACCACGTCCGTGATCGGACATTGCCGTCGCCGCGCCTCGTTCCACAGGATGCGCCATTCCGGGTCGCCGTGGCGCACGGCCTGCGCGAAGACATCGTGGATGTCGCTGGCACGCGCAAGAAACACATTCCTGAGCAGCAGGCCTGCGACGGCGCCGGGCTGGTCCAGCGCATGCGCCAACGCCAGCGTGGCGCCCCAGGAGCCGCCCACCACCAGCCACCGGTCGATCCGAAGGTGAGCGCGCAGGCGCCGCAGGTCGTCCAGCAGGTCCGCGAGCGTGTTGGCCGCGATCGCGCCCGCGGGCGTGCTGCGCCCCGCCCCGCGCTGGTCGGGGCAGATGATGCGGTAGCGCGACGGATCGAATCCGCGGCGCAGCACAGGCGAACTGCCCGAGCCCGGTCCGCCGTGGAGCACCAGCGCCGGCAGGCCCGCCGGGTCGCCATGCTCCTCGACATGCATGACATGTCCGCCGCCCAGCGGCAGCCGGTGGATGGTCGGCCGAGGACCCACTGTCACGCGCGGGCCGCGTCAGGCCTGCGCCTGGGCATTGGCGTCCGTGCGGAAGACCAGGTCGCCCGATCGCCGGGCGCCCGGTACGAAACGGATCGGCGCACCGCCGATGTCGCGCACATCCGCCGCGGCCGCGACCATGGCCTGGACCTCCGCGTGCCGCGGACTCTTCGGGCAGACCGGGTCCGTGGCAGTGGCATCGCCGGTCAGCAGGAAGGCCTGACAGCGGCAGCCACCATGGTCCTTTTCCCGGTCGTCGCAGCTTGCGCAGGTGCTGCTCATCCAGCCGGTGCCGCGGTAGGCGCGGAAGGCCGGACTGTCGTGCCAGATGCTGCCGATGGTGTGCTCGCGAACGCTAGGGAAATCCAGCCCGGGCAGCATCCGCGCACTGTGGCAGGGCAATGCCACGCCGTCGGGCGCCACCACCAAAAATACGCTGCCCCAGCCGGCCATGCAGGGCTTGGGCTTCGCCTCGGCATAGTCGGGCACCACCCAGAGGATCTTCATGCGCCCCGCCAGACGCGGCCGGTGCGCCTCGACCACCGCTTCCGCGGTCGCCAGCGCCGCGCGGCTGGGCATCAGCATCTCGCGGTTGCGCCATGCCCAGCCGTAGTACTGCACATTGGCCAGCTCCAGAAAATCCGCCTCCATGGATTCGGCCATCTCGATGATGCGGCCGACGTGCGGCAGGTTGTAGCGGTGCATCACGCAGTTCAGCACCATCGGATAGCCCAGGTCCTTGATCGTGCGGGCCACGCGCTGCTTGAGGTCGAAGGTGCGCGTCGAACTCAGGAAGTCGTTCAGCTCGCGGCTGGAGTCCTGGAACGACAGCTGGATGTGATCGAGACCGGCCTTCTTCAGCGCCTGGGCGCGCTGCGGCGCGAGGCCCACGCCCGAGGTGATCAGGTTGGTGTAGAAGCCGAGTTCGTGCGCTGCCGCGACGAGCTCCTCGAGGTCCTCGCGCACCAGCGGTTCGCCGCCCGAGAACCCCAGCTGGACGGCCCCCATGGCGCGTGCCTCGCGGAAGACGCGAACCCATTCGTGCGTGCCGAGTTCGTTGCCGTAGCGCGTGTAGTCCACGGGGTTCGAGCAGAAGGCGCAGTGCAGCGGACAGCGATAGGTCAGCTCCGCGAGCAGCCACAGCGGCGGTTTCACAGCGGCAACGCGGCGGCGCTCACCGGATCCAGTGGCGTCCACGGGCCTGCTCCAGGAACTCGAGCACGTCGGCACGCAGATCCGGTTCGCCGAAGGTGCTCTCCAGATCGGCCACGAGCGCCGCGACCGAGGTCTTGCCATCGCAGCGCTTCAGGATTTCCGCCGCCGGCTGGTTCAGCCTGATCATGCCCTCGGGAAACAGCAGCACATGGCACTGCTGGGCCTCTTCCCACTGCATCCTGTAGATCGTGCCGAGTGCCGGCTGTGCGCTGTCGGTCCATGCGCTCATGGCTGCTGCTCCTTCGGAAGATGATCGGGATAGGCCTTCTCGATCGCGTCGAGCATGGCCCAGAGGATGTCCAGCTTGAAGCCCAGGATCTGCAGGGCACGGACCTGTCGTTCGCGCGTGGTGCACCACTGCATCGCCACTTCCAGGCCATGCTCGACATCACGGTCGGCCAGCGGGATGCGGCTGCGGAAATAGTCCAAGCCCGAGGTGTCGATCCACGGATAGTGCGTGGGCCAGCCCGCGAGCCGGTCCTTGTGGATGCGCGGCGCGAACATCTCGGTCAGCGAGGAGATCACGGCCTCCTGCCAGGGCGCCGTGCGCGCGAAGTTGACGTAGGCATCGACGGCGAAGCGCACGCCGGGCAGGACGAGCGCGTGCGACTCCAGCACATCGCGGCGCAGGCCGGTCGCGAGGCCCAGGCGGGTCCATATCTCGATGCCGCCGGCGTGGGCGCCTTCGTGGTCGCCGTGCCCGTCGTGGTCGAGCATCCTCACCACCCAGCGCCTGCGCGTCGCGCGATCGTCGCAGTTGGAGAGGATCGCCGCGTCCTTCACGGGAATGCGGCACTGATAGTAGAACCGGTTCGCCACCCAGCCCCGGACCTGGAAAGGTTGCAGTTCGCCGGCGTTGAGCCGCCGGTTGAACGGATGGTGGCTGTGGTAGCGCGACTCCATCGCGCGCAGCTGCGACTCGAAGACCTGCGGCGGCCAGGGCTCCTGCCGCATCTGTTGTTGCTGGTGCGTCACGCGTCAGATCTCCAGTTCCATGCCGTCGAAGGCCACCTCGATGCCGCGGCGCACGAGCTCGGCGCGCTCCGGCCCGTCTTCGTCGAGGATCGGGTTGCTGTTGTTGATGTGGATGAGCACTTTCCTGCGAGCGGCGCAGGCGTCCAGCGCCCTCAGCATGCCCGGCCCGTGCGGTCCGTCGCACTGCGGCAGGTGGCCCATGTCGGCGGCGTGCTTCTTGCCGAGGCCCGCCGCGACCATCTCGTCCTCGCTCCAGAAGGTGCCGTCGACCAGCACGGTGTCGCAGCCGTCGAGGCACCGGCGCTCGGCCTCGCCGACCCGTGCGAGGCCCGGTGCATAGAACACGCGCCTGCCACTGGCCGGGTCTTCGATCAGCACGGCCGCGTTGTCGCTTCGCGCCTCGGCCTGCCGGCGCGGCGAGTAAGGGGGCGCCTTGCCGGGAACCGGCACCGCCTGCAGACGCAGGCCGGCGATCTCGTGCCACGCACCGCCGCCGGGCTCGAGCGGCATCGGGTGCCAGTTCACGCCGCTGTAGCTTTCGAGGGCCTTCAACAACGGCAGGCTGCCGGTGAGGTCTTCGTGGGACTCGGGCGTGCAGTAGAGCTGCAGCCGGGATCCCTCGCGCAGGCTCAGAAGCCCCGCGACATGATCGATCTGCGAATCCATCAGCACCACGGCCTCGATCGCGGAATCGCGCAGGCCATGGCGAGGCCACAGCACCGACGAGGCGCGCAACTGCGCGCCGATGTCGGGCGACGCGTTCAGAAGCACCCAGCGTTCGCCGTCGGCCGACACGGCCATCGAACTCTGCGTGCGAGGCAGGGCCCTGACCTGTCCGGTTCGCTGGCCGGCACACAGGCGGCAGTTGCAATTCCATTGAGGGAAGCCACCGCCCGCTCCCGAACCAAGAACCAGAATCTTCATGGGGCACAAGAAAAAGACGGCACCGGCGCGAAGCCGGTGCCGTCGGGGGCCGCGCTCAGCGCGCGGAGATGTACATCGTGATCTCGAAGCCGAAACGCAGCTCTTCGAACTCAGGCTTGCACCATTTCATCGCATTGCTCCTTCAGTGGTTGGGGGCTAGGAAACGGAATCAGTACACGACGATCTTGCCCGTCGGGCGCGGGCTATGACAGTCGTTGTAGAAGTATTCGCCCGGCGTGTCAAAGGTGTGGGTCGCGGACTGGCCCGGAGCCAGCCTGAAGTCGAACCTGCCTTCGAAGAACTGCGTGGCGCAGTGCGTGTTCGCATTGGTCCCCGGATTGGTGAAGGTCACGGTGGTGTTCGCCGGCACGCGCATGAAGGTCGGCGTCATGGCATTCACGGCCGTCGATTCGGTGGCGCCCGGCTCATTCGCAGCGGTCTGCACACGCGCCAGGAACACCGTGTTGGGCGTCGGCAATGCAGCGCCCTCCACCGCCGAACCCGATACCGGCCGGCGCACGACGGGCGGCACCGGTGTGGGCGCGGGCGCGACGGAGCCTCCGACCTTGAAGGCCCACAGCCGGTCGCCGCGCGGTGCCGAATCGCCGTACGGGATGCCCGTGCCGCCCGAGAACACCGCGATGTACTGCTCGCCATCGATCTCGTAGGAGACCGGGCTGGCACTGATCGCGGCGCCGGTCTGGAAGCGCCACAGTTCGCTGCCGTCATGCGCATCCAGGGCCAGCAGGTTGCCGTCGGGCTGGCCGATGAACAGCAGGTCGGAGGCCGTGCTCAGGATGCCGTTGCCGTGCGCCAGCGAATACGGCATCTGCTTCTTCCACTTCACGAGGTTGGTGCTCGGATCGACCGCCACGACCGCACCGGTCATGTAGGTGCCCGGCGGACGCAGGCCGTTGCTCGATTCGGTCAGCGAGTGCGCCGCCGACACGTAGCCCATGCCCGTGTAGACCAGGCCCGTGCGCTGGCTGAAGGACTGGTGGTTCCAGTTGGCACCGCCGCCATGTCCCGGAATGGACAGGATCGGCACGTCCCAGTGCGCGTCGTAGAGGCAGCCCTTCACGTAGTTCGGGACCGCGCGGTTGGGGTCGCCGGGGATCGCCGTGCCCAGCGGCTGGTCCACGATGCAGGTCTCGGTCCAGGCGCCCTGGCGCGGCAAGGGCTGGGTGGGCCAGCTGGCCTGGCGGGCGTCCTGCTTCACGGGCACTTCGTCGATGCCCAGCGGCGCGCTGCCGTCCTTGCGATCGAGGATGTAGTACATGCCCGTCTTGCTGCCGTAGATCACGACCTTGCGGTCCTTCCCGTCGATCTTGACGTCGGCGAGCACGGGAGACATCACGTTGTCCATGTCCCAGATGTCGTGGTGCACGGACTGGAAGTGCCACTTGTACTCGCCGGTCTTGAGGTCGAGCGCAACGATCGAATTGGCGAAGAGATTCAGGCCGGGGCGCGTGGAGCCGTTCTGCGACGAACCGCCGCGCACGTTGCCGAAGGTCCAGTAGACCAGGCCCAGTTCGGGATCCACCGCGGGGTGGATCCACGGCGTCGCGCCGGTGCGCTCGGATTCGGCCGCGCCGCCCCAGGTGTCGTAGCCGATCTCGCCGGCGCGCGGCACGCCCCAGAAAGAGGTCAGCACCTTGCCCGTCAGCGCATCGGCGGAGAACGCGGCGCCGCGGTTGCCGTCGTTGGTGCCGAGGTAGAGCCGCTTGTCGTGATAGACGAGCGCCACCTTCTGCAGCGCGCCCTGGTAGTCGGGATCGGTGGTGCTGCTCGGGTACTGCTTGATCCAGGCGATGGCGCCGGTGTCCGTCCTGAGCGCCACCAGGCGGTTGCCGGTGGCGACGGTGAAGACCAGGCCCAGGTCCTTCGCGACGGCCACCCCGCGGCGGGTGATGGCGCCGTAGGGCGTGGTCCACTTCCATTTCGTGAGGCCTGTCTTGCCGTCCACCGCGATCACGTTGCCCAGCGCGGACTCGATGTAGAGCACGCCGTCGACGACCACTGTCGTGCTCTGGTTGGTGCCGGTGGTCATGCCGCCCTCGATCTGGTTGACCCAGGCGCCGCCCAGCTGGCCGACCAGGCCCTTGTTGATCTTGCGCAGGCTGGAGTAGTTCTGGTTGCCCAGATTGCCGCCCACCTTGGGGAAGTCCTTGTCGCCGGCCGTGCAGCAGTCGGACAGGTCGGCCGCGGGCGCGGCGGCCGCAGGCGGCAATGCCGCTGGCGGCGCGCTCGATGCCGGCGGTGGCGCGGGGGCCGGGCTGATGGGCAGCACCGGCGCACTGCCGCCGCTCGAGCCGCCGCAGGCGCCGATCAACAAGGGGGATGCGAGCACGCCGCAGGAAACCAGCAGCGTGACCAATGATCTCTGTTTCATGGATGTCTCTACCTGGTGAAGTTGGAAAACGGATGCGCGCGAGGCCGCACGCACCGCAGGCTGGGCGCGGTGCGCGAAGCCGGCCTCGGCAGCCAATTACGTGGTCGCTATTCGGTGCAGAAGGGCGTGAGACCCATGGCCGACTTGACGCCCTGGACCACGAGCTTCTGGAACTCGATGGCCCCCACGCCCGAGAGGTCCGCGGTGAAGGAGTGGGCGTTGTGCCCGAGGGTCGTGAGCCATGCCCGGCCGCCGTCGTAGTACTGGCACCAGGCGACCGGATGGAAGTCCGCATGGCCCGGATGCGGCGCCGCCGTCAGCGGCTTCAGTGTCGAGGTGTCGACCTTGGCCAGGAACTTCACCTTCGTGGGGAAGGGCATGAGGTTGTACCACTCGTCCTGGAAGGAAAAGCGCTTGGGCACGTCCTTCGTCGACGGGTCATCCGAGACGATCTCGACATCACCGGCGCGATTCGGCCCGTGGTTGTAGAAGTTCGCGTTGCCGAGCAGGCCTTCGTAGTAGGGCCAGTTGTACTCCGCGCCGAAAGCGTTGTGCAGGCCGACGAAGCCGCCGCCGCGGCGCATGTAGTTGCGCAGCGCGGTGCGCGCGGCGTCCTGGCTCGTGCTGACCGCGCCGTTCCACAGCGTGTCGCGGTTCGAGCTCGCGAAAATGATCGCCTTGTAGTTGTTGATGCGGCTGCTGAGGACCGCGACGTCCTCCGTCCAGTCGACCGTGATGCCTTCGGCCGACAGCATGCGAACCAGGCCCGCCTGCATCACGTTGTCCGGATTCATCACCGGGTTCAAACCCGCGGCCATCGGCGTGCCCAGCACGGCATGACGCGGCCCCGCGGTGCGCGAATAGACCAGCACCCGGTCCGGCGTCGAAGCGAAGGCCCCCCAGTCGTTGTAGCACTTGGGAATCGTTCCCCTGCAGACGTTGTAGTAGGCGTCGAAGCTGTCGTCGGGGGCTTCGGCCACCGGGTCCGTTGGCTGAACCGGTGTCTCGCCCGCAGGCTCGGTCGGATTGCTCGGTGCCGCCGGCGCCACGGGAAGGGCCGTGAGCGGCACCCCTCCACCACCTCCGCTTCCTCCTCCGCATGCAGTCACGGCCAGCGTCACGGCCGCCGCCAAGGCGAGCCTGAGAGTCAATGATTTGGCAAATTCCAAGGGAGTCTCCTCGTTCTGATCGATGGCGCAGAGTGCGAGCGCTCTGCCGCTGCTGGCCGACCGTTGCGCTGCGGCGGGGTTGACCGGGGGCGATCATAGGAATTTTCTGGAAAGTATTTCCATCATGGAAATCCCTTCCTATTTCAATCGATCTGAAGATTGGCGCCCTCGGACTGACCCCGCGGATTGCGCAGTGGGAGCCGGCATCGGTGTCTAGGCGGCCGCCATCAGCACCGGCGTCGGGACGGTGATCGCGCTTGGCGTGGTCGCGCTGGGCTAGGAAACTGCTCGCCGGACGAACAAGACAAACTGCACGACGACCACAAGCAGAAGTGCGGGCAGTCCGACAGGCTGGGTGCCTGCATGGCCGGCCCGAGCCCATCCCAGCGTTCGGCGAGAAGACAGGTTTTCGGACAATGCGCGCGAGCGCGCGAGTAAATCATGGACCCGTGCTTTGCTCGGAGCACTTCATCGAGATGCACCTGGACCTCGGCAACGTGTTCAGGGACGAAGACCCCGCTTCCTCGCATCCCTGGGCGACGCGCAAGCCGGATGCGTTGCGCCGGTGCTCCTGTCTCGCATCGCGAAGAAAGGCAATGGCGCGCCTGCGCCAGGAGGCGCTGGACCGTTATTTGGGACTCTTCCTGCCTGCAAGCGCACGAGATCCGGCCGTGCGCCACTGGACCCTGTCACGACGCCCGCAGCGGCAGTGCTCAAAGACCGTCGCAGGAGGTTTCCTGGATGCCGCAGATCTTGTTGAGCCATGTCCGGAACCGTCCCTTGGGTACGCCTGCACGCGCCGCAGCAGCGATCTGCAACGGCCGCAGGTCGGCGGGGAAGCGGGCTTCCTCGTACTCGACCTGGACCCATCGCCCCCGGCAGTCGACGGGCCGGCCGGCGGCCACGGTGCTGTCGCCATCGAACAGCGAGTCATCCTGCAACCGGATCGTCGCGGGCGCACCTGGCGACGGCGCCGCACGTCCTGCCTTGGCCTGCGACTTCACGACCAGCTTGCGGCCGCTGACCCAGCCTTCGCCCTTGTAGACGGGCCGGGGTGCCTGCCCGGTCAACATGTCGTCGTCCGCTGCCTCGCGGATCTTGAACCAGCCGTTGGCGCTGGCCGTGACACCCACGCGAACGCGCACTCGCAGTCCGGATCCATCCGACCAGACCGACGGCAGCTTGCCAAGCACCTTCGCCGTGGGGGTGGGCTCCGCGCGCACATTGAGGCCGGCGGGGTCGGTCTCTTCGACGAAGGCCGTGAACTGGCAACTCGACGATGCCGGCGAGCCACCCGAGGCCTGGGCTGTCCCACCAAGGAGGGCAAGCGCCAACAGCAGGGCCGGCGCCACGGAGAAATTTCGGTCATTGGCCATCAACGAGCTCGCAAAGAGAAAGGAGGAAGGAGTAAGCCAGGCCGTCAGCAAGAACGAGGCTTCCTTGATGGGTTCCTCGGGACCACATGTTCACGACTGGCGCATTGTCAGCGCTGTTCCAGTGACTTTCCAGGAACTGCACCGCGCGTTCGGAGTGAATTCCTTGGGTGACATTTCATGCAGCCATCCGGCGACACGCCCAGCCTCCACGCGCCGACGCATGCTCACATGACAAGGTTTTCGCGGGCATCTGGGTCAGCGCCATCCTGCGATCCCGCAGCACGTGCAGGCCACCTTCCGCCCCGTGCACCAAGGCCCGCCGGCGAACCACGGGAGAATGCACGCGAGCCCACTTTCCAAACACCATGGCCCACCCTCGAAACGCATTGCCCCTCTGGCTGCTGCTGGCGGCAGCGACATGCCCTGCCGCGGGCATCGAGGACATGCGCTCCCACGGCTCCACGCAGGGCCTGTACGAGATCCGCGAGCAGGCCCACGCATTCGTTGCGCAGCACAACGCAAAGGGCGGCGTGATCTGGCACGCTGGCGAGCCGAATCTCAAGGTCTTCGTGCCACGCTGCGCTGTCGCGCTGGATGCACGGTGGGACACGATTCGCTGGTCGTCGACCGACGCGCGGGGTACCGTGATACCGCAAAGTCGTCGTGTGATCGCAGTGCGATGCGCACGCACCGTCGATCCACCTCAGCAATGGGACGTCCACGTCCCCGTGACCACAAACGGCTCGGCACCGGGAGAAAGATAGGGGCGGACCATTCAGCGAATCGGCCGTATGGTGCTTCCATGGCCATGGGCGCACGGTGCAGGCGGGCCCGTGCCATCAATGGTGAATCAAGCGACCCTCCGCAGGCTGTCCGCCAGGCGCTGACTGGCTGACATTGGCGGACGGCGTACCGCTTCCTTTCTTGTACGCCAAGGTCACCACGCCACCGATCGGTGCATGCGGCACCCGAACACGCACCGCCACATCAACATCAGCCTGCACCCGCAGCCGGTGCTGCAACTGGCCGATCTGGAACTCAACGAGCGTACGGCGAAGTGTTCCCGTGACGGGATCGAACTCGGATTGACCAAGAGGGAATTCGCGTTGCTGCTGGTGCTTCTTCGCAACCAAGGCCGTGTCATGTCACGCCAGAAGCTCGCTCGGCGCGTATGGAACATGGATCTCGACGAAACGAGCAACGCAGTCGACGTGGCCATACTTCGTCTGCGCAGCAAGCTCGACGCACCGTTTGAAGCGAAGCTGCTGCACACCGTGCGAAGTCAAGGATATGTCCTGGAACAGCGTTCTGGCTCTTGATCGGCCTCAGTCTCGATCACGTCGCGACTAGCGCACGAGGGTCATGGCTTCTTGGTAGCTCGACCAGAACTCGGGGTGGCCCACAGGAGCGCCCCAGGAAGCCACGTAGTCGAGGAGCAACTCACGCTGGAGGCGGTCGCGTACGCGTCGGGCCATGTACGCCGTCTCGTTCTCGAAGTCCAGAAGCGCCCCTTCCGTGTAGAAGTCCCAGCGCGGCGAGTCCTTCATGGCTCGGACGTGGCGCTGGAGTTCGTTCGACTCGTACACGATGAACTCGTTGAGCGGCCACTCGACATCCTGCATGGTGCTTCTGAGGGCAATACCCGCGAAGCCGAAGCGGCGGCATGCGTACTCGACAACGAAGTAGTCGCCCGAACTCACCCGTGGCATGAAGGCCGTGAGCTCAGGTGCGCATGCTGGCGACCAGAGCAGCAGAGGCGGATCGGCGTCGTTGCTGCTGTAAGGCTGTGACGGAAAAACGAGTGGAGTCGCTTTGGCGCTGATCGGCCAGGTCAGCGTGCCAAAGGCAGCGACCAACGCAGGCAGCGGCACCTTGAGGACCGCCAGATTGAAGAACGGGCGGGCAAGTACAGACATCGGCGATTCGCTCCCTGTCGAAGTTTTCTTGACGTCCGGAAGTCGCCCGTCACTCATGGAGACAAGACACGTCAGTTGCTTGCAAGAACTGTTCGGCCTCCCGACCAGAGACTAGGCCTGCTGAACATTGAACGTGCCGCGCTCCAAGGCGCCGGTGCGCGCCGACGGCGCGCGCGTGCAATAGTCCAGCGGAAAGACCTGCACATGAGTCAATCCCAGCCGTTTCAGGCTGCGCCGGATTTCGGAAGGCGAATCGCTGGGCGACAACAGGACGCGGCCTTCGGTCGTGAGAAGCGCTATCGCGGCGATGTCGAAGCCGGCATGGGTGTCGCAGAACATCACCCCCGGGTAGATCAACCCGTTGGCCAGCCTGAGGACGACCGCCACGCTGAGCGAGCTGCCGTCGACCGGCACTTCGCCGGTTGCTACCGGCTTCACCCAGGTCTCGTCCTGCTCCTCTTCGGCGTCTTCCTCCTCATCCAGGGCGAACTCCCAGACAGGAAACGCCTCGAGGTCCGAGGCCGTGAGCTCATCGACCGGCTTGCGTGTGGCGATAGTGGGCGGCATGGGTTGCGTTCCAGGGTTTGGTGGCAAAGACAGGGCGCGCAGTTCGAGCGAGCTAGGAGCTGACTTGGATCTTCGGCTTCTTGAGAGCTCTCACGCAGGCGCCGATCTCCTCCGGTTCATGTGTGCCCAGGTTGTGGCACTTCAGTTCCTGTTGCCACAATTGAAGTGAACTCAGCAGCCGTTTCAGCAGGAACGAGGTGGCCTTTTCCCTACCGTCATAGTCATGAGGCTCGAATTCGTCGAAGTCCGACGACTCGGCGGACACGAGTGTCTCGAAGGATTGCTTGAGCACTCTGACATGCGAGTAGCTGCGAAACGCTTCGTCAGCCTGCCGCTTGATGGTTCGCGCCCAAAGTTTCCGATGCAGCGCCTGCATGTCTGCCCGCAACAGAGCTTCGGATAACGGCAGACTTGCTGATGGCATATGACAGCGTCGAATAGGGGATAGGCACGGGCCTCGCGACTTCGGCGGAGTATATGGTTGCGGCGATTCGCGACCGAAGAGGCACTCCGACGATTTCGAGGCCTGCTCAGCTCTCGATGCTGATCTTCAATCAGTCCCACTTTGGACTGCCACTCAAGCCAGCCCCGCCGTCGGAGATGGCGGCGAGATTCACTAGCGCGCAAGGAATGCGAGCGCCCTGCGCACGAAATCGCCATGGAACTGGAACACCGCGCCGTGTCCGGAATCGGGATAGATGATGAGTTCGCTGTTCGGGAGCCGCTCGGCCAGATCGCGGGTGTTTCTGCTCGGGACCATGCGATCGCTGTCGCCGTTCGCAACGAGGACGGGGTGATGAACCTTCGACAAGTCCGCAGGCGCCTTGTTGCCCCACCGGCGCAGCGCCTTCAACTGGGCCTGCAGCGCGGCCACGGTGATTTTCTTGTCGCGATCTTCGGTACGTTCCTGGATGCGCAGCAGGAACTCCTTGCCCGCGCGGATCCCGGAGGGCGTTCGGGTAAAGAACAGGAATTGCTTCGGGTCCTGGAAGCTGAGCCAGCCCCGAAGCATGTCGAGGTACGTCACCCGCGCCACCTTGCTGATGCCTTCGCCACCGGCGGGGCCCGTCCCCGTGATGATCATCTTGCGCACGAGCGCGGGCTTCATCAACACGATCTCCTGGGCGATCATTCCGCCCATCGAGAATCCGAAGAGGTCGACCTGATCGAAGCCCATTGCCTCGACGAAAGCGATCGCGTCCTGCGCCATCTCCTCCATCGATGCCGACGGAGAACCACTCGAAGCACCGACACCGCGGTTGTCGAACGCGATCACACGATGTCTGGCCGCGAACCCGTCGATGACCCGGGGATCCCAGTTGTCCAGCACCGCGGCCAGATGGATGAGGCACACAAGCGGTGGGCCGGGGTTGTCCGCCCCGAGTTCCCGGTAGGCGAACTTCACACCGCCCGCCGTGATCGTTCGCGTTCGTACGCTTTTCCAGGTGCTCTTCAATTCTTGCGGCTCGTTCATGTTGCTCCACCCTCACGGTGCTCATGTGGTCGGCTGATCAGCCTTGCTCGGCGTCTTGACTCGATCGTTGGTGCCGCTAGCGTCCCTCAAGCGACAAGGACCGGATAGTCGGTGTAGCCCCTGGGGCCGGGGGTGTAGAACGTCGCCGTGTCGATGACATTCAGCGCCGTGTCGTTTCGCATGCGCTCCACCAGATCGGGATTGGCAAGGAAGGAACGGGCAAAGGCGATGAGGTCCGCCTGGCCCGCTTCGAGCGCGCTTTCGGCCTTGGCGCGATCGAAGCCGCCGGCGAGGATGAACAGGCCCTGGAACGCGGTGCGCAACTGGGCTTTCAACTCGGCAGGCACCGGCGGAGCGCCCATCGCCGAGTGGTCTAGCAGGTGGACATACTGCAGGCCCAGCTTCGACAGTTTCTCTGTGAGCGCCAGGTATTGCGCCTCGACCTCGGGAAACGCGCCCGTGCTGTTGAACACGCCATACGGCGACAGCCGGATGCCGACACGCTGTGCACCGATGACGGCCGCGGTGGCACTGGCGACCTCGAGCGCGAAGCGGTTGCGCCCTTCGATGCCTGCGCCATAGGCATCGGTACGCTGGTTCACATTGGCGTTCAGGAACTGCTCGATCAGATAGCCGTTTGCGGCATGGAGCTCGACGCCGTCGAATCCTGCTTCGATGGCAAGCCGCGCAGCGTTCGCGTATTCGTCGACCGCGCGGGCGATATCGATCGCGGTCATGGCCCTCGGAGCGCTGTGCGGTTGCATGTCCTGGGAGTCGGTGTGCATGTCGCCCGGGCACGGGCTGGCCGTCGGTCCGAGCACTTCCGCACCCGCAGGCAGGTTGGCCGTGTGGCTCACGCGGCCGGTGTGCATGAGCTGGACGAAGATCTTGCCGCCCTTGGCATGGACCGCATCGGTGACAACCTTCCATCCGCGCACATGCGCCTCGTTGAAGAGGCCGGGAATGCGCGCATAGCCCAGGCCGTTGGGCGATGGCGAAGTTCCTTCGGTGATGAGGAGCCCCGCCGAAGCGCGCTGGCCGTAGTACTCGGCCATCAGGGTGTTGGGCGTATTGGCGTTGACCGCGCGGCTGCGCGTCATCGGCGCCATGACGGTTCGGTTGGCGAGCCGGATCGAAGGGGTGACGAGAGGTTCGAAAAGCATGGAAATCCTGGACAGATGGAGGTCGTTCGAGGCCTGGTCAGAGGCAATGGGCAGCTTCAGCGATCTGGCGCGTGTCGGGCTCACGACGCCTGCGGAAGGTAGCTGGGCCGCGCCGCGGTCATGCCCTGCTTGACCTGCAGGGTGAGGTCGTCCGCCAGCACCTCATCGAGGCCCGATTCGAGGCCATCGAGCGCGCGCCTGACGATCTCCTGCGCACTGGACTTCGGAACGTCGAAGCCACGCGTGAGGTCGGTGTCGACATAGGCCATGTGCAGCCCCAGCACCTGCGTCTTCTGCGCCGCCAGTTCGCTGCGCAGTGCATTGGTCAGCGACCAGGCCGCGGACTTGCTTGCCGAATAGGCAGCGAGCTCCCCGCCGTTCACCCACGAGGCCACGGACAGGACGTTGAGCAATGCCCCGCCGCCGTTGCCTTTGAGAATCGGCGCGAAGGCCTTGCTCATGCGCAGCACAGCGAAGAAGTTGGTTTCGAAGATCCGCCGTGCGACGTCCTCGCTGTCGGCCGCCAGAAAGCCTCCTGGCTGCGCAATGCCGGCGTTATTGATCACCAGCGTCGCATCGGATGCCAGCGCCGCAGCGGCCGCCACATCTTCCGGGCGGGTGACATCGAGCCGGAGGGCCTGCACACCGTCCTGTGTGACGGTTGCGGGATCGCGCGCGGCTGCGTAGACCTTGCGCGCACCGCGGGCAAGCAGCGCGCGCGCGAATGCCAGGCCGATGCCGCGGTTGGCGCCGGTGACGAGGGCAACAGTGTTTTCGATCTTCATGGGAATCTCCAAGGTGGAAAAAAGCAGCTTCACTTGAACTTGATGACGACCTTGCCCTTCGCTCGGCCCGCTTCGACATAAGCCAAGGCCTCGTTGGTTGACGCGAAGGGAAAGATCCGATCGACGACGGGATGGATGGCTCCGGCTTCGATGAGGCGGGTGATCTCGCGCAGCTGGCTGCCGTTGGCCTTCATGAAGAGGAACGCGTAGTCGATGCCCCGGCCCTTCGCCTTGCGTCGAATGCCTGAGCTCAACAGCCGCATGACCAGTTTCACGAAACCCGGTGCCGCGATTTCCTTGCCGAATTCGGGATCGGGCGGCCCGGAGATGGAGGTGAGCTTGCCGTCCCTTTTGAGCACCCGCAGAGACTTCTCGAGCGTCTTGCCATCCTGGCTGTTCAGAACCACGTCGTAGCCGTGCAGGATGTCCTCGAAGTCTTGCGACTTGTAGTCGACAACGACATCCGCACCGAGGGTCTTCACGAGCGCGACATTGCCCGTGCTCGTCGTGGTGGCGACCGTGGCGCCCAGATGCTTGGCCAACTGAATGGCAAACGTGCCCACGCCGCCCGAACCCGCCTGGATGAAGACCTTCTGTCCCCTCTTCAGATTGGCCTTCACAACCAGCGCCTGCCACGCCGTCAGGCCCACCAGAGGGATGGAAGCGGCTTCCTCCATCGTGAGACCCCTGGGCTTGAGTGCCAGCGAGGCCTCCTTGACCGGCACGAATTCGGCGAAGGTGCCTATCCGGAAATCGTCGACTCGCGCATAGACCTCATCGCCCGTTCTGAAGTGCTGCACGCGCGGCCCCACCTTGGCCACGACGCCCGCAACATCGTGGCCCAGTACGAGGGGCAGGCGATAGGGCAGGATGAGCTTGAATTCGCCATCCCGTATCTTGGCGTCCAGCAAGTTGACGCCAGCGGCGTGTACCTGGACCAGAACCTCGTCATCACGCAGTTCGGGCATCGGGATGTCTGCCGATCGCAAGGCGACCTTCTTGCCGTATCGATCGAGAACAAATGCTTTCATGGTTGTCCTCCTTATTCCTGGCGCAACCAGGTCTGCGAACGACCCAGCATGGGCACACCGATGTAACCGCGCACGTCGAGCTTCTTGCCGTTATCGCTCAGGCGCAATTTGCTGCGGTAGACCTTGCCGTTGTCCGGATCGAGGATCTGGCCGCCGACGTACTCGCCCCCCTCCCTGCTCAGACCGCTCAGGATCTCCAGACCGACGACAGGTGCGTCCTTGTTCGTGCCTTCGCACTTGGTGCACCTCGGATTCGGGTCTTCCTGGGGACCAGGAAACACCTTCTCGATCCTGCCCAGCAGCATTCCGCCCGACTCCGTGATGCGGATCAGGGCTCGAGGCTTGCCGCTGACGTCATCCATGTTCTTCCACAGACCTGTGGGCGATGTCTGGTCGGCTCGCGCATTGACGGCTGCGAGCGCTGCAGTCAGCGACATCGCCAGGAAGGAAAACGCGAGCCGGGTTGCGAGGCCGCGAGAAGCGGGTTTGACGGTTGCGCGTGCGCGCCATGCTGAGGGGCGGGAGTGATGCCCGACGTTTTTTCCTCGCCCATGCGACTCGTGCCCCATCAAGGCCGACAGGCCCGGCCAAGTGGAGAGAGGGACGTTGCGTCTAAGGGGAAAATCCAAACATCGCATGATGATCATCATATGTAGAGGCGAGCAAAAAGCCGTATGGATCGGTGAATTCAGGAATGGGCCAGGTGCTTCAGTGCCGCTTCGCGCAGGCTGTTCGACAGCGCTGGCTCGTCGACTGCACGAGCCAGCAGCAATGTGCCCACCATCGTGGCAATGGTCACGAGTGCGCGTTCATGCGCGCCGGACTGCCCCCAATCCGGCGACTGGCGGGCGACGAGATCGATCATTGCCTTGATATGCCGGGTGGTCACCCGGCGTACTTCGGGCGCTTGGCGCGGCGTTTCCGATCCCAGCGCGGCCAAGGGGCATCCCATCTCAATCTGCTCCAGATGCTCCTGCGAGAGATAGGTGCGAAGCATGCACTCCAGCGCTTGTTCCGAGGACACATTGGCAACAACGTCCGCCGCTGCCGCGGCAGACTCGGCGCACGCGCGGCCCGCCGCTTCCGCCAGCATGGCCTCGCGCGATTCGAAATGGGCATAGAAGGCGCCATGGGTCAGACCGGCCTCCTTCATGATGTCGGCGACCCCGGTGCCGTCATAGCCACTGCGACGGATCGCCCGCGCTGCGGCCACCACGATCCGTTCGTGGGATTCTTCCTTGGCCGCTGCTCGGGCGTTGCCTTTTGCATTTCGCATGATGTTCATCATACATTAATTCAAAACGCCTGTGTCGCGGTCCGATGGAGCTCGGTTCGTTGAAGAAGTCTGCAACGCCAAGCAGCTTGGCTTCGAGAACCCACGGGACCGGCCCCAGACCCGGCTAGGCGCAGCGGGACACAGACTTGCAGCAGGGGCTGCGCTCAGCCATCTCCGCTTGGTGAGGCAACGGCTCTTCGAGGCCGTCCCGGAGCGGAGCGTCCATGGATAGCGCCCCCTGGGGCATACCACCCGGCCTTTTTCCGGACCGCGGAGCTCGGGTCCGACTGCACGGCCGCTTCGATCGCAGCCGCGGCATGCCGGTTGCCGTGGACGAACCGGCCGACGACCTCGATCGCCATGGCCCGAACATGCGCGCTGGGATCTTTCGCCAGCAGTTCCATCGCCCGCGGAAGAACCTCGGCCTCCTCCGGCTGGCACGATCCCTCCTTGCAACGATCGCAAGCCAGTGTGTGCAGTGTCGTGATCCGCACGCGCTGATCGGCGTCGTCCAGCATTGCGAGCAGGTCCGCCAGCGTGTCGGGCTGCAGGTATCGGTCGAGAAACTGGCAGCAGTGAAAACGCACGTCGGCATTGCCATGCCGCAGCCCGGCACGAACCGCGGGGAGCGCTCGCGCTCCCAACTGCAGCAGGCTCCTGTAGGCGGCGGTCGCCCGATACGGCACGGCCAGCACCTCTATCAGGTCGGCGGCTTCGTCTGATCGGCGCAAGGAAATCACCATGAGGCAACCCTCCATCTCAACGGGTCGGCGGACGGACCGGCATGGTACGCGCTGCCTCGAACGGCTGCCATGAAGAAGCGGCAATGTCCGCAACCGGCCCCGAGACCGCCTTCGACCTGCGCTGCCAGTCGTGCGTAAGCGGTTCGTCGATGCGACTTCGTTCAAGTGGGGCGGTCATGGTCAGCACACCGTGAAGGTGCCGTCCGCAAGTGCAGTGTTCATCGATTGCCGAATCAGCAATCAACCGTTCCAAACATTGTGCTAGTAGCACCGCATTGCCATTCCTAGGATGAGGCCCTTTTTCTTGACTCTCCAGAGCCCACTCGATGAACCGTCTTCCTTTCGAAGTCGAGCTTGAGGCGCGCAGAAAAACGACATCACGTTCCACGATCCATTAAGCTATAAAAAATAACCAAAAAAACGATCCGTACCCGCGGCGCTCCATCACCCTCTTCTCTCGTGAATGCTTGTTCGCGAGAGGGCCAACACGAAGCAATGGCAGATTTCGAACTCGCCCAGAAAGACGTCGCGTTGATGGAGCATGCACTGAGGCTCACCTCGGGTTTTGGTCCCTGGCCCGCAGGCTCGATGCAACGACTGCTCGCAAAGTCGCGCGTCAGGCGCTTCGCCCGGCACGAGCTTGTCGGGGTCGAGGCAGGTGAGCCCTGGACCTTCACGATCATCTCGGGGCATGTCATCGTCAGCCGCACGCCGCCCCGGGGGCCGCGCGCTCCGGTGACGCTGCTGGGCCCTGGCAGCCTGATCGGCTTGGTGCGCCTGCTTGAGAACACGCAAGGCATGGAAAGTCCGGAGCCGGATCAGCGGGTTCTCTATGACTTCAGTGCCTGTCTCGATACGACAGTCGTTCAGATGCCAACGGCGCTAATCCTGCAGTTTCTCGACGAGCAGCCTGCGCTGTGGAGAGACATGACCGTCATGCTGATGAAGCAGCATCGACAGGTACTGGATACCCTGCTCGGTGCCTGGATGGGCTCCTTTTCCCAGCGCCTGGCATCGACACTCGAAAGACTGGCGATGCTCTACGGAAGCAAGGAAGGATCAGTCATCAAGATCGGCCTGCGGATCACCCAGGAAGACCTCGCGGCCCTGTTGCAGGTCACGAGGCAGTCCGTCAACAAGGCCCTTCGCAAGCTGGCCGAAAGCGGCGCGATTGGCCTCAACTACAACTCGATCAGCGTGCTTGATCTGAAGGTCCTGCGAAGTCATTCGAGTGCTGTTCTGTAGGCTCGCACAGGAATCGCCGAGCACTGCCCGGGCGCAGCAGCCGGGCTAAGCCTGCGCCTGCGACGAGCACGGCACGCTGACCACGCAGGTGGGCGGTGGGGCACGAACAGTGCGGGGCAAAGCCCGCCCCCCGCTTCCCCGAGCGACAGAAGGCGTGCGCAGACGCATGCACGAGGGTGTCACACAACGGGAATGAAGCCCTTTCTTTGCTGGAAGACTTCGTTGTGCCCGAATGTTCCCTGCGGTGAAATCTTGAAGTAGCGCAGGATGATGCGCTCGATGATGCAGGCGGCGTTGTTGTACGACTCCGGAGTGGGATGACCTGCCTGCCAGCCCTTATGGGTAAACAAGAGCAACAGCCCTTCCAGCGTATACGGCACGCCTTCCAAACTGAGGGGCGTGCGTTTTTCTTCCCTGAAGAGCCGCTCCAATGTCTCGACACGCGCATTGTTCCAATACAGATTCTGAGGATCGTTGGGCCCCTGAAGTGCCTTCTTGACGATCCGCTCGTGGCGCAGGGTGTCGTTGTGGTCATCCTGGATCAGGTCGAGCTCGTAGGTTGCGAGCATGTCCTCACCACCCGCAACCATGAACGCCGGATACAGCCCATCGTCTGTCTTCAGGTAGTTCGAATTGGCGAGATAGGGGTGAAGGGTGCTTTGCGCGCGCTGCCGGAACGGTGCCTTGATGGACACGAACTGCTGAGTGGGCGACGCAAAGTCCTTCAGGCGCGGATAAGGCACGTTTGCGAACGGCTTTGGAACAGGCTGCCTTGTGGGGTAGCCGACCCCAAGCCCGACGATCGGCTTGGCAAACTGATTGTGCAGGTCCGTGACCTTGCGTTGCACGTCGGGCCTCGTGTGCCGCGTCCCTTCAGTCTGAGCCACATCCTGGTCCATCAGAAGAATCTGCTGAGGTCGGTACGGCAAGGAGTCGGCAAACGCCAGTGCCGCGGCGCGGGCAGCACCAAAGCCGGTCATCTTTCCGCCGTCCCAGCCGATCAGGTGCATGTTCCGGAAGCTGTTCATGATGCGCGACAGCGCACCCTGATAGGTCCTGAAATCGAGCTTGTGGACGAGGAGATACAACGGCTCGTTTCGAAGATTCGCCGGATGCCATGCAAGGCTGTGGTCCGCGTTCAGATCCTGGGCCAGCTTCAGCGCGTTCCCTCCGCTGATGACGATGACAGGCACGCTCGAGGAGCGCAGATGAGGCGTGTGGGAGGGACCTGCACGCAGGAACGAGAACCAGCCGGTGCCCTGCAGATGAGGGTTGTCGTTTTGCGTCGCGAGCAAGCGGCACGTGTTGACGCGTTTTTCCAGGACCTCCTTCATCGTCTGAATTGCTGGCACGCTCTGGATCTTCTCGACAACGATCGGCGCATATTTGCATGCGGGGCGCGTCGCAGGATCGGCCCAGTCTGGGTTGATCCTGATTTCGATGGGTGCGGACATTGGCCTTCCTTTGTCTTGACTGACGATAGAGCCTCGTGCAGCAGTGGACCCATCCACGCCCGAAATTCGACTCTCGGATCACGCCGTGCGTTGGTACCCAATTCACGCGGTACGAAGAGCTCGACAGCCCTCTGTCCCTGTTCCCGGATTGCAATGAAGACAAGCCTGGGCCGTTTCGTTTGCCAGACATGTTGAAGACCGCGGGCACCGGCGACTGTGGAACTTGACCTGGCTGTCGAGGCTCGGGGAGGTATCTCCGGCTCTCCGTTTGAGAAACCGCGATCAGAAGACACAACGCAAAGCGAATGCTGCAGGCACGAAGATCATTCCGTCCCTCTCAAGACGATCGCCATCCCCAGAATACGGGAGGGCCCGAGACTTCTCTACTTCCTATTTCTTACTATCTGCAGCAAAAGGAGTTGCAGGCATTTCCGCTCATGTTCTCCAGCAGCGAAATCCCGGAGTTCCTGCGCACCAGACTCCCGCTGACGGAGGGTTCGCGAAGCTCAGGCTCGCACCGAAGAAGTCCGGGTTCTTGCGGCAACAGCACAACCAGGAATTCGCTTGTGCTTCGGAAATCTTCAGCGGAGCGCTACCGCCCGGGTTCCCTCGGGCGGCAGCGCTCTCGCTTCTCACTGGTTCTTCTTCGTCTGAGCCAGGATGTCCACCACGACACGGCGGTCCGGCTGCAGGCAGGCAATCAAGCGTGGCGTGCGCTGCGTGCCTAAACAATCGCGCGTCACAGGCTCGCGCTCCCCCATCGATCGCACGTCCATGGGCACATTCACGCCCGCCCCCTTGAGGTAGTCGCGCACGGTGTTGGCACGTCGCAGCGCCAGCTCTTCGTTGTAGGCCTCTGCGCCGAGTCGGTCGGTGTGCCCCGTGATCGTCAGGCTTTGCACCTGCATCTGCTGGCCTTGCAGCGCGCGAGCCAGCGCGTCGAGTTCACTGCGCCCCTTCGGCAGCATGTCGGCCGCGCTCGAACGATCGAAGGCAAAAAGAGCATCCGCACTGAGGGTCACGCGCTGGATCGTCGGCGCCGCCGGCACCGGCGCTGGTGCGGCAGCCGGCGTCATGACGGGTGTGAGTGCGCAGTTCTGTCCCTGGCACCAGTTGTAGCGCTCGTCGTGCAGGCTGCTGCAGCCCGCGAGCACGAGCGCGGCAACGGCCGCAGTGCCGAGAGCGAGCAAGCTCGGCGCGTTCTTCTTCGGAGTGTTCTTCGTGTGCATGGGTTGTTTCCTTGTCGTTGTCGAGAGTTGCGCCACGCTCACCATGCCACCCGCACACCGAGCTGCCCCGAGACGCCTTCGCGGTGAGCGCCGCTGAGCGAGCGCTGATACTGCAATCCGCCATAGAGGTAGGTCGTCCTGCTCAGCGGCAGCTGTGCCCCGACACCTACCTCTGCCCAGGTCTGCTTGCCCCATTCACTCACCGCGGTGCTGCCGATGGTCACGGCTTCTGGATCCTTGAACTCGTGCAGCAGATTGGCAGTGAAGTAGAACGTGTTGGTGCGCGTGAGCTGGTCGCTGCGCTCGGCCTTGTCGTTCCAGCTCAGGCGCGCTCCCACGCGCCCGCGCAGGCTCTCGCTAGTGAAGCCGCCCACCGGGGACACGTTGTCTACGAAGCCGCGGTAGCGCGTGACCTGGTAGGTCAATTGCGCCTGCGGCTCGATCAGCCACTGGCTTTCTCCGATCTGCCAGGGGCGCCCCACCTCGACGCTCAGCCCCAGGCCGGCGCCCTTCTGTTTGCCCTCGCCGCCGTACCTGTCGGTGTAGTCATTGCGCACCGAATGCAGCTGGCCCACCAGGTCGAGGTAGCTGCCGTTGTCGGCATAGCGCGTGTGGTACGCGCCCAGAGTCAGCATCTCGCCCTTCATCTTGCCGGTGTCGTAGCCCATGCCCGCATCCCCGCGGCGGCGATCATTGAAGTTGACGTTGGTGCGCCCGTAGCCCACGCTGATGCCCGTGTGGCTGCGTGACTTGTCACCGGCGTCGCCGCTGTAGCGGATCGCCAGATCCTTGCCGAGCTGGAAGTACTGCATCTCCTGTTCGAACCCGAACTGGCGCTTGCCATCCACGTCCAGGCGCTGTGCGTGCAGGCGCATCCAGACCTGGTCCTCCGGCGCCTTGGCGTCACAGCCGCAGTAGTCCCACTTGAGCGTCTGCTGCTCGCCCACCCGCTTGTGCAGACTCCCCAGCAGGCCCAGGCCCAGCTCGGCCGTGGCCAGCTGCCCCATCACGTAACCCGACGCCGCGGGACGGAACACCTCGGGCGCCGGCACCGGGGCCGGTACAGGTGCAGCTCCCGGAATCACCCCGGGGATGGGTGCGGGGTTGTACACGCTGCTCAGATAGAAGCTGTTGGCGTCGCCGTCGGTGCGACCGCCGCGGTGCAGCCCGTACTCGAACGCGCCGGCCTGCACCGGGGCGGCCAGGGTGAAGTTGCCCTCCGATGAGGTACCGGTGACCTTGACCACCTGGATGCCGTTGATCGTGGCGGCACCGGCGCCGCCTGCGTTGTTCACGAGTACGCGGGTGGTACCGCCGGTGTTGCCATTGACGACCAGCTTGTCGGTGACGCTCGCATCATTGCCGAGCACCGTGTTCAGCTGCACGATGCCATTCGCCCCGGCGTAGTTGCCGAAAATGCTCAGCACGTTGCCCGGCACGCCGGACGCACTGCGCAGGTTGATCAGGCCCGCGTTGTGCACGTCGCCGTTCACGGTGAAGGCGGACTGCCCCAGCGACACGCTGCTGGAGGACCGGATGAACAGGCCCAGGGGATTGCCGCTGCCATCCACGCCCGCGCCCACCGTTAGAGGCGTGCCGGCGAGGATCAGGCGCGTGTTGTCCAGGGTGATGCTTTCCCAGTTGCGCAGGGTGTCGCCGCCCGCGGTGGCCGTGACGCCCTGCAGGGTCAACCGGTCGACCCAGCCATCGGCCGCAGACACATCGTCGCCGCCATCGAGGATCTGGCTGCCGTTGTAGCCCGCTGCGGACACGAGGGCCGTGTCGGAGCCGTTCTGACCGAAGAAGCCGCCCGACAACGTACCGCCGGACCAGGTGAAGCGGTCGTCATCGGCACCGGCGTCGATCTTGCCCTTGACCGAACCTGCGACCAGGCTGATCGAGTCGTTGCCGGCATTGGTGAGGATGTCCCCGGTCACGGAGCCGGAACTCGTCACCACGACTGCTCCGGTTTCATCCAGGACAGCAGTGCCGGAGCGGGAGCCGTCGAGCATTGCGCTCGAGGCGATGTCGATGGTGCCGCCACCAGCCCCCGAGGTGTGCACGGCCGCAGCAGTGCTTCCCGAGCCACCGATCGCCGATCCGGCCACCGAGACCGCATAGCGCCCGCTTCCTCTCGCATAGGCTGCGATGCCGTTGCTGTTGGCGCCAGTCGCCGACGCCGTGAGGCCCGCAGCCTGAACGGCCGTCGCCGTGCCGGCACCCGAGGAGACTGCGGCAACCGCGATGGCATTGATGCCGTTCGCCGTCACGCTGCCGCCGCGTTGCTCCGTCGTGGCGTTGCCGCTGCCACTCGCCACGGTACCCAGCGCACCGCCGAAACCGTTGGTGACGATCGAACCTCCCGTCTGTACCGCGTGGGCATCGCCGGTGCCCAAGGTCTGGGCGACGACCCCGGCGTTGGTGAAGGTCGAGGACGCAGCGTTGATCGATCCTCCGGTCTGCGTCGCCGTGGCGCTGCCGTTGCCGCGTGCCAGTGCATAGACCGCATGCGATCCGTTCGTCGTGATCGAGCCCCCGTTCTGCGTAGCGACGGCGGCACCCGTGCTGTAGGTCTCGGAGAAAAGCGCCACGCCGCTTCCTCCCGTACCTGTCGTCGAAATCGAGCCACCGTTCTGGATCGCGGACGCGGTGCCGCCGCCGTCCGTGCGCACCGCGATGCCGAAGGCGTTCTCGCCCACGGCGTTGATCGTGCCCCCGTTCTGCACCACCAACGCATTGCCGCCTTGTGTCTGATACGCCTGCGCGCCGATGGTGGGGCCGCCGGCCGTGCCCGCCATCGTCGTGATGCGCACGTCGCCGTTGATCTGCACCTCGCGCGTGCCGGCGCCCGCGCCGCCGCGGTTGGCCACGGCGATCACGGGTGTAGCGGGCTGGACTGTCAGGGCGCCGGCGGTTCCGTCCAGGACCAGCTTCGCGTCAGGCGTCGAGTAGAAGATGCCGCTGGCATAGGGTGCGGCATCGGTCGCGGGCGAACCGTCGCCGTTGCAGGTGACGGTGCCGCCCGCTGCGATGGTGCCGCACTCGCTGACCGCCCAGGCGGGTGATGCGCCACCGAACGCCGCTGCGGCCAGGAAGGCCGCGCCGAGCACCGCGCCTGAAGATCTCTTGCCGCGCGCGGCGCTGACCTCGCTCGCCGCAACCCAAGCGCCGAGCGCTTCGTTGTAGACACTCCGAAATGTCCTGTTCATCTTGTTCCCTCGTACTCCATATAGATCGGTCGCCGAATGCGCAGCCGTGTTGGGTGGATGGCTCGAATGCAGAAGCTCGCCGCCATCGAGAACACCAAGCTGGTCGCGATTTCGAGGCCGTGCGACCGTGCAAGGCCTCGAAGTAGCGCGGAATCTATCCGTGCGAAGGAGGGGGAGGAGAGACTGATTTGCCTCGAATGTCTGGCACCCGACATTCGAGGTATTTCTTCTTTTCAAATTGTGAACAATGCCCAGTCGCCAGGTTCCTCGTGACCAGACCGCGTCTTGGCTAAGAGGCGGCGGCGAGTGCTGCGCTGAGATCACGCACATGCGATCCGGCCCGGACAATGTCCTACACACTCCCCATCGTCCTCTGCCGAGAATGGTTCTACCAAGGAGGCCCGATGGAACAAGACGACCAAGCGAGCGCTTCGGCGCCATATGCGCCCCTTGGGCAGGCAGCGCTCCGCGATTTCTTCCTTCGCTATGGGCGCGAGTTCAATGAGGGACTTGCTGGAAGGCTGAACAGGCGGGCCTTGTCCGACCTGTACGCCGAAGCCTTCATCGCCTCTGCCCCGGCCGGAGTCGTCATCGGACGCAACGACTCGGAATTTGCGCGCGCCACGAGCGAAGGCTTTCGTCGATACCAGGATACTGGAATGAAGCGAATGGAACTGGAAGGCGTTACCGTCTCCAGCATCGATGCGCTCCATGCGATCGCTCATGCGGCGTGGAACGCCGTGTACACCGTGGAGGGCGGCGAGAAATCGATTCGTTTTACGAATACCTACCTGCTGCGGCTTGACGCGCTCGGTGCCCTGAGGGTCTTCGGCTGGATTACCGGGGACGAAGAGGAAGCGATGCGCAAACACGGGATAGGTGATCGTCCGACCACATCATCTTGACCCCAGCAGGCCTGCCTGGAGCCCCGCGGACAACCGGCGCTTCGCTATCGGCTGCGAGATGAGGGGGGCCCCTCGAGCCCGCTGACGCTACGCTGGCACGGTGGTTTCGTCTTCAGCACTCCAGAGTCGGCCGACCGTCCGCAGGGTCTGCCCTTCGCGTCGGAACTTCGACGCGGACCGCGACGCGATGTACATCGCCGCGACGGACGGCATGTTCCGCAAGTCGACATCTACGCTGGCGACGACACCGAGCGTGCCAGCTCTCAACGCCTTGATTGTTGCGTTTAGGGGGAGAAGCCATATCTGCAGAGGTGTTTCGAATAATTCGTTTAGCGCCACCATCTCGGCCGGGACTTCCAAAAGGCCCCGTCCGAACGACCCAGCAACTGCAAACTCACGGGGAACGAAAATGAAAGAGCACGACGTGCTGGATCCAGCCAGCGCAGCTGAAGCGGAGATGGCTGCGGCGGCTCATCAATGTCTGGTGGCGGCCCTGGATCGCTCAAAAGCTGAACACATCAAAGTCATCCTTGATTTCGCAGAGAGCGAACCGGGAAGAATGCGCCTGTCTTGGAACTCCCTCCGAGAGCGCTGCGATTCTTTGCTGAAGTGCTCCGGCAAATGGCGAAGCGCGAGCCCATGTTACTGATGCCTCAGAAGCATGAACTCACGACCCAAGATGCGGCGAACTTCCTGAACGTCTCTCGCCCTTTCGTCGTGAAAGAGATCGAAGCTGGCAACCTTGCCTGCAGGCTTGTTGGCGCTCATCGGCGAATCGAGTTTCAGGAATTGAGGCGCAATATGGCTGAGCAGATGAAGCGATCGGAAGAAAACTTCAAGAGCTCACCGCTCTTTCGCAAGACCTTGGCCTGGGGCCGTGATCGCTACACGGCAAGACGTCTTTCGCCATCGATTGCTGATGGCAGTAAGAGCGCCACCACTTTTTCGATCGCCCATCTTATAAAGTCATTGATGGCATCGGACCGGTGAGTTCGAGCCCCGTTGGAGGGGAATGAAAGAACGCGGTCCACACGGTGTGGGATGCCATGTTCTGCCCCGCACCGCCTGCGCAACAAACCGCAAAGTCGCGAAATCTTCGGGCAATGTCGTCGCGGCAACCTTGGGGCGCCGCCAGTCAAGCAGCCAGCGATCTCCACTCTCGAAGAAAGCATGCCCGTGTTCGATCCCATGCCCACCTACACCGCCTCAAGGATGTATCGCGAACCCAAGCTGTTTTTTGGCGCCCTTGTCGTGGAAAGCAATCCGGCCGTCGCGCACCGCATGAAGCGCATCCTGGGCCTGCTCGCCCCGGGGCGCCGCGTGGTGCTCGCACCCACATGCGAGGAGGCCAACGCGATGCTGGCCGCACTGCCCTTCGATCTTGTGTTCGTCGGCATGCAGCTCTATCCGATCGGCGACGCAGCGGCGTTCATCGCCGACATCCGCGCGAGGCTGCCGCGCACGCAGGTCATCGCCATGTCGGATACGGACGAGAGGGGACTGGTGATGTCGGCCTTCGCCTCAGGCGCAACAGGCTATCTGGTGAGGGACGCGGATGATGCCGAGATCGCGCACACCCTGCGCTCACTTGCAACCGGCATTGCGCTGGACCCGCGAGTGGCTGGACATCTGCTGGCCATGCTCGCCGAGACATTTGCGCAGTCGAGCGCCGACCTCCATGCACAGGACGACTTCAGCGCCTGCCGGAAACTCGAGTTCAGGCCTCGGGCAACCGCAGAGGGAACGCGCCACGACCTTCCGGACTGAAGCCCCCTGCCCGGCGACGCCGACGGGCCTCAAAGAGGCAGGATCGCGGCGCGCACCACGCCCCGGCCGTCTCATCCAGCCGCGTGCTCCGATGCCGCCTTGCTGCATGGGCCGTGTCCGCGGGCTTGCAGGTTTCGTGGGTTCATGCGGATGCCTGTGCTCTCCTGTTGTTCATGCAGCCATTGAACGACGCGCTCGGCGCGCCGCACACCGATGCCGCGCACCGGATACCACCAGGTGGTGCCCGTGTCGTTGATGCGCTGCGCCAGTTGCTCCAGCGTGCCGAAGCCCGCCTGCGCAAGCCTTTCAGACAACAAGGGAGCGAACCAGACCGCCACGCTGTCGTGTGCCTGCGGCGCCTCCGCGCGCGATCGAACGTTCTGCGCGGGATACGCCGGCGCGACGGCGTGTGGCCCTCCCAGCCCGCCGGCCTCGATGTCGACCGCCCGTGCGCGGGACGTTCTGGTTTTCCGAGCGCTCGGAGGGTGGTGGAGCCAGCCCGTAGCCGCCCCCTCATCCTGCACGGCAAGTCGCGGGATGCTTGTCATGTGTCTCCTGTGTCAGGGTTCTCGTGCGCGAACGGAGCGGAGCACGCACGAATGCGCCTACCCCGACGATCCGCGCGTCCCGTGGATCGAATCGAGTAGTCCCTGCACGGGGCATGCCAGGCGTCTGCGCGTTGATCCCCAAGGTGTTTCTCATGCACCGGGCAGCCGATGCACGCCATTCAGACAAACTGCATGTCCAATATTCGGACATGTGTCTGAGTGCCGATCAGTATTTACCAGACAGAGGGGTTGGGGTGGGCTGCGTCCCATTGCGGCAGCGCGGCATCCCTGTGCTGCAGGGACGAGGGGACGTGGGTGTCGCGAAGACCGAGCAGCAACGCTTCGGCCGTTGCCACTCAATGGTGGGCGCCGCGCAGTGTGCCTCTACCGAGGCGGACAGGATTCCGGAGTGCTCGCCGCATTCAATTGCTCGCAGCGCGCAATGCCTCGCTGCGCCGGGCGAAGCGGGCCGCCCATTCCTCGGCGGGCATGAAGCTGGGGTCCGAGCGCACCACGCGCTCGGTCTGGGCCCAGATCGCCTCGTCGGCCTCGTCGAGATCCAGCGGATCGCCGTGCGGCTGGCTCACGTACCATGGCGTGTCGAGGTAGACCTCCACCGTGTTGTCTTCCGGGTCCATGCAGTAGATGGACAGCGCATTGCCGTGGTTCAGGCCCCGCATCTTCGTCGCGCCCAGCGACAGCGCGCGCCGGCGCGCCTCGCGCAGGTGGTCGATGGTCCCGACCTTGAACGAGAGCTGCATCACGGTGCTGGGCGCATCCGGCGCGCGGCCACCGGCCAGCACCAGTTGGTGGTGCTGGTCATCGCGCCCGCTCAGGAACACGAGCTCGTAGCGGAAGGTACCGCCGATGCCTCGGTCGGTTTCCTGCATGTCGAACACGCCCGTGTAGAAGCGCTTCATCACGGCCAGGTCGCGGCAGAAGATGCCGCAGTGCGACAGGTTGGGAATGTAGGGAGCGTTCACGATGGCCTCGGTCTGGGTTCGATGGAATGCGGTTGGATTCACGGGATCAGCACGAGCTTGCCGAGCGAGCCACCGCGGTCCAGCAGCTCGTGCGCGCGCCGCGCCTCGGCCAGCGGCATGCGGGTGGCGCGCGGCGCACGCACCTTCCCTGCCGCCATCAGCGCGATGGCGTCCTCCATCAACCCACGCGCTGCGCTACATCGCTGTCGACGGTGTGGATCGAGAAAGTGCGGATCGCCAGGCTCCGGCCCAGCAGCTTGCGCAGTTCGTCGAAGACGTCGTTCGCGGGCGGGCCCGAGAGGATGTTGTAGGACACCGCCATGCCGAAGGGCGCGAGCGATCGCAGGCAGGCGATGAAAAGCGCCCCGCCGACGTGGTCGAACGCGAGGTCGGCGCCGCGTCCGTCGGTCAGCGCCATCACGCGTTCGGGTAGCGTCGCCGGATCGCCGTCGATGACCTCGCTCACGCCGTTCTCCAGCGCGAAGGCGCGCTTTTGCTCGGAAGAAGCCGTGCCGATCACGCGCAGCCCGCGCGCACGCGCGACCTGCGCCAGCGCGGTCGCGACGCCGCCCGCGGCGCCCGGCACGAGGATGGTCCGTGCCGGCAGATTGCCGTTGCTCGCCAGCAGGGCCAAGGCGAGCTGGAAGTTGCCCAGGCTCACGGCGTCTTCGAAGACCAGCCTGGCGGGCAGCACGAAGGGCACCGATTCGCCCACGCAGATATGCTCGGCATAGCAGCCGCCGCGCTGCGCGAGCTCGCGCGCACTCACGAGCACCCGATCGCCCACGGCGAGCCGGGTGACGCCGGCCCCGACCGCATCGACCGTCCCTGCCATCTCGTTGCCCGGGATCGCCGGCAGCGGCGGCATCCACTTGTAGGTGCCGTTGCGGATCAGCACGTCCGGCCCGCCGGCACCGATGGCCGCGGCCTTGACGCGCACCTGGCCCGGGCCCGGCTCGGGCAACGGCAGGTCGACCAGCCGCAGCACCTCGGGACCGCCCGTTTCGGACAACTGCACGGCGCGCATGGTGTGCTTCGTCATGCTCAGCGCTGCCCGTCGTGCACCGAGACCTGTTCCTTGGCCAGGCCGCCCAGGCGCGCGTGGACGCGTCCGCCGTCGGCCATCACCAGCGCGAAGAGAATCTCGTCGGGCCGCGGCGCGTCTTGGATACCCACCTCGAAGGTATTGAAGTGGCTGCGCACGTAGGCGGCATGGATGTAGTGCAGCGGCACCATGAGGCGATAGCCGGTGGCCGCGACGACCTTGGCCGCCGGCACGATGGCCTTGGGATCGCCCAGCACCTGGCGCATGGCCCAGCCACCGGCCTCGTGCCAGACCGCGCCGTGCTCGAGCTCCCCGTTGACGCCGACGATGGCCGCCTTGCTGTACGCCTCGACCTTGTCCTTGCCCAGCGTGGCCACGAGTTCCTCGGCCAGCGAGGTGCCGAGGCTTCGCAGTTCCGCCATGAAAGGCAGCAGGTCAGGCTCATAGCGCCCGGCGTA
Organism: Variovorax sp. NFACC27; assembly: GCF_048301545.1. Classification (NCBI taxonomy): domain Bacteria; kingdom Pseudomonadati; phylum Pseudomonadota; class Betaproteobacteria; order Burkholderiales; family Comamonadaceae; genus Variovorax; species Variovorax sp. NFACC27. The sequence continues at coordinate 4,355,934 of NZ_CP157613.1, forward strand.
GGGATTGCGGATCACCGCACATGCGGCGGCGATGCGCAGCGGCTTCGCGGGTGCCGGGCCGCCTTCGTGGAAGACGGTCTCCACGGTGAGGCTTTTCTTGCGCAGCGCGATCAGTGGCATGGCTTGATTCCTTCGTTCTTCATTTCGTTTGTCCGTTCATTCGTTCATTGCCTGGGAATCTTCGCGTCGGCCACCACCTGGGTCCACTTCTCGAGTTCCCGGGCCACGAGGGCCTTCATCTCCTCGGGCGTGCTGCCGCGCGCCTCGCCGCCCATGTCTTCCAGGCGCTGCCGCACCGACGGGGCCTGCAGCGCGTGCAGCGCCTCGGCATTGAGCCGATCGACGATCGGGCGCGGCGTGCCCGCCGGTGCCAGGAGGCCTGCCCACGAGCGCACGTCATATCCCGCCACGCCCTGCTCCGCAACCGTCGGCACCTTCGGCAGGCCCGGCCAGCGCTGCGGCCCCGTCGTCGCCACGGCGCGCAGCTTGCCGGCCTGGATGTTCGAGAGCACCGCCGTGGGCGGTGCGATGATGAAGGGCACCTCGCCGCCGAGCAGCGCGGTCACGGACGCGGCGTCGCCCCGGTAGGGCACATGCATCATCGACACGCCGGCCATCTTGGTAAGCAGTTCGCCCGCGAGGTGGTGCGTCGACCCGATGCCGGCCGTGCCGTACGCGACCGTTCCGGGCGCGGCCTTGGCCGAGGCGAGGATCTCGGCGAGCCCCTGCGCCTTCGAGCCCGCATTGACGACGATCAGGAAGGGGAAGTAGGTGACGGTGGACACGGCCTCGAAGTCGGCCACGGTCTTGTAGGGCAGTGTGTTGTACAACGCCCCTGCCACCGCATGCCCGCCGGTGGCCAGCAGCAGCGTGTAGCCGTCGGGCTTGGCGCGCGCCACGGTGGCCGCCGCGATGGTGCCACCCGCGCCGGGCTGAGCCTCGACCACGATCGGCTGGCCGAGCGCCTTGCCCATCTCGACGCCCACGGCCCTGGCGATCGCATCCGCGTTGCCGCCCGGGGCGAAGCCCTGGTAGAGCTTCACCGCACGCTCCGGGTAGCCCTGCGCAAGGGCCTGGCAGGCCGGCCATGCGGCGGCCGTCGCCGCACAAGCGGCGAGAAGGGTTCTTCGTTTCAAGGTCTTGTCTCCTGGTGCGGCGCCCTTGTGCGGACGTCTCGCGCGATGCTGGCGTGCTGCTGGCTCGAAGGAGAGCGCGCGCTCAGCCCTGGGCCACCACGGGGTTGCGCAGCAGCCCCACGGCCTCGATCTCGACTTCGACCACGTCGCCCGGCTTCATGAAGCGCGGCGGCTTCTTGCTCCAGCCCACGCCGGCCGGCGTGCCGGTGGCGATCACGTCGCCCGGCACCAGCGTGAAGATGGTGGAGGCATAGGCGATGAGACGCGGGATGGAGAAGATCATGTGGCCCGTGTGGCTCGACTGCACCACCTCGCCGTTGAGCCGCGTCTCGAGCTTGAGCTCGCGCCCGGGCGCGATCTCGTCGGTCGTGACCATCCAGGGGCCGAAGCCGCCGGTCGCTTCGAAATTCTTCCCCGAGGCGATCTGCTTGGCATGGAACTGCCACTCGCGCACGCTGCCATCGTTGTAGCAGCTGTAGCCCGCCACGTGATCCCACGCATCGGCCTCCTGGATGTCGCGGCCCCCCTTGCCGATGATCACCGCCAGCTCGCCTTCCCAGTCGAGCGACTCGGACACGCGCGGGCGCACGATCGGTCCTTCGTGCGGCGTCTGCGAGCGCCACACGCGCAGGAAGATCGGCGGCTGCTCGGAGAGCTCGCGATGCATGCCCGCGGCCAGCACCTCCTGGTGGTGGTCCATGTAGTTGCGTACCGCACAGACGATCTTCTCGGGCTTCGGGATGACAGGCAGGTAGCGCACGCCGGACAGCGGCACATCGGCGGCGAGCCCTGCAACCAGTGCGTCGCGGCGCGCGAAGTCCGCACTGGCGATGAAATCGGCCAGCGTGGCGTGGCCGGTGCGCCCGGCCAGCTCGGCCACTCCGCCATCGACGACGGCGCCCCAGGTTTCGCGGCCCGCGAGGGAATAGGACATCAGTTTCATGCGTTGCTTCTTTCGGATTGGACGTTGCACGGCAGGTCGGCATAGCCCCCGCCCGATATCCATATTAATGCATGAAGACGTTTTTGTGCATAAAAATATCTTCGTGCATGTTTAATCCGAGGTGCATTCACGTGGCCCATGCAGCAGCGAAAGAAGAGCGCTGCCATCGCCAATCACGATGCGTCGGCACGGGCACGGCTTCCTACACTGCGAAGCCGGAACCCAAAGACAACGGAGGCAACAACACCATGGCAAGAAACCTCCTCCGCGTCGCGGCGGCTCTGGCGCTCACGACGCTGGTCGGCTGTGCGAGCGGCCCTTCACTGCAGGTCGCCGAGATGGGCAGCTTTCATGTCGGCGGGCGTGCCGTCGCGCTCGCGGGCCTGCCGCAACGGGAACTCGTGTTCACGCCCGGGGCGCCGCCGCTCAAGCTCGACCCGAACGGTGACTTCGAGGTCGAGGCGCTGTATGCGCGCTACACGCGGCTGTCCAAGCCCAAGGCGAAGTACCCGCTGCTCCTGTGGCACGGCGGCGGACTGGCGGGCACCACCTTCGAGACCAAGCCCGACGGGCAGCCCGGCTGGGAGAACTTCTTCCTGCGCGCGGGCTACGACGTCTACGTGAGCGACGCGGTCGAGCGCGGCCGCGCGTCGTGGGCCCGCTACCCGGAGATCTTCAGGAGCGAGCCCTTCTTCCGCCCGAAGAAGGAGGCCTGGGAGCTCTTCCGCATCGGCGACACCGACTCGTACGCCACCGATCCCGCCAAGCGCCGCGCCTTGCCGGGCACGCAGTTCCCCGTGGCCGCCTTCGACCAGTTCGCCAAGCAGGCGATCCCGCGCTGGGGCACCAACGACGCAGCCACGCAGGCCGCCTACGACGCCTACGTGGACAAGGTCTGTCCCTGCGTCATCGTCGTGCACAGCCAGGGCGGCAACTTCGCCTTCAATTCCGCGCTGAAGTATCCGCAGAAGGTCAAGGCGCTGGTCGCCGTCGAGACCTCGGGCTCGCCCAACCCCGACACCTATGACTTCTCGCGCGTCAAGGGCGTGCCCATGCTCTGGGTCTGGGGCGACAACCTGGGCAAGTTCGCGTTCTGGGAGCGCATCGCGGCGCAGCAGGAGAAGTTCCGCAACAGCCTCGCGCGCGCCGGCGGCAAGGGTGAGCGCATCGTGCTGCCGGAGATCGGCATCACCGGCAACTCCCACATGCTCATGATGGATCGCAACTCCGACCAGGTCGCCGCGCTGATCGACCAGTGGCTGGCCAGGCAGGGACTGAAGAACTGAAGTGCCCGCGATCGCCGGGTACCAGGGAGGCGCCCCATGGGTGTCAGCCCGAGGAGGCGCTCTTCCCGCAATACCTCAGGCGCCCGTGACGCGGCGTATCGCGGCTTCCACGTTGCGCTGGGTGCTCAGGATGTGTTCGCTCAGCAGCGCACAGGCGGTATCCGCGTCGCGCCGCAGGGTCGCATCCATGATCTTTCGATGCTCGTTGGACTTGCGACGCCCTGCCTGACGATGGCGCGCGGAAAAGCGGCGATAGCGCTCGGCCTGATCGAACAAGCTGGCACTCCACATGCGTTGCCGATCCGACGCGCACGCGGCGACCAGCGCCAGATGGAAGGTGCGGTGAACTTCGCTCCACTCCTCGTCGAGGATCACGGGGCCGTCACTGAGCCTTGATTCGACTTTCTCGAGTCGATGAAAGGCGGCGACGACCGCCCCTTCCCAAGCATCGTCACCCAACTCGATCGCGCCGCGCAGCGCATGCACATCGAGCATCAGCCGCATGCCGGTGATGTCGTTCAAGTCCTCCAGCGAGATCGGCGCGACACGAAACCCTCTTCGCTCGTCGGCGCGCACAAGACCTTCCTGCGTGAGGCGGCTGAGCGCTTCGCGCAACGGGCTGCTCGAAAAGCCGTAGTGCCCCTGAAGTTCTTCCAGTTTGAGCTTGCTGCCCGCTTCGAAAGTCCCGATCAAGACATCGTGGCGAAGGCTGCGAAAAGCCTGCTCCGACAGAGGCGTGGAGGAATCGGCTGACGCACTGGAGTTCGTGTAGCTCATGGCGCACATTTTATGCACAAAGAAAGAAAGCATGCAGGGAAAACACCGAGGGCGTTTCTATTTTTATGCATAAACTTCATCTTCGTGCACATTCAATCGCCAGCTGCGGCAAAGAGCCCTCCCATGTCTTCGATCGAGATCCGCAGGCGCGTCTCGAACGTCGACCCTGCAGCCGGCGCGAGACGGCAGCGCGCGCAGGCAGTTCACCTCCTGTCGCACTCATTCCCATCCGCGCCGCCATGCCGGTGCATGAATCCTGGAGACATACCTTGAACAACACCTTGACCAGACGCCGACTCCTTGCTGCTGCATCGGCCATGGGGCTGGGCTGGGAGAGCCTCGCTGCATTCGCCCAGTCCGCCAATGCGGCCCGGATCATCGTCGGGTTCCCTCCCGGAGGCACAGCCGACAGCCTGGCCCGCGTGCTGGCCCCCCTGATGACGCCGCCGGGGCAAAGCATGATCGTCGACAACAAGCCGGGAGCCTCCGGCCAACTGGCCGCCGAGGCCGTGCGCATGGCTGCACCGGACGGCAATGCACTGCTGCTGACGCCATCGTCCATCTTGTCGCTCGTGCCTCACCTCTACAAGAAGCCCATGTTCGACAGCCTCGGAGATTTCGCCGCCGTCGGAGGCGTGTGCGATCACTCCTTCGGATTCGCGGTTCCGGGAACCTCGCCCATCAAGAGCTTCGCGGAATTCGTCGACTGGTCGAGGAACAACGCCAAGGAAGCGACTTTCGCGACGCCGGGCTCCGGCACGGCACCGCACTTTCTGGGAACCATCCTGGGTCGCGAGATCGGGGCCCCCCTCGTGCACGTGCCCTACAAGGGTGTCGCGCCCGGACTGCAAGACCTGATCGGCGGCCAGGTGGCCTCGACCTTCAACCCCCTGCCGACGCTGCTCGAGTATCACAAGACCGGACGGATACGCATCCTTGCCGTCACCAACCCGAGCCGAGTCGCTTCGCTGCCTGCGGTGCCGACCTTCACAGAGCTCAAGCGACCTGCCCTCGAACTCGTGGAGTGGTATGGCCTGTTCACTTCATCGAAGGCTCCCGCCGATGCGGTCGCCAAGCTTCAGAATCAACTCCGGCTTGCCGACGGCAAGCCGGAGTTGACCGCCGCAGCGAAGCGGCTGGAAGTGGAGCCGCGCCCGGCGGACGCCACGGAGCTCAGGCACCTTCTCGAAGCGGACTACAGGCGCTGGCAGGGCATCGTGAAGACGACCGGCATCTCGCTGGACTCCTGATGCGCGCAAGGCTGCCGGCGTGCAGCATCACTCGCCCTGGCGCGCCAGCGCACGACGACGTCGATCGACCTGCCGCACGCATCGCCACGACACTGCAGCACGCGCACGCGACGCGCTTGACGGGCAGACGCTGCCCCGGCACCGTCATCGTGCGTATAGGGAAAGCAGCAGCGCCGTGACGGTTGCCGCCTGATCCACTTCCAGCCGGCACATCTTCTCCTCTGTTCCACGCCTCAAGCGCATCAATGGGTTCGCAATGAACGTCGACGTCATCATCGTGGGCCTTGGCCCGACCGGGGCAACACTCGCTGCGCTGCTGGGGCAGCGCGGCGTCCGGGTGGCCGCCTTCGACAGGCTGCCCGATCTCTATCCCTTGCCAAGGGCCATCGGCCTCGACCACGAGGTCATGCGGATCATGCAAGAGCTTGGCATCGCGGAAAAAATCCAGAAGCACACCGCCCCCTACCGCCCCAGCGAATACCGCGGCATGGAAGGCCAGTTGATCAAGCGTCTGGACATGGCGCCCCCACCCTATCGCCTCGGCTGGGCACCGAACTACGTGTTCGATCAGCCCGCCTTCGAGGGCATCATCCGAACCCGGCTCTCGGAACTGGCGACGGTGCAGGTGCATCTGGAGACCGAGGTCACGGCGCAAGGTCAAGATGCCGGAGGCGCCTGGATCGACGTGCGCGTTCGCGGGGAGGAACCGACCACGCGCGCCACGGGCAGGTACCTGGTGGCCTGCGACGGCGGTGCAAGCCCGATCCGCACGCGCCTCGGGATTCCACTGGAGGATTTGCACTTTCATGAGCCCTGGCTGGTGGTGGACGTCCTCGTCAACGAGGACAAACTCGACAACCTGCCGCAGACCCAAGTTCAGTACTGCGAGGCAGGACGTCCGTCGACCTTCGTCGTGCTGCCGGGCAACCACCGCCGGTGGGAAATCATGCTCTTGCCTGGGGAGAGCCTGTCGCCTGAATTTCCGGAAAGCGAGCTGTGGCCGTTGCTCGAACGCTGGATCAGGCCCGAAGACGGCAAGCTCTGGCGCGCCGCCGCCTATCGGTTTCACGGGCTGCTGGCAAGCCGGTGGCGTGAAGGCCGAATCCTTCTGGCAGGTGATGCCGCGCACATGACGCCGCCCTTCATGGCGCAAGGGATGGTCCAGGGGCTTCGAGATGCCCAGAACCTGGCGTGGAAGCTCGACCGGGTCTTGAGCGGCTCGTCGCCGGCGTCGCTTCTCGACTCCTATGGCGAGGAACGCCGGCCCCACGTCGTCGAAACCACGCTGACCGCGATTGAGTTGGGGCGCGTCATCTGCGAGCGCGATCCCGAATTGGCGCGCAGGCGCGACGAACGTCTTCTGGCCGAACAGGGCGGGCAGGTGCGAACCGTGTTTCGCCAGAACATGATTCCGCCCCTGAGGCATGGCCTGATCGCACTGGACGCGCCCGGCGCCGGCTCACTGGTTCCGCAGCCCCGTGTCAGGGCCTCGGGACTCGAAGGCCGATTGGACGACCTGTGCGGGCGCGGCGTCCGGGTCATGGTTCTCGGGGAACTCGATGCGGCAGTGGAAACGCAGTTGCTCGGCCTTTTGGCATCGTGCGGCGGAACGTTGATCCAGGTGGGCTCGACGAAACAAACGAGAACACCGTCCCTCCACGTGGAAGAACTTGAGGCGGTCATGGCGCCTTGGCTGGCGTCCTTGGGCCAGTCGGTGGTCATCGCGAGGCCCGACAACTATGTGTACGGCACCGCGCAGACCCCGGCAGAGGCGATCCCCCTGCTTCAACGGCTTCTTCAGAGCCTGACCACATGAATCGACATCGAGAGCACGCGGATTGCACACGATGCGTCCTGGACACCTGGCCGTTTGGACCATCCCAATGTCACATTCAGATTCTTGCTTAACTCCACCCGCAAGCTACTAATCACCGCCTACAAGTGAATTGCCCCAGGTTTTCCTGGTACCTCTGAGTCCCGAGGCTGAGGCCCGATAGGAGGTGCCATGAGCAAACAAAGATATACCGAAGGATTCGGCCCGGCTACGGGGTCTCCCTGACGGCTGATGCCCCAGTAGCGGCAGGCCCTCGAGACACTCAGCCTCGAAAGGCACTTTTGCGGGAGGACTTGCCAAAGGCTTTTCTTGCGACATGCCCCACCTCGGAGTCCTTCTTCAGAACATGGAGCACAGCCTCGAGCAGCGGAGCTTCCTCGTCAGCTTCGCGAAGCTGGACGTCGAGGGCCTTGATCTTCTGTTCGGGCGTCAGCGGCGCAGATGAGGCGGTTCGACACGGGCATGGGCAACCGCGACGTACTCAGGACCGCGTCTTCGGGTCCCTGGTGCGGCGGGTGTCGCGCTTGGGCTTGCAGTTGCCGCCACGAAGGTCGGCAGGGGCTGCATTGGCACCAGCGGCCGTGATCGGCGCAAGGGTGGATCGGCCATGGTTGCCAGCGGCGCCGACTTCTGCGGCTTCACATGTGTCGGTGGCTGCGATGAAGATGCCGAACGCCAGGACGCCGACGGCCAGCAGCCCCATCACAAAACGCCATACCTGGCGGAATTTTCTCTGCCGCGACTGAACGAAAGGAAAGGGTTGCGTCTTGTGCCATCGTGCCACCATGGCAAGCTCCAATAGAGAATCGTCCACACGCGCCGGCACCAATGGGCTGTCGAGTTGTGGCACCTAGGAGGCACCGAGCGAGACGCGATGCCATGGATGGTCCATGACCGACATCCTGAACTTCGAAGAAGGAGAAAAAATGAAGACCTTCACTCGGCGGAAACAGGTGGGTCTGGGGTTCCGCGGACTTCGCCTTGGCTAGATGCAAGCGCCTGAATCGCGCGACGCTGGCAGGTTCACCACGACGTCACGGTCCGAGCTTCGCGATCCGCCGCGCATGCGACAGATCTCTCAAGCCTGAGTGCCAGTCACCTGGCTCGGCCCTCTTGAACTACAGACCTCTTGTCGTGTGAAACAACTGCATCAATCCAAAGCCGAATCGAGCGACTTCTGTTTGCAGGCGGAACAGCATGGCGGGTAATCGCCGATACAGGGGAAACTTGTAAAGCTTCAGCTGCTTGCGATCTCCAATGGTGGAGGTCAATCCGGTATCGGACGGGCAAGGCGACGGGACAACGACCCGCAGCTTCAGTCCGAAAAGCCATGCGCGTTCAAGGGCGTGATCGTAAGGAAGACTCATCGGAAGCAAATACTTCGAGAGCGTGCGGGCAGCATTTCTGTTGTAGAGCACGCAGTTCGCATTCATGTGCCGCGAGAGTGGTATCGCGAGTTCGTAGGGGTGATGAAGACTTGCAGTGAAGATCGGTGTTCCCGAATGGAAACTGGATAGCTTGACGATGTCCCACTGCTCATTGGAGGCGAGAAGGCTCTGCAGAAGTTGCTGGAAGTCTTCAGGAAAGTCGGCATCGTCCTCCAGCACCAGCACCCAGTCGCAAGGCCCCGCGAGAAACTGACGCAGCGCTTCCAGATGGGAGAGATAGCAACCTGCCTCGGCAGGGTTCATTTTCTTGCCGTGTCTGCGTCGATATCCCGCCTCGTCGACATCGGCATGCAGCGCCAAGTCGAGGGTCTTCCCATCGACTCCAGGGATCCGCCGCCACGAGAGATCGACGCGACCCAATCGCCGCCGCATCGCCTCCATGCGATCTGGCGATCGATCGAGGTTGATGACAAAAGTCTGGAGCTTCGGGCAGGAAGGAATGTATTCGCGGGTCATGAAGGAAATCAAGAACAGGAAAGCCGGCTCCACCTGTCGAGTTTCCAAACGATGGCGTTCATCGATATCGGCGCCAATGACCATCCGGTCGCCGGAATCCGGCGTGGTCTGGGAGCGTGCATCGCCGGAGGCAGCCTTGTGCGCGGCATCGGAGCAGGAACGGGGTCGTTGATGCGCACGATTTCCGCGTTCGCTGCAGGAATGATCACCAAGCACAAAGCCGAGATGCTGGCGAGATAGCGTTGCGACAAAGGAGGTGAGTTCATTGCATGGTGCGACCTGATTCGGAGGCGCGATGATGAACAGACAAAGAGCAAACAGTTTGGAGACGGTGGCCGACGGCATCGTTGTTCTGTCGATGCGGCTGCATCCTGCCCGTGCATTCGGCCGCCTATCGGCGGGCAGAGCGGTGATTAGCGGTGGTTCTGGAAGGCAACCGCCTTGGGGTCTGTACGCTCGAGCCGCCCAGGCAGTACTGCCGCGCCGGATTGCGGCGAGCGGGGAAAAGCGTTCACATCTGCCTCTGCTCTTGAGTAGGGATTCAACCGTTCGATGCAACGCATTGAAGACTGCGAACGACAGCGGCAACTGCGCGGCATCAACGCATGGCCTGCAACCCCTCACGATCGGCGTACCCACAGGCGATCGGTGACGGCGTCGCCGGCACAGCGATGAGTTCAAGGCCAATGCAGTTGCCTTGGCCGCGCAGCTCGGCGGCCGATGTTCATCGAAGAGGTCTACAACGCCAAACGCCTGCACTCTGCGCTTGGTTGGCTATCGGTCACCCAACGAGTTCGAAGATCAACGGGTCCAGCAAGCTGGCTTAGATCTGACTCCGGTGGTCCAGCCGCAAGGGTTCACTCCAATTGGGTCGGCAAGTTTCGCGAAGACATTGCATGCACGCAGAAGTACCTGTGTGAGCATCAACACGCCCCCCCAAGGACGCTCCGGTGTTCCAGGCCGACACACATAACGGCCAGTTGCATCCCGAGATCTCGAAGCGGCCGCGCCGCCACTTGGTCACCAAGAGCTTTCCGAGTGTGTTCACCGGCACTGACCTCGCAGGCTGGTTTGCGCGCCACGAGATCGACACACTGAACGTGGCCGGCTATCCACCGGAGGCAGTGAGGTGATGAACGCCGCGGGCGCTCGTCTTGTGAAGGTGCTCGACCATCCACTCGATATCGACAAGTTGCGCGCGGGCGCGAACCGGGTGTTCAAGATCATGGATGATCACCTGGCTAAACGCGATTTTTTGGAACTGGGCCGTGCGACGATTGCCGATATCGCCTGCTTTCCGGACACAGCGCTGGCCGGCGAAGGTGGCATCGACTTGTCGCCGTACAAGAATGTCTCGGCGGCCTTGCGCATCAGCTCGTCGCAGCCGATCACCGAGGCCAGCGAGGTCTGCTTGAGCAGCACGATCGCCTGGTTGCCGCACGGCGCGAGCCCCGCGCGCAAGGCCTGCGGCGCCACCACGGTCAGGAACGCCGCAGCCGGGCGCAGGCCGAGCACCGTCGCCGCCTCGCGCTGCGTGCGGGCCACCGCCTGCAACGCGCCGCGGAACACCTCCGAGGCAAAGGCGCCGAAGGACAGCGCGAGCGCCACCGTGGCCGCGGCGAAGGCGGGCACGTCCACCGGTCGGTCGGACACCGCGCGCCACAGCTGCAGTCCGCCGAAGTAGACGAACAGGATCAGCAGCAGATCCGGCACGCCGCGCACCACCGCCACGTAGCCACGGCCCAGCGCCGCCATCCACCGGTTCGGGGACAGCTGCAGCCGGCAGCCGAGCGCCCCGAAGACAAGCCCCAGCAGCAGCGCCGCGCCAGCCAGCCGCAGCGTCGTCCACATCCCCAGCCACAGCTGGCCGCCGAATCCATGCAGCTCCATGCGCCTCGCTCACATCAGCTTGAACGGGAAGTACCGGGCCGTGATGCGGTCGTAGGTCCCGTCGGCGACGATCGCGGCCAGCGCGTCGTTCAGGCGCTGCAGCAGCGCCGGCGAGTTCTTGCGCACCGCGATCGCGTTGCCCTCGCCCAGCAGGCCGCCCTGGAGTTCCGGACCGGCGAAGCCGTAGCCGCGCGCCTCGGGCTGCCTCAGGAAGCCCACGTGGTAGGTCACCATGTTGCCGAAGATGTAGTCGACGCGCCCGGCCAGCAGATCCAACTCCGCCGCCTGCGGCGTGTCGTAGAGCTTGATGTCCGCCGCCCGGTAGTGCGCCGCGAGATACCTGGCCTGGATCGAGCCGCGCTGCACGCCGATGGTCCGGCCCTCGAGCGCGGCCGGCGACACGTCGGGCGGCACGCCCTTGCGCGCAACGAAGCGCGAGACGGTGTTCTTGTATTTGCGCGTGAAGTCCACGCGTTGGCGCCGCTGCTCGGTCATCGCCATGCTGGCGACGATCGCGTCGTACTTGTGCGCGAGCAGCCCCGGGATGATGCCGTCCCAGTCCTGCGCGACGATCTCGCAGCGCGTCTTCATCCGCTCGCACAGCGCGGTCGCGATGTCGACGTCCCAGCCCTGCAACCGCCCCTGCGCATCCTTGAAGCTCCAGGGCGGGTAGGTGCCCTCGGTGGCGATGCGCAGCAACGGCTGCGCGTGCGCGCCGCTTCCCGACGACAACGGCAGCAGCAGCCACAGCCACAACGCGGCGATCCCGATCGCCAGGCACCTCGACCTTCCCACGCGACAGACATCCGACATGACGAGCACTCCTTCGCAGAAAGCGGGGTGCATCTTCGCGTCCATGCCTGCGCAGCCACAAGGCGTGCATGGCATGCACGAGGCACGCAGGCCGCCTCGTCGCCGCCGGCACGCCGACGCGTGCCGTTCGGGCCACCCACGTTGCAGACGATGCAAATCGACATGGCACGACACGGGAAAGCGAACGCCGAACCGACGACAGACCGTGCCACGGACGGCAAGGTCAGGTCACGCCGGATTCACTGCCTGGACGATCACCGATGCCTTCGCCGCGCAGGTGCCGCGCCCGGTCAGGTGCAAGTGCAAGTGCAGGTGCATGTGCCACCACGCTGCAGGCGCCCCCAATTCACCGCCAGGGCCTTCCCGCTGCCGCCGGCCTCTCGCGCTTGAAGCCAGAAGGTGTGGCCCGGGCCTGCGCCCGGCGCTCATCGAGCGTGTTCAGGGGCGCTGCAACCGGGCCATCGCGGCCATGAGCTGCACGTCCGCCGGAATGTCCCCGAGCGCCCCCTTGTCCTGCCCGCCGGCCTTCACCAGAACGTCCGGCACAACACCTCGGCCTTGCCACGATGCCCCGCTCGGCGAAGACATGGTCCCCGTCGTGAGCTTCAGCGCCGTGTCGAATTCCACAGGCAGGACCGTTTCAATCGAAGCCAGGCCGGCGGTCGGCTGCCCCAGAACCATGGCCTGGCGTGACTCCTGCAGCGCCTTGGCCAGTGCTTCGGCGCCAGCTCCCGTCTTGCCGTTGACCAGCACGACCAATCGCAGCGACTGCAGCGATGGACGCATGGGCGCGTCGACCTGCGCAGGCGTGGTGCCCGCATGGTCGCCGGGTACGGCCCGATAGGTCCGGTTCATGCCGGCATGCTGCCCGGCCACCTGAACGACCACGGCGCCCGGCTTGAGGAACAGCGCGGCAAGCCCCACCGTGGCACTCAGCAGCCCGCCGGGAGAATCGCGCAGGTCCAGAACGAGGCCGTGCAACGGGCCGCCGTTGTCGGCCTCCAGCTTCGCGACATCGGCGAGCACTTCGTTGCGCGTGCGATCCTGAAACTGGAGCACCCGGAAATATCCGACCCCGGGCGCGAGCAGCTTGCCCGATTTGACGGTGTCGGCCTGGATCGGCGCGCGTGTCACGACGAACCTAAGCGGATCGGGCACCCCCGGCCTTTGAACCAGCAATGCCGTCCTGGTTTCCGCCTCGCCTCGCAATGCGCGGACCGACTGGGCCAGCGACAGAGAACGGGTCGGCACGCCGTCGATCGACATGATCAGGTCCCCCGCCCGCAGGCCGGCCCGCTGCGCAGGCGCGCCCTTGATGGGAGACACGATTTCGACGAAGCCGTCGCCGCCCGCGTGGGCTCTCATTTCGAGACCGATGCCGGCCGAGCTGCCCGGCGCGTCGCCGCGTTGAGCCCGCCATTCGGCGGCATTGAAGTAAAGGGAGGTCGAGTCCAGGCCCGCGAGGGCTGCACGAAAGCAACGCTCGGCCAGGCTCGCGTCGTCCCGACGGGTCGGGCCGGCCATGGCGCCCCTGCAACTCGCTTCGAGCTCTCCCGCCTTGATCGGCCTGACGTAGTTCTGCGAGACACGCAGGGCGAACGATCGCCATGCCGACGATGCCACCACGCGCGCATAGGCATCTTCGTCGTCCTGGGGGGACGCCGAGCACGCGGATCCTGCAAGAACCGAGAGGAGGGCCATGCCCATCAGCCGGAGCACCCGTTTCTTCGGTGGCGAGCCTGCGAGGCGGGGCGAAGCTCCCATGGCGTTCACTTTCATCTTGTTGAGATCGGTTGCCCGCGGCCGAAGCCGCCGAGCGAGCGGTGCACCTCTGCACGGCGCGTGCCGCCTTCGGCCGGGCATGTCCTGAGCCCGCGAATGATCCCACGCCTCACCAGTTTCCCGGAGATGCGCAGCGCGATCGGGCCGCGGCCGCAGACGTCCCTGGACGACCACTGCCGCGGCACCGGGTCCCCCCACGCAAGACCGGGCGCTGCCGCGCAGATCCGGAATGCCGCTTGCGTGCAAAGGCGTGCCCGCGCAGGACCACGCCCCGCCGCCTCTGCGCGCCGACGCAAGTCCGGCCTGCACGACAAGCCGGAGAAAAAAGCCCCGCCGAAGCGGGGCGTCCGAGGCGACGGGGCTCAGTCGCCCTTGCTGCGCGTCCAGATCAGGTTGTGCGTGCCGTCGTCGCCCTCGACCAGGCGGGCGAAGATCGTCGACGGGAACGAGGGATCGTCCAGCGTCACCGACAGGTAGGCGCGCTCGGTGGTCTTGCTGAGCTTCTTCCACGCCGCGCCGATCTCGTAGCCCGTGCCCGCGACGATGCGGAAGTCCGGGGCGTTGTCGCGCTCCTTGTCGGCATTGGTCACCAGCTTGACCTTGACGTTGAGCGTCAGCGTGCGAACCGTGCCGGCGTAGCCGCTGCCGGAGGGCGTGAAGGTGCCGATGTTGGCCATGATGAGGTCCTTTCGAGGGAGGTTGATTGCCGAGTCCGCGACCATCGCGGCCTTGGGCAGTGATCCGTCGGGCGCGGGTCCGGGCGCGCCGCACCCGCAGCGCAGCGCAGGGCCGCAACGCCAGTGCAGGACCGGGACGCCCGGGAAATTTGCCTCGCGAGGAATCCGCACGGCGGAGGGGAAATTTCCCGGGCGAACCGGTTGCGGCGATCGAGCCCGAGGTGCGCCGCGCGCACCGTGCCCGCGCCAGGATTCACGACATTGCCAAGGCCATGGACGCGGACCTCCCCACCTTCCGCGAAGGACGGCATCCGGCCGAAGCGCCTTCGGGTCCTGGCGTGGCTCGCCGAGCCATGGCATCGACCCGCCGACGCCGGGCGTCAGACCCGCCGATCGACAAGGACGCGATGCCACGCCCCGCCCCACGACGTGGCCACCGACGCACTCCGGGACGAAGGCGCAGAGGAAGAAGAATGAAGATGCGAGGTCGACCATGGCGTGCGCGGCTGGCAGTGCTGGCCCGGACGGCCCGCCGGACACGATGACCGCGCCCGCCGGCCTCGGCCCCTGCGGCGCAGAGCACAACCGGGCGCAGCGAAGCCAGGCGTGCCCCCCCGTTGCATGGCTGCATGGCGGTGCCGCGGTGATGGACCGGCCGACCTCGCGCAAGGCGCTGGCTCGGGGTCCCCCTCGCGGACACCCCGGCCGATCCGAGCGGATCGGCCGGGGTGCGTCATGTCGACGTCACGCCGGGACCTGCGCCCCTTCATCCGCCTGTCGCTCGGCCTCCGCCTCCGCGTCCTCACCGGTCGAGGCGGCATCGCCTTCACCGCCCGCCGTCGACAGGAGGAACATCGCCGGCAGCCATCCGCTGCCCGCCGCGAACCGCTGCGCCTCGGCGGCCAGCCGGTCCTTCTTGAGCTTCGACAGCACCAGCGCCTCCTGCGGCGCGAAGGCGCGCACCGCCTCCAGCACCTTCGCCTTGGTGACGTGCGAGAAGTAACCCGCCGCCGTGGGCGTCCACCATGCGTGCATGTCCAGCTGCACCGCGCGTGCCAGCGGTGCGGCGGGCTGATCGTCGGCGCGCGAGGTGAGCGCCGAAACGCACAGCCCCACGCAGGTCGCCAGCAGGTTCAGCACCTCTTCCTGCGGCATCGCCAGCAGTTCCGCGAACAGGGCCTCGCCGTCCTGCGGAAGCCGCTGCGCCCAGGCCTGCTGCAACTGCCGCAGGCCCGCGAGGGCGGGGCTCTCGTCGATGTCGGAGGCGTGTTGCGCCAGCCGATCCTGCGGCTTCGCCGTGACCTGCACGGGCGAGCTGCGCTGGCCATCGAAGATCGCCTCCTGCGCCAGCAGATGCACGAGCACGGCCAGCGCCACACGGGGATGCCGCGCCACCTCGGCCTGCAGGGCGGCCGTGCGGTGCGCCGACAGCCGCAGCACCAGCTTCTCGGAGAAGCCGCCGCCCTTCGGCGCCGCACTCGACGAGGTGGCGCCATCCTCGCCGTCGGGGCTCGCGCATGCGCCGTCGTGCCGGCTTCGCTCCAGCGCCCGCAGCGCGCGGGCGTCGTCCTCGCGCAGCAGCCCCCGGTGCACGGCGATCCTGCCCTCGCGGTCGAGCGTCAAGATCGCACCCGCCTTCTCCACGGCGCCCGGCGCGTAGACCTTCAGGGCCTGCTCCATGGCTTCCAGCGCCTGTCCGAGGCGTTCGATTTCCTCATGGAGCGACTGCGCCCCCTCGTCGGACAGCGCCGCCTCCTCGTCGTCGAGCCGCTGCTGCAATGCGTTCTGTGCGGCCTGCAGCTTGGCGATGCGTTGTGCCTCGGCACGTTTCGGCGCGCGGTGCACCGCACGGATGCGCTGGAAACGGTGCAGGTCTGCAGCGGCAGCGCGCGGCGCGGCCTCCACCCAGCCCCAGCCCTCCTCCTGCACCTGCCGCACCGTCGCCGCAAACCGGTCCTTCGCCAAGACGTCCAGCAGCGCCGCATCGGCCATGAACACGCCGCCGCCCTCGTAGGCGTCCAGCCCGACGAAGCGGGCCACGGGATCGCGAGCGGCCTCGACCTCCTCGCGCGTCAGGTGCGCGCGCAGCGCCTCGGGGTCGCGCTGCCAGTGCGGCGACTCGTAGAAGGCCGCTTCCTGCGCCGCATGGTCGTCCGTGATCGCCAGCGCCATCAGCTGCTCGAGCGACACCTCGCCCTGCTCGCAGTCGGCCAGCAGCCGGGGCGAGCAGTTCGCCAGCCGCAGGCGGCGGCGCACCACCAGCGGCGTGACGCCGAAGTCCGCCGCGATGTCCTCGATGGCCCGGCCTTCGGCCGCCAGCGCCTTCCAGGCCACCAGTTCCTCCACCGGCGACATCGCCTGCCGCTGGACGTTTTCGGTCAGGCTGACGGTGCGCGCCGAGCCGTCCGGCACCAGCAGGCAGGGCACCGGATGATCGCGCCCCAGCTTGCGGCGCTTGACCAGCAGCTTCAGGGCCGCCAGCCGCCGCCGGCCAGCCACCACCTCGAAGAACTCGCCATCGGGCGCGGCCACCACGCTCAGGTTCTGCAGCAGGCCGACGCGTGCGATGGAGGCCGCCAACTCGGGAATGGCGGTGCCGCCGCTGCGCCGCACGTTGCGGTTCGAGGGCCGAAGGCGCGACAGCGCGATCAGGTGCAGCTGATAGCCGCCCGCAGGCTCGATGGTCGTCACGGCGTCGGGCGCACCGGCGACGGCGAGGGCCGTGGACGTGTCCGCCACAGCATGCGCCTCGGAATGGGAAACGGTGTTCATCGTCGATCTCCTTGTCCCGTCAGGGACGTGATGAAGAAAGGAAAAAAGAAAGAAAGAAGGCGGAAGGGGTGGTCAGGGTCTGTGCATGGGCGCTCTCCTTGGCTGATGGGCTGCGCAGGGGCCGCGAAGCCCTTCGCGGCCTTGAGGGCCGGCTGGGGCCGGTGCGGGTGCGCCGTCCAGGGAGGAAGCGAAGGCGCGGGCGCGGCCCGCAGGCGAAGCCGAGGACACGGGCGCCGCAGCGGCCCTGGACGGAAGGAGCAGCTGCAGAGGCCAGGCAAGCCGCCGAAGGCGGCGCGCAGGTGGCTGGTGCCACCGGAGAACGTCCGCGCGGTCTCCGGCCGGGGCGGCGCACCGGCCGCGCGCCACCCCTGCGCGCGCAGCGCGCCCGATGGGGAGGGCCTGAGCAAGAAAAGGCAAAAAGGGGCCCGCGGGCCCCTTGCGTCAAAGAAGGCCGCGCTCGGCCATCGACAGGACCGACGGCCCCGCCACGATCAGGTGGTCCAGCACGCGCACGTCGACAAGCGCCAGGATCTCCCGCAACGTGCGCGTCAGCACCTCATCGGGGGCAGACGGCGCAGCCACGCCCGATGGATGGCAGTGGACCAGGATCAGCGCCGCGGAGTTGAACGCCAGCGCATCCTTGACGACCTCGCGCGGATACACCGAGGTCTGCGTGACCGTGCCGCGGAACATCTCCACGTAGTCCAGGACGCGGTGCTGGGCGTCCAGGTGGATCACGGCGAACACCTCGTGCGCCAGCGTGCCCAGCCGGGCGCGCAGGAAGTCCTTCACCGCCGCCGGCGAGGACATGGCGTCGCTGCCCCTGACCCGTGCAGCCAGCAGGCACTGCGCGGCATGCAGCACCTCGGCGGGATCGGCAACGCGGCAGCTTCCTGCGGCGTCGCGCACGCACAGGACGGCGGCGGAAGACGACGGGAACGACGAAAGGGAGGAAACGAGATCGTGCGACATGGTTGGCTCCGGTGAACGGGCGGGATGGCCCGGGACCGACACCGGCACGCCGCAGCGCAGCCGTCACAGGTTCGAAGACGGCCGCAGGCCGCCAGCGTGCGAAGCACGCGCAGACCTTGACGGCGAGAACGGTGTGGCATCGTGAAGAGGGAACAGCCAGCCAACCCTGCGCCTCCACGGTCCGTGGTGCGGCGCTCTCGGTTTCAGGGGCCTCCTTCCAGGGACCTCGCTTCTGCGGAGCTACCATCGGCGGCCGTTGCAAGATCACGCCGATCTCGACGAAGGCCCGCGCCGGATCGGCCGCGATCGGCACTTCGAACATCCGCGCGCGCCCTCGCATCCCGGCGAGCTGCGCGGATCACATCAAGCGACCACGCGGCGCTTGCCGCTCTCGACGAAGAATTTCGCGATCGCTCAGAGCTTCGCGACGACGATGAGCCCTGCCAGCGGCGAGGATGCGGCCGAAGCTTTCCAAGCCCCGGATGTTTCGAGAGCACCGCGGAAGAGAACTGCGTCATCGCGAACCCTCCGTGGGCCGTTCGCTTGCGCCTCCTATGAACGCGGTATCGCCGCAGAAGCTTTCCTCGGGTCCACTGCGCTTCCTGAAGTCACCACGGAAGCCCCGCAATGCCCAGGCGCCTCATCCACAGCGCGACGATCACCCTGAAGCTGCCCTTCGGCATGAAAGGCGATGCAGAAATCGCGGCGTTGCGCGCCGCAGGCATACCGGTCGATGCGCTTGGCAACGCGCAGCGCGGCTTTCTCTTCGTGCGATCCATCGATGGCTCGAGAGGCCGCACCCACATCTTCAGATGGTTTGCCGACGGCATCGGTCAGAACCGCCCCAAGCGCGACACCCCTCAGAATTTCCCGTTGCGCGGCGCGGTGCTTCCAGACCACACCTCCCGCTGCCAGGACGTATCCGCCGGCGGCTGCGAGGCCGCTCCGATCGGCGCCATGCCACCTTGCGTGGCCCGACCGCGGCAAGCATCGCTCGCCCTCGCGGAAGGTCCCGCACCCGGCGGAGAACTCAAGCCACGGCCGTCATCCCCTTCCTCACCCCCTGCTTGCGCACCGTCTCGTTTTCCGCCATCAACGCCTTGACCGTGGCCTCGCCCACGGACGCCGCGTACTCGTCGATCACCGGCTTGACCTTGGCGCGCAGCACTACGTGACATCGCCGGATCGCTCGGCGCGAACCAACCTTGCATCGGATGCACGCGCGGCATCGCCTCCAGCGGCAGGGCCTGCGACCGCAGCCGGCTCGGGCATGGAGAGCGGCTTGAACACCTTCCGCGGCGCCCACCATGGCACCACCCGCGCCATTTCCCCAAGGAATATCTCGCAACCGATCTTCCTCCCCCCGCCTGCGCACTGCGCTTCGGCAAACCGAACCCGACAACGAAGCTGACTCACGGCATCGCACCCCGTCCGTGGTCAAGCCGTCCTGGCCCGTCGAAGCCGATCTGATCTGCCCCTTCCTAGGGAAGGTACCAATGATGTTTGGCCCGCGCCCCATCAATATTGCACAAAATGCATTTTTTGCACAAATACTGAATTTATCCTTTTCCGATGGCACCCGGCCGACCATCAATCTCAAAGCTTCATAGGAGACCCATCATGAAAATCAGACGCGTTGTCCTGGGCGTCGACGCCACCGGAAAGTCGGGAGTCCTGTCCGACGCGCACGCGGTGCGGAATTCGGCTTTCGAGACCGTCCCGGGATTCGAAGCCAACCTGCTGTGGTCGACAACGGCGGCGAGCGAGGCTGGGAGCCAATCCACGTTCAGCGATCCGACCGTCGAGGCCAACTTTCTTCCGGGCCCCGGCGAATCCAGGCTGATGTTCGTCACCTTTCCTCCGGACGCCGTGATGATGCGACCCGACTTCGATGGCGCCGCCTTCGGTGCCGAGTTCGGTCGGCTGCTGCCTGGTCTGGCCGAGACCTTCGAACCGGACGCGCCCGGGATGCACACCACCGACAGCATCGACTACGACGTCGTTCTCGATGGAGAGATCACGCTGGAGCTGGATGATGGCAAGGAGGTGCTGTTGAAAAAGCACGACGTGGCCGTTCAGCAGGGCAACCGCCACGCATGGCGGAACAAGGGCGACAAGCCGGCCACCATGCTGTTCGTCCTTATGGGGAAGAAGCGCGCCGCCTGAAAGCCCGCGACGCGTTCGCGCCAGTCGTCTACCCAGTCCCGCGCCGATGGATGAGTCGGCGCTCATTCCCGAAAGCACTCCGATGAACAAGGCAAATGCGACAGCCGACGTGCGAGCGCTGTTGATCGACCTCGAGCAGCAACGCTGTCGCGCCATGACGGACGCGGACACCGATCGCCTGCGTCAGCTGCTTCACCGCGATCTCACCCACGTTCATGCCAAGGGTCAGGTCGACGGCTACGACAGCTACTTCAGCACCGGCGGCTTCAACGTCACCTACACCCGCCTCGAGAGAGCCGATCTGGAAGTCCGGGTCATGGGCGACAGCGCCCTCATGACTGGTCGCCAGCTGCTGGTGGGGGTCCGAAAGAACGGCACGGGCACCGTGACCATCGATTCCCGCGTGATGCAGGTCTGGATCAAGGAAGGCGAGCACTGGCAACAGCTCGCCTTCCAGACCACGCCCACCGAGATGAGCATCACCTAGCCGCCTGTCCGGGCGACTCCAACGCATCCCACCCATTCAATCCAAGGAAGACATCCATGTCGCTGCCCAAGAAGATGAAAGCTGCCCGCATGCACGAGATCGGCGGGCCCATGCGGATCGAGGAACTCGACGTTCCCAGCGTGCGCCCCAACGACGTGCTGGTGCGGGTCAGGTCGTGCGGCATCGTGCCCAACCTGGGCAACATCCTGAAGAACTGGACGACCTGGTTTCCCGAGCGTCCCCTGCCTCCCCTGCCGGCGATCTTCGGCCTCGATCCCACGGGTGAGATCGTGGAGGTGGGTTCGCAAGTCCACGTGTGGAAGGCAGGCGATCGCGTGTATGTCAACCCGGGGCGCTACTGCGGCGGGTGCCGCGCGTGCCGCAGCGGCGAGCTGACGAGCTGCAGCCACTACACGTTCAATGGCTACTTCGGGTTCTCGCAGAACTCCCTGGCCATTTTCCGCGACTACCCCTACGCCGGCCTCTCGGAATACATGACGGCGCCGCAATACTCGCTGGTCAAGCTGCCGGACAACGTCACGTTCGACCAGGGGGCCCGGTTCGG
Source organism: Variovorax sp. NFACC27 (assembly GCF_048301545.1). Lineage (NCBI taxonomy): Bacteria > Pseudomonadati > Pseudomonadota > Betaproteobacteria > Burkholderiales > Comamonadaceae > Variovorax > Variovorax sp. NFACC27. The sequence continues at coordinate 4,377,188 of NZ_CP157613.1, forward strand.
CTACCTGGGCACCGCCTACGCGGCCCTTCGCAAGGTCGACATGGGCGTCGGCAAGACCCTGCTCATCAACGGCATCAGCGGCACCCTTGGCATCGGCGCCGTCCTGTACGGTCTCGCGATGGGGGCCACCAAGATCTACGGAACGGCCCGCAACCGGGCCCTGCTCGAGCGCGTGAAGGCCATCGCGCCATCGCGCATCGAGGTCATGTCGCTCGACGATGCCGAGGTGCCCGACATCTGGGTCATGCGCCATACGGGCGACGGCGTCGATGTGTTCGTGGATTGCCTGGGGCCCGGCGCGCTGCACGAGACATTCCTGGCCGGCATGCGCTCGCTCAAGCGCGGCGGCGCGGCCGTCAACATCGGTGCGATCGCGGGCGGCGTGCCGGTGGACCTCCACACGATGATGGACCTTCGACAGTCACTCGACGGCTCCGTCTGGTTCACGGCGGGGCAGGGCCAGGACATGGCGGACATGTCCGAGGCGGGCCTCGTCGATCTCGGCATCTTCGAGCAGGTCGACTTCCCGCTGGAACAGGTCAACGAAGCCATCTCAGGCATCGAGAACCGCAACGGCGGCTTCAGCAACTACGTCATCCACCCCTGAAACACGATCGGACGAACACCATGAATTCGCACCAACACCGCCGAGATTTCGTCCGCGTCCTCGGAAGCGCGGCCCTCGCCGCGTCCGTCCCTGCCGCGCTGGTTCGGGCGCAGACCAGCGACCCGATCAGGATCGGCTATGCGATCTCGAAGACGGGGCCGTTTGCAGGCGGCGCAGCTTCGGCGCAGATCCCGAACTACAAGCTGTGGGTGGACGACGTCAACAAGGCTGGCGGCATTGCAGTCGGCGCAGGCAAGCGGCGTGTCGAGGTCATCGAGTACGACGATCGCAGCCAGCCGGAGGAAGCCGTTCGTGCGATCGAGCGCCTGGTCAACCAGGACAAGGTCGACTTTCTGCTGCCCCCCTGGGGCACCGGCATGAATCTCGCGGTGGCGCCCACCTTTCACAAGGGCAATTTCCCCATGATCATGCCCAGTTGCATCACCGACCGGATGCCCGAGCTGGTGAAGCGGTGGGACAACATGTTCAGCCTGCTGACGACGGCGTCCTCGTACTCGGACGCCGTCGTCGCGGTGATGTCGCAGATGCGCGCCGAAGGCAAGATCGGCAGCAAGGTCGCGATGGTGAATGTCACCGACCAGTTCGGCCTGGAGCTGGCAGCCGCCGCGCGGAAGTCGCTGAAGGCAGCAAAGTTCGAACTCGTCCTCGACAGCAGCTATCCGATCACGTCGCAGGACATGACCCCCCTGATCGCCGACGCCCAGCGCACGAACCCCGACATCTTCCTCGGCTTCAGCTATCCGCCCGACACGCTGGGCTTGACGGAGTCCGCGCGGGTGCGCGGCTTCAATCCGAAGGTGTTCTACGCCGGCGTCGGGACGGCATTGCCGCTCTATGCCCAGAAGTTCGGGGCGAACACCGAGGGAGTGATGGGCCCGGGGGGGTGGAATCCGGACACGGAAGCCCTCAAGGCCTATGCCGCCCGGCACACCGCGCTGGCAGGACAGCCGCCGGAGCAATGGGTCAGCGCGCTGTGCTACTCCGGGCTCCAGGCCTTGCAGCAGGCCATCGAAAAGGTCGGAAAGATCGATCGCCCGGCGATCGTCAAGACCCTCGGGTCCATGACGTTCGACACCGTGGCCGGACCGCTCAAGTTCGACAACCATATCCTCGCAGGTGGATGGACGGTCGGACAGTGGCAGGGCGGCACGTTCTTCGGCATCGCCCCGAAGCAGAAAGGCGCCAAGGCGCCCGTCGCCAAGCCCGCCTGGAAAGCCGCCTAGGCCCAGCATGCGGTTGATCGATGCATTGATCTTCGGGCTGACGCTGGGAGGCACGTACGCGCTGGTGGCCTTGGGCCTCAATCTGCAATACGGCGTCGCGCGCATCCTCAATCTGGCCTACGGCGAGATGCTTATCGCTGCGGCGCTGGGCGCACTGGTCCTGTTCACGCGCAGCGGCGTCTCGCCGCTGGTCTCGCTGATCGTGCTGGTGCCTCTTGCGGCCTGCGCCGGCGCGCTGCTCTACCGCATTGCCTTTCTCCCGCTCGTACGGCGCGCGCGGAGCCGGGACGCGCTGGAGGGCGACAGCATCTTGTCCACCTTCGGCCTCCTGTTCGTTGTCCAGGGCGTGATGCTCGCGATGTTCGGCGGCAACTACATGAGCTACTCCTACCTGTCGGTGCCGGTCGAGGTGCTCGGCACCACCATTGCCGCCAATCGATTGCTGGCGCTTGTCGTCGCGCTGGTGCTCGGCGCTTCGCTCTTCTTGCTGCTGACGCGAACCCGCATGGGAACGGCCCTGCGCGCGGTCGCCGTCGACCCCGCGTCGGCGCCACTCGTGGCCATCGACGTGACGAAGATTGCGATGTTCGCGTTCGCGATCGGAACGGCCTTGGTGGCGGTGGCCGGCGTGCTGGTCAGCATGTTCTCCACCTTCAGCGCGACGATGGGGGTTCTTTTCACGATGAAGGCGCTGATCGTCGTCATCATGGGTGGCGTCGGCAACTTCGTTGGATGCGTGCTTGCCGCCCTCCTGCTCGGACTGAGCGAGAGTTTCGTCGCGACCTATGTGGACCCCGGCCTGACGCTGGCCGCGAACTACGCCATCTTCCTTCTCGTGCTGGTGTTTCGTCCTTCCGGCCTGTTCGGGAGGACCGGCCGATGAAATCCAGGTCCACGGTCTTCCTGATTGCGTCGCTCGTCGCCTTCATCGTCTTGGCGTTCGCGCCGGCGACAGGCAACGACTACACGACGTCCTTGCTCATCAACCTGCTGCTCTATGCAAATCTGGCCACGGCATGGGGCATCTTCTGCGGGACCACGAGGTTCATCTCGCTGGCGACGGTCGCATTCTTCGGCGTGGGCTGCTACAGCGTTGCCATGCTCGCGGAAGTGCTGCCCTGGCCGCTTGTCCTGGTCGTCTCCGCTCTGCTGGGAGGTGCGCTTGCACTGCTGATCGGCCTGTGCACGCTGCGGCTTTCCGGGATGTACTTCGTCGTGTTCAGCTTCGGGATTGCAGAACTCATTCGCCAGCTCGTCACCTGGTACGAATCGAAATTCGTCGGCTCCGTTGGACGCTACGTCTTCCTCGAGACCAGCCCTGCGCAGATCTATTGGCAGTTGCTGATCCTGTTGGCACTGCTGTGGACACTGGGAGCTTGGCTCTCGAAGTCGCGCCTGGGCTTTGCATTGCGGCTCATCGGCGAGGACGAATCGGCCGCCCGCAGTTGCGGCATCAATACGGTCGGCGTGCGCCTTGCGGTGCTGACGGGCACGGCCATGTTCATGTCGGTCGCCGGGGCGATCGTCGCCCCGCGATGGACCTACATCGAGCCGTCGATCGCCTTCAACTCCTTGGTGTCGTTTCAGGTCGTCGTGATGGCGCTGCTGGGAGGCGTTGCGGCGTTCTACGGCCCGGTCCTGGGGGTGGTGCCTCTGGTGCTGGCTTTCGAAGTCTTGACCAAGTATTTTCCGGACCACTTCAGCATCGTGCTGGGCGCGATCTTCCTGGTGATCGTCTATCTGCTCCCCCGAGGGCTTCTGGGCATCGGCGAGAAGCTCTGGAGGAAAGTCAAGTGAGCAAGCCGCTTCTGGATGTGCGGGATCTTTCGCGTCGCTTCGGCGGCCTGAAGGCCGTCGAAGGCCTCTCGCTCGAAGTCGGCCAGGGAGAGATCGTCGGCCTCCTGGGCCCCAACGGTTCCGGCAAGACCACCGCGCTCAACCTGATCAGCGGCGCACTCCGTCCCGACCGGGGCTCGGTGAAGCTCGACGGGCTCGAGACAGCCGGGGCACCCAACTTCAAGGTGGCTCGCCTCGGCATCTCTCGGACCTATCAGCTGGTGCGTCTTTTCAAGACGATGACCGTGCTGGAGAACACGGTGGCCGGCATGTCGTTCACCCACGCTCACCTGTTCGGCCGCGAAGCCGTCGCCCCCGCGATGGAGTTGCTCGATCTCGTCGGATTGTCGGCTCGCGCATCCCATCGCGCCGAGGACCTGACCTACATCGACCAGAAGCGGCTTGAGCTCGCGCGCTGCCTCGCGAGTCGCCCGAGGGTCCTGCTGCTCGACGAATGGCTGGCGGGACTCAATCCGACAGAGCTTCTCCAGGCCATCGAGCTGGTGCGTTCGCTCAAGCACGAAGGCGTGTCGATCCTGATGGTGGAGCATGTGCTGGAAGCCGTGAGATCGCTGTGCGACTACTGCGTCGTGATGAATGCGGGGCAGCGGATTGCCCGCGGCACGGCCGCCTCGGTCCTGGCGGACCCCGAGGTGGTGCGAGCCTACTTGGGAGACGAGGATGCTTGAGGTCAAGGCACTGAGTGCGCACTACGGAAAGCACAGGGCGCTGGCTGATGTCGCGATCAATGTGGAGGCGGGACAGGTGGTCAGCGTCCTGGGGGCGAACGGTGCTGGAAAGTCCACCCTGCTCAGGTGCATCGCCGGGCTGATGCCGACAGACGGTGCGAGCTTGGTTCTGAACGGCAAGCCGCTGGGCGGGCTGAAGGCAGACCAGCGCGTCGAAGCCGGCATCGCGCTCGTGCCGGAGGGGCGCGGCATCTTCGGAGACCTGACGGTCAGGGAGAACATTTCCCTGGGCGCCTACCCGCGACGTGCACGCGCCGGCGAGCAGCGCAACCTCGCGCGCGTCCTCGAGCTGTTCCCGAGGCTTCGCGAACGCATGACCCAAAGCGTGCGGACAATGAGCGGCGGCGAGCAGCAGATGGTCGCGATCGGCCGTGCCCTGATGTCCAGCCCGGATGTCCTGCTCCTCGACGAGCCGTCGCTGGGCCTGTCGCCGCTGATGGTGTCCGAGCTGTTCAAATCCTTGGAGCGTGTGCGCGACGACAAGGTTTCGATTCTGCTGGTCGAGCAGAACGCCAGGCGCAGCCTCGCACTTTCCAGTCGAGGCTACTTGCTGGAACAAGGCCGCATCGTCGGCGAGGACGACGCGCAGCGGCTGCTTGCGAGCGAAACCGTCCAGCGCGCCTATCTCGGGGGCTGATCGGCAATCCGGCGCGGCAGCCGCGCCGCAGACGTGGTTGTCAGGCCGCGAGACTGCCACCCGCTGGCCGCCCCCCGCCAGCCAGGGCCCGAGGACGACTCCATCCTCTTGCACCCACGCCACACCACGAACGCTCGTTCGGGTGAGGAAAGTGCGCTCCCGCGCATGGCGCCTCGGGAGCAGGCATCAGGTTCCAGCGACAGACGGTGCGAACGCGGCCGGCCTGCCCAGGCTGCCGCGGCGCCTCTGTCAGCGCTCGCGGGTGCCTTCCGATGATGATGTTCCGGGGCAGGAGATCGCTTGCCGGTTTCTCAATCCAGCCGCAGACCGGTCCGCTGCGCGACGCCTTCCCACTTTGCGGAGTCCTCGTGGCTTCGCTGGCGGGCCTGCTGCGGCGTGCTAGCTTCGACGCGCAAGTCCATGTCGGCAAGACGCGCCTTCATCGACGGGGCGAGCAGCACGAGGCGCACGTCGTGCTGGATCTTGTCGACCACTGCGGCCGGCAGTCCGGCAGGAGCCATCAGGGTCTCGAAGAAGGTCGCGTCGAACCCTGGATGCCCACTCTCGGCCACGGTCGGCACGCCCGTCAGGACCACCGAGCGCTCCTTGCCGGACACGGCGATCGCACGCAGTCGGCCGCTCTGAACGTAAGGCAGCACGACGGACGAGACGATGAAGCCGCAGTCGACATGACCGGCGATCACATCCTGTGCAGCCGGCCCCGGCCCTTTGTAGGGAACATGCGTGAGCTTCGTGCCCAGGGTCGACAGCAACAGTTCCATGGTCATGTGGCTCGGCGTTCCCGCCCCGCCCGATGCATACAGCTTGGTGGAAGGGAGTCGAGAAAAGGCCTCCAACGAGGCGATGCCAGCGCCTGGATTGCAAACCAGCATCTGGTTGAAGCTGGCGAAATAGGTCACCGGCTGCAGCGAGCTCCGTGGGTCGAAGCTCAGCTTCTTGTACAGGTGCGGGTTGATCGTGAGTACGGTATCAGGCCCCACGAGCAATGTGTGGCCGTCCTTGGCCTGGGCGACCTCGCCAGCAGCGAGATTACCCCCTGCCCCCGGCTTGTTTTCAACCACGACGGCTTGCCCCCAGGCCGACTGCAGCGCGGGTTGAATCAGGCGAGCAATGACATCGCCTGGCGTTCCCGGCGGAAACGCAACCACCATGCGAACCGGCTTGCTCGGCCACGTTTGCGCGAAGACCGGCGATGCGGCCAGGGTCAGGGTGAAAAGTGCCGCCGCGAATCGCACGAAAAAGCCTCGAACTTCTGTCATGAATGTCTCCTGGTGGTTTTCTTGCCATGCATCGGATATCGGGTGTCAGGCGCCGGAGCCTCTGCCGGTCACGCGGGACAATACGTCCCGCGCCCCGTCGGCCGTGGATCCACGCCATGCGACGATCTGGTCGGGACGGATGAGCACAAGCGGGGCCTCATACAGCTCGCGCAGCAACGCGTACGGCAGCCGCACGACCCGCAGATCCACGGACGCATCGTGGGCCGCCTGCTCGAATCCGGCGGTGGATGGCACGTCGGGCCCGAGAGCCAGCAAGGTCCACTCCACATGGAACAGGTCGAACAGCGAGCGCCCGTCATCCAGCCAGGCATGCGGCGGCCGGCCGCCGGGGCTGGCCGTGTGCACATAGGCATTGGGCTCATCAGGCGGCGCTGATGTGCCGTCGCCGAAGATGATGGGCGAGCCGTCGTAGCGACCGCCGAACGTCACGCCGGGGATGTCGAACTCGAGGCGAGCATGCTCGTCGAGGCGCTGCGCGGCGAGGTCGCGTTCCGCGGCACCACGTTCGGAGTCTTCTTCCAGCTCAGGCCTCGCGACGAAAAGTCCCACTGAATCCGCGAAGCGCCGTGCAAAACTGGTGTTGCGTTCAGCGATCCGTTTGCGCTCGAATTCGTAGCTCCCCAGAAGGGCCTCGGGCGCCTGGGCGCGAAGAACACTCGCCAGCTTCCATGCGAGGTTCACCGCATCTTCAACCGCCGTGTTGTAGCCCAGCCCCCCGGTAGGCGTGAACAAATGCGCGGCATCACCCGCAATGAAGACGCGCCCCTGTCGGAAACGCTGCGCCACCAACGCATGGCCGGCCAGCCATGTCCCCTTCGAAAGAACCTCCACCGGCAGCTCGGCGCCTACGGCCTCCGCGAAGACGCGGCGCGCGTCCTCGTCGGTCCAGTTCTCTGCGTCTTCTCCGGGCTTCACCGCTGCGTGAAACGCGTACTCCGCGACGCCGTCCACCGAAGCCATGAACGCACGGCGGCCATGGTTGACGGCGACATACATCCATGCCCTGGGGTGCGCCAACGCCGACACGAAGCCAGGCGCGCGCAGGTAGGCCGCGAACATCTTGCCCCCCATGAATTCGCGCTGAATGCCGGTGACCCCTTCCCATTCGATGCCCAGCTCGCGCCGGACCAGGCTGCGCGCACCATCGGCACCGACGAGGTATCTGGCACTCACCTTCTGTGCAGGGCCATCGTCGGTAGGTCGCACGGTGGCGTCGATCGACCGGCCGTTGTCGTGGAAACGCTCCAGCGCCCAGCCATACCGCATGTCGACCGACGGCCAGGCTTGCGCGTGACGGCGCAATGTCTGCTCGACGAACTTCTGCGACACGCGATGCGGCAGTTCTGCGGCGCTCCATGAACCCGTCTTCGATCTGACCCCGACGATCGCCTCCGCGGCCGTCGGCAAGGTCAGACGTGCCAGCTCATGCCGCATGTAGCGAGTGAAGTAGGCAATGTCCGTTGGATGGTTCGGCGGCAAGCCTTGGGCACGGACTTCGTGGGCAAATCCCAAACGCCGAAAGTGCTCCATCGTGCGGGCCTGGGTGGCGTTCGCCTGGGGATTGAAGGCAGTGCTCGGCTTGGCATCCACCAGCAAGCAACGGATGCCACGCCGGCCAAGTTCATTGGCCAGCATCAAACCACAGGGGCCGCCGCCGGAGATCAGCACGTCTGTCACGTGCACTGGCTGGCTGGCGCAGGAGGGGTCGGCAATCATCGGCTATCTTGCTCACTGGAAGTTCAGATTCAATATTGCTTAGGTTACCTAAGCAATTAGCCGTCACCATTAGGGGAAGTACCATGACCAACTCCGCCCTGCCGCGGGCCTACCGCTGGCGACACCACAACCCGGGCCGCGTGCTTGACAACGCGCTGCGCCGTTTCGAAGACCGCGTCATGGAACTCATGCATGAAGCGGGGCAATCGCAAACCCGGCGCTCTCACGTGAACCTGACGCGCCATCTGGACCTCGAGGGCACGCGCATCACCGAACTCGCCCGACGCGCGGCCATGACCAATGCCGCGATGACGGAATTGATCGACCAGTGCGAAACGCTGGGACTGGTCGAACGCGTGCCGGATCCAGCCGACGGGCGTGCCCGCGTCGTGCGCTTCACCCGCGCGGGATTGGTGTGGCTGGACGCGTTCGGGCGCGCCATCGTGCATGCCCAGCGCGAGATGACCCAAGAGGTCGGCGCACCGGCCATGAACATCCTTCTCGACGACATCGCGCGCTATGCGGCGGCGGATGGCGCAAATGGTGCGTGAGCAGCCCCAGGGCCGGCCTTGGCGCAGCACTCGTCGCGCGCTCCGCCCCGCCCGATCCCGCATCGGCCGCGGGCCACTGGATCGGTGCGTCCGCGAGGCCGATGCGGCCGATTCCGTCGAGGCAGGCCTGGCCATGCACCCCACCGCCCTCTGGAAGTCATGGCGACAAGCCCATGACCCCGGGGCGTCGTCACGACATCGCCTGGGACCTGTCGCCCGCAGCGCTCGAGCTGACCGTTCCGGTCATCGCCGACCCGGTTCGCCTGGGGTGCGCAGACGACGAGCTGCGAGCACATGCTGCCGGCGTTCAATGCTCGCGATTCCGCAACAGCTTGCTCGGCCCCATCCTCGGATGAGGTGACCCTCAGGAGCGCTCGTTCGCCGGTCCTGCGCAGCGACCTCTCCGAAAGCGGCGCCCGGACAACGCCCCGGATGCGCATCCTTCAGCAGCAAGGTCCCCATGCCCATCGCGAGGTTGCGGCCCGAGACTCGGGACAGTGCGCACCGCCGCACACGCCATCGAACACCGTGGACGCCAGTCGCGCGGATCGTCGACCCGTTCACTTCCAGGCCACGTGCCTGTTCAATGGGCAAGGATCTTCGAAAGAAACTGCTCGGCCCGTTCGCTGCGTTCCTTCGGCTTGCCGAAGAAATCGGCAGCGGAGACGTCCTCGACGATCGCACCATGGTCCATGAAGACGACACGGTTGGCCACTTTTCGGGCAAACCCCATCTCATGGGTCACCACCATCATGGTCATGCCTTCTCTCGCCAACTCGATCATGACGTCCAGGACTTCGTTGACCATCTCGGGGTCCAGCGCGGAAGTCGGCTCGTCGAAGAGCATCGCCAGAGGATCCATCGCCAGCGCACGTGCAATGGCGACGCGCTGTTGTTGCCCGCCGGACAGCTGCCCTGGGTACTTGTCGAGATGCGCCCTCAGACCGACGCGGTCCAGCATGAGGCCCGCCTTGTACTGCGACAGCTCGCGCGTTCGTCCCAGCACCTTCGTCTGGGCAAGGCAGATGTTCTCGACCACCGACAGGTGCGGGAAGAGTTCAAAGTGCTGAAAGACCATGCCGACCTTGGATCTGATGCGCGGCAGATTCAGGGCCTTGTTCTTCAGGTCGGTCACGCATTCGCCACCGAACCGAATGCTGCCTTTCTGAATGGCTTCGAGGCCATTGACCGTTTTGATCAACGTGGATTTCCCGGATCCCGAAGGACCGCACACCACCACGACATCCCCCTTGTCGAGTTCGAGCGAGCAGTTGTTCAGGACCTGGAAGCTTCCGTACCACTTGGAGACATTCTCAATTTCAATCATCGACATACCGTTTCCTCGTTCAGAAGCTCGCGTACCTGAGATGCAATCGTCTCGTCAGCTTTGACAGCGCGTAGCAAACGACGAAATAGACGATGGCGACGAACACATACATCGTGGTGATCGCACCATCGCGCTGCGCGAGCTTCGATGCGGCGCCCAGAAAATCAGTCGCCGAGATCACGTAGACGAGCGAGGTATCCTGGAAGAGATTGACGATCTGGGTCAGGAGCACGGGCAGAACGCGCCTGAACGCTTGCGGCAGGATGATGAAACGCATGGATTGGCCATACCCGAGCCCCATCGCCTGTGCCGCATGAATCTGGCCTCGAGGGATGCCCTGGATCCCGGAGCGAATGATCTCGGAGAAATAGGCAGCCTCGAAGATGGAGAACGTCACGAAGGCCGTGACATTCGCACCGATGGACACGGGCCGCTCCTCGCCGGTGACGACTTGCAGCACCAGCGGTCCGACGAAGAACACCCAGAAGATGACCAGCACCAACGGCGTCGAGCGCATGAAGTCCACATAGACGGCCGCCGACCTGGAGAGGACCTTCGAGGACGAGAGACGCGCAAGCGCCAGCAGGCAGCCGAGAAAGATTCCCATGGTCGAAGCGACGACGGTCAGCAGGAGCGTGTACTGGAGGCCGGACCAAAGGTACGGCAGCCCGCGCAGAAGCGCTTCGGTATTGAAGTAGTCCATTCGGCGCCCTATGCCTTGAAAGTGATGTATCCAGGTACGGCGACGCGGCCTTCGACGTAGCGCATGACCCTGTTCGCCATCATCGAGACCCCGATGTAGAGGATCGTCAGGATGGCGTAGACCTCGAAGAAGCGGAAGTTGGTCTCGGCCACCTCCTTGACGCTGCGAAACATGAGTTCGGCATAGCCGATCGTGAGCGCCACGGTGGAGTTCTTGATGAGGCTCATCGTGTCGCTGGTCAAAGACGGAATGCAGATTCGCAATGCCATGGGAAGCAAGACGTAGCGATAGACCTGAGTTCCGCGCAGGCCCAGGGCTTCGCCGGCCGCGCGCTGGCCTCGGGGCATCGCCAGAATGGCCGCCCGAATCTGCTCCGATACCCGCGCAGCGGTGAACAGGCCAAGGGCCAGGACGGCCGAGATGAACTGGTACGTCGAGTAGTCGACGCCCTTGAGGGCGGGGATCCAGCTGGGCACGACGAAGAACCACAGGAACATCTGAACGATCAATGGGATGTTCCGGAAAAACTCTGCGAAGGCATCCCCCAATTTGGCGAGCGTCTTTGTCTTGCTGGTTCTGACCGCGCCGATCGTGATACCCAGCCCCATGGCGATGATCCATGCGGTGATGGACAACTTCAAAGTGTTGCCCAGGCCCGTGCCGATCATTTTCCAAATGAGGTCGCCGGAACTGGGGTCAGGCTCGAACAGGAAATTCCAGTTTAGGTCTAGCATCATTCGGTCCTCTTCTTTGCTTCGGCGAAGAAGACCGGGTCTTCTTCGCCTCTCTTCTCTTTAGATTCCGCTGTCGTTGGGCTTGGCAAAGGCTTCCTTGAGTTCCTTCGAGATCGGGAAGTTCAGGTTGATGTTCTTCGGGGGAATCGGCTGCAGGAACCACTTGGCGTAGATCTTTTCGATCTCGCCCGACTTGATGAGGCCGACGATGGTGTCGTCCACGACCTTCTTGAACGCCGGGTCGTCCTTGCGGAACATCAAGGCATTGGGCTCCGAGCGCAGCGTGTCGTCCAGAATCCGGAACGCCTTGGCGTCTCCGGTATTGGCCGCCATGGATGCCAGCAACACGTCATCGAAGACGAACGCTTCCGCGCGCTTGGTCTGGAACAGCAGGAACGACTCGGCGACGTCCTTGCCGTAGACGCGCTCGAAGTTCACCTGGTTCTCGGTCGCGAACTTCTGCAGCATCGGAATTGCCGTCATTCCGGTGATCAGGGCGATCGGCTTGCCGTTGAGCGACTTCAGGCTGGTATAGGGCGAGTCCGCACGCACGATCGCGCGGATGTTGGAGACGAAGTGCGTGACCGAGAACGCAACGAGCTTCTGGCGCTCGACCAGATTGCTGGTGGATGCGCATTCGAGATCCATGGTGCCGTTCGTCACCAGCGCGATCCGGTTCGAGGAGTTGGCCGGCTGGTACTCGACCTTGAGGTTGGGGATCGCCAGCTGGACCTTGATCGCTTCGACGATCTTCTTGCAGATGTCGACCGCATAGCCGACAGGCTGCTGCTTGTCATCGAGGTAGGCCATCGGAATCGAAGACTCGCGAACGCCAAGCGTGATCGACCCGGTGTCCTTGATCTTCTTCAAGGTGCCCGTCAATGCTTGCGCGGATGCCGAACAGGCGATGGCCAGGGAGCAGGCCAGGACCAGAAAGGAGGAGCGTGTTTTCATGTCTATCCTAGGATTGAGTGGGGGTGCTCGGTGGAAGAAGAGTGGCGCCTGGCGCCAACTCACCTGGGGGAGGTCTGCGGTCACGGCTGTTGTCGGCCCCCTTCGCTGCCCGATCGAACAAGACACGGGCGGTGCGCGGTCATGGATTGCAGGATGCGATGGCCGCATCGATCGAATCGGCCAGCCGATCCACGATCATGGTCAGCTCGCTCTCGGTGGCAATGAACGGCGGCGCAAGCATGACGTGATCGCCGACTTTCCCGTCCACGGTCCCGCCGGCCGGGTAGCAGGCCAGACCACGCGCCATCGCCTCCTTCTTGATGCGTGCGTTCAAGGAAAGCTTGGGATCGAAAGGCGTCTTCTCTTGCCGGTCCTTGACGAGCTCAACGCCCATGAAGAACCCTCGCCCTCGCACATCGCCGACGAAGTCATGGTTGTCGAACCTCGCGGCCAACAGGTCCGCGAAGAACTTTCCGCGGGATCGCACCTGGCCAAGCAGGCCCTCGCGCTGAATGACCTGCTGGACAGCGAGGGCTGCGGCACAGGCGGTCGCATGGCCGAGGTAGGTATGCCCGTGGTGGAAGAAACCGGAACCCTTGCCGATTGCGTCGACGACCCGCCGGCCTGCCAGGACGGCACCAATGGGTTGATACCCGCCCCCCAAGCCCTTCGCGATCGTCTGAATATCGGGCACGACGCCGCCTTCCTGCTCCCAGGCGTGCAGCGTGCCGGTGCGCCCCATGCCGCACATGACCTCGTCGAGTATCAGCAAGACGCCGTACTTGTCGCACACCTGACGCACGCTGGCGAGATATCCGGGAACAGGCGCGATGACGCCGGAGGTCGCGCCGCCCACGGTCTCGGCCACGAATGCGATCACCGAGTCGGGCGCTTCGGCAAGGATGGCGTCCTCCAGCTCCTTGGCCAGTCGTTGCCCGTACTGGACTTCGCTCTCGGCCGGCTGCTTCTCACGGTACGCATAGCAAGGCGAAACGTGGGTGACATCGATCAGCAAGGGCTCGAACTGGGCGCGCCGCCATTTGTTGCCACCGACCGCCAGCGCACCGAGGGTGTTGCCGTGGTAGCTCTGCCGACGCGCGATGAAGCGCTTGCGTTGCGGCTGGCCGATTTCGATGAAGTACTGGCGAGCCATCTTCAGTGCGGCCTCGACCGCTTCGGATCCGCCACTGACGAAATAGACGTGACTGAAGTCCGCAGCAGGCGGAGTGGCGCGGATGAGCTGGTGCGCCAGCTCTTCCGCCACTTCAGTGCTGAAGAACGCGGTGTGGGCATAGGCAAGCTTGTCGACCTGCGCATGGATCGCCGCAATCACGTCCGGGTGCCCATGCCCGAGACACGACACCGCGGCCCCTCCGGACGCATCGATGTATTCCTTCCCCGATGCATCGCGAATGTAGATGCCCTTCCCGCTGACCGCGGTCGGATACTGGTGATGGAGGTGGCGGTGAAAGATATGAGTTGCGCTGTCCATTGAACGTCTTCCTGTTGCGATGCCGCGTTGTCGCTTGCAGTGCGGCGCGTGACTGCTTCCTTGCCTTCGACGCACACCTGGATCGTGTGGCAGCCGATCGGCAGCGATGTGAACTACGAAGCTCGGTTGCCCCTTGCGACCGCCAGGCATGCGCCCGCTCGCCGGGGCATCTCTGATTGACGCGCTCCTCTGCTCATCGGCACGGGCGAGCGGGTCTAGCGAGCAAATTGAACAACCGTTGCATTTTCTTTGATGGTAGATCACATGTTTAATCAAGGCAATATTCGGACCAAGTGTTTTATCTGGGTGTAAACCCTTGCCAGCTCGGGCTGGACGGGCCATCCTCCAGCGGCATCAGCCGGATGAAGCAGGTGATGAGTGGTATCGTTGGCTCCTTTGGCGGGACGACATTGGTGCAGCCACTCACCCGATTTGGAACATTTGCTCAATTTTTTGCGCCGTCATGGGGCGCAGGGACCGGGACTGCACCTCCGTCGTCGGCGCCGTGACCGGGCTCATAGAAATGAACAAAGAAGAACTTGAGGCGCTGATCGAGGACCGCTTCTCCGCCATGCCCCCCAAGATCAAGGCGGCTGCTCGCTACGTGCTCGATTCGCCCAAGGAGATCGCGCTGCAATCCATGCGCTCGGTCGCGGGCAACGCCGGCCTGCAACCGGCCTCGATGCTGCGACTTGCGCGGGAACTGGGATTCGACAACTACGAGGCCTTCAAGGCCGTCTACATCGACTGGCTGACCCGCCAGGATTCGGGTCTCGTCAGCCGCACCATCCAGTTGCGAAACCGATCGAGGAACGAAGGCACGGGGAAGTCCCTGGCGGATTTCCTGCACACGGAGCTGGTCAACCTCGACAAGACACTGGCCTCAGAGAACCAGCGGTCCTGGATCAGAGCGCAGCAAGCGCTTTCCAAGGCAACGAACGTCTATATCCTTGGTGTTCGCAGTTTGTTCTCTGCGGCCTACTACTTCCACTACGTCCTGTCGTCCTTCCGAAAGGGTGTGACCCTGGTGCACGGCACGGGCGGAACAGTTGCAGACGAGTTGCGCCGCATCGACAAGAACGACGTCTTCGTTTGCTTCACGTCGTCGCCATACACGGTCATCAGCGTGCAGGCGACCACGCTCGCGATCGAGCGCGGCGCGACACTGATCGCCATCTCGGACAGCACGGTTTCACCCGTTGCCTCGAAGGCAACCATCACGATACTGGCCCCCAACGGCAATCTTGCGGTGTTTCCCTCGGTGGTACCACACATGGCGGTTGCGCACACCCTTGCGCAGTTGATGGTCAGCAGCGGCGGCGAGGACACGCTCACGGAGGTGACCAACAGCGAGGCGCAGCTGCGGCAGTTCGGGGTCTACGTGCGCCAGTAGGGCACGGCCACGCGGGCCGCGCTCGCGCATGTTGAGGTTGACAGCCAGGGCGGTTCGATTCGTGCAACAGGTACACGGTGAATCGCCCTGGACCGCCTCGAGGCTGTCCTGCCGGGCTATCGCAGCGCAGCCGCGATCACGATCTCGATGCCGGTCTTTGGATTGGCCATCGATGCCTGGACCGTCGCGCGAGACGGGCAGTGCCCTTTGGGGATCCAAAGGTCCCAGACGGAGTTCATTTCGGCAATCTGGTTGATGTCCTTCAGGAAGATCTGACAGGACAAGATGCGGCTCTTGTCGCTGCCGGCCTTCTCCAGCAGATCGTCGATCGTTGCAAGAACCTCGGCGGTTTGTTCCTTGATCCCCTCGTCAATGGTCTTGCGTGGCACCTGCCCCGCGAGGTATGCGACGTTGTTGAAGATGGAAACGTCGGACAGGCGAACGCCGACGTTGATACGGGAAATGTCAGTCATAGAAGTTCAGTCAGGTTGAAGATGACGCGCGACACGCGCGCGGGGACACTGCGGTGCCACTTGGCACGCAGAATGCTTCGCAAGCGAAGCAAGTTCAGGAACCGCTTTTCAGCAAATGCTTCTGGCGAGCCAGCGCGTCCAGAACCGCCGCGCGACTTCTTTCGATGCCCTCGCGCGTTTCCTTGGCCGCTCCGACTCCGTCGCCGTGCAGCAGCATCTCGATCATCAGTTGATGTCCGGTCTTCCAGGACTTGGACCGCTGGGCAACACTGACGCTCAGGTACAGCACTCGCAGCGACTCCTCGTGCAGTTGCGCGAGGATGTTGCACAGACGTGCGTTTCCGCACGCCTTGGCGATGCCGACGTGGAACGCGGCATTGGCCAGCAGGAATTCGCGCTTTGCATTGGCGTCATCCAAGTCGTAGGCGCGCGCGCAGGCGCCGTCGAGCGCCAGCAGGTACGAGCGCGAAACGTTCCCTGCCGCCAGTCGAGCGGTCTCGGGTTCGATCAAGGCCCGTGCATCGTAGATTTCGTTGACGTCGCTGATCTTCAATGGCGTCACCACATGACTGCGCCGCGGAAGACTCTGCAACCAGCCGGCCTCTTTCAGCCTGGACAACGCGCTGCGCACAGGCGCCTTCGAGATGCCGTACGCGGTCGACACCGAACTCTCGGACACTTCCGCCCCCGGCAGGAGCTCGCAGGTGATGATTCTTCGCTTGATGTCTTCGAACAGTCTCTCCTGCAACGGCAGGGATTCATCGGCAATGTCGAGTGTGGGTAGCATGTTCTTTTCCAATCAGCTCTCAGAGGTAGCGTTGCGGGGAGAACGCCTTCCATTCCGGCTGCGTATCCTCTCCAAGGACAATGCCCTTGACCACGCGTGCGGTGAAAGAAGCGCCGGAAAGGCCGACATGGCCATGTCCAAACGCGCAAATGATCCGCGAATCGCGCGGCAACGCACCGATCACCGGCAGCGAGTCGGGCGTGCAGGGCCGGTGCCCCATCCATCGGGTCGCGCCACGCGGCTCCAGACCGCCATACATCTGCCCGGCGATGCGCTGCAGCAGTTCGAAGCGCCGCTCGTTGGGCTCGGCGTGGATCCCTGCGATCTCGGCGGTCCCGGCGATTCGCAGACCTCCGTCCATCGGCGTCGCGAGCGTCTTCATTTCCGTCCACATGACGTTCCTGGACGGACGCTTGGCTGTGCCGTAGGGTAACTGGACGTGGTAGCCGCGGTGGCTCTCCAATGGAACGGCGCAGCCGAGCGGTCGCAGAAGCTCGTTGGACCAGACGCCGCCGGCAAGAATGACCGACGCTGCAGTCAGCGACTCCCCCAGACCATGAACGCGGACCCCGCCGGCCACCGGCTCCACCCCCTTGACGCTGCCGGAGACGAACCGGGCGCCCGCTTCGATGCAAGCCTGGACCAGCATCTGGACGAGGCGCTGGGGGTTGGCGCAATGGCCGTGGGTCGGCAAGTAGACGCCGTGCTTGAATCTCGCGTCCAGCCCGGGCTCGCGGTCGCGAATGCCATGGCTGTCGAGCACTTCCTGCGCGAGACCCAGTTCACGCCGGGCCTTGATGGCTCCTTGCTCCTTCGCGAAACCGGCGTCCGTGTCGAACACGTACAACTGGCCCACACGGTGGATGAGTGCCTCGGCCCCGGCAAACTTGAACAGCGGCTGATAGTCTTCGAACACCCCCCGCATCATGGTGCGCATGCCCTGTGCGGCCGCTGCGGAGCGGGCGGGCGAACCCTCGCGGAGGAAACGCAGGAGCCAGGGAGCCGCCTTTGGCAGATACTTCCAGTCGACCACCAATGGGCCGTCCGGGTCGGTGAGCCAACCCGGAATCTGCCTGTACATGTCCGGTGTTGCCAGCGGAAAGCTGATCGTCGGACTGAGTCCCCCGGCGTTGCCGAAGGAGCATGCATCGCCGGGTGCGAGCCGGTCGACGATGACGACTTTCTTGCCGGCCATCACCAGGCGGGCAGCACACGAGGCCCCCACGATCCCGGCGCCGATCACCACGATTTCTTCGTTCATTTCGACTCCGGAACTCACACGAACCGCCGACGGGCGAGCGCTGCACGGGTGAAGTACACGATGGCCATGACAAGCAGCACGCCGGCAAACAGCAGCACCGACACAGCGGCCAGCGATGGGCTCACCTTGAGCAAGGCGTCGTCCCACATCTGCTTGGGCAACGTCGTGAACAGGCCACCGCTGACGAAGAGCGACAAGGTCAAGTCATCAAAGGAAGTGGCAAACGCGAAGATCAGCGCCGAAGCGATGCCCGGCATGATGATGGGCAGGGTCACCCGGGACAGACGCGCGCCCGTTCTCGCCCCCAGAATGCTGGCAGCGGCATCGAGTCGCCGGTCGTAGGACTTGAGGGTCGCCGTCACGGTAATGACCACATACGGAAGGGCCAGCGCAGCATGGCCGACAGCCAGCGCGAAGGATGAGCCCACCAGGTTCATTCGCGAAAGCACGTAGAACAAGCCGAGGGCGATGATGATGCGCGGCAGGATCACCGGCGCCAGCACCAGACCGAGCATCAAGGAGCGGGCCGGTACGCGCTGATGCGCAAAAGCGAAGGCCGCGGGGATGCCGATCAGGCTGGCAATCAGTGCGGCCACGATGCCGACGCCCAAGGATCTCCATGTCGCCGCAGCCCACACCGGCGAGTTGAAGACGTCCTCGTACCACTTCGTCGTAAAACCCTTGGGCGGCCAGTCGATGAACGAGCTCGTGGTGAACGACTCGGGGATCAGCAGCAGCACCGGGGCAATCGCCAGGAAGAGGATCAGCAGTGCAGTCAACGGGACACCCTTGCCTTCATCCTGCCGGCGCACTGGAAGCAGCTTCAACATGGCGTCGGTTGCGCGGCCAAGCCGCCAACAGAGGGCATCCTTCAAGTCCCGGATCCTGCTGAGTTTGCCGCCCTGCGATTTCGCCGCCTCACCCGCCAGGCTCGAGAGCCCGACCAACTTGTCATAGAGCCAGTAGATGACAAGGGTCGCCGCCAGGGTGACCAGAGAAAGAGCCGCAGCCAGCCCCCAGTCCATCATTTCCTGGACTTGCTGAATGATGATCTGGGCGATCATTGTTTGCTTGGGCGACCCGAGAAGAGCGGGCGTGATGAAGAAACCCAGCGCAGATACGAATGTCGTCAACCAGGCCGCGGTGCACCCGGCGGCGCACAAGGGGAGGTAGACCACGAAGAACGACACCCCCGGTCGCGCGCCCAATGTCGCCGCCGCAGGAACCAGTCGACGGTCCATCGACTCGATGACCGGCAACATGGTCAGGATCGCGAGCGGGAGCAGCACATGGACCAGGCCGACGATGACGCTCAGGTTCGTGTAGAGCAGTTCGAGCGGTTGCGATGTCACGCCCAGCGACAGGAGGACACTGTTGGCCAGGCCGTTGCGTCCCAGGACCACGATCCAGGCTATCGTCCGGACCAGGAAACTGGTCCAGAAGGGCAGCAGCACGGCAATCATCAGGAGTTGGCGCCAGCCTCCGCTCGTGCGTGCCAGTGCGACTGCGACGGGGAAGGCCGCCAGGACGCCGATCGAGGCAGCTGCAGCCGAAAGAAAGGCGCTGTGGCCGATCACTTGCGAGTAAACGGGCGCGTTCACCAGGCGCGCAAACGACGAGTACGAGAAACCGGAAGGCCCGTTCAACGACGCGAACATCAGCAGTGCGACGGGCACGAACACGGTCGCGAGCAGAAAGACCATCGCGGGCGACAGCAAGGCGACACCGGTCCACCGCGGGCTGCTTACGCCGGTCGCACTCACGATGCTTCTCCGAAGACGAGACTGTCCTCTTCGGCAAACGAGACGCGCACATCGCCCTGCGGCCGCGCACCACTGCGCGCCGTGAGGCGGGTGGCCACGATTTCGACACCTGTCCTGGCGCGCATGACCGTTCGCGCGAGAGCGCCTCCGATGACATGAGACGTCACTTGCGCGTCGATCACGTTGCCGAGCGCCACCCACGGTCCTTCCGAAACCTTCAGCGCCTCGGGCCGCACCATCAGTCTGCAGCGCGCGCCCACGCATGCGTCGTTCATCAAACGTCCGCGGAGGACAGTGTCTGCATGACGCACGAGCGCAGACTCGCCTTCGACGGACTCGATCACTCCCTCCAATGTGTTGGACTCGCCCAGAAAGCCGGCGGCGAACACGGATCGGGGGGAGAAATACAGCTCTGCCGGCGCCGCAACCTGTTCGATTCGCGCCTCGTTCATCAGGCAGATCCTGTCCGACATCGTCATCGCCTCTTCCTGATCGTGCGTGACATAGAGCACGGTGATGCCGAGGGCCTGCTGGAGCTGCCGAATCTCGAGTTGCATGTGCGTCCGCAACGACTTGTCCAGCGCTGCCAGCGGTTCGTCCATCAGCACGACGGAGGGTCGGTGCACGATGGAGCGCGCCAGCGCCACCCGTTGCTGCTGGCCGCCCGACAGCTCTCCCGGAAAGCGATTGCGCAGGGAGGGAAGCTTGATCTGTTCAAGAACTTCGTTCACGGCTTTGCGGATGCTCTCCTTGGACGCGCCTTTCATCTTCAAGGGAAAGGCAATGTTCTCGCCCACGGTCATGTGCGGAAACAGGGCGTAGCTCTGGAACATCATTCCGACGTCGCGCTCGTACGGCTGCTGCCTGGTGGCAGCACGCCCATCGATCCAGATATCGCCTGCGGTGGGTGTGACCAGGCCGGCAATCATCATGAGCAGGGTTGTCTTGCCCGAACCCGATGGGCCGAGGAGCGTCACGAACTCGCCAGTTTGAATGTCGAGGTTCGACTCTCGAAGGGCGAAGGTGTCCCCGTAGCGCTTCGAGATCCCGGCGACACGCAGCTTGGCTGCGTCGGCGCGCGCGACTTGTGGCGCCGGCACACTGTGCACATGGCGCGGGGCGAGGGAGTGAACTTGAGCGATGACAGACATGACGGAGGTTCTCAGCTCAGCAGCCAGGTGTTGAAGCGTTCGTTGACGGCATCCTTGTTGGATGCCCAGTAGCGCCCATCGAGCTGTACCGAATTGACCAGATTGGCGGGCAAGGCGGGAAGCGTTTGCGCGCGCGCGGGATCGATGTGCCTGTAGGCCTCCGGGTTCGACGGTCCGTATGCGAGGTACTTGGTGTAGGCCGCCTGGCGCTTGGCATCGCAAGTGAACTTAATGAACTCCCGACAGGCACTGGCTTTGGGCGTGCCCTTCAGGATGGCAAATCCTTCGTAGCTCCAAAGCCCTTCGTTCCAGATGATCTTCACGGGTCCACCCTCGTCGATGACCGTCTGCGCGCGGGCATTCCAGGTCGGGCACATGTCGATCTCCCCACTCTTGAGCAGCTGCGAGGTCTGTGCGCCACCGGTCCACCACACCTGGATGTCCTTCTTGATGGCGTCCAGTTTTGAGAATGCCCTGTCCAGGTCCAGCGGGTAGAGGGCGTTGCCCTTGACACCCGAAGCGAGCAGGGCCTGCTCCAACGTGTCAGCCGGGTTACGCCGCATGGCGCGGCGGCCCGGGAAGTCCTTGACGTTGAAGAAGTCTGCCCATGAGCTGGGCATCTTGCGGTCCTTGAACTTGTCGGTGCGAACTGCGAGCACCGTCTGAAGCACCAGCGTGGCGATCAGATACTGCGAACGAAATCTTTCAGGGATCTCCGGCGCGCTCACATTGACGTCTTCGAGATAGACGCCTGTCTTGGTGTCGGTGAGAACGTCGGCCGATTGGCGATTCAGGAGCGCCATGTCCCACGCGTAGTTCTTGGCATCGACCATGGCTTTGATCTGAGCGGTCGGATCCGCCTGCGCGACGATCGGGACGACTTCGATCCCGGTGGCCGCCTTGAACGGTTGATAGAAGGCTTCGCGGAAGCCATCGGCGTAGGGGCCTCCTGGATCCCGCACGACGATTCGCTTGTCCTGGGCATGCGCCGGTGTCCAGATGGCTGGGAACGCCAGCGTCGCCAGACCAACGGTGCCCGCGCCTTTCAAGAGGCCGCGCCTTGACGTCGATGCAACAGAAAACTTGGTCATTACTGCTCCAAAAGTGGGTGTGGTGGCTTGCCGGCGCAATTAACATGCCAGATATTCAACTGACATGTCAGAAGAGAGTATCTTCGATTTCTCGCTCGGGGATATTGGGGAAAGCTCGTAGAAGCGCGCGGTTCCGGCCTGGTCGTCGATGCCTCACGAGGGTCGGCATGCACCAATCCGAAGCCCGCCGCCCCCTCCTGGACCGCACGTGCGCTGTGTACAGTCAAGCGCTCCTGTTTGATCGAGTACGGTTCCCATGACCACGCATCCCTCTTCGCCGCAGCCCCAGATTGCGTCGAACCTGCTCACGCTCGCCGAGTCGTTCCACTCCATCTCGGAGTTCTGTGTGCGTGTCGGTGTGAACCGCCAGCAGTTCAACAAGTACCTCGCCGGAAAGCATGTGCCTTCCCAAAGGATCCTCGTCAGGATTGCGAAATACTTTCACATGGACGCGAGTGATCTCGCGTTGCCGGCCGATGCATTCAGGCGGTTCTACGAAGGTTTGGACGAGGCGGCATCGGATCTGGTCAAGCTCTCGGGTGTCTCGGAACTCCTGCGGATCGCGCAAGCCGCGGGCGCCGAGCTTCAGGCCTTCCATGGCCTGTATTTCCGCTACCACCAGTCGGCCATCTACAAGGGGAAAGTCTTGCGCTCGGTCACGCGGATGTTCGAGAGGGACGGTTTGACGCAGTACGTCACGGTCGAGCGCTTCCCCGAGCTCGATGGCGGTGCACGGACCGCTTTCTCGTTTGTCTACAGAGGCTTTTGCACGCTGATGGGCGACCGGATCTTCATGGTCGATTTCGAGAGCAAGCAGAGGAATGAACTCACCTTCACGGTGCTCACGCCACAGCACCGAACGCCGGTGCGATTCTTGTTCGGCGTCGTCACCGGGGTGGCTGCGACTTCCTATCGGCAGCCTTTCTCGGCCCGGGTCGCTCTTGCGCGCGAAGCGGATTCACCTCTGCGCCGGCAGCATCTGCGACTCGCAACGGTGCTCGACATGGAAGCATCCGCCATTCCACCGGAGGTGCGCCGCTACCTCGGCGGGCCGGCCGGACAGCCACTGATCGGCGGCGAAGGCTGACCGCCCAGCAGGTGACGCACTTTGAAGCAGGCCGTGCGTCAACCTGCGTCATCCGGCGATGCGTTGCGAATTGAAGGCGTGGGAGGGGACTTCCACAATTCGGTCCATCGGTGGGAGGCCCCATCGAACACCCCCAACCTTCATCTCCACTCGCATGTCCTACATCCTCAAATCCCCCACCACCGAACCTACAGGTGAAGCCGACAATGCCCACGTGCGCTCGACTGTCGAGAGCATGATCAGCGACATCGCAGCACGCGGCGCAGACGCGCTGCGCGAATACTCCGGCAGGTTCGACAAATGGGCACCAGAAAGCTTCCGCCTCGGTCAGGCGCAGATCGAGGCCTGCATCGCCGAACTCACGCCGCAGCAGGTCGCGGACATCAAGTTCGCGCAAGCACAGGTGCGCAAGTTCGCGGAACACCAACGTGCCTCGATGCTCGATGTCGAAGTCGAAACGTTGCCGGGCGTCGTCCTTGGTCACCGCCACGTTCCGGTAGGCACCGTCGGGTGCTACATCCCGAGCGGCAAGTACCCGCTGGTCGCATCGGCACACATGGGTGTGGTCACCGCGAAGGTGGCGGGCGTCAGGCGCGTCATCGCCGTGTCGCCCCCCTACGAGGGAAAGCCAAGCGCAGCCGTCATCGCCGCCATCCACTTTGCAGGCGCGGACGAGATCTACTGCATTGGCGGGGTTCAAGCGATCGCAGCCATGGCCCTGGGCGTCGGCGAGTTTCCGGCCGTGGACATGATTGTCGGCCCGGGCAACGCCTACGTGGCCGAGGCAAAGCGTCAGCTGTTTGGCAAGATCGGCATCGACCTGATCGCGGGTCCCACCGAAACGCTGATCGTGGCGGACGATAGCGTGGACGGGGAGCTGGTTGCCACCGACCTGCTGGGGCAGGCCGAGCATGGGCCGACCTCACCCGCCGTACTCGTCACCACTTCGGAGAAACTGGCGCGGGACACACTGGCACAGATTGAGCTCATGCTCGAGAAGCTCGACACCGCCCCCATCGCACGGGTCGCATGGGACAACCACGGCGAGATCATCGTGTGCGAAACCGACGAAGAGATGCTTCGCGAGGCCGATCGGATTGCGTCCGAGCACGTGCAGGTCATGACCCGCGACCCGGACTACTTCCTCGAGCGTCTGCAAAACTACGGGGCTCTGTTCCTCGGCGCTCGCACCAACGTTGCCTACGGCGACAAGGTCATCGGCACCAACCACACGCTTCCCACCTCGGGTGCCGCGCGCTACACCGGCGGCCTGTGGGTCGGAAAGTTCCTCAAGACATGCACCTACCAGCGGGTCACGACCGACGAAGCATCGGCCATGATCGGCGAGTACTGCTCGCGTCTGTGTGCCCTCGAGCATTTCACCGGCCACGGCGAGCAAGCGAACATTCGCGTACGCCGCTATGGCCACCAGACCATCCCCTACGGTCACGCCGCGCCTTGACCCGCTGATCGTCCAGACGCTCGATCAGTTCTGCCCGCGGCCACACGACGTCGGCGACGGGGAAAAAGAACGGACCTGTTGAAGCCTTGGCCGGCGCAGCGAAAGCACTTCCATCTCATGCCCCGGCACGCTGTTCTTCACGCCGCTTCGCTGCCCTCCTCTTTTTCCCCCAGCTTGCGATCTTGGCGGTCACGTTGTGGCCGACCAGGATGAACTTCTTCTGCGGGTCGGTGAAGTAATGACGGCCCGTTGGGAAATACTGAACATCGAGCCGAGGATGAAACCCGACGGGGCCAAGAAACTCGCCCAGCAAGGCCACCTTCAAGGGCTTGTCGCTGGAGGACCTCATCGCGACCTCGCCGCCCGCAGCCCGCAGGCGCTTCACGCCGATCCTCCCGTGGCCCTCCAGGAAGACCCGGAGCCTGTCCATATCCTGCGATTCACACATGCGCCCCTCCATCACCGTGCACGCCGTCGGTCGCAGGGTTTGAATCCAGGAGAGCAACCCTTCAATCGTCCTGACTCCGCACTCAACTCTTCTTTTGATTTCCGCCAGATTCCCCAGGGACCAATCCAAGTCCTCGATCTCGCTGTCGTAGCCCCTGTAAGACGTTTTCCACATGACCTCCTCCGGCGTGATCGAGCTCAGCTCTCCTGCGGGATAGTGAAAAGCGCCTGCCCATCCGGTATGGACGTTGTACCCGCCAATGAGCGCGCACGAATACAGATTCGAAGTCGTCACGCGCAAATCACCTTTGCGCGTCCTGGAATCGTATCCAGGAGCCAGAATGCCCTGGCCCATCTCGATGAAGAACGCCGCCATGTTCCATCCTTCTTGGCATGTAGCCATCCAACGAAACCGGACGCGCCGTGGATGCAGCGCAGCACCGGGAAATGGTACCCAACCGCTGGTGCAGGGCAACCGAAGCATCGGTACTCGTGCGTCGGCGACGGTCTGCTAGATCGATCCGCGAGCAAGCCAAGCACGGATTGCCTGGAGCCATCTTGCAATGCGCGCGAGTCACAACCCTGCCGCCATGCGCGCCCCCTTCGTCGTGGAGGCTGCCGCCCCAGCGGTCCTCGGCTCGCTGCCGCAGATCGGGGCACGAGCTATTGAAGCTTCACAGCACGTGCACCTGATCGTTGAACAGCTTCAATACATACCCTCGGCCGCGCACCGTGTGAAGCAGCTTCAAGGGGAACGGATCGTCGAGTTTCTGGCGAAGCCTCAGAACGCCCACCGTGACCAAGTTGTCCCTTTCGCTGGTGCTTGATCCCCACACGGTCTTGATCAGCTCCGCGCGCGACAACACCTGCCCCCTGTGCGCCATCAGCACGTCCAGAAGCTCGAAGAGCGTCGAACTGAGGCTGAGATCGACGCCCTGACGAAAGGCCTTGCCGCTTGCGCGGTCGATGGCCAGGTCCGCCAGCCGCACCACGCCCCCCTTCAGGTAGCGATCGCCGGACGCTAGCGCCCAAGCGCGCTCCACCAGATCGGCGGGTGCACACGGCTTGACCAGGTACTCGGTCACGCCCTGCGCCAGTCCTTCCAGGCGTTCGGCCACCGGGTCTCTTTGCGTCAGCACCAGCAGCGGTGCACTGCTGCTGCGCCGGACGGAACGTATCGCCACATGGGCCGCCGTCGGTTGCACGGCGTCGACAAGGATCAGCGCGTACGGCTTGCCCGCGACAAGCCGCGCACGAGCATCGCAAGGGTCGAGCACATCGACGGTGAAGCCGCATCTTCCGAGCATGCCACCGAACTCGTCGTACCTCGCGTGTTCGGATTTGAGCAACAGGACATTCATGGGTTGGGGCCCTCTGCAGGTGCCGAAGCCGCTGTATCCGAAGCATTCGGGGGCGTGTCGGCTTGCTTGTGCGCGCAGCCATCCAACAGAAAGACGCCCACCACGAGCGCAAGCACAGCGGCATGGGCGACGGCGAAGTTGGAGAAAAGGTTTTTCATTGCTTGTCGTTTGCCCTTGTTGGCTTCAGTCGAGAAGAACGATGCGATCGCTCGCTGCGGGCCGGCAGCCTGCAGGAACAGGCTCCCAGCCGCGGTGCACCACGACCTGCCCGCCGTCGTGACACAGCTCGATGCGCTCGGTCCCGGCGCGTTGCTGTTCCCGCACGAAGGCTTCCACGGTCGACGGCAGGCTGACGCGCAGCTTCAGCGCATAGATGTCGTCCACAGGGTGGTCGTCCAGGTGCAGCAGCGGCACGAAGTTCGACGCGAAGACGAGTGCGTGCGAACCGACATCGACAGGCTCTGGCCTGTAGGGCACGTCGCGCAGCCATTGCTGGGCGCGCTCGCGCAGGTCGTCCCCGTCGGGCAACTTGCCCCACGCGACCGCGAGCAGCTCCATGACCCACTGGTTGCAGTTCTGGTAGCGCAGGCTGAACGGATAGGCATTGGCGCTGTAGCGCGCGGCAAGCAGGTGCAGGGCGCGCGGCGTGTCGAGCGCCGCATTGCGCAGAGCCCGTGCCGCTTCTGAGGGCAGCGACACGATGGAGACGTAGCCCAGCGCCGGGTCGTCGATGCCCATGACGAAACCGGCCAGGCCCTGGTCGTAGAGGCGCGGGTGCCCTTCGTCGCAGGCGTAGTACAGCTGCCGCGCGAGCCAGGTGCCGTCCGCGCCTTTCCAGGCGATGGCGGCGTGGGAGTAGCGGATGCGAAAGCGAGAAAGATCGAGGCCGGAGCGACTGATCAGCACCGTGTCGCTACCGGTCTGTGACAAGGCTTCCTGCAAGACGGCGGCAAAGCGTAGCACGCGATCCTGTTGACTGGCGTCGAGCGGGGTCACGCGATCGCACAACTGCAAGGATGCAGGGGCCGCGTCCGCAACGCGTGCCGTGAAGGTGCAGATCACCACGAAACCCGTCAGCGCAAGCCGGCAAAGGAAGACCCAAGACATGGTCAGAGACTCACGGGACGCGCCGCCAGTCCGCCGTACCAGTCGTCGGCGAGCACCAGGTAGAACGCCTCGCGCGAGTCGCCACGTGCGAAGGCGGTGCCGTAGGCGCGCTGTTGTGCATGCACGAGGTCGCCGAGCCCCAGGCGCTCCTTCGCGAACGTGGCCTGCGGCAGTTCGAGCACGAAGCGCCGCTGCGCGTCGCTGTCGCTCTGCATTGCGACACGTGTGAAGCCCTCACGGTCACCGGCCTGTGCGATCTCCGTGATGCGGTAGTCGCCCTCGGCCACCTTGCCGCCGTCGAACGAGCTCCTGCTCGACCCGCGCAGTGAGTCGGACACGCTGCCGCTCGACGCAGACCCGGCACTGGAGGCCGCGGACGAGGGGAAGCTGCCCGCGTGGGCACTGAAAGCCGCGACGAGCAATGCTGCGCTGCCTGCAACGCGGAAAAGGTGAGGAAAGGTCATGGAATGCTCCGGTTGTGAAAAGAGAGAACGAGGCCTCTTCGCACGGAAGAGACCGGGCCCGGTTCGACGGGCACCGCAGGAAGGTGCACTGCACTTGACGCAGGTCTTGCGCGGCCGGGCCGTATCGCCAGCGGCTTGCACGATGACGCGATGATGAATTTCGTCATTGCAGCCGGACGGCCGGCTGCTCGGCGCCCGCTTTCGAACACGCGCGAGCGGGTCATCTGGTGACGGTCTCGAAACTCAGCTCACCCATCTTCTCGGCAACGGACTTGATGCCCTGGAAGGGGTTGCGGTGGTTGTACTCCAGCGGTGATCGCTTCCCATCGACCACTGCAACAGCCTTGATCTCATCCTTCAACGCAAAGGCCAGCGGCCCCGCAACCACCGAGCCGAATCGCACCACCATGCTGCGCTCCGAGTAGTCCTTGATCGTCAAGGTGATCTGCTTGTCGTTGGCGATCGGAACACCCGCTTTCGCTGCCGCCACGGCATAGCCGGTGCGGATCAACTCTGTGACCTCCACGGGCACTTCACATTTCCCGCAATCCGTCGTGACGGCGATGCCGGGCACGCTTTTTGGCAGAGCCTTCGGGGTTGTTTGCACATCCGTTGCGCAGCCTGCCAGGAGCGAGGCGATGGAAATCGAGGTCAATGCCACCAGTCGAGAGAAACAATTCATGATGCTTTTGTTGATAGAGGGAATACGGCGCCGCAGGCAGATCGTCGCTGCGGGGATCGTCTGTTTTCGGTGCTGATCTCAACACCGATGCCAGTGATCCAACGAGCTGCTCAGCTGCTCCAGGGCAACTTAGGAACGCTTCTGTTCATCAGCGTTCGGCAGCGTTAACCAAGGTAAAAGATGGCCTCGGCGAAGCAGGAGAACGGCGATCCGGATGCCAGACACCGCACGCTTGTGCACGGGGACCGGACCGGGCACCCCACCGACGGACGTCGCATCCGCCAAACACATCACTCGCGCAAGTGACGTCACGTGACGCGCGCCTCCTTCGCATCACATTTCGTCATGCTTCACCATCGCCTTCGCTTGTGCAGCGTCTTAAGCTGGACCTCCTTTCATTCAAGGAGTGATTCATGGCGATAGCGAAAGCGCGACTGGTCTTCTGGCTCGCAATGGCGATGCATGCGAGCACGTTCGCGCAGGTGGCCGTAAGGCCCGGTCAGTGGGAATTGACGGGCTCCTTCAAGGGGTTGCCCTTCGGCGATTCCTCGGAGCGTGTTCGAACCACGTGCCTTTCGGCGGCAGCGCTCGGCGCCGTCCCGGAGAAGGCGCTGATGGAGGCCGCGCCTCAGCCCTCGGACGACGCCTCGAAGCCGCCCCCAAAATGCGAGTACTCCCAGGTTCGGCGCGAAGGTCCTACCTCTTCGTGGACATCGACCTGCGAAAGTCCGACGATGACCGGGGCCGGAAGCGCAACAACGCAGCCCGACCAGGTAAGCCTGCAGGAAACGCTGGAAATGAAGTTCCTCGGCACCCGCACGATCCAGCACACCGTGAAGGCGCGCCGGCTGGGAGATTGCACCTAGTCGCCTTGCGCAGGAGGGGCAGTCCGCCTTCGGCTGCGAAGGCAGCCACGGGGCGGCCCCCCGCGCGCCTCGCATCATCGGACTGTGATGATCCGTCCGCCGAGCCGGCTCAGTGGATCCGGCCATGATCACGGGCCGCCATCCATCGCCGCCGCGGGCCCGCACTGCTCACGACAAGGAACGCAAGCGGCCAAAACGCCCAGGCCGCATCGACCTTGGCAAGGCCTCCCCGCTGTCAAGAACGGCGATCGGGCGTGCCAACTCTTGGCGCCGTTGTTTCAGGTCGGCCGCGTGGCGGCGAGAACCTCACCAGCCCCGAACAAGGGACCGACACCGGCGATCGGCCATGAGGGGCATCCGGTTCGGCATCCGGCACCCGATGCTCAGATGGCTCGTCTGCCGATCCCGTCAGGCACGAAAACATACCCGTGCTTGCGTACGGTCTGGATGTACCGTGGATGGGCCGGATCGGGCTCCAGCGCCCGGCGCAGGCGAACCATCGCGGCATCCACCGCGCGCAGAGAGACCTTTTGCTCGCGCCCATGCGACACGGCCAGCAGCCGCTCCCGAGAGATCGGAACGCCGGCGTTAGTGGCCAACTCGGCAAGCATCGCGTACTCGACCGTACTGAGCACGCGAATTTCGCCACCGCAGTCCAAACTGCGCTGCCCGACCTGGAACACGCAGGCTCCAATCGGGATCGAGGCGCCCGTCGCGAGCGGCGCACCCGGCGTGAACGCGGTGCGCCGCAGCACGGCCCGCACCCGAGCGACGAGTTCGCGCGCGGAGAACGGTTTGCTCAGGCAGTCATCCGCGCCCATCTCCAGGCCGAGCAGCCGGTCGATCTCCTCGTCGCGAGGCGTGAGGAAGATGATGGGCACCTTGTCGCCGTCCGCCCGCAAGCGGCGGCAGGCATCGAGCCCCGACATTCTCGGAAGCCGTGCGTTCAGCACGATCAGGTCGGGGCGCACGCGGTGGATGCGACGCAGCATCTCCTCGGCGCTTGCCATGGGCGTGCTCGCGACGCCCTGCTCCTCGAGGTAGCAGCAGAGCATGTCCCTGAACGCGACGTCGCCCTCCACCACGAAGAGATGATCCGGGCGCCCGAATTCCATCGGTGAAGCTTCCTTGCTCATCGGTCCGCGATGCCACCGGCATCTTCTTGCGTTGCAAGCGACTGCATGGGCCGGGCCGCTCAGCTCTCGGTGACCGAATCGCGTGCAGGCACATCCGGTTCCCGGCGCGCGATGGCGCGCCGAAGCACCTGCAGCAAGTCGTCGACGAAGGTGAAGACGACCGGCACGACGAGCAGGCTCAACACCGTCGAGGTCAAGAGGCCGCCGATGACCACGATGGCCATCGGCTGACGGAAGCTGGGCTCCGCCCCGAGGCCGAGGGCGTTGGGCAGCATGCCCGCCCCCATGGCGATGGTGGTCATCACGATGGGCCGCGCCCGCTTGTGGCAGGCGTCGATCAGCGCCTCGAAGCGCCCGAGGCCGCGCTCTCGCCGCGCCAGGATCGCGTACTCGACGAGCAGGATCGAGTTCTTCGTCACGATGCCCATCAGCATCAGGACGCCGATGACCACCGGCATCGAGAACGCCTGGTGCGTCAGCCACAGCGAGAACAGCGCGCCGACCAGCGCCAGCGGCAGGGCCGACAGGATCGTGCCGGGCTGCAGGAAGTCGTGGAACAGCAGCACCAGCACCGCGTAGATGCAGAAGATGCCGATCGCCATGGCGGTACCGAAGCTCTGGAACAGTTCGCTCATGCGCTGCACGTCGCCCTGGTCGACGCTGCGAACGCCAGCAGGCAGGGCGCGCAGCGCTGGTAGCTGCATCGCCTCGAGGCGCACGTCACCGATCGCGCGGCCATTGAGCTCTACGGTCAGCGTGATGTTGCGCGAGCGGTCGAGGCGATCGATCTGCGAGGGTCCGCTGCCGAGCGTGACCTCGGCCACCGAGCCCAGGCTCACGCTGCCGTTGCTGCCCGGCACGCGCAGGTTGGCGACGGTGCCGAGGTCGCCGCGCAGCGCCGGGTCCATGCGCACGCGGATCGCGATCTGGCGCTGCGGCAGGTTCAGCTTCGGTAGGACCGTCGAGTAGTCGCCGTAGGTTGCCAGCCGCACCGCGTCGCCAAGCGACTCCGAGGTGACGCCCAGCGAGGCCGCGCGCGCGCTGTCGGGGCGCACCTGGATCTCCGGGCGCTGCAGCGCGGCACTCGACGTGACGTTGCCGATGCCCTTGAGCGTGCGAAGCTGCGCCTCGGCCTGCTCGGCAGCGCGCGTCAATGCCTGCGGATCGTCGCTGGCAAGCGTGATCTGCAGTGCTTCGCCGCTGTTGCCACCGCCGACCGAAACACGTACGCCGGGGATCGCTTGCAGCAACTCACGCATCTTTGCTTCCACGCCCGACTGCTTGAGTTGACGCTCGCCACGTGGAACAAGATTGACTGTCAACGTCGCACTCGTCAGGTCTGCCGAAGATGACATCACGGGTCCTCCCGAAGTTGTCGCGGTGCCGGCGGAGATGAAGACGCCGCGCACCTCGGGCAGCGTGCCCAGCAGCTCTGCGGCACGGCGACTCGCCGCCGCAGTCATCTCCAGCGTGCTGCCGGGTGCCAGCTTGATCGTCACGACGCTCTGGGCTTTGTCCTGCGCCGGCATGAAGGCAGTGGACAGGCGGGTTGCAACACCGGCCGTGGCGATGAAGAAGAACACCGTGGCAGCCACGACGGCACCGCGATTCGACAAGGTCTTGCGCACCCAGCCCAGGTAGCGCGTCATCAGCGGACCATCGGCATCGCCGTGCGCCCCCGCCTTCACCGGCTTCATCAGGTAGGCGGCCATCATCGGCGTCAGCAGCCGCGCGACGAGCAGCGAAACCAGCACCGCGACCGATGCGGTCACGCCGAACTGGCGGAAGAACTTCCCCGGGATGCCGCTCATGAATGCCGTCGGCAGGAACACCGCGACCAGCGTGAAGGTGGTGGCGATGACCGCCAGGCCGATCTCGTCGGCCGCTTCCATCGCCGCCTGGTAGGGCGTCTTGCCCATACGCAGGTGGCGCTCGATGTTCTCGATCTCGACAATCGCGTCGTCGACCAGGACGCCCACGACCAGCGACAGCGACAGCAGCGTGATCGTGTTGAGCGAATAGCCCGCCAGCGCCATGAAGCCGAAGGTCGGAATGATCGACAGCGGCAAGGCGGTCGCCGAGATGAAGGTCGCACGCCAGTCGCGCAGGAACCACCAGACAACGACGATCGCGAGCAGCGCGCCCTCGATCAGCAGGTGCATCGAGCCCTCGTAGTTGTCTTCGATCGGCGCGACCGTGTTGCTCGCCTCTGCGATGCTGACCTCGGGGTGTGCCTGCCCAAAGCTGCCGACCGCAGTGCGCACGGCGTTCGCCACACCGACGTCAGAGTAACCGCGCGACCGCGTCACCTGGAAGCCGATGACAGGGCGACCGTCGATGAACGCGAGCGTCGTGGGGTCGGCGCGAGCGTCGCTGATGCGCGCGATCTGGTCCAGCCTCACGTAGCGGCCATCCGCGAGCGGCACGGTGATCGCAGCGATATCGGCCGGGGTGCCGACGGTCGCGATCATGCGCGTCGACTGCCGCTGGCCGCCGATGTCACCCTGCCCCCCGGAGCTCTCCTTCTGCGTCGACTTCAGCCTGCCCGACACGTCCGAGGGCGTGACGCCGAGGCCTGCCATCAGCGTGGGGTCGAGATCGACATGCACCTCGCGGTCCAGGCCGCCGACGCGGGCGACCGACGCCACCCCCTTCACGGCCAGCAACGCCTTCGTGACGTCGTTGTCGACGAACCAGGACAGGTCCTGCTCGTCGAGCTTGTCCGATGCGATCGTGTAGGTCAGGAAGGCCGAGCCCGCCGTCGTGAGCTTCGACACCGTCGGCGAGGCCATGCTCGACGGCAGCTCGGCGCGCACGCTGTCCACGGCGTTGCGCACCTCGCTCAGGGCCTCCTCGCCGTTCTTGTCGATCTCGAAACTGACGCTGATGGACACCGAGCCGTCCGTGATCGTCGTCGTGACGTGGTCCAGCCGGCTGAGCGAGGCCAGCTTGTCCTCGATCTTGCGCGCGACCTCGGTTTCGAGCTGCGAGGGTGCGGCGCCCTCCAGCGTCGCTGCGATCTGCACCGTCGGCAGATCCATGTCCGGAAAGTCCTGGATCTGCAGCTGCCGGAAGCCGATGAGTCCCAGCACGGTGAGCAGCGCGAAGAGCAGCAGCGCCGGCACCGGATTGCGGATCGACCACGAAGAGAAGTTCATCGCGCCGCCTCCTGCGCCGCGCCGTGCGTTTCCGTCGACTGGACCACGGTCACCTGCGCCCCCTCGGACAGGAAGGCCCCGCCTTCGGCGACCACGCGCGCATCGGGGGGCAGGCCCTCCACCTCCACGCGGCCGTCCTGTCTGCGGCCGGTCGTCACCGGGCGGCTGCTGACCTTGCCCCCGGCGCCCAGCAGGTAGACATAGGCGCGGCCGTCGCGCAAGGTCACGGCCGTCTGCGGAAGCGTCTGCGCCGCGCGGGGGTCGAGCTCGATGACCCCGTTCACGAACGTGCCGAGCCGCGCCGGACTGTTCGCCTGGAGGCTGACGTAGACCGTCGCACGGCCGGTGCTCGTGCTGAGCGTCGGGCCGACCAACCGCACGCGCCCTCTGGCCAGCTCACCGTCAGGCAATGTCACCCGCACGCTCTGACCTGTGCGCAGGCTCGACACCTGGCGCGCATCGAGCTCCGGACGCCACTCGATGCGGCCCTGGCGCACCATGCGGAACATTTCGGCACCCGCGCTGACGACGTTGCCGAGCACCGCGGACTTCGACGACACGACGCCATCGTCGACGGCGACGATGCGGGTCTGCCGCAGCTTCAGCTGGATGCTGTCGAGCTCGGCCTCCGCAGACGCAAGCGACGCGCGCGACGTCGCCTCGCTGATGCGGTAGTCCTCCACCTTCTGCGCCGACAGCGATCCGCTTTCTTCGACCATCTTCGCGCGCCGCAGGTTCGAGACTGCCTGCTCCAGCGACGCGCGTGCCTGCGCGACGGCGGCCTGCTGCTTGCGCTGATCGGCCTGCAGGCTCTCGCTGGCCAGCCGCGCGAGCAGATCGCCGCGCTTGACCTTCGCCCCCACGTCCACCGAGAGTTCGGCGATGCGCAGTCCGCCGGTCTCGGGGCTGACGATGATCTCCTGCCAGGCAGCGAGCTGGCCGCTGGCCTGCACGACGTCGGGCCAGTTCTCGGTCTTCGGCGCGACCACGCTGACGGTCAGCACGCTCGGGGCCTTTGCGTCCGCCGTCGGTGCGGTGGACGCCGTCTTGGGACGTTCGAGCCAAGCGACGGCACCGACCGCCAGCGCCACGGCCAGCACACCTGCGCAGATGCGGAATTTTCTATTCGAGAGCAGAGTCTTCATGAGTTTGATTTCGATGCTTCCACCGGCCCGCCGGTTTGCGATGCGGGCAACGCGGACGCACCCGCCTGCCAGCCTCCGCCGAGTGCCTTGTAGAGGGAGATCCAGTATTCGACGCGGTCGCGCTGCAGCGTGATCAGGCTGATCTCGGCCGACAGGGCCGACCGCCGCGCCTCCTCCAAGGTCAGCAGACTCTCGAGGCCCGCACGCCAGTTCGTCTCGGTGGCCTGGAAGTAGCGGCGGTAGTCGTCGGCCGCGCGCTGCGCCTCATCGACGCGGCGCGCGGTGCTGTCCAGGTTGACCAGCGAACGCTCGACCTCCTTCACCGCGGTGCGCACGCCCTGCCGGTAGTTGGCGAGTGCCGTCTGGTAGTTGGCACGCGCGGTGACGACGGCGGCGCGGCGCTTTCCCCCGTCGAACAGCGGTATCGAAAGCGAGGGACCGAGCGACCATGTCGTGAGCGCCGAAGCGCCCGGCGTCGCCGAGACGGAGATCGATCCCGAGAGCGACAGGCTCGGGTACAGGTCGGCCTGCGCCACGCCGATCTCCGCGCTGCTCGCGGCCAGCTCCCGTTCCAGCGATGCAAGGTCAGGCCGCTGCCGCAGCACATTGGCAGGCACGCTTTGGACCTCCAGTCCGGCCGGCAGGGGCAGGCGGCCGCTGCCGGTTCCATCGCCGGTCTTGCCGCTGGACAGCAACGAGCGCAGCATCTGCTCGTCGCGCCCCGTCAGATCGACAAGAGACTTGACGAGCAGATCGCACTGGGCGCGCTGCGACAACAGCGTCGAAGTCGTGCTCGCCAGGCTGGCGCGCGCCAGCGCAGCATCGGACTCCGAACTGAAGCCCGCGCGCACCGCGACGGCCGTTGCCCGCTCGGTCTTTGCCGTCGAGACCCGCTCGCGCTCGTAGGCATCGACGAGCAGCTCGCAACCACGGTACTGCACATAGGTGTCGACCACCTCCGCCGCGAGTGACACACGGGCATCGTGCCAATCGGCCACGCGTGCGCCGGCGCGGGCCTCAGCCGCCTCGATGTTGTTTCGCACTTTGCCGAACAGGTCGATCTCCCACGCCGCATCGAGGCCCGCGCTGCGTGTCGTCGTCGTTGCCAGTGCGCCCGATACCGACTGCTGCCGCGCGCGGGTGACCGATGCGCTGCCGTCGAGGCTCGGCAAGCCGCTCGCCTGAGAGGTGGTGAGCGTGGCACGCGCCTTTTCAATGGCGGCCCACGCCTTCACGAGGCTTGGACTGTCGCTTTCCGCGATCGCGGTCAGCTGCGCAACGACGGGGTCGTCGAACTGCCGCCACCAGTCGCGCATCGCGCCGACGCTGCCGCCATGCGGCAGCACGGCCTGCCAGGCAGGAGGAGTTTCGAGCACCGGCTCGGAGTAGGTACGCCTGGTGGCGCATGCTGCAAGCACGAGGCTTGCAGCACCCAGCACGAGGACGGTGAAAAGACGGGTTGCCAAGGGAAGATGCGTAACGCGAGTGAGAAGGCGCGAATCTTAGGAACGCCCTCTGTTCACCTCGGTTCAGAGACGTTAAGCTGGGTAAAAGTCCAGGCACCGATGCGCGCCGGGCCATCAAACGGCGCGATACTGCAAGTCCTATTCACGACCGTCCCATGCCTCGCGTACTTCTTGTCGATGACGACATCGCCCTTACTGAGATGCTGTCGCTCTATCTTGCGCGCGAAGGTTTCGACGTCAATGCAGTGCAAGACGGCGAGAGTGGCGCCGCCGAGGCGGTCCGCGGCGCATACGCGATCGTCGTCCTCGACATCATGATGCCGCGCATGTCGGGCGTGGAGACGCTGCGCCGCATTCGCGCCACCAGCCAGGTGCCCGTGCTGATGCTCACGGCGCGAGGCGAAAACATCGACCGCATCGTCGGCCTCGACATGGGTGCGGACGACTATGTGCCCAAGCCCTGCACGCCCGCCGAGCTGGCCGCGCGCATCCGCGCGATCCTGCGCCGCACCGGGGTGCGGGAGCCGGCCAGTACACAACAGGTCAATACACGGATGCTGCAAGTGGGGGAGCTCACGCTGTGGCCCAGCAGTCGACGTGCGTTGTGGTGCGGCAAGCCGCTGGAACTGACAGGCACCGAGTTCAGCCTGCTCGACGTATTGGCGCGTCATGCCGGACAACTCGTCAGCAAGGACGCCATCTCGCAGCAGGCCTTCGGCAGGCCCCTGGCGCGCTTCGACCGTCGCATCGACGTGCATATCAGCAGCATCCGCCAGAAGCTCGGCACGCGCTCGGACGGCCAGTCGTGGATCCAGAGTGTGCGCGGCAGAGGCTATCAGCTGCTGGAAGACTAGCCATGGCGCCACGACGCCGCCGCGATGGACCTGGCCGCCTCTTCTGGAAGCTGCTGCTCGCGATCGTCATGTGCATGGTGCTGGCCATCGGCGGAACGGTGGGCTATATGCAGCTCACTGGCCATGCGCCACCGCCACCTGAAGGGATGGCGATGTGGGGTCCGATCCCGATAGTTCCGTTCTTGTCGGCCGTCATCGCGGTGCTGTTCATCAGCCTCGTGTTCGCGTGGTACCTTTCGCGTCCCCTGCGCCACCTGAGCTGGGCCCTCGATCGTTTTGCCGAGGGCCGGCTGGACACCCGGGTCGAACCGCTGATGAGCGGCCGGCGCGACGAGATCGCCGACCTCGCGCTCGACTTCGATCGCATGGCTGTGCGGATCGAGCAGTTGGCGCAGGCCAACCGCGCGCTGATGCACGACATCTCGCACGAATTGCGTTCGCCGTTGACCCGCCTGCAGGCCGCGATCGGCCTGCTGCGCCAGGATCCATCGCAGACGGCCGTGATGATCGAGCGCATCGAACGCGAGAGCGAACGCCTGGACATGCTGATCGAGGAATTGCTGACGCTGCATCGGCTGGACGCGGGCTCCGCCGGCGCACCGCGGCAGCGCGTCGACGTCATCGAGCTGCTGCAGGCCATCGCCGACGATGCCGGCTTCGAGGCCCACGCATCGCAACGGACGCTGCAGCTCGATGCGCCGGGCAGCTTCGTGATCGAGGCACACGGCGAGCTTCTCTACAGGGCGTTCGAGAACGTCATCCGCAATGCGCTGAAGTTCAGTCCGGCGGGCAGCGAGATCGGCGTGGAGGCGGTCATCGACGAAGGAGCCGAGGCGCTCGTCACCACCGTGCGGGATCGCGGCCCCGGCGTGCCGCCGGAGATGCTGCAGGCGATCTTCGAGCCCTTCACGCGGGTCGAAGGCAGTGAATCGGTGCGCGGCACCGGCCTGGGCCTCGCGATCGCACGCCGATCGATGCTGCTGCATGGAGGCAGCGTGGAAGCCACCTTGCGCGAAGGGGGCGGTCTCGTCGTGACGCTGACACTGCCAGCACGCGGGTGATGAACTGAAGCGTCGGGGCAAGGCCGACGTTGATTTTTACCCTGCTTAACGTCGCTGAACCGTGGTGAACGTGCAGCGCTCCTACGATCCTTGAACGCTTGAGCAGACTGGCTGAGGGCAGCCACGTTGCACTTGAGCGATCAACGGATGCCTTCATGCCCAACAAAACGCCACTTCTTGACCTGAGGCTTGCAGCCACGGTCGCGTTCTCTCTGTCTGTGCTGCTTCTGTCAGCTTGTGTGCCCCTGGCGCCCCTTCCCCCACCGGTGCCAGTGCCTGCTCCCGTCCTGCTGGCACCACCGGCGCCGGTTCCGCTGGTACCAGGACCTCTGCCGGGACCGATGCCTCGGCCTTGATGCGCCCGTCCTGCGTTCGACCCCAGGCGCCCATGCCGGAGGCCGATCACTCGATCCATGTTTGCCTTTCTGCCCCCTTCCAGAGACCTGTCCATGCCATTCACGCCTGAGCAAGCCCGACGCCCCAGCGGCGTCGCTGCCCCGCAAACGCTGTCGGCCATCCTGCTTGCAGTTGTCACATTGGCCCTGTGGCTGCTTCTGTCCGCAGGCGCCGCCGCGCAACCCGTCCCGGTCGGGCCCGATCCGTTCGCGCCGGTCCCGCCGCCGCCTGTCCCGCTCGCTCCGATCCCGCCTCCACCGGTTCGGCACCCTTTGCCTCCCCCCCCACCCGTTCCGCTCGCACCCGTTCCCCCGCCCGTGGTTGCGCCCCCGGCGCCGCCGCCCTACTACAACCAAGGCGCCGTCATCATCGACGTGCCACCGCCAGCCCCCTATGAGGAGGCCCTACCGCCGCCGCCGTTTGCCGGCGCCATGTGGATCCGCGGCTACTGGGGCTGGGCCGATGGCCGCCATGAATGGGTGCCCGGCCGATGGGAAACGGCACGCCCGGGCTACAGGTACCGCTCGCCGGCCTGGGTGCGGGATGGCCGGGGCTGGCGCCTGAGTCCCGGCGGCTGGACGCGTCGCTGACGGCGGCAGGGTGTGCGCGGAAGGAACCGCCATGCACGGATCGAGCGACTACTGGATAGGCGGGCAGCCTCCCGACGGCCAGCGGTGGTCCTGCGCCGAGTTCGGCACGGTACTGGACGACGTCGCCACGAGGCAGGCCCTGTTCGGGATGCATGGACGCTACGTCAGGCAATGGAATGCCATCGAGCTCGACCCGAAGCGGAGCCTTCTCGAGCACACGTATCAGGTGCTCGACGCGAAGATTCTCGCGGCCGACGGCAGCTTCGTCCTGCATGGCCGGGCCGACTACCAATCCCACTGGATTCTGGAGATCCTGTTCCGGCGCGGCTTTAAGGAGTTCTACCCATGGACGCTCGAGCGCAATGCCATGCGCTCAACTGCGGACATGCGCAGCGTGCATCTGCACTGGTCGGGCAGCGGCAGGGAAGCATTCGCGCGGTGGCTGGAAGAGGAACAGGCCCCCCCCAGGGAACCTGCGTCCGGTCGATCCATTCTGGTCGGCATGTGGCAACGCCTGCGGGCCATGCAGCCCCGTGCCCGCAACGCGGAAGAAGTCCCACGGCGCGCATGACCCATCTCATGGCCGGCCCCATGACCTTCACCTGGCGGAATGCCGCCCGTGGACGAAGGGCGGCCGGATCTTTGCATATCTTGACACAGGCAGACATCGCTTAACGCATCGCCCTACGACAGTAGGACGATGCCAAGCCATCTCCGATTTCCATGTCATCGCAGGAGTGCTGCCGCAATCGTGGGATTGCTCGGACTTGCAGCGTGCTCCATGCGAACCGATGTCCCCGTCAAGGACAGCATCCCCGCTCCCACGGCCTCCGTCGCTGCGCCCTCGTCGCCATCGTCCACGAAGACACCCGCCGAAGCTGCCGTCTGCAGCGTCGATCTCTACGGCGACTCGATCATGCATGGCGGCTACAAGGGCAACCTTCGCCTGGCCGAGCCACCCGCGGCCACGCTGAAGCGCCTGCGGCCCCGCTATGCCGTGCAGGACTTCTCGCTCAATGGCGAGACGGCCACCCTGCGGGCAAAGACATTTGGAAGCGAACCCCGGACAGGGCGCTTTGTCGTCATCGAGCACGGGATCAATGACACGATGCAGCGTCTTCCACTCGAAGTTTCGTTGCGCTCGATGATCGAGACCGTTCGCCGCGAAGGCCGGGAACCCATCCTGACGGGACTTTCCCGGCAGCCGGTGTCGATTCCCGGGCGGACTGCGGCGAATCAATCCATCCGTCGACTGGCCTCCGACTTGCGCGTTCCCTTTGCCGATTGGGATGCCGTGAGATTCACGCCCCAAGAAATGGAGGACGTGCTGCATCCCTCGAAGCCATACTCGGACCGGCTGGTGAAAAGCATTGTCGAAGTCCTCGACCGGCTCGCACCCGAATGCGTGTGAAGCGGCATCGCTGACGTCGGCAGATGCGGTCCTTCGGATCCCCTGACCGGCCTGCCTGAACTCCGTGGCCAGGCCTCCTTGAACTCGTTGACCACCCCATGAGGCGCCAGGCCGTCCTCAACGCCGCTCTCGCACCTCTTTAGCACGCTCGAGCGATCTGATGCAGCCAGCCCATGGACATCACACACGGTGCCTGCGTCGAAGGCACTTGTCGTTGAACTGCGACCGTCATCATCGGCCGGTCCACGCGTCACACCATCCATGCCGGCCGCGCTTCGGTGCCTGCATCCGGCATGAAGCCACCAACCTCCACAGCGCAGGGGACTTGCTCACTGCTCCCGCAGGGGCAGGAAGCCCGCACTCCAGGCCCCCGTCGTGTGCTCAGCGCCGCGCAGCACGCAGTGCCTCGCTGCGTCGGGCGAAGCGGGCGGCCCACTCTTCCGCCGGCATGAAGCTGGGGTCCGAGCGCACCACGCGCTCGGTCTGGGCCCAGATCGCCTCGTCGGCCTCGTCGAGATCCAGCGGATCGCCGTGCGGCTGGCTGACGTACCACGGCGTGTCAAGGTACACCTCCACCGTGTTGTCCTCCGGGTCCATGCAGTAGATGGACAGCGCGTTGCCGTGGTTCAGGCCACGCATCTTCGTCGCACCCAGCGACAGCGCGCGGCCGCGCGCTTCGCGCAAGTGGTCGATGGTCTTGACCTTGAACGAGAGCTGCATCACGGTGCTGGGCGCGTTCGCGGCACGACCTCCAGCCAGCACCAGTTGGTGATGCTGGTCATCGCGCCCACTCAGGAACACGAGTTCGTAGCGGAAGGTACCGCCGATGCCTCGGTCGGTTTCCTGCATGTCGAACACGCCCGTATAGAAGCGCTTCATCACGACCAGATCGCGGCAGAAGATGCCGCAGTGCGACAGATTGGGAATGTAGGGTGCGCTCACGATGGCCTCGGGCTGAATTCGGTGGGATGCGGGTGGATTCAAGGAGCCAGGACGAGCTTGCCGAGCGAGCCACCGCGGTCCAGCAGCTCGTGCGCGCGCCGCGCCTCGGCCAGCGGCATGCGGGTGGCGCGCGGCGCACGCACCTTCCCTGCCGCCATCAGCGCGATGGCGTCCTCCATCAACCCACGCGCTGCGCTACATCGCTGTCGACGGTGTGGATCGAGAAAGTGCGGATCGCCAGGCTCCGGCCCAGCAGCTTGCGCAGTTCGTCGAAGACGTCGTTCGCGGGCGGGCCCGAGAGGATGTTGTAGGACACCGCCATGCCGAAGGGCGCGAGCGATCGCAGGCAGGCGATGAAAAGCGCCCCGCCGACGTGGTCGAACGCGAGGTCGGCGCCGCGTCCGTCGGTCAGCGCCATCACGCGTTCGGGTAGCGTCGCCGGATCGCCGTCGATGACCTCGCTCACGCCGTTCTCCAGCGCGAAGGCGCGCTTTTGCTCGGAAGAAGCCGTGCCGATCACGCGCAGCCCGCGCGCACGCGCGACCTGCGCCAGCGCGGTCGCGACGCCGCCTGCGGCACCCGGTACGAGGATGGTCTGCGCCGGCAGATTGCCATTGCTCGCGAGCAGTGCGATCGCGAGCTGGAAGTTGCCCAGGCTCACCGCGTCGCCGGTCCCGCAGCGCATCTCGCTCGCCGATGTGGCGCGTGCCACCGGCGCCGCGCTGGGGCGTTTCGACGGCGCCGAAGTGGCACGCGCGCTGGGGCGCTTCGAGGCCTCCTACGTGGGCAGCGAAGAGCACCCGACGATCGCCGACATCAGCGAATGCCTGTTCTTCTCGCCTGGTGACGGACGCATCTGGCTGCAGGACCAGCGCATGGTGCTGCTGCACACCGAGGCGCTGGGATCGCTGCGGCGCGAGCTGATCGACAGCCTGGGCCAGGAGAAGGCCCGGGGTCTGTTCACGCGCGGCTACGTCAGCGGCGCACGCGACGCGCAGCTGGTGCGCGCGCACTGGCCGCAGGCCGAGCCAGCCGCGGCCGCCATGGCCGGCACACGCCTGCATGCCCTGGAGGGCGTGGTGAAGGTCGAACTGGTGCACGCACGCTACGACCCCGAGACCTCGGACTACGAGGGCGAGTTCATCTGGCACCACTCGAGCGAGGACGACGAGCACATCGCGGCATACGGCATCGGTGGTTCGCCGGCCTGTTGGATGCAGGTGGGCTATGCCACCGGGTACGTCAGCACGCTGTTCGGGCGCCTGGTGGTGTTCCGCGAGGTCGCCTGCCGCTCGATGGGCGAAAGCCACTGCCGTGTGATCGGTAAATCCGCGGAGCGTTGGGACGACGTGGAAGAGGACATGCGCTACCTGCGAGCGCGGGACTTCGTCGGCTCACCGCAGAACGGCGGGTCGGCGCCGCAGGCGGCGCAGCTGCCCGCAGCGCAGCGCAGCGCAAGAACGACGCGATGGTGGGCGCCTCCGCCGCCTTCAACGCGGCCTGCCATCTCTTGCATCGCGTGGCGCCGACCACGGCCACGGTGCTTTTCACCAGCGAGTCCGGCGTCGGCAAGGAGAAGTTCGCCAGCATACTGCGCAGCATCAGCGCGCGACGTGACAAACCCTTCGTCGCGGTGAATTGCGCGGCCATTCCGGAGACGCTGATCGAGTCGGGGCTGTTCGGCGTGGAGCCTGGGGCCTACACCGGCGCAGGCGCGTCCCGGCCGGGGCGCTTCGAGCGCGCCCATGGCGGCACATTGTTCCTGGACGAGATCGGCACACTGAGCTACGCGGCCCAGGGCAAGCTGCTTCGCACGCTGCAGGAGTGCGAAGTCGAGCGCGTGGGCGGCACGCGCAGCATTCGGGTCGACACGCGCGTCATCGCGG
The DNA here is from genome assembly GCF_048301545.1 of Variovorax sp. NFACC27. Taxonomy (NCBI): domain Bacteria; kingdom Pseudomonadati; phylum Pseudomonadota; class Betaproteobacteria; order Burkholderiales; family Comamonadaceae; genus Variovorax; species Variovorax sp. NFACC27. Next base: position 4,420,479 of record NZ_CP157613.1, read on the forward strand.
CCACCAATGTCGATCTGCGCCAGGCCGTGCGCGAAGGCCGATTCCGCGACGACGTGCCTCTTCTGATGAGCCATTTCCTGCAGCACTATGGCCGCAAGCACGCGCGGCAGGTTTCGGGCTTCACGCAGGCCGCGGTCAAGGCGCTGCTGAACTACGACTACCCCGGCAACATCCGCGAGCTGCAGAACCTGATCGAGCGCGCCGTGATCGTCGCGCCCGAAGGAAGCCTGCTGGAAGTGCATCATCTGTTCACGAGTGGCGAGGCACTGGACAAGAACGTGCTGTCGGTCCGATCGGATGGTCGCCTTGCCGGCACCGGCGGCACGCTTCTCTCCCAGGCCGGGCCCGCAAGCCGCGCCATGCCGGATCATTAAGAGGCCGGTTCGCTGGGACAGGTGGAAGAGACACTGATACGCCGCGCGCTGACACAAAACGGGGGAAACCTCTCTGCCGCAGCGCGTGCGCTGGGCATCACGCGTCCCCAACTGGCCTACCGCGCACGCAAGCGCGGCATCACGAGCTGACCACCAAAGGAATCCTCCCGACGAGGCTCAAGCCTGTCAATGTCCGTCTCATGGACACGGAGATCGCTCGGGTCCAGTCAGCACCGCTTGCGGCGCCCCCCGCATGGACCTCAAGTCAGGATGCTCGGCAAAGCATCGAAAGCTTTCGATGGCCAGTTCCAGATCACGAGTTGCATGGTGGGTACTTTTTGTATGCGCATCCCTGTTCTACTGGGCCTACCTGTGTTGCCTCCGGTGGTGAATGTCTGCCTCGCCCTCGGGGGGTTCTTCGGCAAACCGGATGGAAGGAGAATTTCCTGCGTACCCTGTTCGGTAGAACAGCCTGATCGACCACCCTCCAGTGGCCTCGAACAAAGCGTCCAGCAAAGCCTTTCGCCTCCCACCACAATCTCCGCTGACAGGCTGCCTGATTTCCGTCTCGTCAGCACCTGGTCGACCACGAAGGCTTTCCGACGATGAATTGGAAGGAGGCCGAGTCTTGGCTCTCCAGCACGGAGCCACCCACGGTCCAGGCGAATGCATGGGCAGCGGCGGAAAAAGGCCTGGCTGCTGCAGTTCCGGGAAGCGCCCGGGGCCCGGTTCCAGCTTCGCGAAGCCGAGAGCGCCACACTCCTGTCGTCGCTGGACGATGGTGTTGCCAGAGCCACGCTCGACTACATGGCTCGCACGCTCACGCGCGTCGCCGCAACGCTCGATGGTTTTGCGCAGATCCCGCCGCGGGAAAAGGACAATGTGTCTTGTGTCATCTTTGCGGCTCCAGACAGCACACCACGGACCGCTTCCAAGAAAGATGAATGTCTCAGATGGGCCCAACGCGAAAATATCGGAAGTCGGGAACCCACTGACGACAAGGGCGGCGTCATTTGTCCGGCGGGAGGTTCACAGCTCGCGGGAAGAGCTCCCGAAAGGCTAGAAGCAGCGTCTCCGCACTGAACGGGGATCTACCTACCGAGTCCGCAAATGCCAAAAATCGCGGTTGGGGAAATATGTGCCTCAACAATGGGGCTGCGTGCATTTCTTGAAAGAAGCGGCCCTCAAAGGCTCCATCTGGAGACATGCACAAAGTGATGATTGGGCGGGCCCGAAACTTACAGGCGCTCAACTGCTGCTCGAACTCAGACAGCCCGGCGTCCGAGTTCTCAGTCGCAAAGCAATGTATGTCCGGTTCCCCCTCAACGGCCACCTCCACACGTTCCTTGCTCAGAAACAGTACGGCAATGACGGGTGAGTAAGGCGCGTCGATTGAGAAGTCGTCATCCATCGTTCATTCCAAGGTCTGGTCCTGGCCGGATTCTGCCTTCTGCACAACGCGCGTCCTAGTTGAAGAAAGATGCTACAGGTACCCCAACCGCGCCACTCGCCGTTAAACCATTGCGAGTCAAATAGGCGCCTACCAGGCCGAACCCGACCGAGTAGCCACAGTTCCTTGGGATCTCTTCGCGCGGACTGCCGAAAAACCACGCAGGATGGTTGTACCAAGCCGCATCTAATTGCGGCAACATGCGTTGCAGCATGGCATCGACTTGCGCAGGCGACAGCGCGGTTGCGTAAAAGGGCACGCGTCCCGTGACCTCCGCCTCGAAGTGGCATGCGAGGCCCTCGGATATCAAGGCACCGCGCAACGTCGCACCGTAGCCAACGCGCCCTTCCCGCATGCAATGATGAACCTCGTGGGCAAACAGAGATGGAACCGCCGTCTCAAAGTGCTTTACGAAGTTAGCGTTCCTGGGGTCTAGCTTCAGATGCATGAGGTGCCGACCCTCGGAAAATCCATTAACACCAAGCTCGGGAATCACTTCATCAGACACATAGGTCACAACATCAATTCGATCTGCATGGAGCAACCTCGCTACATCACCCTCCACCGATGACAGCAGTTCGCGCGTTCGCGGCAACCATGGCGTCAATTGCCGGCCAGCGTCAAGGAAATGAAAAGCGATGGTCACGCTGCATTAAGTACGAGTTGGCTGATTCTTGAACGCCTTGCGGGCAGTACGTGCGCCCTTCGGGAACTGCGCTTAGCCGTCCGCTGTTGGCCGCGTGGAGCTTCTAGCAGCTTTGCGGCGAATCCAGTTCCTTCAGCAAATCGCAAGCCAGTTCGGCGAGCTCGCTGTTTGCGTGTGTACTCAACAGCTCCAGTCGCGGCCTTTCGCTTGCAACTCCGATTCGCAACTCGGCCAACCAAGCTGGTCTTGCCGATTCGTCCGGCAACGTACAACTGACGAATCCCAGAAGGATGTCGAGAATCGCGATGGTCAATTTCTCGCTTGCCGTATTCAGTACCTCGAGAATGAACGGCAGCGCGGGAACGGCGGCGGGTGCCGCGTAAACGTGTTGGCACAGCGAGCACCAGAGATCGTGGCTTGCAGCGAGCGCGGTGTTTTCGCCCTGCCCTGCAAGTCGAAGAAGCTGGCCTGGTACAGCGATGGCCGGACCATACGCAGTCTGATACGCCGCCCACGGAACGGCCTGCATGCGTTTGCTGCGCAACTCCACAGTGCCATGGTCTTCGTCCATAGACTCGCCTTTTCAATAGCTTTCGATGCTTTACGTGTTGACTGTGCAGCCAAATGACCAGGCGCTTCGGACGCCCGTTTCTGGCCGACTGTAGCCTGCTGCCACGTCAGCGCAGATGGCTCGCGGGCCACTGAGCCACCATGCTTGACCACCTCAGCGAAGTCGCGCTACTTTCCTCTATTGACACTCAGGACAGCCCATCTGCCGTCGCGGTGTATGTACATGAGGGATGACATTGGTCTTGCCATCGGCATGGCCTGTTCGCTTGATATCAACCGCTCCAAACGCCCCACCGCCGCAGAGTCGTCAGCCGAGGCAAACATGAGCATGCCCTCGGTTGGCATGGCGGCGACCACTCCATTTGTCAGCTTTCTTCCGACGTCCAACCAAATTTCGTCCCAGAGCAAATACACGGCGCTTTGACACTCCGGCGCATACGGAACGTCAATGGCCCAAAAGTTGCCCTCGAAGCTCGTGAACTTCGAAACGCATCTGGTCTTGAAGTTCTTCAATGCCAGTTGGCGGGCCATGTCATGGTTGAGGCTCAGGCGTTCCAAGTCAGCGTGGGTCGCCGCGACAGGCTGACCATCCCTGCCAACGAACGTCAGCGCGATCGACAGGTCTCCCAAGAAAGGGGCCACCACGATCTCTTGCTGTGGGCCCAGCCCCTTTGAATCGCGTTGCGCATTCTCGATATTCGACATGCGCGGAAACAGTTCATTTGCCGCACCTTCGGCGTGCGAAAGGCCGGCAGTGACAAGACCGACAAGGAAAAGGGTTGTGACGCGGGCTCTCATTGGATTCATGTACCTCCGGCAAATTGCTCAACGCCGCATCACTTCGACGCCACAGATGCCCGGAGTCAGGTGAATTTTCGTAGACGTCGCAACCGTGTGGTCCTGGCCGACGGAGGAAGTCTAGCTGCGTGCTGTCGAGCATTCACCCGATCAGGAGGCACGGCTTCTCGCTTGCTCTGAGAGTGCTCCTGCGCTGAGAAAAAAGCGACAGCGGCCGGCATCGAGGCGATTCCCCCCAAGCATTTCCCCCCTGGCCTCTACCAGCACCGGACCGCTGTCGAGACGCAGTGTGCTCGACACCGCCGAACTCCACGTGAAGTCTGTGCGGGAGTTGCGTGAAGCGATACCTGCGGTCCTGCAGGATGCGACGTCGGACCCGCTGACGAGCGCTCGCGGCCGTCAAAGTAATTCTTTCGATGAGCAATCACAGAAGCCAGAAAAGGCCATTGGTGGGCTTCGCAAAACATGTCGTTACGCTCGTTCCGGCATTGCCGCACGACGCAATGCATCCGAATTCAAAAGAACGAACGAGGGTCACACATGCATTCCGACGCAACCGCCGGGCATGGCCATTCGAGCCATCGCCTGATGAAGCGACTCGCCCTGCAAGGCGCCACCGCATTCACGCTGCTGGGCATCTCCGCCGGCGTCCATGCCGCCTGCTCCCTGAACTTCACCTCGCCGAGCAAGGGCGCGAAAGTCACCTCGCCCAACATCACGGTATACGGCACCGGCGGCGGCGATGCCACCACGGGGGACGCCGGCACCGTAACCGCCACCCTCAACGGATCGCCCTTCTTCAGCTACTCGGGCTCGTTCACCGCGGTCGTGTCGTTTCTCGAGGGACGCGGCGTTCCAGTCACGCTGCGCGCGGGCCCGAACTACCTGGCGGTCTCGGGCAGCGTCGGCGGCTGCAGCGCGTCGGACTACATGACGGTCTATTACGACACGTCGGACGTCATCCCGCGCAAGAACAAGGGCGACGGCACCGAGCGCAACGGGCCGCAGTCGTGCACCGGCAACCCCATCAACTTCGCGATGGGCAACAAGGTGCAGGAGGAGGAAGACTTCCGCAGCGCCTCCGCGCACCATCCGCTGAAGTTCTCGCGCATCTTCAACAGCGCCGACGGCTACTGGCGCTACTCGTACTCGACCCGTCTGAGGATCAGCACCGCCGAAGTGGTGCTGCTGCATGCGAACGGTCGCGAATCACCCTTCGCGCGCAGCGGCTCCACCATCACCCGCGACGCGGACGAGCTCGGCACGCTCACGCAGACCGGCACCGGCTGGCTCTATGTCGATGTCGACAACACCCGCTATGAGTTCAACACCACCGGACGCCTGACCAAGCGGACGCATCCCGAGGGCTGGTCCCACAGCCTCTCCTACGGCACCAATGGCGCGGTGACGGTGACCGACGGGTTCGGCAACAGCATCGGCTACACGGAGGACGCCCACTTCCAGCCGCGCACGCTGACCACACCCAACTTCAGCATCGCCTACAACTACGACACAGCGAACCGGCTGACCTCCGTCACCAAGACGGCCGGGGCGAACGTGACGAGTCGCACGTACCACTACGAGAACACATCGAACCCCCGCTTCCTGACGGGCATCACCGATGAACTGGGCGTGCGCTTCGCCACCTACACCTACGACTCGCTGGGACGCGCCACGAGCACCACGCACGCGGGCAATGCCGGACTCACGCAGGTGGCCTACAACGCCGACGGCACGACGACCGTGACCGACGCGGTGGGACGCGCCACGACCTACCACTACACCGTGGTCAACGGCGTCAAGCGCATCTCGCAGATCCAGGGGGAACCTGCGCCCGGCTGCCCGGCCAGCAACTCCTCGTTCACCTACGACGCGCGAGGCCTGCTGGCGAGCCAGACCAATGCGACAGGCAGCGTCACCAGCTTCACCTACAACACCCGCGGCCTGGAGGCCTCGCGCACCGAAGCGCTCGGCATGCCCGAGCAGAGGACCATCGCCACGACCTGGGACACGACGCTGCCGGTGCCCACGCTGGTCAGCCTGACGGGTCGGGACACCGCGTACACCTACGACGCCGTCGGCAGGCAACTCACCGAAACGATCACCGACACCGGCGGCACGGCAGGTTCGGCACGCACGAGCCAGCGGACCTACACCACCGAAGGCCTCATCCACACCTACACCGAGCCCAACGGTGCCGTCACCACGTACGCCTACGACACCCGCGGCAATGTGCTGAGCACGACCAATGCAATGGGCCACGTCACAACCTACGCCTACGACACCGCCAACCGTCTCGCGAGCCAGACCGACCCGAACGGGCTCGTCACCACCTTCACCTGGGATGCGTACGACCGGCTGCTCTCGCGCACTGTGGGCTCCGGCTTGGGGCAGACCACCACCCTCACCTACCACCCCACGGGGACCGTGGCGACGATCTCCCTGCCGACCGGCCTGGTGACCGCCTACACCTACGACGCCGCGCAACGCCTCACGGGCTGGAGCAACAACCGCGGCGAGAGCGGCGCCTACACCCTCGATGCGGCCGGCAACCAGCTGACCGAACAGACGCTCAATGCATCCGGCTCGGTCGCATGGGCAGCCGCCCGCACCATCAACAAGCTCAACCGCATTGCCACGCAGACGCAAGGAAGCAGCCAGAACGAGAGCTTCGGCTACGACGCCAATGGCGATCGCATCGCCCAGGCCAATGGGCTGAACCAGACCACCAGCTGGGGCCTGGATGCGCTGGCGCGCGTCAAGACCATCACCGATGCGGCCAGTGCCAACGCCGGCCTGGGCTACAACGCCCTGGATGCCATCACCCAGGCCAGCGACTTCAACGCGATCACCACCAGCTACAGCCGTGATGCCCTGGGCAACGCCACCGCGGAGGCGAGTGCCGACAGCGGCCCCCGCAGCGGCCAGTTCGATGCGCTGGGCCTGCCCAGCCAGGTCACCGACGCGCTCGGCCAAGCCACCAGCATCACCCGCGACGCATTGGGGCGTCCGACCAGCCTGGTCTTCGCCGATGGAAAGACCACCACCCTGCGCTACGACCTGAGCCCCAACAGCATGGGTTACCTCAGCGAGATCGTCGACCGCGCCGGCATCACCGAGTACACCCGGGATGAACACGGACGCGTCACGCTCAAGAAGCAGACCTTGACCAACGCAAGCATCCAGCAGGTCAGCTACGCCTACAACCCCACCGGAACACTCGCAAGCATCGGCTACCCCGGCAGCGGCACGCTCAGCCACACCTACGACGCCACGGGCCGCCTCACGGGCCTGAGCTGGAACGGCAACCCGCTGGTCTCCGCCATCACCTGGAATGCACTGGGCCAGCCCACGGGATGGAACTGGACGTTCACCACCACCAGTCCGGCGCTGGCGGCCAGCCGCAGCTACGACAGTGCCGCGCGCCTGGCGCAGACCGAGTTCAGCAGCTACACCTACGATGCGGCCGGCCGCATCGGCAGCCTCACCCAGAACCTCTGGGGCCCTGCCGACAGCAATCCCGGCAACAGCACCGTCGTCGCTGCCGACACGACCTGGAGCGTGGGCTACAGCCCGACGGGCCGGATCATCAGCTTCTCCAACACAGCAACTGCCGGCGACAGCGCGAGCTTCGGCTACGACGCCAACGGCAACCGTACGGCCAGCACCCGCGTGCTGGCAGGCCAGACGACCAGCCGCGGCTACACCCTGCAGCCCGGCACCAACCGCCTGGCCGGCTTCAGCCAGACCATCAACGGCGCCAGCAGCACCAGCGTCGCCTATGGCTACAACGCCAACGGCGACCTGACGGGCGACGGCCTCAGGAGCTACGGCTACGACGCGGAAGGTCGCCTGGCCACGGCCACCACGGGCGCAACGGACGTCAGCCCAACGACACGCTATGCGCACAACGCACTGGGCCAGCGTGTGTTCAAGACCGAACCGCTGTACCCGCCCAGCCAAGGTGACGAGAACGACCCGGGCTTCTGGAACAGCCTCGTGGCCTTCTTCACCAAGCTGTGGAGCCCGGCGACGACGCCGGCCGAGCAGCTCGGCTACGCCTATGTCTACGACGAGCAAGGCAGCCTGATCGCCGAGCTCGGCAGCGGCGGCACGCACAGCGCCGGTGAAGCACGCTACATCTACCTGCCGACAGCCAACGGGCCGATGCCGGTCGCTGCGGTGATCAATGGCGCCACGTACGCGGTGCACAGCGATCACCTGAACACGCCGAGAAGGCTCAGCAATGCCGATGGACAGGCCGTCTGGCAATGGGGCTACAGCGCCTTCGGGGAAGACAAGCCGACGCTGGCAAAGAATCGCTTCGCGAACCTCGATGTGACGCCAAACCCCGGCACGACCGGCATCTCCGAGGTAAAGTTCAACCTGCGGTATCCGGGGCAGTACGCGGACGAGGAGTCGGGCCTCTTCTACAACTATTTCCGCAGCTACGACGCGAGAACCGGGCGCTACAGCCAGCCGGACCCGATCGGGCTGGATGGCGGGTGGAATCGCTTCGGGTATGTCGATGCGGATCCGTTGAGCTTCACGGATCCGGAAGGTCTGAGGAACGCGCGGCCCGCAACACGGGGTGGCAACGCCTACGACCGACGCCAGTGGGAGCGGCGCGGACCCAAGCCCATCCAGACACCACGCGGCGAAGGAACCCAGTCGGCTTGGGAGGCTGCAGCCCAAATGCCTGTGCCTGATCCGGAGGCCGGCGACTACCGATTCAGGTGTGTGCGGTGGGAGTGCTCGCAGCGGTCCTGCACACCCGGCAAGTCGCCCACTGATTTCTTGCCGCCAGCCTATTTCAAGGACTCTCCGCCGGAAGGTTGCCGGTGCACGCAGACAATGCTGGGGCCCGTCTTCAACCCACCAAGCTTCGATCCGAAGTCGGACCTGCCTGGCTTGGTGGACAAGTACAGAAACAGCGATGGTCAAATCCGACGGATGCTGGATGCAATACGTCCATGAAGGAGTGAGTGTTGAAGGTCGAGTTCGGAATTGGTGTTGCCGGGGTTCTCATCGGATTGGTCCTGATGGGAACTGGGCAGCGCATGTGCCGCACGACCTGCTGGATCGACAACGTGTTCAAGATGCTCCTGCCCGCCGCGTATGAATCATGGGCAGGCGGCTTGCCGATACTTTTGATCGGGATGGGCATCATCGGACACGCGCTCTACAAGCACTCCAGGAAATCCAGATAGGGCATGCTGCATTTCCTGCGCACCCTGTTCGGGGGAAAGTCAGGTCGGCCGATTTCCGGCGACGTTGAGCCAACCGCCCAGCAGGGTCTGTTACCTCCCGCCGTCATCTCCGCCGACGGACTGCCCGATCTCCATCTTTCCCAACACCTGAGTCTTCACGAAGGCTTTCCGGCGATGAAGTGGGCGGAGGTCGAGTCATGGCTCTCGGACACCGAATCACCGGCAGCCCAGGCGCATGCATGGGAGGCCGCGGAAAAAGCCTGGCTGCTTCATTTCCGGCAGGCACTTGGTCCCGCGTTCCAGCTTCGCGAAGCCGAGAGTGCGATGCTTCTGTCATCGCTGGACGACGGCGTTGCAAGGGCGACCCTCCACTACATGGTGCGCACGCTCGCACGTGTTGCAGCGACGCTCGATGGTCTCGCGCAGATCCCGTCATGGGGAAAGGACATCCTGATCGTCTTCGACGATGCGGAAAGCTACTACAGGTACGTCGCGCACTACTACCCGGACCAGGGTGAGTTCGCATTCAGCAGCGGGATGTACATCAACGATGGGTGTGCCCATTTCGTGACGGTCAAGGCAGACCTCAGCGCGATCGAGCCGGTGATCGCACATGAAATGACGCACAGCTGCCTGGCGCACCTGCCGCTTCCGCTATGGTTGAACGAGGGACTGGCAGTGAATACCGAGCTTCGTATTACAGGCGGCTCCGGGAGCTACCCGGGCACGCACGAACTGCGCAGGAAGCACCTGGGCTTCTGGGGACCACAGGAGATCCAGGAGTTCTGGTCGGGTGAGTCGTTCAAGCGCACCGACGATGGAAACATGCTGTCCTACGATCTCGCCCGGCTGATCGTGAGCCATTTCGCAAGCGACTGGGAGGCCTTCAAGAGATTCGTGCTCGATGCAGACGCTTCGGATGCGGGAGCGGCATCCGCCCGTGAAAATCTCCACATCGATCTGGGTGCGCTGGCTTGCGCGCTGCTCGAGAAAGAACCTTCACCGCCATGGGGTCCGCAGCCGCAGAATTGGGAGCAGCCCAGCGTACCGCCCACGCAGCGCGACACGGTGAGGACTGGATGAGCAGGCGACGGAGTGAGCACAAATGCGCTGGCAGGCCAAATGTTCGCTCATCGGCGCAGCAATGCCGGGCGTTGGCGGCTTCGCAGTTGCCTGGTATTCAGCAGCGACATCGCGCGAAGCCGAGTTGGCGCGCGAATACCTGATGACAGCACCTTCCTTAGATGCCAAGTACAAGTCGATCGATGGATTGATGCTCACCGGTTTCCGCATGGCGAGGCCCCGGTCGCACTTCACCTACTGGGCCAGCACGGGCGACGGACACAAGTTCATCCAGGTGGTCATCGACAAGATCGCGGAGCCATGGTCGGTAGCCGTATCCTCTGACGCGCACGCGCCGTAACTCGACAGGAAACAGCATGCGTACAAGAGGATCGGACCGTTGTGCAACAGCGCAGGGCGACCGATGATGTTCGAAGCGCTTGCCTCACCGCTCGCGTTTGTCGGGGCAGTTGCAGGGCTCCTGTTGGCCTTGCTTCTTCACTGGATCGCCCCGGGCGTCGATTCCACTCAGTCCACCGCCTGGCTGGTCGGAATCGGATGGGCGGCAGGACTTGGCTGGGATCTCCTGCCTGGAGATCGAGAGAAATGAGCCGTCCGCATGAACACCCCTGCCCATGCGAGCGCTTGACCAAGCGAAGGTCCAAGCTCGGCCGGTACCGCGCTCGACGGCGCCTTCATGAAGCTCGTGAGCTGGCGCGACAACGGGTGGGTTTACTCGAGCAAGGGCCTCGAGATGGCGAAAATCGTGTCAAAGTAGGCACGCCATGGAAGCCCCCAAAGAGCCACCTTCGATCTCGCCTCGCGCGGCGATCGCCTATGCGATCGGGTTGCCACTTGCATTGCTTGCGCTCGTCTTCCTGCCTGCGGGCTCGCTCAGCTGGGCTCCGGGATGGGTATTCCTTGCGGTGCTGGTGCTTGGTTTCGGGATCTCGGCGCTGGTGCTCGCACGGGTCAATCCGATGATCTACCGCGCGCGCAGTCGCATCCAGCCGGGAACCAAAGGCTGGGACAAGGCACTGCTGGCGGTCATCCTGCCCATGATGGTGGCCATCCTGCCCGTGGCGGCGTTGGATGCCGGGCGCTATCGCTGGTCGGAAGTGCCAGGCTGGCTCGTGGTGCTGGGCTATGTCGCGGTTCTTGCAGGGATTGCTGTGACTGCGTGGGCACAGGCTGTGAATCCGTTCTTCGAACCCGGCGTGCGCATCCAGTCCGAGCGCCGCCAACTCGTGATCGATACAGGTCCCTATCGATTCGTCCGCCATCCGGGCTATTCGGCGGCACTTGCGTTGTTCCTCGGCATGGCCCTCGCGCTGGCTTCTTTCTGGGCACTCGCCCCCGCCACACTCGCCTCGGCCTTCCTGGTCTTACGGACCTCTTGGGAAGATCGCCTGTTGCAGGCTGAACTTTCTGGATATGCGGACTACGCCCGCCGCATTCGCTGGAGATTGTTTCCAGGCCTCTGGTGAAGGGCGAGTTCCGCGACACCGTTCGTCGCAACGCGATCGTGGGGCCGCCGACGGCGGCCGGCTCGTTCGTGCGACAGGCCGATTCATATGGACCGAGCCCCCGGCCCCTGGTGGCATCGCGCCGGGAATTGGCAGGTGCCTCAAGGCAGGCTTTCGCCCCTGCGCACGCGACAACGAAAGGCATCAGTGCTGATGCTGGCCGACCGCCTCTCATCCCCTGCGAAGCCAAGGGTACGTCTTCAAGAATGACCCGGGAGAGCCGGGTCCGGATGACAGGCCATGCCCCGGATCCGCGGATCAGGCTCGGCCTCTTCGAGCGGGCCCCAATCAGGCGATATGGATCGACCTCGGCCAGTGGTGACGGGTACCACCCGAGCGACGGTCGGCCTTCTCCGGAATGGCGCACCGTGCATTCAATGCGTCGCTGCGCAACTCGAGCTGGCGGAGGCACTCAAGAAAGACGTCATGGTGCTGAGGATCAATGCCCTCGAGAAGATCGATGTTGAGCTCAGCGATGCGCGGGAGCAATTCATCGAAGAGCCGCCGGCCAGCGGCGCTCAGTTGCACATGGACTTCGCGCCCATCGTCGGCATCCCGGCGTCTTTCGATCAGTTGCTTCTCTGCGAGGCCTCGCAGGCCCCGCGAGGTGCTCACCCGATCCAGTTGCAAGCGCTCTGCGAGCGCGGAGGGCTGAATTTCGCCGACCTGCGCGAGCATGCCGATCATTCCCCACTCGCGATGGGTAATACCGAAGCCGCCTTCGACGATGCGCGTTGCCACCCCTCTGCTCGTCCGGGTGGCACGCCACAGCCGGTACAACAGGAGATCGCTCAGGGCACGTGGCGCGCGCAGCGCTGCGGTATCAGGAAAGGCTTGCATAGGAATCGATTGCGTGTGGCCCGACCGTCGGGCAGTTGACTTGGTCAGTAGCTAGCGTTGTTTCAGTACCAGGCTGCAGCTTGAAATGTGCGGCAACTTCTGCCGGGCGGCGAGCTCTTTCTCTCAAAGTACACGGCCCCATCGGGTATGTCAGGTACTGCTCAGCGTGATGCGCAACGGTTGGACAGTCATCTGCCACAACGCGGGCCGGCGCATTCGCACGGCGCCATGCTTGCAACCGACCGATGCAGAACACCGAAGGTGCGATAGAGAACAGCAGTTGCTGCTTCAAGAAAATCTTGGGTGGACTGCGCCAACAGTTGATCGCACGGGTCGGCGTGAACCCGCGGCCGTCGCGCGCCATGCTGATCGCCGCGGCCAAGATCTCCGTCCGGTTCATTCGCGCTTCCAAGGAACTCGCGTGAAAGCAGCCGCTCCTGTCGGCTCGACGCGAGAATCGGGCTCCTCCTGGCACACACGACGCGAGTGATGCTTCAACGACATTCGCGTGCCATCGCTTTCAGACCTACTGCGGCAGCTCGCCGGCCGGGCGCTCCAGCCATTTCATCGACAACCTGTCCAGTTCGCCGCTTCTCTTCGCCTCTTCGATGATGCCGTTCACCCTCAAGCGCAGCGAATCCTCGCCCTTGGGCACTCCGATGTAGTTCGGACTTTCCTTCAACAGCAGCTTGTAGGTGGTTCCCAGCGACGGGTTGCTGGTCATGACGGTGTTCGCGACCGACGCACCCGTGGCGATCAATTGCGCCTGTCCGGACACGAAGGCCGCGACGGTCCTGGTGTTGTCTTCGAAACGCCTGATGTCGGTACCCGCCGGAGCCACCTTGTTGAGTTCCTGGTCCTCGACCGAGCCGCGTGTGACAGCGATCGATTTGCCCGACAGATCGGCAAAGCTCTTGATGCTCAGCGTTTTCGCACCAAAGATGGCTTGATAGAAGGGCGAGTACGCAGCGGTGAAGTCGATCTGCTTCTCGCGGTCGGGGTTCTTGCCCAAGGTAGAGATGACCAGCGCAGCCTTTCTCTTCTGCAGGTACGCAATGCGATTCGCACTGGTCACGGGGATCAGATCGACCTCTACGCCGAGCTTGGCCCCGACATAGTTGGCCATGTCGATGTCCAGGCCGTGCATCTTGAAGTCCCGGTCCATGGATCCATAGGGTGGGAAATCAGGTGGAACCGCGATCGCGATCTTCTTGTTCTTCAGGATCGTGTCCAACGCGCTTTGGGCATGCACTGCGCCGGCTGCCATGAAGCCGCTGAGCGCCAGGCCCAGGACGATTTGCAATCTGCTAATTCCCATGATGCCCAAACGATGAGGAGCGGTTGTAGGTTTGATCTCGAGCGCACGACCGGTCGCTGAAGGCCACGCAGGCCTCTTGCCGCACGAATCGTGCCATTGGTATACAAGACTCATACACCTTCAATCGAAACATCCGTGGTGCGCAAGGTGCCAGCCGGCCCCGAATCGGGGATCCATGCCCCACATTGGGGAATCACCAGACCGGCTGTCGTACGAAGCCGAATGGGTGGTTGAGCGCTATCGGGTTGGCGCCGTGAAGCGGGCGAGTTCGCCTCCTTTGCTATCGAACGCTCGGGACCGATCCGCAGCATTCGCAGCGCCCGGAACTGACACGTCTCACCACATCGCCTCCAGCGCAGCTTGGGCAGGCGCTCTGCGCCACGGTCGTTGGCTTGTCCGCGGAGCTCCCACGCTCGCGCCTGCTTCTCGACGCTTGCATCGCGGCGGAGGTTTCTCGTCTGGCTTGTGCGAGAAACCTCCGGTGCAGCCGGCATTGCGAGGATGGAGGGTGTCTGGGCAGGAGCACCGCCAGCCGGGGCGACCTGCGCGCTGTACCGGGAGTGACTCAAAGACTGCAGCGCCTACAGGACTGCGCCTGTGCATCACCTCGGGCCAGACCTCCTATGAACGCGGGATGCCGATCACGGCCCTCTTCGATTCCACTCGGGGTCGACAGAAAGCATGGGAACCAGTGCAATGCCGAAGCGGACCATCCACAACGCGACCGTGACCTTGAAACTGCCGTCCGACATCGGCGCCAGTGCAGAACTCACCGCCCTGCGGGCAGCCGGCATCCCAGTGGACTCGCTGGGCAACGCGGAGCGCGGCTTTCTGTTCGTGCGGTTGAGCAACGGAAGGAGCCAGACGAACATCTTCCGATGGTTCGCCGGCAATGTTGGGCAGGCACCCGGCTAGCTGATCGGGAAGGGCCTTGATGGCATGCAGACGATGTGATGCGACGCATACACTCAACCCACACCCGGTCACGCGGACCATCCATGCAGCCCAATCCCTACAGTCCTCCTGAAAGCGTCGTCCTTGCAACACCTGCCCGGCGCAGTCCGCGGCCCATCTCGGCGTGGCTCTTGCTGACCCTCTTGGCACTGATGGGGATCGCGCTTGCAGTCGGGATCGCACAGGAAATCTTCCTGCTCGCACCTTATGTCAGGCAAATCCCTGGTCAATGGAGCATCCTGCTGGGTTTGGGCTTTCGCCTCGCCATCCTAGGAGTGATCTTGATCGTCTCGGCAGGTATCTTCAAGGCAAGGCGATGGGGACGCTGGCTGGGGCTGCTGGTGTTGGCGCTTCTTGCCGTCACGAGCCTCTTCGGGCATGACACAACCACCTATGACAGCGAGGCAGAGCGAGCAGGGGGCCTGCTTGCGCAGTTCGTCCTCATGCCGTCGCTGATTGCATGGTGGGCCTATGCCTTCGGATTCTCGGCCAAGGCCAGGCGATATTTCGGACAACAAGGCGACCTGGCCGTGATGGGCGCCTGAGACCCGCATCAAGCGGTTCGGCGACCCGATGTTCGGGCAGGCCTCATCCGCGTTCAGGCAGTCCTCCGACCCTCTGCCGGAACTGCCGTGCCACCGGGCTGTCCTTCCAGACCACCGCCCTGCCCTCGTCGATCGCTGCACGCCCGTAGACGATCCAGGCGTCGCACACGGTGCCGATGGGCTCGATCACCTCGAAGCGCTCGGCGCGCGATGCCGCGAACGACGCGAAGACGATGCCGGCACCGTAGCGGCCTTCTTCCAGGCCCGACTGGACCGCGAGCACCGTGGGTTCGTGGACCACATCCGGCCAGGCGCTCAGGTCCGCATAGCTTTGCGTGGCAGGCTGCACGCCCACCTTGCCCGCGCCTTCCCTGCCGTCCCTGGCTTGCACGAGCGCCATCGGCTGGCTGGGAGAGATGAATGCATCGACCACCGCCATCTCCCTGCGGTAGGTGCCCGTGATCTCCGCCGCCGCGGGATGCACGGCACATTGCAGCAGGTAGTCGGCCTCACCGGCGATCAATGCGCGCGCGCCGCTGTGGAAGTCGTCGAACAGCGTGATGCGCGCGGCATGGGCGAGGCCGTGCGCGGCAAGGTACTGCCCGAGGACGAAGTGATGGTTGCTGCCCCGCGGGCCCAGTGTCGAAAAGATGATCATGTGCTTCAGCGGCAAGGCAAGATGGCCAGGGGATGGTCGCTCACGGCGATGCGCCTTGCCAGGCCTGCGGCATCGGGAAGGACCCAGGCACTGTCTCGGCCGGCTCGTGACCCAGTGAAGGATGCGCGCGCTCATTCAGAGGTCGCGGGTGCGCCGATGATCTCGTCCTCCAGCCTGCAGGTCTCCGCGATGATGAGTTCATAGAGGGCATGCAGGAACGCCGGGCTCATGCCGTGCTCGGCGGCGAAGGCGGCCGCGCGCGCCTGGACCACGCCGATGCGCTGGGGCTGCATCATCGGGATCGCGTGATCGCGCTTGTGCAGCCCGATGCGGCAGCAGCAGTTCAGCCGTTGCCTCAGGGTCTCGAGCAGGGTCCTGTCCAGGCTGTCGAGTTCGTCGCGCAGCGACTGCAGGATGTGCTCGGCGGCATCGTGGCTGCCCACAGGAAGCGGGATGGCGTCGTGGACCGTGGTCATGCGGTCGTCTTGCCCATGCGGGCGCCGTTGTTCCGAGTTCATGAAAGCGCTCCTCATTCCAGCTTGATGCCCTGGCTGGCGATGATCTGGGCAAGCGCCGCCGTATCGGCTTTCACCCGGTGGACCAGCGCCTCGCCCGATATCCCCACGGCCTCGTAGCCGTGCTGGAAGAGCTTCTGCTGCACCTGCGGCGAGCGGATGATTTCCGCGAGGACCTCGTTCAGGCGCCGCGCGATGGGAGGCGGCAGGCTGGCAGGCGCTGCGGCTGCGGTCCAGATCTCGAGCTCGAAGCCCTTCAGCCCCGCTTCCTGCAGGCTCGGGTAGTCCGGCACGAGCGCCGATCGGCGCGCCGAGGTCACGCCGATCGCACGCAGCTTGCCGGCCTTGACCTGGGGTTCGGCAAGGCCCGGCGGCAGCAGTGCGAGCTGCAGCTGCCCGCTGGCCAGGCCGGTGATGACCTGTGGGTTGCCCTGGTAGGGCACATGCACGGCGCCGATGCCTGTGCGGGCCTTCAGGAGTTCCATGCCGAGGTGGCCGATCGTGCCGATGCCGGGCGTCCCGTAGCTCCACTGGCTGCCGGCCGCACGCGCTGCGTCGAGGAAGCCCCGTGCATCGGTCTTCACGACCTCCGGCGCCGCGGCGAGCACCAGGGGCGCCGTGCAGATGATGCTCAGGGGCATCAGGTCCTTCTGCGGGTCATAGGAGATCGACGGATTCAGCACCTTGGCAATGGTCATGTTGCCGTTGATGAGAATGCCGACCGTGTGCCTGTCGGTGGACTTCGCGACGACGTCTGCCGCGATGTTGCCGCTGGCACCGGGTCGGTTCTCGACGATCACGGGCTGGCCCAGCGCCTTCGCCAGCGGTTCGGCAAGCACACGCGCCACGAAGTCGGGCGAGGAGCCGCCGCCAAAGCCCACGACCAGGCGCAGCGGCCGCGTCGGCCAGTTCAGCGCCTCGCCGGGAGGACCCGAGGCGCCCGAGGATCGGGCATCGGCGCGCGCCGCGCTGGAGGCCTGCGCGCAGGCCGTGCCGGCGCACACGAGTGCGCCGACCAGACACAGCAGGCGAGTGAAAGGCGATCGAGTCAGGAGGAAAGACATGGTGATGGAAGTTGGGAACGGGGGCGCCAGTCTTTCCTCGACCGCTCCCCCGATCAACTCCTGCCTGGTGCGCAAGAAGCTGCGCATCAGCGCCGCGCTGCGCAGGCCCTGTCTGCCGGCGGACAGCGCACGATCCTGGCCACGGTGTACTTGCCTGTGGTGCAAGTTCGCTGCCAAACGCAAATGCGTGGCCGATGCATGCAGACATGCCGGAGCGCGCTCGCGTGGCCACCGAACGCCACGCGTGCTCCCGCGCGAGCGTTTGCCCGATCAGGGTTTCGACAGGTACATCGACGTGGTGGTGGACGACGCGTGGCCCAGGTTGTTCTGCACCACCGCCAAGGACACCGGCGCACGCCCTTCCCTTCCGCGCAGGGCATGGGCCCCATGGGAATGCCGCAGCCAGTGCGTGCTGGCCTTTCTCAATTGCGCGGCATCGGCCGCGCCCAGACCCTGCGCGGCGCGCGCGAGGAATGCCTTGATGGCCTGGTACAGCCCCGAGGACGACCAGCCGGCGGGATGCTCGGCGCCCCCACCGAAGCGCGCGAGCAGCGGAACGCCGTGGTTGCCGGGTGCATTCACCTGCCGGTCGAAGCCGTGGCGCGCCAGCTCCTGGCCGAACTCGTCGACCAGCTCGACGGGCACCGCGACCTCGCGGCGCCCGCCACGCTTGCCGGTCACCGACAGCAGCCAGTCGCTGCAACCGAGCCCGTCGGCGGTCGACGGCATTCCCGGTCGCAGGTCTTCGCAGCGCACGCCGGTGATCTCGGCCAGGCGCAGGCCCGTCGCATACAACCAGCGCATGCCCCGGCGCAGACGCCGGCCGGCCTCGGTGTCCACGTGGACCTGCAGCAGCGCATCGATGTGATCCCACTGCGCAAAGCTCAGCGTGCGATTCGCCCCGAGCCGGCCCTGCGCATCCGCCGGCAAGGCGGATTGCGCAAAGGGGTTGCCCACCACGTAGCCCTGCACCACCAGGAAGGCGAACAGGCTTCGAAGAATGATCAGCGTCTGGCGCAGCGCCACCGGCGTCAGCGCACCTTCGAGCGGCCTCCACATCGGTGACCAGCGCTGGTGGTGGCGCGCGCCGCACCACTCGGCGGGAGGCTCCCCGAGAAAGGCCTGGTAGGCCTGCGCATCCTCGCTGGTGAGGGAGGACAAGGCCTTGCCGCGCTCGAGCACCGCCCAGAGCAGCAGCCGCTCCGCCTCCTTGCGGTACGAGCGTTGCGTGGACGTCAGCGGCGCCTGCGCGGGCCCGGCGCGCCCCTTCGAGGCGAGCCACGCGCCCACGGCCTCATGGTCGTCGGTCGCCGCAAGCCGACAGACCTCCCGCGGGGCACGGCAGGTACCCGCGCGACCATCCAGGTTCGCGGGCAGCACGAATTTCTCGTAGGGCACCAATGCGGTGGCTGCCGGAACCACCGATGCCAGGGCGGATGGATTCAGCTGCGCACGCGGTGCAGCGGCGTGCGCGCCCACCCGCAGGCCCAGCACCTGCTCGTGGGCATGCAGCCAGTCCATGATCCGCGTGGCCTTGCGCTGTCCGACGCCCGGCACCTGGACCCACCAGCGCGCCCCGGCACCGTTGATGCGCGCCACCAGCGCGGCCAGCGTCAAAAGCCCTGCACGCTCCAGCCGCGCGGCCAGCACGGGATTCAGCCAGGCGGACACGCCGTCGGCCGGGCGCGGATCCTGGGCGACCAGGCGCTCCAGCCAGTGCAGCGCCTCGAGCTGGCGCTCGATGACGCGCGCGCGCCGGGAGGGCTGGCCGCGGCCCCGGCCCGACGCCCCGCCGCCTTGCGGGAAGGCCGCTTCGTAGGCCTCGACCTGCTCCGCCTCCGAGAAATCCTCCAGGCCCTGGGCTTGCGCGAACTCGGCCAGGCTCGGCAGCGCCGGGGGGGCCGTGAAGCGCTCGGGATCGAGCAGGATCAGACGCGCCGTGCCGGGTCTGCGTTCGCGACGCGCGGCCGCGGCGAAGGCATCCCGGATCCAGGCGATCGTGCGACGCACGGTGCGCAGATCGACATGCTCGCCCTCCAGCCGCAGGTAGCGCTCCCAGCTGGCGCGTTCGTCGACGCCCTGCGCAAGCGCACGCATGAAGGCGAAGTGGCCGCGATGAAGCTTGCGCGGGGACGTTTTCTTCACGGTGAAGGGGGCGACCCGGGCCCCGGCGAGGACTGCCAGAACTTCCACCAGCGGCGCGGCGCGACCACAGGCTGCGGCAGTTGCTGGGCGCGGCTGACACGCGCGCGCTGGCGCCATTCGACTTCCAGCGCATGGGCCACGCCGTAGGCCTGCTTCGTGCCGCGCGAGGCGCGGGCCCGCCACTCGATGGCCAGGCGCTCAAGCACTTCGTCATCCAGTCCGGCCAGTTCCTCCGGACTCGGAACGGGGTGGCGGCTCATCGGCTCATGTCCCCTGCCCGGCGCCGGGCAGCGGCTCGGCCCAAGCCGATCGGACCGGGATGCTGACATCCGAAATCGCCCGCGCGACCGCGGCTGCCTGGCCGCTCAACTGCGGTCATCCCCCTGCAAATCATCGTGCTCACTGAGACCCTCATTGTGTTGTTTGCCTTCAATGCTACCGGTGCGCCAGGCGCGAACACGGGGAAGGCCAGCATGCTGGCCTTCCCAATTTCCACTCCCTGTCTGGATCCGTCTCATCCGAAGAGAGATCGATACTCACATAATCATCAATGATAATTTGCGATGTCGGCGAGTGCAAATCCGAGAAGGCAGGCTCAGGATCGCGCGCAAGTGATTGATTCAGAATGACTTTTCCCAGGCCGCCGTGCGCCGGGCCAGTGCGGTGGAATGCGCTTGCGCCGTCGTGTTGAGCATTTGGCTTCGGTCTTCGCCGTAAGTGGCCGCTCGCATTGAATATTCCGGGGCGTCTCTTCATCGAACCGCCGGGCTTGGGCCGCGACGCTATCACCCCGGCACCCGGGCTTGCCTATCGCGACGCGGGACCCGCCTCCCAACCCAAGGCTATCAGCCTGATGCTTCTGTCGACAAAACGAAGGCCCGTCCTCGGCATCCGCCGTCCGCATGGGCACCCTTGAATGGGGTCGACAACCTGGATCACGCCCCTTGCTATCCCGGCTTCCATCAGGGCACCCGCCCCGCCACTGTGCGACTGATTGGGAATTGGGATCCGGATGCTCCATGGAAGTGAGTACAAGCTTTCTAAAAGCAGTTTCTCAAGCACGCCCGGCTGTGCTGTGAATCGCATGAGACATTGGACTCGATCTTCCCAGGACGGAGGCTTTGCCGAGGGAAGCGACTCGGGCCGATTCAACGTCGGCATTCAGACGTAAGGAGGAAGACGACGTTGGGACCAGAGAATTCTCCCGCCTCCCCTCCCCTTGCCGCTGTGAGCACCATTTCCCAATGGTGCTCACATGACCGGCCGCGCGCTTGCGCTAGCCGAGCAGCCGGACCTTCTGCAGCGTCTCGGCCATGGACTTCAGCAAAGCGTCCGACGCAAGTTCGGACACGGCACCCGGCAGCAGGGTCAGCGTGACAGTCCCGTCGGCTGCCCGCACGCAGGCGCCAACCGTCTTGCCGTCGCTCTGGATGGCGAGCTTTTCCGGCTTCGCCGTCACGTCCAGCCCCAGCAGGCGCGCTACAACCGCTGCCGGCGCAAGCTTCAGGCCACGGACCTTCTCCGCGCGCTTCAAGACGCTGCGGCGGTCCTTGTCGAGGGCCGCGTTGAGTTGCTCCGCATGCCGGTGCTGCACTTCCAGCGGACTGCGAAAGCACTCCACCACGGCCGAGGGGAGCTGCGCCACCATCAACGCCTTGCGCACCCAGGTGTGGCTCCTGCCGACTTTCTCGGCCAGCTGGCGCTGGGTCGGGAACAGTTGCTCGTCGAGCGCGCGCTGGTACATCACGCCCTGCTCATACGCAGAGAGATCCGAGCGCTCCCGGTTCTCGCGGTCCATGGCCGTGAACAGCTCGATGTCCCCGAGCTCGTCGAGCCAGATGGCCGCCAGCACCGGGATGCCCAAGTCCAAGCATGCACGGTGGCGCCGGTGTCCAAACACCAGTTCATACTGTCCGGGCTCGCCTGCCACCGGACGCACCAGGATCGGCTGCACGTTGCCGCCGGCCTGCTCGATGTCGGCTTTAAGCCCCGCGAATTCCGCTGTCTCGAACGATGTTGAATGGCGGTTGGCCCAGCGGGAAGCACGGATGATTGCAGGATCGAGCTTGCGTGTCGGCGTCGAGCCATCGTGCTGGCGCAACCGATCGCGCAGGGCGGCCAGCTCGCCCTCCACCGCCTGCATCTGGCCTCGGAAAGCCAGCATCTGGCCTGGACCGGTGCGCGGAGCAAGCGAGTTGGTCTGCGCTGGTGGAAACCTGGTTTCCACCGCGTGCGCGGCAGCAACACCGGGAAGTGATGCCGGAGGCGCAACGATAGCGTGGGCAGTCGGTGCTGCGGCCGGCGTCGGCTCGGGAATCGACAATCCAGCGGTCAGGGCTTCGAGGCGCTTGCGGGTACTAGCCATTGGAACCTCCGAGGCGGTGGAAACCTGGTTTCCAGCCGAGCGCCATGCGCACATGGCGGGATGGGAGCGACGATATCGCGCGCAACGGGCCATGTGGAAACCTGGTTTCCACATGACGTACCAGGTCGGACGCGAGGAAGTGGAAACCTGGTTTCCACCTAGCGAACGGACCGTGCATCCGGCCGGACCACGGCGGAACGGCCCGCAACGGACCCCGTGGAAACCTGGTTTCCAGGTGCCGTGCCGCATCAGACGCAGACACGTGGAAACCTGGTTTCCACGCGACGGCCGGCATGTGCGCGCAGCGCGACGGAAGCGTCGACATCACGCGCAACAGATCGTGTGGAAACCTGGTTTCCACATGAGGTCCCGGGCCAGACGCGAGGAAGTGGAAACCAGGTTTCCACGCAGCGAACGAACCGCGCATTCGGCAGGACCGCGGCGAAACGGCCCGCAACGGATCACGTGGAAACCAGGTTTCCAGGTGCCGTGACACATCAGACGCTGTTGCGTGGAAACCAGGTTTCCACGCAACGGACAGCGCGCGCGCGCGGCGCGACGGAAGCGACGACATCGCCTGCAACAGATCGTGTGGAAACCTGGTTTCCACATGAGGTCCCGGGCCAGACGCGAGGAAGTGGAAACCGGGTTTCCACGCAGCGAGCGGACCGTGCATCCGGCAGGGCCGCAGCGAAGCTGCCCGCAACGGATCGCGTGGAAACCTGGTTTCCAGATGCCATGCCGCATCGGACGCAGGCGCGTGGAAACCAGGTTTCCACGCGTCAGCGCAGACCAGTTCGGCGTGGTGCAGTGCGCGACATGGCCACGAAACGGTGGAAACCTGGTTTCCACCCCGCCCCTGCACCCTCTTCAGCTGAAGCGCCAAGGCTCTCATTGCACCTGCGCCTTGTCTGCCCAGCTGCTCACCACAGACTGCTCGACCAGATCAACGAACGCGTCGTAAGCGTCGGAAGCACGCTTGTAGGTCTTCGCAGCCCCCTCATATTTCTGCACGTCATAGACGGTGGCAAACTCGGCCGCCTTGTTGCTGGTCACGCTGGTCTTCGGGATCTCCACCGGCAGCGTGTACTCGCCATAGGTGGCCTGGATCCATTGCCGGACTGCAGGGGTGGCCGGGTCGCTCGGGTCGACCCGGCTGAGCAGCACATGCAGAAAGTCGAAGGCCTTGCCGGCCATGTCGCCACCCTGTGCATCGAGATTGGCGCCCAGATCGGCCAGCAGCGACCAGAACTGCGCCGACGATGCGAAGTCCAGGCCGGACGGAGGCACCGGCACGACGATTCCGTTGGCGGCCCACAGCGCATTGATGGTCACGTAGGAAAGCGACGGAGGCGTGTCGATGATGATCACGTCATAGAGATCACGCACGCTCTCCAGCCCCGCGTTGAGCACATCCCAGAAGCGAGCGTTAGGCTCCTGCATCTGGCGCGCAGGCAGCGCGAACTCGGCCGAGAAAAGGAAGGGGGCCGCAGCCACCAGATCCAGCCCGTCCCAATAGGTCGACCGGATCGCGTAGCGGATATCGGACTGGCTGCCGTCACACAGCGGAGCGATGGTCATGTCCTCGCTGATCTCCGCTTCAGGCAGCAGGCCGTGCAAGGTGGTGAGCGAGCCCTGCGGATCGGTGTCAATGGCCAGCACCCGGTGGCCACGCAAGCTCAGCCCCTGCGCCAGCACCATGGCCGTCGTGGTCTTGGCAACGCCACCCTTGAAATTCCCGACGGCAATGGTGAATGCCTTTTTCCCGTCGGGGCGCATCTTGTCGGCGCGGTAGGTGCGGGTCCAGGTGCGCAGTTCGCTGAGTTCGAAGTTGCGCTTGCCGCCCGCCGGCGTCAGCCGCCCGCTTGGCAGATCCTCCTTGGTGATGCGGTAGGCCACATGCGCCTTGTCGACACCGCACAGGGCCGCCAGCTGGGCGGTCGAGTAGATCGGCGCGACCTTGCGCGCTTCCGGCGCCAGCAGGCGACCGCGGATCTGCTCGACCATCGAGCCGGCACGCACGGCCAGCGCCGCGATACGCGGCATGTCGATCCGCGCGCGCGCAGAAGAGGGGGAAGGAGAGAGCGGGAGGGGAGGCGTGGAAACCTGGTTTCCAGCGCCGCTGGGAGCGGGCAATGCCATGAAGAACAGCCTTATTCAACAGAATTTGGCCATTCTATGGGATTCCGTCGAATGAACAAGAACCACCTAGATCCTCGCCATTGAGCCCCTGTCAATTGTGAGAGGTTTTGGGGACCAAGGTGAGGTTCATTGGGATTCTCGTACGGATCAGACGCTCGGGATGGCCGAAATGGATGTCGAACGGACCTGTCGATGGCGTTTGGCGCCCTTGCGACGCGCATTCCGGCACCTTGCACCGCCGCCGCGCGCCCAGCCGCACGATGCATCCCCAGTCCACTCACCTCAAATCCCAACCACTCACACGTCCAACGCCTTCAAATCCCATTCGATCTCACACTCAATCCCAAACCTTCTCACATCAAATCCCAGAGGTCCTCACAGAATCTTCTGCAAGTCCTTGTCAGGCATCGAAAAAGTGCTCCGTCAATTCTTCAATCTCTCCAAGTGTTTCTTTTCAAAGTCTCAAGGGATGCTTCGTGGATTTGTAAATTGACCATTTCACAAAACATCGGCATCATGTGAAACTACAGATCCCTGAAAGAGGCCACATGGAAGACGGCGAAGTTCCGCGACAGCCGCCCAAGCCATCCCCGGCCCCCGACGAGCAAAGCGTCGCGAAGGCCAACGAAGCCATCGCGATCCGTCCCAAGCGCGGTCGCCTAACGCTGCTGTCGCGCCGCATCTACAACGCGTTGCTCTACCACTCGCAGCGTCAGGGTGTGGACGAGCCCGTCTACAAGCTCGCCCTCAGCGAGCTCATCGGCGACGCCCGCTTCAATTCCAACAACACCGAACTGCTGAAGTCCCACCTGCGCGACATGCAGGCGACCACCATCGAATGGTCCACCAGCGGCGCAGGCCTCAAGCGCTGGGTCTCCTCCCAGCTGCTGGGCACCGTCACGATCGAAGAGCAGGGCAGGGGCCGGCCCTGCACGATCACCTGGCGCTACCCGGAGGAAATCCGCGAGCGCCTGGTCAAGCCGCACCAGTACACCCGTGTGTTGCTGGAAATCAGCGGCCAGATGCGCAGTTACCCCGCTGCCGTCCTCTACGAGATAGGGGCTCGTTACCTCTCCTCGCCGAGCCGGCTGTCCATGCGCGAGGACGTGCTGTGGTGGGCCGCTGTACTGACCGGGCGAAGCGACATCACGGAAGTCGACTACCGCTTCCTCAAGCGCGACGTGATCAGCAAGGCGTTGGCCGAGATCGACGCCCTCTGCGAGGACTTCAGCCTCGAACTCATCGAGCACAAGCGAGGCCGGCGCATCGAGGAAATCCAGTTCCGTGTCCTTCCCAAGCTTCAGCAGCGCCTGGGCGCTGCCGATGACCCCAGCCGCAACGTCTTCGACCTCGAGCTCGTGGGCAAGCTGATCGCACTGGGCCTCAAACAGGACGAGGCGCAAGACCTGTATGCGACCACCGACGAAGGCCAGTTGCGCGGCACGCTCGAGCACGTCGAGCAGCGGCTTCGCAGCCAGTCCCTGCCGACGCTCAAGTCGCCGGCAGCCTATTTCAAGGATGCGCTGAAGAAGGGATACGCCGGCGTGAAGGGGACGATCGAAATCCCCGAGACAGCGCCCGCGCTGGGCCACGCCCGGCCCGTGACCGCATCCAGCGGCGCGGACCGCATGCATCGCATCCGGGAGCTCTGGGATAACGATCGCATGCAGAAGGCCAAGTCGCTCTACCAGGAGATGCCCGAAGCCATGCAGGCCGAGATGCGGTCGCGCTTCGAGGCAGATCGGCTCGGGCAGATCGCCGCGCCCATCGCCCGGGCCTGGCGCCGCGACGGGCCCGCCAGCCGCATCGCGGCGACCACCTTCCACCGCTGGCTGGCACAGGTCACGTGGCCCGAGGAGCCCTCGGATCGCGTGCTGCTCGACTTCGCGCTGGCCCAGGGCGTCGCGGGCATGTAGCCGCGGCGGTCGGGAAGGGCGCGTCCGACCCGATGCCTCGACACGGCTTCCGCACGACGAATCGAGCAGGCCGAGCCGTCAAAGGGCATCGGTGCGGGTGTCCGTGTGACCCTCGACCGGCAGGAAGAGCCGGTGCCTCAGGCTCCAGATGGTGGTCCCCAGGCGCAGGAGTCGCTCGACGTTGATGTCGTAGGAGCTGCCCCGCGGGTCCTCCCTGGCGATCAGCTCGGCGATGACATCGAGCGCGTCCACGGGCGTGAACCCCAGGCCCGCGCGCCCCATGTCGACGATGGTTGCCAAGATCTCTGTTCTGTTCATTGCAAGGGCAGGGCAGGGGGAAGGCCCTCGAAATCGCTGAAGTTCGAGGGCTGTCGACAGCGAACTCGCGATGCGCCACGCGAACCTGCCTCCGGTTGTTGCTGCCGCGATGCCTGCGACTGGGGCGCGAGGATGCGCCGGGAGGATGCAGGCGGCATGGGGATCGGGTGGAGATTCCGTGAAGGGCGCCGCAGCACCTGCTGCAGCAGCGAGCCGACCCGACGGCGCGTGGTTGTGATCGGTCCGCAGCCCATGCGGACGTGGCCCGAGCATTTCCCGCATATCGATGCACGATTTACTCATTTAGCGAAAGATGCATCGCTGCCTAGCATCCGGTCTCATTCAACCGGTCATAACAGGTCAGCCGCATGTCTCCCGCCAAGGCACTCGAACCCGTCGCCTTTTCTCCTGTGCCCCTCTACACCCAGGTGCGCGAAACGCTGCGCGAGCGCATCCTCGACGGCACCTACGCACCGCATGCGCAATTGCCTTCGGAAAGCGAGATGGTTTCGCTGTTCAAGGTCAGCCGCATCACGGTGCGCCAGGCGCTCAGCGACCTGCAGCGCGAAAACCTGATCTTCAAGATCCCGGGCAAGGGCACCTTCGTCGCCAAGCCCAAGGCCTTCCAGCATCTCGGACAGCTCGAGGGCTTTGCCGAGGCGATGGAGCGCATGGGCTACGAGATCCGCAACCAGGTCACCAGCCACAAGACCGTGCCCGCTTCGCCGCGCGTGGCGCAGCGCCTGGGCCTGGCCGAGGGAAACCCGGTCGCACAGATCAAGCGCGTGCGTCACCTCAATCGCGCTCCGGTGTCCTACGAGGTGACCTACCTCCCGCATGCGATCGGCGAGCGGCTGCGCCAGGCGGACCTGGCCGGGCGCGACATCTTCCTGATCCTGGAGAACGACTACGGCATCGCGCTCGGCCACGCCGACCTGCAGATCGACGCGATGCTGGCCGACGAGGTGCTCGCGCGGGCACTGGTCGTGGCCGAAGGCACGGCCGTGCTGCGCGTGGAACGCCTGACCTACACGGCCGACGGCGCGCCGCTGGATTTCGAGGACCTCTATTTCCGCGGCGACGCCTTCCAGCACCGGCTTCGCATCGCCCGCGCCATCCCGTCGACCAAGGTGAACCCATGAACATCATCACCCGCACCGTCGATGTGCTGGTCATCGGCGGCGGCACGGCCGGTCCGATGGCCGCCGTCAAGGCGAAGGAAGCCAACCCGGCGCTCGAAGTCCTGCTGCTGGAAAAAGCCAACGTCAAGCGCAGCGGCGCCATCTCGATGGGGATGGACGGCCTGAACAACGCGGTGGTGCCCGGCTTCGCCACCCCCGAGCAGTACGTCAAGGAGATCACGACTGCCAACGATGGCATCGTCAACCAGAAGACCGTGATGGCCTATGCGCGCAACAGCTATTCGATGATCGAGGAGCTCGACCGCTGGGGTGTGAAGTTCGAGAAGGACGAGACCGGCGACTACGCGATGCGCAAGGTCCACCACATGGGCACCTACGTGCTGCCGATGCCCGAGGGCCACAACATCAAGAATGTGCTGTACCGGCGCCTGAAGCGCACGCGCGTGGAGATGTCGCAGCGCCTGGTGGTCACGCGCCTGCTCACCGCGGCCGACGGCAGCATCGCGGGCGCCATGGCCTTTGATTGCCGCACGGCCGAATTCCACGTGATCCGCGCCAAGGCCGTGGTGCTGGCCACCGGTGCCGCCGGACGGCTGGGACTGCCGGCCTCGGGCTACCTCTTCGGTACCTACGAGAACCCGACCAACGCGGGCGACGGCTACAGCATGGCCTACCACGCGGGCGCCGAGCTGTCGGGCATCGAGTGCTTCCAGATCAACCCGCTGATCAAGGACTACAACGGCCCGGCCTGCGCCTATGTGACCGGCCCCTTCGGCGGTCACACCACCAACAACCGGGGCGAGCGCTTCATCGAGTGCGACTACTGGAGCGGCCAGATGATGATGGAGTTCTACAACGAGCTCCAAGGCGGCAACGGACCGGTCTTCCTCAAGCTGAACCACCTGGCCGAGGAAACCATCGCCACCATCGAGCAGATCCTGCACACCAACGAGCGTCCGAGCCGCGGGCGCTTCCACGCGGGGCGCGGCACCGACTACCGCGCGCAGATGGTGGAGATGCACATCTCGGAGATCGGTCTGTGCAGCGGCCATTCGGCCTCGGGTGTGTGGGTGGACGAGCACGCGCGCACCACGGTGGCTGGCCTTCATGCCGCGGGCGACCTGGCCTGCGTGCCGCACAACTACATGCTCGGTGCCTTCGTCTACGGGCGCCTCGCGGGAGAAAGCGCGGCGCGGTACTGCGCAGAAAACGAACTGCCTGTCCTCGACCCACAGCAGGTCGCACGCGAGCACGCACGCGTGAGCGCGCCACTTCTTCGCGGCAGCAATCCGTCCGGGGAAGGCCTGCCGCCTGCGCAGGTCGAATACAAGCTGCGTCGCATGGTCAACGACTACCTGCAGCCGCCCAAGGTGACGCGCAAGATGGAAATCGGCCTCTCGCGCTTCGAGCAGATCCACGAGGACCTGCAACGGCTGAGTGCTGCCGGCCCGCACGAACTGATGCGCGCGATGGAGGTGCATGCCATCCGCGACTGCGCCGAGATGGCCGCGCGCGCGTCGCTCTACCGCACCGAAAGCCGCTGGGGCCTCTATCACCGCCGCGTGGACTTCCCCGAGCGCAACGACCGCGAATGGTTCTGCCACACGCAGCTGCAGAAGCGAGGGGAGGCGATGGCGAGCTTCAAGCGGCCCGTCGACCCCTACATCGTGCCGCTCGATGCGCACGAGATGTCGGCCTACCAGCACCTGCGCGTGCCTGGCGCCACCCTCGCGCGCGAGCCTGTCGAGGCCTGAGGCCACCTTCCCCAAGAAAGAGAACAAGAGAGTCCCACATGCCCCTCGCCTTCAATCCCACCAGCGTGCCCGTGCGCGTGGACGAGGACAAGTGCATCGCCCACAAGGGCTGCACCGTCTGCGTGGATGTCTGCCCGCTCGATGTGCTCGCCATCGACCTCAGCAAGGGCAAGGCCTACATGAAGTTCGACGAATGCTGGTACTGCATGCCTTGCGAGAAGGACTGTCCCACCGGAGCGGTCACCGTCGACATCCCCTACCTGCTGCGCTGACCGCGCTGCGGTCGCCGCCTTTCAAGTGCATCAACCGGAGCTATCACGATGAAGACCACGAGAAGACTGGCCCTGTGGGGCGCGACCCTCGGCCTGCTGCTGGCGCTGCCGGCGGCACAGGCCGAGACCATCCGCATCGCCATCGGCACGCAGGACACCACCATCAACTGCGCCACCGGCGGCCTGCTGATCCGCGAGCTCAAGCTGCTCGAGAAGTACCTGCCGCGCACCGGCAAGTACAAGGATGCGCAGTACCAGATCGAGTGGAAGAACTTCACCTCCGGGGCACCGCTGACCAACGAGATGGTCGCGGGCAAGCTCGACCTCGGCTCGATGGCCGACTTCCCCGGCAGCTTCAACGGCGCGGCCTTCCAGAAAGCAGGGCGCAAGAGCATCTTCATCACCGTGTTGTCCGGCAGCACCACGGGCAGCGGCAACGGCATCGTCGTGCCGAAGGACTCGAAGGTGCAGTCGCTCGCCGAGCTCAAGGGCCGGACCATCTCCGTGCCGTTCGCGTCGACCTCGCACGGCATGCTGCTGCGCGCCGTCCAGGCCCAGGGCTGGGATCCGCTGAAGGACGTGAACATCACGACCCAGGCGCCCGAGGTGGCGGGCCCGGCACTGCAGGCCGGCAAGGTCGAGGCGCACGCGGACTTCGTGCCCTTTGCCGAACTCTTTCCGTACCGCGGCTTCGCGCGCAAGATCTACGACGGCTCGCAGGCGAATGCGCCCACCTTCCACGGCAGCCTGGTCGACGAGGACTATGCGAAGAAGTACCCCGAGGTGGTCGTCGCCTACCTGCGCGCGGCGCTCGAGGCCGACCGCCTCGTGGCGGCAGAGCCCGAGAAGTACAGCGAGCTCATCGCCAAGGTCACGGGCATCGAGGCCGAGGTCAACTACCTGTTCCACGGTCCGCTCGGCCTGCAGACGCGCGACCTGAGCTGGAAGCCCGAGTACCGCCAGGCGGTGAAGACTTCGCTCGACACGCTGCGCCTGCTCAAGCGCACCGACAACGACATCGATGCCAATGCCTTCGTGCAGGACGGCTACATCCGAGCCGCCTTCAAGGAGGCCGGTCTGGACTACGACAGGCAGTTGAAGAACTATGCCCGTGCACCGCTGGTCGCGAAGGACGCCGCGACGGGCAAGCCCATCGCCGATGTGAGCCGCGTGGCGCAGGTCTGGGTGGCCGGCGAGCCGCTGGTGCGGCACTACGCCTCGCCGGAGAACGCTTTCGGCGACCTGCAGAAACTGGAGAAGGCCGGCAAGAAGGCGCGTGTGGTCTATGCGCAGGACCGCAACAGCGGCAACAAGCTGCTGGCGGCTGACGCATGGTTCGTCCTCGGCGCCAAGGGTGAGGTCGATGCGTTCTTGCTCAAGGAACAGGCCGAGGGCTGGGCGGCGAAGCATGGCGGCAGGGTGGCCGACTTCGCTGGCGTACGCGCCGCGCTGGCCGGCTGAGCTCCCGCGGGCGGCACGAAACCTCGCGCGCTCACCATGGCCAGCTCCTCCGTCTCCTCATTTGTGCTCCTGCGTGCCGGCCTGCCGCGCGCCGCCTTGCGCACCGTCGCATTGCTCGGCTGCCTGCTCGCGTGGCACCTTGCCACCGTCCAGCGCGTCGATCTGGGCTTCATCACCTTCCGCAACGTGCCTTCACCGCGCGAGGTGGCCGAGTCGGCGTGGGCGCTCGCGCGATCACCGCTGGTGCTGGAGCACCTGGGAGCGAGCCTGCGCCGCGTGTTCATCGGCTTCGGGCTGGCCACCGTGGTGGGTGTGGCGCTGGGCCTGGCCGTCGGCCGCGCGCGCTGGGCCGAGGACACGCTGCTGCCGCCGCTGGAAGTCCTGCGGCCGATCCCTGCGGTGGCGTGGATCCCGCTGGCGATCCTGATGTTTCCGTCCTCGGAGGCTTCGATGGTGTTCATCACCTTCGTGGGGGCGCTTTTTCCCGTGTTGCTCAACACCGTGCACGGCGTGGAGGCGGTGGACGCGCGTCTCGTCGCGTCGGCGCGCAGCCTGGGCGCGGGCCGCCTCGCGGTGTTTGGCGAGGTCGTCCTGCCCGGCGCGCTGCCAAGCATCGTCACGGGCCTGGCGATCGGCATGGGCACGGCGTGGTTCTGCCTGGTCACGGCCGAGATGATCTCGGGCCAGTTCGGCATCGGCTACTACACGTGGATGTCGTACACGATCCAGAACTACGCCGACATCGTGGTGGGCATGCTCTTCATCGGTGTGCTCGGCATGGGCAGCAGTGCGCTGGTGCGTCGTGCCGGCCAACTGCTGATGCCCTGGCGCGCTGTGCAGGAGGCGAGGCGATGAAGGCGGATGTGAGAGCCGGGCGCATCGCCATCGATCGCCTGTGCGTGCGTCTGGGACACGGCGCCCAGGCCTTCGACGCGGTGCAGGACATCACGCTGGACATCGAACCCGGCGAGTTCGTCTGCCTGCTCGGCCCCTCGGGGTGTGGCAAATCGACGCTGCTGGGTGCGCTCGCCGGCCATCTCGCACCTGCCGGCGGTGCGATCCGCGTGGATGGTGAGCCTGTGCGCGGACCGCATCCGGATCGCGGGCTGGTCTTCCAGCACCACACGCTTTTTCCGTGGAAGAAGATGTTGGACAACGTCGCCTTCGCACTCAAGATGCAGGGCGTCGGCCGTCGTGAGCGCCATGCCAGGGCGCACGAGATGCTGCGTCTTGTGGGTCTCGACGCCTTCGCGGGCTTCTATCCCTCGCAGCTCTCGGGCGGCATGCAGCAGCGCGCGGAGATCGCACGGGTGCTCATCAACCATCCGCGCGTGATGTTGATGGACGAACCTTTCGGTGCGCTCGATGCGCAGACTCGCCTCATGATGCAGCGCCAGTTGCTTGACGCGTGGGCGCGTGTGCGCACCACCATCGTCTTCATCACCCACGACATCGACGAGGCGCTGTACCTCGGCGATCGCGTGCTCGTGATGGGCCCCCGGCCGGGCCGCATCGTCGCCGAGTTTGCGCCGGGCTTCGCCCGCCCGCGCGATCCGTCGCTGGTGACGTCGTCCGAATTCACCGCCTTGAAGCGGCACTGCCTGCAGCTGCTGCATCCGCATGCGGCCTCCGGTGCGCCACTGGAACGCCTCACGCCGCTCGGTAAGCCCGCCGCCGCCCATCTGCACTTTGCGATCTAGACAAAGAAATGACCCTCCCGATCCTTGACGATTCCGAACTGCAGGCCATTGCTGCGCGACTTGCCTCATCCGATGCCGAAGTGCGTCGCATCGCCGTGATGGACCTTGGCGATCTGGCCGACGAGGCGCACACACCGCTGCTGGCCGCCGCTTTGCGCGATGGCGCACCTGCCGTGCGCGCCGCTGCGGCGCTGGCGCTCGAAACCATGGAGAACCAGGCCGCTGTCCAGGGACTGGTAGAGGTCCTTGATGATCCCGAGGCAGAGGTTCGCGAGGCGGCGGCCCACAGTCTGGCTGAGCTAAAGGATCCGGCCTCGGCCATCTGGTTGCTGCCGCATGCCCATAGCGGCCCGGCGCGCGTGCGCGCCGCGGTGTTGCGCGCCTTGCGCGAACTGCGCGTGCCCGCAAGCGCAGCTCCCGCGCTCGCGGTGTTGCAGACGTCACAGGCAGGGGGGGCCGGGGAGGCAGCCGATACGGGCGACGCGGTGGCTTTGCGCCGCGAGGCGATCGGCGTGCTCGGCTACCTGAAGCATTCGGCTGCGCTGCCAGTGCTGGCCGCGCTCGCGGTGGCTGAACCGGTGGATGAGGTGCGTCGTGCCGCAGTGGGGGCGTTGGCCTTCGCGGCGGGCGACACGCAGGCCCGCGCCGCGCTGGAGTCAGCGCTGCGCGATGGGAGCTGGCAGGTCCGGGAAGAGGCGGCCACTGCGCTCGGCAAGTTGCAGCAACCGGCGGCGACGCAGGCGCTGCTGGTGGCGCTGGACGATCCCTACTGGCAGGTTCGCCTGCGTGCAGCGCGCAGTCTCGGCCGGCTGCGCAGCACCGACAGCGTGGCGCCGCTGCTCGCGGCGCTCGAGCACGCCATCAGCAACCTGCGCAAGGAAGCGGCGCTGGCGCTTGGCGAAGTGGGCGACGCGAAGGCATTACCGGGCCTCGAACGCGCGGCGCACGATTCCGATCCCGAAGTGCGCAAGTCCGCCCGACTGGCCATCGCGCAGATCGGTGAGCACCTCGCCGCATCGCATGGCGCCTGAGTCCATCGTCGATCATCGCGTGCGCGCGGCACTGGAGTTCCGCTGGGCGGACGGCGCGCGTCATGTGGTCGCCTATAGGCTGCTGCGCGCGAATTGCCCGTGTGCCGACTGCAAGTCGCGGCGCGCCGCATCGCGCAGCAGCGTCGCGGGTGAGCCATTGCCCGACGAGGGCGTCGAGGTGATGGACATCCATCCGGTCGGCGCCTACGGCGTGCAGCTCGTTTTCAGTGATGGGC
Source organism: Variovorax sp. NFACC27 (assembly GCF_048301545.1). NCBI lineage: Bacteria > Pseudomonadati > Pseudomonadota > Betaproteobacteria > Burkholderiales > Comamonadaceae > Variovorax > Variovorax sp. NFACC27. Next base: position 4,454,491 of record NZ_CP157613.1, read on the forward strand.
ATGACAGGGGGATATTCCCCTGGATCTTTCTCAGAACGCTGCTGGCGCGCTTGCTGGATCAGCCCTGCTACACCTGACACAGGCCTCTCGGGCTCTGATCACCCGAACAGCGCGCATGGGTTCGCTCGCATCAGTCGTCGTCGTACCAGTCGTGGTAGTGGTAATGGTTGCTGTGATAGCTGTTGTGCTCGACCCGCAGTGACGTGATCGGTGATGGGTAGGCCGGCGGGGCCGGACGGTAGTAGACCGGCGGCGCGGGACGCAAGAGAACCGGGGGAGGGTAGTACGAAGGCGCGGGAACGACATAGGCCGGCGTCGGCTCGTAGAAGATTGGCGCCGGTGCTACGACAGCAGGCGCAGGTACGCTGATGCCGAAGGACCAGCTCACACCCGCCGTCGCCGACGTCGCGACCATCAATGCGAAGACAGGCACGGCGGCGGTGCGCATGTGTTTTGTGAAGCCATTCAAGAACATGGAAATCTCCAACATGGGGAATTCGCTCCCCTGGGAATCCGAGGTACGGGCTGTGCCTCTGTTCCGGTCGGATGAACCGGTGAGATCCTGGGCATGTTTATGGCGTGTGTTGGTAGAGAAGCGGCGGGGCTTTCATCGAGATCCAGTGAAGATCGGTCGTGGGATTGGCGATGAACGGGAAGCGTGCTCCAACGCGGCTCACTGCCAAGCACCTGACGGCTGGGGAAGCTGAGTCTGGCACCGTTGGACGATCTGGTCCATCGATTGCTAGAGGACATTCGCCGCGATGAACCCGATGCGTCGCTTCGGTGACTCTGTGCAAGGAGTCCGGCAAGAAGCAGATCACTACCGGGCGATAGAGTCGGCCACGCACGGTTCCCTCAACTCTTTTTCTGCAACTCCTGCGATCAACATGAACCTTCGACGCCATATCTGCGCCTTCCTTCTCGGAGCCTCCTTCGTCGGGGCGCATGCACAGAGCGCGACATCCGCGGCGCCTGCCTCGCTGCTGTCGCAGGCCCTGGCCCTGTCCGACGGTGTGCAGCCGCAGGTGGTCGAGTGGCGCCGGCACATCCACCAGAACCCTGAGCTGGCCTACCAGGAGACCGGTACAGCGAAGTACATCGCTCAGGCGCTGGCCGGCATACCCGGCCTGGAGGTCAGGACCGGGATCGCCGGTACCGGCATCAAGGCCGTGCTGCGCGGTGCGCAACCGGGCCCCGTGGTGGCGCTGCGCGCGGACATGGATGCGCTGCCCGTCGAGGAGCGCAACGACCTGCCTTTCAAGTCCACGGCCAAGGCGGACTGGCTGGGAAAGCCGGTTGCGGTGTCGCACGTCTGCGGACATGACTCGCACGTCGCCATGCTGTTGGGCGCGGCCAAGGTGCTGTCCTCGCTGCGCGAGCAACTCGCCGGCACGGTGGTCTTCATCTTCCAGCCGGCCGAGGAAATTGGCCCGGGGCTGGGCAAGTCCAGTGGCGCCATGGCCATGGTGCGCGAGGGCGTGCTCGACAACCCGAAGGTTGATGTCGTGCTCGGCCAGCACATCAGCAACCAGGCGCCTTCCGGCACGATCCGCTACAGGCCAGGCCCGATGCTGGCCAGCATCGACGTGTTCAACATCAAGTTCAAGGGCACGGGCGGGCATGGCGCCGCGCCATGGGCCTCGAACACGCCCATGCTGGCGGCGGCCGAGACGGTGCTGGGCCTGCAGAACATCGTGAGCCACCGGCTCAATCCGACCATCGACGGCGGGCAGACGATCGTGACCACCGGCATGCTGCAAAGCGGCAACCGCTTCAACGTGCTGCCCGAGACGGCCGAGATCGCCGGCACGATCCGCGCGCTCTCGACGACGAACCAGAAGATCGCCCAGGAGGAGATCCGCCGCCGCGCCACCGGCATCGCGGCCAGCTACGGCGTGCAGGCGGATGTGAAGATCGACAGCGGCGACGGCTACGAGGTGCTGGTCAACGACCGCGACGCCACGCTCTCGCTGGTGGGAGCCTTCGGTGCCGCTGCCGGCGGTGCCGCGAAGGTGAGCCAGATGCCGGCCTCCATGGGATCGGAGGATTTCGGGGCCTTCGGCTCGACCGGCGTGCCGGTCGTGTTCTGGATGCTGAACGCTTCGCCGATGGGCGAAAAGGACGGGCCGGTGAACCATTCGCCGCTGTTCCAGATTGACGAGTCGGCGATGCGCGTGGGCGTTCGTGCGCTGACTGCTGCGACACTTTCTCAACTGGCCAGTGCGCGGCTTCAGTGGCGCTGAACGTCTTGCAGCGGCACTCGGGGCATTGGAGTCGTCGGCTGCGCCATCAGATCCGGTGTTGCTCCTCGACGATTCGTTTCAGGATCGGAAGTGTCGCGCGCCAGTAGAACGCGACGTGGTTCCAGCCTGAGTCCTCACCGATCTCCCAGTCCTTTCCGCGGCGTAGAGGGGAGGGCGGCACCTGATGGCTGACCCTCAGGACCGTTTCGGCGCCCTCAACCTCGAGCGTGATCGTGATCGATGAATAGGATTCGGGAACGTCAGGCAGACCGGAAACCCTGGACCAATAGGTGTACTGAAGTAGCGAGGGCGATCGCACCTGGATCACCTGCCCCTTGTCCCGATACCGCGCTGTCCCGATGATCGCTTCTATTTCGATGGGACTGCCGGGCTGCCAGTCGGTCTTGAAATGCGCATTGCGCCATTTCTCCCCGGCATCGGGATCCGTGAGTGCGCCCCAGACATCCCGAGGTTCGGCCTCAATGCGGATGGATTGCATGACTGTTCGGAAGGGCATGGTTCTGCTGTCCAGATGAGGGCCTCGGAATTTTCCCCGGGAAACATCGCAGCCGAAGACCTTGCGTGCAAGGAGCCCGCCCAGGCCGCCTGTTTCCGGCCCTACAAATACGGGCCGCTCGCCAATACGGAGCTGGTGATCAGGCCGAGGAACGTCCAAATGACCTTCAACGGAAGTCCACCGTAGTCGCCGAAGTGAAGCGGCTGCGACAGAAGCAGGGAACTCAGGTCCCAGGCAAGGCGTGCTTTGCGCAGGGCTCGCCAGTTTGCGCGTCGATCATCATGGGCGTCAGCAGCCGTGCAGTCAGTGGTGAGTTGCCGCGCACGGAAGCCATGTAGTGATGCGGCGATGAGAAGGGGTTGCCTGGAAAGTCGATGAACGAGATGTCCGTTCCGGGCGCCGCGGCCAACGCCGCGTCGGCCGTCCGCTGCACGATGCCCGCGAGGTTGTGCATGTCTAGCCAGTAGAGCCGCCGCATGCCAATGCCGCATGGGGAAATCGCGGCGCTCCTCTCATCAGAACGGCAATCTCCTGACGCGAGAAGGAGCGTCATTGCGTGTCACGCAACAGAAGGTGTGCCGTTCGAACGGCGGCGGGGCACTCGCGACGTTCCACGAATTGCACTTGGCGAAGGTCTTGCTGGAGACCCGGGCGTGCGAAACACTGTCCGCAGCCGAAGGGCATCAACCCGGCCTACATCCGCCCTCCAACTTTCAGCCTGTCACCATGCCGAAGCTCAGAGCCGTCAATGCCGTTGCCTGTGGGCTGATCGTCGTCGGGAATTCTCTGAACCTTGCCGTGGCCGGCCCGATCGGCTACCTGGGGCCGGCGGGGAGTTGGACGCACCAGGCTTGCCTGGACCTGTTCGGTGGCCGGGACCTTGTGCCGCTCGCGCGCGACCAGCTGTTCAGGAGCTATGCCGACAGGAAAGTGGAGCGCGCCTGCGTGCCCGTCACGACCTCCGTGGTTGGCGTGACGCCCTACCTCGACGCGGTGCTCGACCTGCCCGAGGTGACCATCGTCGCCGAGTACCCGAAGATGCTCGGATACAGCCTGCTGGCCAAGCCAGGGACGAAGCGCGAGGACATTGTGTCGGTCCACGCGCATCCTGTGGCCTTCGAGGAGGTCAAGCCGTGGCTGGAGCAGGAGATGCCTCAAGTGCGTCGCGTCGAAGCGGCCAGCGGGGGCGCGGCGGCACAGGCCGTTGCGCGCAGTTCCGCGCTCGATGCCGCATCGTTCGGGCCGAGGGTCGGGGCCGACATCTATCAACTCGTCTCACTGGTCGACGGCATCGAGGAGGGGCCTCATAACGTCACGCGCTGGTGGGTGCTCGGCCGGCAGATGCCGGCGCCTACCGGGCACGACAAGACCTCCTTGCTGGTCAATGCCTCGGATGCCAGCCTGTCAGGCATCCTGGCAACGTTCAGCGAAGCGGGCGTGCAGGTCCTGACGATCTACGAGCGTCCGAGCAAGAAATCACTGGATACGCACCGCTATCTGGTCGAGGTGGCGGGGCATGCCAAGCAGGGTGCGCTGGAGGTCTTTCTGGAGGCACATCGGGAGCTTCGCGTCCTCGGTTCCTATCCGCGGCGCTGACCCCGGGTGCATGCATCGCATGGATGCGCTCTCGGAAGAGTCTCAGCGTCGTCGTGCGATCAGGGCGCGGCGCCCCGACCCACGATCGTCCGCGGCGTGATGAACACCAGCATCTCGACCTTGTTCAATGTGTGTGAGCGCTTTCGAAACAGTGTGCCCAGGTAGGGCGCCTCGCCCAGCACCGGCACGCGCGACTCGTCGTTGATCTCGGTCAGCTCGAAGATGCCGCCGATGACGACCGTGCCGCCGTTTTCCACCAGCACCTCGGTTTTGACGTGCTTGGTGTTGATCGCCGGACCGGCGGAAGTGTTGACGCCGCGCGCGTCCTTGCTCACGTCGAGTGCGAGGATGATGCTGCCCTCGGGCGTGATCTGTGGTGTCACCTCCAGCTTGAGCACGGCCTTGCGGAATGAGACCGAGGTGGCGCCGCTGGACGTGGCCTGCTGGTAGGGGATCTGTTCGCCTTGCTCGATCAGGGCCTTCGTCTGGTCGGCGGTGATCACCCGGGGGCTGGACACCAGCTTGCCTTTGCCTTCTGCCTCGAGCGCTGAGATTTCCAGGTTCAGCATGCGCGTATGGCTCGAGCTGAAGAGGGAGACCGAGAACGTGCCCGGCGCATTCCCCCTGCCGGCACTGCCGGCCGGCAGGTTCACGAAGTTGCGATTGGTATAGGGCGCGAAGGTGTGGCTGCGGCCCGCGGGGATGGTGCCGATGGAACTGTTCCTCTCGATGACACCGCCGCCCAGCCTGGCGCCCAGCGACTTGCCGAAGGTGTCCGAAGCCTCGACGATGCGCGCTTCGATCAGCACCTGCCGCACCGGTACGTCGAGCTTCCGGATGAACTCGCTCACCTCGGCCAGGCGCACCGGCGTGTCGGTGACGAAGAGCTGGTTGGTGCGGGCCTCGGCCATCGCGCTGCCGCGAGGGCTCAGCAGACGTGTGGCCGAATTGCCGCTGCCACCCGAGGCGACGCTGCTGCCACCCGTCAGGTTCTGCACCACGGCCGCGGCCTTCGCGTAGTTGAGCTGGAACGACTGCGTGCGCAGGGTCACCAGGTTCTCCAGCGAGGCCTGTGCCTCGAGGTCGATCCTTTCCCTGGCGTTGATCTCGTCGCGCGGCGCGACCCACAGCACGCTGCCGTTCTTGCGCATTCCCAGGCCCTTGGCCTGCAGGATGACTTCCAGTGCCTGGTCCCACGGCACCTCCTTGAGCCGCAGCGTGAGGTTGCCGGAGACGGCATCGGAGGCCACCACGTTGAAGCCGGTGAAGTCCGCGATCACCTGCAGCAGAGCACGCACGTCGACGTTCTGGAAGTTCAGCGTGAGCTTCTCGCCGGCATAGCCCGTGCCGGGCGTGAGCTTGCCCGGGTCGACCTTGCGCGGGCCGACCTCAATGACGAACTGCTCATCGGTTTGGTAGGCGCTTTGCTCCCAGTCACCGTGCGCGCCGATGGTCAGGCGTACCCGGTCACTCAACTGCTGCGGGTGCACCGTTGCAACGGCCGTGCCGAAGTCGGACACGTCGAGACGGCGCCGCAGTCCTTCTGGCAACGAGGCCCCTATGAAATCGGCCACCAGCGCCGAGCCCTCGCGCCGCACGTCCACGCCAAGCTGGCTGCTGCCCATGGCCACGACGATGCGGCCCGCCCCATCGTCGCCGCGACGAAAGTCGATGTCGTGCAGTGGCGTGATGCCGCGAAGGCGGTTCCCGGAGAACTCCGCAAGGGGCCGGGTCTTCGGTGGCTGGTCCGCACCCGATTGCAGCGACACCAGCAATGAGCGGCCCTGGATTTCCGCCTCGTAGGTGGCCGCATGCCGCAGGCTCAGTACCACGCGCGTGCGCTCGTCAGCCTGCACCACATTGGCGGCGCGAAGGTTGCCCAGATCGAAGGCAATGGCCGAACGACCCACCGCGCTGGCCACCCCCGGGAAATCCAGTGCGATGCGGGCCGGCGAATGTACGACGAAGCCAACGGGCAGTGCCTTGAGCGGGTGCGTGAAATCGATGCGCACCAAATCCAGCCCGGCCCGCGTCGTGCCGGTGACGGACTCGATGATGTTGTGCTGCGGCGTTTCCATCTGGGCTTGTGCCGCCATCGGAAGCAGTGACGCGAGCAGGGCGCCGATCCACCGCCGCAGGTGCAGGCGCAGACTGGGAGCACTCATCGGGCGTGGGCATGTCTTCATGGGTTCTCCTCCCTCCGCGGGGGTAGCGTGTGAAGCCGTCGCCATTCCCCTGTTGGTGTCCTGCAGATGCGCCGGTCCTGCGGATTGCGTCGCGGCGGAACCTGGCCATGGACCCCGTCAGGGCCCGCGGACCCACCGTTGCCAGCGGCGGTCACCACCGAGTGCCGCGGCGGCGCGACCTCCAACGCGGAAGGCGTCATGAGCTGCCTCCGGAAAGAGGTGCTCCTGTTGCCGGGCAGCCAGCGGGCCGGCATCCCGGCGAATCGGCCGAGGCGCCGCGGTCCGTCAGCTGCCATCCCTCCCGTTCGTGGCCGTGCAGGTGGTAGTGATAGTGGTCGTTCCGATAGACGTCGCCTCCGGAGCGCAGCGCCGCGGCGGAAAAGTGGGATGGCGATGCCGCGCGATGGAGGACTGCGGGTGCAGGCCGTGGAATCGTTGTACCGGAATAGGCAGGTCCCGGCATGCCGTGGATCGGTGCCGGCCCGCTGGACACGGCATGCGCTGCGGCCGGGTCGATGTCGATGGACCAATGTCCTGCTGCGGCAACCGGTGCCGCAGCGACCAGGGCGAAGACAGCTGCGATCCCGCAGGAGGTCTGCTGTGCCAAGCATGTCAGGTTCATGGAAGGCATCCTTGATGGCGTGATGCTCCGGAGGAGGCGCGTCTTGTCCGGCGCAGCCGCAGCGGACCGCGCAATCGGTGAGGATCGCCGGCGCGATGGTCTGGCGTGTCGGTGGAGAAATCCTTCACCGCATGTTCATTCGCCACGAAGATGAAGGCCTGCGCCTCACCGCCGACACACGGCCCGATGGCGCAGATTTCGTGACCGGTCGCCGCTGTCACGGACGGAAGTGATACGAGAACAACAGACCCGCGGTTCCCAATGCCGACACCTGCAGGCTGTGTCGGGAGTTGAGTCGGTAGCCGATGGCAGGCACCACCAGCGGCGACCATCCGTTGTGGTTGAACGGCACCTTGTCCTTGTGCTCTCCGACATAGCCGTACATGACGCCTGCTGTCAGCTTGAGGTAGAGCCTCGGTTGGCCGAACAGGTCGCTCCACTGGTAGCCGCCATAGGCATAGGCCGAGGGTTGGCCGAATGAATTGCTGAACACCCCCACACCCACCAGCCAGTTCTCGGTCTGATACCGCTCCACGCCGAGGAGGTACACGTTCCGGTGCTGGTTGCTGCGGCGGAAATGATGGGCGTAGGGCGAGAACATCCATTCCCATCTCATGGTGTTCGAGCCCTGAGGCAGTGCGGCGACGTCCTGGGCACAAGCCGTCGTTGTGCCAGCCAGCCAGCCGCATGCGGCAACGAGCGCTGCAGCCATGTGGCGGCGGGCGTGGTTTCCCAAGCCACCGTCTGGGGCATGCGAACAACCGCACCGGGCCGCAAGACGCCGAACATGCGAGCCGCCGGCTTGCGGCCCGTGCGAGCGGCGGTCGGACGCATCGAACCGCGCCGTCATGCGGGCCGTGGCGCGGGCGATTGCCGACCGAACGGCTCCCGCGCCAAACTCTGCGCCGTCGCGAAGTCTTCGCATGCCCAGATCAGGGCTGTGCGACAGGCAATGGCTGCGCCGTGCAGGCGCATCACCCGCGCACTCCATCCCGTGTTGGTGCAAGGCGATACCGCCTCTCGCGGAAGAAGGTCTGCTTCCACGCAGGGGATGTGAACGGATTCTGCTTTCTTCATCGGTTGATGCCGCGACCGGCTTGGAATGGGTCCGAAGCGACACGCAAGCCAGCGCAAGATGGCTGCGTGTGGTTCAGGTGGACCAAGGCGTTCGAACGCGAACGCATACAGCACCTCGTCAGGACGGTTATCGCCGGGGCGAGCAAGAGTTGCCGCAACGAGGTCCGCCCGGACCAGTGGCCTGGCGACGATTCTTTTGAAAGAGCATGGAGAACGGGCTCGCGTCCGATCCAGATCTGATGGAGATGCTGAAGTCTCCCGCTCATCAGAGCGTGGGCGATGCAGGCCGCATCACCGTTCACCGGTGCGATGCACGGACAACCGAGCGAGGCCAAGTGGCATCGGTTGGGCGAAGGCGCGGATTCGTTCGCCGCTTGATCGGATGTTGATGGAAATTGCAGCACATCTGAACGACGGCGAACGAGCATGGCACCTCTGTCCATCCACAGAGCCCTTCCCGAACTCGCTTGCCTCGAATGCACTCTCCGCCTGCAGACACCGCTTCGACTCCGTCCCTGTCAGAAGCCACAGATCCTCTGGCGCCGGCGCCATGTGTCCCTGTGTCGCATCCCGATGGGGGCTCCTTGGCAGCGACCCTGCGCCGCGCGATGGACGCATGTTCGCCCCGGCCCGACGGCATCTGGATCACCTTGCTGCTGCTGTTGTTTGCCGCCGTCTGGCTGCCGCATCTGGCCCACTCAAGCCTGGTGCCCCCCACGGACAACATCGAGCAGCTCACCTGGGTGCGCAGCCTCGAATGGGGCTACTACAAACACCCGCCGTTGCCCACCTGGGTGCTTTGGATTCCGGTGCAGGTCATGGGACTGTCGGAAGTCGCCACCTATGTCCTGGGGGCGACGTTCGCGCTGGCGGCCATGGGACTGCTGTGGCGGCTGCTTGCGGCCCTGCGCGGGCCCGTGCATGCAACCGTTGCCGTCCTGGCCGCGCTTTGCATCACCTACTACAACGGGCGCCTCTACTACTACAACCACGAAGTGGTTCTGATTCCCTTCGCGGTTGCCAGCGCCGGCCTCACGTGGAAGGCATTTCGTACAAGGCAGGCGCGCTGGTGGCTTGCCTTGGGAGCCTGCCTTGGCCTGGGCGGGCTCGCCAAGTACCACATCGCGGTGATGGCCCTGGCGGTTCTCGCGTTCTGGGGCTGGCAGCGCGGCTGGCGGGACACGCACCATCGGCGTGGCCTGCTGTTGGCGATGGTGACCGCCCTGGCGCTGGTGTCTCCGCATCTGTACTGGCTTTGGCAGCACGATCTGGGGCCCATCCGCTACGCCATGGAATCTTCCCTCGGGCTCGAACTGCAGGGAGGGCGCCGATGGACCGGAAGTGCGCACTGGTTGTTGGATCAGCTTCTGAATCGCGCGCTCCCCGCATGGTTCTTTCTGCTGCTGGCGCTGTGGACATGCAATCGCGGCGCGCAGCGAATCCCGGCGCATCGGCACACGGCGCCGGCCATCGACACGGCAATGAGCCGGCGCCTGCTGCTGTGCTTCGGCATCACCCCGCTGGTCTTCACCTGCGCGCTGGGACTGTTCGTCGGCGCGGACCTGCAGCTGCATTGGGGCGCGCCCTTTCTGCTGCTTGCCATCCCGGCGGCGATGGAGCTTGGCCGCTGCAAGCGTGCCTGGTCTGCCATCTCGCTGAAATCGGCCCTCAAAGCCTTTGGCCTTGTCCAACTGCTGTTGCTTCTGTGGGGGCAGATGATCTCCGCCAATGGAGAGGTGCGATGGCAGCGACATCACTGGCGCAACTTCGATGCGCAGGCACTCGCGGACGCCGTAGCGCCGGAAGCGCGCGCCGAGCTCGGAGGGCCGATCCGCCTGGTGGCAGGCCCCCCGGCCGAAGCTGGTGCACTGGCGCTTCGACTTCAGGAGAAACCATTGGTCCTTCTCCATGGTCGTTTGGACATCAGTCCATGGGTGGACAGGAAACTGGTCGACGGATGCGGCGTCCTCGTGCTGAGCAAGGCCCCGAAGCCGCCTGGCTATCGCGCGGTGGGCGACAACTTCCCTGGCTTGTACTGGCGCGTGATCGCGCCCGTTTCCAGCTCGGTGCGCTGCACTGGAGAGTCGAATGCCACGCGTTGATCCAGGAGCTGTGCGCTGGAGTGCGCAGGGCACGGAACCCCCGGTCACCCTGCGCGCGCCCGTGCAGTCGGGCACAAGCGGCGACAGCCTTTCGCAGGAGCCGCTTGTGGGCTTGTCTCCCAGGGCCTGCGTGGCTTCTCTCAGTTGCGTCATTCCCTGTCGCAACGAAGCCAGGAATCTTGCATTGCTCTTGCCACAGCTGGTGGTGGTGCTCTCGAGCTTGGCGCGCGACTGGGAGATTGTCGTCGTCGACGATGGAAGCACGGATGCCACCGTGGAGGTGGCGCAGCGCTGGCGGGATCATGGCGTCCGGCTGCTGGAGCTCTCGCGCAACTTCGGCAAGGAGGCCGCGCTGAGTGCGGGGCTGGATGCCGCACGCGGAGACCTTGTGCTTCTGATGGACGGCGACGGCCAGCACCCACCCGAACTGATCCCCGGCATGGTCGCGCGCTGGGCCAGGGGAGGCGACATGATCTGCATGGTGCGCACCGATCGCAAGGCGGAAAGTTGGATCAAGCGCATCGGTACTCGCCTGTTCTACGGTCTCATCGACCGGGACCGGCGCTATCGCGTTCCGGCGGGCGCTGGCGACTTTCGCCTGCTCGATCGCCAGGTGGTCGAGGCCCTGCGTGCACTCCCCGAGCGCAGCCGGTTCATGAAGGGACTGTTCGCCTGGGTGGGCTTTCGCGTCGAGCATATCGCCTACGTGCCACCGCCGCGGCCCCACGGGCGCAGCCACTACAGCCTGCGGGCACTGTGCAGCCTGTCGTTGACCGGCATCACCATGTTCACCAGCTGGCCGCTGCGTGCCGCCAGCGTGCTCGGCGGCGTGCTGGCAGCCGCCGCGTTCGGCTACGGCGCAGTGCTGGCCGTGTCGTACATGCTGTGGGGCAATGAAGTATCAGGCTGGACCACGATCGTCGTTGCCATGTTCCTGCTGGCCGGCGTGCAACTGGTGTCGCTCGGCGTGATCGGCGAGTACCTGGCGCGGGTGTTCGATGAAGTCAAGGGCCGGCCCCTCTATCTCGTCAAGCGGCCGCGCGACAACGCCCCGAAGGAGCACCAGCGATGAGGACGCCGCAGCCGTGTCAGAGCCGGTCCGGCATCGCTGAAGCAGGCAAGGCCGCGGTGTGCCCGCGCGGGACCTGTCGGTGCGCTCGGGTCTCCAGAGCGGGGGGAAGGCCGCGGCTTCTGTCCGCCTCCATGCCGCTCGCTCAGGAGCCAGTCCTGGCCAGGGAGTTCGACCGATGAGCCGCCCAGCCGAGCGCACCGAAGACACTGTTGCGACGCCGCCCGCGGTCGACGATGGCGCACCTCGCCCGGTGCAGCGAACCATTGCCGTTTGCGTGGATGATTTCGGCCTGAACCAAGGCGTCAACGCTGCGGCCTTGCAGCTGGCCGAGATGCGCCGCGTGAGCGCCTTGAGTGCCATGACGCAGGCGCCGGAGTGGGAGGAGGGAGCGGCGCGTGCGCGCCACCTCGACGCCCGCCATATCGACGTCGGCCTCCACTTCAACTTGACTCTGTCATTCAATGGCGCGCCCGCGCTGGGGTCGGTGCGAACGCTCGTCACGGCGGCTCATCTGCGTTTGCTGCCCAAGCGACGCATCCGCGAAGCCTTGCTGGATCAGCTCGATGCCTTCGAGGAGGAGATGTTCCGGGCACCTGCGCATCTCGACAGCCACGAGCACGTGCATCACTTGCCGCAGATACGCGACATCGTGCTCGATGTGCTGGCCCGCCGCTACACGGGCTCGCTGCCTTGGGTGCGCGCGAGTGCGGCACCGACTTCGTCCCTGATGGATTCGATGCAGCGCCCCGAAGACCGCAAGGCGTGGCTCATCGATCGGCTGGTGGGCGCAGAGGACTTCCGGCGCCAGGCACGTGCGCTTGGCTTCTTCGTGAACACCCGCTTGCTCGGTGCCTACGACTTCAAGGCCACCGAGAGCGGTTACGGTTCGCTGCTGCGGCATTGGCTCAGGCGCGCGAAGGGCGGCGACCTCCTGATGTGCCATCCGGGAATTCCAAGAATGGGCGACGTCATCCGCCACGGACGCGGTGTCGAGTTCATGGTGTGGGCCGATCCCGGATTTCCTCAGTTGCTGCGGACCCTGGGTATCGGCATCGCGCCGATGTCGGGCATCGGCGCAAAGACATCGCAGCGAGCACCCTGAGTGCTTTGCACGTGGCCGCGACGATCTTCTGCGAACCGGCCGCGTGGCTGGAAGCACTTCGAGGATGAGGCCGTCTGCACGTGCGCAGAGCGATCCCGCGCCGGTGCCGGCCCGCTGCGCTTTTCAAGCTGCTTCGGCTTGCACCGATGGTGTCCCGTGCCGCCATGGGAAACCTTGCGCCGCCGTGCGGCGCTGACCATGAGAGTGGCATGACGCGCCAGCCCAGGCCTTTGTCGGTCTTCGCGCGAGGGAAGGCCGCCATCGTGTGCCGGGGCTCACGCGGCGCTTGCTGGTTGCGGCGCAAGGCCGAAACGCTCCTGCTGCTTGCGACACTGGGCGTCGTCGCGCTGTGGCTTGCCTTCTGGTTCGGGCCGTGATCACCTGCATGGCCAACCGTCCCGCCTTCACGAAACGACGGCTGCTCGAACCGCAAGCACGAAACACGAGTCCTTCGCGGTCCCCTGGGGCCGGGCTTTCCGAGGAGCGATCAAGCACAAGGCGCTTCAGAACCGTCGCTTCGCGAAGTTCAGGCCGCCATCGCCCTCGCGTACCTCACTGACGTTCTCCCCAGCGGGAATGGTGCCGCCCAGCACCCGATGGAGCGTCAGGTGGTTCAGCAGCAAGGCCAGGCGCGTCGCTGCCTGAGCCAGTTCAGCCGCGCGTTTGCGCTCCTGCGCATCGAGCCAGGAGCGCAGGGGGATCTGGCCGTTGCGATAGCGAACCTCGTAGAGCTTTTCGCTCTCGGCAGCTTCCTCCCGCGCGCGCTGACGCGCGACGTCCTGCAACGACAGTTGTGTGCGCGCTGAAAGCGCTCGCTCCACCTCCGCAAGCGCTGTGTAGAGCGACTTCCTGAACGCGACGATCGCTTCCTCATGGCGTGTCCGGGCGATGGCGCTGCTCAGTTGCATCTCCCGCGCGTTGAGTAAGGGCAGTGTCATCTCGGCACCCAGCGTCGCGACCGGATTGCGCAGCACCTCGCGCAGCGACGTGCTCGCAGCGCCCAGGCCGCCCGTGAGCGAGAGCGTCGGGTAGAAGCGCGCGTTGGCAGCATCGCGGCTGGCAAGCGAGGCGCGCAGCCGAAGCTCGGCAGCGCGCAGGTCAGGTCGGCGTCCGAGCAGCTGCGCCGGCAGGCCCGCGCCGACAGCGGCAGGCATGGCATCTGGCAGGCGCTGCGGTTCGGGGCCGGGCGGCAAAGCCCCGTCGAACAGGAGCCCCAGTGCTTGATGCAGTTCGTTGCGTGTCTGCACGAGCTGGCTCAGCAGCGCCTGCTGCTCGGCCAAGGATTGCTCAGCCTCGCGCAGCTCGAGGCGGGAGACCGAGCCGGCCTGGTGCTGTGCACCAATCAATTCGCGGGTGCGGTGGCTGTACGCCAGGCTCTGCCGTGCGGATGCGATGCGCTCGTTCGCATGGCCGAGTTGCCAGTAAAGGCTCGCTGTCGCAGCGACGAGCGACAGGGCGACGGCTTCTCGGTCTTGCGTGCTCGCCTGTGCCTCGAAGCCGGCTGCGTCGCGCTGGGCCGCCAGGCGGTCGAACAGGTCGATCTCCCAGCGTACGCCGAGGTTGACACTGGCGGCCTCACGGGTGCGCTGGCTCTCGCCGGACAGTGCGCGGCTCGCGCTGGCCGAGACCACTCCGTCCCAGGCCGGCCGCAATGCGTTGCCGGCCAGTTGCGCTTCGAGCGAGGCGCGGCGCACCCGGATGCCCGCTGCGGCAAGGTCCGGGTTGCGCTCCAGCGCATGATCGATCCACCCGTCGAGCTGCGGGTCGCCGAACGAGCGCCACCATGCCTCGTGGTGCCGGGCATCGGCGGTGGAGGCCGAGTACTCGAAGCGAGCCGGCATGGGCACGGGCGGTTGCTGGTAGGGCGTGCGGGTGAGGGCGGTGCAACCTGCCAATGCCACCGTGAGCGCCGTCATGTGGCCCATGATGAGGAAGCGCATCAGTCCCTCGCCAGTGCCTGAACCGGATCCAGCCGGGCCGCATTGCGCGCCGGCAGGAAGCCGAAGGTGATTCCGATCAGGGAGGAGCAGACGACGGCCAGCACGATGGATGCGCCGGAGAAGGACATCTGGAGGCCGGGTTGCATCAGGTCGGCGGCCACGCCCAGGCCCAATGCGCTCAGCACGCCCAGGATGCCACCGACAAGGCATACCAGCATTGCCTCGATCAGGAATTGCTGCAGGATGTCGGACTGGCGAGCGCCGATCGCCATGCGCACGCCGATCTCCTGGGTGCGCTCGGTCACCGATACCAGCATGATGTTCATCACGCCGATGCCGCCCACGAGCAGTGCGATCATGGCGATGCCCGAGATCAGCACCGTGAGCGTGGTGCTGGTGCGGGTGACCGCCTGCCGGATCTGGTCTGAGCTGAAGATGAAGAAGTCCTTTCGACCGTGCCGCTCGCTCAGCATCGCGGTCACCGCCTGCTGCACGGTCTGGCTGGGCACGGCATCGCGAACGCGCAAGCTGATGCTGTCGAGGTGAGACTGCCCGGACAGGCGCGTCGCCACCGCCGCATAGGGCACGTAGAAGGTCGGGGTGGAAGTACCGGTGCTGCTTTGCACGGGCTGCAGCACACCGATGATTTCCACGGGCATGTTGCCCAGCAGCACGATCTCACCGATGGCACGTGCCGCGGACTTGAACAATGTCGCGGCTGCCTTCGGATCGATCACTGCGACCTGACCGTGCCGCTCGACGTCGCGTGCATCGAAGAAGCGTCCGGATGCGAGCTTCAGGCCGCGCACGCGGAAATGTCCCGCGCCCACGCCGGCGACCTGACCTGCGACCACGAGTTCGCGATAGAGCGCGGTGACGTTGATCGACAGGTTCGGGGTGGCGCTGTCGACGTACGGTTGGTCGGCGAGTGCGTCTGCATCGGCGGCGACCAGCGTTTCGATGGCTCCCGCGTGGGTGTCGCCAAAATCCTTGCCGGGAAAGACGTCGAGGGTGTTGGTCCCGAGCTCGCGGATCTGCGCCATCACCTGCTCTTGCGCGCCTCGGCCGAGCGCCACCACCGAGACGACGGCAGCGATGCCGATGATGATGCTGAGCATGGTCAAGAAGGTGCGAAGCCGGTGTGCGTTCATTGCCCGCACGGCCATGCGAAACGCTTGAGCGAGACGATCCGCGGCCGCGCGCACCGTGGCGGCGGTGGCGGGAGCGGGCGAAGCGACGCCTGCGGGTGCCGAGGTCGCGAAGGACCCGGTTTGTCGGTCGGCGACGATGACGCCATCGCTGATCTCGATCACCCGTGCAGCATGAGAGGCAACCGACATGTCATGGGTGACGAGGATCACCGTGTGGCCGTCGGCGTGCAGCTCCCGCAGGATGCGCATCACTTCCTCACCGCTGGCGCTGTCGAGCGCCCCCGTCGGTTCGTCGGCGAGGATGACTGCTCCCCCGTTCATCAAGGCGCGCGCGATGGACACGCGCTGCTGCTGGCCGCCCGAGAGCTGGCCCGGACGGTGGTTCATGCGTTCGTGCAAGCCAAGGCGCGCGAGCAGCGCCTGCGCGCGTGCTTGCCGCGCTGAGGCGGCCAGCCCCGTGTAGATTGCCGGCAGTTCGACGTTCGCCGTGGCCGAGAGATCCGCAAGCAGGTGGTAACGCTGGAAGATGAAGCCGAAGTGCTCGCGCCGAAGCGCGGCCAGTTCGTCGGGATTGAGCTCCCCGGTTTCCGCACCCGCGATCCGGTAGCTGCCTGCCGTGGGTCGATCCAGGCAGCCGAGGATGTTCATCAGTGTCGACTTGCCAGAGCCGGATGCGCCGACGATGGCCACCATCTCGCCCGCATCAATCTTCAAGTCGATGTCCTTGAGCACGACCACGGTGCCGTCTCCGGCAGGAAACTCCCGGCGTACCGCGCGCAACGCCAAAAGCGATTCGCAGTCCATGCTCAGAACCCCCCCAGCAATCCCGAACTGGCAGGCACAGGGGCCGGCAAAGCCTCGCCGATCAGCACGTGGTCTCCGGATTGGAGGCCGGACAGGACCTGCGCCGTCGCGTTGGTTCGCACGCCGATGCGCACGGGGCGCGCAGAGACCCGTCCCCGACGGTCGACCACGCGCACCATGTAGGCCTCATGCACGTCGCGCTCGCCCAGTGCTGCGGTGGGCACCAGCAGCGCTTGCCTGACATGGGAGATCAGCACGGAGACCTGTGCGGTCATGGAAGGGCGAAGCTGTCCCTTCGGATTCGGGACGTCGAAGACCGCGTTGTAGTAGACCGCGCGCGAAGAGGTCGGAGCGCCCGATGCGCTTCCCCCGCCGGAGCCACCTGCGCTGCCCGCGTCGTTCACGATGGACGTGGGCGCGATCTCGATGCGCTCGATCTGTGCCACGTACCGTTCCCGCTTGTCACCCAGGGTCGTGAATGTCACCTTCTGGCCTCGCTCGACCTTTTGCACATCGGCCTCCGCGATCTCGGCGCGTACCGTCATGACGTCCAGCTTGGCCAGCATGACGATCGTGGGTGTCGTCTGGAATGAATTGAGCGTCTGGCCCTGCTTGGTGACGACTGCGACGACGACGCCGTCCATCGGTGCCACGATCCGGGTGTACGCAAGATTGATGCGTGCGGTTTCGATCTGGGTGTGCGCCTGCTCGATCTGGGCCGCCAGCGAGCGGACCTCGGCACGCGCGGTCTCCAACACCGCCCTGGCCGCCTCGTGGTCGGACCTGGAGGTGGCCTCTGCCGTGAGCAATGTCTCTTGGCGCCGGAAAGCGAGCTCGGCCTGTGCCTGGGCGGCGCGCCTGGCGGCAAGCTGGGCCTGCAGCGAGCTCACTGCTGCCTGCGCACTGCGCATCGAGATTCGCTGCGGCTGATCGTCGACCTCGGCAATGAGATCGCCGGTCTTGACCGGCTGGCCCAGAACGACATGCAGTCGCTTGACCTGTCCGGAGACCTGGGCGCCGACGGCGACCAGTTCCTTGGGTTGCAACCGGCCGACGGCCAGCACGGTCTGCTCCAGGTCGCCCACGGTCACGCTCGCGGTCGCCAGCTCGGGGCCCGGGTCCGAAGCGAGCACCCATATCCAGATGCCCGTGATCACGGCCGCGATGGACAGGCCGAGCATGGCAAATCGTCGAGACACCAACCTCATTCATCCCTTTCTGGAACCGGTCGAATCCAACATCGGCAATGCTGCCGAGCGGTGAAATGTCGCGGACAGCTGTCCAGAATCCTTGGGGCCCTCGTGCAGAACGTGTGGAGATCACGACGAGGAAAGCACAGGGCGAGGCAGGCATTTCCGCCTCTGCACCGCTCGAGACTTCAGCGTCTCTGCGGCAATCGCGAGCAGCGACGCCTTTGCACGCATGCTGCGCAAAGGCAGGTGGCTTGTTGGGTGCTCACGCCCGCATCGACCCGGATGCAGAGCGTCAACGAATCCAGTGACTGCGGATTCGTTGGATCATGGATCCATTCATTGCGGGCGTTGCTTGCAGGAGACCACTGGACGGTGGGTGCCGCTCGAGTCCAGCGAGGACAAGCTCAGACGACCTCGATGACACCCGGCAGCACGCGTTCGTAGCGCTTCATCTTGGACGGCTCGATGCCGAGCCATCCTGCCACCTGCTGCGGCGACGTGCCGCGACGCAATTGCCGCAGTGCGAACGTGTGCCGCAATCGAAACGAGCCCCCTTCGCGAGAATCGGCGCCCGCTTCCTCGAGCACCCGTTTCGCGCATTCGTACTGCGACGGCTTTTGCCACTGCTTGCCGGTGCGTGTGGAAGGAAACAGGAAGGTCCCCGCGATGCCCGCCTCTGTGCGTACGACGAGCCAGTGCTGCAGCAGCTCCGCGGCCCAGGGCGCCACGGGTGTCTCGCGCGCCGGCGAATTGCCATTGCCGGGGACCTGGAGCTTCCATGGCCGCTCCCGCACGCGGCTGCCCTGTGAGACGGGCGAATCCAGCGTCAGCGCTCGCACATCTCCCGGCGTGAGCCCGGCGCCGAGCTGCAAGCCCACCGAGGCCCGATTGCGCACTTCCTGCCATGTCAGCGGCGCCTGCGCGTCGCGCGATTTCCCCGGTCTTGGCCGGGCGCTCGAGAGAAAGGCGATGAGCTGCCTGGCCTCGCTCACCGAGAGGTATTCAGGCAGCGGATCGGCGTGCGCGGCATCGGCATATCGGATCTCGGGGTTGGCCGCGATCCAGTCCGCGGCCGCGGGATTGGCCACGGCCTCGGTCCGGGATGCATGGTGACGCAGCACCCGATCGATCAGCCGCATCAGGCGCAACGCGTACCGGGGCGTGAGCGACAGGTCGGAGCTCTTGCGGCCGAATCGGGCCGACTGGAATGCTTGCAAGTCGGCGAGATCCAGGGAAGACAGGGTCACCACGGGCGATTGACCCAAGCACCATGCGGCGAAGGCCTCCCACATGTCCTCGTAGACCGCCACCGAGCCGTCCTGACGCAGCAACCCCGAGCCGCGCTGATCGGCCAGCCAGGCATCGAAAGCTGCCTTGAAGGCGGCCACCTGCCCAGCAGGAGGCATTTCATCGAAAAGGGGCAGGGTTGAGTCGACCATCGGGCACCAGGCAATAAACAAACTAACGGCAAGGGATCTAACTTGGTTAGCATTTTGCTGACCGAGAGTGGGGGAAGGGGTGGGCTTGAAAAATAAATGCATGCCGTTAGTATGTTTTTGGCGAGGGCTGCTCGTGACTTAAGCTTCCAGGATGACAGTTGGCATTGCAACATCGGACCTGGTCTATCAGCAGCATGAGCGTCTGCCGTTGGCCATGCAGCGTGCACAGGCCAAGCTGGCGGGCCTTGCCGCTGATGCGAATGCCACCCCCTTGCTCAAGGCGTCCCAGAAAGCGAAGACGGTGGCGCAACGGGTGATCTGGCTACAACGGGCGGCCTCTGCCTGGGCCCGACCGATGGAGGCGCTGGCGGCCTGTCGGACGGGATGCAGCCATTGCTGCCACATACCGGTGACGATCTCGCTCGTCGAGGCCAGACTGTTGGGCCGTGCCAGCGGCAAGTTACCGAGCGCTCCGAAACGCAGCATGCGAATCACCGACCATGCGTCGACTGAAGCGCTGCCCGGGATGGAACAAAGGTTGCAAGATGGATCGCTTACACCTTGCCCGTTCCTTCGCGGAGGTCGCTGTTCGGTCTACGAGTCCCGGCCAATGGCATGCCGCACCTTGATCAACTTGGATGATGACGATCTCTTGTGCCAGCATTCCGAAGGAGGGCAGGCCAAGGTTCCCTATGCAGACGCCACCAAGCTCAAAGCGTTCGCGCTGATGGCGCAAGCGGACACGCTATATGCGGATATACGAGACTTCTTTCCAGACCCCCAATAGGCCCACGCTTTTGCATGATGCACCACAGCAGACGCGGGAAAACCGCATGCCGCGGAACCAGTGCCGCGCGTGCCGTCGCGTCGCTCTCGCCGAATCGGCTCCGAATCACGAGTGATCCGGTCGCGACAATCGACCCCGAGAAGAACGGAGTACCTTGGTCACTGATCGAGCGCTTCTCGGCCGAACTCGGTAGTGATGGAGGTCAGCGTCAGTTCGACCAGCGCCGCATCATTCTGTTTGCGGCGAGGATCTTCATGGTGCCTTCCCCACCTCATCTCACTAGCACAGGAACCAATGGTCCCGCAGCCCCGCCCGCGAGCCCGCTGGTGGTGCAGGGGCTGCCGGTGGCACCGGCGTTGCCGAGGAACTCGAGCTGCACGTCGGTCATCGGGATGCTCAGTGGCTGCAGCATCAGCATGCAGAGGTAGTCGATCACGTGGTTGCCGCCATCGATGACCGGCACTGTCACGAAGCGGCGGTCGAGGCCGTACTGCATGTGACCCCCGGCGACATTGCCCGGGTTGGCCAGCTTCTGGAAACTGTTGAGCGACAGCCCGGTGATCGATTCGCAGCTGTTCGCGCCATTCACCTTCGTGCCGGTGTCGGCGCACGACGCGAAGGCGGCCCGCTTGGTCACGAAGTTCTGTGCGCTGGCGGGTGCTCCGGCGCCTGGCGCGCCGTTGTAGGCATTGAACTGCGCGGGCCAGTTCAGCGAGGTGTAGGCGTAACCGGTGTAGTCGGGCCGCCCCATGCTCGGGTCGCCGCTGTTCTTGTAGATACCGAAGCGCTGGTTCCAGACGTCGGCTACCGTGGTCTGCACGCCGGGCGTGCCGAGCGTATCGCCCACCTTGGTGCCGCAACGGCCGTTGAGTTCGGACTCGGTTTCCGAGGCGTTGTTGCTGCCGTCGAGGTTGGCCCAGCCGATCTGGCCGCCCGTGGCCGCGTTCTGCGCCATGATGAGCATCACCCATTCGCCGGTCACGAACCCGTAGTTCGGCGCGGTACTGCCCGCCTTGGGCTTCGCTGCGACCGGAATGGGGCACGTAGTCTGTGCACTGGCGCGGGTGGCGACTGCGCTCGCCGCGACACTGCGCGTCGCGGGGTTGCCAGCCGTGTCGCCCGAGGAGGCGCCCATCGCCTTCATGAGCCAGATATTGATGTTGGCCTGCGCATGCGTGCACTGTGCGTAGCGTGCCAGAGCGGGCGAGGTGGTGACGGCGTAGAACGCGTCGCGGAAGGTGATGTCGGCCGCGACGATCTTGCCCTGTCCGCTCCAGGTGCTCGACTGCATATTCACGTTGTTCGCGTTACCGGCGGTTTGACCCGCGCTCACGGCCCGCGTGAGAGCTGTGCTTTGTCCATCGAGTTCTCGCGCGGCAGACAGGGCGCAGCTGTCGACCGCAGTCTGCAGTTCGGTTCTGACGACGAACAGATGTCCGAAATCGAGCGCGATGCCCATGAAACCGATCAGGAATAACAGGAACAGCGCGACCGTGACGATCATTGCGCCACGCTGGCGTCGGTAGAAGCAGCGAACATGCATGATCGTCTCCCTGTATGACAGCGTTGGTCCAGACAGTGCAGCCCCAGCCCCCTGCGCGCCCGAAGTGGACGGAGGCGTTCGGTCCGAGGATCACTTTAGGAATCCGCAGCGTCTTTGCACATGGGTGAAGCGCCCCTTTATGAAGGGGCATGCGCCCTGCGCTAGCGCGATGCGCCCATGACAAAGCGCCTACCCGAAAGCACGCGGCACCTGAACGCCAAAGTGCGACGCCAGTGGCAACTGAGCCCGCGGAAAGCCAGCTTGAGAGCCGGCCCTGGCTTTCGCATCCGAATATGCAATGACGCGTCGGGACTCGCAACCATGAGGAGGAAGAATGGCCTGCCTTCGATGGCGGTTGCCAGTCCAGCACTCTGTTCAAGAGTTCAGAACTCTCATTCCTCGGGGCCAGTGCACGAGACCCTCGCAGCGACCAACTGCTTGGAATGCAGAGAGGCAGAGAGAAGCCGTGTCATCTCAATGGGAGATGAGACCGGCAAGATGATGATCATTTCACGCGCAATCCATGCAAGCGCGATGCACCGCTTCATGTTCGGCGAAGGCTCATTTCGCTCAAAAGGATGAATGCCTGGTTGTGGCTCGATGCAGTCGGACAGAGCGCCGACATAAAACGCTCAATGCAGTCTTTGGTGGTTTCTCGCGTTGATTCGATCGTTCCATTTGGAGCGACCTTCCGCCGCATGAACGCAATCCAGTCGCTACCAGGCCAACACACAACCTCCATTGCACATTGCAGCCCCAATCTTCGCTCTAAGGAAATCGACCTACGGAAACCACCGCAAACAAGAAGGCAGAATGCGCTCATGCCAAACATCGCCTTGATCCTTAAAACCGAAATCTCCCGGGTCGCTCGCAAGGAAGTGCGAGTCGAGATCGAAACACTCAAGAAGGCATCGGCCGCACATCGCGCCTTGATCGCCGATCTGCGTCGTCAGGTAAGCGTCCTAGAGAAGGAATTGCGTCACGTGGTGAAGGGCACGACGCGCTCGACTGCGGCCACAGGTTCGGAGGATGAAGAAGCAGCCGGCACGAAGCGCCGGTTCAGCGCAGCGAGGCTGGCGGCACACCGATCGAAGCTCGGCCTGTCCGCGGCGAACTACGGGCAGTTGGTTGGCGTCTCCGGGCAGACGATTTACCACTGGGAACAAGGAAAAGCACGCCCGCGAGCCGCGCAGCTCGAAAGTCTTGCCGCCGTGCGCGGCCTTGGTGCTCGCGAGGTCGCGCAGCGCCTCAACACGTAGCAGGCGCCGCCGCCTTGCTTGGGAGTGAGACCGAAGCAGGCCAGCGCATGCATTCGAACAAGCGTGCACGGCACGAATGCCCGACAAAGACCGCTGCGCCCGAACTTCTTCGGCGGAACAGGCCTCCGCCTGAATAGATCGGCAGCTTCCAAGAAGAACCGATCCGACTTCTTGTTGAGACACCTGTTGCCAACTGCTCGTGGACACGGCGAGGCCCTGCGACGACGCCACGTCCACGCACGCCGGCCGTGTCACCGCCTGCAAGGCTAGGTCACCAGCTTGCCTGCCTCCGGAACCTTCACCGTGTACGGCAGGCAGATTCGGATCTCCGCACCACCGCCTGCGCGTGCCGCGGCGCATGCATGTCCGCCATGTGCCTTGCATATGGCCTGAACGACCGATAGACCCAAGCCTGTTCCGCCGGCGTGCCGTGAGCGGGACTGCTCTCCGCGCCAGAAGCGTTCGAAGAAGCGCGAGAGGTCGTCGTCCTCCGACGCGATGCCCGTCCCTCGATCGCGAACGATCAACTCGACGCCGTGCTCCCGCGCCAGGAAGTCGACCTCCACAAGGCCCCCGTCGCTTGCGTAGCGCACCGCGTTGTCGAGGAGTGCGGACAGGACCTGGCCGAGCCGGGTCCGATCAGCACGCAGCATCTGCGCAGCCTCGACATGGTTCAGGGCCCGCACGCCCCGTTCGCGCAGCGCGGGGGTCGCCCATAAGATCCTTTCGTCAACGAACTCGCGCGCGGCGAACTCTGTGATCTCCAGCTGCAATCTGCCGCCGTGCGCAAGCGACAGGACCTGCAGGTCGCCGATGATGCGCTGGATCTGCTCGAGTTGGTCCATCACCGTGGCGATCTGGCCCTCTTCGAACGGAAACACCCGATCCACAATGCCTTGCAGCCGCCCCATCGCCGCGGTCAGAGGCGTACGCAGTTCATGCGCGATGGCCGCGCTCGAGTCGTGGAGTTCCCGGTCGTACGCTTCCAATCGTTGCGCCATCTTGTTGAAGTGCATGGCGAGGCGCTGAAGTTCGGCCGGCGCAGCCTCCAGCACCGGTGCCCGGGCGGAAAAGCGCCCGATCGACACCGACTCCGCCGCCGCCACCACATGCGAGACCGGTCGGGCAATGCGCCTTGCCAGGATCAGACCGAACACAACGACGAACGGAACAATGGCGATGCTCAGCAGCGCCTGAACGATCAGATCCTCGGTTTCGGAAGGCGGCATGAAAAGATCGCCATACATCCCGTAGATCTCCTGCAGCCGCTTCGCGTTCTCCTCCGGGGCAGCCTCGAGTCGCCGCATCTCGGCCGCAATGCCAGGAGGCAGCTTAGACTCAGCCCTGGCCTCCCAATAGCTGTAGCGGGCCCACATCCCGGCCTGCACGGCAGCGGTCGCGGCAATGGCCAATGCGACCATGCGCCAGGTGAGCCACGCCCATAGCGATCTGCGCGAGCGCATCGCTACAAACCGCCCAGACGATAGCCGACGCCGCGAACGGCAAGGGGAACGCCCATGACGCCACGCTCCTCCAGCTTGCGCCGCAGGTTGTGCACGTGCGTGTCGACGACCCGTTCGAGCGCGTCGCTTTCGGGCAGGCAAGCCTGCAGGAGCTCGAACCGGCTGAAGGCCTTGCGCGGATGTCGCATCATGGTCGACAGCAGCTTGAATTCGGTGATCGTCAGTTCCAGCGGATTCGCGTCACCCTCGACATGCGCGCTCACGGCATCGAGGTCGAGTTCGAGCACGCCCTGAGAAAGCCGGGACTGGGGTGCGAAGGAAGGCGTGCGGGAACGCCTGAGGACGACCTGCACGCGCGCAACGACCTCCTTCGGATTGAAAGGCTTGACCACGTAGTCGTCCGCGCCGTAGCGAAGCGCCCCGAGCTTCTCTGCCTCGTCGTTGATGGCCGTCACCATGATGACCGGGACATCGCCCGCGCGGCGCATGGCAGCCAGCACTTCGCTGCCGCTCAGTCTCGGCAGCATGTAGTCCAGGAGCACCAGCGTCGGCTGCCACTGCCCGAACATCCGAAGGGCCTCCTCGCCATCACGGCAATGCGCCGTTTGATACCCCTCGTGACGCAGGTAGGCGGAAAGCACCTCGGCAATCTGAGGGTCGTCTTCAACTATCAGGATACGTTCGTCGGCCATAGAGCAATCAGTGCACGCCGCCAGGGCAGCGGCGTCTTCCGCTGTCAGGGCTCAAGAGTTGCCTTCGGCGGGGTGCGCATTATCCGGCGCGTTCGGGCAATTTCACCCCCTTAAACCCCGCCCTTTTGTCATGGGCATTTGCCTCGTGTAGCAGCCGTCGAACATTGCCGCGATCTTGATCAAATCTTGGCAATTCGTGCAGCAATCCTTCATCCGACAACGCAAGAATGCGGCAGGACATGCATGTGGGGCACAGCACCAAACATCCGCTGAACGCAGTACCTCGTCAAGCCACGCCGCATCCATGGCCAGATATCCCGCCTTCATCGTTGCATGCTGCGTGCCGTGCCCCCGGATGCATCGCCCTTGAACAGATCCTCGACGTTCACCGCTGAAACTCGGCGCCTGCTCAGGCCCTTCGCATACGTGGTCGTCCTGGCGACGATGCTGGGATGCATGAGTGGCGTGGCTACAGCGCTCTTGTTGGAGCAGATCAACAGCGCCTTGCACGGCAGCTCGGCGATCGCGCGCTCCACTGCGGTCGGATTGGCTGCGTTGGGGTTGCTGGCGGTCGGCAGCCATGCGCTGGCTGGCATCGTGAACAGCTTCACAGGCCAGAGGGTCGTCGCAGCGCTGCGCAAGGATGTCTCCCTCCGGATCCTGCACGCGCCCGTTGCCTCGATCGAGCACATGAAGAGCCACCGCCTGCAGGCGATCCTCAACGAGGACATCAACACCATCAGCACATTCACCGCGGAGTTCGCCGGCCATGCCTCCGCATTTGCAGTCACGGCTGGCTGCGCGATCTACTTGCTGAAACTTTCTCCCGTCCTCTTCATGCTGAGCGCCGTCGCCATCGGGGTCGGCATCGTTTTCACCTACCTCGCGGCGAAGATCTGGATCCGCGATTTCAACGCGGCTCGCGTGGCTGAGGATGATCTTCAGAAACAATATCGCGCTGTGATCGAGGGGGCCAAGGAGCTGCGTTTGAACCGGCATCGGCGCGCACATGTGCATGGACTCCGACTGGCAAGCGCCGCCGACGAAGTGGCGCGCCGCAATGCCCGTGCACTCAGCCTGTTCTGGGCTGCCGAGGGCACCAATTCGGCGCTGTTCTTTCTGGTGGTGCTGACGATCCTGATAGCGCGCCCCTGGCTGGCCCTCGACGCCGAAGTCGCCAGTGGCTTCGTGATCGTGCTGCTCTTCGTGAAGGGGCCGATCGAAGAACTGGCATCCCTGTTGCCATTCTTCAGCCAAGCTCAGGTGGCCTTCCGCCGGATCGCGCGCTTGTCTGCCGACTTCTCAAGAGAGAAAGAGGCTCTTGCGTCCGATCCGGTGCGAGTTGCCGCACTGGCCGGCTACATCGAACTGTGCCAGGTGTACTACCGCTTCGATGCGCCCGGCGGGGGGCCCGCTCCGTTCGAGCTGGGCCCCATCGATCTGCGGATCCAGCGAGGCGAGATCCTGTTCATCGTGGGCGGAAACGGAAGTGGGAAGACCACCCTCGTCAAGCTGCTCCTGGGCCTGTATCGCCCAAGCCAAGGACAAGTCCTGCTCGATGGGGTGGCGGTGGACGACTCTCTGCGTGAAGCCTACCGCGCACTGTTCTCCGCCATCTTCTCCGACTACTTCCTGTTCGACGAACTCGTTGACCCCAGTCCTGAACAACAGCGTACAGCCAATGCCCTTCTCGAACGGTTGAAGATCTCGGGCAAGACGGAATTGGCAGAAGGGGCGTTCTCCACGACCGATCTATCAACCGGCCAGCGCAAGCGGCTTGCCCTGATCCATGCCTGGCTGGAGGACCGCCCGGTGATGCTGTTCGATGAATGGGCGGCGGACCAGGACCCCGAGTTCCGGCAAGTGTTCTATCTGGAACTGCTGCCGGAGCTCAAGCGGCTGGGAAAGACGCTGATCGTGATCTCTCATGACGATCGCTACTTCGGCGTCGCGGACCGTGTGATCCGCCTCGATCAAGGCCAGATCGCCGACGAAGTGGCCCATCTCGGCAAGGCATGAGGACGTCGCCATGAAGTCCACCGCAAGCTGGTTTTCAGTCCCTCCAGCCATCCGGGATTTCCCGCGGATGATGTATCAATATGTTCCATATATTCGGCACTCCTTAAAACAAAAGGAGAAACCAGCCATGAACGCAGGGAGACTCGCACGGTGGTTCGCAGCCATCGCGATCACCGCGGGAACGACGGGCCAGGCATTCGCTCTCGAGGTCGTGGTCGGTCAAGTGGGCCCCATGCGCGGCCTGGAGGCCAAACAGGGGCAGGGCTACGCCGCTGGAATGCGCTTGGCGTTCGAGACCGTGAACCGCCGGGGTGGCGTGAATGGCCACACCTTCGCGCTGGCGACCGAAGACGACGGCAGCCGACCGGAATCCACCGTCGAACAGACCCGCAAGCTGCTCGCCGAAAAGCGCCCGCTGGTGCTGGCCGGCTACTTCGGAAGCCAGAACTTGCGCGAGTTGTTGGCCTCGCGGCTGCTGGAGCAGCAGCGCATTGCGCTGGTGGGGTACCGCACCACCGACATCGCACCCGCGCACACGCACCTCTTCAACGTACGGGCCGACATACCGGGCGAACTGGCCAAGCTCACCAGCCAGCTCGCGACCGTAGGCGTCACCAAGCTGGGCTTGCTCTACGAGGCGGGCCCCGGGGCCGATGCAATCGTCGCGGCCGCCGATCAGGCGGCTGCGCAGGCCAAGGTACGCTTCGTGACCCGCACCTCCTACACGGGTGGCAGCCGCAGCGGGAGCACATCGGTCGCCGATGCGGTGCAGGTGTTCAGCAAGGCTGCGCCGCAGGCCATCATCCTGGTGGTCAATGGCGCGCCGACCGCAGCGTTCATCGAGGCCTATCGGATCAGCGGCGGCACCGCGCAGCTCTTCGCCTACTCGGGCGCGGACATCGAGCAACTGTCACAGCGCCTGGGCGAGGACCACCTGAAGGGCGTGGTCATCTCCCAAGTCACGCCGAATCCCTACAAGAGCACCAGCCGCCTGGTGCGCGAATTCACCGAAGCCGTGGCCCAGCAAAAGCCCAAAGAGCCCAAAAGCTACGTGATGATGGAGGGCTATATCACGGGGCGCGTGATCGTGGAAGCAGTACAGCGCCAGGGCCGCGCGCCCACGCGCGAAGGCATGATCACTGCGCTGAACGCGATGAACGACTACGACCTCGGGGACTACGTCATCGGCTTCAGCGGTGGCTCGCGCAATGGCTCGAAGTTTGTCGAGCTTTCGATCGTGAGCAGCAGCGGCAAGGTTCAGCAGTGACCGGAACCAGCGACACCCCTGTCACTCGAGAATCTTGCGATCCCATGCGCTTTGCGAATGACAGTTGGTGCGGCCCCAGATTGAGTCCCGCACAGCGGGCGAGCGCATGACATCCGATGAGACCGATGAGCAAGCAGGCGCGCCTGCGAAATCCCGGCCATCTATTCAGGCAGCACGGGTGCCGGGCGTCTGACCATCAGTTGGACTGCGTAGGGGCCGATGCTGTTGAGCTTCGAGGCGCCAGGACTTCAACCTCTCGATCGCGCTGAGGCAGGGGAGTGCGGTCGCGATCCTGGGGTGGATCTTCTTTCTGCCGATGGCGATCATCGGCGTGCCGCCCAAGAACTTCGGCATCGCGGTGATGCTCGACCTAACCGTCGCCGGTTTTTTTGGGTCACCGACGCGCTACTGAAGGCCGCCGTCCGTGTCCGCTGGGTGTGGTGTCTGCAGGCAGCGCTGCGGAGCTTGGTTGCGACTTGTCCGGCAGGGCAATAAATATAAGCAGACTGCCCCCTTCGACGAGACGCATAACCGGGCAAGAGGATGGCGTAGCGCACCCGCCTTCAACGCTTCCAAGCATGTACAGCATTTCAGACAATTCAATATAAATTGCCTAAAATGCTGATCATGCCGGCCAAAACTGTATTGAACTCTGACTCAAGCAGCGAGCTATTGCGTCAGCTTGGGGAGCGTCTTGCGTTGGCGCGCCGCTCGCACCAGATGACGGCCGTTGACTTTGCTTCGAAGCTTGGAATTTCACGGACGACCCTTGCCGCCGCGGAACGTGGCGATCCATCTGTGACCATTGGCACTTACGTTCGCATCCTGGAACAGCTCGGCAGAGTTGCCGACTTGGCTCTCGTTGCCGGCACGGCATCCGAATCCCGTGCCGGCATTCCACAACGGCACCTTGCGCTCGCGCGCCAAGTCCAGAACGGACAGCGTGACCCGCGCAGCTTGTTCTTGCTGTCGCGGGATGTCGTTGCGCACGCAACGCTGAATTTTCCTGACGATGTGTTTGGCGAGCCCCAACCATGGTGAGCGGGCGAGGTCGCAAAACGGAGGCGGTGACACCCTATGAAACTGTCGAGCGGCTGCTCGCGGCCGCTGGCGAAGACATGGTCTTGGTGGGTGGTCAAGCACTCGCCTTCTGGGTACTTCGCTACGACTTGGTCGTGCCCGAGGGTGTCGCGGCGATTTCGAGCGACACGGATTTCCTCGTCCGATCCGCTGCAGATCGCGAGGCTGTCCATCGTATGGCGAGAGTCATTCACGGCAGGGCGCTCTTCCCCAGCAGGCGCGCGCTGACAGCATTGGTCGGCCAAGCCGTGTTGGACATCGACGAAGACGAGTTCGTCAACGTGGACGTGATTCACAAGGTCATCGGAATCGCGCAGAAGGCAATCCGAGCCCGTGCCGTACGCGCAACCATCGGGAACGCATCGATTCTTGTGATGCATCCCCTCCATGTTTTGTTGTCTCGTTTAACCAACCTCCACGTGCTCACGGAGAAGCAAACCGAAAAGGGGGTGATGCAACTCCAA
This sequence comes from Variovorax sp. NFACC27, assembly GCF_048301545.1. Lineage (NCBI taxonomy): Bacteria > Pseudomonadati > Pseudomonadota > Betaproteobacteria > Burkholderiales > Comamonadaceae > Variovorax > Variovorax sp. NFACC27. The sequence continues at coordinate 4,484,109 of NZ_CP157613.1, forward strand.
CTGGCCGTCGACGTCGGGCGGGAGTTCATCCGCGCGATCTCGTACCAGCAGCAACATCTCGGTAGTGCCACGCGCAGCCCGATTCAGCCCTACGTTTCCGAAGTCGAGCGAATGGCGCTGACTGATGCCGGCCGGAAGGTGGCCAAGCGCTTTGGCATCCATGTCGCTGACGCGATCGATCCATCGAGCATCCCTGCGGGACCGTTCTGGGAGCGCAAGTGGCCGCAACTCTCGCAGTTCATGTCTCCCTCCTATCGCGAAATGTTTGCGCCGCCCGGCAATGACAGCTGACTAGCGCATCAACGCCTGCGGGCTCAGTCTCGAGGCAATGGTCGTGGTCCAGGTGCGTGTGCAGGCTGGTGATCACCAGGTCATGGTGATCATGCTGCAGGTCCATCACGCGGCTGGTGACGGTGTGCTCATGGTGGTCGTAGACATAGCTCACGTTCGCCACGCACCAGGCAGCCGGTCGCTTGGAAGGTTTGTCGAGCGTGGCGCTGCCCAGGCGGGAGCGGATCAGGTCGCGAACGGCCTCGGAGCGGTTGCCGTACCCCTTGCCGGCGATGAACGCATCGAATTGTCGGGCGAGTTCGTCGTCGAGGGAGATCGTGAAGCGTTCCATGACAGCGGTTCCTTTGCGCGCGTATTCGTAGAAGCGTAGATCCGCGCATCTTTCTCTTGAAGTCCAGGTGTATCCAGAAGACGGTCTGACGAAAAGTGCCGTGCAGGCCCTGCCGCCGGCCCAATTCTGCGAGCGCCTGCCTATCACAGCTGTTGGCCGCGCTTTCCCGCGAGCGCCACAACATCGGCGAGATCCGCAACCTGCCCCTGGTGCAGAAGCGCAAGCTTTTCCAGCTTCTTGCGACCGGCGGCCAGCAGGTGAACCTCGACCTGCCGGCGATCCGTGGTGCTGGGCTTTCGCTTCACCAGACCCGCCTCCTCGCAGCGCGAGACGAGCGCAACCACGCCGTGAAGCTGGGCTTGCAGGCGCTCGGCAATCTCGCTGACCGTCGCCCATTCCCGGCCGGGGAAGGCCTGGGTATGCAGCATCAGCTGGTACTGCAGCACGGTGATGCCTTCGGCACGCGCAGCGTCCTCGCTGAAGCGCAGGAAGCTGCGCAGCCTGAATCTGAAATCGGAGAGCGCCTCGAGCTGAGGCTTCTCGATGCTGCGCGGTGGGCTGGCCATTGACGTTTTCTTTTTCGTGTCATGTGTTGAAGAGGTCAATGTAGCAGCGCCCCCATGACGCATGGGGTAATTACTCACAATGTGATCCATTAAACTTCATAACATGAGGTACCTGTCTGCAACCTGACCGACGAGACAGTGCGCCCCGCACACTGCCTGTTGCATGCATTCCCCCTGTCCGACGCCACGGCCAACGTGGCGGCGCGCCGCGAAATCCATTCATCGGAAAGAGAAATTGCCCATGCGGATCCAGAGTCAGAAGACCTTCTTCTCCGGCATCATGTTCACCTGCGTCGGAGCGGCCTTTGCGATCGGGGCCAACAACTACAGCGTCGGCAGCGCGGCCCGCATGGGCCCGGGCTACTTCCCGCTGATCATCGGCACGCTGCTGACAGTGCTGGGGCTGGTGGTCGTCGCCAGCGCATTCACCATGAAGACCGCCGATGGCGATCCCGTCGGGAAGATCGCATGGAAGCCTCTGGGCTTCATCATCGGCGCGAACCTGCTCTTCGGGGTCCTGCTGGCGGGCCTGCACAACGTCGGGCTGCCAGCCATGGGCCTGATTGTCGCGATCTACGCGCTCGTCGTCGTCGCTTGCATGGCCGGGGCGAACTTCTCGATGAAACTTTCGCTGATCCTCGCGACCGTGCTGGCCGTCGGCAGCTATCTCACTTTCATCGTTGGGCTGAAGCTGCAGTTCCAGGTCTGGCCGACCTTCATCAGCGGCTGAGAGGACCGGATGCCATGACCGACCTCATCAACAACCTCTCGCTCGGCTTCGCGACGGCCGTGTCGCTGCAGAACATCCTCTACGCGTTCATCGGCTGCCTGCTGGGAACGCTGATCGGCGTCCTTCCGGGAATCGGGCCGACGGCGACCATCGCCATGTTGCTGCCCGCCACCTATGCGCTGCCTCCGGTGGCGGCGCTGATCATGCTGGCCGGCATCTACTACGGCTCGCAGTACGGCGGCTCGACCACCGCGATCCTGGTGAATCTGCCGGGAGAATCGTCTTCGGTGGTCACGGTGATCGACGGCCATCAAATGGCCAAGCAGGGTAGGGGAGGGCCTGCGCTTGCCGCGGCCGGCCTGGGGTCGTTCTTCGCCGGCTGCGTGGGCACCTTGATCCTGGCCGCATTCGCGCCGCCGCTGACGGAGATCGCGTTCAAGTTCGGCCCCGCCGAATACTTCTCGCTGATGATCCTCGGCCTGATCGGCGCCGTGGTGCTGGCCTCGGGCTCGCTGCTCAAGGCGATCTGCATGATCATGGTAGGCCTGCTGCTGGGACTCGTGGGCACCGACGTCAACTCCGGCGTGGCACGCTACAGCTTCGACATCCCCGAGCTCACGGACGGCCTGGGATTCATCGCCATCGCGATGGGCGTGTTCGGCTATGGCGAGATCATCGCCAACCTGGCCAGGCCCGAGGACGAGCGCGAGGTGTTCACCGCAAAGGTCTCGGGCCTTATGCCGACGAAGCAGGACTTCAAACGCATGTTTCCCGCGGTGCTGCGCGGCACGGCACTGGGCTCGTCGCTGGGGATCCTTCCCGGCGGTGGCGCGCTGCTTTCGGCCTTCGCGGCCTACACGCTGGAGAAGAAGATCAAGCTCAAGCCGGGCGAGGTCACCTTCGGCAAGGGCAACATCCGCGGGGTGGCCGGCCCCGAAGCGGCCAACAACGCGGGCGCGCAGACTTCATTCATCCCGATGCTCACGCTGGGTATCCCTCCGAACCCCGTGATGGCGCTGATGGTCGGTGCCATGACCATCCACAACATCCAGCCCGGCCCGCAGGTGATGACGAGCAACCCGGAGCTCTTCTGGGGGCTGATCGCCTCGATGTGGATCGGCAACCTGATGCTGGTGATCCTGAACCTGCCGCTCATCGGGTTGTGGATCAAGCTGCTGACGATTCCCTACCGTTGGCTGTTTCCCGCCATCGTGCTCTTCTGTGCGATCGGCGTGTACTCCACCAACAACAACGTCTTCGACATCTGGCTGGTGGCGATCTTCGGTGTGGTCGGCTACACCTTCATCAAGCTGGGGTGCGAGCCCGCGCCGTTGCTGCTGGGCCTGATCCTCGGTCCGATGATGGAAGAGAACCTGCGCCGGGCGTTGCTGCTGTCGCGCGGCGACTGGGGCGTGTTCGTGTCGCGCCCGATCTCCGCCGGGCTGCTGATCGCAGCGCTCATCCTGCTGCTGATCGTGCTGCTGCCGTCCATACGCTCCAAGCGCGAGGAGGCCTTCGTCGAGGAGGGCGGCTAGCGCGGGATGTCGTCTTCGGCAATTCCCGAATCGGGATTCGCATGATGGGTCGCGCAACGACACTCGAGGCGTGGGATCATGGGTGGGATCAAAGAAATCCCTTGCCGGAGGCGAAACGGGTTACGCAGATGAGCATCGCGCACTCGGTTGCCTTGGTCATGAGCAACCGATCTCAACAAGATGAAAGTGCACGCAATGGAAGCTTCGCTTCGCCTCACGGGCTTCCAATCGAAACGGCGAGTGCTCTGGCTCATGGGCGTGGCCATCCTTTCGGCTTGCGCAGGCCCCGCGTTCTCTGCACCGCCACATGGCGACGGAGGCGCCTATGAGCGCGTGGTGTCTTCGCCCGCATGGCGCTTGTTCTCCCGGCGCGTCTCGGAGAACTATGTCAGGCCGATCAAAGCGGGAGAGCTCGAAGCGAGTTGCAGAGCCTCCATCGCCGGCCAAGCCAGTCAGGACTACGCGAGCCTGACCGAGCGCTGCTTCCGAGGAGCTCTCGCAGGCCTGGACTCGACTTCCCGTTACTTCAACGCAGCCGAATGGCGAGTTCAACGAGGAGATGCTCCGGGCAAGCTGGCCGGCATCGGTCTCGAAATGAGAGCTCAGACAGGCGGCGACGGCTTCGTGGAGATCGTTTCACCCATCAAGGGAGGGCCTGCGGAAAGGGCTGGCCTGCGAGCGGGAGATCTGATCGTGTCGATCGACGGAGTGTCGACCAGCTCTCTGTCGCTGGCCCAGTCGGTCGATGCATTGCGAGGCGAGGCCGAAACCAGGACGGCATTGCAGGTTCACAGACCAGGTGTGCCCGATCCGCTCAGGTTCGTCGTGACGCGGGAGCCGATCAAGGCAGCCACCGTCAGATCGGCAAAGTTGCTCTCTCCCGGTGTCGGCTACTTTCGGCTGGTCCAGTTTCAGGATCGCACGCGCAACGAAGTGCTTGCCGATGTTGCGAAGCTGGAAGCGGACAACGCAGGCCCGTTGCGCAGCCTCGTTCTCGACCTGCGCGATTCTCCTGGCGGACTTTTGAGTGCCACGGTGGGTCTTGCTGCACTGTTCGTCAAGCCGGGCTCCGTGATCGTTCAGGTGGCCGGGCAGCATGCTGGCATGAACCGAACTTATCGGGCCGTACCCGGTGACTATGCGGGCAACACTCCCGCGCAGGTCGACACGCCAATGCGTCCTTCGCTGCAGTCGCTGCGATTGATCGTGCTGGTCAATGGCAAGACGGGGGCTGGCGCCGAGGCGCTGGCCAAGACACTGCAGGAGTCACGCAAGGCCCTGATTCTGGGACTGCCGACCTCCGGCCTTGCTTCGATCGAAACGATCCTGCCTCTTGAACCCGACACGGCACTGAAGCTCACGACGGGGGCCATGACTTCACCGAGCGGCGTATCGTGGCAAGGGCAAGGTGTCGTGCCGGATGTTCTGGTGAATGCCGGTGGGCGTGAAAAGGGAGGGTTCGGAGATGTTCCGACGGACCTGCAGCTCATGGCGGCGATTGCACAGTTGCAGCGCCCCTGAGCACGTTCGATGAGTTCCTCGCCCAAAACTCGGAAGCTGCATTTTCAGATCCAGAGTCATTTGAGGGCACGCCTCATGACTCCGCATCCAACGTCGTCGCCCGCATCGCATGTGCACCACAGTGCCCGCGCGGCGGCGAAGAGGCGCTCTGGCGTCTCTCGTGGAATTTGTGAACCTCATCCTCAGGCCGATGCGCTTGAGGATCTGCAGCCGCTCGAGATCTTTCCTTTGGATAGGCGCTTGGTGAATTCGCGCTCCGCCGCGCGGCCGATGCTGCCCAGTTCTCGTGCGTCAGCCATCGCGATGTGAGATGGCCTCGTTGCGAAGAGGCGACGGGCACGCGTGACTGGGATGAAGGCCCCGGTTCGACTCACAACGTTGCTGTGTCAGTGATTCGTCTATCACCTGTTTCGGTGATTCTGCGCGCCGACGAAAACGATACCCTCGCCCGCTTTGGACGTTTGGTTACATCTGCACCTATTTGGGTTGCAATTCATTACTGAGGCGGGGCATGAACACGATTTACCGCAGCGTATGGAACGCTGCTCTGGGCACCTGGGTCGCTGTTTCGGAGGTGTCGCATCGGCGCGGTCGGCGTGCTTCTTCGATCACCGCAGCCGTGGGCCTGCTGGTCCTGGCTGGCCTGCCGGCAGTCTCATGGGCGCAAGCCAGCGGTGGGACTGCATTCTTCGCGGGCGGTGGCACGGGCGGCCGGGGCGGCGCGGGAAATGGCGGTGGCGCCGGTGGCGGCATCCTCGGCGAGTTCCCCACCGGCAACGGACTGCCCCCGTCGGGAGGCAGCGGCGGCGCCGGCGGTATCGGAGGGGCTGGTGCCGGCGGAGCCGGGGGGGCGGTGGGCGCGACCAGCGTCACGGGCTCCGTCAGCGGATCGTCGGGAAGCAGCGGCGTTCCCGACCCCGATCCGGTCTACGGCGCGGGCGGTGGCGGCGGCGGCGGTGCCGCCGTGTACACGTCGGACACCGGCATCAACGTGGGAGGGGGCACCACCCTGCAGGGCGGCAATGGCGGTGCCGGCGGCAGCGGGCGCCTGGCCGGCGGCGGCGGTGGCGGCGGCGCCGGCCTGCAGTCCGTGGCGACCGGTGTCACCCTGAACAATGCGGGCCAGACGATCGGCGGCAACGGTGGCGCGGGTGCCGTCGGCCAGTGGGCCGGCGGTGGCGGTGGCGGCGGAGACGGCATCGTGCTGCAAGGCGGGAGCGCCATCGTCACCAATACCGGCACGGCCACTGGCGGGAACGGCGGGAATGGCGCCGTGGCCACCATCGGCAGCCTGGTGGGCGGCGGCGGCGAAGGCGGTGCGGGCCTGGCGCTGGAGTCCAGTGGCAACTCGGTGCTCAATACCGGGACCCTGGTGGGAGGCGCGGGCGGTGCCGGCGGAAACAGCGCCGCCAACGGCATCGGAGGCGCAGGCCTGCGCATCCGCGGCAACGCGAACAGCCTCGTCAACAGCGGCACGCTGACAGGCGGCATGGGCGGCGACGGCGTCACGCGTGGCGACGCGGTGCGCGTCACCGGCAACGACAACTCGGTCGAGCTGCAGAACGGCTCGGTGATCAACGGGACCCTGTCGGCAACCGGCACTGGCAACGTGCTGCGCCTCTCGGGCGCTACGACCGACGGCACCACCTCGCTCGGCGCGGCGACCTACCGCGGCTTCGAGCGCTACGAGAAGACCGGCGCCAACACCTGGACACTGACCGGCACCACCACCGAGCTGACGCCATGGACGGTGCTTGGCGGCACGCTCGCCATTGCCGACGATGGCGCGCTCGGCGATTCCTCCGGCAGGCTCACGCTCGACGCCGGCACGTTGCGCTCCACCGGCACGACCACCGCCTCGCGCAACATCACCGTGGGAGCGGGCGGTGCGACCTTCGAAGTCGACCTGGTGCGCACGCTGACGCTCAACGGCACGCTCTCCGGTGCGGGCAGCCTGCGCAAGACCGGCGCCGGCACACTGGTGCTCGGAGCGGCCAACAACTACATCGGCGGGACGGCCGTGGAGGCGGGCAGCCTCAATGCAGCCGCCACCGGCGCATTGGGCAGCGGCCCTGTCTCGGTGGCGGCCAATGCCTCGCTGCTCTTCAGCGGCACCGCGGACGCGAGTGGACTGACCATCACCGCGGCCGAGCGCGCATCGCCCACGACCAACGCGGGCTTCGTGCAGTTTCGCGACGGCGCCTCCGCGGGCAGCGCGCACCTCGTGATGAACAGCGGCGCGTCGGCCGAGTTCCGTGACAACGCGAGCGCGGGCAGCGCGGTCATCGACAACGTCGGCGGCCTGAGCAACTTCAGGTTCAATGCCACCGCAGGCAAGGCCACGATCACCAACTTCGCCAACGGCCAGATCAACCTGCTGGACAACGCCAGCGCAGGGCAGGCCACCTTCATCAACAAGAGCGGCGGCCTGATCGACGTGTTCGACAACGCCGCCGCCGACCAGGCCACGGTGGTGAACGAGGCCGGAGGGCGGTTGCGCATCCGTTCGCTCGCTGGCAGTGGCATCGGCATCGGCTCGCTCAGCGGCGCGGGCGACGTGATCCTCGGCGCCAAGACGCTGACCACCGGCGGACTGAACGCCAGCACCGAAGTCTCGGGCGTGATCTCGGGCACCGGCGGCTCGCTGGTGAAAGTGGGTACGGGCACGCTCACCCTCACGGGTGCGAACACCTACAGCGGCGGCACCGCGCTGCGCCAGGGGCGCCTGAACCTCGGCAACAGCCAGGCGCTGGGCACCGGCACGCTGTCGATGGACGACGACACCACCCTGGGCTTCAGCGCAGACGGGCTGACGATCGCCAACCCGATCCGGCTCACGGGCAGCACCGATCCGGTCATCGACACCGGCGCGTTCAACGCGACCCTGAGCGGTGCGATCAGCGGCGGCGGCTTCATCACGAAGGAGGGCACGGGCACGCTGACGCTGTCCGGCGCCAACACTTACACCGGCGCCACCAACGTCGCGCAGGGCACGCTCAAGGCGGGCGCCGCCAACACTCTCAGCGCGGCTTCCGCCCACAGCGTGGCCTCGGGCGCCACGCTGGACCTCGCGGGCTTCAGCCAGACAGTCGCTTCGCTGACCAACAGCGGCACCGTCTCGCTCGCCGGCACCACGCCGGGCACGACACTCACCATCAACGGCAACTACACGGGCAACAACGGCGTGCTGAAGCTCGGCACCGCGCTGAACGCCACGGGGCCTTCGGACCGCCTGGTGATCGATGGCGGCGCGGCCAGCGGCCGTACCAGCGTGCAGTTCGCCAACCTGGGCGGCCTGGGTGCGCTGACGGGCGGCGATGGCATTGAGGTGATCACTGCCCGCAACGGCGCGACCACCACCGCGCAGACCACCAAGGACGCGTTCACGCTCGCGGGCGGGCAGGTCAATGCCGGTGCCTACGAGTACCGTCTGTACGCCGCCGATGCCAGCGGTGCGGGCGAGAACTGGTACCTGCGCTCGAGCACCACTGCGTCGCCTGCTGCCCCCACGCCCGTGATCACCTACCGCGCCGAAGCCTCGCTCTACTCCGCGCTTCCCGGCCAGCTGCGCCAGGGCAACCTCGCGATGCTGGGCGACCTGCGCAAGCGCGTGGGCGACGACGACGTGAAGGGCGCGGCGACCACCCCGACCGGCTCCGATCGCCGCGCCTGGGCCCGCGTGCTCTCCACCGACATCGACATCCAGCAGGGCGGCGCGGCATCGCCGTCGAGCAAGGGCCGTCTCACCGGCTTCCAGGCCGGCACCGACCTGCTGGCCATGCCGAACTGGCGTGCGGGCGTCTACGTCGGCCAGCTCGATGGCGACGCCAGCGTGCGAGGCTTTGCCAGCGGCATCCAGAACCTGGGCGTCGGCCGCAATGACCTGCGCAGCCAGTACCTGGGCGTGTACGGCACCTACACCAGCGACAGCGGCTTCTATGCCGACGCGGTGGTGCAGTCGGGCCGCCATCGCTACACGGTCGAGCCCCTGGCGAGTCCGGGCACGAGCGGCAAGGGCAACAGCCTGCTGGGCTCCATCGAAGTGGGGCAGTCCTTCGCGCTGGGCGGCAGCGGCTGGAGCATCGAGCCGCAGCTGCAGCTGATCCATCAGCACATGGACCTGAACAACTCCGCCATCGTCGGCGCCGTCGTCCAGCCGCAGGCCGACAGCGGCTGGATCGCCCGCGCGGGCGTGCGGGTCAAGGGCGAGATCGCGACGGGCGTCGGCACGCTGCAGCCGTACGGCCGCTTCAACGTCTACCGGACATCGAGCGGCGCGGACGTCGCCCGCTTCGTGAACGGCGCGACCACCACCGACATCTCCGCGCCGACGGGCGGCACGAGCACCGAGCTCGCGGGCGGCTTCACGCTCGCGCTGGGCCCGTCGACCAGCCTCTACGGCGAAGTCGGCAAGCTCTGGGCGAGCGGCGGCAACGCCAGGGTGAAGAGCTCGATCAACGGATCGGTCGGCGTGCGCGTGAAGTGGTGAAGGGCTGAGTCCGGAACGGGCCGGTCAGTCCGCCGGCACTCCCGCGCTCCAGGCGGGCCAGTTGCCGACGATCGCATCCACCAGGGGCCGCCCCGCGATCAGGAGGTTGGCGGTGGAGATCGGGAACCCGCCTGACTCGGCCGAAAGCGAGGCGTAGGCGGTCTGCCCCGGATGGGGCCGGTCGAAGTTCGACGCGGTGCGCAGCACGGCCACGCGCCGCAGGTCGAGCAGCCCGGCGCTTGCGCCTCGCTTCATGGTCTATGTGCAGCCAGACTTGAAGCGTCACTCATTGACCGTACACACAAGACTCTTTTCTAGGACGAGCTCGCAACGTGCCCGTAGCAGGCCTTGAGGGCCGTGTAGTCGTAGTAGTGGGCCGTGCCCGCCGCCTTAGCGCCGTCGCAGGCCGCCTTGAAGTCTGTTTCCTTCTCGTTGTAGAGCATGCGCACCAGCAGCTTGCCGCCACCGTCCGCGAACACGTCCCACTGCATGTTGGCCGCCATTGGGGAGACGTATTCGCCACGCCATGCATTGCTGCCGTAGCTGAAGTTCGAAGCCTTGGGCACGCTCTGATCCACGCCCTTCAGGCCCATGCGCACAGCGAAGGGCATCATGATTTCGGCATGCGTGAAGCGCAGCTTGGCCGCATGCGAGCGGTCGCCCCTGGCGATCGCGTCGACCTCGTTGAACATGTCGTCTGCCAGGATCTGCGACATGCGCGAGGTGATGTCGCCCTTCTCCGTCATGCCGGGGCCCTTGTCGTAAAAATCGGAGCCGTCGTTGAGCGCAGCGAAGAACTTCGCCTGCGCGGCGGGCATGTAGGCCGTGAAATCGACTCCGGCCTCGCTGCGCATCGCAGGCGCGATCACGTACAGCTCGTAGAGCAGCGCGCCCGCGTCGCCCGGCGACTTGATCGATGTCTTGCCGTCGCCGCTCAGGCTGGGCGCGAACTTGCCGTCGTCGCTCGTGTAGCTGAAGCTGCCGGTGTTGGCAAAGCTGTAGGTGCCGTTGGCGATCTTGTCGACGAAGCTCTTCGCGAAAAGGCGCTCCAGCAGCACACGGCCGGCAGCCGCGGCCTCGGGCGTGACCGTGAGGCCACTCTGCTTGCCGAGCAGGTCGGCATCGTTGCTCTTGTAGTCTTGGTAGGCCAGGCTGGCCTGGTAGGTCGTGTAGAGCGGGTCGGCTGTGTTCGTCACCAGGTCGGTCGCCTTCACGAGCTTGTGAAAGTACAGCAGGAAGCGGTTGGTGCCGGCGGGCTGGGCCACTGCCGTGCCGTTGTCGGGGTAAGGCGCAGGCGCTGCCGGATAGCTCAGCAGCGGCGCCAGCGCAGGTTGCACCGCCTTGAGCGACTGCACGAAGAAGTTGCCGCTGTCTACCGCGCGATCGACGCCGGAAGTCACCATCACGATCTGGCGCGGGGCGGTGGCGGCGCTGTCGCCCACCTGCTTCCAGTAGGCTGGCAGGCGCTGCACCAGCCGCGCCGCGAGCTGCGTGTGCTCGTTGATGCCGACCTGCGTCTCGTTGCCATAGCCGGGGGTGCTGATGCCCGCCACGCCATAGCCGAGCAGGAAGTTGGCCTTCATGATCTTCAGCACGTCGGGGCCGAGCTTCTCGCCCAGCAGCGTGAGCGCGCCGTCGTCCTGCGCCTTCTTCCACATGTTGTAGACCGCCAGGTCGTACTTGAGGCCCGAGAGCCCGCGCGAGCCGTGGCGCGCAACCACTTCGGTGAAGACCGGCGAGAAGCCCGCAGGCGCCGCCTCGTAGGTGCTGACGTCCTGCTGCGGCCGGTACGGCGCCTTGGTCTGGTAGTAGCGATCCGTCAGTGCAGCGGCCGTTACCAATGTCTTGACGTCGTCGTCGCTCGCAGCCGATGTGAGCGCGTCGCGGATGCGCTGCAGGCCCTCGTCGGATGCGGCCTTGAGCGCGGCCCTGGCGACGGGATCGACCTCGGTGTTGATGTCGCCGAGCAGTTTCGACGCAATCACGCCGACCGAGATTGCTACCTTGCCGACGGCGGTCTTGAAGTCGAGCCCGTTGGCTTCCATTTCCGCGACCACCGCGGTCGACTCGAAGTCGACGACGCCCGGCGCTTCCTTCGGCGCTCGCAGCACGAGCGGGGAAGTCACCGGCTTGGAGGAGGGCACGGAAGGATCGATCTCCATGGCATCGGTGCCGATCTCGGCCACGATGCCTGCGCCGGCCCCAGCGAGCGTGAAGCGACCTTGCTTGTCCGATCGCGTGGAAGGCTCATCACCATCGCAGCGACCGTTGGCGTTGAAATCGAGGCAGACCTTGGCATTGACGAAGTAGCTGCCGACTACCACTCCACTGGTGCTGGCAGTCGTCGTGCCGCCTGGGGTCGCAGGGATCGTTGCGCCCCCGGCGGTGGGCACCCAGGCGAAAGAAGAGCCGCTGTCACCGCCACCGCATGCGGTCAGAAGGAACACCGAGAGACTGAGGCAAGAGATTGTCGCGCGGGTCAGGGCACGGTAAAACGGCGAGGTCGAAAACATGAGATTCGCGAAAACGAAAAGGGAGAGAGCTTTTTGCCTGCGCGTGACATGGATGTGACTGCCAGTTGCGAAAATGCGATGGCATTGTTCGACATACGCTACTCAGGCCGTGCATCGTGCGAGAGCAGAGTCCAGCGACGACCGAGAAACTGTGCTGCGCCTAGTGGATGAGGCTCGCCAGTTGGGCACGCACTGCATCGTCGTGGATTGCCTTCGATGATCGACCGAGATTGAGCCGCCTTGCCTTAATAATACAATTATGATTATGTAAATAGCAGGACAATCGCCCACCGCTGAAGTGCCTGACCAAGTTCTAAACCGCGCAACCGGCATGCTCTCCATCTTGTACCGCAGGCAACACGCCGCGGATGGCCAGTGCCAGCATGTCGCGCAAACCTCTTCATTCCATCATCACCAGGCTCCACCGCTTGTTGCGACGCCCAACGTCGAACATCGTCGAGTGCCACGTTGCAATGTAAGCGGCTGGCGATCCCATCTTGATGAGTAGCCGCTTACCGGCTCCAAGGCTAGACTTCAGGAATCGGCCAGAAGTCGCTGTTCGGTGCGGATGAGAGCGAGCGTCAGCGCGCGGGGCGCGTGCCCATGGCCGTAAGCACGCCCAAACCGATAAATGATGTTCCCGCGAGCCGGTTACCCCAGCGGCTGCCCCATGCGGCCCGCCTCAGGCGCGGTGCGACGAGACTTGCCGTTAGCACGTAGATGACGTCGGTGCAGCAAGCGATACCAACGAAAACACCACCGAGCGTCAGGGTCTGCATCAGCGGGTTGCCGTGAGCGTCCATGAACTGCGGCAGGAAGGCGGCGAAGAACAAGGTGGTTTTTGGGTTCAGCAGCGCGACCATGAAGCCATCTCGGAAAACGCGCCGCAAGGGCTGCGCCAGCGCCTGCGGCGTTGCGTCGGCGACTGGCGACGCCGTTCTCCACATCCGGATGCCGAGATACACGAGGTAGGCGGCGCCGGCCCATTTCACTGCGGTGAAAGCGGCTGATGACACGGCGAACAAGGCGGCCAGTCCGAGCGCAGCTCCCAATGCATTCGAGAGATTGCCAAGCGCGACGCCCAGTACGGATGCAAGACCGCATGCGCGACCCTGCGCCAAAGTACGGGCCACAATGTAGACGACGGCGGGTCCGGGGGTGATAGCCAACACCAGGCTGGCACCAACAAAAGCCAGGAGCAAAGGCGTGTCGGGAAGCATATGAACTCCAAGTATTGAGGCGGCAAGTATCGCTGCACCACCACGGTTTGCAAGGAACCATCCGTAAGCGGATGGGCGCTCCATCTTGACGATGATGAGCGGCGGCGGCTCCTAACGCAGAGTCAGGTGAGCGGTTGCCAGCGATGCGGCAAGAGCTCGTCGATGCGGCTGGCCGGGTGCGTAGGCAGCCGCTCGAGGACATCCTTTAGGTACGCGTGCGGCTCGTGGCCGTTCAGACGCGCCGAGTGCACCAGGCTCATGACGGCCGCAGCTCGTCGGCCGGCGCGCAAGCTGCCGGCGAACAGCCAGTTCTGCCTCCCAAGCGCGATCGGCCGGATCTGGTTCTCCACCCGATTGTTGTCGGCCGGCAGCTCCGCATCGTCGATGTAGCGTGTGAGCGCCAGCCAGCGCTTCAGGTTGTAGTCGATGGCCTTCGCGGTCGCCGAGCCCTCGGGCACCTTCTGCCGCTGCGCGGTGAGCCATTGGTGGAGTGCATCGGCCACCTTCCGTGAGCGTTCCTGGCGCACGCGCCTGCGGTCTTCTGGTCCCAGCTCAGCCACGACCCGCTCAACCTCGTAGAGCTCGCCGAAGAACTTCAAGGCCTGCTCACCGATCGGGCTGCCGTGATTGGCCCACAGCTCATGGAACTTGCGCCTGGCATGCGCCAGGCAGCCGGCCTCGGTAACGCCCAGCTCGAAGCACGCCTTGTAGCCGGAGAAGTCATCGCACACCAGGGTGCCGCGCCAGCCGTTCTCGCCGCCAAGCCGAAGGAAGGCCCGGGCGTGCTGCCCGCCGCGGCTGTCGGCGAAGTCGAACACCACTGCGGATAGTGCGTCATAGGCAGTCGTGCAGTAACTCCAGAGGTACGCCCGATGCGTCTTGCCGTGGCCAGCCTTGAGCATGGCCACGGGGGTCTCGTCCGCATGGAGCACTTGACTGCGGAGCATCTCGCTCCTGAGTGCATCCACCACCGGCTGCAGGTGAACGCCGCATTGCCCCACCCAGGCGGCCAGCGTCGAGCGAGGGATCGCGAGGCCCGCTCGGCCGAAGATGGCTTCCTGCCTGTACAGCGGCAGGTGATCGAGGTACTTGGCCACCAGCACCTGGGCCAGCAGTCCTGCCGTCGGGATGCCCTTGTCGATGATGTGCGGCGCCACCGGCGCCTGGATCAGCGTCTCGCACCGGGTGCATACCCACTTGCCGCGAACATGGCGTTCCACCGTGAACACGCCGGGTTCGTAGTCGAGCTTCTCCGCCACGTCCTCGCCGATGCGCTGGAGCTGGCTGCCGCATGCACAAGTGGTGCTCTGCGGTTCGTGGTGGATCTCTCGGCGCGGCAGGTTGGCGGGAAGTACCTGGCGCTTGGGCTGCTGCTTCTCGCGCTGCTCGCCGTGGGCGGCAGCGAGCTGCTCCAGCTCACGCTCCAGCGCCGCGAGATCGGCATCGATGGTCTCTTCCAGCAGACTCTTCTGCTTGGTGCTGAAGGCTTCGGACTTTGCGGCGAACTTCAGCCGCTTGATCACCGCCATCTCGTGCGTGAGCTTGTCGATGGCAGCCTGCTTGAACGCAATCTCGTGGTCGCGCCGTTGGATCTCGAGCTTGTTAGCCTGCACTTGGCCCATGAGCGACTGCACCATCTCGCGCAGTTGCTGCGCGTCCAGGTGGTCAAGGTTGGTGGCCGTGTCGCTCACGGAATGCAAGGATGCCCCAGGACACTGGGGCGAGCATCGGCAACTTCGGCAATTGCGCGGCCGCGCTACAGAACGCAGATGACGCCGGCCTCGCCGACGCGTTGCCAAGGCAGGCCGAGCACCAGGGCATCGAATTGGGGGCGATTCAGGCTGAGCGTAGGGGGGCATCCTTGGGCCAGATGAACTTGCCTTGATGAAGACGCCTGGCCGCCAGCCAGATGCCAATGCCGTCGTGCACGAGCACCTTCATACGGTTGGCGCGGCGGTTGGCGAACAGGTACGCGTGGTGTGGCCTGGCAGCGCCGAAGACGCGTACGACGCGCGCCAGAGCCGCCTCGGTGCCGGCGCGCATGTCCAGTGGCTCGACAGCCAGCCACAGTGCATCGACGCGGATCACCTCAGGATCTCGCGCAACCAGGCGGCACACTCGCTCGACGCGCTCAGCGGCCAGATCACGTTCACCGCAATGGCACCGCGCCGCAGTTCGAGTCGGATGTCGCCAGCGGGCGCTTGGCTTGGAGCCAGCGCGATGGCCACGAATTCGTCTTGCCGGCTACCACCTGCCGTGCCAGCGACTCCTATGGACAGGCGCCGCCACTTGTGTACGAGGTTGGCGTTGAGGCCGTGCGCCAGCGCCACCTGCGCCACCGACGCGCCAGGCTCGGCGCAGGCCGCCAGCACCCGCTGCTTCAGATCTTCCGCATGGCGCCGACGGCTCACGCGTTTGGAGTCTTCCATGGTGTCCACCTAAATCTGCATATGCCCCCGCATCCGGCGCATGTCCGAGCCGCCCGTAGAAAAGGATGCCGATCAACGCCACGCCCAGCGCGTTGCTCGCCTGCTGCACCATCGAGATCACGCCCGAGGCCACGCCCGCATGCTGCGGCGGCAGGCCGGCCAGCACGGTGGAGACCAGCGGCGCCATCACCATGCCGAGCCCCGCGCCCTGCACCAGCAGCAACGGCACCATCCACGCCACGACGTGCGAGTGTCCGGGCCAGCCGGCCACGTTGACGAACTGCAGCGCATGTCCTGCAGCGAGCACAAGGGCGCCGAGCGCGATGGGCGGCTTGCCGCCGAAGCGGCATGTCAGGCGCGCGCCCGCCATCGACGTCGCGAAGAAACCGGCCGCCAGCGACGTGAAGACGATGCCCGAGCTGAGCGGATCGAGTGCGAGGCCCTGCTGGAGGTACAGCGCCAGCACGAAGTACAGCGAGGCATTGCCCACGTAGAAGGCCAGCGTCGTGAGCAGGCCCATGCCGAAGCGGCCATTGGCGAGCAGCACCGGCGCCACGAGCGGCGTACCGCCATGTGCGGCGAGCCGGCGCTGCTGGTATGCGAAGGCTGCGAGCAGCGGCAGCGCCGCCGCAAGGCACAGCCAGCTCCACAGCGGCCAGCCCTGTTCGCGGCCCTCCACCAGCGGCAGCACCACTGCCGCCGAGCCCGCGGCCACCAGCAGCATGCCGGCGAGGTCGAGCCTGCTGTTGCCGTTGTTCGCCAGCGGCGGAATGACGCGCGGCGCGAGCATCAGCGCCAGCAGGCCGATCGGCAAGTTGATGAGAAAACAGCTGCGCCAGCCGAGACCCGCCAAGTCGGCATGGATCAGCAGGCCGCCGACCAGCTGCCCGAGCGTGGCACCCAGCCCCAGCGTAAGTCCATAGGCCGCGAAGGCACGCGCCCGGTCTTCCCCTGCGTAGGCCAGGCCGATCATCGCCAGCACCTGCGGCTGCAGCAGTGCGCCGGCCAGCCCCTGCAGCACGCGTGCCGCCACGAGCAGTTCGGCGTTCGGCGCAAGGCCGCAGGCAGCGGACGCGAGTGTGAACAGCAGCAGGCCCAGCATGAACATGCGGCGGCGCCCGAACAGGTCGCCGAGCCGTCCGCCGGTGATCAGCCCTGCGGCAGTGGCGAGGCCGTAGCCGGCCACCACCAGTTGCAGGGTGCCCGCGCTCGCGTGCAGTTCGCGCTGCATCGAGGGCAGCGCGACATTGACGATGAAGAAGTCCAGCACCACCAGGAAGGTGCCGCTGAGCATGACCCACAGGCCCAGCTGGCCGGGCCTTGTCGCTTCCGGACTCTGGCTGCCGGTGGAAGAGAGCGATGCTGCCGAAGCAATGTTTGACTGCGTCATGATGGATTCGAGTGTTGGAAGGAAGCGGCATGAAGGCAGTGACCTCGGAGGTCACCGGCCGTGCTCAGGCGGCGGGCGTGGGCAGGATGAACTGGTAGTCCATGGCGATGCGGCCGTCTTCGGCGAGCACCAGGAACTCCAACCCGAGTGCGGTCACCGGCCCACCCGCGGCCGGGACCATGTGCCAATGGAACATCACCGCGTCGTGCAGGAACTGGGCGTCGCCCGCGCGGACGAAGCGGAAGCCGGCGTCGCGCACGTTCTTCTCGTGCGAGCCGGTGACGCGCTGCTGCAGCGCCTCGTGGCCCTTTGCCTGCAGCGTGCGCACGTAGTGCTCGCCGTCGGGCACCCAGAGGCTGGCGATGGCGGCGCTGCGGGCGTCGGTGTCGGGCTCGTTCCAGACGGCGACGTAGCGGTCGGCGAGTTCGGCGAATGAGGTCTTGGCGTTCATGGTCCGCTCCTGTCGTTTTCGTTTGTGGGAAAGAGAGACCGCAGTTTCCGTCTCATGTGATGGACGGTGAATGCCTGGAAAACCGATAATCTTGTCCATTCGTCCACCACCACAGCAGCCTCATGGACCCGCTCGACGATGTCTTCGCCGCCATGCGCGTACGCAGCGCCCTGTATGCCCGCCTGGAGGCCGGCGCGCCCTGGGGCGTGAGCCTGGCCGGCGGCGAGAGCGCGCGCTTCGGACTCGTCGTGCGCGGCGGGTGCCTGCTGGAAGCCGAAGGCGCGGCGCAACCGATAGCGCTCGCCGCCGGCGACTGCTATGTGCTGGCGCACGGCACGCCCTACGTCCTGCGCGACCATCCGGACACACCCACGGTGAGCTGTGCCTCCGTCGTACGCGACCGCATCGGTGGGCTCGTGGAACTGGGTGGCACCGGCACCGCGGCCTCGGTGATCTGCGGCTGGTTCCACTTCGATCAGCGCGCCGCCCGGCCGCTGCTCGACCTGCTGCCCGTGCTCCTGCACGTGAAGATGGAGCAGGCCCGCGCCCTCGCGCTGCAAGGCACGCTCCAGCTGCTGGCCATGGAAACCGGCGAACCGGGCCTGGGCTCCAGCCTGCTTGTCAGCCGCCTGGCCGATATCGTGTTCGTGCAGGCCGTGCGCGCGCACGTCGCAGCCACCGGCGAATCGCAGACGGGCTGGCTCGCCGCGCTGGCCGACGCGCGCATCGGCCCCGCCCTGCGCGCGATGCACAAGGACATCTCTCGCGACTGGACGGTGGAGGCCCTTGCTTGCGCTGCGAGCCTGTCGCGGTCCGCGTTCGCACAGCGCTTTCGCGAGCGGGTGGGAAAGGCGCCGCTGGAATACCTCACGCAATGGCGCATGTTCAAGGCCGGCACCATGCTGGCGCAAGGCAACGCCGCCATGGGCACGATCGCCGGGGCTGTGGGCTACGAATCGGAGGCGGCGTTCAGCAAGGCGTTCAAGCGCGAGAAAGGCGTGGCGCCTGGTGCGTGGCGGGCCGCGGCCCGCGAGGAGAGCGTGGCCGCCTAGTGTCCCGTCCCGTCAATTCGCAGGCAGAGGCGAGATAGTTTTTCGAGGATGGGGTCGGCGGTGGCGGTCCAGGAGAACGGCTTGCAGCTCTCGTTGTACCGGCTCACGAACATGTCCATGTTGTTCGTCGGCGCCTTGACGCTTTTGAACGAACCGCGCCGGATCGCCTTGTCGGTGATCACGGCGAAGAAGCACTCGACCTGATCGAGCCGGCTCGAACAGGCAGGCACGAAGTGCATGTGCCGGCGTGGCCGTTGCGCGAGCCAGGCACGCACCTTCGGATACCGGGCCAACCTCAGGATACCTGTCGGCCGCGTTTCGACGGTTCGCGCCACCTCCGGCCGGGCTGCTCGCCCTCAGCGTCGGCGTCTTGTTTGGCAACAACGTTACGCGTCCACTCTGCTTCGATTTCCTTCGTTCAGTGCGCGTTGATGAGTTCCTCCGCATGCAGATGCATGACGAGGTCCCTCATCCGAGGAGCGAAGAACACATTCGCGTCAATCAAAACGACGCGAGGCGGCTCGGCCGCCTCGCTGCCAGGTACGTCGCGACGCTTCGCCATGCTCAGCGACTAGCGCGGCGGGGAATGCCGGCGAGTTCATCGTCGTACAACCCCAGCTTCTGGCTGGCCGCCATCATTGCGTCCAGCCCCCTGCCTTGTCGCTCCTTGCTGCGTGCCTTGTATTCGAGCAGAGCAGTCTTTGAGATTCTGCGGTGATTGCCCGCCGTTCGACGTATCTCCCCTAGAGCACCAGAGTCCGCCAACGTGTTGAGGTGGCTCCGAGAGACGTGCAGCAACTTCGCTGCAGCCTCGCTGGTCAGCTCATCGTCCTCCGATGCCTCGCGAGCTCCAGCGGATGCGGCGCTATCCCGTGGGAGCGCCTTTTCCGTGAGGCCAAGCGACTGGACTTGAACAGTTGATAGCAAGTGGAGCAACACCGCACGTTGTTCAGCGGCAGCCTTGCTTACCAACAGGCCCGTGACAAACGCCTCTTCGAGCAATCCAGGAACTTTTTCGGCGACAACTTTCTCGACTGCCTTTGGAGAGATCTTCTTGGCCGTCAGTTGTGCGTTAACCAACGAGGACAACTTGGCCGCAAGGCCCGCAGTAATGTCCGCGAGCACAAAGCTAAGCTCCTTCCGCCCTTGAATGTCGAGGGAAGGCGCGGAGGCGGTACGTGCGAGAGTGGTCATGGCGAACTCCAGTTGATTGGCAGCGTAGCAAAGACCGTCAAAATCGTCAAAATCGGTGGTCTCTAGTGGGACTCCTTGCCGTGTGGACATGGAAGCATGGACTCCGCCCCACCCTCAAGGTCCCTCAACCTTCCCCAGGCCGGAGTTGCCCAGCAAGACGGTCGTGAGGCGGTCCTGCGCCGCTGGCGCCATGAGGCCCAGACAGCCATTCGTTGCTACCAGGCGGCCGCGGCGCTCGTCGGCAG
The DNA here is from genome assembly GCF_048301545.1 of Variovorax sp. NFACC27. Taxonomy (NCBI): domain Bacteria; kingdom Pseudomonadati; phylum Pseudomonadota; class Betaproteobacteria; order Burkholderiales; family Comamonadaceae; genus Variovorax; species Variovorax sp. NFACC27. The sequence continues at coordinate 4,504,066 of NZ_CP157613.1, forward strand.
TCCACAGCGATGACTCGTCGTCGATGGCAATCCATGCGGCGGGTCGCAGCCACTCCATGTGTCGACGCACGTGCGGAACGCAGTTGAACATGAGCAGAACAGCGGCGAAAGTAGTTGATTTCCTTGGACAAACATTCCAGCACGCCACGAGACATTGGTCAGCCAAGCCACTGAACATTGGTCAATGCCGATTCTGTGCCACCAGACTTTGGTCTGCGCGAAGTGAACAAACAGGAATGCAATTGTCTGGTCGTCCTACCGCTGGAGTGAGTCCAGCGTGTCGGCGTAGGCCTTCCGATCTGACGCATAGCAGCCGCACGCTGCCGTTTCCAGGCCGCCGCGATCGAGCACCGTGATATCGCCCCGGTGGTAGGCAATCAGCCCGCTGTGCTGCAGGGCGTTGGCAGCCACGGTGATGCCCACGCGTCGCACGCCGAGCATGTAGGCCAGGAACTCATGCGTCACGCGAAAGCTGTCGGCTTGGGCGCGATCCTGGCTCATCAGCAGCCACCGGGCCAGACGTGGGCCGATCTGATGGAAGCGAAGGCATCCGGCTGAAGTTGTCAATTGGTCCATCAGCACGTAGAGATAGCGGTTCAGCACGCGTCGCAGCGCCGGGCTGCGCTCGAGTTCCTTTCGGAAGGCTCGAGCGTCGATGCGCCACGCCTTCCCCGAGCCCTGCACCACCGCACGCAGGGGCGTCATTCCCACGCCCAGCACCATCTGCACGCCCAGCATGCCCTCGCGCCCGACCATGCCGACTTCGAGCTCGGGGCTGCCGCCCGTCAAGGTCAGCAGCGAAATGAAGCCCTCCGTGGGGAAATAGGCATAGCGCGTGCGCTCTCCGGGCGTGCACAGCACGTCGGCCCAGATCAAGGGAGCAGGTTCGCAGAGGGCGAGGAAGCGCCTCCGGTCCCTCGCGGGAAGCCGTTGGATCAGGTGGTTCTCTACGGTGGTCAATCTCGCCCTCCGCTGTGTTGGCAGTCCGAACGAGTCTGCAACGAGCGCCGGGAATTCACCGTTCGATGGCGCACACAGTGCGCCGGCGTCCGCGGACGCCGGTCATCACCACTCGCAACACCTACACCGCGACCCCATCCGGCAAAAGCCGGTCGTATTCCTTCTTGACCACCGCGTAGCACTCGCAGGTGCGTTGCTCCAAGCCTCGGCGATTCAGCACCGAGATGCGACCGCGCGCGTAGCGGATCAGCCCGGCCCCCTGCAGCTTGAGCGCCCCCTCGGTCACGCCTTCGCGGCGCACACCGAGCATGTTGGCGATCAGTTCCTGCGTCATCACGAGCTCGTTTCCTTCCAGCCTGTCCAGGCTCAGCAGCAGCCAACGGCAAAGCTGCTGATCCAGAGAATGGTGTCGGTTGCACACCGCCGTCTGCGCCATCTGCGTGATCAGCGCCTGGGTGTAGCGCAGCAACAGGTGGAGGATGGGAGGACGTGTGAATTCTTCCTTGATGGCCTGCGCCCTTAGCCGGAAGCCCTGCCCTGCGCTTTGCACGACGGCGCGGCTGAGCGTGGATTCTCCGCCCATGAACAGCGAGATGCCGACGATGCCCTCGTTGCCAACCACAGCGATTTCGGCCGATGCGCCGTTCTCCATCACGTACAGCAACGAGACGATGGCAGTCGTTGGAAAGTAAACGTGGCTCAGTGCGATGCCCGATTCGTACAGCACCTGACCCAGCGGCATTTCCACCGCTTCGAGTTGCGGCCGCCAGCGTTGCCATTCGGCTTCAGGCAGTGACGCCAGCAGCTTGTTTCTTCTCGGGTCGATCGCAACGGGCATCGCGTGCTCCAGACGGCTCAGGAGATGAATCGGCATCCGGTTTCAGGCGCAGAGCCTCCTTCAGTATAGGCAGCGGTGACATTTTCTGTGCGCTATCGCACATATCGGCTTCTCGCGAACACCCCGGCCGTTCAACCCAAATCACGGTGCCGAAAACGCCGTTTCCTTCAGCAAGCAGGATTTTTCGCTGGCGATGTCTGCCGCTGTTCCGGCACGGCATGACGCACCTCAGCGAGGGCCCGGCTGATCAGCTCGCCCATTGCAGACAGGCTGCGCTTCAGGACGGTCCCGGTGGCACCGCCCGCGGTTATGTTGCCGAGTTTGAGGGCGTGGATCGCCAGGGTTGCTGTCCCGAGGGCGCTGCGCACCTCGTGCACCAGGAAGCCGAAACGCTCGGCCACGTCCAGGCTCTGCTGGCGGGCAATCTGCGTGTCGCGCTGAAGGCTGAATTCGGTGTCCTTCTCCCGCACGCTGACGGGACGCCAGAGATTGGCGGGAGCGCTTGCCATCGAGTTCACCCCAAGCTTTTCAAACAGCAGTGGAAAGCTCCAGGATTCACGGCCCCGGGGACTGGCTCGCGATCGATCGCCTTTGAGGGGGTTGGCAGCCTCTCTACAGAAGGCCCTTGTTCGTCGCACAAGTCACAGCCTGCGCGCGTGTGTGGACCTGCAGCTTGCGGTAGATGCTTTTTATGTGGACGTTGACGGTTTGCGGACTGATCCTGAGTTGTTTCGCGATAGCGGCGCCGACGTTCCCGAGCGCAATAAGCTGCAGCACCTCCAGTTCTCGTTCGGTCAATGTCGCGCGGCCAGTCGGTGGCCGGACAGGATTGCCATTGGCGCGCGAGTGGTTCAGGTGAGCGAGCAACCTGCGGGCCAGGGTCGGAGTGACAGCAGCTCCGCCGTTGACCACATGCAAGACAGCCTGTGCGTAGCTCTGCAGCCACGCGGTTTGGACCAGGTAGCCTGAGGCTCCGAGGTCAAACGCATGCAGGGCCTGGGCCTCGTCCAGGCGCGCTGAAATGGCGATGACTTCGGGCGTACTGCGATGCTTCTTGGCCTCTTCAATCAGTTCGAAGCCGCTGCCGTCCACGAGGCAGACGTCCACCATCAACACCTCGAATTCGAGCCGCATCAACAAGCGTCGCCCTTCGCGCAAGGTGTTCGCCTGGGCTTCGAGCTGGATGCGACGATCGTCAAGCAACTCCTGTGCGATTACACGTTGGATCGAGGGATCCGGAGCCACCAGCAGCACTCGTACCGGCTTGGCGTGTTGCCCAGCCAGAAAGTGCGGCCACTGAACCGCAGTCGCACTTTGCGGGGCCGGCTCCTCAAATTGCCCGCGCCCCGAGTAGTTTCGCGTCCGACCTTCCTCGCTCACTACCAAGCTATCGTTTTCTCTCTCCATTTGCAGCTTCCTTTTTGATCATCGGTATTGCTTGGACTGTGGAATTCGGAGCGCTTCCCTCAATGCAGAGGATTCCTTCATGTCCGCCCTAACTCCAAGGACCATGGGCCAGCGATGTCTGTGGCGCAGGGCCGTCCCTTTGGCTGTGCAGTCGATCTGCATGGAAAGAGCTTGGGAAGAAGCTTCGCCGTATGGCCCGTTCAACAGAACCATTCGTGCCGCTTGCTCGAACGTGATCGCTCATACGGAACAGGGACAACGTGCCAGTTCAGAGGCGCGAACCTCGCTATCCAAGATTGCTTGCCTGCCGTGGCGAAGGGGTTTGTCAGACATCCGCAAAGTCCGTTGCGCTCTACTTCGCTGGCGGGGTCTCTGGAGCTGGTGTGACGATTACAGTAGTTCTTTCGCTGGGCTTGCCAGTCTCCCCTTTCTTTCCATCGACGCCTTGGGCATCCGCTATACCGGCCACGCTCAATACGCCGAGCAGCGTCAAAGTCAGTGGTAGATGGCTCATGCAGAATCCTTTGAAGGCCCCTCGGACTAGGCGCATTCCGGGCATGAGACGGTGCTCCAGCGAACACAGGCGCACTGCGCTTTGGCTAGGGGGCGGTATGCCCGACGTCGGCGGCAAACCAGCGAAAGATCTTGGCCGGATTTCTCCAATCGCTCGTGTACCGAACGAACAGGAAGCCGGACGCTGCGTTGCCGATCGCGTCGATGGGAATGCCGGCAGCCTGCAACGCTGCCTCTTCTTCTGCAACGCTCGTGTCGAGCGGCAGCTTCAGCGTGACGGTCGCGCTGTGGATGACTTGCCTTGTCATTGGCTTTTCTCCCTTGAGTACGCTGGCACGTTAGAAAAGTCGAGAAGATCGGTCTGTGCGTTGCCGCACACAATGAGCGCTACGTTCCCCGCGAGCGGGTCCGAAGGAAACACCGGCAATGGCTCGACCTGAGCAGAAACGCCGCCTGTATCTCTTCGTGAGAAAGCACTGCCTGGAGTGCGGTGACGTCCAGTGGCAGTGCCGGCGCGCAGACGGGATACGCCGCCCAGGCCGTGTTCGGCACAGGAGTGAAAATGCCCGCTCGAGGCGGGCATCGAAAAGTTGAAACGTCAGGATTTGCCGTGCTGCTGGGAGTCGGTTTGGCGAGGCTCCGGCTTGTGGGACGGCTGGCCCTGCTGCTTTTGCTTCTCCGGCTGGGATTGGTCTTGCTGCTTCTGCGGCTGTGGAGCCGGCTTCTTGTCTGGGTGGTTGGACATGGAAGAATTCCTGGTGACGCAGCGACATTGACTGCCAGTCCATTCAGCTGCAACGAGATCCTGCGGCTGTAGGCGTTTGCCGGGACAGGAGGTAAGAAGTCGGGCTCTGTGTGCAGTCGGCCTCCAAGGCCGAATCTTCGATCCGAAAACGGCTCTTTCACAGGCGCCCTGGACAGCGACGGCCTGCCAGCATCGAGGCTGCGCTCTTGATGGGCGGGCGCCTAAGCTACCTCTACCAGCGCTGGATGGCCGTCGACGAAATCATGGCGTGGCTCCGGCGCTCGGTCTGTGTGCTATCGCACAGTCCCATCTTCCTTTCCGCGGTAGGTTCACGACTCCGACCTCTTCCGAATGGAGGACTCCATGACTCCCTCCCAATTCACCGCCGAGTCCCTGCTTCGCACCTACCTCGGTGGTCGCAGCATGCCGAAGATCCTGCGTGACGCAGTTGTATGGGTGATCGAGGCCCGGCTGACCAACAACGAGACGCCGACTCTCGATGAAGCGCTGCGCATGGACATCGATAACCATGCTGTAGCGCCTCCTGGGCAGCCGATCGCACGCGCTTTGCAGCGTCGCTTGGGCGAGATGGAAGTCGCAACGCATGCAAGCGCAAGACAATCAGCGCCCAGAGAGTTCGGAACCTCTGTGTATTGATACGAGTGCCTGGATCCCAAGGCCATCCGTTGCTTCGATTTTTTGCTCGGCGGTCCGTACGGCCGGGACGCCATCGAGGTTTGCTCGCAGACCATGGCAGCGCATCTTGCGCAGACTATTCCGGCAGGCTCCGGTACGCCTTCGCAAGGGAGTCTTTTTCGGCCCTCTACCTGGGCGCGAGACACCACACAAGCACTTTCGTCGAACACGACGACACGCAGTCGGCCTACAGCGGCAACCGTGCCGGCCTAGTCAGTCGCAGGCTTAGCAGGACCGCTGTGGACCGGGCGTACTCATGTCCCTTTGCGGCTATGTTTGCTGGCGCACGGAGGCTCACCCAATACAGGTCTAAGGTGAAACGCATGGATGCAGCTCCCAAGCCCTTGAAAGACGTGCTGTCCGCAGGCCGCAGCGACGGACTCGTGCCGGATCGAGCGCAGTGGACGACGTCAGTAGATGCCGTGTCCATGGATGGCGGATTGCGCTACCACGCCGACGTTTTCAAGAACGAGAGTTTCGTCTGCCGCATGGCGCTGTCGGGCAAATTCGAAGATCAGGCAACGGCGGAGAACGAATTCGAACGTCGCCTGAGAGGCTGGATCGCCGAATACGAGTTGGGCGATGAGTGGTTGCCTGGGACGGAGTCGGACACGCGAGCCAGAAAAAGGCTGCCGGATATCGGCGACGGAAGGTCTGAGTCGGGAACGAAGATGCTCTACGCCAAGCTGAAGTGGGAGGTTGCCTGTGAGCGGCTGGCCTGCGCCTTGGATGCCGGGCCGAGCTTTTCTGCGGATGAGAAAGGGGATCTGGAGCTCGCGTTCAAGTTGGTTCGAGCTGCACTGGAGGAAGTCTGCACGGCGTTCAAGGCCCGTACGGGGCAAGAGGGCGCAGCGGTTGGATAGCCCCGAGGGCGAGGGCATCGCCTGTCTTTGAATGCAGCTTGCACAAGGACGCAGGCAGAGGGCTTTCCCCTCCGCGATCTGGTGTCACAGAGGACAGGCGACGCTCAGCAGCGCGGCAGGAAATTCATTGGCATGCGACCCGCGCTTGCGGCGCGCACCACGCGGTGGATGAAGTCGAGCTTCTCGATCACCGGCGGAACAATGACGAATGGATAGCTGTCGTGCGCGCCGAGGCTGCGGTCCATCGCGTTGATGAACTGTGAGACGGGCAACCATTGCAGGATGATGAGCTCATGGATCGATTCGGCATCCAGGTCGAGCGGGCGCACTTTCAAGGCTGGACCGGACGGTGAGGGAAATTCCAGGTGAGCACCCCAGGAGGCGGCTGTTTCCAAGCCATCCACCAGGTGCAAGTAATGGGCCCAGGTTTCGGCCCAGTCTTCCCACGGATGCGAGCTCGCATAGGCGCTGATGAAGTGTTGAGGCCAGTCGCGGTCTGGCCATGCATAGTGGGTGTTCAGTGCCGAGTCGTAGTCCGCGCGTTCGTCTCCGAAGAACGATCGGTACTCCGTGACCCACGGCGTGTCGCGCACCAGCCGATCCCAGTAGTAGTGGCCAATCTCGTGGCGAAAGTGACCCAGCAGCGTACGGCTGGGCTCGTGCATCGAAAGGCGGATGTGCTCGCGGCAGGCATCGTCCGCTTCGGCAATGTCGAGCGTGATGATGCCTTCGTCATGCCCGATGAGTACCCGCTGCTGCGAGTTCATCTGCTCGAGAAACTCGAACGACAAGCCATTGACAGGGTCTTCGCGCTTGTTGGGTGTCGGCAGTCCAAGTTCGATGAGCGTGTAGAAGAGACGGCGCTTGGCCTGTTCGAGCGCCGCCCAGTAGCCGTGGTTTTCCGACTTGGCCAGCGCAGGGATCGTGTGGGTCGTTCGGCACGACAGACAAAGGCCGTGGTCGGTGAGAGAGGGCACCATCCAGTTGCACCCATTCGCCTCGCGATTGGCGCACGGCCTGTATGCGGGGCCTTCCGAGCCCAGGCGGCGCCATGAACCCTCGTGCGAGACCTCGAAGGCAAGCATGCGCTGCGCATCCGTTGCGTAGCCGAGGGACGAGCTGCAGACTTCGCAGCGAAGGTTCTCGAAGAACACGCGATTGCCGCAATCCGAGCAGCTCATCTGCTTCACGCAGGCACCCAGGTATCGGCATCCAGCGTGTTCTTCAACGACGCCTCTCGATGCGCATCGGCTTGTATGTCTCGATTCAAAGCGGGGTTCCGTTCCGAGGTTGCCGAGGACGCGGCCGTCCTGACCGAGAGGCTTGCTTGCGCGGAGTTGGCGATGGGGCTTGTCTCGCCTTGCCACATGCCCCTCATGGGATCTTCATCAACCAGCAGTGGATGATTTCGATCTTCCGTACTTGTGTGCGAATCATTTTGCGCTCTCAACTCTGATGGCGCCAGAGAATTCGGGCCGCGTCGATGTGGGATGTAGTGCGATCCGGCCCGCTGCGGTGGACCCTGCAGTCGGGCAACGCGCGAAAGTCCCTGCACTCTGTCCATCGGCTGGAGTCACGGTGCCAGTGCCGTTGCGTTGGTGTCCTTGCAGGTCCATCATGTATGAAGTCAAGCTTTCGCAAACGGATCGGCGATGGAACAAATAGAAAATCTCATACAGGTTGAAACCGGACCGCGCCATGTCATTCAGGGCACATACCAAGGTGTCCGCATTGAGGTCATCGCCGGTTACAGCATCGACACGGACGAGTGGTTGTTCCACGTGCGCCTTCACGACAACCAGGGGCGTGCCGATCGCTTGACGGGTTGCCCGACAACCCATCGGGCTCATGGGCTGCAAGACGCCTTCGATCTGGGCCTCGAACTCGCCGTGTCACACCTGAAAAGCCGCTGAGCTCCTCCTGCAACTTGCGAAAGCAGGTTCCCTGGGGGCGCACATGACTTCTTTCTTGCATGCCGCTGCAATTGGCTCGCGCTGTGGCAGCCAGCGTGCATCACAGGCGAAGATCGATCTGCAGGCTGTCTGCCCCTGATCGTCGTGAGGCCACCGCCTGCATCGTGCCGCCCCTGCGATGCAGGCGCAGGTCCGCCGTTCCCTGGGGCAGCCGCAAATCACGCAGCACGAGCTCATCGATCTCGCTGGGAAGCACCGGTTGAGCCACTACGATGCGGCCGTGCATGGCATCGATGTCGATGCCCAGGCAACCCTGCAGGAGCATGAACACCGAGCCGGCGGCCCAGGCCTGCGGCAGGCAAGCCACCGGATAGGACACGGGTGCCTCGCCATGCGCCTTTTCAAACCCACAGAACAACTCGGGCAGGCGCATGCCAACCTGGCTGGCGCATTCGAACATCTCGCTCGTTAGCCGCGCGGTGCTGTCTCGCTCGCCGTAGCGAGCCATGCCGGCAGCACACAGGGCCACGTCATGCGGCCAGACCGAACCGTTGTGGTACGACATGGGGTTGTAGCGGATGGCCTTGGATGACAGCGTGCGCAACCCCCAGCCCGATTCGAGCCCGGACGCCAGCAGCCGGCGTGCCACGGCGCGCCCGCGCGCCTCGCTGGGCAGCCCGGTGTACAGCAGGTGGCCGGCGTTGGAGGCATAGACGCGGCAGGGCGCACCAACTCCATCCAGCGCGAGTGCGTAGAACTGCATGTCCTCCTGCCAGAAGCGCGATTCCACCCGTTCGGCCCAGGCTTCGGCGGCTTCCGCGTAGGGTGCGGCTTCTGCATCGTTGCCGAGCCACTTCGCCAGCAGCGCCATGCCTCGAAGCGCAGCGACCGCATAGCCTTGGACTTCGACCAGGGCGATAGGGCCCTCGGGTGTGCGCCCGTCTTCGTGGAAGATCGCGTCGTGGCTATCCTTCCAGCCCTGGTTGGCCAAGCCGGACGCCTGGGCACGCGCATAGGACAGGAAGCCGCCGTGACGGTAGGCGTTGTGCTGAATCCAGTCCGTCGCCGCCACCAACGCGGGCCACAGCCCCACGATGAACGAACGGTCGGCGCTGCGCCGTGCATAGGCCGCGGCCAGCATGACGAACAGGGGCGTCGTGTCCACGCCGCCGTAGTAGCGACCGAAGGGCAGCTCGCCCATGGCGGTCATTTCCCCTTTGCGCAGCTCGTGCATGATCTTGCCGGGCTCTGCATCGTGGAATGCCGAGGTTTCCTGTGCCTGGTGGCTGGCGAGGTACGCCAGCACGCCACGCGCCAGCGATGGCTTGAGCCACAGCGTCTGCAGCGCGGTGATGATCGCATCGCGACCGAAGGGGGTGGAGAACCAGGGGATGCCCGCGTAGGGGTACGGACCCGTCGGCAATGCCGTGGTCAGCAGCGCGAGGTCGGCGCCCGAGCGGTCCAGCCAGGCCTGGAACTGCCGCGACGAAGTCCGTATCCGCGCGCCGCTGCGCTGGCGGATGCGCATGCTCCGCCTGGCTGCCGCACCCGCAGCCCGGAACTGCGCACGCGCCGGGGCCGACGCAGCAGGGCCGATGTCCACGTACAGCGCGATATCCTCCCGGCCACCCAGGATGAGATCGAAGTGGCAGCGTCGCTCGTCGATGGCGGTGGGCTCAATCGAGAAAGCCAGCCGAGTGCACCGCGTGACGCCGTCCAGCCCCCGGTAGCTGAGCTCGATGCTCGCGGCCTGCACCCGAGGCGCAAGAAACTCCCCCCGCTGCGGACGGCGCTCTCCGCGTACCTCGAAGGTGTCGCTGAAATCGGCGCCATAGACCAGCTCGAGCTGCAGTCGCGTGGCCGTCGTGCTGTAGTTGCTCAGAGTGATGCGCTCGCGCAGCAGACCGTCCCACAGCAGGCGTCGCCGCTCGATGTGCACCACGCCTTGAGGCAATGAGTCGCCTCCCAGAGGAGGCAGTGGCCGATTGGTGAGGTGCGCGGTAAAGAAGACGTTGTCACGGCTCACGTCGCTGGACAGCAGGGTCGGTCGTTCGCCCTCCAGCAGGAGGTGAAAGCACGACAGCAGCCGCGTATCGTCCTGGAAGAAGCCATCGCCCGAGCCCGCGATGTCGCCATAGGTGTCGGCCACCGCAAAGCTGTCGCCGTCCTTGAGAACGAACAGGTGATCTGGCGTGCGCGGCACCGAGGTGTCTGCCGTGGTGGATCGAGCGGGTTGCGCACCCTCGGGATGAGGCGAGGTCATGCCACTTCGCTCTCGCGCAGACGGCGGGCATGCACCAGTTGCCAGTAGAGCCGGGCATAGCGCTTGGCCATCGCTTGCGCGGTGAAGCGCTCGTCGAACGCCCGGCGTACGCGCGCACGCGACAGGCCGGTGATGCCGTGCACCGCCTTCACGGCCCCGGCGATGTCGTCGACGATGAGGCCGGAGATGCCGTGCTGCACGACCTCCGGAACAGAACCGCAGCGCCAGGCGATGACCGGTGTGCCGCATGCCATCGCCTCGATCATGACGAGGCCGAAGGGCTCGGGCCAGTCGATCGGGAACAGCAGGGCTCGCGCGCCACCCAGAAAGGCACTCTTCTGAGCGTCGCCGATCTCGCCCACGAACTCGATCAGCGGATGATCCAGCATCGGCCGGATGCAGGTGTCGAAGTAGACGCGGTCGGCGGCGTCCACCTTGGCCGCGATCTTCAGCGGCACGCCGGCGGCCTTCGCGATCTCGATCGCCCGATCGGGCCGCTTCTCCGGCGAGATCCGCCCGAGGAAGGCGAGGTAGCCGTCCTGTGCCCGCGGGCTGAACCGGTATTGGTCGGGCAGCATGCCGTGCTGCACCGTGGCGTACCAGTTGGCCTCCGGCAGTGGGGCACGCTGGCTGCGGGAAATGGACACCAGCGGGTACGAAGGCCAGCGCGCATAGACGTCGCGCAGGTCATCGATGTCGAGCCGGCCATGCAGCGTCGTGAGAGTGCGTTCCGGCATCCCCTCGAAGAAGGGGAAGTGGATCAGGTCGACGTGGAAGTGAATGACGTCGAAAGCATCGGCCCGCCGTCGCACCTCATGGATCATGGCGAGGTGGCTTGCCAGGTCGGAGTTCAGGCGCCCGCTATCCAGCCGCAGTGGCTGGGCGCGTGTCGCGACCAGGCGGGCCTTGGTCCGGGTCTCGCCCGCGGCGAACAGCGTGACTTCGTGTCCTTGGTCAACCAAGGCGTCGGTGAGGTGCGCTACGACGCGCTCAGTGCCGCCGTACAGCTTGGGCGGAACGGCCTCGAACAGCGGGGCTACCTGTGCAATCCTCATCCTGTCGCTCCTGCGTCCGTGCTTTCGAGCATGAGGATCAAGAACATCGCAGGCCCATGCGCTTCAGGGTTGCCCGGCAATCGCCCCGCGTGAGCGGATCAGCTCGGCATAGTCTGCGGCGTCGGAGAACCGGTCGTAGCGATAGCCCGCGAACGTGTACTGGTGGCCATCGAATCCGATCGCCAGGTCCTTCATCCGGGCTGCCGTACCCAAAGGTTCATTGGCCCTGCCCGGTTTTGGCGTGTTGGGTTCGAAGCCGGCACGGCCGCCTTCGTTGAGGAGCGAGTCCTCGGCCTGGATGGCTTCGGACGGGCGATGACCGAGGGCGACTGAAGAGTCCATGGGAAGGTCAGACCGAACGCAGGCACACCCTGGGGGAATCGCAAGTAGTAGCAGGTCGCAATCACGCTCAGCAGGGGAATGCAGGCCGCGATTCAGTTCGAGCTGAGGGGAAGGATGGGCGTCTTCGCAGGGAGATCGTCGGAAATGGAGTTGACAGAACATTGCTGCCTCCTTCGGGGGCGTGCTGAATGGCAGCGACAGATCATCATCTGCCCATAGTCGCGAATCACCTAGGGAAGGTCTGATCAAGTCCACGGATGGCCGCTCTGAACGTTGAACACGCACGCTGAAGGAGGACCAACGATGAGCCAGATCAGTTTTTCGGATGCCGAGCATGCAGGCAAGAGGAAGAAGACGCGCCGGGAAGTCTTCCTTGCCGAGATGGAACTGGTCGTGCCTTGGAAGGCGCTACTCAAAGTCATCGAACCACACTACCCGGTGGCGGGGCGAGGACGCCGACCGTATCCGCTCGAAGCGATGCTTCGTGTGCACTTGATGCAGAACTGGTTCGCGTTGAGCGATCCGGCGATGGAGGAAGCCCTGTACGAGATCACCTCGCTGCGCACGTTCGCAGGCCTGGGCATGGAGTCGATTCCCGATGAGACGACGATCCTGAACTTCCGCCACTTGCTGGAGGCCAGCGATCTGGCGGAGGACATCTTCAAGCAGGTCAACGCCCACCTGGCCAGGAAGGGGCTGCTTCTGAAGAGAGGCTCCATCGTGGACGCCACGATCATCGCGGCGCCCAGTTCGACAAAGAACGAGAGCGGCGAGCGAGATCCGGAGATGCACCAGACGAAGAAGGGCAACCAGTGGCACTTCGGGATGAAGGCGCACATCGGCGTGGACGCGGACTCGGGGCTGGTGCACACGGTGACGACCACGGCCGCCAACGAGGCAGACGTGGAGCAGGTGAGCGACCTGCTGCACGGCAAGGAGAGCGAGGTGTGGGCAGACTCGGGCTATCGCGGAGCACAGAGTCGGGTGAAGCGCAGCGTGCAGTGGCACATTGCAGGCAGGCCCAGCGACATGGCGAAGATGCCCGAGGGCCGAGCCAAAGCCAGAGCGCGCAAGCAGGAATACCAGAAGGCCAGCATCCGGGCAAAGGTGGAGCATCCGTTCCGGGTGATCAAGCGGCAGTTCGGCTTGGCGAAGGTGAGGTTCAGGGGGCTGGCCAAGAACACGGCGCATGTGATCACGCTGTTTGCACTGTCGAACCTGTGGATGGCCAGGAAGAAACTGATCGCGATGCTGGGACAGGTGCGTCTGCAGACGGCATGAAGGGCCGCAGGGCCTCTCAAACGCATGGGATGCTCGGTGAGACGAGCCTGTGAGCGCAACGACCAAATACGCGCGCTCGCCATCAAGCCAATTTACGACTTGATCAGACCTTCCCTAGCGTTGCTTTGACCTATCTTTTGTGGTGCCAATGCGATCTGGTTGTTGGGTGCTACATGGCGCATCATCGCGATCTGCGAGACGTCCAGATAGTTGTCGGTCGTCGTCGACTTCGTCGAGCGCGGTCTGGTCGCTCACGAAATCCCCACCGAGGCCAAGACCACCGCCGCTAGTTAGTTGACGGGCAAGCTAGCGGACTACTGGCGTTGGGGGCCGGTGTTCATTACCGAGTGAGGAAAGCCGATGCTCGTGCTGCTGAAGATTGACGGCCATGTGTTGAATTCCGCAGATCCCTGACCCTAGATTGGAGTGAACCCCTGCGGCTGGACCACCCGGAGTCAGATCTAAGCCGCTTGCTGGACTAGTTGATCTTCGAACTCGTTGGGTGACCGATAGCCAAACGCCGAGTGCAGGCGCTTGGCGTTATAGACCTCTTCGATGAACCTCGGCAGCCGGGCCGCGACATCGGCGAAGGTCTCATAGCCGCCGATGTAGATGTCCTCGACCTTGAGCGTCTTCATGAAGCTCTCGGCCTGTGCATTGTGGTACGGATTGCCGGGTGAGCTCATCGAGCCGCGCAGCCCCGCTTCCTGCAAGGCCCTGCGGTAGGTCTCGCTTGCGTACTGCGCCCCGCGGTCCGTATGGAAGATGCAGCCAGGCGCAGGGCATCGGCTTTGCACGGCGGATCGCAGTGCCGCCAAGGCCAGCGTCGTATCGATATTGCGCGAGATCGCGTAGCCCACCACCTTGCGGCTGCAGGCATCCAGAATGGCCGCCAGATAGCAGAACCCCGTGGCAATCCGGATGTAGGTGAAGTCAGCCACCCACACCACGTTGGGCTGGGTCGGGATGACATTGCGGTACAGGTTTGGAAAGATCGGCGAGTCATGCCTGCTGTCGGTGGTGCGCACAAAGCGCCTGCGCGGCTTGATGCCTAAGCCTTGGGCCCTCATCACACGCGCGACACGCTTGTGATTGACCACATGCCCACGTCTGTGCAGTTCGTGCGTCACGCACCGGTAGCCATAGCCAGGCAACTCGTCCTGAATGCTCTCGATCAGTTCGATGAGGCACCCATCGTTGAGGTACTCGCTGGTCGCCGTCGACCGATAGTAGAAGGTGCTGCGCGGCAGTTCGATCACTTGGCCCCCCGTCGGATGGAGCAGGCTTCGGGCCGGTGACGATCGACAAGTTCTCGTTGTCGCTCACGAGGCGCAGGCGTGGCGTTTTTTTGACCAGGTCCAGCTCCATCGTGAGCTGGCCGACCTTGCGCTCAAGCGCAGCGATCTTGGCTTCGTACTCCGCGATGACCGATGCTTCGGCCTCTTCGGTGCTGAGCTCACCCCGGTCGTACTGCATCAGCCACAGCTGAATCAGATTGGTCGACAGGGTGTACTTCCTGGCCGCATCACGGCGCCCGATGGCGCCGCTGCGGATGTCCTGGCACAGCTGGATCTTGAACTCCGGCGCGTGGCGCCGGTACGGGCCTCTCGATGACATGACCTTCTCCTGGTTGAAGGCTCAGCCAGCGTATCAGTTCTGATTTGCCCGGTGGTCCAGCCGCAGGGGTTCACTCCAGCGTTCACTAATCTCCACTGGCGTTCCGCAGCACGATGTCGCACTTCATCAGACGCCAGTAGTCGTCGCCGTCGATAGGCTTCTGCCGTGGAGGCACTGCCGCACGCAGGGTCAGGTCTTCGGAAGTGAAGCCGATGACGCGCGCGGCGAGGCCTGGCCCGAGCAGGCGTTGTGCTGAATCGACCACTTGGCGCGCGGCTACGGCAATCGACCAAGTATGGGGAGGCTGTTCAACTGAAGATCGTCGGGATCTGTTCAAGCGGACGGCACCCGCTCTGCCCGCATGGACAATGCATGGAACACATACGACACAACAAGGAGGAATGGCCATGTCATGGTGGAAGCGCATTTTCAGGAATCGAACCGCCGGAATGGATGAGATCGATCCTTACGCCACGCACGAGTCCGACAAGAAGCCTGCGGCCGAATTCCGAACCGGCACCGCCGAGTTCGAGCTCTTCATCGCTCAGAGCGAACTCGATGGCGGCGAGAACCTTGCGCACGGTGCCGAGCATCTCGCCAACCTGCTCAAGCTGGACCCAGCCCATGCGCCCTGGCTCGCGCTGGCGCAGCAGTACGCGGCCCGCGCCGGTGCCGATCCGGTCGGCACGCTGCTGCCCGAGGCAGAAGAACGCTATGCCAGCACCGAGGCACTGCGCGCCTGGCTGTTGCAGCACGAAGGCCGGCTCGAGGAGGCGGTGGAGTTGATCGTCGCAGTCATGCAGGCGGCGCCCGATGCGAAATACCTCGACGCCTGGGTGCTCGGATGGGTCGAGGCCGAAGGCGCGCTCGAATCGATGTCGTCCACGTCGCAACTGCGGCTGGCCAAGGCGCTGATCGAGGCCTCCTCCGAGGCGCGGCTGACCAGCGCGCGCAGGCTGCAGGCGATGCAGCGCTGGTCGCAGGTGCTCGGGCGTCTCACCCCGCCCGAGGACATGCAAGCCGCATGGCGGATGCTGCACATCGGCCTGCTGCGGCGCGCGGGACGCTTCGACGAGGCGCTGCAGGTGGCGGGCCCGCTGGCCGACGCGCCCGACTGGCATATCGCGACCGCCATCGGCCTCGTGCTGCGGCAGCAGCGCCGCATGTCCGAAGCCGAGGCGGCGTTCCGTCGCGCCATTGCACACGACCCTAACACTCTGAGCACCTTCCTCGAAGCGGGCGACGGCTGGCTCGAGAGCGAAGACTGGCAGGCCGCGCTGGGCTGGTACGAGCAGGTGCTCGCCCGCGAGGCCGGCCATGCCTGGGCGCAGCCCTCTTCCTGGCTCTGCCAATGGAAACTCACGCAGGATCAGGCATGGAGCGACCGCCTGCTCGAGGCGGCGAAGGCCGGTAACGAGCGGGCCCGGCGGCTCTGGGTAGACGCTTTCGCAGCCGTGCCTGAGCCGCAGGACGCCAGCGCCAACGTGTTGCGGCAGGTGCGGGACAACCTGCGGAGCAAGCCGCAGCCGCCCGCCGCGGACCAGCGGGAGCCGCAGAAGCCCAATCGCATTTCCATGGCCGTGTCGTCGCTGGAGGCCCCGTCGAACGCACTGGCCTTCGCGCTCGAATTTGCCGCGGCCGGGACGCCGACCGAATTGGAGATGAAGTTCGAGAACATCCCGCAACCCGATCCGCGCGAACCGGTCGAGCCCGTGGCCTACCCGCTCTGGCGCTACACCGGCACCGAGGGCCAGGCGGCCCTGCCGCCACCGGCGCCGCACGTGCAGGAGCGCATCGCCCAACTGGCACGCGCGCCGTACCGCCCTACTGCCAACTGGGCCGCCGCGAGCCATGTCGCGCTGGCGCTGGGCCCCGCCTCGGGAGAAGACCGGTCGCTCGACGTGCTGGCTTGCATGGTGCATCCGCCGACGCTGCCGTCTGGCACACCCGCGTTGGCCTGGGTGCCACGCGTGCAACTGGTGGCCGCGCAGGTGCTGGCGCAAGTCGACGAGGGCTGGGAAGGCTCGCGCCGTCGCGAGTTGCTGCTGTCAGTGTTATTCGGCCCGAGCGACTGGGCCACCAGCGCCGCCATCCAGGCGCTGGCGTGGATTGGCCAGGACGAACCCGCGCATGCGCTCGACATCCACCGCTGCTTCGAGCGCCTGGAAGCCCACCGGCCCGACAGTGGCTATTGCTGCTGGCTGGCCACGCTGTACGACTCTTGGCGGCACCTGCCGGTGCTGTTCGAACCGGAGCGCGAGGCGCTGGCGGCCAAGCTCGCCGAGCTTTCCAGCGACGAAGCCGAAGGCTGAGCGCGCTGGGGCAAGCTTCGCCGCTCCTGAAACAGGATGAGTGGACTCTCGCGCGGCCCTTCACGGCTGGCCGGTTGGAAATGACGTCCTGACATGCATCAGGGGACGCGTACGCCTGTTTCCGTCTCCGTATCCGCCTTCTCTATCCAAGCGATGCATCGGCACTTGAGCATGCCGACGCCGGCTTCGATGGAAGTGCATGGCTGGCACAGCACGAGCTTGCATCGCTGCTCGCCATGAAGAGCAATATCGCCCACTACGGAGAACCACCGAGTGCCTCTTCAAAGGAGCAGCCAACTCCACGGGTTGATCTCGGCAAAAGAACGCTGGAAGACGCGGTCTGGGCCTATGAGGATCCGCGTGACGAACATCACGGCCCGAAGACGAGGCTTGCCTTCTACGACGACAAGTTTCCCGAGATCCATGTTCGGGTTGCGCGCCGCACGTGAGCGGCTCCTCACCATCCTTTCGCTGATCAGGAGATCCGAGCCGGAAAGGCTTCTCCAATTTGCCGCGCTCTCTTGACCTCGTCGGTATGCAGGTACACCGACGTGGTCGCTACGGACGCGTGCCGCAAGTTGTCTCGTACGGTGGTCAGCTCGACACCCCGTGCGAGGGCGTGGGTTGCATGGGTGTGCCGCATCCAGTGCGGTGTCGCACGCTTGAGCTTGTCCGCTACGAACGCATTCACGCTCTCCAGGGCTTGTGCGGCATGGAGAAAGAAGCGGCGCATCACAGCCCACAGGCGCGATGCACTGATCCCTGCTGCGTCCTCTGTCAAGCCTGGCAACAGCGCAGTGTTTGGGCTCCAGCGAGAAGGCGTCACCGGCAAACCTCGCTGGGCCAAGTACTGATCGAGCGCGCCGCGAGCCAACAGTGGCAGGGCGACCTTGCCGCGCTTGTTCCCCTTGCCCACGACGTTCAACCAGGTATCGCCCTGCGCATCCGGCTCGATGCTGCCCAGTCGTGCATCGACCATTTCGCTGGGCCGAAGGCCGGTCGCGTACCAGAAATCCAGCACAAAGCGCAGTCGCTGAGCCCCCTCCTCGCTCCATCCACCGATCCATTCGATGCCGTCGGCTGTGGAGCGGATCAGGCTCCATTCGTGCTCTGTAAATACGCGAGATCCGTCGAAGGCTCCCCCGTGCCCTGCGCCCTTGACTTTCACGCCGGCGAATGGATTGGCCAGCGCATAGCGCTGCTCGATCAGCCACCGGTACAACGCGCCGATCACCGACAACGCGTAGGCCACCGAGCGCGGTGCCAGTGCCCCCTGGAAAGGCCGCCACTCCGCGGACGTACGTGGCCGCGCCGGGCCGACCCATCGTTCCCGCGGCGAGGGTCGTCGCAAGAATGCGCGGTACGCAATGGCATCCTCTGTCGTCAGCGATGACAGTGCCCTGCCGCGCTCGAGGATTGCCCACAGCATGAGCCGCTCTGCCTCCTTTCGGTAGGCGCGCTGGGTGGCTGCAGACTCCTGCAGCGAAAGCCAGGCCCGGACGGCTTCATAGTCATTGCTCGCCGACAGCGTACAAGTAGCCTGCGGCGCCCTGAAGGTGCCTCGGGAACCGTCGACCTCCTGCGGCACGATCAGGTGTTCCCATGGCGAGATCTCGGTTCTCGGCGCAACCACCAGCGCCCTCGCCCGCTCGGTCAACTCGGGGTTTGCGGCAAAGAACTCCTCGATCTGGCGTGCGCTGCGCGCTCCCAGCCCCGGCACGACAGCCCACCATCGACGCCGGCGCGGCACACGTAGCGTCAGATCCGCCAGGGTCCGGATGCCAGAAGTCTGCAGGGCTCGTGCAGCGCGCGTCGGCAGCCAGCGATCGACGCTGTCCGTCACCATCGGCACAGGCAGCGGCAGTTGCTGCAGCTTCTCGATCGCGTCCCTCACCGCCCGAGCACGCTCCTCACGCTCGGCGGCGGGATGGGCGATCAACAAGGCGAGATCGTCCCGGTGCCGCTGCCGCGCGAATTCCGCCAACTGGCGACGGATGCCACTCAGCATGGCGCGGGACGACTGTCCAGTCGCCCTGCTCTGCCCAAGATACTGGGCCACCGCTGCGCGAGCCGGTAAACCGGCGTACCAGGCGCGCAGCGCCGCCAACTGCGACAAGGTCGGGAAACCAGCGCTTTCTGGCTCTACCCCGTGCACCGTGCTCCTTTTCATGATCTTCAGTTTAGCCTCGAAAAATCACTATCGTGATAAGAAGAGTTATCTTTATAGAAGAAAAGGCTTTGACATTCCGCGGCCTCCATTCAGGTCCGAGGCCATCGCTTTTGTCTCGTGCGACCTCGGCGTGGCGCGCCTGCTGTGCGACGCGTGCTGGTGATGCGCGAACGACACATCGTCGACAAAGCCCCTCGCGCGAACTGCTCGACCGGCCACGCCACGAGTACATCAGTCGCCTGGCCCGCGGCGATCCCGGGCTCCCTGCATCCAAGGACTTCCCGACGTCCGCAAAGTCTTCGACCGATGCAGGCGGCACGATTTGGAGTGAATCGAAGCCCACGTCACTCGGCAGGAGAGTACTCAGGAGCGGGTCGCCACGGGACTGCCGCCTCCGGAGTCGGTGGAGCCGAAGGCCTCAAATCGTCTCCGGGGCAATCAAATTTGCCCCCGACATAAAATCGTTTCACACATCGTTTCACAAATTAGATTGCGATGGTTACTTTCTCAATATAAATTTAAGATTTGATCATTCCATATATCGTTTCACATGGCCGCTGATCCTGTTGCGATCCTCCGAGCCAAGGGGCCCCTTCAGGCTGGCGCACTTGCTGACGCGATGGACGTGAGCCGCCCTACCCTGAGCCGAGTCATCCGCGCAGCGGGGGCCGAGGTCATCATCCGCGGAAACGCCAGACGCACAAAGTACGCGGCCCGCCGCGCGCTCAGAGGGGATCTCAATCCCATCCCGCTCTTCCGAATTGATCGCGATGGCAACCAGCACGAGGTTGCCATGCTGGACCTGCTGTATCCCGACGGGACTGCCGCTGAGTTTTCCGAGAGGCTCGGCTGGCCACTGGACGACGAAATGCGGCAGGGATGGTTTGAAGGGTTGCCGTACATGTTGCAGGACATGCGACCTCAAGGCTTCCTGGGACGCAACTTCGCACGACACCATGCAGCCTTGCTGAAGGTGAGCGATGACCCGACGACCTGGTCGGACGATGACGTGCTGTATGCGCTCTCCCTGCTCGGTACCGATGTTCCAGGCGATCTGCTTGTCGGCGAGGCTGCGGCCAGAACGTGGCTTGCGCAGGTTCAGGCGCAAAGCGAGGGTCTCGGCTCCCATGGATTGAGCGACGATCAGTTGCGGCAATCCTATCCACAACTCGCTGCAGACATGCTGGAGCTTGGCGTGGCCGGTTCGTCGGCAGGCGGGGAGTTTCCGAAGTTCACCGCCATGCGGAGCATGGATGGGGAAGACCGGCATGTTCTCGTGAAGTTCTCCGGCTCCGATGATTCCCCAGGCACCCGGCGTTGGTCGGATCTGCTCGTGTGCGAGCACCTTGCGGCCTGCGCATTGACCACACATGCGGGCATCAAAGTGCCCCAATCAAGAATCCACCTCCTTGCGGGCCGAACATTTCTCGAGGTCGATCGGTTCGACAGGCATGGCGCCATCGGCCGCTCTCCTGTCGTCTCTTGGAGCACCCTGAACTCGACCTTTGTCGGCAGTGGCGGGCGCCGTTGGCCAGAAGGCGTCGAGCCTCTGGTCCAGAGAGGCTGGGTCACCAACGAAGACTTGCGCTGCATCGATCTTGTCTGGCACTTCGGACAGCTCATCGGCAATACCGACATGCACGACGGCAACCTGGCGTTCCAGCCCATCCAGGATGCCGAGCGGGCGGTACTACAGCTGGCTCCGATCTACGACATGCTTCCGATGACCTACGCTCCTGTGCGCGGCGTGGAACTTCCCCCGAGGACCTATACCCCGCAGTTGCCTCTGCCCTCCGAGCGAGGTGCCTGGCAGCGGGCTGCGCGTGCCGCAATCGCATTTTGGGAGAGCGCGGAAGCTGACAAGCGAATCAGCACCGAATTCCGGGACATGTGCGCTCAGAACTCCCGGACACTTCGAAGAAGCAGCCGTATCTGACGCTTGAACCCCAGCGCGCCCAATCACGACCGAGATTGGTCCTGGACTTCATCAGTTCTGCTTGGACCTTGAAGACAAGAAGTAGCGGCGGGGAGATCTTGGAAAAGGCACAAATGAATGGCCACGCCGTCGAGGAACGCGGGCCACATGTCGATATCAAACCCGCCCTTACCGCTGCTCCTCCCGCACGCCACGACCGCTCGGCCATTGGCCAGGCACCGTGAGGACAACGCCTCCGCTTCGAGCGTGCTTCGCACATAGGCACCCCTGGGGCAACTGGCACATTGCGCAGTGGCTCCCCTCCAGCGGTTCGTCAACGATGCAAGTGCAGCCATGCGCCAAGGAGTCCCCATGCGCACCCTCTTGATCGACAACCACGATTCGTTCACCTACAACCTCTACCAGTACCTTGCCGCCTGCAACGCCGAGCCACCGGTCGTCGTGCGCAACGACGAGATGAGCTGGGACGAGGTCGAGCGCATGCCGTTCGACAATATCGTGATCTCGCCGGGGCCTGGGCGTCCCCAGCATCCCGCGGATCTGGGTATCTCCGCAGATGCGCTGCAGCGCTCCCGCAAGCCTGTGCTCGGTGTCTGCCTTGGCCACCAGGCCATCGCCCACCATTGCGGCGCCCACGTCGACCTGGCTGTGCGGCCCATGCATGGACGCCTGGACCGCATCTCGCACGCGCAGCGCGATCTCTTCCAGGGCATCCCGGACCGTTTCGAGGCGGTGCGCTACCACTCCCTCGCAGTCACACAACTGCCCGCCTCCCTGGAACCCCTGGCCTGGACATCCGACGGCACACTGATGGCGCTGCGCCACCTCTCGCGGCCATGGTGGGGCGTGCAATTCCACCCGGAATCGATCTGCACGGAATTCGGTGCAAGGCTGTTGCGCAATTTCCGGGAACTGACCCAGGAATGGCACGCACAGGCATCGCGACGCGAAGCCAGGCATCGCCTCGGGCCGCCCCTTCGGCTCGAAGGGCCGCAGGCGCTCGCGCTTCATGCCGAGTGCATCGATACCACCGCCGAACCCGAGGCGGTGTTCATGGCGGCATTCGCGCCAAGCGACAGCGTTTTCTGGCTCGACAGCAGCCTCGCTGAAACCGGGCGCGCGCGCTTTTCCTTCATGGGCGACGCGAGCGGTCCCCGGGCCCTGGTGCTGACCTACCGCACGGCGCCACGCGAACTGCTGGTGCATCGGGGCGACGCCGGTCAGGTACGCGAGGAAAGCATCTTCGATTACCTGCGCGACCATATTCCCGGCCGGCAGCCCGACGGGCCAAACCTGCCCTTCGACTTCGCCGGCGGCTTCGTGGGTTACTTCGGCTACGAACTCAAGCGCGAGCTCGACGGGGCGCGCATGCACGACGCCGACGCGCCGGATGCGACATGGATCCTCGCCGACCGCTTCCTCGCTTTCGACCATGCCGAACAGCAGGCGTGGATCGTCTGTCTGGACGAGGCCGTTCTGGGGAAGGAGAACGCCCGCTGGATGCGGGCCATGCGCGAATGCATCGACAATGCTCGGACACCGGCCCGTGACACGACGGCGGATGCGGCCAGCGATCTGCACTCACTGCAATGGCGGGTGGACCTGAACACCTACCGCGACCTCATCCTTCGCTGCCAGCATGAGATCCTGCAGGGCGAGACCTACGAGGTCTGCCTGACGAACCAGTTGATCGGCGAAGGGCGCATCGATCCGCTGGAGGTCTACAGGGCGCTGCGCAAGCACAACCCCGCGCCCTATGCGGCCTACCTGCGCGCTGGCGGTCGCGCCGTGCTGTGTGCCTCGCCAGAGCTCTTCCTGCACATCTCGGCCGACCGTCACGTGGAATCCAAACCCATCAAGGGTACCGCGGCACGCGGCGCCACACCCGCCGAAGACCTGGCGATCGCCGAGGCGATGGTCGGCGACGAGAAGACGCGCGCGGAGAACCTCATGATCGTCGACCTCCTGCGCAACGACCTCAACCGGGTGTGCGAGATCGACAGCGTCCACGTGCCCAGCCTGTTCGCGGTGGAAACCTACGCCACGGTGCACCAGCTGGTCAGCACGATCCGCGGCCGGTTGCGCCCAGGCCTCGGGGCTGTGGACTGCGTGCGCGCGGCCTTCCCGGGCGGGTCCATGACCGGTGCGCCCAAGGTGCGCACCATGCGGATCCTGGATGAAATCGAGGGTGCTGCCCGCGGCATCTACTCCGGCAGCATCGGCTACCTGTCGCTGAACGGCGCGGCCCAGCTCAACATCGTGATCCGCACGCTGGTGGCCGTCAATGGCCGGATCTCCATCGGCGCCGGAGGGGCCATCGTCGCCATGTCCGACCCGGACGCCGAGGTCGAGGAAATCGTCCTGAAGGCACAAGCCCTGTGGGATGTGCTCCGGCGCTGCGGGGCGCCGCTCGGCCCACGGCCGGGGACGGCGGCTGATGCGCAAGCGACGGTCTCGCAAGATCCGACACCGCTCCCGCCTTCTTCCAGCGATGGCTAGTGCACATGCCAACCGCCGGGGGATCGCCCTCATGCTGGTGGCGATGTGCTGCTACGTGTTCAACGATGTCTTCGTGAAGCTGGCTGCGCAGCACCTGCCTCCCGGGCAGGTGCTTGCCGTGCGCGGCCTCTTCGCCACTCTCTTCGTCCTGGTCGTTGCCTGGGGAGCACGTGCCCGATGGCGGACGGCACTGCGCCCCCTTGTCGGGGTGCGCTGCGGGCTGGAGATCACGACGGCGCTCGCTTCCGTGCTCGCCTTGTCGCTGGTGCCGCTCGCCACCGCCAGCACGCTCATGATGACCGCGCCGCTCATGATTGCCCTCACCGCGATGGCGCTGCGCTGGGAGCCCTGGCAAGGCAGCCGGCTCGTCGCCGCCGCCGCCGGCTTCGCGGGCGTCTTGCTGGTGATTCAGCCGGCCACTCGGCTCGATGTCCCGACTGCCGGCCATGTCTGCGCACTGCTGTGCGCTGCCTCGCTGGCCGGCCGTGACCTGGTGACGCGTCGCATCCCGGCAGGGGTCCCCTCATCGCTCATCGCTGCCGCGACCACGCTCGCGGTCTGTCTGGCCGGTGCGCTCCTGGGTTTCACGGAGCAATGGATCGCGCCTACGCAACGTGAAATCGCCGCGCTGGCCGCTGCCGCCAGCTGCGCGACGCTGGGCAGCTATGCGCTCATCGCCGCCTGCCGCGGCGTCGACCTGTCCGTCGTGACGCCCTTTCGCTACAGCTTCATCGTCTGGGCCTTGCTGCTGGGGTACGCGATCTGGGGAGATGTGCCACAGCCTCTCGCAGCACTCGGCGCCGTCCTGATCCTCGCCTCGGGAGCGTTCACCATCTGGGCGGCGCGCCGCCCGTGAGCGAACGGGCGGACGCTGCAGATTCTGCTGCGCATGGGCTGGCCGGGGCACAAGGCCCGCGGATTCGCCTTCAATCCCGCAACGAGAAGACCGTGCACAGGCAGATGACCGGCGCTTCGCTGATCGTGTCCATGCCATGCGGTGCGCCTGCCTCGAACAGCAGCGAATCGCCCGGCCCGACCTCGACCACCTTCGCGCCGTAGCGATAGCTCAGGCGACCCGAGAGCACGTAGAGGAACTTGAGCCCGGCGTGCTGGCACCCCGTGTCGGGCTCGGCCCCTTGTGCCAGGTGAATCAGATAGGGTTCAACGGCGAGCTTTCGGGATTGCAGGTGTCCCAGGAGTTCATAGCCGTAGCCTGCCATCGCACCCGCGCAATCGACGCGCAATCCCTTGCCGGCGGGCACGTGGCAGAAGTCGGCGCGGTCGAATCCATCGGCAAAAAAACGCGAAACGGCCACGTTCAGTCCGCCGGCGATGCGCTCGAGCGTCTCGACCGAGGGAGAGACCAGGCCGCGTTCGACGCGCGAGAGCATGGAGGACGAAATGCCTGCGTGCTGTGCGAGCTGCCCGCCCGACACGCCGGACGCGATGCGAAGTGCCTTGATTTGCGCCCCGATACGCGAGGCGCAGGGGCTTCGCACCGGCGCCGCGGGTGCCTGCGGCGTCGTGAGCGACGCCGGGAGCCTGATCCGTCGTGCGGAAGGAAACGGCGATGCGACCTGCTTGCGTCCCATGCACTCAGCGCCTTCTTGTTCCGCCCGGTGCCAGCGGCACATGCACGGGAACGACCAGGCCCACCACGCGGACACCCGGGCGCCACTGCCGACGGTCACGGGGGAAGCGGAAGAAACGCATGACCGGGCTTGGTAGAACAGGGGCCCGAGTGTTCTTCTCGCCGCCCTTTCTATCAACTGTTGCGCACCGCGTCATTTCCGTCCACAGCCTTCGCAGCCGGCGAACCCGGTCGCCGCGGGTCTCGGTCCACCCCGCTTGCATCGGGTGCAAAAAGCCTGCGTACGCCGAACAGCCCCGACGCCTGCCGACACCCCTATCAACTCTGTCAGTTTCCGCGCGATTTTCATCAGGCTGTAATGCGGGCCTCATCGACCAGAGGGGAAACGCCATGGAGATCATCGCAGGACGAGTCGACTCATTCTCCGCAGGACTGCTGTTCGACATGGCGCGCTACCGGCATCACGTCTTTGTCGAGAAGCTGGGCTGGCAGCTGCACACGCGGGCGCGATTCGAGCTGGACGAGTTCGACCGGAAGGACACCATCTACCTGATCGCCCGCAATCCGAAGGGCGAGATCGTGGGTACCAGCCGCCTGCTGCCCACGCACCGGCCCTACCTGCTGGCCACGGTCTTCCCTCAACTCCTCGGGGATGTCCCGGCGCCGTGCTCGCCGCAGATCTGGGAGCTGTCTCGCTTCGCCGCTGTCGACGGCGCGCACCTTGGAGGAAGTGAAGTCCCCTGCGAGTCCCCGCTTGCGCTGGAGATGCTGGGCGTGGCGATGCAGGTGGTCGCCAGGGAAGGCGGGCAGCGGCTGATCAGCGCCTCGCCCATGGGCATCGAGCGCATTCTCCGGCGGGCCGGCCTCTATGTGCATCGGATAGCGCCGCCGATGCTGGTCGAGGGGCAGTACCTGTTCGCCTGCTTCATCGACGTGGACAGCGCATGGCGTCCACTGCGGACCTCCTCCGGTCATGCGACCTCATGAACAGGCGCCCGGCCCGGCCACGCCAAGAAGCCGTCGACCGTTCAGTTCAGGACACCGAGGCGCGAGGAAAGTGCCACGGCCGAGTTCTTGTTGTTGGCGTGCAGCTTGGCGATGGCGTTGCGGAGGTGGTAGTTGACCGTCGACTTCGACATGCCGAGGATGACCGCGATCTCCGCACTCGTCTTGCCGTCGGCCGTCCAGCGCAACACCTCGACCTGCCGGCTTGTCAGCGGCTCCGACCCCGCGAGCGGACTCTCTCCCAGGTGGTCCATGAGCGCACGGTGCGCGGTGTTCACCAGCCATTGGAGCCAGTGATCCTTGGCGCGCATCTCCGCGGCCGTGAGCGGTTCGCTCGATCTGGACAGAGACAGCATGCCAACGCGCGCATCGGGCTCAAAGACCGACTGCGCCCAGCCGATGCGAAGACCGAAGGAGCGCGCCTCGTCCCACATCTGCGGTGTCCTGCGGAACACCTGATCGTTCCAGATCACTGGTGCTGCGCTGCGCAGGCCATGGGCAACGGTGGGATCGATCTGCAGGTAGCCCGCCTCCAGATAGCGGTGACTCCAGCGCGCGTCGTAGGTGCTGAGCATCCGGGTCTGGGGCCGGGTGAAGGGCACGAAGGTGCGCAAGCCGTAGGCGCATTGCTCGAAGCCGAGATGCCGCGCAGCCATGCTGATCTGTTCGAGGACCTGGGACGGCTCGCTTGCCTCGATCAAGCGACCGAGGACCTCTTGTGTCCAGTCGTTCATAGGTGCTCTTCCCACATCGCCGACGCCCTGACCTGATCGTGGGCGCAATGACTGCTCTCCAGCAGGTCTTGTGGCAACGGCTGGACAGTCTAGAAGCGCCACGCACTCCCGAGACGGCAAATGACCACCATTTCTGCCAATCTCGCGCACCAGGACTTCGCGTTGTCGTGGGATTCAGCATGGGTTCAGGAAGATGGTTCGAACTGCGGTTCCGATCCCAATACGAAATCAATGACCTCCAGCGATGCACAAGGTATGGCTCCTGCTGCTGCCCGGATTTCCCCTCGTCGACATCAGCGGCATGCTGAGCGTCTTCGAGGCGGCCAATAGCTTGCTCGAGCAGGAAGACCAGCCTGCAGCCTATGACGTGCGCCTGGCTTCTGCCTCAGGCGGTCCTGTCATTGGCTCCAGCGGCGTGTCGCTGTCCACGGATGCCTTGCCGCGTCAGCTCGCGGGCCGCACGAATACGCTTGTCGTCGCCCTCCGGCCGGATGTGTTTCCGGATGCCGGTGAAGCGGCGGACGCGCAGTACCTGCACGAATGGCTCATGAACAGCCGCGGGAGCCTGGTCCGCTGCGCCGTCCTGGGGCCCGGGACCCCGTTGTCACCGGTAGGCACTGTGCGGCTCCAGGACATCCCTGCGACACGCGCTCACTTGCAGTTGCGCGAAGAGAGCGCATCCCCGTTCACCGACCACATGGCCACGCAGGGTTGGCCAAGCATCGAGCCAGGCCAGGGGCTGGACCTGGCGCTGTCGTGGATCGAAGCCGACTGGGGAGAAGCGTTCGCGAACACGCTGGCCTCGCGCCTGCCGGATCCGCTCAGCGAGCGCTACGGCGTGAGGCGCTATCGCAGCGCGCTGATCGAGCAGCCCTCGGATGAGCCCAGGCTCGCCGGATTGCACCAGTGGATTGCGATGCATCTGCGCGAGGAGCTCGGCGTCGAGCGGCTGGCAAGGCAGATCCACATGTCCACGCGCTCGTTTGCGCGCTTCCATGTGCGCGCGACAGGCTTCACGCCGGGATGTGCCGTGCAGCAGATCCGTCTCGATTCGGCCTGCCGGCTCATCGAGACCAGCAAGCGCCCGCTCAAGGCCATCGCCGCGCAATGCGGCTACGGATCCCAGGAGGTGATGCGAAGGGTCTTTCTGCGCGGCCTGGGGATGACGCCGAGGGAATACCGGCGTCTTCACACAACGGCGAGCGGCGCCGGCCTCCCGTAGCCGTCAACAGCGGGACAAGCTGCCGGCATCGCTATCCTCGGTCGCCCAGCACACCGGCCGCAGATCCGCCAAGGGGAGCAGGACGCGCTTGCCATCACCGAAGCGAACCTCACCGACATTGCCCTCCTGCGCCTTGATGCGAAGAGTTCCACGCCGCCCACCGTGCTCCACCACCAGCACCGTGTGTCCGCCGCTGACCACCTTGGTTGCCTTGCTGCTGTTGGCCGATGGTCCGGGGGAGCCTGCGGGGGCGGAACGCGGCAGGCTATCGCTCACCTCTTCCAGGTGCGCGCGGTTGATCGGCCCGCCTTGTGCCAGAAGTGCTTGAACCGCCTTTGGCCGCTCGCGGGCGACAGCCGCCAACCGGTAGAGCATCCGCACATCGCCGCCGATCCTTCCCTCCTCCACCGCCCGCCGCAGTTCCTCCGGCGCATCTCCGAGCCTGGCAATCTCCGTGATGAAGGAGCGCGACTTGCCCAGCCTGCGTGCGATCTCGGCGCGGGAATGCCCCTCCTTCTCTCGCTGTGCGATGAAGGTGGACAGATCGAATGGAGACATGTCCTCGCGGTGCAGGTTCTCGGCCGCCTGTGCAAACGGGTCGATGCGTTCGTCCACGAAAGCCGGAATGGTGATCAGACCGGCACGGCGCGCGGCCCGCACCCTGCGCTCCCCACGGTTGACGATGTACCGGTTCGCCTGCGCCGGGTGGGATCGAAGGGACACCGGCTCCAGCACACCATGCTGGCGGATCGACTCGGCCAGTTCCGCGAGACCCGCCTCCCGTACGGCGCGACGCGGCTGTGCGGGGTCGAACTCGATGCAGTCCAGCGTCGCCTGCTGCGGTGCACCCGCCGCGGCGCGGACGGCCGTCGCCTGCGCCAGCAGGTCGGTCGCTCTGAACTGCGAAAGCGCGCTCAGATCCAGGCTACCGTGCGCAATCATCCCTTCGTCTCCGCCCGTACCGCCTCGCCCGGATCTGCAATGCGTTGCTGCAACAGCTCGAACACCTGCAGCACTTCGAGGCTCGCCGCGCGTGCCGCACTCTTCGGCAGTTGCCATACCGGCACCCCCTCGGCCAATGCCTCGGGAATGGCCGACCGGATCGAGATCCGTGCCGGAACGACGAACTCCCGGAAATTCAGGGCCAGTTCCTGCATCGCCGCTTTCTGCCGCAGCGAATGCGGGTTGAAGCGGTTCAGCACGATCCCGGCCAGTCGCAACCGCGGGTTGTAGCGCTGCCGGATGCCGAAGATGGTCTTGAGCATGTCCGTGACACCGTCGATGCTGTACTCCTCCAGTTCGATGGGACAGACGGCGGCCGTCGCCGCCATCAGCGCCGCGCTCATGCGCAGCCCCAGTGCCGGCGGCGTGTCGATCACGACCGCGTCGAAGTCCCGCGCCAGGCGGATCACGTTGTTGCGGAATGCGGGAATCACCTCCTCCGGCTTTGCAAGCTCGACATCGGCCAGCAGCCTTCCACCCGTCACCATCGCAATGGACTGCCCGCCAGTTGCCACCGTCGAGGTCCCGCCCTGCTCGAAGAGCTCGATCGTCTCGACGCCAGTCGCGAACCGACGCAGCGACTTGGTGCTGTTGGCCTGGGTGTCGAGATCGATCACGCACACCGATTGGCGATGCACATCGGACAGCCAGAATGCGTACAGCACGGCCAGCGTCGATTTGCCGACACCGCCTTTCTGATTGCCGAAGACGACCACATTGCCCAAGGCTTGCTCCTCGCGATTCGCTGGCTGCGCGGGGCCAATCGCGCGAATCTAGCGCCGCGAATCGCCGCACCGCCACTGACAAAAGAGACAGTCGACACGCGCGCAACCGCAGGTAGACAGTGCGGCCATGCGAGCAACGAATGGTCACTGCATTGGCACCATGCTGAAAGGCGGGCGAGCAGCCTGCCTCTCGCTGCGTGCCGCAGCCGGACTGATGGTCTGTGCGGGAAGCCTCTGCGCCCAGCCCCTGCCCGCTTCGGTGCAGGTGATTGCCCCATCCGAACAGACAGCCCGCGACAAGGAGCGCATCGATATTCTTCGCCAGGAGCTGAGAAAGTCGGAGGGGCAGCTCGAAAGCCTCGTGCGCCGCAGAGCCGAGCGTCTTGCCTTGTCCGACACGCAGGCCGTCAACGAAGCCGACGAACAACATGCTCGCCTGCTCGGCGATATCGCAGGCCTCAAGCGGGAGATGGCTTCGATGGTCCACGCAACCGGGCGTGCCCTGCCGACCAGGCCCGTCGCCGGCCACGGCCGGCATCGCGCGATCGCGGGCTGGAACGAGTCCCCTGCCCCCTGGTGGGATGTCTACGGCAACGGCCAGGCGGCAAGACTGCCTGCATCGCCGGCTGCCGCACCCGCACCCTGGGCAGGGCCTGCAAACCGATCCCTTCCATCTGCCGGAGTAGCGCCATGACCGCATACCTGGTTCACAGTTCGCCCCCCTCCACCCGGGCCGGAGGCGTCGCCGAATCGGCAGGGGCAAGCTCGGCGCATGCAGGCCGTCGACGCTTCAGCCGCCGCACGCTCCTGCGGGTCACGGTGTTCGCAGCCCTCCTTCCCGCCATCGCCTTCGGAGGCAGTCCCTTCGCCACCGGCGCGAACGCCACTCAGCAGCAACTGGTGGCCATCCTGACGCCGCTGGCGGCAGTCGCCGTGATGGTTTCCGGGGCCATGGCCTGGTTCGGACGCCTGAGCTGGTGGTGGATGGTCGCCGTGGTGATCGGGACCGTGCTGGTCTTCGGCGGTCCGCAGATCGTGTCCTGGATCCGGGGCCTGTTCGGGGTCTGAGGAGACAGAAGATGAGCCGCTGCCTGGGCATCGTCGCCGACCCTCTCTTCGTGGGCATGACGCGGCCCCCGATGGTCTGCGGCGTGACCTATGCAGCCATGATGTTCAACATCGTCGTCACCACCGAGTCGTTCATCGTCACCACGAATCTCGCCTGGCTGCTGGCCTTCGTGCCGGTCCATGGGGTGCTCTACCTGGTGTGCCTCTACGAGCCGAGGTTCTTCGATCTGCTGCAGCTGTGGGGACGCACGCGTCTGCCAGCCCTTCTGGTTGGCAACCTGCGGTTCTGGCGCGCCAGCTCGTACAGCCCGCTGGTGGTGGATTTGCCGGATCTTCGCGGCCGCCGGCGCTCCTGCTGCGCCGACGTGTTCATCTAGACGCCCAGCCCAGGGACGTGCGCGATGCCACTGCTCTCCCGCTCCAAGAAGACGCTGCGCCGCGAAGTCCGTGCCGCAGCCATGATCCCGCTCGCATCCCACGTGGACGAACACGTTGTGCGGACATGCGCGGGCGACTATGTCCAGACACTGCGGCTGGCCGGTGCGTCCTTTGAAAGTGCGGACGACGAGGACATCAACAGCTGGCACGAGCGGCTCAACGTCCTGCTGCGCAACATCGCCTCGCCCAACCTGGCGCTGTGGACCCACGTGATCCGGCGCCGCGAGACCATGTGCCCGCAGGGCCGGACCGTCCCTGGCTTCGCCCGCGAGGTGGAGCAGCGCTACCGCCAGAAGATGGCCAGCGAACGGCTCATGGTCAACGAGCTCTACCTGTCGCTGGTCTTCCGGCCGCAACCCACGCACATCGGCGACGCTGCACTGCGTCTTCTCAGGCGCGCGGATCCGGCGGGTGCACGAATGGAACTGCGCGACTCCCTCGACGCCTGCGGCAAGCTGCGCCAGGAACTCCTGGCGGCCCTGGAACGCTACGACCCGGAGGTGCTGGGCGTCTACAGGCTGCCGCAAAAGGATGCGCTCTTTTCCTCTCTGCTGGAGTTCCACGGCCTGCTGATCAACGGGGAATGGCAGCGCATGCCACTGCCTCGCTCGCCGCTGAACGAAGCCTTGGCCACCACCCGTCCCTTCTTCGGCAACGAGGCCATGGAGTACCGCACGGACACGCGGACCCGCATCGGCGCCTTCCTGGGCATCAAGGAATATCCGACGCCCACCGCGCCGGGGATGTTCAGCGCCCTGCTGACGGCCCCGTTTCCGTTCGTCCTGACCCAGAGTTTCACCTTCCTAGCCAAGGGCACAGCCACCGACATGATGAGCCGCCAGCACCACCGCATGGCGGCCGCTGGAGACCTGGCGGTCTCGCAGGCCGAAGAGCTCGAGGACGCGCTCGACGACCTGATGAGCAATCGCTTCGTGGTTGGCGACCATCACTTCAGCCTCCACGTGCTGTCCGACGACGACACCACCGCCGGCGAGCCCGAGGGAGTCCACAGGCTGAAACAACTCAACGACCATGTGGCCCGGGCTCGCTACCTGCTGGGCGACACCGGCATGGTGGTGGCCAGGGAGGACCTGGCGCTGGAGGCGGCCTTCTGGGCACAGTTGCCGGGGAACTTCTCCTACCGCAGCCGCAAGGCTCCCATCACCAGCCGCAACTTCGCGGCCATGTCGCCCTTCCACAATTTCCCCACCGGCCGCGCGATGGGCAACTACTGGGGCGATGCGCTGACCGTGTTCATGACGCGGGCCGGCTCCCCCTACCATTTCTCGCTGCACACCAGCGATCCGCGCAGCCCCGAAGGTGGCAGCCGGCGGGATGTGGGACACATCACGGCCCTGGGGCCTATCGGTTCCGGCCGGACCACCCTGCTTGGTTTTTGCATGGTCGCCATCTGCAACCGCCTCGACGCCACCCAGATCATCTTCGACAAGGACGAGGGACTGCACATCCTCGTGCGAGCGCTGGGCGGCCAATACCTGCCGCTGAAGAACGGCGCGCCCACCGGCTGCAATCCACTGCAGCTGGACGCGTCCGTTCCGGACAACCTCGAATTCATGAGGCACTGGCTCAAGCGCCTTGTCATGCGCACACCGAACGACCTCCTGACGGTGCGCCAGGAAGACGATCTTGAGCAGGCCCTGCATGGCACGCTCAAGCTCGAGCGCCCCTTCAGGCGGTTGTCACGGCTCGCGGCCTTCCTCGACATCACGGATCCGGAGGGCATGCACGCGCGTCTTCGCAAATGGTGTGCCTCGGAACGCGGGGACTATGCCTGGGTCTTCGACAACGACCACGACGAGATGACCCCTTTGCTTGCCCGTCACGCCTTGGTCGGCTTCGACGTGACCGACTTCCTCGACAACGAGACGATCCGCGCGCCACTGACCATGTACCTCTTCCATCTGGTCCACCAGATGGTGGACGGCCGCCCCCTGGTGTGCTGGATGGACGAGTTCGCCAAGCTCCTCGGCGACCCGGCCTTCGCGCAGTTCGCCAAGAATGGCCTGGAGACCTGGCGCAAGAAGAACGCGAACATCGCCACCTTCACCCAGAGCACCAGTCACGTGCTGGGATCCAGCATCGCGCGGACCATCGTCGAGCAGACACCCACCAAGATCCTGTTTCCCAATCCGGATGCGGACTACGACGAATACACCCAGGGTTTCAACCTCACGGACCGGGAGTTCGCACTCATCAAGCAGGAGCTCGAACCTGGCTCGCGCCAGTTTCTGATCAAGCAGAACCATGCGAGCGTGGTCGCGCAGCTCGATCTGCGAGGATTCGACGAAGTCCTGCATGTCATCTCGGGGCGCACCGGCAACGTCCGCCTCATGCGCGACTTCATCGAGAGATACGGGCCCCAGCCCGACCAGTGGCTGGCCCCTTTCCGCGCGACCCTGGCCATCCATCCCGCCCGTTCAACCTCGCCCCTGGAGGTCTCCCATGCATAGGCGTCTTTTCCTTTCTTTCCTTCTTGCCGCGACGGTGTTCACGGCATCTCCAGACGCGAAGGCCGGCATTCCGGTGATCGACGTCACGGCCGTTGCCAACCTGATGCAGCAGATCATGTACTGGCAACAGCAGATCTCCTCCATGCAAAGGCAGTACGACCAATTGAAGGCCTCGAAGGATCAGTTGGCCCAGACCTACGGCGCCATGACCGGCACGCGAGGCATGGAGCAACTGCTGCCGATTCCGGAGCACGCACGCAACTACCTGCCGCCCACGTACGGCGAACTGATGAGCACGCTCAAGGGCTCATCGGCGAGCTACACCGGGCTGGCCGGGCATGTCCAGTCGATCATGAAAGCCAACAGCGTCCTTTCCGGGACGCAGATGGATGCGCTCAGCCCCGAGCTGCGTCAGATCGTCGAGCAGGGTCGGCAGTCCGCGGCCTTCCTCAACGGAATGACGCAAAGTGCCTACCAGAACACCAGTCAGCGCTTCTCGGCGCTGCAGCAGTTGATCAACCGCATCGCCACCGCTCAGGACCCCAAGGCCATCCAGGACCTTCAGGCACGGATCCAAGCCGAGCAGAGCATGCTCACCAATGAGCAAACGAAGCTGCAGAGCCTCTATCAGATCGCTCAATCCGAGGAGCTCACGCGCAAGCAGCGCATTCGGGAGCAGTCTGCTTCGGACATTGGCTCGACAAGGGGCCTTCCCGCCGTCACCTACTAGGCATGCAGGACCTATCCATGCAGAAGACGGTCCTGATGCTCCTCGCGGGCATCTCCACCGCAGCAACGGGAGTCGGGGCGTGTCGACTCTTCCATCATCGGCCCAGAGAAACCGCGCCCTCAGCAAACGCGAAGCCGGCCGTTTCGCCAGCTTCTTCGTTGAACCCGAACGGCGGCCAACTGACGCAGCAAAAACTTGATATCGGCAGCACGCGCGACCTGAAGCCGGTTCCCATCCCGCAGGGCAACGCTCACTAGTGATCTCGATCATGGGCTTTTTTGCTCAATTCTTCTCCTGGCTCGACAGTCAACTGACCAACTATGTTGGCACGCACTCGGCGCGGGTCGCGTCCGCCATCGAGCCCGCCGCCGTGACGCTCGCGACCGTCTACGTAATGATCTGGGGCAGCCTCAGCCTCGCCGGGCGAATCCAGGAGCCCATCTGGGAGGGCGTCAAGCGCATCCTCACCATCGCAATCGTCCTCGGTGCAGGGCTGCGCTTGTGGACCTACAACCAGGTCATCACGGACACCTTCTATCGGGCACCTGAGCAGTTGGCGGCCTCCTTCGTCGGCACCACAACTGTCGTGAATGTGATTGATCAGGTCTGGCTTGACGGAACGGCGGTTGCTGAACAGCTCCTCAACAAGGGAAGTGTGTTTGATCGCGACTTTGCGTTCTATATCGCAGGATTCCTGGTCTATCTGCTGGTCGGTCTGACTGTTGTCGTGACGGCTTTCCTGCTCGGTCTGTCGAAGGTGGCCATTGCGATCCTGCTTGCCTTGGGTCCGGTCTTCATCGTCCTGCTTTTCTTTGATGCCACCCGGCGATTCTTCGAATCCTGGACCGCACAGCTGGCGAACTACGCGCTCATCGGCGTGCTCACCGTGCTCGCCGCCGCATTGCTTCTCAACATTGTGAAGGCGTATGCGGCGAGTGCGGCGGCCACGGGCGCAGGAATCACCATTGCTGCCAGCGCGAGGGTCTGCATCGCCTCAGCCCTGGTCTTCCTGGTGATGCGCCAAGTCATGCCGATCGCAGCAGGGCTTGCAAGCGGTGTCGCACTCAGCACCTTTGGTGTCATCAGCGGAACGCTTCAATGGGGGCTCGGCACTACGAAGAGAACCAGCAACGAATTCGGTCGCGGCTTGCTCGACGGCCTCCGTCGAGAACCTGGCGGGCGGTGGGATTCATTCCGCCGTCTGGCAGGCAATCGCGTAGGTGCCGGCATGGCCTCCGTCGGCCAGATCGGCGCATCGCGCCGCGGCGGTACGGTCCTTCCAAGGGAACGGGTCATGCCGAGTTCCTCCCGCAATCGCTAGCGGTGGTGCATGCGATGAAACCCTGCGTCGCGCTCATCATGTTGGCCGTGCTCCTGGCGGCCTGCGGCACCCGTCCACCCCAGCCACCGGAGTGCGAGGGTCCGCTCACGCCGATCAACACGCCGGCCCGCACGCCGCGTTCGGGAGCAGTCAATGCGCCGTGACGCCGCGCCGGAAAGCTATCTGCTCGAGGCCCAGAGCTGGGAACTCGACCGCGCGCGTCGGGCGGAGCACTCCGCCAAGGTCGCGTGGATCGTTGCCAGTGTGTCCATTGTCATCGCGGTCCTCGCGGCCGCCGCCGTCGCCGGCCTTACGCCTCTGAAGCAGCCCGTCCCTGTTCTCATCCGGGTCGACAGCAGCAGCGGGATCGTCGATATCGTGCCCACCTACGAAGGAACAGCCGATATCGAGCAATTGGTGACCCGCAACCTCCTGCAGAACTACGTGATCGCACGCGAGCGCTACTTCTACGGCACCGCGGAGGCGGACTACGAGTTGGTCGCCGCCCAGAACTCGCCGCGACTGAACCAGGAATGGGCGAGCCTGTGGGCCACCGACAACCCAGCCTCGCCCTTGAACGCCTACAAGGACGGCACCTCCATTCGCACGCAGGTGCGCTCGATCACTTTCCTCAAGCTGGACAGCGGCAAGGACCGACTGGCCCAGGTGCGCTTTACCCGTTCCACGCGCGCGGGCGGCAACGGGGAGGAGCAGGCCAGTCATTGGGTTTCCACGATCGATTTCGCCTATGTCCGCCCGTCGAAGGACGACAAGACGCGCTCGCTCAATCCATTGGGTTTTCGTGTCGTGGAATATCGGCGAGAGCCCGAAGTCGCCACGATGGGCGCAGCACCCGGCAAGCAGGATGTGCGATGACACGCCGAAGTGCACAACTCGCGATCGGCTTGGCGGCGGAGCTGGTGTTCGCGACACCCTTTGCTTCAGCAGCGACCGTGCCGCCGGCCGGCAAGGTCGACGCGCGGGTGCGGGTGGTCGCCTACAACGCCGATGACGTGATCATTCTCCAAGGCTACGTCGGCTACCAGATCCATCTGCAGTTCGCTGAGGGCGAAGAATTCGTGAACCTGGGCTCGGGTGACAACGGTGCCTTCGACGTCGGCACTGAGCGCAATCACTTCTTCATCAAGCCCAAGGAGCCAGGCGCTTCCACCAACTTCACCGTGCTGACCAATCGACGGGTCTACCACTTCGACTACGCCGTTTCGGCAGCCACGTCCACGGGCGTGGCCAGCAAGCGCATGATCTACTCGGTGCGCTTCGTCTATCCGGAGGACGAAGCCCGCGCTGCGGCCAAGGAAGTGGAGCGCCGCCGTGCGGAGGCCTTGTTGAATCGGGAGACGGTCAACCGGCCACGCAACGCCGACTACTGGTTCTGCGGCAGCGATTCACTCAAACCCGTGAGCGCCTACGACGATGGCGTGCACACTCGGCTGCGTTTCCAGTCGAGTTCGGATTTTCCGGCCCTCTTCGTCCGGAACGACGATGGCTCCGAATCGCTGCTGAACTTCCACGTCGAAGAAGACGAAGTGGTTGTCCACCGCGTGGCACACCGCCTGGTGGTGCGTCGCGGCAAGCTGGTCGGCTGCATCGTCAATCAGTCCTTCGCCGGCAGTGGCGCGCGCGCCCCCACCAACACCACGGCACCTGGCGTGCAACGCGTCATCACGGGAGAGGGTCCATGAGCGTTCCGGACCATCCTCGCCATGGCACCCGGGTCGAGACACCGAAGGCATCCGATGTACCCGATATCGACCCGGATACCGGAGAGATTCTGTCTTCACGGAGCACCTCGGATTCACCGCGCGAGCCGCATCCTGCGGCCGGAACAAGCACGACGATCCGTGGCGAGCGCACCATCCCGTCGGTCAATCGCGAGCGCTCCATCCAGGCCCGTATCAGCGGCTTCCTGGCACTGGCCACGATCATCCTGCTGGGCGCCGGATTCTTGTTCTGGTACTACAGCACGCAGTACACCAAGACGCGGGATGCCGAAGAGGCCGCGAGAAAGGCGAGCGCAGTTCATGCCGGCGGGGAGATGAAGGTGCCGCCGCTGGGTCGCATTGCCATTCCCGGGACTCCGCCAGATCCGGTGCCGATGACAGCCGGCCCGCTCGCACCGCCCTCGCCAGCAGTGACCAACACGAGTCCGCCGTCAAAGACGACCGAGCAGATCGCGCTGGAGCGTCAGCTGGGACTTCCCGTGCTCCGGCGTACGCAGGCGCCGCTGCACACAGGAGCCATGACACCACCAGCATCGGCGGAGCCGATCCTGGTGCCCGGCGGCGTTCCCGGGATGGCGCAGTTGATCGGGGCGCTGCAGGCTCCCAATGCCGGTTCGCCGACGCCCGCTGGCAGCAGCCTCGCAACCAGCCTTCGCCCCACCTCCACCCCAGCGGTGTCAGCCCAGCTGCTGCCCACGCGGCGCATGCTGCTGCCCAAGGGCACGTTCATCGATTGCACCCTGGAAACAGCCATCGATTCCACCTACGAAGGCATGGCCACCTGCATCGGCAGCAGCGACATCTACGGTGCCGATGGCAGGGTCGTGCTGCTGGAGCGTGGCACGAAATACGTCGGCGAACAGCGCGGCGTTCCACGCCAGGGGCAGGGCCGGGTCTTCGTCGTGTGGAACGAAGCCCGCACCCCCGCTGGCGTGGTGGTCCAGTTGGCCTCCCCGGGCACGGATGAGCTCGGACGCAACGGCCTCCCGGGATTCGTGGACACCCATTTCTGGGACCGCTTCGGCGCGGCGCTCCTGATCTCCGTGATCGACGGCACGATGCAAGCCATCGCCGCGCAACAGCAGCGCGGCACCCGTCTTGGCAGCGGCGGCGGCGTGGTGCTCGCCCCCCAGGGCAACCGGGATGTCATCACTGAGGTGTTGCGCAGCACCATCGCGATCCCGCCTACCGTCATCAAGAACCAGGGCGAGCGGATCCAGATTCTGGTCGCCCGCGATGTGGATTTCAGGGGTGTCTATGCGCTTCGAACCGATCCCACCGCGCCTTGACCGGGAACCTGGCCACGCGGCAGAAGGCGGACAAGCCATGCGAGAACCCGCGCCTGCTGCCGAGTCCATCGAGCCGCCCTCGTCCCTCGCCCTCTTCCTGAGCCCGCTCAATCGCCTGCTGGACGATCCCGAAGTCACCGAGATCTGCATCAACGCGCCCGGCGCGGCTTTCGTGGAGCGGCAGTCTGGCTGGACCCGTGAGGCACTGCCGTTTGCCAGCTTCGACTGGTGCATGTCCATTGCCAAGCTCGTGGCGAACTTCACCAGGCAGCGCGTCTCGGCGAACGAGCCCCTGCTGTCCGCCACCCTGCCGGGCGGCGAACGGATTCAGGTCGTGCTCCCACCCGCGACGCTCGCACAGACCGTTTCGATCACGATCCGGCGTCCGTCCAACGCACTCTGGACGCTCGAAGACCTGGAAGGCATGCGCCTCTTCGCGCCGACACGCAGCGCTCCCGCGACGCGAGCCCGGTCATCCGATGTCACGCCCCGATCCATCGAAGACAAGGAACTGGTGGACCTCCTCGCGCGCATGCAGTTCGTATCGTTCCTGCGTCGTGCGGTCCAGCTGCGCAAGAACATCCTCCTCTCCGGTGCAACCGGCTCCGGCAAGACGACGGTGGGCAAAGCACTGATCCTCGAGGTGCCCGCCGAGGACCGTCTCGTCACCATCGAGGACGTCATGGAGCTTTCGCTGCGCAATCAGCCAAATCACGTGAGGCTCTTCTACTCGCAGGGCGCCCAGGGTCAGGCCGAGGTCACGCCCGGCCAGTTGCTGGCCAGTGCGAAGCGGCAGCGGCCCGACCGGGTCTTCGTGTCCGAGTTGCGCACGGGCGAGGAGGTCTACGACTACCTGGTGTCCGTGAACACCGGACACCCCGGCTCGATCACCAGCGTGCATGCGGACAGCGCCGAGCTGGCCTTCGTGGCGCTGGCGCAGCTCATGAAGCGCAGCCAGGCGGGCCACGGCATGAGCACCCGCGAGGGGGTGGAACTGGCACAGATGAGCGTGGACATCGTCGTGCAATGTGCGAGAGACCGGCAAGACGGCCGGCAGCGGCGCATCGTGCAGGAGATCTGGTATGACCCAGGCACCAAGCTCCGAGGGCTTGCCTAGCCTGTTCAGGATTTCGGTCGCGCTGCTGGCTACGGCGGTGGTCGGCCTGTATGTCGCGGCCCATGCCTTCCTTATGGCCATGGGATTGCCGACGCGGGAGGCCTCGTTGCTCACGCTTCGCCAGTACTGGGGGGCCCATGGCGAGCGGCCCGATGTACGGCGTACGCTGGTCACGACGCTGCTCGCCTCCGAGGTCCTGTTGCTGGGCTTGGTAGGGGCGACGATGCTGCCCAGGCGCCGGCCCCTGCACGGTGATGCCCGATTCGCCACCCGGCGCGAGATCGGGAGGGCGGGCCTCCTCAAGGAGAACGGCATCATCCTCGGGCACCTGGGTCGTCGCTACCTGGTCCTGCCCGGCCAGCAAGGCGTCGAGCTCGAGGCGCCACCTCGCAGCGGCAAAGGTGTCGGCGTCGTCATCCCCAACCTGCTGAACTGGCCCGGCTCCACCATCGTGAGTGACATCAAGGGCGAGAACTTCATGCGCACGGCAGGTTTCCGGGCTGCGCATGGTCAGCAGGTGCACCTGTTCGATCCCCTGTCGGAACACGAGTGCTCGGCGCGCTGGAATCCGCTCGGTTACGTGTCCGGGTCCCCCTACCGCTGCATCGACGACCTCCAGCGCATCGGCACGATGCTCTTTCCCGACCCGCTGGCCGGCGATCCGTTCTGGACCTCGTCGGCCCGCTCCCTGTTCCTGGGCATCGCGCTCTACCTCTTCGAGACCGAAGGCAGCACGCGCACCTTGGGCGAGGTGCTGCGCCAGGGAATGGCCAGTGATGCCGAGGGCTTCCAGAAGCATTGGAAGCGCGTGATCGAAGCTTGCGAGCGCGCCGGCTATCCCCTGTCGCAGGAGGCGGTGCGAAGTCTCTACGACGTGATCGACCTCGCGCCGACCACCGCCTCCAGCATCCGCAAGACCTTCACCAGCCGCCTGGACCTGTGGCTCAACCCGATGATCGATGCGGCCACCTCGGCCAACGACTTCGATCTGCGCGACCTGCGCAAGCGTGCGATCTCGATCTACGTGCAGATCAATCCCGACAACATCGCCCGGCTGCAGCCGCTGCTCAACCTCTTCTTCCAGCAGGCCATCGGCCTGCAGACGCGGGAACTCCCCGAAACCAATCCCGAGCTTCGGCTGCAGCTCCTGCTGATGCTCGACGAGTTCCCAGCCCTCGGCCGCATCCCTGTCATCGCCGAATCCACGGCCTTCCTGCCTGGCTACAACGTGCGCACCGTCGTCATCGTCCAGTCCGGTTCGCAGCTGATCGAGAAGTACGGCATCGAAGGCGCCAAGTCGATCCGCAAGATGCTGGCCGCACGCATCGTGTTCCCGCCCAAGGAGTACGAGGACGCCGAGGCGATTTCGCGCGAATTGGGCACCTGTACCGTGCGCCAGAAGACTGTGAGCCGGCCGACGTGGGGTGGCGCGGGAGGTTCCGGCAAGGCGACGACGGTCAGCATCAGCGAACAGGCGCGCCGCCTGCTCCTGCCCCAGGAAGTCAAGGAGCTTGGACCGGATCGGATGATCCTGTTCTACGAGGGACTGCGGCCGGTGCTCGCGCGCCGCATCTTCTACTTTCGTGACAAGTTCTTCGCCAAGCGCGAACTGCCGCCACCGCCGGTGCCGAAGCTGGATGTGGATCATCGCGGCTGTGCCACCCGCGACTCCCGGGCAGCGACGCCCGGTGCTGAGCAGGGAATGGCCAACGCGAACCCTACCCCCTTTGACAACGAAGCGGCGGGCCGCGACCTGAAGCTGGAAGACTTCTCTTTCGACTTCGGCGATGTGGTGATTCCCGCAGAGAAGCTCAGCGACGAGGATCTCCG
This sequence comes from Variovorax sp. NFACC27, assembly GCF_048301545.1. Classification (NCBI taxonomy): domain Bacteria; kingdom Pseudomonadati; phylum Pseudomonadota; class Betaproteobacteria; order Burkholderiales; family Comamonadaceae; genus Variovorax; species Variovorax sp. NFACC27. The sequence goes on from NZ_CP157613.1 coordinate 4,545,761, forward strand.
GCGCCACGCCGACGAGTTCGTGGCACGGATCCTGGACTGATGGATACCACTTCGGTGCGCCTCGGATCGTTCGGCGTGCAGCACTCATCCGGAGGAAGCCCATGTCCAAAGACCACTCTCCAGACAAAGCCCCGAGCGGCGCTGAAGACACCGATTCGCAGGACTTTGCCGGCGAAGCCGAAGGAAGCGCGCCTCCTGCGGGCCGCGGCCGCCTCAAGGTACCCGATACGGTCGAGCGCCTCTACCTGCGTATCGACGATCGCTACTTCTTCCCGGATCGCACCCTGGCCTTCATCGACGACGGCAACCGCATCCGCGTGCGAACCGAGAACCGCGCGGCGCTGCAAGGCGTCGTGGCGATTGCTCAGGCGCGCGGCTGGCGGGTGCTCAAGCTCAAGGGTACCGAGTCTTTCCGACAAAGCATGTGGCGCGAGGCCACACTGCACGGCATCGAGGTCCACGGTTACAAGCCGACTCCGGCTGAAATACTTCAGGTTCAACGTGCGCTGAAGGGTTTGCAACCCTCACAGGAGCCTGAACGCAAGCCGACGCCACAGGCGGTATCGGTGCCCGGCAGCAATGGCTCATCGAGACATCGCATCCAAGGCATGCTGATGGCGGCCGCCGCAGCGCCATACCGGTTCGATCCGAGCGCGCGCATGTCCTTCTACGTACAACTTCGCACCGAAGGCGGCGATCGCACCATCTGGGGCGCGGACCTCGAGCGCGCCCTTGTCGAGTCGGCTTCGCAGCCGCGCATCGGGGATCAGGTCGTGCTCACACAGCATGGTACCCATCCAGTCAATGTCCGCGTGGCGACCCACAACGAGCATGGCGAAATGGTCCGCGAAAAGAAGGTGGTCGCGCAACGCGCCCGATGGAGCATCGAAACGCCGGACCACCTTCGCGCGATCGAACGATCTGCCCAGCAGGTGCGCAGCGGAGAGCTGCAGGCCGACGCGATGCCGGCCGAGCACCCGGAACTGCGCGCGGCCGCGCAATGCCTCAGACTGGCCGAGCAGTACGCCCGGCGCCTGACCAGCGATCAGGGCAGACAGCAGCGGCTCATGGAGCTGATCCGTGAGCGGATGGCCGACGCGCTGGCACAGGGCCGATCCATCCACCTTCCGAGCCGACGGCCTGACCATGTGCCACAGCATGTCCGCCGGCGCACGGCACGGAATCGCGAGGAGCCGAGTCATGAACGCTTCTAGGCGTCTCCCGAGTGCGGCGTTGAAGCTCGCCGCCTTCGCCGCAGGCTTTGCATGTGTCTTCTTGCGTTTCGCGCTCGCGGAAGCCACGCCACCCACGTGCGCGCCTGTGCAGCCCCTCTCGTACATGGCGGCCTTCACGCCCAGCCTGGCATTGCCGCTCGTGCTGGTCGTCCGCACTGTACCGGCGCTCGCCGCGCAGTACAGCGCCGTGTGGCAAAAGCTGCGGGACGACGGCATCGATCAGCGCCCTGCGTATTGAGCCGCGCCATAGTCCGAGCCTACACGTCATGTCACGAAGCCAAACAGCATGCACTCGGGTTAAACAACCGGCGCCAACAACCTGCTGGACGGTCTCAGAAGGCTCGCTTGAAGCACTCAAGTGGGTGGGCCTGGTGCTCATGACGGGCGACCACATCAACAAGTACCTGCTGCATGAGGCAATCCCTGCGCTCTACGCTCTGGGGCGCATGGCAATGCCACTCTTCGGCTTCGTGCTCATGGTCCATCTGGCGCGCCCTAACGCTCTTGCAGCCGGTGTGCATCTGCGAGTCATGAAGCGTCTGGCGATCTTTGCACTGCTGGCCACACCTCCCTTCGTCCATCTGGTGGGCTGGTGGCCTTTGAACATCCTCGCCACGCTCCTGCTGGCGGTGCTGATCGCTTGGTTGCTCGGACAAGGTGGATGGTTTCGCCGCTGCACTGCGTTGATTGCCTTTGTCTTCGGTGGTGCGATGGTCGAATTCTGGTGGCCAGCGCTGCTCAGTTGCCTGGGCGCCTGGGCCTTCCTGCGCAAGCCTGGCCATCTGCAACTGCTGGGGTGGGTCCTGGCGACGGCCTCGCTCGCCATCATCAATGGCAACTTCGCTGCCTTGGCCGCGCTGCTCTTGATTTGGGGAGCGAGTCAGGTCGATATCCCAATGCCGCGCAGCCGCTGGATCTTCTACGCTTTCTACCCAACGCACCTCTCGCTGATTGCCAGCGTGCTGCAGCCGATGTGATCCACCTGAAGGGACTGCACGAAACAAAACCTACCGGCCCCGCGATTCCCGTCACCTGGCGACGGAACGCTCCGCAGTCCGGCCTTTTGCCTGCTCCTTCCAGCGCTCCGCAAGTTGTCGTGCATCGGTCTGAACGGTCGGCATGCGTGCGACGAATCGATCCACCTGCGCGGCGAGTTCGTCGTCTCCCTGTCTTCGCAGCAGATCGGCCGTTGCGCGCCAGTCTGCTTCCACCTCTCCTCGGGTGTGCTGCATCTTCTCCTGACCGGCATCGAGACCTTTCCCTCCTGATTGGAGAATCCGCAGCACGCTGCTCAGCTTGGTCTGCATGAAGGTCGATGTCTTCGGTGATGGGCACCTGGCCCGTTCGTCAGACGATAGTTGCCTCGATGCCTGCAGCGCCCGGAGCCGATGATGGATTGCATCCTTGTGCGGCTTTCGGATCTGCCCCCTCACCTGCCGTGGCGTCGCATTGGCAGCCACACCCTGCTCGCGCATCAAGGCAGCGAACTGTTCGCGCCATTGCCTCAGCGTGTCCTTGCGGATGTACAGGCGCTTGCCAGGCTCGAACTCATGCTCGCTCTTGACCACCAGGTGCACATGCGGATGCGGCTGGTCGGTGTGCAGCACCATGGCATAACGGTGCTGCAGCGCGAAGTTCTCGCGCGCGAACACACGCGCCGCGGCCAGCACCTTCTCTGGTGGTGTGCCTGCCGGCATCGACAGGACGATGTTGTAGGCCAGCTTGGCGCGGGTGTCCTTCTGGCCCGGAGTCGGCCTCGGCTTGTGCTGGCTCCTGCACAGGTCTAACTGCCAGTCCAGCGTGATCTCGCTGGCCGCGCCTCGCCCCTGCTGCCTCAGCCCCTCGTCCGTCTCGATCGACAGCTTGCCGTGCCGCCCGATGTAGTCCAGATGCGCCCGGACGCCGCCGGCGTCGCGGCCACCGCCAGAGACTTTCACCATCACCTCGGGCGTGCGACCCACCGTGCGCCGGATCTGTGCGAGCTCGTCTGCGCCGAAGCGCAGCTTGCCGCCGGGCCCTCGCCGTCCATGGCTCACGATGTCCAGCGCCATGTAGCGCTCGGCGCCGGTCGACGGTCCAACACGGCTTCGCGCCAGACGCAGGGTCTGCCTAGGCATGGACGGCCTCCCAGCTCACGAGGTTTCGGCGCACCACGGCGGCCGTCGCCTCGCGTGCAGCCTCCACCTCCCGCCGGACCATGGCGACCACGTCGCCCAGTTCCACGGCCACCGGCTGCGCACAAGTGTTCGGCATGCCGAACATTCGAAGCTGCCTTCCCAGCGCTGCCAGTTGAGCGCTGACGGCCTTGATCTGGTCCAGTTCGGTCGGCGGCATCACTGCCGAGCCATGGACATGGTTGTGAATCAGCATGACCAGGTAGCTGCCTGTTTTCATGCCACGGGCGCTCGCACGCTCCGCCGCCAATACGCGGTCTTCTAGGCGAAGTCGCAACGTGATGCGATCCGTCGCAACACCACGGACCGTTGCATCGGGCGAGCCGGGTTGTTCAGGGGCAATACGCGCCGTCGGACTGTGCGCCGTCAGCGCATCGTCGATCAGCCTGGAGAGGAAGCTTGATTCGCTGAGTTGATGATGTGAGGCCAGCGCGGCGAACCGCGCCTTCGCTTCGGGCGGCACCCGGGTCCCAATCACGCTCGATCGAGAGGGCTTGATCATCGCAACGCCTTGGCTGTTAACAATGTCTGACGGCAGTCTATCCTGCCCTCATAGCCGCACAAGGACTCCACTCCCCGTTCAATCTTCCTCTCCATGCTCTGCTCGCACGGTCCGTGGTTCAAAACAAGCCAGCGCACGGCTTCAGGATCAGCGGGATACCATCCGGTCAATTCGACGCGTCACACGCCCCTTCTTTTTCGGAACGGCCATGTCTGCCGGACTTGCGCTGGAGGTTTGGAACGACACGGAAAAAGATGCTCGCAAAGCGAGCAGGCAATACGGCAGTCGTCGTGATGGATGGCGATCACCTTGATCGCTGTCGCCGGCAGGTGCGCGCGCGTTCCAACTGAATGCCTGCCGCGGCTGCGACAGATATCCTGCATGACCCTCGCAATGTTCGGCATGCCGAACATGGCGGGAGGGGTTTCGCTGCTACGTACCGAGCCCTCTCCCGCGGGCCTCCTGCGACAAGGAGACAATGGGACGCCGGCTCGATGGAAAGATTCAGCCGTATTGGACCGATTCAAAGAACCCGAATGCCCTCCCCGTCCCCCGTCCTCATTGCCACAGCGGACCACCGTCTCGCCTTGCTGGGACAACGCATTCACGCGCGTCGCAAGGCGCTAAAGATCAACGCCAAGACAATCGCTGAGGCCGCAAAGATCTCACGCATGACACTGCTCAGGATCGAGCGCGGCGTGCCCTCGGTCACGATGGGGGCGTACATGAATGTGCTGGAGGCCTTGGGGCTTGCCATCGACCTGAACACACCGGCAGTGCCACCCCTATCCGTCGTGCCTCCGGAGCGGATCGGGATCGTCGAAGCGCACCTTGGCGACAACAAACGGGTGAGCTCGGACCGCCGCGGCGCGATGACCACTCATCCAGGCACCTCCAGATAGGGACGCATCACGCTCGCAACGCGGCAGATCTTGGCGTAGTGCCAGAGCTCGGCCACCGTGGCCTTCTGCTGCATGCGTGCAGTCCGCAGGGCTTCCAGCGCCACGTCCAGGCCGATCTTGTTGCGGTGCTTGAAGCAGTCCGCCACTGTCTTGGCCACGCCATAGACACGCAGCCGCACTTGCTCGCGCTCAACCACGTCGATGCCTGCCGAATAGGCGTCGCCGCAAGCCTGAATCATCCGGATCGGCGGATGCCCGATGCGCGGCGTATGGCTGCCGCGCGGCATAGCGATCCAGACCTGGCGCGGCGGCTGTGTCGTCAACTCATGGAATTGCAGTGCGCTGAGCAAACAAAGCACCGCCCGGGGAACTTGGGTCGCAACGGCACGCCAGGTCTCGCGCTCGAAACCACGGCGTTCGGGCAGGCCGTACAGGCCACGCCCCACCTTCTCCAGAAGACCTGCGTCGCTCAGACGCGCCAATGCGCTGCGGGGCACCGCAAGGGCGTCGAGATCCTTCGGTCGCAAGATTCCCTTGCAGGCCAATAAATCGAGAACGCGTTGGGTGTAAGCGTCCAGCCGGATGATCCGGGCAGCAGGGGCCATGTCACCGTCACCTGCAAGCGTTTGACGAAATCAAGGACATGAGACCGCGGCGTCGACGACGCACAGCGGCACATTCGCACCGGGGACCGGGCAACACGCACCCTCATCGAGGATCCACGCATGGCCCCAGCCGCCTGCCCACGCTCGTGCGGCCGGATTTGCATTCAACTGCGCGAGCGGAAGCCGCCAGTTTTTTTCCAAAGTGCTGATGTCCGTACTCCCGGTGCTTGGAAAGAAAGAGTTCGCGAGGCCCACGGTCTGCCCACGGGTCAATCGATGGACAGCTCGCAGGTGAATTCCATCACCGCTCCATCAAGAAACGAACCAGATGCCTCGGCGCCTGCGGTCCGTCGGAGGTCGCAAGCAAGAAGGAAAGGGCCGGAGCCGAAGCTCCGGCCCGCCGCGTCAGCGGCCGATGCGCGCGAGCGCCAGGCGCCACAGGCCCGTGTTCAGCCGCACGCTCTCGCGGATGGCCCCGATGCCCCGTGTACGCATTGCGCGACCGGTGGCCGTGCGGCCGTACACGCCGCCGCGCAGCGCGTGCTCCTGGACCGCATTGAAGGTCCGCCAGACATCGTCACCGATGTCGGCCAAACGCCGCCGTTCGAGCCACTGCGCGGGCTCCACCGGCGGCTCGCCCTGGCCCGGATAGCGCAGTGCCAGCGCCTCGCGCGCGAAGTCCAGCTGTTGAACGTCCGAGAGCGCGGTGGCACGCATCGCCTCGACCGCCTCGCCCACCCGTGCGAAGTCACCCGCGATCCGCTGCGCAGCCTCCACCACCTGCGCCAGCACGTTGCCGCGATGGCTCACGTGGACCAGCCCGAAGTCGCCGATCGCGGTGAGCAACCCGTTGGTGCACACGGGCCGGTAGAGCCCCGCGCGCAACTGGTAGGCGCTGCGCCCGTCGTGCGAGTTGATCAGCACGATCTCGCCGAACACGTCGTCCAGAGACAGCGACTGCACCCCAGGCTGGAAACGCAGCATGTGCAGTGCATGGCCCTCTCGATCCGCGTCGCCGCGGCGCGAGCGGGTCTGCACCGCCAGCGTCGGTACGAAGCCCGCCTCCCCGAGTGCGCGAACGATCTCGCGCGTGCTGATGAAGACGTACTTCGGCCCGGTACGGGCCGCAGCCTCCTCGGCGAACACCGCCGGTGCGCTCGCCGCGAGTTCCTGCGGCGACAGGGACTTCCTGGCCGCAAAGGCATAAGTCGTTGGAGAGGACGAGGACGAAAACGAAGACGAGGAAAAAACAGACGACGCGGAGAGAGGCACGGATGAAGTCATGAGGAGCTCCTTAGTGATGTGCAGGCGGGATTGCCTGCGTCGCCCTTGGCTCCCGCGGCAGTGCAGCACTCAGGGCCGCCGCAGGCGCGCGCAGGGCCTTGAAACGCGAGAACCGCGTGATACCTACCCCTGAGCGCACACAGCCAAGCCCTCTCCGCCTTCCCCTCCGCGCTCCCCCACTCGCTGCCTGGATCTCTCGCCGCGTCGATCTGGAACAGTGCAGTCACCATGAGCGCCCCGAAGCCACCCCACCAGCCCCGCCCCAGTTGTCCCTGGCGGCTCGACCAAGACGCACGCAGCATCCCGAACTTCAGCCTGGACAAGGCGGAAGCGCTCGCGGCCACCTGTCCGGACGCGCGCAACATGGGCCCCGGCCCCGATGCGGCCATGTTCGCCTGCCACCAGTCCAGGATCGGCGCCGAGGTGCACTGCGCCGGATGGCTGGCGACCGTGGGCCACCGGCACCCAGCCGTGCGCTTGAGTGTCCTGCGCGACCGGCTGGACCCCGGCCGCCTCGAGCCCGGCGCGGACTGGCCAGCCCTCCACGAGAACTACGGCCAGGTGCTCGAAAAGCTGCGCGCCACCGCTCCCGAGGACGTGCAAGACAGCGGTCTCGACGGCCGACTGCCGCGCACGGTCCGTCCATTGGTCAAAGACACTCCAGCAAGCAAGCCTCCGACGCGCGAGCCAGGACGTGAGGGCGCCTGAGCAGCACGACGCTTCAGCCTCCCTTACAGGAAGCGCCATGTTCGTCACTTTCAATCAGTTGACGAATTACTGGGGCGTGAAACCGTAGCGTCGTGGCGTTGTCGACGCGGGCTGAACCTGGTCCCACCGCGCACCGCGGGGGTACAGGAACCTGAACTGAGGGCGTCGCTGGAACTGGAGGCAAGTCGCCTCCAATTTCATCAAGTCCTCAGAAGGCGCTTCATCAAAAGCGTTGGGTAGTCTTGCCGATGTCCTGCAATGGCATAGACGAAAGTGTCGTCGCCGACGCGCCGGTAGACCAGCTTGTGGTGCGAGGTCAGGACATTCCGATACTCGGAAATGCCAACCGATGCGAGTTCCTGGACGGGGGGCCCGGTCAAGAGACCCTTCTCGACCAGCGCCAGTTTCTCGAAAATCTCGTCTTCGGCCTTGAGCCAGTCGGATTCGCTCCACTTGTCGAGCATGTACTCCTGAAGCGAGAGCAGATCCTCCTGGGCATCGGGAAGAACGACGATGGCCATTGCCTACTTGCGCCGTTGGCGTGCCGCGGCCAGTTGCGCACGGGACTCGGCCACGGAGATGCCCTTGCCCTGCACGCGCTCCTTTTCACCCAAGGCGATGAGCTTCAAGGCGGCGATCAGCGATTCCTTTTCCTGAAACTGCTTGACGCTTTCGATCACCATGCTGGCCTCGCCATTCTGGGTGATGAAGAAGGGTGTGCCGTTCATCTCCAGGTCCTCGGAAATCTGTGCCGCATGGCTTTTCAGGTAGGAGATGGATTTGATGTGGGAGATGGAAGACATGGCAATCCTCAAACGCCGATGGGTCTGAATTTAGTACCGAATTCAGTTGGCGTCAAGTAGCGGTGCCGGACATGCGCCAGCACCGCCCGAGGCCCCTTGCGCGCGGCGCACGAGACATGCGCACAGGTCGTGGCATGCCCCGGCTTGCAGCGGCCGGCCCCTCAGGCCTGGATGCGCCCCGCCATGCGGGCCTCCTTCGCATAGGCGCTCAATCGCCGGTCGGCGCGGAAATGCAGGTCCTGCTCGATGGGCAGCCCCAGCATGCCGCGCGGCCCGGCCAGCTCCGACAGGCGCACGCAGCCCAGCTCCGGAAAGCCCATCCCGAGGTCGCACAGGCCGAACGCGATGTCCGGCTCCCTGGGGTCGATCGCACCGAGCAGCCAGGTGGCGCCTGCATCGGGCGTGAACAGTTTGACCACTGGCAGCGGATCGAAATCCGCCTGCGCCCACGAGGGCATGCCATTGGCCAGCAGTTGCGCGAACTGCGCATCGGTGAGGAAGGAAAAACTCGAAGCAGTCATGGCGTTCTCCTTGAACGGTTGCGGGCGGGATGGCCCGGCACCGTCGCCGGCACGCCGCAGCGCAGCGGTCAGGGTTCGATAGACGGCCACAAGGCCGCCAGCGCGGCACGAAGAGGCGCGCGCAGACCTTGACGGCGAGAACGGTGTGCCACGATGAAGGCGCCAGCAGCAAGCCAGCCCCCTTGCTCCCCCTTCTGGCCGGTACGAGGCGAAGCGAGCCGTGCCTGAGACCTACAGAACAGACGCGAGGCCTGTCGCGCCGTCTTGGGTTCAATCCAGGCCATTTTTGCCATGGGATCTATCATCGTGCCATGACCACGATGAACATTTCGCTGCCTGACGCGCTCAAGTCCTTCGTGGACAAACAGGTCGAAAAGCGCGCATTCGGGGCCAGCAGCGAGTACGTGCGCGAGTTGATCCGCAAGGATCAGGAGCGTCTGCATCTTCGCGGCTTGCTGCTTGAGGGGGCCGTGTCAGCGCCCGGGAGGCCGGCTGACATGGCTTACTTCAAGTCGCTGCACGACCAGGTTCGTGCAGCCGGCAAGCCGAAGGTCAGCGCGCGCAAGTGACCGCCAGGGAGATCGTTCCCCGCGCAAGCCCACGAGGACGTGGACGCGATCGTTGAACACAACGCGAGCGAAGATGCCGAGCATGCCGCGCTGGGCTTCATCGACCAGGGGGAATGCCAAGGCATTCGTGCTGAAGAATGGCCAAAATGGCTAATCACCCTTACCCGAGTCCGATCATGCAGGTCAGTGCCACCGATGCCAAGAACCGCTTCGGCTACTACCTAGGTCAAGCCGAGCGCGAGCCCGTGCAGGTCATGAAGAACGACCGCGTCGCGGTTGTGATGGTATCCGCTGCCCGTTACGCCGAACTCGTGGCACTCGAACGGACGAAGACGCTCGACCAGCGCAAGCTCGAATTCAACGAAACCTATGCGGAGTGGATTGCCGCCCAGAACGGGCTTGTCGAGCGCGTGGGTGTCTTCGGCGAAGACTACCGCCCTTGGTGATTGCACGTTGGCCCAGTTCGATGTCTATGCCAACCCGTCCAAGACCCAGCGCGGCGAGATTCCCTGGATGGTGGACATCCAGAGCGAGATCCTCGACAAGCTCCCTACCTGCCTCGTGATGCCGTTGGCACTGCGTGCCAACATGCCGGCGGCGATGCCGCGGTCCCTCTGTCCCACCATCGGCTGGAATGGAGCGATGCTGGTGGCCTTGCCCCATCTGGCTGCACCCTTTCGTGTCAAGGATCTGGACTCTGTCCAAGGCAACCTGCGATCTCAGGCCAGCGACTTCGCGGCCGCGCTCGATGCAGTGATCAGCGGAATCTGAGTCGAGCTTCCAGCGCCCGCGCCTGAGCGAGGAACGCTGAAACGACCCGCGTCAACCACGGCCCTACTGGCCGGCATCGGGCCAGGCATTTCGAAGAAGGCATGCCGCGCGCCGCTCACCATTCGATTGCCAGTCGGGAGCTTTCGCAACAGCGAATCGGCCGTTTGCCCATTCAGCAGCAAATGCTCGACGAGGAAAACGTTGTGAAACAGCAGATCGTCGAACAGGTCGACCTCCGAAGTGCCCGGAGAGAGTTCCGCGAACTCAATGCACCTGGGCCTGCAGCGTTGCCAGCAAAGCACGCCGCGCACCATGTCCGCGCTCCGCAGGGCTCTGAGGGAATTGGGCATGCCCGTATTGGCAGAGTCTTTGGAGATTCAGGCGCTGCCCCTTTTGACGCGGGGAGGCACCGAGTGACGTCCTTTTGTGATGCGAGTCCAGCAGCCCGGCCGTCGACGTCGGCGCAAACCCAACACCCAGCAATGGGATCGGCAGCTTGTAGGGAGCGCCGAAGTTCAAGCCACGCGCAGCGCCGCCAGCCGCTCGTCCACTACCCCCGCACGGAGGGCGCCCGCGAAATCGTGTACCGCGCCCTCACCACGAGGTACAGCAGGACCACCATCATCTTCCTCCTCGACGTTCATCTGGCTGCCGCCGTCGGCGGACTCAATTGATGACACGCCCGCGTCCTATTCGATGTACTAACGGCCGATCCTCGATGAAATCCAAACCGTCTCCATCACACCGCCCCTGCAGTTTCCGAGACTGGAGCGTTAGTCCCGCACCATCTGTTGAAGATGGGAGGCACAATATTTTTGCAGTAAACGACCGTTTGACGGACGTAACGCATCGCCGTTAAAGTTTGCGCCGCCAGCACTTCAAAGCACGGGAGGGACTTTCGTGATTCAGCGGGGTGACATCATCTTTCGACAAGGGACGTTCCACCACACCATGTTGGTGACTGATCCCAAGAACTTCATCAGTTTGGAGAGCATTTTGTCGGGCGATGCATCTCAAGAAATTGAGGTCATTCATGCTGCTTCTAGAGATACGGCCGTCTTTCGAGAAATTATCGATATCGACAAGAGTGAAGCCAGTGGCAACTGGTTCACCGTCTATCGCCCCGCGCCCCATACCGTCGGACTATCAAACGGGGTGAATTTCGCCAAGCTTTGGGCTCACCTCAGAACCGCGACGCAAAAGCAGACAAGACAAGGGCCCATGACGACCTACAGCATCAAGAAAGACGGTGCCCGGGGCAAGCTGACCTCGTATTCCTACGGGCAGTCCGAGTCAGGCATCGACATAAGCCGCTATTACGGGGTTCAGAACGCCCTGCGATCAGACCTCAATCCGCCATTTGGATTCGATGCGCTATATCGAGCTTTCAAGTGGGCCTCCCGTCAGCGAGAGGGTTTCAGCAAGAATCGCGGGACCACCTGCTGCGCTTTCGTCACCGCATGCTTCCAAGCATCCTCGATTGATTTCCACATGGACGGCGACCATAGGAAAATTTCCGAAGGCCTCACGCTGCTCACCCATCTGCGTGGAGACAAGGTCCCCAGACCCGCCCGCTATGGGGCCTTTGTGGAAGTGGGAAGAGAGAAAAAGAAGGTAGCGCTCGCCACCTATCAAGCATCAAATCCAGGGGGATTTCACAAGGCATCCGGCGTGAACGACTACTGCAGATTTGTCACCAAGGAAGTACTGGGCAAAGAGATGACGATTGAAGAATTGTTTCCGCCCGCTCTTCGGGTCGACGCAAAATTCAACTACAGCAAGAATTTCGAGCGAATGGTAAAGGCACCTGACAGCGGTTTCGTCAAGGTCCTGTAGCGCCGGAATATGCAACTTCAGAACTGAAAAGCCCGCCAGCGCAGCAGCACCTGCCGCGCGACCATCTGCCGTCGCCGCCACCAGAAGCTGCGCGAACGGCACCGCGTCGCCGCGGGTGGCCATCCGCAATGGCACCCGGGCGCGCGCCGTGAGTCCGGGTGAGTGCGCTTCGAGGAAGACCTCGATCTGCCAGGCACCGGAACCATCGAATCCTGAAGCCGAATTCCGAGCCACTGCTTGGCCCGAATCCCCAAGCGCCAATGACGGCATTGGATGCAACGGTTGCCCGATGAACAGAAGCGCCTCGGCGCTCCTGGCTTTCTTTCTGTTGGTAAAGCCTTGCGACGGGGCGCCCGAATTCTCGGCAATGGCCCGCAGCACATCCCCCGCTCAGATCACCCGGGACAGCATGCGCACGATTCAAGGCCGGCTCGACGACGACATCCAGCAGCTCCGATCGAGGCGACCTGCAGAGGCCGCTCACGGCTTCGCACGCCGCGGGCCAACCCGGTGACCTGGCGGCCTGGGTGAGGAACTGGATCACCAGCCGGGCCACTTCGTCGATGAAGGTCGCCACCCTGTCGTGCGCGCGCAGCTGCGGTTGATGCAGCACGGCGCCGTGCGCAGCGGATCGGTCGCGTTCGTTCTCTCTTCCTACGGGCCGCCGCACGGCGGCAGCGCCGGCACCTCGCGCGCCAGGATGAAATCGACCGCCTGCCCCGCCGCCCGCATGGCCGTGAAGATCGCGCTGCGGTCATGGCGCAGCAGCGCCAGCCAGACAGCAAGAGAGCTCGCACGGCCCTCGACGGCCGCGCCCACGAGCCCGCAGTGTTCCTGCAGCAGGACCGTGCCCAGTTCGGCCACGAGGGCCTCGATCGCGAATGCGGCATCCCCCCAACGGCCACCGAATGCGCGGTGAAGCCGCCGCGGATGCCCCGTCCAGCACACCAGTGCATGCAGCAGCGTGGCGCCGTAGTGCTCCCGGCTCGCGAAGCGCTGCGGCATCGGCAACCGGATCTCGTCGGGCTCCGGCACATGCCCTACCCAGTCGAAACCATGCCGGATCGCTGCGTCGCAGCCCGCGACCAGGCGCAGCGCCCTTTCCATCGGATCGCGCCCGCCGAGCGGCAAGCCAGCGACGCCCCCGCGCGCGCGGCGAGGCAGTTGCGCAGCATCCCGTCGACCTGCGCGACATTGAAGAGCCAGAACGGGCTGCACCGAAGAAGAAGAAGAAGAAGAAGAAGAAGAAGAAGAAGAAGAAGAAAGCCGTTGCGCGATCCGGAGCCCGGGTCTCCATCGCCGCCACCACCGTCCCGCTCGAACTGCGCGCACAGCACGCCGCGCTCGCCCTTGCGCACCTGCGCACCCAGCGCCTTCGCCTGCCTGTAGGTCAGCCACAAGGAAACGCCGTAACCCCGCGCGATCGCCGCGTCCCACAGCAGCAGCGCGTTCACGCCTGCGTAGGACCGGCCGGAGCCCGCATTGCGCGGCATCCCGCGCGAGGCCCCCTCGATCCAGCGCTGGCGACACGCCTGCTCACCCTCGGCCAGCATGGCCATGATCCGGTCCGTGACCGCGCGCCGCACATCGATGCCTACGTCCATGCGACGGCCCATGCGCTGCGGCGCAGGCACACCTGCCGATTCACCTGCAGTGGAAGGGTCCTCGGGGGGGCACGGGGGGAACGCCCCGGGGTATCCGAGGTCCGAACGGCCGCCGGAGCGCGTGCAGCGCGGCGAGGCGGAGTGCCGAAAGACGGGGTGCGGGTCATGGCGAAGCCTCTCTGCGGCACCTGCCGCGGTGGTGGAAGGAACCTGCTGTCGGAGCCGCCTCGACGCAGACCCGGCAAGGGTCCAGCGAGCCGGTCCAGGGCCCGCCCGCGGGCCGCAGCCGAGCACCGCGAGGACCGGGCGAGGACCGGGGCCAGTGCACCGCCCCGCGGTTCGCGAAGCGGCGCACGAAGGACCTCAACGGATCCTCAGTCCTCCTCGGGTCCGACCATCGCCTGCAGCCGCTCGATCACGCCAGGCTCGACGAAGACGCACGGCACATCGGGCGCCAGCGCCACGTCGGCCACGCGCACAAGGACTTCGCGCTTCAGGTGCGCCAGCCGCCCCGTGCGCCAGGCCTGCTCGGGCCGCATGTGGTCCTGGTCCGCGGGCACGCCGCTGCGCTGCGGGTCGCATTCGATGAGCGCGACGAAGCCCTCCTCGAAGAGCCTGCGATGCTCGGCGCACAGGCCCCAGCCTGTCACGGTGTGGCGCTGCATGCTCTGGCGCAGGCGCCTGTCGAACAGGATGCCGCCGGTGTCGAAGCCCAGGCCGCATACGAGGCAGAGGTGCTGTTCCATTGAAACGTGTGATTTCTCGTCCATGACGATCTCCGGTTGTCCGGGCGGAATTGCCCGCCGCCGGGACCGCACGGCGCAGCGCAGCAGTCAGGGGTCGAAGACGGCCGCCAGGCCGCCAGCGCCGCGCCCAGCCGCTGCGCGCAGCCCTTGACGGCGAGAACGCCGTGCAACGCTGAAGGCACCAGCAAGACCGCCCCCACCCTCTTCTCCCCCTCTGCTCCCCCCGCTTTCTGGCTCCCCGGGATCCGGGCAGCACGCGCACCGCGCGACCCGCTCGGAACGGATCCCTTCAGGGGCACCGCGACAGGGACTTCCTGGCGACGAGGGCTTAGGTCGATGGAGAGGACGAGGACGAAGAGGAGGAGGAAGAAGAAAAAGCCGACGCAGCGGAGAGAGGCACGGATGAAGCCATGAGGAGCTCCTGAGTGACGCGCAGGCGGGATTGCCTGCGTCACCCCGGGCTCACGCGGCAGCGCAGCGCTCAGGGCCCGCCGCAGGCGCGCGGCACGCGCCGAGCACGAAGCGGCGCCCCCTTCCCGGTGTTCGGCATGCCGACCGGGAAGAACAAGCACGGCGCGCACGTACCCTTGCTTTGGCACATCGGCGCGCCGGTACTTCGATCCGCAGGCGGCGCGGCAACGCACCGTGGACCTCATGGCTGCCACTGGGCGCTCATCTGGCCCATCGTCATCCGCAACGGCGAAGACCCGGGCAAGGTTCTTCGCAAGCCGGGCCATCCAGCCGTATTCAACAATTCAAGAGAACCTTATTTTGAGCAAAATAAAGAGCACTTAAAGTCCCAGGAGACTCACATGGTCATCTCGGTGCGCGACATCGTCCCCTTCTCCACGGCTCGGACACATTTGTCCGATCTCGTGCTGGAAGTCCAGAACGGTGCGGAAAAGATCATCACCAAGAACGGTGAACCGGCGGTCGCCGTGATTGACATCAAGCGACTGGATCACTATCACCGGCTGGAACGCGCGCATGTCCACTTGCTCTTGTTGGAAGACGTGGACAAAGGCCTTGCCGACGTCAAGGCCGGCCGCACCATTGACGCCAGAGCGGGGCTCAGCGCCTTGATGAAGCGCAAGCGCAGGACGGCGACCGGCGGGCGCGACAAGGACTGACTGAAATGCGGGACGCCGAGGGCGATGAACCTCGAGCCAACGTCCGATACGCAGCGAGCTTCGCCCGGAATCTGGAAGCTATCGAGACGTACTGGTTGGAAAACGGCTTCATCGAAGGCTACGACCGTCTCTTGGTTGCATTGACCGAGACGGTGGTGCCCAACCTGGAGCGGCATCCGGGCATGGGACGCCTGTTCCTGGAAAGATCCGTCGACTCGGTGGAAGCCGAAAGAATCGGCAAACGCATCGTCTCCCAGTTGTCCGGGCTCGGGCGGGATGCGCGTATTCGCGAATACGCGATGGACGATCATCTGGTGCTCTATGTCCACCTGCGCACCAGGTCAGATCCGTCGGGCGCCGAGCAGCTGCTGGCCGTCAAACATCAGAAGCAGCTCGGGTTCGATCTGTTTGCGAGGAACAGATAGGCGCAGGCACCGCGCCGGATGCCGGTCAGAGGCCCATCCTTGCCGGTCGCCTGCCGCACGGCGTCAGGAAAAGGACACGCGTCGCATCACCGACGCCCGCAGGGTCCGCCGGCGTCTTTCTTGGGCCTTGTTGGCATACGACAGCACTCTAAAGTTGCCGGGGCCGTACGACCTGCCGGTGCTCGTTCGGCACGCCGCACGAACACCGAGAGGCAGGCAGAAGGAAAACAAGAAAAGCGCGTCGGACCGAGATCGCGGCTACACCGCGTCACGGCGCCGGATGGCCGGCGACCGTGGGCCACAGGCACCCGGCCGTGCGCTTGAGCGTCATGCGCGACCGGCTGGACCCCGGCCGGACTGGCCAGCCCTCCACGAGAACCACGGCCAGGTGCTCGGCATGGGTCAGCACGAAGACGTGCTCGCCATGCCTTCGGGACTCATGCCGGCAGGACCGCTTCCCTCCGCGTGAAGCTGCGTGCCCGCGCCCGCGCCCGTGCCTGGCAGGCAGCAGGGCAATGGGGTTGCCACTTTCATGCGGGGTATCCCTGGCTTGCCTGGCGGCTCAGCGAACGGGCACCGCCATGCTGCACCTGCTGTAGACGACCTTGCAGGAGGTATCGGCGCACAGCTCCAGCACGGTGCTTTCCGCTTCGCTCAACTTGCGTGCGCTCGCAACGCTGTAGTGCGTGTCGCTCTTCGCGAGCGCGACGCATCCGTTGGAATATGCGGAGACCAGCTCGCACTTCTTCGAGCCCAGGGAAAGGCAGTTCGCCATGGCGATTCTTTCCGCCTCGGGTCGGCTGGATTTGTCGCGCGACGCACCGATGTTGCCCGTGTACTGGGCGTCCAGGGCGACAGCTCCCCATCGCTCGATGTACGTGACGCTTCGCGGCCCTGACGAGGCCTGCGCCCCGGCTTGGCCGGAGCCAGGAAGAGGCCGGCACGAGGACGTGCCTGGCCCGCCTTCGGGAACCATGCCAGTTGGGCAACCGCCCTCTGCATGAGACTGAGTGCTCATCACCAGCACGCAGCAAAGCAATAGTACTTGCGCTCTCATCGACATCTACCTCGGGTCGGCTCTGCAGGTCAGCGAACGGCGATTGCCTTGCTGCAGTCGGTGAAAACGACTTTGCAGGAAGCTTCGTCGCACTGCTTCATCGCCGCGCCCTGAGCGTCGCTCGGTGTGGGCCGGCTCGCGATTCCAAAGTGAGCGGTGCTCTCTGCCAATGCCACACAACCGTTGGAATAAGTCGAGATCAGCTCGCACTTCCTGGAGCCCAGGGAGAGGCAGTTCTCCATGGCGATCCTTTCTGCTTCGGTGCGGCTGGACTTGTCATGCGAAGCGCCCACATTCGCCGTTGCGTGGGTGTCCATCGCAACGGCCCCCCATCGCTCGATGTACGTGACGCTCCGGGGCCCCGACAGGGCCTGCGCCCCCGGTTGGCCGGCGCCAGGAAGAGGCCGGCAGGAGGACGCGCCCGGGCCGCCTTCGGGAACCGTGCCGGCGGGGCAGCCGCCCTCCGCGTGAGCGAGCGGCTGGATGCCGAACAGGCAGACGAGCAGGGGCAGGAGGAATCTCATGGTGACCGGAGATCCCGATGCGGACCATGTGTCTCGCTCATGCAGTTTCCTGGCCATATTCAACCCTCCTCAGTAAGTCCTGCGCCAGACAAGAAAGATGTCCTTGCGGAAATTGCTGTCCTTGTTGCCGGGAATCTGCTCGTCCCGCGTCGGAATGAACATCGCCGTATAGACGCTGATGGTGCGGTCGTCCACCTCGAGGTAGATGTCCGGCGCGCCGGCGACAGGGCCTGCGTGGAAGTCGGTCATCTTTTCCCTGGGAACGGCATGCCAGACCAGCTCGTCCCGGAAGATCCGGCCGATGTCGACGCTCGCCTCGTGCGTCGCACCGTCCTTCGATGTCCAGCGCACCTCGGCCGGACCAGGAAAGTTGCGGATACCGAGTTCCGTCGATCCCCATGCATTGCCGTTGTCGTCTGCGGGCTTGGGCGGCGAGGCCTTGCCGTCGGGCTGCCGCACCTGCTGGTGGCCGTTGTAGACGACCGCACAGCCGATGCTGTCGTAGCACAGCGCCTGGAAGTTGTGGCGCTTGAAGCGCAGCGGGACCTGCCGGGTCAGCGCCGGCAGTTCGATCTCCTGCTCCCGATCGGCCGGTTGGGCATGACCCCATCCGGCCGGCTGAAGAAGCAGACAGAGCAGCAATGGCAACGCAGTGCGATGACGCATGACCGAGCCGTTCTCTATGGTTGCTTTGCGCGCTGGCAACCCATCTGCTTGATCAGCGCCGACGGATCGTCGGCATCGAAGAAGAATGCCGAATGGACCGGGCTGGAAGCAGGATCGGGCCAGGCCTGGAGCCTGCCGCGCGCGAACAGCTGGCGCCCTTCTCCGGGCCAGCTCAGGCGCACGAAGACGTCCCTGCTCCAGGGCGCCATGCCGCCTTCGTCCCACGCGCAGTGGTCGGCGAGCAGCGTGACGGTCACGCCGGGCTCGAGCTGCTGCCGCAGGATCTCAAGGAACTGCGTGGTCGGCTTCTGCCGGCTGGCTGGCGGGATCAAGACGCCAGCCGAGGTGATCCGGCCCTTCGCATCGCGCTTGATGGTCAGCACGGCCTGCACAGACGGCTTGCCGGGTGCGCCGGGCAGCTGGATCGTGCCTTCGGCTTCGGGGCCCGCATCCTTGCCGTTCGTCCACCGAATGCCGTGCTGCGGTGCGTAGGGGTTGTAGGAGGCCTGCCTGACGACATCGCCGAGCAGCAGTTTGAGCGGCGTGTCGCTGGCCGGCGCCGTCTGCAGCGATTGGGCGTATGCAGCGCTTGCGAGCAGCGAAACCGACATCGCGAGGGCGCGCAGACTGCCGCAGGCAATTCGTGAAGGGACCCGGCGCATGGGAGTTCTTTCCTTTTCCGGGTCAGGACGCCTTGCACTGCATGCCTGCGATCCGCAGCTGCGGCTTGCTTCGATAGAAAACGAAGTTCGTGACACCCGGCCCCTGGTTGCCGCCGTCTTCATCGACATAGGTTTCCGCGAACAGCGGCATGGCGATGCCGGGGATGCCCAGCTCGTAGAAGGCGTTCTTCTGCGTGTTCGGTGCGCTCGTGCCGTCGTCGAGCGCGCAACGGCCGGCAATGGGCTTGACCGCGGCATCGCTGCCGAACTGTCGCTGCAGGATGCCTTGCGTGTCGTCGCTGGGGTAGAACTTCTGCAGTGCGATCGACAGCACATCGCTCGCATTGCCGTGGAGCACCACGCCGACGTGGCCTTCGTTGTCCTTTCTGACGCCGGCCTGCGCACCGACCCTGCCATCGGGTACATCCACTTCGCCGAAGCCGGCGAGGAGCATGTCGCCGCCGCGATAGTGCGTGGCGTCGGGCGAGACGGTATCGGGGTTGTCCAGCGGCTTCGCGTCGCTCCAGCGGACGCCCGCCACACTGTCGAACGCTGCCCAGGGAGCAGCGGCCTGGCCACCGAGCACGCCCAGCAACCCCTGCAGGGATGATGCCTCGGCCCCGACCGTGACAGGGGTGGTGGCTGCGGGGGCCATGGTGGAATTGGCAGGCGGCGATGCAGGCGATGTTGCAGCGGGCTCGCATGCGCTCAGGCAGATCAGCAAGGCACCAGCCGATGCGGCACGCAGGCTGGTGCGAAGCACGCGCGCGGACAGGCATTGCATGTGAAGGGCTCCTCGGGTTCGATGAAGTCAGCGAAGGCGCTGCGCATTCAGCGGCACTTGACGTCGTAGTCCGAGACGGTTGGAAGGTCCTTCTCGCCCACGGTGGTCAGGGTCAGCCTGCCGGCCGGACCGGCATAGCCGAAGTCGCAGTAGGCGAGGCCGGTGCCAGCGCAGGACTCGGCCTCGGTGATGCCGCGCCTGACCAGCGCGGCCTGCCTGGGTTCAGGGCTGGCCCCGCCCCGCACAGGCTTCCAGCCCTTGTCGGCCAGCGCCTTGCGCGCCTTGTCGATCGGCATGCCGTAGACGTTCGGCACCTTGGCCTGCCCCTTGCAGACCGACTCTTCGTCGGCCAGCTTGCCCAGGCGCACCGTGCCGTCGGCCTCGACATGCAGATCGCCCACCGGCGAGCCGACGATGTCGCCGTCCCACACGCGCACGGCGCCGCCTTCGAGCGCGGTCAGGTTGCCGATGGCGGTGTCGTCTGCCGACTTGCCGTAGGCGAGCGCAACGAGCTTGTCGCCGTCGAACACGGCCACGTTGCCTTGGGTGATGTTGCAGGTGCCGCTGGTGCCGGCTTCCATCTGGCCGGCGAAGCTGACGGCGCGGTAGGCGCCCAGCGGCAGGTCCGCCATCACGGCCCAGCCCTGCGCGGCCACCAGCCGCGCCGCCGCCGACTTCGGCTGGATCACGCGCCACGGGCAGCCGTCGCGGTCGATGGCGCTGCCGCCCGCCTTGGGCAGGCTGGCGATCGCCTTCATGCGGATGTCCTTCAGGTCGGACGCCACGCGCGGTGCGGACGCATCCGTTGGTGCATTCGGTTGCGCAGCCGCCGGCAGCGAAAGTGCGAGGCTGAGCGTGAACGCAGCCCCCAACACGGCAGATGCATCCATGAGGTTCGGAAATGGGCGTGACAGCATGAGGAGAGCTTGGGAAGACGTTGGTTTCGAGGCGTGGCTGACGCAACGATTGTCGAAGCGTAGCGGGTATGGCGGCGTCCAGTTTCCACCTGATCTAGATGAAATTGCACCTTGGCCCCGAAAGTGCAGGACTAGGATGCGCGCTCGATGTCGCGACTCCGCGAAGATATCCGATGCATGCCTCGATGCCACCCAGGCTCACAGGATGCGATGTTCCTGGCGCAGCGTGCCTGCGTTGCAACGCCGATCGGCGATGATGCTTGGGTCATGAGAAGAGAGCTCGTTGCCATGAATGAGTCGGACGCCGTTCCTGTCTTCAGGTTTTCCACGGTCGACTACCCCGAGCGGGATCGATTTCACCTCTGGGTCAAGGACAACCTCTGCGACTGCAGGTTCGAGGATGACGGCTACGGCGCATTCGATGCGGAAGCCACCGGCGCGGCACTCGGCCCGCTGGTCATCTCGGGGAGACGCTGGCCCAAACGGCCGCGGCCTTTGACCTACGCGGTCCATCGCAACGCACGGCGCATCCGACTGGACGGCCAGGAATCCTTTCGCTTTACGTTGCTGCTCAGTGGGCAAGTGACCCGTCGATCGATGGGCCCGGATTCCATCAAGAAGTCCGGTGATCTGTTCTTCTACGATGTCGCGCAGATCAACGATTGCATGGTCGAAGCCGGGGACGTGATCAGCGTCGTCGTGCCCAGGCACCTGCTGCCCGGCTCTGCTGCACTTCTGCATGATCGAACGCTCGGAAGCGGCATCGGCCGGCTTCTGGGCGATCAGATACTGTCGCTGTTTCGCAATCTCTCCAGCCTGCAGCACAAGGACGTGCCCGGCGTCGTCCAGTCGACGTTGCTGCTCATGGCTGCCGCCGTTTCGCCAACGGTCGAGGCGATTCACGAGGCGAGCAGCCCCATCCGCAGGGGCCTGCTCGAGCGGATCCGGCATCACATCGATGCGCACCTGCTGGAGCCTGATCTGACGCCCGAGCGGATCTGCCGGGACGTCGGCGTGTCGCGGGCCAAGCTCTATCAACTGTTCGAGGAAGACGGCGGGATCATGCGGCAGATCCGGCGCAGGAGACTGCGTCATGCCTATCAGGTGCTCAGTGACCCGCAGCGTCAACATGTGCGAATTGCGGAGATCGCATGGAGCCATGGCTTCTTGGACGAGAAGTACTTCTATCGTCTTTTCAAGGCCGAGTTCGGTCATACGCCGAAGGAGACAATGGAGCGCCGCTCAGGCCCGGCGTTTCTGCCCTACGGTCAGGTCCCATTGAACGCGGGGAGCAGCCTTCCTGGATGGACGTTGCCATTCGGTGTGCTCAACAACTGATCGGGTGTTCAGCGTTCCGACCGGCTGATTCTGAAGCTGACGGCAGCGAAGAGATCACAAGACCATGAAAAGAGCACTCCTCATATTTTTCCTGGCCTCGCAGAGCGTGCTTTTCTTCGGTCCCCAGGCTCGCGCGCAGGTGGCTTGCCCTTCGGGTTGGATCCCCTATAGCGCGACGTCCTGCGGGCCCGCACCCAATTCGCAGCCATCCCCCAAGCCCAAAGACCATGGCGCCCCCCTCCAGTTAGGGTCTCGTTGGGGGGCGATCGCCACCGATGGAGTGAAGGGTGTGCTCGGGACTGCCACCGGGGAGCGCAGCGAGCAAGGTGCCGCAGGCAAGGCATTGGCGGATTGCCAGGCCAAGGGGGGAGCGCCCTGCAAGCTCCAGATTTCCTATGCCAATGGATGCGCAGCGATGATCGTCGGGGGTCGTGGATTCAGTACGGCCTACGCCGGCACCAAGGAAGAGGCCATACAGAGAGCCATGGCGGTCTGCCGCAGCGATGGCGATACCGAATGCCATGTGTACTACACCGATTGCAGCCTGCCGAGACGGGACTCCTGGCCGTAGGTCTCTGTCCAGAGACTGCCAGCGTCATGGCTTACGAAGAGTGGAAAAGATGCGACTCAAAATCCTTCTGGCTGGTTGCGTGGCTTGCATCAACACTGCCGGACACATTCAGAAGCCCCGTCCTCCAGGCTGGGTCGACGCAGAGATACCAAGCGACCGGTGCACCGAGCTGCACTGTGGCTGCACCGCATTCAGCTTGCCAAGGCAACCGAAGTAAAGATGTCCGCCCCCAAGGTACACAGACCTTTCCGGGGCGCATCACTTTCGGGCGTCACAGAGGAGTTGCACGATGACACTGACAGCCAGCATTGACGAGATCGCCCACAGCCTGGAGGGGTTGGATCCGCCCTGGCTACCTCGCTACGACCTGCGCGCCTATGCCGCCAAGGTGGACAACGAGTGCGGATACACCTCCGACATGATGGTCGGCATGGAAATACACACGAAGATGTTCGAGGAGATCGTGGCCTTCGTGCAGTTGTGCGGCGCGTTTGGTCAATTGCACCCCTCGGATGCGAGGCAGTATGCGTGTGCGCGTGATGACAGGGTGGAGATCGACGACGCGCTTGCCCGCAATGCCACCCGCGCCTGCCCGACCTACACAGGGTTGCTGGCGCTGCTGATCGAGCGGGGCATTCTTGTGCAGCGCGCGCAGAATCCGGCCTCCCCTCGGTAAGGCATGGCGCACCAGCCCGTGCGCTGCTGCATCCTGAAGGGCGCGCGGCTTCAACATTTCGCTTCCCACCGGCGATGGCCATCACCGCAGCTTTCGTGCGTACCTTGGCAATCGCGGCGGAATCGCCAGATGCCTCAGCCACTTTCTGTTCTTTGATGGCGTTGACGACAAAGGCATCCAATGCCGGCTCGATGACCCAGACAACCCCTTCAAAGGGGCCGGCTCGGCTCGGCGCGTCCTGCGAATTTGTTGAGCCCCTGCTGCAACTGTTCGAGATGCACCGGATGGTCCTTGAGCATGTCGCGCAGCCGCGGAGGAATGGGTGGGGAAGCGAGTCTAGGCATCGCACCTGCCTCGTGCAAAAAAATTCGAGGTCCATCGACCGGTGAGCCTGGTGGGGCCTCGTCCAACGGTCCACTGGCGGCATCATTCGGACACCTCCTTGTTCTCCTGGAAGTAATTCCAAAAGCCGTCATGGCCAAGCCAGCGGGCCTTGGAGCGCGCCCGGAGCATCGCCCGTTCCTTTTCCCTCGCCCGCTCGATCGCGGCGGTGTCGCCGCTGGCCTCTGCCGCTTGCCGTTCGTCGTGTGCCTGGGTCGCGAAATCTGCCAGCTCATCTTCAAGCGACCAGATGGCTTCATCGAATGGCTGCAGCCTTGGTGCGGCGTGGTCCGCGAATTTGTCAAGCACCTTCTGCAGCCGCGCGATCTGTTCCGGATAGTCCTTGAGCAGTTCGAAAAGCTTCGTGGGAATGGGTGGCGAAGCGAGTCTTGGCATCGGCTGGCCTTCCTGCAAGCAAATAGGGGGGTTTCGCTGGCCGTAAGCTTGGCGTGTCGTCGGACTTGTACGTTCATCACACGCGGTGGACGCCTTGCTTCCCCCCGGGCGACTTGACATCGCATGAGCCTGGTCGGGCAAGTTGTTCGCGCAAATCACGGACTTTCTCGTGCCGGGCAGCAGGATTCCGCGCGTTTCCCTTCTTGAGATAGATCGAGTGAAGCTATGGCTCCTTGGAGCGAGGGAAATCCGCAGCTCCAAGTTCGAGCGCCATGCTCCTGATCGCGTTCAGCGTGCCGTAGCCGGGGTTCTTCCGGCAATGCTTCACCACGTGGTCCACGACCATCTTCTCAGAGAGGTCTGGGTAGATCCTTTGTGGGTTGTACGTGTTGTATGCGGAGATATAGCCGCGCGTGTACTGATGCAACTGGGCGCGGACCGACGGGTCTCGCTGATGCCCAAGGACCGTGCGGCAGGGCAGACCCTCGTAAACCGAAATGACGGGCTTCGTGGCAAACGCCGTTGAACCGAAGAGTGCCGCGACAAGAAAAATCGCTTTCACAGGAGTTGACTTTGCTTGGATTTGCAGCGGCTGCAATGCGAGCGATGCGGGGACATCAAGACGTCTCACTCGAGGAGGCGAACCGCAAGCGAAGAAGTACAACTGCCGTGCAAACGAGCTACCGTTGAACAATATGCCATGGCTCACCTCCTAGCGCAGCGGTTCGAACGACGGCGATGTGAAGCCGCCCTCCATCGTGCCGCTCAATGCAGTGCCGCTGCAGGTCCACGTCCAGCGCTCGAACGTGTAGTTGCTCTGGATCCAGCGATTGCCGGCGGCGTCGCCGCCAGGCGAGCGAACCGACCAGCCTATCTCTGCGTTGTAGTGTGCTGCATCGCGTCCGTCGATCACGACGCCTTTGGTATCGACGATCTTTTCGCGCGTTGCACCGTTCTCGATCGGCTGAGGCCCCTTGTCTGCGCCGCTCTTGTCCTGCGCATGCAACTGCCGCAGACGCTCCACGCACGCGGCGAAGCTGGCGAATGATTCCGGTGGCGTCTGGCGCAGCGGCAAATGTCCGCTCGCATGGACCGATGGCGCGAACAGTACCAGCACGCTCAGCAAGCAGGGGCTTGCGTCGAGTCGCTTCATCCTTGAGCTTCCTGTGTATGTTTCATTCTTGCCTGCTCCGGTCGTCGTCCTTCCAGAGGACACTGCCACTCCACTTGTGCTGCAAGTATCGATGATCGCTGCGACTGGCGACCTACCTCCGCGAGACGGTCTCCCAGTTTCGCCCGTACGGATCGAAGGCAGTGATCGATTCGGACGTCACAGGGCAAGCAGGATCGAGCGGTGTGGAACGTCGGTACGGAGTGTGCATGACCTTCCTCGCGCCGAAGTGGACTCCGCTGAGTAGATTGGTGGAATCTCGTCCCACGCGGTCATCCGATGATCTCGACCTCGCCGTTTCCATTTCACGGGAGCTTCTCACCGTCTTCATTCGATGCGTTGACGAGGCCGCCATCATGGCGATCCAGTGACCTGCGAGGAATCCATGCACAAGAAAATCCTGAGGCTCGGGCGGAGCGTCATGATGGCGCTGTCGTTCGTACTTCTGTCCACGGCGGCGAACGCCTTTTCCGGCGACGCCACGGACAACGCATTCGCCGCCTTGCTTTCGACGCCCGGCGCCGAACCGGAGCAGGGTTATTGGGATTTCCCGAAGCCCGAAGACCTCCCGGCGGCGAACGAGACCGCGCTGATTGCCTACCTGGCAAAGCAACTCAAGGCTGGCGCAGACCCCAATGCCTACCGGCACCTCGGCACGCTGCTCCACCACGCCATCCGCGCGGGCCAGCAACGCACCGCGATCTGGCTGCTTGCTCATGGCGCGGATCCGCGCAAGACACTCCAGGGCGGCACGGACACCGCCTTGACACTCGGCGTTCGCTACAAGCGCAAAAAGGTCCTGCAGGCACTGAAGTCGACCTATGGCCTCGTGCCCGACACGACGCCCGCGTCATCAGCAAAGCCGCCACCCCAGCCCGTGGATGCCAGGCGCATCGCTTCACTGACCTTCGGCTCCCCCGCCGACGACAAGCTGGCGCGGGACTCCATGCGCCGGCTGGCGATATCCGTGACCTCCTACAACCCCCAGCCTGACCAGGTGGCCGCCAGCGAGGCCGCCGTTGGTCAATGGACTGCGCTGGCCGCCCGCCTGAACCCCGAGGTCTATGCCCGCATCATGGACGACGACCAGGCCATGAGCGACCTGGTCCTGATGCACAGCCGCTCCGCCGCGGGCCTGGACGCGGCCCTGGCGGGCGTGCCCGCTCCGGTCCTGCAGCGTCGCGTGAACGCTGCGGTGCGCGGCCTGGCGCAGCGTGCCGCGCTGCTCGGGTCCTCGGGCGACGCCCTCCCCGCCTACGGACTGGCACCGGAGCTCTGGCGCACACTGTGGCGACATCTGCCTCGACCGATCGACTACACCGAGTGGCCCTCACTGGCCGGGCGGATCCAGCCTGAACTCTGGAGCGAGCTGTTCGCCAGCGGCTACGCCAACCGCGACGCGAACACCGCCTTGCAGTGCGCACCTGCCGAGATGGGCGCGAAGGCCTTCGAGGCGGCCTGGCCCTTCATGCTCGCGCAGTTCGGCAATGCCCGCGACAACGTGCCGATCACGATACTGAGCCAGTTCCGGCTCGTCGGCTCGCAATACCCCGACTGCGCAACCTCCAGCGAGGCCGACACCCGCGAGAAACTGCTCTTCCTGGCATCGCACGGGGTGGCCCGGCCGCTCCGCGGGCTGGACGCGAAGCGCGTCGCAGCTGTCGCCAAGTCACTGGTGCCTGCCGTAGGCCCCTTCATCGACAACACGACGCCCGGCAAACCCAGGCTCGTCGATGCGCAGGCGAACTGCACCTTCGAACTGACCGACACCTTGTACCGCGAACTCCTGAACCACGCGACGGTGACAGCCAACCGGGGCGATGTGATGGTTCGCGTCGAAACGGTGCAACTCGTCGAGATCCCCGGCGATACCCGATGCGGCTTGCTCGTGGGAGGCAGCTCGCAGGTCGACGGCTATGTGGGCGGCCTCGTGGACACCTTCACCGGGCCAGAGAACAATCCCACGCCTTCGTGTCCCGATCCGAGCGACGGGTACGAGGTCTGGCGCGAGCACGACGGCAAGGTCGAGCGTCTGAACACCGACATGGGCGGCGACGATGGCGTGCCCCGGCTGATGCCGGTCCAGGACACGGTGACGGGCCGTCGCTACTACCTCCACGACGGCATGCAGTACGGCAGGTGCCATGGGGCGCTCAGGCTGCCGTTCACCTTCGAATGGAAGTCGTCGGCACAGGGGCCTGCGCTGACGAAGACGACGGCATTCCCCGAACTGGAGGAGGCGCTGTATGCGCAATGCAGCGTCGACGACAAGGCCGGTGTGCGATGCAACGGCATTTCCGCGGTGAACGCGGTCGCCCCTTCTGCGGCCGCCTCCACGCCAAAGGATGCCTTCAACAGCCTGGATCTCCAGACGTTCCTCAAGGTGTTTCGCAAGACGCAGTTCGACGACTACCAGGCCGCGGTGCGAGCGCTGGACAGACCGCGCCTGCAGGCCTTCAAGACCGCAGGCGTTCCCGGCCCGTGGACTGCGGAAGCCATCAAGTCCTTGGCGCGCTCGGATCTGTCGCAGGCCGAGCGGCGTCGACGCATCGCCTGGCTGTTTGCCGACCATGACCAGCTGGCGCGTGCGTTGGACAACGAGGTGCTGGCGTCGCTGGCGGACTGGCTGCCGCGCGAAGACTGGGGCCCGATTCTCGGCGTCGTCACAAGTCACCGGGACGTCTACTACGGCCTTGGCTATCTGCGAGCCGGCCTTGCCGAAAAGAAACGCGATGCACTTGCCTGCGACATCGACCGCGCCCAGGGCTTGATGTGTGGCGAGACCTGGGGCGCTGACCACTAACACCAGAGAGGCCAGGGCAGCAACGCTGAAGGGCCGCCGCAGGCGCGCGGCACGCGCCGAGCACGCGCGCATGTGCGCGTCCAGGACCTTGAACGCGAGAACGAGGGGGAGCCTCAGGGCTTTCACAGGCAAGCCCTCCCTCTGCAGCCGCCATGTCCCTGTAGTGCATCGAACAGACCCTCATCGCGCTGGCGGCCAGCTGCAGGACGACCACGCCCATGCCCAGCAGGAAGCCGGCCACCATGAGGCATGTCGGGCCGCGCGGCGCCTCCATTCCATTCAGACGTCGCTTCGAGGCAACGCAGCTCAGTTTTTTGCGAACTTTGAACGACTTTCGTTCTACACCGCATGTTGTGGGGGCGGCGCGGCAGGCCCCATCATCTGCAAGACGCAACTTGTAGGAGATGCGGATGGATTCACTCTGCGCCAGCAAACAGAGCCGCTTCGTGCGGGAAGCGGCTGTCAACCGACGGCGTCTCGCGAGCTGCGCTCCCTGCAGGGCAACACATGCGCAACAGCAGTCCACCACCCAACTGTTCCGCGAAGCCGGGCGCCGTGTCGATGTGGGATCCGTGGCACTGGAGCCCTGCGTGCGATTCACCTCCGTGCGGATGCATGGCGACGCTTTGGCCGAGCACGGCGGGTTAGCGGCGCTCGACAGGAGGCTAAGCCGGGATACGGCCAGTTTTAGCTCATAAGCCTCAAAGTCATTAAAGACGTCTTGCTTATGCAGGCTGCTCCGATCACGCGGGATCGGCCCCCCCTGCCGATCACTCGGGTGATCGGTTCTCCATACCTCGGAGGGCCGGGAGCGGCTCCGATCCATTGCGACCTCGAGCCCTTGCCGCGCTGGCACGTACAGCTTGGTCATATGTCATCGTGCCGGCAACCACCGCTGCAACGTCCGCCAGAAATCGTGGCTTGGGTTCATGGCCCGCAATCCGCGTGTTTGCAAGGGCCTGGGCAATTGCATCGCCGCGCACCTCCTTCGTGGTCACGGCAACACCTCAACCCCAACAGGACGCCAAGCCATCACCTCTCCACCGTGCAGCTTCGGATCGAACCGCTTAAGCAGGTTCTCCAGTGCGTGCTCCTCGATCCGTGGCCGGGAAGAAATGCCGCGCCCCCGCGGCAGCGAAACGGGGCGAGGCACCTTCATCTGACTTGCTTTCTTGGTCATGCTCATGATTTTCCTCCTGGAACGTCACGCCGCACAATGCGAACGGTCGTCTCGTCGACGGGACCTGGGAGCGAAATGCCGTGATCAGAAAAGTCCGTGCCGGGCCTTGGCTCCGAGCTGGACGATCACGATTGATCCCAAGCGTCGATGGTCAATAGTTGATTGGGAGGACAAGCGGCAATCTTCTCTGCGTGAAAGATCAAATTGCCCTTCCAGTTCGGGGGCATCACATAGTCATCGCCAATGATGGCAGGCCCCCTGTGCACCGGCGGTCCGTCAGCAAGCAGCGGCAGCACATCGCTGGCTTTGGCGGTGTAGCGGTTCGGGTAGCCGCTGAAGGAGAGTTGGATCGCCGACCCCGCCTTCACGAGTTGATGCAGCCACTCGATGCCGCCGGGTCCGACCTCCCAGTTCGCGAGAACGGCCGCCCTTCGGTCCACCGCCTGGTCACGCTCCTCGGGTGTCTGAGCTGCAACAACTATCCACCAGCCGATCATCGTTTGCTCCTTCGTTGCTGGCCAATCCCATGCACAACGAGCCTGAAGTGCCTGCTCGATTTGTCGGATGGCGCTCTGTGTCGGATGATCGCACTTCATCTTCAGGAGATATTCTCTTCACCATTCAAAAGCCATTGCCACCGCCCGCCGGCTACGCCAGTTGGCTCGACTACGCAGTCGAGGCGTTCAGCACCCGGCAGGCCTGGCTCGAAAGCCTCTGGGAAACCTGGGTCGACGACACCGCTGTCGAACTAGACCG
The DNA here is from genome assembly GCF_048301545.1 of Variovorax sp. NFACC27. Taxonomy (NCBI): domain Bacteria; kingdom Pseudomonadati; phylum Pseudomonadota; class Betaproteobacteria; order Burkholderiales; family Comamonadaceae; genus Variovorax; species Variovorax sp. NFACC27. The sequence continues at coordinate 4,575,458 of NZ_CP157613.1, forward strand.
CGAAGAGATCCGCGAGTCTGCGCGTCTGGAACTGCGCGCCCTGCGCAAGGCGGCCGGAGCTGCTGACCCATGAGTTGGGGACACGTGCCGCACACACCGCACTTACCGAGCTATCGAACCTTTCGCGCACCGGTCTTGGCGGCCTTTGAGGCTGGCACTTCTTGCGGCGGCGGCACCGGTTCCGGCGGCGAGAGCCGCTCCAGCAGCGCGCGAAGCGTCTGTGCTTCGGCTTTGAATTGCGTCGCTTCTTGTTGGGCCACCGCGAGTCGTTCCCTCGTCGCCTGAAGATCGTCAACAAGGCCGCGATTGCTGGCCGTCAGTTCTCGTTGCGACACCTCGGCCGCATCGGCCTTGACCTGCAGCCGCGTAACGGCGTCGGCCTGCGCCAGCAAGCTCTCGCGATGGCGGCCTTCGGCCTGCGCCAATTGGCCACGCAGCGCCTCGAGCTGCTTGTCGGCCTTGATCCGGGCCTGGCGCTCCTGGTCGATCTCCAGCAGCGCGCGCCGCTCGGCGGCGTCCGAACGAGCGTTCGCCGCGTCCACGGCCTCCCGTGCCTTGGCTAATTCGGCGCTGAAATCCACCCGCACTCGCTCCTGCTGATGGCGCGCTTCCTCGAGATGGCGCTGCAACTCCTGCAACCTGGCCACGGCGCCGGCATGGGCGCGCCGCTCTGCCTCCAGGTCAGTTTGCCGTTGCTGGAGCGATTCCTGGGTCGCGCTCAGCTGCTGACGCAGGGTATCGGCGGTGGCCAGCGCCTCGGTTGCCGCTTGGCGAGCCCGAGCTTCCTCGCCCTGAGCCTGCTCGACCGCGGCCTGGTCCTCCAGGCGCAGCGCCGCGAGTTCGTGGCGCGCAGCGGCCGTGGCCTGCCGCCACAACTCGGCGATGACCTCCGCCGCGCTCGTTTTGAGTTCGGGCGGCAGATCCGGATGGTCGATTTCGACGCGCGCCTTGCTGCGCAGATCCTCCCAGAACTTGGCCAGCGCCTCCGCCGGCGCACTCATCGAGCCCTTGCGCACAAACTGGTACAGCTTGCTTGCCGTGGGGGTGATGCCATAGCGGAAGAACAGCAACGCGCAAACCTCACGATAGAGGTCTTTTGTTTCCGTAAATCGCCCCCGGAGGGTTTCAATGTCGCTCTGGAGTTCAATTTCGGTATTCATGAATAAATAATACAACGTAATACGTTCAATTCATTGAATTAATTCTCAGTCTATGGACATAAGTTTTCTAATGTCCACAATCTTGCTGATGTCCCTCTATTGCGCGTAGCTCCGCATGAATGCCCTCGTCAGCCTGGATCAAATGACGGTGCCGGCCCATCTGGATGGCAGCCGTGGCCGCAATCGCGCCAGCACGCGCTCGCAACTGGCCGCGGTCGACGACCGCTCGGCTGTTCTGGCTTGGCTGGCCCGCTACGCCGATTCACCTGCCACGCTCGCCAGCTATCGCAAGGAAGCCGAACGCCTCCTGCTGTGGTGCGTCCTGCAGCGCGGCGTAGCCCTCTCGGACCTCACGCACGAAGACCTTCTGCTCTACCAGCGCTTCCTTGGGGATCCGCAGCCGGCCGAGCGCTGGGTCATGGCGCCAGGCCAAAAACCGGGGCGCAACTCGCCGCGCTGGCGCCCCTTTGCCGGCCCGCTGGGGGCCTCGAGCCTGCGCCAGGCTTTGTCGATCCTCAACGCCATGTTCTCGTGGCTTGTGGAGGCCGGACACTTGGCCGGCAATCCGCTGGCGCTGAGCCGGCGCAAGCGCCGGCAGGCAGCACCTCGTGTGAGCCGTTTTCTGCCAGAGGAACACTGGAACTTGGTTAAGGCCGCGATCGAGGCGATGCCCGTGAGCAGCGAGCGCGAAAGGCTGCACGCATCGCGCTGCCGATGGCTGTTTTCCTTGCTCTACATCGGTGGGCTGCGCGTGTCCGAGATCTGCGATGGCAGCATGAGTGGCTTCTTCAGCCGGCGCGGCGCCGATGGGCGCGAGCGTTGGTGGCTCGAAATCACCGGCAAGGGCAGCAAGACCCGCCTGGTGCCGGCCACGGGCGAATTGATGGCCGAGTTGATGCGCTACCGCAAGGCCCACGCCTTGAACCCGCTTCCACTGGAGGGCGAAGGCACGCCGCTGGTGATGACGCTGATCGCTCCGATCAAGCCGATGGCGCGGAGCGCCATCCACGAACTCGTCAAGGGGGTAATGCATACCAGCGCGGCCGCACTGCGGCGGCGTGGTCCCGATTTCGAGGCGGCCGCATCCCACTTGGAGCAGGCATCGACCCACTGGATTCGCCACACCGCCGGAAGCCATCTAAGCGAGAAAGTCGACCTGAAAGTGGTCCGCGACAACCTGGGCCATGCCAACATCAGCACGACCAGCATCTATTTGCACACCGAGGACGATATCCGTCACGACGCGACGGCCGCTGGGCACCGGGTTGGCTGGCGCACGCCGTAGGGCCTCAGTCTGCGGTCATTCGCATCGTCGACATCGGGCAGCACCAGCGGGAGGTCCAGACGAACTTTCCCGGGCTCGCTCATATTCGGTTCATTTTCTGAAGGTTGGACTCGATTGTGCCGCCCCTGGCACGCCCGTACCCGGCACCAGGATTGCCGTCACTCGCAGCGTCCCCTCGAAGCGGTCGGCCCGGAATCGGACCTTGTCGCCCGCCTTGGCCCGAAGGATCACCCTGGCATCCACGTAGCGGAAGATCGTCGTCCTTGCGGGTAGGTGAAGGTGTGCGATCGGTTCGTGGCGCAGCGTCACCTCGCCGCGCTCGGCATCGATCTTGACGATTTCCCCAGCGATGAAGTCATTGGCCGAGGACTGCGCATGAATGCGGCCTCCGAACCCTGGAGCTATGTACGCGCACAGGAAGACCAGTTGATGCCGGCGGGAGATCATCGAAGTGGCCTCGTGCGTCATGGCAGCTCCCGTTAATCGGCAAGTAGGGCTCTCATTTCTTTGGTGCGGCGGCCGTCGCCCCGGAGCCTGCCGGAGCGGCTGCCTCAAGCCTCTGACGAGTTGCCGCCGTGCGCAACGCGCCGACTACACGCCACGCGCTCGGCGCACCAGTCACAAAGATCACCGCCGCCAGCGCCAGGTAGACCCAGGCGAGCATGGTCAGCGCATCGATGGCGCGTTGCGCATCCTCCCGAAAAATGAAGGCCACCACCAACTGAACCGAGAACAGCGCCGCGAGCGTGATTGCCGACACCAAGCTGAAACGCAGGCGCAGCAGCAACGCCACGCCGAACAAGGACTGCGCCGCGGTCAGGAAGAATTCCTCGTGCTGTCGCGCGTCGAGTGGCATCGACGTCAGCGCACCTGCGCCCACGCTCATCGCCAGCGGCAGCATGCCGACCAGCAACGTCCACTGATTGATCTTGTCGCTGATCATCGTCGTCAGGCCGCCCTCGGCGCGGCCCGAGAGCACGAACAGCACCGCGATCACGACGGCGGGCGCCTCGCTGGCCAAGGGGGCGAGCCATTGGATGAGCAGGAATTCGTCGATCCCCAGCACCCGTCCCGAGGCGACGATCGATTCGGCGAACGGTTCGGCCGAAGCAAGGATCACCGCGGCGGCCACGATCGTGAGCCCGCCCATCCAGGTCCATTGACGGGCAGGCGACAGGGTCGCCAGCGCCGCGGCCGGTCCGGGCTCGTCGTCGGCCTCCAGGCCAGACTCAACCTTGGGCATGCGCCCTGTCACCCACAGGTAGGCCCCGAAAATACCGATCAGCACGACCGTGTCGACGAGGCTGATCCGATTCCTGAGGACGATCACGAACGCGTAGAGACTTGCAACCAGCAGGAAACCTATCTCCACGACGTTGACCGTCGCTAACCTGATACTGCGCTCGCGCGTTCGAAACCAGTGAAGGATCGCCATCAGCGGCCATGCCACGCCAACCAGCAGCCGGTTCGCTCCCGTCATGTTCGCGGCCGCGTAGTGGACATAGTTGGATTCCGGAGCCTTGCCCGCCTGGTACGCGTAGTACATGTCGACCGCATACTCGGGCAGCACGGTAACCAAGGCCACCAGGGCCAGCACCAGGCCTTGCGAGATTCGTTTTTCAGCCGCCTCGGCCCCCCAGGACAACATGAAGCCTGCGGCTAATACGGCAACACCGAAGACTGCGGTGTCCAGTACCGGATTGGGGCGAAACCCGCTGTAACGGAAGATTGCCGCCGGCACGATGGCCGCCACGGCGATGCCGAGCAGAAGAAGGAATCGTTTCATCGGTATTCTGGTTGGAGTAGACCTATCAATGATGCCATCGCATCGTGACTGGAGCCCGCTTCACGACACCGAAACAAAAAAGCGTTTCAATGTCTCGGTGTAGACCGCGCGAACGCTCAGTCCGCTCGCGGTTGAAGAAGCGGCCGTCCTATTCGGGCGCGGCCTTGACCAGGCGCTTGACCTCTTCGCGCAGCGGCGCGAGCGGCAGGCCGTAGTCGGCATTGATGGAGAGCGAGCCCAGCAGTTGCGCAGCCCTGCACGCCCAATTCTGGAACGGCTTCTCGATGGAGTAGCTGAGGGGAAGGATGAGCCGTCGGTCGTCCCAGATCTTGAGCCTCACGAAAGTGCCGGCGATTTCATCGACCTGGCCCCATTCGCCCTCGACGACCAGCACGTCGCCGATGCGGATTGGCTGCGCCAGCGCGATCTGCAGGCCGGCGATCAGGTTGCTGAATACAGGCTTGGCGGCCAGGCCTGCGACGATGCCGATCAAGCCCGCGGAGGCCAGAAGGCTGGCGCCGATCTGGCGAGCGCCGGGCGACCTGCCATACGAGTTGCAATGCGGCGAGTGGCAGGGCCGACCGCACGGCTGGCTGCACATGGAGCAGCATTGTGTGAAGCACAGGTGCCCCGCGGGTCACCCGTCGCAGCACCATAGTGCCAGCACGCTGGATCAAGAGCGCCAGCGGTGCCGCGATCAACGCCGCCACGCCGGGGCCGAACCATGGATGAGAAATCAACATTTCTTAGTCACTGAACAGTTGCTGCAGCCATTCTTCGATCCATTGGCAGCGTGGATTTTGCGATAACGCATCCGGCTGCCGCTGCCGGCTGCCGCTGCCGCTGCGGCTCAGCCCCGCCCTGAACGCAAACATTCGAGGCTGCCTAAACGCAAGCGAAACTGCGATGGCAATCGCAATCGCTTGTTTCGTCGCCAGCGGTGCCGTGCCCGACCGCGGAGGCAGTTAGCCGCGCGAAGACAACGGTTGGGCGAGTAGGCGAATGCGCCTGCTGCCAAACCGCTGCCTGCCAAGCCGTGCGCGGTGGGCATCTGCGCTGCTCAGGCACGCAACTACATATACAAACCTCAAGATTGATCTTGCCCCCGTATTTCAGGACACGGGCTATTCGCAATGTAGCGTCTGCTCGATCTGAGCAAGACGCTGGTGGGCAGCGCGATGCTGCCTGAACTCCCTGGGTGATTTCATCTTCAATGCCGAGTGCGGATGCACCTCATTGAAGTGCTCGAAGGCTGCGGCCATCTGCGCCATCACCGTTCTCGCATCGGCAAGGTCCATGCGGCTGACGTAGTCGCGCTTGAACGTGTTCACGAAGCTCTCGGCGATGCCGTTGCTCTGGGGGCTGCACACGGGTGTGTTGACTGGGCTCAGGCCCAGCTGTCGAGCGATCTGCCGGGTCTCGGCAGCGATGTAGGCGCCCCCGTTGTCCGAGAGGAACTCCAAGGCGTGGGTACTGGGAACACCCTCGACGCTGCCGAAGCGCTTCTCCACGGCCTCGATGAGCATTTCGCGCACCGGCTCGCCCGGCAGCCCTTTGCCCTCCCATGCCCGATAGGCCAGGATCTCACGGTCGCAGCAGTCCTTGGTGAAGGTCGCGGTCACGGTCTGCCCAGAATCACACTTGATCTCGAAGCCGTCCGAGCACCAGCGCATGTCGCTGTGCGCGACGGCCACCTTGCCCTCATGGGGCCGGCTGGACTGGCGCCGTCTCGGCGCCTTCGGTAGCAGCAATGCATGAGCCCCCATCACGCGGTAGATGCGCTTGGCGTTCACTCGCGGCGCACCGGTGGTGGCTCGATGCCGGTTCACCAATGCGCAGGCACGCCGGTAGCCATAGGTCGGCAACTCGGTGATCTGGGCCTTGATCTCGTCGAGCAAGGCCACGTCGCTTGCAGGCGCCGTGCGTCGTGTCCGGGCGTCGATCCAGGACTCGGGGCGAGCTTGCAAGCGATGAATGTTCGAGCGCGCCAACCCAAGGGCCTGGCAGACGGCCTTCACTGGCCGTCCCCGTCCAGCAAGGGCGAGCGCGCAATCCACTTTTTTTCTGCGGCGTACTCCACAGCTTCCTTGAGGATCTCGTTCTCCACCGTCTTCTTGCCAAGCACGCGCTGTAGCTTGGCGATCTCGGCACGAGCGGCTGCCAGTTCCGAAGCCGGCACCACAGCCTCGCCCGCCGATACAGCCGTCAGCGCCCCTTGCCGCTCCAGCTTGCGCCACTGGAACAGCAGGCTGGCGGCAACGCCTTCCTGACGTGCGACGAGCGACACGCTCATGCCAGGTTCGTAGCTTCGACGAACCAGTGCGGCCTTCTCTGCAAGGGACCAGCGCCTGCGGCGCTGGTCCCTCATGATCACTTCGACGGTATCCGTATTCCTAGTCGTACTCACAGTCCTACTCCTATCTTTAAAGATAAGCGATAGACCGTGTCCTGTCATTCAAGGGGCCAGCTCAAGATGACAATGTAGCCTTCGCAGTTGGGAGATGCGGCAAAGCACACCAGGCGCGATCCAGTTGCCACGCCAGAATCAGGCGGTCGCCTTTCCGCACTGCGCGCAGAATTTCGCCCCGGGCTGTACAGCGGTACCGCACTGGGTACAGGCAGTGGCAATCAACGACCCACCGCATTGTTGACAAAACCGCGCGCCCGGCGCATTGGCAGCGCGACACGCCGGGCACGCCACGACCGGCGGCGCAGCAGGGGGTGGAGGCGGAACGCCGCCTGGAGGCATTCCGCCGCCATAGCCACCATACCCATAGCCGCCGTGGCCGCCACCATGACCTCCGCCGTGATGACCACCGCCATGCCCGCCTAAAATTCTATTCAACAGTCCCATAAATCTGCTCCATTAGTTCAACGCATCGGTAAGACAGCCGCGATGGCCTTGGCTTTGCCACGGGCGACCTTGTCTGCGCAATTGTGCGCCTGGTTTCAAGCCTCGCATCCCTCTCAATCGGAGCGGCGAGTTGTCGGAACGTTCCCCGAAGATCTGACTCGAACCTGACCACAGATCGACTTGGAGCTGCGATGAGATGGGTTTCATTGGCCTTTGCGCTGCTTGTGGCCGCGGCAATCACCGGGTGTGCCGTCGCTCAGCCCGGTCTGGCGGCGCCCCTGCCCCTGCGGATCGACGAGGTGGTGGCGATGAGCACGCGAGGAGACAGCGATGCAGCAATCATTGCCCAGATCCAACAGCGGGGCGCTGCCTTCGTGCTGACGCCCCAGGACTTCGCGCAACAGCGCGCAGCCGGAGTCAGCGATGGCGTGCTGCGCTATGTTCAGGGCCGCAGCGACGGCGATCAGGCCCTCCGGGCCCGCATCCTGTCTGGACGGTACCCCGTCCCCGCCTACTACGGCAGCTCTTACCTAGGCTATTCTTACCTCGGATACCATGCAGGCCAGCACTACTACGGTGGGAGCTACTACGGTCGCAGCTATGGTGAGAGAGCGCAGCACGGCTACCCGGGGGGGTATGCACCCATGCACCATGGAGGCCATCATGGCGGTGGGCACCACTGATGCTTGCGCGTCCGCCAGGGCCGCCCGCCCTTGGCCTCTGGCTCTGGTACGGACCGCTGCAACCGTCCTTGCGCTGACGGCAGCGTGCACGGCCATGGGAGACCAGCGAACACTGTACAAGTCGGTGCTGCCCAGCGGGGAAGTCGTCTACGCTGATTCGCCACAACCAGGTGCCAAGCGCACGGACGAACTGCTCGTCGAGCCGCATCCGCCCAACGCGCAGGCAACTCAAGCCGCGCAGCGCGATCTGACTGCCATGCGAGAGCAGCTTTTGCGCGACGCCGATGCGCGTGCAGCTCGGGGGCAGCAATTGGACAGGGACATTGCCAGTGCTGCGGGCCAGCTACGGGACGCGCAAGCACGACAAGAGCAAGCCCGGAACGTCCAGGAAGGCGACCGGCAAGGCCGCAGACTGGTGGGGCCGTTCTGGCAACGCCAGCAAATGCTCGCCAACGAAGTGCAGCGCGCGCGGCAAGCGTTGAATGCCCTCCAGAGAGAGCGCGCAGCGCTGCAGTGAAAGTGGTCCGTTGCCGCGTCGTCCCATGCCCTGAGTCGCAAGCGCTCGGGCGATATTCTTCTACGTGGTGCTCGCCACCACATTGATCGACAGCGCCAGCACCAGCATGTTGAATGCGAATGAGAGGACGCCATGCACCAGCGTCAGGCGCCGCATCTCTCTGGAAGTGACCTGAACGTCCGACACCTGGCACATCATGCCGACCACAAACGAGTAGTACAGAAAATCGAGATAGTCGCTTTGCCCACCTCGATCACCTCTACAGTGCGCCCCCCTGCTGAAAATCCCCGCGTCCTGCAGGAATGACGCGCAGCCGGCAATGCTGGGCAGAGCATTCATGCCAAGGGCAATCATCATGCCTCGCCTGCAAGGCATGCCTGGAGAGCGGCCTCCGGCGGTCGCGCCGCCAAGGCGCAAGCAGAACCAACCGTGGATCAGGCGATGGCACGCTCGCTCTGGACATCCATTACATAGATCCATCCCGAGCCTGGCGACCCGGTTCGTCCTGCGGTCGCAATGATTTCCACGAACTCGTCGACCTGCACGTCGTCACAATGGAGCTCCAGTTTGTACTCGTTCACCACTTCGTCGCCCAGTTCAATGGAGTAGCGACGTTCGGCCTCATAAAGCGGCGTCAACGAGCCCTTGACGATGTACAGGGTTAGGTTATGGCGCCGCCCGGTGGCATCGTCGCCCCAGGCCCCCGAGTTCTTGAGCGCGGCAATGACCGCAGCCACGCGGTTGCTATGTACGTAGGCCTTGATTTCCTTCATGGTGCGTCTCCTTGTTGACTGGATTGCTGGGCTGCTGCCTTGCGCCGGTCGGCGCGCTGCTCTGCCCACTCGTAGATAAGCGGCAAGATCAGCAGCGTCAAGGCGGTCGACGTGAAGAGGCCTCCCACGACCACCGTGGCAAGGGGGCGTTGCGTTTCCGCTCCGACACCGGTCGACAACAGCATCGGGATCAGGCCCAGGATCGCGACTGAGGCTGTCATCAACACGGGTCGCAGCCGCAGCGCTGCTCCCTGCCGAACCGCATCCCGTATTGACAGGCCCTGGCGTCGCTGGTCGTTAAGAAAGGTCATCATCACAATGCCGTTCAACATCGCCACGCCAAATACCGCGATGAAACCGATGGCAGATGGCACCGAGAGGTACTGGCCGCTGATAAACAGGCCCACGATGCCTCCAATGATGGCGAACGGGACGTTCGCAATGATGATCGTTGCGTGGCGTACCGAGTTGAAGGCGGTATAGAGCAGGATGAAGATCAGGCCGATCGTGAGCGGCACGATGACCGCAAGCCGTGCCATGGCGCGCTGCTGGTTTTCGAAGGAGCCTCCCCATTCGACCCAATAGCCGGTCGGCATTTCGACCTGCTGCTTCAGTTGCTCATTGGCTTCCTTGACGAAACTGTCCACGTCGCGGCCCTTGACATCCATCTGTAGAACCGAATATCGCTGCAGCGACTCGCGGCGGATGAACGAATAGCCTTCGTCCAGTTCAATCGAGGCGACTTGGGAGAAAGGCACCAAAGCGCCCTCTTTGGTGCGGATGGGTATGCTGGCGATTGCGGCAGGACTCAGCCGAAAATCGTCGGACAGCCGCACGGCGATCTCAAAGCGCCTGGTGCCGTCGATCAGCGTGGAGACCGCGCTGCCACCAATTCCCGACTGAACCACTTCCAGGATTTCGTCGGCGTTGATGCCGAAGCGCGAGGCTGCTTCCCGATTGACCTTGATGATGAGCTGCGGCTTTCCTTTGTTCGCCTCAGCCGACAGGTCGGCCACGCCAGGCACTTTGCCGAGCACGCCTTGTATCTTCGCGGTCAGTCGATCGAGCGTTGCCAAGTCTTCTCCATAGAGCTTCAGCGCCAACGTCGCACGCACTCCCGAGATCAGTTCCTCCACGCGCGACTGGATGGGCTGAGTCGCGCCGAACACCGCCGTGGGAACGACTTTCTCCAGTGCCTCCTGCATGTTGGACGCAAGTTTTCCGTAGGAAATCTGCTCTGGCCATTCCTTGGGTGGCTTCGTGTCGAGATTGAATTCCATGTAGTTCACGTCTGTGGTTTCTCCTCCCTCAGCGCGACCGATGGTTGCCAATACCGATCGGATCTGCGGAAACTGTTTGTGCAGTTCTGCACTCACTGTGTGTGACACCCTGATCGATTCATCCAACGACGTTGAAGGGATGCCTGTGACCCGGAACTGAATGGTTCCTTCCTGGAGTTGAGGCATGAACTCCTTGCCGAGGAAAGGAAATAGCGCCAGCGATGCCAATAGCAGCACGATGGCAGAGCCCACGACCAGCTTCTTGCGCTCAAGCGCCCAATCGAGCAAGGGCAAGTAAATACGCTTGGCGCGCCGCACCAGGAACGTGTCGCGCTCTTCCTTCGGTTTCAAAATCATGGCCGCCAGCACTGGCACCAAAGTCATCGACAGCACAAGCGAGCCCACCATTGCGAAGGTGATCGTGAAGGCCATCGGCTTGAAGAGCTTGCCCTCCAGGCCCGTCAGTGAGAACAACGGCAGAAATACCACGATGATGATCAGGATCGCGAAGGCGATCGGATTCATGACCTCGCGCGCAGCCTCCAAGATCAGATGAGTCTTGTTGATCGGCTTGCCCGCCTCTTTTGCGTGGGCGAGCAGGCGAAATGCATTCTCGACCATCACCACTGCACCGTCGACCATCATTCCGGTACCGATCGCCAGTCCCGCCAGGGACATCAAATTGGCAGACACGCCAAACTGTTGCATCAAGATGAAAGCGATCAGCATGGCCATCGGCAACGTGATGACGACCACGATTGCGGAACGGAATTCGCCCAGGAACAAGAAGAGGATTACCGCTACCAGAATCGCACCTTCAACCAGCGAACTTTCCGCGGTGGCTAACGCCTTCTTCACGAGCTCGGTTCGGTCATAGACGGGCTGCAAGGTAACGCCCTTGGGCAACGCAGCCTGCGCCACTGCCAGCTTCGCCTTCGCCGCATCGACCACGTTCTTGGCGTTCTCGCCGACGCGCGCCAAAGCGATACCGAGCACAGCTTCCTTGCCATCGCGGGTCACTGCGCCAAAGCGCGGTGCCGGCGCCTGCTTGACCTGGGCGACGTCGCGCACGTAGACCGGCGCACCGTTGCGCTCAGCAATCACGATCTGCTCGAGGTCCTTGTTCGTGGTCACCAGGCCCAGGCCCCGCACCAGATACTGCTCGGCACCGAGGCTGATCGACTGCCCCCCGACCTGCTTGTTGTTGGCGGTGAGCCGTTCCATGACCTCCTTGAAGCTCAGGCCGTATTGGATCAGCTTGCGAGGATCGATCTGTACCTGGTACTGTTTCTGGTCGCCCCCCCAAGACACCACGTCATCGACACCAGGCGTGGTGCGCAGGATCAGCCGCACTGTCCAGTCCTGCAACGTGCGCAGATCCATCAGGCTCAGGCTCTTGTCGGCCGACTCGACCGTGTACCAGAAGACTTGGCCCAAACCTGAACTGTTGGGGCCGAGCACCGGCTCGCCGTAACCCTGCGGCAGGCGCCCTTTGACGTCCTGGAGCTTCTCGCCTACCAGACGCCGGGCGAAGTAGATGTCGACGTTGTCCTTGAAGTAGATGCCAACGTAGGACAGTCCGAAGAGCGAGACCGAGCGGACTTCCTCGACATTGGGCAGCCCGGCCATGGCCCCTTCGATCGGCGTGGTGAGCAGCTTTTCCACATCCTCGGCAGCCAGACCGGGCGACTCGGTGTAGATGTTGACCTGAATTGGCGTGACGTCAGGAAACGCGTCCACTGGCACGTCGCGAAACGCTTGGATGCCAAGGCCGATGAGGACCGTGAAGACAACCAGGACAAGGACTTTGTAACGAAGCGATGCGTCTACGATAGCGTTGAGCATGTTTTATCCCCGTGGTCACTCGGTGCCGATTTGCGACTTCAGAATGCGTGCCTTCAGGGCATAGGTACCCGCACTCACGATCTGCTCACCTGGCTTCAACCCGGACTTGACGATGGTTCGATTGCCCAACCGCTCGCCGGGATCGATGGCGCGTTGCTCGTAGCCGCCGTTTTCGAACACGAACACATTGGCCTGGCCCTGCATCAGAACGATGGCGCTGTCCGGCACGGTCAGCACCTTTGCTGGTGCCGCTGCTTGCGCGCCTTGGCCCCCCTCGATGGTGGCCGTCGCGAACATCTCTGGCTTCAGGCGCGCGTCCTTGTTCTCGACTTCGATGCGTGCCGGGACGGTTCTCGTGTCTTTGTCGAGGACGCTTGCGACGTAAGTCACACGACCGCCAAAACGCTCGCCGGGATAGGCGCCTACGGTGACCGCGGCTTGTGCCCCTACACGAACCTTGGCCAGTTGGGCTTCAGCGAGGTTCGCCTCGATCCATACTGTCGACAGATCAGCCACCACAAAGAGGGCATCGGCAGGACCTGCCAGCCCTCCAACTGTGGCCTTTTTCTCGATCACCGTGCCCGCGAAAGGCGTGGCAAGCGGGAACACGGACGCCATGCCTTTGCCTTCGCCGGTAGTCACGCCGAGCAGTTTCAGGCGATCTTCGGCCGCTCTCAGCGACGCTCTGGACTTCTCGTACTCCGCTCTCGACCGCAGAAATTCCTTCTGCGAAATGATTTCCTCGGCCTGCAGTGAAGCCGCTCGTTTGTAGTCGGCCTCCGCGACACGATCGGCCGATCGGGCTTGACTGAGCGCCGAGGAGGCTTCGCCCACGGCAAGGCTGTCCAGCGTGGCCAATGTCTGCCCCGCGCGAACCATGTCCCCAAGGTTGGCCGACACCGTGGCAATGCGACCTTCCACGCGAGGGGCGATGCGGGCGATGCGATCCTGGTTCGGACGAATCGTTGCCGTAACCCTGACTGTGTCGGTGAGGATTTGCGCCTTCAGTTCCTCCAGCACAATGCCGGCGCGATCGGCCTCTTCTTTGGAAAGCTTGATTCCTTCTTGCTCCTTGGACTTTTCCGCCGCAGCGGGCTTTTCTGCAGACGCGGTGTTCGAGCCACTGCAAGCGGCCAGCAGGGCAATCACAACGGAAGCAGCGGTGGCCGCGATCAAACGCCTCACGGTCAGCGTGCTGGTGAGCGGGGTTGCAGGAGTCATGCAGGTAAGGGACGAGTGGATTGGGTTCATGGGGTGACTCCTTCGGGGGACCAGCCGGCGGCCAGTTCCAGCGCGAGCCGAGTAATCTGATAGTCGATGAGTGCGTCGTTCAAGTCGCGCCGCGCGTCGAGCGCTTGTCGATTGACGACGATCAGTTCGAGCAAGCCGATTTGGCCAGCCTGCCGGGACTTGAGGGACAGCTGCTGGTTATCGAGAAGGGCGGGAAGCACCACGTCCTGGAGGCGGCTGACGCGCGTGCGGAGGCTTTCCAGTTTGGTCCACAGGGCCTGAACCTGGGCCTGCACATCGCGCACGGCGGCGATGCGGGAGATTTCGGCCTGGGTTAGCTGGGTGCTCGCCTGGCCGATTCCTGTCGCGTTCCGGTTGAACAGGGGCAGTGGTACCGTCAAAGTTACAGTGCTGAGCCGTTCACGTGCCGCCGTCATGCCCTCGCGGCCGGTGCTGATGCCCACGGTGAGGTCAGGGTAGCGCCGGGCATTTTCGAGCTTCAGCCTGGAGCGCGCGGACGCCTCTCGCGCGCCAAGTGCGCGCAGGCGTGGTTGGGTCTCGGCTTGCGAAAGAAGGTCCGCCAGACTGTAGGGCGCAGGCGTAGTGGCCACCCCGAGATCGCCGCTTGCCTGCGGCAGCCGCTCCGGCGGGAGCTGCAGCCTGGCAGCAAGCTCGGCCCGTGCGTCGAGCAGATTCTCACGGGCGAGCGCCAACTGGTTGCGCGCACGCTCGGCTTCGACGGCAGCCACGTTCGCATCGAGCTTCGTGTCCTCGCCCGCGGTGCGGCGCTTCTGAATTGCCGCCGCTGTGCGTTCGAAGAGGCCGAGCGCCTCCTGTTCGAGTTCGATGCGCTGCTGGAGGGCCAAGACGCGAAAGTAGAACTGCGAGACGTCCACCCGGACCTGCGTGCGCACGTCCGTGATTTCTTCCTGGAGCGCCCGCAGAGCTGCCTCGGCAGCATCGCGTCGATGGCCGCGTTGGCCGGCAATCTCGAGGGTTTGCTGGACGCCAGCAGCCCATTCCCGCGTCCGCGCGGACGGCAAACCGTCCTGAGGCACTTGGCGGCGCGTGGCGCCCAGATCCAGAACGGGATTGTTGTAGAGCAAGGCACGCGCGTCTGTTCGCGCTCCCTCGGCGGCTGTGATCTCCGCCCGCTTGATCCTCAGGGTGGGATTGGCCTCTTCGGCAAGGCGCCACACCTCCGCCAGACTCAGCGCCTGCAGGCTTTGGGGTGTCTGAGATGCTTGGGGCGTGATCGCAGGCCCAGCGACGGGCAGCGCTTCTTGCGCAAGGGTTGGCAATGAAGCCAACGCCCATGCGCTGGCGAGCGCCAGCGTCTTGATTCGCATCGAATTCTCCTAGTCAAAAAAACTGTGGGAAATTCGGCGAGCCAGCTTCAATTCATCCGATGAACATCAAGGGTAGGCTCGCCGACTGAAAGCGAGTCATTCGATCAGGGCGTTCGAGCCCTATCGGAACGCGGGAGCGAAAGTTGGACAGGTCGTCCAAACTGGGGGAATCAACCGCGAACCCCGAGAACTCCGGCAGAACGTCCGGTGCTGGGTGCACGGGGTGAAAGTGACAAATCACGCAATCGTCGTCAGCCGCACCGGCGGTATTAAGCTTTAGGTCAATCGATTTGGCTGCGGATCCGGACTTTTGCTGGTGCTGATGGTGCCCAAAATGAGCTTTGCCCGTTCCAGCAGGATGCCTGCAATAGGCAGCGGCCGTACCCCAAGCAAACTGAAGCGGCAAAATCGCCAGCAGCAGCAGGAACAGGCACTTGCGCATGGGACGAAGTGTAGCCAAAAGAAGTGAGCCTTGCTTTATCTTGAATCGGCGACCGCGCAAAGCGGTTGCGAACGTGCGCGCGCAAAGACGTCCAGATCTGCCTGGTACGCCGCGGTGCGTACGCCGTACATTCCCAACATGGTATGGAACAGGTTGTCGTGAGAGTACGACTGCTTGGTGACCGCCGCAAGACAGCGGTCAGGCAGACTCAGCCGTTCATTCGCGCCCGGCGAGAGCCACGCGAGCATCGGAACGAGGCGCTGCTCGGACGGTGCGAGCATGGGAGGCAGCCCATGAAGGTAGATGCCCTTTTCGCCCAGGCTTTCTCCATGGTCGGACACGTAGAGAAACGCAATATCGAATGCGCCTTGTCGCTCGCGAGCCACTCGGATCGCTTTTGCGAGCACTTGCGTCGTGTAGTCGATGGAGTTGTCATAGGTGTTGACGAGCGCCTCGCGTGAGCACGTCTGAATCCGGTTCGTGTCGCATGTGGGCTGAAAGCGCCCCGGCGGCGGGTAGCGCTTGAAGTACGAGGGACCGTGGCTGCCCATTTGGTGCAAAACGATCGTTGTATCCTGCGTGAGGCCGGAAAGTTTGTCCTTGAGAGCGTCGACCAGGATCTCGTCCTGACAGACGCCGTCGCCGCAGAGACTTGGCTGCCCGATGGTGGGCATTTGAAGCGAGGGCACGCGATCGCATACGCCCTTGCAGCCGGAGTTGTTGTCGAGCCAAACTACACCAACACCCGTCCGATGGAGGATATCCAGAACATTTTCCCGCGCTCGCGCCTTGTCCACCGAGAAGTTTCGCGCACCGAGATCGGAAAACATGCAAGGCAATGAAGTCGCAGTATCCGTCCCGCAAGCCGTCACGTTGTTGAAGTAACTGACATCAGCCTTGTTCAAAGCGGCGTTGGTGTCCCGCACATAGCCTCCCAAGGAGAAATTCGCGGCGCGCGCCGTCTCACCGACTACCAAAATCAGGACGAACGGCTTTTGTCCTTGCGCTGGCGTCCGGATAGCGTCTGGAGCGATCGTTGCAAACGTTGCAGGCGAACTGTCCTGCTTTTTAAGGAAGCCGTACACCGCGTTCACAGAGTTACTTGGCACCAGTTGAAACCTCAACTCGCGATGGTTTCGAAAGGTGGCGGCGAAAGTTCCGTAGAACAGGAAAGCAACCACTGCGGCCAGCGCCGCGGCGCCAACAGCAAAAATCGCTGTCTGTGAGACGGTTTGCATCACTGAACTTCGACGAACACCGATATACCAAAGCACACTGGCCGGCAGCACCCCACGCACAGCAAGATCCAAGAACGCCGGCCAGGAAAGCAACTCGGTCGCTTCACGAAAATCTGTTTCGACGATGTTGCGAATCATGGCCTTGTCGAACAACACGCCCCAGCTGTCGACGTAGTGAGCAACGGCGGCCGATGCGATGAGCACCCCTGCAAGGACGCTCGTACCGAGCCGCTGGATGCAGAACGCACGCAGAACTGTTCCGAACATGGCGACGAGCACGAGGCCCAGTGACAATGCGACCACGCCCATAGAGAGCGAGGCATTCTCTTGGGCCAAAAGGAATGTTTTCCAGAACGACCAATTGTCGACCGCAACGATCCAGCTCGCCGCCGCGATGGATGCCCAAGTGGCGGAAATTCCTGGCCTGCGCAAAGAACTCGCTGCGACGCTTTGCGCGTTGGGAGCCGCAGTCATTTTTGGCCAGAAGGGATGGCGCCCGCACGCATTTCAACCCTATCGGCCTCCCTGCGGGACTTGCCCGGGCCGAGCTCGACAGTCGGCCATGGCGCGCTGCGGCTCGCCGACGTCCATGCGGGATGCTTGCTCGCTTTGTTGTATTCGGCTACCGACTGCGCCCGGGTCTTGTTGTTGCTCATAGATTGGGATGGTAGCTCGCAGCTTCTTCCGTCGAGACGGCATGCGACTCGGTGAATGCCCATTGGCGAGTGACCAAGTGAACATCAAGGTGACTCTAGAACGCCAATCCACCAAACAACCGACGAGCTGATTACGAAGATGTAATCCACAGGCAACGTTGCGCACCGTACCATTCCACCCAATGCGCATTCTTTTGATCGAAAATGAGCTCAAACTAGGCGACTACCTCGGCAAAGGGCTTTCGGAAAGCGGCTTCACGGTCGACTTGGCGTGCACAGGCATCGAAGGCCGTGACTTGGCGATTAATGGCGACTACGACGCCCTGGTGCTTGACGTGATGCTGCTGGGCGTTGATGGCTTCGCCGAACTCGCGAATTTAAGAAGAGTCAAAGACGTTCCTGTTCTCATGCTGACGACGCGTGACGAGGTGGCTGACCAGGTTGGGGGCCTGCAAAGTGGTGCAGACGACTATCTTTCGAAGCCCTTCGCGTTTGCGGAGTTGTTGGCAAGGATTCAGGCATTGTTGCGTATCGGAAAACTTCAGGATGCCACGCACTATGCCGTGGGAAATTTGACCCTCGATCTCGTCGCGCGCGAGGCAACACGCAACGGGCGGCGCCTGGAACTCACCACAAAGGAATTCGCCTTGCTGGCATTGCTGGCTCAGCGCCAAGGCCGTGTGGTGCCACGCACAGTGTTGGCCGAACAGGTGTGGGGTATGACCGTCGGCAGCGAGACCAATGTTGTGAATGTGGCCGTCCAACGACTGCGCGACAAGATCGACGACGGCTTCGACGATAAGCTCCTGCATACGGTGCGGGGCATGGGCTATGTGTTGGAGAGCCGGCGGACCATCTCATCATGAAGGCGCCCTCGCTCCAAGCACCCTTGTGGGTGCCCGTGCAGATTTTTGTTGGGCTAAGTATCATTTGATCCTCCAATCGATGAAGGAACGGCTTGGAGTTTCAGAATCGGCCGAAGAGTTCGAGCATTACACCGAGGCCATCAAGCACTTGCTCGCCGAGATGAGCGTCAAACAAGATTGGGAAGGATTGCCAAGGAGGCGCTATTCGTATCCAACTGCCGAAATTGAAACAATCATGCCCTGCAACAAAATGCTCGTTATTTGCGTCAAGACGCGCCTTGATCGTTATCGGATCTGTCCCCCTTCCTCCGTCCACGCGCTTCGGCACGGCACTCGATATTCGGGATCCAAGCAGCTGATTGCGTGGTGGTACTGCATGCTGAATTTTGGGCCCTCGGCGGATTCATGAATCACCACTTGCCGCACCAACTTCAATTAGCAACAAAGTTGCGATGACGAACTCGATGTGGGGGACGTGGGGTGACGTTGCCAATCATTTAGTGCGTATGACATTGGCATTTCTGTTTACCCTTCCGATCGCCTGGAATCGCGAGCGTGGCTCAAGGAGCGCCGGCCTTCGTACTTTTCCGATCGTCGCCCTGGCCAGTTGCGGCTTCGTACTGTTGGCGATCGAAGTACTCGGCGAGCGTTCAGTTGGCCAAGCCCGAATCCTCGAAGGGGTGATAACCGGCATCGGCTTCATCGGTGGCGGTGCCATCCTCAAGGCTGGCGCATCAACCCACGGCACCGCGACCGCAGCGAGCATCCTGAACACTGGCGTGGTCGGCGCTGCGGTCGGCTTTGGCTATTACGACATCGGCTTCGTGCTCGCGCTCGCAAACTTCCTCGTTCTTTTTGGGCTTGGCAAACTGAAGCCTGAAGACGCGGGCGATAACATCAAGCCAGACGACTAACCCGAAATCATAGTAGCTTCTAGGCAAAGGAAGGTCCGTCTCAGGTGTCGTGGGTGCGCACCTCTTTTTGGTATAGGAAAATTTGGCTGGGGATACCACGGCACCCAAGTCGCACGTGAGCGATGTCCATTTCTTTCTGCCTTCTTTGGCAGTCCCAGCGCGATCGCATAAAGGCTTGTCAATTTGGGGGAAGTCGGGCCAAGATCGACATCACAAAGCGATACGCGAACTGCTCGGCGTGAAGCCCTATACCTGCTGATCCTTCCTCAGCCCGCGTCGGGTCGTCAAGATTGACCGGCCGGCTATGTACCCTGATTGCTCCGCTCTGACTTTTGCAAGACAGGTCCAGAATGAGGCCGCCATCTCGACGCCTCATCGAGAGGCCGTCGCTTCAGAATCACCCAGACAAATCTGTTGCTGAATGTCACTCGTTGGACCTTTAAGGCTCAGAATGGAATCACTCATGGTGGGCGCCAAAACTACGGCTACGCCGGTCGATTTCGCGGCGCGCCGCTGCGCATGCCAAGTGCAACTCTTCGCTGATCGAGCTTGAGCCGCCATCTGCAGCTCGAAGCCTTGACCCATCGCCCAGCTCGCAACGCCAGCGACACGTATCGCCCTGCTTCTGGAGCGACACGTCAACCCGAACCCCACGATATACGAACGAATGGCGCATGAGCCTTCAAGCCTGCAAAACACATGCCTCGACAAGTGACCGGTGCTAGGGAAGGTCTGATCAAGTCGTAAATTGGCTTGATGGCGAGCGCGCGTATTTGGTCGTTGCGCTCACAGGCTCGTCTCACCGAGCATCCCATGCGTTTGAGAGGCCCTGCGGCCCTTCATGCCGTCTGCAGACGCACCTGTCCCAGCATCGCGATCAGTTTCTTCCTGGCCATCCACAGGTTCGACAGTGCAAACAGCGTGATCACATGCGCCGTGTTCTTGGCCAGCCCCCTGAACCTCACCTTCGCCAAGCCGAACTGCCGCTTGATCACCCGGAACGGATGCTCCACCTTTGCCCGGATGCTGGCCTTCTGGTATTCCTGCTTGCGCGCTCTGGCTTTGGCTCGGCCCTCGGGCATCTTCGCCATGTCGCTGGGCCTGCCTGCAATGTGCCACTGCACGCTGCGCTTCACCCGACTCTGTGCTCCGCGATAGCCCGAGTCTGCCCACACCTCGCTCTCCTTGCCGTGCAGCAGGTCGCTCACCTGCTCCACGTCTGCCTCGTTGGCGGCCGTGGTCGTCACCGTGTGCACCAGCCCCGAGTCCGCGTCCACGCCGATGTGCGCCTTCATCCCGAAGTGCCACTGGTTGCCCTTCTTCGTCTGGTGCATCTCCGGATCTCGCTCGCCGCTCTCGTTCTTTGTCGAACTGGGCGCCGCGATGATCGTGGCGTCCACGATGGAGCCTCTCTTCAGAAGCAGCCCCTTCCTGGCCAGGTGGGCGTTGACCTGCTTGAAGATGTCCTCCGCCAGATCGCTGGCCTCCAGCAAGTGGCGGAAGTTCAGGATCGTCGTCTCATCGGGAATCGACTCCATGCCCAGGCCTGCGAACGTGCGCAGCGAGGTGATCTCGTACAGGGCTTCCTCCATCGCCGGATCGCTCAACGCGAACCAGTTCTGCATCAAGTGCACACGAAGCATCGCTTCGAGCGGATACGGTCGGCGTCCTCGCCCCGCCACCGGGTAGTGTGGTTCGATGACTTTGAGTAGCGCCTTCCAAGGCACGACCAGTTCCATCTCGGCAAGGAAGACTTCCCGGCGCGTCTTCTTCCTCTTGCCTGCATGCTCGGCATCCGAAAAACTGATCTGGCTCATCGTTGGTCCTCCTTCAGCGTGCGTGTTCAACGTTCAGAGCGGCCATCCGTGGACTTGATCAGACCTTCCCTAGACGGCGGCGCCGACCGGAGAACCTTGGCACTCCTTGCCTGAAAAGCAATAATTACCTACATGGCGCTGAGTAGGCCAGCACTGCGTTTCGGGGCTGTGACAGCCGCCCCTGATCTGCTTTTCAAAAGGAATAGCATGAACGCGATCAAAGAAGCCCGCCGGATCATCACCGCCGACCCCAGCAGCGAAAAGTCCCGGACTCTCGCCCGCTTGGTCCTGGCCCTGGAATCCGAAAGCGATTTTCCTCTCGCGAGTCTCTATGCGCTGAAACTTGGGACTTTCTCCCTTGCGATGGACATCCTGACGGAGTGGAGACTCGATCGCTACTACGCGCAAAAAGGAAAGCTGCTGGACGTGTCCGATCAGGTCAACGTCATGGCATCGCACTGAAGAAGCTTGCTCGCGGCAGCGGAGCGCGTCGTCAGGCGACCGCGTTTCTTGCTCGCACCAGACCTCGAGCCCACCAGCTGTCCGCGCCGAAGTAGAAGTGCCTTCGACGTCAATGCTGGGATCGAGCATGTGATCGACAGTCAGCTTCACGCGGGCCAGATCGATAATCGACTCTGGCTGCGCCAGGATTGCCCTGAGCGTGTTGAGCTACGCGTCGGATTCCAAGCCTTGATAGCTGCCCGCATCGCGAACAGCCATGCCCGGCACTTGCGCCGCGGCAGGCAGCCACAGCAGCGCGGGGATCAATGCGAGGATTGGCGTCAGCCGAGACATGCGCAAATAGTAGCAACCGCCATCGGCTACGCTGCGTGTCCAGATCGACCCTGCCTTGTGGGAGTTTTGCGCCATGGCGAGCATTGAACGTACTGCTTACCCTCGATTTCCTCGAACGTTGACGCTCAAGGACTTACAGGCGTCGTTCACGCCAAGGCCTGAGGAAATCGAGTGGGCGCAGCGGCATTCGAGAACGCCGGAACGTCGCCTGGCGTTGCTCGTGCTGCTCAAATGCTTCGAGTTCCTGTGCCACTTTCCAGCGATCGAAGCCATTCCTGTCGAGCTCGTCGAGCATGTGTCAGCTACCTTGGGCGTGGCGCCTACCGAGAAGATCGAGTTCGCATCGCTGGCCACGCTGTATCGGCACCACAAAGCGATACGCGAACTGCTTGGTGTGAAGCCCTATACCGATGGGCAGACACGCAAACTGACCATTCAGCTTGCCCAACAGGCCGGCAGCATCGTGGAAACCCGCGTCGACATCATCAACATCACGATCGAGGAATTGGTGCGACTGGGTTACGAGCTGCCGGTGTTTCGCACACTCGACGAAATAGCCGAGCAAGCGCATACGGCCGCCGAGGCCGCCTTGCACAAGCGCATCACCCAACGCCTGACGCTGGCCCAGCGAAACTGGCTTGATCGGTTGCTGGCCGCCGAACTGCCTGCCCGGCGCACGCTGTACAACCAGATCAAGAGGTCTGCGAAAAAGGCCTCGCGCAAGCATCTCGATTTGCTGCTGGACCAGTTGACCTGGCTCGAGTCCTTGCCCGACAGCGATGCGCTGCTCGACGGTGTGCCGGCGACCAAACTCAAGCACATGGCCGAGATGGCATCAGCGCTCGATGCGGGCGACATGAAGGATCTGTTGCCCGCCAAGCGCTACACACTGATCCTGGCCTTGATCCGTCAGATGCGCGTGAGAGCGCGCGACGACGTGGCCGAAATGTTCATTCGCCGCATCGGAGCCATTCACAAAACCGCCAAGGAGGAGCTGCAGGTGATCCAGGCGCGCCAGCGCGAACTGAGCGAGGAACTGGTGGCCACGCTGGAGCAGGTGCTGGAGATCCTTGCAGAAAACCTGGATGACGCCAGTACCGGGCAACGCGTGCGCGATCTGCTTGCGCCGCACGGCAACCTCGATCAGTTGAGGACGGACTGCGAAGCAATTCGCGTGTGGAGCGGCGGCAACCACCTGCCGTTGATCTGGAAGGCCTTCAGCAGCTGGCGCGCGGCGATGTTCCGGATGGCGAAGGCGCTGCGTTTCGAGGCGGCCACCCAGGACCGCAATCTGCTCGATGCCCTGGAGGTCGTGCTGGCCAACGAACACCGCAAGGTCGAGTGGATCTCAGACGACCTGACGCTGTCGTTCGCCTCCGAGCGCTGGCGCAAGCTGGTGCGCCGTTCGCATGGCCTGGGACCCCCGACGAACCGGCGCTACCTGGAGGTGTGCGTGTTCAGTTATCTGAGCGGCGATCTTCGCTCCGGCGATGTGTGCATCGAAGGCTCGGAATCCTTTGCCGACTATCGCGCGCAGCTATTGCCTTGGAAGGAGTGCGAAGCGCTTCTGCCGACTTACTGCGACCGGATCGGCATACCAGCCACCGCGGGTGACTTCGTCGACGGTCTCAAGCAGCTGCTCACCGAGACAGCCGAAAAAGTCGATGAAGAGTTCCCGCAGCATGCAGGAGACGTGGTGATCGGCAGCACCGGCGAGCCGACCTTGCGGCGTGTCGTTGCGCGCGAAGTGCCAGCGTCAGCCATCGCTTTGCACGCCGCTATCGAAAATCGCACGGTGCCGCGCAACCTGCTGGATGTTCTGGCCAACATTGAGCACTGGACCGGATTTACGCGGAATTTTGGTCCGCAGTCAGGCGACGATCCCAAACTTCGCAACGCACGCGAGCGCTACTTGCTGACCGTGTTCGCGATGGGCTGCAACCTCGGGCCCAACCAGGCCGCGCGCCACCTGTCCAATGGGGTGACACCGCATCAGCTGTCCTATGCCAACCAGCGGCACATGAGCCTGGACCAGTTGGACAACGCCTGCCGGGATCTGACCGAGCTGTACCTGCGGCTCGAGTTGCCCAAGCTATGGGGCGAGGGCAAGAAGGTGGCGGCCGATGGCACGCAGTACGATTTCTACGACCAGAACCTGCTGGTAGGCATGCATTTCCGGTACCGGCGCATGGGGGCGGTGGCTTATCGGCATGTGGCTGACAACTACATCGCGGTGTTCCGTCATTTCATACCACCAGGGGTGCTCGAAGCGGTCTATGTCATCGAGGGTCTGATGAAGGCGGGCCTGAGCGTGCAGGCTGACACGGTGTATTCGGACACCCATGGTCAGTCGGAAACGGTCTTCGCCTTCACGCACTTGGCCGGCATTCAGTTGATGCCTCGCATCCGGAACTGGAAGGACCTGCGCTTCTATCGACCCGAGAAGGGCACGCGCTATCGCCATATCGACCGCCTGTTCAGCGACGTGGTGGACTGGAAGCTGATCCGCGACCACTGGCGGGATCTCATGCAGGTGTCCATCTCGATCCAGGCCGGACGGATCGCCTCGCCGATGCTGCTGCGCAAGCTCAGCCAGGAAGGGCGGCACAACCGGCTCTTTGCCGCGGCTCGCGAACTCGGCCGCGTGCTGCGCACCGTCTATCTGTTGCGCTGGATCTCCAGCAAGGAGATGCGCCAGGAAGTCAGTGCCACGACGAACAAGATCGAGTCGTACCACGCATTCACGAAGTGGCTGGACTTTGGGGGCGACGTGATCAACGAGAACGATCCCAACGAGCAGCAGAAGCGGGTGCGCTTCATCGACCTGGTGGCGTCGTCGGTGATCCTGCAGAACACGGTGGACATGATGCGAGTGCTGCAGGAGATGTACGCCGACGGGGAGCCGGTGACTGCGGCCGATGTCGAATACCTGAGTCCGTACATGACCTCGGGCATCAAGCGTTTCGGCAACTACCACCTCGACCTGAAGCGGCCACCAGAGCCCTGGGTCAAGGAGTCGCAGTTTCGGGAGGCGGCCAAGCGCGCGCGAGCTGCTGCCGCAGAGGCGCAGCGCGCCGGGCAGAAAGGAGCAGGGACATGAGCGATCCAGACGCCACCATCGTCACGGCCTACGGCCGGCTGGACCGGGCTGCGCTGACGCGTGCGCAAAGCAGCTACGACACCACAGCGCTTCTGAGCGCGGTCGAAGAGTTGGACAGGATTGTTGGGCGTGCGCGAGGGCAGGATGGCCTTCGGGACATCCTGCTGCGGCTGCACGGCATGGCTCACGCCGTGATCAACGGCGCAGGGCTGTCGGTCTCAACGAGCCAGGGGAGTCTGCCGGAGCTAGCCTTCGATGCGACTGCGGAGATTCTGCAAACGATCTCTACGCTGCAAAGGTGGGTGGAACTGATCGAACCATTGGAGAGCCTTCAGCCTCGCGATTGAGTGACGGAATCGCATAAAAGGTTCTGACTAAATAACCGCAGGGCTTATGAGTCAAAACTGGCTTTATCCCGGCTTGCCCTCAAGGAAGCCTGCGAGGCCGAACTGAAACGGCTGCTGGGCCTGCGCAAGATCATCTGGCTGCCGGGCATCGCGGGGCGCGACATCACGGATGGCCACACCGACTTCTACGCCCGCTTCGCGTCGCCGGGCGTGGTGGTGGCCGGGCTGGACGAAGACCCCGATTCCTACGACCGTGCCGTCACCCGGCGGCACCTGGAAATCCTGAAGCAGGCCACGGATGCGCGCGGCCAGCGGCTGCGCGTGGAAGTGCTCAAGGGACCGGAATCGGTGCGCAAGAAGCTCGAAACGCCCGAGTTCGCGGCGGGCTACATCAACTTCTACGTGTGCAACGGCGCGGTGATCGCGCCGCAGTTCGGCGACTCGCGGGCCGACGGCAATGCCCGTTCGCTGCTGCGCGAGCTGTTTCCGCGCCGCGAGGTGGTTCAGCTCGACATCGACGCCATCGCCGCGGGCGGCGGCGGCATCCACTGCACGACGCAGCAACAGCCGCGCTAATAAGGGGCTCCCTTCAGGGACTTACCACTTGCCGTCCTTCGGAACGGCCTTGGCCGCGCTGGCCTTTGCGTTGGCTGCCGCGGCGATCATCGAAGCGGCTTCCGAGCGGTTCGCCTTGTTCGCGAAGTCGACGGCGGTCATGCCAAGCTGGTTCTTCATGGTGGTGTCCGCGCCCTCGTCCAGCAGCAGCTTCACTGCGTCGTTCGAGCCGTACATGGCCGCCATCATCAGCGGCGTGCTGCCATTGGGCGACTGGGCATCAATGAAGGCGAAGTTCTCGAGCAGCACTTTCATGATCGCGATCTGCCCGCTGGTGGCCGCGTAGTGCAGCGGCGTCCAGCCGGTCTTGTTGACGGCGGCGTCGCGCTTGAGCAGCTGGTCGACCACGTCCTGCTGGCCCTTGATGGCGGCCAGCATCAGCGGGGTCTCGTCCTTCGGGCTGGCGATGTCGACGTCGGTCTGCGGCGCTTCGATCAGCACTTTCACGACCTTGGGCGACGGCTCCCGCAGCGCGATCAGCAGGCCCGTCTGGCCGTGTTCGTCGCGCGTGTTGGGGTCGAAGCCGCGCTGGATCAGGTTGCGCACGCCGCTGGCGTTGTCGCCCCGCACGGCCCGGAAGAAGTCTTCGAACGAACCGGCGTGGGCAGCAAAAGATGCAGCAATGACAATAAGATAAATCGATTTCTTGAAGTAGTTTTTCATGATTTGACTTCCCTGAACAATGTTTCGAAGTTGTCGCTCGTGGCCTTGGCGATGGCCTCCACGGGCATCTTCCGCAGCTCTGCGATCTGTTGCGCCACGTAGGGCACGTACGACGGGTTGTTGGTCTTGCCGCGGTACGGCACCGGCGCGAGGTACGGGCTGTCGGTCTCGATCAGCATGCGGTCGAGCGGAACGAAGGCGGCGACGTCGCGCAGGTCCTGCGCCTTCTTGAAGGTCAGGATGCCGGAAAACGAGATGTAGAAGCCCAGGTCGAGCGCGGCGCGCGCCACCTCGGCGGTCTCGGTGAAGCAATGGAAAACGCCGCCGGCGGCACCGGGAGAGGCGTCCTCGCCCTCCTCCTTGAGGATCGCCAGCGTGTCCGTCGAAGCTTCGCGGGTGTGGATGATCAGCGGCTTGCGCGTCTGGCGGGCTGCGCGGATGTGCACGCGGAAGCGGTCGCGCTGCCATTCCAGGTCGGAGATGCTGCGGCCGCCCTTGCGCTCCTCCATCTGGTAGTAGTCGAGGCCGGTCTCGCCGATGGCGACCACGCGCGGCCTTGCGGAAAGGCTCACCAGGTCTTCGACCGTCGGCTCGGCGATGTCTTCGTTGTCGGGGTGCACGCCCACGCTGGCCCAGAAGTTGTCGTAGCTGGCGGCAAGGGCCTGCACTTCGTCGAATTCCTCGAGCTTGGTGCAGATGCAGAGGGCCCGGTCGACCTGCGCCGCGGCCATGGCGGCGCGGATCTGCGGCATCTGGCCCGCGAATTCGGGAAACGTGAGGTGGCAGTGGGAGTCTGTGAACATCGGAATGGATGGAGTGCGCGGCGCTCGCCCTTGTCAGGCCCGCCCGGGCTGTCGGCCTGTGTATGGGAGGGTGGCGCCGTCGAACGAGTTCCGCGTCACATGGACGGCGGAAAACTCAGATGGTTTGCGTGGGGCGGTCGGATGCCATCGAGCCGCCGAGCGCCGCCTCGATGCGCGCCTTCAGCTGGCGCGACTTCTCGTCCGAAGGAAAACGGATGCCCACGCCAGGTGCCCGGTTGCCGGCGGCGCGCGGCGGCGTGATCCAGGCGACCTTGCCTGCCACCGGGTAACGCTGCGGGTCTTCAGGCAGCGTCAGCAGCACGTAGACGTCGTCGCCCAGCCGGTATTCGCGCGAGGTCGGAATGAAGATGCCGCCTTCGGCGAACAGCGGGATGTAGGCCGCGTACAACGCGCCCTTTTCCTTGATCGCGAGCTGGATGACGCTCGGCCGGGCGGGTGTGGAGGCTGCTGCGGACGCAGCTGAAGCGGCAGGTTGGTTCATGGGCGACGAGCGGCAGAGTTTAGGGTGGTTCGCGCTTCGCTCACAAGCGCTTCGAGCATGAGGCCCGCATTGAACGGGTGTTCCGCGGTTCTCGCGGCACTTGCGAGCGACTTCGACCAGCGCGCGAGCGCCAGCCGGGACGGCGCCGCCGGCAGGTCGGCGGCATCGAAGAAACGGGGAGCGGCGCCGTTGCCGACAGCCATCAGGTCGTGGCAGAGCTTCTGCAGGGCGCCAACAGCTTGCGCGGGCAGATGATCTGCAAGCGCCCCGACGTCTCCGCGCACCATGGCCTTGGGCAGCAGGGCCCAGGCCTTCGGCGACTGCCCCGATCGGGCGAGCCGCAGAGCGTCGCTGGGCCGGCCGCCGGCGGCGCGCAGCAAGGCGGGCGCGTCGGCCGCGGGCACGTCCTGCGCGGCCAGCCAGGCCTCGGCCTCGGCGGTTTCGGGCCAGGGCAGCGTGAAGCCCAGACAGCGGCTGCGGATGGTCGGCAGCAATTGCCAGGCGGCCTCGCTCGCGAGCACGAAGCGCACGTCGCCGACGGGCTCCTCCAGCGTCTTCAGCAGCGCGTTGGCGGTGATCGTGTTCATGCGCTCGGCCGGATACACCAGCACCACCTTGCCGCGCCCGCGCGCGCTGGTGCGCTGGGCGAAGCCGACCGCGTCGCGCATCGCCTCGACGCGGATCTCGCGGCTGGGCTTGCGCTTCTTGTCGTCGATTTCGGCTTGCGCCTTCTCGTCGAGCGGCCAGTTGAGCTCGTGCATGGCGATCTCGGGCATCAGCACGCAAAGGTCGGCATGCGTGCGCACCTCGATGGCATGGCAGCTCGGGCAATTGCCGCAGGCGACGCCCTCCTGCGTCGGCTGTTCGCACAGCCATGCGGAAGCCAGCGCCAGCGCCAGTTCGTATTGGCCGATGCCGGACGGGCCCTGCAGCAGCCAGGCATGGCCGCGCTGGCGCAGCAGCTCGGTCAGCGGCCTGCGCAGCCAGGGGGACAGTGCCTCGGCGCTCATCCGGCGCCTCCGCCGGCCAAGACGCCGCGCGCCGTCAATTCGGACTCGATCTGCAGCCAGACCTGCTCGCGCGTCTGGCTGGCGTCGATGCGCACGAAACGCCG
Organism: Variovorax sp. NFACC27; assembly: GCF_048301545.1. Taxonomy (NCBI): domain Bacteria; kingdom Pseudomonadati; phylum Pseudomonadota; class Betaproteobacteria; order Burkholderiales; family Comamonadaceae; genus Variovorax; species Variovorax sp. NFACC27. Next base: position 4,604,092 of record NZ_CP157613.1, read on the forward strand.
GGCATCGGCGCTCGCGCGGTCCGCATAGCCCTGCGCCACGCGGCGGAAGAACTCGACCGGCTGCGCCTCGAACTTGTCGGGCACCCGGGCGCCGGCCAGCCGCTGGGCGGCGGTTTCGGGAGCGAGGTCGAACCACAGCGTGATGTGCGGCTGCAGCAGCGTCGAGGCGGGCAGTGCCGCCCTCCCCGCCTGGGCCCATTGCTCCAGCGTCGAAAGCACGGCCGGGTCGAAGCCGCGCCCCGCGCCCTGGTAGGCGAAGGTGGCGTCGGTGAATCGGTCGCACAGCACCACGTCGCCGCGCGCCAGCGCCGGCTCGATGACCTGCACGATGTGATCGCGCCGCGCCGCGAACACCAGCAGCGACTCGGTCAGCGGGTCCATCGGCTGTTCGAGGATCAGGCCGCGCAGCGTCTCGGCCAGCGGCGTGCCGCCGGGCTCGCGCGTGCGCACCACCGTGCGGCCCTGCGCCTTGAACAGCGCCTCCAGCGCATCGAGATGGCTCGACTTGCCTGCGCCGTCGATGCCTTCCAGCGTCAGAAACAGACCTTGCTCACTCATTGGGTCGCCTTCGATTTGGAATCGCCGCCGCCACGCTGGTAGCGGTTGACCGCACGATTGTGATCGTCGAGCGAACTGCTGAACTGGCTGGTGCCGTCGCCGCGCGATACGAAGTACAGCGATTTGCTTTGCGCCGGCTGCACCGCCGCCAGCAGCGCCGCCTTGCCCGGCATGGAGATCGGCGTGGGCGGCAGGCCGCCGCGCGTGTAGGTGTTCCAGGGGGTGTCGGTCTGCAGGTCCTTCTTGCGCAGGTTGCCGTCGAAGGCCGTGCCCATGCCGTAGATGACCGTCGGGTCGGTCTGCAGCGGCATGCCGATGCGCAGGCGATTGGTGAACACGGCCGAGATTTCCGCCCGGTCGTTGGCCTTTCCTGTCTCCTTTTCGACAATGCTGGCCAGAATAAGCGCCTCATCGGCCGATTTCAGCGGCAAGTCGGAGGCGCGGGCGGCCCAGGCGGCTTCGAGCTTCTTGTCCATGGCGCGCATCGCGCGCTGCAGCAGGGCGACGTCGGTCGAGCCCTTAGAGTAGGTGTACGTGTCCGGGAAGAAGCGCCCTTCCGGGTGCAGGCCCGGCTTGCCGAGCCTGGCCATGAGCGCCTCGTCGGTCATGCCGACGCTCTCGGGCTTGAGCTGGTCGGCCTTGGCGAGCGCGGCGCGCACCTGGCGGATGTTCCAGCCCTCGACCAGCACCAAGCTGCGCGTGGCTTCCTCGCCGCGCACCAGGATGTTGAGCAGCAGCTTGGGCGTGACGCCGCGCTCCAGCTCGTAGCTGCCGGCGCGCATCTGGCGGTCTTGCCCCGAAACGCGGAACCACAGGTAGAGCAGCTGCGGCTGCACGTCGACACCCGTGTCGGCCACGGCCTGGGCGATGCCGCGCGGCGTGGTGCCGGGCTCTACCGACAGGTCGACGCTGGGCGCCGGCAGCCTGAGCGGCTGGTGCACCCACCAGAGGCCGGCGCCGCCGAGCGCGAGCGCGGCCAGGGCGGCGAGCAGGAAAAGCGTGAGGAAGAAGCTGCGCACGAGTCCGATGTGGGGATGACGGAGAAAAAGACGGAGGCGTCGGATAGAAAAACGGTGCCCTTGCGAACCGAAGGGCTGGAGCCCCTGCCGCCCCGAAGGAACAAGCCCGGCCATGATAATTCAGCGATGACCACTGTCGTTCTCAATGGGGTGACCGCCCTCTCCCACCTCGGCGTGATCCGTGCCGAAGGCCCCGATGCCGCCAGTTTCCTCCACGGCCAGCTCACACAGGACTTCTCCCTGCTCGGTGCCTCCGACGCCCGACTGGCCGCGCTGTGCACCGCCAAAGGCCGTGTGATCGCAAGTTTCATCGGCATCAAGCCGCAACCCGACCTGATCCTGCTGGTGTGCAGCCGCGACATCCTCGCCGCGACGCTCAAGCGCCTGTCGATGTATGTGCTTCGCGCCAAGGCCAAGCTGACCGATGCCACTGAGCAATACGCGCTGTACGGCCTGGCCGGCACCGCCCTGACAGCCAATGGCCTCGACGCTGCCGCCGCGCCCGGCAAGCGCACCGCCATCGGCGACGAGGTCAGCGCCGTGTCGCTGTACCCGGCGGACGGCGTGCCGCGCGCCCTCTGGATCGCGCCGGCCGGCCATGCCGCCCCCGCGGGCCCGACGCTCGACGACAACCTCTGGCAGTGGAGCGAGGTCCGCAGCGGCATCGTGACCCTGACCACGCCGGTCATCGAGGCCTTCGTGCCGCAGATGATCAACTACGAATCCGTGGGCGGCGTGAACTTCAAGAAGGGCTGCTACCCCGGCCAGGAAGTGGTCGCGCGCAGCCAGTTCCGCGGCACGCTCAAGCGCCGCACGTACCTCGTACAGGCCGATGCTCCGGTGTCCGTGGGGCAGGAAGTGTTCGCCGCCGGCGATGCCGAACAGCCCGTGGGCACCGTGGCGCAAGCCGCGCCGGCACCCGATGGCGGCTGGTCCGCACTGATCTCGATGCAGATCGCCGCGCTCGAGGCCGGCGGCTTGCGCGCGGGCGCGGCCGATGGCCCCTCGCTCACGGTCGAGCCGCTGCCCTATCCATTGCTCGAAGACATCTGAGCGACCCTACCCCCAACGCCCCTGGAGAAAAGGAGCGTTTGGCGCTATCGAAGAGATAGCGCCATTTTTTTGCGCGTCGTTTAACCCCGCCGGCGGTGCCGCTCCGTAGAAGCCTGCACCGATCAACTCCGGCAAGGAAGACACACCATGAAGCGCAGACTCTTCTCCACCGCCCTGGCCCTGAGTGCCGTGGCTTCGTTCTCGGCCTGCGCGCAGACCTCGGAACGACCTTATGTTCCTTCCACGCCGTCCAGCCGCATCGGCTCGCTGATGCAGATCAGCGTGGTCGACCGCGGCACCGGCGCCGAGCTGCCTATCTACCGCCATCGCGGCGAATACTGGGTGGCCGGGCGTCCCGGCGCACGCTACGCCATCCGGGCACGCAACGCGATGGGCGAACGCATCATGGCCGTGATGTCCGTCGACGGCGTCAACGTGGTCACCGGCGAGACCGCGGGCGTCGGCCAGAACGGCTACGTGTTCAGCGCGCGCGAGCGCAGCGACATCACCGGCTGGCGCAAGAGCGACTCGCAGATCGCGGCCTTCGAATTCGCAGCGGCCGGCAATTCCTACGCCAGCCGTACCGGCCGGCCCGACGACGTGGGCGTGATCGGCGTCGCGATGTTCCGCGAGCGCATGCCCGAGCCGCCGCCTCCGCCGATCACTCCTTTCCCGCGCCGCGACGAATACGGCGGATACGGCCCCGAGCGCGAGCGCCGCAGCGAATCGTCGTCGTACCAGGGCGATGCGCGTGCAAAGGCCGGTGCAACCGACAGCGCCGCGCCCGCTGCGGCCGCCGAGTCTTCCGGAAACCTGGCTCGTCAATCCGCGCCCAGTCCGAGCCTGGGCACAGCGCATGGCCGCCGCGAAACTTCGTATGTGGGCAAGACCACCTTCGAGCGCGCGCAGTCGTCGCCCGACGAGGTGGTGCGCATCCGCTACGACAGCCGCGAGAACCTCGTCGCCGCCGGCGTGATCCCGGTGCCGCCTCCGCCGCGCTGGCCGCGCCCGGCTGGTCCGTCGCCATTCCCGGGCTTGGAACCCGGCTACGTGCCGGACCCGCCCAGCCGCTACTGAGAGGAAGAAGAAAGAAGAGACCGGCGCATCTCGATGTGCGGGATGCCGGCCTCCTCGAAGCCCTCGCCGTGCGGCACATAGCCCAGCCGCACATAGAAGCGCTCCGCGCTGCGCTGCGCGTTCAGCGCGACCACGCTGGCGCCGCGCTCCCTGGCGGCATCTTCGAGCGCCTGCATCACCGCCGCGCCGTGGCCGCCACTGCGCAGGTTGCGATGCACGGCCACGCGGCCGATGTGCGAGATGCCGTTCTCGGCCGGCAGCAGGCGTGCCGTGGCGATCACCTGGCCGAGGCGGTTGCGTGCCACTGCGTGCAACACCACGGCGTCCTGCTCGTCCCACTCCAGTGCTTCGGGAATGTTCTGCTCTTCGATGAAAACGGCCCGCCGCAAGGCACTGGCGCCTTCGCCGAGCGTGGCCCAGTCACCCGTCTCGATGCTGCGCATCGACTCGCCGGCCTCGAAGCCCGTCAGCACCTCGCGCAGCGCCGCCGGCACCGGCTTCGAAGTCTGCGTGGCGGGGTCCGCGAACACGTAGACCAGCTCGCAGCCGACCAGGAACTGGTCCTGCCGGAACAGCCCGCCCTCGAACACCATCGACGAATTGCCGATGCGCGCGCAGCGCATGCCCACGTCGAGCACGTCGTCGATGCGCGCCGAAGCCTGGAAATCGACCGTCGCCTTGCGCACGTACAGGTCGCCGCCCATCGAATGCATCGACTCCTCGTACGGCAGCGCCAGCGCGCGCCAGTAGTCCGCGATGGCGGTGTCGAAGTACATCAGGTAGTGCGCGTTGAAGACGATCTTCTGCATGTCGACTTCGGCCCAGCGTACGCGCAGGCGGTGGAAAAAGCGGAAATCGCTACGTTGCATTCATGTCTCCGGAATAGTTGGTGGAATCGAAGGATGGAAATGGATTGCGGCAATCCGAAGCACCCAAGGCTCAGGCCGGCGAGCCCAGGCCCAGGGCAAGCAGGTCCTTTTGTACCGCACGGCCCTTGCCGCCGAGCTTGAGCTCTTTCAGCAGCCCCAGCGTGGTCGGGGGCAGTGCACGCTGCGAGCTCAGTGCGATCTCGAGCAGCAGCTCCATCAGCGCGGCCAGGTCCTTGGGTGGATTTTCGACGTCCGCCGCGAGCATCTCGCAGAGAAGGTCGAAGACCGGCGCGGCCAGTCGAACATCGGCGCGCACCGCCGACTGCAGGCTCTTTCCGTAGCGCTTGGCCATCGCGAGCGATGAAGCCAGCAGCGCGCGCATCTGCGCCCCCAGCGCCGGCACGTCGAGCCGCGCCTCGGTGAAGGCATGCACCAGCGCATCGACGGCAAGCGCCGTCTGCCCGGGCTCCTTGCCCGCAAGGGCCAAAGCCAGCAACAGCACCGCCATCGGCTGCGAGGCGGTGACGGGCACCGTGGGATCGAGCAGCGGCACGAGGTAGGCGCGGTTCTGCCACTGCGCCTCCCACCAGTCGAGGTTGTTGCCGATCTCGCGGCAGCCGGCCGCGAAGAAGCTCTCCAGCGACGACGGCAGCACCGTGGCTGCGTAGCGCAGCAGGGCTTCGTCGTAGTCGCCCTCGATGCCGGCGCGGCGCACCGCGACGAGCGCGTGCGGCGTGTCCTGATGTACCGCAATGGACGCCAGCAGGAAGTCGTGATGAACGTAGGTCTTGCCGTCGTAGGTGGAGCTCCGTGAACTCACCGACCATGTGTAGCGGGCTGCGCTCGCGCCGTCGGGGCCGACGTCGCCCAGGGCCGCCAGCACGCGCGAATCGTCTCCGCCCGGGTGTCGGATGCGCGCGGCAGCCGCGAACAGGGCCTCCTGTGCCTGGTCGGCCCTGGCCGGAATGACGATGCCGTCCTCGCCGAGCGCATGGCGCAACGCACGCACCAGAGGAACATCGGCCAGCCGTCGGGCCTTCTCCTGCAAGACCGCAGCGCCTTGCCCCTGCACCGGGGCCAGTCGCAGCAGTCCCCTCGCCTGCTCTCCCAGGCTCGGTTCCGCGCCGCGCGCCTGATACGCCGCGACGCGCTCGATGAACACCGCCGCATCGATGAAGCCCCGCGCATGCGTGGCCGACGACAACGGTGCAAGGCCCCAACCTTTTGCGGCCTGATTGACGAGATCGTCGATACGCAAGGCCAGGAATTCGTCGGCCTGCGGCTTCTGCAAGCCGAGCCGGCGCGGATCGTCGCGCAGGTCGGGCAGGCGCTCCCCGCTCGTGACGAAGACCAGCAATCGCGCCAGCCGGGCCGGCACCTCGCTGCGCAGCAGCTTTCGGCCTCGCTTGACCACGGGTGCGCACTGCTTCACCAGCGCTTCCGGCAGCGGCGCCATGCGCACCAGCGCCTCGACGACGCGCTCCAGCTCATCGATGTCGTTGGAGTTCTCGAGCACGAAGGCGATACGTTCGACCAGCTCGGCAGGCTCGGTGATCGGCACGAGCGCACGGCTGGCGTCGAGCGGGTCCGTCGGGCCGTCTCCCGTAGCTTCTGCCGGAGTCTGCTCGACGACCACCGGCACCATGGCGAGCGCGGAGGCATCCCCGAGCAGTGCCGCAAGCGCCGGCCGGTTGACCGCCGCCACGCTGTCGACATACGCCGCCAGCTCACCGCGCGCCGAATCGTCCACGCCCCAGCCCTTGAGCCGCTCGACGATCTTCTTCTGCAGGTCGGTCGCCTCGTGCACCAGCCCGCACAGCACCACCGCCGAGGCTTCGTGCGCCAGCGAGGGCTCGCGCTCGACGACGGCCTCCGCCAGCTTCAGCGCGGCCTCGACCTGCGACTTGGCACTGGCATGGAACGCCGGGCGCAGCGCGGCCAGCAGCGATGCTCCGTCGACGTGCCCCGCCGCCTGCAGCGTTTTCAGTGCACCGAGTGCCAGCGCGACAGTCGGCGGAATACGGCTCTGGCACAGGCCGAGGTAGCGCGCGGCAAACGGCGCCATCTCCTCGGCGTCGGGCGCCAGCGTGTCGTGAAAGCGAGAAAACCAGCCCGCGCGAAACTGGGGCCAGTCTTTCTCCAGCGTGCCCAGCGTCTTCTCGAGCAACTGCGCGCGTGTGAATTCGCCCCGCGCCACGCCGTCCATGAAGATGTACGACCAGGAGTTCTTCGGCGAGTGGTTGTACTTGTCGACCGCGGACAGGTTGTGTTCGCCGGTTCCTTCCACGTCGAAGAGGCGGAGCACGGCCCGGTACAGGCCGGGGTCGCGTTCGAAATGCTGGTCCATGGTGGTCAGGCGGGAAAGCGCACGCGGCAGGGCCATGAGGCCGATGGCGTATTCATCGCCTTGCGGGCGATCGATCAGCCCCGCCGCGACGAGGTTCTGCACCGGCATGATGTGGGCCGCGAAGGCTCGCAGCCCCGCTTCGGCTGCCTGCTGCAGCGCGGCGCGCCAGCCGGCGGCATCGATGCCGAAGCGCTTGCACAGCGCCAAGACGGTTTCCTGGTCGAGCGCGACCCGCAGGCTCGCATGGTCGAGCAAGGCCTTGGGCTCCATGCACACGACCACGGCAGCCTGCAGCGCGCGGTACTGCGCGGCCTGGGCCTCTCCGCCCCACTGGCGCGCGTACGGGCTGCCCTGCCAGTGGCTCGATCGCATGATCTGGCCCATCTTCTCGAGCGATTCGCCGCAAGCCTTGCGACCGGCGGCAGGCATGGCCTCCAGGCTCGCGAGCGCCGCCTCGAAGTCGCCTTGGTATACCGCCTGCTCCAGCGCGCCCTCCGGCACGAATGCCGGCAGTTCCTCTGCATTTCTCACTGTCCGCCTTCCGCCGCGAAGGCCGTCGCCTCCACCGCCAATACATGCTTGCAAGGGCCGCGCTCGCCCTGGTGCTTGGCATACCAGGGACAAGTGCAGCGCAGCTCCCCGTCGATCTCCCGAACGCTGTACGCAGTGCCCGAGCTGTTCACCTGCGCCTCGACCGGGCTGGTCTTGGCGATGGTGACGGCGCCGTGCGCCATGAGCTCGCGCGCATCGGCCAGGCGCGGGTGCATGTCCTCGACCGAAGACAGGTCGAACGGCAGCACGCGGTGAAAGTAGCGGCGCTCGACCACGTCGAAGCCCACCAGGCCGGAGGCGCCGAGGATGCGCAGGCTGTCTTCCACGCTTGCCTCGGCGATGTCCAGCGTACGCGCCAGCGCCGGCGCGTCGATCAGTGCCTGCCAGTTCAGCTGCGCCCGCACCTGCAACACCGCGCGTTCGTCGTCCATGCGCATCAGCGCGCGCAACGCCTGTCCCTCGCCCGAGAAGCCGCGCCAGGGCTCTGCGCTGAGCGCCAGCGTGAGCCGCGCGCCCGGAAAATCCAGCACCCATGCGCTGGCCTGCTGTGCTTCGTCGGCATGCACGGCAAGGCTCCGAGCCTTGGGCAACAGGGCCTCGAGCACGCGCAGCCGGCTGGTGTCGGTCACGCGCACGCCTTGCGGGTGCGGGCGGGTCGTGGTGAAGGGACCTTTCGGCGACGGCACTACCCAAAGCGGCGTGCGGCTGGTGGATGCCTTGGGCAGCGTGCGGAGGAAGCGCAACGCCTCCAGCCCCTTGAGCTCGAAGCGGTGCCGCATGCCGGCCAGGTACGACTGCACCTCGACCATGCCGCGCAGCCAGCGCAGCGGCAGCGCCACCTTGCGCTCGACCACCTCGCTGTCGCCAGATTGCAGCGTCAGCGCATCGCGCCCGACCGAGAGCGCAAGCCCGTCGGCGTCGCGCAGCCGGGCGAGTGCGGCGCGCATCGGAGCATTGAAATCGACATTCGTCGTGCCCTTGCCCACCACCTGCCCGTCATAGGAGTCGGGCAGCAGGTCCACGCGCACATAGCAGCTGCAGCATGAGGAAAAGCCCTCGAAGCGCAGCAGCTCGCCGCCGGCCGTGACCACCGGATCGGCCAGCGCGATGGCGCGCGCGACGCTGTTGGCGGGCGTGAAGAAGCGCGAGCCGACCACCAGGTGCACGGCACTCAGCAACTCGGCGCACAGCCGGGGCTGCAGCAGCCGGCCTTCGAAGAAATGCGGATGCGCCGCACCGCCATTGGCCTGCGGGCTGGAGGTCGCGAGGCTCAGCCGCGGGCCCGACGGCTCCGCCAGCGCGGCCGATGCGTGCGCGTACCGGTAGGCATGCGCGACCGCGCTCAAGGCTGCAAGGCCTCCCGCAGCGCCCGGGCCGCATCGTCCTGCGCCTGCAGCGCTTCGGGAATGGCGCGGCCCATCTTGATGAATTCGTGGATCACGCCGCGATAGATCTCCAGGTCGACCTGCACGCCCGCCGCACGCAGCTTGTCGGCGTACGCGATGCCTTCGTCCACCACCGGATCGCACTCGGCCAGCCCGATCCAGGCCGGCGCCACGCCGTCGACGTCGTCTGCCAGCAGCGGCGCGAAGCGCCAGTCGTCGCGGTCGGCCGGCGTGTTGACGTACTGCGAGAAGAAGAAGTCGATCATCGCCTTTGTGAGCAGCGGGCCGTCGACATGGCGCAGGTGCGAGGCGGTGTCCTGGTGCGCCGTGGTGCCGGGGTAGATCAGCATCTGCAACGAAAGCGGCAGGCCCGCGTCGCGCGCGAGGATGGCGCACACGGCCGCGAGCGTGCCGCCCGCGCTGTCGCCGCCCACGGCCAGCCTCGACGGGTCGAGGCCGAGGCTGGCGCCTTGCTTCGCGATGAACTGGAAGGCGTCCCACGCATCGTTCGACGCCGTCGGGAACTTGTGCGCGGGCGCCAGCCGGTAATCGACCGATACCACCGCGCAGCCGCTCCTGGCGCTCAGCACGCGGCACAGCGTGTCGTGCGTGCGGATGTTGCCAACGGTGAAGCCGCCGCCGTGGAAGTAGATGAGCACCGGCAGCACAGCCGATGAAGGCGCGTACAGCCGCACGGGAATCGCATATCCGTCGCGGGCCGCGATGGTGAGGTCTTCGATGCGCGCCAGTTCAGGCTTGGGCACCTCGAGCACGCCGGCGCCTTTTTCGTAGGAGGCCTTGGCCTCGTCGGGCGTCTGCCGGTCGAGCGGCGGATGGCCGGCGCGTGCCATGCGTTCGATCACGCTGGCCATCTTCGGCGTGAGCCGCGTGCCGGACGGTGTTCCGGGCGCGACAGCGGCAAGGGTTTCTTTCGTGTGCAAGACTGATCGCTCTTGTTAGATTTGGCTGGTCGGCAATCGTACTGCCCCGGGCTCCCCGAGGCCTTCATCCCCATGGCACTCATCCAATACCTCACACAGATCCAGTTCGAGTTCGGCGCGATCAAGCTGCTGTCGTCCGAATGCGCGCGCATCGGCATCAACCGCCCGCTCATCGTCACCGACGCGGGCGTCCGCGCGGCCGGTGTACTGCAGAAGGCGCTCGACGCCATCGCCGACCTGGAAGTCTCGGTGTTCGACCAGACACCCTCCAACCCGACCGAGGCATCGGTGCGCGCGGCCGTCGAGCTCTATCGCAGCGGCCGCTGCGACGGCCTCATCGCCGTGGGCGGAGGCTCCGCCATCGACTGCGCCAAGGGTGTCGCCATCGCGGCCACGCACGAGGGCCCGCTCAAGACCTACGCGACCATCGAGGGCGGCTCGCCGCGCATCACCGACCGCGTGGTACCGCTGATCGCGGTGCCCACCACCAGCGGCACGGGCAGCGAAGTGGCGCGCGGCGCGATCGTCATCGTCGACGACCATCGCAAGCTCGGCTTCCACAGCTGGTTCCTGATGCCCAAGGCCGCCATCTGCGACCCCGAGCTCACGCTCGGCCTGCCGCCCCGGCTCACGGCCGCCACCGGCATGGACGCCATCGCGCACTGCATGGAGACCTTCATGTCGGCCGCGTTCAATCCGCCAGCCGACGGCATCGGCCTCGACGGACTGGAGCGCGCCTGGGGTCACATCGAACGCGCGACCAAGGATGGCAGCGACCGCGAGGCGCGCCTGAACCTCATGAGCGCATCGATGCAGGGCGCCATGGCGTTCCAGAAGGGGCTGGGCTGCGTGCACTCGCTGAGCCACAGCCTGGGCGGCGTCGATCCGCGCCTGCATCACGGAACGCTCAACGCCCTCTTCCTGCCCGCGGTGATCCATTTCAATTCGGGCGCCGAATCGGTGCAGAAGGAACAGCGCCTGCAGCGCATGGCGCAGGCCATGCACCTCGATTCGGCCTGCGACCTGGGCGACGCCATCCGCGACATGAACGCGCGCCTCGGCCTGCCCAAGGGCCTGGCCGAAGTGGGCGTGACGCCCGCGATGTTCGAGCAGATCATCGACGGCGCCATGGCCGACCACTGCCACAAGACCAACCCGCGCCTGGCCACGCGCGACGACTACAAGGCCATGCTCGAAGCCTCGATGTAAGGCTCGCGTAAGAGGCCTGTAAGGGCTTCTTCTACACATTGTTTCAGTGACCGTTCCGAGGGGTGTTTCAGAGGGAAAAGTAGCTCTCCGACACCCCTCGCGTCATTTATGTGACATAAGGGATTTCTAGACTGTCACCGAAGGTTTCCCAGCCGCGGAAACCCAAGGGTCAGGGAAGTTCCGAATGCAGCGTACCGTCCAAGTTCACACCGTCCTGAGCTCAGAACAGCTCAAGTTCCGCTCGATGCGGGGACAGGAAGGACTCTCCCAGCTCTTCGAGTTCGAGGTGGACATGGTCAGCACCAGTTTCAGCCTCGATCTGAAGCAGCTGCTCGGCACCTCGCTCACGCTGGAACTGGCCGACGAAGGCGGCCCGCGCTTCCTCAACGGCACCGTGGTGCGCTTCGAGCTCGTGGGCCGCGCCAACGAAACCGGCCGCCACTACATCTACCGCGCGCTGGTGCAGCCGTGGCTGTGGTACCTCACGCGCACCACCGACTGTCGCATCTTCCAGAACAAGAGCGTGCCCGAGGTGCTCGACGAGGTTCTGGGCAAGTACGGCTTCCAGTTCGAGAAGCGCCTCACGGGCAGCTACACCGCCCAGGAATACTGCGTGCAGTATCAGGAAAGCGACTTCTCCTTCGTGAGCCGTCTCATGGAGCACGAAGGCATCGGCTACCACTTCGAGCACAGCAACGGCTCGCACCTGCTGGTGCTGGCCGACGACTCGGGCAGCTACAAGCCGCTGCCCGGCCATGCGAGCATCGCCTACCGTCCGCGCGACCGCGTGGTCAACGCGCTGGAGCCCTGCATCGACCAGTGGCGCGTGTCCGAGCAGATCACCTCCGGCCGCGTGATGCTCGACGACTTCGACTTCAGGAAGTCGCGCGCCTCGCTGCAAAGCGTGCAGCAGGACCCGAAGCCGCACGAGCATTCGACCTACGAGGTCTACGAATGGCTCGGCGGCTACACCGAGCACCAGCAGGGCGACGCCTACGCCAGGATCCGCCTGCAGGAGCTGCAGTGCGCGCACGAGCTGGCCTCGGGCCACACCAACGTGGTGGGCATGGCGCCGGGCTACCTGTTCCAGATGACGCATTGCCCGCGCGAGTCGGACAACCGCGAATACCTCGTCACCGAAACCCGCTACGACCTGCGGGAGCCCGAGTACTCCTCGGGCGGCAGCAGCGAATCGGTGTGCGAGTTCGACTTCACCGTGCTGCCCTCCTCCGTGCCCTATCGTCCCGCACGCAACACGCCGCGCCCGCGCACCAACGGCCCGCAGACCGCCACCGTGGTCGGCCCCGAGGAAATCTGGACCGACCGCTTCGGCCGCGTGAAGCTGCAGTTCCGCTGGGACCGCTACGGCCAGTCCGACGAGAACAGCTCGTGCTGGGTACGCGTATCGAGCAGCTGGGCCGGTGCCAACTACGGCACCATGCACATGCCGCGCGTGGGCCAGGAAGTGATCGTCGATTTCATCGGCGGCGAGCCCGACCGCCCCATCATCACCGGCCGCGTCTACAACAGCGACCAGATGCCTCCGTGGGAACTGCCCGCCAACGCCACGGCCAGCGGCATCCTCACGCGCTCCAGCTCGGGCGGCGCGGCCAACCAGGCCAACATGCTGCGCTTCGAGGACCGCACGGGCGCCGAGCAGATCCTGCTGCATGCAGAGCGCAACCTCGACGTGGAAGTGGAAGCCGACGAGACGCACACCACCGACGGCACCCGCACCACGCTCATCAAGGGCCACGAGTCGGCCACCTACCAGGACGGCGAAACGCGCGACATCACCGCCGGCGCCAAGGAAACCATCACCGGCGGCGACACGCGCAGCGTGACGGGCGGCTTCACCGAGACCGTGACCGGCGGCGTCAACCAGACCATCTCTGGCGGCAAGACCCGCATGCTCAGCGGCGGGCTGAACGACACCATCACGGGCGGCGTGCAGCTCGCCATCACCGGCGGCTTCCACGGCACCATCGACGGCAAGGAGATCCGTTTCGTCAGCGACGGACGCAACGACACCATCAACACGTCGAACGACGTGCTGGTCAACGGCCCCTCGACCACCACGGTCACCGGCCCCACGGTGCACACCTCGCCCGATGTGACGTTCAACACGACGAACCACATCCACAACACGACGCAGCACGTCATCAACACCAACGTCTACAACACGACGTCGAACACCTACAACAACCTGACGGTCAACTACACCAACAACTCCGCCACCTACACCAACAACTACTCCAAGAGCAGCGACTGGAGGTGGTTCCGCCTGGGCGGCACCGGCCTGAACATGGACGTGTCGGGCATTTCGCTGGGCGTGCTGGCCGTGCGTTCGATGGCCATGGGCGTGCAGGCGCAGGCCATCGGCGTGAAGCTGGAGGCTGTCGGCGCGGAGTGGAAGAACAAGGCCATGTCGCTGGGCGATGCCGGTGCGCTCATCCAGCTCGTGGGCACGGAGATCAAGACGGGCGGCCTGCGCGCCGGCATCCAGGCGCTCAAGATCCTGCTCTGAGGCGTAGACAAGGTGCTCGATATCGTTCTGTGGGGAGTGTTCGGCATCGTCAGCCTGGGCGTGATCGCGCTCGCCGCCATCGTGCTCGCGGTGGCGCTGATGAGCCATCGCGCCTATTCCGAGGAAGGCCGGCTGTGGCAGCAGCTGCACGCCGACGGGCGCCCGCTGCAGGGCGTCGCGGTTTCCCTGATGCGCTCGCCCAGCGGCTACTCCCGGCGCGGCCCTGTCGGGCAGCGAATGACGGCCGTGCAACTGGGCGTCGCCTACGTCGATGCCGCCGGCATCGAGCAGCAGACCACCTTGCGCACGCTCATCGACGAGGACCTGCTGGCCCATTTCTCCGCGGGCCGGCCCGACATTCATCTGCTGCAGGACCCGCAGGACCCGTCGCGACTGGCCATCGACCGCAGGCATACCCCGCTGGTGATCCGCGGCGCAAGGCGCTGATCCCGCTGTGAAAACCATCAAACCCCTGCGCCTGAGCGTCCTGACACGCCCCTTCCTGCGCGCGCAAAGCGAGCAAAGCCAACGTCTCGCGCTCACAGTGATCGGCATGCACACCCTCGGCGAAGGAGGCGTGCTGCTGCCGGAGACGGAGCTCTGGAAGACCGTCTCCACCGAATTGGGAAACCAGTCCGCGATCGATCTCGGCATTCCCAAGCTGCGGCCCGAGTTCCTGGTGAGCGGCCAGGCCTACACCTGCCATCAGCAGGACAAGACACGCTGCGCGGTCGAGCTGCGCGTCGGCGGCCTGCGGCGCCAGTTCCTCGTTTCGGGCGACCGCTACTGGCTGGATGGCCGCGCCACCGAGCCGCAGGCTTTCGACACCATGCGCCTGGACTGGCAGCACGCGTTCGGCGGTCCCGGCTTTGCCGCCAACCCCGCGGGCATCGGGTACGCACCCGAGATGGTCAATGGCCTGCTGGTGCAGCGGCTTCCCAACGTCGAACGCCCGGGCGACGGCATGGACCGTCCCGACCGGCGTCCGGCTCCGGCCTGCCCGGGTGCGATGGACGTCGATCTGCCCGAGCGCCTGAAGCTGCTGGGAACGGACTACGGCGACCGCTGGCGCGAGACGCTCTACCCCGGCTTTGCGCGCGACATGGACTGGCAATTCTTCAACAGCGCGGCCCCGGAGCAACGCTGGAACGACGAACTGTCCATCCCCGCGGCCGCGCCCTACGAGATCTGGAACATGCACCCGGAGCACGCGGTACTGCGCGGGCGGCTTCCGGATCTGCGCGCACGCGGCTTCGTGGCGAGAAAGTCCGCGCCGCCCCTTGCGCTGGAAGAGGTGCCGCTGCGGCTGACCACCGCCTGGTTCTTCCCGCACATGGCGCAGGTCATGCTGATCTTTCACGGCGAGACGACCATCGTCGAGGACGATGCCGCGGACATCACGCACGTCATGCCGGCGATGGAGGCGGCCGACAGCCCGCCGCGCCCCCTATCCCACTACGAGAAGGTCTTCGAGAACCGCTGCAACCTCGAGAAAGGCGCGATCCATGCGTTTCTCGACGAGGAGCTGCTGCCGGCCTCGGCCATCGGCCCCTGGCTGGACCGGATCGACGCGCGCGAATCGATCCTGGCAAGGAACATCAAGGACAAGGGCGAGCGCCTGCGCGCCGAACTGACGGCGCGCGCCCTGGAGGCCGGCCACAAGCCGCGTTACTTCCGGGAACGGCCCCTGCCGAAACCTTTCGACAAGATGCCCACGCTGGCCGAGCTGCCCGAGTTCATCGACAAGACGCGCGCCTACCAGCGCGAACAGGAACGCAAGCTGGAGGAAGCCAGGCAGGAGGTCGCGAAGGCGGCGCGGGACAACGCATCCGAATCGCGCAAGGCGGGCTTCGACAGCGGCCGGATCATCGAGGAAAGCCAGAACGCGCAGCTCAAGGGCCCGCCGAAATTCGACGCCGAGACGATCCTCCAGGGGCTGGCCGGCATCGCCGCGGCCACGGGTACCCCGGCCATGAGCGCAGCCGAGCACGCCGAGTTGCAGGCCGTCGGGCAGCGGGGCCGCAAGGACATGCTGACGCTGTACCGCATGGGCGCGCACCACCAGGCCCCAGCCGACCCGATGGCAGCCGAACACAATGCGCAGGCGCGCGAACGCGTGCTCGCCGCCATGGCCGCGGACCGCGATCTGTCGGCCATGGACCTGACGGGCTGCGACCTGTCGGGCCTCGATCTGCGGGGCGCCCGCATGCACCAGACCCTGCTCGAAGCCGCCTGCCTCCAGGGCACCCGCCTGGATGGCGCCGACTTGAGCCAATCGGTGCTGGTGCGCGCCGACCTGCGCCAGGCGTCCTTGACGGGCTGCAACCTGGAGCGTGCCAACCTCAGCCTCGCCCGCTGCGAGAACACCAACTTCGCGCAGGCCCGCTTCGAGCGCACGCAGATGGAAAAGCTGCGCCTCGACGGCTGTTGTCTCGACGAGGCGAAGTGGAGCCATCTGTTGCTGCAGGGGATCGAGCTCGCGGATTGCAGCCTGCGGCGAGCCGACCTGAGCTACGTGAGCATGGCCGAACACTGCCGGCTGGCGCGCTGCGACTTCGGCGAGGCGCGCCTGGAAAAGGTGCTGTTCGTGCAGGCCAAATTCGAGTCGGTTGATTTTTCCGGCGCCGTCATCGAAGCCTGCAGCTGGGCCCATACCCCGCTGCACAAGGGCACCCGGTTCCGGCGAGCCTTGCTCAGGACGACCAGCTTCGTCGGCACCACGGATCTCCGTGAGAGCGACTTCGAGGACGCCACGCTGGTGCACTGCACCTTGCGCGAGTTGCCGCTCGACGGCGCGAACTTCAGACGGGCCACGCTCGACACCTGCGATTTCTCCTCCGCGTCGCTCAAGGGCGCGGACCTGCGCGCGGCGGCTGCGCCCGACAGCCTCTTCATCCGCGCCGATTTCACGCGAGCCTCCCTGCGGCTCGCCAATCTCATGAATGCCAACCTCCAAAAAGCCTGCCTGGTCGATGCCGACCTGGGCGAGGCCAACCTGTTCCGCGCCGATGTCGCCCAGGTTCTCATCAGCCACGGCACGATCACCCTGGGTGCCCACATCGAACAGATGAAGACACTGCCCCGGCGCGCCGAGGCAGGCAGCGCGTGAACGCCGAGACGCTGGCAGCCCAGGTCCGCAACGGCGAGCCGATCCGCGAGAAGGACTTCAGCAACATGGACATGAGGGGCATCGACCTGCGCGGCGGCGTGTTCAGCGAATGCAGCTTCCGGGGCGTCCAGGCCGATGCCGCGCTCCTGGGCGAATCCCTCTTCGAGAAATGCCGCTTCGACCAGGCGCAGCTGTCGGCGGCCGAACTCACGCGCGCCGCCTTCCACGAATGCAGCCTGCAGGATGCGGTGCTGGACGCGGCCTCCATGCCGCATTCGGTGTTCAGCGGCTGCGCCCTGCCGGGCGTTCGATTCGATGGGGCCTTCATGGACCAGGCGAACTTCCATCAAAGCAAGCTGCACGACGCCTGCCTGGACCGCGCCAGCCTTGAAAAGGCCGTGTTCTCCGAGTGCGACCTGACGGGCGTGTCCTTCAACGAGGTGGCCTTCTCGTCGACCATCTTCTTTCGCGCAAAGCTCACAGGCACGCGCTACGCCGGAGCCAGCTTCACGAACGCGATCTTCAGCGAGGCGGACCTCGCGGGGCAGGACTTCTCCGGGCAGCAGTTCCACCTCTGCCAGTTCATCGATGCGGTGCTGACGGCGTGCCGGTTCCACGATGCGCGCCTCACGCAGTGCAATTTCAAGGGTGCCGATCTGCGCAACGCGGTGCTGGCGGAGGCGCAGGCCATGCAGTGCCTGTTTCCCGAGGCCGACCTGCGCGGCGTCGATGCGCGGCGCGGCCACTTCCAGCACAGCATCTGGGTCGACGCCCATCTCGACGGCGCGGACTTCTCGCAGGCGCAACTCGAGCAAGGCGTCTTCCATCGTGCGCACTGCGGACAGACGACATTCGCCGGCAGCCGCCTGGACTACGCCGATTTTTCCTATGCCTCGCTGGTCCAGGCCGACTTCCGCGATGCCGCTTTCCTGCGCACCGTGTTTCATCGCGCCGACCTCGACGGTGCCAGGTTCAGCACCCGCCTGGGTACGCTGGACCGGGACCCTGCGCTGCACGAAGCCGAGAAGGTGGCGCT
Source organism: Variovorax sp. NFACC27 (assembly GCF_048301545.1). Taxonomy (NCBI): domain Bacteria; kingdom Pseudomonadati; phylum Pseudomonadota; class Betaproteobacteria; order Burkholderiales; family Comamonadaceae; genus Variovorax; species Variovorax sp. NFACC27. Next base: position 4,621,774 of record NZ_CP157613.1, read on the forward strand.
GCAGCAGCCCGAGCGTGCATCCCGCCTGGACCGCGACATCCATGGCCGCCGGCCCAAGAAAGAAAGCCCATGACCTCCACCCGGAACACCCACGGGACCACGGCCGGCGAGACGATCGCCACCGCAAGCGATGCAACGCAAGGCGTGCTGGATCCGCTCATGCAGCGCCCTTCTCATGCAGGCCGCGCGGACTCCGGCACGCGAATCGCCACTGTGATCGCCAGCGACGCCGACCTCTGGTTCGAGGTCGACCTCGACGACGGCCAGGGATCGCTGCGCTGCCGGCGCGTCGCCAGTTGCCTGCTGCTGCCCGCGCCGGGCGATACGGTGCTGATCACCTCGACCCGCCAGGGCGACAGCTTCGTCATCGCGGTGGTCGCCCAGGCCGACCCGCGGCAGGCGACGCTGGCCGTGGACGGCGACCTGACGCTGGTGTCGCGCTCGGGTGGCATCCGGGCACGCAGCGCCGGCCCCATGGCGCTGGAGTCGGACACCTCGATCGCCATGCAGTCGCCCGAGTGGCGCACCCAGGCCCGGCAGGCCCATTGCGAGATCGGCGAGATGGACTACCAGGGCGGACACATCCGCTTCAGCGTGCTGGTGTCGCGCTTCGTCGGCCGTGCCTGCGAGGTAGTGCTGGACCGCCTCAACCTGCTCACCCGCTCGAGCTTCCGCCTCACCGAGGAGGTGGAACAGGTGCGTGCCGGCCAGATCGACATCGAGGCCGAGCAGACCCTGCGCCTGCATTCGAAGAACACGCTGCTGACCAGCAAGGGGCTGGTCAAGGTCGATGCCGAACAGATCCACATGGGCTGACCCGAAGGAGCCGTTGCCATGTTTGCCAATGCACAGATGATGGGCGTTGACCTCGCCTTCCCCGACGTCTGCAAGACGCCGCCGGCGCTGCCGATTCCCTACCCCAACTTCGCGCTGGGGCCGACCGCCATCCCCAACGCCTGGAACATCCTCTACGGCGGCACGCCCGCTCACAACCTGGCGACCACCACGCCCATCACCAACGGCGACAACGCTGGGGTGCTGATGGGTGTGGTTTCGCAGACGGTGATGGGCCCCTCGCGTCACATCACCGGCGCGTTCACCGTGCTGCTGAAGGGCACGCCGTGCACGCGCATGACCAGCCTGTCGGTGCAGAACCGCTGCAACATCATCGGCATGCGGATCGTGCCGAGCCAGTTCAAGGTGTTGGTGCTGGCGCCCTGACTCTTGGCCTTGGTGCCGGGGGCGCCGCCGGCCTCAGGGGCTGGCAATGCACTTCCAGGCGCTCAAGGCCTGGTTCGATGGGATCTCGCCAGTCGCGTTCCTTGCGAGCGACGGCGCGCCGACTCGAGCCTGATCGTCGTGCACCCAGTTGTCGAGGTCAGCCACCGCATTCCAGGCCAGCTGCAGCGGCGTCAGGCCAATCCGCCTGAGCAGCGTATTGGTGTTGTAGAAGCCGTGGCTGTAGTCCTCGATGAAGTAGGCGCGAACCGAAGCCTTGATCTCGCCCGATGTCACCCTTCCACCCGAAGGCAAGGCCGCCAGCTTGCTGACGAACTCACCGGCCTGCGTGCAGGGCACCAGGAAGTCCGACGTGCCCTGGTAGACGATGATCTTCTTGCCCTTCGCGCCCGCCTTCTTCTGGCTCGCCGCCGCGTCGAAGAACGGCAGGAGTTCGCGGGGCTGGACGTTCCAGACGGGCGCGAGCACGTCGAGCAGCCTGTTGTAGCCGTCGTAGTCCGCGCCCGACTCGATGGCCACGTCCGCCAGATGCCGCGAGACGGCGCCCAGCCCGTCGCTCAGGGTCTGCTGCGACACCTCCTGGCCGAAGAGGCTCGTGATCATTGCCGAGGCGCTGCCCCAGTTGACCACCCAGTCGTTGACCACCGCCGGCACCTCGATGCTCTTGAGCAGGTTGGTCTCGTCCACGGGCGGCGCTCCGGCGACGATGCCGTCGTAGGCATCGGGCCAGTTCGCCATGGCCTTAAGTGCCTGCCTGCCGCCGGTGGAAATGCCGACGAAGTACGTGTCGGTCGGCTTGCTCCCTGTGAGCTTCTTCAGGAGATACAGCCCGACGTCCAGCGATTTCTTGATGGAGTCCTGCCCGAAGTTCTTCACCATTTCCTGCTTCGCGACGTCACCGAGCTTCCTGCCGGGCCGCACGAAATCAGGGTTGAACGACTTGCCCGAATCGCCGGCGCCCGCGTCGCTGAGGATCACGGCGTAGTTCGACAGCGCGATCCCCTGCAGCGAGGGCGAATACTGGAGATTGGTCTGGATGCCGTTGGCGACAACGTCGGTCTTCCAGGCGAATCCGCCGCCGCCGAGCTGCACGAACTTTCCGTTCCACTGGGCCGGCACATAGATCTGGTAGTTGATGTCGGGCACGCGATAGCTCGGGTCCTTGACGGCCGGATCCACGCGGTCGGGAGAAGTCGGCTGGATCGTTCCCTTGATGAGGCAATAGGCCGGCAGCGCGAGCCAGACCTGCTCGACGGACGTGACCGTGAATCCGCCCGTGCGCGGCGAAGGAAAGCGGGTGCCGCGGAAATCGTCGAGCAAGGCATCGCCGTACTGCGTGCCGTTCAACTGGTTGGAGCAGGTCCGGACGAGAGTGCCCGAAATGTCGCTGGCCGCGTGGGCCGATGCAATGAACCCGCCGCAGGCCATTGCCACGAAGATGGGCCGCAGCAGCAGCCGCGACCGCCATGTCTCACGAAGGCCGGAATTCGTCGTCTTGTTCAAGATTTGTCTCCAGGTATCGAGTTGGGATTTCGCCAAACCCATCGCTTGTTCAGCTTGGGTGGACCCGCGCCTTCTCTGAGGCACTGAAATTCTCGATTGCCCTTCGACGGGCTGCGCTATCCGTGCAGCGCCATCCGAATGACCTTCCGGACACTCGGAACCCGTCCTGAAAAGACCCGGCTACGCTGAAAGCACTACTCGGCCTTCACGCCCGCGGTGCGGATGACCTTTCCCCACTTCGCCGTCTCGGCGGTGATGAACGCATCGAACTCCTCGGGCGTGCTGCCCGCCGGAATGGTGCCCATCGCGTCGAGCTTCGCGCGCGTCTCGTCGCTCCTGATGATGCGGGCCACCTCTTCCGACATGCGCTTGACGATGTCGCGCGGCGTGGCCGCCGGCGCCAGCATGCCGGCCCAGGTGCTGCCGGTGAAACCCGCGAAGCCCTGCTCGATGAAGGTCGGCACCTCGGGCGCCGCCGCGAGGCGCTTGTCCCCCGCCACGCCGATCAGCCGCACCTTGCCCGCCTTGGCCTGGTTGATGAGGCCCGTGGGCGCATCGAAGAAAAGCTGGATCTGCCCGCCCATCAGGTCGGTCAGCGCCGGCATCGCGCCGCGGTACGGGATGTGGATCATGTACGTCTGCGTCAGCGACTTCCACAGCTCGGTGGTGAGATGCGCCGCCGAGCCGTTGCCCGACGAGCCGAAGCTCACCTTGCCCGGATTGGCGCGCGCGTAGTCGATGAGCTCGCGCGCGGTCTTGAAGGGCGCATCGACATTCACCGCCGCCAGCAGCGGCGATACGCCCATCAGCGAAACGCCCGTCAGGTCCTTGCGCGGGTCGTAGGGCAGCTTCGGGTACAGCGTAGTGTTGGCCGCATAGGCCGCGATGACCACGCCGAAGGTCGTGCCGTCGGGCGCTGCCTTGGCGATCGCATCGACGCCGATCAGGCTGTTGGCTCCGGGCTTGTTGTCGATCAGCACCGGCTGGCCAAGCTTCGTCTGCAGCCCGATCTGCACCAGCCGCGCCATCTGGTCGGTGAAGCCGCCCGGCGTGTAGGGCACGACGATGCGGATCGGCTTCGAGGGCCATGCGCCCTGCGCGAACGACGGCATCGCAAGGCTTGCGGCGGCGGTGGCTAGCGTGAACCGGCGGCGGGACAGCGTGGCTTGAGGCATGGCGGCGGGGATCCTTCTTCGTTGCTTCGAGATGAATGAATGGGTTAAGCGAACCATTCTCGAAGCGCCACACGCCTAAGCGGTCAGGGTTTGCCCGGCGGGCGGATCAACGCCCTTCGACGTACGCCAGGATCGCGGACAGCCACGACGCGACCAGCGCCACCCAAACCAGTAGGCCAGCGACCGTGAGCCTGCGCCGCCACGCCGGCGTCTCGCGCAGGTCGCGCGTCACCAGCGTGAGCAGCGCCTGGCCACCGTTCAGCGAGGGCACCGGCAGCAGGTTCACCGCCGCCAGCTTCGCGGCAAGCATCCCGAGCAACGGCAGGAAAGCATGCTGCCCAGCGAAGGCCGTTGCGCCGCTCACCAGTTGCCGCCCCGTGGTCAGCGGATCGAGCGCGCCCATCAGGAACTGCGCGAAGCCATGGACCACGCTCGGCACTGCAGCCCCCTGCCGCAACACCAGCGCGACAACGATCAGCGCTGCCACGCCGGCCAGCGGAATCAGCACCTGCACAGTGCGTGGCTTGTGATCGAAGGCGTCGTCGAAGTAGTCGGCTGGCTTGTCGAACGGCACGCCCTCCTCCTGAGTATCCTTGAACCGGACGTTGCCCCCCAGCGGCACAGCGTGCAGATGGAAGATGCCGAGTGACAACAACCGCGGGCCGAAACCCAGCGAAACAGCACGCACGGTGATGCCCCACCAGCGTCCCAGCGCGGCCATCGCGAAGAGATGAATGCAGACCAGCAGCGCGATGGAGGCGATGAACTTCAGGAAGATGAGCATTTTTCGGGTTGCCCAGCGGGGTCTTCGCCGTTGAAGGATGCTGAGTACATCGCTTCTCCGACGATTACTACATTTGACCCGTGGCGGTTTTCTAGGAAGCCGTCAATTGCGATCCGGCCCCAGGAACGAACTTGTAACTTGACTCGCTCGTTCAAGTCCCTGAGACATAGGGCTGCTGCTGAAGAAGATTACGGGTGTCCATTCGAGATCTTCAGCACTCGCCCCTTTGCTCACGGCGTCGGCAAACGATCGGATCTCAGGGGATCGAAACGCGACATGTTTGATTGCGGCATCTGACAGAAGGGCTGGCGCCAACTCAACCGCGGAGCGGTAGATCGAGTTGTCGGAAAGCTGTCCCTCTTGCAGAACCTCTCCGTTTGGTGAAAGGACAAGAAAGTTGTCGGAAAACTTCATGTTCTTGCTTTGCAGCAAGCGACGACCGAAAGCAATGGGCGTGAACCATAGCGCATCTCGTGACTGATTCTGTGTGAATCCGCGCCGATAAAGTGCTTGAGTGATAACCGCATCGCTCCTACTCTCGGCTTGGGATGCCAACTGGGTGTATTGAGTAACAGCTTCGGAATCAGTTGTCGCGGACGATACGTTGTTGCGGGCGATAAACGCTAACTTTTCGCAGACCACGCTGGCATCAGGAAACGCGTTCGAAAGCCATGTCGCCGATACGTATACGTGCCCATCGCGGTGATGGCGTGGCACCCCGTCGCCCTCGGCACGCAAGGCGACTTCGTATTCGTTGCCTGCGATTGCCGCAGGAACAACTACTTCCCCGTCATCCTTGGAAATGCCGAGCCTCCGCATCCAATGCGGAAACTTGTCACCGCCCATATCACTTACGAACCAGTCCATGAATCCTCCTGAGTCTTCTTGATAAACAGTCCACTCTGCGCCAAAACCGAAACCCTTGCTTGCGCGAAATGACGGTTTCACAGCCGTTGCCGCGCGGAGTGTAGTGGGCCGCCTAGTCCCATCGATGACTCAGCCTCAACGCGCCAACGGCAACCGCATCTCGAACCGCGCCCCACCACCGCTTTCATTCGCCGCCTCGATCCGCCCGCCATGCGCATGAACCACGGCCTGAGACAAGGCCAGCCCGAGCCCGAGACCCGGCGTCTTCTCGTCCGACCGCGCAGTGGCCCCACGGTAGAAGCGTTCGAACAGATGCGGCATTTCGTCACCGCGTATGCCGGGGCCGCTGTCGGCCACGCTGATGACGGCCTCGTTCGCATCGGCATCCGCCCGCAGCCCCACGCGCACCGTGGTTCCGGCCGGCGAGAACTTGAGGGCGTTGTCGAGCAGGTTGGCCAATGCCAGGCTGGCCGCACCGCGCGCCACCCGCGCGGCCACCGGAGGCGCGGGCTCCAGCGAAAGCGTGAGGCGTCGTTCGCGTGCCAGCGGCTCCAGCCGCCTCGATGCTTCTTCCGCGAGCTGGTTGAGCGACACCGTCTCGGCCACGTCGCGCTCCTGGCCGGCATCGAGCCGGGCGAGCACGAGCAGCTCCTCGACCAGCAGCGTGAGCGACTCGACTTCCTCCAGCGAGGAATGCAGCGTCTCGACGTACGCGGCTGGTTCGCGCGGCCTGCGCAAGGCCAGCTCGAGCTCGGTGCGCAGGCGCGACAGCGGCGAGCGCAGTTCGTGCGAGGCGTCGGCGGTAAAGCGCCGCTGCGCTTCCATGCCCTGCTCGATGCGCGCCAGCATGTCGTTGAGCGTGTCCACAAGCCGCCCGATCTCGTCCTTCGTTCCGGGGTGCGGCAGCCGCTCGCCGAGATTCGCATCGCCGATGCGGTGTGCCTGCCGCACCACGTCGTCGATGGCGCCGAACGCGCGCCGGGTGATCAGCGCGCCCGCCGCGCCCAGCGCCAGCAGCAGCGCGCAGCCGAGGATCAGGAACAGCGCGCTGGCCATGGCCACCGTGCGGTTCACGTCGTCCAGCGAGCCTGCCACCTGCACCGCGAGCAGCGAGCTGCGGCCCGGCACGGGCACCGAGACCATGCGGGTGGGCTCCTCGCCATAGCCGTCGAGTGTCTCGAACACGGTTTCGCCCGCGGCGAGCCGCTCGCGCAGCGCGGGCGGAATGGGCAGCTGCGCCTCGCCGAGGTTGCTGCTGCGCGCGAGCACGCGCCCGTCGGCGTCGACGATCTGCACCAGCCGGTCGAGCCGCACGAACGAAGGCGCACCGGGGCCCGGTGGGGCCTCGTGCACGATGACGGTATCGCCCTCGCCGGCGGACAGCAGCATGCCCATCTCGGTCTCGGCCAGCGCCAGCAGCGCGGCATCGAGCTCGCGGTGCACGTTGCGCGAGAACACGAGGTACGAGCCGAAGGCGGCGACCGCCATCACCACGACGATCGCGCTCACGTGCGCCAGCGCGAGCCGCTTGCGAAAGCTAAGCATGCGCGGCGGCTCCGGTTCCGGTGCTGTCGTCGGCCGGCGCCAGCCTGAAACCGCGCCCGCGCACGGTCTGTATCAGCGGCGCTGCCGGCGGCGCGTCGACCTTGCGGCGCAGGTTGCTGATGTGCACGTCGATCAGGTTGTCGATGGCGATCAGGTCGTCCTTCCACACCTGCTCGGCCAGGCGCGAGCGGCTGACCACCTCGCCGGCATGGCGCAGCAGGATCTGCAGGATCGCGAACTCCTTGTGCGTCAGGTCGAGCACCATGCCGCCGCGCAGCACCCGCTGGCTCAGCGGATCGAGGCTCAGGTCGGCCAGCGAGAGCACCACGGGACGCACGAGCTCGGAGCGGCGCAGCAGCGCGCGCACGCGGGCCAGCAGCTCGTCGAAGGCGAAGGGCTTGGTCAGGTAATCGTCGGCGCCGGTGTTGAGGCCGGCCACGCGGTCGCTCAGCGCGTCGCGGGCGGTGAGCATGAGCACGGGCGTCTTGCAGCCGCGCTGGCGCAGGTCGCGGCACAGGGTGAGGCCGTCCTTTCCGGGCAGCATCCAGTCGAGCACGATCAGGTCGTAGGCGACGACGAATGCCTCTTCGTCGCCCTCCTCGGCCGTGTGCACCACGTCGACCACGAAGCCCTCTTCCTGCAGGCCCCGGGCCAGCAGGCGAGCCGCCTTGCGGTCGTCTTCGATCAGCAGAATTCTCATGGCGCGGATCATGCCGCGCCTTCCTGACTCCCGGCCACCGAGGGCAACCAAAGGCCGTCGGTGGCCGATCCTGAAGAGAACTTCAGGATTTCTTGGGAGCTTCTTCAGGCGCCCTTTCATACGCTCCCCGGCAGGAGACGGGAGCGGATCGAGGGCATGGGAAGGGGTCCCATGCGCGGCGCGCCCGTCCCGCGACATCCGCATCGCGATGAAGAAGAAAACCCTCTACCAGATCACCCCCGCACGCATCGTCTTCGGCCTGATGACCTGCGCGGCCCTGTGCGTCGACTCGTTCGACAACCCCGCCCATGCGGCCACCGCGGTAGCGGCCGCGCCGGCCCCGATGCTCGTGCGCCAGGGCAACCGGCTGAACGTGCCCGCGGGGTCGCCGCTGCGCGATCGCCTGCTGGTCGCAACGGTCGGCCAGGACGCCCTGCCGCACGAAGTGAGCCTGCCGGCCACTGTGGAAGCCGACCCGGCCGGCACCGTCAACATCCTGCCGCCGCTGACCGGCCGGCTGCTCGAGCTGAAGGTGCGGCTGGGCGACACCGTCCGGCGCGGCCAGGTGCTCGCGACGATGAGCTCGCCCGACCTGGCGCAGGCCGTGGCCGACGCGCAGAAGGCCCGCGACGCGCTCGACCTTGCCCAGCGTGCGCTGGTGCGCGCGCGTGGCGTGAACGAGGCCGGCTCGAACGCCGCCAAGGACGTGGAAGCGGCCCAGAGCGCCGCCGCCCAGCAGGCGGCCGAACTGCGCCGCAGCGAGGCGCGTCTGCGCAGCCTTGGCGCCGAGGGCGGCGGCGCGCAGGCCGGCCAGGTGCTGAAGATCGTCGCACCCACGTCCGGCACGGTCACGGCACTGAACGCTGCCCCGGGCGCGAACCTGAATGACGCCAACGCGGCGCTGATGACGGTGTCGAACCTCGACTCGGTCTGGGTCACGGTCAACGTGCCCGAGAGCGTCGTCGGCACGGTCGCGCCGGGGCAGAACGCGGTGGTCACGCTGGCCGCCTACCCGGGCCGCAGTTTCACCGGCAAGGTCGCCTTCGTGAGCGCGGTGCTCGACGCGGACACGCGCCGCGCCCGCGCGCGCATCGTGTTCGCCAACCCCGACGGGATCTTCAAGCCCAACATGTACGCAACGGCGGTGCTGGGCGTGCCGCAGGGCGCGCAGCCGCAGGTGCCGGCCTCGGCGCTGCTGATGAACAACGACAGCGTGAGCGTCTTCGTCGAGGCCGAGCCCTGGATCTTCGTGCGGCGCACGGTAGAGCTGGGCCGGGAAGACGGCGACAAGGTCCGCATCCGCAGCGGCCTGGCCGCGGGCGAGCGCGTGGTGGTGCGTGGTGGTGTGCTGCTGAATGATTAATCTCATCATCACCCAGTTCTTCCGCCGCAGGCACCTGGCCTGGGCGATGTCGGTGGCGCTGGTGCTGTTCGGCGCGTGGTCGTGGACGCAGATGACGGTCGAGGCGTATCCCGATCTCGGCGACGTCAACGTGCAGGTGACGACTCAGGTCAACGGCCTGGCCGCCGAGGAGATCGAGCAGCAGATCACCACGCCGCTGGAGCGCGCGCTGAGCAACACGCCGGGGCTGGCCTGGATCCGCTCGAGCAGCACCTTCGGGCTGTCGCTCATCACGCTGACCTTCAAGGACGGCACCGACGACTACTTCGCCCGCCAGCGCGTGACCGAGCGCATCGGCCAGGTCAGCCTGCCCTCGGGTGCGCAGCCCGGCCTGGGGCCAGTGGCCGGGCCGGCCGGCGAGATCTACCGCTACACGCTGGAGTCGGACACGAAGAACCTGATGGAGCTGTCGGAGCTGCAGCGCTGGAAGGTGATTCCCGCACTCAAGCAGGTTGCCGGCGTGGTGGACATCAACAACTTCGGCGGCTTCACCAAGGAGTTCCAGCTGGAGCTCGATCCGGCCCGCCTGCAGAAGTACGGGCTGGTGCTCAACGACGTGGTCACGGCCATCAACAACAACAGCGCCAACGCGGGCGGCGGGCGCATCGCGCGCGGCGACCAGAGCTACGTGGTGCGCGGCATCGGCCAGATCCGCACGCTGGACGACCTGGGCACGGTGGTGGTGGCGCAGAGCAACGGCTCGCCGGTGCTGGTGCGCGACCTCGGGCGGCTGCAGTTCGGCCACCAGGAGCGCGGCGGCATCCTCGGCAAGGACACCAGCCCGGACACCATCGAGGGCATCGTGCTGATGCTCAAGTACGAAAACCCCTCGCGCGTGCTGGAAGGCGTGCACAGGAAGATCGACGAGCTGCAGGCCGAGCTCGCGCCCATGGGCGTGAAGATCGTGCCCTACATCGACCGCGACGACCTGGTGAAGCTCACGGTCGACAAGGTGACGCACACGGTGCTCGAAGGCATGGCGCTGGTGTGCTTCGTGCTGATCCTTTTCCTGGGCAGCCCGCGCAGCGCGGTGGTGGCGGCGGTGGCCATCCCTATGTCGCTGGTGACGGTGTTCATCGTGATGCACTTCACCCGCATGCCGGCCAACCTGTTCTCGCTGGGCGCGATCGACTTCGGCATCATCGTGGACGGCGCCATCGTGGTGATGGAAGCGATCCTGCGCAGGCGCGAGGAGGAACCGCACGCCACGCTCACCGAAGGCAACATCCTCGAGACGGTGAGCCACGTGTCGGGGCCGATCTTCTTCGCCACGCTGATCATCATCACGGCGTACTTTCCGCTCTTCGCGTTCGAGCGCGCCGAGGGCAAGCTCTTCAAGCCGATGGCCTTCACGGTGGGCTACGCGCTGGTGGGCGCCCTGCTCTGCGCGCTGACGCTCATTCCGAGCCTGGCTTACGTGGCGCTGCGCAAGCCGAGCAAGCCCTTCGTCAACAAGCCGCTGGTGTGGCTCACGGCGGCGTACCGCCGGGTACTGGCCAGGCTGCTGGACCTGCCCGCCGTCGCCTACGGCCTGAGCGTGGCGGCGCTTGCAGCGGTGGTAGTGCTCGGCGCCACGGCCGGGCGCGAGTTCCTGCCCGACATCGACGAAGGCGCGCTGTGGCTGCAGGTGCAGCTGCCCTCGGGCCTGTCGCTCGACAAGGCCAGCGAGATGGCCACCGAGCTGAGGCACGTGCTGCTCGAATACCCCGAAGTGTCGTACGTGGTGACCCAGCTCGGCCGCAACGACGACGGCACCGACCCGTGGACGCCCTCGCACATGGAGGTGCCATTGGGCCTCAAGCCGTACAGCGAGTGGCCGGCCGGCGTGAAGAAGGCGGACTTCGTGCGCACTCTGACCGAGCGCTTCGCGCGCATGCCGGGCTTCGACGTGGGCATCAGCCAGCCGATCATCGACGGCGTGAACGACGCCGTGGGCGGCGCGCACAGCCCGCTGGTGCTGCGCATCTACGGCGACGACCTGAAGGAAAGCCGGCGCATCGGCAACCAGATCGTCGATCTGCTGGAGACGGTGCGCGGCACGGCCTCGGCCTCGCTGTTCCAGGAGCCGCCGATTCCGCAAGTGGTGATCCAGCTCAACCGCGAGGCGGCGGCGCGCTTCGGCGTCAATGCGAACGACGTGGCCAGCCTGATCCAGACCGGCATCGGCGGCGCGCCGGTGATCACGGTGTACTCGGGCAACCGCACCTACAACGTGTCGGTGAAGATGCCCAAGAGCGCCAAGGGCAACACCGAGGCCATCGGCGCGCTGCTGCTCAACAGCTCCGGCGGCGCGAAGGTGCCGCTGTCGCAGGTGGCCGACATCCGGCTGCAGACCGGCGAAAGCACCATCTCGCACGAGATGAACGAGCGCCAGATCACGGTGCGCGTGGACAACCGCGACCGCGACTTGGCCTCCTACCTCGACGAGGCACGCGATCGCATCGCGAAGGAGGTGAAGTTCGACGCCACGAAATTCCGCCTGCAGTGGGCCGGTCAGTTCGAGAACCAGCAGCGCGCGCAGGCCCGCCTGGGCGTGTCGCTGGCCATCGTGGTCTGCATCATGGCGGTGCTGCTGTTCTTCCAGTTCGGAAAGATCCGGCAGGTGGCGCTGATCCTCGGCGTGGTGCCGATGGCCACGCTGGGCGGGCTGATCGCGGTGCACGTGGCGGGCGAAACGCTGAACGTGGCCACGGCCGTGGGCTTCATCGCGCTGTTCGGCGTGTCGATACAGAACGGGATCATCATGGTCGCGAACTTCCGGCGCGTGCGTGGCGAAGGGCTGGAGCTGCAGGCCTCGGTGCTCGAAGGCGCGACCGAGCGACTGCGGCCGGTGCTGATGACTGCCACAGTGGCCTCCGTCGGCATGCTGCCGGCGGCGCTGGCCACCGGCGTGGGCACCGACGTGCAGCGCGGGCTGGCCACGGTGGTGGTCGGCGGGCTGGTGGTGTCGACGTTGCTGACGCTCTTCATCCTGCCGACGCTGTACTTCGCGATGGAGCGCCTGTTCGAGCGCAAGGGCTGGGGTACCCGCTCGCGCCGCGACCGCTGAGGGAGCAAGAAAAATGACGAAAGCATTGAAGACAAGAACGGCCCCCGCGGCCGCAGGCGTCGCGCTGACGCTGCTGATGGCCGGATGCGCTGTCGGCCCCGACTACGCTCGCCCGCCGCTGAATCTGCCCACGCAGTACACGGCGACGCCGCCGACAAGCCAGGAGGCCGAGAGCGTGCCGCTGGCACGCCTGTCGCCCGAGCTGGACGTACCCGCCCAGTGGTGGCAGGCCTTTCGCAGCGAACCGCTGAACGCGCTGGTGACGCAGAGCCTCGCCGGCAACCCGACCATCGAGGCCGCCGACGCCGCCCTGCGCACCGCGCAGGAGAACGAGGCGGCCGACCGCGCCGCCTTCTGGCCGACCGTGGCACTGGGCTACTCGCCCACGAGGCAGCGCGTGGCCAGCGCGGTCGCGAGCCCTGTGTCGTCCAACGCGAGCCTCTACACGCTGCACACGGCGCAGGTGACGGTGTCGTACACGCCCGACGTGTTCGGCGCCACCCGCCGGCAGGTGGAAGGCGCCAAGGCACAGACCGAGCTGCAGCGCTTCCAGACAGTGGCGGCGAAGCTCACGCTGAGCAGCAACGTGGTGGCTGCCGCGATCACCGAGGCCTCGCTGCGCGCGCAGCAACGCGCCACGCAGGCCATCGTCGCGGGCCAGAAGGAGATGCTCGCGGCCTACCGCAAGCAACTGGCGCTGGGCCAGGTGGCGCCGGCCGACGTCGACGCGCAGGAGGCCTCGCTGGCAGCCACCGAGGCCACCCTGCCGCCGCTGGAAAAGCAGCTCGCGCAGCAGCGCAACCTGCTTGCCGCGCTGGCGGGACGCTATCCGAGCCAGGGCGTCGAGGCGCAATTCGATCTCGATGCCCTGCAGCTGCCGTCGGAGCTGCCGCTGACCCTGCCGTCGAGCCTGGTCGAGCACCGCCCCGACGTGCGCGCGGCAGAAGCGCAGCTGCAGGCCGCGAGCGCCGCCATCGGCGTGGCGGTAGCAGCCAGGCTGCCGAACCTGACGCTGGGCGTGAACTCGTACGGCTCGTCGGCGTACAGGCTGTCGGACCTGTTCAAGTCGTCGTCGCTCTTCTGGACCGTGGCCGGGAGCGTGACGCAGCCCATCTTCGACGGCGGCGCGCTGAAGCACCGCGAGGCGGCCGCGCGGGCCTCGTTCGACGAGGCGGCGGCGCAGTACCGCGCGACGGTGCTCGCTGCCTTCCAGGACGTGGCCAACACGCTCGAAGCCATCGACGCCGACACGCGCGCGCTGCAGGCGGCCGTGAAGGCCGAGCGCACCGCTTCGCAGAGCCTGGCGCGCACGCAGGCGCAGGTGCGTCTGGGCGATGCCAGCGCGCTCTCGCTGCGTATCGCGCAGCAGGCGCAACAGCAGGCGCTACTCAACCTCGTGCAGGCGCGCGCACTGCGGCTGACCGACGCGGCCGCCCTCTTCCAGGCGCTCGGCGGCGGCTGGTGGAATGCGCAGCAACCTGCCATCGTCTCGTCATCTTCCAATTCCCCCGCATCGCCATGAACATCATCCGCCACGACATGGGCCCCCGCTTCAGCGAGATGGTGACCGTCGACCTGGGCGCCGCGCGCCTGCTGTACCTCTCGGGCCAGGTTGCCGAGAACCCCTCGCTCGACATCACCGGGCAGATGCGCGAGATCCTGCGCCACATCGACCGCCTGCTCGCCATGGAAGGCGCGACGAAGAAAGACCTGGTGAGCGTGACGATCTACCTGCGTACGGTAGGCGACTACGCCGCGATGAACTCGGTGTGGGACGAATGGGTGCCCGCCGGCCACACGCCCGCCCGCGCCACCGTCGGCGCGAAGCTGATCGACTCGGAGTACCGCGTCGAGATCCAGGCCACGGCGGCGATCGGGCCGGCGCCGTGAGACCCGTCCGGCGCGCAACCCTGCTGTGGGCGCTGGCGCTGGGTGGCTGCTCGGCTTTCGACGCGCATTCCTTCGACCACGCCGCCGGCTGGCGAGCGGCACAGGTCGTCAGCGTCGGGCGGGCCGGTGACCTGGCCGCGACGGCCGACCGCGATTGCGGCGCGGAGGGCGGCACCGCGGCGCTCTATGCCGTCGTGCGTTACCGCAACGGCGGCGTGCATACGCGCTCGCTCGGCACGGGCCGCTGGCCCGCCGGCGCCGCGCTCAAGGCCGGCGATGCGGTGGAAGTGAACATCCTCGACTGCGCCCTGCCCCTGGCGCTGCCGGGTCAGAGGGGCAGCATGCCGGGGGCGGCGTCGCGCTGAAGCCAGTCCTGGAACTCGTCGGAAAGCCGCTGCGCCTCGCGCGTGGCCCGGCCCCATGCGGCGATGCGCGACTGGGCGTCGTTGGCGAAGTGGATGAAGTCCTTGCGGTCGGGCAGCTTGCCGTTGGGCAGGGTCCGCACCCATTCGGGATCGGGCGCGAGCACCACCATGCGGTCGAGAAAGCCGCTTGCCTTGTGGCGCCAGCGCAGGCCCTTGTCGAGCCAGCCCGGCACGACCGCCTGCTGGAAATGCGGATACAGCACGATGCCGTCGTCGGCCGGCTGGTAGTCGAGATGCAGGTGGTAGTCGGTGATGCCGCCGTCCCAGTAGGCGCCGCGCGGTGCGCCGGGAATGTCGTGCACCGCCGCCAGCAGGAACGGAATGGAGCACGAGGCCTGCAGCACCATGTTGAAGTTGGCCTCGCTCAGCGCGTGCTGGCGCGTGCGGAAGTCGCGCGTGGCGAAAGGCAAGGCGGCTCCGGGCGTGGAGAACACGCAGCGCTCCAGCCACGCGCCCAGGCTCTTGCGGTGCAGGCTGTTGGTGGCGAAGGCGCCGAGGTAACCCACCGGCGTACGCGCCCTGCCCTCGCGTCCGAGGATGTGCCGGCCGCGCGATGTCACGACGTGCAGGCGGTAGCGCGGATGGCTCAGCACCTCGCCGATGCGCCCGCCGTAGAAGGCTTCGAGGCTCTCGGCGAAGCGCTCGCTGAGCTGGCGCGGGCTGAGCCGCTTCTGCCCCGGCGGCACCTCGAACTGCTGGTGCACGTAGTCGTGCTCGAAGCGCTCGAAGGCGGCGTCGGAGTTCGACAGGCAGGCCGTGGAAAGCCGCCACGCGCCGATCGAGGCGCCCACCAGGTGCACCTGCTGGCTCGACTGCGGCAGCCAGCGGCCGAAGATGAAGCGGTCGAGCGGCCCGAGGATCAGTCCCTTCGGCCCGCCCGCCGCGCCGGGAATGGTGCGCACGTCCTGCGGGCGCAGGCCGTGCTGCTCGATGTGCTTGCGGGCCGCGGGGCCGGCATAGATGCGCAGGGCTTTCATCGTCATGCCGGACACGTCAGCAAGAAGCGTGCGTCGCGGTCCGCCGGGTCTGCTACTTGCGCAGTCCCTGCAGCTTGGCGAAGGCGTTGGCCATCTGGCCGGCCGGCTGCGGCGAGCTGTCGCGGCGGCCGTGCTGCTGCTGCCCGCGTCCCGCGCCCTCGAAGCGGTTGTCGCGCGGGCCGTCGCGGCGCGCCGGAGCGGCGTCGAGCTTCATCGACAGGCCGATGCGCTTGCGCGCCACGTCCACTTCCATGACCTTGACCTTGACGATGTCGCCGGTCTTCACGACCTCGCGCGCGTCGTTCACGAACTTGTGGCTCAGCTGGCTCACGTGGACCAGGCCGTCCTGGTGCACGCCGAGATCGACGAAGGCGCCGAACTGGGCCACGTTGCTCACCGTGCCCTCGAGCACCATGCCTTCCTTCAGGTCGGCGATGTCTTCCACGCCGTCGTTGAAGCGCGCCACCTTGAAGTCGGGGCGCGGGTCGCGTCCGGGCTTCTCGAGTTCGCCCAGAATGTCCTTGACCGTGATGACACCGAACTTCTCGTTGGCGAACAGCTCGGGCTTCAGCGTCTTGAGCATGTCGGCGCGGCCCATCAGCTCGGCAATGGGCTTGCCGGTCTTCACGATGATCTGCTCGACCAGCGGGTAGGTTTCGGGGTGCACGCCGGTGATGTCCAGCGGATCGGCGCCGCCGCGGATGCGCAGGAAGCCCGCGCTCTGCTCGAAGGCCTTGGGGCCGAAGCCGGTCACGTCGAGCAACTGCTTGCGGGTGGAGAAGGCGCCGTTGGCCTCGCGCCAGCGCACCACCGCCTTCGCGACGCTCGACGACAGCCCCGACACGCGGCTGAGCAGCGGCACGCTGGCGGTGTTGAGGTCGACGCCCACCGAGTTCACGCAGTCTTCCACCACGGCCTGCAGGGTGCGCGCGAGTTCGCTCTGGTTCACGTCGTGCTGGTACTGGCCCACGCCGATGCTCTTGGGGTCGATCTTCACGAGCTCTGCCAGCGGGTCCTGCAGGCGGCGCGCGATGGAGGCGGCGCCGCGCAGGCTCACGTCGACGTCGGGCATTTCCTGCGAGGCGAATTCGCTGGCGGAGTACACCGAGGCGCCGGCCTCGCTCACCACCACCTTGTCGACCTTCAACTCGGGCGCGCCGGCCTGCGCGGCCATCTTGGCCAGCAGCTTGATGAGGTCGGCGGCCAGCTTGTCGGTTTCGCGGCTGGCGGTGCCGTTGCCGATGGCGATCAGGTTCACGCCGTGCTTGGCGCACAGCTTGCCCAGCGTGTGCAGCGAGCCTTCCCAGTCCTTGCGCGGTTCGTGCGGGAACACGGTGGCGGTTTCGACCAGCTTGCCGGTGGAATCGACCACGGCCACCTTCACGCCGGTGCGGATGCCCGGGTCGAGGCCCATCACCACGCGCGGGCCGGCGGGCGCCGCCAGCAGCAGGTCGCGCAGGTTGTCGGCGAACACCTTGATGGCGACCTTTTCCGCGTCTTCGCGCAGGCGGGTGAACAGGTCGCGCTCGGTGGAAAGAGCCAGCTTCACGCGCCAGGTCCAGGCCACGCACTTGCGGATCAGGTCGTCCGACAGGCGGGCCGAATGGCTCCAGCCCAGGTGCAGCGCGATGCGGCCTTCGGCGATGCTGGGCTTGCCCGGCTCGGGCTCCACGGGCAGCACCAGCTTGGCGTCGAGGATCTCGAGCGCGCGACCGCGGAACACGGCCAGCGCACGGTGCGAAGGCACTCGGCCGATGGGCTCGTCGTACTCGAAGTAGTCGCGGAACTTGGCGACGTCGGCGTTGTTCTCGTCCTTGCCGGCCATGAGGCTGGAGCGCAGCAGGCCTTCGTTCCAGAGCCATTCGCGCAGGCTCTGCACCAGCGCGGCGTCTTCGGCCCAGCGCTCGGAAAGGATGTCGCGCACGCCGTCGAGCACGAGCGGCACGGTGGAGAAGTCGGGGCCCGGCTTGCCGTCGTCGAGCGTGGTGGCTGGCTGCAGGAAGGCCTTGGCTTCCACGGTGGGGTCGAGCGTGGGGTCGGCCAGCAGCTTGTCGGCCAGCGGCTCGATGCCGAATTCGCGGGCGATCTGGCCCTTGGTGCGGCGCTTCTGCTTGAACGGCAGGTAGAGGTCTTCCAGCTCCTGCTTGGTAGGCGCCAGCTCGACGGCGGCGCGCAGCTCGGGGGTCAGCTTGCCCTGCTCGTCGATGGCCTTGAGCACGGCCACGCGGCGGTCCTCGAGTTCGCGCAGGTAGGAAAGGCGGGCTTCAATCTCGCGCAGCTGGGTGTCGTCGAGGCCATCGGTGGCTTCCTTGCGGTAGCGGGCGATGAATGGAACCGTGGCGCCTCCGTCGAGCAGTTCGACGGCGGCCTTCACCTGGTTCTCGCCGACCTTGATCTCGACGGCGAGCTGGCGAATGATTTTCTGCATGTCTTGAGCGCGTCCCTGGCAACAAAGCGCGGGAGTTTGCCATAGGCGGGAACGGCATCCGCGCCGGTTCGCCCGGCGGGCGTGTTACAGCATGCTTTCGTGTTCGGGCCGTGCCTCGGGCTGCGGCTGCGCGACCGCCTCGCAGGGCACCACCAGCCGCACGCACAGGCCGTGCGGCGCGACGGGAGCGATGTCGAGCTCCGCCCCGATCGCTTCGGCGCGCGAATGCATGCTGCGCAACCCCTTGCCCAGGCTCTCGAAAGAGTGCTCGTCGCCGGCCGGCAGGCTGCCCGGCGCGCCCAGCCCCCGGCCGTTGTCCCGCACCTCGAGCACCATCGCCCTGCCGCCCTCCTGCGGAGCCACGCGCAGCTCGACGCGGGTCGCGCGGGAGTGGCGCAATGCGTTGGACAAGGCCTCCTGCGCCACGCGGCAGACCTGCGACGCGGTTTCAGCCGGCATGGGAAAGGCCTCGGACTCGGGCGAGACGCTCCATTCGAGCGCGATGCCCATGCGCTCGAAAGCGGGCCTCAGCCGGTAGCGCAAATGGCCCAGCCGCTCGACGACGGTGCTGTCGCCCTGGTCGTCCAGGTCGTCCACGGTCATCTGCAGTTCGAGAAGGCAGGCCTGCAGCGCCATCGAGAGGCTGTCGGGGCCGCCGGACCCGGGGTTCTGGCTGGCCAGCAGCGCCACCAGCCTGGAGCCGACGCCGTCGTGGAGGTCGTTGGCGATGCGGCGGCGCTCCGCCATCACCGCCTGGGTCTGCCGGAAGCGCGATGCGCGCCGCTGCGAGACGTACCAGATGCCCAGGATCATGCCCAGCACCAGCACGTTGACCACCTGCAGGGCCCAGAAGGTGAACGGCATGTCCTGCGCCATGACCGTGATGGCCGAACCCGCCCTGATGACCTGCGCGGCCACCGGCGTCAGGTGCAGCGCGCCGGCCAGAGCAGCCCACATCAGCAGCCGACGGCGCGAGATGCGCGAGTACAGCCACGTCAGGAGCACGAGCCACGAGCCGATCGACAACCACACGAACTGGTCTTCCAGAATGTGCGGAAGATGAAGGACCTGCGGCGCGAGCACGGCATGCCCTACAGGAGTCCCCGGTGGGAGGCGAAGCTCACGGCCTGCGCGCGGGTGTGGGCGTGCAGCTTGCGGTAGATGTTCTTGACGTGCGCGTTGACCGTTTGGGCGCTGATGGTGAGCTGCAGCGCGATCTCCTCGGTTACGTAGCCCGTTGCTACAAGTCGCAACACTTCGCGCTCCCGGGTGGATAACGTGGCCTTGCTGTCCGGCGGACGCACCGGGTTCACGTTGGAGCGCTTGTGGTCGAGGTGCACGAGCAGCCTGCGGGCCAGCCGCGGGGTGATGGCGGCACCACCGTTCACCACCTGCAGCACGGCCTGCGCATAGCTCTGGAACCACGCGTTCTTGACGAGGTAGCCGGAAGCTCCGAGTTCGAAGGCATGCAGTACCTGGGGTTCGTCCTCGAGCGCGGAGACGACGATGATCTCGGCCGCGCTGCGATGCCGCTTGGCCTCCTCGATCAGCTCGAATCCGCTGCCGTCGCCGAGGCGGATGTCGACCATGAGAACGTCGAACTCGTGTTGCATCAGCAATCGGCGTCCCTCGCGCAGGGTACCGGCCTGGCCCTCGAGCTGGATGCGCAGGTCGCCCAGCAATTCCTGGGCGATGACGCGACGCACGAAGGGGTCGTCGTCCACCAGCAGAACGCGTACTGGTTTGGTTTGCTGCCCTGTAAGGAAATCAGGCCACGGGAGGGTATCGGCAGAGGGAGCGAGTAGCCCGCCGAACTGTCCTGGGTTCGAGAATTTCCTAGACCCATTCCCTGAATCTGTCAACGAAATGTCGAGATCGCTTTCCATTTCAGCCCCTTTGTGACAACTGGTGCATCTTGTTCGTGACGAAAAGTTAATCCATTTCCATTCAGATTTTGAGTTTCAGTTTTTTTGATTACTTTGGTTGCATTCTGTTGCGATTCGCGACCGCTGTCCATCGAAAGTTGTACTTTCCTCCTCTGTCGTGTCAAGTAAACGCGTCCTCCGGGCGGCGCTCCGGAGGGGGCGAAACACGCCTTTCGCCATAGCCTTGCTCTACCCAGCACTGGGCATTCTTCGTTCGCTTCCCAGCCAAGAAACTGCATCCCGGTCGACGCGGAATGCCATTTCAGCCCCCGCTACTGACCGTCAGCTGATGGCCGGATGCTCCGGCGATCGGGTTCGTTTCACCACCATCTCTCGAGGAAGCATCATGAAGAAGACTCTCATCGCCATCGCAGTGGTCCTGGTCGGAAGCGTCGCCTCCGCCACGAGCACCACGGCCCTTGCCGCCACCAGCACGACGACCGGCTCCTCCAGCTCGGCCGGCTCCGTGGCAGCCAGCTCCGGCACCGGCAGCGCACTCAGCTACAACGCAGCCAACTCCAGCTCGTCGGCCTCGGCCAACGCGGCAGGCGGCGCGGTCAGCTTCCCTGGCCTGCGCATCGGCGGCGCCTCGGCCAGCGGCTCGGCAACCACCCAGGGCAGCGTGACCAGCATGGCCGCGACGACCGGCAACGGCCTTGCCGTGGGCGGTGCCAACGCACAGGCCAATGCAGGCGCGGCATCCAATGCCAACTACAGCGCGGGCGGGCCGAACTCGGTGAGCGGCAGTGCCGGCGGTACCGCCTCCTCCACGACCAACAACACGGCTGCAACGGCCGCGGGTCCTGGCGGCGGTCTCGCGATCGTGACGCGCACCTCGGGCACGACCTCGGGCTACAGCGCCTCCTCGGGCGCCGTCAACGGCTTCATCAACGGCACCACCACCTCGGCCACCGCGGGCTCCACCGGCGGCTCCTTCGGCGTGACCAACGTCAGCTTCGGCAATGCAGGCGGCTTCAGCAACGGCGGCGGCACCGGCGGCCTGGCTGGCGCAGGTTCGACCGCATCGGCACCCTGAACTTCGCCGACACCGGTTGTTGCACCAGGAAATGGGGAGGGGTTCGCCCCTCCCCGGCTACCAAAGGAGTCGAGAACATGAAGAAACTTATCGTCCTGGCCCTGCTGGGCCTCTCCGCGGGCGCGATGGCGCAGACCAACGTGGGCGGAGCCAACAACCAGTCATCGAGTTCGGCCACCACCTCGGCCCAGGGGAACAACCAGGCCGTGAACTTCAACACCACCAACCCCTCGACGGTGACCCAGAACGTCAACAGCAGCGGCGCGACGACCAGCACCATCGACTACCGGGGCAGCTACACGATCAAGAACGTGCCCTCGGTCAACGGCCCCAACCTGACGACGAGCAACGACACCTGCATGGGCAGCACCAGCGCCAGCGCGAACGGCGCCGGCGTCGGCCTCAGCTTCGGCACCACCTGGACGGACGAGCACTGCAAGCGCCTGAAGATGAGCCGCGAGCTCTGGAACAAGGGCATGAAGGCGGCCTCGCTCGCGATGGATTGCATGGACCCGGCGGCCATGGCCGCGCTGGAGATGACGGGCACCAAATGCCCGCAGTCGATGACGGCGGAAGAACGCGTTTCGGCCTACGGCCCGCAGGCATCGGCCAGCGGCGCGCCCGCCTCACCGCCTCGACCGGTGGCTGCCGTGGCGCCACCCGCTCCGGCGGTGCCGCAACCCGTGGCGGCCATCGCACCGGCGCCTCTGCCCGCTCCCACGGCCCCCGCGGCTGCTCCGCTGCCAACGCCACCGGCTCCCATCGCCGAAGCAGCGCCGCAGCAGGTGGCTACCGCTCCCGTTGCCGCGGAAGAGCCGTCCGCCGCGGTGGCGACTCCGGTCGTCAGCGCGACTGTGACGCCGATCGACCCGCGTGACGCAGCCGCCATCCGCGCCGCGCATCTGCTCGACGCCCGGCTCGACGACGGCCCTGGCCTGCGGACGGTGCCGCAATGACTGCGCGGAGCCTGAAATGACCAGGACCGTACTTCTCCTCTGGCTGGCGGCCTGCTGCGCGACGACGGCGGCGGCGGCCGCTTCCGTCGCGCAGCCCACGCTGCGCGTCGAGCGGATGAACATGGGTAGCGGCCTTCAGAACGCACGGGGTACCGAGAACGCGGAAGCGGTAGGTTCCCTGGGCGTGTGGCACGTGCCGCAGTACATGCCGGGCTATCCCACGGCTGCGACGATCTGGCCGCGCGTGATCGTGATCCAGTGCACCAACGACCTGTGCGCCGGCTACGAGGTCACGCCCGAGATGGGCCGCGGCGAATACCTGTTCTTCGTGCCTGCCGGAAAGTAGGCAGGCAAGCAGGCGGGAAAGCAGGCGAAGGCGAGCGACAGGGCCGTGCGAGGCCCGGTCCGCATTGCCTTACGCTAGCGGAATGCCCACATTTCCGCGCGCCTTGCGTGCCCTGCTCCGTGCCATAGGTACCGCGCTCGTCGTTCCCCTGCTGCTCTTCGAGGAATGGGGCTGGGAGCCGCTGGCCGCGCTCGCGGCGCGGTTGTCGCGCCTTCCCTTCTGGGCCGCTCTCGAAGCACGGCTGCGGCGGCTGCCGCCCTGGGGAGCGCTGCTGGCTTTCTTCATTCCGGTGCTGTTGCTGCTGCCGGTGAAGGTGCTGGCGCTGTTCCTGTTCAGCCGGGGCCATGCCGCCACCGCGCTCACCGTGCTGGTGCTGGCCAAGCTCGTGGGCACGGCCATCGTCGCGCGGATCTTCCAGCTGGTCGAAGGGCCGCTGATGCGCATTCCGTGGTTCGCCCGCTGGTATCCGCGATGGAAGGCGTGGAAGGACCACGTGCTCACCATCGTTCGCCAGAGCCGCCCCTGGCGCGTGGTGCGGGCGCTGAACCGGCGGATCGCCCGCGGCTGGCGACGGTTCCGGGAAGGCTGAGA
Source organism: Variovorax sp. NFACC27 (assembly GCF_048301545.1). Taxonomy (NCBI): domain Bacteria; kingdom Pseudomonadati; phylum Pseudomonadota; class Betaproteobacteria; order Burkholderiales; family Comamonadaceae; genus Variovorax; species Variovorax sp. NFACC27. Next base: position 4,644,612 of record NZ_CP157613.1, read on the forward strand.
TAAATATTACCCGGGTTATATTGCAGCCTCCATTTAACCCGGGTAATATTTGAAGAATGAATCTCTCCACGGAAAGCCGCCGCGCCCTCGTCCGGCAATACAAGGAAACCCCGCGCCCCGCGGGCGTCTACGTCATCCGCAACGGCTCGAACGGCCGCGTCTATGTGGGCGGCAGCCTGGACGTCGAAGGCGCGATGAACCGTGCGCGCTTCGAACTGAACATGCGCAGCCACCGCAACAAGGCGCTCGGGCAGGACTGGATCGAGCACGGCGCGGGCCATTTCAGCTTCGAGGTGATCGATCGCGTCAAGGAGCGCGACGACCCCGCCTTCGACCGCAAAGCCGAACTCGACAGGCTTCTTTCGCTCTGGCAGGAAGAGTTGCAGTGCTTCGGACCGAAGGGCTACAACACGCGTTGAAACTTGCACCGGGCGCGCACGCAACGCGTGGCAACCAGATGACGCGCACCAAAGCGCGGCAGCGAGTAGATTACGCACCTCGTTTCGCTTGGTACCCCCAGGAACAAAACACCCGAATGTCATCCGACACCCCCACCACCCTGACCGTGTTCTTCGACTTCCAGCGCGTCGCGCAAGGCAGCAAGGCCGAAGTGCTCGACCAGCTGCGCCGCCGCGACGATCCCGGGCCCTATCTCGTGTTCGACGACCGCACCGGCGCGCAACTCGACCTCGACATGCGCGAGCTCCCGCCCGAGTTGCGCGACCACGAAGCCGAGCATCGCGACGATGCCCCGCGCGGCGTGGGCCGCCCCAAGCTCGGCGTGGTCGCGCGCGAAGTCACGCTGCTGCCGCGCCACTGGGACTGGCTCGGCCGCCAGCCGGGCGGCGCATCGGTCGCGCTGCGCAAGCTGGTCGACGATGCCCGCCGCGTGAACGCCGAGCGCGACACCGTGCGCGCGGCGCAGGAAGCCACCTACCGCTTCATGACCGCCATCGCGGGCAACCTGCCGGGCTTCGAGGAAGCCACGCGCGCGCTGTTCGCCGGCGAGGAGCAGCGCTTCGGCAACCTCATAGAAACCTGGCCCGCCGACGTGCGCGCCCATCTGCAGAAACTGTCGGCCGCCGGCTGGCACGCCCAATGAGAACAACACCCGAGACAACCGGAACCCGCGGCGGCGCCGACCCCAGCGGACTGCAAGGCGTGCCAGTGGCACCGGTCAACGCGCCACGGCCGCTGTGGAAGGTCTTTCTTTTCTTCCTCGCGCCGATGTTGCTCAGCAACATCCTCCAGTCGCTCTCCGGCACGCTGAACAACGTGTACGTGGGGCAGATGCTGGGCGTGGGCGCGCTGGCGGCGGTGTCGAGCTTCTTCCCGGTGATGTTCTTCTTCATCGCCTTCATCATCGGCCTGGGCGCGGGCGCCTCGGTGCTCATCGGCCAGGCATGGGGCGCGCGCGACGTTGCCAAGGCCAAGGCCGTGGCGGGCACCACGCTCACCGTCGGCGTGCTGCTGGGACTGGTGATCGCCGTGTTCGGCGGCGCGTTCACCACGCCGATGCTGGCCGCGCTGGGCACGCCGCCCGACGTGCTGGCCGACTCCACGCGCTATGCCCGCATCATGCTGATCGCGATGCCGGGCGTGTTCCTGTTCCTGCTGTCCACCGCGATGCTTCGCGGCGTGGGCGACACTGTCACGCCGCTGTTCACCCTGCTGATCTCCACGCTGATCGGGCTGGTGGTCACGCCCGCGCTCATCCGCGGCTGGGGCGGCCTGCCGCAGCTCGGCGTGGCGAGCGGCGCATGGGCGTCGGTGCTGTCGTTCATCGTGGCGACCACTTGGCTGGGCTTCCGGCTGCGCCAGCAGAAGAGTCCGCTCGCGCCCGACGCGGAGTTCATGCGCAACCTGCGCATCCAGCCGCAGCTGCTGAAGGCCGTGCTGCGCATCGGCGTGCCCACGGGCGTGCAGATGATCGTGGTCGCGCTGGCCGAGGTTGTGCTGCTGTCGATGGTCAACGGCTTCGGCTCCAACGCCACGGCCGCCTACGGCGCTGTGAACCAGGTGGTGGCGTACGTCCAGTTCCCGGCGATCTCTATCGCCATCACGGCGTCGATCCTGGGCGCGCAGGCCATCGGCGCGGGCCGCGCCAACCGGCTCGGCGCCATCGCGCAGACGGCGCTGCTGATGAACCTGGTGCTCACCGGCGGTCTGGTGCTGCTGGGCTACCTGTTCTCGCGGCCGCTGATGGGCTTCTTCATCACCAGCGCGCCGGTCATCGAGATCGCGCAGACGCTGCTGCACATCATGCTGTGGAGCCTGGTGGTCTTCGGCATGGCCTCGGCGTTGTCGGGGATCATGCGCGCCAGCGGCTCGGTGCTGGTGCCCACGCTGATTTCCATCATCTGCATTCTGGGCGTGGAGGTGCCGGTGGCCTGGGTCATGAGCCACCGCATCGGGCTCGACGGGATCTGGGTGGCCTACCCGGTGACCTTCGGCGCGATGCTGCTGCTGCAGACCGCGTACTACCAGCTGGTGTGGCGCAAGAAGGCCATCCACAAGCTGGTGTAGCCGCCGCGCGGCCTACTTGCCGTCGAAGGCCCGCTGCGCCTCGGCAAGGTCGAGCTTGACCATCTTCATCATGGCCTGCATCGCGCGGTTGGCCTTGGCCTCGTCCTTGTCCTGGAACATGCGGATCATGGCCATAGGCGCGACCTGCCACGACACGCCGAACCGATCGGTGAGCCAGCCGCACTGCACCGGCTGGCCGCCGCCTTCGAGCAGCCTGTCCCAGTAGTAGTCGACCTCGGCCTGCGTCTCGCAGGGCACGAACATCGAGATGGCCGGGTTGAACTTGTATTCCGGGCCACCGTTGAGGACCATGAACTTCTGCCCGTCGAGCTCGAAGGTCGCGGTGAGCAGCGAGCCCTTGCGGCTGGGGTTGCTGTCGCCCCAGAGCAGCGTGTCGGTCACGCGCGAGTTCGGAAAGATGCTGCTGTAGAACTTCAGCGCCTCCTCGCCGTTGGTGTCGAACCAGAGACAGGGAATGATCTTCTGCATGGGACTCCTTCGCTTTTGACGATGAACCTGATAGTTCAGTATCGAAGCGTCGCACGCCCCCTGTCAACCCGTGCGACGCCTGTCAGCGGGAAGTTCCCATGTGTTCCGATCGCCCTGCCCTCGGCCGCCAGGCCCTTCAGGCGATCCGATAGAAACCCTGGTCGGATCGCACGCCCGCCTTCTTCGTGAATTCGACCGGGTCGAAGCCCTCCTCGGCGAACTTCTTCTTCACGAGCTCTGTGGCCGAGGCCACGGCCTGCTCGCTGCTCCATTCGACCAGCGTCAGTACGTTGAACTCGCTGCCTCCGCCCGTCTGGTCGAGCACATGCGCGCGCAGGCAGCCCGGCAAGTTGCGCAGCGTCTGCTGGATGCGCTGCATCTGCGCGATGAAAGCCTGCCGGGCTTCGGCGGGCACCGCGAACTTGTCGACGCGGAAAACGGGACCGGAAGCGGAGACCGGGGAAGCGACGCTGGTGTCGTTCGACATGAAACGGATTCCTTCAAGAGAAAAATGCGCACGGGACCCGCGCGCTGGAAGTTATTCTCAAACCTCAAGTAAAGCTGAGGTCAAGAGGTTTCTCTTCCGATGAACGACGCACTGCAAAGAGCCGGCATATCCCCCACGCTCACCGTCGGCGAGGTCGCCCGCCGCAGCGGCGTCACAGTGTCCACGCTGCATTTCTACGAGGCGCAGGGCCTGATCGGCAGCACCCGCACCGCAGGCAACCAGCGACGCTACCCGCGCACGGTGCTGCGGCGCGTGGCCTTCGTGCGGGTAGCGCAGAGGGTAGGCATTTCGCTTGCCGAGATCGGCACTGCCCTGGCTACCCTCCCCGAATCCGCAGCGCCGAGCCGCGAGGACTGGGCCCGGCTCTCGGCTTCGTGGCGTGCCGAACTGGACGAGCGCATGGCGCAGTTGCAGAAGCTGCGTGACACGCTCGACGACTGCATCGGCTGCGGCTGCCTGTCGATCGACCGCTGCAAGCTGCGCAATCCGCTCGACCGGCTTGGCGCCGAGGGCCAGGGGCCGCAGCGGCTGCTGGTGAAACGAGGCGCCTGAAAACTCAGGCGCCCGCGCCGAATGCCTTCCGCCAGCGATAGGCCTCGGCCGCATTGACCGCGCCCTTCGGCGCCCTGCCCTGGAAGATCTCCGCGAGCTGCGACACGGTTTCCATAGCCTGGTGCTCGACCGCCGGCGGCGTGAGCCCGCCGATGTGGGGCGTGGCGATCACGCGCGGATGCGCCGCCACGTCCGGCGAAGGCATCTGGTCGGGCGCGCGGCCGACGTCGAGCGCGCATCCCGCGATCACACCCGCGTCCAGCGCGGCGAGCAGCGCACGCTCATCCACCAGATTGCCGCGCGAGGCATTGATGAAGAAGGCATGCGGCTGCATCGCAGCGAACGCCCGGGCATTCATCATGTTTTCGGTCGCCTCGGTGGCGGGCGCGAGGCAGACCACGAAGTCGGACTGCGCCAGCAGCACATCGAGCGCAACCTGTGCGAACTCGGCCCGCCCCGTCGCCGTGTACGGGTCGTGCACGACGATGCGCATGCCCAGCGCCAGCGCGGCATCGCAGAGGTAGCGGCTGATCTGCCCGTAGCCGATCACGCCCAGCGTGCTGCCGCGCAGTTCGCGCCCCATCGCGGGCGGCGGCAGCCGGCCTGCGTGGTAGCTCGCGGCGGAGGCACTGATGCCCCGGCCCAGATCGATCATCGCGCCCACGATCCACTCCGACACCGAGGCGATGAACCCCGCGCTCGCCTGCGTCACCAGCACGCCGTGCCGGCTGGCGGAGGCCACGTCGATGTTGCGGATGTCGATGGCGCAGCGCACGAAGGCCTTGAGCTTCGGCAGGGCCGCGAACAGCGCCTCGTCGCCCACCGTCTGGCGGTAGGAAATGATCGCGTCGCAGTCCTGCGCCAGATCGGCGAGCTCGCGCGACGAAAGATCGGCGTCGCTGGGATTGAAGCGCACCTGCGCGATGGCCCGAAGGGCCGCGGTGGCGCGGTCGCCGAAGTAGTTGGCGAGCTTGGCTGGCGGATGGCTGACGAAAACCGTGGTCATGAAAAAGCTTCTGTTCGGAAGGAAAGACTGGCCGCGAGCATCATGCGGCCGCAAGCGCCAAGGATCGTGCGCCGCCGCGAAGGCAGAATGGAAAAACCACAGGACGCCGCATGACCATAACCTCACAGACACCCGACGCAGCCCGAGCCTATGCCGTCGAGATGCACGGCGACCAGAAGTACGGCACGCATCCATACGTGCACCACCTCGACGCCGTCGCCGCCCTGCTCCAGCCCTACGGCGACAGGGCGCGCGTCGTCGGCTATCTGCACGACGTGGTCGAGGACACGGCAGCGACGGTGGCGGACGTGCGCTCGCGCTTCGGCGATCTGGTGGCCTCGTGCGTTGCGCTGCTGACCGACGCGCCCGGGGCCAACCGCAAGGAGCGCAAGGCCAAGACCTATGCGGCGCTGGCCGAAGTGAAGGGCGACGAGGAACTCGCGCTGCTCGTGAAGGCCGCCGACCGCCTGGCCAACGTACGCGCGTGCGTGGCCGACGGCCAGCGGGCGCTGTGGGAGACGTACCACGGCGAGCATCCGACCTTCAGGGCCGCCGCATTCAGGGCCGGGCAATGCGATCCGTTGTGGACCGAGCTCGACACGCTGCTCTCGCCCTCTCGCGCACCAGCAGCGACGCCCTGACAAGGCTGTACACGGCTGGTTCGCCCCTCATAGACGAGCGATCTTTCGAGGGTAAAGCGGTCGCTGCGGTCCGGACAGACGGGCCGCGCGCCCTGAGCCTGCCAGCCCGAGCCTGTCTGTAATGGTGCGAAATGGATTGGTGCCCGAATGGACGCCACAGTGCACGGACTTCAGTTCTCCGGAAAGCCAGAAGGGGGCAAGTTGCCGGCAGCCCCGACTCAGGCACGCATCCGGAGGAAAGTCGGGTGCATCCATTTCAGCAAAGCATCAATCGGATTGGAGGTCCAAATGGGCATTGTGTTTGCAGAAAACTGGGACAACATCGATGGACTCAGGGCGAAGCATGGAGACTGGTATGACGACGACTACAACACCCTGGGCGATGCCAACTACCAGCAGATATGCGCCATGCTGAACACGTGGGCAGAAAGAGAAATTGCCCACAATCACGCCAGCGAGCTATACGAAATCGCTACGGCCGTGTTGAGCGACAGACTCAATGTCACAGTCGAACTGGGATTCCACCAGCTTCAGAATTTCAAGGGACAGGATTATTTCCACATCACCGTGATACACCCGGACGGATGGAAAGCCCACATGTTCAGTCGCGCGAAAATCTATATGGGCCAGATCGCGCATATCGAAAAAACAATTGAAGGTGGAACCAAGGTCCCCACTGTCTACGAAAAAAGAATCTACCTGCAGCCTCAGAAGCCCTACACGCCATTTCTCTGAGTCTCGCTAGCCGACACGCCGATTCGCGAACTCCATCACCCCGTCGTTCACCGAACCGAAGCGCAGGCTCACGAGATCGCGCGCGTAGTTCTGGTACACCCGCCACGGCGCGCGCGAGCCCTGCTTCGGAAACCTGCCCACCGCGCGCTGCACGTAGCCCGAGGAGAAGTCGAGCCAGGGCTCGGGCGCCAGGGACGGGTCGGTGTTGCGCGGCGTGCATTGCCTCCAGCCGTGCTTCTCCATGTGGTTGAGCACCCGGCAGACATACGCGCAGGTCAGGTCGCTCTTGAGGGTCCACGAGGCATTCGTGTAGCCGAACGACGAGGCCAGGTTGGGCACGTCGCTGTACATCATTCCCTTGTAGTTGAAGGTCGCGGCCGGATCCACGCGACGGCCGTCCACCTCGAGCTGCACGCCGCCGAGCACCTGCAGTTCGAGCCCGGTGGCGGTGACGACCACGTCGGCCTCCAGCTCCCTGCCCGACTTCAGCCTGATGCCGCCCGGCGTGAAGGTGTCGACGTGGTCCGTGACCATCGAGGCGCGCCCTGCCCTGATGGCCGCGAACAGGTCGCCGTCGGGCACGAGGCACAGGCGCTGGTCCCAGGGGTTGTAGCGCGGCGTGAAATGCGTGGCGACGTCGTAGCCGGGCCCGAGGGCCTGCCGCACGCCGCCAAGAATCAGCTTCTTCACGCGATCGGGTTTGCGCCGCGCGAGGCGGAAGAAGTACATCGACAGCAGCACGTTCTTCCAGCGCGTGAGACCGTAGGCCATTCCGGCCGGCAGGAAGCTGCGAAGCCCGTGGGCGATGGGGTCCTGCGCCGGCCGAGCGACCACGTAGGTGGGCGAGCGCTGCAGCAGCGTCACGTGCGAGGCCGTCTTCGCCAGCGCCGGCACCAGCGTCATCGCGGTCGCGCCGCTGCCGATCACGATCACCTTCTTGCCGCTGCAATCCATGTCCTCGGGCCAGTGCTGCGGATGGACGATGCGGCCCGCGTAGTCGCCAACGCCCGCGAACTCGGGCGTGTAGCCGGCCTCGTACCTGTAGTAGCCGCTGCACAGGAAAAGGAAGTTGCAGCGCATGCGCAGCGGAAGCCGTTCGGGGCCGCGCTCGACATCCACGCTCCAGCAGGCATCGGCCGTGGACCACGAGGCGCGCACCACGCGATGGTTGAACCTGATCTTCCGGTCGATGCCGTGCTGCGCCGCGGTCTCGCGCAGGTAGTTCAGGATCGACGGCCCGTCGGCGATGGACTTCGCCTGCGTCCACGGCCGGAACGAATAGCCCAGCGTGTACATGTCGGAATCCGAGCGCACGCCCGGATAGCGGAACAGGTCCCAGGTGCCGCCGCTGCGTTCGCGCCCCTCGAGGATCGCGTAGCTGCGCCCCGGGCAATTCGCCTGCAGGTGGTAGCCGGCGCCGATCCCGGAGAGGCCAGCGCCCACGACGAGCACATCGACGTGCTCCTGCTGATCTTCGTCCTGCATCGACATGTCTCCTTGTCTACTCAGTTCTTCCTGTCCGCACCTCCCGCGGGAGTGCCCCGGATCATCAGCCACGCGCTCACCGCACTCAACATGGCCAGCGCGGCGCTCGACAGCATCACCCAGCGAAAGCCTGCGACGAAGGATTCGGCCACCGCCCGTTTCGCGGCCGCGGCCGTGGCCGCATCAACGCCCGGAGGCATCGCCGCGCCAGCCAGCTTGCTGCGCTCGCCTTCGAGAAATGCTGCCACCTGCCTCGAAGCGCCCATGTCGCGCAGGTGATCCGCCAGTGCCGCATCGAAGGCCCAGGCCATGAGCGCGCCGAACACCGCGATCGCCAGCACCGCCGCAGCGCGCGACACGGCGTTGTTCACGCCCGATGCCACGCCCGCCAGCTCGGGGCCGACCGCATTCATGACCGTGGTGGTCAGCGGCGCCACCGTCACCGTCATGCCGAAGCCCAGCACCACCACTGCCGGCAGGAAGCCGCTCCAGTAGCTCGCGCCCACGCCCGGCACAGCGAACAGCGCGAAACCCACCGCCGCGATGGCCGGACCGATGACCAGCGGCATGCGCGGCCCGAAGCGGTCCACCAGCTGCCCGGCCCAGCCCGAGAGCGCGAACATGATGAAGATGAAAGGCAGCAGCGCCGCACCCGCCACCGTCGCCGAGTAGCCCTGCACCTGGATCAGGTTGAGCGGAAAGAAGTACAGCCCGCCGCCCAGCGCTGCATAGAGCAGCAGCGTCAGCAGGTTCGCGCCGCTGAAGTTGCCGATGCGCAGCAGCTCCAGCGGCAGCATCGGCGTACGCACCTTGCGCTCGGCGACGAAGAAGCCCGCACCGCCCAGCACGCCGACGGCCAGCGCCGAAAGCACGGCCGGCGAACGCCATCCCTGCGTCGGCGCCTCGATGAATGCGTAGACGATGCCGCCGAGCCCGGCCGTCGCGAGCAGCGCGCCCCACAGGTCGAGCCCGCCGCTGGCGGAAGCGCCGCGGCTCTCGGGCACGTGGCGCCACACGATCCACAGCACCAGCAGCGCCATCGGCACGTTGATGAAGAAGGCCCAGGTCCAGGAAAAGTGATCGACCAGGAAGCCGCCCAGCACCGGCCCCACCGCCGCCGTGATGCCGCTGAAGCCCGACCAGGTGCCGATGGCCTTGCCGCGCTCCTTCTCGGGAAAGGCCGCGCTGATCAGCGCGAGGCTGCCCGGCACCAGCAGCGCCCCGCCGATGCCCTGCACCGCCCTCGCGGCAATGAGCTGCTGCACGTTGGCCGCAAGCCCGCAGGCCACCGACGACAGGGCGAAGATGCCGACGCCGATCGCGAAGATGCGCCGCCGGCCGTAGTGATCGCCCAGCGCGCCGCCCACCAGGAGCAGTGCCGCCAGCAGCAAGGCGTACGACTCGACCACCCATTGCGCCTGGAAAGCCGTGGCGTGCAGGTCGGACTGGATGGCCGGCAGCGCCACGTTGACCACCGTGCCGTCGATGAAGGCCATGCTGGACCCCACGATGGCCGCCGCCAGCACCCAGGGCTTGGAGGCATCGGGGCAGCCGCCCTCCTCGGGGCGGGCGCCATGCAGGATCAGCGTGTCGTCGCAGGGCGCCTTGCCGATCTGTGCCATGGAGGTCTCCTTCCTATGGGATTCCGGTCTTGCCTCTTTTTTCTTCCCAGAGGCCGGGAGAAAGAATCAGGTCGCGCAGGCAGTCGCCGACGGATTGGCACGCGCGGCATTCACGCTGCGCGCCATCGCAGCGGCCGCAGCCGCCGTCACGCGCTGCGCTCCTTGCGCCACGGCGTCCATCCCGCTGCCCACTGCCTCGCCGAGGTTCAGCTGGCACACCACCGTACGCGCCTCGTCCGAGCGCCGCAGCGTCCAGCTGAAGCCCGCATCGACACTCCCGCCGTCCACCGCATCGAACTGGCGCAGCTGCACCGCGATGCGCCACACCGGCTGCGAGCCCTGCTTGCCGCCTCTGGTCACGTCGAGCGCGCCGAGCCGGCCAGCGATGCCGCTGGCCAGCGCATCGCGCAGCTCGTTCTCGAACGACGAGGCCCAGCGGTGCTGCTCCAGCACATCGACCTGCACGCTGCCGTTGGGCCGGCGCACCACCATCTGCGGCCGCGCGAAGCGCTCGGGCACGGCCACGGGCGCGAGCTCGATGTAAAGCGGCGCGGCGCTGCCGAGCGTCGAAGGCGCGGCGTCGGCCGCCACCACCGGGCTCGCCAGCGTGTAGTAGTTGTCGGGCTTGCTGGCGCAGCCCGCGAGCGCAGCCAGCATTGCCGCTGCTGCGGCCACGGATGCGATGTGGTTCTTTTTCATTTCTTGCCGTCGTCCGGTTTGCCGCGCAGCAGCGACTCTGGGTGGCGCTCGAGGTAGTCCGTCAGCACGCGCACCGAGCCGGCGGCGCGCGTGAGCTCCTGCAGCGTCTGGCGCATGTCCTGCTGCAGCGGCGAGTCGTCGGCCAGCGTGCGCTCGGCGCTGTTCACGGTCTTGCGCACGTCCTTCATGGCCGCGGCCAGCTCGGGCGTGACGTCGTTGTTGATGCGGCTGACCGTCTGCTCGGTGGTCGTCAGCGTCTTGTTGAGCGAGGCGAGCGTGGTGCGCAGGTCGCCCGCGATCTGCTCGTAGGGCACCTTGTTGAGCTTGGTCGCGATCTCCTGCACCTGCGACTGGATCTCGTCGAGGCTGTTGGCCACGGTGGGCAGCTCGATCGGGTTCTTCGACAGGTCGATCTTCGCGGGCGGCGCCTTCGGGAAGAAGTCGAGCGCCACGTAGACCTGCCCCGTCAGCAGGTTGCCGTTGCGCAGCTGGGCGCGCAGGCCCTTCTCGGCCAGGAAGCGCAGCCGCTCCTGCTGGGTGGCGCGCGACTCGGTGCCGCTCTCGCCCGCGCGGCGGCGCAGGCGGTCGGGGTAGACCTGCACCAGCACCGGCATGCGGAACTCGCGCTCGGCGCGGTCGAACTCCACGCCGATGGACTTGACCTCGCCGATCACCACGCCGCGGAAGTCCACCGGCGCACCCGGCGTGAGCCCGCGCAGCGACTGGTTGAAGTACATCAGCAGGGTCTGCGAGGGGCCGTCGGGCTCCTTCATGGCGGAAGACTCGTCCTGCGCCAGCGTGAAGGCCGCGTTCTCCTTGGCGACCGGGCCCATGGCGTCGTCGGGCGCCTGGAAGGCGATGCCGCCGAGCAGGATGGTCGCCAGCGACTGCGTGCGCAGCGTGAAGCCGCTCGCGCTCAGCTGCGCATCGATGCCGCTGGCCTGCCAGAAGCGCGTGTTCATGCCCACGAACTTGTCGTAGGGCGCGTTGATGAACACGCGGATGGTCACGCCGCGCCCGTCGCCGTCGAGCTCGTAGGCCGCCACCTGCCCGACCTTGACGCGCCTGAAGTACACCGGCGAGCCCACGTCGAGCGAGCCCACGTCGTTGGCGCGCAGCAGAAACTGCTTGCCCGAGTCGTCGCGCGTGACGATGGGCGGCGTCTCCAGCCCGGTGAACTCGCCCGCCGTTTCCGTCGACACGCCCGCGTCGGCGCCGATGTAGGCGCCCGACAGCAGCGTGTTGAGCCCCGAGATGCCCGACGTGTCGAGCCGCGGGCGCACCACCCAGAAGCGCGAGTCCTGCGCCGTGAAGCTCTGCGCCTCCTTGTTGAACTGCACCAGCACGCGCACGTGCGAGCGGTCGCGCGCCAGCCGCAGGCTGGTGACCAGGCCGATCTGCACGTCCTTGTACTTGACGGCGGTCTTGCCGGCCTCCAGGCCCTCGGCGGTCTTGAAGGTCAGCACCACCTCGGGGCCGCGCTCCAGGATGATCCGCGCCACCAGCGTGATGCCCACCAGCGCTGCCACGATGGGGATCAGCCAGATCAGCGACGGCAGCCACTCGCGCCGGCGCACCACGCGCGGCCTGGGCAAGGGCGACTGGTCGGGCGGGCCGGACGGCGCCGGCCTGTCCTTGGGTTGATCTTCTTCACTCATGCTGGTTTCTCGTCCCTGTTTCCATGTGTCTGTGCACCTTCCTCGTTGTCGCGCAGGATGGCCTGTTCTTCCCTGCTGTCCCAGGTGAGCTTCGGGTCGAAGCTCAGCGAGGCCAGCATCGTCAGCACCACCACCGAGCCGAAGGCCGCGATGCCCACGCCCGCGGTGATGACCGCGAAGCCCTGGATCTGCACCAGCCCCGTCAGCAGCGACACCACGAACACGTCGAGCATCGACCAGCGGCCGATGATCTCGATGATGTGATACAGCTTCGCCCGCTCGCGCCGCCGCCAGCTGCTGCCGCGCTGCGCCAGCACCACGAGCAGCAGCAGCACGGCCAGCTTGAACAGCGGCACCAGGAAGCTGGCGATGAAGACGATGGCCGCGAGCCCGTAGGCGCCAGACACCCAGAAATAGATCACCCCGCTCAGGATGGTGTCGTTCTGCGTGCCGAACAGCGTGCGCGTGATCATCACCGGCAGCAGGTTCGCCGGTATGTACATCATGCAGGCCGCGATGAGGAAGGCCCAGGTGAGCTTCAGGCTCTGCGGCTTGCGCGTGTGCAGGTGCGTGCCGCAGCGGCCGCATGCATCGCCCTCCTCGGCGCCTTCCCAGACGGCGCCGCAATGCCGGCAGGGCATGTAGCCGAGCGAGGCGGCGGTGAGAACCCGCGAGTCCTCGTCGTGGTGGTGATGATCGCTGGAAGCCGCGATGCTCCCGAGGCGCTGCCGGAGACGGCCCAGCGGCTTCATGCCGACGCCCCGCCCTTCTCGTCGTTCGCCCCTTCGCTCGCCCCTTCGCCCGTGCCTTCGTCCTGCCGGGCCTCGCCCTTCGGCCGGAACGCCATTCCCCAGAACGCCCCCGGATCGAACGACAGCACCGCCGTCAGCATGACCGTGAGCGCCATGAAAGCCCACAGCGCCGGCCCCGGCACCACGCTCGCCATGCTCGACAGCTTGACGATGGCCACCAGCACCCCGAGCAGGAACACCTCGATCATTCCCCAGGGCCGCAGCGACTGCATCGCCCGCACCAGCAGCGCGAAGCCCACCGGCCGGTGCTCGCGGCTCAGCGGAATCAGCAGGTAGGCCAGGATGCAAAGCTGCAGGAAGGGAAAGAGGATGGTGGTCGCCAACACCAGCAGCGCCACCAGCGACATGCCCTCGGCGGTCAGCGCCACCACGGCTCCTGCCAGCGTGGTCTGGCTGCGCAGGCCCTGGAGCTCGATCTCGACGATGGGAAACAGGTTCGCGATGGCGAACATGATGAGGCAGGCCACCGTCAGCGGAAGGATGCGGCGCTCCTGCTGGCCCGGGTGCCGGTCGAGCTCGGTGCCGCAGCGGGGGCAGTGCGCCACGTCGCGCGGCTTGAGCGGCGCGCGGCTGTAGACCGCGTCGCAGCCCGGGCAGACCACCGTTTCAGGTACTTCCTTCATGGGTGAGTACCCTAACTCATTCAGCCGCCGTGGCTTGTCGTCCTGAGGCGCAGCGTGCTGAAAACCGCCGCAACCGCGGCAAAACTGGCCGCCAGCACCAGCGCCACCACCGGTCCGTGGCCGCCGTGCGGGCTCCAGACGCTGAAGACGCCCGCCAGCACCACGGCGCCCAGGGTCTGCCCGGTGAGCCGGGCCGTGCCCAGCATGCCGCTGGCCGCACCACTGCGGTGCGCCGGCGGCGAGGTCACGATGGTGTGGTTGTTCGGCGACTGGAACAGCCCGAAGCCCAGCCCGCACAGCGCCATGCGCCAGGCGATGTCGGCATTGCCCGGATGCGCCGGCAGCGCCGCCAGCAGCGCCAGGCCGGTGGCCAGCAGGCCCAGCCCGATGCCGCCGAGCAGCCCGTCGGGGTAGCGGCCGATCAGCCGCCCCGCGATGGGCGCCATCACCACGATGGCCAGCGGCCAGGCAGTGATGAGCAGACCGGCCTCGATGTGGCTGCGGCCGTACACGTCGAGCAGCAGGAACGGCAGCGCGATGTAGGCCAGCATCTGCGCGCAGAAGGCGGCCACCGAAGTACCCATCGACAGCGCGAACACCGGAATGCGCAGCAGGTCGATGGGAAAGAGCGGCACGGCCAGCTTGCGCTGGCGCCGCAGGTAGACGAAGCCCACGGCCACGCCGGCGAGCAGGATGGCCCACGCCGAGGCCTGCGAACCGCCCGCGCCCTGCACCGGGCCCTCGCGCACGCCCAGCCGGTCGACGCCCAGGAACACCAGCGAGAACATCAGCACGTTGAGCGCCACGTCCACCGGTGAGAAGCGCAGCCCGGCGGCAGGCGCCACGCGGTTGAACGGCAGCGCCTTCATGCCCAGCGCGAAGGTGACGATGCCCAGCGGCACGTTGATGGCGAAGAGCCAGGGCCACGAAGCCACCGAGAGGATGGCCGCCGCCACCGAAGGCCCCGCCACCGACGAGGTGGCCACCACCAGCGAGTTGATCGCCATGCCCTTGCCTAGCTGGGCGGATGGATACGTGAGCCGCACCAGCGCCGCGTTCACGCTCATGATGCCGGCCGCGCCCAGCCCCTGGAATGCGCGCGCAGCGATCAGCGTGCCCAGCGAGTTGGCGAAGGTGGCTGCCAGCGACGACAGCGTGAACACCGCCATGCCGACCAGGTACACGCGCCGGTAGCCCACGAGGTCGCCCAGCGAGGCCAGCGGCAGCAGCATCACCAGCGTGGCGATCTGGTACGCATTGACCACCCAGATCGCCTGCGACGGGCTGGCCTGCAGCTCGCGCGCGATGCCCGGCAGCGCCAGGTTGACGATGGTGCCGTCGAGCACCGCCACGATCAGCCCGAGAATGATGACCAGCATCGCCCAGCCGCGCTCCGGCTGCGCCAGTCCGTCCATGGGCCTGGGGCCCGCGTTGCCGCCGTTGTTGTTGTCTTCGGCTGCCGGGAGCGCGGCGCCTGCGCGTACCGTGTTCATCAGGCTTGCTGCGTCCTTCCTGTCTTTCCGGCCTTGGCCGTGGGCTCGGAGCGCACGCCGCCCAGAGTCAGCCAGGTCAGCACCAGCGCGATGAGCGCGCCGCCGGCCATGCCGGCCACCATCGGCAGCGGACGTCCGTCGGTGAAGAAGCCCACCACCGCCATCGCCAGCGCACCGGTGAGCATCTGCAGCGTGCCCAGCAGCGCCGAGGCCGTGCCCGCAATGGCGCCGTGCATCTCGAGCGCGAGCACGCCCGTGGTCGGAATCACCAGCCCCATGAAGCCCGAGGCGATGAAATACAGGACGATCAGCACCCAGATGCTGTCGCCGCCCATCGCGAAGTAGACGAACATCGCGGCCATCGCCACGCCGCAGCACACCACGCCGAACTTGACGAGCTTGACCAGCCCGTAGCGCTCGCCCAGCGCACCGGTGAACTGCGAGGCACCGATGAAGGCGGCCGCGTTCACGCCGAAGGCCACGCTGTAGAGCGCGGGCGACAGGCCGTAGTGGTCGATCATCACGAACGACGAATTCGCGAGATAGGTGAAGAAGCCTGCCATCGCGAAGCTGCCGATGAACACCAGCCCGAGGTAGTGCGTGTCGCGCAGCAGCAGCCAGTAGGCCGAGAGCGCGCTGCCGAGGCTGCTTTCGACGCGCTCCGAGGCCGGGCGGGTTTCGTCGAGCAGCTTCACCATCATCGCGAGGCCGGCCACGGCCGCGATGGTCACGGCCCAGAACACGCCGCGCCAGCCGGCGAACGCGATCACGGCGCTGCCCGCGAGCGGAGCGAGGATCGGCGACACGCTGAACACCAGCATCAGCAGCGACATCAGCCGCGCGGCATCGGTGCCGGTATGCAGGTCGCGCACCACGGCGCGCGGAATCGCCATGCCGGCTGCGGCGCCCAGGCCCTGGATGAAGCGCAGCACGATCAGCGTCTGGATGTCGGTCGCCAGCGCGCAGCCCACGCTGGCAAGCGCGAACAGCACCAACCCCGCGTACAGCGGCGGCTTGCGGCCCACCATGTCGGAGACCGGCCCGTACAGCAGCTGCCCCGCGCCGAGCGAAAGGAAGAAGGCCGTGAGGCTCATCTGCACCGCGCCGATGTCGGCACGCAGGCTCTGCCCGATGGCTGGCAGCGCCGGCAGGTACATGTCGATGGCGAATGGCCCGATGGCCGAGAGCAGGCCCAGCAGCAGGGCCATCTTGAAGAAGGGGGAAGAACGCATTGAACCGATTGTCGCGAAGCGCGGCAATCGGTGCAGGCGTGGGGTCGGCCCCGGTGCGGTTCAGCCCGGCTTGCTAATTCTGGGCAAAGAAACGGTTGCCGGGCCGCGGCAGGCCGAGGTTCTCGCGCAAGGTACGACCTTCGTATTCGCGCCGGAAGATGCCGCGTCGCTGCAGCTCGGGCACCACCTTGTCGACGAAGGCGTCGAGCCCGCCTGGCAGCCAGGGGAACATCACGTTGAAGCCGTCGCAGCCTTCGCTTTCCAGCCACTCCTGCATGTCGTCGGCGATGGTCTGCGCGGTGCCGACGAAGGCAAGCCCGCCGTAGCCGCCCAGGCGCTGGGCCAGCTGGCGCACCGTGAGGCTCTCGCTGCGGGCCAGCTCGATCACACGGGCGCGGCCGCTCTGGCTCGCGTTGGTCTCGGGCACGTCGGGCAACGGGCCGTCGGGGTCGAACTTCGAAGCGTCGTGGCCCAGCGCGATCGACAACGACGCGATGGCGCTGTCGTAGTGCACCAGGCTGTCGAGCTTCGCGCGGATGGCGCGCGCCTCTTCCGCCGTGTCGCCCACCACCACGAAGGCGGCCGGGAGGATCTTGAGATGGTCAGGGTCGCGCCCGATCGCGCGCATGCGGCCCTTGATGTCGGCATAGAGGCTGCGCGCGCCGGCCAGCGTGCCGGGAGCGGCGAACACCGCCTCGGCGGTCTCTGCCGCGAGCTGGCGGCCGGCCTCCGAGGCGCCCGCCTGCACGATCACCGGCCAGCCCTGCACCGGCCGCGCGATGTGCAGCGGGCCGCGCACCGACAGGTACTTGCCCTTGTGGTCCAGCACGTGCAGCTTGGCCGGATCGAAGAAGCGGCCGCTGTCGACATCGCGCTCGAAGGCGTCGTCGGCCCAGCTGTCCCAAAGGCCGGTGACCACGTCGTGGAACTCGCGGGCCCGGGCATAGCGCTCGTCGTGTTCCATGTGGTCGTCGCGGCCGAAGTTCAGCGCCGCGTCGGGGTTGGAGGTGGTCACGATGTTCCAGCCCGCGCGGCCTTCGCTCAGATGGTCGAGCGAGGCGAAGCGACGCGCGATGTGGAACGGCTCGTCGAAGGTGGTCGAGGCCGTGGCCACAAGCCCGATGTGCCGCGTGTGCTGCGCCAGCGCCGACAGCAGCGTGAACGGCTCGAACGAAGTGACCGTGTGGCTGCGCTGCAGCGCGGCCACAGGCATGTTCAGCACCGCGAGGTGGTCGGCCATGAAGAAGGCGTCGAAGCGGCCGCGCTCCAGCGTCTGCGCAAGCTGCTTCAGATGCGCGAAGTTGAAGTTCGCGTCGGGCCACGCACCCGGATAGCGCCAGGCGCCGGTATGGATGCTCACGGGGCGCATGAAGGCGCCCAGCCGCAGCTGCTTCGCGGTGCTCATCGGGAGGCTGCTACTTGCCGGCGGGCCAGAACACCAGCGCGCGCAGCTCGATGCTGCGGCGCGGCGGTGCTTCCTGCGAACCCGTCGGGTCCTCGAAGGCGGTGTGCGCGGTGTAGCGCGCCACGCCCTGCTCGAGCGAGTCGTAGATCTTCAGCAGCAGGGCCTCGTCGGGCCGCAGTCTCGGAAACCAGTACCACTGGTGCTCGGGATTCCAGGTGAAGGAATAGGTCTCGCCCACCTTGTCGGGATAGACCAGGTCGCTGGGCACGAGGTCGGCGGGCGAAATGGAGCGCGCGTCGCACAGCGCCAGCGGCAGGCGCTCGACCGTGGCCAGCGGCCGCCACAGGTTGATGATCGCGAAGCGGTTCTTCAGGCGCTCCTCGGCCTCCTCGGGCGGCAGGTGGGCGTGCACGCGGCGCGGCGCGGAGACGAAGGTCTGGTCGTTGTGCACGCGTCGCACCGGCTCGCGCAGCTCGGCCGTGCGGCGCGAGCCCTGCGCGCTGTCGCGCAGCGTGTGGTCGAACACCACGACCTTCTCGGCGCCGGTCACGTCGCGCAGCAGCGCTTCGGATTCGCGGTAGTAGATGTCGCGGATCGCCGCGTCCTGGGAAAAATCGGCGAGCGCGCTGCGGTGCGAGATCTGCGTGAAGCCGCTGCGGTCGAGCGTCAGCTCGTTCAGCGCAACCAGCGGACGCCCGTCGCGGATCGTCACGCGGCGCGGCTCCAGTTCGCCGGTCACCCAGGGCGTGCCGGGCGGCGGCTCGAATGTGTAGCTCACGGGCCGGCCCTGGCCCGCCTTCAGGTAGTTGAGCTCCGCCTGCACCGAAGGCAGCGTAGCGGCCAGCATCTGTCCATTCGATCCGACGCTCATGTAGCGTGACTCCTCAAAACGGTTCCTTGAACGGCCGCAGGTCCAGCTCCTGCGTCCATGCGCTGCGGTGCTGCACATGCAGCTGCCAGTAGCTTTCAGCGATGGCTTCGAGCTGCAGCAGGCCGTCGTCGCCGGCCTGTTCCACGCGTTGCGGCGCGTTGCTGCGCAGGCGCTCGCCGTCGATGCCCCCGTCGATCACCACGTGCGCCACGTGAACGCCCTGCGGGCCGAATTCGCGCGCCAGGCTCTGGCTCAGCGAACGCAACGCGGCCTTGGCCGCGGCGAAGGCCGCGAACGGCGGCTTGCCGCGCAGCGCCGCAGTGGCGCCGGTGAACAGCAAGGTGCCACGTGCGCGCGCTCCGCCCGCCTCGAAGGGATTGGCCAGCAGGCCCCGCAATGCCTCATGCCCGAAGATGAAGCCGCCCAGCGCACTGGTGCGCCAGGCCTGCGTGAACTGTTCAACCGAAAGATCCAGCGTCGGCGCGCGCACCGCGCTCGCGGCATTGAAGATGGCCACCGTGAGCGGACCCAGCGCCGCCGTCTTCTGAGCTATGCCGTGAATCTCGGCCTCGCTCGCCACGTCGCCCGCGAAGGCATGGGCCCGGCCGCCGGCTGCGACGATTTCGCCGGCCACCGCATCGAGCTGGGCCTGCGTTCGGCCGGTCAGAGCGACGATGAAGCCTTCGGCCGCGAAGCGCCGCGCGAGCGCCGCACCCAGGCCTGCGCTGGCGCCGACACCGGCAATCCATGCAACGGGCGACGGTGCGGACCCAAACGACGGCGAAGATGGAGTGACGGAGGTGACAGCCATGAATGAGAACGAAGGCTATACCTGCGCCCCGCCGCGCGGAACGATGCAAAAGGGATAACCTTATTCGGTGGCAGGTCGGTGCCTCGCGCCGCTTGACGCCGTGCCCGGCTTCACTGCATGCGCCGTGCCCGCTACGCTATCGCCTTCCCGGACCGTTCATAACAACTCACAGCAATCGTCATCCAGGAGCAGCTCGTCCATGGCCCTCGCCCGCACGGTTCACGCCGATCTCTTGCGCGTGTTCGTTCTCACGCTCGTCTCGCTGTTCGCCATTCCGGCGGCCACGCTCGCCTTCACCGAATACGCGCTGCGCTCGCAGGACGCGGAGTTCCTGCAGGCGATGGAAAACCGCATCGCCAAGGATGCGCGGCTCTCCGCCGCGGACAAGACCGAAGCCACCGCGTTCTACCGCAGCCACCAGCTCTCCAAGGCCTGCGACGCCACCGCGCCTGAAGACAGGAACTTCCACGACAAGGTGTGCAGCCCCTACTCGATGCACTGGCAGTTCCACTGGGCCGACCGCGCCGCCCTCTGGACCATCGTGCTCGGCGCCGCCCTGCTGGTCGCGGCACTGGTGCTGGGCGCGCTGGCCTTCGCCAACCGCGGCCTGCGCTACGCCAGCTTCGTCGCGGGCTGGCGGCTCATGACCGTGTCGAGCGCGGTCGAGGTGGTGCTGCAAAGCGCGATGCTGGTGTGGCTCTCGTTCTGGCTCACGGCGTACTTCTGGCACAGCTACTACATCAAGCTGATCGCGATTGCCGGCATCGCGGCCGGTGCGGCGGTGTTCTATGCGATCTACACGCTGTTCAAGAAGCTGCCATCAGGCAACGAGATCGAGGGCGAGCTGGTCTCGCAGGCCGACGCGCCGCGCCTGTGGGAGCGCATCCGCCAGCTCGCCGGCCGCGTGAAGACCACCCCGCCCGACCAGATCGTGGCAGGTATCGACACCAACTTCTTCGTGACCGAAGCGCCGTGCGAGGTCAAGGGCCGCCCCCTACAGGGCCGCACGCTCTTCGTGAGCCTGCCGCTGCTGCGCGTGCTCGACCAGACCGAGGCCGATGCGGTGCTCGCGCACGAACTCGCCCACCTGGGCGGCGGCGACACCCGCAGCAGCGCGGCGCTCGGCCCCAAGCTGCTGCAGTTCGACCAGTACACCTGGAAGATGCGAAGCGGCGGCCTCACCATCGTGGCGCACTACCTGCTGCGCCTGTACCGCATGATCTTCGCCTTCGCGCTGGCCCGCGACAGCCGCGAGCGCGAATACAAGGCCGACCGTGTGGCCGCCGGGCTCACCGCGCCGCACGCCATCGTGCAGTCGCTCATCAAGATCTCGGCCTATGCGAGCTACCGCAACGACGTGGAGCAGAAGCTCTTCGAGCAGGACCGCGAGCACGACGGTGCACTCGGCATCGCCCGCTTCGTCGCCGACGGCCTGCCGCCGTACGCCAATTCGCCGGCCTTCATCGAGGCGATGAAGACGGCCGGCGTGCCGCATCCCTACGACAGCCATCCGCCGCTGCTGGAACGCATGCGCAACGTCGGCCACCACGTGCCCGAGAGCGCCTACGGCGGCATCGTCGCCACCGCTCCGCAAGCCTCGTGGGCCGACGAGATCGAGACCGCCGACGCCATCGAGCAACGCCTGTGGAGCGAGTACGAGCAGCGCTTCGTGCAGAACCATGAGCTGAGCCTGGCCTACCGCTACGAGCCCGCGACCGAGGAAGAGCGCGCCGTGGTGCTGCGCCACTTTCCGCCCATCGGTTTCGCGCTGAAGAACGGCGAACGCATCGACATCAGCTACGAGGGCATGCACCCCAGTGCCGATGGCGGCTCGACCATCGCGTGGGACGAGGTCAAGAGCCTGACCTACAAGGACAGCAGCTTCGGCGACACCCTCATCGTCACCCACTTCGACAAGGGCATGCTGGGCGCGCGCACCACCAAGGTGAAGCTCGCGGGCCTGGGCAAGCAGAAAGAAAACTTCAAGGGCGCCATCGGCCACTACTGGCGGCGCCACCAGATCATGAGGGCGCAGCAACAGCAGCATCTACAACAGCCATGACACCGGCGGCTGCAGCCGCCCTCCCCCTTCTTCCCATCGCCTCCACAAAACCATCCAACACCGGAGACAAGCAACCATGAACCCCGTAGAACAGAGAACCATCTCGAAGATCAGCTGGCGACTGCTGCCGCTTCTGATGGTGAGCTACTTCATCGCCTACCTCGACCGCGTGAACCTCGGCTTCGCCGGCGCGGCCATGTCCAAGGACCTGGGCTTCACCGCCGCCGTGTTCGGCAGCGCGGCCGGCATCTTCTTCCTTGCCTACTTCCTGTTCGAGGTGCCCAGCAACATGGCGCTGGAGCGCTTCGGCGCACGTCGCTGGATCGCCCGCATCATGTTCAGCTGGGGCATCCTCTCGGCCGCGCAGGCCTGGGTGGGCGGCTCGACCAGTTTCAACGTCGTGCGATTCCTGCTCGGCATCGCGGAGGCCGGGTTCTTCCCGGGCGTGATCTTCTACATCACGCTGTGGTTTCCGGCGGCGTACCGCGCGCGCATCGTGGGCTGGTTCATGTTCGCCATTCCGATCTCGACCGTGATCGGCTCGCCCATCTCGGGCTTCATCCTCAACATGGACGGCGTCGGCGGCATGCACGGCTGGCAGTGGCTGTTCATCCTCGAGGCGCTGCCCTCGCTGGTGCTGACCTTCTTCGTGCTGATGTACCTGCCCGACGGCCCGAAGGACGCCAAGTGGCTCAGCACCGAGGAGCGCGACTGGCTGCAGCGCACGCTGGACGCCGAGCGCGCCAACCGCGAGTCGATCAACAAGATCTCCTGGAAGCAGTCGCTGCTGAACCCGCGCGTGATCGGGCTCGGCTTCGTCTACATGGGCATCACGGTGCCGCTGTACGGCCTGAGCTTCTTCCTGCCGCAGATCATCAAGGGCTTCGGCGGGCTGGGCAACGTGGAGATCGGCTTCATCAACGCATTCCCGTACCTGGTGGGCGCCATCGCCATGCTGTTCTGGACGCGAGCCTCCGACGCGCGCAAGGAGCGCAAGTGGTTCCTGCTGATCCCGCTGGCCTGCATCTTCCTCGGCCTGGTGCTGGCCGCCGAGACCACCGCGCCCGTTCCGAAGATGGCGGCGGTGACGCTGGCCGCCTTCGGCATCTTCAGCGCCCTGCCCACCTTCTGGACGCTGCCCACCGCCATCCTCAGCGGTACGGCAGCCGCGGCGGGCATCGCGTGGATCAACTCCATCGGCAACCTGGGCGGCTACATCGGCCCGACCATCTTCGGCACGCTGAAGGACCGGATGGGCAACGACTTCTACGCGGTGCTCTTCCTGGCGATGCTGTCGGCGGTGGCCTTCGGGCTGGTGCTGATCATCGGCCACGACGCGCGCACCGAGCAGGCCGCAGCGCCCGGACAGGCCTGATGCCGCGGTGCCTGGATGTCATTCCAGGCACCGCGATCAGTGAGGTTTTTCACGCCCGCCCCCGCCAACAACTGTCATCTGAATGTTGCATCGAACGTTCTACAGGAGCGCCTGTTCAACGACGCAAATCCTCGATCGATGCCTTTGCTTAGAAAGAACCCCATGAAGACCAAGCATTTCATCCTCTCCAGCATCCTCGCGTTCGCCGGCCTTGCCGTGCTGGCACCGAGCATCGCCTCCGCCGCGCCGCCGCATCACCCCAAGAAGCACAAGGTGTGCAAGTGGGACGCGCGCCATCACCACCGCGTCTGCCACTGGGTGCGTTGATCCTGGCGGTGCGAACCGCAAGAAAAAGCCCGCTGACGCGGGCTTTTTTCATGGGCGAATGGAATGGGGTTCCGCGTCAGTACAGCGTCGCCCGCTGCCGCGCCGGCAGTTCCCGGTCGTAGGTTTCCCCGTCGAAGGCCGCTTCGGTCAGCGCAGAGAGGATGGCGCCGGGCGTCGGCACAGTGCGCTGCGCATCCGCCGGCACAGGCGCCCACAGCTTCGAGCGGTGTATAGCCCGGGCGCACTGGAAGAACACCGTCTCCACCGTGATGCGGATCACGCATTGCGGCTGCTTGCCGTCCATGGCGAAGCGCTCGAGCAGCGCCGGCTCGACCGTGAGCTGCGCCCTGCCGTTCACCCGCAGCGTCTCGCCCACGCCGGGAATCAGGAACAGCAGCGCCACGCGCGGGTCGGCCACGATGTTGCGCAGGCTGTCGATGCGGTTGTTGCCGCGCCGCTCGGGCATGAGCAGCGTCTTCTCGTCCTGCACCGCGACGAAACCCGGCGGATCGCCGCGCGGCGAAGCGTCCAGCCCGCCAGGGCCGATGGTGGCGAGCACCGCGAAAGGCGATGCGGCAATCAGCGCCCGGTAGCTCGGGTGCAGGTACGGCACCTCTTTCTTCAGCGCTGCATCGCCGGGCTGGCCGAACAGGGCCTCGAGCTGGGCGGTGGTTTCGATGGCGTAGGAGCTTGTCATGTGCTTTCCTGGATGCTGGTGGATTGTGGCGATGCGCTGCTCCAGCCGCAGGCCAGCGCCGCGAGCGCAAGCAGCAAGGCGGCCACGCCGTAGATCCATGGCGGCGACGCTACCGGCAGCAGCAGGCCCGCGATCAGCGGCCCGGCACCGGCACCGATGTCGCGCCACACCGAGCGCGCCGCCAGCGCCTGCACCCGCTCCGGTCCCGGCGTGCGGCGGGCCACGATGGGCGGCAACAGGGGCAGTTGCAGGGCTCGCAGCACCACGATCAGCGCGGCGCAGCTCCACAGCCAGCCCAGGCCGAAACCCACCAGCGCGATGGCGGTGACGAGCGACAGGCTCACCAGCAGGCGCTCGGCGCCGAAGTGCTCGGCCATGCGCCCGCCGGCCGGGCTCAGCAATATCTCCGCGAGGTAGCGCAGCGCCATCAGCACGCCGGCAACGATCACCGCGCCGCCCGGCAGCAAATCCTTGCCGAGGTACGAGAGGCCGACGATGAAGAGTCCGTCGAGCGCCAGCCCTTCCATGAACGACCAGCTGTCGAGGCTGTTGGGCAGCTTGAAGCGTCTTGCGGGCTTGGTCACCGGATGCGGAGCCGCGGGCAGCCGGCGCGCGACGAAGTACGCCAGCAGCGAGAACACCGCGAGGATGGCGAAGATCGTGCGCGGCCCCGTCCAGTGCGCCAGAAGCGCACCCAGCGGCAGCGCGAGCACCGGCCCCATCGCGATGAAGGCGCGCGAGCGCCCGTTGCGCCGCGCGGCGCCCACCGGGTCGGCCGTGGCCAGCGCCTGGGTCGACAGGTTCAGCGCCGCGAAGCACAGGCCCCACGTCAGCCTCAACGGCAGCAGCGCCCAGAAGCCCGAAAGCGTGGCGTAGCCCAGCCCGCACACGGCCGCCGCCACCACGGCGATGGTGCAGGTCAGCCGGTCGCCGTTGCGGGCGTAGAAGCGGGCCACGAAGCCGTAGCCCGCGATTCGCACCAGCCGGTTGGCGGCGAGCAGCATGCCCGCTTCGGCGAGCGTCACGCCGAACTGGCTCGCGTACATCGGCAGCAGCAGGTAGAGCACCACGTCGGCCGGAAGCGAAAGGCCCAGGGCCATCGCCGCATGGCGGGAATTCAGGTCGGTGGGGAATGTTTGGGGAGCGGGTGCGGTGCGTGACATCGAGCCTCGATGGTGCGCTGCCGCATGCCGTGCCGACAAACGACATTAACGACCGGCATGCGTGAGAAAATCGCACGCATGCCGCTTCGAGAGCCTCCCCTGAACGCCGTGCGCGCCTTCGTCGCCGCGGCGCGCCACCTCAGCTTCACGCGCGCGGCGCTCGAACTGCACGTCACGCACAGCGCCGTGAGCCGGCAGATCAAGAGCCTCGAGGAGTTCCTCGGCGTCGCGCTGTTCGAGCGACGCATCCGGCAGGTCACGCTCACGGCCGAGGGCCAGCAGTTCTTCGCCGAGGTGCAGCCCGCGCTCGCGCAGATCGGCGCCGCGGCGCGGGCGCTGCAGTCGCAGGGGCCGGCGCGCGCGGTGCGGATCAACGTGCGGCCCTCGTTCGCCGTGCGCTGGCTCATTCCACGCCTGCCCTCCTTCGTCGAGCGCTTTCCCGACATCGAACCGCAGGTCGTGACCAGCACCGTGATGCCCGAGGAGGCCGTCGGCAGCTTCGACATCGCGGTGCGCCGGGGCCTGGAAGGCTGGCCGTCCTCGATGGAGGTGCAGCCCTTTCTCGAAGACGAGGTGCTGGTGGTCGGCGCGCCCGCATTGTTCAAGGGCCATCCGCTGCCCGACCTTCGCGCTCTCGCCTCGCACGTCCTGCTGTCGGCCCGCACGCGCAAGGACGACTGGGACGCCTGGAAGAAGCTGGTCGGCGCGCCGCGCGCACGACCGGCGGGTCGGCTGCAGTTCGATCACCTGCACTTCGTGCTGCAGGCCGCGGTCGACGGACTGGGCATCGCGCTGGCGCCGACCTCGCTGGTGTCGCACGACCTGGCCTCGGGGCGCCTGCAGTCGCCGCTACCCGCGCTGCGCATGACGCTGGAGCGCTACTACTACGGACTGGCACCCGACGCCGCGCCGGAGGCTTCGTACGTGGCAGAGTGGTTCGAGGAGATGCAGGTCGAGGGTCGGGCCGAAGGCGCCTAGCCGACCTGATCCGCCAGCGAGCGGATCACATCCGCTACGCCCACCCTGCCCTTGCGCACGCTCGCGTCGTCGCCTTCGAAGCGGATCCATCCTTCGTTGAAGCCGTCGAGCATCTGGATGCGCGGCACCGGGTCGCGCATGCCTTGCGCTTGGAAGATCGCGCCCCAGCTCTCGCGCGGCACCGCCTCCGCGCGCACCGGCCGGCCCAGCACCTGCGAGAGCGCCGCTGCAATCGCATGCTGCGTCAGCCGCTCGGGGCCTTCGAGCTCGACGACGCGCGGTGCTCCGCCGACCTGCAGCAGGAGCTCTGCAGCGACACTGCCAACGTCGACAGTGGCCACCATCGGCACAGGCCGCTCCAGCGGCTGCAGATAGCTCGACAGCAGGCCCTGCTCGCGCGCCTGCGTGATGTCCCAGCGCAGGTTCTCCAGGAACCATGCGGGCCGAAGAAAGGTGATCGGAATCGGCAGGGTGCGAAGCGCTTCCTCCATCAGGGTGCGCTGGCTCAACAGGTTGGGTTGGGCCGCCTGCGCGCCGACCGTCGAAAGGCACACCACGCGCGCCGGCCGGGCGGTGTCGAGCGCCTGCCGCAGCGCGGCGTTCTCTGCCCTCGCCTCGGGAAAGCCCGGTTCGGGATCGAAGTTGGGCGGCGGCAGCACGAAGACGCCGGCCGCGCCCGAGAAGGCGCGTGTCAGCGCCACGGCGTCGTCCATCGCGGCAACGGCCACCTCGCAGCCGAGCGCAGCCCAGGGATGGCCTTTGTCTTCGTCGCGGACGACCGCACGAACCGGCTGCCCTTCGGCCAGCAAGGCGCGCGCGACGGCGCCGCCGACCTGGCCCGTGATTCCGGTGATTGCGTACATGGGAGTTCCTTTTTCCTGACTTGATTCGATGGGGTGACGCATGCGACGGGACGAATCGTAGGAACGGCTCATCTTTGAGTAAAGCGACCCCACGACATATCATTCATGACACCTGATCACGAATGAAAAATGACTCTCGACGGACGCCTTCTCTCCAACGTCAGCGTGCTGGCCGCCGTGGTCGAAGGCGGCAGCTTCGCCAGCGCCGCGAATGCGCTGGGCCTCACGCCCTCCGGCGTGAGCCGTGCCATCGCCCGTCTCGAGGGCCGCATCGGCATCCGGCTGTTCGACCGCACGACCCGCTCGCTGAGCCTCACCGACGAGGGCCGGCAGCTCTACGCCAACATCAATCCGCTGGTGCTGGGCATCGAGGACGCGGTGACGATCGCCGCCGGGGCATCCGGCGCGGTGCGCGGTCGCCTGCGGGTCAACACAGATGCCTTCACCTCGCGCCTGCTGCTGGCGCGGCACCTGCCGCGTTTCCTTGCGCAATACCCCGAACTCACGCTGGAGCTGATCGCGCGCGACCAGCTCGGCGACCTGGTGGCCGAGGGCTTCGACATCGCGGTGCGCTTCAGCGAGCCGCCCTCGTCGTCGCTCGTTTCCCGCAAGCTGATGGATTCGCGCGTGGTCACCGTGGCCACGCCGGCGTACCTCGCGCGGCACGGCCGCCCTGCGAAGCCCGAGGACCTCGCCGGGCACGCCTGCCTGCAGGTGCGCAACCCGGCCACGGGGCAGCCATACGCATGGGAGTTCCAGCGCAGACGCAAGCTCGTGAAGGTGCCGGCCACAGGGCGGCTGCTGCTCACCGATCCGGGCACGGTGCTGGAGACGGTCCTCGCCGGCGTCTGCGTGGCGCAGATCAAGGCGGTCGGCATCCAGCCGCAGCTCGACAGCGGCGAGCTGGTCGATCTGTTTCCCGACTGGCCCGACGAGCGGCTCCCGCTCCATGCGCTCTATCCGTCGCGCCACCTGCCGGCAGCGAAGGTGCGTGTCTTCATCGATTTCGTGATGGAGGTGGTCTCGCCGGCATCGAATCCGATGCCAATGCCGAAGTCGCGGCGCTGACGCTCGCTCGTCCGGAAACGGCCAGCCGGCAAGGCCCCGGGCCAGCACGATGAGGGCATGACTCGAACATCATCCCTCCCCCGTTCCTTCCAGAACCTCGCGTGGTCCAACCTCGCCGCGCAATCCGCGGAACAACTGAGCCTCGCGGCCGTGCCGCTGGTGGCAGTGCTGGCGCTCGGCGTCGGACCCGGCGAGATCGGTTTTCTCGCTGCCGTCCAGACGCTGCCCTTCCTGCTGGTCTCGATGCCCATGGGCCTGCTCGCGGACCGCATGTCGCGGCGGCGGCTGATGGTCTGGGCCGAGGGGCTGCGGGCGGTGTCGCTGCTCGTGCTGTTGGCGATGGTGTTCGCATCGAAGCTGAGCATCGGCTGGCTGGCCGTGCTCGGGTTCCTGGGCGCTGTCGGCACCGTGGGTTTCAGCGTCGCGGCACCTGCGTTGGTGCCGGCGCTCGTGCCAAGGGAAGCATTGGCCACTGCCAACGGGCGACTCGAGCTGGCGCGCAGCGCAGCGTTCACCGCTGGGCCGGCGCTCGCGGGCGCGCTCGTGGCCTGGGCCGGCGCGTCAGCGGCATTCGTCCTGGCCGCGGTGCTTTCCGCGGCTGCCGTGGCCTTGCTGCTGCGCCTGAGCGAGGCCCCGCGTGCGCCCTCCGCCGGACGGCATCCACTGCTCGAAGTGCGCGACGGCGCACGCTTCGTCTGGCAGCACGAGATGCTGCGCCCGATGCTGATGACCGGCGCGGTCTTCAACATCTCGTGGTTCGTGCTGCAGGCCGGCTACGTGCCCTATGCCGTGCGCGTGCTCGGCCTCGGCGCGCAGGCGGTGGGCTTCACGCTGGCGATGTACGGCGCGGGCATGGTCGTGGGCGCGCTGCTCACGCCGCGCGTGGTGGTACGGCTGCCGTTCGGCCGCGCGATACAGGTCGGCCCCGCGGTCGCCGTGCTGGCAGCGGCGGCGATGGCGGCCACGCTCGTCGTGCCGACCGCAACGCTGGCGGCGCTCTCGTTCTTCCTGTTCGGCGCGGGGCCGATGGTCTGGGTCATCACCTCGACCACGCTGCGCCAGAGCGTGACCGCGGCGACGATGCT
Organism: Variovorax sp. NFACC27; assembly: GCF_048301545.1. Taxonomy (NCBI): domain Bacteria; kingdom Pseudomonadati; phylum Pseudomonadota; class Betaproteobacteria; order Burkholderiales; family Comamonadaceae; genus Variovorax; species Variovorax sp. NFACC27. The sequence goes on from NZ_CP157613.1 coordinate 4,673,398, forward strand.
GGGCCGGGTGTCGGCCGTGTTCCTCACGATCAACGCGGGCGCGCGGCCCATCGGCGCCGCGCTGGGCGGCATGGTCGGCGCAGCATGGGGCGAGCCGGCCTGCCTGCTGCTCGCGCTCGCGGGGTTCGGACTGCAGGCGGCGATCATCTTCGCGTCGCGCATCGCGACGCTGCACCGCCTGCCTGTGCCGGCCGTCTGAGGCGCGCGCGATCCAGCGGAGCCCCGGCTAGTCCTGCGAATCAGGAAGGATCATCGACTCGAGCGAATCGAGCGGCAGCCAGCCGTCCGGCGCATCGGCCAGCGCCGATTCCTGCGCGCGAACCCTGGTGCTTCTTCTCCTCACGGGCTTCTTCGCAAGCGGATCGACCGTGGAGAGCGAAAAGACCCTCCTGGCGGGGCCACCCGTGAAGCTGAGCCCGGTGAGCCGCTCGACCTCGTCGATCCTGACCTGGAATGTCTTGTAGGCATCGAACGGCACCTCCCGCGCTGCCTCGATGCCGAACTCATCGATGACGCCGGACTGATCGAGGATGTAGGCAGTGGCGAAGAGCGCTCCCTTGGACGTGATCGCCGCGACGACTTTCCAGAAGCGCACCGGATACTGGATCTTCGGATACCTGTCCCAGACCGGGTCGCTCTCCTCGAGGATCGGCCCCGTGATGACCTGGGCCCTGAACCGGTCGAGCTTGATCGCGTCCTCGAAGATGTGGCGTTCGATGCCCTGCCAGAGCTCCTTGTTCTGGTTGAACTTCGAGTGCTGCGGCGTGCAGTTGGTCCAGTGGCAGGTATCGGCCGCGCTGGTGAGCGCGGCGAGCCGGCTGCCGCCGTACTCCATGTCCTCGCGGCGCGTCAGGTGTCCGCGGTCGAACTGGTTGTTCTCGTAGTAGAAATTTGTCAGTTGCGCGCTGGAGGGAATGCGCGGGTCCTGCCTCCACACGTCCGCCGGCCGGGGCAGCTCGAAGCGGCCGCTGAAGTCGACGTTCGCGGCCGAGTAGAGAGCCAGCCGCCTTGCCTTGTGCATCACGAGGCTGTAGCCGTGATAGTTCAGCACGTTCTCGCCCGGGGCGGCGTCAACAAGTTCCGCGGTCTCCTTGGCAAGGGCCTTTCCGAGCAGCGGCAGGTGAACCGACAGTTCGGGCTTGCCGGGTGCGAGGAAGCCGCTGTCGAAGCCCTTGCGGTCGTCGTAGGTCGCATTGAAGGGCACGTCGATGGCCGGCGCGGATTTCTTCTTGGCCTTGGCGCCGGACGCTTCGAAAGCGTCCAGCGATTCGCGGGCCGCGGGGCCGGAGCGCAGCACCGCGACGCTTCCATCCGCCTCGATGCCCAACGTGACCGTGAGCGTCCTTCTTCCACCAGATTGCATGTCGTTCATGATCGTCTTCCGGTTTTGGGGTTGCTGAATGAGCGGGCCGGGTGCTGGCGTGGTCCCGGGAACGTGAGTCGACGTCGACTGCAGCAGATCGACCGAAGGCAGCATCAGCCGCGAGTTCTCCGGCGTGGCCCCGAAGACCGGCTGCAGCAGCGGGTGCGCGGGAAGAACCGACTGCAGCGTCTCGACGATGCGCGAGATGCGGATGCCCTCGTTGGCGATCCACTTGATGTCCTGCTCGCCGTCCTTCCTCGGGTCGTAGTCGCGGCCCGAGATGGTCTGCGTCCGGCCGTCCCGTTCTTCCGGCACGCCGCTGTGGTGGAGCGCGACCACGTACCAGTCGTTGCTGAAGACCGGGGAGCCCGAGGAGCCGCCGAGCGTGTCGGTCGAATACCAGAGCACGTCGTCCGTGCGCTTCAGAAGCTTGTTCTCGCGCACGCACACCTGCTTCCGGTCGCCGTTGGGGTGCTGGATGATCGTGAGCCACTCGCCGTCCGAGACCTTGCCGGTGGCGCCGACGAGCGGCAGGAACCCGTAGTGCGAGAGCTGGCCCTCTCCCACCGTCGATACGGCGGTGACGGCCACGACAGTGAAGTCGAGCGCTTTCGAAGTGAAGAAGAGTGCCTGTGCCTCGAGGCCGTAGGTGGTCGCGTTGAGCGCTGCGCCGTCGATGTCGAGCTCGAATTCGAACTGGGCTTCGGAGCGGCGACAGGCTTCGATGGAAGGCAGGACGTGGTTGTTGGTGATGAGCACGCCCGGCGCGATCAGGAATCCGGTGCCGTAGCCGACGAGCCGCCCCGCCGTGTCCCTGATGACGATCCGGCTGACTGCCTTCGCGGCCCGTGCGCCGCGGGCCAGGTAGTTGACGTCCTGTATCTCGCTGCCGGCAATGATGCGCTCGTACGCAACGGCGGACTTCTCGTCGTCGCCCAGGCTCTCGCGCAGGAAGTTCCTGCGGTCCTCGAGCTGCTTGGGCGTGCCGAGATCGCGCGGGGTCTTGTCTCTTGCGTAGTCGGCAAGAGATTGCAGGTCGATGCCTTCGCTCCGCTCCCGCGCCTTCTCGATCTGCTCAAGCCAGAGTTGCACGTCGCGCCCCCTCGTCCCGTGAGGGTTGCCACTGTGCTCGTTCGCTACCGCCTCCGCATCCCCTTTTCGAGGGATGACTTAGGCACTACGCCGCCTGGCCGATCGTCAGAAGAGCGAAGCCATCCCGTTCGGCCGCGCATCCTCGATGTCGAGCATGCGCAGCTTGGTCAGCGCGCCGCCGCCAGCCGAGAAGCCGCCCGGCTTGTTGCCAGCCGCCAGCACACGATGGCACGGCACCACGGGCGCGAACGGGTTGTGGCCCATGGCCTGCCCGACGGCGCGCGAGAGCCCCTTGTCGCCCAGCTCCTCGGCGATCTCGCCATAGGTGCGGGTCTGCCCCGGCGGAATGCGCCGCGCGATCGCGTAGATGCGCTGGTGGAATTCGGACACGCCGCTCATGTCGAGCTCGATGTGGCTCAGGTCGTCGTGCACACCGCGCAGCAGACCCTGGATGGCGTCGATGGCGCGCTGTGCCCTCTCGTCCGGCGGGCCTTCATGCAGGTCCGGAAAGCGCTGCCGCATGCGCGCTCGCGTGGCGGGTTCGCCGTTGTCGGCGGGCAATTGCACGCCGACCAGGCCGTGCGGCCCCCACGCCAGGGCGCACATGCCGATGGAAGTTTCGAACAAGGCAAAGCCGCTCATCACGATGTCTCCCGTTGCAGCGAATGCTGGCGCGACGCCAGTACCGCGCCGAGCCAGAGGGCCGTCGCCGAAGCCACGAGGCCGCGCGCCAATCCACCGGGGCCGTCGGAGATCCAGCCCGTGACGGTCGGCCCGACGATCTGCCCCAGCGCGAAGATGATGGTGAACGCGCTGATGCCCTGTGCCCAGCGCGACGGCGGCAGGTTGTGGCGCACCAGCGCGGTGGTCGAGGCCACCACGGACAGGAATACGCCGCCGAACAGCACGCCGGAAATCAGTGCGATCGGCGCGGACGAACTCAGCACCGGCAGCAGCGTTGCCACGCCCAGCAGCCCGTTGAGCAACGCCTGCGGCTGCCCGCCGCGATACCGGTCGAGCAGCCCGGCCCACAGCCGGGAGGAAGCCACGCAGGCGATGCCCAGCAATGCATAGAACAACGTGACGAAGCCGGCGCTGGCGCCCTGCTCGCGCAGCAGCGCGATCACGAAGGTCATGTAGCCGATGTAGCCCATGCCGAACAAGGCATAGCCGGCGAGCGCCCAGCCGAAGCGGTGCAGCGCGACAGGCGGCGCCGAGCCCGACGCGGCGGCAGGTGCAACGGAAGCGGCCGGCTGCTCGGGCATCGCGCGCCCCGCCCAAGCCAGCAGGCAGGTGGCTGCCGCGCTCGCGATCGCCAGCGCCCACCAAGCCCAGGTCCATCCGTGAGGAACGCCCGACGCCGCGCGCAGCACCTGCGGCACGAGCAATGCCGACAGCAGGATGCCGAAGCCGGTGCCGCCGTAGTAGATGCCGAGCAGCAGGCCCCCGCGTGCCGAACCTGCATCGCTGAGCCTTGCCGCGAGCAGTCCTCCCGCCACGAACACCCAGGCACTGGCAATGCCGGCAAGCAGGCGTTGCAGCAGCAATGCAGACGCATCGGTGACGAAGCCGCTGCCCGCCATGAACACACTGGCCAGCACCGCGCCGAACACCAGCAGCCGGGTCGCGCCGAAGCGCCGCATCAGTGCCGGAGTGACCAGCGCGCCGACGAGGTAACCGACCGCGTTGGCCGTGTTCATGCCGCCTGCCAGCGCATAGCTCCAGCCCAGGTCGGCGCGCATCGGCGGCAGCAGCAGCGCGTACGCGAAGCGTGTGATGCCCAGCGACACCGCCGCGCCCATCGACAGCGCGAAGGCGAGCCGCAGCGTGGGCTGGACGGAGATGGGGGTTGGGGAAGCGAGCGTCGTCGGCATTGGTGTGGCGGGCGGCAGGCGGGCCTATTCTGCGGCAGCTGCCGCCGGCCTGCAGGCGCCGCCCGCTCAACCCGCTTCGGACACCGGGTCTGTCTGCAGCAGATGCCGCTCCAGCAGCACAGCCACGTGCACCGCCTCGCGCTGCGCGCCATCGCCGATCTGGTGGCGGCAGCTGGTGCCGTCGGCCACCACGATGGCTCCGGGCTTCGCGCGGATGGCGGGCAGCAGACTGGCCTCGGCCATCTTCATCGACACCTCGAAATGACTGGCCTCGTAGCCGAAGCTGCCGGCCATGCCGCAGCACGAGCTTTCGATGAGTTCGGGCTGCGCGCCGGGAATGAGCTTGAGCACATCCATCACCGGACTCACCGCGCCGAAGGCCTTCTGGTGGCAATGGCCGTGCAGCAGGATGGGTGCTTCGGCGGGCTTCAGCGGCAGCTCGAAGCGCCCCTGCTTGAGCTCGCGCGCGATGAACTCCTCGAACAGCAGCGCATGCTTGGCCACCAGCTCGGCCTTCTCGCCGAAGCCCATCACCAGCGCCTCGTCGCGCAGCGTGAGCAGGCACGAAGGCTCCAGTCCGACGATGGGCACGCCCGCACGCGCCAGCGGCACGAGCGCATCGATCAACGCCTCGGCCTTCTTCTTCGCCTCGTCAACCATGCCGCTGGCCAGGAATGTGCGGCCGCAGCAATGGTGCCCGCCGCTCTTCTCGACCGTGTGCAGCACATAGCCCGCGGCCTGCAGCACGCGTGCGGCGGCGAATGCGTTCTCGCTCTCGAAGGTGCCGTTGAAGGTGTCGACGAAGAGCACCGCCGCCTTGCCGCCACGGCGCGCGATCGACAGCGCCACGTCGCGCTCGACGAACAGCCCGGGCTCGTCGGCCTTGCCGCGCCAGAAGGTGTCGCCGCGCCATTCGGGCAGCGAGCGCTTCGCCGAGAAGCCCAGCAGCTTCTCCCCCAGCCATGCGGCGCCGGGCACGCTGTTGCGCAGGTTCAGCAGCCAGGGAAAGCGGCTGGCCTTGTGGGCGTAGTCCGGCAGGTTCGCCACCAGCTTGTCTTTCAGCGTGTGGCCGTGGCGCTTCTTGTAGTGGTCGAGGAACTCGACTTTCATCTTCGCCATGTCCACGCCCGTCGGGCAGTCGCGCCTGCAGCCCTTGCAGCCCACGCACAGGTCCATGGTCTCGTGCATGGCCTCGCTCGTGAAGGCATCGGGCCCCAGCTGGCCCGACAGCGCCAGCCGCAGCGTGTTGGCGCGGCCGCGCGTGAGGTGCTGCTCGTCACGCGTCACGCGGTAGCTGGGGCACATGGTGCCGGCGTCGAACTTGCGGCAGTGGCCGTTGTTGTTGCACATCTCCACGGCCTTGGCCAGGCCGCCGGTGCTGTCGCCGCCGGTGCCGGGCGCGGTGGTCACTTCGGTCACCGGGTCGGCGTTGACGTTCCATGCCGACCAGTCGAGCACGGGCTTGAGTTCGATGCGTCGGTACGGATTGGGCGCAGTGGGCGGCGCGAAGCGGAACAGCGCGCCGTCGTCCATGCGCGGCGGGTCGATGATCTTGCCGGGGTTGAAAAGATCGATGGGGTCGAGCTTGCGCTTGATCGCGCGGAAGGCCTCGTTGATGGCCGGGCCGAACTGCCATTCGATCCACTCGCCGCGGCACAGGCCGTCGCCGTGCTCGCCGCTGAACGCGCCCTTGTACTTGCGCACCAGCTCGCTCGCCTCTTCGGCGATGGCGCGCATCTTGGCGGCACCGTCGACTCGCATGTCGAGAATCGGACGCACATGCAGCGTGCCGACCGAGGCATGCGCGTACCAGGTGCCGCGGCTGCCATGCTTCGCGAACACCTCGGTCAGCGCGTCGGTGTACTCGGCCAGGTGCTCGAGCGGCACGGCGCAGTCCTCGATGAAGCTCACCGGCTTGCCGTCGCCCTTGAGGCTCATCATGATGTTGAGGCCGGCCTTGCGCACTTCCCACAGGTTCTTCTGCCGCGCGTCGTCGGGCATCTCGACCACGCTGCCGGGCAGGCCGAGGTCGCCCATCAGCTCGACGAGTTGCTTCAGCTGCGGCAGCAGCGAAGCCTTGTCGGCGCCCGAGAACTCCACCAGAAGGATGGCCGCCGGCTTGCCGATCAGCGCGGTCTCGACGGTCGGCTTGAAGGCCGGGTTGGCCAGGCTCAGCTCGATCATCGTGCGGTCGACCAGCTCCACCGCCGTGGGCCCGAGCTTCACTATGTGCTGGGCCGAATCCATGGCGGCATGGAAGGTCGGGAAGTTGACGATGCCCAGCACCTTCGCGCGCGGCAGCGGCGCGAGCTTGAGCTTCAGGCTCCGGGTGTAGGCCAGCGTGCCCTCGGAGCCGATCAGCAGGTGTGCGAGGTTCACGCTGCCGTCGGCCGTGTAGGGCCGCTCGCTCTGGTTGTCGAAGATGTCGAGGTTGTAGCCCGCCACGCGGCGCATGACCTTGGGCCAGTGCTCCGCCATCGCCTCGCGGTGCTGTCGCGCGAGGCTGCGCACGAACTGCGCGATGCCCGCCGCGCGCACGCCCAGCGAACCGACAGTGCCGAATTCGACGAGTTCGCCGTTCGACAGCCATGCGCTCGCGCCCACCACGTTGTGCACCATGTTCCCGTAGGCGATGGAGCGGGAGCCGCAGGAGTTGTTGCCCGCCATGCCGCCCAGCGTGGCCTGCGCGCTGGTCGACACGTCCACCGGATACCAGAGCCCGTGCGGCTTGAGCTGCGTGTTGAGGTGGTCGAGCACCAGGCCGGGTTCGACGGTGGCCGTGCCCTCCTCCACGTTCACGTCGAGCACGCGGCGGAAATGCTTGCTGTTGTCGATCACCAGCGCCGCGCCGGTCGTCTGCCCGCACTGGCTGGTGCCGCCGCCGCGCGCGAGCACCGGCACCTTCAAGTCGCGGGCGATGTCGATGGCGGTGGCGATGTCGCGTTCGTTCGTGGGCACGAAGGCGCCGACGGGCGTGATCTGGTAGATCGACGCGTCGGTGGCGTAGCACCCGCGCGAGGCGTCGTCGAACAGCACTTCGCCTTGCGTGTCCGCGCGCAGGCGGCGCGCGAGCAGCTCGCAGGTGTCGTTGGGCGGAAGAACGGTTCCGGCTGGCTGCATGTGGCTGGCGGGATCGATGCGCATGGTGTTTTCTTGGGTGATGCCCGGTTCGGGTCAGCTCGACTTGGCCGAGGGATAGATCTCGCCGGCGCGCAGCAGCTCCAGCACGGTGTCGCGCTTGCGCAGCACGTGCGAGACGAGCACCTTGCGCATGGCCTCGGCGTCGCGTCTTGCGAGCGCGTCGATCATCTGCTCGTGCTCCTCGACGGCGTGCTTCCACTTCGCCTCGTTCTGGTTGGTGCGAAAGCGCAGCGACTGCACGCGCGCGTTGATGGAGCGGTAGGTGTTCGACAGCACCGGGTTCGCCGCCGCGTCGTTGATGGCCGTGTGGATGCGCGCATTGAGCCTGTAGTAGCCCGACAGATCGCGCCGCGAGAAGCAGGCCAGCATCTCGTAGTGCAGCGCGCGCACCTCGGCGAGTTCCTCGTCGGTGATGCGCCTGGCGGCGAGTTCGCCCGACATGCCCTCGAGCATGGCCAGCACCTCGAAGGTGTTGAGCACGTCGGCCTCGGTGAGCTTGACCGCCACCGCGCCACGGTTGGGCAGCAGGTCGACCAGCCCTTCGGCCGCGAGCAGCTTGATGGCCTCGCGCAACGGCGTGCGCGACACGTTCAGCTGCAGGCACAGCTCGCGTTCGTTGAGCTTTGCACCGGGCGCGATGAGCCCTTCGACCAGCATGGTGCGCAGGCGCGCCGCCACCTGGTCGTGCAGTGCGAGCCTGGAGATTTCGATGATTTCGGCTGTCATGATTTTTCCCTTGAATGCATTTTGAATGCAAAAAAGATGGCCAACAAGCCAGAGTCATCAGGGTAAACCATCAAACAAAAATGCATTTTGAATGCAAAACTGAATGCGAAAGGAGAGTTCATGCTGCAACTCGACATCCACCCCACCGGCCGTCACTTCCTCCAGATTCCCGGTCCCAGCCCGGTGCCCGACCGCATCCTGCGGGCCATGAGCCTGCCCACCATCGACCACCGCGGCCCCGAGTTCGGCACGCTGGGCCTGAAGGTGTTGGGCGGCATCCGGCAGATCTTCAAGACGAAGCACCCGGTCGCGATCTACCCCGCCTCGGGCACCGGCGCCTGGGAAGCCGCGCTCGCCAACACGCTGAGCCTCGGCGATCACGTGCTCATGTACGAGACCGGCCACTTCGCCTCGCTGTGGCAGAAGATGGCCACGCGTTTGGGCCTCTCGACCGAATTCCTCGCATGGCAGGGTACCGACGCGCAGTTGCCCAACGCGCCGAGCTGGCGCCGCGGCGTGCAGGCCGACCTCATAGAGGCCCGCCTGCGCAAGGACACGGAAAAGAAGATCAAGGCCGTGTGCGTGGTGCACAACGAGACCTCCACCGGCGTCACCTCCGACATCGCCTCGGTGCGCAAGGCCATCGACGCCGCGGGCCACCCAGCCCTGCTGATGGTCGACAGCATCTCGGGCCTCGCCAGCGCGGACTACCGCCACGACGAATGGGGCGTGGACGTTTGCGTCAGCGGCTCGCAGAAGGGCCTGATGCTGCCGCCGGGCATCAGCTTCAACGCGCTCTCGCCGCGCGCGCTCGAAGTCTCGAAGACTGCGAAGCTGCCCAAGGCCTTCTGGGCCTGGGACGAGATCGTCGAGATGAACAAGGACGGCTACTGGCCCTACACGCCGAACACCAACCTGCTCTACGGCCTCTCGGAGTCGCTGGACATGATCCTCGGCGAAGGCCTGGACAACGTGTTCGCGCGCCACCAGCGCTGGGCCGCCGGCGTGCGCGCCGCCGTCAACGCCTGGGGCCTGCCGATCCAGTGCGCCGACCCGGCCGTGTACTCGCCCGTGCTCACCGGCGTGATCACGCCCGAGGGCGTGGATGCCGACGCGCTGCGCCGGCTGATCCACCAGCGCTTCGACCTCTCGCTCGGCACCGGCCTGGGCAAGCTCAAGAGCCGCATGTTCCGCATGGGCCACCTGGGCGACAGCAACGACCTGACGCTGGTGGCCATGGTCGCCGGCGTCGAGATGGGCATGAAGCTCGCGGGCATCAGGCTCGCCGGCAGCGGCGTGCAGGCCGCGATGGACCATTTCTCGAACCACACGGCTCCGGCCGCGCTGCAGAAGGCCGCATAGACAGGCACGCAGCGCCGCCGGCGCTGCACAGGCACGCAACGCCATCGGCGCTGCACAGGCATACGGCGCGGCGGCGCGCATCGGATTTCCCACCCACGACGGAGACAAGGAAGATGCAGAGACGTTCGTTGATCCAGGCCGCGGGCGCCGCGGCCGCCACGCTGGGCGTGCCCCGGCTCTTCGCGCAGGAATGGCCCACCGGGCCGGTGCGCATCGTCGTCGGCTTTCCGCCCGGCGGCGGCACCGACGCACTGGCCCGCGTGGTCGCCCAGAAGCTCACCACCATGTGGGGCCAGCAGGTGATCGTCGAGAACAAGGGCGGCGTGGCCGGCGTGCTCGCGGCCGACTACGTGGCGCAGCAGCCCAGCGACGGCAGCACGCTGCTGATGGCCCACATCAACAGCCACGCGCTCGCACCCAGCCTGCAGCCCAAGCTGCGCTACAACGTCGAGCGCGACTTCGTTCCGATCGTGCTGGTGGGCGTCACGCCCAACCTGCTGATCGCCAACCCGGCGCAGAAGGCACTTTCGGTGAAAGACATCGTCGCCGCCTGCAAGGCCGCGCCCGGCACGTTGAGCTTCGGCTCGGCCGGCGCGGGCTCGGCGCAACACCTGGCGCTGGAGATGTTCAAGCTGCAGGGCGGCGTCGATGCGCTGCACGTGCCCTACAAGGGCAGCGGGCCGCTGCTGGCCGACCTGATGGGCGGGCAGATCCAGTACAGCTTCGAGACCATGACCGCCGCCACGCCCCATGTGAAGAACGGCCGCGTGCTCGCCGTGGCGCAGACGCGCACCAAGCGCGCCAAGGGCCATCCCAACGTGCCGACGATGCAGGAGCAAGGCTTCCAGGGCTTCGAGGCCACCACCTGGTACGGCCTGGCCGGACCGGGCAAGCTGCCGGCCTCCATCGCGCAGAAGGTGAACCGCGACGTGAACACGGTGCTGGCGATGCCCGACGTGCAGGAGCGGCTCGACACCTACGGCGCGGAGGACGGAGGCGGCTCGCAGGACAAGTTCAAGCAGTTCATCAGCACCGAGATCGCGAAGTGGGCGAAGGTGGTGAAGGACGGCAACGTGCACGTCGAAACCTGAAGAGCCTGGCTCACCCCCAGGCTTCGCGCACTTCGTGTCGCTTCGCCACCCCCCTTCCGGGGCAACCCCTGAGGCCCGGCGAAGCCGGTTCCTCGGCGTTGCGCGAGAGCTCGCCACAACCGGCCAAGTTTTGCTGAGAAGATCCGGAAGATGAATTCATCCCAGACCGCCCTCACCGACGCACTCGTCGCCGCGCGCCGCGGCAACCGCACCCTCGACGCCACGCCCTGGCTCGACACCCTCGAAACCGGGGCGCAGGCCTATGAAGTGCAGGACGCCGTCGCGGCCGCGCTCGGCTGGTTCGACGGCCAGCCCGTGCCCCGCGCATGGAAGTCGGGCGGCGGCTCGCGCACCGCGACGCTCACGCACGCGCCGCTGCCGCCTGCAGGCGTGCGGCAGAGCCCGGCCGATTTCAGCGACCTCGTGTTCCACATGCCCGGCATCGAGGCCGAGATTGCGCTACGGCTCGGTCAGGACGTGACGCCCGCGCAGGCCGCGAAGCTCGATCACGAGAATGCCGCCGCGCTCATCGACGCGATGGCGGTTTCCGTCGAGATCGTCGATGCACGCTGGCAGGACCTGTCCTCCACGCCCGCACTGCTGCGTCTTGCCGACTCGCAGGTGCATGGCGCGCTCGTGATCGGCGAATGGAAGCCCTATGCCGCCGTCGACTGGGCCTCCCAGCGCTGCGAAACGAAGATCGGCGATGCCGAAGTCGTGGTGCGCGAAGGCACGCATCCGCTGGCCGACCCGGCGTGGCTGCTGCCGATCTGGCTGCGCCACATCACGAGCAACGGCCAGACGGCGCCGGCCGGCACCGTCGTTACCACCGGCTCGTGGGTCGGCGTGCTGCCCAGCCGGCGCGGCGATCAGGTGACGGCGGAGTTCCCCGGCATCGGCGCCGTGCGCTTGAGCGTGTAGCGCCCGCCTCCCACGCCCGAGCAGACCACCAGGAAGTCGAGCACCGCCCGCACCCGCGCGGGCAGCGTGCCGGCCTTGCCGATGTAGACCGCGTGGATCGGCTCCACCTCGGCCGGATTGAACTCCTCCAGCAGCGGCACCAGCCGCCCCGCGTCGATGTCGTGCTGTATGTGGTACAGCGACAGCCGCGCCACGCCTGCCCCGGCAATGGCCAACTGGCGCAGCGTTTCGCCGTCGCCTGCGCGCACCGGTCCGGCCACCGGCAGCCACTGCATGCGGCCGTCCACGCGCAGCGGCCAGTCGGGCGTATTGCGCCGGTAGCTCCAGCCCAGGCGGTTGTGCGCCTCCAGCTCCTGCGGCGTGCGCGGCGTGCCGTATTTCTCCAGGTAGGCCGGCGCCGCGACGATGGACTGGCTGGTCTCGCCGAGCCGTCGCGCCACGAGATCGGATGCCGGCAGTTGCCCCCAGCGAATCGCGATGTCGGCGCGCTCGTCCATCAGATCGACGATGCGGTCGGTCAGCGCGATGTCGAGCGTGATCTGCGGATGCATCTCCAGCAGCCGTGGCACCAGCGGCACCAGCTTGTGGTGGCCGAACGAGACGCTGGCGTTGATGCTCACGCGCCCGCGCGGTGCCGCGCCAGCTGCCGCGCAGCGCTCGGCTTCGTCCATGTCGGCCAGAACGCGCAGGCTGCGCTCGTAGAACTCCGTGCCCTCGGGCGTGAGCTGCAGCTTGCGCGTGGAACGGTGCACCAGCTGGATGCCCAGGCGCAGCTCGAGCCGCGCCACCAGCTTGCTCACGGCAGAGGGCGTCATGCCCAGCAGGCGCGCGGCGGAAGAGAAGCCGCCCGACTCGACGACCTGCACGAAGGCTTCCATCTCGCCGGAGCGGTTGACGTCGATGCGCGGCATGGCTCTTCCTTCAATCTGTGAGTTGATCTCACAAGTCTGTTTACTGGCGGCATTCTAGTCATCGATGGTCTTCGCCCGCACAGTACAGGCCATCATGCCAATAGCTCTCATCGCCCTCACGGCCGGTGCCTTCGGAATAGGCACCACCGAGTTCGTCATCATGGGCCTGCTGATGCAGGTCTCGACGGATCTTCACGTCTCCATCACGGCCGCCGGCCTGCTGATCTCGGGCTACGCGCTCGGGGTCGCGGTAGGCGCACCCGTGCTCACCATCGCCACCCGCAAGCTGCCGCGCAAGACCGTGCTGCTCGCGCTGATGGCGATCTTCACGCTCGGCAACCTCGCCTGCGCCCTGGCGCCCAACTACGAGATGCTGATGGCCGCGCGCGTCATCACCTCGCTGTCGCACGGCACCTTCTTCGGCGTCGGCTCGGTGGTTGCCACCGGGCTCGTGGCACCGGAACGCCGCGCTTCGGCCATCGCGATCATGTTCACCGGCCTCACTGCCGCCACGCTGCTGGGCGTGCCGGCCGGCGCATGGCTGGGCCTGCAGTTCGGCTGGCGCTCGGCCTTCTGGGCCGTGACGCTGATCGGCGTGCTGGCCTTCGCGGTGCTCGCAGTGTTCGTTCCGCGCGTGAAGAACGAGGCCAAGCCCGCGCCGCTGCGCGATGAACTGGGCGTGCTGGCGCGTCCGCAGGTACTGCTCGGCCTCGCGATGACGGTGCTCGGCTTCGCCGGCGTGTTCGTGGTGTACACCTACATCCAGCCGCTGCTCACGCAGGTCACCGGCCTGCCGGAATCGGCCGTGTCGCCGATCCTGCTGGTGTTCGGCGGCGGCCTCGCCGTCGGCAACCTGCTCGGCGGCAAGCTGGCCGACCGGGCGCCTATGGCCGCCGTGTTCGGCACCCTGGTGGCGCTGGCCGTGGTGCTCGGCGCGATGCAGTTCACCATCGGCACGCCTTTCACCGCCGTGGTGTTCATCGCCCTGCTCGGCGTGGCCTCCTTCGCCACCGTGGCGCCGATGCAGCTGCGGGTGCTTGAGAAGGCCTCGGGCGCGGGCCAGAACCTCGCGTCCAGCCTCAACATCGCGGCCTTCAACCTCGGCAACGCACTCGGCGCCTGGGTCGGCGGCGTGGTCATCGACCACGGCCCGGGGCTGCGCGCGCTGGGCTGGGTGGCCGCGCTGATCACGCTGGTGGGCCTTGCCATCGCGCTGTGGAGCCGCTCTCTGGATCGCAGCGAACCGCGCGATGCGCCCAGCGATTGCGCCTCGGCCCGAGCCTGATCGACACGCGAAGGCAGAATCGGCCGACCGACCGACATGCCTTCGTCTCCTCCCTCCTTCCGGGTCCGCCCGGCCATCGCCGCCGACGCTCCAGCGCTGGCGGCGTTGTCCATTCAGGTCTGGCTGGCCACCTACGCGACCGAAGGCGTGAGCGACCTGCTCGCGCGCTACGTGCTCGAACAGTTCACGCCCGCCGCGTTCACGGGGTGGATGGACGACGCCGGCACCGGGTTGATCGTCGCCGAGGCCGACGGCCACCTGCTCGGCTACGCGCGCCTGGGGTTCGACGCCCCGCAGCCTCCGCCCCTGTCATCCGTGGCCGGCACAGAGCTTTGCACGCTCTACGTGCAAGAGCCGTTCACCCGCTCGGGCGTGGGCTCCGCCCTGCTCGACGAAGCCTGCGCCACGGCTCGCGAGCGAACCGGCAGCGACGCGATGTGGCTGACGGTCAACGCAAGAAACGAGCGGGCCTGCGGCTTCTACGAGAAGCACGGCTTCGTGCGCCGGGGCACGACGTGGTTCGTCCTCGGCGAAGGCCGTCACGAGAACCTCGTGCTGGCTCGCCCCTGAGCCTCGCCCTGCCGCCGGTGGTCAGTGCTCCTGCCGCGTGGGCGAATCGCTGCTCGAGTTCGATTCGCCCGAGGGCATGAAGAACGCGAACCGGTCACGCCCGGCCGCCTTCGCGTTGTAGAGAGCGGCGTCCGCCCGAGCCAGAAGCTCGGTGGCGGTGGCCGAGGAGCCGGCCGCGCGGTGGAACGCGATGCCGATGCTGGTCGTGACGTCCACGCGCTGGCCGTCCACCACGAAGGGCGGCATGTGGACGCGCTGCACGATCTTTTCCGCGACCACGGCCGCCGCCTCCGGCGTGCCGAGCCCTTCCAGCACCAGCACGAACTCGTCGCCGGCCAGCCGGGCCACCATGTCGGTGCCGCGCACGCAGGCCTGCAGCCTGCGCGCGTACTCGGCCAGCACCGCGTCGCCCACGGCGTGGCCCATCGTGTCGTTGATGGCCTTGAAGTGATCGATGTCGAGGAACATCAGCGCCAACGCATGGCCGGTGAGCTGCCCGCGCAGCACCGCGTCGGGCAGGTACTCGTTGAAGGCCAGCCGGTTGGGCAGGCCGGTGAGCGTGTCGAGCCGGGCCAGCTCGATGAGCTTGTGCTCCACCACCTTCAGCGCCGTGATGTCCAGCGCCAGCGAGAAGATGCCGTGCGTCAGCCCGTCGGTGCGCACGTCTGGCACGTAGATGACCTGGGTGATGCGCTCGAAGCCCGCGCGCTGCGTGCGCGACTCGAACTCCACGCGCTCGCCGGCCAGCGCCCTGGCGAGCATCGGCTGGCGCGACACGTATACCTCGCGGCCGGCCACCTCCTGGATGTGGCGCCCCAGCACCTGTGCCGGGTCGAGCCCGAGCCATTCGCGGCTGGTGGCGTTGGCGAAGGTGATCTTCTCGTCGCGATCGATGTAGGTGATCAGCGCCGGCATGTTGTCGGTGATGGCGCGCAGGCGCAGCTCGCTCTCCGCCTGGCGCAGCTCGGCCTCCTTCAGCGCCGTGATGTTGAAGGACATCAGGTAGAAGCCAACGACCTCGCCGCGCAGGTTCTTGTCCGGGATCAGGTTGACCTGGAAGTAGCCCTGCTTGCCGTGCAGCGGCGCGCGCACCGGAAAGCGCACCTTCTTGCCCGAGAACATGACCGGAAGGTACGGTTTGAGTTGGGAATAGATCGTCCTGCCAAGCGCCGAGCGCAACGTCGTGCCCTGCAGCGGAGCCCCTTCGCCCAGGCCTGCCATCTGGCGCGCCCTGACGTTGGCGAACAGGCAGTTCTGCTGGCGGTCGAAATAGCCGACCAGCGCCGGAATGCTGTCGGTCACGTCGCGCAGGCGGGTTTCCTGCTCCGTCAGGGCGCGGCGGATCTTGACCTCCTCGCTGATGTCGAAGGTCATCGAAAACACGCCGCACACCTTGCCGTCGGCGTCGAGGTCGGGGATGTAGTGGGCCTTGAAGGTGCGGTCGCCGATGCCCAGTGCCGGATCGCCCGACTTCTCGATGATCACCGTCTCCCCGGCCAGCGCACGCAGGAAATGCGGCTCCACCACCGCGAAGTCGGCCGGGCCGCGCACGTCGGGCATCAGGCGGCCCACCAGCGACGCGTTGTTGTGCAGGGCCCGCACGTGGGCATTGACGAAGGTGTAGCGCAGCGAGGCGTCGACGTGCGACACCATCGCCGGAATGCTGTCCGCGATGATGCGCACCTGCGCCTCGCTGTGCGCGAGGCTGCGCTCGATGGCGCGCCGCTGCTCCATCAGCTCGTCGAAGGTGCGCGCGAGGTCGCCGATCTCGTCGCGGGTGTAGCTGCGCTGCGCCATCTCGTCGTGAGGGGCGTCCTCCGGGGCTTCCTGGGTGAAGCGCATGTGCCGGTGCAGGTCGGCCAGCGGCCTGAGCTGCCTGCGGGCCACGGCCAGTGCCAGGGCGCCTGCCGAAAAAGCCAGCGCCAGTGCGCCGAGCCAGGCGCCGCGCTCGATGGCGTCCACGGTCGCGAAGGCCTCGCTGCGTGGATAAAGCGCGCCGACGATCCAGTTCGCGCTCTCCGCGCGGTCGAAGGCGTAGAGGGCCGGTACGCCGGCCTCGTCGACGCCTTCGCTGGAGCCCTGGAAGCCGGCCAGTGCGCGAAGGATCTGGGGCGTGCCGCCGCCGTCCGCCTGGATCTGATTGAGGATGCGCGATGTGCGCGGATGGTCGACCACCACGCCGTCCGTGGTGGTCACGAACAGGTAGCCGGTCTTGCCGAACTTGACGTCAGTCAGCGTGCCCAGGACGTTGCGTTCCTTCAGGTTGATGGCACCCGAAATCACGAACCTCACCTGCCCCGCGTGGTCGAGCACAGGTTCGGTGATGGCCACCTGGGCCAGCCCGTTGAGCCTGTTCCGGTAAGGCTCGGACACCAGGCCCGCCCTGGAGGCGACGGTCTGCTGGAAGTAGGCCCGGTCCTTGACGTTCACCTTGCCGATGGCCTGCGCGCCGTTCAGGTTGGCCACCAGGTTGCCGTCCATGTCGAGGAAGGCGACGTTGTCGAAGGCCTGGCGCAGCGAGACGTGCTTTTCCAGGAAGGCCTGCAGCGCCGCGTCGGCCTGGAAGTCCTGCGCCTTCACGGTGCCGCCGAAGGTCTGCAGCAGGATGCGGCGGCTGTCGAACTTCTGGTCGATGGCATCCGCGATGGCGCTCACCCGGGCCAGCTCCTCGGCCGCGATCGAGGCCCGCATGTTGCTCTTGACCAGGTGCAGGGCGACGGTGGCGATCGCGAAGGTGGCCAGCAGGACCACGGCCGCCACGCCGAGGCTCAGGCGGGTATGCAAGCCGAGGCGGATTTTCGAGGAGCCTGTTTGAGTCATTGAGCGTGTTCGGACCGGTGCGTTGCCGGCAGGACTGGGGTTTCCGGGCACAGTATCGACGCGTTCTGCGCACCACGGAAGATATCGGAAGCCCTCCATTCTTGCCGTGTGGGGGTACGCAGCTGTACCCGGATCGGATTCAACCCATCTGCAGGAGCACGTCGCGTACCCGGTCCAGCGACGGATCGATGTCCGCCTCGTCGATGGCGCCGAAACCCAGCATCAGCCCCGGACGCGGCGGCGAGAAATGGAAGAACGGCGCCAGCGGATACAGCCCCACGTCGACCCTCCGGGCCAGCGCGATGAGCTGGCCGATGTCGATCTCGCGCCTGCAGATGGCCGCCATGTGGATGCCGGCCGTCACCGGCAGCAGCTCGAACCAGGGCGACAGGTCGCCAGCGAAGCGTTGCACGATGCGCTCCCGCCGCGCCGCGTAGGCCGCGTGGCAGCGGCGGATGTGCCTGTTGAGGTCGCCGTCGGCAATGAACTTGGCAAGCGCCCATTGCGCCTGCGTCGAGGTGTGCCAGTCGGTCAGGTGCCTGGCCGTGCCCACGGCCTCCAGCACCGCCGGCGGTGCGACCAGGTAGCCCAGCCGCAGATCGGGCGAAAGCGTCTTCGAGAAGGTGCCGACGAAGGCCACGCGGCCGTGCTCGTCCATGCTCTGCAGCGAATCGGCCGGGCGGCCTTCGTAGCGGAATTCGCTGTCGTAGTCGTCCTCGATCACGATGGCGCCCAGCTCGTCGGCACGCGCCAGCAGCGCCTTGCGGCGGCGCTCGCTCATCGGCACGCCCAGCGGGAACTGGTGCGCAGGCGTCACGTAGATCAGCCGCGTGCCGTCGGGAATGCGCTCGACCACCAGCCCCTCGCGGTCGACCGGCACGCCCACCACCTTCGCGCCCTGCGCCTCCAGCAGCAGCCGGGCCGGCGGGTAGCCGGGTTCCTCCATCGCGACCGTGCTTCCGGGTTCCACCAGCACCCGCGCGATCAGGTCGAGCGCCTGCTGCGCGCCGTTGGTGACGAGGACGTCGGCCGCGCCGCAGCGCACGCCCCTGGAAAAGCTGGCATGCCGGGCGATGCCGTCGCGCAGTTCATGCAGCCCTTCGGCGTCGCCGTACAGCCCGCGCGAGCGCGCGCCCTGCCGCAGCGCATGCAGCACGCAGCGGCGCCAGTCGGCGTGCGGAAAGAGATCTCGCGCCGGAGCCCCGCCGATGTACTCGTAGCGCGCGCTGCCCGCCGGCGCGGGATGCCGCAGCGGCGTGCTCATGCCGCGCCAGTGCTCGACCATCGCCGAGCCCGCGAGCGCCCGTGCCGCCACGGGCGCCGGCTTGCGCGCCGCGCCTTCGGCCACGAAGGTGCCGCTGCCGACGCGCGCGGTGAGCAGCCGGTCGAAGGTCAGCCGGGCATACGCCTCCGACACCGTCTTGCGCGACAGGCCCAGTCGCTCGGCGAGAAGCCGCGAGGGAGGCAGCCTTTCGCCGGCGGCCAGCCGGCCTGCGCGGATCGCTTCCTTCAGCTGCCGGTAGAGCTGCCCGGTCAGGTCCTTGTCGCCTTCGATGACGACGTGCAATTCCATCGGATTGGTCTCCTGCGAATGCTCCGGATTGGCCGCCGCCGACAGCGGCCCCGGCTCCTAGCATCGAGTCAGGATTGAACCACTACCCAAGAAGGAACCCGACATGCAAGCGCACTCCGAATCCCGCCTCGATTTCTACAAGGCCTCGCCCGACGCGCTCAAGGCGCTGATCGCCTTCGAGGTGGCCATCGGCAAGCTCGGCCTGGAGCCGAAGCTGCTCGACATGGTCAAGCTGCGCGCCTCGCAGATCAACGGCTGCGCCTACTGCATCGACCTGCACACGGCCGACCTGCGCAAGGCCGGCGAAACCGACCGCCGCCTGGCCACGCTGAGTGTCTGGCACGAGACTCCCTTCTTCACCGAGCGCGAGCGCGCCGCGCTGTCGTGGACCGAAGCGGTGACGCAGGTCTCGCTCACGCACGTACCCGACGAGGCCTACGAGGCGCTCGCGGCGCAGTTCAGCGAGGCCGAACGGGTCGACCTGACGATGGCGATCAATGCGATCAACAGCTGGAACCGGCTGTCGATCGGCTTCCGCAAGCAGCTGTCGACCTGAGCGCCTGCAGTTCGCCGTATCAGGCCTTCACGATGCGCGCGCTCGCGGTGGAGCGCGCGACGATGCGGCCCTCCGCGTCGCTCAGTTGCGCCTCGAGAAAGGCGATGCTCCTGCCGCGCTGCACGACGCGGCCTTCGCCGTACAGCAGGCCCGGCTTCGCGGCGGCCAGGAAGGACACGCTGAAGTCGATGGTGACGGAATACGTTTCCTCGCCGTTGAGCACCCACAGCGCCGGGCCCATCGTGTCGTCGAGCATCGCCGCCAGGATGCCGCCCTGCACCGCTCCGGCGGGGTTCAGGAATGCATCGGTGGCCGTGAAGCTCAGCCGGATCGTGCCCCTGGCCCGGTCGAACTCCAGCACGCGCTGGCCGAAGAGTTCCGCGGTCGGCGGGCGGGGAAAGCGCTCCAGCAGAGGGTCAGGCACCATTTTTCGCTCCGGAAGTGGAGCGAAAAATCCTAGGCGGCTTCTGCTGACAGCGTGGTGTCAGCAGTGGCGATGCGTCCACGCGAGTCGAGCAGCTCGTCTACGAGATCGTCCACCCGCTGCTCGGCGCGCCGCAGCGACTGCGCAAGCTGCTCGCCGCCGAATTCGTCGGACTCCACCGCCGCCTCGAACACCTCGGTGATGCCGATGTAGCCCAATGCCGAGCGCACGCTGTTCTCGGTGTGGTTGAGGTGCGCGATGCGCCCGCCCGCGTCGTAGCCGTGGTCGCCGCGCGCACCGAGGAGCACCACGCGCTTGCCCATGTCCGCCAGCATCGGCCAGTACGGCACCGCCCCGCGCGAGCGGTCGAAGCCGAAGGTGCGGCCCACGCGCACGATGTTGTCGATCCAGGCCTTGAACTGCGCGGGCACGCTGAAGTTGTACATGGGCAGGCCGATGACGACGAGGTCGGCCGCGACGAGCTGATCGACCAGCCGATCGCTTTCGGCCAGCGCCTCGGCCATCCATGGCTCGCGCGCCGCGGGCGGCGTGAAGGCCGCGTGAATCCAGCGCCCGTTGACGTGCGCGGGCGGCTGCTGGCCCACGTCGAGGTAGTCGATGCGGTCGGTGGGCCGCGCCTTCTGCCAGCGCTCGACGAAACGCGCGGACAGGCGGCGCGTGTGCGAGCCGTGGAGGTCGGTGTCGGAACGGCCCGGGCGGGCGCTGGCGTCGATGTGGAGGATGTTCATGATCGTTGTCCTGCTCGTGATGGATGAATTGGTGTCTTTCATTCCGCGCTGCCAGAATGCTGCGCAGGCCTCTAATCTAGGTATCGAGGCTATTCCTCACAAACGACGATTTCTCCTCTTATGAACGAGATTGGCTCATCCATCCGCCCTCCCCGCCGGCTGCCTCCCCTGCTCTCGCTGCGCGCCTTCGAGGCCGCGGCCGCGCACCTGAGCTTCCAGCGCGCGGCGCTCGAGCTTTCGGTCACGCCTTCGGCCATCAGCCATCAGGTGCGCGGGCTCGAAGACACGCTGGGCCAGCCGCTGTTCCGGCGGCTCACGCGGCAGCTCGCGCTGACGCCCGCGGGCCAGCGGCTCTTCGACGACCTGCGCATGGGCTTCGACCTGCTCGAGGCCGGCGTCGACAGGCTGCGCCGGCCCGCCGCGTCGCAGGCCGTGACGCTCACCACCAACACGGCATTCGCAGCGCGCTGGGTGCTGCCGCGCATGGATGCGTTCCGCAAGGCCAGCCCCGGCGTGGAACTGCGGCTGCATGCGAGCGACACCGTGGTCGACCTGGCGCGCGGCGATGCCGACGTCGCGGTGCGCTCGGGCAGCGGCAACTGGCCGGGCCTGGTGTCGCGCGAGCTGATGCGCGAGCACTATGCGCCGCTGTGCAGCCCGATGCTGGGCCTGAAGCGCGCGGAAGATCTGACGAAGCACCGGCTGATCCACTGCGACTGGCAGCCGCAGGCGCTCGCGCCCGCCGTGTGGCCGCGCTGGTTCCGCGAAGCCGGCGTCGTGCCGCCGAGGGGGCGCGCGATGAAGGCATCGGACCTGTCGTTCTCCGACGAGACGCACGCGATGCTGGCGGCGCTCGCCGGGCACGGCGTGGCGCTGCTGAGCCTCACGCTCTCGGCCGAGGAGCTTCGCAGCGGTGCGCTGGTGCAGCCCTTCGGGCCCGCGCTCGATACCGGCAGCTACTTCCTTGCGGTCGCGAGCGGCAGAGAGAACGAGCCGGCGATCCGCGCCGTCTGGGAGTGGATCGCATCGCAGGCCGCCTCAGGCTGAGCGGTATCTGAAGAGCGGGCTTGCATGTCGTTACGGTTCTCGCGCAGACTCCGGCAACAACAAAGCGAGGAGCCCCCCAATGACGAGGTTTGTCCGCGCGCCCTTTGCCATCGCAACAGGTGCGCTGCTTGTAATAGCTTTGACCTCATGTGGGGGCGGCGGCGGAGGCGGTGGGGGCGGAGGAATCGGCATAGGGCTCGGCACAGGCGGCGGAACCACTTCGCCGCCCTCCTCCACCACGCCGGAACTGCCCGCACGCGAAGCGCTCATTGCCCGCGCCAGGAGCTACGAGCTCAACACGCCGTACGTGCCGCCACCGGGTGACCCGCTGGAGCACAACACCTCCGGCTACGCCAAGGCGATGTGCTCCGCGGCGTTCATCACCGGCCTCGACCCCGACGTGGCGGCCGAGAGCGTCGGCTACTTCACCGGCCCCTACGACCAGCGCAAGAAGGTCGGCAAGCCGGTGGTGGACAGCGTCAAGAAGGAAGTCCGCATCACCATTCCCAACGGCCCGACGCTGACCGCGCGCTACTTCGGCTCGCAGGGCTGCATCACGCTGCCGCCCGGCCGGGACGACGTGTTCTTCACGCCGGTGACCGTCAAGAGCGCTCTGCCCGACCCGTCGACGCAGCAATGGCCGATGGGCGACATCGTGCCCTCCGGCTCCGCACCCGGCATCGACACGACGAAGGTGGGCCAGGCGGTCGATGCGGCCTTCGAGCTGCCGGAGGCCTACACCGCGGCCTTCGTCGTCACGCACAAGGGGCGCATCGTCGGCGAGCGCTACATGAACGGCATCACCTCGAGCACGCCGCTCGAGTCGTGGTCGATGGGCAAGAGCGTCACCGCGACGATGATGGGCGTGCTCATGAAGCAGGGCGTGTACAGCCTCGACCAGCCGGCGCCCATTCCGGAATGGCAGGGAGCCGACGACAAGCGCAAGGAAATCAAGATCCAGGACATCCTGCACATGTCGAGCGGCCTGCGCATCAAGGCGCCGGACGACCCGGACTTCGACCCCACCGGCACCTACCCCGACCACGTCTACTTCTACACGGGCCGCATCAACATCTTCAACTACGCGGCCACGCGGCCGCAGCAATGGCCGCCCAACACCATCGGCCGCTATCGCAACACCGACCCTGTGCTGGCGAACTACCTGATCCGCCTGGCGGTGGAGAAACGCGGCGAGGAATACCTGTCGTTCCCGCAGAGAAACCTGTTCGACAAGATCGGCATCCGCACGATGACGCTGGAGACCGACCCCTACGGCAACTTCATGGGACAGGGCTACGACTTCATGTCGGGGCGCGACTGGGCGCGGCTGGCCAACCTGTACCTGCAGGACGGCGTGTGGAACGGCGAACGCCTCTTGCCAGAGGGCTACGTGAAGTTCGTGAGCACGCTCGCGCCGGCCTGGGCCGCCGACAAGCGGCCGATCTACGGCGGCTTCTTCTGGCTCAACGGCTCGAGCACCTGGCCGGTGCCGACCTCGGCCTACTACATGCTGGGCGCCGGCGGGCAGGTGGTGCTGATCGTTCCTTCGCACGACCTGGTGGTGGTGCGGCTGGGCTTCGACAAGGGGGCCAACGCGTCGGTCACGAGCCTGCGAAAGGCGCTGACGCTGCTGATGCAGGCGGTGCCCAGTTCGTCCTGACCCTCCGCTCCAGAAGCGCAAAGGCCTCCCGAGGGAGGCCTTTTTTGCGCCCGTCCGGGTCACTCCGCGCGCTTGCTCAGGAGGGTCTGCACGACATAGCCGTCGCGGTAGACCGCCTCGATGGTCCCTTCCACCCGGTCACTGGGATGCGCGGTGACGAACTTCTGCTCCGTCACCCGGTAGACCACCATCGTGCTGGACGAATGCTTGCTGAGCGTGCGGGCCACGCCGGTGGCTTGTCTCAGGGTCGGATATGTCTCCATGGGGCTCTCTTCCTTGTCCTCTCGATGCCTCAAATGTTAACTCTTTGGTATTCGAATATGCCTCAGGGTATTTTCCAAGCACAAACGCCTGCGATTCTCTTCGGTTCGTCTTGTTCAGGAATCGGATGATCCGGTCATTGACAGGCCCAGGCCATCAGGTCGATCGCGTACTGTCATGCGTCGAGGGCGCGCGTTGCCCCTTCACTACACTGCCTCCCGATGAGCCCCGGCACCCTGATCTCCCACTTCGCCAGCGGCGACATGTTCCGCAGCCGAAGCGTGAGCGACGTGGTGCTGAGGGGAACGCTGGATGTGCCCGCGCCTGCGCCACGCCTGCTCTCGGACTGGGACAGGGAGATCGCGTCGCAGCTCTCGCTGGAGCCGGGAGACGTCGAGGCACTTCCCCTGCCACGCGCTCGCGCACGCTGGCCCGACTACAGGCACTGCGTGCAGGCCGTTTCCGACTGGACGCTCGCGCTGGGCCTGCCAGGGGTGCTCGGCTCGGCCGACGTGGCCCTCATGGCCTGCCGCGGCGCGAGGTATCACCACGACGGCATGCAGTACGGCGGTGCGGCCTTCTGCAATCTCTTCATGAGCGAGGACAAGGGGCTGGACCTGCACTTTCCCCATGCAGGCCTGCGGATCCCGCTCCGGCGGGGCACGGCGGTCGTCTTCGACACGGGCCAGCCGCACGGCGTCATCCGGCGCGGCAGCACGGGCTTCGACCCGGCGGACTTCGCGGACGGCAAGGACTGCAACCAGGTCTTCCTGACCTGGGAGCTCCCGATCGAGGATGCCCATGTGGCAAGGGCCCTGCGGATCGACTTCGACATCGCATCGCCGGCATCTGCCCGGCCTGATGAAGAGCAGCTCATGCGAAACGGCAAACCGGCCGTCGTGTGCCCGGACTCGGGCCGCTGGCTCGACGCCGGTTGATCGCGCTCAGCGCGCCGTAGGTGAGGCGCTGGCGGCCAGCCCCCGCAGGCATTCGTTGACTGCCTGCAGCGGCGTCTTCTCGTGGCAGCGCGCCACTGCCTCGCGGGCGACGGCTTCGCTCAGGCGACGCTCCTGCGCGGCCTCGACCTGCAGCTCGACGATCCACTTCATGAGCATGGCGAGCACGATCAGCAATCCGACCATGGCGGCCATCAGCGTCACGCGCCAGTTCCCGGCGCGGAGCAAGGGAGTCGCGGTCTTGCCGGCCAAGGTTTCTTCCCGGGTGCTCATCTAGCGCGGAAGGTCCGGAAAGACCCACATGCTCAGCCCGAGGATCAGGCCGATGCCCAGCGACACGATGGCTGCGGTCGTGAACATCGATGCCGCGATGATGTTCTGCACGAAGACGGCCACCAGCACGAAACCCACGGAGGCCACGATGCACAGCACCACCGGCAACCAGGCGACGTAGGCCGGCCGGCGCTGGAGCGCCGCGGGCTCGTCGGGACTGGTTTCGCGCAGGAACGGGGTGCGCATGATCTGCCTCCTCTTCGCGATATGTCGCGTGTCTGTCTGTCGCCGAAGAAGGCCGAAGGCTCCGAAACAGCGACGCATGCTTGCGGCACCACGCTCCACACTCCCTCGCATGGCCCGTTCGCAACCTTTACTGACCTTCGTCAAAAAGTACCGGGAGGTTATGGAAAACATCGGACGGGGTTAAGGGATTACTGCGCGAACGCCGTACTTGAAAACAGGCACGGCACAGAAAGCTCATGAACCTGCGCAATATTTGACAAGTGTCAACAGTGCGCCGGAGCACGACTACGCCTTTCGTATTCCTGGCGCAGCACGGCCCGGCGCAACGAGCAAAGTGCGCCCCCTGCTCAACCGCAGAGATCGAAGATCGCTTCCATGATCAGCTGGTAGCCGCTCCAGAACAGCCAGTGATCGCCGCACTGCGTGAACGGCCCGGCCATCGCGGGAGCCGCAACGGCCAGCGACGACAGGATCGCCGCAACGACGCCGGCCTTGACTACGGTTGCACGTTTCATGATTTCCTCCTCCAGTGGTGCTGTTGAACGCAGGACATCACGCTCCTGCGGCGCGACGAGTTGCATCCGCAACTCATCGGTGCGCACTCTAGAAATGTGAACAGCCGGCCGCCAGTGCCTAAAGTCACTGCGCGCGAAATCAGGTGCCTGCATCCGGCGGCTGCAGCCCTCTCACCCACTCGAACACCGCCGCCACCGCGGGCTCGTTGCGCCGTGCCTCGGGGCACACGAGATGAAACGGAAGCCCCGGCAGCTGCGGTCCGAACGGCTGCACGAGATTGCCCGCGCGCAGCTCGTCCGCGATCAGCGCGAGTCCCATCAGCGCGACGCCCTGCCCCTGCAGCGCGGCGGACACGGTGTGCGTCTCGTCCGAGAACACCGGCCCCGCCGACACATCGAGGCCCGGCACCTGCGCCTCCTGCTGCCATGCGGCCCAGGTGCCTGGCTGGTTCCTGCTGCCCGGCACCGCGAAGTGGAGCAGCGTGTGCCGCGTCAGATCGCCGCGCCGGCGCAGCTTGAGCGCGGGGCTGCAGGCCGGCGCGAAGACGGTATCGAACAGCTTCTCCGACACCATGCCCGGCCACTGCCCGCGGCCGTAGCGGATCGCGATGTCGGCCGTGACGCCGTCGAGCGCGACAGCGTCGTGCGACGCATGGATGCGCAGGTCGAGCCGCGGATGCAGCGCGCGCAGCGTGCCCACGCGCGGCAGCAGCCAGCGCGCCGCGACGGCCGGCGTGGTCGACAGGGTGATGGCCATCCGCTGCGGCGGCGCACGCAACCGCGCGACCGCATTCGCCATGGCATTGAACGATTCGCTCAGCACCGCCTGCAGCTCCCTGCCCTGCGGCGTCAGCACCAGTTGCCTCGGCTGGCGGATGAACAGCGGCACGCCGAGCGAGTCTTCGAGCTGCCGCACCTGGTGGCTGATGGCCGTAGGCGTGACCGAGAGCTCGTTGGCCGCGAGCTTGGCGCTGCAGTGGCGCGCGGCGGCCTCGAAGGCCCGCAGCGCCGCCAGCGGAGGGAGTTGTCGAAGGTTGGCCATGGATGAATCAAATTTTCATCAACACAAAGAAATCGTCGTTTGTCGCGCTGCTTCTCCCTCAATACAGTGAGATCCAAGCCAGCCCGAAAGCTGAATTTTCTTCATCCAACCCTTCATGTCAAAGAGGATCTCGCCATGACCACACTGCTCCACATCGACGCCAGCGCCCGCCCCGGCCGTTCGGGCACGCACGTTCACGGCTCGCACTCGCGCCGGCTGAGCCATCACTTCGTGTCGACCTGGCGCGCGACGCGCCCCGACGACGAAGTGATCTACCGCGACATCGGCGCCACGCCGCCGACCAGCGTCACCGGCGAATGGATCGCGTCGGGCTACACGCCGGCCGAACAGCGCGAGCCGTGGATGCACGCCGTGCTCGCGGAGAGCGACGCGCTGATCGCCGAGATCCGTCGCGCCGACGTGCTGGTGATCGGCGTGCCGATGTACAACTTCGGCATGCCCGCACCGTTGAAGTCATGGATCGACAACATCGTGCGCATCGGCTCGACCTTCAACTACGACCCCAGCCGCGAGAACCCGTACGTGCCCCTGCTGGCCGAGCGCACCCGTCGCACCGTGCTGCTCACCTCGTGCGGCAGCAGCGGCTACCGGCCGGGCGGATTCCAGGCACACCTTGACCTGCTCACGCCGGGCATCACGGCTCCGCTGTCGCTGCTCGGCCTCGACGAAGTGCACAGCGTCGCGATCGAACATGCGGAGGACCACGGCGACCTGCTCGACCGCTCCATCGCCGATGCGCTCGCCCGTGTCGAAGCGCTCGTTGCCGAGCTGCAGGCCGCGTGATCCGGCGCGACCTCGATAGTCGCGTCGCTGCCACTACTTTTCGACAAGATGTTGCAAGCGCGGTGCGTGCGTGATTTGATGCATCGCGTACATCAGGGAGTCCTAGAAGAAAGAAAAACGGGACGAAAGAGAGGTCGCGATGGGACGACTCGAACATCAGGTGCGCGCATGCGCGACATCGGTTTTCCTGCTTGCAGCAGCGACAGTCGGGACATCGGCATGCGCCCACGCGGCGGATGGCACGATCCACTTCACGGGCGAGATCGTGGCCGCGCCCTACTCCATCAGCTCAACGCCCGCCACACCGGCCACGATGGCCGCGCGCATCGGCAAGGCGGGGTCCGCCAGCGAAGTGATCTTCCAGCGCCAGTACATCGACCGGCCGAGTGCCAGCGTGCGCGTCGATGCCCTTGGCGGGCAGCCACTGGAACTGGCCTTCACCGATGCGCGAGGCCAAAGGCATGCACTGGCCCCGAAGGACGCGTGCGACATCGGGCAGGACGGCGGCACGCTGTCGATCCGCCCGAAAGGCGGTACCACCGACGGCACGAGCCGCGTGACGGCCGCGCTGGTGACCGTCACCTACGACTGAAGAAGAACCGCGCGCTCAGGCCGAGCGCAGTTGCTCGCGCAGCTTCTGCCCGATCTCCGGCCGCTCGAGGAACGGGTCGGCCGGATTGGTGATGGAGACGATGTTCTCCATGCGGCTGCGCACGTTGCCCAGCGCCTTCGGGTGGCTGAACACGTAGAACTGGTTGTCGGTGATGGCCTCGAACACCTTGGCGGCCACTTCGGCCGCCGTGATCTTGCCACTGCTCACCGCCTTGTTGCTCATGGCCTGGCCGATCAGCTGGCTCTTGGTGAGCTCGCTTTCCTTCGGCGCATTGGGGCGGTTGCGCTCGCTGCTGGTGATGCCCGTGGGCACGAAGTACGGGCACAGCAGGCTCGCGCCGATCTGGTCGGTGACGAGGTTCAGGTCCTGGTACATCGTCTCGGTGAGGCTCACGACTGCGGCCTTCGCCGCGTTGTAGATGCCCATGTTCGGCGGCGTGAGCAGGCCGGCCATGCTGGCGGTGTTGGTCACGTGGCCGCGATAGGCCGGGTCTTTCGCCGCGGCCTCCAGCATCATCGGCACGAACAGGCGCACGCCGTGGATCACGCCCCACAGGTCCACGCCCAGCACCCACTCCCAGTCGGCGACCGTGTTCTCCCACACCAGGCCGCCGGCGCCCACGCCCGCGTTGTTGAAGACGAAGTGCGGAGCACCGAAGCGCTCCTTCACGGCGGCGGCCAGCGCTTCCATCTGCGCCGCGTTCGACACGTCGACCTTGCGCGCCAGCACCTGCGCGCCGGCGGCTTCCATCTCCGCTCTGGCCTTGTCGAGCGCGTCCTGCTGCACGTCGACCAGCACGAGGTTCATGCCGCGGGCGGCGCCGATGCGCGCGCACTCCAGGCCGAAGCCCGAACCAGCGCCGGTGAGAACGGCGGTCTTGCCCTTGAAGTCCTGAATCATTGGGTGCTTTCCTTTGGTTGTCTCTGCCTTGCCTATTGGAACGCTTTGCAAGCGGCTTGACTGTCGTTCGTGTGACGCGTGTGGCAGCGGGAGCCTGGCGAAACAACCAGGAAAACTTCAAACGACGTGGCAAATCAGGATTTGCCGAGTTGCTTTCGCATATGCCCGTCATCAATCCAATCAGAAAAACCCGTACTCGACATCGTATAGGGGCTCGCACGCTACACGGCCAAATGCAGGACCAGACTGACCGGGTGGACCACACCGGATGTGGCAATCCCTGTGATGCCGCCCGCCCTGGCCACAGCCTGTACGAACGTCGTACAGTTCTCGCCACCAAGAATCGCACCAAGGCTGTAGACGTGATTTGCTTCGCGCCAGGCGGATACCTTACCCGGGCCGTGGGTCCCTAGCAGTGCATTCGTGCTGAACGCAAACCCGTAGTAACTCACGGCTCCACTGCCATCATCAAGTCCGATGCAAGCGTACGGAGTACCAACGTTGTCTACGCAGACGGTGAAGCTTGGCTGCCCCATACAACTCCTGACCTGATTTCTTTGATGACCTGAACATAAGATCTACCCATTACTCGATGGATCGAGAACTAAAAAATGGCCTATCGATGACGATATGCGGACTCAGGAAATCCAACTCCTTGGAATCACGAAGAACCGCAATGCGCAGTTTGTAGAAGCCCGGCTTTTGACTTGAAAAGCCCGACAGGGTGCTGGTTATGGTGTCAGCGGCGTAAGTCCCACCTCTGCTCGCAGTCAGACTATCAAATGAGTATTGGGCTACCACCACCCCGTCCTCTTGCAGCAGCTCCCATCGCAAATGAAATCCTGGACTTACGTTTTCGCAAGTCTTGAGCCGTATCGGTTTGCCAGGGCTATCGGTCCAACACGTATTGGACTTTCCTTCCATTCTTTGCTGCGTTGTCAATTTTTGGTCAGTTCTCAAGAAACCCAGTGCAACGATCCAGCGCTCTCTTATGTCCTTGATCTGAAATAGCTGCGTCGTGTAGATGTTTCCTGCGCGCAGTTGCACTGGCTCGACCATCAGTGCTGATGGAAATACCGCACCGACTTGCATCGACCTGTCTGAAGTGGTCGAAACTCCTGGCGAGAGTGCGCATCCGCCGACCACACCCGCCAATACGCCAACAGCCAAGGCAGCGATAACGCTGCTCCAGCACGTGCGTCCTAGTCGATGCAGCGCTTGAAGAACTCCTGAATGGCCCATGATGTTCATGCTCTTTCTTTGACCTCTGATCTTCGAACTCTCGCGTCTAGAGCACATACGGTCTTCTCCGGGATTCCCGCTGCCCCCGCGATGGACTTGTTGCTCAAACCTCCAGCCAAGTGACGCACGATCGATCTCTCTCGAGCGGTGAGCTCGCCAATGGCTGCCGAGCGTTTTCCGAGAAGATGGATCAGGCTCCACGGCAAATCCGTGAAAGCAATCAAGACAGGGCCGCCTAGGTAGCTGCGCAAAACGGATAAGTCACGCTCAGCTTGCCGGGCCTGGGCACTGAACAAGTGAACCGGCAGAATGCCAGTGTTCCCGGGACGTTTCGACACTCCACCAAGCCAGGAGCGCCAGCGCTGCGGCCGCCAGCAGCATTAACAAGGTCTCGCTGCGACGACTGCTCAATACCCGGTCATATACCTGCAGAGTTACCAGGGTTGGGACTAGCAGCAGCAGATGGACGACGGAACTAGCGAAGAAGATTGCGCCCATCTCGCCCAGCGACGACCACGGCGCAAGCAGGCCGCGACTCGGCCATTGCCCAATTGACATTTGTTGTTCCTCCCTATGGAACTTTGTTCTTGCCATGCCATTTCTACGGCATGCGCGACTTCTTGATTTAAGGCGCCGGAGTCTGCCACCGGAAAAAGACGCCACTAAATCAATTAGCGACGGAGGGACATTGCCACGGCGACTATCAGGACATCAGTGCGGCATCCAGCCGCCGGCGACAGCCCGGGCTTTGCGACAAGCTCACGGCCGATGTTCTGCAAGCTCTTGCGGCGGCGATCAGCATCAGGCGCTTTTTAGCCTGTGCGATCGCCCCAAAGGGGTTCTCTTCAGGCCTCGACGCTCTTCAGCACATACCCGATCCGAGGAAAGTGCACATGCACGGTCCCCACGCGCTCGCTGCTGCGCTCCAGCGTGTAGTGCGTGCGCGTGGCCGCGATCAGCGTGCCCGGTGTTTCCTCGAGCCCGAAGCTCTCGGCGCGGATGGTGACTGCGCTGCCCAGCGGGATGCCGTGGTCGTCCTGGAAGGTGCTGTCGGTCAGCAGCGTGTGCGGCGTCGAGGCCTTGGCAACGGCGATGGCTTCCTCGCTCGTGAACTTCTCGGGCACGTCGTGGCCGATGGCGGCCATGCGGTCCATCCAGTCGATCACCGCCGGCGTGAGGTCGAGGATGGTGCGGACGGACTCGATGCGCCGCGTGTACCAAAGCGGGTGGTAGGCCGAGAAGTCGGCGATGCTGGGCACTTCGCCCAGCAGGAAGGGCTTCTCGTCGAGCATGTCCGAGAGGCGGCGCAGGTACGACTTGTAGGCGCTGGTGGCATCGGCCGGACGCAGGCGGGTCATGTTGCCCGCGCTCATCCTGCCGCGGTCTTCTCCGAAGGCCTTGGCGGCTTCGGGCGGCGCCTTGGCGAACACCTCGGCCGCGCCCTTGGGCTGCAGGCTCCAGGCCATCGCGGCCCAGAACAGCGAGGTGTCGGCCCACTGCGCGAGGATGCGCGACATGCCCTTCTCGGGCTCGGGGTAGAGCGTGGGCTCGGGCCGCAGGTGCTCGAGCACGTCGGCGATGAGCGCGCTGTCGCAGTAGATGTCGGCGCCGATCTGCAGGAAGGGAGTCTTGCGGTAGCCGCCGGTGAGCACCTCCACGTCGGGCTTCGGCATGATCGGCGGGATGAAGACCGACTTCCACGGCAGCTTCTTGGCGCCGAGGATCAGGCGCACCTTCTCCGAGAACGGCGAGGTCAGGTAGTGGTGAAGGATCAGGTCGGCCATGGTTGATGTTTCCCGTGGGGTTGTCGTTGTGTTGCTTCAGCGCGGCTGTGCGCGCTGGACGATGGAGTCGAAATCGGTCCCTGCCCCCAGCGTACCGAAGGCATTGCCCCAGTCGCCGCCCAGGCGCGACGCGCAGAACGCGCCGGCGACCGCCGATGGTGCGGTCTGCACGAGCAGCGCAGCCTGCACGGCCAATGCGACATCTTGCGCCAGGCGGCGGGCCTCGGCTTCGGATGCCATCGCCTCGATGCGCGCCGGCAGCGCATCGGCCAGCCGGTCGAGCGCGGCGTGCTGGCCGCGCGCGGGGGCCAGTTCCTTTTCGAGGGCAGCCACCGCATCGCCTTTGCGCAGGCCCCGCAGCAGGTCGAGCGCCATGATGTTGCCCGCGCCTTCCCAGATGGAATTGAGCGGCATCTCGCGGTAGATGCGGGCCATGATGCCTTCGCCGCCCTCTTCCACGTAGCCGTTGCCGCCGAGGCATTCCATTGCCTCCTGCGCGAAATGGCTGCCGCGCTTGCAGATCCAGAACTTGGCGACGGGCGTGAGCAGGCGCGCCATCAGGCGCTCATGTTCGTCGGACTGGTTGTCGAAGGCCTTCGCAAGACGGATCGCGAGCGCGGTGGCGGCCTCGCTCTCCAGTGCCAGGTCGGCCAGCACGTTCTTCATCAGCGGCTGGTCGATCAGCGGCTTGCCGAAGGCCATGCGCTGCGTGGCGTGGTTGAGTGCGATGGACAGCGCCTGCCGCATCAGTCCGCTGGTGCCCAGCGCGCAGTCGAGCCGCGTCATCGTGCCCATCTCGAGGATCTGCGGAATGCCGCGCCCCTCCTCGCCCACGAGCCACGCGGTTGCGCCGTGGAACTCGACCTCGGAGCTCGCATTGGCCTTGTTGCCCAGCTTGTCCTTCAGTCGCTGGATGCGGATGGCGTTGCGCGAGCCGTCGGGCAGCACGCGCGGCAGGAAGAAGCACGAGAGCCCGGCGGGCGCCTGCGCCAGCACCAGGAAGGCATCGCACATCGGCGCCGAAAAGAACCACTTGTGGCCGGTGATGGCATAGCGCTCGCCCCAGGCATCGCTGCGGCCTTCGCGCACGGCCTGGGTGGTGTTGGCTCGCACATCGGAGCCGCCCTGCTTCTCGGTCATGCCCATGCCCATGGTCACGCCGGGCTTGTCGCTGAACGGCTTCAGCGCCGGGTCGTACCAGAGGCTGCCGAGTTTCGGACCCCAGTCGGCATGCAGAGCCGCGTTGCCGCGCAACGCGGGCGTGACGGCGTAGGTCATGGAGATGGGGCAAAGGATCGAAGGCTCCAGCTCGGTGAAGAGCATGAAGCCCGCCGCGCGCAGCACGTGCGGCGAGGCGGAAGTGCCGGCCCACGGCGTGCCGTGCAGGCCGGCACCCACGGCGGCGCTCATCAGCGCGTGATAGCTCGGATGGAACTCCACTTCGTCGATGCGCCGGCCGAAGCGGTCATGCGTATGCAGCTCCGGCGTGTGGATGTTGGCGAGCCGCGCATGCGCCTGCATGCCGGCCGAGCCGAGGGTCGCGCCCAGTTCGTGCAGCTGCGTTGTCTGCAGCGCGGGCGCATTGAACTTCAGCGCATCGCGCAGGGGCCGGTTGGTGTCGAAGAGGTTGTAGTCCACCAGCGGCGCGGGCTGGTTGAAGACCTCGTGTGTCGTGTCCATGGCCGGCCTCCTTGCCGTGCGTTCAGTTCATCGGTGCATGCATCAGATGAGCTTGACGAGTTGCTTGCCGAAGTTGCGGCCCTTGAGCAGGCCCAGGAAGGCCTCCGGAGCCGACTCGATACCCTGCGCGATCGACTCGCGCGGCTTGAGCTTGCCCGTGCCCACCAGCGTGCCCAACTCGGTCAGCGCCTCGGGCCACACTTCCATGTGCTCGCTGACGATGAAACCTTCGATCTTCATGCGGTTGATGAGGATCAGCGCCGGGTTCGCAAGCGGCAGCGGCTGGCCGTCGTAGCCCGCGATCATTCCGCACAGCGCCACGCGGGCGAAGGCGTTGGCGCGCAGCAGCACCGCGTCGAAGATGTAGCCACCGACGTTCTCGAAGTAGCCGTCGATACCGTTCGGGCAGGCTTCCTTCAGCGCCGCGCTCATCGACTTGACGTCGGGGTGCAGGCGGTAGTCGATGCAGGCGTCGAAGCCCAGTTCGTCGGTCACGTACTTGCACTTGTCGGCGCCGCCCGCGATGCCGACGACGCGGCAGCCGCGCGCCTTGGCCAGCGCGCCGAAGGCGCTGCCGACCGCACCGCTGGCGGCGGTGATGACCATGGTTTCACCGGCCTTGGGCGCGATGATCTTCACGAGGCCGTACCAGGCGGTGACGCCCGGCATGCCGACTGCGCCGAGGTAGTGCGACAGCGGCACGTGCGTGGTGTCGACCTTCTTCAGCGCGCCGGGTTGCGAGGCATCGACCACGCTGTATTCCTGCCAGCCGCCGAAGCCGACCACCTTGTCGCCCGCGGCGTACTTGGGATGCTTGCTCTCCACCACCTCGCCCACCGTGCCGCCCTGCATGGTCTGGCCCAGCGGTTGCGGTTGCGCGTAGCTCTTGGAGTCGTTCATGCGCCCGCGCATGTAGGGGTCGAGGCTCAGGTAGTGGTGGCGCACCAGGACCTGGTTGTCCTTGAGTTCGGGGGTCTGGACCGTGACGAGCTTGAAGTTGCTCGCGACGGCTTCGCCTTCGGGGCGGTTGTCGAGGTGGATCTGCTTGTTGGTGGGCACGGAAGTCTCCGGAAAATCAGTCGGTCGAATCGGTCAGTCGAATCAGTCGGTAGACGGCGGGCGCATCTCGTTGGCGCTGGCCGGCCCGGTCGGCAGCCGGCGCTTCACGTACTTGAAGGTGCCGGTGGCATGGGCGCACACGCGCTCCTGCTCGTCATAGATTCTGGCCTCGGTGAAAGCCAGCGTCGCCGTCCTGTGAATGAGCGTGCCGCGCGCGTGCAGCGGGCCGACCGAGGGCTGCATGAAGCTGGTCTTCATCTCGATGGTGACCACGCCCATCTCGGGCGCGATGCTGCGCGCGGCCGCCGCCATGGTGATGTCCAGCAGCGTCATGCAGGCGCCGCCGTGCGTCACGTCGAAGGTGTTCAGGTGCTCGGGCTTGGCGGTGTACTCGATTTCCGATTCACCGTTCTCGAACTTCGTCAGCTCGAAGCCGAGATGGCGCGCGAACGGGATGCGGCTCGTGTACGAGCGGAAATTGATGTCGTCGGATTCAGGGGTTGTCATTTCGATTCTTCATGCGGCGCCGAGCACCACGCTCACGCCGCCGTCCACCGCCAGCCACTGGCCGGTGACGTGCTTGCCGGCATCGCTCGCGAACAGCAGCGTCAGGCCCTTCAGGTCTTCGTCGTCGCCGAGGCGGCCCAGCGGCGCCTGCGCGGCCATCTTCTCCTCGCCCAGCGACTTGATGAGGCCGGCGGCCATCTTCGTCATGAAGAAGCCCGGGCAGATGGCGTTCACGTTGATGTTGTACTTGCCCCATTCGGCCGCCAGCGTGCGGGTGAAGCCGATGACGGCGGTCTTGGAGGTGTTGTAGGCCAGCGTCTGCATCTCGGGCGGGTTGCCGTTGAGCCCGGCGATGGAGGCGATGTTGATGATGCGCCCCGACTTCTTCGGGATCATGTAGCCGTTGGCGATCTGCTGCGACAGGATGAAGTAGCCGCGCACGTTGAGGTTCATCACCTTGTCCCAGGCCTCGACCGGATGGTTCTCGGCCGGCGCGCCCCAGCTGGCGCCCGCGTTGTTCACCAGGATGTCGACAGCGCCCATGCGCTGCAGCGTCTCGTCGGCCAGGCGGCGGGTGTCTTCTTCCTTCGAGCAGTCGGCGGCGATCCAGCGCGCGTCGATGCCGGCGGCCTGCAGCTCGGCTGCGGCCTGCTCCAGGTCTTCGGCCTTGCGCGAACTCAGCATGATCTTCGCGCCGGCCTCGCCCAGCGCGTGGGCCATCTGCAGGCCCAGGCCGCGCGAGCCGCCGGTGATGAGGGCGGTCTTGCCGGTGAGGTCGAAGAGTTTCTGGACGGTGCGTGCGGTCATGGGTTGTCTCCGGGGTTCGGGTTGGATCAGATCTCGTAGTCCATGCACTGGCGGGCTTCGCGCACTGCGCCGATGAATGGCTTCAGGGCCACGTGCTGCGGATGGTCCGCATAGGCCGCGAGCGCGGCGGCGTCGGTGAATTCCGAGTACAGGACCAGGTCGTAGGTGGCCTCAAGCCCGGGCTGGGCGATGGCTACCTCGAAGCGCAGTGTGCCGGGCGAGAGCTTCGCGCAGGCATCGAGCAGCGCCTTGGCCTTGAGCAGGTTGGTCGCCTTGTCGGCGCCCTCGGCGTGTTCCTTGAACTTCCACATCACGATGTGCTTGAGCATGGCGGGTCTCGTTCGGTCGGTCACTTGCCGGAAGGGTTGTTGGAAAGGCGCGAGCGCACGTAGATCAGCACGAAGCCGACCAGCGCCACGATGCCGCCGGGCACCGCAATGGACCAGCCCAGCGCGGCGTCGGTGCGGCCTGTGGCAATGCCCAGGACCACGCCGAACAGGCCGCCGTAGATCAGGATCCAGATCCATTTCTCGAGCCGCGCGTGCGGCTTTGGCGGCTTGGCGGCGGGGTTGTTGTTGGGGGCGGTATTCGGCGAATCGGTCGTGGCCATCAGAAGGCGTCCTCGGGCAAAGCTGTACAGGTCGGGTCGCGGGTTTCGACCACGTTGAGCCATGCGCCGATTTTCGGCAGCTCGTAGTGGAAGAAATAGTCCGTGGCGCCGATCTTGCCAGCTGTTACCGCCCTCGCCTTTTCTCCATCGCTTTCCAGGGCCCTTTGGGCCACGTCCAGCCAGATCCAGGCCAGCACCGTGTGGCCGAAGGCCTGCATGTACGGCACCGCGTTGGCCAGCGCCTCGGCCGGGTCGCCGGTAGACCACGCAGCCTCTGTGGCGCTGCCGATGCGCTGCAGCGCGCCACCCAGCGCCTTGGCATGGGCCGCCAGCGCCGGCACCTTGGCCGCGCGGCCGATGGTGCCCGTCATGCGCGCGGCCAGCAGCTGCAGGCCGCGGCCCTTCTCCATCAGCACCTTGCGGCCCAGCAGGTCGGCTGCCTGGATGCCGTGGGTGCCCTCGTGGATCATGTTCAGGCGGTTGTCGCGCCAGTACTGCTCCACCGGAAAATCGCGCGTGTAGCCATAGCCGCCGTGCACCTGGATGGCCAGCGAATTGGCCTCCAGGCACCACTCGCTGGGCCAGCTCTTGGCGATGGGCGTGAGCACTTCCAGCAGCAGCCGCGCGTCGTCGGCGGCCTGCGCGTCGCCGGTCTTCTGCTCGTCGACCAGCCGTGCGCAGTACAGCTCCAGCGCCAGCGCGCCCTCGCAGTACGCCTTCTGGGCCAGCAGCATGCGGCGCACGTCGGCGTGCTCGATGATGCGCACCTGCGGCGCCGCCGAATCCTTGGCAACGGCTGCACCGGCGGCATCGGGCTTCTTCACCAGCCGGCCCTGCGGGCGGCTCTTGGCGTACTCGAGCGAGGCGTGGTAGCCGGCCATGCCGAGCATGGTGGCGGCCGTGCCGACGCCGATGCGCGCCTCGTTCATCATGTGGAACATGCAGTGCAGGCCCTTGCCGGGCTCGCCGACCAGATAGCCCACCGCACCCGCCTTGCCGTCGACCGGGTACTTGCCCTCGCCGAAGTTCAGCAGCGTGTTCGTGGTGCCGCGCCAGCCCAGCTTGTGGTTGAGGCCCGCGAGTGCCACGTCGTTGCGCTGGCCGGTGAGCTGGCCATCGGTGTCGACCATGCGCTTGGGCACGATGAACAGCGAGATGCCCCGCGTGCCGGGCACCAGCTTGCCGCTCTCGTCGGGAATCTTCGCCAGCACGATGTGCACGATGTTCTCGGTCAGCTCGTGGTCGCCCGACGAGATCCACATCTTGTTGCCCGTGAGACGGTAGCGCGGGCCCAGCGGGTCGTTCTGGAAGTCGTCGCCGTCAGGCACGGCGCGCGTGGCCACGTCGCTCAGCGACGAGCCCGCCTGCGGCTCCGACAGGCACATGGTGCCGGCCCAGCGGCCCGAGAACTCGTTCTTGGCGAAGACCTCCTTCTGCATCTCGGTGCCGTGCACCATCAGCAGGTTGGCGTTGCCGCTGGTGAGCATGTTCGAGCCGATGCTCACCGAGGCCATCGCGAAGAAGCTGTTGGCCGCGGCCTGCAGCGTGTAGGGCAGCTGCATGCCGCCGATGTCGTAGTCCTGCGCCGCGCTCATCATTCCCGACTCGACGAAGGCCTTGTGCGCGTCGTGCGTGGCCTGCGGCAGCACGACCTTCTCGCCGTCGAAATGCGGCTCCTGCGTGTCGACCGTGCGGTTGAACGGCGCGTACTTCTCGCGCGCGATGCGCTCGCAGGTGTCGAGCACCGCGTCGAAGGTCTCGCGCGAGTGGTCGGCGAAGCGCTCGCGCTGGTTGAGGGATTCGGCGTCGAGCCAGTCGTAGAGCAGGAAGTCGAGGGTGGAGCGCAGGCTCATGGTGTTCTCCGGGGGAGCGGGGGCGGCATCAAACTGCCGAACGCTAAAGGGATGCGAAAGAGTGCAAAAACCGCGCAAAAAAAGTCGCAGCGAAAAACCAATGAAATTTTGGTTTCTCTTCTGCGACTTCTGCGTAACCTCCGCGACTTGGGCGTCCGGAAGCCTGGTTTCAGCGGCTCAAAAAGAGACTCAGAGCACCTCGAACACGCCGGCGGCACCCATGCCGCCGCCGATGCACATCGTGACCACGACCTTCTTCGCGCCGCGGCGCTTGCCTTCGATGAGCGCGTGGCCCGTGAGGCGCTGGCCGCTCACGCCGTAGGGGTGGCCCACGGCGATGGCGCCGCCGTTCACGTTCAGGCGGTCACCGGGGATGCCCAGCTTGTCGCGGCAGTAGATCACCTGCACGGCGAAGGCTTCGTTCAGCTCCCACAGGTCGATGTCGTTGACCGTCAGGCCCAGGCGCTTGAGCACCTTCGGAATGGCGAAGACGGGGCCGATGCCCATTTCGTCGGGCTCGCAGCCGGCCACGGCGAAGCCGAGGAAGCGGCCCAGGGGCTTCAGGCCCTTCTGCTCGGCGTACTTCTCGTCGACCACCACGCAGGCGCCGCCGCCGTCGGAGAACTGGCTGGCGTTGCCGGCCGAGATCACGCCGCCGGGAATGGCCGGGCGGATGCCGCTGATGCCTTCCTTGGTGGTGCCCGGGCGGATGCCTTCGTCGTTCTCGACGGTGACTTCCTTGGTGCGCAGGCCCATCACGGGGTCGGCCACGCCGGCCAGCACGGTGATGGGAGCGATCTCGGCCTTGAAGAGGCCGGCTTCCAGCGCGGCAGTGGCGCGCTGCTGGCTTTGCGCGCCGTATTCGTCCATGGCGTCGCGGCCGATGTTGTAGCGCTTGGCGACCTGCTCGGCCGTCTGCAGCATGTTCCAGTAGATCTCGGGCTTGTGCTTCACGAGCCAGGGATCGGCCAGCATGTGCTTGTTGGCTTCGTTCTGCACGCACGAGATGCTCTCGACGCCGCCGGCCACATAGACCTCGCCCTCGCCCGCGATGATGCGCTGGGCGGCGGTGGCGATGGTCTGCAGGCCCGAGGAGCAGAAGCGGTTGATGGTCATGCCCGAGGTGGTGATCGGCAGGCCCGCGCGCAGCGCGATCTGGCGCGCGATGTTCGAGCCGGTCGCGCCTTCGGGCGTGGCGCAACCCATGATGACGTCGTCGACCGATGCGGGGTCGATGCCGGCGCGCTGCACGGCGTGCTGCACCGCGTGGCCGCCGAGCGTGGCGCCGTGCGTCATGTTGAAGGCACCCTTCCAGCTCTTCGCGAGCGGCGTGCGGGCAGTGGAAACGATGACGGCGCTGGTCATGGTGAGGTCCTTTGAAGCAGAGGGAAGGGAAAAGAGGTTGCGGTTGTCGTCATTGCGCCGGAGCAGCGTTGGTGTTGCTCAGGAGCTGGCGGTAGAAGCCGATCATCTCGCCGTAGTTCGAGATGGCCAGGCGTTCGTTGTTGCCGTGGAAGCGCGCCAGGTCCTCGCCCTTCACGCGGAACGGCGAGAAGCGGAAGACGGCGTCGCTCACGATGCTGAAGTGGCGCGAGTCGGTGGCGGCGGTCATGAGGCCCGGGGCCACCACCGCGTCGGGAAAGCTCTGGCGCACGGCCTGCTGGATCGCGCGGTAGCCGGTGCTGTCGGTCGGCGACACCGGCGACGGCTCCGAATTGCCCGGATAGGCCTTGATCTTGATGTCGTCGTTGCCCAGCGCCTTGCGCAGGTGCGCCTCGGTGCTGGCGATCGTGTCGCCCGGCAGGATGCGGAAGTTGACGGCAGCCTCGGCGCGGCCAGGCAGCACGTTGTCCTTGTTGCCGGCGCGCACGATGGTCAGCGCGGTGGTGGTGCGCAGCATGGCGTTGCTGCTCGGGCTCTTCTCGAGCTGGCCGCGCACCAGCGGCTCGGTGAGCCACAGGTTCGAAAGCATCACGCGGTTGACGCCGCTCATCTCGGGCGCCAGCGCACCGAACATCTGGCCCGCCACGCCCTTGATGCCGCCGGGCATCGGGTTGGCCTCGAGGCGCGCCAGCGCGGCGCTCATGCTGCCGATGGCGCTGTGCTGCGGCGGCATCGACGAATGGCCGGGAGCGGTGTCGAGCGACAGGAAGAAGGTCGCATAGCCCTTCTCCGCCAGGCCGATGAGCGCGGCCGGCTTGCTCAGGCCCGGCAGCACGCCGTCGAGCACGAGCAGGCCTTCGTCGAGCACCCAGTCGAGGCGCACGTTGCGCGACTTGAGCAGTTCGGCAATGGGCAGCGCACCACGCAGGCCGCTCACCTCTTCGTCGTCGCCCATCACGAGATAGACGGTCTGCCTCGGCTTGAAGCCTGCGCCGATGAGCAGCTCGACGGCCTCCATCTGCGCGAACAGGTTGCTCTTGTTGTCGAGCGTGCCGCGACCCCAGATGTAGCCGTCCTTGATCTCGCCCGAGAAGGGATCGACCGACCATGCCTTCTCGGTGCCCGGCGCGATGGGCACCATGTCCTGGTGCGCCATCAGCGCGACGGGCTTGGCCTGCGGGTCGGTACCGGTCCAGGTGTAGAGCAGCGCCTTGTTGCCCACCACTTCCTTCTTCAGGGTGGCGTGCACTTTCGGAAACTGCTGCTCGAGGAATGCGTGCAGCTTGTCGAACTCGGCCGCGTTGGCGGCTGGATCGTCCAGCCCCGACACCGTGCGGAACGTGATCGCCGTCGACAGCCGCTTGGCGGCTGCCTGCAGGTCGATGTCCAGCTTCGGCGCGGGCGCCACCGCCAGCTGCTGCGATGGCGTGGTCCAGGTCTTGACCGCCACGGCGGCCACCAGCAGCGCGATTGCCAGCAGCAGCCCGAGGAAGATGCGTTTCAACATTGGCGGTCTTGATCCCGGTTCAGGTTCTGCCTGGTCGATATCAGCCGAAGGACTTGCCTTCGGCCACCAGCTTCTGGATCAGCGGCGCGGGCTGCCAGAACTCGGCGTCGTCGCGCGGGTTCTTCGCGAAGCGCTTCATCGTCTCGGCCACGTTGTACAGGCCGACCTGCGACGCGTAGTGCATCGGGCCACCGCGATAGATCGGGAAGCCGTAGCCGGTGAGGTACACCATGTCGATGTCGCCCGACTTCGAGGCGATGCCGTCTTCCAGGATGTGCGCGCCTTCGTTGACCAGCGCGTACACCAGGCGCTGCACGATTTCCTCGTCGGAGATCTTGCGCGGCGTGATGCCCAGTTCCTTGCGGTGGTCCTCGATCATCTTGTTGACGAGGTCCGACGGAATGGCGTCGCGCTTGCCGGCCTGGTAGTCGTACCACCCTGCCCCGGTCTTCTGGCCGAAGCGGCCCAGCTCGCAGAGCTTGTCGGCCGTGCGGCTGTACTTCATGTCGGCGCGTTCGACGGCGCGGCGCTTGC
This sequence comes from Variovorax sp. NFACC27, assembly GCF_048301545.1. Lineage (NCBI taxonomy): Bacteria > Pseudomonadati > Pseudomonadota > Betaproteobacteria > Burkholderiales > Comamonadaceae > Variovorax > Variovorax sp. NFACC27. Next base: position 4,715,139 of record NZ_CP157613.1, read on the forward strand.
GGATCGCCCAGCCGATGTCGTTGCCGGCCAGGTCGCCCATGCGGAACGGGCCCATGGCGAAGCCGAACTTCTCGATGGCCTTGTCGACCTGCTGCGGCGTGGCGCCTTCGTCCAGCAGGAAGCCGGCCTGGCGGCTGTACTGCTCGATCATGCGATTGCCGATGAAGCCGTCGCACACGCCCGAGACCACTGCCGTCTTCTTGATCTTCTTGCCGATGGCCATGACCGTGGCCAGCACGTCCTTGGCGGTGGCCTTGCCGCGCACCACTTCAAGCAGCTTCATCACGTTGGCGGGGCTGAAGAAGTGCATGCCGACCACGTCCTGCGGACGCTCGGTGAACGAGGCGATCTTGTCGACGTCGAGCGTCGAGGTGTTCGAGGCCAGGATCGCGCCCTTCTTGGCGACGCGGTCGAGCTCCTTGAACACTTTTTCCTTCACGCCGATTTCCTCGAACACGGCCTCGATGATGAGGTCGGCGTTCTTCAACTCGTCGTAGCTCAGCGTGGTGCTCAGCAGGGCCATGCGCTGCTCGTACTTGTCCTGCTTGAGCTTGCCCTTCTTGACCTGGGCTTCGTAGTTCTTCTTGATGGTGGCGATGCCGCGGTCGAGCGCTTCCTGCTTCATCTCGAGGATGGTCACGGGGATGCCCGCGTTCAGGAAGTTCATCGAGATGCCGCCGCCCATGGTGCCGGCGCCGATCACGCCGACCGACTTGATCTCGCGCTTGGGCGTGTCTTCGGGCACGTCGGGGATCTTGCTCGCGGCGCGTTCGGCCATGAACAGGTGGCGCAGCGCCAGCGATTCGGGCGTGAACATCAGCGCGGTGAACAGGCGGCGCTCTTCGGCCATGCCTTCGTCGAACTTCAGCCTGGTGGCGGCCTGCACGGCATCGACGCACTTCAGCGGCGCGGGGTAGTTCTTCGACATGCCGCCAACCATGTTCTTCGCGAACTGGAAGTAGGCGTCGCCCTGCGGGTGCTTGCATGGCAGGTTGCGCACCAGCGGCAGGGCCTCGCCCGTCTTGCCGGCCACGCTCTTGGCGAATTCCACGGCCTCTTCGAACACCGACTCGGCCGATGCGGCCAGCTTGTCGAACAGCTTCTGGCCGGGCAGGCTCGCGAGCAGCTCGCTCTTCACGGGTTCGCCGCTGACGATCATGTTCAGCGCTGTCTCGACGCCCAGCACGCGCGGCAGGCGCTGCGTGCCGCCTGCGCCGGGCAGCAGGCCCAGCTTGACTTCAGGCAGCGCCACGCTGGTGCCGGGGGCAGCCACGCGGTAGTGGCAGCCCAGGGCCAACTCGAGGCCGCCGCCCATGCACACCGAGTGGATGGCCGCGACGATGGGCTTGGGAGAAGCTTCGAGCGCGAGGATCACGCTCAGCAGGTTGGGCTCCTGCAGTGCCTTGGGCGTGCCGAACTCCTTGATGTCCGCGCCGCCCGAGAACGCCTTGCCGGCGCCGGTGATGACGATGGCCTTGACGGCGTCGTCGGCATTGGCCTTCGACAGGCCGTCGGTGATGCCGATGCGCGTCGAGAAACCGAGACCGTTGACCGGAGGGTTGGTCAGTGTGATCACGGCGATATCGCCGAGCACTTTGTATTCAGCCGTCATGCTGCGTTCCTTGGTGTGTGAAGAAAAAGAAGAAAAAGCACGAGTGTTCTTTTTCGGGAGATTCTAGGCGTTTCGCGAGGCCAAACAATGGCACGCAGTCGCTGTAGAGACAAGGCCTTCCATGAGGAGGCCGGGACTTTCCGGAAACACCGCGGAACCGGCTTTGCCGGGCCGCAGGTGTTGCCCCCTGCAAGGGGGAAGGCGTGCGCGACACGAAGTGCGCGAAGCCTGGGGAGCCTAGACTTCCAGCCACTCCTTGCGAGTGGCCGCGTCGGCGCGCAGGCTGTCCGGCGTGCCGTCGAACACGATGCTGCCGTGGCCCATGACGAGCGCGCGGTCGGAAATCGCCATAGCGATAGTGAGCTTCTGCTCGATCAGCAGCACCGAGATGCCCTTGTCCTTGAGCGTGCGCAGGTACTGCCCCACCAGCTCGACGATCTTGGGCGCGAGGCCTTCGGTCGGCTCGTCGATGATGATCAGGTCGGGGTCGCCCATCAGCGTGCGGCACAGCGTGAGCATCTGCTGCTCGCCGCCCGAGAGCACGCCGGCCTCGGTGTGCTGGCGCTCCTTCAGGCGCGGGAACATGCCGTACATGTCGTCGAACGACCAGCGGCTGCCCTTGCCCGAGCCCTTCTGCCCCAGCAGCAGGTTCTGGTGCACCGTGAGCTTGGGGAAGATGTCGCGGTTCTCCGGCACGTAGCCGATGCCGAAGTGCGCGATCTCATAGGCCTTGCGGCGCAGGATGTCCTGCCCCTTCCAGTGCAGGCCGCCCTCTGCATGCACCAGGCCCATGATGGCCTTGGCGGTGGTCGAGCGGCCCGAGCCGTTGCGGCCCAGCAGCGCCACGATCTCGCCCGGGTTCACGTCGAAGGAAACGCCATGCAGCACATGGCTCTTGCCGTAGTAGGCGTGGATGTCTTGAAGCTTCAGCATTTCAGTGTCCCGCCCCCTGTGCATCGGCAACAGCGGAGCCCAGATAAGCCTCCTGCACTCGCGCATTGGCACGAACGGCAGCCGGTGTGTCGAAGGCGATCACCTCGCCGTACACCACCACAGCGATCTTGTCGGCCAGCCCGAAGACCACACCCATGTCGTGCTCCACCGTCAGCAGCGTCTTGCCGACGGTCACGTGCTTGATGAGCGAGATGAAGTGCGAGGTCTCGGTCTTGCTCATGCCCGCCGTAGGCTCGTCCAGCAGGATCACGCTGGCGCCGCCGGCGATGGTCACGCCGATCTCCAGCGCGCGCTGCTCGGCGTAGGTGAGGTTCACCGCGTGCACGTCGCGCTTCTTCTCCAGGCCGATCTGCCTGATGAGCTCCTCGGTGCGCTCGTTGGCGTCGTCGAGGTTCGAGAGAAAGCGCAGGAAGGTGTACTTGTAGCCCAGGCTCCAGAGCACGCCGCAGCGCAGGTTCTCGAAGACGGTGAGCTTCGGGAAGATGTTGGTGATCTGGAAGCTGCGCGACAGCCCCATGCGGTTGATCTCGTACGGCTTCATGCCGTCGATGCGCGTGCCGTTGAGCAGCACCTCGCCGCTGCTCGGCGCGAGCCGGCCGCTGATGAGGTTGAAGAGCGTCGACTTGCCCGCGCCGTTCGGCCCGATGATCGCGATGCGCTCGCCGGCCGTCACGGCCAGGTCGACGCCGCGGATGATGTCGGTCTTGCCGAAGCTCTTGCGCAGGTTCTTGAGTTCGAGTGAATAGGTCATGCGGTCTCCCTGCGCTTGATCTCGGCTTCGATTTCTTCCTGGGCCTGGCCCCAGACCTTCGCGAAGCGCCGGCGCACCACCTCAAACACGCCCAGGCCCACGGCCAGCAGCGCCACAGCGACGATCCACGCCGTAGCCGACGAGGTATCGAGCTGCAGGCCCGCGAACGGCACCATCGGTCCGAGAGCCGCGTTCAGCTGCATGTGATAGATCATCTCGACCATGGCCGCGGCGCCCGCGAGCATGATGGCCGCGCCGATGAAGAGACCCACGTACAGCAGGTAGAAGCGCTTGATCTTGCCGAACAGCGCCACGCGCACGTTCATCATGATCAGGCTGGCCACGCCGCCGGGCGCGAACATCACCATCAGCAGGAACACCAGGCCCACGTACAGCAGCCAGGCCTTGCTGAGTTCGGACAGCAGCACCAGCGCGAACACCAGCAGCGCCGCGCCGATGATCGGCCCGAAGAAGAAGGTCGCGCCGCCCAGGAAGGTGAACAGCAGGTAGCTGCCCGAGCGCAGCCCGTTGAGGCTGTCGGCCGCATTCACGATCTCGAAGTTGATGGCCGCCAGGCCGCCGCCGATGCCCGCGAAGAAGCCCGCGATGATGAAGGCGTAGTAGCGCACGCGCTGCGTGTTGTAGCCGATGAACTCCACGCGCTCCGGGTTGTCGCGCACCGCATTGAGCATGCGCCCGAGCGGCGTGCCGGTGAAGGCGAACATCAGGCCGGTGCAGATGAAGCAGTAGACGGCGATCAGGTAATACACCTGGTTCTGCGGACCGAAGTTGAGCCCGAAGAAAGAGGCGCCGTACACGCGGTTGGTGGTGATGCCGCCCTCGCCGCCGAAGAAGCTCGGGAACATCAGCGACATCGCGGCCACCAGCTCGCCCAGGCCCAGCGTGATCATCGCGAAGGTGGTGCCCGACTTCTTGGTCGACACGTAGCCGAACACGAAGGCGAAGAACATGCCGCCCAGGCCGCCCACGAGCGGAATCAGCACCAGCGGAACCGGCAGCTTGCCGGCGCTGGCCAGGTTCATCGCATGGATGGCGATGAACGAGCCCAGGCCCACGTACACCGCGTGCCCGAAGCTGAGCATGCCGCCCTGCCCCAGCAACATGTTGTAGCTCAGGCAGATGATGATGAGGTAGCCGATCTGCGACAGCATGGTCAGCGCCAGGCTGCTGGTGAAGATCATCGGCGCCACGATCAGCAGCAGCGCGAAGAAGGACCAGATCAGGATGCGGCCGATGTTCAGCGGCTTGAACCGGTAGTAGCGAACGGGCGTGGAGGTCGTCGAAGCGGTTGTCGTTGCGGTGTTCATGGCATCAGTCCTCCCGCGTTCCGAGAAGACCCTTGGGCCTGAAGATGAGGATCAGCACCAGGAAGAGGTACGGAAGGATCGGGGCGACCTGCGAGATGGTCAGCTTGAGCAGCTCGTAGCCGAAGGTCTGGTCGGTCACCGCCACGCCGAAAGCCTGCAGGCCGGTGGCCAGCGACTGGTCCATGGCCACCGCGAAGGTCTGCACGATGCCGATGATCAGCGAGGCCAGGAAGGCGCCGGCCAGCGAGCCCATGCCGCCGACCACCACCACCACGAAGATGATGGAGCCGACGGAGGCCGCCATCGCCGGTTCGGTGACATAGGTGTTGCCGCCGACCACGCCGGCGAGACCCGCCAGCGCGGCACCGCCGCCGAACACCAGCATGAAGACGCGCGGCACGTTGTGGCCCAGCGCCTCGACCATCTCGGGGTGCTTCAGCGCCGCCTGGATGACCAGGCCGATGCGCGTGCGCGTGAGCAGCAGCCACACCGACAGCAGCATCAGCACCGCCACCAGCATGATGAAGGAGCGCGACTTCGGGAACTGCGTGCCGTAGAGCGAGAAGAGCGGCCCCTGCAGCGCCGACGGAAGGCCGTACGGCACCGTGGAGCGGCCCCACACCAGCTGCACGACTTCGAGGATCAGGTACGAGAGACCGAAGGTCACCAGCAGCTCGGGCACATGGCCGAACTTGTGGACCCGGCGCAGGCAGTAGCGCTCGAAGGCGGCGCCCAGTGCGAACACCAGCACCGGCGCGATGAACAGCGCCGGCCAGAAGCCCACGATGCCGGACAGCGTGTAGGCGAAATAGGCGCCCAGCATGTAGAAGCTGGCATGCGCGAAGTTGAGCACGCCCATCATGCTGAAGATCAGCGTGAGGCCGGAACTCAGCATGAACAACAGCAAGCCGTAGCTCACGCCGTTGAGCAGCGAGATGACGAAGAATTCGACGTTCATCGGTCTTTCGTGTCAGGTGGAAAAAGAAAAAGGCCCGAGTGTTGAAGTCGGGCCTCGACCTGTCGGATGGCGATCAGGCTGCGATCAGGAGGCGCCGCCAGGCCGCTTCATCTGGCAGGAGGTGGGCGTGCTCGCCACGTAGGCGTCGTAGTACTTCACCGGGGCCAGCGTGTAGCCGGTGTTCTCCGGGCTGTACGGGTACTTGGCGCTGGCCTTCTCCCACTTGGCGATGTACAGGCCCTGCTGTGCCTGGTGGTCGGTCTTGCGCAGTTCGATCTCGCCGTTGAAGCTCTTGAACTTCATGCCTTCCATGGCAGCCGCCACCTTGACGGGGTCGGTCGACTTGGTCTTCACGAAGGCTTCGGTCAGCGCCTGGAACACGGTGTAGACGTCGGTGGTGTAGAGGTCGTCGTTGAACTTCTTCTTGAAGTCCTCGGCGTACTTCTGCATGTCGCCGCCCATGTTGTAGTGGGCATAGCCGACCTGGTAGACCTTGCCGTCGGACGCCGCGCCCATGGCGGTCGGCGTGCCGGTGGTCACAGCGTAGTAGGTGTAGAACTTGACGTTCAGGCCCGAGTCGTTGGCCGACTTGATGAGCAGCGCGAGGTCGGAGCCCCAGTTGCCGGTGATGACGGTGTCCGCGCCCGATGCCTTGATCTTGGCCACGTACGGCGCGAAGTCGCGCACCTGGGCCAGCGGATGCAGGTCGTCGCCGACGATCTGCACGTCGGGGCGCTTGGTCTTGAGGTTCTCCTTGGCGAACTTCGAGACCTGCTGGCCGTGCGCGTAGTTCTGGTTGAGCAGGTAGACCTTCTTGATGTCCGGCTGGTCCTTCATGTAGGTGGTCAGCGCTTCCATCTTCATCGACGTGTCGGCGTCGAAGCGGTACTGCCAGTAGCTGCACTTGCTGTTGGTCAGGTCGGGGTCGACGGCGGCGTAGTTCAGGTACAGCGCTTCCTTGCCCGGATTGCGCGCGTTGTTCTTCTCGAGCGCGTCGATGATGGCGAGCGCGGGGCCGGAGCCGTTGCCCTGCACGATGTAGCGCGCGCCCTGGTCGAGGGCCGAGCGCAGCGCGCTGGTGGTCTCCTGCGGGCTCAACTTGTTGTCGATGCCGATGATCTCGAACTTCACGCCCGCCGCGTTCTTCTTGTTGAACTCTTCTGCGAAGAACTGGAAGGTCTTGAGCTGGTTCGTCCCGACCGCGGCCATGAGGCCCGACAGCGGGTCGAGCCAGGCGATCTTGACGGTTTCACCCTTCTGGGCAAAGGCACCGGTGGCGGTGGCAGCGATGACGGCTGCTGCGGCGATTTTCAGAGCGAACTTCAATCTATATCTCCTGGTCAAACCGAATCAAAAACGCCGCACGAGAGTACAAGCGTTTGCAGCCCCTCCCCTCAGGGAATGCCCGTAAGAGGGGTGCCGCAAAGGCCCGTTTCTATCGCGCATGCGACACCGCGTTTCTCCAATTTGCTACCCGTCGGTAGGCTGCTGCTACCACCGGGTAGGAAACGCGTTCACAAAGACGCCTAGGGGCGCTTCATCCGGCACGACGTGGGCGTGCTCGCCACGTACGATTCGAAGTACTTCACGGGAACGTTCGTGTAGCCGGTGTTCTCCGCGTCATACGGGTACTTGGCGCTGGCCTTCTCCCAGCGCGAGATGTAGAGACCCTGCTGCAACTGGTGGTCGGCCTTGCGCACCTCGACCTCGCCGTTGAAGCTCTTGATCTTCATGCCCTCCAGCGCGGCGGCCACCTTCACAGGGTCGGTCGACTTGGTCTTGGCGAAGGCCGCGTCGAGCAGCGCGAACACGTGATAGATCGACGACTGCGTGAGGTCGTCGTTCATGCGCTTCTTGTAGCCCGCGAGCAGCTGCTGGATCTCGCCACCCATGTTGTAGTGGGCATAGGCCACGGTGTAGACCTTGCCCTCCGAGGTGGCGCCCATGGCCGTCGGCGTGCCGGCGCCAGGCGCGTAGTAGGTGAGGAACTTGACGTTCAGGCCCGAGTCGTTGGCGGCCTTGATGAGCAGCGACAGGTCGGAGCCCCAGTTGCCGGTGATCACGGTGTCGGCGCCCGAGGCCTTGATCTTGGCGATGTAGGGAGAGAAATCGCGCACCTGCGCGAGCGGATGCAGGTCGTCGCCCACGATCTGGATATCGGGGCGCTTGACCTTCAGGTCTTCCTTCGCGAACTTCGACACCTGCACGCCGTGGGCGTAGTTCTGGCCGAGGATGTAGACCTTCTTGATGTCGGGCTGGTCCTTCATCCAGGTGGTCAGCGCCTCCATCTTCATGGAGGTGTCGGCGTCGACCCGGAAGTGCCAGTAGCTGCACTTGCTGTTGGTCAGGTCGGGGTCGACCGCCGCGTAGTTCATGTACAGCAGCTCCTTGCCCGGATTGCGCGCGTTGTTCTTCTCGACGGCGTCGATGATCGCGAGCGCTGGGCCGGAGCCGTTGCCCTGCATGATGTAGCGCGCGCCCTGGTCCTGCGCGGAACGCAGGGCCGCCGTGGTCTCCTGCGGGCTGAGCTTGTTGTCGAGCGCGATGATCTCGAACTTCACGCCCGACTGGTTCTTCTTGTTGAACTCTTCAGCAAGGAATTGCGTGGTCTTCAGCTGGTTGGTGCCCACCGCAGCCATCAGGCCCGACAGCGGGTCGAGCCAGGCGATCTTGACGGTCTCGCCCTTTTGGGCGAATGCGGCGGTGGCGCCCACCAACATTGCACAGGCAGCTACTGACTTGATAGCAAATTGCATGAAGAGTCTCCAGTGTGAAAGGCGGACTGCCAGCGTACAAGCGCCCTTTTCTTCGCCGCACAGGGATTGCCCGGAAGGAAGGCCGCCGGGGCGGCTTTCCTATCGCGTGCGCGACAGTGCGGGTGGGCTTTGCTCGTTGTTTCAGAGGCCGGGCAGCTTGTAGTCTTTAAGTAGCTCTCGCAGCTTGGTCTTGAGGATCTTTCCGGTGGCGCCGATCGGGATGGCCTCGACGAACACCACGTCGTCCGGGATCTGCCACTTGGCGGTCTTGCCCTCGTAGAACTTCAGCAGCTCCTCGCGCGTGACCTCGGCATTGGGCTTCTTCACGACCGCGATGATCGGCCGCTCGTCCCACTTCGGATGGAACACGCCGATGCACGCGGCCATGGCCACGGCCGGATGCGCGACGGCGATGTTCTCGATGTCGATGGAGCTGATCCACTCGCCGCCGGACTTGATCACGTCCTTGCTGCGGTCGGTGATCTGCAGGTAGCCCTCGGCGTCGATGGTGGCCACGTCGCCGGTGGGGAACCAGCCGCGGTTGCGCTCGTCGGGAATGAGCGGGTCGCCGCCCTCGCCCTTGAAGTATTCCTTGACGATCCACGGCCCCTTGACCAGCAGGTCGCCGTAGGCCTTGCCGTCCCACGGCAGCTCCTTGCCGTCGCCGTCGATGATCTTCATGTCGACGCCGAAGATGGCCCGGCCCTGCTTCATGCGGATCTGCAGCTGCGCGTCGGCCGGCAGCGACAGGTGCTTGTTCTTGAGCGTGCACAGCGTGCCCAGCGGGCTCATCTCGGTCATGCCCCAGGCGTGCAGCACCTCGACGTTGTAGAGGTCCTGGAACGCCTTGATCATGGCCGGCGGGCAGGCCGAGCCGCCGATCACCGTGCGGTTGAGCTTGCTGAACTTCAGGCCGCCCGCCTGCATGTGGCCCAGCAGCATCTGCCACACTGTGGGCACGCCTGCGGCGAAGGTCACGCCCTCGGCCTCGATCAGGTCGTACACCGACTTGCCGTCGAGCGCCGGGCCGGGGAACACCAGCTTGCAGCCCACCAGCGCGGCCGAATACGGAATGCCCCACGCGTTGACGTGGAACATCGGCACCACCGGCAGCACCGAGTCGCGCGCCGACAGGTGCATCACGTCGGGCAGCGCTGCTGCGTACGCGTGCAGCAGCGTCGAGCGGTGGCTGTAGAGCGCGGCCTTGGGGTTGCCCGTGGTGCCGCTCGTGTAGCACATGCTCGAGGCCGAGTTCTCGTCGAAGCTGGGCCATTCGTACTCGGCGGGCTGCGAACCCATCCAGCTCTCGTAGCTCACGAGGTTGGGCACGCCGCTGTCGGCGGGGAGCTTGTCGGCGTCACACAGTGCAACCCATTTCCGGATCGTGGGACAACGCGCATGCACGGCCTGCACCAGCGGCAGGAACGTGAGGTCGAAGCACAGGATCTGGTCTTCGGCGTGGTTGGCGATCCACGCGATCTGGTCGGGGTGCAGGCGCGGGTTGATGGTGTGCAGCACGCGGCCGCTGCCGCTCACGCCGTAGTAGAGCTCGAGGTGGCGATAGCCGTTCCAGGCCAGGGTGGCGATGCGGTCGCTGAACAGCAATTGCTCGCCGTCCAGCGCGTTGGCCACCTGCTTGGCGCGCGATGCGATGTCGCGCCAGGTGCAGCGGTGGATATCGCCTTCGACACGACGCGAGACGATCTCGCCGTCGCCGTTGTGGCGCTCGGCGAACTCGATCAGCGACGAGATCAGAAGCGGTTGGTCTTGCATCAAACCCAGCATCTACGGACTCCTATGTGAAATGACTTCATGAAAACTTGCGGACAACGGATTCACGCAAGCTTCGGCCACTTCCACAATGACACAAACCCGCACTGCACGATTGAACGAAGCGGCTCAAGTGGGAGCCCTCGGACCGGTGCCCGCCGGCACCGTCACCACGTTGGTGCGGCACGGCTGACGCAGCGTCTTGCCGCAGTCCGGCAGCGCGGCTGCATGCGGGTACGGCACATAGCCCAGCACGATGCTCGAAGCATTGGCGGCCTCATGCCACAGCGTGTTGGTCGAAGGCGTCTTGTCGTTGCCGAACAGCCAGAAGCCGGTCTGCGAGGGCGAGTCCACCGTCACGCGGATGCTGGAGCCGGCGCGAAAGACGTGGGCGAACTTCTGGATCTCGATGCGCACCAGGTTGGGTTGCCCCGGCAGCAGCGCCGCCTCCTTCGGTTGCGTGAAGTCGCCGAAGGGACGCAGTTCGGTGGAGCGGCTGTCGTCGAGCGCGCGCTTGGAGGCACGCAGCCATCCGCGCTGCACGAACATCTCCTTGCCGTCGGGCCGCACTTCGGACACCGTGACCTGCAAGTCGGTGTTGTCGGCGGTGGCGCTCAGGTACAGGTCGGCCGAGCCTTCTCCATAGAAGCTCAGGTCCTCGGGCAATGCAGCGGTCGTGAAGGTTAGCTGGCCGTCCTTCTCGGCATCGGCCACTGCCTGCCAGCCTTCGGCGGCCGGGTTGTTCACCACCGGGCTCTTTGCCGGATACCTGTAGTCGGACGAGGCCGCGCCGGAGCTTGGCTTCGCGTCGCCGAGCACGCCGCCTGGCTGCATCCACAGGCGCATCGGCTTGACCTTGACCGGCAGGCGGTCGAACTCGGCCACGGCCGTCTGCTTCAGCTTCGCGGCGCCGTTCACCGCCTTCTGGTCGGTCTGCTGCATCTCCTGCAGCAGGCGCACGCGCGGCTCCTTCTCGAAGCCGTTGTCCTCGCCCTTCACGAAATGGGCGAGGAAGCGCTTCAGGGTGCCGTCGATGTAGTCGGAGGTGACGTTGGTGTGGTGGTCGCCGTTGGAGCTGACGAGCCACATCCTGTCGGGCGACATGGTGTCCTCGTAGTAGCCCGAGCGCGGGCCGATCTGCTCGTCCTGCCACGACTGGGTGCCCAGCGCGGGAATGTCGATCTTGCCGGTCTCGTAGAACGCGCTGCGCTTCACGTAGAGGCCGTCGGCATAGGGGTTCTCGAGCCACTTGGTCAGGTCGAGATCGGGCCGCTTGATCTTCTCGATGTTGTCGGCCACGGTCTTCGCGCACTCGGTATCGCCGTCGAGCCTGGCGGCCAGCGCCGCCGCGCGGTTCCAGGTGGCCGGAAAGCCACCCCACCACTGCGAGGGAAAGCCGATGTTCTTGATGCCGCCCGGGTAGCCCACGTCGCGGTACGGGTCGGTCACGTTCTTGCTGGGCGTGATCGCCAGCAGGCCCTTGGGCCGGTGCGCGGCCACCCAGAGCTGGTTGTAGCCCGAGTACGAGTAGCCGACCATGCCGATCCTGCCGTTCGACCACGGCTGCTTGCCGGCCCATTCGATGGCGAAGGCGCCAGCCGCGCCGGTGCTGGCATCGAAGACCTGGTCTTCGCCGCTGGAGCAACCCGTGCCCGGCACGTTCAGCCCCATGACTGCATAGCCCTCCGTCACCCAGAGCTGGCCGATGTTCGGGGCCGAGCCCGAGCTGTAGCCGTCGTACTCGACCAGCAGCGGATAGGTGCCCTTGCCGCCGTCGGGCAGCAGCAGCGAGTAGCGCATCCTGTTGCCGTCGGGCAGCGTGATGTAGCCCCACTTGCGGACCACGCCCGTCTCGGGCGTGGCCGGCGGCTGTGCCGGCGGCGTTTCGGCGGCCGGCGGGAAAAAGGTGAAGCCGCCGCCCGACGAGCCGCCGCCGCACGCGGCGATGCCCGCTGCCGTGGCAAGCAGCGACGCGGCAATACGCCATCGTGGGAAATCTCTGAAAGTCCTCATTGATCCGTCTCCGTTATCGTTTTGATTGATGTCATGCGCTGCCCACGCGCGCTTCGGGGCAAAGCGGTACGCGAACGTCAGGGCGCCACGGTGATCTTGGTGGCCGTGGGCGTGGCGTCGAGCAGCAGTTGCGAAGGCCACGGCGCCCAGGTCGCGCCCAGCTCGGCGGTGTTCGGGTCGCCCGTGCGCATGAATGCACCCACGCTGGCCATGACTGCGTTCGACAGCGCCAGCCGCCCCTTCTCGTTGGCCTTGCCGCGCATCGCGTTCGACAGCACCGACGGGCCGAAATTGCCGAACACGAAAGGCAGGTCGAAGGCGTGCGCCGCGCCGTACACGTCGTTCCACGGCGAGGCTTCCTGGGCCCAGTCGAGGCGGTAGTGCCAGACGTTCGACTGGCGCGTCTTCATCGTGTTGAGCAGGTTGTCGCGGTTGGCCTCGAACAGGCCCTTCGTGATGAGCGCAGTGGCCGCGTTGTAGCCGGTGCCGGGCTTGTCTACCGGAAGGTAGAACGGGTCGATGATGTCGTTCACCGTGAGCGTGGGCGCTGCATCGGGGTCGAAGTTGAACATCATCGAGAAGCGCTGGGCGTCGGTGACGATCCAGCCCGGCTTCGGAAAGCCGATGGTGCCCAGCAGCGACGCGAAGAGCTTGCCCTCGTCGCGCGTGTTGCCGGAGAGCATCGGCACCTTCACGTACTGGTCGGCAGCGATGGCGCCGATGGGGTCGGTCGGGATCACCGTGCCGTCGGGAATGGGCCCGACCGAGCCGAGGCCGGCGGCGACCACCGTGGTCAGCATCTTGCCGCCGTCCTGCGCGCGCAGGTATTCGGCAATCTGCGCCGGCGTACGGCCGGCGATATAGGCCTTGGCCGCCGTCGCGTCGGCGGCGGTGCCGTCGGCGACGAGCAGCTTCTCGAGGATGCCCTCGCCTTGCGCCAGCGAGGCCGAGGCCGGCGACAGCGAAGGCAGCGTGCCCGGCGGCAGGTTGCTCGCGAGCGAGATGCCGCCGCTCATCTCGAAGGCCTTGTGGAACAGGCCCTTGGCCATCGGCGAGGTCATCACCGACAACAGGTTGGTGGCGCCGGCCGACTCGCCCGAGAGCGTGACGTTGCCCGGGTCGCCGCCGAAGTTGGCCACGTTGTCGCGGATGAAGCGCAGCGCCGCCATGTTGTCGAGGAGCGCGAAGTTGCCCGAGTCGTCGCCCTCGGTGCCGCCCGAGCGCAGCTGCGGCACGTTCAGGAAGCCCAGGATGCCCAGGCGGTAGCTGGCGGTGATGACCACCGCGTTGGCGGCCTTGGCCAGCGCGGCGCCGTCGTACAGCGGATCGGCGGTGTAGCCCGAGATGTTGCTGCCGCCATGGATGAAGAGCAGCACCGGCAGGTTCTTGTCCGCCGTGGCCGGGCGCCAGATGTTGACGAACAGGCAGTCCTCGCTGCCGCTCGGCTTGCCCAGCATGGTGCCGATGGTCTCGTCATAGGTGTTGTTGGCGCCGGGGCTGAAGATCCGGCCGATCTGCAGGCAGGCGTTGCCGAACTTCGTGGCCTGGCGGATGCCGCTCCAGGGCTCGGGCGTCGCCGGCGCGCGCCAGCGCAGCTCGCCGACCGGCGGCTTGGCGAACGGAATCCCCTTCCAGAACCAGGTGCCCGACTTGGCGCTGTCGTCCACGCCCTCGACCTTGCCGGCAGTGGTCTGGCGGACCATCGGGCCGTCGGCGGCGGGCGGTGTCGGCGAGGGAGCCGGTGCGGGCGGCGGCGCGCTAGGCAGGAAGGCGAAGCCGGACGAACCGGACGAGCCGCCCCCGCAGGCCGAAAGTGCCGCCAGGGCGGCCGTGGCCATCACCAGGGCCACGGCCCTGGCCGTTGCGGTCTTCTTTACTGCTGCCGCAGCCTGGTTGCGCGCGGTTGTCTCAGTCTTCATGTTTTTTGTCTCCACACCGGGTTAATCGGAATTCCTGGCCTGGCGCGCGGCACCCATACTCCGGGCCGCCGAACACGCAAAAAAATTCTAGAAACCGGCACCGTTTTCATCGCTATCGCAACAAAGCCAAACGAATGACTTCAGGAGCCTCCATGCCGCTGCGCCAGCGCGGCACCCAGCGCCGGGCGGGCTGCATGCCGCAGCCGGAGCTGCGCACCAGTTCGGCCGCATGGCTCGAAGGCGTCCTGTCGATGTTCGAGGCCGAGGGGCTGGACGTGCCCTCGCTGCTGCGGGACGCCGGCTTCGACCCGGATTCGTTGCACCGGCAGAACACGCGCATCCCCGTCGACGAGATCACGGTGCTCTGGCAGCTCGCCGTGGCCCGTGCCGGCCGGCCCACGCTGGGCCTGCACCGCGACCTGGCCTCCACCCACAGCAAGCTGGGCACGGTGGGACATGCGATGTCGTGCAGCTCCAGCCTCGAATCGGCGCTCGTGCGGCTGACCCGCTACATGGCCGTGATCTCGGACGCGACGGCCTTTTCGCTGCAGCCCGATCCACGCGGCTGCTGGATGGTGATGCGGCACACCGGCGGCAGCCTGCCCATTCCCCGCCAGCGCGTCGAATACGCCCTGCTGACCGTGCTCATGCAATGCCAGTGGCTCACGCGCCGCGACCTGCAGCCGCTGGCCATGGAGTTCATCTACCCTGCGCCGGCCGACGACCGGCTGCATCGCGAGGCATTCGGCTGCGATGTGCGATTCAACGCCGAAGCCAACCGCCTGCTGCTGTCGGCCGCCGACATGGCGACGCCGCTGCCCACCTTCCACGAAGTGCTCGGCGAGATGCAGGAGCACCTGCTGGACGACCAGCTGAACCTGCTGGGCCAGACCACCACCAGCACGCTGGTGTGCGCCGAGATCGCGCGCCGGCTCCAGTACGGCGAGCCGCGCCGGCAGGACGTCGCCTCGGGCCTCGGACTGGCCGAGCGCACGCTGCAGCGGCGGCTGCAGGAAGAGTCGGTGTCGTTCCAGTCGCTGCTCGACCGCACCCGCCGCGAGCTGGCGAAGCAATACCTGGCCGAAGACCGCCACACGTTGACCGATGTGGCCGACATGCTGGGCTTCGTGGACACGAGCAACTTCTTCCGTGCCTGCAAGCGCTGGTTCGGCGTACCGCCGGCGCAGTACCGGGCGCGCATCTGGGACGCGCCCGCCGCCCTCGCGGCCTGACCCCTCCGGGGCCCCGATGGCCCGCCCGGCCAGGGGTTACGCGCCGTGCCGGACAATCCGGGCATGAGCTTGCTTGCTGAAGACACCGGGGTCGCGGACCTGGGACTGCGCTGGAAGCCTGGTTTCCACGCCCTGGGACCGGCCTTTCTCACCGACTTGCGGCCGACGCCGCTGCCCGATCCGTACTGGGTGGGCCGCAGCGAAGCTGTCGCCCGAGATCTGGGCCTGCCGTCCGATTGGCATTCGTCGCAGGCCACGCTGGCGGCCCTGACCGGCAGCCTGCCCATTGCCGGCACCAGCCCCTTCGCCACGGTCTACAGCGGCCACCAGTTCGGCGTGTGGGCTGGCCAGCTCGGTGACGGGCGCGCCATCATGCTCGGCGAGACCGAAGGCGGGCTCGAGGTGCAGCTGAAGGGCGCGGGGCGCACGCCCTACTCGCGCGGCGGCGACGGCCGCGCGGTGCTGCGCTCCAGCATTCGCGAATTCCTGTGCAGCGAAGCCATGCACGGCCTTGGCATCCCGACCACGCGCGCTCTGTGCGTGACCGGCTCCGACGCTCAGATCTACCGCGAGGAGGTGGAAAGCGCCGCCGTCGTCACCCGCGTGGCGCCCAGCTTCGTGCGCTTCGGCCATTTCGAGCACTTCGCAGCCAACCAGCGCGAAGACGAGCTTCGTGCGCTGGCCGACTACGTCATCGACCGCTACTACCCGGCCTGCCGTACCACGGAGCGCTTCGGCGGCAATGCCTACGCCGCCTTCCTGGAAGCCGTGAGCGAGCGCACCGCCGCCCTGCTCGCCCAGTGGCAGGCCGTGGGCTTCTGCCACGGCGTGATGAACACCGACAACATGAGCATCCTCGGGCTCACCATCGACTACGGCCCGTTCCAGTTCCTCGACGGCTTCGACCCGCGCCACATCTGCAACCACAGCGATACCAACGGGCGCTACGCCTTCAACCAGCAGCCCAACGTGGCCTACTGGAACCTGTTCTGCCTCGCGCAGGCGCTGCTGCCGCTGATCGGCGACCAGGAGGTCGCGGTGGCCGCGCTGGAGTCGTACAAGACGGTGTTCCCGAACGAGTTCGAGGGCCGCATGCGCGCCAAGCTGGGGCTGGCCGAGGCAGCCGAAGGCGACCGGCCGCTGATCGAGGGCGTGCTCAAGCTGCTGGCCGCGGGCAAGGTCGACTACACGATCTTCTGGCGCCGGCTCTCCGGCTTCGTGGCCGACGGCAACGTGGAGCCGGTGCGCGACCTGTTCCTCGACCGCGAAGGCTTCGACGCCTGGATGCTATCTTTTTCGGAGCGCCATGCCTCCACCGACCGGGCCCTGGCCGCCGAACTGATGCGCCGCACCAACCCGAAGTTCGTGCTGCGGAACCACCTGGGACAGCAAGCCATCGAAGCGAGTCAGCAAAAGGACCACTCGGGTGTGGCAACCTTGCTGGCAGTGCTCCAGACCCCATTTGAAGAACATCCCGGTGCCGACGCATACGCCGGCTTCCCGCCCGACTGGGCTTCCACGATCGAAATCAGCTGCTCATCATGACCACTCCCGTACAGAAAACCGACGCCGAATGGAAAGCCCTGCTCGCCGAAAAAGGCGCCGAGCCCGCGGCCTTCGAGGTGACTCGCCACGCGGCCACCGAGCGCCCCTTCACCGGCAAGTACGAGGCGCACTGGGATGACGGCACCTACCATTGCATCTGCTGCGGCGCCAAGCTGTTCGAGTCGGCGACCAAGTTCGACGCCGGCTGCGGCTGGCCCAGCTTCTCGCAGGAAGCGGTGCCGGGCGCGATCCGCAACATCATCGACCGCTCGCACGGCATGGTGCGCACCGAGAACGTCTGCGCGAACTGCGGCGCCCACCTGGGCCACGTGTTCCCCGACGGCCCCACCGAAACCGGCCTGCGCTACTGCATGAACTCGGCGTCGCTCGACTTCCAGAAGAAATAAGCAAGCCAGCCAGCAAACTAAGAGCTCAATGAAACTGCTCCTCGACTTCTTCCCGATCCTGCTTTTCTTCATTGCCTACAAGCTGGGCGACATCTACACCGCCACGGGCGTGCTGATGGCCGCCACGGTGGTGCAGATGGCCGTCATCTACGCCACCGAGCGCAAGCTGCAGGCCATGCAGAAGGCCACGCTGGTGCTGATCCTGCTGTTCGGCACGCTCACGCTGGCGCTGCACGATGATCGCTTCATCAAGTGGAAGCCGACGGTGCTTTACGGCGCAATGGCGGTCGCGCTGGCCGTGGCGCTCTGGGCGCTGAAGAAGAACTTCCTGAAGATGCTGCTGGGTTCGCAGCTCGAGCTGCCCGACCGCATCTGGGGCAGGCTCAACGTGGCGTGGATCGGCTACTGCCTGTTCATGGCCGCCATCAACGCCTACGTGGCGGCGTACTTCACGACCGAGGCCTGGGTCAACTTCAAGCTCTGGGGCTACGTGTTCCCCATCGTCTTCCTGGTGGCGCAGGGCCTGTACATCGCGCCGCACCTGAAGAACGAGGACAAGCCGACCGCATGACCACGGACACCGCACAGCTCCCCACCACGGCAGCCCTGGAGGCCGCGCTGCGCAAGGCGCTCGCGCCGACGGCGCTCGAAGTCATCGACGAAAGCGCGGCCCACGCGGGCCATGCGGGCGCCAACGCGGAAGGCCGCGGCACCCATTTCCGCGTCCGCATCGCCTCCCCGCTGTTCGAGGGGAAGCCCCGCGTGGCGCGGCATCGGCTTGTGTATGATGCCCTCCACGTTTTCATCGCACAGGGTCTGCACGCCATCGCCATCGAGGTGCTCTGAGTCAGTCGTCCAACGCATTGCTCGCACGCCACGCCCGCGTCGGCCGTTGCCCCTTCTTCCCCAATCCCCTGCTTTCATTACCGCGCAACTCCTACACGCGCATTCACTTCCCAGCTCGACCATTCATTCCATGAAAAAACAAATCTTGCAGGCCGTCGCGGCCGCAGCGCTGCTCGGTGCCATCCCCATGGCGGCCCTGGCGCAGAACGCAGCCATCGTGAACGGCAAGCCGGTGCCCAAGGCCCGCATGGACGTTCTGGCCCAGCAACTGGCTGCCGCGGGCCGTCCGGTGACGCCTGAAATGCAAGGCCAGTTGCGCGAGGAAATCGTGGCGCGCGAAGTGTTCATGCAGGAAGCCCAGAAGCAGGGCCTGGACGCCACCGACGACTACAAGAACCAGCTCGAACTCGCCCGCCAGGCCATCCTGATCCGCGCGCTGTTCGAGAACTACCGCAAGACCAACCCGGTCGCGGACGCCGACGTGAAGGCCGAATACGACAAGTTCGTCGCGGCCAACGGCGGCAAGGAATACAAGGCCCGCCACATCCTGGTCGAAACCGAAGACCAGGCCAAGAAGATCATGGCCGACCTGAAGAAGGGCGCCAAGTTCGAGGACATCGCCAAGAAGCAGAGCAAGGACCCGGGTTCGGGCGCCAACGGCGGCGACCTCGACTGGGCCAACCCCGCGAGCTTCGTGCCCGAGTTCTCGGAAGCCATGATCAAGCTCAAGAAGGGCGAGACCACCCCCGCTCCGGTGAAGAGCCAGTTCGGCTGGCACATCATCCGCGTCGACGACATCCGCCAGGCTCAACTGCCGAAGCTGGAAGAAGTGAAGCCGCAGATCACGCAACAGCTGCAGCAGCAGCGCCTGCAGAAGTACCAGGAAGACCTGCGCGCGAAGGCCAAGGTCGAGTAATCGATCCGAGCAAAAAGAAAGCGGCCCTCGAGGCCGCTTTTTTTATTGCCGTCCGTTCGTGTCCGCCAGGCCTTGCCGGCTTCGCGGACGATCGAAGCGGGGCGTCCTTCAGCCCACCCAGCGACGGGCGTTGCGCCAGATCTGCATCCAGGGGCTCAGCTCGCTGCGGTCGCCCGAGGTCCAGCTCATCTGGATGTTGCGGAACACGCGCTCGGGGTGCGGCATCACCGCCGTGAAGCGGCCGTCGGGCGTGGTCACCGAAGTCAGGCCGCCCGCGCTGCCGTTGGGGTTGAACGGGTACTGCTCGGTCGGCTTGCCGTGGTTGTCCACGAAGCGCATCGCGCCGATGGCCTTGGCCGCGTCGCCGCGGTGCTTGAAGTTGGCGTAGCCCTCGCCGTGCGCCACCGCGATCGGCAGGCGGCTGCCCGCCATGCCCGCGAAGAAGATGCTGGGCGATTCGAGCACCTCGACCATCGACAGGCGCGCCTCGAAGCGCTCGCTCTGGTTGGTGGTGAAGCGCGGCCAGGCTTCGGCGCCCGGAATGATTTCGGCCAGCTCGGCGAACATCTGGCAGCCGTTGCACACGCCCAGGCCGAAGGTGTCGGCGCGGCCGAAGAAGGTCTTGAACTGCTCTGCCAGCTTCGGGTTGAAGGTGATGCTGCGCGCCCATCCGATGCCGGCGCCCAGCGTGTCGCCATAGCTGAAGCCGCCGCAGGCAACCACGCCCTTGAAGCTGGCGAGGTCCGCCCTGCCCGACTGCAGGTCGGTCATGTGAACGTCGAAGGCCTCGAAGCCGGCATCGGTGAAGGCATAGGCCATCTCGACGTGCGAGTTGACGCCCTGCTCGCGCAGGATCGCGACCTTGGGGCGCGACTGCAGGATGGCCGGTGCGGCCGGCTGGGGATTCGGCAGGAACACGTGCATGCCCGGATCGGCCGGATCGCCGGCTGCCGCGTGTTCGGCATCGGCGCAGGCCGGGTTGTCGCGCTCGCGGGCGATCTTCCAGCTGACCGAGTCCCACACCTGCTGCAGGTCGTGCAGGCTCGCGCTGAACACGGCCTTGGCATCGCGCCAGACTTCGATCTTGCCCTTGCCCGCATCCATCTGCGAGCTGGCGGGACGCGTCTTTCCGACGAAGTGGCTGTGCGTGCTGAGGCCGTGGGCGCGCAGCACCTGCATGACGTCGTTGCGCTCGGCGGTGCGCACCTGCAGCACCATGCCCAGCTCTTCGTTGAAGAGCGCCTTGAGCGTGAGTTCTTCGCGGCGCGCGCTGACCTGCTGCGCCCAGTTCTTGGCGTCACCGGTTTCCATTCGGCTGTCGGAGATGCCGTCGCCTTCGGTGACGAGCATGTCGACGTTCAGCGCCACGCCGACGTGGCCCGCGAAGGCCATCTCGCAGGCGGTGGCGAACAGGCCGCCGTCGCTGCGGTCATGCATCGCGAGGATCTTGCCGTCAGCGCGCAGGGCGTTCACGGCATTGACCAACGCGACGAGCTGCGCCGGGTCGTCGAGGTCGGGTACGGTGTCGCCGCTCTGGTTGAGCGTCTGCGCCAGGATGCTGCCGGCCATGCGGTGCTTGCCCTGGCCCAGGTCGATCAGCACCAGCGTGGTGTCGGCCTCTTCGGCGTCGAGCTGCGGCGTGAGCGTGCCGCGCACGTCGGGCAGCGTGGCGAAGGCGCTGACGATCAGGCTCACGGGCGAGGTGACTTTCTTCGCCTCGGCACCGTCCTTCCACTGGGTGCGCATCGACAGGGAATCCTTGCCGACCGGGATCGACACGCCCAGCGCCGGGCAAAGCTCCAGGCCCACGGCCTTGACGGTCTCGTACAGCGCGGCGTCTTCGCCGGCCTCGCCACAGGCCGCCATCCAGTTGGCCGACAGCTTGACGCGAGAGAGTTCGATGGGCGCGGCCAGCAGGTTGGTGATGGCCTCGGCCACCGCCATGCGGCCCGAGGCCGGCGCGTCGAGCGCGGCCAGCGGCGTGCGCTCGCCCATGCTCATGGCCTCGCCGGCGAAGCCCTTGAAGTCGGCCAGCGTCACGGCGCAATCGGCCACGGGCACCTGCCAGGGGCCGACCATCTGGTCGCGGTGGCTCAGTCCGCCCACGGTGCGGTCGCCGATGGTGACGAGGAAGCGCTTGGAAGCCACGGTGGGGTTCGCGAGCACGTCGATGGCGGCCTTCTGCAGGTCGACGCCGGTGAGGTCGAGCGGCTTGAAGCTGCGCGCCACGGTCTTCACGTCGCGGTGCATCTTCGGCGGCTTGCCGAGGAGCACGTCCATCGGCATGTCGACGGGCTGCACTTCGGCGCCTTCATCGGCCACCAGCAGCTGGCGCTCTTCGGTGGCTACGCCGACCACCGAGAACGGGCAGCGCTCGCGTTCGCAGAAGGCCTTGAACTGCTCGAGCGATTCGGGCGCGATGGCCAGCACGTAGCGCTCCTGGCTCTCGTTGCACCAGATTTCCTTCGGCGCCATGCCCGACTCTTCGAGCGGCACCGAGCGCAGGTCGAAACGCGCGCCGCGGCCGGCGTCGTTGGTCAGCTCGGGGAATGCGTTGCTCAGGCCGCCCGCGCCCACGTCGTGGATCGCGAGGATCGGGTTGGCGTCGCCCTGCTGCCAGCAGTGGTTGATGACCTCCTGCGCGCGGCGCTCGATCTCGGGGTTGCCGCGCTGGACGGAGTCGAAGTCGAGCTCGGCGGCGTTGGCGCCGGTGGCCATGGAGCTGGCTGCGCTGCCGCCCATGCCGATGCGCATGCCGGGGCCGCCGAGCTGGATCAGCAGGGAGCCGGTGGGAAAGCGGATCTTCTTGGTCTGCGCCGCGTCGATGCTGCCGAGGCCGCCCGCGATCATGATGGGCTTGTGGTAGCCGCGCTGCACGGTGTCGACATCGCTCGCCACCGTCTGCTCGTACTCGCGGAAGTAGCCCAGCAGGTTGGGACGGCCGAATTCGTTGTTGAACGCGGCGCCGCCCAGCGGGCCCTCGGTCATGATCTGCAGCGGGCTGGCGATGTGCTCGGGCTTGCCGTAGCTGCCCTCTTCCGGCCACAGCTTCGAGACGGTGAAACCGGTCAGGCCGGCCTTGGGCTTCGAGCCGCGGCCCGTGGCGCCTTCGTCGCGGATCTCGCCGCCCGCGCCCGTCGAGGCGCCGGGGAAAGGCGAGATGGCGGTCGGGTGGTTGTGCGTCTCGACCTTCATCAGCACGTGACTCAGGGCGCTATCTTTTTGATAGCTCTGCGAGCCGTTGACCGGAATGAAGCGCTCGATGGTCGTGCCCTCCATCACCGAGGCGTTGTCGGCATACGCGATGACCGTGTGCTGCGGGTTCTGCTTCTCGGTGTTGCGGATCATCGAGAACAGGCTCTGCGGCTGGGCCTCGCCGTCGATGGTGAAGTCGGCGTTGAAGATCTTGTGGCGGCAGTGCTCGCTGTTGGCCTGCGCGAACATCATGAGTTCGACGTCGCTGGGGTTGCGGCCCAGGCGGGTGAAGGCGTCGACCAGGTAGTCGATCTCGTCCTCGGCCAGCGCCAGGCCGAAGCCGGTGTTGGCCGCCACCAGCGCGGCGCGACCGCCGCCCTGCACGTCGACCTGCGCCATCGGCTGGGCCGGCAGCTCGCTGAACAGGCTGGCCGCCTGCTCGACGGTGGCCAGCACCGATTCGGTCATGCGGTCGTGCAGCGGGCCGGCCGCGGCGGCCAGGGCGTCGCCCTCGAGCACGGGAGCCTTGCCGATCAGCGGCGCCTTGAGCTTCAGGTGGTACTGGGTAACGCGCTCGACGCGGCGCAGCGCCAGGCCGCAGTTGTGGGCAATGTCGGTGGCCTTGGAGGCCCAGGGCGAAACGGTGCCCAGGCGCGGCGTGACCACCACGGTGGTGCCCGCCTTGGCCGGCGCCTCGAAGGGCTCGCCGTAGGTCAGGAGTGCGGCGAAGCGCTCATGGCCCGCCTGGTCGAGCGCCGAGTCGGTCACCACCAGATGCACGAAACGGGCCGAAATGCCCTCGATGCGCGGCTCGATGGCCTGCAGTTTCGGCAGAAGCTGCCGTGCGCGGAAGTCGCTGAGCGCGCTGCCGCCCTCGAACATGGTTACGACAGGAAGGGCTTGATGTGCGGGCTGCGTCACGGTCGGTGGGGCCTCGGGGGCCGCGTTGGGAATCAAGAAATTGAGGCTGATGACCGCTGACTGGGATCATCCGCGTTAGCCCGTGATTTTAGGCCATCGCCGGGACGCCCCGAGGCGGTCGTCCCCCTTGAGGGGCAGCGGGGCACGAAGTGTTCCGCGTTGGGGGCAGGTTCATCCTGCCGATGGGATAATTCCGGGATGAGCATTAACTACAAAGACGCTGCAGGCATCGAAGCCATGCGGGTCGCCTGCCGCCTGGCCTCCGAGGTGCTGGACTACCTCACGCCCCTGATCAAGCCCGGCATCACGACCAACGACGTCGACCGGCTCGCAGCCGAGTACATGGTCAAGCAGGGCACCACCTCCGCCACGGTGGGCTACATGGGCGCGAGCAGCGTCCCGTTCCCGAAGTCGCTGTGCACCTCGGTGAACCACGTGGTGTGCCACGGCATCCCGAACGACAAGCCCCTGAAGAAGGGCGACATCATGAACGTCGACGTCACCGTCATCAAGGACGGCTGGTTCGGCGACAACAGCCGCATGTACGTGATCGGCGACGCGTCCATCGCCGCCAAGCGCCTGTGCAACATCACCTTCGAGGCCATGTGGCACGGCATCCTCCAGGTGCGACCCGGTGCCCACCTGGGCGACGTGGGC
Organism: Variovorax sp. NFACC27; assembly: GCF_048301545.1. Taxonomy (NCBI): domain Bacteria; kingdom Pseudomonadati; phylum Pseudomonadota; class Betaproteobacteria; order Burkholderiales; family Comamonadaceae; genus Variovorax; species Variovorax sp. NFACC27. The sequence goes on from NZ_CP157613.1 coordinate 4,738,919, forward strand.
CACGCGATCCAGAAGTTCGCCGAGGGCCAGGGCTTCTCGGTGGTGCGCGAGTTCTGCGGCCACGGCGTGGGCCAGCGCTTCCACGAAGAGCCCCAGGTGCTGCACTACGGCCGCCCGGGCACCATGGAAGAACTCAAGCCCGGCATGATCTTCACCATCGAGCCGATGATCAACGCCGGCAAGCGCGACGTGAAGGAAGACTTCAAGGGCGGCCAGTACGACGGCTGGACCATCGTCACGCGCGACCACTCGCTGTCGGCCCAGTGGGAGCACACGGTGCTCGTCACCGAGACCGGCTACGAGGTGCTGACCCTGTCGGCAGGCAGCCCTCCGCTGCCTTCCTTCGTCACCGCCACCAAGACCTGACGCGGCAACGCGTTCCCCGCCCGTGATCGAAGCAGCCAACATCGACGTGGCGACGCTGCGCGAAGCCTATCGCGCGAAGAAGCTCGCCCTGTTCGACACCCTGCGCTTCGCGCGCGCTCCCACCCGCAGCGTGCACACGGTGCTGCGCCAGCTCTCGGCGCTGGCCGACGAAACGCTGTGCACCCTGTGGCGCGAAGCCGGCTTCGGCGACTCGCTCACGCTGGCAGCCGTGGGCGGCTTCGGGCGCGGCGAGCTGTTCCCGTATTCCGACGTCGACGTGCTGCTGCTGCTGCCGCCCGAGGGCGAGGCCGGTGGCATCGAGCCGGCCCGCATCGAGGCCTTCATCGGCCACTGCTGGGACGCCGGCCTCGAGATCGGATCCAGCGTGCGCACGGTGGACGAATGCCTGGCCGAGGCCGAGAAGGACGTCACCGTCCAGACCTCGCTGCTCGAGGCGCGCCTGATCGCTGGCGACAAGAAGCTCTTCACCGCCTTCCGCCGCCGCTTCTCGCGGGCCATCGATCCGCAGGCCTTTTTCGTGGCCAAGTCGCAGGAAATGCGGCACCGCCACCAGAAGTTCGACAACACTCCCTACGCGCTCGAGCCCAACTGCAAGGAATCGCCCGGCGGCCTGCGCGACCTGCAGACCATCCTCTGGATGACCAAGGCCGCCGGCTACGGCAGCCGCTGGGACGATCTCGCCAAGAACGGCCTGGCCACCTCCTTCGAGGCGCAGCAGATCAAGCGCAACGAGGCGTTGCTCTCGCTCATTCGCGCCCGGCTGCACGTGATCGCCAACCGGCGCGAGGACCGCCTGGTGTTCGACCTGCAGACCGCCGTGGCGGCCAGCTTCGGCTACGAGAGCGAGTCGCAGCGCAAGTCGAGCGAAGCGCTGATGCGGCGCTACTACTGGGCCGCCAAGGCGGTGTCGCAGCTCAACCAGATCCTGCTGCTCAACATTTCCGAGCGCCTGCAGCCCAGCGACGAACAGCACACGCCCATCAACGAGCGCTTCTACGAGCGCGCCGGCCTGATCGAGATCGCCAGCGACGACCTCTACGAGCGCGAGCCGCACGCGGTGCTCGAGACCTTCCTGCTGTACCAGAAGACCATCGGCGTGAAGGGCCTGTCGGCACGCACGCTGCGCGCGCTCTACAACGCGCGCCACGTGATGGACAGCAAGTTCCGCAACGACCCGGTCAACCACCAGACCTTCATGCGGATCGTCCAGCAGCCCTACGGCATCACGCATGCCTTCCGGCTGATGAACCAGACCTCGGTGCTGGGGCGCTACCTGCGCGTGTTCCGCAGCATCGTGGGGCAGATGCAGCACGACCTGTTCCACGTCTACACGGTGGACCAGCACATCCTGATGGTGCTGCGCAACGTGCGGCGCTTCTTCATCGCCGAGCATGCGCACGAGTACCCGTTCTGCTCGCAGCTGGCGGCCGGCTGGGACAAGCCCTGGATCCTGTACGTGGCGGCCCTCTTCCACGACATCGCCAAGGGCCGCGGCGGCGACCACTCCACGCTGGGCGCGCGCGACGTGCAGCGCTTCTGCAAGCAGCACGGCATCGCCCGCGAAGACGCGAAGCTGATCGAGTTCCTCGTGGCCGAGCACCTGGTGATGAGCCAGGTCGCCCAGAAGCAGGACCTGAGCGATCCCGAAGTCATCGGCGCCTTCGCCAAGCGCGTGGGCAACGAGCGCTACCTGACCGCGCTCTACCTGCTGACCGTGGCCGACATCCGCGGCACCTCCCCGCGCGTGTGGAACGCCTGGAAAGGCAAGCTGCTCGAGGACCTGTACCGCTACACCCTGCGCGCGCTGGGCGGCCGCATGCCCGACCCGGACGCCGAGGTCGAGTCGCGCAAGCGCGAAGCGCTGGTTCAGCTCGCCCTGCACGCCCAGCGCTTCGAGGCGCACAAGGCCCTGTGGGACACGCTCGACGTGGGCTACTTCATGCGCCACGACGCCTCCGAGATCGCCTGGCACGCCAAGCAGCTCGCGCGCTTCGTGCCGCCGCCCAACGTGCCCGTCGACCCGAAGGCGCCGCCCATCGTGCGCGCGCACCTGTCGCCGGTGGGCGAAGGCCTGCAGGTGGTGGTCTACACGCCCGACCAGCCCGACCTGTTCGCGCGCATCTGCGGCTACTTCGACCAGGCCTCCTTCAGCATCCTGGACGCCAAGGTTCACACCACGAGCAACGGCTATGCGCTCGACACCTTCCAGGTCGTCACTACCTTCCTGCCGGACCACTACCGCGACCTGATCAGCATGGTCGAGTCGGGCCTGGCACAGACGCTCACCGAGGCCGGCGCCCTGCCCCCGCCCAGCATGGGGCGGGTGTCGCGCCGGGTGCGCAGCTTCCCGATCAAGCCGCGCATCAGCCTGCTGCCCGACGACAAGGCGCAGCGCTGGCTGCTCAACATCTCGGCCAGCGACCGCGCCGGCCTGCTGTATTCGGTGGCCCGGGTGCTGGCACGTCATCACCTGAACCTGCAGCTCGCCAAGGTCACGACGCTGGGCGAGCGGGTGGAAGACACCTTCCTGATCAGCGGCCCCGAGCTCCAGGGCCAGAAGACGCAGCTGGCCATCGAAACGGAATTGATGGAAGCACTGGCATCCTGAAACCCCGGGAGCCCTCAGAATGTCGGCCATGGAATTCCTGATCGAACAGCTATCCGAATCGGTCTCCTCTGCCAAGACGCTGGAAGACCTCGCCCGCCCGATGCTCGAAATGCTCGAGGCGGCAACCGGCCTCGAATCGGCCTACCTCACGATCATCGAGCCCGACAAGGCCCGCCAGCACATCCTCTTCGCCCACAACACGGGCGAGCTCGCCATTCCCGAAGGGGCCTATGTGCCCTGGGCCGACACGCTGTGCCGCCACGCGCTGGAAGAAAACCGCATCTACGCCGACGATGCCGGCGGCTGCTGGGGCGACGCCGATGCCGCCCGCGAGCTGGGCATCCAGTCCTGCGCGAGCGCGCCGGTCAGGCTCGACGACGGCGGCCTCCATGGCGCGCTGTGCGTCGCCAGCGCGCGGCAGGTTCCGCTGCCGGCCATCGCCGAGCCGGTACTGCGCCTGTTCGCCAGGCTGATCGGCCAGCAGGTCGAGCGGGAGCAGATGATCGCCAAGCTCGACAAGGCCGGCATCGAACTCTCGACCAATGCAGCGACCGACGTCCTCACCGGCCTGCCGAACCGCCGCGCCCTCGTCGACGCGCTGCAGCGCATGCTCGCCCAGGGCGCGCGCAGCGCCCAGAGCGTGCTGGTCGGCTTCATCGACATGGACGACTTCAAGAAGATCAACGACGCGTACGGCCACGGAGTCGGCGACGAATTCCTGGCGGCCATGGCGAAGCAGCTGGCGGCTTGCGTACGCGCGAGCGACATGCTGGCGCGCTTCGGCTCCGACGAGTTCGTCGTGATCGGCCTGGGCCCCGGCCTCGGTGAATCGCCGCGCACCGGCGCCATGGCTTTGGCCGACCGGCTGGCGGAAAACACCAAAGGCGAGCTGCGGCTCAAGAACATGACGATCGACTACAAGGGCGCCAGCGTCGGCGTGGTGGCCGTCGACCCTCGCACCACCTCGGCCGAGGAGGCCCTGCGGCAGGCGGATACCGCCATGTACGCGGTCAAGCACAACCGTCGAAACATGATCCACGACACCGGCGCGCTCCTGTCGGGCTGAACCCTGTCAGGCTGAACCTGGCCGGCGCCTTCAGCCGGCGGGCAGCGCAGCCGCGTCGCGCCCCCACAGCGGCGCCTGCTCGTACTGCGCCACCCACTGCGCGACATCCTTGGCCGCCATCGGCCTCGCGATGCCGAAGCCCTGCGCCAGCGTGCAGCCCAGGGCGAGCAGCGCCTCGCCCTGCTTCGTGGTTTCGACGCCCTCGGCCACCGCCGTGAGCCCCAGCGCATGGAGCAGCGCGATGATGCCCTGCACGATGGCCCGGTCCTGGCTGTTGTCGAGCATGCCGCGCACGAAGGACTGGTCGATCTTCACGGTCGACACCGGCAGCTGACGCAGGTAGGTGAGCGACGAATACCCGGTGCCGAAGTCGTCGATGGTGACGCCCACGCCCAGCATCTTGCAGGCCTCCACGAAGAGCGCGACGTTTGCGAACTGGCTGATCGCCGTGGTCTCGAGGATCTCGAGCTCCAGCATCCCCTCGCCCTGCTTCGGAAACTGCGCCAGGTGCCTGGCGAGCCGCTCGACGAAGTCCCAGCGCATCATGTGGCGCGGCGCCACGTTCACACTCACCGAGATGTGCAGGCCCGCAAGGCGCCACTGGTGCGCCTGCCACAGCGCCGTGGCGATGGCCCAGTCGCCGACCTGCTCCACCAGCTGGTCGTCCTCGATCAGCGGCACGAACTGCGCGGGCGGCAGCAGGCCGCGCTCGGGATGCTGCCAGCGGATGAGAGCCTCGACGCCCACCACCACGCCGCGCCGCATGTCGACCTTGGGCTGGTAGACCAGGAAGAACTCGCCCTGCAGCAGGCCTTCCTGGATGCGCTGGCGTTCGCGGACCACCTGCTCGTCGGCGCGAGCCCTGGGAGCGTCGAAATAGTGCACCTTGCCGTCGGCTGCGCGCTTGGCGAAGAAAGCCGCGTGCTGCGCCTGGCGCAGCGCGGTCTCGGGGGGCGGGCCGTTGCTGTCGAGCAGCATGGCGCCGATGCTGGCGTCGATGCTGGCGGTCTGGTCGCGCCAGATCCAGGGGTCGGCCAGCGAGGTCTGGATGCGTTCGAGCACCTGGGCGCACTGCGAGGCGCCAAGGCCGGCGAACAGGGCCGCGAACTCGTCGCCGCCCACCCGGGCCATCACGCTCTCCCGCGGCAACTCGGCCTTGATGCGCTGGGCAACCTCCTCGAGGGCGGCATTGCCCGCGACCATGCCCAGACGCTCGTTCAACTCGGCGAAGTGGTCGACGTCGATGTAGCAGATGGCAGCCAGGCGCTTGCCCGCGCGTGCCCAGTCGGCCATCAACGGGCGCAGCACCTCGTCCGGCGGGAGACGGGCCGATCCGTCGTAGTACGACGGCAACGAGACTGGAGGTTGCTGGTTCGACAAAAGACTGGGGCTCCGGAAGTCGCGGACTATTGTTCTCCCAATTCGAACTGTTCCGCGTGTTGTTGCGAAAATTTGTTACAGCCGATGTGTGAACATCACAACACTCTCGGCAAGAAGGGCAACACCGGGCGGCATCGGGCGGTCCTAGCCGCAATACGCACCGACCACGCGGCCGGTGGGCTCGACCTGCACATTCAGCCGCATCATGTCCTGCGCCGGGTCGGCAGTCTCGGTGGCCAGCACGGTGCGGGCCATCCGGGCACCGGCGCGCTGCCGCATTTCCTCGAGCAATTGCTGGCTGATGCGCAAGCCCAGGGCGAAGCGCACGGATGCCGCCTGGCAGGCCTCGGGAGGCGTGACGAAGCTCGGGGGCTCGGGGACTTCCGGTGACAGAGGCCGGTCGGCCGGGGGTGTCTGGCAGCCGGCCAGCACCAGGCTCAAGCACAGGCTCGAAGCCACTGCCGACAGGCCAGGCCGGTATCGACCGTTCGTGATGCGCATCTTTCTTGCTCCTTCTTCAAGCTGATCCAAGCTGGGCGGAAGCTTATTCAACTCCGGGGACGGTCCTGTGGCACAGATTAAGCCAGCGAGGCTCGAAGCATCAACTAATTCACGCGGGCTCCGATTGGCGTCGCATCCGGGGCGTATGCTGGACGCGGCGTGCAGTCCAGGCCCGTGGGCCCCGAAACCATGACACAACCTCCTGCCACCGTTTTCCTGATCGACGTCGACAACACGCTGCTCGATAACGACCGCGTCATCGCCGACCTTCGCGCCCGCCTCGAGGAGTCCTTCGGCGCGGAAAGCGCCAGTCGCTACTGGGTTGCCTTCGAGCAACTGCGCGACCAGCTCGGCTACGTCGACTACCTCGGCGCCCTGCAGCGCTTCCGCGCCGGGGAAAGCCGCCTGGGCATGAGCGACCCGCGGCTGCTGCAGATGTCGAACTTTCTTCTCGACTATCCGTTCGCCGACAGGCTCTACCCCGGCGCGCTCGAAGCGCTGAAGCACCTGCGCCGGCAGGGGCCCACGGTGATCCTTTCGGACGGCGACGCGGTCTTCCAGCCGCGCAAGGTGCAGCGCTCGGGCCTCGGGGACGCCACCGAAGGCCGCGTGCTGATCTACGTGCACAAGGAGCAGATGCTCGACGTCGTCGAGCAGCTCCACCCGGCCCGGCACTACGTGATGGTCGACGACAAGCTGCGCATCCTGTCGGCCATGAAGGTCATCTGGGGACCGCGTCTTACAACGGTCTTCGTGCGGCAAGGGCACTATGCGCTCGACGCGCAGGCCATTGCGGACTACGCCCCCGCCGACATCACCGTCGAGCGCATCGCAGATCTCATCAACTTCGACTTCCCATCGACATGAGCCAGGCAACCAATCCTCTCGCGGGCCAACCCGCCCCCATCGAACTGCTGGTCGACGTGCCGCGCCTCGTCTCGGCCTACTACACCGGGCGGCCCGACCCGTCGATGCCATCGCAGCGCGTGGCCTTCGGCACCTCGGGGCACCGCGGCTCCTCCTTCGACGACGCCTTCAACGAATGGCACGTGCTGGCGATCAGCCAGGCCATCTGCGACTACCGCAGGCAGAAAGGCATCGACGGGCCGCTCTTCCTGGGCATCGACACGCACGCGCTGTCGACGCCGGCCTTCGGCAGCGCGGTCGAGGTGCTCGCCGCCAACGGCGTCGAGCTGATGATCTCGAAGGACGACGAGTACACGCCGACGCCGGCCGTGTCGCACGCCATCCTGGTCTACAACCGCGGCCGCACGACGGGCCTTGCCGACGGCATCGTCATCACGCCCTCGCACAACCCGCCCGAGAGCGGCGGCTTCAAGTACAACCCGCCCAACGGCGGACCTGCGGGCACCGACATCACCTCGGCCGTCGAGGCCGCGGCCAACACGATGCTGGCGAACGGCCTCGAAGGCGTGAAGCGCATGCCGCTCGCACAGGCGCTGCGCGCATCGACCACGCACCGGCACGACTACCTGAACACCTATGTAGAAGACCTGGCCCAGGTCCTCGACATGGACGCGATCCGCGACGTGAACCTCGACCTCGGCGTCGATCCGCTGGGCGGCGCCGGCGTGCGCTATTGGCCCGCGATCGCCGAGCGCTACAAGCTCAAGCGCCTGAACGTGCTGAGCCGCGAGGTCGACCCGACCTTCCGCTTCATGTCGCTCGACTGGGACGGCCGCATCCGCATGGACCCGTCGTCGCCCGACGCCATGCACAAGCTGATCGAGCTGAAGAACCGCTTCGGCATCGCCTTCGCCTGCGACACCGACCACGACCGCCACGGCATCGTCTCCGGCAGCACCGGGCTGATGCAGCCCAACAGCTACCTTGCGGTGATGATCGACTACCTCTACACGCACCGCCCGCAGTGGCCCGCCCAGGCGGCCATCGGCAAGACGGTGGTCAGCAGCCAGATGATCGACCGCGTCGCCAACCGGCTCGGGCGCAGGCTGCACGAGGTGCCGGTGGGCTTCAAGTGGTTCGTCGACGGGCTGGTCGATGCCTCGCTGGCCTTCGGCGGCGAGGAAAGCGCGGGCGCGACCTTCCTGCGCAAGGACGGCTCGGTCTGGACCACCGACAAGGACGGCATGGTGCCCGCCCTGCTCTCGGCCGAGATCGCCGCGCGCACCGGACGAGACCCGGGCGAGCGCTACGCCGAGCTGACGCAGGCGCTGGGCAAGCCGGTGTCCGACCGGGTGGACGCGCCGGCCACGGTCGAGCAGAAGAAGCGGCTGTCGAGCCTCTCGCCGCAGCAGATCCGCTCAACCGAGCTGGCGGGCGACAGGATCGTCGAGGTGCTGAGCCATGCGCCGGGCAACGGCGCGGCCATCGGCGGCGTGAAGGTCGTGACCGCGAACGGCTGGTTCGCCGCGCGGCCCTCGGGCACGGAGAACATCTACAAGATCTACGGCGAGAGCTTCAAGGGCAAGGACCACCTCGCGCGCATCCTCGAGGAGGCGCAGCACGTGGTCGACGGGGCGCTTTCGGGGAACTGAGGCCGAATGCGGACGCTGGTGCTGCGGCTGAATCCGGGCGACGACCTGCGCGCGTCGCTCGATGCGGCGCTGAAGCAAGGCGGCGTGGAGGCGGCCTTCGTGGTTTCCGGCATCGGCAGCCTGCGCGGGGCGAGCATCCGGTTCGCGGGCGCCGAGACACCGGCACGCATCGAGGGCGACCTGGAAATCCTCACGCTCGCGGGCAGCCTGTCTCCGGACGGCTCGCACCTGCACATCGGCGTGTCGGACGCCGAGGGCCGGGTCTTCGGCGGGCATGCGGCGCCGGGATGCGTCGTGCGCACCACCGCCGAGATACTCGTCGCAGAGCTTCCCGGCTGGCGCTTCGCGCGCGAGCACGACCCGCTCACCGGCTATGCCGAACTGAGCCCACGCCGGAAGTCCTGACGCCCGGCTCAGCCTTCCAGCGACTCCACGCGCAGCGTCGCGACCGCGCCCGCCACTTCGGCGCGCGCCTGCAGCGCGTGCACGGCGAGGTCGAGCGCGCCCTGCTCCACCGGCCCCGTCAGCACCAGCACCTGCGGGCCCGCGCCGGGCCGTTCGGCCGCCAACGCGACCTGGCGCACAGGGACTTTCCGCTCCGCGAGACAAGCCGCAACTGCCTGGATCTGCCCCACCGCTTGCACCGGCACGCGCAGGTAGTGCGATGTGTGGACGGCGGCGCGCGGCACCACGGCAAGTGCATTCGTCGCATGGGCATGGACGCCGAGATGCGGTACGTGCTGCGCGGCATGCACGCCGTCGAGCCGCGCCACATCGACCAGGTCGGCGATCACGGCGGAGGCTGTCTGCTCCGAGCCGGCACCCGCGCCGTAGTACATCGTGAGTCCGGCCGCGTCGCTCTTGACCATGACGGCGTTCATCGAACCGTTAACCTGGGCCATCAGGTGCGTGGCGGGTACTAGCACGGGCTGCACGCGCAGCTCGACCCCCGCCGCCTGCCGGCGCGCCACGCCAAGCAGCTTGATGCGATAGCCAAGCTGCTCGGCGCAGGCCACGTCCACGCCCTGCAGCGCGGTGATGCCTTCCACCTGCGCGTCGGCGAAACGCAGCGGCATGCCGAAGGCGTTAGCCGCGAGCAGGGTCAGCTTGTGGGTGGCGTCGATGCCCTCGATGTCGAAGGTCGGGTCGGCCTCGGCATAGCCCAGCGCCTGCGCCTGCGCGAGTGCGGCGGCGAAGTCCAGGCCCTCGTCGCGCATCTTGCTCAGGATGAAGTTGGTAGTGCCGTTGATGATGCCGGCCACCCATTCGATGCGGTTGGCCGCGAGGCCCTCGCGCAGCGCCTTGATGATGGGGATGCTCACGGCCACCGCGCCCTCGTAGGCCACGATCACGCCCTTTTCGCGCGCGGCCGCGAAGATCTCGGCGCCATGCACCGCCAGCAAGGCCTTGTTGGCCGTGACCACGTGCTTGCCGTGCGCGATGGCGGCCAGCACCCAGTCGCGCGCCGGGCCGGTGCCGCCGGCCACCTCGACCACCACGTCGACGTCGGGATGGGTGGCGACCTGCATCGCGTCGGCCGTGAGCGCGACGCCCTCTCCCACGATGCCGGCGGCCCGCTGCAGGTTGCGCGCGGCGACGATCACGAGCTCGATCGACCGGCCGGCCCGCGCCGCGATGTCGGCCCGGTTGCGCGCCAGCACGCGGAAGGTGCCCGAGCCCACGGTGCCGATGCCGATCATCCCCACGCGCAAGGTACGAATGGCCGCCGGACGGTGGTGCAAGGGCTCTAGGGATTCAACGGGATCGCGGTACATGGACATCTCCTGACGAAAAAACAAAACCCAGCTGCCAGAGCTGGGTTCATTCGTTCGGGGAGAGAGCGATACACCAGGTGGCTGCCGGAACGGCCACCTGCGCGTGCTCAGGTGGCCGCGGTGGTAATGGTGGTAATCATTCGAGCAACAACCATCGCCTGCGCGGAGGCAGGCGGCATCATGCGAGCCATCAGGGCTGCGTTGGATGCGGGGTGGAGGTTGTGGCGCGACATGAAGGCCCGGAGTGTACAGGAGCCGGGCAGCGACCGGCTCAGGGCGCCGCCGAAAGCCGTTTTTCGAGCCACACGCTGTAGCGCGAGAGCCCGAAGCACAGCACCCAGTACACCGCGGCCACGAAGAGATAGCCCTCGAGGTAGAACGGCCGCCACGTCGGGTCGCCGCCCAGAGCCAGTCCCAGCGCGCCGGTCAGCTCGAACAGGCCGACCACCGTGACCAGCGAGGTGTCCTTCAGCGTGCCCACCACGTTGTTCGTGAGCGCGGGCACGACGAGGCGCAGCGCCTGCGGCAGCACGATGTCGCGCTGCACCGGCCAGCGCCCGAAGCCCAGCGCCATGGCCACTTCGGTCTGGCCGCGCGGCACGGCCTGCAGGCCACCGCGGATGATTTCCGCAAGGTAGGCCGCCACGAACAGCGCCAGGCCCGCGAGCACCCGCACCAGCACGTCGGGCTGCCAGCCGGCAGGCCACAGCAGCGGCAGCAGGAACGAGGCCATGAACAGCACCGAGATCAGCGGCACGCCGCGCACCAGCTCGATGTAGCTCGCGCTCAGCGTGCGCACCACGGGCCAGTCCGACCGGCGCCCCAGCGCCAGCAGCAGGGCCAGCGGAAAGGCCAGAGCCAGCCCCACCACAGCGAGCCCGATGGTCAACGGCAGGCCGCCCCAGCGCCCCGTGGGCACATGGCTCAGGCCCAGGACGCCTCCACGCATCAGCAGCACGAAAAGCAGCAGAGCGACGATCCACAGCGGCACCAGCCACCAGCGCCAGCTGCGCGGCCAGGCGCTGAGCATCGTGACGGCGGACAGCACCACGACCGCGACGGCCGGACGCCACTGTTCCTCGTACGGGAAGCGTCCGAAGAGCATCGGCCGCCATTTCTCCGCCACCACGCCCCAGCACGCGCCATGCTGGACGGCCCTGCAGGCCTCGGCATCGGGTCGGAACACCGCGTGCACGATGCCCCACTCGACGACGTGGAACCCGATCCACACGAACAGCACCAGCAGCAGCACCGTGGCCAGCGAACGCAGCGGGGAGCCCCAAAGTTCGCGGCGCCATTCAACAGGCTGCCCTCGCACCGCGCCCCTCATCGCCAGCCCCGCAATGCGACGCGCGCGTTGTAGTGGTTCATGCCGAAGGAGATCACCAGCGACAGCAGCAGGTAGACCGCCATGATGATCGCGATGCACTCGAAGGCGCGCCCGTTCGTCCCGATGGTGGTGTTGGCCACCGACACCAGCTCCGGATAGCCCACGGCCACCGCCAGCGACGAATTCTTGGTAAGGCTCAGCAGCTGGTTGGTGAGCGACGGCACGATCACCCGCAGCGCCTGCGGCAGCACGACGATGCGCAACTGCTGCACCGGCGACAGGCCCAGCGCCTGCCCCGCCAGCACCTGTCCCTGCGGCACCGACAGGATGCCCGCGCGCACGATCTCCGCCACGAAGGCGGCCGAGTAGAGGCTCAGGCCCGCCACGATGGCCACGTACTCCGGGCTCAGCGAAGCGCCGCCGCTCACGCCGAAGTCACCGCGCTCGGGAAGCTCGAAGTGCAGGCCGCCCTCGCCCATCATGGGCCACGGCACGCTGAGCCCGCCCTTGCTGAGCCACACGCCCGGAAGCAGCCGCACCGGCTCGGTCGGGTCGGGCAGCAGGTTGGCCATCGCGAAGGCCAGCATCAGCAGTTGCACCAGCAGCGGCACGTTGCGTACCAGCTCGACGTACGCGGTGCAGATGCCGCGCAGCAGCACGTGCGGCGCGAGCCGGCCGATGCCGATCAGCGTGCCCAGCACCACCGAGAAGATGGCAGCCGGCACCGCCGCGCGCACCGTGTTGATCAGCCCCGCGAGAAAGGCTCGCCAGAACGGCTGGCTGGCGTCGAAATCGAGCCAGCCTTCGCTGATCGAGAAGCCGGCGGGCTCGGTGAGAAAGTCGAAACCCGAGCGGACGCCGCGCGCGCGCAGCCCCTCGAGCGCGTGGTGCACCACCCAGACCGCGCCGGCCACGACAGCCAGCACCAGCAGGGCCTGGACGGCCCATGCCAGCCAGACCCCGCGGCGCGAGGTCCTGCCGTTCATCGAACCGGGGGTGCGTAGATCAGGCCGCCCTTGCTCCAGAGGTTGTTGGAGCCGCGCGGCAGCTTGAGCACCGACTTCGGCCCGACGTTGCGCTCGAAGATCTCGCCGTAGTTGCCCACGGCCTTGATGGCGCGGAACGACCAGTCCTTGTCGAGGCCCAGCAGCTTGCCGAGGTCTTCACCGGTACCGAGCAGGCGCTGCTGCGCCGGGTCCCTGCTGCCGGCCTTGAGCTCGTCGGCGTTGGCCTGCGTGACACCGAACTCCTCGGCCTCGATGAGCGCGTTGGGCACCCACTTGGCAATGGCGAACCACTCGTCGTCGCCGCGGCGCACCAGGGGCGCCAGCGGCTCCTTGGAAATCAGCTCGGGCAGGATGATGTAGTCGTCGGGGTTCGAGGCTTCCTTGTTGCGCAGGCCGGCCAGCGCCGAGGCGTCGGTCGTGAAGGCCTGGCAGCGACCCGAGAAGAAGGCCTTGAACGAGGCCTCGAAGCTCTCGAACACCACCGTCTTCACGGGAATGCCCTGGGCGCGGAAGTAGTCCGACACGTTCTTCTCGTTGGTGGTGCCCGACTGCGTGCAGATGGTGGCGTTCTTGAGCTGCTTGGCGCTCGTCACCTTGAGCTTCTTGGGCACCAGGAAGCCCTGGCCGTCGTAGTAGGTGATGGTGGTGAAGTTGAAGCCCAGCGAGGCATCGCGCGTGAGCGTCCAGGTCGTGTTGCGCGCGAGGATGTCGATCTCGCCGGCCTGCAGGGCCGAGAAGCGCTGCTGCGAATTGAGCGGAACGAAGTCGACCTTCTTGCCGTCGCCGAGCACGGCCGCCGCGATGGCGCGGCAGGTGTCGACGTCGAGGCCGGACCAGTTGCCCTGCGTATCGGGTGCCGAAAAGCCGGCCACGCCGTTGGTCACGCCGCACTTGACGGTGCCGCGCTGCTTGACCGCATCGAGGGTCTTGCCGGCGAAGGCTGGGGCGGCAAAGGCCAGGGCGGCGAGGCAGGCGCCCGCGAGCAACGCCGGCCGGAAGGTTTTGTTCATCATTGGTGTTCTCCTCAACAACGGTAAGCAAAAGGCAGTGTACGGGCCGACGCCTGACTCTGCCAAAGAACTCCGGGTTGGATGCATATGCGCCGCGATATGCGCGTACAGGCTGGATCGATGCGCCCCGGGTTCACTACCATACGGCCCTCAATAACCACTCAATGGGAATCCACACAATGGTCAAATCCGACGACACCGGCAAGTTCATCCTGCGCGTTTCGCTTGGCGTGCTGATCCTGCTGCATGGCATCGCCAAGCTGCAAGGCGGCGTCGGCTTCATCTCGGGCATGCTGGCCCAGCATGGGCTGCCGGGAGCGCTGGCCTACCTGGTCTACATCGGGGAAGTGGTGGCGCCCGTGCTGCTGATCATCGGGCTGTACACGCGCCCTGCCGCGTGGATCGTGGCCATCAACATGCTGGTGGCCATCGCCCTGGTCCACACGAAGGAACTGGGCGCTCTCGGCAAGCAAGGCGGCTGGGCGCTGGAACTGCAGGGCATGTTCCTGTTCGCGGCGCTGGGCCTCGCCTTCATGGGCGGCGGCCGCTTCTCGCTCAGCAGCAAGTACAACTGACCGGGCTCAGTCGTCGTCGGCCGCATCGAGGCCCGGGAACAGGACCTCGGTGTAGCCGAAGCGCGAGAAATCGCGCACTCTCATCGGGTAGAGCTTGCCCAGGAGATGGTCGACCTCATGCTGCACCACGCGTGCATGGAAGCCGGTGGCGACCCGGTCGATCGGGTCGCCATACGGATCGAAGCCGGTATAGCGGATGTTGGCGAAGCGCGGCACCACGCCACGCAGGCCCGGCACCGACAGGCAGCCTTCCCACCCCTCCTCTTCCTCGTCGTTCAGCGGCGTGATGACGGGGTTCAGCAGCACGGTGCGCGGCACCGGCGGCGCGTCTGGATAGCGGGGGTTCACGACATCGGTGCCGAAGATCACCAGTTGCTGGTCGACGCCGATCTGCGGCGCGGCAAGGCCGGCGCCATTGACCGCATGCATGGTCTCGAACATGTCGCGCACCAGCAGGTGCAGTTCGTCGGTGTCGAAGGCGGCGACCGGCTGCGCGATGCGCAGCAGCCGTGGGTCGCCCATTTTCAGGATTTCGCGGATGGCCATGGCGGGATTATCGCGATGGCCTCAAGGCTCCACTCCCGAAGGGAATCAGGGAGGGGTCTGCGTCTTGGAGTCGGGCGAAGTCCACAGTCGGGCATTGCCCCGCGGCGGTGCCGGGATGGAGCCAGGGCCGCCACCCGCGATGGGCGGACGGGACGGCACCACCACCGGCGGAGCTACCGGCCGGCCACCGCCACCCCAGACCGGCGGGCGGGTTGGATAAGCCGGACGGTCGTAGTAGGGCCTGTCGTAGTAGCGCGGACGCCGCTCGTAGTAACCGCCACCGTTGATGTAGACCGGCGCGGGCACGACCACCGGCGCCGGCTCGCTGTAGTAAGGCCCCGACGAATAGCCCCCGCCATAGTAGGGATCGGCAGGTACGCCCACGCAGCCGCTCAGCAGCACGACGCCGCCTACTGCCGCACAGGCACCGAGAACTCGAATTTTTTTCATGAGGGACTCTCCTTGTGGCCTTCAGTTAGCTTTCAACGCCAGGTTTTAGACCCTGTTGACTGCGCTCCGATGAAGTCGCGTAACGGCCGGTAAAGAGGCCCGGCTGCCGCTTTTGCCGACTGCGCCCCGTTCAGGCCGCCGGAACGCCGTTGGCGAGGATCTCCAGCATACGCGCCTCGTCGATGATCTCGACGCCGTTTTCCCGCGCCTTGTCGAGCTTGCTCCCGGCCTCTTCGCCGGCCACGAGGTAATGGGTCTTCTTGCTGACCGAGCCGGATACCTTCGCGCCGGCCGCCTCCAATTTATCCTTCGCTTCATCGCGGCTCAGCGTAGGAAGGGTACCGGTGATGACGAAGGTCAGGCCCGCCAGCGGCTTCGGTGCCCTGGCCGCCGGCTCGCCCTCTTCCCAGGTCAGGCCGCAGGCGCGCAGTTGCTCGACCACCTCGCGGTTGTGCGGCTGGTCGAAGAAGGTGCGCAGGCTCTGAGCCACCACCGGGCCGACGTCGTTCACCTCGAGCAGCTGCTCCTCGGTCGCGTCCATGATCGAGTCCAGCTTGCCGAAGTGCTTGGCCAGGTCTTTCGCGGTGCTCTCGCCCACGTGACGGATACCCAGGCCGAACAGGAAGCGCGGCAGCGTGGTCTTCTTCGAGGCTTCCAGCGCGTCGACGAGGTTCTTCGCCGACTTCTCCGCCATGCGATCCAGCCCCGCCAGCGTGGTGAAGCCCAGCTTGTACAGATCGGGCAAGGTGCGGATCAGGTTCGAGTCGACGAGCTGCTCGACCAGCTTGTCGCCAAGGCCGTCGACATCCACGGCGCGTCGTGCCGCGAAGTGGAGGATGGCCTCCTTGCGCTGCGCCGCGCAGAACAGGCCGCCGGTGCAGCGGTAGTCGACTTCACCTTCCTCCCGCACGGCCTCAGAGCCGCACACGGGGCACTTATGCGGCATGGTGAAGATCTCGCCTCGTTGGTCCTCGGGCTTTGCCAGGCTGTCCGGCGCCACGCCGACCACCTCGGGAATCACGTCCCCCGCGCGGCGCACGATCACCGTGTCGCCAACGCGAACGTCCTTGCGGCGCGCCTCATCCTCGTTGTGCAGCGTGGCGTTGGTCACCGTCACGCCGCCGACAAACACCGGCGCCAGCTTGGCCACGGGCGTGAGTTTGCCGGTGCGGCCGACCTGGATCTCGATGCCGACCACCTCGGTCAGCTGCTCCTGCGCCGGGTACTTGTGCGCCACGGCCCAGCGCGGCTCGCGCGAGACGAAGCCCAGCTGCCGTTGCAGCTCGATGCTGTCGACCTTGTAGACCACGCCGTCGATGTCGTAGGGCAAGGCATCGCGCTGGCGGCCGATGTTCTCGTGAAATGCTATGAGTTCGATAGCGCCGGTCGCCCGGGCCGTCTGCGTGGCCACCGGAAATCCCCATTCGTGGAACTGCTGCAGCCAGTCGAACTGCGTGGGCCAGTCGGGCCCGCCCTCGGCCATCGGCGTGACCTCGCCCAGCCCGTAGGCAAAGAAGCTCAGCGGCCGCGCCGCTGCAATCGCCGGATCTAGCTGGCGCACCGCGCCGGCCGCCGCGTTGCGCGGATTGACGAACACCTTCTCGTTCTTCTGCCCGTCCGCGATCTTCTGGCGCTGGCGCTCGTTGAGCGCGTCGAAATCGGCGCGCTTCATGTAGACCTCGCCGCGCACCTCGACCACGGGCGGCGCCTTGCCGTTGAGCCTCAACGGAATCTCGCGCACCGTGCGGATGTTCTGTGTGACTTCCTCGCCCACTTCGCCGTCGCCGCGCGTGGCAGCCTGCACGAGCACGCCGTTCTCGTAGCGCAGGTTCATGGCCAGGCCGTCGAACTTCAGCTCGCAGACGTAGCTGACCTGCGGTCCGTCCTCAGCCAGGCCGAGCTCCCGGCGCACGCGCGCATCGAAGGCGCTCGCACCGCCGGGCGTGATGTCGGTCTCGGTGCGGATCGACAGCATCGGCACCTTGTGGCGCACCTTGACGAAGCCGTCGAGCACCTTGCCGCCCACGCGCTGCGTGGGCGAGTCGGCAGTGCGCAGCTCGGGAAACTCGTTCTCGATGGCCTGCAGGCGCTGGAACAGCTTGTCGTACTCGGCGTCCGGCAGCTCGGGCGTGTCGAGCACGTAGTAGAGATGGGCGTGCCTGTGGAGCTGTTCGCTCAGTGCGGCGGCTTCGCGTGCGGCTTCGTCGCGCGTCGTCATGGGTGTCTCCCGAAGAAGAATCGGAGTTGTCAGCTGAAGAGCCGCCGAGCCAGCGGGGAGCCCGCGGCAAGGTCGCGCCCGTCGAGCGTGTCGTAGAGCTGTTCGAGGTCGGCGCCGATGGCGTCCATCGTCCCGTCGCGCAGCAGCTGGCCGTCGCTGTCGGTGACCACGCCGTCCATCTCGCGCGCCAGCGTGGCCGCGGCTTCGCGCATGCGGCGGAAGGGCTCCTCCGCGCGATCGACCTGCGGCACATCCAGGCTCAGGCTTAGTTCGCGGATGGCCGACTGGGCCGGATCGTCGGCCAGTGCGGCCTGCGTGTCGAAGGCCAGCCCGAGCACCGGCGGCAGGCCGGCTTCGCTGGTCGGCAGGACCATGCGCCCCGGGATGATGCCGGCCACGAAGCCGAGCCGCGCGGCGTTCTGCTGCACGTAGCCCGGGCTCCAGGCCGCATGCAGCGCGCGCAGCACGAAGCTCAGCTGCGCATCGTGCGCGCTGGCGAACTGGTCGAGTTCGCGGGCGCGGGCCACTTCGTCGAGCATCTCGGGGAATTCGGGAGCACCGTTGACCGCGTCGGCAAAGGCCTGGGCCTTGACCACGAACTCGGAGTACTCGATCTCGTTGAGCGCACCCGTGCGGTTGGCCAGCTGCACGCCGACCTGGAAAGCGCTGTAGCGCTGCCCCGGCACGGGAGACTCCCACTGGCCCGTGTGTTCGTTCAGGCCCTCGATGGCCACCGGCTTGCTGCCGGCACGGCGCGTCGAGGGCATGGCAGCGATGGCGGCGTCGCCCGAGGCCAGGCCGTCGAGCGAGATTGGCGCGATCACGTCGATCAGCGGATCCAGCCCGCCGCGGCGCTCGGCCGTGGGCACGGGCACGCCGCTGGGCGCCGGGAGGTCGGGGTCGAAGAGCGGCTCGTGCCGGTCGGAGCCCTGCACCTTGTTCGGATCGGCATGGAGCACCGGCTCCACGTCGTCGCCGCCCGCGGCCAATGCGCGTTCGGCTTCGTCGAGCGCAACGTCGACCGCGTCGGGTTGCCGCGGTGCATTGCGGCGCGACATCATGGCCTCGTAGCCGACGACGGCCGCAAGAACGAGACCGCCGAAGATTGCCAGGGCGAGTGTGAGATTGCTCATGGATCGTTGCCGCCCGGCTTATGCGGCTTCGACCATCGAGACCGCCGACTCCATGTCGACCGCCACGATGCGCGACACGCCCTGCTCCTGCATCGTCACGCCGATCAGCTGTTCGGCCATTTCCATGGCGATCTTGTTGTGGCTGATGAAGAGGAACTGGGTTTCGCGGCTCATGGCGGAGACGAGTTTGGCATAGCGCTCGGTGTTGGCGTCGTCCAGCGGCGCGTCAACTTCGTCGAGCAAACAGAAAGGCGCCGGGTTCAGCTGGAAGATGGCGAACACGAGCGCGATGGCCGTGAGCGCCTTCTCGCCGCCCGACAGCAGGTGGATGGTCTGGTTCTTCTTGCCCGGGGGCTGCGCCATCACCTGCACGCCGGAGTCGAGGATCTCGTCGCCGGTCATCATGAGCTTGGCATTGCCGCCGCCGAACAGCTCCGGGAACATCCGGCTGAAGTGCTCGTTGACGATCTTGAAGGTGCCGCCGAGCAGGTCGCGCGTCTCGGCGTCGATCTTGCGGATGGCATCTTCCAGCGTGCCGATGGCTTCGTTCAGGTCGGCCGACTGGGCGTCGAGGAAGGTCTTGCGCTCGCTCGCGATGGCGAGTTCGTCCAGCGCGGCAAGGTTCACCGCGCCGAGGGCGACCACCTCGCGGTTGAGGCGGTCGATTTCGCTCTGCAGCCCGGTGAGCTTCACCTTGTCGTTCTCGATCGACTGCTCGACGGCCTCGAGGTCGGCGCCGGCATCGTCCAGCAGCTGCTGGTATTGCTCGACACCCAGGCGCGCGGCCTGCTCCTTGAGCTGGAATTCGGTGATGCGCTGGCGCAGCGGGTCGAGCTCGCGCTCGAGCTGCAGGCGGCGCTCGTCGCTGGCGCGCAGCTTGAGCGTGAGGTCGTCGTACTGGCTGCGGGCCGAGCCCAGCGCAGCCTCGCGCTCGAGCTTGAGCGACAGCGCGTCCTGCAGGCCGGCCTGCGCGGCAGCGTCGGACAGGCGGCTCAGCTCGGCGCGCGCGCGCTCGTCTTCGTCGGTCAGCGCCACGGTCTGCTGGGCCGAGGTTTCGATGGAGCGGTTGAGTTCGGCGCGGCGCGCTTCGAGCGTGCGCTGCGAGAAAGTCGCTTCCTGCGCCTGGCGTTCGAGGCTGCGGTGCTGCTCGCGGCTCGCGGCCAGCGCGCGACCGGCCTCGATCACGCGCTCGTCGAGTTCGGCGTGGCGCTCCTGGCTGTCGGCCAGCTGCATGTCGAGTTCCTCGAAGCGGCCTTCGGCGGCGATGCGCCTCTCCTGCAGTTCCTCGAGCTGGGCGTCGACTTCGCCGAGGTCGGCGGCCAGCTGCTGGCTGCGGGCACGGGTCTGCTCGGCGAGCTGCGTCATGCGCAGGGTCTCGACCTGCAGTTCGTGCGCGCGCGACTGGGTCTCGGCGGCTTCGCGCCGGGCGGTGACGAGGCGCGAAGCCGCATCCGCATAGGCAGCTTCGGCACGAACCAGCGCGGTGCGCGCTTCTTCGGTGATGAGCGTCTGGGCGCGCAGTTGGCGCTCCAGGTTTTCCATTTCCTGCTGGCGGGCCAGCAGGCCGGCCTGCTCGGAATCGGGCGCGTAGAAGTTGACGCTGTGCGCGGACACGGCATGGCCGCTCTGCACGTAGATGACCTCGCCGGGCTGCAGCGAGCCGCGCTGGGCCAGCGCCTCCTCGAAGCTCGTGGCGGTGTAGCAGCCGTGCAGCCAGTCGTTCAGCAGAGCCTGCTGCCCCGCGTCGTTCAGCCGCAGCAGGCTCGACAGGCGCGGCAGCGCGGCCGAGCCTTCGGGCGCGCCGGCGGCCGGCGGGCTGTAGAAGGCCAGCTTGGCGGGCGGCGCATCGTTGCCGAAGGCGCGCACCATCTCCAGCCGGCTGACTTCGAGCGCGCCCAGGCGCTCGCGCAGCGCGGCCTCGAGGGCGTTTTCCCAGCCCTGCTCGATGTGGATGCGGCTCCACAGGCCCTGCAGGCCGTCGAGGCCGTGCTTGGCGAGCCAGGGAGCCAACTTGCCGTCGGTCTTGACCTTTTCCTGCAGCGCGCGCAGCGCTTCGAGGCGGGCCGAGAACTCGGCATGACGCGCACCCTCGGTGTTGACGGCCAGCTGCTTCGCGCGGCGGTCGTCGTCGAGCTGGGGCACGGCCTCCTGCAGCTCCTGCAGGCGCGCGTCGGATTCGCTCGCGGCCTCCTGCGCCATCGCGTGCTGCTCCTGCATCTCGAGCAGGCGGGCTTCGTCGGGCGCGGCCAGGGCGTTCTGGTCGGCGCGCAGGCGTTCGCTGCGCATGGTGAGCTGGCGGCTCTGTTCCTCGATGTTGCGCTGGTCAGCGGCCAGCACCTGGATCTGCTGCTGCACCTGCGACACGGTCGTGCGCTGGGCATTGGCCTCGTCCTGCGCACGCTGCACCGCCTCCTCGAGATCGGGCATGCGCGCGTCGTGCTCCTCGAGCTGGGCGGCCAGCATGATGGCCTGCTCTTCCGCATCCACGCCCGCGCCGGCCAGGGTCTCGATCTCGGCTTCGGCCTCTTCGCGGCGGCGGCCCCATTGGCCCATCTGCTCGCGCAGTTGGACGAGGCGCTGCTCGACACGCTGGCGGCCTTCGACCACGAAGCGGATCTCGCCCTCGAGCCGGCCGACTTCGGCGCTGGCCTCGTAGAGCTTGCCCTGTGCCTGGTTGACCTGGTCGCCCGCTCCGTAGTGCGCCTGGCGCACGGTTTCGAGCTCGGCCTCGATGTGGCGCAGGTCGGCCGTGCGCGATTCGAGGTCGTTGATGGCGCGCTCCGAATCGGCCTTGATCTTCGCCTGGTCGGCGTTGCTCTCGCCGCGCTTCAGGAACCACAGCTGGTGCTGCTTCTTCGTGGCGTCGCCCTGCAGGGCGTTGTAGCGCGCGGCCACCTCGGCCTGCTTCTCGAGCTTTTCGAGGTTGGCGTTGAGTTCGCGAAGGATGTCCTCGACCCGCGTGAGGTTCTCGCGCGTGTCGCCCAGGCGGTTCTCGGTCTCGCGGCGGCGTTCCTTGTACTTGGAAACACCCGCGGCCTCCTCGAGGAAGAGGCGCAGTTCCTCGGGCTTGGATTCGATGATCCGGCTGATCGTGCCCTGGCCGATGATGGCGTAAGCGCGAGGGCCGAGGCCGGTGCCCAGGAACACGTCCTGCACGTCGCGGCGACGCACAGGCTGGTTGTTGATGTAGTAGCTGCTGGTGCCGTCGCGGGTGAGCACGCGGCGCACCGCGATTTCGCCGAACTGGTTCCATTGGCCGCCGGCCCGGTGGTCGGCGTTGTCGAACACCAGTTCAACGCTCGAACGGCTGGCCTGCTTGCGGGTGGTCGTGCCGTTGAAGATCACGTCCTGCATCGATTCGCCGCGAAGCTCCGAGGCGCGCGACTCGCCGAGCACCCAGCGCACGGCATCCATGATGTTCGACTTGCCGCAACCGTTGGGCCCGACAACGCCCACCAGTTGGCCCGGCAGCATGAAGTTGGTGGGTTCGGCGAACGACTTGAAGCCCGATAGCTTGATGGAATTAAGACGCACGACTTGTCGGCCTGCCTTGGCTGTACCGCCAAGGTATTGATTTGTAAGGAAAATTGCACGGGCCCGCAGCTTGCAGCAGGCCGCCGCCCCAGCCGTGGATGATAACGTCAGGGCATGCACGATTCCCTGGTTTCACCCCTCGCCGCACGATGGGCCTGCCTCCTGGCGGGCATGGCCGCCCTGCTGGTCACCGCAGGCTGTTCGTCGATGCGCGACACCCAGCGCGCCGAGCCCTACACCAACCAGGAATGGCTGCAGTCCGGCGCCAACCGCATCGCCAACCTGTCGCTGCGGGACAACCTGCAGTCGGTGCGCCGCGTGCAGAGCACGCTCTACAAGCGCAACCCGCGCGAGTGGCGAAAGTCTGCGGCCAGCATGGACGAAGCCATCCAGCGTTCCTGGGACGCGGTGCTCAAGGGCCCGCCCCTGCCCGAGCTGAAAGGCGCGAGCGGCATCGACGCCATCCGCATGGCCTTCGACAGCACCCCGCAGGGCTACCAGGGCGACCGGGTGGCGGCGCTGGTGTACGGCTGGGCCACCATGCTCAAGCAGGCCAACGGCGATACCTGGGACCAGACCATGCTCGACGGCGTCAACGCCGAGAACAGCTACCGTGCCGCGCGCAACTTCGAGATCTCGCTGTGGCTCATCACCTCCAAGACCGGCCCCGACGGCCAGCCGCTGCTGCTGGCCACCGAGATCAGCGACCGCGGCCGCAACCTCGTGGCCGACCGCGAACTCTCGAAGGTGGTGGCACGGCTCGACCTGCTGGCCGCCCAGGCCGACGAGAAATACCGCCGGGCGGCGCTCGACTTCGGGCAGAACTGGGTGATGGGCGTGGTCATGCCGCTTTTCACGCTGGTTCCCAAGTGAGCCTGCGCAAGACGGCCCCCTAGAATGATCCCGCCCTCCCCCTCTCCTCAACCCATTCGAGGCTGCAGCAACTCATGAGCTCCATCAATTTCATCGGCGGCGAAAAAGGCGGTGTAGGCAAGTCGGTCACCGCGCGCGTGCTGGCGCAGTACTTCATCGACCACAGCCGGCCCTTCACGGGCTTCGACACCGACCGCTCGCACAGTTCGTTCACCCGCTTCTACGAAGGCTTCGCCTCGCCGGTGGTGGTCGACAGCTTCGAAGGGCTGGACACGGTCGTCAATGGCTTCGAGACCAATCCGCAGCAGAGCGTGATCGTCGACCTCGCGGCGCAGACGCTGGCGCCGCTGGCGCGCTGGATCAAGGAATCCGACCTGTTCGACGTGTTCGCCGAGATCGGCGTCACCGTCAACTTCTGGCACGTGCTGGACGACGGCAAGGACTCGACCGACCTGCTCGGCACGCTGATCGACACCTTCGGCAACCGGCCCAACTACATCGTGGTGCAGAACTACGGACGCGGCAGCGACTTCGGCATGCTGCTGGGTTCGCAGTCGCTCGCGAAGGCCACGGCCAACGGCGCCCGCGTTATCGCCCTGCCCCGCCTGCACGACGCGAGCATGCGCAAGATCGACGCGCAGAACACCAGCTTCTGGAAGGCCGTGAACGACCGCGACGGGCCGCATGCGCTGGGCCTGCTGGAGCGCCAACGCGTGAAGTCGTGGCTGGCTACGGCCTACGCGGCCTTCGATACGCTGCCCCTTTGAGCCTTCATCCGGTCGGTCGAGGCTGGGCGCACTCGACCTGGCCCGACGTCCCCAAGAAACAGAAAGAGGGAGATTCGCCTTGGACATCCACGTCAACCGAAACGGC
The DNA here is from genome assembly GCF_048301545.1 of Variovorax sp. NFACC27. Classification (NCBI taxonomy): domain Bacteria; kingdom Pseudomonadati; phylum Pseudomonadota; class Betaproteobacteria; order Burkholderiales; family Comamonadaceae; genus Variovorax; species Variovorax sp. NFACC27. The sequence goes on from NZ_CP157613.1 coordinate 4,762,704, forward strand.
CAAGCCTTCGGCCCCTACGAAGAGAGCGAGGCCAGGGCACTCTACGCCCGAGGCAACATCGCCGTGACGGACCTGGTCTGGCGCAACGGAATGGCCGAATGGCAGACGGCCCTGCAGATGTTCGGCGAGCGGGCGACGCAGCCTGGTGCGCCCCCCGTGGTCTCGCCGCCTCCCTTGCCGCCGCAACAGGTATCCCCCGTGCCGGGCTACGCCGCGCCGCCGTCCTCCTACGGACAGCAGACCGTGGTGCCGCAGCAGGATCTGCCACCCAAACTGCATTGGGCGCTGGTCCTATTGTTCACGGTACTGACCTTCGGCATCTTTGCCGTTGTCTGGCAGTTCTTCCAGTCCATGTGGGTGCGCCGCAGCATCGACCCTCAATCCAATGCCACCCTGTACCTGATCGGCTCCGTGGCTCTGGCTATCGTCGGGAGCGTGCTGGAAGCCGCCTCGGTCCTTTCGAACGCCCCGGGGCTTGATCTCCTGCTTCAGGTCCTGTCGTACGTGCTCTTCTTTTGCGGGTACTACTCGATGAGGCGCTCGATGATCGACCACTACAACAATGTCGAATCGATCGGGCTGAAGCTCTCCGGGGTCATGACCTTCTTCTTCAGCATGCTCTACCTCCAATACCACATGACGCGGATCGCCAAGTGGAAGCAGACCGGAGAGATCAAGCCGCAGTAGCCAGCTTCGGGTGCCATCCGGCACCGCGCCCGAAAACCGATCAGATCATCCCGCCGTTGATCGAGATCACCTGCCCCGTGATGTAGCCGGCTTCCTCGCTCGCGAGGAACGAAGCCAGCGCGGCCACCTCCTGCGGCGTACCGGCCCGCTTCACCGGCACCATCTGGTTGATGACAGCGGGGTCGAACACTGCATCCGCCATGGGCGACGAGATGATCCCCGGCGCGATCGCATTCACCGTCACGCCTCGCGAGGCCACTTCGAGCGACAGCGCCTTGGTCGCGCTGTTCAATGCGCCCTTGGCCGCGGCGTAGTTGACCTGCCCCCGGTTGCCTGCGATCGCGGCCACCGACGAGATGTTCAGGACGCGTCCCCACCGCGTGCGCATCATCGGCAGCAGCAGAGGCTGCGTGACGCGAAAGAAGCCGTTGAGCGACACGTCGATCACCTTGTGCCACTGCTCGGCACGCATGCCGGGCAGCACGGCGTCGTCGTGCACGCCCGCGTTGTTGACGAGGATCTGCACCGGCCCGCCTTCGAGGATGCGCGCGCATGCCGCCGCGGCGGCCTCGTCGCTGCACAGGTCGAACACATGGCATTCGGCCTTGCCGCCCGCGGCCGTGATCGACGCCGCCAGCTGCTCGACCGCCTCGGGACGCGAATTGGCATGCAGCAGCACCGTCGCGCCGTCGCGCGCCAGGCGTTCGGCCATGGCGGCGCCGAGCGCGCCGCTGGCGCCGGTGATCAGTGCGCGTTTTCCTTCGAGACTCATGGCGTTGCCGTGCTTTCTGCTGCTGTTGCCAGCGGGGTGTTCAGGACCACCACGGCACGGCCTTCGGCCAGCATGCGGCCGTCGTCGGCCTTCACCGTGAATTCATAGAGGATCTGCCGGTCGTCGCCCGACAGGCGCCGGGCCGCGACTTGCATGTCGCCGGGCACGTCGTCCAGGCGCGCCACCGCCAGCTTCACGTTGCGCGCGCTCGCGAGGAAACCGGCCGAAGGAGCGCTGCCCTCTTCCGCCAGCAGGCCGCCGTGCAGCGCCATCGCCTGCGCGGCGTATTCGATGGCATTCGGCGCCAGCAGGCCGCTTTCGGTGCGCAGCGGGTTGTCGGCCTGCGCATGGGTGGTGGTGGTGCAGCGGATGGTGTCGGCGTCCCAGCCTTCGAGCCGCTCCAGCAGGCACATGCTGCCGCTGTGCGGGATGCGCCGGGCGATGCCCGCGCGGTCGAGCGTCTGCGGCGCGGTCAAGCGGCCGGCTCCAGGTCGGCCACCAGCAGCACGTTGGCGAAGGGGGTGCCCTCGCTCATCGGGATGCTCTGCACTCGGAAGCCGAGTCGCTGCAACAGCGCCGTCCATTCGGCCAGTGGCCGGCCCCAGGTCGGCGAGACCTTGTGGCCGCGGATGCGCGTGACCGTGCGGTCGACCCACTGGCTGATCGCGAAGCCGCGCCGGCTCGAGGCATCGCCCACGCGCAGCAGCAGCCGCGCCTGCGGGTTGCCGCCGTTGCGCAGTGCGTCGCGCACACGCCGCAGCACGCCTTCCTGCGCCTCGAGGTCGACGTAGTGCAGCACGTCGAGGATCACGACGAGATCGCAGTCAGGCAACGCGGCCGTGCACATGTCGGCGCAGACCAGCCTGGGAGCCGGCTGCAGGTGGCCGATGGAAGCCTCCGCGCGCGCCACGTCCTTGGGCATGAGCTCGATGCCGGTGTAGTCGGCGCCTTCGGGCGTGGCGAGCCACGACGACGGCCAGCGGCCCTGCTTCTGCATCGCGCTCATCGAGGCCAGCAGGCTGGCGAAGAGGCCCTGGCCGCAGCCGATGTCGACCACGCGGCGATGCTGCGCGCCGATCAGGCCGCGTTCGAGCAGCCCCCGGAACACCGGATCGCGCCCGAGCTTGCCGCGCGCGAAGTGCCAGGCGAAGCTGCCGCCCTTCTTGTAGGGGATGGTGGCTGCCTCGTGCAGCTCGCGCCATGCGGTCTCGGTCGACGACGAGGGCGACATCACCGCGCTCATGGCTTCATTCCTTCCGGCAAGGTCACGGAGCGCAATCCATCGGCGCGCAGACGTTCGAGCAACAAGGGCAATACCTCCAGCAAAACAGGTTGACCCGCGGCGGTGCGCGCGGCGTTGCCGTCGTGCAGCAACAGGATGTCGCGCGCCTGCAGGTTGCGGCTCAGGCGCGCCATCACCTTGGCGGCGTCGCCTTCGCGGGTGTCGAATCCGCGCCGCGTCCAGCTCACGAGCGAGAGGCCCAGGCGGTGCAGCACGGGCTCGAGGAACGGGTTGCGCAGCCCCGCCGGAGCGCGAAAACAGGTCGGGCGCTGGCCGGTGACGTCGCTCAGGATGTCCTGCGCCCGCGCGATCTCGGCGGCGAAACCGCGCGGCCCGAGAAAGGAGAAGTTGTGCCGGTGCCGCGCCGTGTGGTTCTGGATGCTGTGGCCACGCGCGACGATCTCGCGCGCCAGCGCGGGCTGGGCCAAGACGCGCTCGGCGATGCAGAAGAAAGTGGCGCGCTGGCCGTGCGCGTCGAGCAGGTCGAGCACGCGCGGCGTGACTTCGGGCTCCGGGCCGTCGTCGATGGTGATCGCCACTTCGCGACGCGCGGCAGCGGCCTCGGGCAGCCGCGTGACGTTGGGCCCCAGCAGGCTGCTGCGCGGCGTGAGACCGGCACCGGTGATCAGCGCATGGTTCAGCACGATCGCGCCAACGGCCCACGGCAACGCGCCCGGCACCAGCAAGCCCGCGCCGATGGCGGCAACGTGCCATGCGGCGCTGGCGCGGATGGCCGGCGGCCATGGCCAGGATTCGGTGGGCGCGGGAGCGGAAGACATGAGGCCGGATTTTCCCCCGATCAGCCGCGCGCGGGCCGCGAAGGCCCCACGCTGCGCGCGAATGCCGCCGACAGCAGCAGCGCCAGCAGCGCCCCCGGAGCGACCACCCGGCCGATGGAAGACAGCGCCGGAATGTCCGAAATCGCGATCAGCCCGAAGGACACCACGGTCGTCAGGTTGGCCAGCATCAGCGACGCCAGCGTGTCCTCGTCGGCCCTGCCGGTGGTGCGCAACTGGTCGAAGAAGAGCGCGTAGTTCGACCCAACCGCCACGATCAACAGCAGCCCCACCAGGTGCAGGATGCCGAGCGCCGCCTGCAGCACGGCCATGCCGCCCAGCGTGAGCACCACCGCGAACAGCAGCGGCTGGCACACGGCCAGCAGCCGGCGCCACGAGCGCAGGTAGATGCCGAGCAGCACCACGACGGCCAGCGCGCCGAGCAGCACCTGCACGAAGGCTTCGTGCAGATAGCGCTGATAAAGGCTCGCGAGCTCTCGCCCGACGTCGACCACCTGCACCTCGGGCAACCCCGCCAGCGCCGCCTCGAGGCGGCCCTGGTCGAACTTCGCGCCGGGGTGCAGCACCACCAGCGTGCCCCAGCCGCCACCGGGACGCTCGTACATCAGCGTGTTCAGGATGGGGCCGAGCGGCCCGTCGGCCAGTTCGGCACGCTGCACCGGCGGCAGCTTGCGCGCGGCCTCGACGTCAGCCAGGAACGGGCCGAGTCGCGAAGCTGGCAGCGGCAGGCCCTTGGTCGCCTCGGCCAGGTTGGCGCGCAGGGTTTCTGCATCGGGCAGGCCTGCGATGCGCGCCGCCTGCACTTCCAAGCTCGGCAGCACGCGCGTGACGGTCTCGTAGCCGACCAGTTCGCCGCTGTCGACCAGCGCGTCCAGCCGCGCCGCTGCCGCCTCGGTGTGGCGCAGCGCGGCCTGCTCGTCGTCACCATAGGCGACCACCAGCACGCCGCCATCGCTCGCGCCGATGTCGTTGCGCAGCATTTCGTCGAGTTGCTGGGAGGCCTTGGGCACCGGGCTCATCGCGCCGAGGTCGGCACGCCACAGGTGGCCGCCCTGCCACAGCACCAGCGCCAGTGCGGCCACGCCCAGCGCCGCCAGCGGCCAGCGCAGACGCGGCAGGCCGCGCACCAGCGCGCCCGCCAGTTGCGCCATGTACCGGCGCATGCCCATGCCAGTGGCGCCATCGGGAGCCAGCACCGGCAGCACGTAGCGCGTGGCCAGCGCGGCCGAGACCAGGCCGGCGATGGAAAAGACGCCCAGCTGCGCCAGTCCCGGGAAGCCCGAGAACACCAGCGCCGCGAAGCCGCATACCGAGGTCAGCAGCCCGAGCCGCACCGTGGGCCAGTTCAGGTCGCGCCAGCGCTGCCAGCCGGTGCCGGCCACCGCGCCCGCCCCCACCTGCCGCGCTTGAATGAGGTAGTAGATGGCGTAGTCCACCGTCTCCCCGATCAGCGTGCTGCCGAAGCCCAGCGTGAGCCCGTGCACCGAGCCGAACACCAGGCTCACGCTCGCGGTGCCGATCACCACGCCCGTAGCCACCGGCAGGAAGGCGATGACCAGCGCGCGCGGCGAGGCGAAAGCCAGCAGCAGCAAACCGCCCATGACGATGCCGCCCACCACCGCGAGGTGGATCGCCTCGGTCTTGATCTTGTCGCGGCTCATCACCGAGAACACCGGCGGGCCGCTCAGCAGAAGCTTGGGCGCTTCCGCCCCCATGTCGCGCACAGCGGCCTCGTAGGCGGCATGCACGCGCGCGATGGCAACGGCCTGCGCGTCGAGGTCGCTGCCGGCGGCGCGCGTGGTGGCGATCATCAGCGCGCGCGGCGCGGTGCGCGACATCCACACGCCATCCTCGCTGCGCGGCGAGCTGGCAGGCACCAGCTCCATGGCGATGCGCTGGGTTTCGCCGGTGGGGTCGCGGTCGAGGAAAGGCTTGATCACGTTGCCGGCCGGCGTGCCCAGCATCGACAGGGTTTCGTTGATGGCGTCGCGCAGGCCCTCGACGGTGAAATGCCCCGGATTCACCCCGGGCGAGAGCTGGTAGCGGTGCTCGAACACCCAGGTTCCGCTGTCGCTCCAGTCGCTGACGTCGCCGTTCTGCACCAGCTCGAAGAGCTTGCTCTGGCGCATTTCCTTTGCCACCGCGCGCGACACGGCGGCCCGTTGCTCCGTGCTGCCGCCTTCGATGCCCAGCATCAGCGTGCGCGAGGCGACGCCGCTTTGCAGCTGCTCGATCAGCACGCGCTGGCGCACGTCGGGGCTCTTGGGCAGGAAGGCAGAGAGGTCGGCGCCGATCTGCGTGCGCGCGATGACCACCACGCCGCACAGCAGCACCAGCAGCCACGCCAGCAGCACGACCGCCCTGCGCCGCCAGCCCGGCGGGCCGCCCGCCTGCTGCAGTTGCGTCACGGCGTGGTGCGTCCGGGCGTGCCGGCCGGCGCGGGTGCGGGTGCGGGTGCGGCTGCACCCGGCGTGATGTTCATGACCGAGCGGTCGCCGCCGACGAACTCCATCTCGAGCCCCAGCACGTCGCCCGCCCGGCCGCTGATGCGCATGCTGCGCACCTGCGCGGCGAGGCGGCTGTCCAGCGGCGTGAGGTCGAGCGTCCACTTGGCGGCGGAGCCCGACACGGTGCTGCGGAAATAGCGCTGCAGCGTGGCGCCGTCGCCCGTCAGCGTGCCGCGCATGGCTTCGACCAGGCCGAGCAGCTCGGGCATGCTGTCGAGCGCCAGCGTGCGGTTGCGGCCGCCGCGCGACAGCGTCAGCGTGTTGCCCTCGACCGCCATGGTCTCGATGCGCGGCGAAAGCGTGCGGCGCACCAGCTTGTCGGGCGCGTCGAAGCTCAGCGTGCCGCTGGCGTCGAGCGGGCCTTCGAGGCCGTGCACGAAGCGTTGTTCGGTGAAGCGGGCCTCGCCGCTCTTCTGCTTGGCCAGCAGCGTCATCAGCTCGGGCAGGTCGAACGCCGCCCAGGCCGGCACGGCGCAGAAGGCCAGCGCGAGCACGAATGCCCTGCAAAGCCGGTCAAGCCGCATCTTCGAGCCAGAAATCATGGAAATTGAACCAGTTGTAGGGGTACGCGCGGCACATCGCCTCCAGGCGCGCCACGTAGGCTTCGACAGCCGCCCGGATGCGCTGCTCGCGCTCCTCGGAGCTGGCGGCCCGCTCGCCGAAGTCGGCCAGCGGATCGAACCGGACATCGTAGCGCGCGCCTCCGCCGTAGAGACCTGCCATGAAGAACACCTTGCGGCGCAGCAGCGCGGCCAGGCGGAAGGGGCCGTCGTTGAAGACGGCGGGCTGTCCGAGGAACGGCAGCACGATGTTGTTGCCGCGCTGATGCGCGGGCTGGTCCTCGCTGCCCGGCAGCGTGCGGTCGGCCAGCATGCCGCCCATGCCGCCGCTGTCGAGCCAGTCGCGCAGCTCGAGCATCGAGTGCGGCCGGCCCAACGCGATGACATGGGGCCGCAGCCCGGGCACCGCGATGGCATTGAGGATGCCCGTGATGCGCCGTGCGTTGTCCGGATACATCAGCATCGCGAGGCGCATGTGGCGCTGGTGCGTCTGCTGCTTGCAGGCACCCAGCGCCTCGAAGCTGCCAACGTGGGCGCCGAGCAGGAAGGCGCCCCGCCCGTTCGCCAGCTCGACGTCGAGCGGCTCGTTGCCCTCGATCTTCACCTTGAAGAGATCCATGCGTCCGCGCAGGAAATACACGCGGTCGAGCACGGTCGACGCGAAGGCATGCAGCAGCCGGAAACCGTCGACCCAGCCGGCGCGCGGTCCGATGGCGCGGAACAGATAGCGCTTGATGTGCCGGCGCTGCGCCGGCGCGAACAGCAGGAAATACAGCGCGATCGGCGGCAGCAGCAGGCGCGTGACGTGGCGCCCGCACACCAGCGCCATCATGACGATGAAGCGCAGCGCGAGCATGTTGCTGCGCTCGGGCGCATGCGCCCAGGCGCCGCTCTCGCCCTTCGGCGCGGCCTGTGCGGTGCGGTCCGCTTCGTTCACGGCGCGCGTCTCCACTTCGGTGTGCTTCATCACGCCGACTCTTGCATGCCCGTCCAGCGGCCGGTGACAGCCACGACGCCGTCGCAGCGAACGTCGAACCGCACGCCGCGGGCTGCTCCGGCTTCCGGATTCAGCTCGATGGAAAGCACCGCGCCGGGCCGCACGGGCGCCAGGAACTTGGCGGCAGCGAGCGTGGGGTGGTCGCCCAGCCGCGCCGCCAGCGCCGGCACGCGGCGAATGGCCTCCATCACCTCGGCCAGCACCAGCGCGCCCGGCAGCAGGGGCTGGCCCGGGAAGTGGCCGGCAAACGCCGGGTGGTCGGCAGGCACCTCGTGCGCCATCTGCACCGGCGTGTCGTCTTCCGCCAGCTGCGCCAGCGCAAATTCGCGCAGCGCCCGCACGGTGAGCTTGCCCGTGCCTTCGCGCGGAAAGGCCTTCACCTGCACCACGCGACGCGGCACGAACACGGCCTCGAGCCGCTGCCGCAGGGCCGCGATGATCTCGCCGGCCGAGAGCGTCGGCGCAACCACGAAGGCCACCGGCCGCACGACGCCGTCGGCCACCTCATCGGGCAGCCAGAAGGCACCGTCGTCCACGCCGGGAATGCTGTTGAGATGAAAGTTCAGGTGCGCCAGCGAACTGCGCCGGCCCGCCACGTGGATCAGGTCGTTGGCGCGGCCGAAAAGGCGGAAACGCCGCTCGTCCAAGAGCTCGAGCACGTCGGCCATCGGCGTGGGCTCGGGAATGAAATCGCCGCTGAAGATGAAGCGCTCGGGGCCGCCGTCGGCCGAGGGCTCGGCATGCACGCAGACTTCGCCGAAGGTTTCCCAGATCTCGTTGTCGGTGGTGCGGCGCGTGGCGACCTGGCCCGACTCGGTGCTGCCGTAGATCTCGAGCAGCACGCCGCCCATAGCCTGCTCGGCCTGCTGCGCGAGCTGTGGCGACAGCGGCGCGGTGGCCGAAAGAATCAGGTCGACCGGCGGCAGCTCGATGCCCGAGAGCAGCAGCGTCTTGAGGTGGAACGGCGTGGTCACCAGCGCGCGCGGGCGCGGCACCGAGGCCAGCGTCTTCGCGACATCCGCCGGGAAGAACGGCCGGCCGCTCTCGAAGGCCGCACCGCCCAGCATTGCGAGCAGCACCGACGATTCGAGCCCGTAGCTGTGCTGCACCGGTACCGTGGCAACCAGCGTCAGGCCTTCGAGCGTGGGGCGCTCCAGCACACGGCACAGGCGCTTGACGGCCACTTCCACGTCGCCCACCAGCGTGCGCCAGGTCTTGGCGTGTGGCTGCGGCACGCCGGTGGAGCCGGAGGTCAGCAGGCTGGCCGCGTGCATGGCGCCGTCGACGGCGGGCACGGCCGCAGCCGGATCTTCCGTCGGGCCCGCCGGGCCTGCGAGGCCGTCGACCGCGATGCGCTGCATGCCGGGGGTCTGCAGCTTCGGATCGTCGGTCAGCGCGAAGAGAGGCGAACCGCTGGATTCGAGCAGGCGCGCGAGCGTATCGGGTCGCGCATCGGGCGGCAGCATGCTGGCGTGGCCGCGCACCAGCGCCGCGCCGAGGCTCACCGCGAAGGCATAGCGGTCGACGCAGAGATTGACGGCGGCGCCCTCGGCCGGCAGCGTGGGAGCGAAGCGGGCCACGTCGGCCAGGAACTGGCGCGTGCTCACCGGCTCGCCGGCGCGCCATGCGAGAGGGGCGTCGAGGTCGCGGTTCGCGAGCAGCGGGAGGAAGCGGATGTCGTCTGTCGTCACGCGGGCGGCGCCTGTGTCATTGGCCGCCGGGGCTGGTGTCAACCGACGACGTGCCATAGAACGCGCGCACCGCGTCCACGAGGCGCGTACGTTCGAATTCGGGATGCAGCCGGTAGCGCACCAGGTGTTCGCCCACGAAAAGCAGCGTCACCATCACGGGCGACAGCACATTGGCGAACAGCGACCAGTCGGAGAACGGCCGAGTCAGGTAGATGATGATCGAGGCCACCACCATCACCGCGAAGAAACCTGTCCAGATGCGCGTGAGCTGCGTGGTGTAGGACAGCATGTGGCCGCGCAGCGGATGCACGCGCTGCGCGAACTGCGTGATCAGCGGCAGGCCCTTGCCGCGCAGCGTGGAGCCGAACCAGCCGCACAACGCGGCGTTGATGGCCACGTGCTGCATCACGTACAGCCGGTTGGGATCGCCCGCCTCACCCAGGAAGACGAGCGAGAAGCCGCCGATGCCCGCAGCCGCGGCAATGGCAACGCCCCAGCGGCCGAACCAGCTGCCGGCCAGGCCCATGGCGGCGAGCCAGAGCGGACCGAGCAGCACGACCACCGCCCATGGCTGCGTCGCATGGAACAGCGTCATCCAGTGGGAGAGGCCGGCATATGCGACACCCACCACCAGCAGGAGCGCTATTCGCCATCGGGACATGGGATCAGGTAGCGACGCGATGCTGCGCGACGTGGGCCGCGAGCGTGCGCAGCGACTGGAAGATCTGCTGGTTGCGTTCGTCGTCCGAACGCAGCTGGAAACCGTAGCGGCGCGAGACTTCGAGCGCGACTTCGAGGATGTCGATCGAGTCGAGGCCGAGTCCTTCGCCGTAGAGCGGCTCGGTCGGCACGATGTCCTCGGGAGCCACTTCGAGATTGAGCGCGTTCACGAGCAGCACGGCCAGCTCTTTTTCGATCGGCGACTGTTCGGAGGCATCGCCGTTGGCGGGAATGGGGGGCTGGGCAGTCGATGACAAAAAAACCTCCTAAAACTTATTCCTGAACCACCGTGCGGGCCGTGGATTATAGGAGTGCAGCCCAGGGGACCGTTGCGAAGCCGCACGGAGCGGAATTACGCCGGAATTGCGCACTCTTTCGGCCTGTTTCACTCTCTTGCAGGCCCTAGACTACCCGCTTCGATACGACCCGGAGCGCCCCATGGCCGACCCTCTTCTGATCGCACGGCACGACACCATCGAGTGCAACCTCCTACCCGGCCTGGCCAACCGCCACGGCCTCATCACGGGCGCCACCGGCACCGGCAAGACAGTCACCCTGCAGACCATCGCCGAAAAACTCTCATCCATCGGCGTTCCGGTGTTCATGGCCGACGTCAAGGGCGACCTGACGGGCATCAGCCAGAAAGGCGCCATCGGAGCAAAGCTGGCCGCCACGCTCAAGGAACGCGGCATCGAGGTGCCCGAGCCCTCCGCCTGCCCCGTCACGCTGTGGGACGTGTTCGGCGAACAGGGCCATCCGGTTCGTGCCACCGTTTCCGACATGGGCCCCCTGCTGCTGGGTCGCATGCTCGACGTGAACGAAACCCAGGCCGGCGTGCTGAACCTGGTGTTCAAGATCGCCGACGACAACGGCCTGCTGCTGCTCGACCTGAAAGACCTGCGCGCCATGCTGCAGTACGTGGGCGACAACTCGAGCCAGTTCACCACGCAGTACGGCAACATCAGCGCCGCCAGCGTGGGCGCCATCCAGCGCGGACTGCTGCAGATCGAGACCCAGGGCGGCGAGAAGTTCTTCGGCGAGCCGATGCTCAACATCTCCGACTTCATGCAGACCGAGGGCGGCAAGGGGGTGATCAACATCCTCGCGGCCGACAAGCTCATGAATTCGCCGCGCCTGTACGCTACCTTCCTGCTGTGGATGCTGTCGGAGCTGTTCGAACAGCTGCCCGAAGTCGGCGACCCCGAGCAGCCCAAGCTGGCCTTCTTCTTCGACGAGGCCCACCTGCTGTTCAACGAGGCGCCCAAGGCGCTGGTGGAGCGCATCGAACTCGTGGTGCGGCTGGTGCGCTCCAAGGGCGTCGGCGTGTACTTCGTCACCCAGAACCCGCTGGACATTCCCGACACCGTGCTGGCCCAGCTGGGCAACCGCGTGCAGCACGCACTGCGCGCCTTCACCCCGCGCGACCAGAAGGCCGTGAAGGCCGCCGCGAGCACCATGCGCCAGAAGCCGGGCCTCGACATCGAGACTGCCATCACCGAACTCGCGGTCGGCGAGGCGCTGGTGAGCTTTCTCGACGAGAAGGGTCGCCCCAGCGTGACCGAGCGCGTGTTCGTGCTGCCGCCGGGCAGCCAGCTCGGCCCGATCACGCCCGACCAGCGCAAGGCGCTGATCTCGGGCTCGCTCGTCGCCGGCGTCTACGAGAAATCGGTGGACCGCGAATCGGCCTACGAGAAGCTCAAGGGCCGCGCCGAAAGCGCGCCCGACGCGCCTGCCGCAGCGGCTCCGGGCGCCAAGGGCACGGCCGAATCCTCGGGCTCCGGCATGGGCAGCATGCTCAACGACATGCTCTTCGGCACCACCGGCCCGCGCGGCGCCAAGCACGACGGACTGGTGCAGACCATGGCCAAGTCGGCGGTGCGCACCATGGGCACCTCGGTGGGCAAGGAGATCCTGCGCGGCGTGCTGGGCGGGATCTTCGGCAGCAAGAAGCGCTGAGCCCCAAAAAGGGGCCCGCCCGCCTACCAGCGCAGCAGGCGCGGCCCCAGCAAGGCTCCCACCAGGATGGGCACCGCGATCCCGCTCACGTACCAGACGGCGAGGAAGGGCGCGGTCAGCTCCATGCAGTGAAGCGCGTAGATCGAGGCTCCGACGCCTCCGGCCAGCGCGCCCGCCGCGGCGCCCGCCAGCGCGGGCCGCGTGGGTGCCATGCTCCTGAGCGCCACCAGCGCGGCGGCGAACACCGGCAACGCCATCAGCCCGATGCTCGCCGCGCAGATGCGCCACGACTGCCCCATCAACGAAGGCATGCGCTCCTCGGCCGGCAAGGTATACCAGGCGATCACCGCCAGCAGCCACACCCCGAGCACGGGCAGCGCGGCGCCCATCCAGGCATGCCGGGGCTTAACGCCCGGCCGCCCGAGCCGTTCGGCAGCCACGAAGCCGGCGGCCGCGATGCACAGCGGAAACAGCACCTTGACCCAGAACATCGGCCAGAACATGGCCTGCACGATGTCGTGCCGCACGCCGTACGCGGCGAACAGGATCGCGAACGAGAACGGCAACCCCAGCAGCACGGCCAGCCAGATGCGGTAGCTGGCGCGGCGGCGCGGCACGGCCACTTCGCCGTTGGCGAGCATCGCGACCAGGTCGTCGGTCTTCATGCCGCGGCTCCCCAGTTGTTGCCGAAACGGGCGGCCAGCGCCTTGAGCCCGCGGTGGATGCCCACCTTCACCGCCGACTCCGACATGCCCGTCAGGCTCGCCGTCTCGGCCACCGAGCGGCCCTCGATCTTCACGTGCACGATGGGCAGGCGCTGGCGCTCGGGCAGGGTCTCGAGCAGGCCGCCGAGGTCGCGCTTCGCGTCGCTAGCCTCCTCGGCGGATTCTGCGAACACGGCCAGCTCGTCGTCCAGCGGGTCATGCAGGTCCTCGCGGGCCGACTTGGCACGCAGCAGGTCGATCATCTTGTAGCGCGCGATGGCATGCACCCAGGCCGTCAGCGGCTGGTCGCTCTGGTAGGTGTGGCGCTGGTTGTGCATGGCGAGCAGGCATTCCTGGACAAGGTCTTCCACTTCATCGGGCCAGCCAAAGAGGCGCTTGCCCAGAAAGGCGCGCAGGTGCGCGCTGAGCTGCTGCAGGAAGTCGCGGTAGGCCTTCGCGTCGCCGTCGAGGCCGCGAAGGAACAAGCCGCGCAGCGCCGCTTCCGCGTCGCCCGGGTTCGTCCTGCTGCCTACTGTGGTTCGTGTCATCCGGCCGGCCGGTTACAGCTCCGGCGAAAAAAGTCCTGGTGAATTGTGCCGTGTGCCGGCGCTACGCCTGGGCTAAGCTCGCCCGCACCCCGCGAAAGCCGTGGAAACGATGGAAGGAGCATCCATGTTCAGCGGACTCGTCTCGCACCCCTGGGCCTATCCGGCGCTGGAGGTCGTGCACATCGTCGGCATCGCGATGCTGTTCGGCGGCCTGCTGGTGTTCGAGCTGCGCGCGTTCGGACTGGGCCGCGACCTGCCGGCCGCCCTGCTCGCCCGCCTCACGCTGACACCCGCCCTGGCCGGCTTCGGCCTGTGCGCCGCCACCGGCCTCACGATGTTCGCCGGCCAGCCGGGCGAACTGCTGGCCAACCCGGCCTTCCGGCTGAAGCTGCTGCTGATCGCGCTGGCGGGCGTCAACGCGCTGCTCTTCCACCTGCTCGGTGGCACCGCCACGCTGGAGAGCCGGCGCGGCAGGCTGCAATGCCTCATGTCCTTGGGGTTTTGGCTCGCTGTCATCATCTGCGGTCGCTGGATCGCCTACGCCTGAACAAGCAAGGAGCCTGAGATGACGATGCAAAGACGCGCCTTCGTTGCCAGTTCCCTCGCCCTGGCCTCCCCGGCCTGGGCCCATCACGGTTGGAGCAGCTTCGACCAAGACCGCCCCCTCTACCTCGAGGGGCGCGCCACCAAGGTCATGTGGCGCAATCCGCACGGAGAGCTGGAGCTCGAGCTGCCCGAGAAGCTCGCGCTGCCGCCCGACCTGAAGCAGCGCCCGCTGCCGAAGCAGAGCGCCGACGTGGACGGCCCCGGCCTGCTCGCCAAGGCGCAGCTGCCCACCCGCACCGACCGCAAGTGGCTGGTCGAACTCGCGCCGCTCACGCGCCTGCAGGCCTGGAGCGTGGAAGAGATCAAGCCCGGCGCGCAGGTGGCCGTGCTGGGCTTCACCCATGCCGGCGAAAAGGGCGACGCGGTGCTGCGGGCCGAATACCTCTTCGTCGGCGGCAAGACCTACGGCCTGCGTTCCTCGCCGGCCTGACGTGGGGGCGCCCCTGCTTGCAAGCCGTGCGGACGGTCGGTACATTGCATTTTTTGAGGGCCTCCAATGTCTGCTGACAGCACAACGATCCCTTCCGTCCCCGGCGGCGCGACGCCCCTCCCCCCACCCCACCCCTCCACGTCGACCGGCCACATCCGGCTGACCTCGCACGCCGGCGGCTTCGGCGCGCTGCCCATCCGCTGGGGCGCGGCCACGCCGGCCGAGCGGGGGCCGGTGGTCGGCACCACCACCAAGCGGGCGCACCGCAACGTGATCGGCACGCACAGCGGCTCCTACAGCGTCTACCGCGCGCTCGCGGTGGCGGCCGGCGCGCTCAAGCGCGAGCACAAGGCCGACCTGACGAACACCGCGCCCACCGACGTGATCGGCCCCTATCCGCAATGGAGCGAGCCGGGGCGCATCGTGTCGCTGGACCCGTGGGGCGCGCAGGTGGCGGACGTGTTCGCCACCGAACTGGCGGCGGGCTACGACATCCGCCCGACCATCGCGATCACCAAGGCGCACGTGATCCTGCCCGAGGTGATCGAGGCGCTGCAGAAGGGCCGCCTCAAGGCCGACGGCAAGTTCCTCACCGCCGGCGGCGCCGCGATGGTGACCAAGGCCGCCATCGAGCCCGTGTGGTACCTGCCCGAGGTGGCGCGCCGGTTCGGCTGCTCCGAGACCGACCTGCGCCGCACGCTCTTCGAGGAAACCGGCGGCATGTACCCCGAGCTGGTGACGCGCTCCGACCTCGAGGTTTTCCTGCCGCCCATCGGCGGGCAGACGCTCTACATCTTCGGCAACCCGCGCGACCTGGCCAACCCCGAGGTCGAGCTCACCGCACGCATCCACGACGAGTGCAACGGCTCCGACGTCTTCGGCTCCGACATCTGCACCTGCCGGCCCTACCTCACGCACGCCATCGAGGAATGCATCCAGGGCGCACAGCGCGGCGGCGTCGGGCTCATCGCCTACTCGCGCAAGGAAGGCCGCGCGCTGGGCGAAGTGACCAAGTTTCTGGTCTACAACGCACGCAAGCGCCAGGTGGGCGGCGATACGGCCGACCAGTATTTCGCGCGCACCGAGTGCGTGGCCGGCGTGCAGGACATGCGCTTCCAGGAACTGATGCCCGACGTCTTCCACTGGCTCGGCATCAGGAAGATCCATCGACTCGTATCGATGAGCAACATGAAGTTCGACGCGATCACCGGCTCGGGCATCGAGATCGGCGAGCGCGTGAACATTCCCGACGAGCTGATCCCGGCGGACGCCCGCGTCGAGATGGACGCCAAGATGGCGGCGGGCTACTTCACGCCCGGGCCGGTGCCGGACGCCGAGGAACTGAAGAAGGCCAAGGGCCGGGGATTGAGCGAATGAGCAGCAGCAACGACGAGAAGTACATGCCGGTCGATGGCTCCGGCAGCCTGCCGCCGGGCGGCGCGGGCGATGTCGATCCGTCCATCGAATTCACCGCCGACACCGCCCATCCGGCGGGAGCGGCCACGCTGCTGCGCACCACCGCCGCCATCCGCCAGCGCGCGAACGCCCTGCTGGCACGCGCCCGGCGCGGCGAATCGCAGTGGTTCCGCATCGGCGGCGACGACTCGCTCGAAGACGCGGCGCGCACCGTCGCCGAGGTCACGCGCGAGCGCTATCCGTGGGACACCATCCCGTATCACAGCCGCTGGCGCCATTTCGAGGCCGGCGGCGTGAACCGCGTCGAGGAGCTCGACAAGCTGCTCGGCAATGCCGACGCACGCCAGCGCGCCCGCGCCCACATCGACCTCGTGCTGGTGAGCGTGCTGCTCGACGCCGGCGCCGGACCGGGCTGGCACTACACCGAATCGGCCACCGGCCAGCGCTTCACGCGCTCGGAAGGGCTGGGCGTGGCGAGCTTCCATGCATTCACGAGCGGGCTCTTCTCGTCCGACCCCGATCATCCGTATCAAGTCGATGCGGCCGGCCTGCGCGGGCTGGTCACCGACCGGCTCGGCGACGCCTTCCAGGTCAGCGAGGTCAATCCGCTGGTCGGCCTCGCGGGCCGCGCCACGCTGCTGCGCCGGCTGGGCGAAGCCATGAGCGAGCAACCCGAGACCTTCGGCGACGACGGTCGGCCCGGCCGGCTGTTCGACGCACTGGTCGGCCCCTACGGTCCGGCCGCACCGCCCACCGCCGAGATCACGGCGCACCAGATCCTTTCGCTGCTGCTGGAGACGCTCTCGCGCATCTGGCCGGCGGCCAACGCGGTCGACAGCATCGCGGCCGACGGCAGCGACAGCGCGGGCGGCATCGGCTCAGGCGACCCCGCGCTGGCGCTCGGCGACTGCTGGCGCCACAGCGCCGTGCGCGGCCCGGGCCTCACCAACGGCTGGATGCCCTTCCACAAGCTCTCGCAGTGGCTCACGTATTCGCTGCTCGAGCCCTTCGAGTGGGCCGGCGTGAAGGTGCGCCACCTCGACGCGCTCACCGCCCTGCCCGAGTACCGCAACGGCGGCCTGCTGATCGACAGCGGCGTGATCGTGCCGAAAGACCCGGCCTTCCTTGCCCGCACCTGGAAGGTGGGCGACGAATTCATCGTCGAATGGCGCGCGCTCACGGTGGCGCTGCTCGACGAGGTTGCGCCGCGCGTGCGCAAGGTGCTCGACCGCACCGAGGAAGAGCTGCCGCTGGCCTGTGTGCTCGAAGGCGGCACCTGGGCCGCCGGCCGGGCTCTGGCACAGCGCTTGCGTGACGGTGCACCGCCTCTGCTGATCGAGAGCGATGGCACTGTCTTTTAGACTCGGGTGTTCCCCGTCTTCCAGCAACGCCACAAAGAATTCCAATGAGCAGCAACGTCCACCTCCTCGACCATCCCCTCATCCAGCACAAGCTCACGCTGATGCGCCGCAAGGACGCGTCCACCAACAGCTTCCGCCGGCTCCTCAACGAAATCAGCATGCTGATGGCCTATGAGGTCACGCGCGACATGCCGATGCAGGACATCGAGGTCGAGACCCCGCTCGAGACCATGCAGGCCAAGGTCATCGACGGCAAGAAGCTGGTGCTGGTATCCATCCTGCGCGCCGGCACGGGCATCCTGGACGGCATGCTCACCGTGGTGCCGGGCGCGCGCGTCGGCCACATCGGCCTGTACCGCGACCCCAAGACGCTGACGGCCGTCGAGTACTACTTCAAGATGCCCGGCGAGATGGAGAACCGCGACGTGATCGTGGTCGACCCGATGCTGGCCACCGGCAACTCGGCCGTGGCGGCGGTCGAGCGGCTGAAGGAACTCAACCCGAAGTCGATCAAGTTCGTCTGCCTGCTGACCTGCCCCGAGGGCGTCGCGACGATGCAGAAGGCGCACCCGGACGTGGCGATCTACACCGCCGCGATCGACCGCGAGCTCAACAGCCACGGCTACATCCTGCCGGGCCTGGGCGACGCGGGCGACCGGATCTTCGGCACGAAGTAAGGCTCGCCCCCAGGCTGCGCGCACTTCGTGTCGCTTCGCCAACCCCCTACCGGGGGCAACACCTGCGGCCCGGCAAAGCCGGTTCCTCGGTGTTTCTGGAATGGGGCACAGGCGGTTTTTGGGGCCGCGCCCTGGCGGGCACGGGGATTGCAGCGCTAGTTCTTTCATTACCAATCGAATCGAGGAGAAGCACCGTGACCGCACGTCGTCAATTGATCATCCGTTCCGTCGCCGTTGCCGCAGCGCTCGCTGCGGTGGGCACTCCGGGCCTTGCGCTCGCGCAGGCCAAGCTGAAGGTGGCGGCTGTGTACACCGTGCCGTTCGAGCAGCAATGGGTGGGCCGCATCCACAAGGCGCTGAAGGCGGCCGAGGCGCGAGGGGAGATCGAGTACAAGGCCACCGAGAACGTGAGCAATGCCGACTACGAGCGCGTGATGCGCGAGTACGCCACGGCCGGCAACCAGCTGATCCTGGGCGAGGTGTTCGGCGTGGAGGCGGCGGCGCGCAAGGTGGCGAAGGACTTTCCCAAGGTGGCCTTCCTGATGGGCTCTTCGCTCAAGCCCCAGGCGCCCAACTTCAGCGTGTTCGACAACTACATCCAGGAGCCCGCCTACCTCAGCGGCATGGTGGCCGGCGGCATGACGAAGAGCAACCGCATCGGCATGGTCGGCGGCTTCCCGATTCCGGAGGTCAACCGGCTGATGAACGCCTTCATGGCCGGCGCGAAGGAAACGAACCCGAAGGTGGAGTTCAGCGTGAGCTTCATCAACAGCTGGTTCGATCCGCCGAAGGCCAAGGAAGCTGCCTTCGCCATGATCGACAAGGGCGCCGACGTGATGTACGCGGAGCGCTTCGGCGTTTCCGACGCGGCCAAGGAAAAGGGCAAGCTCGCCATCGGCAACGTGATCGACACCCAGAGCCAGTACCCCGACACGGTGGTGGCCTCGGCCCTGTGGAACTTCGAGCCCGCCGCCGACCGCGCGATCAAACTCGTGAAGGAAGGCAAGTTCGCGGCCGAGGACTACGGGCAGTACGCGCAGATGAAGCACAAGGGCTCCGAGCTCGCGCCGCTGGGCACCTTCGAGAAGAAGGTTCCGGCCGACATCGTCGCCAAGGTGAAGGCGAAGCAGGCCGACATCCTCTCGGGCAAGTTCACCGTGAAGGTCGACGACTCGCAACCCAAGTCCACCGCGAAGTGAGGATGCCGATGACGACGACGATCCGCTGGCGTTCCCTCCTCGCAGCCGGCGCGCTGGCCATCGGCCTGAGCGGCTGCGTGGGTGTCTACAAGGGCGGCGCCGTCGCCATCAACAGCAGCACCCGGCTCGACGACACGCCGCGCATCGCGGTGCTCTCGGCCTTCGAGCCCGAGCTGAAGCTGCTGCTGACGCGCCTGCAGGGCCCGGCGAAGCACAGCGTGAACGGCGTGGAGTTCACCACCGGCACGCTCGAAGGCAAGCCGGTGGTGCTGTTCCTGTCGGGCATCAGCATGACGAACGCGACCATGAACACGCAGCTGGTGCTCAACCGCTTCCGCGTGACGAACATCGTGTTCAGCGGCATCGCAGGCGGCGTGAACCCGTCGCTGCACGTGGGTGACGTCACCGTGCCGGCGCAGTGGGGCCAGTACCTCGAGGTGCTGATGGCGCGCGAGACCGCGCCCGGCAAGTACACGGCGCCGCCCTTCATCACCGACGCCACGCTGCCTAACTTCGGCATGATGTTCCCGCGCCCGGTCGAGGTGCGCTCTGCGGCGCGGCCCGAGATCCAGCGCAAGTTCTGGTTCGAGGCCGACCCGAAGATGCTCGAGGTGGCGCGCAGCATCCGCAACGTCGACCTCGCCAACTGCAGCGCCGGCAAGTGCCTGCCGCGCAAGCCCCAACTGGTGGTGGGCGGAAACGGCGTCTCGGGCCAGGCCTTCATGGACAACAAGGCCTACCGCGAATACACCTACAAGACCTTCCAGGCCAACGTGCTCGACATGGAGACCGCCGCCGTGGGCATGGTCGCCTACAGCAACGGCGTGCCCTTCATCGCCTTCCGCTCGCTCAGCGACCTCGCGGGCGGCGGCGACGGCGAGAACGAGATGGGCACCTTCATGGGCATCGCGGCGGACAACTCCGCCAAGGTCATGCTGGCCTTCCTGGCCGCATGGAAGTGACGGCGCCTTCGTCGCCGCTGCCTCCCGAGGAGGGAGCAAGGGCCACCGTCCTGCGCCTGCAGGGCATCACCAAACGCTTCGGCACCCTCGTCGCCAACGACGCGGTCTCGCTCGACCTGAAGTCGGGCGAGGTGCTGGCGCTGCTCGGCGAGAACGGCGCGGGCAAGTCCACGCTGATGTCCATTCTTTTCGGCCACTACGTCGCCGACGAGGGCGGCATCGAGGTCTTCGGCTCGGCGCTGCCGCCGGGCAACCCCAAGGCGGCGCTGGCCGCGGGCGTGGGCATGGTGCACCAGCACTTCACGCTGGCCGACAACCTGAGCGTGCTCGACAACGTGATGATGGGCACCGAGCCGCTGTGGCGTCCGGTGTCGCGCCGTACGGCCGCGCGCGAGCGGCTGCTCGACGTGGCCAGGCGCTTCGGGCTGCCGGTGCAGCCTGATGCGCTCGTGGGAAGCCTGTCCGTCGGCGAGCGCCAGCGGGTGGAAATCCTCAAGGCGCTGTATCGCGGCGCGCGAATCCTGATCCTCGACGAACCGACCGCCGTGCTCACGCCGCAGGAAAGCGAGGCGCTCTTCGCCACGCTCGCGCAGATGGTGGCGCAGGGGCTGTCGGTGATCTTCATCAGCCACAAGCTCGACGAAGTGCTGCGCGTGTCGCACCGCATCGCCGTGCTGCGCGGCGGAAAGCTGGTGGCCGAGGCACGTACGGCGGGCACCACGCAGGCGCAGCTCGCGCTGTGGATGGTCGGGCATGCGGTCGAAGCGCCGCAGCGCCGGCCCGCGAAGTCGGTGGGAGATGCCGTCTGCGTGCTCGACCGTGTGAGCACCGCGGCCTCCGACAAGGGCGACGGGCGCGACCGGCTGCGCGAGGTGTCGCTGACGCTGCGCGCGGGCGAGATCACCGCCATCGCGGGTGTCTCCGGCAACGGGCAGGTCGCGCTGGCCGAACTGCTGTGCGGCACGCGCCGCGCGGCCTCGGGCACGGCACAGCTGATGGGCCGCGCGCTGCCGCCCTCGCCTGCACGGCTGGTGCAGCGCGGCGTCGCGCGCATCCCGGAAGACCGGCATGCGGTCGGCGTCGTCGGCGACCTGCCGGTGTGGGAGAACGCGGTATCGGAACGGCTGCGCAGCCCGGTGTTCTCGCGCTGGTCGTGGATAGTGAAGCGCGCCGCCGCACGGCTCCATGCGCGGCGCATCGAGAAGGCGTTCGACGTGCGCGGTGCCGGCCTCATGGCGCCGGCCCGTTCGCTCTCGGGCGGGAACATGCAGAAACTGATTCTTGGCCGTGCCCTGCTGGCACCCGAACAACCAGAGCCGCCCCCCGGCATGGACAAGGGCGACCGCAAGCACCCGAACCGCGCGCCGCGCCTGATCGTCGCGCACCAGCCGACCTGGGGCCTGGACATCGGCGCCGTCGCCTACGTGCAGCAGCAGCTGATCGCCGCGCGCGACGCCGGCGCGGCCGTGCTGGTGATTTCCGACGACCTCGACGAGGTGCTCGCACTCGGTGACCGCGTGGCGGTGATGCACGGCGGCCACCTGGGCGAAGCGCGCCCGGCGGCGGCATGGACACGCGAGGCCATCGGGCTGGCGATGGCCGGCGCGACGTCGGCATCCCAGGCCAGCAAGGGAGCCTCGTCATGATGCGGCTCGAACGACGCCACGAGACCTCGCGCACGGCGCTGGTGCTCGCCCCCATCGGCGCGGTGCTCTTCACGATGGCGATCAGCGCGCTGCTGGTGCTGTGGGCCGGCGCGCCGATCGGCCGCACCTACGCACTGCTGCTGCAGGGCGGCTTCGGTTCTGTGTTCGCCTGGAGCGAGACGCTGACGCGCGCGATCCCGCTGATCCTCACCGGGCTGGCGGCCACGGTCGCCTTCAAGGCGCGGCTCTTCAACATCGGCGCGGAAGGCCAGCTGTATGCCGGCGCGCTGGCTGCGGTGGCGGTGGGCGGCATGCATGGGGGCACCGGCTTCGAGCTTTCGCCTTGGCTGCTGTTTCCGCTGATGATGCTCGCCGCCGCCATCGCCGGCGCGCTGATGCTGCTGGGCCCGGCGTTGATGAAAAACAGGCTGGGCGTGGACGAGGTCGTCACCACGCTGCTGATCAACTTCATCGTGCTGCTGGGCGTGTCGGCCCTGCTCGACGGGCCGATGAAGGACCCGACCGCCATGGGCTGGCCGCAGAGCGTTTCGCTGCAGTCCGACCTGGAGCTGGGCAAGCTCGTCGCGCAGACACGGGTGCACACCGGCCTCTTGTGGGCGGTGTCGCTCTCGGTGATGGTCTGGGCGATCTTCAAGTACACCGTGCTGGGCTTCGACATCCGCGCCGTGGGTGCGAACGCGCGCGCTGCCGCCTTTGCTGGCGTGCCGGTGACGCGCACGGTGGTGATGGTCGCCCTGCTCTCGGGTGCGCTGGCAGGCCTTGCCGGCGCCATCGAGGTGGCGGGCCGCACCAGCTACGTCACGCTCGACATGTCGCCGGGCTATGGCTACACCGGCATCGTGATCGCGATGCTGGCGGGGCTGCATCCGCTGGGCGTGATCGCCGCGGCGGTGTTCGTGGCAGGCGTGCTGGTGGGCGCCGACACCATGAGCCGCGCGGTCGGTGTGCCGACGTACATCGCCGACGTGATAGTCGCGGCCTCGCTGATCGCGGTGCTGGTCGCGACGCTGCTCACGCAGTACCAGATCAAGCTGAAGAAGTAGATGAGCGACCTCCTCGACATCCTCGCCAACGCCTCCTTCTGGGTCGCGGTGCTGCGCATCGCCACGCCGCTCATCCTGGGCACGCTCGGCGTGCTGCTGTGCGAGCGCGCGGGGGTGCTCAACCTCGGCATCGAGGGGATCATGGTCGCGGGCGCCTTCACCGGCTGGCTCGCGGTTTACGCCGGTGCGCCGCTGTGGGTGGGCGTGGCCGTGGCCGCGCTCGCGGGCATGGTTTTCGGGCTGCTGCATGCATTCCTGACCGTCGGGCTGGCGCTTTCGCAGCACGTCTCGGGGCTGGGCATCACGCTGCTGGCGACCGCGCTGAGCTACTTCGGCTACCGCGTGAGCTTTCCGAAGGTGAACACGCCGCCCACCATCACGCCATTCGCGCCGATGGACTGGCTGCCGGTGCCCGTGCTGAATGCACAGACTTCGCTGACGCTGTTCGCGCTGCTGCTGGTGCCGCTCGTCGGCTGGCTTCTGTATCGCACGCCGCTGGGCCTCGCGCTTCGCATGGCCGGCGAGAACCCGCAGGCTGCCGAGAGCCAGGGCGTGTCGGTCGCGGCCACGCGCACCGGCGCGATCGTCGCTGGCTCCGCGCTGATGGGCATGGCGGGCTCCTTCCTCACGCTGTCGGCCTTCAATGCCTTCTTCTTCAACATGGTGAACGGCCGGGGCTGGATCTGCGTGGCGCTGGTGGTGTTCGCCTCCTGGCGGCCGGGCAAGGCCCTGCTGGGCGCGCTGCTGTTCGCCTTCTTCGACGCGCTGCAGCTTCGGCTGCAACAATCCGGCGACGCCGTGCTGCCCTACCAGATCTACCTGATGCTGCCCTACCTGCTGTCGATCCTGGCGCTGGTGCTGGTGGCGCGCAAGGCGAGCTACCCGCAGGCACTGATGAAACCGTACCGCAAGGGGGAACGCTGATGACCACGAGGACCGCCACCGCCGCGCGAGGCGCACTGCTCGCGGCATTGCTGGCATTGCTGGGATCGGGCGGCAACGGCGCCCACGCACTGGGCATGAACTACGGCTACGAAGCCTTCAGCACGGCCGACGCGGTGACCTGGGTGCAGATGTGCGGCACCTGGGGCAAGGACCACCAGGGCACCTACCGCGTGGTGCACGCCGAGCAGTACGCGCAATCGTTCCTCTACGTGCAATGGATGACGCGCGACGCCAACGGCAGCCTGCGCGCCGAGCACACGGTGGCCATTGCCGAGCTCGACAACGACCACGCGGAAATCTCTCTTTCCGACCTCACCTGCCGCGCCACGCCGCGCGGCATCGTCGTCACCGCGAAGGCCGACTCGGGACACGACCAGAAGCTGCGCCGCGTGACCATCGAGGTCGGGCCCGCGCCGGGGCAATACCGCTACCGGGCGCAGAACACGCGCTGAGACGCCGGCATCCGGGCGGTGAGGTGAACACGGCGCTCCATCTGGACATCACGAACGGTCGTCTCTCGGCGGCCGGGATCGTTGCCGGCATCGACACCCGCGCCGACAGCCTGCCGGACTCCTTCACGCAGACGGCCCAGGCCGCGCATGTCGAAGGCCGGCTCGTCGATTGCGTATTCGCACGCGCGACCACCACATCCGGCGACATGACCGCGCAGCTCGAACTGCGCTTCGAGGAGCTTCTGCTGGTCAGCTGCTTCCTCACGCTCACGACACCTGCCCTGTGCAAGCTCGAGGACGCCGACTTCTACGGCAGCGTCGACCAGCGCCACAGCTTCCACGAGCGCTGGCTGGCCTCCATGGGTGTTTCCGGCACCTCGACCGCATTCCCATGGGGCAGCGCCGGCGTCGCTCGCGATCGCAGCGACAACGTGTACATCTACATCCACAACCGGAACAACCGCTGGGCTCTCCGATAGCCTCGCGAGGAACAAGAAAAGGCCTCCACGATGCTCGACCTCCTCATCACCAACACCACCCTCCCCGACGGCCGCACTGGCATGTCGGTCGCCGTGCAGGGCGGGCGGATCGCCGAAGTCACGCCGGGCCTCGACGTGCCTGCCCACGAGAAGCTGGATGCGCAGGGCCTGCTGCTCTCGCCGCACTTCGTCGATCCGCACTTCCACATGGACGCCACGCTGAGCTATGGCCTGCCGCGCGTCAACCAGAGCGGCACGCTGCTCGAAGGCATCGCGCTGTGGGGCGAGCTGAAGCCGCTGCTGACGGCCGATGCGCTCATCGAGCGCGCGCTGGCCTACTGCGACTGGGCAGTGGCCAAGGGGCTGCTGGCCGTGCGCTCCCACGTCGACACCAGCGACCCGAGCCTGCTCGCGGTCGATGCGCTGCTGAAGGTCAAGCGCAAGGTGGCGCCGTACCTCGACCTGCAGCTGGTCGCCTTTCCGCAGGACGGCGTGCTGCGCTCGCCGGGCGGCGTCGAGAACCTGGAGCGCGCCCTCGACAAGGGCGTGGACGTGGTCGGCGGCATCCCGCACTTCGAGCGCACCATGGCCGACGGCGCGGCGAGCGTGAAGCTGCTGTGCGAGATCGCGGCGTCGCGCGGCAAGCTGGTCGACATGCACTGCGACGAATCGGACGACCCGCTCTCGCGCCATATCGAGACACTGGCTTTCGAGGCCCATCGCCTCGGGCTGCAGGGCCGCGTGACCGGCTCGCACTGCACGTCGATGCACTCGATGGACAACTACTACGTGAGCAAGCTGCTTCCGCTGATCGCGCAGAGCGGCGTCTCCGTGGTTTCCAACCCGCTCATCAACATCACGCTGCAGGGCCGCCACGACACCTACCCCAAGCGCCGCGGCATGACGCGCGTGCCCGAGCTCATGGCGGCAGGCGTGAACGTCGCCTTCGGCCACGACTGCGTGATGGACCCCTGGTACGGCATGGGCTCGGGCGACATGCTCGAAGTGGCGCACATGGGCCTGCACGTGGCGCAGATGACGAGCCAGGACGGCATCCGCCAGTGCTTCGAGGCGGTGACGACGAATGCCGCGCGCGTGATGCACCTGGAAAACTACGGCCTCGAAGCCGGCTGCGACGCCAGCTTCGTGCTGCTGCAGGCGCGCGACCCGGTCGAGGCGATCCGGCTGCGCGCCGCTCGGCTCAAGGTGTTCCGCAAGGGGCAGTTGCTGGCCGAGACGCCGGCCGCCACCGCCAGCCTCCACATCGCGGGCCGGAGCGCCTCGACGAACTGGATGGCGCCGAAGCACGCCGGTTGAGCGGAGCGGTCCGGCCGGCGACAGGGCTGCTGCCGCGCGAAAATCCGGCCCTCATCGGTTCACGGGGAGTCCTCTCATGAAGCGTCTTGCACGGAGTCTTGCACGGATCTTCGCGGCGGCGCTGCTGCTGGCACCGGCGTTCTCGCAGGCCATTGCACAGCCGACCGCCGAAACAGCCGCGCCGCCCGCCGGCGTGCGCCTGCTGGCCGACCAGCCCTACGGCCCCGATCCACGCCAGCGCATGGACGTCTACCTGCCGCCGAATCCGCAGCAAGGCGCACCGGTACTCGTGATGGTCCATGGCGGGGCCTGGATGTTCGGCGACAAGGCAGCCGCCTCGGTGGTGAGCCAGAAGGTCGAACACTGGGTACGCGGGCAGGGCTTCATCCTCGTCTCGGTGAGCTACCGCTTCGTGCCGCAGGTCGACGTGATGCAGCAGGCGCAGGACGTCGCGCGTGCCGTCGCCACCGCGCAGGCGAGCGCCCCCTCGTGGGGCGGCGACGCCGGCCGCTTCGTGCTCATGGGACATTCGGCCGGCGCGCACCTCGTGGCGCTGCTCAGCGCATCGCCTTCCATCGCCCGGCAGCAAGGTGCCCGTCCGTGGCTCGGCACCGTGGCGTTGGACAGCGCAGCGCTCGATGCGGCCGCGCTGATGCAGCGCCGCCACATGCCCTTCTACGACCGCGTGTTCGGCAGCGATCCCGCCTTCTGGCGCAGCGTGTCGCCCACCGACACGCTGGCGCCCGGCGCGCCGTCGATGCTGCTGGTGTGCTCCACGCAGCGCCGCGACGGTTCATGCACGCAGGCCCGGCAGTTCGCGACGCGCATCACGGCAACGGGCGGCCGCGCGGAGGTGGCGCCGGAAGATCTCTCGCACGCACAGATCAATGCCGAGCTGGGGCTGCCCGGCGCCTACACCACGGCGGTCGACGCCTTCATCCGCTCCCTGCTCAAGGCATCGGGCCGGAGCTAGGAAAGCTCCTGCGCAAGCGCCGTCAGCGCCTCGCCGACGGGGCGTTCCACCTTCAGCGAGAGAAGCGGATCGGCCCGCGTGCGCCCCAGGTTCACCGCAGCCACTGGCTTGCCCGCGGCGACGGCGGCCTGCACGAAGCGAAAGCCCGAATACACCATCAGCGATGAACCGGCCACGAGCACGGCGTCGGCGTCTTCCAGAGCGGCGAAGGCAGCGGTGACGCGCTCCTTCGGCACGCTCTCGCCGAAGAACACCACGTCGGGCTTGAGCAGGCCACCGCAATGCGGGCAGGCCGGCACGTCGAAGCTCGCGAAATCGCGGCCTTCGAGGTCTGCATCGCCGTCGGGCGCGGCGCGGGCCTCCAGCTCGGCCCATCGCGGGTTGCGTCGCCGCAGTTCGACCTGGAGTTCCGCGCGCGGCGTGCGCCGCTCGCAGCCCATGCAGCGCACGGTGTCGATGCGGCCATGCAGATCGATGGCGCCCCGGCTGCCGGCCGCTTCGTGCAGGCCATCGACGTTCTGCGTGAGCAGCAGGCCCACCCTGCCCGCCTCGCCGAGCAGCGCCAACGCGCGGTGCGCGGCGCCCGGACGGGCACCTGCCATGGTCGGCCAGCCGATCAGGCTGCGCGCCCAGTAACGCTGTCGCGTGGACTCCTCGCCCATGAAGGCCTGGTAGGTGACGGGCGACGGGCGCTTCCATTCGCCGTCGACGTCGCGGTAATCGGGGATGCCCGAATCGGTGCTGCACCCCGCGCCCGTGAGCACGAAGAGCTTGCGGTGGCGCGTGGCGAAGTCGGCGAGCTCGGCGTATGCGGCGGGGTTGGCGGACATGCGGCGAGCATAAGTCGGCGGCCCGATTCCTGCTAAAGCCCTGGCTCTTGTCCGTCGCCGGAGAACGCCATGATCCACACCCGCCCCTCTCGCCACACGCGGCGCGATGCGCTGCAGATTCTTGCCGCAGGCATAGCCTCCACCGCCCTGCCCGCCTTCGCCCAATGGCCCGACCGGGCCATCAAGATCATCGTGACCTTCCCGCCCGGCGGCTCCAGCGACGTGCTGGCGCGCGTGATGGCGGAGCAGCTCGCGAAGAAGCTGGGGCAGCCCGTGGTGGTCGACAACAAGCCCGGCGCGGGCGGCACCATCGGCGGCGCGCTGGTGTCGTCGTCGCCTGCCGACGGCTACACGCTGATGCTGTCGAACACCACGCCGATCGCGCTCGGGCCGTTCACGCTCGACAAGCTGCCCTACGACCCGGTAACGGGCTTCACGCACGTCGCCTACCTGGGCGCGGCACCGCTGGTGGTCATGGCGAGCAAGCCTTCCGGCCTCAAGACCTTCGCCGACTTCGAGGCGCTGGCGCGCAAGGAAGGCCGCATCGACTTCGGCTCGGGCGGCCCCGGGTCCGTCGGGCACATCCACGGCGAGCTGCTGAAGAAGGTCACCGGGATCAACATGGTGCACGTGCCCTATCGCGGCGGTGCGCCGATGACCACCGACCTGATCGCCAACACCATTCCGGTGGGCATCGACGTCATCACCTCGTACGTTCCCTTCTTCAAGAGCGGCCAGCTGGTGCCGCTGGCCGTGACGGGCACGCAGCGTTCGCCACTGATGCCGGAAGTGCCCACGATGGTCGAGCTGCGTCAGCCGAAGCTGGTGCTCGAGAATTTCTTCGGCCTGTCGGGGCCGGCCAGGCTGCCGCCGGACGTGGTGACGCGGCTCAACGCGGCCTGCAACGAAGTGCTGGCCATGCCCGAGATCCAGAAGAAGCTGACCGAGCTGGGCATCGTGGCCAAGCCGGAGACGGTGGCCGTGTTCAACGGCTTCGTGAAGGAGCAGGTCGATGTGCTCGGGCCGACGGTCAAGGGGGCGGGAATCAAGCTGTAGCCTCGCGGCCACGGCGCTTTCGGAGGCGGTCGTTCAGAAGCGGACGCAGACGGCCTGCCTCTCCTGCAGCACGGCCTCCTGCGCGAAGCGCTGGCGGTAGACACCGACGATGGTCGCGATGGCTGCATCGTCCTTCTCGCTGCGCGGGTGCAGCAGCACGACCAGCTTGGAGCGCTCGCGCACCACGTCGCCCGATACGCCGCGCCACTGGCCGGCGGCATCGATCACCGTCAGGCCCTGAGGAAAGGCCGGCGTCACGGTGGCGTCCAGGAAGGCCGTCCACTCGGCGTCCGACACCTGGCCGCCCGAGGGAATGGCACGGCCGAAGTACAGCGTGTCGCGCTCGAAGGTTTCGAAGCCGCTGCCGCAGGCCTTCGCACCGCCGGGCGACGACGGCAAGGAGCCGCATCCGGCCAGCGCGACGGACGCCAGGGCCGCCACCAATGCAGCGCGAGCAAGAGATGGAATGCCTGCTGTCTTCATGCGAGCTACCTCCATGCGCCGTCTTCAACCCGGCAGAAAAACGAGCGGTGCCGGCTGGCCTTCGGCGGGCGGCTCGCCGCGGTCGAGCAGGCGCCAGCCGGGGTTCCAGCGCGACAGGCTGCCCGCGGCAACGGCTTCTTCGAGCATCGACTGGGCCGCCTCCGGACGCTGCCAGTCGAGCGCCAGCGTGCGCAGGTCCCAGTCCCACCAGGGGCAGGCGCGGATGCGTTCGACGAGCGCGTCGGGAAAGCGCTGGCGGATGAACCGCGCCGGCACGCCGCCCACCACGGTGAAAGGCGCCACGTCGCGCGTCACGATCGCGCCGGCGCCGATCACCGCGCCGTCTCCGATGGTGATGCCGCTCTTGAGGCTGACCCGCGAGCCGATCCACACGTCGTTGCCGATGGTCACCGGCGAATGCGACGGGAACTGCCCTACCGACTGGTGCCGGTACGGCTCGGGAAAGTTGGGCGCGTAGGCCAGCATGTGCGTCGTGAACCAGTCGGCGGGATGATCCGACAGGGTCTGCACGCCGTCGCCGATGGAGCAATAGCGGCCCATGCTCACGTCGACCAGCAGCGCGCCGGGCGAGATGCTCGAGTACGCGCCGATGGAACAGCGGCCGTGCAACTGCGCCGCATGCCAGACGCGCGCCGGCGTCTCGAAGCGCAGCGGCGTCGGCAGCAGGCAGCCGTCAGACAGGTAGAGCCCGTAGCTTTCGAGCCCCTTCGAGAGTTCGGCGTTGATGCTCAGGCTCATGGCTGCACGGTCCGGTCTGTCGATCAGGCCTCGGGCGCGATGGCCTCGGCGTATTCGTAGAGCGCGCCGAGGATCTCTTCTCCGCGCTCGTCGGCGTTCTCCGAGAGCGCATCGACTTCGCTGAACAGCATCTCGATGGTGCGCGCCCCGCCCTCGCCCTTGAAGAGCTTTGCCGCGCGCAGTGCCTCCCAGCGCTCGACCTCGTCCTCGCTGAGCAGTTCAGGCCAGTTGCGGGCGCGGTAGCGGAAGAGGATCTCGTCGAGCCGGCCATCGTCGAAGCCGGTGCGGTCCTTCGCCAGCTCCTCGGGCGACAGGCCGCGCAGCTGGTTCAGCCGGCGCCGGTCGGCATTGCCGACGAAGCCGCCGTACAGGTCTTCGTCGACATCGGGCGTGGCCTCCTTGGGCCGGGCATAGACCTGCGACCAGATGGCACTCATGTCGGGCAGGTCGCGCGCGACGGCCGCGTGGCGCATCGCCGTGTCGAGGTCGACGCCCCAGCGCTCGGCCATGGGCGCTGCGAGCGTGCGCAGGTTGCCGACGACCATCGGCGACTTGTTGAGGTGCACGCCCTTGATCGGCAGGCGCACCACGCCCTCGGGCAGGTCGGCCGTGCGGGTGAAGAGGCGCAGGCGCAGCGTCTCGACGTCGATGTCGCGCAGCTCGCTGGGGTCATGGGCCAGGTCCCAGGCCAGCAGCTCGTTCTTGTTGGTGGGGTGGCTCGCCAGCGGCCACATCACGGCCAGGCAGCCGCGCTCGACCGGGAACATGCCCGAGACGTGCAGGAAGGGCTTCGCGGTCTCGCGCGTCGCGGGCAGGCCCAGCTCGGTGGCGACGCGATCTTTCTTGTGCAGGCCGAAGGCGAAGTCGAACAGCTTGGGCTGCTTGCTGCGGATGAGGCGGGCCAGCGCGATGGTGGCGCGCACGTCAGACAGCGCATCGTGCGCCGACTCGTGCAGCAGGCCGTTGGCGCGCGCCAGGTCTTCGAGCTTGAAGCTGGGCTTGCCGTCTTCCTTCTTCGGCCACTCGATGCCTTCGGGGCGCAGCGCATACGTGAGGCGCACCACGTCCAGCAGGTCCCAGCGGCCGCAGTCGTTCTGCCATTCGCGCGCGTACGGATCGATCAGGTTGCGCCAGAACAGGAAGCGCGTGACCTCGTCGTCGAAGCGGATGGTGTTGTAGCCCACGCCGATGGTGCCGGGCTGCGAGAAGGCGCGCTCGATCTGCGCGGCGAATTCGTGCTCGGGAATGCCGCGCTCCAGGCACAGCTGCGGCGTGATGCCGGTGATGAGGCAGGCCTCGGGGCTGGGCAGGTAGTCCGGCGCGGGCTTGCAGTAGATCATCAGCGGCTCGCCGACCTCGTTGAGCTCGGCGTCGGTGCGGATGGCCGCGAACTGCGATGGACGATCGCGGCGCGGCACCGCACCGAAGGTTTCGTAGTCGTGCCAGAGAAAGGTGTGGTTCATTCAGAGCAAGGGTGAAAACAGGCGGGCGATGGCGTCGCCGAGGCGGCGCCAGAAGCCCTGGCGCCGGTTGGCGCGCACCGCGCCGGAGCTGTGCAGGTCGGTCTCGAACTGCGTCGCGAGCGGCCGGGACAGTTCCGGACCATAGACCACCGCGCAGACCTCGAAGTTGAGGCGGAAGCTGCGGTTGTCGAAATTGGCCGTGCCGATCATCGCGCAATGGTCGTCCACCACCAAGGTCTTGGAATGGAGCATGCGGGCCTTGTACTCCCACACCTTCACGCCGGCGGCGATCAGCTCGTCGAAGTACGAACGCGCGGCGGCGCTCACGATGGCCGAGTCGCTGCGGCGCGGCACCAGCAGGCGCACGTCGACGCCGCGCAGCGCGGCGCTCGTCAATGCCATGAGCGCCGGCTCGCCGGGCACGAAGTACGGCGTGGTGAGCCAGGCGCGGTGCGTGGCCGAATGGATGGCTTCGACGTGCATGCGGTGGATGGCCTCCATGGGGCTGTCGGGGCCGCTGGTGACGATCTGCACGGGGATGTCTCCCGCCTCCAGCTGGGGCAGCATGGCGTTCAGGGCATCGTCCAGGCCGCGCAGGTTCTCGCCGGTGGCATAAGCCCAGTCTTCGAGAAAGGTGGTCTGCAGCCAGCGCACCGCGCTGCCTTCGATGCGCAGGTGCACGTCGTGGTAGGCGTCGGGGTTGGTGCGCTTGTCTTCCTCGTCGGTGATGTTCACGCCGCCCGTGAAGCCGACGCGTCCGTCGCACACCACGATCTTGCGGTGGGTGCGGTAGTTGGTCACGGGGCGCAGGCGGCGGCCGATCTTGGTGTCGTGGAAGAGCGCCACCTCGACGCCCGCCTCCAGCATGGGCGCCATGAACTTGCGGCCGATGCGCTTGGAGCCGAGCGCGTCGATCAGCAGGCGTACCTTCACGCCCTCCTTGGCGCGCTCTGTCAGCAGGTCGCGCAGCGCGGTGCCGATCCTGTCGGGCTCGAAGATGTAGTACTCGAGGTGGATGTGGTTTCGTGCGGCGCGCACCGCTTCGAAGATCGCATCGAAGGTGCGTGCGCCGCCCGAGAGCAGCTCGACGTCGACGGCGCTCGACACCGGCAGCCCGCAGGTCGCGGTGCCCAGCTTCGCCATCTGCTGCAGCGCCGGTGGCGCGTTCTGCGCTGCGTCGCGCAGCCGTGCCACGTCGGCCTGGGCCGAGGCGCCAGCACGGCTGCGAAGCCGCTTGAGACGTTGCTTCTTCAAGCGCTGCGGCCCGAGGAAGTAATAGACGACGAAGCCCGCGAACGGCAGCAGCGCCAGCGAGAGGATCCAACTCATCGTCGACACCGGTGCGCGCTTCTGCATCACGATCCACACCGACAACACCGCGATGTAGCCGCTCCATGCGAGGGAGAGGCCGGTTTTCCATTCGTGGCTGAGTTCGGGGAGGATCAAGGCGGGAGGCGGCTGGGGCGGCTGTGACGGTGATTCGATATGGGCGGGCCCAAAGAAAAAGGCCGGTAGCGATGCTACCGGCCTTTGGCTTCATTTCAGGAACCGCAAGGTATCACCCTGCTGCTGCTTCCTCTGCTTCGGGCTTGGACTTGCCCTCCTTCTTCGGAAGCGGCTGGATGTCGAGCAGCACTTCGTCCTTGTCGTCGAGGTCGACTTCGAGGCGGCCACCGTCGGTAAGGCGTCCGAACAGCAGTTCGTCGGCCAGTGCACGACGGATCGTGTCCTGGATCAGACGCTGCATCGGACGTGCGCCCATCAGCGGATCGAAGCCCTTCTTCGCCAGGTGCTTGCGCAGCTTGTCGCTGAAGGTGACTTCCACCTTCTTCTCGCTGAGCTGGGTTTCCAGCTGCAGCAGGAACTTGTCGACCACGCGCAGGATGACCTGTTCGTCGAGTGCCTTGAAGTTGACGATGGCGTCCAGCCGGTTGCGGAATTCAGGCGAGAACAGACGCTTGATGTCGCCCATTTCGTCGCCCGCCTGACGCGGGTTGGTGAAGCCGATGGTCGCCTTGTTCATGGTCTCGGCGCCCGCATTCGTCGTCATGATGATGATGACGTTGCGGAAGTCGGCCTTGCGTCCGTTGTTGTCGGTCAGCGTGCCATGGTCCATGACCTGCAGCAGCACATTGAAGATGTCCGGGTGCGCCTTCTCGATTTCGTCGAGCAGCAGTACCGCGTGCGGCTTCTTCGTGACGGCTTCGGTCAGCAGGCCGCCCTGGTCGAAACCGACGTAGCCCGGAGGCGCGCCGATCAGGCGGCTCACCGCGTGACGCTCCATGTACTCCGACATGTCGAAGCGGATCAGCTCGATGCCCATGATGTAGGCGAGCTGCTTCGCGGCCTCGGTCTTGCCCACGCCGGTGGGGCCGGAGAACAGGAACGAGCCGATGGGCTTGTCGCCCTTGCCGAGGCCCGAGCGAGCCATCTTTACCGCCGAGGCGAGCACTTCGAGTGCCTTGTCCTGGCCGAACACAACGCTCTTGAGGTCGCGCTCGATGGTCTGCAGCTTGCTGCGGTCGTCGTTGCTGACGTTGGCCGGGGGAATGCGCGCGATCTTCGCCACGATTTCCTCGACTTCGGTCTTGCTGATGGTCTTCTTGCGCTTGCTCGGCGGCAGGATGCGCTGGGCTGCGCCGGCTTCGTCGATGACGTCGATCGCCTTGTCGGGCAGGTGACGGTCATTGATGTACTTGGCGCTGAGCTCGGCCGCGGCCTGCAGGGCCGCCACGGCGTACTTCACGCCGTGGTGTTCCTCGAAGCGCGACTTCAGGCCCTTCAGGATGTCGACGGTTTCCTGCACCGACGGCTCGACCACGTCGACCTTCTGGAAACGACGCGACAGGGCCGCGTCTTTCTCGAAGATGCCGCGGTATTCGGTGAAGGTGGTCGCGCCGATGCACTTGAGCTGGCCGCTCGAGAGCGCCGGCTTGAGCAGGTTCGACGCGTCGAGCGTGCCGCCCGAGGCAGCACCCGCACCGATCAGGGTGTGGATCTCGTCGATGAAGAGGATGGCGTTCGGCTTGTCCTTCAGCGACTTCAGAACGCCCTTCAGGCGCTGTTCGAAATCGCCGCGGTACTTGGTGCCGGCCAGCAGCGCGCCCATATCAAGCGAGAACACGTTCGACTCGGCCAGGATCTCCGGCACGTCGCCCTGAGTGATGCGCCATGCGAGGCCCTCGGCGATGGCGGTCTTGCCCACGCCGGCCTCGCCGACCAGCAGCGGGTTGTTCTTGCGCCGGCGGCACAGGATCTGGATGACGCGCTCGACCTCGTACTCGCGGCCGATCAGCGGATCGATCTTGCCGTCCTTGGCCATCTGGTTGAGGTTCTGCGTGAACTGCTCGAGCGGCGAAGCCTTCTCGTTGCGTTCGCCGCCACCCTCTTCGCCTTCGCCCGAGGGAGCTTCGCCACTGCCCTTGACGGCTTCAGGCGGATCGCTCTTCTTGATGCCGTGGGCGATGAAGTTCACCACGTCGAGGCGCGTGACACCCTGCTGGTGCAGGTAGTACACGGCGTGCGAGTCCTTCTCGCCGAAGATCGCGACCAGCACGTTGGCGCCGGTGACTTCCTTCTTGCCGTTGCCGGTGGACTGCACATGCATGATGGCGCGCTGGATCACGCGCTGGAAACCCAGGGTGGGCTGGGTGTCTACATCGTCGGTACCCGCCACCTGGGGCGTGTTGTCCTTGATGAAGTTGGTGAGCGACGCCCGCAGGTCGTCGACGTTGGCCGAGCAGGCGCGCAGAACTTCCGCGGCGCTCGGGTTGTCCAGCAAAGCGAGCAGCAGATGTTCCACGGTGATGAACTCGTGGCGTTGCTGCCGGGCCTCGACGAAGGCCATGTGCAAGCTGACTTCCAGTTCCTGGGCAATCATGTGATTTCCTTTTGCCTTGCTGTAAATAAGTTCTCAGATGGGTTGGAGCTTGCGCAATTCAACTGGTTCATGCAACAGGTTCGCTCACGCACTGGAGCGGATGCCCGGCCTGCTGCGCGGCTTCCATGACCTGGTTGACCTTGGTGGCGGCCATGTCGCGGGAATAAACCCCACAGACGCCCCGGCCATCGAGGTGGATCTTGAGCATGATCTGGGTGGCGGTCTCGCGATCCTTGTTGAAATATTCCTGCAGCACGACGATCACGAACTCCATGGGCGTGTAGTCGTCGTTCAGCATCACCACCTGGTACATCTGGGGCGGCGCAGTTTTCTGCGGCCGGCGCTCCAGGACGACCGAATCTCCGTCGTCCCCGGCCGGTTTCTGCGCCGGCGGGGTGGTAGGAGTTTTGGGAATTCTCGTTGCCATGAAAATGATTCTATAGAGCGTGCAAGCGCTGTGCCGACCCGGAAAAACTTGGTGGCGCATATCCGACAATTCAAGGGGATTGCGGCGCTTGCGACAGCATTTCGATGAAGGGCTGCGGCAAGGAGTTTTAGGCAAAAACTCCAGCTGGCCGCTGGATGAAAAACCAATAAAAAAC
The DNA here is from genome assembly GCF_048301545.1 of Variovorax sp. NFACC27. Lineage (NCBI taxonomy): Bacteria > Pseudomonadati > Pseudomonadota > Betaproteobacteria > Burkholderiales > Comamonadaceae > Variovorax > Variovorax sp. NFACC27. Next base: position 4,798,525 of record NZ_CP157613.1, read on the forward strand.
CCTTGAATTCCTTCCGGAAGTTCAAGGGCTCCTTCGATTGCCGCGACGCCCCGGGGACGTCGGAATGCACGGCAATTACATGTTGTCGATCATCACCTGGCCGAAGCCCGAGCAGCTCACCTGCGTCGCGCCGTCCATCAGGCGCGCGAAGTCGTAGGTGACCTTCTTGCTGGCGATCGACTTTTCCATCGAGCTGATGATCAGGTCGGCGGCTTCCTTCCAGCCCATGTGGCGCAGCATCATCTCGGCCGAGAGGATCTCGGAACCGGGGTTCACGTAGTCCTTGCCGGCGTACTTGGGGGCCGTACCGTGGGTGGCCTCGAACATCGCGACGGTGTCGCTCAGGTTCGCGCCCGGGGCGATGCCGATGCCGCCCACCTGCGCGGCGAGCGCGTCGGACACGTAGTCGCCATTGAGGTTGAGCGTGGCGATCACGCTGTATTCGGCGGGACGCAGCAGGATCTGCTGCAGGAATGCGTCGGCGATGCTGTCCTTGACGGTGATTTCCTTGCCCGTCTTCGGATTCTTGAACTTCATCCACGGGCCGCCGTCGATCAGCTCGGCGCCGAACTCCTTGGCAGCGAGGCCGTAGCCCCAGTCACGAAAGCCACCTTCGGTGAACTTCATGATGTTGCCCTTGTGCACCAGGGTGACGCTGGGCTTGTCGTTGTCGATCGCGTATTGCAGCGCCTTGCGAACGAGGCGCTCGGTGCCTTCCCTCGACACGGGCTTGACGCCAATGCCTGAAGTGTTGGGGAAGCGGATCTTCTTGACGCCCATTTCGTCCTGCAGGAATTTGATGAGCTTCCTGGCCTTTTCGCTCTCGGCTTCGAACTCGATGCCGGCGTAGATGTCTTCCGAGTTCTCGCGGAAGACCACCATGTTCGTCTTGTGCGGTTCGCGCACCGGGCTCGGAACACCCTCGAAATACTGGATGGGGCGCAGGCAGACGTAGAGGTCGAGTTCCTGGCGCAGCGCGACGTTCAGCGAACGGATGCCGCCGCCGACGGGCGTGGTCAGCGGACCCTTGATGGAAATCACGTAGTCGCGCACGGCGTGCAGCGTTTCCTCGGGAAGCCAGACGTCGGGGCCGTAGACCTTGGTCGACTTCTCGCCGGCGTAGACCTCCATCCAGTGGATCTTCTTCTTGCCGCCGTAGGCCTTCGCCACGGCGGCGTCCACCACCTTCAGCATCACCGGCGTGATGTCCAGGCCGGTTCCATCGCCCTCAATGAAAGGAATGATCGGTTGGTCAGGCACATTGAGGGAGTTGTCGGCGTTGACCGTGATCTTCTGGCCTTCGGTCGGGACTTTGATGTGCTGATAACTGGTCATGAGAGAGGACGGCTCCGGGATTGACGTACTTTTGACAACTGTCAGCGAATTCAGACACGGCGCGTATTCCGCTGTACAGCCGGCGAACAAATCGCTGTACATTTTAGACGCAACCCATCAGCAAGCGTTTGTCAACCGACGGGCCAATGGCCTCGTTAGTGGCTGACCTTCTGCTCGCCGGGAGGCGTTTCCAACCAATTCTCGATAGAGGAATCATCAATGAGCAAAATTCTCGCAGTCATGATCGCTGGCCTGTTCGCCGCTGGCGCCTACGCCCAAAACCCGGCAGGTACGACGCCCGAGCAAGGCAACGCCACCAACAGCAAGTCGCAGCAGCGCGCCGAAACCAAGAAGGCCGCCAAGCCCGCTGGCCAGGTCAAGGGCCCGGCTGGCGACGAAGCCAAGACCCCCGAAGGCGGCGCCATCGGTGCCGACAAGGCTGCTGCCTCTGGCGAGAAGCGTGCTGAAACCCGCGACCAGCGTCGTCGCAACAAGGACGGCAGCGTCAAGCGCAAGTCGACCCAAGGCGGCACCCCGAAGTAATTCGGCCTGCCTGCAAAAAAGAAGCGCTCTTCGGAGCGCTTTTTTTTCGCCTGAAAGCAGCTTTGTCCTGTCAACCGCGGAAAACGGCCTTCGTTGAATGTCTACCTTCCGCAAGAAGGCCAATCCAGATCAACGAATTTCAAAGGATATGTTCATGAACAAGCTGCTCGCAGCCCTGGTCGCCGGTCTCTTCGCCGTCGGCGCTTTCGCTCAACAAGCCGAACCCACCACGGCTGCTCCGGCACCCGCAGCCAAGGCTGCCGCCAAGCACGCTCCCGCCAAGAAGCACGCCGCGGCCAAGAAGCACAAGGTTCGCCACGTTGCCAAGGCCCACACGGCCGCTGCCAAGAAGGTGTAAGCTTCCCCGCTCACCGGCAATGCCCGCATCAGCGGGCATTTTTATTGGCATTTTTAATCCAGGCCGGGCCCTGGCCCCGCCCTGAAAGAGTCGTCCGATGCTCATCAAGCGTCTAGCCGCCCTGCTCTCCCTGCTTCTCGCATCCGCATCGTTCATGATGCAGGCGCATGCCCAGCAGCAACCCCAGACCGACCTGCCGCGCACGCAACTGTCGGTCGGCCTGTACAAGATCGACGCGCAGGTCGCGCAAACCCCTCTTCAACGTGAAATCGGCCTGATGTTCCGCAAGGAAATGCCCCAGGCCGAAGGCATGATCTTCGTGTTCGAGCAACCGGCAACACAGTGCTTCTGGATGCGCAACACGATCCTGCCGCTGACCGCCGCCTTCGTTGCCGACGACGGCCGCATCGTCAACCTGGCCGACATGCAGCCCATGACCGAGAGCACGCATTGCTCGCAGGAGCCGGTGCGCTACGTGCTCGAAATGAACCAGGGCTGGTTCGCCAAGAAGAACATCAAGAAGGGCGCCAAGCTCGGCGGCGAGCTGTTCGCAGCCGGCAAGCGCTGATCATTTGCTGTCCATAGCCAACAAAAAAGCCGACCATGGGTCGGCTTTTTTGTTGGGCGAGTTCGGGATCAGCCGAAGTTCTTGGCGACGAAGTCCCAGTTGACCAGCTTGGCCAGGAATGTCTCGACGAACTTCGGGCGCAGGTTGCGGTAGTCGATGTAGTAGGCGTGCTCCCAGACGTCCACCGTCAGCAGCGCGGTGTCGGCGGTCGTCAGCGGCGTGCCGGCGGCGCCCGTGTTCACGATGTCCACCGAGCCGTCGGCCTTCTTCACCAGCCAGGTCCAGCCCGAGCCGAAGTTGCCCACGGCCGACTTCACGAACGCTTCCTTGAAGGCGTCGTAGCTGCCCCACTTGGCTTCGATGGCCTTGGCCAGCGCGCCGGTGGGAGCGCCGCCGCCTTGCGGCTTCATGCAGTTCCAGAAGAAGGTGTGGTTCCAGATCTGCGCGGCGTTGTTGTAGATGCCGCCGCTGGACTTCTTGACGATCTCCTCGAGCGTCATCGATTCGAATTCGGTGCCCTTCTGCAGGTTGTTGAGGTTCACCACGTAGGCGTTGTGGTGCTTGCCGTAGTGGTACTCGAGGGTTTCCTTCGAATACTCGGGTGCCAGCGCGTCCAGTGCGTACGGCAGGGGTGGGAGCACATGTTCCATGGTTTTTTCTCGTGGGTTGGTTGTGGGAATCAGGGATTCTAGGAAGTAATCATCGAGACGGCGTCGGACGCGTTCCCGTTGCGCCGCCCGGCGTGACGGTCAGGTCGACTTCGCCGTCGGAGAGTCGCGCCTTGACCGCATCGCCCGGTGCAAGTTGCGCGGCGCTGACGATCGCATGACCGTCTGTATCGGTCAGCCATGCATAGCCACGTTGCAAGACCAATGCCGGATCGAGCAATCGCATGCGCAGGGCTACGCGATCCAGCCGATCACGACGCTGCACCACCGCGCGTCCCAGCTTCAGGGGAAAGTCGGCTGCGATCTGGCGCGGCAACTGCGTCAGGCGCTCCCTTCTGGACATCACCGTGTAGCGAAGCCGCTGCGCGTGATGCGCGAGGCGCAACTGCTGGCGAGTCACGAGATTGGAAGGCCGGCCCAGGCGTCCCGCCGCCTGGTCGAGACGCTGTCCGAGCACGTCGACGCGACCGCCCAGCGCGTCGGCGAGCCGCTCCTCGAGCAGATCGAGCGCACCGAGCCACACGTCTCGTGGCGCGCTCACGAGTTCCGCCGCGGCAGTGGGCGTAGGCGCGCGCAGGTCGGAGCAGAAGTCGGCGATGGTGAAGTCGGTTTCGTGCCCCACGCCGCTGACCAGCGGCACCGGGCTCCGAACGATGGTGCGCGCCAGCGTCTCGTCGTTGAAGGCCCAGAGGTCTTCGATGGAACCGCCGCCGCGCACCAGCAGGATCACGTCGACGGCAGGCGCGAGCTCATAGAGCGACTGCAACGCACGCACCAGTTCGCCTGGCGCGTTGGCCCCCTGCACTGCTGCCGGGGCAAGTACGACCGGAATGTGTGGAACACGCCTTCGCAGCGCGGTGACCACGTCGTGCAAGGCAGCAGCGCCGAGCGAGGTGACGATGCCGATCGAACGCGGCATGGTCGGCAACGCCCGCTTGCGCGCCGGATCGAAGAGGCCCTCGGCTTCCAGGCGCGCCTTGCGCTGCATGAACTGCTCGAACAGAGCGCCCTGCCCGGCACGGCGCAGGCTCTCGACCACCAGCTGCAGATCGCCGCGCGGCTCGTACACCGCAAGTCGCCCGCGCACCTCGACCTGGTCGCCGTCGCGGGGCGAAAAATCGAGCAGGCCGGCGGCGCGGCGGAACATCGCGCAGCGCAGCTGGCCGGACTCGTCCTTGAGCGCGAAGTAACAATGTCCGCTCGAAGCCCGGGAAAAACCGGAAATCTCGCCGCGCACCGTCACCGGGTTGAAGCGGGCGTCGAGCGCGTCGGCGACCGCGCGGCACAAGGCGCCGACAGCCCAGACTCGCGGCCCGGGCGCGGAATTCGGTTCACGCAAGTTCACAAAACGCCCGCTCGGCCGGATGCCACTCTTCCACAACGGGCAGCATGCACCCCAGCTTCGGCCCCCAGGGCAGGACAGGCGCACGGTTTCTCGTGCAAGCCATTGATTTCATTGAAAAAAGTGCTGCTCAAAATTCAGTCGTTCCAGCGAAAAGGCCACCCCATGCGGGTCGCGGCGAGTTGCGCAGCAGGTTAATCACAAAGTTATCCACAGAATCTGTGCGTCCTTGCCGACACAAAAACAAGGCGCGTGACGATGGTGGGCTCAGTGGATAATCGCCGCGCATTTGCAGTCTACGGGCCGGAGGATTTTCTTGTTTTCCATCATAGTTGCCGCGGGTTGGCCGATCTGGCCCTTGCTCGCATGTTCGGTCATTGCGCTCGCGCTGGTTATAGAACGTTTCACGAGTCTCAAGACCGTGAGGGTACTGCCGCCGAAGCTGCTCGACGAAACCATCACCGCGTCGCACGGAGCCATTCCCGGTCCGGACGTCGTGACCAAACTGGAACGCAACTCGATGCTCGGCCAGGTCCTGGCCGCCGGTCTGCGCGCGCTGAACGCCAATCCGCGCTGCACCGAAGACGATCTGCGCGCGGCCATGGAGGCCTCCGGACGCACCGTGGCGCACAAGCTCGAGCGCTACCTGCCGGCGCTTGCCACCATCGCCTCTGCTGCCCCGTTGCTGGGCCTGCTGGGCACGGTGATCGGCATGATCGAGATCTTCGGCTCGCAGTCGCCGGGCAGCGGCGCGGTGGGCTCGGGCAATCCGGCACAACTGGCGCACGGCATCTCGATCGCGCTCTACAACACCGCCTTCGGCCTGATCGTCGCCATTCCGACGCTGATCTTCTGGCGTTACTTCCGCAGCCGGGTCGATGAGTACCTGCTGAACCTCGAGCTTTCCGGCGAGCGCTTCGCCCGCCACCTCAACGCCCTGCGCAAATGATGACCCCCACGCTTGCCACTGCGTGTGCTGCGCTGCCCCCCAAGGGGGCCGCCGCCTCCTTGGGGCGGCCCGGCGGAGGCTTGTCATGACCCGCGCCCGCATGCAGTTCCGCCACGGCGCGCGCGACGAGCCGGAGATCAACCTGATCCCGTTCATCGACGTGCTGCTGGTGATCCTGATCTTCCTGATGCTGTCGACCACGTACAGCAAGTTCACCGAGATGCAGCTTCGGCTGCCCACGGCGGACGTCGACGCGCAGCGCGACTACCCGAAGGAAGTGATCGTGGCGGTCTCGGCCGATGGCCGCTACTCGGTCAACAAGAACGCCGTGGCCGACCGCAGCGTGGAAACCGTGACGGCCGCCCTCGCCGCCGCGGCCACGGGCGGCAAGGACAGCGTGGTAATCATCAGTGCCGACGCGACCAGCCCGCACCAGGCCGTGGTGACGGTGATGGAAGCCGCGCGCCGTGCCGGCCTGATGCAGATCACCTTCGCGGCCCAGTCGACGGCGCAAGCCGGGCACTGAGTGCCTAACGGCGGCAGCGACAACGGCAACAAGGGTTCCTCGCGGCTGCAGGACGCCTGGCTGCGTCACGGCCCCCTGGCATGCCTGCTGTGGCCGCTGTCGCTCGTCTACGCCGCGCTCTTCGCGGTGCGCGGCTGGCTCTATCGCGTGGGATGGCTGCGGACCGAACGCGTGCGCGTGCCGGTGATCGTGGTCGGCAACGTGATTGCGGGCGGGGCTGGCAAGACGCCGGTCGTGATGGCCGTCGTGCGCCATCTGCAGTCGCGGGGAGTGCAAGTCGGTGTCGTGTCGCGCGGCCATGGCCGTCGTACCGACGACTGCCGCGAAGTGCTCGGTGACAGCGATCCGCAGGATGTAGGCGACGAGCCTGCGCTGATCCATCACGCGACCAAGGCGCCGGTGTTCGTCGCGCGCCGGCGCATCGACGCGGCACGCGCGCTGCTCGAACGCCACCCGGCTACGCAGGTCATCGTCAGCGACGACGGCCTGCAGCATCTGGCGCTCGCGCGCGACATCGAGATCTGCGTGTTCGACGACCGGGGCACCGGCAACGGCTGGCGGCTGCCCGCAGGCCCGTTGCGCGAAGCCTGGCCGCGTCGCTGCGATCTGGTGCTGCACAGCGGCGCGCGGCCCGCCTTCGCCGGAGGGCACACCGCCACGCGGAAACTGGCCCACGATGCGCTGGCCAGCGACGGAAGACGCGTCCCGCTGACTTCCCTAGCAGGCCAGCCGGTGACCGCGCTGGCGGCCATCGCACGGCCGGAAGCCTTCTTCGAGATGCTGCGAGCGCATGGCCTGACGCTCGCCGAGACCATCTCACTTCCCGATCACTTCGATTTCGAGGGCTGGCAGCGCCCGGCAGGCGCTGCGCAACCCCTTGTCTGCACCGAGAAGGACGCGGTCAAGCTGTGGCGCAGGGCGCCCGACGCGCTGGCCGTGCCGCTGGAGTTCGTGCCTTCCGCGGAATTCTTCGCGGCCCTCGACGCAAAGCTATCATCGCTCGATGGATACCAAGCTGCTTGAACTGCTCGTCTGCCCCGTCACCAAGGGGCCGCTGACCTGGACCCCCGAGAAGCAGGAGCTGTGGTCTCGCAGCGCCCGCCTGGCGTACCCGGTGCGCGACGGTATTCCGGTGCTGCTCGAAAACGAGGCACGCACGCTCTCCGACGAAGAGCTCGGGCTGTGAGCTTCACTGTCCTGGTTCCGGCGCGGCTGGCGTCGACGCGGCTTCCCAACAAACCCCTCGCCGACATCGCCGGCGTGCCCATGGTGGTGCGCGTAGCGCAACGTGCGAGCGAATCCGGTGCGGCGCGCGTGGTGGTCGCGGGCGACGATCCCTCCATCATCGATGCGTGCAAGATGCATGGCGTCGAGGCCATCCTCACCAGCCAGGACCACCCGAGCGGCACCGACCGGCTGGCCGAAGCCTGCGAAAAGCTGGGACTGGACGGCGACGACATCATCGTCAATGTTCAGGGCGACGAGCCGCTGATCGACCCCGCGCTGATCGATGCCGTGGCAAGCACGCTGGCCACGCACGCCGAAGCGGCGATGAGCACCGCCGCCCACGAGATCGATTCGGTAGTCGACTTCATGAATCCCAACGTGGTGAAGGTGGTGCTCGACGTGCAGGGCAACGCGATGTACTTCAGTCGCGCGCCGATCCCGTGGTGGCGCGACGGCTCCGCCAACGGTGCCGCGCCTGCCGTGCTGCCTGCCGCCCCTGCCCCGCTGCGCCACATCGGAATCTATGGCTATCGCGCAGGCTTCGTGCGGCGCTTTCCGTCCCTGCCTCCCGCGCCCGTCGAGGCGACGGAAGCACTCGAACAGTTGCGCGCGCTGTGGCACGGCCATCGCATCGCGGTGCATGTGAGCCATGTCGCGCCGGGCCCCGGCATCGACACGCCCGAAGACCTGGCACGCGTGCGCGCGGTCTTCGCTGCCGCCGGCGCCTGAGTCCAGGCGTCTCGAGGGCTACGGCAGCGGGATTTCCCCAAGGGCACGCATGCTATCCTCGAAGCAACTCCGCCTAGCCCGGCCATGGGGCCGATGCTCGGCGCGACACAAAATCTAAGAACCGTCCGAGGACACCATGAGACTAATTTTGCTGGGCGCGCCCGGGGCGGGCAAAGGCACGCAAGCGGCCTTCATTTGCCAGAAATACAGCATTCCCCAGATTTCGACCGGTGACATGCTGCGCGCAGCCGTCAAGGCCGGCACCCCGCTCGGACTACAGGCCAAGGCCGTCATGGACGCCGGCGCGCTGGTCAGCGACGACCTGATCATCAACCTGGTGAAGGAACGCATCGCGCAGCCCGATTGCGCCGGCGGCTTCCTCTTCGACGGGTTCCCCCGCACCATTCCCCAGGCCGACGCCATGAAGGCGGCCGGCGTGAAGCTCGACTACGTGCTCGAGATCGACGTGCCCTTCGGCGACATCATCGAGCGCATGAGCGGCCGCCGCTCTCACCCGGCTTCGGGCCGCACCTACCACGTCAAGTTCAATCCGCCCAAGGTGGAAGGCAAGGACGACGTGACCGGCGAGGACCTGATCCAGCGCGAGGACGACAAGGAAGAGACCGTCCGCAAGCGGCTCGACGTTTATAGCCAGCAGACGCGTCCGCTGGTCGACTACTACTCCGCCTGGGCCAAGACCGATCCGGCCGCCGCGCCGAAGTACCGCGCCATCAAGGGCGTGGGCACGGTCGACGAGATCACGCAGCGGGCACTTGCCGCGCTGAGCAGCTGACCTGACTCCCCTGAAACCGCCCCTTCGACAGGGGCGGTTTCGTTTTCACCCCAGCAGTTCCAGCATCAGTGCGATGCGCGCCTTGACCGGCGTCAGTGCGCCTGCATCGCGCAGCGGATCGCCGGCCTTCGGCAGGATGCGACCGCTGGAGCAACGCGTTGCCCTGATCACCGAGACACCAGCGTCCCGCGCCTTGAGTGCAGCCGCTTCCAGCGCATGGTGCAGGGTGCCGTTGCCAGTAGTGGCGAGCACCAGCCCACGCAGGGGCCCCGCGCCGCCATGCAGCAGGAGCGCATCGATCACCGCTCCGCTGGCGCCGGCGTGGCTCATGACGATCTCGACCCGGGGCCACTGCACCGCAGCCGCCTCCAGGATCTTCGCCGCCGGCACTGCCTGTCCTTGCGGCCAGGGACGGACGAGGCGCACTTCCCCTTCCTCGACATAGCCGACGGGCCCCGCATCGCCCGACGCGAAGGCGTCGAGCCGATAGGTGTGCACCTTCTGGATGTCTACCCCGCCATGGACGACACCGGCGCACACCACCGTCACGCCCTGAGCCCCCTGAGTCGTCGCGACGCCGATCGCATCGCGCACGTTCTGCGGTCCGTCGGGCGACAGGGCTGTGGCCGGACGCATCGCACAGGTGAGCACCACGGGTTTGGATGGCGCCAGCACCGAGTGAAGGAAGAACGCGGTCTCCTCGATGGTGTCGGTGCCATGGGTGATCACCACGCCGGCCACATCTGCCTGCGCCAGCCAGTGGGCACAGCGTCGGGCCAGCTGCTGCCAGATGTCGAAGGACATGTCCTTGCTGTCGACCTGGGCCACCTGCTCGGCTTCGAGCGTCACGCCGTCGGGCGCCTCGATACCACCCAGCAGGTCGGCCACGCCCACCTGCGCGGCGGTGTAGCCGATGTTGTCGTCGCTGCTGGCGGCCCGCCCCGCGATGGTGCCGCCGGTGCCCAGAACCACCACGCGTCGGCGCAGTTCAGGCGAAGAGGAATTAACCATGGCTTGTCAACTTAAAAAAACTGGTTAAAAATACAGCCACTGGATATCCAGCCAGTACCGCAAGGAACCACATATGCAGTTCGCCGTGAAGCTTACAGCCCGCCAGCAGCAGATCCTGGATCTCATCCAGAGCGCCATCGCACGCACCGGTGCGCCGCCCACCCGCGCCGAGATCGCCAACGAACTCGGCTTCAAGTCAGCCAATGCCGCAGAGGAGCATCTGCAGGCACTGGCTCGCAAGGGCGTCATCGAACTCGTCAGCGGCACCTCGCGCGGCATCCGCCTCAAGGGCGACGCGCTGCGCTCGCTCAACGAGACGCGCCATCGCGAAGGCAACCAGTTCTCGCTCTCTCTGCCCGGCATGGCCCAGCTCGCACTGCCGCTCATCGGCCGCGTCGCAGCCGGCTCGCCCATCCTGGCGCAGGAGCACGTCGACCAGACCTACTACGTCGAGAACACACTGTTCCAGCGGCAGCCCGACTACCTGCTCAAGGTGCGCGGCATGTCGATGCGCGACGCCGGCATCATGGACGGCGACCTGCTCGCGGTTCAGGCCACCAAGGAGGCGCGCAACGGCCAGATCGTGGTGGCGCGCCTGGGCGACGAAGTGACCGTCAAGCGCCTGAAGCGCAACAAGCAGGTCATCGAGCTGCACGCCGAGAACCCGGACTACCCGACCATCATCGTCCAGCCCGGAGAGCCGTTCGAAATCGAAGGCCTCGCAGTCGGCCTCATCCGGAACACCATGCTGATGTAGGCCCGGGCGGCCTGCCTTCCGCAGCACCACATCCCCATCCGGCCTCGACAGGTGGCGGGCGTATGGCGAAGAGTCGCCATCACCCTGTCGCGGCCGATTCAAGAAATCCTGCCTGTGTTCAACCTCATACTTTCTTGGAGTTCACATGGGAATCGCCCTCCTCGCCATCGCCGATATCTGGATGCCGCTGCAATCGCTGGCCAATCGCCTGATGCCGGCACGCCGCGCTCATCGCGGGAATCACCTCGACGCCACCGAATCCGCGGCAGGATTGCGCTACGTGGCGGTGCGCCCTGCCTGCACCGCCCGCTCTGGCGGTGTTTCCTCCCCGGAAACGGCTGCCTCGCCGGCGCGCCCTCTGCGCGTGGTCCGGGTCGTTGACGGCAAGGGGCAGCAGCGCAGTGCCAACCGCGTGGTGATCTCCGGCCGCATGGCCGACGTCTGCGCCGAGCTCGACCGCCTGGCCGCACTGGAAGCCGCAAAAACCATGGCCACGGCCCCGCGCTCCACACGCCTGCATTGAGCGCCTATTGGGTCCGGAACCGCCCTGCGAGCGGCTTCGGGGTGGGTATCCAAACGTTCGCAGGCGCGACATTCCAATGCTGCGAGGCACAATGGCACGCCATGAACATTGTGATCCTCGACGATTACCAGGACGCCGTGCGCAAGCTGCGCTGTGCCTCCAAGCTGGACGCATACGCGGCCAAGGTCTATACCAACACGGTGAAAGGCATTGGGCAGTTGTCGGTTCGCCTCAAGGACGCCGACGTGATCGTGCTGATCCGGGAGCGCACCCAGATCTCGCGCCAGCTGATCGAAAAGCTCCCGAAGCTCAAGCTCATTTCCCAGACCGGACGCGTTGCCGGGCACATCGACGTGGCGGCCTGCACCGAGCGCGGCGTGGCCGTGGCGGAGGGCTCCGGCTCTCCCCAGGCACCGGCCGAGCTCACCTGGGCGCTCATCATGGCCGCCATGCGTCGGCTGCCCCAGTACATCAGCAATCTCAAGCACGGTGCCTGGCAGCAGTCAGGGCTCAAGTCGGCGTCGATGCCGCCCAACTTCGGCATCGGCTCCGTGCTCAAGGGCAAGACGCTTTGCATCTGGGGCTACGGCCGCATCGGCCAACTGGTCGCGCGCTACGGGCAGGCCTTCGGCATGCAGGTCGTGATCTGGGGCCGTGAAGCCAGCTGTGCCAAGGCGCGTTCCGATGGCTTCCAGGTTGCGCAGAACCGCCACGAGTTCTTCGCCGCGGCCGACGTGCTGTCGGTGCACCTGCGGCTCAACGAGGAAACCAACGGCCTCATCACGCTGGAAGACCTCTCGCGCATGAAGCCGACCGCCCTGTTCGTGAATACCTCGCGTGCCGAGTTGGTCGAGGCAGATGCCCTGCTAGCAGCCCTCAACCGTGGCCGCCCCGGGCTCGCCGCCGTCGACGTGTTCGAGAGCGAACCGCCGCTGCAAGGCCACGCGCTGTTGCGCCTCGAAAACTGCATCTGCACGCCGCACATCGGCTACGTCGAGCAGGAAAGCTACGAGAGCTACTTCGGTCAGGCCTTCGACAACGTCGTGAGCTACATCAACGGCAACCCCACGAACATCGTGAATCCCGGCGCGCTGCAGGTCCGCCGGTGAGCCAGCCGGCGTCCCGGGGTGCGCTCTGGGCGCTGCTCGTCGGCAACTTCGTGATCGGCACGGGCGTGATGGTCGTGCCCGGCACGCTCAACGAGATCAGCGCCTCGCTCTCGGTCACGGCCGCCACGGCGGGACAACTCATCACGGCCGCTGCCGCGGTCATGTGCATCGGCGCGCCGCTGCTGGCCGCTGCGGTCGCAGGCTGGGACCGCCGACAACTGCTGGCCCTCTCCCTGCTCTGGTACGCCGCCGGGCACGTTCTCTGCGCACTGATGCCGAGCTTCGGCTCACTGCTGCCGGTGCGCATGCTCACGGTGATCGCGCCAGCCATCTTCACGCCACAGGCTGCCGCCTGCGCCGGCCTGCTTGTGCCGCCCGAGCATCGCGGGCGCGCCGTCACCTTCGTCTTTCTCGGCTGGTCGATGGCCTCGGTGCTGGGCCTGCCCATCGGTGCGCTGATCGGCGGGCATCTGGGCTGGCGCATGGCTTTCGCGGCCATCGCACTGCTCAGTGTCGCGAGTGCGACATGGGTCTGGCTCACCCTGCCGAACGGCATCCGCCCCGCAGCGCTGACGGCCGCCGCATGGTCGCGCGTGCTACGCAGCCCCGTGCTGATGGGCATCGTGTCGGTCACGGCGCTGCAGGGCGCCGGCCAGTTCGTGCTGTTCAGCTACTTCGGCCCGATCCTCAAGCAGAGCTTCGGCGCCGACGCCACCACGCTGAGCGTGATGTGGGCACTCTTCGGCGCTTGCGGGCTGGTCGGCAACATGGTGGTCAGCCGGTACATCGACCGCGTGGGTGCCGGCCGCATGGTGCTGATCACGACGGTGCTGATCGCCGCCAGCCTGCTGCTGTGGCCGCTGGCCTCCACGCTCGCCTGGCTGGCGGTGGTGCTGGTGCCTTGGGGCCTGGGCTGCTTCTCCACGAATTCGGCGCAACAGGCCCGGCTGGTGGGCCTCGCACCCGCGCTCGCGCCGGGCTCGGTGGCGCTCAACAGCTCCGGCATCTACACCGGACAGGCCGTGGGCGCGGCGCTCGGCGGCTGGCTGCTCGCCAACGACGCCGGCGCCTGGATGAGCTGGGTCGGCCTCGGCCTGGTGCTGGTCGCCATCTCGCTGAGCATGGTCATCGACCGCAGCCGCCGTGCGCCCTGAAAGCGCGCCCCCGCGTAAAACCCGTCACGCCCCGCCCGCGCGGGGCTGCAAAATCGAAGACTTCGACCGCGGTGCCGGCGCGTACGGCCCCCGTGTCGACGCCTGCCCTGCAGGCCCGGATACCACCCAACCAGTGAAAATCTCCAGCAAATGACAGTGAACTACTCCCGAATCGGCGTCGTCGGCGCCGGCGCCATGGGGCGCGGCGTCGCGCAGATCGCCGCACAGGCGGGCAGCGAGGTGCTGCTGCTCGACAGCTTCGCGGGTGCCGCCGAGCGCGGCCGCGAGGCTCTCTCAGCCCAATGGAACAAGCTGCACGAGAAGAACAAGATCGACGCCGCCACGCGCGACGCGTACATCGCCCGCGTGAAGGCGGTCGATTCGGTCCAGGCGCTGGCCGGCTGCGACCTGGTGGTCGAAGCCATCGTCGAAGACCTCGAAGTCAAGCGCAAGCTGTTCCGCGAACTCGAAGGCGTCGTGGCCGAGACCGCCACGCTGGTCACCAACACCTCTTCCCTCTCGGTGACGGCCATCGCCGCAGGGCTGAAGCACCCCGGGCGCATCGCCGGCTTCCACTTCTTCAACCCGGTGCCGCTGATGAAGGTGGTCGAAGTTGTCGCGGGCTTCAAGACCGCCCCCGAGGTCTGCAAGCAACTGGCAGGCTATGCCACGCAGATGGGCCACAGCGCCGTGCAGGCGCAGGACACGCCCGGCTTCATCGTCAACCATGCGGGCCGCGGCTACGGCACCGAGGCGCTGCGCATCGTCGGCGAAGGCGTTGCCGACTTCGCGACCGTCGACCGCATCCTCAAGGACCAGGCCGGCTTCCGCCTCGGCCCCTTCGAGCTGCTGGACCTGACGGCGCTCGACGTGTCGCACCCGGTGATGGAGTCGATCTACCACCAGTACTTCGAGGAGCCGCGCTTCCGTCCCAGCGTGATCACCGCGCAGCGCCTGGCCGCCGGCGCGCTGGGCCGCAAGACCAACGAAGGCTTCTACCGCTACAACGACGGCGTGATGCAGCAGGTGCCCGAGGCGCCCGCGCCGGTGGTCGAGGGCACGCCCTCGGTCTGGGTGTCGCCGCGTGCCGCGCGCCGCGCAGAGCTGCTGCGCCTCGTGAACACGCTGGGCGCGCAGATCGACAGCGGCGCCACGGCCGCGCCGCAATCGTTGATCCTGGTCGCGCCGCTGGGCTTCGATGTGACCACGGTGGCCGCCGTCGAGCGCCTGGACGCCACCCGCACCGTCGGCATCGACATGATGATCGACGACGCCGCCACCAAGCGCCGCGTGCTCGCCACCAACCCGGCCACGCGCCGCGACATCCGCGACGCGGCGCACGCCCTCTTCGCGCGCGACGGCAAGGCCGTGAGCGTGATCCGCGACAGCGGCGGCTTCGTCACGCAGCGCGTGATCGGCACCATCGTCAACATCGCCGCCGACATGTGCCAGCAGCGCGTATGCACGCCGGCGGACCTCGAGACCGCCGTGCAGCTGGGCCTGGGCTATCCGCGCGGCCCGCTCGCCATGGGCAACCTCTACGGCCCGACCAACATGCTCGAGGTGCTGTTCAACCTGCAGACGGTATACGGCGACCCGCGCTATCGCCCGAGCCCGTGGCTGCGCCGCCGCGGCGCGCTGGGCCTGAGCCTGCTGCACGAAGAAGAATGAAGACCGAGTAAGAAAGCACGGAACCGAGCCATGAGCACCGCAGAACTCAAGAGTACGAGCGAGGGCAGCACCATGGTGCTGACGATCTCCAACCCCAGCCAGCGCAACGCGCTGGGCCCCGACATCTACGCCGCGGGCATCGAGGCGCTGAACAAGGCCGAGAACAGCGCGGAGATCCGCAGCGTGGTCATCGTGGGCGAAGGCTCATGGTTCTGCGCCGGCGGCTCGCTGCAACGCCTGCTGGCCAACCGGCAGCTCGACCGCTCGGTGCAGGCCGAGAGCATCGAGGGCCTGCACAACTGGATCGATTCGATCCGCACCTTTCCCAAGCCGGTCATCGCGGCCGTCGAAGGCGCGGCGGCGGGCGCGGGCTTTTCGCTCGCGCTGGCCTGCGATTTCGTGGTGTCGGCGCGCGACGCGGTCTTCGCGGCCTCGTACAGCAACGTGGCGCTATCGCCCGACGGCGGCCTGAGCTGGCACCTGGGGCGGCAACTGCCGCGCCAGCTGGCCAGCGAATGGCTGATGAACGGCGAGCGCATCGCCGCGCCGCGCCTGCACGCGCTGGGCCTCGTCAACGAGCTCACCGAAAGCGGCCAGGCGCTCGCGGGCGCGCTGGCATTGGCCGGCCGTCTCAACGCGCGCGCGCCGAACTCGCTGGCCAGCATCAAGGAATTGCTGAGCGAGGCCCAGGGCGCCACGCTGGCCTCGCAGCTCTCGCAGGAGCGCGACCACTTCGTGCGCAATCTGCACCACGCGAACGCGGGCATCGGCATCGCCGCGTTCCTCGAGAAGAAGCCGCCGCAGTACGAATAGACAGCCCAGCAACCGAGCAAGCGGGTAGCGCCCGACGGCGTCGCTCCCGTGACACCCACCAGCTTTCCAGTCGCCGAGAGGACAGACCAATGGACGACCCCATTCTTACCATCGAAGAACGTGAAGCGATCAACAGTGGTCGCTGGTTTTCTTCCCTTTCTCCATCGCTGCGGCACGACATCCTCCGATGCGCCTTCGTCAAACGCTACAAGGACGGCGACCTGATCGCCGCCCGCGGCGATCCGCCCGAACACTGGATTGCCTGCGCCAAAGGCGCGGTGCGCGTGAGTTCGACGGCCGTCTCGGGCAAGCAGGTGACGCTGACCTACGTGGAACCGGGCATCTGGTTCGGCGACGTGGCGATGTTCGACGGGGACCGGCGCACGCACGACACCTACTCGCATGGCGACACCACCATCCTGTGCGTGGCACGCGCCGATTTCCAGAAGATCCTGGCCTCGCACGTGGAGCTGTACGAGGCGCTGATGCGGCTGCAGGCGCGGCGCATCCGCACGCTCTTCGGGCTGGTGGAAGACCTCAACACCCTGCCCCTGCGGGCGCGGCTGGCCAAGCAGCTCATCCACCTCGTGCGCAGCTACGGCGTGCCGAACCTGGAAGACGGCAGCCAGATGCGCATCGGCCTGCAACTGGCGCAGGAAGAACTGGCGCAGTTGCTGGGCGCTTCGCGCCAGCGCGTCAACCAGGAGCTGAAGACCATGGAGCGCGAGGGCACCATCCGCATCGAACCGGGCGGCCTCGTGGTGCTCGACCGTTCGGCGTTGATGCGCGTCTCGGAAGCTGAAAGCTAGAACGACAACTACAACGACAACCCCAGGCAGACAAGACATACCGACATGAGCCAGGACTTCTCCTCCTTCATCGGCACCCGTGCCGTCTCGCAACAGCACGCCTTCGACGTCGACGCGCTCGCGGCCTGGCTCGGGAAGAACCTCGACGGCTTCAAGGGCCCGCTGACGGTCGAGATGTTCAAGGGCGGCCAGTCGAACCCGACCTACAAGCTGGTCACGCCCACGCAGAGCTACGTGATGCGCGCCAAGCCGGGCCCGGTCGCGAAGCTGCTGCCTTCCGCCCACGCGGTGGAGCGCGAGTTCAAGGTGATGAGCGGCCTGGCCGGCACCGACGTGCCGGTGCCGCGCATGTACTGCCTGTGCGAGGATGAGAGCATCATCGGCCGCGCCTTCTATGTCATGGAGTTCATGCAGGGCCGCGTGCTGTGGGACCAGTCGCTGCCCGGCATGAGCAACGCCGAGCGCGACGCCCACTACGACGAGATGAACCGCGTGATCGCCGCGCTGCATACGGTCGACTTCGCCGCCCGCGGTCTGGCCGACTACGGCAAGCCCGGCAACTACTTCGAGCGCCAGATCGGCCGCTGGAGCAAGCAGTACAAGGCTTCGGCCGACGGCGCGGGTGAGCTCTCGCAACCCATCGAGGCCATGGAGCGGCTGATCGACTGGCTGCCCGCGCACATGCCCGCTAGCGCGCGCGACGAGAGCAAGGTGTCGATCGTCCACGGCGACTACCGCCTCGACAACGTGATGTTCCATGCCACCGAGCCGCGCATCATCGCGGTGCTCGACTGGGAGCTTTCCACGCTGGGCCACCCGCTGGCCGACTTCAGCTACCACTGCATGTCCTGGCATATGCCGCCGAGCACTGGGCGCGGCATCGGCGGCGTCGATGTCGCCTCGCTGGGCATTCCCACCGAGAGTGAATACATCCGCCGCTACTGCGAGCGCACCCGCATCAGCACGCCCGAGGCGCTCGCGCCCGACTGGAACTTCTACCAGGCCTACAACCTGTTCCGCATGGCCGCGATCCTGCAAGGCATTGCCAAGCGGGTCGAGGCCGGAACCGCGTCGAGCGAGCAAGCCGTGGCTTCGGCCCGCGGCGCCCGCCCCATGGCCGACATGGCCTGGCAGTTTGCCCAAAAGGCATAAGCCGCCCCACCCCACCAGGAGACGAAGATGGATTTCGAATACTCGGCCAAGACCAAAGACCTGCAGAAACGCGTCCAGGCTTTCATGGACGACCACATCTACCCGGCCGAGGCCGAGTACGCGGCCGAGCTGGCCGCAAACACGGTCGCCGGCAAGCGCTGGACCGCGCTCAAGACGGTCGAAAAGCTCAAGGAAAAGGCCAAGACCCAGGGCCTGTGGAACCTGTTCCTGCCGGTCGACAGCGCCGCAGCGTCGGGCTACGACGGCGCCGGCCTGACCAACCAGGAATACGCCCCGCTGGCCGAGATCATGGGCCGGGTGCCATGGGCTTCGGAAGCCTTCAACTGCTCGGCGCCCGACACCGGCAACATGGAGACCATCGCGCGCTACGGCTCGGAAGAGATCAAGGCACGCTGGCTCAAACCGCTGCTCGAAGGCCAGATCCGCTCGGCCTTCGCCATGACCGAGCCCGAAGTGGCTTCGAGCGACGCCACCAACATCTCCACGCGCATCGAGCGCCAGGGCGACGAGTACGTCATCAACGGCCACAAGTGGTGGATCTCGGGCGCGGCCGACCCACGCTGCGCGGTCTTCATCACCATGGGCAAGAGCGACCCCGAGGCACCGCGCCATTCGCAGCAGAGCATGATCGTGGTGCCGGCCGACGCCAAGGGCATCCGCATCGTGCGCCCGCTGAACGTGATGGGCTACGACGACGCGCCGCACGGCCACGTCGAGATGTATTTCGAGAACGTGCGCGTGCCCGCCAGCAACATGCTGCTGGGCGAAGGCCGCGGCTTCGAGATCGCCCAGGGCCGCCTTGGCCCCGGACGCATCCACCACTGCATGCGCCTGATCGGCCTGGCCGAGCGCGCGCTGGAGCTGATGTGCAAGCGCGCCTCCTCGCGCGTGGCCTTCGGCAAGACCGTGGCTTCGCAGACCGTGACGCAGGAGCGCATCGCCGAAGCTCGCTGCAAGATCGACATGGCCCGCCTGCTCACGCTGAAGGCCGCATGGCTGATGGACGTGGCCGGCAACAAGGTCGCGAAGAACGAGATCGCGATGATCAAGGTCGTCGCACCGTCGATGGCCTGCCAGGTGATCGACTGGGCCATGCAGGTCCACGGCGGTGGCGGCATGTGCGACGACTTCCCGCTGGCTGCCGCCTATGCCGGCGCACGCACGCTGCGCTTCGCGGACGGTCCGGACGAAGTGCACCGCAATGCGATCGCCAAGTGGGAGCTGGGCAAGTACGCACCGGGCAAGGCCGATGCTGAAATGCCGGTGACGCGTTTCTGATCCACCCGTTTCGACGACTCCTCTTCAGGTTGAAGAGGGTCGACGAACAAAGGGCCGGCGGCGAATGATTCGCCCCGGCCCTTTTTCTTTGGTCCCTTGTCCTCAGAGCTTCTTCTGCAGGAAGACGGCTGTGCCGAATGTCGGGTCGAGCTGGTAGCCCGCGAAGCCCTCGCGCTCGTAGGCGCGCAGCGCGGGCGCGTTGCCCGACAACACCTCGAGCGTGAGCTTGCACGCCCCGCGCCTGCGGGCCTCTTCCTCGACCCGCGCGAACATCTTCTGCGCCACGCGTTGCCCTCGATGGCTGGGCAGCACCACCACGTCGTGCACGTTCACCAGCGGCCTGGCTGCGAAGGTCGAGAAGCCCTCGATGCAGTTGATCAGCCCGACGGGCTGCCCGCCGTCATACGCCAGCACACTGAAGGCCTGGGGACGCGCGGCCAGTGCCGCCGGCAGGCTCTCGCGCACGGCGGCATCGAGCGGCTTGCCGCCGCCGGCCGGGTCGCTGGCATAGGCATCGAGCAGGCCGACCAGCGCGGCCGCATGTGCGGCGTTGCGGTAGTCGGCGATGAAGACCTCGATCTGCGCCGAGGCGGCCGTCATCGCGCGGGCTCCAACGTAGCCGCGAGGCGCTTTGCGCAGGATTCGGCCTGCTTCGCATCGCGCGCCTCGACCATCACGCGCACCAGCGGCTCGGTACCGCTCGCACGGATCAGCACACGGCCTGCATCGCCGAGCTCGGCTTCGATGCGAGTGGTTTCGCTGGCCAGCGCCTTGTTGGCCTTCCAGTCCTGATCGGGCGCGAGGCGCACGTTGATCAGGGTCTGCGGGAACAGCGTGACGCCTTCGAGCAGCTGCGCCACCGTCTTGCCGCTGCGCACGCAGGCCTGCAGCACCTGCAGCGCGCTCACGATGCCGTCGCCGGTGGTATGGCGGTCGAGCGCCAGCAGGTGGCCGGAGCCCTCGCCGCCGAGCAGCCAGCCGCGCTTGTCGAGTTCTTCGAGCACGTAGCGGTCGCCGACCTTGGCGCGCACGAACTCGATGCCCTGCTTGCGCAAGGCCATCTCGACGGCCTTGTTGGTCATGAGCGTGCCGACCACGCCCACCGGCTTGTCGCCGCGCGCGATGCGTTCGGACACCATGAGGTAGAGCAGTTCGTCGCCGTTGAAGAGGCGCCCGCTGGCGTCGACCAATTGCAGGCGGTCGGCGTCGCCGTCGAGGGCGATCCCGTAGTCGGCCTTCTGCGCCGTGACCGCGGCGATCAGCGCCTCGGGATGCGTGGCGCCGAACCCCTTGTTGATGTTCAGTCCGTCGGGCGAAACGCCGATGCTCGTCACTTCCGCGCCCAGCTCGTGGAACACGTTGGGCGCCACCTGGTAGGCCGCGCCGTGCGCGGCGTCGACCACCAGCTTCATGTCGCGCAGCGTCAGGTCGTTGGCGAAGGTGCTCTTGCAGAACTCGATGTAACGGCCGGGCGCGTCGTTGAGGCGGCGGGCCTTGCCCAGGTTGGCGGAATCGACCCACACAGGGTCTTCTTCCAACGCGGCTTCTACGGCCAGCTCCCAGGCGTCGTCGAGCTTGGTGCCCTGCGCGCTGAAGAACTTGATGCCGTTGTCGGGGTAGGCATTGTGGCTCGCGCTGATCACCACGCCGAGGCTCGCACGCTGGGCGCGCGTGAGGTAGGCCACGCCAGGCGTCGGCAGCGGGCCCAGCAGCACGACATCGACGCCAGCCGAGTTGAAGCCCGATTCGAGCGCGGATTCGAGCATGTAGCCCGAGATGCGCGTGTCCTTGCCGATGAGCACCGTCGGACGCGACTGTGTCTTCTTGAGCACGCGGCCCACGGCATGCGCGAGGCGCAGGACGAAGTCGGGCGTGATGGGCGCCTGGCCCACCGTGCCGCGGATGCCGTCGGTACCGAAATATTTGCGGGTCATGTTGATCCTGTCTGCTCTTGTGTTTGTTGTTGTGACTCTTGCGCCTTCATGGCGCGCCATACCGCGAGTGCCGCGACGGTGTCGCGCACGTCGTGCACGCGCACCACGGCTGCTCCCCTGTCCACCGCCAGCACCGCCGCGGCGACGCTGGGCACGATGCGTTCACCCGCCACCTCGATGCCGGTGACCGCGCCGATCGACGACTTGCGCGACCAGCCCAGCAGCAGCGGATAGCCGCCGGCAAGCAGTTCGCGCTGCCGCGCGAGCAAGGCGAAATTCTGCGCCACCGTCTTGCCGAAGCCCACGCCGGGGTCGAGCGTGATGCGCGAGGGATCGACTCCCATCTCGCGCAGGAGTTGCACCTGGGCCGAGAGGAACGACAGCACTTCGGGAATCACGTCGCCGGCCATGGGCACGGCCTGCATGGTCTGCGGATCGCGATGCATGTGCATCAGGCAGATGCCGCACGAAGGGTGCACCGCGACGGCCTCGCGCGCGCCTGGCTGGCGCAGCGCCCAGATGTCGTTGACGATGTCCGCGCCCAGGTCGAGCACGGCGCGCATGACTTCGGGCTTGTAGGTGTCGATGGAGATCGGCACGTTCAGCTTCACCGCCTCGCGCACCACCGGCACCACCCGCGCCAGCTCGGCTTCGAGCGGCACAGCGGGGCTGCCGGGGCGGGTCGATTCGCCGCCGATGTCGAGGATGTCGGCGCCCTCCTTCAGCAGTTGCTCGCAGTGGCGCAGCGCGGTTTCGGTGGAGGCGTGGGCGCCGCCGTCCGAGAAGGAATCGGGCGTGACGTTGACGATGCCCATCACGCGCGGCTGCGCGAGGTCGATGCGGAAGCGGGAGGTCTGCCAGAAGGCGGCACCGGCAGCCGCATGCCCGCCATCGAAAACGGGGCCAGAGGCCCCGTTGTGGTTTGACGCCTGGCTCGCGCTCACGCTGCGTTGGGCGCCGGGTCGGTCGACACGGCGGGCGTGCCGCCGCTGCCACCACTGCCCGAAGGCGGAACGCGCGGCGTCCAGTCCTTGGGCGGACGGGGCGCGCGGCCGGCCATGATGTCGTCGAGCTGCTCGGTGTCGATGGTTTCCCATTCGAGCAGTGCCTTGGCCATGGCGTGCATCTTGTCGCTGTTCTCCTCGATCAGGCGGCGCGCCAGGGCGTACTGCTCGTCGATGATGCGGCGGACTTCGGAGTCGACCTTCTCCATGGTCTGCTCGCTCATGTTCGTGGTCTTGGTGACCGAGCGGCCCAGGAACACTTCGCCTTCGTTCTCGGCGTAGACCATCGGGCCGAGCGCATCGCTCATGCCGTACTTCATGACCATGTCTCGCGCCAAATTGGTGGCACGCTCGAAGTCGTTGCTGGCGCCGGTGGTCATCTGGTGCATGAACACTTCCTCGGCGATGCGGCCGCCGAACAGCATGCTGATCTGGTTCAGCATGTACTCGCGGTCGTAGCTGTAGCGGTCCTGCGCGGGCAGGCTCATGGTCACGCCGAGGGCGCGGCCGCGAGGAATGATCGTGACCTTGTGGACCGGGTCGCACTTGGGCAGCAGCTTGCCGATGAGGGCGTGGCCGGACTCGTGGTAGGCCGTGTTGCGACGCTCCTCCTCGGGCATGACCATGCTCTTGCGCTCGGGGCCCATGAAGATCTTGTCCTTGGCCTTCTCGAAGTCCTGCATCTCGACCACGCGCGCATTGCGGCGGGCAGCCATCAGGGCGGCTTCGTTGCAGAGGTTGGCCAGGTCGGCGCCGGACATGCCGGGCGTGCCGCGGGCGATCACGCTCGGGTTCACGTCCTGGCCCAGCGGGACCTTGCGCATGTGCACGCCGAGGATCTGCTCGCGGCCGCGGATGTCGGGCAGCGTCACGTAGACCTGGCGGTCGAAGCGGCCGGGGCGCAGCAGGGCCGCGTCCAAGATGTCGGGGCGGTTGGTGGCAGCCACCACGATCACGCCGAGGTTGGTTTCGAAGCCGTCCATCTCGACCAGCATCTGGTTGAGCGTCTGCTCGCGTTCGTCGTTGCCGCCGCCGAGGCCGGCGCCGCGCTGGCGGCCCACCGCGTCGATTTCGTCGATGAAGATGATGCAGGGAGCGTTCTTCTTGGCGTTCTCGAACATGTCGCGGACACGGGCAGCGCCCACGCCGACGAACATTTCGACGAAGTCGGAGCCAGAAATCGAGAAGAAAGGCACCTTGGCCTCGCCGGCGATCGACTTGGCCAGCAGCGTCTTGCCGGTGCCGGGAGGGCCGACCAGCAGCAGGCCGCGCGGAATGCGGCCGCCGAGCTTCTGGAAGCGCTGCGGGTCCTTCAGGAAGTCGACGACTTCGCGGACTTCTTCCTTGGCCTCGTCGCAGCCCGCGACGTCGGCGAAGGTGACCGTGTTGTTGTTCTCGTCCATCATGCGGGCCTTGCTCTTGCCGAAGCTGAACGCCCCGCCCTTGCCGCCGCCCTGCATCTGTCGCATGAAGTAGATCCAGACGCCGATCAGCAGCAGCATCGGGCCCCAGCTGACCAGCAGGGTCATGAGCAGGGAGCTTTCTTCGCGCGGCTTGACGTCGAACTTGACGTTGTGGTCGATCAGGTCGCCCACGAGGCCGCGGTCGAGGACCGTGGCGGTCGTGCGGATCTTGCGATCGTCGTTGGTGACGGCGACGATCTCGCCGCCGGCGGCGCCTTCAGGAATGACGGCGCTCTTGATCTGGTTGTTCCGGACCTGGTCCAGAAACTCGGAGTAGCTGACTGTCCCCGAGCCGACGCCACCGCGGGTGTCGAACTGCTTGAACACAGTGAACAACACCATGGCAATGACGAGCCATACGGCAACTTTGGAAAACCACTGATTGTTCAAACGAAACTCCAGGCTAAGGCGCGTGACAGATGGATGAAAAAACGCGCTGTGGGTACGCAATTGCGCCCCATTTTAGGCTTTTCAAGCTACGAAAAGCGGGCATTTCCCTAATGCGGCCATAGCCTGGCATGGCTTTGTGCCGCCGGCCGTGTTGCTTGGCACGGTTTCAAGGCGTATCCACGGCCTTCAGTCCTACACCGACCAGGAAAGTCTCGGCCGACTTGTCCCGCGACGCCTTGGGCTTGAAGGGCTTCGCGACGCGGAAATTGGCCTTGAAGAGCTTCACCAGCTCGTCGTAGCCGCTACCGTGGAAAACCTTGGCCACCAGTGCGCCCTCGGGCTTCAGATGGTGCTGGGAGAAATCGATTGCAAGCTCGATCAGGTGCGACACCCGGGCGGCATCGGCCGAATGGATGCCAGAGAGGTTCGGAGCCATGTCCGACACCACCAGGTCGGCCTTGCGGCCCGCCAGGACGCCCAGCAGCTGCTGGAGCAGCGCGTCTTCGCGGAAATCCCCCTGCAGGAAGGTCACGCCCTCGATGGGCTCCATGGGCAGGATGTCGAGCGAGATGATGGTTCCGTTCAGTTCGCCGGCCGCGGCGCCGCCGGGCGACATGCGCCGGCGCAAATACTGGCTCCAGGCGCCCGGGGTGGAACCGAGGTCCACCACCAGCTGGCCCGGCTTGACGAGGCCGAGCGCCTCGTCGATTTCCTTGAGCTTGTACGCGGCGCGCGCCCTGTAGCCTTCCTTCGTGGCGAGCTTCACGTAGGGGTCGTTGATATGGTCGTGCAACCACGCCTTGTTGACTTTCTTGCTTTTGGCTTTGGTGCTCATGGGGGTCTTCGTGTACGGGCCGATAATACGGGGATGCCCGCCATTCAACTTACCCCTGCCGAGCGCAAGGTGCATCGCGCCGAAGCTCACCACCTGGATCCGATCGTCATGGTCGGTGGAGACGGGCTCACCCCTGCCGTGAAGAAGGAAGCCGACGCGGCGCTCAAGGCCCACGGCCTGATCAAGATCCGCGTCTTCTCCGATGACCGCCTGGCCCGCGACGCCATGCTGCGCGAACTGGCCGAGGAACTCGACGCCGCCCCGATCCAGCACATCGGCAAGCTGCTGGTGCTGTGGCGCCCGAAGGCCGAGAAGGAACGCGTGGTCGACGAAGACCGCATGCCCGGCCCGCGCGACGTGAAGATCGTCAAGTACAGCAAGCGCGGCGGCCAGCGCCCCGAAATCAAGACGCTGCGCGTGCTCGGCAACCAGCGCCTGACGCCCGGCGGCACCATCAAGCGCGCCAAGGCGAAGCGGCCGCTGTCGGTCAAGAAGCGCAACCAGGCGGATTGAGCCTGGTGGCAGCCGCCGAAGGCGCCCAGCGCCACATTCTCTGCATGAAGTGGGGCACGAAATACGGCCCCGAATACGTCAACCGCCTCTACGCGATGGTCCGCCGCCACCTGAGCGGCGACTTCAAGTTCGTCTGCCTGACCGACGACGGCAACGGCGTGCGCCCCGAGGTGACCTGCCTGCCGATTCCGCCGCTCAACCTGCACCTGGCCCCCGGCCAGCGCGACGGCGCCTGGAAGAAGCTCACCACCTTCGAGCAGGACCTGCACGGCCTGCGCGGCCCCGCCCTCTTCCTCGACCTAGACGTGGTCGTCGTGGGCAGCCTGGACGCCTTCTTCGAGCAGCCGGGTCAGTTCCTGATCATCCACGACTACGACCGCCCCTGGCGACGCGGCCGGATCACGGGCAACTCCTCGGTCTACCGCTTCGAGCTCGGCGCCCATGCCGACGTGCTGGCGTATTTCCGGGCCAACATGGACAAGGTCCAGGCCGAATACCGAAACGAGCAGACCTACCTGTCGGACGTGCTCCACAAGCAGGGAAAGCTGGCCTACTGGCCCGACGGCTGGTGCCCGAGCTTCAAGTACCACGGCATCCCGACCTGGCCGACCAACTACTGGGAAGAGCCCTTCGTGCCCGAAGGCGCGCGAATCATGGTGTTCCATGGCGAGTGCAACCCGCCGGACGCCCTTGCGGGCCGCCGCAACCGAGCCTTCCGGTTCATCAAGCCGGCTCGCTGGGTCGCGGAATACTGGAAAGAGTAGGAAGCGACAGGCGGAAAAGCAAAAGGCGGCCCGGGCCGCCTTTTTTCTTGCCCTGCCATCGCTTCAGCCTGCCGTACGGGCCCCGATGCGCCACAACACCACGCCGGCGCACAGCCACTGCACGAAGTACATCCCGGTGCCCATGGCATGCCACAGCTTGAGGTTCTCGCGAGCCACGATGCGCGGCGCCACCGCGTATTGCTGCAGCAGCGCCAGCAGCAGCGCGCCGAGGATGAAGAAGATGGTCGTCATCGCCGGCCCGCTCATGCGCTCGTCGGCCTTCGACCTGAAATGGATCAGCAGGATCACCCCGCAGCCAATGGCGATCCAGCTCTGCGCCTCGAACAGCTGCGCCGCGAAATTGCCCGCCACCGACGGGTTGCCCAGCTTCGCGAAGAGCATGGGCACGACGAGAAAGCCGATCGTCGTCAGGCTGCCCCACCAGAAGGCAGCCAGCATCAGCGCAATACGGTCCTTCAGGTCTTTCATGCCTGCGGCGATCAGAGGTAGCTGACCGCCACGATCTCGTAGCGCTTGAGGCCGCCAGGCGTCTGCACCTCGGCGGTGTCGCCCTCTTCCTTGCCGATGAGCGCGCGTGCGATCGGGCTGGACACGTTGATGAGGCCCTGCTTCAGGTCGGCTTCGTCCTCGCCCACGATCTGGTACTTGACGGCATCGCCGCTGTCTTCTTCCTCGAGCTCGACGGTCGAGCCGAACACCACCTTGCCGCCGGCATCGAGCTCGGTCGGATCGATCACCTGCGCGGCAGACAGCTTGCCCTCGACCTCGAGGATGCGGCCCTCGATGAAGCCCTGGCGATCCTTGGCGGCCTCGTACTCGGCGTTTTCGCTGATGTCACCCTGGGCGCGCGCCTCGGCGATCGCATTGATGATCGCGGGCCGCTCGACCGACTTGAGCCGGCGCAGTTCTTCGCGCAGCTTCTCCGCGCCGCGCTTGGTGATGGGGATGGTCGCCATATCTAGTTCTCCATAAAGCGAAACCGCCGAACGCTGCCGTTCGGCGGTCGATGGGGGACGGCGCTCAGACGAGCGTCCGTCCAGTCAGCCGGCTCAGGATGGCGAGCGGGCTCGAAGCGGGATTGTATTGCTTGGAAGCGTCCAGGTGGAGGGTCTGTTCGAGCATGTACTGACCCGCCATCACGGCGTGCGAAGTCTGGTCGGAGAAGCACACCCAGACAGAACCCGGCGGAAACTTCGCGGTTTCCTGCGGCGAACTCTCCTGGTAAGCCATGTCCGACTTCATGCCGTCGTGCAGCTGCAGCATGAGATGGTCGTATTCGCTGCGGAACGACTTGGTCACGTGCAGCGCCTGCAGCAGCTTGGCCTGCCAGCGCGAGTACGGCTTGGCACGCGGCAGGAAGCGCTTGGCGATGTCCTCGAAAGGCTCGCCCACGCGCCACACGCGCGGCGCGCCGTCGGGGTTCACGTTGGTGAAGACGCGCAGGATGCGCTCGCCGTAGTTCGGCCGCGACGGGAATGCATCCACGTGCAAGCGCCGGTCGTCGGCGCGCCACGACTGCACGCGCGTCTCGACCTGCGCTGGTCGGTAGCTGGTAGGCGCCAGCCGCAGGGCCGGCGCGTAGTGCGGCAGCAGCCCGTGGATGAGCTGCGTGGCCTGCGCCCTGAAGCGCCCCACCATCGCAGCCGCCGTGCGCTGCACCGTCTCATCGCCCACGGCGCCCTTGAGCTTGCCGTTGGCATCGAGGCTGATGTTGCGCACGTCCGGCGACAGCAGGCTGGGCGTGAGCAGGCTGCGTTCTTCGCGCAGCAGCTCGAAACCCAGGCGCGGGAAGTACAGCACCTTGCCCGCCTCCAGCTCCGCGATCCACGCCTCGTTGGGCGTGGCCGCGTTCCAGTCGGCCAGGCCGAGTTCGACGAGCTGCGTTTCCATGGCTGTGACGCTCAGGCCGTGGCCAGTTGCGCGTGCATTTCCTGCACCGAGATCACGCCGAGCTCGTCCATGAAGCCCATGCCTTCGACCGCGGCTTCGGCGCCGAAGATCGTGGTGAAGGTGGTCACGCGGGCCTGCAGGGCCGAGGTACGGATCTGGCGCGAGTCGGTGATGGCGTTGCGGCGCTCTTCCACCGTGTTGATGACCAGTGCAATCTCGTTGTTCTTGATCATGTCCACGATGTGCGGGCGGCCTTCGGTCACCTTGTTCACCGTCGCGCATTCGATGCCCGCGGCGTTGATGGCGGCAGCCGTGCCCTTGGTCGCGATCAGCTCGAAGCCCAGCTTGGCCAGGCCGCGTGCCACCTCGACGGCGCGCGCCTTGTCGTTGTTCTTCACCGAGATGAAGACCTTGCCCGACTTCGGCAGGTGCGTGCCCGCGCCCAGCTGCGACTTCACGAAGGCTTCGCCGAAGGTCTTGCCCACGCCCATCACCTCGCCGGTCGACTTCATCTCGGGGCCGAGGATGGTGTCCACGCCCGGGAACTTGACGAACGGGAACACGGCTTCCTTCACGCTGAAGTACGGCGGCGTCACTTCCTTCGTGATGCCCTGCGACTTCAGCGACTGGCCCGCCATGCAGCGTGCCGCCACCTTGGCGAGCTGGATGCCGGTGGCCTTGCTCACGTAGGGCACGGTGCGCGAGGCACGCGGGTTCACTTCGAGCACGTAGATGACGTCCTTGCCGTCCTTCTGCTGGATGGCGAACTGCACGTTCATCAGGCCGACCACGTTCAGCGCGGCCGCCATCGCGGCGCTCTGGCGCTTCAGCTCGGTCACCGTCTCGGCGCTCAGGCTGTAGGGCGGCAGCGAGCAGGCGGAGTCGCCCGAGTGCACGCCGGCCTGCTCGATGTGTTCCATCACGCCGCCGATGAGGGTCTGGCCCTCGGCGTCGCGCAGGCAGTCGACGTCGCATTCGACGGCGTCGTTCAGGAAGCGGTCGAGCAGCACAGGTGAATCGTTGCTGACCTTGACGGCTTCGCGCATGTAGCGCTCGAGGTCGCGCTGCTCGTGCACGATTTCCATCGCGCGGCCGCCCAGCACGTAGCTCGGCCGCACCACCAGCGGGTAACCCAGCTCGGTGGCCTTCTCGAGGGCTTCGGCTTCGGTGCGCGCGGTGGCGTTCGGCGGCTGCAGCAGCTTGAGCTCGTGCAGCAGCTTCTGGAAGCGCTCGCGGTCTTCGGCCGCGTCGATCATGTCGGGCGAGGTGCCGATGATCGGCACGCCGTTGGCTTCCAGGTCGAGCGCGAGCTTCAGCGGCGTCTGGCCGCCGTACTGCACGATCACGCCGAGCGGCTTTTCGCGGTCGACGATCTCGAGCACGTCCTCGAGCGTCAGCGGCTCGAAGTACAGGCGGTCGGACGTGTCGTAGTCGGTCGACACGGTCTCGGGGTTGCAGTTGACCATGATGGTCTCGTAGCCGTCCTCGCGCATGGCGAGCGCGGCATGCACGCAGCAGTAGTCGAACTCGATGCCCTGGCCGATGCGGTTGGGACCGCCGCCGAGCACCATGATCTTCTTCTTGTCGCTCGGGTCGGCCTCGCACTCGTCCTCGTAGGTCGAGTACATGTAGGCCGTGTTGGTGGCGAACTCGGCCGCGCAGGTGTCCACGCGCTTGTAGACCGGGCGCACGCCCAGGGCGCGGCGCTTCTCGCGGATGGCCGTGTCGGTGGTGCGCAGCTGCTTGGCCAGGCGGCGGTCGGAGAAGCCCTTCTGCTTCAGCAGGCGCAGCGTGGCGGCGTCGATGTCGTCGAGCGACTTGGTTTCGAGTTCGAGCTCGATCTTCACGATCTCCTCGATCTGCACCAGGAACCACGGGTCGATCTTCGTGAGCGAGAACACTTCCTCGACGCTCATGCCCTGGGCGAAGGCATCGCCCACGTACCAGATGCGCTCGGGGCCGGGCTCGCCCAGCTCCTTCTCGAGCACTTCGCGGTCCTGCGTCTTCTCGTTCATGCCGTCGACACCGACTTCGAGGCCGCGCAGCGCCTTCTGGAACGACTCCTGGAAGGTGCGGCCCATGGCCATCACCTCGCCCACCGACTTCATCTGCGTGGTGAGGCGCGAATCGGCCTGCGGGAACTTCTCGAAGGCGAAGCGCGGGATCTTGGTAACGACGTAGTCGATCGAGGGCTCGAACGACGCCGGCGTGGCGCCGCCGGTGATCTCGTTGCGCAGCTCGTCGAGCGTGTAGCCCACGGCCAGCTTGGCCGCGACCTTGGCGATCGGGAAGCCCGTGGCCTTGGAGGCCAGCGCCGACGAACGCGACACGCGCGGGTTCATCTCGATGACGACCATGCGGCCGTCCTTCGGGTTGATCGAGAACTGCACGTTCGAGCCGCCGGTGTCGACGCCGATCTCGCGCAGCACGGCCAGCGAGGCGTTGCGCAGGATCTGGTATTCCTTGTCGGACAGCGTCTGCGCGGGTGCCACCGTGATCGAGTCGCCGGTGTGCACGCCCATCGGGTCGAGGTTCTCGATCGAGCAGACGATGATGCAGTTGTCGGCCTTGTCGCGCACGACTTCCATCTCGTATTCCTTCCAGCCGAGCAGCGATTCTTCGATCAGCAGCTCGTTGGTCGGCGAGGCTTCGATGCCGCGCTTGCAGATGGTCTCGAACTCTTCCGGGTTGTAGGCGATGCCGCCGCCGGTGCCGCCGAGCGTGAAGCTGGGGCGGATCACGGTCGGGAAGCCCACGTGCTTCTGCACCGCCCAGGCCTCGTCCATCGTGTGCGCGATGCCGGAGCGGGCCGAGCCCAGTCCGATCTTGGTCATCGCGTCCTTGAACTTCAGGCGGTCTTCGGCCTTGTCGATGGCCTCGGGCGTGGCGCCGATCAGCTCGACGGGCTTGTTGGTGGCCGCGCCCGTGTACTTGTCGAGCACGCCGTTGCGCCAGAGGTCGAGCGCGCAGTTCAGCGCGGTCTGGCCGCCCATGGTCGGCAGGATCGCGTCGGGGCGTTCCTTGGCGATGATCTTCTCGACCGTCTGCCAGGTGATGGGCTCGATGTAGGTGACGTCGGCCGTGGCCGGGTCGGTCATGATCGTCGCGGGGTTGCTGTTGATCAGGATGACCTTGTAGCCCTCTTCGCGCAGGGCCTTGCAGGCCTGCACGCCGGAGTAGTCGAACTCGCAGGCCTGGCCGATGATGATCGGGCCGGCGCCGATGATGAGGATCGATTTGAGGTCTGTGCGCTTAGGCATTCTCTTTCTCCGTCTTTTCCGTCTTGTTCTTTTCCATGAGTGCCGTGAAGCGATCGAACAGGTAGCCGATGTCGTGCGGGCCCGGCGAGGCTTCGGGGTGGCCCTGGAAGCAGAACGCGGGCTTGTCGGTGCGCGCCAGGCCCTGCAGCGTGTTGTCGAACAGGCTGATGTGGGTGGGACGCAGGTTGGCCGGCAGCGACTTCTCGTCGACCGCGAAGCCGTGGTTCTGGCTGGTGATGCTCACGCGGCCGTTGTCGAGGTCCTTCACCGGATGGTTCGCGCCGTGGTGGCCGAACTTCATCTTGAAGGTCTTGGCGCCCGAGGCCAGCGCCATGATCTGGTGGCCCAGGCAGATGCCGAAGGTGGGAATGCCGGTCTCGATCAGCTCCTTGACGGCGCTGATGGCGTAGTCGCAGGGCTCCGGGTCGCCAGGGCCGTTGGCCAGGAAAATGCCGTCGGGTTTCAGCTTGAGCACGTCGGCAGCGGGCGTCTGCGCCGGCACAACGGTGATGCGCGCGCCGCGCTGGGCGATCATGCGCAGGATGTTCTTCTTGACGCCGTAGTCGAAGGCGACGACGTGGAAGCGCGGCGTGATCTGCACGCCGTAGCCCGAACCCAGCTTCCACTCGGTCTCGGTCCATTCGTAGGTCTGCTTGACCGACACCACCTTGGCCAGGTCGAGGCCGGCCATGCTCGGCGCGGCCTTGGCGGAGGCGATGGCCTTGTCGATCAGCGCCTGCGTCACGGTCTCGCCTGCGGCCAAGCCCAGGATGCAGCCGTTCTGCGCGCCGTTGGTGCGCAGGTGGCGAGTGAGCTTGCGGGTGTCGATGTTCGCGATGGCCACGGTGTTGCCGGACACGAGGTATTCGGTCAGCGTGGCGGTCTTGCGGAAGTTGGAGGCGACGAGGGGCAGGTCCTTGATGATCAGGCCCGCGGCATGGATCTTGTCGGCTTCGATGTCCTCGCCGTTGACGCCGTAGTTGCCGATGTGCGGATACGTGAGCGTCACGATCTGCTGGCAGTAGCTCGGGTCGGTGAGGATTTCCTGGTAACCGGTCATGGCGGTGTTGAACACCACTTCACCGGTCGTGGAGCCGGCGGCTCCGATCGAATTGCCGAGAAAGACCGTGCCGTCTGCGAGCGCCAGGATGGCGGGCGGGAAACTTCCCTTGAGAGACAAAAGCACTGGGTTCTCCGGATGGTTACGGTCGCCCGGAGCCTCAGGCGCGATGCCTGGGGACTGCTGCTTAAGGGGAGGATGGCGTTGTAGGCGGCCGGGCGACGCTGATTTGCGAGTAAGCCCCCGATTGTAGCCCGGACTGGATGTGTTATTCGGCCTGCAGGGCTGCTCCGCTCGCATGCAGGCAGATTGCGGCGGCGGCGGCCACGTTGAGCGACTCCTCCCCACCCGGCTGCGCGATGCGGATATGGCGCGTGGCCCGGGCCTCCAGCGCCGGCGAAACGCCCTGCCCCTCGTGCCCCATGAGCCAGGCGCAGGGATGCGGCAGATCGGCCTTGTGGAGCCATTCGCCGCGATGGGAACTGGTCGCCACCAGCGGCACCTTCAGGCCGTCGAGCACGTCGAGGTCCACGCCTTCGATCAGCCGCAGGCCGAAATGGGCACCCATGCCGGCGCGCAGCACCTTCGGAGCCCACAGCGCCGCCGTTCCCTTGAGCGCGACCACCTGGGTGAAGCCGAAGGCGGCGGCGCTGCGCAGGATGGAGCCGGCGTTGCCTGCGTCCTGAAGGCGGTCGAGCACCACGGTGGGAGCGTCGGGCAATAGCTCAGGCCGGACCGGTGCGTCGAGCACGAAGCCCATCGGGGCCGGCGATTCGAGCCCGCTGATGCCACGCAGCAGATCGTCGGCGACGACTACCGTTTTGATAGCACCAACCGACCACTCGGCGGGCGCCTTGGGCCAGAAAGACTCCGAGAACACTGCAATTGCGGGCTTGACGCCCCGCGCGAGCG
Organism: Variovorax sp. NFACC27; assembly: GCF_048301545.1. NCBI lineage: Bacteria > Pseudomonadati > Pseudomonadota > Betaproteobacteria > Burkholderiales > Comamonadaceae > Variovorax > Variovorax sp. NFACC27. The sequence continues at coordinate 4,831,907 of NZ_CP157613.1, forward strand.
CCGCCCGGCACAGGTGGTCGCCCTCGAGCCAGAGCCGGCCGAGCTTGCGGTAGGCGCCCGGGTCCTGCGCGAGCTTTCGCAGGTCCTTGAGCAACGGGTTGTCGCGCGAGCTGATGTGGCTGGCGCCGGTGTCGGAAGTCATCGTTGCGGGCTTCAGGGCGCGGCGCGAAGGTCGGGGCGCGCGACCTCCATGGAGCCGGCCATCATTACCGGCTGCTCGGATTCGGCGGGCACCACCACGTTCAGCACGCCGCCCGTGCGGGCCAGCGCCGCGGCCACCGGGCTGAACGACCTACGGTGATGCACGCAGGCACCGTGCCGTTGCAGCGCCTCGAGGTGCTCGCGCGTGCCGTAGCCCTTGTGGCCGGCAAAGCCGTAATGCGGAAATTCGGTATGAAGCTGCTCGCAGAGCCGGTCGCGGTGCACCTTCGCCAGGATCGAGGCAGCTGAAATCGCCTTGACCCTCGCATCGCCCTTGACGATGGCTTCAGCCAGCACGTCCAGCGTGGGCAGGCGGTTGCCGTCGACCAGCACCTTCACCGGCTTGAGCCGCAGCCCTTCCACCGCCCTGCGCATCGCGAGCATGGTCGCCTGCAGGATGTTGTGAGTGTCGATTTCCTCGACGGAGGCCTGCGCGATGGAGCAGCACAGCGCCTTGGCGAGGATCTGGTCATGCAGGCGCTCGCGCTGCAGGGCTGTCAGCGTCTTGGAGTCCGCGAGGCCGCGAATGGGCCGCATGTCGTCGAGGATCACGGCCGCGGCCACCACCGGCCCCGCCAGGGGCCCGCGGCCCGCCTCGTCGACACCCGCGATCAGGCCCGGTGCATCCCACGCCAGCGGGGCCTGCTCAGCCTTCAAGAACTTTCTGGATCGCATCGGCGCAAAGTGTGGGCGTATCGCGCTGCAATTGCACATGCAGCTCTGAAAATCTTTGTTGCAACGCCCGCGTCTTCTCCGGCGCGCCGAGCCAGGCCAGCGTCGCCTCGGCCAGCGCCTCGGGCGTGGCGGCCTCCTGCAGGAGCTCGGGAACGACGAACTCCCGGCACAGGATGTTGGGCAGGCCCACCCAGGGCTGCAGCTGCTTGCGCCGCATGAGACGCCACGAGAGCGCGTTCATGTTGTAGGCGATGACCATCGGCCGCTTGAACAGCGCCGCCTCGAGCGTGGCGGTGCCGCTGGCGATCAGTGTGACGTCGCAGGCGGCCAGCACGGCGTGCGACTGACCGTCGAGCAACTTCACGCGCCCGGCCATGCCGCTGGCCTGGAGCAAGGCTTCGACCTCGACGCGCAGGCCCGGGATGACGGGGGCCACGAACTGGAGTTCGGGCCGCGCCTTCTGCATCAGCGCAGCGGCGGCGAAGAAGCGAGCGGCAAGGTAGCGGATCTCGGAACGGCGGCTGCCCGGCAGCAAGGCGACGACCGGCGCCTCGGGCGAAAGGCCCAGCTTGGCACGCGCACCGGCCTGGTCGGGCGTCATCGGGATCACGTTGGCAACGGGATGGCCGACGTAGCTCGCTGCCACGCCCTGCTCCGCCAGCAATTCGGGCTCGAACGGGAAGATGCACAGGACGTGGTCGGCCGCCGCCCGGATCTTCTCGATGCGCTCCGGCCGCCAGGCCCAGATCGACGGACAGACGAAATGCACCGTCCTGAGGCCCTGGCTGCGCAGGCCGGCTTCCAGGTCGAGGTTGAAATCCGGCGCATCCACGCCAATGAAGAGCTGGGGCCGCTCCTGCAGCAGCCGGGCCTTGAGCTGGCGGCGGATACCGGCGATTTCCGCGTAGTGCCGCAGCACCTCGATGTAGCCGCGCACTGCGAGCTTTTCCTGGGGCCACCAGCTCTGGAAGCCGTGGGCCAGCATGCGGGGGCCGCCGATGCCGGCGGTCTGGAGATCGGGCCAACGGGCCAGTAGACCGTCGAGCAGCAGGCCGGCGAGCAGGTCGCCGGACGCTTCGCCCGCGACCAGCGCGAAGCGTCGCTGTCCGTCCGTCTGCATCGCCGTCACTTCAGCGCGCGATGCCGCGCGTCGAGTTGGCGAGGAAGGCCTCCATCAGCGCGACATCGCCGGCCGCTTCGGGCATTTCGGTCGCCAGCGCGGCGATGCCCGCACGCGCCTCGTCGAGCGTCTTGCCCTGGCGATACAGCAGCCGGTGCATCTGCTTCACCGCAGCGAGCCGCTGGGCGGAAAAATCGCGCCGGCGCAGGCCGACGATGTTGAAACCGCGCACGGCCAGCGGATTGCCGTCGACCAGCATGAAGGGCGGCACGTCCTGCGTGACGGCGCTGGCAAAACCGAGCATGGCGTGGGCGCCGACCGAGACGAACTGGTGGATGCCCGTGAGCCCGCCGACCGTGACCCAGTCGGCCAGGTGCACATGCCCGGCCAGCGTGGTGTTGTTAGACAGCGTGGTGTGGTCGTCAACGCGGCAGTCGTGTGCGATGTGCGTGTACGCCATGATCCAGTTGTCGCTGCCGACACGCGTGATGCCGCCAGCCCCCGGCACGCCGAGGTTGAAGGTGCAGAACTCGCGGATCACGTTGCGGTCGCCGATGACGAGCTCGGTCGGCTCGCCGGCGTACTTCTTGTCCTGGGGAATGGCGCCGAGCGACGAGAACTGGAAGATCCTGTTGTCGCGCCCGATGGTCGTGCGCCCCTCGATCACGCAATGCGCGCCGATGGTGGTACCCGCGCCGATCCGCACGTGCGGGCCGATCACGGTGTAGGGCCCGACGGACACCGAGGCATCGAGCTGTGCCTGGGGGTCGACGACGGCCGTCGAATGAACCTGGGTCATGCCTTTGAAGAAACGGCTTGCTGCGGGCGTGTCAGCTGATCTGGCGCATGGCGCACATCAGCGAAGCCTCGCAGGCGAGTTCGCTGCCCACCAGGGCGCGGCCCTTGAACTTGGAAATGCCCGCCTTCATGCGCTCGATCTCGACTTCGAGCGTCAGCTGGTCACCGGGCTCCACTGGGCGCTTGAAACGCGCGCCGTCGATGGCCGCGAAGTAGTAGACGGTGTTGTCGTCCGGCACGATGTCGAGCGAATGGAACGACAGCAGCGCCGCGGCCTGGGCCATGGCCTCGAGCATCAGCACGCCCGGCATCACCGGACGGTGCGGGAAGTGGCCGTTGAAGAACGGCTCGTTCATCGTCACGTTCTTGAGCGCCGTGATGCGCTTGCCCTTTTCCATGTCCAGCACGCGGTCCACCAGCAGGAACGGGTAGCGGTGAGGCAGCAGCTTGAGGATTTGATGGATATCGAGCGTCGTCGTCATGATTTTCTGTTCCTGCATCGTCGTCATTTTTTCGAGGGAGCCTTCTCCAGCGCCTTCAGTCGTTCGCGCAGGCTGTGCAACTGCTTGAGCGTTGCAGCGTTCTTTTCCCAGCTCGCATTGTCATCGATGGGAAACATACCGGTGTATTGGCCGGCCTTATGAATGGAACGGGTGACCACGGTCGCAGCCGACACATGCACGCCGTCGGCCACCGTCAGATGCCCCAGCACGATGGCGCCGCCGCCGAACGTGCAGTTGGCGCCGATGGTCGCGCTGCCGGCCACGCCGACGCAGCCCGCCATGGCGGTGTTCTTGCCGACCCGCACGTTGTGGCCGATCTGGATCAGGTTGTCGAGCTTGACCCCATCTTCGATCACGGTGTCGTCGAGCGCGCCCCGGTCGATGCAGGTGTTGGCGCCGATCTCGACGTCGTTGCCGATGCGCACCGCTCCCAACTGCTCGATCTTGACCCAGCGCCCCTTGTGCGGCGCCAGGCCGAAGCCGTCGGCGCCGATGACCACGCCCGGGTGGAGCAGGCAGCGATCGCCGACGATGCAGTCCTCGCTGACCGTCACGCGCGACTTCAGTACGGTGCCCGCACCGATGCGCGCGCCCCGCTCCACCACGCACAGCGCGCCGATGCGTGCCGTGGCGTCGACCTGCGCCTCGGAGTGGATCACTGCGCTGGGATGGATTCGGTCAGGCTCCGGACGGGCATGGTGCGCCTTCCAGAGCTGCGTGAGGCGGGCAAAGTAGAGATACGGATCGGGCGTGACGATGAAAGCCCCGCGCGCCGCTGCCGCATCCCGCATGGCGGGCGATACGATCACGCAGGCAGCCTTCGAGGCCGCCAGCTCCTGCTGGTATTTGGGATGGCTCAGGAAGCTGAGCGCATCGGGCTGCGCATTCTGCAGCGGCGCGAGCCGCTCGATGGACAGCGCCGAATCGCCATGAAGCTCGCCCCCGAGGGCGTCGACAATGGCTCCGAGCTGCAGCGACACGCCGGTTCGCGGCGTTACTTGCCGGCCGCGGGGGCAGGAGAAGCCACGGACGCGTTCAGCGCCTTGATCACCTTGTCGGTGATGTCGTGCTTCGGATTGATGTAGATCGCTTCCTGCAGGATGGCGTCGTACTTCTCGGCCTCGGCGACCTGCTTCACCACACGGTTGGCACGCTCGTAGACCTGCTGGAGCTCTTCGTTCTTGCGAGCGTTCAGGTCTTCCTGGAATTCACGGCGCTTGCGCTGGAAGTCGCGATCCTGGTCGACCAGCGAACGCTGGCGGGTAGTCCGCTGGCTTTCGGACAGCGTGGGCGCCTCGCGCTCGAACTTCTCCGAAGCGGCCTTCAGGGCATCACCCTGCGCAGTCAGGTCCTTTTCTCGCTTCAGGAACTCCGCCTCGAGCTTTGCCTGGGCGTTCTTGGCCGGCTGGGCTTCGCGCAGCACGCGGTCCGGGTTCACAAAACCGATGCGAAAGGTTTCCTGAGCCTGCGCTTGCGCGGGCGCCACAGCGAGCGCAAAAGCGGGGATCAACAACGCGCCTGCCGCGGCGCGAATCAAATGCTTCATTTAGAAAGACGTTCCGATCTGGAATTGGAGGCGCTGAATTCTATCCTTCGGGATATAGCCTGCCGTGAACGGTTGCCCCACTTCCTTCTGGGACTTGATCGGGAAGGCGTAGGCCAGGCGCAGCGGGCCCAGCGGCGAGATCCAGCTGACGCCCAGGCCAACCGACGCGCGCAGCTTCTTCTCGGCCTTCCATTGCTCGTCGGTAACACCGGCGGCACGCGAACCGAAGACGTTACCGACGTCGAAGAAGCCGTACAGGCGCAGCGTGCGGTCATTGCCGGCACCAGGGAACGGGGTGCTCAGTTCCGCATTGAAGATCGCCTTCTTCGTGCCGCCGAGGGCCGCACCTTCGCTCTGGAGGAACAGCGGTGCGTCACGCGGACCCAGCGAGTTCTGCTCGAAGCCGCGCACCGAACCCAGGCCGCCCGCATAGAAATTCTTGAAGATCGGGTAGACCTTGCCGCCGAGCGCCTTGGCATAGCCGACTTCGCCGTTGATCGAGAAGGTGTACTGCTTGTTGATCGGGAAGAACTGCTGGTACTGATAGCTCGTCTTGACGTACTTCATGTCGCCGGCAGCACCCAACTCGAGGTTGGCGCGCTGCACGCGGCCGGAGGTCGGCACCAGCGCGCTGTCGCGGCTATCTCGGCCCCAGCCGATGCTCAGCGGAACACCCCAAACGCTCTTCTGGTCGCAGCTGACCACCAGCAGGCCCGTGGGGTCCTTCTTGCACTGGAAGTAGTTGAGATACGACGGCGGCGTGTACAGGCCGGAGAATGCGGTCGAACTGTTCGGGTCGAACGCATAGCGCTCGATGCCGACGCCGAAGAAAACGGTATCGACTTCGCTGAACGGCACACCGAAACGAACCGAAGCGCCCTGGTTCACGAGCTTGTAGTCGCCGTCGGTGGACGTTTGGTAGGGGCGCGTCGTGGTGTGGTAGACGCTGAACGTGCGCGAGATACCGTCCGGCGTGAAGTAAGGATCGGTGGTCGTCAGCGACAGCGTACGGTTGTACTTGCTGGTGTTGACCTGCACGCCCAGGAAGTTGCCCGAGCCGAACACGTTTTCCTGCGAGATGCCGAAGGTCAGTGCGACCTTCTCCGCGCTCGAGTAGCCGGCGCCGAGCTGCAGGCTGCCGGTGGGCTTTTCGGTCACGTTGACGGTCAGGTCCACCTGGTCGGGCGAGCCCGGCACTTCCTGCGTATCGACGTTCACTTCGTTGAAGAAGCCCAGGCGGTCCACGCGGTCGCGGGAAAGCTTGATCTTGTCGCCGTCGTACCAGGAGGCTTCGTACTGGCGGAATTCGCGGCGGATCACTTCGTCGCGGGTCTTGTTGTTGCCGCCCACGGAGACGCGGCGCACGTACACGCGGCGCGAGGGCTCGGCCTGCAGCGTGAGAGCCACGCGGTTGTTGGCGCGGTCGATCTCGGGACGCGCCTGCACGCGTGCGAAGGCGTAGCCGAAGGTCCCGAAGTAGTCGTTGAAGGCTTTGGTAGTCTCGGTGACCTGCTCGCCGTTGTACGGCTCGCCCGGCTTGATGGTGATGAGCGACTTGAACTCGTCGTCGCGGCCGAGGTAGTTGCCGTCGAGCTTGACGCTGGACACCACGAACTTCTCGCCTTCGGTGATGTTCACGGTCACCGTCAGGTCCTTGCGGTCCGGAGAGATGGCGACCTGGGTCGAGTCGATGCGGAACTCGAGGTAGCCGCGCGTGATGTAGTACGAGCGCAGGGTCTCGAGGTCGGCGTTGAGCTTGGCGCGCGAATACTGGTTCGACTTCGTGTACCAGCTCATGAAGCCGCCGCTGTCCTGGTCGAACAGGCTCAGAAGCGTCGATTCGCTGAAGGCCTTGTTGCCGACCACATGCACTTCGCGGATGCGGGCCGACTCGCCTTCGGTCACGGTGAAGGTCAGGTTGACGCGGTTGCGCTCCATGGGCGTGACGGTGGTCACGACCTGCGCGTTGTAGAGGCTGCGGCTCACGTACTGGCGCTTGAGCTCCTGCTCTGCACGGTCGGCCAGCGCCTTGTCGTAGGGACGCCCTTCGGTCAGACCGACCTCGCGCAGCGCCTTCTGCAGCGCGGCCTTGTCGAATTCCTTGGTGCCGACGAAGTCGACGTCGGCAATGGTCGGACGCTCCTCGACGATGACGACCAGCACGTTGCCGTTCACGTCGATGCGCACGTCCTTGAACAAACCCAGATCGAACAGCGCGCGGATCGCGGCGGAACCACGCTCGTCGCTGTAGGTATCGCCCACTCGCAGCGGCAGCGACGCGAAGATCGTGCCGGCTTCGACGCGTTGCAGGCCCTCGACGCGGATGTCGCGCACCGTGAAAGGCTCGACGGCCCAGGCGGCCGTAGCCGCAAGCGCACTGGCAACCACCGCAGCAACGCTACGCAGGCGAAAGCGACTGAGTTTTTTGTTCATCTGTGAATTGAGCCGGCACGGAAAGGGCCGGCAGAAAGTTAACCAAAGAGCCGCGTGACGTCGTTGAAGAGTGCGACCGACATCATGACCAGCAGAAGGGCTACGCCCCCGCGCTGAAGCCGTTCCATCCAGGCGTCAGAGACGCTCTTGCCGGTCAGGCCCTCCCAAAGATAATACATCAGGTGTCCCCCATCGAGGACCGGCAGCGGCATGAGATTGAGGACCCCGAGGCTCACGCTGATGAGCGCCAGGAAGACCAGATACTGGGTGAAACCGAGGCTTGCGGACTTGCCCGCGTAGTCGGCGATCGTGAGCGGACCGCTCAGGTTCTTGAGCGAAGCCTCGCCGATCACCATCTTGCCCATCATGCGCACGGTCAGCGCAGACACCTCCCAGGTGCGCACCACGCCGCGCCATACGCCATCGACCAGGCCCTGGCGCACGGTCACCATTTCGGGCGGCGCGCCGACATACGCGCCGACGCGTCCCACCTTGGTGCCGCCCTCTTCCCGCACCTCGGGCTTCACGTCGATGACGAGCGAGCGACCGCCGCGGTCGATCTGCCAGGCCTGCACGCGGGGCTGGTCGCCGTCCACGGATGCACGGATGGCCTCGCGCAACTGCTGCCCGTCGATGATCTCCGTGCCGCCGATGGCGCGCACGACGTCGCCGTTGTGCAGCCCCGCTGCCTCGGCCGCACTGCCCTTCATGACCTCGCCGATCTCGGGCCGGGTCAGGGGAGCCAGCACGCCGATCTTGCGAAACATCTGCGGATCGGCGTCCTTCGCCTGCATCCGGCTCAGCGGAAGCACCAGCTGGCGCGCCGGCCGGCCGGCCTCGCCTGCGACTTCGAGGGTCAGGTCATGGCCGTCGAGCGCGCCGCGCGTCATGCGCCAGCGCAGGTCCTCGAAAGACTGGACTGGCGACAGATCGCCGTCGAAACCCGCCCGCGTGATGTGTTCGCCGCCCCGCAAGCCCGCAGCCTCAGCCAGGGAGGCTGCCACCGGCCGCGCCAGCGTGGCGACCGGCTCCTGCACCCCGATCCAGTTGACGGCCGTGTAGAGCGCCACTGCCAGCAGCAGGTTGGCAATGGGGCCGGCGGCCACGATGGCCGCGCGCGAGCGCAGCGGCTGGGTATTGAAGGCGCGATGACGCTCCTCGGGCGCCACGGGGCCCTCGCGCTCATCGAGCATCTTCACGTAGCCGCCGAAGGGGAATGCACCGATGACGAACTCGGTCTGCTGTCCCGGGTGCTGCCGCCTCGGCTGCCAGCGGACCAGCGCCTTGCCGAAGCCGACGGAGAAACGCTCCACCTTGACGCCGCAGGCCACTGCCACGCGATAGTGGCCGTATTCGTGCACCGCGATCAGGACACCGAGCGCAACCACAAAGGCTATGACAGTAAGCAGCATCGGAGTCCTTGGTTTCCGGGGGAGGCGTCAGGCAGCGAAGCGAAGCGCCGCGGCATTGGCCGCCGCACGAGCGCTGGCGTCGATCGCTAGCAGGTCGGCCAACGATGCCGGCTTGGAGGGAGCGACTCTTTCCAAAGTTTCCATGTTCACCGCATGTATGCAATCAAAACGCAGCCGGCGGTTAAGGAATGCTTCAACTGCGACTTCGTTGGCGGCATTGAGCACCGCCGTCGTTCCTGGAGCAGCGCGAAGCGCGTGCCAAGCGAGGTCCAGTCCCGGGAAGAGCGCCGCATCCGGAGACTCGAAGGTCAGCGAGCCCATCTGGCGGAAGTCGAGCCGTGCTGCACCGCTTTCGATGCGCTCGGGCCAGGCCAGGCCCACCGCGATCGGCACCTTCATGTCGGGCGTGCCGAGTTGGGCGATGACCGAGGCGTCGGTGAACTGCACCATCGAATGCACCACGCTCTGCGGATGGATGACGACCTCGATCTGCTCCGGCGACACGCCGAACAGGTGGCGCGCCTCGATGACTTCGAGCGCCTTGTTCATCATCGTGGCCGAGTCGACCGAGATCTTGCGCCCCATCACCCAGTTCGGATGGGCGCAAGCCTGCTCGGGCGTGACAGCGATCAGGGTTTCCGGCGCGCGCGTGCGGAAAGGGCCGCCGGATGCCGTCAGGATGATCTTGTCGATGCGCCGCGCCCAGGTGGAAGGGTCTTCGGGCAGCGACTGGAAGATGGCGGAATGCTCGCTGTCGATGGGCAGCAGCGTCGCACCGCCCTCGCGCACAGTGCGCATGAAGAGCTCGCCGCCGACCACGAGCGCTTCCTTGTTGGCCAGCAGAAGGCGCTTGCCGGCACGCGCCGCGGCCAGGCAGGGCCCGAGGCCCGCTGCGCCGACGATCGCGGCCATCACGGAATCGGTTTCCTCGTGGGACGCTATCGTTTCGAGAGCATCATCGCCCATCAGGACGACCGTCTTCAGGCCGTTTTGCTTCAGCTTCTCGGCCAGCACAGCCGCATGCGGCGCACTGGCCATCACGGCGAACTTCGGCGAGAACTGCGCGCACTGCGCCAGCAGTTCGTCGACCTTGGTGGCCGCGGAAAGCGCGAACACCTCGAAACGCTCGGGGTGGCGCGAAATGACGTCGAGCGTGCTCACACCGACCGAACCGGTCGAGCCGAGCACCGTCACGCGTTGTTTTCTGGAAGAGTTCACAGGAAAGCCAGCATCATGGCAATGGGAAGCGCCGGCAAGAGGGCATCCACGCGGTCGAGGACGCCGCCGTGGCCGGGCAGCAGCCGGCTGCTGTCCTTGGCGCCGGCGCTGCGCTTGATGAGAGATTCGACGAGGTCGCCCACGACGCTCATGGCCGAGAGGAACAACGCGGCGAGCAGCAGCAGCCACCAGCCCCGCTCGTTGAGACGGGTATACAGGCTGGCCACCGTGGCGCCCGCGGCCTTGTCGGCCCAGACCCAGGCGAATGCCAGTACCACCACGCCGATCATGCCGCCCCACACGCCTTCCCAACTCTTGCCGGGACTGATCGAGGGTGCGAGCTTGTTGCGGGTGAACTTGAGGCCGAAGGCACGGCCGGCGAAATAGGCGAACACGTCGGCAACCCACACCAGCACGAGGATCGACAGCAGGAAGTTGATGCCGATCATCCGCGCCTGCACAGCGGCAAGCCACGCCACCCACAGCGCCAGCAGGCCACCGACCAGCCGCAGTCCGCGCGGAATGCGGGGCCAGCCCGGCACGGCCACGCGCAGCAGCGCAGCGCCGCCCAGCACCCAGGCCGCGCTGGCCAGGGTCCACATCAGGAATAGCGGCGTCTCCAGTAGCCCGAGCCACCAGGAAAGCGCGCACAGCATCACGGTCTCGGCGCCGAGGAACAGCGACAGCCCCTGTCCGTAGCCGTTCAGTCGCCCCCACTCCCAGGCGGCGGCGCCGATCAACACCAGCATGACGCAGCCGAAGGGTATGTAGCTTGGGTAGAACAGCGCCGGCAGCAGGATCGCGAGGAGCACGATCGCCGTGATGATGCGTTGCTTGAGCATGCGGAAAAGGTTCCCGCGCCTTCAGGCCGCGGCAGTGGATGAGACTTGCGCCGAGGTCTGGCCGAAGCGCCGCTCGCGGCCCTGGAACGCGGCAATCGCCTCGTCCAGTGCAGCTTCGTCGAATTCGGGCCACAGCTTGTCGCTGAAGAAGAGCTCGGCGTAGGCACTCTGCCAGAGCAGGAAATTGGACAGACGCTGCTCGCCGCCAGTGCGGATGAACAGGTCGGGATCGGGCACGTGGGCCAGCGCCATGGCGCGATCGAGGCTGAGCTCGGTGATCGCCTCGCCCCGCGCGGCGAGCTTTGCGGCGGCCTGCGCGATGTCCCATCGGCCGCCGTAGTTGAAGCAGACGTTGAGCACCAGCCGGGTGTTGTGCGCGGTGGCGGCTTCGGCGTCGAGCAGGCCGTTCACCATCTTGGGCGACAGGCCCGCGCGTTCGCCGACGAAATGAAGCCGAACGCCGTCGGCGCTGAGCTTGGGCACCTCACGGGCAAGCGCACCGACCATCAGCTCCATGAGCCCGGAAACCTCCTCGACAGGACGATTCCAGTTCTCGGAAGAGAAGGCGAACACGGTGAGCACGGCCACGCCGCGCTCGACGCAGGCCTTGACGCAGCGGCGCAGCGATTCGACGCCCTGCTTGTGCCCCGCGATGCGGGGCAGGAAGCGCCGCGTCGCCCAGCGGCCGTTGCCGTCCATGACGATGGCAACGTGGTGGGGAATGTGCGGCGCTGAAGAGGCCATGGCAGGGCCTCAAACGGCCATGATCTCTGCTTCCTTGGCCGCTACCAGGCGGTCGATTTCCGCGATGTGGCGGTCGGTGACCTTCTGGATCTCGGCTTCAGCGCGCTTCTGGTCGTCTTCAGACGCCAGCTTTTCCTTGACCAGCTTCTTGACCGACTCGTTCGCGTCGCGGCGCAGGTTGCGCGTGGCGATCTTGGCGCTTTCGCCTTCGTTGCGGACGAGCTTGGTCATTTCCTTGCGGCGCTCTTCGCTCATGGCGGGCAGCGGCACGCGGATCAGGTCGCCCATCGAGGCGGGGTTCAGGCCCAGGTCGCTTTCGCGGATGGCCTTCTCGATCTTGGCGCCCATGCCCTTTTCCCAGGGCTGGACGCTGATGGTGCGCGAATCGAGCACCGACACGTTGGCCACCTGGCTCAACGGCACTTGCGAGCCGTAGTACTCGACGTGGACGGAGTCGAGCAGCGCGGAATTGGCGCGGCCCGTACGGATCTTGGTGAGGTTGTTCTGGAATGCGGCGAGCGACTGGTTCATCTTCGCGTCGGTCGCATTGCGGATGTCTGCAATGGTCATCTCAAATACTCCTAGGCATGCACCAGCGTGCCTTCGTCCTCGCCCATGACGACGCGCTTGAGCGCGCCATTCTTGAAGATCGAGAACACCTTGATCGGCAGCTTCTGGTCGCGGCACAGCGCGAAGGCCGTGGCGTCCATGATGCCGAGATTCTTCGCGATCGCCTCGTCGAAGGTCAGCGTGGCGTAGCGCGTCGCGTCGGGATTGGTCTTGGGGTCGGCGGTATAGACGCCATCGACCTTGGTCGCCTTGAGCACCAGCTCGGCACCGATCTCGGCACCGCGCAGCGCGGCGGCCGTATCGGTGGTGAAGAACGGATTACCCGTGCCGGCCGCGAACACCACGACCTTGCCCTCTTCGAGGTACTGCAGGGCCTTGGGACGCACATAGGGCTCGACCACCTGCTCGATGGCAATGGCGGACATCACGCGGGCCACAAGGCCCTGCTTGTCCATCGCATCGGCCAGGGCCAGCGAATTCATGACCGTGGCCAGCATGCCCATGTAGTCGGCGGTGGCGCGGTCCATGCCGACCGAACCGCCCGCGACGCCGCGGAAGATGTTGCCGCCGCCGATCACGACCGCCACCTCGACGCCCATGTTCACGACCTCGGCAACCTCCTGCACCATGCGCACGATGGTCGCGCGGTTGATGCCGAAGGCATCGTCGCCCATCAATGCCTCTCCCGACAGCTTCAACAAGATTCGCTTGTGGGCTGGGCGGGCATCAGACATGGGCAATTTCCTTTGGTTTGGGCGAGACGAGTGTAAAACGTGGCGATGAAAAAACGACGGTGCGCGCGAACGCACCGTCGTTGGAGCCGTAAAGGCTTAAGCAGCAGCCTTGGCTGCGGCGACTTGTGCGGCGACTTCTGCGGCGAAGTCGTCAACTTTCTTCTCAATGCCTTCACCCACCACGTACAGGGTGAAGCCCTTGATCGTGGTGTTGACGGCCTTGAGCATCTGCTCGACGGTCTGCTTGTCGTTCTTCACGAACGGCTGGTTGTGCAGCGAGACTTCCTTGAGGAACTTCTGCACGCCGCCTTCGATGCGCTTGGCAACGATGTCGGCCGGCTGCGGCTTCTTGCCTTCGGCTTCGGCCGTCTTGCGGTCTTCTTCCGCCTTGCCGGCAGCCACGGCACGCTCTTTCTCGATCAGCTCGGCAGGCACGTCCGACGCGGCGACCGACACGGGCTTCATGGCGGCGATGTGCATCGCGACGTCCTTGGCGGCGGTGTCGTCACCTTCGAACTCGACCATCACGCCGATGCGCGTGCCGTGCAGGTACGAGGCCAGCTTGCCGTTGCCGGCGAAGCGCTTGAAGCGGCGGAAGCTCATGTTCTCGCCGATCTTGCCGATCAGGCCCTTGCGCACGTCTTCGAGCGTGGGGCCGAAGCCGTCCTGCTCATAGGCCAGGGCGCCCAGCGCGGCGATGTCGGCCGGGTTCTTCTCCGCGATCAGCTTGGCGGCGGCATTGACCAGGGCCAGGAAGCTGTCGTTCTTCGAGACGAAGTCGGTTTCGCAGTTGACTTCGATCATGGCACCGGTGTCACCGGCAACGTACGCGGCCACGACGCCTTCGGCGGTGATGCGGCTCGACGCCTTGCCAGCTTTGTTGCCGAGCTTGATGCGCAGCAGCTCTTCGGCCTTTTCCATGTTGCCGTCGGCCTCGGTCAGGGCCTTCTTGCATTCCATCATCGGTGCGTCGGTCTTCGCGCGCAGCTCGCCGACCATGCTTGCGGTGATTGCAGCCATTTTGTATCTCCGTGAATTCAAAAATCAGGTTAAAAAAAAGGGGCACCAAAGCCCCTTCTTCAGGCTCGCGGGCGTGCCAATCAGGCCGAAGCGCCCTCTTCGACTTCGACGAATTCGTCATTGCCTTCGGCGATGGCCTTGACCACGTCGCCGGTGGCGCTGTTACGGCCTTCGATGATCGCGTCGGCGATGCCGCGGGCATACAGCGTGACGGCCTTCGACGAGTCGTCGTTACCGGGGATCACGTAGTCGATACCTTCGGGCGAGTGGTTGGAGTCCACCACGCCGATCAGCGGAATGCCGAGCTTCTTGGCTTCGGCCACGGCGATCTTGTGGAAGCCCACGTCGATCACGAAGATGGCGTCGGGCAGCGCAGCCATGTCCTGGATACCGCCGATGTCCTTCTCGAGCTTCTCGATTTCACGCGTGAACGTGAGCTGCTCTTTCTTGCTCAGACTGTCGAGACCGGCTTCCTGCTGGGCCTTCATGTCCTTCAGGCGCTTGATCGAGGTCTTGACCGTCTTGAAGTTGGTCAGCATGCCGCCGAGCCAACGGGTGTCGACGAAGGGCACGCCGGCGCGACGGGCTTCAGCCGCCACGATTTCGCGAGCCTGACGCTTCGTGCCGACCATCAGGATCGTGCCACGGTTGGCGGTGAGCTGCTTGGCGTACTTCATCGCATCCTGGAACATCGGGAGCGACTTTTCCAGGTTGATGATGTGGATCTTGTTGCGATGGCCGAAGATGTACGGAGCCATCTTGGGGTTCCAGAAGCGGGTTTGGTGACCGAAATGGACACCTGCTTCCAGCATTTCGCGCATGGTGGTAGACATTGAAATTACTCCAAAGGTTGGGTCTAAAATCCAGCCCGTTTTGCGCTCTTTGGATCGAGTCACAACACCTTGATTGGGCCGGTTTGCGGATGTGTCTGGCTGGATGCAACGGGAGCCATTGCTCGACCAGCGAAACCCAAAGAGTATAGCACGGCCGCCGCCCTTCCCTGAACCAGCCGCCCCCGACGGCACCTGCAGCCTCCCAATGAACGATCTCCAAGCCACCCGTCTCGACCTTCTGGCAGGTGGCACCGATGCACGCACCGAAATGGAGCGTGCCATCGGAATCGCCCAGTCCCCGGCCTGCGCCCACGCATTCACCCGCACCATGTTCGACGAGGCCCGTCAGGCCGCCGCTGCGTCGGATCCAGGTAGCCGGCTGGCAGGCCTCGCCTTCACCGCGAAAGACCTGTTCGACGTCGAAGGCCAGTCGACGCCCGCCGGCTCCGCCGTCCTGGGCCACGCCCCCGCCGCCATCACCGACTCACCAGCCGTGGCCCGGCTGCGCGCGGCAGGCGGCGTGCTGACCGGCCGAACCAACATGACGGAGTTCGCCTTCTCGGGCGTCGGCGTCAATCCGCACCATGGCACGCCGGCCAACGTGAGCGACTCGGCCGTGCCGCGCATTCCGGGCGGCTCTTCGTCCGGCGCCGCGATCTCGGTGGCCAGCGGGGCCGCCTTCATCGGCCTGGGCTCCGATACCGGCGGCTCGATCCGCATCCCCGCAGCCCTGAACGGCATCGTCGGCTTCAAGAACACGGCCCGGCTGACGCCTGCCGCCGGTGCGCTGCCGCTCTCGACCACCCTGGACACTGTCTGCGCCATGACACGCTCGGTGCGCGACGCCATCACCGCGCACGAAATCCTCGCCGCGCGCCGCGTGACGGCCGGCAATGCGCCCCTGGCCGCCTACAGGCTGGCTGTGGTGAAGAACGTGTTCTTCGACAGCATCGAAGCCCCGGTGGCCGCCGCCTTCGAGCGCTCGCTGAAAACACTTCGCGCGGCTGGCGCCCGCATCGTGGAAATCGAGCTGCCAGAGCTCGCGGAGCTGGCGGCCATCAACGCCACCGGCGGTTTCTCGTCCGCCGAGTCGTACGCCTGGCACCGTCTGCTGCTGGAGCGCAGCGGCGCGGGCTACGACCCTCGCGTGGCCCAGCGCATCCTGCGCGGCGCCACGATGAAGGCGCATGAATACATCGACCTGATCAACGCCCGCCGCGACTGGATCGCCCGCGTCGAAGCCGCGCTCGCGCCGTTCGACGCGGTGCTGTCGCCGACCGTGCCCATCACCGCGCCGCCCATCGCCAGCGTGGCGCCGGTCGCCGAGCGCGACGAGGAGTTCTTCCGCGTCAATGCCCTGCTGCTGCGCAATCCGTCGATCGTCAACATGCTCGACGGCTGCGCCATCTCCCTACCCTGCCACGCCGCCGGCGAACTGCCGGTGGGCCTGATGCTGTGGCACGCCGCGCTGCACGACGACGCCATCCTCGCGATGGCGCTCCAGACCGAGCGCGCGCTGCAAGAATAAAGGCCGTCGCGTCCGCTCCTGCGGGCGCCAGCCATCTCTCTCATCCTGAACACTCAATGAAAATCGCGATCGTGGGCGCCGGCATCATCGGCGTCACCACCGCCTGGGAACTGGTTTCCGACGGCCATGAAGTGACCGTCTTCGAGCGCCGCGGCGCTGCCGCCGAGGAAGCCAGCTTCGCCAACGCCGGCGTGGTCGCCCCCGGATACGTCACGCCATGGGCCGGCCCCGGCATGCGCGGCAAGGTGCTGCGCTCCCTGTTGTCTTCTCACGGCGCCATCAAGCTGCGCTGGCCGCTGGGTTCGCGCGACCTCGGCTGGCTCTCTCGCTGGCAGAAGGCCTGCAAGCTCGAGACCTACCTGGCCAACCGCGCCCGCATGCAGCGCCTGGCCTTCTACAGCCGCAACCGGCTGCACGAGGTGACCGAAGCCCGCGAACTCAGCTACGAACGCAGCGACGGCTACATGGTGCTGCTGCGCTCCAAGCGCGACAAGAAGCTGGTGCAGCCCGGGCTGGACGTGCTGCGCGCGGCCGGCAGCGTCTTCAAGGAAATCGACGCCGACGAAGCCCGTTTGATCGAGCCGGCCCTCAACCCCGACACCCCGCTGGTGGGCGCCATCCACCTGCCCGAGGACGAGGTGGCCAACTGCCGCCAATTCGCGCTGCTGCTCAAGTGGGAGGCCGAGTCCTTCGGCGCGCAGTTCCACTTCAACTGCGACATCGCACCGCTGAGCCGCACCGCCCCCACCTCGCTGTCGCTGGCGAGCGGCTCCGACCCGGTTCGCTATGACGCGGTCGTGGTCTGCGCCGGCCTGGCCTCGGCGGCGCTGCTG
This sequence comes from Variovorax sp. NFACC27, assembly GCF_048301545.1. Classification (NCBI taxonomy): domain Bacteria; kingdom Pseudomonadati; phylum Pseudomonadota; class Betaproteobacteria; order Burkholderiales; family Comamonadaceae; genus Variovorax; species Variovorax sp. NFACC27. Next base: position 4,848,917 of record NZ_CP157613.1, read on the forward strand.
CGCCCGCTGGGTCTGCGCATTCCGATGGCGCCGGTCTACGGCCATTCGGTGAGCGCGCCGATCCGCGAGCCGCTCAACGCACCGCGCAGCGCGGTGATGGACGAGCGCTACAAGGTCGCCATCTCCCGCCTCGGCCAGCGCGTGCGCGTGGCCGGCAGCGCCGAGATCGGCGGCTCGCTGGACACGATGAATCCCGCGGCCGTGCAAACGCTCTACAAGGTGCTGCACGACTGGTTCCCGGGAGCCGCCACGCTGCAATCCGGCATCCAGCAATGGAAAGGCGCGCGGCCGATGCTGCCCGACGGCCCGCCCGTGCTGGGCGCCAGCGGCATACCCGGCGTGTGGCTCAACCTGGGCCACGGATCGAGCGGCTGGGCCTTGTCGTGCGGCAGCGCGCGGGTATTGGGCGACCTGATCGGCGGACGGGAGCCGGGAATCGACCTCGAAGGGCTCGGCGTCGAGCGGCTCAGTCTCTAGGACCCCAGCGGCGCAGCGCCTCCGGGCTGGCCGGCTGTTCGACAGGCAGCTCGGGCTCGGGTGGTGGCCGGAGCTTGGCGGCGACCCATCCCAGCAAGCCGGGAACGAGCACCGCGAAGAAGATCAGGCAGAGCGCAGCCGCACCCAGCAGTGCCCAGCGCGCCAGGCCGGAAGCGGCTTCGCCCGGCACGTCGAACCACCGGATCACGCTGCAGCCGAAGCCGACATTGGCCGCCCACGCCATGTCGCGCAGTCGCCCCCATCGCTTGAATTCCGCCAGCAGGAAGGTGCCCCACACGGCGCACATCAGGCCCAGAACCCAGCCCAGGCCCGCAATCCACGCCAATGTCGCAGCCACAAAGGAGGCGAGCGCAGCGAAAAGCAGTGCAAGCAGCCAACCGACGCTCTTGAAGTTCATCCCCGGATGATAGGAATGCAGCCCGACGGCACAATGCGCCGATGCAACGCATCACCCCAGCCACCGCTGCCGATCTGTTCGACATCGCCGCCACGCGTCGCATCGAACAGGCTGCCGCGGCTGCCCTGCCCGCCCATACGCTGATGCAGCGCGCGGGTCTTGCGGTCGCCCGGCTGGCGATGGCGATCGCGCCGCATGCACGCACCGTCTGGGTTGCCTGCGGGCCGGGAAACAACGGCGGCGACGGCTTCGAAGCTGCCGCGCAGCTGCGGCATCGAGGCTTCTTTCCGGTAGTCACCTTTCTGGGAGAGGAAGGCCGGTTGCCGCTAGACGCCAAGGCATCGCTGCAGCGTGCCCGCGATGCGGGCGTTACCTTTGCCGCGACGCCGCCTTCGGCCTATGAGCTGGCGATCGATGCGCTGCTCGGCATCGGATCGACGCGGCCTCCCGAAGGCACCATGGCGCAGTGGCTGGCGCGGATGCACTCCAGCGGCCAGCCGGTACTTTGCGTGGACGTTCCCTCGGGCCTGAATGCGGACACGGGCACTCTGCCCCAGGGCGCCAGCCACCCGCGGGAATCGGCTCTCACCTGCATCACCTTTCTCACCTTGAAGCCAGGCTTGTTCACCGCCCAAGGCCGTGACGCGGCAGGCACGGTCTGGTTCGATGACCTCGGCTGCGGTGCATTCAAGGATCGGCCGACGGCCCGGATCGCGGGAGCGCCCGACTCGCAACCGCGTAGCCACGCATCGCACAAGGGCAGCTACGGCGACGTCGCGGTGATCGGCGGAGCGTCCGGCATGGCCGGAGCCACATTGCTGGCCGGCTCGGCGGCGCTGCATGGCGGCGCGGGACGCGTCTTCGTCGGCTTGCTCGACCCGAACGCGGCCCCCGTCGACACCGCGCAGCCCGAACTGATGTTGCGCGACGCACGGACGCTCGATCTTTCCGGCATGACGGCGGTCTGCGGTTGCGGCGGCGGAGAAGCAGTTCGCGATCTGCTGCCGAACATTCTCTCCACGGCGGCCGCCCTGGTGCTCGACGCCGATGCACTCAATGCGATCGCAGCCGATGGTGTGCTGCAAACGCAGCTGTCATCACGCTGCAGAGACGGAGCACCCACAGTGATCACGCCGCATCCGCTGGAAGCCGCGCGCCTGCTGAACTGCACGGTCGGCGACGTTCAGGGCGACAGGCTGACCGCGGCACGCGAACTCGCCGCGCGCTTCAATGTGGTGGTGGTGCTCAAGGGCTCGGGCACCGTCATTGCCGGCGGCGCCGATACCCTGCCGGTCATCAACCTGAGCGGCAATGCCCGCCTGGCGACCGCAGGCACCGGAGACGTGCTGGCCGGAATGATCGGTGCCGCCCTGGCCATGCGAAAGCCGGCTTTCGACGCGGCGCGCGAAGCCGTCTGGCTGCATGGCCGCATCGCCGACACGTGGCCGGCCGACACAGCCCCGCTCACGGCCGGCGCACTGGCCCGCCGCGCACCCGACTGAGAGGCGTCAGCCGCGCCCGACGAAGGGCATCTTCGTCGCCATGATGGTGTGGAACAGCACGTTGGCTTCGAGCGGCAGGTTCGCCATGTAGAGCACCGACTGGCCGACGATCTTGACATCGATCAGCGGTTCGATGGCGAGCTCGCCATTGGCCTGCGGCACGCCCTTGGCCATGCGTGCGGCCAGCTCGGTCATGGCGTTGCCCACGTCCACCTGCCCGACGGCGATGTCGTACTTGCGGCCGTCGAGCGAAGCGGTCTTGGTAAGCCCTTCGACCGCATGCTTGGTTGCCGTGTAGGCAGCCGAGTTCGGACGCGGCGCCGTGGCCGAGATCGAGCCGTTGTTGATGATGCGGCCGCCCATCGGCGTCTGGGCCTTCATCGTGCGGAACGCCTGCTGGATGCAGAAGAACATGCCGGTGAGATTGATGTCGACCACGCCCTGCCACTGCTCGGGCGTCCAGTCTTCGAACGGGCCCGGCGGGTTGCCCACGCCGGCGTTGTTGAACAGCAGGTCGACACGGCCGAAGCGCTCGACGGTGGCGGCGAACAGGGCCTGCACCGAGTCTGCGTTCGACACGTCGGTCGGCACGGCGAAGGCGCGCGCGCCGGCGCCCGATTCTTCCGCCACCTGCTCCAGCGGCTCGAGGCGGCGGCCCGCCAGCGCAACGCTCCAACCGTCGCCCAGCAGCGCCAGCGCGGCGGCGCGGCCGATGCCGGAACCAGCACCCGTGACGATGGCGATACGGCCCTTGTTGTCTTCAGCGCTCATGCTGTCTGTCTCTTTCTTTTCGGTTGTCGATGGTTCGTTCGATGGTGCGAGGCCTGGTCAGCGGCGCGGCTTGCGCCCCTTGCCCTTCATCTTGCTGGCGGCCTTCTTCACCGCCGACTTGAAGGCCTGCATCGCCGACTGCGCCCCGGCCGTGGCCGAGGTGGGTCGCTCGCCGCGCGGCTCGGCCTTGCCGGCTTCCGCCTTGTGGCGCGTGCTGCGCTTGGCCGAGGCCTTCACCGGCACGCCCGATGATGCCGCACCCTTGTCCTTCATGGCGCGGGCCGCGAGCTCTTCGCCTTCGCGCACGAGACGGAAGTCGATCTTGCGGCCGTCCAGGTCGACGCGGCTCACCTGCACGCGCACCCGCGTGCCGATGGCGTAGCGGATGCCGGTGCGCTCGCCGCGCAGCTCCTGGCGCATCTCGTCGAACTTGAAGTATTCGCCGCCGAGCTCGGTGATGTGCACCAGGCCCTCGACGTACATCGCATCGAGCGTGACGAAGATGCCGAAGGTGGTGGCCGCGGTGACCACGCCGCCGTACTCCTCGCCGAGATGCTCGCGCATGTACTTGCACTTGAGCCAGGCCTCGACGTCGCGGCTGGCCTCGTCGGCACGGCGCTCGTTGGCGCTGCAATGCAGGCCGGCGGCCTCCCATGCCATCACTTCCTTGCTGGGCGCGACGGTGGCCTTCTGCGGCTTTGCAGTGGGCGCCTTCACGCGCGACGCCAAGCGCTTGGCCAGCTTCGCATGCGCCTCGCCGGGGGTGGGCAGCATCGGCAGCTGGTAGCGCGTCTTGCCGAGGATCGCCTTGATCACGCGGTGCACCAGCAGGTCGGGATAGCGCCGGATCGGGCTCGTGAAGTGCGTGTAGGCCTCGTAGGCCAGGCCGAAGTGGCCGCTGTTGATCGGCGTATAGATCGCCTGCTGCATCGAGCGCAGCAGCATGGTGTGGATCTGCTGCGCGTCGGGGCGCTCCTTGGTGGCCTCTGCGATTGCCTGGAACTCGCCCGGACGCGGGTCGTCGGTGATGCTCAGGCCCACGCCCATGGCCTTCAGGTAGCCGCGCAGGATTTCCTTCTTCTCGGGCGTCGGACCTTCGTGCACGCGGTACAGGCCCGGGTGCTTGCCTTCAGCGATGAAGTCGGCGCTGCAGACGTTGGCCGCGAGCATCGCCTCTTCGATCAGGCGATGCGCCTCGTTGCGAGTGCGAGGCACGATCTTCTCGATGCGGCCGGCTTCGTCGCAGATGATCTGGGTCTCGGTGGTTTCGAAATCGACAGCTCCGCGCTTGCCGCGCTGCTTGAGCAGCGCCTTGTAGACGTCGGCGAGGTTCAGCAGGTCCTTGACGCGCTCCTTGCGCTTCGCAGCCTCTGGGCCGCGCGTGTTGCCGAGGATGGCAGCCACCTCGGTGTACGTGAAGCGCGCGTGACTGAACATCACGGCCGGATAGAACTGGTAGGCGTAGATCTCGCCGTCGGCCGCGACCAGCATGTCGCACACCATGCACAGGCGCTCGACCTCGGGGTTGAGCGAGCACAGTCCGTTCGACAGCTTCTCGGGCAGCATCGGAATGACGCGGCGCGGAAAGTAGACGCTGGTGGCGCGGTCGTAGGCATCGATGTCGATGGGCGAGCCGGTCTGCACATAGGCACTGACGTCGGCAATGGCCACCAGCAGGCGCCAGCCCTTGCCGCGGCCTACCTTCGCGGGCTCGCAATAGACGGCGTCGTCGAAGTCGCGGGCATCCTCGCCGTCGATGGTGACGAGTGGAATGTCGGTGAGGTCGACGCGGCCCTTCTTGTCGGCGGGACGGACCTTCTCGGGCAACGCCTTGGCAGCCGCCAGGCATTCCGCGGAAAACTCGTGCGGCACGCCGTACTTGCGCACGGCGATCTCGATCTCCATGCCGGGGTCGTCGATCTCGCCCAGCACCTCTTTCACACGGCCCACGGGCTGACCGAACAGCGCCGGCGGCTCGGTGAGCTGCACGACTACGACCTGCCCCACCTTCGCAGGGCCGGTCGCCCCCTTGGGAATCAGGACGTCCTGGCCGTAGCGCTTGTCTTCCGGCGCCACGAGCCAGATGCCACCTTCGTGCAACAGGCGGCCGATGATGGGCTGCTCGGGACGCTCGACGATTTCCACCACGCGCCCCTCCGGGCGGCCGCGGCGGTCCTGGCGCACGATGCGCGCCTTGACGCGGTCCTTGTGCAGCACCGCGCGCATCTCGTTCGGAGGCAGGTAGATGTCCGCCTCGCCGTCGTCGCGCTGCACGAAGCCGTGCCCGTCGCGATGTCCTTGAACAGTTCCTTCGATTTCATCCAGCAGGCCGCTGGAAGTAACGTTATTTTTGATATGATCTCCTTCTTTCCTGAAATTCAAAACGCAGTTGCTTCTGCAACTACGTGGGCCCAGATGGCGGAATTGGTAGACGCACTAGTTTCAGGTACTAGCGAGTAACATCGTGGAGGTTCGAGTCCTCTTCTGGGCACCAAGTTTAAACAGACCTTTACCGGGTCAATCGATTCAAGCCACCGGTCTCCGGTGGCTTTTTCATTGCCGATCGAATCCGCATCGAACGGCCGGCGCAACCGGACAGGCAAGAGCCGGACCAGTGCCAAATTTTTCTGCGCGGCCCGTTTTTTCAGGCCATGGCGACAAATTGTGTATACTCGCAGTCTTTGCTGAAAAGCAGAAACTGCCCAGATGGCGGAATTGGTAGACGCACTAGTTTCAGGTACTAGCGAGTAACATCGTGGAGGTTCGAGTCCTCTTCTGGGCACCAGATCCGAATTGACCCCCGCCAGGTCATCCGAAAGAAGCCACCGGTCTCCGGTGGCTTTTTTCTTGCTCATCCGGATCTGCATCAAACGGGCAGCGCGATCAGGTCGTGGCCCTCGGCACCCACGATGCGCGCGCGGGTGAACTCACCCACCTTCAGCGTCTTGCTGATCTTCTCGGGCGGCAGCAACCGGACCGTTCCGTCGATTTCCGGTGCATCGGCATACGTGCGCCCCACCCCGCCCTTGCGGCCCATGCCAGGCGCCGAGTCGACCAGCACCTGCATCGTTGAGCCGATGCGCCTTTGCAGCTTGGCGATCGACACGGCTTCGGCCACCTCCATGAAACGCGCACGGCGCGCCTCGCGCTCGGCCTCGGGCAGCATGCCCGGAATGCCATTCGCCGTGGCGCCTTCGACCGGGCTGTACGCAAAGCAACCGGCACGATCGATCTCAGCCTCGCGGATGAAGTCGAGCAGATGCTCGAACTCCTGCTCCGTCTCGCCGGGGAAGCCCGCGATGAAGGTGCTGCGGATCACGAGCTCCGGGCACACCTCGCGCCAACGCGCCAGCCGCTCCAGGTTCTTCTCGCCGCTAGCCGGGCGCTTCATGCGCTTCAGCACATCGGGATGACTGTGCTGCAAGGGCACGTCGAGGTACGGCAGCACCTGTCCGCTCGCCATCAGCGGAATGATCTCGTCGACGCTCGGGTACGGGTACACATAGTGCAGGCGAACCCAGGCACCGTACGGCTCGGCGATTTCACCCAGCGTGCGCACCAGTTCGAGCATGCGGGTCTTGACCGGCTTGCCATCCCAGAACCCGGTGCGGTACTTCACGTCGACGCCATAGGCCGAGGTGTCCTGGCTGATCACCAGCAGCTCCTTCACGCCGCCTTCGAACAAGGCCTTGGCCTCGCTCAGCACATCGCCCACGGGCCGCGACACGAGGTCGCCGCGCATCGAGGGAATGATGCAGAAGGTGCAGCGATGGTTGCAGCCCTCGCTGATCTTCAGGTACGCGTAGTGCCGCGGCGTCAGCTTGAGCCCCGCGACACCGAAGGAGTTCGGCACCAGGTCGATGAATGGGTCGTGCGGCTTCGGCAGGTTGGCATGCACGGCATCCATCACCTCCTGCGTGGCGTGCGGACCGGTGACGGCAAGCACGCTCGGATGCATCTGGCGCACCAGATTGCCGCCCTGGTCGCCGGTCTTGGCACCCAGGCAGCCGGTGACGATCACGCGGCCATTCTCGGCGAGCGCTTCGCCGATGGTGTCGAGGCTTTCCTTCACGGCATCGTCAATGAAGCCGCAGGTGTTGACGATCACCAGGTCGGCGCCTTCGAAAGTCTTGGCGATCTGATAACCCTCCGCACTCAACTGGGTCAGGATCAATTCGGAATCGGTAAGGGCCTTGGGGCAGCCCAGGCTCACGAATCCGACCTTGGGGGCGGTCGGCGTGGCCGTACGTTCGGGGGAGGCAACTTCGCTCATATGCCTCTATTGTCCCAGCTATCGGTGACGGCGGGGCATCGACCGGTCAGTCTGCGCTTCCGGTCGCTTGCACGTCGATCAGGAGCGCTTGATGCCAAAGGCCCCCAGAACCTGTTCGGTATTCTTCTGCATCTGCTCCTGCATCTGCAGAAAGACATTCTTCGATTGCTCGACATAGCTGCCCATCAGCCCCTGCAGCATCGGCGACTGCATGGTCATGAAGCGAGCCCACATCTCGGGCGTCAGGCCTTCGGCCTTTTCGGCAAGCTGCGCCTGCACCTCGGTCATGGCTTGGATGTTCTTCTCGAGATACGGGCCCATATAGCCCTGCATCGCCTGCCCGTAGAAACGGATGATGTTGGCTAGCACCTGCTCGGTGAACATCGGCGCGCCGCCCGCCTCTTCCTCAAGAATGATCTGCAGCAGGATGCTGCGCGTGAGGTCGTCGCCGGTCTTGGCATCACGCACCACGAACTGGGCATTCTGGATGACCAGCTGTTTCACCTCGGTCAGCGTGATGTACGTGGATGTCTCGGTGTCGTAGAGCCTTCTGTTCGGGTACTTCTTGATCACACGCTGCACCGGTTTCGCCCCGGACTTCTTGCTCTGCACTGCGGACTCCTTCACATGGACGCCCATGTCATCGGATGATTCTAGGGAGCGGTTTTGCTGCGTCGCGACAAGGTTTACCCTGACCGGCTGCGGCACTTTTCTCAATCTGCCGATGTTGCGTACTCCGCGCCGCATGCATGGCAACCAGCAACCTCGGGTCGCTCTTCGTCTGCCTCGCGAAACCGCAGCGGGGTTTTCTGCCCGTAGACGACCCAGCATCGCGGGCAATGCTCTTGTCCGACCGTCGGCAGGTAGGCACGGGCGCGCTGTTCGGCACGCTCCTCGGTCAGGGGCATGCCCTGGCGTTGGGCGCGCGCCACTTCACGCGCTGCCATGGTGTCGGTGCGACCGCTTTCGTAGTCATTGATGCCGTAGACAGCACGCGCAAACTCGATGGGCGCCTGCTTGAGCAATGCGGTCAGCCGCTTGTCGGCATGAGCCCGATCAACGAATGTTGATCGCGTATTTATCGGATCGCTTATCAAGAAAAATGGAATGTAGTTGCAGAGTGACCAAGGTAGCACAAGAACATGCCGAGGGTCTTTGCCTGCATCACCACAAGGGACGATATGTGCACCGGGGAACCCGGTGCATGCTCTGTTCGACTGAACCGGTGGTTGGCCGGGGTTGAAACAGAAATTGGTAGGCGCGATTGGACTCGAACCAACGACCCCCACCATGTCAAGGTGGTGCTCTAACCAGCTGAGCTACGCGCCTAAGGATGTGTCCGAGAAGCAGTTATTGTAGCAGGAGAAATCGCGTTTTTCAGCGACGACGTGCAGATCGCACACCAATAACTGCAGTGACCAGTCCGAGGACCTGCGTGAGACGCGCGGCATCGGCGATTTCGACAGTGAACGTCATCCACGCAGTGCCCTTGATCGACTGCGTCTGCACGCCGATCACATTCATCTTCTCGCGCGCGAACACATCGGAGATGTCGCGCAGCAGGCCCTGACGATCCGCTGCCTCGACAGCCACGTCCACCGCATACACAGGCGCATCGGCGCCCTTCTTCGCGGCGCCCCACTCCACATCGATGACGCGCTCGCCATCCTTGGCAGCCATCATGCGGAAGTTGCTGCAGTCGCTGCGATGCACGCTCACGCCATGGCCCCGCGTGACGAAGCCACGAATGGCATCGGGCGGTGCCGGCTTGCAGCACTTGGCGAGCTGCGTCATCAACGAAGACACGCCCACCACGAGCACGCCGCCCTTGCCCGACTTCTCGCTGCCGCGCGCCTTCTTGATGAGCACGCCGTCGTCAGGCCCGGGTGCAGGCTCCGGCGGCCGCAGCAAGGCTTCGATGTTGCGCAGGGAGAACTCGTCCTTGCCCACCACTTCGAACAGATGGTCCGCCGACTTGAAGCCCAGCTGCGAAGCCAGGTCCTCGAGCCGCACCGCCGTCTTGCCTTCGCGCTGCAGCAGCTTCTCGACCGCCTCGCGTCCGCGCGCCACGGTCTCGTGCGTGATCTGCGCGTTGAACCATGCGCGCACCTTCGCGCGCGCACGATGGCTGGCCAGATAACCAAGCTCCGCATTGAGCCAGTCGCGCGAAGGCCCGCCCTCCTTGGCCGCGATGATCTCCACCGTCTGTCCGTTCGACAGCGGCGTGTTCAGCGGCACCATCGCGCCATCGACACGCGCCCCGCGGCAGCGATGGCCCAGCGTGGTGTGCACCGTGTAGGCGAAGTCCACAGGCGTCGCGCCCTGCGGCAGTTCGACAATGGCGGCATCGGGCGTCAGTACATAGATGCGGTCGTCGAACAGGCCCTGCCCCTGCAGGCCACCAGAGAGATCACGCTCCCACGCCAGCAGTTGCCGCAGCACGGCGATCTTCGCGTCGTACTCGCCGCTGGCCCACACGCCCGCGTAGCCCTTGTGGCCCGCTTCCTTGTAGGCCCAGTGAGCGGCCACGCCATGCTCGGCGTGGTCATGCATTTCTTCAGTGCGGATCTGGATCTCGATGGGCTTGCCCGCCTTGCCGTCCACCAGCTCGCGCACCACCGTGTGCAGCGACTGGTAGCCATTGGGCTTGGGCCGCGCGATGTAGTCGTCGAACTCCTCGTCGATGGGCTGGAAGTGCGAATGCACCCAAGCCAGCGCCGCGTAGCAGTCCTTGACGTCGGGCACCACCACGCGCAGCGCGAGGATGTCGAAGACCTGCGCGAAGTCGAGCGACTTGCCGCGCATCTTCTTCACGATGCTGTAGATGTTCTTGGGACGCCCCTGCACCACGGCCTTGACGCCTTCGGCCTGCAGCTCACGCTCGAGCTGCGAGCGCAGCTGCTCGACATGCCCTTCGCGCTCGATGCGCTTCTCGTCGAGCAGGCGCGCGATCAGCTTGTAGGTCTCGGGCTCGAGGAAGCGGAACGAGAGATCCTCGATCTCCCACTTCACCTGCCAGATGCCCAGCCGGTTGGCCAGCGGCGCGAACACCTGCAGCGACTCGCGCGCCACGCCCTCGGGCGCCGGCCGCTTGCTCGCTGCCGCATGCCTCAGCGTCTGCAGGCGCGAAGCCAGCCGCAACATCACCACGCGCAGGTCGCGCGAGAACGCGAGCAGCATCTTGCGCACGTTCTCGGTCTGCGCGCCGGCACCTTCTCCGTGATGCCCCTGCGACGCCGAGCGCGCCTGCTCCTGCACGCGAACCAGCTTGGTCGTCTCTACCGCCAGCGCCGCGAAGTTGTCGCCGAACACCTTGGCGATCACTTCCTGCGGGCGGTTCAGGTGCTGGCACGAATAGACCAGGTAGCTCGCGGCCTGCATGGCCTCGGAGCCGCCCATCTTCGCGACGATGCCGGCCACCGCGTCGGCATGCGCGAGCGTGTTCTCGCCGGTGTCGAGCTTCTCGTCGGCGATCAGGGGCTCGGCGAAGGCCCGCGCACGCGCCAGCATGTTCTCCATCACCGGCGTGCGCTCGGCAGTCGCCGCGGACAGCGGATAGTCGACCATGACCGCGTCGGACGCGGATGCCGTCTGGAGACTCGAAGAATCGCGCTTCACGCTTCGCTCGCTCAATCGCTCGATGGGTCGAAAAGGAAGTTGGTGACGGCGGCGATCTGTGCGGGGTCGACGAAGGTCGGCGCATGGCCCACGCCCTCGAACTCGACCAGGGTTGCATGCGGGCCGCGCTGCGTCATGGCCAGGGCCGTTTCGCGCGACAGCAGATCCGACTCGGCGCCGCGCGTGAGCAGCGTGCGCGCCGTGATGGCGTCGTACAGGCTCCACATGATCGCACCGCCCTGCGCCGCGGCCTCGGGCGTGATGGCGCGAAGCGCAACGCCGATGGCCGGGTCGTAGTGAAGCAGCCAGCGCCCGTCTTCGCCACCGCTCGCCTCGACCTTCGCCGAGCCGTCGGCCGTGCGCTGCGAGGCGGGCACCACCATGTGCCGCGACAACTCCAGCCACTGGGCCGGCGTGTGGGGACCGAAGGTGGTCGACAGCGCCCACATGGCATCGGCCGCCGCCTGCTCGCTCTCGAAGCTGCCGTTCTTGCCGACATAGGCGCCGATGCGCTGCAACGCGACCGGCTCGATCGTCGGACCGACGTCGTTCGCCACGAAGCGACGGATGGAACGGGTCAGCGGCAGCTCCTTGTGTCCGGCAAGCACGAAGCCGATCAGCCCGCCCATGCTGGTGCCGAGGTAGTCGAGCGTGTCGACGGGCTGCTCGCGATGCAGCTGCGCAATCAGCGCAACCATGTCGGCCGCGTACACCGGCACCTGATATAGGGAAGGATCGCGCAACCAGTCGCTGCGCCCTCGGCCCGCCACGTCGGGGCAGACCACGCGCACGTCGCCGCCGGCGCGCGCCACGATGGCCTGCGCCAGCAGGTCGAAATCGCGGCCCTGCCGGGTGAGACCGTGCACGCAGACAACGACGTGTGCGCTGCGCGCGTCGCCCCATTGCCAATAGGCCATGCGGTGGCCGCCCTGGGCGTCATCGCACGCCACGTAATGAAGCGTCGGCTCGGTCATGGAAACAATCTTGTTCTGGTGCTGATAATTGTCTCGTCGCATCCTAATTCATCCGGAGATTGATCTTCATGCTCAAAGGCAAAACCGCGCTTGTCACGGGGTCCACCAGTGGCATCGGCCTCGCTGTCGCCAAGTCCCTCGCCCAACAGGGTGCAAACATCGTGCTCAACGGCTTCGGCGATGCCTCGGCCCCCAGGGCCGAGGTCGAAGCACTCGGCGTTCGCGCCGAATACCACGGCGCCGACATGAGCAAGCCGGAACAGATCGAGGACATGATGAAGTTCGCCGCGTCGAAGTTCGGCCGCGTCGACATCCTCGTGAACAACGCCGGCATCCAGCACGTGGCCAAGGTGGAAGATTTCCCCACCGAACGTTGGGACGCCATCATCGCGATCAACCTCAGCAGCGCCTTCCACACCACGCGCCTGGCGATCCCCGCGATGCGCGAAGCGAACTGGGGCCGGGTCATCAACATCGCATCGGCGCACGGCCTCGTAGCTTCGGCGCAGAAGTCGGCCTACGTGGCGGCCAAGCACGGTGTCGTGGGTCTGACCAAGGCCGTGGCGCTCGAAACCGCGACCACCGGCGTCACCGTCAATGCCATCTGCCCGGGCTGGGTGCTGACCGCACTGGTGCAGAAGCAGATCGACGACCGCGCGGCGCGCGAAGGCATCACAGCCGCGCAGGCGCAGAACGACCTGCTGGGCGAAAAGCAGCCTTCGCTGCAGTTCACCACCGTCGAGCAACTGGGCGGCCTGGCCGTCTTCCTGTGCTCGCCGGCTGCCGACCAGGTCCGGGGCGTTGCCTGGGCCATGGACGGCGGCTGGACTGCCCAGTAATGGGTAGCCCCGCGGTACGCGTTTCCCTTATTTGAGCTGCACCGAGCCCGACACGCTCACCGTCACGCTGGTCTTGCCGGCCTCGACCGGCACGGCCGAATCGGCCGACGAGAACGACTTGGCCTGCACCGCCATCAAGCGCGGGCGGATCGGGCCGTTGTCGCTCGCGTTCACCGACACCTCGCGCAGCGTGTAGCCGCTGAAGCCGAAGCCCTTGGCGAGCTCGTCGGCCTTCTGCTTGAAGTTCTGGATGGCGATGGTCTGCGCCTCGGTCTCGGTCTTCGCGCGCTGTTCGCGGCTCAGGCCGAAGCCGACGTTGCCCACGCTGAGCGTGGTGATGCGCCCTGCCGTCTGGGTGATGCGCGGGAAGTCGCGGCCTTCGAGCACCAGCTCGGTCGAGCCCTGCCAGCCGTTGATCTTGCCGTCCTTGGTGTAGCGCGGCGACAGGCTGAAGTTGCCGGTGCGCACGTCGAGCTGGCCCGCCTGGGCATTCTTCTTCGCTTCGGCCAGCGCGGCGTCGAGCGCGGCCTTCAGCTGCGTCTGCACGGTGGCCGCGTCGGTCGCGTCGCGGGTGGTCACGAGCGTCATGCTCAGCATGTCCTGCTGGACTTCGACCGCACCCGATGCGGTGAGCTGCAGCACGTTCTGGGGAGCCGGCGTGACGGCGTTCTGGGCCAGGGCAGTGCCGGCCGTGGCCAGGGCGGCACAGGCCGCGAGCAGTTTGATTTTCTTCTTCATGGCAAGGTTCTCCCGATTGATATGAAAGACAGACAGGCCTGCCCCGAGAAAGCAGGCCGGCGCATCGCGCGCTGTCTCAGCGGCGTTCGCTGCGCGGCGCGACAGGCAGCTGGCGGGCCGCGGCCGGTGGCACCGGCACGATCCGCTCGGCCGGCTGCGATTCTGCCGAATTGAGCAAAGCACCCGCGGCGGGCGGGGTCCATTGGCCGCGAACCTGCTGACGCAGCTCGAACAGCTCGGCGGGAGTGAGGCGTCGTCCGGCAATGGCCTCCCCGCGACGGACTTCCTCGCGTTGCGCGGCCCTGTGGGCGGCAACGGCGTCCCTGACTTCATTGCGCCGGACCTCGCCCACCCTGAACAGATCGCCAGACACCGCCAGCGACGGACCGCAGGCGAATACGAGGAAGAACGGCAGCGCGAATGTAGGACGTCTCATTGATTGGAAGTCGGCAGGAAGCGCGACTTTGCCATCACCTCGCTAACGTCGGATGACCAGACCGCGAACGTCCGCAAGTTTTGTAACTTAGTGTCAAACCATAAGTAAATCCGGCTCAACGAACCCTCAACGCCTTCAGAATCGGCCCTGTTACAAATTCAACGTTGTAGAAATGACTCAAGTTCCCGCTCGCACCGACAAGATCGTGATCGTCGACGACGACGCCCGCATCCGCGACCTGCTGCGCCGCTACCTAACGCAGGAAGGCTTCGAAGTGATCGTGGCCGAGGACGGCAAGGCGCTCAACCGCATCCTGTTGCGCGACACGGTCGACCTGATCGTGCTCGACCTGATGATGCCCGGCGAGGACGGCCTTTCCGTCTGCCGCCGCCTGCGTGCCGCCAACGACCGCACGCCGATCATCATGCTCACCGCCAAGGGCGAGGACGTTGACCGCATCGTCGGCCTCGAGGTCGGCGCCGACGACTACCTCGGCAAGCCCTTCAACCCGCGCGAACTGCTGGCCCGCGTCCACGCAGTACTGCGCCGCCGCCCGCCGCTCGAGGCGCCGGGCGCCCCCTCCACCGAGAACGAGACCGTCACCTTCGGCCCATTCGCCTTCGACCTCGGCTCCCGCACCCTGAAGAAGGACGGCGAAGAACTCTCGCTGACCACCGGCGAGTTCGCCATGCTGAAGGCGCTGGTGCGCCATCCGCGCCAGCCGCTGTCGCGCGAAAAGCTCGCCCAGCTGGCGCGCGGCCGCGAGTTCGAGCCCTTCGACCGCAGCCTGGACGTGCAGATCTCGCGCCTGCGCAAGCTCGTCGAATCCGATGCCGCTGCGCCCCGCTACATCCAGACCGTCTGGGGCGTGGGCTACGTGTTCGTGCCGGACGGCACGGCCTGATACCACGTTGACAGGTGGCCGTCGGCCAAACCACCGGACCAGGCGCTGCCCAGGAGGACGGCGCGCAGGTCACAATGCCGAGCCCGCTCGAAGCGAGCGCGCAACGTGACCGCCGCCCCGGCCTCAAGCTGGGCTTCAGCCTTTTCTGGCGCACCTTCTTTCTGCTCGCACTGCTGCTGATCGGCTGTACGGTCGCCTGGCTGCAGACTTTCCGCTCGCTCGAATACGAGCCGCGCGCAATCCAGACGGCACATCAGATCGCCTCGCTCGTGAACCTCACGCGCGCGGCGCTGGTGTATTCCGACGCCATCACCCGGGTGTCGCTGATCAAGACGCTGGCCGACCAGGAAGGCGTGCGCATCCTGCCGCGCGAGCCCAACGACCGCTTCCAGCCCTACACCAGCGGCGCGCTCGACCTGCGCGTGACCGAGGAGCTGATCGACCAGCTCGGCGAAGGCACCACGGTTGCAAGCCGCGTGAACGACGAGGCCGGCCTGTGGATCGGCTTCACCATCGAGAGCGACACCTACTGGCTGCTGCTCGACCCCACGCGCTTCAGCCGCGTGGGCGGACGCACCTGGCTGGTGTGGCTCAGCACCGCCATGGCGCTGTCGCTGGCCGGCGCGGCGCTGATCACGCGGCTCATCAACCTGCCGCTCAAGCAGCTGTCGCGCGCGACCATGCAGGTGCGCGAGGGCGAGTACGAGGCGCACCGGCTCGACGAGCGCGCCCGCACCAACGAGATCCGCGCGGTCAACATCGGCTTCAACCGCATGGCCGACCAGCTCGCCAAGATCGAGCAGGATCGCGCCATCATGCTGGCCGGCATCTCGCACGACCTGCGAACGCCTCTGGCCCGGCTGCGGCTGGAAACCGAGATGAGCGTGGCCGACGAGGACGCGCGCGACCACATGGCCGCCGACATCGCCCAGCTCGACGCGATCATCGACAAGTTCCTCGACTACGCCCGGCCCGACCACGTCGACCCCAAGCCGGTGCTGCTGCGCGACGTGGTCGATGCCTGCACCTATGCCGTGCAGGACTACGAGGAGATGAACATCAAGGTCGAGGTGCCGCCCGACCTGCGCGTGATGGGCGACGAGGTCGAGCTCACGCGCGTCATCTCCAACCTGGTCGAGAACGCGCGGCGCTACGGCAAGACGCCCTCCACCGGCGTTGCAGACGTGACGATCCAGGCGCAGGCCAACAACGACGCCGTGCTCATCAAGGTGCGCGACCATGGCGCCGGCGTCGAGCCCGCCCTGCTCGCGCAGCTGACCAAGCCCTTCTTCCGCGGCGACGCGGCCCGCACCTCGGCCGCCGGCGCGGGGCTGGGCCTGTCGATCGTGGCGAAGAACATCGAACGCATGGGCGGCACCTTCGCGCTGACGAGCACGCCGGGCCGCGGCCTGGCGGCGCACATCCGCATGCCGCGCGCGATGCCGCCCGGCATCAAGCCCGGCGAACCGCAGGGCAGCGGCGCCAAGAAGCCGGCCTGAGCGCCGGCAGCGTCTTTCTTATCTGTGGAGCAGAACGGCCGCGCGGGCCTCCATCGCGCGGCCCTCGCCCACCGGGCCCAGCTTCTCGGCCGTCTTGGCCTTCACGTTCACCTGCTCCAGCGTCACGCCCAGCGTGTCGGCGATGCGCTGGCACATCAGCGGAATGTGCGGCGCGAGCTTGGGCGCCTGCGCGATCACGGTGCTGTCGACGTTGCCGATCTCCCAGCCGGCCGCGCGCACCCTGCGCGCCGCCTCGGCCAGCAGCACCGCCGAATCGGCGCCTCGGAACTGCGGATCGGTGTCCGGAAAGTGCCGGCCGATGTCGCCCAGCCCCGCGCCGCCCAGCAGCGCGTCGGTGATCGCGTGCAGAAGCACGTCGGCATCCGAATGCCCCAGCAGGCCGGTGGTGTGCGGCACCTCGACGCCGCCCAGGATCAGCTTGCGCCCCGCCACCAGCTGGTGGACGTCCCAGCCCTCGCCGATGCGGATGTTGAATGCGCCTGTCATGCCAGCCCCTTCCTGCGGCCCAGCAGCACCGCTTCGGCCAGCGCGAAGTCTTCGGGAAAGGTCACCTTGAAGTTCTGCGCGCTGCCCGGCACCAGCAACGGCGACAGGCCGACGGCCTCGATCGCGCTGGCCTCGTCGGTCACGGCGTCTCCGGTGCGCTCCAGCGCGTCGAGCAGCATGCCGATGCGGAACATCTGCGGCGTCTGGGCCAGCCACTTGTCGGCGCGCGACAGGGTCTGGGCCACGCGGCTCTCGGCGGTGGACGACTTCAGGGTGTCGGCCAGCCGCTGCGCCAGCAGGCCGCCGACGGCGTCGTGCTCGCAGGCGGCGATCAGCGCCTCGATCTGGCTGGAGGTGACGAGGCAGCGCGCCGCATCGTGCACCAGCACCCAGTCGTGCGCGCCGGCGCCCTTCTGCCGCAACGCCACCAGGCCGTTGCGCACCGTGGCCGCACGGGTCACGCCGCCAACGCGCAGCAGGTATTCGTTCTCCGAGGGAAAGCGCGGCAGCACCGCATCCACGTCCCGATCGTCCGGCGACACCACCAGCGCCAGCCCGGCGAAGCGCCCCGCCATTGCGCGGAAGGCCTCCAGCGTGTGGGCCACCATCGGCAGTCCGGCCAGGCGCCGGTACTGCTTGGGCTGCGTGGACTGCGCATGCCCCGCGCGATGGCCGGAGCCGGCGCACGGGATCAGCACGAAAAGTCGGGAAGAGGACATGGGCCCTGCGGTCGGCTGCGGCCGACAAGCGGATAAAGGGCCGCCATTCTAGAATTGCCCACTACGCACACCCCTCGCCAGCCGGCGCGGGGTGTTGTGCATTTCCATCAAGCGTTCCATGGACCTCCCCCACCTCACGGCGGGCAAGCGATTCACGCTGCCGCGTCCCCCGTTGTCGGCCGATGCACTGCTGCTGGCGCAGCTGGCCATGCGCGAGAAAGCCGCCGGGCGCGCCACCGCGATGTTCACGGCCGACGCCAACGACGCGCAGCGCCTGATCGACGAGATCGCCTTCTTCGCCCCCGAGCTGCGCTGCGCCCTGTTCCCCGACTGGGAGACGCTGCCCTACGACAGCTTCTCGCCCCACCAGGACCTGATCAGCGAGCGCCTGGCCACCCTCTGGCGCATCAGCCAGAAGGAAGCCGACGTGGTGCTGGTGCCCGCCACCACCGCGCTCTACCGGCTGGCACCGCCGTCCTTCCTGGCCGGCTACACCTTCCAGTTCAAGGCCAAGCAGAAGCTGGAGGAATCGAAGCTCAAGGCCCAGCTCACTCTCGCCGGCTACACCCACGTGACGCAGGTGGTGAGCCCCGGCGAATACGCGGTGCGCGGCGGGCTGATCGACCTGTTCCCCATGGGCTCGCCGGTGCCCTTCCGCGTCGATCTGTTCGACGACGAGATCGACACCATCCGCACCTTCGACCCCGACACCCAGCGCAGCCTCTACCCCGTGCCCGAGGTGCGGCTGCTGCCCGGCCGCGAATTCCCCATGGACGACGAGGCGCGCGGGCGCTTCCGCAGCCGCTGGCGCGAGCTGCTCGAGGGCGACCCGACCAAGAGCCGCATCTACAAGGACATGGGCAACGGCGTGGCCACCGCCGGCATCGAGTACTACCTGCCGCTGTTCTTCGACGAGACGGCCACGGTGTTCGACTACCTGGGCGCCGACGCCACCGTGGTGCTGCACGGCGACCTCGAGCCGGCGTTCCAGCATTTCTGGCAGGACACGAACGAGCGCTACCGGCTGGTGCGCGGCGACCCGGAGCGCCCGGCCCTGCCGCCCGAGGCGCTGTTCCTGAATGCCGAGCAGTTCTACCAGCGCGCCAAGCCGCATGCGCAGCTCGCCATACGGGGCGACGTGGCCACCGAGGCGCCCTACGCCGAGTTCGACAGGCTGCCGCCCTTCGCCGTGGTGCGCGGCGCCGAAGATCCGCTGGTCGGCCTGAAGGCGCACATCGCCAGGACGCCGCACCGCGTGCTGCTGATCGCCGAGAGCGACGGCCGCCGCGAGAGCCTGCTCGACTTCCTGCGCGCCAGCGGTGTGAACCCGCCCGCCTTCGACTCGCTGGCCGAGTTCGAGACTTCCGGCGACGAGAAGATCGGCATCGCCACCGCCGCGCTGGCCTCGGGCTTCGCGTGGCGCGAGCAGGCCATCGACTTCGTCACCGAGACCGAGCTGTTCGCCGCCGCGCCCACCACGCGCCGGCGCAACAAGAAGCAGGAGCAGGTCAGCGACGTCGAGGCGCTCATCAAGGACCTCTCGGAGCTCAACGTGGGCGACCCGGTGGTCCACTCGGCGCACGGCATCGGCCGCTACCGCGGCCTGATTCACATGGACCTGGGCCAGGGCAACGGCCCCGACGGCAAGCCGCTGCTGCAGGAAATGCTGCACCTGGAGTACGCCGACAAGGCCACGCTCTACGTGCCCGTGAGCCAGCTGCACCAGGTCAGCCGCTACACCGGCGTCAGCGCCGACGAGGCCCCGCTGCACAAGCTCGGCTCCGGCCAGTGGGAAAAGGCCAAGCGCAAGGCAGCCGAACAGGTGCGCGACTCGGCCGCCGAGCTGCTCAACATCTACGCCCGCCGGGCGGCCCGCGAGGGCCATGCCTTCCGCTATTCGCCGGCCGACTACGAGGTGTTCGCCAACGACTTCGGCTTCCAGGAAACCGCCGACCAGAAGGCCGCGATCCACGCCGTGGTCCAGGACATGATCTCGCCCCAGCCCATGGACCGCCTCGTATGCGGCGACGTGGGCTTCGGCAAGACCGAGGTGGCGCTGCGCGCGGCCTTCATCGCCGTCACCGGCGGCAAGCAGGTGGCGTTTCTTGCGCCCACCACGCTGCTGGCCGAGCAGCACTACCAGACGCTGGTCGACCGCTTCGCCAAGTGGCCGGTGAAGGTGGCCGAGATGAGCCGCTTCCGTTCGGCCAAGGAAGTGACGGCCGCCGCCAAGGGACTGGCCGACGGGCAGGTCGACATCGTCGTCGGCACGCACAAGCTGCTCTCGCAGTCGGTCAAGTTCAAGAACCTGGGCCTGCTCATCATCGACGAGGAGCACCGCTTCGGCGTGCGCCACAAGGAGGCGATGAAGGCCATGCGCGCCGAGGTCGACGTGCTCACGCTCACCGCCACGCCGATCCCGCGCACACTGGGCATGGCGCTCGAAGGCCTGCGCGACCTCAGCGTGATCGCCACCGCGCCGCAGCGGCGCCTTGCGATCAAGACCTTTGTGCGCAACGAAGGCACCGGCGTGATCCGCGAAGCCGTGCTGCGCGAGCTCAAGCGCGGCGGGCAGGTCTACTTCCTGCACAACGAGGTCGAGACCATCGAGAACCGCCGCCAGAAGCTGGAAGAAATACTGCCCGAAGCCCGCATCGCCGTGGCCCACGGCCAGATGCCCGAGCGCGAGCTGGAGCGCGTGATGCGCGACTTCGTGGCGCAGCGCTACAACCTGCTGCTGTGCTCGACCATCATCGAGACCGGCATCGACGTGCCGACCGCCAACACCATCGTGATGAGCCGCGCCGACAAGTTCGGCCTGGCGCAGCTGCACCAGCTGCGCGGCCGCGTCGGCCGTTCGCACCACCAGGCGTATGCCTACCTCATGGTGCCCGACACCGAGGGCCTGACCAAGCAGGCAGCCCAGCGGCTGGACGCCATCCAGCAGATGGAAGAACTCGGTTCCGGCTTCTACCTCGCCATGCACGACCTGGAGATCCGCGGCACCGGCGAGGTGCTGGGCGAGAACCAGAGCGGCAACATGATGGAGATCGGCTTCCAGCTCTACAACGAGATGCTCAGCGAAGCGGTGCGCGCGCTCAAGGCCGGGCAGGAGCCCGACCTGCTGTCGCCGCTGTCGGTCACCACCGAGATCAACCTGCACGCCCCTGCCCTGCTGCCTGACGACTATTGCGGCGACGTGCACCTGCGGCTGTCGTTCTACAAGAAGCTGGCCACGGCGAAGACGCCCGACCAGATCGACACGCTGCTGGAGGAAATCGTCGACCGCTTCGGCAAGCTGCCGCCGCAGGCGCAGACGCTGATCGACACCCACCGCCTGCGCGTACTCGCGCGGCCCTACGGCGTGGTGAAGGTCGACGCGGCGCCGGGCATCATCAACATCACGTTCAAGAAGGATCCGCCGGTCGACGGCATGGCCATCATCCAGCTGATCCAGAAGAACAGGCACATCAAGCTCGCCGGCAACGAGAAGCTGCGCATCGAGCGCGAACTGAAAGAACCCAAGGACCGGGCCCAGATGGTGCGCGACGTGCTGCGCAGCCTGGGCCAGCCCACCGTCAAGGAAACCGCCCCCGCATGAGCGCTACTGAAATCTCCCCCGGCCTCGTCATCCAGCGCGTGAAGCCGCCGCTGAAGCTCGCCGACTTCAGGCTGATCGCCTTCGACATGGACTCGACGCTGATCAACATCGAGTGCATCGACGAGATCGCCGATGCCGTCGGCAAGAAGGCGGAGGTGGCTGCGATCACCGAAGCCACCATGCGCGGCGAGATCAAGGACTTCAAGGAAAGCCTGCGCCGCCGCGTGGCGTTGCTGAAAGGCGTGCCGGTCGAGGCGCTGCAGCAGGTGTACGACCAGCGCCTGAAGCTCAACCCCGGCGCGAGCGAACTGGTGGCCGCATGCAAGGCGGCCGGCCTCAAGGTGCTGCTGGTGTCGGGCGGCTTCACCTTCTTCGCCAACCGCGTGAAGGACCGCCTGGGCATCGACTTCGCGCGCTCCAACCTGCTCGGCGAGGCCGACGGCAAGCTCACCGGTGAGGTCGTCACGCAGAGCTGGGGCGACATCTGCGACGGCGCCGAGAAGCGCCGCACGCTGCTGGAGGTGGCCTCGCTGATGGGCATCTCGCCGCAGGAGACCATCGCCGTGGGCGACGGCGCCAACGACCTGCCGATGATGGGCGAGGCCGGCCTCTCGGTGGCCTATCACGCCAAGCCGAAGGTGCGCGAACAGGCCATGGTGGCCATCAACGAAGGCGGCCTCGACCGCGTGCTGGAAATACTGAAATGACCGACACCGCCCCGCTCTATCGCGCCGACGCGCTCAAGGACTACGCCAGCGCCCTGCTGCAGAAGGCCGGGCTCGCCCCGTCGAAGGCCGACAGCGTGGCCCGCACGCTGGTCGAAGGCGACCTGCTGGGCCACGACACGCACGGCCTCGCGCTGCTGGCGGGGTATGTCAAGGAACTGGAATCCGGCGGCATGACGCGCGACGGCGCCCCCGAGGTGCTGTCCGACCGCCCCGCCGCCGTGCTGTGGGACGGCAAGCGCCTGCCCGGCCCCTGGCTCATGGACCAGGGCATGGACTTGCTCGTGCCGCGCGCCCGCGAACTGGGCACGGCCTCCCTGGTCATCCGCCGCAGCCACCACATCGCCTGCCTCGCCGTCTACATGCTGCGCGCGCTGCAGGAAGACATGCTCATGCTGTTGGCCTGCTCCGACCCCAACGCCGCCAGCGTCGCGCCCTTCGGCGGCACGCAGGCGGTGTTCACGCCGAACCCGCTGGCCATGGGCTTTCCGCTGTCGCAGGGCGGCGTGATGGTCGACATCTCGGCCTCCATCACCACCAACGGCATGAGCAACCGCAAGCGCGCGGCCGGCGAGACCTTCGCGGAGGAATGGCTGATCGACGCCGCCGGCAAGCCCACGAACGACCCGCAGGTGCTGTTCGACCAGCCGCCCGGCACGCTGCTGCCGGTGGGTGGGCTGAGCCACGGCCACAAGGGCTACGGCATGGCACTGCTGGTGGAAACGCTCACGGCCGGCCTCGCGGGCCACGGCCGGGCCGACCCGCCCGAAGGCTGGGGCGCGACGGTGCACATCACGCTGCACGACCTGAACGCCTTCGGCGGCAAGGAAGCCTTCCTGCGCCAGATGGACCATGTGGCGGCAAAGTGCCGCGGCAACGTGCCCATCGACCCGGCGAAGCCTGTGCGGCTGCCGGGCGAAGGCGGATTGAAGCGTCGGGAAGTTCAGTCGAACGACGGGGTGCGGCTGCACCCGTCGATCGCGCGCTCGCTGCAGGATGCGGAGCAGCGCCACGGCCTGCGGCTGGCGCAGGCGCTGGTCTGAGCGGGAGTCAGTCTTCGGCGTCAGGCGACGCTGCTGCCTCGCCGGCGGGGCGCGGCTTGCGCTTGCCGGGCCTGGCCAGGATCTCGATGTAGAACTGCTTGCCGGCCTCTTTCGCCACGCCGTCGATGAGACCGGTGATGGCGGAAAGGTGAATGACTCCGGCCGATTCCTGCGATGCGCCGAACCTGCAGTCGAAGTCCCAGAAGTCCGCGCCTTCGGGCAATGCGCGCCGCCGTTCGCGCTTGATGTACTTGCGGATCTCGTGCTTGATGGCTTCGAGTAGACGGTCGGGGTGCTTGCCCTCGACCTGAAGCTGGAAGGTTTTTCTCATGGGTGATCGTAACCAATGTGGGATGGGCACCGAACTTGCTGGCTACCATGGCCGACGGGCCCATTCCGCGGCAGCCATGCCGAGTCATCCATGCAGACCTTTTTTCATCCGGAACAACTCTTGCACCATCCGCGCAGCTACCTGTCGCGCGGACAGATGCGCACCCCGCAGGAAGTCCCGGAGCGCGCGCTGCGGCTCGTGGAAGCCACACGATCGCTCGGCTTCGACCTGCGGACGCCGGCCGATGCCGGCATGGCGCCCCTTGCCGCGGTGCACGGCGGCGACTACCTGCGCTTCCTCGAGGAAGCCCATGCCGAATGGAAGCGGATGCCGTCCGACTGGGGCGACGAGGTGATGTCCAACATCTTCGTGCGCGAGCCCAATCGCCTGCGCGGCATCCTCGCCAAGGCGGCGCGCTACCTGGCCGACGGCAGCTGCCCGGTCGGAGCCGAAACGTGGCGCTCGGCGTACTGGTCGGCCCAGAGCGCGGTGGCCGGCGCGGCGGCCATCAACGGCGGAGCACGCGCGGCCTACGCGCTGTGCCGTCCTCCCGGCCACCATGCGCGCGTCGAGGCCGCCGGCGGCTTCTGCTACCTCAACAACGCCGCCATAGCGGCCCAGGCGCTGCGCGGTCGCTTCGCCCGCGTGGCGGTGCTCGACACCGACATGCACCATGGCCAGGGCGTGCAGGAAATCTTCTACGGCCGCAGCGACGTGCTGTACGTGTCGATCCACGGCGACCCGACCAACTTCTATCCGGCAGTGGCCGGCTACGACGACGAGCGCGGTGCCGACGATGGCGAGGGCTTCAACCTCAACTTCCCGATGCCGCACGGCTCGCCGGAATCGGTCTTCTTCGACCGGCTCGACGACGCGACGCAGGCGCTGCAGCGCTTCGCGCCCGACGCGCTCGTGCTGGCGCTGGGTTTCGACATCTACAAGGACGATCCGCAATCGCAGGTTGCAGTGACGACCGAAGGCTTCGGCCGGCTGGGCAAGGCTATCGGCGCGCTTGGCCTGCCGACCTTGATCGTCCAGGAAGGCGGCTATCACCTCGAGAGCCTGGAGGCCAACGCGCGCGCCTTCTTCGGGGGATTCGCGGCCGCCGCGTGACCGCCCTCGCGGCTATGGGTGCCGCGCTGTGTACAGTCGGTGCCTCGAACGAAAGCAGGTGAAAGACATGGCGCGCGCAAACGACTGGGCAAGCAAGGTGATGGCATTGATCAACGGCGGGAATCCCACCGCCGCCATCGCGCAGATCAAGGTCGCGCCCTCGGTCAAGGACCTGAAGGCGCTGCAGACCATCATGACGCTCTCGAAAATGAAAGGCCGCTATCCGAACGTGGATGCGGCCATTTCAGACAACCTGGACCTGCTTGCAGCGCCCAGGCTGCACCGGTCCCCCTGATCGACAGCGTCTTTTACAGCGCCTGACCGAGGCGCTTCACGCCCTCTTCGATCTTCGCCACGTCGGCCGTCGCGAAGCTCAGGCGCAGCGTGGCGACGTCGGGCTTTTCCGCGAAGAAAGGCGCGCCGGGCACGAAGGCCACGAGCTTCTCGATGGCGCGCTTGGCCAACTCGTTCGCATCGGCCAGCTTGCCGTTGGCGCCCGTGAGACGGGCCCAGAAGAACAGACCGCCGTTGGGCTGCGTGAAGCTCACGGCATCACCCAGTTCGCGCTTGAGCGCCGCGCCCATGGCCTGCGCGCGCTGGCCGTAGACCTCGCGAACATGCGCCAGCGTGCCGGGCATGCGGCCGCTCTTGAGGTACTGGGCGGCCGTGGCCTGCGCGAAGGTGCTGGTGTGCGCATCGCTGAACTGCTTGCACATGGTGGCCTTGGCCAGCAGCTCGGGCGGGGCGATCATCCAGCCGATGCGCAGGCCGGGGCTCAGAACCTTGCTCAGGCTGCCGCAGTGCGCCAGCAGTTCGCGGCTGCCGGGCACGTCCTTGCTCAGCGCCATGATCGAAGGCGGCGGCGCTTCGCCGAAGTAGAGGTCGCCGTACGGGTCGTCCTCGACGATCAGCGTCTGGTACTTCACGGCCAGCTCGAGCACCTTCTTGCGGCGCTCCAGGCTCAGCGTGGCGCCGCTGGGGTTGCCGAAGGTGGGAATCAGGTACACGAGCTTGGGCTTGTGCTCGGCGATGAGCTTCTCGAGCTCGTCGGTCTTCACGCCGTTGGCGTCGATGGGAGCGCTGATGAGCTGGGCGCCGTAGAGGCGGAAGCACTGGATGGTGGCCAGGAAGGTCGGGCCCTCGACGATCACCTTGTCGCCGGGCGAGATCATGGTCTTGCCCAGCAGGTCCAGCGCCTGCTGGCTGCCGGTGGTGACGATCAGGCCGTTGGACTCGACGTCGACGCCTTTTGTCTTCATGAAGGCGCTGAGCTGGGTGCGCAGCGGCTCGTAGCCTTCGGTCGCTCCGTACTGCAGGGCGCCGCCGGCTTCCTCCGTGAGTGCCTTCTGGCTCGCCTCCTTGAGGCCCTCGACGTCGAACATGGCGCTGTCGGGAAAGCCGCCCGCGAAGCTGATGATGCCGGGCTTGCCCAGCAGCTTGAAGAGTTCGCGGATGGCGGAGGTCTCGACGTTGTCGAGGCGGGAGGCGAATTGCATGGTCAGTCTCACTTTCTGGGTGGCATTGTCGCCAAAGCGCAGTCAATAAAGCTGCGTAAGGCTATCCGCTTTCGACGATATATTGCGCCTGCCGCCTTTGCCCGCTGCCGTTACGACGCCCCATGAAAAAAGACAACATCCCCCTCTTCTTCGCCACCCTGCAGGCGGCCAACCCCACGCCCGAGACCGAGCTGGAGTACAGCACTCCCTTCGAGCTGCTGGCCGCCGTGCTGCTGTCGGCGCAGGCCACCGATGTTGGCGTGAACAAGGCCACCCGCAAGCTCTTTCCGGTGGCGAACACCCCGCAGGCCATCCTCGACCTGGGGGTCGAGGGGCTGGAGGAATACATCAAGACCATCGGCCTGTACCGCAGCAAGGCCAAGCACCTCGTCGAGGCCTGCCGCATGCTGGTGGAGCAGCACGGCGGCGAAGTGCCGCGCACCCGCGCCGAACTGGAGGCGCTGCCGGGCGTAGGCCGCAAGACGGCGAACGTGGTGCTCAACGTGGCCTTCGGCGAAGCGACCATCGCGGTCGACACGCACATCTTCCGCGTGGGCAACCGTACCGGCCTAGCGCCGGGCAAGACCCCGCTGGAAGTGGAACTGAAGCTCGAGAAACGCGTCCCTCTGGAGTACCGTCTTCATGCGCATCACTGGCTGATCCTGCACGGCCGCTACATCTGCGTGGCTCGCAAGCCGCGCTGCTGGGAATGCGCGGTGGCGACCTTCTGCTCCTACAAGCCCAAGACGCCCGCCCCGAAGACGGCCTGAGAGACAAAGACAGAACACGACAACGGATGACCAGAAGCAAGACCACATCGACGAACACCCGCAAGCTGCTGGGCGCGGCCCTGCTGGCTGCGCTGCTCCCTGCCTCGACCTGGTCGCAGCAGGGCGGCACGCAGTTTCCCAACAATGTCGGGCAGTACACGGGCCGCTGGTCCGCCAACTGCGCCGACAACTCGGCGCCCACGCTGCAGGTGCGCCAGGACACGCTGATCGCCGAGAGCGGCAAGCGCCGCGTGGTCGCCCGCGAGCCGCGGACGATCTACAGCCTCTTCGGCAACAGCCCGCCGCCCGCGGGCTTCGACGTGGCGCTCGTCGGCGAGTCGGGGAAGGCCGGCGCGCTGACCTTCCTCGTCTACCGCGGATCGCGCGGCCAGCACATCACGATCGATGCCGACAAGCCGGTTGCCGGCCAGCTCGGCCCCGAGATGATGAAGCTGCGCTACTGGCGCTGCAACGGCGCCGAGCGGGCCCTGCCTCCTCCCGCAGAACCGGCCGCCAAGGTGCCGCCCCCGCCCACCGGAAGCCCCGCCGCGCTGGCGCAGGGCCCCGCCATGCAGAAGGCCTGGCGCGCCGCGCTGGGCACGCGCGAGAACGAGCGCTGGCTGGTGCGCCGCGAAGGCCCGGCGCCGGAGCCGCAATGGGTGACGATCGACGGCACGCGCTACCTGCTGCACGCCTTCTGCAAGCCGCACGACTGCTACGACAACAACGCGATCGCGCTCTACGACCAGGGCTCGGGCCGCATCTACGGCCTGGTGCAGCGCAACGGCGGCAACCGCCTGGTGGGCGCGCCTCCCTCGGCGCTCGCGCCCCAGCTCGACAAACTCTGGCGCGAGCAGTGGCGCAAGTCGAACTGAGCTGAGCCGGGCACGCCGCCGGCTCAGGGCCGGCTCAGGGCCGATACGAGGCCGGTTCAGGCCAGCTTGAACATGCGCACCGCGTGCACCAGCCCCGCGGCCTGATCGTTCATCGACTGCGCCGCGGCCGAGGCCTGCTCCACCAGCGCCGCGTTCTGCTGGGTGGCGCGGTCCATCTGCTTGATGGCGTCGTTGACCTGGCCGATGCCGCTCGCCTGCTCCTGGCTGGCCGCGGTGATCTCCGCCATGATGTCCGTCACCCGTCGCACGCTGCCAACGACCTCTTCCATGGTCTTGCCGGCCTCGTTGACCAGCGTGCTGCCCGCCTCCACCTCGTCCACCGAGTCGCCGATCAGCGTCTTGATTTCCTTGGCCGCCGCGGCTGAGCGCTGGGCCAGGCTGCGCACCTCCGAGGCGACCACCGCGAACCCGCGCCCCTGCTCGCCGGCGCGGGCCGCCTCCACCGCCGCGTTGAGCGCGAGGATGTTGGTCTGGAACGAGATGCCGTCGATCACGCCGATGATCTCCACCACCTTTCTCGACGAGGCGTTGATGGACGCCATCTTCTCCACCACCTGATCGACCACCGCGCCGCCGCGCGAAGCCACCTGCGAGGCCGAGTCGGCAAGCTGGTTGGCCAGCCGCGCGTTGTCGGCGTTCTGCCTGACGGTGCTGGTGAGCTCCTGCATGGCCGCCGCCGTCTGCTCGAGCGAGCTGGCCTGCGCCTCTGTGCGCGACGACAGGTCGCGGTTGCCCGAGGCGATCTGCCCCGATGCCGAGGCGATGGAATCAGTGCCGTCGCGCACCTGCCCCACCACCTTGGCGAGCTCGTCGTTCATCGAGCGCAGCGCACGCATCAGCATGCCCGACTCCGACGCGTCGGCCACCTCGATGCGCGCCGTCAGGTCGCCGGAGGCCACCTGCTGCGCCACGTTCACGGCCTGCCCCAGCGGCCGCGTGATCGAGCGCGTCATGAGGAACGCCAGCAGCAGCCCGCCGGCCAGCGAGGCGCAGCTGATCCCCAGGATCATCCACTTGGCGCGCCAGTACGCGGACTGGGTCGACGCCGTGCCTTCGTCCGCGCTCTTCCTCAGCTGCGCCTGAAAGGCCGAGACATGCGCCAGCACCTGGTTGAGCAGCGGCATGCACTCCTGCGTCAGCACCTTGACGGCCGCGTCGGTCTGGCGCGACGTGGCGAGGGCGACGACGTTCCCCGCAATGGGCAGGTACTGGGCCTCGAGCGCGCGGAGCTTCTCGAGCATCCGGCGTTCCTCGGGGCTCGCGGCGGCCTGGTCGGCCATCAACGTCGCCAGGCCCTGCAGGCCCTTGTCGATCTCGCGCTGGGAGCTTCCCACCAGTTCGATGTCGCCTTTCTGCAAGGCCGGCTCCGTCACCAGCGCCAGGTTGCGCGCCGCGATGGCCCGCTTGCCGATGGCGGCCTGCACGTTGTTGAGCTCGTCGAGCTTGCGCGCGCCGATCTCGGTCGCGAAGGTGACCCGATCCGAGAGATTCGCCATCTCGTGCAGCCCGATGCCCGTGATGAGAAGCTGCAACAGCAGCAACAGCGCGAAACCCAGTCCGAGGCGGGCTCCGATCTTGAGATTCGAAAGACCGAACATGTGGCGTTCTCCAAATTGGTTGCGGGGGCTCCCCGTCGTCATCGGCCGGGCCGCGGCGCGCCACCCCACCCTCGAAGGGTGGGGATGGGCAAACCCTTGAATATGGGATTCGATCCGCGCGCGAGATGACCCAGAATCCGCACGGATGCAACCCGCCTCAATCCTCGGCACACCAGCACTGCGCACCCGGAGCCGCCGCCTCCTGGTTCGCCAGGGCCTGCTCGACCGGCTCGACGCCTCCGGAGGCCGCCGCTGCGTGGTGCTGCAGGCACCGGCCGGCTTCGGCAAGAGCTCGCTGCTGCTCACCTGGCAGCGCGAACTCGTCTCGGCCGACGCCGGCATCGCATGGCTCAGGCTCGCGGATCTTCCCGAGGGCGACCTGCACTTCATGACCTCCCTGATGACGGCCCTGGCCGGCATCGACCCCGCCATCCCGAAGGAGGCCGTGGCGCACGCCCGCCCCGACGCCCTGGCGATGGAGCGGCTGGTCATCGCGCTCGTTCGCGGCATCGCGGCGCACGGGCGCAGGGTCGTGCTGATCGTGGACGACGTGCAGTGCGCGCAGAGCGGCCACGTGCTGCACGCCCTGCGCCTGCTCGTCGAGTACGCGCCCTCCAACCTGCTGTGCGTCTTCGCCAGCCAGGACGAGCTGCCGATGACGCTGGGCCACACCCCGGCCTCGAAGACGGTGCTCGAGCTTCGCAACGACGACCTGCGCTTCAGCCTGCCGGAGTCGATCGACTACCTCGGCATGCACCTGCCCCAGCTCGACGAGCGCGCCGCCGCCGCGATCCACCGGCTGACCGAGGGATGGCCCGCCCTGCTGCGGCTGGCGAGCGCCGACGTGCGCCGGCGGCGCGGCGTGCAGTCGCCCCTGGTCCACGGCGTGCCCGACCCCGAGCCGTTCGCCGCGTACTTCCACGCGCACGTCTTCCCGCGCCTCTCGGCGACGCAGCTGCGCCTGCTCACCTGCTGCGCGGCCTGCACCCGCTTCAGCGCGCCGCTGTGCGCCGACCTGGTGGGCGACGGGTACACGCCGGCCCAGTGCGCCGAGTTGCTGGAACCGCTGGCGCGCGAGGGCCTGCTGTCCGCCGCACCGGAAGCGCCCGTGGCGGAGGACGCTTCCGTGCCCATGCACGAACGCTGGTGGCACATGCATCCGCTGCTGCGCAGCGTGCTGCTCGTGCGCTTCTCGGCCTGGCCCGAAGCCGCGCGCGTGAAGCTCCATGCCACGGCCTGCCACTCGTTCATGACCCGCGGCATGCACCACCAGGCCGTGCGGCACGCGCTGGCAGCCGGCAACCGCGAGACCGCCGCCCGCCTGGCCGAGCACGGCGCGCAGGCGCTCTTCGTCCAGGGCAGGATGAGCGAGACGATCGCGCTGCTGCGCCAGATCGACGCCGAGACGGTCGGCAACAACGCCAACCTCGGTCTCTGGATTGCCTGGGTCGAGCTGGCCGACTACCGGCTCGACGACTGCGCCCGCAGCATCGAAAGGCTGCGCGCAAGACCCGGCGCCCTCGAGCCGGCCATGCGCTACCGGCTGACGCTGCTGGACTGCCTGCTCGCCATCCGCAACGACGACAACGACGCGCTCTCGCGACTGCTGCCCGAACTGCTGGCCCCGCCGCCCGCAGCCGACGAGTTCGCGCTGGCCGGCCGGCGCAACGTGCTGACCTGGCTGCACCTGCATCGCGGCGAGTTCGAGCAGGCGCGGCGCATCCAGCGCGACGAGCCGGCGCCCCGCATCGACGGCGAGCCCGTCGCCGGCACCCTGTTCGGGTCGCTGGTGGGCCAGTGCCTGGTCGGCCTGTCGTATGCCGTCGAGGGCCACATGCACCGTGCGGAGCGCATCTACCGCCAGGTGCTCGACGAGGCCCAGGAGCGCGGCGCGCGCTGCGCCGAGGCGGCGCGGCTCACCGCCCAGCTGCTGGTCGAGGTGCTGTACGAACAGCACGGCCCGCTGGTGGCGGCGCGCTTCATCCAGGAACAGCTCGGCACGCATGACGGCCTGATTCCCGACACCACCCTGCGCATGATCCTCGTGGCGAACCGCGCGCAGCAGGCGGCCGGCCGCTGGCGCGAGGCGCTGGAGCACCTGGCGCAGACCGGCTGCTTCCTGCGCCGCTTCGGCATGGACCGCACGCTGGCCTGCGTGCTGCTGGAGCAACTCGAAATCCAGCTCGCCAACGACGGGGCCGAAGGGGTCGACGCGGCGCGGGTCTCGCTGCAGGAGCTGGAAGCGCTGCACGACCGGCATCCGGGCGTCGAGCCCGGCACCCTCCGGCGCATTGCCGACATCGTGGAGCGGGCGCGCATCCGCATGGCGGTGCACGACGGCGAGCTGCTGCCCGCGCTGGCACGGCTCGAGGCCCTGTCGCAGTGCTACGAGGAACGCGGGCAGCTCAGCCTTTCCGTCACGCTCCAGCTGCAGGCGGCCGAGGTCGAGCGCAGGCTGGGGCGCACAGAGGCGTCGAACACGCGCGTGTGCAAGTCCCTGCGCCTGGGCCACCGGCTGGGATTGCTGCAGACCCTGCTGGGCGCGCACCCCAACGCCCTCCAACTGATCCGCACGGCCGGCGCGACTCCCCGGCTCGACCCGGTGCTGGGCTTCTTCATCGAGCGCATCGAGGCATTGGCGCAATCGCAGAGCGCCACGCGCGCCGAAGCTCCGCCGGTGCCCCGCTTCCGGGACGACGGGCGCCTGACCCGCCTGCTCACGCTGCGCGAAGCCGAGATCGCCGAACTGCTGCTGCAGTCGCTGCCGAACAAGAAGATCGCGCTCACGCTCGGCCTGTCGCTCGACACGGTCAAGTGGCACCTCAAGAACATCTACATGAAGCTGGACGCCCACGGGCGCGGCGCCGTGGCCGAGCGCATCCGGCACGAGCTGGAACGCGACGACGGCGGCGGGGACGGCAGGCGCGGAAGATAGCCGCCGCCGGGCCTGTCAGGTGCCGGTTATTTGTCGAAAACCAGCCATCCGCCGAACGGCATCTCGCCGGCGGGCCAGTCGCCGGCACTCGCCGGGCAGCGGATGCCGCGCTGCAGCAGCGTCACCGCGCGCAGCACGCCGGCATGCGTGACCCAGAGCGCGTCGCGCCCCTGCGCCAGCCATTCGTCGTGGGCCTGCGCGATGCGCGACATGAAGGCACGCACGCTCTCGCCGTGCACACCGGCCCGCAGGTCCGCGAAATCGGCGGTCCAGGCATCGAAGTCCTCGCGGGGGATGCCCGCCCAGGGCCTGCCCTCCCAGGCGCCGAAATCCATCTCGGCCAGCCGCGCGTCGCACTGCACCGTCAGGTCCGGGCGCTGCGCGACGATGGCCTCGGCCAGTGCGGTGCAGCGCTTCAGCGGCGAACTGCACAGAACGATGCCCACCGGCAGCAGCGGCGCGATCCGCTCGGCGGCGGCCAGCGTGGCGTCCGCATGGGCTTCGAGGTCCGTCACCCCGTAGCAGAGACCCGGCTCAGCCACCACCGGGGCATGGCGCTGAAGCCAGAGCGTGCTCATGCGTGCCAGGCCAGCGCGAGGTAGATCGCGAGCTCGCAGACCTGCTGGGTCGCGCCCAAGCCGTCGCCGGTGAAGCCCTGCAGTCTGCGCAGGAAGAGACGCGCCATCCAGCCCGCGGCGAGAGCGGCCGCGAGCACGGCAGCCCCGACGTTCACGGCGCCGTGCACATGCAGCAGCAGCGCCACCGCCGGAACGGTCCACACCACGGCAATCGCCAGCGCCCCCCGGCTGATCGCATCCGCAAGCGGCTTGGCCTTGCTCGCGCCGCTGTCGCCCACATAAGGCAGCCAGCGGATCAGGAACAGCGGCATCAGCCGCGACAGCACATGCGCGCCCACGATGGCGACGGCCACGGTTTCCAGGCCGCGCCCGGCCAGCACCGCCAGCAGCGCGCACTTCAGGCCGAGCGCCAGCACGAGCGCGACGGTGCCGAAGGCGCCGATGCGCGAGTCCTTCATGATCTCCAGCGCCCGCTCCCGGCTGGCCGAGCCGCCCAGGCCGTCGGCCACGTCGGCCAGCCCGTCTTCATGGAAGGCGCCGGTCAGCATCACGGTGGCGACGGTGCTCAGCACGGCCGCCGCCAGCGCGCCGCCGACGCCGGGCAGCCCCATGGCCACGCCCGCGAACACCAGCGCCGCCACGCAGCCCGCCAGCCACCCGATGCCGGGCAGGTGCGCCGCGCTCGCGCGCAGCATCTGCGGGCTGAAGCCCACCCACTCGGCCAGCGGCCCCGTCACCGGCACCCGCGTGAAGAACTGCAGGGCGAGCAGGAAGTGGCGAACGCCGTTCTTCATTCGCTTCAGCTGTCCTTGCGCGACACGCCGGCCGATTCGAAGCTGGCCATCTCGCGCAGGATGCGGCAGGCGGATTCGAGCAGCGGCCAGGCCAGCGCGCCGCCCGAGCCCTCGCCCAGCCGCAGGTCGAGCTGAAGCAGCGGATCGAGCCCCAGCCGCTCCAGCATCAGCGCATGCCCCGGCTCGGCCGAGCGGTGCGCCGCCACGCAACGCTGCACCACATGGGGCTGCAGCGCCTGCGCCACCAGCACCGCCGCGCTGGCGATGTAGCCGTCGACCACGATCACCCGCCGCTCGGCCGCCGCCTGCAGCACTGCGCCCGTCAGCGTGGCCAATTCGAATCCGCCGAAGGCTGCCAGCGCATCGAGCGGCGCGGTGGCGCCGGCGTGCAGCGCCAGCACCTGCCGCAGCACCTCGCGCTTGCGCGCCAGCCCTGCCCCGTCGAGGCCGGTGCCGATGCCGATGCAGGCGTCGATGTCCAGCCCGCCCAGCCGCGACAGCAGCAGCGCGGCGGAAGAGCTGTTGCCGATGCCCATCTCGCCGAGCAGCAGCGCGTTGCCCGGCAGCGCCTTCACGACCTCGCGCCCGTTGGCTATCGCCTGGGCGCACTGCGCGGCGGTCATGGCCGGCCCTTCGGAAGCGTCGGCCGTGCCGGCGGCGATCCGGCGCGACACCAGCCCCGGGCGGGGCTGGAAGTCCTGCCGCACGCCGCAGTCGACCACGGTGAGCGCCAGTCCGTGCTGGCGCGCGAGCACGCTCACGGCCGCGCCGCCGGCGAGGAAGTTCTCGACCATCTGCCAGGTCACCTCGCTCGGATAGGCCGAGACGCCGCGCGCCGCCAGGCCGTGGTCGCCGGCGCAGACCAGCATCTGCGGAGCCTCGAGCACCGGGCTTTCGGTGCCCAGGACGCTGCCGATGCGCAGGGCCAGCGCCTCCAGCCGGCCCAGCGCGCCGAGCGGCTTGGTCTTGTTGTCGAGCGCGCCCTGCAGGCGGGCGGCGAGCGCGGCGTCGGAAATGTCGGGGATCGTGGGAACGAGTTCGGTCATGCAATCAGTCCGGCGAGTACGCCGGCGTCGAAGTGTGAATCGATGAAATCGGCCAGGCCGTCGAAGGTGGCCTCGAGCGTGGGCGCCGAGGCGCCGAAGAGCGCATGCAGCGTGCCAGGGTCCTCGAACAGGCCGTGAAGATAGATGCCGAGCACGTTGCCCTGCGCGTTCTGCCAGGCCAGCCCGTCGGGCATGACCGGCCGGCCTGCCTGCGCCATCTGCGGATGCGCGGCGGTCTGGCCGTGATGGATCTCGTAGCCGGCGACCGGCACGCCGGACAGCGCGGCCCAGGCGCCGGTCAGGTCGCCGAAGCGCGCGGCGCGATGCCGCACCGTCTTCTCGCGCTCGAACACCGTCACCAGCGGCAGCAGGCCCAAACCCGGCGCATTGCCGTCGATGCCGTGCGGATCGACCAGCGCCTCGCCCAGCATCTGCAGGCCGCCGCAGATGCCCAGCACCGCGCCGCCGCGCCCGGCATGCGCGGCCACGGCCTGGTCCAGCCCCTGCGCGCGCAGCCAGGCCAGGTCGCCGCTGGTGTGCTTGGAGCCGGGCAGCACGATCCAGTCGGCCCCGGCCACGTCGGCCGGCGTGCGCGCCCAAACCAGCCGCACACCCGGCACGTTCTTCAGCGCCTGGAATTCGTCGAGGTTGCTGATGCGCGGGTATGCGACCACCGCCACCGTCCGCGTGACCGCGCCGCTCGCGCGGCTGCGGTCGTCGAACACGCCGTCTTCCTCGGGCAGGCCGTGCTGCCACCACATGGGCAGCGTGGCGACGGTGGGCACGCCGGTCAGCTCCTGCAGTTGCTGAGGCGCGGGCGCGAGCAGCGAGGCGTCGCCACGGAACTTGTTGAGCACGAAGCCTCGCAGCAGCGCCCGGTCGGCCTCGGGCAGCAGCGCCCAGGTGCCGTAAAGGTGGGCGAAGGCGCCGCCGCGGTCGATGTCGGTCGCCAGCAGGCAGCGCGCCTGCGCATGCCGGGCGATGCGCATGTTGACGATGTCGCTGGCCATCAGGTTGATCTCGGCCGGCGAGCCGGCGCCTTCGATCACGACAACGTCGTTCTCGGCACGCAGTTCGTCGAGCGCGCCCGAGATCTCGGGCCACACGCGCTCGCTGCGGCCGCGCCAGGGCAAGGCCGAGAGAGCTTCGCTCACCTGCCCCATCAGCACCACCTGGCTGTGGGTGTCGCGCTCGGGCTTGAGCAGCAGCGGGTTCATGCGCACGTCGGGCAGCGCATTCGCGGCCAGGGCCTGGAAATACTGGGCGCTGCCGATCTCGCCGCCATCGACCACACGGGCGTTGTTGCTCATGTTCTGCGCCTTGAAGGGCGCCACCTTCAGGCCCCGGCGCGCATACCAGCGGCACAGCGC
This sequence comes from Variovorax sp. NFACC27, assembly GCF_048301545.1. Lineage (NCBI taxonomy): Bacteria > Pseudomonadati > Pseudomonadota > Betaproteobacteria > Burkholderiales > Comamonadaceae > Variovorax > Variovorax sp. NFACC27. Next base: position 4,884,888 of record NZ_CP157613.1, read on the forward strand.
GGTGGCCAGCCAGCTCTTGCCCGCGCCGCTGGTGGTGCCCAGGACCATGACGCAGCGCGCCGGCCCGCTATTCGCCTTTGAACTCATCGGCGGATTGTCGTTGAGCGCCACGGGCGCCCGGAAAGCGCCGGCCGGACCCGGCGGATTGCGACATCTTTCACGCTGCGGCGCTGCAAATGCGCCCGGTGAATCCGATTGAGGTTTTCCTGCGTACACCCGGGACTGCACTCGGCAGCACACTTACATCGCATCGCACCCAGGGAACCCATGCCAGCCTTGAACGATTTGGCACTGACCGTCGAGGAGCACGAGCCCGGCCAGTTCTTCTGGACCCTGCTCGAGGCCCACCACGGCGACGCAAGCACCGAGACCCTCGACTACCGGGTCTACCGGACCGCGGCCAACCCGCAGGCCAGCTATTCCAACGCCATGGCCATGGGCGTGCTGGAGCTGCAAAAAATAAGCGCCGCCGCGAACCTCGCCGGCAATGCCGGCTGAGCCCACGACGGCGCAAGACCGCCTTGCGGCGTTCAGGCTGTCAATCTTTTCCGTGGTCCGGGACCTGCTTCAGCGAGCTGCCACCGTGGTCCGAGCGGCACCGGCCGCCACCGGCGCCGGCACGTCCCAGCCGCCGCCGATGGCGCGGATCAGGCCCACTGCCGCCTGGTATTGCGCCGACTTCACCTGCAGCGCCTGGCGACGGTTGCGCAGTTCGCTGCGGCGTGCGTCGAGCAGGTCGAGCTGGCTGATGTAGCCGTTGCGGTAACGCGTGTCCGACAGGCTGGTCGCGCGCGCCGCCGAGGTGACGGCCTGCGCCTGCACCACCGACTGCTCCTGCAGCGTGCGGATGGCCGCCAGCTGGTCTTCCACCTCCTGGAAGGCCACCAGCACCTGCGTGCGATAGCTCGCGAGCGCGCCGTCGAGCTGGGCGTTGGCGCCCTGCACGCCGGCCTCGCGACGGCCGCCGTCGAAGATCGGCAGCGACAGCAGCGCACCCACGCCCCACGAGCGGGCCGACCACTTGAAGAGGTCGCCGATCTCGGGCGAGGCATAGCCGGCGGCTCCGGTCAGCGAGATGTTCGGGAACCACGCGGCCTGGGCCACGCCCACGCGGGCCTGCGCCGCCAGCACGGCGCTCTGCGCGGCCGACACGTCGGGGCGGCGCGTGAGCACCGTGCCCGGCACGCCCGCCGGAATCGACGGCAGCGCCGTCGTCCAGTCGTCGGTGCGCAGGCCGAAGCTGGAGGCCGAATCGCCCACCAGCACCGCGAGCGCATGCTCGACCTGGGCACGCTGGCGGTCGAGCGCGAGCGCATCCGATTCGGTGGACGACACCTCGGTCTGCACGCGCGCCACGTCGAGCTCTGCGATGTCGCCGGCCTGTTCGCGGCGCTGCGACAGGCGCAGCGTGTCGCGGTAGGCCTCGACCTGCTCGCGCACCAGCACGCGCTCGGCGTCGAGTGCGCGCAGCTGCAGGTAGGTCTGCGCCGTCTCGGCCTGCACCGCGAGCCGGGTGCTCTGCAGCAGCGCCTCGCGGCCGGCCGCGTCGAGGTTCGCCGCGTTGCTTGCGCCCGAGAGGCGGCCGAACAGGTCGACCTCGTACGAGAAGGTGGCGCCGATGTTGGTCATCGTGGCCGGGCGGGTGCTGGCCGTGGCCTTGTCCAGGCCGGCGCCGCGGTTGGCACCGGCGCCGAGGCCGATCTGCGGCAGGCGGTCGGCGTTGGCGCTGCGCGCCAGCGCGCGGGCCTCGGCCAGCCGCGCCGCCGCGGCCTGGATGTTGCCGTTGTTGACGTCGGCCTTCTCGACCAGCGCGTTCAGCACCGGATCGTTGAACGCCAGCCACCAGGCGCCGCGCGATTGCGCCTCGGCGGGCACGGCACGCGTGAAGCCGGCGGGCGGCGTGGGCCCCTGCTCCTTGAACTGGGCCGTGGTCGTGATCTCGGGCAGGCCCGAGGGCACGGTGGCACAGCCGGCGAGCACCAGGGCGGCCATCAGCGGCAGCAAGGCGGTACGGAGGGGCTTCACCAAGGGTTGTACTGAGAATTTCATGATCAGCTTTCTTTCTTCTTCCCGATCAGTCATGCGAACCGTGCGAGGGACGCGGCGACGCAGGCACCGGATGCAGGCCGCCACCGCCCGAGCCGCCGTGCGATGCAGGCGCCACGGGATGCTCGGCCGACACGAAGTCATCGCCGTGCGGCACTTCGCCATGCAGCTTGAGCGGCCGGTTGCCCGCGAGGCGGCGCAGCAGCACGTAGAACACCGGCGTCAGGAACAGGCCGAAGGCCGTCACGCCGATCATCCCGGCAAACACCGCCACGCCCATGGCCTTGCGCATTTCAGAGCCTGCGCCGGTGGACAGCACGAGGGGCAGCACGCCCATCACGAAGGCCAGCGAGGTCATCAGAATCGGGCGCAGGCGCAGGCGGCTGGCTTCGATGGCCGCCTGAATGGGCGAACGGCCGGCGAATTCGAGCTCCCGTGCGAACTCCACGATAAGAATCGCGTTCTTCGCACTCAGCCCCACAAGCACTATCAGCCCGATCTGCGTGAAGACGTTGTTGTCGCCTCCGGAGATCCACACGCCGGTCATCGCGGCCAGGATGCCCATGGGCACGATCAGGATGATCGCGATCGGCAGCGTCAGGCTCTCGTACTGCGCGGCCAGCACCAGGAACACCAGAAGAATGGCCAGCGGGAACACCAGGAAGGCGGAGTTGCCGGCCAGGATCTCCTGGTAGGTCAGCTCGGTCCACTCGAAGCTCACGCCCTTGGGCAGCGTCTCGGCGGCGATCTTCACGATCGCGTCCTGCGCCTGTCCCGACGAGTAGCCCGGTGCCGGACCGCCGTTGATGTCGGCGGCGAGGTAGCCGTTGTAACGCATGGCGCGTTCCGGACCGAAGGTCGAATTCACCTTCATCAGCGCGGCCAGCGGCACCATTTCGCCCGAGGTCGAGCGCACCTTCAGCAGGCCCACGTCCTCGGCACGGGCGCGGTAAGGCGCATCGGCCTGGACGCGCACGGAGTACGTGCGGCCGAACTTGTTGAAGTCGTTCGCATACAGGCTGCCGAGGTAGATCTGCATGGTGTCGAAGATGTCCGTCACCGGCACGCCGAGCTGGCGGGCCTTGGTGCGGTCGATGTCGGCGTACAGCTGCGGCACGTTGACCTGCCAGCTCGTGAACATGCCGGCCAGTTCGGGCGCCTGCTGTGCCTTGGCCATGAAGGCCTTCACTGCAGCGTCCATCTGGTCGTAGCCCACCGAGCCGCGGTCTTCCAGCTGCAGCTTGAAGCCGCCCGTGGTGCCCAGGCCCGCCACCGGCGGCGGCGGGAACATCACGATGAAGGCGTCCTGGATGCCGGCGAAGGCACCGTTGAGCTGTCCGGCCACCGCGCCGCCGCTCTGGTCGGGGCGCTTGCGCTGGTCGAAGGGCTTGAGCGTGGCGAACACGATGCCCGAGTTCGAGCTGTTGGTGAAGCCGTTGATCGACAGGCCCGGGAAGGCGATGGCGTCTTCCACGTTCGGGTTCTTCTTCATGATCTCGCCCATGCGCTGGATCACTTCGTCGGTACGGTCGAGCGTGGCGCCGTCGGGCAGTTGGGCGAAGCCGATCAGGTACTGCTTGTCCTGCGCCGGCACGAAGCCGCTGGGCACCGCCTTGAAGAGGCCGAAGGTCACGCCGATCAGCGCGAGGTAGATGGCCAGCATCAGGGTCTTGCGCGAGATCACGCGCTTGACGCCGCCGCTGTAGGCCTCGGAGCCGCGATGGAAGAAGCGGTTGAAGCCGCGAAACAGCCAGCCGAAGACGCGGTCCATGCCGCGCGTCAGCGCGTCCTTGGGAGCATCGTGGCCGCGAAGCAGCAAGGCGGCGAGCGCGGGCGACAGCGTCAGCGAGTTGATGGCCGAGATCACCGTCGAGATCGCGATGGTCACAGCGAACTGGCGGTAGAACTGGCCCGTGAGGCCGCTGATGAAGGCCAGCGGCACGAACACGGCCACCAGCACCAGCGCGATGGCGATGATCGGGCCCGACACCTCGCGCATTGCGCGGTACGTCGCTTCACGCGGCGTGAGCCCCGCCTCGATGTTGCGCTCGACGTTCTCCACCACCACGATGGCGTCGTCCACCACGATACCGATCGCCAGCACCAGCCCGAACAGGCTCAGCGCGTTGATCGAGAAACCGAGGATGTGCAGCACCGCGAAGGTACCGATCACCGACACCGGCACGGCCAGCAGCGGGATGATGGAAGCGCGCCAGGTCTGCAGGAACAGGATCACGACCAGCACCACCAGCATGATGGCTTCGAGCAGCGTGTGGATCACCGATTCGATGGATGCGCGCACAAACTGCGTCGGGTCGTAGGCGATGCGGTATTCCAGGCCCTCGGGCATGTTCTTGTTGAGCTCAACCATCGTCTTGCGCACGTTGGCCGAGATGTCGAGTGCGTTGGAGCCCGGCGCCTGGAACACGCCCATGCCGACGGCCGGGTCGTTGTTCAGCAGCGAACGCAGCGAATAGTCGGCGGCGCCCATCTCGAGGCGGCCGATGTCGCGAAGACGCGTGACGGCGCCGTCTGTGCCGCTCTTGACGATGATGTCGCCGAACTCTTCCTCGCTCTGCAGGCGGCCTTGCGCATTGATGGAGAGCTGCATGTCCACGCCCGACAGGCCCGGCGAAGCGCCGACCACGCCGGCCGCGGCCTGCACGTTCTGGCCACGGATGGCGGCCACCACGTCGGAGGCCGAGAGGCCGCGCTGCGCGACCTTCTGCGGGTCGAGCCACACGCGCATGGAGTAGTCGCCGCCGCCGAAGATCTGGACCTGGCCCACGCCTTCGATGCGCGCCAGCGGGTCCTTCACGTTCAGCACCGCGTAGTTGCGCAGGTAGTTGATGTCGTAGCGGTTGTTCGGCGAAACGAGGTGGACCACCATCGTCAGGTCGGGGGCGCTCTTGACGGTCGTGATGCCGAGCCGGCGCACTTCCTCGGGCAGGCGCGGCTCGGCTTGCGAGACGCGGTTCTGCACGAGCTGCTGCGCCTTGTCGGGATCGGTGCCCAGGCGGAAGGTGACGGTGAGCGTCAGCACGCCGTCAGTGGTCGCCTGGCTGCCCATGTAGAGCATGCCTTCGACGCCGTTGATCTGCTCCTCGAGCGGAGTGGCGACGGTCTCGGCGATCACCTTCGGGTTGGCGCCGGGGTACTGGGCCCGCACCACCACCGAGGGCGGCGCGACTTCCGGGTACTCCGAGATCGGCAGCCCGCGCAGCGCGATCAGGCCGGCTATCAGCATCAATAGCGACAGCACGCCGGCAAAGATCGGCCGGTCGATGAAGAATTTTGAGAGATTCATGTTGGTTCTCCGGCGGGCGCGGTTACGCCCTCCTCCGAAATCAGGACTTGGCCGCTTCCGCGACGCGTTCCGGTTGTTGTTGCTTGGGGTCCGCCTTGGCGTCCATCGTCACTTGCTGCGGCGCGACCAGCGCACCCGGGCGGACGTGCTGCAGGCCGTTGACGATCACGCGGTCGCCCGCCTTCAGACCCTTGCTCACGACACGCAGGCCGTTGATCGAGGCGCCCAGCGTCACTTCGCGGTAGGCGGCCTTGCTGTCCTCGCCCACGACCATCACGAATTTCTTGTTCTGGTCGGTGCCGATGGCGCGTTCGCTCACCAGCAGCGCGGTGTCGTTGCGGGCCTGGCCCATGCGGATGCGGGCGAACTGGCCGGGGATGAGGGCGCCGTCCTTGTTGTCGAACGAGGCACGCACGCGCACCGTGCCGCTGCGGGCGTCGACCTGGTTGTCGATCAGCTGCAGCTTGCCGGTGAAGGGCGTGCCGTCGATGCCGGCGGTGCCCATCTGCACGGGAATGCTCTCGATCTGGCCGCGGGCGCTGGAGCCGCTGGGCAGCTCCTTCAGCGCGCGGGTGATGACCTGCTCGTCGGCGTCGAAGCTCGCGTAGATCGGGCTCACCGACACCAGCGTGGTCAGCACCGGAGCGCCGGGACCGGCCGCCACCAGGTTGCCCACCGTCACCTCGATGCGGCCGATGCGGCCGGACACCGGGGCGCGAACCTGCGTGTAGCCCAGGTTCAGGCGCGCCGACTGCAGCGAGGCTTGCGCCGCGCGCAGGTTGGCTTCGGCTTCACGGCCGGCGTTCACGCGCTCGTCGTACTCGCGCTGGGCGATGGCCTTGTCGTCCCACAGGCGCTTGGCGCGCTCCTGCTCGCTGCGGCTGAAGGACTGGCGGGCCTGCGCGGATGCCACCTGCGCCTCGGCGCGCTCGACTTCGGCCGCGTACGGCGCGGGGTCGATGGTGACCAGCAGGTCGCCCTGCTTCACCAGCGCGCCTTCGCGGAAATGCACCGACTGCACGGCGCCCGCGACGCGGGAGCGCACATCGACGCGCTGGACGGCTTCGAGGCGGCCCGAGAACTCGTCCCAGGCGTTGATCTCGCTCGAGGCCACCGTGGCGACCGACACCGGCGTGGCCTGCGGCGCTGCCGGTGCGTTGTTGGCCTCGGCCTTGAAGCTGTACATGCCCACCACCGCGGCAGCCACTGCCAGCAATGCGGTGAGGCCGGTCACAGCGGGCCAGAGGCCCTTGCGGGCGGCGGAAGACAGCTTTTTCTCGTTGTTCGACATGATGATGAGTCCTTCTCGATGACTTTGGGATGCAACAGGCCACCCCGGCGCTTTTGGCACCAGGAGGCGGATTTCAGGGAAAAAGAGGCCCCGGCACGCGGCCGCGCTGGCAGCGTGTCGATCAGGCAGCCGGTGACCGGCGGGAAACTAGCTGGGGTGGTTCGCCGTCGCGGGCGGCGGCGTGGTCGCGCTGAAGAACTCGCGGAAGTGCTGCTGCACCGAGGCTTCGCAGGCCACGCAGCCCGTGTTCTCGGTGTCGTACAGCGCCTTCGGCCAGTTGGAGGCGCTGGGCAGCACGCTGCTCGTGACCTCGATGCCGGCCGCGCGCAGGCGGCCCGCGAAGGTCAGCGCCTCGTCGCGCATGGCGTCGTCCGCGCCCACCAGCACCAGGGCGGGGGCCAGCGACGACAGCCGCAGCGAACCGCTCGGCACCGCATAGGGGTGCATGGCGTTCGAGGGGCAGCTCAGGTACTTCTCCCAGCCGCTGGCCCAACGGCACTCGGCCGCGTCGTTGGTGGCATTGCGCAGCGAGGCAGTGCCAGCACAGGGGTCGAGCATGGGCGACAGCAGGATCTGGCCTGCGAGCGGCGGATGAGCCCGGTCGCGGGCGATCAGCGCCACCGCGGCCGCCAGATTGCCGCCGGCTTCCTCGCCGGCCAGGTACACCTGCGCGCCCTTGCCGCCGAGCTTGGTGCGCTGCTTGTAGAGCCATTCGAGGGCGGCATAGCCCACCTCGATGGGTTCCGGGAACGGCGACTGCGGTGCCAGCGGGTAAGCCAGCGACACCACCACCGCGCCCGCCCCGGCCAGCAGCCGCGCCACGTTGCGGCCGTTGTCCAGGCCGCCGCAGACGAAGGTGCCGCCGTGGAAATGCAGCACCAGCGGAGCCACGTCACCCTTGGCGCGCTGGCCGTACACACGGGCACCGACCGGTTCGCGGCCTGGCAGCTCGATCGACAGATCGGCTTCCACGCCTTGCGCCGCAGCACGGGCGGCGGCTTCGGCGGAACGGGACGATGGAACGGGTGACATGGGCGACCTCGGGGATTTGGGCGATGGTTGAAATATAAGTCGCCCGATGCAGCGTTAAACAGGAAACATGCCCCCACTCTGTTTCCAAACCGACAACAATCAGGGCGCTCCGCAAAGGTTGGACGGCTTGTGTGAGAATCCGCGTCCCCCGGTGTGGGCCGGGTACCAAGAACAGGCATTCAATGGATCAGATCCAGGCCATGCGGATCTTCGTCCGCGTCGTGGAAGCCGGCACTTTCACCCGGGCGGCGGACTCGCTTGCCCTGCCCAAGGGCACAGTCACCAAGCAGATCCAGGCGCTCGAGTCGCGCCTGCGCGTGAAGCTGCTCAACCGCACCACGCGCCGCGTCACGGTCACGCCCGACGGCGCCGCCTACTTCGAGCGGGCCGCGCGCCTGCTCAACGACTTCGACGACATGGAAGCCAGCATGACGAATGCGCAGGCCAACCCCACGGGGCGGCTGCGCATCGACGTCGGCACCTCGGTGGCGAGGCTGATCATCCTGCCCGCGCTGGCCAGCTTCTGCGACCGCTACCCCGACATCCAGGTCGACCTTGGCGTGAGCGACCGCACCATCGACCTCATCAGCGACAACGTCGACTGCGTGATCCGCGCGGGCGAGCTCAACGACCAGTCGCTGGTCGCGCGGCGCATCGGCACGCTCGACTTCGTCACCGTGGCGTCGCCGGCCTATGTCAAGCGCTACGGCATGCCGCAGCACCCGAACGACATCGAGAAACGCCACCACGTGGTGAGCTACTTCTCGGGCACCACCCGGCGCGTGTACCCGCACGAGTTCAGGAAGGGCGACGAGCATATCGAGCTGAACGGCCCCTACCGCGTGGCGGTGAACGAGAGCAACGCCCACATCACGGCGGTGCTGGGCGGTTTCGGCATCTCGCAGTGCATCACCTTCATGGCCGAGCCGCTGATCGAGAGCGGCGAGCTGATCCAGCTGCTGCCCGACTGGCAGCGCGACCCGCTGCCGATCCACGTGGTTTATCCGCCCAACCGGCACCTGAGCGCCAAAGTGCGCGCCTTCGTGGACTGGGCCGCCGAGCTCTTCGCGAAGAACCCGAGGCTCCAGCGGCGCTGATCGCGCTGCACTGCAACAAACAATTCACGCCGGCGCCCTAAATTCTGGCCGCCCGATGCCGTTAATCAGTTCGGCGCGATACCTGAAAGCCGCTGCGTTTTCCGGTTGAACGCGCGTACCGCGGCCTCGATGAAGGCCGTTCAGAGGCCCGGGAGGAGCCCTGGCGCGCCCGCTAGAACATACGAACCGGCAAGCTCATGGATACAGACCAGTCGAACGGCCAGGCCGAAGCGCCCGATCAGCCGCACGCGCCATCAGGCGAACGCACAAGCGAAGAATTCGGCCGCCGCACGCCGGTGGAGATCGGCGTTCACCTGCGCAACCTCGCCAGTCGCCGCGACAACCTCACCGTCCAGTACGCGGGCGGCCATCTGGTGACGCAGCTCCTCGACGTGGACATGCGAGCCCGCGCGTTCACCTTCGACTGGGGGGCGTCGCCCGAGCAGAACCGGGCCTTGCTTGCGGCGGCGCGCTGCCACTTCGAGGCCCAGCAGGACGGCGTGCGCGTCGAGTTCTCCATCGCCTCGCCGCGCGAGACCCGGTACGAAGGCCTGCCCGCCTTCGAGGCCGACTTTCCCGAGGTGCTCGTCTACATGCAGCGCCGCGAGTACTTCCGCGTCGATGCGCCGATCGTCGAGTCGTACACCTGCTCTGGCAGCCTGCCCAAGGGCGATGCCTTCTCCTTCGAAGTGCAGGACCTGTCGCTCGGCGGCGTCGGCCTTCGCACCCGGGACGCACGCGCCGCCGGCCTGCAGCTGGGCACCTACCTCAGGGACTGCGAACTGTCGCTCGGCACGCTCGGCCGGCTCACGCTCGACATGGAACTCGTCTCGTTGCGCCCCGCCGTGCAGCCCAACGGCACGCTGCGTTATCAGCTGGGCTTCCGCTTCCTGGCGCTGCCGCCCGGCGCCGAAACCGCCCTGCAGCGCCTGGTCACGCGGCTCGAAATGAAGAGCCGCTCGCTGGTCGGCTGACGCCAGTACAGCCGGTCAGAACACCGGCTCGCAGCGCACCTCGGTCTTCACCGAATTGGCGATGAAGCACTCCTCGTGCGCCCGGTGATGCATCTGCTCGATCTGCTCGCGCGTGGGCTGGTTCTGGCCCGAGAAAGTCACCTCCGGGCGCAGCGTGACGACGGTCATCGCCATCTTGCCCTCGGCGTTCTTTTCCATCGTGCCGGTGGCCGCGTCGAAATACCGGTCGACGACGAACTTGCGCTTCACCGCCATCGTGAGGAACCACAGCATGTGACAGTTGGAGAGCGAGGCGACGAACATTTCCTCGGGGTCGACCGCCGAGGCATCCGACATCGGCAGCGGCACGACATGCGGCGACGACGAGCCCGCCACTTCCGTGCCTCCGTCGAAACGCAGCGAATGCCGCCTGCTGTAGGTGTTCGCGAGAAAGTCCTGCTCGCCACGCAGCCAGAGGATTTCCGCTGTGTACTGGGCCATGGGATTCCTTTTTCCGATGTTCAAAGATCGATGCGATATCGCAACTTGGTCAGGCTGCCCTGGCTCGGCAGCGTGATGAAGGTCTCGATCAGCACGCCGCCGTTGGCCTCGATCACCTTCTGCGACGCGAGGTTGCCCGGGCTGGTCGTGATCTCGACGCGGCCCAGGCCCTCGCCCGCAGCCAGCTTCAGCATCGAGCCCAGCGCGCGCGTCGCGTAGCCCTTGCGCTGCTTCCAGGGCACGACGTTGTAGCCGATGTGACCCAGGCAGTAGAGTGGCAGGGCGTCGGTGCCCGGCTGCCAGCGCAGGTCGATGCTGCCGCAGAACTCGCCGTCCCACATCCAGCACTTGTAGCCCGGCAGTCGCCGCACCTTGGAGCCGTCGGGCATGAGGATGCGCCCTCCCCTGGCCTTGCGGTCCACGAGGCTGGCCAGGAAGCGGTCGGGGTCGGCCTTGATGGCGGCGCGCTCCTCCGCGCCCGACTCGGGCCGCGTCTCGTCGCGCGCCCAGCCCCGGTTCAGCGCCGAGACGTAGCTGGGCAGGTAGGCCTTCGCGGGCCAGACCAGCTCCATCGGGCGCGATGCCGGCGCGGGTTTCGCCATCCTGCCTAGGCCCCCATCAGCTTGACGATGAGCGGCACCAGCAGCGCCGTCGCGATGCCGTTCAGCCCCATGGCCAGCGCCGAGAACGCACCTGCCGTCTCGCTCACCTGGATGGCGCGTGCCGTGCCGATGCCGTGCGCGGCCATGCCGACCGCGAAGCCGCGCACCGCGGGCTCCCGGATGCGCAGCAGGTTCAGCAGGCCGGTGGCCATGATCGCGCCCGAGATGCCGGCAACGGCCGCGGCCACCGCCGCCAGCGAAGGCAGCCCGCCGATCTTCTCGGCCACGCCCATCGCGATGGGCATGGTGGCCGACTTGGGCGCGAGCGACATCATCAGGTCGTGCGACCCGCCCAGCACCCAGGCGATGCCGACGGCCGACACGATGGCGGCGACCGAGCCCACGAGCAGCGCCACGCCGATGGGCAGCCACAGCCGCCGCAGCCGGTCGATCTGCCCGTACAGCGGCACGGCCAGCGCCACGGTGGCGGGGCCGATCAGGAAGTGGACGAACTTCGCGCCCTCGAAATACGTGTCGTAGGGCGTGCGCGTGAGCAGCAGCACCGTGACGATGACGATCACCGACACCAGCACCGGATTGACCACCGGATTGCGCCCGCTGCGCGTGTGCAGCCACAGCGCGCCCAGGTACGCCAGCAGCGTGAGCGACAGCCACAGCAGCGGCGACTGGGCCAGGAACACCCAGATCTCGAAGAGCTTCGCGGGCGCGGTCATTTATTGGGCGTCCTTGCCGGTGATGCGGATCATCCAGCGGAAGGTGAGCGCGGTGACCGTCATGGTGAAGGCAGCGCCCACGATGCCGGCCGCGAGAAACGGCAGCCACTCGCGCCCTACCCGCTCGAAATGCAGCATCACGCCGGTCACGGCCGGGATGAACAGCAGCATCAGGTTGCGCAGCAGATGGCCCGAGGTGTCGGTCAGCACCTGCGGAACGCTGCCGCGCACGATCAGGCCGATGAACAGGAACACCATGCCGATCAGCGGGCCGGGAATGGGCAGGCCCAGCCACTGCACGAGCAGTTCGCCGGCGAGCTGGCAGAGAAAGAGCGTGGTGATGGCGTAGAGCATTTTTCCTGTCGATCTGAGAGATCTGGGCGGTCGGGTCGGTCGGGGATGTGGGTGTATGTGTTCAGGCCGCGCTTGTCCAGGCCTCTTTCAGCGCCTGCTGGCTGGCGGGCGGCAGCACGCCCATGCGCACATGGCCCGGCAGGCCGAACGAAGCGCAGTCGCGCAGCTTGATCCCCGAGGCGCGCAGCGCGGCGGCCACGCCGGGATACGGCCGGTCGGTGCGCGCGCAGAAGAAGTTGGCATCGCCTGGGAGGCATTGCCAGCCGAGCGATTCGCACATCACGCGTTGCCGGGTCTTCCAGTCCCTCAGCGTCTGGAGGCTTTGCGCGAGCCAGCGCTGTGCGTCGTCGCCGGTCCAGGTCTCGAGCAACGCCACGCCGTGCGTGCCCAGCGGCCATGAGGGGGCCAGCCTTTCGATGCGCGCCATGAACGAAGCATCTGCCTCCTCGGGTGCGATCGCGTAGGCGGCGCGGATGCCGGTCAGGCCCATTGCCTTGTTCGGCGTCCACAACTGCCAGACGCGGTTGCGCTGCACGGCCTCGAGCGACGGCCGGCCCTCGAGGCGCAGCGGTTCGTAGGCGAGGTCGAGCACGCAGGCGCCGCCGGTGCCCGCGGCCTGCAGCGGCAGGTCGGCCTGCGGCTGCCCCAGCGGGCTCGACGGCTCGCAGCACCAGCGCAGCGCGGCATCGGCATGCGGCTGCGGCGCACGCAGCACCCGCAGGCCCCAGGCCTGCGCGGCGCGCTCGTAGTCGCCGTAGCTGTGCGCCGGCAGCCAGACCCGGCTGCCGCCGTCCTGCGCCACGGCTGCGCTGATGCGGTGAATGAACTCGCTCGCGCTGGCCGCGATCACGATGCGATCGGCAGCCACTCCATGAAAGACCGCGAGACGGCCTCGCAGCGCCGTGTAGTGCGGGTCCGGGTAATGCGCCGCGTCGGCAGCGCGCAGTGCCGACACGACGGCCGGGCACGAGCCCACCGCATTGCCGTTGGTCGAGAAGTCATGCGGCGCCGTGCCGGCGGCATCGGGCCCGCCGTGAACCGCCGGGCTCATGCGAGCCTCCAGCCGGTAACCGCCACGATGGCCACGATACCCAGCGAGGCGAACACGCCCAGCGCCAATGCGGCCCGACCGCCCAGTTGCGCGGTGCGCTGCATATCGTCGGCCGAAGGCGCACGGCCTTCCGCGTTCAGCGCATACACGCCCGGCTTCGCCAGTCGCACGCCGAGCAGCAGCGCCACCGTCGCCATCGGCCAGCCGCTGTTGGGCGACGGCGTGCGGCGGGCTTCTTCAGACAGCCCCGAAGGCCAGCGCCGTGCCGCGAGCGCAAGCAGCGCCACGGTGATGCGTGCCGGAATCCACGAGAGCACGTCGTCCGCACGCGCGGCCCATTTGCCGAACCAGGTCCAGTCGCGGCCGCCGCGCTCGCCGCGATAGCCCCACATCGCATCCGCGGTGTTGGCGAAACGGTAGAGCGCCGCGCCCGGCAGGCCCAGCAGCACGAACCAGAAGACGGGCGCCACGAGCGAGTCGTTGAGGTTTTCCGCGAGCGACTCGATGGCGCTTTCGCGCACTTCGCGCTCGCTGAGCCGGCTCACGTCGCGGCTCACCAGGCGCGCCAGCTGCTGGCGGCCTGCATCGAGCGAAACGCCCAGCGCGGCTTCGACCGCCAGCACCTCGTCGCGCAGCATGCGCCAGGCGAAGAGAGGCTTGAGCAGCAGGCCGATCAGCAGCGCCATCGCCCACGCGGGCAGGTAGAGCATCGCCAGCGTCTGCAGAGCCATGGCAACGCCCCAGACGCACGCCGCCCCCACGCACCACAGCAGCGCGCCGGTGAAGAACATCGGCAGGTCGACCGCCTTCGCCTGATGCGCGCGCGGAGCAATGCGCGCTCCAATCCCGAGATAGCGCCCCATCCACACGACCGGATGCAGCGGCGCGGGCGGCTCGCCCAGCCAGCGGTCGACGGCCAGCGCGATCCACAGCGCGGCGGCAAAGGCGATGGCGTATTCGGAACTCGGCAAGGGCATGGGAGCCGCCATTCTCGCGAATCAGGCGACGGCCCTGCCCCGGCGCCATTGCATCAGCGCGCCGAACGCGACGAGCAGTGCAGCACCCAGCGCCACCCAGAGCCGGAAGACGACGCTTTCGGCTTGGGGCGACGGCGCCTCGGCGGGTGTCGGCTCGAGCTTCAGGCCGCTCACGGGCTGGGGGCCGTCCTGCGCCGGGCTCTCGTTCGGAACAGGCTCGGGCGCCGGCGTCGCCACGACCACCGGCGCGATTGGCGGACGCGGCCTGGGCACGGGCGAGGCAGGTGAAGAAAGCTCCGCCTGCGCAAAGCGCTGCACGCCCGCATTGCGCTCGCGCAGTCCCGTCGCCCGAACCGCCTCCGCGTACGCCCGCGCCAACTCGCGCCGCGTGGCGGCATCCGGGCTCCAGTAGTCCAGCCGCACCGCGTCGAGCATGCGCTCCAGCGTCTGCGCGAAGGCCGCGCGGTTGTCGCCTTCCAGCCATTCGCGCGTGCCCAGCCTGTACCGGTCGCGCACGTACACGTCGTGCAGCGACTGCCACTGGTCCTGCCGCACGGCGGCCGGCGCCGTGACCTGCCAGCCCCAGAGGAACTGCGCGGTCTTCAGCACCTGCAGCGTGCCGCTGTAGCCCTCGGCCTTCTGCGCCTCGATCCACTGCGGATGCAGGTAGCGCGTCTGCATCTCGCGCGCGATGGCGCCTGCGGCGGTGTCGGTGCGCACCGCGCTGCCGTCGCGCAGGTTCTGCACGTACAGCGCCGGGTCCTTGCCGGTGAGATGTCGCACCGCCTGCGCAATGCCGCCGAGATACTGGAACGGGTCGTCGTTGGTCAACACCCCGTACAGGTTGGAGCTGCGCGCCATCAGCGCCGCGTCGACCTGCACGAGGTTGCCCGCATAGGCACCGGGCCGCACGGCGCCATCGAGGCCCTTGCCGTAGGCATGGCCCATGCGGTCCATGTAGAGCTGCGCCATCTGCGCGTCGCCGCCTCCGCGCTGCTGGTTCTTCCACACCTCGCTCGCAAGCGCGGCTTCTTCCAGCCCGGCGCCGTAGCTGCCCTGCTCGTTCGAGAACACACGGGCCGTCGACCAGCGCTGCGCCTCGCTCGCCGTCGCGCCTTCCGCGCGCAGCCTGCGCGCCATCGTCTCGCTGTTTCCGGCCACGGCATTGCCGGGTTCGCGCAGGGCCACCACCTGCTGCACCGCCTCGTCGAGCCAGCGCATCACGGCCGGGAACTGGTCGCGGTAGGAGCCGGTGACGCTGACGAGCACGTCGATGCGCGGCCGCTTCAGCTGCAATGCGGGAATGATCTCGATGCCCGCCATGCGCCCGCCCTCGTCCCAGCGCGGCTTCACACCCATGGCATAGAAGGCCTGGCTCTCCAGCACGCCCTGGTGGCGCGAAGCCTCACCGGCCCAGAGGGTGAAAGCGATCTTTTGTGGTGCCTTGCCGGCATGGGTCTTCGCATGTTCTGCGATCCAGGCATCCATGGCGGCCACGCCCGTCTCCCAGGCTGCGCGGGTGGGCACCCGGCTCGGGTCGAAGCCGTAGAGGTTGCGACCGGTCGGCAGGCTGTCGGGGTTGCGCACCGGGTCGCCGCCGTAGCTGGACTTCAGGTAGCGGCCGTCGAGCGCGGTCAGCAGGCCCTCGATTTCCTCGTTATGCGCAAGCACGTCATCGAGCTTGCGGGCGCGCTGGGCCAGCTCCAGCAGCTTCTGCCGGTCGGCGGGCGTCGCGCCCATGGCGCTCGCGGCCTGCGCGTCGGTCAGCGCCTGTTCCACCCAGCGCGCGGGGCGCGAGCCGGCGACGCTCCTTGCATCGATCAGGAAGGCCTCGTCGATGTCCTCGCCGAGTGCTTCGACCAGCGGCTTGCCGAGGATCTGCAGGATGGTCATGCGCCGCCGCTGCGCATCCGGAGCTTGCCCGAAGGTGGCAAGGCCCAGCGGCTGCGCGGTCTGCGCGAGCTCGTCGAGGTAGGGATGCAGCACCGCGATGAAGCCGGCGAAATCGGCGCGGATGCGCGCGGGCGTCCAGCCCAGGTCGCGGTCGTAGCGGTGCTCCGCGAACTCGGCCGCGAGCCGCCTTTCCAGCGCGGTCTTCACGGAGCCGGGCGAAAGCGTCTCCCACTCGTGCATGCGCTCGTGCATCTCCTGCACGCCGGGGCGGAAGCCGGCAGGCGCGAACAGCGGCGTCGAATGGCTCACCATGGTCGCGCGGCCGCGCCGCTTGGCGGTGGTGGCCTCGCCGAGGTTGTCCATGATGAACGGGTACACGTTGGGCAGGTCGCCCAGCGCAAGCAGCGGATCGTCCTGCACCGACAGCCCGCGCTCCTTGCCCGCCGACCATTCGACCGTGCCGTGCGTGCCGACGTGCACCACGGCGCCGGCACCGAAGCGCGTACGCAGCCAGAGATAGGTGGCGAGGTAGCCGTGGCTCAGCGGAACGGCCGAGCGGTGATAGACCTGCTCGGCCTTGCCGGCCACTTGCGTGCCGGGCTCGAAGCGCGGCGGCTGGCGCAGCACGACCACGTTGCCGAAGCGCACGCGCGGAATCACGAAGGCCGGCTCGCCCGCCACGGGGCGCAGCATGGTCGACTTCTCGGGCGGGCCCCAGTAGCTTTCGATGCGGCGCTGCGTCTCCTGCGGCAGCGCGCGGAACCACGCGAGGTAGGCCGGCAGCGGCAGCGTGTCGGCCAGGCCCCTGTCGAGCAGCGGCTGCAGTTCGTCGCCCTGGCCCGTGGGGTTCGGGTAGTAGGCCTTCATCGTCGCCTGCACCTGCGCGATCAGCGCGTCGGTGCCCGGCAGCTCGGTGCCGTAGCCGGCCGACTTCATCGCCGCCAGCATGTTGCTCACGCTGCGCGGCACGTTGAGGAAGGAGGCGCCGAAGTTGGCCTCGCCCGGCGGGTAGTTGTAGACCAGCATCGCCACGCGCCGGTCGGCCGGCGGCGTGCGCTGGAGCCGCAGCAGCGCAGCGGCCTTGGCGGCCACGGCGTCGATCTGCGCGGGCAGCGGCTGCAGCGTGCCGCTTGCCCCGTCGCGGGCGCTCACGAGCATCGGGTCGGTCATGCCGGCCAGCTCGCTCGGGCTGTAGTAGGAGGCGATGTCGGTCTGCGCGAGGCCGTCCCTGCTGCGCGCCCATTGATCGGCGTCCATCGCCAGCGACGGCAGCGTCTGCAGCACCGGCACGCCGATGCGCTCCAGCTCGGCCTTGCGCTCGTTCGGGCTGAAGACCAGCGAGGCATTGACGATGACATCGGCCACTCGGCGTTCGCCGTCGTGCGTCATGCGAAAGAACAGGTCCTTCTGCTGGCGCGGGCCGTAGAAGGCATAGGCGCGCAGGCCGCGCCGTTCGAGCGAGGCGATCAGCGCGTCGAGCCAGCCGGTGTCTTCGCCGGCCACGGTGGCGCTGTTGATCGCGATGGCGACGGTGCCGCTGCCCGCCAGTCCTTCGATGGCCGGGACGCCGGTCTCGATGCGCGGCCATGCCGGGTGATAGAGGCCGGCCAGCGGCATCGGCACGGGATCGGGCAACCCGTCGGCCTTGCCGGGCTGCGCCATCGCCTTCATCGCGGCGCCCAGGTTGGCCGCGCCCGGAAAGCGCCAGTATTCGCGCAGCCGCTGCGCCCACGCGGCATCGACGCCACGCTCCGCCGCGAGCGGCGCGGCGGTGGAAGCCTGCCCCTTGGCGACCAGCGCGAACTCGCCGACCAGCACATACGGCACGGTACCGCGCGAGATCACGTCGCCGAAGCGCGCGGCCGCCGCCTGCGCGACGCTGATGTGCGGCGCATCGACGACCAGCAGGCTCGCGCCCTCCACCGCGCCCGCCAATGCCTCGGGCGAATCCCTCGATGCCGACACCACCTGCAAGGGCAGGCCCGCTTCGCGCGCGGCCGCCTGCAGCCGCATCACCCTTGCCGGCGATACGAGCGAAGTGCTCAGCACCACGACCCGCCCGCCCGCGGGATGGGCCTGCGCCGGCGCGACGAACCCCAGCGCCGCCAGCAGCCAGAAAAGGAAGACCCGCGTCACTTCCCGCCCGGGCCCGGACCGGCCGGCACCGCGTCCGCCGGCACGTAGACCATCGTCCCGTCCTTCAGCCGCCAGGCGGTGCCGGCCTTCTCGCCGTCACCCTGCCCGGTCGCGCCGCTGGCCTTGAAGCGCGTGATCTTGCGGCCCTCGCGGGTCACGATCTCCATGTTCGGCTGGCCCTCGTTGCGGATGATCGTCACCTTGTCCTGCGCGAAAGGATTCATCGGGTTGTTGATGACCGCGATCATCAGCATGCCGATCACCACCATGAACACGTCGATCAGGTTGATGGTGGAAAGCACCGGGTCGTCGTCGTCGCTGTCCAGGCTGCTCAATATCGAGAACTGGCGCCGACTGCTCATGAGAGGCGGTCCCGCGCGTCGAGCACCGTCACCAGCTCGCGCATCAGCCAGCGGCGGCGCACGGTGTAGACCACGAAGGTGATCGAGGCCGAGGCCAGTGCCACGATCACGCTCGCGAAGGCCGGTGCCAGGCTCTGCGCCACGCCCTGCGATTCGCCCGAGGCCACGGCCACCAGCGCGGGCCCCATCGGGATCATGGTGGCGATCAGCCCGAGCATCGGCGCCACGCGGCTGCACAGGCGCACGCCCTCGAGCTGCTTGAGCACGACCAGCTCCATCTGCTCCTGGCTGGCCTGCGCATGCGGCTGCAGCACCAGCGCGCGCGACGGGTCGCGGCGCCGCTGGATGTACTCGACGCCGAACGCGCCCAGGCAGTACACGGCATAGACGAAGGACAGCAGCACGCCCAGCGTCACTGGCCAGAGAAACAGGCGCGCTAGCTCGAAAAGAACGGAGTCGAAGGCCAGCATCAGGTGGGCTCCACGGTGGACGGATGGTCGAAGAGGTCCGAAGGCCGGCCCCAGCCTTCGTCGAACACCAGCGACGCGAGCGGCTCGCGCTTCGCCCAGCGTTCGCGCTGCAGCATCGGCTCTTCGTAGAAGTCGGCCACGGGGCCCAGGCACAGCAAGGCGATGGGTTCCGCGCCTTCGGGCAGGCCCAGCAGCGCGGCCACCTCGGCCGGGTCGAACAGCGACACCCAGCCCATGCCCAGCCCCTCGGCGCGCGCCGCGAGCCAGATGTTCTGGATGGCGCAGGAGGCCGAAGCCAGGTCCATCTGCGGCAGCGTGCGGCGGCCGAACACGTGCTTCTCGCGGCCGTCGGCCAGCGTCACCGCCAGCAGCTCGGCGGCGTCGAGCAGGCCCTGCACTTTCAGGCGCATGAACTCGTCCTCGCGTTCGCCGAGGGCGCGGGCGGTCAGCACGCGTTCCTGCTCGACGATGCGGTGCAACTGGTGCCGAAGCGCCTCGCCGCGAATGCGGATGAATCGCCACGGCTGCATGAAGCCCACGCTGGGCGCATGGTGCGCCGCGTCGAGCAGCCGGCGCAGCACCTCGGGCGCGACGCTGCCGCCAGCGAAGTGGCGCATGTCGCGCCGCTCGTGGATGGCGCGATACACCGCCCTCGCCTCGCCAGCCTCGAACGCGTGTGCCATGTCTTTCTTCTTCAGTCCTCGATGCCGCGCTGCGCGGGAATGCCGGCCTTGAAGGCGTGCTTGACCAGCATCATCTCGGTCACGGTGTCGGCCAGCTCGATGATCTCCGGCGGGCAGCGCCGGCCGGTGAGCGCCACGTGCACGTGCTTCGGCCGCGCGCGCAGCGTTTCGAGCACGCCTTCGAGCGGCAGCCAGCCGTAGATCAGCGGATAGGTGATCTCGTCGAGCACCACGAGGAAGAACTCGCCCGAGAGGATCGCCGCCTTCGCCTTCTCCCAGCCGTCGCGCGCGAGCTGGCCGGAGCGCTCCAGGTCCTGGCTCTTCCAGCTGAAGCCGTCGCCCAGGCCTTCGATCGGGATGCCGATCTGCTCGAACATGCGGTGCTCGCCGAAGCGCGCGCTCGGCACCTTCATGAACTGGTAGATCTTCACGGTCTTGCCGCGGCCATGCGCGCGCAGCGCGAGGCCGAAGGCGGCCGTGCTCTTGCCCTTGCCGTCGCCGGTGTTGACGATGACGATGCCGCGGCGCTCGCCTTCGGGCTTTTCGTAGGGCTTCTCGCTGGGTGGGGTTTCGATCTGCATGGTGTGTTGCTCCGGTGCTTGTTTTCTGTGTGGCTACTTCGGCAGCGCGATCCATTGGTCCGCCACGCGATGCACGCGGATGCGGTGGTCGAACACCTGCTCCAGCGCGGCATGGGTGGCCGGGTCGTCGCAGCCGCCATGGCGGACGACGCGGCCCCGGTCCATCACCACCAGTTCGTCGGCGGCCAGCGCCATCGGCAGCTCGTGCAGCACGCTGACCACGGTGCGGCCTTCGGCGACGAGCGCGCGGACGATCTGCATCCAGTCGGCCTGGTGCGGCGGGTCGAGGTTGGCGAGCGGTTCGTCCATCAACAGCACCTCGGCCTCCACCGCGAGCGCGCGCGCCAGCAGCACGCGCTGGCGTTCGCCGCCCGAGAGCTGGCCCAGCGGGCGGTCTCGCCAGTCCCAGGCCTGGGTGCTGCGCAGGGCCCGCTCAACCGCCTCGCGGTCGGCTTCGCCGGGCGCGGCAAGCCAGCGCTGGTGCGGCAGGCGGCCGAGCATGGCGACGTCGTAGACCATCAGGTCGTCGGCGCTGCCCTCGCCCGTGCCGCTCTGGCCGAGCCAGGAAAGGCGCCGGGCACGCACGCGCGCCGGCACCTTGTCCTGCGCTTCGCCGAAGAGCCGCACTTCGCCGCGATGCGCGAGCAACCCCGCCAGCGCCTTGAGCAGCGTCGACTTGCCCGCGCCGTTCGGTCCGACGATGCTGGTCCAGCGGGCCGACGGCAGCGCCAGGTCGATGTCGTGCAGCACCTCGGTGACACCGAGCGTGGCGCTCAGGCGGCGCGCCTCGAGCGCGGCGGGCGTGTCGTCGCGGCTCATGCCACGCCTCCGCGCGCGCTGCGCCGGCGCATCAGCCACAGCAGGTAGCTGCCGCCCAGAACGGCCGTGAGCACGCCCACCGGCAGTTCCTGCGGCGCGATCAGCCAGCGCGCGAGCAGGTCGGCCGCCATCAGCAGCAGCCCGCCCATCAGCGCCGACAGCAAGATCAGCCTCGCGTGCGTGGTCTTCACGACCGAACGCACCAGGTGCGGCGCCGCCAGGCCGACGAAGGCGATGAGCCCGGTCTGCGCCACGGCCGCGCCGGTGGCCAGCGCCAGCACGACGACCAGCGCCGCGCGCATCGCGCCCAGCGGCAGGCCCAGGCTGCGCGCGGTGGCTTCGCCGAGCGCGAGGCCGTCGAGCACCGGCGCCAGCGCCCAGCCCGCCAGCAGGCAGACGGCTCCGACCATCGCCATCACCGCGCAGGCGCTCCAGCCGACGAGGCCGGTGCTGCCGAGGACGAAGCCCTGGATGGCCTGGAGGATGTCCGCCGAGGCGATAGTGATGAGGTCTTTCGCGGCGCCGAGCACCACGCCGACGATCACGCCGGCCAGCAGCAGCCGCAGCGTCTGCTGCACGCCGCGCGCCAGCATCAGCGTGAGCATCACCGCGAGCACCGCCCCCAGGAAGGCCGCGCCGGTGAGCCCGAGCCGCATCACCCACTGCGCGCTGGCGGCCGAGCCGCCGAACATCAGCAGTGCCAGCGCCACGCCCAGCGAGGCGCCCGAGGCGCTGCCCAGCAGGTACGGATCGGCCAGCGGATTGCGGAAGAGCCCCTGCGCCACCGCGCCCGCCAGCCCGAGCAGCGCGCCCGCCAGCCAGGCGCCGAGGGTGCGCGGCAGGCGGATGTCCCACACGATCTGCAGCGCCACCGGGTCGTGCCGCGCAGCGAACAAGCTCTCGAAGCCGGTGCTGCCGATGCCGAGCCCCAGCAGCATGAGCGCGGCGCCCAGCACCAGCAGCCCGGCGCCCAGCAGCAGCACGCGACGCAGATGGGCCGTGTGCCTGACGGTCGCCACGCTCATCGCCCGCCGCCCTTGTCACCGAACTTTTCGCCGAACTTGTCGGCAAGGCATCGGGCCATCAGCCGTGCCGCCTCGTCCATGCGCGGGCCGGGCCGCACGAGCACGTCGGACTGCTCTTCGCTGAAGCGGCAGATGCGTCCTTCGCGCACCGCGCGGATGCCGCCCCAGCCCGGTCGCTGCTCCAGCCCCTGCGCGCTGCGCACGCTCACCATGATGAGGTCGGGATTCGCGCGCACCACGTACTCGGGGTTGAGCTTGGGGAACGGGCCCAGCGATGCGGGCACGATGTTCTTCATGCCCAGCCGCGCGAGCGTCTCGCCGATGAAGGACGATTCGCCGGCCGCGTACGGCGCGCTGTTGACCTCGAAGTACACGCGCTGGCCCTTCGCGCCCGCGGGCACCGACTGTGCGGCGGCCGACACGCTGGCGTCGATCACGCGCCAGACCTTGGGCGCCTCGTGCGTGCCGAGCACCTGGTCGAGCTTGTCGAGCACGCGGCGCACGTCGGCATGGCTCTTGGGCTCGAGCACCAGCACCTTCAGGCCCAGCGCCTCCAGCCGCTGCGTGACGCGCGATGACTTGGCCAGCAGCACCGCGTCGGGCTTGAGCGCGACGATGGCCTCCACGTTCGGGTCGATGCCGCCGCCGAGCTGCGGCAGCACCTTCACCTGCGCGGGCGAATTGGAATAGCGATCCACGCCCACCAGCCGGTCGCAGGCGCCGAGCGCGCAGACCGATTCCGTGAGCGACGGCAGCAGCGTGACGATGCGCTGCGGCGGCTGCGGCAGCTCGACGGAAACGCCCCGCTCGTCGACCACGTCGAGCGCATGCGCGGCCAGCGCGAAGAGCGCCAGGCCGAGGGCCGCCAACGCAGCACGGATCTTCCCCATGTTCATGTTCATGCCGCGGGCGCCTTCAGGCTCAGCGGCAGGCCGGCCGCCATCAGCGTGACGCGGCCGCAGGCGGCGGCCACGTCCTGGTTGAGCCGGCCGAGCGCGTCGACGAAGGCGCGCGTCTCGCTGCCCAGCGGGATCACGCCCAGCCCGATCTCGTTGCCCACCAGCACCACCGGCCCGGGCGCATCGCGCAAGGCGACCAGCAGCATGGCGATGTGCGTCGCCGGCGTGCGCGTGACGGGCCGCGCGTCTTCCGAGGGCACGGGCATCAGCAGGTTGGTGAGCCACATCGTGAGGCAGTCGACGACCACCAGCGTCTCGGGCGTGCTCTGCGTGACGATGGCGCGCGCGAGCTCTACCGGCTCCTCGATGGTGCGCATGCCGGGCACGCGCTCGGCGCGATCGGCCTGGTGGCGCACGATGCGCTCTAGCATCTCGTCGTCGTAGGCCTGCGCGGTGGCGATCAGCACGGCGCGGTGCGTACGCGCATCGGCCGCGAGCCAGTCCATGGCGCACTGCTCGGCGCGGCGCGACTTGCCGCTCTTCTGGCCGCCGAGGATGAACTCGTGCGCCGGGGTCCTAGGCTTGGTCGGTTGATGCGGCATGGCTCTCCAACTCGATGGGCATGGCGCCGAAAAGGCGCGCGGTGGCTTGCGGACTGGAGGCGAACCACGCGTGGAAATAGCTCGCGCGCACCGGCCCGTGCACGTACAGCGCTTCGCCGGCGCGCCCACCCACGGGCTGCGTCGCCCCGGGCCGGGCGGTGTGCGCGGCGGGCACGAGCGGCGTCTCGCAGCTTGAATAGTGGAATGTGTGGCCGCGCAGGACATGGCTGCCGAGCGCGAGCTGCTGCGGCCCGAGGCCGGCCAGCCGCTTCTGCATGGTCACGCGGCCGGGCAGCAGGCCCCAGAGGCGGTGGACCTGCCCGCCGTCCTGCAGCGCGAGTTCGTCGAACAGCGCCATCATGCCGCCGCACTCGGCCCAGACCGGCTTGCCCGAGGCGACGTGCGCGGCGAGCGATTCGCGCATGGGCGCGCAGGCGGCCAGGGCCCCGGCGTGCAGCTCGGGATAGCCGCCGGGCAGCCAGGCCGCATCGCAGGCAGGCAGTGCATCGCCCGCGAGCGGCGAGAAGAAGCTCAGCCGCGCGCCCAGTGCCGTGAGCACGTCGAGGTTCGCCGGGTAGATGAAGGAGAAGGCGGCGTCGCGCGCAATGGCGATGGTGCGGCCGGCGAGCAGCGGCGGTACGGCCTGCGCCTCGTCGGATGCGGGAGCCTCGAAGCGCACCTGCGGCATGCGGGCGACCGGCATCTGTCCGAGCGGCGTGGCGGCCAGCACGTCGGCCGCCGCGTCGAGCCTCGCCGTCGCGTCGCCGAGTTCGGTGGCGGCCACCAGCCCCAGGTGCCGTTCGGGCAGCGTGAACCCCGCTTCGCGCGGCAAGGCGCCGAGCCATTGCGAGGGATCGCGCAATGCGTCCTTCAGCATGCCCGCGTGCCGCTCACTGGCCACGCGGTTCGCCAGCACGCCCGCCCACGGCAGGCCGGGGCGGAAGTTCTGCAGCCCGTAGGCCAGCGCGCCGAAGGTGCCCGCCATGGCCTGCGCATCGATCACCGCCAGCACCGGCAGGCCGAAGCGCTGCGCCAGGTCGGCGGCACTGGGAGTGCCGTCGAAGAGGCCCATCACGCCCTCGACGATCAGCAGGTCGCATCCGGCCGCCGCCTCGTGCAGGCGCGCGCGGCAGTCGGCCTCGCCGGTCATCCAGAGATCGAGCGAGTGCACGGGCGCGCCAGTGGCCAGCGCAAGCCAGTGCGGGTCGAGGAAATCGGGGCCGCACTTGAAGGCGCGCACGCGCCGGCCCTGGCGCGCATGCAGCCGCGCCAGCGCGGCCGCGACGGTGGTCTTGCCCTGCCCCGAGGCCGGGGCGGCCACGAGCACGGCGGCGCATGAAACCGCCGCGGCACCGCTGGCGGTGCCGTCCGGACGGGAAGATGAGCTTATTGAGGCGTCCACTTGAGACCGACGTACGCGGTGCGGCCTGCGGTGGCGTACAGCCGCGCGAACTGGTAGTCCTTGTTGCCCGCATTGTCGACGCGCGCGACCAGGTTGAGGTCGCGCGTGATCTGCGTGGTGGCCGACAGGTTCAGCACCGTGTAGCCGCCGAGCTTGACGCTGTTGGCGGTATCGTCGTAGCGGCGGCTGGAGGTCTGCACCTCGGCTCCCAGCGTCCAGCCAGCGACGCGCCAGTCGGCGCCGATGGTGGCGTGGCGCTGCGCGCGGCGGGCCAGCAGGTTGTGGGTGGCAAGGTCGCGCGGGTCCTGGAAGTCGAGCGAGCTGCGCAGCGTGACGTCGCCGATGCGGTGGCTGCCCGACAGGGTGACGCCCTGGTAACGCGCGCGGGCCGTGCTCGCGTAGCAGCCGAAGGACGAGGCGCAGCCCTTGGCCGAGCCGTCGAACACGATCAGGTTCTGCACGCGGTTGGCGTACGCGACCACGCCCAGCTGGGTGGCGCCCTCGGTGTACTGCAGGCCCAGCTCTAGGTTGCGGCTCGATTCGGGCTTGAGCGTGGCCAGGCCGTATTCGCTGAAGCGCTGGTACAGCGTGGGCACGCGGAAGGCGGTGCCGGCCGACGCCGTGAAGCGCAGCGACGGCGTGATGGCATAGCCGTAGGCCGCGCTGCCGGTGGTCTTGCCGCCGAACTCGCTGTCCCTGTCGTGGCGCACGTGCAGTTGCAGCGAGTGCGGGCCCTGCACGAAGCCGTAGCCGAGCGAAATGGCGTTCTGCGAGCGGTCGCGCGACAGCAGCTTCGAGGTGGTGGTGGGCGCGTTCTCGAGTGCGTCCTCGCGGCGCTCCAGCGTGGCGGTGACAAGGTGCGGGCCGAAGCGGAATTCGTTCTGGAACAGGTAGCCGCGCAGCTTGGTCTCGGTCCGGTAGAACGAGGGCTGCGTCTTGTAGACCGACTGCGAGTCGGTCACCTGCACGCGGGTGCTGTAGATGTCGTTCCACTTGGCCGACCAAGTCAGGCCGGCGGTGCGCAGCGTGTTGCTCGACACGTCGTCGCGGAACAGGATCGGCGGCTTGGTCTTGTAGGCCACGGTGGCGTCGTAGCCCGCCTTGGTGTCGCTGGCGAGCATCGTGGCCTCGATGCGCTGGTCGGGCGTGATCTGGAAGCCCAGCTTCACGTTGCCCGAGGTGCTGTTGTAGCCGTCGCGATCGGGGCTGGTGAAGCCGTCCTTGGTCACGTTGCGCTTGTCCACGGGCTGCACGTTGTAGCCCTTGCTCTCTTCATGCGCCACGCCGAACGAGTAGTCGAAGAGGCCCGACTTGCCGCTCACGCCGCCTTCGATCTTGCGCAGGCCGTAGCTGCCGATGCCGATGCCCGCGTAAGGCGACACGCCCTCCTCGCCGCGCCTGGTGAAAAGCTGGATCACGCCGCCCACGGCGTCGGAGCCGTAGACCGCGGCGGCCGGGCCGCGCAGCACTTCGATGCGGTCGATCTGCGAGAGCGGAATGCCTTCCCAGCCGGCGCCGCCGGTGGATTGCGAGTCGATGCGCACGCCGTCGAGGTACACGGCGGTGAAGCGCGTCTCGGCGCCACGGATGAACAGGCTGGTGGTGTTGCCCACGCCGCCGGAGCGCGAGATCTCGATGCCGGGCAGGCGCGAGAGCACGTCGGCCACGCCGGTCGCGCCGCTGCGCTCGATCGCCTTGCGGTCGACGATGGAGACGTCACCCACGAGGTCCGACAGCGGCTGCGGCGTGCGGTTGGCCGTGACCACCGTCTCGGCGAGGGCTGGCGCCTCCTGCGCATGGACCGCCGTGCCGCCGAAGGCGGAAACCAGTGCGAGCGGCAGGCAGGCCTGGCGGAAACGGCGCGCAGGAACGCGGCCGCGGGAAAAGCAAACGTGGGAAATCATGAATCAAGCGAACGAACGTCAATACCCCTGGCCGGCCTCCCCGCCGGCGCCTGGGCGCAATGGCCGCGCATGCGTTCATCGTCGACGCGTGCGGCAGCCGCCTTGTTGGCCGGTATCCGGGCTGGCAGAACGGCTCCTCACCGCCTTCCCAGACACCTGTTTCAGGGCGTCCAGTGGCTTCGATGGAAAGGGGCTGGCACCTTGCGGCGCCGTCTGCTTGACCGTTGCGGGGGCAGCGCAGGCGGCTTCGGCCTTGTTCCGGTACGAACCCGGGGCTTCCACTCCTGCTTCCCGTTGAACTGCGCCGTGCGAACCACGGCGCGAGCACCAACGGGCGGAATTCTATGCCCTGCCCAGCGCTACTTAAGTCGAAAGTCGTGGTACCGCTAACATCGACGGCCATGATGCGGCCCGCCTCGGTCTTCCTGAATCTTCGCTCGGCGCTGCAGCGTCTCTTCGGTGTCTCGGGCTGGCAGTCGATGCTGCTGTGGTCCATCGTGGCCGGACTGCTCGGCACGCTGGCGACCGAACTCTTTCGCGCGGCACTGCTGGCCTTCGAGCATCTGGTGCTCGGGCCCGGCGAAGGGCTCGTGGCGATGGCCAAGCACCTGCCGTGGTGGGCGCGCATCGCCTGCCCCACGCTCGGCGGGCTGGTGGCGGGACTGCTGCTGGTGCTCGCGAAGCGCGTGGCCGAGCGCAGCGCCACCTCGGACTACATGGAAGCCATCGTGCTGGGCGATGGGCGCATTCCGGTGGCGCAGACGCTGGCGCGCAGCGCGTCGTCGCTGGTGAGCATCGGCACCGGCGGCTCGATCGGGCGCGAGGGCTCGATGGTGCAGCTGGCGGCGCTGGCATCTTCGCTGTTCGGGCAGGTGTTTCGCTTTCCGGCCGAGCGGCTGCGGCTGCTGGTGGCCTGCGGCGCAGCGGCCGGCCTCACGGCAGCCTACAACGCGCCCATTGCCGGCGCCTTCTTCGTCGCGGAGATCGTGCTGGGCTCCATCGCGATGGAGAGCGTGGGACCGATCATCATCGCCTCGGTAGTCGCCAACGTCGCGATGCGGGCGCTGCCGGGCTACCAGCCGCCCTACAGGATGCCGCCGTTCCCGGAAATCCACGGCACCGAGGTCGTGCTGTTCTGCGTGCTCGGCGTGCTGCTGGGCTTCGCGGCGGTCGGCTTCCTGCGCGCGCTGCAGGGCAGCCGGGCGCTCTTCTCGCGGCTGCCGCTCGCGCTGCCGTGGCGGCTGGCGCTGGGCGGGCTCGTGATGGGCGCGGTGTCGGTGCCGATGCCGGAGGTCTGGGGCAATGGCTACAGCGTGGTGAATTCGGTGCTGCACACGCCATGGGCATGGACGCTGATCGCGATGGTGTTGCTCGCCAAGGCGGTCGCCACCATGGCCACGGCGGGCTCGGGCGCGGTGGGCGGCGTGTTCACGCCGGCGCTCTTCTTCGGCTGCATGATCGGCGCGCTGTTCGGCCAGGGCGTGCAGGCGCTGTGGCCGGCGGCGAGTTCGGCGCCCTTCGCCTACGCCATCGTCGGCATGGGAGCCTTCCTGGCGGGCGCGACGCAGGCGCCGCTGATGGCCATCCTGATGATCTTCGAGATGACGCTGAGCTACCAGGTCATGCTGCCACTGATGGCTGCGAGCGTCATCGCGTACTTCGTCGCGCGCTCGGCGAACGCGGGCTCGATGTACGAGATCACGCTGCATCGCAACGCGCAGCGCGACGACCAGATGCGCCTGCGCGGGCTGCACATGCGCGACCTGGTGCAGCCGGCCGAAACGGTGGTCGGACCGCAGGCGGACCGCGAGGCCATGAGCAGGCTCTTCCTGCAGTACCCCGTGAAGTACCTGTACGTGGTGGACGCGGACAACCGCTATCTCGGCGTGGTGCCGCTCTCGTCGCTCGGTACGGCGCCCCAGGAGACGACGGCGGGCGCCCTGCTCTCGCAAGCGATCCAGCCGATCACCGCCGGCACCGGGCTGGGCGAGGCGCTGCAGCGCTTTCTCGACCACCTGGGCGAGCGGCTGCCGGTGATCGAGAGCGCGGAAAACCCCGTGCTGCTGGGCGTGGTCGCCAAGAGCGCGCTGCTGGCCACCTACGTGCGGCTGAGCGAGGCCTGAAAAGGCCCCCAGGGGTTTGATCGGCAGGCGGCAAAGCCGCAGAATCCCTGCCACGCCGGGCAGCGCGTCCGGCCTCGGCGGGACCGCCTCCCCGGGAAACTACAATCGCCAACCATGCCCGCCTCCAGCCCCATCGATCAGATCGCCGAGCGCGTCGAACGACTGCTCGTGCGTCACGAAGAGGTGCAGCGCACCAACGCGCTGCTGCAGGAACAGGTCGATGCGCTCACGCGCGAACGCGACGCACTGAAGTCGCGGCTCGTCGCGGCCCGCACGCGCCTCGATGCCCTGCTCGAACGGTTGCCGGCTGAACCACCTTCCGAAGATTCCCCCGCATGAAGCAGATTGAAGTACAGATCATGGGACAGAGCTATCTGCTCGGCTGTCCCGATGGCGGCGAGGCGCAGCTGCGCGAAGCCGTCGAACGCGTGGATGCCGCCATGTGCAAGATCCGCGACGCGGGAAAAGTCAAGGCCCGCGACCGCATCGCGGTGCTGGCCTCGCTGAACCTGGCATTCGACCTCGCGGCCCAGCAGGCCGCCGCCAGCGCGCCGCCCGCTCCGGCAGCCGCGCCTGATACCACCGAAACCGATCCGAAGGCCGCCCAGCTCATTCAAAGGCTCGATCAGGCCCTGGCGGGCGATGGACATTTGCTCTGAGCGGGTTCCGCCGGCGGGGCGGCAGCGGTAAAATCCGATTCGTCTGCGGTGCGCGTTGGGCTTTATATGTCCTTGTTCCAATGCTCTACGGAGCCGGGCTTGGTAAATCGCTCGACGGGTGTGATCATCTCGCGTCAGATGAACCCGAAGTCCTGCTGCCCTCGCCCACCTGAACCCCGGTTCAGGATGCGAGTCCGGCGCCCACTTGCAGACACCTAATTCCGCCACGGCCCCCTGCACACACTGCTCGGGGCCGTTGCTTTTTGCGATACAGAATTTCCGTGAACGTCTCCAGCCTGCTCGACCCCATCCTCATCGCCGAACTCGCCGCCCTCGGGCTCGGCACCGGTTTCCTCGCAGGCCTGCTGGGCATCGGCGGCGGCATGCTGATGGTGCCCTTCATCACGATCATCATGGGCCACCGCGGCGCGCCGGCCGATCTCTCGGTGAAGATGGCCATCGCGACCTCGATGGCGACCATCATCTTCACCTCGGTGTCGAGCGTGCGCGCGCACCACAAGCGCGGCGCGGTGCGCTGGGACATCGTGAAGCGGCTCGCGCCGGGCATCGTCATCGGCAGCTTGGTGGGCAGCCTGGGCGTGTTCTCGCTGCTCAAGGGCACGGCGCTGGCGATCTTCTTCGCGCTGTTCGTGGGCTTCTCGGCCACGCAGATGTTCCTCGACAAGAAGCCTGCCCCCACGCGGCAGATGCCGGGCACGGGCGGCCAGTTCGCGGCGGGCGGCGCCATCGGCTTCATCTCGGGCCTCGTGGGCGCGGGTGGCGGCTTCATCAGCGTGCCGTTCATGACGTGGTGCAACATCTCCATCCACAACGCGGTGGCCACCAGCGCGGCGCTGGGCTTTCCCATCGCGGTGGCGAACGTGCTGGGCTATGCGGTCAGCGGCCAGTCGGTGCAGGGGCTGCCCGCAGGCTCCTTCGGCTACATCTGGCTGCCCGCGCTGGCGGTGATCGCACTGTGCAGCGTGCTAACCGCACCTCTGGGCGCGAAGGCGGCGCACAGCCTGCCGGTGAAGAAGCTCAAGCGCGTGTTCGCGAGCATCCTCTACCTGCTGGCGGCCTACATGCTCTGGAAGGGCCTGCACGGCTGATCCTTGCAGCTGAAGAAGAAAGGGCGCAAAGCCCTTCGACAGGAGGTGCGACTCGTTGCCGCCCCCGCGGCACGCGCCGTATAACGGGGCCATGAAAATCCTCATCGCAGTCGACGGCAGCGCCTACACACAGAAGGCTCTGGCCTATCTCGTCGCCAACCGCGCCATGTTCGTGGATGGTCACGATCTCGTGATCGTGCACGTGTGCACCGGCATCTCGGGCCATGTCACGCGCCACCTCAGCAAGGAGCTCGTCTCCGACTACTACGCCGAGGAAAGCGCCAAGGTGATCGAGCCCGTGAAGGCACAGCTCGCGGCGCAGGGCATCGCCAACTACACGGTCGACGCGCGCCACGGCCATATCGCCGAGGAAATCCTCAAGTCGGCCGCCGCCGCGCAAGCCGGTCTGATCGTGCTCGGCACGCATGGTCACGGCATCCTGGGCCGCGCGCTGATGGGCTCCGTCGCCACCAAGGTAATCGCCGAGACGAACACCACGGTGCTGCTGGTCCAGTAGTTTTTCTTCTTCGCTCGCTACTGCTGCGTGCGCTGCTGCCGCCATTCGCGCGGCGAGCAGCCGAAGCGTTCCCTGAACGCGCGGCTGAAATGCGCCGCGTCGTTGAATCCCCGGCCATAGGCGATGTCCGCCACCGGACGGCCCGCGAGGCGCGGCTCCAGCAGGTCGCGGCTGCATGCCTCCAGCCTGCGCTCCCAGATGTACTGCGACGGCGTGAGCGGCTCGCTCCTGAACACGCGGTGGATGTGGCTGACCGACACGCCCAGCTCCGTCGCCAGCGTACTGACAGACAGCGACGGATCCGACAACTGCTCGTCGATGCGCCGCTTCACGCGCGCGAGGTGATAGGCGGTGAGATTGCTCAGCGCCGGAGCGCGCGCGGCAGGCAGTGTCTGCAGGCCCGCCACCAGGATGTTCTGCACGCCGTTGGCCACCGCGAGCGCGGAGGCAGGCTGCAGCGTGTCGATGTCCTCGCGCAGCGTATGGATCATGCCCAGCAGCAGGTGCCCCGCGCCCTCGCGCCCCGACACCGTGGTGGCCGTCAGCGCCTCGGTGTCGCGCAGTTCGCTGCGCAGGCGCTCGCCGGGCAGCTTGAGCACGATCTGCTCGAATGACTCGTCGAAGAGCAGCTGGTAAGGCCGGGTGCTGTCGTACAGGGCGAAGTCGCCGGCCGACAGCACCGCGTCTCGGCCGTCCTGCCGCACCACGCCACGGCCGCGCGCCTGGATGCTCACGAGGAAGTAGTCGTCGCCGGAATGCGAGATGTGGCCCGGCGTGCGCATCACCTTCTGCGGGCTCGAGGTGACGACCGACACGTCGAGCCCCGGCAGCGTGTGCTGGCGGATGCTGCCCTCGAAGTCGCGTGTGTCGCCCTCCCGCACGGGGTCGCAGCCCAGCTGCACGTAGACGTTGCAGATCATGTCGGTCCAGTAGGCGAGCCGCTGGTCGCGCGGGACGGCGTCGGTGCTGAGCAGCTGGGTCATCGGGGTTCCTCGGAAGGCCTGGGCAACGAACGGATGCAACGCTGGAACAAGAACGCTGCCAATCCGGGTCAAGGCGTTCCGGCGGCGCGAATCTATGCTTCAAGCAACCCGCATGCCACAGCGCAAACCCGGTGCAGGCACGCGGCGGACGCTTCGCCTCGTTACTTTCATTGCATCTGGAGAACCTTCATGCCGACCACCGTCCATCCCAAGCTGCGCGTCGCCGCAGTGCAGGCCGCCCCCGTGTTCCTCGACCTCGACGGCACCATCGACAAGACCATCGACCTGATGGCGCAGGCCGCGAAACAGGGCGTGAAGCTCATCGCCTTTCCCGAGACCTGGGTGCCCGGCTACCCGTGGTGGATCTGGCTCGATTCGCCGGCCTGGGGCATGCAGTTCGTCCAGCGCTACCACGACAACTCGCTGGTCGTCGGCTCGGCCGAGTTCGAGCGCGTCGCGCAGGCGGCGCGCAGGCTCGGGATCTGGGTGTCGCTCGGCTACAGCGAAAAGGCTGCCGGCAGCCTCTACATCGCGCAGGCGCTCATCGACGACCAGGGCCGCACGGTGCAGACGCGGCGCAAGCTCAAGCCCACGCACGTGGAGCGCACGGTGTTCGGCGAAGGCGACGGCTCCGACCTTGCCGTGGTCGAGACGCCGCTGGGCAACATCGGCTCGCTCTCGTGCTGGGAGCACCTGCAGCCGCTGAGCAAGTACGCGATGTATTCGCAGAACGAGCAGATCCACTGCGGAGCCTGGCCGAGCTTCTCGCTCTACCGGGGCGCAGCCTACGCGCTGGGCCCCGAGGTCAACAACGCGGCGAGCCAGGTGTATGCGGCCGAGGGCCAGTGCTTCGTGATCGCGCCCTGCGCCACCGTGTCGAAGGCCATGAGCGAGCTGATGTGCACCGATGCCGGCAAGCAGCAGATGCTGCGCACCGGCGGCGGCTACGCGCGCATCTACGCGCCCGACGGTTCGCCGCTGGGAACGCCGCTTGCGGAAGACGAGGAAGGCCTGGTCGTCGCCGACATCGACCTCGGCATGATCTCGCTCGCCAAGGCAGCTGCCGACCCCAGCGGCCACTACTCGCGGCCCGACGTCACGCAGCTGCTGCTCAACAAGACGCGCCGCGAGCCCGTCGTGGTGCAGCAGTCGCCATCGCCCTTGCCTTCGCCGGAACCCGAGAGCAGCGCGACCGAGCCGGTCGCGGCCTGAACCTCCGGAGGCACGCCATGGAATCCGCCATTGCCGAGCACCTGAAGTGCCCCCGCACGCGGCACCGCCGCGTGGAAGACGACTACGTGCCGCCCTACCCCGTGTGGTCGGCCCGCGCCCCGGTTTCGGTGAAGCAGGTCGTGATGGGCTTCTTCGGCGTGCAGTCGCACGGCCCCGGGATGCAGGGCCGCGCTTGCGCCGCGCTGATGAAGATCGCGCGCGACTTCGCCCTGCCCGACGGCCCCGGCCATCACGACCTGACGCACTACGTCGACGCGCAAGGCTTCGACAACATGATCGCCATCGCCTACTGGAGCGATCCTGCCGCGTACGCCCGCTGGTGCGCGACACCCGCGGTCGACGCATGGTGGCGCTCCGACGAGCGGCTCACGGAAGGCTTGGGCTACTTCCGGGAGATCGCCTCACCGCGCGTCGAGCACTTCGAGACCATGTTCAACACGCCCGACCGCTTCGAGGGAGTCGGCGTGGTGATGGGCAGCGTCAGCGGCGAACTGCCGGAGCACGGCTACTGGGGTTCGATGCGCGACCGCATTCCGCTGTCGCAGACCGACGCGATGGCGCCCTCGGGCGCGCGCGCAGTGATCGCAGGCATGCCGGCTCCCGGTCAGCGCGTGCGCATCGCTGGGCACGAGAACATCGCGATGATCCGCTCCGGCCAGGAATGGACCGACACCACTGGCCAGGAACGCAAGCTCTACCTGGAAGACATGGAGCCCGTGCTGCGCGAAGGCATGGATTTCCTGCGCGACCAGGGCCTGCCCATCGGCTGCTACAGCAACCGCTACATGCACCACCTCGACGCGCAAGGCTCGCCGCTGCAGAAATCCTTCGGCCTGAGCTACTGGCGTTCGCTGGCCGACATGGAGCGCTGGGCCGAGTCGCACCCGACGCACGTCGCAATCTTCGGCAGCTTCATGCGCTACGTGCAGGCGCTGAACTTCCAGCTGCAGCTGCGCGTGTACCACGAGGTGTCGGTGCTCAAGGCCGACGAGCAGAGCTACGAATACGTCAACTGCCACGCGGGCAGCGGGCTGATGAACGGACTCGCGCCCTCCTCGGCTTGAACCGGCTCAGGCCGCGAAAAGGCCCTTGTGCTCGGTGCGCAGCAGCGCTTTCTGCACCTTGCCCATGGCGTTGCGCGGCAGCTCGGGCACCACGAAGCAGCGCTTGGGGATCTTGAAGTTGGCGAGCTTCGACTTGAGTTCCGCCACGATGGCGTCGCCATCGAGCGCTGCGCCCGCCTTGGGGATGACGATGGCCACGCCCACCTCGCCGAAGTCGGGGTGCGGCACGCCGACCACCGCGCTCTCGGCCACGCCGGCCATCTCGTTGATGTAGCCCTCGATCTCGGCGGGGTACACGTTGTAGCCGCCGCTGATGATCAGGTCCTTGCTGCGCCCGACGATGGTGATGTAGCCGCGGCCGTCGATCTTGCCGACGTCGCCGGTCTTGAAGAAGCCGTCGGCGGTGAACTCTTCCTTCGTCTTCTCGGGCATGCGCCAGTAGCCCGCGAACACGTTGGGGCCGCTGACCTCGATGTTGCCGATCTCGTCGGTGGTGCAGTCGCGGCCGCTGTCGTCGCGCACGCGCAGCTGCACGCCCGGCAGCGCGAAGCCCACGGTGCCGCCGCGGCGCTCGCCCTGCTCGGGCTTGTAGGGGTTGGAGGTGAGCATGA
The DNA here is from genome assembly GCF_048301545.1 of Variovorax sp. NFACC27. Lineage (NCBI taxonomy): Bacteria > Pseudomonadati > Pseudomonadota > Betaproteobacteria > Burkholderiales > Comamonadaceae > Variovorax > Variovorax sp. NFACC27. The sequence goes on from NZ_CP157613.1 coordinate 4,919,908, forward strand.
CCGTCTCGCTCATGCCGTAGCGCTCCAGAATCGTGTGGCCGGTGCGCTCGCGCCATTCGTCGAAGGTCTCGATGAGCAGCGGCGCCGAGCCCGCGACGAACAGGCGCATGTTGCGCACCGCCTCGCGCGTGAGGCCCGGCTCGGCCAGGAGGCGCACGTACAGCGTGGGCACGCCCATGAACACGGTGGCCTCGGGCAGCTTCTGCACGACGCGCTTCGGGTCGAACTTCGCGAACCACAGGATCTTGCTGCCGTTGAGCAGCGCGCCGTGCAGCGCAACGAACAGGCCGTGCACGTGGAAGATGGGCAGCGCGTGGATCAGCACGTCGCCTTCGGTCCAGCCCCAGTAGTCCTTGAGCACCTCGGCGTTCGACAGCAGGTTGCCGTGCGTGAGCATCGCGCCCTTGCTGCGGCCGGTGGTGCCGCTGGTGTAGAGGATGGCGGCCATGTCGCCGGCCTTGCGCTTTGCCGGCACGTGCCGGTCGCTGCACTGGGCCGCCACCTCGAGCAGCGTGCCGGTGCGGTCGTCGTCCAGCGTGAAGACGTGCCTGGTGCCCGCCGCGCTCGCAATGGGCGCAACCCACGACGCGTTGCGGCTGGTGCACACCACCACGGCCGGCTCGGCGTTGCCGATGAAGTATTCGATCTCGGCGCTCTGGTAGGCGGTGTTCAGCGGCAGGAACACATAGCCCGCGCGCAGCGTGGCAAGGTACAGCAGCATCGCCTCGACCGACTTCTCGACCTGCACCGCAATGCGCGCGCCCTTCTCCAGCTTCAGTGCGTCGAGCAGGTTGGCGATCATGGCGCTGGCGCGCTCGATGTCGCGCCAGGAATAGAACAGGCCGTTGTCGGTTTCGACGGCAATCGCGTCGAGGTCGGCGGGAAATGCCGCGCGCAGGGCGGCGAACAGGTTGGCGTTGGCGGTCTTCGTCATTCGGACAGGTTCTTCTCTTCAGAAATTCGGGCGGCGCTTCGCAAGGAACGCGGCGATGCCCTCGCGGTGCTCCGCGGAATCGGCGTAATCGTAAGCAGTGGCCAGCAGCACATGAGCCGAGGGCGCGCCGGCACGCAGCGCCGCGAAGGTCGCCTTGTGCAGGCGCGCGGCCTGCGGCGAGAGCACGGCGATGCGCTGGGCGTGCGACTGCGCTGCGAGTGCCACCTCGTTGTCGGGCAGCACCTGCAGCAGGAAGCCTGCGTCGTACAGGCGCTGCGCACCGTGCACGCCGGCGGCCAGCAGCATGTCGCGCGCGAGCACGTCGCCGATGGCGCCGTGCACCAGCGCGGCTTCGCGCGGCGCCATCGGAAAGCCGAGCTTGGCGATGGGCGCGCCGAACTTCGCGGACGCGCCTGCCAGGCGGATGTCGCAGCAGCTGGCGATCTCGATGCCCGCGCCCATGCAGGCGCCTTCGATCTGCGCGACCAGCGGCAGCGGGCAGTCGAGCATGGCCTGCAGCGCGGCCCAGACCTCGTTCTCGTGGAACTCGCGCAGGCTGGGCTCGCTGAAGCGGAACGACGGGTACTCGGAAATGTCGCCGCCCGCGCAGAAGGCGCCGCCCTCTCCGCGCACGACCACGCAGCGCAAGGCGCTGTCGCCTTCGCTGCGCAGGCCGTCGAACACCGCGCGCAGCTCGCGCCACATGGCGCGCGTCATGGCATTGAGGCGCCCCGCGTTCGACAGCGTGACGACCGCGACGGCGCCGTCGCGGCGCAGGGAGATGGAGCTTTCAGTCGTCATTCGAGCTTGGCGCCCGACGCCTTCACCACTGCGGCCCAGCGCTTGATCTCGGCATTCACGAAGCTGCCGTAGGCGGTGGTGGTGAGGTTCGGGATCTCGGAACCGTTCTGGGCCCAGATGCCCTTCAGGTCATCGGTGGCCAGCGCCTTCTTCATGTCGTCGATGGCGCGCGTCTGCGTATCGGCCGGCGTGCCCTTGGGCGCCCACAGGCCGTACCAGGTGGTCACGGTGTACTCGGGCAGGCCCACTTCGGCGGCGCAGGGTACGTCGGGGAAGGCGGGGTTGCGCTTGGCGCCGGCCACCATCAGCGCCTTGATGCGGCCGCTCTTGATGTGCTGCGCCGAGGAGCCCAGGCCGTCGAACATCAGGTCGACGTTGCCCGAGATCAGGTCGGACAGCGCCGGGCCCGCGCCACGGTACGGAATGTGGGTGATGAAGGTGCCGGTCTGGATCTTGAAGAGCTCGCCCGCCAGATGGTGCGAGGTGCCCGAGCCGGCCGAGCCGTAGTTGAACTTGCCGGGGTTGCGCTTCACCAGCGCGATGAATTCCTGGATCGTGTTGGCCTGCACCCGCTTCGGGTTGATGACCACCACCTGCGGCACGTTGGCCAGCAGCATCAGGGGCGCGAAGTCCTTCTCGATGTCGTAGTCGAGCTTCGGATAGATGGATGGCGCGATCGCGTGGTGCACCGCGCCCATGAAGAGCGTGTAGCCGTCGGCCGGCGCCTTGGCGGCGATGCTGGCGCCCAGCGTGCCCCCTGCCCCGCCGCGGTTGTCGATGACCAGCGTCTGGCCCGCGACGCGCGAGAACTGCCCCGAGAGCGGCCGCGCGAAGGCGTCCGTGCCGCCACCGGCCGGGAATGGCACGATCATGGTCACGGGCTTCGTCGGCCAGCCCTGCTGGGCCCGCGCGGCGCCGCACAGAACGGCCGCCCCGGCGGCGGCCACGCGCAGTACGTCGCGGCGCTGAAAGCTTGGGTTCATTTGTCTCATCTCCTGTGTGTCGTTGTGGATCTTGCCGCCCCGTGCGGCTGCCGGCCATCGGTGCACCGGCTCTTTGCTCTGTTTCGACTTTCCAGACTCTCTCGACTTCCTCGACCTCCTCTTCGACGGTCTTCAGCCTTTCTTGAAATACAGGCTCTCGACGTCTCCCGATACTGCCACCTTGCCCTCGGCAAGCCAGGTGCGATGCTTGTCCAGGCGCTTGAGGTCATAGAGGTAGTTGACCATGAGTCCGTAGGACTGCTTGTGCCCCTTGGGCGACGGATCGCCTGCCCAGTTCAGGCGCTCGACGCGCGCGCCGTTGCCCAGGTGGAAACGCGCCACCGGATCGGCCGGCGTGCCGTCGACCAGCGCGCGGCCGAGGTACTCGGCGGCCGCCTGCATCAGCCATTGCCGCAGCGGCGACTTCGCATCGAAGGTGGCGGCGGCGTCCACCGCGGCGAGCAGGCGCTCGGCGGTCGGCGGCAGCGAGCCGACGAGACGGCCGATCTCGGCCTCGCGCTTCTCGTCGAGGCGCGGCAGCAGGTCGGCGGCGTTCTTCGCGAGCCAGGTGCGGAAACCCGGAATCGGCGAGAGCGTGGCGAAAGTCTTCAGGCGCGGCAGCTCGTCCTGCAGCGTCTCGACCACGCGCTTGATGAGCGAGTCGCCGAAGCTCACGCCGCGCAGGCCGTTCTGCGTGTTGCTGATCGAATAGAAGATGGCGGTGGTCGCCCGGGCGGCGGGCACCGGTACGGCGGCCTCGTCGAGCAGCGGCGTGATGCCGGCGCTGATGCGGTCGACCAGCGCCACCTCGACGAAGATCAGCGGCTCGTTGGGCAGGCGCGGATGGAAGAAGCCGTAGCAGCGGCGGTCGCTGTCGTCGAGCCGGTTCTTCACGTCGGACCAGCTCTTGATGTCGTGCACCGCCTCGTAGCGGATGAGCTTCTCGATCAGCGAGGCCGGCGAATCCCAGTCGATGCGGCGCAGCTCGAGGAAGGCGACGTCGAACCAGGTGGAGAAGAGCTGCTCCAGCTCGGCGTCGAGCGCGAGCAGGCGCTTGTCGGCCTTCAGGCATGGCAGCAGGTCGGCGCGCAGGTCCACCAGAAAGCGCATGCCCTCGGGCTCGACCGCGAAGCGCTGCAGCAGGCGCATGCGCGGCGACACCAGCGCGCGGCGCAGGCGCAGCTCGGCCTGTCCTTCGTCGGGCGTGCCGACGGCTGCCTGGTGCTGGTCGCGGGCGGCCTTGAGCTTTTGCGCATCGGCCGCGAAATGCTCGCTCATCAGCGACCAGTAGTCGCGGCGCTCGTCGGCCGTGGCTGCGCGGTAGGCATCGGCGATGGCATGCGCGCGGCGGCCGCCCTCGACCTCGCTCACGCGCGGGTCGATCACGGCCTGCAGGTCGGCCAGCACCCGGCGCAGCGCGCGCGGCGAGAGGGCTTCGTCGGCCTTGCGCAGCGTGGCCTGCAGGCGCTCGGCAGTCGTGCGCGCACTGGGCTTGGGCGCATTCTTCGACGCGCTCTTCGCTGCGCCTTCCGGTGCCACCGGCACCTTCGACTTCTCGCCAGAACGCAGCCGCGCCTGGAACCATTCGGTCGCACTCATCGGGGCACTCCAATGCTTGAGGGGGTTGTCACGACATCACCCTGGATTTCTGCTGGCGCGCGACCTCGCGCAGCGCCTCGCGCTGCCGGGTCAGGTGCGTGCGCATGGCGGCGTCGGCGCCTTCGCTGTCGCGCGCCTTCAGCGCCGCGAACACGGCCAGGTGCTCCGACAGGCTCTGCTCGAGCCGCCCCGGCGCATGCAGCTGCTGCAGGCGGGCGAGCTTGAGGATCTTGCGCAGGTCGCCGATCACCTGTGCCAGCCACTTGTTGTCGGCCAGCTTGATGATCGCCTCGTGGATGATGTGATTGGTGGCGTAGTAGTCGTTGATGCGCTTGGCCTTGGCGTGGCGCACCAGCCGCTCGTGCAGCGCGTCGAGCTCCTGCAGTTCGGCGTCGCTGGCGTTGCGGGCGGCCTCGTAGGCACAGCGGCCTTCGAGCAGAGCGATGACGGGGAAGATCTCGTCGAGGTCGCGCTCGGTCACCTCGTTGACGAAGCAGCCCCGGCGCGGCTCGTGCCGCAGCAGGCCTTCGGCGGTGAGCACCTTGAGCGCTTCGCGCAACGGCGTGCGCGAGATGGAAAGCCGCTCGCACAGGGCGATTTCATCGACGAAGCTGCCGGGAGCCAGCGAGCCGTCGAAGATCTGCTCGCGCAGCGTGGCGGCGACTTCGTCGTGCAGGGAGTTGGGGACCAGGCGCATGAATCAGGACCGCATAATTTCCTGTAATTACGCGTAATTCTGAGCCTGCATCCGGTTCGATGCAAGTGCCGCGCAACGGATGCGCGGCTGGTAGTTACCCTGAAAACTCAGGGCTCAACGGGCCCTCCGAAGGCTCAGGCGCGGGCGGTGGCCGTCTTGCCGCCGGTGCGGCCGAACCAGAACCACAGCGCGATGCCGGCAACGACCATCGGGATGCTGAGCCACTGCCCCTGGCTCAGGTCGAGCGCGCGCAGGCCCAGGAAGTCGTCGGGTTCGCGGAAGTACTCCGCCACGAAACGCAGCACGCCGTAGCCGATCAGGAACACCGCGGCCACCTGCCCCTGCCTGCGCTCCTTGCGCGCATAGAGCCACATCACGACGAAGAGAAGCAGCCCCTCGAGCAGGAACTGGTAGACCTGCGAGGGATGGCGCGGCAGCATCGAGTTGCTCTGCGGAAACACCATGCCCCAGGGCAGGTCGGGGCTGCTGAAGCGCCCCCACAGCTCGCCGTTGATGAAGTTGCCCACGCGGCCGGCCGCGAGGCCCGTCGGCACGCAGGGCGCGACGAAGTCCATCACCTGCCAGAAAGGACGCTTGCGCGAGTGCGAGAACCACACCATCGCGCCGATCACGCCGAGCAGTCCGCCATGGAAGCTCATGCCGCCCTGCCACACGTAGAGGATTTCGAGCGGATGCGTGAGATAGAACTCGGGCTTGTAGAACAGGCAGTAGCCCAGCCGTCCGCCGACGATGACGCCCATCACGCCGAGGAAAAGAATGTCCTCGATGTCCCGGCGCTGCCACACGCCCGCGTCCACCAGGCTGCGGAAAGGCTCGTGCCGCAGGCGGCGCGTGCCGAGGAAATAGAACAGCGCAAACGCGGCCAGGTAGGTCAGGCCGTACCAGTGGATGGCCACCGGCCCGATTTGCAGGGCGATGGGATCGATATGCGGATACATGAGCATCCGCGGATTGTGCCCCGGCCGAATGTCGGGCCCGAGGCGGGGCTTTTCGGGCCCGCTCAGGCGTGAATCAGCGCCCGAACTTCCACCAGACGAGCCCCGCCACCACGGCCGGCACTGCGAAGATCAGCAGGAAGATCGGCAGCTCCTCGGCCACCGAATACCCCGCCTTGATCACGCCCACGGCCATGTTGATGCCCGCGCCGACGAACCACGCCGGAATGAACCACTTGGCCGCCACGGCCAGCGCCGCCGAAGAGTCGTCGCCCAAGAGGCGCCCTGCCAGCAGGAACACCGCCAGCAGCACGAAGCCGCCGCCCATCACCATGATCGTGTGCATGTCGTTCGTCCTCCAAGCGGCATCTTGCCGGATCTGCACGCGGGTCAGCGCGTCGTGTAGCCGCCGTTGGCGAAGATCGTCTGGCCGGTGATCCACCAGCCCTCGGTGACGAGGAAGCGCACGATGGGCGAGATGTCCTCGATGTCGGTCAGGCCCTTCTTCGAGAACTTGCTGAGCGCGGCGGCGCTGCTGTGGTACTCGACGGCTTCCTTGCTCTCCTGGCCGTAGAAGAACGGCGTGTCCATGGGGCCGGGGCCGATGGCGTTGACAGAGATGCCGCGCTCGCCGAATTCCTTCGATGCGGCGCGCGTGTAGTGCTCCACCGCCGCTTTCGAGCCCGGGTAGATCGCGTAGAACGGCGTGTAGGCCGCCAGCAGCGAGCTCACCAGCGTGACGATGCTGCCGCCGTCTGCCAGCGTGCGGCCCGCCTGCTGGATGAAGAAGAAGGCAGCCTTGGCGTTGGCGTCGAAGCTCTTGTCGTAGTCGGCCTCGGTGACGTCGAGGATCGGCTTCTTGATGACCACGCCGGCCGTGTTGATCGCGATGTCGACCTGGCCGAAATGCTTCACCGCCTTGTCGAACAGGCCGACGCAGTTCTCGACCACCGAGAGGTCGCCCTGCACCAGCAACGTGTCGGCGCCCTTGGCCTTGAGTTCGGCGGCGGTCTTCTCGGCGTCGGTGCGTGAGGCGTCGCTGTTGTAGTGGATGGCGATGCCGCGGGCGCCGCCGTCGACCATCTGGTGGCCGATGAGGGCGCCGAGGTTCTTGCCGCCGCCGGCGATGACGACGACCTTGTTCTTGAGAGTACGTGCGGACATGGGTGAGCTCCTTGAAGTAAAGCGTGATGCGTGACGAGAGCCTTCAGTCTATTGATGGCTCCGTCACTGATAAATCACCCATCCAAGGCTAGACTGTTCAATAAATCACGAACAATCAAGCCGATATCGAAGAACGACGATGGACCGCATCGACCTACTCCAGGTTTTCGTGTGCGTGGCCGAAACCGGCAGCTTCACGCGCGCCGCCGACCGCCTCGGCCTGCCGCGCGCAAGCGTCTCGACGGCCGTGCAGCAGCTCGAAACCCGCCTCGGCTCGCGCCTGCTTCACCGGACCACGCGCCGCGTCGGCCTCACGCCCGACGGCGAAGTGATGCTGGAGCGCGCCCGCGCGCTGGTGGCCGACATGGAAGACGTGGAGCAGCAGTTCCTCCCCGCGCACGGCCAGGTGAGCGGACGCCTGAAGGTCGACGTGCCCAGCCGCATCGCGCGGCGGCTCATCGCGCCGGCGCTTCCGGAGTTCTTCGGGCGCCATCCGGCCATCGAGCTCGAGCTGGGCTCCAGCGACCGCGCGGTGGACCTCGTGCTCGAGGGCGTCGACTGCGCACTGCGTGTCGGCCCGATGGCCAGCAGCAGCCTCGTGGCGCGCCCTCTCGGGCACTTCACGCTGATCAACTGCGCGAGCCCGGCCTACCTGGTCCGCCACGGCACGCCGCGCACGCCCGCCGACCTGCCGCAGCACATCGCCGTCAACTACGCCTCGCCGACCAGCGGCCGCGCCGCGCCCTGGGAGTGGCTGCGCGACGGCGAGATCGCGACGCTGCGCATGCGCAGCCAGGTGGCGGCGAACAACGCCGAGACCTACATCGCCTGCGCGCTGGCAGGACTGGGCCTGATCCAGATCCCGGCCTACGACGTGCGCGAGCACCTCGCGGCCGGCGAGCTGGTCGAGGTGCTGCCCGATGCCCGCGCCAAGCCGCTGCCCGTGCAGCTGGTGTATCCGCACCGGCGCAACCTGTCGCGGCGTATGCAGGCCTTCGCGGGCTGGCTCGAAACGGTGCTGGCCGATTCGCTCGACCGGCCTGCGGCATCGGCATCCGGCCGGCCGCGCAAGACGCGCTGAAGCGGCGGCTGCGAGCCTCGCTCAGGGCTTCGTACGGTCCGCGCGTCCGTAGGGCACGCTGCGGATGAACCTGAACTCCCCGTCGCGCAGCTCGTAGAACTCCACCACGTCCTTGCCGCTGCTGTTCGAGCTGTCGATGTCGCCCGCCTGCACCAGCAGCCGGCTCGACAGCTTGTAGATGAGTTCCTGGCCGTCTTCCTTCTCGTACTGCGACTTCAGCGGATAGACGCTCATCAGTGCGTTCGGCATGCTGATGGCATGGCCGGTGCTCGCGTCGATCACCGCCCCCACGTTGCAGCCGCCCGTGCCGCAGCCCCAGCGCGTGACGATGTAGCGCCCGGCGAAACTGGGCTTGCTGCTGGCGATCGCCTCGCGCAGCCGGGTGCGGTAGCTGCGGGAGAAATCGCTGTCGAGTACGAGCGGGTGGTTCTTGCCGGTATACGGCGCGTCGGCCGGATAGTCCTTGAACTGCGGCACGGCGGGCGACGCGGGCGACGTGGGCGTCATCTGCGCCGTGGCAGCCGCGCTGCACAACAGCAGCGCCAGCAAGGCAAATCGCGTCTTCGTCTTCATTCGGTTCCCTCCTCCCTGTTCTTCGGATTGGCGCCCCGCTCGCGCACGAAGGCGATGAAGCGGGCAAGCGCCGGACTGACCGCTCCCTCGGGCCACACCAGGCTGGTCTCGCAGGCAGGCAGCACGGGCGTATTGCGTCGTCGCGCGGCCGGTGCGAATTCCGAGGCACGCCGGTACACCACCCCCGCGCGGCGGAACTGCGTGACGCTCTCGGGCACCCAGGCCACGCCGATGCCGCCCGAGACGAGGTTCACGATGGTCTGCATCTGGATCGCCTCCTGCCCCAGTTGCGGCGTGCGCCCGGCCGCGTGGTACAGGTCGAAGATGGCGTCGTGCAGCGAAGGCACGATGCGGCGCGGAAAGATCACCAGCGGCTCGGCCAACACGTCCGCCAGAAGCAGCCTGTCGGTGCGCGCAAGCGCATGCCGTTCGGGCAACGCCAGCACCAGAGGCTCTTCCGACACGGCCAAACGCGCGAGTCCGGGCGGCGCGGCGCCGGGCGAATGCAGCATCAGCCCGGCATCGATCTCGCCGCGCGCGAAGGCTTCGAGTTGCACGTCGCCGGTGGCCTCGACCAACTCCAGCGCCACTTCCGGGCACAGCACACGGAATTCGCGCACCCAGGCCGGCAGCTGCTCGAAACCCACCGTCGAGACGAAGCCGATGCGCACCCGCCCCACCTGCCCCGCCGCCGCCGCGCGTGCCCGCGCCGGCAGCGCCTGCGCGCGGGCCAGCAGCTCCCGCACGTCGGGCAGCAGCGCCTCGCCGGCCGGCGTGAGCGCCACGCGCCGCCGGGTGCGGTCGAACAGCACCACGCCCAGCGTCTTCTCGAGCTGGGCGATGGCCTGCGTGACCGGGGGCTGCGTCATGTGCAGGCGCTGCGCTGCCCGGCCGAAGTGCAGCTCTTCGGCCACAGCGACGAACTGGCGCCAGGCGCGCAGGTCGATGAGTGCTTCATTCATATGCCGAGCATATCAATCTGCAATTGAAAATGGATTGGAAGCAATCAATCAGAAGTCCGATACTTGGACTCCCCCGATCTCCCCACGACAGAAGAGACACCATGGACACCAAGCCAATCCAGATCAACCGCCGCAGCGCCAACATCGTCGAAGGCAAGAGCCGCGCCCCCAACCGCTCGATGTTCTACGCCATGGGCTACGAGGAAGGCGACTTCAAGAAGCCGATGGTCGGCGTCGCCAACGGCCACAGCACCATCACGCCCTGCAACTCGGGCCTGCAGAAACTGGCCGACGCGGCCATCGCCGGCATCGAGGAAGCCGGCGGCAACGCGCAGGTGTTCGGCACCCCCACAATCTCCGACGGCATGGCCATGGGCACCGAGGGCATGAAGTACTCGCTGGTCAGCCGCGAAGTCATCTCGGACTGCATCGAGACCTGCGTCGGCGGCCAGTGGATGGACGGCGTGCTCGTGGTCGGCGGCTGCGACAAGAACATGCCCGGCGGCCTCATGGGCATGCTGCGCGCCAACGTGCCGGCCATCTACGTCTACGGCGGCACCATCCTTCCCGGCAAGTACAAGGGCCAGGACCTGAACATCGTGAGCGTGTTCGAGGCCGTGGGCCAGAACGCGGCCGGCAACATGAGCGACGAGGATCTGCTGGAGATCGAGAAGCGCGCCATTCCCGGCACCGGCTCGTGCGGCGGCATGTACACGGCGAACACCATGTCGAGCGCATTCGAGGCGCTGGGCATCTCGCTGCCCTACTCGTCGACCATGGCCAACCCGCACGACGAGAAGGCCAACTCGGCCAAGGAATCGGCCAAGGTGCTGATCGAGGCGATCAAGAAGGACCTGAAGCCGCGCGACATCGTGACCAAGAAGGCCATCGAGAACGCCGTGGCCGTCATCATGGCCACCGGCGGCTCGACCAACGCGGTGCTGCACTTCCTGGCCATCGCGCACGCCGCGGGCGTGGAATGGACCATCGACGACTTCGAGCGCATGCGCAAGAAGGTGCCGGTCATTTGCGACCTGAAGCCCTCGGGCAAGTACCTCGCGGTCGACCTGCACCAGGCCGGCGGCATCCCGCAGGTGATGAAGGTGCTGCTGAACGCGGGCCTGCTGCACGGCGACTGCATCACCATCAGCGGCCAGACCATCGCCGAGGTGCTGAAAGACGTGCCCGACGTGCCGCGCGCCGACCAGGACGTGATCCGCACCATCGACAACCCCATGTACGCCGAAGGCCACCTGGCGATCCTGAAGGGCAACCTGTCGCCCGAAGGCGCGGTCGCCAAGATCACCGGCCTGAAGAACCCGGTCATCACCGGCCCGGCGCGCGTGTTCGACGACGAGCAGTCGGCGCTCAAGGCCATCCTGGACGGCAAGATCAAGGCCGGCGACGTGATGGTGCTGCGCTACCTCGGCCCCAAGGGCGGACCGGGCATGCCCGAGATGCTGGCGCCGACCGGCGCACTGATCGGCGCGGGCCTCGGCGAGAGCGTCGGCCTCATCACCGACGGCCGCTTCTCCGGCGGCACCTGGGGCATGGTGGTGGGCCACGTGGCGCCCGAAGCGGCTGCCGGCGGCACCATCGCCTTCGTGAACGAGGGCGACTCGATCACCATCGACGCGCACCAGCTCAAGCTCGAACTCAACGTGCCCGAAGCCGAGATCGCCAAGCGCCGCGAAGGCTGGAAGGCACCGGCTCCGCGCTACACGCGCGGCGTGCAGGCCAAGTTCGCGTTCAACGCATCGAGCGCCAGCTCGGGCGCCGTGCTCGACAAGTTCTGAGATCGCTCAAGCCATCATCCACGCGCCGTAGCCGAAGGCCAGGAACCCGAGGCCTACGATCGCGAGGATGCTGCGCGACTGGAAATCCATCGCCGGCGGCAGGCTTTGCACGAGAAAGTGCAGCATGGCGCCGGCGCCTATGGTCATGAAGCCGGCGCCGAACTGCTTCATCGGGCTCGGGTCCGGGTAAAGAAACACGAGTGCGAAGCCGGCCAGGAAGACGAGGTTGGCGAGCACCGTACCGCGCGTGCGCCAACGCTTCTGCGCCGGCGTGGGCTCGCGCACCGGCGGCGGCTTGCCTCCACGGCCGGACTTCTCGCGCGCCTCCTTCACCGCCATGCCGATGAAGAACAGGCCGAACATGGTCGGAAACGCGCCGAAGATGCCAAGCCCCCAGACCCCGCCCCACATGTTCTGGAAATCGGCCACCAGCGCCTGCGAAGGGTCGGTCACGCTGTAGCGCACCTCGACCGGGTCGCCCCATTCCTTGTCGGAAAGGCCGCCGCCCAGCCCCTTGACGCGGCGCTTCTGGCCATCGGGCGCGACGTACTCGACGACGGGCGCTCGCGACACCGTCGTGCGCCCCTTGCTGTCTCGGCTTTCCTCTTCGACGAATTCGACCAGGCTGCCCTGCACGCTGGTGGTGCCGGCGATCGACTGGTACCTATGCCAGCCGAGGGTGGCTGCGCCATAGAGGCCGGCGCAGCCGATGAGCAGCGCCCCCACGCCCACGCCCCAGAAAAAGTTCTTCAGCCATCCCACGAGCCCGCCGATGGCCGGGCCGACCAGCAGCGAAAGTCCGAAGACGATCAGCGCGCGGGTGGTGGCTTCCTCGTCCATGGCACTTCAGCGTGATGCATGCGGTGCGAGGACTCCGGCCGATGGAAGAAGCGTCTCAGCGGCGCGGGCGCTGCCCGTTGCTGGTCTTCATGCCCATGTTGGTCTTCTGCCGGTCGATGCGCGCCTGCTTGCGCCTGTCTTCGCGCTCGACGACCTTGCGCTTGGTGTAGCCCGACGAATCGGCCCAGGCCCACCAGGCGACTGCCATTGCGAATGGCGACAGCACGATCCACCAGCTCCAGCTGGCGACCATGCCGATTTCGAAGTATTTGAGGGCCAGCGCAAGCAGGCCCAAGCCGAGAAACCACATCGCGAATCCCTCAGGGTTGTATTGGCACCGCATTCGTGCGCCGTGCACGGTGCTGCCTAAAATCGCGTTGAGTCGAATGTAACTCAGCCCTTACCAATTACATCCCCCATGAAAAGAGTCTTGTTGTCGGCAGCCCTGGGCCTCGGCCTTGCGGGAGCCGCTGCGCCCGCCCTCGCCGACCTGGCACTGGCGACTTCGAAGAACTGCATGAGCTGCCACGCTGTCGAGCGCAAGGTGCTCGGCCCGTCGTTCAAGGACGTTGCCGCCAAGTACAAGGACGACAAGGGCGCCGTCGACGCCCTCGCCAGCAAGATCATGAAGGGCGGCTCCGGCGTGTGGGGACCGGTGCCGATGCCGGCGAACAACCAGGTCAGCGAAGCCGACGCCAGGAAGCTCGCCGCCTGGGTGCTTTCGACGAAGTAAGCCCCAGGGACTTTCGCATCACACCTGCGGGTTGATGTCCGCCGGCACGGGCCGGCGCTCGATGCGATCCTCGAGCTGGCCGATGTGCGCGGCCATGGTGTTGTCGGTCTGGTCCGAACGCAGGCGGATCGCCGTCTCGAGCTGCTCCAGCCGCGCCAGGATCGCCGACTGGCGGTCGGCGTTCTGCGCCATGTGCTTGTTCTCCTGCGCCTCCAGGAAGTTGCGCAGCTCGGTGAAGCGCGAAGCCTCGGCCTTGTCGGCCAGGTCGCGCTGGGCCTGCATCTCCTTGGTGTGGCGCTTGGTGTCGATCAGCACCGAGCTGTGCAGGTACAGCACGTAGACGAGGAAGAAGGCCGCCAGCACCGCGGTCAGCCCCAGCATGATCAGTCCCAGCGGGGCCGAGACGGTCATGAAGCCCAGCCACACGTCGGTGGGCGTGGACAGCGCGCCCCAGTTGAGCGCGGCGAGCGCCACGATCAGCAGCACGACGACGAAAAGAAAAGCGGATCTCACGCCCATTGGAGGCCTCCTTCGGAAAGATCGAACACATGGGAAACCCGCGCGCTTCGAGGCGCGCGGTGATCCGATGGTTTTACCTCAGCGAAGAGCCCCGTTCGGTGCAAATGGCCGCATTAACGGCCACGTCCTACAGCACTAGTGCTCGGTTGGTCTGAGATAGCTGCCCCAGGATCGCAGGGTTCTGCCGGCACATCACATCGCTGCGCGATATGAGTGCCGTCTTCACCTACGCGCGTGCTTCGCACGCACCGGCCTTCGGCCGGATCCCGGATCAGTTCGTCTGCGACAACTGCTCCAGGATCGCAGGGTTCTCGAGCGTCGAAGTGTCCTGCGTGATCGCCTCGCCCTTGGCGATGCTGCGCAGCAGGCGACGCATGATCTTGCCGCTGCGGGTCTTGGGCAGGTTGTCGCCGAAGCGGATGTCCTTGGGCTTGGCGATCGGGCCGATTTCCTTGGCGACCCAGTTGCGCAACTCGTTGGCGATCTGCTTGGCTTCTTCGCCCGTTGGGCGTGCGCGCTTGAGCACGACGAAGGCGCACACGGCTTCGCCGGTCACGTCGTCGGGGCGGCCCACCACCGCGGCTTCGGCCACGAGGTCGGTCTTGGCGACCAGCGCCGATTCGATTTCCATGGTGCCCAGGCGGTGGCCCGACACGTTCAGCACGTCGTCGATGCGGCCGGTGATGCGGAAGTAGCCGCGGTCGGCGCTGCGCACCGCGCCGTCGCCGGCGAGGTAGATCGTGCCGCCCATCTCCTCGGGGAAGTAGCTCTTCTTGAAGCGCTCGGGGTCGTTCCAGATCGTGCGGATCATCGAGGGCCACGGCCGCTTGATGACCAGCATGCCGCCGGCGCCGTTGGGCAGGTCCTTGCCTGTCTCGTCGACGATGGCGGTCATGATGCCCGGCAGCGGCAGCGTGCACGAGCCCGGCACCAGCGGCGTGGCGCCCGGCAGCGGCGTGATGACGTGGCCGCCGGTCTCGGTCTGCCAGAAGGTGTCGACGATGGGGCAGCGCTCGCCGCCCACATTGCGGTGGTACCACATCCATGCCTCGGGATTGATCGGCTCGCCGACCGAGCCCAGGATGCGCAGGCTGGTGAGGTCCCAGTTCTTCGGGTGCACCTTCTCGTCGCCGTCGGCCGCCTTGATGAGCGAACGGATTGCGGTGGGCGCCGTGTAGAACACCGACACCTTGTGCTTCTCGATCATCTGCCAGAAGCGGCCCGCGTGCGGGAAGGTGGGGATGCCCTCGAACACCACCTGCGTTGCGCCGGCCGCGAGCGGTCCGTAGGCGACGTAGGTGTGGCCGGTGATCCAGCCGATGTCGGCGGTGCACCAGAACACGTCTTCGGGACGGATGTCGAAAGTCCAGTCCATCGTGAGCTTCGCCCACAGCAGGTAGCCTCCGGTGGAATGCTGCACGCCCTTGGGCTTGCCGGTGGAGCCCGAGGTGTAGAGGATAAAGAGCGGATGCTCGGCGTTGACCGGCACGGGCGCGCACTCGGTGCTCTGCCCGTTCAGCGCCTCGGTGAAGGTGATGTCGCGGCCCTCGACGCGGTTCCATGCGGTGGGCGTGCGCTCGTACACCAGCACGGTCTTGATCGACTCGCAGCCGCCGAGCGCGATGCCGTCGTCCACGATGGCCTTCAGCGGCAGCTCCTTGCCGCCGCGCAGCTGGTAGTTGGCGGTGATGACGGCCACCGCGCCCGCGTCGATGATGCGCTCCTGCAGCGCCTTGGCCGAGAAGCCGCCGAACACCACGCTGTGGGTGGCGCCGATGCGCGCGCAGGCCTGCATGGCGACGACGCCCTCGATGGTCATCGGCATGTAGACGATGACGCGGTCGCCCTTCTTGATGCCGCGCGCCTTCAGCGCATTGGCGAACTGGCTTACGCGGGCGAGCAGTTCCTTGTAGGTGACCTTGGTGACGGTGCCGTCGTCGGCCTCGAAGACGATGGCGGTCTTGTTCTCGACCGGAGTGCCGACGTGCCTGTCGAGGCAGTTCGCGCTGGCATTGAGTTCACCGTCGCCGAACCACTGGTAGAACGGCGCATTCGATTCGTCGAGGGTCTTCGTGAAGGGCTTGGTCCAGTTCAGGTTGTCCTTGGCCAGGCGGGTCCAGAACCCTTCGAAGTCCTGTTCGGCCTCCTTGCACAGGGCCTCGTAGGCAGCCATGCCGGAAATGCGCGCGCCCTGGGTGGCGCGGGTATCGGGCGGGAACACGCGGTTCTCGACCAGGACGGATTCAATGTTCTTCGATGCGCTGCTGCTCATGCTCTTTGTCTCCAGGAGGGGTGCGGCCGTAATGTCGGCGGGCCCACTTACGGGTCACTGACGGTTGCGATGTTAGAGCCTGTTCGATAGCCCTCTCGGGGTTATCACGAGTGCGTCACTGGGACACCCCTAGAATTCCCGGTCCCCCACAACCGCCCTGCCGATGTCCGCTCCCGATCCTTTCGATACCCGGAACCCGCCCGTACCGCGCCGTGGTTCACCGCTTCGCCCCCTGCCCAAGCTGATCTTCGCGAGCCGCTGGCTGCAGCTGCCGCTGTACCTGGGCCTGATCGTGGCGCAGGCCGTGTACGTGGTGCACTTCCTGGTCGAGCTGCTGCACCTGGTCGAGGCTGCTTTCGGCAGCAAGGAAGCGCTGCAGGCGCTGATCACCAGCATCGGCTACAAGACCACCGCGCCGGTCGGCACGCTGAACGAGACGGTCATCATGCTGGTGGTGCTCGCGCTCATCGACGTGGTGATGATCTCCAACCTGCTCATCATGGTGATCGTGGGCGGCTACGAGACCTTCGTGAGCCGCATGGACCTCGAAGGCCACCGCGACCAGCCCGAATGGCTGAGCCATGTGAACGCCTCGGTGCTCAAGGTGAAGCTGGCCACCGCCATCATCGGCATCAGCTCCATCCACCTGCTGAAGACCTTCATCAACGCGGACAACTACACCGACCGCGTGCTGATCGCGCAGACCGTGATCCACATCGCGTTCCTGTTCTCGGCCATGGCCATCGCCTACACCGACCGGCTGATGGCGCCAGCCCACCCGCCGGGCGACCCGCACTGAGTTCCTAACCCCGATCCTGGCCGGCCTGCGATGCAATGTCCCAGGCCGGCGGGTCGGTGAAGCGTGCGGCCAGGAAGTCGAGCATCGTGCGCAGCGTGGCCGGCATGTGCTTGCGCGATGCGTATACCGCGTACATGCCCACCACCTGCGGCTCGAAATTCGCGAAGAGCCGCACAAGTTCACCGGACTGCAGCAGCTGGCATGTGAGATAGGTCGGCAGCATCGCGATGCCGGCCCCAGCCCTCGCCAGATACATCAGGCTCGCAGCATCGTTGGTCGAAACGTTGCCACCCACGGCCACGGACACCGGCTCCCCGCTCTCCTTGCGCGTGAAGTTCCAGAGGCTGCGGCCGAAATACGAGTGAGTGAGGCAGTTGCGCTGCGCCAGCTCTTCCACGCTCGACGGCCTGCCGTGCTCCTTCAGGTAGGCCGGTGAAGCGCACACCACCGAGCGGCAATCCGTAAGCCGCCGCGCGATCAGGTTCGGGTCGATCTCCGCCGCCACGCGGATCGCGAGGTCGATGCGCTCGTCGACGAGGTTCACCGCGCGGTCCAGCAGCACCAGGTCGACCGCAACGCCCGGATAGAGCCGCACGTACTCGGCCATCGCATCGGCCAGTTGGGCCTGCGCGAACGATGTGCTGGCCGTGATGCGTAGCTGCCCGCGCGGCGCCTCGGCCGGATGCCGCACCGCCGCCTGCATGTCGCCCGCGAGTTCCAGCACCTGGCGGCAGCGCGGCAGCAGTTCCTCGCCGGCGGCAGTGAGGCTCAGGCGGCGCGTCGTGCGGTGTAGCAGGCGCGCGCCGGTCCATTGCTCCAGTTCGGCCACGTAGCGTGTGACCACCGGGCGGGACATGTCGAGCTTGTCGGCCGCGGCCGAAAGGCTGCCCGAATCGACCACCGTCACGAACACGCGCATTGCATTCAATCGATCCATTCGAACGATTTTAGGAATAAACAAGCGCGCAAATCGAGGTATTTCTTTCGAAAGCAGAAACCTAAGATTCGACTCATCCCATCCGATCTTTCACAGGAGTCACCATGAGCCACATCGCCATCATCGGCGCCACCGGACGCGCCGGCAGCCAGCTTCTCGAGGAGGCCCTGCGCCGCGGCCACACCGTCACCGCCATCGCCCGCAAGGCCAGCGCCAAGCTGGCGGGCCGCGCCAACGTGAAGGCCGTCGACCTCGACGTGCTCGACAGCGCCGCCCTCGAGAAGACGCTGGCCGGCCACGACGCCGTGTTCAGCGCCGCGCATTTCGCCACCGTGCCTCCCGCGGCCATCATCGAGCCGACGAAGCGCGCCGGCGTGAAGCGCCTGCTGGTGGTCGGCGGCGCGGGCAGCCTGTTCGCCGCACCCGGCCTGAAGGTGATCGACACACCGAACTTCCCCGATGCCTATCGCGCCGAAGCCTCGGCCGGCGGCGTGTTCCTCGACACGCTGCGCAACGAGAAGGACCTCGACTGGACCTTCCTGTCCCCCTCCGCCGAATTCGTCGAAGGCGAGCGCACGGGCAAGTTCCGCCTGGGCAAGGACGACCTGCTCGTGAGCGCCGAAGGCCGCAGTTGGATCACCTTCGCGGACTACGCGATCGCGTTCATCGACGAACTCGAAAAGCCGGCTCACTCGCGTCAGCGTTACACCATCGGCTACTGAGCCGCAGGCAACAACAAAAAAGGACCCTCGCGGGTCCTTTTTTTTGTTTGAGCCGGCCGGATCAGCGCCCGGTCATGTTCTCCGGCACCACCCACTGGTCGAACTGCTCGGCCGTCAGGTGGCCCGAGGCGATCGCTGCCTCGCGCAGGCTGGTGCCTTCCTTGTGCGCCTTCTTGGCGATGTAGGCCGACTTGTCGTAGCCGATGTGCGTGTTCAGCGCCGTCACCAGCATCAGCGAACGCTGCACCAGCTCGGTGATGCGCTCGCGGTTGGGCTCGATGCCCACTGCGCAGTGGTCGTTGAAGCTCACCATGCCGTCGGCCAGCAGGCGCACGCTCTGCAGGAAGTTGTGCGCCACCATCGGGCGGAACACGTTCAGCTCGAAGTTGCCCGAGGCGCCGCCGATGTTGATGGCGACGTCGTTGCCGAACACCTGCGCGGCCAGCATCGTCACGGCTTCGCTCTGCGTCGGGTTGACCTTGCCCGGCATGATCGACGAGCCCGGTTCGTTCTCGGGAATGCTCAGTTCGCCGATGCCGCTGCGCGGGCCGCTGGCGAGCCAGCGCACGTCGTTGGCGATCTTGTTCATGCTGGCGGCGAGCGTCTTCAGCGCGCCGTGGGCGTGCACCAGCGCGTCGACGCTGGCCATGGCCTCGAACTTGTTCGGCGCGGTCACGAACGGCAGGCCCGTGAGCTTCGCCAGCTCGGCCGCCACCTGTTCCGCATAGCCCTTGGGCGCGTTGAGGCCGGTGCCGACGGCCGTGCCGCCCAGCGCCAGTTCGCACAGGTGCGGCAGCGCGGCGCGCACATGCGCTTCGCCGTGCGCCAGTTGCGCGACGTAGCCCGAGAACTCCTGGCCCAGCGTAAGGGGCGTGGCGTCCTGCAGGTGGGTGCGGCCGATCTTCACGATGTCGGCGAAGTCCTTCGACTTCTGCTCCAGCGTGGCGCGCAGCTTGCCGATGGCCGGCAGCAGCTTGTGCGTGATGGCCTCGACGGCGGCCACGTGCATGGCGGTCGGGAACACGTCGTTGCTCGACTGGCTGCGGTTCACGTCGTCGTTGGGGTGAACGAGGCGGCCCTCGCCGCGCTCGCCGCCGAGGATCTCGCTGGCGCGATTGGCCAGCACCTCGTTGACGTTCATGTTGGTCTGCGTGCCCGAGCCGGTCTGCCAGACCACCAGCGGAAACTCGCCCGGATGCTTGCCGGCGATGACTTCGTCGGCCGCGGCCACGATGGCGCCGGTCTTCTTCTCGTCCTGCAGGCCCAGCGCGTTGTTGACCACCGCGGAAGCGCGCTTGACCTGGGCCAGCGCCTTGATGATTTCGCGCGGCTGCTGCTCGCCGGAGATGTCGAAGTTCTGCAGCGAGCGCTGCGTCTGCGCGCCCCACAGCTTGTCGGCCGGCACGTCGATCGGTCCGAAGGTATCGCGCTCGGCACGGGTCTTGGGGGAAGTCGTCATGAGAAAAAGCTCCGCAGGATCATGAAAGGTCGCGCCGCTTTCCGGCGCGCTTCGGAGTATCGCCCCGATGAGAGTAGCTCTCATCTGACGAGGGCATTGCGCCATCGCCGACAGAGGCGGCGCCTGCCCTGCCTTGACCTCATCATGTCGAAAAGTTATAATCGATAGCTTCTGACGACCAACAAGTCATGATGATGACGCCGTTGGTCAAGCCTTCACTACTCGCGGATCTCCGAATCCCGTCGCGGTGCAAGGTGCTCCCGCCGGGCACTGCCCGGCAAACCGGCCGGATCTTTCCAGCCCCATTGCCACGTCACGCTCATCCAGTCGGCGCCCCTCGACCAGGCCCGTCGCGCTGCGAATGAAGCATCCGGCGGGCACTGGCTTCGTCGCCCTGTCGTCTTCAGTGCCTGTCGGCAGCCCCTCCATCTGACGGGCTGGGCGTGGTCGCGTCGCCCTTCCGGAGCTTTCGGAGGGTGGCGATCTGTCAACCCTTCACCCAAGGAGCCCCGACGTATGGCCAAAGGAATTCTCATCGACCATGTCTTCAAGGTGTTCGGCGACGAGCCCGAGCAAGCCCTGGAGCTGGTCCGGCAAGGACTTTCCAAGAAGGAGATCCTGGCGCGCACCGGCCAGTCGATCGGCGTGTTCGACGCCACCTTCGAAATCCAGGCTGGAGAAATCTTCGTCATCATGGGTCTCTCGGGCTCGGGCAAGTCGACGCTGGTGCGGCTGCTGAACCGCCTCATCGAGCCGACCGCGGGCCGCATCGTGATCGACGGCGCCGACATCAACGAACACTCCGACATCAAGCTGCGCGCACTGCGCCGAAAAGACATCAGCATGGTGTTCCAGTCGTTCGCGCTGATGCCGCACATGACGGTGCGCGAGAACACCGCCTTCGGCCTCGAACTCTCGGGCACCGGCAAGAAGGAACGCCTCGCTCAGGCCGACAAGGCGCTCGCCCAGGTGGGCCTGGCCGGCTGGGGCGACAGCTACCCCGACGAGCTCTCGGGCGGCATGCAGCAGCGCGTGGGCCTGGCGCGCGCGCTGGCCTCCGACCCGTCGATCCTGCTGATGGACGAGGCCTTCTCGGCGCTCGACCCGATCATCCGCACCGAGATGCAGTCGGAGCTCCTGCGCCTGCAGCAGGAGCAGCGCCGCACCATCGTCTTCATCTCGCACGACCTCGACGAGGCGATGCGCATCGGCGACCGCATCGCGATCATGAAGGACGGCCAGGTGATCCAGGTCGGCACGCCCGACGAGATCCTGCGCAGCCCCGCCAACGACTACGTGCGCAGTTTCGTGCGCGGCGTGGACGCGGCGGCCGTGTTCAAGGCCGGCGACATCGCGCGCAAGCAGCTCACCGTGGTCTGCGAGCACCCCGAGCGCGGCGCGCGCGCGGCGCTCAAGCAGCTGGAAGACCAGGACCGCGACTTCGCCTACGTGACCAGCCCCAACAGGCGCTACCTGGGCACCGTGTCGGCCGACACGCTGCGTGCCGCGCTCGACGGTCATTCCGGCCCGCTGGGCCTGCGCCACGCCTTCCTGAACGACCTCGGCACCATCGACGCCGATGCACCCGTGGCCGGCCTCTTCGGCCAGGTGGCTCAGGCGCCGTGCGCGATGCCGGTGGTGGCAACCGACGGCCGCTTCTGCGGCGCGATCAGCAAGACGACGCTGCTGAAGTTCCTCGACCGCGACACGCCGCCGATCGACCCGGCGCACCAGCCCCAGCAACCTGCTGCCGCAGCAGCCACGGCCGCCATCTGAACGAACTCGAAGGACACAACCGATGAACGACACCGCACTGCCCTCCGAACTCGCCCCGCTGAGCGACGCCGCGACGATGCTGGCGACGCCCGCCCCTGCCTCCGCTCCGATCGATCCGTGGGAAGCCCTGTCGGCCGCGCCCGATGCCTCGGCGACGAGCGCATGGCTCGACGCTCCTGCGCAGCTCGACACGGCCCATCAACTTGCCGGCCAAGCCGACGCCGCGACCGGCGGCTTCCAGCTGCACCGCCTCTGGGACGGCTCGCTTCCGATCGAATCCTGGATCAACAGCGGCCTGGGCTGGGTGGTCGAGCACTTCCGTCCCTTCTTCCAGACCGTTCGCCTGCCCATCGACAGCACGCTGAACTGGGTGCAGGCCATGCTCACCGGCCTGCCCACGCTCGCGATGATCGCGCTCATCGGCCTGCTGGCCTGGCAGTTCGCCGGCCGCGCGCTGGCCATCGGCACCACGGTGGCGCTGCTGCTGGTGGCCATGCTGGGCATCTGGCCCGAGGCGATGGTGACGCTGTCGCTGGTGCTGACCTCGCTGGTCTTCTGCATGGTCATCGGCCTGCCGCTGGGCGTGCTGCTGGCCAGCAGCGACCGGGCGCAGCGGGTCATGCGCCCGGTGCTCGACGCGATGCAGACCACGCCGGCCTTCGTTTACCTGGTGCCGGTGGTGATGCTGTTCGGCATCGGCAACGTGCCAGGCGTGATCGTCACGATCGTCTTCGCGCTGGCCCCGCTGGTACGCCTGACCAACCTCGGCCTGCGCCAGGTGCGCCCCGACCTGATCGAGGCCGCGCGCGCCTACGGCGCCTCGCCGTGGCAGATGCTGGTGAAGGTGCAGCTGCCGCTGGCCATGCCGTCGATCATGGCGGGCATCAACCAGGCGCTGATGCTGTCGCTGTCGATGGTCGTCATCGCCTCGATGATCGCCGTGGGCGGCCTGGGCCAGATGGTGCTGCGCGGCATCGGCCGGCTCGACATGGGCCTGGCGACCGTCGGCGGCCTGGGCATCGTGCTGCTGGCGATCTCGCTGGACCGCCTGACGCAGGCCATGGGCAAGTCGCGCCGCGCCGCCGGCCGCCGCTGGTGGCACACGGGGCCGGTGGGCCTTGCACTGCGGATGCTGCAGCGCGCCGTGGCACCGGGCCGCGCGGATGCCGAGCCGGCACCCGCCCTGTCGACGCAAGCCCAGTGACAGGAGGCCCCGCACACATGATCAAGAAGACCAGACTCATCGCACGCGGCCTGCTGGCCCTCGCCTTCGTGGCCTCGGGCGTGGCCGTCCAGGCCGCCAACGACCTGCCCGGCAAGGGCATCACGGTGCAGCCGCTGAAGAGCTCGCTCGCCGAGGAAGCCTTCCAGACGCTGCTGGTGATGCGCGGCCTCGAGAAGCTCGGCTACAAGGTCGAGCCAATGAAGGACCTGGAGCCCGCCACCGAGCACCTGGCCATCGCCAACGGCGACGCCACCTTCATGGCCAACCACTGGAGCCTGCTGCACGCCGACTTCTACAAGAACAGCGGCGGCGACGCCAAGCTGTGGCGCAAGGGCGTGTACTCCGACGGCGCCGTGCAGGGCTACCTGATCGACCGC
Organism: Variovorax sp. NFACC27; assembly: GCF_048301545.1. Classification (NCBI taxonomy): domain Bacteria; kingdom Pseudomonadati; phylum Pseudomonadota; class Betaproteobacteria; order Burkholderiales; family Comamonadaceae; genus Variovorax; species Variovorax sp. NFACC27. The sequence continues at coordinate 4,943,113 of NZ_CP157613.1, forward strand.
AAGACGGCCGAGCAGTACGGCATCACCAACATCGCGCAGCTGAAGGACCCGGCCATCGCGAAGCTGTTCGACACGGACGGCGACGGCAAGGCCGACCTCACGGGCTGCAACCCCGGCTGGGGCTGCGAGCTGGCCATCGAGAGCCACCTGACGGCCTACCAGCTGCGCGACACCGTCACCCACAGGCAGGGCAGCTACGCCGCGCTGATGGCCGACACCATCGCCCGCTTCAGGCAGGACAAGCCGGTGCTCTACTACACGTGGACGCCTTACTGGGTGAGCGCCGTGCTGCGCCCCGGCGCCGACGTTGTGTGGCTGCAGGTGCCCTTCTCGTCCTCTCAGGGCGGCAACGCCGTCGATACGCAGCTGCCCAACGGCAGGAACTACGGCTTCCAGGCCAACCAGGAGCAGATCGTGGCCAACCGGGCCTTCATCGAGAAGAACCCGGCCGCGGCGAAGCTCTTCGAGGTGATGAAGCTGCCGATCGGCGACATCAACGCCCAGAACCTGCGCATGAGCCAGGGCGCCAACACGCAGCAGGACGTGGAGCGCCACACGGACGGCTGGATACGGGTGCACCGGCAACTCTTCGACGGCTGGGTGGAGCAAGCCCGGGCCGCCGCAAGGTAAGCGGGGTAGGCGGGGTAGGCGCGGCGGCTGAGATAATCGGGGGGCGTTTCCACACTCCTAAAAAATCCCCCCACCATGACGACCACGATCCAGCAGGCCGACCTGATCGAATCGATCAGCGCCGCGCTGCAGTACATCAGCTACTACCACCCCGCCGACTACATCGCCCACCTGGCACGCGCCTACGAGCGCGAGCAGAGCCCCGCGGCCAAGGACGCCATCGCGCAGATCCTGACCAACAGCAAGATGAGCGCGACCGGCCAGCGCCCGATCTGCCAGGACACCGGCATCGTCAACGTGTTCCTCAAGGTGGGCATGGACGTGCGCTGGGGCGGCTTCACCGGCAGCCTGGACGACGCCATCAACGAAGGCGTGCGCCGCGGCTACAACCACCCCGACAACACGTTGCGCGCCTCGGTCGTGGCCGACCCGCAGTTCGACCGCAAGAACACCAAGGACAACACGCCCGCGGTGATCTTCACGGAGATCGTTCCGGGCGACAAGCTCGAGGTCACGGTGGCCGCCAAGGGCGGCGGCAGCGAGAACAAGAGCAAGCTGGTCATGCTGAACCCCGGCGACAGCGTGGTCGACTGGGTGCTCAAGACCGTGCCCACCATGGGCGCCGGCTGGTGTCCGCCGGGCATGCTGGGCATCGGCATCGGCGGCACCGCCGAGAAGGCCGCGCTGATGGCTAAGGAAAGCCTGATGGACGACCTCGACATGCACGAGCTGCTGGCCAAGAAGAACTCGGGCGCAGAGCTGAGCAAGGTCGAGGCGCTGCGCGTCGAGCTGTACGAGAAGGTCAATGCGCTGGGCATCGGCGCGCAGGGCCTGGGCGGCCTGGCCACCGTGCTCGACGTCAAGATCCAGATGTACCCCACGCACGCGGCGAGCAAGCCCGTGGCGATGATCCCCAATTGCGCGGCCACTCGCCACGCACACTTCACGATGGACGGCAGCGGCCCCGTGTACCTCGAGGCGCCCTCGCTCGACCTGTGGCCCGACGTGAACTGGGCTCCCGACGAGAAGAAGAGCAAGCGCGTCGACCTCGACAAGCTCACGCCCGCCGAAGTGGCGAGCTGGAAGCCGGGCGACACCCTGCTGCTCAACGGCAAGATGCTCACCGGCCGCGACGCCGCGCACAAGCGCATCCAGGGCATGCTGGCCAAGGGCGAGAAGCTGCCGGTCGACTTCACCAACCGCGTCATCTACTACGTCGGCCCGGTCGACCCGGTGAAGGACGAGGCCGTGGGCCCCGCCGGCCCCACCACCGCCACGCGCATGGACGGCTTCACCGAGATGATGCTGGCGCAGACCGGCCTGATCGCCATGATCGGCAAGGCCGAGCGCGGCCCGGTCGCCATCGAGGCCATCAAGAAGCACAAGAGCGCCTACCTCATGGCCGTGGGCGGCGCCGCCTACCTGGTCAGCAAGGCCATCAAGACCGCCAAGGTGGTGGGCTTCGAGGACCTGGGCATGGAAGCCATCTACGAATTCGACGTGGTCGACATGCCCGTGACGGTGGCGGTCGACGCCGGCGGCACCAGCGCGCACATCACCGGCCCGGCCGAGTGGCAGAAGCGCATCGCCACGGGCGAGTTCAAGACCATCATGATGGAAGAAGCCTGAGTTGAGCCCGATAGGCGTCTTCGACAGCGGTGTCGGCGGCCTCAGCGTGCTGGCCGCGCTGAGGGCCGAGCTCCCGCAGGAGAACTTCGTCTATTTCGCCGACACGGCCTACGCGCCCTACGGCGAACGCGGCGACGCCTACGTGATCGAGCAGTCGCGCAGGGTGATCGGGCACCTGAGGCGCGAACACGGCATCAAGGCGCTCGTCATCGCGTGCAACACCGCCACGACCGCTGCCGTCCACCTGACGCGCGCCGAGAACCCCGACCTGCCGATCGTCGGGCTGGAGCCCGCCCTCAAGCCCGCGGTGGCGGCAAGCCGCACGGGGCACATCTCGGTGCTGGCCACGCGCGGCACGCTGGCCAGCGCCAAGTACGCCACGCTGCGCGCCTCGTTCGGGGGCGGCGCCGACGTGCGGCCGGTGCCCTGCGACGGGCTGGTGAAGGCCATCGAAGGCTTCGACTCGGCGGGCATCGCGGCACTGAGCGAACGCTACATGGCCGAGGCCGGCCCCTTCGGCGACGGGCCCGGCGAGGTCGACACGGTGGTGCTCGGCTGCACCCACTATCCGCTGGTGAAGGACGAGCTGGGCAAGCATGCGCCGGCCACGCTGCGCTTCATCGACACGGGCGTGCCGGTCGCGCAGCAGACGAGGCGCCTTCTCGCGTCCGCGGGCCGGCTTGCCGAGAGCGGCAGCGGCGGTCTCCTACTGCAGAGCAGCGGCGACGTCGCCCTGCTCGAGGCAGCGGCCGCGAAATGGCTCGGGCTTCCCGCCGCGGCCACGGCCTAAGCCGGACCTGAGCCGGACGACGACCGAACCATGCGCCTGCCGCGCCGCATCGCCTTCTGCGCCCTCTTCCTCCTGGGCCTTTCGACGGCCGGCCTGAGCCATGCGGCCTGCGAGAGCGGCCTTGCCGAGCGCATGCACGCCAAGCTGCATCCCAACCGCCAACTCGACGAGCGGCTCGCGGCCTGCAAGATCTGGCCGGCCTTTCCGGGCCGCAGCATCGTCGTTCTGCCGATGCCGCGCGAAACCACCGACCGCGGCGCCAAGGTGTTCGACCTCGAGATCCTGCTGATCCAGCGCCCGGACAACGGCAACACCGACCGCGACACCGTGATCGGCCGGCTCATGCAGCCGGAGGCACTCGACGAGGACGCCACCACCTCGATCCAGGACATCCGCATCGACACCTCGCGCTACGTGCTCTCGCCCGAGGCGCGCGCCTTCGGGCTGCGCGTTCGCTATCGCGGCAGCAACGCGCCGGGCAACCCGCTGGCCAGCGAGACCGTGCGGCTCTACGTGCACCACGGCAAGCAGCTGCGCCAGGTGCTGCAGGAGATCGAACTCGACCACGACCATGGCGGGTGGGATTCCACCTGCACCGGCCACTTCGAGAAGCTGCGCACCATGGTGTCGGTCGGCAAGGGCGGCAGCAACGGCTTTGCCGACCTGCAGCTGTCGCGCACGCTGCTGCAGAGCCGCGCGCAGGAGCAGGAGGACCAGGGCTGCGTGGAAAAAGCTCTGCCTCCAAAGTTCAACACCGTCACGCTGCGCTACGACGGCGAGCGCTACAAGGTGCCGAGGTCGCTCCAGCAGCAGACACCCTGACGCAGGCCTGACCCCGGGGCCGATTTTTCACGGGGCCGTCACACAAAAGTACCAGCATGCGCGGTTTGTCAAAAAGTATTGCCGCGCACAATGAACTCACTCTCCCAGGCCCGCATCCCCTTCAAGCCTCTCCTGCTCGCCGGCGCGCTCGCGCTGATGCTGGGTGCCTGCGGAGGCGGCAGCGGCGGCTCAGGCTTCGGCGGATTCCTGCCGCCCGCCAGCACCAACCCGCCAGCGCCCGCGCAGCCGCCGGCCACGCAACCCCCAGCCGAACCCGACCAGCTCGTATCGAAGGCCCGGTTCACGCCCAATGCGGGCACCACCAAGGGCTCTTCGGACGCATCCACCGCCATCGCCCTGCCCGAGAACTTCATGATCGTGGCGGACGACGAAGCCAACGTGCTGCGCATCTACCCGCGCGGCGGCGGCGCGGCGGTGAAGGAATGGAGCTATGAGCTCGAAGGCCCGAAGCTGGCCAAGGAGCTCGACCTGGAGGCCGGCACGCGCATCGGCGACACGCTGTACCTCACCGGCTCCAACAGCAACAAGAAGGACGGCGCCGACGCGGCCGCCGATCGCTCGCATCTCTTCGCCGTGAAGGTCAGCGGCACCGGCGCGGCCACCGCGTTCGACTATGTCGGCAAGTTCTCGCAGCTGGAGGCCCAGCTGATCGCCTGGGACGTCGGCAACGGCCACGGCCTCGGCGCCAACCGCTTCGGCTTCGCGGTGTCGGCCGGGGCCGGCATCGTGCCCGAGCGCGTCGACGGCTTCTCCATCGAAGGCATGACCAGTTCGCCCGGCGACACCGCACTGTGGCTCGGCTTCCGCGCGCCGCAGACCGGCACCCGTGTGCGCGCCAAGGCGCTGATCGTGCCGCTGCAGAACTACGCAGCCCTGATCGCCGGCACCGCCACGCAAGCCACCTTCGGCGCTCCCATCGAGCTCGAACTGGGCGGCCGCGGCATCCGCTCGATCGACAAGGGCAGCGACGGCAACTACCTGATCGTCGCCGGCCCCGCGGGCGCTGCGAGCCCGGACGTGGACCGCAACTTCGCACTGTTCGCGTGGGATGGCAATCCGAACAGCGCCCCTGTGGAGCTGTCGAACGACCTCGACGCGCTGCGCAAGGAAACGGGCGGCAGCTTCGAATCGACCGTCGAGGTGCCAGGCCCCGTGAAGGCCGGCACGCAGGTCCAGCTGCTGCTGGACAACGGCGACACCAAGTGGGACGGCAAGACTGCGTCCAAGGACCTGCCCGCGGCCGACCAGAAGTTCGACGGCTTCGTCGTGAACCTCGGCAAGCCGTGGGTCGATACCGCCGCCCCGACGCTGAAGAAGTCGATGCCGGCCACCGGCCGCGTGGGCGTGAATCTCGACACCGCGATAACGCTGTCGTTCAACGAGGCCGTGCGTCTGGGCTCCGGCAGCATCGTGCTGCGCAAGGCCGACGGCAGCGTCGTCGAAACCTTCCACTCCAACAGTCCCGCCGCGCGCCTGCAGGTGGCATTCAACGTGCTGAAGCTGGTGCCGACGGCCCCGCTCGAGCTCAGCACCGGCTATTACGTCACGGTGGACGCGAACGCCATCACCGACGCCGCCGGCAACGCCTTCACTGGCATTTCCGACGCCACCAGGCTGAGCTTCACGACGACTGCCGGCGCTACGCCGCTGGTGGCCGGCGACCTGCTCTTCATGGCCGCCAACGCCGAGGCGCCCGATGCCTATGCCTTCGTGCTGCTGAAGGCAGTGAACGGCGGCACGCAGGTGCTGTTCACCGACCGCGACCGCAAGGCGGGCACGACCGAGTTCGCCGGCATCACCAATGAAACGGCCTTCTTCTGGAACGCCGACCAGAACCTGCCGGCAGGCACCATCGTGACGATCCAGACCGACGTCACGGGCAACCCGATCGCGGACAAGGGCTTCACGCTCGGGTCGCCGGGCGGCATCGGCAAGTCGGAAACCGTCTACGCCATCGCGGGCGGCACCATCGCCGGACTGGGCGACGGCGTGGCCGGACAGATCACCGCCGTCGGCAACCATCTCGCGACCATCACGCTCGGCGGTACCGCAGGCACCATTCCCGATGCCGTCACGACGGCCGGCACGGCGTTCAGCTTCACCGTGATGCCCGCGAACCAGACCAACGCGATCTACACCGGCTCGCTCGACCGCTCCGATCTGGCTGCCTTCGCGGCCCGCGTGAAGAACCCGGCGAACTGGACGGTGCGCTATGCGCCGGAGGTCGGCTGGCCGCTGACCAACGACAGCCTGTTCGGCGACAAGCTGCCCTGATCGAAGCCTGGCTTGGCTAGTTGCGCAGCGCGGCCTGGCGGCCGCGCTGCATGTCGATCGGCAGCAGCAGCACCAGCCCAACCACGAAGAGCACGGCCGTCGAGAGGATCGCGATGCGCTGGTTGCCTCCGGTCATCCAGGTGATGGCGCCGAAGCTCAGCGGGCCGACGATGCTCGCCAGCCGCGTCGCGAAGGTCCAGAGGCCGAAGAACTCCGCCAGCTGCAGCGGGGGCGCCAGGTAGCCCGTCATGGCGCGGCCGGCCGACTGGCTCGAACCCATGGCCAATCCCGCGATGGTCGCGGCCCACCAGAAGCCGCCCTTGGTGGTGACCATCGCGGCGATGACGCAGACCGCGATCCACGCGACCAGCGTGCCGGCCAACGAGACCTTGTGGCCGATGCGGTCCTGCACGTAGCCGAAGCCGAAGGCCCCCAGCGATGCCGCGATGTTGAGCACGAAGATCAGCACCATCGTCTCGCTCGCCACGAAGCCGATCACCTGCTCCGCATAGATGGCCGCGAGCGTGATGGCCACCGCTACGCCGCCCTGGTAGCAGACCGTGCATGCCAGCAGCCACATGAAGTCGTGATATGCCCGCGCCTGGCGGTAGGTCGCGCGCAGCTGCTGCCATGCGCCGAGCCCGGTATCGACGGCCCTGGGCTGCGCACGCTCGGGCAGCAGCGCGAAGGTGGCGCATGCGGCCAGCCCGTAGATGGCGGCCGTGATCAGCATCGTGACCGGAACGAAATGCGCCGCAGGCAGGCCCCTGGATTGAGACCACAGCACGTAGGCCAGGCAGATGCCCAGCGCCAACATGCCGCCGACATAGCCGAAGGCCCAGCCCCACCCGCTCACCTTGCCCATTCCCTCAGCCGTGGCGAGCTCGGGCAGGAAGGCGCCGGTGAGCGACTCTCCGTAGGAATAGAAGGCGTTGGAGACGACGATCAGCGCCATCGCGAGCGCAACTCCGGCAGCGCCCGAGAAGCTCGGTGTGACGGCCAGCGCCGCCGTCGCGAAGACGCAGCCGATGGTCGCCAGCACGAGCACCCGCTTCTTGGCCGCGCGCAGGTCGGCCCATGCGCCGATGGCGGGCATCGTGAGCATCACGATGGCATACGAGGTGCTGAGCGCTGCCGTCCACGCAAAGGCGGCCCATGGAGCGCCCTTGGCGATACCGCCCACGAAGTAGGCGGCGAACACCGCGGTGACGACGACCGTGGTGTAGCCCGAGTTGGCGAAGTCGTACATCGCCCAGCCGAACACCTCGCGCTTGCGCACGCCCGGTCTCAGCGCCGAGGCGGGGAACAGGGCCATGCGACGGCCTGGCGGGGTCTTGTTGTGGCGTCTTTTCGCGGAGGAGTGCCGCGGAATCAGTGCAGGTGACGCGGACGGCGGCCGCCGCCATGTCCACCGCCGCTGCCCCCGCTGCCCGACCCACCGGCGCCGCGCGGACGCTTGCCGATCTCGAGCGAGTTCACGAGTGCATCGAAACGGTCGCTGAAGAGCCGATCGATCTCGGCGACCACACCGCCCAGCTCAGAGCCGTCGAAGTGACGCTCCATGAGGTTGACGACGTCTTCCACGAGCAGGTCGCGCTGCACCTGCATGATCGCGGCGGGGTTCGGGCCGACGAACAGCATCAGGAAGTCGTCGCGCGATTCTTCCTCGGGGTCGCCCTCTTCCTCGTCGAAGTCGGTGTCGTAGAAGGTGACCTCGATGGCGGCTCCGCGCTCGGAGAGCTCGTTCAGGCCCATGCACATCTCGTCGAGTGCCTGGCGGAAGTCTTCGTCGCCTGCCACGGTCCAGCACATCTGGAGCACGTGGTCCTTCTGCTCGAAACGGATGCCGGGTTCTTCTTCGTAGCTGCTGGTCGCGCCATCGGCCAGCGACTTGGCACCGGCGTATTTCCACAGCGGCTTGAGCGCTTCCTGGATCTGCTCGAAGCTCACGTCCGAACGCAGCGGCACATCGCCGTGCACATGAATCTCAAATGGAGCGTTGTAGCGAGGCATCTAATGCTCCCTTGTAAGTGTGGTACCCGGAACGGGGGTCGAACCCGTATGCCCCGATTAAGGAAGCGGCGGATTTTAAGTCCGATGTGTCTACCAATTTCACCATCCGGGCGTCAGGTTGGACATCGACGATAACCCAAACAAAACAAGCCCCGGCAACGTCGGTTGGCGGGGCTTGGCAGTCGGAGTCGAATCTGGTTGAACCGAGAGAGTGGAGGCGCGATCCGGAGTCGAACCGGACTAGACGGATTTGCAATCCGTTGCATAACCGCTTTGCTATCGCGCCACGCAGAAATACGAAATCGAACTAGCGAAAAAAAGGGAAGCTGCTGCTTCCCTTTTTCAAAACTGGAGCGGGAAAAGAGTCTCGAACTCTCGACCTCAACCTTGGCAAGGTTGCGCTCTACCAACTGAGCTATTCCCGCGTTTCGAGCCTTGAATTATATACCAGTTTTTCGAGGCTCCACAAGTTTTGCGAAGGGCTCGTCAGTGCTTGACCGAACCTTCCGAAGCCGGCGCCGGCGCGCGCTGCTTGGCCAGTTCGGCCATCGCGGCAGCGGACGCAGCAACCTCCTCGTCGGACAGCGGCTCGGGCTGCTTCTCGAGAGCGATCTCGAGAACCTTGTCGATCCACTTCACAGGCACGATCTCGAGGCCGTTCTTCACGTTCTCGGGGATCTCCTGCAGGTCCTTGGCGTTCTCTTCCGGGATCAGCACGGTCTTGATGCCACCGCGCAGCGCGGCCAGCAGCTTTTCCTTCAGGCCGCCGATGGCGGTGACCTCGCCTCGCAGCGTGATCTCGCCCGTCATCGCGACGTCGCCGCGCACCGGAATACCCGTGAGCGCCGACACGAAGGCCGTCGTCATCGCTGCGCCCGCGCTGGGGCCGTCCTTCGGCGTGGCACCGTCGGGCACGTGGATGTGGATGTCGCGCTTCTCGAACATCTCGTCCTTGATGCCGAGCCGGCGCGAGCGGCTGCGCACCACCGTGCGCGCGGCCTCGACCGATTCCTTCATCACGTCGCCCAGCGAACCGGTGCGGCTGATCACGCCCTTGCCTGGCATGGTGACCGCTTCGATCGTCAGCAGGTCGCCACCGACTTCGGTCCACGCGAGGCCGACCACCTGGCCGACCTGGTTCTGCTTCTCTGCGAGACCGAAGGTGTACTTGCGCACGCCGAGGAACTCGTTGAGGTTCGCGCCGTTGACGGTGACCTTGGGCGTGAGCTGCTTGAGCAGCAGGCCCTTCACCACCTTGCGGCAGATCTTGGACAGCTCTCGCTCGAGCGAACGCACACCCGCTTCACGCGTGTAGTAGCGCACGATGTCGCGCACGGCCTCTTCGGTGACGAACAGCTCGTCGTCCTTCACGCCGTTGTTCTTCATCTGCTTGGGCAGCAGGTACTTGATCGCGATGTTGGTCTTCTCGTCCTCGGTGTAGCCCGAGAGGCGAATGACTTCCATGCGGTCCAGCAGCGCCGGCGGAATGTTCATCGAATTCGAGGTGGCGACGAACATCACGTCGCTCAGGTCGAAGTCGACTTCCACGTAGTGGTCGCCGAAGGTGTGGTTCTGCTCGGGGTCGAGCACCTCGAGCAGCGCGCTCGACGGGTCCCCGCGGAAGTCCGTGCCCAGCTTGTCGATTTCGTCCAGCAGGAACAGCGGGTTGCGCGTGCCGATCTTGCTCAGGCCCTGCAGCACCTTGCCCGGCAGCGCGCCGATGTAGGTGCGGCGATGACCGCGGATCTCGGCTTCGTCGCGCATGCCGCCCAGCGCCATGCGGGTGTACTTGCGGCCGGTCGCCTTGGCGATCGACTGCCCCAGCGAGGTCTTGCCCACGCCCGGAGGTCCAACGAGGCACAGGATCGGCGCCTTGACCTTGTCCACGCGCTGCTGCACCGCGAGGTACTCGAGGATGCGGTCCTTGACCTTCTCGAGGCCATAGTGGTCGGCGTTGAGCACCGCCTCGGCGTTGGCCAGGTCGTGCTTGATCTTGGTCTTCTTGCTCCATGGCAGGCCGATCAGCACGTCGATGTAATTGCGCACCACGGTGGCCTCGGCCGACATGGGCGACATGAGCTTGAGCTTCTTGAGCTCGCCCTCGGCCTTCTTCAGGCCTTCCTTGGACATCTTCGCGAGCTTGATCTTCTTCTCGATCTCCTCGATGTCCGCGCCCTCTTCGCCTTCGCCGAGCTCCTTCTGGATGGCCTTGACCTGCTCGTTGAGATAGAAGTCGCGCTGGTTCTTCTCCATCTGGCGCTTCACGCGGCCACGGATCTTCTTGTCGACGTTCAGGATGTCGACTTCGCGCTCGAGCTGGCCGAACAGGTTTTCCAGGCGCGCCTTGACGTCGTCGAGGTCGAGCACGGCCTGCTTGTTGTCGAGCTTGAGCGGCAGGTGAGCGGCGATGGTGTCCGCGAGGCGGCCCGGATCGTCGATGCTCGAGATCGAGGTGAGGATCTCGGGCGGGATCTTCTTGTTCAGCTTGACGTACTGGTCGAACTGCTGCATCACGGCACGGCGCAGCGCCTCGACCTCGGTGCCCTTCTCGCCGCCTTCGGGCGCCTCGACAGGCGTCACGTTGGCCGAGAAGTGGGTCTCGCCGTCATCGATGCGGTTCACGCGGGCGCGCTGCTGGCCCTCGACCAGCACCTTCACGGTGCCGTCGGGCAGCTTGAGCATCTGCAGGATGGTCGAGACGCAGCCGACCTCGAACATGTCCTCGACGGAGGGCTCGTCCTTGGCAGCAGCCTTCTGGGCCACCAGCATGATGCGGCGCTCCGCCTCCATGGCGAGTTCGAGTGCCTTGATGCTCTTGGGGCGCCCCACGAACAGCGGGATCACCATGTGCGGAAACACCACGACGTCGCGCAGCGGCAGCAGCGGCAGGTCGAGGGCTTCGGGAGGCAGAGGGGTGTGGCCAGACATGCAAATCCTTCGCGTCTTTGGCTTTAAGCCTTTTTCGCCGCTTCGCGATACACGAGCAGCGGGGGCTTGTTTTCGTCGATGGTCGATTCCTCGACCACCACCTTGTCGACATTGGTCGCGTTCGGCAACTCGAACATGGTGTCGATCAGCGACTGTTCAAGGATCGATCGCAAACCGCGCGCACCGGTCTTGCGCGCCAGCGCCTTCCGGGCGATCGCCTTGAGCGCCGCCGGGCGGATCTCGAGGTCCACGCCTTCCATCTGCAGCAGCTTGGTGAACTGCTTGACCACGGCGTTCTTGGGCTCGGTCAGGATCTGTACCAGCGCATCCTCGCTGAGTTCCGCGAGCGATGCGACCACGGGCATGCGGCCCACGAGTTCGGGGATCAGCCCGAACTTGATCAGGTCCTCGGGCTCGACTTCGCGGAACACCTCGGTGATGCTGCGCTGCTGCTTGCTCTTGACCGAAGCGCCGAAACCGATGCCCGAGGCCTCGGTGCGGTTTTCGATGACCTTCTCCAGACCCGCGAACGCGCCGCCGCAGATGAACAGGATGTTGGTCGTGTCGATCTGCAGGAAATCCTGATTCGGGTGCTTGCGTCCGCCCTGCGGCGGCACGCTGGCCATGGTGCCTTCGATGAGCTTCAGCAGCGCCTGCTGCACGCCCTCACCCGACACGTCGCGCGTGATCGAGGGGTTGTCGGACTTGCGCGAGATCTTGTCGATTTCGTCGATGTAGACGATGCCGCGCTGTGCGCGCTCGACTTCGTAGTTGCAGCTCTGCAGCAGCTTCTGGATGATGTTCTCGACGTCCTCGCCGACGTAGCCGGCTTCGGTCAGCGTGGTGGCGTCAGCCATCACGAAGGGCACGTCGAGCATGCGCGCCAGCGTCTGCGCCAGCAGCGTCTTGCCCGAGCCGGTGGGGCCGATCAGCAGAATGTTGCTCTTGCTGAGCTCCACGTCGTCGCCCTTGGCCTTTTCCTTGTGGCGCAGGCGCTTGTAGTGGTTGTAGACGGCCACCGACAGCATGCGCTTGGCCGGCTCCTGGCCGATCACGTAATTGTCGAGGTTGGCCTTGATCTCCAGCGGCGTCGGCAGGTCGTTGCGCGACTCGCGCGCTTCCTCACCCGCCGGGAGTTCGTCGCGGATGATCTCGTTGCAAAGGTCGATGCACTCGTCGCAGATGAAGACCGAAGGGCCCGCGATCAGCTTCTTGACCTCGTGCTGGCTCTTGCCGCAGAACGAGCAATAAAGCGTTTTTTCGCTGGAGGAGCCTTTTTTATCGGCCATGGACATTTGCCTCGTTACAGGGTAGGGACAATGATAACTAAACAAAAACGGCGTTTCCCGTGTGGAAAACGCCGTTTTTTGCCATTTGGCGCCCTCGGCGCCGGCGTTCAACCGCGCTTGGCGACGACCTGGTCGACCAGGCCGTAGTCCTTGGCCTCGTCGGCCGTGAGGAAATAGTCGCGTTCGGTATCGGCCTTGACCTTTTCCAGCGGCTGGCCGGTGCGTTCGGCCAGGATGCGGTTCATCTGGTCCTTGGTGCGCAGGATGTCGCGCGCGTGGATCTCGATGTCGGTCGCCTGGCCGCGTGCGCCGCCGAGCACCTGGTGGATCATGATCTTGGAGTTGGGCAGCGAGAAACGCTTGCCCTTCTCGCCGGCCGCCAGCAGGAAGGCGCCCATGCTGGCCGCGAAGCCCAGGCACATGGTCGACACGTCGGGCTTGATGAACTGCATGGTGTCGTAGATGGCCATGCCCGCGCTCACGCTGCCGCCCGGGGAGTTGATGTAGAAGGAAATGTCCTTGTCCGGGTTCTCGCTCTCGAGGAACAGCAGCTGGGCCACCACGAGGTTGGCGGTCTGGTCGTTGACCTCGCCCACCAGAAAGACGATGCGCTCCTTGAGGAGGCGCGAATAGATGTCATACGACCGCTCGCCGCGGCCGGATTGCTCGATGACCATCGGGATCATGCCGAGGGCCTGGGTTTCCTGTGCGCTCATGTATTTGCTCTCCGGGAAATGGAATCGTTCGCTGTTTCTGAACTGTACGCCTGAGTGAAATGGGGCTCGTGCCGCAAAGCACAAGCCCCATCGGCGTAGCGGGCGGCGACGGAAATCAGCCTTGCTGCTGAGCCATCAGTTCGTCGAACGACACCGACTTTTCGTTGACCTTGGCCTTGCCGAGGACGAAATCGGTCACGTTGTTCTCGATGACCACGGCTTCGACTTCCGCCAGGCGGTTGTTGTCGCTGAAGTACCAGCGCACCACGTCGGCCGGCTTCTCGTAGCTGGCGGCCAGCTCGTCGATGTGGGCCTTGATCTGCTCGGGCTTGGCCTGCAGGTTGTTGGCACGCACCAGCTCAGCCACCACCAGACCCAGGCGCACGCGGCGCTCGGCTTGCGGGCGGAACACTTCGTCGGGGATCGGGGCCTTGTCGGCGTCCTTGATGCCGCGCTGCTTCAGTTCGGCGCGGGCGCCTTCAACCATGCGGCTGACTTCCGACTGCACGCTGGCGTTCGGCAGGTCGAGCTCGGCGTTGGCCACCAGGGCGTCCATCACGGCGTTCTTGTTGCGGGCCAGCAGGCGGAACTTCACTTCGCGCTCGAGGTTGCGCTTGATGTCGGCGCGCAGGCCTTCGACGGTGGCTTCGGCGATGCCGAGCGACTTGGCGAGCTGCTCGTTGACTTCGGGCAGGTTCGAGGCTTCGATCTTCTTCACGGTGACGAGGAAGTCGGCCTGCTTGCCGGCCACGTCCTTGCCGTGGTAGTCGGCCGGGAACGACAGCGGGAAGGTGCGGCTGTCGCCAGCCTTCATGCCGCGCACGGCGTCTTCGAATTCCTTCAGCATCTGGCCTTCGCCGACGACGAACTGGAAGTCTTCGGCCTTGCCGCCCTGGAAGGGCTCGCCGTCGATCTTGCCTTCGAAGTCGACGGTCACGCGGTCGCTGTCCTGAGCGACGGCGTCTTGCGCGCGCTGGGCGAAGGTGCGGCGCTGCTTGCGCAGGATGTCGAGGGTCTTGTCGATGGCGTCTTCGCCGACTTCGGCCGACAGCTTCTCGACTTCGGCGCCCGACAGGTCGTTGATCTTGACGTCGGGGAACACTTCGAAGATCGCGTCGAAGGCCAGTTCGCCTTCAGGTGCGTCTTCCTTCTCGGTGATGCGGGGCTGGCCGGCGACGCGCAGCTTGGCTTCGTTCGCGGCTTGCGAGAAAGCCTCGCCGACCTTGTCGTTCATGACTTCGTAGTGCACCGAGTAGCCATAGCGCTGGGCCACGACGTTCATCGGCACCTTGCCGGGGCGGAAGCCGTCCATCTTGACGGTGCGCGCGAGCTTCTTGAGGCGCGAATCGACTTCGGACTGGATGGTGCCGACCGGCAGGGTCAGCGTGATCTTGCGTTCGAGCTTCTCGAGAGTTTCAACGGTCACGGTCATGATGTCTTCCTTGTGAGGGGGCTGTTGCGCGGGGCCTGCGTCTTTTTACCGATACAGATCAAGGACTTGCACGCGCTAGCGGGATTTATGCGGAGGCACACGCGTGCCGCCTGCAAAACTGGGCAACCCATGATTCTAATCGGCTGGAAGCGCCCGTTTTGAGCGGGTCGGCGACCAGCTGCAGCAGAGATTGCGCACCACGCCCGGATTCATGGCCGATTTCGCCTTTACAGTGGCTGCGATTCGACATTTCCCCAAGGAACGAATGCCCATCCTCTTCCAGCGACTGTTCGCCGCCCTCGCCCTCGCCTTCGCCCTGGTCCTCGTGTTCGGCATGCCTTCGCCCGCGCTGGCCAAGACCACCGCGGCGCCGGCGGCAGCGGCGAAGGAGCCGACCATCCAGCAGATCTACGAAGCGGCAAGCAACGGCAGGATGGCCGATGCCGACGCGATGATCGCGAAGGTGCTGAAGAACCATCCGAAGAGCGCGAAGGCCCACTACGTGCACGCCGAGCTTCTTGCGATGAAGGGCGAGCTCGACGATGCCAGGGACGAACTGGCCCTGGCCAAGGAGCTGTCGCCCGGATTCAAGTTCGCGAAGGCCGAGTCGGTCGCCAAGCTCGAACGCAAGCTGGAGAAACCGGTCGAGACCAAGCCCGAGCCACCGCCCGTACCCAGCCCGGCTGCAGCATTGGCATCCGGCAAGACGGATACGGGCTCATCGTCCGGCCCGATCCCCTGGGGGCCGATCGGCATCGTGGCGCTGTTCGTCGTCGCCTATGTGGTCTTCCAGCAGCGCCGCCGCGCCACCACCTTCGAGGTGCCTGCCCCCGCCGGGAGCGGAACCAGGTTCTCCAGGCCCACCAGCGATTCGTCAATGGGCTACGGCAGGACGGACGACTACAGGGACTACGGCTCCGCCCCTCCCACCCCCAGCCAAGGCCCCGGCATCGGCGGTGCACTGGCCGCGGGCGCCGCGGCGGGCGTCGGCGCGGTGGTCGCGGGCGAGCTGCTGCGCCACATGCTGAACGACCGCTCCGACGACCATCGGGGCAACACGACCAACATCTTCAACAACCACCGCCACCACGACACCGGCAACGACAGGATGGGCAGCAGCCTCTGGCCCTCGTCCGATCCGGAGCCGGAGCGGCAGGTCGATCGCAGCTTCGTGGACAACAACTTCGGCATCAGCGACACGAGCTCGTGGGACGACTCGAGCAGCAGCAGTTCCGACAGCGGAAGCAGCGACAGCGACAGCAGCAGCAGCGACTGGTAGAGCGGAAAAAAGGAAAAGAAAAAGCCCCGCTCCTTGCGGAACGGGGCTTCATTGCTGCTCGATAGAACGGGCTACGTGCAGGGCTGGTGCGCGGGGCCGGACTCGAACCGGCACGTTCTTGCGAACGTCAGGACCTAAACCTGGTGCGTCTACCAATTTCGCCACCCGCGCGATGCCAATCTTTTTTCAGGTGAATGCAAAAGCGGACGGGCTTTTCGCACCACGGATTCCCGTGGGCCAAAGACCATCCGCTTGAAATCGGTCAGCCTGCGATTTTAGACGCTAATCGGCACCGTTTCCGGCTCGCGCTTCACGCGGAACGCGGCGGCGTACATCGCGGGCAGGGCAAGCAGGGTCAACACCGTTGCCACGATCAGCCCACCCATGATTGCAACGGCCATCGGCCCCCAGAAAACGCTGCGCGACAGCGGGATCATCGCCAGCACCGCCGCGGCAGCGGTCAGCACGATCGGCCGCAGCCGCCGCACCGCCGACTCCACGATCGCGTCCCACGCCGGCACGCCCGCCGCGCGGTCGAGCTCGATCTGGTCGATCAGGATCACGGCGTTGCGCTGGATCATGCCCATCAGCGCGATCACGCCCAGCAGCGCGACGAAGCCGAAGGGCCGGTTCAGCACCAGCAGCGCGCCGGCCACGCCGGCGATGCCCATCGGGCCGGTGATGAACACCAGCAGCGAGCGGCTGAAGCTGTGCAGCTGCAGCATCAGCAGCGTGAACACCAGGAACAGCATGATCGGCACGCCGGCCACGATGGAGGCCGAGCCCTTGCTGCTTTCCTCCACCGCGCCCGCCACCTCGATGCGATAGGCGCCCTGCCCGGCCGCGACCCAGCCGGCCTCGAGCTCACGCAGCTTCGGCAGCAGTTGCGCCGTCACGGTCGCGCCCTGCAGGCCTTCGATCACGTCGCCCTGCACGGTGATGGCGTAGTCGCGGTTCTCGCGCCACATCACTCCCGGCTCCCAGGTGAACACCGGCTTGGCGATCTGCGTGAGCGGGATCGAACGGCCCGAGGTCGTCGGGATGTATGCATTTCCGATGTCCGAGATGGCCTGGCGCTCGTCGGGCGCCTGGCGCAGCACGATGTCTATCAGCAGGTCGTTCTCGCGGTACTGGCCCACGGTGGTGCCGCTGAACATGGTCTTGGAAGCCTGCGCGATGGCCTGGCTCGTCACGCCGAGCGCGCGGGCCTTGGCCTGGTCGATCTCGAGGCGGATGACCTTCACCGACTCGTTCCAGTTGTCGTTCACGCCACGCATGTTGGCGTTGTCGCGCAGCACGGCCTTCACCTCGTCGGCATGGCCGCGCAGCAGCGCCGGGTCGGGCCCGATCACGCGGAACTGCACCGGGTACGGCACCGGCGGGCCGTTGGGCAGCAGCTTGACGCGGCCGCGCACCTCGGGGAATTCCTGCGCCAGCACCTGCGGCAGCTTGATGCGCAGGGTCTCGCGCACCTTCAGGTCCTTGGCGAGCACGATCAGCTGCGACACGTTGGTCTGCGGAAACACCTGGTCCAGCGGCAGGTAGAAGCGCGGCACGCCCGAGCCGATCCAGGTGCTGACGGTGCTCACGCCGGCCTCCTGCATGACGCGTTTCTCGACCCGCTTGGCCACTTCCTCGTTCGCGGCGAACGAGGTGCCTTCGGGGAACCAGATGTCGACCAGGATCTCCGGCCGGCTCGAATCCGGGAAGAACTGCTGCTGCACCTTGCCCATGCCGAAGATGCCGAGCGCGAAGATCAGCACCGTGGCGCCGATGGTCATCCAGCGGTGCTGCACGCACCAATTCACGGTGGAGCGGAAGGCGTTGTAGAACGGCGTGTCGAAGAGCTCGTGCGGCGGCGCATCGGGGTCGTGCGGCTTCACCTTGAGCAGCAGCGTGCCGAGGTAGGGAACGAAGTACACCGAGACGATCCACGACAGCACCAGCGCGATCACCGTCACCGCGAAGATGGCGAAGGTGTACTCGCCCGTCACCGACTTGGCGATGCCGATCGGCAGGAAGCCCGCCGCGGTGATGAGCGTGCCCGTGAGCATCGGCTTGGCCGTCACGTCGTAGGCGAAGGTGGCGGCGCGGACCTTGTCGTAGCCCTCCTCCATCTTCCGCACCATCATCTCGACCGCGATGATCGCGTCGTCCACCAGCAGGCCCAGCGCGATGATGAGCGAGCCCAGCGATATCTTGTGCAGCCCGATGCCGAAGTAGTTCATCGCCAGGAAGGTCACGGCCAGCACCAGCGGAATGGTGATCGCCACCACCAGCCCCGGGCGCATGTCGACGTACCAGCCGAAGCGCCCGCCCTTGTGCAGGCCCAGCGAGATGATGCTCACGGCCAGCACGATGGCCACGGCCTCGATCAGCACGCCGACGAACTCGTTGACCGAGCTCGCCACCGCCACCGGCTGGTCCTGCACCTGCGCCAGTTTCACGCCGGCCGGCAGGCGCTGTTCGATGGTGACGGCGGTGGCCTTCAGCGCCTTGCCCAGCGCGATGATGTCGCCGCCCTTGGCCATCGACACGCCCAGGCCGATCACTTCCTTGCCCTGGTGGTGCATCTTGACCGTGGGCGGATCGACGTAGCCGCGGTGGATGTCGGCGATGTCGCCGAGCTTGAGCTGGTTGCCCGAGCTGCCGCGGATGGGCATCTCGCGCAACTGGTCGACGCTGGTGAACTGGCCTGCAACGCGTACCTGCACCACGTCCAGCGGCGACTGGATCGTGCCCGCGCTCTCGATGGCGTTCTGCGAGCCGAGCTGCGAGAGCACGGCATTGAAGTCGAGCCCCAGTTGCGCCAGGCGCTTCTGCGAGATCTCGATGTAGACCTTCTCGTCCTGCACGCCGAACTGGTCGACCTTGGCCACGTCCTTCACGCGCAGCAGTTGCTGGCGCACGTCGTCGGCCAGCGTCTTGAGTTCGGCGTAGCTGAAGCCTTCGCTCTCCAGCGCGTAGATCACGCCATAGACGTCGCCGAAGTCGTCATTGAAGAACGGCCCCTGCACACCGGCGGGCAAGGTGGCGCGCATGTCGCCGATCTTCTTGCGCACCGTGTACCAGACGTTCGCTACCTCGGTGGACTTCGACGAGTCCTTGATGTTGAAGATGATCTGCGACTCGCCGGGCTTCGAATAGCTGCGGATCTTGTCGGCGTACGGCGCCTCCTGCAGCGTACGCTCGAGCTTGTCGGTGACCTGCTCGGCCACCTGCTGTGCGGTGGCGCCGGGCCAGTAGGTCCGCACCACCATCGCGCGGAAGGTGAACGGCGGGTCTTCGTCCTGTCCGAGCTGGAAGTACGCGAACGCACCCAGCACCATCAGCACCACCATCAGGTAGCGCGTGAGGGGCGCGTGGTCCAGCGCCCATTTGGAGAGATTGAAGCCGGAGGGCTTGTCGTTGGGGTTCGCCGCGCCGCCGCTCATTTGGCGGCACCCGCTGCGATCTCCTTGTTCGTCGCGGCAACGGCCGTGACCGGCTGCACGGACTCCTTCGCACCGGCATTGGCGGCGGCCGCGGCCGCCTCCTTGGACTGGTAGATGGTGACCTTCTGACCCGGCGACAGCACATGCACGCCCGCGGCCACGACCATCATGCCGGGCGAGATGCCGCCGGCGATCACGGCCTCGTTGCCGTCGGCCGTGGCCACCTGCACGGGCTGCGAGCGCACCGTCATGGTCGACTTGTCGAGCACCCACACGGAAGTGCCCTTGCCCTCCTGGCGCAGCGCGCTGGTCGGCAGCTTCATCACCGGGGCGCTGGAGTGAGCCAGCGCCTGCGGACGCGCATAGACGGTGGCACCCAGCGGCGGCGCGGTGGCGGCATCGATGGCCACCTTGACCGAGTAGGTGCGCGTGACCGCATCGGCGCTCGCCGCCACCTCGCGCACCTGGCCCTGCAGCTCGTTGCCGCCGGACCAGCCGCGCACCGTCACGGGCGAGCCTGTCTTGATCAGCGTGGCCCGGTCTTCGGGCACTGCGAACACCACGTCACGGGCGCCGTCCTGCGCGATGCGCACGACCGGCGTGCCGGCCTGCACCACCTGGCCGGGCTCGGCCTCGATGGCGGTGACGATGCCGGCCACGTCGGCCACCAGCGTCGTGTAGTTGGCCTGGTTGCCCTGTGAGGCGAGTTGCGCCTGCGCCTGCTCGAGCTGGGCCTGCGCGGCCTTCCAGGTGGTTTCGCGGCGCTCCAGCTCGGCTCCGCTGATGAAGTTCTGCGACCGCAGTTCGGTGTAGCGCTTGAGGTCGGCGGCTGCCAGGTCGCGGTTGGTCAGCGCGGCGGCCTGCTGGGCGCGTGCTGCTTCGGCGGCGAGACGGTAGTCCTGCGGATCGAGCTGGGCCAGCACCTGGCCGGCCTGCACATGCTGGCCGAGTTCGGCCTGCCGCCTGGTGATCTTGCCGCCGACGCGGAAGCCCAGTCGCGATTCGACCCGGGCGCGCACCTCGGCCGAAAACTCGGGCTGGGCGTCGAACTCGCTCGCCCCCACGGTCACGAACTTGACCGCGCGGACCGGATCCTCGGCTGCGGGTTTAGGCGAACAGCCAGCCAGAAAGATGGCGGGAAGCAGTAGCCAGGCGGCACTGCGGAGGCGGGACGGGAAGACGGCGGAAGCGGTCATGAGACACCCTGGAAAGGACGAACCGGGCCATTACTGACCCACTGGTTAGTAATCTAGGGTAAACGTGAACCAGTGTCAATGACCCGCTGGTCACTAGGGCCTGCCGACCGCGAAATCTAGGTGCGCTGGCCCATCTCCACGAGACGGTTGTCGGGCAGCTCGAAATAGTCCGAGGCACGCCCCGCGTTGCGCTGCAACCAGCCGAAGAGCACGCGCCGGATCGGGTTCATGCCCGGCAGGTTTTCCTCGCCCACCGAGGCCCGCGAGACGAAGTACGACGTCTTCATCGAGTCGATCGCCAGCGTCTTCTGGTACGCCAGGATGCGGATGAATTCCGGCACGTCGGGCCGCTCCATGAAGCCGTGCCGCGCCGTGACCATCCAGATGCCCTCCATCAGCTGCTCGGCCTCGATGCGGATGCGCGCGTCGACGCGCGGCGTGTCGCAGGCCAGCACGCGCAGCACGATCACCTGCTCGTGCAGCACCTGGTTGTGCTTGAGGTTGTGCAGCAGCGCATGCGGCACCGCCGTGGCGTCGGGGTTCAGGAACACGGCCGTGCCGCTCACCCGGTGCGGCATGTGCTGCGCCAGCGATTCGACGAAGGGCCGCAGCGGCAGGCTCTCGGCCGCGGCCGCCTCCAGGCCCAGCCGGCGCCCCTTCGACCAGGTCGTGAAGAGCACCATCACCACGGCCGCCACCGCCAGCGTGAGCCAGCCGCCCTCGGCCACCTTCAGGCTGTTGGCGATCACGAAAGTCAGGTCGACCACCGCGAATGCGGCCACGCCGATCGCCACCGCCACCTTGTTCCAGCGCCACAGCCCCCAGGCCACGATGCCGGCCAGCAGCGTGGTCGTCACCATCGTGATCGACACCGCGATGCCGTAAGCCGCCGACAGCGCCCCGGAGCTGCGGAAGCCCAGCACCAGCAGCAGCACGCCCACCATCAGCAGCCAGTTGACGGCCGGCACGTAGATCTGCCCGATGGCCGTGCCGGATGTCTGAATGACCCGCATGCGCGGCAGGTAGCCCATGCGCATGGCATGCGCCGTGAGCGAGAACGCACCCGAGATCACCGCCTGCGAGGCGATCACCGTCGCCATCGCGGCCAGCACCACCATCGGCAGCACGCCCCACGAGGGAAAGAGCCGGAAGAACGGGTTGTCGATCGCAGCCGGGTTCGCCAGCACCAGCGCCCCCTGCCCGAAGTAGTTCAGCACCAGTCCGGGCAGCGCGATGAAGAGCCACGCCAGCCGGATCGGTCTTGCGCCGAAGTGCCCCATGTCCGCATACAGCGCCTCGCCGCCGGTGAAGGCCAGGAACACCGCGCCCAGCACCGCCAGCGACTGCGCCCGGTGCTCGATCAGGAAGCCGAGGGCGCGCCGCGGATCGAGCGCCGCCAGCACCTGCGGCTGCTGCAGCACCTGCCATGCGCCTGCCGCGGCCAGCACGATGAACCACAGCAGCATGACCGGCCCGAAGATCTTGCCCACCGTGCCGGTGCCCTTCTTCTGCACCATGAACAGCGCGATCAGGATCGCCACCGTGATCGGCAGCACCGCGCGCTGCAGCACCGGCGCCTGCACTTCCAGCCCCTCGACCGCCGACAGCACCGAGATGGCCGGCGTGATCAGGCTGTCGCCGTAGAACATGGCCGCGCCCACCAGGCCCAGCAGCCCGATGGCGTTCCACACCCAGGGCTTCGTCTTCGGCCCCGCCACGGCGCTGCGCGCGAGCGCCTGCAGCGCCAGGATGCCGCCCTCGCCGTCGTGGTCGGCGCGCAGCACGAACACCACGTACTTCAGCGTGACCACGAACATCAGTCCCCAGAAGATCAGCGAGAGCAGCCCCAGCACCGAATCGGGCGTGAACGGCACGCCGTGCTCGGGGTTCATCGTTTCCTTGAAGGCGTAGAGCGGCGAAGTGCCGATGTCGCCGAACACGACGCCCAGCGCCGCCACCATGAGCGCCGGGCCCGTCGGGTGCGCCGCCTCGCCGTACGCTGAAACCTGGGACCCGGAAGCCGGAGCGGATACTTTCATGAAGCGGGGAGTTCGTAGTGGCGACGCTGCGAGCATAGTGCCGGGGCATTGCGTCGTGGCTGACAATCGTGGCGTGCCCGCCACTCCCCACCTCGCCGCTGCGCCGGCGCATTACGAAAACTTCCCCGTAGCCTCGTGGCTATGCCCGCCGCACCTGCGCCCGCCGATCGCGGCCATCTACCACTTCGCGCGCACCGCCGACGACATCGCCGACGAAGGCAGCGCCTCGCCGGCCGAGCGCCTGGCCGATCTGCGCGCCTACCGTGAAGAGCTGGCCGCAGCCGCCCGCGGCGAAGTACCGCCCGAATCGCGCTGGCCCCACGTCTTCGGCCCGCTCGCCCACAGCATCGCCCGCCACGGACTGCCCGAAGACCTGCTCGCCGACCTGCTGAGCGCCTTCGTGCAGGACATCGAGAAAACCCGCGACCGCGGCACCTACGCCGACCGCGCGGAGCTGCTCGACTACTGCCGCCGCTCCGCCAACCCCGTCGGCCGCCTGCTGCTGCACCTCTACGGCGTGCACGACGCCGCGGCCCTCGCGCAGAGCGATGCCATCTGCAGCGCGCTGCAGCTCATCAACTTCTGGCAGGACCCGAGCGTCGACCTGCCGCGCGGCCGCTTCTACTTTCCGCTGACCGACTGCGACCGGCGCGGCCTGACGCCCGAGAACTTCAAGGTCTTCGCTCCGCTATCCGCCGCCGAGCCTCCGCAGGAAGCTATCAATCTGATAGCAGTAGTGGTCTACTGGGCACGCGAGCTCATGCACCGGGGCGCGCCCCTCGTGCATCGCCTGCCGGGCCGCGCCGGCTGGGAGCTGCGCCTGGTCGTGCAGGGCGGCCTGCGCATCCTCGACAAGATCGAGGACCTGGGCTTCGACACCTTCTCGCAGCGCCCCGCCATCGGCAAGACCGACGCGCCGGTGCTGCTCTGGAAGGCCGTGCGGATGCGGAGACAATCAGCGCCCATGAAAGCAGCGCCTCCCCGATGACCCCCGAGCAATACGTGCAAGACAAGGCAGCCGCCTCGGGCAGCAGTTTCTATTACGCCTTCCTGTTTCTTCCCAAGCCGCGCCGCGCAGCGATCACGGCCTTCTACGCCTTCTGTCGTGAAGTCGACGACGTGGTCGACGAGGTCAGCGACCCCGGCGTGGCCGCCACCAAGCTCGCCTGGTGGCGCACCGAGGTGTCGCAGTCGTTCGCGGGCACGCCGCGCCATCCGGTGATGCAGGCACTGATGCCGCACACCGCGGCCTACGGCATCGAAGCGCGCCAGCTCAACGAGGTGATCGATGGCTGCCAGATGGACCTCGACCAGACGCGGTACCTCGACTTCCAGGGCCTCTCGCGCTACTGCCACTTAGTGGCCGGTGTGGTCGGCGAAGTCGCGGCGCGCATCTTCGGCCAGACCGAGACCCAGACCACCGCCTACGCCCACAAGCTGGGCCTGGCGCTGCAGCTCACCAACATCCTGCGCGACGTGGGCGAGGACGCCATGCGCGGGCGCATCTACCTGCCGGTGAACGAGTTGCAGAAGTTCGACGTGAAGGCGCACGAGCTCCTGAACCGCGTGCACTCCGAGCGCTTCGTCGAGCTCATGAAATTCCAGGCCGCCCGGGCCCACGCCGCCTACGACGAGGCGCTCGCCCTGCTCCCGCTGGCCGACCGCCGCTCGCAGAAGCCCGGCCTGATGATGGCCAGCATCTACCGCACCCTGCTGCGAGAGATCGAGCGCGACAACTTCCAGGTGCTGAACCAGCGCGTGAGCCTGACGCCGGTGCGCAAGTTCTGGCTGGCGTGGAAGGTCCAGGCGCTGGGGCGGATATGACTCGCCCCCAGGCTCCGCGCACTTCGTGTCGCTTCGCCAACCCCCTACCGGGGGCAACACCTGAGGCCCGGCAAAGCCGGTTCCTCGGTGTTTCTGGAAGTGGGGCCGCATCACCATCGCGTCGCGAGGCTGAGGACGACGATCGCGGCCGCTTCATCGCCGCGTACCTGCACTCATGAGAGTCGCCGTCATCGGCGCCGGCTGGGCCGGTCTCGCCTGCGCGGTGGAGGCCACGCGCCTCGGCCATGCCGTCATGCTGTTCGAGGCCGCGCACATGCCGGGCGGCCGGGCGCGGCGGGTCGACAACATGCACGGGCTGGCGCTGGACAACGGCCAGCACATCATGATCGGCGCCTACACAGCCACGCTGCAGCTGATGCGCGATGTCGGCGTGGATGTCGAAGGTGCTCTGCTGCGTATGCCTCTTTCGCTGCGTTTTGCCGATGGCGGCGGCCTCAAGCTGCCTCGCCTGCCTGCACCGCTCGACCTGCTGGCGGGCATCTTCACGGCGCGCGGCTGGACGTGGCGCGACAGGTCGTCACTGCTTCGCACCGCGATCGGCTGGCGGCTCTCGGGCTTTCGTTGTGCCAGCGGCACGACGGTCGCCGATCTCTGCACCAACCTCACGTCACGCGTGATGCGGGAGCTGATCGAGCCGCTGTGCGTTTCAGCGCTCAATACGCCCGTGGCGCAGTCGAGCGGGGAAGTCTTCCTGCGCGTGCTGAAGGACGCACTTTTCAGCGGCAGCGGCGGTGCTGACCTGCTGTTGCCGCGCGCCGATCTGGGCGCCCTGCTGCCCGACGCCGCCATCCGGTGGCTGCTGCAGCGGGGTGCCACCGTGCGCATCGGCACTCGCGTCCGCGCCATTTCGACCGAGGCCGGGCAATGGCAGGTCGACGGCGAAGCGTTCGATCGGGTCGTGCTGGCCTGTGCGCCGTGGGATGCCGCGCGGCTGGTCCGCGCGTCCGGCCTGCCTGCGGCCCCTTGGTGCGATACCACCGAGGCCCTGCGCTTCGAGGCCATCGCCACCATCTACGTGCGCGGCGCGACGCCGCTCGCCGAACCGATGCTCGCGCTGCGCAGCGATCCAGCCACGGCACCAGCCCAGTTCGCGTTCGACCGCGGTCAGCTCGGCGGCCTGCAAGGCGTGCTCGCCATGGTCGTGAGCGCGAACGAAGCTTCACGCGAGGTCCTGGAAGAGCAGGTCATCGCCCAAGCCGCCGCGCAGTTGGGCCAATCGAACCTGCAGCTGGTGCAGACCGTGGTCGAGAAGCGCGCCACCTTCGCCTGCACGCCGGGCCTCGCGCGGCCGCCCTCTGCCATCGCACCTGGCCTGCAGGCCTGCGGCGACTACGTCGAAGGCCCCTACCCCGCCACTCTCGAAGGCGCGGTCCTCAGCGGACTGGCCGCCGCCAAGGCACTCGCCCCATGACGACCGAACTGCGCTACCTCGACTTCGACTACAGCGAGGACACCGAAGGCCACGGCACCTTCGACGCGATGGCATCGACCTCGCCGGACAGGACGCCCGAAGTGCGGGCCGAAATCGCCCGGGTGCTGGCCTGGGCCGAGGCCACGTTTCCCGATGCGCGCGGCGCCCTCGACGAAGGCGCGACCTGGGACTGCGACCTGCAGGAATCTAGCGAGGACGACCCGCGCTACGACACCATCACCCTCTCGATCAGCGGCACCGCCGACTTCTGCGCGGCGCTGCGCGAGCGTTTCGGGCTCGACTGAGGAAAACGGAATCAGGCCGTCTTGTTGCGCAGCCGCAGCAGGCTCAGCCCCAACAGCACGAAGGCTCCGCCCGAGACCTTGTTGAAGATGCGCGTGCGGCGCGGATCGGAGAGCTGCTTGCGCAGCAGGCGGGCCAGCAGCACGTAGAACGAATGCGCGACCACCGAGGCCGCGGCGAAGGTGCCGGTCAGCACCGCGAACTGCGTGAGCATGGGCGCATCCTGCGTCAGGAACTGCGGGAACAGCGCCGAGAAGAAAAGAATGCCCTTCGGGTTGGTCAGCGCCACCGTCATCCCGTGGCCGAACAGACGCCAGCTCGAACGCGGCGCGGCGGCGCCCTGACTTCCCTGGACGTCGGCGAACACGCTGCCCTGGCTACGCCATTGCTTGATGCCCAGGTAGATCAGGTAGGCGGCGCCGGCCAGCTTCAGCACCATGAAGGCGTGGGCCGAGGTGGAAAGAACCACGCCCAGCCCGGCCATCGCGGCTGCAGACACCATGAAGAGCCCTGCCGCATTGCCCAGCGAACTGATCATCGCCCGTCGCGGGCCCACGCTCATCGAATTCGAGACCGCGAGCAGCACGGCCGGCCCCGGGGTGAAGACGACGAGCAGCGTGACGCTGCAGAAGATGAGCCAGTTGGAGAGATGCACTTCGGGTTTCCTGCCCGGCGCGGGGCCGCAAGGGAGATGGGTGGGTGGGAACGAGAAACTATAGTCAGCCCGGCGCCTCGTCGCTGGCGCCGCGCCAATACCCCTGCGCTTCCCTCAACCCACCACCAACCGAACCGCCATGGTCACCTGCTACCTGCGCTACATCGTCGATCCCTACAAGCTCAAGGAATTCGAGCACTACGGCCGGCTCTGGATTCCTCTGGTCGAGAAGTTCGGCGGCAAGCACCACGGCTATTTCCTGCCGTCGGAAGGCACGAACAACGTGGCGCTGGCTATGTTCAGCTTTCCGAGCCTGGCCGCCTACGAACAATATCGCGCCGACTCGATGCAGGACTCGGAATGCCAGGCCGCATTCAAGTACGCGGAAGAAACCCGCTGCATCCTCAGCTACGAACGCAGCTTCTTCAGACCAGTCTTCGGCTAACGCCTCAGCCGCCCAACGCCATGCACAGCGCGTGCAGGTTGGGCACGATCAACTGCGGCCGCGCACCGTGCACCCAGGGCCGCTCGTCGCGCACCAGCCATGCAGCCTGCATGCCGGCGTTGAGCGCGCCGACCACGTCGAGCTCGGCGTCGTCGCCCACATGCAGCACGTCCTTGGGCAGCAGACCGACCGATGCCGCGGCCGCGCGGAAGATGGGCGCATGCGGCTTGCCGCTGCCGAAGGCGCGCGCGTTGAAGGCGGTGCGGAACCAGCGGCCCACGCCCGTCTTGTGGATGTCGGCGTTGCCGTTCGAGATCGCCACCAGCGGATAGCGCTCGCTGAGCCACTTCAGCGCCGGCAGCGCATCGTCGTAGAGCGTCACGCGCTGGCGCTCGGCGAAGAAGGCATCGAAGGCCGGCTCGGCCAGCGCCGGGTCTTCACCGGCGCGCACGAGCGCCGTGCGGATCGACTCGCGGCGCAGCGCACTCAGGTCGTGCGCGAGATCGGAGCGCTCCTTGGCGGTGGCTTCGCGCAACTCGCGCAGGATGCCCGGCGTCATCAGCAAGGTGGCGGTCTTGGGCGCCTCGCGCAGCAGCCACTGGTGCAGCACGGCCTCGGCGCGTTCGATAGTCGGCCAGATCGGCCACAGGGTGTCGTCGAGGTCCAGGGAGATCGCCGAGATGCGCTTGAGATCGAGAGGCGCGGCGCCCGCAGGCACCGGGGAAGCGGAAGTCATGCCCGAGAATATCGCATGCCTTCGACCCAAGAGAACGCCTCCCCGAGTACCCCGCGCACAGCAGTGCTCTGGTGCAACCTGGGCTCCCCCGACGCCCCCACCGCGGCCGCCGTTCGCCCCTACCTCGCCGACTTCCTGGGCGACCCGCGCGTGGTCGAGATTCCGAAGGCGGTCTGGGCGCCGATCCTGCACGGCATCATCCTGCGCACGCGGCCGGCCAAGTCGGCCGCCAAGTACGCGAGCATCTGGATGCGCGAAGGCTCGCCGCTCAAGGTCTGGACGCAGAAGCAGGCGACGCTGCTGGCCGGATGGCTCGGCGAGCGCGGGCACCGCCTGACGGTGCGCGACGCAATGCGCTACGCCAGCCCCTCCATCGCCTCCCGCCTCGACGCGCTGCAGGCCGAAGGCGCGACCCGCGTGCTGGTGCTGCAGGCCTATCCGCAGTACTCGGGCACCACCACCGCGAGCGTGATCGACGCGGTGAACGCCTGGAGCCGCAAGCAACGCCGCGTGCCCGAATTCCGCTTCGTCAACGACTACCACGACGACCCGGCCTACATCGACGCGCTGGCCCAGAGCATCGAGAAGCACTGGAAGACCGAAGGCCGCGGCGAGGTGCTGCTGATGAGCTTCCATGGCATCCCCGCGCGCAACATCGCACTGGGCGATCCGTACCAGGCTCAGTGCACCGAAACCGCCCGGCTGCTCGCGACACGCCTGGGCCTTTCGAGCACCCAGTACCGCGTGACCTTCCAGTCGCGCTTCGGCAAGGCCAAGTGGCTGGAGCCCTACACCGAGCCCACGCTGCGCGAGCTCGGCGCATCCGGCGTGAAGCGCGTGGACGTGGTGTGCCCAGGCTTCCCCGCAGACTGCCTCGAGACGCTGGAAGAAATCGCCATGGAAGGCCGCGAAGCCTTCCTGCACGCCGGCGGCCAGGCCTTCAGCTACATCCCTTGCCTCAACGACAGCCCGGCATGGATCACCGCGCTCGCGGGCATCGCCGAACGCAACCTGGCGGGCTGGCCCACGCAAAAAACACCAACCATATGAAGCAGGATCTGCACGAAGCCAACCGGCTCTCGTGGAACGCGGCCACCGTCGCGCACAACAGCCACAAGGGCGACCAGGCCGCCTTCTTCCGCAAGGGCGGCTCCACCCTCTTCCCCGAGGAAGCCGGCCTGCTCGGCGATGTGAAGGGCCTGCGTGTGCTGCACCTGCAATGCAACGCGGGTCAGGACAGCCTGAGCATCGCGCGCCTCGGCGCCGAGGTGACGGGCGTGGACATCTCCGACGAAGCCATCGGCTTCGCGACGCGGCTTTCGCAGCAGTCGGGCATCGCGGCGCGCTTCATCCGCTCGGACGTCTACGACTACTTCCGCGAGGCGCAGGCACGCGGCGAACGCTTCGACATCGTGTTCTGTTCGTACGGCACGCTGTGCTGGCTGTCCGACATCGCCGCCTGGGCACGCGGCGTGGCACAGGTGCTCCAGCCAGGCGGCCGCTTCGTGTTCATCGAGTTCCATCCCTTCGCGCTGGTGTTCGACCCGGCCTGGAAGTTCCACTACGACTACTTCAACGAAGCCCCCGTGCCCGAGGAAGGCGTTGGCGACTACGTTGCCGAATCCGGCGACGGACTGGTCCGCGAGGGCTACGAGCGCGGCGTGGAGAACTTCGCCAACCCGCACCCGAGCTTCGAGTTCACCTGGGGCGTGGGCCAGGTGACGACCGCGCTGTCGCAGGCGGGGCTCGTCATCGAGCGGCTCGACGAGTACCCGTACGCCAACGGCTGGAAGCCCTTCGAGGGCATGCGCGACATCGGTGGCCGCCGCATGGCGCCGCCCGAGGGCATGCCGCGCATTCCGCTCATGTATTCGATCTCCGCACGCAAGCCATGACGAAACATCTTCGAGCCCGTTGCCTCGGCGGCCTTGTCCTGCTGCTGCCCTTCCTGGCCCACGCGGCCGGTACCGTCGATGTGCCCAGGGGCGTATGGGAAGGCACGCTCGGCACCAAGGCCATCGTGGCCTGCTTCAACGCCGAGTTTCCGAGCGGCAGCTACTTCTACAAGCAGTACAAGACGGCGATCCCGCTGAGCCGCGTCGAGAAGGACAGCTTCTGGCACGAAGCCGGCGACACCGGCCTGTGGTCGCTCGACCCGGCCAGGGGCAACACGCTCACCGGCACGTGGAAGAGCGTGAAGGGCACGCCCGTCACGCTGCCGATCAAGCTGGACCTCGCCGATGCCACGGGCGGCGACAGGGCCTGCGGAAGCGACGGCTACGCAGGCCAGCTCGAAGCTCAGCCGAAGATCGTGACCGGCAAGAAAGAGGAATACGCGGCCGGCCGCAGCTTCCGCCGGCTGCGCTTCGCGGGACAGGAAACCATCGAACTCTCCGGCCCCGAACCCACGCTCGCGGCCATCAACCAGGAGCTTCGCCGCGACTTCGACACCGGCAATGACACGATCAAGGAATATTTCGACAAGCGCCGCGAGTTTCTCGGCCGGGTCGGCGTGCCCGCCGAGGACGAGAACACCACCGAGCCCGAATACTGGACTTCGCAGTGGCTCAGCATCCGCAACTACACCTGGGCGGCCGGCACGGGCCGCGCCGGCATCTCCTGGTTCTACCGCACGTGGGACCTGCAGACGGGCAAGCAGGTCGACCCGTGGTCATGGTTCGGCCCGCGCCCGCAGGTGCCGCCGCAGAAAGCACCGGGGCAGATCGCCGGCACCGAAAGCGGCCCGATGCCGCCGAAGCTGCGCCGCTTCTTGTTCAAGTACGCGGGCATCCAGCCGTCGAAGGCCGAGGAGAACTGCAAGTCCAACTACGAGGAAGACGCCCACTACGACCTTACGCTGGAAGCCAAGGGCATGCGCTTCTCGCAGCCCGAATACGGCACCGGCTGTGAGATCGCCATCGAAGTGCCCTACGCCGAGCTCGGCCCGGTGCTCACGCCCGCGGGCAAGGCCGCGGTGCGGCGCATCGTCGAGCCGGTGAAGTAGTTCGGCGCCCTGCTCAGGCCGGCTGCCTGCGCCCCAGCAGCGCCTCGATCGCGGCTTCCATCTCGGCGTACTCCCCTTCACCGAAGTGCTGCCGCATCACCTGTCCGTTTCTGTCGGCGAGGTAGAACGCCGGCCAGTACTGGTTGTTGTAAGCCTTCCAGGTGGCGAAACCGTTGTCCTGCGCCACCGGATAGCGGATGCCGAAGCGCTGGATCGCGTCCTGCACGTTGCGCGTCGACTTCTCGTAGGCGAACTCGGGCGAATGCACCCCCACCACCACGAATCCCTGGTCCTTGTACTTCTCGTACCAGCGGACCACGTAGGGCAGCGTGCGGATGCAGTTGATGCAGGAGTAGGTCCAGAAATCGACCAGCACCACCTTGCCGGCCAGGCCCTGCATCGTGAGCGGCTCCGAGTTGAGCCACTTGTCGATGCCCGTGAACTCGGGCGCCTTGCCGTAGTCGCGCAGGCCCGGCGACACGGCCAGCGCACTGCGCACCGGCCACGCGCCACCCACGGCAGCCGCGAGCGCGGAGGAGCCGGCGGCCAACCCCGAGAACGCCCTTCTGGACAACATCTTCATGATCGCGAACCTCGCTCGAATGCCAGACCGAAAGCGGTCAGGCGCGATTGTTCGCGGCGCACGCCGGGCGTGCGCATGTGTCACGGCAATTTGAAGTTTGTCCCGGCGGCGTGAAGAGCCGCCCGGGTCAGAACTCAGAACTTGCCCAGATAGTCCATCTTGCCGATCGGCATGCCCTTGTGGCGCAGCACGTCGTAGGCGGTGGTCACGTGGAAGAAGAAGTTCGGCAGTGCGAACTGCAGCAGGTAGCGCTGCGCGGTGAAGGTCGCCTCGCCTTCGCGGGTCTTGATGGTCACGGCGCGATCTTCGTGGCCGTCGATCAGCGCGCGGTCGACGCTCGCCAGGAAGTCCTGCGTCTTCGCGATGCGCACGACCAGGTCGTCCCAGGTCTTCTCCTCGTCGGGAAAGCTCGGCGCGGTGACGCCGGCGATGCGCGCCGTGCCCAGCTTCGAGGCGTCGCTCGCGCGCTGGATCTGGCCGACCAGCGTGAGCATGTCGGGCGCGAGGCGCGCATCCACCAGCGTGGCGGGGTCGATGCCGTTGGCCTTGGCGTGCGCCAGGCTCTTGTCGAGCAGGTGGGTGAGTTGGCCGAGGCCGCGCGCGAAGACGGGCACGGAGAGGTCGTACAGCGAAAGCGCCATGATGTTCGAGGCCTGTTGCTCGGCCTGGTGGTTGAGGTGGGCGGCGATTGTCCCGCCGCCGCAGCCTCAGCGACCGGCCGCGCGGATAAACCCCTCGATGGGCTCAAGTTGTTCGGGCACGTTGAGCGCGGGAGCGTGACCGCAGGCAGGAACTTCGATCACCTGCAACCTGCCGGCCACGCCGGGGCCGCGTCGCTTCATCTCCTCGACCACGCCGGGCAGCACCAGGTCGGACTCGGCGCCGCGCAGGCACAGCACCGGCACCTCGATGGCGTCGTAGTGCGGCCAGATCAGGTAGTCGTTGTCGTGCGCGCTGAACTGCCGGACCATGGCCGGGTCGTAGTGCGGCGTGACGCGCCCGTCGGGCAGGCGGCGCGTGGAGGTCTCGGTCAGCCGGCGCCATTGCGCGTCGCTGAGCCAGCCGTAGGGCTTGTAGACCGTGCGGAAGAAGGCCTCCAGCTCGGCCACCGTGTCGAAGGCGGGCGGATTGCCCGCGTAGGCGCGGATGCGCTCGATGGCGGGCTGCGCCAGTTCGGGCGCGTTGTCGTTGAGCACCAGGCTCGCGATGCGCGCCTTCATGCGCGGCTCGAACAGGCCCGAGGCGCAGACGGTGCCGATGGCGCCGCCCATCGAGGTGCCGACCCAGTGCACCCGCCCCAGCCGCAGTTCGTCGCACAGCGCGTTGGCGATGCGCGCATAGAACGCGAGCGTGTATTCCTCGTCGGGCAGCGGGCTCCACTGGCTCAGGCCCCGGCCGATGGTGTCGGGGCAGATCACGCGGAATCCGCGCGATGCAAAGTGCTGCGCCAGCTCGTCCATGTCGCGTCCGGTGCGCGCCAGGCCGTGCCAGGCGATGACCACGGGCGCCTCGGCCGCACCCCATTCGAGCCAGTGGATCTCGCGGCCCGCGAGCTGCGCATAGCGCGAGAGTGGAATCTGATTGTTGTGGTTGTCGCTCATCGCGCCGCTCTCGCTCGCAGTTTTCCGACGATGCCGGTGGGGAAGTAATAGACGGAAAGAACGAAGAGCACGCCCAGCCACAGCAGCCAGCGGTCGGGCGACAGCAGCGCCGCCAGCCAAGGCAGGCCGCTCGCTGCCTCGTTGCCGATGCGCAGCAGGTCCTGCAGGTAGCTCTGCGCAACCACGAACAGCACCGCGCCGATGGCCGCGCCGTAGATGGTGCCCATGCCGCCGATCACCACGATCAGCAGCACGTCGATCATGATCTCGAAGCTCAGCGAGGTGTCGGGACCGTTGTAGCGCAGCCAGATCGCGAGCATCGCGCCGGCCAGCGTGGCGAACAGCGCCGACAGCACGGCGGCCGTGGTGCGGTAGACCACCACGCGGTAGCCGATGGCCTCCGCGCGGAACTCGTTCTCGCGAATGGCCTGCAGCACGCGGCCGAATGGCGAGTTCACGATGCGCAGCAGCGCAAGCACCAGCAACACGGCCGCCACGAACAGCAGGTAGTAGCAAAGCAGCCGCCCGTCGAGCGAGACGCCGAGGAAAGGCTCTTCCGCGAACTCGAAGCTCGGCGAGATCAGCTCGGGCAGCTTGAAGGTCAGGCCGTCTTCGCCGCCGGTGAAGTCGGACAGCTGCGAGGCCAGCGTCTGGAAGGCCGAGGCCACGGCCAGCGTGATCATCGCGAAGAAGATCGCGCGCACCCGCAGCGAGAACAGGCCGATGGCGAACGAGAGCACCAGCGAGATCGCCAGCGACGCGCCCAGCCCCACCAGCACCGCGCCCCAGTTGGGGCCGAGCCTAGAGGCCGAGATGGCGATACCGTAGGCCCCAATGCCGAAGAACATGGTGTGCGCGAAGCTCACGATGCCGGTGTAGCCCAGCAGCAGGTCGAAGCTCGCAACCAGCACCACGAACACCAGGATCTTGGCCGCGACGCTGAGCGCCTTCACGCCCGGGAAGATGAAAGGCGCGAAGGCCAGCGCGATGAACACTGCGAGCAGCAGCAGCGCAAGCAGCCGGCTGCGGGGCATGTCGTTGGAGAGGAGTCGTTTCAGGAACATGTTGTCGCCCTCCTCTTCAGCGGTTGGCCACCGGGTACACGCCCTGCGGTCGCCACAGCAGCACGGCCACCATCAGGAAGATGCTCGCGAACTGCGTGAGCGTGGGCAGCAGGAAGCCCACGTAGTTGGTCATCAGCCCCACCAGCAGCGCGCCGATGAGCGCCCCGCCCGTCGAGCCCAGCCCGCCGATGATGATGACGATGAAGATCAGCACGTTGACCTGCGCGCCCATCTGCGGCACCAGGTTCTGCTGGAACAGCCCCCACATCACGCCGCCCAGGCCGGCCAGTGCGCTGCCGACCACGAACACGCCGACGAACAGGCGCCCGATGCGGTAGCCCAGCGACTCGACCATCTCGCGGTCCTGCACGCCGGCGCGGATGAGCAGGCCGATCTTGGTGCGGCCCAGCGTCCACGCCAGCACGCCGAAGACGACGGCGCCCACGGCCACCGCGAGCAGGCGGTACTTGCTGATGGCCGCATCGCCCACCAGCAGCGAGCCGCGCAGCGCCTCGGGCAGCGGCAGCGGAATCTGCGCCGGGCCCCAGATCACCTTGATGAGCTCCTCGCCGATGATCATGCCGCCCATGGTGATGAGAATCTGCTTCAGGTGCTGGCCGTACACGGGCCGCACGATGAAGCGCTCGAAGGCCAGCCCCACTGCGCCGGCCACGGCCATCGCGACCAGCATCGCCGGGAACACCGCCACGAGGTTGCGCCACAGCTCGCCCGAGCCGGTCCAGTCGCCCATCAGGCCGAGCACGCTGCTCGCCACGAAGGCACCCAGCGCGATGAACACGCCGTGGCCGAAGTTCAGCACGTCCATCAGGCCGAACACCAGCGTGAGTCCCGAGGCGATGATGAAGATGATCATGCCCATCGCCAGCCCCGCCACGGTGAGCGTGAGCCAGGTGGAGAAGGAGCCGGTCAGCGGCAGCGCGACGAGCGCGAGGATCGGGGCCAGCAGCAATGGCCGCCAGTCGAATTCGAGTTTCTTCATAGAGCCAGTCCGAGCAGCGATTGCTGAAGTTGCGCGTCGGCGGAGAACTCCGCCATGGAGCCGGCGTGCACCACGCGGCCGTTGTCCATCACCGCGACGGTGTCGCCCAGTCGCTGGGCGAAGTTGATGTTCTGCTCCACCAGCAGGATGGTCACGCCGCTGCGCTTGAGCTCGGCGAAGGCGTCGATCATGTTGTTGATCATCACGGGCGCCAGGCCCTTGCTGGGCTCGTCGATGATGAGCAGCTCGCGCGGCTCCACGATGGCGCGCGAGACGGCCAGCATCTGCTTCTGCCCGCCCGAGAGCTTGCCCGCCGGGTGGTTCCAGAACTTCTCGACCGCGGGAAAGAGCTTGAAGATCCACTTCAGCCGCGTGTCGTCGATCTGCGCCGCGTTCTTCGCGCCGCGCGCGGCCAGCAGCATGTTCTCCTTCACTGTGAGGTCGGAGAAGATGCCCATGTTCTCGGGCACGTAGGCAATGCCCAGGCCGGCGATCTGCGGCGTGTGCTGGGCGGTGATTTCTTTCTCGCCGAAGCGCACCCTGCCCTGCGATGCATGCCACAGGCCCATGATGGTTCGCAGTGTGGTCGTCTTGCCCGCGCCGTTGCGGCCCAGCAGCATGGTGAGCTGGCCGCGCGGCACGGCGAGGTCGACGCCGTGGAGGATGTGATACGCCCCGATGTGCGTGTGCACGCCCTCGAGGGTCAGCAGATTGTTCGTGCTCATGCGGCCTCCTTCGATACGCCCAGGTAGGCCTCCTGCACCACCGGCGAGGCGATCACCTCGGCCGGTTCGCCGTCGGCCACCAGCGTGCCGTTGTGCAGCACGATGATGCGGTCGGCGAGTTCGCGCACCACGTCCATCTTGTGCTCGACCAGCAGGATGGTCTTGGTCTTGTCCTTCTTGAGCTTGCGGATCAGGTCCAGGATGACGGGCGCCTCGGCCGCGTTCATGCCGGCCGTGGGCTCGTCGAACATGAAGACCTTGGGCTCCAGCGCCATCAGCAGCGCCACCTCGAGCTTGCGCTGGTCGCCGTGCGGCAGGCTCGCCACCGTGGCGTGCTCGCGCGACTTCAGCGCCACCTCGGCCAGGATCTGGTCGGCGCGCTCGGTCAGTGCCTTGTGGTCGCTCCAGATGCTCCACAGGTTGAGCCCGCGCCGGTGCGCGCCCTCGCGCGTGGCCTGCACCGCGAGGCGCACGTTCTCCAGCACCGTGAGGTTGGGAAACAGGTTGGTGAGCTGGAAGGCCCGCCCCAGCCCCGCGTGCGTGCGCGCGGAGGGGGACAGGCCCGACAACGAATGCCCGTCGAGCGACACGGTGCCCGCGCTCGCCTTGAGCTGGCCCGAGATCAGGTTGAAGTAGGTGGTCTTGCCCGCCC
This sequence comes from Variovorax sp. NFACC27, assembly GCF_048301545.1. Taxonomy (NCBI): domain Bacteria; kingdom Pseudomonadati; phylum Pseudomonadota; class Betaproteobacteria; order Burkholderiales; family Comamonadaceae; genus Variovorax; species Variovorax sp. NFACC27. The sequence continues at coordinate 4,979,629 of NZ_CP157613.1, forward strand.
CGTTGGGGCCGACGATGGCCGTCAGCGTGCCCGGCGCGAAGGCGCAGCTCACGCTGTTGACGGCCACGTGCCCACCGAAGCGGATGGTCAGATCTCGGGTCTCAAGCATCGTTGTTGGTCATTGCGAATCGGAAAACAGGAATGAAGACCGGCCTGCCTCAACAGGTGCCGATCACGTAGTAGTTCGGGCCCGTCTGCTTCAGCGTGGTCGTCACGTAGATGTTCCACAGGCCCATCGACTGGTTCGAGCCGTACGCATAGGTCAGGCCATACAAGGCATAGGCACGCCCGGCGATGGTGTGCGTGTAGTTGCTGGCGGTATAGCAGGTGCCGCCGCTGCCGCCTCCGGTGGTGGTGCCGGTGGCGGCCGACGACATGGTGCCTTCGACATTGCTCGCGTTCAGCGCGGCCACGGTCCAGCTGTAGGTGGTCGACGCGGCCAGGCCGCTGTCGGTGTAGCTGGTGGCGGTCACCGGCGAGGCGTTGACCTTGCTGCCGCCGCGGTACACGTTGTAGCCGCTGGCGCCGCTCACGGCGTTCCAGGCGATCACCATGCTGCTGGCGGTGGCGCCCGAGGTGCCCACGCCGGTGGGCGCCGGAAGGCCGCTGCCGCCCGAGGAGCCGGTGACGCGGTCGATCATCGCCTTCATCGCCGCCATCTGCGGACCGGACTTCTTCGCGTAGTTGGCGTTGTCGTAGCCCCACCAATCCCAGCAGCTGTTGGTGGCCGCCGTGCTGGTCTGCGGGTAGATCAGCACGATGTTGTTGGTGTCGGCCCAGCGGTTGTAGCCGGTCTTGCGCACGTACTGGTCGCTCACGTCGGTGTAGTTCTGCTTGCAGCCGTGCAGCACCAGGTGCACGCGGCACGAAGTGGTGGTGCAAGCCTGCGGCACGTAGATCCAGCCGGTGGCGGCCATGCCGTGGCCGCTGATGAACTCCGACTGGTTGAACTCGGTGAAGGTGCCGCCGAGCGTGCCGTTGTTGCGCGGGTTCAGCGGGCCGTAGAGCTGCGTGAGGATCTCGCCCGCGAGGTCGAAGCCGCAGTTGTTGATGTAAGGCGCGGCCGTGGTGCTGCAGGCGCTGCCGTAGTCGTCGGTGACCATCGCGTGGCCCGCGCCGATGTTGTTCTTGTAGGCGACGTTGGCCGCGGGCACGAAGCTCTGGTAGTAGGTCTTGAGGTCGTCCATCACCGGCTGCTTGACGGTGTTGTCCGAGGTGCCCGAGAACATGTACACCTTGGAGTTGCTCATGTTCGACACCGGGTCGATCGCGCCGCTGGCGGCCCAGCTGTTGGTGGTGCTCACGAGCGAGGACACCGGGATGCTGGTGCTGTGCGTCATGCAGCGCCCCGTTGCGTTGACCACAGAACCCTCGGCGCAGTAGTACGGGCCGCCCGCCACCACGCCGGCGCCGCGCTTGAAGGTGGCCGAATAGGCCACGTGCAGTTGCACCGCCATGAAGCCGCCGGCCGACAGGCCCGACACGCTCACCTCCGCCGGGTTGGCGCCGAGCGCAGGCAGCGGCACCGCCGCCTGCGCGGCGTGCGCCGCCACCGTCATTGCCGCGGCCGCGGCAAGTCCCTTCCAGTTCTTCCATTTCATCGCTGGCATCGCTGTCTCCTTGTGTTGTGGGTATCGAACGCTTGCTTTGCTGACTGACGAATCGAATCGGCCGTGGGAACAACACGCCGCCGCGAAAAGGCGCAGGCTGGCGCTTCGCCCGGCGGCCATCCGGGGCGAAACTGAAATTAATTCGAGGAACACCGCGGAACCGGCTTTGCCGGGCCGCAGGTGTTGCCCCCGGTAGGGGGTTGGCGTAGCGACACGAAGTGCGCGTAGCCTGGGGGCGAGTTCTTACCTCTTGTTCTTGATGGGGATGTCCATCTCTTCAGGCTTGATCTCGTGCACCAGCTCGGGCACGCCCCAGGCGAACGCCGGGTCGACCTTGATCTTGAAGTGGTACATCGACTGCATCGCCTGGTGGTCTTCCTTGCGGAAGGTCATCTTGCCCTTGGGGGTGTCGAAACTCATGCCTTCCATGGTGCTGATGAGCTTGTTGGTGTTGGTGTCGCCGTTGGTCTTCTTCAGCGCCGTCACCACCGCCATCGCGGCGGAGAAGCCGCCGGCCGTGAAGAAGTCCGGCGGCGTCTTGAATTCCTTGTAGTGCGCCGACACCATCGCCTCGTTCACCGGGTTCTTCGGAATGCCGAAGTAGTAGTAGGCAGCGCCCTCCATGCCCGGCAGCGCCTTGTAGGCGGCCATGGCCGGCAGGATGTTGCCGCCGGTGGCGATCTCGATGCCGTAGCGCTTGAGGTCGAGGTCGACGATCTTGAACGGGTTGCCCGCGCCGGCCCAGACGATCCAGATGATCTTGCGGCCCGGCTGATCCTTCAGCTTGTCGATCAGGCGCTGCGCGCCGGCCGTGAAGTCGGTGGTGGTGGGCGGCAGGTACTCCTCATGGACCAGCTTGGCCTTCTTGAGCGCGGCGCCGAAGGCCTTCACGCCGTCGCGGCCGAAGGCGTTGTCCTGCGCCAGCGTCGCGACGGTCACGCCGGGCTTGTCGACGGCCACCGCATTGGAGATCGCGTCCTGGCTCGAATTGCGGCCGGTGCGGAAGATGTACTTGTTCCACTTGTCGCCGGTGATCGAATCGGCCACGGCGGGCTCGACGATCAGGATCTTCTTGTATTCCTCGGCCACGGGCAGCATCGCGAGCGCGACGCCCGAGGCGGTCGGGCCGACGGCCAGCGCGGCCTTGTCGTCGGAATACGCGGCTGCCAGCAGCGACTTGCCGAGGTCGGGCTTGCCCTGGTCGTCCTTCTCGATGACCACGAGCTTCTTGCCGTTGATCGTCATCGTGCCGCCGGTGGCGTAGTCCAGGCCCATCATGAAGCCGGTCTGGGTCTGCTTGCCGTAGGCCTCCAGCGCGCCGGTCTTGCTGTAGATGTGGGCGATGCGGATTTCGTTGGACTGGGCCCATGCCGGGGCGGCTGCGGCACAGGTGGCGAGCGCTGCCAGCGCGACGAGGTGGCGACGGTTCATTCTTTGTCTCCTGAAAAAGGTGACTGAATATTGCACACTCCGTGCCATCCTCTAAGCCATTGATAACAAACGTTTCTTCATTCGGGAGAAACGCCGTCAGGCTGAATTCAGAACACTTGCATTGCCTGAATTTCAAACATTTGTCTGATTTTCAGTCAGGGTTTTCGCGGAGGCTCGGCGCTGCGCGATCCACTGCTCGAACTGGCGCTCGGCCTGCATGCGGAACTCGTTGCGCGCATGGTTGCACGCCGCGTGCGCCAGCCGACGGTGTTTCGATGAGCGAATGCCGCCGAAGGTCGAGTCGACGAGATGCTCGATGGTGGCGGACTCCGGCCGCCCCGCGGGCTCGTCGAAATCCATGGGCAGGCCGCACCAATGGCAGTTCGGCCCGAAGGTGGAGCGCAGTGCCTTGATGCTCACAGGCTCGCGTACTCCAGGACTTCCTGGCCCATCAGCGTGCAGTCGGCACCCGACACGAAGTAGATCAGCCTCATCCGATAGTTGCCCTTGTAGATCGATCCCCAGACCTCGAGCACCTTGAATTGCTGCTTGCTGTTCGCGGGATTGCGGATGGACGGCAGCTCCTTCACGTCGGGACTGATGCTGATGCGCTCGTCTTCGCCGAAATGGAAGGTCAGGAGTTTCTTCGCGCGGACGACTGCGTCGCTGGAGCACTGGGGTGCGGCGTTGGCGAAGCTGGCAACGGCAGCGTAGAGGGCGACACCCGCGACTGTTCGGGAGAAGGCTTTGTTCATCGGATTCCGGCGACGTTTGTTCGGGCGGCGAGTATCGCCCGACCTGCACGCGTCAGGACTGGCGCATGGCGAGCAACGGATTCACGCCGACCGCTCCTGGCTAGTCATCCGCTCGTACAAGGTCGCACGCGAAATCCCGAGCAGCCGCGCCGTCGCCAGCTTGTTGCCGCCGGTGGAGGCCAGCGCCGCCGCGATCGCCCTACGCTCCAGTTCGGCCACCTGCTGAGCCAGCGGGCGCAGCAACGCCGCTTCTTCGTCGGCATCGTGCGCGCTCTGCAAAGTGGCCGGCAGCTCGATCTGCTCCAGCCCGGCCTCGCGCAGGATGCGTTCGAGCTGCACGGCGTCGATGCGCTGCGAGTCGCTTCGCATGGTCACCTGCTCCAGCACGTTGCGCAGCTCGCGGATATTGCCGCGCCAGTGCTGGCCCGCCAGCAGTGCGAGCGCGTCGGGTGTCAGCTCGGGCGGAGCCTCGCCGCTGCGCAGTGCCATGTCTTCACCCAGTGCCTCGACCAGCGCGGGGATGTCCGCACGCCGTTCGCGCAGCGGCGGCACGCGCAGCGGCAGCACGTTGAGGCGGTAGTACAGGTCTTCGCGGAACTGGCCGCGCCGCACGAGTTCGGGCAGGTCGCGCGAGGTGGCGGCGATCACGCGCGCGTCGAAGGGCACGAGCTTGTTGGAGCCCAGCGGTTCGATCTCGCCTTCCTGCAGCGCTCGCAGCAGCTTGGCCTGCAGGCCCAGCGGCATGTCGCCGATCTCGTCGAGGAACAGGCTGCCGCCGTCGGCCAGCTTGAACTTGCCTTCGCGGCCCTTGCGGTCGGCGCCGGTGAAGGCGCCGGGCGCGAAGCCGAAGAACTCTGCTTCGAGCAGCGTGTCGGGCACGGCCGCGATGTTCACGCTGACGAACTGGCCCCTGGCGCGCGCGGACGAGGCATGAATGGCATGCGCCAGCAGTTCCTTGCCGGTGCCGGTCTCGCCCAGCAGCAGCACGGGGCTGGTCGACTGCGCCGCGCGCCGCGCATGCCGTTTCACCTCCACCGCGGCGGGGCTGCTGCCGATGAAGCTCGCGAAGGTGTACTTGGAACGCCGCTGCCCGTCGGCAGCATGCTGGTAGAGAGGGTTGTTGCGCTGGCTCGCGAGCTCGCGCCGCGCATCGTCGAGGTCTCGCTGCAGCAGCGCGAACTTGCTGATGAGCGGCTGCAGCGTGGTCTCGGGCTGGTCGAACAGCACGATGCCGATGGCGCCGATGACCTTGCCCATGCCGCCCTCGCCGCCCGCCGGCTCCTCGCGCAGCGGGATTCGGCTCACGACGAAGGTGCCGGCCTTGTTGGTCAGCAGGTCGACCAGTATGGGCTCGCCGGTCTCGAGCACGCGCCGCATCTGGGTGTTGGGAATCACGTCCTCCACCATGTGGCCCATGAACTCGTCGATGGACGAGAAGCCCAGTGCCGGCAGGAAGCGCCGGTAGCCCTCGTTCACCCACACGATGCGTCCGGTGCTGTCGACCAGGAACATGCCCTGGCTGATGCTCGAAAACAAATGAAACATCGAGCGCGCGGCAAGCGCGAGAATTCCTTCTGCGTCCAAAGGCAGCGAGGGCGTTGCGGTAGAGGGAGCGGCGGGCATGGCGGGATCGTAGCGCGCCCCGGTACGGAGCCGATGCAGGGCCGGCCCCGCACCCCTCGCCTTCAGCAAGCGCTCAGGTTCCTCGGCTTTCCGGAAGACCCTTCAGCAAACGTTAAGTAAATCAAACGTTTGATTTCGTACATGGTCTAATGCCGGCCATGAATGCGAGAGATCCGATCCCCCAGGCACCTCGCCGCGCACCGCGCGCAGACGGTGCCGAGGCACGCCACCGGCTGCTCCACACCGCGCTGCGGCTCTTCGCGCAGAAGGGGTTCGCCAAGACCTCCACGCGCGAGATCGCCCGCGAGGCCGAGGTCAACATCTCGGCCATCAGCTACTACTTCGGCGACAAGGAGGGGCTGTACGCGGCCACCTTCAGCGAGCCGATGGGCGGCGACTCCAGCGACCTCATCGCCGCCTGCAACGCGCCCGGCCAGTCGCTCGAGGAGACGCTGCGCACCTGCATGGTGTCGATGATCGACCCGCTCAAGCAGGGCGAGATCGTGCGCCAGTGCATCCAGCTGCACATGCGCGAGATGCTGGAGCCCACCAGCCGCTGGGCCGAGGAGCTGGAGCGCGACATCAAGGGGCCGCATCGCGCCATCGCCGACCTGCTGTGCCGCCACCTGAAGGTGGAGCGGGCCGACGACGACATCCACCGCCTGACCTTCGCGATCACCGGGCTGTCGATGCAGCTCTACGTGAGCCAGGACTTCATCGAGGCCATCCGCCCTTCGCTGCTGCGCACGCCGCGCGCCATCGATGCCTGGGCCGATCGCCTCACTGCCTATGCGCTGGCGCTGGTCGAGGTCGAGGCGACCCGCCGGCGCGCCGAGAGAAAGCAGAAGAAACAATGAGAAAACTCCGACTCGAATTGCTGGCCGCCGTCTGCCTGGGCATCGGCCTCTCGGGCTGCGCGCTGACGCGTCCGCCCGCGCAGGTCGAGGCGCCTGTGCCCGCGCAATGGCACGCGCCCCTGCCCCACGGCGGCTCGCTGGCCTCGCTGGCCGACTGGTGGAGCCAGCTCGACGATCCGCTGCTGGTCGAGCTGATCGCCGCCGCCGAGGCCGCGAGCCCCAACGTCGCGAGCGCCGCGGCACGCGTGGCCGAGGCACGCTTCACGCGCGTGCAGGCCGGCGCCGCGCTGCTGCCGAGCCTCGACGGCACCGCATCGGCCAGCCGCGGCCCCGTGGGGCTGTCCAGCGGAAGCTCGGGCAGCGGCAGCGGACTCTCGAGCAGCACGCCGATCACCACGCTGCAGGCCGGCCTGCAATCGAAGTGGGAGGCCGACCTGTTCGGCCGCCTGCGCGCCGATCGCGATTCCGCCGAAGCCAAGCAGAGCAGCGCCAATGCCAAGTGGCACGACGCCCGCGTCGCTGTGGCGGCAGAAACTGCCAACGCCTATTTCGCCGAGCGCGCCTGCCAGCAGCAGTTGCGCGTGTCCGAATCGGACGCACGCTCCCGCGCCGAGACATCGCGGCTCACCGATCTGTCGGCGAAGGCCGGCTTCACGGCACCTGCAGACGCGGCGCTCGCCCGCGCCAGCGCCTCCGACGCATCGGGCCGCCTCACGCAGCAGCGCGCCCAGTGCGCGGTGCAGCGCAAGGCGCTGGTCGCGCTCAGCGGCATCGACGAGACCACGCTCGAGCAGAAGCTCGCGGCCGCGCCGGCGCAGCGCCCGCTGCCGGCAGTGGGCAGCATCGCCAGCGTGCCTGCCGAGGCGATCTCGCAGCGCCCCGACGTGTACGCGGCCGAACTCGGCGTGGCTTCGGCCAGTGCCGACGTGGGCTCGGCCGAGGCTGAGCGCTATCCCAAGCTCACGGTGTCGGGCTCCATCGGCCGCACGCAGTACCGCGTGAGCGGCGTGCACCAGTCGCTCGAAACCTGGACGGTGGGCCCGATTGCGCTGACCGTGCCGCTGCTGGACGGCGGCTCGCGCAAGGCGAACGCCGACGCGGCCAAGGCGCGCTACGCCGAGGCCGTGTCGCTCTACCGGGCCAACGTGCGCCAGGCGGTGCGCGAAGTCGAGGAGGCGCTGGTCAACCTCGACGCGACCAACACCCGCACTGCCGACGCCGATGCCGCGGTGAAGAACTACCAGGCCTCCTTCGATGCCACGCAGGCGCGCTACAGCAGCGGCCTCGCCAGCCTGTTCGAGCTGGAGGATTCGCGCCGCACGCTGTTCACCGCGCAGACCGCGCGCGTGACGCTGCAGCGCGAGCGCACCGAGGCATGGGTGGCGCTGTATCGCTCGATGGGCGGCGGCTGGAACCGCCAGTCCGCCGCGGCACCCTCCTCTTCCGAATCGACCTCAATGACCACCACACCGACCGCCAAGGTCGCGACGTCGCCATGAAAACAATGAAGCGTTCCACCCTCGCCATCGCGCTGGCCGCGCTGGTCGTCGTCATCGCCGCGATCTTCTTCATGACGCGCGGCAAGCCGGCGGACAAGACCGCCGAACCCGCAGCGGCAGCCAAGGCCAAGGACGGCGCCGCCTCGCCCAAGCCCGCGCTGACCGTCACCGTCGCCAGGCCCGAGGCCACCGAGCTGATGCTCACGCTCGCGGCCAACGGCAACGTGGCCGCCTGGCAGGAGGCCGTGGTCGGCTCAGAGTCCAACGGCCTGAAGCTGGCCGAAGTGCGCGTGAACGTGGGCGACCTGGTGAAGAAGGGCCAGGTGCTGGCCGTGTTCTCGCCCGAGACGGTGCAGGCCGACATCGCGCAGGCGCGCGCCTCGCTGGCCGAAGCCCGCGCCACCGCGGCCGACGCGGCGGGCAACGCCGCGCGTGCGCGCACGCTGCAGGCCACCGGCGCGCTGAGCCAGCAGCAGATCAACCAGTACCAGACCACCGAGCAGACCGCCAAGGCACGCGTGGAAGCTGCCGAGGCCGTGCTGGCCGCGCAGCAGGTGCGCGGGCGCAACACGCAGGTGCTGGCGCCCGACGACGGCGTGATCTCCGCGCGCACCGCCACGGTGGGCAGCGTGGTGTCGGCCGGCACCGAGCTGTTCCGCCTGATCCGCCAGGGCCGCCTCGAATGGCGCGCCGAAGTGACCTCGGCCGAGCTCAGCCGCGTTGCCGTGGGTACCACCGCCTTCGTGGTCAGCGCCAGCGGCGCGCAGGTGCGCGGCAAGGTGCGCAGCGTCGCGCCCACAGTCGATCCGCAGACGCGCGCGGCGCTGGTGTATGTCGACCTGCCCAACGTGCAGCAGAACACCGGCATCAAGGCCGGCATGTTCGCGCGCGGCGACTTCGAACTGGGCCGCAGCACCGCGCCGACGGTGCCGCAAAGCTCCATCGTGCCGCGCGACGGCTTCAACAACGTCTTCCTGCTGAAGCCCGACAACAAGGTGTCGCAGCTAAAGGTGCAGACCGGCCGGCGCCTGAACGACCGCATCGAGATCACCAGCGCGCTGCCCGACGGCGCCCAGGTGATCGTGCAGGGCGCGGGCTTCCTCAACGACGGCGACCTGGTGCGCGTGGTGGATGCACCCGCACCCGCGCCCGCAGCCGCGGCGCAGCCGGCAAAGTCCGCGGCCTCCGCCGCCACCGCCCGGTAAGCAACGGCAGAAGAAATTCAAAGGAACACGCCCATGAACGTTTCCGCCTGGTCCATACGCAACCCGATTCCGGCGGTGATGCTGTTCGTGCTGCTCACCTTCGGGGGGCTGCTGTCGTTCAACGCGATGAAGGTGCAGAACTTTCCGGACATCGACCTGCCGACCGTCACGGTCTCGGCCTCGCTGCCCGGCGCCGCGCCTTCGCAGCTGGAGACCGACGTCGCGCGCAAGCTCGAGAACTCCATTGCCACGGTGCAGGGCCTGAAGCACATCACCACCAAGGTGCAGGACGGCGCCGCCACGCTGATCGTCGAATTCCGCCTCGAGAAACCCGTGCAGGAAGCCGTGGACGACGTGCGATCCGCCGTGCAGCGCGTGCGCGCCGACCTGCCGGCCGACGTGCGCGACCCGGTGGTCACCAAGCTCGACTTCGCGGCGCAGCCGGTGCTGGCCTTCACCATCGCCTCGTCGGCCATGGATGCCGAGGCGCTGAGCTGGTACGTCGACAACGACGTCACCAAGAAGCTGCTCGCCCTGCCCGGCGTGGGCGCCGTGAACCGCGTGGGCGGCGTCACGCGCCAGGTGCACATCGACCTCGACCCGGGCAAGCTGCAGGCGCTGGGCGCCTCGGCCGCCGACATCTCGCGCCAGCTGCGCCAGGTGCAGACCGAGAGCGCGGGCGGCCGCTTCGACCTGGGCGGCAGCGAGCAGCCGGTGCGCACCATGGCCACCGTGAAGTCGGCCGACCAGCTCGCCGACATGCAGATCGTGCTGAGCGACGGCCGCCGCATCCGCCTCGACCAGGTGGCACGCGTCAGCGACACCATCGCCGAGCCGCGCGCGGCCGCGCTGCTCAACGGCAAGCCGGTGGTGGGCTTCGAAGTGGCGCGCAGCCGCGGCGCCAGCGAGGTCGAAGTGGGCCACGCCATCATGAAGGCGCTGGCCGACATGCGCGCCTCCCGCCCCGACATCGAACTGACCGAAGCCTTCAACTTCGTCGACCCGGTGGAAGAGGAATACAACGGCTCGCTGCACCTGCTGTACGAGGGCGCCATCCTGGCGGTGGTGGTGGTGTGGCTGTTCCTGCGCGACTGGCGCGCCACCTTCGTCTCGGCCATCGCGCTGCCGATGTCGGTGATCCCTGCCTTCATCGGCATGCACCTGCTGGGCTTCTCGGTCAACGTGATCTCGCTGCTCGCGCTGTCGCTGGTGGTGGGCATATTGGTGGACGACGCCATCGTGGAGGTCGAGAACATCGTGCGCCACCTGCGCATGGGCAAGACGCCCTACCAGGCAGCGATGGAGGCGGCCGACGAGATCGGGCTGGCGGTGATCGCCACCACCTTCACGCTGATCGCGGTGTTCCTGCCCACGGCCTTCATGAGCGGCGTGGCCGGCAAGTTCTTCAAGCAGTTCGGCTGGACGGCCTCGCTCGCGGTGTTCGCATCGCTGGTGGTGGCGCGCGTGCTCACGCCGATGATGGCGGCCTACATGCTCAAGCCCGTGGTCGGCGCCGAGAAGGAGCCGGGCTGGCTGCGCTGGTACATGCGCGCCGTGGAGTGGAGCACGCACAACCGCTTCAAGACGATGGTGCTGGCCACCCTCTTCTTCTTCGGCTCGCTGGCGATGATCCCGCTGCTCAAGACCGGCTTCATTCCGCCGGACGACAACTCGCAGACGCAGATCTATCTCTCGCTCGCGCCCGGTTCCACGCTTGCGCAGACCACCGCGGCGGCGGAGGAAACCCGCAACCGCGTGATGAAGATCCAGCACGTGAAGAGCGTCTACACCACGGTGGCCGGCGGCAGCGCGGGCGGCGACCCGTTCGCGAACTTCGGCACGCCCGAGACGCGCAAGGCCACGCTCACCATCAAGCTCGACCCGCGCGGCGACCGCCCGCGCAAGCAGGTGATCGAGAACCAGATCCGCGCGGCGCTCGAGACGCTGCCCGGCGTGCGCAGCACGGTGGGCCTGGGCGGCTCGGGCGAGAAGTACATCCTGGCGCTCACGGGCGAAGACCCGGTGGCGCTGGCCAGCGCGGCGAGCGCGGTCGAGAAGGACCTGCGCACCATTCCCGGCCTGGGCAACATCACCTCCACCGCGAGCCTGATCCGCCCCGAGATCGCCGTGCGCCCCGACTTCGCGCGCGCCGCCGACCTGGGCGTGACCAGCTCCGCCATCGCCGAGACGCTGCGCGTGGCCACGCTGGGCGACTACGACCAGTCGCTGGCCAAGCTCAACCTGGCCCAGCGGCAGGTGCCGATCGTGGTGAAGCTGGAGGACTCGGCCCGCAAGGACATCGACCTGCTCGGGCGCCTGTCGGTACCGGGCACGCGCGGGCCGGTCATGCTGAGCCAGGTGGCCTCGCTGAGCATGGAAGGCGGTCCGGCCGTGATCGACCGCTACGACCGCTCGCGCAACGTGAACTTCGAGATCGAACTCTCGGGCGTGGGCCTGGGCGACGCGAAGGACGCGGTGCAGAAGCTGCCGTCGATCGAGAAGCTGCCGCCGGGCGTGCGCATCGCCGAGGTGGGCGACGCGGAAGTGATGACCGAGCTCTTCGCCAGCTTCGGCCTGGCCATGCTCACCGGTGTGCTGTGCATCTACATCGTGCTGGTGCTGCTGTTCAAGGACTTCCTGCACCCGGTGACGATCCTGTGCGCGCTGCCGCTCGCGCTGGGCGGCGCCTTCGTGGGCTTGCTGATCGGGCAGAAGGCGCTGTCGATGCCCTCGCTGATCGGGCTGATCATGCTGATGGGCATCGCCACGAAGAACTCCATTCTTCTGGTGGAGTACGCCATCGTGGCGCGACGCGACCACGGCATGAACCGCTGGGACGCACTGCGCGACGCCTGCCACAAGCGCGCGCGGCCCATCATCATGACCACGCTGGCCATGGGCGCGGGCATGCTGCCCATTGCGGTGGGCTTCGGCACGGCGGATTCGAGCTTCCGCTCGCCGATGGCGATGGCGGTGATCGGCGGGCTGATCACCTCCACCGTGCTGAGCCTGCTGGTGGTGCCGGCCGTGTTCACCTACATCGACGACATCGAGCACTGGATCAGGCGCACCGTGCGCAGGCTGCGCGGGCAGCCGGCCGATCCGCACATCGACGACGACCTGGTCGAGACGCCCGCGGCACCGAGCCGCTAGCGCGCCTCGAGGTTGAGCACGATCACGCCCGCGACGATCGCCGCCACTCCGGCGATCCGCGGCAGCGTGACGGGCTCGCCGAGCCAGATCATGCCGAGCACGGCGATCAGCACCGTGCCGCTGCCGGCCCAGACCGCATAGCTCAACCCCACGCCGAGCTCGCGCACCGCGAGCGACATGAGCCAGATCGCGGCGGCATAGCAGGCGCCGGTGACGACAGAGGGAACAAGGCGGGTGAAGCCCTCGGCAAACCGAAGGGCCATGGTGCCGGCGACCTCCGCCGCGACGCTCGCGGCGAGCAGGAGCCAGGCAAGGGTCTGGGGACTCACTGAATACCTCACTGCACTCCCCGCCGTACCGGGCGGAGAGTGCATGTGGGGAAAAGCGGTACCCAAAAACGAAAAAACCGGATGCTGACAGCATCCGGTTTCCCGATGATGACGAAGAAAAGACTCAGGCGTCCATCTGCGCCAGCTTTGCCAGCTTGCGTTCGCTCATGCGCTTGGCCAGGCGCGGGAGGATCAGCACGGCCACAACGATGACGATCAGCGTGATCGACATCGGGCGCTGGAAGAACACCGCCGCGCTGCCCTCGCCGATCGACATCGCGTTGCGCAGCTGCGCTTCGGCGAGCGGGCCGAGGATCATGCCGACCACCACGGGAGCGGTCGGGAAGTCGAAGCGGCGCATCACCACGCCCAGGATGCCGATGGCGTACAGCAGGAACAGGTCGAACGCGCTCTGGCGCATGCCGTAGGCACCCACCGTCGCGAAGATCAGGATGCCGGCGTAGAGCTGGGGCTTCGGGATCTTCAGCAGCTTGACCCACAGGCCGACCATCGGCAGGTTCAGCACCAGCAGCATCACGTTGCCGATGTACAGCGACGCGATCAGCGCCCAGACCAGCGCGGCCGAGGTGGTGAAGAGCTGCGGGCCCGGCTGGATGCCGTAGTTCTGGAACGCGCCCAGCAGGATGGCGGTGGTGTTCGAGGTGGGAATGCCCAGCGTGAGCAGCGGGATCAGCGCGGCCGTCACCGTGGCGTTGTTGGCGGCCTCGGGGCCGGCCACGCCTTCGATGGCGCCGGAGGTGCCGAACTCGGCCTTTGCTTCCGCGTCCTTCGCGAGCTTCTTCTCGGTGGCGTAGCTCAGGAAGGTCGGGATCTCGGTGCCACCGGCCGGGATGCAGCCGAAGGGCGTGCCGATGGCGGTGCCGCGCAGCCACGCGGGAATGGAGCGCTTCCAGTCGCGCTTGGTCATGTGCACGCGGCTGAGCTTGTTCTGGCCCTCGACCACCCGGCCTTCGTACAGCACGGCGTACAGCACCTCGGCCACGGCGAACAGGCCCACGGCCACCAGCACGATCTCGATGCCGTCGAGCAGTTCGGGAATGCCGCCGGTGTAGCGGCCCTGGCCCGAGATCTGGTCGAGGCCGATGCAGCCGGCCGCGAGGCCGACGAACAACGCCGTCATGCCGCGCAGCGTGCTCTTGCCGAGCACCGCGCTCACCGTGGTGAAGGCCAGCAGCATCAGCAGGAAGTATTCCGGCGGGCCGAGCTTGACCGCGAAGTCGGCCACGAAGGGCGCGAACAGCGTGACGATGACGGTGGCGATGGTGCCGGCCACGAAGGAGCCGATGGCCGCCGTTGCGAGCGCCGCACCCGCGCGGCCGCTCTTGGCCATCTTGTTGCCCTCCATCGCCGTCACCATGCTGGCGGTTTCGCCGGGCGTGTTCAGCAGGATGGAAGTGGTCGAGCCGCCATACATGGCGCCGTAGTAAATGCCCGAGAAGAAGATCATCGAGGCCGTGATGTCGACCTTGCCCGTGATGGGCAGCAGCATGGCCACCGCCACGGCCGGGCCGATGCCGGGCAGCACGCCCACGGCCGTGCCCAGGGCACAGCCGACCAGGCACCAGAGCAGATTGACGGGGGTGATGGCGGCCGCGAAGCCCGCCATGAGTGCGTTGAAGATTTCCATGTCAGATCCACCCGGTGTTGGTCAGGCCAGGCAGGTTGATGGCCAGGAATTGCGTGAACATCCAGAACACCGGTGCGGAAATGACTGCGCCGGTGACGAAATCGGTCACCCAGGTGCGGGGTGCGTTCACGCCGGCCTGCCCGCTCGCGCGGCGCAGCCCCTGCACGGCCAGCAGGTAGCACAGCGTGCAGCTCAGGATGAAGCCGAGCGTGGTGATGAGCGCCGCGTTGAGCAGCAGGCCCGCCGACACCCAGATGAAACCGGGCCAGTAGGCATGTTCAGCGCCAGAGGGAGCGTCGAGCTCGCGGAAGCCGCCGGTGCGCGCCTCCCACAGGATCCAGGCGCCGCACAGCATGAGCACCACGGACACCAGCCAGGGCAGAAAGTTGGGGCCGACGCCGCCGTAGCCCGCGTCGGAAGAAATGCCGATGGCACCGAAGGCCAGCGCGATGCCGGTCACCAGCACGCCGATGCCGACCAGGGTTTGCGGCCAGGTGACCGCGGGTTGCGGCGGGGCCGAGGAGTCTGGAGTTGCCATTTTTTGCTCCCGCATTCAGGGGAAAGAGAGCCCCTTCGAGGAACACCGAGGAACCGGCTCTGCCGGGCCTCAGGTGTTGCCCCCGGTAGGGGGTTGGCGAAGCGACACGAAGTGCGCGCAGCCTGGGGGCGAGCCTTGTTCAGACCATGCCGGACTTGGTCATGATGGCGCGCAGGCTCGCGAAGTCGTCGTCGACGAACTTGGCGAAGGCTTCGCCCGACAGCACGGCCGGCGTCCAGTCGTTCTTCTTGAGCGATTCGGCCCACGACGAGCTCTTCATGGCGGCCAGCACCATGTCGGTCAGCGCCTTGCGCTGCTCGGCCGAGATGCCGGGAGCGCCGTAGACGCCGCGCCAGTTGCCGATCTCCACGTCGATGCCCTGCTCCTTCAGCGTGGGCACGTTCACGCCCGGCAGGCGCTGCGCGGAGGTGACGGCGATGGGCTTCATCTTGCCGGCGGCGATGTACTCGGCGAACTCGCTGTAGCCGCTGCCGCCGATGGTGACGTTGCCGCCCAGGATGGCGGCGGTGGCCTCACCGCCCCCACGGAAGGCGACGTAGTTGATCTTGGACGGATCGGCGCCGACCTTCTGCGCGATCATGGCCGCGGCGATGTGCTCGGTGGATCCGCGCGAACCGCCGCCCCACTTGACGCTGCCCGGGTCCTTCTTGAGCTGCTCGACCACGTCCTTCATGGACTTGAACGGCGAGTTGGCCGGCAGCACGAACACGTTGTATTCGGTGGTCAGGCGCGCGATGGGCGTGGCCTGCGACAAGTTGACCGGCGGCTTGCCGGTGATGATGCCGCCCAGCATGACCGAGCCCATGACCATCAGCGCGTTGGCGTCGCCCTTGGAGCCGTTGACGAACTGGGCCAGGCCCAGCGCACCGGCAGCGCCGCCCTTGTTGTCGTAGGTGACGGTGTCGGCGACCTTCGCGTCCGTCAGCGCCTTGCCCAGCGCGCGGCCGGTGGTGTCCCAGCCGCCACCCGGGTTGGCCGGGATCATCATCTTGACGTTGGCGCCCGCCCGCGCGGACAGTGGCAGGGCCCCGGCGGCGGCCAGTGCGGCCAGTGACTTCAGAAAGGTGTCGCGACGCATGCGTGTCTCCTGGATTGGAAGGAATTTGAAAGGAAGCTGACTTTTAGCTGAGCGCTATCATGCGCCGCCCCGCTGTCAGTTGGCTGTCCGCCAGACTGGGGAAAACACCAAAGTACGCACCCCCGACGCCACCGTATGAAGCTGCTGCTGGTCGAAGACGACCCATCGATGCAAATCACCCTGCAGCGCACCCTCGGGCGCCGCCGGATCGATGTGCGCGTCTGCGGCGACGGCGCCGAGGCCGTCGCGCAATGGCGTGCCATCGAGCCCGACGTGGTCGCCCTCGACCTGAGCCTGCCCAACGTCGACGGCCTTCAGGTGCTGGCCCAGGCCCGTGCCGAAGGCCTGCGCACGCCGGTGCTGCTGCTGACGGCGCGCGGCACCGTCGGCGACCGCATCGTCGGCCTGAACGCCGGCGCCGACGACTACCTGCCCAAGCCCTTCGACCTCGACGAACTCGAGGCCCGCATCCGCGCGCTGCGCCGACGCAGCCACGGCGTTGCCGGGCAGGACGCGGGTCTCAACCCGCAGGAGATCGGCGGGCTGCGCTTCGAGCCCGACAACGGTGCCATATACAACCGCGCCGAACTGCTCGAACTCACGCCGCGCGAACTGGCGCTGCTGAAGGCGCTGATGATGAAGCCCGGCCATGCCGTGACCAAGGAACGCCTCTTCGAGCTGGTGTTCCCGGGCGAGACCGACGTGCAGTACGAGGCCATCGAGGTGGTGGTGTACCGGCTGCGCAAGAAGCTGGTGGGCACCGGCGCCGTGCTGATGACGATGCGCGGGCTGGGTTATCTCCTGCGCCCCGAGACATGACACGCCGCAAGCCCGTTCGATGACCCGTGCGATCTCGTTGCGTGCCCGGCTGCTGCTCGGCATCCTCGCGCCGGTGGCCGTGTTCATCGTGATCAACAGCGTGAGCCTGTATCGCCAAAGCCTGGCGGCGGCCACCACGGCCTACGACCGCACCCTGCTTGCCTCGGCCAAGACCATCGGCGAGCAGCTCGACGTGGAGGGCTACGACGACATGGCGCGGCTGCGGGCCATCGTGCCCTACTCCGCGCTGGAGGCCTTCGAGGCCGACAACCGCAGCCGTCTCTTCTACCGTGTCTCGGCACTCGACGGCGAGATGATCTCCGGCTTCGCCGAGCTGCCCTTCTGGCGCGGTCGCATCCCGGACCGCAGCGCCTATGCGGCGTTGGTCGACTTCTACGACGCGCAGTTCCGCAACCAGCCGGTGCGCGTGGCGGTGCTGCTGCAGCCGGTGGCGAGCGCGACCGGCCGCGGCATGGCCGTGGTCCAGGTGGCCGAGACGCTGGAGCTGCGCGAGACGCTGGTGCGCAAGCTGCTGGTCGACATGCTGTGGCGCCAGCTGCTGTTGATGGGCGTGATCGCGCTGGTCACGGTGTTCGTGGTGCAGCGCGCCACGCGGCCGGTGCGCGAACTGGGCGAAGCCATCGAGAAGCGCCAGGCCGACGACTTCTCGCCCATCGACGCGCCCGACGCGCCGCGCGAGCTGCGCCCGCTGGTCGACGCCACCACCCAGGTCATGGGCCGCCTGCAGCGGCTGCTGGACCACCAGAAGCGCTTCGTGCGCGACAGCGCCCACCAGCTGCGCACGCCGCTGGCGGTGCTGAAGGCGCAGGTGCAGTCGGCGCAGCGCGGCGACGTGGCGCCCGAACAGGCGCTGGAGGAAATCAGCGGCACCGTGGACCGCGCGACCACGCTCGCCAACCAGATGCTGTCGCTGGCCAAGGTGGAACAGCTGCGCCAGCAGCCGGAATCGGTGACGCTCGACCTGGGCGACGTTGCACGGAACATCGCGCTCGACCTGTCGCCGCTGGTGGCCGCCAAGGCGCTCGACTTCGAGCTCGCCATCGAGGAGCCCGTGCCGGTGCGCGCCCACCAGTGGATGCTGCAGGAGCTCACGCGCAACCTGCTGCACAACGCGATCAAGCAGAGCCCGGCGGGCGCCGCGCTGTCGGTGGCTGTGCGCGCGGAAGGCCCCGACGCCGTGCTCGTCGTGCGCGACTGCGGCCCCGGCATCTCGCCAGAACTGCGGCAGCGCCTGTTCGCGCCCTTCGCGGCGGGAAGCACGTCGAGCGGCTCGGGGCTGGGCCTGGCGATCTGCCGCGAGATCGTGCTGGCGCTGGGAGGAAGCATCAGCCTCGACAACCGGAGCGCGCCCGGCGGCGCCGAGCGCGTGATCGGACTGGACGCGGTCGTGCGCCTGCCGCTGTACCAGCCGCCGCACCGGCCGCTGTAGCGGGCCGTCTCGCGGCACAATTCCTGATCTCCACTTCCCCACATTCATGGACCGTCTGCGCATCGACAAATGGCTCTGGGCCGCCCGCTTCTTCAAGACGCGCTCGCTGGCCGCGGAGGAAATCGGCAAGAACCGCGTGCAGGTGAACGGAGACATCGCCAAGGCCTCGCGCGAGGTCAAGGCCGGCGACACCGTCGCCATGCGCATGGGCCCGCTGACGCGGACCGTTACGGTGCGCGGCCTCAGCGGCCAGCGCGGGCCGGCGCCGGTGGCGCAGCAGCTCTACGAGGAAACGGCCGAGAGCCTGGCGGCACAGGCTGCGTTCAGGGAAATGCGCCGCGCGGGCATCGAGCCGGCCCTGGCCATCGAACAGGGCCGCCCCACCAAGCGCGACCGGCGCGAGCTCGACGGCGCGGTGCGCCGGCACACCGACTGGGACAGCCGCTGGAGCGCCTCGCTGCCGCCCGAGGACGACGAGCGCTGACGGCCGTCCGCCGGGTCGATCGCTTACGCTGTGGGCTTCGTTGTTCTTCACGGAGTCCCGCTTCATGGCCAGCTTCAAGAAATACCGCGTCGGCGGCAAGTTCAAGCTCTCGCACGTCGACCCCGGCGACACGCCCTTCTGCGAAGGCGACGAAGCCACGCAGCGCGCCGAAGTCGACGCGCTGGCGGTCGAGCTCGACGAACTGCAGGACCTGCTGAATGCCGAAGGCCGGCGCAAGCTGCTGCTGGTGCTGCAGGGCATGGACACCAGCGGCAAGGACGGCACCGTGCGCTGGGTGTTCTCGCGCACCTCGCCGCTGGGCGTGCGCGTGACGGCCTTCAAGGCGCCGACCGTGGACGAACGCGCGCGCGACTACCTCTGGCGCTGCCACGCAGCGGTGCCGCGCACCGGCGAGATCATGGTGTGGAACCGCAGCCACTACGAGGACGTGCTGGTGCCCGTGGTCGAAGGCTGGATCGACAAGGCCGAGGCGAAGCGCCGCTACGCGCAGATCAACGACTTCGAGCGGCTGCTCACAGAGACCGGCACCGTGGTCGTCAAGTGCATGCTGCACATCGACAAGGACGAGCAGCGCGAGCGCCTGCAGGCGCGCATCGACACGCCAGGCAAGCAATGGAAGTTCAGCATGGACGACCTGGAAGTGCGCACCAAGTGGAGCGCCTACCAGCAGGCCTACCAGAACGCGCTGGCCGCCACGTCGACGGAGCATGCGCCCTGGTACGTGGTGCCCGCCAACAGCAAGCGGCACCGCAACGTGATGATTGCCCAACTGCTGGTGAAGACGATGCGTCAGATGAAGCTCAAGGCCCCGCCGCCGGACCCGGCGCTCAAAGGCATGATCGTCAAGTGAGCCCGGGGCCGGCGAAGCGGCCCGGCCCGGAACTCAGGCTCAGGAACGGCGGATGACCGCCTGCGCCAGCACGCGGCACTTGCCGAACTCGCAGCGCACCGCCCAGGTTCCGCCGTTGTCGCAAGGCACGTTGTAGGTTTCGTAGCCGGGGCCCTTGGCCGTGAGTTCGGCGCGCGGCTGGATGTTGCAGCGGCCGGCCTTGGCCAGCGTCTCGACGTTGTAGGTGTCGACGCCCGTGCGGCGCGGCTTGACGATGACGCCCGGGTCGAAGGTGTTGCCGTAGAACGAGTCGCGCACGTTGGGATCGAGGTTGCGATAGCCGCGCTTGGCCATGCAATGCACGATGGCGATCTGCTGGTGCTCGGCGATGAGTTCGGAGCTGGGGCGGCCGTTCCAGTCGATGATGGCGGCGGTGATGCCGGTGTACGACGCAGCGGCCACGATGCCCTGGCCATGCACGGTGATCAGCCCCAGGCCCAGCGCGCCCCACATGGCATCGCCGGTTTCACTGCGTGCCGAGATGCGATTGGCGGCGGTGCGGCAGTCGGCCACGTCGTTGTCGTAGCGAACCTTGTCCACGCCTTCCATGGCGACCATGGGCACATAGGAAGTGCCCCTGCCCGTTCCGGGCTCCGTGGGCGTGGTCGGTGCACTGGCGCAACCGGCCAGGGCCACGGCGACGAACGCAATGCTCAGCAGCAGCTTCATGCAATCCCTCTTCTTCTTCGCGATAGTTGCGCGGATTTAACCATACATATAGTTACTCTTGAATCACCTTGTCGTGAATGCACGACGACGGCACCCTGCCCGGCACATGCGACGATGCCCTGCAGAAGTCACACCCGCCACATGAAGATCGAGACCCCCGGCACATTCCTTTCCGCCCTTGCCGCCGCTGCCCTGACAGCCGTCCTGGCAGTACCTCCGAAAACGGCTGCAGCCCAGCAGACGACACCCGCCGACCTGGCCCGCAGGAACGCCTGCATGGCCTGCCACGGCCTCGTCCACAAGCAGGTGGGCCCGGGCTTCGTGCAGATCGCCGAGCGCTACCGCGGCGACGGCGAAGCCGCGGCGCGCCTCGCCGGGAAGATCCGCGACGGCAGCGTGGGCACATGGGGCCGTGTGATCATGCCCAGGCAGACGCAGGTTTCGGAGGCCGAAGCACGCGCCCTGTCGCAATGGATCCTGTCGCAACAGCCGCCACGCTGAAAACCCCAAGGGAGCAAAACTGCTTCCGGATGGTTACAAAGTGAGAAAATAGGTTACATGCCTCGCGTCGGCTCCGGACGCGGCCCATGCCCCTGCACCTCTTGAACTACCGTCCCGCGCCCTTCTTCGCCAACGTGGTGCTCGTCATTTCGATAGCGCTGCTGGGCATCATCGGCGTCTTCCTGGTCGGGGCGACAGGCCTGCAGCAGTCCGACGCGCTGCAGCACCTGACCAGGGCGGACTGGCAGGTCGACGACGCATCGGGCTTCAGCGCCCCGCCGCCCACGCAGGAAAGCAGCACGCTGCCGGACAGATGGAAGCCGGTCGAGCTACCCCTGGCACTCCCCATCGCGCTGCTGAGCCAGGCCGAGAACACCTCGACCACCACGACACGCACCACCTGGATCAGGCTGAGCACCCGCGGCCTGCACGCGGGCCCGGGGCCGCTGGCCCTGTACGGCGCGCGCATCAAGACCGACGGCACCATCGCGGTCTATGTCGACGGCCAGCTGGTCCATCGTGCGCAGCAGTCGGGCCCGCTCTGGAACAGCACCCGCACTCCGCTGTGGGTCCAGCTCGACGACAACAGCGTCGGCAAGGCGCCGCCCCGCGAGATCCTGCTGCGCCTCGAGCACACCCGCAGCGCGCAGGTGGCACTCTCGTCGCTGTGGCTCGGCCCCGTCGACGCACTGAGGGGCCGCCACGGGATGCGCCAGTGGCTGCAGCAGGAGCTCCCCGCGATGCTCGGCGCGGCATTCATGGCAGTGGGCGTGTTCGCGCTCTTCGTGTGGTTCAGGCGCCGCGACGAGACGGGCTACCTGCTTTTCTTCAACCTCGCGGCCACTTCCTTCATGCGGGGGCTGCATTTCTACGTGAGCCTGCCGGTCCTCAACGACTGGTTCGCATGGCTGACCGTCAACTCGCTCTTCTGGCTGGTGATGGTCGTGCACTTCTTCCTGCGGCAGCTTCATGGGCGGCAGCTCGCATGGCTCACCCGCGGCGTGGTCGTGACGACGGCGGCCATCGGCATCGTCACGATTCCCGGTCTGGCCATCGTGCAGAACACGCCGCAGGTGACGCCGCTGATCTACGCGATCGCGGCGCTCATGGGCACGGCAGTCTGTTTGGTCGGCGCCGTCAGCGCGTGGCGCCGGTCCACCGAAGGCCGGCTGGTCGCGGTCGGCATCGGCATCTGCGTGCTGCTGGGCGTCACCGACTGGCTGCTGCAGAACAACTTCATCAGCCCCGAGGGCTGGTACCTCGGGGCGTACACCAACGCCGTCACCTTCAGCGTGTTCGGCGTGCTGATGTACCGCCGCTACATGCACGCCATCGGCGAAGTCGAGCAGCTCAACGCGAGCCTCGCGCAGCGCCTGCAGAAGCGCGAAGCCGAGCTGGAAGTCAGCCACCGCCGGCTGCGCGAAATCGAGCGCCGGCAGACCATCAGCGACGAGCGCCAGCGGCTGATGCAGGACATGCACGACGGGCTGGGCTCCTCGCTGATCAGCGCCATCCGCTCGGTAGAGGGCGGCGGCATGAGCGACGACAAGGTCTCGCAGATCCTCAAGAGCTGCCTCGACGACCTGAAGCTCACGCTCGACTCGCTGGAGCCGGTGGAGGCCGACGTGCTCCTGCTGCTGGCCACGCTGCGCTACCGGCTCGAACCTCGCCTCGAAGGCACCGGCGTCTCGCTGCGCTGGGAAGTGCAGGAACTGCCCGCGCTGGAATGGCTGGACCCGTCGAGCGCGCTGCACATCCTGCGCATCGTGCAGGAGAGCATCTCGAACATCCTGCGCCACACGCGCGCGACGGAGATCCGCGTGGCCACCTCGTTCGACGGCGCGGGCGTGTCCGTGACCATCGAGGACAACGGACAGGGCTTCGACATCGACAAGGCAATGGCCTCCTCGTCCGGCCGCGGCCTGCAGAACCAGCGGCGACGCGCTCGCTCGATCCACGGCACCGTCGACTGGGAATCCCGGCCGACGGGAACGCGGTTCGTGCTGTGGCTGCCCCTGCGGCGCGAGGCCCAGGCGGCTTGAGGGACAAGCCGCGCCGGACGGCCGACTACAGCCGATCGACGGGAATCTTCAGATAGGCAACGCCGTTGGCCTCGGCGGGCGGAAGACTCCCGGCGCGGACATTGACCTGGACCGAGGGCAGCATCAGGGCCGGCATCGCCAGCGTGGCGTCGCGCGCACGGCGCAGGGCCACGAACTCCTCTTCGCCGATGCCGTCGCGCACGTGGATGTTGCCCTCCCTTTGCGCGGCCACGGTGGTGCCGGGCGCCGGCTCGCGCGAGGCAGGCGGGTAGTCGTGGCAAAGGTAGAGACGGGTGTCCCCGGGCAGCGCGAGCAGCCGCTGGATGGAGCGATAGAGCTGGCGTGCGTCGCCGCCGGGAAAGTCGCAGCGTGCCGTGCCTACGTCGGGCATGAAGAGCGTGTCTCCCACGAACACTGCCGCGGGCCCTCCGGCCGGGTCCTCCACGAGATAGGCCACGTCCGCGGGCGTGTGGCCGCCTGCGTGGAGAGCCCGGGCCTGCAGCCGGCCGATGCGGAATGCCTCGCCGTCGGCAAACAGATGCTGGAACTGCGAACCGTCCACCGCCAGGTCTTCGGCATTGAAGACGCCCCGGAACACCCGCTGCACCGCGGTGATGCCGCTGCCCACTGCCAGCGTGCCGCCGAAGCGCTTGCGCAGATACGGCGCTCCCGAAAGGTGATCGGCATGCGCATGCGTCTCCAGCAGCCATTGCAATGTCAGCCCTCGTCGCGCGATCGCCTCGGCCACCGCGTCCACCGGGGCGGGGTCGGTCCGCCCCGAATTCGCCTGGTAGCCCATCACCGGGTCGATGACCGCGCAGGAGCCTGCACCGTCATCGACCAGATAGGAAAAAGTCGAGGTGGCAGGGTCGAAGAAGTGCTGGATCGTCAGTTCGGCTCGGTTCATATAATGAAAGCAATTTCATTGAACGAAATAAATTATATGACCCGCGATCCGGAATCGGTCCTGGCAGCCCACCTCGCGGCCATGCAGGGCCGCCCTCTTGCCCAAGCTACCCGCGACCGCCTGGCGCAGGCCATGCTCGACTGGTTCACCGCCGGGTGGTCCGCGATCGGCATGGCCGGCGCGACCGCGTTGCACCGGCTTTCCGCCGCCAGCATGCCGGGGCAAGGCCCGGCTCCGGTCTTCGGTGGCCCCTCTCTGCAGCCGCTGGCCGCGGGCTTCGCCAACGCCGGCATCGCCCATCTGCGCGAGATCGACGACGCACACCGCGCCGCGATGCTGCACCCTGGCGTGGTCGCCATCTCGCCAGTGATGGCGCTGGCCGCGACACAACCGCTGCCGATGCGGCGAGCTGCCGACGCGATCATTGCCGGCTACGAGGTGGCGCTGCGCGTCGGCGAAGTACTGGGCACGCGCCACGCCGCCGGCTTCCACGCCACCGCCACCGCCGGCTGCGTGGGCGCGGCGGCCGCGAGCGCGGTTGCACTGGGCTTGCCGCAAACGCAGTTGCACCACGCGATGGGAATCGCGGCGACGCAATCCGCCGGCCTGTGGCAACTGGTGGACGACGAGGCGCACGAATCGAAGTCGCTGCACCCGGCCTTCGCCGTGCGCAACGGCATGATGGCCGCATGGGCTGCGCAGGCGGGCTTCCCCGGCGCGCGTGCCTTCGTCACCGGGCGACGCGGCCTCTACGCACTCCTGCAAGGAGACGGCCCGCTGGCAGCGCTGGACGGCGAGCTCGACGCGCCCGAACGGCTGAACACCGCCACCATCAAGGCCTGGCCCTGCTGCGCCCAGCTGTTCACCCCGCTGGATGCCGCGCGCGAAATCATGGACAGGCACCGCCTCGCGCCGCACGAGATCGAGTCGGTGGACGTGACCATCTTCCCGCACGCGCTGAAGATCGCCGGCGTGCACTGGCCGTCCAAGGCGGCGGAGACAGCCTTCTGCCTGCGCTACGTGATGGCCACCCTGCTGTTGAGCGGCCGACTGGGCATCGAGGACATGGAGACGCCCGACCTGCACTCGCCGACGCTGCTCGCGCTGGCCGAACGCGTGCATGTCGCGACGGACGACGGCTTCCAGCGGGCCTTTCCGCGGAAACGCCCCGCCCGCGTGACCATCACGATGCAGGACGGCCGCAGCTTCAGCTCGCTGCGCGAACTGCGCCGGGGAGATCCGGAAGACCCCTTCGACTGGCCGCAGCTGCAGGCACGCATGCGCGCATTCGTCCCGGCGATGACCGATGCGCAGGCCGTGCGAACCTCCGACTGGTGCGCCACCTTCGCAGATGCATCGCGGGACGACGAGCCTTGCCTGCCGTCGCCCGAACTCTTCGGCCGCTGAGACCGCGCCCCGGCGTCAGGCCTGCACCGGCCTCCAGCCGCTCGGGGCCTTGCTGGCGAACCCCTGCAGGGCCAGTTCGTGCCGCACGATCTCCGCGGCCTTGCGCTGGGCCGCCACGCTATGGCGCGACGCCAGGCCGATGACCACCAGCGCGCCGAGAAAGGTGCCATCGCCGTCGAACACCGGAAGCGCGACCGATGCCATCTCGGCGACGCGCTCGGCGCGCGTCATCGCATAGCCCTTCGCATCGATCTCGGCCTGATGCTCCGTGGTGCCGCCGGTGAAGGCCAGGAGGATGTGGGCCGAAGAACCGCCGGCGGAGAGCGGAATGCGCGTTCCCACCTCGACGTGGTGGCGCACCTCCCTGGCCGTGTTCTCACGGTAGAGGCACACACGCTCTTCCCCGCTGCGGATGTAGAAGGCCACGGTCTCGCCGGTCTGCCGCATCACCTCGTGCAGCACCGGCTGCAGCCGCGTGCCGAGGTCGAAGGTGCTGCGGTAGAGCATGCCCATGTGCAGCAACGCCGGACCGGGCGCGTAGCTGCCGCTGTCGAAGCGATGAATCATCCGGGCGCGCGTCAGCACGCCGAGCAGCCGCAGCAGCGTGGCCTTGTCCAGGCCCGTGCACTCGGCCAGCTCGCGCAGGGACATGCGCAGCCGGTCTTCGCTGAAGCACTCGAGGATGGAAATGCCCCGCTCCAGCACTCCGGCGGGAGGCTTGGGTCCGACGGACGCTGCGGTATCGATTTCTTGGTTTTTCATGGTGGGCGCTCCGGGCTGCGGATTATCCGGGTTGACAGTTGCCGCCTGCGATCCTACAGTTTCATTCATTGAAGTTTGTTTTATTCATTGAAACAAACGAGAAAACGAAGAGACAACCCGCCGCCCAGCGGCGCAGCCATCGCGGAAGCGCGCAATCCATGTCGAACCCTGCCGATCCATTCGTCGAAGAGCTCCGTGCAATCACAGGCGCGGCCCACGTGCTCACCGACGACGCATCCACGGCGCGCTACGTCGGCGACTGGCGCCGCAACTACCCTGGCGCCGCACGAGCCGTCGTGCGGCCTGCGAGCACCGAGGAGGTTTCGCGCGTGGTCGCCCTGTGCGCGACATGGGGAGTTCCCGTGGTGCCGCAGGGCGGAAACACTGGGCTGGTGGGCGGCTCCACGCCGGACGCGTCGAGCCGCGAAGTCGTGCTGAGCCTCGACCGCATGACCAGGGTGCGCCGCGTGGACCCGCTCGACAACAGCATGACCCTGGAAGCCGGCTGCACCGTGCTCGCGGCGCAGGAAGCCGCTGCCGCCGCCGGCCGGCTCTTTCCGCTTTCGCTGGCGTCCGAAGGCAGCGCCACGGTCGGCGGCGTGGTCTCGACCAACGCCGGCGGCGAACAGGTACTGCGCTACGGCAACACGCGCGACCTGACCCTGGGCATCGAGGTCGTGCTGGCGGACGGTCGCGTGCTCGACGCATCGGGAGCGCTGCGCAAGGACAACACCGGCTACGACCTGAAGCAGCTGTTCATCGGCGGTGAAGGCACGCTCGGCATCGTGACGGCGGCCACCTTCAAGCTCCATGCAAGGCCGGACAAGGTCGTCACCGGCTGGGTGGCCGTGCGCGATCCGCAGGCAGCCGTGGAACTGCTGGCCCGCCTGGGCGACGCCGTCGGCGAACGGGTGACGGCCTTCGAGCTGATCGGACGCGAGGCGCTGGCCCAGGTGCTCGCGCACGGCACGCCCGGCATGCGCGACCCGCTGGCGGGCGTGCACGCCTGGGCCGTGCTGTTCGACGTTTCCGAGACCTCCGCCCTGCTCGACCCGACGCCCGCGGTGGAAGACGCACTCGCCGGCACGATGGAGCAAGGCCTCGTGCTCGACGCGGTGCTCGCCGCATCCGGCCAGCAGGCCCATGCGCTGTGGGCTCTGCGCGAACACGTGCCCGAGGCCCAGCGGCTCGACGGACCGTCGATCAAGCACGACATCTCCGTCGCCGTGTCGCGCATCCCCGAATTCATCGCCGAAGCCGGCGCCGCGCTGGAAGGCCTGCTTCCCGGCATTCGCGTGGTCTGCTTCGGCCACGTGGGCGACGGCAACCTTCACTACAACCAGAGCAAGCCGCCCGGCATGTCCGACGCAGCGTTCCGCGCGCGCGAGGAAGCCGTGCACGACGTGGTGCATGCGATCACCGCGCGCATGCAGGGCTCGATCTCCGCAGAGCACGGCATCGGGCGTCTCAAGCAGGAGGCCTTCCTGCAATACAAGCAGCCCGTCGCGCTGGAACTGATGGCGCGCATCAAGCATGCGCTCGACCCCGCGAACACCTTCAATCCGGGGCGAGTGTTGCCCCTGCCCGTCGCCACCTCGCGCCCTTCTTCCCTCTAGCACTTCAGGACTCACATGCCCGTTTCCGTTTTCGACATGCAATCGCTCCAGCACCTGTGGGGCACCGACGAACTGCGCAGGATCTTCGGCGAGGAGAACCGCGTGCAGAAGTGGCTCGATTTCGAAGCCGCGCTGGCCGCCGCGCAGGCCGAGCTGGGGATCATCCCGCCGGCCGCCGCACGCGAAATCGCGATGCAGGCACAGGTGGAGAACATCGACATCGCCGCGATGTCGGCCGAGATCCGCCGCATCAAGCACTCGCTGGTGCCCGCGCTGAAGCAGCTGCAGTCACGCTGCTCGAAGGGAAACGGCGAGTGGGTGCACTACGGCGCCACCACGCAGGACGTGGTGGACACCGGCGTGGCGCTGCAGCTCAAGGAGTTTCACGCCGTGGCGCTGCGCGACATCAAGGCGGTCGGCAAGGAGCTCGCCCGTCTCGCGACCACTCACCGCGACGTTCCGATGGCCGGCCGCACGCACGGCGTGCAGGCCCTGCCCATCACCTTCGGCCACAAGTGCGCGGTGTGGCTCGACGAGCTGGGCCGCCATCACGAGCGGCTCGTGCAGGCCGCCCCGCGCGTGCTGGTGGGCATGCTGGCCGGCGCCGTGGGCAGCCAGGCATCGCTGGGCCCGAAGGCCGAGCAACTGGAACACCTGATGCTCGACAAGCTGGGCCTGGGCACGCCCGCCATCAGCTGGGCGCCGGCGCGCGACCGCTTCACCGAGTACGCCAACCTGCTGGCCATGCTGGGTGCCACGCTCTCGAAGATCGGCAACGAACTCTTCAACATGCAGCGCAACGAATTCGGCGAAGTGGAAGAAGGCTTCTCGGACGGCAAGCTGGGCTCGTCGACCATGCCGCACAAGCGCAACCCGACATCGGCCGAGAACCTGGCCGGGCTGTCGCGCCCGCTGCGCTACAACGCCGCGATGATGGTCGAGGGCATGGTCCAGGAGAGCGAACGCGATGGCATCGCCTGGAAGATGGAATGGAAGGCGCTGCCCGAGTGCTGCATGATCGCCGGCGCCATGCTGTTCCAGGCGAAGAACCTGCTGGCCGGCCTCAAGGTCAACGCCGACGCGATGGCCGCCAACCTCGACCGGATGCGCGGCTACCTGCTGTCCGAGCGCGTCATGCTGGAACTGTCGGAGCGCGTGGGCAAGCAGACCGCGCACGAATGGATCTATGAAGCCTCGATGCACGGCATCACGTCGAAGCTCGACTTCGCCGACGCCATGCGCAGCCATCCCGGCCTCTCGAAGCTGCTGAGCGACGCCGAGATCCGCGACCTCACCGATCCGCTGCAGTACCTGGGCCAGTGCGGCGCCACCGTCGACCGCGTCATCGAGCAGCAAAAAGCCTGGCTGCAGGACTGAGCCGCCGCGCCTGAATCGCCGAACGGCACCCACAAGAGCAAAACGGAGACAGCCCATGACAACCTTTGCAAGCGCAACCATGCGCCGACGCCGCATGGCGCTGGCATTGGCCGGCCTGCTGGGCCTGGCGGCCATGCCGGCATTCGCCGCCTATCCCGAGCAGCCGGTCAGGCTGGTGGTGGGGTTCCCTCCCGGCGGGGGCGGCGACCTGTACGGCCGACTGATCGCCAACGCACTCGGCAAGACGCTGGGGCAACCCGTGATCGTCGACAACCGCGCCGGAGCCGGCGGCAACATCGCGGCGGACGCGGTGGCCAAGGCGAAGCCCGACGGCTACACGCTGCTGCTCGCGATGAGCGGCAACCTCGCGGTGGCGCCCGCCATCAGGCCGCAGGCCATCCCGTACAAGGTGCCCGAAGACTTCACGCCCGTCGGGCTGATCCTGGAAGCGCCGCACGGCCTGTTCGTCGCCCACAACTCGCGCTTCAGGACGGCGCGCGAACTGCTCGACGCGGCCCGCACGCAGAAGCTCAGCTTCGCCTCCACGGGCGCCGGCGCGGCCGCGCACATCGGCATGGAGATGGTCAAGAAGGAAGCCGGCGTCGAGATGCTGCACGTGCCCTACCGTGGCTCGGGCCCCGCCATCACCGACATGCTGGGCGGCCAGGTCGACTGTTTCTTCGCGACCGCCTCGCCGCTGGTCGGGCAGGTGCGCCAGGGGCAACTGCGCCTTCTCGCCATCACGGGCAATGCGCGCAACCCCGCGATTCCCGACGTGCCCACCTTCAAGGAGCTGGGCGTAAACGTTCCCGTGACCCAGTGGTACGGGCTGGTCGCGCCGGCGGGCACGCCCGCGCCGGTGGTGAAGTACCTGGCCGACCACCTGGGCCGTGCGCTCGCCACGGCGGAAGTGCGCGACGCGATCCGGCGCGATGCAGCCACGGAGCACAACCTGCCGATGGACGGCTTCGGCAAGTTCATCCAGGAAGACATCGCGCGCTACAAGGGCGCCGCCACGCCCGCCCTGCTCAAGGAGATCTCGCCCTAGGCGAGGCACGCAGCCCCTTCCTCCCGCACCTTTCACCGACTCTTCTCCTCCATGATCTTCGACACCCTGATTTCCCCCGACCAACTCGCCGCGGCACAGAAGCAAGACCCCGCGCTGCTGCTGCTCGACTGCAGCTTCGAACTCACGGACCTGCAGGCGGGTCAGCGCGCCTACGACGCAGGGCACATCCCCGGCGCCTTCTACCTGCACCTGGAACACGCGCTGTCCGCCGCCAAGACCGGACGCAACGGCCGCCACCCCCTGCCCTCGCGCGAAGCCTTCGCAAGGACCATGGCTGCGATGGGCCTGAACGCCGACGCGCAGGTGGTGGCCTACGACAACGCCGGCGGCATGTACGCCGCGCGCCTGTGGTGGATGCTGCGCTGGGCCGGGCACCGGCAGGTCGCCGTGCTCGACGGCGGCATCGCCGCCTGGAAGACCGCCGGCCACGCGCTCGACACCGAAAAGCCGGCACCGCGCCCCGAGGGCAGCTTCAGCCTGAAGGCTCCGCTGGTCGCGACGGTGTCCTATGACGAGGTCCTGGCCAACATCGACGACACGCAGCGGCTGGTGCTGGACGCCCGCGCACCCGATCGCTTCCGCGGCGAGAACGAAACGATGGACCCGGTGGGCGGGCACATTCCCGGCGCGCGCAACCGCCTCTTCAAGGACAACCTGGGCCCGGACGGCCGCTTCAAGGCACCGGCCCTGCTGCGCAGCGAGTTCGACGCCATCACCGGCGGCCGCCCCGCCGCGCAGCTCATCAACCAATGCGGCTCGGGCGTGACCGCCTGCCACAACCTGCTGGCGATGGAAGTCGCGGGACTGCGGGGCGCGGCGCTGTACCCCGGCTCCTGGAGTGAATGGAGCGCCCAGCCGGGCGCGCCCATCGCTACCGGCGCGGCCTGAGCCCCCATCGAGCGATCACAAGAACAGACTGGAGACACCCGTGCAAAGAATCCCTTCGATCGGACGCTGCTTCCGCATGCTCGCCGCGGCATGCCTGGCAGGCGCCGCAACGGTGGCCATGGCCGCCGGCTATCCCGAGCAGCCGATCCGGCTGCTGATCGGCTTTCCTCCGGGCGGAGGCGGCGACCTCTACGGCCGCACCATCGCCAACGAGCTGGGCAAGCACATCGGCAAGCCCATCGTGGTCGACAACAAGCCGGGCGCGGGCGGCAACATCGCGGCCGAGCTGATGACGCAGGCCAAGCCCGACGGATACACCCTGCTGCTGGCGATGAGCGGCAACGTCGGCAGCGCGCCCGCCATACGCCCCAACCTGCCCTACAAGGTGCCCGACGACTTCGTCTTCATCAGCCAGCTGGTCGAGACGCCCTACGGGCTGGTCGTCAGCGGCAACTCGAAGATCAAGACCATCCAGGACTACATCGCCGCAGCCAGGGGCGGCAAGCTCACCTACGCATCCACCGGTGCCGGCGGCGCGGCGCAGATCGTGATGGAAATGGTCAAGCAGCAGGGCAACCTCGACATCCTCCACATCCCCTACAAGGGATCGGGCCCGGTCATGACCGACCTCATGGGTGGGCTGGTCGACAGCTTCTTCGCGCCCTATACGCCGCTGATGGGACAGATCAGCAGCGGCAAGCTGCGGCTGCTGGCAGTGAGCAGCGAGAAGCGGATCCCGGGCATGCCCGACGTGCCCACGCTCAAGGAATCGGGCATCGACGTGGTCATGACCCAGTGGTACGGCCTGGCAGCCCCCAAGGGCACGCCCAAGCCCGTCATCGACAAGATCGCCCAGTCCGTGAAGCAGGCCATGCAGGCGCCCGAGGTGCTGCGCGTGTACCGCGCGGACGGCGCCCAGGAAGCGACGCGTACCGGCACCGCCTTCAGGGACTTCGTGCTGCAGGACATCGCCAACTACAGGCGCGGCGTGGAGCGCGGCAATCTCAAGGTGGAGTGACCCGCAGGTGCCCTCGTCGTCCATCACTGCGCCGGAACCCGGCACCGCCATGCGCCCGCACAGCGCCCATTGGGGCGTCTTCTCCGCGGGCTGGAAAGACGGCGCGCTCGTCGTGCGGCCGCACCCCGGCGACCCGGACCCGAATCCGCTGATCGAGAACTTCGCGACGGCCGTTCATCACCGCGCACGCGTCACCACGCCCATGGTGCGCCGTGGCTGGCTCGAGCGCGGACCGGGCCCCGATGCGCGGCGCGGCGAGGACAGCTTCGTTCCCATGGCCTGGGACGAGGTCCTGGACCGGCTGGCGGCCGAACTGCGGCGCGTGCAGCGCGAGCACGGTTGCGAGGCCATCTTCGGCGGCTCCTACGGCTGGTCCAGCGCGGGGCGCTTTCACCACGCGCAGAGCCAGGTCCACCGCTTCCTGAACACCACGCTGGGTGGCTACGTGCGCTCGGTCAACAGCTACAGCGCCGGCGCTTCGGGCCCGATGCTGCCGCACGTCATCGGCACCATGGAGGAAGTGGCAAGGCGCAACGTGACCTGGGAGCAGATCGTCGAGCACACCGACGTGGTGCTGGCCTTCGGGGGCATGGCGCTCAAGAACTCGCGCGTGGCCTCGGGCGGGATCAGCCGGCACGTCGAGCGCGAGTCCATGCGCGCGGCCGCGGCACGAGGCTGCCGCTTCGTCTCCATCAGCCCGCTGAAGAGCGATCTTCCCGAGGAGGCTGCCTTCGAATGGCTGAGCGCCGTGCCGGGCACCGACACCGCGCTGATGCTCGCGCTGGTCCACCAGCTGGTGACCGACGGCTCGCACGACCGCGACTTCATCGAACGCTATTGCGACGGCTGGAGCGCCTTCGAGGATTACCTCATGGGGCGCAGCGATGGCATCGCGAAGAGCTGCGACTGGGCCGCCCCCATCTGTGGACTGCCCGCGACGCAATTGACGCAGCTGGCCCGCGACCTGGTCGGCAAGCGCGTGCTGGTGGTGGTCTCGCATTCGCTGCAGCGCTCCGAGCACGGCGAGCAGCCCGTATGGATGGGCGCGGTGCTGGCCGCCGCGCTCGGCCAGCCCGGGCTGCCCGGCGGCGGCTACAACTACGCCCTGGGCACCCTGGCGCACTACGGCAAGCGCAACAACGCCGTCCCCACTTCGGCGCTGCCCCAGGGCGACAACGGGGTCAAGGCGTTCATTCCGGTGGCCCGCATCAGCGACATGCTGCTGAACCCCGGCCAGCCCTTCGACTACAACGGCAAGCGCCATACCTATCCGCACATCCGGCTCGCCTACTGGGCCGGCGGCAACCCGTTCCATCACCACCAGGATCTGCGGCGCCTGAGCGAGGCCTTCCGCACGCTCGACACCTTCGTCGTGCACGAGATCGCATGGACCGCCACCGCCCGCCACGCCGACATCGTGCTGCCCTGCACGATGACCCTGGAGCGCGAGGACATCGGCGCCACGCCCACCGATCCGCTGATGGTGGCCATGCACCGCGTCTGCGAGCCCCACGGGCTCGCGCGCGACGACTACGACATCTTCTGCGACCTGGCTCGGCGCCTGGGCGGGCTCGAAGCCTTCAGCGAGGGGCGCGACACGCGCGCATGGCTCGCGCACCTCTACGAGCGCACGCGCGCGGGCCTCGAGGCACTCGGCCTCGAAGCGCCGGACTTCCAGGCTTTCTGGCAGCGCGGCGAGATCACGCTGCCGCAGCGGGAGGACGACGGCGGCATCCTGCGCGCCTTCCGCAACGATCCAGAAGGAGCCCGGCTGGCCACGCCCAGCGGCAGGATCCAGGTCAGCTCGCCCACGGTGGCGGGCTTCGGCTACGCGGACTGTCCCGGCCATCCGGCGTGGCTGCCGCCGAAGTTCGCGCCTGACGCGGTCCATCCGCTATGGCTCGTGGCCAACCAGCCGCACACCAAGCTGCACAGCCAGCTCGACTTCGGCGCTCACAGCCAGGCCAGCAAGCGCAACGGGCGCGAGGTCTGCACCATGCACCCCTCGGCGGCGGCCGCGCGCGGCATCCGCGAGGGCGACATCGTCCGTCTCTTCAACGAGATCAGCGCCTGCCTGGCCAGCGCGCACCTGTGCACGGACATGCGCGAAGACGTCGTGCAGCTGCCCACGGGCGCCTGGTATGACCCCGTGCTCGACGCCAGGAACAGGCCGATGTGCGCGCACGGCAATCCGAACGTTCTCACCCGCGACATCGGGACATCGTCGCTGGCGCAGGGATGCGCCGGACAGCTGAGCACCGTGCAGATCGAGCGCTTCGACGAAGCGCTGCCTCCGATCCGGGCCTACGATCCGCCGGAGGTCACTGCTCGTTGAGCGCCGCGCGCGAGACGATGTCTCGCAGGTCGGCTCCGTCGGCCAGCGTGCCGATCACGCCGGCATGCCGGCCTCCAAGGCGCGACTCGATGAAGCGCTGCGCGACCGCGCCGTCGCTGTGCCTGAGCATCTCGCTCGCCTGGAGCGCAAGGGCCATGCGCGTCACGATGGCTCGCGAGTTGCCCTCGTCGATCGCGCCCGCACCGAGATCGTCGCGCAGGCTGGCGATGAACTTCGCATGCGCGGCGTTGCCCGCCGCCTGCGGTACCGACACCTCGTCGAGGAAGACTTCGAGCGCGCCCTTCTCGCGTCCCAGCGCGCGCACCACGTCCATGCACATCATGTTGGTGGTGCCTTCCCAGATCGAGTTGAGCGGCGCCTCGCGATAAAGCCGCGCGATCGGGTTCTCCATGATGAAGCCGTTGCCGCCGTGCACCTGCAATGCCTCGTAGACGAAGTACGTCGCACGCTGGCAGTTCCAGTACTTGACCACCGGTGTCGCCACGCGGGCCAGAAGCCGCTCGCGTTCGTTCGATTCCATGCCGTCGGTCGCGCGCGCGACGCGCATCGCCGACAGCATGGCCGCTTCGCTTTCGAGCGCGAGGTCGGCCAGCACGTTGGTCTGCATGGGCAGGTCCGCCATGCGGCGGCCGAAGCCGTCGCGCGTCGATGCGTGGCCTATCGCCAGCGTCAGCGCCTGCCGCATGAGGCCGGCCGAGCCGACCGCGAAGTCCAGCCGCGTCAGGTGCGCGTGCGTGAGGATTTCTCGGATGCCGCGTCCCTCCTCGCCGACCAGCATCGCCCAGGTCTTGTTGAACTCGACCTCGCTCGATGCGTTGGAGCGGTTGCCGCACTTGTCCTTCAGCCGCTGCACCGCGACGCGATTGGCGCTGCCGTCCGGCAGGAAGCGCGGAACGAAGAGGCAGCTCACGCCCGATTGCGTTCGTGCCAGCGTGTAGAAGCCGTCGGAAGTCGGAACCGAGAAGAACCACTTGTGGCCCGTGATGCTGTAGACCTGCACGCCGTTGTCGGTGCCGACGAAGGCCGCCGTGGTCTGCGTCTGGCGCAGGTCGGAGCCGCCCTGCTTCTCGGTCATGGCATAGCCGATCACCGCGCCGGTCTTCTGCGAAAGAGGCAGGCGGCGTGGGTCGTACCGGCCCGAGAGCGTCTTCTCTCGCCACAGCGCGAACTCCGGCCGCCCTTCGAAACCGGCGCACGCAGCGTACGCCATGCCGGTGGGGCAGCCAGTGCCGTTCTCGACCTGGTTCCACAGGTAGCTCAGCACCGCGCGCGCGAAGTGGCCCGAGTGTTCAGTGGTCGTCCATGCAAGGCTTGGCACGCCATGCGCAAAGGCCAGGCTCATCAGCTGGTGCCATGCGGGATGGAACTCGACCCAGTCCAGCCGGTTGCCGAAGCGGTCGTGCGTGCGCAGTTGGGGGTTGTGCTCGTTGGCGAGCCGAGCGAGGTCCTGCACCTGTTCGTCGCCTGCCAATGCACCCACGGCCGTCGCGTTCGGAATGCTCCATGGTGCATGCTTGCGAGCTAGTTCCCGTAGAGCCACGTCGCCCGTGAACGCGTTGTGGCCGATGCAAGGCTCGGCCTGGTTGAATACCTTGTGCGTTTCGACGCCGTCGGCCAGCGAAAACTGAAACGCCAGTTCTGTGCTCTCGAGAGGCATGTTCATGAAGATCTCCATGGAATGGCTTTGCGCCGCGCAGCATGGTGAATCATTCGCCGCGATTCGTGAACCTGATCTTTCCCGGTGCGACGCATCGCGTTCGAACGGAACGCGGACGGAATGCAGACGGCCCGCAAAATGGCATAGCGTTTGCTTGAATCGAGTCACCGCGACCGGAAGCTTCCCGCTTCACCCAAGATCGCGCTGTAATCACCGGAACGAGACGGCCTTGCTCACCATTCAGGTGCCATCGACCGGTTGAACGAAGGGTGCGTTGCAACCGCTGATCCAAACGGAGGTATTCGTTGGCCAAGCTGGACCCTCTGAACACGTCGCGCTACTGGCATGCATCCGGCATCCCCGGCATGGACATGCTGCACGCCGACTTCACCACGCACGAATACGCGCCGCACGTGCACCATTCCTTCGTGATCGCGGTCACCGAGGTGGGAGGCGCGGAATTCAAGAGCCGCGGCCGCACCGGCATTGCGCATCAGCAGGCGCTGCTCGTCTTCAACCCTTCCGAGCCCCATTCGGGCCGCATGGGCGGCAGCAACCGGTGGCGATACCGGGCTCTCTACCTGGCCGACCCGGGCATCAGGCACCTGATGAGCACGCTGGGAGTCGACCAGACCCGATACTTTGGTTCCAACATCTACGACGACCCGGAACTCATTGCCTGCTTCCTGGAGTTGCATCGGGCCTTCGACGGAGACAGCGGCCAATGGGATCCGCTGCGACAGCAGGAGCTCTTCGTCCATAGCTTCGGAACGCTCTTCCAGAACCACGCGCAACCGGGCCAGCGCGTGCTTCCGGTGCCGGCGGATGCGAGCGTGCTCGCGCCGGTGCTGGAACTGCTGCGCGATGCCTTCGCGGAACGCCTGACCCTCGAGCAGATGGCGGCCGCGGCCGACCTCACGCCCTTCCAGCTGATCGGCGCATTCAACCGGACGATCGGCCTGACGCCGCACATGTACCTGACGCAGCTGCGTCTCAGGGCCGCCATCGGTCTTCTCACCGCGGGCCGCCCCCTGATCGAGGCCGCGGTCGCGAGCGGCTTCTACGACCAGAGTGCCCTCACCCGGCACTTCAAGCGCACCTTCGGCATGACGCCTCTGCAGTACGTCCGCGCGCGGATCAACTGAGAGGCCGAGAGCCTGACTCGCCCCCGCGATACGCGCCGGGGCCTTCACTTTTCCCAATACCGCCTCGCGCGACATGAGCGCGCCGGGTCGGCTTTACCTCGTCCGTTCCGGCCTCGCCAGGCCGGCCGAATTCTTTCGGCTCTCTTTTTTGGCTCTTGCTGCTGTGCCGCAATTTTTACCAATACGGCCTCCGGCACCCTGACTATCGTGCAACTAAATGGTTTCGGCCATTGCAAAGTAATCAGTTCGTTTTCAATAGTGTTTAACCCACAGGTGACCCATGCAAAATGTTGATCGCGGCATTACTGGTTCTTCCCTCGCAGGTTCTGCAATCCTGCTGGAAATAGGCGCTGAATACGGAGTCATCGATTTCCTCCAGAAATCGCCGATCGTGGACGCGGCAGCCGCTTCCCGCTCCTGCGGCATCAAGGAATCGGTCATTTCGGCCTACCTCGATTCGCTGAGCAAGGCCGGCATCATCGAGGACCTCGGCACCAAGGCACCGCCCACCTACAAGGTCGGCAGCAATTTCGACGAGCTGATCAACGAGGTCGGGTACCTCTCCTGGGCGCTTCGCGCCTGCGCGCCCCTGATCAACAACGCGAAGGAATTCTCGGAACGCAACGAGGAAGCTCAGGCCAAGTACCCGCGCAGCGGCGGCCTGGTCGCCCGCACGTCGAAGTGGATGGGGGAAAAGTCCTTCTATCCCCAGCCGGAGAACGCCATCGTCGCGATGGCACCAAAGAAAATCGTGGATCTTGGATCGGGCTCCGGCGGCTTCCTGATCCGCATGCTGCGCAAGATCCCGGGCTCCACGGGCGTGGGCATCGACCTGAGCGCATCGGCCACCGAGCAGGCCGTGCAGGCCGCCAAGGACGCCGGCATGAGCGACCGGCTGCAATTCGTGACGGCCCCCATCCAGGTGCTCGTGGAAGACGCGTCCCTCATCAAGGACGCCGACATCATCCACGCGGGCTTCGTCATGCACGACCTGCTTCCGGCCGAGGAAGCGACGCTCGACGCATTGCTGCGCGCCTGCTGCGCCTATGCGATCAAGGGCACTCTGATCATCGTCGATGCAATTCCCGTCGCCCAGTCGAATTGGGAAAAGCCGTTCGCGGCGGCATTCAACCACCTTCACAACCATTTCATGTCCAGGCGTCTTCTTAGCGAAGAAGAGTGGACTGAAAAATTGTTCCGCGCGGGATTTTCCAATGTGCGGATCGAAGTACTCGATCACCCTGGAGGGCGCATGCTGATGGCAAGCAAGTAATCAAGAAATTCAATTCTTCCGTTTTTCCTCGTGGCATTTTTTAACCAACCGTAATTAGGAGAAAGAAATGAGCGTTACCATTTCCGATCTGGTCGAAAGAGTTAAAAGTCATCGTTGCTATTCGCACCCGATTTTCAAGAATTGGGCGAAGGTCGAACCGGAGCCGCCCGTCGTCGGGGCGCTTTTCCACCAGATCCAGAGCTTCTGCGCGTCGACGCGTCCTGGATGGGCCTTCCCCGATGCACTGAAGGCGCACGGGCTGCACAGGCAAAGCGAGCTGCTCGAGGAAATCGTCGAGAGCGAATCGGGCCATGGCCCCGAGCTGGCGACGATGGCCGGCTACATCGTCAACCAGTCGGCCGAGCAGCCCGTCTTCGCGGACCTCTACAACCAGGAGAAGGTCGAGGCGAAGCTGAAGGCCTTCTCAGACCAGCTGCTCGGCTCCCTGCCCGGCTACGACATGGAGACCGGCCTGACCACCCAGGTCCGCAAGGCCATCGGCGTGTTCGACCACCGCAAGCTGACGGACATCGAGAACACCTACCGCAACCTCGGCACCACGCTGGCGCTGGAGATGATCTCGAACCAGCAGCTGATCCCCGGCGAGAAGTACTGCCTGGTGGACAGCGGCATCTACAACGCCGATCTCGAAGTGCCCGAGATGCACTACCTGCTGGAGCACTGGGGCGAAGTCGGCGCCGAGCAGCACCACGAGCAGAACGCGCGCACCGCCGTCGAGCTCGCGCTGAAGACGGAGTACGCGCACCTGGTCATCGAAGGCGCTGACGACTTCCTCGATTCGCTGACCGGCCTCTGGGACATCCTGGACGCGGCCCTGCTGCAGTCCGGCGTCGCGGCGCAGGCGCAGCAGCGCAAGGTGGCCTACGTCTGACGGCGGCCGACGACGTCTTCTCCGCGCTCGGACACAGCGTTCATTGAAGCGAGTCGGGTAGCCACATGGTCGCCTATCTGATTGGCCGGATGTCCATCGTGAATCCGGACCAGTACAACGAGTACAAGCAACTCACGCCCGGCATCGTCGAGAAGTTCGGCGGCAGGTTCCTGACGCGGGGAGGCGAGCGCATGCACCTGGAAGGCGCTCACGACGACAGGCGCGTGGTTCTTGTCGAGTTCAAGACCGCGGACGCGGCGAGGAAGTTCTACGAATCGCCCGAATACACCCACGCAAGAGGGTTGCGAAAAGACGCCGCGGTCGACATGCAGCTCATGGTGATCGAAGGATTCGAAGAGCCGCTACTACGGCCCTAGCTTCTCGCCTTCGCCATGTCTGTCCTCCAGATCATTCACAACAAACCGAGCGATACGACCGATGGAGACCCGGTCGTATCGAACAGAACATGACGACAACCATCGCACTACCGGCTGCCTCGAAGAGCAGCTTCTTCTCGTTCGTCGCGCTGCTGCTGGGCGCGGCGGCATTGGCACTGGGCGGCGTCTTCCTGCGCCACAGCGAACTGCCTCCCACCGCCAGCGCGGTCTACCGGGTGGCGCTCGCGATCCCGATCTTCTTCCTGCTCGACATGCTCGCGGCAAGGGCCGAACCCGTACCCGCGAACATCGCCCCCGCCGACCGGCAGCAGCGCATGCCGGCCATTCCGGTGAAGCTCATCCTCGTTGGCTTCATCTTCTCGGGAAACCTCGCGCTCTATCACTGGTCGATGACGCTGACCACGCTGGCCAACTCCAACCTGCTGGCCAACCTCGCGCCCATCTTCGTGGTCCTCGGCTCCAGGATCTTCCTCGGCAAGCGGTTCAAGCCGGGCTTCCTGTTCGGCATGCTCTTCGCGCTGACCGGCGCGTTCATCCTCATAGGCCACCGGCTCGACTTCGGCTCCAGCTACATGGCGGGCAACCTGCTGGGGCTGCTCACTGCCGTCTTCTACGGCTCCTATCTGCTGGCGGTGAGCCTCGTGCGCTCCAACTACCGGACGATGACCGTCATGGCCTGGAGCAGCGTCGGCACCTTCATCGTGCTGCTGCCCATCACGCTGCTGCGCGGCGAATCGCTCGTGCCGCACACGCTCCACGGCGTGCTGATGCTGGTGGCGCTGGCCGTCGTCTCGCACGTCGGCGGCCAGGGCCTCATCGCCTATGCGCTGGCCAAGCTGCCTGCCGCGATGTCGTCGATCACCCTGCTGATCCAGCCCGTCATAGCCACCGTGTTCGGGGCCTATCTGTTCCACGAGTACCTGAGCGTCACCGAGTTCGTAGGCGCCGTGGTGATCCTGGTCGGCATCGTGACGGCCCGTCGTTT